>NZ_CP192030.1:0-4800000 GCF_050942935.1 Dactylosporangium sp. CA-233914 | reverse complement strand
ACCAGGAAGCGGCCGGCCGGGTCCACCGCGCCGTCGTTGAGCCGGCTCGCGCGGCCCTCGGGCAGGACCCGGGCGACGAACGTGCGGGTGCCGTCCGGATCGACGCGGGTCAGCACGTGGCGCTCGGCGACGAGCAGCGCGCCGTCGGCGGCCGGGGCGACAGCGCCGACGGTGTCCGGGAACTCCCACGAGCCGATCGGCACGACGGCCGGGCCCAGGCGGCCCTCGTGCACCGTGTTGGCCAGGATGTCGACCCACAGCAGCCGGTCCCGGACCGGGTCCCACACCGGCCCCTCGCCGAGAGCGTACGCGTCGGCGCTGGCCGGTCGGGCGACGTATCGCGCAGGCATGGATCGAATGGTAGATCGAGACAGCTCACCGGCGGTACGGTTGCGGAGCAGCGCGTTGAGGAGGGCTCATGGCCGCACGGCGCAGCGCCCAGTGGTATTCCGGCGACGACCGCAACAGTTACATCCACCGCGCCTGGATGCGCCGGGGACTGCCCGCCGACGCGTTCGACGGGCGGCCGCACGTCGCGATCGCCAACACCGCCTCGGATCTCACGCCGTGCAACGCGCACCTGGACGAGGTCGCGCGCAGCGTCGCCAACGGCGTCTACGAGGCCGGCGGCATCCCGCTCGACCTGCCCGTGGTGTCGCTCGGCGAGACGCAGGTCCGGCCGACCGCGATGCTGTGGCGCAACATGGCCGCGATGGCCACCGAGGAGATGCTGCGGGCCAACCCGATCGACGGCGTCGTGCTGCTCGGCGGCTGCGACAAGACCATCCCGGCACTGCTCATGGCCGCCTGCTCGGTCGGCCTGCCGGCGGTCGTGGTGCCCGGCGGGCCGATGCTCACGGGCACGTTCCGGGGCGTGCCGCTGGGCTGCGGCACCGACGTGTGGAAGCTCTCCGAGGAGGTGCGCGCCGGGACCCTGTCGCCGCGGGCGTTCCTGGACTCCGAGTCGTCGATGATCCGCAGCCGCGGCCACTGCAACACCATGGGGACCGCCTCGACGATGGGGCTGCTCGCCGAGGTGCTCGGCATGACGCTGCCCGGGATCGCCGGCATCCCGGCCGCCGACTCCCGGCTGCTGGCCGCCGCGCACGCCACCGGCGTCCTCGCCGTCGAGCTCATCGACAGCGAGCGGCCGCCGGGCGCCGTGCTGAGCCGTGGATCGTTCCGCAACGCGATCGTCGCGCTGGCGGCGCTGGGCGGATCGACCAACGCCGTCGTGCACCTGCTCGCCATCGCCGGGCGGGCCGGCGTCGCGCTGGGCCTGGACGACTTCGACCGCTTCGGCGCGGACGTACCGCTGCTGGCCGACCTGCAGCCGGCCGGCCGCTTCCTGATGGAGGACCTGCACCGCGCCGGCGGCCTGCACGCGGTCCTGGCCGAGGTCGCCGACCTGCTCGACCCGGCCGCGCTGACCGTCACCGGCCGCCCACTCGTCGAGCACCTCGCCGACGCCCGCATCTGGGACGGCGAGGTGATCCGGTCCCGCGCCGAGCCGCTGCGGCCGCGGGCCGGGATCGCCGTGCTGCGCGGCAACCTGGCCCCGGACGGCGCGGTCATCAAGCCGGCCGCCGCGTCGCCGCACCTGCTGCGCCACCGGGGCCCCGCCGTCGTCTTCGACTCCGTCGAGGATCTGCACGCCCGCATCGACGACCCGGGGCTGGACATCACCGCCGACTCGGTGATCGTGCTGCGCGGGTGCGGCCCGAAGGGGTACCCGGGCATGCCCGAGGTCGCCAACACCCCCATCCCCGCCCGGCTGCTGGCGCGCGGCGTCCGCGACATGGTGCGGGTGTGCGACGGGCGGATGAGCGGCACGGCGTACGGCACGGTCGTACTCCACGTCGCTCCCGAGGCGGCCGCCGGCGGACCCCTGGCCCGTGTCCGCACCGGGGACATGATCGTGCTGGACGTGCCCGCGCGCACGCTGCACGCCGAGGCCGACCTCGCCGCGCGGGAGCCGTCGGGCGAGTTCCTGGCCGCGCTCGCCCGGCCGCGGCGCGGGTGGGAGAAGCTCTACGTCGACACTGTGCTGCAGGCCGACACCGGTGCCGACCTGGACTTCCTCCTCGGCGCCAGCGGCGAGCGGGTCGCCCGCGAGTCGCACTGAACGCGATCGGTTCTGAACCGGCAGTGCACGCGCCGCGTGGTGGTGCTCAGGCCTCGGGCTCCAGCAGCGGGAACACGCGTGCGACGACCGCGACCGGGCCGGCACCGGCGGGGCGGCGCCGCTCGCGGTGGGCGTAGCCGGCGATGAGCGCGCGCACGGCGCCGGCCAGCTCGGTCATCTCCCGCGGGGTGAGGTACACGACCTGGCTGAAGGCCTCGTCGCGCCGCCACCGGCCGGGCGCGGCGTCGCGCATGGCGAGCCACCGGCGGTAGCTCTCGTCCTCCAGGCCCCGGTTCAGCTCGCTCTGGTCCAGTGCGCTTTGCAAAGGCGCGACCTCCACCAGGCGCCACGGCTTCGCCCGGCCGCGGGCGGGGATGACCTCCTCGACCAGGCCGTAGCGGGCCAGCTGGCGGAGGTGGAACGAGTGCAGCCCGGAGCTGCCGCCCAGCTCGCGGGCCGCCTCCGTGGACGTCACCGTGCCGCGCTCGCGCAGCAGCTCGACGAGGGCCACCCGGATCGGGTGGCTCAGGGCGGCCTCCTCGGCCTGTCGGGACGTCACTTTGCAAAGTATGCTGCTTTGCAAAGCTGACCGCAATCGTGAGTGAGGCTGAACCCATGAGCGTTGTCCCGGTCCGGATCTTCGGGGACCCGGTGCTGACCACCGCCGCGGACGAGGTCACCACGTTCGACGCCGAGCTGCGCCGGCTCGTCAAGGATCTGTTCGACACGCTGCGGGCCGAGCAGGGCTCGGGCCTCGCGGCGAACCAGGTCGGCGTCGGGCTGCGGGCCTTCGTCTTCCACGTCGACGGGGTGTCCGGGCATCTGGTCAACCCGGTGCTGGACTTCCCGGACGAGCAGGAGCAGGACGGGCCCGAGGGGTGCCTGTCGATGCCCGGCCTCTACTTCGACACCGTGCGGCGCCAGCACGTCGTGGCCAAGGGGTTCTCCGACCGCGGCGACCCCGTCCAGGTGGTCGGCACCGGCGAGCTGGCACGGTGCCTGCAGCACGAGACCGACCACCTCGACGGGGTCATGTTCATCGACCGGATGGACGCGCGGCGGCGGCGCGAGGCCATGCGGGCGATCCGGGACGCGCCGTGGTTCGGCCAGGGTGCCCCGCGGGTGAAGATGAGCCCCCACCCGCTGTTCGGCAGGATCCGTTAGACCAGCAGCCGGACGGGCGCGCGGCGCAGCCAGGTGTCCAGGGCCAGGACCTGCTCGATCGCGCGGCGGGCGGCGCCGAAGCCGTCGTGCTCGTAGGGTGCGGCGGCCAGCTCGGTGATCCGCTGCGGGTCCAGCAGGGCGGCGGCGGGCGAGTCGGCGCCGAGCGTGGTGAGGTTCTCGCGCAGGGCCCGCTCGTACCGCTCGTCCTGCGTCGACGGGTACGGGCTCTTGGTGCGGTTCACCACCGAGGCCGGCAGGACGTCGGCGGTCGCGGCGCGCAGCAGGCTCTTCTCCCGCCCGTCGAAGGTCTTCATCGACCAGGGCGTGTTGTAGACGTACTGCACCAACCGGTGATCGCAGTACGGCACCCGCACCTCCAGCCCGTGCGCCATACTCATGCGGTCCTTGCGGTCCAGCAGCACCTGCACGAACCGGGTCAGGTGCAGGTAGGACACCTCGCGCATGCGCCGGTTGTGCGGGTCCGGGTCGTCGCCGTACTCGACCTCGGCGAGCGCGGCCCGGTAGGCGGCGGCGCGATACTCCGGCACCGCGAGGGTCCGGACCAGGCCGGGCTCCAGGGCGCTGCCGGCCAGCTCCCCCAGCGCGAGCCAGGGGAACGTGTCGGACTCGATGACCGACGGGTCGTGGAACCACGCGTAGCCGCCGAAGACCTCGTCGGCCGCCTCGCCGGACAGGGCCACCGTGGAGTGCTCGCGCACGGCCCGGAACAGCAGGTAGAGCGACGTGTAGATGTCACCGCCGGACGTCGGGGCGTCCATCGCGTCGATCACCGCGGCCCGGGCGAGGGGGTCCATCAGGCTCGCCGAGTTCAGCACGATGTCCTCGTGGTCGATGCCCACGTGCTTGACCACGTCGTGGACGAACGGGGTGTCCGGGGTGGCGCGCATCGGGTCGGGCCGGAAGTGCTCGGCCTGGCCGACGAAGTCGACGGCGTAGGAGCGCAGGCCGGTCAGCGCCGTGTGCGCGAGCGTGGTGATGGCCGAGGAGTCCAGGCCGCCGGAGAGCAGGGCGCACAGCGGCACGTCGGCGACGGTCTGGCGGGCCACGATGTCCTCGAGCAGGGCGCGCACGGTCCGTACGGTGGTGTCGACGTCGTCGGTGTGCTCGGCGTAGGACGGGCGCCAGTACTGCCGCCGATGCGGGCCGGCCGCGTCGACCCGGATGAGCTCACCCGGTACGACCTCGTGCAGGTCCCGGTAGACGCCATGGCCGGGCGTCTTGACGAACGCGAGCAGCTCGCGCAGGCCGTCGACGTCCACGACCGCCTCGGCCAGCGGGTGCGCGAAGACCGCCTTCGGCTCGGACGCGAACAGCACCGAGCCGGGCACGCCCGTGTAGTAGAACAGCGGCTTGACGCCCATCCGGTCGCGCACGAGCAGCAGCTGCTCGCGGCCGACGTCCCACACACCGAAGGCGTACATCCCGTTGAGCCGGTCCACGAAGTCCTCGCCCCACTGCAGGTAGGCGCGCAGCACGACCTCCGTGTCGGAGTCGGTCCGGAACGCGTGCCCGTGGCCGCGCAGCTCCTCGCGCAGCTCGCGGTAGTTGTACAGCTCGCCGCTGTAGGTGATCGCGGCGACCGTGCCGCCGTCGTGCTCGACGGTCATCGGCTGGTCGCCGGTGACCAGGTCGATGACGGCGAGCCGGCGGTGGCCGAACGCGACGTGCTCCCGCACCCAGAGCCCCTCGGCGTCCGGGCCGCGCAGCGCCATCGTGCCGGTCATGGCCCGCACGGCGGCGCGCTCGGACCGAAGGTCACGGGAGTGGTCGACCCAGCCGACGATTCCACACATCTGACACACCTCCCACCGCGGAACTCTGCCCATGTGACGTACCGCTAACCGCGCTCGTACGGGGGCATGCTGCGGGTGAAGAGGCCGCTGACCGGGATCCACATCCTCCGTACTGTGTGGGCAGTGTGCGGGCACCGTTGGTGGGTTCGGGCGCCCGCCGCGCGCAGGCTCGTCGCATGACATCGACGACGAGCGCCCAGGCGCTGCCGAATACTCAGGAGATGGTGGTCATCCACCGCGTGTTCCGCCGCGAGCTGGCGGCGATCCCCGGGCTGGCCCGGGCCGTAGCCAGCGGCGACGCGGCCCGGGTGCGGGTGGTGGCCGAGCACACCGGATTCGTGCTGGGCTTCCTGCACGCCCACCACTCGGGCGAGGACGAGCTGCTGTGGCCACTGCTGCTGCGGCGGGCGGCGCCCGCGGCGGCGCTGGTGCACACCATGCAGGAGCAGCACCACGGGATCGAGGAGCGCGCGGACGCGGCCGCGGAGGCGCTGCGCGCGTGGTCGGCGACGCTCACGGCGGCGGCCGGCGAGCGGCTGGCGGCGGCGGTGGACGGGCTGCGCGAGGCGCTGCTGGTGCACCTGGACCTGGAGGAGCGCGAGATCCTGCCGCTGGTGACGCGGCACGTGAGCGCGGCGGAGTGGGCGGCGCTGGCCGAGCACGGCAAGAACGCCACCCCGCGCCGGCAGCTGCCGCTGGTCTTCGGCGCCATGCTGGAGGGGGCGACCGCGGACGAGCGGGCCGCGCTGCTGGCCGCGGTGCCGGCCCCGATCCGCTTCTTCCTGCGCACCGCGGGGGCGCGGCAGTACCGCACCCACGTCACCCGCCTGCGCGCCGGCTGACCGCTGCGGCGACCTCGGCGAGGCGTTCGGGGCCGAGCAGGCGCCCGTCCTCGAACGCCGCCTGGAAGGCCGCCTCGCCGAGCGCGGCCCGCACGGCCTCGGCGTCGCCGGCCGCGCCCCGGCGCGACGCGGGCACCCGCCCGCCGGCCGTGACCGTCGTCGCGCCGGCCGAGGCGACGGCCCCGAGCAGGCGCGCCGCCGCCTCGAGCTCGCCGAGGCGCGCGGCGACGGCGGCGAGGGCCGGCAGGGCGTAGGCGAGGCTCCACTGGTTCCCCGCCGCCACCGACCGCGCGACCGACTCGGCCAGCAGCCGGGCGGTCGTCCGATGGTCGCCGGCGGTCTCGGTGACGGTGGCCCGCATGTTGAGGATGGTCGCGATCGCGAACGGGTTGCCGCCGTCGCGAGCGGTCGCCTCGGCGTCGTCGAGCCGCGCGGACGCCGCACCGAGGTCCCCGGCGAGGATCGCGACCTGGGCGCGGACGCCGTGCAGCAGCGCTCCCGCCGACCGATCCCCCGCGAAGCGTTCATCCCCCGCGAACCGATCGGGCACGGTGGCCAGCACCCGCTCGGCCGTGTCCGTGTCGCCGACGTACACGGCCGCGAGCGCCGTGATCGCCGCGGTTTCGGCGAACATCCACGGTTCGGCGCGTTCGAAGGCGGCCGCGGCCCTGGCCCGGGCCGCGGGGAGGTCCCCGAGGGCGTAGGACAGGACGGCCGCGGCGGCGATCGCGCACGGGGTGTCCGGGGCGGTGGCGAGCCAGGCCAGCCCCTCGGCGGCGTGGCCGCGTAGCGCGAGGTACAGCCACAGGTCCCAGATCATGGCCGCGGCCGCTTCCGGGTCGGTCGCGAGCAGGCGCTCGACGGCGGCCGCCAGGTCGGCGTGCGCGGCCTGCAGGGCGTCGAGGACCACCGGCAGGTCCTCGCCCCGCCGGCCGGGGCGGGCGTCGGCGGCGACCGCGCGGAAGTGGCGCGCGTGCCGGTCGGCGGCCGCGGCGGCGTCGGGCCCGGCGGCGAGGCGGCGCAGCGCGTACTGCCGGATCGGCTCCAGCAGCCGGAACCGCGTGTCGCCGCCGGGCGTGGCCGGGGCGCGGGCGACGAGGGACTGCTCGACGAGCGCGCCGAGGTCGCCCAGCACGTCGCCGTCGCCGACCGCCTCGGCCGCCGTCAGGGTGAACGGCCCGCGAAACGCCGCGAGCCGCGCGAACAGCGCGCGGGGGGCCGGGTCGAGCAGGTCGTGGCTCCAGTCGACGGTGTCCTGGACGCTCTGCTGGCGCTCCGGCAGGTCGCGCGGGCCGCCGCGCTGCTGCAGGGCCTGGTCGAGGCGCTCCAGCAGGGCGGCGGGCTCCAGGACGCGGGCGCGCGCGGCGGCCAGCTCCAGGGCGAGTGGCAGCCCGTCCAGGCGCCAGCAGATGGCGGCGAGCGTGGCCGCGTTGTCCGGCGTGACCTGCAGCGGGGCGCCCATCGCGGCCGCCCGGTCGAGGAACATGGCCACGGCCGGGGCCCGGGCGACGTCCCCGGTGCCGGCGGCGACCGCCCACGCGTCGGGCACCTCGAGCGGCTCGACGACGACCTCGTGCTCGGCCCGCACCCGCAGCGGGGAGCGGCTGGTGGCCAGGACGGCCAGGTCCGGGCAGCGCTCGACGAGCGCGGCGATGCCGGCCGCGCAGCCGGGCAGGTGCTCGAGGTTGTCGAGCACGAGCAGCATCGCCCGGCCGGCCAGGTGCGCGGCGAGCGCGTCGAGGACACCGCCCCGGCGGCGCTGCTCGGCGATGCCGAGCAGGCCGGCGACGGTGTCGAGGACGCGGTCCGGGTCGCGGAGGGCGGCGAACTCGGCGATGGCGTACCCGTGCCGGAACCCGGCCGTCTCCGCCACCCGCAGGGCCAGGCTGGTCTTGCCGACGCCGCCCGGCCCGGTGAGCGTGACGAGGCGCCGCCGGCGCAGCAGCGCGGTCACCGTGGCGACCTCGGCGTCCCGGCCGATCAACGCGGGCGCGGAGGCGGAGGCCCGGGCGGGCGCGGAAGCCGGGGCGGGAGCCGGGGACAGCAGCTCGGCGGTGTCGACGCCGAGGGCGGCGGCCAGGGCGCGGACGGTGTGCTGGTACGGGCGGCGGCGCAGCCCCCGCTCCAGCGACCCGATCGCGTTGACGCTGAGCCCGGCCCGCTCGGCCAGCTCCTCCTGGGTGAGGGCGCGCCGCTCCCGCAGCCCGCGCAGCCGCTCGCCGAAGGACTCGCTCATGTGGGCATTGTGGCCGCACGGCGCTCGGCCCGGGCCGGAATGAGCCGCCACACGGCGAGCTGGACCAGCGACAGGACCACGGCGAACGGCATGAGGGTCCAGATGCCGACGTGCTGGGCGAGCCAGCCGGCCAGCCACGGCAGGGCCGCGCCGCCCAGCAGCGAGACGCCGTTCATCACGCCGATGGCGGTGGCGACCAGGGCGGGCGGCACCAGCTGCGGCACGACCGCCATCGCGGTCGGGAACAGCGGGCCGAGGAAGAAGCCGAGCAGCACGAAGCCGGCGGTCGCGGCCGGGGCGGTCGGGGCGGCCCACAGCAGCGCCGAGCCGGCCGTCACGCCGGCCAGGCACGTGGTGGCCATGCCGGCCGGGCGCATGCCGAAACGCGTGGCGACCGGGCTGATGAGGAAGCGGCCCAGGGTGAGCCCGAGCCAGTAGCCGCTGACCGTGTACCCCGCGACGACGTCCGGCTCGCCGTGCTCCTGCACCAGGAAGGTGAACGCCCACGTGCCGACGCCGATCTCCAGCCCGACGTACACGGCCAGGAAGAGCGAGCCGAGCACCACGGCGGGGCTGCGCACCGCGTCGCGCAGGCCACCGCCGGGCGGGTGGGGCGCGTCGGCGGAGCGCTCCGCGGCCGGTGCTCGGCGCGGGTACGCGATGAGGAACCCGGCCCCCAGCGGGACGCACAGCGCGGCGAGCACCAGCCACACCGACGTCCAGTCGAGGTACTGCAGCAGCCAGGCCGCCAGCAGCGGCCCGAGCAGCGCCCCGACGCCGAAGAAGGCGTGGAGCCGGTTGAGCAGCGTGGTCGAGTTCGGCAGCTCGGTGAGGAAGACGTTGAGGATCGACTCGAGGATGCCGGTGCCGTAGCCGACGAGCAACTGCACGGCGACGAGCGCGGCGAACGCAGGCCGGGCCGCCATCACCAGCGCGCCGGCGGCATAGGCGGCGACGCCGATGACCAGGGCCATGCGCACGTGGAGACGGTGCAGCAGCGCCCCGGCGGTGGCACCGGCCGCCATGTACCCGGCCGAGGAGGTGAAGAAGGTGACGCCGATGGTGGCCTCGTCGACGCCGTAGTCGGCCATCTGCGCCGGGATGAGGACACCGCCGACGCCCGCGTTGAGGCCGACGAGAGCGAAGGCGGCGTACGAGAGCAGGACGGGCGCCAAACCGGGACCGCGCGTAAGGTTCACGCGCCGTATGGTGACCTTATTCCGACGTTCCCGCCACCACCGGGCCGACGGTGGCGCGGTTGACGCCGTCGGCGGAGCACTCCTGGACCGGCCACGGGACGAAGCCGGCGGCGGTCTCGTCGGGCAGGTAGACGCGGTAGCCGGCCACCTGGACCGGCCCGCAGCCGGGGAAGTTGCCCGGCTGTCCCCAGTGGACGAGCACGTGCGCGGCCTGGCGCGGCTGGAGCGTGACGAGCTTGGGCTCGGTGCCGCGGTCCCGCTCGGCGGGCTGGTTGACCGGCTGCCCGGACGCGCCGGTGACCCAGGAGACGCCCGGGTAGCCGAACAGCGTGCAGGTCCGCGCGGACGTGTTGGTCAGCAGGATCCAGCCGTACACGCTGCCCGCCGCCCCGCCGCCGGGCGCGTCCTGGGCGCTCAGCCCGATCTCGCCGGAGTGGCAACGCCGGGAGCCGCCGTCCTCGCTCGGGCCGGCCCCGCCGGACTGCGGCGGGGCCGAGGCGGCCTGGGCTGTCGCCGGGCCGGTCGACCGCGCCGCCGAGGTGTCCCCGGCGTCGCCGGAGCAGCCGGCCGCCGTCAGGACCAGGGCGAACGGGGCGATGGTCAGCGCAAGCTTACGTCGCGTCATGGTGACCTCCTCCTGGCTTTCCGGTTACCCGAGGCGCGGCACCCAGGAACATCCACGAGTGTTGAGTTACAAAATTTGTAACCTGTAACATCTCCGGGGTACGGTCCCCGGGTGGAGATGAGACGACTCGGCACCGACGGCCCGCTCGTGCCCTCGATCGGTCTCGGCTGCGGCCCGATGTCCGCCGGAACCCCCGACCCCGATCGCGACGCCGTCAGCGTGGCCACGATCCGCGCGGCGATCGACGCCGGCATCACCCTGATCGACACCGCCGACTTCTACGGCACCGGCCACAACGAGTGGCTGATCCGCAAGGCCCTGCGCGAGGCCGGCCGCGACCGCGTCGTGATCAGCGACAAGTTCGGCGCCCTGCGCGATCCCGCCGGCCGGTTCGTCGGCATCGACGCGCGCCCGGCGTACCTCAGGAGCGCGGTCGCCTACTCGCTGCAGCGCCTCGGCACCGACCACATCGACATCTACCGCCCCGCGCGGCTCGACCCCGCCGTCCCGATCGAGGACACCGTCGGCGCGATCGCGGAGCTGGTCGAGGCCGGCTGGGTGCGCCACATCGGCCTGTCCGAGGTCGGCGCGCAGAGCATCCGCCGGGCCCACGCGGTGCACCCGATCGCGGACCTGCAGATCGAGTACTCGCTGTTCAGCCGCGGCGTCGAGCGGCAGATCCTGGCGACCTGCCGCGAGCTCGGCATCGGTGTGACCGCCTACGGAGTGCTCGCGCACGGCCTGCTCACCGGGGCGTACACCGGCGGCGGCGAGGTCGGCCACCTGCCCTGGTTCCACGCCGGCAACCTCGAGACCAACCTGGCCCTCGTCGAGCGCCTGCGCCCGATCGCGCGGGCCCGCGGCGTGAGCGTCGCGCAGCTCGCCGTCGCCTGGGTCCTGTCCCGCGGCGAGCGGATCGTGGCGCTGGTCGGCGCGAGCCGCCCCGGCCGCGTCCCCGACGCCGTGGCCGCGGCCGGGATCGCCCTGAGCGACGCCGAGCTGGCCGCGATCGAGGAGGCGGTGCCTGACGGCGCCGTCGCCGGCACCCGCTACGCGGCACCGCTGATGGCCATGCTCGACAGCGAGCGCTAGGGTCGGCGGTGATGGCCGCGCTGGACGCCGAGACGATCATGCTCGCCACGGAGAACGTCCTGCGCCGCTACGGGCCCGCGAAGGCGACCGTGGTCGACGTCGCCCGGGCGCTGGGCGTCAGCCACGCGGCCGTGTACCGTCACTTCCCCTCGAAGACGGCGCTGCGCGAGGCGGTGACCCGCCGCTGGCTGGGCCGCGCGCACGACGAGCTGGCGGGCCTCGCCGCCGACGCGCACCGCCCGCCGCCGCAGCGCCTGCACGCCTGGCTGCGCGCGCTGTACGACACCAAGCGCGGCACGGCCCGGACCGATCCCGAGCTGTTCGCGACCTACGGCGTGCTGGCCCAGGAGAACAGCGCGGTCGCCGCCGAGCACGTCGCGGCGCTGCTGCACCAGCTGGAGACGATCGTGGCCGCCGGGGTGGCCGCGGGTGACTTCGCCGCCGCCGACCCCGCGGCCGCGGCCCGCGCGGTGTTCGCGGCGACCGCCGCCTTCCACCACCCGGCCCACGTCGCCGAGTGGCGCCGCGACGACCGCGACGAGCTGTTCGCCGGCGTCTGCGCGCTCGTCGTCAACGGCCTGCGCCCCGGCGGTTAGCGGGAGCGGCTCGCCAGGGCGTCCAGGAAGGCGGCGATCGCGGCGCGCTGCTCGGGCCCGGTCCAGCCGGCCAGGATCTGCGCGGTCTCGACCGGCTCGTGCTCGTCCATGCGCTCCACGGCGTCGCGGCGCAGCTGGGCCTTGGTCAGCGCGAACGTCTCGGCCGGCAGCACGGCCAGGCGGTCCGCCTCGGCCAGGGCCCGCTCCAGCAGCTGCGCGGGCGGGACCACGGCGTCGATCAGGCCGGTGCCGACGGCCTCGGCCGGGGACCTGGTGCGGGCCGACAGCACGAGGTCGTTCGCGTGGTGGCCGGTGGCGTGGCGCAGGACCTCCATCGGCACGGTCGGATACGGCACGCCGACCGCGAGCTCCGTCACGCCGATCGTGCCGCCCGACATGAAACGGCGGTCGCACGCGGCGGCCAGGATGCAGCCGCCGGCGATGGCGTGGCCGTTGACCGCGGCGACGACCGGGCGGGGGTGGCCGAAGACCGCGCGGCACGCGGCGCCGAGGGCGGGCAGGAAGGCGGCCGTGTACTGTGCGCCGCCGTCCAGCACCCGGCGCAGGTCCACGCCGGCGCTGAAGCACGGGCCCGCGCCGGTCAGCACGACCGCCCGGCCGCGCAGGGCGGCGAAGGTGTCGCGCAGCGCGGTCAGCAGCTCCAGGTCGAGCGCGTTGACCTTGCCGTGGTGCATGCGCACGACGCGGACCGCGCCGTGCTCCTCGACGTCGATCACTCAGCGACCGTACCCCTCCCGACCGGGTCAGCACCGGCTCACGCGGTAGAACACGGCGCCGTGCGCGGGCACCCGGCTGCCGATCGGCTCACAACTCGCGCCCGGAAGATCCGTCATGGGAGGTTGTCACGTCGGGATCCCTTCGAGGATGCGGTCGGCCCAGCGGTCCATGAGGGCCGGGTCGTGGGTGACGAGCAGGACGCCGGTGCCGTGGTGGCGCTGATGCTCGGTGATGACGGCGGCGACGTGGGCCTGGGTGGAGGCGTCGAGCATGGTGGTGGCCTCGTCGCAGAGCAGGTAGCCGGGCCGATGGACCAAAGCGCGGGCCAGACACGCCCGTTGCAGCTGCCCGTCGCTGACGGCGTGCGGCCGGCGGCGCAGCAGGTCCGGGGTGAGCCCCACGGCGTCGGCGAGCTCGGCCACCCGCGGCGCGACCGCATCGGCGGGGCGGCGCAGCGCGCGCAGCGGCTCGGCGATGAGCTCGGCGAGGCTGAGGCGGGGATCGGCGGCGGCGCGCGGGCTCTGAAAGAGCACACCGATGCGGATGCGTATGGCGGCGGGCACGCTGAAGCGAGTACCGGTGACGGGTTCTCCGTCGATGCTGATGTGGCCGCGGTCGGCCCGGTGCAGCAGGGCCAGGACGCGCACGAGGGTCGACTTGCCGCAGCCGGACGGGCCGCGCAGGCCGACCGTCTCGCCCGGCGCGATGTGCAGGTTGGCCCGGTCGAGGACGGTGTGGCGGCCGTAGGCGACGGTGATGTCGTGTGCGGCGAGTCCGGGGGAGCCGGTCATCGGGCGCCCGCCCGGGTGAGCGGGTGGTGGCAGGCCGCACCGTCGGCGGTGGCGGGCTGGACGGTGCAGGCGTCGTCGGTGTGGGCGCAGCGCGGCGCGAACGGGCACCCGGCGGGCAGGGCGGTGAGCATCGGCGGGTGGCCGGGAATGGGCCGGAACGCCCGGCCGGGGAGGGCGTCGAGCAGGCCCGCGGTGTAGGGGTGGGCCGGGGCGGCGAACAGCTCGGCCGCGGGGCGGTGCTCGACGATGCGGCTGGCGTACATGACGGCGACGGTGTCGGCGACCCGTTCGGCGGCGGCGAGGTCGTGGGTGATGAGCAGCACGGCGGATCCGTTGTCGCAGCGGCGGCGCAGCAGGTCGAGGGTGTGGTCGACGAGGAGACGGTCGAGGCCCGCGGTGGGCTCGTCGGCGATCAGGACCGCCGGGTCGGGGGCGAGGGCCAGGGCGGTGGCGAGCCGCTGGGCCATGCCGCCGGAGAGCTCGAACGGGTACCGGGCGAGGTCGTCCGGGTCGAGGCCCGCCTCGGCGGCGACCCGGTCGGCGTCGGTGGCGGGGCGTCCGTGGACCTTCAGCGTCTCGGCGAGCAGGGTGCGGCCGGTGCGGACCGGGGTGAGGGCGGTCGCCGGGCTCTGCGGGATCAGGCCGACGTGGCGGCCGCGCAGGTCCCGGACGGGTGAGTTGTGTGGTCCGAAGCAGACGGTGCCGGTGACGGTGGCGTTGGCGGGCAGCAGGTCGAGGACGGCGTGGGCGAGGACGGATTTGCCGCAGCCGGACTCGCCGACGACGGCGAGGAGCTCGCCGCGGTGCAGGGTGAGTGCGAGGTCGGTGACGGCGTGGACGACGGCGTCGCGGAGCCGGAACCGCACGTGCAGGCCGTCGATGGACAGGACCGGTGGCTGGGTGGTCATAGTTGCAGCTCCGCTCGGACGCGGGGGTCGAGGCGGTCGCGCCAGTGGGCGGCGAGCGCGGCGACGGCGAGGGTGACGACGACGATGGCGGCGCCGGGGGTGAGGCTGGCCCACCAGGCGCCGGTGAGCAGGGACCGCTGCCCGTCGTTGATCATGTTGCCGAGGGAGGCGAGGTGCGGGGGCAGGCCGAGGCCGAGGAACGACAGGGCGGTCTCGTGCCATACCGCGTGGGGGATCATGAGCGTCGTGGCGAGGGCCATGCGCGGCAGGACGTGCGGCAGGAGGTGCCGGGTGAGCACCCGGGCCCGGCCGGCGCCGCCGGCGATGGCGGCGTCGATGAAGGGGCGGGTGCGCAGGGAGAGCAGCTCGGCGCGGACGATCCGGGCGGTGGACAGCCAGTGGGTGAGGCCGATGGACAGGACGACGGCGCCGAGGCTGGGCCGCAGCATGGCGACGATGAAGATGCCCAGCAGCAGGTGGGGCAGGGCGGCGACGGTGTCGACGATCCGCATGAGGATGCGGTCGGTCCAGCCGCCGACGGTGCCGGCGAGCGCACCGACGGCGCCGCCGATGAGCGCGGCGACGAGGGCGGCGACCGCGCCGACGAGCAGCGAGACGCGCAGCCCGTAGAGGGTGCGGTGGGCGACGTCGCGGCCGAGGTCGTCGGTCCCGGCCGGGTGCGTCCAGGAGGGCGGCTGGTTGATGCGGTCGAGCGCGACGGCGCTCTGGTCCAGCGGCCAGATCAGCGGCACGAGGAGGCAGGCGACGAGGACTGCCGTGAGCACGATTCCAGCGGCGGTCGCGCCGCGGGTTCCGGGTCGTAGCCATCGCAGCGGCCGCCGGGCGGCGCGCGGTACCAGTGCCTTGTCAGCCATCGAGGCGCACCCTGGGGTCGGCGGCGGTGTAGGCGAGGTCGGCGAGCAGGTTGGCGGTGAGCACGACGGCGGTGGTGACGAGGGTGGTCGCGGCCAGGAGCGGGAAGTCGCTGCCGAGGGCGGCTTGGACGGTGACCGCGCCGAGGCCGGGCAGGGAGAAGACGGTCTCGACGAGGACTGCGCCGCCGACGAGTTCCGGCAGGTGGGTGCCGATGAGGGTGAGGAACGGCAGCAGCGCGGTGCGCATCGCGTGGCCGAACAGCACGACCCGGCCGGGCAGGCCGCGGGCCCGAGCGGCGAGGACGTAGTCGTCGCGGAGGCTGTCCGCGACGGCGTCGCGGACGAAGAGCAGGAACCACGGTGCCTGAGAGATCGCCAGGACCGTCACCGGCAGGACGAGATGGTGGGCGACGTCGGCGGGATGGGTACCGTCGGCGGCGATGTCGGTGAGCCCGCCGGCCGGGAACCAGCCCAGCGCGAGGGCGAACACGGTGATCGCGGCGAGCGCGAGCCAGAAGACGGGCATCGCCTCCACGGCGTACGCGGCCGCGCGCAGCCCGCGGTCGAGCAGCCCACCGCGCCGATACGCCGCGAGCGTGCCGAGGGCGAGGCTGGCGAGGAGGACCAGGGCGAGCGCGGCGCCGACGAGTAGGAGCGTCCAGCCGGACCGGGCGGCGAGCACGGACGTGACGGGCTCGTGGCGGCTGGTGGACCAGCCGAGATCACCGCGGAGGAGGTTGGTAATCCAGCGCCAGTACTGCACGGGCAGCGGGTCGTCGACGCCCCAGTTCGCCCGCAGCTGGGCCAGGTTCTCCTCGGTCGCGGTGAAGGCAGCGGCTCCGGCGTACTGCTGCGCCGGGTCGTACGGCGACGCCGCGCCCAGGACGAACATGCCCATGCTGGTGACGGCGAGGACGGGGACGGCGACGAGCAGTCGCCGCCGCACGACCCGCGCGGCGTTGCTCACGCCTTCGTCCAGGTGTGCAGGTTCCACCACAGGCTGTTGGCGACGTCGTGCTCGTGCGCCTCGACCCGCGGCTGCACGCCCCTGACCGTGCTCCGCACGACGTAGGTGTGCTTGAGGTACGTCAGGAACACCCATGGCACATCCGCGGCGAGCTGCCGCTGCAGCCGGCCGTAGGCGTCCTTGCGGGCGGCGGTGTCGGCGTGGTCACGGCCGTCCTGCAGCGCCTTGTCGGTCTCCGGGGAGTTGTAGAAGCCCGGGTTGAAGTACGCCTCGCCCGCGAACTTCGAGCCGAACAGCTTGAAGGAGGTGAAGTCCGGGTCGTACGGTGTGCCCCAGCCCATGGCGAGCGCGTCGGCCTTCATCCGCGGCGTGATCGCGTCCCACGTCAGGCCCTCCGGGTTGACCTGGATGCCGAGTTTCTTCGCGTCAGCGGTGAACGCAAGGGCGAGCTCCTTGCGCAGGCTGTCGGTGGCCGGGTACATGACGGTGAACGCGGCCTTCTGGCCGGCCTTGGCCCGCACCCCGTCGGCGCCGGTGACCCAGCCGGCCGCGTCGAGCAGGGCCGCGGCGGCCGTGGCGTCGGCGGCGGGCTTGCCGGCGGTGGCGGCCTCGTAGAACGGTGACGTCGGCGGGATCGGCCCGTACGCCGGCTCGCCCGCGCCGCCGAGGACGCCGGTCACCATCGCGGCCCGGTCGACACCGGCGTTGAGCGCGCGGCGCACGGCGACGTCGCCGGTGACAGGGTTGCCCATCGGCAGCATGATGCCGCGGTAGTCGGCGCTGGAGACCCGCTCCACCCGAAACCCGGACACGGTGTCGAAGCCGGCGGCGAGCTTCGGGGCCAGCTCGGCCACGTCGAACTCGCCGGCCCGGGCCCGCTGCGCCCGGACGTTGTCGTCGGCGACGAACGCCACGACGACCCGCTGGTTCGCGGGCTTGCCGGCGAAGTACCGCTCATTCGCGCTCAGTACGAGGCGGTCCCCGGCGGTCCAGCTGTCCACCTTGTACGGTCCGGTGCCGACCGGCTTCTGGTTGAACGCCGCCTTGTTGATGTCCTGCCCCTGCAACGCCTTCGCCGGCACGATGCCCAGCGCGAGGCGCTGCGGGAACGGCGCGTACGCGTACTTCAGCGCGAAGACCACCGTGGACGGATCCGGCGCGCTGACCGACTCGAGCATGTCGAGGTCGGAGCGCAGCGTCGAGTCGACCTTCGGGTCCATGACAGCCTGGTAGGTGAAGACCACGTCCGCGGCGGTCAACGGCGACCCGTCGTGGAAGACGACGCCGTCGCGCAGCTTCGCCGTCACCGTTCGGCCGTCGGCCGACACCGTGGGCAGCTCCCGGGCCAGAGCGGGGACGAGCTGGTTGCCGGCGTCGCGGGTGACGAGCCCGTCGAAGATGAGCGAGGCGCCGTCGACACCGTAGTTCAGCACCGGGTTGAGCGTGTCCGGCTCCCCCGCCGTGGCGAGCACGATGGTGCCGGCCGAGGCGGACTGCGCCGGCGCGGGATCGGCCGAGCACGCGGCCGCGGCCAGGACCGCGGCAGCGCCGGCGGCGGCGGCGAGTCGGCGAAGGGTTCTGCGCATCCATGTACTCCGAGGTCGTATCCGCCAGGGACGGCGGGCTCGCCGCCCGCCACATCATGCGAACATGCCGCACTTGCACATTGGTGGCAATAACGTGGCGACGTGATGACGATCTTGTTGCAACTTACTGGCAACTGCGGAAGACTGGCACCTCGTGGGCGATAACGGGCGCGGCGGCGCCCAGCGCGATGGTCCTCAGCCACCAGGGGACGGCGGGCGTGGTGAGCCCCAGCACCACGCCCGCCGCGTCTGAATCCCCGCCGGCTTACTCCCCGGCCACCGCCCGGCCGGTGGCCTCGTCGATGCGGCCCGGGCGCAGGTTCCGCGTGCGCAGGGCCGCCAGAATCCGCGGCACCGCGGCGATCGTCGCGGGGTATCGCTCGTGCATGAGGATGACCTGCCCGTCGGTCAGCCGCTCGGCGGCGGCGACGATCTCGTCGGCGTCGGCGCCGGCCCAGTCCCGCGAGTCGACGTCCCAGAGCACCTCAGTGAGGCCGAGCCCGGCGGCGATGGAGCGCACGGCGTCGCCGGTCTCGCCGTAGGGCGGGCGGAACAGCCGCGGCGCGGTGCCGTTGAGCCGGCCCAGGACCGCCTGGGTGCGGCGCAGCTCCGCGCGGGTCCGGGCCGGGGTCAGGCGGGTGAGGTCCGGGTGCGACCAGCTGTGGTTGCCGATCCACATGCCGGCGTTGCGGGCGCGGCGCAGCAGGCGGGGGTGGCTGCGGGCGTTACGGCCGATCGCGAACAGCGTGGCCCGCGCGCCGCCGGCCCGCAGCGCCGCGAGCAGCGCCGCCGTGCCGGCCGGGTCCGGGCCGTCGTCGAAGGTGAGCGCCACGTACCCCGTCATGCGCCGCACTCCCCCGCGAGCTGCGCGCACTGCGCGGCGTCGAGCTCGCCGTCGGCAACGACGACGCTGTAGCGCAGTCGCGGCGCGACCGCGCGACGGGCACCCAGCGCCGCGTATCGCTCGCTGCGCACGAACCACTCGGCCGGATGGTCCGGATCGTCGGTGATGAGCACCGTGGAGAGGCTGCCGTCACCGTCGTGCCGGCCGCTGAAGGCGATCCAGGGCGCGCGGACGCCGTCGAGGTCGTCGCCGCCCTTCGCCGCGGGGGTGCGCACGGTGCCGCCCTCGAAGCCGCGCGGGCCGCGCCAGAACAGGCCGCCGTCCAGCTCGACGGCGCGGTCCAGCGCGGTGTCGACGTCCAGGCGCCAGGCGGCCCGGTGCGGCAGCACGGTGACCACCAGCCCGCGCCGCTCGGTGGCCACCTCGCGGCCGTCCGGGGCCAGCCACCTCAGGCGCTGCACGCAGCGCAGCGTCCGGTCGCCGGCGTTGAGGACCTCGAAGCGCGCGTGGCGCTGGCCGCCCTCGCCCGGGGCCAGGGACAGGCCCCGGGCGAGGGCGTGGTCGTGCGGGCGGTCGACGCTCACCACGCATCCGCCGAGCGTACGCAGCGGGTGCAGGTAGGGCCGCGGGGACTCGGACAGGGGCTCGTCGGGGCGGTAGACGTAGCGGAACAGCTCCCGGCCGCGCCAGGTGACGCGCAGCCACGAGTCCTGTGACAGCGCGAAGTCGAGGCCGGCGGGCGGGGTCACGGTGCCCGGCGCGTTACCCACGCCACCTCCCGGAGTTTTCGAAACATTCGGCAGGGTTCCGGAAATATTTCCGCACATTACGAGCGTGACCAACGTTCGTCAATGCCAACCCCGCCGCGCCTGGAATGCGGGCGTGTCCGGGTCGAACCCGCGGCTGGCCGGCGTGTCGGCGCCGACGGTCTCGAAAGTTCTGAACGGTCGCTGCGGGATCGCGATCGACACCCGGGAGCGGGTCGAGGCGCTGCTGCGCGAGCACGGCTACCGGCGCACGGACGCGACCAGCGCGCTCGCGCGGGCTCACGGCGGGCTACACCGACCTGCGCGGGCAGGCCCCGCGGGTCGGCCGGCGCACCGCCGACCTGCTGCTCAGCCGCCGCCCGACCGGCGTGATCGCGGTGCACTCGCAGTATCGCGGGCAGTACCACCAGCAGCTGAGCGCCAGCGGCGTGCCCCTGGTCGTGCTCGACCCGACCGGCGAGCCGGTCGGCGCGACCAACTGGAGCGGCGGGATCGCGGCCGCCCGGCACCTGATCGACCTGGGCCGCCGGCGGATCGCGGTGATCACCGGGCCGGCCGCGTACATGTGCTCCCGGGCGCGGCTGGAGGCTGCCCGCGCGGCGCTGGAGACCGCGGGCGTGACCCTGGACCCGGCCCTGGTGCGCAGCGGCGCCTTCGCCTTCGACGACGGCCTGACCCTGGGCGGTGAGCTGCCGGCCGACCGGGCCGGCCGACCGCCGTGCTGTGCGGCAACGACCTGCAGGCGCCCGGCGTCTACGAGGCCGCTCGCCGGGCCGTCCGGCGGGCCCCGGCGGACCTGAGCGTCGTGGGCTTCGACGACGTCGAGAGCGCGCGCTGGAGCGGCCCGCCGCTGACCACGGTGCGCCAGCCGTTCGCGGGCATGGGCCGCGCCGCCGCCGAGATGGTGCTGCGCCGGGCAGCCGGTCGAGCCTCCCCGGGTGGAGCTGGCCACCGAGCTCGTCGTGCGGGAGAGCACCGCCGCACCCGCGTGAAACTTCCACACCGGGCCCGGGAAAGGTTGCCGCGAATTTCCGGAAAGTTTCCGGACGCTTCTGGTCGTCGATCTGCCGGGCTCGCCGTGTCGATCCTGGCGAGCCCGGTGCGATTCTCCACTGTGGAGGGAGCCGGCTAACGGGCCGTCGCGTTCTCCGGCTCGGCAGGCAGGTCTTCGACGCCGTGGGCGACCGCCTCGTCGTGGCGCCGGCGAGCGCCCGGCAGCGCCAGCGCGGCGACCACGGCCAGGACGGCGACGCCGGAGCAGACCCAGAAGCCGGTGGTGAACGCGTGGTCGGTCGGCAGGCCGCTCGCGGTGGTGTCGGAGGCGACGACGGCGGCGACGACCGCGCTGCCGATGCTGCCGCCGATGGTCCGCACGATCGCGTTGACGCCGGTCGCCTCGCCGGTCTGGGTGGCCGGCACGGTCTCGATGATGGCGTTGGACATGGCCGCGAAGACCAGGCCGATGCCGGCGCCGGTGAGCACGCCCGACAGCAGCAGGTGCCACAGCGCGCTGTGGGTCAGCGCCGGGATCGCGAAGGCGACGACGACCGCGACCGCGCCGAGGGTCAGCGGGACCTTCGGGCCGAAGCGGCGCTCCAGCAGACCCGACAGCGGGCCGAAGACCAGCATCATCAGCGTCGTCGGCAGCAGGAACAGCCCGGCGTCGGAGACCGTCTTGCCGAAGCCGTAGCCGGTCGCCGTGGGCAGCTCCAGCAGCGTCGGGATGAGCAGGAACGTGCCGAACATCGCGAAGCCGAAGGTCAGGCCGACGAGGTTGGTGGTCCACACGCCGCGGATGCCGACGAGGCGCATGTCGATGAGCGGCTCGCGGATGCGCAGCTCGGCGAGGGCGAAGACCACCAGCAGTACCGCACCGCCGATCAGCAGCCCAAGGGTCTTCGGCTCGACCCAGCCCCACTCGCGGCCCTTGCTGATCGCCAGCAGCAGGGCGACCAGGCCGGCGGAGAGGATGACGGCGCCGAGGATGTCGAGGCGGCCCGGGGTGCGCACCGGCGACTCCGGCACGCCGAACGCGACGCCGGCCAGCGCCACGGCGATGAGGATCAGCGGCAGCCAGAACAGCCACTGCCACGACAGGTGGTCCACGATCGGCCCGGCGGCCACGATGCCCAGCCCGGCGCCGATGCCGAAGATGGCCGAGAGCAGCCCGACGGTGACGCCGACGCGCTCGCGGGGCAGCTCGTCGCGGACGATGCCGATCGACAGCGGCAGGATCGCGCCGGCCGCACCCTGTAGGGAGCGGGCCGCGACGAGGACCGCGAGGTTGGGCGCGAGCGCGGCGATGAGCGTCCCGATCGCCAGCAGTACCAGCACCACGAGCAGCACCTTGCGCTTGCCCACCATGTCGCCGAGGCGGGCCAGGATCGGCGTGAGGACCGAGGCGGCGAGCAGGTAGGCCGTCAGGACCCAGCTGATGTCGCCGGTGGAGGCCGAGAGGTCTTTGGCGATGACGGGCAGCGCCGGCGCGACCAGCGACTGCAGCACCGCGTAGGCCAGGCCACCCAGCGACAGGAACAGCACCACGAGGGTGCTGTTGGCGTGGCGGCCGGTCCGCCTTGTGTCGGTCATGACATCCTCGATGAGTAAGTAAACAAATGTTGACTTGAACCGTATGACAGTTCCTTGACATAAGTCAACAATGGTTTACATCACTCGCCCGCCAGGTACCGTGGCCTGGTGAACGCCATGCCCATCCGCCGCCGGGACGCCGTCAAGACCCGGGGGCTGCTGCTGGAGACCGCCCGGCGCCGCTTCGCCCGGGACGGCTACAGCTCGACGACCCTGCGGGACATCGCCGAGGAGGCCGGCGTCAACGTGGCGCTCATCGGGCGGTACTTCGAGTCCAAGGAGGGCCTGTTCGAGGCCTGTCTCACCGCGGCCGTCGACGAGCTGCGCCGCGAGACCGGCGCCGTCACCCTGGACGACATACCGGACGTGATCGCCGCCCAGGTCGAGCGCGTGGGCCCGGACGGCCCGCCGAGCCAGCTCATGCTGCTGCTGCGCACCTCGGGCGACGAGCGGGCCGACGAGATCCGCCGCGGCGTCCTGCACACCTCCGCCGAGCGCCTCGCCGCCGCCGCGGGCTGGGTGCCCGGGAACGACGCGCTGCTGCTGCGCGCCCAGATGGTCCTGGCCGCGAGTTTGGGCATCGTGCTGCTGCGCTCGGTCGGCGCCATGGAGCCGCTGCAGTCGGCGACCCGCGCCGAGCTGTCCCCTCCGCTGCGCGACCTCGTGACCGCCCTCCTGTCGCGCCAGTAGGTCCCCCCGGGCGCCAGTAGGTCCCTCGGCAGGACGGGCCTTTGGTCCCGCCCGGTCGAGCGCTTCGGCACCGGCGATCGAACTCCGCGAGGCGCACTCTGAGTGCGTAAGACAGAGCGCGGCAGGAGGCCGGAGATGAGCACCTCGCACATTCAGCACACCCAGGCGAACCACCTCGAGCGGGTCGAGGCCCCGGGCAGCATGCTCACCCGCACGGCGGCCCGCGCGCTCGCGGTGCTGCGCTACGCCACCGGGTTCGTCTTCCTCTGGGCGTTCCTCGACAAGACCTTCGGCCTGGGCTACTCGACCCCGTCGGCCAAGGCGTGGATCCACGGCGGCAACCCCACCAAGGGCTTCCTCGCCTCGGTGGACGCCGGACCGCTGCAGGGCTTCTTCCACACCATCGCCGGCACCTGGTACGCCAACTGGCTGTTCATGCTCGGCATGCTCGGCATCGGCGTCGCGCTCATCGCCGGCATCGGCATGCGCATCGCGGCCGGCTCGGCCACGCTGATCATGGCCATGATGTGGCTGGCCGAGTTCCCGCTCGCGAGCGGCTCGACGAACCCGCTGACCGACTACC
Organism: Dactylosporangium sp. CA-233914; assembly: GCF_050942935.1. Lineage (NCBI taxonomy): Bacteria > Bacillati > Actinomycetota > Actinomycetes > Micromonosporales > Micromonosporaceae > Dactylosporangium > Dactylosporangium sp. CA-233914. The sequence goes on along the minus strand of NZ_CP192030.1, from coordinate 4,776,969 downwards.
ACGTGGTGTACGCGATCGCGACCATCGTCCTCGCCGCCGCCTACGCCGGCCAGACCTGGGGCCTGGGCCGCTGGTGGGCCAAGCTCCCCCTCGTCCAGCGCAACCGCTGGCTCATCTGAGCACTACTGAATCCCCCAGGAAAAGAACGAGGACCCGGCCAAGGCGGTGGCCGGGCCCTCGTTCGTTCGCGCGGTTCACGCTACATCGCCGGACGCCCATATTCACCGGCGCGAAACAGCCGTCACATTCTCGGCGGGGCCTGCGCCTTCACTCGGGCCGGACGAGCGGGAAGAGGATCGTCTCGCGGATGCCGAGGCCGGTGAGCACCATGAGCAGGCGGTCGATGCCCATGCCGAGGCCACCGGAGGGCGGCATGCCGTGCTCGAGCGCGCGCAGGTAGTCCTCGTCGAGCCGCATCGCCTCGCTGTCGCCCAGGGCGGCCAGGCGGGCCTGCGCCACGAGCCGCTCCCGCTGGATGACGGGGTCGACGAGCTCGGAGTAGGCCGTCGCGAGCTCGACCCCGCGGACGTAGAGGTCCCACTTCTCGGTCAGACCGGCCCGCTCGCGGTGCGCCCGGGTGAGCGGCGAGGTGTCCTCGGGGTAGTCGCGCACGAACGTCGGCGCGACGAGGCCCGGGACGACGAGCTCCTCGAAGAGCTCCTCGGCGAGCTTGCCGTCGACCCACTTCGGGTCGACGCGCAGGTCGTGCGCCTCGGCGAACTTCTCCAGCTCCGCGCGCGGGGTGTCGACACTCACCTCGATGCCGAGCGCCTCACCGAGCGAGCCGTAGAGCGTCACGGACCGCCAGGTGCCGCCCAGGTCGAACTCCGTGCCGTCGGCGTGACGCACGACGTGCGAGCCGTAGACCGACAGGGCCGCGTGCTGCACCAGGTCGCGGGTCAGGTCCGCCATGGTGTTGTAGTCGGCGTAGGCCTGGTAGGCCTCGAGCATCGCGAACTCGGGCGAGTGCGTCGAGTCCATGCCCTCGTTGCGGAAGTTCCGGTTGATCTCGAAGACCCGCTCGATGCCGCCGACGACGCCGCGCTTGAGGAACAGCTCGGGGGCGATGCGCAGGTAGAGGTCGGTGTCGAGGGCGTTGCTGCGGGTGAGGAACGGGCGGGCCGCGGCGCCGCCGTGCACCAGCTGCAGCATCGGCGTCTCGACCTCGATGAAGTCCCGGTCGTGCAGCGTCTCGCGCAGGCTGCGCACGACCGCCGCCCGGGTCCGCACCATCTCGCGCGCCTGGGGCCGGACGATCAGGTCGACGTAACGCTGGCGGACCCGGGACTCCTCGCTCATCGCCTTGTGCGCGACCGGCAGCGGGCGCAGCGCCTTCGCGGTCATCGCCCAGCGGCCGGCCAGCACGGACAGCTCGCCGCGCCGGCTGGTGATCACCTCTCCCTCGACCCCGACGTGGTCGCCGAGATCGACGAGGCGCTTCCAGGCCTCCAGGCTGTCGGCGCCGACCTCGTCGGCGGAGAGCATGAGCTGCAGCTCGGTGCCGTCGCCCTCGCGCAGCGTGGCGAAGGTCAGCCGGCCGGTGTTACGGATGAAGATCACCCGGCCGGCGATGCCGACGCGCTCGCCGGTCCGGGTGTCGCTCGGCAGGTCCGCGAAGCGTTCCCGCAGCTGCTTGAGGGTCGCCGTGCGCTCGTAGCCGACCGGGAACGCCTCCTGGCCGTCGGCCAGGAGCTTCGCCCGCTTCTCCCGGCGGACCTTCATCTGCTCGGGCAGGTCGAGTTGCTCGTCGGCGGGCGGCACGGAGTTCACGGCGGCGGGATCCCTCAAGTCACAGCGGTGGGCTCAAACCCGGCAAGGTTATCAACGACCCGGCGCCCCGCCTCGCACGTGCCCGCCGTCAAGATCAGCCCCAGACCTCGCGGACCGACTGCGCCAGGGCCTCCCCCTGGCGCAGGCCGGCGTCCACGGCCGCGGCGCGCCGGGACGGGTCGAGCACGTTGGGGCCGATCGCCTCCACGGCATCCGGGTCCGGCTCGATCACCAGGCTGCGGGCCGCGCCGGCCTTGGCGATCTCGCGGTCGATGAGCGGGCGCAGCAGGGCGCCCATGGGGGCGACGACGATCATCGCGGCGACGTCATCGCCGACGTCGCCGGATCCGGCTCGATGACGCTGCGCGGCGACCGACCCGGACCAGGCGCCGGCCAGGTCGGCGTTCGTGCCCGAACGAACCCCGCCATCCATGTACCGCCGCCCGCCGATCGTGATCGGCGGGAAGACGCACGGCACCGCGCAGCTGGCGGCGACGGCAAGCTCCAGCGGTACACCGGAATCCCGATCGAAGACGATCGGCTCTCCTCCCTCGGTGTCCACGGCCGTGATGCGCAGGTCGCCGGTCGGCCAGTCGCGAACCGGCAGCTGCGCGGCCAGCCGGGCGACGTGCGCCGCCTCGTCCTCGGTCGGCGCGGCCAGGGCCATCGCGCCGACCTTGGCCATCGCCTCGGCGCGGGTGATCGAGCGGTCGGCCAGCAGCGCGAACGCGGCCAGGGCGGGAGTGATGTCCACGGGCGGGGCCGGGCTCGCGCTGCGCTGGTAGGCCACCGCCGCCTCCAGGTCGATGCCGGCGGCGAGCACCGTGCCGACCACCGAGCCGGCCGAGGTGCCGACGAACACGTCGGCGCCGTCCAGCGCGAGGCCGGCGCGCGCCAGCCCGCCGAGGATCCCGAACTCCCAGGCGATGCCGGTCATCCCGCCGCCGCCGAGCACCAGCGCTCTGGTCATACGCGACGCTAACCCGTCCTGGCCGGTTTGCGCAGCGCCGGCCCGGGCAGGTTCACGCGATGCCGGCCCCGCGGACCGTCGGCGCGCTGTACCTGGTGGCGCTCGCCCTCGTGGCGGCCGGGCTGACCTTCTGCCACGGGGGCGGCGGCCCCGACCACGGCCACCGCTGCGCCGATCCGGGCGCGGCGGACTTCAGCGGCCGCACGGTCACCGCCGCCGACCTCGGGCAGGGGCCGCAGCGCTGTGCGAACCTCGAACGTGCGGTCCTCGACGGGCCGGTCGGGCCGTTGAACCTGGGCGGGGCGAACCTGCACCGGGCGACGCTGCGCGACGGCGCCCTCAACGACGTCGATCTGACCGGAGCCGATCTCACCCTGGCGGTCGCGCAGGCGGCGGAGCTTTCGGGTGTACGCCTGGACGGCGCCGACCTCGGCGGCGCGGTGCTGCGCGACAGCAACCTCACCGACGTCGGACTGCGGCGGGCTCGCCTGCGCGGCACCGATCTGCGCGCCGTCGCGTTCGTGCGCGCCGACCTGGCCGGGGCGGACGCGCGCGGCGCGGACCTCGCCGGCGCGACGATCACCGACTCCAACCTGCGCGGCGCACGGCTCGACGACGCCGACCTGAGCCGCACGACGTGGGTGAACGCGGTCTGCCCGGACGGGCACAAGAGCACCGACGGCACGTGCGCGGGGCATCTGCACCCCGGCTGAACGGATGCGCCGGACCTGATCGGCTTCCGGCCGGACCTGCTGTCCGAGGACGTCGACGCCGCGATGACCGCCTGAGCCTGGGCCGTTACCCGCCGGCCATCGCCCCGATGATCAGCAGGGGCTCGCGCCCGGCCGCCACCGGCCCGGGCAGCACGGCGTCCGGTGGGGCGTTGGACAGGTCCTCCTCGCACGCGTAGAAGCGCACGAACGCCCGGCGCCGGCCGCTGTCCCGGTCGCGCATCGTGCCCAGCAGCACCGGGTAGCGCGCCTCCAGCGCGTCGAGGACCCCCGCGAGCGTCGGCTCGCCGGACACGTCGAGCTCGACCTCGTGGCCGGCCTTGGCCAGGTTGCGTAGGTGCGGCGGCAGCACGACCCGGATCACGGCAGCGTCTGCACCTCGACGGAGAGCACGGTGGGCAGGTCCCGCACGATCGGCGCCCAGGTGTCGCCGGCGTCGGCGGAGCGGTACACCTGCCCGCCCGTGGTGCCGAAGTAGATCCCGCACTCGTCCAACGTGTCGACCGCCATGGCGTCGCGCAGCACGTTGACGTAGCAGTCGGTCTGCGGCAGGCCCGCGGTGAGCGGCTGCCACTCGTCGCCGCCGCTGCGGGAACGGTACACGCGCAGCCGCCCGTCCGGCACGTAGTGCTCCGAGTCGCTCGTGATCGGCACGACGTAGACGGTCTCCGGCTCGTGCGCGTGCACGGCGATGGGGAAGCCGAAGTCGGTCGGCAGGTCGCCGCTGATCTCCCGCCACGACTCCCCGCCGTCGTCGGTGCGCATGACGTCCCAGTGCTTCTGCATGTAGAGCACGTCGGGGCGCGACGGGTGCATCGCGAGCCGGTGCACGCAGTGCCCGACCTCGGCGTCGGGGTCGGGGATCTGGCCCGACACCAGCCCCCGGTTGATCGGCCGCCAACTCTGCCCCGCGTCGTCGGAGCGGAACGCCCCGGCCGCCGAGATCGCCACGTAGATCCGGTCCCGGTGCACCGGGTCGAGGATGATCGTGTGCAGGCACATGCCGCCGGCACCCGGCTGCCACCGCGCCCCCGAGTCGTGCCGGCGCAGCGCGGTGAGCTCCTGCCACTCGCGCCCGCCGTCGCTCGAGCGGAACAGCGCGGCGTCCTCGGCCCCGGCGTAAACCGTGTCCGGGTCGTCGCGGGACGGTTCGAGGTGCCAGATCCGCTTGAACTCCCACGGCCGGGGCGTGCCGTCGTACCACAGATGCTCCCCGACCTCGCCGGCGTAGCCGAAGTCGTTGCCGACCGGCTCCCACGTGCGGCCGCCGTCGTCGGAGCGCTGAATCAGCTGCCCGAACCAGCCCCCGGACTGCGAGGCGTAGAGCCGGTCGGGGTCCGCGGGCGAGGCATTGACGTGGTACACCTCCCACCCGCCGAAGTGCGGCCCGTCCACCTTCCAGTCCTGGCGCTTGCCGTCCGCGGTGAGGACGAACGCACCCTTGCGTGTGCCGACGAGCACCCGAACCCTGGTCACGGCGTCACCTCCTCCAGCATCGTCACACGGACGGGGCCCGCCCGCAGCCCGGGACCGCCGAATCAGCCTCCACACCGGGGACTTCGTCCGCCGGCTGAGCCGCATCGCTGTGATGAAGACCGGGTTCCGCGACGGCCCGGTCCGGGACGTAACCGGCCTCAACTAAGGTCACGGGCGGTGATCGACCCGGGCGGGAGGTAGCGATGGGCTGGCTGGGACGGCGACGCGGCGGCAACGGGACGGCACATCACGCACCGTCGGCCCTCGCGGCGATGCGCGCGATCGACCTGCGCGTGCGGCCCGACTTCCGCAAGACGATCGTGTACGGCACGCTCGCGCTCGCCTTCCTCGTCACCGGCCACGACATCGGCGGAGTGCACGCGCCGTCGCTGCGGGCGCGGCTGATCGCCTACGGGTGCGCGCTGTTCACCGCCATCTTCGGGGTGGCCGCCAGCCGGACGGCGGCCCGCGAGGTGCAGCGCATCGCCGTGGCCCGGGCCGGGGACGCCGCCGGGACGCCGCTGCGGCTGTTCGTGCTGCTCGGCGGGTACCTCATCGCCGTGCTCTCCGTGTGCGACCTGCTCGGCGTCCAACTGCGGCAGGTCCTCGTCGGCGGGGCGATCACCGGCATCGTCGTGGGGCTCGCGGCGCAGCCGGTGCTGGGCAACCTCTTCGCCGGGCTCGTCCTGCTCTTCGCCCGCCCGTACGTGCCGGGCCAGCAGGTCCGGGTCCTCTCCGGCGCGATCAACGGGCCGCACGTCGGCGTGATCGTGTCGGCCGGGCTGCTCTACACCATGCTGGAGACCAAGGACGGGCCGCTGAACATCCCGAACTCGGCACTGCTGGCCGCCGCCGTCGGTCCCGCCCCGGACGACGCCGGGCTGGACGAGGCCGAGCCGGTCCCCGCGGACGTCTCGGCGCCCGTGCAGGACGGCGCGGCGCTGGCGACCGTGGTCGCCGGGGCCGAGTCCGGCGAGGAACGCAAGCACCTCGGGATCTGAGCGCGTCAGGCGGTCCGGCCGATCGCCGTCGCGCTTGCCTCCCCCGTTCGGCTGAGGCGAAAACGCCGATCGGCCGATGTGGCGGCGACGGCGCCGCTAGGGTCGGCGGTGACACGAGGGGGATGCGATGCGACGGGCCGTGTTCAAGGCCGACCTGACCGCCTCGGCGGTGGTGTTCCTCGTCGCGCTGCCGCTGTGCGTGGGCGTGGCCATCGCCTCCGGGGTGCCGGCCGAGGTCGGGCTCGTCACCGGCGTCGTCGGGGCGCTCGTCGCCGGCGTGCTGCCCGGCAGCACCCTGCAGGTCTCCGGGCCCGCGGCCGGGCTCACCGTGCTGGTCGCCGAGGCCGTCGCCGCGTACGGCATCGCCGCGCTCGGCGTCCTGGTGACCGCGGCCGGACTGCTGCAGCTGGCCCTGGGCGCACTGCGGCTCGGGCGCTGGTTCCGGGCCATCTCCGTCGCCGTCGTCGAGGGCATGCTGGCCGGGATCGGGCTGCTGCTCATCGTCGGGCAGCTGTACACCATGAGCCACGTCCCCGCGCCCGCCTCCGGCCACGGCAAGCTGCTGCACCTGCCGGGCGTGCCCGGGCACGCGCTGCTGCCCGCGGTGGCGATCGGCGCCGGCACCATCGCCGTGCTGGCCGCGTGGCCGCGGATGCCCGCCCCGCTGCGCCGCGTGCCGGGGCCTCTCGCGGCCGTGGTGCTCGCCTCCGCCGCGGTGTTCGCCCTGGGACTCTCGGTGCCGATGGTCGACGTGAGCGGACTGCTGCAGGCCGTACACCCGCTAGGGTTGGACACCGCCGGGAATCTCGCCGCCGGGCACGGGCTCGCGCTCGCCGGCACCGTCGTCGCGCTCACCCTGATCGCGTCGGCGGAGAGCCTGTTCTGCGCGGCGGCGGTGGACCGGATGCACGACGGGCCGCGCACCGACTACGACCGGGAGCTGCTCGCCCAGGGCGCCGGCAACACGGTCTGCGGCCTGCTCGGCGCGCTGCCGATGACCGCGGTCGTGGTGCGCAGCGCCGCCAACGTCCGGGCCGGCGCCCGGACCCGCGCGGCCCGGGTCCTGCACGGGGTGTGGCTGCTGCTGTTCGCCGCCCTGCTGCCCGCGGTGCTCGGCCTCATCCCCGTGGCGGCCCTGTCCGGCGTGCTGATCCACGCCGGCTGGCGGCTGCTGCCGCTGGGCGAGCTGACCCGGCTGTGGCGCGCGCACCGGGGCGAGGCATGGATCCTGCTCGCCACGGCGGGCGCGATCCTGGCCGTGAACATGTTCGAGGGCGTGCTGATCGGCCTGGCCCTGGCGATCGCGAAGACCGCGTGGGAGACTTCGCACCTGCAGGTCGCGGTGGTGCAGAACCCGGATGCCGTACGCCTCGTGCTCACCGGCAACGCGACCTTCCTGCGCCTGCCGAAGCTCCTGTCGACCCTCGAATCGGTGCCGCAGGGACGGCCGGTGGAGGTGGACCTTTCCGCGGTACACCACCTGGACCACGCCTGCCGCTCCGCCCTGCGCGACTGGGCCGATCGCCGCGGCGCCGACCTGGTCGCCGCCGACCGCTGACCAGCCGGTCGAGCCGGCCGGTGCGCGGTCAGACCGGAACCGCCACGCCGTCGCCTCGGCAACGCCCTAGGCAGCCGGCGAGCGGACGCATCGCGCTATCGCCGACTTCGTCGGGGTGCTTCCCTCATTCAGCTCAAGGATCTGCCTGCTGATTCGCGGTTCGTGGAGCAGGAGCGCCAGCGCCACAGCGACATCGTGCCGGCTGATCTGTCCGTGGCGCTCGGCTGGTCCGATCGATACCCGCCCGGTGACGGGGCCGTCGGTGAGCAGGGCGGGGCGGAGGATGAGCCAGTCGAGGTCGCTATGGGTGAGCACGACTTCCGCTTCCTTCTTCGCCGCGAAGTAGTACTCCTCATCCTCCGGGAGTTCGCGTTCGCGCCATGCCTCGGGGAAGACGGACACCAGCGCGAAACGGGGCACGCCTGCCAAGTTCCCGGCTTCGACGGCCTTCGTGACACCGTGCAGGTCGATGGCTTGCGTCACGTGTCGTTCGCCGCCGTTCGAACCGGCGGTGAAGACGATCACGTCGGCTCCGTGGACCGCATACGCGAGATCCTGCGGGGTCATTGCCCCCACATCGCCGATGCAGGTCTGGACTCCGCGCGCCGCGAGGTCGGTTCCGTCGCGCCCGCGTCGAACGAGCCCTCTGACGGTGTCGCCGCGGTCGCGGAGCTCACCGGCGAGGAGGCGGCCGATCCGGCCGTTGATGCCGATGATGAAGACGTCCATGACATGCCGACCTATCTCTCGCTACCGGATGTGCCCGCCGGACGCCGACGGCACTGAGCTGCCCTGTGCGTGCGGATGCGGGCGCCCGCATCCGCGAGGTTCGTCAGGAACGGCCCAGCCATGAAGTGCGCCGCCGGTCATCGACGATGATCTCCCGCACCAGCATCCGCTGGCCTGCGGCCTCTGCGGACATGCCGCGCTCCCTCCTGGTCGAACGCGCCGCTTCTGAATAAAGCTACGAATAGTAGGCTACTAAGTGCAGCCTACGAATAGTAGCTATCGGGCCAGGAGAGACAATGAGCAGCACAGCAGGGCCCCGGCGACGGCTGTCGCGGCAGGCTCGTCATGCCCAACTGCTTGACGTCGCGCGCGAGGTCATCCGCGATGAGGGCACGGACGCCCTCACGCTCGGTCACGTCGCCGAACGGGCACAGGTGGCGAAGCCGGTCGTCTACGACCACTTCCGGGACAGGTCCGGGCTTCTCTCGGCGTTGTACCGGGAGTTCGACGCTCGCCAGCACGCAATGCTCGACGCCTCGCTGGAGAACGCGGACGACGAACTGGAGGAGGTCGCACGAATCGTCGCGGCGACGTACATCGAGTGTTCGCGCGCAGAGGGGCGAGAACTCGCGGACGTGATCGCCGCACTCACCGGCTCACCCGCACTCGAACGGCTCCGCCGAGACACGGTCGACGCATACATCGACAAGTGCCAGAAGGCGCTGACTCCCTACGCGCATGCCGATACGCTGGGAGTCGTAAATTTCCGGGCCATTGTCGCAGCTGCGGAAGCCCTTGCACGAGCCGTCATCGCCGGAGAGACACCGCTGGATGACGCCGTGTCAACCCTCACCCGCATCATCACCGCGGTGGTCACTGACGACCGGGCCGGTGCGGGCTGATCGCTGAAGCGGACACGAGGAAAGCGGAAGTCGTCGGCAACCCCCGCCAGCGGGGGTCAGTTGCCGCCGGCGGGGGTGTCCGAGCGGCGCGAGCGCAGATACGACGGGACGGCGATCGCGGCGATGACGAGCAGCGCCACGGTCAGCTCGATCCAGGCGATGCCGTGGTACGGCGGCGCCACGACCTTCCTCCAGTAGTACTCGGTGATGCGGTACATCGCGTCGCCGTCGTTGTTCATGTAGTCCTGGTCCCAGGCGGCCCCCAGCTCCGCGGCCAGGCCGAGCGCGATGACCAGCGCGAGGGCCACGATGCGCAGGACCGGCCGGCGCGTGACCAATGGGCGCAGGGCGGCGCCGACGAGCAGCCAGGCGCCGACGGTGACGACCGTGCCGAGCAGGAAGCCCGCGTACCAGGTCAATGCGCCGCCGTTGTGCAAGAGGGCTTCGAGCGGGCCGACCTCCCGCACCTGGTTGCCGTCGAGGCTCCACTGGGGGTACGCGACCGGCGAGACCGCGCCCAGCATCAGCACCGCCCCGCCGAGCGCCCAGCCGCCGGCCCACAGCCAGCGGCCGATCCGGCCCGGCGGCGGCTGGAGCGGGTCGGCCCGGGTGCGCCGGACGAGCAGGAGAATCCCGGCCGGGATCGGCAGGAGCGCCGCGACCGCGAAGATCCGGTGCAGCGTCTGGTCGTAGAAACTCTCGATGGTGACCGGCCGCAGGGCGAGGCCGTCGGCGAAGTCCAGGACGTAACCGGGCGTGGTGTTCGCCGCCGTCGGGATCACCAGGGCCAGCAGCCAGCCGGCGGCGACGGGCAGGGCGACGCCGAGGGCCCGGTACGCCCGTGCCGCCCCGTCGCCGGTCGCCGCGACCAGCAGTGTCATGGCGAGCAGGATCGTGACCGGCTTCGGCGTGACCGGCGCGAAGAGGCCGATGAGCATCGGCGGGTAGTACACGTTCTCGTGAAGCCACAGGCCGGCCAGTCCGAGTACCACGACAGCGGAGGCCACCACCAGACGCCAGCTGAACCGCCGACTCCGGGCCGGCGGATCGAAGCCGTTCGCAGCGTGCGGATCAGCACCCATCGGTACGACAGGCGGTGAGACGGAAGCGGCGGCGGGTGGCGCCGAGATCTGGGCCGCGAAGGGGGTGGGCGACGTGGTCATCGCGGGAGCGGGTGGCGCGGAGACCACCGGCACAGCCGAGACGGGAGCCGGCGGGGCCGGGGCGATCGGTGCGAGGGTGGGCACAGACGGTACTGCTGAGGGCGGACCGGCGTCGTGAACCAGCAGGCTGCCCAGCGCCACCACCAGCTCCGGCTGTTCGAGGACCACGGGCGCGACGCCGAGCGCCCGGTGCAGCAGGGTGGCCACCAGCGGCACGCGGGACGAGCCGCCGACCAGGAACACGCCCGCCATCCGCTCGGCGCTGACCCCGCTGGTGAACAGCGTCGAGGTGGTGAGCGTGACCGTACGATCCAGCCAGGGCCGGGCGAGCGACTCGAACTCGGCCCGCGTCAGGTGCAGGTCGACGTCGAACAGCGGCACCGCGAGACCGGCGGACGTCGCCCGGCTCAGCAGCTCCTTCGCCGACCGTGCGTCGTCCCACAGCGCCCGCCGGTGCCTCCGGTCGACGGTCGTGGCGGGGTTCTCCAGCCGCGCCCACAGGTCCGGGTCCCGCGCGGCGACCTGCCGGCCGGCCCAGCCCACGATCGCCGCGTCCAGGTCGGCCCCGCCGACGTCGTCCAGCCCCTGCGCGGCCGCGACATCCCAGCCGGCGCCGCAGCGGCGGACCACACTGATGTCGAAGGTGCCGCCCCCGAAGTCGTACACCACGATCGCGTGGCCGTCGGCGACGTGGTGGCCGAGCACCGCGGTGAAGTACATCGCGGCCGCCACCGGCTCGGGCACCAGCGCCACCGCCGGCAAGCCGGCCCGGGCGGCCCCGTCGAGCAGCAGCGCGCGGCGCGGCGGCCCCCAGCCGGACGGGTGCGTGAGCACGGTGGCCTCGGGCGGGCGGCCGCCGGCGCGGGCCGACTCCTCGGCGACTCGGCGCAGGATCGCCTCGACCAGCGTGACCACGGGCACGCCCCGGCCACCGAGGAACAGCTCGACGTCGTCGATGCGGCGCTTCGGGTGCGGCTCGAACGCGGCCGGGTCGATCCGGGCACTGCGCTCGGCGTCGCGCCCGGTGAGCAGTGCGCCGCCCGGATCGGCGAAGACCGCCGACGGCAGCAGCGGCGACGAGTCGAACAGCAGCGCCTCGCCGCGGCCGCCGGAGCGCGAGAGTACCGCCACCGTGTGTGACGTACCGAAATCGACGCCCAGCCTCATGCATGGACACGTTACGATGCGTCGCCGCGCGCCCACAGCGGCCGTTCGGACGTGATCCTCCCGCCCTGTCGGCCCGCGCCGGGCCGGGCGCGGCACTTCGCCTCAGGCGGCGATCCGCTCGACGAGCCACTCGCCGAGTTCGCGGGTGATGGCGGTGTGGCCGGTGTTCGTCGAGGAGCAGCGGAAGTCCTCGAAGTCCGAGCGCTCGGGGGCGAGGCCGTTGACGTTGGTGTAGAGGTCCTCGGTGCGGGCGAGCTCGCCGGCCGAGATGGCGCTGATCGTCGGCACGAAGCAGACCGTCGGGTGGCGCAGGTCGACGGTGGCGCCCTTGGCCGCGAGGGCGCCGGCCAGGATCTCGAACGTGTCCAGGGTGCCGCCGGGCGCGTTGTCGATCTCCGGGAAGCCACTGGTGGTGATCGTCTTCCTGGCCGGCGGGAGGGTGCGCTTGAGGTACGCGACCTTGGCGTCCCGGCCCGTCGGCTGGATGTGGAACGTGGTGCCGGGGAACAGCCGTGCGACGCTCAGCGCGGTGTCGCCGGCCGGGATCTTCAGGTCGGAGCCGTCCCCGGAACCGTTGGCCACGCCGAGCAGGCGCGGGATGCGCGGCCAGTCGCCGACCCGCCGCAACTCGTCAAGGAACTGCTGCCGCTCGGGGGCGGGGCGGATCGCGCCGGTGCCCGGGTCGTAGTGCTGCCAGAGCATCTGCCGGGCGGCGGGGCTGTTCATCTGCCTGGCGAAGGCGTTGGCGAGCGGGATGAAGTGCGCGAACGCCTGCACGCCGACCGGGATGGAGGCGCCGCGGTGCGGAGTGTCCCAGGAGAAGTACGTCCGCGTCTGGTGGTCCATCCGCTCCGTCTCGAAGCGCGCCAGGGTGTACCGCGTGATGAGCCCGCCCATGCTGAACCCGCCGACCGTCAGCGGGTGCCCGCCGAGCCGCTCCGCGATCGTGCGCATGACGGCGGCCTGAACGGTCCGCGCGTTGTCCAGAATGGACGCGGTGCGCTCCTGGAAGCCCACCAGGATCACCGACATGCCCCGCTGCCGCAGGGCCGAGATGAGCGGATAGTTGCCCTCGAGGCCCTGGTACAGCCACTCAAGGTCGCTGCGGCCGAGGTTGAACCCGTCGGCCATGACGATCGGCTTGACGATGCCGGGCTGGTTGTCGCCCGGGAACACCCAGGCGAACCCGTTCGGCAGGTCCCACACATCGTGCTCGGGGACGGCGGTGGTGGTGGACGGCTCGGCGGTCAACGGATCCGCGATGGTCAGGAAGCCGGCCTGCCGCTCGGCCGCGGCGATCTGGTCTTCGGACACTGCGACCCCCGTGGGTGTGCGTACTGCGCTGACCAGATCATGATCACGGCGGCGCGACCGCCCGGCGCACGAAACCGCGATTCCGCTCCTCGGCGCCGTTCCCCGCTACGCTCGCGGGCGTGACATACCCGAGGAGAACGCCCCTGCCGGCTCGGGTCCGTTCCGTGCGGGACGTGAGCGCGTCCATGCGCCAGATCGACCTCGCCGGCCCGGACGTGCCGCGCCTGCGCTGCCGCCCCGGCGCCCACGTGGTGGTGCGGGTGCCCACCGGCGGCGGCGAGGCCCGGCGGGTGTACTCGATCTGGCGCCACGACCCCCGCGACTCGGCGCTGTCGCTGCGGATCGCGCTGCACGACGCCGGCGGGCCGGGCTGTGTCTGGGCCCGCGCCGTCGCGCCCGGCGACCGCGTCACGCTCGAGGCGCCGCGCAGTAAGATCACGCTCGACGAGTCGGCGGCATTCCACCTCTTCGCCGGGGACGAGACGGGTGCGGTGCCGCTGCTGGCGATGCGGGCCGCGCTGCACCGGGATCGCCCGGTGCTCGGGGTCTTCGAAGCGCCCGGCCCGGACGAGGAGATGCCGGGCGCGGAGGGGGTGCCACCGTTGCCGTGGGTGCACCGGGGCCGGGCTTCCGCGGTCGCCTCCCGCGTGCTGCTGCGAGCCGTGCAGGACCTGCGGCTGCCCACCGGCACCGGCACCGCGTATGTGGCCGGAGAGAGCGCCACCTGCCGCCTGCTGCAGCGGGTGCTCATCGAGCAGCACGGATTCGCCCGCCGGGCCGTGCTCGTCCAGCCACAGTGGACACCCGGCCGGCCCGGCTTCGGCGCCGGCGGCGACTGAGGCCGGCGGTCCGGCGGCGGCGCGGTGCTGTGCAGGCCTGGCCAGTGCTCCGCACGGCCGGGCTCGCCAGGAACGCCGTGGTGGGCAGCAGCGTCAGACAAAACTGTACAATTTGCGAACTGACGACTACGTGAAGTCACGGAATTTGGCCGCATAGCGCATGTACGGGCGCTCCGAGCCGATGCATCGGATATGCGGGGCTCGACGGAGGCGGCGCCCGAGGGGCGGCGCCGGATACTCAACGCGCTGGTCGTCGCCGTGGTGCTGCTCGTCGGGGGCGGCCTGACGGCGGTGGCGACCGCGCTCGTGCACCACGGCGAGGGCCGCTACTCCGGCCAGCTCATGGACCGCTACGCCGACGACGCCGTCACCGCCGTGACGAACGAGGTCGGCAACTACCAGCACGCCCTGGCCGACCTCGCCGTCGCCCTGGGCGCCCAGGACCGCATCACCGCGACCGGCTTCGCCGCGCTGACGTCGGGCCTGACCCGCGAACGGCTCCCGGCCGCGGCCGGGGTGGGGTTCGTCGCCCCGGCCCACGACGCCGGCGTGGCCGCGCTCCAGGCGGACTGGCGGGAACGCGGCGCGGCGTCGCTGACCCTGGTGCCCGCCACCCCCGCGGACGGCGCGGACGCCGAGCACGCCTTCGTCGTGCTCAACCGCAATTTCGACGGGCAGGACTCAGCCCCCGGCCGGGACCTGAGCCAGGCCGCCGAGCCCGCCCAGGCGCTGCGCACCGCCCGCGAGACCGCCGCGTTCACCATCTCGCGCAGCTACGTGCTCCTGCGCGACCGCGGCCGGCCCGCCGCCCAGCAGCAGCGCTCCGTGATGCTCGTCCAGCCGGTCTTCGGGATCGCCGGCGGCGGCCGGGACCCGCGGCAGTTCCGCGGCTGGATCACGATCGGGGTGCGGGGCGGGGACTTCATGAACGACACGCTGCGGGCCGAGGCGCGCGACGCCGTGCAGCTCACGCTCACCGAGCGCGACGGCCGCATCCAGCGGGTGATCGCCTCCGCCGCGGCCGGCCCGCCCGGCACCGCCGGCCCGGAGCTCGACCGGGACCGGATGCTGGCGATCGGGCAGCGCACCTGGCAGCTCGCACTGACCCCGACGGACCGGCTGCTGTCGGCCGGCGACCGGCGGATGACCGCGCTGACGCTCATCGGCGGCGTCGTCGTCACCGGGCTGCTGGCCGTCCTCGTCGGCACGCTCGCCGGCGCCCGTGACCGCGCGCTCGGCCAGGTCGCCGCCGCGACCGTCGCGCTGCGCGAGGACATCGCCCGGCGCGTGGCGACCGAGGACCGGCTGCGCCGCCGCGAGGCCGAGCTGCGCCACCTCGCGCTGCACGACCCGCTCACCGCCCTGGCCAACCGGACGCTGTTCTACGAGCGGGTCGAGCACGCCTTCGACACCCACCAGCGCTCCGGGCTGACCTTCGCCGTGCTCTTCCTCGACCTCGACGGCTTCAAGCCCGTCAACGACCGCTTCGGGCACAACGCCGGAGACGCGGTGCTGCGCCAGGTCGCCGAGCGGCTGCGCCACGGCGTGCGCTCCGCGGACACCGTGGCCCGCCTCGGCGGCGACGAGTTCGCGGTCCTCGCCGAGCAGCTGACCGACCCCGGCGACGCGCGCGCCGCCGCCGAGCGGGTCATCGCCGCCGTCAACGAGCCCAACGAGCCCTCCCCCGACCTGCCGCCCGGGGCCGCCGGGGTGCGGGTCGGCGCCAGCGTCGGCGTGGCGCTGAGCACCGACGCCGTGGACGCCGACGACATCCTGCGCCAGGCCGACGCCGCGATGTACGCGGCGAAGACCGGCGGCAAGGGCCGGTACATGATCAGCGGGGCCTGAGCCCGGAACCTCCCCGACCGCCTCGTCGATGGCGCTCGCGAGCGGGGACGTACGATCGTGATGGTGCTGCACGACCTGAACCTCGCCGGCCATGTGGTGGCGAGGCGCAGCGGCCGGATCGTCGCGCAGGGCCCGCCGTCGGACGTGTTCACGGTGCCGCTGCTCGCCGAGATCTTCGGATTGGAGGCCCTTGTGGTGCCCGACCCCGCGACCGGCGCGCCCCTGGTCGTGCCGCTGCCCCGCTCATGAACCTCGCCGCCCGCCTGCACGCGGCCCGGGACGTCCGCGTCGCCGAGGAGCCGACGCCCGTCCCGGCCCCGGGCGAGAGCCTGGTCGAGGTGACCGCGGTGGGCCTGTGCGGATCGGACCTGCACTGGTATGCCGAGGGCGGCATCGGCGACGCCCGCATCGAGCACCCGATCGTCGGCGGCCACGAGATGGCCGGCGTGGTCCGCGGCGGCGAGCTGGACGGCGTCCGCGTCGCCGTCGACCCGGCGATCCCGTGCCACCGCTGCGACCTGTGCCGGGCCGGCCACCCGAACCTGTGCCGCGACGTCGTCTTCGCCGGCCACGGCCGGCGCGACGGCGGCCTGCAGCGCTATCTCGCCTGGCCCACCGACCGCCTGCACCCGCTGCCGGATTCGTTGACGGACGCCGACGGCGCGATGCTGGAGCCGCTGGGCGTGGCGGTACACGCGGTGGACCTCGGCCACGTCCGCCTGGGCGCCCACGTCGCCGTCATCGGCTGCGGCCCGATCGGCCTGCTGCTGATCCAGCTCGCCCGGGCCGCCGGCGCCGCTCGAGTCCTCGCCGCCGACCCGCTCCCCCACCGCCGCGAGGCCGCGCTGCGCTACGGCGCCGACGAGATCCTCGACCCCGGCTCCGGCGAGGTCGACGTCGCCATCGAGATCGCCGGCACCGACGCCGCCATCGAGGCCGCCGTGACGGCGGTGCGCCCCGGCGGCCGGGTGGTGCTCGGCGGCATCCCGAGCACGGACCGGTCGTCGTTCCCCGCGGCGACGGCGAGGCGCAAGGGCCTCACGATGGCGATGGTGCGCAGGATGCCCGAGGTGTACCCGCGGACGCTCGCCCTCGCCACCGCCGGCCTCGCGGACGTGCGAAACCTGGTGAGCCACCGCTACCCGCTGACCGAGGTCGCCGAGGCCTTCTCCGTGGGCGACGCCCGCCGGGGCCTGAAGGTCCTCGTCGAGCCCGCCGCTTAGATCAGACCCGCGAGCTTGTACAGCACGAGGCTCCCCGCCACCGCGACGTTGAGACTCATGCCGGTGCCCACCATCGGAATCTCGACGGCCCCGTCGAGCAAATCGAGCGCCTCGGGCGGAATCCCGGTGGACTCGTGGCCGAGCACCATGACCGTACGTTTGCGAGCCGACGGCAGATCGGCCAGCCGCACGGCCTCGTCGGCGAGCTCGACCCCGAGAATCCGGCTGCCGCCGGCGCGCTCCTCGGCCAGCCACCTGAGCGGATTGCTGACGCGGTGCACGCAGGCGGGCTGCCGCAAGGTATTGCCGCGGGCGAGCGCCTCGTCGACCCACCCGAACGGCGGCACCGCGAGACACGCGCCGACGGCATCACAGGTGCGCAGCAACGTCCCGAGATTGACCCCGTGCATCGGCCACAGCGGCGCGGCGACAAGGTGGCCCCAGCAACGATGCCGCCGGCTGCGACGGTTCGAACGGATCTCTTTCGGGGTCCGCACCCGGATCGCGGTGGTCACCGCACGGGAGCGCAGGCGCTCCAACCGTGAGGGATCTGCATGGTGAGGCGTGCTTCGCGGCGCACGCGGGCCATCGACGGCAAGATGTTCCGCCTCAGCATAGCGCACTGGAACGCCTTGGAACACAGTGCAGTGCGACGGTCCGCTCCTGCACGCGGGCCGTTACGGGCGTGCGGCCCCGGTTATCCCCGTGCCGGGTGCCGCACGCGTCGCCGCGGTGTCAGCCTGCCGGTCCGCGGCCGAGGGCGGCCAGCCGTGCAACGGCGAACGCGTCACCCGCCGCGGCACGCCGCCGCAGGACTGCCGAGGCGGCACCGATCCGCCCGTGGCCGCCGCAGCAGCAGCGAGCCAGGAGTCGAATCTTCGAAGAATGCGAGGCCGTCGCCTGCGGCCTCGGCCGCCGGGGCGGTAGCCGGGGCCCGTGGCGCGTCAGAACTCGGATACGACACCGGACTCGGCCGACGAGCCGACCCCGGCGACCAACCGCCGGCAACAGCGCCGGGGTGGCCCGTAGCCGTCCCGGGTGGCCGGCGGCTGACCTGTCTCACGGTGAGCGATTGCTCCCGGGGACGGTCCGGTTCGCGCCCATCGGTCCGGGCGCGCCAGTGACCCGGGGACGACAAAGGACCCGGGCCACCTGAGGGGTCCGGGTCCTCGGTCTTCAGCCAAGCAGTCCGCTACTTGACGGTGATCACCACCTCGCCGTACTTGCTGAGCGCAGGAGTGCCCTTGTCCGTGACGGTCAGAACCACGACGATGCGCTCTGCGCTCTTCGCTCCGTCAGGGATCGTCACGTACGCCGTCTTGGACGTCGGGTTCTGCACAGCAGCGACGGGTGACGTCACGGTGCTGGCGTCTGTGTAGACGGACCAGTTGAGCTTGACGTTGTCGCCGTCGGGATCGGTCACCTTCGCACTGACCTCGACGGTCTTACCGGCCTTACCGGTCAGATCGGAATTGGCCAGCTTCACCACCGGGTTGTGGTTGGCGTCGGTGAAGGCTGGGCTGGCGCCCCACTCGATGCGTCCCGCGAAGTCGTTCTGCATCTCCGGCGTCCAGCGCTGGCTGGCGTAGCCCGAGCTCGCGGTGCCGGTCTCCGGGTTGACATCAGCTTGCCCGTTGTACGTCGTCGGGATTGTGTCGCTCGGCTTGTACCGGCCGCCCCAGCTGCCCAGTGACGGGTCCTGGGTGGCGCGCAGCCCGTTGTTCAGGAGGAACAGGAAGGTTGGGCTGTCACCCTCGCCGGCGAACTCCATCCGCTGGTGCTTGTCGCCGCGGTTGTACAGCCGGAACGTCTCCATGTCCTTGGCCTGCCCTGGCTCCCAGTTATGGATGCCGTTCGAGGTGATGCCCTCCTCCGAGACGTGGTACGTGCCGTCACCGAAGAACGAACGCGCCTCGATCAAGGGGCCGTGGCTGTACTTCAGCGGCGTCCAGTACTCCGGGCTGCAGTAGACCGCATTAGCCGGCACGGCGGAGCAGCCCGGCCCTCCACCCATGTTGTACAGCTTGACCTTCGGCCAGGACTTGCCGATGTAATCGGCATAGGCGTTGTCCTGCATACCGAGCGCAGCGATCACGGCCTTCTGGTTGACCTTGGCCTGAACCGCGGACCAACTGGACGTCGAATTGTACTCATCCTCGATCGACTTCAGCGCTCGCGCGATCGTGTTCGTTCCGCCCCAGGCTTCGAGGTACAAGGGACGCGTGTCGTTGTCCAGGATGGCCTTCTTGATCAGGTCTGAGCCGGGAGTGTCCGCGTGGAAGTCGTTCTCGAAATCGACATTGCCTACGGCGACCTTGGACCACAGCTCAGCCGGGGTCGGTGTCCAAGGTGGACGGTCAGCGAGGCGGGGTCCGAGCTTGGCAGCCACGGCCGGGATGATCCACAGTGGACGGCGGTGAGCCGGCCACGACCGGCTCGGGGTGGTCAGTGGAGTCTGGACGGCAGGCCGAGGGAGCGGTCGCCATCAGGGGTGCACGAGAGGCGCCACCCAGCAGGAAGACCGCGGGCGCGGGCGGACGTCCGGGTAATCTTCAGCGGAAAGGCGGCCCGCGCGATCTCCGGTTAGCATGCCGAGCGTGATTCTGGGACTGCTGCTCGACCTGGCCAACATCGCCGGCGGCTTTCTGCTCGCCGTGGCGCTCCTGCGGCGGCTGCCTCGGGTCGGTGACGAGTTGGGGCGGTTCGCGGACAAGGCGGCGCCGTTCGGGTGGATCGTGGGGATCGTCGCGCTCGCCGTGGGCGTATCCTACCTGCTCATGCACCTGCTCGCCGGGCCGCGGGTCTTCCACTTCGAGATCGTCGGGATCGGCGTCGGGCTGGCGCTGCTGTGGGAGCGGCTCACCGGCCGCCGGGCACCCGCCGCGCCGGGGGGCGGTGAGGCGCCGACCGGGGCCGCGCTGCTGCTGACCGTCTTCGGCGTGATCGCGATCCTGGCCGGCCTGCAGGGACTGTTCACGCCGGACTGATCATCGGCGTGTCCGCGAACCGGCTGAACCGGCCCGCCGCGCTCGTCCCAGGCAAGGTCGGGGTCGATGCCGACGGCGCCCGCCGTGTAGACCGGGTCGCTCCACGGCCCCGAAGGGTCCTCGGCGTGCACGATGAGGTGCCCGTTGCCCTGCCGCGTGATGTTCGTGGTGATCATGAAGAAGCGCCCGGAGTCGTACCGGGCACGATCGGCTCATGCGGCACCCGCGCACGATATGCCCCACCCTTGACCTCAAGCAGGGTTGAGGTTTTACGGTCATGCTGGTGAGCGTGAGCACCGAAACGACCGTCGTCGACCGGTTCAAGGCCGCCTTCCGCGGCTACCCGACCGGCGTCGCCGTCATCTCCGTCGCCGGCCCGGACGGCCCGGCGGGCCTGACCGCGTCCAGCGTCGCCTCCGTGTCCCTCGCCCCGCCCGCCCTGTCGTTCTCGGTGATGGACTCGCCCTCGGCGCTGGTCATCGCCGGCGCGGACAGCCTGGCCGTGAACCTCCTCGGCGCCGCGCACGCGGACCTGGCGCACGACTTCGCCCGCCCGGGCGGGCCGCGCTTCACGCCCGAGCAGGCATGGTTCGAGCTGCCGACCGGCGAGCCGGCCCTCAAGGGCGCCCAGGCGGTGCTGCGCTGCGTCCCGCTGCACCGCGTCCCGGTCGGCGCCTCGACGGTCGTGGTCGCCACGGTCGTCGAGGTCATCCCCGGCCCGTCCGGCGGCCGCCTGATCTACCACGAGCGCCGGTTCATCACCGGCTGACAGCCGCGGCCGGCAGCGCGCGGCCGGCGGTGGTGAGCAGCCGCACCCCGAAGGCGAGGTAGTCCCCCCAACCAGGGCACGCCCCCGCGCCCGGCACTGGAGTCTGTGCCGGGCGCGGGGGACGTGTCATCAGGTGGTCAGGCGGAAGTAGTCGAGGTTGAA
The DNA here is from genome assembly GCF_050942935.1 of Dactylosporangium sp. CA-233914. NCBI lineage: Bacteria > Bacillati > Actinomycetota > Actinomycetes > Micromonosporales > Micromonosporaceae > Dactylosporangium > Dactylosporangium sp. CA-233914. The sequence continues at coordinate 4,756,360 of NZ_CP192030.1, read as the reverse complement.
GCCGCCCGTCTCGCAGTACACCGTGACGAGCTGGTCGCCGGCCGGGAGGGTGACCGTGGTGTGCACGGACTGGTAGTTCGCCCAGCCGCCGGTGTCGGGGACCGAGACCGTCGAGCGGACCTGGTTGCCCGCGTCGCGGAAGGTGATCGCGCCCGGGGCCGCCGCGCCGCTGCCGTTGGCGACCCGCAGCTCCAGGTCGTACGGGCCCGGCTGGGCGACGTCGAGGCGGTACTGCAGCCAATTTCCGGCCGCCGTCCACCCGACGTTCTTCCCGCCGCTGGCCGACGGGTTGTTCTCGACGAAGTTCGCGCCGCCGTCGGTCCAGCCGTGCTCGGCGACGTACGCCTCCGCCTCGACCTTCTCCCCGATCGGCGCCCCGTGCGGGGCGACGGAGACGCGCACGGTCGTCCCGTCGCTCGCGGCGCCGTCGGTCACCCGGAACTTCAGGTTCAGGGTTCCGGCGGTCGTCGGGTGCAGGCTCACCACGCCGGTGGCGGCGTCCACGGTCACGCCGTCGGGCAGGTCGACGGCGTAGAACGCGAGCGCGTCGCGATCCCGGTCGCTCGCCTTGAGCCGGAACGTGGTCGTCGTGTACTGCTCCGCCGTCACGTCCGGCACCTTGGCCAGGACCGGCGCGTGATTGCCGCGCGAGCCCGGCACGTCGGCGTGCCAGCGCAACGTCGCGTAGGCGCCCGCGGGGACCGTCTCGACGAACTGCTTACCCGCGAGCAGCACCCGGACCTTGCGGGCCGCGGCGTTGGCGTTGCCGAGGACCGCGACGAAGTCGTCGCCGTCGCGGAAGACCACGTTGCTCACGCCGCCGGCGGTGGCGCTGGACTCGACGCGGGTGTGGCGCGGGGTAAGGTACCTGGCGAACTGCCCCATGCCGAACAACTCGTTGCGCACCGAGTAGGTGCGGGTCGTGGTGTCGACCTTCACCAGGCGGTCGGGCCACTTCGTGGTGGCCGCGATCTGGTCCCAGTCGACGTTGTTGTCCCGCAGCGGCGTCCAGTGCAGGGTGCCGCCGTCCTGGTCGGTGGTCTGCGCCCACATGACGTACGAGGACGCGTCGAGCCGCAGGTAGGAAAGGATCGTAGCCGGCGACAGGTCGCTGGTCTCGGTCATGTGCACCGGCTTGCCGTACTGCTCGAAGGCGTCGCGCATGACGGTCGGGTCGCCCCAGTACGGATGGAACGCGATCGCGTCCGCGGCCCTACTCGCGGCCGGGTCGTTCAGGATGCGGTAGTAGTTCTTGGTCTCGGTGCTGCTGGGGTCCTTCCAGTCCCAGAAGTTGAAGTCGTGGACGTAGACGTCGACGTCGCGGGGCAGGTAGTGCCGCATCGCCACGGCCACCTTCTGCTGCTGCTCGACGCTGATGTCCATGGCCGGGTACACCACGTCCATGCCGGGCTCGTTGAGCAGCGTCACCGCGTCGACGCGGATGCCCTTGCGGGCGTAGGCCTCCACGAACTTCGCGTAGTAGCGGGCGAGGACGTCGACGCAGTCGTCGCGCAGCTTGCCGACCTGGTAGTGCTCGGTCGTGCTGCCCGGCTTGAGGGCGACCTCGCCGAGGAACTTGTTGTTGGTCTTCATCCACGCCGGCGCGCTCCAGGCGGAGGCGAAGAACGTGGCCTTCGGGTTGTACTTCTGGATGAGCTTGACGGTGTCGACGATGTGCAGGTCGATGTCGCGCTGGATCGAGAAGTACTTGAGCCCGAAGTCATCGCGCACGCCGGCCGGCAGGTCGTCTTCGGACCAGAACGGCAGGTGCTCGATGAGGTCGGGGCTGCCGATGGTGAGCCGGAAGCGGCTCAGCCCGGCGCCGGTTCGCGGGTCGACGAGCAGCCGGACGGCGTCCTCGCGCTGCTGCGGGGTGAGCTTCCACAGGTTGGACACGCTGGTCTCGTCGAGGGAGAAGCCGATCCCGGCGTACCGCTGCCGCTCCTGGCTCGGGTCGACGACGACCGTCACGTCGGCCGCGGTGGCCGCGTTGTCGCCCACCCTGACCGTCGGCAGTGGCCGCCAGGCCTGCGCGGCGCCGGTGGAGTAGGTGCCGGTGACGGTCTCGCCGCGGTGCGCGGGGGCGGCGGTGGCGGGCGCGGTCCCGACGATGATCGACAGCAGCGCGATGGAGGTCACGGTGCTGATGCGTCGCATGGCGTCCCTTCCCGTCACGGCCCGGAGACCAGGTACTCGACCTGGTGCCCGCTGTTCACCGCGGCGCCGGTGTTGTTGATGACGTGCGAGATGGTTCCGGTACCGCCCAGCGACACCGTCACCATGTCGTGGAACTTCACGCCCGCCCTGACCGGCGCCTCGAACGCGTGGGCGTTGACGACGCCGGGGTTGACGTTGAAGTAGCAGTAGCTGCCCAGGCCCCACGCCTCGTGGTTGGTGACCGAGTCGGCGACCTTGTAGGCGGCCCAGCCCTGGGTGGAACCGTTCATGTAGGCGGCCTGGTTCGGCGGGTCGTACGGCATCTCGTTCTGGTAGAAGTACGTGCGGCCGTTGTTGCCGTTCCAGATGGTCTGGTACTGCTGGTAATGCTCCACGAACAGGCCGTAGAACGTCACGTTGTTGCCGTTGACGACGAGCCCGTTCTGGGCGGTGTTGGTGCTCCAGTCGACGCCGGAGCCGTGGTCGGCGCGCCAGATCCAGGAGTGGTCGCCGATCACGTCGTTGCTGTTGATGCGCAGGCTGACCGTGGCCTTGCCGACGCCGGCGCCGCCGATGCGGAAGAACACGTCCGACAGGCTGGTCGGGTTGGCGGCGTGGCCGGCGGTCGAGCCGGACGGGCCGATCTCGGCCAGGACGGGCGAGTTGGTGGTGCCCGCGTCGAAGAGCAGGCCGGCGAGCTTGATGCCGTCGACGTCCGCGGTCTTCAGCGCCGTGATGCCGCCGTCGGGCACCAGCGTGGCCAGGCCCAGGCCGAGGATGACGGTGTCGGCGCGGGTGACGTTGAGCGTCTGGTTGAGGTGGTACACGCCCGGCGTGATGAGCAGGTTCTTGCCGGCGCTCAGGGCCGCGTTCATGGTCGCGGCGGTGTCGCCGGGCTTGATGACCGTGAACTGGCTGATCGGCAGGCTGGTGCCGGCCGGGTTGCCGCTCGCCCAGGTGGTACCGCTGGAGTTGGTGCGCAGGGCCGGGACGAAGACCTGGTAGGCACCGGTGGCATCGACGTAGAGGAACGGCTTCTCGCGCACGACCGGGGTCGAGCCGACGGTGGTGTACGGCGGGTTCGGGAAGCTGTTGCCCGGCGCGCCGGTGTCGCCGACGAAGACCTGGTTCCAGTTCGAGCCGCTCCAGCTGCCCATCGCCGAGTTGCGGGTCAGCCACTGCTGCTGGGTGCCGGACTGGATCTGGCCGTCGATCTTGCTGTCGGCGATGAAGCCGCCGGAGGACCAGCCGCCGTCGGAGAGGGCGAGGTTGCCGCGGACGTGCATGCGACGGTACGGCGCCGCCTGCGACACCGCCCAGCGGTCCAGGCCGCCGGTCGGCGTGACGGAGAGGTTCTCGGCGGAGCGCCAGAAGTTCTGGGTCGCGTTCTGGCTGCCGTCGGGCCACCAGTCGGCCTCGGTGTGCACGGCGCCGTTGATGACGACCGCGTCCGGGGTGAGGCCCAGGCCCGCGACCTGGGTGTAGAAGCCGACGTTGGCATCGACGTTGTACGTGCCCGGCTTGAACAGCAGCGCGTAGCGCTGGGCGCCGAACTGGTTGCTCACCTGGCCGTTGAAGACCGAGTTGAGCTTGTTCTGGATGGTGGCCTGGGACATGGCCGGGTCGAAGACCGTCACGTTCGGGCCGAGGTCGGGGTTGTTCGGGTTGTTCGGCACGCCGGTCGCGGTGGCGGTCGGCTGGGTGGAGCCGCCGCTGAAGTTCCACTTCTGGTTGGCGGTGCCGGCACAGGCCCAGATCTGCAGCTTGGCGCCGTCGGCGAGGTTGTTGTCCTTGATGTCCAGGCACTTGCCCGACTTGGTGTTGACCAGGTCGTGGGCGGCGTTCAGCGACCACTTCTGGCTCGCGACCGAGTCGTAGCAGGTCCACAGGTGCACGACGGCGCCGTCGTTGGTGGCGCCGTTCACGACGTCGAGGCACTTGCCGAGGCCCTGCACGGAGCCGTTGTCGGCGAGCGTCCAGGTCTGGTTCGCGCTGCCGGCGTAGCAGGTCCACATCTGCGGCTGGTTGCCGTCGGCGGTGGAGCCGTTGGTGACGTCGAGGCACTTGCCGTTGGCGGAGGAGGTGATCTGGCCGGTGCTGGCGGCGGAGGCGGTGGTCATCGCGACGACACCGACGGTGGCCACGGTCGCGGCGGTCACCGCGATCGCGAGCAGCGCGGAGCGCCGGACTCGTCCGGTAGCTGGCATGGTGGGGGTCCTTTGTCCCTTTGGCGGAGGGTGGGGTACCAGCTACGAAACACGTCCCCAGGCAGGCATGTCAATGAATCTGTGTAACTTTTTTCGACTCTCGTGATAAGTGTTTATGAAACACGCGTCAACGCGGGTCCGGTGGAGCCGCGGACGACCAGCTCGGTGGCCAGCTCGACGTGCAGCGCGTCCAGCCCGTCGCCCGACAGCATCCGGCCCAGCAGGCTCACCGCCATGCGCCCCATCTCCCCCACCGGCTGGCGGACCGTGGTGAGCATCGGGTGGGTGGCCCGGCTGATGTCGATGTCGTCGAAGCCGGCGATCGACAGCTCCCCGGGCACCCGCAGGCCCCGCTCCGCCGCGGCCCGCAGCGCGCCGACGGCCATCTTGTCGTTGAACGCGACCAGCGCGGTCGGCCGGTCGGGCCGGTCCAGCAGCTCACCCGCGGCGCGCCGGCCGGCCTCGACGGTCGGGTCGTTGACCGTGCGGATCAGGTCCGGCTCCGGATACACCCCGACACCGACCAGCGGCGCGGTGTAGCCGGCCAGGCGGTCGCTCATCGCCATCCAGGACAGCGGCCCGCCGAGCACCCCGACGTGGCGGTGGCCGAGCTCGACCAGGTGGCTCATGAGCCGCCGGGCGCCGGCGAAGTTGGCCGCGGACACGGCGGCGATGTTGCGCGGCGGGGCGGTGCGCGGGTCGACCACGACGAACGGGAAGCCGTGGTCGCGCAGCCGCTCCAGCTCCTCCTCCAGCTCCGGGGGCAGGATCAGGATCGCGCCGGTGACCTGCGGCCAGGCGGTGAGGGTGGGCAGCACGCCGGTGCGGTTCCAGGCCGACTCGCCGGCGTCGACGATCGCGTGCATGCCCTGGGTGTCCAGGGCCTCGGTGATGGCCGAGACGATCAGGCCGAAGTAGTCGGTGAGCACGTACGGGCAGCGCACGTAGACGCCGTTGTCGGCCTTGGGCACACCCGCGCCCCGCCGCCGGGGTGCCCGCTTGCCGAGCCCGCCCATGGCCTGCAGGACCCGGTCGCGGGTGTCCGGCGCGACGTTGGCCCGGCCGTTGAGCACGCGCGACACCGTGGCGATCGACAACCCCGTCTGGGCGGCCACGTCGCGGATCGTGACCCTCTGCTGTGTTTCACCGGTTTGTTTCATCACGGATCAGGGTACCCGGCGGGTCCCGTTGAACCGATCCAGCGTTTCGGCAGTACATAGAGGTGTGACCGCTTCCACCGCCTCCCACGCCGAGCTCGTCCGCCGCTACTACGACCGGAACACGGCCGCGTTCGACAAGCTCGGCCAGGGTGGCGCGTCGATCCACCGCGCGGTCCGGGCGCCCGGCGTGACCACCCGGGCCGAGTCGTTCCACCACGTCGACGAGATCGTCCTCGCCGCCCTGCCCGCGGGCGTCGCCGAGCCGACCGTCGTCGACCTGGGCTGCGGGCTGGGCGCCAGCCTGATGTACCTGGCCGGGCGCGCCCCGATCCGCGGCGAGGGCCTCACCATCAGCCCCCGCCAGGCCGAGGGCGCCACCCGATTGCTCGCCGGCGCCGGCCTGGCCGACCGCGTGCGCTGCCGCGAGGGCAACTACCTCGACGTCCCCGCCGACCTGCACGGCCGCGCGGACGTGGTCTTCTCGATCGAGGCGTTCCTGCACAGCCCCGACGCCGGCGGATACTTCCGCGAGGCCGCCCGCACCCTGCGCCCCGGCGGCCGCCTGCTCGTCTGCGACGACTTCCTGACGCCTGTGCATGCCTCCGGAAAGCCCGCCCGTCGCCTGGCCGCGTTCCGCGACGGCTGGCGGGTCGGCTCGCTGCTGACCGTCGAGCAGGTCCGCGCCTTCGCCGCTGACTTCAGCTTGGAGCTGATCGAGGACCGGGACCTTACGCCGTACCTGGAGCTGCGCCGCCCCCGCGACCGCTTCATCGCCGCGCTCGTCGCCACCGGCCGCCCCCTGCGCCTGTCGGGCGAATACTGGCGGATGCTCTCCGGCGGCGACGCGCTGCAGTGGTGCCTGCTCAACGGCCTGCTGAACTACCGCGTGCTGACGTTCACGCGTCTTTGAACGACCGGATCGTGTCCATCGCCTGGAGCCGGTCCTTGCCCTTGCCCAACAGCCCGTCGGGGACGATGAACTCGTCGAGGCCGTTGCCGCGATACTCGGCGATGACGTCCCGCAGCCGCTGCGGCGAGCCGCCGATGACCGGCATCGGCATCGCCGGCAGTTCCCCGCCGACGACGACGTGCGCCTGCGCGGTGCGAGCGACAGCCTTGGGGTCCCGGCCCTGCCGGGCGCAGAATTCGTCGAGCACCGCCGACTTGTGCGCGATGACGTCCGGCGTGCCCCAGGTGTTCCAGACATCGGCGTATTTCGCGACGATTCCGAGCATCCGCCGCTCACCCCCGCCCCCGACCAGGATCGGCAGCGGGTCCTGCACCGGCTTGGGCTCGCACACCGCGCCGGCGAGCCGGTAGTACTCCCCGGCGAACGTCGTGTTCGGCCGGCGCAGCAGCCCGTGCAGCACCTCGAGCGCCTCGACGAACCGATCGAGGCGCTGCTTCACCGGCGGCAACTCGATCCCGTACTGCTCGTGCTCGTTGACCTGCCACCCGGCCCCGACACCGAGCGTGAACCGCCCACCGGTCACGTGATCGACGGTCGCGGCCATATTGGCAAGCACAGCCGGGTGCCGATACGTGTTGCCGTACACAAGCGTGCCGAGCCGCACCCTGGGCACAACGGCCCCGAGCGCGGCAACAACAGTGCCACACTCGAGCGTCGGCGCCATCGGGTCCCGCCCAGGCGCAGCGTTGTCCATAAAGTGATCGGCGACGTACACGCCGTCCCAACCGGTCTCGTCCGCGTGCCGGGCCACCTCGAGAATCTCGTCGTATCGCTGCCCGGCCCCGGGCCAGATCGAAAGTCGCATGCCCTACCTCTACACCGCACCGCCTCCCCAGCACCGCCACGGCGCCCAGATCCGGAAATCTCGAACGCCGGCATGCCACGACATATCCGACTTATGCCCCACCAGACCCGCGGCGGCCGCGTCTACCGGGTGACGAGGTCGTTCGCTGTGCGCAGCTTGACCGTCGCGGGGGCGGCGCCGGCCAGCGCCGCGGGCACACGCCGGACGGCAGCCGCAGGCAGGGCGCCACTGCGGGCCGTTCCAGGTCGCGGCGCCTCGACTCCGCCCGGTGACGACACCACGGTCACGTCGGCGGCGACCGCGCTCCCGCTCCTGTTCGGCCTCTGCCACCCAAGTCGGCGAACCCGGAGAGCGACCAGCCCGGGGTCGGCCACGGCGATGCCGTCGAGCCACACTCCATCGACGACCTTGAGGCCGTCGCCTGATGACCCAAGGCCATGGCCGGCAAGATCGAGTGCGCAGGTGGCGAGGCGGACGCGTCCCACGTGAAGAACACGGCGGCCGGGCCGCAGCGGGGTCAAGCGGTAACGAGGGATGCACCGGTGCGGCGGCGGGCCGACGGGTGGCGGGTGTCGGGGCCGGGGAGGTCGGCGGGGCCGTGTCCTCGCCGGAACGGGCCGGCCGTTGCTGCCGCGGCGGCGACGCAGCCTCGCCGCAATGGCCTGGCCGCCGCGGCGGCGGTGACGCCATGGATCGACAGCACGCCGACCGGACGGGCCGGCAGCGCAGTGACTGAACCGGTCGGGAATGCAGTGACTGGCCCGGTCCGGGGCGCAGTGACAGGACCGGTCCGGGGCGCAGTGACAGGACCGGTCCGGGGCGCAGTGACGTCGGTGCGGGCCCGGAACTCGGCGGCGGCGAAGGCCTTGGTGGAGGCTCTGGTGATGATGCACAAGACATCGGCCGCGCAGGCTCCGGCGATGATGCACGGGACATCGGCGGCGACGGTGGCCTCCACGGCTGCGGACGAGATGTCGGTGACGGCGGGGGCTGCGCCGACGGGGCGGCGAGGTCGTGTGAGTGAGACAGTCCGGGCAGGGTGGGCGCGGACGGACCGGAGCAGGGATTGGGCTGCGTGGCCGGACGGGGGGCGTCGGGCTTGGGTCCCGGACGGCGGGAGTCGGACTGAGCCACCGAACCACAGGAATCGCACTCGGGTCCCACACCGCGGGAGTCAGACTGAGCCACCGAACCACACGAATCGCACTCGGGTCCCACACCGCGGCGGTCGGACTGAGTCACCGGAGCGCCGAAGTCGGGCTGGGCTGGCGGGCGGCCTGGGTTGGGCTGAATCGACGGACGCTGCGGGTTGGGCTGGGTGGCCGGAGAACGGCGGCGCGCAGCTCGGGCGTCCTGTTCAGCCCAATGAGCACTGATCTCAGCAGTGCGAGCCTCTGCGTCCAGACGAGCCAGACGCTCGGCATGACGCGCCTCCAAACCACGACGCCGAGCCTCAGTAAACTCGGCACGAACCGCACGACGACGAGCCACCCGACGACGCTGCTCAGCCAACATCGCATCCAAGCGACTACGCCACTGCGAATCAGCGATCCCCACCAGCACCTCAGCCATGCAGACAAGGTAGAACAGGGGTACGACATAAAATCAGCGAGCACGAGAACTCGTGTTCTCGCGATCACGCTGTGAAGTCGTGCCAGGCCAGAAGATCTGCCGGTCTGCGGTGAGCATGCCGGAGAGCGGGCCCGCTGGCGGCGCTCGTCGATGACGCGGGGTGAGTGGCCGGCGAGGTGTTACCAGAGGATCACCAGGGTCCGGCGTCGTGAAACGTGATCTCGATGGACCAGCAAGCCGCGGCAACGAGCAGGACGCGTGGACGGTCACGACCGTGTGGATACGCCGGTCGCCGCGTGCGGCGGCGATCAGGCGGATCGATTCGTGGGCGAGGGCAGGGTCCACCGGGACACCGAAGCCGGAACAAGACCGGTAAGGTGATTGAGCGGCTCAGGAACGGCAGGTCGCAGCGACGAGCGTGCTGTCACGGGACAGTTTCGTCTGGCCGCGCGGCACATGACCCGGCTGGACCACGCATGATCACGGGACCACGCATGATCACGGGACACGCCGGCTTGGCACGACAAACATCTGTTCGGCGCTTGGCCCGGTTGGCACCCGTGATCCGCTACGGACCAAGCACCTGCTAGTCGTCACCCCCGCGCTACGGGGGCCTCCGCTTCACGCCGGGTGAGGACCAAGGGGGCGTCCTCCGTAATGGCGATCGTGTGCTCGGAGTGGGCCGTGCGGGAGCCGTCGGCCGATCGGATGGTCCAGCCGTCGGCGTCATAGACGATCCGGTCGGTCGTGCGGGCGAGCCAGGGTTCGAGCGCGAGGGTCAGGCCCGGCCGGAGCGTGAGGCCGCGCCCTGCCCGGCCCTTGTTCGAAACGTGGGGGTCCTCGTGCATGGTGCGGCCGATGCCGTGGCCGCCGAACTCGGTGTTGACCGGGTAACCGTAGTCGTGGGCCACCGCCCAGATGGCCGCCGAGATGTCACCCAGGCGGTTGCCCGGACGCGCCACCTCGATCGCCGCCTCCAACGCCTCCTGGGTGGCGCGGATGATCCGCAGGTCCTCCTCGGCAGCGGTACCGACTACGATCGTGCGCGCCGAGTCGGCCACCCAGCCGTCGATGCCGATCGCGAGGTCCGCACTGAGGACGTCGCCGTCACGCAGCGTGTAGTCGTGGGGCAGGCCGTGCAGGACGGCGTCGTTGACCGACAGGCAGATGACGTTGCGGAACGGGCCGCGTCCGAAGGACGGCGCGTAGTCCCAGTAGCACGACTCCGCCCCGCGCCTTTTGATCATGCCGCGTACGTGGTGCTCCAGGTCCAGGAGGTTGACGCCCACATCGGCGAGCCGGCCGACCTCGGAGAGGATCTCGGCGACGAAACGGCCGGCCACGTGCATGCGCTGGATCTCCGCAGGCGTCTTCAGCTCGATCACGAATACCTCGCGTCACAGGGTTGGTATAGTAATACCAACCCTAACACTTGCTGGCCGTGTCGAAGCCAGCCGGCGTCTCGTACTACGCGGCGAAGTGCCGCATGAAGAACCGCAGGGCCGCCTCGGACTCGAAGCGGGGCACCTCGCCGTGGTTGCCCGGGTTCGCGTGCAGGGTCTTCTCGGCCGAGCCCAGCGCGTCGAAGAGAGCCAGGCCCTGCTCCCGTGGCACGAGCCGGTCGTCCCACTGCAGGACGAACTGCACCGGCACCGTGATCCGGGCCGCCGCCTCGGTCTGGCCCAGCGGGCCGAGCAGCCCCAGCACCGCCGCCCGGACCCGCGGCTCCGCCGCCACGAACGGGATGCCGAGGCCGCAGCCCATCGACATCCCCCAGTAGCCGACCGGTCCGGGGCCGACGTCGTCGAGTTCCTGCACCGCGGTGACCGCGGCCCGCCACTCGGGAACCGCGAGCCCGGCCACGTAGTCGTGCAGGGCGACCAGGCCCGCGGTCACGTCCTCGCCGGCCTGCATGCGGGCCCGGTGCGCGGTCGTGAGGCGGGTGAACTCCTCGGTCGGGGGCCGGTCGCCATGGCCGGGGGCGTCGAGGGCGACGGCCGCGAAGCCGGCGCCGGTGACGAAGCGGCGGGCGTTGCCCACCATCGCCGGGGCCTGCTTGTGCTGGCCGCCGCCGTGGCCCAGGACGATCAGGGGGCGGGGGCCCGCGGCGCCGTCGGGGGTCCACAGGACGCCGGGTACTTCGCCGAGGGTGAAGTGCCGTTCCGTGACGCCGTCCGACGACGTCCGGGTGGTGATGCGCATAGCGTTGGAGTGCCTTTCGGGATGCCTTTGCGGGCGCTCCCTAGGCCATGCGAGGGAGGGAGGCCCGGCCAGTCACAGCGTTGATGGGTCTCACCTCCTCGGGTCGCAGCGATGCACGGCGCACCGACCGTACCACGGCGGTAGGGTGGGCCGATGGTGCCAGCTTCGCCGCGGATTCGCTCGGTGTCGTGGGGGTCGATCACCGTCGAGGGGTTCGGCGACTTCAAGGACGTCAAGATCTGGCCCGGCGGCGCGCGGGAGTGGGACTGGAACGAGACCGCGACCCGCCACTTTCCCGGCATCCAGCCCGCCGACGTCGAGGAGCTCCTCGCCGCGGGCGCCACGGTCGTCGTGCTCTCGCGCGGGATGCAGGAGCGGCTCGGCGTACCAGCGCAAACCCTGGCCCGGCTGGAGCGCGCCGGCGTCGAGGTGCACGTCGCCGAGACGAAGGCGGCGGTTCGCCGCTACAACGAACTGGCGGGCACCGCCGCCGTCGCGGGCCTGTTCCACTCCACCTGCTGAGACCGCCGAGGAAGATCGGGTCGGTCAGGCTGCGGGCGGGCGTAGCGGGCGTTTCGCGCTGTCGTCGTCCAGGGCGTCGTCGGGGACGCAGAGGCGCTCGCCGATGCCCGCACTGCGCGACCCCACAGTTCTCCGACCGCACGCGAAGGGCGCCCCGAACGGGCGCCCTCTGTACATCTGCCACACCTAGCGTCCCGGGTCATGGCTAACGTCGATCGTCGTACATTTCTGCAGGTGGCGGCGGCCGCTGCCGTTCCCCTGCCGTTCGAGCAGGCGCTGTCGATCCCCGCCCACGAGCGCCACGGGTCGATCGAGGACGTTGAACACGTCATCTTCCTGATGCAGGAGAACCGCTCCTTCGACCACTACTTCGGCACCCTGCGCGGCGTGCGCGGCTACGCCGACCCGCACCCGGCCGCCCTCGCCTCCGGCCTCAGCGTGTTCCACCAGCCCGACGGCGACGGCGAGGTGCTGCCGTTCCGCCCCGAGGTGCGCGACATGGGCAAGACGTTCCTGCCCGACCCGCCGCACGGCTGGAACGACACGCACGGCGCCTGGAACGGCGGGCGCTACGACGGCTGGGTGCCGAACAAGGGCGTCACGACGATGACGCACCACACCCGCAAGGACCTGCCCTATCAGTACGCCCTCGCCGACGCGTTCACCGTCTGCGACAACTACCACTGCTCGCTGCTCGGGCCGACCGACCCCAACCGGTACCACATGTGGACCGGCTGGGTCGGCAACGACGGCAAGGCGGGCGGCCCGGTGATCACCAACGCCGAGGCCGGCTACGACTGGTCGACCTACCCCGAGCGACTGGAGCGGGCCGGGGTCTCCTGGAAGGTGTACCAGGACGTCGGCACCGGCCTCACCGCCGAGGGCTACTGGGGCTGGACCGGCGACCCGTTCATCGGCAACTACGGGGACAACTCGCTGCTGTACTTCCACCAGTACCAGCACGCCGCCCCGGGCACGCCGCTGGCGAAGGCCAAGACCGGCACCGAGATCAGCAAGCAGGGCCGCAGCCCCGACGCGCTGCTGGCCGACTTCCGCGCCGACGTCGCCGCCGGCAAGCTGCCCCAGGTGTCGTGGATCGTGGCGCCGGAGGCGTACACCGAGCACCCGAACTGGGAGCCGGACTACGGCACGTGGTACGTCTCGCAGGTCATCGACATCCTCGCCGCGCACCCCGAGGTGTGGAGCAGGATGGCACTGTTCATCACGTACGACGAGGAGGGCGGCTTCTTCGACCACCTCGTCCCGCCGACGCCGCCCGCCACCCGCGCCGAGGGCCTGTCCACGATCCCGGTCACCAACGAGATCTACCCCGGCTCCGCCGACCACCCGGCCGGCCCGTACGGCCTCGGCGTGCGCGTGCCGATGATCATCGTGTCGCCGTGGACCCGGGGCGGCTGGGTGAACTCGGAGCTGTTCGACCACACCTCGCTGATCCGCTTCCTGGAGCGCCGCTTCGGCCGCGGCAAGCCGGACCTCGTCGAGTCGAACATCACGCCCTGGCGCCGGGCCGTCACCGGCGACCTGACCTCGGCCTTCGACTTCAAGACCCCGAACGCCTCCCGCCGCGTCGACCTGCCCTCGACCAACGAGCTGAAGCCGGCCGACCTGACCCGCCGGCCCGACCAGGTGCCGGTCCCGCCCGCCGACGGCAAGCTGCCGGCCCAGGAGCGCGGGGTGCGCCCGGCCCGTGCCCTGCCCTACGCCCTGCACGCCGACGGCCGCCCCTCGGCCGGCGCGTTCGCGGTCGACTTCCGCAACGCGGGCGCCGCGACCGCGGTCTACCAGGTGCGCTCCACCGATCCCGCGATCGGCCCGCGCACGTACACCGTCGAGGCGGCCAAGCAGGTCACCGACGTGTGGCCGGCCGACAAAGGCTTCGACCTGACGGTGCACGGCCCGAACGGCTTCTTCCGCCGCTTCGCCGCCGGCGCCCGCCACCCGGGCGTGACGGCTCGGGCCCGCTACGACACCCGGCGCCGGGAGCTCACCCTGGAACTGTCCAACCGCGGCGCGAAGCGGGCCGACCTGACGATCGCGGACCGCTACAGCGGCCACTCGTCGCGGGTGTCGCTGCGCCCGGGCGAGACGCGCACCGAGGACTTCTCCCTGTCGCGCAGCCGCGGCTGGTACGGCCTGCGGCTCTCCCTGGCCGGCGATTCCGCGTTCGCGCTGGAGTACGCCGGCCATGTGGAGAACGGCGAGGCCTCGATCAGCGATCCGCTCATGGGCGGCCTGATCTGAGCGTCAGGCCGAGGACCGCAGGATCAGCTCGGGATTGAAGATGACCGAGCGCGGTGAGCGCCGCGGTTCCCGGATCCGGGTCATGAGCAGCTGGGCCATCTCCCCCGCCATCTCCTCGACGGGCTGGCGGACGGTGGACAGCGGCGGGTGACACTCCAGGGCGGCGGTGCTGTCGTCGAACCCGATGACCGCGATGTCCCCGGGCACGCGGCGGCCCGCCTCCTGCACCACGCGCAGCGCCCCGTCGGCCATGAGATCGTTGGCGACGAAGACGCCGTCGACCTCGGGGTGCTCGGCCAGCAGGCGGGCGGCCGCGCGCTCGCCACCGGAGCGGGTGAAGTCGCCCTCGACGTGGTGCGGGGTCAGGTTGTGGGTCTTGACCGCCTCCTCGAAGGCGGCGAGGCGGTCCTGGGCGGCCGGCATGTCCAGCGGGCCGGTGATGGTGGCCAGGCAGGTGCGGCCGAGGGCGGCCAGCCGATTGACCGCCAGCTGAACGCCGGCGCGCTGGTCGACGTCGACGTAGCTGATGGTCACCGGGTGCCCGGGCCGGCAGGAGAGCACGACGGGCACCCCGAGCTCGACCAACTGCGCGGGGAGCGGGTCGTCGACGTGGCTGGAGATCAGCAGCGCGCCGTCGACGTGGCCCTGCCGCAGGTACCGCAGCAGATGCGGCCGCGCGGGCGGGTCGGCCAGGAAGATGACCAGGTGGATGCCCAGGGGGCGCAGCACCTCCTGGGCGCCGGCGGTGACGCGGCCCAGGAACGGGTCGGTGAACATGCGGGTCAGGAACGGGGTGGAGTACCCGCGGTTCTCCGGCTCGCTCACGACGAGCGCGATCGAGTCCGTGCGCCGGGTGACCAGCGAGCGGGCGGCCAGGTTCGGCACGTACCCGGTCGCGGCGATCGCGCGCTCGACCGTGCGGCGTAGCTCCGGGTCCACGGTCTGCACACCGTTGATGACCCGGGAGACCGTGGCACGGGACACCCCGGCGTAGTTGGCGACCTGCTCGAGAGTCGGCGGTCGCGAGTCGCTGCCCGTCATGGATGCCACGGTAGATCGTGCCCCGATGCGATGAGGAGCCGCGGGTGGACGATCCGCATGTCACGTCCAGACGCCCAGGCTGGTCCGGTGGAGTTTCCCAAGAACCGGACCAGACCAGGCGCCCGCGGCCAGATTTGTATTACTTGTACACCCGCACGTAGTCGACGTACATCCGCGACGGGAACGGCGTGGTGGCGTCGATCGGGCCGGGGAAGTCACCGCCCACGGCCAGGTTGAGGATGATGTAGAACTGGTGGTCGTACACCCACGGGCCCCGGGTCGTCTCGACGGTGTCCTTGTCGGCCACGAGGATCACCGTGTTGTCGACGCGAAACGTCATGTGCTTGCTGTCCCACTCGACCGAGTAGACGTGGTAGTCCAGCGAAAGATCCACGGTGGTGAGCTTCTGGCCGTAGCCGCCGCCACCGTTGTACGCGGGCGCGTGCAGGGTGGAGTACACGTCCGTGGTGCTCTTGCCGAGGATCTCCATGATGTCGATCTCGCCGTTGTACGGCCACGGGCGGCCCTGCAGGAAGTCGGTGCCCATCATCCAGAACGCGGGCCACAGGCCGTTGCCCTTCGGCACCTTGATCCGGGCCTCGACCCGGCCGTACTCCAGCGAGAACTTGTTGCTGGTGTTGATGCGGCCCGAGGTGTAATCGCGCCCGCCCTGGGTCTCCTTGCGGGCCTCGATGACCAGCGAGCCGCCCTGGATGCTGGTGTTGCTCAGGTTGGTGTAGTACTGGATCTCGCCGTTCTGGCCGGTGCCGGGGTCGATCGTCCACTTGGCGGTGTCGACGTTGGTGCCGGTGTTGAACTCGTCGCTCCAGACCAGGTTGGTGGCCGGGAAGACCGGGTCGGCCGGCTGGGCCGGGGGCTGGACCGGGTTGCCGCCGGTGCCGTACACCTTGAACTCCCACAGCGAGTAGCCGTAGCCGTTGGAGCGCTGGGTGCCGTACATCCGAACGTAGCGGCCGTTGCCGTTGACGTTCAGGGTCTCCTTGAAGCCCTTGCCCGTCGTCGTGCTGTAGATGCTGGTCCAGTTGGTGGCGTCGGTGGAGGTCTGGATCTGGTACGACACCGCGTAGGCCGGGTCCCACTGCAGGACGACCTGGGTGATGTGGGCCGGCGCGCCGAGGTCGACGTAGATCCAGCCCGGGTCGACCCAGCCGTTGGTCGGGCTGGTCGCCCAGCGGCTGGCCGGGTCGTTGTCGAACGCCTTGTCAGCCGTGCACGGGTTGCAGTTCGCGTCGTTCTGGAAGGTCGAGGCGACGGCCGGCTTGTTGTAGCTCAGCAGCACCGAGGTGCCGCCCTGGGTGGGCGTCGGGCTGGGCGAGTTCGGGGTGTCGTCGGTGGTCGACGGCGTGCCGGTCACCCGGATCTGGAACTCCCACAGCGAGTAGCCCCACTGCGTGGCCCGCGCGGTGCCGTTCATCCGCACGTACCGCCCGGAGCCGGTCACGCTCAGCGCCTGCACGCCGCCCGCGCTCGTCGTGGTCGAGTAGATCGTGGTCCAGTTGTTGCCGTCGGTGGAGGTCTGGATCTGGTACGCCGTGGCGTAGGCGGCCTCCCAGTTCAGCGTCACACCGCAGATCGACTGCACCGAGCCGAGGTCGACGCGCAGCCACTGCGGGTCGCTCGCGGCGCTGGACCAGCGGGTGCCGTTGTTGCCGTCGACCGCGGACGAGGCCGGGGTGCCCGCGTTCTCGGTCGATGAGGCGGTGGCGGTCCGGCCCTGGGCGACGTTGGTGGCACCGCAGCTGCCCGGGGTGCCCGGCGAGCCGCCGAAGACCTGGAACTCCCACAGCGAGACGCCGTACTGCGTGCTCTTCGCCGTGGCGTTGAGCCGCACGTAACGTCCGCTGCCCGACACCGTGAGGCTGACATTGCCGCCGGCGCCCGAGGTGGTCGAGTAGATGTTCGTCCAGTTGGTGGTGTCGTTGGAGGTCTGGATCGTGAAGGCGGTCGCGTAGGCCGCCTCCCAGTTCAGCGCGACTCGGGTGATCGACTGCTGGGAGCCGAGGTCGACCTGAAGCCACTGGGGCACCGAGAAGGCGCTCGACCAGCGGGTGCCGGCGTCGCCGTCCGTGGCGCTCTCGGCCGGGGTGGCGGCGCTCTCGGTCGAGGAGGCGGTCGTCGGCTTGCCCTGCGACAGCAGGGTCTCGGCGGCGTCGGCGCGGGTCACGACCACGACGATGTAGGCGCAGAGCATGGCGGCCACCGCGAGGACGATGATGCCGTACCGCATGGTGCGCCGGCTCGGGCCGAACCTGACGGATCTGTGGCCGGGGGCGGAGACCGACCAGTCCATGGATGACTCCTTCGTGGCGGGGGTGTACGGCGGAGTTGAGAGAGCGCTCTCTCAAAGAGCCACAATGACCCCTCGGTCAAACCCTGTCAATGGCTCACAACGAATGGGAGAGCGCTCTCCAGCCATGGAACCTGCCCAGGTCACGGCCTCACGACGCACCATGGCCGCGCAACCGCCCAGCTGGGAAGCGCTCTCTGGCGAGGCCCGAAAAGGGCGGGGCCGAGGCCCCGCCCTTCGTTGCGAAAGATTTCAGGAACAGGTTGCCGAGGGCACCGGGTTGGAGCCCGTGTAGGCCGCCTGGAAGCCGAACGTCGTCGAGCCGCCCGGCGGGATCGTGCCGTTGTACGACATGTTCTTCGCCGTCACCGACGCCCCGGACTGCGTGACGTCCGCGTTCCAGGAGTTGGCGATCTTCTGGTTGCCGGAGAACGTCCAGTTCACCGTCCACGCGCTCAGGGCCGAGCCGCCCGTGTTGGTGACCTTGACGTCGGCGGTGAAGCCGCTGCCCCAGTCGTTCTTGGTGTACGTCACGTCGCACTTGCCGCCACCCTGGTTCGGCGGCGGGCTCGACGACACCGGCGGGCTGGAGACCGGCGGCGTCGACACCGGCGGCTGCCCGCCGGTGTCGACGGTGAAGTTGTTGACCGCCAGGCCCTGCCCGCCGGTCCAGGGCTCGAAGCCGGCCTGGATGCTGGTGAGGTACCAGCTCGTCTGCGCGTAGCCGCGCGAGACCGCGTCGTTGAAGAACGAGGCGGGCGCGAAGCTCACCGAACTGGTGCCCGGGTTGCGCACGTACGACACGACGTTCCAGCCGATGTTGCCCTCCCACACGTCCCAGGTTCCGCCGGCGATGTTCGCCGTGCCGACCCGGGACCCGACCGGCTGCGGCGCGCCGGCGTGGTTGACCCACACCATGATCTCGGCGCCGGTGTTCTGCCCGTCGGTGCGCGGCGTGGGGTCGAACCAGATGTCGTACGCCGCGTCCCACTGCCCCGACCCCGGAAAACTCATGCCGACCGAGGTCTGGATGCCCGCGAAGCGCGAGTCGCTGGCGCGCAGGGGCAGGATGCTGCCGGAGCTGCAGTTGGCGTAGTGGCAGCCGTAGTACACCGACGGGTACGAGGCGGGCGCCCCGTTCGTCGGCACGTTGTGGTTGGCCTGCGAGATACTGAACCCGGTGCTGGTGACGTTGATGCACTGGGGCTGGTCGGTACCCCAGACGTTGTTCTGCACCACGTACCGTCCACCTTGGATCGTCGTCGACCCGTACTTCTCGCAGATCTGCGTGTCGGCCTGCGCCGCACCGGCGGTGAGCACAACGGCGACCCCCGTCGCCGCGAGCAATCCCGCCACCCCGATGACGGCCCTGACTCTTCCTCGCATAGGTGTCTCCCTTCCATCGAGCACCATGAGTGCCCAATAACAGGAAGGCGCGCTACGCGAATGATTTGTGGGCTTTGGTACCGGTAGTGCCGGGAAATTTACAAGCCGCAGTGCCGTTCTTCAGGCCCACACCATCTCGATGACGACCTCGCCGGCGGCGGCCGCGGCGATGAACACCCGCGCAGATAGTCACGAAAACTGATTGTTGACTGGCGGAATGTTTGGCGATCCGGCTATGTTGTAGCGCGCAGGAGAAGAAAGGTGGCGTCCGAGATGCAGTTCGGTGTGTTCACTGTCGGCGATGTCACGCCCGACCCGGCGACGGGGCGGGTGCCGACCGACGCGGAGCGGGTCAAGGCGATGATGACCATCGCGCTGAAGGCCGAGGAGGTCGGGCTCGACGTGTTCGCGCTCGGCGAGCACCACAACCCGCCGTTCGTGCCATCCTCGCCGACGACGATGCTGGGGTGGATCGCGGCGCGGACGTCGAGGCTGCTGCTGTCGACGGCGACGACGCTCATCACGACCAACGACCCGGTGAAGATCGCCGAGGACTACGCGATGCTGCAGACCCTGGCCGACGGGCGCGTCGACCTGATGCTGGGGCGCGGCAACACCGGGCCGGTCTACCCGTGGTTCGGGCAGGACATCCGCAACGGCATCGCGCTCGCGGTCGAGAACTACGCGCTGCTGCGCCGGCTGTGGCGCGAGGACGTCGTGGACTGGGAGGGCAAGTTCCGCACGCCGCTTTCGGGGTTCACGGCCACGCCGCGGCCGCTGGACGGCGTGCCGCCGTTCGTGTGGCACGGCTCGATCCGCTCCCCGGAGATCGCGGAGCAGGCGGCGTACTACGGCGACGGCTTCTTCGCCAACCACATCTTCTGGCCCAAGGAGCACACGCAGCGCATGGTCGGGCTGTACCGGCGCCGGTTCGAACACTACGGGCACGGCTCGGCCGACCAGGCGATCGTGGGCCTCGGCGGGCAGGTGTTCATGCGCAAGAACTCGCAGGACGCCAAGAACGAGTTCCGGCCGTACTTCGACAACGCCCCCGTCTACGGCCACGGCCCGTCGCTGGAGGACTTCAGCGCGCAGACCCCGCTGACCGTCGGCAGCCCGCAGGAGGTCATCGACCGCACGCTGACCTTCCGCGAGTACGTCGGGGACTACCAGCGCCAGCTGTTCCTCGTCGACCACGCCGGGCTGCCGCTCAAGACGGTGCTGGAGCAGCTGGACATGCTCGGCGAGGAGGTCGTCCCCGTGCTGCGCAAGGAGTTCGCGATCGGGCGCCCCGAGCACGTGCCGGACGCGCCGACCCACGAGTCCCTCAAGGAGAAGGCATGACCCGCTCGATCGTCGCGATCACCGCGGGACTGAGCCAGCCGTCGTCGACGCGGCTGCTGGCCGACCGGCTCGCGGCCGCCGTCGGCGACCAGCTCGACACGGAAACACGAACGTTCGAGCTGCGCGACGTCGCGCACGACATCACCGACCACCTGCTGACCGGCTTCCCCTCCCCGGCGCTGAAGGAGGTCGTCGACGCGGTGGCCGGCGCCGACGGGCTGATCGCCGTCTCGCCGATCTTCAACGCGTCGTACAGCGGCCTGTTCAAGTCGTTCTTCGACGCGCTCGGCGACGACGCCCTGCGCGACAAGCCCGTCCTGCTCGGGGCGACCGGCGGCACCGCCCGGCACAGCCTCGCCCTCGAGCACGCGCTGCGCCCGATGTTCGTCTACCTGCGCGCGGTGGTCGTACCGACGGCGGTGTTCGCCGCGACCGAGGACTGGGCCAAGGGCGGCCGCGACACGCTGCACCAGCGGATCCGCCGCGCCGGGGAGCAGCTCGCCGCCCTGGTCGCGGCGCGCGAGCCGGCCCAGCCGCAAGACCCGTTCGCGCTGACCACGTCGTTCGAGGAGCTCCTAGGGGGTGGCCATGATCCAGACCGGTAGGTCGTCGACCATGACGTGCTCGACGACCTCCAGGCCCGCCGAGCGGTACACCTCGACGTTGCCGGGGTTCGAGGTCTCCAGGTAGGCGGGCAGGCCGTCGGCCGCCGCGCGCGCGAGCCCGGCGGCCATCACGGTCCGGCCCAGCCGGCGGCCGCGGTGCTCGGGGTGGGTGGCCAGCACGCCGAGGTACCAGTGCGGGCTCTTGGGCATCTTCCGGTGCACGATCGACTGGTAGCGGCCGAACCGCCCGGACTGCGGCGGGTGCTCGACCCCCGGCCCGCCGGGGGACCTCGGCGGGTCCCACATGGCGACGGCGGCGCCGCCGTCGGCGATCCACACCGTGCCGTGCCCGACGCGCAGGTCGAACAGGCCGCCGGCCATCGCCGCGGCCTCGAGCGGGTAGGTCGCGTCGTCGGGCAGGAACCAGCGCATGGCCGGGTCCGCGGCGAACGCGGCCACGAAGGTGGCCACGGCCGCGTCCCGGTCGGCGGGTGTGGCGAGGGTGACGCTGGGCCGGCTCATGTGGGCGGTCACTTTCGACAGGTACGCATCGATGGCGTCACGGTTGCGTTCCAGGCAGACGATCCGGGCGGCCATGCGGTCCCGCTCGCCGCGCAGCAGCGCGACGACCTCCGGCCCGGCATCGGAGATCGTGATGCTACACGGGTTGTCCAAGCATGGCAGCACGTTCTTGATCAGGCGGGTGGGCAGGCCGGCGTCGAGCAGCCCGCGGATCTGCTGGACCCGATCCACGAGGTGCTCGCCGTAGTCGCGGTAGCCGTTGTCCAGGCGCCTCGGAGTGAGCAGGCCCTGCTCCTCGTAGTAGCGCAGCAGCCGCGCCGGCGTCCCGGTGCGCTTGGACAGCTCGCCGATGCGCAATGTGACCTGCCTCCCAGCCGATGGACCTTCACACTAATGTGAGGGTCGGACGATGGCGAGCATGATCCTCGCCGTGCTGTCGGCGGCGCAGTTCCTGCTCGCCCTCGACTTCTCGATCGTCTACGTCGCGCTGCCGGGCATCGCCGCGGACCTCGGCCTGCCGCTGACCACCGCGCAGTGGGTCGTGAGCGCGTACGCCGTGCCGTTCGCCGGCTTCCTCCTGCTCGGCGGCCGCCTGGCCGACCGACTCGGTGCCGGGCGGATCTTCCTGGCGGCCCTGCTGCTGTTCGGGCTGGCCTGCCTCGCGGGCGGGCTGGCCTCCTCCGGCGCCGTGCTGCTCGCCGCGCGGGCGGTCCAGGGGTTCGCGGCCGCGCTGCTGCAGCCGGCGGTGCTGGGGCTGATCGGCGCGCGGTTCCCGGCCGGGGCGGCCCGGGCCCGGGCACTGTCCGTGTGGGGCGCGGTCGGGGCGTCGGGACTGGCGGCGGGGGTCGTGCTGGGCGGGGTCCTGACGCGGTACAGCTGGCGCTGGACCTTCCTCGTGAACGTGCCCGTGACCGTGGCCTGCGCCGCCGGGGCCGCGATCTGGCTGCTGTCCACGGCGAGGGTGGCGCCTGCACCGGTACCGGTGATGCGTTCCCTGCTGTCCACGGCGGCCGCGGTCGGCGTGGCCCTGGGGCTCACCCTCGGCGGGGCGCGGGGCTGGGCCATCGCCGTGGCGGCCGGCGCCGTGCTGTTCGCAACGGTCCGGCCGCAGAGCGAGCAACCGCGGACGCTGCGGATCGGCACGGTGGCGGCGGCACTGTACATGGCGAGCGTCGGCTCGGAGTTCTACGTGGTCACGCTCATGCTGCAGGACCGCGACGGCTACCCGCCGCTGCGGGCCGCCCTGGCGTTCCTGCCGCTCGCGGCCCTGGTCACGGTGGGCAGCTCGGTCACCGACCGCCTGATCCGCCGCTTCGGCGCCGCCCGCACCCTCGGCGGCGGCTTCGCCGCGGCGGCCCTGGGCCTGGCCGGGCTCGCCCTGGCGCCGGCCGGCTGGGGCTACGCGGGCGGGGTGCTGCCGGGGCTGCTGGTCAGCGGGGCGGCGCACGGGGTGATCTACACGTCGATGTTCGTGCTCGGCGCGCGGGACGTGCCGGCCGATCGGCAGTCGGCGGCGGGCGCGACGATGACGACCGCGCAGTACCTCGCGGGCGCGGTCGCGATAGCGGTGCTCACGCTGCCGCTGCACGGCGGCGCGTACGCCACGGCCTTCTGGCTCACCGCCGCCGCGGCCGTCGCCGGAGCACTCATCGCGCTCCGGCGACCCGCACCCGGCCGGCTCTAGGCGGTGTGCTCCTTCTTGTCGCCGGCCCACTCCACGTGGAAGGTGCCGTCACGGTCGGTGCGGCGGTACGTGTGCGCACCGAAGTTGTCGCGCAGGCCCTGGATCAGCGAGGCGGGCAGGCGCTGCGCGCGCAGGCCGTCGAAGTACGACAGCGAGGATGCGAACGCCGGGGTCGGGATGCCCGCCGCGGCGGCCGACGCCACGATGCGCCGCCAGCTCGGCACGCCCGCGTTGACGGCATCGGCGAAGTACGGCGCGACCATGAGGCTCTTCAGGCCCGGGTTCTCGTCGTAGGCCTCGCGGATGCGGTTGAGGAACCGGGCGCGGATGATGCAGCCGCCACGCCAGATCGTGGAGACCTGGCCGCGGTCGATGTCCCAGCCGAACTCCTCGCTGCCGGCCTGGATGTGGTCGAAGCCCTGGGCGTAGGCGACGATCTTCGAGGCGTAGAGCGCGGCGCGCACGTCCTCGATGAACTGGTCGCGGTCGGTGACCTCCAGCGCGGCGACCTCGGTGCCGAAGGCCTCGCGGGCGGCGGCGCGCTGGTCGGCGTGGCCGGACAGCGAGCGGGCGAAGGTGGCCTCGGCGATGCCGGTGATCGGCACGCCCAGGTCCAGCGCGCTCTGCACGGTCCAGCGCCCGGTGCCCTTCTGCTCGGCCTGGTCCAGCACGATGTCGACGAACCCCTTGCCGGTCTCGTCGTCGACGTGGGCGAGGACGTCGGCGGTGATCTCGATCAGGAAGGACTCGAGGTCGCCGGTGTTCCAGGTGCGGAAGATCTCGGCGATCTCGGCCGGGGTGGCGCCCAGGCCGGCCCGCAGCAGGTCGTACGCCTCGGCGATGAGCTGCATGTCGGCGTACTCGATGCCGTTGTGCACCATCTTCACGAAGTGCCCGGCGCCGTCGGGGCCGATGTGCGTGCAGCACGGGGTCCCGTCGACCTTCGCCGAGATCTTCTCGAACATGGGGCCGAGCGTCTGATACGACTCCGGGGAACCGCCCGGCATGATGCTCGGGCCGAGCAGGGCACCCTCCTCGCCGCCCGACACGCCGGTGCCCACGAAGTGCAGGCCGTGCTCGCGCAGGGACTGCTCGCGGCGGCGGGTGTCGGCGAAGTGGGCGTTGCCGGCGTCGACGATCATGTCGCCCTCCTCCAGGAGGGGAACCAGCTCGTCGATGACGGCGTCGGTCGGGCCGCCGGCCTTGACCATGATGATGACCGCCCGCGGGCGGGCCAGCGAGGCGACGAAGTCGGCCATGGACTCGCTCGGCACGAAGGTGCCCTCCTGGCCGAACTCGTCCACCAGGCGGCGGGTGCGCTCGTACGAGCGGTTGTGCACGGCGACGGTGTAGCCGTTTCGGGCCAGGTTACGGGCCAGGTTACGGCCCATCACCGCGAGACCGGTCACGCCGATCTGCGCCAGGTCGGACATCTGCGATGCACCTCATCCAGTCGAGCTGATCTGCCCCGGACCGCCGACCACTACCCCGTGATCACGGTTCGAAAGCGCGCGTCGGACCAGGCTACCCGCCCACTGTCCCCCGAACGGGCGGCAGATGCGACCGGTTCCAAGCATCAGGACGGGCGCAGCCGATGCCTGCGGAGCATCAGGACGTTCTGACGCCGTCCAGGGCGACCGCGAGCACGCGCTCGCGCTGGGCCTCGTCGACGTATCCGCCGGCGGTCAGGCCGGACACGAGCCGCAGCAGGTCGTCGGCGCTCACGTCACGGCGGGCGACGCCGGCCTCCTGGGCGCGGGCGAGCAGCGGCTCGAAGGCGGCATACATCGCCTCGCGGGCGCCGCGCATCATCTCCGAGTCGCGGTTGATCTCCTCGTAGATGGCGCGCTTGGTGGCGACGTAACCGACGAAGCGCCGCAGCCAGGTCGCGAGCGCGTCCCAGGGGTCGAGCCCGGCGACGTCGTCGGCGGCGCGGCACAGGGCGTCGATCTCGCCGAGGTAGACGGCGTTGAAGAGATCCTGGCGGGTGGGGAAGTTGCGATACAGCGTCCCGATCCCGACCCCGGCGCACCGCGCGATCTCCTCCAGCGACGCGGTGGTCCCGTGCTCGGCGAACGCCTCTCGCGCGGCGGCGAGGAGCGCGTCGAAGTTGCGCCGCGCGTCCGCCCGCTGCGGCGGCCGCACACCGGACTGCGTCTGCATCAAACCGTCACCTTTTATCGGAGGTAGTCCTCCATTTTACCACCTGGTTCCCGGCCTAGGCTTCGCGCATGGATGCGGTGGAGCTCGCGGCGAGGAACACGGCTGTCTTCTGGGCCCGGGTGGCGCAGGCCCGCGGATACGCGGTGGCGCGCGGCGACGGGTGGGCGGCGGTCACCGGCGACGCGCGGATGGGGCGGCGGGTGGTCACCGTCGGGGAGGCGGACCCGGCGGCCGTGCGGGAACTGGCGGTCCGGCCGGGGCGAGTCGCGGTCGAGGACGCCTTCGGCGGCGTCGACCTCGGCGCCGAGGGGTTCACGTCGCGACAGCTGCCCGTGATGATTCGATACCCGGGGGCGCCGGTCGGCGAGCCCCGCGTGCCCGTGCGGCGGGTCGCCGCCGGCGAGGACCTGCGGACCGCCGAGCGGCTCGTCGTCGAGGGGTTCGATCTGGTGCACTTCCAGCCGTACGAGCCGGGGGTCGTCTTCCCCGACGCGCTGCTCGAGGACACCGAGGTCTACCTCGCGCACCTGGACGGGGCACCGGCCGGGGCCTGCCTGGCGGTGCCGCAGGACGAGGTGGTCGGCGTGTACTGGGTGACGAGCATGCCCGAGTTCCGCTCCCGCGGGGTCGGGCGGTCGCTGATGCACGCGCTGCTGCGGCGCTTCGACGATCGCCCGATGGTGCTCACCGCGTCGCGGGCGGGGCGGCCGCTGTACGAGTCGCTGGCCTTTGCCACTGTCGCCGATGCGAACTGGTGGACGCCGCGCGTGGCGGATTAGCGCCGATTTTCACGCAGCGAATTGGCCCTCACTTGCGGGTTGGTCAGGTGTACTCGTAGCGCAGGGTGCGGCCGTTGAGCCAGGGAACCGTGACGTGTTGTGGGAGGTCGGCTTGGCGGAGGACGGGTGAGTAGGCGCGGCGGTCGAGGCGCACGATGATCTGGTTGTTGCGGGTGAGGATGTGTCCGCCGGTGGACAGGAAGCGTCGTTGCAGGGTGTCGGGGGTTGCGGTGGCGTAGCCGGGCAGGCGGCGGCGCAGTGCCGCGCAGACGGCGTGGGCGAGGACGGACAGGACGACGTCGAGGTCGATGTTGAGGGTGACGGCGCCGGCTAGGGCGTCCAGGCTGAAGGAGCGGATGGCCTCGGCGAGGCGTTGCTCGATGTTCATTCGGCGGGCGTAGGTCTCGATCATCTGTTTGGCGGGTAGGTGTTCGCGGTTGGTGATGAGCAGGGTGGGTTCGTCGTGGCCGAGTCCGGCGACGGCCAACTGCCGCAGCGTGTCTGGGTATTTGCTCAGGCGTGTGGTGGGGTTGTCGATGACGCGGACGGTGCGGGTCTTGCCGCCGGCACGGTCGACGGTCATCGGTGTCCATGCCTTGGCAGGTAGGGCATGCAGCGCGGCGGTGAGTTTGGCGGTGCGGGCGCGGAGCGTGATGAACCCGATCCCGCGTTGGGTCAGGGCCCAGAGTTGGTCCTGGGTGGTGACTTTGGAGTCCATGACGAGTAGATCGGGGTCGTGGCCGGTGGTGGCGTGCCAGTGCTCGACGAACGCCATGACTTCGCCGGCTTGGGTGGTTTTGGACAGGTCGGCGTTGGCGTAGAGCAGGGCGTGGCTGTGGGCGTCTTCGGCGAAGAAG
This sequence comes from Dactylosporangium sp. CA-233914, assembly GCF_050942935.1. Taxonomy (NCBI): domain Bacteria; kingdom Bacillati; phylum Actinomycetota; class Actinomycetes; order Micromonosporales; family Micromonosporaceae; genus Dactylosporangium; species Dactylosporangium sp. CA-233914. The sequence goes on along the minus strand of NZ_CP192030.1, from coordinate 4,729,814 downwards.
GTCAGCACGCTGCGGGTGCGTTGGGAGCGGGAGGGTACGTAGTGTTTCTCCAACGCCGGGTCTTGACCCCAGTGCATGACGGCGTGGAAGTCGAGGTTGACGACCTCGCCGACTGCTAGTCCATTGTGGATGATGGATCTGTCGAGTGCGGTCAGGAACGCGGCCTGCTTGGCGTGGGCGAGCCGGTAGGAGTAACTGGTCAGGGCGGTGGTCTTTGGCAGCGCGGTCAGGCCGGTGAACACGGCCGTGGCCGGGTCTGCGGCGATGTCGTGCACGTGTGAGACGCGTCGGGTGGCGGTCAGCTTCAGCGCCAGCAGGCTCAGCACGTAGCTCAGGGCTGGGATGTCACGGGTGCCGGGGTAGGCGGCGCGGCCCACGATGTCGGGCAGGTCCAGGGCCAGCAGGTCCGGGATGGTCAGGAGCAGTCCGGCCAGGCGGGTCGGTGTGCCGGTGGCCAGGGCGTGGTAGTCGTCAGGTTGCAGAGCACGGGCGCGGGGCAGGTCGTCGCGGCGGGGTCCGCCGCGCTGGGCGTCCGGGCGCCGCCAGATCCGTGGCAGTCCGGCTTCGGTGATCACCTCGCTGATCCCGGTCCGGTTCAACCCGATGCCCTCGCGGGCCAGTACCGGGCCGATCTCGTCGATGGAGTAGCCCTCCGCGCGCAACGCGATGATCCGTTCCCGGGCGGCGTCCTTGCCCGGAGCGCGTTTGGGGCCGGGCCGCGCCGGGGCGAAGAAGTCCCGTGCCCCGGCGCGGAAGTCGGCCACCGCCGAGTGCAGTCCGGCGACGGTGTACCCGAACCGGGCCGCGACGCTGTGTGCGGGCTCGCCGTCGAGCAGGTAGGCGCGCAACGCCTCGTACCGGCGCTGCGGACCGGGCGCAGGATCGGTGAAGAACTCCCCACCGGCACGGGCGGGTCGTCCGGGCATCGCGATGGGCTGAGGTTTATTCGCTGACTGGTCAATGCCGGTAGTCAACCACACCGCTCGCGGCCGGTCCAGAGTCAAGGCTGGGCACGTCGGCCGTTTCGATGCTTCCAGGCCCTACAAGTCCTCAAACTACAAGGGTTTGCCTCAGGGGTACCGCCGCCGGTTCGCCCGTATCGGGATCGTCGCCGCCGAAACACCACTAGGAACCAGGTCGATCAGTCAGCGAGTACCCCTCACTCGATGATACGTGTGTGAACGACCTCGGGCCTACGGCTTCCTTACCTGGCAACGCCGTAACGACCCGACACCATCCCCGGACCACGTCCTCGACTCTCCCCAGCCCCGGAAAAGCCCAGCCGCGAAAATCGGCGTTAGCGGGCCTGCGCGGACGCAGCATCGGGACCGGCCGGGCGGGGACGGGGTCGCGGTTCCGGCGGGCCGGTGTGCGCGTCGGTGCGGCCGCTCGTGATCAGTTGGACGATCGTGGAATGACCCAGCTCGGGTGGCGCGCCGCGAACTCCCCCAGCCGGTCGTCGCGCGCCGCGGCGAAGAGCTCCGCCGTGGTGGCGTCGAGGTTCTCGTAGTCGCGGCCGTCGCGCTGCTCGGTGTTGAACTGCCCGCCGTTCGTGCGCAGCAGCGTCAGGTCGCCGGGGCCGATCGTGCGCAGGCGGAGGATCCAGTCGGTGACCGAGGCGCCGTTGCCGTCGAAGGTGAGCGAGTCGCCGACGGCGGTGATGGCCCGGTTCAGGGCGATCGGGTTGGCCAGCACGCCGGCCGAGGTGACCTTCTCGGCGACCGCGCGCAGCAGTTGCTGCTGGTGGCGCTGCCGGCCGTAGTCGCCGTCCGGAATCAGCTCGCGCTGGCGGACGTAGTCGAGGGCCTCCCAGCCGGCGAAGTGGCGGCAGCCGACGTGGTACACCTGGGCCCGCACCCCGGCGATCCGCTCCGGGCGGAACGAGGGTGGGATCAGGCGGTACGGCGGCGTCTCGCGGCCCTTCGCGTCCCACCCGACGTGCACCGACGTGGTCTCCTCGTCGACGCACAGCTCGACGCCGCCGACCGCGTCGACGACCTTGCGCAGGCCCGTGAAGTCGATGATCGCGCCCGCGTCGAAGACCAGGCCGGTGATCTGCTGCACGGTCCTGGCGAGCAGCTCGAAGCCGCCGAACGCGAAGGCCGCGTTGAGCTTGTCGGTGCCGTGGCCGGGGATGGCGACGCGGGTGTCGCGGGGCAGCGAGACCAGGTAGGCCCGGTCGCCCGCCTCCGTCACGTGCACCACGATCACCGTGTCGGCGCGGGCGGTGGCGCGGTCCTCCTCGGGGCGCGCGTCGAGCCCGGCGAGCAGCAGGTTGCGCCCCGGCTGCGCGTCCAGCCGCCGCCGTACGTCGGCGCTGGGCGCGCCCGGCCCCGCCGACAGGCGCGGCGCGGACTCGATGTCGATCTGGCGCGGCACGCCGGCCCGGTCGCGGCCGGTGTCGCCGAGCAGGTCGGCCTCATCGACGATGCCGACGTAGTGCTGCCACGTCAGCAGGCCGCCGAGCGCGAGCAAGAGCACGACGGCGGCCGCGACGAGCCACGCCTTCACACCCGTCATATCGGCGGGTTCGCGGTGCGGTTTAGGCCTTGTACCCGTACCGATGGCGCAGCGGGACGGTGACCGCGCCGGTGAGGTACCGGTGCCGCGCCGCCATCCCCGTGGTCCACTCGTCGTCCAGGCGCAGGGCCACCGGGCCCGAGCTCAGCCGCATGGGGTTGCCGGAGACCTGGTGGGTGCGCGGCACGAAGACCTCGCCCGGCGAACCGATGGGGAGGGCGGCCGCGGGGACGCCGCTGAGCTCGGCGATGGCGCGCAGGGTGGCCCCGGGGTCGGTGACGAGGTCCTCGTAGCGGAAGCGCAGGTAGGAAAGGCCCGAGCGGCGGGCGATCCGCTCGGTGGCGAGGTTCCAGGCCGACCAGTACAGCGCGGTGAAGCCCGGGTGCATGCGGGGCATTCGCGCGCCGCCCGGGGCGTCGGGATCGTGGCGATGGCGCTGCCAGCTGTACGCGACCGCGCGCGGGTCCCGCACGATGTGCGCCACGCGCACGTCCAGGTCGGGCGACTGCAGCAGCGCGGTGAGGTACGACGGGAACTTCGAGGAGTCGACGACCACGCGCGCGCCGCTGACCCGCGCGACGGCGTGGTAGAGGCGCTCGAGGGTCTCGTAGTACCACAGCATCCGGTCCGCGTCGGGCGGGCTGGTCGGCCGCAGGAGCAGCCCGGGCAGGTGCCGCGTGCGGAAGCGTCGCGAGGCGGCGTCGAGGGCCCGCACGGTGGCGTCGTCGGGCACGCCGCCGAACGTCTCACCCAGCACGTCGACCCAGAAGGCGCAGGAGCGCAGCGGAGTTCCGCACGAGCACCGCCGGTTCTGCAGCAGCCCCCGCTCCCACAGAAACTTGATCTCCCCCACGCCGACCAGCCCGGGCACCTGATCGAGCAGGCTCTCGGCGAGCGTGCTGCCGCTGCGTCCCCATCCGGCCAGATAGAGCACGCGGGTCGTCTCACTCGGCTCGCTGCACACCTTCACACAACGGGCGACATGTCCGATTAGTTACGCATTTGCGCAGCTCCCGGCGGGCGGCCCCGCGACCTGCGCCACACGAGCCGCGACCGACGACACATGTGTTCTGCCACCTTCTACATAGAACCGGACTATCACCCCGGCGGATGATCGGTTCCCCGGCGTGGCGGGACGATCGCTCGGCGTCGCTCAGTGAGGAGCCAGTCCATCATGTCGCACGACACACTGACCCGGTCCCTGGTTTTCGCCGTCGCGCTGGCGGCCCTGTTCGTGGGCCACTCCCTGGGCGACCACATCGCCCAGACCGACCATCAGGCCGCGACGAAGGCCGGCCCGGGCGCGCCCGCCTGGCGAGCGCTGGCCGGTCACCTGCTGACGTACCACCTGACCCTGGGCGCGGTCCTGCTGGTCACGGCCCTGGCGCTGCGCCTGCCCATGTCACCCTGGGGTGTGACGGCCGGCCTGCTGTTCTCCGCGGTCACCCATGCGGTGCTGGACCGCCGCTGGCCGGTGCGGGCGGTCCTGCGGGCGACGCGCTCCCCGCAGTTCGCCGAGGCCCAGACCCCGATCTGCGGCATGTACGTGGCCGACCAGGCCCTGCATCATCTCGCCCTGCTGGGAACGGCCCTGCTGATCGCCGCCCTCTGAAAATCGTCGCGGTGGGTGCGCTACGTGAAACCGCGAGACCCGCCGTGCGTGGTCGTACGGTAACCATTTGTTCAACGCCAGCGTTCGCCGATCCGCCGATCCCGGAGTAGCGTCGGCTCCCATGGCGACCTTGCAGGGCATCCGCACGGCCGCCGACCATAACGCGGTCATTGCCGAGATCGAGCAGGCCGAGGGCTACATTGCATCGATCTGCTTCAAGACCGGACCACCCGCGGCGGTCGGTGTCGAACTTGAGTTCACCGTTCATCAACACCACGATCCGGCCGCACCGCTGGATCGTCCCCGGCTCTGTCAGGCCCTCGGAGACCACGCACCGGTGACCCTGCGGGCCGACAGCCCGGCGCGGCCGCTGCGCCACGGCGGCGGCGTCACCCTCGAACCCGGCGGCCAGGTGGAGATCTCCAGTCGGCCGCACGCATCCCTGGCCGAGCTCCACGCGGCCGTGAGCGGCGACATCGAGCAGCTCTCCGCCCTGCTGGCGCAGGCGGGCCTGGTCCTCGGCGAGACCGGCACCGACCCGCACCGGCCGCCACAGCGGCTCCTCTCCACTCCCCGGTATGACGCCATGGAGGCGGCCTTCGACCGCCGCGGCGCGTCCGGAAAGATCATGATGTGCTCGACGGCGGGCCTGCAGGTCTGCCTCGACGCGGGCCCCGCGGACGAGTTACCGGACCGCTGGGCCGCCGTGCACGCTCTCGGCCCACCGCTGATGGCGCTGTTCGCCAACTCGGGCCGCTTCGCCGGGCGCGAGACCGGCTGGGCCTCGGCCCGCCAGCAGGCCTGGCGGGGTATCGATCCGTCCCGCACCCGGCCGGTCCGCGCCGGCCCCGACCCCGCGGCCACCTGGGCCGCCTACGCGCTCGACGCGGCGCTGCTGTGCGTGCGCCGGCCCGACGGGCACTGGGACACCCCGGCCGGCGTGACGTTCGCCGACTGGATCCGCGGCGCGCTGCCGACGAGGCCGACGTATGCCGACCTCGACTACCACCTGAGCACCCTCTTCCCGCCGGTCCGCCCGCGCGGGTACCTCGAGATCCGTTACCTTGACACCCAGCCCGGGCGCGCCTGGTTCGCGCCGGCGGCGCTGCTGTCCGCGCTGCTGTCCGACCGTGCCACCGTCGCGCGGGTCCTGCGGATGTGCGCACCGGCCGCCGGGCGCTGGGTGGAGGCGGCCCGCGACGGCATGGCCGACCCGGTCCTGGCGGCCACCGCCCGGGCCGTGCGCGAGCTTGCCCTGGCCCGGCTGGACCTGCCGCCGCGCCTGCTCGACGACGTCGTCGAAGGGAGTACCCGCAATGACTGACCTGCGCGACCGCGTGGCCCGGGAGCTGGAGCGCACACGGCTGCGCTCCGCCACGCTGACCGAGGCCGTCGACGACGGCGACCTTGTCCGGCAGCACTCGCCGCTCATGTCGCCGCTGGTGTGGGACCTCGCGCACATCGGCAACCAGGAGGAGCTGTGGCTGGTGCGCGACGTCGGCGGGCGGGACCCCGTCCGCGCCGACATCGACCACCTCTACGACGCCTTCAAGCACGCCCGCAAGGACCGGCCGGCGCTGCCGCTGCTGGGGCCGGCCGAGGCGCGCGCATACGTGGCGACCGTGCGCGACAAGGCGCTCGACGTGCTCACCCGAGTACGGCTGGAGGGGCGGCGCCTCACCGCGGACGCCTTCGCCTTCGGCATGATCGTGCAGCACGAGCAGCAGCACGACGAGACCATGCTGGCCACGCACCAGCTGCGCGCCGGGGAGCCGGTGCTGTCCGCGCCCCCGCCGCCGCCGTCCACCGTGGACGTCCGCGGCGAGGTGCTGGTGCCGGGCGGGCCGTTCACGATGGGCACCTCGACCGAGGCGTGGGCGCTGGACAACGAGCGCCCCGCGCACACCGTCGACGTGCCGGCGTTCTTCATCGACGCGGCGCCGGTGACCAACGCGCAATACGCCGCGTTCCTGGACCACGCAGGAGCTGAGTTTCAGGCCACGCCGCCGCTGCACTGGAGCAGCGACCCGGGCGGCTGGCTCGCCACCGAGTTCGGCCGCACCGCCCCGATCGTGCCGGACGCGCCGGTCGTGCACGTGTCGTTCCACCAGGCCCGGGCCTACGCGGCGTGGGCAGGGCGGCGGCTGCCGACCGAGGCCGAGTGGGAGAAGGCGGCGCGGTGGGACCCGGCGACCGGGCGTTCGCGGCGATACCCGTGGGGCGACGAGGACCCCGGCCCGCAGCACGCGAACCTCGGCCAGCGCCACCTCGCCCCGGCACCGGTCGGCGCCTACCCGGCGGGCGCCTCGCCGCTGGGCGTGCACCAGCTCATCGGCGACGTCTGGGAGTGGGTGGACAGCGACTTCACCGGCTACCCGGGCTTCACCGCGTTCCCGTACCGGGAGTACTCCGAGGTGTTCTTCGGCCCCGAGTACAAGGTGCTGCGCGGCGGCTCGTTCGGCACCGACGCGGCCGCGTGCCGGGGCACGTTCCGCAACTGGGACTACCCGATCCGCCGCCAGATCTTCAGCGGATTTCGCACCGCGCGCGACGCACGCCCCTCGGAGCTCGCCTAGTGTGCCGGCACGTGGCGTATCTGGGGCCGCCGATCCCGCTGGCGGACCTGCTGTTCACGCCGCCGCACTCGCTGTCACGGCAGTCGTGGGCGCCCCGGGACATGCGCGGCGGCGGCACCATCAACGCCGACGGCTTCGGCATCGCCTGGTTCCAGGGGCAGGAACAGCCGATACAGTACCGCCGCAGCTGTCCACTCTGGACAGACGCGGCCCTCCCGCGGCTCGCGGCGGCGACCCGCTCCGGCGCGATCCTGGCCGCGGTCCGCTCGGCGACGGTCGGCCTGCCCGTCACCGAGACGGCCGCGGCGCCCTTCGCCGAGGGCCGCTGGCTCTTCAGCCACAACGGGGTGGTCGCCGGCTGGCCGGACAGCGTGACCGGCCTCGCCGCCACGCTGCCCGTCCGCGACCTGCTCACCCTCGACGCCCCCACCGACAGCGCCCTGCTCTGGGCGCTGGTCCGCGCCCGCCTGCGAGCCGGCGAGAAGCCCGGCACGGCCCTGGCCGCGGTCGTCGCCGACGTCGCGGCGGCGGCCCCCGGCTCCCGCCTGAACCTCCTGCTCACCGACGGCGAGACGATCGCGGCCACGACGTACGGCCACTCGCTGTCCTACCTCGCCCGCATTCCGTCCACAGCGGACGCGAGCGTGCTCGTCGCCTCGGAGCCGCTCGACCCCGACCCCGGCTGGATCCCTGTCCCCGACCACTCACTGCTCGTCGCGGCCCCGACCGCCGCGACCGTCACAGCGTTGGAAGGTGCCCTCTCGTGACTCTGCCGGACATCGACCTTGACGTGTACCTCACCGCCGACGACCTCGCCGACGGCCTGCGCGCCGACGCCCGCACCGGCCTCACGGCGAGCCCGAAGTGGCTGCCGCCGAAGTACTTCTACGACGCCCGCGGCAGCGAGCTGTTCGAGGAGATCACGCGCCTGCCGGAGTATTATCCGACCCGGGCCGAGCGCGAGATCCTCTCCACCCGCGCCGGCGCGATCGCCCGCATCACCGGCGCCAAGACGCTGATCGAGCTCGGCTCCGGCTCGTCGGAGAAGACCCGCCTGCTGCTCGACGCGCTGCGCGAGCAGGGCACACTCGGCTCGTTCGTCCCGCTGGACGTCTCGGCGGCGGCGCTGCGAGCCGCGCTGGGCGAGCTGCGCCGGGAATACCCCGACCTGCACCTGCACGGCATCGTCGCCGACTTCGTGCGACACCTGGAGGTCCTGCCCGAGACCGGCACCCGGCTGGTAGCGTTCCTGGGCGGCACGATCGGCAACTTCACGCCGGCCGAGCGCGCCCCGTTCCTGTCCGGGCTGCGCGGGCGGCTCTCACCCGGCGAGTTCCTCCTGCTCGGCGCCGACCTGGTGAAGGACCCCGCGGTGCTGGTCCCGGCCTACGACGACGGCGCGGGCGTGACAGCCGAGTTCAACCGCAACGTCCTGCACGTCCTCAACCGCGAGCTGGACGGCGACTTCAACCCGGACGCGTTCGAGCACGTGGCCCTGTGGGACCCGACCCGGGAGTGGATCGAGATGCGGCTGCGGGCACAGGCGCCGATGCGGGTACACCTGAAGGGGCTGAACCTGACCGTCGCCTTCGCCGCGGGCGAGGAACTACGCACCGAGGTATCGGCCAAGTTCCGCCGGGACGGCCTGACGGCAGAACTGGCCGCGGCCGGCTTCGCGGTCCGCGACTGGTGGACGGACCAGCCCGGCCGCTTCGCCCTGACCCTGGCGACCGCGATCTGACGCGCGCCCAAGGCCCGGCGGCCCCGGCCGCCGGACCTTGGGCGATCCGATATGTCGGCCGCTCCGCGCAACGACAGGGCGAACCCACGCAGTCGGTACCTGCCATGAACGGAAATTGGCACGCATCCATCGACCATGGGACCCCGCGTCAACTGCTCCACCACGCCGGAACCCACACAACCGATGGACACCCGACCGCCCACCCGACGCCCGCACTGAACCAATTGCTGAGGGTCGCCGAGTACTTCAAGCGCGATGAATTCGGGCACTTCGCGTCGCGACTCGGAGTTCGGCAATCAGCCCCTTGCATGCGCCTGCCCGCCCGCCGGTCCGCCCACGCCGCGCCAGTTCACGCCGACCAGCACGGTCTGGGCTCACATCGGTCGGCGGTCCCGGATGGCGGGTTCGGCAACCCGGGCAACAGCGGAGCCTCAACTCCGCCCGGTGACGACACCACGGTCATGTCGGCGGCGACCGCGCTCCCGCTCCTGCGCGACCTCCGCCATCCGAGTCGGCGAACCCGGGAACCGACCAACCCGGGGCCGGCCCTGATGCTGTGATCGAGCCGCACGTCCAGCGACCCTTTCCAGGCCGTCTGATGGCCCAGGGCGACGGCCGATGAGATCGAGTCCCCGGATGACGGAGTGGACGCGGCCTGAGTGAGGTTCGTGGCGGCCAGGCCACAGCGGGACTCGGCGGCGAGGGATGCGCCGGCGCGGTGGCGAGCCGACCGGTGCCAGATACCGGGGAGGCGGCCCGTGGCGAGGGATGCACCGGTGCGGTGGCGAGCCGACTGGTCCCGGGTGCCGGAGAGGTGGGCGGTGGCGACGGATGCACCGGTGCAGTGGCGAGCCGACCGGTCCCGGATACCGGAGAGGTGGGCGGTGGCGACGAATGCACCGGTGCAGTGGCGAGCCGACCGGTGCCAGATACCGGGGAGGTGGGCGGCGGCGGGGCGTCGCTGGAACGGCTCGGGCATTGCGGCGGTGACGGAGCGTCGCTGGAACGGCTCGGCCATTGCGGCGGTGGCGGTAACGCAGCGTCGCTGCCGCAGTGACTCGGTCGGTGCGGTGATGGTGACGCTACAGATCGACAGCACGCCGACTGGACCGGCCGGGAACGCGGTGACTGGACCGGTCGGGGGCGGGGCGACGTCGGTGCGAGCTGGGAACCCGGCGACGGCAAAGGCCTTGGCGAACGCTCTGGAGAAGGCTCTGGAGAAGGCGCACGGGACATCGGCGGCGATGGTGGCCTGGGCGGCTGCGGAAGAGATGTCGGCTGCGGCGGGGGCTGCGCCGGCGGGGTGGCAAGGTCGTGCGGGCGAGACGGTCCGGGCAGGGCGGGCGTCGACGGATCGGAGCGCGGGTCGGGCCGGGCAGCCGGACGGCGAGAACCGGACTGCACGGCCAGACCGCGAGAACCGGACTGGGCTGGCGGACGGCCCGGGTTGGGCTGAGGCGGGAGACGGCCCGCGTTGGGCTGCATCGACGGACGGTCCGGGCTGGGCTGCATCGACGGACGGTCCGGGCTGGACTGGCTCGCCGAAGAACGGCGGCGGGCGGCTCGGGCGTCCTGTTCAGCCCAATGAGCGCTGATCTCAGCAGTGCGAGCCTCTGCGTCCAGACGAGCCAGACGCTCGGCATGACGCGCCTCCAAACCACGACGACGAGCCTCAGCGAACTCGGCACGAACCGCACGACGACGAGCCACACGACGGTTGCGCTCCGCCAACATCGCATCCAACCGACTACGCCACTGCGAATCAGCGATCCCCGTCAGCACCTCAGCCATACAGACAAGCTAGAACAGGGGTACGACAAAAACCGCTGAGCAGGGGAAACCGGCGGCCAGTCAGCACCCCGGGGGCGGCAGCGGGATCCTGAACCTACTGGCGGTCGCTCTGCTCGGATGTTTCGTATTTTGGCGCGGAGCACCGCAGTGCCGGCTGACGTCGGGGTCGGGATCGGTTTCAGCGCCGTGTCAGGGCCGGGCGGCAAAGTTACGGATCAGCGGAAACCGACTGCCGCTGCCCGCATGACGAGACAGGGAGAGGATGAACACAATGCGCAACCGTTGGGCCGGTCCGACCCGCTGAGAGCCACCCGCGGCGGGGATCAGCGGGGGCCTGCCGCTCGCAGGCGGAGTCGCTTCGCGGCCGCCGCGGCATTGCGCCGCTGGCGGTCCGCGTCGGCGGCCAGCGCCGCGGCGCCGCCGTCGGTCAGCCGGTAGTACCGCCGGTGCCGTCCCTCGACGACCTCGGAGCGCTCCGGCTCGACCAGGCCCTCGCCGGTGAGGCGGTCCAGGGCCGCGTAGAGTGTCCCCGCCGGGATCACCACCCGGCCGTCGGAGAGGCGCTCGACCTCACGGATCACGGCGTACCCGTGCAGGGCCCGCACCGCGAGCGCGGTGAGGATCAGGAAGGTCGGCTCCCGCATCGAGGTCATGCCGATCTTTATACGTCCCGCCGCGGGTCAGTAGACCCTGTGCCGAGCCCTTCCGGGATTCGGATCCGGCGTCACACCGGGCTCCGCTGCCGCGTGCCGGGGCCGTGCCGCGTGCTGGGGCACGTACTCCGGCGCGAGCCCGAGGCCGGCCGGGTCGGCGGCGGGCTCGAGGTGGAACGGGTGGGCGCGCTGCACCGGGTACTCGTCGTGGACGGTGACGTACGCCGTCGGCGGGTGCGGCTGGTAGGACTGCGGGCCGCCGAACTGTCGCGCGGCCGGGTGCGGGCGCGGGGGCGGCAGGTAGGCGCGGGTCGCTGACCGGGCCGCCAGACCGCCCACGGCGCCGATCGCGCCGCGGACCAGCAGGGCCAGCGGGGCGAGCAGCACCAGCGCGTTGACATAGAAGGTGCCGCCGAACAGGTACACCTTCCCCGCCCAGACCGACATCGCCGCGCCGAGGACGAGGCAGACCACACGGTACAGCGGGGTGTTGCCGGGCAGGAAGGCCGCCCCGAACGTGGCGAGGCCGGCGACCAGGTACGCGAGCAGCATGATCTCCCCGCGACCGCCGTCGATGTGCAGAAGTGCGCCGCCCACGAATCCTCCACCCGAATCGCAACCAATCGGCAACCACGGTAGGCGAGCGATCATGCGCGCATTGTCATAAGATCGGCCAGGCGCCGGTCACCACCCGGATGACAGGGGCGCCGCCACGGTCGGAAATCTGTCCGGCGCCACACACCGGCGAGGGCAGTGCGTGGTGGATAGATCCTTCGGGTACACAATGGTGCATGACCGCCGCGCCCCCCGTCGTCGCCGACCGTTATCGTCTTCTCGAGTCCCTGGGCGTCGGTGGCATGGGGCGGGTGTGGCGCGCCCGCGACGAGACACTGCATCGCGACGTCGCCGTCAAACAGATTGTGCTCCCGCCGGAGCTGCTCGACAGCGCCCGGGACGTGGCGATGGAGCGCACGCTGCGCGAGGCACGTGCGGCAGCGCGGCTGAGCCACCCCAACGTGGTGCGGGTCTACGACGTGCTGGCGGCCGAGGGGCAACCGTGGCTCGTCATGGAGTACGTGCGGTCGCGGTCGCTGGACCAGGTGATCCGCGAGGACGGCCCGCTGCCCCCGCGCCGGGTCGCCGAGATCGGCCTCGCGGTCCTCGACGCCCTGCGCGCGGCCCACCGCGCCGGTGTCGACCACCGCGACATCAAGCCCGGCAACGTTCTGCTCGCCGAGGACGGCCGCGTGGTGCTGACCGACTTCGGCATCGCCCGCGTCGAGGGCGAGGGCCACGTGACCCGCACCGGCCTCGTCCTCGGCTCGCCGGAGTTCATCGCCCCGGAGCGGGCCCGCGAGGGCATCGCCGGCCCCGCGAGCGATCTGTGGTCGCTGGGCGCCACCCTCTACGCGGCAGTCGAGGGCCGCTCCCCGTTCGGCCGCGGCTCGGCGATGGAGACCCTGACCGCGCTCGCCTCGGAGGAGGCCGACCCGCCCCAGCGCGCCGGCGCCCTGGCCCCGGCCCTGCGGGCGCTGCTGCGCAAGGACCCCAAGGCCCGGGCCAACTTCGCCCAGACCGACGAGCTGCTGCGCAAGGCGCTACTCAACCGCGAGGTGCCGAAGAAGAAGCGCTCCTGGCTCAGCGGCTGGCGCACCGGCGACACCGCCACCCCGTCGGTGCCGGCCCAGCGCGCCCCGCTCACCCGCCCCGAGCCGGTCCCCCCGACGCCGGTCTCCCCCACCGCCCCGCCCGCGGGCACCGGCTCGCCCGCCCGCCCCACCGCCCCGCCCGCAGGCCGCGGCTCGTCCGGCGCCCGCCCCACCGCCCCGCCTGCGGGCCGCGGCTCGCCCGGCGCCCGCCCCGGCGCGGCAGGCGGGGCCGCCGGAGCAGCGGCCGCCGCGGCGGGCTTCGCCGGAGCAGCGGCGCCGGTCGTTCGGGGCAAGGCCGCCGTCCCTCCCCCGTCCTGGCCAATTGCCGAAAAACCGGATATTTCCGAAACGTCCGCCCCGATCCCGGCGGCGATGTCGCAGCCTCTCCCCCAGGCGCCGATCTTCGGTTCAGCGACGGAGGACGAGCTCGAGCCGGAGCCCGGGACGGCCGCCGAGACGCTCATCGAACCGGAGCCCGCCGCCGAGACCGACCCGGAGCCGACCGCGGAGACCGAGGCCGAGCCGGAACCGGTCGCGGAAACCAAGGCCGAGCCGGAGCCGAGCACGGAAACCGAGCCGGAACGGGAAACCAAGCCGGAGCAAGCCGCAGAGACCGAGGCCGAGCCGGAGCCGACCGCGAAGGCCGAGCCGGGGCTGAAGGCCGAGCCGGAGCCGAAGGCCGAGCCGGAGCCGAAGGCCGAGCCGGAGCCGAAGGCCGAGCCGGAGCCGAAGGCCGAGCCGGAGCCGAAGGCCGAGCCGGTCGCCGGCGCCACGGCCGGGCCCGGGGCCGAGGCGGGGCCCGAACCCGAGCCTGTGGCGGAGAGCACGGTCGAGGCCGAGGCGGAGCCCGCGACGAAGATCGAGCCGCCGGCGTTCGCGCCGAGCGTCGCGCCCGCGCCCGCGGTAACGGGCGCGCCGCGGCGGGAGACGTCCGTCCAGCCGGCGGCGGCTCGGATGGCCGGGTCGGCGCCCGTCGTGGCCGCGCCGCCGACCGGGGGCCGGGGGAACAAGCGGCGGCTCGGGCTGCTCGCCGGCGGGATCGCGGCGGCGCTCGTCGTCGCGCTGCTCGTCTGGCTCACCGCGCGGTCCGACGGCGGCGACGACGACCCCGCCGCGCAGGGCGGCAACGGGGCCCCGCAGACCACCGCCGCCGGTGGGGCGCCCGCGCCCGGCGCCGCGGCGACCTCCACGGCGCCGGGGACCGGGGGCGGCAGCTCGGCGCCCGCCGGCAACCCGCCGGCCAGCCCGTCGACGCAGGCGGCCAACGCCGGCACCGCCTCGGGGACACTGCCGCAGCTGCCGCCGGGGTGGAAGGACTACACCGACCCGACCGGGTTCAAGGTGTACGTGCCGGAGACGTGGAAGCAGAGCCAGGACGGCACGATGGTGTACTTCCGCGGCAACGGGCGCACGCTCGGCATCGACCAGTCGAACACGCCGAAGATGGACCCGGTCGCGGACTGGACGCAGCAGGAGAAGGAGCGCGGCGGCTCCTACTACAAGAACTACGAGCGGGTCCGTATCGACAAGGTCAACTATTTCATCGTCGCGGCGGACTGGGAGTTCACGTACGGGTCCGGCGGGCTGCAGCACGTGAACAACCGCGGCGTGGTGACGTCGAGCACGCAGGCGTACGGCATCTGGTTCGCCGCCGCGGACTCGGACTGGGCCGCGGCCAAGGCCGACCTCGACCTGATGTTCGCGAGCTTCCGGCCCAAGGCATGACGTGGGCCGGCGGTGAGGCCGGGGTGCTCCGGCTGCCGTCGGGGCGGCTGATCCGCGGCCGCGGGCTGCGCGACGGCGAGCCGGACGGCAGCCCGCAGTTCGGCCTCTACCTGCTCGGCAAGCAGCCGCCGGAGTTCGCCTGGGACAAGGTCTGGGTCCGGTGGCCGGACTTCCGGCTACCGTCCGACCGTGACGCCGCCCGGGCCGCGTTCAGCACGGCTCTGCGCAGGGCCGGGGGCGAACGGGTCGAGGTGGCCTGCGGCGGCGGGCGCGGACGGACCGGCACGGCCCTGGCGTGCATCGCGATCCTCGACGGCGTACCGGCGGACGAGGCCGTGGCCTACGTCCGCCGGCACTACCACCCCCACGCCGTGGAGACCCCCTGGCAGAAGCGTTACGTACGTACCTTCAATTCGCGGCCTTGAGCAGGGCCGCCATGGTGGCGGGGCCGAACGCGTCGCCGGCGAAGGCGGCGAACCGGTTCAGCGGCGTGCTCGCCATCAGGCTGAACATCGCCGGGTCGGCGACGCCCGCCGCCATCCCGCCGCCGGCCGAGGCCATCGCCGCGAACGCCTCGGTCAGGGCCGCGGCGCCCCGCGGGTCGGCGAACCACTCGGCGATCGTCGACTCGGCGGTCAGGGGCCGCCGCTCGTCGTCGCCGGCCACCGCGACCGTCGCGCTCGCGCGCAGGTCGCGCGAGGACGAGCCGACCGCGACGGTGTACTGTCCCGCCTCGACCACCCACCGCCCCAGCTCGACGTCCCAGTAGGCCAGGTCGGCGGCCTCGACGAGCAGTTCGACCTCGGCGGACTCGCCGACGGCCAGCGGTACTGCCGCGAAGGCCTTCAGCTCCCGGGGAGCGCGCCGCACGCGTGAGACGGGCAGGGAGGTGTACACCTGCACGATCTCGCGGCCGTCGCGCCCGCCGGTGTTCGCGACCGTGACCCGCACCAGCAGGCCGCCGTCCACAGTGGACACCGACAGGCCGGAGTAGGAGAAGGTGGTGTAGGACAGGCCGAAGCCGAACGGGTAGGCGACGTCCTGCTCGCGCGCGTCGAAGCCACGGTAGCCGACGTGCACGCCCTCGCCGTAGCGCACGTGCCCCTGCTCGCCCGGGAAGTCCAGATACGCCGGGTGGTCGGCCAGGCGCAGCGGGATCGTCTCGGTGAGCCGGCCGGACGGGTTGACCACCCCGAAGAGTACGTCAGCCAGAGCGCCGCCGCCGGCCTGGCCGAGCAGCCAGCCCTCCACCAGCGCGGGCACGGCCGCGTCCCACGGGGTCGTGCGCACCACGGCGCCGTTGGAGAGCACGACGACCGTGCGCGGGTTGGCCGCCGCGACCGCCTCGATCAGCGCCAGGTGCGCGGCCGGCAACTCCAGGGCGGTGCGGTCCGAGCCCTCGGTCTCCTCCTCGGTGCCGGCGAACACGATCGCCACCGACGACTCGCGGGCCAGGGCCGCGGCCGCCTCGACGTCGTCGTACCCGCCCGCGAAGCGTACCTCCCCCGCGGCCAGCGCCTTGATCGCGTCGAGCGCGCCGTCCAGCCGCGTCGGGTTGACGAGCGAGGAGCCGCCGCCCTGGTACCGCGGGGTGCGCGCCTGCTCCCCGAGCACCGCGATCGACGGCTCGTCCGGCGCCAGGGGCAGCAGCCCGCCGTCGTTCTTGAGCAGCACGACGGCCCGGGCGGCGACCTGTCGGGCGAGCGCGTGGTGCGCCCCGGCGTCGTAGGTGGCGCCCGGCCGGGCGGCCGCGGCGGCGCGCCGGGCCAGCGCCTCGACCCGGCCCGCGGCGGTTTCGAGCGCGGCGGCGGGCAGGGAGCCGGCGCGGACCGCGGCGGCCAGCGCGCGGTCGCCGGCGTCGTCGGGGCCGGGCATGCTCAGGTCCAGGCCGGCGCGGACCGCCTCGACCCGGTCGACGACCGCGCCCCAGTCGGAGACGAGGACGCCCTCGAAGCCCCACTCCCCGCGCAGGACCTCGGTCAGCAGCCAGTGGTGCTGGCTCGCGTACACCCCGTTGATCCGGTTGTAGGAGCACATCACGGTCCACGGCCGGGCCCGCTGGATCACGCGCTGGAAGGCGCGCAGGTACATCTCCCGCAGGGTCCGCTCGTCCACGTCGGCGCTGACCCGCATGCGGTCGGTCTCCTGGCTGTTGATCGCGAAGTGCTTCAGCGACGCGCCCACGCCGCGGCTCTGCAGGCCGGCGACCCACTCGGTGGCCATGACGCCGGTGAGGATCGGGTCCTCGGCGAAGTACTCGAAGTTGCGCCCGCCCAGCGGCGCGCGCTTGAGGTTGACGCCCGGCCCGAGCAGCACGGCGACGTCCATCGCCAGACACTCCTGCGCGAGGGCCTCGCCGACCCGCCGGGCCAGTGCCGGGTCCCAGGTCGAGGCGAGCGCGACGGCCGGCGGGAAGCAGGTGGACGGCTCGCTGTCGAGCAGGCCGTGGCCCTCGCCGGCGACCTGCTTGCGCACGCCGTGCGGGCCGTCGGTGACCATGATCGCGGGCACGTCCGCGACCGCGCGGGTGTGCCAGAAATCGGGGCCGCTGGTGAGCGCGGCCTGCTCCTCGATCTCCATCCCGTCCCCTTACTGAGTACCTAATAGGTATTAACTAAGGCGTAACATAGACCGGCGATGCTCGGCCGACAAGGGAGGTGACACGGGTTGGCACGGCGGGAACGCTCGCGGCTGCCGGCGTCGCAGCGGCGGGAGCAGATCATCGCGGCGGCGACGGCCCTGGTCGCCGAGCGCGGCTTCTGGGGGCTGTCGATGCAGGACGTCGCCGACGAGTGCGGGCTGACCGTGCCCGGGCTGCTGCACCACGTCGGCTCCAAGGACGGGCTGCTCGTCGCCGTGCTCGCGCACCGCGACGCCGAGGACTCCCGGGCGCTGGGCGAGCCGAGGCCCGCGGACCTGCGGACGCTGTGCGCCGCGCTGGTGCGCCGTAACGCCACCCAGCCCGAGATCGTGCGCCTGTTCGCGGTGCTGGCCGCGGAGTCCCTCGCTCCGGACCACCCCGCGCACGACTACTTCGCCGCGCGCCAGCGCACCGTCCTGGACTCGCTCGCGACGCTGGCCAAGCCGGTGTGCGACCGTCCGGAGGCGCTCGCCCGGCAGATCATGGCCGCCATGGACGGACTGCAGCTGCAGTGGCTGCGCGATCCCGCCGGGACGGACCTGGTCGCTATGTGGCGGGAGGCGGAGGCGACGCTGTTCGCCGGCCTATCGGGGTGAGCAGGGCCGCGAGCGCGGTCACGGTGACCGCTGCCCCGGCGACGGAGAGCGTCAGCGGTACCCCGAAATGCTTCGCGGCGAACGTCAGCGCCGCGTCGCCGGCCGGCGCGAGCACCAGTTGCAGTGTCCAGAACGCCGCCGTCACCCGGCCGAGCAGGTGCCCCGGGGTCACCTCCTGGCGCAGCGACACCGAGGAGATCCCGGCGATCCCGGTGCACAGGGTCACGGCGCAGGCGAGCACGGCGATCAGCGGCACGTTCGTGGCCAGCCCGATCCCCGCCACGACCAGCCCGGCGAGCGAGAACGCGCCGATCCAGGTCGCGCCGAACCCGGCTCGACGGCGCAGCGGGGCGACGGCGGCCGAGGCGAACGTGGAGCCGAGCACCCCGGCGGTCAGCACCAGGCCGATGACCGCGTCCGGCTGCCCGAGCCCGGACATGAGGTGGTACACGATCACGTCGTTCAGGCTCGACGTGAAGAAGATCAGCACCGCCAGGAGCGCGGTCAGCGGCAGCATCACCGGGTGGCGGCGGATGAACCGGATGCCCGCGCCGAGGCCGCGCTCGGCCCCCTCGCTCACCGGCCCGCCCAGCCGGACCAGGAACAGCCCGGCCGCCGACAGCGCGAACGACACCGCGTCGACCCCGATCGCGGCGACCGGCCCGGCGCCCTGGGCGATCAGGCCCGCCACGGCCGGCCCGGCCAGGTACGCGACCGAGTACGCGCCGTAGAGCAGCCCGTTGGCCTCGGCGATGCGATCGGCGGGGACCAGCGCGGGTACCACGGCGACGTAGGTCACCTGGAAGACCATCGAGAAGATCGCGGCGGCGGGCAGCACGACGTACAGCAGCCAGGGTTGCGGCCCGGCCAGCCAGGCGAGCGGGACCGCGCCGAGCAGCACGAACCGGGCCAGGTCGCAGATCCGCAGCACCGTACGCCGGTCGAAGCGGTCGGCGATCACGCCGGCGACGATCCCGGCGAGCAGGGTGGCCACGGCCGACAGCGCGCGGATCCAGCCCAGGTCGGTGATGGAGAGGGAACCGGTGCGCATGAGCAGCGGTACGGCCGCGAACGTGCACGCGTCGCCGAACGCGGACAACGTCTGCACGCCGAGGAAGACTGCGAAGTCGCGGCGGCGCCAGAGCGCGCTCACGAGTGCAGCAGCGACACGATCGCGTGGCGGGGTAGGTCGACCAGGCGCGCGTCGAGGTGCTCGGGCCGGCCGACCAGCGCGGCGGCCCGGGCCTGCGCGGCGCCCTTCGTGAGGCCGGGGTCGGCCCGGATCAGCGCGTCGCGCAGCACGTTGCCGACCTTGCCGTGGGCGTGGGTGAGCAGCCACCCCGCGACACCCTCGGCGGGCCGGAGCGTGGCCTCGACGGTTGCCTGCCTCGGGCCGGGCGTGCTGCGGCGCAGGCGCAGGTCGTACTTGGCCCCGACGAGCTCGCGCAGCGCCGCCTGGGCGGCCTCGTCGCGCAGGTCGGGGTGGTTGTTCGCGACCAGCAGCGAGACCGCCGGGACGTTGAGGGCGAGCAGGACCCGGGCCAGCCACGGGCCGGGGTCGGCGGACAGGTCGACGCTCAGCTCGTCGGCCTGCACCGGGCCGCCGCCGAGGATGCGGGCGGGGCCGCGCGCTGTGGTGCCCTCCAACGAGTGCTCGCCGTGGGTGTAGATGTTGGCCGAACCCGCCAGCCGGTCGAGGCGGCGGTCGAGGATCTGCCAGGTGTGCGGGGTCGGGCGGCAGACGTAGAGGTCGCTGGCGCTGCCGACGGCCTGGGCGCCGTGGTAGCGGTTGAACGCCGGCAGCATCGCCTCGATCACGAGGTCGAGGTCGAGCACGGCCCGCTGCACCTTCAGGCCGAGGGCCGGGGTCAGGGGGCTGAACCCGTACGCCATGACGAGCCGCCCGTTCGTGCGGTCCCGTAGCGCCTGCGCGCCGCGGCCGAGGAAGAGCTGCACGCCCTCGGGGGTGTACGGCGGGTCGGTGAAGACGATGTCGCCGCTGCCGGCGACCGCCGGCGGCAGGCCGAAGCGCAGGTCGCCGAAGTAGCACGCGATCCCCGCGCCCTGCCCGTCGATGTAGGAAAGCAGCCGCTCGTCGACGTCGACGACGGTGATCTCGACGTCGGGGCAGGCCCGCCGGACGGCGAGCGAGGTGAGGTCGTGGTCGCCGATGCAGATCAGGCGGGCACCGGCCAGGTCGTAGGTCCGGGCGAGCCACCGCGCGCGGCGCGCCGCCGTGCCGGCGGTGGCCGAGACGTGGTCGAGGGCCTGGTCGGGGGCGGGGGCGGCGGCGATCAGCTCGGCCATCCCGTCGACCCGCGGCTCCTCGTCGAGCGTGGCGAGGGCGAAGCGGTCGTGGTACTGCTGCCGCCGCGAGGGATCGAGGACGACCCCATCGGCGTCCGTGCGCAGGTCCGGGCCCATCGCGCGCAGGAGCGCCTCGATCGTGCGGCGCGGGGCGGCGAGGTCGCGCACGAGGTCCTCGAGGGTGGCCGGGCCGACGGCGAGCCGGGCGATCGCCTCCCGCAGGCGGCGCCCCACGATCCCGGATGCCGAGACGAGGGCGGCGACCGCGTCGATCGGCTCGGGCTCCACCGGGGCACTTTAGCACCGCCGCATTTTAACAAGGAGTAGCGCAATCGGCCCTTTCGATCTACGGAGCGCAAGATTTCCGGCGTGTTTCCCTGCTCAAAGTACAGGGTGGGGGCGAGGGTCCAGCAAGGGCATCGACCCTTGTCCAAGTCTTCCGAAATGTGTGATCGTCCTGACATCGCTGCTAGTCGATGAAGACGCGGGACGGTCGTAGGCGCGCACAGCCGCCCCTCAGGCGCTTCGACGAGCGCGTGTCTCCATTGGTTCCGGCCCGGCCCGTCACACATTCCCCGGTCGGGTGGGTCGTTGCTGAAAGAAGGCACCCTTTGAAGCTCTCACCACGGTTCGCTACAGCGGCCGGTGTGTTCGCGGTCGGGCTGGTAACAGCCGGCACCGCCGCGGCCGTGCAAGCCTCGCCCCCATCGCCGTCCTCGGACGCCTTCGAGGTTTCCAACGCCGTCGCCGCCCAGTCGGTCGACTCGTTCGTCAAGAGCAAGCCGAGCGCCATCCAGCCGTCCTCCGACGAGACGTATGTGCAGAAGTCGGTCACGGCGTCGGGCAACGCCAAGTACGTCTCCTACGACCGGACCTACAAGGGCCTGCACGTCACGGGCGGTGACTTCGTCGTCGTCACGGACAAGAGCGGCGCGACGCAGTACACGTCGGTGGCGCAGACCAAGGCGATCGGCAACCTCTCGACCACGCCGAAGATCACCTCGTCGGCCGCCGAGGCCGTCGCTCGTCACCAGCTCACGTCGGTGAACAACGTCGAGGGCACCTCGCTCGTCGTCTACACCCTCGACGGGGCCGCCAAGCTCGCGTACGAGACCACGCTGTCCGGCACCGGCGCTGAGGGCGCCAGCCGGCTCACCGTGGCCGTCGACGCGAACACCGGCGCGCTGCTGAACTCCACCGAGCACGTGATGAAGGGCACCGGCACCGGCTGGATCAACGGCTCGGTGACGATCAACACCACGCAATCGGGCAGCACGTACAGCATGAAGGACCCGTCCATCACGAGCCTGGCCTGCCAGGACGCGGCGAACAACACCACGTTCTCCGGCAGCGACGACGTGTGGGGCAACGGGACCGGCACCAACCGGGAGACCGGCTGCGTCGACGCTCTGTACGTCGCGCAGAAGGAGGCCGCGATGCTCTCGTCGTGGCTGGGCCGCAACGGCATGGACGGCTCCGGCGGCGCCTGGCCCATCCGCGTCGGGCTGAACGACCAGAACGCGTACTACGACGGCACCCAGGTCCAGATCGGCAAGAACACCGCCGGTCAGTGGATCGGCTCCGCCGACGTCGTGGGCCACGAGATGGGCCACGGCATCGACGACCACACGCCGGGCGGCATCTCCAAGAGCGGCACCCAGGAGTTCGTCGCGGACACGTTCGGCGCGGCCACCGAGTGGTACGCGAACAACCCGAACGACCCGCCGGACTACCTCGTCGGCGAGGAGATCAACCTGGTCGGCAGCGGCCCGATCCGCAACATGTACAACCCGTCGGCCGTGGGTGACTCGAACTGCTACTCCAGCAGCACGCCGTCGCAGGAGGTCCACGCGGCCGCCGGCCCCGGCAACCACTGGTTCTACCTGATGGCCCAGGGCTCCGCCGGCAACGGCCAGCCGTCCAGCCCGACCTGCAACGGCTCGACCGTCAGCAACCCGCTGGGCATCCAGAACGCCATCAAGGTCATGTACAACGCGATGCTGATGAAGACCTCGTCGTCGTCGTACCTGAAGTACCGTACCTGGACGCTGACCGCGGCCAAGAACCTCTTCCCGGGTAGCTGCACCCAGTTCAACACGGTCAAGGCCGCGTGGGACGCGGTGTCCGTGCCGGCGCAGTCGGGCGACCCGACCTGCACCGGCGGCACCACCCCGCCGCCCACCACCGGTGGCCCGACCACCCCGCCGCCCACCGGCGGCTGCTCCGGTCAGAAGCTGGCCAACCCCGGCTTCGAGTCCGGCACGACCTCGTGGTCCGGCAACACGGGCAGCATCAGCCAGTGGGCCAGCTCGGGCCAGGCCGCGCACGGTGGCACCTGGAGCGCGTGGCTGGACGGCTACGGCTCGACCCACACCGAGGCGATCCAGCAGTCGGTGACGATCCCGGCCGGATGCACGGCGACACTCTCGTTCTACGTGCACATCGACTCGGCCGAGACGACCACGACGACGCAGTACGACAAACTGACCGTCACGGCCGGCAGCACCACCCTGGGCACCCTGTCCAACCTCAACAAGGCCTCCGGCTACCAGCTCCAGAGCTACAGCCTCAACGCCTTCGCGGGTCAGACGGTGACCATCAAGTTCAGCGGTTCCGAGGACTCCTCGCTGCAGACCTCGTTCGTCATCGACGACACGGCCGTCACGCTGAGCTAGTCCCAACCGCCGCATCACGGAGGGGCCCGGGCCGCGCGTCGCCCGGGCCCGTTCCGTTTCCCGCTACGGCAGGGCGACCGCGATGCCGATCACCGGCGGCCGCTTCAGGCGCAGCACGCGGGTGAGGAAGTTGCCGGCGCGCGAGAGGAAGTACTTCCGCGCGATGTACTGCCGCGCCGCCGCCGTCCCGGCCTCGTCGAGCAGCCGCGCGGTCCCGGCCGCCGTGGCCGCGCCCGGCTTGACCTTCCCGCGGACGTCGCACGGGGTCAGCTCGACCCGGCCGTCGCGCCGGATGCGCTTGACCTTCCACGCGTCGGCGTTGGAGATGATGAACACCTCGCCGTCGTGCACCGCGTGCCACACCGGCGTCGCGACGGGCGTGCCGTCCTTGCGGTAACTGGTCAGGCGGACGTACCCGGCCTGGCTGATCCACTCCGCTGCACTCATGCCCGAGTCTCCTCCACTGCGCTCGTGCCATCAAGCGTACGAAGCCACGCCGCCGTGGTGCCCGGCGCGGCGGGGTCCGTGCGGATATGGTGCGAGAGCTGCGGCGGAAGCTCCGTTCGGCCGGACTTCCCGGACCGGGCGGAGGCTCGCTGCGGGCCGGTCGGGCCCCGTAGGCTCGTCGCGGCGAAGTGTCGGATCGAGGGTCGGGAGGCGTGGGCATCCTCCAGTTGCGCATCCTGGGCCCGCTCGAGGTTGACAACGGCGCGGATCCGGTCGACACCGGCACCCCGAAACAGCGGGCCGTCCTGGCCATGCTGGCGACCCAGCCCGGCCGGATCGTCTCCGTGCAGCGCCTCATCGACGAGCTGTGGGCGGACGAGCCACCGGAGCGGGCAATCGCCTCGCTGCAGGCGTACGTCTCCCGGCTGCGCCGCGCCCTGGAGCCCGGCCGCACCTCCCGCGACCGCTCCGCCGTGCTGGTCAGCCGCGCCCCCGGTTACCTGCTGCAGGTCCCGCCCGACGCTGTCGACGCGGCCCGCTTCGCCACGGCCGTCGAGCGCGCCGCCGCCCACCCCGCCGACCCGGCCGCGGCCCTGTCGACCCTCACCGACGCCCTGTCGATGTGGCGCGGCGACCCGCTACCGGAGCTGGGCGAGTCCGCCCTGGCCCGCGCCGAGCGCTCCCGCCTGATCGAGCTGCGCCTGACGGCGATGGAGCAGCAGTCGGAGGCGCTGCTCGCCCTGGGCCGCGCCGCCGAGGTGGTGTACCGCAGCGAGGGCGCCCTGGCCGAGGCCCCCTACCGCGAGCGCCTGTGGGGCCAGCTCATGCTGGCCCTGTACCGCTGCGGCCGCCAGGCCGACGCCATGGCCGCGTACGGCCGCGCCCGCCAGGGCCTGATCGACGAGCTGGGCATCGAGCCCGGCCCGGCACTGCAGCAACTGGCCCAGGACATCCTCCGCCAGGCCCCCCACCTGACCGAGCCCCCACCGTCCGCGTCCACGTTCGCACCTCCCGCGTCGCCCTACGCCCCGACGTCAGGGCCGCCCACCTCCGCATCTCCCATCTCCACACCTCCCGCACCACCTTCGGGCCCCGTTCCGGATTTTTCGGAAATGTCCGGAATGCGCAGCGCCAGGACCGGAGCGGAAGCAGGAGCGGGAACCACAGCTGGCACGCCGGGAACGAGAGCCGCAGCCGACGAAGCGAGAACGGGAATCACGGCCGGCTGGGCGAGCCCCGGGACCGGAGCCGCAGCCGGCGCAGCGGGGACAGGAGCCGCGACCGGCGCAGCGGGAACGGGAATCCCGGCCGGCTGGCCGGGCCCTGGGACAGGAGCCACGACCGGCGCAGTTGGGGCTGACAGCGAGGCCAGCGGACCGGCAGCCGGAGCAGGACTCACGGCCGGCTGGGCAGGACCCGGAACAGGAACCACGACCGGCGCAGTTGGGGCTGACGGCGAGGCCAGCGGACCGGCAGCCGGAGCAGGACTCACGGCCGGCTGGGCAGGACCCGGAACAGGAACCACAACCAGCCCAATTGAGGCCGAGGGCACGGCCAACGGACCGGCAGCCGCAGCAGGACTCGCGGCCGGCTGGCCAGGGGTTGCAACTGCGGCCACTGGGCCCGGAGCGGGAGTTGCGGCCGCGCCCGGCGGGATGGGACCTGGAACCGCAGCGGCGACCGGCGGAGCGGAAACGGGAATCGCGGCTGGTTGGGCGGGAGTTGGAGCCGCGCCCGGCGGGATGGGGCCGGGAACGGGGGCCGCACCTGGCGCAGCGGGAGTCGCAGCTGCCGGCGGCGTGGGACCTGGAACGGGAGCCTCGGCCGGAGCGGGGACCACCGGTGCGACCGGCGGAGCTGGAGTCGCGGCCGGTGGGGCGGGAGTCGCGGCCGGTGGGGCGGCTGTTTGGCTGGGCACGGGCGACATTTCCGAAATGTCGCCCGATGGCGAGGGCGACGGGCTCGTTGGGCGGGACGGTGAGCTGCGGGTCATCGATCGTCTTCTGGGCGAGGCCGGCGCTGGGCCTGGGCGGCTTCTGCTTGTGTCCGGGAGTCCGGGGATCGGGAAGTCGGCGCTGCTGCGGGAGGTCGCCGCGCGGGCCAAAGGGGTCGTCGGGGCCGGGACCGGTGTCGACGGGGAGGCGCCGCCGGTCTTCCTGCCGTGGGCGCAGATCCTGCGCGGCATCGCGGCCAGCCCGGGCGCGGCCGAGGCGCTGGGCGCGGCCTTCGCACCCTACGGTAACCTGCCCGCCGTCCTCGACCCCACGCTCGGCGAGGTCCTCGATCTGCCCGGGGCCGAGCGCCTCGCCGATCCCGAGATGGCCCGGTCCCGCCTGCTGCAGGGTATCGTCGACGGCCTCGGACGGCTGGCCGCCCGCACGCCGCTCGTGCTCATCCTCGACGACGCGCACTGGCTCGACGCCCCGTCGACCGTGCTGCTGACCATGTTCGCCAAGGCGTTGCGGACCACGCGGGTGCTGCTCGCCGTCGGCTACCGCGAGGCCGAGCTCGCCCGCACCGCGCCCCTGGCCGGCGTGCTCGCCGAGCTGATCGCCGACCCGGCCGCGGTACGCATGCCGCTGGACGGGCTCGGCCCCGACGCCATCGCGGCGCTCGCGCGGTCGGTGACCGGCGGGGACGTGCCGGGCGAGACCGTCGCGATGCTCGCCGACCGCACCGGTGGCAATCCGTTCTTCGTCGTGGAGCTGCTGCGCGTCCTCGTCGCCGAGCACACCCTGTCGCCCGAGCACGTCCCGGTACGTGTCCAGGAGGTCGTGCGCCGGCGGCTGGCCCGGCTGCCCGGCCAGGTCAACGCGGTGCTCGCGGTCGCGGCGGTGCTCGGGCGCGACGTCGCCGTGCCGGTGCTGCGCGACGTCGTGCAGATCGACGAGCTGGCACTGTTCGACACGCTCGACACCGCCGTCGTCGCCGGGCTGCTCACCGCCACCGACGATCCGGGGCTGCTGCGGTTCTCCCACGACCTGGTGCGGCAGACCGCGTACCAGGACCAGGGGCCGCTGCGCCGGGCCCGGCTGCACGCCCGGGCCGCCCAGGCGCTGCGCGACACCGGACTCGGCACCGCCGCGCAGCTCGCCGGGCACCTGCGGGCGGCGCTGCCGGTGCTCTCGCCGTACGACGTCGTCCCGGCCCTGGCCGACGCGGCCCGCGAGGCCTACGACCGCACCGCGCACGAGCAGGCCTCGGCGCTGCTGGAGGAGGGCCTGGAGCTGCTGCACCGGGCGACGGCGGGCGAGCGGCGCGACGTCGCCGAGCTGGACCTGCGCATCCGGCTCGCCTACATGCGCCAGGCCACCGACGGTTACCTGGCGCCGTTCCCGGCGGGCCAGTACGCGGCGATGGAGCCCCTGCTGCTGCGCCTGCGCGGGCGGCCGGTCCTCGACGTGCTGCCGGCGCTGTGGGGGTACGCCTCCTTCCACACCGCCGCCGGCGACGTCCAGCGGGCAGTCTCCGTCGCCCGCTCCCCCGCGCAGGTCCCGGGCGACCGCTGGGCGGCGGTGGTCGCCGAGGTGCACGAGGGCCACGCCGCGCTCACCGTGCTCGACCTGCCCCGCGCCCACGGGCACTTCGAGGCCGCGCTCGCCGCGCTGCCGGCCGGCGACCTGCCGGTGTTCCCGATCGTCAACTGGGACCCGGTCATCGGGGCGTTCGCCCCGGCCGCGCTCGCGTGCGGGCTGCTCGGCGACGACGCCGCGGCCCAGGCGCACCTGTGGGTCGCCCGGGAGCGGGCCGGGCGGGTCGGCGAGCTGTTCCTGGACATGTACGTCGCGAACTTCACCGCCGTCGTGGCCGCCGACCGCGACGATCCGGGGTCCGCGGCGGCCGCCGCCCGCGAGACGCTCGTGCTGGCGGAGCGGGGCGGGCACCCGGAGTACCGCAGCCTGGCGGGCCTGGTGCTGGGCTGGGCGGAGGTGCGCACCGGCACGCCGGCGGGCCTGGAACGGATGGCCGCGGCCCGCGAGCACCTCGGCGAGGCGATGCGCCGCTTCGGCCGGCTCGAGGCGCTGCACGCCGAGGCGCTGCTGACGCTGGGCCGGTGCGAGGAGGCCGGCACGGTCGCGGACGCGGCCCTGCGGCGCGGGCTGCCGGGTCAGAGCGGGTTCGCCGAGCCGGACCTGCGCCGCGTCCGGGCTCTGGCCCGGCGCGACCGCGAGGGTGCCGCCGAGGCGCTGCGCCGGGCCCGCGAGCTGCACCACGCCCCGGCCACGACCCGGGCGGAGGCCGCAGCCGCCGCCCTGGCCTGACTACGCGACCGTGCGCTCGTAGCAGACGGATAGCTCCGAGCCCTGGTAGACACCGAAGACCGGAATCTCGTCGTACCCGTCGCGCTGGTCTCCAGGGCGCGCAGCAGGGCCGTGGCGACCCCGGTGCCGGCGGACCGCTGGCGCTCGCGGATCGAGTGGCTCGTCGCCGCGGCCGCGCCGGACTGGCCGCCCCCGCGGGTGGAGGCGGCCTCGCTCTGGCTGCCGGCCATGGTTGAGGGCGCATCGGCGCCGGCCGCAGCCGATCCGCGGGCCGTGCAGGAGGCGATGCTGGCCGCCGGGTCGCCGGCCTGCGGGCTGGAAATCTCCACCCGGTGACGGGTGCGGATCCACCCGTGGGTGGCGGCCTTCGCGGCCGCCGATCCATAGCGTCGACGGCATGAACCCGACCACGCTGCTCGTCGCCGTCGCCGTCATCGTCCTGCTCATGGTCCGCCGGTACATCGGCGAGCCGCTGGAGGCCCGGCGCCTGATCGTGCCGCCGCTGCTGCTGATCGTGTTCGGCGGATACACGCTCGCCCAGATCGACTTCGCCACCGCCGCGCGGCACCCGGTGACCGACGGCGCGGTGCTCGGGGTGGGCGCGGTCGTCGCCGTGCTGGGCGGCGTCCTGCGGGGTGTCACCGTGAAGGTCTTCGTGCAGAACGGGCACGTGTGGTACCGCTACACGCTCGTCACCATCGCCGTCTGGCTCGGCCTGGTGCTGCTGCGGGTCGGCCAGCTCGTCGCCGCCCGGGCGTTCGGCGCCGACCAGAGCGTGCTCAGCGCCGGCCTGCTGCTGGTGCTCGGCCTGAGCTTCCTCGGCGAGGCGGCGATCCTCGGCCGGCGCGCGATCGCCACCGGCGTCCCGTTCGCCCCGCGCGGCTCGCGGCGCGCCGCCCGCAGCGGCGGCATCACCGGCGGGCGATAGACGACCGGGGTGGCCGCGACCATGACGCAGACTGGGGCGGTGCTCGACCTCGTCACCGAACGCCGCCTCGCCCGCTGGCGCCAGCTGCGCAGCCTGATCTTCCTGGTGATCCTGACCGTCGCGATGTTCCAGGACGACCCCCGGCCGGGCCTGTCCGGCCGGGGGCTCGCGGTGCTGGCCGGGGTCGTGCTCGGCGCGGTGGCGTGGGTGGCGATGACGCTGCGGGCCGGCGGGCCGCGGCTGCAGCCGTACAGCGTCGCGGTCTGCATGGCGAGCGGCCCGGCCCTGACACTGGTGCACCCCGGCGGCTTCGGCGGCTGCTACTCCCTCGCCGCGGTCACCATGGCCTCCGGCACGCTGTCGCTGACGGCCGCCGCGGTGATGACCGGCGCCGGGGCGCTGCTGCTCGCCACCGCGCACGCGATCGCCGGATCGCCGCTTCCGTCGATCACCATCTGGGCCGGGGTGATGCTGCTCCTGCTGCTCATCGGCGCCGTGCGGCGCGAGCGCGAGGCCCGCGCCGAGCAGGACCAGCTGCTCGCCGGCGAGCAGGCGAAGGCGGCGGCGCTGGCCGAGCGGGCGCGACTGGCCCGCGAGATCCACGACGTGCTCGCCCACTCGCTCTCGGCCCTGTCGCTGCAGCTGGAGACGGCGGCGGCGCTGCTGGAGCGGGACCGGGCGGCGGACGCGGCGGTGATCGTGGACCGCGCCGGGCGGCTGGCCCGCGACGGGCTCACCGAGACCCGCCGGGCCGTCAGCGCGCTGCGCGGCGACCCGATGCCGCTGCCGGAGCTGGTGCGCGAGCTGACCGCCGGCTACCGGGCCGACGCCGGCGACGCCGAGTTCGAGCTGGCGGGCGCGGCCCGGGAGCTGAGCCCGGAGGCGGGGCTGGCGCTGTTCCGCAGCGCCCAGGAGGCGCTGAGCAACGTGCGCAAGCACGCGCCGGGCAGCGCGGTGGCGGTGCGGCTGGAGTACGCGGACGGGGACGTCCGGCTCACGGTGCGCAACCACGGGCCGGCCGGGGCGCCGGTGACCGGGCTCTCCTCCGGCTACGGGCTGACCGGGCTGCGGGAGCGCGCCGAGCTCGCCGGCGGGACGTTCGCGGCCGGGCCGTGCGGGGACGGGTGGCTGGTGGATGTGAAGATGCCTGGGTGAGTATCCGGGTGGTGATCGCGGACGATCAGACGGCCGTGCGCGAGGGGCTGGCGGTGATGCTGGGGCTGCTCGATGACGTCGAGGTGGTCGGCGAGGCGGCCGACGGCGAGCAGGCGATCGAGCTGGCCGAGCGGCACCGCCCCGACGTGGTACTCATGGACCTGCGGATGCCGCGCACCGACGGGGTGGCGGCGACCCGAGCGATCCGGCAGCGGCAGCCGGAGACCCGCGTGGTCGTGCTCACCACGTTCGCCGACGACGAGCACATCCTGGCGGCGCTGCAGGCGGGCGCGCTGGGCTACCTCACCAAGGACGCCGGCCGCGTGCAGATCGCCCAGGCGGTGCGGGCCGCGGCGGCCGGGCAGTCGGTGCTCGACCCGCAGGTGCAGCAGCGCCTGCTCGCCGCGGCCGTGCAGGGCCAGGGCCAACCCCCGTCGTCCGGTCCCCCCGACGGCCTGACCGCGCGCGAGACCGAGGTGCTCGGCCTGATCGCCGACGGGCTGTCCAACCGCGAGATCGCCGAGCGCCTCTTCGTCACCGAGGTGACCGTGAAGTCGCACATCAACCGGCTCTTCGCCAAGATCGGTGTGCGCGACCGGGCGCAGGCCGTGCGCTACGCGTACGAACGCGGCCTGCGCTCCTAACACGATCACCATCCGCCGTCGAAGAAGGCCGAGAGCGCCGACGCCGAGTGGGCCGCGCTGGTCGTGTTCGCCACGGCGACCAGGATCACCAGCAGCGACAGCGACGCCGAGAGAGCACCGAACGACCCCAGCACACGCCTTGTCCGCCGCTCGGACGCCCCCGTTCGGGCAAACCTCCTCCACGCCACCACGCTCATGCCGATGAGGACGACCGCCACGGCGGCGGCAACCACGGCCAGCGCCACGTGATATCGAGCGAAGTCGCTGATCATCACCTGGAGGGCGGGCGGGGTCTGCCCACCCGCGCTCCCGGAGTCGGCCAATCGCTGCCTGACCTGCTCCAGCGTGTCGGCGAGCGCTCCGCCGCCGGGCGCGCCGTCCGTCAGCATCGGCAACAGCGAGGCGAAGGGCGCCACGGCACCCTGGATGTTGGCCATCACGACCACCAACGCGAACAGCGCGAGCATCGTGACGAGAACGCCGGACGACGCGAGCGCGGCTCTCTTTCGCGGCCCGGGATCAGCAGCGCTCAGCACTGCCCTCCAGAGACGAACACCGAGCGCGACGAGCACGATCAGCAGGATCGCCGCGATCACGGCCTTGACCACGTGGTAACGGAACCAGTAGTCGACCACCCGCTGCAAGCCCGGCGACAAATCCCCGTCGCCGGAGCGCCACCATTCGACGAATGCCCCGCGGAGGGCTTCGGTGAGGTTACGGTTGCCGACCAGGGCGCCGCCCGGCCCGCCCCCCGCCAGCGTGGGTGGGCCGACGACAAAGGCGGCGATCAGGGCCGCGGCGAGAGCGACGAGCGTCGCGAGCGCGCGACCGGAGACACCTGCGGATGGTGACGGGGCTGCGGGACGACGCAAAGCGGACTCCTTCGACTTGATCCGGGTATGTCGTCGCGAGGCGACAAGCACCGTGCTGGTCGACCTGGACGCGCCCAAGCTTCGCAAGAGCGGCCGGCGCGAACCATCACACTGGATCGAGTCTTCTGGTAGTGCTGGCGATACCCCGAGGCACAGCGCCGCGCTATGCCTTTCGCGCGAGCTCCCGCAGCACGGCGGCGGCGGGGCCGCTCGCGGCGTGCCGGAAGCCGGTCCCGGCCCACAGGTTGACGCGCTCGGCGTCCCCGGCCGCGGCCGCCGCCCGCCGCAGCGGGGTCGTCAGATGGTGTACGGCGGGATAGCCCGCCGGCGCCGAGGCGTGGTGGCGCTCGACGAACCCGTTGCGCAGGGCCCGGGCCGGCCGCCCGCTGAACGCCCGGGTCAATACGGTGTCCGCCGCGGAGCGCTCGGCCAGGGCGGTCTTGTGCACCGCCGACGCCCCGCTCTCGTCGGTGCGCAGCAGCGCGGTGCCGACCATCACGCTGCGCGCCCCGGCCGCGAGCGCCGCCCGCACGTCGTCGGCGGTGCCGATCCCGCCGGCCGCGACCACGGGCCGGTCGAGCGCGGCGAGCACCGAGCGCACCAGGTCCGGCAGCGGCACCTCGGCCGGGACGGCGTGCGGCGTGAAGGTGCCGGAGTGCGCGCCGGCCCCGGCGGCCTGCACGACGAGCCCGTCGGCCCCGGCCTCCGCCGCCGCCCGTGCCTCGGCCACGGACGTGACGGTCTGCAGGACGAAGGTGCCGGCCCGGCGCAGCGCGGCGATCGCCCCGCCCGGCGGCAGCCCGAACGTGAACGACACCACGGGCACCGGGTGGGTCAGCAGCAGGTCGAGCTTGGCGGCCCAGTCGTCGTCGTTCTCGACGATCTCCGCCGCCGCCGGGTCGATCCCGTACGGCTCGCCCTCCGGCCGCAGCTCCTGGGCGTAGCGGCGGAACGCCGCGGGGTCGACGGGCACCGGGGCGGGCGCGAACACGTTGACGCCGAAGTCGCCCGTGACCTGGCGGATCTGCGCGGCCAGGTCCGCGGCGGTGCGGTAGCCGGCGGCGAGGAAGCCGAACGAGCCGGCCGCCGCGGCCGCGTCGACCAGGGCCGGGGTGGAGGGTCCGCCGGCCATCGGCGCGGCGATCACGGGGCGGTCAAGCGGTGACGTCATGCCCCGATCATCCCTCGGCGAGCGCCTCCTGCACCGATGTCTCGTGCCGGCCCAGGAAAACCGGGTCGCGGCCGCTGAGCACGTCCCAGGCGGCCTTGTCCGCCGCACCGTACTCCCGGGTCGAGCCGATCGTCCACGGCGTGCGGAACTGCCGCATGGTCGTGTCGCCGACGCCGCTGGCATCCACGCCCAGGCGGCGGCACAGCGCGACCGCGCGCGCGATGTGGAAGTCCTGGGTGACGACGATCGCCTTGGTGACGCCGAAGACGCGGTTGGCGCGGGCGCAGGAGTCGTACGTGTCGAAGCCCGCGTGGTCCTCGACGATCTTCCCGGCCGGGACGCGGCGCGCGTTGAGCCACAGCCACATGGCGCCCGGCTCGTCGTAGCCCCAGTCCATGTGGTCGCCGGAGACCAGCACGGCGCGGACCTTGCCGGTGGCGTAGAGCTGCCGGGCGAGCTCCAGCCGCGCGGCGAGGAACGGCGACGGGTTGCCGTCGGGGTACACCTGCGCGCCGAGGACCAGCGCGACCGGCGCCGGCGGCACGTCGGCCACGGTGAAGACGTGCCCGCGCGCCTCGGTCTGCAGCCACATGCTGCTCTCGGCCGTGACCAGGCCGCCCAGGACCGCCGCCGCGACTGCCAGCCCGACCAGCCGGTGCAGCCGCGGCCACCACCACTTCATCGTTCGCACACCCACGAGGTTGGCCGCCACCGACGAGAACGCAACACTACGACGTCAATCCGACAGCGGCGCCCAGAGCCCGGCCCGCGCGCCCCATCGCCGTGAACTCGTGCGTGCCCTCGGCCCCGCAAGCGAAGGCGCCCGGCACCCAACGCGAAGCCGCGGCTGGAGGCGGCGCTGAAGGGCTACAAGACCTGAGCAGCGGCCGCGCCGAGCGCGATGTCCGCGAGGGCGCGCAGGCTCTCGGCGCCGGGGACGAAGTACCCGTCGTGCCCTTCGACCCCGCCGACCGGCAGCGCGGTGGCGCCGAAGGCCGGGTCGTACGGGTGCGCCCCGTGCCCGGCCCCGACGATCCGCACGCCCGGGATGCGGCGGGTCCAGTCGTTCGCGGCGGTGCCGGCCCACACGTGCGCGGCGGTGTGCAGGTCCGCGGCCCGCTCGACGCCGAGGCCGGGGCTGCCGAGCGCGACGACATCGCTGACCCGCGGGTCGAGCCTGCGGGCGGCGAGCCCGGCGACCGTCGAGCCGTAGCTGTGGCCGACCACGACGATCCGCTCGCCCGGCAGCCGCGAGACGAACTCGCGCAGCGCCGCCGCGCCCGCCGCGGCCAGGTCCTCGCGGGCCGCGTCCAGGCCGACCCCGTGCGGCGGGTGGTAGCCGAGCCAGGCCACGACCGCGATCCCGTTACCGCCGCGGGCGGCGATCTCGTCGGCGAGGCGGTGGGCCTGCCAGGCCGGGGCCCGGCGCTCGACCCCGCCGAGGCCGCGGTCGAAGTTGGCGGCCGTGGTGTCGACGCCGGGGACGAGCACCACGACCGTGCGGGCGGTGGCGAGGTCGCCGACGATCTCCAGGGCCCGGCCGTCGGCGGTGCGCACGTTCTGCATCGGCAGCGGGGCCGGGGTGGCGGCCGTATGGGTGGGGCCGAAGACGGTCAGGGCGGCGGCGAGGACGGGTAGCAGCAGCGGCAGCGTTCGCATGCCGGAGAAGGTAGGAACGGGCCTTGCGGCCGATCGTCATACCGCGGAGGGGTCATGTCCGTAGCTCCCGCGTACCGAAGAACGCCATCGGGTCGTGGGTGCCGGTGTGCACCGGGGCGGCCATGCGCAGGCGTCGCTTCACGCCGAGCAGATGGTCGTGCAGGTCGGGGTCGCCGTGGCGGGACGCGGTGAGGTGCGCGATGCCGCGCTCGCGCAGCCAGCGCAGCAGGACCGCGCCCTCGCTGTTCGGCCATGGGCGGCGGCCGTGGTAGACGTCGTGCACCGCCACGGCGACGCCGGGCTTGAGGCGGTCGAGGACGTTCGCGGTGTACCACCGTGCGAACCCCGCGGTGTGCGCCGCGTCGACGAGGAGGAAGCCGGGGTCGTCCGGCAGCTCGGCGTCGCGCACGTCGCCGGGGGTGAAGGTCCACCGGGCGCCGGTCAGCTCGTCGGGGACGGTACGCACGGCGTGGTCGACGCGGTCGTACGTGTGCAGCACGCCGGCGCCGTTGTCGCGCAGGGCCCGCAGCAGCCACGACGTCGACCAGCCGCGGAAGGAGCCGATCTCCACCACGGTGTGCGGGCGCAGCGCGCGCACGGTGAGGTAGCTGATCTCGGCCTCGATGTCGTCGAGCTTCGGGCGCATCGCCCGCCCGGCCAGCAGTTCCCGCTGCTCCTCGCGCGCGGCCCGCAGGCTCGCGGCGTGCTCGCGGTACCAGCCGATGAGGGTGTCCACGGAGTACATGCGCCGCAAGGTAGGCGGGCGCCGGACGCCCGCGCGTCACTCGGCGGAGCCATGCGGGCGTGCTACCGCGGTACTACTCCCCCGCCGTGACCACACCCGTCTCGTAGGCGAAGACCACCGCCTGGGCGCGGTCGCGCAGCTCGAGCTTCTGCAGGACCCGGCTCACGTGGGTCTTCACCGTCTGCTCGGCGACCACGAGGGTCCCGGCGATCTCGGCGTTGGACTGGCCCCGGGCGATCAGCCGCAGCACCTCGACCTCGCGCGGCGTCAGCTCGCGCAGCCGGTCCGGGCGATGGCTGGCCGGGCGCGGGCGGGCGGCGAACTGCTCGATGAGCTTGCGGGTCACCGACGGGGCGAGCAGGCCGTCGCCGGCGGCGACCACGCGCACGGCGTTGACCAACTCGGCGGCGGGGGCGTCCTTGAGCAGGAAGCCGGACGCGCCGGCCCGCAGCGCCTCGAAGACGTAGTCGTCGAGGTCGAACGTGGTGAGGATGAGCACCCGGGGGCGGTGCAGGCCGGGGCCGGCGTTCATGATGCGGCGGGTCGCCTCCAGGCCGTCGAGGACCGGCATGCGGATGTCCATGAGCACCACGTCGGGCGCGCGCTCGCGGGCCAGCGTGATGCCCTGCTGGCCGTCGGGGGCGTCGCCGACCACGGTGAAGTCGGGCTGCGCGGCCAGCAGCGCCGCGAAGCCCTGGCGGACCATGGCCTGGTCGTCGACGATGAGAATCTTGATCACGGCTCTCCGTCCGGGGCGCCCGGGGCATCCAGGGGCAGGGTGGCGACGACCTCGTAGCCGCCGTCGGCAGCCGGGCCGGCCCGCAGGGTCCCGCCGACCGCGGCGGCGCGCTCCTGCATGCCGAGCAGGCCGTGGCCCTTGCCCTCCGGGGCCGGCGGCGTGCCCGTGGGCTCGTTGCGCACGAAGACGCGCAGCTCCGCCCGGTCGCGGAAGATCACGATCGAGACCGGCGCGCCCGCGGCGTGGCGGCGGGCGTTGCTCAGCGCCTCCTGCACGATCCGGAAGGCGGCCAGGCCCACCCCGGGCGGCACCGTGGCCCCGGGCACGGGCGAGTACGACACCTGCACCCCGGCCTCGCGCGCCTCGCGGACCAGCCCGGCCAGCTCGTCCAGGGTCGGCTGGGGCTCGGTCAGCGGGACGGCGTCGTTGCGCAGCACGCCGAGCAGGCGGCGCATCTCGGTGAGCGCCTCTCGCGACGTGCCGGCGATGGCCTGCAGCTCCTCCGCCACGGCCGGCGGTACGCCCTCGATGCGGTAGACCGCGGTCTCGGCCCGCACGGCGATGAGCGACATGTGGTGGGCGACGACGTCGTGCATCTCGCGGGCGATGCGGTTGCGCTCCTCGGCGACGGCGCGGCGGGCCTGGGCGAGCTCGGTGCGCTCGGCTTCCTCGGCTAGCTCACGCTGGACCTCGCGGCGGCGGCGGATCTGGTCGCCGATGACGAGCACGGCCAGCACGAGCAGCAGCACGCCGGAGAGGCTGGCCGGGTTGACGTACGCCGTGGCGAGCAGGAAGGCGGAGAAGCCGACCCAGACGAGCACCGCGCGGGAGTGGCGGATCGCCACCACCATGAGGATCAGCGGGAAGGACAGGATCTGCACCGGCTGGAACGGCCACGGCGTGCCCTGGACGATGTGCACGGTCGTGCTGGTGAAGATCGCGGCGGCGAACGCGATGCGCCAGGCCAGCAGCGGCCGGGTGGCGACCAGACCGATCGGCAGCGCGATGAGCCCGGAGCAGACGATGAGCACCAGCAACTTGTGGCCGGCGGGCTCGGGGACGTTGCCGCGGTAGTACTGGTAGGCCAGAAGGCCCGAGAGCAGGCCGGCGATGACGCCGATGAGCGGCAGCGCCCGGCCCAGACGCGTCCTGGGGTGGACCGCGGGATCCCGTCCGGCGATGAACGCCCACAGGCCACGCGCGATCCACCCCACGACGGCAATGCTATGCCAGCTGCGGAATCACCTCGTCAAGAGCCTGGTCGACGGTGCGCGCCGCGATTCCCTTCTGCTGGATCAGCTTCAGCTCCGCCTCCAGGTTGGCGGGCGTCACGGCGTAGGTCGGGTCCTCGGCGCTCGCGCTCACCTCGTGGTACACCAGCACCAGCCAGCTCTTGTCCCGGATCGCCTGGTCGATCCACTGGCCGACCTGGGCCGGGGTCGTGGTGTTGAGGATGTTCTGCACCTTGATGTTGTTGACGTCGGTGCCGTCCTTGGTGTTGTACCCCTCGTCGGTGGAGCGGTGCGAGCGGTAGTACTTCTTGCTCGTGCTCAGCACCGTGGCGTTGTACTCGCCGTACGGCGTCGCGAAGTTCTTCGCCACGCCCGCGCCGTACCACTGCCGCAGCGTCGCCTGGCTGTCCTTCAGCTCGCTGTCGATCTGCGCGGCGCTCAGCGTCGGCAGGTGCGGGTGGTCCACGGTGTGCGAGGCGATCTCGATGCCGTGGTTGGCCAGGTCCCCCATCTGCGCCTTGGTCATGTAGTCCGGGTAGTCGATGGTGCTGGTGAGCAGGTAGTACGTGGCGTCCACGTTGTACTTGTCCAGCAGCGGCAGCCCGGCGGTGTACTGCGACCTCCAGCCGTCGTCGAAGGTGAGGCTGACCAGCGCACGGTTGAGCTGCGCGGGGGCGTACTCGGTGAGG
This sequence comes from Dactylosporangium sp. CA-233914, assembly GCF_050942935.1. Taxonomy (NCBI): domain Bacteria; kingdom Bacillati; phylum Actinomycetota; class Actinomycetes; order Micromonosporales; family Micromonosporaceae; genus Dactylosporangium; species Dactylosporangium sp. CA-233914. Next base: position 4,692,785 of record NZ_CP192030.1, on the reverse strand, counting down.
GAGAAGTCGTCGCCGGTGACCCAGCCGACCTTGGCCAGCACCTGGAACACGGTGATCTTGACCGCACCCGCCGGGACGATGTACTGCGCGCTCACCTTCGCCCACGCCGAGGAGGCCGGGGCCGCGGCGAGGTAGGCGTACTGCTCCGAGCCGTCGGCCATGGTGACCTCGACGTCGATCTCGCTGTCCACATTGGACTGGTACCAGTTCGAGTACTGGTAGGTCTTGCCCGGCGTGACCGTGACCGGGGCCGGGCTCCACTTCGCATCGCCGCTGGTGTACTTCGTGATCTGCGTCTTGACGCTGCGGCTGCCGGAGTGCCCGGTGGTGAGATAGCTCAACGTCGTGGTGTTGGTGCCCCAGCTGGAGCCGCTCCAGCCGGCCGGCGCGCTGCCGGAGGCGGTCTCCACGCCCGGGTTGCCGATGAGGTTGCCCGGCGTGGTCGGCGGCGGTGTGGTCGTCGAGTTGTTGACGGTCACGGTGACGTTGCTCGTGGCCGACCCGGTGGCGGTACGGGCGACGGCTTTGACGGTGTAGACACCGTTGGCGAACTTCTTCGTGTCCCAGCTGGCGGTGAACGGCGCCGCGGTGTCCTCGGCGCCGAGTGCGGTGCCGTTGACCGAGAACGTGACGCCGAGGACGTCGCTGCTGGCGGTGGCGGCGACCTGCTGGGTGCCGTTGACGGTGGCGCCGTTGGCCGGGGCGGTCAGCTGCACCGAGGCCGGCGGCGTCGTCGGGTCCGAGGCGCCGGACTCGGCGAGGAAGTACACGTCGGTCTGCAGGCTGCCCTTCTTGTCCAGCAGGTGGTACACGGACGCCTTCACCGCGTCGGCAGGCGTGGTGAACTGGACCGACAACTGCTTCCACGCGGCGGAGGCGGGCACGTCGGCCAGCCAGACGTAGGTCTGTTTGCCGGCCGCGTTGGTGTAGAGCACCTCGAGCGAGGTCTGCACGTTACTGATGTACCAGTCGCTCACGACGTACTTCGTGCTCGGCTTCACCGTGACCGGCGCGGCCATCCACTTCGCGTCGCCGGAGGACCGGGACGTCATCGACACGGCGAGGCTCTTCTGCCCGTCCTTGCCACCGTCCTTCCACGCCGAGGTCGCGTTGTTCGTGCCCCACTTGTCGAAGGTCCAGCTCGCCGGGCCGGAGCCCTGCGCGGTCTCGGCCGATGGATTGCCGATGAGGTTGGCCCCCGTCGCATACGCCGTGACGCTTGGCAGCAGCGCGGAGACGACGGTCGCCAGTACCCCGCCGATGATGAGTCTGATCAGGCGCACGTGTTGGTACCCCTTCGTCACCTTGAGCAACTGCGGACGGGGTATCTGACCAATCCCCCACATATGGCGTCAACGCAACGTGAGGCCACCGTCCCGGCAGTTTCGGACAGCGCGGCATTGACCAGCGCTTTGTCGCAGATTAGCGCCCAAACTCCGGCCCGATCGGATTAACTCCGACGCGCCGAGGGTGACTTTTGGTGTCACCCGGTGGGGGTAGCATCACCCTCGCCGCTCCACCGGAAGACGGGATCGGGTGAGCAGCCAGCCCGCGGCCATCGCGACCAGCGGCACCGCCACGAGCGCCACGCCCAGGGCCGTCCACGGCAGCGTCAGCGGTGCCGCCGCCTGCGAAGGCCAGGTCAGCACGCTGCGGCGGTTCATGGCCGCCAGCACCGCCGCGCCCGCGCCGATGCCGCCGGCCGCGCCGAGCAGGGAGCCGAGGCCGGCGACCAGCCCGGCGCGGCTCAGCGCGAGCCGGCGCCGCAGCCCCGGGGAGGCGCCGACCGCGCCGAGGGTGGCCAGGTCGGCGCGGCCGTCGACCGCGGACAGTCCGGTGGCGATGCCGGCCGCGCCGAGGGCGACGACCGCGGCGGCCAGGGAGAGCAGCAGCTCGACGAGCAGCCGATCGCGGATCCGGGGGCGGATGACCTCGCCGCCGTACCCGTGGCCGAGCCCGGCGAGGCGCTGCTCGAACGCGTCCGTCTCGGCCGTCGTCGGCATCCGGGTGGTGGCGGCGACGAGGCCGATGACGACGCTGCCGAGGCCGGCCTGCCGGACCGCCTGCGGGGAGATCGCGTAGAACTCCAGCGACCGGGCGGTCGGCGCATAGTACCCGGGCACGACGATCGGCTCGCCGTGGCCGGGCGTGACGAGCCGGGCCTGCCCGTCGTGCACCCGCAGCGGATCGCCGACCACCACGCCGCCGGCCCGCAGCACCTCCCGCGCCCGGTCCAGGTCGGCCCCGCTGAGCCCGCCGATCGGGCCGAGGGCGGCGCCGTCGTCGACGATGTGCAGCACGGTAGTGTTGCCGAGTACGGCCTGTTCCATCTCGTGGCAGCGCGGGTCGGCGGCCGCGGCGCGCTGCTGCTGCGGGCTCAGACCGCCGGGCATGTACGGGCACCAGTTCACCGGTGGCCGGACCGGCTGCAGGTCGCAGGATTTCTGGGCCGGGTCGGTGCAGGCGACCGCGCGGATCTCGGTGACGCCGCTGACCGGCAAGGGCTCGATGGCGCCGCGGAGCCGTTCGCCGGACAGCGGCGCCGGGCGGCCGGCCGGGGGCTGGTCCTGCACGACGGTGGCGTATCCGTACGGCAGCGTCGTGGTGTACATCGCCGCCATGCGCGCGTCGGAGCTGGCCATGTACGTCGCGAGGGCGGTCGAGCCGATGACCGCGGCCATGACCGCGGAGACGGCGGGCGAGGCGGAGGCCCGGTTGCGGGCCGCGTCGCGCAGCGCGATCCGCGGCGCCGGCGGCAGCCCACCGCCGAGCCGGGCCAGCGCGCCGAGCACCGCGGGCGTGGACAGGACCAGCCCGAGCTCGGCGACGAGCAGCCCGGCGAGCACCGCCCGGGCCGAGGAGCCGCCGATGCCCGCCGCCGCGATCACGGCCCCGGCGGCCACCCCGGCGAGCCCCACCGCGGCCAGGCGCCGCCCCGCGCGGGTCCGGGGCCGGCGGCCGGTCAGCCCGGCGAGCACGTCGGCCCGCCCGGCGGAGACGGCGGGCGCGAGCGCGGCGGCGACCCCGGTCAGTATCGCCAGGCCCGCGACGGCGAGCAGCTCGCCCGGGGGCACCCGGACCGCGCCGGGGCGGGCGTGCAGCACGAGCTCGGCGAGCACCGGCCGGGACGCGAGCGCCGCGGCCGTGCCGAGCGCGATCCCGGCCACGGCCGCAGCCGCGCCGAGCACGAGGCCGTCGGCGAGCACGATCCGGCGCAGGTGGCCCGGGGTGCCGCCGCTCGCGGCGACAAGCGCCAGCTCGCGGCGCCGACGGCGGGCGCCGACGGCGAAGGCCGGGCCGGCCAGGAGCACGACCTCCAGCACCGCCATGCCGAGCACCAGCAGGGTCAGGTCGAACGAGCGGCGGGACGGTACCGGCGGGCCGGCGTACATGCCCGCGCGGTCGCCGCCGAGCATCACCGCCCGCGAGTGGGCGACGATCCCCCGCCGGTTGAGCGCCTGGACCTGGGGCCAGTCGAGCGGGGCGGGCGCGGCGACGTACCAGGTCGGGTTGGACGGCGGCAGCGCGCCCGGGCGCAGCACGATCGAGCCCGTAAGGTTCTCGGGCCGCTCGAACTCGCCGACGACGGTGTAGGTGCGCCGCAGGTCCGGCAGCGTGAACGTGCCCCCGAGCCGGGTGCCGAGCCGGTCCATGGCGGCCGCGTCGAGCGCCGCCTCGCCGTCGGTGGCCGGCGCACGCCCGCGCAGCAGCTCCATGCGGCCGGCGAAGCGCGTGTCGCCGAGGTCGAGCGGATAGGCAGGCAGCGTCGAACGCCCGCCCGGCGTGTTCACCGCGACCCGGTGGTACTCCTCGGCGCGCACCAGGGTACTGCCGGGCGGCAGCGCGGCCCGCAGCGTCCGCTCGACCTCGGCGTCCGGGACGACCCCGTACACCGGGCGGAAATCCCCGACGGGCTCGTAGGTCTGGCCGGACCGGTCCTGCCGCACCGGCCCGTCCAACGCCCACTCGACGGTGGCGTCGAAGCGCCCCAGGTCGCGGTCGGCCTGCTCGGCGGTCGTGAGGGCGAACATGTCGAGCGCGACGGCGACGAACGTGAGCGCCAGCACGGGCAGCGCGATGAGCCCGACGATGAGCGCGGTGCGCCCCTTGGCCCGCGCCGCCTCCCGCCGCGCGATCCGCAGCGCGATCACGACGCGGCCCCGTCGAGCAGCTGCTCGGGCTGCGCGAGCGGCCCGGACGCGTCCACGATCCGCCCGTCGCGCAGGAACACGACCCGATCGGCCCACGCGGCGTGGCGCGCCTCGTGCGTGACGAGCACCCCGGCGGCGCCACCGTCCACCTTGGACCGCATGAGCCGCAGCACCGCCTCACCGGTCAGCGAGTCCAGCGCTCCGGTGGGCTCGTCGGCGAGGATCAGCCGCCGCCGGCCGACGAGCGCCCGCGCGATGGCCACCCGCTGCTGCTGCCCGCCGGAGAGCTCGTCCGGGAACCGGCGCGCGCAGTCGGCGAGCTCGACGTCGGCGAGCGCGGCCAGTGCCGTGCGCCGGGCGGCCCGGGCCGAGACCCCGTCCAGCTCCAGCGGCATGGCGACGTTCTCCGCCGCGGTCAGTGCGGGCAGCAGGTTGAGGTCCTGGAACACGTACCCGACCGACCGCCGGCGCACCGCCGCCAGCTCCCGCCGCCGCATCCCGTCGAGCCGCCGCCCCTCGATCGCGACACCGCCGTCGCTCGGCCGGTCGAGCCCCCCGGCGAGATTGAGCAGCGTCGACTTCCCCGACCCGGACGGCCCCATGACGGCGACCAGCTCGCCCTCGGCGACGGCGAGCGAGACCCCGCGCAGTGCCCGGACGGCGGTCTCCCCGTGCCCGTGCGTGCGATGCACGTCGAAGAGCTCAAGCACGCTCATCGACGACCTCCAGCTGTACCGTCGCGGCGCCCCCGGTCTGCTTGTGCTCATAGCGCCGCAGACTGCTCTCGCAGTGATCGAGCCACCGCAGCTCGGCCTCGGCCTGAAACACCATCGCGTCGAGCACCAGCCGCCAGGGCAGATCCCCGGGCGCCTCGGCCGAGCGCTTCATCCGCGTGTACTCCTGCATCGCCCGCATGCTCGCGGTCCGCTGCGCCTGCACCACGGCGGCCACGTCGACCCCGGGCGTGGTGATGGCCAGCGCCAGCTTGACGGCCAGCTCGTCGCGGGGCCGGTCCGCCCGCTCGACGGGCGTGGCGAACCAGGCGGCGACCTCGGCCCGCCCGGCGGCGGTGATCTCGTACGGCCGCTGCCCCTCCGCCTCGGGAAGTGCCCGCACGAGTTCGTCCCGCTCGAGCCGGGCGAGGGTCGTGTAGACCTGCCCGATGTTGAGCGGCCAGGTCCCCCCGGTCGACTCCTCAAAACTGCTGCGCAGCTGGTAACCGTGCATCGGCCCACGCCGCAGCAGCGCGAGCAGCCCGTGTCTGATCGACATGCATACGGAGTATGCATACCCGGTATGCATCTGTAAAGCCGCCGGGCCGTGGATTGCCGCGGGGGCCTAACCTTCGAGTGCGGCTTCCACCGCGGCGGGGTCGCCGCCGTCGATGCCGAGTGCCCGGCGGCGGGGGTAAGGACGCACAGCGGCGCCGGCGGCCTCCAGGGCCAGGATGATCCCCAGCACGCGGCCGTCGAGGCCGTCGTCGTCCGGTAGGGTGACCAGCCGCTCGTGCCGCCGCGGTTCGGGCAACGCGTTGCCTTCCAAGGCGGCGGTGACGACCGCCGCGGTCGAGCGGGTCATGGTCCGGGTGGTGTTGACGCCGGGCGGCGTCGGGGAGTACACGGGCCAGTACGCGTGCCGTTCGCCCGATCGCGGCCGCCGTGGATGTCCGGCGCAGTGCCGCCGGAAGCCGTCGAGGTCCGTGACGTTGTGCCGCATCGCCTCGGCCACGAGCACGGCCCAGCTGAACCCGCCGACCAGCCCCCAGGCCGCCCCGTCGAGCTCCCGCTCCCGCGCCCACCGCCGGACCCGCGTCAGCAGGCCGCGAAACGCCGTCGTGTCCAGCCCCGAAAGCAGCGCGTCGGCGTCCCGCACGGCGAGCACCGCCCGCCGCCCCGCCTCGTCCAGCGCGGGATCCGCCGGATCGAGCCCGTGAACATCGCCGACCGCGACGTGCTGCACGTCGACGTCGATCCCGGCGACGCTCGCCCGCACGACGGGCACGACGGTCCCGGCCACCCGCGCCCCGGGCAGGATCGCGGCCAGCTCCGCCAGGGCATCGCCGGCCGCGGGCAGCGGCGAGGCCCACACCAGGTCCAGGTCCGTCGTCGCGGTCGCGACACCGAGGCGGACCGAGCCGACGACGTGGACGCGTGAGCCCGGCCGCACCGCGGCGCACGCCTCCTCCACCAGCTGCCGCGCCGCGTCGTGGCCCGTCGCGAACGGCACCGTGCGGCGGACCGCGAACGGTTCGGCGCCGCGGCGGCTGATCAGGTCGACCGCGGTCACCGTGAACTCGACCGGCCGCCACGCGCGCTGGATCTGCGCGAAGCGCTCCTCGACGCGCGGGCCGGTCAGCTTGGCGATGGTCAGATGGGGCGTGAAGCCGCCGGAGCCGCGGGAGCTCTGTTCGGTACACCCGGGAAAGCCCGCACCCAGCGCGGCCTGCAACCGGTGCAGCGCGTCCGGCGGCGTGGTCTGCGGCTCCAGCCACACGGTCGTGCTCCCCCGGTGCTCGAACCGGCGCACGTTGGCCAGCCGGACCCGAATCGGCGGCGTGGGCTGGATCGCGGCCGCCGCCACCCGGGCGGCCTCCTCGAAGTCGGCCTCCGGCACGAAGCCGTAGACGAGGTTGATGTGGGGCATCCAGCGGGCGTAGGACGGGTCGTGGACCGACCGCACGGCCTGCACGGCGCCCCACACCCGCTCCGGCGGGCGGATCACCAGCGCCGACGTGTGCACCGGTGCCGAGTCGACCGTCACCGGTGCCGGCTGCAGCAGCGCGGTCACGCCGAAGTGGTCGGAGACGAAGCGCGGACCGGGGGCGAACGGCCGGTCGCCGAAGCGCTCGGCGACCACCGGCGTGAGCGGCCCGCGCACGAGGATGCGGTCCAGCCGCGCGGCGCGGCCGGTGCGGGAGGCGACGGCGGCCAGCGGGTTCACCGCGGGGTCGAACGTGAAACCGGCGTCGTGCGGGTGGACCGCGCGCCAGGCGTCGACGTAGCCGGGCACCGTGGGCGCCGCGTCGTCGCCGGCGTTGAGGTCGGTGAGCACCACGGCGGCGTCGAGGTCGCCGCGCCCGAGCCGCTCGGCGATGACCCGCAGCTGATGCTCGCGCCGCTGTTCGGCACCCTCGGTGTGGTCGCTGGTCAGGTGCGCGGCGACGAAGCCGACCTGCCGGCCGTTGAGCACGGCGTGGCCGAGGACCAGCCGCTTGTACGCCGAGAGCCGGTGCACCTCCAGCGCCAGCGGCCACCGGCTCAGCAGCGTCGTGCCGTAGCCGATCTCCGCGTCGGGGGCGGCGGAGACGCAGTAGCGCTCCCGCACCCACGCCGCCGCGAGCAGTGCCGCCCAGAGCTCGTGCGTGACCTCGTGCAGCGCGACGACGTCGGCGCCGAGCCCCTCCAGCAGGTCCACGCAGGCGGGCACGCGCAGCTCGGGATAGGTCAGCTCGCGGTCGTACGCGTCCGAGAGCACGTTGAACGTGGCCACCTGCACCGCGTCGGCGTGCACGGGCCCCGCCTGTCCCGCCGGCACCCACTGCCCCGCGCCGGCGTCGAAGCGCAGGCACGCCGAGCCGTCGAAGGCCGCCACGCTGCGCCCGGCCGGCCGCCGCTCGCGGGACGCCCGGTCTGGGTCGATATCCGCGGAGCCCAATCGAGCCAGCCTGGGCGTCGCCCGGTCTGGGTCGATATCCGCGGAGCCCAATCGAGCCAGACTGGGCGTAGCCGCCTCGGCCGTGAGCCGGGCCAGGTCGGCCGCGCCGGGCCCGAACACCAGGTCGACGCGGCTGCGCCGATCCCACACGGTGACCGAGCCGGCCTTGACGTACTGCACCCGGTGCCAGGGTACGTCGCCGCCGCTGACGAACGCGGGCAGCGGCGTCTCGCGGATCCCGGCCCCGCGCTCGGTGTACCCGACGAGGAAGCGCGCCGCGTCGAGGGTGGCGTCGTATCGGATCCGCGACACCACGTCCTGCACGGGCCGCAACATGCCGGCGAGCCTAGGCGCCGCGCGCCACCACGGGCGACCGATTTCCCGGTTCCGGGCCGGCTGCGATTGCTGGCGGTCAGTGAACGGCGAGGGGAAGCTCGACTTGCAGGGAGGTGCCGTGACCGGCCGGGCTGTCCAGCGTGATGGTCCCGCCCAGTGCTTCGACCCGGTCGGTCAGCCCGGTGAGGCCGGATCCGCTTGCTGGGTCGGCGCCGCCGATGCCGTTGTCGCGCACCGTCATGTGCAGTCGGCCGTCGCTGACCGCGGTGTCGACGTGCACGACGGTGGCGTGTGCGTACTTGGCGGCGTTGGCCAGCGCTTCGGCTACGACGTAGTAGCCGGCCACCTCGACCGGTTCGGGCAGCCGGTCAGAGCACACGTCGAGTTCCACCGCGACGGCGGAACGGCGGGCGAGGGATTTGAGTGCCGGTCCCAGGCCTCCGTCGGACAGGATCGCCGGGTGGATGCCGCTGGAGATCTCCCGCAGCTCGTCCAGCGCGCCGGTCAGCCCATCGGTGAGCGCGGACAGCCGCGCCCGCAGCTCGGACGCGCCGGCCGGCAGGTCCGCCTCGACCATGCGCGCGGCCATGGCGAGCGAGACCAGCCGCTGCTGGATGCCGTCGTGCAGGTCTCGTTCGATGCGTCGGCGGGCCTGATCGGCCGCGATCACTACACGGGCCCGGGAGGCGACCAGGTCGGCTCGGGCCTGGGCGTTGGCGATCGCGGTGCCGACCAGGTCGGTGAAGTCCGCGATGCGCGCTTCGGCCTCGGCGGCCATCGGCTCTTCCTGCCTCGTGAAGGCCACCGTCAACCCCCAGAGGCGTCCCTCGACGGCGATCGGGGCGCCCACCGCCGAGCGGATCCCCAACTCGCGAATCTGCGCGGCGAGCGGGCCGGAACCGCCCGCGTAGCTGTTGACCCGGACGGAACGGCCGGTGCGCCACACCTGAGCCGAAACGGGGCTCCCCTCCAGCGATCCGCGTGTGCCGACCGGGAGCCCCGAGCCACTGCTCGCGAGCACGGTGATCGTGCCATCTGCCTCATAGCGGTCGACCACCGCACCGTCGGCGCCGATGAGCCGATCCAGTTCCTCGGCGACCGCGTCAAAGACTACGGTCGGCGGCACACCGCGCGCGACCAGCGTGGCGACGCGTCGCAGCGCGGCCTGTTGCTCAACGACCTGGGCGAGGTCTCCATCCGCCCCCATCACCAGCCGCCTAGCGTCCCGTGATCCTGGCTCCGCAACCCAGCGTACCTCTCTGCCGGAGACCGTGGTGTCGATCACGCCTCAACCGGGGAGAGGTGCATCCAGGTGAAGACGAGGGGCACGTCGCCGTCGCTGATCAGGTGGTGGTTCTCGCCGGGCTCGATGATGAGGACGTCCCCGGCGCGGAAGCGGGTCCCGGCGGTCCCGTCGAGCTCCAGCACCCCCGCGCCCTGCACGATCGTGAAGATCTCCGGCACGTCGTGGACGTGGTGGTCCGACTCGGCGTGGGTGCGGTGCCCGGGCGCGTCGTAGCGGCTGATCCCGCCCCGCCGCACCGGCCCCCAGCCCTTCCCGATCGCGGCCAGGGTCGCGGGCGTGCCGCCGTCGGGCAGGTCGGCGAGTGAAAGTTTCCTCACTGGAAGGCTCCGATCTCGTGGAAGTGGGCGCGCTCGGCGGCGGCGCGGCGCACCAGGGCGGCGGCGCCGGGGATCTCGACGCCGTCCTCCCGCCGGACCAGCCGGGCGGGGTCGAGCAGCGCCGGCGGGTCCCCGGCGAGGATCGCCTCGGCCAGCGCGGTGAAGGGCTCGGTGCGCTCCAGCGGCACCAGCAGCGGGGCGTCGTGGTCGCGGTGGTCGAGCAGGTTGGACAGCAGCCCGATCCGGCCCGGGACGACCTGTCCGCCGAGGCGGTCCTGGGTGTAGCCGACCTCGGCCGTCCCGTCCCGCCCGGCGACCGTGATGTCGCCGGGCACGAAGTCGCCCGAGCACAGCGTCACGGCCACGAACACCGACCGGCCGTCGGGGACGCTCAGGCGCAGGGTCGCCGTGTCCTCCACCTCGACGCTCGCCCGGGTGCGGTACCGGTCCAGGCCGATCGTCCACGGCGGGCGGATCCCGGTGATGGCGAGGGCCTGCATGAGCGCGTGCGCGAACGGGTTCACCAGGGCGCCGTCCCGCCCGCGCCGCCCCGACCACGAGGAGCGCGCCCAGTAGCTGTCCGGCCGCCACCACGCCCCGGCGACGGAGGCCGAGACGACCTCGCCGACCCGCTCGGCCAGCAGCGGCAGCGTCGGCGAGCCCAGCGCCTGGAAGCCGACCTGCAGGACGCGGCCCCGGGCCGCCTCGGCGAGGCGGCGATGGTCCGCCAGTGACAGCACCGGCGGCTTCTCCAGCAGCAGGTCGGCGCCCGCGTCGAGCACGTCGAGGGCGATCGGCAGGTGCGTGTGCGGCGGGGTGCAGACCACGACCACCTCGGGCTTGCGCTCGGCGAGCATCACCCGGTGGTCGGTGTAGTCGAAGCCGGGCTGTACGTCGCAGGTCGCGACGAGCCGGACCCGCTCGCCGAGCGCGTCGATGGCGCGCAGATGCCACGCACCGTGACCGGCGGCGCCGATCAGCGCGACTGAGGTCGGGCTCACCGCAGGGCCTCCAGGGTGCCGGCCACACCGTGCCGGTCCAGCTCACCGGACCACGACTTGAGCTGCGCGCGCAACTGCTCGTCGTCGGCGAAGCCGGGCGGGAAGACCGAGTCGAGCGCCAGCAGGTCCGGCGTGGACCGCAGCCGCTCGGCGAGCGGGTCGTCCAGCGGCAGCCGGGCGCCGTCGTCGGCCGAGCCGCGCACGAAGCGCATCCAGGCGGCGAGGACGAGGGTGGCGTACACCGGGACGCTCCCCGCCGCGCGCCGGTCGGCGATGGTGGCCAGCAGCCGCTGCGGGAGCTTCTGCGAGCCGTCCATCGCCACCTGCAGGGTGCGGTGGCGCAGGGCGGGGTTGGCGAAGCGCTCGAGCGCGCTCTGGCCGTACTGCTGCACCGTCACCCCGTCCGGCGGGCACAGCGTCGGCGCGATGTCCGTCGCGATGAAGCGTTCCATGGCGGCCCGCATCCCCGGCAGCGCCAGGGCCCGGTCGATCGTGGGCGCACCGGCGAGCGCACCGAGGTAGGCCAGCGCCGAGTGCGCGCCGAGGAGCACCCGCAGCTTCAGCCCCTCCCACGGGGCCACGTCGTCGGTCAGGATGGCCCCCGCGAGGTCCCACGCGGGCCGGCCGCCGGGGAAGTCGTCCTCGATGACCCACTGGCTGAACGGCTCCGCGGCGACCGCGGCCCGGTCCTCCAGGCCGAGGATGTTCTTCGCGGTGGCATAGGTGGCGCCGGTACTCGCCGGGACGATGCGGTCCACCATCGTGCTCGGGAATGCGATGAAACTCGCGTCACCCAGCCCGGCCGTGACCAGTTCCCGCAGCCGATGCCCGTTGGAGGGCAGGTTGTCGCAGCTGACCAGGGCGATCGGCGCCTGCGTGGCGGCCCGGGCGCGCAGACCGGAAAGCAGCAGCCGCATGATCGGGGCGTCGGGGCGGTACGCCTTCTCGGTGACGGTCAGCGTCACGACCCGCACCGCGGGGTCGGCCAGCAGGCGCTCGACTGCCTCCGGCTCGCTGGCGGCGTGCAGGGCCCGGGTGTGCACCCCGAGCACCCGCGGGGCGACCCGCTCGCCGTCCAGGGTCAGCACGCTGTACAGCAGGTCCTGTTCCAGCAGCGGGTCGAGCACGGCCCGGGAGCGGGGCGCGACCGCGGCGATGCCCCAGTCCCCGCCGCCCTTCGTGATGGCGTCCTCGGTGAACACGGCCTGGTGGGCGCGGTGGAACGCGCCCAGCCCGAGGTGCACGATGCCGGTGCCGATGCCGGCGGGCGTGACCGGGCCGGCGACGGTGGCGCGGCTCAGGCGTTCCATACCGGCCCCGCCGGGAAGCTGTACTGCGCCACGGACTCGGGGCGTATCTCGACGCTGTAGCCGGGGCGCTCGGGCAGCCGGTAGCGGCCGCCGGTCACCCGGACCGGGTCGGTGAAGTGCTCGTGCAGGTGCTCGACGTACTCCACCATCCGCCCCTCCATCGACCGGCTGACCCGCAGGTAGTCGAAGACGGACAGGTGCTGCACGTACTCGCACAGCCCGACCCCGCCCGCGTGCGGGCACACGATCACGCCGAACTTCGCCGCCAGCAGCAGTTCGGCGAGCACCTCGCCGACCCCGGCGACCCGGCACGCGTCGACCTGCATGATGCCGATCGCGCCGGCCTGCAGCAGCTGCTTGAAGATGACCCGGTTGGCGGCGACCTCACCGGTGGCGACCCGGCAGCGCTCGCCGAGCGCGCGCTGGATCGCGGCGTGGCCGAGCACGTCGTCGGCGTGGGTGGGCTCCTCGATCCAGTACGGCTCGAAGGCGACCAGCCGCTCCATGTTGGCGATCGCCTCGCCGACGTCCCAGACCTGGTTGGCGTCCATCATGAGCAGTGCGCCGGGGCCGATCTCGGCGCGAATGATCCCGGCCCGGCGCACGTCGTCGTCGATCGGGCCGCCGACCTTCATCTTCACCGCGGTCCAGCCGTCCTTGACGGCCGCCCGGGTGAGCGAGCGGACCTTCTCGTCGTCGTAGCCCAGCCAGCCGACGGAGGTGGTGTACGCCGGGAAGCCGTGCTCGCTCACGTGGGCGAGCCGCTCGCCGTAGCCCGCAAGCCCCGCGTCGAGGATCGCCGCGGCCTCCCCGGGCGTCAGCGCGTCGCGGATGTGCCGGAAGTCGATCGCGGCGACGAGGTCCGCGGTCGGCAGCTCGGCCAGCAGCCGCCACATCGGCGCCTCGGTCAGGCGGGCCCGCAGGTCCCACACGGCGTTGAGGATCGCCCCGGCCGCCATCGCCACGACGCCCTTCTCCGGGCCGAGCCAGCGCACCTGCACGTCGGCGGTGAGGGTGCGGGCACCCTCGGCGGTGCACAGCTCCTGCACCGTGTGCCCGACGACGTGATGCCGCAGGGCCTCGACGGCGGCGCAGGTGATCTCGTTGCCGCGGCCGTTGGTGAACGTCAGGCCGAAGCCCTGCTCCCCCGCGGCGGTCGAGACGACGACGTAGGTGGCCGAGTAGTCGCCGCGGTTGATGGCGTCGGAGCCGTCGCCGGCGGCCGCGGTCGGGAACCGCACGTCGTGCACGGCCAGGCCGGTGATCTCGGTCACGAGGATGCTCCTGTGTGGACGGTGCGCTGGTAGACGCGCTTGGGCAGGTGGTAGGCGAGGTCGGCGATGGTCTCGGCGGCCTCGTCCAGCGGCAGGCGGTGCTCGGCGACGAGCCGGGCGAGGAAGCCCGCGTCGACGCGGCGGGCCACGTCGTGGCGGACCGGGATCGAGCAGAAGGCGCGGGTGTCGTCGACGAAGCCGGCGGTATTGTAGAAGCCGGCCGTCTCGGTGACGGCCTCGCGGAAGCGGCGCAGGCCCTCGGGGCTGTCCAGGAACCACCAGGGCGCGCCGAGGAACACGGCCGGGTAGCCGCCGGCCAGCGGGGCCAGCTCGCGGGTGAAGGCGGTCTCGTCGAGGGTGTACAGCACGATGCGGAACCGCGGGTCGGTGCCGAGCTCGTCCAGCAGCGGCTTGAGCGCGCGCACGTACTCCGTCGGGCCGGGGATGTCGCCGCCCACGTCGCGGCCGTGCCGGGCGAAGAGGGCCGCGTTGTGGTTGCGCACCGCGCCCGGGTGCAGCTGCATGACCAGGCCGTCCTCGACCGACATGCGGGCGAACTCGACCAGCATGTGGGCCCGGAACCGCTCGGCGTCGCCGTCCTCGGCGTGCCCGCGCAGGGCCCGGTCGAACAGGGCGGCGGCCTCGTCGCGGGGCAGGGCCAGCGTGGCGGCGCTGGGGTGGCCGTGGTCGCTGGAGGTGGCGCCCGCGGCGATGAAGGCCTGGCGGCGTTCGCGCAGCCGGTCGAGGAACTCGGCGTAGGTGCCGGCGCCGAGCTGCGCGACGCGGTCGGTCCAGCCGGGCCAGTCGAGGTCGACGAGGTCGTCGGGGCGGAACGTGGTGATGACCCGCCCGCCCGGCCCGCCCCAGCCCTCGGCGGCGAGCTTGGCGTGCGCGCCGAGGTCGGCCAGCGGCGACTCGGTGGTGGCCAGCACCTCCAGGTTGAAGCGCTCGAACAGCGCGCGGGGCCGGAACGCGGGGTCGGCCAGGCGCTCGGCAATGGCGTCGTACACGTCGTCGGCGGTCCCGGTGTTCAGCGGCCCTTCGACCCCGAAGACCTCGCCGAACACGCGCTCGGTCCACAGCCGCGACGGGGTGCCGCGCAAGAGGTGCCAGTTGGCGGCCAGCAGCCGCCAGATGGTGCGCCCGTCGGTCTGCACGGGGGTGCCGTCCAGCGACGGCACGCCGAGGGCGGCGGGGGCAATGCCCTGGCTGGCCAGCATCCGCGTGACGTAGTGGTCCGGCACCACGATGAGCCGGGCCGGGTCCGGAAACGGCCGGTCGTCGGCGAGGATCGCCGGGTCGACGTGGCCGTGCGGGCTGATCAGCGGCAGGTCCTTGGCGTGCCGGTAGAGCTCACGCGCGATGGCGCGGATCCCCGGCTCGGCGGGCAGCAACTGGTCTTCATGCATGTGCGATACCAGCCTCGAGCTCTGCGGTGCGGACGGGCCGACCGGTGGTGATGGACTCGTTGGCGGCGAGCCCGACGAGCAGCGCGCGGGCGCCGGCGGCCGCGTCGGCGGATCGGCCGAGCGGGTCGGCGGGCGCGTCCGGGTCGAGCAGCTGGGCGAGCATGCGCACGTCGGCGCCGCCGTGGCCCTCCCGGCGGTATCCCTCGACGGGCACCTGGACGGGCGAGCCGAAGAACGGCCGCAGGCGCAGGCCGGCGGTGCCCGGCTCGCGGTGGCCCTTGAGGGAGTCGGCGGCCTCGGCCGAGACGTGGTCGGTCTCGGTGACGTCGAGCTCCAGCCGCCCGCGGCTGCCGTTGAAGGCGATGCGGTACCCCTCCCAGGGCGCATAGGCCGTCAGGTGATACGTCAGGGTGGCCCCGCGCGCGTAACGCACCATCACGGCGAGATCGTCCTCGATGGTCACGCCGGGCGCGAAGACGTCCTGGTCGCGGCGGTAGCCGTCGGCCCGCACGGCGGCGTCGCCGTAGAGGGCGGTGAGGTCGGACTCGTCCATGTCGATGGCGAACTTCCCGGCCCCACAGCCAGCGCCGGCGGTGCCGTAGAAGAAGAGCCTTCCGTCGGCGTAGACGGACTCCGGGTCGTCGGCCAGCCACCAGTTGACCAGGTCGAAGTGGTGCCCGGCCTTGTGGACCAGCAGGCCGCCGGAGTCGGCCTTGTCGCGGTGCCAGCGGCGGAAGTAGTCGGCGCCGTGGCGCACGTCGAGCAGCCACTCGAAGTGCACCGACCCGACCGCGCCGATCTCGCCGGAGGCGAGGATGCGCTTCACCGCCTCGTGCAGCGGGTTGTAGCGGTAGTTGAACGTGACCCGCACCCGGCGGCCGGTGCGGCGCACGGCGTCGAGGATCCGCGCGCAGCGCTGCGCGTCGATGGTCATCGGCTTCTCGGTGAGCACGTCGCACCCGGCCTCCAGCGCCGCGACGATGTACTCGTCGTGGTAGCGGTCCACGGTGCACACGATCACCACGTCGACCCGTTCGCGTTCGAGCATCGTGGCGAACTCGGACGCGGGATAGGCGGGGACCGGCGTGGGGAGCCGGGCGTTGTGCACGGCGATGCGGACCGGGTTCGGGTCGGCCAGCGCGACGAGCTCGCAGGTGTCACGGTGCTCGGCGGTGAGCGCCCGGACGAACATGGCCGCGCGCGACCCGGTGCCGACGATCGCATAGCGCGTTTTCAAGGAACCCCCTACGGCGAAGGGCTGCAAAGGTTTGCAGAAAACTATGCGCAAGAGCCGCTGGTCCGGTCAATACCGCCGCGCGAACAGATCAATGGGCGTTGACAGATTCGCAACCGTTTGCATAATTGGCTGCACCGAGCGGTGACCCAGGTCACCCGCCCGTGGTCGACCCGCTCCCCGGTCGCCCGGCCGGGTCGCCGCGCGACGGTCCGTCCGAGAGGAACTGCAGCGTGCCCGCCACGATCCGAGATGTCGCCCGCGCCTCCGGCGTCCATGTCTCCACCGTGTCCCGCACGTTCTCGGCGCCGCATCTGGTCAACCCCGAGACGCGCAGCCGGGTGCTGTCCACCGCGGAGAGCCTCGGCTACCGGCCCAACCGTGCCGCCCGCGCCCTGATCACCGGACGCACCCACAACATCGGCCTGATCGTCGCGGACATCGCCAACCCGTTCTTCCCCCCGCTCATCAAGGCCGCCGAGTCCCAGTCGCGCCAGCGCGACTACCACCTGTTCGTCGCCGACACCAACGAGGACCCCGTGGTCGAGGAGCAGCTCGTCCACGCCCTCGCCAAGCAGGTCGACGGCGTGCTGCTGTGCAGCCCGCGCATGAGCAACGACCTGATCGAGAAGCTCCGCAAGGAGGTGCCTCTCGTCGTGGTCAACCGGCCCGTCGAGGGGCTGCCCGCGGTCGTCATGGACGTCGCCAGCGGCGCCCGGGCCGCGATCGAACACCTGGTTTCCCTCGGCCACCGCGACATCGCCCTGCTGGGCGGGCCGCGCGGGTCGTGGACCAACCGGGAGATCCGCCGCTGCGCCACCGCCACGGCCAAGGCGGCGGGCGCCACGCTCACGGTCCTGGGCCCTTACCAGCCCACGGAGGCGGCCGGATCGGCCGCCTGCGAGGCACTGCTGGCCACGGGGGCGACCGCCGTGCTGGCCTACAACGACCTCATGGCGATCGGCCTGCTCGAGGCCCTGCACGAGCGGGGTGTGAGCGTGCCGGAGGAACTCAGCGTCGTCGGCATCGACGACATCATGCTCAGCCGGCTCGTGCGCCCGAAGCTCACCACCGTGGCGACACCGACCGCGGCCGCCGGCCGGGCGGCCGTGGACATGCTGTTGCACCACGACGAAGACCACCGCTCAACCGCACTCGTCACGCTCCAGACCCAACTGGTCATCCGCGACTCGACCGGCCCCGCTCCGGTGACAACCCCTTCGGTCGCGGCCGACCTCCTGGCCGACCCACACCGCACCATCCTTCTGGCCGACCCACACCGCACCGTGCCTAGGAGTGACTCCCCATGTCCGGAACACCCCGCCGCCGGCTGCTCGCCGTAGCCGCAGCGGCCGCCCTGCTGGTCCCCCTCGCCGCGTGCGGTGACGACGCCGGGTCCTCCCCCTTGGCCGACTCCACCAAGCCGGTCGAGCTGTCGTTCTTCTGGTGGGGCGGCGACGCCCGCGCCAAGCTCACCGAGGACGCGCTCAAGCTCTACACGGCCAAGCACCCCAACGTCACGTTCAAGACCACGTGGCAGGCCAACCAGGGCTACTTCGACAAGCTGGCCACGCTCACGGCCGGCAACGCCGCACCCGACATCTTCCAGATCGACGACAACTACCTGACCGAATACGCCTCGCGCAAGGTCACGCTCGACCTGAGCCCGTACCAGAAGTCCGGCAAGCTCGACACCTCGAAGTTCCCGGAGAGCCTCTGGAAGTACGGCGAGGTCGACGGCGTGCTCGCCGGCGTCGCGTTCGGCGAGAACACCCAGGGCCTGGTCTTCAACCAGACCAGGCTGCGAGCCGCGGGTATCGAACCTCCGAAAACGGGAATGTCCTGGGAGCAGTTCATCACCTGGGCCCAGGCGGCCGGCGCGGCCACGAAGACGGCCGGCACGCAGGACCCGAGCGCGGACTACAAGGCGTTCTGGGTGTGGCTGCGCCAGCAGGGCAAGGACCTGTACAAGGGCAAGGAGCTCGGCTTCACCGCCCAGGACGTGACCGCCTGGTTCGACCTGTGGAAGAGCGCCCGGGACAAGGGCGCGACGCCGCCACCGGACGTGATCCGGGAGGGCAACGCCACCGACATCACCAAGCAACTCGTGGTCACCGGGAAAGCCCTTACCTCGTGGGTGTGGGTCAACCAGCTGCCGGAGCTGCAGAAGAACACCAAGGACGAGCTCGGCGTCGTGGCGTACCCCGGCGACCCGAAGGCCCAGTGGGCGCGCGCCTCGATGTACTTCTCGGTGTACCGCGGCAGCGACAAGAAGGACGTGGCGGTCGACGTCATCAACTTCCTGGCCAACGACCCCGAGGCCGGCAAGGTCCTCGGCACCGACCGCGGCCTGCCGTCCAACCTGGACGTGCGCACCGCCGTCGAGGGCAGCGTCACCGACAAGGCGATGAAGACCTCGATCGACGTCGAGAACTCCCTCGGCAAGACCTTCGGCCCGTCGCCGCAGGTGCCGCTCAAGGGCCACAGCACCCTGCGCTCGGAGCTCGTCAAGGCCGGGGAGTCGGTGCAGACCGGCAAGGCGTCCTCCACTCAGGCCGCCGAGGCGTTCGTCACCGCCGTAAAGACGGCCATCTCCAAGTAGGGAACCCCTTCCAGTGGCGCTCACCACGACGCAACGGCCGACGCGACACTCCGTCCGGGTCCCGCACGGGCCCGGGCGGGGGGTCCGCCGTGAGGGCCGCGCCGGCTACGTCTTCCTCGCCCCCTGGCTGCTCGGCTTCGCGGGCTTCACGGCCCTGCCGATGCTGGGCTCGCTGCTGCTGAGCTTCACCGACTACGACATCCTGTCCGACTTCTCGGAGCTGCACTTCGTCGGCTTCGACAACTACACGCGCATGTTCACCGAGGACCCCGCGTTCTGGCACGCGGTGAAGGTGACCGTGCTCTTCGGCGTCATCGCGATCCCGCTGAAGCTCGCGGCCGCGTTCGGCGTGGCCCTGCTGCTCAACCGCGAGACGCGCGGCGTCGGGTTCTTCCGCGGCCTGTTCTACCTGCCCTCCCTGCTGGGCGGCAGCGTGGCGCTGGGCTACGTGTGGTACTCGATGTTCAACCGCGACGGCTCCTTCAACCGCCTGCTGGGCCTGTTCGGCATCGGCGGCGAGGGCTGGGTCAACGACCCCGACTGGGCCCTGGGCACCCTGATCCTGCTCGCGGTCTGGCAGTTCGGCGCGCCGATGGTCATCTTCCTGGCCGGCCTCAAGCAGGTCCCGGCCGAGCTCTACGAGGCCGCCTCGGTCGACGGCGCCGGCCCCTGGCGCAAGTTCTGGTCGGTGACGATGCCGATGATGTCGCCGGTCATCTTCTTCAACCTGGTGCTCGAGACCATCCACGGCTTCCAGGGCTTCACCTCGGCGTTCGTCATCTCCGGCGGCACCGGCGGGCCCGTGGACTCCACCCTGATGTACACGCTCTACCTGTACGTCAAGGGCTTCGCCGACTACGAGATGGGCTACGCCTCGGCACTCGCGTGGGTGTTCCTGGCCGCCATCGGCCTGCTGACGGTCGTGCTGTTCAGCACCGGCCGCTTCTGGGTGCACTACTCCGACGGAGGGGACGAGCGATGACAGTCGCGAAGCAGGGCCTGCGGCTCGTGGTCATCCTCGCCATCCTCGCGATCATCCTGTACCCGCTGGCGTGGATGCTCGGCAGCTCGTTCAAGAGCCAGGAGGAGGTGCTGTCCAACGTCTCCATCTGGCCGCGGAGCTGGACGCCCGGCAACTACCCCGACGGCTGGAAGCACTTCCGCAGTGTCCAGGTCACCTTCGGCCGGTTCTTCCTCAACAGCACGCTGGTCGCCCTGCTGGTCGTGGCCGGCAACGCGCTGTCCTGCCTGCTGGCCGCCTACGCCTTCGCCCGCCTGCGCTTCCGCGGGCGCAAGCTGTGGTTCACGGTCATGATCGGCACGCTGCTGCTGCCCGGCCACGTGCTCATCGTCCCGCAGTTCATCCTGTTCCGGCAGCTGGGCCTGGTCGGCGGTGAGTTCCCGTACCTGCCGCTGGTCGTGCCGCACTTCCTGGCCACGGAGGCGTTCTTCGTCTTCCTCATGGTCCAGTTCATGCGCGGCATCCCCCGCGAGCTGGACGAGGCCGCGAAGATCGACGGCTGCTCGCCGTTCGGGGTGTTCCGCAGCGTGATCCTGCCGCTGAGCCGCCCCGCGCTGGTGACCACGGCGATCTTCTCGTTCATCTGGACGTGGAACGACTTCTTCCGCCAGCTGGTGTACGTCTCGGAGACCACGAAGAACACCGTGCCGGTCGCGCTGCGCGCGTTCATCGACTCCTCGGGCCAGGTCTCCGTCGGACCGATGTTCGCGATGTCGGTGCTGTCGCTGGTGCCCGTCTTCCTGTTCTTCCTGGCGTTCCAGCGCATGCTCGTCGAGGGCATCAACACTTCGGGCCTGAAGGGGTAGGCGCGATGAAACGAGACTGGCAGGAGACCATCACGGTGGCCGCGGACGTCGCGCTGGTCGGCATCGCCGTGACCATCGCATCGGTACCGCTGGTGACGGCCGGCGCCGCCCTGCGCACGGGCTCGTCGGCGGTCCACGCCATCGCGATCGGCGAGAAGGTGGACCTCCGCGCGATGGGCCGGCTCTTCGCCGCCTCGCTGCTGCGCGGCGCGCTCGCCACCGCCGCCGCGGCCGGCTGCGCGCTCCTGCTGGTGTTCAACGTCGGCGCGGTCGCCGCCGGTCGGGTCCCGGGCGGGTCGCCCGCACTGGCCGGCACCGTCGCCGCGGCCGCCATCCTCCTGGCGATCGGCATGCTCGGCGTCGTACGGCTGGGAAGGGACACGTCCCCGTCCGGCTGGCGCGACGCCCTGCGCTGGGCCGGTCGCACGGCATGGCGGCAACCGGGCGCGGCGGCGGCGGTGGCCGGGGTGCCGGCCGTCGCCGCCGCGCTTGCGGCCTTCGTCCCGGTGACCACGCCCCTGCTGGTCGGCTACGCCCTCTACGGCGCCCACGCGGTCTGTGCGCGCTTCGTCAGGTCCGCGGAACCGGCTTAACCCCGCTCGGCCCCGGCGGGCCAGATCACGGTCATGGGCAGCGCCCGGTCCCGCGCCAGGGTGATCACGTCCGAGGTCCCGCCGGGGTCGAGCCTCTCGTGGCCGTCCCAGACCGCGACGAGCCGGTCGACCCGGTCGAGCATGATGCGGTTGGCGGCCACGTACGCCCGCACGCCCGAGTGCCCCTCCCCGCTCGCCAGCACCGAGCGCGCCCCGGCGAGCAGCGCGTCGAACTCGGCGCGCCGCTCCGGCGGCACCACGCCGCGGTAGTCGGGGGCGGGCAGGACGACCTCGTAGGTGCCGCCGACCTCGATCACCGCGCGCGCGAAGAGCTGATCGGCCCCGTCGGCCAGGCAGGTGACCCCGATGATCTGCTCGCCGCCGGCGACCTGCTCGCCGAGCGCGCGCAGATGCCGCACGAGCGCCGAGTAGATGACCGCCGCGCCGCCGTCGGTGAGGTTCGTGTGCCCCGTGATCCCGACCCGCACGGCTAGGCCGCCGTCACCCGGACCGGCTCGTGCAGCCGCACGATGGTGAACCCTTCGTCGGCGAGTATCTGCGTCATGTACCGTACCGCGTCGCGCGCCTTCTCCCGCCCGGGCTCGCCGAGCTCACCCCAGGCCACCAGATCCGGGTGCCGCCGCCGGCGCTCGTCGCGCGCCGGCCCGTGCCGCCACCCGCGCGAGGTCCGCTCGTCGCACCACCGCCGATGCTCGAGCTCGGCAAGGACCTCCAGCTCCCGCTCGGTGATGAGCCCGTCCTCGCCGTTGCGCACCGCGATGACGCAGCCCAGTGCCCGCATCTTGGCCGCGATCCCCTGCACCTGCGCGCGGTTGGCGTTGCGCATCGACTCCGACAGCTCGGCCCAGGCCACGGCGCTGGCCGGGCTCGCGCTGCCGCGGGCCGTGTCCAGGTAACGCTGGTGGAACCGGCGGGCCAGCCGCTCGGTGAGGTCGTCGGCGATCAGCTGCGGGTCGCAGGCGCGGGCGATGATCGGGTACACCTGCAGCTTCCCGCCGACCTCGTCGAGCAGGTCGTTGTGCTCACCGCCGTGGAAGGCATCGGCCAGCGCGGAGGCCTCGTAGGCGGCGACGAACACGGCCTCGCCGACCGCCTGCCACAGCTCCGTGCTCTCCAGCGCGAGGTCGAGCATCCGCCCCTCGTCGCGGTGGCACAGGTAGATGCGGTCGTAGCGGGCCGGCCGGCTGATCCGCGGCAGCCAGGTGTCCAGCAGCTCGTTGTACGCGCGGACGCGGCAGACCGAGTCCAGGAACGGGAAGCGGGCCAGCAGCGTGGCCAGGGTCCGCCCGGCGTCCGCGCCGATCACGTCGATGTGCAGCTGGTCGGGGTGGCCGCCGACGGAGCGCCAGTAGCGCGCGGTCTCGACCAGCAGCACCCGGGGGAACGAGCCGTCGCCGGAGATGAGCAGCCGCGCCGGCGGGCCGCCGGGGGCCGGTACGGGCAGCGGATGGCGCAGGTACAGCATCCGCGCGGCGACGTCGTCGACGTGGAAGTAGTCCAGCCGGAACCGGTTGGACCCGGCCGCGCCGAGCCGGCGCGCCTGCAGCAGGTGGCACGTCTGCTGGCGGTTGAGCCGCACGTAGATCCACGGCGAGGTCCGGCGCAGCTGCAGGGCGGTGCCGGCGGTCACCGAGACCGCGTGGTTGAACTGGTCGTCGTCGCTGCAGACGTAGAGGTAACGCGCCCGGCGCAGGCCCGCGGCGCGCAGCACCTCGGGCGAGCGCGCGTCGCCGAAGACGCCGAGCAGGCGGCGGTGACGCAGCTCCAGCGGCCCGAACGGCGCGGCCCGCACCACCACGACCCGCCGGCCGGCGGCGAAGAGCTGCTGGGCGAGGGCCTCGGCGAACGGGGTGTCGCCGCAGACGACCGCGTGCCGGCGGGCGGTGCGCGAGCGCAGCTTGCGGACCTCACCGGCGAGCAGCACGCGGCCGGTCTCCACCACGGTGGCCAGCGTGAACAGCGGGGCCAGGAACCGGGCGCACTGCAGCTGCCACGACAGCGCCGCCGTGGGCTCCTGCAGCGGGTCGGAGCCCAGAACGAAGAGCTGCAGCGTGTAGTACCAGGTGTCGAACCAGTCGCGCTCCGGCGGGAGCTTCCGCATGCCGATGAGCCCGAGCACCAGGGCGAGCACCCCGACGACAACGAACGTCGTGCGCAGGATGGTCACGCCCGGCCTGGCGCCGCTCAGCTCCGGCACCGCCACCCCGCACCCCCGCTTCGCCGCCGCACCACCAGACTGGACCTTCCAGTATGCGGTAATCGGTCCGTCACTAACAGGTGTCAATGACTGAGATCTTTTGGCGTACCCCTTTGGCGTCCGCGGGATATCGGGCACGATCGACCTGTGCCGCAGCAGCCCGAAGGTCGCGTCGTCACGTTCCACTCCTTCGCCGGTGGCACGGGCCGCACGATGGCGACGGCCAACGTCGCCTGGATCCTGGCCGCCGCCGGGCTGCGGGTGCTCGTCGTGGACTGGGATCTGGAGTCCCCGGGCCTGCACCGATACCTCCACCCGTTCCTCGACGCCGCGGAGCTGGAGAAGTCCGGCGGCGTCACCGACCTGTTCCGCCGCTTCGAGCGGGCCACCGTCGACCCGTTCGCGGTCACGCCGCCGGTCCCGGTGCACTGGCCGCACTTCGCCGGCGGCATCGACTACCTGCCGGCCGGGCGCCAGGACGCGGACTACGCGGGCGCGCTCAGCGGCCTCGGCGGGCAGGACTGGGACGACTTCTACCGCGCGGGCGGCGGCGAGTTCCTCGACGCGCTGCGCCGGCACATGGCCGTGCGCTACGACTACACGCTGATCGACTCCCCGCCCGGCACCGGCGACCTCGCCCAGATCTGCCTGGCCCAGCTGGCCGACGTGGTGGTGGCGTGCTTCACGCTGTCCGGCAAGAGCATCGAGGGCACGGCCCGCGCGATCGCGGCGACCAGCGAGGCGGAGCGCCCGCCGCGGGTGCTGCCGGTGCCGATGCGTGTCGATCTGGCCGACCGGGTCCGGGCCGAGGCCGGCCGGCGGGCGGCCCGCGCGCGGCTGGCGGGGCTGCCCGGCGAGCTCAGCGACGACGAGCGGGAGGCGTACTGGCGCGACGTGCGTGTGCCGTACCAGTCCGCCTACGCCTACGAGGAGATCCTCGCGACCCTGACCGACCTGCCGGGGCAGCCGGACTCGCTGCTCGGGGCCTACGAGCGGCTGGTGTGGTATCTCACCGGCGGCGCGGTGCAGGCGCTGCCGCCGCTGGAGGAGGGGGTACGGTACCGCGCCGCCGAGCACTACCTGCGCGTGACCGCCGCGCGCGAGGACCGGGTCCTGCTGCGCCACGCCGCCGAGGACCGCGTGTGGGCCGAGTGGATCGCCGAGACGCTCACGGCCGCGGGCGTGGCGGTCGGCCTCGGCGCCGCGGCCTCCGCGGCCCGGCCCGGCCCGGCCGCCGGGGCGCCGCGGGAGCTGCTCGTCATCTCCGACGGCCCCGGGGCCGCCGAGGCGCAGCGCCGCCCGGCGGGGCGGGCCCCGGGCGCGCGCCGCTGGCCGTCTACACCGACGCCGTCGGGGCCCTGCCCGCCTTTCCCGAGCACGCCGCGGCCCGCCTGCACGGCCTGCCCGAGGCCGAGGCGGCCCGCGCGCTGCTGCGCCTGGTCGGCCACGACGAGCCGCCGGGCCCGGCCGGCACCCTGCGCTACCCCGGCACCGAGCCGGCCCGCTTCCGCGCGCCGCGGCGCCCGGCCGGGTTCACCGGCCGGGCGGGTGAGCTGGAGCGGCTGCGCGCCCGGCTGCGCCCGGACGGGCACGCCGGGCCGCGCCAGACCGCCGCGGTGGTGCTGCACGGCCTGGGCGGCGCCGGGAAGTCGGCGCTGGCCGCGGAGTACGCGCACCGGTTCCGCACCGCCTACGACCTGGTCTGGTGGCTGGACTGCCACCGCCTGGCCGAGGACGTCGCCGAGCTGGCCCGGGCCCTGGGCATCGCGCCGCGCCACGGCAGCCGGGAGACGGCGGGGGCGGTGCTCGGCGCGCTGCGGCGGGGCGAGCCGTACCGCCGCTGGCTGATCGTGCTCGACGACGCCGACGACTTCGAGCAGGTGCGCCACTTCCTGCCGCAGGGCGGCGGCCAGGTGCTCATCACCTCGCGCAACCTGTCGTGGGGCGGCGGGTTCGCCCCGGTGCCGGTGACGGTCTTCGGCCGCGACGAGAGCATCGTGTACCTCCGCCGGCACCTGCCCGGCCTGCCCACCGCCGACGCCGACGCGATCTGCGAGGCCCTCGGGGACCTGCCGCTCGCACTCGCCGCGGCGGCCGGGGCGCTGCGCGAGCCGGATGCCTCGGTGGCCGGCTACCTGGCCGGCATCGAACGGACGCCGCTGCGGTTGCCGGGGGTCGCGCAGGTCTGGGACCGCTCGCTGCAGCGGCTGCGGGCCCAGTCGCCGGGCGCGCACCGCCTGCTGCAGCTGTTCTCGGTGCTGGCCCCGGACACCGCCACCGACGTCGTGTACAGCGACGCGATGGCCGAGGTGCTCAAGCCCTACGACGAGTCCGTCGCCGACCGCGTGATGCCGGCCGCGCTGGTGCAGCAGATCAGCCGGCTCGGCCTGCTGCGGCCCGATCTGCCCGGCGGGCGCATCCACATGCACCCGCTGCTGCAGCGCGTGGTCCGCGAGCGGATGAGCGACGAGGACCTGCGCGAGGCGCGCCACCAGGTGCACCTCGTGCTGGCCGGGCTGGGCCGGGGCCACGACGTCGACGACCCCCGCACGTGGCCGCAGTTCGAGCTGATCTGGCCGCACCTGGCCACCTCCGGGGCGGCGGAGTGCGGCGACGAGGCGGTCCGTGGCCTGGTCGTGGACCGCATTCGCCGGCTGCGCCACGCCGGCGAGACGACCCGCGGCGAGCGGCTCGCGCTGCGCGCGGAGGCGGTGTGGGCCGGCACCGCGCACGAGCGGCAGTTGCTGGCCCTGCGCGGGGTGCGCGCCGCCATCCTGCGCGACCAGGGCCGCTACGCGCAGGCGTGGCAACTGGACGAGGAGGTGGCCCGGGAGCAGGAGAAGGTGCTCGGCCGCCACCATCCCGCCACCCTGGCGACCCGCGACCGGCTGGCGGCCGACCTGCGGGCGCTCGGGCGCTACACCGAGGCGCTGCACCTGGCGCAGGCGACGTACCGGGCCTGGTCCCGGGTGGTCGGCGCCGAGCACACCCAGACCCTCAACGCGCTCAGCGGCCTGGCCACCGCCTACCGGGCCGCGGGCCGCTACCGCGACGCCCGCCGCTGCGACGAGCGGGTGCGCGTCTTCCGGCCCTTCCCGGTGCCGAACCCGCACCCGGCGGCGCTGCGGGCCGCCTCCAACCTGGGCCGCGACCTGCGCGACGCCGGCCTTTACGCGCAGGCCGCCGCTCTGCTGCGCGAGCTGGAGCCGGCCTGCGCCGCGGCCTTCGGCGCCGGGTCGCGGGCGGCATTGAAGGTCCGGACCAGTCTGGCGGTGTCGCTGCGGCTCGGGGGCCGGGCCGCCGAGTCGGTGCCGCTGCTGGAGAGCGCCTACGAGGACTTCGCCGAGGCGTCGGGGCCGGCCGGGCCGGACACGCTGGCCTGCCGGCACAGCTGGGGGCTGACGCTGCTGGCCACCGGGCACGTCGAGCGGGCCCGCTCCGAGCTGACCGGGGTCGTGGACCGCTACGGCGACCTGCTCGGCGACGCCCACCCGCGCACGATCGTGGCCCGGGCCAACCTCGCCCTGATCGCCTGGGCCGCCGGCGAGCACGACGAGGGCCACCGGCTCACCGCGTCGAGCGCCGCGCAGCTGGCGGCGGCGCTGCCCCCCGGGCATCCGCACGCGCTCGTCGCGGCGGTGAACCTCGCGCTGCTGGACGCCTGGCGCGACGACCGGCGAGACGCGCAGCGGCGCCTGGGTGAGCTCGCCGAGCGGCTGCGCCGGGCGCTGGGCGCGGACCATCCGCAGACGCGCCGGGCCGAGGCCGGACCGCTGGATGTCGCATATCCGACAGTCGATGTCTTGAGCTCGATCGACCCCTATTGAGCCCGGTTCACGCGGCGGCGCTCGGCGTCGCCCCGGTGTCCGTGAGCCAGCGGATCATGCGCGGCATGACCCGCAGCGCGCCGAAGTGGCCGATGCCGTGCTCGATCTCCAGCTGCGCGCCGGGGATGTGCTCGGCCAGCCAGCGGGTGTGCGCGACGGGGGCGAACCGGTCGTCGGCGCCGTGCCAGAGCCGGACCGGGGCGCGGATCGCGTCGAGGCGGAAGCCCCAGTCGGAGCGCAGCGCGAGCAGGTCGTCGATCCAGCCGTACGGCCCGCCGCCCAGCCCCACCGCGTAGGTGCGCAGCAACTGGCGCTCGATCGTCATGTCCTCCACGACGCGCAGGTCCGCGGGCGGCATGTCCTCGCGCAGCATGCTCAGCAGATGGTTGGGGTCCTCCTGCACCCGGCGCACCCGCAGCCGCAGCTGCTCGGTGATGAGCTCTTCGTCGAGCGCGGCCGCGCGCCAGGCGCGCCGGTTGAACGGGACCATGTCGCCGTACCAGTCCAGCCCCACGGCGTCGTGCGGGGCGAGGCTGACCAGGGCGGCCACCCGGGTGACCCGGTCCGCCAGCAGCGCCGCGCAGGCCAGCGCGTGCGGCCCGCCGCCCGAGCGGCCCAGCACCGCGAACGTGTCCAGGCCGAGCGCGTCGGCCAGGGCGGCGACGTCGGCGGCGGCCTGGCCCACGGTGCGGCCGCGGTGCCGGCCGGACTCGCCGTAGCCGGGCCGGCAGTAGGCGATGAGCCGGACCCCGTGGCGGTAGAGGATCGAGTGCCGCGGCTTGGGCCCGTCGCCGCTGCCCGGGGTGCCGTGGTGCAGGAAGACCGGCCGGCCGTCGCGCTTGCCGGAGACCTCGTACGCGATCCGGCGCCCGCCGGGCAGGTCGAGAAGCTCGAACACGGGTCGCCTCCGGGCACCGCCTCGATCGTGCGTTGCTTCCACTCTCGTGCGCCGTTGCAGGATCGTAAGAATACGAGCCCGTCGCTTGCGGCGGCCAGTGCAGCGCCGCCGGCCTGGTTCCGTCGCGCGTCATCAGGATCGGCGAGGGGATATGGACCCATTCTCTGGACAAGCCGTTGGCCCGAGCCCAAGATTGGAGCACGTGGGCCCGCCGATGCGCCAGCTGATCCTGAAGATCCACAGTCGATGCAACCTGAGCTGCGATTACTGCTATGTGTACGAGAGCGTCGACCAGAGCTGGCGAACCCGGCCGGTGACGATGGCCCCGGCCACGCTCGAACGGGTCGCGCACCGCATCGACGAGCACGTGCGCGCCCATGACCTGCGCGAGCTGCAGGTGGTCCTGCACGGCGGCGAGCCGCTGCTGGCCGGGCACGACGGCGTGGCCGCGGTGCTGCGCAGCGTCCGCGACGCGTTCCCGGCGGCCCGCTTCTCGATGCAGACCAACGGCATCCTGCTCGACGAGCGGTTCCTGGCGTTGTTCCACGAGTACGGCCTCCGGGTCGGGGTCAGCGTGGACGGCGGCCGGGCGGCGACCGACCGGCACCGTCGTTACGCCGGCGGGCGCGGCTCCTACGACCGGATCGCGGCCGGCATCGGCCTGCTGATGCGCCCCGAGCACGCCGCGGTCTACGGCGGGCTGCTGTGCACCATCGACGTCGACAACGATCCCGACGAGGTGTTCGAGGCCCTGGTCGCGTTCCGCCCGCCGCAGGTGGATCTGCTGCTGCCGCACGGCAACTGGACCACCCCGCCCCCGCACCGCGACCGGCCGCTGGCCTACGGCGACTGGCTCATCCGGGTCTTCGACCGGTGGTACGACTCCCGCCCCGAGCCGACCCGTATCCGGATCTTCGAGTCGATCATCGCCCGCCTCTTCGGGCTGCCCAGCGCCACCGAGACCGTCGGCGGCGAGGCGCCCGGCATCATCACCGTCGAGACCGACGGGTCCTACGAGCAGTCCGACGCGCTCAAGACCACCGTCGCGGGCGGCCCGGCCACCGGCCTCGGCGTCGCCGGGCAGAGCCTTGACGAGGTGCTGGACCATCTGGCTGTGGCGGCACCCTACCGGCTCGCCGCGCAGTGCCGATCGTGCCCGGTGGTCAAGGTCTGCGGGGGCGGGCTGCGCGCCCACCGCTACGCCGCGGCCAACGGCTTCGACAACCCGTCGGTGTACTGTACCGATCTGCTCGCCCTCATCAACCACATCGGCGCCCGGGTGCGCGCCGACCTCACCAGACCGGCGGCGGTCCATCAGTGAACACGCAACGGATGCAGCTGCGCGCCGAGCAGTTCGCCGGGATCGCCTCCGGCTACGGCGACGCGGCCGCGATGGCCGTGCTCGGGGCCGGCCAGCTCGCCAAGCGCAAGGCCCTCGTCGCGATGGTGCTGCGCGCGGCCCGCTCGACGCCCTGTGCGCCCGCGCTGGACGAGGCCGCCGCGCTCATCGTGCGGGCCGAGCAGGCCGACGCGGCGGCCGTGGCCGGGGTGATCGCCCATCCGCACCTGGACGCGTGGGCGACGCTGTGCCTGCACCGGCTCGCCGACCGCGAGAAGGGCGCCGAGGCGGACCTGTCCGACCTGCTGGGCCACCTCGCCTCCTACGCGGCCGCCGCGGCGATCGCCGCCGGGCTCGACTTCGACCTCGAGCTGCCCACGGTCGACGGCGCCGCGAGCATTCCCGGGCTGGGCAACGCCGCCGGCCTCGGGCCGGGCCGGGCCCGCGCGACCGGCACCGCGTCGTCCGTGACGTTCACGGGCGCGGGCGGCACCGTCGTGACGCTCGACGGCCCCGGCTGGCGAGCGCGGCGCTGCGTCGCGCTCACCGGCGGCGGGCGGCTGGCGATCGAGGATCTGGACCCGTACCGGCACTGCTACGACTGGCGGCCGCTGACGTACCTGACCGAGGCCCGCGCCCGGGACCTGGAGAAGCTGCTGAGCGAGGCGTGGCTGCTGATCGAGCGGCACCACCCCGGCCACGCGGAGGGGCTGCGGCACAGTCTGCGGGCGATGGTCCCGCTCGCCACCCCCGAGAACGGCACGATGATCAGCGCGGCCTCCCGCCACGCGGCCGGGGCGATCGGCGCGTCGATCCCGGACTCCGCGGCCGACCTCGCGCTGCTGCTGATCCACGAGTACATGCACGCCAAGCTCGGCGCCCTGCTCGACCTGGTCGACCTGGTCGAGCGGGACCGGCCCGCGTCGCGCGCCGGCTTCCACGCCCCGTGGCGGCTCGACCCGCGCCCGGCCGGGGCACTGCTGCAGGGCATCTACGCCCACGCCGGCGTCACCGACTACTGGCGGATGCGCCGGCACGGCCCGGACGGCGACACCCGCCGCGCCGCCGCCCAGTTCGCCTACTGGCGCGCCATGAACCGGATCGCCCTCGACGCCCTGATCAACAGCGGTGAATTGACCCCGATCGGGAAAAGATTCGCCTTGATCCTGCGCAACACTCTGGACGGGTGGGAGACGGAAACGGTCGACCCGGTCATCGCCTCGCGGGTGCGGTTGTTTGTCACCGCACAATCGGTGCGCTGGCTTCTGATCAATGCCCACGCGGACGACGAAGAAACTGAACGAGCGATCAGCGCCCTGCGTTTCGGCACGTCACCACCCACGTTCGCGGAACGGGGCACCATCGCGGCCGGCGCCGTGCGCGGCCCGGCCGATGCCCCCGGCATCCTCGCCGACCTGCACCGGTGGCTCGACGGCCGGACCGACCCGGTCGGGCCGTCTGGCCCTGACCCGGACACAGCTGGGGTTATGCTCCTCAACGGCGACGCCGCCGGCGCCGAACGGGCGTGCCTGGCGCGCCTGGACGCCGACGCCCGCGACGACGACGCCTGGATCGGGCTGGCCGTGGCGCGGGCCCTGCCGGCGGGCCGAAACGATCGTTCGGACCCAACCGACCTGGCCACGCGGCTGTTACACACGCGCCCGGAGTTACTACGGAATGCAGTGTTAAAGGTGCAACACGCAGGCAATCACGCCGCCGCCACGGAGCTGGTAAAAAAAATGGCCTTGCCATGACATACTTTCGCCGTGGTTTCCGCTTGCCGACGGCTGAGTCATCCCACCGGCGTGACGCATCACGACCGGCGCCAGGTCCAGCCTGTAAAGAGGCTTACTACGCGTCCTTGCGGATGCTGACCGCGCCCACGCCGGCGAACCACACCCCATCCTCAGTCACCCTTAGCCATGGTAGGTGGAAGCATGCTTGAGTCAGGCGCGGTCGCCGCGGTCGCCGCGGTGGACGAGGTCCAGGACGACTTACTGGATCTCGCGGCGGTTCACTTGGAGACACTGTTGTCGGAGCCCGACGCGGCCACGACCGCCACGCTGGACAGCGTCATGCGGCGGTTGTTCGACCCGCGCAAGCGGGACCTGCTCACGGTCTCCGCGTTCAGCTCCGCTCTCTGAACGACTGACCTCACCGGCGGCACCCACGGGTGCGTGTTTCCTCCAGCCAGACCCGGGCTTCCGCCCGCGGTGACGGGGCATATACGGACAGGGGCCGGGGCCGCGGTCGCACGTCGACCGCCGCCCCGGCCCCTCGCCGTACGGGCCTGGCCTACGTCGGCGGCGGCGAGATGTCGCAGTTCAACCGGCGACCGCCCTGGATGGCCAGGGTGTTCGGGTGGGTGTCGCCCAGCCGGTGCCGGCTGCGCACCAGCGTGACCTTGTACAGCTCCTCCGCGCGCTCCGGATCGTCGGTCGCCCGGCGGCTCACCACGAGGTTGGCCGCGGCGGCCAGCGTGTCCGGGTTGTCCTCCCCCAGCACCCGCTCGAACGCGCGCCACGCGCTCTCGTCGATCTCGCGGGCACCGGCCAGGTCGTCCTCGTCGAAGAGCACGTTGGCCAGGTTGATCCGGCTGGACAGGGTGTACGGGTGATCCGCCCCGAGTGCGCGTTCGAACAGGTCGCAGGCCTGCTGGGAGAACGTCCGCGCATCGTCGGTGCGGTGGTTCAGCCGCGCGAAGATGGCCAGGTTGTTCAGCGCGGCCAGGCGGAACGGGTGCCGCTCGTCGTAGAGGTTCTCGTAGCCGTTGAGCACCTGCCGCGCGATGCGCTCGGCCTCCTCCAGGTTGCCCAGCGCCGACTCCTCGAAGGCGGCGTTCATGAGGCAGGACAGCGAGTCGGGGTGCTCCTCGCCGTGCAGGTCCCGGTAGCGCTGCATGGTGTCGACCGTCAGCAGCCGGGCGCTGCGGATGTCGCCGAGCTTGCGCAGGGTGACCGCCATGTTCTTGGCCGCCCGCAGGGTCGCCGGGGCCGAGTCGCCGAGCAGGCTGCGGTACGTCTGCAGGGTCGCCTCCATCAGCTCGCGGGACTCCCCGAACCGGCCGACGGCCCGCAGGTCGTGCGCGTAGTTGTTCGCGGCCAGCAGCGTGTTGAGGTGCCGGTCGCCGAAGATGCGCCGGCGGCGGGCGAGGGTGTCCTCGTCGTAGGCCGCGGCGCCGTTGAAGTCCCCGACCAGGCGCAGCGACACGGCCAGGTTGTTGGCGGCCGAGAGCGTGCGGTCGTGGTCGTCGCCGAAGGTGCGCTGGGCGCGGGCGTAGGTCTCCTCGGACAGCGCCCGGGCCTCCTCGAACCGCCCGAGGGCCCGCAGGTCCGCGGCCACGCCACCGGCGGTCATCACGATGTACGGGTCGTCCTCCTCCTCGACCTTCTCCTTGAGCATGTCCAGGGCGCGCCGGTCGATCTCCAGCGCGCGGTCGAGCTCGGCCTGGGAGCGCAGGGCGTTGCCGAGGTGGAAGTCGAGCAGCAGCGTCACCGGGTCCTCGCCGATGCGCGGATCGGCCCGCCAGAGCGCGCCGGTCTCCTCGGCGAGCTCCTGGCTGCTGGAGAAGTCGCCGCGGGACCACAGGTAGCGTACGACGTCCACCACGAAGAGGCGGACGGACGGATTGGCGGAGGTGTTGGCCTGGGAACCGCGCACGTGGGGCAGCAGGCGTGCGTACGCGGGCCAGCTCGCGACCTCGTCGGGGTCGGCCCGCTCGGCGGTGGCGAGCACCTGGTAGACGTGGCGGCGGTTCTCCTCCCGCTCCTCCGCGGTGAGGCTGCCCTGGATGACGGCCTGCACGAGGCGGTGGATCTGCATGACGGTCTGGCCGGAGTCGACCGAGGCGAGGGAGAACCGGCCGATCTGGCGGATCAGGCGGCCCTGCCGGATCGGGTCGTGCAGCGCCGGGTCGTAGGCCAGCAGCGGCTCGGTGAAGCGGGGCGTGTACAGCAGCCGGGTCGGGATGGGCTCGGGCGCGAAGAAGGCACAGATCTCCAGCAGCTTGGCCGCGGCCGGGGACTGCTTGCGCAGTTGCTCCAGCGACAGCTGCCAGGTCGCGGCGGTGGTCCGCTCGTAGCCGACCGGCGGGTTCTCGGCCAGGATGCGCAGCGGCTGGGTGTCCAGCAGCTCCAGGTATCGCGCCACTGGCATGCCGGTCTCCGACAGCCACGCCGCGGCCTGTTCGATGGCCAGCGGCAGGTCGCCGAGCCGGTTCGCGACCGCCTCCGCGTCGCCGGCGGCCAGGCCGTTCACCCGGCGGGTGAGGAACGTGACGCTCTCGGCCCGGGTGAAGGTGGTGATCTCCACGACGTGGGCGTCCTGGGCCCACTCCTGGTTGCGGGAGGTCAGCAGCACGTGGCCGGAGCCCTGCGGGATGAACTCGCGGACGGTCTCCGGGTCGCCGATGTTGTCGAAGATGAGCAGCCAGCGCCGCGACGGCCGGCCCTGGCGCAGCGCGTCGCGGACCATCCGCACGCTCTCGCCGAGGGTGTCGGCCTCCTGCAGGTTGAGCTCCTTCGCGAGCTCACCCATGGCCGAGCGGACCTGGGAGACCTGCTCGGCGGAGATCCACCAGACCAGGTCGTAGTCGGCGGCGAAGCGGTACGCGTACTCGATCGCCACCTGCGTCTTGCCGACGCCGCCGAGGCCGTACAGGGCCTGCGGCACGACCGTGGTCACGCTGGCCGAGAGCCGGTCGCGCAGCTGCTCGAGGGTGTCGCGGCGGCCGGTGAAGGCCGGGTTGCGCTGCGGGAGGTTCCACACCGGGGGCAGCACGCCGGGAAAGCGCGGCCCGCTGGTCTCCTCGGCGTCCGAGGGCCGGCCGCTGGTGTGCAGGGTGGCGCCGACCGCCGTGAGCACCGCCTCATGGGCGCGTTCCTGGGGCAGGTTGGCCAGGTCGACGGGGAGCCGCCCGGTGAACGGCGCCGCGATCCGCGTGCTGTCCAGCCGGATCGGCACCACCGCGGGCGCCCCGCCGGCGGCCCGGCTGTCCAGCAGCTGCCACAGCAGCGGGGCCTGCGGCGAGGAGACGTAGTCCCTGGACAGCAGCACCAGCGTCCGCCCGACGGTGGACAGCAGCCGCTCCAGCTCGGTGGGGAAGTGCTGCCCGGTGACGGAGTCGATGTCGTGCAGGGCCACGCCCATGCCCGCGCCGACCAGCCGCTGCTGGATCCACTCGGCCCACATCCGGTCCACCGCCGCGTAGCTGATCAGCACGTCGGAGGCGACGCTGGGCCGGGGCCGCTCGAACTCGAAGAGCCAGTGCCGCCGCTTCGCCTCGTCGATGGCCGGCATCTCCCGCACCGCGCCGTTGGTGAGCACGCCGGTCAGCCGCTCGAACGCGGCCAGCAGTGAGGTCTCCAGCCGGGGCCGCTCCGCGATGGTCGCCAGGATCTCCTCGTAGGCGAAGTACGGCTTGTACGGCACCTCGACGTCGCCCCAGTACCGGTTCGTCTCGTCGGGGCTGTGGTGCTCCAGGAACGGCTGGAACCGCTTGCGGGCGTGGTCGCGGCCGATGTCCAGCTTCACCTGCTCGGCGTCCTCCACCCGCATCAGCACCGGCAGGAACCGGATCGGCCGGCCCCGCCGCTGCGCGCGGATGGACTCGCTGACCGCGACCGCGCCGTCCACGCTCTGGATGCTCAGGGTGAAGCAGTTGACGACGGTGTCGGGCAGCAGCACGGTGCACACCCCGGCCGCGTCGCTCAGGCCGGTGCGGCTGTCGATGAGCACGTAGTCGTAGTGCTCGCGCATGTTGCGGGCCAGCGCCTCGATGAACGCGGCGCCGGGCAGCCGGTCGTAGAACCTCGGCCAGTCGAACGTGCTCACCGCGGCGGCGTACGAGCGCGTCTGCCGGCCCGAGGGCAGCAGGTCGATGCCGCCGCCGTCCGGGAACTCCCAGTCCAGCGACACCGCGTGGTCGAGCACCTGGGCCTGCTCGTCGATCCATCCGAGGTCGTCGTCGCGGTCGGGCCGCAGCGCCGCCTCGACGAAGCCGGTGAGCATCTCGATCACGCCCGGGGAGTTGCGCAGCTCCTTGTCGAGCAGGAACGGGTGGAAGTATCGGTGCAGGCCCGGCGACTCCAGGTCCCAGTCCACGGCGAGGACCCGGTTGCCGTTGCTGGCGAGGATCCAGGCCAGGTTGGCCAGCGTCATCGTGCGCCCGGAGCCGCCCTTGTACGAGTAGAAGGTCACGATGCGCCCGGGCGCGCGGGCCTGTCCTGTCTCGGTCATCCGTGCCTCCTATGGTCCTTCGAGAATTGGGCGCGGGGAGTACTGGCCCGGGGGCGGGCGGCGGAAGACCCGGCCCTCGGCGACCAGCCGGTTGCGGGCCTCGGCGAGCACGACGGCGAGGTCGGCCTCGAACGAGGGCCCGGTGATCACGCTGCGGCGCAGCATCATCTCGTCGAGGCGGCGCTCGTTGTTGCCCAGCGTCGTGTGCATCAGCTCGACGAGCCGGCCGCTGTGCTCCTGGGTCTGCAGGTCGCCGGCGCTCATCACGACGAGCATCGCCGAGACGTGCTCGCGATGGTGGTCGTACGCCTCCAGCAGCTCCCGGTGCGCGGCGATGTCGACGCTCCACGGGTCCACGAGCAGCACCACGATGTGGTTGTGCTGCTGGGCCACCTTGATCCGGTCGCCGAGCCGGTTCAGGCCGGTGAACAGCGACTCGAACCCGAGCTCGGAGGCGACCCGCTGGGCGTACTCCCGCAGCGGCTGCGGCCGTACCGGCCGGAACGGCGCCCAGTCCTGCGGCCCGTCGCCGTAGAACCCGCCGTCGCGCTCGATCGACTCCGCCTCGGCCGCCGACGGCGCGGCGATGACGAAGTGCACGGTCTGGCTGGGACCGAAGCTGGGCGGCAGCTCGCCGGCGGGGTCGGCCCCCGCCGGGGTGGGGTGGAAGGCGCTCTCCAGCCGGTCGAAGTCCAGGCGCGTCGAGCCGGGCGGCGGGGGACGCTCCGCGGCGGTGACGATCCGGTCGGCGACGGTGTCGAGAAACTCGATGTAGGCGTCGTGCATCCGCTTCAAGCGCAGCAGCTGCCGCAGCCCGCGGCGGCGGTAGTCCTCCTCGGGCAGGTCCAGGTCGTAGTGCACGGCCCGGGCGACCTCGGGCAGCTCCCGCGGCGGCATCCACACCAGCGGGATCAGGTTGTGATTCGACGTGCCGATGCCGGGGGACGGGCCACGCGTGCGAAGATCGAACAGCGTCCATTCCTTGCCGCAGGGCTGACTCAGGAAGTACGCCGGAGAATACAGCGCCAGAAAGCAGGAACACTCGGCGATCGCATTCACCAGGGCCTGCGGCCAGTGCTCGCCGGGCTCAATGTTGTGATTGTCCAGAAAGCCGACCTCGGCGTCGCGGTCGAGGCCGGCGTGGGCGCGCACCTCACTGCACAGGTCGTTGTAGAAGCGTCTTACGAACAGGTCGTCGGGCCCGCGGGCGTAGCTGAGAAAAAAGTACAGCACACGTCCTCCGCGGGCATACGAATTCGACCCCCAAGGAGTTCATTATATAGATCAACATGCGAGCAGACACCCCCGCCGAATCGAATGACCGGCGAGGGCGAACACAATCGTCCTGACCGGCGACCCGTTCCGGCCACGGCGGCGGCGGGCCCGGCTGGGCGTCAGCCCTGGTCGGCCGCCGCGAACGGGACCGTGTCGATACCCAGGGCCAGCGCCACCGCGCCCAGGGCCGCCGCGCGCAGGGACAGGGCGCTCTGCACGACGTCGACGGCCTCGGCCGCCGCGGCCAGGGCCGTCTCGGCCAGGCCGCGCTGCAGCGGCCCGCGCAGCAGGTCGGTCGCGGCTCCGAGCTCGTCGCCGAGCAGGACGCGCTGCGGGTTGATGAGGTTGACCAGGTTGCCCAGGGCCAGGCCGAGCTGCGTGCCCGCGTCGATGATGAGCCGGCGGCAGCCCGGGTCGCCGGCGTGCGCGTACTCGATCAGGCCGCCCAGGTCGTGCAGCTGCGGGTGGGTCTGGCGGGCGTTGGCGAGCAGGGCGCGGCCGCCGACCGCCAGCTCGACGCAGCCGCGGTTGCCGCAGCGGCAGACCGCGCCGCGCGCGTCCAGCGTCACGTGGCCGAGCTCACCGGCGGTGCCGGCCGCGCCGCGGTAGAGGCGGCCGTCGAGGACGATTCCGGCGCCGATGCCCGTGGCCAGTTTGACGTACACGAGGTCGGTGCAGCCGCGGCCGGCGCCCCAGACGTACTCGCCCAGCGCGGCCAGGTTCGCGTCGTTGTCGACCCGCACGGGCAGGCCGAGCCGCGCGTTGAACTCCTCGGCGGGCTTGAGCTCGGCCCAGCCGGGCAGCATCGGCGGGGAGCCGATCCGCCAGTCGCGGGTGATCGGCGCCGGCACGCCCAGGCCCACGCCGACCACGTCGTCGCGGGTCGCGCCGATGTCGCCCAGGGCCGCGTCGACGAGCGTGACGGCCAGCTCCAGGGCGTCGGCGGGGCGGTCGTCGATGTCGAAGTCGGTGCGGGCCGCGCGCTCGGCGATGACCGCGTGCCCGAGGTCGGCCACGGCGACGCGCACGTGCCGCCGCCCGATGTCCGCCCCGACCGCGATCCCGGCACGCCGGGTCAGCTGCACGACGGAGGCCGGCCGGCCGCCGACCGGGCGGGCCGCGATGCCGACCTTCTCGCTGACGAGCCCGGCCCCGCCGAGGTCGGTGAGCACGGCCGAGACGGTCGGCCGGGACAGGCCGCTGAGGGTGACCAGCTCGGCCCGGGTGCGGGGCCCGTACAGGCGCAGCGTCTCGGCGACCCGCCTGGCGGTCCCGCCCAGATCGCGGTGCCACAGGTCGCGGGGATGCGTCTGCCGCGCCGCCACGGCGCGTAATCCTGCATGCCGGTCAACAGTTATGTCAAGGCCTTACCGAACCCAAGGGCGACGCCGCCGGGCCCAGCAGGACCCGGCGGCGCGACCCGTCATGAAAACGAACGGGTACTAGAGGTTCCAGACCTGGAAGGTCGAGAGCTGCCCGGCCGGCCAGCCCGTGTTCGAGCTGAAGTTCAGCCGGAAGTACCGCTGGCTGGTCGCCGTGAACGTGATCGTCACGGTGTTGCCGGCGCTCGGCGTGAAGGTGTAGTCCGCCGCCGCCTTGACCTCCGTGAACGACGATCCGTTCGGGCTGCCCTGCACCTGGATGCGCTGCGTGCGCGCGCCCCAGCCCGCCGGGAGCTGCAGCACGATCCGTGACGCGCTCTGGGCCGAGCCGAGGTCGACCTGCACCCACTGCGGGAACGCGTTGTTGGCGCTCTCCCAGTACGTGTTCTGGTCGGCGTCGGTCACGTTGCTGGACGGGTACACGTCGTTGTGGCTCGACTCCGACGTCGGCCTGCCGGCCGCCAGGTTCGTCGGCGAGGTGCCGCCGGTGCCGCTCAGCGCCACCGTCGTCGGGCTGTTGCCGGCGTTGCTGGTGACCGTGAGCGTGCCGGTGCGGGTGCCGGTGGCCGTCGGGCGGAAGGTCACGTTCACCACGCACGAGGCGCCGGCCGCGATCGAGCCGCACGTGTTGGTCTGGGCGAAGTCGCCGGTGACCGTGACGCCGGAGACGCTCGCCGCGGCGGTGCCGGTGTTGGTGACGGTGACCGCCTGCGGGGCGCTGGTGGTGTTCAGGGCCTGCGCGGCGAAGGTGAGCGAGGACGGCGCGGCGCTCAGCACCGGGGTGTTGGGGGTGCCGCCCCCGCTGGGGTACACCTCCAGCTCCGAAACCTGCGCCGCCGGCCAGCCGGTGTTCGCGGTGACGTTGACGCGGACGTACCGCACGTTCGTCGCCGGCACCGTCACGGCCACCGTGTTGCCGGTCGCCGGGTTGAAGGTGCGCCCGGCCGAGGCGGACAGGGTCGTATTGAAGTTGGTGCCGTCGGTGCTGCCGAGGATCGACAGCGTCTGCGTGCGCGTGGCCCACGCGGAGTCCGGCGGCAGCTTCAGGGTGACCTTGCCGATGCTGCTCGTCGCGCCGAGGTCGACCTGAACCCACTGCGGGAAGGCGTTGTTCGCGCTCTCCCAGTAGGTGGCGGCGTTGCCGTCGGTGGCCGTGTTCGGCGCCTGGGTGCCGTTGACCTGGCTGCTGGCGGTGACCGTCTTGTTCAGCGCGATGTTGGTGTCGGTGCCGATCCCGCTGCCGGTGAGGCCGACGACGCTCGGGCTGTTGTTGGCGTTGCTGGTGACCGTCAGCGAGCCGGTGCGCGAGCCCGAGGCGGCCGGGGTGAACTTGACCGTCACGGTGCAGGACGCGCCGACGGCGATGCTGCCGCCGCAGGTGTTGGTCTGGCTGAAGTCACCCGAGGTGGCGATGCCGGAGATGGTCGCCGCCGTGGTGCCGGAGTTGTTCAGCGTGACCGTCTGGGTGGCCGCGGAGGTGCCCACGACGGTGCCGCCGAAGCTCAGGCTGCCCGGGCTGGCGCCCACGATCGGGCCCGGGGCGACGCCGGTGCCGGACAGCGGCACGGTGTTGGTGATGCCCGAGGCGGTGACCGTGAGGGTGCCGGTGCGGGTGCCCGCCGCGGTCGGGTGGAAGGTGACCTGCACCGTGCAGGACGCGCCCGCGGCGATGCTGGTGCCGCAGGTGTTGGTCTGGGCGAAGTCGCCGGTGACCGAGATGGTGCCGACCGGGGCCGCACCGGTGCCGGAGTTGGTGACCGTGACCGCCTGGGCGGCGCTGGTCGAGCCGGTGACGACGGAGCCGAAGCCGACGGCGCTCGGGCTGATGTTGATGCTCGAGCCGTTGTCGGGCAGGTACGGCGGGAAGGCGGGGTTGGCGATGTTGCTGCACGCCGTGCCGGACAGGCCGCTGTTGCCGCCGCCGTCGGTGAGGGTGAAGCCGACGCCGCAGTTGTAGATCGCGGCCGGGGCCTGCACGCCGGTGGCGCTGGAGTTGCTGATCGTCGCCGCGCCGCCGACCTGCTCCTGGATGGCCCAGGTGCCGGTGTTCTGGATCGTCGCGTTGTTGATCTTCACGTTGGAGATGTTCGAGCCGGAGACGAACTGGATGGCCTCGAACGGGCTCTGCTGGATGAGGATGTTGTCGACGTTGGTGAGGCCGGTCATGCCGCCGTCACGGGCGTCGAACCACAGCGCGCCGACGCCGAACTGCCAGTTCGGGTCGAGGCTGCCGGAGCGGATGATCGTGTTGCGCAGCACGTCGGTGCGGCCCAGCGTCGTGGAGGCGAAGCGCTGCGCGACGTGGATGCCGCCGCCCTGCGAAAGGCCGGAGTCCACGACCCGGTTGTCGGTCACGAAGTTGTCGTGGCCGCCGTAGATCGCGATGCCGTTGGCCAGGATCGGGTACTGCACCGTGTTGTGGTCGAACGAGTTGTTCGCGTCGGCGTTCTGCTCGGCCCACATCGCCAGGCCGTCGTCGCCGGCGTTGCGCACGTCGGAGTTGGTGACCTTCGAGTTGGTGACGCCGTTGTGGAAGTTCACGCCGTCGGCGGTGTAGTTGCGCAGCCGCAGCTGGCTCATGACGAGGTTGTCGAACGGCCCGTCCATCCAGGCGCCGACCTTGGTGTGCTCGATCCACACCCGGTCCACGGTGGAGTTGCTCATCGCGCCGCCGATGCCGTTGACCTGGTCGCCGTCGTTGCGCTCCTGGACGTTGCCGAAGATGGCGAAGTCCGACAGGTGCACGTTGGTGCTCGGCGTCGGCGCGTAGTTGCCGTAGAAGCCGATGCGGTCACCGGTGGTGCGGGAGCGCCACATGCCGGCGCCCTTGATGGTGATGTTGTTGACGGCGATGTGGCCGAGGATCTTGAACGTGCCCTCGGGGATCCACACGGTGCCGCCGGAGCCGGCCTGGGCGATCGCGGCGTTCATCGCGGCGGTCGAGTCCTGCACGCCGGTCGGGTCGGCACCCTTGCCGGTGATCGACACCGAGCCGGCCGGCTGGGCCAGTGCCGGGCCGACGTTTTCGAAGTCGGCGAAGTCGATGGTGTACGACGATGCGCTGGAGTCCGAGTCGACCTGCAGCTTGAACCTGGTGCCGGCCGGGTAGGTCGTCGGGAAGAGGCGGTTGACCTCGTCGTAGAAGTGGTGCGCGTTGCCGCCCGGGGAGTTGGTGAACGGGTAGCCGCCGTAGTACCAGCTGTAGGCGTTGGTCAGGGTGAAGTTCGTGCTGCGGGTGCCGTCGACGTACAGCGACAGCGGCGCCGTATAGACCGACCCGCTGCCGGTGTCTGGGATGCTGTAGCGCAACACGATCGAGTTGGTCGCCACGGGCGTGGTGAACTCGACGTACTTGCCCTGGCCCTGCAGCGTCACGGCCTTGCGGTAGGACGCCTCCGAGGGCAGCGTGTTGTACGCCGCGCTGGGCCCGATGATCGTGCCGTTCGTGGCCGCGTTCTCGGCCTGGACCTCGACGTAGGGCAGGGTCGCGCCCACGCCGCCGGTCGCGGCCGCGAGCGCCGGGGAGGCGACCCACACGGCCGCGCCGGCGGCGGCCAGGGTGGCGCCGGCGACGAGGGCGGCGCTGCGCGCCCGGGGTCGCATTCTTCGGATCTGCCTGAGCATGGATGCCCACTTTCGACGAGCCGCGGGCACGAGCCATCGCCCGGCGGGCCCGCGGTCGGCGGATTCGGGGCCTGTCGGTCGGGTCTTTGTCGAGGGCTCGTGCGGGCGGGAGGTTTGGGGCCGGGATCGGCCTTCTGGGGGGACACCGGTCGGCGGATTGGTCGGTGCAAGAGGGACGGTAACTCCGACGACACGGGTTCGCAATATCCAGACGCATCGCTGTTCGATTCTTACCGAGTGTCGCAAGAGTATGACGACTCGGCTCAGCATGCCGGACGGACCAGCCCCGTCTCGTAGGCGAGCACGACGGCCTGCACGCGGTCGCGCAGGCCGAGCTTGGTCAGGATGCGCCCGACGTGCGTCTTCACGGTCGTCTCGGCCACCCGCAGCCGATCACCGATCTCGGCGTTGGACAGG
Organism: Dactylosporangium sp. CA-233914; assembly: GCF_050942935.1. Lineage (NCBI taxonomy): Bacteria > Bacillati > Actinomycetota > Actinomycetes > Micromonosporales > Micromonosporaceae > Dactylosporangium > Dactylosporangium sp. CA-233914. The sequence goes on along the minus strand of NZ_CP192030.1, from coordinate 4,650,554 downwards.
CCCTCGGCGACCAGCAGCAGGACCTGCCGTTCCCGGTCGGTGAGCAGGTCGAGCCGCACGTCGCGGCCGACGGGCGGGCGCGGCGGCTCGCCGGGCACCACATAGCGGTCCAGGAGGCTGCGGGTCACCCGGGGCGCCACCACCGCGTCACCGCCCGCGACGACCCGGATCGCGGCCAGCAGGTCGGCCGGGGGCGCGTTCTTGAGCAGGAACCCGCTGGCCCCGGCCCGCAGGGCGGCGAACGCGTCCTCGTCGGTGTCGAAGGTGGTCAGCACCAGCACCCGCGGCCCGTCCACCCACGTCGACAGCTCGGCGGTGGCGGCCACCCCGTCCAGGACCGGCATCCGGATGTCCATGACGACGACGTCGACCCGGACCTCGCGCAGCAGCCGCAGCGCCTCGGCCCCGTCGCCGGCCTCCCCCGCGACGGTCATGTCCGGCTGCGCCGAGAGGATCATCCGGAACCCGGCCCGCACCAGCTCCTGGTCGTCGACGATCGCCACCCTGATCACCGCGTGCTCCCGCCCGTCACCGGAATCTCCGCCCGCACCCGCCAGCCTCCCCCGTCGCCCGGCCCGGCCGCGAAGGTCCCGCCGTGCATCGCGACCCGCTCGCGCATGCCCACGAGCCCGTGCCCGGCCCCCGGCGCGACCGGCCCGCCGGTGCCGTCGTCCGTGGCCGTGATCGTCAGCCGGTCGCCGGTCAGCTCCAGCCGTACCGTCAACGAGGCCCCGGCCCCCGCGTGCCGCAGCGCGTTGGTCACCGACTCCTGGACCACCCGGTAGGCCGTGAGCTCCTCCGCGGCGCCCAGCGCCGCGAGATCCCCCGCCGGCTCGATCCGCACCTTCAGCCCGGCCGCGCCGGCGCGCTCGGCGAGGTCCCCGAGCTCGGCCAGCCCCACCCGGCGCCGGTCCGAATCGGCAGCGGAATCGGCGAGAACGGATGAGCCGCGCAGCACGGCCAGCACACGGCGCATGTCGTCCAGGGCGTCGCGACCGGTCGTGGCGATCGTGTCGAGGGCCTGGCGGGCCTGGGTCGCGGACGGGTCGAGGGTGTACGCCGCCCCATCCGCCTGCACGATCATCACGCTGAGGCTGTGGGCGATCACGTCGTGCAGCTCCCGGGCGATCGCGGCCCGCTCGTCGGCGGCGGCGAGCCGGGCGAGGTGGTCGCGCTCGCGCTCCAGGGTCGCCGCGCGCTCCTCCAGCGAGGCGACGTAGAGCCGGCGGGTGCGCACCGAGTACGCGGTCACCCACGCGCTGACGGTGATCGCGCCGATGACGTCGAGCACGACCCAGAAGTTGCCGTTGTTGTGCTGCTCGGCGACGGCCGCGACGAGCACCCCGACGGCCGCCCCGGCACCGGCCAGGATGCCCCAGAGCGCCCGCGGCTGGTACTTCACCACGGAGTACATCGCGATGACCACGCAGACGTCGAACATCCGCACGGCGGGGCGCACGAGCAGCTGCGCGATGGCGAGCGTGTAGACGGCGGCGGCGACCGGCACCGGACGCACCCGGCGCGCCAGCAACGCCAGCGCCATCACGACCCCGATGGCGGCGACGCCCGGCGGGGCGAGGCCACGCTCGAGGTACAGCAGCGCCAGCACGCACGCCACCACCGCCGCGTCGAACAGCCTCGCCCTCACCCGCTCCACCCTAAGCACGGGCCGCCCGGCGGGCGGGCAGCACCGCGGCGAGGACCGCGGCGGCCGCCGCCAGGGCCACGAAGCCGGCCAACTGACCGACCGGGACGCTCAGCAGCGGGTGTACCGCGCCGAAGCCCGCCGCCGCCGTGAGCCACCCGTACGGGACACCGAACGCCACCCCGCCGAGCGCCCCGGCCAGGGCCATGAGCAGCGCCTCGATCAGCAGCGTGGCCCGCAGCTGCCCGCGGGTCAGCCCGAGCGCCCGCACCAGCGCGGTCTCCCGGGCCCGCTCCAGCACCGACAGCGACAGCGTGTTGGCGATCCCGATCACGGCGATGACCAGCGCGAACCCGAGCAGCGCGGCGATGATGGCGACGATCTGGCCGATGGTGGCGTCGCGTTCGTCGCGGATCTCGGCGAGGTCGGCGACCTGGACCAGCGGGTGCGCGGCGAGGGTGTCGTCGAGCCGGGCCCGCGCCGCCGTGGCCGGCTGCCCGGGCGCGGCCCGCACCAGCACCAGGGCGTCGTCGTGCACGTCGGGGAACAGGGCGGCGAAGTCGGCGCCGGTCACCACGACGTCGCCGACGAGGCTGGAGCTCTGCACGGTGGCGGCGACGGTCAGCGACAGCCGCCGCCCGCCGGCCTCCAGGTCGATGCGCGAGCCGACCCGCCGGGCGCCGAGCGCGTCGGAGGCGGCGGGCACGATCGCGGTGCCCGGGCGCAGATCGGCGAGGCGGCCCGCGGTGACCTTCGGGGAGTACGCCTCCGGGTCGACCGTGCCGACCAGCAGGTCGCCGGCCTTGCCCTGGCGCACCGGCGCCGCGACCGGGAAGCCGGCGGCGCGCACCTCGCCCGCGACCGCCGCCGGCACGCCGTCGCCCGGCACGGACGGGGTGAGCAGGTAGTCGACCGGGAACGCGGTGTTGAGCTGCGCCTCGGCGGTGCGGCTGACGGTGGCGGCGACCGTGCCGCCGCCGGCCATGAGGGCCACCCCGATGAGGAGGGTCGCCGTCGTGGCCGCGGTCCGCGCCGGGTTGCGGGCCGCGTTGGCCGTGGCCATTTTCGCCGGTACCCCGAACAGCCGCCCCGGCAGCCACCCCAGCGCCCGCACCACCGGCCCGACCAGGCGCGGCGTGAGCAGCAGCAGCGCCGCGAAGACCCCGGTGCCGCCGAGCATCACCAGTGCCATCGACGCGAGCGGCCCGCCGTGGCCGCGCACGCCCAGGACGGTCAGCGCGGTGCCGGCGCCGGCCACGACGACGGCCAGCACGAGGGTGAGGCGGCGCAACGCGCCGGACTCGGGGACCGCGGCCCGCAGCGCCGCGACCGGCCGGACCCGGGTCGCCCGCAGCGCCGGCGTGACCGCCGACCCGACGGTGACCAGCAGCCCGAGCGCCGGCCCGGCGAGCAGCGGCGCGGCGGTCAGCACCACGTCGCCGGCGGGCACGCCGAGCAGCGGGGAGAGCCGGGACAGGGCGAGCGCGACGAGGACCCCGAGCGCGGTGCCCAGCAGCGACCCGGCCAGCCCGACGAGCGCCGCCTCGCTCACCACGAGTGTGAACACCTGCCCGCGCCCGGCCCCGACGCAGCGCAGCAGCGCCGTCTCCCGCAGCCGCTGGGCCATGAGGATCGTGAACGTGTTGACGATGACGAACCCGGCGACGAGCAGCGCGACGAGCGCGAAGAGCCCGAGGCCGACGAGCAGCCCGCCGATCTGCCCCGAGGACTCCCGGGCCAGGTCCTCGCGCAGCTGCTGCCCGGTCCGCCGCCGCGCGTCCGGCCCCGGGTCGAGGCGGTCGCGTACGGTGGCCGCGTCGGCGCCCGGGCGCAGGGCGGCGACGACCTCGCGGTAGCCCGCCGCGCCGGTCAGCCGGGTCAGCTCGGGCTCGGTGAGCACGACGGAGGAGCTGCGGCGCCCGCCGAAGCCGGTGACGTCGACGAGGCCGACGATCCGCAGCGTCTGCCGCGCCTCGCTCGCGTCGACGACGGTCACCTCGTCGCCCGCGGCCACACCGATCCGCCCCGCCGTGCGCGTATCCAGCGCCGCCTCCCCGGCCCGCTGCGGCAGCCGGCCGCTGTGCAGGTCGAACGGCCGCAGCCGCGGGTCCGTGCCCGCGTTGATGCCGTAGCCGGGCTCGCCGAGGTCGGTTACCACCCGCCCGCGCCGGTCCAGCAGCGGCAGGCGCTCGGCCATCCGCCCGTCCGCGCCCGCCACGCCCCCGTCGGCGCGGACGGCGTCCAGTGTGGAGGGTGCCAGCCGGGCGTCGCCGCGGGCGGTGACGGCGACGCCGACGTTGCGGGCGGCGCGCGCGTACTCGTCGTAGAGCGCCGCCTCGGCGGTGTCGCGGTAGATCAGCGTCCCGGCGACGAACGCCACCGCCAGCACGACGGCGACCAGGGTCGGCACGAGGCGCCGGACGCGCAGGCCGGCGATCACGGTGCGCAGCACGTCAGCCTCCCAGCCGGCGCAGCCCGGCCAGTACCGAGTCCGGGTCCGGTTGGTGGATCTCGTCGACGATCCGGCCGTCGGCCAGCAGCACCGCCCGGTCGGCGTGCCCGGCCGCCACGGGGTCGTGGGTCACCATGACGATCGTCTGGCCCAGCCGCTCGACGCTCGCGCGCAGGAACGAAAGCACCTCGGCGCCGGTGCGGGAGTCGAGGTTGCCGGTCGGCTCGTCGGCGAAGACCACGTCGGGGCGGCCGAGCAGCGCCCGCGCGCACGCCACCCGCTGCTGCTGCCCGCCGGAGAGCTCCGACGGCCGGTGCCGCAGCCGGTCCTGCAGCCCCAGGGTCGCCACCAGCTCCCGCATCCAGCCCGGGTCGGGCCGGCGGCCGGCGAGGTCGAGCGGCAGCGTGATGTTCTGCTCCGCGGTGAGCGTCGGCAGCAGGTTGAACGACTGGAACACGAACCCGATCCGGTCCCGCCGCAGCCGGGTCAGCGCCCGGTCCGACAGCCCGGTCAGCTCCGTCCCGCCGATCCGCACCGACCCGGCGTCGACCGGGTCGAGCCCGGCCAGGCAGTGCATGAGCGTCGACTTGCCGGACCCGGACGGCCCCATGACCGCGGTGAACTCCCCCGCCGCGAACTGCACCCCGACACCGTCGAGCGCCCGCACCGCGGTCTCGCCGGACCCGTACACCTTCACCACACCGTCGGCCCGCACCGCCGCGGGTCCCATCCCGTGTCTCGTCACGGCAGCGACGCTAGGCGCGTTCGTGGCTCGAGTCGTCTACGCGAGGTCGTACTACCTGAGCAGGACGCGCCCCCGCCGCCGCGCTCCTACGGTTCGCCGCATGAAGCGACGCACCCTCCTCGCCTCCGCCGCCGCGGCGACGGTTGCCCCGCGGCTGTCCTCCCCGGCCTTCTGCCTTCCGGCCCCACACGGCCCGCATCTTGTCGGCACGACCGTCATGCATCTGGTGGATCGCTCGCGAACCGACCCGTGGGTTCCCGGGCGCCGTCCCCGGGAAGTGATGGCGCAGTTGTGGTACCCGACCGCGCAGGCCGGCTTCTCGCGGGCTGCCTGGGTGACGCCGGCCGAGGCGGGGCCCGTGGGCCGCGACCTCATCGAGACCGTCACCGGCACCCCCGCCGACCTGCCGGGCCTGGCCGAGGTCCGCACCCACGGCCGACTCGGCGCCCCGCGCGGCCCGAACGGCCCGGCGATCGTCTTCTCCCCCGGCTTCGGCGCCCTGCGCAACTCCAGCTCCGCGCTCGTCGAGCACCTGGCCGCGAACGGCTACCTGGTGGTGACCGTGGACCACACCCACGACGGGATCGCGGTCGAGTTCCCGGGCGGGCGCCTGGAGCCGAACACGATCCTGCCGCTGCTGCAGGACCCGGACACGATCGAGGCGGTGGCCGGGCAGATGGTCGAGGTCCGGGCGGCCGACATCCGGTTCGTGCTGGACCGGCTCGGCGTGCGCCGGGCGTGGGTCTTCGGCCATTCGCTGGGCGGGGCGGCCGCGGCCCAGGCGGTGCGCGACGACCCGCGCCTGGTCGCCGGGGCCAACCTGGACGGCACCTTCTACGGCCCGGTCGCCCAGACCGGCCTGGACAAGCCGTTCCTGCTGGTTGGCAGCGACGAGGAGGACCCGTCCTGGCCGGGCTTCACCGCCCGGCTGCGCGGCTGGCACCGGACCGTGCGCATCCCCGGTGCCCAACACCTGACCTTCCACGACTCGGTGCTGCTCGAGCTTTCCACCCAGGTGTACGGCACGATCCGCCCGCAGCGCGCGATCGCCCTCACCCGCGGCCACCTCATCGACTTCTTCGACCATCACCTGCGGCGCTGAGCTTTAGTTTTAACCTGTGATCTTGGGTTTTGTTGCTGTTGGTTCGTCCGTTGCGGGCTTCTTCTTCCCGACGGGGTAGTGGGTTCGTGGTGGTCGGGTGCTGCCGGTGGGGCGGCCGGGTCCGGGGGCGGTGAATTTTGGTCTACCGGCCGGGGTGCCCAGGTGTCGGCGTAGTTGGCCGAAACCCCGCCGGACCCTGCCCGGGGTGATCGGTGTACCGGTTGGGATCGGTTGCTGCCAGGGCCGGCGCAGATCGGTGGTGAGGGTCCTGGCCAGCCGAAGCTGGGTGTGCGCGGCTATGATCAGCCAGGTCCAGCGCTGCGCCTGCTGCGGGGTGCGGATCTGCGGTGCGGTCCAGCCGAGGGTCTGCTTGAGCAGCCGAAACGTGTGTTCCAGATCGAACCGGCGCAGGTACGTTTTCCACAGCAGGTCCAGGTCGAACCCGGTGCCGGGCGGTGCGGTGTGCCACAGCCACACATCGTCTGGCTTACGGTTGCCGGGGAGGTGCTCGACCTGGATGCGGATGACCGTGCCGGGCACGATCGGTAACACACCGGCGAAGTCGGTCCAGCCGGCCTGCCTGCCCAGCTTCTGGTGCAGTCCATGCCAGGCACTGACCTGCACCTGACCATAGCGTGGACTCTGTGCGGACAACCGCTCATCGGCTGGTGGCAGCGACGCGGGCGTGGACAGTTCGAACCGGTCGCCGTGCCGGCGTGGCCGCCCCGGCCGGCCGTCGACCCGTCCGGCGTAGCCCGGCGCGGCGTAGAACACCCGGTCGCTGCGGACCCGGCCGAGCACCTGCACCCGCGCGCCGCGGGTGCCGAGGAGGTAGCTGATCCTGGTCAGGTCGTAGCCGGAGTCGAACACGAATATCGGGGCGGGCCGCCCCACCAACATGCCGGCCGTGTCCAGCCGCGCGGACACCTCGGCGACCTGCTCGACCGTGACCAGGGTCGGGTCGTCGTGCGGGCCGATCCGTACCGCGTCCAACAGCGTCGTCCACGACGAGGCGCCCCACTGCAGGCCGGCAGCGAACGAGAACGGCCACCCCGGGATCGTCTTACGGGCCCCGTCGCAGCGGCAGGCGGTGTAGCAGTGACACCGTTCCGGGGAAGTTTCCGCGTCCGGACGCGGCCACGACGACACATCCACCGCGATCTTCACCGGCCCGTCGTCCAGACCGTCCCACGAACCGGCAATCAGCTCGCGCAGCGCCGCAACATCGATCACCCCGCAGGCCAGGGCGTCGTACAACGCCCCATGACCCCGCCGGAACGCCTTCTCCAGCGACAGCTCCACCAGCGAACCCACCGGCCCCTGCGCGGTGAGCACCGCATCGACCAGTTCGAACAGGGCATCCGCACGCCTGCCGAAACACCGGTACAGCGCCGCCCGCCACGCGATCAGCCCGGCACGACACACCACCGGCTCAGCCGCGACCACCGCCCGCAAACCTGGCATAGTAGGCCCCACGGCCACCCCACATCCTTCGAAGCTTCAGCACTCCGAATGATCACGGGTGGCCGTACCCATGTCCTTACGACACACCGAAACCGGCCCAAAAGATCAAAGACCTCTGAACCGGCCGGTTAAAACTAAAGCTGAGGGCGACCGGCAACAGGGGCTACTCGAGCCTGCGGGCGCGTTGGATGAGTTGACGGATGGTGACGATGGCTGCGGCAGCGGCCGGGGAGTGGAGCTTTCATCGGTCCAGCAGCGCGGCGAGGTCGGCCGGGCGGCTGAACATCGGCCAGTGCCCGGTCGGCAGCTCGTGGACCCGGTAGTCGCGCCGGTCGAGGCCGGCGAAGAACGGGTGGCCGGCGGCGATCATCCCCTCGACGTTGTCGCGCGTGAAGGTGGAGCAGACCAGGTCGGTCGGGGGCTGGTCCGGATCGCGCAGGCGCAGCTTGGCGGCGACGGTCGCGTACGGGTGCGGGGTGGCCCGCTCGCGAATCCACGCCGAGCGGCCTTCCAGCCCGGCGAAGAGCACCGGGTCGTCGGCCGGGTCGAACGACGGGGGCGCGACCGCGGTGCCGGTCGGGTCCGGCTCGGTGCCGAAGTCGGCCTGGGCGGTGCCGTCCGGGACCGGGCCGCTGTCGACGTAGACCACCCGGGTCACCCGCCCGGCGAGGCGCTCCACCGCGCCGCGCACCGGGAAGCAGCCGTAGCTGTGGGCCACGAGCGTCACCGCCGGGTGCTCGCCGGCCGCGGCGACCACGTCGCCGATGTGCGACTCGAGCGTCGCCGCGCCGGCCTCGGACGCGCGCTCGGCCAGCCCGCCGAGCGTCACCGCCGTCACGTCGTGCCCGGCCGCGCGCAGCGGCTCCGCCACCGCGTCCCACGCCCACGCGCCGAGCCACATGCCGGGAACCATCACGAAGTTCGTCATGCGCTCGACGCTACGATCGAATCCGGGCAGATTCTGCCCTGATTTTGCGACTGCCCTGGAGTGGCCCGTGTCACAGTCGACCGCGCGGGTGCTCGCGCTGCTGGAGGTGCTGCAGGCGCGGCCGGGGCTGACCGGGCCGCAGCTCGCGCAGCGGCTCGGCATCGACGAGCGGACCGTCCGCCGGCACGCGGCCGCGCTGGCGGACCTCGGCCTGCCGGTGCGCGCCGGGCGCGGGCGCTACGGCGGCTACTCGCTCGCCGCCGGCTACCGGCTGCCCCCGCTGATGCTCAGCGACGACGAGGCCGTCGCGGTGGTGCTCGGGCTGCTCGCGGCCGAGCGGCTCGGGCTCGGCGTCGGCACCGCGGCCCGCGAGTCGGCGCTGGCCAAGATCGAGCGGGTGCTGCCGGCGGCGCTGCGCGAGCGGGTCCGGGCCGTGCGCGAGACGCTGGGCTTCACCGCCGCGCCCCGCGACGCCCCCGGCCTGCCCGGCGCCCGGCACCTGCTGGTCCTGGCCGAGGCGGCCCGCGACCACCGCCGCGTCACGCTCGCCTACCGCTCGTGGCGCGGCGAGGAGACGACCCGCGACTTCGACCCGTACGGGCTGGTCTTCCACGCCGGCCGCTGGTACGCCACCGGCCTCGACCACCGCCGCGGCGCACTGCGCACGCTGCGGCTGGACCGGATCGGCGCGGCCGAGGCGGGCTCCGAGCGCTTCGCGCCGCCGGACGCGTTCGACCCGGTGGCACACGTCGCCGGGGCCCTCGCGGCGGTGCCGTACCGGCACGAGGTCGAGGTCCTCCTGCACGCCGACCCCGCCGAGGTCCGCCGCCGGGTGCCCGCCACCGTCGCCACCGTGACCCCGGCCGAGGGCGGCGGGGTGCGGCTGGTGTGCCGGGCCGAGCACCTCGACGGGATGGCCCGGATGCTGGCCGGCCTGGGCTGGGACTTCACCGTGGTCCGGCCCGCGCAGCTGCGGGACGAGATCGCAAAGCTGGGCCGGCACCTCATCGACCTGGCCGGCGCCGGCGAAGGGGACTCATGACCCGACGGGGTATAAATCCGACAAGTCGCGGCGCGCAGCGCCCGTGAATGCCGCACATGCGAGCCGGCGAGCCGGCACTCGAAGATGAACGCGATCTCGTGCCCGTCCCGGCCGAATCCGTTGAAGATGTTCTCCAGCACGCCCAAGCGGCGTACGTCGAGCCGTTCGACGCCGAGTTCCTCACGCAGCTCGCGACGTACGGCCGACTCGGCGGTCTCGCCGAACTCGATTCCTCCACCCAGGGGCCGGTAGAAGGTCTGATCCTTCGTGGGGGTCGTGGTACTCGAAGACGAGCAGCTCCTCCCCGCGATGGGGCACGGCCAGAGCCCAGCGGGCCGGTCTCAGTGCAGGATCGCGGCCGTGGGCAGGGACGGCAGCCGGGACGCGCCGGTGATGGAGGCTGCCTCGCCCAAGGCTGCCGGCACGACCGTGACCTGCTGGTAGGTCAGGACCCGGGACAGGGTCGTGCGCAGTGGGGGCCAGAGGCGCGGGTTCGAGGCGATCGCCCCACCCAGGGCGACCGCCTCCAGGCCCGCCGACAGGGCGAAGTTGGCCACGCCGAGGGCCAGCGACTCGGCGTAGGTCCGCCAGAACCCGGGGTCGTCGATGGATTCCAGCGGCCGGCCCAGGCGCCGGCGCAGGGCGTCGCCGCCGGTCAGCGTCTGCAGGCAGCCGGTCTGGCCGCAGTCGCACGGAAGGTCGTTGCCCGCGACGAGCTGATGGCCGGCCTCGGTGGTGAGGCAGACCGAGGCCAGCCTCAGGGCCGCGCCGACGCCCGTGGACAGGGTCAGGTAGCCGCAGCGGTCGAAGCCCCGCAGGGCGCCCGAGCCGGCCTCGCCGAGCAGGCCGCACGTGGCGTCGTGCGCGATCCGGACCGGGACGCCCACCGCGGCGGACAGGTCGGCGGCCAGCGAGCGGCCCTCGTAGTCGCGCAGGTTCAGCGACACCCGGACCGCGCCGGACGGGGTGACGCGGCCGCCGAAGGAGACGCCGAGCGCCGTCGCGTCCTTCGGGATCGCGTCGGTGAGGGCGGCGAGCTGGCGGTCGTAGGAGGGGTCGGTGGGGAACCGCCCGGCGCCGGCGACGCGGGTCCAGGTGCCGCCGATGTCCACCGCGGCTACGCGATCATAAATCGACATCTTTGAGTGTAGAACTATGTCGATACGTGTGGGAATCTGAGGGTGGTTCACCCCACCGCCATGGAGGACCGCACATGCAACCTCGTCTCGCCATCGCCGCCGTCGTGTGTCTCGTCGCCGCGCAACTCGTCGCGGCCGGGCCCGCGGCCGCGGCGACCACCGTCACCATCAACGGTACGTCCGCCGGGCGCACGTTCGACGGCGTCGGCGCCATCTCCGGGGGCGGCGGCAACAGCCGTCTGCTCTACGACTACCCGGAGCCGCAGCGCGGCCAGATTCTCGACTACCTGTTCAAGCCCGGCTACGGGGCCGCCATGCAGATCATGAAGGTCGAGGTCGGCGGCGACACCAACTCGACCAGCGGTGCCGAGCCCAGCCACCAGCACACCGCCACCGACCTCAACTGCGACCGCGGCTACGAGTGGTGGATGGCCGAGCAGGCCCGCGCGCGCAACCCGCGGATCAAGCTGTACGCCCTCGCCTGGGGCGCCCCCGGCTGGATCGGCAACGGCAACTTCTGGTCCGACGACATGATCAACTACTACCTGGCGTTCCTGGACTGCGCGAAGAACAGCCACGGCCTGACGTTCGACTACCTCGGCGGCTGGAACGAGCGCGGCTACGACAAGGGCTGGTACGAGCGGCTCAAGTCCGCCCTCAACAGCCACGGGTACGGCAACGTGCAGGTCGTCGCCGACGACACCAGCTTCAACCCCGCGGGCGACGTGGTGAGCGACCCGGCCTTCGCCGCGGCCGTGGACGTGCTCGGCTCGCACTACGTCTGCGGGTACCGCGGGGCGCAGACGAACTGCCCCAGCAGTACCGACGCGATCAACAGCGGCAAGAAGGTCTGGGCGAGCGAGAACGGCTCCGACGACTACAACCTCGGCGCCGCCGCGCTCGCGCGCGGGATCAACCGCGGCTACCTCGACGGGAAGATGACCGCGTACCTCAACTGGCCGGTCATCGCCGCGATCACCCCGAACATCCCGTTCCCGACGATGGGCGTGGCGCTGGCCGCGCAGCCCTGGTCCGGCAGCTACTCGGTCGGCAAGAACGCCTGGGTGATGGCCCACACGACGCAGTTCACGGCCCCGGGCTGGCGCTATCTCGACGGCGCCTCGGGCTACCTCGGCGGCAACCGCGCCAACGGCAGCTACGTCACCATGCGCGACCCGGACAGTGGCAACTACAGCGTCGTGATCGAGACGATGGACGCCACCGCCGCGCAGCCGTTCACCGCGACCGTCACCGGCGGGCTGTCCACCGGCGCCGTGCACGTGTGGTCGACGCTGCTGTCCAGCACCAGTCCGGCCGACTACTTCGCGCACACCGCCGACGTCACCCCGTCCGGCGGGTCGTTCACGGTGACGCTGCAGCCCGGGCGGGTGTACACCCTGAGCACCACGACCGGTCAGGGCAAGGGCACCGCGACGTCCCCGGCCGCCGGGACCCTCGCGCTGCCGTACACCGACGACTTCAACGGCTACGCGATCGGCCGGGAGGCGAAGTACCTCGCCGACATGCAGGGCGCGTTCGAGATCGCCCAGTGCGGCGGGACGAGGTGCGTGCGCCAGATGTCGCCGCGCGCCCCGATCACCTGGGACGACCTCAGCGACCCGTACGCGCTGCTGGGCGACCTCGGCTGGAGCAACTACAAGGTGTCGGCCGACGTGCGGCTGGAGCAGGCCGGCTACGCGGAGGTCATCGGCCGCGCCGGCACCCAGCACGCGTTCGGGCCGGCCGGGCTCAACGCCTACTACCTGCGGCTGTCCGACACCGGCGCGTGGAGTGTGCTGCGCAATGACGTCAACAACACCATGACGACCCTGCGCAGCGGGACGGTGACCGCGCCCGGGACCGGCACCTGGCACAACATCGCGCTGACGTTCTCGGGCACCAGTCTCACCGCCCAGATCGACGGCGTCACGCTCGCCACCCTCGGCGACGCGGCCTGGAGCACCGGCCAGGTCGGCATCGGCACCAGCCAGGGCGAGACGGCGCAGTTCGACAACCTGTCGGTGACCGCGGTCGCCGGCCCGCCCCCGCCGGTGTCCGGCGCGCTGGTGAGCGCCCAGTCCGGCCGCTGTCTCGACGTGCCCAACGCCACGCAGGCCAACGGCACCCAGGTCGAGATCTGGGACTGCAACGGCGGCGGCAACCAGCAGTGGACGCAGGCCTCGGGCGGGGCGCTGCGGGTGTACGCGAACAAGTGCCTCGACGTCATGCAGCACGCGACCGCGCCGGGCTCGCCGGTGGCGATCTGGGACTGCAACGGCGGGGCGAACCAGCAGTGGACCGTCGGCGCCGACGGCACCGTCGTGGGCGTCGAGTCCGGGCTGTGCCTGGACGTCACCGGCCAGGGCACCGCGAACGGCACCCTGGTCGAGATCTGGACCTGCAACGGCGGGGCCAACCAGCGCTGGACCCGCTCGTAGCGTCACGACCTCACCGGCTCCTTGGTGAGGAAGTCCGCCACCATGTTCGCGAAGTGCGGGCGGGCGACGCAGGCGGCGTTGTGCGAGGCGCGCGGCAGGACGTGGGTCCGCGCGTCTGGCATCACCGCCGCCAGCCGCTCGTTCATCTCGCGGTAGTACGCCCCGCTGCGCGCCCCGCAGGACAGCAGGGTGCGGGCGGTGACGCCGGCGTACTCCTGGGCGGGACCCGACTGGGCGACGACCTCCTCGGTCTCCAGGATCGACGTCGGCAGCAGTTCGCCCATGGTCCGCCCGATCGGCGTGCGCAGGAACGCCCGGGCGAGGAGGATCCGGGCCCCGAACGGCAGCTTCGTCAACTGCAGACCCCCGCTCATCACGGCGATCGCGCGCGGCAGGTCGCCCGCGTCGATGTACCGCCGCATCCGCGGTACGTAGTCCGACGGGAAGACGTCGTCGACGTTCACGGTGCCGTCGTAGAGCACGATGTGGTCGAACTCGATCTCCAGCGCGGCCCTCATCACGACCAGGCCGCCGTAGCTGTGGCCGAAGACGTTGCGGGCGCCGGTGCGCTCCAGCACCGCCGCCAGGTCGGCGATCTCGTCGTCGACCGTGTAACCGGCCGGCTTCGGGCCCGCGCTGCCCCGGCCGCGCCGGTCGTACAGGTGGACCGCGACCCGGCCCTTGAGCGCCTTCGCCAGCCGCGTGTAGAAGTCGGCGGTCACGGCCCCGCCGTGTACCACCACCAGGTCCTCCGCCGCCATGCCGCCTCCCTCTCCGAGTTCCCTAAAATCTGCGAACGCTGTTTGCAGTTTAGAGTAGTGGGGTGGGTGAGAGCCAGTCGATTTTTCAGCGACCGCCGCGGGGGAGCCGGGGGCCCGCGCCCGGGCACAGCCGGGAGGAGATCGTGGCGGCCGCGACCGCACTCGCCGACGCCGACGGGCTCGCGGCCGTGTCGATGCGGGCGGTGGCGGCGAAGCTCGGGACCGGGGCGGGGTCGCTGTACCGCTACCTGTCATCCCGCGACGACCTGCTCGACCTCATGGCCGACGCGGCGATCGGCGCGCTGGCCCCGTTCCCGGCCGCGCCCGACCCGATCGACGCGCTCGTGCTGCTGGCCCGCGAGCAGCTGGGCCTGTTCAAGCGGCACCCCTGGCTGCTGGAGGCGGCGCAGCGCAACCGGGGCCTCGGCCCCAACGCGCTGGCGTACTTCGAGCACTGCCTCGGCGTCCTGGCCCCCGTGCGGTGCCCGACGCAGGCCAAGTTCGAGGCGGTCGCGATGATCACCGGCGTCGTGTCGCTGTTCGCGCGCCCCCAGCCGGAGGGGCTGTCCTTCGCCGCGGACCTGGCCGGGTACCGCCACCTGGTCGCCGCCATGGCGGAGGCGTCCTCCGGGGCGCCGGCACCCCCGCAGGACGCTCCCGACCTGTTCGAGCGGGCGCTGCGCAGCCTGTTGAACGGGCTGCTGCGCTAACGGGTGGTGAACTTCTGGGCGCCGGTGCCGTTGCACTGGTACAGCTGCACGAGCGTCCCGTTCGCGGTGCCGCTGGAGGTCACGTCGACGCACTTGCCCGACCCGGCGCCGACGAGGGTGCCGTCGGCGTTGAACGTGAACTTCTGCGCGGTGGTGCCGTTGCAGTCCCAGAGCTGCACCTTGGTGCCGTTGGCGGTGGCGTTGTCGCTCACGTCGAGACACTTGCCGCCGTAGAGGCGCAGCTCGCCCGCGGCCGTGCGGGTCCAGGTCTGGTTGGTGCCGCCGTGGCAGTTCCAGATGTTGACCTGGGTGCCGTTGGCGGTCCCGGTGCCGTAGCCTTCGAGGCAGCGCCCCGACTGCGGGTTGAGCACGGAGACCGGGGACCCCACCGGCGGTACACCCACGGGGGTGAGGCTCGCGGGGACCGACTGCAGCGCGGAGAACCAGCGCGCGCCCATCTTGTCGTAGCCGCCGGCGTTCGGGTGCACCCCGTCGGCCAGGTCGGCGGTGGTGATCGCCGAGTGCATGTCGACCAGGTGGGTGCGCGCGCCCTTCTGCGCGACGATGCCGGGGATGGCGGCGTTGTACGCCTGCACCCGCGACTCCCGCGTGGGGTCGCTCTCCGGCGTGATCTTGGCGACGAACAGCTCGACGGTCGCGTTGTTGGCCCGGATCTTGTCGATCAGCGCCGACAGCCGCGCCGGGGCGTTCGCGACGTCGTAGTTCTGGTTCATGTCGTTCGTGCCGATGTGCAGCAGGATCGTGCGCGGAGCATAGGTGTGCAGCCAGTTGACGATGTTCGCGTCGATCTGGTCGATGCGCCAGCCGGAGTGGCCCTCGTGGTCGTGGTCGCCCAGGCCCGCCGGGCCGTTGAAGCGCGATCCGACGAAGTCGGCCCGGTAGCCGCCGGCGGCGAGGCGCTGCCAGAGGTTGAGGCGGTACCCGCCCGGCACGTTGTAGCCGTCCGTGATCGAGTCGCCCAGCGGCATGATCCGCACGCCGCCGTTGGACTCGGCCAGCGCGGGCGCGGCCGGGATCAGGGCCCCCGCGACCAGGGCCAGCGCGAGGCCGAGGGTGAGGCCGATACGTCGTCGCATGTTGTCCGTGCTCCCGTCCGTGGCGGAGGTGGCCTGCACGCCGCCCTGGCGGAGGCGGCGTGCAGGGGTTTCGGGGTCGCCAGCTCATTGATTCTTGAAGATATTTCGGACGGCGTCGACCCCGGCGCGGCGAGCGTCCCGGCCACTGCGCCGAGCGGTCCGCCGGCCGTGATCAACGTGGCTTTTTCGCCGCCCGTGCGGCGGGCGGGGCGATCGCGGCGCACAATCCAGCGGTGGTGAACACGCTGACGATCGACTGTGGCGGCGGCGGGCTCAAGGCGGCCGTCGTGGACGACTCCGACGCGTTGGTCGGCGGCCCGATCCGGGTCGCGACGCCGTACCCGTTCCCGCCCGACCGCTTCGTGCGCGCCGTGCTCGACATCGAGACCCAGCTACCGGCGGCCGACCGGGCCACCGTCGGGCTGCCCGGCATGATCCGCCACGGCCGGGTCGTGGCCACCCCGCACTACGTCAACCGGGCCGGCCCGCACACCGCCGTCGACCCGGGGCTGTATGCGGCCTGGACCGGCTACGACGCCCGGGCCGCGCTCAACCGCGCCTTCGGCCGCCCGGTGCTCGTGCTCAACGACGCCGAGGTGCACGGCGCCGCCCTGGTCGTCGGCACCGGGCTGGAGCTGGTGCTCACGCTCGGCACGGGGCTGGGCAGCGCGCTGTTCGACGACGGGGTGCTCGCCCCGCACCTGGAGCTCTCACACGGGCCGATCCGGCGCAAGCGGACCTACGACACCTACATCGGCGAGATTCAGCGCCGCGAGCTGGGCAACGCCAAGTGGTCGCGGCGGGTGCGGCGGGTCGTCGACGGGCTGCGGCCGGTGTTCCGGTGGGACCGGCTGTACATCGGCGGCGGCAACTCGGCCCTGATCGACGCCGAGACGGTCGCGGCCCTGGGCGACGACGTGTCGATCGTGCCGAACACCGCCGGGGTGCTGGGCGGGGCCCGGGCCTGGAAGCTGATCGGCGGATAAAGTTCCACATAACCGATAAAATTGCCCAAAACGGACTAATGTCGCAGCGTGCTCACGCTCAGCGACTCCGAACTGCGGCTCGACACGGCCCGCGGGCCGGTCGCGGCGCTGCGGATGCCCCCGCCCGCCGGCGCGGACCGTGGCGCCGCCGTCGTCCTGTGCGCCGGCGTCGTCGGGTCCAAGGAGGATTTCGTCCCGATCCTGCCCGCCGTCGCCGGCGGCGGCTACCACGCCTGGGCCTACGACTATCAGGGCCACTACGCCGAGCTCGACGACGAGTCCCCGGCCGGGCACACCATCGCCCGGCACGCCGAGGACCTGGTCGCCGTGCTCGAACGCATCGGCGCCGGGCGGCCGGTGCACCTCGTCGGGCACTCCTACGGCGGGTTCGTCGCCCGCGCCGCCGCCCTCGCCCGCCCGGACCTGCTGCTGTCGGTGACGCTCATCGGCGCCGGGCCCGGCATGGACGGCGCCCGGCACCGCAAGCTGCTCTCGGGCTTCGACGCCACCCTCGCGCTGCAGGGCGCCGCGGTCATGTGGCCGGTGGTGCGGCGCCTGGTGCCGCAGCGCGAGGCGGACCGCCGCGAGTTCTGGCGCCGCCGGCTCGCCGGGATGCGCCTGGCGTTCCTGCACGGGGCGCTGCGTTCGCTCACCGCCGAGCCGGACCGGGGCGCCGACCTGCGGGCCACGCGGGTGCCGGTGCTGATCGTGCACGGCCACCGCGACCAGCGCCTGTGGTCCGCCGGGGACTTCGCCGCCTACGCCGAGCGGCTCGGCGCGCGGCTCGAGATCATCCCGGACGCCTCGCACAGCCCGAACCTCGAGCAGCCGCAGCGCACGGCCGCGGCGCTGCTGCGCTTCTTCGCCGAGGCCGAGCGCCGCCACGCCGAGCGGCTCTTCCTCGACCTGGTCCGGCCGCGGGCGCTCGCCGAGCCGTACGCGACCTACCGCGCCCTGCGCGAGCGCACCCCGGTCCTGCGCGTCGACCTGCCCGGCAAGGCGGCCGCGGCGGTGCTCAGCCGCCACGCCGACGTCGCCCGCCTGCTGCAGGAGCCGATCTTCGAAAGCCCCGGCGAGGACCCGGCCCGGCTCACCCCGAACTGGCGCGACGTGCGGATCATCCGCTGCCTGTACCAGTCGTTCGGCTGGCGCGAGGGCACCGTGCACAGCGAGCTGCGCGCCGCGCTGGCCCACCGGCTCGTCCCGCGCCGCGCCGAGGAGCTGCGCGAGTGCACGGCCGCGACCGCGGAGCAGTGCCTCACCGCCTTCGGCGAGCGGCTCGCCCGCGACGGCGTGGTGAACCTCGCCGAGGCGCTCGCGATCCCGTTCGCGTCGCTGGTCACCGGGCGGCTGCTGGACCTGCCCGACGCCGACGCGCTGCGGCTGGGCGAGGCGGCCCGGGTCGCCTCGGCGGCGTTCGAGCCGTTCATGACGCCCCGGCAGCGCTCGGCGATGGCCAGCGCCGGCGACGAGATCATCGACGCGCTGGAGGTCCTGGCCGCCGACCGGGAGGCGGGGCTGCTGCCGGTGGTGCGGCGGCTGCGGCCGGACCTCGGGGAGCAGTACCTCGGGGACCTGACCCTGCTCTTCGGCGCCGGCTACGACTCACCGGCGAGCCTGGTGACGCTCGGGGCGCGGCTGCTGCTGTCGTACCCCGACGAGGCCGCCCTGGTCCGCGGCGGCGACGACGCCACCGCCGGGCGGGCGGTCGAGGAGATCCTGCGCTTCGAGCCGCCGGTGCAGATCGCCGTGCGGATCGCCACCGCGCCGGCCCGCTTCGGCGACGTGGACGTCGAGCCGGGCATGGCCGTGCTCGGGCTCATCGGGGCGGCGAACCGGGACCCGGCGTACGTCGCCGAGCCCGACCGCTTCGACGTGCTGCGCCGGCCCGCCCGGGCGTCGCTGAGCTTCGGCGCCGGCCGGCACTTCTGCCCGGGCGCGGCCCTGGCCCGCATGCACGCCCAGGTCCTCTTCCCCCGCCTGCTGCGCCGGTTCCCGACGCTGCGCATCGCCGGAGCGGTCCGCTACCGCGCGCCCGGCACCATGCTGCGCGGCATCGAGGACCTGCCCGTCGCCCTCGGAGCGTGAGATGCGCGTCCTGTTCACCATGAACCCGGCCCCCGGCCACCTGTTCTCGATGGTGCCGCTGGCCTGGGCCCTGCACCTGCGCGGCGACCAGGTCCTCGTCGCCGTGCCGCAGCCGCTGCACCAGCAGGTGCGCCGCGCGGGCCTGACCGCGGCCGTCGTCGGCGGCGACGCGTCGTTCTTCGAGCTGTGGCCGTCCGGGCTGAGCCTCGGCGGCAACGAGGAGCTCGACCTGAACGTGTTCGTCGCGCTGGCCGAGCGCACCCGCGACGACGTCGACGCCCTGGTCCGCGCGTGGCGCCCCGACCTGCTCGTCACCGAACCGGTGGAGTATTCGGGCCCCCTGGCCGCGACCCGCGCCGGCATCCCGTGGGTGCTGCAGCACTGGGGCCTGCCGGTGCCCGAGCCGGTGCACAACGCCGCCCTGGCCCGCGTCGAGGAGCGGCTTTCGCGGCTGTACGGCGGGACCGCGGTCGACCCGCCGGCCCTGACGATCGACACCTGCCCGCCGAGCCTCGGCGCCGTGCCGGGCGGGACGCCGATGCGCTACGTGCCCTACAACGCGGCCTGCACCATCCCCGGCTGGCTGCTGGAGCCGTCCCCGCGCCCGCGCGTGTGCGTGTCGATGGGCACCGTGCCGATCCCCGAGGGCGTCGACGGCCTGAGCGCCGCCGTGCACGGCCTGCGCGAGCTGGACGTGGAGATCGTGGTCTCCGGCGCCGGGGTGCACGGCATCGCCGAGCTCCCCGCGGACGTGCGCCGCATCGGCTGGATCCCGCACAACCAGGTCCTGCCCGGCTGCGCGCTGTTCGTCCACCACGGCGGGGCGGGCAGCTCGATGGCGGCCCTGACGATCGGCCGCCCGCAGCTGGTGATGCCCCAGATGTGCGACCAGTTCGCGATCGCCGAGCGCCTGACGGCCGCGGGCGCGGCCCGCGCGATCCCGTTCCCGCAGCGCTGCGCCGCGGCGGTACGCATCGAGGCGGGCAAGCTGCTGTCCGACGACGGCTACCAGGCCCGCGCGAGTGAACTGGCCGCCGAGATCGCCGCCATGCCGTCCCCGTCCGCCGTGGCCGAGATCCTGACCGTCCGGTAGCTGCGGGCGGGCCAGCGTACGCCAGGCGAGCGTTGTCCAGGCCCGCGGGTGTCCGCTCACCAGGACGCCAGCGCGAACGCTCCGCGCTGCAGCAGGGCCCCGAACTCCTGCGCCGGCACCGGGCGGGAGAAGTGGAAGCCCTGGCCGATCTGGCAGCCCAGGCGGGCGAGCTCGCGCGCCTGGGCGGCGTCCTCGATGCCCTCGGCGACGACCTGCAGGTCGAGCGCCTGGGCGAGGTCGAGGATCGCGCGGGCCAGGGCCGAGTGCTCGGGCCCGCGCGCCACGCCGTCGACGAACGGCTTGGGGATCTTCAGGATGTCGATCGGGAACGTGTGCAGGCGCGACAGCGACGAGTACCCGGTGCCGAAGTCGTCGACGGCGAGCCGCACGCCCAGGGCCTTGAGCTCGGCGAGGCGGCTCGCGGCGACCTCGGCGTCCTCGCTCAGCAGCGACTCGGTGATCTCCAGTGTCAGCAGCTGCGCCGGTAGGCCGGTGTGCAGCAGGGTCTGCTGGACGTACAGGATCACGGCCGGGTCCTGCACCTGCCGCGGCGAGAGGTTGACGCTGATCCGCGGCCGGACCCCGGAGCCCTGCCACGCGGCGGCGGTGCGGCAGGCGGCGCCGAGCACCTCGTAGCCCAGCGGCAGGATGAGCCCGGTCTCCTCGGCGAGCCCGATGAACCGGTCCGGCGGGATGAGCCCCTTGCGCGGGTGCGGCCAGCGCACCAGCGCCTCGGCCCCGGTGATCGACCCGTCACGGAGGTCGACGAACGGCTGGTAGTACACGACCAGCTCGTGGTGCTCGATCGCCCCGCGCAGGTCCTCGGCGAGGTCGAGCCGCTCCAGCAGGCCGGCCTGCATGCTGGGGGCGTAGTAGGCGTACCGGTTGCGCCCCTGCCGCTTGGCCATGTGCATCGCGACGTCGGCGCTGCGCAGCAGCTCGTCGGCGTCCGGCGGCCGGTCGGGGTCGGGCAGCGCGATGCCGACGCTGGCCTGCGGCTGGATCTCGCGCGCGCCGACGGTCAGCGGCCGGCGCAGCGTGGCCAGCACCCGTTCGGCGACGCGGGCCGCCTCGCCCGCGTCGTCGAGGTGCTCCAGCAGCATCGCGAACTCGTCGCCGCCGAGCCGCGCCGCGGTGTCGGCCGAGCGCAGGCACGAGCGCAGCCGGTCCGCGATCGCGCGCAGCAGCGCGTCGCCGGCGGCCCGCCCGAGCGAGTCGTTGATCGTCTTGAAGTCGTCGAGGTCGACGATCAGGAGTGCGATGTGGCGGTACGGCGCGCCGCGGCGCTCCAGCGCGTGGTGCACCCGGTCGGCCAGCAGCGCCCGGTTGGCCAGCCCGGTCAGCTCGTCGTGGAACGCCCGGTGCGTGAGCTGCTCCTCCAGCGCCTTGCGCTCGGTGATGTCGCGGGTGGTGAACAGGTACCCGCTCTCGTCGCCGTCGTCGACGGCCCGCCCGATCGTCTCGGTGAGCACGTACCCGCCGTCGTCGCGCCGCAGCCGGCACTCCACCGGCCCGACCACCCCGCCGGTGGCGTGGGTGTCCAGCAGCAGCCCGACCCGGTCCCGGTCGTCGGGGTGCACCAGGTCGGTCAGCGGCCGGCCGAGCACCGCCGCGGGGGCCAGCCCGAGCAGCGACTGGATCGACGGCGTGACGTACTGGATCACCCCGTCGCGCCGGCAGATCGACACCAGGTCCGTCACCTGCTCGGTGAGCCGCTGGAAGCGGCCCTCGGCCCGCTGCCGCTGCACCTCCCGCAGGACCCTTACCACGTCGGCAAGACGGACCAGAACCAAGACGAACAGCACGCACGAGGCGGTGAGGAACACCGCCAGCTCCGTCGCCGCCGCCGACTTGATCGTGATGATCACCGGGATCAGCAGCGCCGCGACGGCCAGCAGCACCGCCACCCGCCCGTTGGACAGCCGCGGCGCGGCCGGCGGGAGCCGCTCGTCGACGTCGCGCATCGCCGGGTGCAGGGCCGCGCAGCCGGTGCTGAGGTAGAACCCGATCCACCCGACGTCGACCCAGCTGCCGGCGTGGAACTCCCCGCGCAGCGACTGCCACGTGTACACCGCGTCGGCGGCCAGCAGGCACGCGACCCCGGCGAACAGCAGCCGCAGCGGGGTGCCGCGCGCGGTGCGCCCGCCGCCGAGCCGGGCCAGGACCGCCAGGACGAGCACGTCGCCGAACGGGTACGCGATCGCCGCGATCCGCTCCGTGGCGGCGATCTCGGGCCGGCTCAGGTACGGCTCGATGAGGAACACCCAGGTCAGCAGCGCCCCGCCGACGGTGACGATGGTGCCGTCCAGCAGCGCGGCCCGGTCGCCGCCCGGGTTCTGCCGCCGCACGAGAATCGCCAGCGCGCCGGCGAGGCACGGGTACATCGCCAGGTAGAACGCGTCGGACAGCCCCAGCCCGCCCGCGTCCTCGCCGTGCGCGAGCTGCGGCAGGTAGAACAGCCACTCCCCGACCGTGTACGAGCCGAGCCCGGCCGCCGCGAGCAGCCACGGCAGCGGCCGCCGCGGCCGGTGCGCCACCACGCCGGTGACGAGCGCGACGGCCGACAACGCGGCGATCGCGGTCCACTCCAGCGTGCGCAGGGTCGAGTCGGGCGTCAGGTAGTACACGACGCTCAGCGCCCCGACCACGACGGCATACGCCCGCAGCAGCACAAGACCCCCTCCGGTGTCCCCGGGGGCCCAATCGGCCGGTTTGGGCGCGGCTTTACCTATTCGCGCACGGCCGCCATCCGCGCGGCGGGGGTGCGCAGCGCCACCGCCGCCGGGACGAGGGCGGCGACGAGCGCGACGACGGTGCAGACGGCGGCGACGGCCAGCACCGGCGTCCACGGCACCACCGGCGCGGGCCCGACCCCGCCGGCGCGCAGCCCCGGGAGCAGGGCGAGCAGCGTGCCCCCGGCGACCGCCCCGGCCAGCACGATCCCGGCGACCGCCGCGAGCACGGCCTCGATGCCGACCATGGCGAGGATCTGCCGCGGCGTGGTCCCGGCCAGCCGCAGCACGGCGAGGTCCCGGGCGCGGTCGGCGGTGGCCATGACGAGCGTGTTGGCGATGGCGATCGTGGTGTACAGCAGCGCCATCCCGAGCACCGTGAGCAGCGCGAGGTCGTTCATCCGCCGCTGCTTCGCGTCCAGCCCGGCGAAGTACGCGACCGGCGTGAGCACCGAGCCCTGCGCACCGCCCGCGGGCCCGCTCAGGTACACCGCGTCGGCGTGCCCGGGCCCGAGCGACCACGGCAGCAGCACACTGTCGTCGAGGTCCAGCGACGGCTCGAGCACCCCGCCGACGCGCAGGCTCACCGGCGTCGAGTCGGCCAGCCACAGCCGGGCCGTGCTCCCGGGCCGCCACCCCATCGACGCGGCCAGCCCGTGCCCCACGACCACGCTGCCCTCGGCCGGCTCGGCGCTCACCCGCATCACCCGCCCCAGCCCCGGCCCGGCGAAGATCGCGTCGAACGGCTCCGCGTAGTCGTCCTGGTTCACGTAGACCACGGACCGCGCCACCGGCACATCCCCGGCGTCCGGCGCCCGCCCGGCCGGCGGGTCGACGAGCACCCCGGTCGCGGTGAGGCGGTTCGCGCTCGCCTGGGCGGTGGCCTGCCAGACGGTCGCCGTCCCGGCCAGGGTCGTCGCGGCGATGCCGGCGGTCACGAGGATCGGGGCGACCGTCGAGGCGGTGCGGCGTACGGCCGTGCGGGCGCCGTCGCGGGCCAGGGCAGCGGTGACACCGGGCAGCGGCAGGCCGGCCAGCCAGGCGGCGCGGGGCGCCAGCAGCGGCGCGAAGAGCGCGATGCCGGTGAGGGCCAGCTGGGCGTCGAGGAGGACGAGCGCGATGGTCTGCGGGCCGTCGACCGGCGCCCAGATGAGCAGGGCGGCGGCGCCGCCGAGGAACGCCAGGCCGAACACCCACCGCCCGGCGGTCATGACCCGCCGCTCGGCCGCGGCCTCGCGCAGCGCCTCGATCGGCCGGACCCGCCCGGCGCGGCGGGCGGCGACCGCGGCCCCGGCCAGGGCGACGAGCAGCCCGGTGCCGAACGCGGCCAGCAGCGGCCACCACACGAACCCGGCCGTGAACCCGGCGGGGGCGAACCCGGAGCGGGCCAGGAAGTGCGCGAACGGCGGCGCGGCGAGCAGCCCCGCCCCGCACCCGGCGACCCCGGCGACCGCCCCCACGACGAGCGCCTCGCCCAGCACCAGCCGCCGCACCTGCCGCGGCGTGGCCCCGGCCGCCCGCAGCAGCGCCAGCTCGCGGCGCCGCTGGGCGACGGCGAACGCGAACGTGCCGGCGACGACGAACACGGCCACGAACG
Organism: Dactylosporangium sp. CA-233914; assembly: GCF_050942935.1. Classification (NCBI taxonomy): domain Bacteria; kingdom Bacillati; phylum Actinomycetota; class Actinomycetes; order Micromonosporales; family Micromonosporaceae; genus Dactylosporangium; species Dactylosporangium sp. CA-233914. The sequence continues at coordinate 4,626,535 of NZ_CP192030.1, read as the reverse complement.
CCGCGACCCCGGCCGTGGTCCCCATCAGCGACGCCGCCACCGCCAGCAGGTCGGCGTCCGGGTCGGGCTCGGCCGAGGCCCGCGCGTCGCCGGTGAGCACCCGCGGCCCGTCGCCGACCGCCGCACGCACCTGCCCGGCGCTCATCCCCCGGACCGCGATCGCGTCGATCCGCCCGCCGCTGAGCTGTTCGGCGGCCCGGTCGGTGAGGTACAGCGCGGCCGGCCCGCCGACCGTGCCCACCACCGTGAACTCCCGCCCGAGCACCCGGACCCGCTCCCCCACCCGATGTCCGGCCCCGCCGGCGACCGCCTCGTCGTCGCGGACCGGCCCGTCCCCGGCCGGCAGGTCGTGCAGCGCCGCCGCCGACCACGGGTGCGCGCCGCCCGGCAGCCACCGGTCGGCGACCGCCCCGGGCAGCCGTGCGAGCAGGTCGGCCGGCAGCGGGCGGGACCGCTGCGTCTCGGTCGTGCTCGTGTACTCGTCCTCGCGGCCCGCGTCCACGACAACCGTGATGCTGTTCTGCCCGGCGACCACGACGTCGGCACGCTCGTACCACACGGGCCGGCGTCCCCCGCCGACGCTTTCGGCGAGCGTGAGCCCGGTGGTGGCCAGCAGGCACACGCCGAGCCCGACCGCGACGAACACGCCGGCGAACGAGGTCCACCGGGCCCGCACGGTCTGCAGCGCGATCCCGGTCATCACGCCGCACCGCCGGACGGGACGGCCGTCTCCAGGGCGGTCATCCGCTCGGCGACGGCCTGCGGGGTCGGCGCCGCCATCGCGTCGGCCACCCGCCCGTCGGCGAGGAACACCACCCGGTCGGCATGGGCGGCCGCGACCGGGTCGTGGGTGACCATGACGACGGTCTGCCCCTGCCCGTCGACCATGGAGCGCAGCAGGGCGAGCACCTCCCGCCCGGTGCGCGAGTCCAGCGCCCCGGTCGGCTCGTCGGCGAAGAGCACGTCGGGCCGGGTGATGACGGCCCGCGCGATGGCGACCCGCTGCTGCTGGCCCCCGGAGAGCTCGGCGGGCCGGTGCCGGGCCCGGTCGGCGAGCCCGACGGCGGCGAGCACCTCCCGCACCTCCCGGCGCGCCGGCCGCCGCCCGGCCAGCCGCAGCGGCAGGGCGACGTTCTGTTCGGCGGTGAGCGAGGAGAGCAGGTTGAACGCCTGGAACACGAACCCGATCCGCTCGCGCCGCAGCAGCGTCAGCCCGGTCTCGTTCAGCGTGCCGAGGTCGGTGCCGGCGACCCGGACCGTCCCGGCGCTCGGCCGCTCCAGCCCGGCCGCGGTCTGCAGCAGCGTGGACTTGCCGGACCCGGACGGCCCCATCACCGCCGTGAACGTCCCCCGCGCGAACCCCAGTGTCACCGAGTCCAGTGCGACGAGCGCACCGAACCGCTTCTGCACGCCTTCCAGCACCACGACGTCCCCGTTGTCGGCCATGCCACCGATACAACCGCCCGGGGACCGTCCGGCACACGCCCGCCGGCCGGTGTCCCGGTGGTACGGCCAGCCCTACCTCCGAAGGCCCGGCGGGGGCCGGGGCTCAGGCCCGGCGGCGTCCTTGGTGATCGCGGCCGTGACCGTGTCGCCGCCGCCGATCGCGACCCGGCCCGTGGTCATCACCGCGCCGTGCTCGACGTCGGTGCCCCGGCCCGGCAGCCGGTTGCGAATACTCAGCCGCATGTCACCGGCCCTACGCCGGGCCGGTCGCGGCGTCCGGCGGGCGTGAAAGACTCACGGTGCGGGGTGGACCGCCCAGGGCTGGGTCTTGAGCCCGCCGCGGCCGTCGATGCCGGTCTTGAGCCGCTCGCTGGTCTCGTGCGAGATGCCGGGGGCCTCGTTGGTGGGAACCTCGACCGCGGTGGCCGTGAACGTCGCATCGTCGGTGCCGCGGTAGTCGATGCGCACCACGCTCGGCCCGGCGGTGGTCTCCACGAGCAGGAAGACGTGGCCGGGGCCGGAGATCGGCGGGGTGCGCCGGCCGAGGTCGATGCAGCTGGACACCTCGCCGAACGGTGACGTCCTGGCGAACAGCGAGCAGGCCTGCCGCTCCTGCCGGGCCAGGAAGCTCGAGCGCTGCGGAAAGCCCACCGCGAACGCGCCGCCGACGCACACCAGCACGGTCGCCCCCGCGGCCACCGCCGCCCACCCGAGTCGATTCATGCCGACATTGTTAGCAGATATCCTGCTGCCCGTGGCGGCGTGGGAGGACCTCGGCTTCGACACCTACGACGAGTTGTGGGCGCGGGTGCCCGCCGAGCCGGAGCCGTCGATCGTCTTCGACCTCAGCGGATTCTTCACCGCGACGGTGCAGGCGGAGTTCAACGCGGCCGAGCGCGCGGTGAACAACCTGGTGCATCTGGCGTTCGTACGGGTGCTGGCGGCGGACCGGCCGCTGCTGGTGCTCAACTGGGAGCACGCGTCGGCGCGCTGCTGGCCGCACCGGCGGACCGACCCGCTTCCGTGGCTGGCCGTGCCCAACGGCGAGCACTACGTGGTCGGCACCGAGGACTTCGCGATGGGCACGTCGGGCCACCCGTGGGAGCAGACACTACGGGTCTGGGGCGAGCCGCTCCTCGGCGTGCTCGCCCCGATGCTGTCGTGGCTGCCCGAACGGTGACGAAAGCGGTCAGCCGGCCGCGGCGGCCAGCAGACCTCCTGTCGGGTCGGCGGCGCCGAGCAGGACCTGGACGGGGACGTCGAGGTCGTCGGCGGCCTCGACAGTGGCCAGGATCGCTCCGACCACCCGCGGGTCCAGGCGGGTGGCGCCGCGCAGGTCGATCACGATCGGGTCGGGACGGTGGTGCAGGAGCGCCTCGACGAGGGTGTGCTGGGCGTGTTGTGCCCAGGACGCGTCGATCTCGCCGTCGAAGCGGATGGCGACGGGGTGGCTGGGATTGTGCAGGAGGCTGACCCGCAGGCCCGCCCCGGCGGGGACCGGTGAACTCTCGTGCGGCACGCTCGCCTCCGAGGTGTCGGTGAATGTCACACCGAGTGCCACGGTAACGAACTTCACTCGCGATTGTGAACAGCCGTCCGCGAATTGGCGCGCCACGATCTGGTAGCGGTTTCATAACCTGCGCAAAACCTCAGACAACACAGGGCGCGATGCTTCCATCACAACGTGATAGAAGTTCCACCGTTCGTCGGCGGCAAGTGGCCGATCGACGCTCGGTAGCGCCTTAAGGTTCAATCACCAACCGGTATGTCCACGCAATAGCGTCCCTGGACGACATGCGAGCGCCGCCCCGCCGGATGGAGTCGCCGCGCCGCGTCCTGATCCCAGGAGGGTTGGCGTGTGGAAGGGCCGCTTGTCGATCTTGGCGATCCTGGTCGTGTCGCTGCTCAGCGGCCTGTCCATGTTCGCGGTGCGCGGCGCCAGCAACGACCAGCTCGAGGTCTACTCCTGGTGGACCGGGCCCGGTGAGGAGGAGGGCCTGGCCGCCATGGCCAAGGCCTTCGAGGCCGCCAACCCCGGCGTGCGGTTCGTCAACGCCGCCGTCTCCGGCGGCGCCGGCTCCAACGCCAAGGCGATCCTCGCCAGCCGGCTGCTGGCCAACGACCCGCCCGACTCCTACCAGCGCCACGCCGGCCTCGAACTACTCGACGACGTGCGCTCCGGCAAGGTACAGGACCTCTCCGACCTCTACCGGCAGCAGCACTGGCTCGAGGTCTTCCCGAAGGGCCTGGTCAGCAACCTGACCATCGACGGGAAGATCTACGCGGTGCCGGTCAACATCCACCGCGCCAACCTCATCTGGTTCAGCCCGAAGACGCTCAAGGACCTGGGCCTGCCCGGGCCGCCGAAGAACTGGGCGGAGTTCCTGCAGCAGGCCGAGGCCATCAAGGCCAAGGGCAAGGTGGCGCTCGCCCTGGGCCCCGAGTGGACCCAGAAGCACCTGCTGGAGACCGTCCTGCTGGGCGAGCTCGGCGCGGACAAGTACGAGCGGCTCTTCGCCGGCCAGATCAGCTGGCTGTCACCGGACGTCACCGCCGCCCTCGGCGTCTACGCGCGGGTGCTGGCCGTCTCCGACGTGAAGTCCGCCGCCGGCGACTGGCAGCCGCAGCTGGACAAGGTGTTCTCCGGCTCCGCCGTCTACGCCGTGATGGGCGACTGGACCTCGTCCTACCTGGAGCAGACCAAAGGCCTGCACTGGAAGGACGGCTACGACGTGGCCGCCTCCCCCGGCAGCGACGGCGTCTACGACTTCCTGTCCGACTCGTTCACCCTGCCCACCGGCGCCCGCCGCCCGGACCTGGCCCGCAAGTGGCTCGCCGAGTGCGGCTCCACCGCCGGGCAGAACCTGTTCAACCCGCTCAAGGGCTCCATACCGGCCCGCACCGACGCCGACGCGAGCCTGTACAAGGACTACCTCGGCTGGGCGCTGCAACAGTGGCGCGACCCGAAGATCCGCATCGTCGGATCGCTGGCCCACGGCGTGGTGGCGAGCAACGCGTACAACGCGGAGATCGACTCGGCGCTGGGCCTGTTCGTCCAGGACGGCGACCAGGGCAAGTTCGCCCGCACCGCCGAGCAGCAGTACCGGGAGACGCAGTGAACCTCCCCGTCGCCCACCGGGCGCGCCACTCCTCGGAGCCGGACCGCCCGGCGTACGAGCTCAAGCCGCGCCGGCCCCGCAAGCAGCGCGGCCCCCGCTGGCTGCCCGGCCTGGTGCTGGTCTCCCCGTCGCTGATCCTCATCGGCGTGTTCGTCTACGGGTTCCTCGGCTGGAACGTCCGCGTGTCGTTCACGAACTGGCGCGGCCTGTCCCCCCGCTACCACTTCGTCGGCCTCGACAACTACACCGCCCTCATGCGCGACGAGCGCTTCCGCGCCGACGTGCGCAACCTCATCGTCTTCACCGTCGTGTTCGTCGTCGGCGCCATGCTGCTGGGCTTCTGCATGGCGCTGCTGCTCGACCGCGGGGCACGCGGCGAGGGCTTCCTGCGCGGCGTCTTCCTGTTCCCGATGGCGATCTCGTTCATCGCCACCGCGATCGTGTGGCGCTGGCTGCTGGACAACGGCGCGGGCGACGACACGGCCGGCATCAACAAGCTCCTCGCCGACGCCGGCCTGGGCTTCCTGCGCAGCGACTGGCACAAGTCCGACTCGATCTGGGCGATCGGAGCGGTCGCGCTGCCCGCCGGCTGGGCCCTGTCCGGCTACGTGATGGCGCTGTTCCTGGCCGGCATGCGCGGCGTCAACGAGACCCTGCGCGAGTCCGCCCGCATGGACGGCGCCAGCGAAACCCAGGTCTTCTGGCACGTCGTCCGCCCCGCCCTGCGGCCGGTGACCTTCAGCGCCCTGCTGATCATGGTGCACATCTCGCTCAAGACGTTCGACCTGCTCTACGCCCTCGACCAGGGCAACCTGCGCATCGACACACCGTCGCTGTACATGTGGTTCACCACCTTCGACGGCGGCTTCTACGACCGCGGCGCCACCATCGCCACGGTCCTGCTCCTCGGGGTGGCCCTCGTGGTCGGCCCCTACGTCTGGTACAGCCTGCGCACGGAACGGCGGTGAGGGTTCAGATGGTCCGCGCAACCGCCATCGTCCCGCAGCAGACCCGGCAGAACCAGCCCCTCCCGCCGGGCCTTTCCCGCCCGGCCCCGCCCACGCCCCCGGCGCCGGGCCCCGACACCACCCCGCGCTGGCAGCGCCCCGGCCCCCTGCGCACCACCATCCGGTACGTCATCCTGTGGGCCCTGGCGGCGTTCTTCCTCATGCCCGTCTACGTGCTCGTCGTGACCAGCTTCAAGGACCCGGCCGACGTGTCGGTGACCCGCATCTGGGAACTGCCGACCAGCCTCTCCTTCGACAACTTCAGCGCCGTGCTGCCCAAGCTCTCCTCCGGCTTTCGCAACTCGCTGGCCCTGTCGATCCCGGCCAGCCTCATCTCGGCGCTGCTGGGCTGCGCCAACGGCTTCGTGCTGTCGAAGTTCCGCTTCCCGCTGTCGGGCGTGGTCTTCCCGCTGATCCTGTTCGGCATCTTCGTGCCCTACCAGGCGGTGATCATCCCGGTCTCGCAGACCATGACCGCCGTGGGCCTGCGCGGCGCCGGCGACGCCACCGGCGGCCTGCTCGGCCTGATGCTCATCCACATCATCTACGGCCTGCCGATCACGACCCTGATCTTCCGCAACCACTTCGTCTCCATGCCCGACGCCCTGCTCGAGTCGGCCCGCCTGGACGGCGCCGGCGTCCTGCGCACCTGGGTCGACCTGGCCGTGCCGCTGGCCAAGCCGGCCTTCGCGGTCGCCGTGATCTGGCAGTTCACCTCGTCGTGGAACGACTTCATGTTCGGGGCGATGATGACCAGCCGCGACTCGTGGCCGGTCACGATCGCGCTGAACAACATCGCCGGCGGCCAGTCGGTCCCCTTCGGCCAGGCCATGGCGGGCGCCCTGCTGGTCAGCCTCCCGACCCTGGCCATCTACGTGCTGCTGGGCCGGTTCTTCATGCGGGGCCTGCTCGCCGGCACCCTCCAGGAGCGCTGAACACGCCGTGCGGTAGCCGCGCCCGTCAGGCCGTGGCGCGGTAGGACGCGCCGTGGGAGTCGTCGCAGTGCGGAGCGCCGAGGCTCACCGTGTGGCCGGCCGGGACGCCGGCGTGGTCGACCTGCAAGGTACTGTGGGTGATGCGGTACTCCCGGCGCAGCAGGCCCTCGATCGCCGCCCGCACCGCGTGACAGTCGCGCCCCGGCGCCACGAGCACGTGCGCCGACAGCGCCGGCTCGCCCGAGGTAATCTGCCATACGTGCAGGTCGTGGACCTCGACGACGTCCGGCACACCGGCCAGCCGCGCCCCGAGCGCGGGCGGGTCGATCCCGCTCGGCGCCGCCTCCAGGAAGATCCGGCCGGACGCCCGGACCAGCCCCAGCCCGGCCCGGATCATGAGCGCGACCACGACCAGCGTGGCGATCGGGTCGGCCCGGGTGAACCCGGTGGTCACCATGACCAGGCCGGCGACGGCGGTGGCGATGAACGCGAACAGGTCGTTGACAATGTGCTGGAACGCCCCCTCGACGTTGAGGCTGGCCCGGTTGGCCCGGCTCAGCGCCCAGGCCGCCGCGAGGTTCACCCCGACGCCGGCCAGCGCCGTGACCAGGACGGGCAGCCCGACGACGTCCGGCGGGTGGATCAGCCGCCGCACCGCCTCGACGGCCAGGACCGCCCCGAGGATGAGCATGGTGATCCCGTTGGCCTGCGCCGAGAGGATCTCCGCGCGCTTCAGCCCGAAGGTGTACCCCCCTTTCGGCGGCCGCGCCGCGAGCCGCATGGCCAGCAGCGCCAGCGCGATCGCCCCGGCGTCGGTGAGCATGTGGGCGGCGTCGGACAGCAGCGCCAGCGACCGGGCCAGCACCCCGATGACGACCTCGCCGGCCATGAACCCGCCGATCAGCCCGAGCGCGACCGCCAGCCACCGCCGGTCCGCGTCGCGCGACACGCCGTGGTGGTGCCCGTGCTCCTGCTCATGATCGTGGTCGTGATGCTCGCTCACTGCTCAAGCGTCCCCTACTCGCCCCACCGGGCGACACCACCTCGCCCGGTTCCCCCCGACGAGTTTCCGGACCCGGCACGGAGTTGATCATTGCGAGTACTTGCCGACCTTCCAACACATTCACACAGCTCAGGCCGCATTGCCCCCCACGCGCTGCAACGCCTTTGTTCCTCGTCCGGCCGCCACCGAAGCGATGCGCCCGTGAATCGCCGCGGACGTGCCCTCATCGCGGGGCTGTCCCCGCTCGTCACCCCGCTCGCCCGCCCGCTCGCCCGCTCGCCAACCTGCTGCCGGCCCGCGCTCTCGCGGCCGCCGACGACAGCCCCGGCTCGCCCCGTGTTCCCGCCTGTCCGCGGCCGTTCCCAAACTGTTGCCGGGGCCAACCCCCGCTTGGCATCCTAGGAAACTAGGTAGTGGGCCGGCCGTCTGCACCTGGCCGATCGCCTTCGCCAGCCTGCGCAGCCGCCGGCGTGATGGTGATGATGTTGCGACGCCGGCCGGCCGGGGCCGTTCAACGAGTCCGACGCCGGCGAACTCGTCGAGGGTCGCGACCAGATCGTTGAGGTGGATGCCGCTGCGCCCGGCCGGCCCAGCTCGGCCTGACGAGCAGCCCGCCGGTCGGTTTGGCCCGGAGCCCACTCGGGGTAGTGGCGTCAGACCTTCGCGTACCTGTCGCCGGCGAACTGTGCCAGTGCTGTGCGGATCTCGGTGAGCTGGTCGGCGCGGCTCGATGGCAAGGTCACCTGGTCGAGCAGGCAGACGACCCAGCCGTCCTCGAAGCGGATCTGGCCGCGAAGGGATGCGTCAGGTTGGTGACCATCGAGGTACCAGACCACGAGCCTCGCGGCGTCGAGTTCGCCGATCACGCTGACGCGTTGCACGCTGTCCCACCGAATCGTTGTGGTCCTGGGTGTTCCCGATCTGCGTTCGACGGTGAGCTTGCCAGGGTCGATCGTGAGTTTCGCGATGGTCTGCAGGAGCCCGATCACTGCCCGCCGGCGGGTTCCCCACCCGGCCGGATGGGTCAGCACCACCCGTTCGATCGGCTCGCCGGCGATCCGACCGGCCTCGTTCGCCACGCGGCCGAGCACCGCGGCGAACGCTGCTGCGACTGGGATCTCGGCGCCGAGCAGCACCACGCCGTCGTCGACCCGCAGTTTCGGGTTGGGCTCGAACCGCTCCGGTGCCAGCCGCAGCGAATGGAACGCGTCCCGGCCGGTCAGCAGGCTCCCGTCCGGCTGCGCGAACACCGCGGAGCGCAACAACGGCGATCCGTCGAACAACAACGGCTCGGCGCGCCCTTCACCTCGGCACAACACCGCCGCCGTGTTCGACGTACCGAAATCGATCGACAACACAACACCCATCAGACAGCCGCCGTCCGGTCGAACCACGACGTTGCGGGTTGCTGGTCAGCGCCTTCGCCGGCGTTGCTCGGCACGATGGCTTCCCTTCTCGGACCGAATGCCGCGGCGCGGGCGGGCAGTGGCGACGCGGTGTGGCAATATGGTGATATTCGTGGATACGGTACGGGTAAGCGCCCGCCAGTCGCACCCACCGGGGCTTCTCCGGCCCCTTCCCCGCAGGGCAGCCGGGCGGTGTTCATCGTGGAGGTGCCGAAGAGCGGCTTCCCGACCGACGACGTCTACGGCACGGGTCGCCTGGGCGGAACGTTCGACCGCCTCCGGCGCGGTACCGCGGGAAACGCCCTCGTCCATGCTCGCCCGGAGCGGTCAGACTGACCTCATGACGACCCCGGCTTGGCCCGCGAACACGTTCCTGGGCGGCCTGCCCGAGGCGACGGCGAAGGAGCTCGTCTCCCTCAGCGTGCCGCGGCAGTTCGCCCCCGGCCGCGTGGTGCTGCGCGAGGGCGACCGCGAGACCCACGTGGAGCTGCTGCTCAGCGGGTTCGTGAAGGTGACGACGTCGGTCGACGGGTTCGAGACGCTGCTGGGCATCCGCGTGCCCGGCGAACTGGTCGGCGAGGTCGGCGCCCTCACCGGCGCGCCGCGCAACGCGACCGTGACCGCGTGCGGGCGGGTCACCGCGGGCGTGGTCGGGCAGGCCGCGTTCGAAGGCTTCCTGCGCCACCACCCGGCGGTCGCCGCGCGGGTCACGGCCGCGGTCGCGGGCCAGCTGCGCTGGGCCAACCGCCGCCGGACCGACTTCGCGGTGTACCCCGCCCACGTCCGCTTGGCCCGCCTGCTGATCGAGATCGCCGAGCTGTGCGGCCGCCCCGCCCCCGGCGGCGGCATCGAGATCGGCGTGCCGCTGAGCCAGCCCGAGCTCGCCACGATGATCGCGATCGCCCAGGCGACGGTGCAGAACGCGATCCGCGAACTGCGCGGGCGCGGCCTGCTCAGCACCGGATACCGCCGGCTGACGATCCTCGATCCGGCCGGGATGCGCGCCCTGGCCGAACTGGATCCGACAACCCCATAGTTGTAGCCGATCCCGGCCCGCCTCCGGCCCCACCATGGTCGGCATGCACCCGCAGAACACGGTCGCGGCCCGCCTGGCCGCCCTGTCCGCCCCGACCCGCCGCATGCTCCAGGTGGCCTCGACGATCGGCCCGTGCTTCGGCGTGCTGGAGCTGGCCCGCCTGATGCGCTGCGGCACGGCCCAGCTGCTGCCGTACCTTGACGAGGCCCTGACCGCCGGCCTGCTGCTCGGCGCCGGCGACCGCCTGATGTTCAGCTGCCCCCTGGTGCACGCCGAGGTGGCCGCCTCCCTGTGCCGCCCGGCCGCCGCCGCCCTGCGCGCCGAACTGGCGGCCATGGGCGCGCCCCGCCCGGCCCAAGCGACGGGCTGGGAGTCGCTGACCGAGCAGGAGCGCCACATCGCGGCCCTGGTGGGAAGAGCCTTGACCAACCAGCAGATCGCGACGCGGATCGGCCGCTCCCGGCACACGGTCAACTACCACCTGCGCCGGATCTTCCATAAGCTGGGCATCGTTTCCCGCGTGGAACTGGCCTCGATGGCCCGCGCCAGGCGCTGACCACCTTCACCGATCCGGCTCGGCCGACGACGCTGCGTGTCCGCACGGTGATCCAAGTTGGATGGGGATGGTAGCGTCTGGGAAGGAACGAGCGCGCGGCCCGGGCGAGCACTGGAGCGCAAGCGGGTCGATACACGGCGACAAAAAGCGGCGAGCCGGGCGGGGGAACTCGGCGGCCGCCGCACCGCCCGGATCGCCACACCGCGTCAGAGGAGCCAGGTCAGGACCTGCGCCGTCGTCGGGGTCGCGGCGCAGCTGCGGGACGCGAAGTCCAGCGCCATCGCGTGGTCGGCCGCGGTGAAGTCGGCCATCGCGTCGGCGACCAGGAACGGCTCGATGTCGTTGGCGTAGGCGTCGCAGGCCGTGAGCAGGCAGCCCAGGTGCGCGAACACCCCGCACACGATGAGCTGGTCGCGGCCCAGCTGCGACAGCGTCGCGGCCAGGGGCGTGCGGTGGAAGGCGCTGTAGCGCCACTTCGTCACCACCTCGCCGGGGTCGGCGGGGGCCAGCGGCGCCACGATGCCCCGGCTCGCCTCGTCGTCGGTCATGCCCGGGCCCCACACGTCGTGCAGCAGGCCCCGGTCGGCGCGGCTCATGCGGCCGGGCTGGGCGGTGTACCGCACCGGGACGCCCCGGGCCGCACACGCCGAGCGCAGCGCCGACACGTTCGCCAGCAGCTCGCGGCCCGGGGACTGCCCGGGGTCGAAGCGGTCCACGAAGTATCGCTGCATGTCGTGGATCAGCAGCACGCTGCGGGCCGGGTCGGCCCTCCAGGGGGCCGGGCCCTCGCGGGGCGGGGCGGGCATCGGGTAGGGGGCGATCGCCGGGATCATGTGGCCTGCCAGTTCTGTCCGGGCGGCCCGCAGGCCGCGATCTCGTCGTCCCGGCGGCGCTGGTGCGCGCCGTCGGGGAGGTGGTACTCGTGCCCGCCCGCCGCGCTCTCGGCCGCGACCGCCTCGGCCCGGGGCCGGCGCAGTGCCTCGAAGCCGGCGAGGTCGGTGAGGAAGCCGGGCAGGGCGCCGGCGTCCTCGATCGCCTGGGCCGCGCCCTGGGCCAGGAACGGCAGCATCGGATGGGCCGCGTCCCCGATGACCACCGCGCCGGCGCGGTGCCAGGCGGGCAGCGCAGGCCGCGTGTACAGGGCAAAGGCCGCCGTCGGCCCGCGCAGCAGGCGAAGCACCGGGGCGTGCCAGCCGCCGAAGCCCGCACCCGGGCCGGTGACGGCCACGACGTTCGTCCCGCCCGGGACCGGATACGCCACGACGTGCGCCCCCGGCCCGAGCCACACGGTCACGACCGGCGGCCCGTCAACCGTCGAGGGCCGCACGGTCACGACCGGCGGCCCGTCAACCGTCGAGGGCCGCACGGCCCGGTGCGCGACAAAACCGGACGGGCACAGGGAATCGTCGGCCAGCAGACGCCGGACCGAGGAGCGCAGCCCGTCCGCCCCGATCACCAGGTCGGCGCGTGAGCCGGTCCACGGCGATCCGAAGTGGACGGTGCCGGCCGCCGAGTGCAGCACGCGCAGCAGATCGGCGCGCCGCAGGCACAGGTGCGCGGGCGGGAGCGGGAACCGGCCCAGCAGTGCCCCGTCGGACCACCGGCGGATCTCCCGCGCGACCGGCCGCAGCGACACCGCGGCCAGCGCGTCGCGGAGCCCGAGCCCGTGCAGGACCTCGGTGGCATTCGGCGGGAGCTGGATGCCGAAGCCCTCGGTGGCCAGGGCCGGCGACCGTTCGACGACGGTCGCCGGGACACCCCGGGCGGCGAGGGCGAGGGCGGCAGTCAGGCCGCCGATCCCGGCGCCGACGATGAGCGGCATCGAATCTCCTCAGTAGTACTGCAGGGCGCTGTCCCAGTCCTCGCCCGGACCGAACAGCCCGCGGGGCTTCATCACCTCGGCGGTCGCGGTCAGCAGCCGGTGCGGGACCAGACCGCCGGGCGGGACGGGCACGACGGTGGGCTCGACATCAGGCAGGGCCGCGCGCAGCGAGGCGGTCAGCTCGCCGACCGCGGCGGCGCGCCACCGGTCGGCGACCTCGATCTCCACGCGCACCCGGGCGTCGTCGTAGCGGGCCCGCCAGAACCAGACCCCGAAGTCGTCCGGCAGGCCGAAGACCAGCTCCTCGACGCCGAGCTGGGTCAGGCGACCGTTGAACCGGCCGAGGAGGCGCACGGCCGGCAGGTGCCAGCCGCAGGGGCAGGAGCGGTACGAGATCTCCACCTCGTCCTCGATGGCGTAGCGCAGCAGGGGCATCGCCTCGCGGTACAGCGGGGTGACGACCAGCCGGCCGCGTCCGTCCGGCCGCAGCTCGCCTGTGGCGGGATCCTGGACCTCGAAGACGGCCCGGTCGGCCCACAGGTGCATGGTGCCGTGCCCGCACTCGCCGGCGAGGCTGCCGGTCTCGGTGGCGCCGTACTCCTCGACGACCGGCGCGCCCCAGATCCGCCCGATGCGCGCCTTGCGGGCCGGCCCGACGGGCTCGCCTCCGACGAACAGCGCGCGCAGGGCCGGGAAGTCGGTGTACCCGGCGATGCGCGCGGCCGCGGCCCACAGCAGCGTGTCCGTCGGCAGCGACCAGGTGAGCGTCACGCCGAGGTCGTGCAGGAGCCGGACCACCCGGGAGTACGGCGTGGCGAGCGAGCGGTTGTCGGCCGGCACGACGGTCGCGCCGCGGGAGCGGGCGGCGGCGTGGGCCAGGTGGCCGGTGATCATCAGGGCGTACGGGGTGCGGACCAGCATCGTGTCCGCGGCGGTGATGCCGGTCCATTTGCGGGCGAAGCGCTCGGCGAGGTCGGTCCAGTCGGACTCGGTGTAGTACGACGCGGTCGGCTCGCCGCTGCTGCCGCTGGACTCGTGGTACGTGGCCAGGTCGGCGCGCTCGCAGGCGAGCAGGCCGAACGGGTACGCGTCGCGCAGGTCCTGCTTGGTGGTCAGCGGCTGCTCGGGCAGCGGTGCGACGCCGCGCTTGCGGTAAAATGGGGAGCGTTCGGCGGCGGCCAGCACCGCGGGGAGCCGCTCCTGCTGCAGCCGGGCGAGTCCGGCGAAGTCCCGCCAGTCGCCGATCTGGGGCAGTTTCATCGACACTCCAAAGCCCTCATCGGCGCTCCAAAATCCGGTCGGCGTTGCCCCCGGCGACGAGCGCGAGCTCGTCCGGGGGCAGGTCGAGGGCGCGCAGCTTGGCGACCTCGACGCTCGGGTGCTGCAGCGGGTGCTCGGTGCCGAACAGCACCCGGTGCGCGCCCAGCCTGCGCACCGCGAGGCGGGCGACGGCGGTGAAGCAGCCGGAGAGCTCGACGGCGATGTTCGGCAGCGGCGCGACCAGGTTCAGGCCGGCCGCGTCGAGGCCGGTGTGGCCGCAGTGGCCGGAGACGAACGTGACGTCCGGGTGGCGTGCGGCGAGGACGACGAGGTCCTCGGTGCGGGTCCCGGCCCGGCCGAGGCAGACGACGTACACCGGGTGGCGGTGCTGCGCGGCGATGCGCACCAGGGCGTCGACGCGCGGGTCGTCGAGGCGGAAGCCGTGCACCGCCGGGGAGATCTCCAGGCCCCGGAACCGGTGCGCGCTGTCGCGGTAGCCCTCGGCGTCGCGGTACGGGTCGGCGAAGAAGAACGGCACCAGCCGCCCGCCGGAGGCCTCGCAGGCTCGCCGGACGCCCTCGTTGTCGGCCAGGGCCTTGCTGCGCCCGCCGTCGACGATCTGCACGGAGAGCCGGTCGAGCCCGACGACGCCGCCGGCGCAGACCGCGGCCCGCTCGACGCCGGCCTCGCCGAGCGCGGCCAGCAGGTTCTCGGCCGCGCCCGGGCCGGGGGTCAGACGTGCGTGGAAGTCGAACATCACTGCTCGTAGCACAGTTCGTCGATGGGGTACCCGACGTGCCGCTCCCGCTGCGGCAGGTACCCGAGGATCTTGTCGCCGGGCTTGAGCGCGGTGGAGTTCAGCACCGCGCCGCCGGGGCCCAGGATGCGCACGTGCCAGTCGTCCTGGACGATCACGTTGACCCGCTCGCCGCCCTCGGCGACGGCGTCGATGGACAGCAGCGGCCGGGTCTCGATCTTCACCCGGCCGACGACCGCCGGCCGGGTGCGCCCGTCGACGCCGACGGCCAGCACGATGCTGCCGGCGCGCAGCTCGCTGAGGTAGCGGGTGTGCTCGGCGTCGGCGAGCGTGTACGACATGATCGCCCCGGCGTTGACCCGGAACGGCCGGGTCGGCATGTACGGCAGCGGGTGGGTCTCGCTGACGCACAGCACCAGGGCCTTGGCCCGCGAGCCGACCAGGATGCCCTCGTCGCGGGCCAGGTACGTGCACGTGTCGACGCAGGCCCGCTCCCCCATCCCGGCGTGGGTGATGGCGGTGACGGTGAGCTCGCTGAGCTCGAGGTCGGGCGAGCGCAGCTCGACGGCGTCCTTGAGCCGGCCCGCCTCGCCGGGCGCGGCCGGGGCGATCATCACCCCGTCCGGGCCGTGCTCGAGCACGCCGAGGTGGACCGGCGCCTCCTCGGCCCGCTCGACGGTGGTGATGATGAGCCCGTGCGCGTCGGCCGCGGCGGCCAGCACGATCTCCAGCGGGATGTTCGTCGGGTCGGCGAAGCGCAGCACGGTGCACGGGTCGCGGGTCACGCTCGCGCAGGCCGCGGCGAGGGTGTCGGCGTCGGTGACCTCGACGTAGCCGCCGAAGCGGGTGCCGGGGTGGCGCTGGGCGAGCCGGGCCGGCTCGCCGTGCGCGGCGGGGTCGACGACGACGAGGTCGGCGGCGCCGAACTGCTCGGGCAGGGCGCCGCGCCCGGGCAGCAGCACCCGGGTCACGGTCGGCGGCAGGCCCTCGAGGTCGGCGGGGTCGTCGGCGACGATGGCGTCGAAGCCCCGGTGGATGGCCTCCTGGCACAGGGCGGGCTTGAGCCCGTCGGCGCCGCGGATGTCGAGCCAGCACTGCTTCATGTGGGTGTACTCCTTCTCACCGGCTGTGCGCCGGAGCGCGGTCGTGGACGAGGGCGGAGAGCCGGCGCACCATCGCGGCCGGTTCGGGGGCGTTGAAGACGAGCCGTCCGGCGGCGATCCCGCCGGCGCCGGCGCGCATCGCGTCGGCGAGGTGGCGAAGCGACTCGCCGCTGTCGCGGGCGTCGCCGCCGGCCGCGAGGACCGGGATCGGGCAGTCGCCGGTGAGCGCCGCGAGGTCGGCCACGGCCCGCGGCATCGCGGTCTTGACCAGGTCGGCGCCGAGCTCGGCGGCGATGGCGGCGGCGTGGGAGACCAGGTGCGCGGCGCGGCCGTCGGCGATGGCGGGGCCGCGGGCGTACACCATGGCCAGCAGCGGCACGCCCCAGCGGTCGCAGTCGCCGGCGACCGCGGCGAGGTCGGCCAGCTGCCGCGGCTCGGTGCGGGAGCCGGCGTTGACGTGCACGCTGACCGCGTCGGCGCCCAGCCGCAGCGCCTCCTCGACGGTGCAGACGAGCACCTTGGCGTCGGGGTCCGCGGACAGGCCGGTGCCGGCGCTGAGGTGGACGATGAGGGACAGATCGCGCAGGCGGCGGGGCTGAACCCGCCGCAGGGCGCCCTTGTGCAGGACCACGGCGTCGGCACCGCCGGCCGCGAGCTCGCCCACGAGCCCGTCCAGGCCTCCGGGCCGTCCACTGTGGATGATGGGGGCGCCGCTGATCGGGTGGTCGAGCGGAACTACGAGCAGGCCGCCGGATCCGTTGCGGTACAGGCGATCCAGCCGTACCCGGCGGGCGAAGGCGTCGTTGTGAGCCACGCACCGAAAGGTAGCCGCGGGCCGGGACACGCCCCACTACCTCAATGGGTAGTGGCCGCCCTCACCGGGTCGCGGCGACCGTGGCGAGCATGACACATCCATGGCTGGACCGCATAGCGAACGCCGAGGCCTACGCCCTGCTGTGCCGCGACGACCGGGTGGAGCTGCGGGTGGGCCGGACGCTTGCCGGACTCGACCCGGGCGGCGGGGAGCGCGAGGTGGTGGCGGCGCTGCCGTACCGCACGATCGCCGAGCGCGGCCTGCCCTGCATCGACGACGGCGCCCCGGTGCTGGCCTTCGCCGTGACCTGGGCGGACGCGCTGCCGGCCGAGACGGCCGCGGCGCTGCTGCCGGTGGACGAGGCGCGCCTGAGCGGGGACTTCGCCGTGAGCGACGCCGAGTACGAGCGGATCGTGCGCCGGGTGATCGCGCAGGACATCGGGCGCGGCACCGGGTCCAACTTCGTCATCCGCCGCGACTTGCGGGCGACGATCGAGCCGTTCGGGCCGCGTACCGCCCTCGCGGCGTTCCGGCGCCTGCTGCTGGCCGAGCGCGGGGCGTACTGGACGTTCCTGATCCACTGCCGCGGCCGGACGCTGCTGGGCGCCACGCCCGAGTCCCAGGCCCGCCTGGACAGCGGGATCGCGGCGATGAACCCGATCAGCGGCACGTACCGCTACCCGCCCGGCGGCCCCACCACCCGCGGCCTGCGCCGGTTCCTCGCCGACCGCAAGGAGACCGAGGAACTGTTCATGGTCGCCGACGAGGAGCTCAAGACCATGGCCCGGGTGTGCGAGGGCGGCGGGCGGCTGCGCGGGCCGTGGCTGCGGCCGATGTCGCGGCTGGCGCACACGGAGTACATAATCGACGGCCCGACCCGGCTCGGCCCGGCGGAGGTGCTGCGCGCCACGATGCCGGCCCCGACGGTGACCGGCAGCCCGCTGACCGCCGCGTGCCGGACGATCGTGGCCCGGGAGGGCACCGGCCGGGGCTACTACGGCGGGGCGGTCGCGCTGCTCGGGCCGGGCTCGCTCGACTCGGCGCTGATCATCCGGACCGCGGAGATCGGCCCGGGCGGCGAGGTGACGATCGGGGTCGGCGCGACGCTGGTACGCCACAGCGACCCCGCGGCCGAGGCGGCCGAGACCCGGGCCAAGGCGGCGGCGCTGCTGGCCGCGCTGGGTGGGGAGCGAGTCTCGCCGCAGCGGCCGAAGCTGCCGGCCGTGCAGCGGGCGCTGCGGCGGCGCAACGCCGGGCTGTCGCCGTTCTGGCTCGGCCGGCCGGTCCGGCTCGCGCCGCTGTCCGGGCGGGTGCTCATCATCGACGCCGAGGACGACTTCACCGTGATGCTGGCCCGGCTCACCGAAGCGCTCGGGCTGCGGGTCGAGGTCGGCACCCGGCTGCGGCGCGGCTTCGACGCGGTGATCGTCGGGCCCGGCCCCGGCGACCCGCGCGACCGCGGCGACCCGCGCATCGACGGGCTGCACGAGATCACCCGGCGGCTGCTTTCGGACCGGACGCCGATGCTGTCGGTCTGCCTCGGCCACCAGGTCCTCGCCGACGAGCTCGGGCTGCCGATCCGCCGGCTCGACCGGCCGGCCCAGGGCGAGCCGCGGCACGTGCCGGGCTTCGGCCGGGTCGGCTTCTACAACACGTTCGTCGCGGTGTCCGACGCCCCAGGACATCGAATGAATGCTATTCATGTGGCGACGGTGCGTGACGCAACGCCGGAGCGAATCGGGATATTGCGGGACGGGAACACCGGGGCCGTGCACGCGATCCGTATGGCTCGAGCGCGATCGATACAGTTCCACGTCGAGTCCGTGCTGACCGAGCACGGCCCGGCGATTCTGCGGCGCCTGCTGGCCGAATGCCTGCTGGCCCCGCCTTCGGGGGCGGGACCAGCGCGATATCGGGCCGACGGCCGATGCCGTCCGGGTTCGTCCGGGTCCCCCGAAAGGCTGTTCAAGTCGATCTTCGGGGGCCGGGAGAATCGCCGCAGGCCGCAATCCGTTCCCGCGCAGTTTCCCGGGCCACCGTTTCGACCACAGGGGTGATTCCGCTGACGACACCGGGCACCTTCGGGCGCGACCGCGAACTCGCCGTCCTGCACAGGGCGGTGACCGGGGCCGCGGCCGGTTTCGGCGGGTGCACGATCGTCAGGGGGGCGGCCGGCATCGGCAAGTCCAACCTCATGCAGGCGGCGGTCCGCTTCGCCGGGGCCCGCGGGGTGGCGGTGGCGGCGCGGGCCGCGTTCGAGCTGGACCGGGCGGCGCCGCTGATCACGCTGGCCTCGGCGCTGGCGCAGCTGCAGCCGCCGGAGCCGGCGATCGGGTGGGTGCGGCAGGAGAGCGACGCGCAGTACCGCACCCTCGAGCGGCTGGGTGCGGCGCTGGAGGACTACGCGGCGCGCCATCCGCTGGTCATCGCGATCGACGACGCCCAGTGGATGGACGAGCTGTCCGCCCTCGCGGTGGCCGAGCTCGTCCCGGCCCTGGCCTCCTCCCCCGTGCACTGGCTCTTCGCGCACCGCCCGGCCCCGGCCGGCACCCCGGGCCAGCAGCTCATGGAGCGCCTGGCCCGCGACGGGCACGAGCTGCTCACCCTCGCCACCCTCGACGACGAGGCCGTACGCCGGCTGTGCGCCCAGGTCGTCGGGGCCGACGTGGACAACACGGTGCTGGCCCTGGCCGGCGGCTGCGACGGCAACCCGCTGCAGGTCGAGCAGCTGGTCCGCACGCTGCACCTGACCGGGCAGCTGGTCGTCGCCGACGGAATCGGCACGGTCGTCGGCGAGGAGCTGCCCAGCAGCTTCATCACCATCGTCGAGCAGATGCTGCACGGGCTGTCCAGCGACACCCAGGAGCTGCTGCAGGCGGCGTCGGTCTTCGGCCGCCCGTTCGGGGTCGAGGCCGTCGCCGAGCTGCTCGACGTGCGGCCGGCGACGCTGTTCAAGCAGATCAGGGAGGCGACCGGCGCGCGGATCCTGGTCGAGGACGGCACCGAGCTCACCTTCGTGCACGACCTGGTGCGCCTCGCGGTGTACGGCACGCTCAACGCCGCCCTCGCCCCGATGCTGCACCGCCAGGCGGCCCTGATCGCGCGGGCCGAGGGGCGAGCGCCGGTCGAGGTCGCCCAGCACCTGCTCAAGACCGGCCGCACCGGGCGCCGCGAGGCCGTCACGATCCTGCACGAGGCCGCGCTCGCGGTCGCCCCGGCCGCAGCGAAGACCGCCGCCGACCTCGTCGTGCACGCCCTCGCCGTGATCGGCGAGCACGACCCCGGCCGCACCGCCCTGGTCGCCGACGCGGTCGGGCTGCTCGCCTCCGCCGGCCGGCTCGCCGAGGCCCAGAACCTCGGCGAGACCGCGCTGCGCGCCGGGCTCGACCCGCGCACCGAGGCCGTGCTGCTGCTCGGCCTGGCCGAGGCGTTCAAGCACAACGGGCAGAACAAGATGGCGGTGCAGTACGCCGCGCAGGGCCTGGCCAACCCCGGTGCCCCCGAGTCCGTGCGGGCGAAGCTGCACGCGGTCCGCGCCCACGCCCGCTTCTACGACGACGACATGGCCGGCGCCGACGCCGACGGCGAGACCGCCACCGCGGCGGGGCTGGCCACGGGCGAGTACGCCGCCTCCGTCTTCGGCCTGACCGCCCGCAGCCTGGTCGCCGGGGCCCAGGGGCGTCTGGAGGACGCCTACGCCCACGCCGAGCAGGCCACCGGCATCGCCGACCGGGTCCGCGGCGATGCCGCCCACCGCCATCCGCGCATCTGGCTCGGCGACGCCCAGGCCGCCCTCGACCGTTTCGACGACGCCGAGGTCACCTACGAGCGGGGCCGGCGCGAGTCCGAGCGCCTCGGCACCGCCTGGTCGACGCCGCTGTGGCACTACTACCACGCCAACCTGCTCATCGCCCGCGGCCGGCTCGACGACGCCGCCGCCGAGGCCGAGGCGGGCGTGGCGATCGCGCTCAACCTGACCGCGTACGCCCTGGCGGTGCCGCTGCTGGGCACGCTGACCCGCCTCGCCGTGCTGCAGGGTGACCTGCCGCAGGCCCAGGCGCACCTGGCCCACATGCACCGGCGGATGGCCCTGGGCATCAGCGCCGCGCCCGAGGACATCGTCTGGCCCGAGGGCGTGCTGCGGGAGGCGATCGCCGGCCCCGAGGCGGCCCTGGCCACCCTCACGGGCCTCTACGACGCGCTGCCCGGCCGCCCGGTGCTCATCGCCCAGGATCCCTCGGCCGCCGCGGCGCTGGTGCACATCGCGGTCCGGGCCGGCGACGAGCCCCGCGCCCGCCTGGCCGTCGCCGCCGCCCGGGGACTCGCCCGGCGCAACCCCGGATCGCTCTCCCTCGCCGCCGCGGCCGACCACGCCGAGGGGGTCCTGACCGGCGACCCGTGGATGCTGCGCGGGGCGGTCGAGCGCTTCCGCCGTACACCTCGGCGCCTCGCTCTTGCCTCGGCCCTGGAGGACGCGGCGCTGAACGTCGAGGGCACCGCGCAGGGCCGCGCCTGGGCCGCCGAGGCGGTCGACATCGTCACCGACTGCCGCGCCGAGCGCGCCCGCCGCCGCCTCGAGTTCAGCCTCGGCGGCCCCAAGGCCCCGGCCGAGCGGGCGGTGTTCCGCCCCGGCTCCCCGCTGCACCACCTCACCCCGGCCGAGCGGGGCGTCGCCCTGCGGGTCGCCGACGGCCTGACCAACCGGCAGGTCGCCACCGCCCTGCACCTGTCCCGGCACACGGTCGACAGTCACCTGCGCAAGATCTTCACCAAGCTGGAGCTGCGCGGCCGGGTCGAGCTCGCCAACCTCGTCGCGAAGGACCGTCTCGATCCTTGACCACGTGAATACGTGATGTCGGCGGGACCCGCCCGCACCCCAGCATGACCGGAGGCGACGCAGCCGTCGCCACGGGCCGAGCGATGGGGGAGACGGTGACGACGCCGACGGTTCGCACGCAGGTACTCGTGGTCGGGGCCGGGCCGACCGGCGCCGTGCTCGCGCTGGAGCTCGCCCACCACAACGTGCCCTGTCTGGTCGTCGAGCGGGCCGTCGCACCGCCCCGCCACCCCGGCGTCGACCGGCTCACCGGGATCGCCATGGACCTGCTGCCCCGCCTCGGCCTGGGCGTTCTGGCGCGCGAGTACGGCACCGGCGCGGCCCGGCCCGAGGACGTCGAGTGGCGCACCCGCCTCGACGACGAGCCGGTGCTGGTCTCGCCCCGTACGGCCGCCGGCGCCGCCGACCACCGCATCCCGGCCGCCGAGCTGACCCGGCGCCTGCGCGACGAGCTGCGCCGCCACCCGCTGGTCGAGTTACGGGAGGGCTGGACGTTCACCGGGCTGCGGGTCGAGCCCGACGGCGCCGTCGCCACGGTGCTCGACGTGCACGCCGGGGCGCGGCACGCGGTCGCGGCGCGGCACCTCGTCGGCTGCGACGGGGCGCAGAGCACGGTGCGGCACTGCCTGGAGGTGCCGATGGACAGCCTCGGCAGCCCCGCCCAGCACTGCTCGGTCTTCTTCCGCAGCACCGACCCGCGGCTGCCGGCGGGCGGCCGCCCGGTCGTGCTCGTCGTCGGCGGCACGAGCAGCGTGTCCCGCGGCGACGGCGACAGCTGGGTCGCCCACCTGCCCATCTCCGCCGACGAGCCGGTCACCACCGACCCGGTCGCGATGCTGCGCG
Organism: Dactylosporangium sp. CA-233914; assembly: GCF_050942935.1. Taxonomy (NCBI): domain Bacteria; kingdom Bacillati; phylum Actinomycetota; class Actinomycetes; order Micromonosporales; family Micromonosporaceae; genus Dactylosporangium; species Dactylosporangium sp. CA-233914. Next base: position 4,604,591 of record NZ_CP192030.1, on the reverse strand, counting down.
CCCGCCTCGGCGGCGGCCTGGACGTGCCGGAGATCCTCAGCGTCGCGCAGTGGGACGACGCGCTCGGCGTCGCCGCGGCCTACCGGCGCGGCCCGGTGTTCCTGGCCGGCGAGGCCGCGCACCGCTTCCATCCGGCCGGCGAGCTCGCCGACACCAGTCTCGCCGACGCCGTCGACCTGGGCTGGAAGCTCGCCGCCGAGATCAACGGCTGGGGCGGGCCCGGCCTGCTGGACAGCTACGAGTCCGAACGGCGCCCGAGCGCTCTGCTCGACCGGGAGCTGCTGGCCCGGGCGCTTGAGACCCGGCGCCGCTTCGGCCGGCTCAGCGCCGCCGGGGCCGCGCCCGAACTGCTCGCGGCCGTACTGGCCCAGGAGACGCACCAGGCGGACGCCACCGGGCTGCCGGCCCGGCACGCGAACTCGGCCGTGGTGTGGCACGACGGCTCGGCCAAGAGCGCCGTGCGCCCCGGCGGCCGCGCCCCCGACGTGCGCCTGGACGGCGGCGAGGCGCTCGCCGACCGGTTCGGCCCGGAGCTGACGCTCGTCGACCTCACCGGCGAGTCCGCCGGGCTGGCGCTGGTCGCGGCCGCGTCCGGGCGCGGCATCCCGATCACGCACCTGCCGGTCGCCGACGCGGCGGTGCGGGCCGGCTGGGACCGGCCGCTGGCGCTGGTGCGCCCGGACCGGCACGTCGCCTGGTGCGCCGACGCCGCGCCGGCGGACTGGGACGCCGTGCTCGACCTGGTCAGCGGGCACCGCCCGCGCCAAGACCACGCGAATACGTGATGGTCCCCCGTGCAACCGGCGGCGAGTCTCGAAAGACACCCCCGATCGATTCCGGCACGCACGAACCGACACAGGCAGGACAGGACCGATGAGCATGACGACCCTGACGCCACCCCCGGACCTCGGTAGCACCGTCGTGAGCCGGTGGCACCGGCGGCTGTCGGCGAACAAGACCGCCAAGCGCAGCCACTGGCGGACCAAGACCGTGTACTTCCGGGCCGTGGCGGGCCTCGTGGCCAGCGCGCCCGCGGCCCAGCTGACGTGGAAGAGCATCGTCGAGGCGGCGGCCCCGCACGGCAGCCGCAGCACCTTCTACGAGGTCGCCGGCGCCCACGCCCGGCACCCGCTGAACGAGGCGTTCGTCGACGACGGGCGCACCGACTCGATCCAGCTCGCGCTGTACTACCGCCGCACCGACGCGGTCGCGCAGCTGCTGGACGAGTGCAAGGTCTGGTCGTACTGGCCGTATCGCGAGCGGATGCTCGACGCGGTCGGCGCCGCCGGGCCGCTGCCGCCCGACGCGCTGCAGGCGGAGGTGACCGGGTCGCTGCTGAAGTGGGCGAAGGTCAACCCGCACCTCGCGGCGGCGCTGAACTACGCCCCGCCGGCGTGCGCGGTCGAGGACCTGATGCTCATCTGGAACGGGCGGCTGGCCGCGGTGCGGGCGGCGAACCACCTCACCGATCTGCTCAGCGAGCAGGTGCGCCGGGCGGCCTAGGAGCACCGCCGGTCGGCCCCGGGCCGACCGGCGGTTAGGCTGGCGGCGTGCGACTGCGGCGGCTTCAGCGGCAGTGCCGGCGCCTGCTCGCGGACATCGAGGTCCCTGACCCCTTCGATCTGTCCGTGTTCCTGTCGTACGTCGCCGCGCGCCGGGGCCGCGACCTGCACCTGCATCCGCAGCCCGCGCCCACCGGGGCGCCGTGCGGGCTGTGGCTTTCCACCGAACGGGCCGACCACGTCTTCTACGCGGCCGGCACCGACCCGCTGCACCGCCGGCACATCATCCTGCACGAGATCGGGCACATCCTGTGCGAGCACCGGGCGCCCGGTCTCGTGCTGCCGGACCTCGACCCGGCCACCGTCGCCCGCGTGCTGCTGCGCTCCACGTACTCGGCCCCGCAGGAGCAGGTCGCCGAGATGATCGCGACGATGATCAGTGGCCGGGCGCTACGCGGCGAGGCCGGGCGCCCTCGCCCGGACGACCCGCTGCTGCGGGGCCTGTCGGAGGCGCTCATCCCGGGGCCGGGCCATGGCGTTCGCTGACACCCTCGAGTTCCTGGTCCTGGCCGCGTTGTGGGCGTTCACGATCTGGCGCTTCGCGACGCCGCAGCCGCCCCGCGGCCGGGCCGTGCGGCTGGTCGCCCTGCTCGCGGCGCTGTCGTTCACGTTCAACCGGCGCGAGATCTCCTTCGCCACCGACCGGCTGCTGCACGTGGCCGACGCCTCGGTGCCGCTGAAGAACCTGGCGACCGTGGCCGCCTCGGCCGCGATGCTGCGCCTCACCGGCCTCATGGACGGCCCGGTCGCGCGCCGCCCGCGGCTGCGGCGCTGGGCGTATGCGCTGCTCGCCGCGGCCGGCGTCGCCATGGCGGTGCTGTTCGTGCTGGTGCCGCGCGACCCGGCCCGCGGCGACTTCGTGGCCGAGCGGGCCGGCACCCCGGCCGTGACCGCGTACGGCGTGCTGACCCAGTTCGGCCTCTTCGTCGGCCTCGCCTGCTGCCTGACGCTGTTCCATCCGGCGGCCGGCCGGGCCGGGCGCGGGACGCTGCGGGCCGGCCTGCGGCTGCTCACCGCCGGCGCGCTCGTGGGCCTGCTGTTCATCCTCAACCGGGTGGCGTTCCAGGTGAGCAACGCGCTGGGCAGCGACGCGCTCAACGGCCCGGGCGCGGAGAACGTCTCGCGCAGCCTGCTCGCGGCGATGCTGCTGCTGTTCGCCGCGGGCGCGGCGCTGCCCGCGCTGGGCGGACTGCGGCGATGGGCGGCGCACTACGCGGCGCTGCAGCGGTTGCGGCCGCTGTGGGTCTCGCTGGTTTCGTCGGTACCCCATGTGGTCCTCGGCGACCCGCCTGGGCGCCTCGCCGACCTGTTCACGGTGCGCGGCGTCGACCTGCGCCTCTACCGGCGGATCATCGAGATCCGCGACGCGCAGTGGGAGCTGGGCCTGGCCGGCCACACGGCTGCGCCCGCGTCCGGGGACGGCGCCGCCGACACGAGCCTGGTCGAGCAGGCCCGCGCCCTCCTGGGGGCTGGAAGCGTTGTGGCCACCCCCGTCCCGGCGCCGGTCGACCGGCAGCCCGGCCACAACGATCCGCCCGACGCGCCTCGGATGGTAAACCTGAGTTGATGAGACGCCAGCGCCCGTAAATCTGAGCTTATGGTGGAGATTTCCATCGAACCGGTGGGATTGTCAAGGGTTGATGCGATGAGTGAGCCGACACTCGCGGCCAAGCTGGACCGCCTGTTCCGCACCGTCCACCCGGCCGGCCGCGGCGAGTACACCTACGAGGAGGTCGCCGGGGCCATCCGCGAGCGGGGCGTGATGATCTCGCACACGTACGTGTGGCAGCTGCGCAAGGGCGCCCGTGACAACCCGACGAAGCGCCACCTGGAGGCCCTCGCGGAGTTCTTCGGGGTCAACGCGGCGTACTTCCTCGACGACGACCCGGCGACCGTGCGGCGCATCGAGGAGCAGCTGGACCTGCTGGCCGCCCTGCGCGACAACGCGGTCCGGGCGGTGGCCCTGCGCGCCGCCGGCCTGTCCGCACCCAGCCTGGAGGCGATCCACGGCATGATCGAGCACGCCCGGCGCATCGAGGGGCTGCCCGAGGCACACTAGCGTTGACATGGGCGTCAACGTTTAGCGTTGGTCGCATGCGGATCGGCGAGTTGGCGGAGCGGGCCGGCACCAGCACGAGGGCGCTGCGCTACTACGAGCAGCACGGCCTCATCGCGGCCCGGCGCACGTCCAACGGCTACCGCGAGTACGAGGAGTCCGACCTGCGCCTGGTCCGCGAGATCCGCCAGCTGCTGGAGATCGGCTTCAACCTCGAGGACACCCGGCCGTTCGTGGAGTGCCTGCGCTCGGGCCGGGCCTCGGGTGCCCAGTGCCCCGGCTCGATCGAGGTCCTGAGCCGCAAGCTGTCGGACCTCGACGGCTGCATCGCCCGCCTGCGGGCGGCCCGCGCCGTGGTGGAGCGGGAGCTGGCGCAGGCCAAAGCCATGGAGGAGCCCATATGACCATCGACGTGACCGACGCCACCTTCGCCGATGAGGTACTCGCCGGCGACCTGCCCGTCCTGGTCGACTTCTGGGCACAGTGGTGCCCGCCGTGCCACCGCATCGCACCGGTGCTGGAGGAGCTCGCCGCCGAGTACGAGGGCCGCGCGCGGGTCGTGAAGATCAACGCCGACGACAACCCGCTCACCGCCCGCGCGTACAACGTGCTGGCCATGCCGACGCTGGCCGTCTTCCGCGGCGGCGAGGTGGTGTCCCTGCTCGTGGGCGCCCGGCCGAAGTCCGTGCTGCGCGAGCAGCTGGACGCGGCGCTGGTCGCGGCGCCGCGGGTGAGCCGCTGACCTGCGGCCCGGGGCAGTACGCGCGGGATCACACCGGCAAGGAGGGGCGGCGGGCGGTTAGGGCAGACTACCCTGAGCGGTGTGTCCGCCCTTCCTTCCGGGCCGCCGCCGCGACCCACCCACACCGGCCGGGTCGTGCGCGCCGAGCGCCTGACCCCGAACATGCACCGTGTCGTGCTCGGCGGCGAGGGGCTGGCCGGCTTCGCCACCGGTGAGCACACGGACCATTACGTGAAGCTCATGTTCCCGCGGCCCGGGGTGGTCTACCCGGAGCCGTTCGACCCGGTCGCGGTCCGCGCCACGATGCCGCGCGAGCATTGGCCGGTCACCCGGACGTACACGGTCCGCGCCTGGGACCCGGTCGCGCGCGAGCTCACGCTCGACTTCGTGCTGCACGGCGACACCGGGCTGGCGGCGCGGTGGGCGGTGCGCGCGCGGCCCGGCGACGAGCTGCACTTCGGCGGCCCCGGCGGGGCGTACTGCCCCGATCCCGGGGCGGGCCTGCACCTGCTCGCCGGGGACGAGAGCGCGCTGCCCGCCATCGCCGTCGCCCTGACGCGGGTGCCGGCCGGGGCCGCGTGCGCGGCGTTCGTCGAGATCGGCGACCCCGCGGACGAGCAGGACGTCCCGGGCGTCACCTGGCTGCACCGCAACGGCGGGGCGATCGGGTCGCGGCTCGTGCCGGCCGTGCTCACCCACCCGTTCCCGCAGGAGGCGCCGGGGCGGGTGCACGCCTTCGTGCACGGTGAGGCCTCGTTCGTCAAGGAGCTGCGCCGATACCTGCGGATCGACCGCAGCGTCCCGCGCGAGCGCATGTCCGTGTCGGGATACTGGCGGCTCGGCCACGACGAGGACGGCTGGCAGGCCTCGAAACGCGCCTGGAACGCCCAGATCGAGGCCGAGCAGGAGCCCGCCTTCTCGTAGCCGCCCCCTACAGGCCGGTCGGGCTGGTGATGGTGAAGCGGGCCTCGACGGCGGCCGAGACGCGCTGCCGCTGCGGGCCGAGCTCCAGCTCCGCGTAGCCGCCGGCGGTCGCCGAGGACTTGGCCCGCAGGGACTGGCTGCCGTATCCGGGCTGGAACCCCACCGGCAGCAGGCCCTCGACCTGGCCGCTCAGCCCCGGGTCGGCCAGCTCGACCAGCTCGATGACCTGCGCGCCGAGCGCCTCGGCGTATTCGCGGGCCCGCGCGATCGCGTCGGCGACCGCCTCGCGGCGCAGGTCCTTGTGCACGGGGCTGTCCGGGCGCAGCGACCAGCGCGGCCCGCGGACCTGCACCTGGTCCTGCCCGGCGACGGCGAGCATCATCTCGCCCAGCGCGGCGAAGCCGGACACGGTGACCGTCGTGACGAGGCTGCCGGCGTAGGCGGTGACGCGCTCGCCGCGCCGGCCGGCGCTCTCGGGGTACACGTGAAGGCCGGTCGTCTCCTGCTTGTCGACGGCGTCGCCGAAGCGCTCCAGGAACTGCCGGAGGGCGTCGGCGCGCTCGCGCAGCCGGGCGAGCGTCGTGTCCCGGTCCCGGTCGCGCGCCGACACCACCACCGTGAACTCCGCGAGCTCCGGATCGACCTCGCGCACCGCCTCGCCGCGCACCGCAACCGTTGTCATGCCGGCAAGCGTAGGGTGCCCGCGCCGCCACCCGGGGTCAGGTGGACACCTCGCCCTGCGCCGAGCGGCGTTTGCCGCGGCGGCGCCCCACTAAGGTGCCCGCGCCGCCACCCAGGGTCAGGCGGACACCTCACCCTGCGCCGAGCGGCGTTTGCGGCGGCGGCGCTCCACCGCGACGCCGCCCCAGAAGGCGAAGCCGGTGACGGTGATCCGCGGGGCGCCGTGCCGGCCGGGGCCCGACGCGTCGTGGCCGAAGCCGCCCATGAGGCCGGCGCCGGTCACGTGGACCTCGGCGTCCTCGGGGACGATCACCTGGACCCCGCCCATGACCGCGAACGCGCGGATCTTCACCTCGCCGTGCAGCATGCGGGCCTCGCGCAGGTCGACGGTGCCGCCGCCCCAGAACGAGAAGCAGGTGAAGACCCTCGGCACGACCCACGGACCCCGGCGGGTGAAGCCGCTCATGACCGCGACGGCCGTGCCGGTGGCGGGCACGTCGCCGGGGCGGGGCGGCACGCCGTCCATGACCGGCATCGGGCTGCGCACGCCGGTGGCGGGCAGGTCGCGCACGATCGGCTCGAGGTCGGCGTAGGTGCGGGCCGCGTAGACCGCGTTCAGGCGCTCGTCGACCTCGTCGAGGTCGAGGCGGCCCTCGGCCGCGGCGGTGCGCAGGACCTCGGCGACGCGCTCGCGGTCGGCGTCGGAGGCGCGCAGCTGTCGGGGGTCCATCGGCTCCGGCGGATCGGCCATGGCGTACAGCGTAGGCCGAACGCGACGGGCCGTGGTATCCGGCGCCTTGCTGCCCGATTCGCCCACTTTCGCGGACAATCATCCCGAAAAATCCGGACAAATTGGTACGGCGGCATATCCTGCACGAAACAACCACTTCACAAACCGAAGACTTGCGCAGAGGGCTCGGTAGCGTTTTGGATGTGCTGGCGGGCCGTACCGTACGCCACCGTCCGTGAGCGTCGGCGTCACAAGCTCCCGATCGTATGGAGGATCCACCCATGACCCACGGCGGGGACCTGTTGACGCAGCGCGACGACGCCCTCTCCCGGCCCAGCTTCACGCAGCAGGTCCGCGGTTACGACAAGCGCCAGGTCGACCAGTACCTCAACCAGCTGGACCGCCAGATCGCCGGCCTCACCACCGAGCGCAAGCGCGCGGCCGGGCAGGCCCAGGACCTGACCAATCAGGTCCAGGACCTCACCACGCAGCTCAAGCAGTTGCAGGCGGAGCTCAACGAAGTACGCCAGCGGCCCGCCCGCGTCGACCGCGCCTCCTTCCGCCACCTCGGCCCGATGGTCGACCAGATCCTCGCGCTCGCCGAGAAGCAGGCCGGCGTGATCATCGACAACACCGAGCAGAAGGCGGCCGAGCACCAGGCCGCCGCGGAGAAGGCGCTCGCCGAGGCCAAGGAGCGCGCCGAGAAGCTCATCGCCGACGGCGAGGCCGCGCACGAGCGCGCCGAGGCCGAGGCCAAGCGGATCAACGAGCAGAGCATCGAGCACATGGAGAAGACGCGCGCCGAGGCCGACGCCCTCGCCGAGGCCGCGCGCCAGCAGGTCCTGCAGGAGGTCAAGGCCGGCCGCGCCCAGGCTCAGCAGGAGCTGGCCCAGTGGAAGGCGACCGCGCAGCGCGAGATCGAGGAGCTCAAGGCGGCCTGCGAGCGCGAGCTCAACGAGCAGCGCCAGAGCACCGAGCGCGACCTGACCCAGCAGCGCCAGGCGGCGGACCAGAAGAACGCGGCCATGCACGCCGACGCACAGAAGCACGCCGCGGACCTGCGTAAGCGTGCCGACGAGGAGAACGCGCGGCACCAGCAGCAGCTCTCCGTGGTCCAGCAGGACATCCAGGCCCGCCAGAAGGCCCTCACGCAGCTGCAGACCGAACTGGAGGCGACCCAGACCCAGCTCGCCGACGCCCGCCGCGAGTCCACGACCCTCGGCCGCGAGGTCAACCAGCTGCAGCAGCGCCTGGCCGACACCAAGCAGAGCCTGACCAGCGAGCTGACCCGCCTGGAGCACGCCCGCCAGGCCGCCGACTCGGCCGAGCGGCACGCCAAGGAGGTCCGCGCCCGGGTCCAGCGCGAGGCCAAGCGCGTGGCCGACCTGGCCGCGGCCGCGGTCATGGCCGCAGCGGCGGGCGGCGGCGCCGACACCGGCGAGTACCCGAAGGTCCCGGCCCCGGTCCGCCAGCTCCCCGACCAGCTGCCGACCCAGCCGGACAACGCCAGCGCCGCCGACGCGGTCCGCCGCGAGGAGATGCCCGAGCAGGCCTGACAGCACCTCTTTCTGCTATCCGCTATCCGCTTCCGGCTTCCGGCTTTCCACTTTCCGCCGAACGCCCGCCGCGACGGGCGTTCGGCATTGTCGCGCACCCCGCCGCCAGGCGCTCCACCATTGCCCGATATGCCGGATTCGATACGAGGGGCCGACGGTAAGTCAAGATCACGCCATTGCCCCTTGCCGCCTGGCCGGACCGCCAGTTTCCCCTGCTCAGCGGTTTTTGTCGTACCCCTGTTCTAGGTTGTCTCCATGGGTGAGGTGCTGACCGGGATCTCCGATTCGGAGCGGCGTATTCGGTTGGATGCGATGCTGGCCGAGCACCGCGGTCGTGTGGCCCGTCGCCGTGCGGTGCGTGCCGAGTTCGCCGAGGCCCGCCGCCGCGGCTTGGAGGCGCGCCATGCCGAACGCCTGGCTCGCCTGGACGCCGAGGCCCGCACCGCCGAGATCACCGCTCATTGGGCCGAACAGGATGCCCGAGCCGCCCGCCGCCGCTCCCTGGCGACCCAGCCCGACCCGAAGCGCCCGTCAACACAGCCCGACCCAGGCGATCCGCCGTCCGAGCCCGGCTCCGCCAGTGCGGCGACTCGACCCGACACCGGCAAGGTGACTCGGCCCAACTCCGGCGGTCCGGTACCTCGACCCGACACCGACGGTCCGGGGCCTCAGCCCGACTCCCGCCGCCCGCCAACCCAGCCCGACTCGCGCCACCCGTCGAATCAGCCCAACCCGGGCCGTCCGCCAACCCAGTCGGACTCCCGCCGCCCGCCGAGCGAGTCCGAATCCCGCCGGGCGGCCATCCAGCCCAATCCCCGCCGCCCGTCGAATCAGCCCAACTCAGGCCGCCCGCCAACCCAGTCCGAATCCCGCCGCCCGCCGACCGAGTCCGAATCCCGCCGCCCGTCGAATCAGCCCGACCCAGGCCGCTCGCCAACCCAACCCGTCCCCCGCCGCCCGCCAACTCAGTCCGAATCCCGCCGCCCGGCCATCCAGCCCAATCCCCGCCGCCCGTCGAATCAGCCCAACCCGGGCCGTCCGCCGACCCAACCCGTCCCCCGCGATCTGGTGACGCAGCCCGACTCCGGCCGCCCAGCCACCCAGCCCAGCTCCCGCTCCGATCCGTCTGCGCCCACCCCGCCCGGACCGCCTCGCGCTCACGATCTTGCCGCCCCACCGGCGCAGCCGTCGCCGCCGCCAACATCTCGTGCGCAGTCGCCGAGGCCACCGTCGCGGCCCGTGTCCCGCGCACCATCGCCAGAGCGTTCGCCAAGGCCGTCGCCGCCGCCGCGTTCCCAACCTGCACCAACGTCACCGCGCTCCCAACCGCTCCAATCACCACAACCCCGACCTGTCCAATCACCACACTCCCGACCGGTCCAGTTACCGCACTCCCGACCGGTCCAGTCATCACAACCCCGACCGGTCCAGCTACCGCACTCCCGACCGGTCCAGTCACCGCGCTCCCGGCTCGGCCAGTCGTCGTGCTGTCGATCCGTGGCGTCGCCACCGCCGCAGCAACGGCTGGGCCGTTGCGCCGATGCTGCTCATGGGCGAGATCGACGACGCGGTCGTCGCCCGCATCTCCCGCCCCCGCCGCCCGCCCGGCTTGCCCCGACGCCGCTCACCTCCTCGGCCCCGGCACGCGCCACCCGTCGGCCCGCCGCCGCACCGGTGCAGTCCTCACCGCCGCTGAGCCCCGTTGTGGCCCGGCCTCCGTCTGCTTCGACCCGGCCGCGTCCACCGCGTCATCCGCACACCCGATCTCGCCGACCGTCGCCTTGGACCACCGGACGACGGCCTGAAGGCAGTCGCTGGACGCGCGGCTCGAGAACATCACGACGGCCGACCCCGGGTCCGTCGCTCCCCAGGTTCGGCGCCACGGGTGGCAGGGGTCGAGCGGGAGCGGGAGCACGATCGCCGCCGACGTGACCGTGGTGTCGTCACCGGGCGGAGCCGACGCTCCGCTGGGCCACGTACGCGCTGTTGCCCTGGTCGCCGAACCGGCCACCCGGGACCACCCACCGATGTGAGCCCAAACCATGCTGCGCGGCTTCGACTGCCGCGACGCGGGCGCACCGACGGGCGGGCACGCGCATGCAGGAAGCCCGTTTGGCCAGCTCCAGGTCGCGACGCGAACCGGGCGAGTTCATCGCGTGCACAGGAGTGAGCGGGGCTTCCCGCGCCGTGGCGGGTACGTGCCCCATCGGGAGAGAAATCGGATACGTCGCGGCGGTCCGGCGCCTGATCTATCGGCGATCATCGTAGCCGGAATGCATCCGCCGCACGGTGGGGCGGCTTGGCGAACGGGCGGTGGGAAGGAGTCCGCGGGCCGGTGCCGGTGACGAGATGATTCCTCTAGCGTCCAGCGCGGAGGTGGTGTGCGTGAGGATCGTGGCCGTCGTCAACAACAAGGGCGGCGTGGGTAAGACGACCGTCACCGCGAACCTCGGCGCCGGCCTGGCCGCGCGGGGGCTCAAGGTGCTCATGATCGACCTCGACCCCCAGGCGAGCCTCACCAAGTCGTTCTTCACCGTCGACGAGTCGCAGCTGTTCCTGTCGAAGCTGCAGACCATCGGCGCGTGGTTCCGGGCGCCGGACAAGGGCCGGGCGCAGATGCTCGCCGACCTGGTGTTCAGCCCGCCGCGCTGCAACGCGCTGCTGAGCAAGCAGGGCGGCTGGCTGGAGCTGGTCCCGTCGGACCCGCTGATCGTCAACTCCGAGAGCCTGATCCCGGGCGCGGTCGACAACACGGGCAACATCCGTCCGGCCCGGTTCGTGCCGCTGCACCGCCGCCTCGCCGACGACCTGGCGGACCCGGTCTTCTCAAAGTATGACGTGATCCTCATCGACTGCGCCCCGGCCTTCTCGCTGACCACGAAGATGGCCGTGGTCGCCAGCGACATGATGCTCATGCCGGCGCGGCCCGACTTCCTGTCCGCGGAGGCGATCCAGGACATGGGGCGGCGGCTGCTGGAGCTGACCAACGGGTACAACGCCCACCTGGACGGCTCCGAGACAGCCGCGCCGGTCATGCGGATGCCCCGGGTGGCCGTGCTGTTCACGATGGTGCAGCTCAAGAACGGCCAGCCGATCGACGTGCAGAACCAGTTCATCAACGAGGTGCGGGCACTGGGCGTGCCGGTATTCCAGACCCTCATCCGGGACCGCAGCATCGCCTACGCGGCGTCGGGGCGCCACGGCGTGCCGACCATCATGGCCAACGGCGTCCCGCCGGAGGTGCGCGGCGACCTGCACGACTGCGTCGGCGAACTACTCAAGACGTTCGAGAGGCTCTGACGTGACCCAATCACCCCAGCTGGCCGCGCTCGCGCTCAAGGAGATCGGCCGGCTCCTCGGCACCCTCACCGAGGAGCAGCTGACCGCGCTCGCCGAGGGCCGCGCGCAGGTCGAGTTCCGCACCGGCGAGAAGGCCGAGCGGCCGGCGAAGCCCGCGAAGGCGGCGATCGACCTCGACGCGATCGTCGCCGAGATCCGGGCGATGACGGAGGAGGACGCGGTCGAACGGTACCTCATCGCCCGCGACAAGGAGCTCTCGCTCCCGCTGATGCGCGATCTCGCCGACCGCATCGGCCCGCCGGTGACGTCCAAGGGCGCCAAGTCCAAGGCCCAGCTGCGCAAGAACATCGCGGCGGGAACGGCCGGCCTGCTCAACCGCCCCGCCTCGGTCTTCTCGACCAGCTGGGACCGCTAGTGTCATGTGATTCTGGTCGTGTTACTTTGCGTTGTTGTCGACGAGTTGCTTGACGCTGGTCTGGGCCCAGCGGGCTTTGGCGAGGATCTGTTCGGCGGTCGCGGTCCAGGTGAACGGTTCGGCGGCGGTGTTCCAGTGCTGGATGTAGTCGCGGATGCGGACGATGAGGGCGTTGACCGAGGTGAACGTGCCGCGGCGGATGACCTGGCGGGTGATGAGTCCGAACCAGATCTCGATCATGTTGAGCCAGGAGCTGCCGGTCGGGGTGAAGTGGAACGTGACGTTCGGGTTCAGGGCGAGCCAGGCTTTCACCTCGGTGTGTTGTGGGTGCACCACGTGGATCTCTTTGCCGGCGTGGGGCAGGAATGCCAGGAAGCGCCGTCACGGACCGGTTGGCAGGCGGCGACGACCTGACCGGTGACAACGTCCAGGGCAGCGAACAGATTCGTGATGCCGTGCCGGCGGTCGTCGTGGGTGCGCTGTTCGGTGACCCCGAAATCCATGGGCAGCAGCGGTTGGGTGCGGTTCAATCCCTGCATCTGGGTCGTTTCGTCGACCGAGAGCACGACCGCGCCGCCGGGCGGGTCGAGGTACAGCCCGACGATGCCGGCGACCTTCCCGGCGAAGCGCGAGCTTGAACGTGCCCTGCCGGCGCCGCGACGACCAGTGCGTCTCCGCCGGCGGTGCGGCCCGGGTCAGCGCCAGAACCCGGGCCCGGACCACGGCCGGGACCTGCTCACGCGGCGCAGCCCGGGAAGCATCCTCCAAACCGGCCAATCCGTGCTCAGCGTACCGGTCGACCAACGGTCCACAGTGGGCAGTGAAACCCCGGCCAGTACCGCGACATCCTTACGGCGCTCACCTTCGGCCATCACGGCACAGAGTTCGGCGGCTTGGCCCTCGGCCAGCATCAACGACCCACCCGACATAACGCGACCAGGATCACACAACATCGTGTGAACGCGACTCGGCTCAGGTAGACGACTGCGAGGAGAGACGCGTCGAGAGAAGAACTCGGCTCGGATGCCCTTCAGCCGCCGCGACTGTCGCCCGCATGCTGACGCCCGCATGCTGACGCCCGCATGCTGACGCCCTCGACCGGATCGGCGGCCGGCAGCCAGCCGCCGACCTGACCGGTGCCGCTCGCCGACTACCCGCGCAGGACGCGCGCCGCCATCCACTGGCCGGCCCTCCCGACGGCTGACCGCACCTCTGTCCACATTGGACGAATCCGGGGCCGGGGCCGGCACCCCGGACACCCCGCTTGGGCGCGTGCCGGACTCGGGGATCGCGTCGCCGCGCGGTCCCCACATTTCTGGCACGTTACGGGTTGACCAAGTTCTGCGTACCCACTAGCGTGTGCGCAACCCTTTAGAAAATCGGTTTTCTAAAGCGATCCACGGAGGTCATCACCCGACAGGGGGTTCACGTGACGGCACAGCGATCCACGCCGCGGGCGATCCGGCGTAACGGGGTCACCGCATGGGTTGCGCTTGCGGTGAGTTTGGCGATGTTCATGAGCGCCTGTGGCGGCGGGGGCGGCGCGTCGGCCGGCACCGTGCGCCTCACGGTGTGGACGTGGAGCAACGAGGCCGCGACCGCCTTCAAGAAGGGCGGCATCATCGACGCGTTCGAGAAGGCCAACCCGGGCATCGACGTCGAGGTGGTCGCTCAGCTCGACAAGAACTACGAGACGCTGCTCACCACCGGACTCGCCGGGTCCGGCAGCCCGGACATCGTCGCGCTGCGCTCCTACGGCGTGCTGTCCAACTTCGCCGACAGCGGCAACATCGTGCCGGTCGACGACGTCGTGAAGGACTGGACCGGCTTCAGCAAGCCGGCCCTGGCCGGAGCGAAGGGCAAGCGGGACGGCAAGCTCTACGCGGTCCCGCAGGGCATCCAGACCGCGCAGGTGTACTACAACAAGAAGATCTTCGCCGACCTCGGCCTCGCGGTGCCGACCACCTGGGACGAGTTCATCGCGGCCGCCCAGAAGATCAAGGGCTCCGGCGTCGCGCCCATCGTCATCCCGGGATCCGTTGCAGCGCAGATCTCGCTGGCGACGGAGATCCTGGGCAGCGCGCGGCGTGGGGCCGGCGACTTCCAGCAGGCGTTCCTGTCGGGCAAGAAGAACCTCACCGACCCGGACAGCGTCGCCGCCATCGGCCTGATGGACCAGATCAAGCCGTACCTCGTCGACAATGTCACCTCGGTCACGCTCGACGAGGCGGTCACGCTCTTCGCGACCGGCAAGGCCGCCATGTTCCCGTCCGGCACCTGGCAGGTCACGACGTTCGCCAACCTCGGTACGAAGGTCGACTACGGCACGTTCGACGTGCCCGCCAACGCGGACTGGCCCTCGAAGGCGGTCACCGTCAGCTATGCCGACGGCGGCTGGGCGCTGGCCAAGCGCAGCGCACACCCCACCGAGGCCGCGGCGCTGCTCAACTGGCTCGCCGGCACCGAGTTCGGCAACCTGTACGCCAACACCATGGGCACCATTCCGGCGCGGGACGGTGTGACGCTCAAGAACCCGCTGCTGGCCGAGATGTACCAGCGCTACCAGACCAAGCCGTCCTCGTATCTCGGCGCGGCGTACCTGCGCTACGGCTCGCCGTCGGGCACGGACCTCATGGGCGAGCAGGTCCAGAAGATCTGGCTCGGCAAGGCCACGCCCGCCAGCGCGGCCCAGAGCGTCCAGACCGGCATCGACGCCTGGTTCCACCCGGGCGACTTCCAGCACGAGTAGAACTCCGCCCCGGCCCGGCGCGATCGTCTCCGGGCCGGGTTCCGCCCCACCCCAGGAGAGACTCCCTCCATGGCAAAACCAAGCAAGAGTGCGCATCGGCCGCCGGCGAGCGTCGTGCTCCTCTTCGTCCTACCGGCGCTGGCGTTGTTCGGGGTCGTCCTGCTCTACCCGATGGCGAGCGCGCTCGGCTACTCGCTGTTCGAGTGGCGGGGCGGTACCAACCTCGTGCGCTTCAACTGGTTCGACAACTTCGTGGTGCTGTTCACCGAGCAGCCGTTCGTCGGGCAGATGCCGCGTGCCTTCCTGCACAATCTCGCGATCTTCGCCGGGACACTGGTTCTGCAGAACTCCATCGGGCTGTTCCTGGCGGTGCAGTTGCACAAGCTCGGCCGGATGCGGCGGGTGTTCCAGGTGCTCTACACCACCCCGTACCTGGTGAGCCCACTCGTCGTGGGCTACCTGTGGACGTTGCTGCTCTCGCCCAGCTTCGGCCCGGTCAACGCCGCGCTCAAGTCGGTCGGACTCTCCTCGCTCGCGGCGTCGTGGCTCGGCGAGCCGGCCACCGCCCTGCCGGTGCTCATCCTCGTCAGCGTATGGCAGTGGATCGGGTTCCCGGTCCTGCTCTACGGTGCGGCGCTCGGGGCCGTCCCGCCCGAACTGAGCGACGCCGCCAGCGTCGACGGGGCCGGCGGCTGGCGGCGGTTCCGCCACATCACCCTGCCGCTGCTGACGCCGGTCATCGGCACGGTGTCGATCCTGACCTTCATCGGCGCGATGGAGTCGTTCACGCTGCCGTACGCCTTCGGCGGCGCGACGGGCTCGCCGGCCGGGGCCACCGACGTGCTGAGCCTGCTGTTCTTCCGCGTCTCGTTCGAGTCCGGCGCGAGCAACGCGCTCGGCGTCTCCTCGGCGCTGGCGACGCTGCTCTTCCTGTTCATCCTGGGCGGCGCCTACCTCGGCCGGCGCATGATCCGCGCGCAAGAGGAGAAGCTCTCGTGACCGGTCTGGAGCGCAGCGGAGGCGGCGTGACCGGTCTGGAGCGCAGCGGAGGGGCCGGCGCGAGCGCACCGCCCCACCGCCGGCGCCGCCGCTGGAGCGCGGAGACCGTCGTCGTCACCACGGTCCTGTGGCTGTACGCCGCGATCTGCATCGTGCCGCTGCTGACGATGATCCTCAACTCCTTCCGCACCCACCTGGACATCGCGACCGAGCCGTGGCCGATCCCCACCGATCCGACGGTCGCCAACTACGTGAGCGCATGGACGGAGGCGTCCTTCTGGCGGTACGCGCTGAACTCCATCGTGATCACGGTCGGCTCGGTCGCGATCTCCACGGCCGTGTCGCTGCCCGCGGCATACGCGATCGCCAGATGGCGGTTCTTCGGCCGCAACGCCCTCGAAGGGCTGTTCATGTCCGGGCTGCTCATCCCGTTCATGCTGGCGATCCTGCCGATGTTCTACCTGATGGACCGGCTGCGGCTCATCGACTCGCCGCTGAGCCTCATCCTCATCTACTCGGCCAACGGCATCCCGTTCACCGTCTTCGTCCTCGTCTCGTTCTTCCGCCAGCTGCCCCGCGAGCTGGAGGAGGCGGCCTTCCTCGACGGCGGCGGCCACTTCACCGTCTTCCTGCGGGTCATGGTGCCGCTCGTGCGGCCGGCGATCGCGACGGTGGTGGTCTTCCGGTTCGTGCCCATCTGGAACGACTTCCTGATGCCGCTGGTCATGCTCCGCTCCCGCGACAACTACACGCTCGGCGTCGGCCTCACGACGTTCTTCGGCGAGTACCAGAACGACTGGGCATCACTGTTCGCGGGCCTCGTCATCACCACACTGCCCCTGCTGGTCCTGTTCATCCTCGCGACCCGGCAGATCATCCAGGGGCTCACCGCCGGCATCGGTAAATAGCCCCACAACGCACGAAGGACACCGAAGATCCCATGACGACACCAGCCGAACAGATTGAGACCCAGGACGTCGCGGCGCTCGTACGCGACCAGCTCCCGCCGCTGGACGGGGTACGCCCCGCCGGCCGGGTCGAGATCTCCCGGCCCACGGCAGCGATCACCTCGTCCAGGCTGGGCATCGGTTTCGAGACCCTCGATCGCCGGATGTTCACCGCCGAGCCGACGTATCCGCACCTGGCGCGGCTCGGGGCGAAGTGGGCACGCGTGCAGACCGGGTGGAGCCGCTGTGAGACCGAGAAGGGCAGGTACGACTTCGCCTGGCTCGACGAGATCGTGGACGGCCTCTCGGCGGCCGGCGTCGAGACGATGTTCAGCGTCACCTTCGGCAACGCGCTGTACATGCCGGACGTGCCGCACGAGTCCGCGGTCGGCTACGTGCCCATCTACTACGACGACGCGATCCCGGCCTGGACGGCGTTCGTGCGGGCCCTGGCCGTGCGGTACCGCGGCCGGGTGACCCACTGGGAGATCTGGAACGAGCCGAACATCCCCCAGTTCTGGCAGCCGAGGCCGACCGGCGGGCGTGACTACGCGGAGCTGGCGCGCATCACCGCGAGCGCCGTGCGGGCCGAGATCCCGGACGCGACGGTCATCGGCGGCGCCACCTCGCTGGTCGACCCCGCCTTCCTCGTCGACGCGCTGCGGGCCGGGCTCGCCGGGTCGATCGACGCGTTCTCGTTCCATCCGTACCAGATGGTCCCGGAGCACAACCTGCAGAACATGCACGACCTGCTGCGCCGCATCCTCGACGAGCACTCGCCCGAGCGGCGCATCGCCCTGTACCAGGGCGAGAACGGCTGCCCCTCGCAGCTCACCGGCCATCACGACGACTGGCTCGGCATGTACGCGATGGACCAGGTCGTGCAGGCCAAGTGGATCGCCCGCCGGTTCCTCGTCGACCTCAAGGTGGGCTTCGACAAGGTCTTCTACTTCCACGCCGTCGACCTCATGGAGCGCCCGTACCGCCAGGCCGGCGACAAGATCAACGCGCCGGTGATGATGGGCCTGATCCACGGCGGAAGCTACGAGCCGAAGTACTCCTTCGAGGTCGCCCGCCGGGTGTGCCACCTCTTCGACGACCGCACCCGGCGGATCGAGCTCATGTGCCTGTTCACCGAGCGCGACCCCGCCGTACCACAGCGATCGACGCTCATGGCCTCGCCGTACGTCGCCACGTTCGAGCGCGACGGCTCACCGCTGTTCGCGTACTGGCTCGCCGAGGATCCCCAGCAGCGCTCGCGGCCCGCCGTGATCGACGCCGAACTGTGGTGGGACGACCGGCTCACGCTGGACCGCCCGGTGCTGCTCGACCTGCTCACCGGCGAGGTCTACGCAGTCGAACAGCCGCCCGGACCGGCCCGGACCGACTGGCGCTCGCGCGGCGTCAAGTACCGCCTCCCGCTGACGGACTATCCGCTGGTCCTCACCGACGCCGCGGTCGTCACCGGGCTCGGCGCGAAGTGGCGCGGCCGATGAGGCTGCGGTCCCTGACCACGTACATCTGCGACGCGTACCGCACGAACTGGGTGCTCGTGAAGCTCGACACCGACGACGGGATCGAGGGCTGGGGCGAGGCGACGCTGGAGTACCGCGAACACGCCGTCGAGGCGGCGCTGCGCGCGCTGGAGAACGGGCTGGCCGGACGGGAGCTCGGCAACATCCAGGGCTGGTGGCAGGACGCCTACCGCGATGCGTACTGGCGCGGCGGCCCCGTGCTGACCAGCGCGCTCTCCGCGATCGAGATGGCCCTGTGGGACATCAAGGGCAAGGCGCTCGGGGTGCCCGTTCACGAGCTGCTCGGCGGAAAGCTCAGGGCGTCCGTCGACTGCTACGCCAACGGCTGGTTCGCCGGGGCCAGGCGCCCGGAGGAGTTCGCCGACAAGGCGCGCGAGGCGGTCGAGTGGGGCTACCGCGCGCTCAAGTGGGATCCCTTCGGGTCCGCCTTCCGCGGCATGACGCCGTCGGCGCTGCGCTCCGCGATGGCGGTCGTCGAGGCCGTCGCCGGGGCCGTCGAGGGTAGGGCGGACATCATCGTCGAGGCGCACGGCCGCTTCGAGCTGCCGGCGGCCAGACAGGTCGCCCGGGCCCTCGAGCCGATCGGCGTGCTATGGCTGGAGGAGCCGCTCGTCCCGGGCAACCTGGCCAACTACGCCTGGCTGCGCGAGCACACCGCCACGCCGATCTCACTGGGCGAGCGGCTCTACACGCGATGGGACTTCCGCGAGGTGTTCGAACGCGGCTGCGCCGACGTCGTGCAGCCGGACGTCTCGCACGCCGGCGGGATCTGGGAGACGCGCACCATCGCGTCGCTGGCCGAGCTCTGGCAGGTCGCCTTCGCACCGCACAACCCCTCCGGGCCGGTGGCGAACGCCGCGACGATGCAACTCGCCGCGTGCACGCCCAACTTCACCTACCTGGAGACCATGGCGACCGACGTGCCGTGGCGCGCCGAGATCGCCGCCGAGGGCTCGACCGTGGCCGGCGGCGTGGCCCAGATCTCCGACGCACCCGGGCTCGGCGTGCGGATCGACCCCGACGCGATCGCCCGATACCCCTACGTCCGGCACGACCTGCGCCACTACACCGGCGCGCTCACCGACATCCGGCCGGACGACCAGGTGACGCGGCACGCGAAGCCGCAGGCAAAGGAGGAACGATGACCCGGGTCGCCCTCATCACCGGCGCAACCCGCAATCTCGGCCAGACGATCGCCAGGCAACTGGCGGCCGACGGCGCGGTCGTGGTCGTCCACGGGATCGACGAAGCCGTCGCCGCGGCGGCCGCGACCCGCATCGCCGCCGAGGTCCCGGGGGCCGAGCTCCATCCCGTCGGGTTCGACCTCGCCGACCCCGACGCGATCGAAGCCGGCTTCGCCGCGCTCGTCGCGCGCGGGCTCGCCCCGGCCACCCTGGTGAACAACGCCGCGCACCTCGGCCTCGGCGACGAGGACGTGCTGCAGGAGAAGCCGCGCTTCCTCCGCGAGGTGTTCGAGGTCAACGTCTTCGCCGTGCACCTGTGCTCCGTGCTCGCCGCCAGGGAGATGGCGCGTACCGGTGGCGGTGCGATCGTGAACATCTCCTCGCTCGCCGGGGAACGGGTCATCCGCGGCAGGACCGCGTACAACGCCAGCAAGGCGGCCGTCGACGGCCTCACCCGCAGCCTGGCCATCGACCTCGCGCCCCTGGGCATCCGCGTCAACGCCATCGCGCCCGGGTACATCTGGAGCAACCGCTGGAACCTGATCAGCGCAGCGGAGGCGGCCGATCGCAGAGCGCGAATCCCGGCGGGCGAGCCCACGGCGCAGGAGGAGATCGCGCGGCTGGTCAGCTTCCTCGCCTCCGGACACGTGCCGACCCTCACCGGCGCCCGGATCGTCATCGACGGCGGCATGAACGCCCTGCAGTCTCCGCCGTAGCCACGATTGGTTAGGCTGAGACACTGATCTGCACACCAGTCCGTGGAGGAGTAAGGCCGGTGAAGGGGGCCCAGCCGGATCGGGTACGCCTCATTGACGTCGCCACCGCCGCAGAGGTTACCAAGAGCATCGTCTCGCGGGTGCTGAACGCCGACCCGACCGTGGCGGTGCGTCCCGAGACGCGCCTTCGCATCCTCCAGGTCGCGCGGGACCTGGGCTACGAGCCGCACGCCGGCGCGCGCGCACTGGCGAGGTCGCGGACCATGGCACTGGCGCTGATCGCACCCTCCATCGACAACCCTCCGTACATCACGATCGCCCGGGGCGCCTACCGGCGCGCCGCCGAGCGCGGCTACCTGGCGCTGCTCGCCGAGGACTTCGACGAGCAGCCCGCCGGCCGCTCGTTCGTCGACGGCGGGCGGGTCGACGGGCTGCTCATGGGCTCCGCCGTTCCCGGCCATCCGCTGGTGGAGCACCTGCGGGAATCGCCGTTCCCGCACGTATTCGTCAACCGCGCGGTGGCCGGCTCCGGCCGCAACGTCACCATGAACGTCGCCCGGTCCAGCGAACTGGCCGTCGAGCACCTCGCCGACCTCGGCCACCATCGCATCGCCCACCTGGCCGGCCCCGCCGAGGTGGAGGCCGCCGCCGATCGGATCGCCGCGTTCGAGCGCGCGATCGCCGCGCGGAAGCTCCCGCTGCTGCCGGTGCAGTTCGGCGACTTCACCGAGGCGACGGGCTTCGCCGCCGCCCGGGCGCTGCTCGACGCGGCACCGACCGCGATCTTCACCAGCTCTCTCGGCCAGGCGATCGGCGTCATCCGATTCCTGACCGACGCGGGATTGCGGGTCCCCGAGGACGTCTCGGTGATCGTGTTCGGTGACTTCCCGGCGGCCGGCTTCACCGTGCCCACCATCACTACGATCGGCCTGCCGCTGCTGGAGCTCGGCGCCGCCGCCGTCGACGAGCTGATCGACCAGCTCGCGGGTTCGCCGCCTCGCGACCTGATGATCCCCGACGAGCCACGCCTGAACGTCCGCCAGTCGACCGCCCGAGCGAGTTGACGGCGCCTGCGGCAAGGCCGGGTCGTCATCCGGGCAGCCCGGCCATCGGGGCCACGTCGGGCGCGCCGAGGCGGGCGGCGTCGGCGGCCTCGTCGTCGGGCTGGTCCTGGGAGGCTCGCTCGGCGTGCACCCGGCGCACGTAGTGTTCGACCTCGCGCTCGATCTGCTCCTCGCTCCACCCGAGCACGGCGGCCATCAGGGTCGCGGCCGGCCGGGCGGCGGCCACCCCGCGGTCGAAGCACTCGACGGAGATGCGGCAGCGACGGGTCAGGACGTCCTCGAGGTGCAGAGCGCCCTCGTGGGAGGCGGCGTACACGATCTCGGCGCGCAGGTACTCTCCGGCCCCGTCGAGCGGCCGGCCGAGCTCCGGCTGGGCGGCGATGAGGGCGAGGACCTCGTCGATCGCGGTGCCGTACCGGCGCAGCAGATGCTCGACCCGCGCCACGTGCAGGCCGGCCCTGCCCGCCAGCAGGCGGCGCTGGTTCCACAGCGCTTCGAAGCCCTCGGCGCCCAGGAGCGGGATTCGCTCGGTACACGAAGGGGCGATGCCGTCGCCGAGGGCGCGCACGGCGGCGTCGACCGCGTCGCGGGCCATGACACGGTAGGTGGTGTACTTGCCGCCGGCCACCACGACCAGGCCCGGCACGGGGGTGCCGACGCTGTGCTCACGCGACAGCTGCGAGGTCAGCTCCGATTCGCCGGACAGCAGCGGGCGCAGCCCGGCGTAGACGCCCTCGACATCTTCCCGGGTGAGCGGCGTGACGACGACCCTGTTCACCTCGCGCAGCAGGTAGTCGATGTCGCGGCTGGTGGCGGCCGGGTGCGCCTTGTTCAGGCTCCAGTCGGTGTCGGTCGTGCCGATGATCCAGTGCCGGCCCCAGGGGATCACGAACAGGACGCTGGTGCGGGTGCGCAGGATGAGCCCGGTCGTGGACTGGATACGGTCCCGCGGCACGACGAGGTGGATGCCCTTCGAGGCGCGCACGCTGAACCGGCCGCGCTCGCCGACGAGCGCCTGGGTGTCGTCGGTCCAGACGCCCGTCGCGTTGACGACCTGGCGGGCACGTATCTCGAACACCCGGTCGCGCTCCAGGTCGTGTGCCCGGACCCCGGTGACCCGCCCGGCCTCGCGGAGGAAGCCGACGACCCGGGTGCGTGCGGCGACGTGCGCACCGTACGCGGCGGCGGTCCGCACCAGGAACATCGTGTGCCGGGCATCGTCGACCTGCGCGTCGTAGTACTGCACCGCGCCGACGAGCGCGTCCGGGCGCAGCGCCGGGCAGACGCGCAACGCGGCCCGGCGACCGAGGTGGCGGTGGCGCGGCAGCCCTCTGGCGTTGCCGCTGGAGATGCCCATCGTGTCGTAGAGCAGCACCCCGGCGCCCGCGTAGAAGCGTTCCCAGCCGCGGTGCTTCAACGGGTACAGGAACGGCACCGGACGCACGAGGTGCGGCGCGAGACGCTGGACGAGCAGCCCCCGCTCGCGCAGGGCCTCGCGGACCAGGCCGAAGTCGAGCATCTCCAGGTAGCGCAGGCCGCCGTGGATCAGCTTGCTGGAGCGGCTGGACGTGCCGCTGGCCCAGTCGCGCGCCTCCACGAGCCCGACCGACAGCCCGCGGGTCACCGCGTCGAGCGCGGCGCCGGCGCCGACGACACCACCGCCGACGACGAGGACGTCGAGCTCCGCGCCGCCGGACATCGCGGCGATGGCGGCGGTGCGGGCCGGCGCTGACAACGTGCCGGAGTTCATCCGGTGCTCCTTTCGTCGGATGTTGTGGCGGTGTGCTCGTCGAGCTCGACCCAGTCGAGGCTGCGCTTCACGGCCCTGCCCCACGCCGCGTAGCGGGTCTCCCGCGCCTGCGGCTCCCAGGTCGGCCGCCAGCGCCGGTCCTCGTTCCAGTTGGCCCGCAGCTCGTCGGTCGAGCGCCAGAATCCGACCGCCAGCCCGGCGGCGTACGCGGCGCCGAGGGCCGTCGTCTCGGCCACCACCGGGCGGCTCACCGGGACTCCGAGGATGTCGGCCTGCAGCTGCATGCACAGCGCGTTGGCGGTCACGCCGCCGTCGACCTTCAGCACGTCCAGCCGGACGCCCGAATCGCGCACCATCGCCTCGATGACATCGCGGCTCTGGTAGCAGATGGACTCGAGCGTGGCGCGCGCCAGGTGCGCGTTGCTGTTGTACCGCGAGAGCCCGACGATGGCGCCGCGCGCGTCGGAGCGCCAGTGCGGCGCGAACAGCCCGGAGAACGCGGGAACGAAGTAGACGCCGCCGCAGTCGGCCACCTGCGCGGCGAGCGTCTCGCTCTGTGCGACGTCGTCGATGATGCGCAGCTGGTCGCGCAGCCACTGCACGGCGGACCCGGTGACCGCGATCGAGCCCTCCAGCGCGAAGACCGGCGGCTGGTCGCCGAAGCGGTAGGCGACGGTGCTCAGCAGCCCGTGCCGGGAACAGGCGCGGGTCGTGCCGGTGTTGAGCAGCAGGAAGTTGCCGGTACCGTAGGTGTTCTTCGCCTCGCCCGGCGCGAAGCACGCCTGGCCGACCAGCGCGGCCTGCTGATCGCCGAGCGCGGCGGCGAGCGGGACGCCGGGCAGCACCGCGTCGGCGCTGCCGTAGACCTCCGACGACGGACGGATCGCGGGCAGCATCGCGCGGGGGACGTCGAACAGTGCGAGCAGTTCGTCGTCCCAGTCGAGCGTGTCGAGGTCCATCAGCATCGTGCGGCTGGCGTTGGTCACGTCGGTGAGGTGCAGGCCGCCGGCGGGCCCGCCCGTGAGGTGCCACAGCAGCCAGGTGTCGGCGGTGCCGAACAGCGCCTCGCCCCGCTCGGCGTCCGCGCGGACCGCGTCGACGTGGTCGAGGAGCCACTTGAGCTTCCCGCCGGAGAAGTACGTGGCCGGCGGCAGGCCGGTCTTGCGCCGCACCAGCTCGCCCGCCCCGTCGCGTTCGAGGGCGGCGGCGATCCGGTCGGTCCGGGTGTCCTGCCAGACGATGGCGTTGTGGTACGGGCGGCCGGTCCGGCGGTTCCAGACGATCGTGGTCTCGCGCTGGTTGGCCACGCCGACGGCCGCCAGGTCGGCGGGGCGCAGGCCGAGGCCGCGCATCGCGGCATCGATAACGGTCGTCGTGCGGTCCCAGATCTCCAGCGGGTCGTGCTCGACCCAGCCCGCCCGCGGCAGGATCTGTTCGTGATCCAGCTGACGGCGGGCGACCTCCCCGCCGTCATGATCGAAAATCATGAAGCGGGTGCTGGTCGTACCCTGGTCGACCGCGCCGACGAACTCAGCCATGCAGGTTCCGCTCCTTGTCCTGTCGCCCGCTCGGGGAGCGACGCTATTGGCGGCTCGCCGCCGCGGCAACGAGCATCGTGCGACAATGTCGAACGTTGCCGACCCCGGGCGGTACGGTTAGCATCCGCTCGTGCCGGGTCTGATCCAGTCCGTCGAGCGGTCCGCCGCGATCCTGCGGCTGCTCGCGGGCGGCTCCGGGCGCCTGCGGGTCGGCGAGATCGCGGCCTCGCTCGGACTGGCCAAGACCACCGCGCACGGCATCCTGCGCACCCTGCAACACGTCGGCTTCGTCGAGCAGGACCAGAAATCCGGCCGCTACCGGCTCGGCGCGGCGCTGCTGGACCTGGGCACCGGTCACCTCGACGTGAACGAGCTGCGCGCCCGCTCGATCAACTGGGCCGACCCGCTCGCCGCGCGCAGCGGGGAGGCCGTGCGCGTCGGCACGCTGCTGGACGGCCAGGTGCTCGTGGTGCATCATGTGTTCCGGCCCGACGAGACGCCCCAGACGCTCGACACCGGCACGCTGCTGCCGGCGCACGCCACCGCGATGGGCAAGGTGCTGCTCGCGTACGACGCGGGCGCGGCCGCCCTGGCGGTGCAGGGGGAGCTCGCGCCGTACACGAGGAAGACGGTGACCACGGCGAAGGACCTGCGCCGGGTGCTCCTGAACGTGCGCGAGCAGGGCTGGGCCGCGGAGGTCGAGGAGATGACGGTCGCGGAGGGCGGCATCGCCGCGCCCATCCGCGCGTACGGCGGGCTCGTGGTCGGCGCGATCGGCATCTCGGGGCCGGTCGACCGGCTCTGCGACCGGCGCGCAGTGCCACGGCGGGCGCTGGTGACGTTCGTCCGCGACGCGGCCAGAGCGGTCTCCCGCGACCTCGGCGCGGCGCGACGTTGAGCGAGGAGCGTGCATGACCGAGAGCTATGTCGTCGCGATCGACCAGGGCACCACGTCGACCAGGTGCATCGTGTTCGACCGGCGCGGCCGGCTGGTGTCCGTCGCGCAGCGCGAGCATCACCAGTCGTACCCCCGGCCCGGCTGGGTCGAGCACGACGCCGCCGAGATCTGGAACAACGTCCAGCGCGTCGTGCCCCGCGCCGTCGCCGAAGCCGGCATCGGCCCGCACCAGGTGGCCGCGGTCGGGATCGCCAACCAGCGCGAGACAACCGTGCTGTGGGACCGCCGTACCGGCGTGCCGGTCGGCCCGGCCATCGTCTGGCAGGACACCCGCACCGACGCGCTGGTCAAGGAGCTCGCGCGGGCCGACGGCGCGGACGCCGTCCAGCGGCGCTGCGGGCTGCCGCTGGCCACGTACTTCGCCGGCCCCCGCCTCCGATGGCTGCTGGAGCACACCCCCGGCCTGCGGGAGCGCGCCGCGCGTGGCGAGGTGCTCTTCGGCACCATCGAGACCTGGCTGATCTGGAACCTGACCGGTGGTCCGGACGGTGGCATCCACATCACCGACGTCACCAACGCCAGCCGCACCATGCTCATGGACCTCACCTCGCTCGCCTGGCACGACGAACTGCTCGCCTTCTTCGGCATCCCGCGTGCAATGCTGCCGGCGATCCGCCCATCGGCCGAGGTGTACGGCACCGCACGCAAGGCGCTGCCCGGCGCTCACCTGGCCGCCGCGCTCGGCGACCAGCAGGCCGCGCTGTTCGGCCAGACCTGTTTCCGGCCGGGCGAGGCCAAGTGCACGTACGGCACCGGCAGCTTCCTGCTGCTCAACACCGGGGCGCATCCGGTGCGCTCCACGCACGGTCTCATCACCACCGTCGGCTATCAGATCGCCGGCGAGCCGGCCACGTACGCCCTGGAGGGGCCGATCGCGGTCACCGGCTCGCTGGTGCAGTGGTTCCGTGACGGGCTGGGGCTGATCGCCACGGCGCCGGAGATCGAGACGCTCGCCCGGACGGTCGAGGACAACGGCGGCTGCTACATCGTGCCCGCGTTCTCCGGCCTGTTCGCGCCGCACTGGCGCAGCGAGGCGCGCGGCGTGATCGTGGGGCTCACGTCGTACATCACCAAGGGCCACCTGGCCCGCGCGGTGCTGGAGGCGACCGGCTGGCAGACCCGCGAGGTGGTCGACGCGATGAACGCCGACTCGGGGCTGGCGCTGGAGTCCCTCAACGTCGACGGCGGGATGACCTCGAACAACCTCCTCATGCAGTTCGTCGCCGACGTGCTGGAGGTGCCGGTGATCCGGCCGATGGCGGCCGAGACGGTGTCGCTCGGCGCGGCGTACGCCGCCGGGCTGGCCGTCGGCTACTGGCCGGATCTGGAGGGACTGCGCCAGAACCGGCACCGGGCCGCGCAATGGGCGCCCGCCATGGACCCGGCGAGGGTGGCCGTGGAGCGCGACAACTGGCAGCGGGCGGTCGAGCGGACCTTCGGCTGGATCCGGGAACGATAGCCGCTCAGGTTCCCGGCCGGCCGGCGTTGATGCGCTGGATGCACGCGCGGACGGTGCCGAGCGTTCCGGACCTGGGCGTGGCCCGCCGGGCGTCGAGCGCGAAAGCAGGCGAGGTCCTGGGCCGGCGGCCCCGGCCGATCGAGGAGACGATCCTGGACACCGCGGCCAGCCTGGCCGGCCTGGGCCTGCTCCGAGACGCGTAGCCGGCCCTTCATCCGGTTGCCACGCTGGTCTGCGTCTCGAGATCGGCCAGGAACCTCTCGGCGCGGCGGGCGAAGAGGTGGGCCCCCCGTTCGCCGGATCGGACCCGGGCTTCGTCGGCGGCGGCTCGTACGACGTCGACGGGTTCGCCGCGGGCGTGCAGCAGGCGCGCGCGCAGCAACAGGAGAAGTCCTTCGGCATAGCGCTGGCCGTGGGCCTTGATGGCCTGGTCGGCCCGGTCGAGGGCGGTCGCGGCCTTGTCGGGCATCTCGGCTGCCAGCCACATCTCGGCGATCAGTCCGTACCAGTAGGCGAGGCCCCATCGTGGCGGGTCGTGCAGGGTCGCGGCCAGGAGATGTTCGGCCTTGGCCGCGTTGCCGGCCGGGTCGTCGCCGGTGAGGGCACGGGCCCAGTACCAGTCCAGCCGTATGTAGGCTTCCTGCGCGACGCCGGGAAGGTCGGCGCCGGCCGCGACCCACCGCTCGGTCGCGTGCATCGCCCAGGCCGCGTCACCGGCCATCGAGGCGGCCATGGTTTGGTAGCGGGTCCAGCCCGACATCTCAAAAGTGTCTCCCTCGGCCTGGTACACCGTGCCGAGCAGGGACCGCGCCGTCTCGACATCGCCCTGCAGCGCGGTGATCACGGCCAGATAGCCGAACCACTCGTCCGGGATCCGCCAACGTCCGAGGTCGTGGCGGCGTCGAATCGGGGCACCCCCGACCTGGCCGGCGAGGTGGTACAGGCTTTCCTGAGCCGGCCCTGGGTGCGGGTCGGCCGAGTTCGCGAGCAGCGAGGCAACGCCGTCCACAGTGGTACGGCCTAGCCAGCTGAAACACTGATACGCCGCGCCGATGTCGCCGATGTCCCAATTGTAGAGGCCCCAGGCCTGCCGGCCGTACGCCTGGATGATCGGGTCCGCGGACGCCTGGCCTTGCTCATGCAGCCGGCGAGCCCACATCCCACGGTCTTTCTCGGTGTTGACGTAGGCCCCGGTCATCCGAAAGAAGAGAAACTCGGCGGCGGCCGTCTCGCGGCCGAGTTTGCCGGCAAGATATGCGCCCCGTTCCAGCAGATCGAACGTCGAGCCGCCAAATCCCGGGGGCTCGACGGCGAGGAGGTTGAGCAGCGACAGGACGGACAGTTCCAGCTCCAGCAGCCCTGCCGTCCGGGCGATCTGGACGGCCGATTCCAGGTTCCGATAGGCGGCTGCGAACGCGAGCTTGGTCGCCGCGCGGCGACCGGCGCGCGCCAGTGCCTTCGCGGTGCGACCCGGGTCGGCCAGGGGGCCGGCGCCCCGCAGGTGGTAGGCGAGGCGTTCGGCGACGGACTCGTCGTCCGCATGAATGTGTTCGAGGGCGTCGGCGACGCGCAGATGTAGCTGGACGGCCTGCTGCCGCGCAGTGGTCTCGGTGACCGACTCGCGGACCAGGTCGTGCGCGAAGCGCCACGAGAACGGGTCTCCCGGCTTGGTCTCCAGGAGACCGAGTGCTTGCAGCGGTTCGAGGCGTTCGAGGCAGTCCGCGATGTCGACGCCGATCGCGCGGGCGAGCAGGTCGAGGTCCACGTCGCGGCCGATGACCGCGGCGATGCGCAGCAGGCCGTGAGCGCTGTCGTCGAGACCGGTCATCCGATCGCGGACGACGTCTCGCACGGTGGCCGGCACCCCGGCCCGTGTTGATGCGCCGCCGTCGCCGAGCGAGCCGCCGTCGCTGAGCAGCCGGGACAGCTCCTGGACGAAGAACGGATTGCCGGCGGTGCGGACATGGATGTCGCGGGCGACCTCGGCACCGGGATCGTGGCCGGTTTCGCGGCGGATGAGCTCGGTCACGCCGGTCAAGCCGAGCGGGCCGAGCCGGATCCTGCGGTGGCCGGGCTGCCGGCTGGCCTCAGCCAGCACCCGCGACAGGCTGGAGCCGGGTGTGGGTGCGCGATCGCGCAGCGCACCGATGATCACCGTGCCGGCGGGTAAGCGGCCCGCCAGGTGGCCGAACAGCTGGAGCGAGGCGGCGTCGGCCCACTGCAGGTCATCGACGATCAGCAGCATGGGCCGTGGCGCCGAGGCCTGCCCGACGACGGTGACGACCTGCTCGAACAGTCGGAACTGCGCACCGCTGTCGAGAATCGCCGGCGCGGCCGCATAATCGTCGTTTCGCGATTCGAGGAGGCCGCCGACCTCACTGGCGAGCCACTTCTCCCGCAACGGCGCGGGCAGGCTGTCGAGAATCGGGCGGAGCGTCTGTTCCCAGGGCCACATCGACGGTGTTCCGTCGCCTTCCAGACACGAACCCCACACGACCAGCGCGCCACGCCGGCTCGCTTCGGCGGCGATCTCTCGCACCAGGCGGGTCTTGCCCACGCCCGGCTCGCCTTCGACGATCCGGAGCGCTGGGCTGCCGGTGAATGCCATCTCGACGGATTGCCGCAGTAAGGCGAGTTCCTCGGCCCGGCCGACCAGCCCAGCTGCCGTTCGCACCGACGCGCCGTCACCCCCACCGTCCGTACGCGCCACGAGCGGCGACGCCGAGGGCTGCGACAGCACTCGCAGGTATGCGGCTTGCAGCTCCGGGCCAGGATCGATACCGAGCTCGTCGGCAAGGCGGGCGCGGAACTCGCGGAACAACGACAGTGCCTCCGTCTGACGTCCCGCCGCCCCGAGAGTGGAGATGAGGCTGGCCTGGACGGGTTCGTGGAACGGCGCCATCGATGCGGCCAGCTGCAACGCCGCCAGCACCCGTGCCGGTCGGCGCAGCGACACGGCCAGTTCGGCCGCTTCAGTGCACGCGGCGTAGAACTCGTCGTCGATGGCGGCGAAGATCGGCAGCGCGGTTGACCTGTGCGTGAACCCGTCGCCCGCACGGCCCCGCCAGAGGCCGAGCGATTCGACATAGCGATCGAGCGCCATTTCAAGGCGTTGCTGTGCGAGGGCCTCCTTGGCCGTCTCGACGAGTTCCCGGAAGGTGACGAGATCCAGGGTGCCGGGGGGTGCGGTGAACAGGTAGGCGTTTCCGCGGCGGTGCAGGTAGGAACCGTGTGTACGGGCGGGGACCGCGGGTTCGAGCAGTCGCCGCAACGCGCCGACGTATTTATGGATGACGTTGAGCGCACTGCTGGGGACCTCGTAGTCCCAGATCAGGTCCATCAGCTCGCTCGTGCTGACCGGCCTACCCACCCGGGCCAGCAGCAAGGCCAGCAGATAAGCCTGCTGCCGGGGACCGGCATCCACTTCGACACCGTCGCACCACACCCGCAACGGACCAAGGACCTGAAGGCGTACGAGAGTGCCATCGGCCGGCCGATCTTCGTTGCCCGGCCGGACAGGATGACCGGGCAGGGCCACGCCGACTCCCGGATGATACGACAGATTGCCAGCTAACAAACCGCGAAAATCGCATTCTAGCAGTGCGAAACCTGCCAGGTCCACAATCGATGTCGCTTGCGTCGTTTGATCGGCGGCGCGATGATCCCGGCGCCCTAATCCGAAAATGACTGGTGAGTGGGCAGGTCGTGGCCAGTTTCGGCTGCGGCGAGCCGCGTACGCGACGCCGGCCTGGCGGTGCGTGATCGGCTGTTGGCCCTCCGGGCTGTGTTCCGCGCTTCCGGACGTACGGGTTCTTGTCGGGAATGGCCTGTCTCGTGCGGACGGGGCCTCACTCGGTATGCCAGGCCGTCAATGTCATCGTGACGGTCGTGCCATGCAGGTTGAGTTTGGCTAGCGCGGTGAGCCGGTTCAGCACGTCGGGCCGTCCATCGAAGTTGTTCTCGCCGATGTACAGCGTTGTGAGAGCGGTGAGATTGCCCAAGCTCTCCGGCAATGTCGCCAACTCGTTCCTGGACATGTACAGCTCGGTGAGGGCGGTCAGGTTGCCCAGTGTCTCGGGCAGCACGGTCAGCCTGTTGTGCGACAGGTACAGAATGGTGAGGGCGGTCAGGTTGCCCAGACTGTCTGGAAGGACGGTCAGCTGGTTTCGGTCCAGTGCCAGGTAGGTAAGGCTCGTGGCGTTGCCGATGCTGTCGGGCAGCGTCGTCAGCTGGTTGTCGGCCAGGCCGAGCATGGCGAGGGACGGCATGTTGACCAGGACGTCCGGCACGGTGGTGAGCTGGTTGCCTTCCAGCTCGAGTTCGTGCAGGGCCGTCAGGCCGGCCATACTCTCCGGCAGCGTCGTGAGCGTGTTTCGGGCCAGGCCGAGTACGCGCAGAGACGTCAGTTCGGCGATGACGTCGGGAACTGCGACCAGTCTGTTGTCCGCCATGGTGAGGGTCGTGAGGGCGGTGAGGTTGGCCAGTTCCTCGGGGAGTCCGGTGAGCTGGTTGTCGTCGGCGTAGAGCGTGGTGAGCGACGCGAGGTTGCCCAGGCTTTGCGGCAATGCGGTCAGCTGATTGCCGGACACGCCAAGCATGGTCAGGTCACTGAGGTTGCCGAGGCTGTCCGGTATGGAGTCGAGCTGGTTGTTGTTCACGTAAAGCTCGGTGAGCGCGGTGAGGTTGCCCAGGGTCGTCGGCAGTGTGGTCAGGTTGTTGCCGTGCAGGTAGAGCCGCGTGAGGGCGGTGAGGTTGCCGAGACCCTCCGGGAGTGCGGTGAGTTGATTGTCGTGGACGTCGAGCTTGGTGAGCGCGGTGAGGTTTCCCAGGCTCTCCGGCAGCGTAGTCAGCTTGTTGGCGCCCAGCCCCAGCTCGCGCAGGGCCGTCAGGTCACCTACACGCTCGGGCAGTTCTACAAGCCCAAGCCCAGACAGGTCGAGCGAGTGGCTACCGGACTGGGCTGCCGCCTCAATGCGTTGTTCGGCTACGTCAGCCACGCCATCTCCAGACATCGGCAAACCAGCTCCCAAGACAGCCGCGATCCCGCACGGGCACCGCTTGACGACAGACCGAACGCAGGGTACCCCCGCGCCGCCACGAATCCGTCGGGAAGCCTGCCAACTATCGGAGAACCGCCAACCCCTAAGGTCTGTATCAAACTCGGGTTTGGTGTCCGGGTTGTGAACAGTCCGGGTTGTGCGTCTCGTCGTTCCGGTGTGGTCCCGCATGTTGGGGTGCGGGCCTGGTCCGGGGTTGTCGAGCGCGTCGTTCCGGCAGTTCGCCGAGCACGCCGGCACCAGCCATCCAGGATGGCTGGTGCTGCGCTGCGGCCGCCGCGGCCGGGCACCGGTTGGGTGCCGGTCGGGGCGGTGGTGTCCGCTTGACTCAGGCAGGGCTCCTTGCAGCCCCTCATTGATGACGTCCACGCCGTGGGTGGCGAGGGTGGTCTGCGCGGCGACCCAATCCACCCGGGCGGTGCCGGGCATGGCCGGGTCGCTCAGCACGGTATGTGCGCCGATGAGGGCGGCGACGAGGTCCCGGTCGCCGGTCAGACCGCACTGCGGGCAGGTGTGGCGGCGGTGGTGGAGCTGTTTGGGGACGCGGGCGGTGCAGAGGCAGTGCTGGGTCCAGGCGGTGTGCCGGGTCCCGGCCCGGACCAACCCACCACCACCAGCCAACGCGGCAACCTTGGCGGCTTCCCGGTCGACGGCGGCCAGGAGCATGCCGGGAGTGAAGGCGCGGATGCCGCGGCCCCACCGCCGCGCCCACACCCGCAGGTCACCGGCCTCCACAATGAGGTTCGGGCCATGGGTGGCCACGATGCCGGCGGCGACGATCCGGGCGCGGGTACGCCCGGCCTGGGTACGGGCCGCGCCGTCGGCAGCCGCCTGGGCGCGCAGCCGCAGGTAGCCGGCCGAGAGCTGGTCGCGGCGGTAGGCCTGCACTGGGATACCTGCCGTGTTGGCGATGCGGGCGCCGCCCGGCACGGCTACCTGCACGGGGCGCAGGCCAGCGGCTTGGCGGCGCTGCGCCCTGCGCTGCTGCCGGGCTGAGAGCCGGTATTGGGTGGGGTTGGTGGCGCGGCGGGAGCGTTGCAGGGCGCGGTCACGCCGCCGCTGCCGCAACCGTTCCACCGCGAGCCGATCCGCATCGGCGCCGGTCTTCGTGATCTGTGTGGCGCGTATCCCATCACCACTGTTGGCGTCGATCGGGACGGAGACGACGGCGAGGTTGGACACGTTGACATCGACGCCGCCGCGCCGGTGCAGGGCCGCGGCCGCCTGGCGGCGGGCCACGACGGTCGGGGAGGTGTAGCCGGGGCCGAGGATCATCAGGTGCGCCTCGTAGCGCCACCCACCCGGCGCCCCTGGGTCGCGATACCGGACCAGGTCGATCTTGTGCCAACGCTGCGGGTCGGCAAGGTAGTGCTCCAGCACCGGCTCACGGCCGGGTCCCTGCGGCAGGCGGACCGGCAGCACCAGATCCCGGGCGCCGGTGCCGGTCAACACCACGGCGAGGGGGCCGTCGTGGTCCCACCACGACCGCACCGGCCGACCACCCGCGACCGGGGTGACGGCGGGCATCCGCCGCGGCTGCCACAACCGCCCGGCCCGGCCGAACACCGCGTCATGCCCCACCAAGGTCCCGGCCAGACGGAACGTCTCCCACTTCCGTGCCCTGGTATGCGACCGCGCCCGCCCCGGGATACGGCTGAACTTCCACCAACCGCCGACCTTCGGCCGGCCGTGCCGGCGTCCGGTCGCGTCTGGGAACAGGTGCCGATCCACGGCCTGCCACACGCTGTCGGCGACGTGCATCGCCACGGCTTTCGTGCAGTAGCGGCGCAGGTGCGGGGCACGGTCCAGGTGTCGGTAGGCGGCATGCTCCAACCCGGTCCGGGTCAACCCCAGCCGGTCGCGGACCGCCGCCGGGCCTGCGGTGGCTCGCGCCCGGTGCGCGGCCCAGTACGCGTCGACCCGTGCGCGGGCGTCACGCTGCACCGCCCGCCGGACCGCGAACACCGCCGCGAAGACCCGCTCCACATGCCGCCGCACCCCCGGGTCATGCACATCCAACGGCAGCCGCAACACCGACACCGGACCGTCGTACCGCCACGGCACCGCCTGGTTCGGTCCACGCCGCCGTATCGACCCCGCTGCCGCCACACCGACCAATATAGGGCCACACGGCCCCCGGTGTCATCGCTGTGTCGGAACTTTGCGACACGGCCTAGTGTCCTGAGTCGTTAATTCGTTGGTAGATTAGGGCTATGGGTGATGGTCGTGGTCCGAAGTTGGCGGTGCTGGAGCTGACCCAGGCCGAGCAGGACGTGCTGCAGGCGTGGGCGCGGCGAGGCAAGACCGCGCAGGCGTTGGCGGTCCGCGCTCGGATCGTGCTGGCGTGCGCGCGAGGGCTGTCCAACAGCGAGGTGTCCAGGCAGCTGGGTGTGTCATTGCCGACGGTGGGTAAGTGGCGGGCCCGGTTCGTTACCGATCGGCTGGACGGCCTGGGTGACGAGCCGCGGCCGGGGGCGCCGCGCACCGTCACCGACGAGCAGGTTGAGGCGGTGATCGTGAAGACGCTTGAGGAAGTACCGTCCAATCAGGACAGTCATTGGTCGACTCGGTCGATGGCGAGGGCCACCGGCATGTCGCAAAGCGCGATCTCGCGGATCTGGCGGGCGTTCGGTCTCAAGCCCCACCTGGTTGACACCTGGAAGTTGTCGACTGATCCGCTGTTCATTGACAAGGTCCGCGACGTGGTCGGCTTGTACCTCGACCCGCCGGACAAGGCGGTCGTTCTCGCGGTGGACGAGAAATCGCAGATGCAGGCCCTCGATCGCACCGCGCCGATGCTGCCGATGATGCCCGGCGTACCGGGACGTCGCACGCACGACTACGTGCGCCACGGAACGACCAGCCTGTTCGCTGCTCTGGACATCGCTACCGGCAAGGTGATCGGCCAGCATCAGCGTCGGCACCGCCACCAGGAGTTCCTGCGCTTCCTCAAGACCATCGACAAGAACACGCCCAGTGATCTGGACCTGCACTTGATCTGTGACAACTACGCCACGCACAAGACCCCCGCGATCAAGGCCTGGCTGGCCGCGCATCCCCGCTTCCACCTGCACTTCACGCCGACTTCCGGGAGCTGGCTCAACCTGGTCGAACGCTGGTTCGCCGAGCTGACCAACCGCAAGCTGCGCCGCAGCACCCACCGCAGCGTCAAAGAACTCGAAGACGACGTCAACGCCTGGATCGCGGCGTGGAACGAAGACCCGAAACCCTTTGTGTGGACCAAAACCGCCGACGAGATCCTCGACAACCTCGCCAACTACTGCACTCGAATCAATAAAGCTTTCAATGACTCAGAACACTAGTAGTGCTTTGTTAGGTCTGGTGGTGTTTGTTGCGACGTAACGGTTTCACCGTTTGGTGGCAGGTGGGGCATGCGCCGGTCCAGGTCGCGAGCAGCTGTTGCAGCTCGTGGATGACCTTGTAGAGGGTCAGGCCGGCGCATCCGCTTTTGGGTCGAGTCGCAGCATGGTGATGAACAGGTGCGCGGCGGTGACGAGGGTGACGTGGCGGTGCCAGCCGGTCCAGGAACGGCCTTCGAAGTGGTCGAGGCCGAGGCCGGTCTTGAGTTCGCGGTAGTCGTGTTCGATCCGCCAGCGGATCTTCGCGTACCGGATCAGGTCGGTGGCGGGGGTGTCGGCGGGCTGGCTGGACAGCCAGTAGGTGACGGGTTCGGGTGCGGTGTCGGGCCATTCGGCGATCAGCCACCGTTCGGGCAGGCTGCCGTCGGGGTCGCGGGGGATGCGGTGCCCGGCCGGGCGGACGCGCAGGAAGACGAACTGTGAGCTGAGGGTGCCTTTGCTGCCTTCCCGCCAGGAGACGGCGACCGCCGTGTCGCGGCCGGCGGCGGTGATGTGCTCGGCGAGGCTGACCGCGTCGTCGGGATAGACGGGTGTCGTGGACGACGGTGGGCGGCCCAGCCCGGACCATGCCCGGGCGGCGGGGACCGCGTCGGCGGTGTGCGCCAGGGCGTCGCCTTTGACCTGCACGCTGTAGACGACGTTGCGTTCGTCCAGGGCCGTGCGGAACTGGCTGGTGTCACCGTAGCCGGCGTCTGAGGCCAGTAACGGCGGCCGGAGCCCTTGGGCGGCGAGCGCGTCGAGCATCTCAACCACCAGTGTCCACTTCGGACGGTGTCCCTCTGAATCGGGGATCGCGCACCGGCGTCGGCGCAGCCGCGCCGCCTCGGTCACCGCCTCGACGTCCACCGCGCCGGCGGCATCCCGGCCGGCCGGTGCCGGCGCGGCCGCTCGCGGCGCGTTCTTCAAGGTCTTGCGCTGCCTGGCTTTCGCCGCCCGGATCGCGGCCGGGGCCGCTTTCGCCTCGTCCCACGACTCCGGCAGGAACAACCGCCAGTCCAGGGGGCAGGACGCGGTGTCGGTGACCGCGTGGACACTCACGCCGATCTGGCAGTTGGCGACCTTGCCCAGGGTGCCGGAGTACTGCCGGGCGACACCGGGCGAGCCGGTGCCGTCCTTCGGGAAGCCGGTGTCGTCGACCACCCACGCCACCGGCTCCACCAGGTCCACCGCCCGGCGGGCCAGCCGGGCCCGCACCGCAGCCGTGTCCCAGGTCGACGTCGTCACGAACTGCTGCAACCCCTGATGATCCACCCCGAGCCGTTCCGCCATCGGCTGCATCGACTTACGCCGACCGTCCAACAACAGCCCACGCAGATACGTCACGCCCTTGGCCCGCTGATCCGACCGGGCCAGCGGCACGAACACGTCCGCCGCGAACACCTCAAGGCGTTGCCGCACAACCGAAAGCTCGTCAGGGGTCACCGGACCATGAAACTACCGATCCGGCTCGAGGATGCCCACGACACGCCGGACCTAACAAAGTACTACTAGTCGGTACTTGAGGCCGGCAGCGCGATCCGCTCGCCGGCCCACGGCTTCTCCTCCACGACGGGCATCCGCAGCGGCGACTGCATCGAGCCCTTCTCGCGCGCGATGATGTCCAGCCACTCCTGCGCCGTGCCCGACACCAGGAACGGCCCGATCGGCACCTCGATCGCGTCCTCGATCACCTGCACCGGCACCGATTCGCCGTTGATGGTGACGTCGCCGGGCGTGCCGTGCTTCGCCGCCTGCTCGATCGCCGCCGCGAAGTCCTCCATCTCGGTGGAGCCGGTCCAGGAGACCCCGGCGCCGCCCGCCCGGAACACGAGCGGGCCGGGCTTCCAGACCGAGCCGTAGAAGACCATCGTGAGCTTGTACCCGTCGCTGGTCGCGGCCGGCGCGCTCGGCAGCCGATCGAGCCACTGCGGCCGGAAGGACGCCAGCAGCCCGGTCATCGCCTCGGCCAGCAGCCGGCGCCGCTCAGCCAGGAACCGCGGGAACGCCGCGGCCGCGCGCAGGCCGGCGTCGAGCGGGATGTAGTGCGCGGTGAGCTCGGGCTCCTCGACGGTCGGGAAGTAGTCCACCGGCGAGCGGTCGCTGATCTTCAGGTTCGCCTTGCGGGAGATGAACGCGAGGTTGGCCAGGTCGTTGATCTCACCCTTGTCGTACCGCTCCAGCGTGGCCACGGGGTGCACGTGGTGGTACTGCACCTGGTGGTCGCCCTTCTCCCCCGGCATGATCTCGGTGGCGTACCACCAGTCCCGGGCGCCGTTACGCTGGGCCACGAGCAGGCTGAGGAAGAAGTACGGGCTCTCCTTGGACCGCCCCGCGAGCGACTCGGCGGTGATACTCGGCTGGGCCTGCAGCACGCCGAGGCCGCGCAGCAGCTCGCGGACCGGCTCGGCCTTGCGGGCGGCCTGGATGTCGCGGGTCAGGTTGGTGTCGGACGAGGTCGAGTAGCGGGCCCGGATCGTGGCGATCAGCAGCCAGTACATGATGGCGTTGGCGTTCTGGCTGCCCAGCGGCTTGTCGGGGTGCTCGCCGAGCAGCACGACCAGCGGGATGAGGGCGGTCAGCGACGGCAGCGGCTGCGACCTCGGCAGTTTCAAATTCGACTTGAGCAGCTGGACGAGGTGGCGCAGCCCGCGCTGGACGGTCGACCACGCCTGCTCCAGGTCCGCCTCGACGAACCGGCTCAGGTCGTTGACCGACCAGGAGGACATGCCGCCGCCGAAGAGCGCTCCGGCGAACGCGCGGGACAGGAACTCGACGTCGAGGTCGCCGTAGCCGACGCCGCGCCAGTGCGCCGCCTCCTTCTGGAACTTGTCCAGCACGCCCGGCCACTTCGCCGAGAGCGTCGACATCGCCAGGTCGGCGCGGCTGAGGTGGCGGCCGGCGCTGTTGACCCGGACGAAGATCTCCGACACCTCCTGGTAGCCGCACTCGCGCAGCGTCTCCACGTGGAAGGTCCGCTCGCCGAGCGTCTTGACCTTGATCAGGCGCCGCTCGATCTCGCGTTCATCCAGCCGGCAGCCCGCCGCCCGCAGCGCGTTGATGGTCGAGATCAGGCCCTGATCGTGCAGCAGCGCATGGACCTTGATCCAGTTCGGGTCGGCCTGCGTCGCGGCGCTCTGGTTCTGGAAGCGCTCCTTCTCGAGGTGGTAGACGATCTGGGCCTCCGGGTGGTCGTTGAAGACCCGGTGCAGGGACGTGAGCCGCTGCTGGCCGTCGAGCAGGTACACCGGCGGCTTGAACGGCAGGTCCGGCGTCTCGCCGACCGCCATCGCGCGCGTCGCCGGGGCCTCGTCGGACTGCCACAGCAGCAGCGAGCCGAACGGGAAGCCCTGGTAGAGCGAGTCGACGAGCTTGGCGACCTGGGTCGGGCGCCACACGTAGCTGCGCTGCAGCTCGGGAAGGCGGATCTCGGTGCGGGAGATCTGCCGCATGAGCTCGCTGACCTGGAGTACCGCCCGATCGATATGCATGTGGCGAATCCTTCACGCGGCGCGGCGGGCACGGTAGCGCCCGGACGCGCGCCGCGGAAGGGATGCTCCGGCGGCGATGTCGTACCGTCGGGTCTTGCATTCCGGTCACTCGTTGCGCGCGGTTTCCGGGCCCGTGATCCGCTTCAGCAGCGGCAGGGTCGAGGCGATCACGGCCAGGGCCAGCGCCAGGCCCGCCGCCGTCATCGCGTAGTACGGCCAGCCCGGCGGGCTCAGGGTGTACCGCATCTGCGCCTTGAGGAACAGCTGCGCCGCGGCGAAGCCCGTCAGGGCGGCCAGGACCGCGACCGCCAGCAGCGGCACGGCGCTCTCCAGGGCGACGACCCCGCGCAGCGCGCGCAGCGGAACGCCGG
Source organism: Dactylosporangium sp. CA-233914 (assembly GCF_050942935.1). Taxonomy (NCBI): domain Bacteria; kingdom Bacillati; phylum Actinomycetota; class Actinomycetes; order Micromonosporales; family Micromonosporaceae; genus Dactylosporangium; species Dactylosporangium sp. CA-233914. Next base: position 4,565,451 of record NZ_CP192030.1, on the reverse strand, counting down.
TCAGCCGCAGCAGGCTGAACGGGCGGCGGCGGTCGCTGAGGCCGGCCGCGACGCTCACCGCCAGGCTGCAGCCCGCGATCGGCAGGGTGAACAGCATGACGACGTCGGCCAGCTGCTGGAACTGGCGCAGCTGGTTGCGGGAGCTGGTGCTGAAGTCCACGTCGGTGCCGGGCGGGACGCGCTCGTCGGGGAAGGCCAGCTCCAGGGCGGTGCGGGCGCGCTCGTGCGCGGCGGCCGTGCCGTCCAGGCCGAGGACGAGCTGGCCGATGGGGAGGGTGGCGAGGCCCTCGGGCGCGAGCGGGGAGGCGGGCCAGACCGTGGCGGCCCCGGTGCCGGTGCGGCCGCGGTCGTACCCGGTGAGGTTGCCCCAGATCTGGGCAACCTGCGCGCCCGGCGGGCACTGACCGTACTGCGGAATCCTGGCGAGCTCGGCACACGCCACGACTCCCGAGGGGTTGTCCGGGCCGTTGTCGGGGTTGTCGCGCACCGTGAGGGCGAAGGTGACTCCGGCCGTGTCGCGCAGCCGGGTCAGCACGTCGTCGGGGACGTGGCCGCCCGCCCGGTCGAAGGGTTGCCTCATGGTGACGGCCGACAGCGCCCCGTTGCGCACGCCGCGCTCGGCCACCAGCGTGCCGATCACGCCGGTGCCGACGCTGACCACGAACAGGCCCAGCACGACGCCGCTGATCGAGCGGAACGCGGCCTGCGGGTTGTCGGCGAGGCGGCGCGCCGCGACGAGGGTCGGCAGCCGGCGGGCGCGGCGGGCCAGCAGGCGGGCGCCGGCCATCGTGACCCAGGGCCCGGCGATCACGAGCCCGGCCATGACGAGCAGGAACCCGGGCAGGAAGGCGGCGACCTGGCCGTTGGACGTGTGTGGGGTACGGCCGATGAAGTATGCGAGCTCCGCCAGCCCCGCGAGCACCGGCACCAGCCGCCACGCCCGCGGCGGGCGCGGGGTGGTGCGGCGCACGACGCCGAGCGGGGAGATGCGCACCCGGCGCATCGCCAAGCGCGCGGCGACCACGGCCGCCAGCGGGACGCCGAGCGCGACGAGCGCCGCGGCGGGCCAGCCGGGCGACAGGTCGCCGGGGAAGAAGCGCTGGCCCGTGAAGGGGTACCGGGCCATCGCCGCCCGCAGCGCCGGGAACAGCGCGAAGCCGGCGGCGGTGCCGAGGATCGCCGCCGCGGCCGACTCGACGGCCGCCAGCGTCGCGACCTGCCGGGGCGTGGCCCCGACCAGCCGCATCGCGGCGAAGCGCTGCTCGCGCCGGGTGGCGCTGAGGCGGGTCGCGGTCGCGATGAAGATCAGCACGGGGAACAGCAGCCCGCCGGAGACGACCGACAGCACGAGGTCGAGCGCGGCGACCGGGATCGCCCGTGCCTCGGTCGAGATCGCGGCGGCCTTGCGCGCGCCCGGGATCGCGGCGACCTCGTCCGGGGTGCGCCCGACCACGGCGACGAGCGAATCGGGCGAGGGCAGCGCGGAGTCGGCGATGATGCCGGCCTCCCGCCCGGGGAAGCGGGCGCCGAGTTGGTCGGCCGGGTGCGCGGCGATGAGTGCGTGCAGGGCGGGCGAGACGTAGTACTCCCCCGGCCGCGGCAACCGCGGCATCCCTGGCAGGCCCGCGCCGGTCTGCTCCGATGTGTCCGGCACGCCGACGTCGATGCGGTCGATCGGGTCGCCGGCGAAGAAGTCGCTGCGCGACGCCCAGACGACCGGGGCGCCCTGCGCGGCCGGGTCCGGGGCCGCGCCGAGCCAGCCCCCGCGGCCGAACTGCGCGTCGAGCGCCCGTACGCCGGAGATGGTGGCCAGCAGCAGCCCGGTGCCGAGCGCGACGGCGGCGGCGATGACCGCGAAGCGGACCAGCGCCTCGCGCCCGCCGGCGACGGCGAGCCGCAGCCCGAACCGGATCATGATCGTCCCCGCTCGGCGGCCAGCGCGTGGACCCGGCCGTCGCGGACGATGACCTCGCGGTCGGCGTACATGGCGACGCGGGGCTCGTGGGTGACGAGCACGACGGTCGTGCCGCGCTCCCGCGCCACCGCCACCAGCAGGTCCATGACCTGCTCGCCGGTGAGCGAGTCGAGCGACCCGGTCGGCTCGTCGGCGAACAGCACCCGCGGGGCGTTGATCATCCCGCGGGCGAGCGCCACCCGCTGCGCCTGCCCGCCCGACAGCTCCCCGGAGCGCCGCCGCCCCATCCCGCCGAGCCCGAGCCGCTCCAGCCATTCGCGCGCCTGCTCGACCGCGGCGCCGCGCTTGGCCCCGCCGAGCAGCAGCGGCAGGGCGACGTTCTCCTCGACGGTCAGCTCCGGTACGAGCTGCCCGAACTGAAACACGAACCCGAAGCGCTCCCGCCGCAGTGCGCTGCGCTCGTGCTCGGAGAGCTTGTCGATGCGCCGCCCGTCGAAGCGGATCTCGCCGCCGTCCGGCACGAGGATCCCGGCGAGGCAGTGCAGCAGCGTGGTCTTGCCCGACCCGCTCGGCCCCATGACGGCGACGATCTCGCCAGGCCCGGCATCGAACACGGCACCCCGCAGCGCCGGCGTCTCCCCGAACGACAGGACCGTGTCCCGGGCCTCGATCAGCGGACTCATCGCTTCACCAGCCCGGCCAGGTGGTCGAGGCGCGCCACGGTGAGCTCGATCCACCGCAGGTCGGCCTCGAGGTGGAACAGCCCGTGATCGGCCAGCATCGCCTCGATGAGATCGTCGCCCTTACGGATCTCGTGCAGGTCCCGCATCCGGGCGAGGTGCGCGGCCCGCTGCATGTCGAGATACTCCCCGGCCGGCCGGTCCAGCATCAGCGACAGCACGACCTTGGAGAACAGCACGGTCTGCAGGTGCGGCTCCGGCTCGACGGGCTGGGTGAGCCAGGAGTCGACCTCGGTCGCCCCGAGCTCGGTGATGACGTAACGCTTGCGGTCCGGCCCCTCCCCCGCCTCGACCTCGCTGATGACGACCTTCCCGTCCCGGGCCAGCCGCCCCAGCGTCGAATACACCTGCCCGAACGGCAGCGGCCGCCCCCGTCCGAAGAACGCGTCGTAATCCCGCTTGAGCTCGTACCCATGACTGGGCTCCCGCTCCAGCAGCCCCAAGAGGGTGAGAGGAACACTCATGCGACCACCATACACCGCGGATATACACCGGGTATATACCCCGAGAGAATACGGCCCTGATCTCCTCGAACATCCTCACCGCCCCTTTCGCCCACCTCGCCCGCGGCCCGCACTTTGCGTCGATCTTGGATGGTGCGGCGTAAAGGTCTACGCCGTGGGCAGCAACGACGTTCGGCTACGACAGGAGGGGGAGCAACATGATCTCTGCGGCATTTCCGTACCAGAAGCACCGTCGGCGGGTTCTCGGTATCGAGATGGCGTACGTGGAGATTGGCGAGGGCGACCCCATCGTGCTGCTGCACGGCAATCCCACCTCGTCGTACCTCTGGCGCAACGTGTTGCCGCACCTGCAGCCCCGAGGCCGCTGCATCGCCCCCGACCTGATCGGCATGGGCGATTCTGACAAGCTGCCTGACAGCGGCCCCGGCTCGTATCGCTTCGTCGAGCACCGCCGCTACCTCGACGCCCTCCTCGAGGCTCTGGATGTGCACGAGCGGGTCACCCTCGTCGTCCATGACTGGGGCTCGGCCCTCGGCTTCGACTGGGCCAACCGCCACCGCGAGGCCGTGAAGGGTATCGCGTACATGGAGGCGATCGTGCGGCCGCAGGCCTGGGACCACTGGGACACGATGGGAAAGCGCGCACTGCTGCAGGCGCTGCGCTCCGATGCCGGCGAGGAGATGATCCTGCGAGACAACCTCTTCGTCGAGCAGGTGCTGCCGCAGGCCATCCTGCGCACCCTCTCCGACGAGGAAATGGCGCAGTATCGACGGCCGTTCGCCGAGCCCGGCGAGGGGCGACGGCCGACACTGACGTGGCCCCGGGAGATCCCCATCGAGGGCGAGCCCGCCGACGTGGCTGCGATCGCGGACGCCTACGCGGACTGGCTGGCGACGAGCGATGTACCCAAGCTGTTCCTGAAGGCCGAACCCGGTGCGATCCTCGCCAGCGACTGGTTGCTCGACGTCGTCCGCGGGTGGCCGGCGCAGGCCGAGGTGACGGTCGCGGGGCTCCATTTCGTCCAGGAAGATTCGCCGGACGAAATCGGACGGGCCATCGCCAGCTGGATGGGGGCATTGGCCACGCTGGCGTGAAGCCCACCCGCGGCGGCCGGGCCAAGCGCCGCCGGCGGGGCCCGACCAGGCAGGGAAAGGCTTCGCCCGCTGGAAGGTGCGCGCGCGACCTGGATCACCGGCTTCTGTAACCATCGCCGGCGTCACCGCGTCTGCGACGGGCGTCCATCTGTCGGCTGACCAGCTCGGGCGATGGAGGCTCAAGCCGCACAACGGAGTCCTCCACGGTTCCCGCGGATTTGAGAACCTCGCACCCGCACGCCGTCTTCCACTGCGCAGCGTCGCGCTCTGCACCCGACTTTTCTCCGGACAGGCGACAAATACGAAAAGTCCGGCACGGGCGGACGCCGAAGGCAGAACGATCGCGCTGGGCCGATGACAGCAGCGGCGGCGAGGGGAACAGGCAGAAGCGAACACGGGCTGGACGCGACACGCACGACGAGCGGGCAGGGTCGGCACCGGCCGCGCGGCGGGCGCCGGCGATCAGCGGCAGACCAGGCAGGCGGTGAAACGGCGAGCAGAGGCAGGCAGCGGCGAGGGGAACAGGCAGAAGCGACACGGGCCGGACGCGACACGGGCTGGACGCGACCCGCACGACGAGCGGGCAGGGTCGGCACCGGCCGCGCGGCCGGCGCCGGCGATCAGCGGCAGACCAGGCAGGCGATGAAACGGCGAGCAAAGGCAGGCGGAGCGGGTTCGCCACGCAACCGCATGGCGAGCGGGGCTGGCCAGCGCCGGCCCGGCGGGTGGCGGCAGGGCTGGTGGCGGCAGGGCGGACAGCGGTCGGACGGACGGCGGCAGGACGGGTAGCGGTTGGGCGGGTGGCGGCAGGGCGGGGCTTGGCTGGCGGGGCCTGGCTGGTGGGCTCGTTGCCGGCGGCGAAGTGCTTGGCCGGGCGTCAGCGGATGCGGGCTACCGCGGCGTAGCAGGCGACCTCTTCCGCCGACGGGCGGGGGTCCGGGACGTCGTCGGCGTGCCAGTACGCCACCGAGGTTATCCCCGGTTCTACCAGGTCGAACGCCGACAGCAGCTCCGCGAACCGGGTCCCGGTCCGGGCCTGGAAGCGGCCGTCCTGGTTGTTCGCGGTCAGCGCGGCGATCGCCTCGGCGGGCAGGAACTCCCAGGTGGCGTGGGAGGCGACCAGGTAGCTGCCGGGCGGCAGAGCGGCCGTGAGTGTGTCGATGATCTCCTGTGGGTGCTCGTCCTCGCGGATGAAGTGCAGGACCGCGACCAGCAGCAGGGCGATCGGCTCGGACATGTCCAGGGTCGTGGCCAGGTCCGGGTGGCTAAGGATCGCGCCGGGGTCGCGCAGGTCCCCGTCGATGTAGGCGTTCATCCCGCCGGGGGCGCTGGTCAGCAGGGCGCGGGCGTGGGTCAGCACGATGGGGTCGTTGTCGACGTAGACGACGCGGCTGGCGGGGTCGACGGACTGGGCGACCTCGTGGGTGTTGTTCGGCGCCGGGATGCCGGTGCCGATGTCGAGGAACTGACGGATGCCCTGCTCGGCGAGGTATCGCACGGCGCGGCTCATGAAGGCGCGGTTCTCCACGGCCATGAGCTTCACGCCCGGCATCGCGGCCGCTATCGCGTCGCCGGAGGCGCGGTCGGCCGCGAAATGGTCCTTGCCGCCCAGCCAGTAGTTGTATCGCCGGGCAGGGTGCGCAACCGTGGTGTCGATGCGCGCGAGGGCGTCGTCCGTCGTGTCCATCAGTGCACCATCGTAGCCATCGGCGACCGCGATTGGTCAACGTCACCTATGGGTACTGTCGGTGTCGTGAAAGTCGCGGTGGTGGCACACCGGAGGAAGGTGCTCGGCGGCGGGCTCGGCGAGCTGCGGCGCCGGCTGGAGCAGGCCGGGGCCGGCGAGGTCGACTGGCGTGAGGTGCCCAAGAGCAAGAAGGCGCCCAAGCAGGTTCGCAAGGCCGTCGAGGCGGGTGCGGACCTGCTGTTCGTGTGGGGCGGCGACGGCATGGTGCAGCGGTGCGTCGACACGGTGGCGGGGACCGGCGTGACCGTGGCGATCGTGCCGGCCGGGACCGCGAACCTGTTCGCGTCCGCGCTGCGGATTCCCCGGGACATCCGGGCGGCGGTGGAGATCGGGCTGCGGGGCGAGCGCGTGCGGTACGACCTCGGAAAAATCGACGGGGAGCACTTCGCGGTGATGGCCGGCGCCGGCTTCGACGCCGCGATGATCGAGGACGCCGACCGGCGGATGAAGAAGCGGTCCGGCCGGTTCGCGTATGTGCGCACGGCGCTGCGGCACGTGCGGGACGAGCCGGTGCACACGATCGTGCACCTCGACGACGAGCTGTGGTTCGAGGGACCCTCGACGTGCCTGCTGCTGGGCAACATCGGCACGATCTCGGGCGGGATCAAGGCGTTCGACGACGCGAGCCCGTTCGACGGGCGGCTGGAGGTGGGCGTGGCCACGGCGCGCGGGGCGCTGCAGTGGGCGCGCACGGTCGCGGCGATGGCGACGGGCCGCACGGACCGGTCGCGGTTCGTGCGGATGGGCAGCGCGCGACGGGTCTACGCCGAGTTCGCCGAGCCGGTGCTGCTGGAGCTCGACGGCGGGGCGAGAAAGCGCGTGAAGCGCCTGGAGGCCGAGGCGGTCCCCGCGGCGGTCACGGTGGCGGTGCCCCGAAGGTGAACAGGTGCCGTCCTTCCGGGAACGGCGCGGGTGCGACGGCGAGCTCGTGCACCCCGACCCCGATCGGCAGGCCGGCGGGCGCGTCGAAGGCGATCTCCCGGAACCCGGCGCCGGCGAAGCGGTCCCGGATGAGCCCCGTGGCGTCCGGGGCGCGGCGGTGCCGGGTCCAGATCACCCGCGCGCCGGCCGCGCAGAACCCGGGCAGCGCCGCGATCGTGGCGCGGATGTCCCCGTCGGGCACGTTGCCGAAGATTCCGCAGGCGAGCACCACCCCGGCGGGGACGGCCCCGGCGTACGCGCCGGCCTCCCCAGCATCCCCCTGGACCACGGTCAGCCCGGGCAGCCCGGCGAGGCGCTCGCGCGCGACGGCGACGTTGCGGGGGTCGAGTTCGACGAGCCGCCCGGTCACCTCGGCGCGGCGCGGATGGTCTCGCAGGGCTCCCTCGACGTCGCGCGCCTGCCCCGCGCACATGCTGATGAGCCGCACCGGCCCGGCGGGCCGGTCGCTGACGGCCCGGGCGAGGTGCCCGATGACGAGCCCGAGCCGGGTGTGCAGCGCCGACCCGGGCTCGTCGTACGCCTCGTGCCACCCCAGCCAGCCGCTCACCCGGCGACCCTACCGCGCGGGCCCGTGTGACGTGGGCCCGCCTCAGCGGCCGCGCGGGCCCCGGTCCGGTAGCCTGCAGGCATGGTGCTGAGGACCCCCCAGTCGGAGGCCGGCGCCGCCGGGCTCGCCGCGATCCTGGACCGTCCGCAGGAAGCAACGCTCGCGTTCGACTTCGACGGCGTGCTCTCGCCGATCGTCGCGGACCCGGGCCTCTCCCGACCCTACCCGGGCGTCGTCGCCGCGCTCGGCCGCCTCGCCGAGCTGGTCGGCTCGGTCTCGATCATCACCGGGCGCCCGGTCGCCGACGTGCTGCGCCTGGGCGATCTGGGCGAGCTGGCGGCGCTGGAGCGCTTCGCGATCTTCGGGCTGTACGGCATGCAGCGCTGGGACCGCTCGAGCCGCTCGGTCGTGTCGGAGCCGGTGCCAGCCGGGGTGGAGGCGGCCCGTGCGCAGCTGCCGGCCCTGCTGGACGAGGCCGGCTTCGCCGGGGTGTCGGTGGAGGACAAGGCGATGTCGGTGGCGGTGCACACCCGCCGCGCGGACGCCCCGCAGGAGGCGTTCACGGCGCTGCGCCCGCCGCTGACGGAGCTCGCCGAGCGGCACGGGCTGGCGCTGGAGCCGGGCCGGATGGTGCTGGAGCTGCGCCCGCCGGGCATCGACAAGGGCCACGCCCTGGCGGCGATCGTCACGGGGCGCGGGTCGCGTGCGGTGGCGTACTTCGGCGACGACCTCGGCGACCTGGCCGCCTTCGACGCCGTGGAGCGGCTGCGGGAGGCGGGCCTGGCGGGCCTGAAGGTGTGCAGCGGCTCGGACGAGGTGCCGCGCCTGGCCGAGCGCGCCGACCTGATCGTGGACGGCCCGCCGGGGGTGCTGGAGTTCGTCGAGGGCCTCAACGAGCAGCTGAAATGAACATGAGCCCCGGTCGTGGCGACCGGGGCTCACATTCAGTGGTGCGGGCAGGCGGCCAGCGCCATGGCGACATTTACCGGGTTCTTCGTTATCTCAAAACGATCCCTGTTTGACTCCGATGTGGGATCGGAGGGGCTACCGCCGGGCCTGGCTCAGTCCCGCATGTCCTCCATTCAACCGCCCGGAACCGCGGCGGTCAAAGCATTTACGCCGCGGCCGCGAAGAGCGAGGCGTAGACGAGGCGGTCCCCGTCGGTCACGTACTGCCCCGCGACCGAGCCACTGTCCACGGTGGACAGTCGCAGGCCGAGGTACCGCTCCTCCTCCACCGCCTCGCCCGGCGCCCACGCCGCCCCGGCCAGCCAGCCGCGCACCTCGTCGGCGACGCCGCGGCGGTGCTCGGCGAGCTCGGCGCGCAGCCCGTCGACGCTGGTCGCGCGCAGCGGCGCGGCCTCGTCGCCGGCGGGCTCGGGGCTGAACCAGGCGGCCGGGCCGTAGGCGAAGCAGACCAGGGCCGTCCAGACGTCGGCGAAGTACGCCGGGTCCGGCGCGATCTCGACGCCGGCCAGCGACCCGCCGACGAAGAACAGCGCGCCGAGCTGCCCGGGCAGCCGTTCCAGGCGGCTCTGGTACTGCGTGAGCCCGGCCCGCTGCCGCGTGAGCACCTGCTCCAGGTGCCCGCGGGCGGGCAGCCCGTAGCGGCGGTTGAACGCGGCGATGTCGCCCCACAGCTTGCTGTACTGCGCCCGGGTCCGCGCCCGCAGGGCCGCCGCCCGCAGCTCGACCGGCAGCACGAAGAACCACTGGTCGTCGCGGCCGGCGAGGTAGCCGCCCTGCGACTCCTGCACGCAGCACGCGTCGTCGAAGCGCAGCGTCTGCCCGGCGGCGATGAACGCCGAGCGGCACAGCGCGTGGTTCTGCGCCGCGTCCTGAATGTAGCCGACGTGCAGCGGCACGATGGCCACCCCGGAGGTCGCCGGGTTGACGATCTCGACCTGGCCGTAGGTGACGACCCGGCCGAGCTTGAGCCCGCTGCGCGGCGGGACGATGCCCGGGTAGGCGGGGCCGAACACGGGCACCACGGTGAGCGCCCCGGCCCGCTGCGGCGCGCCGAGCCGGTAGCCCGACACGTCGACCGCGCGCGGAAGCATGGCGAGCCCGGTCATCGCGGTACTCCCTCCAGTGCAGTCTCCAACATGGACAGTCGCCGCCGCAGCTCCGCGCCGACCCACCGCGCGGCCGCGTCACCGTCCACATGGGACAGCATCCACAGCACGAGCGCGGCGAGGTCGCCCGAGTGCCAGAACGTGCGCAGCGGCAGGCCCTCGGCGGCGCGGCGCAGCGTCAGGTCGTCGGCCTGGCCGAACGCGGCCTGGCAGAACACGACCGGCGCGGCCACCCCGGCCCCGGGCAGCGCGGCCGCCACCCGCCGCAGGTCGCCCGGGTACGTGTTCTCGTACCCGTCGGAGGCCACGGCGATGACGTCGGGCGCCGCCGCGGCCGCGTCGAGCACGCCGCCGGCGAGGTCCGTGGCGCCGCCCGGGCGCCCGTCGGCGTCGCCGCCGGCCTGGACCACGACGAGCCGCGCGCAGACCCGCTCCAGCACCAGCCGCAGCGCGGCGACCTGCGACATGACGGCCCACTCGCGGTTGCCGTAGCCGCGCATCGACGCGGACGCGTCGACGACGAGCGCGACCCGCCCGTCGTAGCGCGGCATGCCGTCGACGAGCGCGCGCACGTGAGCGTCGGCGGCCGCGAGCAGTTCGGCGCTCGGCCCGCCGCGGTAGAGGTGCACGAGCGCGGCGGCGAGGTCGCCGCGGTTGGTGGCGGTGACGGTGCCGGGCCGCTCCCCGGTCAGGTCGAGGTCGAGCGCGGCGCCGGGCAGCGCGGCCGGGGCGGCGCCGCGCGGCTCGTACAGCGCGGTCGCGCCGCCGGCCGCATGCCGCCCGCGGGCGGTCGCCTTGCCCAGCGCGTGCTCGAAGCAGTCGACGGCCAGGCCGCGCCGCGCGGCGACGATCGCGGCCGCCTGCGGGTGCTCGAACAGCACGGCGAGCGTGGCGCGGGTGACGTGCTTGTGGTTGGCGCGCCGGCGCCGGGCCGCGAGCAGCACGGTGAGGACGTCGGCGGGCGGCAGCCCGAGTGCGAGGACCCGGGTGACGCGCCGCAGCGTGTCACGCACGTCCGGGGCGACGCCGGCCCACGAGGCGGTGAGCAGGCGCAGCAGGACGCGGGCACGCTGGGCCGGGCGCACGCCGGGCACGAGCGCGCACAGCGCGTAGGCGCAGGGGTCGGCGCGGTGCGCCGCGACGTGCAGCTCCTCGTCGTCCCAGACGACGGCGCCGGCCCGCGGCACCCGCAGCACCCCGTCGTGGTGCTGGAGATGATGCACGAAGGTGTTCACGCCACGACGTTAGGACCCGAAAAACCCGTGGAACGAACGCTTTTCGATGTGCTGATCTAGAGAGATTGACTCCGGTCCGTCGTGGGCACGACCATCGCTCCCGTCAGGCAGGCCAGGTCCGCCGTCCCAAGAACCACAACCTAGCGCGGCAGCTTCTGCAGGATGATGCGGGCCATCTCGGCGACGAGCGACGGATCCTGGGTGTACGCGAACTCCATGTCAGAGTGGGAGCCGCGCCCGCACACGGCGGCCCGGTAGCGCGGCGCCACGACGACGGCCGCGCACTCCTCGACCTCGGCGCCGGGTCCGAGGGCGAAGCGGACGCCGGGCGACACGGACGCCGGGTGCAGCGGCGCGACCAGCCCGACGAACGCGGCCAGCTCCGCGAGCCCGGTCAGCGACGGCAGCCACGACCGCGCCGTCGCCGCGTCGGTGCAGGAGGCGAGGACGACGGCCTCGGCGCCCGCACGCCGCAGCACGTGCTCCAGGTGCGCGCAGAACGCCTCGGGCGTGGCGGCCCGGGCCTTCCCGCGCGCGGCCGCCGCCTCGAACGCCGTGCCCGGCGGCAGGTGCAGGCCCGGCCGCGAGGCCCGCAGCAGCGCGGCCGCGTCGCCGAACGACGAGGACCCGCACTCCGCGATCGGCGCGGGTCCGCCGAAGAGCAGCCCCTGACCCCAGTGCGCGCCGAGCGCCCGCGCGTTGGCGAGGTCGTCCGGCGTCTCGATGCCCTCGGCCACGATCATCGCCCCGGTCCGCTCGGCGACGGCGCTGACGGCCGAGACCACCTCGACGGTCCGCGGCGCGTGCGGCGCCCGCAGCAGCGACAGGTCCAGCTTGACGACCTCGGGCTCCAGCAGCGGCAGGAACGCCAGGGACATCGGGTCGGCGCCGACGTCGTCGAGGGCCAGCCCGTGCCCGTGCGCCTGGACGGCGGCGGCCAGCTGCAGCAGCGCCGCCGGGCGGGCCGACAGCGCCCGCTCGGTGTACTCCAGCACGATCCGAAACGGCGGGTCGCCGCTCATCAGCTCCAGCAGCCGCGCCGACATCGCCCGGTCGACGACGGCCGGCTCGGCGTTGACGAACAGCAGCGGCGGCGGCGGTCCGGCCGCCCGCGCGGTCTCCAGGGCCCGCTCCGCGCAGAGCGCGTCGAGCTCGGCGAGCCGCCCGGCCGCGACGGCCGCCGCGAAGAGGTCCCGGGCCCGCCACAGCGGGCTGCCGGCGGGCCCGCGCGCGAGCGCCTCCAGCCCGACCGGCCGCAGCCGGCCCAGCTCCACGATCGGCTGGAACAGCGGCTCCACCGCGCGCTCGACGAGGACGCGCTCGATGCTCCAGCCCCCGCCCCGGCCCATCGATGCGAGCCTGACGGAACCGGCCTGCGCAGAGCCGAGCTCCGCGGAGCCGCCCATGACCGGGGGCAGCCCCAGCACGGCGGCGCGGGAGACGGCGGGCGAGTCGAACATCCCCAGCGGTGTCACCTCGACGGTATCGTCCTGCAGCCCGACCTCGCTCCCGGCCGGCGGCGAGGTGCGCCGGGCCCGCAGCGCCGCCCGGGTGACCCGGGACCGGAACGAGGACGGGCGCAGCGGCATGGGTATCGGCGTGGGCACGGAGGGTGAGCCATGGGCCGCGGCGGGCGGAACATTCGGCCGGTCCTGGGCCTGCATGCCAACCTCCCGGCTCGACACCGCCGCGTGCCACCTGGCGAAGACCCTAGCCCCTGACCCGCCCGGGAACCAGCCGGGCAGGTCAGGGACTCCAGATGGGCATGGATCAACCAGGTTGGATCAAGCCGTCGCGGCGACGACCTCGATCGACCTGGTGTCCGCGGAGATCGCCGAGTCCGAGTACCGGCAGTCCCGCAGCTTCTTCTGGGAGTACAGCTGCGTCTGGTCGGTGTAGTTCGACGACGCGCGGTCGCCGGACTCGCTGAAGGTGAGGATGCACTTGGCCGACGGGCCGCTGGTGGTGTAGGCGAGCGTCAGCAGGAAGCTGGTGCCGTAATTGACCACGTAGCCCTTGTCGGTCAGGTCGCTGCCGGGCACGAACGTCCCCGGGTCCATGAACGGCTCCAGCGACGAGCCGGGCAGTGGCTCGTACTGCGCCATGCTGGCGATGCCGATGTTCTCCGTGGAGCCGGGCACCGGGATCTTCTGGCCGTTCTTGACCGTGTACTGCACCTGCGACATCGCCACGTTGAGCGCCAGCCCGACGGCCCGCATCCGCTGCATGCCCCGGGCCAGGCCGGCCAGCAGCTCGCCGGGCGCGGCGGGCCCGCCGCGCGGGGTGCGGGTCGGGTCGGCCGGGTTGAACGCCACGCCGAACAGCGACCCGGCCTCGTCCAGCGCACCGGGGTTGGCCGCGACGACCGCGCCGACGGTCTCCCGCCACAGCACCGCGCCGCGGCTTGCCAGCTCGAACTGCTTGTCCCAGTTGGCCAGCACCGTGCAGCCGGGGCTGACGTCGACCGGCGTGCCGTCGACGACGACCGGTGTGGTGCCGCGGGCCCGGCAGGCGGCGACGGTGTACGCGGCCAGCTGCGCGGCGGTGTACGTGTCGCCGGACAGGATCGTGGTGCCCAGCCCCGCGAGGTCGAACTTGGCGGTGCTGTTGATGAGCTTCACGTTCTGCCTGGTCCGCACGGTCAGCGGCGTGCCCTCGGGGCCCTGCAGCGGCGTGAAGCCGGTCAGGAACTGGTTGGCGTTGGGCACCCAGTGGCTGTCGTTGGAGTTGAACACGTAGTCGCGGCGGGTCAGCTGCGGCTGCTGGGCGAAGGGCACCAGGCCCGGCGAGCGGGCGCCCGGCGCGACGACCCAGGCGTTGGCGCTGTTGCTGCCGTCGAGCAGGCCGAGCGGGTTGCCCGACCACTCGGCGATCGAGGCCGGCGAGAGGTTCGGCGTCGGCGAGGAGTCGACGTAGAAGGCGTTGCCGGAGGAGTCGGTGGCGATCGTGTTCACCCACGGGATGCCCTGGTCGCGGGCGATCGAGGCGCGCAGGCCCGACACGTCGGTGGCGCGGGCCATGTTCATCCAGACCCGCAGCAGCCGGTCGTTGTCGATGTTGGCGTCCCGGTACGTGATCGCGGAGTACTCGTTCCAGCCCAGCGACGGGTCGATGGCGGACAGGTCGAGCACCGGGCCGTAGCGCGTCGAGTACATGGTCCGGGTGACGTCGGCGAGGGACCCGTTGGCCTGCTTGACCTTGACCGTGACGACCTTGCCGCTCATCGCCTCGGGCACGCCGTCCACGTAGTACTTCGTCGGCTGGTTCGCCACCAGGTTGACCGAGTAGAACGTGTATCGCGACCCGGCCGCGATCGTGTGCGTCCACGCCACCTTGTCGGTGAAGCCGATCTGCACGCCGGGCAGGCCGCCGAGGCTCGCGCCGTAGACGTTGACGTTGCCCGGCACCGTCAGCTGGTTCTCCCAGAAGCGCAGCTCGCCCTCCCAGGGGAAGTGCGGGTTGCCCACGAGCATGCCCTTGCCGGTCTTCGACTTGTCGGCGCCGAGCGCCCAGCCGTTGCTCGACAGCGACTTGCTCTGGCCCGTCAGCTGCGCGACCCCGTCCTTGACCAGGCCGGGCGCGATGGCCGGTGCGGACGCGGCCGCGGACGGCGGGGTGGCCAGGGCGATCGGGGCGAGCAGCGCGCCGCCGCTGGCCAGCAGGGCGATGTCGCGCTGGTACGCCAGCAGGTCCACGGCGCCGATCGGCTTGACCCACGGCTGCCCGGCGCACCAGCCCGGCACCCGGGCGGCGCCCCTGGTGGCCAGGAACGCGTTGTAGCCACGCACGTAGCCGTTGACGATGTCGCGCTCGTCGGGCTGCAGCGTGGCCAGCTGGGCCTGAGCCCGCTCGACCACGCCGAGCGAGGCGTAGGCGAAGTCGGTGGCGAGGTTGGCGCCGTCGGCACCGGGCCCGAAGTAGCGGGAGCGCTCGCTGCGCACCTTGACGATCTGGTCGGCGAGGTCGCAGAAGCGGTCCTCGGCGTAGGCCCACGCCTGCCCGAAGGCGGCGGAGCCGAGGTTGGAGGCGCTGATGTGCGGCACTCCGTAGGAGGTGCGCTTGATGACGGCGGCGTATCCGCCGGCGGCGACCGCATCGGCGGCCGCGGCGGCCGGCCCGGCTGCGGTGGCGACGACGGCTGGGGTCAGAAGCGCCGCGGCGGCGAGTGCGGTGACAACCCGGCGGGTTGCGATCACGATTCCTCCGTTGGGACCTGGGCATGCGGCAGCAGACGGGGAAGCAACACCAAGGGAACTGAGCGCGTCAACCACAGTACGCAGCGTCATCACTGGTTTCAATGGCCACACCAGTAACACACCGGACCCGCGGGACATCGAAACCATTAAATCTCGATGCATAGACTGTGGTGTATGCTCCAGTGGAACCGAGGTACACCTCGTCGCCGGTGCGCAGGTCCGCCGACAGCTCGGCATCGAACATGATCGTGTCCTGGCTGTCGCACGTCGGCCCGGTCAGGCAGAACCGCTCGCGCCGGGCACTGCCCCGCGAGTCGGACACCGGAAACCGCAGCTGGTTGCCGGTCTCGAGGCTCTCCATGAGCCCGTTGAAGGCCCCGACGTCCAAGTGCGCCCAGCGCCGGCCGCCCCGCACGGCGGTGCCGATGACGGTCGCGCGCAGCCGCCCGGCCTCCGCCACGAGCGCCCGGCCGGGCTCACAGACGGCCGCCACGGGGTACGGAAGACCCGCCAGCCCGGCCGCGATCGCGGCGCCGTACTCGGCCGGCGGGGGCGTCTTCCCGGCGTACTTCGCGGGAAAACCGCCACCGAGGTTCACCATTTGCAAGAAGACATCTTCGGCGGCCAATTTGTACATGACGGTCCCGACGGCGCGTAGCGGCGCCCGCCACGCGTGCGGCAGCAGCATCTGCGAGCCGACGTGGAAGGCGGCCCCGTACGGGCGCAGGCCCCGCTCGCGCGCGGCCAGCATGAGCGTCACGGCGGTGTCGACGTCGACGCCGAACTTGCCCTCGCTGGGCACGCCGCTGCGGATCTGGTGCGCGGCCAGGCGCACCACGACGGCCGCGCCGGGGGCGGCCACGGCAAGCTTGTCCAGCTCGTCCTCGCAATCCACGGCGAAGCGCCAGACCCCGGCCGCGTGCTGGCGCACGATGTGCGCCAGCGGCTTGACCGGGTTACTGGAGAGCACCTGCGCCGGGTCGTGCCCGATCGCCGTCAGGGCGTCGAGCTCGGCGGCGGAGGCGATCTCGAACCGGCACCCGAGGGCCTGCAGCAGCGCGAGGATCTCGGGGTGCGGGTTGCATTTCATCGCATAGTGGACGGCCACGCCCGGCAGCGCACCGGTCAGCCCGCGGTAGGCGGCGGCGACGCGATCGAGGTCGATGACGAGCTCAGGGGTTGGTCCAGGGGTCGGCGACGAGGTCAGAGGAAGGCCGTCGAGGTGGTCCATGGACCCCTCCCGAGATCGCAGATGGCGACGGAATGTTGTCACCATATTGCACTCGGTGACTCTTGGACTACTCTCAATAACACCATCGATCGAGAAAAGTAGATCGACTTCTGGTAGTGCCGAACACGTGCCTAGCCGACGGCGATCGGAGTGCTGGATGAACGTCAAGATTGTCGACCAGGTGCAGGGCGAGCAGCGCGAGGAGGCGTGGACGCTCTACTCGGAGGCCTTCGCCGAACTCAACGCGCTGGCCGTGCAGCGCCACCTCATGTACCGCGACGAGTTCGACGGCGTGATGGAGGACCCCCGGGTCCACAAGTACCTGTGCATCGACGACGATGACACGGTTCGCGGCTTGTCGATCTACACCAACAACCTGCACGCGGTGCCGCTGATCTCACCGCCGTACTTCGAGCGCCGCTGGCCCGAGCACTACGCCGAACAGCGCATCTGGTACTGCGGCTTCGTGGCCACCCAGGCCGACGCCCGGGCGGCCACCGCCTTCGGCGAGCTCGTCACGGCGATGTACCTGACCGCCGCGGCACAGAACGGGCTCATCGCGCTGGACTTCTGCAACCGCACCGACGAGGTCCGCCACATGGCCCGCGTGGTCCGCCTCATGCTGCACCGCCTCTCGGGCGACGTGAAGGCGCAACGCATCGACGAACAACAGTACTGGCTCTACGAGTTTCCGCAATAACTCGCGGTCGCTTCGCCCCCTCCCCGGTGGGGGGCTCCGCCCACCCACACCCCCTGGCACACGTTGGTCGCGCTGGGAGTGCAAGGGGCCGGGTGCGTCGTGGTCGGGGCCTCGCTCGCTGTCCAGCTCCTACAACACCGGCTCGTTACAACATCGGCCCTACAGCAAGGGCTCGCGCCACATCGGCCAGACCGGCGGGCCGTCGGGCAGTAGCACCGGCGGCCTGCTTTCGTAGCCGTGGCGCAGGTACAGCTCGCGGTTGCGCGGATCGTTGGCCTCCAGATACGCCGGGAGGCCGGCGCGGTCCAGCCTGGCATGGTGCCGCGCCAGCAGCGAGCTGCCGATGCCGAGGTTCTGCCGATCGGGCCGCACCGCGACGAACGCCAGGTAGTGGTGCGGCACGAGCGGGTGCTCGGCCTCCAGCGCCGCGTCGAGCTCGCAGATGCGGTCGAACGCGGGGCCGGTGACCTCCTTGATCCGCCGGTCGTAGTCGACCGGCGGCGGGATGGCGCGCGTCAGCGGGAACCACAGCGCGACGCCGGAGAGCTTGCCGTCGATCGGGTCGACGCTGGCGTAGACCTCGCCGTGGCGCACCGCGTGCTCGGCGAAGATGGCGAAGTACTCCGGGCTGGACTCGCGGCGCAGCGCCGCGTCCGGCATCAGCCAGCGCGCGACCGCGCCGTCGCTCATCGCCGCGGTGAGCACCTCGGTGATCTCCTCGGTGCCGACCGGGTCCATGTCGCGGACGACCACGTCGGAAATGGCGTGCGTCATATGTTCCTCTCCCGAACGAGCCGCACGGGCTCCTAGCTGAGGCAACGGCCGGTGGACGGTGCCGGTTCAGGCCGCATGGTGTGCGACGTCGGCGGTGACCCGGTGCGGCCTCGTGGGCCGCCCGAAGACGCTCTCCGCCGCCACGAAGCCCTCGGTGCCGCGGCCGATCCCGGCGTAGGCATCCGGCCGCGAGCCGCGCATGATCGCGGCCCAGCCGACGCCGAAGAGGGCGCAGAGCGCGTAGACGGTGGGGAAAAGCCAGTTGAACGGCGAGTCGCCCGGCACCTGCAGCAGCTGGCCGAGGCCGATCACGGTCGCCGCGAGCACGACGGTGAGCAGCAGGAACGCGAGCATCGGGGCGATGCGGGCGCGCCAGACGTTCTCCCGGCGGCGGTTGCGCACGAAGAAGCCGACCACCGCGGCGGACGTGGCCCACATGAGGATCAGCACGCCGAGGCCGCCCACCACGGTCATCCACGCGAACAGGTGCACCAGCGGATCGGTCTTCGTCACCCAGTACACGATGAGGACCCCGAGCGCGAGCACGCTCTGGGTGATCGAACCCGCCATCGGCGCGCCGGTGCGGGGGTGCACGACGCCGTAGACGCGCGGCAGCACGCGCTCGCGCCCGAGGGCGAACTGGTAGCGGGTCACCGAGGTGTGGAAGGCCAGCATCGCCGCGAACACGCTGGTGAGGAACAGGATGTAGCCGGTGTTCACCAGCGCCTCGGGCACGTAGCCCTGGACCAGGTTGAAGACGAGGTCGGTCTGGTCGGCGCGGGCGGCGCCCACGATGTCGCCGGCGTTGACCGACATCGCCCACGCCGAGACGCCGCACAGCAGGCCCGGCAGGAACACCGCCCAGTGGGTGGCCCGGCCGATGGTCTTCTTCGGGTCCTTGGCCTCCTCGGAGAGCACGACGGTGGCCTCGAAGCCGACGAAGCCCGCGATCGCGAGCACCAGCATCGCGACCACCTCGGGCGTGGCCAGCTGCTGGGGGTTGAGCGGGCCGAAGTCGACCCGGCCGCCTGCGGGGTGGGCGAGCATCACGAAGTCGTAGATGAGCACGATGGCGATCTCGACGGTGAGCAGCACGGCGAGCACCTTGCCGCTGAGGTCGACCCAGAGCACGCCGAGGATCGCCACCAGGAACCAGCCGGCGACCGAGCAGACGAACCAGCTCACGTGGATCCCGCTGGCCGCGAGGATGCCCTTGGCCACCACCCCGAACAGGCCCAGCAGGCCGATCTGCATCGCGGCGTAGGCGGGCAGGGCGATGAACGCGGCGGCGACCCCGATCATGCGGCCCAGCCCGTGGCTGATGTAGCTGTAGAACGCCCCGGAGTTGACGATGTGCCGGCTCATGGCCACGAAGCCGACGGTGAACAGCGACAGGATGAGCGCGGCCACGAAGTAGACCAGCGGCACCGCGGTGTTGCCGACGACGGCGTAGATCGTCGAGATCGAGCCCAGGATCACCGTCAGCGGTGCGGCGCCGGCGACGCCGAAGAACACCACCGACGGCACGCCGAGCCGGTTGCTGGCCAGCCCGCGCGCGACGATGTCGGGCCCGGTCAGGGTCGAACGCGCCATGGTTTGCGTCTCTTTCTCACACGCGCAGCGAAGCGCTGGAATCAACGACGGCCGGCGGCCAGGGCGGAGCCCACCGCGGCCTCGGTGTACTGCACGAGCTGGACGAGGTCGTCCGGGAGCGAGCTGAGGATCCCCGGCATCGCCTGCATGCAGTCACGCTGCTGCTGGGGACTGAAGAACACGTAGCGCGTCAGGCCGGTCGCCACCACGAGCGCGACCAGTACCCGGTCGGAGAGGTTCATCGACCGGCGCCGACCGAGCGCCTCGGCGAGCCGGATCGACTCCCACGCCGCGGCGTTGCGCTGGTCCGGGCTGACGGGCATGTAGAGGGTCTGGGCACTCAGCAGCTTCCGCTTGGTCACCGGCTCGACCACGCCGGCCCGCAGCAGCCGCTCGCCGACCTGGTCCGCCGCCTCCTGGGAGAGGTAGGCGAGCCAGGTGCGGATCTCCTTGTGCTGGGGCTGGGCGACGAGCAGGTCGAGCAGCGTGTGGGCCAGGGAGTCGCCGGGCGGCTCGTGGCTGACGACGTAGAGGTCACCGGTCATGGCGCGCAGCCGGCCGAAGAGCATGAGCTCACCCAGCAGCCCCGCCGCGAGCCCGAGGCCGGTCGCCCTGGGGTGCAGCCGCGAACGTCCGGTCCGGTCGTCGTGCGCAATCAGGTAGTAGCTGTTGGCAAGCACCGCAAATCACGCTCCTCGGCACGGGGCGAAAGGAGATCATGAATGAATGAAGGTTCACCCTCGATGTCCCCAGCATCATGTACCAAGCACTACGCGTAGTGCAACGAGTACTAGACTCCTAGAATCAGCGAAGGGCGAATTGCATAGGATTCAGGGCGTGCAGACGGACACCACCAGGACACCCGAGGAGGCATCGGTGGCGGTCGACGAGGGGCCGACACTGCGCCGCCGCCGGCTGGCCGCCGAACTGAAGAAGTGCCGGGAGGAGGCGGGCCTGACCCAGGAGGCCGTCTCCCGCCGGTTCGAATGGCACTCGGCCAAGGTCACCCGCATCGAGAACGCGCGGGTGCCGGTCACCCCGCGGGACGTCAACGACCTCCTGACGCTCTACCGCGTGGCCGACAGCGAGTATCGCGACGCCCTGATGACCCTGGCCCGCCTGGCCCGCCAGCGTGGCTGGTGGACGGACTACAAGGACGTCATGCGGCCGGGCAACTTCGTGGGCATGGAGGCCGACGCCTCCTCTGCCAAGGTCTGGGAGCCGATCGTGCTGCCGGGGCTGCTGCAGAGCGAGCCGTACATGCGCGCCCTGTTCGGCAGCGGCCGCAGCCACGACCCGCAGGAGGCCAACGACCGCCGCGTGGAGCTGCGAAAGACCAGGCAGCGGCGGCTGAGGGGGCCGTCGCCGCTGACGCTGTGGGCGATCGTGGACGAGTCGGTGATCCGCCGGATGGTCGGCGGCCCGGACGTCATGGGCGACCAGTGGCACCGGCTCCTGGAGGTCGCCGGGCTGCCCAACGTCACGCTGCAGGTCCTGCCGTATTCGGCGGGCGAGCATGCGTTCCTCGGCGGTTCGGTCGCACTGCTGGAGTTCCCTGACGTCGCCCACTTGGACGTCGTGTACCTCGAAGGGCTTGCCGGGGACTACTACGAGGAGCAGCCTGCAGAGGTCAAGCGTTATCGGCTCGAGTTCGAGCGCCTCAGCACGCGGGCGCTCACGCCGGAGGCGTCGGCCGGGATGATCCAGGGCCTGCTCGACGGTCTCTGACGGCTGGGGAGCCCGCCAGGAAGGGAGGTGTGCTATGCATGGCAACGAGTTTCCAACATGCAGCCTGGCGTAAAAGCAGCCGCAGCAACGGTAACGGCGGCGCCAATTGTGTGGAGGTCGCGGTCACCGGCGCCAGAATCGGTGTCCGCGACAGCAAGAATCCCACCGGGCCGGTTCTGCAATTCACGACCACGGATTGGGAATCGTTCGTGGACGGCACGAAGCACGGACGCTTCGATTCCGCCCACTAACGACATGCTGGATCAGTGGCGGTGCTGCCGACACCGTCACTGAATTGTGCAGGAACATTTGCACGGGCACTTCGTCGTGCCACCTCGGGACCGATAACGCCTGACGGCGCGTTGCGGGGGGCCGGTGCGTGCAGCACCGGTCCTCCACAATGACGCCCGGTCCGGGTCGATCAGCGCGAAGCCACATCGAACCCAGGATGGGCGACGCATCGATGCTATTGCTCATCTTGGCCGATGCCCAGCACGTCGTTTCGCAGTATCTGCGATTTCTGCCGAACCCCCACCGGACCGGTCTCACAGGCCCAGACCCCCGCAGAGCCGACGACCGTGATCGATCTTCGCGCATGACGGAGCCAGTGGATCGCGGGTGCCCGGCCACCGGGTCGAACGGCGTCGTGCTCCGCCCCGGCCCGCACCCCGGATAGGTCGGCGGCCGGTATATGCCGCGTTGCCTGGCGTCGACAAGGCGCCCGCCGATCCGTGAGACTGCTCGGCGTGGAGTCGCGGATCGCCTTTGCCGGGGCCCGGTCGGGCACCGGGCCGGCCACCTGGGGTCAGAGCGCGATCTGGGACGTGGTGCGGCGGCTGGGCGACGACGCGGCGCGGTACAACGTCTCGGGCGGCCTGCCCCTGGACCCGCCGCTGCCGCTGCCGCGGTTGCACGAGGTGGTCCGGGCGCTGCTGCGGCGCCACGACTCGCTGCACACCACGCTGCGCACGCTCGACGACGGCCGCCTGGAGCAGGTCGTGCACGCCGGCGGCGAGGTCGAGCTGCACACCCGCGCCTGCGAGCCCGCCGACGTGCTCGAGACCGCGTACGCGTTCTACCACGAGCTGCAGGCGATCCCGTTCGACGCGGAGCGGCAGCTGCCCATCCGGGTCGGCGCCGTGCTCGCCGGCGGCAGCGTCGGGTACGTCATCCTGTCGCTGTCGCACACCGCCACCGACGGCTGGGGCCTGCGCGGCCTCCTCGCCGACTGCGCAGCCCTGTGCGCGGGCCGCGCCCTGCCGGACGACGAGCGCCAGCAGCCCCTGGAGGAGGCGGCGTACCAGACCTCCGACAAGGGCCGCCGCCGCGACGCCGCCGCCCGCCGCTCCTGGCTCGCCAAGCTCGCGAGCGGCCCGGCCAGCCAGTTCCCGCAGCGCGCCGGCCGCCCCGCCGCGCCCGCCTTCCCCAACGCGGTGCTCAACTCCCCCGCCCTGGCCCTGGCGCTGGACCGGGTCGCCGCCGGCCTGGAGGTCAACCAGGGCTCGGTCCTGCTCGCGGCCGCGGCCGCCGCGGCCGCGCGGCTCGGCGGCGCCCCCGACGCCGTCTTCCAGGTCGTGGTCAACAACCGCTTCCTGCCCGGCATGGCCGGCACGGTCAACACGATCGCCCAGGAGGGCCTGCTCCTGCTGCCCGACACCGCCGAGGACTTCGCCGCCCTGGTCCGCCGCACGTTCGGCGCCGCGCTGTCGGCGCAGCGGCACGCGTACTACGACAAACTCGCCCTGAACCGCGACATCGCCGGCCTGCGCGCCGCGTGCGACCACTCCTGTTTCATCAACGACACCCGCGGGCTGATGCCGGTCCTGGGCTACGCCAAGCCGGCCGACGAGCCCCTGGACTCCGCCCGCGAGCGCACCACGCTGTCGTGGCCGCTGGAGCACGCCCCGCGCCGCAACACGACGTTCGCGCTGGACGCCCAGGACGCGCCGGGCAGCCTGGAGCTGGCGATGACGGCCGACGCCGCGGTCCTGCCCCGCCCGGACATGGAGCGCTTCCTGTTCGGCATCGAGGACCTCGTCGTCACCCAGGCCCTGACCCTGCCGTGAGGCCCTGCGGGCCGTCGAGAAAAGTTCTGGAGAAGCTGACCGGGGACCGATGAGTTCCCGGGGAGGGTGGCGTTACACCTCGCGTCCACGGCACACGGCCGGGGTACCGAGGAGGAAACCACAGTGAACGTGATCATCTACGGCGGGGCGGGCAGCATCGGCAGCGCGGTCGCGGAGGCGTTCGCGCGTCAGGGCGCCACCGTGCACCTGACCGGGCGGACCCCGCAGACGCTGGAGGCGGTCGCCGCGCGGATCCGCGAGGCCAGCGGGAAGGCCGAGACCGCCGTCGTCGACGCGTTCGACGAGGCCGCGGTCGAGGCGCACGCGGACAGCGTCGGGCGGATCGACGTGTCGCTCAACCTGGTGCCGCGCGGTGACGTGCAGGGCATCCCGCTGGTCGGCATGAGCACCGAGGATCTCACCCGGGCGGTGACCCGCGGGCTGACCACGAACCACATCACCGCCAAGGCCGCGGCCAGGCGGATGGCCGGGCAGGGCGAGGGGCTCATCCTCGCGCTGGACAGCGGCTCGGCGCACAGCAGCCCGATGATGGGCAGCACCGGACCGGCCGACGCGGCGCTGGACACGTTCGTGCGCAACCTCGCGATGGAGGTCGGGCCCAGCGGGGTACGCGTGATGGGCATCTGGGTCGCCGGCATCCTGGAGACGCTGACCCTGGAGAAGCTGCGGGCCGTCAACGCCGCCATCGACGAGGGTGCCATCGCCGGCATCCACGCCAACCTCGACGCGCTGCGGATGCTGCGCCGCTCGCCGCGGCTGGCGGACCTCGCCGAGACGATCGTGTTCCTCGCCTCGCCGGCGGCGCGCGGCCTGACCGGCACATGGGTCAATGCGACGGGCATGTTCGTCAGCTGAATCCCGCTTAGAATCGGCGGATGGCGATGCGGCGCGAGGAGGGTTTCCGGACCGCGGTGTGGGTGCTGGCCGTGCTGTGGGTGGTCGTCTCGGCCGCCCTCATCGTCGGCTCGACGCTGTGGAAGGGCGCCCACCCCGTCGAGCTGCCCGGCACCGACCTGCGCCGCGTCGGGGCCCACCTGGTGCTCACGTTCGGCGTGCTGCTGCTGGCCGCCCCGCTGGCGATCGGCGTCGTCGCCGCGGCCGGCGGCCTGCACCGCGTCGCGCGCACCTATTTCGTCCTGGCGACCCTGGCGGCGCTGCCGGCGACCCTGATCGTCGAGGACAACCTGCGCATCCTCAACGGCTAGTCATCCGCCGGACGTCCATGAGGTGGTGCTCGCCCTCGTGGACGGTGTGCCGCCCGAGCCACAGCAGGGTGCGCGGGACGGGCTGCGGCCACGGGTAGAGCCCGACCCGCGCGAGCTGCTCCGGTCCCAGCGCGGCGAACGCGGCGCCGAGCACCTCGGCCGCGGCCCCGAGCGCCTCGAGCACCGCGCCGGGGTCCTGCCGGTTGTACGCCCCCGTCACCACGAGCTCCTCGCGCCCCATCGGCACGAACTGCGGCCCGTCGACGCGCAGCGCCAGGTCGAGCCGCTCCCGCTGGACCCGCAGCACGTCACGGACGTGGCAGGTGTACTCCAGCGCCGACCACACCGCCGGCGCCGGCCGCCGCCGGATGTCCGCGACCCCGGCGAGGGCCTCGGCGTATCGGGCGGCCAGCCCGCCGAGCCGCCCCGGCACCTCGCCCGCGGCGACGGCGTCGTAGCCGAATTCGCACTCCTCGCACCGATCCACGCGACAACGGTACGCCTAATAGATCAGCCTCCCCACGAGCCGGACCGGCAGCCGGCCGGTGCGCACCGCCTCCCGCCGCGACGGCACCCCGGGCACCTCCCCGCGCCGCAGCGCGACCCGGGCGTCGTAGATCCACATGCGCCCGCCGGGCCGCAGGACCCGCCGCAGCTCGTGGACCCCGGCGGCCGGGTCGGCCCAATGGTGCAGGCTCATCGTCGACACGACGAGGTCGAACGTGGCGTCCGCGAACGGCAGCGCGGCCACGTCCGCGACCGTGAACGTGACCCGGCCGGCCAGCCCGGCCGCCGCCGCGCCCCGGCGCGCCCGCTCGACCATGGCCGCGGACAGGTCCACGCCGTCGACGCGCAGCCCCGGCGCGGCCCGCGCGATCGCCAGCGGCACCAGGCCCGGCCCGGTGCCGGCGTCGAGGACCCGCGCCCCGTCGGCCAGCCCGGCCGCGGCGACGTCGGCGGCGACGCGCCCGTGCAGCTTCCCGAAGAACGGCCGGACCAGCCACTGGTACGCCCCGGCGTGGCCGGCCAGCCCGAACATGCGCTCATGCAGCGACATCAGCAACTCCTTTCCGAACACGATGTTCGGTTACGCTGGCCGGGACGGCGTTCGGTTCGGGACGGTCCGGCGAAACTGTCCGGGAAGTGGGGCGGCAATGGACCGGCGGGTGCGCCGGACGCGGCGGATCCTCGGCGAGGCGCTGCTGGAGCTGATCGTCGAGCAGGGCTACGAGCGCACGACCGTGCAGGACGTGCTCGACCGCGCCGACGTCGGCCGCTCCACCTTTTACGCACACTTCCGCGACAAGGACGCGCTGCTCATGGCCAGCTTCGAGGAGATGGCCGAGCGGCTGCGGGCCGACCTCGCCGCGATGGCGCCCGGGGTGCCGCCCGAGCCCGGGCAGCCGGTCCTGGGGCTGTTCACGCACGCGTTCCGCAACCAGCGCGTCTACACGGCCCTCTGCGGCCGCCGCGGCGGTCCCGCGTTCCGCCGGCACCTGCACGACCTCGTCGCCGGCCTGCTGCGTGAGCACCTGGCCCCGCACCTGGCGGCGGCGCGGGCGGACCTGCCGCTCGACGTCGTGGTCGAGTTCGCGACCGGCGCGGCGGTGGGGCTGCTGGTGTGGTGGGTCGACGACGACTTCCGCCTGCCGCCGCACAGGATGGCGTCGATGTACCAGCGCCTGGCCGCGCCCGGGATATCCGGTGTGCTCAGTACCGGAAGTTCGTCACCAGCGAGCTGAGCTCGGTCGACATCCGGGCCAGCTCGGCGGTGGCCTGCTGGGACTGGCTGACGCCCTCGCTGGTCAGCCGGGCCGCGTCGGCGACGCCGGTGATGGTGCCCGAGATCTCGCCGGTGCCGGTGGCGGCCTCGGCGACGCTGCGGCTCATCTCGGCCGTGGTCGCGGTCTGCTCCTCCACCGCCGAGGCGATCGTCGTCTGGTAGTCGCTGATGCGGGCGATGACCTGCGACACCTGCTCGATCGCGGCGACCGCGCCGGCGGTGTCGGCCTGGATGGCCTGGACCCGGCGGGCGATGTCCTCGGTGGCCCGCGCGGTCTCCTGGGCCAGGTCCTTGACCTCGGAGGCGACGACCGCGAAGCCCTTGCCGGCCTCCCCGGCGCGGGCCGCCTCGATGGTGGCGTTGAGGGCGAGCAGGTTGGTCTGCTCGGCGATCGAGGTGATGACCTTGACGACGTTGCCGATCTCGGCCGAGGACTCGCCGAGCTGGCTCATCGTGGCCGACGTCGCGCCGGTGAGCGCGACCGCTTCGCCGGCGACCCGGGCGGCCTCGGAGGCGTTCTGGGCGATCTCGTGGATCGAGGCGCCCATCTCCTCGCTGCCGGCGGAGACGGTGCCGACGCTGCGCGACACCTCGTCGGCGGCCGTCGCCACCGCCTGGGCCTGCGCGGAGGTCTCCTCGGCCGAGGAGGCGATCTGGGCGGCGACGCCGTTCATCTGCTCCGACGCGCCGGCGAGCGAGGTCGCGGAGTGGTCGATGGTGGACACAGCCCGCCGCAGGTTCGCCATCGCCGTGTCGAGGGCCCGGCCCATCCGGCCCGGCTCGTCGTTCGAGGCGAGCCCGGCGACGCGGGTGAGGTCGCCGGCGGCGAGGCCGTCGCAGACGTGCTGGACCCGGGCCAGCGAGCGCACGATGCCGCGGGCCACCAGCCAGCCGATGAGGAGGGACACGAGCAGCCCGACGACGAGCATCGAGACGGAGAGGGTCACGCTGCGCTGGTAGCCGCGCTTGGCGGAGGCGGCGGAGCCGGCCGCGGCGGCGGACTCGGCGGCGTAGAGCTTGTCGAGATTGTCGTTGATCTTGCTCAGCAGCGGCAGCAGCTGGGCGTCACGGACGTGCTGCCACGCGGTGAAGTCGCGCTCGCGGGCGCTGGCGATCTGCTTGTTCGTGGCGATGTCGACGTAGGAGTTCCACGAGGTCTCCAGGTCCTCGGCGATCGCCCTGGACCCGGCCGGGCTGCTGTTCTTGTACTCCTGCAGCGCGGAGCCGAACGCCCGCACGTCGCTGCTGAAGGTGTCGGCGTACTTCGCCGAGACCGCCGGATCGCTGGTGATCATCTGGTTGGCCAGGTCGAGGCGCGCCTGGACCGCCGTCACCCGCAGCCGGCCGAGGGCGTCGATGGTCGACAGGTTGCCACTGTAGATGAGCTGGGCGGAGTTGCTCGCGTCGCGCAGGGCGAGCTGCCCGGTGATCCCGATGGCCAGCGCCATCGCCGCGGCCACGATGATGGCCCCCAGGATCTTGACCCGGACACTCAGGTCGGACACCTTTGTCACCAGATCACGGTAGAACTCCTCACGTTTCGTCGGCGGATGTTTGCACACAGTCACGCAATTCCGGCTCACAGCGCTTTCCCAGGCTCCCCCCAGTGCGCCGGAAACCCGGACCCTGATAGTTGAGCGCATGACTAGCGATGCCGTGGCGGTCCGGCGTGCCGAAACGCCCTGGTGGTGGGCGGACACCGCCGGGATCGCCGCCGCCGCCAGCCTCGTCGTGGTCGCCGCGCTGTGGGTCAACGGCGGCGGGGTGAGCGAGATCGCCGGCGGCGGGTGGGCGGCGGTGACGGGCGCGGGCCGCCTGGCCGGGCTGCTCGCCGCCGACCTGATGCTGCTGCAGGTGCTGCTGCTGGCCCGGATCCCGGCGGTGGAGCGGGCATTCGGCCAGGACCGGCTGGCCCGCTGGCACCGGTGGACCGGGTTCACCTCCTTCAACCTGATGGCCGTACACATCGTGCTGATCGTGCTGGGCTACGCGGGCCAGGCGCACACCGGCGTGCCGGCGCAGCTGTGGGATCTCGTCACGCAGTACCCCGGCATGCTCCTGGCCACCGCCGGCACCGCCGCGCTGGTGCTGGTCACCGTGACGTCGCTGCGGGCGGCACGGCGGCGGCTGCGCTACGAGTCGTGGCATCTGCTGCACCTGTACGCGTACCTCGGCGTCGGCCTGGCCCTGCCGCACCAGCTGTGGACGGGCGCGGACTTCATCGGCTCCGCCGCCGCGCGCGCCTACTGGTGGACGCTCTACGCCGCGGCCGCAGGTGCCGTGCTGCTGTACCGCGTCGGGCTCCCGCTGTGGCGCAGCCACCGCCACGCGCTGAAGGTCGGCGAGGTGCGCACCGAGGGGCCGGGGCTCACGTCGGTGTACCTGCGCGGCCGCCACCTCGAGCAGTTGCCGGTCCGGGCCGGGCAGTTCTTCCTCTGGCGCTTCCTGGACGGCCCCGGCTGGTCGCGGGCCCACCCCTACTCGCTGTCCGGCCCGCCGCGCCCCGGCCTGCTGCGCATCACCGTCAAGGACCTCGGCGACGGCAGCGCCCGGGTGGCCACGCTGCGCCCCGGCACGCGCGTGCTCATCGAGGGCCCCTACGGCCGGCTCACCGGCGAGTCGTACCGCGGCGGCCCCGTCACGCTCGTGGCCTGCGGCGTCGGGGTTACCCCGCTGCTGGCGCTGCTGTGGGACCTGCCCTACCGCGACGGGGAGGCGACGCTGCTGTACCGCGCCCGCCACGAGGCCGACCTCGCCTTCCGCGACGAGCTGGCCTGGCTGGCGCGGCACCGCGGGGTCCGGGTGGTGCCGCTGCTCGGGCCGCGCGCGGAGGGCACCTGGCGGCCGCGCGCCCACGCCGGCGCGCCGCTGGCCGCGATCGTGCCCGGAATCCGGACGCATCAGGTGTACGTCTGCGGCCCGGACGACTGGACCGAGACGGTCGAGCGCGAGGCCCGCGCCGCCGGCGTCGAGCACCTGCACACCGAACGCTTCGCCTGGTGACCTGGAGGAATTTCTGATGCGCCGAATCCTGCTGTGGATGCTCTCCACGGTGGCCGCGGTGGTGCTGCTGTTCAGCTACCGGACCAGCACCATGGGCGCGAGCGGCGGCGGCAGCGCCCCGACGGCCGCCGCCGCCCCACCCGCCGCCGGCTCGGGCTCGGGTTCTTCAGGCTCGGGTTCTTCGGGCTCCGGCACCGGGGCTTCGGGCGGTGGGGCTTCGGGCGCTGGCAAGACCTACGACGGGTCGACCGCGCAGACGCGGTGGGGGCCGGTGCAGGTCCGCATCACCGTGGACGGCAGGAAGATCACCGACGTCACCGCCGTGACCTACCCGACGGCCAACCGCCGGGACCAGCAGATCAACGCGTACGCCCTGCCGCGGCTGCGCGCCGAGGTCCTCGCGGCCCAGAGCGCGAAGATCGACACGGTCTCCGGCGCGACCGTGACGAGCGAGGGGTACATCGAGTCGCTGCAGGCCGCCCTGGACGCGGCGAACATCGGGTGATCCGTTATCGGATATTTTGTGAGAACGGGCGTGCGGCGGCCGCACGATCGACAACAATCGTGCCCGACCGCTTGACACCTCACAGCTCACGGGGAGCGCTGCCCAGCATGACGGCCCACACCATCGACCACCGCACCGTCCGGCTCGCCGGCGCCCGGCGACCGCTGCACGTGCGCCAGCGGTGCCGCCTGCTCTTCCTCAACATGCAGGAGCAGGCGCCGGTGCTGCAGATGGGCCTCCCGCCGTACCGCGACTGGATCGCCGAGGTCACCCGGCTGGACCCCGACCAGATCCAGGTGCTCAACCTCGCCGACGGCGACGCGCTGCCGGACACGATCGAGGCCCACGGCATCATCGGCGGCGGCTCCGCGCACTCCTCCTACGAGCAGCTGCCGTGGGTCCGCCGGGCCAAGTCGTTCCTGGCCGAGGCCCAGCGCCGGGGCGTGCCGGAGCTGCACGTCTGCTTCTCCCACCAGGCCAAGTCCGAGGTCGCCGGCGCGGTGTGCAAGACCGGCCACCTGGGCCGCCGCTTCGGCATCGAGCGCCTCACCCTCACCCCGGCCGGCCGCCAGGACCCGCTGTTCCGCGGCCTGCCGGACTCGTTCGACACGTTCACGTCCCACGTCGACGCGGTGTACGACGTCCCGCCGGCCGGCGAGTTCGGCCCGATCACCGAACTGGCGTACGGCGCCTATCGCAACGAGTCCCTGGCCTTCGGCGCGACGGCCCGCACCCTGCAGATCCACCCGGAGATGACGGCGGGCATCACGGCCGCCCTGGCCCGGGTGAGGCGCCGGCAGCTCATCGCCGAGGGCCACCTGGGCCCGTCGGACGCGGACTACGCGGCGTTCCTGGAGTCGCTGGACTGGGCCGACCGCGACATCCGCGCGAGAATGCGAACACTGCTGGACAACTGGCTGCGCTACTACGTCGCCCCGGCCATGACGCCCCCGGTCGCCGCCGCCCTGCGCACCTGAGCAGCACACCCACCAGCCACGCCCGCCCGGGCGCGCACTACTCCCATACCCTCGCCCGGACCTCACCTCGAACGCCGCGCGGCCCCCTCGGACGCCGCGCGAACTAATCGACGGCGACCGGTTGCGGTGCGCGCGCCGGTGCCGGCTCCGGCAGCACGTATTCGCGCAGCCCGATGCGCTCGTGCAGCCGCTTCAGCGGCCCCGGAGCCCACCAGTTGAAGCGTCCGAGGAGCGTCATCGTCGCCGGTACGAGCAGGCAGCGCACCACGCTCGCGTCGATGACCACCGCGGTGAGCAGGCCGACGCCGACCTGCTCGATGGCGCCCAGGTCCGCGGCGGCGAAGCAGGCGAACACCACGATCATGAGCAGCGCCGCGGAGGTGATGATCCGCCCGGTGTGCTGCAGCCCGCGCCGCACGGCGGTGTCGGTGTCGTCGCCGCGCTCGACGTACTCCTTGATCCGCCCGAGCAGGAAGACCTCGTAGTCCATCGACAGCCCGAGCGCGAAGGCGAACACGATCACGACCACGAACGGGTCCAGCCCGCCGGCGGTCAGCGTGTGCAGCACACCCGAGCCCCAGCCGTGCTCGAACACGGCGACCATCACGCCGAACGTGGCACCGAGCGAGACGACGTTGGCCAGGACGGCTTTGACGGGTACGACCAATGAACCGGTCATGGCGAACAGCAGCAGGACCATCGCCGCCAGCGTGACGGCCACCGCCGCGGGCAGGTCGGCGGTGATGAGCCCGACGAGGTCGATGAGCGTCGCGGCGTCCCCGACGACCCAGGACTGCACGCCGGCCGGCCGGTCGGCCCGCAGCCGGTGCACCAGGTCCTGGGCGCCCTGGTCCTGGGATTCGCCGCGCAGCACCAGGTCCACGGTGGCCACGCCGTTG
This sequence comes from Dactylosporangium sp. CA-233914, assembly GCF_050942935.1. NCBI lineage: Bacteria > Bacillati > Actinomycetota > Actinomycetes > Micromonosporales > Micromonosporaceae > Dactylosporangium > Dactylosporangium sp. CA-233914. Next base: position 4,534,012 of record NZ_CP192030.1, on the reverse strand, counting down.
CCGACCGGCTTGGCCGGCTGCACGCCGGCGACGGCCGGGTCCGACGCCCACTTCGCGGCATACGCGTCCAGTGACGCGGCATCGGTACGGGCGACGACGGTCACCGCGGGCCGGTAGGCGCGCCCGTACTGCTGCGTGAGTTCGTCGGCGACCCGAGCCGCCTCGATGCTGCGCGGCACGCCCTCGAGCTTGGGCAGCTTGATCGTGGCCCCGAGCAGCGGCGCCCCGGCCCCGAGCAGCAGCGCGGCCGTCCCGGCCGCGACCAGGATCGGCCGTTTCTGGACAAATCGCGACAAACCCGCAAAGAAGCCGCGCTCGTCCCGGTCCGCGGCGTCGCCCCGGGCGTCCCCGGCGCGCCGAGCGCGTCTGGCCAGGGCCCGCTTCGACGGCCGGATCTGCTTGTGCAGCACGCCGATGAGCGCGGCGGTGAAGCTCAGCGCGGCCAGCATCGCCACGACCGCGATCGACACGCCCCCGGCCCCGAGCGCGCCGAGCTGGTGGATCGAGAACATCATGAGACCCGACAGCGCCGCGGCGACGGTGAGCGCGCTGAAGAAGATCGTCCGGCCCGCGGTCGCCCAGGCGCGGCCGATCGCCTCGGCGGGCTCGAAGCCGGCGGCGACCTCCTCGCGGTACCGCGCGACGAGCAGCAGCCCGTAGTCGATCGACAGCCTGAGGCCGAGCAGCGTGACCACGGTGACGACGTTCTGGTCGAGGTCGGTGACCCGGCTGAACACCCACAGCAGCGGCATGGCCGCGGCCACCGACACCACGGCCGCGAGCACCGGCAGGCCGGCCGCGACCAGGCCGCCGAACACGAACACGAGCACGACGAGGGTGAGCGGCAGCGAGATCAGCTCGGCGCGGCCGAGGTCGCCCTTCTGCGCGTCGCGCAGCTCGGCGTTGAGGATCGGGTTGCCGCCGACCTCGACCGTGGCCTGCGGTACGCCGGCCGCGGCCAGATCGCCGTCGACCTTGTGCAGGCGGTCGCGCAGCGTGGTGAGCACGCCGCCGCGCTCGGCGCGGTCGAGCTTGGCGAGGGTGACGACGATGAGCAGGCCGTGCCGGTCGGTGGCCAGGTACGCGGGCGCCTGGGCCGCGGGCACGGAGAACGGGGTGGCGACGCCGGTCACGCCGGCCGCGCGGCCGAGGTCGGCGGCCGCGGCCTCGACGGTGGCGCGGACCGCGGGGGCCTGCGGGTCGACGCCCGTGACGAGTCCGATGACGGTGCCGCTGGAGTCGTTGCCCGTCGCCACCGCATCCAGCCCGTCGATCGCCTCGACGTGCTTGGGGTTGCTCCCGTCCGCGATCGCTGCGAAGACGGGCCCGAACGCAAGCCCGCCGAGCACCACCACGACGAGCCAGAGCCCGATCACCGACCAGCGGTGCCGGAAGCAGAACCGGCCGATCCTCGCCACCACGCCGAGCGCCATGCCGACAGCCTCTCAAGGCCACCGGTGAAGATCCCCCGCACCCCCGAATGAAATCCGAACCGCTCGGCCCGGACCCGGCCGACGCGCGGTAGCAGGCCGTCGTCGGCGAGACGGCGGCGAAGCGGCGGGCGGCGCGCATCGGCCCGACGGTGTGCGAGGCCGACGGGCCGATGCTGCGGAAAGCCGGGACGCGGCGTCCCGGCTTTCCAGAGTCGACTCCGCGCGGCGGTATTCCGGGGAGGAGTTGCTCCTTCGGCGCCCTGACGGGACTCTCCCGACGCGCTTCGATCGGCGTATCCGGTTGTCGGGCCGACGTATCCTACGGGGCCCAGGGCGCGTTGACCGACCACGTGATGTCGGGGACCAGGCTCGCCGCGTTGTCCTGGGCCGCGGTGCCGCCGGGCGTGGCCAGCCACAGCTCGGCGTTGATGTGGCGCAGGTAGGACCCCGGGAAGTTCCACGACGCCAGCCGCACCCCGCCGGGCGCGGTCTTCGCGCACCAGGTCGCGTCGGCACGCATCAGCGCGGTGCCGTCGTCGGCGCTGATTCTCACCCGGCCGTTCTGGTGGCGCAGGTAGTAGGCCGGGTAGTTGCGCGACTGGAGGCTGTAGCAACCACCGGCCAGGCCCGCGACCACGCGCCAGGTCGCGTCCTGCTTGAGCAGCTGGTCGCTCCCGCTGGACACCACCTCGGTGTAGCCGAGACCGTTCTGATGCCGCACGTACCGCGTGGTGCAGCAGGCCGTCGTCGAGCGCAGCGAGACGTAGGAGTCGCTCGGCAGCGTGGTCGGCGCCCCGTCGTCGCCCGCCGATCCGGGCACGGCGGCCAGGGCCGAGGCCCAGCGGGCCGCCATCTTGTCGTACCCGGCCCGGCTCGGGTGCACCCCGTCGGCGAGGTCGGCCGTGGTGAGTGCGGCGTGCATGTCGACGAAGTGGACCTTGGCGCCCTTGCCGGCGACGATGCCGGGGAGGGTGGCGTTGAACGTGTTCGCGGCCGCCTCCCGCGCCGGGTCCGACAGCGGGATGATCGAGGCGACGAAGACGTCGGCGCCGGGCGCGGCCGCCCGCACGTGGTCGATCAGCGCCGACAGCCGCGTGGGGGCGCCCGCGAGGTCGTAGTTCTGGACCACGTCGTTCGTGCCCAGGTGGATCAGCACGCTGCGCGGCGCGGTTGAGGAGACCCAGCCGCTCGCGTTCGCGTCGACCTGGTCGATGCGCCAGCCCGGGTGGCCCTCGTGGTCGTGGTCGGGCAGGTCGGCGGGGCCGTTGAACTGGGAGCCGACGAAGTCGACCGGGTGGCCGGCGGCGGCGAGGGCGCGCCACAGGTTGATCCGGTACCCTCCCGGCACGTTGAACCCGTCGGTGATCGAGTCGCCGAGGGGCAGGATGCGCACGCCGCCGTTGGACTCGGCGTGCGCCGCGAGCGGGTTGATGAGTAAGAGCGCCGCGACGGTGGCGGCCGTCGCGGCGAGCGCGGTGAGCAGACGTCCTCGCATCGGTGCCTCCACCAGGTGAGCGAACGCGATGGATCTCGAAGATACGCGTTGGTTTCGCGGCTGTAAATGTTCGATCTTTGTGCGATCTTGCACCGGCGGGTGTGTGGCGTACGATCGGCGGCGGAACTCCGAATCCCCCCGCCCGGGAAACACGTCGCAGATGGGCGCGCGGGGACTCCGCAACGACCGCGGGGAGGAGGTGGCGACAGCACTGTTCGCTGCTCACCTCAGGGAGTCCTACAGCATGGAAATCGGTCTCGGCCTGCCCGTCAGCGACCCCGCGCGACTGCCCGAGTGGGCCGGACGCGCCGAGGCAGCCGGCTTCGCCACCCTCGCGCTGCTCGACCGGCTCGCCTACGACAACCCCGAGCCGCTCGTCGTCCTCGCCGCGCTGGCCGGCGCCACCACCCGCATCCGCCTGCAGACCGAGGTCCTGCTCGCGCCGCTGCGGGGCACCGCACTGCTGGCCAAGCAGGTCGCCACGCTGGACCGCCTCTGCGGCGGCCGGTTCACGCTCGGCGTCGGCGTCGGCGGGCGCGACGACGACCACGCGGCCGCGGGCGTGCCGATCGAGCGGCGCGGGGCGCTCATGGACGCGATGCTGACCGACCTGCGCTCGATCTGGAACGGGATGCCGTACCCGCGGACGCCGGTCGGCCCCGCCCCCGCCACGCCCGGCGGCCCGCCGATCCTCATCGGCGGCTTCGCCCCGGCCGCCCTGGCCCGCGTCGCCCGCTTCGGCGACGGGTTCCTGTGCGCCGCCCCGCTGCAGTGGGCCGGCGACCTGGTCGGCACGGTGCGGGAGCAGTGGGCCGCGGCCGGGCGAGCGGGCCGCCCGCGCCTGGTCTGCCAGATCAACGCCGCCGCCGGCTCCGCGGAGTCGGTCGAGCACGCGCGGCGCGCGGTCGCGGCGTACTACGCGTTCACGGGCCGTCCCGGCTGGGGCGACCCGGTCACGGACCCGATCCGGCTCGCCGACACCGTGGCCGCGTATCGCGACCTCGGCGCCGACGAGCTGGTGCTGTACTGCTACGGCGACGACCCCGCCCAGGTCGAACTTCTGGCCGAGGCCGTGCTCTAAGGCCTGTTGCAAACTCGGGTTTGGTGTCCGCGAGATGGAACAGTCCGGGTTGTGCGTCTCGTCGTTCCGGTGTGGTCCCGCATGTTGGGATGCGGGCCTGGTCCGGGGTTGTCGAGGGCGTCGTTCCGGCAGTTCGCCGAGCACGCCGGCACCAGCCATCCAGGATGGCTGGTGCTGCGCTGCGGCCGCCGCGGCCGGGCACCGGTTGGGTGCCGGTCGGGGCGGTGGTGTCCGATTGACTCGGGCAGGGCTCCTTGCAGCCCCTCACTGATGGCATCCACGCCGTGGGTGGCGAGGGTGGTCTGCGCGGCGACCCAATCCACCCGGGCGGTGCCGGGCACGGCCGGGTCGCTCAGCACGGTGTGCGCCCCGATGAGAGCCGCGACGAGGTCCCGGTCGCCGGTCAGGCCACACTGCGGGCAGGTGTGACGGCGGTGGTGGAGGTGTTTGGGGACGCGGGCGGCGCAGAGGCAGTGCTGGGTCCAGGCGGTGTGCCGGGTCCCGGCCCGGACCAACCCACCACCACCAGCCAGGGCGGCAACCTTGGCCGCTTCCCGATCGACGGCGGCCAGGAGCATGCCGGGAGTGAACGCGTGGATGCTACGGCCCCACCGCCGCGCCCACGCCCGCAGGTCACCGGCCTCGACGACCAGGTTCGGGCCGTGGGTGGCCACGATGCCGGCGGCGACGATCCGGGCGCGGGTACGCCCGGCCTGGGTACGGGCCGCGCCGTCAGCAGCCGCCTGGGCGCGCAGCCGCAGGTAGCCGGCCGAAAGCTGGTCGCGGCGGTAGGCCTGCACCGGAATACCCGCCGCGTTGGCCATGCGGGCGCCGCCCGGCACGGCGACCTGCACGGGGCGCAGGCCAGCGGTTCGGCGACGGTCGGCTCGCCGCTGCTGCCGGGCAGAGAGCCGGTATTGGCTGGGGTTGGTGGCGCGGCGGGAGCGTTGCAGGGCACGGTCACGCCGCCGCTGCCGCAACCGTTCCACCGCGAGCCGGTCCGCATCGGCGCCAGTCTTCGTGATCTGCGTGGCGCGCACCCCGCCACCACCGTCGATCGGGACGGAGACGACGGCAAGGTTGGACACGTTGACGTCCACGCCGCCGCGCCGGTGCAGGGCCGCAGCCGTCTGCCGGCGGGCCGTGACCGTGGGGGAGGTGTAGCCGGGGCCGAGGATCATCAGGTGCGCCTCGTACCGCCACCCACCCAGCGTCCCCGGGTCGCGATACCGCACGAGGTCGATCTTGTGCCAACGGCGCGGGTCGGCGAGGTAGTGCTCGAGTACCGGCTCACGGCCCGGGCCCTGCGGGAGGCGGACCGGCAGGACCAGGTCCCGGGCGCCGGTGCCGGTCAGCACGACGGCGAGGGCGCCGTCGTGGTCCCACCAGGACCGCACCGGCCGGCCACCCGCGGTGGGGGTGACGGCGGGCATCCGCCGCGGCTGCCACAACCGCCCGGCCCGGCCGAACACCGCGTCATGCCCGGCCAGGGTGCCGGCCAGGCGGAACGTCTCCCACTTCCGTGCCCTGGTATGCGACCGCGCCCGGCCCGGGATGCGGCTGAACGTCCACCAGCCGCCGACCTTCGGCCGGCCGTGCCGGCGTCCGGTCGCGTCGGGGAACAGGTGCCGATCGGCAGCCTGCCAGACACTGTCGGCGACGTGCATCGCCACCGCTTTCGTACAGTACCGGCGCAGATGCGGGGCACGATCCACATGCCGGTACGCGGCACGCTCCAACCCGGCCCGGGTCAACCTCAGCCGATCCCGGACCACAGCCGGACCGGCGACGGTACGCGCGCGATGTGCGGCCCAGTACGCGTCGACCTTGGCGCGGGCGTCACGCTGGACCGCCCGTCGTACCGCGAACACCGCCGCGAAGACCCGCTCCACATGCCGCCGCACCGCTGGGTCATGCACATCCAACGGCAGGCGCAACACCGACACCGGACCGTCGTACCGCCACGGCACCGCCTGGTTCGGTCCACGCCGCCGTATCGACCCCGCTGCCGCCACACCGACCAATATAGGGCCACACGGCCCCCGGCGCCATCGCTGTGCCGGAACTTTGCGACACGGCCTAGTGTCCTGAGTCGTTAATTCGTTGGTAGATTAGGGCTATGGGTGATGGTCGTGGTCCGAAGTTGGCGGTGCTGGAGCTGACCCAGGCCGAGCAGGACGTGCTGCAGGCGTGGGCGCGGCGAGGCAAGACCGCGCAGGCGTTGGCGGTCCGCGCTCGGATCGTGCTGGCGTGCGCCCGAGGGCTGTCCAACAGCGAGGTGTCCAGGCAGCTGGGTGTGTCATTGCCGACGGTGGGTAAGTGGCGGGCCCGGTTCGTTACCGATCGGCTGGACGGCCTGGGTGACGAGCCGCGGCCGGGGGCGCCGCGCACCGTCACCGACGAGCAGGTTGAGGCGGTGATCGTGAAGACGCTTGAGGAAGTACCGTCCAATCAGGACAGTCATTGGTCGACGCGGTCGATGGCGAGGGCCACCGGCATGTCGCAAAGCGCGATCTCGCGGATCTGGCGGGCGTTCGGTCTCAAGCCCCACCTGGTTGACACCTGGAAGTTGTCGACTGACCCGCTGTTCATTGACAAGGTCCGCGACGTGGTCGGCTTGTACCTCGACCCGCCGGACAAGGCGGTCGTTCTCGCGGTCGACGAGAAATCGCAGATACAGGCCCTCGATCGCACCGCGCCGATGCTGCCGATGATGCCCGGCGTACCGGGACGTCGCACGCACGACTACGTGCGCCACGGAACGACCAGCCTGTTCGCCGCCCTGGACATCGCTACCGGCAAGGTGATCGGCCAGCATCAGCGTCGGCACCGCCACCAGGAGTTCCTGCGCTTCCTCAAGACCATCGACAAGAACACGCCCAGTGATCTGGACCTGCACTTGATCTGTGACAACTACGCCACGCACAAGACCCCCGCGATCAAGACCTGGCTGGCCGCGCATCCCCGCTTCCACCTGCACTTCACGCCGACTTCCGGGAGCTGGCTCAACCTGGTCGAACGCTGGTTCGCCGAGCTGACCAACCGCAAGCTGCGCCGCAGCACCCACCGCAGCGTCAAAGAACTCGAAGACGACGTCAACGCCTGGATCGCGGCGTGGAACGAAGACCCGAAACCCTTTGTGTGGACCAAAACCGCCGACGAGATCCTCGACAACCTCGCCAACTACCGCACTCGAATCAATAAAGCTTTCAATGACTCAGGACACTAGCGCTGGACGCGGACGCCGGCCCCGGGCACCAGCGCGAGGGCGCCGTGGGCCGCGCCGTACTGGACCGCGGTCTTGAGGCTACCGGCCATCATCAGCCCATGGATGAGCCCCGAGGCGAAGCTGTCGCCCCCGCCGACCCGGTCCAGGATCTCCAGGCCCGGGCGGTGGGTGGCCGCGCCGCACCCGCGGGTCACCCTCCACAGTGGACGACGAGGCCGCGGCGGTGGCCGAGGCCTCGAGCGCGAGCCGCTTCCTCAAGCCGCGGACAGCACGCGCTCGAGCGCCGCCCGACCAGCCGGACCCCAGGTCCGTTTACCGCCGGGAAGACCCTGCTCCCACATCTGCCCGATCGTGATGAGGACCAGAGCACGCAGCACGGCCCATCCGCGGGCGCGCCGGATCATGGCGTCGTCCGCAATGCCATAGGCGTCGAGGAACCGTGGTGCCGTACCTGCGGGCAGCAGCACCCAGGCGGCCGCGAGGTCCGCGGCCGGATCCCCCGCGCACAGCTCGCCGAAGTCGATCACACCGCTCAGCGTCCCGTCCGCGACAACAACGTTCGCGGGATGAAGGTCGCCGTGAATCCAGGACGGCGCACGATCCCATTCCGGCGCCGCAACGGCGTCGTCCCAGACCCGTCGCGCGGCTGTGGCATGTTCATCGGAGGCGAGCACCGCCAGCCAACCCTCGATGCCGTTCGCATGCGTTTGCAGGGCGCCGCCGTGTGTCGGGTTGGCCGGGGCCTCGTCCGGCGCGGCGCGATGGAGCGCCCGAAGGAACTTCGCGAGGCTGTCGGCAGCATCCGGCCGGCTGATCGGTTCCTGGTCGGCCGGTACGCCGGCGACCCAGCTGGTGACCGTCCAGGTCTCCGGGAAGAGCGCGGACGGTTCGCCGACCCGTACCGGTGTCGGTACCGGCAGCGGTAGGTGCGGCGCCAGAGCCGGCAGCCAACGTTGTTCCGATCGCATCAGAGCCGGAGCACGCGTCAAACGGGGCAAACGCACCGCGAGCTCGTCCCCGAGACGCCACATCATGTTGTCCCAGCCGCCGTCCACCTCCCGGATCTCCAGCCCGGCAAGATCCGGATGCTGATCGTCCAGCAGCGACCGCACCAACTCCTGGTCGATCTTGATGTCATCCATGAGTACTCCACTTTACCTACCGTCCGCTACGGCGGGATCCCGTCGCAACGACGGCCGGCGCAGCCGGCAGCCCGGACGTGGTCACTGACACGGACTCGCTCGATGTCCTGACCCGCCGCGGCCGGCGTGGCGAGCGCACACCACCAACCCGGCCGCCCCAACGGCGATCAGACCGCGAGGCCCACGCCACCGCCGGCGCCTCGGGTGGCTCAGCCGGCGAGCAGGGCCGAGACCTGGGGTGAGTACGTCGCGTGCAGCACCAGCGCGGCCCCGCCGATCACCGCCGCGTCGTCGCCCAGTGGTGACAGCGCCACGTCCACCTGCCGGATTCGCCGCGCCATCGCCCGCTCCCCCAGTGCTCGGAGCACCGCCTGGCGGAACTGCGCCTCGACGTGCCGGATGCCGTGGCCGCCCAGGATGATCAACTCCACGTCGACGATGTTCACCACGTTGACGGCGACCGCGGCGAGGCGTTCGGCGGCCTCGCCGATGACCGCGCCGGCGAGGTCGTCACCCGCGGCCGCGGCCCGGCACAGGGCCGCGTGGTCCACAGTGGACGGCGCGCGCCGGAAGGCTCCGCTGAGAGCGCTCTCACCGCCGGAGGCCAGCCGGCGGTGCGCGTCGGCGACGAGCGCGGCCGGGTTGATGAGGCTTTCGAGGCAGCCGCGGTTGCCGCAGTAGCATTCGGGGCCACTGTCCGTAATCGAGGTGTGCCCGAACTCCGCGGCGTTCATGGAGCCGCCCCGGTGGACCTGGTGACCGAGCACGAGGCCGCCCCCGACGCCGGTGCCGAGGAAGAAGTACGCGAAGTTCGCCACCCCCCGGCCCGCACCTGCCCAGCGCTCCCCGATCGCCGCCGCCGTGGCGTCATTGTCCAGCGTGACCGGCAGGTTTGTGGCGTCGGCGACCATCTGCTTGAGCGGCACCCGCGTCCAGTGCGACAGCTGCGGCGGTGAGATGACCTCGCCCCGCGCCTGGTCGATCGGGCCCGGCGAGGCCAGCCCCAGGCCCAGCACCCGCTCGCGCTGCACCCCGGCCCGGGCCAGCACCTCGCCGACCAGGCCGGTCATCGCGGCCGTGACCTCGACCGGGTCCATGCCGGCCGGGGTCGGGCGGCGGGCCGTGACCAGCGGCCGGCCCAGCAGGTCGACCACCACGCAGGCGAGCTCGACCAGGTCGAAGTGCAGGCCGACGGCCCGCCCGGCGTCGGCGTTGATGCGCAGCACCGTGCGCGGCTTGCCGCCGCTGGACGAGCGCGCGCCGTCCTCGCGCACGATGCCCTCGTCGATCAGGCGGCGCACGATGCCCGAGACCGTCTGCGGCGTCAGGCCCGTGTGCTCGGCGATCTCCACGCGGCTGGTGCCGTCGGCGAGCTGGATCTGGTCAAGCACGACCGCCCGGTTGTATTGCCCAACCTTGGGGAGATTTGTCCCGACCTGCCGCACCCAGCCTCCCTCCTACGTACCGTTACCTACATGATGCCCCGTGTCGTTGACTTAGTAAAGCAATTGGATTTAGAGTCCGACACACGCAGCTAACCGGCGGGACATGAGAGAGCGCTTCCCCGGGCACTGCGGCGACCGCCCAGCCGCTAGATCATTGCCAGATTGTTACCGAGAAACGACGGCGGGGACTGGGCAGGATCGCCACACTGGAATAAGTTGGTCGTCACAACAAACCTGGCTGGCGGTAATGCCCCTCGGAGGCAACATGATGTCGGTGACAAGGCGGCTCGCGTCATGAGCAGCGCACCGATCCTGCTCGAGATGCGGTCGATCACCAAGGAGTTCCCGGGCGTCAAGGCGCTCAGCGACGTGAACCTGGTCGTACGCGAGGGCGAGATCCACGCGATCTGCGGCGAGAACGGCGCGGGCAAGTCGACGCTGATGAAGGTGCTCAGCGGCGTCTATCCCCACGGCTCCTACAGCGGCCAGATCTTCTACCAGGGTGCCGAGTGCCGCTTCGGCGACATCCGGGCCAGCGAGAAGGCCGGCATCGTGATCATCCACCAGGAGCTCGCCCTGGTGCCGCACATGTCCATCACGGAGAACCTGTTCCTCGGCAACGAGCCGACACGCAACGGGGCGTACGACTGGAAGGGCGCCAACCGCAAGGCGCTGGAGCTGCTGAACCAGGTCGGCCTGCGCGACGACCCGGACACGCTCATCAAGGACATCGGCGTCGGCAAGCAGCAGCTCGTCGAGATCGCCAAGGCGTTCGCCAAGGACGTCAAGCTGCTGATCCTCGACGAGCCCACCGCGGCGCTGAACGAGAACGACTCCAAGCACCTGCTCGAACTGCTGCGGGAGTTCAAGCGGCAGGGCATCACCTCGATCATGATCTCGCACAAGCTCAACGAGATCGGGGCGATCGCGGACTCCATCACGATCCTGCGGGACGGCAAGACGGTGGAGACCCTCGAGGTCGGCGCCGACGGCGTCAACGAGGACCGCATCGTGCGCGGCATGGTCGGCCGCGACCTGGAGAGCCGCTTCCCCGACCACACCCCGCACATCGGCGACGTGTTCTTCGAGGTGCGCGACTGGACGGTCCGCCACCCGATCTCGGCGGAGCGCCTGGTGTGCAAGAACTCGAACTTCGTCGTGCGCCGGGGCGAGATCGTCGGCTTCGCCGGCCTCATGGGCGCCGGGCGCACCGAGCTCGCGATGAGCGTCTTCGGCCGCTCCTACGGCGTGTGGCAGTCCGGCCAGATCTTCAAGGACGGCCAGGAGATCCAGCTCAAGTCGGTGGCCGAGGCGATCAAGCACGGCCTGGCGTATGTCAGCGAGGACCGCAAGTCCATCGGCCTCAACCTTCTCGACGACATCAAGACCTCGATGGTGGCCGCCAAGCTGTCGAAGATCACCCGCCACGGCGTGATCAACGAGGTCGAGGAGCACAAGGTCGCCGAGGAGTACCGCAAGGCGTTGCGGGTCAAGGCCCCCACGGTCGACGAGGGCGTCACCAAGCTCTCCGGCGGCAACCAGCAGAAGGTCGTCCTCGCCAAGTGGATGTTCACCGACCCCGACCTGCTGATCCTGGACGAGCCGACCCGCGGCATCGACGTCGGCGCGAAGTACGAGATCTACGGCATCATCCAGCGGCTCGCCGACGAGGGTAAGGGCGTCATCGTCATCTCCTCGGAGCTGCCCGAGCTGATCGGGCTGTGCGACCGCATCTACACGGTGTTCGAAGGCACCATCACCGGCGAGGTTCCCCACAGCGAGGCCAACCCGGAACTCCTCATGAAGCAGATGACCTCTACGAAGAAGATGCCCACGCGATGAGCCGATTCAAGGACCTCCAGAAGAACCTGTTCGGGGGCACGACCTCCAACGCCCGCCAGTTCACGATGATCTTCACGCTGGTGGGGATCATCGTGCTCTTCCAGATCCTCACGGACGGGCTGACCCTGCAGCCTTACAACCTGATCACGCTGACCCAGCAATACGCGTACATCTCGGTGCTGTCGGTCGGCATGCTCATGGTCATCGTGGCCGGCCACATCGATCTGTCGGTGGGCTCCGTCGCCGCGTTCGTCGGCATCGTCGTGGCGAAGGCCATCCAGGCCGGCCTGCCCTGGGAGCTCGGCATCGTCCTCGGCCTGGTGGTCGGCATGGTCATCGGTGCCTGGCAAGGCTTCTGGGTCGCCTACATCGGTGTACCCGCCTTCATCGTGACCCTGGCCGGCATGCTGCTCTTCCGCGGCGGCAACCAGTACATCGGCAACGCCGAGAGCATTCCGGTGCCGGCGGGCTTCAAGAACATCGGCGCCGGATACCTGCCCGAATGGGGCCCGCACACCGGATACAACAACTCGACGCTCGCGCTCGGCCTGATCGCCTGCCTCGCCGTGATCTGGCGGGAGATGCGGGCCCGCAAGACCCGCCGCGACATGGGCACGGATCCGATCCCGCCCTGGGTCGCCGGCGTGCGCCTGGTCATCATGGTCGGCGTCATCGTCTTCGCGACGCTGCGCTACGGCGGGGGCCCGCGCAGCACCAGCTTCCCGATCTCGGGCTGCATCCTGGTCGGGCTCGTGCTCCTGTACTCCTTCTACACCCGCAACACCCCCGGCGGCCGGCACATCTACGCCGTCGGCGGCAACGCCCGCGCCGCCGAGCTGTCCGGCGTGAAACTGCGCCGCACCAACTTCTTCGTCATGATGAACATGTCGGTCCTCGCCGCCCTGGCGGGTATGATCTTCGTGGCCCGCTCGGGCGCCTCCGGCCCGCAGGACGGCAACGGCTGGGAGCTCGACGCCATCGCGGCCGTCTTCGTCGGTGGCGCCGCGGTTTCCGGCGGCATCGGCACCGTCCTCGGCTCGATCGTCGGCGGCCTGGTGATGGCCGTGCTGAACAACGGCCTGCTGCTGATCGGCGTCAAGACCGACTGGATTCAGATCATCAAGGGCCTGTTCCTGCTGGCCGCCGTCGCGCTGGACGTCTACAACAAGAGCCAGGGACGGTTCTCGATCATCGGATCGATAATGCGACCCTTCCGCCGGCAGGCACCATCCGAGCCGGCCGCGCCGAACCAAGCCGGTCAGGATTCCATCAAGACCCCCGTCGCCGGCTGATCCACCCGCCGCAGACCGCGGCAGACGCCCCTATCCCCAGTAACATCCCCGAAAGAAAGGGCTTTCCAAGCCATGCGCAAGTTCCTCACCAGGAGCCTCGCGGTCAGCGCCGTCGCGCTGGTGGCGCTGAGCACCGCCGCGTGCGGCAGCAGCGACCGCGACGAGACCTCCAGCAGCCCGTCCGGCGCCGCCAAGGGCTTCGCCAAGGACGCGCTCATCGGCGTCGCCCTGCCGTCGAAGACCTCGGAGAACTGGGTCCTCGCCGGTGGTCTGTTCGAGTCGGGCCTCAAGGACGCCGGCTTCAAGTACGACGTGCAGTACGCGGGCGCCTCGACCACCGTCGCGGACCAGCAGTCGCAGATCTCCTCGATGGTCACCAAGGGCGCGAAGGTCATCGTCATCGGCGCGACCGACGCCGCGCAGCTGGGCACCCAGGTCAAGCAGGCCAAGGACGCCGGCGCCACGGTCATCGCCTACGACCGGCTCATCACCGGCACCGCGGACCTCGACTACTACGTCGCGTTCGACAACTTCAAGGTCGGCCAGCTGCAGGGTCAGGCCCTGCTGGACGGCATGAAGGCCAAGAAGGCGACCGGCCCGTGGACCATCGAGCTGTTCTCGGGCTCGCCGGACGACAACAACGCCGGTGTCTTCTTCAACGGCGCGATGGACGTGCTCAAGCCGCTCATCGACAAGGGTGACCTGGTCGTCGGCTCGGGCCAGAAGGACGTCAAGCAGACCGCCATCCAGGGCTGGAAGGCCGAGGGTGCGCAGTCGCGCATGGACGCCATCATGAACTCGACCTACGCCAAGGGCGACAAGACCCTCGACGGTGTCCTCTCCCCGAACGACACCCTGGCCCGCGCGATCATCACCTCGGTGAAGGCCGCCGGCAAGGCGGTTCCGGTCGTCACCGGCCAGGACTCCGAGGTTGAGTCGGTCAAGAGCATCATGAACGGCGAGCAGTACTCCACGATCAACAAGGACACCCGCAAGCTGGTTGCCCAGACGATCGAGATGGTCAAGAAGCTGCAGGCCGGCTCCGAGCCGGAGATCAACGACACCAAGTCGTACAACAACGGTGTCAAGGTCATCCCGGCGTACCTCCTCGCGCCGGTCATCGTGACCAAGGCGAACGCCGCCGAGGCCTACAAGGACGACCCGAAGCTGGCCCCGCTCACCAAGGGCTGATCAACACCGGTAACGACGTGGGTCCCCGGAGCTGTTTTCCGGGGGCCCACGCGCGTTTCGAGGCGAAGGGACCGCGCGTGTCCACCAGCCCACAGGAGTCGGTGCGCAGGCAGAACCTCGCGGCTCTGCTGCGCTACGTGCACGTCCGCGGGGCCACGTCCCGCGCCGAGCTGACCACCCGGCTCGGCCTGAACCGCAGCACCATCGGCGCGCTCACCGCCGACCTGGCCACCGCCGGGCTCATCGACGAGGGTGTACCCCACGAGACCGGCCGGGCCGGACGCCCCTCGATCGTCGTCACACCCCGCTCGTCGAGCGTCTACGGCTACGCGCTGAGCCTGGAGCTCGACCGCCTCCGAGCGGCCCGCATCGGCCTGGGCGGCAAGGTACTCGACACGCGTACGGCCGAACGCCCGCCCGGCCCCGACACCGCCCCCACCGTGCGAGCGCTGGCCGCCCTCGTCGCCGGCATGCACGCCACGGCCCCGGCCGGCGCGATGTTCGTGGGCTCGGCCATCGCCGTCTCCGCGTCCGTGCGCCACCATCTCGGCTGGACGGACGAAACGATCGCATCGCCGCTGGCCTCGGCACTCGCCCCGCACCTGGGCGCCCGCTCCCCCATCGTCGGCGGCCTGGCCGACCTCGCCGCCCTCGCCGAACACACGCGGGGCGCCGCGACCGGCGCCGACAACGTCATCTTCGTGCACGGCGACGCCGGCATCAGTGCCGGCATCATCGCCGGCGGCCGCCGCATCACCGGCTACGGCGGCCACGGCGGCGAGGTCGGCCACATGGTCGTCAACCCGGGCGGCCGGCTGTGCGGCTGCGGCTCGCGCGGCTGCTGGGAGGCCGAGATCGGCGAGCGCCCCCTGCTGCGCCTGGCCGGCCGCCCCGTGCCGACGGCCGGCGCCGCCGTGGTCACCGCCGTCCAGCACGCCCGCGGCGGCGACCCCGACGCCCTGGCCGCCGTGCTCCACGCCGCCGACTGGCTCGGTTTCGGCGTGGCCAACCTGGTCAACATCTTCAACCCGACGGTGGTCGTCTTCGGTGGCACGCTGCGGGAGCTGTACCTCATCGCTCCCGCCCCGGTTCACCGGCGCCTCGAGTCGATGGCGCTGGCGGCCTGCCGCGACCACGTCGCACTGCACACCCCGGACCTGGGCGACGACGCCCCCTTGGTCGGCGCCGCCGAACTGGCCTTCGAAAGCCTCCTGGCCGACCCCCTGTCCCGCTGACCCGGTACCGCCGGCCGGTCGCAACGCTCACCGTTGGCATCAACGATCCGCTCAACCTTTCCGGGGCGTGCGGCGTGCATGCTGTGACGGCGTCCGGAAACGGGAAGGCGGCGGCAACGTGCCGGATGAGGATTTCGAGCAGTTCGTCCGGATGCGGTACACCGAACTGCTGCACACCGCGTATCTGCTGACCGGCTCGGTCACGTCGGCCGAGGACCTGGTCCAGGCGTGCCTACTGAAGATCATGCCGCGGTTCGGGCGGATCGCCGAGCCGATGCCGTACCTGCGGCGGGCGATGGTGAACCAGCGCACCAGCTGGTGGCGGGCGCTGCGGCGCGAGCTGCTCAGCGCCTCGCCACCCGAGCGGGCCGCGCCGGACGACCCCGCCCGCGGGCTGGCGGAGCGCTCGGCGCTGGTCGCCGAGCTCGCCCGGCTGCCGGAGCGGATGCGGGCAGTGCTGGTGCTGCGGTACTGGGAGGACCTGTCCGAGGCCGAGACCGCCGAGGTCCTCGGCTGCTCGGTCGGCACGGTGAAGAGCCAGGCATCGCGCGGTCTGGCCCGGCTCCGCGACCTGCTGGAGAGCCAGAACGCACAGAGGAGCGCACGATGAGCACCCTGGAGGAGCGGCTCCGCGAGGAGATGGGGCGCTCGGTCGCCGCGGTCCGTCCCGCGCCCGACCCGTACGCGCGGCTGCTGCGCCGGCGCCGCCGGCGGGGCTGGCGGTGGGGCGGGGCGGGGGTCGTCGCGGCGGTCGTCGCCGGGCTGCTCGGCGCCCAGACGCTCGCGCTGACCAACGGGCCGTCGCCGGCGCCGAACCCCCAGCCGACGCTCACCGGGCAGCGCGCGCCGCTGAACCAGTGGACCCGCAAGATCCTGGCGGGGCCGGTGCGCGGGGAGGCGGCGGCCGACCCGGCGACGCTCAAGGCGCTCGAGTCCGCGTTGGAGCAGGGCCGCGGATTCTGGCAGATCGGGCCGGAGCTGGACCGGGCCAAGGTGCTGTTCATCGCCGACATCGACGGGGAGCGAAACTTCGGCGCGGCCTACTACAACGACACCGAGCTGGTGTACCTCTACTCGGCCGCGCCGCTCGGCACGTCCGCCACGGACCTCGTCGAGGCCAGGTACGGCGGCCAGACCGGCGGCCTCGACCCGTTCACGGTGTTCGGCAAGATGGGGCGGTACTCCATCTCGCTCGCGCCGCCCGGCTGCACCGTGGAGTCGGCCGCGACGAGCACCGTGCGTGGCGACGGGGTCCTCGAGCACACGTGGACCGGCGTGGGGGACTTCGCGGTGCTGCCGGCGGCGGTGCGGCTGTGGCGGGTCACCTGCGACGGGATCGTACGCCATGTCGAGCTCACCGACATGGTGGGCGGCGGGCGCCAGGCGGACGTGCCGGCGGCCGAACGCGGATCGGCCGACCCGGCGTCGGCCCGCGAGGCGGTGGCGAGCTGCCCCACCCTGCCGGGGCTGGATGTGCGGTCGTGGCGGGTGCTGTGGGGCGGCACCCCGCCCGGCGACGACCGGCCGGTCGTCGTCGCGCTCGGCATGCTCGACGGCGGGGCGGCGCAGGTGTGCGCGGTGACCGGCACGGGTCAATCCATGCTGGTGGACACCGCGCACGGCGTCGAGACGCCGGCGAACAGCCCGCAGTCCCCGCCGGCCCGGATGACCACGGCGGCGGCACCGTCCGATGCGCTCGTGACGGTACGGCTGCCGGCCCGGGACCGCGTCGAGCTCTCCGACCGCATGCTGGTGATCGCCCCGCCCGGCGCCACGGAGCTGCGCGTGACCGGCGGCCGGGCCACGCGGGTCCCGCTCACCGGCGGCGTCGGCGTCATCGAGGCGCCCGTGCCCGCGGTCCTGTCCATCCAGGCCGTCGACGCCGGCGGCAAGACCCTCGCCACGGCCCAGCCCGCCGAGGCGCAGGACGTCGAGCGGTCCGTGGCCGGCCAGGCGCTCGTGAACCGGTGGGAGTAGCGACGAGGGCGGGGTCAGGCGATGTAGTCCTCCAGCAGGGCCGGCGTGAGCCCCGCGTTCGCTATGGCCTGCAGGACGGCGAGGAAGTCATCGACGAACGCCGGGCGGAAGTGCATGAGCAGGATGTCGCCGGGCTTGACCGTCTGGCCCGTCTGGTAGCGCACGATGCCCTTGTCGGTCGTCTCGCGCCAGAAGAACGCCGCCTTCATCCCGCACTCGTGGACCACGCTCAGGGTCGTCGCGTCCTTGTCGCCGAACGGGGGGCGGAACAGCACGGGGCGGCGGCCGTAGAGGGTTGCCAGTTGGTCGGCGGAGCCGCAGATCTCGTGCTTCTGCACGGCGTACGACTTGCCCTTGAGCTCCGGGTGGCTGATCGTGTGCGCCTCGATGACCGCCCCGGCCTGCTCCAGCCGCGTGAAGTAGCCAGGGTCCGCCTTGATCGCGTTGATCTCCAGGAACAGGGTCACCGGCACGTGCGCGGCCTGCAGCAGCGGCAGCGCCTGCGGCACCCTGGTCCACCCGTCGTCGATGGTGATGAAGGCGACGGGCTGGTCGGTCGGGATCGCGCTGTACCACCCGGCCGAGCTCCCGGCGGGCACGGTGACCGGCTTCGGCGCGGGCCGCGCCGGGAAGTGCGGAATCCGGGCCAGCTGCGCCGCGCTGAGCCCGGATCCACCATCGGTCGTGAGCGTCCCCGAGGGCATCGCCGATGCACCCGGTCGCCCCGCCGCCGGCGCCCCCGGCTGCTTCCCGCCGCACCCGACGAGCATCGCGCAGACCAGCAGCACCCCACCAGGCGCGCGGAGTCGAGACCACATGTGCTTTCCGGCTCCGGTTCAACGCGGGGACGTTCACGACCGTCTCAGCGTGCCGCGTCCGCCCGGGGCCGCGACTCGGGGGCGCCCCGCAGCGCGGTTGCGGGTTTCCCGCAGCGGATCGGTGGTGATGGGAGTGATCTCGTGATAGCCATAGACGATCTTATATATCACGAGTACCATTGCCGAGCGCTCAACCACGGCCGCCTGCGGGGCGGCCGTCTTTCCGGCCGGAGCCGGTTCACCTTCGCGCGGCGCGCCACAGAGCGGTGGCGGAGCGTTGCGCGCCCCGGCTCGGCCGCCGTACGAAGGGAACATCGTGGCAATCGACGAAGCAACGGCGCAACCACCGGCGTGGTGCGCCCACCGGCGGGCCCTGCTGGCCGGACTCGGGGGGATCGGCGCCGCCGCCCTCCTGGCCGCCTGCGGTGACGACAGCACCACCACTCCCGCGGCCGCCGACTCCCCGGGCGCCGGCGCGTCCGGCGCCGCCTCGGGCGGCGCCGCGAAGACCCCCGTCGCCGACACCGCCCAGGTGCCCGTGGGCGGCGGGATCGTGGTCAACGGGCTGCTCGTGACCCAGCCGACCAGTGGAACTTTCATGCTGTTCGACGCCGCCTGCCCGCACAAGGGCATCCTGGTCTCGCCACCCCAGGACGGCGTCGTCACCTGCCCCGCGCACGCGTCGAAGTTCAAGCTCGCCGACGGCTCGAAGATCGACGGCCCGACCCCGACGGGCCTGAAGCTGCTCAAGAGCGCAGTGGACGGCACCGAGGTGGTCCGCCTGGAGCAATGATCCGGGGGCGGCCGTATCCGCAGCGGCCGCCCTTGGCCAACGCCCCGGTTGACCATAGCTTGATCAATTACTTATGCTCCCCGGCGTGCAGCCGATGCGGGAACCGACGTTCCTGATCCTGACCGCGCTCGCGGGGGCGCCCCGACACGGGTACGGCATCCTCCAGGAGGTCGCCGAGCTCTCCCACGGCCGGGTCAGCCTGCTCACCGGGACCCTCTACACCGCCCTGGACCGCCTCTGCGCCGAGGGCCTCGTCGAGCCCGACCGCGAGGAGATCGTCGACGGCCGGGCCCGCCGCTACTACCGCCTCACCGAGCAGGGCCTGACCGCGCTCACCCACGAGACCGGCCGGCTGCGCGAGCTCGCCACGGCCGCCGAACAGCGGCTGCGCACCGCATCCCGCCGGCCGAGGACCGCGTGATGACGGCCCTGCAGCGGCGGTACATCCGCCTCCTGCGCGCCTATCCGCCCGGCTATCCCCGCGAGGAACTGCTCGGCACCCTGCTGGCCGCCGCCCCGCCCGACCGCTCCCGGCCCCCGGCCCGCGAGGCCGCGAACCTGATCCGGCACGGTCTGCGCGCCCGGCTGGGCCGCCCGGCCAGCCGCACGGTGGTCTTCTGGGCCCTCGCCGCGACCGTCATCGGCGCACTGTTCGGCGCCGCGTTCGCCGTGCGGGCCGGCTGGGAGACCACTCCCCCGCTGCCCGGCCCCGAGCGGACCCGGGCGATGTCCATGGAGATCCTGCCGGACCTGGCGTGGACCGACGCCAGTGCGCCGCCACCCGCCCAGTTCATCATCTACGGCCAGCCGCTGGACTGGAGCATGGCCCGGGATCTGCTGCTCGGCGACGGCGGCGAGTACAGCCAGGCCGCCGTCGGCGCCTGGGTGCCCGGCGGCCCGCACGCCGAGCGGGACAAGGCGGTCGCCGACGCGCAGGCCAACCTGGAGGCGAAGGGCTGGGCCGTCTACCCGGTCAGGTACTCCGACGCCTACAGCTGCGGCGGCCCGCCCTGCGACCCCGCGAGCATCCCGCGGGACGCCACCCTGGCCGCGCGCCGCGGCGGCCTGTTCGTCACCGTCGAGGTCTTCGCCGAGTCCACAGCGGACACCACGTTCGTCGCCGCTTCCTTCCAGCGCACCACACCGGCCGCCGTCTGGCCCTGCGGCATCGCGGGCGGCCTGCTCGCCGGGCTGGCCGCGTTCGCGCTCTTCGCCTGGGCGAGCCGGCGCACCGACGGCGAGCGGCACCGGGCGCGCGGGGCGGTCAAGAAATTCTTCGGTACCGGGCTGTTGCTGTGGTGGGCGCCGACGCTGTTCGCGCTGCCGCTCATGGTCCTGCACCACATCCAGGAGCCGCACCCGTCGTGGCACCCGATGTGGGAGTGGTTCGGCCAGCCGACCTTCTCGCTGTTCTTCGTCGCCGGCGGCGGCTGCATCCTGCTCGCCCTCGCGCTGGCCGCCCTACCGCGCCGGCGCCCCGAAGCGTTCCCGGTCCCGGCCTAGCGCGGTGAGCTGCGCGGCCGGGGCCGGGCGGCCGTAGAGATAGCCCTGCGCGTAGTGGTAGCCCAGCGCGCGCAGGGCGACCGCCTGGGCCTCGGTCTCCACGCCCTCCGCGACCGCGCGCAGCTTCAGGCCGTCGGCGATGCCGATGAGCGCATCGGCGATGACCGAGTGCTCCCCGGCGGCGGTCACGTTGTCCACGAAGGACTTGTCGACCTTGAGCACGTCGACCGGGCAGGTGCGCAGCAGGCCCAGTGAGGAGTGGCCGGTGCCGAAGTCGTCCAGCGCCACCTGGACCCCGAGGCGCTTGACCTCGTGCAGTTCGTCGAGGCCCGAACCACCGTCGAAGACCGCCGTCTCGGTGACCTCGACCATGAGGCAGGCCGGGGCCAGGCCGGCCGCACGCAGCTCGTCGCGGACCCGGGTGGCGAAGCCGGTCTCGCGCAGCTGGCGCGGGGAGACGTTGACGGAGACGTAGGCGAGCGCGTCCGGCCCGAGCTCACGCCGCCACTGGGCCGCCTGCCGGCACGCCGTCGCCAGCACCCACTGCCCGAGCGGCACGATGAGCCCGGTGCGCTCGGCGGCCGGGATGAACAGGTCCGGGCGGATCATCCCGCGCTCCGGGTGCTCCCAGCGCACCAGCGCCTCGACGCCGACGACGCCGCCGTCGCCGAGGCGGACGATCGGCTGGTAGAAGACTCGCAGCTGCCCGGTGTCCAGGGCGGTGCGCAGTTCGGCGGCGATCCGGGCCTGCTCGGCGCCGCGCTGGTCCATCGCCGGGTCGTAGGCGACCTGGCGCCCCTTGCCCTGCTCCTTCGCCGCATACATCGCCACGTCCGCCCGGCGCAGCAGCTCGGCGGCGCCGAGGCCGGGCTCGCCGACGGCGATCCCGACGCTCGCCTCCACGACCAGCGCGTGCCCGGCCGCGTCGAGGGGGCGGCGCAGCCCGGCGGCGACCGCACCGAGGAAGCGCAGCGCGGCGGGCGCGTCGGCGGCCGGGAACACCAGCGCGTACTCGTCCCCGCCGAGCCGGGCCACCAGCGCCCCGCCGGCCAGCTCGCCGAGCCGCGCGGCGATCGCCGTGAGCAGCGCGTCGCCGGTGCCGTGGCCGAGGTCGTCGTTGATTTCCTTGAAGTCGTCGATGTCGACGAGCGCGACCGCGACCCGATCCCCATGTTCCAAGGCCTCCGAGGTGTACTGCGTGAGCAGCCGCCGGTTCGGGAGGTTCGTGAGCGCGTCGTGGGTGGCCTGCCAGGCGAGCGTTTCCTGGTACTCGACGACCTCGCGCAGCCGCCCGTCGAGGGAGTGCACCAGCTCCGCGTTGTCTCGCAACGCTGTCGCCTGGCGCGCGGCCACGAGCAGCACCAGCACGACGGTGCCGACGGCGACGCCGAGGATGTCGCCGCCGCTGAGGTCCGCGTCGACGAGCAGCAGCACGCAGGTGGCGGAGACGGCGACGTAGGGCACGCACCCGGGCCGCTTGCGCCGGGCCGGCACCGGCACCGGGACCCCGGCGGCGCGGCGCTGCCGGTCCGCGGCGAAGCACAGCACGAGGCAGGTGAGCGGCAGCACGATCGGGGTGCCGTTGAGCCAGGGGCGCCCGGCCAGCAGCGGCGACATCGCGCCGCCGAGGGCGCCCGCGCCGCCGGCCGAGGCGAGCAGGTACAACGCCCGCCGGTCCAGCGGCCCGGTGCCGGTGAACGCGACCTTCACGAACGCGAACGCGCACACCGCCCCGCACGTGCCCAGCGCCATCAGGGCCCGCGCGCCGGTCACGTTCCCGCCGGACCATTCGTGCCAGTTGCGCAGCACGAAGTGCCACGCGAACGTGAGGACGGCGACGACGACCGTCGCGGAGTCCAGCCCGAAGCGCAGCCACTCCCCGCGGCTGCGGCGGTGGCCGGGGATGCGCACCATGGCCCACAGCAGCATCGCGAGCCCGGCGATGTAGAAGCCGGCGGTGAGCGTGCCGATGTGCTGGGGCTTCACGATGCCGCGCCACGTGTCCACACCGTTGCTGACCGCGCCGAGGCCGATGAGGGACATGCCGAGCGCGACGTGCCACCAGAATCGGCCGGCGCCCGGGGCGATCCCCGGTGCACGGCTGGTCTGCACGCAGGCGGTCACGGCGAGCCCGATGGCGAACAGCATCGCCACCCAGCTGAGCATCGCGGGCGTCGGGCGCGCCAGCCCGACGGCGAACCACGCCTCGGCCAGCACCGCCACGAGTGATGCCCCCACGAGCAGCCGGGTCGAACGCAGGGCCCCCACCGTCTCCACGCCGCCGAGATCGGCACCGGCGCGCCGTTCATGAACCAAACGCGCGGGCTCCGTCATGATGACAGTGCACGGGGACGACCGGTGGAGGTTGTTGCCATGGGATACCTGGACCCGCAGACCGAGGGCCCGCGCCGGCCCAGCCCGCAGCAGTTGCAGCGGCCGGACGCCGGGGTGCTGTACCTGCGATCGTACCTGCTCATGCGGGCCGTCATCGGCTTCATCGGGCTCGCGCTGCCGTTCCTGCTCGTGCTGGGCGACTTCGCGCTGGAGGGCGGGAAGCTGCGCGGGTCGCTCAGCGAGTACTTCTACACCGGCCTGCGTGACGTCTTCGTCGGCGCGCTGTGCGGCACCGGGCTGTTCCTGGTGACGTACAAGGTGTTCGAGCACAACCTCGACAACCTGCTCAGCAACGTGGCCGGGGTCGCCGCGCTCGGCGTCGCGCTGTTCAGCACCGACCGGCCGAAGGGCGCCACGATCGCGCTCACCCCGCTGCAGGCGAAGCTCGGCGAGGCGCCGGTCGCCGCCGTGCACTACACCTGCGCGGCCGTGTTCATCGTCTGTCTCGGGGTCATCAGCCTGTACTTCGGCATCCGCGAGGGCAACCGCACGCAACTGCTCGGCCGGCGCTCGCCCGAGTTCTGGCGCCGCTTCCACTTCACGTGCGCGGCGGTCATCGGGGTGGCGGTCGTGTTCATCGCGGTCACCGAGATCAGCGGCTGGTTCGACGAGTACTCGCTCATCATCGGCGAGGCCCTCGCCATCTTCGGCTTCGGCACGTCCTGGCTGATGAAGGGGCTGGAGCTGCGGGTCCTGCGCGGACCCCGGCCGCCGGAGCGGGCGCTGCGGGCGCAGGAGGCCGCCACCGCCGGTTGACGCCCCGGGCGCCTGTGGCAGATTTGATCCATGGTGACGGCCAAGCCGGCCGCCGGTGGCGGGCGCTGGGTGGAGATCTCGCCGGAGCGCCTGCGCGGCTGGCTCGACGGGTTCTACGGGCGCCATCAGGGCGCCGACGAGGCCGGCCTGGTGCTGACCGGGTCGAACAACGGCGACACGGCGACCCTGCACCCGCCGCCGGGCCTCGACGGGGTCGCGGACATCGACGCGCTGCTCGCGGGGGTCGCCGCCGCACCCCGCATCGGGCTGCTGCTGGCCCGCAAGGGCGCGGTGGCGGCCGGGATCGCCGACGGCACCGCGATCACGGCCTCGAAGGTCGAGCGCTTCCACGTGCACGGCCGCACCGCGGCGGGCGGCTGGTCCCAGCAGCGCTACGCGCGCCGCCGCGACAACCAGTCCGACGCGGTCGCCGGCAAGTCCGCCGACATCGCCGAGCGGGTGCTGCTGCCGGAGGCCGGCTCACTCGCCGCGCTGGTCTGCGGCGGCGACCGCGGGCTCGTCGACGCGATCCTCGCCGACCGGCGCCTCGCGAGCCTGGCCGCGCTGCGCCATCCCCGGCTGCTGGAGGTCGCCGAGCCGCGGCTGAGCGTGCTGGAGGAGGCCGCGGTCACGGCGCGCAAGGTGCGCATTCACCTGGTGCCGTAACGGGACGGGCCGTCCGGCGTGCTGCCGGACGGCCCGCTGGTACCGGTACCGCTGAATCTGGGGTCAGGGGAAGTTGATGACGTTGTGCGGGACGACGCTGCTCGGCAGGGCCGCGTCGCCGGTGTCGTTGACGACATGGGTGATCGAACCCTTGCCCAGCGACACCGTCAGGATGTTGTGGAACTTGACGTTGGCGTTCACCGGCGTCTCGAACGAGTGGTAGGCGGCGATGGAATCGTCGCTGGTGAAGACGCAGTAGCTGCCCATGCCCCACGCTTCGTGGGAGGTGACGGTGTTGGCGACCTTGTAGGCGGCGTAGCCGGTGATGCCGTCGTGGGACCAGGCGGCGGCCGATGGCGGGTCGTAGGGTAGTTCGTTCTGGAAGAAGATGGTCTTGCCGCCGTTGCCGTTCCAGATGACGTTGTACTTCTGGAAGTGTTCGACGAACAGGCCGTAGGCGGTGACGTTCTGGCCGTTGACGATGAGGCCGGTGTCGGAGGGGTTGGAGGTCCAGCCGGCGCCGTCGCCGTGGTCAGCCCGCCAGGACCAGATGTGGTCGATGATGGTGTTGTTGTTGTTCACGACCAGGGCGTTGGTGACCTTCGCCGCTCCCGCGCCGCCGACGCGCAGGAACACGTCGGAGATGAGGTTCGGGGCGCCGGCGTGGTTGCCGGTGGCGCCGGTGGGGCCGACCTGCAGCAGGGCCGGGGAGTTCGTCGGGCCGGCGTCGAAGAGCAGGCTGGCGATCTTGACACCGTCGACGTCTCCGACGGCCATCGGCAGGGCGCCGTTGTCCGCGACGATCGTGGCGTAGCCCAGGCCGAGGACCACGGTGCCGGCCCGGTTGATGTTGACCGTCGAGTTGAGGTGGTACACACCGGGGGTGAACAACAGGTTCAGGCCCTGGGCCACCGCCTGGTTCAGCGTCGCCGCGCTCACGCCCGGCTTGGCCACGTAGAACTGGCTGATCGGGATCGACGTGCCCGGGGTCTGCCCGTTGATCCAGGTCGCGCCGCTGCTGTTCGTGCGCAGCGACGGCACGAACACCCGGTAGCCGGAGGCGTCGGCGTACAGGTACGGCTTCTCCTGCGTCACCGGCGAGGTGGCCAGGGTGGTGTACGGCGGGTTCGGGAAGCTGTTGGCCGGGGCGCCCTGCACACCCGAGAACACCATGTTCCACACGGAGCCGTTCCAGCTGCCGATCGTGGAGTCCCGGGTGAACCACTGCTGCTGCGAGCAGGGGTTGATGTTGCCGCTGACCCGCGAGTCGGCGATGTACCCGCCGGAGGCCCAGCCGCAGTTGGGTGAGGCGAGGGTCATGCCGCCGTGCACGTCGACGCGGCGGAACGGCGCGGCCTGGGCGACGGCCCACCGGTCGACACCGGAGACCGGATAGATCGACAGGTTCTCCGCCGAGCGCCAGAAGTTCTGGGTCGCGTTGCCGGCCATCCAGCCCGCGTCGACCGTGATGTCGCCGTGGATCTGCACGTCCTGCGGGTTCTGCCCCAGACCGTTGATCGACGTGTAGAACCCGATCTGCGCGTTCAGGCCACTGTACGAACCCGGCTTGAACAGCAACTGGTACCGCTCCGTGCCGAACTGGTTCTTCTCCTGCTGGGCGAAGATCTGATCCAGCCGGCCCTGGATCGTCGCCGCGGACTGGCCCGGGTCGAACACGACCACGTTCGAGCCGAGGTCACCGCCGCCCGGCAGCTGCGGGCCGGTCGGGGTCGGCGACGACGTGGTCGGGCCGGTGCCGCCGGTGTTGACGATGAGCTCCCAGATCGAGTAGCCGTAGCCGGTGCCGCGGGCGGTGCCGTAGACGCGGATCCAGCGGCCGGAGCCACTCAGGCCGCTGAGCACCTGGTTGCCGCCGGTGCCGCCGGTGACCGTCTTGATGGTCGTCCAGTTGGCGTTGTCGGTCGACGTCTGGATCTGGAAGTCCTTGCCGTACGCGGCCTCCCAGTTGATCGTCACCTGGCAGACCGACTGGACCGAGCCGAGGTCGACGCGCAGCCACTGCGGGTCGCTCGCGGCGCTGGACCAGCGGGTGCCGGTGTTGCCGTCGACGGCCGCGGAGGCCGGGGTGCCGCCGTTCTCGGTGCTGGAGGCGTCGGCCGTCCTGCCCTGCGCCGCGTTGGCGGTGGTGTCGCACGGGCCGCCGGTCGGGTTCGTGGTGCCGAACGAGCCGTACACCTGGAACTCGTACAGCGAGTAGCCGTAGCCGGTGGAGCGGACGGTGCCGTACATGCGCACGTAGCGGCCGCTGCCGGTGACGTTCAGCGTCTGCGTCCCGCCGGTGCCGGTCGCGGTCGAGTAGACGTCGGTCCAGGTGTTGGCGTCGGGCGAGGTCTGGATCTGGAAGGACTTCGCGTACGCGGCCTCCCAGTAGAGCTTGACCTGCGAGATGGTCGCCGTCTGGCCCAGGTCGACCTGGATCCACTGCGGGTCGCTGAACGCGCTGGACCAGCGGGTGCCGGTGGTGTTGCCGTCGAACGCGGCGGAGGCGGGCGTGCCCGCGTTCTCGTCCGACGACGACAGCGCCGGCTTGCCCTGCGAGATGAGGGAGTCGGCGGCCGAGGCGGTCAGGGTCGTGGTGACCACGTACGTCGCCAGAACCACGAGCGTGGCGATGGCGGCGAGGATCAGATTTCGGCGGCGGCGGTTCGCCGTTGGCGGTGCGGCGGTGTGCATGTCTGCTCCTGATTCAGGGCATGGCGGCGCCATCGCGGGGGTGCGATGGTGACAGTTGTGTTCCGGCCGACGGGGTGTCAGGTGCGATGGGAGAGCGCTCTCCCAAGGACGAGGGTCATCCCGCAAGGCCCCGGTGTCAAGAGGTCGCCGGTTCCGGAACTGAAATTTAGAGAGCGCTCTCCTGAAGCGAGCCCTCGGATCGAACCCTGTACTCGATCCCGGCATCCCCCGCGAACCGCGTCACGGCCTCCGAGAACGCCGCGTTTCGATCGCCTTCGGCGGCCCCGAACGCCGGGTCGGCGATGAGGACCGTGAACGGCAGGGCGGCGAGCAGGTCGAGCCGTATCGTGTCCGTGCCGGTGTGGTCCAGCGCGAGCCCGACCCCGGCCGCGCGCAGCTCCCCCATCGCCCGTCGCACCGCGTCGTCGTCGGCGAGCTGCGCCGCGGGCAGCGCGAGGGTGAGCCCGTCGGGCGCGACCCCGGCCTCGTCGAGCAGCCCCGCCAGCTCGGCGGCGAACCCGGGCGAGACGAGCGCGGCCCGCCCGACCTCGATGGTGCACGGCGGCCGGGCCGCAGCGATCGCCCGCCGCAGGTCCGACCCGCGCGACTCCGGCGTCATGAGCAAACCGCTCAGATCCGGGGTGTACCGCGCGTGCGTGCCCTTGCCCCGCTTCTTCGCCGCGTACATCGCGATGTCGGCGTGGCGGAGCAGGTCGAGGGCGTTCTCCCCGTCGGCGAGGGCCGCGACCCCGACGCTGGCCGTCACGGTGAGCACGTGCCCGTGACTGTGCACGGGCGCCGCCAGCTCGGCGAGAATCCGCGCCGCCACCGCGTCCAGCGGGTCGGCCACGCCCGCATCGCCGCTCTCCCACGCCCCCGCCGGCCCATCCATCGCCGCACGCTCGCGCTGCCGCGGGCTCGCACCGCCGCCCAGCCCGTCCACCGCCCCACGCTCACCCTGCCACGGACTCGCACCGCCGCCCAGCCCGTCCACCGCCCCACGCTCACCCTGCCACGGACTCGCACCGCCGCCCAGCCCGTCCACCGCCCCACGCTCACCCTGCCACGGACTCGCACCGCCGCCCAGCCCGTCCACCGCCCCACGCTCACCCTGCCACGGGCTCGCACCGCCGCCCAGCCCGTCCACCGCCGCGCCGATCAGCACCGCGAACTCGTCGCCGCCGAGGCGGGCGACCAGGTCGGCCGGGCGGACGGCGGCGCGCAGGCGGCGGCCGACCTCGGCCAGCAGGCCGTCGCCGACCGGGTGGCCCAGGGTGTCGTTGACCGCCTTGAAGTCGTCCAGGTCGACCAGGATCGCCGCGGTCGCCGTCGCCAGGCGCTCGTTGAACAGTGTCCGGTTCGGCAGCCCGGTGAGCGCGTCGTGCGTGGCCTGCTCGTGCAGCAGCCGCTGATGCTCCCGCAGCGAGCGCAGCAGCGCGTCGTTGTCGCGGAAGGCGAGCAGCTGCCGGGCGACCACCGCCCCGGTGGCCACCACGGCCCCGACGACCACCGGCAGGCTCCCGGTCCCATCCAGGACGACCGCGACGAGCAGGAGGTTGACGGCGGCGACGGCGAGGTAGGGCAGCACGGAGTACGAGCGCCGGCGCGGCAGCGGCACGGCGGGCGCCGGGCCCACCCGGCGCGACTGCAGCACCCCGGCGAGCGCGACCATCGCCGCCTCGCCCATCGTGATGATCCCGGAGACGCCGGCCAGCCGCGGGCTGGGCAGGACGGGCACCAGCGCGGACCCGATCGCCCCGACCAGGACCACGCCGCCGAGCGCCCACAGTGCCCGCACGTCGACGGCCTCGGCGCCGACGAGGATCAGCTTCACCACGGCCAGCACCGCGAGCAGGCACAGCACGCTCATCACGAGCAGGCCGAGCACCTTGGACAGCGGCGCGTCGGAGACGACCAGCGGGCGGAGCACGAAGTGCCACAGGAACGTCGCCGAGCACACCAGCACCGTGGCGGCGTCGAGCCCCAGCCGCAGCCAGTCGCCCCGGCTCCGGCTGCGCACCGGCAGGCGCAGCAGCGCCCAGAGCACCAGCAGCAGCGCCACGGCCAGCAGCAGTACGGCCGCGGTGAGCAGCGGCCCGGTCTTGCGCCCGCCGAGGCTCGCCTCGGTGAACGGGCCGGTCGCGGGTGCAATGAGCAGAGCGGCGATGGCGAGGTGGCGCCAGAACCGGCGCCCGGCGGGGGCGAGGCCGGGGGTGCGGGCGGCGTGCAGCAGGAACCCGCCGCCGATCGCGACCCCGATCGCCCCCGGCAGCCATCCGAATACGGTGAGGCCGTCGAACCCGGCGAGCCGGGCCAGCCCCCACGCGAGGGCGACGGCGAACAGCGGGGCGTACACGGCGAGGAGCCGGCCGGATCTCACCGCCAGTCATCACCGCCTTCGCCCTCGGCCGGGAGTCTCCGGCCGCCTTACCGTTGGCTGCTCCAGTGCTGAGATGAGCGGTCTCGCCCAATCTGCTGCGGGCGGTGCGGACAGGGTAGCGCCCCGTGCCCGACACGATCCAGTATGTCGGAAAAGTGGATCATTACTCAGTTTCCAGCATCATGACGTCGAGGGGCCTGCGGGAGGTCGCCGTTGTTGACGTCCTCGTCGCGCTGGTTCTCGCGCAGGTCCGGTCATGGGCGCCTCCGGTCGGGGGTGTCCCATGAAACGCCGGCATCCGAAGCAGCCGGAGTGCCCCGCGGTTGCCAGATCGTTCGTTTCAGCGCGAGGATCCGCGCGCCCTGGTCCCGCAGCAGTTCCTCCGCGGCCTCCTGCACCTTCCGCTCGGTCACGTCCCCCGCGATCTCCACCCGCCAGTCCCGCATCCCCGCCACCCGGACCGTGACCGCACCGTCCCGCGACCGTCCACACGCGACGATCGCCGCCCGCCGCCGCACGTACTCGGTGGCCCGCCACCCCATCGGCACCGGCTCGCGATCCGCCCCCGCCGCCTCCAGGAACGCCCGCGTCCGCGCCGCCCACAGCGCCCGGCCCAGCGCCTCCAGCCCGCGCGCGAGCCGCGCCCGGTCCCGCACGACGTCCGCCCGCAGCACGACCCGCACCCGCCGGTCGTCCTCGAGCGCCCCGGCGATCGCGCCGCCCAGCACCGAAGCCCGGATCATCGCCATCCGAACAGCTCCGGCCGGTCCGCCATGAGCCGCCCGGTCGTGCGCAGCGCCTCCCCCACGGCGTCGCACCGCTGCCGGACATGGCCCCGCAACTGGGCGATCGCCTCGCGTACCCGATCCACGACCTCGACGGGATCGTCGGCGCTGAACGACGTCCGCGGCGCCTCGGCCGGCCCGGTCGCCGCCATCACCTGGGCCACCGCCGCCACCGAGCCGGCCGCGAGCGACAGTCCCCCGGTCGCGGGCATCGCCGCCACGGCCGCCACCGAGGCGACGACGGTGAAGGTGACGCTCCATTCAGTACGCGTGCAGTCGCCGCAGGCCCGCACGGCGGCCAGCCCCTGCTCGGCGATCTGGTCCGCGTCCTGCCGGGCCCGCGCCCAGATCTCCTGTTGCGCCCGCAGCGCCGAGCGCAGCACCACCCCGGCGGTGTACTGGTTGCGCACCAGCGCCGGCCACGGCTCGAGGAACCCGTCCCGGAAGCGCTGCGCCGCCGGCCCCGTCCACGCCCGCAGCGCCACGCTCACGCCGGCGAACCGGGCGAGCTCGGGATTCGCCGGTACGGCCAGATCCGAGCCGTCCCCAGTGGACAGTCCACGAAGGACGTCCGTGACGCCGTCGATCCGCGCGTCGAAGCCAGCCGGGTCCGCGAACCCGGTCAGGGGCCGGAACGCGTCGGGCACGTCGGCGAACTCCCGCTCCACGGCCCGCCGTCGGCGCGGGTCCCCGTGCATCCCGGCCATGGCGACGGCGATTGCACTGCGCCGCATGTCCTCGGCGTGCTGCATCAGCTGGTCGTACGTCACCGCCGCAGCCCGTCCCGCGCCGCGGTGTCCGCCCACGCGTAGTTCGCCGTGACCGCACAGACCGCCGCGGCCGCCTCCTCGACCTGCCGCGCCGCCCCGGCGAGCACACTCACCAACTGCGCGCGAAGGGCACACCATTCGGCGTCGTCGTGCCGCACGGCATCCAGGTCCGCCACGGCCCGCGAGTACACCCCCGCGAGCGCCGGCAGCCCCACGCGCCCGGCCCGCGCCAACTCTTCCAGCTCCACACTCAACACGGCGAGGGACAGTAGGCATCCCCACGCCTTCCCGCCAGTCCGTTTTGGCGGCTTTTGTACGCTTTCTAAGCAGGTCCCAGCAGGTCCCACCGATTCCCAGCAATGTCACGGAACACCACAACCCGTCCGTACTCCTCCACACGCGGTGACCCCTCGAAGACCACACCGTGCCCGGCCATCCGCGCATAGGCAGCATCGAAGTCGTCGACCCACAGGAAGAACCCGACCCGCCCAGCCGCCTGCTCGCCAACCCCGGCCAGCTGCCGCTCCCCGTCCGCCTGAGCGAGCAGCAGCCCAGTCCCACCCCCGGGCGGCCGCACGACCACCCACCGCTTGGCCCGCCCACCGGCAGACATCACCGAGGGCGAGTCCTCGACGAGCTCGAACCCGAGCACGTCGAGGAAGAACGCGATCGCCGGGTCGTACGCCGCCACCACGATCGTGACCAGATCAAGCCGCATCGTGCGAGCTTAGGCCCCCTCACCCCGGGGTGGGGGATACTGCGTGGGCGAGGGCCGGGGGGATGCGCTACGCTGTAGCGGCTGCTCGCGGTAGTGGACAGCACCGGGACATAGCGCAGTTTGGTAGCGCACTTGACTGGGGGTCAAGGGGTCGTGGGTTCAAATCCCGCTGTCCCGACACGGAAGATGGCTTGAGCTGGAAAAACAGGCTCAAGCCATCAGTGTTTGCAGATGATCCAAGTGGGCACTCCCCATAAACCCCCCACTTTCAGTCTTACGACGGCCCGTCGATCAAGGACGGAGAGCCCGAGCAACGCCAGCAGCCTCCTAATCTGCGGGTTGTAGGTTCAAGTCCTACGCGGCGTCCCCTTCAATAAGGCCCCAACTGGAGTTATCCGGGAATCACCCACCCACCGCCAACGACAAGCGACCCTGCCGTCGAGGTGAACCGGCCAGCGCAGCGGCCAACGAGCCGGTGATCGCCAAGCACCTATGGGACTTGCCACGGCACAGACCTCGCCATTGAATCAGGGCGAGTCAGGCAGCCGCGGGCCAGGAATGCTGGATCGGGGATGCGTCGCGACCCATCCCCGGAGCGCTACGGGAGCAGCCTCCTCTTCGATACCCAGATGGCATGTCGCCACGACTCGACCTCTAGACCAACGGATTAAAAGTCCGAATTTCGAGCATTGAGCTAGTTTCGGACAGTTACGGACCGGCGTCCGTGTTCAGGTAACGATCGCCCTCACGCACCCGCCCTGGTCCGCACATTGCTAACGCTGCGTAGCGAGTCCCCGAGATGTCGCATCGGGGACTTTCCGTCCCATCCGCGTGCGTCCGTCCAGGGTGGCGAACATCCGAGCAACTATGGAGCAACCACGACCACCCCGGGAGGATTACGCGGCCGAGGCAATGCCGGCGACGATGTGGACTGGCAACTGCCTGCGCGCTTCTCGGCTTACCGAATCATCGAGGAAGTCGAGTAGCCGCTGGGGCTGTTCGGGTTCACCGAGAGGCAGCGGTTCAACGCGTCGCCAGCCGCGGGCGGAGGCCGCCTTGATGGCTGTCAGGTAGGTGTTCTCGCTCATGCGACCCAAGGTTCGCGCGCGCATGAGAAGTGCTGCAAGGGAGACCTGCCAGTACCGTTTCAGCTCGAAGAGCTTGGGCCAGTCCACGGTCGTCGGCAGTTGGTTGACGATCTCCTCGGCTGGCATCAGCAGCGCGGCGGCGAACCGGTGAGCCTGGTTCTCGACCGCCTTGACTCCCCAGATCTGCTCGCCGTGCAGCACGAGGTGCCCGAGTTCGTGGGCGCCATCGAAGCGCGACCGGGCGCGGTCGTTCTTGTCGGCGCCGAGGACCACAACCGGGTGGTCGGGGAATGGCAAGGAGAACGCGTCGACGTCGGCGCTGCCCAGCGGGAGGCGGATGACGACGACGCCGTGCTGCTCGAGGAGGTCAACGACGTTGTTGACCGGTCCGGCGGGCAGCTTCCACGTTTTGCGGGCCTGCCCGGCGATTCGCTCGATCTCGTCGATGCCAGCGTCGAGGCCGCTCACCGGGATGCGGGGCAC
Organism: Dactylosporangium sp. CA-233914; assembly: GCF_050942935.1. Classification (NCBI taxonomy): domain Bacteria; kingdom Bacillati; phylum Actinomycetota; class Actinomycetes; order Micromonosporales; family Micromonosporaceae; genus Dactylosporangium; species Dactylosporangium sp. CA-233914. The sequence goes on along the minus strand of NZ_CP192030.1, from coordinate 4,500,802 downwards.
GTCGTTGGCCGGGAATCGGCCAGCGGCAGCGGCGTAGCCGGCCAGGTCGCGCGCCACGTGGGCGATCGCGCGGGCACGGCGCCGGTCGGCAACCGCGGTACGGCGCAGGGAGCGGAAGAATCCCTCGTGCGTTTCGGTGATCGGCTCGGCGAAGAAGCCGGTCGGGACGTTGAGCGTGGTGCTGAAGCTGGCGATGGTGGCGGCGCCCGGGCGGGCCGCGCCGCTCTCGAATTGGCTGATCGCCGCCGGGGAGACGCCGACCTTGCCGGCGAGCTGGGTCTGGCTGAGCTTCGCCAACTCGCGAGCGACGCGTAGCCGCTCGCGCTCGAACGTCGCCGTGCCCATGTGCTCTCCCGACCCCGATCTTGTCCCCGCATTCTGGCCGATCCCACCGGTTTCACCGGTGTGACGCGTGGAACACTTACCCTTCGAGTGAAGAAGTACACACCGAATCACATGTCGTGATAGTAAGTGATCGTGAAAATGGCCCCTCGGGGCTCCCTGAGGGGCGCCGCGTGCGGGACGAAGCCGGGCCGTCGATCCTCCATATCGATTTACTCGGACCGATGGGCCCGAGATGCGCAGGCCACTGGTGGCCGGGAAGAAGCGGACGTGTACGAAGGCATGCCAGAGCGTGGTGTCGTGTTCTGGCCGGTCGGCACCGGCGACAGCAGCACGATCGTGGTTACCGAGGAGATCGTCGTGCAGGTGGATCTGCACGACATGGCGAAGGCGGACAATGACGACACGCCGGAGTACGCCGTAGTCGACCGGCTCGTCGAAGTCCTCCCGGTGGTGGACGGCGAGCCGTACCTCGCGGTGTTCGTGCTGACCCATGCCGACCAGGATCACTGCCGGGGTTTCGCCGATCTGCTCAGCAAGGTACGCATCGGCGAGTTGTGGGCCACGCCACGGCTGTGGCGCGAGCTCGACGACCCGGACTCGGTTCTCTGCGACGACGCGAAGGCGTTCCAGGAGGAGACCGAGCGGCGCGTGGCCGCGATCATGAAGGCGGTCGCCGACGGGGACCCCGTTGAGTCTGGTGACCGGGTGCTGGTCATCGGCTATGACACCGACCACGACAAGCATGCCTACGACGAACTGCCGGACGAGTACCTCGCTTACCCGGGGCAAGCGATCGCCCACCTCGACGGCCGCGATGTCACCGAGTTGTTCGAGGCGTTCCTACACGCGCCGTTCAAGGACGACTGCGGGAAGGCCCGCAACGAAACCTCGGTCGCGATGCAGGTGACGCTCACCGGCGAGGACGGCCAGACGGGACAGGTCCTGCTGTTCGGCGACCTCGCACACGACACAATCATGAAGATCTTCACCTACAGCGAGGACAACGAGCGGACCGAGCGGCTCGAGTGGAACGTGTTGCTCGCGCCGCACCACTGCTCGAAGAAGGTGATGTACGTCGTCAACGAGGACGGCAAGGAGGTCCTCGCGCAGGACATCCTCGACGCGTTCGAGCGGCACGCGCTCGACGGCGCGACCGTGGTGAGCAGCAGTTACCCGGTGCCCGCGAGCAACACTCCGGGGCAGAACCCGCCGCACGCGAAGGCGAAGGCCCGCTACGCCGAGATCGCCGACGAGTTCATCTGCACGATGGAGTACCCGAACACCGCGAGCCCGCAGCCGGTGGTGTTCGGCCTGACCGGCGACGGGTTCGTGCTCGTCGACCCGATCGACGTGGAGGAGTCGAAGTCGCTCGTGGAGACGTCGCGGTCCGGCAGGCGTCTAGCGCTGGTGGCCAGCGCGGCGACTCTGGCCGGCGCGGTCTACGCCGACCAGACCCAGCAGCGGGATGTCGCTGCGGCGAGCGGCCCTGCGCAGGTGCGGGAGGCGATAACGCAGGCTCGGGGGAACGAGTCGGCACCGGGCCACGTGACCGGGTTCGGCGGTCGGTGAACCGGTGAACATGACCGACGGACAGCAGTTGGCGTTGCGTCAGCTGCGCGACATGGCCGCGGCGCGGCCGGGCGCGATCGAGATCGTTGACGTCGTGGAACCGGCACGGCTCGGTGCCACGACGCGGATCGACCTGTCCCTGAACCTGGCGGGCTTCGCGCACGCTGCCGGCGGCGTGCGAGTACGTGGCCGCGAACGGTTCATCGTTGAGGTCGACGTCCGCTTCCCGTACGCGCCGCCGTCCGTGTGGGTGTCGCACCGACGGTGGGCCGGAACACCGCATGTCAACTGGGGCCGGTACCTGTGCCTGTATGCGGCACCGTCGGTCGAGTGGCAGCCCGGCGACGGGATGCGCGGCCTGCTCGAGCGGCTGCTGTTGTGGCTGGAGAAAGCGGCCATCGGTGACCTCGACCCCGACGACCGGCCGCGCCACCCCCCGGTGGCATACGTCGGCCAGGCGGACGAGTTGATAGTCGTCCGGGCGGACCTCGGCGATCGCGTGCCATGGTCGACTCCCGACCGCGGTACGGCATACCTGGTGGCCGTGTGTGAGCAACGCGGTGACCGCTTCGACGTGATCGGCTGGGAGACCGTAGAAGAGTTCGCCCAGCGCACACCGGCACTGCATCCACGACCCGGCGGTGATGACCGGGTTGTGGTCGGGGCGGCGGCGGTACTCGTCGGGGAGGAGCCGTTCTCCGAGTACCCCGATCGGGCTGAACGGCTCGTGGCGGGCCTTCGCGGCGCGGGCGTGGACCATGAGAAGTTCATGGAGCTGATCGCCGCCGTCGCCGCCACCAACGGCGTGACCGACATGACGACCGGCGGCTCGACCCCGCTCATCGTGTTGGTCGGCACCCCGAGCCGTAGCCTCGGACACGGGCCACGCCTGGCGCACCTGATCGCCTGGCGGCTCGACACGTTCACCGAGAAGGTCGCCGAGTTGCTCACCCGGGTCAACAGGCTCGACCTCCCCGACCTGCGCGCAGACGTGCTGGACCTGGGCCGGTCGTGGTTCAACCTGGCCTCGACCGACTGGCTACGGCTCTTCGAGGACCGCCCCGAGGTCACGGTCCGCCGTGACCATGCCAGCCCAGCCGCGTGGCTGGCCGGCAAACGGATCCTGATCCTCGGGTGCGGCGCAGTCGGCGGCCCAGTCGCCGACGCCTGCGTCCGCGCCCGCGCAACCTCCGTGACCGTCGTCGACAACGGCGTCGTCACCCCGGGCATCCTGGTCCGCCAGCAATACACCGACGCCGACATCGGCTCGTCCAAGGCGGTTGCGCTCACCGCCCGGCTGGAAGCCATCTCACGCACGACCACGGTGCGACCCATGGTCCGCGACGCGGTGTCGATGTTCACCGACGACGCTCTCTTATACCTCAACGTCGACCTCATCATCGACGCGACCGCCGACATCGGTGTCCGTGCGGCGATCGAGGCCGCCCGCAGCCGCAGCACCACCGCGTGGCCGACCGTCGTCACGATGCTCATCGGCCACCACGCCAGGCGCGGGCTGGTCGCCTTGGCCCGGTCGGAAGCCACCGGCGCCGGCCACGACATCTTTCGCCGGCTCGGCCTCGCGGTCACCGGCCCGCACCGCACGGCGTTCGCTGACGTGGCCGAGGACTTCTACCCGGACCCGCCCCGAACCGCGACCTTCCAGCCCGAGCCAGGCTGCTCGACGCCCACCTTCGTCGGCTCCGCCGTCGAGGTAACTGCCCTGGCCGCCGCGATGTTCAGCGCCGCCCTCGACGCCCTCGCCAACCCTCCCGTGCCGGACGCCTCGCAGCAGCCCATGGCGGTCGCCGCCGTGCGCCTCGACACCCGTGACGACCACCCGAGTGTCGGCTGCGGCGCCGCCTGGCTCGGTTGGCCCAACGACGTCGTTGTCACCGAACAGCGCGACAACCTGCAGGTCCGGATCTCCGCGACCGCGCTGGCGGAGATGCGGGCCGAGACCCGCCGCGGCGCGCGGGTCCGCGGCGACCGGATCGAGACCGGCGGCATGCTCATCGGCGCGCTCGACGAAGCCGCGATGTGCATCTACATCGACACCGCGTCCGGGCCGCCGCCCGACAGCCGCCTGTCCGACCTGCACTTCGAACACGGCACCGACGGCGCCCAGCAACTCATCGATCACCACCTCAAGCGCAGCCGCAAGGCCAGCGGCTTCATCGGCATGTGGCACACCCATCCCTACGGCGTCGCCGCACCAAGCCCGACCGACCGTGCCGGCATGGCCGGGCTCGTCACCCCGATCACTGGCGGCCCGACCCAGGCACTCATGCTCATCCTCGCCGGCGACGACACGACCTGGACGGCCTGGCGAAGCGACGCCACCCCACCACAACCTCCCAAGTTCTACGCCGCCCTCGTCCGCCGCACCAACACCGGCTCGACTCTGCCACCGATACCCGCACCGGAAGGGCTGACCTACTACCCCGGCGGATACCGCCAGTCGCTACCCGCTGCGGCCAATACGGCGCGCCGCCGATGGTGGCGGCTGTGGCACCGGCGCCCCGCATCACCGCGAAAGGTTGACCTGCGATGACCACACCACGGATCGGTCTGGCCATCTCCGGCGGCGGCTACCGCGCGACCGCGTTCGGACTCGGCTGCCTACGCGCCCTGCACGACCGCGGCATCCTCGACAACGTCACCGTCGTCTCAGGCATCAGCGGCGGCAGCCTCGCCGCAGCGCTCTGGGCCTACGGACCCGACCGCTTCGACGACTTCGACGCGCACACCGTCGGCCTCCTCCGCCGCGGCATCCAGCTCGACATCACCCGCCGCGCGTTCACCCCGGCGGCCGTCGGCCGCAACATGACCGCCCTGCTGCGGTCCTCGATGCCGACGCCGTTCAACGGTCAGCGCACCGCCAATCGGACCGACGCGCTCCGCGACACCCTCGCCGAACTCGCGTTCGGCGACACCCTCCTCGACAAGGTGACCCACCCCAGGCTCGCCACCGTCATCAGTGCCACCGACCTGCACACCACCCGAGCGGTGCGTTTCGGCAGCCAGCGGAGCTCCTGCTCCGTCCACGGCACCATTACCGACTCGATCACCGTCGCCCAAGCCGTCGCCGCCAGCGCCGCCTTCCCCCTGCTGCTGCCCGCGATCGAACGCACCTTCACATTCACGCGAAACGGCGAAACCACAGCCCATCGGGTCGCGCTCACCGACGGCGGGGTGTACGACAACCTCGGTCTCAGCGTCCTCGAACCGGGACGCTCATCCGCCTACACCGACCACGTCTACGACTTGGACTACATCATCGCCTGCGACGCCGGAGCCGGCGCCCCGAACCCCGCCCTCGGCCGTTTCCTGCCCACCCGGCTGTACCGCGCGTTCAACATCACCTACCGCAAGACCCAAGACGCCGGTCGAGCCCGCCTCCACGAAGCCGCTCGCACCGGACAACTGCGTGGTTTCGTCCACAGCTATCTCGGCATGCCCGACCACCGACTCCCCATTCCGGTACCAGACCTCATCGCCTGCGACCGCGTCCGCTCCTACGGCACCAACTTCAAGGGCATGAAGCCCGACGACCTGCACGCCATCAGCACCCGAGGAGAACAACTGACCCGAACCCTCATCGCGTACTACTGCCCTAACCTCTAGCTGGCAAGCATCCATCGATTCGGCTGTGTACCGCAGGCTCACGGAACTAAATCCGCTCCTTCTGCGTTAGTCCCAACCCTGGCGGGGCGTTCCTAATCAGCCTTTTCGCCACTGTGACGGTCGTCCGCGCATGCCGTGGTGCCAAGTGTCGCCCTGGCCACGGGCGTCGGCGAGGCGTTTCTCGTCTTGCTCGTACCGGTATTCGTGGCGCGGCTCAAGCGGGCTCCAGTTGCCGATGGATGGACGAAGGTCCTGACCTACTGCGATGGCTGGGTCGGGCTCGACGGGCAGACGGACATGTTCGCGATCGCCGAGCTGCTCGACGGGCCGGTGACTGAACAGGCATGGATCGTCCTGGAGGCTTTTGGCGAGGGCAGCGGCCGGCAGTTCCAGCTCTCCCGCGACCGGTACCTCGTCATCGGGGCAGCCGAGTCGAGTTTGAGCGTTGTCCTGCTCGACATCACAACGCCACCCCGGTCCGCTGGGTGTTGCAGGCGGGCTCAACCCGCACGCGGAAGAACGTCAAAGGCTCGACAGTCACGCAAAGTTTTTCTGCGTGCGCAAGTTGCACGAGCGAGGGGTCGCGGATCGGATCATCAGTGTGCTACAGCTGGCCACTCACGATGTTGGAGTATGCGAATGTGGCCTCGCTCCGGCATACCGGATCAGAAGGTTAGGGTTCGAGTCCCTTCGGGCGTGCAAGATTGAGAGGCGGTTTACCTGCGGAAACGCGAGCCGACCGCCTCGTTGTCTCTATCCGCTGTGGACGGTGGGTGTCACGCGGGTGCCACGGTGGTGTCGTCGGCTCCGTTGCCTTGAGCGTTGGCAAGATCGAGGCAGACTTGAGTGAAGCATCGATCCACCCACGCCCATGGCTGCCGCCGAAGTCGGCGTTCGCCGGCTTCCGGTTTCCACCGGAGGTGATCGTCGTCGCGGTGCGCTGGTATCTGCGGTACAACCTGTCCTACCGGGACGTGGAAAAACTGCTTGTCGAACGTGGCGTCGAGGTCCATCACGTCACGGTCTACCGGTGGGTGCAGCGGTTCACCCCGCTGCTGGCCGACGCCGCCCGATTCGCCCGCCGCTCCCCAGGCAATCGGTGGTGGCGCCGTTGCATTGAGCCATCGTCAAGATCAGTCGCCGCAGAAACTGTGACTTACGGACGATCATGGCCTCGCGTGGCCCGGTGGACGGTCTCATAAAGTACCGCATAGCGGTCGCCAGGGCTGTGCGATGCGGGTCAGGTGTCGACCCGTCAGCGATCTTTGTGGAGATTCTTCGGCGCTTGATCAGCGCGAAGCCTTAATGCAACAGCGCCCTTTGCCGTCAGCGACGGCTGGTGCAGCCGCAGCATTGTAATGCCAGCCTCGCTTAACTGTGTCGGGTCGCCGACGACGGCAGCCTCACCGCTGCCCGGAATGCGACGAGCGCGAACGCCAGCAGGATGACGCCGGTGACGGCGTGGTGGACGACCAGTGACCACAAGCCCGCGACGCCGTCATTGGCGGCGATGCTCAGGAAGAGTGCTGTCAGCACGGCGAACACGACGGTCAGCGGTCTGGCGACTGTGCGCCGGTGAGCGAAAGCGCCTCCGTTCCGCCTCGACAGGAACTGCACGATCGTCACCAGGCCGAGCACGGTGAGTCCGAGCGCGAGGGCGGTCAGGGTCACCGTCACCAACCCGAGCAGGACGCCGATGCTGTTGAATCCGCTCACATACACGGCGCAATCGCGATTGTCGCCGCTCAGTGGTGTGGTGCAGTCCGCGACGTACCGGCTGGACAGCGCGCGCGTGAAGGCGCCAAGGAAGCCGGCGATGCCGTAGCCGGCCAGGCTCACGCCGAGCACGGTCGCTGCCGTGGTCAATGGCCCGGTGGCACGAGCACCGGCTCGCTGGGTGACCTCGGGTGGGCCGAAGCGGGCGACCGCTTCGCGTTCGGCGGCGGTGGGGTCGAGTCCGCGGGCGCGGGCGTCGGCGGACGCGGAACGCAGATGGTCCTCGGTCTCGGTGAGCATGCGTCGTCCAGCCGCCCCGGTGCCGGCCAGGCGGTCGAACATGTCGTCCAGGTACGCGTCGACGGGTCCGGCGTCGCCCTCGTTCACAGCGCCCATCGGGGCCGCCCTTCCAAGAGTGGTGGGTCGATCGGTGCCAGGAGTGCCTGCACGCCCTTGGCGAAGCTGGCCCACTCGGCGCTCTTGCTCGCCTGTGCCGCCGCGCCGGCGGCGGTGACCCGGTAGACCCGGCGGCGCCGGGTCGAGGTCTCGTCCCAGCGGCTTTCGATGAGGCCGTCGCGCTCGAGTCGGTGCAGCGCCGGGTAGACGGTGCCCTCCGGTAGGTCGAACGCGCCGTCGGAGCCCTCGCGCAGGGCGGTGATCAGTGCGTAGCCGTGTGCGGAGCCGCTGCGGGTGAGCGCGGCGAGCAGGAGCAGGTCGAGATGTCCCCGCAGATCCATACCTAGGAGACTAGGCATAGGCACGCTAGGTGTCAACGGACTCGTGACGTCCGGCACCATGACCGCACCACCGGAGAGCCGTCGTCGGCATCGTTCCGCGCCTACGTCCAGAGCGCTTATCTCAGCAAGACCATGCATTACGCCGCTGACCATGCAGGCCCTGCTCGTCCCGAGCCCGTCCTGGCTCTGTTGCGTTCGCCGATAGGCAAGATCGAGGCAGACTTGAGCAGCGAAGTTTCCAAGCCGACGGCCGCCATCGCCATCGCAGCCCGCATTCGTCGGGTTCCGATTCTCGCCAAAGGTGATCATGGTGGCGGTCCGGTGGTACCTGCGGTACGGCCTCTCCTACCGCGATTTCGAAGAACGGCGCTGTTGCCTTGCCGGATCGATGGCCGCGTCGGGTCCGAGGTCAGATCGCCCGGGCGAGTTCGGTGAACGCAGCGTGTACCGTGCCAAAACTCGTCGCACATGGTGTGAGCTGCTGTTTCGCAACAGTAGCGCAGGATGGTAGGCGTGTTTGTTCGGCTGCTGCACCTGAGTGCGGTCCGGGTGTTCGGCTGGTTGCCGCAGGCCACGCGGAGCGAGTCCATGCTGGTCGCCGAACTGTTGGTGCTGCGCCACGAGGCGGCGGTACCGCGACGGCAGATCGGCCGGCCACGGCTGTCGTGGCCGGAACGGGCGGTGCCGTCCGCACTGGTCCGGGCTCTGCCGCGGAACTGTGGCAGCATCGGATCGTCACCCCGGCCACCCTGCTGGCCTGGCACCGCCGGCTGGCCCGCCGAAACTGGACCTACCCGAACCGGCCCGGCCGACCACCGATCAGCGCCGACATCCGTGACCTGATCCTGCGCCTGGCCAAGGAGAACCCCAGCTGGGGACACCGGCGCATCCAAGGCGAACTCGTCGGGCTCAGCCACCGCGTCAGCGCCGGCACCATCCGCCGCATCCCCGCCCGATCAAGGACGGCCCCGCCCCACGTGGGATCGACACGAGTTGGCGAACCTTCCTGCACGCACAGGCGTCCGGACTGCTGGCCACCGACTTCTTCCACATCGACACCATCACGTTGCGACGGCTGTATGTGCTGTTCGTCATGGAGATCACAACCCGGCGGGTGCACATCCTCGGCGTCACCGCCCACCCGACCGTTGCCTGGACCACCCAGCAGGCCCGCAACGGTCATGGACCTCCACGACGCCGGCACCACGGTGAAATACCTGATTCGGGACCGCGACAGCAAGTACGCGGCCCGCCTCCGACGCGGTCCTCGAGGACGAAGGCATCGCGATCACGAAGACGGGTGTCCGCGTACCGCGCATGAACGCGATCATGGAACGCTGGGTGCGCTCATGCAGAGCCGAACTCCTCGACCGGACCCTGATCGTGAATCAGGCCCACCTGCTGCACGCGCTCCACGACTACGAGACTTTCTACAACCAACATCGGACCCACCGCGCGCTGCACGCCGCAGCGCCCTTACGCCCCCTGCCCCAGCCGATCACCGAACCGGACCGGCTCGACCACCTCGACATCCGACGACGCGATCGACTCGGCGGCATCCTCCACGAGTACGAACACGCTGCCTGAGCTGCATAGACGAGGTTTTCGGCACGTACACGTCGGCGGGGAGGTCAGCATCGGCTTCTTCGTGGCCGTGCTCGTGTCGAACGTGCCCGAGAGTCTCTCGGCGACCGCCGACCTGCGCAGGACCCATTCCGCTGCCTGGATCTATCGGCTCTGGGCGGCAATCGTCGTCTGCTCCGGGCTGGCCGCCGTCCTCGGCTACGCCCTCGCGTCGCACCTTTCCAACGTGGACGGACGCTACGTGCAGGCGCTCGCCGCCGGCTCCGTGCTGACGATGCTCGCCGACTCGATGATGCCTGAGGCCTCCAGCCGGGGCGGTCGCCCGATCGCGCTGCTGACGGCGCTGGGATTCGCGGTCGCCGCCTTCCTCACGACGCTGGACTAAACGCGGCAGGCTAGTGCGGCGTTGGCGATGCGTGGCGCGCCTGGCGTCGGTGGCTTGGTGGTCGTGCGCTCACAGGAGCACGCGGCGGGCGGCGCGGCACAGGAGCGCATCGTCGGTCGCGGCGGCCAGGGCGTCGCCGGACGTCGTGGGCTCGACGAAGGCGATGTCCAGGTGCAGACCGTGCAGTGCGTCCTCGGCGAGGGGGCCCGCGTGGCTGCCGCTCGGCGTACGCACGCCGCCGATGACCACCAGGGTCGGGCCGCCGGCCCGGACCGCGCGGGCCACCGCCAGCATCGGTGTCACCACCGTCAGGTCCGGCACGTCCGCGATCAGGCCGGCCAGCGCGACGGCCCGGCGCCGCCCCGACAGACCGATCGCCATCCCGGCCTCGACGAGTGACGCGGCGGCCTGCAGTTCGGCGCCGGCCCGCCGGCCCGCCGGCGGCAAGGCCAGGGGCATGGCGCCGCCGTGGACGCGGCACAGCAGGCCGCATGCGGCCAGGACCGCCAGGTCCCGGCGGATCGTCGGGATCGAAACGCAGAAGCGGCTGCTCAGCTCCCGCAGACCGACCCCGCCGGACCGGCGGGCGATGGCCACGATCTCGGCCCGCCGCATCTCGATGACCATGTCATGACCTCCTCATGCAGGGCGGGCGCGGCCGCCCGGCGACTCCTCGCCGGGCGGCCACCGCGTCACGGCGCCGGTGTGAGGCGCCACCGCTGCGGGCGCGCCGAGTTGTCGTGGTACTGCTCGAGCGGGGTCGAGCTGGCCAGGCTGCCCCCGGTCACGTCGAGGTTCAGTCCGCTACCGGCGTTGCGGATCCGGTACAGCCCGGCACCGACGTAGTCGAAGAACCACCGCTGGCACGCGCAGCCCGTGTACGACCACTGGTCGACCTCGGCCCCGTCGGTACCGAGGTTGTTCTTGACCTCGAGGTACTTCCCGCTCTGCTGGTTGATGACGTAGTACGAGCCGTCCGGCTGCGCCGACAGCTGCCAGCTCTGCGGCGGCAGCCCGTTGGGCGGGTACTGCTGCACCACCGCACCGTCGTCGCCCGACCCGGCCCGGACGTCGACATTCTGCCCGCTGTGTTGCGCCGTGATCGTGTAGCGGCTGCCCGAGCTGATGGCCGGCGGGGCGTAGCCGGCGAAGGACCCGAACTTGACCTGGATGTTGTGGCCGCCGGTGCTGTGCAGCGGCGGGCGGCCGGCTGAGGTCACGGCGGCGATCTCGTCGATGCCGGTCTGGATCAGGGCGGGCCAAAGGTTGTCGGCGTCGGCGAGCGAGGCCCAGGGGTGCGTGTCGTCCTGATACCAGCTGGCGCCGTAGTCGCGGCTGATGGTGATCTCGTGGGTGTTGGAGGTCGCCACGAGCCGGCCGTCGCTGAGTGCGAGGATGAACGGCGCGCTGACCTGGAAGGGCAGGGTCGTGCCGAGGCCGCTGGGCCAGCTGACACCGTCGTTGGAGATCTTGTAGTGCCCGTTGCAGTTGTCGGTGCCGCACACCTCGAACACGACGATCCAGCGGCCGTCGGCCATGCGGGTCCACACCGGCATGCCCGGGCGCGCGGCCGAGTTGCCCGCGTCGCTGACGCTGTAGGACTCGCCGCCCCAGCTCGATCCGTTGTTGGTGGAAATGCGCTCGGAGATGACCTGCGCATACGACGGCGACTCGGTGACGTGCTTCTCGTTGGCGTACATGATGGCGACGCTGCCGTCGGGCAGCTGCTGCAGGTACGGCTCGTAGACGCCGCGGTCCGGGTTGCCGAGGCTGCCGGGGCTTCCCTCGTTGGCGTCGACGGCGCTCAGCCAGGTCCAGCCGGCGCCGTTGTTCGTGCTGCGGGACACCTCGATGCGGTACGACTCCTGCCAGCGCACCGAGCGGTAGGCGAGCAGCACGTCGCCGTTGGACAGCTGCAGGAGCTGTCCGTTGTCCAGGTCGCGGCCGGGATCGCTGAGCGTGCTCAGCACCGTCCAGTTCCGGCCGCTGTCGGTGCTGCGGGCGATCTGCAGCTGGTTGCCGCCGTTCGGGTCGTGCGTGTAGCCGTTGTTGGCGTAGATGGTGTAGACGACGAGCAGGTTCCCGTTCGCCAGCCGGGTCATGCGCGGGAACTGTGACCCGAAGGTGCCGGGGTGCTCGCCGCGGGCGTCGGTGCCGGCGTCGGTGAAGGGGGCGACGTTGTTGATCAATGTGGCCGAGCCCCACGACACCGCGGTGCTGTCGCCCGGTGGGTTTGCCGCTGCCGGTGCGGCGGGGCCGAGCAGGGCGGCGGCGAGCGTTGCCGGGCCCAGCCAGGCAAGCCGGCGGACGTGTCGGTTCATGTGCGTCTCCTCGAGTGGCGGACTCTTCGAGTGGCGGCTATTTGTTGCCGGTCGTGGCGATGCCCTGCACGAAGCTGCGTTGCACGAGCAGGAACATGAGGACGATCGGTGCGATGGCGAGGACCGAGCCGGTCATCAGCAGGCCGTACTCGACCGAATGCTGCCCGGTGAAGGTGGCGAGCCCGGCGGGAAGCGTGGCGTGGTCGGCGCCCTGGGTCATGATCAGCGGCCAGAGCAGGTCGTTCCAGTTGAACTGGAAATGGAACAGGGCGAGGGTGAGCAGGGCCGGTCGAGCCAGCGGCAGGATGACGCGCGCATAGATCCGCCACTCCGACGCGCCGTCGATGCGCGCCGCCTCGTCGATGTCGCGGGGCAGGGACAGGAAGAACTGCCGGAGGAAGAAGATGCCGAAGGCGTTGGTCAGCCGGGGCAGGACCAGGCCGGCGGTCGTGTTGACCAGGCCGAGATTGTTCATCAGGTCGTACAGCGGCACGAGGGTGACCTGGAACGGGATCGTCAGTCCGGCGATGATGACGCCGGCGACGATGCCCGCGCCCTTGAACCGCAGGCGGGCCAGTGCGTAGGCGGTCATCGAGTCGAACACCAGCGAGCAGACGGTGACGAGACCGGCGAAGACGATGGTGTTCCAGTAGAGGTGGGCGAACGGGATGCGCGACCACACGTCGACGTAGTGCGTCACCGTGAACGACCGGGGTAGCAGCGACGGCGGCGACATGGTGAGGTCCCGTTCCGGGCGCACGGATGCCAGGGCCATCCACACGATCGGCAGCAGGATGGACAGTCCGATGGCCAGCGCGGCGAGCGCGGTGGTGACCTTGAGCGCGAGCTGGAGCAGGCGGGTCGGTGGGCGCATCAATACTGCACCGCCCGACGGCGGAAGTAGGCGACCTGGCAGAGCGCGACCAGCAGGATCAGCCCGGTCAGCACCCACGAGATGGCGGCCGCGTAACCGAACTGCAGGTTGCTGAAGCCGCTGCGGTAGATCAGTGGCACGATCGTCTCGGTTTTGAAGAACGGGCCGCCCTGGGTCATCACGTAGATCTGGTCGAAGGCCTGGATGTTGGTGATGGTGGCGATGACGGTGATGAGCATGGTCTGGTTGGACAGCAACGGCCAGGTGATGGACCTGAAGCGCCGCAGCCGTCCCGCGCCGTCGACGCGGGCCGCCTCGTACATCTCGGCCGGGATGCCCTGCAGGCCGGCGAGATACATGAGCATGTAGAAGCCGACGTTCTTCCAGATGCCGACCGCGATCACGGCGGGCATCGCCCACTGCGGGTCGGTCAGCAGGCCCTGCTCGGTCACCAGGCCGAGGCCGTGCAGCCAGTCGCTGAGCATGCCCAGGTTCGGGTCGAGCAGGAAGCTCCACGCGATCGACACGATGCTCAGCGAGAGCACGAACGGCAGGAACACGGCCGTGCGCAGGAAGCCCCGCAATGGGATGCGGGTGTTGAGCATGACCGCAATGCCGAGCGCGAGGCCCACGCTCAGCGGCGTCGAGATGAGTGTGTAGACCGCGGTGTTGCGCAGGGCGTTGCGGGCCGCCTCGTCGTCGATCAGGCGCCGGTAGTTGGCGGTGCCGATCCAGTGGGCCGGTTGGAGCAGGGAGTAGTCCGTGAACGACAGGTACCCCGCCTGAATCATCGGCCAGAACAGAAAGACGGCCAGGACGACGAGGCTCGGCGTGAGAAACAGCCAGGCGGCGCGCTGCTCACCGCGCCGGACGTTGGATCGTCGCGATGGGCGGGTCGTCGCGGCCGGGCGGCCGGGCGGCGACTGTGTGATCGTGGACATTGCTACCTTCCGTCGGCTGGCCCGCGCCTTCGCGGCCGTCATCGGGCTGGAAGGCGCGGGCTGTCGAGTTACTGACCTTGGTCGATCAACGCCTGGGCCTGTTTGTTGGCCGCCGAGAATGTCGCGTCGATGTCGGCGCCGTTGAGCACCTTCTCGAGAGCGGGCACGAAGACCGTGTCGTTGACCTGCCCGCCGTTGGGCACGCCGGCCAGGTACACCCGGGCCGCGGAGGTGATCTTCGGGTCACCGAAGATCGCCGGGTACTTGTTGCTGCCGAGGTCGGCCGCGGACAGGTCGGTGCGGGTCGACGGGAAGCCGGTGCCCTCGGCGTAGACCTTCTGGTTGTCGCGGCCGAGCCAGAACGCGAAGAACTGGTAGGCGGCGTCCTTCTTCGCGGCGTCCGCCTTGGCGCTGAGCCCGAACGTGACCGTGTCGGCCAGCGGGGTGAGCCCGCTGGGCCCGCTGAACGGGGCCGTCACCCCGAAATTGATCTTCGCCTCTTCCGCCGTCGGCGCGATCCACGGGCCGACGAGCTCCATGGCCGCCTTGCCGCTGGTGAACATCTTGTCGGCGTCCGCACCGCCCGCGCCGAGCGGCGACACCTTCTTGTTGCGCACCGCGTTCACCCAGTACTTGATCCCGTTGAGGGTCCCCGGCGCGTCGAGGGTGGCGGTCCTACCGTCCTGGCTGACCACGCCGCCGCCGAAGTTCCACAGCTGCGGCTGCCAGATCGGCAGCGTGTCGTGGCTGGCCATGACGATGGCGTACTGCTCTGGCACGCCGTCCTTGTTGGCGTCGACGGTGAGCTTGTCCGCCATCGCGGTGAACTCGTCGAGGGTGGTCGGCGGGTGGTCGAGGCCGGCCTTGGCGAACAGGTCCTTGTTCCAGTACAGCATCTCGGTGGAGAGGTTCAGCGGCACTCCGTAGTTCTTGCCGCCGACCTTGCTGACGTCCACTGCGGGCTTCACCAGCACCGAGGTGTCCATGTACTTGGTGGACGAGTAGAAGTCGTCGGTCGGCTGCAGCGCCCCCTTCGCCGCGTACTGGGCGACGGTGATGCCGTTGAGGCTCATGATGTCCGGGCCGGTGCCGCTGGCGATGGCGGTCAGCAGCTTCTGACTCAGCACGTCCCCGGGCAGCCCGTTGCTGGTCACGTGAATCTTCGGGTGCGTGTCGTTGAACGTGGCGATCATCTTGTCGATGGTCGGCTTGTCGGATCCGGTGAGGAAGTTCCAGAACGACAGGTTCACCACGCCGTTGCTGTCGGTGCTGCCGTCGCTCTTGCTGCCCTGGCCGGCGCAGCCGCTGACGAGGCTCGCACCGGCAAGCAGTGCCAGCGACGCGGCCACGGCGCGACGGCCCGGCGGGCCGGCGGGATTCTTGGTCAAAAACTGCAGCACGGTTTCCTCCTGGGGAGACGTATGCGCCGGCGACGAGGGATCTCAGTCGTCGTGCTCGGCACCGGGGGTGTTGGCGATGCCAGGGATGACGATTTGCCTCGTTGCAAAGTAGAGCACCTTCGGTCCCGGCCCACAAGAGATCAATCAGCAACGAGGCGGAAACGTTCCGGCCATGCGGGGCTACCGGCCGCCGGTCGGCCGCTGCCGCGGGGCCGCCGACTGCGCCGCGCCCGAGCTCTCCCGCACGATGAGCTGGTAGTTCGCGCGCAGCTCGGCCGCGGGAGCGGTGTCGCCGTCGAGCCGGCGCTGCAGCATCTCGACCGCGAGCCGGGCGATCTGCCGGCGGTCCGGGCTGATCGTCGTGAGGGTGGGCCGGCTGTACCGGCCGTCCTCGATGTCGTCGAAGCCCACGACCGCCAGGTCGTCCGGGACGCGCACGCCTCGGTGCGCGGCCGCGTGCAGCACACCGAGCGCGAGCAGGTCGTTGTAGCAGAAGATGGCGTCCGGCGGCTGGGCCAGCGACATCAGCCGGTCCAGGGCCTGCACGCCGTCGGCGCGGTGCAGGTAGCGGGTGGCCACGATCAGCTCCGGGTCGACCGGCAGGCCGGCCGCGGTCAGGGCGGCGCGGTAGCCCTCCGTGCGCAGGTGCGCCGTGGTCGCGGGCCGGTTCCAGGACTCGCCGATCGCGGCGATGCGCCGGCGGCCGCTGCTGATCAGGTGCGCGGTCGCGTCGTGCGCCGCCGCGACGTTGTCGACCATCACGTGGTCGACTCCCCCGCCGGCGATGCGCTCGCCGATGAGGATCAGCGGTGCGGTGCTGCGCCGCGCCTTCAGGTCCGTGCTGGTCAACGAGACCGGGCTGGCGATCACCGCGTCGTACATGGCCGAACCCTGGCCACGGACGATGACCTCGCGTTCGCGGGCCAGCTCGCCGTCGGTCTGGTCGACCACGACGGTCAGCCCCAGGGCCCGCGCCTCGTGCAGCACCGCCCGCGACAGCTCCGCGAAGTAGGGCACGTCGAGTTCGGGAATGACCAGGCCGACCAGCCCGGACCGGCCCTGCCGCAGGCTGCGGGCCAGGGGGTTGGGCTGGTAGCCGAGCTCGTCGAGAGCCCGCTGCACGATCGCCCGCGTCTTCGGCGCGACATGCGGGTAGTCGTTGACGACGTTGGACACCGTCCGCACCGACACCCCGGCCCGCTCGGCGACCTCTCGCAACGTTGCAGCCATCCCCGCGTTCCTCTCGCCTACTTGCCACCGACGGACCGTCCGATCATACTCGTTTGCGTCGTTGCAAAGTACATTCGGAGCGGAATTGAATATCGATACGATCGAGCCCGGTCGCGGTGACCACCGCCGTGACGTGTCCTATCCGCGGCCGCACTTCGACCGCTCACACAGCTGGCGGCCGCTGGACGGCGCGTGGGAGTTTCGAGCCGACCCCACCGACGCCGGCCTGGCGAACCGATGGCAGCACGATCAGGCCCCCTGGCCGACGACCGCGGTCGTGCCCGCGCCGTGGGAGCATCCGATGTCCGGCGTCCAGGCCCACTGGCTGCCGGTCGGCTGGTACCGGCGGGAGCTCGCCGTGCCCGGCGCGTGGCACGCGGAACGGATCATCGCCCACTTCGGCGCGGTCTTCCACCGGGCCACGGTGTGGGTCAACGGGGTGCCGGTCGCCGAGCACACCGGCGGCTACGAGCCGTTCGAGGCCGACATCACCGATGCCCTCGCCGCCCGGCCGGACGCCGGCCCCGACGTGCTGTGCGTCCGGGTCGAGTCGCCGGACGACAAACGGTTCATCCCGCACGGCAAGCAGCGCAGCATTC
This sequence comes from Dactylosporangium sp. CA-233914, assembly GCF_050942935.1. Lineage (NCBI taxonomy): Bacteria > Bacillati > Actinomycetota > Actinomycetes > Micromonosporales > Micromonosporaceae > Dactylosporangium > Dactylosporangium sp. CA-233914. Next base: position 4,483,474 of record NZ_CP192030.1, on the reverse strand, counting down.
CCGCCGACGACTACGACGGCTGCAGCTTCACCCCCTCCAGCGGCATCTGGCAGAGCGTCTGGCTCGAATCCCGGCCGCAGACCCACCTCGAACACGTCCGGCTCACCCCGGACGACGACCTGTCCGGGATCGTCGCCCGCATCACCATCGGCGGCGACCCCGCCGGCGCCGAGCTGCGGGCCACGATCCCCGGTGAACCGCCGGTGCCGGTGACCGTGACCGGCCACGTCGCCACCGTCCGCCTCCCCGTCCGCGAGCCCCGGCTGTGGTCACCGGCCGACCCGCACCTGTACTGGGTCGACATCGAGCTCGCCACCGCGAGCGGGGTCGACCGGGTGCGCTGCTACACCGGGCTGCGCCGCATCGAGTGGGGTGGCGGGCAGCTGCGGCTCAACGGCGAGCAGCTCTACCTGCGTGGGGTGCTCGACCAGGGCTACTGGCCCGAGAGCGGGCTCACGCCCCCCTCGGACGCCCACCTGCGGGCCGACATCGAACTGGCCGCCGAGGCCGGGTTCAACCTGGTCCGCAAGCACGTCAAGCTCGAAGACCCCCGCTGGCTCTACTGGGCCGACGTGCTCGGCATGCTGGTGTGGGCCGAGCCGCCGTCGCCCGGCCGATACACCGCCGAGTCGACCGCGGCGTTCCGGGCCGTCACCGAGGCGATGCTGCGACGCGACCACAACCATCCGAGCATCATCATGTGGGGCGCGTACAACGAGGAGTGGGGCCTGGACTGGCGGGTCGACCACGACGAGGCCAAGCAGGCCAGCGTCGCCGAGGCCTACGACCAGATCCGCAGCAACGACCCGAGCCGGCCGATCATCGACAACTCCGGGTGGTGCCACGTCCAGACCGACCTGCTGGACTGGCACTACTACGACCAGTCCCCCGCCGGCTTCGCCGAGGTCATCGCCGAGCTGCTCACCGGGCGCACCGACCGCCTGCCCATCGAGCTCAGCGCCGGCATCACGACACCCAAGCCGATCGCCGTGACCGCCGGCACCGACACCGGCCAGCCCATGCTCAACAGCGAGTACGGCGGCGGCTGGAACAGCCTGGAACGCGGCTGGCACCTGCGCTGGCAGACCCAGGAACTGCGCCGGTATCCGGCGAACATCGGCTACGTCTACACCGAGTTGTACGACATCGAGCACGAGACGGTGGGCATCTACACCTTCCACCGCGGGCGCAAGGACCTCGGCGGGACCGTGCCGCGCGACGTCCACGCCGACACCGTCATCATCCCCCTGCTCACGCCGCACACCCCCGGCATCGACGTCGTGGCCACCGGCGCCGACCTGCCGCTCGACGTGCAGGTCGCGCACCACGGCGGGCACCCGCTCACCGGAACGCTGCGCTGGCACTGGGACGACAGCACCGGCGGCGAGACCCACCTGGTGCCGCTCGAGCCCCACAGCGTCAGCGAGGCGCTGCACGCGGCGGTGACCATGCCCGGCGCCACGGGCCGGCACCGGCTGCACCTGAGGATCGTCGACACCGAGGGGCAGCAGCGCGCACAAACGTTCATCGATGTCTCCTACGCACCACTCCCGAGCGAGGACCAGCCATGACCACGCCGCCATCCCGGCCTCTGCCCCGCGCCGAGTACCCCCGGCCGCAACTCGTGCGGGACGAGTGGCTCAACCTCAACGGACCGTGGGAGTTCGAGATCGACCAGGGCGACAGCGGCCTGGAACGCGGCCTGGTGCACCGGCCGCTCAGCGGCACCATCGTCGTGCCGTTCGCCCCCGAGTCCGAGGCGTCCGGCGTTGCCGACACCGACTTCCTCGAGGCCGTCTGGTACCGCCGGACCGTGCCGCTGCCGCCGGAGTGGTCCGGCCACGACGTGCTGCTGCACTTCGGGGCCGTCGACTACGACACCACCGTCTGGGTCAACGGCACCGAGGTCGCCCGCCACCGCGGTGGATTCACCTCGTTCACCGCCGACCTGACCGGCGTCGTGCGGGGCGGCGAGGACGCGGTCATCGTGGTCCGCGCCCGCGACAGCCGACACGGCGTGCAGGCCCGCGGCAAGCAGGCCACCTGGTTCCACAACACCGAGGCGCTCTACACCCGCACCACCGGCATCTGGCAGACCGTCTGGCTGGAGCCGGTCCCCTCCCGCCGCATCGCCGGGCTCCGCACCCTGCCCGACGTCACGCGCGGCGAGGTCGCCAGCCACGTGACCCTGGCCGGACGCCGGGCCGGCACGCGGCTGCGCGCCACCCTCACCGCACAGGGCGACGTCGTCGCCGCCGACGAGATCACCGCCGACACGGACTTCACCCCGATGCTGCGCCTGTCCGTCCCGGCCGGGTCGCGCCGGCTCTGGAGCGTCCAGGACCCCTTCCTGTACGACCTGCGCGTCGAACTCCTCGACGCCTCGGGCACGGTCATCGACGCCGTCACCAGCTACACGGGGCTACGTTCGATCACCATCGACGGGCCGGCGGTCCTGCTCAACGGCGAACCGGTGTTCCAGCGCCTCGTGCTCGACCAGGGCTACTGGCCGCAGTCGCTGATGACCGCGCCGACGGACGCCGACCTGGTGCAGGACATCCGGCTGGCCCAGCGCGCCGGGTTCAACGGAGCCCGCCTGCACCAGCGGGTGGCCGAGGAACGGTACCTGTACCACGCCGACCGCCTCGGGTTCCTGCTGTGGGCCGAGTACGGCGACTGGGGCTGCTCCGGCACCGGACCCGCCGGCGACAACCAGCATCCGACATCGTCGTACATCGCCGAGTGGCTCGAGGCACTCGCCCGCGACATCAGCCACCCCAGCATCATCGGCTGGTGCCCGCTCAACGAGACCCACCAGCGCCTGCACGACCGCACCACCACCCTGGACGACGTCACCAAGGCCCTCTACGACGCGACCAAGGCCGCCGACCCGACCCGCCCGGTCATCGACGCCTCCGGGTACTCCCACCGGGTCCCCTACACCGACATCTGGGACGCCCACCTGTACGAGCAGGACCCCAAGACCTTCGCCGGCCAGCTCCAGGGCCTCGCCGAGGGCACCCCCTACGCCAACACCCACGCCGGAGACGACGCCGCCTTCTCCCTGCCGTACCGCGGGCAGCCTTACATGATCAGCGAGTACGGCGGCATCTGGTGGGAGTCCGCCACCACCGGCGCCGTCTCCGGCTCCGACACCGCCAACTCCTGGGGATACGGACAACGACCGCACACCGAGGACGAGTGGCACGAACGCTTCCAGGGCCTCACCGACACCCTCCTCGACAACCCCCGCATGTTCGGCTACTGCTACACCCAGCTCACCGACGTCTTCCAGGAACGCAACGGCATCTACCGGTTCGACCGCTCCGAAAAGCTCGACGTACGCCGGATACAGCAGGTGCAGCAACGACCGGCGGCGATCGAACACCCCTCGTCGCAACCGGACACCTGAACCCGTCCGCCCGCCGTGGGCGGGTGGGTGGACGGCGGCGCTGGACACTGACGTCAGCGTCGCCGTCGGACGACCGGAGCACCAGACCGGTCAGGCTCAGCAGTGGATGTCCACCCGCCTTCGGAGTTCGTGGTGACAGAGGCCAAAGGCGGTCCCGAATCGGCGGGTACGATGGCAGCGCGGAACGTGGAGCCGCGACATTCCTGATGGTCGAATGCGTCGACATGGCAGTCTCCGGGCCACACGCCGTCCCGACGCCGATGCTGCTGCTCTACGGTGCCGCGATCCACGCCCTCGTCGGCGCCGCGGCAGGCCTGATCTGGCGGCGGCACAGTGACCGGTTGCTGCGCCTGGCGGTGCACCTGCTGAAGGCTGGACCTCCCCAGCCGGCAACCACGCCGGTCTCGCCCGCCGATGACACGCTGCCGCTAGCGACCCGCTGGTTGACGGGCTGCGCCGCGGGTCGCGCTCCCCCGGCCGCGACCGCCTGACCGGATCCGCATCCCGCGCCTGACGTGCTCCGACGTCCGGTGTGACGCAACGCTGCGCCCGAACGGGCCGGTGCCGCGGACGGTCGGGTGGCCCGCCGTCCTCGCACCGCCGCGCTCGAGGCAGCACGGCGGCCCTTCCCGCGCGTCACCATCAACAGGAGCGTGCATGCCCGCGCCCACCTCGAAGGCCACCCGACATCGGTTCCGTAGCCACGGCACCCTCGACACGTACTACACCGGCCGTGACAACGGCATCGGCTTCATCCGGCTCACGCTCGCCGGCGCCGTCGTCGTGGCCCATGCCACGTCGCTTGGCTTCGGCTGGGAGGACCTCGGCCGGTCGCTCTTCCGGAAGCAGACGAACGTCGGTACCCTCGCCGTCTTCGGGTTCTTCGTGCTGTCCGGCCTGCTCATCACCCGCAGCGCGGCGCACACCCCGATCGGCCGGTTCGCCTGGCACCGCGCGTTGCGGATCCTGCCGGGCCTGTGGATGTGCCTGCTCGTCACCGCCTTCGTCGTCGCGCCCGCCGTGGCGCTGCACGAACGCGGCACCCTCGCCGGGTTCCTCGACGGGGACTGTAAATTTAACGGCGGATCTCGATCCTTGCGCTGTCCGAACTGATCGCGACCGGGGACATCGACGTCGTCCCCGGTGACCCGTCGGTGCCGATCGCAGTGTGGCGCGTCGCCGACGTCGACATCCGCTGGAGCCACCGCCGTGCCGACGCCTTGAGTCCGCGGCTGGCCGCGCTGGTGGTCGGCGTCCACACTCGCCCCGGCGACACGATCGTGTCGGTTGGCCACGACCTGGCCCTGGCCGGCGCGGCCGGCGCCGGCGGGCGCGGCTACCGCAGCGTGGCACACCCGAACCAGCTCGCCGGCCTCGACCAGGCCGCCGGCACGGTCGCGCTGATCGTGCTGCCCTGGCCCCCGGCCAACCAGCCCCGCGGGATGCGCCGGGAGAGCCTAATCGCCATCTTCGGCGCCTGCCGCCGGCTGATGAGCCCGGGTGGCTGCACCATCGTCGCCCTGGCCGGGCTACCTCCCGACCAGACGTTCGTCGAGCACAGCAGCGCACTCATCCCTGCGGCGCACCAGGCCGGCCTGGGCTGGCTGCAGCACATCGTCGCGATCACTGCCCCGATCGTCGGCCAGCGCATCACCTGGCGGACGGCACCGGCCGACCCCGCGATGCTGCGCGCCGCCGCTCACCTCAAGGTCCACCTGGATCTGTTCGTGTTCGTCGCTCGAGGTGGCCGCCGTGGCTGAGCGCACCGACCCGCATGTCGCAGCCCCCGCCATGACCGGCGCCCGCGTATCGCCCTGCTGCGGCGACACGCCGGCACCGGGCAACCCGTCACCGTTGCTGTCGGTGATCCTGGTCGGGCAGCGCAGCCTGGCCCGGCAGCGCCGCGGCCGGTTCATCGCTGGGTCCGGGGCGCATCCGGCCAGGATGGCACCGGACCTGGCCGCCGCCCTGATCCGCGACTACACCCAGCCCGGCGAGCTCGTCTTCGACCCCCTCGCCGGGACCGGCACCACCCTGGTCGAAGCCATCCACGCCGGCCGCAACGCTCTCGGCATGGAGTACGAACCCGGCTGGGCGGCCCTGGCCCGAGCCAACATCGACCTGGCCCGCCGCCAGGGCGGCACCGGCCACGCCCGGGTCCTGCACGGCGACGCCACCGGCCTGCCCCGCGGCGTGCCCGGGGAGCTGCGCGGCCAGATCAGCCTGGTGCTCACCTCACCGCCGTACGGCAAGACCATGCACGGGCGGGTCGAGCACCGCCGCGGGCCACTGACCCGCTTCCACAACACCTACACCCAGCACCCGCCCGGCACGGACCTCGAGAACACCGGCCGCACGGCGGCCGACCCGACCAACCTGGCCCATCGCGGGCGAGCCGCGCTGCTCGACGGCATCACCGCGTTCCGGCCGGTTGCGTCCCGCTGCTGAAACCCGGCGGGATCATCGCCGTGGTGGCCCGGCCCTGGCGGCGCGACCACTTCCTGGTCGACCTGCCCGGCCAGACCATCCAGGCCGGTCTGGCCGCCGGCCTGGACCTCATCGGGTGCCGCCGCGCGGTCCACGCCGCGGCCCGCGACGGCCGTCTCGTGGCCCGTCACTCGTTCTTCCAGCTGCACGTAGCCCGGGCCAGCCGCCGCAAAGGCATCCCGGTAAACCTCATCCAGCACGACGACATCGCGCTGTTCCAGACCCCGACGTCTCTGGTACCGAACGAACCACACTCCGCATTCGGGCCGGCCCTCCCATGACGGCCGCCCACCGCCCGCTGACCCATGCTGCCGGACACCAGACCGGCGTCTGCCGACACGACGACGTCCGGGCCACCGCACGCCGATGCACCCTTCGCCAATCACCAAGACCGGCCGGCGATACACCGCCATCCACAGCCATCAGCCGCCTCGCCGGCACCGCTTCCAACACAGGTCCTGGAGCCAACATGACCCAACACCTCCGCGCCGCAACGGCTCAACCCACGCAACCCTTGACTCCACCTCGGGGGACTCTGCCGAGCAACAGCCGTTGCCGCCCCACCATCCAAAGCCCGGTCTCGATCCGCTCGCCATTGCCGCGCGAGTCGCGCTACCGTCCCGCCCCGTCACAGCGCAGCAGCCAACGCGCGGACAGCCCTACACGCAACAGCACGAGGAGCCGCACGGGTGAACAGACCACGCACACACTGGCCGGGTCGCGATGACCGGCCCGCGCAGTGCTTCGCAGGAACCGGACCCGCTCTTGACCGTCGAGCAGGTCGCCCGCTGGCTCGGCAAGCCCAAAGCCACGCTGTACGCCTGGCGCAGCCGCCGACAGGGTCCCCACGCCATCCGTGTCGGCAACGTCCTGCGCTACCGGCGCAGCGAAGTCGAACGGTGGCTCGACGAACAGACCGATCCGCAGTGACCGCCCGAGGACACCATGGCTAGGCCACAACTGCCCGTCGGCACCTGGGGAACCATCCGCCGCGAACAGGTCGGTCCAAACCGGCACCGAGCCCGGGCACGCTTCCGCGACTACGACGGCGTCACCCGCGACGTGGAAGCCTGGGGAGCCAGCGGCGCCGCCGCCGAACGCGCACTGCGCGTCAAACTCCGAGACCGGTCCACCCCGAACCGCAACGAGATCAACCCCGACATGCGGATCAGCAGGCTCAGCGAACTGTGGATCGACGAACTCATCGCCGAAGCCCGCCTCGCCCCGCAAACCATCGACCGATACCGAACCTCCATCCGCGCGACCATCCTCCCAGCGGTGGGCAACCTGCGCATCCAGGAAACCACCGTCAGCCGGCTGGACCAATTCTTCAAAACCGTCGCCGCCACCCACCCCGGCAAGGCTCGCGCCGCGAAAGCCGCACTCGGACAGATGCTCGGCATGGCTGTCCGCCACGACGCACTGACCAGCAACCCGGTCTACGACGTCGCCCGCATCCGCAAACCCCGACGCGAGGTGCAAGCCCTCACCGTCACCGACCTCAACACCGTCCGCGACGCAATCCACCGCTGGCAAACCCCGACCACCAGAAAACCCGGCCCCCGCCACAACACCGATCTCGCCGACATTGTCGACCTGCTCCTCGCCACCGGCGCTCGCATCGGCGAACTCCTCGCCGTCCGATGGCAAGACCTCGACCTGTCATCCCCACGGCCAACGCTGACCATCAGCGGCACCCTCGTCAACGTCACCGGACGCGGGCTCTTCCGCCAACCATGGACCAAAAGCGAGGCCGGCTACCGCAACATATTCCTCCCCCAGTTCGCCGTCGACACATTGCTCCGACGCCAGCGCCACGCCGAACCCGACACCACCAGACCCGTCTTCCACACTCGGACGGGCACGTGGCTGTGGCCCAACAACGTCCGACGCCAGTGGCGCAACGCCCGACACGAAACCGGACTCGGCTGGGTCACCCCACACACCTTCCGCAAAACCGTCGCCACACTCCTCGACCGAGAAGCCACCACCAAAGCCGCCGCCCAACAACTCGGCCACACCAACGAATCCATCACCGAAGAGTTCTACATCGCCAAAGCCAAACAGGCGCCCGACGTCACCAACGTCCTCCAAGTCCTCGCACGCCAAGTTCCGTAGAACCGGCATGCGCTCCAAACCCGGGCCGCCGACCCTCGCACCGCAGCGTGTGGTCGAGGCCGGTGCAGCCCCACCGGCGGCAGTCCAGGACCCCAGCACGCCGTCGGCTCGAGTCAGCGCATGAACTCCGCGGGATCGCGGTCGGCCAGGACGTTCGGCGGGTACACATGCCCCCGGTCCGGTCGCCCCGGAGGCAGAGCCGGTGCGACAACCGTGAACACGCGTTCGGCGGCGGCCTGGTCGAACTCCTCGGGCGCCTGCGTCGCCCGGCACCAGTAGCCGCCACCGGCGAGGTGGTCGACCTCGACGAACGCGCCGCTGGCACGCAGCGCGTCGAGACCACCGAGCCGCTCACCGATCTCCTCCGGCAGGATCGTGACCCAGGCGTAGCTGCGCAGCGCCCACCGACCGTTCGGCAGGGTCCGCTGCGGGTACTGGTGCGTCGCCTCCTCGTAGACCGCCTGCGTGAAGGACGTACCCCAGGAAACCTCGCCGTGCACGGGGTTGCTGTGCTCAGCCACAGCCCGCAGCACACGCAGCAGGGCCGAACGTTGCGGCTCCGCGAGCGTCATATCCGCCGACCCGGCGATGTTGAACAGCAGCCACGTGCCGCCACTGTCGACCCGATCCAGCGTCAGGTTCAGCGACGGCCCGAGCACGTTCCCGGTGCTGTCGTTCTCCCGGCACTCCAGCGCCGCCAGCCAAGGCACTCGGCCCAGCGACAGCAGCCACTCCTCCCACGCCGGCTCAGAGTAGACCACGTCCGGCGTCTGGTCCTGCTCGTCAAGCATGGTCACCAGCTGGACGCTGATCGCGCCGGGCAGTTCCTGGAGGGCTCGCGTCGAGTTCGACACCACGGCCGGCAGCGGACCCGTGACCGCCCGACGGAACTGGCCCCCCATTTCCGCGAACCCCATCTCGAACCATCGCCGGGCAGCGCTCAGCGCCCGCGCGTAACCCTCGTCGACCGACACGCACAGTTGCGCGCGCAGCGACGTACGGCGCCCCCATAGCGCCTCGACCTGCGCCGGAGTGGGTCCCTGCAGTTCGTCCATAGCTCATTTCACCGTTGTCGTGCTCGAAAGCGTCGTGGCCGGTACCGATCATCGACACCGGCCACGACCGAATCATCCGACCGGAACTAGTGTCTCCGACTCCAGCCATGCTGCGACCGCGTCGGCGAGCGGGGTCAACGCCGGCTCTGCCACGACGGCGGCTTCCGCGGCACCGCCGCCCGCCGCCACGAGCGGACAGAGCACCATGCACGCAAAGACGATCCCTGCCACAAGAATTCCGCCCGTGATCGCGATGCCCCATCCGGTGACCGGGTCGTCCTTGACCGCACCCTGGGTCGACGGGTCACTGACCACACGTACGAAGTGAACGAATCTCTTCTGTTGTTTGTACAACTCGGCTTTTGCTGCCTCGGCTGCCTCGTCCCGCTTGTCGCCGCGCGGGATCCGATTGCCGGTATCGGTAACTTTGTAAAGTTCGAGTCCGGGAGTTCCCTTGGAGGATGACACGGTGACTTCCTGCCAGTCCATGAACGGTACAACCGCCGGCCCTCCATCTTCGTCGAATTTCGGGCCCGCCACGGCGTGCATGCCCCAACGTTTGACGAGTGGATCCTTGTTCAACTGATCGATGTACCCCTGCAGCTGTTTGATCTTCCTAGCGGAACCGTCCTGCGGCACCGTCGTGATCTCCCATACCCAGATCTCGGTCGGATCAGCCTTCTTGTCGCCCTGGGAAGCAGCGATTGCGGCACAGTTGTAGCAGACGAGGTCTGGCCCGCTCATGCCTCCGACACTGGCGCTGACGATCGCCCCAGGATACTTGGCCTCGATCTGCACGATACGCAGCGCAATAGCCATATCGTGCGCCTGCGGGCTGCCTCCCGTCGCCACTTCCTGTGCCTCGTCAGCGGCTTTCGAATTGCCCTGGGCCCCCGCCCAGTTGCTCAGGCAGGACCCCGTACAGTCGTCCGGCGGCGGTCGCAAGCCAGTCGGATCACTGAAACGTAGCGGGTTGTTCCGTGCGTAGCCGTAGCCGTTGACCTGCTGAGGATCCGCGCCGTCGAGAACCGGATCGACACTGATGAACTGTGCTGTGGCGGGATCGTATTCGCGCGCGCCGAGCCGAGTAAGGCCAGTGACGGTGCCGGCGGGAGCATTGAGGAATCCGTGGTTGTCCGGCCACGTGGCGGCGGTGCCGCGAGGCTCGCCGTACGGAGTGGTCTGCCGCCATGTGGCGTTTTGCAGGGTGCTGTCGAGGTAGAGGGTGGGTGTGCCGTGCTGGTCCGTGAATTCGAACTGATAATTGGTGCTGCTTCCGCTACGGATGGCGACGATGCCGCCCGGCAGCACGCAGTAGCGGGTTCCCGTGACGACGCCTGTGCTCGTGTTGAGGACGAGCTGCTCGCCTTCGAGGTAGAGCGTGGTAGATCCGGGGTCGCGTTGGATGAGCAGTTTGCCCTCGGCATCGTAGATGAAGGTGCTGGTCGATCCCGTAGTGGCGATCTTGGTGAGTCGGCCGGCGTCGTCCCACGTCAGCGTCTGGTTTCCTTGGCCTGCGTTGCGACTGACCATGTTGCCGGCAGTGTCGTAGCTGTAGCCGGTGCTGCTGCTGGCGCCACCGCTGCTGGTGGTGGACGTCAGGGTGTGGGGTTGGTGACCGCCGTTGCCGTCGTAGGTGTAGGCGGTCGTGGTGCCCGCTCCTGTGCCGAGGTTGTGCTGCGTCTGCGCCGTACGCTCGCCGAGGTCGTTGATGGTCCAGCTGGTCCAGTAGGCGCTCGTCGAGCCGAGGCTGTCGCCGACCATTGTGTGGTTGGTGTCGGAGGGGGTTGCGGCGCAGTTGTCTGTAGCGGTCCACGCCTGGGTGAGCCTGGCGAGATCGTCGTAGGTGTAACACTGGGTTTCCGTCGGCGCCGATGCACCGCGGCGGGTGGACGCCTGCCGGGTGATGTTGCCGGCCAGGTCGTATTTGTAGGACTCATCGTTGACGGTGCTGGTCGTGGTGCCGGTCGTGGTAGAGATGTTCTGTTCGAGCAGCCGGCCGGTGTGCAGATCGAAACTGTTGGTCACGGTGCCGGTGTTGCCTCCGGAGCCGAGCAGTACCTCGCCGGTGGAATGTCCCCAGGCGTCGTAGTTGAACTGCTGAGCATAGCCGCCGGCGCTGCTGCCTACGCCGGATGGCAGGTCGAGGCTGGTGTAGGTGTAAGTCCAGAATTCCGACGGCAGGCCACCGCCGGCCGGCAGCTGATCTCGCGTCGGCAGGCCGTTGTTCGGCTCGTAAACGTGCCGGAAGCTGTAGCTCGTAGTGACGCCGTCAACGCTGCCGAAGCCCTCACTTGCCGGAATCGTCATCGTTTCGCCGAGCGACTTGCCGAACGTGTTGAAGTTCAGCGCCTGGGTCACGTACGGCTTGCCGCCCCAGTACGCAGTAGCCGTGGTGAGGTGGCCTAGCGGATTCGTCATGCCCGACACGGCGTTGTTGGCGTTGTCGTACACCCATGCCGCGAGCTGGTTTCCCGCGTTCTGGCCACTTCGCACGGCGTCGTATTCGCCGGTCTTACGGTTGAGCGCATCGAACGTGTACGAGATGGTCTTGCCTCGGGAGTCCGTAACTTGCACCAGGTTTCCGGCGCCGTCGTAGACCATGCTCGCGGTGTTCGGATCCGGCTTCGCTGTGGTGCCGGCGTCCGGGTCGGTCTTCGCGATGACCTGACCAAGCAGGTTGAATGTTGCAGTCCACGTGTTCCCGGCCTGGTCGGTGACCGTATTCTCGTTGCCGTGGCTGTCGAAACCAAAATGATTGGCGACGGTCGTGCCGCCGGTCAGGTAGGCGGTGCCGGTGAACCAACTGGAAGGCGGGACGAGTACGGGTTGGCTCTTGTACTCGTCGACCTCGACTGCACGGCCCGCCGGGTCCAACACGGTCGTTGTCGTCACGCCGCCGGTGGGCGGGATGGTGGTGGTGCGGTCACCGTTGTAGATGTTGGTGGTGGTTGAGATCACCACGCCGTTCTGCTCGGAGTGGTTTAGTACAGCGCGCCCGAGTCCGTCGTAGACGTAGACATTCTGACTCGGCAGCACGTTGGCCTGGGCACACGTCTGGCTCGGCGCGACCACTGTGGTGTTGGGTGCTGTGGTGCAGTCCCACCACCCGTTGTTTGTAGAGGCTACCCATCCGCGGGAGTCGTAGAAGGTGTCGACGATGAGCCGGCCGCCCTGCGCGGTTGGCGACTGAGTCTGCCGGGCTCGCAGGAGCCCGTCGTAGATGACCGTCATTGTGTCGTAGGTTGACTGCTTGTTGAGTCTACTGGTGGTGACGGCGGTCGTTCCGCTATTGGAAAGCTGGTAGCTGTACGTGTAGTTCGCCGGACCGGTGGTCTGGCGGGATGCGAACCACACGGCTGTCCGCCGACCGAGCGCGTCGTACTGGCTCGTGGTGACGACGCCATTGAGGTCACTGTTCGTCAGTATGATGCCGCGTTGAGGATCGAGCGTCGTCGTGGCGCTCTGGTTGAGCGCGTTGCTAACGGTAATTGCGGTGGTGAGCCCGACGGCGTTGGTGGTGTAGGCGTTGGTGGTCTTGTTGCCGTTGCCGTCGTAGGTGGCGATCGCCCTACCGACGGTGTCGTACCCGGTGCGGGAACTTGTCTGGTAGACGAACGCGCCCGCGATGTAGTCGGCCGCCTTGCGGGTCATCGTCACGTCGCCCTTGGTGGGCGATGCCGGTTGCGGGAACGTCGTAGAGAACGTCGGGTCGTCGTAGAACGCACGTGCGTTGCTGACGACTTGAGCGGGTCGGTTCACGGTTGCGGGTGCGGTCAGTGTGTTGGTCGCGCCCGGAACGCTGGCTGGGCTGCCTTCGGTGAAGCCTCCGCATGCGACGCTGTCGGTTTCGGCTTCCGTTGCTAGGCCGACCAGATTGGCGGCAGTGTTGGCCGGTGCGTAGGTGGTGGTGGTGCACTGATCGTAGGCCGGGTTGGCCGGCACGGTGTGGGTGTAGACGTGCTGCACTGTTCCGAAGAGGGCATCATCGGTGTTTGCGTTGTAGCTGTTGTCCACCTCGAGGGCCTGCCATGTTGTGGTGCCGCCACTCGTCACCGCGCGGCGGGTGTAGGTCTCGACGGGTGCGACGCGGACGGCAGTCAGGGCTGGCAAACCTGTGCGGCTACGGGTCGCGGTCGGCGAGGAGACCCAGTAGGAGTTGATGGTGGAATGGTCGACCGGTCCGCCACTGCCGAGATATTCGGTGCTTTCCAGGACGCTGCCCGAGAGTTGGTCAACGTCTTCGTGTTGCCCGCCGACGGAGTCGGCGCGGTTGACTACCGTGGTGTTGTTGTTCTTGGACATGCCTTGGTAGTAGGTGGTTTCGGACTCGGTCTGCGGGTCGGTGACGGTGTCGCCGGTGAAGGTTTTGACGTCGGCGTAGCCGCGGAACTGTCCGTAGGTTCGGTATTTGGCTTGTACGACCTCGTTGTCGTCGTAGTGCCAGGCTGGCCCGCTGTAGGAGTAGCTGGTGGACTGTGCGCGGGCTCCACCAGTGGGATCGGTCTGGGTCACGCTCTTGACGACGTACTTGTTGAACCAGTCCAGGACGGGCGCGGTGTAGCCGACCGGGGTCCAGTAGATCGGATAGCAGGAGCTGGTGTTCGTTGCCGGATTGATCGTGACTGGGGTGCTGCAGGGGTTGGTCCGGTTGTAGGCGACCGAGACGACTGACCCGGTTTCGGTGGTGACCGTGGCGATGCGGTAGCGGTACAGCGGCTGGTAGGTGCTGCTGTCCACGCGGTTGGCAAGGGCTGTCGGCGTGAACGACACTGATGGCAGGGTGATGGGCGACGAGGACGGCGCCGCCGTTACATCGGATCCGGTGTGGGTGATCGACGATAGCCAGAGCGTGGGCGAGGTCTGGTCCTGCGGTGTGGGCAGGGTCTGGCTCAGGGCGTAGGTGTCGATGGTCGTGTACCCGGAGATGGCGGGTGAGTACTGCTGGGTGGCGACCGAGGTCAGCCGCACCGTGGAGAAGAACGAGGGGCTGTACGAGGTGCACGTGCTTCCTGCCGCGCAGATCAGGTCGAACGGTACGTCGGGCCAGTTGGCGCTGTTGGTTGCGTTCAAGGGCTGGCAGGTGCCGGACACGCACCGGTCGTCGGTGTTGAACTTCACCCGGTCGGGCGCGGTGCCGTAGGCGTTGCCATCGGTGAAGCCGTAATCGATGTGGTCGAGGTGGCTGTCGCGCACGTAGGAGACGTTCGTTTCGCCCTTGTTCTTGCCATAGAAGTTGGTGTCCTGCTGGTAGTAGAAGGACATGGCATTGCCGTGCACGTCCACGACGTAGTCCAGGTTCCAGCGGTACGCCATCGTGCACACCGAGGCCGAGAACCCGGCGCTGTCGTAGCAGGGGTCGCCGGCATGGGCGGAGAACACCGGTTCGCTGTCCACGGAGTTCGTGGTCGCCTTGCCGGAGCTCCAGCCGGGCAGTTGGTTGCGACCGAACATGTACAGGTTGCCGGATCGGTCGCGCACAGTCCAATAGTCGGTGTTGTAGGTTCCGCTGCCGTTGCCGGAGTTGCTGACGTGGGTGACGACGTCGCCGCCGTCATGCTCGGCCTTCCACACCTGCTTGCTGGCGTCCCACACCAGCGCAGTCGAGGACCCGTCGAGCGACAGCGTGAGGATCGGTCCGTTGTAGCACTCATCGTTAGTAGCGACCGGGGAGGCGGTGCCCTCGGGATCGTCTGAGCAGGAGGCGAAGGACTGCTCGATATATGACTGTGGGGTTGACCAGCCGTCGCCGACCCACGATGACTGTGCCCACGTCGATGCGGTCTGTCCATCGAGCCGGCCGGAGTCGTACGCCAACCCGATCGGCGGCACGAGACCGGACGGGGCGGGCGGCACCTCGATCGGGTAGTTGAAGGTGAACGAGCCGCTGCTCCCACCAGCCTGCCAGGTCCCGGATGGCGTCAGTGATGTAGCGTCGTAGCTACCGGCACCGTTGCTCGCCGTCGACCCGCTTGCACCCGCAGATGTTGTCGCAGCGAAGACCATCGTGTTGGACGCGGCGGACGTTCGTAGCGGGTTCTTCGTGCCCGCTGGGGTGGCGTCCAGGCTGACCGGTGCGGATACGGTCTGGGTTTTGGTGTCGTTTGTGGACAGTAGCGGAGTTCCGGCCCGGCAACTCGGCGCGTCCGGGGTGGACAGCGCACAGGTGGGCAGCTGGACAAGGCGCAGGCGGGACCCGTAGTTGCCGCCGTACGCTTCGGCAAATCCGGAGTAGTCGACGCCGACGTTAATGGTGCCAGAGCCATGTGCCGCTGTGCCTGGGTCGACAGTGAACAGCACGCCGGAGATGCCGGCGGCCTTCGCGGCGTTCTGGTCTAGCACCTCCACGTCGACGCCTGCCGGTCCCTGATACCGGCCGTTCCGGTCCGGGCGGCTCTGTGCCCAGACCGGGCCGCCGGCTGCATGGACGGGGCCGCTCTCGCTGGTACCGAGCGTCACGGCAGTCCGGACCGGTTTGGGCCACGTCGTGGCATGCGGGGTGAACCGGGTCGTCTTGTCGACCGGCTTGTTGAAGTGCGGCGGAACGGCAGTCACGTGACCGGTACGCCGCGGCTCGGGCGACGCCGCGGCACTGCCGGCAAAACCCGGCAACGTTTGCACGGTGGCGGCAAGCATTGACACCACGACGGCCACCGCGACGGAGCGACGGCGGTCGAACCTGACCCGGAACAACTGAGCGTGACGCATAGCTCCCCCGCATCCTCGAGCACGACAGCACCCTTTGGACGCCGAGAACGAGTACGGCGTTGATAGGGCGGCGTCACTTTGCCAGAGATCGATGAGGTGCCGCGACGATCGATTGTGACGAAAGCATAACGATGATCGTTTGAGCCCGAGCCCCCAATCGGTCAGTCCATCCGAGTCTGCGTCAAACCGGACATCGTGGGGCTGCCGGGCCGCCTGGGGCTGGTGTTCACTGTCGCGGTCTGGCGGACTGCCCGCCGGCCCTGCGAGGAGAAGTGGTTCCAGATGGCAACTCCCCCATTCCGTCGCCCACCGTCACGCTGGCGTGCCGCCGTCGCGGGTGCCGTCGGCGCGCTGCTGTCGGTGACGTATGCCAATGCCACACATGCGTCGCCGGCTCAACCTGTAGCTGAAGTCCCGTCGGCGACCTCGACGAGTGCTGTGACCGTGTCGGACGCGTTGGCACAGGCTCGTGCCGGTGGTGCAGCCGTGCAGGTGACCGGCTTGACCACACCGACGGACACGGTGACGGCGAACCCGAGCGGCACATTGACGTTGAACCGGACGCTGATGCCAGTACGCAAGCACGTCAATGGCACGTGGACGAACCTGGACGCGACGCTGCACCGCAACGCCGACGGCACCATTACGCCGACGGTGACCACAACCAACGTGGTCCTGGCCGGTGGCGGCACCGGCCCCTTCGTCACGCTCGGCTCCACCGGCAGGTCGCTGGCGTTGTCACCACCCATGGCGCTGCCGACACCGACCCTGAACGGAGCGACGGCCACCTACACGGCCGTGCTGCCCGGGGTGGATCTGCAGGTAAGCGTCGACGCGCAGGGCGGATTCCGCGAGGTTCTAGTCGTGCAGTCGGCGACGGCAGCAGCAAACCCTGCTCTGTCGAAGTTGGAGTTCGCCGCCCAGACAACCGGCCTGCACCTGGTGGCCGATACGGCGGGCAACATCAGCGCGAACGACACCGCGGGACGCGCCGTGTTCACCGCCCCAGCCCCGCAGATGTGGGACTCGCGTCCCGCCGCTCAGGCGAATTCAGCCACCGCAGGTTCGGCAGGTTCGGAGGTCGACCCGGCTACCGGCCAGCAGGTAAACTCCACCGCGTCCGGTCCTGGCATGAACGCCCAGGTCGCCGGCATGGCCGTCACCGCGTCGGACACCGCGATCACGATCACGCCGTCGGCCAACCTCCTCACCGGTCCCAGCACAACGTACCCGGTCTACCTCGACCCGGGCTGGAGCAACACCAAGAGCGGTTGGGCGAGCATTTCCGAGTACTACCCGTCGACGAAGTACTGGAACACCACACCCGATCCGCAGGGGATGATGCAGGTCGGCAACTCCGGCACGATGTGGTCACACTCACTGGTCAACTTCAACGTATCGGCACTGGCCGGCGCCACGATCCAGTCTGCCGACCTGTACCTGACCGAGGTCTGGTCGTACTCGTGCACGCCGTCCACGGTGAACGTCTACGCACCGTCAACCACGCTGACGTCATCGAACGCCGACTGGAACGACTGGAAGAACGTCAACGTGGGCGGCGTCGTCGCCTCAGCGAACGTGGCCCACGGCTACAACTCCAGCTGCGCGGCCGCCGCCGTGCATTTCAACGTGCAGTCCACGGTCCAGACCGCAGCCAGCACCTCCCGCGGCACGCAGACGTTCCTGTTCACGGGCGTAAACGAGTCCAGCGACCACAACAGCTGGAAAGAGTTCGATCCGGCCAGCGCCAACCTGTCAGTGACCTACGACCGGCCGCCAGCGACACCGTCAAACCTCACCACCTCACCGGCAACGGTATGCGCCGGCAACCCTCCGAGCACCGTCGGCGACGCACAAGTCAGCCTATATGCGCCAGTATCCGACCCAGACGGCGGCAACCTCACCGCGACGTACACCACCTCCGTGACGGCCACCGGTCAGGTCGTGGACTCCACGGCAGTCACCTACCCGTCAGGGTCCACCGCCGTCCGGGTCCTGCCAGAGGCAACACTGGCCAGCTACGCCAAGAACAGCAGCGGTACACCAACCGTCACCCAGTTCTCGTGGAAGGTCCAGGTCTCCGACGGGACGCTTTCCAGTGGTGTCTCGGGCACCTGCACGTTCAACTTCGATCCCACCCGGCCCGGCGCTCCAGCCGTTACACCGGTCACGACCGGCACCCCGACCATCGGCCAGAACGTGCAGTACCACCTCAGCCCGGGTAAGAACCAGACCACGCCGACCAGCTACATCTATCAGCTCAACGGCGCCGCGCCGCAGACCGCCCCAGCGGACGCCCAAGGCGAGGCCACCATCACGGTCAGCCCACACCGGTACACCAACTCGCTCGTCATCCAGGCCGTCTCCGCTGGAGGGAACGTCAGCGCAGACTCCACGAACGTCCTCTTCAACGCCAATCCGGCCGCCCCGCAAGCCGACCAGGACCTCACCGGCGACAACGTGCCTGACCTGCTGACCGTTGGCGGTACCGGCAGCCTCAGCGGGCGCGTATCCGGTGTGTGGCTAGCCCAAGGACAAGCCAGTTATCAACGGTCCGTGGGCAACGGCCAGATCGTCACCTCGGCCAGCAACATCGGCGTCGCCGGCGTACTCGCCAGTGGCGGTACACCGGGAGACTTCGACGGCTTCCGAACGGTCACCGGTCACTTCTACAGCAGCGCGGGCACCAGCCTGCAAGACGTGCTGATGTATAAGCCGTCGACAACCATCAGCTACTTCTTCAAGGGCAACGGCGACGGTACACCACTCAGCCCGACCTCGAACCAGATGGTCGCGTCGAACTTCATGACCGAATACGGCACCACCGACGTCCCGCTGCAACTCGCCAACGCCGGCGACAGCTCCGCCGGTGGCAGCTTCCCGGACCTGATCGGCATCGACGGTGATGCCACGTCCGGGTTCGCGCTGTCGTACTACATCACCGGCGGCACCGTCGGCTCGTACAACGGCCAACAGCTCACCACGCCGCCACCCAGCGGCGCCTGGAACGACTGGACGATCACCACGGCACAGGTTGCCGGCAAGACCAACATGTTTCTGTGGAACAAGAGCACCGGAGCGCTGTACCTGTGGTCAGACCTGACCTACAACCTCGGTGACCTGACCATCGGCTACAGCTCCTCCTACGCCGTGGCCTCGGCCTGGAACACCAACCAGACCCTCGGCCTGCAGGCCGCTGACATCAACGGCGACGGCACGGCGGACCTGCGCACCACCGATCCAACGGGGAAGGTCACCACGTACCTGCTGACCAACCTGAATCCCACTGCGCACACCGCCTCCATCAACGCCCGTCCCACTCAGACGCTGATCACCGAAGCGCACACCTGGCTGCTCAACGACAGCGCCACCGGCAACGTCACCACCGCCAAGGACACGTCCGGCGGCCTCAACGCGACCGGCACCAGCGGCGCCGCCTGGCACACCACGGACATGTTCAGCCCCGATGCCCAGTTCAACGGCACCGCTCCCATCTCCACCCCCACCAAAGCCCTCGACACCGCCGCCGACTTCACCGTCAGCGCCTGGGTGAAACCGACCTCAATGAACGGCACCCTGCTGTCGCAGAACGGCTCCGCCGGCCCCGGTTTGCGCCTCTACATCGACCCCGGCCTACAGCAATGGGCAGTCAGCATGTCCACCAACGACTCGACCAGCCCCACCTATGACGTGTCGACCACCTACTCCAACCCAGTCCAGCTCAACGCCTGGACCCACCTCACCGTCACCTACAACAAGGCCAGCGGGACCCTGGCCACCTACAGCAACGGCAATCCAGTCGGCGCCATCTCGCACACCACGACCTGGACAGCCGCTGGCAAGTTCGAAATCGGCAGCGACCTGACCAACAACCACTTCAACGGCCAGATCGCCAACGTCCAGGTCTGGAACCAGACCCTCGCCCCGCCACAGATCTCGGACCTGTCCGGCACACCCGGCTACAAGATGGCAATGTCCGACGACACGACATACACGAGCGGCACGACCTGGACCGCGCACTGCGGCGCCATGACATTCTCCCAAGGTCTGCTGACCATCACCACCACCTGCGCCCGCCATACCAGCACCACCTACGGCGCCACCGGCTACCCCAACGCAGTGCTCACACTGCAAACTGACGGCAACCTTGTCATCTACCCCACCGCCGCCCACACCAACAAGCTCTGGGCATCGGCCACCGACGGCCACGGCGGCGACACGCTGTACCTCCAGGAGGACGGCAACCTCGCCATCTACGGCGCCGACGGCGCCACCCTGTGGCAGTCCAACACGTCGAACTACCTGCACGGCTCCGCGCTCATCGCACACGCCAACACCAAGTACGTCTGCGCGGAATCCGCTGGATCCAGCTCCCTCATCGCCAACCGCACCGCCGTCGGGCTCTGGGAATCCTTCGACATCCTGGACCTCGGCAACGGCAAGGTCGCGCTGCTGTCCCACGCCAACAACTTGTACGTCACCGCAGAGAACGGCGGCGCCGCCGCCCTCATCGCCAACCGCACCACGGTCGGCTCCTGGGAAACCTTCACCCTCATCCACAACAGCGACGGCAGCGTCAGCTTCCTCGCCAACGCCAACAACATGTACGTCACCGCCGACAACGGCGGTGCCAACCCCCTCATCGCCAACCGCACAGCCATCGGCCCATGGGAAGAGTTCGACCTCATGACCGCATAGGCTCCCAACCACAGCAGACACAGCAGCCCGGGCATTTGCCCGGGCCGCTGCCATCTCCAGCCACCTGACATCCTTCCGCCCTCAAAGCAAGGCACTGAGCCGGCACCACAACGCCGAACACGCCAGGGCTCGCAAGGCATCGTGCACTTCGCCGACACAGAAGCGACACGCCATCAGGGCTGGCCCGGCACCGCCGCTTCGGTTGGCTGTCGGTGCAACGCCGGAGGCCCGCTGCGACTCGGCCTCCCTCAGGGCTAGTCCAGGGCCACGCTCCCGCCTGGCTGGCCGTCGTCAAGCCCAGCTTGGGCCGCGGCGCCAGCGTCGGCGCCAAATTCTCCTGGGCCCGGCGGCGCTGGCGCCTGGCTTCACCCTCGCCTGGGCTGTGACGTCAGCTACGCGCAGGGCGGGCGGCGGTCCGCGTACCAGCCCCCGCAGGAGCCCCGGGAATCGCTGTCCAGCCCGGACCGGATCGGGGCGCCTCTGGCGCCGGCTGCGCTGATCCGCGGGCTGGGCGGCGCGCCGATTCCCCCGGACTTCGTTGAGGAGTGTGCTGATGTCCGCACCGAATGTTGCCGTGTCCGAGTCCCGGAATCTGCAGCTTGGTCAGCTCGTCGCGCTGTTGCGGGACCAGTCCACGCGCCGGCTGGATGTGAAGGCAGGCTCGGGGGCGATATGAGCTGCCGGTGGCCGGTTCGTGCTGGACGGCAAGGGGTCGTGGGTTCAAATCCCGCTGTCCCGACACGGAAGATGGCTTGAGCTGGGAAAACAGGCTCAAGCCATCAGTGTTTGTAGATGATCCAAGGGGGCACCCCCCATAAACCCCCCGCTTTGGGTTTCCACGACGGCCGGTCGACCGCGAACCGGGAGCCCGATCAACGCCCAGCAGACTCTTATCCGGGAATCAGGGCCTTCATGTTTTGCGCGGATGGCTGGTTGGGTGCTCGGCGGGTGCTCGCTCGGACCAACCATTCGGTCCGCAATCAGCTGGCCCTGTGACCCTCAGTTCCAACCTGCAAATACGCCTGGTCCGCGACCCGATGACCGCAGCGGGCGGAGCGTAAGCCGCCATGCAACTCTCTGGACGGCAGAGAACACTGCCTGCATGCAGGCTTTCCGACAGATAGCCACCCACGCGGTGATTTAACGATCAACAACACGGGTCGCACCGCCGACGGCCAACGTAGCATGCCATCAGGACCGGGCGCCTTCATTCGCTCGCCGCACCCGAACGTACGACGGATCAGGCGGGAGGAGTACCCGCGTACGTGCGCTCAGCACCGCCACCGGTACGCCGACTGCGTCGAGACCATCCCTCGGACGTCGGCACGCTGGTGCGTCCTGATCAGGTCACGCTGGGCGTACTGATCTCGCAGGTGCCGCGGGATGCGGTGGATGACGCTGTGGCGGTGTGCGGGGTGCGGGAGCAGCGCTCGGACGGCAAGCTCCCGGCACATGCGACCGCGTATCTGACGCTTGCCTTGGCGTGTTCCCTGACGATGACTACGAAGAGGTCGCCGCGAAGGTGACCGGCTCGTTGGACCTGTTCGGGGTCTGGGATGCGGGCTGGAACCGGCCGATCCACCACCACGGAGGTCATGACCCGCGATCCAAACCGGCACCGCATCAATGTCACCACACCACGCCGAACACCAACAAGATCATTTTAAGCTACGTGGCATTGCCCCAGGACGCCCCGTCGGTGCTCGTCGAAGATCTGGCGCCCACGCGGCTCGCGGAGAAACCGCGATCGGACCGAGAAAAACTGTCGTACCCCACGGGCATACTGCGGATACCGCGTTTCGTCGTGGCGAGATTGGTTTCGTAGCGGAAGGGCACAGCTCGTGTCTCGAGGGAAGACAGTCATCCAGCAGACGCTGGTCGGGGAGGCCGGCATCGCGTTGATCCACAAGCGGGTCACCCAAATGGGTTACCTCTTCCACCCGCGTCGGGTTGATCATGGTATCGACGGCCACATCGATCTGGTGGATCCGCGTAGCCACCAGGTGCTCAACCTCGTGCTGTTGGTGCAGAGCAAGGCCAGCGGCCTGCCGTTCGCGTATGAGACGGAGGCAAGTTTCCAGTACACCTGCGCCGAGGTCGACCTCAACTACTGGCTGAGCGGCAACGCCCCGGTGATCCTGATCTTGTCGCACCCTGACCGGGACGAGGCGTGGTGGGTGGACATCAAGGCCGAGTTTCCCGACGCGCGCCGCCGAGCCGAGCGCACCGTGGTCGTCGACAAGCGCCGGCAGGTGTTCGATGCCACGGCCGCGGAGTACTTACTGCGAGTGGCCGTGCCGAAGGACTCCGGCGTGTTCCTGGCCTCGCCGCCGAAACGAGAGACGCTCACCAGCAACCTGCTGCCGATCGTCGGGATGCCGGAGGTCATCTACGTGGCACCAGCATCAGCCCGGACCTACCCGGCCGCAGGCGAACTCCTGGCCGGCCGGCCGGGCCCGATCCGCGGCAGCTGGATCCTCCGCGACGGTCTGGTGATCAGCTTCGCCGACCTGACCGACGGTCCGCTGCGCGCGTTGTGCGCCGGCGACGTCGAGCGCCACGAGACCGCAGAATGGACCGGCAGCGACGACACCGACGTGCTGTACCAGTTCATGGACCTGCTGGCCCGCGCCTTGGCCGCCGACCATCGGGGTGACCTGCGCTGGCACAACGACCGGAAGCACTTACACTTCTGCCCGACGCCGACGCTGGACCCGCGCCGGGAAGGCAAGGCGCCCGGCCGCCGCGGACACACGGTCTTCGGACCGTACCGCTCCAAGCAAGATCCGGACACTATCAGCTTCTACCGGCACGCCGCCCTGACGACCAGATTCCGCCGCTTCGGAGGCACCTGGTACTGCCAGCTCGGGACGGACTACTGCTTCACCAGCGACGGCCGCGACGAGTACCGGCACGCCGACACACTCCTGGCGGGCATCAAACGTCTGGACCGCCACGCCGCGGTAGCCGGTTGGACCCGCACCTGGGCCACCTATCTCACTCAGCAGCCCGACCTGTTCACGCCGGACAAGGCCCTGGTCTTCGACGGACTCGCCACGTTCGAGGTCGAACGCGGTATCGATGACCGGCTGTGGGGTCCGGCACCGGAACCGACCAGCGATGACGATACCGACAAGCCCAGCGCCAGCATGGACGTCGACGCGGCGCTGGCCGCCGCCGGACTCGGGCAGGCGGATCTGTTCGCACTCGACGAGGAGGACGGCGACGAGGACGACGAGTCGCCCACCACAGCCGTCGCACCGCCACCCAAGCGGAGGAATCGGAGCGGTGCACCAACTCGGCCAGCGGAGCGAGGTCATGATGCAGGCTGAAGTGCTTGACGAGCCGCAGCTGGAGTTTGGCGGCGGCAGCGGCCACATCGATCCGCGGTTCGGGCTGACCGCCTACGGCCCGGCCGACCTCGGCGCCTCGGACGCTCCTACCGCGATCCGCGTCGGCATGGTCGGCCCCGCCGACCAGCTCGACGGCCTGCGCCGATGGCTGGAACGCTGCCGCGAACCGATCGCGGCCAAGGACGAGCGCTACCCCCACCTGTTCCCGTCGTTCCCCGGCTGCGACCTCGACCGCGGCTTGTACACCACGCTCGTGTTCTCCGACCGCAACACCCGTCAGGTGCCCGACCGGGCTCTACGTGGCCTGGACAAGCTGTCCCGGATCGACGCGATCGACGCCAGCGTCGGCCTGTACGCCGACGAACTCACGGCTCTAGCCGAGGAGAACCGCGTCGACCTCATGATCGTCGCTCGGCCGGAGCAGCTCAAAGACACCCGAACCCGACGCCAGATGCGCTCCGCCAACCGCCAGCGCGGGGGGAAAGACCGGCCGAACACCGGGTACGAGAACTTCCACGACCTACTCAAAGCCCGGATGCTGCACGTACGGCAGCCTCTGCAGATCGTTCGGCGCAGCACCTGGGACGAGACCACTCCACCGTCACCCGGCCGGGGCCGACAAGACGAGGCGAGCCGGGCCTGGAACCTGCACATCGCCATGTACTACAAGGCCGGCGGTGTGCCCTGGCGGCTACGCCGACAGGCGACCGACCTGACCACCTGCTTCGTCGGCATCTCCTTCTACCACGGGCACGACGGCACCAGCCTGGACACCGCGGTCGCCCACGTGTTCAACGAACGCGGCGACGGCGTCATCGTCCGAGGCGGCGCCGCCCACATCAGCAAAGAAGATAACCAGCCCCACCTCAACGCCGCCGACGCGCACACTCTGCTGCAGACCGCACTGGACACCTACCGCCGTGAACACCACACCCTGCCGGCCCGCGTCGTGATCCACAAATCGTCGAGGTTCGTCGCCGACGAGATCGCCGGGTTCGACTCCGCCGCCGACGCCCGCGACCTCGACGCCCTCGACTTGATCTGGATCACCGACAGCGAAGACGTCCAGCTGTTCCGTCCGGGCGCGGCACCGCCACTGCGGGGCACACTGCTCACCCTCAGCCCGGACGAGCACGCCCTCTACACCGGTGGCAGCATCGAGTTCTACTCCACCTATCCAGGCATGTACGTCCCGCACCCGATCGGCATCCGCGCGGCGCAGCTCACCCGCAGCCCCCGCGAGGTGGCCATCGAGCTGTTGGCCCTGAGCAAGATGAACTGGAACCAAGCCCGGCTCGACGGACGGTACCCAATCACCCTGCACACCGCCGAGAAGGTCAAGCGCGTGCTGCGGTTCTGCCAACCTGGCCAGGCCATTGCCACGCGATACGCCCAATACATGTAGCCCCACGAGGGTGCCTAGCCCACGCGGCGAGGCGACGACCTCGCGCAGGCTCGCGCACTCACGCTTTGGCGGTCAGGCCCTCGACCACCAAGCCGGAGAAGGGGTCAGACCGCGTTCGACCAACGAACATGGGTCCACAGCCAGTCCGGCATCCCGACCGGTTCCAAGCCAAGGGTGGCCATCGCATCGAGTAGAACCCCGTCCCAGTCCAGGCTCGGGTCTTCGATGAAGGTCTCCTCCGTGTTGGGGAAGTACTCGCCGCCTTCACGGTGCATCGCGTGGTTCTCTTCGTCGAGGTCGACGAGCGAGTCAGCGACGATCAGGGCGTAGCGGGCGGCGGCGACGTGGTCCGGCGAGAGCAACTCTGAGCCGGCCGGCAGCGCGCTGCCGAGCGGCGGTGGAGCGCTGGATTCCCGGCTCCAACCGGGCGGCGAGAGCTTGAGGGCCTCCAGGACCGTGGCCGGCAGGTCCAACTCGTCGTCTCGGAAGATACCGCACGCGGGCGATGCATACCGCCGACCAGCTTGTTGATCACAGCTACACGTCTTACCTGGCGTTGTTTGTCAGCCATCAACTCGTCGAGCCTGGCCGCGTACCATCCAACCATGCTAGAGACCTTTGACGAAAGTGCAAGGGACAGGGCGGGCGGCCGAATTACGCTGGGGCGCCGACTAATTTCAAACGCATTTCTCTTTGCCGCGTCTGGGGTTAAAGAAACCCGCTTCCTGAAGGACCTAAAGCACGACGCCGACCTAGTCCCGCGCGTGACGGAACAGCTCAATCTACTGCTGGACTCGCTCCAGCGCGACAGCGCCATCGCCTATGACATACAAGGCCGGTCCGATTATGGGTGCGACGTTCTCGTTAGGCTTACAACGGGAACTGCCGTGACATTCGTCGGTGTACAGATTAAGAGCCACAGCGAGGTAGCGGAGAAAGGCATTTCCACACTCCTCAGAGATCAGCACTCCAGAGTCGTTGACCTCTATGCTCCGCATCATAGATTCTACATTTTCCTAGCCGCCGACATATCCACTCACCGATCACGCCAGCAGGAATCGGTTATGGCGATTCAGCAGGCATTTGCCAAGAAGCAGGACGTCGAAATCGTCGGTCCGCAGTACGCTGCCACCTTTCTCCGGCTACCACGGACCGCGATGGACGGCCTCCTTACTCGCACCGCCCGAGAAGGAGATCCCGTCCTGTCGACCGCGCGGCGCGACCTGTCTAGAAATCCACTGGACGCCGCCGTCGTGCTATATCTGCTGGTCGCGTCATTGGAAGGCAGGGCTCCGACGCCTCTTCGCGAGCTCGTGACCGATCCATGGCTCAACGCGGTTTCACGGCAGTTGCCGTCAGACGAAGCCACCGCGCTTGAACTTTCCAGCATCCTAAATGACCCTGAAGTACGAGATCGCCTTGTCTGCGAAGGCTTTGAAGGCGGAGAGGAGGACTTCGAGTTTTACGGGAATAAGATCAACTTCCTGCCGCCCTGGTTGATTGCGCGCCTCCTTAAGCCTGACTGGAATGGACGCGAGCATCGGGACGGTCTAGCCTCCAGGATTCCTAAATTGCTGGAAAGCCTCGATGAGGAAGTTGAGATTAGCGGTACAACGACGAATCCTCGCGTGGTTTTGAGATTGGATCAGTACCCGGCTCTGGTCTGCTTAGCGGCAGAAGCTCGCGTTAAGCACGATCTCGACGGAGCCGATCTGGTCTCCTACCTGGTCGACGCCATCCTCAGCCCGACGCAGGAGGAGGAATAGATGCCCCCGTGCCGTATCCAATGCTGACTCGCAAATCGCCGCCGTTAAACTGCGCCGCGCCAACGATGGCGGCCTCGTCACCGACCGAGCACCGCCTCACCGTTGAAGGACGATGGCGATGATCGCGACGACGACGGCCGCGACGGCCAGAAGAGTGTTCGCCACAGTCAGCCAATAGGTCCGACGCGACAGACGGTCAGCCGCGTCGATTGCCGCCTGCTGCGCACGACGGTCCAACTCGGTCAGATAATATCCGGTTCCGGGGACCGTGTTGACGGCTACAGATCTTGAAAGGTTAGCTTGAGTCGAGGTCCAGGCCGGTGTGGGCGAGGAAGCCGTCGAGCAGGTCGGTGCGGTACTGGACGCGCTTGAGTCGGTTCTTGACGATGGCCTGCAGGTGGTCGACGCCGCGGACGGCGAGGTTGCCGATGCTGCGTTTGAGATGTGACCACACGGCCTCGGTCGGGTTGAGGTCCGGGGCGTAGGCCGGCAGGCGGATGACGTGGAGCCAGTCCCGGGCCGCGATCAGTTGGCGCATGGCGGCGCTGACATGCGTGTGAAGGTCGGCCCGAAGCGCGGTGCTGGTCTTTCGACCGGTCCGTTTCTTCGGGCCGCTTCCCGCACCCGGCGTGCCACTTTCCCGTCTATCCAGAGTCTGGATAGACCGGAAACGCGCACGTCGGGTGCGGCGGGCGGGCCGGGGAAACCCACCGTGAGCAATCACGGCAGGGCGCCCCGGTCCGACCCAACCGGCCTTCGCAGCCGGTTCGCCATTTGACCAGGCGTCGGAAGCCGGGTTGTCGCTCGTGGGCCTGGCGGGCAGTGCCTGGTCTGCCTTTGCGGGGTATCGCCACGGTTTTGACGCCGGCGTCGTGCAGGTCGGTCTCGACTCCGGCCTCGCCGTAGCCGCGGTCCGCGGCCACCGCACCCGGCACTCGCCGGTGCGGTCGGTGATCCGTCCGACCGCAGGTGCCAGCTGCGGGGCGTCCGGTGGGTTGCCTTCCTCGACGGTGTGGTCCAGCACGATGCCGTCTTCGTTGTCGACGACCTGAGCCTTTGTAGCCGAACTCGATGGGTTTGCCGAGGCGGCCCTTGGCGATCGGGCGGGCGTCGGGGTCGTGCAGGCTGACCAGACGGTCGCCGAGCCGGGCGTACCGCCGGCCAGCCGGATCCGGGCCTGGTCGATCACCCGGTCGGTGCGGTTGATGATGACCGCCAGTTCGTTGACGGCGCGACGCAGCCGTCCTCTGGCCCGGCCGGTCACCCGCGGCACGGCGCGGCGGGCGTTGCGCAGCACGACGCGTGCCTCGGTGCTGCTGCGGCGGGCGAGCCCGGCCAGCTCCGCGGTGATCCGCGCGACGGTGGCCTGCGCTTCCTCGCGGGCCTGCGCGCCGCGCAGTCGTGGGTGCGCCCCGATCGAGCGGACCCGCCGCCCGGCCGCGCGGGTACGGTCCCGGAACGGGGTGCGTGGCGCGGCTCCGAGCCCGGATACGGCGCGCGAGACCGGACATGCGTCGCACCGCCCGCGCGAGGAGTCCGCTGTCGGTGGGGTAGTCAACCTTCGCACCACGGTAGTGTCGGCGCGGACTTTTCCCGTCTTCACCACCCTTGCTTCGACCCCTGTAGCGAGGAGTTGCTCGTTGAGGGCAGCCACCGCCTGTTCCCCGCACCGGGTGGTGGTCTTCATCAGGGTGGTAGGGTGCGGGACCCGGCCGTCGATGTCGATGCGGCACAACCGCCGCCACGAGATCGAGTCAGACACCTCCGCGCACAGCGCCTCGTAACCGAGGCGGTAGCGGTGCTTGAGGAACATCAACCGCAGGTAGGTCTCCATCGGCACGCTCGGCTGGCCCATCCGTGGCGAGAAGTGCGGCACGAACGGGGCGAAGAACCACTCGTCGTCCAGCCACGCATCGACCCGTTCCAGCTCCTACGGCAGCCGCAGGCACACCTCCGGCAGCACCGACTCCCACAACGACGACTGCACGTTCCGCGTCCGTAGCATGACCGCAATCTCTTGCGTGCCAACGACTTCCTATCGTCCGTCATTATGGCAAACAGCCCGTGTCCGGCATCGCCGGACACGGGGACAACCGTCGATCTACTTTTCTAGGTCGAAGTAGTTAGGTTGTGCCAGGTCCTTTCCCCCGCCGGACGGCGCGAACGATTGGACCATGACGGTTCTGACGTACCACGGCAAACCGGCAAGGTCGACGTCGACAGCGGATGGCTGCCGTGGTCCGATGCCACCATTCAGTCGCTGGCGGTGAAGGTGAGGAAGCGGTTGACGTTCGGCTCGTCCACGCCGTCGTCGGATCTCCAGCACCACAGCGGATACGCCAGGTCGTTGCGGTCCGGCTGCGGGCGCTTTTCCCAAGGGACGAACTGTGTGCCGAAGCCTGGGCAGCGCGCCGACTGCAGCACCCCGCAGATGCCGAGGATCTCCAGGAACGCGATCCGCTCATCGCGGTTGCCGGGCAGCATCGTCAGCTTGGCGGGGACCTTCGAGGCTCTCGTACCCGGTGGCAGCAGCCGGATCGTCTCCAGGATCTCGTCGAGCAGGTCGAAGTCCGCCTGCTCCGGCACAGGAAGCGGTGCCCGGGCGAACTGTCCCAGGTCCAGGGCGCAGTACTCCAGGTCGTCGTGGCGTACCCCGCCGACACCGAACCGCTCGAAGTTCAACAGGATCGGGTTTTCGAGCTGGAACGTGTCCGAGGTACCGCAGACGGCGCACGGACCGGTCCATCCTGCCGGCGGCTGGAACGTGTGCTCCGGAAGGTGCCGCACGTACACGTACGAGCTGAGCGCCGACCTGAGGTCCAGCCTGCGGTGCCGCAAGCTCGTCACGAACGCTGCCCGCACCTCGGCAACGTCGATCCCGGCAACGGCCTGCCGCGCCGCCGCCACCGCCTCGTCATGGGTGCTGTCCCGGATCACCGGCTCGATCCACAGCCCCGCGGCGGTGAGCCGGGCGACGGTCGCGTCGTCGGGTCTGGGCCTCGCCCGCCACCCGGACGGCCCCCAGTAGATCGACTTCAGCAGCTTCAACGCGTCAGTATCGAACGTGTACGGCTCGGCCGGAATCGCATGCAGCGTCGTCAACGCCCCTCCCGAATTCGCTGATCCACAGTGTACAGCTCGGCGTGGTTACCCATAGCGGGATGCAACCGCGCCGGACGGCGCCGGTGATACCGGTGAGCCGTCCGGCGCGGTTGCCGGGGGTATCAGTCCCGTCCACCTCGCCGCAGATAGCCACGTGCCGACTTCAGGTACTCTGCACGTTTCCACTTCTTCTTGAACCGGTTGATCGCCCGTTCCTTGTCCAGCAGCGGGGTGTACCGCCGCTGCACCATTTCCTCGAGGCCGCGCCGGGTCTTATAGTTGTTCGAGTGGTATACGACCTTCATTGTGAGTCCGGGATACTGGTTCTTGTGCCTGTTCATCCGCTTGGTGAGGTTGCTGGTGTGCCCTGAGCGGTAGACTCTGCCGCTCTCGCCGACCAGGACGTAGACCCCACCTTTGCACGCGGCGTTGTGGACGACGACGTCCTCGCCGTCGGCGTTCACCACGTAGGTGTGGATGTCACCGATGTTGAGGTTGAACACCCTCTGGTCCGCCACGAGTCCGTGGTCGACGACAGATACGACCGTCGCACGGCTGCCACTCGGCCCCGCTACCACGTCACCGGCTTTGACGTTTTCCGCGGTTGTCCAGCCCTTGCCCACAACCCAGATCGGGTGGTTGGCGGTCGCGGTCAGCAAGTCGGACGTGTCACCATCGAGGTCGAGCCCGACCAGGTGCTTGGTGCCCTGCCCGACAATGATGTCGAGCACCGGCTTCGCCGTCTCGATGCCGGTCTCCGGGTCGACCGCCAGCACCCAGTCACCCACGGCGATGTCCGCGATGGCGAGGTACTGACCGTTGGCCAGCCGGACAGGGGTGTCCGGTGTGAATGAGTTGCCGCACGAGGCGGCCCGCTGGGCCTTGCGTGCGGCGGCTGCCACTTTCACCGCTCGCGCTGCCTTGACCCCCTTGACGGCGAGCTGTGCGCCCTTGACCGCCGCCCCGGCTCCGACGGTGGCTGCGAGCGCGCCGGCCGCCGCCCACGCGGCTGCCTTCCAGTTGCCGGTGGCGACGTAAGCGACCGCTGATACGACGCCGGCGATGGTGCCGATCGGGCCGGGGATCATCGAGGCGTACGAGGCGACGACCGCCACCGTGTTGAGGGCCTTCTTGATGCTGCCCCAGCCCCACTTGCCGTCCAGGTCGGTGCAGTTGACACCGTCTCCGGAGCAGTAGTCGTAGGCGTTGGAGTTGGCGCCCGGTATCGGGTCGACCTGCAGGAACCTGCCGAGTTCCGGAGAGTACAGCCGGACGCCCATCAGGATGATGTCGCCCAGCGCGTCACCGGAGCGCTGCTTGCCACCGAGCCAGCCGTAGCGGCGGTCCGACGAACCCGTCTGCGGGACGCCGAACTCGTCGTAGCTGTACACCTCAGGCGAGGTCAGCGCCGTGTCGATCGTCATCGCCACATCGCCGTGCAGGTTCGTCAACTGCAGGCGGATGT
Source organism: Dactylosporangium sp. CA-233914 (assembly GCF_050942935.1). Classification (NCBI taxonomy): domain Bacteria; kingdom Bacillati; phylum Actinomycetota; class Actinomycetes; order Micromonosporales; family Micromonosporaceae; genus Dactylosporangium; species Dactylosporangium sp. CA-233914. Next base: position 4,451,905 of record NZ_CP192030.1, on the reverse strand, counting down.
CACCGGTGGCACTGGTCGTGGCAACCAGGTCCGTGTCCGGGCCGGACACGTTGCGGGTCAGGGTGCCGGAGCTGTTCTCTACGATCCAACGGGGCTCGTCGGAGTCGTCGCCGTAGTGGTTCAGCTTCGACGAGGCGTTGGTCCAGGTGCCGCCGACCAGGGTCGAGGTCGTGAAGCCGCGGAAGCGGTGGGACGGGTCGAGGGTCCAGTTCTGTTTGGTGGTGCCGAGGACCTGCTGGGCCACGAGGTCGTTGGCGTAGTAGGTGTTGGTCGGGCCACCTGGTGTGGTGGTGATCCGCCCGAACGCGTCGTGGATGTAACCCGCGTCCATGATGCGGTCGGCGGTGTCGTAGGTGTGGATCTCCTCTGTGGTCGCCGCCTCGGCTTGGCAGTTGGCGTACAGCTTCTTCGAGGTGCGGTTGGTCCGTGTGTCGTACGCGTAGGTCCGCTTGTCGCAGATCGAGCCCGTCGTCTGGTTGGTGCTCGTCAGCCTGCCGAGGGTGTCGTAGCCGTACGTCTTGGCGCCGCCAGTGTAGGTGTGGTTCACCCACTGACCGGCGGTGTTCTCGACGACGGATTCCGAGTAGATGGTCGTGCCGTCGCTGTCCCGTGAGTACCGCCGTGACTCGGGCTGGAAGTTTGCGTCCAGAGTGTCTTTGCGGGTGATACCGCCGGGGTACTTGACCTCGACCAGCTGACCGTCGGGCGAGTACTTCGCGTTGAACGTCCCTGCCACCGAGTCCGTCAGCGAGGTCAGCATGCCCCGCGGTTCGAGGTTGCGATCGTACGTGTATGTCGTCCAACCCGTGTTGTCGCTGACCCGGGTCGCTTTGCCGTACCGGTCGTACTGGCTCTGCGTCACCCCGCCGTCCGCGTCGGTGTACGTGACCACGCGGCCGAGCTGGTCGTACTCCCGGGTGATGACCGCCGTCCCGGCCGTGGTTTTCCACACGTTGCCGGTTGCCGTGTCGTACTCGGTGAGCACCGGCTCCTGCGCGATCGACCCGTCGTTCGTCGTGATCGCCACGCTCGTGATCCGGTCCGCCGTGTTATACACGGTTATGGTCTGGCGGGTATAGCCGTTCGACGTCTCCGAGACCTTCGACGGGTCGCCGAAGCGGCTGTACTCCTCGACCCGCTTCACCGGTAGGTTCGTCGTCGCCCGCAGCGGGTCGTGCCCGATCACCGCACCCACCGCGCGGGTCACGCACGGCGCGCCAGCCCACTCCGGCCGGTTCCCGCACGCGACATCCGAAGGGTGAGCGCCGGCCGTGTAGTACAAGGTCTCGGTCGCGCGGGCGTCGGTACCGGTGGAGCCGATGCCCCACGACTTGAGCACCCGGCCGGACGTGTCGTAGACGGTGTACGCGGTGCCCGCGTCCGTGGTTGTGGACGTGTCCTTCTTGAGCACCCAGCCGGAGGCTCCGCCCGCGACCGGCGCGTAGCCGGTATGGACCTCGCGCACGTCGGCATCCGGGTAGCCCGCGACGGCGCCGCCCGCACGTTCGGTGGTCGCCAGGTGGTAGGTGGCGCCGTCCGGCTTGCCCTCGTCGTAGACGTACGTGGTGTGCCCGCGGGCGACCACCAGCGCTCCCGGTGCGAGCGTCGGCAGGATGCTCTTCGGATCGGCGAGCGGCCGTTCCAAGGCGACCTTCACCACTGGGCCATACGTCTCCAGCAGGTCCAGGCCGTCGGGACTGTACATGCTGACGGTGGACAGCAGCGCCGCCCGACCCGCAGAGTCGGCCGGCAGGTTGAGCTTGGCGACTCGGTCCGCGGTGTCCGGCAGCAGGCCGAGGGCCAGGTCGCGGTTGGTGGCCTCCAGGGACCACACCACGTTGCCGAACTCGTCGTAGGACTGGCTGTCGATGAAGTTGCCCGGGACGGCCGTGTTCACCGTCTGGCCCGAGGCGTTGAGGTACGTGATGTTCGCCTCACCGTAACCCGCGGTACCGGGCACGGTGGAGTTGGCGAGGTTGACCGTCGGTACCGACTCCGGCGAGAAGATCGCGGTGGCGTCGGTGGCGAAGTCTTTCTGGCCCCACGTGCTCGCCGTCGTGGCGTCGAGGTTGTGCGGGCCGCCGGTGGTCTTGGTGAGTGGAACCCCGTAGACGACGGTCGTGGCGACCTCGCCGTCCAGGGTGCTCTTGGTGCCGGCGACGAGCGCGGCCCGGCGAACCTTGAGCAGGCGCCCGGCGTTGCTGTCACCGGCGATCGTGCCGTAGTCGAAGTTCCACGGCAGCTGTCCGGCCGTGCCGATCTTGGTGACCCGGCCCGCAGCGTCGTAATCGTAGGTCGTCTTCAGCGGCGTGGTGGCCCGCGGGTCCCACACCTCCCGCAGCCGGCCCAGGTTGTCGTAGGCGTAGTTCGTGACCTCGACCGCGGTCTCGCTGCTCGTCACCGGGTCCCATGACCACACCTTGACGGCGCGGACCTGGTCGATGACGTTGCCGAAGGTGGTGCTGGTCGCGGTCGTGGCGGTGGCGTACTCGTACTCCATGACTTCGCAGCCACGCGCCGGGACGGCCGTGGTGCACACGTCGACGCCGGGCTCACGGGCGTTGATGACCCGCTTGACCAGCGTGCGGCTGTCGGTCGAGTCGTAGGTATACTGCGTGGTGGAGTTCTGGTCGGCGGTCCACGAGGTCGAGATCAGGAACGTCTCGTTCTGCTTGACGAACTCCGACGTCGTGCCGTCGAGTTCTTTCAGCTGGTACACCGTGTCGCTGATCTTGACCAGCGACAGGTCCTCTGCTCCAGGTTCCGGGAAGAACTGCCCGGAGACGCTGCGGCCGAAGGTGAACGAGTCGCCGCCCGAGTTGGTGATCTTCGCGACGTCCGCGGACGGGAAGGTCAGCGACTCGTAGTCGACGTCGGCGACACCGCCGTCCGCACCACCGCGCCACTGCGGGCCGAACGGCGCGACGATCTCCTTGAGCGACAGGTTGTCCCAGTAGACAGCCTTACTTGAGCCGTACCCGTAGCCGTTGTAGAGCCGGAAGAACGCCTCCGTCGCCCCGGCCGGGATGGCCAGGTCGAGCTTGAGCTCCTGCCAGCCGTCGACCCACGCGGCTTTCGCCGAGCGGAACTCCTGATAGTTACCGGCGCTGTCCCGGTAGAACCCGACCAGGCGCAGCGCGCGGGCATCGGTGGTGCCCAGACCGGTCGCCGCCGGCACATAGATCCATCCGGTGGCCCGGTACCGCTTGCCGGGCTTCATCGCGTACCGCAAGTCGCCCTGATCGTCGCCGAGCGCGACGAACGTATCCGTCGGGCCCATCCCCCCGCCCGGCATGGTGGCCTTCGGCACGACCATCAGCGAGTCGGTCGAGGAGCCCTGGCCGCGGTCGGTGGCCCGGGTCGCGTCGCTGGTCCCGCCGGTGTTCACCGCGGGCGGGCTGACCGTGATCTGCTGGAGCGCGGTAGGCAGGCGCTCGCCCTGCGGGACCCAGCCGTCCTCCGGTCGGCGCGAGGACGCGGACCGCCCGACGCCCATGCCGAACTCGTCGGCGTCGGACGAGGAGAGCGCGTAGTCACCGGTGAGCAGGTTCACCGAACCGGGGCCGACCTCGTCGGACGCGGCGCCGTCACCGTCAGGGTCGACGCTGACCGTGATCCACTGGGTGTTGATGCCCGGCTGCCCGTCGGCGGCCGGGTAGAGCACCGCCCGAACCTGGACAACGCCGCCGACCGTACCGAGGGTGTCGACCGCGTCCCAGATCCCGTTGGCGCCAAGGCTCGCGAGCGGGGTCGGCTTCACGGTGACCGCGGAGCCGTCCGCGTTGTGCAGGTTGCCCAGCGGGATGTCGTACTCGGTGGCACCTGGGCCGCGTCGGTACTGGAAGACCGCGCGGGTCAGGGTGCTGTCGCCGTCGACGGCGAGCTTGGTGCGCTTGATGACGTTCGCGCCCGGCTGCGGCATCTTCAGGCCGGCGCGGCCGACGTTGAAGACGTACACGTTCGGGTCGGAGAGCTGCCCGGCACGATCCTTCGCCCGGACGGTCAGCGTGCGACGCCCCTCCTCGGTCGGCGTGATCTGCACCGTCGTGGGGTTGCCCGCGGCGATCGTGGTGGCTGAGACCGCATTGTCGAGCTGATACGTGTATTCGACGATGTCGGAGATCTCGACCGTACCGTACGCCTGGATCTCCATAATCCGGACGGTGTTCTCGGTGGTCTGGGTCGGCGTGACGACGATCAGCTTGAGGTAGCGGGCGGACACCGCGGACGGGAACCGAGAGTTGACGCTCCCTGCGGTGTTGCCGCGGACCTGCATCGCCGTGGTCCAGTTCGTACCGTCGGACGACGTCTGGATGTCGTAGTCCTTGGTGTTGAACGCCGAACTTTCACCGTTCTCGGAAGCGTTGCGCACGACCAGGTTCGACACGTTCTGCACGCTGCCGAGGTCCAGCTGCGCCCACTTCTGGGCCGGGTCGCCCGAGCACCACTTCGTCGTGATGTTGCCGTCGACGGCTTTGTCCACCGTCTCGGTCGCCGCGCAGGTCGCGTTCGGCGAGGTCGCGGTGGCGCTCAGTCGTGTACCGGTGTACGCCTCGACCTCGTAAATGCGCGCGACGTTGTTGGCGTCGCTCGTCGGCGCCAACACGTTGACCTTGATGTACTTGGCGTTGCCCGGCGCAGCGAGGTCGTGCGTGGTCACCGACGCGGTGTTGCCGCGCACCTGCAGCGCCGTCCAGTAGGTCACGTCGTCGCTGGACAGCTGGATGTCATAGTCCTTGGTGTTCCACGCGACATTCTCACCACCGGCACCCGCATGGCGCAGCACGACCTGCGTGACCATCTGCGTCGTCGGCAGGGTCACCTTCAGCCACTTGCTGGTGTCGCCGGAGCACCACTTGGTGGTGTTGCTGCCGTCGACCGCCTGTGGTGCGCTCTCCGTCGGCGAGCAGGCCGCCGAGCTGACCGCGGTGGTACCGGCGAGCGGCGGGTTCGTACCGGTACCGGTGAACGTGAAGGTGCCGGCCTGCCCCGCACCGCCGTGGCCCCACGTGTTCTGGGTGGCGATCGACGGGTACAGCGCGGAGGTCACCGTCGGCACGCCCGGCTTGACCGTGTCGACGCTGAACTCACACCACGGCGAGACGGTGTTGCGAACACCGTCGCTGGATGTGACCCGCCACTGGTAGCTGCCGCCCTCGAGAAACGCGCCTGCGGGCACGGTCACCGACGGCGAGGTGTTCTGCGGTACCCCGCTGACGGTCTGGCTGCCGATGTTGGTACTCGAACCGGCGATGCCCCACTCGAACGTCACCGGCAGCGCGGCCGTGTCGGCGTCGCTGACCAGCGCCTGCAGGGTCGGCGTCTTCGAGGCGATCCACGGCCGGTTGGTGCCGGTAGCACACCCGACCGTCGACGGCGAGGTGCTCATGTTGCTGATGATCGGCGCGGCGTCGTAGTCGACATCGATGTGCGGGAGCTGACTGCTGGACGCCGCCTGCAGCGAACGGACCTGCTTCCACCCATTGGTGGTGGTCTCGTTGTACGCGGTGAGCCCCATGTACCCCGTGGGGGCACGATTGTTGGCGTAGTACTGGACGAACTGCTTGACGTCCATGCCGATCCAGTTGTCGTCACACGCCGTCGAGTAGCCCTTGGTCTCCGTGGAGTATCCGCCCTCGGCGATGATCGCCGGCTGGGTCGACCAGGTCAGCGGAATGCTGAACGGCTGCACCATGTAGGCGTCCCAACCGTTCTGGCTGCAGTTCCCGGAGTACCAGTTCCAGAGATACATCCTGGCGGTCTTGATGTTCGCCCCGGCGAACTGCGCCATCGGCCACTGGACGTAGCCGTGCGCGGTATACGAGGTGGACTTGCCGATCTCGATCTCGTCCGAGCCCGAACGGTCGGCGTCGTTGTCGGAACGCACGAACGTGTCCTCGATCGGGCTGATCGTGATCGCCGGGTCGATGGTCACCGGGTAGACCGTGGCCGGGTCGTCCAGCCATGCCTTGTCCGCGTCGATATCGAGCAGCACGGTGCCGGTACCACCGGACGCGTCGGTGCCGGCCTTCGCAGCGAAACCCTTGGCGACCAGGGCCGGGCGAGCCTTCGCATCCAGCGTCTTCTCGCGCGTGACCTGGCCCTCCGGCCCACGCTGGGCATCCCACATCTGCGGCGTGGGCAGCCGGCCCAACGTCTTGCCGCTCGCGTTGCGGATGGCGTACGACCCGGGTCCATCACCGACGAACTTGAGCCCCTTGCTGCGCAGCGGCAGCGTCACCGACGCGACCCGCGCAGCGGCGGCCCGGTCCTTGGCGACGAACGACTGCTCGAATCCGGTACGCGTCGCGGTCAGCACCAGATCGACACCCGGTAACACCTCGGCGTACGTGGCGGTGTTTTCCTTGAGCACGGGCTTGGGCAGTGCACCCGTCCACGCCATGCCGAGCGTGTCACCGTCGACGCCGACGCTCGCGATGATGTGCTCACCGGCACTCACGGCACCTGTCAACTTCAGCCCATACGGGTGGCCGACCGGTGCGACGGACCCGTCCTGGCTCTCGCCCAGCGCCAGGTCGACGGGCTTCCATACATCACCCTGCTTGAACCGCACCGGACCCGTGTAGACCTGGCTGGTGAACCCACCCTCGGGCTTTGCCCACACCTGCGTCGTCTCGGTCCGCGCGTCCGCAACCTCGACCTTCTTCCCGCACAGCCGCGCCTCTACGGACGCCGAGGCCGCATCGGCCCGCTCGTCCGGACACGTCGGCGCCGGCGGCTTCGGCGGCGCCTCCGCCTGCGCCACCTCCGGCAGCGTCACCAGCGTCCCGAGCACCATCACGGCACTCGTAACCCAAATCCCAACCCTGGTGGCTCGGTGCCTCCCAAGCCGTATGAACACCCGCGAACGCCACGCGCCCGGCATAGCAACTCCCCGCTGTCACTTGATCTCCAGTCACTGCGGCGGCGACCGTACGGACAGCCCGACCCTGAACACAACTCATCCGTCCGGCCAAATCTGCCCCCTCCCAGCTCAGTGCCAGCGACCGTGACGCACGTCATAGCTGTGAATATGCTTAGAACGCCCACCAGCCGGAATGCATCACATGCATATGTAACCGAGAGTCCCAGCATTCAGTATGTCCGATTAGAGCCATTTGTTGATCGTGGTGATGGTGACAGGGGCCTGGTAGCGCCCGGCGAGTAGATGTGCGGTCGAGCCAGCTTCGCCTTCCTATCTACTGCGACCTGAAAAGTAGATTGATGATTGTCGGCGTGTCCGGCTATGTCGGACACGCCGGGTGTCAACGGACATTGAGTTTTGGCCTGACCGTTGACAACCGTAGATCTGCAAAATCGCAGCGTGATCGGTCGACGACTGCGCGTCGAGGCGACGTTCGCCCTGCCGTAGCACGGCGATAGGCCAGCGTCTGTTTTGAACATGGGGTGGATGTCGCAGCATCACCCCCATGGCATGCGACGCGGCTATGACTCGTCCTGCTGTACCGGCCGACCGTCGGGGTGTAGGTCGTTCTCCGGGGTGGCATCGACTGATGCCATACTCCTGGTCGAACCACGCTAGGAAGCCGGCCACGCCACCCCATCGAGCGGTGATCCTTTTGTAGACAGCACGCTGGTCGTGGCCCGGTTGGAACATTCGGGTGCCGGTTACCTCTTCGCCACACCCGCAGGCGCAGCGGCGGGCAAGTTCAGCCGGGTGGTCGACGTAGGTAACCGGGTTGCGGAAGGCGTCGAGGACGGGCTGGCCAACTAGTGTCGCGTGATCCTGGTGTCGTTACCTCGTGTTGTTGTTGACGAGTTGTTTGGCGCTGGTCTGGACCCAGCGGACCTTGGCGAGGATCTCGTCGGCGGTGGCGGTCCAGATGAAAGGTTTGGCGTCGGTGTTCCAGTGCTGCACGTAGTCGCGGATGCGCACGATGAGGGCGTTGACCGAGGTGAACGTGCCGCGGCGGATGGACTGGCGGGTGATCAACCCGAACCAGATTTCGATCATGTTCAACCAGCTGCCGCCGGTCGGGGTGAAGTGGAACGTGACGTTCGGGTTCGCGGCCAGCCAGGCCTGGACGTCGGGGGTGTTGTGGGTGGACAGGTTGTCCAGGACCACGTGGATCTCTTTGCCCGCGTGGGGTTTCACGGCTTTACGCAAGAACGCCAGGAACCGGGCGCCGTCGCGGACCGGCTGGCAGTCGGCGACAACCTGACCGGTGGCAACGTCCAGGGCAGCGAAGAGCCTGGCGATGCCGTGGCGTTTGTAGTCGTGGGTGCGTTGCTCGGTGACCCCGAAGTCCATAGGCAGCAACGGTTGGGTGCGATCGAGGGCCTGGACTTGGGTCTTTTCGTCGATCGAGAGCACGACCGCACCGCCGGGCGGGTCGAGGTACAAGCCGACGATGTCGGCGACCTTCTCGGCGAACCGCGGGTCTTTGGACAGCTTGAAGGTACCCTGCCGGTGTGGCTTGAGATCGTTGTCCCGCCACAGTTTCGCCACGTAGTGCCAGGACACCGACACGCCCTCGGTGCGTTTCAGATATGCGGCCAGCTGCCGGCTCGACCAGTGCGACAGACCCGTCTCCACCGGCGGCGTGGCCCTGGTCAACGCCAGGATCCGAGCCCGGACGGCGGCCGGGACCTGCTCGCGAGGCGCGGCGTGGGATCCGTCTTCCAGGCCGGCCAGTCCGTTGCCTGCGTACCTGTCGACCCAACGGTCCACAGTGGGCAGTGACACCCCGGCCAGTGCCGCAACATCCTTGCGGCGCTTGCCCTCCGCCATCCACAGCACGATCCGCGCCCGGGTCGCCACCACCGCCGGCACGCCCCGGCTGTTGATCACCGTCCGCAGCTCTGCGATCTGGGTCTCGGTCAGCATCACACCAGGATCAACGATCGACCGACATAACGCAACCAGAATCACGCGACACTAGCCCGCTTGCGAGTGATGGCCACCGCCTGACGGCTGGCGGCCCGGGCGAATGCGATTGCCCAGCATCCCTATTGTGGGTCAGTGGTCGCCAGTCTGTCACTCGACGACGCGGACAAGATCGCCTCAGTCTTCGGCGCGCTGTTCGGTTTCGCGGGGGTCGTCTTCGCTGCGCTCGGACTCAAGCACCAGCAACGCCCGCCTGCCGAACGGTCGGCGGGCGATCGGCGTCGGCGCCGCGCCCGGCGGGTGCAGCTTTTCGGCGCCTCCGCCGCATTCCTGTGGTGCGGCCTCTATTTGGCCGGCGCCACCGACCGGCTCGTTTCGGGCCGGTCGGCCGACCGGGTGACCGTCGGGCTGATGACACTTGCGGCCGCCGTTGTCGTGGCCCAGACCGTGCGCTGGTCACGAGCTCCCGATGCCGCTTGAACCGGCCGTTAACGAGCTGCTGCGCTGGCAGCAGGGTGACGGCGGCCAGGGCCTGGTTGATGCTGGACGGGCTGGCCTTGGCCTGCAGCAGGTGGTGCCGCCAGGCGGTGACGGCGGCCTCGGCGCCCACGAGGCCGGTGAACGCGTCCGGGTGCTCGGCGGCGTGTTCGGCCAGCCAGGTGACGTAGGTGCGGACCTGCCGCTTGTATGCCGTAACGGTGTGCGGGCTGAGCTTGCACCGGTCCAGGTAGCGCCCGACGGCGACCAGGGCGGCGAGCCCGGCGTCGCGGCCCGCGCGCAGCGGGACGACGGCGGCGCTCACCGGTCGGTCTCGCCGGCGTTGTCGAGCAGCGCCCGCAGCTCGGCGTCGAACCGTGCGGTCTCGCGCTCGCGGTCCCACCGCTGCCGTTGCTGGGTGTGCAGCTCGTGCACGTGCTCCCAGCTGGCTTCGGGGCGGGTGCCGTAGGCGTGGTGGCCGGCGTCGTCGCAGGCCGGCGAGATGGTGGCGACGCCCCCGATGGCGCTGCCGGTGCCGCAGCGGTGGCAGAACGGCTTCGCGGGGGGCTCGTCGGGGTCTGGGAAGGTCCGCTGGAAGATGTCGGTGCCGGCCGCGGCGAGCACGACGGCGCGCTGCAGTGCCGGCAGCAGGGTGCGTGCGGCCGCGGCGGTGAGCATCGGCGGCAGCGACTCTGCCCCGACCCGCCCGGGCGCCGGCTCGAGCCCGAGCGCGAGCTCGGTCACCGCCTCGAGGAGCGCGCCGATCTGCGGGCCGGGGAACGTGGCCTCCCACTCGTTCTGGTCCTCGTGGACGGCCCGCAGGACGAGCTCCCCATAGCGGGGGTTGTCGACGTCGAGCTCCCAGTGCTGCGGGTACCAGCTCACGCTCACCGCGGGCCGCCTTCTTATCCGCTGAGTTCGGTGCCCCGTTTCAGCGGATAAGACAGATTATCCACTCAGTTCCTCGGGCTCCAGCGACGCTGCCGGCCGCCCGTCATCGGTCACGCCGAACCGGCGTATGCGGGCCGCGCCGGTCAGGTCGCCAGCCGTTTCTCGCAGTCCGGCTAACTCCGCCAGCGCCGAGGGGTCGCCGTACTCCGCTGCCTGCCGCAGCAGGGTCTCCGCACCGGCGGCATCCCCGGCCTCCTCCCGCCGCCGGGCCAACGCCACCAGCGCGAAGGAGTGGCCGCGGTCAGCGGCCTGCCGCAGCAGCGTCTCCGCGCCGGCACCGACCTGCCGATCGGCACCGCCGTCGCGGGACGCACGGAGGAGACGTTCGACCTCGTCGGCTGTTTCGTCAACACCCTCGTGCTGCGCACCGACACGGCCGGCGACCCGACGTTCGCCGAGTTACTCGACCGCGTCCGCGCTGTCGACCTGGCCGTATACGACCACCAGGATCTCCCGTTCGACCAGGTCGTCCAGGACGTCAACCCGCCGCGTGCCGGCAACCGCAATCCGCTGTTCCAGGTCGGGTTGTCGCTGACGGACCGGCCGGGGCAACTGCTGGACCTTCCGGGTCTGACCGCCGCCGTCGAGTTCACCGACACCGACACCAGCCGGTGCGACCTGTGGTTCGTCGGCAACGAGCGACGCGACGCAGCCGGCGCACCGGCCGGGATCCACGGCTACTTCGAATACAGCGCGGACCTGTTCGAGGAGGAGACGGTGCGACGGTTCGGCCGGATCCTGTGCGACCTGCTGCGGTCGGTCGCACAGGATCCGCACCGGAGGATCGGCCCGGTGGAGCCGATGTAGGCGTGTGGCGTCAGGCCGTCATCCGGTACTCCCACCCTTCCCTCCACCCGAAGTCAGCGGTGATCAGCTCCTCGAGGGGTACACCCTCGACGAGGTGATCCAGTGCCCAGCGGGTCGACACGTGGTCGATGATGAGCACCCGCTGCCCGCCCCAGCGATCCGCCGCGTCGCGGAGAGCACCGCCCACCCGCCGCACGGCCTGCCGCCAGCTTTCACCGTTCGGATACGGCTCGTCCAGGTACCGCTCGCGATGTTCGTGCAGTTGCGCGGCCGGCATGCCGTTGCAGTCACCGTAGTCGCACTCACGCAGCCGCCAGTCGTGCAGGATCGGCACGCTCCCCGTCCGGGAACGCCAGCTCGGCGGTCTCGACCGCACGCCGCAGGTCCGAGGTCAGCACCACGTCGACGGCGCCCTTGCGGCGCCTGCCGAGCTCGGCCGCGAGGCCCCGCCCGCGTGACGACAACTGGCCGGGCAGCCAGCCGCTGGCCACACCGCGATCGTTGTCCTCACTCCAGGGGTGCGTCTCAAAAACGATTCCAGTCGACATACACCAGACATTACCGACGTCACGCCGGACAGCCACGCCTCGTGCCCGTGTGGGGCGTGTCCCGGTGTGCAGCACGGCGACGATGCCGCGTGGTCGTGCCGGTCAGGACGGCGGCAGCCCCCAGGTCTGGATCACCTTCTGGACAGTGGAGGTCTGCACCTGCAACTGCTGCGGGCGGGGCGCTACGGCGCTCGACACGATCAGGTCCATCTGGAACACCGGCGCGCCGGGCAGGCCGGCGACCGCCGTGCCGCCGAGCTGGAGGGCCGGTGCACCGCCGGTGAGCCGCACCGTGCCGTAGACGGCGTCCGCCGCGACCTGGACTCCCGCCGGCCGGTGGAACCCGCCCGGTGCGGAACCGGACCGGGTCTGGAACGCCGGGAAGTACGCGGCGGCCACGGTGTCGTACTGCTGCACGGTCACCGAGAACGCCACGACCACGGCCGCGGTGCCGCCCGTGCCCATGGCCGTGAGCTGCTGCCGGTTCGCGGCGGAGATCAGCACCGACATGGTGATCGGGTCGGTGGCATCGACGACCAGGTCAGCGCGGCGAGGATGCCGCAGACCTGGGTGCCGAGGGGCCGCTGCGCCGTGCCCGCCGCCACGAGGTCCGGCAGGACCGGCAGGTCACCGATCACCAGCTGCTTCAGGTAGCCGTACGTCGCGGTCGGGTGGACCGTGAGGTCGTACCCACGCAGCGGGTCGCACTGGTACGTCAGGGCAGCGGCCATGAAGGATCCCATCTCTCGTCGCCGTCGGTCTGCTCAACCAGCCACCGCACGGCGAGCCGGTGATACCAGCGGGTCGGATCCTGGACAGCGGCACGACGGCCCGGCGGCCAGCGCGGGTCACGCGGTCAGCCCGGCCCGCAGCGACTCGATGTCGCGGGCGCAGGACCGCAGGCGGTCCGCGCGTTGCCGGGTCAGCTCGATGCGGGTGGCGAGGTCGTGCAGCTGCGCGCGATACCGGCGGTCGTGCTGCCGGACGGCGGCGAGGTCGGCCGCCAGGAGCCGGTGGATGTGCTTGTCCCAGTGTTCCAGGTGCAGACCGACCTGGTTCACCTGATGGTGGGCGTGGTGGCTGAGCGCTGCGCGTGCGGCGGCGAGGTCCCGTGCCGCGAGATCGGCGATGCTGCCCAGCGCCAGGCCCGCCGCCGACCGGCAGCGGCTGGTCGTAGTTCGACGAAAGGCGACGGGTTCCGAGAATCCCAAGGGCCTGACGCCCCGAACTCGCTGGCTCTGTAGACGTTTGACGCGACAAGTGCGTCGGGTTCGGTCGAGTCGCTCCGGTGGTGGCCCTCGCCTACCGATCCTGCGTCGCCGACCTCATAACGACCTCTGCCAAGCTCGTCTGGCGACCGCTATCCCGTAGGGTGGTGCATCGGTCTGAGGCCAACGCCACGTGGTCGGCGCTTACAGCTGGGCCGTGGGTCGTCGCAGGAGGTCACCATCGCCCCGGACAACGTCATCACCGACGTCACTCGGCGCAGGCTCCTTGAGGGCCTGCCGCAGGTCTGTGGTCAGCCGCCCAGCGGCCGGCGGATGTTCCTCGAGCCGCAGCAGAGCTTCTGGAGCGGCTCACTGCCGGAGCCGGACTTCCTGGCGCGTTTGTACGATCTCGAAGCCCTGCCGAGCCACGACTCTCGGTATACCACCGCGTTCCAAGACTTCGTGCAGCATCGCATGGCCAATGACGACTGGGACGAGGACTGGATCTTCACCGATGACCGGTTCGGCCTGGTCGACAGTGACGAGAAAGTTGCTGCTGTTCCTCGCCGAAATGCTGCACCCTGCGGTCCGCACTGATCCGGACGAGGTGGAGCGAATCCACGCCTTCGTCAACGGCGTACTCGTGCATGACGGCTACGAGCTCGTGCAAGTTGACGCGATCAGCGGTGCTCCGGTCTTCGCTTCGCGCCGCATCGGCGCAGGGGTCCGCGGGACGATGAAGAATCTGATCTTCGCCGCGATCGGCCGGAAGCCGCAGATCGCCATTGTCGACGCGCTCAACAACGACCTGCGGATCACCGGCAATGTTGACAACTGCCTGATGTACGACCGGCCGCTGCCCGCGCACGGCCTGACATGGCGCACTTGACCTTCTGGTGGGCCGAGCAGCAGGGCATGGACGGCGCCTCCGATCACGAGGTGTCCCTCAGCCTGTACCAGCGGCTCAACCAGTCGCTCGGCGACAACGAAGCCGAGCGGCGGGTCCTGCGGACCTACGCCGACCGGTACGCGCGCCTCGGGTCCGACATCCCAGCGCTGATCCCGCAGGTATATCTGCACTACGACCCGTACGTCCGCAGCCAGTACCCGCCTGGACAGGCGCCCCTGCAGCGCCAGCGCATGGACTTCCTGATGCTGCTGCCGCACCGCGCCCGAGTGGTCATCGAATGCGATGGGCAGCAGCACTACGACGGCCGCGCGAGCCTGCGGCGGTACGCCGACATGGTGGCCGAGGACCGCGAGTTGCGGCTAGCCGGCTACGAGGTCTACCGCTTCGGCGGCGCCGAGCTCGTCAAAGGCCCCGCCACCGTTGAGCGCCTCAACACCTTCTTCGACCGCCTCGCCGCCCGGCACGCCACCTGACCACCGCACCTCGCGATCGCGAGAGCGGGCACGACTGAGTTGGCCGAAGTGCTCGGCATGGCCTCCAGTCGATCCAGTGCGCCGACGCTGGCGGCCGCTCCAGGACTGGTGTCAAGGGCCGCCGGGCGTCAGGGCACCGGCGTGGCGCCTGCGGGCACCGCGGCCGGGCGGGCGCCGGGCAGGGTCAACATCGGCGGCTGCCGTCGCTGCTCGTACAGGTCGAGCGCGGCGTCGGCGAGCGTCGTGGCGTCCGTCAGCCAGTCGCACAGTCCGGCCACGTTCGGGGAGAGGTGCAGGTCCGCCATGCCCGGCCTGGCGGACGGCTGGCGTGTCTGGCCGGGGATCGCGATCGATGCCCATAGGTCGCCGTGCGCGAGAGCACTGCACGCGCGCCACTGTCCGAGGAGGTTATCGGCACCGATCTCCGTCGTGTCGCCGGCCTCCCGCACGACCTGCTCGAGGCGCAGCGGCTGCAGGGCGAGCTTCGGGTCTAGGCCCCGGGAGGTGGCTGCGTCGCGGACCTGATCGAGGCGTTGGGCTCGGGTCTTGCGGCCGGGCTGGCGGATAAGCTCGCGGAGGGACTCGTTGTTGCGGATATCCGCGGTGGCATGCCGCAGCCGGCGCAGCACCCGGTCGTCGCGGGCCGCCGGGCTGAGCAGCCACAGCGTGACGGCAGCGTTCTCGATCACCGACCGCAGAAGCGTGAACTGCGCAAAGAGGTGCAGATGCATCGTCACCTCGCCGTGCTCGGCGCACCCGACCGTGGCCACCCGCAGGGTGTCGAGGTGGTCGGCGGCGACGACCAGATGATTCCACGCCGCGGCACTGAGCGTGAAGATGCCGGCCTCCCGGTCGTCGCCGGCGAGCGGACTGCCGGGGCCCGGCTCGTACTGCGCGATGTCGGTGTCGCGGATCCGCCGCGCCAATTGGTCGGTTGTCGCGAGCAAGGCCGCGAGCCGCTGCAGATTCTGCTGCTCACTGTCTGTCATGGCTTTGGAGCGTAGGTGTGCTGGCGCCTGGGTCGCATCTGGGTTTGCGGCGAGGACGCCGGCGACCTGCTGCCAGACAGGCCCTGGCTCTGCACGGATCGCAGCCGAGTCGCCTGCCACGTCAGCATCCGCCGTTGGTGGTCCGACTGCGATGGTTGGCCGGTTGCGGGAGGCTCGGTCAAACCCGCTCCGGTGCTCCACCCCGGTGAAGGCGGGAAACCAGGCGGCTCACCGGTACGCCTCAGCTGGCCGGGCCAAGCTAGCGCGCCGCGGCGTACCCGTCTGTATCGGGATCGTCGGCATCCTGATCCACATCACCGCTAAGACCGCATCTCATTTGGGGTTGTTGTAGCGCCGGGTCGTTCGTTGTACGGGTGTGGGTGATGTGGAGAAGTACTGCCCGGACTCGTTGTGGCATCTCGCGCAGCCGCTACTGCCCGAGCATCCGAAACGGCATCAGGGCGGAGGGCGGCGGCGGATCAGCGACCGGATCGCGCTTGCCGCGATCTTGTACGTCCTGGACTCCGGCTGCGCCTGGAACAAGCTGCCGGAGTCGTTCCCGATTTCCTCGGCCAGCGCGCACCGCCGGTTCAGCGAGTGGGTCGTACAGGGGGTGATGGCCGCGCTGCACCAGGCGTTGCTCGACGTGCTCGGCGCTGCCGGGCATATCGACTGGTCGCGGGCCAGTATCGACGCTATGCACGTACGGGCGCTCAAAGGGGGGACCTGACCGGGCCGAGCCCGGTCGATCGCGGGAAGCCCGGCTCCAAGATCCACGCGGTCGGTGATCGGAACGGGCTTCCGCTGCATGCCGATATCTCTGCTGCCAACGTCAACGACCACAAGGTTCTGCCGGATATGGTCGACGGCATCACCCCGGTGCGCCAGCCGATCGGCCGGCCCCGGAAACGGCCGGCGAAGCTGCATGGCGACAAGGGCTACGACTACCGGGCCTGCCGGCAAGCCCTCGCCCAGCGCAGGATCAAGGCCCGGATCGCCCGCAAGGGCATCGAGTCCTCGACCCGCCTCGGCCGGCACCGCTACGTGATCGAGCGCTGCTTGGAGTGGATCACCCGGTTCCCGCGCCTGGCCCGCCGCTACGAACGCAAGGCTACCCACTTCCGCGGATTCCTGCGCCTGGCATGCGCTGTCATCTGCTACCGCCGCGCCGTCAAGCTGAACCTGCTGCCCAGCAACAACCCCAAATGAGATGCGGTCTAAGGAACGGTTGCCGCTAGCCCGGGTCGTCGATGTGCGTCAGCATGCTCAACAGCATCCGCGGGATCTGCCCGATCGCTTCGTCGAGGAGATGCTCGATCGCCGTCGCGTGCGGCGACGCGTTCACGTCGATCATCTTCACCCAGCTGGCCGGCTCGTAGCGGGCTAGTGAGGACAGCGCCAGCAGCACCGCCCACCAGGCCAGGATCGGATGCAGCGGTCCGGTCATGCTGCCCGCCGGTGGGGTGATGAAGACCTCGTTCTCGACCTGACCGACGTACCGGGCGCCGAGCCGTGAGCCCGGCTGCAGAATGGCGGGCTGCTTGCCGTCGACGAGTTCGAACTGCACGTCGAGGTTCGCGGCGAAGTCGTGCACCTGCCACGGCACGTCCCGGCCCGCCGTCCACGACAGGCCCCGCAGTGCTGGGTAGCGCGCGAAGTGCTGAGCCAGACCCTGCTGATCCCGGTCGTAGCGGTGCCGCACGGCATGCCGGACCCAGGCGAGCTTTGCGGTGTAGACGCGGTGGTGCGGCGGCCACGGCCCTGGCCAGAACATGATCGCGGACAGGGTCTCGGTCTTGTCGAGCGGAGCGTTAATCGACTCTGGGATCATCGGCCAGAGGTCGCCGAGCCGGACGTGTTCCTGTGGCACGAGTGCGGGGAAGTCGAGGACCCTGGCCAGTGCCTGGAACAGGCCGTCGCCGTTGGCGGAGACCGTCACGTCGGGCAGGACGGTCGTGTCCGTCACCGTGCTGAGCCCGTGGCCGTGGATGCGCCAGTTCGCGCCGATCCGGGGCGACGCGGTGACCACCGCCCTCGTTCCCTGCGACATCGCGTAGAACAACTGCAGCGGCCGGGTGGCCGGGTCGGCGCCACCGGCCGCGCGGACGAACTGCTCGCACTGTTCCAAAGCGGCCTGGAACGTGGCGCGGCGGGTGCCTCGACCGTTGCCGTTCGCATGCCCGGGCGGGTCATGGCGCAGCGATCGAAGGTCTCGCCAGGTCGAGGTGCTCACCGCGGCAACGTATCCCTGCAACGTGCCAGCGCACCAGGAGATTACCCGCGGCATCGACGGCAGCCAGTCCAACGGGCTGGCTAGCGCGGGCCGGTGAGAGGTTGCGGGCGGGCCGCTCGGACGTATCGCATCGCGGTGCCCGTCCTGGATGCCGAACAGGCGAATCAGCCGGACCGGGTCGGCGGTGACGGTGGCCTCGTGCAGGATGCGATCGGTGCGCAGGGCTGATGGGTCGACGCCGAGGCCGACTCGAGCACCACAACGTCAGCGGTCCGCGGCACGGCGGGTACCGCTCCTCGCCGCGCGAGTACGCGATTTCGGGATAGAATCATCGAATCCGTGAGCTGCTCATGAGATCGGGGAGTGCCTCACGCATTTCACCCACCTGAGCTACATCCCTCCACCGGCAGGATGACCTGCGCAAACCTCGGCCATCTGACGGCAGCATCATGAGGAACTCGCACGAACTCCAGCAGCATCCGGGCGATCACTCGGACGGCGGGAACCGGCCTGGCCATGCATTCGCGTGCCGGACACGACATCACGAACGGGTTCCCGGAAATCCGGGAAATCGTCTTCGCGCTGCGCGGCCGGCGGGCGGTTCTCGACGGCGAGCTCGTCGCCGTCGACCCGGACACGTCGCTGCCATCCTTCGCCCGGCTGTAGCGCCGCGTGCACGTCGGATCGCCCCGACCGGCCCTGCTGGCCGCGGTCCCGGTCCGGCTCTTCGTCTTCGACGTGCTGCATCTCGATGGGCACCCGACGATCCAGCTGCCGTACCACGAGCGGCGGGCGTTGCTCGACCACCTCGGCCTCGACGGCGACCGGGTGTGGGTCCCGCCCGCGTTCGACGACGCCGCCCACGCGCTCGACATCGCCGGCGGTGGCTTCGAAGGGATCGTGGCCAAGGTCAACGGCGGACGCTATCTGCCCGGTCGGCGCTCGTCGAACTGGCGCAAACACGTTTCTATCAGGGAGCCGGGCTGTTCGGCAAGGCCAACTGCCTGCGCAGCTGCACAGCCTCTTGCGCAGCCGTCTGCAACATCTGTCGGAGACGGCTGGCGCGCCCCCAGGTCCCGCTCTGTGACCCTACTGAAGGACAGCTCCCGCCCGAGCACGACGACGCTCCGGCTGCGTTCCGGCCGGTTGGCCAACATCCGCTCATAGCCGATGAGCGTGCATCCGGTCTTCGATTGTGTGATCGTTCGCGGGTGACGATCTTCCCCGACGTCCCCCGGGATGTCCTGCAATCTGCGGCGGCCGATCCCGCCTCCCCGGCCTGGAAGACCATCTGGGAAGCATCGTGTCACCAGGGAACGTGCTTTCCGGCAAGCGCGCTGCTCCTGCCCTGGCTCGCGCAAACCTGCGCCGCGTTCTCCGCACAGGAGCGCGAAGAGGCTCTGGCATTGGCGGGCTTCATCGCGGTGGACGCCACGGACGCTGACCGCGCCGCGTACGCCCGCGAGATCTCCGCCCTCCGCACGCTCGCGATCGAATCCCTGCGTAACGCGTCAACCGACACCATGTTCGTGTACTTGCAGCAGGCTGTGCTCGGCTTCGACTGCGACGAAGTCTGGGCCAAGGAACTCGACCGTATCAATGACGGAGAAGTCGACGTGCAGTGTCCAGAGTGCGAGGAGGAACTGGTCGTAGACCTCACATCCGACGACCCACTGATCAAACCAGGACTGTCCTCCGCGCTGGCCGTCCGTCTGCACGCTGAGGCCATCCGCGCGACCCGCAGCAACGTGGCCACCATGCTGCAACGCCTGTTCGGCCAACTCGCCTGCCCCGGCTGCGACACCCTGTTCCCGGTGGCCGACCACCTGGCCGGCGTCTCCTACGAGTGACCTCGCCTCATCGCCGAGCCACCGATCGAGCACGGCCTGGCCATCGGGACCGCACAATCATGTGCGCGCTCATGCCGCGCTCCGGTGCGACACGATGTCGCACGTTTTGAGTAGTTTCGTCGATGGGAGGTTCGGCTTGATGCCGAAGACGTGACTCCGGTCAGTGTCCTGGAGACCGGTCCCCGCTCCTGGCGTGCGTGGTCAGTAATGGCCGGGTGCGGAGCCCAGGGGAAAGCCCAAGGATGCCCGTTCCGACCGGGTGTCACAGGTGAGGGGAAGACCGAAAGGGTGAACGCGAGTGAATCAGTGGTGATGCCTCGTTACGGCAACTCCCCAGGTCGGGTCGTGGTCGTGGGGATGATGAGGAGCGGGCCGTTGAGAATCGGCAGGCGGCGATCGAGGACGGATCTACGGTCGTGTGGACACCGCTGCTCCCGGGGTAAAGCTGACACCCGACCCGGTCGTATCTCATACGTGTGGAACGTGGGAACCCCGTCAGGTCCATCACGGTTGTTTGTGGTGGTAGGCCAACCGTGAGGAAGGCGTAATCCCGTGGCGGGAACAGGACGCCCAAGAAGCGAATGCCGGTAGCCGAAAGGCGACAGGAAAGCGAACCGTACATGCCGGTCCTTCCCGTCGGCGGGTTCGTATAACTGGCCGGATACCGGGCCTGGTGCCCGGCTGCGAAAGCAGGCTGACGTGTGGCGGGTGAGCCTTTGAACAGAATGTCCCGAACCCACCAGAACCGAAGGGCAAGTTAGACGCGATGACAGCTTTTGCCTTCGATGTTGCGATGGCGGCTCTCGGAGCGAACAGACCGGAGGACAAGACCCTCGACTGGGACACGATCGTGTGGCCTGTGCACGAGGAGCACGTACGGCGGCTACGGGGCAGGATCTTCAAGGCGTCGAAGGCCGGGGACCTGACCAGGGTCAGGAACCTGCAGAAGATGACTGCGCCACGAAGCGCTCTGTTGTATCCCCGGCTCAGCCGGGAGGAATTCGAAGGGAGATTCCTGGACCCGATGCCTTACCTGGACCTGAAAGGGAAAGGGAACCACAGCATGGCAGAAAACTAGTGGCCGTGTCCAGGCGTAAGGAGCGGTGCATTAGGGGGTCCGCGCGGCACGGCTAAAGCTAGACTGCCTGAACCATAATCTCCAGAAGGTGCGACTGCACGCCCGCCGGAAAGACGCCTGAAACCGGTGCCGCATCCTGCGTTGGTCTCATTAGCTGGCCAGCGCACCCTCGGGATGCGGAGCGATGCCCAGCGAGGGTATTCAAGGAGATGAAAGTGGAGCCTAAACCGCGCTAGTACGTATGGCAGAGACGAACGTGGGATCGCCTAACGGGCGCGAGCCCTATGGTGACACAGGTGCCGTAGTAGTCGTGCGAGTAACGCCGCACCAAGGGGGACGGGAAGGCCGTCCGCAGGGCGAAGGGCACCAGGTGGCGGGATATCCGGATACTGAAAGGGTATGCGAAATGCAGAGCGCCGAAACGGTACTGGGTGTCCTCCGTGAACGCGGCAGGCGCGGCCTGCCGGTGGATGAACTGTTCCGACAGCTGTTCAATCCGGAGCTGTACTTTCTGGCATACGGGAACATCTACTCCAACAAGGGGGCGATGACACCCGGGCCAGACGGGGAAACCGCAGACGGCATGTCGCGGGGCGAGATCGGTCGCATCATCGATGCGATGCGCCACGAGCGCTACCGGTTCCAGCCCGTGCGGCGAGTCTACATTCCGAAAAAGAACGGGAAGATGAGACCCCTCGGGATGCCGTCCTGGTCGGATAAGCTGGTTGGCGAGGTAGTCCGTCTCCTGCTGGAGGCGTATTACGAGCCGCAGTTCTCCGGCCGCTCGCATGGTTTCCGTCGCGGTCGCGGCTGCCACTCCGCGCTGAGCGAGGTGGCGGAAACGTGGACCGGGACAGCCTGGTTTATCGAGAGCGACATCTCTGACTGCTTCGGAAGCTTCGACCATGAGGTCATGCTGTCGACCCTGGCGGAGAACATCTACGATAACCGGTTCCTGCGGCTCATCAAACAGATGCTCCAAGCCGGGTACCTGGAAGAATGGGAATACCACGACACGCTGAGCGGCGTTCCGCAAGGCGGAGTAGTGTCGCCCGTGCTCTCCAATATTTACCTGCACCGGATGGACGAATTCGTCGGGACAGTTCTCATGCCGGAATATACCCGGGGACAGCGCAGGGCATCCAACCCTGCCTACTTCAGGCTAAGGTCGGCAGCCCGACGCGCACGTACACGCGGCGACCACGCCAAGGCGCGGGAACTGCGTGCGCAGCAGCGCAGCCTGCCCAGTTCGGATCCCCATGATCCGGGCTACCGGCGGCTGCGGTATGTCCGGTATGCCGACGATGCCCTCCTCGGGTTCGCCGGACCGAAAGCCGAAGCAGAGGACATCAAGAGCCGCCTCGCGGCGTTCCTGCGTAACGATCTCAGGCTGGAACTCAACGAGGACAAGACCCTGCTCACGCACGCCAGGACCGGCGCTGCGTCCTTCCTCGGCTACGAGGCCACCGTCCAGCACAGCAGAACCCGCCCGCACGTCAACGGGTCCGTCTGGCTGCGCGTGCCCCTGGCGGTGATCAAGGCGAAATGCGCCCCGTACTTCCAGCACGGCAAACCCGAGCGCCGCACCGGGCTGCTGAACTTCGATGACTCACTCATCATCAGCACCTACGGAGCCGAGTACCGGGGCATCGTTCAGTACTACCTGCTCGCTGGCGACGTGTGGAGGTTCAACCGGCTCGAATGGGCCGCCAAGACCTCCATGCTCAAGACGCTGGCCGCCAAGCACCGCTCCCGGGTGTCCCGCATGGCCCGCAAGTACCAGGCCAAGGTCGACACCCCGCACGGGAAACGGAACTGCTTCGAGGCCGTCACCGAGCGGCCGGGCAGGAAACCACTGATCGCCAGGTTCGGCGGCATCCCGCTGAAACGGCAGAAGAAGGCGGTCATCGACGACCGCCCGGCAGTCCCGGCAACCACCCGCAAGGAACTGGTCACCCGGCTCCGCGCGGGCCGGTGCGAGTGGTGTCAGCGGCACGCGCCCGTGGAAGTCCACCAAGTCCGCAAGCTCGCCGACCTCACCCGGCCGGGACGACCGCAGCCCGCGTGGGCGCAACGCATGGCCAGGATGCGCAGGAAGACGCTCGTCGTCTGCATCCCCTGCCACCAGGCCATCCACGCGGGAACCCTCACCACTGCCACGGCATAGCCACTGGAGAGCCACGTGCATTGAAAAGTGCCCGCGTGGTTCGGACCGGGGGTCGGCGGAAAAGGACCTGCCCGCACGGCAGGCACCTCGCCGCCGGCCCACCGGTGTCGCTGCGGAGCTGGTCCAACACGCTGATCAGCGTGCGGCAAGTGACGCAACGCAATGCTGGACGCGCGACCGCAGGGGTGGACGGGCAGGTCGCGTTGACCTCCTCCGCCCGGATGGATCTGGCCGTGCTGGTGCACCGCACGGCGCGATCCTTCCAGCCCCAGCCGGTCCGCCGAGTGTTCATACCGAAAGCCAATGGAAAACGCAGACCGCTCGGAATTCCCGTGATAGCCGACCGCGCCCACCAGGCACGTGTTCGGAATGCACTGGAACCAGAGTGGGAGGCCCGGTTCGCGCCCCGAACATACGGGTTCCGGCCGGGCCGAAGCTGCCAGGACGCCATCGCCGTCATCCACGTTATGGGCTGCGGGAAGAACCCCCAACGCCGGTGGGTGCTGGACGCGGACCTGAGCGCCGCATTCGACCGGATCGACCATTCCCGACTATCAGCCGAACTCGGCACGTTCCCCGGCAGGGAAATGATCCGCCGATGGCTGAAAGCGGGCGTGTTCGAGAAAGACGCGGGATTCGCACCGACCGATGAGGGAACCCCTCAGGGCGGTGTCATTTCACCGTTATTACTGAATGTTGCGCTGCATGGGCTGGAGGAAGCGGCCGGAGTCCGTTACGAGGCGAGCGATCCGGCTCGCACGAAGCGAGGCTGCCCGGCCCTGGTGGTCTACGCCGACGACATGGTCGCCCTCTGCCACTCCCGGCAGCAGGCCGAGCAGGTCAAGACGCAATGCCGTTCAGATAAGGCTTCTGCCGAGGTCAGCGTGGTGAGCTGACGTCGATTGTGGAGGCCGGTACGGTGGCTGGCCGTGACGTCATCGATGGCGGAGGAACGGCTGTGGGGTCGGTTGACCGACCATGTCGGGTTGGGTGTGGTGTCGGCCCGGTTCAGTCGCGACCTCCTCGAGGAGGTCCTCAACCGCACGCAGCGGCGGGAGCAGCGGTCCCGGCGGCTGCCGGCGCACGTGATGGTCCGGTATGTGATCGCGATGGGGTTGTTCTTCGCCGAGTCGTACGACGAGGTGATGCGCAGGCTGGTGGGTAACCTGCGCAAACTCGGTTCTTGGGACGACGATTGGCAGGTCCCGACCAAGTCGGCGATCACCCAGGCCCGGCAACGCCTCGGTGTCGAGCCAATGCAGGCGTTGTTCGAGCGGGCCGCGGTGCCCCTGGCCACGCCGGGCACGAAAGGCGCCTGGCTCGGCCGGCGCCGGTTGATGGCGATCGACGCGACCAGCTTCGACGTGGCCGACACCCCGGACAATGCGGAACGGTTCGGCCGGATGGGGTCCGGGCCGAAAGCGTCGGCGTACCCGAAAGTGCACGTCGCCGCCCTCGCGGAGTGCGGCAGCCACGCCATCATCGGCGCGGTGCTAGGCGGCTGCCGGACCGGGGAACGCACTCTGGCCGCTGGCCTTGCCGGCGCGGTCGGCCCGAACATGCTGGTCATGGCCGACGCCGGCCTGTATTCCTACGAACTGTTCCAGGCGTTCGCCGCCACCGGCGCTGACCTGGCCTGGCGGATCGGCGCGTCGGTATCGGTCGGGCACCTGCGCTGGCTGCCCGACGGCTCCTACCAGGCGCTGATCTACGCTCCCGGCCTGAGTGCTCAGCGGCGGGCTCGGCTGGTCGAGCAGGCCAGAGCCGGCCACGATGTTCCCGCGGACCTGGCCCGTCTGGTCCGAGTGGTCGAGTACACCGTCCCCGACCGCAACCCTGACGGCGACCTGATCGTCGTGGTCACCACCATCACCGACCCACACGAGGCCCCGGCCAGGGACCTGGCCGAGGCCTATCACCAGCGCTGGGAGGAAGAATCCGCGCTGGACGAACTGAAAACCGACCTGCGTGGCCGCGGTGAGGTCCTCCGCTCCAAGACCCCGGACCTGGTCGAACAACAAATGTGGGGCCTGCTGCTGGCGCACTACGCCATCCGCGCGCTGCTGCTCGACGCCGCCGACCCAGCCGGTTACGACCCGGACCGGATGTCGTTCATCAAAGGCCTTCGCGTCGTGCGCCGCCAGGTCACCGACCAGGCGGCCATCACCCCCTGAACACCTTTCCGACGCCCTGACCGACGCGCTCACCGAAATCCGCAGCCAGCCCAACCCACCCCGCCGCGACCGGACCTGCCCCCGCGTCATCAAACGCGCCCGACACAACTCCTACCGCGTCAAACGCCCCACCGACCGGATCACCTGCCATCCCGGCCCACCCACACCGTTACTGGCCTGCCCAGACGGCCTTATCTGAACGGCATTGGGTCAAGACGCGCATGGCCGAGTGGCTGGCCCCGCGGGGCCTGTCATTCAACGAGGCCAAAACACGGATCGTGACACTGGAAGACGGGTTCGACTTCCTCGGTTTGTGACTGATCAGGTGGTGGCTGCGGCGGTGGGTAGCCAGGGATGGCCGGTGGCGAGTTCGGTGAGGGCGTTGATGATGTTGCGGCCGTGCGCGGCGGCGGTGGCGAGGTAGGAGCGGATCAGCGTGAATTGCTGGGCTCCGTCGAGGGTGCGTAAGCAGCCGGATACTTTCTGCCGGATTTTGACCATGCGGATCTGCCGCTCGGCGGTGTTGTTGTCGAACGGGGACCGCAGATCGGTCGCGAAGCGCAGGTAGTCGTCGATCCGGTCGCGCATCCGCCGGGCCAGGGCAGTCAGTTTCCGGCCGGTCTTGCAGGTCTCGTGCTGGTGGTCCTTGACCGCGACCAGGGCGGCCTGGCGGAACAAGCCGGTCTGCTCCGCGAGGAGCTCCGCGTCGATCCCGGTCCGGCCCGCAGCGCGGGCGGTGTCAGCGGCGGTCTTGAGTGCCAGCAGCGCGTCTGTCGCTTGTCCGGGCCACACCGCCTCGGGTGCCAGTTCGCCGGCGGCGGCAAGCTCGCGCAACAGATGCGCACAGCACAACTGGTGTCCACCCGGGGTGTAGGTGTCGTACGGGGCCCACGCGTCGTGCACGGCGATCCCGGTCATGCAGCCCATGATCTGCCCGGCGTCGATCCCGGCCCGGCCACGCTTCGGATGGACCCATACCAGGGTGTATTTGCCGGTGGTAGCCACGTGCACCCAGTGCAGCCGCCCCGCGACCCGCAACCCGGACTCGTCGACATGGACCACGCTCGCGCTGCTGAGCGCGTCACGGACCTGATCGACAAACTCCGAATCAGCCAGGACGTCGCTGGCACGAGCGTGCGCGGCAGCGACCGCGCCGGCCGACATCGCCACCCCGAACAGATCCGCCATCGCCTGCGCGGTCCGCGCCTGCGCCCCGAACAACGCCTGCTGCAAATACACTGCGGCAGCCTGGGCCCGGGGCCCGTACTGCACCGGGGCATCGACCCCGTCCGGCGCCCGGCCCGCGGTGACCTGCCCGCACCCGCACCGGCGCGACACGATCCGATGCTCGCTCACCCGCACCCCGATATCGGGCAGCTCGAACACCTGCCGCACCACCGTCGCGGCCAGCGGGGCACCACTCAGGTCATCACCGCACCGGCCGCAGCCGGCCGGTTCATGCGTGATGCGCTCGTGCGGGTCGGTGACCTGCCGCAGCGTGCGGCCCTCATGGCCGGGCTGCCCGCCCGGGCGGCGACCCGACCGCTGCCGCAACGACCTCGGCACCGGCTTCCCCAGGCCGTCCGACGACGGCGGCTTCGACGAGTTCGACGAGTCCTGCCCGAGCCGGGCCCGCAGATCTGCGTTCTCCGCCCGCAACACCGCGTTCTCTTGCCGCAGCCCGCCGTTCTCACGCTCAAGCGCACCGATCCGAGCCTCCAACCGGGCAAGCCGCTCAAGCAGCTCCACGATGGACGGCGATCCGGACACCCGATCATGATCCAGCACAAACCACGCAGGTCAAGTCAACCCGCCGACCAACACCTGATCAGTCACCTCGGTTTTACGATCCGCAGGCACGCCGGCAAACTGATCACCAGGCCGAGCAAGGCCGCCGTCAAGCGGGTCAAACACCGCCTGGCCGTCGAAATCCGCGCCCTGCGTGGCGCGAACGCGGCGGCCGTCCTCGCGAAGATCAACCCGATCGTGCGGGGATGGGCGAACTACTACCGGGGTGCGGCGTCGTCCAGGATCTTCGCGGCCCTGGACCACTACCTGTGGCAGCTCACCTACAAGTGGGCCTGCTTCAGCCACCAGAACAAACCGAAGTCCTGGATCATCTCCCGGTACTACGGCCGGTTCAACCCCGCCAGCCAGGACCGGTGGATCTTCGGCAACCGTGACAACGGTGCCTGGCTGCCCCGGTTCGGCTGGACCAAGATCGTCCGGCACAGTCTGGTCCTCGGCGCAGCGTCTCCGGACGACCCCGCCCTGACCGACTACTGGGCCCGGCGGCGCGGCAAGAACCCGCCCCTGCTCGACCGCAGCGTCCTGATCCTGCTCGCCAAGCAGCACGGCCGCTGCGAACTCTGCCAGGGACTCCTCCTGCACGCCGACCACGAGCCACGCAGCCCAACCGAATGGGAACAATGGCACCGGGCCACCCGCAAAGCGATCACCAAGCACCACGTGATCGCCCACACGGACGGGCCCGCCCAGGACGACACCCGCCTGGTTCACTCACACTGCCAGCGCCGGGCAACCGGCGCCCGCAAAGACCCAGCCAATCTCTACGCCTGACACGCCCTCCGGGGCTTGCTTGAGCCGTATGCCGCGACGAGTGGCATGCACGGATCTGAGGGGGCCCCGACGCAGCAATGCGTCGGGGCTACCCGACGTTCCTTGGGCTAACCGGTAGGATGGTCGGTGCACGTGGCCGGGCTGGTTCAGGTGCTCGGGAGCCCGGGGTGCTCTGGGGGCTGGGCCGAGTCTGCGTCGGCGAATCTCCTAGAGCGGACCGGGGTAGCGGTGCGGCGGCGTGACGCTATGGCTTGTGCTATTCGGTGCTGGACGGCGTAAGGCGGGTCTGGATCTCGACGCGGTGGCGGAGGTAGTCGTCGTGGGAGCTGCGGGCGATTTCGACGGCGCGGGCCGCCAGCGGTCGCAAGTCGGCCGGGTATGCCTCGGGCGTCAGGTTCAGGCCGGGCAGGATGCAGCGGCGGAGGTCGAGGTCGTCGTCGGCGACGAAACGGCGTAGGGCGGTGTCCGCGTAGCGGCGGTCAAGGTCGTGATAGCGGGCCTGTTCCTCGATGCTTTCCGCGGTCGGGGTGCGGGCACCGGCGAGGTAACGCAGCGGGACCATCGTCCAGTACCAGGCCCGGGCAGCGCCTGCGGCGTCCGGAGTCGGGCCGTTCTCGAGGTGGGCGAGCAGGCCGAGGCGCACGCGGCGCCGGCCGAAGGCTGACACGGCCGGCTGGACGAGGTCCCGGACGAAGCTCGGGTCCGGCTCGTGGACCGCGGCGCGGATCAGCGGCTCATACCATTCGTCGGGCACCGGGCCGGCCTCGCTCGCCTGCTCGACCCGGACGGCGACGGCAAGGCTGACGGCCCGTCGGGCGCGGGCCCGCCAGAACCGCCGACCCTCGTCGAGCCCGGGTGCCTCCGCGCCGACGAGCGACAGCAGATCGCGCAGCATCATCTCGTATGTAGCTGACCGGTCGACGGTGCGCCCGGGCAGTTGCTGGAACCCGACGGCACCGTCATTCGTGGACGTCACCATCGAACCATATCGACAGCACCGAACGCTCGACCGATTGGCCGACACCGCATGATCACGTTTCCGGATCTGCCGCCGGTAGTTTGCGCCACTCGGCGGTACCGTCACGCTGGCGCGGCGAGGGCAGCTCGATCAGAAGATCTCCAGCTGTCCCGGGAAGCACGGCCGGCGGGTCGGGCGGGGGCAGGAAATCGGCGGCTTCGACTACGAGGCGGTCGATCGTGTCGACCGGGATCACGAAGGCGATATCCCACGCCTCGTCGTCCGAGCCGATCAGCGCCGTCGCGGTGTCGTCCTTGTTGATACACCAGTGCACCGGGACGCCGGCAACATCGCCGATCTGCAACGAGCGGCGAGAGGTCCAGTCAGCTTGACGAATCGAGCGCAGCTGGCCGAGCTGGCTCAGATGCGCGCGGAAGTTGAACTCCCACGACGGCGCTTGCAGCTTCACCCGCATGACGGCGGGATCATCGCCGCTTTGCTCGACCGACACGTCAACCATGACGGCAAGGATGGCAGCAGAGACTCTCCGCGCGGAAGCTCGGCGACCGGCCGGTGGCTCGTCACCGACGGTGAATAGCCCGGCGGGAGCCGGGCTTCCGATCGTGCCGATGACAGCGCACGGGACTTGCTCACCGAAGATCGGCGGGTGTTCGGCACCATTGGCGAATGGGGATCATCGCCGGAGTCGGTGTCGAAGCCGTGAGGATCGGTGACGTACGCGAAGAGGTCGAACGGCGGCTTGGGCGTCCGGTTCATGACCGCGATGACTCTGGGGCCCTTGCCTGCCGAGCCGTCTACGACACCACGGACCCGATGCTTGTCGTGACCTACGACCGGGAAGACGTTGTTGAACTCGTCGAGGTCGGCTACGGCCCGGAAGACCAGGTGTTCTTCGAAGGGGCAGCTGACTTACCGGTTCATGGACGAGGTGATCGCCGAGCTGGCCGCCAACGGACACTCGAGCACTCCGTCGGACATCGGGTTCGACATGCCGGCTGGGTTCGCGATCTTCTCCATGGCGTCGCTGTCGGCCCGAGATCTGGACCCGGGCGCGCCCGAGGAGGACAGCCGCCTCGTCGTCGAGGGGGTGGCCATTGCGCCGTATTCGTACTTTGCCGCTGACAAACCGCCGGTGAACGGGACCATCGAGGAACTCGAAACCTGGCTGCGGCATCGACGCGTACTTCCGATGGAGTCGTGACGGCTGGAAACGATGGGTTTCTCGTCGGTCATGACCAATGAGACCCGTGTCGCGATGCCTCGGCTGGACAGGACTGCACGCAAGGGCGGATACGACCATCGACAGTGACGTCGTGCGGATACCGCTCGACACGGTGTGGCCTGTAACGAGGATCGTGGATCAGACCGCGGGATGCGAACTCATGCCGCGTAGGTTCGCCACTCCTCCTGCGGAATGCGACTTTCGGACGTATCCCAGCAGCGGTCCGCCCAACTCGTGGCCACCATCACCGGTCGGCTCAACACGAAGTCGCCGGCTCGCTGCACCCGGAGAACCAGCCCGAGTGAGGCCGAACACGGATCGGCAGCCTGGGAGTACTGCCCCTTTCTGCCCAACGCCTCGAGGTACTCGGTGAACCGATCCTCCAAACGCGATGGCGTCTGCCCCACCAGGCGCATCCCATCCAGGAACACCTGTGGGCCACGCAATGCATCGACAGCGATACCCGCCAGGCGCGTCGACGCGTCGTAGTACGTGGTGACCGCCGGCCCACTGAAGCTCGGGCCAGGGCTTGGCGCATGCGAGAAGACCGCCCACTTCTCATTGCCCGGGCAACCCGCCGAGAAGTCAACTCGCAAGACGCCGTGCACCGCCACACTGACCTGCTCGTGCGTCATGCCGAACGCCAACGGGCCGACGCGATCAAGAGGCACGAACGACCATGCCGGCCGTTGCTCCTCGGCCAGCAATCCCCAGACGTCCGTCGCCATGCTTCCGGTTCTGTTGGCGTGGGCTGTGCGGCATCGTACTACGTCGAACGGGTCTCCCGGCTGTGACGGCAAGAGAAGCCGCGGGCCCACTGGGTGATCTCGACGTCCGGATCTGCCGCGACCCGCGCGGCACCTCCCAGCGACGGACGACCGACTCCGCCGATGTGCGTGCACTCGGTCGGCACTGAGTCGCGAATCCGGGCCCCGGTCGTGGGTCGGGACCGCCGTTCAGCGCCGGAGTATTACGCCGTCCCTGAGGGCGCGCCGCAGGTTGGGCAACGACCCGCGTCGGTGCGGACCGGTCGGCCACCTGACGGCAGTCGGCCCCGCGCCGCGAGGGCCAGCGGCATCGAAACCAGGCCGACCGTCAATACCAGCACTGACGCGGCGACCATGGATGACCACGCCGGGATGACGGGCCTGCCGGGGCCGGCGTCGTCGAGCATCGCACCGAGCGGGTTCAGTGCCAGCATGCCGATCGGCGTGAGCAGGATCAGCAGCGCCCAGACGCCGCGGTAGTCGTGCCGGGCGGCCAGGCCGAGCGCGAGCAGCGTCCCGCCGATCAGCAGTGTCACCGCAGCGGCCGGCAATGCCGTCGCGGCGGCTTCGTAGTAGTAGTCGCCGGAGAAGACGAAGCGCGGCGCGGCGCTGGCAGCGACCGGCACGCTCGCTGCCGCGGCGGCGAGCGGTATCAGCCGAACCCACCAGGACTGCGGCCCGGCCGCGCCGAGCGCGACGATACCGAGCACGAGCTGGGGCAGCAGCACGAACAGCGGCGGCCGGTAGGTTTCGGTCAGCATCGCAACGCCCGCAGTCACCAGCACGGCCAGGCCGACCGCCCACCGGAACCACCGGCCGGGTGCGACAACGTGCACGACGACGGCCAGCAACCAGGCCGCCCACACTGGGACGCCGAGCGACAAGAAAGGCCCGCGCTGCCGAAACCACGGCGCCCAGGGCACCACCGCCTCGAAGATCGCCCACCCGGTCGCGAACGCGGCCAGCGTGGCCAGCGCGAGCACGCCGGCGAGCCGGAAACCGGGACCGAGGCCTTGCGCGATTCGCAGGTGCTGGCGCAGCCCACCGACCGCGAGGTCCACGACGTCGGCGGCCGAAGGTCTCTTGCGGTCGGGCGCGGCCAGGGACAGGTAGGTGTCCACCAGCTCCGAACCACGCTCCCGCCGATAGTCGGCCGGATAGAACAGCGCCGTCCAGCGCGCATAGCGGCGTTCCAGATCGGTCATGGCCGAGCCTCCCTGGTCCTGCCCTTCCGGGCGGTCATGCCGGCGTTCCGCCGGGCTCACGCGACCCCTCCACTGAGGCGGGGCGCAGCCTGGATGGCCCGCAACCGCGCGGTTGCGGCATCGACGTTGCGGCGCATGCGTTCGGTCTCGGCGGCCAGCACCTCGCCGCCGGGCTCGGTGAGCTGGTAGTAGCGACGCAACCGGCCTTCGACGATCTCCTCGTGGTCAACGCGCACCAGGCCGGCGTCGACCAGCCGGTCGAGCGCCCCGTACAGCGTGCCGGGCCGCAGCGAGATACGGCCGCCGGACAGCCGATCCACCTCGGCGATCAAGCCGTACCCGTGCAAAGGCTCACCGGCCAGGGCCGTGAGGATCAGAAACGTGGGTTCTCGCAGCGGGGTCTCCACGCGAGCCAATATATCGGCTGCGAAGGTATGACGAAAGCGCGCCACCGCCCGGCACAACTCGGATACAGATGCGTCGTCGCCGCATCCGGAACCCTGTTCCAGCCACACGTCGACGGCGGCGCGCCCGGATGGCGGCTCGATCCACTGGGGCGTGGAAGCTCAGCGTCCGCTCATGCCGCAGGTGTTGCGCAGCGTCAGGACACCGCTGGTAACAGCGAGTGACAGGCTCGACGGGCCCGAGGCTTCCTGTCCTGCCGAGAATCGGATGTTGCCGGGCGGTCAGGTGGCAGTCGGGGTGTAACGCCACCCCCGTGCAATCAACCTTGGTGTTCCAGCGGGCGCCGGCTCTGCCAGTTTTTGTTTGGGTCCAACATGTCGAGGGCGGAACCGCCTGGAACCATCAGAATCATGACGACCTTCCGTCTGCTGCGGCAGACGAATCGCTCCTCGCGATTCGCTCAGGTCACTGTCGAGGTAGCGGCATCGAGCCGGTCCGAGGTCGAGGTGACCGCCATCGCCGCCGACGAACACCGGCGTGAAGCCGAACTGGGCGCTCGGTGGGCTCTGCGCGGCCTCCCCGCGGCGGCGAAGGTGACCGTGACAGACGTGGTCATCACTGAGGTCGACACCAGCACAGGCGATGTCTACGAGGCCACTGCCCGCGCCGTGTGGCAGGCGCTGCGCGTTGAGCACAGGGCGCCGTACGCGGGCTTCAGCGATCCCGAGATGGTTGCGTCGTGGCTGAAGAACATGTTCGGCCGACGGCTCGACGCCGTGACGGAGGCCCGGCACTGGTACCAGGGACGACGTGAGCCCGACGCCGAGAGTCTGCTGCACGCTTGGCTGTTCTTCGAATATGTGATGCCGGTCGGTCTGCACGGCCGCGCCGATCAACTCCTGCTCGCGAAGGAGGATCCATACCGTTCCTACGACATGGACGAGTACGGAGAGACCAGGGTCGGTCCGGCACAACCTCCGGACATACTTTCTGGGTCCATCGGGGCCCTGCTCACCGACGGCGCCGTGATCGTCGGGCACGACGGTGACGCGGTCTGCGCTGGTCTCGTGCTGCGATTCGAGAACGGCGACCTCGTTATCGGCACGCTCGGCGACGAGTGGGTCCTCGCCGTCGGCTCGGTGCCGGCCCCCGCCGCTCACTACTGGGCTCTGCAGCCCTTCCTACGCGGCGCTGACCGGAACGGTTGATCCGGCCATCTCGCCGGTAGTCCGGTGCGGCCGGCTTGCTACCGCCCAGATCGCAGTAAAGGCCATCCGCCGCGGACGGTGCGCGAGGGGCGGCCCGAGTTCGTCACCGACCGTGACCAGTTTCCGCAAGGCCGAGGCTTCCCGTGTTTCGATAAGCGTTTCGTCGGGCGCCGGCTTTGCCGGTCGGGAGTTGCTCTGTTCACTCGCAGTGTTCCTCCAGAAGTGCGGCGCCCTCGATTGGGCGTCCAAGCATGCCGCGCGCGGCGATGCTCGGATCAGCGCCTCGCTCCAGCAGGTGTGATCTCAATATCGTGGCGTGAGGAATTGGACCAGACGGCGGTGCCAGACCAGCAACGTGGCCGGGGTGACCAGACGATGCCCACGCAGCCAACCGGGAAGCAACCGCGTCAACCCGGACAGCACCGCCCGGTCCGGCCACAACGGTCGCGGCCGGCCGACCCGCCGGCGCAGGACCGCGACCTCATAGCGCAGGACGAACAGCTCCGCGGTCTTGACGGCGTCGCTGCGCGATAGCCACACAAGCCAGTCGAACACTTGAACCATGATCAGATACAGCAGCCGAAACACCATCACCTGATCGTCCATCGCCAGGCAAAACCCCAGCTCAATGCCGTGCAACGGGTTATGGCACGGCACAGGGTACTGCTGCTCGAGCAGCCACGGAGCGTTCGCGGCTAGGCCGACCTGCTGTTCCCCGCGGTGAACGCGGTCAGCCTCCGGCCCTAGAACAGCCACCGGCCGGCCGTCCCGGCGCTGAAGAAACTCGCCGGGCCGTGGCATGGCGACGCGACGACCTTGCTGTCGTCTCCGAGCATCGCGGCGAGGATCCAGGCCACGTCGGGTTGACCGCCAGGTCCTGTATCGGGCCGTGGCCGCCCGGGATGAGCACACCGTCGAAGTCTGCCGGATCTATCTCCTCCAGCTTGGCCGGCGCGTCGAGCGGCGCCTGCACCTTCGCCAGGGAGGAACTCAGCTCGGCGACCTTCTCATTGTCGTCGTTGTTCACCTGCAGCGACAGGCTCGACTCGTCCGGCACCGGGACCAGGCCGCCCGGGGTAGCGATCGTCACATCCACCCCACCCTCGACGAGGATGCGATGCGGTGCGGCGAACTCCTCGGCCCAGAACCCGGTCGGGCGCTGCCTGCCGTCCTTCTGGCTCCATTTCCGCGCGGCGGTGAGAACAAACGGCACAGATGGCATGACTACCTCCGTTGATCCACAGATGAATCGCCTGTGACGATTGCCGCGCCCAGCGTCGCCCGCGCTCACCAGCGTGTCGATCGGGCCTTTCCGCCGCGTGGAAGCCACTGGGGACCCGGCGCCGGCCGCTTGCCCGCGTTGATGTGGTCGGCGAAGCCAGCCGCCAGCGCGACCAGCGCAACATCGAGGCAACAGTGAGGTCGCCATCCGCCTGGGAAACCCGGTCCGCACACTGACGAAGACCGTTGCTAAATCGCACAGAGTAGCCGATGCAAGACGGCATTCGTTACTGTGCGAAGATGC
This sequence comes from Dactylosporangium sp. CA-233914, assembly GCF_050942935.1. Lineage (NCBI taxonomy): Bacteria > Bacillati > Actinomycetota > Actinomycetes > Micromonosporales > Micromonosporaceae > Dactylosporangium > Dactylosporangium sp. CA-233914. The sequence goes on along the minus strand of NZ_CP192030.1, from coordinate 4,417,301 downwards.
ATACCGCCGAACTCGTAGAGCGGATGACCGAACGCGACGCCAGCGGCATCGCCCGGTGCCTGGCAGGGCTGATCCACGATCGCGCGCTGCCGGCCGGTGCTCGGTTGCCCACCGTGCGGAAGCTGGCTACGGCCCTCGGGGTCAGCCCGACCACCGTCTCCGAAGCGTGGCAGGAGTTGCAGCGCCACGGCCTCATCGAGGCACGCGGCCGGGCCGGCACCACGGTGAGCTACGACCCGCGGCCGGCCGCTGAGAGCCGGTTCGGGTCGCTGCAGCCGCGGCGGCCCGGCCGGCTCGACTTGTCCACCGGAACGCCCGACCCGGCGCTGCTGCCTTCGCTGCGCCCGGCGATGACCACGGCCCCCGGCGACGCCCGCATCAGCTCCTACTTCGATCCGCCGGTGCTGCCCGAGCTCGAGGCCCTGCTGCGGGCCGACTGGCCCTACGAGGCCGGCGAGCTGATGGTGGTCGACGGCGCGATGGACGCGATGGAGCGGGTCATCGCCGAGACGGTGCGCTACGGCGACACCGTGCTGGTCGAGAACCCCACGTTCCCGGCGATCCTCGACCTGCTGCAGCGGGCCGGCGCCGCCGTGGTGGGCATCCCGCCCGGGCCCGACGGGCCGGACCTCGAACCGTTGCGGGAGGCGCTGGCCGGCGAGCCCGCGTGCCTGATCCTGCAACCCCGCGCGCACAACCCCACCGGGCACCGCTTGACCGGTCGGCGGGCTGCTGGGATCGCTGCGCTGTTGCCCGAGCGCACCATCGTGATCGAGGACGACCACAGCGCGGCACTGTGCCAGAGTCCGCTGGTGAGCCTGGGCGGCCACCGGCCGGAGCAGACCGTGCACATCCGCGGCTTCTCCAAGGCGCTCGGCCCCGACCTGCGCCTCGCCGCGCTGTCGGCCCCACCGGCTGTCATGCGCCCGCTGGTCGGCCGCCGGCAGCTCGGCCCGGCCTGGTCGAGCCGACTGCTGCAGGCGATGCTGGTCAACCTGCTCACCAGTGATGTGTCGCGCGCCGAGGTGGCCGCCGCGCGAGCCGCCTACGCCGAACGCCGACTCCGGCTCACCACCGCCCTCGCGGCGTACGGCATTGCGGTCGAGGGGCATGACGGGTTCAACCTGTGGCTGCCGGTGCGCGACGAGTCGGCCGCGCTCGTCCACCTGGCCGGCCACGGGGTCACGGTCGCGCCGGGTTCGCCGTTCTGGGTCAACGGGCTGCCGCACGCCCCGCACATCCGGATCACTGCGGCGTGCGTGACCGATGGCTTCGACGAGCTCGGCCTGCTGCTCGCCGAAGCCGCCCAGCTCGGTTCCTACGCGCTGCGCCCGGCCCGGTAGTACCGGTCGGCGACATCAAGGGCGTCGTCCAGGATGGCCAGGCCCTCGCGTATTTCCTGCTCGCTGGCCGTGCACGGCGGCACGACGTGCGTGCGGTTGAAGTGGGTCATCGGCCAGAGCCCGCGCTGCTTGCACGCCGTGGCGAACTCGTTGATCGGCTGTGCGTCGGCGCCGGTGGCGTTGTAGGGCACGAGCGGCTCCCGGGTGTCGCGGTCGCGCACCAGTTCCACCGCCCAGAATACGCCCAGGCCGCGCACCTCGCCGACCGACGGGTGCCGGTCGGCCAGCTCGGCCAGTCCGGGGCCGATGACGTCGGTGCCGAGCCGGCGGGCGTGCTCGATGACGCCCTCGTCGTAAAAGATGTTGATCGAGGCGACCGCGCTCGCGCAGGCGAGCGGGTGGCCGGAGTACGTCAGTCCGCCCGGGTAGACCCGCCGCTGGAACGTCTCGTTGATCGCGTCGTTGATCAGTACTCCGCCGAGTGGGATGTAGCCGGAGTTCACGCCCTTGGCGAAGGTGATCAGATCGGGTGTCACGTCCCAGTGGTCGACGGCGAACCACTCCCCGCAGCGGCCGAACCCGGCCATCACCTCGTCGGCGACCATGACGATGCCGAACTCGTCGCACAACTCGCGCACGCCCTGCAGGTATCCGTGTGGCGGCACGAGGACGCCGTTGGTGCCCACGACTGTCTCCAGCACGATCGCGGCGACGGTGTGCGCACCTTCGACCATGAGCAGGTCGCGCAGGTGCTGCAGAGCCCGTTCGCACTCCTGCTCCGCAGTTGTGGCGTGGAATGCCGAGCGGTACAGGTACGGCCCCCAGTAGTGCACGACCCCGGCGATTCCCGGCTCGACGCCCCAGCGGCGTGGATCGCCGGTGAGGGTGAGCGAGCCGGCCGTCGCGCCGTGGTAGCTGCGGTAGGCGGCGAATACTTTGTGTCGTCCGGTGTGCAGCTTCGCCAGGCGAATCGCGTTCTCGTTGGCCTCGGCGCCGCCGTTGGTGAAGAACACCCGGTTCAGGTCGCCCGGCGCCACTTCGCAGATCAGCCGGGCGGCCTCGCTGCGCGCGTCGTTGGCGAAGGCCGGCTGGATGGTGGTCATCCGGGCGGCGTACTCCTGGATCGCGGCGACCAGCTTCGGGTGCTGGTGGCCGAGGTTGACGTTCACCAGTTGGGCGGCGAAGTCGAGGTAGCGGCGGCCGTGGTAGTCGGTGAAGTAGCTGCCCTGGGCCGAGGCGATCGGCAGCGGGTCGATGAGCGCCTGGGCAGACCAGGAGTGGAACACGTGCGCGCGGTCGAGCCGTTGCACCGTTTCGGCATCGGCCGGGATGGTGGCAAGTGGGTTCATGGAGGCCTACCGGGTCCGGGGGAAACCGAGGTCGACGGTGGAGGTGGCCGGGTCGGGCCAGCGGGAGGTGACGACCTTGCCGCGGGTGTAGAAGTTGATGCCTTCCGGGCCGTACATGTGCGTGTCTCCGAAGAGCGATGCCTTCCAGCCTCCGAAGGAGTAGTAGGCCACCGGCACCGGGATCGGCACGTTGATGCCGACCATGCCGACCTCGACGTCGAACTGGAACTGGCGGGCCGCGCCGCCGTCGCGGGTGAAGATGGCGGTACCGTTGGCGTACTCGTGGGCATTGATAATGTTCAGGGCATCTTCGTAGCTGTCGGCGCGCACCACCGACAGCACCGGGCCGAAGATTTCGTCGTGCCACACGCTCATGTCGGGCCGCACGTGGTCCAGCAGCGTGGTGCCGAGGAAGAAGCCCTCGGCCGGCACGTCGGCGGTGCGACCGTCGACCACCACGCGGGCGCCGGACCGCTCGCCGGCGGCGATGTAGCTCGCCACCCGGTCGCGGTGCTCGGCGGTGATCAGCGGGCCCATGTCGGTGTCGGGCTCGGCGCCGTCGCCGACCTTCAGCTTCGGTAGCCGGGCGGCGATCGCGTCGACCAGCCGGTCGCCGGCGTCTCCCACCGCCACGGCCACCGCCACGGCCATGCAGCGCTCACCGGCCGCGCCGTAAGCGGCCGAAACCGCGGCGTCCGCGGCGAGGTCGATGTCGGCGTCGGGCAGGACGACCATGTGGTTCTTCGCCCCGCCGAGGGCCTGCACCCGCTTGCCGTGCCGGGTGGCCGTCTCGTAGATGTACCCGGCGATCGGAGTGGAGCCGACGAAGCTCACCGCCTTGACGTCGGGGTCGGTCAGCAGCGCGTCCACGGCCTGCTTGTCGCCCTGCACCACGGTGAAAACCCCGTCGGGCAGGCCGGCCTGCTGCCACTTGCGGGCCAGCCACAGCGCCGCCGACGGATCCTTCTCGCTGGGCTTAAGCACGAACGCGTTGCCACAGGCGATCGCGTTGGCGCACATCCACAGTGGCACCATGGCCGGGAAGTTGAACGGCGTGATGCCGGCGACCACGCCGAGCGGCTGCCGGATGGAGTACACGTCCACTCCGGTGGACGCCTGCTCGCTGAAGCCGCCCTTGAGTAACTGCGGCACACCACAGGCGAACTCGACGTTCTCCAGCCCGCGGGCGATCTCGCCGTGCGCGTCGGCGAGCACCTTGCCGTGCTCGGCGGTGATGATCTGGGCCAGCTCGCCGGCCCCGTCGAGCAGCAGTTGGCGGAAGGCGAACAGCACCGCCGAACGCTTCGACAGCGACGCGCTGCGCCACGCCTTGAACGCCGCCTTCGCGCTCGCAACGGCTGCCGCGACCTCGCCGGCCGAGGCGAGGCCGACCTCGCCGGACTGCTTACCGGTGGCCGGATTGAACACAGGGCTGGTGCGGCCGGAGGTGCCGGCGCGGGCCGCGCCGTCCATCCAGTGCGGGATGCGGTTCGCCATGCCGAGGACAGTACGTTACACGCAATGCTGACACAATTGTCATTTTGTTACTGGTACAAAAGATCGCGAAGCTAGCGGGTTAGGACTGACTGCGCGAACGCCTCCGTCACAGCGGTAACCGCAGGTGAGTTGCCTGCCGCCGCCCGGTGCGCTGTGAACACAGCACGGGACGGACGGCCCGGAAATTCAAGTCGATCGACGCGGGGCCGCTCTCTGCGAAGGAGCAACTCTGGAACGACAGCGATCGCGTGTCCGGTCTCGACCAGGCGCACCTGGACCAGCAAATCGGGGGACTCATATTGGACGCGAGGCTCGACGCCCAGGTCCCGGCACGCCGCAACTGCCCATTGCCTCGCGTCGCTGCCCTCGGGCTCCATGACCCAGGCTCGCGCGAAGATCAGCTCACCGACCGGCCCGTGTCCGGTGCCGGGGGAGACGACAAGCACAAGCGGATCCTCGAACAGCGGCACCAGCGTGATCCCGGCCGGACGGGCGACTGGACGTCCGGGGTACTCCTCGCCGAGAACGAGGTCGTGCTCCCTCGCTGCCAGTGCCGGCAGAGCTCGGGCCGGATCGATGTGACTGACCACGACACGCAGCTTGGGATGAGACGAGGCCAGTAGGTCGAGCGCCGTCGGCAACACCGAGAGCGCCGCGGTCTGGAACACGGCGACGCGGATCGTGCCGGCGGCCGTACCGCGCAGTCGCGCGAGATCCGACTCGGCCTCCTCCATCCGCGCCAGGATCTCGCGTGCATGCTCGGCGAGCGCGCGGCCCTCGCGCGTCAGCACGAGGCCCCGCCCGGCCCGTTCGACGAGAGACACCCCGACCTCCTGCTCCAGCACCTTGAGCTGCTGCGACACCGTGGACGGGCTATAGGAGAGGGCGCCGCCGACGGCGTGCACCGTCCCGGATCGCGCCAACGCATCCAGCAGTGCAAGGCGATTCGCGTTCAGCACTCGTAACATCCTCCGTTCGATTTCTTCGAATGGTATCCGCCACAAATGTGCGATGGACTCGGAGAGTCGCCTGGGCGAGTCTCGGAACATGCCACGCACCGAGTTCCTGTTCCTCTCCGAGCACGACATGGTCGCGGCCGGGGTCCGGGATGCCGCGCGCAGCGTGGACATCGCGGACGAAGTCTTCCGGCTGCTGCACAGCGGCGACTTCCTCATGGGCGGCCCGAACCGCAACAACCACGGCCTCGGGCTCGTCTTCCCGCCCACGTCGCCGTTCCCGAACATGCCGGTCGCCGGCCCCGACCGGCGCTTCGTCGCGATGCCCGCCTACCTCGGGGGCCGCTTCGACGTCTGCGGCATCAAGTGGTATGGCTCGAACGCCGCGAACCCCGCATCGGGCCTGCCCCGGTCTGTGCTGACCGTGATGCTCAACGATCGCGGGACCGGCGAGCCGCTCGCCCTCCTCGCCGCCAACAGCCTGAGCGCGGTGCGAACCGGTGCCGTTGTCGGCGTCGCCGTCCGCTACCTGGTCCCGACAGTTCCCCGCAGACTGGCGGTCATCGGATGCGGGGTCATCAATCGCGCCGCCGTCGCGGCCCTGCTGTCCCAGCTCTCATTCACCGACGTCGTCTGCCACAACCGCAGCCGCGGCAAGGCGGAGGAGTTCGCTCGCTGGCTTGGCGACGAGCACGGTCTCGCATCGCGCGTGGCCGACTCAGCCGAGGAGGCGGTGCACGGTGCCGACGTCGTGACCGTCGCCGCATCCCGCGCCGCCCCGCTCGAGGTGCGGAGCGAGTGGTTCACGCGCGAGGCGGTGATCCTGCTGAGCGGGCCGATGCAGGCCAACGACGAGCTGTGGACGCAGTCGCGCCTCGTCTACGACCACATCCCGCTCCATCACGCCTACGTCGCCGACGCCCGCGCCTCCCCCGACCTCGACGCCGCCTACGGGGCGACCATGGGCGGGCCGCTCTACCGGCTCATCGATCAGGGGCGCCTGCCGCAGCTCGACGACTCCGAGGACCTCGGAGCCGTGATCGCGGCGGGCACTTCGCCACCTCGTGGACGCACCGTCTTCATCTCCTGCGGGATGGCGGTGTTCGACGTCGCATTGGCCTTCGGCGTGCTGGCCTCGGCGCGCGAGCGCGGGATCGGCACCGCCCTGGAGCTGTGGGGCGACGCGTGAAGATCCGGAATCACGACGAGCTGCGGGCGACCGGCAGCGCGACGTCCCGCGCGATGGTGCTCGACATCGTCGAGGACGCGCTCGCTCGTGTGGACTCGTACGACCGCATCCGCTCCATCATGTCTCTCGACGGGGACCTGCTGCGCATCGGGCACCGGGAGTGGGATCTGCGCACGAAGCGCAACGTCTATCTGATCGGCGCCGGCAAGGCGTGCAACGCGATGGCCATGGCCGTCGACCACGTGCTCGGCGATCGACTCACCCGCGGGATCGCGATCGTGAAGATCGCCGAGGACTCAGATCGGTTCCATCGCACCGAGGTGCACGTGGGCGGCCACCCGATCCCCGATGGGCGGGGCCACGCGGCAGCGCTGCGCGTCCTCGACCTCGTCGACGCGTCGGGTCCCGACGATCTGTTCATCGCCGTCATCAGCGGAGGCAGCTCGGCACTGATGAACGTCCCGGTCGACGGGATCAGCGTCCGCGACGAGGCGATCGCCACCGAGCTCCTGCTGACCTCGGGTGCCGGCATCGCCGAGATCAACGCGGTGCGCAGGCACATCTCCCAGGTCAACGGAGGACGGCTCGCCGAGCGCATCCGCGCGCGCGGCGCGGAGCTGATCGGTATTGCGATCTCCGACGCCGTCGGGCGGCCCGGAACAGAGGACATCGCCGAGCCGGATCCCGGCTACCACGGCACACCGATCGGACCGGACCGCACCACGTTCGCCGACGCCCGGGCGACCATCCGCGACTACGAGCTCGCCGACCGGCTGCCGCGGAGCGTGCGGGACTTCCTGGCGACTGCCGGCCCGGAGGCGGAGACCCCGGCCGCGACATCCGGATGCACCTACTTCCTCGTCAACAGCCTGCCCGACCTCGCCGCGGCGGCCGAGGACGCGGCTCGAGCGAAAGGGCTCCGCGTCCACGTACTGACGACCGGGCTGACCGGCGAGAGCCGCGATGCGGGCGCCTTCCTCGCGGCGATCGCGGCGGAGGTGAACGCCACCGGGCGGCCGTTCGCCGCACCCTGCGTGATTGTCTGCGGCGGCGAAACCGTCACCTGGATCCGCGAGCACGACCGCATAACAGGGCGTGGCGGACCGTCGCAGGAGCTCGCACTCGGCTTCGCGCTGGCCGCGAGCGGCATTCCCGGCGCCGCCCTATACGCGATGGATTCGGAGGGGACCGACGGCACCTCGCCTGCGGCCGGAGCTCTCGTCGACTCGACGACCGCGGATCGTGCCCGCGTGCTCGGCGTCGATCTGCGGGCGCACCTGCGTGGACATTCGTCCTACGAGGCGCTCTCGAAGGTGGGTGACGCGGTGCGGACCGGCAACACCGGCACGAACCTCTGCGACCTCAACGTGCTCTACGTGCCGGGGAGCCCGCGATGACCCGGATCACCGAGGTCATCGCGCGCCAGGTACTGGACTGCAAGGCGCGCCCGATGGTGGAGGTCGACCTTGTGACGGCGTCCGGGCACCTCGGCCGGGGTGCCGCTCCGACCGGCTCGTCGGTGGGCGCGCACGAAGCGGTTGTGCTGCGCGACGGCGATCCGGGCGACTACCGGGGGCTCAGCGTCCACACCGCGGTGCGCAATGTGCTTGACGAGATCGTTCCGGCCATCATTGGCAGGGACATCGTCGACCAGGAGGGGTTCGATCGCATCCTGATCGACCTGGATGGCACGTCCGACAAGAGCCGCCTCGGGGCCAACGCCGTCTACTCCGCTTCCGTCGCGTTCCTGCGGGCGCAGGCCCACGAGGCCGGCCAGCCCGTCTACCGCCATATCGCGCGCGAACCGCTGCGCAGCATCCCGGTACCGGCGTTCAACATGATCAACGGCGGGCGTGCCGGTGACGTGGTGCAGCCGTTCAACGAGTTCCTGGCCGTGCCGGTCGGAGCCCGCGACATCGACGAGGCGGTGCAGATGGGGGTGACGCTGTTCGCCGTGCTCGGGGAGGTGCTCACCCGCTTCGCCGCCCGGCCGCCCAGTGTGGGCGGATCGTACGGGTACCTCGCACCGTCATGCGATCCCGGCGTCGTGCTCGCCCTGATGGAGGACGCGGTCGTCGAAGCCGGATATGCGGGACGGGTCGCGTTCGCCCTCGACTGCGCGTCGAGCGAGTTCTACGACCGTGAGCGGGGCACCTACCGCTACGCGGACGCCGAGGTGACCGGCGCCGAGCTCATCGAGCGCGTGCGGTGCCTGAGCCTCAACCACGACCTGCTCTTCGTGGAGGACTTGCTCGACGAGGACGACTGGGCCGGGTTCACGCTGGCCAAGCAGGTGCTGGACCGGACACTGATCCTCGGCGACGACCTCATCGTCACGAACCGCGATCGGCTCGAGCGGGCGATCGCCGAAGCAGCCGTCGACGGGTTCGTCCTGAAGCCCAACCAGGTCGGCACGATCTCGGAGGCCCTGGACACTCACGAGCTGGCCCGGCGCAACGGGATTCTCTCGACCCCCTCCGGGCGCTCGGGCGGAGTCGTCGACGACATCGTCATGGATCTCTCTGTGGGACTGCAGGCGCCGTTCCAGAAGAACGGTGCGCCGCGATCCGGCGAGCGGATCGAGAAGCTGAACTTCCTCATCCGCGCCGCGCAGAAGATCGCCGGGGCAGAGCTCGCTCGCCTCGACGATCTCGCGCGGTTCGGCCCTGGACCAGCCGCAGGGTCCTCGCCGCCGGATCGCTGATCCGGACGCCGTCGTAGCCGAGCACCTCCATCAGTTCCTTCCCCTTCTCAGGCCGTTCTCCGCCACGAACCGGAGGATCTCCTCCGCAGCGCGTCCGGGCCGCTCCTGCTGGATCGAATGACCGGAGTCCTCGATCTCGACGCTCTCGCCCCGCGGGCTCAGCGCGGCGATGCGGGCTGCCTCGGCGGCCACCAGGCTGCGCAGCGGCTCCACCCGCCGCATCCCGATCAGAATCCGGATGGGCACCGGCGATGGAGAGGATTCGAGACGCGCGACCACCTCGCGGGAGCGGTAGAGCTCGCGGAGTTCGCGCCGCGCGGTGCGCAGGTCCCCCACGGTCAGCTGATCCTCCAGCGCGACGGCCAGGTCGCACGGGGTGTACTCGGGCCACCGGCCGTCGGCGAACGGGCGGAGCAGCCGCCGTCGGAATCCCAGCTGCGACGCCCACTGCCAGCGCGCGTACATCGCGCGGACGCCACGCATCGACCGTTCGCCGAACACCGCCGAGAACGTGGGGTCGACCAGCACCAGCCCGGTCACCCGGCCCGGCGCCCGCTCCTGGATCAGGCGGATGATGGGACCGCCCCAGCTGTGCCCGACGAGGACGACCGGCTCGTCGATCCCCGCGGCGTCGAGGACCTGCAGCGCGTCGCTGGCCATCGCGTCGATCGTGCGCGACTGCGGCGACACGTCGCTCCCGCCCAGGCCGGCCCGGTCGTACGACAGGGTGCGGCAGCTCGCCGCGAGGATCCGCTGGACGCCGATCCAGGTGCCCGCGGCATTGCCGAGCCCGCACTCGAAGAACAGCGCGGGCCCCCGCGCTCCCCCCTCGACGACCCGCATGGATCGACCGTCGAGCAGGGTCAGGTACCTCTCGGTGAGACCCTCGCCGGCGTCGCGCGCTGTCATCCTCGTGGACCGGCGGGCGCCGCGGTCGTACATCTGCGATCCGCCTACTTCGGCGAGATCTGCAGGATGTACGGCGTGACGTCGCTCGAGAAGGCGCTGAAGTCCTTCCACTCGAACGCGCCGGACAGGGCGACGCTGATGTTGCCGGCGTACAGCGGGATGTAGGGCACATCCTCGCCGACGATCTTCAGCAGCTCCGAGTAGTACCCGAACCGCTTGGCGGCATCGGTGGTCGCGTCGGCCTTGTGAATCAGGTCGTCGACCTTGGGGTTCTTGTAGTCGGCGAAGTTGTTCTGGCCGACGGCGGTCGCCGAGCTGTCGAGCGCCAGACGAGGCATGCCGCCCGGGTCCGGGGTGCGGTTGCTGAAGTAGGTGTACGAGATCGGCACCTCGGAGTGTGGCTTGGAGAACATGTTCTGGTATTGCGCCTCCGACTGCACGGTGACCGTGATGTTGATGCCCAGCTTCTTCAACTGCCCGGCGATCGCCTGCGCGGTCTCCACGTAGCCGCCGTACGACGGGGTCTTCAGCTCGGCGCTGAAGCCGTTCGGGTACGCCGACTGGCTCAGCTCGCCCTTCGCCTTGTCGAGATCGAAGTTGTAGGCCGGGAGCGAGCCGATCAGCGCGTCCACCTCATGTTGACTCGCGATCGACAGCAGCTGAGCCGGCGGGATCAGGGTGGAGTCCGCCACGGCGTTGCCGCCGATGACGTTGATGATGTCGTCCTTGTTGATCGCGTAGGCGACAGCGCGACGGACGTGCACGTCGTTCCACGGGGCGACGCCGACGTTCATCCAGAACATGCCCTGACGGGTTCCGGGGACCGAGGTCACCTTGGTGCCCGCGGTCGCCTCGAACGTGCGGACGTCGCTCGGGAACGCGACGTCGAGCTCGCCGGTGCGGAACGCGAGCGCCTCGCTGTTCTCGTCGGCGAAGCCCTGCAGGGTCGCCGTGGCGATCTTCGGCTTGCCGCCCCAGTAGTTCGGGTTGGCCGTGAACGTCACCTTGCCGTTGGTCGAGTCCAGCTCGTTGAGGACGTACGGACCGGTACCGATGACGCCGGTGCCGGGCTTGCCGAAGTCCTTCGCGTTCTTCGACTGGTGCTGTGCGTCGAAGACATAGCCGTTCAGGGCGAGGACGTACTGGAAGCTCGCGGTGGGGGCCTTCAGCGTCACGACGACGGTTTGGTCGTCGCGCGCCTTGATGTCGGTGATGTCGGCGTAGCGGAACGACTCCGAGAACTCCGGTTTGCGCTCGTAGTTGATCGACGCGACGACATCGTCGGCCGTGAGCGCGCGACCGCTCGAGAACTTCACGTCGTCGCGCAGGTGGTACACGTAGGTGACGTCGTCGGTCTGCTCGACGGACTTCGCGAGGTTCGGCTCGACCTTGCCGGTCGGGCTGAGCTTCATCAGGGTCTCGAGCATGAACGCGTCGATCTGACGAGCGAACCCGACGCCGGGGTCGATGTTGGAGAAATCGAGTCCGACGACGCCGACGCGGATCTTGTCGGCCATGGACGAAGGGGTGGAGCCGGTGCAGCCGGCCGCGGCGAGCGCCACCGACAGCACCGCCGCAGGCAGCAGTGCACGGGTTGTGAAACGAGTTCTCATGGTGCGGAGTCCTATTTCTGAAGGGGAGAATCGGTTGAGCAACGGTGACATGCCCCTGGAGGGTGAGGTAGACCACTCTTCTTTGTGCAGCCGCAAGCAAACCTTTGGGCTGACCGCGTGGATCACTGATTCGCTATGACCTGGGTGCCGGCGTTCGCTGCACGGTGACGCGGACGATCGTGCCGTGGAATCCGCGCGACGGATCGAAATCGTCCCAGCGGACGCCGACCCCGCGGCCGATGTAGAGCTGCCGCACCGGAGGTACGTGGAGCTGCGGGATGGACAGTTCCGCCGCCTGTTCTCGGTCGAGGCTCACGGTCACTCGTGCGCTGTCCGCCTCGCGGCGGAACCTCACCACCAGCGTGTGCCGCCCTTCCGTCATCGGGAGCGACGACGGGATGCGGTGCTCGCCGGTCAACCCGAATGTCAGGATGGGGACTCCGTCGACCACGTGACACGACCAGATCGGCCGGGTCGAGAAGGTGTACGGATTCGGGTGGTGTGCCCAGAGCACCCCGGACGACTCCGGGCCGGCTACCAGTTCGGCGGTGAGCTCGAAGGAGCCGGCGAGGAGGTCCGACGTCGTCACCGGCTGGCTTCCGGCGAAATAGACCTCGCGCGGTCTCGGGTCATCGCGCAGGGACCGGATCGAGTCGGGTCTGTCCCCGCTGTCGGAGATCGGGAGGACCTGATTGCGCTCGGCCTCGGCCTCCCAGAGTCCGACCATGCCGGCCAGGCGATCGGGCTCGGCGTCCGCGAGGTCGACGGCCTCAGAGAAGTCCGAGCCCAGGTCGAACAGAGCCCAGTGATCCTTCGCGAAATCGACGCTGCCCTCCATCGGAGGCTCCCACATCTCCGGGAACGGAAGGTGGTCCGTGGTCGCCTTCCAGCCGTCGTGGTAGATCGCCCGCGAACCGAGCATCTCGAAGTACTGGGTGTCCCGCGGAGCCGGGCTCGACGCGTCATCCATCGTGGAGAGCATGCTCGCCCCGTCGATGGCCTGCTGATCCACCCCGTCGACGGACGGATCGGGGGAGACGCCCGCGGCCTCCAGGATGCTCGGCATGACGTCGACGACGTGGACGAACTGCCGTCTCGCCGCATTGTTGTCCCGGCCGATCCGCGAAGGCCAGTGCACGATGAGCGGAGTACGCACCCCGCCCAGCCACGAGTAGCCCTTCCAGTAGCGGAACGGAGTCGTCCCTGCCCACGTCCATCCCCGGGCGTAGTGATTGTGCGTTCCGACACCGCCGAACTCGTCGACGTGCTCGAGCATGGTCGCTACGTCGTTCGGCTGGAACTTGGCCCAGGTTCCCGCTCGCGAGGGATGGTGCGCCGCCCCGTTGTCGGACGTGAGGTAGATGACGGTGTCATCGAGCTGATCGCTGAGCCGGAGGTACTCGACGATCCGGCCGATCTGCTCGTCGGTGTGGGTGAGGAAGCCGGCGTAGACCTCCATCTGCCGGGCGAACACGCGGCGCGCGTCCTCGCCCAGCTCATCCCAGGCCGGCACGGACGGCGGCCGCTCGGTGTTGACGGTTCCCGCGGGGATCACCCCGAGCTCCAGCTGCCGCTGGAACCGGCGCTCGCGCTCGACGTCCCATCCGTGATCGAAGGCGCCGCGGTAGCGCTCGATGTGGGAGGCGGGCGCCTGATGCGGCGAGTGGACCGCGCCGGGCGCGAAGTAGAGGAAGAACGGGTCGTCTCCCCGCGCGGCGCGGTGGGTCTGCATCATGGCCAGGGCCTCGGTCACGAGATCCTCGGTGAGGTGGTAGCCCTCCTCGGGCCCGTAGGGCACATCGGCCGGCGAGTTGTCGCGCACCAGGTCGGGGAACCACTGGTCGGTGAGCCCGCGCATGAACCCGTAGAACCGGTCGAAGCCTAGCTGCAGGGGCCAGCGATCGAAGGGACCGCCGGGTCCCGACTCGTCGCGCGGTGCGATGTGCCACTTTCCGACCGCGAACGTTCCGTAGCCGGCATCGCGGAGATGGCGGGCGACCGTGGCCGCCGACCGGGGGACCCGTCCGGTGTAGCCCGGTGCTTCCGCGGGTACGTCGGCGAGCATGCCCATTCCGACGGCGTGATGGTTCCGGCCGGTCAGAAGGCTGGCGCGGGTCGGCGAGCACAGCGGTGTCGTGTGGAAGTTGGTGTACCTCAGCCCGTCACGTGCGAGGGCGTCGATGGCGGGCGTGGCGATGCTCGACCCGAAGCACCCGAGCTCCGCGAATCCGAGATCGTCGAGCAGGATCACGACGACGTTCGGCCGCGAGCGCCGCTTCTCGCCGGTCACATCGCACCCCGGATCGATCGCGCGCAGCGGAATCCGATGTGGGTGGCCGCGGAGTCCACGCTCTGCCGTGAGCGCGCGGCCGGGCGGTACCTCAGGCAGTAGTCCGGTGAGCACAGGTGGGAGCCGCCCTTGAGCACCCGGTCGCCGGAGGTCGCGTCCGGCCCGCACCCGCAGTGTCCGGAGCCGTCTCCGCTCTCGTGTGTGGACCATGTCGTGTCCGTCCACTCCCAGGTGTTGCCCGTCATCTCGAACAGCCCGTAGCCGTTCGGCGGGAACGAGCGGACGGGAGCCGTCCCGATCCAGCCGTTCGCCCCGCTGTTCAGGTACGGGAACCTGCCCTGCCAGGTGTTCGCGCGCAGGACGTCAGGCTCCTGAGGATCGTCTCCCCAGGCGAATCGTGCGCCCACGAGGCCGCCGCGCGCCGCCCACTCCCATTCCGTCTCGGTTGGCAGTCGCTTGCCCGCCCACGCCGCGTAGGCCGTGGCGTCGTCGAACGCGAGCTGCACGACCGGGTGGTCGCCCGTCCCCTCGATCGTGCTCTCGGGTCCACGGGGATGCCGCCACTGCGCTCCCGGAACCCATCGCCACCATTGACGCCAGTCATCGAGATCGACGGGGCCGCGAGTCGGGGTGAAGACCAGCGACCCCGCAGCCCGGCCCGCCGGCTCCGGGATGTCGAACTCGGCCGGGTCCAGAGGCCGCTCGGCGACGGTCACGTAGCCGGTCTCGGCGACGAACCGGGCGAACTCCGCGTTGGTCACCGCGGTCTCGTCGATCTCGAACGCGGCGACGGCGACCTCGACGACAGGGCCCTCCTCCGGATAGAACTCCTCCGAGCCCATCAGGAGCGTTCCACCCTCGATCCTGCGCATCATGCGGTCAGCTCAGGGCGATCCGGGTCGTGCGGGCGGCCAGCTCGCTGATGCGGGATCCGTCGTATCCGAGCACGGCGCTACGCATCCGATCGTCGAGCGGTTCCACCCAGTGACGCGGAATGCCGGATGCCCCGGTGAGCACGCCGGCGACGCATCCGGCCGTGGCTCCGTTCGAGTCGGTGTCCAGTCCGGCCTGGACGGTGAGGCCAATCGCGGTCGTGAAGTCCCCCTCCGACCAGAGCAGGCCTGCCGTGACCGCAGCGGCGTTGTTGACGGCGTGCACCCAGTGGTAATGGCCGAGCTCGGCATCCGCCTTGTCGAGCGCGGCATCCCATCCGAGGCCCGCGTCGTACGACTCGAGGACCCCGCGCACAGCGACGGCGAGCCGGGATCGCGGAGGGATGTGACGAAGCGACTCGACGACGGCATCGCGAGGGCCATCGGCCGTGAAGGCGGCCGCGACCAGGGCCGCCGCCCACATCTCGCCGTACACGCCGTTCCCGCGGTGGGAGAGCGTCGCATCCTCGATCGTCTGCAGGGCCGCCGCCCGGGGACGCCCCGGATTCGTAAACCCGTGGATGTCGGCCCGGATCTGCGCCCCGATCCATTCGCGGTGAGGATTCCGGTAGCCGCCTGTCGCGGGCGGCCGCACTCCCTCGAGCAGGTTCGCGATCGTGATGATCTCCGCCGTGAAGGTGAGGAGAACGGGCAGGCGGGAGAGCCACTCCGCGGCGACGTCCGAGCCCGTGTACTCCCGGCCGTAGGTCTCCAGGACATGCAACCCGATGATCGTGTAGTCGAGATCGTCGTCGCGCGCCGAGCCGTGTATCCGGCCTCGAGCGGTCTCAGTCCAGCAATCGCGGAACCAGAGCTCGCCGTACCGGTCGGACTCGATCGGGACGTAGTCGCGCAGCGGGTAGGCGTCGACCGACTCCAGGTACCGCCTGATGACGGGACGTGTCCAGGTCTTGCCGCCCTCGACGGGCTTGCCGAGATTGCATCCCGCGACTCGCCCGAGCCAGCCGCCGTGCACCCGATCCTCGATCCGCGAATCCGATGACGGAGGCGGGGAGTCGTCCGCCGGCAGCGCGGCGACGATGTCGTCGCGGCTGTCCGGCTCCTCGAACGCCCAGGTCGGATCCCGGGGCAGATCGTCGAGGGCGTCGAAGATCTCCCAGACCATCGCGGCGGGCGGGTCGGCGGGCAGCGCGGCGAATTGCGCCTCGAGGCCGGACGGGTCGTACCCCGTCTCCCGGCGTTGCTCGAACTCGTACCGCAGCCGAGCCGAGGGCGACAGCTGCGGTTCGAGGGGTTCGAGTCCCTGGTACTCCACCATGTCAGCCCTCCCCCAGCCAGCCGGCTTCCGCGGACGGAACCGAGGCGATCAGCTTCCGCGTGTACGGGTGACTCGGTGTGCCGAGCACGTCGTCGACCGCTCCGGCTTCGACCACCGAGCCGTTGTGCATGACGTACACCCGCTCCACCACCTGGCGCACGATCGACAGGTCGTGGGTGATGAAGAGGTACCCGATCCCGTGCTCCTCGCGGATGCGCGAGAACAGGTTGAGCACCTGCGCCTGCACCGACACGTCGAGCGCGGCGACGGGTTCGTCGCAGATCAGCAGCTTGGGGTGCACCGCCAGCGCACGCGCGATCGCCACGCGCTGATGCTGGCCGCCGGAGAGCGCCGCGGGCTTCCGCTGCGCGTACTCGGGCTCGAGGCCCACCGAGTGCAGCAGCTCGCCCACCCGCTGCGACATGTTCCGCGCGGAGGGGTCACGGATCGAGATCGCCTCCGCGAGCGCCGAGCCGATCGAACGGGTCGGGTTGAGCGACGAGTACGCGTCCTGGAAGATCATCTGCACCGTGCCGCGCAACTTCTTGCGGTCGCGTGCCGACAGCTTCGACCAGTCGGATGCGTCGATCCCGTCGATCTCGATCGTCCCGCCGGTGAGCGTCTCCAGGCCCGCGATCGCGCGCCCCAGGGTGGTCTTGCCCGAGCCGGACTCTCCCACCAGTCCGACCCCCTCCCCCTCTCCGAGCCGGATGGACACCGACTCGAGCGCGGTCGCGGTCCGCTGACCGGAACGGAACTCCTTGTGCGCGTCGGTGACGACCACCAGCGCGGTCGCCGGCTCCGCCGCGAGGGTCTCCACCGCTTCCGCCTCGGCCGCGGAACGCACCTCGCGCAGCTCGCCCCGGATCCCGCCGATGCGGATGCACCTGCTCAGCCGCCCCGGCTCGACCTCGCTCAGTGCGGGGCGCCCGGCGAGGCACTCGGGCTTCGCCCAGACGCACCGCGTCGAGAACGGGCAGGCTGTCGCGACCTGATCGGCCGGCGGCACGGAGCCCGGGATCGCCACGAGCTCCGCGATCCGCCGGTCGGCGGGGGGCTCGGAGAGCAGCAGACCCTGCGTGTAGGGATGGAGCGGCTCGTGCTCGAGTTCGCTCGACGTCGCCGTCTCGACCATCACGCCCGCGTACATGACGTAGGCGCGATCGCACATCGAGAACGCGATCCGGAGGTCGTGGGTGATGAGGATCAGGCTCATCCCGCGCGCGAGCTGCAGCTTCTTGATGAGCGCGAGGATGTCGCGCTGGGTCGTCACGTCGAGCGCCGTCGAGGGCTCGTCCGCGATCAGCAGCTCGGGCTCGCGGGCCAGCGCCGCCGCGATCGCGACGCGCTGCCGCATCCCGCCGGAGAGCTGGAACGGGTACCGGTCGGCGACGCTCGCATCGGTGATCCCGACCTCGGTGAGCCGCCGGACGACGTCCTGCCGCCGCTGCGCACGGGTCATGCGGGACCGGTCCTCGGGACGCAGGGAGTCCTCGATGATCCGGCGCACGCGGAACACCGGGTTCAGCATCGTGAACGGGTTCTGCATGATCAGCCCGATGCGGGAGCCGCGCACCCGCTGCCACGCGTTCTCGTCCAGGGCCATGAGGTCGACCTCGGCGAAGTTCGCCTCACCCTCGGCCCGGATCCCGCGCGGCAGCAGCCCGATCAGCGCCTTCGCGGTCATCGACTTGCCGCTGCCGGACTCGCCGACGATGGCGATCGACTCGCCCGGCGCGAGGGACAGGTCCACGTCGTCGACGATCATGCGCTCGGATGCGCCCGCGACGACGCGCAGTCCGTCGACGGTCAGCCCGGTCATCGCGACACCCCCCGGCTCGACAGCCGCTCGTAGACCCAGTCACCCGCGATGCTCACCGTCGTCGCGGTGAGCACGATCATCGCGGCCGGGGCGAGCACCGCGACCGGGTTCACGAAGAGCAGGCTGCGGCCCTCGGCGACCATCAGGCCCCAGTCGGGAGTCCCGGCGGCGACGCCGAGGCCGAGGAACGAGAGCCCGGCGAGCGCGACGAGCGACCCGGCGAAATTGATGCTGGCGTTCGCGATCGCCGCCGGGGCGACGTTCGGCCAGATGTGGGTGAGCAGGATGCGCGGCTCGGAGACGCCGATGGACTTCGCCGCCTCCACGTAGGGGCGCGGCGCCTGCTCGAGCGTCGCGCCGCGGATGATGCGGGCGTCCCCCGGCGCCACCAGGATGATCAGCAACACCACCGCCAGCCAGTAGCTGCCGCCGAAGGTCCCGGCCACCACGATCACGACCAGAGTTCCCGGCAGCGAGAAGGTCAGGTCGACCCAGCGCATAATGATCGAGTCGATCCGGCCGCCCCGGTAGCCGGCGAGCAGGCCCAGGATGTTGCCGAGCACCATCGCGCCGAGGGCGATGACGAACGGGCCCACCACGGCGCTGGCCGTGCCCGCGAGGATGCGCGAGAGGATGTCGCGGCCGAGCGCATCAGTGCCGAGCCAGTGCTCGGACGACGGCGTCGAGAGTCCGAGTCCCAGGTCCTGCTGCATCGGGTCGTACGGCGAGACCAGACGGCCGAAGACGGCGAGCAGCACGATGAGCCCGAGGATCGTCAGGGTGACGACCACGAGCACGTTCGGCCGGGTCCGCGGCGCCTCGAGCAGCGAGATGACCTCGGTACGGGCGCTCATGCGAGGGTCCTGTTCCGCACCCGCGGGTCGGCCGCGAGGTACGCCAGGTCGGCGAGCAGGTTGAAGCCCATGACGATCAGCGCGATGAAGATCGCGACGCCCTGGATCATCGGCAGATCCTGCGAGTTCGCGGCCTTGACCACGAGCGAGCCCATGCCGTTGATCGAGAACGTCACCTCGATGAACACGGCGCCGATCAGCAGGAAGGCGAGCACCATCGCGCTGACGCCCAGGATCGGGATCATGGCGTTGCGCAGCACGTACTGAAACAGCACCTTCGACCGGCTGAGTCCCCGAGCTCGCGCGAACGTCACGTAGTCCTGGTCGAGCACCGCGAGCACGGCCGCCCGGACGTGCTTCACCACGAAGGCCGATCCGACGATCGCCAGCGAGAAGGCGGGCAGCGTCAGGTGCCACAGCCGGTCCAGGAAGCCCTCGCCCGCGCCGAACGCCGGGAACCAGCCCAGCGCGGCCGAGAACACGTAGAGCAGGAACACGCCGCTGACGAAGGCCGGGGTGCTCAGGCCGACCACGGTCAGCGCGACGAGGCCGCGGTCGGCGAGAGTGCGCTGCCGGAGCGCCGCGAGCACGCCGACCACGAGGCCGATCGCCATCTCGATGACGAACGCGTAGAGTGCCAGGAACACCGTGACGGGCAGCCGCGCGAGGATCTCGCCGGTCACGGGCAGCGTGGTCTGTATCGACTCGCCGAAGTCGAGCCGCAGCGCGCCCCGCAGCCAGATCCAGTACTGCGTGATGAACGGCTCATCGAGGTGGTACTTGGCGGTCAGCGCCCCGACGGTCTCGGGGGTGCGCGGCACGTTCTTCAGCAGGACGTCGATCGCGCTGCCCGGCGCGAGGTAGAGCAGCGAGAACACCAGGAACGAGATGACGAACAGCAGCACGAGCATGGCGAGCAGCCGTCGCACGATGAACCAGACGATCGCCACGGTCAGCGTCCGAGTTCGACGCCGGGCCAGTCGACGCTGACGCTCTTGGCGCGCACCGGCTCCGACATCCCGTCGCGCAGGTAGACGTACTCGAGGGATGAGGCGGTCGTGAACGAGGCGACCTCGCCCTCCGGCGTCATCGCGACCATGTTCATGACGGCGGAGTCCGGGAACTCCAGGGCGATCGGCAGCAGGTCCTCGATGGCGGCGCGGCCGGCGTCGACGAGCGGCTGCCCGGCGGCGAGGCGCGAGATGACGTCGCGCACGAGCCCGCCGCGCATCGACACCTCGCCGAGTCCGGTGCAACCGGCGGCGCCGTACCGGTCGTCGGCGTAGATGCCGGCGCCGACGATGGGCGAGTCGCCGATGCGGCCCGGGTACTTCCAGGCCCAGCCGCTCGTGCTGACCGCGGCGGCGAGGTGCCCGTGCACGTCGCGGGCGACGACGTTGACGGTGCCCGCAACGTGCTCCGGGTCGGCGGCGAGCGCGGTGAGCTGCGCCAGCGGGCCGCGAAACATCTCCAGCTTGCCGGGCAGGACGCCGTTGATTCCCTTCTGCCACATGTCACAGGTCTCGTCGGTGAGCAGGTCCTCCGGCGTCATGCCGATCTCGGAGGCGAACCGGGCGGCACCCTCGCCGACCAGGAACGTGTGGGGCAGCTTCTCCATGACCGCGCGCGCGACCGTCACAGGATGGCGGTACCCCGCGATCGCGCCGACGGCGCCCACGCGACGGTTCGCGCCATCCATGATCGCGGCGTCGAGCTGCACCTCGCCCAGGAGGTTCGGGTAGCCGGTGTAGCCCACCGAATGGTCGGCGGGATTGTCCTCGACGAGCCGGGTCGCAGCCTCGACCGCGTCGACGGCGCTGCCGCCCGCGGCGAGGATCTCCCACGCCGCCGGAAGGCCGATCTCCGCGTTGTGACTCCCCGCGACGACCGCGGTATTCGATGGATCCGGCTTCATCCGACTCTCTCTCCAACAGCGGGTACCACCTGACCAGGGATTCGTTGAGTCTGGCACGCCCCCGACTCCGATGGTAGGTTTGTTTTCCTTCCTGAAACCCAAGGATTACCTTTGACTCTGCGGCAGCTGCTCTACTTTCTCGGTGCGGCCGATCTGGGCTCGTTCACCGCCGTTGCAGCACGCATGCAGGTGACTCAACCGGCGGTCGCCGAGCAGATCCGCCAGCTCGAGCGCTTCCTGAAGGTCGACCTGTTCGTCCGCCTCGGACGAGGCATCCGACTCACACAGGCCGGCGAGGAGTTCCTCCCCCACGCCCGCCGCGTGGTCTCCGCAGCCGAGGAGGCGCAGCGCAGCGTCGCGGGGATGCGGGCGCTGCTGGGCGGGACCGTGACCTTCGGCGCGTTTGGCGCTCCGGCGCACTACCACTTCGCGGCGCTCATCCGGGACTTCGCGACCGCCCACCCGGCGGTGCGGCTCCGGCTGCGTGGGCGCAACTCCTCCGAGATCGCGGATGCCGTGCGGGCCGGCGCTCTCGAGGCCGCGTTGGTGGTGCTTCCGGTCAACGACGACGGCATCGATGTCGAGCCGATCGCGCGGGACGAGGTGCTGATCGTCAGCTCAGATCCCGATGTCACGCGGCGCCCGCTGAGCATCGAGGAGCTGGCGAAGAGCCCGCTCGTGCTCTACGAGGCGCAGTATGCGGAGCACGATCCCACCCGCCGCCAGCTGGCCGAGCGCGCGCAGACGGCCGGCATCCGCCTCGAGTTCCCGTTCGAGGTCGAGCACCTCGACACCGCCCTGCAGCTCGCGTCGGCCAGCCTCGCGACCACCTACGTGCCGAGCGCCGTCACGCGGTCGCCGGTGTTCCCCGCGAACCTGACGACCGGCAGCTTCGACCCGCCGATGTACGACGTCTTCGCGATCATCACCCGACGCGGAACCCGCGTCTCCCCCGCGACCGGGGAGTTCCTGCGCCGGGTCGTCCGCCACATGCGCGGCGTCGCGGAGCCCATCCGCCGCGACACCGACGAGGACTAGTCCGGGATCACTGGGAGCGTCACGCTCGACGCCCGCGAGCCTCCGTAATGCACGGCGTTGCGGGCGACGACGCCCTCGATCTCGTCGAAGTTCGCGCCGCCGGTGTTGAGGTTGCGCTCATACGCCGGGAAGCTGCTCGACGAGATCTCGAGCCGGATGCGGTGGCCCTCCTGGAAGCGGTTGCCCGTCACCATGTTCGGCAGGGTGATCCGGTAGACCTGACCCTCCTCGGCGTGCTGCGCCTGGTCAAACCCGGCGCGGTAGCGCAGCCGGAAGCCGTCGTCGGCGAGGTTGATCGCCGTGCCGTCGGGGAGCACATCGACGAGTCGGACGATGAAGTCGGTGTCCCGCGCCGAGGTGGAGACATCGAGGGTCACCTCGACCGGCCCGGCCACCGTGATCGCCTGCTCGAGGGGCGGCGTGCTGTAGACGAGCACGTCCCGTCGCGCCGAGATCGGGCGCTGATCGAGGGCTGCGTTGAACCCGAGCACCCCGCCGAGGTTCGGGGTCGGGTTCATCGGATCGTAGACGTAGGAGTCCTCGGACTCCTCGGCAGACGGGTCGGTCGAGAGGCCGCCGGCCTCGTTCCGGCGCCAGGCCTCCGGGTCGGCGACCAGGTGGAAGGTGGTCGGCACCGCGGCCGGCGGCGGCCAGCTCTCGGCCGAGATCCAGCCCTGGTGCATCACGAAGAGCTGCACCTTCGGCATGTCCGCGACGCCGTTCTCGGTGCCGCGCACCCACTTGTCGAACCAGGCCAGGTAGAGCTTCGGGTAGCCGTGGTCCACGCCGCGGTACCGCACGTCGCCGAGCTTCAGGTCGCCGAACACGAAGTCGCGCATGTCCGGGGCCGGCATGGCGTCGATCTCGGTGGTGGTGAAGCCGGCGAACATCTCCTTCGCGATCTTCTTGGTGAGCTCAAAGGGAAGCTCCTGCCAGATCGCGCAGTGCGGCCCGCCGCCGATGATGAGGTACTGCTCCGGGGTGTCGAGACTCTGCAGGTAGCTGAACAGCCGGGTGGTCTCACCGATGGCGAGGTCGTGCCAGGTGTTGATGTGCAGGGCGGGGACGCGCGGCTCGTCGCCCTCGCCGATCAGCTCGACCTCGTTCCACGCCGGGTCGGCGGGCGTGCGGGTCATGTAGCGATCGAACGGCGACACCGGCGCCCCGGCGTTGCTCAGCACGTCCTTGCTCGGCAGGTGGCGCAGCTGCTCCGCGGTGTCCGGCGCCCAGCCCTTCCGCGCTGAGAACTGGAAGTACTTGCGGATGCGCTGCCGCTCCTCCTGCGTGGCCCCGGCCGGGATCACCGGCTTCTCGGTCGGGGCGAGGCGCCCGTACCAGTTCGCCCAGTTGAAGAGCATCGGGATGCCGCCCTTGTAGAACGCGCCGCAGGTGTCGTTGCCCGGCACGTCGCCGACCGCGGTCCCCGACGCACCCGGCACCATGGCGACGTGGCCCGGCGCGTTCGCCGAGGCCATCGGCCACTGATGCTCGCCGGAGCTGGAGCACCCGATGGTGCCGACCCGGCCGTTCGACCACGGCTGCTCGAGGATCCAGGCGACGGTGTCCGGGCCGTCGGTGCCGGCACCCGCCAGGTAGTCGACGAACACGCCCTCCGAGAAGCGGAACCCGCGCTCGTTCTGCACGACGACCGCGTATCCCTGGCGCGCGAAGTAGTCGACCCACTTCGTGCGGACCGAGCCCTCGCCGTCGTCCTTGTCGTACGGGGTCTTCACCAGCACTGTCGGCAGGGGACCTTCGGCCCCGCGCGGGAGATAGACATCCGTGGAGAGACGCACACCGTCCCGCATCGGGACCATGACCTCCCGCTCGATGTCGAAGTCGTCGAAGAGCGGCTGCGGCAGCGGTCCCTGCCAGTAGGCGTCGTCGAGGATCATCCGATCCGTCCTTCCGCGAGGTGGAGCGAGGCGAGGAGCTCCGCGTCGGCGTGCTCGCTCGCCATCACGATGCCGCGGGTGTCGAGCATGCGCACCGGCGGGGGCGGGGTCGACCCGAACAGGTGCGTGACCAGGTGGTCGAGCCGCCGCCGCATCCCGTAGCCGGTGACCTCGTGACCGGCTACGGGCAGCACGACGAGGTCGAAGTCCTTGTTCTCGTCGATGAGGGCCTGCACGAACTGGAACAGCTGCGCCGGATGCACGCCGAAGTCTTCGAGCCCGTGGATGAGCATCAGATGCCCCTGCAGCCCCGCGGCGTACGTCTTCGCCGCAGCCCTCTCGTAGCCGGCGGCGTCGAACGGGCCCTGGTAGCGCTCGCCGAACCCGTGGGAGAACAGGCGGGGATCGAAGTTGCCAGAGGCGGCGACGGCGACCGAGAAGAAGTCGCCGTGCCGCAGCGCGCCGAGCGCGGCGAGATAGCCACCGCCGGAGAACCCGGTGATGGCGACCCGGTCGAGGTCGATCGGATGCCGGGCGGCGAGCGCCGTGATGGTCGCGCGGTGGTCGTCGAGATTCGAGACGTCCTGCAGGGCGCCGTACGAGGCCTGCCGGAACGCGCGCTCCCGGTTCGCCGTGCCACGCCCGTCGAGGACGAGGCAGAACGCCCCGAATGCGGCGTACCCCGCGGCCTCGACGAACGTGCACGCCGTCGGGTAGTCGACGAATGCCGCGGTGGGGACGAGCGACTCTTGCGGGCTGCCGTAGACCAGGTCGACCAGGGGATAGCTCCGTGTCGGGTCCTGGTCGGGCGGGAGGAAGAGCAGGCCGTGCAGCTCGAACGACCCGTCTGCGGCGGGGACCGTCACGCGCTCCGGCCACCGCCAGTCGTCCGGCAGGCCGTCGCCGATGGCGGTCTCGATGACGGCGATCTCCTCGCCTGTCCTGCGGCGCAGCACCGAGCGGGGCAGCCGGTCGACGTCTCCGACCGTCTCGACGAAGTAGTCGCCGTCGGGGGAAAGGCCGCTGATCCGTCCGATGTCGGCGCCGGTGGTGCGCGAGAGCACGGCGATGTCCCAGGAGCGCGGCCGCCAGACCCGGTGGTCGCCCGGCTCGCCGGAGACGACGCGCACGCGCCCGTCGTCGAGTCCGGCGACGCAGACCTTCCGCACATAGGGGCTCTCCACGGGGTCGATGCCCCCGGCGAGGAACGACACCTCGCGCCGCACCGGATCCACGCGCAACAGTTCGCGCACCTGCCAGTCGCCCTGCGTCAGGGGCCGCACCAGCTCGCCGGTGGCGAGGTCGTAGAGGTAGAGGTGCCCGCGGCCGGTCCGCTCCGAGTACCAGATGAATTCGCCGGACTCCGCGAGCGGGATGATGAGCGCCGGGTCGTACAGGCTGACGCTCAGCTCGAGCGCGAGCTCCGAGGTCTCGGAGAACAGCGTGGTCGTCGTGCCGGCGGCGACGTCGAACGCCCGCACGTGGGCGGCGCGCTCCCCGCGTTCCAGGTCGACGAAGTAGACGGTCCCGCCGTCGGCCGACCACCACACCGTCTCGGCGGCGAACGGGGTGTCGCTCATCCGGCCCGCCGGGATGCGGGAGTGCTCCGGCTCGAACTGCGCACCGGTCAGCGGATCCAGCACGAACAAGCGGAACTCCGTCACGTGCGCGTCCCCCGGCAGGCTGGTGCGGTTCGGGTGCACCGTCGGACGCAGCCCGTCGGCGGGGACGTACGTGGTTGCGGGCAGCTCGGGGACCTCGCGCTCGTCCGTCTGCAGCGTGAAGAACAGCCGCGAATCGGGGGACCACATCCCGTCGGGGGCGGCGCGCAGCCCGTACTTGTCGTATACCGAGCGCATCCGGGATGCACCCATCCCGTACGCGTAGTCCTCGGCGCCGTCCGAGGTCAAGCGCTTCTCGGTCCCCTTCGCCAGGTCGTGGACCCAGAGGTCGTGGTCGCGCACCGAGATCGCACGCCGGCCATCCGGGGAGACCGCCCAGGTCGGCGCGGGCCGCGCGGCATCCTGAGCGAGGGATGCTGTCGCCGGGTCGAAGCGCCAGCCGCGACCGGCGTAGCCGAACCGCAGGCGCAGCGGGTCGAGGTCGACGTCGAGGGATCGCAGGATGACGGCGTCCGGCGGCAGGTCCCGCCGCAGCGCCGTGCCCAGGGCGGCGACCACGGATGCGTGGGTCGCGATCAGGGTGTTGTCGCCGGACTCTGCGTCCACCAGCCGGTACTCGGCACCGGCGCGGGTCGCCCGGTCGTACCAGAACCGCGAGGGCGAGACCCAGCGCGGATGCACGCTGGGATTGAGCACGAGCGTGCCGAGGTCGGCGAGGCGCTGCACCGCCCCGTAGCGCTCGGCCCACGCCGGCTCGTTCCCAGTCACGTCACTCCGTCCCGCCAGGTCTGGATCGATTCTGTCTCATCCCGCCGCGCTGGTGTCGGTGAAGACGGTGCGGTGCCACGGCCGGCGCGCGACGCCGGAGGAGTCGATCGCGACGTGCTTGACCGTCGTGTAGTCCTCGAGCGAGTAGTCGGACATGTCCTTGCCGAAGCCCGACTGCTTCACCCCGCCGTGCGGCATGTCGCTGACGATCGTGATGTGGTCGTTGACCCAGACGCAGCCGGCCTGGATGTCGCGCGTCACCCGCATGGCGCGGCCGACATCCCGGGTCCAGGCAGATGCCGCGAGCCCGTACACGGTGTCGTTGGCGAGAGCGATCGCCTCGGCTTCGCTCTCGAAGGGCGTGACGGTCAGCACGGGACCGAACATCTCCTCGCGGAACCACTCGTCGGCCGGGTCGGCGTCGGCAATGAGGGCTGGACGCAGATACGAGCCGGGGCCGTCGACGAGCTCTCCGCCGAAGACGCGGCGTTCCGCGCGGGCGCGCTCGATGAAGCCGGAGACGCGTGCGCGGTGCTCCTGCGAGATCACGGGGCCGAGGTCGGTCGCGGGGTCGTCGGTCGGGCCGATGCGGACCGCGGCGTAGAGCTCCGCGACGCCGGCGACGAAGTCCGAGTAGAGCGAGCTGTGCACGATCGCGCGGGTCGCGGCCGTGCAGTCCTGGCCCGCGTTGACCAGGCTCGCGGCGACAGCGCCGTGGATCGCGGCCTCGAGGTCGGCGTCGTCGAACACCACGAATGGCGCCTTGCCGCCCAGCTCGAGGTGCACGCGCCGCGCGCCCTCGACCGCCGCCTGCTGCACGATACGCCCCACGCTCGTGGAGCCGGTGAACGAGAGCATATCGGTTCCCGGAGCCTGCAGCAGCGCCGTCCCAGTGACCGAACCGGGCCCGGAGACCACGTTGACCACACCGGCGGGCAAGCCGGCCTCGGTCAAGATCTCGGCGAGCAGCACCGTCGTGAGCGGGGTGATCTCGGCGGGCTTCAGCACGATCGCGTTGCCGGCCGCGACGGCGGGCAGGATCTTCCAGGCGGCCATCTGCAGCGGATAGTTCCACGGCGAAATGGAGCCGACCACACCGACCGGCTGGCGCCGGATGAACGACGTCATCCCCGGCACGTACTCGGCCGCCGCCTTCCCCTCCAGGTGCCGTGCGGCTCCCGCGAAGAACTCGACGTTGTCGATCGTGCCCGGCACGTCGAACTCGGTCGCGAGGCGGATCGGCTTGCCGGCGTTGCGGCTCTCGACCGCGGCGACCTCGACGGCCCGGTCGGCGAGGATGCGGGACGCCCGGTTGAGCACGCCGGCGCGTTCGGCGGGCGGAACCCGGCCCCACTCGCCGGCGGCGGAACGGGCCGCGGCGATCGCATCCGTCACGTCCCGCTCGGTCGCGGGCGTGTACGTAGTGATCACCTCACCGGTGGAGGGGTCGGGGACCGAGATCGTCCGGTCGCCCGAGCCGGCACGGCGCGCGCCGGCGAGAAACTGCATGTCGGTCATCTGAGCTCCGTTCATGCGGGCCGGGGCGACCAGATGTCGCCCACCGTGAAGCCCGTGGGGAAGATGTCGGCGTCGTCGACGGACCACTGCGCGCGGCCCGTCACCCAGGCGCCACCGGTAATGGTGGGAAGCACCGCCGGGCGGCCCGCCAGTTCGGCGACACCGCGAAGGCGCCCGACGAACTCGCTGCCGACGATGCTGCGGTGGTGGAAGTCCTCCAGGATCGCGAGCTGGCCCCGCGCGTGGAGCGCCGCCATGCGTGCGCTCGTCCCGGTGCCGCACGGCGACCTGTCGAGGGCGCCGGTCCAGGTCGTCGGGTCGTCAGCCCGCAGTTCGCCGTTCGTGACGATGACGGTGTTGCGGTCCTCGCGGCCGGGCTGCCGGTCGCCACTGTGCAGCATCACCAGACTGATCCTGTTGATCTCGGGGTTCACCGGGTGCACCACCGTGGTCTGCTCCAATGCGGCGAGCTTGATGACCGCACCCAGGCGGACCAGCTCACGCCCGTTCTCGGGCACCAGCTCGACGCCGAGGTCGGCCGCGCGCACCTGGGCGAAGAACTGGCCGCCGAAGACAATGTCGGCCGGGACGGTCCCGACGCCGGGCACCTCGAGCGGAACGTCGAGGTCGACGACGAACGCGGGGACGTTGAGCACGGTGACCGCGCGGACCCGGCCGCGCTCCACGCGCGCGACCGCCTGCACGACGCCGACGGCGGTGTCGATCTGCACCTCGGTGACCGGCTCCTGCACCGGGATCATCCCGGATTCGAGCACGGCGGTGACGGCGCACATGGTGTTGCTGCCCGACATCGGGGTGAACCCGCCCTGCTCGAGCACGATGATCCCGAAGTGCGACCCCGTCTCGACCGGCGGGACGATGAAGACCCCGCACAGACCGGGGTAGCCGCGCGGCTCATGCAGCAGCAACTTGCGCACGTCGTCGAGGTTGTCGCGGCAGTACGCGAGGCGCTCGGCCATCGTCGCCCCGACGACGAACTCCCCCGCGTTCATGACGACGCGTCCGGGCTCGCCCTCGGCGTGCACCTCGACGGTCTCGAGAACGGGGATCATGCGGAGATCGCTCCCGCCGACGTCAGGATCGCGGTGAACCGAGCGCGGTCCTCGTCGGACAGACGCTGGATGGGGCGGCGGGGATCGCCGACCGGGTGGCCGACGAGCTCGAGCCCTCCCTTGATGCCGGCGACGTAGTTCACCGACTCGAGGAAGTCGCTGATTGCCCAGAGGTCCTTCCACAGCGCACGCGCCTCGTCGAGGTCCTTCCGCACGGCGAGCGCATCCCAGAACCGCACCGCCTGCTCGGGCAGGACCGAGGCCAGACCCCACACCGAGGCCTCGGCACCGGATGCGATGCCGAAGAAGGTGAGCGTGTCCCATCCGTTGAACGCCTTGATGCGATCGCCGTAGCCGGCGAGCAGGCCCGCGAGCGCGACGGCGTCGCCGGAGCTGTCCTTCAGGTAGTCGATGCCGGGGATGTCGCCGAGTTCCGCGACCTCTTCGGCCGAGAGGCGGATGCCGGTCGCGCCAGGCACGTTGTAGTACACGATCGGCAGGGCGATGCTCTCGGCGACCTCGCGCAGGAACACCTTCAGGGTCCCGAAATCGAGCGGGTCGTAGAACGGCGACACCAGCATCACGGCGGAGGCCCCGACCCTCTCGGCGTGCTGCGCCAGCTCGATCGCCTTCCCGGTCGACATCGCGCCGACTCCGGCGATCACCGGAACGCGTCCGTCCGCCGCACGGACGTACGCCTCGATGACCTGCTTGTACTCGGCATCCGTCAGCGTCGTGAACTCGCCGGTCGTGCCGGTCGAGACGATGCCGTGGATGCCGGCCGAGATGAGACGCTCGGCCAACGCACGGATGCCGTCCTCATTCACCACGTTGTCCGCGGCAAACGGCGTCGGGACGGCGGCCAGGATTCCATGGAGGTCGGCGCTACGGCGGGTGGTCATGGTGGTCCTTTCGTGACTCAACGGGCGCTGCGGAAGCGGCGGGGGTTGAAGGGGGCAAGACGCGGGGAGGCGGTGTCGTGCAGGATCAGCTCGGTCATCGCGGCGGCGCTGCCGGGGGCGAGGGTGACGCCCAACATCCCGTGGCCGGTGGAGACGAAGCCGTTCGAGAGGCGACCGAGGCGACCCATGATCGGCAGGCCGTCGGGGGTCATTGGACGCATGCCCGCGCTCGGTTTCGGCGGGGTCGTCGGGGGCTGCCAGTCGCGGAAGTAGGTGGCCGGTGCCCGCAGGATCGCGTCGACGCGCACCTGGTTGATGTCCTCGTCGAGGCCGCCGAACTCCATGGTCCCCGCGAGCCGCAGGTTGCGGGTGAGCGGCGTGACCGCGACCTTCGCGTCGGACAGGTTCGTCGCGCTGCGCATGGCGAGCGGTTCGACATCGACGCTGTAGCCCTTGCCGGGGCGCACCGGCAACGGGACGCCGAACTGCCGCGACAGGGGACCCGTCCACGCACCGGCCGCCAGCAGGTAGGCGTCGCCCGAGAACGTGCGCTCGTGCGAGCGGACCGCGGTGATGCGGTCGCCGTCGCGCTCGACCGCGGTGAGCGGTGCGTGCTCGACGAGGTCGGCGCCCAGATCGACCAGCCGGCGGTGCAG
Organism: Dactylosporangium sp. CA-233914; assembly: GCF_050942935.1. Lineage (NCBI taxonomy): Bacteria > Bacillati > Actinomycetota > Actinomycetes > Micromonosporales > Micromonosporaceae > Dactylosporangium > Dactylosporangium sp. CA-233914. The sequence goes on along the minus strand of NZ_CP192030.1, from coordinate 4,387,177 downwards.
CGCGCGCGCCAGGGTGCCGGGGTCGACGTGGCGCTCCTTCGGGAAGAACAGGCCGCCCTGCACCGCGTCGGAGAGCAGCGGCTCGTGCACCCGCACGTCGTCGCCCTCGAGCACGGTCGGCTCGAGGCCGTACTTCTTCACCAGGTCGAGGTGCGTGAGGTGGTGGTCGAGATTCGCGCGCTGGGTGAACGCCATCAGCAGGCCGGTCGAGTGCATCTCGAAGTCCATGCCGTCGGCGCGGTAGTCATCGTAGATCTCCACAGTGCTCTCCGCGAGCGCGAGGTGCCCGGCGAACCCGGCTCGCTGGCGGCGCGCGTTCGACGCGCGCCACATCCCGAAGAGGAAGGAGAGGAACTGCGGGTGCAGCGACGGGCGGATGTAGAGCGGGCTGTCGGGCCGCAGCATCCACTTCATGGATGTCAGCACGACTCCCGGCCCCGGCACCGGTGCCGCTTCGGCCGGCACGATCCACCCGGCATTGACGTCGGAGGCTCCGTGCCCGGTCGCCCGCGCGTCGAGAACGGTGACCTGCACGCCCTCGCGAGCCAGGTGATAGGCGGTGGTCAGGCCGATTATGCCCCCGCCGATGACCACGGTTTGCATCCGCACCAACCCTGTCTCTCCGGAATCCTGATCGAGTGTTTCACCGGTCAGCTCGACAAGGTAGGTTTGCTTTCCTTTGCAACACCAAAGGAGAAGTTGTGACATCCCCATCACCGTGATCCCCAACTTGCTGGTGGTGACACCACCCCTGTCGAGGAACTCGCCGCCCTCCACGTCGCCTGGCACACCGCCTACGATCGGCAAGACAGCGGCCCCGGCCGGTGATGTGGATCGAACGATGGCATGCGGCCCGTGCTCGGCCGCCGGCCGCATTCCCGGGCTCGCGCAACCTCGGGTACAAAGACAACAAGCGTCGCTCCTGGGTTGAGGTCACCGTACGTGTTCAGCTTGAGGGCGCTGGGGCATCCACCGGCCGGTGGTGAACAATTGCTTGAGCACGGCGAGCGCGTCTTGGCCGTGTTTGGTGGCGGCGTCGAGGCTCGGCGGTGCTGTCCCGGTTCGGGGTCCGGGTATCGCGGTTCGTCAGAAACGCCGGGCGGGTCGACATGGAGCGGGTCATCCGCCGGTACAACCGCCTCCGAGGCGCGATCCTTGATGCGCTCACCCGGGAATCCGCCGAGGAGGTTCGGGCGATTCTTGAGGCTAGTCGTCGTCACGGTGTTCGGGGCGTAGCGACGTGGTTCCGGCCGCACTGACCGCCAACGTCCCCGGCCCCATTGATGGGGGCCTGCCGACGCCGGCTCAGGCAGAGTTGATCTGGGCTGACATCTGGCACCTGGAGGCACACCACTCCACCGCTCTTGAGGGCAACACGCTCGTGCTGCGGGAGGTCGAGCAACTCCTCGACAAAGGCCAGGCCGTGGGGGCGAAGCCGCTCAAGGAGTACATGGAGGTCCGCGGGTACGCCGACGCCGCACAGTGGGTCTACGCCCAGGCCATAGACCCGGGCGGCTGGAAGACCGATGGGCTGATCTCGCTGGCCGAGCTTCGACACGTCCACGAGCTCGCGATGAATCCAGTCTGGCAGGTCGAACCGCACCCTGAGGCGACACCGAACGAGGCGCCGGAACGGTTCCGGGAGCACGACATCCGCGCCTTCGGCGGCGGCATGACGCCGCCGACGTGCCCGCTGGTGGCGGCGAGGGTCCAGGACTGGATCGACACCGTGAACGCCTCGACCGATGCGCTGACCGGCCAGACCGAGGCCCCGCTCCCGGAAGTCCTCGCGAGGCTGCACGTGGAGTTCGAGCGGGTCCATCCGTTCATCGACGGCAACGGTCGCGCCGGGCGGCTCGTACTCAACCTGGTGCTCGTGCGGCTGGGCTACCCGCCGGTGATCATCCTCAAACGGCAGCATGCGGCGTATCTGTCGGCGCTGGATCGTGGCAACAACGGCGACTATGGCCCGCTCGGGGAGATCCTGGCGCGGGCGATGTACGACAACCTCAACCGGTTCATCGTGCCCGCGCTTGCCGAGCCTGACCGATTGGTGCCGCTCGCCGCGCTCGTGGACGAGGAGTTCTCGCTGGCGGCACTGCGTCACGCAGCGCAGCGAGGACGGCTGGAGGCGATGCAGACGCCCGACGGGGTATGGGCATGCGACCAGGGAGGCTGTCGAGGAGTACCGGCGTACCAAGCGCCGACCGCGCAACTAAGCCGACCGGGGTTTCATCCGGCCAAGAGTGGATTCCTCAGTTTCGCCGGCCTCTCCGACTCTTGGGGCGCCCCTTGCTCAGGGGTGAGTTCGCCACGCTGCTGCGCCTCGGCCGGGCTCGTACCCCATGGGCACGAATCGACCGCGCGAGGCGTGCCGGCGCCTGCTGATCCATGACCGCGCCCCGATGACCAGGCTTGTCGGAGCCATGACGGCGAACTTCATCGCGTTCCAGAAGAACAGCACCACGAGGACGTTCAGCCACCCCAGGGACGGCCTCTGTGCCAAGACGGCACAGACGCTCATGAGGAACAGGTAGGCGGGCACCGCGACGAGTGCAACCGGAATCGCCCATTTGAGCCCGCGTGGCGAGCGCAGCCAGTCGATAGCCCGGTTGGTGGGCATGTAGAAGCGGAGGTAGCCGCGGATCGCGGCGCTCAGGTTCCAGAGCATGGTGAGCATGGTGACCTCCTTCGGTCCGTTCTTCTCCTGTCATACGCCCGCCCTCCGACAAAACTGCGAGGTCCAGCGCGTGTCGCGGAAATGAGTGCCGATCGGGCGCGCCGCCGCCGTCATCCGATCGCCCGCGGCGACGTGATCTCGACAGGCTTCTCGATCAGCACGTGGAGGCCGGCTTCGATGGCGGCCTCGGCCACCTCGAGGTGTGCTCCGCTCGGAGTCGCGACCACGACCATCTCCGCGCCCGCCCGCCCGCACCGCGTCGGCGAGTCGCGGCGGACCCGCGGCGGCGGCGCTCCGTGTTCGGTCGCGGCCTCGATCACCGGCCGCGCGGCAGCGGCCGAGGACGCGATCACCGCGACCGGCGTCAGGTCCCGATTTTCGGCGAGCGCGCGCGTGCACCCGCGCGATCGTCCCGGACCCGGCGATGGCGACCCCGACGGAGCCGGGGCGTCTGGCCCCAGGGCTCATCCCACGTCTCCCCGCCCCGGCTCACCGAGCCCGGCGGCGACCTGCTGGGCCGCGCGAACGGCGAGCGCGACGCTGGTGACCGTCGGGTTGGCCGCGGTCGCGGTGGGGATGACGTTGTTGCCCCCGACGACCAGGCCGTCCACGTTCCAGACGCGGCCATAGGAGTCGCAGACCGACTCCCCGTCATCGATGGCCCCCATCCGGGTGCCGCCCTGGTAGTGGAGCGAGGAACCTCCCGGAGCGAAGACCAGCGTCGGCGACGAGCCGCCCAGGGCAGCCGCCGCCCGCCGGGCGTTCGCCTCCAGGAGCTCGACGGTACGGCGATCGCCGTCGGTGAGGGTGTAGTGGATCGTCATGGCCGGCATCCCGAAGGAGTCGCACTCGGTGTCGCTGAAGGTGACCGAGTCGGAGAACTGGAGTTCCTTGGCCCCGTAGAACGCCAGCCCGGCGTAGTCGGCACCGGAGAACCAGATGCTCCGCGAGGCGGGATGGACCTGGCCCTGGATCTCACGTACCCCGGAGGAGAACGGGATGAGCAGGATTCCAATTGGCCGCGGCGACGCGCCCTCGTCGCCGTGGGAGGAATACCTCTCGGGAAGCGACAGCGAGCCGGTCATCTTCAGGTGGTCGTTGAGGTAATGCCCCAGCGCACGAGGACGCACGCCCGAGGCGAACAGCAGCTGCGGGGTGCGCAGGCCGTCGGCGGCGACGACCACCGTCCGGGCGCGCACGCGGTAGGTCTCCCCCGTCTCCACGGACTGGAGCTCGACGCCCCTCGCCGCGCCGTCCTCAAGGAGGACTCGCCGCGCGAGGGTGCCGGCACGCAGCTCGAACCCGGGCACCTGCGCGGCCAGACCGCCGAGAATCACCGACGGTCCGGAGACCCGCACCCCGTTCTCATCGGAGACGGCCGCAAGCGGAGTCAGGCCCACCGGCGGCGTATCGGGAGCGTCCCGATCGAACTCGGCCGCGAGGGCCGCTCGCATCCGCTCCAAGAGGTCGTCCCCGCCGGCGAGGTCGTGGCTGACGGCCAGCAGCCGATCAGCGACCTCGTACGCGTGCTCCATCTCCGCCGCGGGGATGAAGGGGATGCGCTCGGTCCCGTTCGGCCGCGGGCACGATCCCGACCAGTACAGGCCCATGCCACCCACGCCGGCCGACATGCTCGCCGCGGCCATCCCGAACTCGCCGTCGACCTTGGCCCCCATCCCCAGCAGGAACAGCCCCGGCCGCACCAGCAGATCGCGGTCGAGGATGGGATCGAGCGCTGCCGCCTCACCCGACTGGCGAGCCGGATTCTGGCTGATCCCAGCCTGCGGGCCCTGCGTGCGCAGCATCACCGCCGCGGCGTCCTCCGGCTGCATCGTCTGGACATGGACACCGGGCACGTCGCTGACCGCCGGGCCCACCTCGACCATTAGGATCTTCGCGTCGGGCCGGGCGTCACCGATGATGCGGGCGAAGGTCGACCCGATCGGTCCGCTGCCGACGATGACGACATCGGCATCCTCGACGCCGTTCTGGTTCACAGGGCTCATCTCAATCTCTCCGGAGTGGGGCCGCGTTCCCGGGCGAGGAACCGCGGCGGATGGCGTGGCGATCACCGCTCATGTCAGTCGGATGCCGCCTCAGGGCCGCGCACACAGGTCGCCGTAGCCGAGCCGAGTGAGGTTGCGCAGCGAGGTCTCGGCGCAGGCAAGCGGGTCCCGGCCGAAGAGGTCCTCCTGCTCGACGAACATCCACTGCACGCCCCCGGCCACCGCGGTATCGACGATGGCCCGGAAGTCGAGCGAGCCCTCGCCGACCTCGCTGTCCTGGACGACGCCGATGAACCCGGCGTAGAACTCCGCGATGTCGCCACGCGCCGCGGCCGCCAGGGCCGACTGCGGCACATGGCCGACGCGGTAGTCGCGCAGGTGGAGGAGCGTGACCCGGGCCCCGTAGCGCCGCAGCATCTCCAGCGGGTCCACTCCCCCGCGGTAGGACCAGTGGACGTCGAGCTCGAACTCGAGGCGGGGGGACTCCTCCAGGATGATGTCGATCTGCCTGCTGCGGTCGAAGGTCACGAAGTCGATGTGGTGGTTGTGGTAGGCCAACGAGATCCCGACATCCTCGAGGCGCTTCGCGATCTCCTCGCACTGGCGAGCGAACGCGACGACTCCGTCACGAGAGCCGACGGCGTCGAAGGACAGCATCGGGATCCTGATCTTGTCGGCCCCGAGCGCGCGTGCGTCGGCGATCACCTTGTCCAGATCCGTTGCCAGGGACTCGAAGGGCGAGCCGGGGCGCGAGGTCAGCATCGCAGTGAGGGCGGCGATGTCGACGCCGAGCTCCTCGCGGGCCCGACGCATCCCCGCCACGTTGTGGGGCGTCATGGGTATCTGGGAGATCTCGAAAGCGGTGTACCCGACCTCGCGCGCCGCCTTGAGAGCCTCGTAGGCACCCACCTCGGCGAACCGGTCCTTGAGCATCATCGCCTGCAGGCCGATGCGTGTCATTGCGAACTCTCCTGTGCGTTGCTTCGTCTCGGACTAGAAATGAGTCGTTCTGTTGTCAATCGACTGCCAAATTCGCCGAACCTCCTCGGACCGGCGCCGACCCGACCTCATCCGCCGGCGTCCGCGGCGTCCGCCCGGGCCAGCAGCTCGTAGCGCAGCCGCCTCCGCTCGGCCTGCCGGTCAGGGTCCGGCGTCGGCGAGGCCAGCAGCAGACCTCGGGTGTACGGATGATCCGGATCGGTGGTGACCCGGGCGGCATCTCCGTGCTCGACGACCACGCCGCGGTACATCACCGCGACGCGATGACTGAGGTGTCGGACTACGTCGAGGTCGTGGGACACGAAGAGGTAGGAGACGCCGGTGTCCTGCTGGATCTGGAGGAACAGGTCCAGCACCCGCGCCTGGGTGGACAGGTCCAGAGCGCTGACCGGTTCGTCACAGACGATCAGCTTCGGCGCGAGGGCCAGGGCGCGCGCGATGGCCACGCGTTGGCGTTGCCCTCCGCTGAACTCGCTCGGAAGTCGGGAAAGCGTGCTCGCAGGCATCCCGACCTGGTCGAGCACCTCCCGCACCCGGCGCCGGGCGTCCTTGGCGGACCAGCCCTGGACCGTGAGCGGCTCGGCAAGGATCGCCCCGACCGTCATGGCGGGATTGAGCGAGCTGTACGGGTCCTGGAAGACCACCTGGAGGTCGCGGCTCAACTCCCGTCGGTCTCGCCTCGAAAGGCGGCCGATGTCACGGCCCTCGAACCTGACGCTGCCGCTGGTGATGGGAGCCAGCCCCAGGACGGCTCGTCCCAGCGTCGTCTTGCCGGAGCCGGATTCGCCGACCAGCCCCAGGGTCTCGGCTCGACCGATCTCGATCGAGACCCCATCCAGGGCCCGGAACCGGGCCTTGCGGAATCCCGACTTCCGATAGTCGACGACGAGGTCGTCGACACTCAGCAGCGGCGCCATCATGCCTCCACCGTCACCGTCGGGCGCGGGCCGAGGAAGGTCCGAGCGGGCTTGTTCTCGAGTGTGGCCGCCAGAAGCGTCCTCGTGTACTCGTGGTGCGGACTCCGCAGGATGTCCCGCACCTCGCCGGTCTCGACGACTCTGCCCTGCTGCATCACGGCGACGCGATCGCACAGATCAGCGACGACGCCGAAGTTGTGGGTCACGAGGAGCACGCTCATCTGGGATGCGGTCCTCAATTCCCGCAGCAGATCGAGTACGTCGGCCTGGACCGTGACGTCGAGCGCGGTCGTCGGCTCGTCGGCGATCAACAGGTCGGGTTCGCAGCTGACCGCTCCGGCGATCAGCACCCGCTGAGCCATGCCGCCAGAGAGCTGGTGCGGATAGGCCCGGAACACACGTCTGGGGTTCGCGATGCCCACGGTGTCCAGCAATTCCAGCACCCGTGCCTCGGCCTGCGCCTTGGACAGGCCGAGAACCTTCACGATCGGTCGCGCCAACTGCTGGCCGACACGAAAGTTGGGATCCAGGTTGGACATCGGCTCCTGGGGGACATAGGCGATCCGTCCCCCGCGCAGGGGCTGCATCGCGCGGGCGGAGATCGGCTCACCTTCGGCGAGGAGCAGGTGGGTGTCGAACCTGATGCGGCCTCCCAGGATCCGGGCCTCGCGAGGGAGCAGACCGAGGACGGAGAACGCCGTCTGCGTCTTGCCGGACCCCGACTCCCCCACGATCCCGAGTACCTCGCCGCGAGCGAGGTGGAACGAGACGTCCTCGACGACGTTCTTGAATCCGTGTCCGCGGTGTGGATACCCGACCCGGAGTCCGCTCACCTCCAGCAGAGTCGTCGACGGCGCGGGCGCCACTGTGGGCGCTGTGGGCGCCGCCGTACTGAGCCGACGCGCGGGCCTGCGCCGCGGTGGACGCGGCGGGTCCTCGAGCGTGTCGCGCAGGGCGTTTCCGAGGAGGACGAAGCAGCCGATCGTGACCGAGATGGCGATGCCCGGCCACACGACCAGCTGCGGAGCGGTGTAGATGTTGACGAAGCCCTCGTTCAGCATGACACCCCAGGTGGCGACCAGCGGATCGCCGAGGCCGAGGAACTCCAGCGTTGCCGAGATCGACATCGCGATCCCGCAGACCATCGAGGCTTGAATGATCAAGGGCGACCTGCTGGCGGCAAGGATGTGCCGCCCCAGGATCCTCGCCGTGCTGAGACCGGAGACCCTGGCGGCGTCGACGTAGAGCTCATGGCGCACCGACTGCACCGCGGCGCGCACCAGACGGAAGAAGCTGGGTGACATCAGCATTCCGAAGATCGTCATCGACACCCACACCGTCTTGCCCAGCGCACTGGTGGCCGCCAGCAGGATGATGATCGACGGGAGGGACATCACCACATTGGTGCACCAGCTCGCGACAGCGTCGAACCATCCCCCGAAGTAGCCCGCGAGAAGGCCGCTGGGCAGGCCGACGACGATCGCGACGACGGCCGCGATCCCGGCGGCGAGGAGGGTGTTCTGCGCGCCCTGCAGCAGACGACTGAGCACGTCCCGTCCAGCGCTGTCCGTGCCCAGCAGGTGACCCTGGGAGCCGGGCGGCAGCAGCGCCTTCGCCAGGTCGGCGTGGCTGGGGTCGAACGGAGCCACCAGCGGGCCGATGGCTCCGGCGAGCAAGACCCCGCTCAGGGTGAGGAGCGCGAACATCCCCAGTGGATTGCGGATCAGTCGTCCCACCGCCCCCGGTCTGCCGGCGCGAGGGGAGCTCGCGGACTCCAGGATCGTCGCACTCATGAGATCCGCACCCGGGGGTTGAGCCACGCGACCGCGAGGTCCACGAGGAGGTTGACCGCAACCACCACCAGGACGGTGTAGACGACCACGCCCATCAGCATCGGCATGTCACCCTGCGTGGCCGACTGGAGAGCGAGATAGCCGATGCCGGGCAGAGCGAAGATCTGCTCGATCACCACCACCCCGCCCAGAAGGCCGATGAACTGCAGCGAGAGAACCGTCAGGGCGGCCGGTGCCGCGTCGCGGAGCACATGCCGGAAGATGACCTCGCGTGGGGAGAGACCCCGGCTGCGGAGCGTTCGGACATAGTCCTTGGCCAGCGCCGCGATCGCTGCGCTGCGCACCTGCTGGGACATCGAGGCGATGCCACCGATGGCCAGCGCCACGACGGGCAGCGTCATCGTCGAGCTCCACGCGCGGACGCCGGCTGCCAGCGGCACATAGCCCGTGGCGGGGAAGAGGCCGAACCGGATCGCGAAGACGGTGACGAGGACGATCCCGACCAGGAACTGAGGAACCGCGGCACCGCCGATCGAGAGCACCTGGAGCACGCGGTCCGTCCAGCCCCGGCGTACGGCGGCGGTCACGCCGACCAGCGTCGAGACCACGGCGGTCACGATGACAGCCACGGCCACGATCGACAGGGTCGCCGAGAGCCGGCTCGCGATGTTGCCTGCCACCGAGCCACTGGTGAACCATGAGGTCCCGAGATCCCCGTGAAGCAGGCCGCGCAGCCAGGACAAGTACCGACTGATCAGAGGTTGATCGAGACCGAGTTCGATCTCCTTCTGGTGCACCTGAGACGACGTCGCGGACTCTCCCAGGATGTTGCGAGCCACGCTGGAGGAGGAGAAATAGAGCAAGAAGAACGTCACCGAGGACGTGACGAACAGGGCCGCCACACCCGAGACGAGGCGACGCAGGACGAAGGTCAGCACTGCTGCTCCGACGGGCCGACGTAAAGCGGCGAGCCACCTACGACATCCATGGACGTTGCCTACCGCTTGGGCGCGTAGTTGTAGATCGACGGGACCGACTGCCCGACCTGCGGCACGACCGAGACCGCCGGATCGCTGAACAACAGGTAGTCCGCGCGATAGAACGGCGCGAACCACGCCTGCTTGGTCACGAACTCGTTGAGCTCCTTCGCGGCCGCGCTCTGCTCAGACTCCGTTCCCATCTGCAGAGTCGTCACTAGCCCATCGACCACCGGATCGGTCGTGTGGAAGGGATTGAACGACGCGTTCTTGGTGATCATCTGATTGGCAGCCACCCATGGCGAGCCCTGGAAGAGCGAGTACCAGGCCATCGCGTACTTTCCTTGCGCGATGGAGGACACGAGGTCGGTGACGGTGGTGTTCTGCCAGTTGACCTTCACCCCCACGTCGGCAAGGTTCTGTCCGATGCCCGCGGTCATTGCGGGATCGAGCAGACCCGAAACCGAAGGCATCGTCACCGTGAAGCCGCTCCCGTAGCCAGCTTCGGCAAGAAGGGCCTTTGCCTTCTGAGGATCGTAGGGATAGCTGTCGTCGAGCGACTTCTCGTAGGCATCGGTCGCCGGCCCGAAGACCTGATTGGTCACCGCGCCGAATCCGCCGGCAACCCGATCCAGCAGCGTCTTCCTGTCGATCGCGTAGTTGATCGCCTGACGCACCCGCGGATCCTTCAGCGCCGGCACGATCTCCCCGGCTCGGTCGAAGATCAGCAACCCGGACCAATCGCTCGAGTAGCGGCATTCCACCTTGCCGGCGCTCTTGGCCCGTCCTGCCGTCTTCGCCGACAGGAGCGCCACGTTCACCTGCCCCGACAGCAACGCATTCAACATGGCGGTCTGGTCGGTCAGAGGCTTCAGGACGATCTTTCCCCAACGCTGAAGCGAGGGGTCCCAGTAGCCCGGGCGCTTGACGAACGTGTAGGACGCACCCTCGACCGTCGCGGAACGGTCGAGGGTGTACGGACCGCTGCCCACCGGGTCGGTGGCGATCGCGCCGGCGTTGATCGCCTTCGGGCTGGCGATGAAGCTGTCCTCGGTCGCCAGGTAGTCGAGCAGGGCCGGGTCGGGCGCCTTGAGCGAGATCACCACCGTGCTGGCGTCCTTCACCTCGACCGCCTCGACGCCCGCCAGGCTGGAGGCGTCGGGACCGTTGCCGGTTCGGAAGCGGTCCAGATTGATCTTGACAGCGTTACCGTCGAGCTTCGTTCCGTCACTGAAAGTGACGTCGTGACGCAGCGTCAGCGTCAGGTGCGTCCTCGAGGCGTCGTACGACCACGCGGTGGCCAGCATCGGCACGAGTTCGCCATCGGGCTGACGGCGCAGGAGAGAGTCGTAGACCGGCTGGAAGAACTGGAGCGGCATCCCCACATGCGCCTGCGAAGGATCGAACGACGTCGGGCCGGCCAGCGTGCCGATCACGAGGCTCCCTGGCGTCGGCGTCGTGCCGGACGTGCTGGATCCGCTGGAGCAGCCGGCCAGGGCGAGCACCGCCAAGACCGTGCCGGCGGCGACTGTTCGGGGGCGAAACTTCATCGGGTTGCTCCTGACGAGCGTTGTCATGGCTGCTGTCGGATCGCGCCGCAGTTCCCCTGCGGGCGCACATCGCTGACGCATGGCAATCGATTGCCATACCAGAATGTGACATGCGTGTCACAGGCGAGTCAAGACTATGTGAACGGGCATTTTCTATGCCGACCAGTCGAGTCATGGCTGGGCCGGGAGCCCACCGAGGCACGGCGTTGGACCATGAGCCCCGCACCTGTGGCGCGACACGTGTGCCGAGCTGAGGATCAAAACCCAGGAAGACCCACCCCTACCGGCCCCAGACCAACGGCAGGATCTGCGATTCCACCGCGCCCTGGCCGAGCTATGGGCGTTCAAGAAGTTCTACACCTCCGAGACCGCCCGACTCGGGGCTCTGCCAGCATGGGTCCACGAGTACAACCACTGTGAGTCTTCGGATGGCTGGTCTGGGACTGGCTGGCAGGGTTAGCGGCGGTCGCCTCGCCTTGGATCGTGACTCTTACAATCACTCGCCCCGCTGGGTGCGTTTCGGTGGACTTGTCCGGCCCTGGGCGGGCGGCCGACGCTGACCCGGCTCCACCTCGGTGACTTGATCAGAAGAATGCCCGTCCCCGCCGAAAGCGGATCGTGGCTCATCACAGTGCTGCCCCGAAGTGACTTCCATCCAGGCCGGCGCCGGCCGCGTCGGTGGCCGGATCTGTCCCTCACCTGGAAGGAAGCCTGCCGCCGTGACCATCGTCGCGCATGCCCACCCGTTCGTCATCGGCGTGGACACCCACGCCCGCACTCACACCCTCGCCGTCCTGGTCGCTGGGACCGGCGAACTCGTCGCCACCGAGCAGTTCCCAACCACCGGCGCCGGCTTGGACCGTGCCATCGCCTGGGCATCACGTCGTACCGGAGGTGACCTCGCCGTCCTATGGGTCATCGAAGGCGTCGCCACCTATGGTGCCGTCCTGGCATCGACGGTGACCCGGTCGGGCTACGAGGTCGTCGAAGCTGCCCGAATGGATGCCCGGTCCCATCGCGGCACCGGCAAGTCCGACCGCCTCGACGCCCGACGAATCGCCGCTTCAGTGTTGTCTCTTGAGCCTGAGCATCTGCGCCGCCCACGAAGCGAGGACGGCACGCGGGCCGCGCTACGGATCCTGGTCACCGGCCGCGAGCACATGACGAATGAACGCACCGCGACCGTTAACGCGTTGACCGCGCTGCTGCGCGTCGCCGCACTGGGTATCGATGCACGCAAACCCCTCACCGCCAGACAGATCAGCGAGGTCACCCGCTGGCGAACGCGAGTCGAAGACCTCGCCACGGCCACCGCTCGCGCCGAGGCCATCCGGCTCGCCAAACGAGCCCTTGATCTGGACGAAGAGCTCACGGCCAACCGGGCACGCATCACCGAGTTGATCCGCAACAGCAAGGCCGCGGTGCTGCTGAACAAAACCGGTATCGGACCGATCACCGTCGCCGTCGTCTACGCCGCCTGGTCACACGCTGGCCGGGCGCGGTCAGAAGCAGCGTTCGCTGCCCTGGCAGGCGTCAACCCGATCCCAGCTTCGTCGGGAAACACGGCCCGGCATCGGCTCAACCGCGGCGGGGACCGGCGGCTCAACCAGGCCCTGCACATGGCCGTCGTCACCCGCATGGTCCACGACCCCGGACACCCGTGCCTACGTCGAACGGCGTCGCGCTGAGGGACGTACCAACAAGGAGATCCGACGCTGCCTCAAGCGTTACCTCGCCCGCCAGCTCTACCGGTCCCTCGAGTCACTGCACGCTGCACCCGAGGTTCAACTGCAGACCACTTGACGAAACATAGAAGAGTCCACCGGCCCCACTCAGCAATCGGGAAGGCCGTACCCATCACCAAGTTGCACAACCTGGCAGGCGTCGCGAGCACCGGTCACTCCACGAAAGCGCCGAGCCAGCCCCCGTACGGCGTGCACGAGAGCGAGAGCCTGCTCAACGCCGGGATGTCCTCTCACTGCGGGGACTATCGCCTTTACGGTGTAACGCTTCTGCGTTAGATCGATGCCGGTTGAGTTGTTAGCGGCGGCCGGCGGTGACGCGGCCGTCGAAGGCGATGTCGAAGGCGTTGAGTGCGGCTTTCGTGCGCCGTGAGGCGCTGCTGTTCAAGTGGGGGTGAGAGACCACCATCGCTGGGTCGTCGCAGCGGCCTGGTTGGAGCTGGGGCAGCCTGAGCCGGGAGGTGCCGGTAAGGGTGGGAGCAGCCCCGACAAAGCCGGGGTGCGTCAGTACTGCGAGATGGCGTGGGTCCGGTGAGCGTGACGGAGAGGAGTACGCGAGGAACCGATGGTGTAAAGCCCCTCAACGCTATACCGACTCGAACCTGGTGGATGCGGGTCGGGAGCAGTGCGCACCTGCTGCCGGTGACGGTGGTGGGGAACTTCCGGAAGCTGTGAAACAGGTGACTGGGAGGCCGTGAGGAAGGTCTGCGGCGTACTCACGGCGAGGCTGCTGGGGCAGAGTCGGGCTCCTCCTTCGTTGAGTGAGCAGCAGTGAACACGGGAACCGTCCCGGTCCTCGCCTACCGTCGTCTGTCCAGGATGGACGGTTTGGCTGGGTCCACCGTCGACCGAGCGGTCCGGGAAGGGGCGGAGCCGTCGTAGTACTCGGAGTTGGGGAGAGCCCAGCACGTGGGGAAGGACGGCAGCGGTTTCGAGGAGCGAGGAGGCTGCAATGCCGCAAGACGCGCCGCCGAACGGCGACGCTCTACCGGAGCGGACCTTGGGTCCGTTCGGGCGGGTAACGGAGATGCAGGCCAAGCTTCACCGCTGGGCGGCGGCCGATTCTGGCCGCAGGTTTGACGACTTGTTCAACTTCGTGTATGACCCGGCGACGTTGCTGATCGCGTTCGCTCGGGTCGCGGGCAACCAGGGTGCGAACACGCCGGGCGTGGACGGTTTGGCCGCTGCGTCGGACAGGACTTCGTCCTGACCCTTGACAGTGGAGGAACACGTTGGGGTGTCCGGGTTCTTGGACGGGCTGCGTACCCAGTTGAAGGAGGGCACGTTCCGGCCGTTGCCGGTGCGTGAGCGCAGCATCCCGAAGCCGGGCGGGTCGGGGAAGGTCCGCAAGTTGGGCATTCCCACCGTCATCAACCGGGGTGGTGCAGATGGCGCTCGTGCTGGAGCCGATCTTCGAACCGGGCCAGTGTCGGTCCAGCTACGCCTACCGACCGGGACGTCGTGCGCAGGACGCGGAAGCCGAGATCGCGCACTACATCAACAACGGCTATCTGCCACTCCGAGAAGGAACACGCCGCACCGACGTTCAAACGTCCGGGGCAGCGGTGGGCAGGATCGTTGCGGGGGCGCGGGTTTTCGCCTGTGCGGCGGTGACGGCGCAGACGGCGAGGGCGGCCATGGCCAGCACGAGGTGGCGGTTGAGGGCGGTGTAGAGGCGGACCTGGGCATGATCGAGGCCGGAGTGGTCCTTGCCGAACTCGAAGTCCTCCTCGACCGGCCAGCGTAGACACGCCACCCGCACCAAGGTCATCAGCGGGACCGTCCGGCCCGGCGGGACGTGGCAGTAGTGGTAGGCGACCTCACCGGTCTGCAGATGCTTGCGCAGCAACAGGAAATGCTGCGGGCTGCGGGTCGCGACCCACGCCCAGGCGTACCGCCGGTCGCCCTTGGACCCGGGTACCGCACGGATCTGCCAGCTGTCCTGAGTGGACAGCACCGTGTTCACCACCGCGTCAGCGCGCATCCGGATACCCACAGCCAGGTCGGTGTGGAACGCCCGGCCCACCCGAAGCACGTATCCGATCCCGTTGTCCTCGCAGAAACTGCGCAGTTCGCCGGAGCGACCGTAGACTTCGTCGCCGGCGCACCATCCGGGCATCGTGGCGTCGGTGATCATGTCCCGCAAGATGTCCACGGCCAACTGTGGTTTGGACCGGAACGCGGTCTGCGCCCCGATACCCAGCACGGCCCGGCGATCCGGGTCTGCGAGCTGGTCGGCGGGAACGTAGATCCGGGCACCGACCAGAGCGTGCCCGGACGGGGTGGCATAGGAGCAGTACACCGTGTTCACCCCGTTCGCGATCCGCCCGGCGCAGCCCATGTACAGCCGCTGCACCCCGGCGGTCGCCGCACCGTCCTTCTCCTGCCCGGACTCGTCCAACGCCGCCACGACCAAGGGCTGAGCACGCAACGCCTCGACCACGAACCCGCGGATCGTCGCCATCGCCGCGTCGTGGTCCCACACCGCGTGGTTCAGCAACCGCTGCGTGGGGTCCGGGCATGCATCCCCGGCATGTTCGGCGATGGTCCAGCCGTTCTTCCGCGGCAGGTCACTGACCAGCGCGGTCACATACTTCCCCGCCTGCTCGAATGGTTCCACCCGTCGGAAATACGGCCGCAACCGCCGATGCAGCACGGCCAGGTTCGCCGCTGCGAGGGCGCCCTCTACCATGGCAGCCGCAGCCGCCTCACGGTCTTCTTGCGTCACAACTCGATCATCGCGAGGCGGCTGCCTCCATGATCACCGACCCCCGGCACAAGCTACTCACCAGCCAAAACCACCCAAGTGCGGCTGCCCTACTAGCTTGGTTTGTAGGGTGTAGGACCGGCTTGAGCTGCTCGGGGGGCGAGTTGTCATGCCGATGGTTCTGTGTGCGCGTCCTGCGGTGGACGCGGTTGAGGAGCGGAAGGTCCGGAAGCTGGCCGGGGCCCGGCATGCCCCGGCGGACTGGAGTCAGCGGGCGAAGATCATCACGTTGAGTTGGGCCGGGCTGCACACCCCGGCGATCGCGGCGCAGCTGGGGTGTCACGCCAAGACGGTGCGTGCGTGGCTGCGCCGGTTCAACGCCGGGGGCTGGACGGGCTGGGCGACCGGCCGATCCCGGGCCGGCCGCGCCGGCTCAGCGAGCCGGAGCGGGGTCGCATCATCGCGTTGGCCCGCTCTACCCCGCCCGGCAGGCCGAAACGCACCGCCGGCGGGGACCTGCGCAGCGTTGACGAGCACGCACCGGCGCAATGGACCCTCGACAGCCTGGTCGAGGTCGCTCACGCCGAGGGGATCGAGGTGCAGCGCAGTCAGGTGCGGCGGATCCTGCTGGCGAGTGGGGGCGCTGGCGGCATACCCACTCCTGGGCGACCAGCAACGATGCGGACTTCGCGGGAAAAGGGCGGCGGTCGTCGGGCTCTACACCCACCCGCCGGCGCGGACCACGGTGATCTGCGCCGACGAGTTGGGTCCGGTGATCCCGCGGACGTTTTCCCGCGGCAGTGGCGAGTTTGCTGTGGTCATGCTGGTGACACGTATATCCGAAGCGTTGCCGAAATCTCTGGTGCTGCTCGACGAGCCCGAAGTATCCCTGCATCCTGGGGCCCAGCGCCGACTGATGTCATATCGATCGATGGTCACGATGGCGACGACGCCACCAGTTCAAAGCCAGAACCTGCCACTACCAGCGAAGACTCGGCCTATCGGAAGTGCGGCTGGAGTATTAGGTTACGAGCGGCCGTGCAAGCGCGCTGGGTCGCATCGGCACGAAGACCCCTGAGAGATGTCGAGCTTCGTCACTGCACAGGAACCTAACCATGGCGACGATGTCCGGCTGGCCTAGACGGCCATCGGGATGTGTGGCAGCGACTGCGGCAATGCGGTCCGCGGTGAGCGACGCACGCATGCCTGGTGTGTCGGTTAGCCCCGGCGCCAGAGCCACTGTGCGGATCCCCTTGTCGCCTAGCTCTCGATGCACTACCTCGTTCAGCACGTTGACCGCAGCCTTGGACGCACCGTAGGCGCTCTGACCAGCGTTCGCCTGCAGTCCGATTATGCTGCTGATGTAGACGATCCTGCCGCCGCCACCGCGGATCATCAGGGGTGCGAAGTGCTTGGTCGTCAGCACGCAACCGACGAAGTTCGAGTCCAGCACCCGACGCAGGTCCACCACTGACGTTTCCAGCACCCCCCTGTGCGGAGGGATCCAAGCAGCGTTGTTGATCAGGGCGTCCACCCGGTTCCAGCGTTCGTCCACGGCCCTGGCCGCGGCCATGACTTCGGCCTCATCAGCGACATCGGCGGTGAGAGGGAGTGGCGAGGCTTGGTCGGGGTGCCGGGCCGCGATGTCGTGCGCGATCTGCTCGGAGCGGTCGCGGCTTCTGGTCAGGACGGCGACGCGAGCACCCTCGCGAACCAGTGCGTCGGCGAGTACGGCACCCAGTCCGCGAGCAGCGCCCGTCACCACGATGACCTTGCCACGCACGTCGACCTGCATCTCAACACCCCCTTGGATCGAGGAGACACCGATCCGCAGATCATCGGAACGCCGGGAGTCCGGTCATCAACTGCCCCAGGACGAGGGTGTGCATCTCCACCGTTCCCTCGTAGGTCAGCACTGACTCCAGGTTGCTGGCGTGCCGGATGACCGGGTACTCGAGCGAGATGCCGTTGGCTCCGAGCAGTGTTCGGGCTGTCCTGCAGATGTCCAGGGCCTCGCTGACGTTGTTGAGCTTGCCGAGGCTGACCTGTGCCGGGGTCAGCACGCCGGCGTCCTTGCGGCGGCCGAGGTGCCATGCGAGCAGCACGCCCTTGGTGTATTCGACGTTCATCTCGACGAGTTTGCGTTGGGTCAGTTGGAACGCGGCCAGCGGACGGCCGAACTGCTCACGTTGGCGGGTGTAGTCCAGCGCGGCCTGCAGGCAACTACGGGCGGCGCCCATGGCCCCCCACGTGATGCCGTATCTCGCTTCGTTCAGGCAACTCAGGGGCCCCTTCAGCCCGTGCACGTCCGGAAAGGCGAACTCGTCCGGGATCCGTACGCCGTCCAGTACCAGTTCGCTGGTCACCGACGCTCGTAACGACGCCTTGTGCTTGATCTCTGGGGCTGAGAAGCCGGGGGTGTCGGTCGGCACGGCGAAGCCACGCACACCGTCGTCTGTGACGGCCCATATCACGGCTACGTCGGCCACGGAGCCGTTGGTGATCCACATCTTGCGCCCGTCGAGGATCCAGTCGCCTCCTTGGCGGCGTGCGCGTGTGCGCATTGAGCCGGGATCGGAGCCGTGGTCGGGCTCGGTGAGACCGAAGCAGCCGATGGCTTGACCGCTGGCCATGCGAGGGAGCCACTGCTGCTTGGTCTCCTCGCGGCCCCATCTCCAGATGGCGTACATGGCCAGGGATCCCTGCACCGATACCAGCGACCGCAGTCCCGAATCCGTCGCCTCGAGTTCGAGACACGCCAGACCGTACACGATGGCGCTCATCCCGGCGCAGCCGTAGCCCTCCAGGTGCATGCCCAGCAGTCCCATGTCTCCGAGCGCGATCGTCAGCTCTCGCAGCTGAGGTACCCGCCCGTTCTCGTACCATTCGGCGATGTGGGGTTCGACGAGGTCGTCGCAGAGGCGACGGACCGAGTCGCGGACCGCCCGTTCGTCGTCGGTGAGGAGGTCGTCGAGGTCGAGCAGGTCCATGGGATCGGGTTGGCGCGTGGCTGAATTGGTCAACTGGAGCTCCTGGCGTAGGTGGTACGGATGAGGGCGTTGTGCTCACCGAGCCGCGGCGGTCGCCGGTAGTCCTGCACCGGGGTGCGTGAGTAGGTCACGGGATGCCGAACCTGGTCCATCGCGTCATCGCCCAGTGAGACGCGAGGCTGCAGGCCGAGCCGGGCCGCGAGCTCGAAGGCGGAGCCCACGTCGCCCACTCGTCCTGCCGGCACGTCTGCGCGCTCCAGTACGCCGACCCACGTGTCGACGTCGGCGCGGCGCAACGCCGACTCCAGCTCCTGCACCAGCTCGGCCCGGTGGGCCACCCGTGCCGGGTTGGTGCGGAACCGGTCGTCCTCGGGTAGCGTGCGCAGCCCGAGAGCCTCCGCGAGCCGCTGAAACTGGGCGTCGTTGCCGCACGCGACCGCAAGTTGTCCGTCTGCGCACTCGAGCGTCTCGTAGGGAGCGATCGACGGGTGCTGGTTCCCGAGGCGGCCTGGAGGCGTGCCGGTCGCCAGGTAGGTCGCTGCCTGGTTGGCCAGCGAGCCGAGCAGACTCGACAGCAGGTTGACGCGCACGTGCTGTCCGCGTCCGGAGGTGGTGCGCTCGAGGAGGGCGGTCAGGATGCCCGCGACCGCGTCCTTGGAGGTCAGCACGTCAACGAGTGCGACGCCGACCTTCGACGGCGGCGACTGCGCATGGCCGGTGATGCTCATGAGTCCGCCGACGGCCTGTACGAGGAAGTCGTATCCCGGCAGCGACGAGTCCGGGCCAAACCCTGAGATTGAGCAGTAGACAACGCCCGGGTTCCGCTCGGCCACGGCGTCGTACCCGAGGCCGCGGGCATCCAGGGAGCCCGCGCGAAAGTTCTCGACCACCACGTCTGCGCGGCCCGCCAGGTTGGCCGCGACCTCGAGATCTCGGGGATCGTCGAGGTCGAGCTCGACGCTCAGCTTGGATCGATTGGCCGCTTCGAAGTAGGCGCTGGTCGCCGCGGTCCACGGCGGACCCCACTGCCGGGTGTCGTCGCCGACGTGCGGCCGCTCGATTTTGATCACGGTTGCGCCGAGGTCCGCCAGCGTCATGGTGGCCAGGGGCCCGGCGAGCACCCTGCTGAAGTCGGCCACCACAACACCGTCGAGTACCGGCCTCATGATGCCCTGGCCCGGGTCCAGTTCCCGTCAACACGGCAAGGCAGTGACCACGGGTTGCTCCGCCGCGCCACCGGTGGCAACAGCTCGTCGCGGAATCCCTGGTAGGCGACCGGACGAACGAAGCGTTCCAGCGCCCGGGCCCCGATCGAGGTGGCCGTCGGTTGCGTCGTCGAGGGCCAAGGGCCGCCGTGCTGCTGGGCACGCACGAGCGGCGCCCCCGTCGTCCAGCCGTCGAGGACCACCCGGCCGACCTTGTTGCTCAACGTCTCCAGCCATCGAGCCGCCCACAGGTCCTCTCCG
The DNA here is from genome assembly GCF_050942935.1 of Dactylosporangium sp. CA-233914. Taxonomy (NCBI): domain Bacteria; kingdom Bacillati; phylum Actinomycetota; class Actinomycetes; order Micromonosporales; family Micromonosporaceae; genus Dactylosporangium; species Dactylosporangium sp. CA-233914. Next base: position 4,367,350 of record NZ_CP192030.1, on the reverse strand, counting down.
GATCCGGTGAACAGGGTTGCGGCCAGTGCTCCCGGCAGCTCCGTCAATGTCGCGAGGACCTGTTCGGGCGTGTCGTACTCGGCGACCACGACCACGGCTCCGAAGACCTCCTCCAGCACCTTGCTCCCTGCCTTCACCTCCTCCAGCGGCACCTCGAGGACAGCGGCCGGCGCCGACCAGCCAGCACCGTCACCACCCAGCTGCAAGGCGACTATGGCACCTGCGTCCTGCAGGGCCTTGACGCCGGACATGACGCCGTCTGCGATCCGGCGGGTGAGCATCACGGGCTCGGGTGCGAGCCTGGCCAGCTCGTCAGCGACGCAAGCCGCGAGATCGCCGCCTTTCGGGGCAAGGACCAGACCGGGCTTGGTGCAGTACTGCCCGTGCCCGAGCGTGAAGGAGGAAACCAGCCCGTGCGCCACCTCCTCGATCCGCGTCGCGCCCAGCGGCGTGACGACGACCGGGTTGACGGTGCCCATCTCGGCGAAGACCGGGATCACCACGGGCCGTGCATTGGCCAGCCGCCACAGTGCCATCCCACCGGACTGGGAGCCGGTGAACGCGACCGCGGCCAGGTCAGCGTGCTGCACCAGTTCGATGCCGGTCTTGAAGCCGTGGACGATGCCGAGGGTGCCGTCCGGTGCTCCCACGGCCGCGAGGGCGGAGCGCGCGAGGTCGAACAGGTGGTTGCTCAACCCGAGGTGTGCCGGGTGCGCCTTCACCACCACCGGGCACCCGGCAGCCAGCGCTGACGCGGTGTCGTGGCCCAGCACCCCGAAGGCGAAGGGAAAGTTGCTGGCACCGAATACCCCCACCGGCCCCAAGGGCATGTTCACGCGGGTCATGCTCGGGGTCTGCTGGTCGGCGGTGTCGTGCTCCACCCGCAAGAAATAGCCGTCGGCTGCCTCGTCCGCGTAGAACCTGGCCTGAGCGATGGTCCTGGTCAACTCCCCCTGCAGCCGCGCGGTGCCCAGCGCGGTCTCCCAGTCGGCCAACCGGACGAGGTCCTCCCGCGCTACCTCGACCGCGTCGGCGACCGTGTGCAGCCACCGGGCACGTTCGCTCGGTGCGACGCGGGACAGCGTGGGTACCGCGGTGACGGCCCGCGCCATGGTCTCCGCCAACTCGGTCCGGCTGGTAGGACGAGCAGTCGTGGTCGGCAGGCCCGTGCGCGGGTCGTGACTGATCTCGGGAGATGCCGACGTCATTGCGCCTTCACCGCCTCCTCGATCACGCTCAGTGCGTCATCGAGCAGTTGGGGCTCGATGACCAGTGGCGGCAGCAGCCGGAGCACGTTGCCGTAGGTGCCGCAGACGAGGACCAGCACGCCCTGCCGATGGCAGGCGGCCGCGACTGCCCGAGCCGCTTCGGGATCCGGGGTCCGGCTGCCTGGCCGCACGAACTCGATGGCCAGCATCGCGCCGCGACCCCGAGCCTCGCCGACACCGGACTCTGCGCCGGCCAGTGCGCGCAACCGCGGGAGGGCGAGCGCCTCGATGTCGCGGGCGCGCTCAACCAGCCGCTCCTGCTCGATGACTTCCAGCGTGGCCAGAGCGGCCGCGCAGGACACCGGGTTTCCTGCGAACGTGCCGCCGAGCCCACCCGGGGGCACGGCGTCCATCACCTGCGCGGATCCGGTCACCGCCGCGATGGGCATGCCGCCACCGAGTGCCTTGGCCGTGGTGATCAGGTCCGGGACGACGCCTTCCCGGTCACAGGCGAACATGTCACCTGCGCGGCCCAGCCCGGTCTGCACCTCGTCGGCCACGAACACGATGCCGTGCCGGTCCGCCAGTTCACGGACCCGCGGAAGGTATCCGGGTGGCGGCACGATGAACCCTCCCTCGCCCTGGATCGGCTCCAGGACGATGGCGGCCACCCGGTGGCCACCGATCTGGGTCTCGACCAGGTCCCGGAGCGCATCGAAAGCCTCCTCCGCACATCGCTCAGGACCTCCTGGCCATCGGTACGGGTAGGGTGCGGGCGCTCGGTAGACCTCCGGTGCGAACGGGCCGAACCCGTCCTTGTAGGGCACGGCTTTTGCGGTCATGGTCATCGTCATCAGGCTGCGCCCGTGATACGCGTTGCTGAGGACGACCACCGCGGGTCGGCCGGTGGCGACGCGAGCGATCTTGACCGCGTTCTCGACGGCCTCCGCTCCGGTGGAGAACAGGGCGGTGCGCTTGGCGTGGTCTCCAGGCGTGATCCGGTTCAACGCGGCGGCGACCTCGACGAACCCGTCGTACTGCGTGACCAGGAAACATGTGTGCGTGAACCGCTCGGCCTGCTCGCGGATCCGGCGTACGACGTGTGGGTGGGACGCGCCGACAGCGGTGACAGCGATCCCCGAGGCGAGGTCGACGAGATGGTTCCCGTCCACGTCCACCACCACGGCACCGCCGGCGCGTTCGACGAAGACGGGCATCGTCTGTCCCAGACCCGCGGCGACGTTCGCGTCACGAACCGCTTGCCGTTCGCGGGACCGGGGGCCCGGTATCTCGGTCCGCAGGATTCGCCGCTGCGCCGGGAGCGAACCTGCCGTGTCGGCTGTCGTCATCCTGCCGTCGCCTCCTTCTGCAGATAGCGTGGTTCGGCGAAGACCCGACGCAGCGCCGGTTCGAACGCCTCCAGGGGTAGCGCGTCGTACCGGGGATCGAAGCTTTCCTGGTCGTAGAGCTCGCAGAACTCCGCGCAGTCGTCGAACCAGGGCGCGTCGCGGAACCGGTCGCGTGCGTTGCGTGCTTCCGGCGGGAGGTTGGCGTAGTAGCACTGCTGGAAGACCCCGTGGTGGCGGGCGATCCAGGTGAGCTGCGGCCGCACGAACGGCCGCAGCAGAGCCCCAGCCATCTCGCTGTGCGTGTACGGTGCGAGGTGGTCCCCGACGTCGTGAACCAGTGTCATCACGACGTACTCCTCGTCGCGGCCGTCTCGCAGCGCGCGGGTGGCCGCCTGCAGCGAGTGTTCCAGCCGGGTGACGCGATGGCCGCTGAACGATGCCCCCAGCTCCTGAAGCGCGCCGATGATCCGGTCCGGCAGACCTTCGTTGAAGATGCGCTCCTGGCGGTCGAGGTAGTCGTACTCCTCCCGGCTGCCGTCCTTCATCCGGGTGAACCGCACGGTCATGCGGATGCCCTCGCAACCTTCGGCCGGCTGTCCCGGTGCGGGGTGAGCCCCTCGTCGAAGATCCTCATCCAGTTGCCCCCGACCAGCTTGTCGACCTCGGCATCGTCGAAGCCCCGGTCCCGCAGCCCCTGTTCGATCGTCGGGAACATCGCGGGGGTCTTGAAGAAGTCGGGCCAGGGGAGCCAGCCCTGCGCATCTGCGCTCGCCGGACCGAGCTGGGTCTCGTGCGACCACCGTCCCTTGCGGATCCACTGGAGCTTGTCGTCGTCCCACCCGTGGCTGGCGTCGCTGCCGATCCCGACGTGGTCGATACCCATCAGGTCGACCGCGTAAGCGACCATGCTGGTCCATTCCTCCAGGCCGACCGGGCCACCGCCGGTCAGATGGGCGTACGGCGCGACGCCGAGCACCCCGCCGCGGATGGCGAGCTTGCGCAGCACCTCGTCGGACTTGTTCCGCGGATGCGGCCAGACCGCGGCGGGGTTCGCGTGGGTGATCGTGACCGGCCGGGCCGACTGGTCGATGGCGTCCAGCGACGTGCGCTCACCCACGTGCGACAGGTCGACCAGCATACCGAGCCGGTTCATCTCCTCGACGACGTATCCGCCGAAGCGCGTCAGGCCGGCGTCCTGCGTCTCGTAGCAGCTGGCACCGACGTGGTTCTGGATGTTGTAGGTGAGCTGGGCGACGCGGATGCCGAGGTCGAAGAAGACCTCCACCAGGTCGAGGTCGTCCTCGAAGGAGGAGGCGTTCTGGAACCCGAGCACGACCGCGGTGCGCCCGCCGGCGACCACGTCGCGGATCTCCTGTCCGTTGCGGGCCAGCGCGATCAGGTCGTCGTTCTCGCGGAACATCCGGTTCCAGCCGCCCAGCAGGTCGAGCGTGGTCCGGGCGTCTTCCCAGATGACGACCGTCGCGTGGATGCAGTCGATGCCTCCCGCACGGATCTCCAGGAAGCGTTCTCTGGTGAAGTTGCTGCTCTGCAGGGCATCGACGACGATCCGGTTGTTGGCGTCCATGACAGGTCGGGTCTCCTCGCGGGGTCGGTTCGGTCTTGCGTGCGGGTCAGAAGCTCTGCAGGGGCTTGGGATTGTCGGCCTCGGCCGGGAGCCCGTACTTCTCCATGATCTTGCGGAACTCGCCGCTCTCGCGGAGTGCGGCCAGGCCGTCGTTGATGGCCTTGAGGAGGCTCGCGTTCTGCAGGTTCACGGGGAAGTTGGTCTGCCCGGGCTGGAGGGTCGCCTGCACCGCGTTGTTGGGTTTGGGAACCACCACCTGGACGTCGTTCTGCAGGCCGGCCATCTCGATCTGCCGCAGCGCCGTGGGCTGGGAGTTCAGGATCGCCTCGATGCGACCCGCCTTGAGGTCGGCGTAGGAGGCCTCGAGCGTGTCGTAGAGCTTCTGGTTGTTGCCGATGAGCTTGTTGACGTCGTCGACCCAGAGGGAGCCGATCGCGGATCCCACGGTGTGGCCCTTGAGGTCATCGATCTGCTCGATGCCGCTGCCCTTGCGGGAGGCGATGGCCAGGTAGACGGTGAGCACGGGGTCGCTGAGGCTGACGACCTTCGCGCGGGCGGCGGTCCGGTACCAGCTGCCGAGCGTGGTGTCGGCCCGCCCGGACTCCACCGACGGGATCATGCTCGCGACGGCACCCCGCTCGATCTTGATCGTGAGGCACTCCCGTTCGGCGATCCGGGCGAGGATCTCGCCCTCGGCGCCGGTGAGCTTGTTGCCCTCGCTGTCGGCGAACGGCGGGTTCGGGAAGTGCGCGACGGTCAGCGTGCCCTTGGTGACCGTCTGCAGGTCCGGGTGCGCGGGTGTGCAGTTCTTGTCCGGAGCGCTCGCGGTCTCGTCCGCGGTGGGATCGGCGCAGGCGGTGACGGCCAGCGTGGACAGCATGGCGAGGGCGGCGAGGGCGGTGCGTGCTCTCTTCATGGTCTTCTCCAGTGATGGCGTGGAGTGGGATCGGGATCCGCGGCTCAGAGGTGCCGGTTGAGCTGCCGCTCGAATCGCCGCACCAGCAGCGATGCCACGATGGCGATGGCCGCGTACAGCACGGCCGCGGCGATGAAGGTACGGAGGTATTCGAACGTCACGCTTCCCCGCAGGTACGCGGCCTGCATGACTTCCGAGAGGGTGATGGAGTAGGCGAGCGAGGTGAGCTGGAAGGCCTTGATGGCCAGGTTCATCAGCGGCGGGATGGCGATCCGGGCGGCCTGCGGCAGCAGGATGTCGCGGAACGCCGAGCGCGGCGCCAGCCCCAGCGCCTTCGCGGCCTCGCGCTGTCCGGGCGGGACCGCGTTGAGGCTGGAGCGCATGATCTCGCATGCGTAGGCGCCGATGGACCAGGTGAATCCCACGACCGCCGCCAGCATGGGGTCGAGGAAGACTCCGGCCTGCGGCAGTCCTCGGTAGATGAGGTACAGGATGACGAGGAGGGGCAGGCCGCGCCCGACCTCGACGACGACCAGGGCCACGATCCGCACCGCGCGCCGCTGCGCGTCGACAAGCAGTGCGAGCACGAGACCCAGCACGTAGGCGAGGGCGAGGCTCAGGCCGGCCAGCTGCAGCGCCGTGCCGAGTCCCGGGGCCAGGGTCTTCAGGTCAACGAGAAATCCGTCCATCGTCTCCCCCTAGCCGACCGAGAACTTCGCCCGCAGGCGGCTGTCGACCCGCCGCGACCCGTAGGCGAGCGGGAGGCTCAGCAGCAGGTAGACCACGCCGACGACGACGAAGGTGCTGAGGCCGTCGCCGGTGCGCTGGGTCACCAGTCCCCCGCGGAAGGTCAGTTCCATCACGCCGATCGTCGACGCGAGCGCCGACTCCTTGAGCAGGCTGATGGCGTAGGTGGCCATGGTCGGGCTCACGACGCGGATGAGTTGCGGCGCCAGGACGTACCGGCCGCGGTCCCACGTGGTCAGGCCCAGCGCCTTGGACGCCAGCCACTGGCCCTGCCCGAGCGCGCTGAAGCCGCCCCGGTAGATCTCGCCGAGGTAGGCCGAGCTGGTGACGCCCAGCGTGAGGATGGCGGTCGTCCACGGCCCGAGCCGGATCCCGACCTCGGGCAGCCCGAAGAAGACGAGGAAGAGCCAGACGAGGTTCGGGACCGACCGGAACACCTCGATGAGGCTGACGGCCGGCCAGCGCAGGAGCCTGGAGGTGCTGCGACTGGCCACGGCCAGCGGCACGCCGAGCACGGCGCCGATCAGGAAGGCCGACACCGTGATCGTGACGGTGCCGATCACGCCGGTCAGGATGTATCCGGTGTACTGCAGCATCAGCGGTCCAACACCGCGCTCAGGAAGGTCCGGGTGCGGGGATGGCTCGGATCCGACATGACCTGATGCGGGTCGCCCGCCTCGACCACGGCCCCGTCGACCATCACCACGATCCGGTCGGACACGTCACGGGCGAACGCCATCTCGTGCGTCACCACGATCATCGTCATGCCCTCGGCGGCGAGTTCCTTCATGACCGCGAGCACTTCGGCTCCCACCTCGGGATCCAGTGCCGAGGTGGGCTCGTCGAACAGCATCACCGCCGGGCCCAGTGCCAGGGCACGGGCGATCGCCACCCGCTGCTGCTGCCCCCCGGAGCAGCGCCCCGGGTAGGCGCCGGCCTTTTCCGCCAGCCCGACACGTTCCAGCAATGCCATCGATCGCGCCTCGGCCTCGGCCGGGGAACGACCGAGCACCCGCTCCTGGGCGAGCGAGACATTGCGGAGCACCGTGAGGTGCGGGAAGAGGTTGAAGTTCTGGAACACCATCCCCAACTGCCGGCGCAGGGCCTGGATGTCCCGCTCCTTGGGCCTGGCGCCCGGGCCCACGCTGAGCGATGTGTCGCCGACCCGCAGGGTGCCCTGCGTCGGAATCTCGAGGAGGTTGACGCAACGCAGGAACGTGCTCTTGCCGGCACCGCTGGGACCGATGATCGAGACGACCTCTCCCCGGGCCAGGCCGAGCGAGACGTCCCGCACGGCGACGTGGTCGCCGAAGCGCATGGTCACGCCCGACGCTTCGAGAAATGCCGGCTGCGCGCGGCGGTCAGGCTCCACAACTGTCTCCCTCGTGTTGAGTCCGGGCATCAGCTGGCCCCCGCCGTATCGAACTCCGCGTAACGGTCCGGGTCGGTGCGGTCGGCGAGCAGTCGCCGGGCAGCGTTGCGGCCCGGAAGCCCCGAGACGTAGTTGCCCGGCCAGGTCCCCACGCTGCCCAGGTAGAGACCCGCGACGGGGGTGGCGTAGTGACTCAGTCCGAAGGTGGGCCGGGCATCGAACATCTGACCCGCGGTGATGTCGCCGTGGGAGACATGGGCGCCCATGAGCCCGAAGTCACGCTGGAGATCCTCCGGCGAGACGGCGCGGTACCCCACGAGCATGTCCTTCAGGCCCCGGAAGTACACCGCGTCGAGATGCTCGATGATGTGGCGGGCGAACCTGTCCCTTTCGACGTCCCACGTGCTTCCCGACAACCGCAGTGGCGCATGGAAGACCGTCAGGCTCAGCACATGTCCGCCCTCGGGCGCCAGCGTGGGGTCGATGGAGGACGGGATGAGTCCCCAGATGATCGGTTCCCGCGACCACTCACCGGCGAGTGCGGCGTGATACCCCCGGTCCATCCCTGAAATCGTCGTTCCCATGCGGAACCCGCACCGCAGAAGCCTGTCGTTCTCGGCGTCGTCCACGGCACAGGTGAAGCGAGGCGTCCCGTCCACGGCCAGCATGAGCTTGAACGCGGTGCCGTCCATCTTGATCGTGCTCGCCTGGGCGGCCAGGTCCTGACCCAGCTCGTCCGGCGTCAGAAGCTGGGTCAGGGTCAGCTTCGGGTTCGCCGCCGACAAAACCGCGTCGGCGGTGTACTCCTCCCCGTCGTGGGTGACCACGCCGGTGACACGGCCGTGCCTGGTGACGATGGAGGCCACACCGGTCCCGGTCCGAATCACCGCCCCAGCGGCGCGAGCCGACGCCGTCATGGCCCGAGCGATCTCGGCCATGCCGCCGATCGGCGCGACCTTGCTCGTGCCCAGGGTGTGGAAGCGTTCCCCGCTGCGGGTGGCCGAGGAGCCTCGATAGAGCGGCCGGTGGAAGAGCATGTAGGCAGACCCCGGCGTGCTCGGACCCAGATAGTTGCCCGAGATGGCCACCATGCCCAGCAGGGACATCACCTCCTCGGAGGCGATCCGCTCGGCGAGGAAGTCGGTGGCGCTGCCGAACATGAGCCGGTTGAACAGTGCCCGGTCTGCGTCGTTGTCGAGCCGGCCGTACAGGTCGGCAAGGCTGGGCGGACCCTCGTAAAAGGAGACGTCGAGCTTCTCAGCCAGGGTGGACATCGCCCGGAGCGTGGCGAAGTAGCCGTCGACGTCGCCTGCGTTGAGCGATTTGATCTCGTCGGCCAGGGCGCTTCGGGAGTTGGCCGCGACGAACCGGCGCCCGTCGGCGAAGGCCATGACCGAACTCGGATCGGGATGGGCGAACCGAAGCCCGAAGTCCTGCAGCCGCATCTCGGAGACGATGGAGGGCTCGAGGTTGTGACACGAGTTCGACACCGCGTTGGTCCGGTACCCGGGAACGATCTCGGCCGTCGCCAGAAGTCCACCCGCCTCTTCGCGCTGCTCGAGCACCAGCACGTTGAGCCCGGCCCGCGCCAGATAGAAGGAGGCGACCAGCCCGTTGTGGCCGGCGCCGATAACGATGGCGTCGAACTTCCTGCCTAGCCGGTCCTCGTCGGGCACTGCGACCTCCTCTGGAGTAGCGAACGGGATCACCGTAATGCTTCAAGAGGGCTTTTGCTAGACTTTTGATTCCCGATCGATGCCAGGGCCCCCTGGATCAACGACCCGGGATGTAGCATCCCTGTACTGCTTGGATTCGCCGCAGGCTTCACCGGGATGGGTCTTATGTCTGACTTGAAGGTTGAGGGTCCACACTTGAACACCAGCTCGGCGGGACTCAAGCGCGTTCGCAAGGCCTACGAACAGATCGCAGACCAGTTGCGCGACAGCATCCTGCGGGCAGAGCTGCGGGCCGGCGAACGCCTACCGCGGGAGACGGACCTCGCCGAGACCTTCGGCGTCAGTCGAGCAACGGTTCGGGAGGCGCTTCGCGTCCTCTCGAGTGAGAACCTGATCCGAACCTCCAAGGGCGCGACCGGCGGCTCCTTCGTGATGCGCCCGACGATCGACTACGTGTCAGAGTTCATGACAACGCAGATCAATCTGCTGACCGCAGCCGAGGAGGTGAGCATCGCCGAGACCGTGGAGCTGCGCGAGCTGATCGAGGTGGAGGCCACCCGGTTGGGTGCGCTTCGCCGCACCGACGAGCAACTCGCACGGCTGACCGAAACCGTGCCCGACCCGGCCGCCGGGCTGTCCCATGCCGAGATCAGCGACCTCAACCGTACGTTCCACATGACCGTCCTGGAGCTTGCCCACAACCGCCTGATGGTGATCTCCGCCCAGCCCGTGTACGCCGTCCTCGAAGCCCGATCAGAGCGCAGCCTGCTGAATGCGCGCGAACACGACGACATCCTGCGGGAGCACTCGACGATCCTCGCCTGCATCCGGGCCCAGGACGGGCCCGGCGCGGCCGAAGCCATGCGCGAGCACCTCGTCCACCTTCGTCCACTCTCCGAACGGACCTGGCGCAAGACTCTCCCCCGAGCATGAGAACTCCAACGAGCGACACACGAGGTCGCCTCACGTCTTTGGACGCGGACAAGTTCGAAATGCGCCGGCAAGCTCCCCGCCAGCCTTCGACCGCAACTGACCTGGACGCCACCACCGTCGGCGGGTACCGGCATGACCAACCCCGTCGAGGCTGCTGAGGTGCACCGGCCCGTCGTGCTCGACGGCGGGGACCGTCGGTGCGTGCAGCTCCTGCTCGAACTGCGCAAGCTCACCCCTCGCCGTCGCGGCGGACACCGTCATCCACCTCATCGCCACCGACCCCGCCGCACCCCTCGACCTGCCGGCCTGGTGCCACCTCACCGGCCCACCTACCTCGGCCCCGTCCCGGACGCCGAACGACCGACCTACGCACTGCGGATCCGCGCGACCAGCGTGCCGACCGACCCGGTCCACCCGTGGCGTCCGGCAGCCTGACCGCCCCTGCGCCTGCCGAATACCTCGTCCGTGCAGCTCAAGCGGCATGTTGATACTCGTGAAGGACGCCGCCGAGTCGGTCTCGTCGGCGTATGTCGAGGTCAGCGATTCGTCCTCGATCCGTGAACGGTGCGCGGATCTCGTCGATGAGGGCGGGGAACTTCCCGTCCCGGTCCCTGATCAGGTAGCGCGCCCGGCAGCCCGCGTCCTCGAGATCCATCACGAGGTTCTTGATGGCCTGCGCCACCCAGCCCGCAGTCGGATGTGCGGTGGTGCCGAGGATGCGGATACGGCGGTTGGCGTGCTCGATGACGGCGAGGATGTACTGGCGCTGCCCGGTCAGGGTGATGGTCTCGATGAAGTCGCAGGCGAGCAGCGTTTCGGCTTGGGAGCGCAGGAAGTCGGCCCAGGTCGTGCTGCTGCGCTGGGGCGCGGGGTCGATGCCCTCTGCCTTGAGGATCTCCCAGACGGTGGAGGGGGCGACCTTGATACCGAGGGTGGCGAGTTCGCCGTGTATCCGCCGGTATCCCCAGTTCGGGTTCTCCCTGACCAGGCGCAGGACGAGGGCGCGTATGGAGCGGACGGTGGGCGGGCGTCCGGGCCGCTTGGGTCGGCAGGTGAGCGCGTGACGCTGATGCATCAGGTCGCGGTGCCAGCGCAGGAGGGTGTCCGGTCGTATTAGCAGCCGCAGTCGGCGCAGTACCTGGCGGGGCAGGGGCGCGAGAAGGGCGGCGAGGAAGGCCCGGTCCTCGGGCGCGAACTTCACCCGGTCACCGCCGAGCTGCCGCTCCAGGACGGTGATCTGATGCCGCAGCGCCAGAATCTCCACGTCCTTGTCCCGGTCCCCCAGCGGCAGCAGCCGCAGCGCGGCAAACGCGTTCGTGACAGTCAGATAGGCCAGGCGCAGCAGCACGAGAGATTATCCTGCCGCGTTGCACTACCGTTATGACGGCCGGGGCCACGCGCTGGCCATGAGGAGCCAGACATGGCCCCCCACCTGCACGGATGGCATTCTCGGCAGGCGCACTGTCCTGACCGGCTGTGCAGACGAGCGGATCAGCGTGCCGGGATCAACCGCCAGAGCGGGTCATCGTTGCCGGTGTCCGGATGCTGGAACAGCCTCGTGCCGTCCGTGTCCACCATGTACTGCAAGGCCAGCAGTAAACCACTGTTCGAATTCTGGACCTGGTACTTCCCGCCACCAACGTCCTTCAGCCGCCACCGCGTCGCCGCCGCACTGACATCGGGCACCTGCGCAACAAGCGCGTACGGATCAACAGACCCGCCGAGCGGCGAAACCACCAGCCCGTTGAACACACTCCTGATACGAACCATGCCATCGGCATCCCTGACCAGCAGCCACCGCTGATCAACACCACCACTGTCGGCCTGCTGCACCAGAATGTCGTTCGCCGCCCTCGAACGACTCGGCACGGTCATCACCTTGCCCGTACGGACATGAACAAACTTGTACCGCGTCGGCCCCGACGGGGACGGACTGGACGTCGCAGAAAGCGTCGGCTTGGCCGACGCCTTACTGGACATCAGGCTCGGGCCCACCGTCGGACTGAACGAGGGCGAGGCACCCACGGTCGGGGCCATCAGCCCCACGGCCGCTGACCCTGTGGTCCCGCCCGGCGCGGCCGTCCCACCACCCGGTCCGTGCCGGTTGGAGCCAACTGTCAGCCACCCCACCAGCGCCACGACGACCAGTACCGTCGCCCCGACAAGCGTGATGGCCTTCCCCCGGGTACGGCCGGGAGCCTCCTGCGCCACGCCGCCGCTCTCCGACCGCTCGATTCCCGTCGACGCCACGTCGCCCGGCGACTGTTGCTCCACGCCCTCCCCGGGTTCGGCGTCCGTACCCATGGCCGGCTCGAACGTGTCGGCGCCGCCAGACTCGCTCGTGGCTTGGGGTTCGATCGTGTGCTCAGGTTCGAGGGTGTGCTCGGTTTGCATGGCTGCCTGAGGTTCGGCCACCTCGGGTTCGGTCGCGGCGGCGGCGCGCAGCAGTTCGGCCGTCTCGACAAACCCGGCCCGCATTCGCAGATCCTTGCACAGCAACGCTCGCAGCACCGGGGCCATCGCGCCGGCCCGCTGCGGCGGCTCGGCCTCCTCAGAGGCCAGCGCGCTCAGGGTCTCCATCGCCGAACCGCGGCCGAACGGCGAACGACCCTCAACCGCCGCGTACAGCGTCGCCCCCAACGACCATAGATCACTCGCCGGGCCCGCGACGACCCCGCGGGCGCGCTCCGGCGCGATGAACTCGGGGGAGCCGAGCACCAGACCGGTCCGTGTGAGGTGGCCTTCGCCCTCGACCCGCGCGATGCCGAAATCGGTCAGTACGATTCGTCCGCTCTCAGCGAGAAGGACGTTTGCCGGCTTGATGTCGCGGTGTTCCACGCCGGCGCGGTGGGCGGCTTCCAGCGCGTCGAGGACGGCGAGGCCGATCTCCGCCACCCGCGTGGGCCCGAGCGGGCCGTCGGCGCGGATGACCTGGTCCAGGGAGCGGGACGGCACATACTCCATGACCAGCCACGGATGCCCCTCGGCCGCAAACACATCGTAGACCCGTACGACGTTGGGATGGCTCAGCCGCGCCGCAGCCCGCGCCTCGCGCAGGGTCCGCTCCATCGCAACGTCGCGCGGACTGTCGAGCAGCTCGGGCTGCAGGATGATCTGCTTGACGGCGACGTCGCGGTGCAGCGCCTCGTCTCTGGCCCGCCACACCCGGCCCATCCCGCCGACGCCGCACGGCTGCAGAAGACGGTAGCGGTTGGCGACGAGGGAGGGCGCGTCGGACATGCACCATTGTGTACCCGATCGATTTTTACGGCACGCACGGCGGGCGGCACAGTGTGATGTTGCCCGGTGTTCATGATTTTTGTGGTACCCGTTGAGCAGAACTGGTGGCGAATACGTCGACTTCTACCGCGAGCGCACTGCGCCCGGCGTCGCTTCAACCGGCAACGGTCTCCTCAGAGATCGGGTCGGCCGTGCCGGTCGCCACCGGTACGCCGACGGCGACTGACCCCTCAGTCGCGACGGCGGGCCGATGTCACGACGGTATCCAGGTCGGCGCCGGACGACCGCAACCCGGCCTGCACGGCTGTCGGCGAGCAGTTCGCCAGGGTGTCGGTGAGCAGGTCGAGCAGCGCCGCGTGGGCCGGCGCCGCGACGCCGTGCCGATCGGGGTGGCCGGGAATGCCGGACTTCCGCACCCGGTCGCGCAGTTCGTCCAACCGCAGCACCCAGAACGCCTTGTCCTGCGGAGCCAGCGCACAGCGACTCACGTCGTCGAACTCCTGCCGGCGCCCACTCGCCCCAGGTCTGCTCGCCCTGGTCACCGACATCCGCAGCACCTTGTCGACCGCGGCGAACACCGTCGCGTTCCCCCCGCCGTAGTCGAGACCCGAACGCTGACCCTGCACCGGCTGCTGCCCACGCTCCACAACCCCCCGCGCCAAGACCACAGCCAGCCCACGAAACTCCTGCCGCTGATACATCAACCGCAGCAACCGGTCATCCCAAGGCTTGCGTGACTGCCGGTCCGGCTTCGGCGCCAGGTAGTCGAACGCGAACGTCACCGGCACCGGCCCGTCCACAGCTGGCCACGGCTCCATCATGGTGATCGACTTCACCGGCCGGTAACGGGACTCCGCCAGCGCCTTCACACCACCGGCCTGACCCACCAACTCAAGAATCGCACCATACGCCGCCACCACCCGGTTGTCCGGATCACCCAGGCGCAGCCTCCGCATGGCCTCAACACTCTTCGGCTCCAGCAACGCAGCCACGTTCGCCCGCAGATACCCCTCAGCCTCCTGCCAACTGGACTGCGCCAACCACCCCGCCAGCACATCGGGCAGAGTGACGGTCGCCGGCTGCGGCGGGTCGAGCACCAGGTTTGCGGCGAGACCGTTGGACATGGCGGCCCCCGCGGCCCGGGCTGGCTCACCGGCCGGCGGGGCGGCAGGGTCCGACCGCGGCGCCGCCCGCATCAGCTCCTCCGCGGGTGGCGGCGCGAGACTCGCGTCGCCGCGGCCGGCCAACCGCGACCGGACGGCATCGTACGCCTGGACCGCCTCAACGAGTTGGTCCCGCACGCCCTGCTGCGACGCCGGGGTCAGGTCGCCGAGCAGGCCGTGCAACCCCTCCAGCCGCTCGCGGACATCAGCGAGCGCGGCCTTCGCCCCGACAGCGGCCGGATCCGCCGCGGCAGCCCGCGGCTCCAGCATCCGCACCGCCCACTGCCACAACCGCGCCCGGAACAGCACCACCGCCGCCGCCACACCATCCGCCGACCACGCCGCCTCCCGCATCGCCGCGTCAACCCGCGCCCGCTCAGCCGCCTCCCGCTCGACCGCCTCCCGCGCACGCACCTCCGCCCGCCACGCAGCACCATGCACCTCATCCACAGCAATCCACTCGGACGCCGCCTCCCGCACCGCCGCATCAACCCGCGCCCGCTCAGCCGCCTCCCGCTCGACCGCCTCCCGCGCACGCACCTCCGCCCGCCACGCAGCACCATGCACCTCATCCACAGCAATCCACTCGGACGCCGCCTCCCGCACCGCCGCATCAACCCGCGCCCGCTCAGCCGCCTCCCGCTCGACCGCCTCCCGCGCACGCACCTGGTCCTGGACGGTCGGTGTGGTCGGACCCTGTCGCATCGTCGACGCTCGCGGCACGGCGGGCAGGAAGCGCTGCGGCGGTGCGGTGACGGACGGATCGTCGGGGTCGCCGAAGACGGTACCGTGGTCCCGGTTGAGTTCCTCGGCGACGTCCTTCGGCAGAATTCCGTACATCGTGCCGCCGACGCTGACGTCCCGCCTGCCGTGGGTGACGAAGGTGCCTTCGAACTCGTACACGAGGAACTCGGTGTCGAACGTGAAGTTCGACTCGATGTAGTCACCGGCGGAACTGGTCCGCTCTTGGTCGCTCTTGCGCGTCGGATCGTAGGCGAAGCCGGACCCGAGCGCCCAGTTCTTCCCGGTCGTCCATTGTGGATGGAGGTCGAACCGGCCCGCCTGCTGCACGACGAGAATCCGTTTGGTCTCCGCTTCGATCGCCAGCTCGGGGAAGTTGAGCTCGGTCGCGTGGAACCTCGCCAGCGGGGTGCCGCGGGTGACGCCGAACCCCTGACGCAGTGAGTCGCCGGTGATCGAGGGCACCGTGAGGTCGTGATGCAGCAGTCGCGGGCCCGCGGTGCGCAGGTTGTTCTCGCTGAGCGCCACGGCGAGTATGTCCCCGTCCACCCGCGCCGGGTGCAGCGCGGACGTCCCGGTCGATCCCGCGACCGGTGCGGCGGCTCCGGCCGCCAGTGCCGCCACCTGTGCCGCTTGCGGTGTGGCGATCATCAGCACGTACTTCGACAGCACGTCGGTGAAGGCTTGCGGCCCGTCCGGCACGGCGGCCGGCGGCTGCGGGTGCCGCTCGGTGGAGGGGTCGGCGGCCGACGTCGCCGGCTGCGGCTCGTCCCGGACCATGAACTGCGGCACCAGCGCCTTGATCCGGCCGCGGATGTTGTCGACCGTGCCGATCGGGGTCGCGGCCCGATCGGTGCCTCCGACGTGTTTCGCGACCCACCGCAGCGCGTCGCCGACGAGGCGAGCCGGCTCGTGGACTTCGGTGACGTCGAACAGTTCGACCTTGAGGCTCAGGTCGTGTGTGAACTCCTCCGATCGGCCGGTGACGGGCTGGCTCTGTCCGTGCGCCTGCCCGTCCGCCGGTGGCTGCGGCTGCTGCGGTGACGGCTTGACCGCGATGCGCCGGATGTCCCGCCCGGTCGTCGTCTCCTCGGTCTCGGTCTTCGACTCGGTCTTCGTGCCGGCGTCGCCGCTGAGGTTGAGCCGGAAGTCACCGAAGACCCTGCGACCGGCGAGCTTGAACAGGTCCCACGACCAACTGCTGGCCGACTCCTGGCTCTCGGAGCTGATGTCGAACGACTGCCCGCCCATGGTCGCCGAGGCGTCCGAGCGCAGACGTCGGTACTGCTCCGGCCCCCACTGCGCGGTCACCTTGATCTTCAGCTTGCGGGTGTTGCCCGCCAGCCTGCCGGCGAGCGTCGCGGCCGGCACCGTAACGGTGTGCTCGATCGCGCCGCCCTTGAGGGTGATGGCGGTACGGCGCAACGCCCGATCCGAGAACTTGTTCGTCACGCCCCGGACCGTGGCGGTCGGCACGTCACGCTGGGCGCGTGCGAGCGCGCCGTGCGCAACCAGCAGATCCTTGATCTTGTCGACCAGGTTGTGGGAGCGGAAGCTGATCGACGTGCCCAGTGCCAGCGCGGCGTCGAACTTGACGTACGCGGTCCGGGTGTCCGCGGGCGGCGGCGCGGTCGGCTCATCGGCCAGCGCACCGGCCGGCACGTCGAACCCCAGGTCGATTGCGACCACGTGCGGAGCGCCCACCAGCACGCCGCCGTCGACCCACAGGCTGTCCCGGGCCGTGTGCGCGGCCCCGTCGCCCTGCCACCGGAAGCTGGTGATCTCGAAGAGCGCGTCAGCGCGGTTGCGGTAGCCGGGTGCCGCGTAGGTGGTCATGTTGATGGTCAGGTTGCCGCCGATCTCGTTCTCCGCCCGTCCTCGGGAGTATTCCCAGGTCGGCCGGGGCGGCCCCCACAGCAGGCGGTCACTGGTGGCGTTGGCGTCGGAGATGTCGCCGCCGCGGGCCGGGCCGCCGCCGGCCGGTGCGTTCGACCCGCCACCGCGCTGGCGCGGGACCAGACGGTGCGGGTCCCCGGGGACGTGCGGCGGCTCCGGACCGTGCCACGGATCGTGCCACGGAGCATGGGACGCGTCATGAGACACGCTGTGCGCCGGGGCCGGGTCCTGCGCGTCGTGGCCCGTGTCGAAGACCCGCACCACGGTGCTGACGCCGCCGCTGACCTCGGCCACCTTCGTGGAGAACCCGCGCTTGACGCTGTAGCGGCCGTCGGTCTCCAGGTAGTCCTCGGTGGACGCGTCGCGGCGTCCCTCGTACCGCTGGTTGAACAGCCTCAGCCTGATGCTCACAGCCCGGTTCCAGCCGTTCTGCTCCGGCAGCATGATCACCGCCGCATCGGGCGAGAGCATCGCCTCGAACTGTGCCGGCAGGTTCGTTGTCCGCAGCCCCTCCCGGATCTCGATCGGGATGTCCGACCTGTCCGCGACCGGTTCCTGCCCGGCGTGCCGACGAACCAGGTCGCCCGCAACCTTGGTCAGCCACTCCGAGCCGTGAACCAGCACGGACAGCCCCGACAGGTCACCCGACGGGATGCTCCACTCCTGGTGGCCGGCCAGGGCCCGTTCCGTCAGGTCGGGCGACGACGGCAGCGGGAACGGTCTGACCTGGACGACCTGCCCCTTGGCCGGTGTGCCCGGGCCGTCGTGCACCGGCAGGTACTGCGGCGGCACGCGCAGCGGCGTCCAGTACCTCGGGCCGTCCAGGATGACAGGGTCGGGCCGGCGGCGCAGACTGTCATGCTGCCGCACCACGCCGTAGACCCCCCAAGGCGTGGTGTAGTCGAACCGGCGGACGTCGCCGTTAAGCCGCTCCCGGAAGTACATCTTGCTGCCGGTGATCGTCTGCGCGCTGCGGGTCTGCCCGTGACCGGCCCCGTACATGACGCCCAGGTCGAACAGCCAGTCCTCGCCGACGTGCCCGTGCCACGCCGGTTCGAGGTCACCGCTGACCCGCCAGCCCCGCTCCTCGCCGACGGAGGCCGCGAACGCGCTCCTGTTCTGCACGTCAATCGACTCGCCCGGCTCCACGGTCGACGGGCGCAGCAGCGCACCGACGCGCGTCGCCACGCTCACCTCGAACTCGTAGCCACCCAGCTCGATCCGGAAGTCGATGCCGCCGCTCGCCGCATCGACGAAGCGCGCCCGCAGGGCAGGCGTGGCGAACCGCAGCGCCATGTCCCGGTACAGCTTCGAAAGGCCCGACCGGACCAGCAGGTCGCCCACGCCGGCATCGAGCACCATCCTGGTCAGCATGGCCACGGCCGCGAAGTACACGTCCTGCGCGCCGGGCACCTCACGCACCCGCGCGGGCCATACCGAGATCCGGCTGGCCAGCTCCGGCGGCTCGTACGGGTCCCGCAGCGGCGTGCTCCCGGCAGGCTCCTCGGGGGCGGCCTGCGCCTTCCACACGGCCGGGACGACCATGCCGGGCGCCACCTCCTCGAAGGCCAGCGCGCCGATCACGGTTCCCCCGTCGTCGACGAGGAAGCGCAGCAGTGGCCGCTGGTCCTCCAGCGGTGTCGCCTGCTGCTCGACCGGACCGTCCAGCACCGTCACCGGTGCGCCGGAGTTGCGCAGGTCCTGCCACTCCAGCCGGGCGGCCACCTCCGTCGGCAGGTACACCTGCACGGGCCCGAAGGCACGGGCGTAGGCCGTCAGCTCCACGGCGCCGGTGACCGGGTTCTGCTCGGTGAACGGCTCGTCCGCCGCAGGCGCCGCCGACCGGGCCTGCGGTGGCGCTGCGGTCCCGTCCGCCGGCTGCGCCGGGCCTTCCGAGCCGTCCGGCACGGCCTGTGGGATCCAGGCGGTCGGCAGATTGATGCCGCCGCCGGGCTCGACGAAGCCGCGGTACGCCCCGAGCACGGCGCCATCGGCGTCCACCACGAACCGCAGCGGTGTCTGATCAGGCACCGGCACGGCGCGCGTCTGCGGCGGCCCAGGGACCAGCACGACCTCCGACTCCGGGGCCTCGCCCAGTCCCCGCCATTCCGGCCGGCCGGCCACTTCCTGCGGGAGATGTACCTGGACCGGCCCGTGCGCGCGGGCGTAGGCCGCCACCTCGTCCGGGTCCCTGACCGGATGCTCCGCAGTGAACGGTTCCGGCAGGCCGGACGTCCCGGCCGCCCGCGACCGCTCGCTGGAGGTCTCCTGTGGCAGCCAGCGGCTCGGCATGTCGATGCCCTTGAAGCCCAGCGCACCGATCACTGCGCCGGTGTTGTCCACGACGAACCGCAGCGGCGTCTGGTCCGGCGTCGGGATGGTCTCCGTGTCCGGCACGTCCAGCAGCGTCACCGGCGCGCCGGACCCGCGCAGCGCCTGCCACTGCCGCAGCTGGGCCACCTCCGGCGGCAGGTATACCTGGGTCGGCCCGTGCCTGCGGGCGTAGGCGGCCAGCTCGGCCGCGCCGGTCACCGGGTTGTGGTCGGTGAACGGGTCGCTCGGGCTGCTGAACCGGTCGGCCGTGTTGGCGACGAAGGTCGTAGCGCCCCGCCACACCAGGCGGGCACGCCGCCGCGTGCCGAGCATGAAGCCCTTCAGATCGTTGGGGTGCACCCCCAGCAGGTCACCGACCGGCGACGCGGCCGCATCCGGATCGGCCCGGCCCGGATCACCGAGGACCGGCAGCTCACCCCTGGCAACACTCTCGGCCAGTGCCACCGTCTGAACGCCGCCAAGCGCCCGGTGCTCGAACTGCGCGGCGTGCTGGTGCGCGACGGCCAGCTCGCTCCTCGTGCTCGCCCGGACCGCTCCGATGAACTTCCGCGAGCCGGACTGCACCGCGATCTCGATGGCCCATTCGGCCTCATACCGCTGCTGCCCCAGCTGAGGGCTCGACATGAAGGCGGTCTTCGCCTGGAACTGGTCCTGCAAGGTGTAGCCGAACGACCGCTCGACGCCCCCGCCGGCGGAGAACGAGACGGACAGCGCCTTGAACAGTAGGTTGTCGAAGGGGAACTTCACCTCCGCCTTCGTCCCGAGCCTCCGCGCCGTCTTGGTGGTGTATGTCGCCGCCTGGTCGTCACGGAGCACGGGTGCGGCCGCGCCGATGTGCCGCACCTTCTTGAGGGTCGCCTTGGCGACCAGGACCGCCGTGCTGCGGTCGGGCAGCGTGATCTCGTCGGACACGTACGTGCCCGAGGTGAGGTACCGGTTGCGGTCCTTGAGCGCCTTCTCGTGCATGTACTCCGAACGGATTTCCCGCTCCGTCCGGGCCACCCGGGCGCTGCGCCCCCGCTTCTGGAAGCCGAGGCGGCGCAGCACCGAGAAGTTGGTGTTCACCAGCAGCCGTCGCAGGCTCCGCGCGATCGGCTCCACCTCAATGCCGTTGAGCGTGTGGTTGACCTCGAACACGGCGTCCGAGTCGACGACGTCGTGCCAGGGCCCCGGTTCCTGCCCGGGGCGCTGCGCGAACGGCTGTGGATAGGCCACCACCAGGTGCCTGGCCAACGTCGGCTGCGTGGGGTGCGTCGCCCCGTTGACAGACACCGTGGCACGCACGTCGGCCAGGTACGTGTCGAGGGCGTTGGCCAGGGACCGGCTGCCCGCCTGCAGCTCGTGCGCGGTCCCGTGCTTGCGGGTGTCGATCCGGCCGGCGCTGATCTGGATCTTGCCCGCCAGCAGGCTGAGGATGTCGGTGAGCTTCCGGCCGATGAACTCCGGCCCGGCCTGACCCTTGTGCTCGAGCCCCTCAATGGTGGCGTCCTTGGCCGTCATGTCGCCGTAGCGGCTGGTGCTCTGGGTGACCCAGTCCCGGCCCGCGTGCGGACCGAACTCCAGGGCGTCCGCACGAGTCCGCTCGCCCATCGCGAACCGGACCTCGACCCAGTCGGCGCCGTCGCGGACCAGCAGACCCTCGCGCAGCAGCCGAGTCCAGTGCGTGTGCTCGTCGTCCGTCAGCGCCTCGCGCAGCCGAGCCCGCAGCTCGTTCCTCAGGCCGTCGCGTTTGCCGACGACGAGGTTGACGATGTCGTCCACGGCGCGGTTGACCGCGGCCGCTTCGGCCTGCTCCCGGCTCTGCCCGGCGACGGCCCTTTCCGCCGGGTCCACGAATGGCATGACGTGGGCAATGAACGAGTCGCCGTCCATTCCGGCCTCGACGAACCAGGGCAGCCCGCGTTCCTCGGCCTGCTGCGCCTTCGGCGACACTTCCAGCTGGGATTCCAGTTCCAACTCGGACACGGACGGCGAGACCGGGCCGCGCATGTTGAGCGTCATCGAATCCGCCGGTTGCTTGCCGTTGGCCACGCTCCGACCCCCAGAATCCATCGATACGTCACTGTGACCCGGCGCCAGCGAGGTCGGCGCGTCGGCGAGGCTGGACGCGTCACCGCCGAGGCTCGCGGACACCGGCGCTGTCGAGCCCAGCGGCTCGAGGTCCGGATCATCGACATCCTCGACCGGTTTGCTCGGCACCGGCAGCAGTGCGGCGACCGGCGGCGGGTCGTTCATGCTGCCGGTCGGTTCGCCGCGCTGACTTGTCACCGACTCTTGCGCGGCCGACGCGGATGGCCCTCCAGCCGCAGCCGGATCATCCAACTCGATGTCCGTCACCGTGAACACGGTCAACTCCTCCCGCCCGACCACTGGCTCTTGACCCGACCGCAACGGCAGCAGGTCAGACAACGCCGGACCACCGCCACCCCCCAACCCACCACCCAACGCTGCAACCGTGGTCGCCCGGCCATCCGGACCAACCACCAACACCACCGTCGCCGGATCACCCAACGCCGCCAACCGCCAGTCATCCACCACCCGCGTAACAACCGGCCCCGGAACACCACCCGAACCCGACGGCGCCCCAAACCACCACAACGCACCACCCCCAACACCCCCCATCAACCACGCCATCACAGCCGGCCCCCCATCACGCGACCCGAACCACACCAACGCCGCCGAACCAGGCACACGCAACAAGCCATCCACCAACGCATCAACATCCCCCACCGGCACCAGACCACCACCAAGCACCGCCAACAAATCGGCGACCGACACCGGCATCACCTTCCGCGCCAACACCCCCGCATCCACCTCCGACAGAACCGCAAACCGCGCCAAATACACCGCAAAGGCCAACGCCGCCGACGGCACCGACACCCGCAACCGCTGCTGAATCTCCCCCAACACCCCAACCAACAACTCAAGCCGCCCCCACGACGGCTCAGCCCCACCCGAACCAAACCCCACCGCCTCCCGCACCGCCTCCCGCGCCGCCACATGCGACCACGGCAACCCCCGCACCGCCACCGCCTCACCCCACCCCACCTCCCGACCCAACACATCCACACCAACCAACCGCCCCGACCGCGCCAACCCCACCGGCACCTGCACCTGCACCCCATACAAATCCGCAAGCCCCTCCACCGCCACCGCATCATCCACCAACGGCACCCCCCCAACCCCCCAACGCTCAACACCCCACGGCACCAACACCAACTGATCCCCAAACGGCTGACCACGAACAAACCCCAACCCCACCGCCGAACGCGGCACCTCCTCCACCAAAAACACCAACGCCGCATCAACCGGCCGAACCGCAACCACCGACGCCGCCAACGCCACCGAATCCCCAACCCCCACCAACCCACCCGTCAACACCAACCCACCCGGCACAACCAAAATCTCCCGACAACCATCACCAACCACCACCCAACTCCCCTCTCACGACAGCGCGACACCCACAGACCAGCACCGCACACTGACACCCCCCACCACCCAGCCGGTATTGCCTCCGTGTCCGGCTGACGGAGGGCGGGTGAAGAGTGGAGACTTTTTCTTACAATCCCGAGGGGTGCGGTTCCCCACGTAGCGTGGAGGCCAGAGCTTGTGGGATGGGTCTGCAACTTCTCGTTTGACGTGACGCTGCGTTATCGGCGGGTTGAGCGTGAACGGCGTGTAGCGGCCGATAAGCGGTATTGATGTAAGTATATTGATGTGATGGTCGGCCGTTCTGCGGCTGCGCAGCTGGCCTGGGCGCGTTGGGGTGCCGGGGCCGGGACGGCCTTTGTCTGGACTTTCGCAGTGGCGGCACGGCCTCGGTCGTCTGTGCTGTGCCGAAAGCCCTGGCGTGCAACGGAATGAGCCGACGCAGTGTGGAAGTCGAGGTCGTGTTCGACCGTCACGCGGCCGCGGATGTCTCCGCGGCCTACGCCATCTTGGTGCCACCACGCCGGGCCCGTGTCCGGGCCGGTCAGAAGGGAGCGTCCCATGACGAGCGCAGCGATCTACGCCCGGGTGTCCTCGGCCCGGCAGAAGAAGGACGAGACGATCGGCTCGCAGACCGCAGCGCTGCGCGCGCACGCCGGGCAGTTGGGCGTCGAACTGCCTGAGGAGTGGGTTTTCGAGGACGAGGGCCACTCCGGGGCAACGTTGCTGCGTCCCGGCCTGGAACGGCTGCGTGACCTGGTCGCGTCCGTGGGCGTGGACGTCGTGCTGGTCTACTCCCCGGACAGGCTGGCCCGCAAGTTCGCCTACCAGGCGCTGCTGATCGAGGAGTTCGCCCGGGCCGGCACCCGGGTGGAGTTCGTACGCGGCCCGCGCGGGGACAGCCCCGAAGATCAGCTGCGGTGCAGTTCCAGGGCATGTTCGCCGAGTACGAGAAGGCTCAGCTGATGGAGCGCTACCGGCGGGGCAAGACGTTCCGCGCCCGGTCGGGGTCGGTGAACGTCCTCGGCGGCGCTCCGTTCGGCTACCGCTACCTGCGCAAGACCCCCGAGGCCGGCGCCTGCTACGAGATTGTTGAGGCCGAGGCGGCCCTGGTCGCGGAGATGTTCCGCCGCTACACCGACGAGGGCGCCACGATCGCCGGCTTGACCCGCTGGCTGACGGGCCAAGGCGTGGGCCCACGTCTTCAAGGGAGACAAGCCTGGCAAGCCCGCCGCTACCGGAATCGTCGAGCTATACGCGACGCGATGGCCGATCGAGCCGGCGAACGCCGCTGGGAAACAGCACATGGGAGTCGGGCAGGCACGCAACCGGCTACCGAGGGCCGTCGAACGGACCGTGCCGTCCGGGATGCTCATCCAGTCACTGGTCATCGTCTGGTACGCGGTGCCCGGTCACCACCCCGACGACGTCGATCTTCGCCGCCAGACCCAGCCGTGGTACGACACCAAGACCGAGCCATCATTCGAAGACATGCTCACCAAGCCCCGCAAGACCCTTATCGCAGCCCGGTTTTCCACCGTTCGCACAGGTCAGACCGACCCGAAATACTACGTGACTACGCCCTGGCCTGCGCCGCAGCCGCCGCATAGACGCGAAACACGAGCAGATACCGAAAGATCTTTCATAGACTTCAGCGACGCCAAAACCGGCAGGCGCAACGACGCCACGGCCGCCGACGCAACCGAGGGCCAGGGTGTGAACGACGATCGGTGGAACAACGCAAGCTCTCAGCGGAACTTGCCGCCGTCTGAGGCTGGCCAACGGATAACCTGCCAACCGCACGGCATCGCTAACGTCTCCTGACATGATGGTTGGGAACGGACGCAAATAAGCCGCTGAGGTTGCGTGTTCGAGCAGCTCACCGGTCAGGTGATGGTCACCTTGTCGACATCCGGCGCCGCTCCTTCCTCATTGAAGAGCGCCACGTTGACCTCGCCCGCCGGGATCGTCGCGGTGAACGTCAGCCGGCGCGGGGCCTCCCAGCTCGTGCCGTCGACGGTAGTGACGTACGGCAATCCGTCGTTGATCGAGACCTTGAGGAGGCGCGGCACGTCTGTCTCGTAAACGACGGTGACGGTGCGGGTGCCTGCCACGTTCGCGGTGGCGCGGACCACCACGCGGTTCACGCCTATGATGTAACGCACCCGGGCGCCGCCGTCGCAGGTGGCGCAGTCGACGACGCCTGCGCCCCCGAAGAGGGTGTTGCCGGGGTCCTCGGTCTGCACGCTGATCGGGGCGAATGCGGGTGGCGGGGGCGCCGTCGTCCGCGTCGGCGCGGCGTCGCCGGTCCGCGAGGCATCCGTCCCGGACGACCCGCCCGTGATTTTCCCTAGCACCAGGACGGTCGCCATCACCAGTATTGTCATGACAACCGATCGCCAGATGCGCCGCGTCCGGGGTGCCCGGCGCCGACCGTAGAGCCAGTCCGACATACTCCGCACGGTATCGGCTGCGCGGACGGGCGTTCTTGAGCCGAAAGACCCATTGACGCCCGGGCGCGGACCAACCCGCGCGGTGTGGGACCACGACGCGGCGATGGCGACGATCCGCGGGTTCGTGGTCGAGGCGTTGCGTGCTCAGCCCTTGGTCGTGGCGGCGTTGGACGAGTCCGGGCAGGAGAAGGACGGTGCGGCGACCGCCGGGGTGCAGCGGCTGTACATGGGCTGCGCCCGGCGGATCGCGAACGGGGTGAACACGGTGTACTGCTCCTATGCCACCCCGTCCGGGCACGCTCTGGTCGGTGCCCGGATCTACGTTCCCGCCGACCAGCTCGCAGACCCGGATCGCCGGGCCGTGCTGGGTATCGGGGCGCAGACCGCGTTCCGGTCCAAACCACAGTTGGCCGTGGACATCTTGCGGGACATGATCACCGACGCCACGATGCCCGGATGGTGCGCCGGCGACGAAGTCTACGGTCGCTCCGGCGAACTGCGCAGTTTCTGCGAGGACAACGGGATCGGATACGTGCTTCGGGTGGGCCGGGCGTTCCACACCGACCTGGCTGTGGGTATCCGGATGCGCGCTGACGCGGTGGTGAACACGGTGCTGTCCACTCAGGACAGCTGGCAGATCCGTGCGGTACCCGGATCCAAGGGCCACCGGCGGTACGCCTGGGCGTGGGTCGCGACCCGCAGCCCGCAGCATTTCCTGTTGCTGCGCAAGCATCTGCAGACCGGTGAGGTCGCCTACCACTACTGCCACGTCCCGCCGGGCCGGACGGTCCCGCTGATGACCTTGGTGCGGGTGGCGTGTCTACGCTGGCCGGTCGAGGAGGACTTCGAGTTCGGCAAGGACCACTCCGGCCTCGATCATGCCCAGGTCCGCCTCTACACCGCCCTCAACCGCCACCTCGTGCTGGCCATGGCCGCCCTCGCCGTCTGCGCCGTCACCGCCGCACAGGCGAAGACCCGTGCCCCCGCAACGATCCTGCCCACCGCTGCCCCGGACGTTTGAACGTCGGTGCGGCGTGTTCCTTCTCGGAGTGGCAGATAGCCGTTGGAATCCCGAGTCGGCGGACTTTGCCAACCTTCTTGGGAATCGCCCGTTCCCGCACGGGTTCGGGCCGGTAGGCGCCTTGTTCGAGCCGGTCGCGAAGCCCGCGAAGGAACGGCTCCTCGCCGACCTGCTGCTGCTCCACATACGAGCAGCTGACACCATCGACCCCGGCGCTACGGGCTCCACGATTCGTTCGTACTCGCAGCCACGCCACCCGCAGGGTGGCCAGGTCGGCAACGAGGTTGAACAGATCGTGGAACTGCTTGTCCGCCCGCCCAGCACTCCGTCTGCGACGGATACTCAATGATCGATTACAGCCGATCACGCTCGAGCGCTGAAGGCCCAGGCCGCATCACGGAATCCACGATCCAAGGGATTGACAGCTGCTGGTAGCAGCTGACCGGCGGACCACCCCGCATGCGCGGGGACGACGAGTGGATTATCAATACGGGGAGGTGGACACGATGGCGTGGCTCTCAGGGGGTGACACGCCATCGTGGTCATCGGGGCGGTCGCCGGGCTCAGCGCTCGACGATCGCCGGGAGGAGGCGGGCGACGGTGTCGCCACCCTCGAGCCGGACGAACCGGCCGCCCCTGTCCCGCGCGGTCACGGCGTGCGCGCCGAGCAGCCGGGCGGAGCGGACGAGGACCATGGCGAGTTCCAGGTCCAACGTGCGGATCAGCAGGGCGCCCGAGGTGCGCACCGGCCGGCCGGCGAGCAGCACGCCGCGCCACGCCGAACCCGCGTACTCCTGGCGGCGCCGCCGGCGGGGGTCCGTGGGGCCGAGCAGTGTCGGGTCGACCAGCACCCCCGCGCCGGCCCGCCACAGCGTCGTGAGCGCGTCGACGACCGGCTGGAGCGCTGCGGCGTCCACCGTCACCCGGTGGACGAGGTGCCGGTGGCGAATCCCGCCGGAGACGGACACGACGTTGACCTGGCGCCCGGGGGCGGACAGGGCCGTGCCGAACCGGTGGGCCGCGACCCGCGAGTCGAAGTCGGCCACCACACCGGCGGCGCGGTCGTGCCAGCTCGCCGGCCGGTCCCGGCGGGTCCCGGCACGAGCCCCGGTGAGGTACCGGTACATGACGGCGGCGTCGAACGCCGTGGCGGCGGCCGAAGATTCGGTGGTGGCCAGAGCCGACTGGACCTGAGCGATGACCGGGAACATCTGAACTCCTCCGTCACCCCATGACCGGCGTCGTGTGTATCGACGTAGATGGAGGCTATTGACGGCGTCCGTCCGGCGGCGGTTCTTGAGGAAGGCTTGTGGATGCGGCCGCGGGCGTGTCCCTCAGCGCGCAACCTTGGCCGCGCGGTAGTACGCGCGGGCGCCGTCGTGCAGCGGGACCGCGCCGGTGAATATCCCCGCATGGCGGTCGACCTGCCCGACCGCGGGGACCGAGCCGGTGATCCCCGCGGCGCTCGCGAACAGCACGCCGGTCATCCGCTCGACGACGTCGTCCGGCGTGGCCTCGGTGGCCAGCAGCAGGTTGGGCACGACGAGGGTCGTGACCGGCCCGGTCATCCCCCGGTACGTGCCGGCCGGCACGCTGCCGGCCTGATAGTAGGAGCCGTAGGTGGAGCGCAGTGTCGCGGCGATGTCGGCGAGATCGATCAGGCGGACCGCGGACTGCCGGGCCAGGTCGAGCACCGCCGGCGTCGCCAGCCCTCCGGTCACGAAGAACGCCTCGATGCGGCGCTCGCGCATGGCCGTGTTCGCGTCGGTGAGGCTCAGCTCGATCCGCCGCAGGTCGCCGTCGGGGTCGAGCCCGGCGGCGCGGAGGACCCGGTCGGCGACGAGCGCGGTGCCGGACCCGCCGCTGCCGACGGACACCCGCATCCCGCGCAGGTCGGCGGCGGTGTGCACCGGCAGTTCGGCCCGGACGATCAGGTGGACGTAGTTGTCGTACAGGCGGGCCAGCGCGCGTACGGGCGCCTCGCCGGTCGAGGCCGACTGAGCGGCGTACGCCTCCACCGTGTCCGCGGTCGCGAACCCGAACGTCACACGTCCCCGGCCCAGCAGATGGAGGTTCTCCACGGCACCGGCGGTGGTCAGGGTGCCGGTCGGGCCGAGCTCGCCGCCGGCGGCAGCCGCCAGCGCCAGGCCGTAGCTGTGGTCCACCTCGCCCGAGTCGCCGATGGCGAGCAGCACCGGTGTCGTCCGCCGGCTGCCGGAGCCGGACCACGTCCACGGTGAGCTCGTGTATCCGGCCACGCCGAGCAGGACCGCGGCGGCCGCGGCCAGGATCCACCGGCGGCCAGCCCGGCGGGTCACGCCCCACCGCCGGCCGGGCGTGGCAGCCGGATCGTCACGCACAGGCCGTGCGGTTCGACTCCCGCGAAGGCAAGCGTGGCTCCGGTGGTCTCCAGCAGCGCCCGGGCGATGCTGAGACCCAGTCCGCTCCCGGGGATGTTCTGGCTGGCGGCGCTGCGCCAGAACCGGTCGCCGACGTGGGCCAGGTCGTCCTCGCTGAGCCCCGGCCCGCTGTCGGTCACCTCGACGTCCACGGCCGCGGCCGTGGACGTGACGGCGACGGTGATCTGGCCTCCGCCGGGTGTGAACTTCACCGCGTTGTCGAGCACGGCGTCCAGCGCGGAGGAGACCAGGATCGGATCGACCAGGGCGACGGCGGCCGGGGCGGGTTCCGTGGCGGGTAGGCCGGGCAGTCGCACTCCGCGCCGGTCGGCGAGCGGTCGCCAGGCGGCGATCCGGCCCCCCACCAGGTCGTGCACGTCGGTACGGACCGGCCGGGCCGTCACGTGTACGACCGTGGCCAGTTCGAGGAGCTCGTCGAGGATCTCGCCGAGCCGCACCGCCTCGTCGCGGGCCAGGTCGAACTGCTGACGCTGCTGACCGTCGAGGCCCATGCCGAGCGCTTCGAGCCGCAGGACCAGCGCCACCAGCGGATTGCGCAGCTGGTGGGACGCATCGGCGACAAAAGCCTGCTGACGCTGCATCGCCAGGTCGACCGCCTGCGCCATGCCGTTGAACGTGGTCGACAGCCGGCGCAGCTCGACCGGGCCGGTGACCCCGCCGATCCGGGCGGTCAGGTCGCCCGAGCTGATGCGGCGGGCCGCGGCGTCGAGCACGTAGACCGGCCGCAGCACCCACGTCGCCAGACGCGTCGCCGCAGCGCCGAGCAGGACCATCGCGGCCAGGTCGGCGACGAACAGGAGCAGCAGGTCGCGCCCGACGCTGACCCGCAGTCGCGCCGCGACCGAGACGGTGACCGCCACGGCGACGACGTTGTCACCGCGGATCACCGGCACCGCCACGACGATGGGCCGGTCCGACCAGGGCCAGATCGTCGGCGGTGCGGTGCTCTGGTGCCCGGCCGCCGCCTGGCGGATGCGTTCGACGACGTCGTCCCGGTCGAGATCGGCCAGCGCGCCGGAGATCGCCCACGTCGTGCCTCCCCGGCCGACCACAGCGACCGTGATGCCGTACAGGTCGGCGTAGCGCTCGAGGTCGTCACGAAGCGCCTCCTGCGCGACGGACGTGGTCGCCTGCTGCGCGATGGCCGCGAACTGGCTGGTGTCCTGCAGCCGGTCGACGAACATCTCCTGCTGGCGCCCGGCGGCGATACTCCGGCCGAAGGGCACGCTCAGCGCGGCCAGGACGCATCCAATGAGCAGCGTCAGCAGCACGACCAGCCGCGTGCGCATCGGCTCAGGCGTCCGCGGAGGGCAGGACCGGGAGCGTCAGCCGGTAGCCCACACCGCGAACGGTCTTGATGAGCCCCGGCGTGGCGAGCTTCTGACGCAGCGAGGCGACGTGCACCTCCAGCGTGTGCCCCGCGCCCTCCCACGCGGTGCCCCACACCTCACTCATGATCTGTTCCCGGCGGAACACCACGCCGGGGTGGCGGGCGAGCAGCGCGAACACGTCGAACTCCTTGGCGGTTAGGTGGATACACCGGTCGTCCACCGTGACGATGCGCGACTCGGGGTGCAGGCTCACCGGCCCGAAAACCTGCGGTGCGGAGCCGGTGGCGGGTGCCTGGCCCGCGCGCCGTGTCACGGCGTGGATCCTGGCCACCAGTTCGGCGGGGGCATATGGCTTGACGATGTAGTCGTCGGCGCCGAGATTCAGCCCGTGTACGCGCGAACGCCAGTCCGCCCGGGCCGTGACGACGATGATCGGCACGTTCGACACCTTGCGCATCTGTGTGCACACCTTAAACCCGTCGCGGTCCGGCAGGCCCAGGTCGAGCAGCACGACGTCGGGGCCGTCGGCGACGAGTTCCAGCGCCTGCTCGCCGGTGCGGGCGCAGGCGACGTCCAGGCCGTGCTGGGCCAGGACGGCACGCAGCGCGGCCATCACCCTGTCGTCGTCCTCGACGACCAACACCTTCATCGGATTCTCCATCGGCAAAGCGTGGGGTCTTGCTGTGTGAGCTGGCGGTGGCATGACCAGCGCGCCGGCCGTGCGGACTCAGTACCGGCTGACCGCGGGCGCTTCGGGCATGGCCGGGTCGTACCTCCCGGCGGTGCCGGTCCACGCCTTGGCGTACCGGCCGTCCTTGGCGATCGTCTCCAGGACGTCGTTGACGAAGGCGCGGAACCTGTGGTCGCCCTTGCGCAGGCCGATCCCGTACGGCTCGGTGGTGAACCTGGCGCCGACGAGCTTGAAGTCCTCGGGGTGCTGGGCCACGAAGCCGGTGAGGATGACGTTGTCGGTCGTGACCGCGTCCACCTGGCCGGCTCTCAGGGCGTCGGCGCACTTGGTGTAGACGTCGAAGAGGACGAGCTGCGCCGCCGGGTCCTTGAGGTACGTGGTGATGTTCTTCGCCGGGGTGGACCCGGTCGATGAGCAGACCTTCTTGGTACCGAGGCGGAACGTCTTCGGGCCGGTGACCGAGTTGCCGGACGTGCGGGTCGTGATCTGCTGGCCGGCGACGTAGTACGGACCGGCGAAGTCGACGCGTTCGAGCCGCTCGGCAGTGATGGTGTAGGTGGCAACCACGATGTCGACCTTGCCGGTCCCGAGGTACTCCTCCCGGACCTTCGGTGTGGACTCGACCCACTCGATGCCAGCCGCCGGTATGCCCAGCTCGGCGGCGACGATCTTACCGATCTCCACGTCGAAGCCGGTCGGCTTGCCGTCCGGGCCTGCGAGCCCGAAACCCGGCTGGTCGAACTTGGTACCGATCCTGATCTTCCCGGCGCGATGGAGCCGGTCCATCGTGGTGCCGGCCTCGAACGTGACTTCCGCGACCGGTCCGTTGTCGTGGCTGGAGGGGGTGTCACCCATTCCGCAGGCGCTCGCCTCCGGTCAAGGTCAGGACCCAGGCGACCACGATCGACGGGACGCGAGCTCGCCGCATGCGCTGCTCCTCGGTCTCGGCCGCCGGTCGTGCTCATGTGGCGGCGGGGTTGGGAATCGTGGGGGACGAAGGTCAGCATCGGGTGGCAAGTTCCGGAGACGCTCAAGTCCCCGGTCGGGGCGCCCCGCCCCCGGTTGACTCGGACGACCAGGCCCAACCCGACCGGAAGAGGCGCCGATGCAGCCGCTGACTACCGACGAACCCGAGGCTTCGACCACCGCCCAACGGGTCAGATCCGAGCACGATCTCCTGGGCGACCGTGACGTACCCGCCGAGGCTTACTACGGCATCCACACCGCACGCGCGGTGGACAACTTCCCGATCAGCGGAGTGCCCATCGCGATGCACCGCGACCTGGTCGTGGCCATGGCCTGCTGCAAGCAGGCGGCCGCGCTGGCCAACCGGGAGCTGGGCATGCTCACCCTGGACAAGACCGCCGCGATCGTCGCAGCCTGCGCCGACATCCGCGCCGGCATGCTGCACGAGCAGTTCGTCGTCGACGTCGTGCAGGGCGGCGCCGGTACCTCGACGAACATGAACGCCAACGAGGTCATCGCCAATCGGGCGCTGGAGCATCTGGGTCAGCCCAAGGGACACTACGAACGGCTGCACCCGCTCGACGACGTCAACCGGAGCCAGAGCACCAACGACGTCTACCCGACCGCGATCAAGATCGCCCTCCACATGTCCACAGGCCGCTTGCTGACAGCGATGGCGGAGCTCCGGGCGGCGTTCGAAGCCAAGGCCGACGAGTTCGCCAACGTGGTCAAGATGGGACGTACCCAACTGCAGGACGCCGTTCCGATGACCCTCGGGCAGGAGTTCGGCGCCTTCGCCGTCATGATGGGCGAGGACATCGACCGGCTGACCGAGGCAACCAAGCTGATCACGGAGATCAATCTCGGCGGCACGGCCATCGGGACGGGCGTCAACACCCATCCGCGGTACGCCGAGGTGGTGCGCCGCCACCTCACGTCGATCACGGGCATCACCCTGACGACGGCGCCGGACCTCATCGAGGCGAACCAGGACGCGGGTGTCTTCGTCCAGCTCTCGGGCGTGCTGAAGCGCATCGCGGTGAAGCTGTCCAAGATCTGCAACGACCTGCGACTGTTGTCGTCTGGGCCCCAGGCGGGCTTC
This sequence comes from Dactylosporangium sp. CA-233914, assembly GCF_050942935.1. Lineage (NCBI taxonomy): Bacteria > Bacillati > Actinomycetota > Actinomycetes > Micromonosporales > Micromonosporaceae > Dactylosporangium > Dactylosporangium sp. CA-233914. The sequence goes on along the minus strand of NZ_CP192030.1, from coordinate 4,334,777 downwards.
GGTGAGATACGGCTGCCGGCGGTGCAGGCAGGCTCGAGCATCATGCCAGGCAAGGTGAACCCGGTCATCCCGGAGGTGGTCAACCAGATCGCCTTCGCCGTGGTCGGCCACGACATGACCGTCACCATGGCCGCCGAGGGCGGACAGCTGCAGCTCAACGCCTTCGAACCGATCATCGCGCACAGCCTGTTCACCAGCGTGTCCTACCTGCGCGCCGGATGCCAGGTCCTCGCGGACCGCTGCGTACCCGGCATCGAGGCCGAACGCGACCACCTGCGTCACACCGTCGAGCGGTCCATCGGCGTGCTCACCGCACTCAGCCCGTACATCGGCTACGCGCAGACGTCGAGCCTCGTCCATGAGGCGTTCACCACCGGCAAGGGGGCCCACGAACTCGTACTCGACCACGGCCTGCTGACCCGCGACGAACTCGACGCCCTCCTCGGCGACCCCATTCAGCTCACCCGCCCCCACCGCCCGTTCGCCGAGATCGACCTGCCCGACTGATCCTGCGCACGTCAACCAGTCGGGCGGTCCCGGCATCGTCACGTCCACATCCCAACGACGATCCGCAACGCAGTGGCGTTCATGCGCGTCGCCGGCATCCCGGTCTGAGACCGCACGCGCCGCCCGGCCCGCAGGCCGAGCGGCGCGTCATCCAACACCGGGAGGCGGCAGGCACACCGGCTATCGCTTACCGGGCATGCCTCAGAAGCCGAACTTCCACTTCTGGTAGCCGCCCCCGTTACAGACATGGCGGTAGCCGCTTCCGTTTCCGTTGCTGTCGAGGCAGGCGCCAGTGTCCTCGTTCTGGAACTGGACCTGGTCATAGCCGCTGCCGTGCACCAACCAGGGAGCAACCCCGGCCTCGAGGTCCACACCGGCGCGCCCCGCCCGGGCACCGCGGTCGTGACCGCCGACGCCGGGGTCGCGGCGGGCGGCACCATCACGCTGCAGGGCCGCCCGTTCCCGGTCGCATCGGTCGCGCCCGGCACCCGGACGGTCTGGCTGACGCCCGAGGACATCACCGCCGTGTACGGCGATCCGCCCCCGCGCCTCGCCGAGGTCCAGCTCGACCCGGCCGCCGGCGTCCCGAAGCTCGACGCCCGCGCCGCGCTGGACCGGGCCCTGGCCACCTTCCCGTCCGTGGTCGCCTACGACCACGACGAGTACGTCAGCAGCCTCAACGAGCTGCTGAACCAGCGCCTCGACGCCGCGACCGCCCTGCTCCACGCGATCGGCCTGACCCGCCGCTGGCTCCGGGTGACCCTCGCGGCCGAGGCGCTCGTCATGGCCCTCACCGGCGCCCTGACCGGCGTCGCCGCCAGGGTCGCCATCACGCTCTGGGCGCGGGGATCGATCCTGACCAGCAGAACTGGCTGGCCGTGGACGCTCGCGAACCCGCCGAACGTCCGCCTGACCGGAGCCGCCGACCCGGACTTCGGCCCCACCTTCCACCTGGTCACTGCCTCACAGGCCTATCCCGCCTATCCTGACGTGACGCTGGCTCGCGGTGGCACGGCTTACGTGACGGCGCTCTACCTCCTTGGCCGTACCTACATCGGCCCCTCCGCGCTCCTGGTGTGCTCAAAGATCAAGCTCGGTGGTGTCGACCAGCGGATCGGCCAGGATCGCGAGGCGGAACAGCTGCCAGATGAGGTCGCGGGCGGGTTGCCAGTCGGTGTTCCAGATGCCGCTGCTGCTGATGTGGAAGGTGCTGGGCAGCATGAGGTGGGCGCGTAGCAGGACTGTGGTGACGGCAAGGTCGTAGGGGTGTGCGCTGGTTTGGCAGTAGCGCCGTTGAGGCCGGCTGGGGCTGGGGCTGGGGCTTTTCAGGCGGAATGCGTCGCACGTCTGGCCGACGGTGCCGTTGAAGGCGATGCCACCGGTCGGGTCGAACGTCGGTGTACCGGTACCATCGGGTCCGGCGAGGCGTAGTCCGGCGGCGGTGTCCAGGATGCGGCGGGTGTCGGTGAACAGTTGTGGCCAGGCCGCGGCGTACCAGCCGCTGCCGGGTTGGCAGCGCCATGAGTGTGTGTAGCTCATGTGTTCCTCCACGAAGGCCAAGTGGGATGCTGGTGTCCGAACCGACCAACGTTCGTAGGGCCTAGCTCCAGCGCGCCGCCCGGAAGTTGGGACGCCGTGCCGGGCAGGCAGTCCTGCCCGGCACGGCGCTGGTCGGCCACCGCCACGGCGAGGCCCGGTTGCGGGCGCGTGAGCATGGCCCCCCTACAATCCGGCCATCGCAGGATGCCGTCGGCCGGTCTGGTGGGGGTGCTCCGGCCAGCCATCCACCACCATCGGCCGGAGCCGCCCCGTACCCACAGCACCCCCATCCTCGGCCCGATCCGCCGCCCGACCGATGCCATCCGATACGCCGACGGCACCGCAGCAGCCGGGGCCATCATCTCGGCCGGATAGACGGGTGCGACGACGCTGACCCGGTCGTCCGGCCATAGTGCGCAGGGCTTGACATGGGTCCCGCTGCGCTGCCCGGCATCATCCGGTGCCTGGAGAGGCCGCTGCCGGGTCGGCTGCCGGGCCCCGGCGAACGCCGCATCCGGCTGCTCCGCCATGCTTCCCCCAGGTTCCGCTGCCCCGCGGGCGGCCATCTGCCCCATCGTCGTCAAAGTCGAGCCAGGTGCTCAATTCCCTCCAAAGAAGCATGTGACCGTGTCCTCTCTTTGGGCGACGCGCGTCCCTCGCCGGGGTCAGGCGGTTCGGTTCGCCGAGCGGAACTCGTTGCATGACCGTCCGCCCGGCCCTCCTTCCGCCGAGCCCGAGGCGAGCTGCCGCTGACGTCAGCAGCCGGGCTGCCGGTCCCGGACCTGGTCCTCGAACTGGACGCGCGTCGATCGCGATCTGCCAATCCGGCAAGGAAGCCCCGGCCCCGACCTGGAAGCACACGTTCGGGTTCCATCCGTTGTTCTGCTTCTTGGACAACACCCGCGAAGCGCCGTCCGGGATGCCGCGCGAAGGCCGGGCCGGGTCGAACACCACCGCCGATCACATCACCGTCCTGGACCAAGCACTCGCCCAGATCCCCGACGTCGACCGGCACGGCACCCCGATCCTGACCCGGACCGACACGGCCAGCTGCACCCACGGTCCGCTCACCCGCATCCGCAGCCTCCGCGAGCACAGCCTCAACATCCGCTACTCCGTCAGCGTCGCGATCGCCGAAGACGAACACCGGATCAGATGCTGACCACCGCTGCACCGTGGACCTCACCGTGGCTACCCCGCAGTTACGCGCAGAACTTCCGAGGACCCGCTTAGCCGCCCGACTGGCAGGAGGTACAGGTCACTCAAAGGGAGGACTCGTCGCGTGCTTCTTTGGGGGGAATTGAGCACTGACACGGCATTGATGACAATGGAACACTGGCCATCAATGATGATCAAACGACCGCGGCCGGTGGGTGGCGGAGCTTGGGGGGCGACATGGTGGAGCAGTCGGATCCGGTGGTATCGCGGCGCAGGCTCCTGTGCGCCGGGGTGGCGGTCGCCGGGGGCGCCGCGGTCGGCGCTGTCGCGGCGGCCGGACCGGTGGAGGCCGCCCCGGGCACCGGGCAGCACGGCGGGACGCCCGTCAAGCCCCGCGCACTACAGCCCGGCGACCGGGTCCGCATCGTCGCACCCGCCTATCCGGGCGACGGACGGCTGGTCCGGGGTCGGGAGATTCTGGAGAGCTTCGGGCTGGTCGTGGAGTTCGGGAACCACGTGTACGACAGGTTCGGGTATCTGGCCGGCACCGACGCCGACCGGCTCACCGACCTCAACGCGGCTTTCCGCGACCCCGGCGTGCGTTGTGTCGTCGGTGCCCGCGGTGGGTACGGGACCCAGCGCATCGTCGACGGCCTCGACATTGACGCGGTCCGCCACGACCCGAAGATTCTCATCGGCTTCAGCGACCTGACCGCCCTGCACGGCAGGCTGTGGCGGGCCGCCCGGCTGGCCAGCCTCTACGGCCCCCTGGCTGCCTGGACCGACACACGCCTCGGGCCCGACTCAATCGAGTCGATGCGCAAGGCACTGATGACCACCGACTCGATCGTGCTCACCCGTGACCCGGCCGAGCCCAGCTCCGCGGTGACGATCGCTGGCAACGGCTCCGGCCAGGCCTCCGGTCCGCTGCTTGGCGGCAACCTCACCATGGTCGAGACCAGCATCGGCTGCGGCGACTTCCCAAACCTCGACGGCGCGATCTTCCTTTTCGAGGACACCGGCGAGGCACCGTACAGCTACGACCGGATGCTCACCCAGCTCCGGCGGGTCGGCGCGCTGCGGCGCGTCGCCGGGATCGCGATCGGCCAGCTCGACGCCGCTGGCGACGGCTCCAGCGGATGGACCGCCGCACAGGCCATCACCGACCGGCTCGCCGACCTCGGCGTGCCCGTCCTTGGCGGGCTACGCATCGGCCACGGCAATGGCCAGCTCACCGTGCCGATCGGGGCAACAGCCACGATCGACACCGTCGCCGGCACGCTCACCGTCGACGCCGGGGTGCAGTAGCTGGCAACAATCCCGCCCGCTGCTGACCAGCGTTTGGGACTCGCAGCGCGAGCTGCGGATGGCTGGCACAAGACGACACCGTGACGTGGGTACGTCCGTCGCTGTCCGCCGTCGCGCGTGGTCGTGTCGGGCGGTGCCGCCTCGGTCGCCGTGCTGCTGGACGGCGGATCGATCATCGGCCCTACCCTGTGGCGGCGGCAGCATCCGGCACGACGAAGCACGAGCTGTTGGCCTTGGCGTGCCTGGCTCACCGGTGCTGAGGCCGGTGCCTCATGGCCGGTGGCGTTGAGCAGGCCAGCGAGGCCGAGCACCGCGGTGGGGGTGGTCGTGATCCCGGCCGCTGCCAGCATCTGCTGGGCATGCTCGATGTCGGTGGTGCTGGCCTGGACCATCCGGTTGGTGCTGTGGGCCGAGGTGGGCTCGCAGTGGGGTGTCCAGCAAGGCCGGAGCCTGGTGGAGCTGGCGGACCCGGGCGGTGGTGGCAGGCGACCGTGTTGAGCGTGGTGGGCCAGCCCATGAGCTGCTGGGCAGCTCGAGGGCGGTGCTCTGCTCGTCCAGCGGTGTCCAGATCGCTGTCGGCGGCTCGGGCAGGCTGCTGAGCAGACCGACGAGGTAGACGGCAAGCGCGAACAGGCCGTGGTTGCCGTACGGGCCGGGCGGGTTGGCGTCGTGACCGGCTGGCCGAGGCGCTGCTGCACGACTAGCCGCAGCCGCGCGGCCGGATGCCGCACCGGCAGCGGGGCCGGCCACCCGCTGCCGGGTCACGTCGGCGGCGGCGACCTGCAGATCGGCCGGACTCAGGGCGTCGATGCGCAGCCCGCCCGCTGGCGTCCCGTCGACCGCGCTGCCGGCGGACCTCGAAGTGTGTCTCCTCGTTCTGCGGCACGCCGGCCGAGAGCAGGACGGACCAGCCCGCCGGCGCGACCCTCGTGTAGCCCACGCGGATGCCGCCCACGGCCTGTTCGTGCCGGTGTCGTCCGTCCCGTCCGCTGTGGCCAGATTGTGGGCCCGGGGTGAGCAGCGCCCGCAGGGCGTCGGCCGCGAGCCCCGCCAGGACAGCAGCCGAGCGACCGCGTGACTGGGTGTGGTTCGGCCTGCGGTACCGCGGCGCCGAATTCGTGAGCGACGACTACGCGGATGGAAAACCGCGCTCACCCACACGGCGATTGGCCGGCGCCCTCGACGGAGTGGGCGGGCGTCCCCGGTGCCGATAGCGGCGAACGTCCCCACAGCTGGGCAGGCGTGTCGCACGAACTGGCGACTAGTCCCGTTTCGCCTACTGTCAGGCAGGATGGCATGGGCCTAGCCGATCGCGGTCCCCCTTGGCAGGCCGGACGGTGGGACCCAGCACCGAACTGAGGAGGCTCGATCAATGGCATCGACCATCCACATTACGCCGCAGATGCTCTTGGACGGAGCGCAGAGCTGTACCGATACGGCTGGTCACGTTACGTCGGAGCTGGGAGCACTGCGGCGATATGTCGAGGGATTGGCCGCGTACTGGCTCGGGAACGGTTCCGCCGCGTACCAGAGTCTGATGGAAGACTATGACCGGCAAGGGCGGTTGATGAACGACGCGCTCATCGGGATCGCCGACGGGCTGAAGGGCAACTTCCACAACTACACCACCACCGAAGCGGAAGTCATGACGGGCGCCCCCAAGATTACTGGCGGCGCTCCGAAGATCAATCTCGATCGATAGCCAGCGGCCCGCTCGCTGCAATCAGGTGACGCATTCTTCAGCGAGGACAGGAGACACCGTGCCGGATATCGCAGGTTCCACCCTTCAAGTGCCGCCGGAACTGGAGACCGCTGGGGCAAGGATGAGTTCCACCGCGACGACGATCAGTGACGAGCTCATTGCTCTGAAGGCCATGCTGGCCCCCTTGGAGGCCCACTGGACGGGTACTGCGCAGCCCTACTACGAGGCGTTGCAGGCCCAGTGGAACAACGCCGCGAGGGAGCTGTTCGGACCTGATGGCGTGCTCGGCGACATCGCATCGGCGCTGAACCTCGCCTGGCGCAACTACAGCGAGTGTGAATGGGTAAATACCAGAACCTGGCGAGGCTGACATGCTGCCGATGGTGAACTCGTTATCGTAGTGTGACGAGCCGCCACCTGCGCGTTGGGCGAGGTGCCGACACGCCACCCATCTCGATGGATGGCGTGTGTCGAAAGTGAATACCGTGTCGGCTACATCGGTTGCGTGGCGACACCCGGAACCTGCGACGAACGAGCGTGAGCCGCCGATAGGCCGGTCAGGGCCGGATGGCGTAGCCAGGCCAGGTCGGGGGTGCCGTCCCGGCCGGCTGGGACGGCACCCCCGACGGGCCGGTCCCGGCTGCCGTGCCGAACACCTGGAACTCCCACAGCGAGTAGCCGTAGCCGGTGGCCGACCTCGTACCGTACGTCCGCACGTACCAGCCTTGCCGACGACATCGAGCGTCTGCGTACCGCCGACACCCGTGGTCGTACTGCGCAGCGACGTCCAAGCCGTCGCGTCTGGCGAGATCCGAATCTCGAACGCCAAGGCGTACGCTGCCTCCCAGCGCACGACCACGCGATAAACGCTCGCCTGGCTGCCGAGGTCGACCTGAGGCCACGGCGGGTAGCTGAAGGCGCTGGACCACCTGGCCTTGTCGTTACCGTCGACCGCCGCGGCCGCGGACCACTGCGAACCTTGCCGCGGCGACGCCGTCGCCGGTCTGCCATGCGACAGCGGCTGCTCGTCGGGACCGGCCAGCCGCAGCGGGCCGACCGCGGTCCACGACACGAGCGCGGCGGCGACCGCAACGGCCGCCGCCGACAAGAGATTATCGCCAGCGCCGCCAGCGCAGCGGCGAAGTCTGGGTTCGCACTGAGCCTCCGAGGGATTCCATCTTCGGTGGAGTTACGGCGTCGGATAGCTACGCTAGCCGCACCCGCCGCCGGTGCGGATGAAGCGAATGACCCCGAAGGCCCACGACGACGGCCCAGCCTCTGCCCTGCTCAGAAGAGGTTGCGCCCCACGTCGATGAGGTGATGAAAAGCGCCGAACACGCCGAGGGCCAGCGGAGCCAGGAACACGCTGGCGACTACCCCGACCACCTCGGCCCGGCTGCGCCGCCGAGCCGGGCGGGGCCCGGTTGTCCCATCGGCGTCCGGTGGTTCCGGAACGGTCGGCCGGAGTGCACTGATGCCTACTCCGGTGGCCACAACGAGGAGTCCCGCCATCACCAGCACGTTGACCGCCGTGCCCGGAGCCGCCAGCCGGGCGGCTGCAGCGACCAGGCTGAAACAGCCGATCGCCGCAGTGCTACCGAACGCGAGCAGCTCGGCGGAGAACGCCGCCAGCCGGCAGCGCGCGACCAGGGCGATGCAGGCCACGCCGACCAGGGCGAGAGCGAAGGTCCGCCCGGACCAGGCCAGCACCGGCAGCGCGACCGCCAGCGCGACCGCGGGCCCGGCCAGCACGACCGTGAGCACCCGCCGGGACCGGTCGACCAGCTCGGACGTGACCGTCACCGCGACCGCGTCGTCCGGCGGCCGACGTCGGCCCCAGGAGGCCACGGTGGCTGCGATCCGGCGGGCGACCGCGAAGATCCCCAGGCTCGTCACGACGACGAGCGCCGCCGCCTCGGCCGGGTCGGCGTCGAGGCCTTGGGCCAGCGACACCAGCACGAGCGCGACCGTGATCTGCAACTGCACGGCGAACAGCCCCGCATTCGGGATGACCCCGAGCATCATCAGCGCGGCGAGGCTGGCGCCCACGAGGGCGCCGGCCCAGCGGGACGCCGGTGCGCCCAGTACCTGGGCCACCAGCATGCCTGCGGCGGCCAGGCAGGGCAGCGAGGCCAGCCCGACCGCCAGGCGCAGCGCATCTGGCACCACGGCGCGCTGCTGTGCCAGGCCCCATGCGGTGGCGAGCAGCAGCATGCCGACGATGGTGAAGCCGGCCACCACGCCGGTGCCTCCGTCGAACCGCCGCGCGGCGAGGACGGCTGCGGCGGTCAGCCACAGCAGGCCGAGGCCGAGCACGACCGGCCCGCCGCGCAGCCGCTGCTGGCGGTAGTGTCGGGCCTCGTCAGCGACGACCTCCTCGATCTCCTCCACCAGCGGTGCAGCGTAGGACTCGCCGGCGACGTCCCGTAGATACAGCACTTGCCCGTCGATCACGCCCTGGTCCAGCAGGCTGGCGTCGAGCGGGAACGGCGGCTGGCCGGCGGGCGCGAGCGACCAGGTCGGCGGCAGGACGTCGGCCTGTTCCTGGCGGCAGATGCTGGCCAGCTGCGCGGTGTATTCGCCGACCGGCGCACCGGATGGTACCGACACGTCGATCCGTCGACGCGTGCCCACCACGGTGATCCGGCTCTGCTCATTGCTCATCGCCGTCTCCTGCCATCCTCGGAACCACCTCAGCCGCCACGCCCGTGTCATTGATCGGCAGGTCCTCCGCCTCCAGCATGCTGAGCTCCATGTTGGTGGGCGCGGCCAGATCGGCGACGCGGGCGGCGTGCCGCTCGGTCATCAGCTGGAACACCTTGCGGGCGAAGCGGGCGTTGCCGAAGCCCTCGCCGCGGGGGATGGCGGTGAAGTACGCCAGGATCGTGGCCCGCGCCTCGTCCGCCAACCCGTACTCGTGTTGGGCCGCCTGCTTCTCGACGATCTGCACCAGCTCGGCCGCGGAGTAGTCGTCGAACGCCAGGGTACGGGAGAACCGCGACGACAGGCCCGGGTTCGCCGCGATGAAGTGTTTCATCTCGTGCGGGTAGCCGGCGACGATCACCACGACCTCGTCGCGGTGGTCCTCCATCAGTTTCACCAGCGTGGAGATCGCCTCCAGGCCGAAGTCGGTGCCGTTGCCCGCGGGCACCAGTGCGTACGCCTCGTCGATGAACAGCACCCCGCCGAGTGCCCGCCGGAACGCGGCCTGGGTCTTCGGCGCGGTGTGGCCCACGTACTCGCCGACCAGGGTGCTGCGGTCGACCTCGACCAGGTGCCCGCTGGTCAGCATGCCCAGCGCCGCGAGCAACTGTCCGTAGAGCCGGGCGACCGTAGTCTTTCCGGTGCCGGGGTTGCCGGCGAAGACAAGATGCCGGGACATGGGCGGGGGCGCCAGACCGGCCTCCCGGCGGCGCGTGACGGTCTGCACGAGCTTCACCATCGTGCCGACGTCCTGCTTCACTCGGGCCATCCCGATCAGGTCCTCGAGCTGGCCGAGCAGTGCGGGCAGGTCCGCCGCCCGGTTGCGGGGGCCGGCCGGCGGCCGTGGTAGCGCGCGTCGCGGTCCGGCGGGCGCGAGACGCACGGCGTCGGCCTCGGTGGGCAGGGTGGCGTCGGCGACCCCGCTGCTCCAGCACTCCTCGAACGTCGCGCGGGCGCCGGCGGCCTGTTCGAGATCCTTGCCGGCGTCGTGGACGTGGCAGCGCAGCAGCTGCGGATCGGCGTCCGCGCCGACGTAGACGGCCGGGTAGCCGGTCCGGGAGATGTCACAGTCGATCAGGCTGCCATGCGCGCGGTCTGCGACGTACACACCGTTTCTGCCGCATCCGGCCACGGTGAGCCCGCGGATCACCGGCGTGGCGCCTTCCCAGATCACCAGACCGCTGCCGCCGGTCTCGGCGATCTCGCAGTCCTCCAGCATCGGCGCGGCGTCCCCGTCGACAAGGACCCCGACCGCGCCGCATGCGGTGATCCGGCAGCGCCGGGCGACAAGCGCGGCGCCTCGGGCGATCTCGATCCCGGTCTGCTCGACGTCGCGGATGTCGCAGTCGGCGAGCAGCGGCCGGTGCGGGGTGTCGATCCGGATCCCGGACTGGCACGAGGAGACGGCCAGCGTGTGCACGTCGGCATCGGCATCGCCGTCGACCTGGATCCCGCCGAGGCCGGCGCCGGTGATGCTGCCGCCCCGCAGCCGCAAGAGGGCGTGGTCGGACGCGCGCACCCCGAACTCCGGGGTGTCCGCGATGGTGCACTCGAGCAGCGCCGCCGTCGCGGTCCCGGTCAGATGCACCGCGCTGTACTCCGACCGGCGCAACGTGCAGCCCTCCAGCAGGACCCGGCCGTCGTCGGCCACGAACAGCCCGTTGGCGGCCGAGTCGGCCATGGTCCCGTCGATGCAGCGGACCTCGGCGCGGTCCCGTACCGCCAGCGCGGTCTGCCCGGCATGACTGATCTGGTTGCCGGACATCGCCAGGCGACTGTCGTCCGTCGCCAGGACTCCCGGCCCGCCCACGTGTTCCACAGTGGACCCGGCCAGGTGGAGCTGGCCGGACCCGCTCAGCGCGACGCCGGTCGCCGCGCTGCGGGTGATCGTGCAGCGTTCGACGAGCACCCCGCCGGCATCGCCCGGCGCACCCGCCGGCGCGGTCGCGGACCGCTCCGGGCGCAGTGGTGGCCACCACGCCGGACCGAACGTCGAGCTGCCGGCCACCCGGATGCCGTCACCGGCCAGATCGTGCAGCCGGCAGTCGGTCAGCCGGGCCTGTCCGCTGCCCACGACCTCGACGCCCGCGCCGGCGGTGGGCCCGATGTCGCAGCGCGCCAAGGTGAGCGCGGCACGCTCGGCCACCACGACGCCACCGCCGCCCGCCTTCGTCAGACGGGTGTCGGTGAGGACGATCCGGGCGGCGTCACCGGCGACGACCGCGTCACCTCCGACCTCCTCCACGGTGAGGGCGGTGCCCTCGACCACGGCCTCGCCGGCGGCCCGCAGCCCGGTGGAGCTGGTGCCACGGATCACGCAGTGCCGCAGCTGGGCCGCAGCACTGCCGCTGACCTCCACCGCACCCCCGGTGACCGTGGCCGACTCCAGCACGAGCGTGCCGGCGTGCACGGCGACCGCCACCGCGCCCGGTTCCCGGCCGCGCAGGGCGATCCCGCGGATCGTCGCCCTCCCGGCCCGCACCACGAGTACCGGCCCGTGCGCCGCGACCAGTTCGACAGTGCCTTCGCCACCCTCGGCGGTGACCGTGACCGACTTGTCGAACACCAGGGACTCCCGGTAGACGCCCGCGACCACCGAGATGACGCCACCGTCCTTGGCGGCCCGAATCGCCGCGCCGATGGTGCGGTACCGGCTCCACGGCCGGGTCGAGACCCGCTCCACCTTGCCCGACGGCGCGCCGTTCGGGGCGGGCGTCGCCCGGTGTGCCGTCACGCCGTGCTCACCCCGCCCGGTTCAGGTCAGGCGAGCCCGGCCGGGATGGGGGCGGGCCGGTGTCGTCGTCCTTGGCGGCGTCGCCGCGCAGCATCTGCCGGAGCCGGAACGCCAGCAGCACCGCCGCGATCAGGATGACCAGCGCCAGGATCACCAGGATCGCTGTCCGGCCGCCGGTGTGCTGCGAGCTGCCCGCCGGGCCGCCCGACGCGGCCGGCGGGCCCTCGCCGTCGAGCACGGCGCTCACCGACGTGAACGGGTCGATCGTCCCGTTGCCGTACCCGACGCCGGCGGCGGAGTCGGTGGGCTTGCTGGCCGTCGCCTTGACCCGGCGCGTCACCTGGCCGGCGGTCAGCGCCGGGAAGGCCGAACGGACCAGTGCCACCTGTCCCGCGACGTACGCCACCGCGTACTGGGTGCCGGTACCCACGAACGGTTTGGCGCCGGCGATGCCGAGGCTGGTGACGTCGACCGCCGGCGCGACCACATCCACGCCGCCCGCCCGGTACGTGGCCGCAAGCTGGCCGTTGCCGCCGATCGCACCGACCCGCAGCACCCCGTCGGGCAGGACCGCTGCCGGATTGACCGGCGTCGAGTCGAGCGCGGCGCCGGTCACCACGACGACGTCGTGCTGCGCGGCGGCGGCGATCGCCTTGGCCACGCCGGTGTCGTTGGTGTCCACATAGGAGCCCAACGCGATCACGGTGGCCCCGGAGGCGGTGGCCACCTCGATGGCGGTGGCCTGATCCGCCGGCTGGGCCTTGGGGGCGGCCGTCACCACCCGGACCGGCATGACGGCGGCATCCGGCGCAACGCCGACCAGCCCGCCGCCCTGGCTGGGCTGCGCGACGGCGATACCGGCCATCGCGGTACCGGTGCCGAGGCAGTCGGTGTCGCCCCGGCCGCTGCCCGAGACGATGTCGACGCCGACGGTGACGTGCCCGGTGAGCTGGGCGAGGCTGCCGTCGACGCCGGAGTCCACGATCGCGATCAGCTGCCCTTTGCCTCGGCTGCGGGGCCAGGCCCGGTCGACGGCGAGCCGCTGTGCGGCCCAGTCCGAGCCGCTCGCGCCGGCCGCGGCGGCCGGTGGCGCGCACTGGGTTCCGGTGACCGGTTTGGTCGCCGCGCTCGACTGTACCGCCGGTGGCCGGGTCGACCGGGAAGCGGTGGCCGACGTGGTCGGCGACGCTGTCGGGAGCGTCGCCGACACCGGCAGTACGCCGTGCTGGACGCCGGCACCGACGGCGTCCCACGGCAGCACCAGTTGCCAGCCCGGGTGGAGCTCGGTCGGGTCGGTGAGTGCGCCACCGTCGGCCTGCTCCCGGCCGACGTTCAGGTTGAAGATCTCCGTCGCCCGGTTCGCGGTGCCGCGGAAGCGCTCAGCGATCCCGGCGAGGTTCTCCGCCGCACCCTGGTGGGAGGAGGTCACCGTGTAGTACTTGACGAACACCGAGTCGTCGGCGCGGGCCGGGACCATCGGCAGTGCGGCGAGGAGCAGGACCGTGAGCCCCACCGCGACGCACCGCCGGACTCGCGGCGGTGCGAGCCGGCTGACCATCATCGAATTCCTTCCACGTCCTCTGGCGGGCTGTTCTTACCGGCTGCGCAGACCCAGCGGGTCACCGCACTGGAATCAGCCGCCAGAGGGGGTCATCGTTGCCGGTGTCCGGGTGCTGGAACAGCTTGGTGCCGTCCGTGTCCACCATGTACTGCAAGGCCAGCAGCAGGCCGCTGTTCGAGTTCTGGACCTGGTACTTGCCTTCGCCGACGTCATTGAGCCTCCACCGGGTCGCCGCCGCGCTGGCGTCGGGCACCTGCGCGACGAGCGCGTACAGGTCGACGGACCCGTTGAGGGGCGAGAGCACCAAGCCGTTGAACGCGCTCTTGATACGGATCATGCCGTCGGCGTCCCTGATCAGCAGCCATTGCTGGTCGGTGCCCCCGGTGTCGGTCTGCTGCACGAGGATCTCGCCGGCGGCCGGCGAGCGGTTGGGCACGGTCATCACCTTGCCGGTGCGGACGTGGACGAACTTGTACCGCGTTGGCCCGGTCGGGGACGGGCTGGGCGACGACGACAGCTTCGGCGCGGCCGTCGTCTTGGCGGGCGTCGGGCTCGAGCTCGCCGTCAAGGAGGGCGAGGTGCTGCTGGTCGAGGCCATCGAGCCCACGACGGCGTAGAAATCGGCCAAGGCCGTGGTGCGGCTGACGAACTCCTTGACCGCCGGGACCGGCGGCAGGCCGCCGGCCGCGCGCACCATGTCGACGCCGACCCGGAACGCCGCGAGCGCATGCTGGTAGCTGTCCCCGCCCATCGGCGCGACCGTCTTGACCAGGTCGCACATCACCGTGCCCAGCATCGAGATGGCCGCGGCGGGGTCCCACGGAGAGCTGGTCTTCGGCGCGTACCGGCTCCATAGCTCGACCCGGAACTGGGCGATGCCCATGGCCCCGTCGGCGGAGCGGCGGTTCGGGTCAAAGCCCGAGGACGCCATGAGCTGAGCGGCGACCCGAGCCGGGGTGATCTGCGCGCACACCGATCCGGCGGAGCGCACCGCCGCGGCGTACAGCACCGGGACCGCGACCGGCGAGTCGGACACCGTCCGGCCCGGCGGCACGGACGCGTTCGGAACCTCCGTCGTGGAGGGCGACGGGCCGGACGGCGCACTGGTGCCGCCGAAGACCGCCAGGTCCGCATACCACGCGGCATAGCCCGTCACCAGGTCCACATAGCTCTTCGCGTCGGCCGGGACGCCCGCGGCGGCCTTGACCGCGGCTGTCCCGGAGTGATACGCGGCCAGCGCGGCCTGCCATCGGTCTCCGGCGATGCCGGTGAGCCGGATCTGACCGACGAGGTCGCACATGTAGTGCGCGAGCGCGTAGATGCCCGCTGTGGCGTCCCGGGCCTCCGCCTGCGGCCACGGCACCCACGACCGGAACACGGCTGGGGGCATCGAGGCGATGCCACCACCGTCGGGGTTGGCGGCGTCCGGGTCGAGGCCGGAGTTGGCCATCAACTGCGCCGCCAGCCGGGAACCGCTCAGCGCCGGGCAGGACAGCGCGGCCAGCGAGATCGTCTGCGCAGTGACCTCATCGACCGGTCGGCCTACTGGCCGGTTGTCGTCGGCCACTGCGATCTCGTGCCAGGCCAGCCCGGCCAGGACACACACGAGCGCCAATACCGCAGACGTCACGGCCGCGCCACGCCGGCTCATCCCTCTCCAGCGGGCGACCAGTCCACCTACGCTGAGCTTGCTCACGCCAGTCGTCTCCTCGTTGCGGCAGCGAGCCCTGTCCGGGTACAGGAGCATCACGACACCACGACGAACCCGAACGCCGTCCCGTTCACCCCAATTCGCATCGGCGTGATCCGGGTCCTGGGCCCCTGTGGGCCTTTCGACTCAAGATCCGCGGCGGTCAGGGAATCTAGTGTCTGCTCATGCCTGCGTGGGGTGCTGATCCAACCGATCCGGTCCGTTCCGGACGCTGGCGGTTGATGTGCGCGCTGGCCTTGGCCTTCCTCGGTGCGACCGTGCTGCTGTCCGCCGTGCGGTACGACGGATCGCCCGGCCGCACCGCCCTGGCGGACGGCGGCCCGGCCGCACCGCACCCGCCGTCGGACCTGCCGATGCCGTCCGATGCTGGATCGACGGGCGCCGGATCTCCGGGCGTGCCCACATCGTCGGCCACGCTGGGCAGCCCGCGCGCCCCGGCGACGACGGCGGGCTCACCCACCCAAGCATCGACACCGGCCCTCGTCGACTCGCCGCCCCTGACCGTCGCGCCAGGCCCGAGTTTGATCCCGCAGTTCAGCCCGGTCAGCGTTCAGGCCGAACACCCCGCCAACGTCCTGTCCGACGGCGCCCGCATCGCCGGCTGCGACACTTGCGACGGCGGCGCCCGCGTCCGATACCTCGGCACGGTCACCGCCTACTTGGACATACCCACCGCCGGTGAGCGAACCGTCACCGTTACCTATGAGATCGACGGCCATCGGCGCATCAAGGTCGCCGTCAACAACGCCACCCCCCTGACCTTCACCGTCACGGGCACAAGCTGGCACGTCCCATTGAGCTTCGAGTTCACCGCCGCGATCCCCGCCGGACGTACGGCCATAACCTTCTACAACGACAACGGCCCTGCCCCCGACATCGACAAAGTCACCGTAAGATAACGGAGCACCATCTCCGCAGGCCGGCCACGGCTGGGACCGTCACGGCGTCATGTAGATTTCCAGCCATGCATACGGCAGCGCTGCCCTCGCACCTGGATGATGCTCCGTGTCCCGGGTGCTAGAGGACAGCCCATCCCATGCCTTCGACCTGGACGACCAGCTCACGCAGTGGCCGCCGGATCCAGCACGGCCCCTCCGCACAACCCCCTGGTTCGGGATCGCCGGCCTGGCCGGGGCCGTCGTCCTGGCCGCGATCGTGATCCCGTCACGGATCTACCCTGACGACGGCCGATTCGACACGTCGCCGGCCGGGGTCACGCCACCAGGCACTCCGATCGTCCCGACCGCCGCGGCGCCGTCGAGCGGCGTCGCGTCGCCCCCCACGATCACGGCCGTGATCCCGCAGCGCATCACCCCGACGCCCGCCGCCACACCGCGTTGGGGCTCGAGCTCGATCCCGCGGTTCAGCCCGTCGACCACGGCACCCCCATGACCTTCGCGGCCACCCCTCCGAGGCGGGCGGTGTCCCGATGATCAACGTCATGATCGTTGACGACAATCCCATTGTCCGCGCGGCCGTTCGCGGCTACCTCGCCAGTGCCGAGGACATGCGAGTGGTCAGCGAGGCCCCCGACGGGCAGACCGCTGTGACCGCGGCACAGCGACTGCGCCCGGACGTGGCCCTGCTCGACCACCGTATGCCGATCGCCGACGGCCTGAGCGTCGTGGCCCAACTCGCCGAACACACCGCCGTGCTCGCCCTGACCAGCGACGCCGCCGAGGAGCTCATCGCCGCGATGCTCCGCGGCGGTGCCAGTGGCTACCTCGTCCACGGCGAGTTCGACCCGCCGGAGCTGCTCCGCGCGGTTCGTGCGGTGGCGGCCGGCCAGGGCTGGCTGTCGCCCCGAGGCGCCACGGTCACCATCGCGGCACTGCGCGACCAGGCGGCCCGTGAACGGGACCGCATCGGCCACGCCGACCAGATCCGCCTGACCCGGCAAGGGTTCGGGCTGACCCTGCGGGAACAGGACGTCATCGAACTCCTGTGCGCCGGGCACTCGAACGCCGCGATCGCCCGGCGCCTGATGCTGACCGAGAAGACGGTGAAGAACCACCTGAACCACATCTTCATCAAGCTCCAGACCACCAACCGCACCGAGGCGGTCCTGCGGTGGTCGGGTCAGCAGTAACCGATCCGGACACCGCGTCGACCGGCTGAACGCGCTGGCCTCCTTGGCCGTTGTATGGACGGCGGGCGAACCCGTGCAGCGGCGTCGGCAGAGCGTCGACCGCGACAGGATCGGACACCGGATGGCAGACGTATGAGCGGCGGACCGGCGTGACGGGGAGACGTCGCGAACACCCTTCCGGCCACACCACCGTGATCAGCGTGTTGATCGCGCATCCGAATTTGCTTGAGCGGTCGGCGATGCGCGTCGTGCTCGACACCAGCGAGCGGGTCCGAGTGGTCGCGCTCACCGGGGACGGCGGTCAGGCACTGTCTCTGGCCCACCAGCTGCAGCCGACCGTGACCCTGCTGGACGATCGGGTCCCCGCGCCCCACGGTGCCGATCTCGTGGACGCGCTGGCTCAGCGGTCGCTGTTGGTCGTGCTGACGCACGCGACCGAACGTCGCGTCCTTAGCATGATGTTGCGTGCGCCCATTCGGGGCTGCCTCGTCTACGACAACTTCGAGCCGACGGATCTGCTGGGCGCTGTGCACGCGGTCGCCGCAGGGTTGGGCTGGCTGTCACCCACCGCGGCGGCGGCTGCCACCTGGTCACTGCGTGAGTCGGCCGTACGGGCAAGGGCGCCGGATGTGGACGGAAGTCCGCGCTTGCCTGCAGGCCGTCACGACCGCGACTCATCAACGCCGCTGAGAACGCCGCGCGCCGCGCGCAACGCGTAGAAGGAACGCGACCGCACGGTTCCCTCCGGAATGCCGATCCGCTTCGCCGCCTCCGTCACCGACGCGTCGCGGTAGTACAGCTCGACCAGCACGGTGCGGTGCTCGGGGGTCAGCTTGCACAAAGCATCGTGCAATCTAGATCTGTCGAGGAGTCCTTCAAAGGCGTCGTCTGGTGAACGCACCCAGCTGACATCCACGCCGTGGATCTCCATCGGCCGGGCCAGGCGCGCGCGGGCCAGGTCGATCGCTAGGTTTCGGGCCACGATGAACAACCACCGGCGGATCGCGGTCGCGTCGGTCGGCAGGTCCGCCAGGTTGCGCCAGGCTCGCAGCATGGTCTCCTGCAACAGGTCCTCTGCCATTTCGGACTGACCGCGGGTCAGCCGGTGCAGGAAGTAGTACAGCGGCCGAGCGTTCGTCTGGAAGACCGCCCGCATACGGTTCTGGAGATGCACGTCCGGCTCAATCTGATCGGCCGTGTACACGTCGGTGCTCATCGCCCACTTCCTCTCCCGTCCCGGATGATCCACCCGCGTTCGCAACGGACGCTAGCGAACGTTCGATCCGGGACGCCTGGAGCGAAGGGCTCAGTGGGACCCAGGCGCGGGCCCAAGTGCCGGCGGCACACCGGGGCTCGCGGGGCGATGGCTGCGGATCCGACCGGCGGCGAGCAGATCCGCCAGCGACGACGTCGGCGAATCGGTCGCCGCTCGCCAGCCGAGTCGCCCGGCTGTCCGTACCCGCGATACCCTGACCCGCTCGTAGCTGTCACCCGGCAGCAGCAGTTCCACCCGTGCCGCGAGCATCCCGGCCACAGCCGACCGAACCTGAGCCAGGCCCGCTATCTGTTTTGCGGTCGCGCGCACGTCGATGGCGCGCCGCCACGGTATCCGCAGCTCCAGCAACCGGCGGCCCGCCCAGACTTCCGGCCGTCTGCGCAGCAGCACCAGCGCACCGTTTGAGGAGGCGATGTCCGGGCCGGGCAGCAACGCGTACGCCGTCGCCTCGGTCTCCCACGGCCACCGTGGAAGGTCGCCGGGCAGGCCCGCGATGCCGTGTTCCGCCCCCGAGCACCGCAACGCCAGCGCGGGTCGGGTGGGGAACGTGCCGCGGGCCGCGAGTTGCCCGGACGCCTCAACGCCGTAGCTCGCGACCAGCCTGGCCCGGCGCAGCAGGCCGCCCGGCAACAGGTACGACTCGCCCCGGTGGGCCAGCAATGCCTGGACCACCGACGGTTCGTGGACGAAGATCGATGACGTGTCCACCGCGCCACCCGGGTCGACCCGGACTCTCAGCAGGTGCTCACCGCCGGCAAGCATGCCGGGAGCGGGCGGCTTGAGCGTGCCGACGAGGAACAGGTGCGGCGTGGGCACCCCGCGGCCGACGGCTTCGGCCGGCGGGCAGCCGCACACCACATACAATTCGACCGGCTCGGCGTTCACCATCGGCCGGTCGGCAAGCCAGTAGATGCCGTGGGGCCGCCCACGCCGAGCCGTGGTCAGCGAGGGCCTCGCGCTGACCGGAAGGTCCAGGTCAGCCGCCGGCGGCGGACCGGTTGGGCGCTGGGGTTCAGGCTGCGTCACCGACACGACGAGGCCCTGCGCGATCGGCAGCGGCCGTTTCGGAGCTCCTCCGGCGGCCGCCGGCAGCCGCACCGGGCCGCTGACGGCGACCAGCACGCCGTTGTCGCTGCGCCAGCGCAGCTGCGGCTCGCCCACCCCCAACCGCTGCCACGCGACCGGCCGGCCGGTGCGATCCACCGCATGCGCGGACCCATCGATGCAGGCGAAGTCGACGTCCGGCGGCAGCACCCACACCTCGGCGTTCAGCCCGTCGACGAGCCGGGTGCCGTAGCGGCGCACCCCGGACGCGGCGGACGCCCGATAGCTCGCCAGCAGTACCAGGTCCTCGCCCTGCCAGCCGACGGCCCGCAGCATCCGGTGCAGCACCCGCGGCCCTAGCGCATGCGGGCCGGAGTCGGCGTACTGTACCGCCCACCGGCCGTCGGGCAGGACGGTCAGGTCGATGTGGAACAGCCCGGACTGGGCCCGCAGGCTGGTGTAACGCGTGGCCAGCGAGCCTTGGCGGGTCGGCGCGACGCTGACCAGCGGCACACCGGGATAGGTGGTGGCGACCACCCTGCCGGCCGGTGACAGCCGGCCGTCCAGATCGGACTCGAAGCGGGGGGATTCGCCGGCCCGCGGCAGGTACGCACGCCACGCTGCCGGTCCGCCGGTCCGGTCTGTGGCGCTGAGATCCTGACAGCTGTCCAGGATCTCGGTCACCGCACTCCGCTCCGGCGCCCAGACGATGGCACCGGTGTTCTCCGCGAACTTGGCCAGGTTGCCGTCAAGCCGTTCCCGGTCGGCCACATCGGACGGCCATTGCATCCACATCCGGACCTCGCCGCCGTACAGGGGGAGATCGGACAGGACCGCGGCGAGCCGCCGTCCGTCGGCGACCTGGTACGAGCCGGTGTAGTCGCCGACGACGAACCCTCCACCGCGAACGGCGACACCGATCGTGGTCAGTTCCGGATGACCGGCGAACAGTTCGGACGCGGCGGCGCGGCGGGCCACGAAGTCCGCGCGGGTGGCCAGCGTGATCCCGCCGGGCAAGGGCGCCGCGACGACGCCGCGACGTTGCCGAACCACTCCGCGGGCCATCTCATACCAGCCTGGCAGGTTGGTGGCCATCGCCGGCGGCTGGATGACCAGCCAGTCCACCGGCTGGCCGTTCACTGCGTCGACGAGGGCCGGCTCCGGGTCGGCGCCGTCGCCATAGCGCAGTTCGCTGCCGGCGGGGCTGATGTGCACGTCGCGGCCGAGGATACCGGCGAGCTCGGCGAACAGCGCCGAGTGCTCGCCGGCGTGGCCCATCATGACCCGCACGTCGTCCCCGGCCCCGCCACCGCGCCGGACGATGTCGGCCAGTTGGCCGGCGTCCAGGGGCGTGGCCGGGCCCCGGAGCGCGACCAGCCCCCCGTCCTCCCCGGTCCGCAGCCAGATGTCGAACAGGCCGTCGAGGCGCCGATGCTCCGGGCGCTCGCCGCCTGTCGCCTTCGCCGAGGTCCGCGGCAGCCTGCCGGTCATGGCGCTCATTCCGTTCATCGCGATCCGACACTGTGCACACTCCCTCAACGGGCGGTGGTCCCTGCTTTTCTCAACTCCTGCGCAGGGTCGGCCGGCGGATTGAACACCGCGGGTGTCGCGACCGTCGTCGAGGACACGGGCCTGAGGAGGCGGTTGTGGAGCAGAATGTGGGTACCGTCGCGATCGTGTGCGACCAGCCTTTGTCGCGCGCCGGGATGGAGCGGCTGGTGCAGGACGAGCCGGGGTTCGTCCTGTGCGCGTCGGTCGGCTCGCTCGAGGAACTGGAGCGGGCCGAGCCGGCCGACTATCACGTGATATTCATCGACCTTCCGCCGTTGCTGGGCGGGCCGGCGCTGGAGGTGCTCGGGAAGCTGGCCACCATCGGGGCGCCGCTGGTCTGCTCGTCGTGGGACCAGCCACCGACCCTGCTGTCCGCCATCCGGTCGGGTGCGCGTGGCGTGATCACCCGGTACGCCGAACAGCCCGCGGTCCGCCAGGCACTGCGTACAGTGGCGACAGGCGGGCTGCACATCGGCCCAGAGCTCGTCGAACGTTTCGTGGCTGACCTGTCGCGGCCGGCCGACACCGACGAGAACGGGCTGGCGCCCCGCGAGGTGGAGACCCTGCGCTGGATCGCGCTCGGCCTCACGCACTCGCAGATCGCCACCCGGATGGGGCTGTCACAGGCGACCGTGAACACATACGCAAAGCGGATCCGGGCCAAGCTGAACGTCACCAACAAGGCGGAGCTGACCCGGATGGCCATCGAACTCGGCCACGTGGGGTCCGGCCAGCGGGTCCCTGCGCCTGCCGCACGATAGCCAGCCGCCCAGGTCACGACCCAGCCGTGGCTCAGACCGGGTCATCGCGGTCAGCCCGCGCCGAGTCCACGACCCGGACCCACCAGCGGGACGGTGCGACCTCGCCCAGAACGATCGGCACCGTGCCGCCGGAGACGCGCAACTGCCGGGCCGCCTGCAAGGCGCTCCCGGTGAGCCTGCCGCAGACCACGATGCCGGGTGCCGCCGACGCCTCCATATCCGACATGGCGGCGATCCGGCGGCAGCCAGCCGGCAGGGCCACGCCGAACAGGTCGCCGAGGACGGTCACTTCATTACCCATGCCGATCACCTGCCGGATCAGCTGCAGGGCGTACCGCTGGCAGTCCGGCCCCGCGCCGAGGACGGTCAGCACGTCCGGGCAGCGCGCCAGATCGGCGAACAGCCGCCGGCCGGCCTGCTGCTCACCGAGCACTACCGGCAGGGTGGCCAGCGGCGGTGCTTGTCCGGCACCACGCCAGCCGAACGGCGGCCCGGGTTCGTCGCCCCTGACCCCGTTCAGCGACACCTCCAACGCCAAACCGTCGGCTCGAAGTTCGGCGACCAACTCGTGCGGGTTGCCGGCGTCCCGAGGCTCCGGCAACGACGCAGCCCCTTGCGCCGGTGGGGAGGTGGCGGGCGGCGTCGGTACCGGCGGGGAAAAGCCCCCAGGCGGCGCCGGGGGCCTGGCGGACGTCTGCGGCGACACCGACGTGGCCCCGGGCATCGACAACTGCGGCACGGACCTCACCTGCTCCATTTGAACCGTCTGGTCCGGAGCGCCTGCCCGACCACTCACCGGGCCACCTGACAGGCGGCCAGCGGGCAGCGGCGCAGGGACCGGTCGGCGACCGCCGCGCAGCACCGCCACCGCCGCGCCGAACAGCACGACAGCCACGCAGATCCCGGTAGCCTCGACGAGAGGAGCACTGAGCGGGTTCGGCGACGCCGCCTTGGGAGCCTTCAACGTGGACGGCGAGCCACCCGCGAACGGGATTTGTCCACGACGGACACCGGGCCCGCTCGCGTCGGGCGGGAGTACCAGGATCCAGCCTGGCGTGAGGACCATCGGATCGGTCAGCCGCCCGCCATCGGCCTGCTGAACATCCTTGTTGAGACTGAAGATCTCCGGATGCCGGTTGCCGTTGCCGAGTGTCTTGGCCGCGATCGCGTACAGGGATTCGCGCTGGCCGTCGACCGGCTGTCCGACGACGTAGTACTTGACGGCCGGCGACGACGGAGTCGGCACTGCGTGGACCGGTCCGGCCGGCAGGACCGGCGCGGCCATCGCGAGCGTCGCGAAACCCGCCACGACAACGCGCCGCAGCCATTCCAACGTTGTCCTCCGCCCTCCGGCCGGCATGGTCCGGCGCACCCCGGATCTGGTCACTTGTCGCAGGTCACTCGCAGGGCGGACACCGCGGTCCGGTCGCCGGGGTGTTCCGGTGTCCCCCGCGTCGTCAACCGCACGGTGAACTCGTTGCCATGCAGGGGGAAGGTACCGGCATTCACCCACTGGCCGGTGTTCTGCGCCTGGTTCACCATGAACTCGGCGTACCCGGCGCCGCTCCGCCCGGCCAGCACGGCATAGCGTGCGGCAGTGGCACCGGAGTCGGTGGCGGCGGGACCGCGTGGCACATACACGTCGACCCGGCACTGGCCGCCGGCGGCGGGAGTGAACCACCATTGCACGTACTGGCCGCTGTCGGCGTCGCCGGTCATCGGCAGGGTCTGGAAGGTGCCCCGGCAGCCATCCTGGCTCCAGCCACCGCCCGCCACCGTGCGCCACTGTTCGGTGCGGCCGTGGACCTCGATCCCGTGGTCGCTCGTGGTGGTGCAGTCCCATCCGGCGACTGCGGTGTACCCCGGAGGGCTCGCCGACGTGCCCCGGGGCCGTGGGGCGATCAGTTGCCAGAACACACCGACGACCACCGTCAGCACCGCGAACAGCGCCGTCACGGTGATCAGGGTAGGCAGACGGACCGACCTGCGCTCGCTGGCCGGTCCCGGGCCGGCGTGCTCGACGAACGCCGCGACGAAGTCAGCCCGCCACCGGACCGCCCGCCGGGCAGGAGTGTGTGTGGCTTCGCTCGTGTCCATCAGCCAGCCGACGCCGTCCGGTCGACCCTAGTGATCGGCCAGGTCGTTGAGCGAGTCGGTCAGAGCACCGATCCGCTCGTCGGCCCTGCGGCGCAGTTGCTCGGCCGCGTCCCGCAGCGCGGCCAGCACCAGGTCCTCCAGCTCGTCGGCCATGCTGGAAGCGACGGTCTCCGGATCGAGATGGACCGACAGGAACTCACCGACGGCGCTCATGGTGATCGCGACAACGCCACCGCCGGCGGTCCCGGTGACCTCCGTCCGCAACATCGTCTCCTGTAGCGAGGCGACCTGGCCCTGCAGTGCCCGAGCCCGCTCCAGGAAGTCGCTCAGATCCACCTGTTCGGCTGCCACGGCACCGCTCCCCTCGCGATCGAGTTCCGCGCTGCCCGCGCGTATTGCCACCCTGGCAGCCGTACGGAACACCCGGTAGGCCCCCGATCCAGCACCGGAAAGTCATCCACAGAGGGGCATCCGCCAGTCCCGCTTCGGGCCCGGGCCGTGGTCCGCGTCATGGCTCGGGTTGCGCCTCGTCCGGCTCCGGCGTCACCGCGACCTGGATGAGCCGGCCCGACCGCCCCCTCTCGACCAGCACTCCCCGACCGGGCGGGCGGGCGGCCGCCCGCTCGTTGCCCAGGACAGTTCCCTCCCGGGAATCGCCGGACAGCACCAGGCCGTCGCAGCCCATCTCGCGGATCCGGTTGAACAGCGGATCAGCCAGTACCCGCGCCATCCCACTCACCCGGCGGGCAAGCACCACATGCAGGCCGACCTCCCTGGCATGCGGAAGGAACACCGCGAGCGGCGCGAGCGGGGCCTCGGAGCCGCTCGGGAGCAGGTCGTAGTCGTCGGCGACCACGTAGATGTCGGGCCCGTCCCACCAGTCCCGGGCACGCATCTGCTGCGGGGTGATGCCGGCCGGGGGCATGCGCTCCTGCAGCTTGCCGGCGACCTGCTCAACGTAGGCCCGCGCGGTGACGGCGTCGCCGGCGTAGGCGGCGAGATGATCGGCCGGGACCGCGTCGAGCAGCGAATGCCGGGAGTCGACCAGCACGACCCGGATGTCCCACGCGGACTGGCGCGCGCAGAGCCCCGTCAGCCAGGTGCGCACCATGGTGGACTTGCCGGCGCCGGAGTCGCCGAAGATCAACAGGTGCGGATCGCCGTGGGTCAGGTCGATGGTGACCGGCAGCAGGTCCGACTCGGCGATCCCGATCGGTACCGCGGTCGGCGCCGCGTCGACCGGCACCGCCACGTCGCTCACCTCGATGCGGGGCGGCAGCAGGCGGATCGGCGGCGCCGGGCGGCCCGGCCAGCCGGCCGCTATCTTGGCGAGGACGTCGTGCTGGGCCTCGCGCAGCCCGTCCGTGGTGTCCTGCCCGTCCATCCGGGGCAGCACGAACTGGCAGAACAGCCCGGCGGGGTTCAGGCCACGCCCCGGCACGTTCGCCGGTACCCGGGCCGCCAGCCGGCGGTTGACCTCGGATTCGGTGGGATCGTTCAGCCGTAGCTCGATCCGGGTACCGATACTGTCGCGCAGCGCCGGCCGGATGTCGTTCCACCGGCCGGAGGTCAGCACCAGGTGCACGCCCGCGCCCAGCCCGCGGGCGGCGATCTCGGTGACCACCTGCTCCGCCCAGTCGAACTCGGCCCGTACCGCACCCCAGTTGTCGATGAGCAGGAAGATGTCCGCGGCGCGCAGATCCTCGGGCAGCTTGCCGGCGCGCCGACGGTTGCGGAAGTCGGCGATCGAGTCGATGCCCAGCGCGCGGAACGTCCGCTCCCGCTCGCCGACCAGGGATCGGATCTCGGCGAACATCCGGCTGGCCAGGTCGGGGTCGGTCCGGCCCGCCACCGACCCGACGTGCGGCGCGTCGGCGAACATGTGCAGCGTCCCGCCGCCGAAGTCGACACAGTAGAACTGCATCTCCTCGGGGGTGTGGGTGAGCATGCCGGCGAGCATGATGGTGCGCAGCAGCGTGCTCCGCCCGGTGCGTGGCGCACCGACGACGACGAGGTTGCCGTGCGCGCCGCCGAAGTCCATCACGAGCGCCTCCTGCTCCTGCCGCAGCGGCAGGTCGAGCAGCCCGAGGGGGACGGCGAGCGACCCGGTCAGCGGCCAGTGCCTGGCGCTGTAGCCGCGGCCGGGCTGGTCCGAGACCAGCCCGATCAGGTGGTCCAGGGCAAGCGCGGACGGCAGCGGCGGGAGCCAGACCTGGTGCGCCGGGTTGAGCACCGACATGAGCCGCTCGACGACGACCTGCAGCTCGGTCCGGCCGCCGTCGGTCGGTGGTGCCGGTACTTCCGGTTCGGCGGTGCTCTGACGGGCCGCGCTGCGCAGCACGAACGGCACGACCGGGACGGCGGATCGGCCCGTCGCCAGGTCGCGCAGGTCTGGCGTGACGTAGGGGGCGGAGACGTGCGCGACCCGCAGTCGTTGGTAGATCGACTCGTCCACCTTCAGGTACGCCGATCCGGGTATGGGCGGCAGGTTGTACGCGTCGGGGGTGCCGATCACCGTTCGGCTCTCGCTGGCGCTGAACGTGCGCAGGCAGATCCGGTAGGACAGGTGCGAGTCCAGGCCCCGCAGCCGACCTTCCTCCAGGCGCTGGGTGGCCATCAGCAGGTGCATGCCGAGGCTGCGCCCCACCCGACCGATCTGCACGAACAGCTCGGTGAAGTCCGGGCGACCGGACAGCAGCTCACCGAACTCGTCGACGATGATCAGCAGGTACGGCAGGGGATCCAGCGGCCGGCCGTCAGGCGCTGTCGCGCCGGCCGCGCGGCGGGTCTGGTATTCGCGGATGGAGTCGATGTTCCCCGCGTCGCGCAGCATTCGCTGCCGGCGCTGCTGCTCGCCCATGAGGGCCGCCAGCACGCGGTCGATCATGGCGGCGTCGTCGGCCAGGTTGGTGATCAGGCCTGCCACGTGGGGCAGGCCGGTCAGCGGTGCGAAGGCCGCGCCGCCCTTGAAGTCGATGAGCACAAAGCTGAGCAGGTCCGGTGAGTGCGTCAGGGACAGCCCGGTGACCAGGGTACGCAGCAGCTCGCTCTTGCCGGAGCCGGTGGCGCCGACGATCAGGCCGTGCGGGCCCGAACCACCCTGTGCGGACTCCTTGATGTCGAGCACGACCGGGTTGCCGTCCCCGTCGGTGCCGATCGGGGCACGCAACAGCCGCGGGTCACCGGCCCGGATCCATCGGCCGGTGATCTCCGCGGTCATCGGATCGCCGCCGAGCACCATCTCGGTCAGCGAGACGATCCGCGCCAGTACCTGCTCCCGCTCGTCGCTCAGCCGCAGCGGCGCCAGCGATCGGACGACCAGCTCGGCCAGCCCCGGCGTCAGCCGGTCCGCCAGGCAGTCGTCCGCAGGCGTGACGACCAGCTCCGTTCTTCCTTCGGTGACCAGCCGGTCGGCGCCGGAACATCTGATGCGCAGATCGACCCGGCTCGGTTCGTCGGCCTCCCGCTCGACCAGGAACACCAGGGTGACGCCCAGCTGCGGGCCGGCCGCGGACAGCAGAGCGGACATCAGCTCGCTGCGACCCCACTCCGAGAACGGATCGAACCTGGCGAACAGGACGATGAGCCGCTGCGCTCCCCCGTCCTGGGCGCCACCGAACTGCCCGCGCCGGCTGGCCTGCATGTCCGCCCGGCGCCTCAGGTCGGCTTCGAGGAAGTCCGACAGCGCGGCCGGGCTCTCCGCGACCAGCGACAGCTCCCCCGCTTCGTCACGCAGGTCTGGATCGATGGTGTGTGGCAGCCACTTGGCCCACTCCCACCGGTCGCTGCCCGCGGTCTCCACCGCGACGAGCACGTCGTCGGGCGCGTGGAACACCCCGACCTGGCACAACAGCACGCGGGCGATCTCCTCGGCGGCCGGCACCGGGCCGAGCACGCTGATCACGCCGGCGCCGCCGACGTCGACCACCATCGGCTGGTCGGCTACCCGCCCGAACCGCTCGACCAGACGGTGTGCGGCCGCCAGCGACTCCCAGTCGTAGTCGGTCAGCGGATCGGTCTGGGGATTCAGCTCGATCGGCGTGGTGAGCTGCACCGCACCGCGACCCAGCCGGACCTTCAGGAAGTCGTCGTCGCTGCGGCGGCGCTCCCACACCCGGTGCCCGCTGATGCCGATCGACCACAGCCGCAGCGGTTCAGGATGCGCCAAGGCGGCGACGGTCCGCTGAGCGTCGGCGTTCTCCCGCGCCTGTCTGCGGATGAGCTTCAGATGGCTGCGATACCTGCGGCGCTGCTTGCGGGTCGCCACGCCCCGTGTCTGGCGCTGCCCCATGTACATGGCAACGACCGCGCCGACGGAGGTCACGAAGAAGATCGAGCCGATGATGATGGTCGCGGGCTGGCCGAAGCTGGCCATGTACGCGGCCATGCCGACGCTGCTCAGCAGCGGCAGCACCAGGTTCCAGGCGCTGTTGGCCTGGTTGGGCTCCGGCACCTCCGGCGGGACAGGCAGCACGATCCGGTCGGTGGGCAACGCCGGGAGCAGGTATCTGGCCGGACGGTGGAAGGCCAGCCGACTCATCGGGCACCATAACCCTGGTTCACGCCATCCACGACGGCCCAGGCCCGCGTCGCGTTCATCGGTTCACCGCCGACGGCGGCAGGTTCGCCGCGAGGCCGGCGGCGCTGGACATGGGAATCCGGGCAGTCACCGTGGTGCCGGCGCCTTCGGCCGAGTCGACGCGTAGCGTGCCGCCGATGGTCTGGGCGCGCTCGGCCATCCCGACGATACCGAAGCGGCCGGCCGTGGAGAGCTCGGTCAGTGCGCCGGCCATGCGAAAGCCCGAGCCGTTGTCGCGGACGGTGAGCTCCAGGTGCCCGTCCGTCCGGCGAAGGTACACCTCGACCAGTGTCGCGTTCGCATGCCGGGCCACGTTGTGCAGCGCCTCGTTCAGGATCTGTATGAGCTCGTAGCGTGCCGTCAGCGGCGGCTCCACAGCGACATTGACCATCCGTACGTGAATCCCGGCAGCGTCCGACCACGCCCGGCAGATGCGCTCGATGTTGTCTGGAAATGGCTGGTCAGGTACGTCCCGGCGCAACCCGGCGAGGACCTCCCGGGCCTCCCGTACGGCGGCCGCGGCTCCTTCGGAGACCGTGGCCGCGAGTTGCTCGGCCAGGGCCGGCTGGTGGCGCAACAGCGAGGGCAACGCGACCGCGGCGAACGACACCCCGCGCAGCGTCTTGCCCACCGAGTCGTGGAGCTCCCGGGCCACCCGGGCGCGTTCCGATGCCGCCGCGGCGCGCTGAGCAGCGATCGAGACGTCTATGTAGCGTTCGATTGCCGTGGTCATGGCGGCGGCACCCACGCCGCAGGCGATGTCGACCATCGGAAACGCGAGCACCAACGGGGCCACGGCCGACCCGGCGGCGTCCGCACCGCCCGTCCGAAGCAGCTCCGTCGCAACGGTCAGACCGAGCACCGCGTCAGCCAGCCACAGCGGCATGGCACGGACGCCCAGCAGCGCACCACTGAGCGCGGCCCAGCCGGCGGCGTAACAGAAGTACGCGACCCCACCGCGGCTGAGCACCAGCACACCGATCATCAGAGCGGCATCGACGACGAGGACGCACAACCGCCACCGGATGACCGCCGGCCACCGGGTCAGCACCGCGACCTGCCCACCCGTTGCCGCCGCGATCAGGATCAGCGCAGCGGATGTCCGCCGAACATCGGCGACCAGTCCGATACTGACGCCGACCGCGGCGAGCGTCAGGGCCAACCGCCCGAGCAACAGCGCCCGGCACAGGGCGGTGTACGCGACGAACCTGCTGACCTGGTTGCCGCTCATCGCGGGTGATCTGGTCGATGTCGGGACCCGGTCCGATGCCGAAGCAGCAGTACAAACCGGCTCGAACGCTCCGACGAACAGGTCGTGCCGGTGGCCACGTCAAGTTCCTATCTCCGCCCGCCAAGTCTGCCGAAAACGATTACGCACAACGAGATCAGCTGGCATCGCATGTTTCATGTGATTCTGGGCGTAACCGCCGACTGCCTCAAGCAGGCCGCCGACGGGGACGACCCGCCCTTCGACCACGAGGAGGCGTTCGACGCCGGCCTGGCCCTGATCGTCGACGGTCTGGCCGCCCGCCTGCGCTCGGAACGCCCCACGCGAGCGGCGGGGCGGCGGCCTTGACCGTCCACGGCACGAGGCGGGCGCACAGACCGCCGTCGAGTGGCCGGCTCGACCGGTCCGGACCGGTCGAGCCACTGGGGAGGGATGTGCTGGAAGGCGATGGCGTGGCGCACGGGGGAAAACCACGCCATCGCCGGTCTGGGTGCGGCCGCCGGGACGAGGCCGGCGACCGTGCCTCCGTTCGGTATCGGAGGTTCACAACTCCACAACGAGCCCGAACACCGTCCCGTTCATCGGCATCGCCGGGGATCTGACTACCGACGCCTCATCGCTTGATCATTCGGAGTCGGGGCAGGTCATGATGGCTACCGCGACCCATTCCATGACCCCCTTGTGGTGCTCGGGGAGCAGCGGGGTCAATGCATTGATCTTGCGGATCCAGTCGGACCGGACGTTGCCCTGGGGCAGGTCCCTCCGGTACCGCCAGATGGCATCCTTGGCCTCCTCGTGGGTTGTCCGGTCCTCGATCAGATCCCCGATGGCGCCGAGGATCGCATGGCTCGCATTGTCGTTGAACCGCACGCCGGCCAGCTCGGCCAGGAGCGGCGCCATCCGGCCGAGCGACCCCGAGCTCGTCGCGTCGGCCTGCAGCAGCGGCTTGGTGAGGCTCAGAACGGCGTGGTGACCGGCGAAGGACGGGACCCGCTCGACGACACCCGCCAGCTGAGCGTGCTGGTCGGGCAGCGCCGAGCCGTCCCGGCGCAGCGCGGCGACGATAGCTTCCGGGTCGTTCAACGGCGACGACAGGAACGCCGCAACCGGCACGCCCGGCGATGTGAAGGCGGGCGCGCGCCGCATGTTGGTAGCCGCGCGGATCAGTTCGACGGTCAGCGTCGCCTCGACCGGCGGAGCAGCGCCGTCCGTGGCGTCCCCGTCCGCTCCACCCGGTCGCCGGGCCGTCCACGCTGTGCCGAGATTCAGCAACCCCGCACCGACGCCGTCCGCGGATCTCCCGGGCGCCTCGTACACCAGGGCCGCGCCGTAGGTGTCCAGGACCTCGGTGAGCTCCGACTTCATGGCCGCCGGCGGGACATGCGTCCGCGTGTACACGACCGGCGCCGTCCGCACCTGGCCAGCCGACTCCGCGTCGCCGCCGGCCGGGAAACCGTGCACCTCCAGCCGTCGTCGCAACAACGCCAACCGCTCACGGCTCGGCTGTTCACCGGGCCGGTCGGTGTCCAGGATGACGATGGGTTCGTCGATGACCTCGGCCGCCTCCGCCAACACCGCAAGGTGGGCCGCCGGCACATTGCCGACCGAGCCAATGACCTCGATCGTGCGGATCGTCCCCGCCGCGTCCCGCCAGCTGTGGAGGTCGACCTCGGCCTGCGTCGCGGCCGCCCAGGACGGCACGGTCCCGGCAACCGAGGGGGCCTGCGTACCGAACCAGGCCGCGCCCAGCGCGTCGAGCCTGTCCTCGACCGTCAGGACGTCCGGCAGCAGCGCGAACCGCACCCGGCTGGCGTCTTTGGGCAGGAGCGCGGGCGCCGAGTTGGCGAGGTCGAAGACGGAGACGGTGCGCGCGTCGCCGCTCACCGCCAGGTACACCGACGGCCCGGCCGGGGCGTCCACGGCGACCAGGGCATGTTTACCGGAATTCGCCTGGTCCATTTTGTAGAGCAGCTCGACGTATCCGCCGAGGTCCTCGACTCGCTTGGCGCCGACCGCCGCGAACGCGGCGTCGTCAAACCCGCCGGACCAGCTCCGAGCCTTGGCTCCGAGCCCGTGCTTGCGCAACACAGAGCCGTATTGGTACGACACCAGCGCGGCCGGCAGACCCAGCTCGACGCCCTTGTCGCTGAACACGATCCGCCCGGGGAGGTACGGCTTCCCGGCCAGCGACGCCAGCGCCTCCTCCGGCACACCCAACCATGGCTTCGGCGCCCGGCTGGAC
The DNA here is from genome assembly GCF_050942935.1 of Dactylosporangium sp. CA-233914. NCBI lineage: Bacteria > Bacillati > Actinomycetota > Actinomycetes > Micromonosporales > Micromonosporaceae > Dactylosporangium > Dactylosporangium sp. CA-233914. The sequence continues at coordinate 4,302,987 of NZ_CP192030.1, read as the reverse complement.
TGCGGCATCACCCGTACCGTCACACCCGTTGCAGCGGCGGTCATCTGCCCAGCCTCGTCCAGATGCACAACTCGGTGTTGGGCGAGGGGCAGGGCGCGGCCGAGCTCCTCGGGGGTGAGCTCGTCGGGGGTGAGCTGCGCCCGGAAGGCCGCCACCGGAACCCCGAGGGTGTCCGCCAACTGCCCCATCCCGGGCAGGCTCAGCGGGTCGGGTGACGCCGGCAGGACCACCTGCACCAGGTCGAGTGCGTCAAGCGGCTGCCGGTCCAGCAGCCCCAGCAACAGCAAGTACGGCGGGGTGAGCAGGGCGGCGTCCGCGAACACCGGCGTGGCCACGCTTCCGAACAACATCGACGCGGCATTGGCCTGCACGGCGAACGGGTCGTGCGGGGCGAGGACGCCAGTGGCGCCCAGGGCCAGGCCACCGCCGGGCAGGAAGACGGTTCGGCCATCGGCGCACAGCTCGGCCAGCGGGCGGATGAGCAGCGGAAGCGGCTTGGGCATGGCTCCTCCAAAGGTCTAGTAGCAGTTGGCCAGGGCCTGGGTCAGCAGGTCGAGCAGTTTCGCGTGCTCCGGCGCCGCGACACCGTCCCGGTCGGGATGACCGGGAATGCCGGACTCCCGCACCCGGTCGCGCAGCTCGTCCATCCGCCCCACCCAGTACATCTTGTCGTGCGGATCCAGCACACACCCGGTCACGTCCTTAATAACCCCTTGCCAGTCCTCACTCGAGCCACGGTCCATCGCGCTGATCACCGACATCCTCAACACCCTGTCGACGGCAGCGAACACCGTCGCGTTCCCCCGGCCGTAGTCGAGACCGTAACGCCGGCCCTGGACTGGTTGCTCGCGCTCCACGACGCCCCGCGCCAGATCCACCGCCAGCCCTCGAAACGCCTTCCGCTCATACATCAGCTGCAGCAACCGATCGTTCAAAGGTTTACGCGACTGCCGGTCCGGCTGCGTCGCCAGGTAGTCGGCCGCGAACGTCTCCGGCCCGTCCGGCCAGTCCCTCATCTGCTCCGACCACCGCGCCAGCAAACCGGGAAGGTCCGGGGCCGCTGGTACCTCTCCGATGTGGAGCGCGAGGACTTGCCGGCTGAGATCGGTCAGCGCGACGCCCGGGCGTTCGCCGGCCGGGCCCGGCGTGCGCGGATGCATGAGCGCATCCCGGCCGGGCTCGTGGGGCAGGCCGGGCATGTGCCCGACCTCATGGGCGTAGACGTCGACCGGCAGACCCGGCGGCCAGGTGTTCTGGTCGGCCACCACCCCGGTCGTATCGACCTCATGATGGACCACCACGTCGTCCGTGGTCACTCGGATGACCCGCACCCTCCACAGGTCGCCGTTCGGCAACGGCTCCGCGTTGACAAACGCCCACAGGTCGTCGGGCAACTCGTGACGCACCGGGTTGAAGATCTTCTCCACTGCTTCGGCCGCGGCGGCCCACGTCGATCCGACGTCGGCGCCGCCAGCGGCCGACCCCCTGAACCGAACGTTGATCGTCACCTCGGTCAGGTACCGCCCCCCACCCACAGACACCCGTCGGACCTCGAACGCCGAACGCTCAGCGACCGGCCTCGGCCGCTCCGGCGGCTGGAAACGGATCCGGCCCCGCTGATACACCGGCGCCGCATCGAGCCTGAACCGCAACTCCTCGGACAGGTGCCACGAGCTGAGCTGCAACAGCGCCCCGACCTGCGCACTACCGGCCCGATCCAACTTCGACTCGGCCGGCAACGCCGCGATCATTCGCTGCGCGGCGGGTCCGGCCGCTTCGGTGACCGCCGGCGGAGGGCCGGGCTCGAACTCGGCCATCGTGCGGTAGAAGATGCCCTCGTCCCGCAAGAGCTCCCGCAGCAGCTCCCGCCGGGCGGCCTGCGGGTCGATCGCCGCCACCCAGGGCACCGCGGGCAGTGACTCGGCGTAGCGGTCCAGCGCGGCCACAAGCGTGGCCAGGTCCCCCTCCTCCGGATGGGCTCCGGCCTTGTCCAGCAAAGCATCCGTGAGGTAATGCACAGCGAGGGCCGGCACCTCGCCGAGCGCAGACCGGTCCCCGAACGCCAGGTCGAGCAGCCGCCGGTCGTGCTCCGTCACCGCGTGCAACGACTCCACCGACGGCCACGGCCGCGGCAACGCCTGGGCCGCCGGCCGATGCACACGGACGAACCCCCCATCGGCAACCCTCCCAGCATGGCCGGCCAAGGCCCGGGCAACCCACATGCCGTACTGCCAGACCGTCCACGGAGTGTCCCGGTCCGGACCGCCGATGACCACCGGCGGGTCATCGTCCTCGACCCGCGGTGGCGTACCCGCCGGCCCGATCCACACCCGGTCGCCGACCAAGACCACGAGCCAGCCCGGCAGCACCAGGTACCTGCCGTCGCCGAGCGCCTCCAGCGTGAACATGTCGCTGACATTGATGTCGCGCCGCTGCGCCGCCGTGTGCACGGTGTAGTAGCCGGCGAACGGTCGCATCGTCGCCTGATGCGCCCACGTGTACGCAACAACATGGTCCGCCGGCGCGTCGGCGGTATCCACCAGGCACCCGCCGACCGCCAGCTCGTAGTCACCGCCCAGTACCCGGGCCAGCCCCAGGACGGCCGGGGCGGACAGCGGCGCGGCGGGCATCAACTCCACGAGCGTGGCGACCGGGAGCAGGTCCCGCAACTCCATCAGATACCGACGGGCGTGCGCCGCGTCCTTCACCTCGACGACCACCAGCGGACGCTCCGGATGGACCAGCCGTCGCGGTGGTGCCGTCGATGGCGTCGTCGGCAGGAAGAGGCCCGCCGGCCCGAGGCTCTTCGGCCGGTACCGCGCAAGCGCGGACTCGAGCGCGTCTCCCTCAAGGTTATAGTTACGCATCGACCCTTCGGCGGCGAGCGCCATCTCCAGCCGAAACGCCTGTGCCTCGTCCGGGGTGGAGTAGTACATGGCCATCGCGTCGGCCAGCGCCATGTTCGCCCGATCGCGGCCCTCCCCGAGCCGACGCAGCACCCGCGGGCCGAACCGGCCGAGCCCGCTGGCCGAGTCGAGCCGCTCGGTCGCCCGCCCGTGCAGTCCGATCAGGCCGTGCATCGCGTCAATGACCCAGTTCAACTGAGCCACGTCCGGACGGGCGTTCCACAGCCGCTCGACGGCCGGATACCTCGGGTCGGCGGCCGGGCGCCGCTCCCTGAGGTCCTCCCGGACGCCATCGTCGATGAACTGCGCGTGTGCCTCCTCGCTCCACCAGGCGGCCACGGCCGCGTGCTCGACGTGCAGCATCTCGTGCACGAGGGCCCGCAGCGTCCTGTCGAGCGGCATACCGATGTCGAGGCTCACGTTCCACACATCCGGCGAGAAACTCCCTTCGTGGAACGTGGAGGGTGAGCCCAGTTGCACCCGCCCCCGCAGCGGCGGTACGCCGGTCTCCCGGGCGATGAGCCTGGCGATGCCCTTCCAGGCTTGCCACCGGCTCACGTCATCCAGGCCGATCAGCCGCCGGTAGTTCTGACGCACCCGTTCGCGGATCAAGGCATGCAGTGCCGGATCGGCCGTCCGGAACAATCGAAAGTCCTCCACGTCGGCGACAGCGGGCCGGAATCCGGCCACATAGTCCCCGTGCCGTAGCGGCGGAGTGACCATACTGTCCACAGTGGAACTTTCCAGGGCGGACGGCGCTTCTCCGATGTTCAGCGCGAGGAGGTGCCGGGTGAGGTCGGTCAGCGCGACGCCTGGGCGTTCGCCGGCCGGACCCGGCGTGCGCGGATGCATGAGCGCATTCCGGTCGGTCTCGTGGGGCAGGCCGAGCATGTGCCCGATCTCGTGGGCGTAGACGTCGGCGGACAGGCCCGGCGGCCACGTATTCTGGTCGACCGTCACCCCGGTTGTATCGACCTCCTGATGGACCACCACGTCGTCTGTGGCCCCCCAGTTGACTCGTACCTTCAACAGGTCGCCGTTCGGCAACGGTTTGTTGTGGACAAACGCCCACGTACCGTCGGGCAGCTCGTGACGCACCGGGTTGTAGATCTTCTCCACTGCGTCGGGTATGTCGTCCCACGTCGGTGCGGCGTCGCCACCGCCAGCGGCCGACGCCTCGAACCGAAGGTTGATCGTCGCCTCGGTCAGGTGCCGCCCCCCGTCTACGGGGATCCGTCGGACCTCGAACGCCGAACGCTCGGCGACCGGCCGTTGGCCATCCGGCGGCGGCTGGAAACGGATCCCGCCCGGCTGGTGTACCGGCGCCGCGTCGAGCCTGTCCCGCAGCTTCAGGGACAGGAGCACTTGCCGGTGGTCCAGTGGAAGCCAGTACCCCACCGTGTTATGCAGCCGGCTCAGGTCGGGGTTGTGCGGATGCCGCACGACGAGGCGGAACAGCGCCGCGAGCTGCGCACTGCCGGCCCGATCCAGCTTCAGCTCCGCCAGCAGCGCCGCGAGCAGCCGCCCGCCCGGCAGGTCCAGGAAGGTTCCAGCCACCTGTTCCGGCGCTGGCGTGGCCCGAGCGAGGCTCCGGCCGACGCGCTCCGCGGCAGCCACCAGCCCCAACGCGACCCGCACCGGGACCTGCACCCCCGCCGGACCGACCGATATCTCCGCCGAGAACGCCATCTTGACTCGCAACTCGACCATCAACTGGCCGCGGGACACATAGGCTGTGACATCGCTCGGATCGGCGCCCAGCCCCTCCAGGATCTCCTGATGCCTGGCGACGAGGCTCTTCAGGGCCTGCGCCGCCCGTTCCCCCCGCACCACCGCCGACGCGTCCGCCGACCCAGGACTGTTGATCTCGATCGTCATCGGCCCGCTGGTCCGGCCGGCATGCCGCCGCACGGTCTCGATCACAGACCCGAGCGCTCGCCATACCGCCGGGCTGTCCACGAGTCTCTTCGCCTCGACCGTGAACCTCTCGTTCCATTCCTCCCGGTCGACGATTTTCAACTCGGCCGTGAGGCCAGCCCGGTCGAGCGCTTCCCGCGCCGCGGCCAGTGCGTCTTCCACCCGAGCCCGACGTTCCTTGGGGTCCACCCACGTCCATGGCTCGCTCGGCAGGTCCTCGCCCCACTCCACCCCAATTTCGAGGTCGAACGACCGCCCCGACCCGGGCCCGGCCAGACCACCCAACGCGTCCGCCACGAAATACGGCACCGGTTGCTCGCCGGACTCGATCCGCCGCAGCAACCAATCCACAATCCCGGACGGCTCCGGCCAGTCCTGGTACCCGTCCGCGGCGCCGGCATCAACCGCCCGCAGCGCATCGTGGCGCCACTCCTCGGAACGTCCCATGTACGCATCAACCGTTGCCGAACTGAGCACCAGCTCGGCCCACCGCTCCCGCTGATCCGCCAGATCTTGCTCGCTGTCCGACACCTGCGAGACCGCACGGTAAGCCGCTCGTATCACCTCATCCGGCAACGCCAACCGCCCCGCGACCAGCTGACGGAACACATCCGAAACAGGCTGATCCCCAGGCACCCGACCAGCGGCGAACACCTCGGCGAGCCCGGCCGCCCGCAGCACCGCCTCCCGATAGCTCATCCCCAGCGACGGATCGGTCAACCAGGCGGTCACCGCGCCAGCATCCAGTCCCGCCGTCGACTCGTCACCCGCCAGCACCCTGTCCAGTTCGGCGACGCTCGGTATCCCCGGCGCCTGGGGCGGCTCCCCCAAGATGGTGGGATCGTCCCTGACGGGACCCAACCCGTACGCCACCGGCGAGTACGGGCCTCGCGACCCCGGAATGGTACGGGACACCAGCGCGGCGGCCTGCGCCTGGACCGACCGATCAGCGAGCAACCCCACCAACCGCCCGATCGTGTCGGGGGTGCCGGAGCCCAGGCGGCCGGGCGACTGGAATCTCCAGTCCCACACGTCCGGCTGCCGGAACGGCCGGCGGGCGAGTTCCACCAACGCCGCGATGATCCGCAGCTGCGCCTGCAAGGCCCCGGCCCAGCGCCGATGTGGTCTGGGCTGCATGATGAACCTCACGAAGTCGTCGGAGTGCCACGCCACCGACATTTGCAGCGCGCCCCGCCGATGGCCCCGGAGAAACCCGGCGAACGTGGAGAAGCCCCAACGGGGCGGGTCCTGCACGTCCCGATCAATCCCGCGGTAGTCATCGGATGGTGCGACGCCGATGCTGGTCAACACATCGACGTTCGTGTAGTAGAGGTGAGCCAGACGCAGGTACGCGGCAGCGTCCGTGCCGTACCGGGTCGTCACCTGGACCCGCATCCGATGGCCGCCGAAATCCTGTTCCCGCAGCGCATCGAGCACCGCCGTCAGCCCGGTCCAGGTGCCCCGCTCAGGCCCGAACTCGTACCGCACCTCGGTCCGGCCCTCGTTCTCGGCGACAACCGCACCGGGCAGGCTACCGAGTCGCTGCTCCACCTGCACGCGCATGGCCGTGGCGGCCACGTCGTCCGACGTGATCGAGAACGACACGCCATCCAGGCCCGGGGCGTCCGGCAGCAGCGGGACCAGCCACCGACCCCATCCCTCCACCGCCACCATCGCGCGGATGGCGCTGGCCGGATCCTCGCCGGCGTGCGCGACGATCCGGCCGAACACCCCGGACCGGCGCTCCGGCTCGGCATGTCGCAGCGCCGCGGCGTGGACCACGGCGACGTCGCCCCTGGTGATCGGGCCCGACCCGCTGTGGTTCCAAACCCGCCACATGTCCTCCCCGTTGAGCCCGTACTGCTGCTCGACGGACCGCAGCCACTCCTGGTATGCGGCGATCACCTCGTCCGGTCCGGCCCGGCGCGCACCGGCGGTCTTCGGTGCGCGGTTGAGGTTGGCATAGACGGCTACCGACTGCGGTGGGATCTTCAGCCTGGCCGCGACCTCCAGCAGCCCCGGCAGGCCGAGCCAGCTACCGTCGCCGTTCAGCTGATGCGTCAGCTTCGGCGGTACGGCCCGGCTGTGCCGCACGATCTGGAACAGGTGATCCGTCAGCGTGCCGGCCAACCGCCGCTCCGGCCAGTCCGGACGGGCCCGGATCGACTCGGCCACCACCTCGGCCGCGGCGAACCTTCCGGACCGGCCCGGTCCGGGGTCATCGTTGAGCCACCCGAGGTCATCCTGGACACCGAGCACCCTCGGATCGACACCCAGCATGGAGGCCAGCGCGAACAGCTGGACCGGCTCCCGCACCCCCAACCGGCCGGCCTGATCCACGACATCGTCTGGCACCCGCCCGATCCGGACGCTGAACGCGACCACCCACCCAGCGCCGATCCGCAGCCGCGAGGACAAGTCAAAGCGCGCGCTGCGGTCCAGGCCCAGCCAGTCCGACATCTGCACCAACGCGGCGTGATACTCCGTCGTAACTTCCTCCGGCAGCTCGTTCACGAACTGGTGGACCTGCGCCGATGACGTGGATTCCAACCCCACCGCACCGGTCAGCCACTGACCGAATCGGCCCGCCTCCGCCCGAGCGGCACGCCACTCGGATGCGGGCAGCCCCCAATCGGTCAGGAACTCCAGCAGCAGGGCGGCGTCGGTGCCCATCGCCGCACCGACGGCCCCGTCTTCACCCTGCCCCCAGATCAGTCGCAGCATGCTGTCGGCGAGTGCCCCGATCTCCACGTTCTGGTCCGGGTCATCCGGCAACAAGTCCAGGACCGGCCGTAGCTGGAACACCCGGACGTCCCAGTGCTCGGCCAGGTCGTGCAGCAACCTCCACTTGGCAGGGGGCCCGTGGGGCAGCAGATCCCGGTGCTCCAACGCCGGCAGTCCGGCCGATTGGCGAGCATCCTGCTGTCCCGTCGGGATCGGCAGCGCCAGGTCGCTTCGGACGTCGAGGAAGGCCACCAGATCCGTCCACGGCTGGTGGCGCAGGCTGCGCCCGACATTGTTTTGTGAGACCCCCAGCTGCTCGGCGAGCCATCCGGCGAGCCACAGGTCCGCGTTGCGCTCCGCGGGAAGCCGCACACCCGCCCAGAGGCGACCGGACGGACCGTTGTCGCTCCGAACGGCCGCGCCGATCACATCGTTCCAGCCCCGTTCCGCCAGCTCCTCGATGGTCGTGCTGCCCAACTTGAATATGTCGTAGAGCTCGTTCGGGGTCAGTCCGTCCGGCCCGGATCCCGGCCGCATGTGCGCCCCGATCCAGAACATCCACCATGGAGACCCGTCCGGCCCTCCACGCGGTCCAGGCCACAGGAGGTCCACCAGACGCTCGACGGTGAGCCGGTTGTCGGCCCGTGCCGGGGCGTGCACTGCCAGCCGGTTCAGCACCGACCGCATCGGCATCAGGTCCCGCAGGTCCGTGTCCATCCGCCAGGACCACTCCACCGCCAGCCCCGGCTCGACTCGCGCACGGGACGCCAACCGGGCCAGGTCATACGGCACCCGACCGGTCCGCAGGATCAACTCGACCAGACGCGGCACCTCCTCATCGGACAGCCGCAGCTCGCCGGCCAACCTGGCGATCCGCGTCAGGTCCGCCCAGGCACGCCCGGCCAGCGCCCGCACTTGGTCCTCCGACACACGCAACCGGTTTGCCCAGGTGGCCGCTTCTTGCTCGCTCAACGGACCGGGCACCGGCCGCACTGACCCGGGCGGCAGACCCACCGACCGGTGCAACGGCCGCGCTGGAGCCACCTCCCTCAGGAACCGCTCGATCCCGTCCCGCGGCACGCTACCGACCAGCCGGTACACCTGCAGTTCCAGATGCCGCGACGGCAACAAGAAGTTCAGCTCGCCGACCGGAAACCCGAGCCGCCCGCTCAACTCCGCGTACCGCGTCAGATGCCGCACCGTCTTGAACCCGAACTCTCCGGCGATCCGCTCGACCTGCCTCGCGACACGTTCCCCCAGGTCCCGGGCCTCATCCGAATCCTCCACGGTGTCCGGTGCCGCGTCGACCTGTCGCACTGCGGCCTGTCGCACTGCGGTACGTACCAAGTCCCCGATCATCAGGAGGCCGGCCAGATCCAGCTGACCCTCCAGATGGAGACGGCCGCCGGGTTGGACAGCCGGTCCGGTGGCGGGCCCGAGGCCGAGCTTCGCCGCCAGCGTGAGCAGCGCCAGCGTGCGCAGGCCCGGCTCGCCCGAACCGGGCAACAGGCCCAGCTCCGCCCCGACCCCGGCGACGTCGTCGCCACGGCGGACCTGATCCGCAGCCCACGCAACGGCCCTCGCCGCCAACTCGTCCGGCAAGAAGTGCAATAACTCCAGCGGCACCCCCCGCCGGGCCAGCCAGCCGAACGACGGCAGGTCCTCCGGGTCCAACCCCAGCCGGGCACCCAACTCCGCCAGATACACCACCTCACCGTCGGTGGACGCCCCGAACGGCGCCAACCGCTCACGCAACCCAGCCAACAGCTCACCGGCCGTAGCGGTGGCGCCGCGCTCACGCACCATCCCAGCCAACTCGCCGCCAATCACCCGCAGCACGCCCGGCTCGACGCCAAGCTCCACGGCGGCCGCGTCCCACACCTCCCGGACCGCCGGGTTCATCGGCTCGCCATCGTCGAGCCCAACCGGCCCGCTGTCCAACAGCGGCGCCCGCTCGTACACGGGCGGCTGGTCGTCCAGCGGCGGCGTACCCACGAGCTGTGTCGCCGCAGGGATGTCCAGCACCAGCTCAACCGCGCCGTCAAGCCGGAACGCCAGCATGTCCGAGCTCCCGGCAAGACTCAATTGCACCAGCAGCCCGGCACGCACCCGCTGGAACGCCAACCCATTCCTCATCAGCTCGCCCAGCGGCACCGCATCGAACAACGCCAACCGCACCCGTAGCGGTGGCGCGTCCACGCCCAGGCGGTGTAGCCCGTGCTTGAACAGGCCTTTCAGCCCCGGTCCGGACAGCACTCGATGGAGTCGGTCAAGCTTGTCCGGATCCTCAAGTACCGGTCCGGCTGCCGGCCATCGACCCGACTTCAGCTCCGCGACAACCGCGTCGTGCAGCGCCCGCACCGACACCGGGTCGATCGCGTCCGCCTCGGCCTGCTCAGGCTTCACCACTGGCGACGGGAGGTTCACGACGGCAAGACCCAGCCCCCGTGCTGTCGCTTTCGCGTCATCCTGCGGCTCGCCAACCAACGTGGCGCCCCGCCGCACGACACGGAACCCCGTCCCCTTCAACACCTCGTCCGGCACCATCGCACGCAGTTCCATCAGCGCCGAACCGGTGAGACCGACCTCCGATGACGACCCAGCGTGCAACACCACCGTCACCAGCAACGGCGCCACGTAGTGCTGCCCGGCCCCAGCCCCACGCACGCGCTGATACACATCGGCCGGTTCCGCCCGCACCACCAGCCGAACCCGTCTGTCCTGCCCTCCATCCTTCGGACGCACCGCCACACCACTGTCCAGCAGGCCATTCGACGCCCACCTCGTCAGCTCCCGGTCAGCGAGCACAGCGCTCAACCGGCCGACCACCGCCGGAGCATCCACCTCCGGAGCAACCACCTCCGGAGCAACCACCTCCCAGCCGGCTACCGTCAGACCCGGCGCGTACTGACGGACCAACTCCATCGCCGCCGCCGCCACCCGGTCCGACGCAGCCGGCCCCGCAGCGGTCTCAGCGCCGCGCGGCGCATCGACGGCGGTGATCTTGTACTGCAACGGAAACTCGCTCGGCAACAGTACGGCGGGCGGCCACGGCCCGACCGGCACCGGATCATCGACCGGTTCCGGCCGGCCGATCAAGTCCGCAGCACCACGATGCTGTTCGACGGCCGTCGATCCATATCCAGCGGCGCGTGCGGCCTGGATGAGCTGCCCACGAACATGCGGATCCCGAATATGCCCGAACAACGGCCCGAGGCCGGCCGCTACGACCGGCGCGGCTTCGCGACGCGCCACCAACGTGTTCCCATCACGCACCCAACCCAAGGCGTCAAAGGCGCGCAGAAGATCATCGGTTGGCACCAGGGTCGCCGCCAGGACCAGCGCCTGCACACCACCCGGATCCAGGCCGAGCCCGGAAAAGGGGATCTCCAGTTGGTCATCCTCAGACTGCACGACGATCTCCGCGTAGGTGGTGCCGGCCTGCGCCCCACCCATGGCAGACACCACCCAGGCCAGCCCTTCCCAGCCGACACGATCCAGCTCGACCAGATGGTCCCCGTCGGCGACGACCGACACTCCGTCGCGAGCATCCAGGAACTTCCCCGCGGGCAACCTCAGTTTCAGCTTCGTACCCGCCATCGGTGCCGGCAGATCCGCCAGAAACGGAACGCTCGAACCACCGACACCGGCCGGCCCGTCAGACGGATAATCCAGCTCGGTGTCCGTCATCGTGAACACGGTCAGTTCCTGCGCCACGTCCTGGCCCGGCCGGAAGGGCAGCAGGTCGGACAACGCCAGACCGCTGTCACCCCGCAACTCCGCGACCGTGGTCGCCCGGCCATCCGGACCAACCACCAACACCGCCGTCGACGGATCACCCAACGCCGCCAACCGCCAGTCATCCACCACCCGCGTGGCCACCGGCCCCGGACCCGACAGCCCCCCGACCCACCACAACACACCACCAGCACCCGCCATCAACCACGCCAACCCACCCGACCCGAACGACACCAACGCCGCCGACCCAGACGCATGCAACAAGCCGTCCACCAACGCATCGACAGCCCCCACCGGCACCAGACCACCACCGACCACCCCCAACAGATCGGCAGCCGACACCGGCATCACCTTCCGAGCCAACTCCCCCGCATAAACCTCCGACACAACCGCAAACCGAGCCAAATACACCGCAAAGGCCAACGCCGCCGACGGCACCGCCACCCGCAACCGCTGCTGCACCTCCCCCACCACCCCAACAAACAACTCAAGCCGCCCCCACGACGGCCCAGCCCCATCCGAAGCGAACCGCGCCGCCTCCCGCACCGCCTCCCGCGCCGCCACATGCGACCACGGCAAACCCCGCACCGCCACCGCCCCCTCCCACACCACCTCCCGACCCGACCCATCCACACCAACCAACCGCCCCGACCGCGCCAACCCCACCGGCACCTGCACCTGCACCCCATACAGATCGGCAAGCTGCTCCACCGCCCCCGCGTCCCCAACCTCCCAACGCTCAATGCCCCACGGCACCAACACCAACTGATCACCGAACGGCTGGCCACGAACAAACCCCAACCCCACCGCCGAACGCGGCACCTCCTCCACCAGGAACACCAACGCCGCATCGACCGGCTGATCCGCAGCCACCGACGCCGCCAACGCCACCGGGTCCCCGACCTGCACCAACCCACCGGTCAACACCAACCGGCCCGCAACGACCAGAATCTCCCGGCAACCATCACCAACAGGCATGACATCCCCATCTCACCAACTGAGCGCACATCGCGTGACATCGCGCCGTGCGTCGGCGGTAGTCCTCTACGTCCGCTCGGACGTCTCCACCGGCGGCGGGCAGGTAAAGACCGATGCCGTCAGGTCGGTCAGCTGCTCGGCGTGCTGGGGCCGGGCCTCGCTCAGGCGCGCGAGTTGCCGTCCCAGCTCGACCCGGTGAGCGTCGAGGTCGACGTTACGTTCCGGCGGGAGGACGTGCCGGCCCGGCCGGTTCTCCAGGATCGCCGCTGTCAGCTCCAGCACCGCCCGGATCGACCGTTCCGTCGCGGTGGCCTCGTCAGGCGCCGAGTCCAGGAGTCGGCGCAGCTCGACCAGGTCGCCGGAGCCGATGGAGCTGACCAGCTGGTCCATGCGCGTGCTGGGATCTGCGGTACCGACGGTCACTGCCGCCCAGGCCGACCGCAGGTCCTTCAGCCGCACCGGGCGATCCCCGCGCGCGCTCTGGGCCTCGTCCCCCGCGGCCACCAGCGTCCGCAGGTCCTGCCGAGTCACCGGTGCGGTGTCGTTCCCGCGCAGCGTTCGGACCCTGTCCTCCAGGTGGCTACCCTGCTCGGCCGTCAGCGTGACCATCAGGCGCCGCATCGAGGCCAGCTCTGGCGGGCCGGTGCCGGCGCCGGAGACGGCGCGGGCCAGCATCCCGACGGCCGACAGGTCGGGGCCGGGGGTCTGCGTGCGGCCAGCGGGCCACCAGCGCGGTCGCCGGGAACCGGCGGTTCCTTGGCGAAGTCCGATCCGCTGCTCCAGCCAGCCCGATTCGGCGCCGGCCGGACGCAGCCCGTCCTGCCAGTCCCGCACGGACTGTCGCCACCGCTCCGCCAGCGCGCCGACGGCCGGGCCGGACGGCGGGTCGAAGCCCAGCACCTGGCGCCGAATCCGGTCCGCCGGCAAACGGTTCCGCTGCGCCTCGGCGACCGCCGCCAGCACCGCTCTGATCTCGTCCGCTGTCCCTCGCCACAGTGGATCGCCGCCGAAGATCTGGTCCCGGATCGCTGTCTCGAACTCGGCCCGGGCGACCGGCCGCGGTCCGAGCGCCAGCGCTGCCATCGTCACGGCCGTGCCGTCCAGGTCCCCGGCCATCGTCTGGTCGGCGAACACCGCCCCGGTCAGCCGTACCAGGTCGCGGACCGCCGACCGGGCGTCTGCCCTGGCCTGATCGGCGTTCTCGACCACCCCCACCAGGCGGCGAAAGTCGGCGTCGCCCAGCGTGATCGGCTTCTGCTCCGGGACCAGCAGGGCGACGTCCCGCCTCAGCCGCTCCAGCCCCGCCGTCCAGCGCTTGCCGTCGTGCACCACATCCACCAGCCGCCCCAGCCTGACCAGGTCGGCGACGCGGGTGCTCGGGCCGAACACCAGCCTGGCGTCCCGGACCAGGTACGCCAGGAGCTCCGCCGATTCGGCACGCGGGAACCGGGCGATCGTCCGGATCAGGAAGTGCCAATGCAGCGGCCAGAAATCCCCTCCCAACCGCACATCGCCCTGGATGAGCCGGCGAAACGGCTCCTCCAGGTCGGCCGCCCGGGCCGGCTGCGGCCGGGACGGCAGCAGCGACACCAGCCGCGCCGTCCCGATCAGCTCCTCCACGTTGATCAAGCGGCGGAACAGGTCCGTCGCGAGCTCGGAGACCTGGACCAGGCGGCCGGTCGTGACCGGCTCGACATGGTCGAGATCCGCGACCATGTCGGCGAGCTGGGTCAGGGTGTTCGCGGTGTTGTGGCCTGGATCGTTGCCGAACAGCCAACCCGCTGCCGGCCACAGCTCGGCTCTCCCGACGAGGCGCCGGCCCGTGAACACCTCCACCACCCGCCCGAGCTTGGCCAGGCCCTCTGCCCGAAGGCGGGCACCGTACACCGCCTCGACGAGGTCCGCCACGTCCCTCAGGACCGCAGCCGCCCGTTCCCGGTCACCGCCGGCCTCGGCGAGGACGTCCAGCAGCCACCGTGCGTCGGCCACGGCCAAGTCGACGGGCGCGCGGTCTCCGTGCAACCGGTGGCCGGCCGCCGACTCCAGATCGTCCCAGGTCACGAGCCTGCGATCGCCGCCCAGCACGGACAGCGACCAATCCGCGCGCGCCAGGTCGTCGCGCGTGATCTGCGGTCCGTACACCGCGGCCGTCAGGTACGCCAGATCGAACAGCCGCTGCTCGGCGTCCGGATCGGCGGGCAGGCCCAGGTCGTGCGCCAGGTCGGTGAGCCGGCCCGAGTCCGGGCCGCCGGCCAGCTCGGCCAGCCGATCCGCCACCCGCCGCACCGGGACCCGGACCGGAGCGGTGTTCACGCCGCCGAACCGGTCGCCGGCCTGCACCCAACGGAGTGCCTCGTCCAGCGTGCCGTCGGCCATCCGTACCCTGGCCCTCGGGAACCATTCCCGGGCTTGTCGCTGCGTCGCCTCGTCCAGGCCGGCCCGGCTCAGGTCCACGAAGCTGATGCCGCGCCGCAGCGACGAATCCAGCCGGAGATGCACGCTCTCCACTACCGCCGCGGCCACCGACCCCCGATCCGGGGCCGGCACCTGGCGCAGCACGTCGGCCAGTACCGCCAGGTCGAGCGTGTCCCGCGCGGTGTCCAGGCCCTTGAACAGCTCCGCCGCGCCCGCCCAGATCGCCCGCAGCACACCCTCCGGGCCGCGGGTGCCCGGGTCGACCGATGCGGCCTGGCGGAGCAGTTGCGCCGCCACCGCGCCCGGGGCGACCGACGTGCCGCCGCCCACCACTGTCCGGGGGGCCACTACCCGCTGATACCCCCGCCGTGCCCGCCGCCACAGCCACCCGTCGTCCCGTTGCCACACCGAGCTGAACGAGGTGTGCGGCACCCCGAAGATGCGGAACTCCGTCCGCCGCAACGGCACGTGCCTCAGGTGCCCCTCGCCCGTGTCGGGTCCGGCGAAGAACGTACGGATGTCCAGCGCCTGCTCCGGGGTGATCCGCTCCGCCGGTTCCTCCCGCAGGAAGTTGTCCCACAGCTGGCGCAACGTGAACGGCTTCCCCGGCACTGGGGTGTCCAGCAGATCGAAGTCCCCGCGCTCGTTGCGGGCCCTTGCCAGGTCCGCCTCGTGCGGCGGGGCGTAGTCCTGCGCGAACCGCTGCTGGATCTTCGCCGCGTTCGCGTCGAGAAACAGCCGAAGCTCCCGCGGCAGCGCCTTGAACGCACCGGTCCACTGTTCCCGGGCCGCCACCAGGAGCAGGTTCTTCACCAGGGTGCCGGCGGGCTCATGGTGCAGCGCGGCCACCGCCGACACCACCGCATACGCGTCCGCCAGGTAGCCGGCCAGCGTCGCCGCCGGCGAGACCTCGGTGAGATCCGGCCCGCCGCTGTGGAACTCTGCCGCGGCCCACGCCCCGAACGCCAAACCCTGCTCGGCCAGCCCGGCCGCCGCCGTGAACCCCTCGCTCGGTCTTTGGTGCGGGTAGCCGATGAGGTCCCGTATGAGGGCGTACATGTCCTCCACCGGGAAACCGAAGTTGTGCTGGACGTAGATCTCCCCGCTTGTTGGTACGAGCTGCCATTCCCGATAGTTGTCATCGACCCGGTAGTCCGGGAACATCTGGCCCAGCGTGGATCTCCTGGTGGCCCGCTGGATCGCCTGCCGCGTGCCGGAACGCACCGCGTCCGGATCCTCACCCTCCTCCTCGTCGTCCAGTACGAGCATCGCCGGCTCCACCAGTTCCAGGATCGTCCCGGCATCACCGTCGGCGTCGAGGCGGTGCCCCGCCGGTGACCAGGCCAGACCTTGGACATGTCCCTGGTCCACCGGGCCGGCCGGCCGAACCACCCAGACCGGCAACTCGAGCTCCGCACCCCCCAGCCCGCCCCGGAGCCGCAACCGCTGCCACCGGCCGCCCGTCCAGATGTAGTCATGCGTTCGCTGATGGGTGTGCGGGTCGACCCCATGGACCCCCGACTCGTCGGCGAACACCGGTACCCGCAGCCACACCCGCTCACCGACGAAGATGGCGGTGTACGCCCTCGCGCCGGCGGCGTGCTCGGCGATTCGCTGGTTCAACCGGGCCAGCTCGGCGCGGATGATCTCCCGCCGCGCCTCGGCCGCCTGCCCGGTGAGGCCGGCCGCGGCCAGTTCGGCGCCGGCCCGGTGCCATTCGACAGCGAGCGCCTGCCGGTCCCGCGCGACGGAACGTTCCGGCCGGTCGGGCAGCGCCGGCACCGCCCCGGCCGACAGCGTCCGCGGTGGCTGTACCTCGATGCGCAGCTGATGCCGGTGATCGAGCTGGCGGGCCTGCTCCCGCAGCCCCGGGAACCACTCGGGGGCGATGCCGACCGGCCGGAACACCACCGGCCCGTCGAACGCCTCTTGGTCGGTGGCGGTCAGCCGGTCGAGCAGGACGGCCAGCCAGGCCGCCCCGCCGGGCGTGCCCACCGTCGGGTCCCAACCCACCGGCCGGCCGTCCGGCGACGCGGGGTAGCCGACCACCACCCCGTCCGGCGACGGTTCCTCGACCTGGATCCCGCCCAGTGACCACACCCGGCCGTCCGCCGCCGGCTCGGCCGCGGCCACCAAACGGTTGGTCAGTGCCTGGAATCGCTCCGCCGCACGAGCCAGCTCGTCGAGCGTGCTCACCCCGGCGGCCAGTTCCACTGCCGCCGCCAGCCAGCCGGGCCGGCCCCAGAGCTGGGACGCCAGGGCGGTGAGCCGGGCCGGATCGCGGTACCACGTTGTGCCGGGCGCGCGGTCGAGCGCGATGAAGTGCCGCATCGCGGTCAGCCGGGCCGGGTTCAGCCCGCCGATGCCGTACACCAGCGCGGCCGCGAAACCGACGTCCAGCAGGGCCTGCGGATCGCCCGGCTCGATCCCGATCCGCTCCGCCAATCGGGACCAGCCGGCCCGCAGCGCAGCCGGCGGATCGACCACCGGATCCACCTCGGCCGCCGCACCGACCGCCTCGACCAGTTCCAGTACCTCGAAGTCGAGGTCATCGGGGCCACCGGGCGACCGGTACCGACCGGGATCTACCACGCCCGCGCCGAACAGCGCGTCCAGCAGGTCCCGCTCCGGGGCGCCGTTGCGGAGCTCGCCGAACGGCACGTACTCCGGGAAGGCGGGCGCCTCGGGCAGCGGCCGGCCGTTGCTGCTGCGCCCGGTCAATGCCCGGTGCACACCCCGGGCCAGTACCGCCACCTCCCACGGCGGCAACGCACCGGATCGCTCGGACCGCAGCGACACCTGACCGTGGTCCAGGCTCACCCACCAGTCGAGCCGGTTGTGCAGCCAGAAGCCGCCGCCTGGCCGCGCCGGCAAACGCTCGAACGGGCTGGGCAGGACCAGGGTGGCCGGCGGCTCGGCGGCCGACGGGCGGAACTCGAACTCCGTGGCCTGGCCGGGCAGGGTGTCCCAGCCCCCCGGACGCAGCGGACGCACCCGGGCCGACCGGGCCGGCGGGCTCGCCAGGTACTCCGTGGCCACCCGCAGCGACCGGCCGGCGCCGAGCTGATCCGCCAGCCGGGACGCCTCGTCCGCCCCGATCGCTCCGCTCGGCAGCAGTTCCACCACCGCCGACCCGCCGGGCAGCCGATCCAGTACCGCCAGCGCGACCGCCACCGCTGCGGCCATCGGCAGGCCGTCCCGCGCGTCCACCACCGCCCGGAACCGCGCGGCGTCCGCCGGCCAGTCCGGCACCCGGCGCAGCCGCTCCGGGTCCCGGCCAACGAGCACGCCGCCCGGACGGAGCCCCACGTGGTAGCCGGTCAGCCCGGCAAAGTCCGCGTCGGTCAGGTCCACCCGCCAGTCCCGCGCCGAACCGAGCTCGGCCGACGCCAGTTCGAGGCCGTACGCCTGCGCCTCGGCCAGCGACTCAAGGTGGAACGCCGAGGCGATGACGGACCGCCGCCAGTCGTCCCGGCTGGTGGCGGCGTACCGCTCCAGCATCCGCACGCTGAAGCCGGGGGTGTCCTCGGCGTCCGCCAGGCGCCGGTCGGCGTCCTGAGCAGCGCCGTGCAGCCGATCCTCCACCGGGCGGCGGACCAGGTAGCCGTCCTCAGGGCGGTACAGGTCCCACCACAGCGCCGCCGCCACGGCATGACGCTCGTCGTCCGGGTACAGCGGGTTCGCCCGCGCCGCCGCCAGCACCGCCTCGTTCGCACCCTCCCGCGCCAACCCCTGCCAGAAGTCCGCACGGCCGGCGCCCGCAACGAATTGGTACACCATGAACCGCTGAGCCGAGTGGAGCAGTTCGTGCTGGAGCGCCGTCACCATCGCGTCCGGCTCGCTGAGCGCGATCTCGATCGCATGCTCGGCGCCGTCGAAGACGGCCCGCAGGGTCTCGCCCTCCGGCGCCGGCGGCAGGAGCAGGACAGGCACCGCCGGGATTCCCTCGACGCCGGTCAGGTGGTCGGCCAAGGCTTGCAGCGCCTCGTTGGCGGCCGCCATGGCACCGGCGGCGAAGCCGGTCCACGCCGCCGCCAGCACCTGATAGTGGCTCCGGGCCAGGTCGAGGTAGGCGCGTCGCACCGCGGGATCGGCCATCCTGAACACGCGCAGACTGTCGTACGGGTCGACCGGCTCGGGCTGCACCGCGGACGCCGGTGGTAGCGGGGGTACCGCGGTGAACTCGGGCCCGACTTCGGTCCGCTCGCCGCCGTCGGCCGGGTAGCGCCAGAACCGGGCCAGGTCGTAGCGCAAGCTGATCGCACCGGTCGAGGTGAACCCGACGTGCATCGCGCGCAGCCGTCCGGGCCGGGACTCGACCCAGCCGTCACTTTCGTACACGTCCACGCCGAGCAGCCGGCGCAGCGTATCGGCCAGCCGGGCCGGGCGCTGCTCCGGTGCCGTGTCGCACGACGCGACAGCCAGCGGCTGTCCCAGCCAGCCGGGCGTGTTCCGCACGATCTCGGCGAACCGGGCGGGCGGGACGAACCTGCCGTTGATCCGTAACCCCCGGGCGTCCCCGTGCACGGCGAGCACGAAGGCCCCGGGGATGGCGGACAGCGACTCCGGCACCTGGGTATCCGGACCGCTCGGCTCCGACGGCCAGTACCGGCCGCCGGTGAAGCCGATCCCCGCGTCGGCGAACTCGCCGCCATCGGAGCCGCGCGACGCGGCGTTGGCCGGCGCCGCGGGCAGCCCACTGTCGTCGACCGTCCGCAGGCCGTCGTCAGCGGCCCACACATTGCCCGGCACCAGCCGGGCGACCTGTCCTTTCAGGTTCAAGCGCAAGGTATGCAGCGTCTTGACGGCTCTTTCGGACCTCGTCCGCAACTCGATCAGCTTTGCCGTGTGTCTCTGGGCTGCCTTCGCCGCGCCCCCCATCGAGCGCACGGCCTCGTGCCACGCCTCGGCTGCGGCGGCCGCCTCCCCGAGCCGGCCAGAGCCGTCCCCAACGGCCGGCTGCCGGCCGGGCAGCCTCACCAAATCCGCAGCCAGATCGGAAATGCTGCCATCATCGGCGGCTAGCCTGATTGCAGCATCTCGCAGCGCAGCGTCAGCCCGCTCCAACGCTCGCTCCGACAGGTGCAACGGACCGGCGTCGTACCGGCCGGCTCCCGGCACGACCTCGACGTGCAGCGCTCGAGCATCGCGACGGTCCTGATATGCCTGCATCGCCCCGGCGCGCGCTTGGTCGAACGCCTCCTCACTTCGGGCGCGTTTTGTGAGGAGCTCGACATACGAGCCTCGGCCGCGAGTCATGGCGGCAAACCGGCTTTGCGCATCGGCACGCTCCGTCGGGTCGCCATCCGACCCGGACAAGGCATCGCTGAACATGCGTTCGACGTGCTGCCACGCCTGGTCCTCAGCGACGACGGCATCCGCGAAAGCACGACGCGACGCGGGCAGGTCTCCTTGGGCCGTCTCCTCCTCCGCCGCCGCGGCCCGATACGCGGTGGCCGCGTTGTCCACGACAGTGACCGCCTCGGCCAAGGCGTCGACCATCCTGCTGGTCACCAGGCCCGTCGTGCGGGCCTCCAGCTCACGCAGGCGGAACCAAAGGCCGTTCGGCACGACCACGTCAACCGCCTCGGTACGCCCGTCCATCGTGGCGGCCAGCCGGTACACCACATCGGCGCGGAACTCGTAGGTCGGGCTAATGTCCCGGTATGACTGGTAGTTGCCCGGTTGGCCGGAGCCGGCCGTGCCGTCTTCGTCCGAGCCGGACAGGTGCGTCTCGCCGACGAGAGCGGACAGGTCAGTCTCGTTGATCGGCGAATCGTTCCAGTGATCCTGATCGAACGAGGTCTGGAAACGCGGGTCGGCGGTCATGCCGGCGATTGTCAAACGGTCCGACTCCTGGGCGGTGAGCACTACCTCTCGGCGCTCGATCCGGAAGACCTCTCCGTCCCGGCCCGCCAGCGAGTGCAGCCGCACGTTGCGCAGGTTGGCCAGCAGCCGAAGCTCCACATCTCGCCAAGTGCCCTTCACCGCGCTGCCGAGCGACAGCACGGACACGACCGGCAGGCGTAGGCCGGTTCGTTCGCCGTCCACGTCAGGAATCCGCCCCTCCGGATCCCGGTCCTGGGCATCGTTGATCTCGAAGAACGTGCTCTTCAGGGTGGCTCTGGAGAACAGTGTCCAGAGTGCGGTGTTCTGGTCGGAGCCAGCTATCCGGTACTCGGAGGACACCTGGTCCATCAGCGCCAGTTCATTGCCTGGATCCGACGTGCGGCCGGAGGCGAGCATGGTCAGCAACCGCTCCGCGGCGATGCGCAGCGCCCCGTTGCCCCACACATGCTCGGGCGAGAATTGCCGAGGCAGCCTCACCGCCCCCGGCTCGTTCTTCCACTCCACCAGCCGTCGCGGCTGCATCTGCCCGGGCGCCAGCAGGGTGGTGACCGGCGCACCCGGGCCCCGCCAATGGTTGGTGAGGTCCCCGGTCTCGGCGATCGGCGTGCTCATCGACTCCGGCACCCGCACGAGGAGGGTGACCGGGACGGCTTCGACGACCTCGGGGGTACCGCCCTCATACGTGAGGACCACCTCCGGGACAACCAGCGCCCTGAACCTCGTCGTCGGGCCGGTGGATGCTGTCGCGGATTGCACACGCAGCAGGTTTCCGTCGTGCCGTTGTACGGCATGGGCGGTGCCGCCGCCGGTCACCGCACCCGCCAGCAGGCCACGGGCCGCGCCGTGCCGATCGCCGTCACCGGCGACGAACCGCGCCGACCACCCGTGACCACGCGACTCACCCTGCACATTCTGGGAGCCGATGTCGGCGATGTGATAATCCTCAATGCTGACGTCGTGGCGCAGGTCCTGGAAGGTGGGCTCACCGCCCAGGCGCAACCGTAGCGTCGCCCGCACCAGCCGCCGGCCGACGTATGCGCGGCGGCGCAGCACCAGCGGCAAGCCGTCACCCATCAGCTCGTCCAGGAACGCGTCGAGTCCGTCCGCGCGGACTGTCGCCAGCAGATGACGCAACCCACCCCGCACGTCGTCGGCCAGATCCTGCGGCAGCGCCTGCGACAGTGAGCCATTGATCGTGTTTCGGATCAACCCGACCAGGTCGTCCAGGTCGACCTTGTCCTCCAGCACGTTGACCCCGAAGCCTCGGCCATGCCGGACGAACTCCGGCGGCCGCCAGCCGACGTTGTACCCCAATGGGAGCAGGATGTTATGCGGATCGAGACCCAGATCGCGGGCGTCGGACTCGGCGATGTAGACATAGAGGCCGTCGTTGACCGTGGCCTGCCAAACCGACTCCCGCAGCCGCGGCCGCCGCGACTTCGGCAACGCCTTGTCCAGCACTTCCCGGCCGCCCGGCAGTTCCGTGACCAGGTTCCCCCACCTGGCGCTGGCCAAGGCCGTATAGATGACGTCGGCCTTGTAGAGGAGATACCGGCCCGCGTGTGACCGGTTGCGTTCCTGCCCGCCGCTGACCTCCGTGCGATGGGCGCGGCCCTTGTGCCGGTCGAGCAGATCGTAGGCGCCGGCCAACCGACCGGCGAAGACGCCGGTGGGGTGATCGGGGGTTCCGCCGGGCCCGGCGAACACCTTGACCGTGTGCGTCGTGCCCCTGCCCCGTGTCACATACACCCCGGTGGTGCCCCGGTGGTAATCCTCCACCGACATGATGTCCACAATGGTGTAGAGTCGCCAGTTGGCCGGGGTCATCCGCACCGCCACCCCAGCGTGCCAGTCGGCGTAGCTGCCGTCACCGAACAGCCCGCCCACCAGCATCCCGCCCGGCGCGGTCAGCGTGGTCGAGTGCCCCTTGTTCATGACCGCACCGAACTGGTCGGCCAGCGCCTCGTCCACCGGTGTGCCGTCCGCCGTCATGATCGGCGAATTGTCAGTCACGTCCGCCAGCGCCCGCCGGGCCAGTCTGGTCACCAGCTCGACCGGCGTGTCCAGCGCGTCGATGTGAAACGCCCGCGACAGCTGCTTCGGTCGCGGAGCCTTCAGCAGTTCCTCGGCCGCCGACACCGGCACCTTGGTTTGGGCGGGCTCGGACGGGGCCGGGGCCGGCGACGTGGTCGCGCCGAGGGCCCGCCGCCAGGAGATGTCCGAAGGAGTCCACAGACTCATCGTGCCCAGCACCGCGTCGTTCCCGGTCAGCAATGGTTGCGGTGTGCCGGCCGCCAGCCGCCAGCCGCCGTTGGCCCAGGACAGCAGCGGTGACCGCCGCCAACCGCTGGGCCGACGGTAGTGCGACAGCGTCGCGTTGAAGTCGAGATCGAAGTCGAACGCCTCCACCCCCGTGGCCCGCATCGCCCACCGGTACGCCACTACCGGCGTCCCGTGCCCCCCGGATTGGCTGCGCGGCCAACTGGTCGCCCAGGTCACGCGCAACTGAACGCTGAGGTCCTTCGTCAGCCACTTCCCGACCGCCGCCAACCCCAGTCCGGTCGAGTACGACTGCTCTCTGGAGTGCGTGGAGCTCAGCTGGTCGGTCAGCACCGCCCCGTCGATCGGCTTGATCGTGTCTGTGCTGCCGACATGCCGTCGGCGGGACAGCAGGCCCTTCACCGTGAGCAGGTAGTGGTCGGAGTTCAGCGGGCCCACCCGCTTGAACCGGAACCGCAGGCCCCCGTCCAGCAGGGTAGGGCTGTCGGCGATCAGCGACCACCTGCCGAGGCCGTCGGCCAGCGTCTGGTAGTTCTCCACGATCGCGCTCAGCGCCGCCGGCCGGCGATGGAAGTCCTCCGGCCTGATGTTGCGCCACCCGGGGAACAGCGTCCTGGTGTCCTCGCGCCGCTCCAGCGCACCGACCAGGCCGTCATGCAACCGGCGCGCGCCGGTCAGGTCCGCCACCACCGAGGAGCCGATCGTGGTCGGGTGCTCCTTCATCAGGTACGGCGGCGGTTGCACCTCGTCGTCGTTGGTCGGCAGAAGGTCCGGGCGCTCCTTCGCCGGCGACTCACTCAGGCGCTCATAGCGGAACGCGACCGGGTCCGCCAGCCGCTGCGCCTCCTCGACAGGGATCCGCAGCAGCAACGACCCGGTGGCCCGCCTGACCTCCCCGGACCCCAACGGCTCGATCTCGAACCTGACGTCGGCCCTGTACAACGCCATCGGGCCGGCGAATTCAGCGATCCGCTGGCTGGCCGCACCGTTGCCGGCCGCGACGCCCTGGGTGCGTTTGAACGACTTGCCGAACCGCAACCGGAGACCGCCGACGACGGTGAGGCCCGGTCCCGTGTACCGCACACCCGGACCCAGACCCGCAGTGCCGGACAAGCCGTCGGTGATCCCGCTGCCGCCGGACGCTTCGATCGTGCTGACGAAGGTGTGGCGCAACGCCATGTCATTCACCGCTTCGGCCCCCGGCACCAGCGTCGCCGTGCCGAGTTCCGCCCGCACCCGCAACGCCCCGATCGGCGTGCCCGCTTCATCGATCAGCACCGGCGAATACACGTACGTGTCCACCATCTGGATGATCGTGTTGCCCACGCGGCTACGCTTCGACATCCCCAGGAGCGTCGTGCGGGCGGATCCGCCCACCGCCAGCGGGCGGCCCGCGGCTGCGAGAAGCGCCTCGGAGAACGCTGCGGTGTCCCCCACGTCGTCCACTGTGAAACCCCGGGGGACAGCCCCCTGCAGTTCGATGCTCTCCGGGGCTCTTGTCCCGCCTGCGCCCCGCCGCGGTCCCATCCCCGTACTCTGTCGGCTCCTCCAGGAGGAAGATCTCAGTCGTCCGGATCCCGTGCGGGCCAGACCGGGCCTCCCGGCCCTGGCAATGGTGGCAATCGGCAGGCCGGCGTCGGCGTCTGCCGGGCTGGACCCGGGCGGCTCCACCGACGAGGACTCGGACGCCACGGAGTCCACGGAACCCCGACGCAGCGGCTGCCCGTCGCCTGCGCCGAACGGCCCGACGCCCGATGGATCGGAGGTCGGCTCCTCGAACACCATCGCCCCGATGCTTTCAGGGGTCCGTGTCCCGCTCCCGCCCCGCTGCGGCTCCTTCCCCTTCCCCGATCGCTCCTCCCGGTTCCCCGATCGCTCCTCCCGGAGAGAAATCAGCCCTCCAGATGCCCTACGGGTCAGACCGGGCCGCCCAGCCCGGTCGCTGCCGACGATCGGCAGGCCGGCGTCGGCGTCGGTCGGGCTGGACCCGGGCGGCTCCGCCGACGAGGACTCGGACGCCACGGAGTCCACGGAACCCCGACGCAGCGGCTGCCCGTCGCCTGCGCCGAACGGCCCGACGCCCGATGGATCGGAGGTCGGCTCTTCGAACACCGTGGCCCCGAACAGCGACCGCCGGTCGGCGAGCGGCGATTCCGCTCCGGACGCGGCGCGGTTCGCCGACGGCCGGGTCATGTACTCCGGCAGCTCGACCAGGACCGCCTGGCGGAGCAGGTGGCTGCGCGGCGCACTGGAGATCACCTCGGAGGGCTCGGCGCCGGCTGTTCTGGTGATCACTGTCCACCGGCTGTCCGCGAGATAGGCGCTGACGCCTCTGCCACTGCGGAGCATCCGCGTGTGCACTGTGGTGGATGCGCTGGTCATGGTGGCCGCCGGCTGATTCCGGGTGAACGCGACGCGCAAGGAGGCGAAACCACCCACCATCAGGCCGAAGAGCGCGAAGGCCGGCACGGCGACGGTCCGGGACCGGGTGATCTGCTTGAGATACTTGCGACCACGGGCGGAGATGGTCGCGCTGTCCAGCCGCCGGGAGCCCTGTCCCACCTCCTGCGCAGTCATGGCGTTGACCAGCTTGACGCCGACCCAGACTTCCACCGCCGTGCCGTCTCGGTGCAGCACATAGTGCCTGGGGCTGACCATGAAGTCGTTGTAACGGTACTTGACGTCGAACGTCAGCTCGACCAGGCCGGGATCGGTCAGCGCCACCCGGCCACCCACCGCGTCCTCGACCAGCGTCAGCACCTCGGCCACCCGGTTGGGCTGCAGGGTCCCTCGCGCGGGGCCTAACTGTTGGTCGCGGACCAGGTGCTCCGGCAGTTGCATCGTAGCGGCAGCGGACTCCGGCAGGGCCAGGGGTTGGTCGGACTCGGGCGCCGCAACCGAGCGCTCGGCCGGCCGGAGCAGCCAGGCATCATGGACCCGCCCAAGTGCGACGGCACGGCCTGGCTTCTGCTTCAGCTCCTGCACCAGGTCAACCAGCTCGCGCAGGTTCGCATCGGTGACCGGCCCGTCGTTCTGGCCCCCGCCGCCCTGCGGCTGCAGGCGTTCCCGCTCCCAGTCACGCAGGATCGTCTGCAGCAGTTCCTTGCGGACCCCGTCCCGCACCGCCGGGACCTTCCGCCACTTCGGATCCCGGCGCACCGCGTCGACCAGCCGCCGCACCCGTTGCAGCAGGTCCGTGCGTCGCCGCGGGCTGCCCTCGGCCAGCTTGCCCGGATAGAGTTCGTCAGCCAGCTCCACCAGATGGAACAGGCGCCGCCTCGCCCATCGCGGGATGTCTGGCCGCGGGTCGCCCGGCCACAGCCGGGGCAGCTCCTGCCACAGCTGGGCGTGACTCGGCTGATGGTACAAGCCGACCGAGCCGACCGTCCCCGCCAGCCAGGATCCGAGGCCGGCCCCCGGCCCTGCGAGTTCGTTCATCAGCGACCACACCCGCCGGTGCCGGTCGGTACGATCGGCCGGACCGAACCCGAACCAGCGCGCCAGCTCCGCGTCGGCGACCGCCCGCTCCAGTTCGGTGTCCAGCCACTCCAGGTCCTCGCGGATCCCGGCCAGCACCTGCGACGTCAACCGCGCCGACGCGACCGACCAGCCGAATGGCACCTCGGACTGTGCACGTACTCCGCGCGACGTCCGCATCAACCGGTCGCTGAGCTGCCCCCAGGCCAGGGACAGCTGGTCGCGGTCTTCTCCGCTCAGCTTCCCCAGCCGTGCTCGCACCGCGGTGGCGGCCGCCGGGGCCTCCCCGACGACAAGTGCCCGCAGCGCCGTATCCAGCTCCTGGGGCTGCTCACCCCACAACGGGCGGAGCGTGTCCCCCGACTTGTACACATAGAGCAGATCGCCATGGTCGCCACGCACCGGGTACGCCTTGAACCGGCCCGGCCCGACCTCCTCAAACCCCTGCAACCGGAACGCCTCGGCGCCACCCAGACCACGCGCCGTCGCCCGCAACCAATTGCGCAGTTGCACATCCCAGTCACCGTTATCGAGGACGAATTCCTCCAGCTGCGCCAGCGTCGGGACGCGGTTCGGCCGGGCACCCGCCAGCACCAGGTCCAACAACGTCCGCGAGACATCCCGTCCTGACGTCCTGCCGGAACCGCCATCCGACAGGTCTGCTGGGAGCCTCGACGCCTCGCGCTCCAGGTAGCCACCACCGTCGAGCCGCTCCCACCCACGCAATGGGAGCAACCTGGGCATCTCCCACCCGTGCAGCGGGTCCGACGTGTCATCCGCCGGCTTGTACACATAGAGCACGTCACCCTCGTCGCCAAGGACCGGGTGCGCGAGGTTCCCGACCGCCTCGATCTCGACGAAGGCCTGCAACCGAAACGCCTCGACACCGCCGAGCTCTCGCGCCGCCTCCCGCAGCCATCGGTACAGTCGCTCCTCCCAGTGCAGATCCCTGGGCACGGCCTCGAGGTACTGTCGCAGCTCCGTCGGCGTCGGGATGCGCTGCGGCCGGGCACCCGCAGCCAGCAGTTCCAGCACCGTCCGCAAGACGGTGTCCTCCTCGGACGGCCAGTCGGAACCGCCGACCGACAGGCCCTCCGGAAGCTCTTGCCCGGAGCCGAGCCGATAGCCGCCGACGTCCGAAAGTTCCCACCTTTCCAACGGGCGGAACTGGCCGTCCTCCGACTTGTACACGTAGAGCACATCGCCCTGGTCACCACGCACCGGGTGCGCCTCGAACCGACCCAGCCCGACCTCCTCGAACCCCTGCAACCGGAACGCCTCGGCGCCCCCCAGACCACGCGCCGCCACTCGCAACCATTCGTACAGTTGCGCATCCCAACGGTCCTCAGCAACCGTCGCTTCCGAGAACTCCGCCAACTTCTCCAACGTCGGCACACGCGTCGGCCGGACACGTGCGACCAGCAGACCCATCCACCGCAGCCCGTCCTCCTCGGACGACGTCGCGGGCAGGCCAGGACGGCCGAGCGACAGGCCGGACGGAAGCCCTGACTCAACACCCGCGCGGTAACCACCACCAGCGGTCGGCTCCCATCCACGCACGTCCGGCGGCGCGGAAACCACAGCCGAAGGGACCGGGCGCGGGCCGGAATCCCCCCAGAACCACACCGGCGTGACCACGCCTCGCTCGTCACGGGCCAGTTCGAACAGCGGGCCGACCTCG
Source organism: Dactylosporangium sp. CA-233914 (assembly GCF_050942935.1). Taxonomy (NCBI): domain Bacteria; kingdom Bacillati; phylum Actinomycetota; class Actinomycetes; order Micromonosporales; family Micromonosporaceae; genus Dactylosporangium; species Dactylosporangium sp. CA-233914. The sequence goes on along the minus strand of NZ_CP192030.1, from coordinate 4,275,021 downwards.
CCTCGCATCGGCTCGACGTCGACGGACGAACCGTCGAGGAGGAAGACCTGCGCCCGGAACCCCAGCTCCCGCACCATCAGATCCAACAGACCCGGGTCGAAACGATCGTCCAGCACCGCGTCACGAGGGACCGCCCCCTTGTCGCGCAGGTACTGCCACAGCCCGTCGACAGTGACCTCATGCCCGAGCGCGGCCAACTTCTGCGCCACCGAGTCCACCAGGCTCCGGCTACCACCGCCGCTGGCAATGCCCGCGTACATCGACCCCGGCAGGCTCCTGGCCTGCACGCCTGGGAGAGCCTGGTAGGCGCCGTCGGACTGGGTGTCCCACGCCCGCTCGCGCAGCGGGCGGTACCGGTCGTCCGCCGACTTGTACACGTAGAGCACATCGCCCTGGTCACCACGCACCGGGTACGCCTCGAACCGGCCCGGCCCGACCTCCTCGAACCCCTGCAACCGGAACGCCTCGGCGCGCCCCAGACCATTGGCTGCCACTCGCAACCATTCGTACAGTTGCGCATCCCAACGGTCCTCGGCAACCGTCGCTTCCCCGAACGTCGCCAGCCCCTCGAGCGTCGGCTCACGCAACGGCTGGACATCTGTGACCAGCATGTCCCGCACCCACCGCAGCGCATCCTCTTCGGACGCCGTCTCGAGCAGGCTTTCGCTGCCGGCCGACAGGCCGGCCGGCAGCGCCGACGCCACACCTTCCCGATAGCCACCGGAATCGGCCAGCTCCCACCCTTGCAACTCGTGGAACCGGCCGTCCGCCGACTTGTACACGTAGAGCACCCCGCCCTGGTCACCACGCACCGGGTACGCCTCGAACCGGCCCGGCCCGACCTCCTCGAACCCCTGCAACCGGAACGCCTGGTCACCCAGAAGACGTACCACCGCCCACAACTGTTCGTACAGGTCCACATCCCAGACCAGACCGAGAGGCGGCAGATCGAGATTCCGGCGCTCCGGCTGCATTGCACGGTAATTGGCGCTGACTCCGGTCAGCAGATCCATTACCCACCGCCGATTTTCCTCCTCGGACGGCCCGCTGGAACGGACAACCGACAGGTTCGCCGGAAGCGCTGACGCCACACCCTCCCAATACCCACCACCAGCGGTCAACCCCCACCCACGCATGTCCGGTGGCTCGGGAAGCACATCCGAAGGAACCGGGCGCGGGCCGAACCTCCCCCGTGACCACACCGGCATGACCACGCCTCGCTCGTCACGGGCCAGGTCGAACAGCGGGCCGAACTCGCCTCGCATCGGCTCGACGTCGACGGACGAACCGTCGAGACGGAAGACCCGTGCCCGGAACCCCAGCTCCCGCACCATCAGATCCAACAGACCCGGGTCGAGACGATCGTCCAGCACCGCGTCACGAGGGACCGCCCCCTTGTCGCGCAGGTACTGCCACAGCCAGTCGACAGTGGTTTCCCAACCCCAGTGCACGGTCATCTTCTGCGCCACCGAGTCCACCAGGCTCCGGCTACCACCGCCACGGGCAATGCCCTCGTACATCCAATTGGGCAAACCCCTGGATCGGATCGGAATGGGAACCACATGGTCTCCCAACGTCATCTCCGTTGTCTGCCATTCGCCCTTGCTGATCCGGCCGTCTGGCGACCGTCGCACATAGAGCACCTCACCCCGGTGACCGAGCACCGGGTTTTCCTTGGGCCGGCCCGGTCCGACCTCCTCGAACCCCTGCAACCGGAACGCCCCGACGCCGTCGAGACCATGTGTTGCCAGCCACAACCATCTGTGCAGTTGCACATCCCAAGCCTGGCCCTGGGGCACTTGGTCCCAGAACTCAGACAGCTCTGCCGCCGTCGGGTCGTGTCGCGACCCGGCGAGCAGGTGCTTCAGGAGCTTCAACACGTCCTGCACGATGAGGCTGCGATCCGGTCGGTCGGGGCCTTCAGGCATCAAGGCGACCGCCGACGCTGGTGGAGCCTGGTTCACCAGCGACGTCTCGACAACCCCGGCCAAGTCCTGCAGAAAGTCGGCCACCTCCGCGTGCACCGACCCGGTGGCAATACTCGCCACGTCCAGTCGCCTGGCGGCTGGCGACTCCATCCCGGGATAGGTCGCCATCCACCAATCCTGCACGATGAGATTGCGCAGCTCCGCCCAGAGTGCCTCCATGTTCTCCCGGTCGTTGCCGTGGAGCTGGTCGAGCTGTTCCCGGACCTGCCGCTCGATGATGGGCCGGCCGTCCACCGCGCTCGCCCGCGTCCACATCACGGCCTGCCGCCAGTGCGCCGCCGATATCGCGCTGACCGGTACCGGCTCCTCGGAGGACTCCATCGGCCGGCCGACCAGGTCCGGCTCGTCACCGATGTCGGCGGCGGTGGCCACGACCGCGCCGGGCGGCCGACCTCCCCCGGCCGACACCCCATCCGTCCGCGCGAACAGCCGTTCCAGCTGCCGCTCCCGTTCGATGGCGGGCCCCTCCAGGGGCAGCGCGGCGTACTCGGCGAGCACCGCCGTGTGCGCGGCCCGCGCCCGGACCAGGGCGAGAGCGAGCCCGGCCCGCTCAGGCACGCCGACGGCCGCATCGTGCTGGCGCACCATCTCGCTCATCTCGCGGTAGGCGTCCCGCCGGCGCCGTTCCACCGCCTCGGCGGCACGTCCGTCGTAGCCCGACCGGTTGTGGTACAGCCGCTGCGCTTCCTCGTATTCGCGGGTGCCCTCGACCACGGGGTGGTGCAGCGCGGCCTGCAGCACATCGTCTCGGTCGATGTCGAAGAGCCGCCGCAGCTCGGTGACCGTCCGGCGGTCGGCCGGCAGTGTGGCCGCCAGGTACTGAGCCATCGCGAAGTGCTGCTCGGCGTGCTCCCACTCGTGGCGCATGGTGGTCACCGCAGCCTGCCAGGTGCCGAGGCCCGCGGACAGCAGCAGCTGCCACGACTTGCGCCGGAAACCGCCGTGCAGATCCGCGAGATGCCGGGTGGCAGAGAACTCGGGAGCTGGAACGTGGCCCGATCCGGGCGGGTTGAGCGTCGTGGACAGGTACGTGAAGAGTTCCCTCGTGGTCTCCTCTGTGGGCACGGCGCCCATCCGCCGGCCGATTCGTTCCGCCTCCTCGTAGTACGCGACCAGCTTCCGGTCCTCTGGGAGGTGGTGATCCAGCCGCTCGGACACCAGTTCCTGGATAACCAACCGGGCCAGGCTCCCTGGCGGCCACCGGCGGAGCCGCTCGTCCAGTCCGTCCCACACCTCCGCCGGTGGGTTGACGCCGGGGGCGCCGACGAGCAGCTGGAACTCGCCCGTCGTCGGTGCGGCGACCCGGGCGATCACCGTCTCCGGCACGCCGGGGGGCTGGATCCAGGCCCGGCCCGGATAGCGGACGAACGTGTACCCCGCAGCCATCGGCTCCCGGCTGACCTCGCCCGCCGCGTCGTCACGCGGCACCGCGAGTCGGTTGCCGAGCGCACGGATGCCGGTGACGGCGCTGTACTCGTACCAGCCGGTGCCGCCAGCGTGGATCGCCAGATCGTCCTCCGCCAACCCGACCTCGCCCTGCGGCGCCAGCACCCGCGCCGAGGTGGCCAGGGTCGCGGCGACCGACCGCCCGTCGGGGCCCGGGACGACGGCGCCCGGGTCGACGAAGACGACGGTGACCGCAGCATCCAACTCATTGACCATTGTGGACATCTCGGCGAGCGGAAGCGGGCCGTGCACGGTCTGGACGGTCCGCGCGACCGGGTCGACCCGCCCCGTGACGACCAAGGTCGGGTCGGACGTCGCGTCCGAGATGCCGTACCGCAGCAGCACGGCGAGCAGTCCCTCCCGCATCGCCTGGCTCCGCTCGGCGTGGACGGGCAGGACGAACAGGTCGGGGACCCCGCGGACGGCCACCGGGCCGCGTGGCAAGGAGTCCGGGCCGTGCCACGCGACGGCCGGCCGGCGGTCCAGCGGCAGCGGGTCGACGATACCGTTCACCCTCGCGCGGATCGCCGCAGGCACCTCGTCGCCCGGAACGCCCACGATGACCAGCGGCCCGGCGGGCAGCGGCTGCCCCAGTGGCAGCGCCGGTCCGGTCACGCCCGGGGGCAGCTCCCGCGGGCGGACCCACAGCACCCTCCTCCCTTCGCGGGGAAGCGTGGCCACCTCGATGCGATACGGGCCGTCGGCCAGAAATCCGTAGGGGTTTCCGGACGGTGCCGGGCCGGGATAGGCCAGCACCCACCTCGTCAGCGGCGGCAGGGTCCGGCGGCCCAGGGCATCCACCGGTACCAGATGCCCGCCGGTCTCGACCTGGCCGGCCAGACGGTTGCCGGGCAGGGCGAGGATCGCCCGCGCGGGCAGGATGTCCCCCGCGAGCCGCGTCAGCTCCGCCGGGGACAGCGTCGCGCCGGTGCGCGGCAGTCGGACCAGCTGCCGGGCGGCGATCGCCGGCTCCAGGTTGTGCAGGTACTCGCGCACGGCACCCAGATCGCCTGTCGCGGATGGGTCGACAAGCAGGATCTCCCGGCCACCGACCGGCATCACCGAGGCTAGGGCGGCGGCGGGCACGGCCGGGGCGGGTCCTCGGTGGAAGACGTACACGTCGCGGCGGATCTCCCGGATGCCGTGGCCGTCCGGCAGCGCCGGCACGCGGGCCGCGAGCCGCTGTTCCCTGGCCACCCGCGCCGCTTCTTCCTCCCGTGCCCACCTGCGCTGGTTCTCGATCAGCGTCATCTGCTGCTGTACCGACAGGCCCCGGCCCTCACCACCTCCCGCGAGCACCCGCGACTCCGCCTCGGTCGGCAGGGTCCGGTCGAACGCCCGCGGCGCCCGGACCACCCGCGTGCCCGGATCCACTCCCGGCCCCTCGCCGCCGTACGGGTTCCGCCCTTCGGCGACCCGGTCCAGCTGCTCGCGCAGCTCGGCGATGCGTGCCTGCCGCGCCGCGACGTCCTCGGCCGGCGCGCCTTCCGCCGAAAGCCGGTTCAGCTCCGCCTGCCGCCGGTCGGCAAACATGCGGTACGCCAGCACGACGTCGGCCCGGGCCGTCGGTGACAGCCAGCCGTCGAACCGCTGCCCGTCCAGGATCGCGCGTTCAGCCGAGGTGACCGGACCCGGCACGTCCGGGGCCGGCCGTTCCACCGGTTTGGCGGGCGGTGTTTCCTTCGCGCGATCGGCGGCGTTCTGCTCGGCCCCCTGCGCCGCCCGCCTTTTGTTCGCCTGCTCCAACCGTGAGGCGTTCTGCTCGTGCCAGTCGTCGCGGGCCCGCTGTGACGTCTTCTCCTGCCTTACCGGCTGTTCCACCGGTTTGGCGGGCGGTGTTTCCTTCGCGCGATCGGCGGCGTTCTGCTCGGCCCCCTGCGCCGCCCGCCTTTTGTTCGCCTGCTCCAACCGTGAGGCGTTCTGCTCGTGCCAGTCGTCGCGGGCCCGCTGTGACGTCTTCTCCTGCCTTACCGGCTGTTCTGCCGGTTTGGCGGGCGGTGTTTCCTTCGCGCGATCGGCGGTGGTCTGCTCGGCCCGCTCGGCGGTCTCCACATCCGGCCGGTCGCCCGACGCGGGCAGCGTGAACAGCCGGTACCCGGTCCGGACCGGCACCAGCCCGGACTCCAGACGCGGCCCCAGGTCGGCCGGGCTCGGCTCCGCGACGGGCAGGCTGACCGACGCCGGCCGGGGCGACGACAGCGGCGGCTCGGGCGGCGGCGGCGCTTGCGTCTGCGGCGCCGACATGTGACGGTCCGGCGTACGCGGCGCGGGTTCCACCGTTGACGACCCGCTCGCCGGTAGCTTCGCTGCGACCGTGTTCGAGGGCCGCGACGATGCCGGTGCCGTCGGGCGGGTCGAATGCGGCGCCGAGACCGGATCGCTGGAGACCGAGTCGCGGTCGCCCCGGCCGCCCGGCAGTTCCTGATTCGCGCCCTGCGGCGCCCGGTCCTCCCTGAGGCGCGCGACGTGCGCGGGATCCTCCAACTCGGTGCCGCTGCCGCCCGGGTCGCGCTGCTGGCCGCCGCCGGTACCGCTGCCGCCGGCAGGGTCCGACCCGCGGACAGCCGGCGCGCTTTCCTTTTCCTTCGGCGCGCCCCGCTCGCCCTGCGCCCGGCCCGATAGGGAGGCATCGCCCGCCGGCCGGTCCTCGACGAGCGTGACAGGCGGGTACTGCTCGACCTCCACCTGCGAACCCTGGCCTGTCGAGCGGGCCGCAGTGCCCCCACCGCCACCGGCGCCGGGCCCTCCGCCGCCGCCGTTACCGCGGCTCAGGACCTGGCCGCCACCGGACTGGGCGCGGGTGCCGAAGCTGAACTGCCCGGCGTCCGGGTCGTACTGCAGTTGCCTGATCGGCAGCTTCCCGGTCCACGAGTCCCGCAACCGGCCATCCTGCCCGAGCCGCAGGTCCGTGAGCTCACGAACCGGGGTCATGCTCCTGCGGTCGACCGCGGCGGTGCGGATGTTCACCGTCATCACGTCAACGTTTTCGGGCGCGACGAGCACCTCGCGGGTCTGGCCGGTGTCCCGGTCGACCGTGTAGTACCGCGTCCGCCCGTCCGCGCCGGCGCCCTCCTCGCCGGCCCTGGTCCCGCCGGACCGGACCACCTTCACCAGTACCCACTGCTTGGCCTTGGGGTCGTAGACCAGCGGCCGGACCTCCGCGTCGCCGGGCCGGAGCATTCCTCCCCGCAACACCGCGCCCGGACCTTCCGCAGACCGGCCCGGCCCGGAGCCCTCGATCCGGCGGCCGGAGGCGTCACCCGCCGGACGGATCACCCTGCCGAGCAACTCCTCGCTGTACCCATTGCCGTACGCGGCACGGTGCCAGCCTGCGTCCCGGTGCGGGCCGGGCTCGGCGAGCAGGTAGAAGTAGTCGCCGTTCGGTTCGATGCCGTCGTCGGAGCGCACCGGAGCCCGGTTGTACGTGCGCAGGTACATCCCGCCGTTCTCGGACAGCCGGAACATCTGCACCTTCAGCGCGGGCTCGGCTTCGACCGGGCCCCGCCCGGGGATCTCCTGCTGCTTTGCGGCGATGACCGTATCCAGCCGCTTGGTCTTCGGTTCGACCGTGATCAACGTCGTGGTCTTGTCGCCGAACCCCGCAAGCTTCGTACTGCCGTCGGGGCCGATCACCTTCCGCCTCGCCCACAGGGAGCCGGGGGCGTCGTAGGTGTCGAACGGACGCATGTCGACCAGCTTGGCGCCGGACCCGACCCGCGCCGGCCGCAGTGCTCCGGTCGCCGGATCGAACTCCTCGAAGATGTAGCGACCCCGGCCGAGATCAAGCCTGCCCGCCGAGGTGTCCGGCTCCCCGTCCAATCGGCGACCGGCGTCGATACCCGGTTGCGAGTTCTCCGACAGCGTGGCGATGTACCGCTGGCCGCTGGCGTTGTCGGTCATGACAAACTGCCGGCCGTGGTCCGGCACCGCGCTGGTACCACGCGGGACAGACTGCAACGGATCGGTTTCGTACGCTGCCACCGGCCGCACGACCGGCCGCACGACGTCCGGCATGGACCCGGCAGGCCCGGCCGAGGCCGACCCGCGGGCACCGGACCCGCCGCCCTCCAGCGAGTGCTCGGCCGGGCCGGTCAGCCTGTGGCCGGGGACATCCTTGTTCTCGAATGCCCCGACCGCCCGGTCCTGCGCCTGGTCCTGCGCCTGGTCCAGACGCCCGTGGTACTCGAACCGGGGGCCGAGCCCCCGGACGAGGTGGTCGACCCCGTAGGGCACCGGCGGCGTCGAGCGCAGCCACGCCTCCACGTCGAAGTTGGTGTCCGGGCCGAAGATCCGGCTGTGGAAGTCGTCCACCACATCGCGTTCGTACGCCTGGTAGACCCGCTCCCGGGCGGGCGCCGTGACGTGGTCACCCGGCCCGGTGCGCTGCTCGTTGAGCTCCCGCAGGGCCTCCTGGTCGCCGCGGCGCAGCAGCGCGTCACGTACCGTTTCGAGCCGGGTGCCGGCCACGATCGCGTCGATACGGTCCCGCAGCTTGGCCAGCTCGGCCTCGACGGCGGCCGGCTCGAACACGCGGGCGTCCAGCGCCTCTCGCGCCTTGGCGACCGCATCCCCCACCGCGCGTCGCGCGTCGGCCGCCGCCCGGCCGACCGAGCCGGACGCGTCCAGTCCGCGCCGCTCCGCCTCCATCGCGCCGGCCCGCGCCGCGGCGCCGATGACGACCAGCGCGTCGGCGGCCAGCCGACTGGCACCGACCGCGAAGACGGCCCGGCCGGGCACGCCGTCCAGCAGCTGATTGACGGCGAACCGGACGCGGCGGAGCATCGCCTCGTCGACCTTCGGCGGGTCGGCCACGAAGCCGGGCGCCCGCTCATCCACTATGGACCGGGCCCCGCCCCGGACGATCCGCACCAGGTCGGCCTTCTGACGGTCGCTCAGCGGGTCGCGCAGTCTCGGCTCCAGCATGGCCGGCTCCGTCATCCGCTCGACCATGTCCAGGACCGGCTGGGTCTCCACCAGATACGTGATGCGGTTCCGGATGGCCGGCGCGAGGTCCTGGAAGTCCAGCTCGATGGTGCGGGTCCAGCGCTGCGGGTCTTTCACGGCCCGCATGATGTACCTGGGCGCCCACAGGTTCAGGTACTGCTCGCGGGCCGCGTCCATCGCCTCCCGCCGGGCCGCGGTGACCCGCTCCGGGTCGACGACCGCCGGCCGCCCGGCCATGGCGTCGGCGAACTGGGCCGCGGCGCGCTCGGACATCCGGTCGGCGCCCTGGTGCATGACCCGGTAGACCGGCAGCTGGTCGACCATCTCGGCCAGCTTGCCGGCGGCACGGTCCCAGTTCCCGGCGGCGCGGATGCCCTGCAGCTGATCGGTGGCGGCCTCGGTCCAGGCGCGCAGCGCGGGCTGGGAAACCGTCTCCGCCTCGCCTTCGGCGTGCCACTGCCGGTACGCCTCATTCGCCCGCGCCGCGATCTGCGTCTCGCCCACACGCTCCCGCAGGCCGTTGCGGAGGTCGTCGAGCAGCTCCCCGTAGCGCTCCTGCCAGGCCGCGCGTTCCGTCTCGGACGGCGCCCGGACCTCATCGGCGCTGCGCCCCATCGCCTCGGCGAACTCGCGGGTCGCGGCCTCGCCGAACCGCCCAAAGGTGTCCGCCACCACGGCGTCGCCCAGCCGGCTCGCCCCGGGAACCTCGCGATGGACCCGGGCGAAGTCGACCGTCAGGTTCGGGAAGTCCCGGTCGAGCAGCGTGGCGGTGCCGATCCGGTCACGCAGGCCATCGCGGAACGCCTCGGTCGCCTGGCCCAGCGCGGAGCGCCAGTCCCGGTCGCCGAGCGGGTCCCGGTCACTGAACAGGCCGTCGTTCGTGGCCTCGGCGTTGTCGGCGGCGACAGTTCTGGGCAGGAACGGCGGCGCGGTGTACGGCACGGTCTTCGACGGCTCGGTCAGGGGGACGCCGGCCTTGGAAGGCTCGGGGGTGGTGGTGGCCGACGAGTTGTCGTCCGGCCGGGACCTCGGCGGCCTGACGAGCTCACCGCCGGGCTCGTGCGCCGGCCGGACGAATGGGTTGTCGGACGATCGCAGTTGATCGTCGAGGCGCTCGTACGACCGCAGAGAATCGGCATCGGTCTCGCTGGACCGCACCGACTCGGTGTCGAAGAGAGAATCGGCATCGGTCTCGCTGGACCGCACCGACTCGGTGTCGAAGTCGGCCGATCGAACGGACTCGGTATCGGGCTCGGACGGCCGCGCCCATCCGTCCCGCAGCGCCGCAGGAGGTGCGGATAGTGCCGCGGGATGCGCGGACGACGCCGCGGGATGCGCGGAGGGCGTCGGCGGCTCGTTCGGCGTGGCCGGCCGCGCCTTCGGTTCGGCGGGCTCCGACTGCGGCTGCGGGCGCGCCGGCTCGGGCGTCAGACCGGACCGGACCATCGCGATCCGGGCGTCCTCAGCCAGCCGTGCCGCCCGGCCCAGTTCGTCGCGCACCAGCGTCTCGGCCGTCGTGACGATCGCCTGCTCACGCCTGAGGAACGCGGTCCGCTCGAATACCTTCAGCTGCGCGTCGCGCGGCTCCACACCGGCCTGCTGCCAGGGGGTGAGCTCGTTCCAGCGGTGCTCGTAGTTCGCGTACGCGTCCGCCCAGTCCCTGATCGCCTGGTCCGCCTTCACCCCCGGGTACGCCGCCTGCCAATCCGGGTCGTTCGGGCGCGGCGTCGGCGTTTCGAGGAACCTATTCCGGGCCGCCAGAAGATCGGTGCTCAGCTCACGCACGGTGTCTTCGACGCGGCCAGGATCGATGTCAGCAGGCCTCGGCCCGACCACCACAGCACGCAGGTCCAATGCCACACCCTCGCCCCGGAGCTGCTGGTAGAGCGTCTCCTGCAAGGAAGGCAGCGGCTCCGGACCCAGAGACGACAGCCCCCTGTCCCGGAAATCGGTCAGCATGTCCAGCCGCTGGTTCGCGTCCTCGCGCGCCCGCGCCGACGCCTCGTCCACCACCCGGGTCTCCGCGGTCATGGCCACCTGCCGCGCGGCGTCGTTGATAGCCCCGGCCAGCCCCTGCCGCACGTTGCCGATCAACGCCCGTTCGGTCGCGAACCGGGTCAGCTCCGCGTCGGCCCGCGCGAAAGCCGGGTCGGCCGTGAGCTGCTCACGCCGTACGTCGACACCCAACTCCCGCAGCCCTGACACCCGCTCGTTGATGGGCTCGAAGGTGAGCGGATAGGAGTCAGGGCCGTGCTCGCCCGTACCCGGCACGATCGGGCGCGTGCCCAGCACCTGCCAGTTCGTGCTGCGGACGACCGCGTCGCGCTCGCCGTCCAGCTCGGACTGGCGCTGCTGCAGCGCATCCGCCCGCTGCTGCTTGACCTGGTAGTCGGCCCGCAGCGCCTCCGCGTCGGGCGGCCGGGTCTCCCCACCCGCCGGCCGCTCGGCGCGCGGCGCGGGCGTGGTCTTGGTCCAAGCCGCGCGGCCGTCGATGAGCTTGGCGCCGTCGCCGAGCGTCTGGCGCACCGAGGCTTCGTGCTTGTTCATCGCGTTCCAGGCGAGCTCGCGGTCGCCGAGCTGCGACCGGGCACTCACGCCCGTCGTGTTCGCAACCTCGTCGCCGGGCCGGGAGACGGCGGTCGGCTCGGTGCGGCCGGCCTTCGCTTCGATGCCCTGCTCAATGCTCCGGCGCTGCTCCGCCCGGATCTTGTCGATGTTCTGGTTGATCCCGCTCATCGGGTCGTCGAGCCGAGTCCTCGGCGTGACCAGGTCACGCTCCGGCGACGCCGTCTTCAGCCAATCCGGCACATCCGGGCCGCGCTTCAGCAGGGGGTCGCCCCCGTGCTTGCCGTACGCCGGCGGCGGCTCCCCGTCCATGGCGGTGCCGCGCGCACCGGGAGGCACCACGCGCTGGTCCGGCGCGGAGGAGTGGCTGACACCATCGGCCGATCCGCGGTTGGTGCCCCTCCCCGCGCCGCCCGACGAAACGCCGCTGTCCCGGACCGACGAGACGCCGCTGTCCCGGACCGACGAAACGCCGCTGTCCCGGACCGACGGGCGGTCACCGCCGAGCCGCTTCGTCCCATCGCCGGTCGTGTGGTCCGTACGCGCCACGGTCTTGCCGGCGGTGGTACCGTCCGCCGGCATCGTGGTCGCCTCGGCCGGCGAGCTACGGCCGACCGTGGTCGCCCGATTCGTTGCCGGGTTGGTGGCGCCGGAACCGCCGGAATGTGAACCCGACTCCGGCATGATCAGGTCACGCGGCTGGCCGACGGGCGCCGGCGGACGCCACTCAGGCGGCAGCAGATCACGGAAGCCACCCACCGGTGTCCGGCCTTCCCGCACCTGGCGAAAGACGTCCAGGTAGTCGGGCACCGGGTCCTGGGCCGCTTTCAGATACGTCGGTGGCGGCTCGCTGGTCGCCGCACCGACTCCGCCTGGCCTGTCCAGCGGCTCCGGACGGACCGGTTGCGGAGCCGGCCGTTGCACTGCGGCCGGTGGATCCGACTTCACGGGCAACTGCTCGCCCCGGACCGGTAGCCCCGCCCCGGGCGCCGTCTCCCCCAGCCCTGGAGGCTTGACGTCCCGCGCGACGGCGGAGAAGTCATGCGACACCATCGCGGTCCGCACGTCGTAGACATTCGTCGGCGCACCCGGCTGCGGGCCGTCGATCGACGACCGCGAACTCACCGAGTCGCTCGACGACCGCGAGCTCACCGAGTCGCGCCACGACCTCGCGCTCACTTGACTCACTTGATCCTCGGGCAGCGGCTGTGAGGCGGCCGGCTGATGCGCCGCGGGCTGGCTGTCGAGCGGCGAGCGCGGCGCACCGGGTTGGTTCACCGGTAGCGGATCGCCGCCGCCCGGTCGGCCCAACCTGGTGGGTTGGGGGCCAGGCGCCGCGTTCGGAACGCTGGGGTCCACCGGGCCGGCATCCACCGCCCGGTTCACCGGCGGGGTCTCCACCGTTGCGCCGCCACCCCCTGGCCGGAAGCCTGGCGCGTCAACGGGCGCGCTCGTGCCCGGCGGCGGGCCGGACGGCTTCACCGGCACGCGAGCGGCCGACTGCCACTCCGGCCCAGGCCCTTGCGGCCGGCCTTGGCCACCATTGGGCTGAGCCGGGTTGCCCGGACCTGCGGACGTCGGCCGGGGGCCTTCAGCGCCTGGCGGTCGGGGGCCTTCAGCGATGTGGGATTCCCCAGCGCGGGCGGCGGCGGCCGGTGCGGTGTTGCTATTGCCGGCGACCAAGCCGGGCGGATTGTTCGAGGACGCGCCGACAACTCTGGGTGGGTCACGCGGCGCCACCACCGGGACCGGGTCGACCGGCCCGTTCAGCTTGGCCGGCTGGAGCGTGCCGGTCCGCTGCGGCGGCACGCTCGAGGAGGAGGACGGTCTCGGTCGCACCTCAGGCGTCGACACTCCGACTCGCGCGGCGGGGCCGGGTCCCCCATCACGAGCCACCGCCCCCAGCGGGCCGCCCCCTGGTACCCGCGTCGGCGGAGCCGAGCTGGCGGCGCTCACCGGCCCCTTCGCCGCGGCGGGCGGCACCTTGCCGCCGATCGGGCCCAGCGACACGTTCACCGCTCTGGACGCGATGCCCGCAGCGGCGGCGGACGGGCCGGGCAGTGAACCCGCACCTCTGCCGGGCGAACCGCTCGACCTGCCCGCGGACGGGCCGGACGTGGACCCGCTGACCGGCGCCGCATCATCGGCCTTCGCCGGCCCGATCGCCGACCCCTTGCCCGACCCCAGTACTTTGCCGAGGCTCAGGGAGAACAGCCCACCCATCCCAGCGGCGACAGCGACGTTGATCCAGCTTTCCTTGGTCATCTCGAAGCGGCCGTTGATGGTGGAGCCGATCAACTGCGCGAAGACCTCGACCGCGATCTGGGTCGAGGCGAACACGGCCGCGCCCAGGGCAAACTCGAAGACCAGGGTGAGGGCCGTGGTCCAAGCCCCGGCCACGCCGGCGATGACTCGGGCCAACGCACCGGCCAGGGCGCCGATCGCCGGTCCGACCGCGAACCCGACGAAGAGCCCGGCAGCGAGTCCCAGAAAGAACGCCAGGATGCTTACGAGCTCGCGCTTGATGGCGTCGCGTGTCGCCTGGGCCAACTTGCGCATCTGGCGTGCCCAGCGCCGACACAACTCGGCGGTGTTGGCAAGCTGCTGATCAACCTTCGACGCGGCGAACACAGCCGCGTCGTGAGCCGCGCCGTCCCAATTGGCGGCCTGGACCGCCGCGGAGGTGACGGCCCGCAGCCTTTCGATGTCGTTGGCCTTCGCATCCCACAGGGCTGCGAGGTCGTCGAGCTTCGCGGGATCCGGATGGAGACTTTTTGCCATCGCACGTCATCCGTTGGGGAACCGCTCGATGACCGGCGATTCGGTGATGTCAGGCGGCACCCGGCCGAACGGCTGCGCCCCTGACCCGGCGTCCTCGGGCGGAAGGGGCTCCGCGTTGATCGCGTCGGCGAAATCTTTGAGCATGATGATGTTCGCTACGTCGGCGCTCTCATAGTTCATGGCGGCCTTGACGGCGATCACGCAAAGCTGCTCGACCAGGCCGGGAGTCCTGGGCTCACCACTCGCCCCGAACAGTTGCCGCTGCAGGCTCTGCAGCCTGGCGTTGAACTCCTGCGCGTCGTTCGCGCTCTCGCCCACCCAGCTCAGCTTCAGGCTCTCCCAGGTCTTGGCGATGACGTTCCACGATTCGACGATGGCCAACAACTGTGCCGGAACAGACTTGTAGCCGACCGTCCAGATCCCCCACGGAAGGATGTCCAAGGACTGACCGCCGTCGTAGTTCATTGGAGGATTGGCCATGGATTCGTCACCCTCACAACGACAACGTTCAAGTCGTACCAAGGCTAACTTTGGGTCACCCCAGCCCGTCCGCCCCACTTGGGAGGGCTGCGGCCGGTCCCCCGAAGAGGGACGTCAGACACCGCCGGGACAGATGATAGGGGTGAGCGATGACTGCGGCGGACAGCTATCTCAGCAAATCCATTCACCAGGTTCCTGAACTGACCGTGGCCGAGACCACGGCTCGCTCGGTCACCGGCAAGAACCTGTACGGGCAGGCGTCGAAGTCAGGAGATGAACAGCCCAAGGCGAGCGAGCCCGACGGTCGCCGGTTCTCCTTGACGCCGAGCACCATCAGAGACACCGAGAACAAGATCCTGCAGGAGCTCGGCAAGCAGGTCGAAGATTTCGAGGGATTCAAGAAGAAGGTGCTGAACTACGGGGGCTGGGTGTTCGTGGCGGAGAATCCGGGCGACATCGGCAAAGTGGTCCAAGCCCAGGGGGAAAATAACAAGAACGGGCCGATGGATGTTCTCTGGAAAGACCCGAATCCGGCCAAGACCCAAGAAATCGTCGACGGCCAGGTCTCGCTGATCCGGGCGGTCGGAGATTCGATCGAACTCGTCGCACAACTGGTCGTCCGGCTGAACAACGCCGCCCAGATCTACGCCGAGGCCGACATTCAGTCGTTCGGCACGCCAAGCACGTAGGAGAGTTGATGACCTACCCGACCGATCATCTCGTCCAGAAGCAGAGCGACGGCACCGTCGTCGAATTCACCGCCGGCGGTGCGCCGGTGCGGCAGATGATGCCGGACGGCACGACATACAGCGCCTTCGACGTCGACGGCCGCGCCCACTACGTCGAGATTCCGCCGGTCAACGGCCAGCCGGCGATGAACGCCCACATCGTCTACCAGGGCGGCTACACCATCTTCCGGTATGACGACAGGTCCGTCCTCACCTTCGACAGTCACAGCCAGGCCGTGGTCAGTCTGCAACTGCCCGACAGCACCGTCTACAGCAACTACGGCCCCGACAAACGCCCGCACCAGGTCTACACCCCGGCCCACGACGGCAAACCAGCAACCACCGCCACCATCACCTACAACAACGACGGCACCACCACCTACACCTACACCGACCACACCACCATCACCTACGACCCCAACAACAACATCCTCACCGAACAACGACCAGACGGCACCACCTACACCAACTTCGACACCGACAAACGCCCCCACCAAATCCACACCCCCGCCCACGACGGCAAACCAGCAACCACCGCCACCATCACCTACAACAACGACGGCACCACCACCTACACCTACACCGACCACACCACCATCACCTACGACCCCAACAACAACATCCTCACCGAACAACGACCAGACGGCACCACCTACACCAACTTCGACACCGACAAACGCCCCCACCAGGTCTACACCCCGGCCCACGACGGCAAACCAGCAACCACCGCCACCATCACCTACAACAACGACGGCACCACCACCTACACCTACACCGACCACACCACCATCACCTACGACCCCAACAACAACATCCTCACCGAACAACGACCAGACGGCACCACCTACACCAACTTCGACACCGACAAACGCCCCCACCAGGTCTACACCCCGGCCCACGACGGCAAACCAGCAACCACCGCCACCATCACCTACAACAACGACGGCACCACCACCTACACCTACACCGACCACACCACCATCACCTACGACCCCAACAACAACATCCTCACCGAACAAGGGCCGGACGGGTGGGTCATCTCCTTCGAGGCCGGGAAACCCAAATCCGGGGTCAACACCCAGACCAACGAGACCGTGCAGATCACGCCCGCCGAGGGCGGTGGCACGGTCTGGACGTATTCCGGCGGGACCGTGGTCTGGCGGGACCCGAACGGCAGAGTCACGAAGATGGCCAAGGGCGGGTGGACCTTCACCCAGTTCGACGGCGACAGCCGTCCCATCTACGGCACGAACGGCCAGCAGTCGGTCTCGATCCAGTACGGCGTCAACGGGTCCGACACCAAGTGGACGTACACCGACAACAACGGGAAACCCGGCATCACGGTCATCACCAACAGCAACGGCGTGCCGAAAACTCAGATCAACCCGGACGGCTCGAGCTTCGAGTTCGCGGTCGAGATCCCCAAGCTCGGCGAGGCGATCAAGACCGTCGCCCGGGAACGCGACACAATAAACATCATGATCAGCGGCATCAAGCGCCAGTTCGAGGCGCTGAGCATGGATTGGAAAAGCCCAGCCGGAACCAACTTCGCGCAGGTCGTCGCAGACGTCGACAAGCTCGCCGTAACAGCGCACCTCATCCTTTCCGACGCGGTCACCAAAATGGTGCACAGCTACGAAAACTACGTCAAGGCGGACGCCACCAATGCGCGGAACTTCTTCAACGACGCCAACCGGCCACTCAGCATCAACGAATTCAACCGACCACTCAACATCAACGAATTCAACGAACCGCTCAACATCAAGCGCCCCCAGTAAACTGTCCCGACGTCATCACGTCCGATGTGCGACGCGGAGCCGCGGCGCGAGCCCGCAGGGCGGGTGGCAATGACAAATCCCTTCGGCGAAGTGCCGGTGCTGCCGGTCGTCATCCCGCTCGGTCTCGCGCTGTTCGGGTTGCTGGTCTGGCGGCTCGGCGCTCGGCGCCAGTTCTCCGTTCCACGCGCCGCGGTCGCAGCGGCGTTGTCCGTCTACGCTGCCGGCGTCGTCGCCAACACGATCTTTCCCATCTTCCTGAACACTCGGCTTTCGCGGTCTATGCAGCTGCGAGTGCCCATGCTCGCTGGACCTGCCGGATTTCTGCGTTGGTGGGTTGAGCTGGGCGGGAGCCCATAAATCGAGCGGCAATGAGGGTGCGTCGTAGCGCGGTGAGCATGTCGGTGAACGACGGGTCGGTTTTCGACAGGTACCAGGGTGCGTGGATGCGGCGGTCGGCGACGATCCCGGATCGGTGACCGTACAGCGCATACCAGAGCACGACGAGGGTGTAGACGTACATCCCGAACGCCCAGGTGCGGTTCACGGCTTCCGCGGTGCGGTTACGGGCCTGTCCGACGCCGAGGGTCTGGCGGGTGTCGAAGAACGTGACCTCGATCGCCCACCGGGCGGCGTAGCGGGCCACCAGATCGGCGGCGGTGACGCTCAGGTCAGTGGTGATCAGGGCCGGCATCGGCCCGGTTTCTCGGTCACGCACGAGGGTCATCCGTACCGGGTGGGGCCCGAACACCCCGTACCAGAGGCAGTCGAGGACCGCGATACGCACGGTGTCGACCCGCCCGTAACGCGTCACGGACACCGTCTGCCACACCGCGGTGGCGGCGGCCTCGCTGGGGGTACCGATCCGGGCGCCTTTCAATCGTGGCCGGCCCCGTTTACCGCTGCGGGCCGGTGCGCGGTGATACACCACCGCGTTGCGGGGCAGCCGGGTCGTCCATGTCACGGTGGCGGGCAGGTCCCGCAGGCCATGGCCGTGGTACGCGGCGTCGGCGACCACGTGGACCCGCCGGCCCGGCGTCCGGGCGGCGATGACGGTGATCATGTAGGCGGCCAACTCCACGGTAGAGGCGGTGCCCTTGCCCTGCCAGCGCCGGCACAACACCGGCAGGCACAACGGCCGGGACAGGAACGAGGGCCGCACGATCACCCCGACGACCACCCAGCGGTGACCGAACGCCAGCTTGTTCCGGGCGGGCGCCGAGCCGTCGTGGATCCATCCGACGCCGTGGACCTTCTTACCCCGACGGCGATGCGCGGTGTCATCGACCGCCAGGTGCAGATCGGCGCCGTCGGCGACGAGGTGGGTCAGGACCAGATCGAACACCGTCAGGCCGATCTGGTCGATGGCCCAACGCGTGGTCGAGAAGAACCGGTGCGCCCGATCATGCGACCAGGACGTGGCCATCCCGGCCCCGGTGAGCATCCCGCAGACCGTACGTTGCCCGGTCTGCGCGACCAACCCGACGACCATCGCGGAGAAGACCCCGAACGTCGGCGCCGTGAAACACCCACCGAAGGCGTCCAACAACCGACGCAACGAGATCGGTAGGCTGACTCCTGGAAGCATCGACGGATCACTTTCGGCAACGACAGTGGTACAAGGACCGTCGATGCTTCCGTCATCTCACCCCAAGATCACGCACTCCCAGGCCACCCGGCGTGTCACACCCACCGCCGACCCCTCATCAAAAACTGCGAAAGTCCAGTGAACATGCCCGACAGCGGCGGACCGTGGACACTGTCCCTCGTCCTCATGCCGTTCCGTGGCTATGAAGCCGAGGACGCCGTGATGAACATGCTGGTATTCCTGCCCTTGGGGATGCTCATTCCCCTCCTGCTCGCGCGGCCGTCCTGGTGGAAGGCTCTTGGAACAGTGGCGGCGGCCAGTCTCACGATCGAGCTATCGCAGCTCGCCGTGCAGGGCCTGTCGGCAGGCGGCCACATCGCGGACATCAACGATCTCACCTTCAACACCGTCGGTGGAGCACTCGGATACGGGCTCTTTCAACTCCTGACCCTCATCCCCGGCGTGCCTGCAATCATTGACCGATTCCGGCTTACAGCCAAGTCCGGGTAGCACCAACACGGACGCACACGGCGATGAGGCGTACCGTGGCGCCATGCCAGAACATGATCTTCTCTGGTCGCGCCTTGCCGACGAAGGCTTCACGGCCGCGGGGATCGTGCCGGCGGCGGGTGGCATGGTCGCCACGGCGGGTCTCGTGACGCCCGCCGACGGCAGCCGGGTCTTCGCCAAGACCCTGCGCGGGGACGTCGCGGGCTGGCCGGTGGGCGTCCGGCAGGCCCGGACGCGGGCGAGGAGGTCGAGGTGGGCCTCGTCCTCGGCCAGGACGACCGATCCGGTGGGCAGGGCGGCGACCTGGTCGCGGATGCTCGCGCAGATCTGGTCGTGGTCCGGGTCGCCCTTGGCGATCAGCCGGGGACGGGACCAGCGTGCCTGTTCACGGATACGCCGGTACATGGTGCGCAGGCTCAAGGGTGGGCGACCCAGAGCCCGCCAGATCCGGGCGATGGTCCACGCCTTCGGTGTGAGCAGCAGCCGGCGGATCCGTTCGCCGAGCCCTGGGCTGCCCAACCGGGGCCGGCCGCAGCGGGGACGGTCGGGTAGCCTGGCCAGACCTTCGGTGTCGTGGCGGGCGATCCACCGCCGCACGGTACGAGGGTCGTAGTGCAGCAGTTCGGCGATCTCGCCGGCCGTCATCATGCCTTGATCATTCGGCCGCGTAGCGGACTTCGGGTTTGCCGAACAAGGCCCGCACCCTGTCCGGCTGGTTCTGTCGCCGTCGCAGATGGGCGCGTGCCTCGGCGGCCAGCTGTGTCTGGTTGGCCGGATTCGTTTGTGCCACATGCTGTTTGACGTCGTGGTTGAGCAGTTCTACGGGATTGAGCTCGGGACTGTAGCCGGGCAGGAAGTGCATTTCAACCTGGGCAACGTGTTCAGCCACCCAGTCCCGCACCATGGCCCGCCGGTGGACCGGGTGGCCGTCCACGATCAGATGGATCTTCCGCCCGACATGGCGGACCAGTCGCTGCAGAAACACCACGAGCACCTCGCCGGTCAGGGTCATTGCATTCTCGGGTGACTGCTGGTCACGGCGGTAATTAGGTCGTGTGAGCGGCGGTTGGCTTGGCGGGTAGCGCGGGCGATGTTGGTCGCGCCGGTGGTGCGGTGCCAGCCGATCGCGGTGTTACGCAGGGTGGCCATGACGGCTGGTCCGTTGCCGCGTCGGGCTTGGTGCAGGTCTTCACGGAACGTCACGTCGCGGACGTGGATCATGTTCTCGATGTGCCAGTGCCGGCGGATCCAGGTCTGCAGGTCGCGGGGCAGGGCTTGACCGGTGGGCAGTGACACGGTCAGGTAGGCGGTCTCGCGGCTGGTCTTACCAGCGACGATACGGGTGCGGGTGATCCGGACGGCCTGCTGCGCGTGCGGGAACGCGATGCCGCCTGGCGTGCGAACGGTGACGGCTTTGACGGTGCGGGTCTCGCGGCGGCCGTGACCGCGGTCGCGGGTCCGGTCCCCGACGGGAATCTGCGCCCAGGGCAGCCGTTTGAGCTGCTTGAACAGGGTCGGCTGGTTGGCTTTCACCTGGACCATCAGGTGCGCTTGGCGTGCGGTGACCTCGTCGGCGTGACGGGTCTGGGTGTGCAGGGCGTCGGCGATGAACAGCACTCCGGCGAGGGTGCCAAGCACCGTCTCGACGGCGTCCAGCAGCGGCGCGAAAGCCGGGATCTCGTTCGACTTCGCGTCCACGGCGACCTGGGCCAGCACGACGCCGGTGCCCGTGTCCAGCGCGGACAGCAGATGGACTTGACGGCCGTCCTCGCGGCGGGCGCCGCGCAGCGTCTTGCCGTCCACCGCGATCACCCTGCGATACCGGCGAGGCAGCGGCGGGTTCGGCGGGCCGGTCCGGGCGTGCAGCCAGCCGACGAGGACGGTGGCCAGCAGTCCCGCATCGAGCCGGATCAACAGCCGCCACACCGTTGTGCCGGCGGGCACGCCGCCGACGAAACCGAGGCGGGTACGGGCGTGTTCATCGAGGTCATGGAGCCAGTCGGTGATCGCTGCGAACGTTGAGGCGCCTGCCATGACCGCGCACACCGCGACGGTGAGCACCGCGGACAGCGGGTACCGGATCCCGCGTGGGTCACGCGGATCCGGGACCTTCGACAGCACGGCCAGCAGGCCGTTGCGCTCACCATCAGTGATCAGAGCGGGCGGGACGGCGGCGTGGGGTGTCGTGACGGTCAGTGCGGCAATGAGCGATGATGCCATCGGCGGGTGAGGTCCTCGGGGCTTCGTGTGGCGTAGAGAACTTCATGATCACCGACGTGATCTCACCCGTCACCTTCGCCTCCAAAGAGGCCACTCACTCCACGAAACCCCAGCTCAGAGGCCTGCCCTCAGACTACGCAATGGCCCTGCCTCGCCGGTGACGTGCCCGTGTAGCAAGTGAAGTACAGCTCGCCCTTGTTGCTGATCGCGGCCATCACGTTGATCCCGAACCGTCTGCCGGTCTTGGGCACCATCGGCGTCTGTCCGACCGGCGCCCACGTGGTACCCACCGCGGCGTCGGAGCGCAGCCCGGTCTGGTCCAGCCACAACACCACCCCGCCGCCCTTGCGGGCGCGAGCGGCGATCGCCGGATAGTCCGCCTCCAACCACTGCGCCACCGCGTCGGGGTTCTGCTCGTACGCTGTGCGGACCGGTTTCTGCGGCGACAGCCCCCACGAGCGCAGATACTTACCGATCGTGACCAGCGACAGACCGATCCCAAACCAGTCCCGCACCAGCTGGCGGACCTGCGGCCGCGTCCACACCAGCCCGGGCAACGCGACCTGGTCGGGGTACTTGTGGATGATCACCCGACGCAGCCGCGCCTCCTGCCGTGCTGTCAACGCCCTCTGCTCCACCGCACGCCGACCACGTTTCCGCGCGTTCAGCCCACGGTTCCCCTTCACACCCGAAACGGTGCACCGGGCATCAACTGCTCACGGGACGACCGTTGTCGGGCCGGTCCGCCAGGATTCACGTGCCGTCGAGCGGCCCGGCTTTGCCAAGGAAGAGTTCCACGTCGACTGGCAAGCCGAGACCGTGATGTGTCCACAAGGGACGGTTGGTCTGCGGTGGAAACCGACGGTGGCAGATGGCAAGCCGCGACTGTCGGTGTTGTTCCGGCGAGCGGACTGCCGCGCTTGCACAGTCCGGCAGCAATGCACCGGCAACGTTGACGGCAAAGGCCGCCACCTGCTCCTACTGCCCGAGCCGCTGCAGGAAATCCAAACCCGGGCCCGGGCATTACAGCAGACTCCCGAGCGGAAACAGCGGTATGCTCTGCGCGCCGGATGCGAGGCCGCCGTCTCCGAGACCGTCCACGCGTACGGCCTACGCCAGTGCCGGTACCGCGGGCTTGCGAGTCGGCAACATCGAAGCGCAGGCACGATACGCCGTCCGAGCGATCCGCAGGACGCGATCATCCGGCGCCATGGCCCTCGTCGTCCGGCGTGATGCCGAGCGCCGGTTCGAGAGCGACCTGCGAACGATGTTCGAGCGCACCGTGTGGCACACGGGCGGTTGCCGCAGCTGGTACCAGACCGATGCACCGAGCGGCACGCTCCTCTGGCCGGACTCGACCGTGCGCTACCGATGGCGGCTGCACACGCTGCGGCGGGACGACTTCGACTTCCTCCACGCTCCAGCGGCTGATTCACCCGCCGCCTCCGACCCGGCGGCGGGTGCGCCGAGCGAAGGATAGCCGAACGGCGATCCCATCGGCGCCCAGCGGGCGCCGATGGGATCAGCCCGCGGCGGTGGTCTGCGCCGGGTCAGGACGACGCGCTGCGGAACTGTTCACCGCGGCGGCCGGCAGGGCACGGAGC
The DNA here is from genome assembly GCF_050942935.1 of Dactylosporangium sp. CA-233914. Lineage (NCBI taxonomy): Bacteria > Bacillati > Actinomycetota > Actinomycetes > Micromonosporales > Micromonosporaceae > Dactylosporangium > Dactylosporangium sp. CA-233914. Next base: position 4,252,392 of record NZ_CP192030.1, on the reverse strand, counting down.
GCCGCCCGAAAGTATCGAGGCCATGGTTCCGATCAGTAGCCAAATTTCCAAAGTTGGTAACCGCCTCCGTTGCAACCGTGCCTGTATACCTGGCCGTCAGAGTTGCTATCGAGACATACCCTTGTCTCGTCGTTCACGAAACTGACGACGTCCCAGCCGGTGCCCGCCGCTTCCCAAACACGCACACTTGATCTGTCGCAGGCGCGAGTATGGATGTAGCCGTCGTCGGCAAGGCACAGTCCTGTCGCAACGTTACGCAATTCGACAAGGTCGTGACCCTCTCGCCCGACAATCACCGGCTCCCAGGTCTGATACGGGTTGCTGGGGTGCGGCATCGAGCACGGCAGGGTGTACACGGCGCCGTCAGCGTTGCTATCCAGGCAGAGGCCGGTCGCCCAGTTCCGCAGGTAGTTCTGGCCTACGTAGCCAGCTTGGGCGGGGGATGCATTGATTGCGACGGATGCGACAGCTGCACACAGTGAAGCGGCGAAAACGGTGAGCCACCTCCCCGTGGGTCCAACTCGGACTCCAGGCTGGATGGCCCGACCGGGCAGCCTTCTGGCGATTCTGGACATTCGCGCTCCCTTGGACGATACGATTTGCCGACTCCGGACATCAAGAGACTCGCATGCGTACATGTGCCTTGGTCGCATGCCGGTTGAGGCTCCCCGCTGTCCTCAAGGACGACGTTCGACCTCCCGCAGATGTTCAACTCTCCCGGAATGTGAGAAACGGGATCGATGGTCCGGGTTCCGCACGGATCGTCCTGTCGGATGTTGAGGTCGGGGTCCGGCAAGTCGGGAGGGTGCGTTTCTCCTTGAGTGAGTGGAGCGTCAGTGGTTATGCGGCCAGGGCGAATTGGTCCTTGTAGCGGCTGGAGTGGGTTCGCTGGTATTCGCGGTCGAGGTGGAACTGCCAGTACTGGTCGAAGTCGTCGTTGGCGATGACTGCGCGGAGGAGCAGGACTGCTTCGGCGCCTGGCAGGCTCCAGCGGGCGCCGGTGACATCGAGGCGGTCCTTGACCAGGTAGCGGCAGCAGCCCTCGATCACGCCGGTGGCGATCGGCCATCCCAGGGCCAACGCGATCGGGCGGTGGCCTGGACGAAGGCGGCACGGGCCGGGTGGGTCGGGTGCAGGTCTTCGGCAGCCTTCCACAAATACTCAAGTACATGGATGAAGTCGACGATGATGTCGATGTGGACACCACGGCGTCCGGCTTCCTGCTGCAGGCATTCCAGTTGGTGGTTGGCGCCGTCGACCAGCACGACCCAGCGTCGTCGGTGTCGCGGGTCGCGGGCTTCGGCGTGGTCGAACAGGGCGGTGACCATGGGCGCGACGGAGTGCTCCAGCGACGCGTTCACCTTCCGGCCGCCGGCGCGCGGGCCGTTACGGCGTGCGGCGCGTTCGGCCGCGTCGAGGGGAAGGATGTCGGCGGCGGTGCGCGGGGCGGGGACGGCGTCGTAGACCGCGGTCACCACCGCCATGCGGGTGCGTCCGGTCCGTTCCCGCCGGGCCAGCTGGGCCGACGGCGGCTGCGGTGTGGCCGGCCGGGCTGAGGGCGGCTCGCGCAGATCGGCGGGGATCATGTTCACCCCGGTCGCGTCGATGCTCAGTACGAGCACGTCACGGCCACCGCCGCGGGCCGCGTCGGTGCCGGGAGCGACGCTGTGCTGGTAGAAGTCACGGATGTCGATCGCTGCCTCGGTGGCGATCTGCATCAGCTGCCGGGTGCCCAGATACTGGCCGGTGGTGCGGATGAGCGCGTCCCGGGCGGCTCGCAGCGACCCGGCGGCCACCTCGTGCACCACGTGGCGCTGCAGGGGGAAGGAATACAACCGTTCCGGCAGGGCCAGTCGCGCGTCAGCCGGGTGCAGGTTGGGTGCGCCCGGCGCCCGGTAGGCGATCCGGGTCACCTCCACCGGCCCGACCGTGGTGGCCACCAGCCGCCGGTGCCCGGTCTCGGCCCGCCGCCGGGCCACACCGTCGGCGCCGTGCACCTGCCCGAGTCGCTGTTCGACGGCGGCGCGGGCGTCCAACTGGTCCTGCATCAGCCGCCGCTGCAGTTCCCGCCCCGCTGTGGTGACGTACTCCTCCAGTGCCTGCTGAGTGCAGGCCATCATGCCCACACCACCCAAATGGGTGATCATATTTTCCAGGTGGGTCCGGGAAGCGGCGAAATCGTCCGGTCCAGGCGCAGGCTGCGGGTAATGTCCCATCGGGTCTTCCTCGAGGCTGGTTCAGGCTTTGACACCCGACCAAGTCGTCGAAGACCCTCCTACGTCGCCCGCGGTCACCCCCGCGCTGGACCTCCCGCACGCGCCAGAGTGAACATTCCCGGCGTGATCTCGGCGACCTGCCCGGCCTGGTGCAGCTTCTTCAACCGGTGCCGCACCCGTTCCACATGCCGCGCCACCGACGCATCCTCGCCCAGCGCCGCGACCACCTCACGGCAGCGCACCGGGCCCCCATGCCCGGCAAGCACCGCCAGCACCCGATCGGTGAACGACTCCGCGTCGGCACCGGAAGCCACCACAACGGCCCGGCCGGCAGGCGCAGCAACAGCCAGATCCGTCACCCCCAGCTCGCCGACCACCCCACGGGCCGTCACCACACGGTCCAACTCCTGCCGGCACACCACCAGCAGACCACCGATCCGATCAACCTCGGCCTGCAACCGATCCACCTCGGCCCGGCAGGCCGCCTCCCGCTCAGCCAGAAGCCGAAGCACCTCGCCGACGTCCGCCGCACCCGCTCCTCCACGCCGGCCGATCACCAGCTAACGCAACGAGGCCGAACCGCCAGCGGACACGCCACACCGCTCCAGCTCACTCAAGAGGAAACGCACCCCCCTGGTCGCGCGCTCGTCGGTGTTCGTCAACGGCGGCCCGTACTACCTGGAGATCGTCGAGGACGGCACCGACGCGGTTCTCGCCTCCTGCGGCGGCGGCGCGGTCTGCCGGACCACGCTGTCCAGGTCACGCGGGCAGGGTCACCACTGTTGGGCGCGGCTCAACGACCGCGCCGGCGACAAGCGCAACCTCGCCGGGTTCTTCGGCGGCGGCATCGCGGACTTCACCGCCGGCGCCGTGACCCTGTTCGCGGACAGCGGCGGCGGGCTGATCGCCCGGTCCAACCGCAACACCGACTACGGCTACATGGAGTTGCACGACCAGACGGCCGGCACCGAACTGCGCACGACGAGCGGTGCCAAGTACTCCCCCTGCAGCCCGCCATACTTCATGGTCTGCACCTGGGCGCGGTGGGACTTCACCTTCGACCTGACGCACGTGTACTACGTGACATGGGGCTCGGCCGTATCCAACGCGGTCTACGTGCTGCCGCCCGCGCCGGTCGTGCTGTCCCCGTACGAGCATGCCGTTACCTCGTCAAGACAGAATGGCGATCACCGGCGCCCGCTGGGGCCTACCCGGCGCAGAGGCAGTACTCCTCCAACGCGCCGTGATCATGAACGGCGATTTCGGAGCCTACTGGCGGTTCCATCTTCAACAGGAACACCAACCTCACGGTCGGCAGCGCCCTGGAGGAGGAGGCCGCCGACCGTGACGCGACTGCCGACGGGGAGGGCCCGCCCTTCGGTCACGAGGAGGCGTTCGACGCCGGTCTGGCCCTGATCATCGACGGTCTGGCCGCCCGCCTGCGCTGAGTCCTGCGGGAGATGTGCTGGAAGACGGCGGTGTGACACAGGGGGAAGCGCCACGCCACCGCCGGTCTTGGGCGTGCACAACTGCACAACGAGCCCGGACACCGCCCCGTTCAACCGCCTGATCATTCGGGGCAGGTCATGATGGCCACCCCGATCCATTCCATGACCGGCTGATGGTGCTCGGAGAGCAGCGGGGTCAACGCGCTGATCTTGCGTATCCAGTCGGGCCGGATGTTGCCCTGATTCGGCAACTCCTTCCGGTACTCCCAGATGGCGCTCTTGGCTTTGTCCTGGGTTGTCCGGCCCTCGATCAGGTCCCCGATGGCGCCGAGGATCGCATGGCTCGCGTTGTCGTCGAACCGCACGCCGGCCAGCGAGGCGAGGAGCGGCGCCATCTCGCCAAGCACCTCTGAGCCCGTCGCGTCGGCGTGCAACAGCGGCCTGGTGAGGCTCAGGACGGCGTCGTGTCCGGCGAACGACGGGACCCGCCCGACGACCTCCGCCACCTGAGCGTGCTGCTCGGCCAGCATCGGGCCGTCCCGGCGCAGCGCGGCGACGATGGCTTCCGGGTCGCGCAACGGCGCCGACAGGAACGCCGCGACCGGCATGCCCGGCGGTGTGAAGGCGGGCGCCCGCCGCAGGCGGCCGACCGCGCCGATCAGGTCGGCGGTCAGTGTCGCCTCGGCCGGCGCCCCCTCCCCTCCGCCCGGTCGCCGGGCCGTCCACTCCGTGCCGAGATTCAGCACGCCGTCCGCGGACCTCCCGGGCACCTCGTACACCACGGCCGCGCCGTAGGTGTCCAGGACCTCGGTGAGCTCCGACGTCGGGACCTGCGTCCGGGGTGTACACGACCGGCGCCGCCGGGACCCAGCTGTGCACCTCCAGCCGCCGCCGCAACATCGCCAGCCGTTCAGGGTCCGGTTGTTCACCGGGGCGGTCGGCGGCCAGGACGATGATGGGTTCGTCGATGGTCTCGGCCGCCTCCGCCAACACCGCGAGGTGGGCCGCCGGCACACTGCCGACCGGCCCGATGACCTCGATCGTGCGGTTCATCCCCGCCGCGTCCCGCCAGCTGTGCAGGTCGACCTCGGCCTGCGTCGCGGCCGCCCATGACGGCGCGGTACCGGCGACCGGGGGGAGCCAGCACGTCTAGCAGTTCGACAGGTTCTGGGTCAGCAGCTCGAGCAGTTTCGCGTGCTCCGGCGCCCCGACACCGTCCCGCTCGGGGTGTCCGGGAATGCCGGATTCCAGCACCCGGTTTCGCAGTTCGTCCAACCGCGTCACCCAGTACACCTTGTCGTACGGATCCAGCACACACCCGGTCACGTCCTTAATAGCCTCTTGCCAGTCCTCGCTCGAGTCAGGGTCCGTCGCACTGGTCACCGACATCCTCAACACCCTGTCGACGGCAGCGAACACCTTCGCGTTCTCCAGGCCGTAGTCGAAGCCGGAACGTCGGCCCTCGACTGGTTGCTCGCGCTCCACAACGCCCCGCGCCAGATCCACCGCCAGCTCTCGAAACTCCCACCTCACATACATCATCCGCAGCAAATCGTCGTTCAAAGACCGGCGCGACGTCCGGTCCGACTGCGGCGCCAGGTATCTGTCCAGGAACGTCGATGACACGTCCGGCCAGGCCCCCTGATGCTCCGCCCACCGCGTCACCAGATCCTGCCGGTCCCGCTGAGGCTCTTCCACAGGCGCGCCGGAGCCGGTTGCCGTGTCGACCGCGGCTGGAGACCTTCCCGGCGTGGCGGGTTCGGCTGGCTTGGCGTCCCCCGGCTTGGCGTCCCCCGGCTTGGCGTCCCCCGGCTTGGCGTCCCCCGGCTTGGTGCCAAGGGGTGGAAGATGGTGGTGTCTGAACTCGGCCACCGCACGGAAGGACGCACCCTCCTCCATCCAGAACCGCCGCAGCAACTCCCGCCGAATCTCCCGCCGGTCCCCCTCCGGGTCCCTCGTCCTCGCTCTGGGCACGAAGCGCTGCGACTCGGCATAGCGGTCCAGCGTCGGTGTGAGCATGTGCGGGCTCGTCACCAACGGATTCGCGCCGGCCCTGTCCAGCAACCCGTCCATGAGGTGGTACACAGCGAAGGGCGGAGCGTCGTCGAGCTCAGGCACATCCCCGAATGCCACTTCGATCAGCTGCCGGTCGTGCCGGGTCACCGAGTGCACCGACTCCGGCGACGGCCACGGCCACGGCGACGCCACGGGCTCCGGCCTGTACACGCGGACGAACCGCTCATCCGCGGCCGTTCCGGCGTGGCCGGCCAACACCCGGGCGACCCACACGCCGTACTGCCAGACCGTCCACGGGGTGTCCTTGAACCGGTCGCCGATGACCACCCTCAGTTCGTTGTCAGGGGTCCTCGCCCGATGCCATCGTTCATAGATCTGCACTCGGTCGTCGAACACCGCCACTTCCCACTCCGGCAACATCTCGTATCTGCCGCCGCCGAGCGCCTGTAGCGTGAACATGTCGCCGACCTGGATGTCGCGCCGCTGCGGCGCCACGTGCGCGGTGTAGTAACCGGCGAACGGTCGCATCGTCGCCTGATGTGCCCACGTGTACGCAACGAAATGATCCATCGGCACCCAAGCGGCATCCACCTGATCCTTCCCGATCGCCAACTCGTGAACATCACCCAGCGCCCCGGCCAGTTCCAGAACGTCAGTGGCGGACAGTCGCACGTCGCGGGGGAATAGCAACTCGACGAGCGTGGGTTCCGGGAGCAGGTTCCACAACTCGCCCAGGCGCCGACGGGCTTGCGTGAAATCTGCCACCTCGACGACCACGAGCGGACGCAACGGATGGACCACCCGCTGGGGTGGCGCTGCCGACGGCGTCAGCGGCAGGAAGAAGCCTGCCGGCCCCAGGCTCACCGGCGCAAGGCCCGCCAGCGCGTCCGCCAGCGCAGTCCCCTCCCGATGATAGTCACGCATCGACCCGCCGGCCTCGAACGCCAAGTCCAGCTGGAGAGCTTGCTTCAGGCCAGGTTCGGAATAGCGCGTGGCCTGCAGTTCGGCTGCCGCCATGCGCACCACACTTGCGCCGCTACCGAGCCGACGACGTACCCGCATGCCGAGCACTGATTGATTCAACTGCTCGGTCATCTGCTCGTGCAGTCCGATCAGGTGGTGGTAACCGTCACTGAGCCAGTTCGACCGGGCTTCATCGTCCGGGCCTGTTGTCCCGATCCCCAGCCGCTCGAAGGCCTGATACCGCGGGTCGCTGTCCGGCCGTCCCTCCCTGAGACTCTCCCGGACGCCATCGTCGATGATTCGTGCGTATGCATCCTCGCTCCGCCAGGCGGCCACGGCCGCGTGTTCGACGTGCAACATCTGGTGAACGAGGACCCGCAATGTCTGGTCGAGCGGCATTCCACCGCTCAGGCTCACGTTCCACTCCGCCACGGAGAAGAGCCCCTCGGAAGGAATGTCGAGCGAGTCCACAAGTACCAAATCCCGCAGTTGCGGGACGCCGACACGTTCGGCGATGAGCCCAGCGACAGCCTTCCAGGCTCGCCATCGACTTTCGTCGCCGTCCCGGCCGGTCAGCAGCGCGTAGTGCTGATGCGCCCATTCGCGGACCGAGGCATGCAATGCCGGGTCGGCCGTACGGAACAACCGGCGGTCCTCAACGTCGGTCAGGCCGAGCAGCGCCGAGTAAGCCTGCTGTAGCACCTGCCAAGAGCCGTTGCCGTCCAACGGGTCGAGGTAGACCGTTGCGGTACCGCCGCGAGTACGAGAAGGCTGGAACCTGTTGTCGCGGCTGATCTCCACCTGAAACCCGAAGCGGTCCAGAATTTCCAGGATCACATCATCGTCGCGCGACTCCAGGATCAAGTCCAGCGGCAGCGGACGCCGAATCGGTGGATGCCACCCCCCATCCACCTTCAAAGTACGACCACCAGAAAGTACCCGTGCCGTTACGACCTGGCCACGAACCGTATTGCGAAACACGGAGTAGCCGGGCAACACCAGATCCTTGCGCACCCGTCCGTTGCCGCGGGATAGCACATGATGTATGAATTCGAAGGCCTTGCTTCGCTCCGAACGCAAGCCGGTCAACCGCTTCAACCCATGCCACGCCCGTTCGGACATACCATCCGCCGAGATCCAGCCGATCTCCCTTGCCTTTTCGTAGTAATACCTCACGTCTGAGTGCGGAAAAACTGCGGCTACGGTCAAGGGCACCGTCTCCTGCAGCCGCCCATCAGCGTCTCGGGGCGGGCCGAACGGCGGCGTTGTGCCGGTGCCGCCATCGGGCGCCAGTATCCAGCCCGACTCCTGCAGCCGCTTCCGTACGATGTCGTTCATCACCGTCCGCCGTGCCCGATAGCCACGCAAGCTCTCCGGCGACGACGGCAGCAGCGTCATCCTGTAGTCATCGCTGAGTAGCGGCCAGAGCTTCGGATTGAAGACCCCTACAAACTGGAAGTACGGCTTGTTGCTCTGCTCGGTCGCGAAGAATGTGACCAGGTCCAGGGCTCCTGGGACGTCCGAGTGGTTGTGCAGCGACGACACCGCGATGAAGTCATCTGCCTCAACGAAGTCCGCGTCATAGCTGCCGCGCGGTACACCCTCCGGGCTATAGATAAAGAATCCAGAAAAGCCGTGCCAGCCAGCGGCATTGACCGGCCGCGACCCGTCCGTCGTAACCGGGCGCGGCCTTTGCGCACTGTACTGCGGCGGCTTGGCCACCGCGTACGAACCGTCGGCGAACACACCGACCGTGTACGGCGGCGGCCAGGAACCGGCCTGGGGAAGCACATGGTCCCCTTGCCGGAGCGGCGGCGTCACGACATGGTCCATAGTGGAATGTTCCGGGGTAGCCGGCACGTCGCCGATGTGGAGCGCGAGCAGTCGCCGGCTCAGGTCGGTCAGCGCGACACCCGGACGCTCACCGGCCAGCCCCGGCGTCCGCGGATGCATCAACGCATCCCGGCCCGGCTCATGAGGCAGACCGAGCATGTGCCCGACCTCATGGGCGTAGACATCGACCGGCAGACCCGGAGGCCACGTATTCTGGTCCGCCGTCGATCCGGTTACATCGACCTCGTGATGGACCACCGCGTCATCCGCGGTCACCCGGTTGACCCGCACCCGCCACAGATCACCGTTCGGCAGCGGCTCCGCATTGACAGACACCCACAGACCGTCAGGCAACGCGTGACGCACCGGGTTGAAGATCCCCTCCACCGCGGCCAACGCGACATCTGCACCGCCAGTGGCCGCCCCCCCGAACCGAACGTTGACCGTCACCTCGGTCAGGTGCAGTCCCTCGCCCACGGGGATCCGCCGGACCTCGAACGCCGAACGCTCGGCGACCGGCCTCGGCTGCTCCGGCGGCTGGAAACGGATCCGGCCCCGCTGATACACCGGCGCCGCATCGAGCCTCACCCGCAACTCCTCGGACAGCGGCCTGGACATTCCCGGCGCGGCGACCACCGGCGGAGGGCCGGGTTCGAACTCGGCCATCTCACGGTAGAACGTGCCCGCGTCCTGCCAGAGCTGCCGCAGCAGCTTCCGCCGGGCAGCCTGCGGGTCGGTCGCCGCCTCCCCGGACAACGCCGGCAGCGACTCGGCGTACTGGTCCAGCACGGCCACGAGCGTGGCCAGGTCCCGCTCCTGCGGATCGGCGCCGGCCATGTCCAGCAACGCATCCGTGAGGTAGTACACAGCGAAGGCCGGCATGCCGGCAAACGCAGGAAGCTCCCCGAAGGCCAGGTCGAGCAGCCGCCGGTCATGCTCCGTCACCGCATGCAGGGACTCCAGCAGCGGCCACGGCCGCGGCGACGCCTGGGACGCCGGCCGGTGCACATGGACGAACTCCGCATCGGCAACCCTCCCGGCGTGGCCGGCCAGAGCCCGGGCAACCCACATGCCGTACTGCCAGACCGTCCACGGAGTGTCCTGGTCCGGCCCGCCGATGACCACCTGCGGGTCGCCGTCCTCGACCCGCGGTGGCGAGCCCGCCGGCCCGATCCACACCCGGTCGCCGACCAGGACCGCGAGCCAGCCCGGCAGGAGCCCGTATGTGCCTTCACCGAGCGCCTTCAGCGTGAACATGTCGACGACCTCGACGTCCCGCCGCTGCGCCGCCGTGTGCACAGTGTAGTAGCCGGCGAACTGTCGCATCGTCGCCTGATGCGCCCTCGTGTACCCGACGAGATGGTCCGCCGGCGCGCCAGCTGCATCCACCAGGTCCCTGCCGATCGCCAGTTCGTGGCGATCGCCCAGTGCCCGGGCCAACTTCAGGACGTCCGGGGCGGACAACCGCACGGTGGGTATCAGCTCGACCAGCGTGGGGTCCGGCAGCAGGTCCCGCAACGCGCCGAGCCGCACAGTGGCGTATTCCACGTCTTCCACATCGAGGACCACCAGCGGTCGCTCCGGGTGGGCCGGCCGCTGCGGTGGGGCTTTCGACGACGGCAGCGGCAGGAAGAAGCCCGCCGGCCCGAGGGGCACCGGCCCGAACCGCGCAAGCGCGGACCTCAGCGCGCCTCCCTCAAGGTGATAGTTACGCATCGACCCCTCGTTGGCGAGCACCATCGCCATCTGGAACGCCTGCGCCTCGGACGGGTCGGCGTAGTACATGGCCTGTACGACGGTCAACGCCGCGAACGCCCGAGTGTGACCTTCCTCGAGCCGGCGCCGCACCCGCGGGCCGACCTGGCCGAGTCCGCGAGCCCGCTCGACCCGCCCCATCGTCCGTCGGGTCAGTCCGGTCAAGAGAGTAAACGCCTTGCTGACCCACAACTGCTGGGCAGGGCTGGGGCTGGAGTGCCGCAGCCGGTCCGCGGCCGGATACCTCGGGTCGTCGGCCGGCCGCCGCCGCTGGAGCTCCTCCCGGACGGCAAAGTCTCCGATCTCCGCATAGACCTCCCCGAACCGCCAGGCCGTCACGGCCTTCTGTTCGACGTGCAGCATCTCGTGAACAAGACCCCGCACCGTATGATCGAGCGGCCGACCGATGCCGAGGCTCACCTGCCACAGGCGCGCGGAGAAGTGCCCCCTGTGCACGGTTTGCTGCCATCCACGCGGCGCCGGGACGCCGGCCTCCGCGGCAATGAGCCCGGCAATGCCCTCCCAGGCTCGCCACCGGCTCTCGTCATCCGGTCCGAACAGCCGTGGGTAGTCCTGACGCACCTGTTCGCGGATCAAGGCATGCAACGCCGGGTCGGCCGTCCGGAACAGTCGAAAGTCCTCCACACCGGCGCCGGCAGGCTGGAATCCGGCCATGGGGAGCGTATGGTCCCCATGCCGGAGCGGCGGCTGGATCACGTTGTCCGCGGTGGAGGAATCCCGGGCGGCCGGCACCTCGCCGATGTGGAGCGCGAGAATTCGCCGGCTAAGGTCGGTCACCGCGACACCCGGACGCTCACCGGACGGACCCGGCGTCCGCGGATGCATCAACGCATCCCGGCCAGGCTCGTGGGGCAGACCGAGCATGTGCCCGACCTCATGGGCATAGACATCAGCCGGCAGACCAGGCGGCCAACTGTTCTGGTCGGCCACCACCCCGGTCGTATCGACCTCATGATGAACCACCACGCCGACCGCGGTCACCCGGTTGACCCGCACCCTCCACAGGTCACCGTTCGGCAACCGCTCCCCGTTGACAAACACCCACAGACCGCCGGGCAACTCGTGACGCACCGGGTTGAAGATCTTCTCCGCTGCCTCGGCCGCGGCACCACCGGCGGCCGGTACCCTGAACCGGACGTTGATCGTCAGCTCGGTCAGGTACCCCCCATCCACCGACACCCGTCGGACCTCGAACGCCGAGCGCTCAGCGACCGGCCTCGGCTGCTCCGGCGGCTGGAAACGGATCCGGCCCCGCTGATACACCGGCGCCGCATCGAGCCTCACCCGCAAACCACCGACACCGGCCGGCCCGGCATCGGAGTCGGCTGCGGGAAGCACATGGTCCCCAGGCCGTAGCGGCGGGGTGACCACACTGTCTGCGATGGATGGCTCCGCGGCGGCTGGCACCTCTCCTACGACAAGCTCGAAGAGGCGCAAGGTCAGACTAGTCAGCGCGACGCCCGGGCGTTCGCCGCCGGCCCCGTCATGGCGCCCCTCGATCGGTGTACGTGGATGCATCAGCGCATCCCGGCTCGCCTCGTGGGGCAGGCCGAGCATATGCCCGATCTCATGGGCGTAGACGTCGGCCGATCGGCCCGGCAGCCAGGTATTCTGGTCGACCGCCGCCCCGGTTGTCGCGATCTCGTGATGGATCACGACGTCGTCTGTAGCCCTCCAGTTGACTCGTACCTTCAACAGGTCGCCGTTCGGCAACGGTTCGCCGTGGACAAACGCCCACGTTCCGTCGGGCAGCGCGCGACGCACCGGATTGTAGATCTTGTCAACAGCGGCGAATGTGTCGAACCACGTCATTGTGATATCGCGACCCGCAGCGGCCGACGGCCTGAACCGAAGGTTGATCGTCACCTCGGTCAGGTGCAGTTCCCCGCCCACAACAATCCGCCGGACCTCGAACGCCGAACGCTCGGCGACCGACGGTTGGCCCTCCGGTGGCGGCTGCAAACGGATCCGGCCCCTCTGGTGTACCGGCGCCGCGTCAAGCCTGTTCCGCAGCTTCATGGACAGGAGCAGGCGCCCTTGGTCCAGCTGCCCCGAGAAGCCCACTTCATCGGAGTACCGGACCGGGTCGTGGTTGTGTGGATGCTGATCGGTGAACCGGGACAGCGCCACGACCTGGGTGCCGTGGGCCGGCCCCAACTGCAACTCGGCCAGCAACGCCGCGAGCTGCCGCCCGCCCGGCAGGTCCAGGAGCCTTCTCTCCACCTGTTCCCGCGCCGCCGTGGCCAGAGCGACGTCCGCGCCGACCGGCCCGGCCCCAGGCATGGTCGAGACCGCCGGGCCAGGCCGGGCGACCCGCTCTGCGGCAGCCATCAGCCCAAACATGACCCGCAGCGGGACCTGCACTCCTGCCAGACCCCACTGACTGTCCAACGGGAACCACGTCAGGATTTGCAACTCTCCCGTTGACCGGACGCGGAAAGTGTCGACGGACAAGGTGCCCACGACGCCCAGCGTCCTCAGCACGTCATCATGGTTGACGAGGAGACTCTGCAGGGTCTGCGCCTGTTCCCGCAGTTCCACCGCCGATGCGTCCACCGGCCCAGGACTAGCGATCCTGACTTCCATGAACCGGATAGTTCGACCGCCGTGGCGCTGCACGGTCTCGATCACCGACCCGAGCGCTCGCCAAACTGGAGGGCTGTCCACAAGTCCCGTCGCCTGAACGTTGAAATTGTGCTCGACGGGTGCCACTACGTCGACAATCTGCAACCTGGCCGTGAGGCCGGCCCGGTCAAGTGCCTCCTGCGCGGCAGCCACCGCGTCTCCCACCCGAGCCCGACGTTCCGAGGGCTCAACCAACGTCCACGTCTCGCCGTGCGGTTCATCGTCCTCTTGCGATCCGCCGCCAGCGGCCAGCCACACCTCGATCGTGAGGTCGAACCACCGCCCCGACCCAGGCCCGGCCAGGCCACCCAACGCATCCGTCAGGAAGTACGGCACCAGAGGCTCGCCGGACCCGATCCGCCTCAGCAGCCAATCCACAATCCCGGACGGCTCCGGCCAGTCCCGGTACCCGTCCGCGGCGCCGGCATCAACCGCCAGCAGCGCATCGTCGCGCCATTCCCCGGGGCGTCCCATGAACGCGTCAACCGTTGCCGAGCTGAGCATCAGCGCGGCCCACTGCCCCTGGTCCCGCTGGAGCAGATCCTCCAGATCCTTCCGCGAGGCCGCACGGTAGGCCGCTCGTACCGCCTCGTCCGGCAACGCCAACCGCCCCGCGACCAACTGACGGAACACATCCGACACAGGCTGATCCCCCGGCACGCGACCGGCGGCGAACACCTCGTCGGGCCCGGCCGCCCGTAGTACCGCCTCCCGATAACTCATCCCCAGCGACGGATCGTTCAACCGGGCGGTCAGCTCGCCGACATCCAGCCCCGCCAACGCCGTGTCCTCCGCCAGCACCCCGTCCAATTCGGCGACGCCCGGCATCTCCGGTGCCTGGGGCGGCTCCCCCACGATGGTGGGATCGTCCCTGACGGGACCCAACCCGGACACCACCGGCTCGGGCGGGGCTACCCCATACGCCCGCATGGGAGGGTGGGGCCTAGCACGGAACAACAGCGCGGCGGCCTGGGCCCGGACCGACCGATCGGCGAGCAGGCCCACCAACCGCCCGATCATGTCGGGGGCCCCGGAGCCCCGGTGACCGGGAGACTGGAATCGCCAGTCCCACACGTCCGGCTGCTGGAACGGCCGGCGGGCGAGCTCCACCAACTCCGCGATGATCCGCAGTTGCGTCTGCAAGACCCCGGGCCGGACCAGACTCTGACTGGGGCTTATGGTGAACCGCACGAGGTCGTCGGAGCGCCATGCCACCGACATTTGCAGCGCGCCCCGCTGGTGGCCCCGCAGAAATCCGGCGAACGTCGAAAAGCCCCAACGGGGCAGGGCGTACACCTCTCCGTCAATCCGGTAGTTCTCGGACGGCGCAAGCCCGATGGCGGCCAGCACATCGACGTTGGTGTAGTAGAGATGAGCCAGCCGCAGGTACGCGGCGGCGTCGGTGCCGTATCCGGTGGTGACACTGACGCGCATCCGACGGAAGCCGGAGTCTTCTTGCTGCAGGGCATCGAGCACCACTGACAGCCCGGGCCAGGCGCCCCGACCGGGCCCGAACTCGTACCGCACCTCGGTCCGGCCCTCGTGCTCGGCGACAACCACACCAGGCAGGTGACTGAGTCGCTCTTCCAGCTGCCAGCGCCTTTCCAGAATGTTCCTGTCCACCTGCCCGCGCGTCGTCGCCAGGAGGCGCTCCTCCTCGCTCTCCGACGTGATCGAAAACGACATACCGGCCGGGCTGGGGGCGTCCGGCACCAGCGGGACCGGCAAAGGAGCCCACCCACCCCGCTCCTGCACCGCCACCATCGCGCGGATGGCGGCGGTCGGGTCCTCGCCGGCGTGCGCAACGATCCGGCCGAACACCCCGGACTCGCGTTCCGGCCCGGCATGCTGCAGCGCTACGGCGTGGACCGCGGCCGGGTCGCCCCTGGTGATCGAGTCCGACCCGAGTCGGTCCCAAACCCGCCCCATGTCCTCCCCGTTGAGCCCGAATCGCTGCTCGACGGACCGCAGCCATTCCTGGTATGCGGCGACCACCTCGTCCGGCCCGGCCTGGCCGGCACCAGCGGACGTCGGCGCAGGGTTGAGATTGGCATAGGCGACCACCAATCGCGGCGGGACCTCCAGCCTGGCCGCGACCTCCAGCAGCAACGGCAGACCGAGCCAGCCACGTTCGTCGTCCAGATCCGGCGCTGTCCGGGTGTGCCGCACGATCTGGAACAGGTGATCCGTCAGCGTGCCGGCCAACCGCCGCTCCGGCCAGTCCGGACGAGCCCGGATCGCATCGGCCACCCGCTCAGCCGCGGCGAACCTGCCGGACCTGCCCGGTCCGGCATCAGCGTTGAGCTGCCCGAGATCGTCCTCAGCGCCGAGCACCCTCGGATCGACCCCCAGCATGGAGGCCAACGCGAACAGCTGAACCGGCTCCCGCACCCCCAACTGACTGGCCAGATCCACGACATCGTCCGGCACCCGCCCGATCCGGACACTGAACGCCGTCACCCAACGTCGGCTGACCCGCAGCCGCGCCGACAAGGCAGAGAGCGCGCTACGGTCCAGGCCCAGCCAGTCCGCCAACTGCTCCGGCGTGTCGAGATACTTCGTCGCACCGTCGCCCACCAGCTCGTGCACGAGCTGGTGGGCCTGCGCCGACGACGTGGACTCCAAGCCCAGCACGCCGGTCAACCACAGACCCCACTGGCCCGCCTCCGTCAGACCCGCCCGGCCCGCCTCCGCCAGAGCGGCCCGCCATTCGAATCTGGTCAGCCCCATGTCGGGCAGGAACAGCACCGCCGATTCGGCGGCGGCTCTGCCTACCTCGACAACGACGTCCTCCGACTCTTTCCTCCAGACAGCTCGGACAATGCTGTTTGCGAGATCCTCGAGCTCCGGTAGGTAGACTTGCCGAAGGCCGGCATCCGGGCTCGGGTGATCCACACGCGTCTCCAGCTCGCGTACAAATAGCCGCCCCTCATCGGACAGCGCGTGCATGAACGGTGTCAGCTTGAACACATCGACGCCGAATTCGTCGGCCAAGTCGAACAGCCTCGGCCACGACTCGAGTTTCGCCGCATGCAGTTCCATCAGCACCGAACCAACAGCAGGCAGCCCGGCGGCGGCCTCGAGGGTGATGCGACCAGCGTCCAACGACCCGGCGTGCAACCCCACGGTCACTAGCAACGGCGCCCTATATTCATCAGCGTCATGGTGGCGTTGCTCGGCGTCGTCCATCCGCACGTACTGCTCGAAGCCGGGCGCTTCGCCCCGCACCATCAGCAGGACCCGTCCGTTCGGCCCTCCACCCTCCGGACGCACCATCACACCGCTCTCCAGCAGGCCGGCCGACGCCCACATCGTCAACTCCCGGTCAGCGAGCACGGCGCTCAACTGTCCGGGCACCGCCGGAGCATCCATCCTCCTCGGGGCGACCACCTCCCAACGGACCGCCGTCAGACCCGGCGCGTGCTGACGCACCAACTCCATCGCCAGCACCGCTACCCGACCCGGCGTCGGCGCTCCCGTCGCGGCTCCCGCACCGCGCGACGCATCGACGGGAGGCTCGCTCGGCAACAGCACGACCGGCGACCACGGCCCGACCGGCGTCCTGATCGCCTCCACCGGACCATCGACCGGGCCCGGCCGGCCGCTCACAGACGCAGCACCACGATCCCAGGGGACGGCCACCGATTCAGCCCCAGCGGCAAGCGCGACCAGAATCAGCTGCCCACGAACACGCGGATCGCGAACCTGCCCGAACAACCGCCCGAAGTCAGTCGACAGGACCGACGCGGCATCTCGACGCGCCACAAACCTGTCCCCGTCGTGTAACCAACCCAAGGCATCGAACGCAACCCAGAGGCCCGGAGTTGCTGCCATCAGCGTCGTCGCCAGGACCAGCGCCTGCACACCACCCGCATCCAGGCCGAGCCTGGCAAAGGAGAACACAAGCGGATCATCCTCAGCCCGCACCTCAATCTCCGCATCGGCAGCGCGAGCCTGCTCCCCACCCGCAGCGGACACCACCCAGGCCAGCCCTTCCCAGCCGGCACGATCCAGCTCGACCTCGATCCACAGCTGGTCACCATCGTCGATCACCGACACCCCTTCAAGAGCCTCCAAGGGCTCCCCCGGGACCAACCTCAATCTCAGCTTCGTACCGGCCTCCGGAGCCGGCAGATCCACCAGAAACGGCACACCCGAACCACCCACAGGGGCCAGCGGTTCAGAGAACTCCGCCGAGAACTCCGTCAGACGCCGGACCAACAGCGGCAGATCGTCTGAGGCTGCCGCAACGATCTGCTCGAACTGTGCCACAGCCGCCCGCGCAGGGTCCTTCAGTTCGGTGTCCGTCATCGTGAACACGGTCAGCTCCTGCGGCCTGACCGCCACGTCCTGGCCCGGCCGGAAGGGCAGCAGGTCGGACAACGCCAGACCGCTGTCACCCCGCAACTCCGCGACCGTGGTCGCCCGGCCATCCGGACCAACCACCAACACCGCCGTCGACGGATCACCCAACGCCGCCAACCGCCAGTCATCCACCACCCGCGTGGCCACCGGCCCCGGACCCGACAGCCCCCCGACCCACCACAACACACCACCAGCACCCGCCATCAACCACGCCAACCCACCCGACCCGAACGACACCAACGCCGCCGACCCAGACGCATGCAACAAGCCGTCCACCAACGCATCGACAGCCCCCACCGGCACCAGACCACCACCGACCACCCCCAACAGATCGGCAGCCGACACCGGCATCACCTTCCGAGCCAACTCCCCCGCATAAACCTCCGACACAACCGCAAACCGAGCCAAATACACCGCAAAGGCCAACGCCGCCGACGGCACCGCCACCCGCAACCGCTGCTGCACCTCCCCCACCACCCCAACAAACAACTCAAGCCGCCCCCACGACGGCCCAGCCCCATCCGAAGCAAACCGCGCCGCCTCCCGCACCGCCTCCCGCGCCGCCACATGCGACCACGGCAACCCCCGCACCGCCACCGCCCCCTCCCACACCACCTCCCGACCCGACCCATCCACACCAACCAACCGCCCCGACCGCGCCAACCCCACCGGCACCTGCACCTGCACCCCATACAAATCCGCAAGCTGCTCCACCGCCCCCGCGTCCCCAACCTCCCAACGCTCAATGCCCCACGGCACCAACACCAACTGATCACCGAACGGCTGACCACGAACAAACCCCAACCCCACCGCCGAACGCGGCACCTCCTCCACCAAAAACACCAACGCCGCATCGACCGGCTGATCCGCAGCCACCGACGCCGCCAACGCCACCGGGTCCCCGACCTGCACCAACCCACCGGTCAACACCAACCGGCCCGCAACGACCAGAATCTCCGGGCAACCATCACCAACAGGCATGACATCCCCATCTCACCAACTGAGCGCACATCGCGTGACATCGCGCCGTGCGTCGGCGGTAGTCCTCTACGTCCGCTCGGACGTCTCCACCGGCGGCGGGCAGGTAAAGACCGATGCCGTCAGGTCGGTCAACTGCTCGGCGTGCCGGGGCCGGGCCTCGCTCAGACGCGCGAGTTGCCGTCCCAGCTCGACCCGGTGAGCGTCGAGGTCGACGTTACGTTCCGGCGGGAGGACGTGCCGGCCCGGCCGGTTCTCCAGGATCGCCGCTGTCAGCTCCAGCACCGCCCGGATCGACCGTTCCGTCCCGGTGGCCTCGTCGCGCACCGAGTCCAGGAGCAGGCGCAGCTCGACCAGGTCGCCGGAGCCGATGGAGCTGACCAGCTGGTCCACGCGCGTGCGGGGGTCCGCGGCACCGACGGTCGCCGCCCAGGCCGCCCAGGCCGGCCGCAGGTCTTTCGGCCGCACCGGCCGGCCCTCGCGCGCGGTCTGGGCCTCGTCCCCCGCAGCCAGCAGCATCCGCAGATCCTGCCGGGTCACCGGTGCGGTGCCGTTCCCGCGCAGCGTGCGAACCGCGTCCTCCAGGTGGCTACCCCGCTCGGCCGTCAGCGTGACCATCAGGCGCCGCATCGAAGCCAGCTCGGGCACGCCGGTACCGGCACCGGAGACGGCACGGGCCAGAACCCCGATGTCCGCCAGGGCTGACAGGCCGGGGCCGGTCGGCTGCGTGCCGCCGACGGGCCACCAGCGCGGTCGCCGGGAAGCGGTGGTCCCTTGGCGGAGTCCGATCCGCTGCTCCAGCCAGCCCGATTCGGCGCCGGCCGGACGCAGCCCGTCCTGCCAGTCCCGCACGGACTGACGCCACCGCTCCGCCAGCGCGCCGATGCCCGGGCCGGCGGGCAGGTCGAAGCCCAGCACCTGGCGCCCGCGCCGATGACAAACTCGAGGACCAGGGTCAAGGCCGTTCTCCACGCCCCGGCCACCGCGGTGAGGACGCGGGCTATCGCGCTGGCCAAGGCGCCGATCATCGGTCCGAACGCGAACCCGACGAAGATCCCGGCGATGAGCCCCACGAAGAACGCCAGGATGCTCACGAGCTCTTGCTTGATGGCATCGCGCACAGACTGGGCCATCTTGCGCAACTGACGTGACCAGCGCCGACACAACTCGGCGGTGTTCTCGAGCTGCTGACGAATCTTCGACACGGCGACCAGAGCCGCCTCATACGTCGCGCCGCTCCAGTCGTCGGCGGCCGACACCGCCGAGGAAGTGACGGTCTGCAGCCTTTCGAGGTCGGCGGCCTTCGCATCCCACAGGTCTGCGAGATGGTCGAGCTTAGCCGGATCTGGATGGAGACTCTTGGCCATCGTCTGTCATCCGTTGGGGACCGCTCGATCACCGGCGAGTCGACGATGTCGGGCGGCACCCGGCCGAACGGCTGCGCCCCACCCGACTCGGCATCCTCGGGTGGAAGCGGCTGCACGTTTATTGCATCGGCGAACTCTTTGAACATGATGATGTTCGCGATGTCTGCGCTGTCGTAGTTCATGGCGGCCTTGACGGCGATCACGCAAAGCTGCTCGACCAGGCCGGGAACCCTGGGCTCGCCAGCCGCTCCGAACAGTTGCCGCTGCAGGTCCTGCAGCCGGGCGCTGAACTGCTGCGCCTCGTTCGCGCTCTCGCCTACCCAACTCAGCTTGAGACCGTCCCAGGCCTTCGCGATGACATTCCACGATCGGACAAGAGTCGCCAATTGCGCCGGGACAGCTTTGTATCCGGACTCCCACATCCCATGCGGAAGGATGTCCATGGACTGACCGCTGTCGAAGTTGAGCGGAGGATTGGCCATAGTTTCGTCACCCTCCAGCTCGCTGGAGATTGCTCCTTGCAACGGCAACGCTCCAGTCGAGCCAAGGCTAACTTCGGGTCACCCCAACCCAGCCACCCCAGTTGGGAGGGCTCCGGCCAGTCCTCCGAAGAGGGACGTCAGAAGCCGCCGGGCGACACGATAGGGGTGAGCGATGACCGCACCGGACAGCTATCTCAGCAAATCCCGTGCCGGCGTCGAGCAGGGCCCGGTAGTGGGCGATCTTCCGGTCGCATTCCTGCAGGATGTCCGCGATCGGTTCGTGCTGCGCCGGGACGGTGTGGCCGTGCTGGCTGGCGTGCATGGCGTCGATGGTGGCTTCGAGGTTGTGCGGCGCCAGCGCGGTGAGCAGCCAGTCGTCGAGCGGTTCGGTGAGCTGGTCCTCCCGCAGGTAGACGTTGCGGGGGTGGGTGAGCTTGTTCGCGATCGCGTACTGGTCGGGGAATCGGCAGCGGTAGTAGGCCGCGTCGCGGAGCCAGTGGCCTTGCATGCGGCGCTGGCAGATGCCGCAGATGAGCGCCCCGCGGAACAGGTAGGGGCGCGGCGTCCGCCGCGGCTTGACGGTGGTCGTCGAGGCGCCTTTCGTGGCGATCTTGGCTTGTACCTGCTCGAAGGTGTCGGTGTCGACGATCGCGGGGTGGGCGAGGTTGTCGGACCAGATCCACTTGTCGGTATCGTTCCAGACCTGCTTGGTGCGGTGCCCCATGGCGACGTCGTTGACGTCGAGGAGGACTTCGTCTTTGCGTTGACGGTTCCAGACCTGCCGGCCGGTGTAGCGGGGATTGGTCAGGATGACACGGATGGCCATCTTGGACCAGGCGATCCCGCTGCGGTGCCGGTTGCGTTGCGGATCGTGGGCGGACGGACAGGGTATGCCTTCGCGAGTGAGCTCCTCGGCGATGGCAAAGATGCCGCGTCCGGCGAGGTAGCTGGTGAAGATCCGAGCCACCACGGGCGCTGTGTCCGGGTCGAGGTCAAGGCGGTGCAGCCGTTTGCCGTCGGCGGCCTTGGCCGGTTGGGGTGCGGTCCTGCGTCGATGAGCCGGTAGCCGTACGGCGGTCTGCCACCGAGGAATCGGCCTTCGATCTTGGTCTGGGCCGCCATGGCCGTGCGGACGCGGATCTTGATGCGGTTGCGTTCGCCCTTGCTCATCCCGCCGAAGACGGACATGACCAGGTCGTGGGCCTCGTTGTCGGGGTCGAGTGGGCCACCGACCTCGGGCACCCACAACGACACGCCGTAGTGGGCGAACAAGGGGAAGGTCAGTCCGAACTGGTTGCCGTAGAAGGCGCGGTGCGGCTCACCGATGACAACCGCGTCGAAGCCGCGTTGCGGGTCGGCCAACGCCTCCAGTAGGAGGCGGGCTCGTGGCCGGCGCGGCCAGGGCAACGATCTGGACTGGCCGATGTCGAAGTATTCCGTGACGATGACGCCGCCGCGAGGTTCGACCAGTGCGTTGGCGCGGCTCATCTGCCAGCTGCGTGAGGAGTCCGGATCCTGTTGATCTTCGGTCGAGCATCGACCGCAGAAGGCAAAGCGGATCATGTTTGTTCCTCCGGAATGTCGGTGCCGTTGCTGTCGACGGTGCTGGCCAGATGGATCAGGAGGGTCAGCAGCGCCTGCGTGGCGGCCGAGTCGAGCATTGGTGGCTGCGTCGGCGGATGCACGTCGATGGTCGGATCGGCGGCCCGGTCACGCCGGGCGACCTGCGGCGGAGCCGACGCAGGGTAGCTTGACTCACCGTCGTCTCGGAAATCGTCGGCGTCGTCTTCGTTGGTGGCTTCCGCCACGTTGTTGGCGGCCGGCAGGGCCGGGGTGGCGCGTTGCGACGTGCCACCCCGGTTGCCGTTTGTGCTGCGGCTAGTCCTCAAGGCTGCGGGTGCTGTCGGGCGCCGGTGGTGGTCGGATGATCTCTGTGTTCCGCCGTCGGTCCGGGGTCGGCGGGTTTGGGCGTCCGATGGTCTTGGTTGGGTGTCCGCTTTGATGGGTTTCTGGTTGCTGGTTTTCGGTGCTGGGCATGGTGGGTCACCGCCGCCGGAGGCGTCGGTGGTGTGGTGACGCTGACGGGTGGGTGTTAGCCGTAGCCGAAGCGGACGCGTTCGGTGGTGGCCCATGCGCTGAAGAACCGGTCGAGGTTGACGGTGTAGGCGAGCAGGCGCACGACGATGCCGCGGGCCCGGACGAGGATCATGGCGGGGACCCGGATGACGGTGTCGAGGAACCGCTTGAACTCCATGCGGATGAAGGCGTGCCGGTCGTGTTTGTGGTGCATCATCAGGGCGTGCCAGGCTTTGATGTTCCAGGCCAGGGCGGCGATGAGCATGTAGGCCCAGTTGGAGTACAGGTCATCGACGGGGGCGTGCAGTGCGCCGAGGCCGGACTTGAGCTGGCCGTGGATGTTCTCCTGGTCGCAGCGCTCGTTGGCCAACTCGACGATCTGCGCTGGGGGGTGGGTGTCGGCGGGGTAGGTGGTGAAGTAGAAGAAGTAGCGGATCTCGTCGAGCAGGACGGCCTCGCCCTTGGCTCGGCTGATGTTCTTGCGCAGCACCACGACCCGGTAGGCTCGCCGGCATTTCTTGGGTTGGTAGGTGAACTCGGCGACGTCTTCGTGGTTGAGCCTCAGGTTGAGAAACGCGCGCTCGCGGATGACCTGCTGTTTGCGGTTGGGGCGTCGGGCTCGGGTCGTGCCGGTCGTGTTGGGGTGTGCGGTCGGCCGGTGCAGGGGCTGCCACGCCGTGTCGGGCAGGGCCTCGGCCCTGGTGCGTAGGGCGGCGATGTTGTCCGTGCCGAGCACGAAGTCGACTTGCTCGGCCCATCGGTCGAAGTTGGTGGTCAGGGCGAAGTCGGTGTCGCCGCGCACGCAGACCCGTTTCGCGTACGGTGCCACGAGGGTGATCGCGCGGTCGATCCAGCCCACTGCGCCCAGGTGGCTGGGGGCGTTGCCGGGCCGGTTGACCAGGTAGAGCACCTCCCGGGTGTTGGCGAGGGTAACCAGCAGCGGCGCGTAGCCCCAGATCCCCTTGTAGGAGATGTCCATGCCCTGCTTGAGTTGCCCGGTGGTGGGCACGATCGTGCCGTCCACATCCACATACGCCACCTCGCTGAGCAGGTCAGCGCCCCGGCCGGTCCACAACTGCGGCCGTACCGAGTTGATCGCGTCCATCAACGCGACGATGTCGGTCTCGGTGAAGCGGCGCAGGAAGTCACCGACCGTGGTCGGGTCCGGCAGCAGTCTGGCTCCGAGCCCGTTCATCAACGGCACGTCGTTGCGGAGCCGGTCGATGTCCTGCAGCCGGGTACCGCCGGTCAGCACGCTGTAGGCCAGGGTCAGCACATGGTCGGACTCGTGATACGGCAGATGCAGCTTCAACAGCTCAACGCTGGCGTCGATCGCCGAGGCCAGGCCGAGCCGGGTGACGAGGCGGTGCATCGCGAACAACCCACCGTACGGGGTCGCCTCGACGTTGCCACCGATCTCGTAATTGATCTTCTGCGAGGTCAGCATCGGTTGCGGCCGTTCACCCCAATGGCCCGCCTGCCGATGCCGCGCTTCGACCTTGCGCCGTCGGCGGGCCGAGTTCCGCCGGCTCTGCTCATACGTTAGTTTCTTCACCACAAGGGACCTGTCCTGCCGGGCTGCGTTGGAGTCGCAAACCCCGGCAGGATAAGGCCCTTGATCTATTTCCCAGCCGAACCAACGCCCGACACGCTTACTGAAGGTCTAGCGCCGAGTTGGGCGGCCGGAAACGTCGGCTTGCTGCGATCCGCGATAGGAGCGACATGATGACGTACGACGGCTTCAAAGCGCTGGAGATCACGCGCTCGGGCAGCGTGCTCACGGTGACGATGAACCATCCTCCCCTGAACCTGCTCGACGAAATCCTCATTCCGGACCTCAAGCGCTTCGTCCGCACGGTTGCCACCGATGACGGTGTCCGGGTGGTGGTGTTCCAGAGCGCGGTCCCGGACTTCTTCGCCGCGCACGTCGACGTCCGGTACGGTTCGGACCCGGAAGGCTTCGCCGAGCTGAGCAAGGACGATGCCGGCTATGACGGCCTGCTTCCGTTGCAGCACCTCGTCATGAGCATTCGCGCTCTTCCACAGGTGACGATCGCGAAGCTACGTGGATTCCTGCGCGGCGGCGGAAACGAATTCGCGATGGCCGCCGACCTCCGATACGCCGCCGCCGACGAGACCTGGCTCGGCCAGATCGAGGGCCGGTTGGGGATCATCCCCGGTGGCGGGGGCACGCAACTGCTCGCCCGCGCCGTCGGCCGTTCCCGGGCGCTGGAGGCGGTGCTGTCCGCCGACCGCTACGACACCCGCACCGCGGAACTCTACGGCTGGATCACCCGCGCCATCCCCGCAGCCGATCTCGACCGCATCGTGGACGATCTGGCACAGCGAATCGGATCCCGCCTGCCAACCCAGATCCGGGCAGCGAAGGCGGCGATCGACCCCACCACCGGCGCGGAGCGGCTGTATGAAGACCTCCGCGTCGAAGCGTCCGCGCTCGCTCACGTCTATCCGTCGCGGGCGGACGTAGAGGCACGGCTGGCGGCCGCACTCGCCGACGGCATGCAAACGCCGGGCAATGAGAGTGAGTTGGAGGAGTTCCTCGACAGACACTAAACGTGGGGCACGCCTCGATCGCCGCGTCATCGCGCTCCACCGCCCGCCGCGCGGGCCGCTGCCGGCTCCAGCCGAGCCGGTGCCGCAGGATCGTCCTTGTCTGCGGGTCAACCCAACAGGTGGAAGTCCATCACGTTCGCGGGAATCGGGCACTTCCGGTTCAGTGGGGGCCGCCGAAAGGGCCTGGTCACGGGCACCTCGCTGGCGGCCTAACCAATGGCACGCCCAGATCTGTGAGAGCCGGGAGGTGAAGCCCTCCCGGCTACTCGACCTGAGTAATCACCGTCTGTTGTTCGGCGAGCGCGGCGTCCTGGGCGTGCCCCTCCGCGGCGTCACTGCTCCGGCAGCCGGCGGCCGGCGGCGATACGGTCCACCGCCTGCCTGGCCTCGATCAGGCTCGCGCCAGTCTGCTTGCGGTAGGCGCGGACTGCCTCGACCGTCCGCCCGTTCTCCAGGTGTTCGGCCACCTCCGGCTCCTCGGGCGCAGCGATGCCAAGCCGGTCCATCACCAAATCCAGTTTCCGCTGCAGGGCCGCCAGCTGGGTCGCCGCGCTGCGCCGCTCTTGAAACCAGGCCCCGATCGCAGCCGCGACCGACCCGATTGTGGTGATCACAAGCAAAATCGCTTCCCATGAATCCATTGACTCATCCAACCATCCGTGTGCAACCGTGGTGTTCCTTCGAGACTCTGCGCTACGAACCCGCGCAACGTTTCTCACCAATGACGGTCACCGTCTGACGGCGCCGTTCCGCGTGCCGATGACCGGTCGCTGACCGGTGAAGCCGTACAGCGTCGCCCACTGCCGGAATCCCTCCGCGGCCGGCTCCAAGGTACGCCGCGCCGAGACGAGCAGCCCGATGTGCCGGTGCCGCAGAGGCGCCACCGGCACCTCGACGGACCCGGGCAACGGCCCACCATGTCGCGCGGGCAGAACGGCGATGCCGGCACCCGCGGTCGCGAGCCCGCGTACCGTCTCCACCCCCTCGGCGACGAACCCGTATCTCGGCTGGATGCGGGCGCTCGTGAACATCTCGTCGACGCTGCGGCGCAGCGCGATACCCGGGGACAGCCCGACGAACCTCTCGTCACGGCATTCGTTCAGGCGGACGAACTCGTGCCGCGCCAGGCGATTTTCGCTCGGCATGACGACGACGTACTGCTCTTTGAACAGCTCTGAGCGGCGGTGACCTCGGTGACATCATCGAGGGGTCCCAGCCGTACCACGTCCAGCATCGCGGTCCAACTGGTCCGGCCCGGCTCCAGGGCGGCCACGAACGAGTACGGCCACCCCGGGATCAGCTGCGCGGCACCCTTGCCACGGCCGTACACATGACAGAACGAACGCTCCGGCGCGGTTGCCGCGTCCGGCCGCAGCCAGTTACTGACATCAACGCCCAGCACGATGCGGCCCGCACGGTCCAGCGGCAGCGGCAGGCCGGCCAGCTCACGGCGCAAGCGATCGACCTGCACCCGGCCCGCGTTGACCGCGTCATACAACGCGCCATGACCCCGCCGGTGCTCAGCGGTCAGCGACAACCCCACCAGACTGCCCACCGGCCCATCGGTGCACAACACCGGTTGGGTCGGACCGGGGCGCCCTGTCGTGATTGCTCACGGTGGGTTTCCCCGGCCCGCCCGCCGCACCCGACGTGCACGTCTCCCGTCTATCCAGAACTCTTATCCGGGGTTGATGATCTTCAATGGCGCGTTTGTCCTGGTAGAACGCTTACGGATGCGTCCGTAAGCGAACTGTGGAGTCGTGATGTGGTGGCGAGGCCGCGGACCGCGGTGCTGGTCAGGGATCACGATGGGGTGCCGGTCGATGCTTGGGGTGAGGGCTCGACGTGGCGGCGGCCTGCTCGGCGGCGCAGGTCGAGGATCTCGCCGTGGGCGGTTTCGAGGGCCTGCCGTAGCTGGCGGACTTCGTCTCGGTGTTGTTGTTTGAGTGCGGCGAGTTGGGCCGTGAGGGTGCGCACGACGCTGCTCGGTGCGTCGACTGTGGGCGTCGAGGGTGTCGGGGTGTTCTGCTGTTGGGCCCGCAGGTGTTCGACGCGTTGACGGATCGGGGCGTGGCGGTAGAGGAAGTCCAGGGAGACGCCGGCGGTCTGGGCCAGGCCGCGGAAGGTGATCGGCTCGTTGCGGCGGATCATGTCGCGTGTTGCCCGGCGCTGAAGATGCCAACGAGTGGGTCACTCACGATGCCGACGAAGGTTCCGACTATTCGGGTATTCGGGCGCCGGCTCGTCGGTGAGGTGTCGCCGGTCGTCGGCAGGGTGTCGCGCTTGCGATGCGGCTGATGGTCGATGAAGGGCTGTGGCGAGATCGAGCAGGGACGGGCGGGCGAATCTGGCCAGGGTTGGGCACGAGGCCGGCCGGTGTGCTCAGGGGTCGCCAGGGTCGGGGCGAGCAGCCGGCCACAGGTCGCGTTCGTCGCCGCCGAAGCGGCGTACCACGGCTAGAGCCGCCGCGGCGAGCGCCGCGAGTGCGTCGCCCAACCGGGTCGGGCTCGCCCGGGTGGGGGCAGCTCGGGGTGGACGGCGACGACGGTCTGTACGCCGAGCCGTCGCAGCGCCTCGCTGCTGGTGCGGGCGCGGCCAGCAGCGCACGGTCGCGGCCGGCACCGTCAACCGGGTGGCCAGCACGCGATGGCCGTGGCCGCAGGCGGCGCCGAGCAGCGCGGCGCCGATCACGTCAAGGCCGTAGCCGCTGTCTGGCAGCAGTCCGGCCGCCAGCACGACGTGGGTGCCTTGGCAGGAGCGGCAGCGTACTCGGTCCGGGCGCACCTGCCGTACCTGGTCCAGACCGTGGACGGTGCGGTTCCTGGCATGGCCCCACGCCCGCAGCGTCCCGCCGCACGGGCAGCGCAGTACCCCGGCAGTCAGCGCCCCGCCGGGCCGCGGGTGCCGGCAAGAAACGTGTCACCAGCCGCAAACGGCGTTGAGCTTGCGGGTGAACCTGGCCGGTACGGTTCGGGGCTGCGCTGGATCGGTGCGGCGCGCAATGATGTCCGGCCCTGGCCCGATCTCCGCGGCGGTGCTGCTCGTGAGCCAGGTCCGGCGGCTGATCCGGGGCGACGCGCCGTTACGGTCACAGATTGCCGCGGCGTTCCTGCTCGCGTTCGATGGCCTCGAACAGGGCCTTGAAGTTGCCCTTCCCGAAGCCTGCCGAGCCGTGCCGCTCGATCAGCTCGAAGAACACCGTCGGGCGGTCCTGGACCGGCTTGGTGAAGATCTGCAGCAGGTAGCCGTCCTCGTCCCGGTCGACCAGGATCCGGCGCCGGCGCAAGTCCTCGATCGGAACCCGGACGTCGCCGACGCGCGCGCGAAGCTCCGCGTCGTAGTACGAGTCGGGGGTGTCGAGGAACTCGACGCCGGCCGCCGTCATCGCGTCGACGCTCGCGACGATGTCGGGCGTCGCCAGCGCCACGTGCTGGACCCCGGGCCCGCCGTAGAACTGCAGGTACTCGTCGATCTGCGAGCGCTTGCGGGACACGGCCGGCTCGTTGAGCGGGAACTTCACCCGGCGCGTACCGTCGGCGACGACCTTGCTCATCAGCGCCGAATACTCGGTGGCGATGTCGTCACCGACGAACTCGGCCATGTTGGTGAAGCCCATGACACAGCGGTAGAACTCGACCCACTCGTCCATCGCGCCGAGCTCCACGTTGCCGACCACGTGGTCGACGGCCAGGAAGAACTCGCCGGCGGCCGGTGCCTTCAGCGGCGCGCACGCGACGAAGCCCGGCAGGAACGGCCCGGTGTACCGGGAACGGTCGATCAGGGTGTGCCGGGTGTCGCCGTATGCGGCGATCGTGGCCGTGCGCACCGTACCGTGCTCGTCGGTGAGGTCGTGCGGCTCGGCGACCGCCGCGGCACCCCGTTGCGTGGCGTACCCGAAGGCGGCGTCCACGTCCGTCACCTCGATCGCGACGTCCTGGATGCCGTCGCCGTGCTTCGCGTGGTGAGCCGCCCCGTCTGCCTCGGCGTGCACCGCGCCGGCGAGGACGAACCGGGCCGTGCCGCTGACCATCACGTATTCGGCGTAGTCACGGTACCCCTGATGCGGGCCACGCATCGCGACGCAAGTCATGCCGAACGCGGTGCGGTAGTAGTGGGCCGCCTGTACCGCGTTGCCGACGACGAACCGGAGGTGGTCGAGGCCCTCGACCGGGAAGGGATCGTCGGCGGCGCGCTCGACGGCGCCGATGAGGTCGGCGACCGTACGATCGGCGGCGGCGACCACCGGCGTGGCTTCCGGCTTTGTTGCGGCCGGGGCCTCCAGCGTTGTCGCGGCTGGCGGGGCCTGCGTCACCGTCACGGCCGTCGCGGCCTCCGGCGCTCGCGAGGCCTGGGCTCGGGCTCGGGCTCGGCTCGCGAGCCACAGGCGGTGGCCGAACAGTGCCGCGTAAGCGGCCAGGACGACGCTCAGCACGGCGATCGACGTGCCGCCGGCCCCGCGCCGGGCGGCGTCGAGGACCATGCCCAGCATCGCCGCCGCGACGATGAGCGACACGTGGTTGGACGCCCAGAACACGACCGGCGTCATCCGGCGCGGGTCGAGATCGCGCATGGCGCCGCCGCGCAGCTGCACGGCGAGCCACCAGGACAGCGGCGCGGTCGCCGTCATCAGCGCCCAGACCAGCCACGGCACCCAGCCGGCCAGCGCGAAGGCAGTCAGGGCCAGGTAAGCGACGGGCTGCGCGCCGACGATCACGGTCACCGCGCGGCGGTAGCCGAGGATCACCGGCAAGGTGCGCTTGCCGACCAGTTCGTCGGACTGCCGGTCGCCGAGGTTCATCACCATCATCCGGGCCGCCTGCAGCAGCGCGGTCGGGGCCAGCACGGCCAGCAGGAGCGTCGGTACCCGCCCGGTCTGCAGCACCACCGCGACCGCGGGCCACAGGCCGTTGAGGATCGCAGCGACCGTGAACTCCCCCGCCGCCCGGTAGTTAAACCGCAGTGGCGGCGCCGTGTAGAACCAGGCCAGCACGACGGCACCGGTCGCGAGCAGGCGCGTGGGCCAGGTCGGCATGACCGCCACCATCACGATCGACGCGCTCAACAGCACGAACGCGGTGCCGAGCGCCACCAGCGGTGGCACGAGCCCGTCGACCAAGGCCCGGCTGCCGCCGGTCCAAGGCGTGAAGTAGACGTTCGCCCGGTCGGCCTCCAGGTCGAAGTACTCGTTGCAGTAGTGGGTGGTGACGTGGACGGTCCAGGCGAACACCTGGGCGAGCAAGTACCACTTTACGTCTATCGCGTGCCCCTGGTGCACCGCCACGGCCACCCCGAGGCCGACCGGCAGGACGTTGTACAGCAGGAAGCGCAGGCGGGCCAGGCGCACGAAGCCGCGCACGTCGACGCGCGGAGCGATGGACCCGGTCGGTGCGGTGGTCAGGCGGTTTCCCGGTACAACAGTCATCGTGACCCATCTCTTCATAGGCGGACGGTTGCCTGGACCGTACGCCACCGCCGAGGGCCAGCACTGTCGGCGACGTCACTGTTTGCACATTGAACGCTGTCGAGATAATCACGTTAGTGCCAGTGACGTTAATAAATTTGGGTGCGGCTCTCTTGAGGTGACGCGACACGCACGGCCCCGGCGTTGTTCGGGAGCGTCCGGTTTGATCATGGTTTGTTAGATGCCGTAGACGGCGAAGGTGTCGGTGCGGTCGTGCAGGTCGCGGCGGGCGTGGGCGATGTTCGCGCGTCCGGCGAGGCGGAAGGTATTGAGGCTCAGGTTGCGGAAGCTGGCCACGGCCCGTGGGGCGGTACCGGTCCGCAGCTGGGAATCGTCCTCGTGGAAAGTCACGTCCCTGGTCCAATGTAGACGGTTCTCCACGGCCCAGTGCCCCGGGCGTAGGCGTTGAGGTGTTGCGGGCTGGCCTGGTCGGCGCCGACGCTGACGATGCCATGGATGATTTCCTTCGCCAGAAACTCTGGGTGTTCGCGATGCCGCCGGGGAAGCGGCAGCCGATACCGATGATCGCGATGGGGGGCGCGACCCAACGCTGGTCCGTATTCACGGCGCCCTGGCTCCGAGCCAGGTCAGAAGATGCCACTATCCGGAAACCTTCCACTTTCTGACGAACGCCTTCTGAAGATGGGAGACGAAGGACGTGGTACAAGCACGACGAGTGGCGTCTGGATCTGGTTCAGATGCCTGTGACACAGAATCCCGTAAGCTGTGTCACACAGCCGATCGGTGTCGCGGCGCTGTTACGCCTCTGATCACGCCGGCTGGCGCTCGGCCATCATGCGGGCGAGGTCGACGCGCGAGCGGACGCGGAGCTTGTCGAAGATGTGCCGCAGGTGCGTGTTGACGGTGTGCGGGGAAATGTGCAGGCGGTCGGCGATTTCACGGTTCGTTGAGCCGGCGGCGGCCAGTTGGGCGACGCGCAGTTCCGACTCGGTCAGGTCGGGCCAAGGATTCGAGGCGGGCGGTGCCGGGCGGGTCCCGGCGGCGGCGCGGCGCTCACCGCGCCGCCGGAGCAGCGCCCGGACGCGGGCGGCGTCCAGGTCGGCGTCGGCCGTACGGTAGAGCGCGAGCGCGGCGGTCAGGTGGGCGACGGCCTCCGCGCGGGCGGCCGGGGGCAGCAACCGGCCGCAGTCCTCGAGCGCGGCGGCCCGTACGAGCGGCCGGGGGTCGTCCCGATGGCCGGCAACGGCGGTCGCGGCCGACTCCGGGTCGGCGTCCACCAGCCCGACCGCGTGGGCGGCTGACGCCTGCAGGTACGGGAAGTCGGGATGGTCGGCGGCGAGCCGGGTGAGCCGGTCCGCGAGCTCGCGGGCGGTGTCGTGGGCGCCGGCCGCGAGCAGGGCCCGGATCACCGGTATCGCGTCGGCGTGCGACCCCGGTGCCGTCACCGTCGGCAGCCAGGCGTCGAGGTCCTCGGCCGGCGGCGGGCCGGTGTCGGCGATCGCGGCCAGACGGGTGGCGAGCCTGGCGCCGAGCCGGCGGCTGGATGGCAGCGCCGCCTGGAGCAGCTGCTCGGCCACCGCGCGGCTGCGGTCGACGTCGGCCGGTCCGCCGGCGTGGAGTCCGACGTGACCGACGATGTACCGCCCGACGTCGGCGAGGTGACCCGCCGGCGCGGTCAGGTCGAGCAGGCGCTCCGCCTCGGCCCGGGCCTCCGTGAGGCGGCCGGCGTCGAGCAGTGCCCGGGCCCGGATCATCGACCACACCGGTGTGGCCGCGGCCCGGGCCGTCCTTCTGGCCGCCTGGATGCCGGCGTCGGCGAGGCCGAGCGCTTCACCGGGGCGTACCGCCGCCAGGAGCAGCTGCGCCCGCCAGGCGGCCAGCGGCCAGGTCGAGGGCCCGGCCGGGCCGGGGCCGTCCGGGTCACCGGTGACCGCGTCGGCGATCAGGCGCAGCGATCGCCGCCACTCGTGCCGCGTCATAGCCCGCAGCGCTAGCGGTACGAGCGATGCTGTGTATTCTGCGGGACCGCCGGGCGGGTTCCGTGTGGTGCCGATGCGGCGCAGCGGTTCGTCGGCGGCGGCCGGGTCGCCGATGACGAGCCGTGCGCACGCGATGAGCGCCAGGCAGTGGACCTGCTGCGGCGGCGTCACCTCGGCCAGGTGCAGGCAGCGCTCGCCCTGCTCGACGGCTCCGGCGGGATCGGCCGGCAACGACGACCAGGCGATGCGGAGCCGGACCGCAGCCTCAACAGCGGTGCCGGTCAGTTCGCCGCCGGCGTCGGCGAGCAGCGCCCGGGCCTCGTCGGCCCGGCCGTCGTCGACGAGGAGCCCGGCGGTGCGCAGGATGAGTCCGGGCCGGGCCGGGTCGCCGGGTGGGATCAGCTCGATCGCGCGCCGACCGAGGCGGACGGCGGGCCCGGGGAACGCCCGGCCGAGCTCGGCCGCCGCCCGGTCCAGCAGGTCCGCGGCGCCGCCGTCGCCGCTCCGGGCCGCCTCCAGGGCGAGGTCGGCGACCTCGGTCGGCGGTGCCCCGCTGGTCAGCCGGACGGTGAGGGCCTGGTAGCGCAGCGCGGCGAAGACGGCGGCCGGGAGGCTCGCCTCGACCGCCGTGCGGACCAGCTCGTGGCGGAACCCGAGACGTCCGCCGTGCGGCACCAGGAGTCCGGCCGCGGCGGCCTCTTCGATCGCGGCCAGCATCGCCACCGGTGAGCGTCCGGCCATGGTCGCGAGCTCGGTGCCGGTGAACCGGTGGCCCAGCGCAGCGCCCAGGTAGACGGTCAGCCGGGCGTCGGCGGAGAGCCGGCGGAGCTGACCGGCGACCAGGTCGCGGACCCGGTGGGGCAGGCCGGTGTCGACCAGCCGGGCGGTGCCGTCGGCCACGTCGACCATGCCCTGTTCCCGCAGCCCGCGCAGTAGCTCGACCAGGAACAGCGGCTGGGTCTCGGTGCCCGCGAGCGCGGCCGGCAGCTCGTTGCCGGGATCGGCGTCCAGCAGGTCGGCGATGACCGCGGCGGCAGCCCGCAGGTCTAGCGGGTCGGCCTCGACCCGGGTCGCGGCGCCGTTCGCCAGCCGGTCCAGTGCCGCCGCCACCAGTGGCGGGATGTCACCGGTCCGGACAGCGACAAGCCACAGGATACGCTGCCCGGCCAGCCGCTCGGCCAGGGCGACGAGTGCGGCCAGGGTGGCCGGATCGGCCCACTGGACGTCGTCGACGGCGACCAGTACCGGGGCGTCGGCCGCGGTTCGCTCCAGCGCATTCCCGACCGCTGCGGTCAGCTGGGTGAACCAGAATCGTTGTTCGGCCGCAGGTTCGGTCCCGTCAGCGAGCGCGGTCAGCAGCGGGCCGGGTGGCTCCAGGCCGGCGAGGACATCGCAGACCGCGCGGCGGACCAGCACGCCCCGCTGCGCGCCCTGCGCCATGGTCTCGTCCAGCAGGCTCGTCCTGCCCATCCCGGCCGCACCGCTGACGATCACCACGCCGCCCCGCCCGCCGATGAGCGCGTCGAGCCGCTCACGCAGGACCTGCAGCGGCGACTCGCGGCCGCGCAGCACGGTTCGCGTCGCGGCGGCGATCATGGGCGGGGATCACGCATCCGTGCGATGCGGGACGCAGCCGGATCTGGTCTCATGGATGCGGGGTTACGGCGCGCTCAGCTCTTCGGCCGTGCTGTAGCCGAAGTAGTACACCCCGTGGGCCTGCTCGCGCCGGAGGATCTCGCTGAGGAAGCTGCGGTCCTGCGGGGCCGCGGGCACGTAGAGGAGGAATTCGCCGGCCTTCAGGCCGCCGCTGTAGAGACCGAGGATCGCGTCGTCGTAGGTCATCTTCTGGAATCTGCGCTTCAGCCCCGCCAAGAAACCGTGATGCTCGCCGTGCCAGTCCAGGATGCGCAGGCCCCGGTCGCCGTGCATGACCTTGACGCCGGCGAACCGGTCCCCGGCGCCGAGCAGCGCGGTCAGGACGCGGTCGGTCTGCTCACGGCCCGGGAGCAGGGCCATGAGGACGTTGGTCGGGCGCACGACGAAGACGTCGGCGACGTCGAAGGGATCGGCCACGGCCGTCCACCTTTCCGGCGGTCACGGTGCTGCGAATGGACGCGCAGCACACGTCCATCACAACGATCTCGTACGCCGGGGCGGCCGGGCATCGCATGATTGATGCGATTCGTGGTCAGCCGTCACCGGTCGGCGGGGGTGCGAGCAGGCCCAGGGCCCGGGCGCGGTCGACGGTCTCGGCCCGCCGGTGTGTGCCCAGTTTCGCGTAGAGGCGGCGCATGTGGGTTCGGACGGTGTTGAGCGAGATGTGCAGCTCGTCGGCGATCTCGGTCATCGACAGGTGGGTTGGCAGGTAGCGCAGCACCCGCAGCTCGCTGCGGCTGAGTGGCTCGAGCAGCGGCGGCGTGCCGGTCGGCGGGGTGGCCGCGGGGACGTCGAGCAAGCCGAGGATCCGCCGGATCAGGGCCGGCTGGCGGGTCTGGCGGCGCAGCAGGGCCGGTGCGCGGTGCATGAGGAACAGCAGGACGACGTCGGCCTCCGCGGCCAGGTCGAGGGCCCGTTCCATTGCGGCCTGGGCGGCGTCGTTCTCGCCCAGCGCGTCGTGGGCGATGGCGGTGAGCAACGCGGTCCGGATGGTCGAGATCTGGCTGACGATCCGGACCGAGCCGTCGAGCAGGCGCTGTAGCATGTCCAGCGCCGCCCGTGGGTCGTTGCGGGCGAGCCGCAGGTCCGCGGCGGCGAGCAGGAAGTCGCAGCGGTCGTCGTACTCGGCGCTGAGGTCGTTGACGAGCTGCCCGGCCTGGTCGATGTCGCCCTGCCACAGCAGGGTGTGCACGATGTGGGCCTGGTTGGTGAGGGTGAGGGTGTGCGGCGCGGTCATCGCCGCGCTCTGCTGTGCGGCGGCCCGGAACGCGGCGACGGCGCCGTCGGGGCGCCCGTGGGCCAGCTCGACCAGTCCACGCACGAAGTAGATCCACACTGCGGTGGCTGGTTCCGCTTCCGGCTGCAGCGTCCGCATCGCCTGCCGCAGCCACGGCTCGGCGTCGTCGGGCCGCAGCTGCCAGGCCAGGACCGCCGCCGGGACGCCGCTGGCCCGGGCGACGCCCGGGTCGTCGAGCCAGCCGTGTTGCCGGGCCAGCTCGACCGCCTGCCGGCTGTCGTCGGCCCCCCGGGTCATTGACCAGACGGCGTGCCCGATGGCCTGGTGGGTCAGGCCGCTGAACGCCAGGTACGGCCGGCCGATCCCGTGCGCCTGGGCGATGCCGAGGTCCAGGTGCAGCTCCGCGTCCGCCAGTCGGCCGGTGCGCTGTTCGGTGATGCCGAGGCTGATGAGGGCCAGGCCCAGCAGGTCGCGGCCGCGGCCGCGCTGCGGATCGTCGGGCGCCTCGCTGCGGGCCCGCAGCCGCTCGACCTCACCGGCCACCGCGGACAGTTCGCCGCGCTCGGCACCCACCAGCATCCGGACCACGCCGGGCAGGACGGTGCTCTGTCCGTTGCCGGTGCCCGCCGCCAGGTCCAGATAGTGCTCGGCGACCTCCAGCGAGCCCCGGGTCAGCTGGTCGGCCGCGGCCACCGCGGCGAGTTCGGGGTCGCCGGTGATGACCGGCGCCGGGAAGGCGCGGAGCAGGGTGTGCACCAGGGCGGCCTGGCCGTTGAGGTGGAAGCCGGGCCAGTGCTCGGCGAGCAGGCCGGCCGCGAGGTCCCAGTCCTGCGCGGCCTGGGCGTGCTGGATCGCGTCCACCGGATGGCCGTGCCCGGCGAACCAGCGTGCGGCTGCCCCGTGCAGCGCGGCGACGTCGTCGGCGTCGCTGCGGCGTAGCTCGTAGCGCAGCAGGTCGGTGAAGAGCCGGTGGTAGCGGTACCAGGTGCGCTGCGCGTCGGTGGCCAGCACGAACGCGCCGGCCGTCTCCAGCTCCCGCAGGATCCGCTCGCCACCGGTACCGCCGCTGAGCAGGTCCGCGAGGGGCCCGTTGACCCGGTCGAGGACGGACGTGCGCAGCAGCAGCCGCCGGACCTCGGCGCGCTGCCGGTGCAAGACCTCGGCGAACAGGTACTCGGCAATCGTCCGCTCGCTGCCGGAGAATTCGGCCGCGAACCGCTCCGCGTCGCTCCGGCCGGTCATGGACAGTGTCGCCAGCCGCAGCCCGGCCGCCCAGCCCTCGGTCCGTTCGTGCAGGGCGGCCAGGGCCGGGGCGGACAGCGCCACCCCGGCGGCTTCGAGCAGGTCGCGTGCCTCGTCGCGGGAGAACCGCAGGTCGTCCGCGCGGATCTCGGTGAGCTCACCGGCCAGGCGCAGCCGGTGCAGGCCCAGCTGTGGATCGGACCGGGTCGCGAACACGAACCGCATCCGCGGCGCTGAGCGCAGGACCAGCAGCTCGAGCTGGGCCCGGGCCTCCGCCGCTTGCAGCTGGTGCAGGTCGTCGACGACCAGCAGGAGCGGCTCGCCGAGCGGCGCGAGATCCTGCAGCAGCCGCTCGGTCAGGGCCCAGCCGTCCAGCCCGGGCGCCGCGGTGACGCCACGGATCAGCGCGGAACCGGGTCGGGTGGCCCGCAGCGCGTCGGCCACCGCGAGCCAGAACCGCTGGGCGTCGTACTCCTCGTCGTCCAGCGCCACCCAGCCGGCCCAGCCGGGCCGGTCGGCCGGCCCGGTCGCGGCGAGCCACGAACGCAGCAGGACGGTCTTGCCGCTACCGGCCGGCGCGGACACGATGGCGACGCGGCCCGCGCCGGCCAGCCGGGCGAAGAGGCCGCGGCGGGGCACGGCACCGCCAACCGCGCTGATCATTCACCCACACTAGTGGCGGGCTCGGGGTACTGGGGCAGCGGCCACTGCCCGCCGCGGTCTTCCCGGGCGAACCGGGCGACGAGTTCGGGCAGGCGCAGGAAGCTGCCGGCCGCGCCCATCGTCCGCAGCGCCCCGGCCCCGAGCCGGGTGCGTGGGAAGCCGACCCGCAGGATGCGTGGATTGACCTCGGCCTGGACCCGCTCGACGAACGGCCGCAGGGTGGATTCATAGGCGGCGAGGGCTGCGGTCAGGTCGCCGGGGTTGCGGTTGATCTCACCGGCCAGCACGTAGGCGCCAGCCAGCGCGGCGGAGGTGCCCATGCCGCTGTACGGCGACGGGCAGTATCCGGCGTCGCCGACCAGCACGACGCGGCCGGTGGACCAGGTGTCGATGCGGACCTGCAGGACCTCCTGGGAGTAGAAGAAGCCGGACGTCGCCATGCCGGCCAGGAACCGCTCGGTCTGCCAGCCGGCGTCGCGGAACCGGCCAGCCCAGAACTGCTGCTGCTCCTCGACCGGCTGTCGGTGGATCGCGGACGCTTCTGCGGACTGCTCCCACAGTGCGAAGTACACCTGGGTCTCGGCCGCGTTGTGGCTGCGCCTCATGATCATCCGGCCGCCCGGTGCGCTGTACGTCTCGCGCATGTCGCTGTCGCGTTCGGTGCGCGGGATGAACCAGTACGCCATGTGGATGCCCACCGGCCGGTACGGCTCGGCGGCGCCGGCCGGCAGCATGCCGCGGCGGATCCGGGATCCCTGGCCGTCTGCGCCGATCAGGAGGTCGAAGTCCTCGGCGGTACCGTCGGAAAAGTACGCCGTGACGCGCTGCCCGTCCTGGGCGAAGCGTCCGACGCCGTTGCCGTAGATGAAGTCCGCCCGGTCGTCCACCGCATCGTGCAGGATGCGCACGAGATCGCCGCGCATGATCTCGAACTCGGAGGTCAGGGTCTGCCGGCCCTGGCCCGAGGTGTTCGCCATGATCGTGCCCCACCGCCGGCCGCGGCTGTCGACGAACGCGACGCCCGGCTCGTGCACGCGGTTGCTGCGCACGGCGTCGAGCAGGCCCATCCGCTCGATCGCCGTGATGCCCTGCCCGCGCAGATCGATCTGGGCGCCGGTGGCCCGCAGCTCCGCTGCACGTTCGGCCACGACCACCCGGTGGCCACCCCGGGCCAGCCAGTACGCCGCGGCCTGGCCGGCGATGCCGCCACCGGAGATGAGGATCTTGAGAGGAGGCGCGTCGGCGCCTGATGCGATGCCCATAACCCCAACCTTTCAGTGATAGGTTTTTGATGATTACCTATCATCGATAAGCTGTCAAGGTGGCGAAGTTGACCCGCGAGACCGTCGTCAGCGAGGCGCTCGACCTGCTGGACGAGGTCGGCCTGGACGCTGTGAGCACACGCCGCCTGGCGAAGCGCCTGGGCGTCGAGCAGCCGTCGCTCTACTGGCATTTTCACAACAAGGAAGCCCTGCTGAGCGCGATGGCCGAGGCCGCCATGGCGCCCCACCACACCGCGCCCATGCCGGCGCCGTCCGACGACTGGCGCGACTGGTTCATCGAGAATTCCCGCAGCTTCCGCCGGACCCTGCTGATGCGCCGGGAGGGCGCCCGGCTGCACGCCGGCTCCAACCCCCGCGGCGTCGGACTCTCGCGGGCCGTCGAGAAGCTGCGGTTCCTGGTCACCGCGGGGCTGCCCGAACGGGACGCGCAGATGGCCATGCTGGCCGCCAGCCACTTCACGGTCGGCAGCGTCCTGGAGGAGCAGGCCGCCGACCGTGACGCGACCGCCGACGGGGACGACCCGCCCTTCGACCACGAGGAGGCCTTCGACGCCGGCCTGGCCCTGATCGTCGACGGTCTGGCCGCCCGCCGGCGCTCGGAACGCCCCACGCGAACGGCGGGGCGGCAGCCTTGACCGTCTGCGGCACGAGGCTCGTCTCGATCGCCCGGATCGCCGGCAGCCCGGCGACGAGCGTGGTCAGGTAGGCGTAGAACGTCTCGGCATCGGGCGTGGCCACGCTCGCGTGGACGTTGTGCGGACCGCTGGCCGCCGCGGCGAACGCCACCTGCGGATGGCCGGCCAGCGCCGCCCCGACCTGCTGCAGCGCGACCGGCGCGACGGTCAGCCAGTGCAGGGTCTGCAGGCCCAGCCGCAGCCAAGCCCGGTCGGTGTCGACGTCGAAGAACAGTGGTCCCGCGGTGTGCAGTTCGGCACGGCCGTCATCGCGCAGGACGGCCAGGAGCCGGTGGTCGATCTCGTCGAGGACCATTGGCCCGGCCGGAGCCGGAGCCGGTTCGGCATCCGGCAGGCGTAGGAGGGCCACCTCCCCGGCGGTCACGGCCGTCAACTTCTGCAGCACACCGCCACTGCGCCCGCAGTACACGTGCAGGAGGCAGTAAGCCTGGACGTCGAGGATCCGGGCGCTGCGCGGCAGAGTCCCGAGCAGCTCACCGGCCGGTGTCGGCGCATCGGTGACGCAGACCAGTTCTGTACCGCCGGAGGTACGGCTGATCCACGACGTGTCGGGGCGGCGGCCGAGCGCGGCGGCCGCCTGACCGGCCGAGTCGGGGCGTGCAGCGGATAGGCACGACCCACTGCAGCCGGCCTTCCGCCGGGAGTCGTGCAGGCCGCGCACGCGCAGGGAGGCGGTGGGCCGCAGCCGAGCGTACCGGCGGGCCACCGTCTGGTCGGAGACGCCGACGGCCGCGGCCAGCCGGGCGAACGGCACCCGCGCGTCGAGTTGCAGCGCGTGGAGGATTTCAGGTCGAGATCGTCGTACAAGTCGGCTTCCGACATGCCGCGCCGTCGGCACGTTGGATTCGCACACTACTTCGGCGCAGGGTGGGAAGCGGACGGACCTCGGCCTCCGCGCCCCAATGCTCGAGATCAACTTCACCGACGACCTCGGCCCGGCCCTCGCGGGCCGCCGGCTCGCCCTCGCCTGGACCCCGGAGCCTGAGCGGGCCACCATCTCGTGGACCACCGAGCATGACCGGGGTGCCGTCTCGGTCCGCTGGGACGGCGCCGACCCGGACGAGGACCAGTGCCGCGTCGCCCGAGCGCTCGGCCGGCCGGGTATTCCTGGCCGGTGACGCCGCGCACGTCACCCCGCCGACCGGCGGGTTCGGCGCCAGCACCGGCTTCCAGGACTCATGGAACCTCGCCGCGAAACTGGTCTCCGTCCTGCGCGGCGACGCCGGCCCGGGGCTGCTCGACCATTTCGAGCCGGAACGCCGCCCGGTGGGCTCGATGACGGTACGGCAGGCCGTCCTGCGCATGCGCAGACGACCGCCAGCCAGCAGAGCGAGGCCGCGGTCGCCCTCGGCTACCGGTACCACTTCCCCGGTGGGGACGCCGCACTGCCGGAGATCGCCGACCCGGCGTATTGGCGCGGCGAACCCGGCACGCAGGTCCCGCACTGGTGGCTGCCCGACGGGCGGTCCACCCCCGACCTCCCGGACGGGGGCCGGCACCACCTCCTCGCCGGGCCCGCCGCCGCGTTCCTCGGCTTCACCGTGCTGCCCGCGGCCGTCGACGATCCCGGTACGGGGAGCCACGGCGCGCCGCTGATCCGCCCCGATCAGGTGGTCGCCTGGCGCACCACCGATACGGCCCCGGAGCCGGCACTCACGGCGCTGCAACATCACTCGTTCGTGTGATGCGCAACGCGATCGGCGCCCGACGAGTGCCGGGCAGCGGGCTCGGACGAGTGATGCGCCGACTCGCGGCGACACGATTCCCTTGGATGGTCATCTTCAACTCCCGCGGCCGGCGGCCGGAACGAGACTGGGATTCCACATGAAGCACACCGGGCGCACGACTCTCGACGTACCGATCGACCGGGTCGACCTGAGCGAATGGCTCTTCACCCTTTCCGACGCCGAATACCAGGCCGCGGCCCCGACCGCCCACCGCGCGGCAGGCACGTTCGTCCAGAACGGCGTGCGCGGCTCGGTCAACGTCGAGGTCATCGGCGGCCACCTCATCATCCAGCACTACCGCGAGGTCACCGCCACGCCGACGCACGTGGAGATGTTCTCCACCCGCAGCCGCGTCTACCTGTTCCACCTCGTCCCGGCCCACATCCAGGTCCGCTGGACGATGTCCGCCGCCGACCAGACGGCGGGAACGTCGGAGTTCCGCTGCACCGTCGAGCTCATCATGAACCCGCTGCTGCGGTTCCTGGGCGCCATGTCCGGCCTCAGCCCGGCGATCCGCCGGCACACCCGGATCGAGACCCAGGGGTTCGCCGACGACATCGTCCGCAAGGCGAAGGCGGCCGCGAAGCACACCGCGCCCTGAACGACGTCACCGCGACCACGGTGGTGCCGATCGCCGGAGCCGGCCCGACCCGGGCCTCCGACCTCGCCCGCCGCGCAGTCCTGTTCCGGTTCATCGATGCCACCCTCGGCCTGCGGCCCGG
This sequence comes from Dactylosporangium sp. CA-233914, assembly GCF_050942935.1. Lineage (NCBI taxonomy): Bacteria > Bacillati > Actinomycetota > Actinomycetes > Micromonosporales > Micromonosporaceae > Dactylosporangium > Dactylosporangium sp. CA-233914. Next base: position 4,211,047 of record NZ_CP192030.1, on the reverse strand, counting down.
CTCCCGAGGCAAGGGCCTCCAACTTGATCTTTAGCCTGTGCGGCGTGGCCGGGGTTTGGTCGATTTCTTCTTCTTGGAAGTTGTTTTCCCGGCCTCGCTGCTGGTGACGATGTGGACGTCGTATCGGGGGGTGGGCTGGTGGTTCGGCCAGCCGGGTGGCCGTCCGGGTCCTGGCCGGGTGGGTTTCGGTGCTGCCGGGTGGACAGGGGGGCTGTTGCGCGCAGGTGTCGAAATCCGCGGCGGACCCGGGCGGAGGTGAGCCGTTCGGGTAGGGCCGGTCGTTCCCAGGGGCGGCGTAGGTCCGCGGCGAGGGGCCGGGCGAGCCGTAGTTGGGTGTAGGCGGCGATGATCAGCCAGGTCCATCGGTCGGCGGCCTGCGGGGTCGGACCATCGGGCAGGTCCAGCCGAGGGTCTGTTTGAATAGCCGGAAGGTGTGCTCGATGTCGAAGCGGCGTCATCCGGCCCGCCTGCGTCCTGAGGCGGTCGGTCAGCCGGGCGCCGGCTCGCCCGCCCAGCGCCAGGGCGATGGCCTCCCGTATTTGGCGGGCCAGCGTGCTGTGGCGGCCGCGCCGCACGGTGAGGCCTTCGACCTGATCGGCGAATATCCGGCGCACGCAGCCGGCCAAGGTGCAGAAGAACCGCCGCACCCACAACTGGACCACGGTCTCCCGGCCCGCGACCGCCGCGTCGAGCAGCCGCCGCTCGTAGCGGCTGTGGACCCGCCGCGACAGAGTTGAACAGGCCGGGCAGTTGGCCGCAGCGCTGCTGATTTCGGCGGTCACCCGCACTGACGAGCCCTTCGCCGACACGTTCGTGATGCGCAGCCCGGACAGATGCGGGAAGAAGACCGCGAGAAGCTCCACTAAGGACATCAGGCATGATCCACCATCGACCACGCACGATCACCGAGACCGTGCCAGAGCCACTTCAAGATGGCCGTTGACATGCGGCCGCCTACCAGGCACCGGCGAAGACGTTTGAAGCTCGTGCCGAGTTCACAGATGCCTCTGGTCTGCGGTGGCAGCGAACCGGCAATGCTCTACCGGAACGCCTCGTACAGCCATGAACGATGGCCGGGAAGCTCATGCGTCCCTTTGAGCCTCGCCAGCCCGGAGGATGTCCGCTTGCCGTTCATCGGCGGCGGGCACACTGGCAAGCGCCACAGAGCAGTCTCCGTCGTGCGGTTCCTCCCATGCCGCCATCCGCGGCGCCACGGCGCTTCTCGCCGCCCTGGGCAGGCCGCCGCCACTGCTGCGGTCCTCCTCACTGCGACGCCGTCGCCGTCGCGGCAGGCGGCGGTCGAGCCACGGACCTTGTTGAAGCCGCGAGGCGGGCACTCACCGACACGACCACCCCGAGCAGCCGCCTGCCGGTGACCCGTTGCCTGTCGCAGCGCGAATGCTCCGTGATGCCATCGCCGTGGCGACCTCCCAGGAGGTCGTCACGCCCTTCGTCATCGCGACCTTCTCAACCCTCGCCGACACCGACAAGGACATCGTCGCCAGAGCAGTACTTACCTACTTCACCCGGCCGTTCGGCAGCGAGCGACGCCTTGGTACACGACCTTGGACAGTGACGAGGTGAAATGCGGCGCGATCAGTCCTGACTGGCACCTCAGAGGCAACCCGTTCTCCCGGGACCTGGCACGACTCGTTCCTAGCGCAGGCAGATCTCGCCGCACAACTGCGACGGTCCGAGTTGACCAAGACACTCCTGCGGCCGAGTGGAGCCGCACGCCCCGGATCGATGAGCACCCGATCATGGGCGGAGCATTGTGGCTGCATCCCGGAAGATCGCCATCGCATCGGCAAGTAGCCCGTCGAGCGTCATGCGTAGGTCCGGGTCGCCGGGTTCAAACGGCACGAATCTGGTGAGCAGGGTGTGCTGCCGCTGCTCAGTCATCACCGCAATCATCAGCGTGACTGCGAGAGCCTCAACGTTCTTGGCCGGCCAGGCCCGATGACTGATGCCGATCCGGCTTCCAGCCAGACTTCGTCGTTGTCGCGGCGCTGCCATCGCGGGCAGCTCGCGCCTCCGCTGTATCCGGGCGGCGGCGCCCCGGCGAGTGATCGCTGCGCTCGCTCGGTTGAAAGTTCGAGTCCGAGGACCTTCGCCCGATCGTGGAGCGGCTCGCCGAGTCGTTCGTACAGCAACCGGGACGCCTCGTTGATCGCCTCCGATGCCTGTTCCTCTGTCAAGCGCGGTGTGGGAACCGACCGGTCGGCGAGTTTCAGGACTTCGGTCCGGTAGCCGGCCAGGTCACCCGAATCGCTCTTGATGAAGGTACGCGCAATGAACTCCTCGGCGGTCGGCTCGATGTCGATAGCCAGAATGGCCGTGCTGTTCGTTTCCAGGGCAACGGTAAGGACACCTGCACCGTCGGTCGCCTGGGCCAACCCGCCTACCGGAAGCCGCGATGTCAGTGCGCCGGCATCAGCAGTTCTGCCGGTTACTGCATCACAGAGCCAGAACGCTCCGCGGTTGCTGACGGTCATCATCGTAGAACCGTCGAGCGGCACCAGCCCGACGCAACCGCCGGCGTTGAACCGGCGATAGCCCACGATGCCGTCGCCTAGGCTAGACCCTGTCGACGAAGGTCGCAACGTGCTCTGGTAGGCCGCGAGGGCTCCCGCCAGGTCACTGGGATTGCGGTTGATCTCGCCCGCGAGGACATAGGCGCCGACCAGGGCGGCGGAGGTTCCCATCCCGAAGTAGGGCGTGGAGCAGTGCGCAGCGTCGCCGAGCAGTACCACGCGGCCCCGGTACCAGGTGTCCGTGATCACCTGGAGGCTTCCTGGGAGTAGAAGAAGTCTGCGTCCTGCATCCCCTGGATGAACCGGTCGCTCTGCCAGCCGGCATCGTGGTAGCGCCGGGACCAGAACGTCTTCTGCTGCTCGATCGGTTGCCGGTGCACGGCGGTGGCCTCTGCGGAGTTTTCCCGCAACGCGAAATAGACCTGAGTCTGGCTCGGGTTGTGGCTACGCCGCATGATCACACGGCCGCCGGGGGCACAGTAGGTTTCGCGCAGGCTGCTGTCGGAGGCGATCCGTGGAACGAACCAATACGCCAGATGGATCCCGACCGGACGATACGGATTCTCGGCTGGGGGTAGCAGGGATGTACGGATGTGCGAGCCTTGGCCGTCGGCAGCGATCAAAAGGTCGAATGCTCCGGTGGTACCGTCGCAGAAGCGTGCCCTGACCCGGTGCGCGTCCTGCTCGAAGCCGTCGACGCCGGCGCCGAACTGGAAACGTGCATGGTGCCGGGTCGCCTCGTACAGCACACGTACCAGGTCACCACGCATGATCTCGTATTCCGAGGTCATGGTCTGCCGGCCTTTGCCGGAGGTGTTGGCCATGACTGTGCCCCATCGTCGGCCGCGCGCGTCCACGAACGCGACGCCGGGCCCGTCGACACGGATGCCGCGCACGGCGTCGAGCAGGCCCATCCGGTCGATGGCGTCGATGCCCTGCCCGCGCAGATCGATCTGGGCACCGGCGGCTCGCAGGTGTGGCGTGTGTTCGGCGACCAGGACCTCGTGTCCGCCGTATTGCAGCCAGTAGGCCGCGGCGAGACCGGCGATCCCGCCGCCGCAGATGAGAATCTTCATCGCCGTGGTTTCCTTTCGATCGTTCGGCGGGTTCAGGAGACGGAGAGGGATTCGCGATCCGGGGCCGCCGGCTCGTTCGTCAGTGGTGACGGCTCGACGCGCAGCAGCCGTGCCACGTTCGCCGGGAGCCACCAGTTGTACTTGCCAAGCAGCGACACCAGGGCGGGGACGAGTAGCGCGCGCACGATGGTCGCGTCGAGCAGGATGCCGGCGCCGAGGGCCGTCGCGAGGATCTTGATGTCGGCGCCGGGGGCGGAGGCCAGCGCGGTGAAGGCGAAGAACAGGATCAGGGCGGCCGAGGTGACCAGTCGTCCCGTGCGGCCGAGTCCCTGTTCGATGGCGGTGGTGGTGGAACCGGTGCGGTCGTACTCCTCTCGTAGCCGGGCGAGGATGAACACCTCGTAGTCCATGGACAGGCCGAACAGGAACGCGAAGATCAGCACCGGAAGCCAGAAGGTGATCGCCCTGGTGGCCTGGATGTCGAACAGCAACGCCGAGCCGTGTCCGTCCTGCCAGAACCAGGTGGTGAGGCCGAAGACCGCGGCGACGCTGAGCAGGTTGAGCAGGACGGCTTTGAGCGGCAGCAGCAGTGACCGGAAGGTGCGGACCAGCAGGATGTAGGTGACCGCGGCGATGAGCACCAGGACCCAGGGGAAGATCTTGTAGACGGCGTTCTGCCAGTCGAGCACGGCCGCGCCGGTACCGGTCACGCCTCCGTATCCCGGCAGTTCGCGGGTCGCGTCGCGTACGGCGGTCACCACCTGGATGCTGGTGATGTCGACGGTTTCCCGCTCGGGAACAACGATGATCTGGCGTACCCCGCCGTCACCGGGCGGCATGACCACCGCCATCCGCACCCCCTCCGCCTGGCTCGCCGCGGTGGCGAGGGCCTGGACGTCCCTACCGGGATCGACCAGCAGTGACATGGGGGTGAGCACGCCGCTGCCGATACCGCCGTCGGTCAATGTGGTCAGGGCGTCGTGAGCGGCTCCGCGGCTGGCGAGAGCGCTGGAATCGGGTTGGCCGACCTGGATGCCGAAGACGGGTGCGACGGCCAGCGCCAGTGCCGTGAGGGCGACGCCGGCGGCGATCCAGCGGAAGCGTACGACGCCGCGCGCCCAGGCCGTCCAGCCGCGGGACGCGGTCGCCTCCTTGCGCAGCGTGGGCCAGTCGAGCCGGGGTCCGGCCAGGCTGAGCAGTGCCGGCAGCAGGGTCAGGACGACGAGGGTGCTGACCAGCGGGATCAGCATGCCGCCGTAGCCGATGCTGCGCACGGCGGGCATGTCGACCACGAGCAGGGCGAGCAGGCTGATTGCGACGGTGGCGCCCGAGGTGACGACGGCGTGCCCGGCGGTGCGGACGGCCGTGGCCACGGCTTCGTCGTTGGTGGCGCCGTGGGCGCGTTCCTCGCGCCAGCGGGTCACCACCAGCAGGGAGTAGTCGATGGCGACGCCGAGACCGACCAGGGCGATCAGGAAGTCCACCACGAAGGACACGTCGGCGAACGTGGTGACGGCGAGCACGGCCAGGAAGGTGGCCAGGATCGCCACCGCCGCGACCATCAGGGGTACGAGGGCGAGGAGCGACGCGAACACGAACAGCAGGACCAGCAGCGCGCCGCCCGCGCCGAGCAGGGTTTCGGTCAGCAGGTTGAGGCCTTCGCCGTCGTCTGCGTTGCCGGCGGCGAGCTGGTTCATCCCGGTGATCGAGGAGGTGAGACCGTGTTCGGCGGCGGCCTCGCGCACGGCGGTGGCGATCACGGGGTCGGCCCCTTCCTCGCCGGGTGCGGCTTCCGGGGCGTAGACGAGCAGAAAGGTGCTGCGCCCGTCGGTGGTCAGGAACCCGGCGTCACCGGTGCTGGCGTAGTCGACGACGTGGGTGCCGGGCACGGCACGGATCCGGTCGGCGACTGCGGCGATGTCCGCGCGGTGATCGGCGATCCGCTGCCCGGCCGGAGCGGTGAGCACGGGTACGGATTGCGGTTCGGGGCCGACGCCGTAGGTTTCGATGAGTTTCGTCTCGGCTCGCGAACCTTCCTGTCCGGGCAGGGAGAAGTCGCTGGAGAGGCGGTCCTGGACCAGCGCTGCGGCGACGCCACCGGCCATCATGACGACGATCCAGAAGCCGATGATCAATTTGCGATGTTTCAGCACGAATCGTGCGATGGTGTCCATCATCAATCCTTGACGGCAGAGGGGGAGAACGACACCGATCACGATGGCGTTCAGGGTCGGCCCGGGGCATCGGGCCGGGGAATGCCGTTCCGCTACGGCTCGGGAATGAGCGACACGGTCCTCGGATACTTCGCCAGCACGACGCGGGCCGCCGGAGCACGTCCGTAGGCTCATGGTCATGAATCTGGGGCGGGTGCGGGCCGGGGTACGCGACTTCGCGCGCGGTCATCCGGTACTGGCCGATGCAGGCTTGGCGGTGGTCAGCCTGATCGCGGTGGTGGCCGCCGACGCGGTGCTCGAGTTCGGCGATCCGCCGTTGCGTCAGGCGGGTCTGCCGGGCCTGGCCGCGATCGTGCTCGCCGTTGCCGCGATCGTCGTTCGTCGTCGGTTCACGACGGCCGCCGTGGTCACCTGCGTCGCCGCGGGTCACCTTTCGCTGGTCCTCGGTTTCGGTCAGCAGCCGGTACTGGTGGCGGCGTTGGGGGTGTTGTTCTACACCTTCGCGATGCGCACCGACCGGCGTCGGGCCTGGCTCGTCGCGCTCGCTGCCATGGCCGTGCTCGTGGCGGGTGGGTTGATCGGGCATGCGACACCCCCGGAGGCGTTCGGCGCGGTCTCCTGGATCGTGATCGGGGCCGCGATCGGAGACGCCACCCGCAACCGGCAGGCGTACGCCGCCGAGGCCGAGCGGCGGCTGCGGCAGGCCGAGCAGGCACACGACGAGGAGATCCGGCTGCGTATCGCCCGGGAACGGCTGGGCATCGCCCGCGACCTGCATGATCTGATCGCGCATCACATAGCCGCCGTCAAGGTCCAGGCGACCGGCGCCCAGCACGTCCTGCGTACCTTCCCGGAGCAGGTCGAACCCGCACTGGAGCACATCGTCCGGTCCACGGACACGATCCTGCGGGAGATGGGCGCGGTCGTCGCGCTGCTGCGGACCGATGACGGCGGGAACCGGGCGCCGTCTCCCGGCCTGGCGCAGTTGACGGGGCTCCTCGACGATGTCGAGGCGACCGGGCTGCACATCGAGCGCCGGCAGATCGGCGCGGCTCGTCAGCTACCCGAGCTGATCGACCTGGCGGCCTACCGGATCGTGCAGGAAGGGCTCACCAACGCCCGCAAACACGGTGACGGCTCTGCCGCGCTGACACTGACGTTCAGCCCCGACGCCCTGCGCATCGATGTCGTGAACCGTCCGGGCGTCAAGCCATCGCCGACCGGCACCGGCTACGGCATCATCGGCATGGGGGAACGGGTGGCCGCACACGGCGGCCGGTTCGAGGCGGGCACCACCCCGGACGGGCGGTTCGCCGTGCATGTCATGCTGCCGGTGCCCGCCGCCGAGGTGACGCGATGACCGTACGCGTCGTGCTCGCTGACGACCAGGAGCTGATCCGCGCCGGGTTCCGGATGTTCCTGCTGACCGAGCCCGACATCGAGGTCGTCGGCGAGGCGAGCACCGGCCGGGAGGCCGTCGAGCAGGCCCGGAAGCTGCGCGCCGATGTCGTCCTGATGGACCTGCGCATGCCCGGCATGGACGGCATCGAGGCCACCCGCGTGATTGCGGGATCCGAGGACCTGCGCAACGTGCGGGTGCTGGTGCTCACCACCTTCGAAAGCGATGAGAACGTCGTGTTCGCGCTGCGTGCCGGCGCCAGCGGCTTTCTCGGCAAACACGTCTCGCCCGCCCAACTGACCCACGCCGTGCGGGTGGTGGCCACGGGTGACGCCCTGCTGTCGCCCAGGGCCACGCGTGGCCTGATCACCCAGTTTCTCGGCCAGCCGGCATCCGCCGAGCTTCCGGCCGCTCCGGGCCTCGACGAACTCACCACCCGCGAGCGGGAGATCCTCGTGCTGGTCGCGCACGGGCTGTCCAACGACGAACTGGCCGCCCGGCTGCAGCTGTCACCGTTCACGGTGAAGACCCACATCAGTCGTACCCTGACCAAACTCGGTGCCCGCGACCGCACCCAGCTGGTGGTCATCGCGTACCAGAGTGGCGTCGTCCGACCACATGATCATCTTCTCTGAGGGCTGTCTGCAGTCCCCGGAGGCGGGTGAAGCTGTCGCTGAAGCGGGACCGGTAGGTGGAGGCGCTCAGGCCGTAGTGCGCCTTGAAGCGGCGGGCGAAGTTGTTCGCGTCGGGCCAGCCGACCGTCTCGCCGATGTGGGTCACCAAATCGCCGGTGCGCAGCAGCATGCCGGCCGCCATCTCGATCCGGAACCGTGACAGGTACGCCATCGGCTGCATGCCCGTCGCGGCCTTGAACAGCCGCACCAGGTAGCCGCGGGTCAGGTGCAGCCCGGCGGCCAGGTCGGCCAGCGTCCAGGCGCGGGCCGGCGCGGCCTCCAGCAACTGCATCGCACGCAGGACGGCCGGATGGCTGACGCCGTTGGTGAGGCCGGCCGGATCGGCGTCGTCGGACGCGAGCGCACGGGCCAGGCAGCCCAGGAACAGCGTCAGGCGGCCGATCACGTCGCCGCGGTGCAGCTCCAGCGGCTCGGCGCGCAGGCGGTCGAGCGCGTCCAGGTGCTCGCTGCACTCGGCCAGCGCCGCCGGTGTGAGGGAGGTGGTCAGGATGCCGCGGCGCTACAGGGAGTGCGGGCCGGTCCACAGCAGGTAGCTCGGCAGCGGGTCCTCGCGGGTCCAGGCCAGCTCGCGCTGCAGGAGCTCAACGGAGAAGCAGCAGTTGTACAGGTCGAGGCCCTGGCAGTCCTCGTAGCCGTGCCACACGCCGGGGCGCAGCAGCAGCACGTCACCCACCGACAGCTGCCGGCGGCCGGCGTAGGACAACGGCCTAGTCATGACCCTCCGAGCGCCCGGGGCGGGGACCGCCAGGTGCGTTTCGTGCTAGCGCCCGCGCATCACGGCCTATCCGCGGGCGCCGGTCGAGGCAAAAGATCACCGTCGATCGCTCCGCACACCCCGGCGTCAGACCCGGATCCGTGGATAGCGGCGGCGTGATTGACGCATATCGCTGATGGGCGATGGGTGATGCGGTGTTTCTGCCGGTGGGTATGGTTGTGGCCCGGTGGCGCCGGGTTCGCTGGTCTCGGTGGGGTGTTCGGGCCGGTCGGGCCTGGTGGTCAGGTCCAGATCGGTAGTCGGCGCAGTCGGGGCAGAACTTCGGCGAGACCTTGTTGGTCTGGGGGTAGTCGCAGGGTGAGCTGCCCGGCGTGGCGGACCAGCCGGGCCGGGACCGTCAGCAGCCGATGCCGCAGGGTGCCCAGATGGGCCCGGCCGCGTCCGTCACCGCCGTCCAGACCGGCCAGTTCCTGCAGCCAGGCGGACAGGTTCACGGCCAGCAGCGCACCCCACATCCACACCGTGTTCGCTGCCCGGCTGGCTGAGGGCAGGTGCCGCAGCGCGGCGCCGTGCTTGGCGTCGCGGATGCGGTCTTCGATGTCGGTGCGCATCCGGTGCCACGCCTCGACCGCGACCGCCCTGGCTGGGGTGGACACGTCCAGGTTGGTGGCGATGAACGAGTACGCGTACACGTGGCCGACGAGGCCGTCCAGAGCCAGGGCGAGTTGGTCCTTGGGGATGGTGCGCCGGCGACGGGCCCGTGGATCGGTCGAGACGTCGGCGGCGCGGACCTTGACCCGCCGCACCACGCACGTGGTGCCCGGTGGCCACCCGGCCGGCGCGTAGTCGCAGACGGCAACCTGGGCACCCTTCATCCGCTTTGCCGTGTGCCACGCCGTGTCCGGGACCGCGGCGGCGGCCCGCCAGACCGCCGGGTTGCGGGTCACCCCCAGGGAGAAGTCGCAACCAGCCGCCACTGCGGCGGCCGCGATGTCCTTGGCGAAGTAGCCCACATCGCCGCGCACCTTCGGCCGCACGCTGACCCCGGCCACGCGCAGGGTGGCCACGCTGCGTTCGATCAGCGATCCCGCCCCCGGGCGCGGGTCCTCGTCCCCTGCGAGCAGGTCCGCCGCGGTGACCAGGCCGGCCTCCGCCCACGTGGCCACGTGCGGACGCCCGGCCCGGGCACCCTTGTAGCTGTAGGCGATCCCTTCCTTCTTGGCCCCGTAGCACTCCACATCGGTGCCGTCCAGGTCGATGGTGGCCCCACCCGTACGCAGCACCGCGCGCCGTCTGGCCGGCAGCAGTCCCACCACCCGGCCCACGATCTCCCCGATGCCTTCCTCTACCCCGGCCACCTGGGCCGGGCCGAACCGGTCAGCAAGCTGCACCGCGGTGGTCGAGGCCGGTGTGGCCACCGCCGACAGCGCCTCCCCGGCCGGATCGGCACGGCGGCGGTCCAGCCCGGTCCAGAACTGCGCACCGCACATCTGCGCCTGCGCCACCGCGACCAGGAATTGCCCCGCGGACAGGCCCCGGTCCCGCTGCTTGATCGCACCGACTGCGTCGTCCAACGCGGCGGTCACGCCCAACCGGCCGACCAACTCGGCCACCGCGACCACACCCGACACCGGCGTCAACGACGCGTCCGGTGCGCCGACACGCACCCGACCTGCCAAACCAGGTATCCTCTGCACCGAACGGGTGTCCTTCTCACAGCGACGGATTGGTCCCTAGACAAGTCCAATCATCCCTGCTGACAAGGCATCCGTTCATCTATGCCACGCCGTGTTGTATCCCTATCCACGGATCCGGGTCAGAGGAGTCGTTCATGCGCCCCGTAGTGCAACGTTCGTTACTCGCCTCGGCGATCGTCGCCGCCACGCTCGCCGCCGGGTCGGCGGCGGTCGCGGTCGCGCCGGCCGACGCCAGCGGGTTTCCCGCCGGATGCCCCTGGATGGACACCGGCAAGAGCCCCGACCAGCACGCCCGCCTCCTGCTCGACGCCAGCTCGCTGCAGCAGAAGCCGCGCTGGCTCGACGAGTAGGCCGCCAACTCACCCACCCAGACCACGTTCGGCAACGTGACGTACCCGGTCCAGGTGCCGTGCACGCCCACGGTCGTCTACACCGACGGGCCCGACTACGTGCGCGGCTCGGCCGGCGTCACCGTCTTCCCGGCGCAGCTCGCGCCGGCCGCCACCTGGAGCCCGAGCACCGCCTTCGCCAAGGGCAAGGCCGAGGCCGACGAGGCGTTCAGCGCCCGCAAGAACGTCATTCTCGGCCCGGGTGTGGCCAGCGGCCGCACACCGCTGTCCGGGCGTACGCCCGAGTACCTCGGCGAGGACTCGCTGCTGAGCGGTTCGATGGCCGCCGCCCACATCAACGGCATCCAGAAGGGCGACCCGGCCCGGCCGGTGATGGCCGCGCTTAAGCACTACGTCGCCAACGAGCAGGAGCTCGACCGGCAGACCAGCTCGTCCAATGTGGACGGCCGCACACTACGGGAGGTCTACGACCTGCCGAACGCGATCGCCGTGGCCGACGGCAAGCCGGGCAGCGTGATGTGCTCCTTCAACCAGATCAACGGGGTGTTCGGCTGCGAGCACGCGATCCTGCGCAACCTGCTCAAGGACGCCGGCGCGTTCGACCGGTACGTCATGAGCGACTTCGGCGCCGTGCACTCCACCGGCCCGGTGCTGACCGCCGGGCTCGACCAGGAACTCAACCGGCCTCGGTTCTTCAGTCCGGCCAACCTGGAGGCCGCCATCGACGCCGGCGCGGTCAGCGTCACGCAGGTCGACGAGGCCGCCCTGCGGGTCGTGCGGGCCTACATCCGGACCGACCTGTTCGACCACCCGCTGCCGGCCACCGCCGGTGTGAGCCCCAACGCCGCCGCCAACCGGGCGGTCGCCCAGACGATCGCCGAACAGGGCTCGGCACTGCTCAAGCAGCAGGGCGCCGCCCTGGCCCGGCTGCTCTACGGCGACACCAACTTCACCGGCAAACTGCCGATGACGTTCCCGGTCTCGCTGGCCGACACCCCGACCGCCACCGCGGCCCAGTACCCCGGCGTCTTCGCCGACGGCAGCACGACCCGCCCGGCCGGCAGCACCGCCATCCGCCAGCTCAACTACAGCGAGTCCCTGAAGGTCGGGTACAAGTGGTACGACAGCCAGAACATCCAGCCGCGGTACCCCTTCGGCTTCGGCCTGTCCTACACCACCTTCGCCTACAGCAACCTGCGCATCGAGGTCGACGGCAGCCGTGACCGCACGAACGCCAGCATCAGCTTCGACGTCCGCAACACCGGCTCCGTGGCCGGCACCAAGACGCCGCAGGTGTACCTGACGCTGCCGGCCACGACCGGCGAGCCCGGCAAACGCCTGGTCGGCTACGACCAGGTCAGCCTCCGGCCCGGCCAGAGCCGCACAGTGAGGATCACGGCCAGTCGGCCGCGAGCGACCACCCGCTCGGCTACTGGAGCACCGCGAACCACGCCTGGACGATCGATCCCGGCACCTACGCGGTGCAGGCCGGCGGCTCGTCCCGCGACCTACCGGTGAGCGGCTCGTTCAGCCTCTCGTAATCCGGGGCCTCGCCCCGCGCGCCGCTCCGAGCCTCGGCTCGGAGCGCCGCGCGGGCAGGGCCTGAGGGCCGCGGGGCGGGAGTCCTGTCCCTCGGTGGTGGGAGACTGAGGCCGACTACGCGCCACCGCGGGCCGGTCCGCCTGCCGATCACCACCTGAGCGCGGCGCCCAGTACACCTCGGCCGAGTTCCGCACCACCCTGTCCAGACTGCGGATGCGGGCGTCGATGGGTAGGGTCGGGTCGTGTTACGACGACGCCGTCGCCGAGTCGTTCTTCGCCAGTCTGAAGGCTGAGATCGGCACCAAGGTGTGGGCCACCCGCGCCGAGGCCCGCCGGGCTGTGTTCGCCCACATCAACTACTACAACGGCAACCGTCTACATTCGACAGTCAGGCTGCGGACCCCATACGAGGCCCGTGTCTGCTACCGTCCACCTGTCGCCCTCGCGGCATGAAACCCCGGTGTCCGATCCTGGGGTGGAACCCAACCGATCCCATAGACGGCAGGATCCCGTTGTCTGACAAGCGTTGCACGAACTTGAACGACGTGTAGTTCGAACCGCGGTCGCTGTGATGGACGGGTTGCTGGTCGCGGACGTCGCGGGCCGAGGTGGGCTACCGGCAGGTATGGCACAAGCTGACCGCCGGCCTGGCGGGACTGGCGGTGGCCGACCCGAGCGAGAACGCGCTGTGGCAGGCTCGCGCCCGTCTCGGTGTGGCGCCGCTGCGGTGGCTGTTCGGCCTGCTGCGCGGTCCGGCCGCGACGAAGCCTGCGGGTGGGGTGCGCTGGTGCGGGTTGCTGGTGTGCGCCATCGACGGCACCACCATGGCCATCCCGGACGGGGCCCGCAACCTCGCGGTCTACACCAAGCAGGCCGGCAATCACGGCAGATCCGGGTACCCGCTGCTGCGCCTCGTCGCCCTGGTCGCCTGCGGCACCCGCACCGTCATCGACGTGGTGTTCGGCCCCACCAGCCGCGGCGAACTGGACTACACCCACCGGCTGGCCCGCAGCCTGCACGCCGGGATGCTGGTCCTGCTGGACCGGCACTTCGACGCCGCCGCGCTCATCAGCCACCTCGCCGCGACCGACGCGCACCTGCTGGTCCGGGTCAAAGCCAACCGCAGACTGCGGGTGCTGCGCCGCTACCCCGACGGCTCATACCTGTCCCAGATCGGCACCACCCGGGTGCGGGTGGTCGAGTGCGAGATCACCATCGCCACCACCGTAGGCCGGCACACCGGCGTCTACCGCCTCGCGGGCCGATCGCGGTGGTGGCCCGGTCGTCGTCACGCGGCCCTTTCGCGGCTTCGCTGGCGGGCATCTGCAATCATGCTCGGCCATGGACTATCACGGACAATTTCGTCGTGCCGCAATGGAGCGGGGCATTCCGGCGGATGCGGTGGACGGGTTCGCCGAGCAGCTACGGTTCTCGATCTGGGCCTCCGCCGGCGGTGACGGCGAACTCGTCGGGCGCAGCGGTGGCCTGCCCCGGCTGCCGGTGGGCATGGACTGGCCGTCCACCACCGCGTGCCGCAGTGCCGACGCCCCGCCGATGCCCCTACCGTTCATCGCCTCGTTCGACTGCGCGGCGCTGCCGCGGATCGGCGGGTTCGATCTGCCGGCCGAGGGCTCGCTGCTGTTCTTCCTGGACCACGAGGCCGATTTCGACGACTGCGACTGCAGTGACGAGGAGCAGCCGTTCGCGCGGGTCCTGTACGTGCCGGCGGGCACCGACACAACGCCGCCGGACGGGCCGCCGGAGGAGACGCTCGCCTACGAGGAACCGTTCCTGCGCCCCGAGCAGGACCTCTTCGCCACGGTCCGACCGGTCGTGCCACCCTGGCTCACGTGCGACGAGGAGTCGATGGGGTACGTGTCCGCGATCCAGGAGTGGATCAGCCCGCTGACCCACACCGACGAACTCGTCGCCGTCGTCGAGGAACTCTGGCCGTCGCCGGGCAGCGACACCGGCTTCTGCCGGGTTGGCTACCCGACATCGTTGGGCTCCGTCGACACGCCCGACTTCCTGATCGGCGGCTACTCGCTGGAGTTGGACAGCGGCGTCACTCCCGAGTACCACATCGCGGCCGATGACGTGACGGCCCGGCAGGAGTCCGGCGAACTCGACGTCACGCCGGCCGAACGGGACCAGCTGGTGGCGACGGAGAACCCACGGATCATCCGCGAGTGGGTGCCGCTCGCCCAGTTCGCGACGAGTCACGACCTCTACTACGGCTGCTTCATGATCCGCTGGGACGACCTCGCGGCGGGGCGCTTCGATCGTGCGCTCTCGTTCACCATGTTCTCCGGGTAGCCGGTTGACCTCAAACCCCGGTGACACTTGGTGATCCACCTGTGCTGTGAAGCGGGTCGGCGCCGTGGGCGATCATGTATCGGCATGGCGCCACGGTACGCCTCATCGCCGTGTGCGTCCGTGTTGGTGCTACCCGGACTTGGCTGTAAGCCGGAATCGGTCAATGATTGCAGGCACGCCGGGGATGAGGGTCAGGAGTTGAAAGAGCCCGTATCCGAGTGCTCCACCGACGGTGTTGAAGGTGAGATCGTTGATGTCCGCGATGTGGCCGCCTGCCGACAGGCCCTGCACGGCGACTCGGGGCGCGGCGGTGCCACGCTCCGATCGACGATCAGCAGCCCGAAAGCCGCCAACATGACCAGCGCGTCTTCACACATGCGGACCGTGCAGTCACGCCAAGAGGAGCGAGGGAGAGCGAGGCACCTGGTTGGCGTGTTGAGGGTTGCAGCTTGCTCGATGCGCGGCCGGGCCTTCTCGGCGAGGGTCTGCTGTGCTGCGAACAGGGGTCGGGTCAGCGCCCCGTGCACAGGGCTCTTGCGCTCCCCCGGCTCGGCGATGACCGCCACGTTGACCGGCTCCCGCCATCCGGGCTTGGCCTCCACGTCGAGGCGCCCGCCCGCGCACGCAGACAACACGGCCAGAGCGACCGTGCCCGCCATCGCCGTGTCGGTCTGAGTGAACTCGGCGATGCCCGACACCATCGCGGCCAGCCACCCGGGGTACACGTCGACCGGGAACGGCGGCGGCGCCGCCCGGCCGCCGAGCGGCACGGGCACGTCCCACAGCGCCGGGGACAGCTCGGGCGGCGGCGCGTCGCCGGTGATGAGGTGCAGGCGAGGTGCGGTCATGCGGCGATTCCTTCCGTGTGGGGCGCAACCGTGGTTGTCGCCGTGCGCGCCAGCTCGGCCAGCGCGCGCATCTGCGGGCCGATGCCCCGGGTCGTGTCGAGCGGGCGGCGGGCGTGTGGCCAGACCGCCGAGGCGGCGTCGGCGTACTCCCTGCCGCCGAGCACCGTCACCGTTGCGGCCGTGTCGAGGCCCAGGCGGCGTGCTTGCGCGCGCAGCGTCGCCACGGTGACCGCACCGGGCTGGCCCATGCGCTGCTCGTACGGTGCGATCACCGTGTGCGGCATGAGGAGCCCGTAGCGGGCGGAGAGGAGACCAACCGCCCGCCGAGGCGCTCGGCCGCGCGGCGGCACGCCTGGTGGTAGCTGCCGACGTACAGGTCAGCTGCCGGGGCGGGCCGGTCGAGCTTGGCGCCGCCGCACGCCACGATGACCAGGGCGGTATCGCGGCGGCGGATGTTGTGGCGCATACGCTGCTCCACCGGGGCGGCGTAGGCCTTGCTCGCGGCCTGCCGGGTGACGCCCAGGGCGCGGCCTAGCTCGGCGAACGACCAGCCGTCGTTGAGGACCAGTTCGTCCGGCGCGGCGCGGTCGACGGGTTCAACATCTCGCCGTACCTCGTGCCGCACGGCCTTGACGACATCGTCGAAGTGCTCGTGCCCGTACTGCAGGAGCGCGGCGTCTACCGGACGGAGTAAACGGGCACGACGCTGCGAGAGTACCTCGCCTGTCGGGCGGCCGCGCGGCGTCTGACCCAGCAGCGCCGGCTTCCGGTGCGGACCGGATCGGCAGCCCGCTGCGTCAGGCAGCTACCTGCTCCAGCGTGGCGCGTTGGAGCATGCCTACCACCCTATCAATTTAATATGAATAGGCCCGGCGGTCACCGGGTGGTGTCGGCGCCGCCGTTTACGTGCAAGGTCTGCCGGTGATGTGGCGGGCGCCGCGCGAGGCGAGGAACCAGCGATGGATCGATGCGTCCAGAACGGGGCTAACCAGCGCTCGACGATGACGGGACGATCGCTCACGGTGGGTTTCCCGGAAGCGCGTCGGCGAGGAGTTCCGCCAGGTGCCGGCCGCGCGTGGCCGCCAGGTCGGCCAGCTGGGTGCGGCACGAGAAGCCGTCGGCGAGCACGGCCGTGCCCGGGACTGCGGCGCGGACCGCAGGCAGCAGGTGCTGCTCGGCGACCGCTGTCGAGACCTCTCGGTGCTCCTCGACGACTCCGAAATTTCCGGCGAGGCCGCAGCACCCACCGAGCACAGTGGCGTCCACGCCGGCCCGGCGGAGCAGCTCACGGTCAGCGTCGAAGCCCAGCACGGCATGGTGGTGGCAGTGCGGCTGGACGACGGCCGGCTCAGTCAGTGTCGGCGGCTCCCACCCCGGCGTGCCCAGCAGGAGCTCGGCGAGCGTCCGGACCCCGCCGGCGACCCGGCGGGCGGCATCGGACGCGAGCAGCTCAGGGGCGTCGCTGCGGAGGGTCGCCGTGCACGACGGCTCCAGGCCGACCACCGGTACGCCCGCGGTGACTGCGGCGTCGAGCACGGCGATCGTCCTGCCGAGGATGCGGCGGGCGGCATCGAGCTGGCCGGTGGAGATCCAGGTGAGGCCGCAGCACACGGCCCTGTCCGGCAGGGTCGGCCGGTAGCCGGCCGCCTCGAGGACCCGTACGGTTGCGCGGCCTACCTGGGGCGCGAAGTACTCGGTGAACGAATCGACGAAGATGACGACGGGACGCCCGTTTGCCGGTCGTTGCGGTGCCGTGCGCCGGAACCACTGGGTGAAGGTCTCGTCGGCGAACGTCGGCAGTGATCGCTGCGGGTCGACGCCGGCCAGTCGCAGAGCCCACCGTCCGACCCGCGGGCGGGCCAGCAGGCGGTTGGCCACCCCGGCGACCGGCTGCGCAAGCCGTGCCCAGCGGGGCAGCCAGCCGAGCGTGTAGTGCGTCCGCGGCCGGAGCCGGCGCCGGTAGGTCTGGTGCAGGACCTCGGCCTTGTAGGTCGCCATGTCGATGCCGGTGGGGCAGTCGGAGGCGCACCCTTTGCAGGCGAGGCAGAGGTCCAAGGCGTCGTGCACCTCCGGCGCGTCCCAGCCGCGCACGCTGGACTCGCCGTTGACCATCTCCTGCAGCACCCGGGCCCGTCCTCGGGTGGAGTCTTTCTCGGCCCGGGTGGCCGCAAAGGACGGGCACATGACCCCGCCCGTCGTGCGGGTGTCGGCCCGGCACTTGCCGACGCCGGTGCAGCGGTGGATCGCTTGGCCGAAGTCACCACCGTCGGCCTCGTAGGCGAACGCGAGCGATCGGCGCTGTGGCGCAGCGCCGGCAACCCGGACCCGGGCAACGGCCGGCTCCGGATCGACGAGGACGCCCGGGTTCAGCAGGTTGTCCGGGTCGAAGAGGTGCTTGACTGCTGCGAAGGTGGCGAGCACCTCTGGTCCGTACATCAACGGCAGCAGCTCACTGCGGGCTCGCCCGTCCCCGTGCTCGCCGGAGAGCGACCCGCCGTACCGGGCGACCAGCCGGGCCGCGTCCAGCAGGAAGCGGTGCATCACGTCGGTCCCGCCGGGACGGTCCAGGGGGAAGTCGAGGCGGACGTGCACGCAGCCGTCGCCGAAGTGCCCGAACGGCATCCCGGTCAGCCCGTACTGGTCGGTGAGCTCGTCGAAGTCGCGCAGGTAGTCGCCGAGGCGCTCCGGCGGTACCGCCGCGTCCTCCCACCCGGCGTGCGTCGGCAGACCCGACGGGGTGCGACCGGCGAGTCCGGCACCGTCCTCGCGGATCCGCCACAGCGGCGCGATCTCGTCCGGGTCGGTGACCAGACGGTGGTCGACCGGCTCCACCGCGGCAGCGAGCCGTCGGGCGCGCGCGGCGAGCTCGGCGGGGTGTGTACCACTGAGCTCCACGAAGAGCCATGCCGCACCTCCCGGCAGCGCGGGCACGGCAGCTGGCCCTTTGCGCCGCACGATGGTGTCGACGATCCGGCGGTCGAGACCCTCGCAGGCCGTCGGGTGGTGCTCGAGCACGGCGGGCGCGGCGTCGCCCGCCATGCCCATGTCGGGGAAGCCGAGGACCAGCAGCACGCGGTGCGCGGGGTCCTCGACGAGCCGGACCGTCGCCTCGGTGACCACAGCCAGGGTGCCCTCGCTGCCGACGAGTGCCCGGGTGAGGTCGAAGCCGCGTTCGGGCAGCAGGTGCTCGAGCGCGTAGCCGGAGACCTGCCGGCCGAACCGGCCGAGCTCGGTGCGGAGCACGGCCAGGTGATCGCCGACCAGAGCCCGCAGGTCGTCCACGAGTCGGCGGGCCGGATCCGCTGGGACCAGCGCGTCCAGGCCGCCGGTGTCGAGGCTCGTCCCGGCGGCGGTGAGCACCCGCAGGCTGGTGACGTTGTCGCTGGTCCGTCCGTAGGCGAGGCTCCGGGAGCCGCACGCGTTGTTGCCGATCATCCCGCCGATCGTGCACCGCGAGTGCGTCGACGGGTCGGGGCCGAAGCGCAGTCCGTAGCGCCGGGTCTGGCCCTGCAGCGTTGCGTGTACGACTCCCGGCTGCACCGTGGCGGTCTTCGCTTCGGGGTCGATCTCGAGCACGTTGTCCAGGTGTCTGCTGAGGTCGAGCACCACGCCGTCCCCAACGGCGTTTCCGGCCACCGAGGTGCCCGCGCCGCGTGGAGTCAGCGGGACGCCCTCGGCGCGGCAGGCGTCCAGGACCGCGTGCACCTCGTCGGTGTGCCGGGGCTGAACGACGAGCAGCGGCGGCACCCGGTAGACAGACGCGTCGGAGGAGTACGCCGCCCGCGTCGTCGGGTCGTCCAGGACGTGCCGGACGCCCGCCGCACGCAGGCGCGCCGCGATGGGATGGTGAGGCACGCCGCTACCGGCCGAGGAACGGCATGGCAAGCGGGCGCATCGGTGCGGCCGTCGCGCCTCGCAGCTTGATACCGGCCCCGATGAAGCAGAACTCGTACATCTTCTCGGCGGCGATCTGCTCCATGTCGACCACCTCCATGATCGGCACACCGGCCTCGGCGAAGAGGTAGGTGTGCACCGGCAGCCAGTTGCCCTCCTCGGTGGACGGGATCTGCTCGAAGGACAGGTTGTCGGCGCATACGAGGGCCGCCCCGCTCCTGGCCAGGAACTCCGCGCCGTCGCGGGTCACGCCGGCCTCGTTGGTGATGTAGGCCCGCGGGTCGTCCCACAGCGTCATCTGGCCGCTGCGGACCAGGACCACGTCGCCCGGCCGGAGCTCGACCTGCTGACGTCGTCCCGCCTCAGCGAGATCGTCCCCGGTGATGCCGTAGCTCTGCGGGAGCACGTCCACGCCCTTGAGGGCGGCGACGTCGAGCAGGATCCCGCGAGCGATGATCGGTGGCTGCTTCTCGGCGCCGGCGCACATCCAGTGCCGTGCGCCGAGGTACTCGTCGGCGTCGAAGTTGTTCCAGATCTTGCGCCCGTAGCCGAAGTGGTTGAGGGTGTCGATGTGCGTCCCACAATGGGTGTACATCGAGATGGCATCCCCGGAGTAGCCGACCAGCTGGTTCTGCTCACCGAAGCCGGTGGAGTCGTCGAGCGCGGTCCCGCGCGGGGTGTTGGTCATCCAGATCTGGTAGGGCGGCTGGCCGGCGGCCGTGAATGACGGCATACCCAGGAAGTAGTCGACGCTCAGGTCGATGGTGTGCCCCGCATCGGCGCGCGAGAGAACGGACCGCATCGACTCCGGGGTGATGAGGTTGAGCATGCCGATCTCGTCGTCGTCACCGAAGGGGCTCGTCGTGATCTGGCGGAAGGTGGCCGCCGCGGCGGCGATCTTGGCCGCGGTGGCCTCGTCGACAAAGTTGGTTCCACACATGGCTCAGACCTTTCCGTTCGGGTGGAGCTCGGTGCTCGCGGGGACGGGCGCAGCGGGGACGTCGTCGTCGGTCGCGACCCGCGTCAGGGCGTCGTACAGATGCGGGCGCCGCCCACCGAACAGCGAGATCGCGAAGTCGGCCTCGGGCACGCTGATGTCCTTGTTCCGGGCCGTCAGCGGGTCGATGTCGGCGACCACGAGGGCGTCGCCGCGCTCGCTGCTCGCCAGGACGGTGCCGACCGGGTCGATGATCTGGCTGCGGCCGATGAACGGGACCCCGCGCTCCTCGTCCCCGCGGTTGGCTGCGATGACGAAGACGTGGTTCTCGGCGGCGCGTACCCGGGTGTAGAGCTCCGCGACCCGCTGCGCCGGCTCGGGCCAGTTGGTCGGGTTGACGATGATGTCGGCACCGCCGAGCGCCAGGCAACGTGCCCACTCCGGAAACCGGAGGTCGTAGCAGATGCTGAGGCCGACGACCCCGAAGCTGGTCTCTACCAGCACCGGCTCGTTCTCCCCCGGGGTGACGAACCGGTCGGCGCCGAGCGACGGCAGGTGCGTCTTGCGGTAGTCGGCCCGCCGGCCGCCGGGCTGGAGGAGCGTCGCCGTGTTGAACACGTCGTCGCCGGCCGCTTCGAGGAAGCCGAGCACGACGATGAGGTCCAGGTCGTCGGCGAGCGCCGCCACCCGCGCGATCTCCGGCGCGTCACGATCGAGCGCGACCTTCCGTACTTCCTCCCGCGTGTGGAAGACGTAGCCGGTCAGGCCGCACTCAGGCAGCACCAGGAGATCGATGCCGCGGGCACGTGCGGTGCGCATCGCCTCCATTGTGCTCTCGACGTTGGCGGTGACGTCACCGAGGACGCTGCCGAACTGTCCCGCGGCCACGCGGAGGGTGGCCGGGACGGGCGTGGGACTACTCATCGGGCCTTTCGCTTTCGGTCCCAGGCGCCGTTCGCCACGATGGCGGCGATCAGCACGATCCCGTAGGCCACCTGCAGCACGAACGACGATGCCTCTGTCAGGGTCAGGTAGTTCTGGATCAGGAAGAGGAGCGCGGCGCCCGCTGTGGCCCCCACGAGCCCGCCCCGGCCGCCGGCGAGGCTGATACCACCGAGAGCCACCGCGGCGACCGCCTTGAGGGTGTACGTAGGCCCGACCGTGGCGTCCGCACCGCCGAGCACCGCGGTCAGCACGAGACCGGCGATCCCCGTCATGATGCCGGTCACCACATAGGCGAGGAACCGGACCGCGGTGACGTTCACGCCGGCGGTGAACGCCGCCCGGTCGTTGGAGCCCACGAGCATCAGGTTGCGGCCGTAGGCGGTCCGGGTCAGCAGCCACCACAGGCCCCCCACGCCGACCAGCACCCACAGCACGTTGGGCACCGGCCCGTCGGTGCCTGTGAACCAGGACATCCAGGCCGGCAGGAAGCCGGTCGGCGCGCCGAGGATCTGCGTCGCGAGACCGGCGAACACAAGGTACGTCGCCAGGGTCGCGATGATCGGAGGGATTCGGACCAAGGTCACCAGGGTCCCGTTCAGTGCGCCGATCGCGGCGCCGAGCAGCACGGTGCTCGCCACCACGAACCAGGCGACCGAGAGCTGGTGCGGCACCAGGACGGCCGCGATCACCACGCTCACCAGACCGGCCGCCGGTCCGACCGAGAGGTCGAGCCCACCGCCCCCGCTCAGGACCACGGGGGTCTGGGCCATGGCGAGCAAGAGGAGCGGCGAGGCGTAGACCAGGACGAGCTTCCACCCACTGTGGAGGAAGTCGGTGCTCTCGCCGACCGTCAGCACGAGCATGACGACGACGGCGAGGGTCGCCGGGACGTAGTACGGCACGCGTCGCGCGAGCGTCTGCAGCGCCGAGCCGGCATCGAGCCGGGGCACGGGTTGGGTCGGGATGCTCACAGCGTCACCTCCTCCGGGGTCGTGGTCGCGGCCGGCTCAGGGTCACGGCCGAACATGGCGGCGAGTACGCCGTCGTAGGTGAACTCGTCGCCCTCGAGCACCCGGTGGACCCGGTGCGCGTGGCAGACGGCCACGCGGTCGCACGACACGAGCAGCTCCTCGATCTCCGTGGAGAGCATCACCACCGTCATGCCGTCAGCGGTAAGCTCACGCAGCAGCTGGTAGAAGTCCTGCTTGGTCCCGATGTCGACCCCGCGCAGCGGGTCGTTGAGCACGAGGACGTCGGGGCGGGTCGCGAGCCAACGGCCGATCAGCACCTTCTGGGCGTTGCCACCACTGAGCCCGGTGATCGGATACGTCGGGTCGTTCGGCACCACGCCAAGCTTCCGCATCTCGGCGATGACCGTCTCCAGCACGCTGCCGCTGCGGAAGAAACCGAGGCGCGAGTGCCGTCCGAACGTCGCCATCGCGAGGTTGTCGCGTACGGGCAGGGTGCGGAACAGGCCCTCCTCCTGCCGCTTCCCCGGGACGTAGGCGATGCCGGCGCGAGCGGCGTCGCGGTAGCCGGAAACGCGCCGCCACTGCTGATCCCGGCGCAGCTCGAGCCGGCCACGGGCCGGCGGCGTCCGGCCGGCCAGCAGCTCGACGAGGCCGCCGCCGCCCTGTCCGTCCAGAGCCGCGACGCCGAGGATCTCGCCCTGGCGCACCGCGAGCTCGTACCCGGGCGCGGCCTTGCCGCCGGCCAGGTCGCGAGCGCGGAGGATCGGCGCTCCGTCGCGGGCACGGTCAGCGACATGCCGGGTAGCGGCCACCGCGGTCTCGACGTCGCGGTCACTCATCATCGACAGCAGCCGGGACGGCGTGGCTTCCTCGCGCGAGACCGTTCCCACCGTCCGCCCGGACCGCTGCACGGTCGCGCGGTCGATGAGGATCGCGAGCTCGTCCATGCGGTGGGACACGAACAGGACACTGCGCCCCTGCTCCCGCGCCGCGATGAGCAGCTCGAACAGCCGGTCGCGGGTCGCCAGGTCGAGCGCGGAGGTCGCCTCGTCCAGGATGAGCACCCGCCAGGGGCGTACGAGTGCGCGGGTCAGCGTCAGGACCTGTCGATCCGCGAGGGAGAGCTGGTACGGCGACGCGCCCAGGATCATCGAGTCCGCACCGAGCGCCTCGAGGACCTCCTCGGCAGCCTTCCGCTCCGCCTTGGCCGTGCGGGCACGGCGCAGCAGGCCGTCACCGCCGCCGAAGACGTTGTCGATGCCGGTGCACTCGTCGGCCACCAGGGTTTCCTGGAAGACCGTGACGATGCCGTGGCGCTGTGCGTGTGACGGGCTGCGCAGGTCGACCTGCCGGCCGTCCACCAGTACCCGCCCCGCGGTCGGCAGCATGATGCCGCTGAGCAGCTTGACCACGGTGCTCTTGCCGGAGCCGTTCTCTCCGACGAGGCCGTGGATCTCTCCCGGTGCGATCTCGAGTCCGCAGCCTTGGAGCGCGACCGTCGGGCCGTAACGGTGTGTGATGTGGTCGAGCTCGACCACGTTCGTCTCGGTCATCACAGCCTCTGGGCGACGTGACGGTCACGGCCGTAGACCGTGATGAGGACGAGGATCGCCACGCCGAGCATCACCTGCTGCATGTTCGCACCGACCTTCAGGCCGACCAGCAGGGTGGTGAACATCGTGGTGACGAGGACGCCGGCGACGGTGCGGCTGTAGCTGCCCGCGCCCCCGAGGAGCGAGGTCCCTCCCACCACGACCGCCGTGATCGTCGAGAACAGGTACGGGTTGCCGATGTCCATCGACGCCCCACCGCTGAAGCCCGCAAGAAGGAGGCCCGACAAGGCGGCGAACACGGCGCTGGCGCCGTACACGGTGACCCGTACCAGCAGGGGGCGCACCAACGCCAGACGCGCCGCGGTCTCGTTGGCGCCGACTGCGAACAGGTGGCGCCCGAGGACGGTGCGCCGCTCGGTGAGCAGCACGATCGCCGACACCGCCACCCAGAGCAGGAGCGCGGCCGGGACCGGGGCCCCCAGGGTGGAGCCGACCGGCGAGACGGCGTCGGTGATGAAGCCCGGCACCCTACCGCCCGTGTTGCCGTTGGTGGCGACCAGCACCGAGCCGGTGACCAGTGACCCCATGCCGAGCGTCACGACCAGGGGATGCAAGCCGAAGAGGCTCGACACCAGGCCGTTGGCCGCCCCGATCGTGACGGCGGCGAGCAGCACCACCCCGAGGATGCTGACGAACGACCAGCCGTCGGCGTACAAGGTGGTCAGCGCGACGTTGGCCATCCCGATCGTGGCCGGGATGGATAGGTCGATGCCCCCGATCATGACCGCCCAGGTCTGCCCGACCGAGGCCAGGCCGAGGACGGCGGCGAGGATCAGCAACGACATGATGCCGGTTCTGGACAGCACCCCGGACGTCGTCGCGGCGAGCACGACGAACATCGCGACCGGGGCCAGGTAGACCAGCGAGCCGAGCGGCACACGGCGGCCGGCGCGGGTGGCGGCATCCGCGGCGTCCGGCCCGGCGGTTCTCGCACCGCCGGGGCTGGCGAATGTGGACATCGACCTCTCTCCGATCCGCTACTTGACAGGGAGCTTGTCGAGCCCCGAGGTGAACGTCGCGGGCTGGTTGCCGCCCTTGAACAGATCGTCGTAGTAGGACGCCGGCACGACCTCGCCGCCGGTCGGCTGCGCGTTGCAGGCGCTGTTCAGGGTCATCGCCGGGTTGTAGTACTGGTCGACGTTGGACCCGTCGATCGTCTGAAGCGGGTAGAGCAGCGTGTTGAACTCCGGCTTCTGCCCGGCGAGCATCCGCAGCGCGATCTTGAACGCCTCGACGACGCCCTGACCGGCACCCTGCGTGAAGCCGATCGAGTCCTTCCCGGTCTTCTTCCAGTTCGCCAGCCACGCGCAGGCTCCCTCGAAGCCCGTGATCCACGGCAGGTTGCGACCCGCCTGCTCGAACGCCTCGGTGACCGGAACCGCGCACACGCCGCCGTCCCAGACACCCGCCACGTCACCCGGGTTGGTGCTGAGGTACTGCAGCATCTGCGACTTGATCGTCGAGGGTGTCCACTGCCCGGTGATGTGGTCGACCTTGAGACCGGCCTCCTTGAAGACAGCAGCAGCGCCGGCCTGGCGGGCCTCGCCTGCGGCCACGCCCGGGATCCCGTCACACATGACGACGGTGCCCTTGCCGCCGGTCTTCTTCACCAGCCACGCGGCCGAGGTCTGCCCGGCGTGGTAGGCACCGAAGTCGGACTGCATCACGTTGGTGCAGTCGGTGCCGGTCTGCATCACCACGACCAGAGCACCGGCCTTGCGTGCGCCCTCGAACGCGTTGCACAGGCCCACGGTGGGCGGCTGCATCACGAAGATGACGTTGCAGCCTTTCTGCACCATGGTGTTGATCTGCGTCGCCTGGAGGCTGGCGTTGTTGTTCGCGTCGGAGACGATCAGCTTGCCCTTCACCAGGCCCTGCCCGGTCAGCTGGTCGACGATGCCCTGCGCGACGGTCAGCCCTTCCTGCCGCCACGAGTTGCCCTGGTAGGCGCTGGAGTAGCAGAACTGCCAGGGCGCCTTCGGTGCCGACCAGTCGGCGTAGGGGTTCGGTCCCAGGCGCGTCGACTGCCAGAAGCCGGCGTACGCGTCGCGGGCCGAAGCAGGCACCTTCTGCAGCGCCGCCTCGTCGGCGGCCGACGCTGCCGAGCCGGTCGCGAGCTCGGTGTAGGCGGCGGCCGACGAGCTGGACTCGTCGCCGGGACTGGCGGCCAAGCCGCCGCACGCCGTCAGGGCGAGGGCCAGACCCGCCGCCATGGCGGCGGCGACGGTGCAACGGACGCGTCGGCGCGGCGTGGGGCCTGAGGACGTTGGGTTCACGGTGTCTCCTCGGTAGGTCGTTCACTGAATCCGAGAGTGGTGCGGGTCACGCCGCTAGTGGCCTGTAACATACAACATGCAACGTGATACGTGTCAACGGCGAGGAACCGACGAAACGGGACCGTTACGATGCGCACGCGTCCTCCGGCGCGACCGCCGCGGGCCCGGCCTCGGACCCACAGATGGGAGCTGCATGAAACCCCTGGCCAATGCAGGAACGATGACCGACCGCGCGACGTCCGAACTGCGCTCGGCGATCCTGCGTGGTGAGTTCGAGCCAGGCACACTGCACGCGGTGCACACCGTGGCGGAGCGGCTCGGGGTGTCCCGGACACCCGTCCGCGAAGCGGTGATCCGGCTGGCCGGCGAGGGCCTGGTGCGGGTGCAGCGCAACAAGGGGTTCGTCGTGCTCGGTCACTCCCCTGACGACCTGTGCGAGATCTTCTCGCTACGCCTGCTGCTCGAGGTTCCCGCCACCAGGGTGGCGGCGGCGATAGCCACCGCCGAGGACATCGCCGCGCTCGAGGCCGACATCCAACGCATGCGCGAGGCCATGGACGCCGGCGACGCCGAGCGGTTCCTCCGCGAGGACCGTCAATTCCACCGCACGCTGCTGACGATCAGCGGCAACGAACGGCTGGCCGAGTTCGTCGACAGCCTGCGCAACGTGGTGCTGAGCAGCGGGGTCTCCACCGCGAACCGCACAGAGTCGATCGAGGAGATCCTCGATCCGCACCTGGACCTGCTCCGCCTCGTGGCGGCTCACCAGCCCGAGGAGGCTGCGTCGTCGATGCGGCAGCACCTCGTGCAGACCGGCGAGAAGCTCCTGGGCCAGGAGTTCGGCCCGGACGCCACCACCCAGTTCCAGGCCATCCTCAAACGGCTCGAGATAGCACGCTGAAGCGCGACCCGGGGATCAGGACCTCCGGGAAGGGAGTCTGTCAAGTTCTCTGTTTCCCAGTCACGAAAGTCTGGAGGACGCCGTCCGGGCGACGTCGCGCAACCCCATCCCGTGGTCCAGCGGAGCATCGGCGACGCTCAGACGTCGGACGGCGAGACGGACCGCCATCATCGGCTATCGGGCCAGCCGCGCCGCGGGCAACCGGTCAGTCAGGCCCGCGGAACCGCCAACCAGGCCGACGGCAGGTCAACGCGTTGGGCAATGGTGCGTGTCAGACCTGCGCCAACACCCCTTCACGAGGTGGGGCCGACCTAGCACTCGCAGACTGAGGGGCCCTCCGCCGTGAGGACCACGAATGGAAGATGCGAGACGACTGCGACGAAACGGCCGGCCGACTTCGCCGGCTGGCTCGAGCCCGCTGCGCTCATCCGGGCCGTGGCGACCGACGAGATCAGGACTCGCCCCTCCGAGGGCCGCACCCACGAAACCTCGGGATCCTGACCGGCTGTAACCCATGGGCATTGGACAGTGGCGCCGGCGACCGGCCAGCTGCCAGAGTCTAGCCATGCAGCCGCCGACCGGGGCCATCGGCCAGCTCCTCCACCCCGCCGACACCGTCGACATCCCGGTGTTCCTCCGCGTCAGCACACCCCTCGCGCCAAGTCGCCGGCCGAGCCCCACCGCCGTTGACGCGGCAGTAGCACCGTGACCCGGGTGGCCGTGGCCGCGAACCGGTAACTACCTCGTACGCACGACCTGGCGGGACATCCTCGACGCCGCCACCCGCGTCGGCCGCGACCCGGCTGGCTGGCTGGCTGCTGTTCCCGGCCTCGCCGCTGCCGAGATCATGGCCCGGTGCACCCGCTGCTGGCGCACCTCGGCCATCACCAATCGGCCACCGCGCACCACCTGCGGCCCAACGTCGTCTACACCCACGGCACCGAAGTCACCGCCCAGACCGTCTTCGGATACCGGTTGGGGATGACCATGGCCCAATGGGCCAGTCACGCGCTGCTGCGTCTCGGCCCGACCGTCTATGCGGAAGCCGCCGCCCCACAGCAGGCCGGACCGCACTCCCCTCCACGACGGCCCGTCGACCTACGTTCCCCAAGCCGAGATAGCTGGGTGTTGGAGGTCAGACCTGCAGGGCTGTCGCAGCGGCTGTGGTGTCGGGATGCGCGGGGCCGAGGATTCGTTGACGGTCGGCGAGGACCTGCTCCTGGATGGTGATGGCGTCGGTCGTGCGACCGGCCTGCTGCTAGGAGGCGGCGCGGCTGGCGCGAGCAAGGATCGTGTCGGGATCCTCGGCACCCGCGCAACTCGACGGCGCCCCTTTCGGTTACACGCACACCGCCGCGCACGCCACCCGGCTGCTCGCCGGCGCGGAACGCCTCGGCATCGACGACACCAGCCTGGCCGCAGTCGCGCACGCGGACCGCGACGGTTCCTGTGCCTCGGTACGGGACCGGCTCACCGAGGTCGCCGCTGCCCGGCGCACGGTGATGGAGAGCCGCCTCGCCGAGCAGCTCGGTTTGAGCAGGAAAAACATGGCCGTCGATCACCCTATGTGGATGATCGACTGTTAGCGCCGCTCACCATGATCCATAGAGCAAAATGGGCGAAAGTGCTCAAATCGGGCGCTCGAATGCCCCGTTATGCCGCGAATTAGCCGGCGGCCACTTGACGAAAATCAAGTGCGCGCCGTGTTGACTGGTGGTTCACCCTCCCCCGCCGGGGGTGCGGGTAGACACCGCGGGCGTGCAGCGTCAGCAGACCACCACGCTGGTCGCCGCGCTTGCCGAAAGCCTCGTCCACGCAGGTCACGCAGCATGCCGGTACTCGCGGAGGATTCCACCCAGGCGATCGCGTCTTCGTACATCAAATCGGTCAATCTTGTTCGGGTCGGCGACCGGCACGGGTAACGGGTACAACGGGCGCGTGT
This sequence comes from Dactylosporangium sp. CA-233914, assembly GCF_050942935.1. Taxonomy (NCBI): domain Bacteria; kingdom Bacillati; phylum Actinomycetota; class Actinomycetes; order Micromonosporales; family Micromonosporaceae; genus Dactylosporangium; species Dactylosporangium sp. CA-233914. Next base: position 4,182,222 of record NZ_CP192030.1, on the reverse strand, counting down.
TGGCGATGCCTTGGTGTGGCCGGTGGGAACTGTAGAAGTCCTCGAACTCCCTCAGGGCGTGGAGGAGATGCCGCCGATTCCAGATCAGGGTGCGGTCCGACAGTTCACGCCGGCAGGTCTGTACCCAGCGTTCCATGATCGAATTCATGCGGGGCATCCGGACGCCGCTGAGTACGACGTCGACGCCCGCGTCCTGCAGGATGGCGTCGAACAGGGCAGGGAACTTTCCGTCACGGTCCCGGATCATGAACCGCGCCCGACAGCCGGCGTCCTCGAGGTCCATGACCAGGTTCTTCGCCGCATGCGAGGATCTGTGTGATCGCCTCGGTCAGGACACGGATGTAATCCGCGACGGAGTGTGTCACGAACCTCAGCGGTCGAGGTCGCGGTCTGGTCGCGGCTCCTCCGGTTCGGGCCCGGGGGCTGGCGAGCGGCTCGGCCAGCGCGGTGATACCGACCAGCTCGGGGCGCCCCTGCAGGTCGGCCGCGACTGCAACCCGTTGTGACCGGACCGCATGCTGGTCGTCAGGCGGTCCTGGAGCCGGTTGGTCGCCTGCAGGTTCAATGCGACCCGGTTCGCTCAATGCGCGACGACGTCCTCGGCTTCATGGACGCGTTGGACCTCCGGCGTGCCGCGCTCGTCGGCCACTCCATGGGCGGCATGGTCGCCTACCTGGTCGCCGCCGAGCGCCCCGACCTCCTGGAACACCTGGTGCTCGAGGAGACACCGGCGCCGTTGCCGTCGAACCCTCCCCGAACCGTGCCGGACCGGCCCGAGCATTCGCCGTTCGACTGGGCCGTCGTGGAGGCGGTGTCCGCACAGCGCAACCGGCCCGACCCGACCTGGTGGGAACGCCTTGCCCAGCTCCCGGTGCCGGTGCTGGTGGTGGCCGGTGGCCAGGCAAGCCACCTGCCACAGGAGGAACAACGCGCGCTCGCCGAGCGGTTTCCCGCGGCCCGGCTGGTGACGATCGACGCCGGGCACCTCGTGCACGAGACGCGCCCCGGCACCTTCACCGCCGTGGTGACCCGGTTCCTGGACGGCTGAGCGGCGTCATCCCGCTGGGTCCTGCTGGCAGATCTTGGACCGAGTGAACGCGAGCAGGCCCTGATCCCCGCCCTCGTACCCGTATCCGCTGGCCAGACGGCCACCCAGCGGAGCGTCGGGCGCGGCACCCGGCGCGCTGTTGATCGAGACACTGCCGGCGTTCAGGCGCCGACCAAGCGCTGTCGCTTGGCGGGTCTCGCCGAACACATAGGCGGCGAGGCCGCATTCGGTGGCGTTGGCCAGGTCGACCGCGTGCGCGTCGTCGTCGTAGGCGCAGATCGGCGCGATCGGCCCGAACGGCTCCTCGGTCATGATCCGCGCGAGTGGGTCGACGGCCGTCAGGACGGTTGCCGGGTAGTAGTACCCGGGTCCGTCCGGTTCGGCGCCACCGAGACGCACCACGCGGACTTCCTGATCCTGCTGGCCGCCGCCGGCGAGGAGAAAGCGCCGACGCTCTTCCTGGTCGACAAGGACACCCCGGGCGTCGCGGTGCAGCGGGTGCCGCGCTTCATGCACACCTTCGTCTACGAGCACCCCGAGTTCACCTTCACCGACGTCTTCGTGCCCGAGGACGCGGTGCTGGGCGGGCTCGGCAACGGCTACGACATCACCCGCTCCTGGTTCACCGAGGAGCGCCTAATGATCGCGGCCCGCACCATCGGCGCGGCGGAACGCGGCCTGGAGCTGTCCCGCGACTGGGCGGTGGAACGCGAGCAGTTCGGACAGCCGATCGCCTCCTTTCAGCTGGTCCAGGGCATGCTCGCGGACTCCGCCGCGGACATCGCGGTCCACCGCGCCTACACCCACCAGGTCGCCTGGGAGGCCGACCAGCCCGACACCGACCGGAAGACCCTGCACGCCAAGGCCGCCATCGCCAAGCTCTCCGCCAGCGAGGCCTCCGGCCGCGTCATCGACCGCTGCGTCCAGATCTTCGGCGGCCGCGGCTACGACCGGAGCTACGCCGTCGAGCGCCTCTACCGCGAGCTACGCGTCGACCGGATCTGGGAGGGCACCTCCGAGATCCAGCGCCTGATCATCGCGGGCGAAATCATCAAGCGCGGCACGGGAGTTCTCCAACTTCCCACGGTAGATTGATAGCGGGAATCGATTGACAGTCGTTCGCACCGCCGCCACATCGCCATCATTCCCAGGAGCGCGGAGATGTGGCGGTGTTACCTGCTTCGCCGAAGGTGAGCCGGACGACGGCGGAGATGAACCGCGGCGTGGCTTGCCCTCGGCGGTGGGGTGTTCGATGATGTCGGTCAGCCACAGCCGGTTCGGGGGATCGGCGGTGAACACCTTGCGCACCAGGTCGTCGTGCACCGGTGACCCGGCTCGCCGGGTCAGGCCCTTCTTCTTGGCGAACACCGACCAGATCCGCTGCTGGGAGCACAGCCGCGCGACCCGGTTCGCGCCGGCGCTGGTGCCGGGCACGGGCAGTTCTCGGCGATGAACCGGTAGCCGAGTGCCGGGTCGTCGTGGTGAATGTCGAGCGCGGCGTCACCGGGCCGGGCCAGCGTCACCCCAGCGGCGGGCTCCAGAGGTCCTTGCGGCCGGTCGCCGGGTCGTTCCGCAACTCCCTGCCGTCGTCGGACACGAGCGGGCCCGGGAAGGGCGCGATGAACTCGAACCGGATCCCGTCGAGGTCATCTTTTTTGGTGAACCACAGATGCACCCGGCCGTCCTCGGTCAGGGACTTGCCGTCGGCGCCGATGCCGAGCGCGGCGAGCTCGGCGATCCGGCCGGGGACGTCCTCGGTCCCGGGGAAGCCGAAGTGGTGGACACCGAGCTGGGCGGCGCCGTGCGTCCCGTTGCCGGTCACCTCCATCAGCTCGATGCGCGGGGGCCCCTCCTTCGAGAAGGAGATCCGGGCGTCGTGGAAGTGCGGCTCCGGGTCGCTGCTGTCGCAGTACCGCTGCGTGCGGTAGCGCGCGATCGGGCTGAACGTGTACCCGGTCGCGGCGGACCATCGCTCGATGGCGTCCTCGAGGTTGGGCACGAGGATGCCGATGTGCTCGATGAGCGGGGCTGACATGGGACGGTCCTTTCTGGACGGGCTGGTCACCCGGCGGTCAGGCAGTGCCTGATCGTGGGCAGCATGGCGAGCAGCGCCACGCTCGCACCGGACATCGCCGGGAAGACGTTGGTGGTGAAGCCGACCGCGACGCCGTAATCGTCGTCGGCGAAGGCCACGGATCCGCCGGCGGCCTCGTGGCCGTACGACCTCGGACCGAGCAACGGCAGCTGGGGGAACGCCAGCTGGACTCCGGAGCCGAAGTGGGTGTCGATGCCGAGCACCGCGTCGATCCCGCGCGATAAGCCGGCGCGCATCCGCTCGCCAGCCTGCGGACCGAGCAGGCGCACCCCGTCCACGGTGGCCATGGTGGCGTACATCAGCCGGGCCAGGTCCCGCGCGCCCGCCACGCCGCTCGTCGAGGGCCACTCGGCCAGCGCGACCTCCGGCAGGTTGAACAGGTCCATGGTCTGGGCGAGCTGACCGGTCGTGCCGGCGGGAATCGTGCTCTGTGCCGCGAACGCCGCCCGGCCGGGCGTCAGCGCGGTGGGCGTGAACCGGATGCGTTCGAGCCGCTTGATCTGCTCCGGCGGTGTGCCGATCCACAGGTCGAGGCCGAGCCGCGAGGAGACGCGCTCGGCAACGAACGAGCCGACGCCGCGGCCAACGGTACGACGGAAAGCGCCGTTGAGCAGGGTGCCGTAGGTGAACGCGTGGTACCCGTGCCGGGCTCCCGGCTCCCAGTACGGCTCCTGCTGCTCGACCGCTTCCTCGTCCCGGCCCGCGAGGAGGTCCTCCAGCGTGAGCCTCCGGTCGACCGCGGCGAGACCGGAACGATGGGACAGCACCGAGCGGGCGGTGACGGCCGCGGTCGCCGGGCGGCGGAACGCCGGCCAGTAGTCGGCGAGCGGCGCGTCGAGGTCGATCAGACCCTCGTCGTGCGCCATCGCGGCGGCCACCGCGGTGACGGCCTTGCTGACCGAGAAGAGCAGTTGCACAGAGTCGGGCCGGTAGTCGCCGCCGACCAGGTCGACGACCGGGCGGCCGTCGCGGACGACGGCGAGCGCCGCGCCGCCTCCGCCCTGGGCGGCGACGGCGCGGGCGAACACGTCCGCCAGCGGCTCGAACGGCGGCAGCGCGAACCCCTGCACGGCAATCACCGGCGGCTGGATAGGGTCGTCCATGCCACTCGTGCCTAGCTGTAGATCGGGGCGAGCGCGGTGCGGAAGTACTCCAGGCCCTGCCGGAGCTCCCCCACCGGGTCGGGCGACATGTCGATCTCCTCGATCGCCCAGCCGCGCCACCGGTTGTCCCGGAGGATCCGCATCCACTCGGACCAGTCGACCTTGCCGGAGCCGAGGATCCGGAAGTGGGTCAGCATCGTGGCGTGCCGCTCCTTCTGGTCGCCGCGCAGGACGTGGCCGGAGAGCGGCTGGGCGCAGTCCTTCCAGTGCATCGTGGGGATGCGGCCGAGGTGGCGGCGCAGGACCTCCACTGCGTCCCCGCCGTCCAGCGTGATGTGCCCGGCGTCCGGGCAGAGCATGACGTTCTTCGGATCGGTCAGTTCCAGTACCGTCGCGATGTCCTCGTTGCGGGAGCAGACGGAGTACGCGTCGGTGTGGATGGCGATCCGCACGCCGTACCGTGCCACGACGGCACCGAGACGGTTCACCTGCTCGGCGAACCGCTCGTGGATCTCGCGCGGCACCGGCTCGGCGAAGTCCTCCGCGGTCGCGGTGTCGTCCGGGCTGTTGTTGCCGAAGCGCGAGCGGGCGATGTTGCCCATCGTGATGGTGTCGGCGCCCAGTTCGGCCAGGAACTCGGCGTGCTGCGCCATGTACGTGTCCGCGTGCGCCTCCCGGTCCGGGTCGTCCAGCGCGTCGCCGATCAGCTGCCGGCCGGGCGCGTAGCTGGAGGCCAGCACGAGCCCGCGCTCGCTCAGTGCGCGCTTGACACCGGCCGCGTTCCCGTACGCCTTGAGCGCGGTCGTCCAGCCGCCCGGTTCGGGTGCGAGCTCGACGCCCTCGAGCCCGGCGTCGCGGACGCCGTCGAGCATCCGGTCGAAGTAGGACCTGGGGTCGCGGCCGACCGCCGCCGCCCAGTCGGGGTACGGCAGCTCCTCGCCGAGTCCCCAGTAGGCGGTGTTGAAGAAGGTGATGATGTCGGTACCGAATCGGATGTTCGCTGCGTTGCCCATTTAGCGTGCGCCTCCTGTCCGCGCTTCGATGCCGATCCACTGGCCGGACACGGCGGAGGTGTAGACGGCCTCCACGATCCGCTGCACCCGCGCCGCGTCGTCGAAGTCCGGGCGGGCCCGCTCCCCCCGCACGATCGCCCGGACGAACTCCTGGAACTGGATCGCCGACACCTCGACGTATCCGGTGCCGATCCCGGCCAGCCGCCACCACCCGTTGGGGTGCTGGTTGTTGGTATGCACGGTCCGGAAGCCCTGGTGGTCGGCGTCCTCGTCCACATAGGACACTCGGAACTCTTCCCGGTTGTTCCAGTTGAATTCGACGGCGCCCTTGCTGGCGTCGAGCTCGAAGTGGAACCGGTTCTTGCGGCCGGAGGCGAAGGAGTTGACGGCGAACGTGCCGATGGCGCCGTTGGCGAACTCGGCGATCCAGACGCCGCCGTCGTCGATGAGGTCCTGCCCGAGCCGATCCTCCTCGGCGACCCAGCCGCCGTCGCCGGGGGCCTTGGCCCGGACCCGGGCTGTCACCCTGGTGATGTCGCCGAACAGCCACTCCGCGGCGTCGATGATGTGGGAACCGATGTCGCCGACGGTGCCCGAGCCACCAGTGGACTTCTTCGCCCGCCAGCGGTTCGGGTCCGCGTTGAAGCTGGTCTCCTGGAGGTACGAGGCCCGGAACTGCAGTGGTACGCCGAGCCTGCCGCTGTCGAGGAGCTGCTTGGTGAACGAGATCGCCGGCGTGTGCCGGTAGTTGAAGCCGACCTGCGCGACGACACCGGCGGCGCGGGCCCGATCCGCCATGCGCTGCGCCTCGTCGGCGCGGTTGGTGATGGGCTTCTCGCAGAACACGTGCTTGCCGGCCGCCATGGCGGCCAGCGCGATCGGCTCGTGCAGGTCGGGCGGGGTACAGATGTCGATGACGTCGATGTCGGGACGGGCGACGACCGCTTCCCAGTCGGTCGCGCTGGACCTCCACCCGAGCTGCTCGGCCCCCTCCTCCGCCAGCTCCGGCGTGACGTCGACGAGCACCTCCTTGTGCAGCGTCACGCCCAGGTCCTGCGCGATCGGCGCCAGCGCGTAGGCAAGACTGTGCGCCTTCCCCATGAACCCGCCGCCGATCAGCGCGACCCTCAACTCCGTCACCGTTGTCTCCCGCTCATTCATTGCCGTGATCTGTCCCGGCCTGCTTGCAGCCTCGCCCATCCTCGGCCGCACCGTCTTGCGTCTGCCTGACCGGTGGTTGCGCGTGCCCGCCCGCTTCGACCGGATGTGCCCGAACCGAGCCGGATCAGCCCGGAGCCGGGACTCAGCCGCCGGACGTGCGCCGTTCCACGGCCTCGTCGAGCACCGACTCCAGCGCCGCCGGGTTGTGTGCGAAGCGGCCCAGAAAAAGGCCGGACACCGCCGTGCCGAGCTGGGCCAGCAGCCCCGGGCCGGCGCTACCGCCATAGATGACGCGGGTGCCGGTGGCGCCTTCGAGCGCCGCGCACACCGTCCGGATGTGGTCCGCGGAGGCCGCCTGCTCCGCGCCGATCGCCCATTGCGGCTCGTACGCGACGATCGCCCCGCCGGGCCGGCCCGGGCCACCGAACGCCCGGTCGAGCTGCTCGAGGCAGAAGGCGATGGCCTGCTGCGGTGAGATGCGCTCGGTCTCCCCGACGCAGACGACCGGGCAGAGGCCGGCGTCCACCGCGGCCCGTACCTTCGCCGCCACGATCTCGTCTGTCTCGCCGAACAGGCGCCGGCGCTCGGCGTGGCCGACCTCGACGTAGCGGCAGCCCATCTCGGCGAGCATGGCGCCGCCCACCTCACCGGTGAACGGGCCGGCGTCCGCCCAGGACAGGTTCTGCGCCCCGACACCGACCCCGGAGCCGTCGAGCTCGGCGAGCACCGGCGCCAGCGCCGGGAACGACGGCAGGACGAACAGTTCCACGGCACCGGACGTCACCGCGGGGTGGCGGCGGGCGAGCGCACCGACCCGGCCGCACCAGTCGAGCGTCTGCCGGTAGCCGAAATACATCTTCAGGCTCACGCCGACGCAGGTGCCTGCCGACGGCTCCCCTACCGGCACGGTGCGGCCGCTTCCGTAGCCGGGCCGCCGTCATAGGCATTGAGGATCCGGACCTTCTCCGCGGAGGCCGAGGACTCGTCGAAGCGGTACCCCAGCCACTCCCGGGCGAGCCGCCGGGCCAGCTCGAGGCCCACGACCCGCTGCCCGAACGCGAGCACCTGGGCGTTGTTGCTCAGCACGGCGCGCTCGACCGAAAAGCTGTCGTGCGCGGTGACCGCCCGGATGCCGGGCACCTTGTTGGCCGCGATGGCGACCCCGAGGCCGGTACCGCAGATCAGCAGCGCGCGGTCGGCCTTGCCCTCGGCGACGAGCCGGGCGGCGTGGACGGCCACGTGGGGGTAGGCGGCCGTGCTGTCGGCGTCCACCCCCACGTCCTGCACCGACTCCACCAGCTTGCTGGCCTCGAGGTCGGCCTTGAGAACTTCCTTGTAGTCGAATCCGGCGTCGTCGGACCCGATGACGATGCGGAGCTTGTTGCTCACCGTGCCTTCTCTCGTGGTAGGCGGACAGCAATCGGTGGACGGCGGTCCGGTGGCTGTTATGCGGACAGCGCGGTGTGTACCGCGGCGGCGACGAGGGCCAGGGAGACGGCTCCGGCGTCGGGTGTGCCGAGGCTCTTCTCGGCGTGGGGCCGGGCCCGGCCCTTCCTCGGCAGGAGGGATGCGGTCGAGTCGGCCGCCTCCTGGGCGATCGCCGACGCGTGTCGCCAGGCGTCAGCGAGGGGCCGGCCCGCGTCGGTCTCGTGGCGCAGCGCGCCGCTGAAGGGCAGCAGGGCGTCGACCATCGTCTTGTCGCCGAGTTCGGCCTTGCCGTAGTGGACGACCGCCTCCGCGGCCCGCTCCACGCCGAGCACGACCTGGGCGCGGCTCGGCTCGGCCGTGTCGCTGAACACGCCGGCCATGGCCCGCAGCGCCGCGCCCCACAGCGCGCCTGAGGTGCCACCCGCCCGGTCGGCCCAGGCGTCGGCGGCGCGCAGCAGCGTGGTGCGGGCGCCGGCCCCCTGCTCCTCGGCATGGTCCGCGGCCAGGAGCGCGGCAGTGGCGCCGCGTTGCATCCCGATGCCGTGGTCGCCGTCGCCGGCGACGGCGTCGATCCGGCCCAGTTCGTCGGCATGCTCATCGATCACCGTCCGGACGGACCGCAGGATAGCGCACACCTGCCGCGCGGCCGCCTGCGACGCCGCAGTGGCGGTGGGGACCGCGACGGTGCCGGCCGCGTCGGCGCGGAGAGGCTCTGCGCCGGTCACGGCGGGTGCGGCGGGTGCGGTCCGGCCCTTGTGGTAGGCCGGCGTGTCCGCCGGGGCGCGCCAGAACTGTTCGAGCTCGTCGTCCAGCCAGGTCAGGGTCAGGGAGGAGCCGGCCATGTCGAAGCTGGTGACGAACTCGCCGACCTCCGGTTCGACCACGTCGAGCCCGGCGCTGGCGAGCAGCTGCGCCACCCGCCGGTAGACGACGAACAGCTCCTCGTACTTGACCGAGCCCAGCCCGTTGAGGATCACCGCCACGCGGCTGCCCTCAACGGAGGTGACGCTGCCGGGGACCTCACCGAGGAGAGTCGTCACGAACAGCTCGGCCAACTGGTCGGCGGTCGGGACGTCCTGCTCGCCGATGCCGGGCTCGCCGTGGATTCCCATCCCGACCGCCATCCGCCCCTGCGGCACGGTGAACAGAGGTGTGTCCGCGCCGGGCAGGGTGCAACCTGTGAACGCGACCCCGAACGACCTGGTCCGCTCGTTCGCCTGCCGGGCTACCCGGGCGACCTCGTCGAGCGGGTACCCGGCCTCCGCGGCGGCCGCGGCCGCCTTGAACACCACCAGGTCGCCGGCGATGCCGCGCCGCTGCTCGATCTGGTCGGCGGTGGCGCTGGAGACGTCGTCGGTGACCACCACGGTGCGGCAGGGGACGCCCTCGGCGATCAGCCGTTCCTGGGCCTGGTCGAAGTGCAGCACGTCGCCGGCGTAGTTGCCGTAGGTCAGCAGGACCCCGGCCCCAGTGTTGGCGTGCTTCGCCACGGTGTAGACCTGCTGCGCCGACGGCGAGGCGAACAGGTTGCCCAGCGCGGCGCCGTGGGCCAGGCCGGGCCCCACGAGGCCGCCGAAGGCCGGGAAGTGGCCGGAACCGCCGCCGATGACAACCGCCACGGTGCCGGCCGGCGGGCGGGACCTCCTGATCACCCCACCGGTGACCGGTCGTACCCACCGTTCGCTCGCCGCGGCGAACCCCTCGATCATCTCGTCGGCGAAGGCCGCCGGATCGTTGAACAGCCGAGTCATGGTCTACGCGATCTCCGCCCGGGGGTAGCTGAACGCGGTACGGTCGTTGCGGTCGGCCCGGTCCCGGCCGTGCACGAGCCGGTAGGCGCGCGGCGACAGCCCGTACGACGACTTGAACAGCCGGCTGAAGTGGGCGGCGTCGTAGAGGCCCCACTTCGCGCCGATGCTGCTGATGGACAGCTCCTGCAACACGCGGTCGGCGAGGTCCATCCGGCAGTGCTCGAGGCGCCGCAGCCTGATCCAGCCGCTGATGGTGAGTCCCTCGCTCTCGAACAGGCGGTGCAGCGTCCTGGTCGAGACGTTCTGGGCCACCGCGACCCGGTCCGGGGTCAGGTCGATGTCGCCGAGGTGCCGCTCGATGTACTCCTTGGCGTTCTCGAGCGTCCTGGCCTTGACCGAGCCGATGCACGTGGTGCCGCCCTCGTCGCACATGAGCGCCATGAGGCCGACGAGGTAGTACGCGAAGCGGCTGGGGTTGCCGGGGCGGTAGTCGTCGAGCTGCGCGGCGAGACCGTCGAGCAGGCGGGCGACCAGGCTCGCCGTCCCGCTGCTGGTGGACCACCGGTATCCGTCGGCGGCGTCGAGCGCCTGCCGGTACGGACCGACGGCCTCGGCCGGGACCCGGATGATCAGGAGCTCAGCGCCCGCCGTGGTGCGGACGTCGAGCACGCCGCGGTTGCGTACGACGCAGAAGTCGCCGTGGTTCAGGTCGATCGCGCGTTCGCCCAGGGTGACGAAGGCGCTGCCGGACCGGGCGTAGACGGCGAGGTACGGCCGGGCTGTCGCCTCAGCGTGCCGCGGCGCGGGGAAGACCCACTGCCCGGGGAGAACCTTGGCCACCTGGAGCCGGTCGTACGCCCGGTGGACGAACTGCCGCTCCGCCTCCGGTACGCCGGTGGGGCCGGGCGCGGCCGGAGCAGAGTGCGGATCGGCGGTGGCGGAAAGTTGCGGTGCCAATCTCTACCTCCTTGAAATCTCTCTGGAAGTTACACGTGTAATCTCCGCCGGTCTACACGTGTAACCCGTCTGCAATCAGGGAGTTTGCAGCAGGGGCGTCGAAGGTTCCAGCCGGGCACGAATGCCGCTGTCCGGGCGAATCCGGACAGCACCGTGCCGCAGGACGGCATGGTGCACCGTTCGGCGGCAGGGGTGGTGACGGCCCCGGCCGTCAGGCGGTGTCGCGGACGATGAGCCGCAGCAGTTCCCGCTCCCGCGGCTCGGCGGTGCGGTCGTCCAGCGCGTCGAGTACCGACTCCACGATCTGCTCGGCGAAACCGTCCACGTCGATCTCGACGGTGGTGATGCCGATCCTGGCCATCGGTATGTTGTCGACGCCGATGAGGGCGAGGTCCGTCCCGGCGCGCAGGCCGCGGGCGGAAAGGCCGGACGAGAGCATGATGGCGATCTCGTCGTTGTGCGCGCACACCGCGGTGATGGGCTCCGCCGCCGCGGCCCAGCCGTCCAGCGCGGCGAACACCGAGCCGGCGTTGTTGAGGTCGACGACCTGGACGTCGGGCTGCGGAATCCCGAGCCGCTCGCAGGCACGGCGGGCGCCCGTGAGCCGCTCCGACGCGATCAGCTCGACGCCGGGATTGGCCGGGAAGGCGTAGCCGATCCGGCGGTGGCCGCGCGAGTGCAGGTACTCGACCTGCATCTCGCCGGCCCGCTCGTGCGGGAACACACCCTGCACGCCGACCAGCTTGGCGCGGGAGTCGTGAATGGACGACATCTCCGGCACCGAGAGGCCGCCCATCGAGACGACGAGCGCCGGTGCCACCATCGGCCACAGCTCCGACAGCGGGCGCACCTGCTCGGAGTAGCGGTGGATGAGCAGGACGAAGCCGCGCCGCGCCAGGGTCACGTCGAGCCCTTCGAGCACGCGGTCCGCGATGTAGCCGAACGTGAACTCCCGCACCAGCGCGAGCACGATGTCGCTGCGTCCCAGCCGCAGCGACCTGGCCGGCGCGTACGGGATGTGGCCCAGACGCTGAGCGGTCTCCAGCACGAGCTGCCGGGTGCTCTCCGAGACCGAGCGGTTGGGCACGTTGTTGAGCACGTAGCTGACGGTCGCCCGGGACACTCCCGAGGCCCGCGCCACGTCGGCGCTCGTCACCCGTCGTCCGGGCTGCGGCCGGGCACGGCCCTCGTCGCCAGCCATCTGATTGATCCTCTCGTACTGCTACAGCCGCGGTCGACGCTCGCCGCATCGAGCTCAATTGTCACGCAGGCCACGGCGTACGCCGTGGCCTGCGGGCCACCGCGTGGCGTCTCAGCGGCGCTGGTACTCGGCGTCCATGGCGCTGAGCACGGCGGCGGGCGAGCCGCTGCCGGCGATCATCGCCTGGATCGCGGAGTACATCGCCTGCTCGACGCGCGCGTTCGGCCAGCTCTGGTTCAGGAACGGCACGGTCTTGCCGGAGTCGACATACTGGACGATCATGGCGAGATTCTCGTCGCTCACCGTCTCGCCCGTCGAGATCGACGGGACGGCACCCATGAGCGCGTTGTTGTAGATTTTCATGACCTTCGCCGAGGCGAGGTAGTCGACGAACTCGAGCGCGAGCTGCTTGTTCTTGGCCTTGCTGTTCACCGCCGCGCCACCGGCGCTGGAGGCGGCCAGCAGCAGGCTGCCGGGGTCGTTTGTGGCGGTCAGCGGCTGGAAGACGAACTTGGCGTTCGGCGCGGCCTTGACCAGGGCGCCCAGCTGGTAGGCGATGGTGAACATGCCCAGCGACTTGCCCGAGGCCACCAGCTGGATCTGCTGGTCGGTCGTGGTGCCGGTGGAGTTGTCGTTGAAGCAGCCGGCGTCGACCATGTCCTTGTACTTCTGCATGGCCTCCTTCCAGCCCGCGTTCCTGGCGAACGAGGTCTGTCCGCCCTTGAGCTGCTCGTCGAAGTTGCGGTCAGCGCCGTAGACGAGTGAGGGCACCAGCGAGTACAGCGGGTTCTGGGTGTTGTTGAGCGCGGCCGCGCCCAGCGCAAACGCGGACTTCCCGGCCGCCCTGGCCGCCTTGCAGAAGGGGATGACCTCGTCCCAGACCTTCGGCGCGGTGGCCTTGACCTCCTTGAGCGCGGCGTCGTTGTAGAACGGGCCGAATGCGGTCACGGTGGGCGCCATGAGGTAGGTCTTGCCGTCGACCTCGGTCAGCGGCTTCAGCGAGGCGGGGTACTTCTTGACCCAGTCGTGGCCGGACAGGTCCTCGAGGAAACCGCCCGGGGCGATCTGCCGGATCGCACCGGGGTTGCCGTCACCCGGCCAGACGAAGACCACGTCGGCCGCCGTGCCAGCGCTGATCTGGGTCCGCAGGGTCGCCTGGTACTGCTCGACGTCCGCGGTCGTCACAACGACCTCGCGGCCCGGGAAGTCCTTCTTGTACTGCTCGACAACCGCGTCAATACCGAGCTTCTCCGAACCCTTCCAGGCAATGGTCAGCTTGTTGCCGGACTGGCCGGAGGACCCGGCGTCGGTGCTGCACCCGGCCAGCAACAGCGCCATCGCGCCGAGCGCCGCGACGCCACCGGTCAGCCCTTTGAACACACCTCTCACATCGATTCCTTTCATCATGCGTGGAAAGCATTGCGCGACGGCGGGTCGCGTCAGCCTTTGATCCCGCTGGAGAATCCCTGAATCAGCGATTTCTGCAGGAAGAAGAATGCGACGAGCACCGGCAGCGCCCCGAGCAGCAGTGCGGCGAAGATGAGTTCCCATTGAGAGTCGTACTCGCCGACGAAGGTGTAGATCGCCACCGGAATCGTCTGGTTGCTGGTCCCGCTCAGGTAGAGCAGCGGCTTGAGGAAGTCGTTCCAGATGAACAGTCCGTTGAGAATGACGACCGTGCCAGTCACCGGGCGCAGCAGCGGGAAGACCACGCGGAAGAATGCCTGGACCGGGGAACAGCCGTCGATCGCCGCGGCTTCCTCGTAGTCGAGCGGGATCTGGCGGAGGAACTGCGTGTAGAGGAACAACGAGAATGGGATGCGCAGTCCGACGTAGATGATGATCAGCGGGAAGATCGTGCCCAGCAAGCCGATGTCGCGCATCATCTTGTACAGCGGGATGAGCCCCAGCTGGAACGGCACCAGCAGGCCGACCATGAAGCCGTAGAACGCCAGGCTGGACCACTTCGAGGTGAGCCGGGCCAGCGGATACGCGGCCATCGACGACAGCACGACGAGCAGCACCACGCTGACCACCGTGATGATCATGCTGTTGGCCATCGCGCCGCCGACACTGGCCTGGTTCCAGGCGTCGGCGAAGTTGCCAAACGTCGGGTGCTTCGTCGGCGCGACGGGCGAGGAAAGGTCGTCCGGCTTGCGGATGGCCAGGTTGACCAGGATGTAGATCGGGAAGAGGAAGATCAGCGCCACCACGAACATGACGCCCTCGAGCGACCTGGTACGCCAGGTGTAGCGGTTCACTTGTTCCCCCCGCGCAACACGAAGCGGTACTGGACGACAGCCACCACGCCGATGAACACCGTCAGCACGACGGCCAGCGCGGCGCTGTAGCCGAACTCCCCATACTGGAACGCGTTGCGGTACAGCAGCGTCGACAGCGAATCGGTGGACTGCGCCGGGCCGCCCTGCGTCGTGACCCAGATCTGGTCGAAGATCATGAAACCGCGGACCAGCGACAGCATCAGGTTGACGGTGATCGCCGGAGCCAGGAGCGGCCTGATGATGTACCAGAACCGGGTCACCGGCCCTGCACCGTCGAGCGCCGCCGCCTCCAACTGCTCCTCCGGCACGGACTGCAGACCGGCCAGGAAGATGACCATCGAGTATCCGGCGAACTGCCAGACGACGATGACCGCGATCGCCCACAGTGCAAGCTTCGGGTCACCGAGCCAGTTGCTCGCCAGACTGCCCAACCCGACGCCACGCAGCACCTCGTTGACCGGGCCGTCCGGCGTATAGATGAACTGCCACAGGAATGCCACGACGACGGAGATCACGACGACCGGCGTGAAGAAGATGAGCCGCAGCACATTCCGGCTCTTCAGCTTGCCGTTCAGCGCGAGCGCCAGCAGGAGCCCGATGCCGTTCTCCAGCAGCGTCACCGTGACCACGAGCGTGAGCGTGTTCCGCAACGCCCGCATCGCCTGCGGGTCGTCGAACAGCCGCGCAAAGTTGTCCAGCCCCACGAAGGACCAGTCAGGGTTGAGCCCGTCCCAGTCGGTGAAAGCGAACCCGGTGCCCTGCACGCTGGGAATCACCACCACGAACAGGTAGGGAACGGCCGCGGGAAGCATGAACAGCCACAGCCACGACCGCCGCGGTTTGCTCCGTCCCGCATCCGACCGGGGTGTCGACGTCGGGCGGGCAGTCACGGCAGGGGCGACTGAATTCACCGCATTGGTCCCCAGGTGGTTCATGTCTTCGACTTCCATGAGACTCGGTTCACGCTCATTACCGGGTCAACTGTCCTGCTACGGCCCGCGCACGTCTTGCACGAGAGGGACGGGCTCTTGGTGTTGCCGGTCACAACGGCACGGAAGTCGTCGGCGCGACGCCTTGGGGACAGGGGTCGACCACCGGTCGGGCTGCGCAACGCTCCCGGCCACCCGATGTGAAAGGCCGAGGGCGGGGTTCACACAGGCTCGACGTTCGCGCGGCTACTGCCGGTTCGCGGCCTGGTACCGGTCGTCGCTGACGGGCTCCAGCCGGGTGGCACATGAAGTCGGTGCGGTGGGGACGTTGGGGGGACCGATACGACGGTTACTGATCTGCGGCGTCTTGGGCAGGCCAACGCGCTTTTGGACCGCGGGCGCGGAGGAGTGGCGTCCCTGGTAGTGGTGTAACGCGGTTGGCGTGATCGTCGGACAGTTCGTCCGGCATAGAGCGCGGCCATCGCGTGATCCTTCGAGTGAACCTTCCACAGCACTCTCGAAAGGGTGCGGCGCCACGGCCTGCCTCTGGCCGACGGACTTCCGGGGCGGTCCGATCCGGATCTCAGAAGAGGTGCGGACCGGGACGCCCGCCTCTTTCCACGCCTTCGCCATCCCATCAAGTCGTCGCAGGAAATCCGGCATTTCCTGCGACGGATCGTCCCTGCGCCTGCTGCGGGTTCCGCGCCGCCTCGACCGACTGCGCGACTCCGCTCCGGCCGGCCGCCCCCGCTGATCGCGGCCGCCGCAGGCGCACGTCGTCGCGGCGACGTTGGTCAGGTGCGCCGGGGCGAGCCGCTGGGAGCCCGAGTTTGGGCACGGCGGCCGCCGTGATGGCGGCGCTGAGCTCGTAGGCGGCCGTCGGATCGGCCGGCCCGGGCAGCCGCTCGGCCGCGTGCACCGCCTGCCCGATGTCGGACGGGCCGAGCGAGCCGTCCACGTTGAGCACTGGCCGGCCTTCAGCGAGGGCGGCGGGAGCCGATGGGTGGGCGGCTGATCCGGAGGAGGCCGCCCACCCATCGCAGGTCGCTTCCCGGACCAGGCAAAGGACGGCGCGCTCCCGAAACCCTGCGAACGGACGACAATCCGCGACAAGGCCAGAGCCGTCGCCATGAGCATTTGGCAGGTCAGCGTCAAGTAGCGAAACAACCGAAGCGGGCGCGAGCCCACAACCTACCGATCAAAGGTGTCGGACTTCCCCGGCCAGCCGTACCCTTTCCCTAGATATCGATGGTCTCCGATAGATTCACAGGAAGGAGCAAGGGAATGTCCATGCCTCAGCGAGGCCGCCGGTGGTCCGGCGCCGCCGCGGCGGCCGCGGCGGTGTGCCTGACGGCCGTGTTCGGTAGCGGCCCGGCCGCGTCGGCGTTCAGCCCGGCGTCGCGCACCGGCAGCTGCGCCAGCCCCGGGCAGAAGCTGGCCAACGCCGACTTCGAGCTCGGCAGGGTAGCCTGGACCGACAGTACCGGCGTGATCGGGCAGTGGGCCCAGGAGCCGGCCCTCTCGGGCACCTGGAACGCGTTCCTGGACGGCCACGGCACCGTGCACACCGACACCCTCAGCCAGACCGTGACCCTGCCAGCCGGGTGCTCCGTCGCCACGCTGCGCTTCTGGCTGCACATCGACACGTTCGAGACGACCACCGTCAACGCCTACGACAAGCTGACCGTACAGGTCAACACGACCACGCTGGCGACCTACAGCAACCTGAACAAGGCCACCGGCTACGCCCAGAAGACCTTCAACCTGGCCGCGTTCGCCGGGCAGACGGTCACCGTCCGGTTCACCGGCACCGAGGACAGCTCGCTGCAGACGTCGTTCGCCGTCGACGAGACCGCCCTGACCGTCTCCTGACGCGTCGTCGGCGCGTCAGCCGACCCGCCGCCGCCGGCGGCGGGCGAGGTCCGGGCGGGGCGTCGGCGAACGCGCTGGCGAGGTACTTCCTGCCCTCCGGCCTCAGGTTCAGCCGCGTCCGGTACTGCGCGCCGATCCCGGCCACCGCGGCGAGCTGCACCGAGCCCTGCCCGACCGGGGCGCCGGCGGCCGCGGGCGGGGCCGACGCCTCGGGCGATCCCGACGCGGCGTCGACATCACCACTGTGCAGTCCGGCCGCCGTCCGCTCTCGGCCGTCAGCGCGAGCGATTTTCTGCGGTTGTGCGGCCGGCTGTCCCCGCTGGGCGCCCCGACGTCGACAGGTCGCTATCTCCGCGAACAGCTCGATAGGCCAATCCTGTCCCGAAGCCAGCCGTTTGAAATTTACGCGCCGGACGGTTCGGCTCGCACCGCGGACCACACGGTCACCTACCGGTCGATGGACATGAACCTATGGATGCCTGACGATGGAATTTCCGCCGCGTACTCCGAAGGGTGCCGCCGTGAAACGTTTCCTGGCCGTCTCCGTCGCCGTCGTCATCGCCCTCACGCTCGCCCCCGCACCGGCCCACGCGGACACACCGGTGACAGCGCCCTCGCAACTGGAAGCCGTCCACGTCTCCGACACCGGCGCCGACCTGTGGTGGAACCGCAACGGCGCGGCCGCCTACGACGTCGCCGAGGTGCTCGCCGGCAGCCAGTGGTACGAATACCGCCGGAACCTGACTGGTGCGCTCGCGCTGACCGGACTGACCCCGGGCGTCACCTACACGTTCCGGGTCTACTCCGTCCCGAAGCCGGGCCTGGATCTCGCCAACAGCGAGCCGTCGGCACCGGTCACCTTCACGACCCTGCCCGGGCCGGACACCCAGCCGCCCAGCACCCCGGCGGCGCCCACGTTCAGCGCGGTCACGCCCACCTCCTTCACGGTCTCGTGGGCGGCCGCGACCGACAACGTCCAGGTCACCGGCTACCAGCTCCAGCGGCTGTTCGGCACGACCTGGGCCACGGTCGCCACCGTCGCGCCCGGCTCGCGCGCCTACGCCTTCAGCGGACAGACCCCGGGAACGGCCTACACCTTCGCGGTGATCGCCGTTGACGCCCGGAACAACCAGTCCGCGCGCTCCAGCGCCGCCACCGTGACGACGCCGGGCTCCCTCACCTGCCAGGTTGCGCTCAACACCCAGTCGTTTCCCATGATCGCGGTGACCGTCCTTGTGCAGAACACGACGCCGGATCCGGTGACCCCCTGGTCGGTCCAGTTCACCCTGCCGCTGACGATCAGCATCACCGGCGCCTACAACGCCACCGCGACCCGGGTGGGGACGGCCGCCACCCTCACCCCGCTGCCCGGGCTCACGACGATCGCCCCGGCCGGCGGCGTCGCGGTGGTGAGCGTCGGCCTCTACACGGTCACGCCGTACACGCCACCCACCAACTTCAGCGTCAACGGCATCGCCTGCCGGTGAACTCCCAGCCGCGACATCCTGGTCTTCCTACACCCGACCGGCTCGACGCTCGACGCTCGACGGCAGATCAGCATCCGACCCGCCGTCGGGTCCCGGCCGGGAACCCGGCATCGGGGGGCAGGCCGGTCAGTTCGCAGATCTCGGCGCCGTCGCAGGGTTCGCCGTCACTGTCGAGGGCGGGCAGCCACTGGCCATGCTGTTTGCGGCGAGGATCGCCTCCCGGATCGGTTCAGTGATCGCGACACCGACGGAGAAGCGGGTGTCCAGACCGTGTCCGAGCAGCCCGCGGATGTGGGCGAGCAGGCCGTGGGTGCAGCCGGCGGAGTCCGAGCGGATCAGGATCGGGGTGCGGTGCCGGTGCGCATCGGGGATCTGGGCCAGGGCGTCGTCGAGCACGGCGTCCTGGTCGGCGGTGGTGTTCGACCCGGCCCGGCCTTCCGGCAGCATCCCGGACTAACGCGCACTGCCATCTTGACCGCTTGATCACGTTTCCGCACATGCCGCGATCAGCTCGCTACGAACGTCATCGAGAGTTGGTCGTCAGGCTCGCGGACATGCCGAGATGAGTGCGCTGCTGCCCGGTGCGGGCGACGGCTCCGGCGGAGCCGGGTGCTGTCAGGCCTCCGTGCTGCGACCTGACGCTGCGAGGAGCGGCCAGTCCCGATTCCAGCAGGGGACACTGGGTCATAGAACGATAGCCTTATGTTCGTGTCCTTTGCCTGGACGTTCGCGATCTTCATGTTCGTGCTCTCGATTCTCGCGATCACGAGATACTGGGTTCCGGCGAGATGGCGCGGCCGTGAACGCCGGTACACAGCACTCACGGCGGGAACCGGTACAGTCTTCCTGGCGGCCGCGGTGCTCGGCTGGTCCGGCTGGCTCGCGACGTTGATGGGTGCCGGGATGTTGGCGCTGTCTGTCCTCGCGGTCACGCGCATCTGGACGCCGCCAAGACTTCGCGGATTCGAATTGCCCTTCGCGGTGCTGATGGTCGGGTTCGCCGTCGCTCTCATACCCGGCGGCGTGTACCTGCAGACCGACGATGAGATGCGCGGCGCAGTTCCGACCCTGCTGCTCACCGGCCTCGCCGTCATCGTCGCGGGCTGGGTCTTCATGGTGCGTCGTGAGAGGCGACTGCGCCGAGAGAATGGCACCGGCCCGCTCCAGTGACGCTCTGCGGGATCTGGGTGCGGCAGACGGGTTTTCCAGGTCCGCTAGGACCCAACGGCACCGCACTCATCTGCGGCCGACAGCGCGCGCGTCAACGGTCGGCAGCCCGGACGGTGTTGTCGTAGATACCGGCCTGGGGGTGTAGCTGATGCCTCGACGCAGAGGTGTGCTCGGTCCGGCCGTCGCGGCTGCGGACACGACCGATCGCGTCGCGGCATTGGGTAGGTGGACGATGGTGATGTGGACCCGATGCGTGAGGCACCGACGCTGACCGAGCTGCTCGAGTTCGCTGAGCGATTGCCACCCGAGCAGGCCCGGGACTTGATAGCCCGGGCGTATCCCATGCCCGTCGCGCCAGAGCCGGACGTCGACGATGCGGACCGATCGCCGCTGCAGTACGCGTCATGGACGCAGTTCCTGGCATCGACAACCATGCAGCAGCGGTTGCAGTGGTGCCGCCTGAAGGCAAAGACGGCGAATCGTCCCCGCCTGATGTCCGGGCAGGTCGGCGAGCAGCCTGGACGGCATCCGGGTGCCGCGGCTGGACGGCGGCCGGCCCCGCACCCGCCCGGACCGGGTCCTGGACGACAAGGCCTACACGTCGCGGGCGAACCGCCGCTACCTGCGCCGGCGCGGGATCAAGGCGACCATCCCGAGCAAGGCCGACCAGGGCGCCAACCGGCGCAAGCTGGGCTCGAAGGGCGGCCGTCCACCAGCCTTCGACCCCGAACGCTACCGGCAGCGCCACGCGGTGGAGTGCGGCATCAACCGGCTGAAACGCCACCGCGCGATCGCAACCCGCTACGACAAACTCGCCGTGCACTACCAGGCCACAGTTCACATCGCCGCCATCAACGAGTGGCTTTGACTGGCTGATGAAACACGGCCTCGTCGCAGGAAGCCGGTCGATTTCCGGATCAGCTAGAGCGTGCCTGATTGGCGGCGAGGGCCGGGCTGGATAGATGCGGGTGCTCTTGGTACGTCGCCGTGAGCTTGACGCGGTTGAGGCGCCAGCCGTCCGGCGTGCGGACCGCCTCGTTGTCGTAGAAGCCGACCACCAGCCAACGGTTTGGTCCACCGTTGGCGAGTTCGTCGGGGACCCAGTGTTCGGCACGGACGTGCGCGTGGATCGTGGCCGTGTCGCCGTCGATGTTGATGACGTGGCCGGTGATGGCGTGGTGGGTTGCCGTGTAGGGCTCGAAGGAGCCGCGGAGGATCCCGACATACTCGCTCAGCGGCGTGACCATCGGCGGAATGTCGGCGACTGACGAGAAGTCAAGCGTCACCGGGTCGGTCAGGACGAGGCCGGGCAGTTCGGTGAACTCTTTCAGGTCCGCGATGTCGGCATACCGGCTGAGCAGTTCGATGAGATCGGCGCGATCCGCGAGCGCATCCACGAGTAATCCCTCCGTCCAGTTACGACGACGTCAGAGCGGTCACATGCCGCTCGAACGGCGCTCCGTGAAGCCTGTCTTTCCGTGCGACTACCTGTCGTAAAGATTACGACGTTCCGTCGCCAAAAACAAACGAGCGGCAGCGCCGTGTGATGCCGTTCATCCGGCAGGCAGGGCCTACTTGAGGTCAGCGACGGCCGCAAGGCGGGAGGAAGTCCGGGGATGAGCGGGGCGCCGCGGTAGGGCAGGATGGCTGGATGCCGCGTATCCGGGGAGCCAGCATCGGCGAGCACCACGAGAGGGTGTGGGCCAACCTCGCCGAGGCGATGCGCCAGCTACTGCTCGAGCGTGACTACGACTCGATCAACATGGGCCACATCGCAGCCCGGGCCGGGCTTGCGCGCAACACGCTGTATAACTACGCGAGCGACAAGAGCGCGCTCGTTCTGGCGCTGACGCAGCGGGCGGGCCGGCCCGCGGTCGAGCGGGTGGCCGCGATCGCCGCCCGGTCTGCGGACCCGGCCGAGCAACGAATGCGGGAGATCATCGAGACGGTCCTGGAGGCGTTCACCGACCAGACCTTGCAGCTGATGTTCCGGCCCGGCTCTGGCACGCCGGGCGCCGAGGCGCCGAAACGGCCCGCTAACGCGTTCGACGCGGTCGCGGTCGAGGTGAGGAACGTCGTCCGGGACGGCATCGCGCGCGGAGAATTCCGCGACGTCGGGGACGTGCACCTCATGGTGGACTTACTGGCCGGGGTCATTCGGGCGGGAGCTGAACGCATCGGCCGGGATCCGGCCGACTTTGCGGCAACAGCCCGCGAGGCACAGAAGATCATCCTCACCTCCCTCGCCCGCCGCCCGGATTAGGCTCCCTCGACGGGTTTGGAGCCGGTCGCGGCCTCTGGGAACAGCTGCGCCGGCTGTTCCTCATTGCCGGCGGGCAGGACGAGCAATGCCGTCCGCCGTCGCACTGCGAGAGACCCGCCGCGTGGTTGGTGCGCGATTCCTGCTGCACGCGTTCTACGACTTCTCGCTCCAGGCCGGTCAGATCAAGCTAAACGGCGAGCACAATACTCGCATAAAGGGACATAAATTGCCCTTTAGTCGGAAGATTTGGGGGTCCAGTCCCCCGCCGGCTCTGAGGCCGTCAGGACCATTTTCGGTCGTCGCTGGTCGACGTTGCTTGAGCCCAGGTCTGCCAGGCATCGGTCCAGTCGGTCTCGGTGGCCGAGGCGGCAGTGAGGTCGATCGGCGGCATGGGTGCGCCCGCCCGGCGAAGCCACGCCAGTTGGGCCGGGCGGCTGGGGACGTTGACGCGCAGGCCAGTGGTGAACAGCAGCGTTTCGGTGATCGCGCGCTCGCGCAGTTGGCCGTCGGTGCGGAACCAGGCGAACTCGTGCTCGAGGGAGCTCAGGTGGCTCGTGAAGGTCGTCACCGCGCGCTGGGCCATGGGTTCGGTCTGGTCGGCGAGCTCCATCTGACGGCGGACGGTTGCGGCCCACAGCGCCCCCCACGAAGCGGGCAGGCTGGGCACCGGGCCGCCGTCCACGAGCCAGGCCCTGCGGTCGGCGGTGTTGCGCAGGACCACGTCAGCGAGCGGGCGGTGGGGCTCACTGGGAACCACGGGCGGCTGGGGCGGGGCTGGGGGCGGGATTGGTGGACGCCGACGGCCGGCGAGCGCCGGCTCCACGTCGGACCCGAGCCGCACCGTCACTGTGGCAGGCAGCCAGTCGCGGGTGACGACGGTGATCTGCGCGGCGTCATGTTCGCATCTGGTCGCCCGCCAGCGGCCGGCGTGTACCGTCTCGGCCCTCCTTGGCCGGCCGTCGACCACGATCGTGCCGGTGCCGGCGGTCCAGTCGACGTCGGCGAAGCGCACGCCGTCGAGGCGTAAGTAGTGTTCGATCAGCTGTCGTAGCGGTGCGGGCAGCATTCGAGTGTGGGCGAAGCGGGCCGTTTCGACACAGGCCCACGGTCCGTCCGCCGCCGGGTCGCCGTAGTGCAAACGCACCGCGACTACAACGTCGTCCGATTCGTCGTAGCCGCCCACTGCGGGCGCACCGGGCAGGCCCTCGCCGTCAAACGCCGCAAGCGAACCGAATGCGTTCAGTGCTCGTCGGGCGTCGGCGGCATGGACGGCGAGCAGCTCGTCGACGGACTCGCCGAGGTTGAACCGCATGCCACCACCTCCGGAATCAGTGTGCCACCGGACTCGCGGTGCGCGGAACCTTCCAACGGCCCGCGCACCGCGCGCGGTTCAGTAGATGTTCGCGGACGCAACCGGGCCGTTCGACCAGCACACCCAGCCGTGCGTCGTGATCGCGTAGCTCAGCCACGAGCTCACGTTGGCGATCGCGGTGCCGCGGGTCAGGCCCAGGTCCCGCGCGAACGCGGTCCAGCTCAGATAGCCGTAGAAGCCGTCATCCTCGGAGTACGACTGCGACGAACTCCCGCCGTTGTCGGTGATGTTCACCCGCCAGATTACGTCCCACGGACCGCCAGCGTCCGGGTTCATCTGCATGCCGGTAGTCAGCGTCGCACGGGACCCGCCGCGAGCGTCAAGGCCGAGCCACGACATGCCGCAGTTGCCTCCAACCTCGCCGTAGCCCGAGGTGGACGCAATGCCGGTCGGCCGGATGACGCCGGTCGTCGGCACGTAGTCGCCGCGCTGCGCCGCTTCGGCCAGAGCCGCCGGCACCGACGCGCGGGCGCCGTCCGGCAGCGTGACAACCTTGTAGCCGTTCGCCTCGGCCACCGCGGCGTCGAACTTGACCAGGCGCATGCCGGGACTACTTTCGCCAGCCGCCGACGCCTCGGCCGGTGCGGCGACAGCCGACCCGCCGGACGTTGCGATGCTGGCCACCAGGACGCCGACCAGCAGGGCCGCCGCCCTGGCAACCAATCCACGTTGCGAAGACATTCGCTTCCTCCCCGTGTGAAGCGAGCGCCGGACGGCGCCCACCAATGGAGAGATTAATCGATGAATGACGATTAAGCGATCCCGTAGAGGTAAACAATCCATGGCTGAACATGGGGGCGTGACATCGACATAAGCTGATCACCGGATCGCTCAACTAGCCTTAACGCCGCTCAGCGAGGCGGTCCAGGCAGCCGTCAAAGGGTGTGTTGATCAGGAAGTAGGAAGCGGAGTTCCGGTATAGGGATTTGCCACTCCTAGACAACCCCAAGAACCGGGAACTCCGCTTGATCGATCAGATTGCCATAACCCGTACGGTCACGGTAGCCGCGGGCGTGTACGCGCCAGGTCATCTCGGCGAGTTGACCCTGTGGGGTGTCGATATTTCGCTTCAGTGCCTGATCTGGACTTCTATGCGGCTCGTTCGTACTCGTTGAAGGCGGCCGCGTCGAACCGGTCCCGAGTCGCGCTGCAGAGCTCACCGTAGGCGTCCTGCGCGAGGGCGGAGGCCTGGCCGCCAAGGTCCTGCACGACCTCGGCATCAAACCTGGCCGACCACCGCCGCCTGATTGCCCGGCTGCCGCACGCCGCCTGAAGGTTCGGCGCCGGCGGCGAAGGGTCAGCGGATCTTCGGGCAGTACTGCTGCGCGGCCTCGACGGCCTTCTCCAGGCGGGTGACGGCGTCCCCGGAGGAGGGCTTGGTGTACCACGTGTCGACCGCGTCCAGGTACTGCTCCAGGGCCGCCCGCTGGCCGGCGTCCGGCGACTTCGCGACCTCGGCGCGGGCCGCCTTGCTCAGCCGCGGGACCATCTCCTCGAGCTTCGCCTTCAGCTCGGCGGCCTTGGTCGTGTCGCCCTGGTTCGTGGCGGTGACGTACTGTCCCCACGTGCTCGTCAGGATCAGCCGCTCTGGCGCGTAGACGTCGTCGATCGCCTGGCACACCGACGCGACGGTGACGCTGGGCGCGGTGCTCGCGGCGGGCGCCGCGCTCGCGGTGCCGGCCGTGCTCGCGGCGGGCGCGGTGGCGCTGGGGGTACCCTCGCAGCCGGCGGCGAGCGTCGCGGCGGCGGCCAGGGCGAGGGTCAGGGCGGTCAGTCTTCGGCGCGTGTGCAAGGCGGGCTCCCCGTGGTTGTGGATCTCGACAGGAGGAGGATGGCACACACGCCCCGATCGCGGGGCGACGGCTGTCTATACTCCCAAGCCGCGCTCAAGTACATCTATCTGGCCGTCATGGCCCTCGACCCCACCGGCCGTGGCACCAAGCGCTGGATCACCCGCCGGAAACCAGCCCTGAACGCCTTCGACATCGCCTTTGACGGACGCCTGTCCGCCGGCCACAAAGTAGACCCCAAACAAATCCAGTTACACCGTTATCTTGACAGTCCCGCGTGGGGCAGCGCCCCGGGTCAGTCTACGAGAAATGACCGGTGCTCTCGCGTAGCTTGACCGCGTAGGGCACGGTCTGCCCCTGGGGAGGTGCGTCGGGGGCGCCGAGCCGGGCGACCAGGAGGTCAACCGCGACCGCGGCGAGGCGCGCCTTGTCGGGCCCGACCGTGGTGAGCGTCGGCACCGAGAAGCGCGCGTCCTCGATGTCGTCGAAGCCGGCGACGGCGACGTCACCGGGCACGCGGAGCCCGGCGTCGTGGAGCGCCCGGACCGCGCCGAGGGCGAGCGTGTCGTTGAAGCAGAACACGGCGTCGGGCCGCTGGTCGAGCAGCGTCCGCATGGCCGCGGCGCCGTCGGTGCGGTGCCAGTGCGTCGCCGGCGCGATGAGTGCCTCGTCGACGGGGTGGCCGGCCGCACCGAGCGCCTCCGTGTATCCGGCCAGGCGCAGGCGGGCGGTAACGCCCTCGGCCGCGTGCTGCGCGCCGATGGCGGCGATGCGGCGCCGGCCGATCGCGATGAGGTGGGCGGTGACGTCCCGGGCGGCGGCGACGTTGTCGATGGCGACGTGGTCGGCGGGCCCGCCGTGGACGCGCTCGCCGAGCAGCACCATCGGCGTGCGCCCGATCCCGGCGTCGAGGTCGGCGTCGGCGAGCGCGAGCGGGCTGAAGATCAGCCCGTCGATGAGGTGGTCGCGGATGCCGGCGGCGACGAGCCGCTCCTGTTCGCGGTCGCCGTTGGTTTGGTCGATGAGCACGGTCCATTCGTGTCGGGCGGCCGCGGTGACGATGTGCCGGGCGAGCTCGGCGAAGTAGGGGATGTCGAGCTCGGGCACGGCGAGCGCGATGAGGCCCGTGCGGCCGCGGCGGAGGTTTCGGGCGCTGAGGTTGGGCCGGTAGTCCAGCGCGTCGATCGCTTCCAGCACGCGGGCGCGCGTGTCCGGCCGCACGTGCTCGTAGCCGTTGACGACGTTGGAAACCGTCTTCACCGACACCCCGGCGCGCTCGGCGACATCCTTCAGCCTGTGCCGCACGCAGCGCACTCTACCGCGTGTCCGGCACTTTACAACGTTGCCTACAACGTTGTAAATATTTATTACCGTCAACGAAAGGCGACAGGTTTGAACACGACGCGGGTAACCATCGACCCGTCTTTCCGGATCGCCGAGGCGGACCGCCAGCTGTTCGGATCGTTCGTGGAACACATGGGCCGGTGCGTGTACGGCGGGATCTTCGATCCCGGACACCCCGAGGCCGACTCGCTCGGCCTGCGCCAGGATGTGCTGCGGCTGACCCGCGAGCTCGGCGTGACGGTCGTCCGGTACCCGGGCGGCAACTTCGTCTCCGGGTACCGCTGGGAGGACGGCGTCGGCCCGACCGGCGACCGTCCGCGCCGGCTCGACCTCGCATGGAAGAGCATCGAGACCAACGCGTTCGGGCTCAACGAGTTCATGACCTGGGCGCAGGCCGCGGGCGTCGAGCCGATGATGGCGGTCAACCTCGGCACACGCGGCGTGCAGGAGGCCTGCGACCTCCTCGAATACGCCAACCACCCGGGTGGCACCTACTTCGCTGACCTGCGGCGCAAGCACGGCGTCGACGCCCCGTACGGCATCCGGCTCTGGTGTCTGGGCAACGAGCTGGACGGGCCCTGGCAGGTCGGCCACAAGACGGCGACCGAGTACGGACGGCTGGCCGCCGAGACCGCGCGCGCGATGAAGCTGATCGACCCGCGGATCAGCCTCGTGGCCTGCGGCAGCTCCAACCGTTCCATGCCCACGTTCGCCGGGTGGGAGGCGACCGTCCTCGAGCACGTCTACGAACACGTCGACTACATCTCCGCACACACCTACTACGACCCGTCCGACGGCGACCGGGCCAGCATCCTCGCCTCGGCCGTCGACATGGACGCGTTCATCAACGATGTCGTCGCCACCGCCGACCACGTCGCGGCCAAGCACCGCCACCGCCGCCGGCTCAAGATCTCCTTCGACGAGTGGAACGTCTGGTACCAGCAGCGGCTGCAGGGCGACCTCGACCGGCGCGGCTGGGTCGAGGCGCCCGCGCTCATCGAGGATACGTTCACCGCCACCGACGCGGTGGTCGTCGGCGACCTGCTCATCACGCTGCTCCGGCACGCCGACCGGGTCGGTGTCGCATGCCAGGCACAGCTGGTCAACGTCATCGCGCCGATCCGCACCGTCAGCGGACGACCGGCGTGGCGGCAGAGCATCTTCCACCCGTTCGCGCTCACCAGCCGGTACGCCCGCGGTACCGTGCTGCGCACCGAACCCGACGGGCCGACCCACGACACCGCCCGCTACGGCGAAGTGTCCTCAGTGGACCTCGTCGCCGTCCACGACGAGGAGCCGGGCGCCCTCGCCGTGTTCGCCGTCAACCGCGGCGGCGACGACCTCACCCTCGACCTCGACCTTCGGGGCTTCCCGGCTCTCACCGGCGCCGAGCATGTCGCGCTGGACGCCTCCAGCGAGAGCAACACCACCAACCACCCCGACCGGGTCATCCCACAGGCCCGGCCGCGCCCCGTCGTGGACGCCGGCCGCTCGTCCGTCCGGCTGCGCGCGGCGTCCTGGAACCTGATCCGCTACACCCCCTCAAGGAGCGACTGAGATGACATACCCGACCGACATCAGCCCGACCGACATCAGCCGGCGCCGGCTCCTCGGGCTGAGCCTTGGGCTCGGTGCCGCTGCCGCGCTCGGCCTGGCCGGCTGCGGCGGCAGCGACCAGCCGACCGCCTCCACCGGCAACGGGAACGGCGGCAAGGACTACACCGGACCGAAGGTCCAGCTGAACCTGTGGAACGGCTTCACCGGCGGCGACGGGGACATCTTCAAGAAGCTCGTCGACCAGTTCAACGGCGAGCACGCCAACATCGCGATCAGCGTGGCCACGTACAAGTGGGAGGACTACTACGCGAAGCTGCCCGGCGCCGTGTCCAGCGGCAACGGCCCAGACGTCGCCGTCATGCACATCGACATGCTGGCCACGTTCGCCGCCCGCAGGGTGATCCAGCCGATCGATGACGTGGCGAGCGCGCTCGGGCTCTCCGAGGCGGACTTCGCGACCACCGTCTGGAAGGGCGGCCTGTACCAGGGCAAGCGCTACGGCATCCCGCTGGACATGCACCCGGTCGGGTTGTACTACAACAAGGCGCTGCTACAGAAGGCCGGCCTGGACCCGAACAAGCCGCCGCAGAACCGCGCCGACCTCGAGGCGGCCCTCGCCGAGCTGAAGAAGGCCGGCATCCAGGGGTTCTGGGTGAGCCCGTTCCAGTTCACCGGCGGCATGACCGCCTATTCGCTGGTGTACCAGTTCGGCGGCGCGCTCTACAACGCCGACGCGACGAAAGCCACGTTCAACAGCGACCAGGCCGTCGAGGCCGTCACCTGGCTCACCGGTCTCATCTCGGCCGGTCACTCGCCGACCAACGTCGGGCAGGACGCGGACTACCTCGCCCTCAAGAGCGGCAAGAACGCGTTCAACGTCAACGGCATCTGGCAGGTCAACGACCTGAAGAAGAGCCCCGACGTGCAGTGGGGCGTGGCGCCCTTGCCGCAGATCGGCACGAAGAAGGCGGTCTGGGCCAACTCACACAACTTCACCATTGTCCAGCAGCGCAACGTCGAGCAGAACAAGGTCTCCGGCGCCAAGGTGTTCATCAACTGGCTCAGCCAGCACTCGCTGGACTGGGCGGCCGGCGGGCAGGTGCCGGCCCGCAACTCGGTGCGCGACGACCCGAAGTTCAAGGACCTGGCGGAGATGAACACGCTCGCCGCCGAGTTGCCCGACGCGGCGTTCCCACCCGCGGCACCAGGCATCGGCGATGTCACGAAACTGTTCTACGACGCCGTCAACGAAGCCGTACTTGGCAAGAAGCAGCCGAAGCAGGCCCTGGACGACGGTGTGGCCAAGGCCGACAAGCTGCTCGAGGACAACCGCAAGAAGTACGGGAGCTGACGGTCGTGGCCGTCGCGACCGTACCGGAGGTGGCGCGGCGCACCGCGTCGCCTCCGGTGGCGCGCGCCGTGCACGGCAGCGCCACGCCGTACCTGTTCCTGCTGCCGTACCTGGTCATCTTCGGCGTCTTCGGGCTGCTGCCGGTCATACTGGGCGTCTGGCTCAGCCTGCATCAGTGGGACTTCCAGCTACCCAACAAGCCGTTCGTCGGCCTCGACAACTACACCGAACTCTTCTCACCGGGCTCGCTGGTGTACGGCGACTGGTGGGAGAGCGTCCGCGCCACGGCCATCTTCACCGTCGCGTCGGTGCCGCTGCTTGTGGCTCTGCCGATGGGCATCGCGGTGCTGCTCAACCGCTCGTTCCCGGGCCGGACGTTCTTCCGCGCGGTGTACTTCGCGCCGTACGTGCTCGGCGTCGCGGTCATCGGGCTGCTGTGGCGGTTCCTGCTGGACGCGAACCTCGGCTTCGTCAACCACCTGCTGGGCACGTCGACGCCGTGGGTCACCGCGACGCCGTGGGTGTGGGTGTCGCTCGTCGGAGTCACCGTCTGGTGGACGTGCGGCTTCAACGCCGTCATCTATCTCGCCGGCCTCCAGGACATCCCGGCCGAGCTCTACGAGGCGGCCAAAGTGGACGGTGCCGACGCGTGGGACCGGTTCCGTCACGTGACGCTGCCGGGCCTGCGGCCGGTCATGCTGTTCGTCATCACCACCACGATTCTGGCCTCGGCCAACATGTTCGGCCAGTCGTACCTCATCACGAAGGGCGCGCCGGGCACCGAGACCCGCACGGTCGTGTCGTACGTCGTCTCGCTCGGCCTCGGCCAGAATGACGCCGGCCGGGCCGCCGCGATGAGCGTCACGCTCACCCTCATGCTCGCGATCGTCAGCTTCGCCAACTTCCGGCTCTTCCGCTATCAGGGGGACTCGTGAGGACCGCCCGCCGCATCCTGCTCTACGCCGCGCTGCTGGTGCTGACCGCGGTCTTCGTCGTACCGCTGGTTTGGATGGTGCTCACCTCGCTGAAGACCTACCCGGCGGCCCAGCAAAGCCCGCCCACCTGGCTGCCGCACCCGGTGTCGACATACGGGTATGAACGGCTGTTCCAGGCCGACTCGCAGAACCCAATCCTCCGCTGGTTCGTCAACAGCATGCTCGCCGCCACGCTGCAGGCGGTGCTCGTGCTCGCCACCGCCTCCACCGCCGCATACGCCCTCGCGAGGATGCGCTTCCGCGGCCGGGGAATGATGTTCGCGGTGATCGTCGCGACGCTGTTCGTGCCGCCCGCCACGCTCATCATCCCAAACTTCCTCGTCGTCGACACGTTGGGCTGGCTCGACACCGTTGCCGTCATCGTGGTGCCCGGCGCGGCCAGCGCGTTCGGCGTGTTCTTCCTGCGCCAGTTCTTCCTCTCGCTGCCCCGCGAACTGGAAGAAGCCGCCGTCCTCGACGGCGCCAACCAGTGGCAGATCTTCACCCGCGTCGTGCTTCCGCTGTCCAAGCCGGCCCTGGCCACGCTGGCCGTGCTGTCGTTCCTGACGAACTGGAACGACTTCCTGTGGCCCATCTTCACGCTCTTCAGCGCCGACCGGCTCACCCTGCCCGCCGGACTGGGCCTGCTGCAGGGCGAGTACGTCACCGACTACCCCGTCATCATGGCCGGCGCCGTGCTGGCCAGCGTCCCCGCGCTCTTGCTGTTCGTGTTCGCCCAGCGGTACGTCGTCGAAGGCGTCTCGCGCAGCGGACTGAAGGGATGATTTCGCATGCGTTTCATGGTGGTAGCCGCACTCGTCGCGGCCCTCACCCCGGCACCTGTCTCAGCGGCACCTGCCGCGGCGACGGCGGCCGACACGTTCGCCGACCCGTCGGTGGTGCGGGGCGATGACGGCGCCTGGTACGCCTACGGCACCAGCGACCCGCTGCACGTCGGCGAGACCACACCGCACCTGCTGCCGATCCTGCGCTCCACCGACCTGTTCCACTGGGCGTACGCCGGCGACGTGTTCACCCACCGACCCGGCTGGGCCACCGGCACCGCCGGGTTGTGGGCGCCCGACATCCGCCGCGTCGGCGGGCGCTACGTGCTGTACTACACGGTCACCGACACGACGCTCAACCCGGGCGACGACTCCGCGATCGGCGTGGCCACCGCACCCAGCCCGCTCGGGCCGTGGACCGACAGCGGCGGCCCGATCGTCGCGCCCCGGCCGGCCCCCGGTGGGGGCTTCCTGTGGACGTTCGACCCGGCGCTGCTCACCGACGCGCAGGGGCGCAACTGGCTCTACTATGGCTCGTACTTCGGCGGCATCTTCACCGTCCCGGTCAGCGCCGACGGGCTGTCGGTGACTGGCCCGCCGACCCGGGTGACCATCGACAACCGGTACGAAGGTGCCTACGTCGTGCGGCGCGGGCCGTGGTACTACCTGTTCGGCTCGGCGGCCAACTGCTGCGCCGGCCCGACCACCGGCTACAGCGTGTTCGCCGGCCGGTCGGCGAGCCCCACCGGGCCGTTCGTCGACCGCGACGGCATCTCGCTGCTGACCTCCCGGGTTGGCGGAACACCGGTCATCCAGCCCAACGGCAACCGCTGGATCGGCACCGGCCACAACGCCGTCGTGACCGACACCGATGGCCAGGACTGGCTGGTGTACCACGCGATCGACCGCAACCAGCCGTACCTGAACGAGCCGTTCGGCATCAACCGACGCCCGATGCTCGTCGACCGGCTCGACTGGGTCGACGGCTGGCCGATCGTGCGCGCCGGGCCTGGGCCGTCGAGCAACGGGCTGGCGGCGCCGCCGAGGGTCGGGCCCCTGGTACCGAACGCGTCCGACGAGTTCAACGGAGCCGGCCTGGGCGCCGGATGGACCTGGACCCGGCGCGACGACCGGGCCACCGTCACCGGCGGCGCACTGCGCTGGCCGACCGAGCCGGCCGACCTCGTCGGCAGCGCCAACACCGCCGGCGTGCTCACCCGGGCCGCGCCGAGCGGGCCTTACGTCGTCGAGACGAAGCTGATCATCGACCTCGGCGTCGACACGGTCCGCAACTACCAGCAGGCCGGCCTCATCGTGTACGCCGGCGACGACGATTTCGCCCGGCTCAGCCACGTCGCGATCTGGAACACCCGGCAGATCGAGTTCGGCCGGGAGCTGCCGTACGCCGGGCGGCTGTCCTACGGGGGCATGGTCGAGGGGGCGCCGGCCGAGACGACGTGGCTACGGTTGGCGCACACGGTCGTCGGCGGGGAGCACCGGTACCGGGCCGGCTGGAGCCGCGACGGCGTGCACTGGTCGTGGGGCGGCACGTGGACGTTTCCGCCCGGCAGCTCACCCCGCATCGGACTGGTCGCCCAGGGCGGCAACGACCCGCAAGCCACCGCCGTCTTCGACTATTTCCGCGTGTACCGCAGCCTGCGGTGACGGAGGTCCCGACCCGCGATCAAGGAGAACGTTGACCTCGGACGGTACCGGTGAGCTCATCGTCCCAACACCGTTCCCCCGTTGACTCCCACCAGTTGCCCGGTGACGAACGATGCCTCGGGCGAGGCCAGGAACTTCACGACGGACGCGACGTCCTCGGGAGTTCCGGCGCGCCCGACCAGGGTGCGGTCGACCCTGGCCTGGTGGAACTGCGGGTTCATCCGGTCGCCGAAGAACTCGGTGTCTTGCACGTACCCGGGTAGCACCAGGTTGGCAGTGGCCCCGGCCGGCCCCAGTTCCGCCGCGAGCCAGAAGATCCACGCGTGCAGCGCCGCCTTCGCCGCGCCGTACGAGCCGCTGTAGCCGCTGCCGAGTTGGGCGCCGATCGAGCCGATGCCGATCACCCGGCCCTGCTCGGCCAGCTTTGGCCGCAGCGCGGCCACCAGCAGCACGGCGGTCAGCACGTTCTGGTCGAAGTCGGCACGCCACTCCCGGGCGATCGCGTCCAGCTCGGACGGCACCGCCGCGGCGGTGCCCCCGGCGCCGGCCACGATCACGTGCACCCGGTCCACCGCGCGGGCCACCCGCGCGGCACCGTCCGCCGTGCTCAGGTCGGCGGCGACCCAGGTCGCCGTGGGGCCGAGCCTCTCCGCCGCGGCGCGCAGCGCCGGCCCGCGCCGGCCCACGAGCACCACCCGGTCGCCGTTGCCGACGAACGTCGCGGCGACCGCCCGGCCGATGCCGGTACCGCCGCCTCCCACCACCACCGTGCGGCTCATCGAGCCCTCCCGAGCATGGAAAAGTCAGGGCACCAGCATCGTCTTGATGCGCGCCGACGGGCCCCGCATCAGCGCCTCGAACACCTCGACACCGTCGGCGAGGTCTCGAAGTTCCAGCCAGTCCTCGTCGACGGCGGCGACCAGTGGCACTGCCGCCGCGAACTCCGCGGCGGTGTAGCAGAAGCTGCCCACGACCGCCTTCTCACCCCGAATCATCGCTCTGCAGTCCGCATCGGACTCCGCAGCATGCAGGCCGAGCCAGACCGCGGCACCGCCCGGATGCAGCAGGGCGACGGAGTCGGCCCGGGTCCCGGCCGTGCCCACCGTGTCCACGATGACGTCGAAGGTGCCGGTCAGCCGCTGCCCGGTGCGGCCGGCGCCCGCCTTGGCCGCGGTCGCCAGCCGCTGTTCGGCCAGGTCGGCGACGTGGATGCCGGTCAGGCCGCGGCTGCGGAGCACCAGCAGCACCGCCGTGCCCAGCATGCCGGCGCCGATCACGCCGACCCGGGCGTCCGGGACGAGTCGGTCGGCGACCAGGTTCGCGGCGTGCACGGCGTTGGCCATGGGTTCGACGAACGCCCCACGCTGCGGGGACACACCGGCCGGCAGCGGGTGCACGTTGGCTCGTGGCACGGCCACGTACTCGGCGAAGCCGCCCGCCCGGTTGATCCCGAGGATGCTGCGGTTGTCGCAGATGTTCGTCCGGCCGCGCCGGCAGTTGCCGCAATCGCCGCACGCCACCAGCGGATTGACCGTGACCAGAGCGCCGTCGTCGACCCGATGCCCGGCGAACTCGTGACCCATCACCAGCGGCGGCTTGCGGAACGGGCTCTGGGTGGCGAAACCCTCCACCTCGGACCCGCAGACCCCGGCCGCGGCCACCCGCACCAGCACCTCGTCGTCGGCCGGGGCCGGAACGTCGAGATCGGTGACGACGAGTTCGAGCGGCCCGGCGTAGAGCAGTGCTTTCATGCGACACGTCCATCCTTCCGCGCGCCGATGCGCGCACCGCTGTGACTGTCGAACCAGCAGGCGCCGCTCAGGTCGAGCAGCACCCGGCATTCGTCGTCGACGGCGAGGCCGGCGTCACCCGGTACCTTCGCGTAGTGCAGGTCGCGCACGGCGGCCGCGCCGAGCTCCTCGCTGTTGGCGGCGAGCCCGAGCCGGAAGCCGACCACGGTTTCGGCGCCCAGCCGTTCCACCACCGCCACCCGGGCCGGCTGGCCCGAGCCCGTCGCGGCGACCCGCACCTTCTCCGCCCGCACGCCCAGCAGGGCCGTCCCGTCGGGCACCCCGCCGGCGGGCACGCTCGTACCGCCGTCGATCGTGGCCTGTCCGTCCCGGACCGTGACCGGCAGAAGGTTCATCGCCGGCGAACCGATGAACCGGGCCACGAAGGTGTTCGCCGGCTCGTCGTAGATCTCCTGCGGGGTCCCGCTCTGCTGCACCACGCCGTCGTTGAGCAGGATGATGCGGGTGCCCATGGTCATCGCCTCGACCTGGTCGTGCGTCACGTAGATGAAGCTCGCGCCCACTCGCCGGTGCAGTGCCGTGATCTCGGTGCGCATCTGCGCCCGCAGCTTGGCGTCCAGGTTGGACAGTGGCTCGTCCAGCAGGTAGATCGAGGGCTCGCGGACCAGGGCCCGGGCCAGTGCGACCCGCTGCCGCTGCCCGCCGGACAGCGTGCGCGGCCGGCGGTCGAGGTAGGGCGTGAGCTCCATGGTCGCGGCGATCTGCTCGATTCTCGTGGTGATCGCGGGGTCGCGCATCGCCCGCCAGCGCGCCACCATGCCGACCACCGGGATGTGCTGCCACCAGCGGAAGCGGCTCATCAACAGCGGGAAGGCGATGTTGGCCCGCACCGTCTTGTGCGGGTAGAGCGCGTAGGACTGGAAGACGAACGCGACGTTGCGCTGCTTGGGTTCCAGGTCGTTGACCCGTTGGCCGTCGAAGAGCAGATCACCGCCGGTGATGTCGATGAGCCCGGCGATCATGCGCAGCATGGTGGACTTTCCACACCCGGACGGGCCGAGCAGCACCAGGAACTCCCGGTCCGGGATCTCCGTGGAGAACTCGTGGATGACCGGTGTGTCGCCGTAGGACTTCCGGATGCCCCGGAACGCAATGGCTGGCATGCCTACCCCTTCACCGAACCGGAGGTGAGGCCACTCACGATCCGGCGCTGGACCAGTAGGAAGAAGACGATGGCGGGAACGGTGAACACCAGCGCGGCGGAGAACACCGTCGACAACGGGGTGATGAACTCGCCGATGAACGACGACAGGCCCTTGCTGGCCGGCCATTTCGTCGAGTCGCGGATGAACGTCGAGGCGAACAGGTACTCGTTCCAGCCGTCGAAGAACGTGATGACGGCGGCCGCGGCCACCGACGGCGCCACCAGCGGCAGCGTGACCTGGGAGAAGATGACGAACCGGGGCGCGCCGTCGACCCGGGCCGCCTCCTCGATCTCGTAGGGGACGCCGTCCACGGCCGACTTGATGATCCACGCGGCGACCGGCATGGCGAAGGCCGTGTCGGCCAGCACCAGGCCGAACAGCCCGTTGATCAGGCCCAGCGACACGAACAGCGTGTAGAGCGGCACGATCAACAGCGCCTCGGGCAGCATCTGGGTGGCGAACAACGCGAAGCCGATGAGACCGCGGCCGTGGAAGCGGCGGTACCGCGACAGCCCGTAACCGGCCAGCACGGCGAGCGCCAGGCTGAAGAACGTCGTGCCGGACGCCACGATCGCGCTGTTGGTGAGCCAGCGCAGCAGCGGTACATCGCTGTCGAAGACGTCGAACACGGAAGCGATCCGGTCGACGCGCGGCCACAGGCTCTGCCCGCTGAACAGTTCCTCGCGGGTGGCGAGGGCGGTGTTGAGCATCCAGTACACTGGGAAGCCGGCGACGACGATCAGCACGACGACCGCGAGCCATCGCCCGGGACCCGCTCCGGTCAGCCGCTTCACTGCGCCTCCCGCCGCGCCGAGCGTCGCTCGACGACGAAGTAGACGACGGTGACGACGAGGGACAGGCACAGGCCGAGCATCCCCAGCGCGGACGCCCGGCCGAGGTCGGAGTTGGCGAACGCCTCCCGGTAGACGTTGATGACGAGCGTGTTGGTGGCGTCGACCGGTCCGCCGCCGGTGAGCAGGTAGATGATCTCGAACCGGCGCAGCGACCAGATCGTCATGAGCAGCGCGACGATGCGCAGGGTCGGCGCGATGTGCGGCAGGACGATCTCCTTGAGCGCGGTGAACCGGTCGGCGCCGTCGACCCGGGCCGATTCACGCAGTTCGGCGGGCACCGACTGCAGGGCGGCGAGGACGACGAGCATGATGAACGGGAACACCTTCCAGACGCTGACCGCGGTCACGGAGAGCAGGCCGAGGTCGGGGTCGATGAGCCAGCCCTGCTCACCGATGCCGAGCACGGCGAGGCCGCGGTTGGCGACCCCGTCGCCGACGTTGAAGATCCAGGTGAAGACGAGCACGACGGCGATCGACGGCACCGCCCACGGCATCGTGAGGATGGCCCGCACGACGGCCCGGCCGCGGAATCCGTCGTTGATCGCGAACGCGGCGGCCGTGCCGAGCAGCAGTGACCCGGCGACCGTGCAGGCGGTGTACAGGATGGTGGTGAGCACCGACGACGCGAACCGGTCGTCGACGAGGAGGTCGTGGTAGTTGTCCAGGCCGACGTACTCGCCGCCGTCGGGATTGAGCAGTTTGGTGTCGGTGAAGCTGAGCAGCACCCCGCGCAGCAGCGGGGTGGCGGTGAACACCAGCAGATAGACTGCCGCGCCGCCGACGAACAGGTACGGCGCGAGCCGCGATCGGGTGCTCATGGCCCTCCTTCGGGGATCGTGCGCGGTAGGTGCCGGTTGGCCCGGCACCTACCGCGCCGGCGGCGGGTCAGCCCCCGACCGCCGCCTTGGCCTCCTGGGCCGCCTTGGCGAGGGCCTCCTCGGGCGGGACGTTCTGCAGCAGCACCTTCTCGATCCACTGCAGCACGATGTGGCGGATCTGCGGGGTCTTGGCCTCGAACCCGTCCACCACGGCGTCGTGCGAGAACGGCGCGTTCTCCCGGTAGGCGGTGACCCACGGGTTGGCCTTCACGTACGCCTCCGGGACCGTCGTGTCGACGGCCACGGTCGAGGCGTTGCCGATGACCTCGGAGAGCTTCTGCTGCGGCTGCGGCTGGACCAGCCAGCGCAGGAAGTCCTTGGCCAGCTCTTTGTTCTTGGAGTGCTTGTTGATGACGAAGTAGATGCCGACCTGGCTGGTGTTCTTGCCCGGGAACGGCAGCTTCGAGGACATGATGGAGGTGCCCGGCACCTTGTCGCTGATCATCGCGGTCGGCGCGCCGGTCGCGTCGATGAGCATCGCCAGCTTGCCCTCCTTGAACTTCGTGCGGAAGGTCGACGCGTCATCACCCACGGCGAAGGCGCCGGAGCTGTAGACGGCCTTGTAGGCCTTGAGCGCGGCGACGTTCTCCGGCCGGTCGATGGTGAGGGTCTTGCCGTCGGACCAGCCGCCGCCGAAGCCCTGCGGCCAGTTGTTGAAGTCGATCCACCACGGGTTCTCCTCGGCGATGCGGTGGCGCACCGCGAAGCCCGTGATGCCCGTCTTCTCCTTGATGGTCTTCGCCGCCGTGACGAGTTCCTCGGGCGTGGTCGGCGGCTGGACGCCGGCCTGGGCCAGGATGTCCTTGTTCCACAGGAACGCGTAGGGCGCGATCTGGGCGGTGATGGCGAGCTGCTTGCCGCGCCACTTGCCGCCCTCGTTGGTGACGTTGAGCTTCGCGTCGGCGCCGAAGACGCCGTCGAGCGGTTCGAGGACGCCCGCCTCGGCGAGCTCGGGCAGGAACGTGTCGGCGACGGCGAACACGTCGGGGCCGCCCCCCGCGGCGATCTGCGTCTTGATCGTGGTCTCGTAGTCGGCCCGGGTGACTTCCTGCTTGGTCAGCGTCGCCTTCGGGTTCTGCTGCTGGTAGCCCTGAAAGGTCTCCCACATCTTCGCGCCGTAGCTCGGTGCCAGCAGGTCCCAGTGGGCGATCTCGAGGGTGCCGCCGTCCTCGGCGGACTTGGTGGGTTCATCGGTGTCGCCGCATGCGGCCGTCAGGCTCAGTGAAGCCACGACAGCGGCCGCCAGAAGTGCGGATCGGTGTCTCAACATTCCAGTCCACCTCGTGGGGCAGTTGGTGTGTCGGAGGGACGCGGGACTTGGTCCACGACTGTAGACGCGGTGATCGAGTATGGGAATAGGCGTTCAGATACCTGAACGACTTGCCTATTTATGCAGCTCAGCAGCGGTTGATTGCCTACGATCGGACGCGTGTGGCACCCTGCTCGGGACTCGACTCACGGACAAAGGCGGACGGAAACCATGGCGCCGACAACCCGATCTCTTGACGCCGCGGACGCCGCGGCGCCGGCCGGCTCCATCAAGTCGGCCGAGCGGGTACTGCAGATCCTGGACCTGGTCGCGCGGCACACCGACGGGATCGACGCCAGCGGTATCCGCACCGCCCTGAAGCTCCCCCGCAGCAGCCTGCACGGGCTGTTGCGGGTGCTGTCGGACCACGGCTACCTGTTCATGGACCCGCAATCCCGGGCCTACCGGGTTGGGCTGCACGCCTGGGAGGTCGGGCAGGCGTACGCACACAACCGGAACATCACCGTCCTCATTGGACCCGAGATGCGCGCGCTGCGTGACGAGCTCAACGAGACGGTGCAGCTGGCCGTCCTGGACGGCCTCGACAACGTCTATCTGGCCAAGGAGGAGTCCGACCATCCGCTGCGCCTGGTCTCCGGCGTCGGCCTGCGGCTGCCCGCGCACACCACGGCGCTGGGCAAGGTGCTGCTGGCCGGCCTGCCCGCGGGCGAGCTGCGCCGCCGGCTGATCGGGGTCACGTTGCAGCGGTTCACCAAGAGCACCGTCGGCGACAAGGCCGAGCTGCTGCGCCGGCTCGCGGCCGTGCGGACCAACGGTTTCGCCGAGGACGAGGGCGAGTACACCGTCGGGCTCTACTGCGTCGCCGTGCCGGTGCGCAGCGAGTCGGGGGCGGTCGTCGCCGCCGTGAGCTGTTCCATCCCCTCGGCCCGCGCGGGCACTGCCGGCGACCGCGCCCAGCGATACCTGCCGGCGCTGCGAGCCTGCGCCGGCCGGCTCGCCTCGCTGATGGCCCCGCTGTCCTGAGCGCCGCCGGCGCGGCGTCAGCCGCCCGCCGCCGCCACGCAGTCGATCTCGACGAGCATGCCGGCGGCCAGCGTCGATCCCACCGTCGTGCGCACCGGCCGCGGCTCGGACATCAGCCCGCCGTACGCCCGGTCGAAGGCGGCGAAGTCGGCCAGGTCCGCCAGGTGCACGGTGACCTTCACGACCCGGCTGAGTCCGCTTCCACCGGCCCGCAGCACCTCGTCGAGATTGCGCAGGACCTGAACGGTCTGCTCGCCGACGTCGCGGCCGACGATCTCCCCGGTGGCCGGGTCAACCGGTCCCATCCCGGCGGTGAAGAGCAGCCCGTTGACGAGCAGCCCCTGCGAGTACGCCCCGGCCGGCGCCGGGGCCCGGTCGGTCCGGATCTGTTGCACCATGTCTCCACCCTTCGGGGATGACTGTCTGATGTGGACGAACACTGGTCACTGGCCACCGCCTCGCCAGCCGAGGTCACGGGACATCGCCTCGCAGTGGCGGGTCAGCGTGTTCACCAGGTGGTCTCGGTGCGCCGGTCCCTCACCGAGCCGGACACGGGGGATGGAGCAGCTCATCGCGGCCACCACCCGCCCGGTGCCGTCCCTGACCGGTACGGCGACGCAAAAGACCCCGGGGGTGTACTCGCCGTCGTCCTCGCCGAAGCCGCGCTCACGGATGTCCTGGACCCGCGCGAACAGCTCCTGCCACGTGGCGACGGTGTGCTGCGTGAACTTGCGCATGCTCACGCCCTCGAGGCGTGCCTTCAGGTCCGCCGGATCAAGGTAGGCCAGCAGCACCTTGCCGAGGCCGGTAGCGTAGGCGGGCAGCCGCATCCCGACCCGGGACACCAGCCGCAGCGGATGGTCGGCCTCGACCTTGGCGATGTAGACGTTGTCGATGCCGTCGAGCACGGCGAGCTGCACGGTTTCGTTGAGCTCGTCGCGGGCCGCCCGCAGGTGCGGTTCGGCCCGGTGGGCAAGACTGTCCAGGTAGTCGAAGCTTTGCGCGGTCTCCCAGACCCGCACCCCGATCCGGTAGCGCCGCCGCTCCTCATCCAGATAGACCCAGCCGCGGCCCACCAGCGTACCCAGCAGCGCGTGCAGGCTGCTCTTGGGGAAGCCCAGGTCCTGGCCGATCTGCGGGAACGTCGCGCCGGAGCGGTGCGCCGCGAGGTACTCCATAAGGTCCAGAGCCCGCTCGGCCGACTTGACGCCGGTCGTGGACTGGACGTTCGGGGAGGTGTCACGGGTGGCGGTCATGACGCTGGCCTCCTTGCGTGCTGAGGTGTGACCGGCTGTCCCGCCCAGGTTCGATCGGGAAGCGCGCCGCGTTGCCCGGGTCGTGCAACGCCACCACCTCATCACACACGCGTCGATACTGTTTGATGGCCCGCCGGCACTCGGCGGCGTCCTCGGCGATGCCGATCGGGAGCTCCTCGGCGATGTTGCGGTCGAAGAACGCCGTCTCCAGCAGGCCGACCACGCCGTCGGCGCAGCGGACCCGGACGCCGGCCGACCCCGGGTGGTGGCCGCCGGTCGTCTCGAACTCCAGCCCCGGCGCCACGGTGACCGGCCCGTCGCTCAGCACGAGCCGCCCGGCGACCGCCAGGTCCCGCAGCAGCGACCAGGTGCCGCTGGTGAAGTAGAACTCGGTCGGCGGGTGCCCCGGCGGCGCGCACAACATCTCCCGTACCCCGGCGTACGAGGCGTAGATCGTGGCCCGCGGGAGCAGGTCCGGCAGGAGACCGCCGGTGTGGTACGTGACCGTCTGGGTGAGCAGGACGAAGTCGACGTCCTCGCCGCGGACCCCGAGCACGTCGAGGGCCTCCGGCAGCAGCCGCACGTCGTGGAACGCGCATCGCGGGTCGAGGGCCTGATTGGCCCTCTCCAGCGCCGCCCGGTCGGCGTCGCCGATCGGCAGGCCGGTGTCGATCAGCCCGGTCCGCTCGCCGTCGGTGACCAGCCAGACGTAGAACCACAGGTCGTGGAAGTCGGGGTCGTTGCGGCCGAAGAACGCCGCCGAGCCCACGATCGGCATGCGGGCCACCGGCGCCGCCGCCAGCCGCCACGGGCTCGTCATTGGTCGAGCACCTCGACCAGCCGCTTCGCGAGCGCGGCACCGTCGCCGGGCTGCAGTCCCATCGGGTTGACGACGAGCACGCCCTGCCAGGCGCGGTCCTCGCCGACGTGGATGCGGGGCGTGCCCCGGTCCAGCTCCCGCACCACGTCATCGGCGTCGCGACCGCACGCGGACAGGTCGATCTCGAGGACCGGCACGTCGAGGTGGTGCTCGTAGCCATCCCGGACCGAGCACCGGGCGTCGGCCTCCAGCGCGGCCCGAATGTCGGTCAACTCCTGCGCCCCGTGCCGGTGGTGGGCGTCCGGGTCCCGGACGAACGCCCGCAGGGCGACGAGCAGGCCGATGATCTGTTCGCGGCCGACCTTCATGCCCCGGCCGATGCCGTGCCGGCCGCGGACGGGGTCGGCGCCGGTGATCTCCGAGCGCTGCCAGGTGCGGGGCCGGATGTCCATGTCCTGGTGGTGCAGGGCGACGGCGCCGACCAGGTCGGCCCGGCCGCAGAGGATCCCGGCGGTGTGCGGGCCCCGGAACGCCTTTCCGGCGCTGATCGCGACCAGGTCGGCGCCGCCGTCGAGCAGTTCCGCGAGCCTCGCCAGGGGTGGTACGTCCATCGCGGCATCTACGAGCACCGGCACGCCGGCGCGGTGGGCCAGCTCCGAGGCCTCGGCGATGCCGAGGTGGTCGCCGCCGCGGCCGGGCCGCCACAGCACCAGCGCGGCCCGTTCGTCGAGCTCGCGGGCGAGCTCGTCGGGGCGGGTCGAGCCGGGGTAGCCGATCTCGACCAGGTCCGCGCCGGCGGCGCTCAGCGCGTGGTCGTAGGGGTCCCGGTGGGCCCGCTGGACGATGGCCCGGCGGCGCGGCCCGGCGACCTCGGGCAGCACGTCGATGGCCGCCGGGCGGTCGCCGGCGAGGCAGACGGCGGTGGCGAGGCTCAGGGCCGCGGCGGCGCCGCTGGTGACGTAGGCAGCGGGCGCGCCGAGCAGGGCGGCGATCTCGGCGCCGGCGGCCTCCTGGAGTTCGTCCATGCGCACATTGCGTGCGCCCGCCGCCCGCATCGCCTCCACGACCTCGTCGGACAGCGGCAGGCCGCCGAGCCGGGTGGCCGGCCCGACCGCGTTGATGACGGTTCGCAACCCCAGTTCGGTATAGATGTCCATGTGTTGATGCCCCTTCAGATTGGTTCGGCGCGGTACACGATCTCGCCGGCCCGGACGGTCAGCACGGCCGCGACGGCCGGTGCCGGGTCTTCGGTCACCCGCAGGACCGCGACGTCGGCCGGTGCACCAGCACGGAGCGTCCCGATGCCGGCGCCGTCCAGCCCGGCGACCCGGGCCGGCGCCACCGTCGTGCGGCGTACCACCTCGGGCAGGGCGACGCCGAGCCCGAGGAACTTCGCCATCACGTCCGGCAGGCCGCCGACGATGTCGCGGGAGTAGGTGTGCAGGTCTGAGCTGATCGTGTCGGGCAGGAACCCGGCGCCGACCGCGGCCCGGGCCCGCTCCAGGTCGAATCCGCACATGCCGTGCCCGACGTCGAAGAGCACGCCGCGCTGCCGGGCCTCGCCGACCAGGTCGACGACCCGGCCGTGCTCGGTGTACGGGGTGCCGGACAGGCCGGTGAAGCAGTGCGTGAGGACGTCGCCGGGGCCGAGCCGGGCCAGGATGTCGGCCAGGGACGCCGGCGGCGGCCCGAGGTGCACCATCAGCGGCAGCCCCTCGGCATCGGCGACCTCGCGAGCCCGGTCCAGGGCGACGACGCCGTTGTCGCCGGCGACGTCGGCGGACGCCCGGACCTTCACGCCGATGATCCGTTCCCGGTGTTCGGCGATCGCCGCGCGGCAGGCGGCGGGGTCGACGTACGGGAGGGTCTTGAGCTCTCCGGAGAGCAGGATGCTCGTGGTGCCGACGGTGGAGATGTTGATGAACGCGCCGATCCGGGTGCGGGCCCGTTCGACCGTACCGCGGACGAACGCCCCGAACAGGTGCGCGCCGGCGCTGCCGGTGTCCACCATGGTCGTGACCCCGCTGGGCGGGCCGAGCACGTCCGGGTCGACACCGAGATCCTGGCCGA
Organism: Dactylosporangium sp. CA-233914; assembly: GCF_050942935.1. Taxonomy (NCBI): domain Bacteria; kingdom Bacillati; phylum Actinomycetota; class Actinomycetes; order Micromonosporales; family Micromonosporaceae; genus Dactylosporangium; species Dactylosporangium sp. CA-233914. Next base: position 4,138,497 of record NZ_CP192030.1, on the reverse strand, counting down.
CGAAGACGTGCGTGTGCAGGTCGACCAGGCCGGGCGTCACCACCAGCCCCGACACGTCCACGATCCGGTCCGCCGGGTCCGCGGTGGCGGCGATCCGCCCGGCGCGCACGACGAGGTCCCCCGGGGCCAGGGTGCCGGTCTCGGGGTCGCAGACGAGGCCGCCGCGGAGCACGAACCCGGTCATGACAGCCTCACCGGCTGCCCGGTGCGGGCCGACTCGGCCGCCGCGGCGGCGCAGACCACGGCCAGCCGCCCGTCCTCGGCGGCCGGGACGGCGGGCTCCAACCCGGCGCAGGCCGCCACGAACGCCGAGAGCTGCCGGTGCAGCCAGTCGTCGCCGGCGTACGACTCGGCCCGCTCCCCCGCCGTGGACGACGCGGCGAGCGTGCCGCCCTGCTCGATCCGCAGCTGCCCGGCGCTGCCCTGCACGACGGTCAGCGACCGAGGGCCGGCCACGTGCGTGCGGCCGAACGACAGCGAGATCCCGGTGACCGCGCCGGACGCGAACGTCCCGGTGATCGCGGCCGCCGACTCGGCCTCCCCGGCCAGGCCGGTGGTGCGGCAGGTCAGCTCGGCCAGGGGCACGCCGAGCAGCCACGGCAGCCGGTCGAAGCAGTGGTGCGACTGCAGCTGCAGGATCCCGCCACCGCGGCCGGCGTCCCAGTACCAGGGCGGCGTGTCGGGCGTCGCCTCGACGATCACGTCGGTGACCGACAGCGGCTCCCCGACCACGCCGTCGGCGACCAGCCGTCGGGCCGCGAGCCACTCGGCCCGGAACCGGTAGCTGAACCCGACCATGAGCACGATGCCGGCCGCGTCCCGGGCCGCGATGATCCGGTCCGCCTCGGCGACGGTGTTGCACAGCGGCTTGTCGATCAGGACGTGGACGCCCCTTGCCGCCGCCTCGACGCAGGCGTCGGCGTGGCCGTCGTGGGGCAGCCCGAGGTAGACGGCGTCGACCGCGCCGGAGTCGAGCAGTTCTTGGAAGCCGGCGAACGGGATGCCGCTCGACCGGCCGGTCAGCGCGGCGGCGCGTTCGGCGACCGGGTCGGCGACGGCGGTGACGCGCACCCCGGGCAGCCCTCCGGCGCTCGCCGCCACCTTGGCGCCCATGATCCCGGCACCGACGATGCCCAGCCTGATCACGACGTCGCTCCTCACATGCCCAGCAGCTCGCCGCCGTCGACGACGATGTCGCCGAGCAGGACGTGGGAGCTCTCCGCCGAGAGCAGGAAGCGCACCACGGAGGCGACGTCGCTGCCGCGGGCGACCCGGCCGGCCGGGATCCGGGGGCGGAACGCCAGCAGGCTACCGTCGGCCAGGTCGTCGACGGAGGCGTGGTCGCTGGCGAGCTGCCGCATCATCTCCGTGTCCGTCGGCCCGGGCGAGACGGTGTTGACCCGGACCCCGCTGCCGGCGACCTCCAAGGCGAGGACCCGCAGCGACTGGCGCAGTGCGGCCTTGGAAGCCGCGTAGGCGGCCTGCCGCATCCGGGGCATCCGCGCGGCGACGGACGCGACCGCCACGATGGACCCGCTCCCGCGGGCGGCCATGCCGGCGGCGTAGCGGCGGGCCACGTCGAAGCAGCCGAGCGTGTTGACCCGCAGGATGCGCTCGAAGTCGGCGACGGTGACGTCGAGGGTGGGCGAGCTGTCGAAGACCCCGGCGGCGATCGCGACCTTGTCCGCCTCGGCGGTCTCGGCGACCAGGTCCTGTACCGATTTCTCGTCGGTGACGTCGACGTGGCGGGCGGTCGCCTCGACACCCTGCACCCGCAACGTGGCCGCGACGCGTTCGACGAGGTCCGCGTCGATGTCGGCGAGGATCAGCCGGTCGCCGGGGCAGGCTCGGGCGAGGTCCTCGCCGATCGCCTGCCCGATGCCTCGACCCGCGCCGACCACGACTGCTGTTGTGCTCACGGTTGTTCTCCAGGTTCTGTGGCGGGCGCCGCCGCGTACGCGAACGCCCGGGCGGGGTTTGCGACCGTCATGCGGTGGATGTCCTCCTCGGACACTCCCCGGTCGCGCAGCATGGGCAGGAAGGTCTCGATCACGTTGGCGTAGCCCGGTCCGCCGTACGCGGCGAGCTGGCCCAGCTCGCAGATGTCGTTGGACAGCATCAGCTGCCCGGCCAGTCCCATGGCCGTCAGCTCGGCGACGTTGTCGGCCCGGAACGACAGGGGCGCGTAACCCTGCACGAAGGCCAGGTTGTCGATGTTGAGCCAGGCGCCCCGTTCGGCGATCGGCAGCCACCACTTCGTCCCGCGCCGGTCGCCCAGGTGCGACACGATGACGCGGGCCGGGTCGACCCCCTCCTCGGCGAGCAGGTCGAGCTGCTCGAGGGCCAGCTCGCCCCAGTGGGTGGTATGGGTCATGATCGGGCAGCCGGTACGGCGGTGGGCCCGGCCGGCGGCGCGGAACACCCGCTCCTGGTGCGGGGTGATGTGGCCGCGCTCGGTGCCGATCTCGCCGATGAAGCCGGGGCGGATGCCGCTGCCGTCGACGCCGTCGGTGATCTCGGCGACGAGGCGGTCGGCGAGGGCTTCGGTGCTGTCGGTGGTGATGTAGCCCGGGTAGACGACCTCGCGGTACCAGCCGGCGCCCATCACGATGTTGACGCCGCTGGCCTCGCTGATCCGGCGCAGGGCCTGCGGGTCGCGCTTGAGCCCGATGTTGGTCGGGTCGCAGATCGTCCGGCCGCCGGCCGCCGCGAACCGGCGGACCTCCTCGACGGCGATCTCCTCGTCGTCGAGGATGGCCTCGTACAGTTGGCGCAGTCCCCACCCGTCGACCAGCACGTGGTCGTGGCTGAGGGTGTTGCCCATGTCCTCGGGCTCGATCGGCCCGAGGACCGTCATGACCTTTCCGGCAAGACTTCCGGTCATTTCACACTCCCTGCGGCGAGACCTGTCACGATGTACCGCTGAAACGCCAGCGCGATGAGCACCGGCGGGACGACCGTGAACATGGTGGCCGCGGCCAGCGTCGTCCAGGAGAACTGCTGGAGGTTCTGCAGGCCGGCCACGACCGGCGGTACCGTGAGGGCGTTGGTGAGCACCAGCGAGTAGAAGAACTCGCTCCACGCCTCGAGGAACACCAGCAGGCCGGCGGCGATCAGCCCGGGCCGGGCGATCGGGGTGACGACCACCAGCAAACAGCGCAACCGGGACGCGCCGTCGACCTCGGCGGCCTCCTCCAGCTCCTTGGGTACGCTGTCGAAGTACGTCTTGAGCAGCCAGATCGCCAACGGCAGCGTGAACGCGTTGTAGCTGATGATCAGGGCGAGCGACGTGTTGAGCAGCCCGAGGTGCCGGAAGGCGATGAAGAACGGCAGCACGATCGCGATGGCCGGCACCACCCGGGAGGCGAGCAGCAGCAGGTACGCCAGGCGCGAGCCACGGAACTCGTACCGCGAGAACGCGTACCCGGCGGCGCCAGCGATGACCAGGTTGCTGGCGACCACGACGACACCGACGACCAGGCTGCGGGCAATCGCCGGCATCAGCCGGGCGACCGCGTCGGTGCTCGAGACGATCCCGCCGTCCTGCCCGGTGGAGAATGGCGCGCTGTTGCCGGTGAAGATGGCGACGTAGTTGACCAGCGTGGGGTCGTGCGGCCACCAGTGGAACGGCTTGGCGCCGATCTCCGAGGGCCCCATGAAACTGCTCAGCACGGTGAAGTACAGCGGGAACAGGATCCAGACGAGGAACAGCGCGAACCCGACGTAGATCCCGACCGAGGCGAGCCGTGAGCGCTTCACTCGACGCCCTCCGTGATCGTGCTCGAGCGGTACAGCAGCTTGACGAACACGAACCCGAGGACGAGCGCGATGCCGCCGAGGACGACGGCGGTGGCCGAGCCGAGGCCGGTGTTCGTGTACACGAACAGCTGCTGGTACAGGTAGATCGACAGGACCGAGGTGGCGCCGCCGGGGCCGCCCTGGGTCAGCGCCCAGATCGTGTCGAACTGCATGAACCCGAAGATCGTGTTGATGATGACCACGACGACGATGACCGGCCGCAGCCAGGGCAGGGTCAGGTGTCGCAGCCGCTGCCAGGCGTTGGTTCCGTCGACCATCGCGGCCTCCGGCAGCTCCCGCGGGATCGTCTGCAGCCCGGCCAGAAACAGCAGCCCGGTGAACGACGCCTGCCGCCAGGCCCCGGCGAGGATCGCGACGATGAGGGCGCCGGTGCTGTCCGACAGCGGCGCCACGCCGTCCAGGCCGAGGGCCAGGAGGGCGCCGTTGAGCGCGCCCACCTCACCGTCGACGAACCATTTCCAGATCATGCCGACCATCACCCACGGGCAGGCCCACGGGACGATGAGCAGGCTGCGGGCCAGCCACTGGCCGCGAAAGCCGGTGTTGAGCAGCAGCGCGAACCCGAGCCCCAGCAGCGTGGAGACGAGCAGGAAGCCGACCGCGTAGAGCACCGTTGTGGTGAGCGCATGCCGGAACTGCTCGTCGGCGAACAGCGTCCGGAAGTTCGCGAACCCCGCCCACCGCGCCTCGCCGCGAAAGCTGACCCGCTGCAGCGAGTAGATCGTCGTGCGGATCGCCGGCCAGGCGATCAATCCCAGCACGAACACCAGCGCCGGGGCGGCGAGGACCAGCCCGAAGCGGGCGTTCGCCCGGGCCCGCGGCGACGTGCGCCGCCGCGGGGCCGGGGCCATCGTCTCGGCCATGCTAGCCGCCCGCGGCGGCGAGGTTCTTGGCGTCCGCGGCGAGCCCATCGACGGTGTCCTTGACGCCGGCCTGGCCGAGCAGCATCGCCTGGAGCCGGTCGCCGACCTTGACCTGGAACGAGGCGTACCACGGGGCGACCCGCGCCGGGACCACGTCGCTCTGGTTGGCGAAGGCGTCCTCCAGCTTCGACATGTCGTAGTAGTCCGGGAACGCGGCCAGGAAGTCCTTGTCCTTGAACAGCCCCGGGTACGGGCCGAGCAGCGCCGCCGCCTTCGCCCAGGACGTGAAGGTGGAGTACTTGCCGGCCTCGTCCTTCCAGCCGTAGAACTTCAGCAGCTTCCAGGCGTCCTCGGCCCGCGCGCCGCCGGCCGTGGCCCCGATCTGGATGACCTCACCGATCTGCAGCGTCTTGCCGGTGATGCCGGGGTGGCGGTACGAGATCGTGACGTTCTTCGACTCCGGACCCTCCGTCGTGCGGATGATCTGCAGGAAGTAGTGGTGCAGCGTGTAGAACGTGGAGTTGCCCTGTGCCATCGCGGTGACGTGCGCGCCGGGGTCGGCGGTGAGCACCTCCTTGGACGTCAGTCCCTCCTGGTACATCGCCTTCCACCACTCCATGACGCTGAGCGTCTTGGCGTCGTCGGCGAAGACCGGGGCCCCCTTGGCGTCGAACGGCGTGATCCCGTCGGCCAGCAGGTAGACGAGGAAGTACTCCTCCAGGAACTGCTTGGTCCAGTAGCCCGCGTACGGGCTGGCCACCCCGGCGGCCTTGAGCTTCTTGCACTGCTCGTACACCTCCTCCTTCGTGGTCGGAGGTGCGCTGATGCCGTATTTCTGCAGGTGGCTCTGGTTGTACATGAGGCTGTGCACCGCGGAGAAGTACGGGACGCTGATGATCCGGCCGTCCGCGAGCCGGTGCCGGGCCGCCGAGGCGGGGAACATGTCGCCCAGCATGTCCTCGACGCCGGCGAACTTGTTGAGCGTTCCGGCCCAGCCCGCGTCGACGTACTTGGTCGAGGCGTAGGCGAAGTTGTAGAAGGCGTCGATCGCCTGGCCGCCCTGCAGCCGCGTCTGCAGGGCCGGGCCGTAGCCGACGTTCGGTATGAGGGACAGATCCACGCCCACGCCGGACTGGTCCTTGAAGGACGACAGCAGGGTGCGGATCTGATCCGGGTATGCCTCCCAGGCGGTCATCGACAGCGTCCCGGGAGTGTCGTTGGTCTTCGGAGTAGACGCACCGCCGCACGCAGCGAACAGCGATGCCGTGGGAACGGTCAGGCCCGCCGCGAGCGCGCCGCGCAGCAGGCTCCGACGGGAGATCGACGTGCTGGTAGAGAACAAACCCGGGATCGGACGCCGCTCATCCATGTGACCCTCCGGCCGGTCAGACGGTTCATATACATGAACCTAAGTTCTGAGTTGAGCATTCGTACCAGGTCAGCGAGGCGCAAGCAAGAGGCGGCTTCATCGATCCGTGGTCGGGCGGGTCCCGGATCCGGACCGCGTCATGCCCGCCGAGGGCCGCAGCACGGGCATCACGACCGACAGAACCGGCCTGGAGTCATGCCGAGATCGAGCACGACGGACCGGCCGACGACCCATTCGACCGCGCCGAGTGGCTGGCCGATCAAGGCCGGGTCGAGGAGGCCATCGCCATCTATCGGGAGCGGGCCGGCGGCGGCTGGGACGACCAGCAGATGCTGGCCGGCATGCTCGAGGAGCACGGGTATGTTGCCGAGGCCGAGGCGATCTACCGCGTCGGAATCGCCGCCGGCCACGCCAGCGGCTGGAACGATGGCGCGCTCGATCGCTCGGGCGGCGGCGGGTGGCAACGGGATCAGGACGACCTTGCCGCCCTTGCCGCGCACGCGCAGGATGCGGTGGCCGTGCTCCTCACCGAGGTCGGCGATGTTCGACCCGCAGGCTTCGAAGATCCGCAACACCCGAGCAGGCCCAGGAGCGCGACCAAGGCGAAGTCGTTCGGGTTGGCCGACAGCCGGGCGGTGGTGATCAGCGCTTCGAACTGCAGGTGCCCCAGGCCGAGCGTCGGGGACTCGGCCGGGACGGCGGGCCAGCGCACGTAGTCGGCGGGCGAGTGCGGCAGGATGCCGTCGATGACACAGACCCGGTAGAACCCGACGACGATCGACAGCCGCCGCAAAACGGTGGACGGCTGGTAGCAGCGCACGTCCTGCAGCCAGCGCACATACCGTTCGATGTCGATCCTGACCGCGGTCAACGGGTCGAGGTTCTGGTCGCTGTACCAGCGCAGGAAGACGCGCAGGTCCGCCTCGCTGTGCAGCCGGGTTTGGCCGCGGTCCACCCGCGGCTGGGCCGTCACCCACACCGCCGGTAGCGACCGAGGTAGGCCGCCACTGCGGCACGCAGGACAACATCACCCCGGGGCTCGACACCGGCGCTGGGGGCAGGAAACGCAGCCATATATTACCGTGCGTTACCAGTGCTGATGAACGCCAGACCCCCCGACGCGGCATGTGCGTGCACCATTTGACATTATGGCCAGCCGTGTGGGGCAGCGGGTCCGGCTGGATTCTGGGAAAATGAATTCATGGGGCAGCTGCAATTGTTTAGCAAGTCTGAATTGGCTGCCATGCGTGACCGGACCAGGTCGCGTCGTTATTCCGCGGCGAATGAGGAGTTCCGCCGGGAACACGCCCGGCATCGCGCGTGGGGCCTCGCCCAGCGACACGCCGAGAAACTCCGCCGAATACGCGCGAGCGCCCCGTCGGCAAGCATCACTGCCGACGGCCAGGAAGGCTCAGCGAACGAACCGCCCCCGGCCAAGGCCACCGCCACGGCCTCGGCGCCACGCACGGCCACGACTACGACCTCGGCGCGGCAGCCAGACACGGCCGCGACGCGACCGCCCGAGGCCACAGCCACGACCTCGGCACCGCCACCGGCCATGGCCACGGCTACGGCGCGGCCGGCTGAGGCCCCAGCCAGGGCCTCGGCACTGCCGACCAAAGACAGGGCCTCGGCGCCGCCACCGGGCGAAGCGCCGCCACCGGGCGAAGCGCCGCCACCGGGCGAAGCGCCCGAGCGGCCCGGGCAACCCCGCGACCGATACCGGCCCGGACGACCACGCCACAGTGCCGCACCCGACGCATGGCACCGACCAACCCGGCGCCGCCACGCAGCGCCGGCCCGCACCCACCGCGTCAGCGCCATCCCACCGGCCCGTCGGCACAGCGCCGACACACCAGCGAGAATCCGCGCCGGCCCGCCGACACGGCACCACGAAGAAATACCGGCAAACACTCCAGAGCTGTACCCGGGAAATGCCACGCACGCAATCCGTCAAGCCCTATCCCAACGGACCACCGACCAGAAATTCCGAGCGCCATAATAATGACGACGACGCACGAAACACACGCGCTCATCGGCGGTTCAGCACACCCGGCGGTGCCGGATGATCGTTACTTGGCGTCGCGGAGTTTCCCGACCACGCGCGCACGGTCGGCGGCTACCGTGTACCCGATCAAGAGGTCGTAGCGGCAAGAGGCCCGAGTTCCGACAACGGCCGATGATGACGCTGACCGTTCGGGCCACATTCCGGATGCCGGGGTTGCGTGGATTCCCTGGCCGCACTCGTACCGCAAACCGGCGTCCGTCATGCGTTGCGCGGCGCCGTTCAGGACGGACCGTGAGCTGATCTTGCTCACGGCCATCCGGCGCACGGTTCGGTTCAGCCTGACCGAGGCGCTGGTCACCGCCGTTCAGTCCCAGCGAGCCGGATCTTCGAGTCTCGGCGTGGTGGCCGCCCAATCTCCAGCCGCGCCGTTCGGTGTTGTGATTGGTGCGGCGGTCCAGGTCGTTACCGGTTCGGTCGTAGCGCATGGTGGTGCGCGGGCCGGCGTACCGGCAGCGATCTGGACGTTGCGGCGGCTGACGGCGTCGAGCCACATTTGGTGCCCGGGGCGTCGCCGTGGAGAAATTGGCGCTGCGGCAAGTACATGCGGGAGGGTCAATGACCACAATGTCCGGCAAGGTGTGCCTGGTGACCGGCGGGACCAGCGGGATCGGCCGGGAGACGGCGGCCCGGCTGGCCGAACTGGGGGCCACCGTGGTCGTCGTCGGGCGCGACGCCGAGCGAGGGCGAGCGGCCGTCAAGGAGATCCGGCATCGGGCGCCCGGCGCCGAGGTGGACCTCCTGACGGCCGACATGTCGAGCCTGGCCGACGTGCGCCGGCTGGCCGCCGAGGTGCTGGAGAAGTACCACCGGCTCGACGTGCTCGACAACAACGCCGGTGTGATCATGCTCAAGCGGCAGTTCACGGTCGACGGCTACGAGACCATGTTCGCCGTCAACCATCTGGCGCCGTTCCTGCTGACCAGCCTGCTGCGGGAACGACTGGTGAGCAGCGCGCCGGCCCGCGTGATCACGGTGTCGTCCAATGTGCATCGTTCGGCCAAGCAGATCCCGTGGGACGAACTGGCCCGCGGCGAGCCGAGTTACCCGCTGTCGAAACTGGCGAACATCCTGTTCACCGTCGAGCTGGCCAAGCGTCTGACCGGCACCGGTGTGGTCGCCAACTGCCTGCACCCGGGCCTCATCCGCACCCAGTTGGGCCGCGAGGTCCGCGGCGTCGCCAAGCTGCTCGTCGCGGCTGCCAAGCCCTTCATGGGTACCGTCCAGACCGGCGCGGCCACCCCGGTCTACCTGGCCAGCGCCCCGGAGGCGGCCGAGGTCACCGGAGGCTACTTCCTCCGCGGCAAGCAGATCGAGCCGAGTCCCCTGGCCCGCGACCCCGAGGCCGCCGCGCGTCTATGGACCCTCAGCGAGGAACTGGTGGCGTAGGCCAGGCCAAGATCATCGCCATGTGGCGCGCTCGCCAGATTTGTGATCAATGGCCCGCGGAGCGGCGTACGGACCGTGACGATCGACGTGAGCCACAGCACCGGCTCAGCGGCATGTACGGACGTTCAGTTGGGGCTGTATCACGATGAAGGAACGTCGATCCGGCAACCGCAAGTAGATCTTCGGCGCACCCTAACAGCTGCGGCGCGGCTTGACCGCCCGCGCTTCGGGGCGTGGTGTCGCGGGATGGGGTGGGGGATTCCGGGCCGGGTGGAACCGGTCGCGGCCGCTGTGCGCCTGTAGGAGGTGACCGTGCTCTCGGAACCGGCCGTCCGGGGCGACTTCGACGCGCTCTACGCGGCGCAGTTCGCTCCCATGGTGCGGCTGGCCTGTGTGACGACCGGAAGCGTACCGGCGGCGGAGGACGTCGTGCAGGAGGTGTTCCTGGCGTTGCTCCACCGTCCGGACGTCCGCGAACCGACCGCATGGCTGCGCCGCGCCGTCGTGTCCAGGTGCACCTCATGGGTGCGCCGTCGTCGGCTGGAACGCCGCCATGCCAGCCAGCCTGAGCCTGAACCGCTCGTGCCGCTGGGGCCGGACGCGATCGCCGTCCGTGCCGGCCTCACCCAGCTGCGGCCGCGGCACCGGGCGGCCATCTTTCTGCGTTACTACCTCGACCTGTCCGAGGCCGACATCGCCGACGCGCTGAACTGCCGGCCGGGCACCGTCAAGTCCCTGCTACACCGGGCCCACTGCGCACTGCGGGAGCACCTCGATGACCACTGACCAACGCCTGCGCGCCGCCGTCCACGAACTCGTCGAGGCGATCCCCGTGCCCACGGTGGCGCCTCCCGTCATGCCGCTGACCTCTCGCCGGTCATGGCGGCCCGTGCTCGTGGCCGCCGCCGTCGTGCTGCTGTTGCTCGCGGTGGGGCTGGTGCGCTTGCCGGCGACGCCGCGCGCACCTGCCGCCGGTCCAGCCACGCTACCGCGCGTCTTCGCCGACCACTCCTTCCTCACCGCCACCGTCTCCGCCGCGCCTGCCGGGCCCGCAATCGCCATCTACGGGTACGGGCAAGGCGACATGCCCTTCCAGACCCCGCAGCTCATCGCCGTCGGGATAGACGGGCGCACCTACCGCGTAATCGACCTCGCCAGAAAGCGCGGTCGGTCCGTCGACGCCCCTGCATCCGCCCTGCTGTCTCCCGACGGCAGCAGGGTCGCCGTCGCCGACGCGCTCGGGCCGGTCCAGGATGTGGCGATCGTGGACCTGACCACCGGCCGTACCCACAGCTACCCAGTGCCGGCCAGCTCGGCGGTCCGGCTACTCGCCTGGTCGCCGGACTCGATGCGGCTCGCGTACGCCGTCGCGCCGTATCAGGCGGACAGCCATGGCGACCCCCGGGTCGCGCTCGCCGCCGACGGCGAACTGACACTGCTCGACCTGGCCACCGGCGACACGTCTACGGTCGCCGGGCAGCGCGGGGTGCTCGACGCGGCGTTCTCCCCCGACGGCAGAACGCTGGCCGTCCAGGTCGGCACCGAGCTGCGCCTCCTCACCGCCGGTGGGAGCACGGTCGTCCCGCTGCCGGACAGGCATCGGCTCGGCGGGCCAGCCGCCTGGTCACCCGACGGCAGCCGGCTCGCGCTCTTTCGGGTGGCCGCGGGCAGCCCGTCCTGGGCCGCCGGGTATTGGTCGCCGGACGGGTTGGCGGTTCTCGACCTGTCCACCGGGGCGTCCACGCCGCTCGACACCGACGCGACCGCGGTCCTCGGTTGGCAGGGCGCCGACCTGTTGGCGACCGACCACCTCACGATCGTCTCGGTGCCGCCCACCGGGTCGGCCCGGGTCCTCGCCCGGCTCCAACCCGGCAACGACCACTGGATCGACACGGTGCAATTGGCGACTGCCCGCACCGGCGACCTTCAGGTACACGATACCGGCGTCGATCGCGGCCCGTGGCCATGGTGGCTGTGGGGGCTCACCGTCGGGCTGCTCCTCCTCGCAGGTGGCGTCGTACGTATGGCACTGCGCCGCCAACGGGCTCATTGACAGCGAGGCATTCGATGCCCCGCCCAAGCTTCAATCTGGCGTTGCCGAAGTCGGTAAGGAGCATTCGACACGGACATCTCCGGTCGCTGCGCGCGGTGCCGCAGCCAGCCCACACAGCCTCGACGCATGCTCATCGGCATGTCCGCGAGCCTGACGACCAACTCTCGATGACGTTCGTAGCGAGCTGATCGCGGCAGATGCGGTCACCATGCCGGACGTTCGTCGCCGACCGGTGGTCGTCAATGCGGAAGCCGTTGCGACGTACCTGCCGCGCGATCACGCCTACTGGGCCGCGCGCCTCGCTGATGCTCGGCCTGCGCTGAGTTTGTGGAGATTCGCCGGTCGGGGTCGACGGCAGATGCGTATCGGTCGACCATGTGCATGGTGAGGAGTACTCGGAGCGTTCCGGCCACCATGGCGCTCGTGGCTGGCGCCGTCATGCTGGCGTTCGACGTTGCCGTGCAGTTCCAAGCGCACGTCGGGTCGTGGCATCTGGTTGCGCTTGCGCCGCTGGAGCGGCCGTCCCGTGCAGCGCTGCTCTTCGCAGCCGGGCTGGTACTGCTGGCAGCGGCGAGTTGGCGGGTGTCGGACGGGAAGGTCGTGGCGCGCGTGCTGACCGTGTTCGCCGGGGTGCTCGCGCCATGCGCCGTCATCGCGGCCGCGGCCGCCAACGTCGTCGAGACAGGCATACTCGAACGCTCCTCGGCGCATCGAGTAGCGGTCACGCCGGACGGACGGCACGCGCTGTACGCCCGGTCCGTGTACAGCCTGGGCTACGACGACATCTGCTACCGGTTACGTACCACCGGTTGGCTGGTGCGCGAGAGTCGGGTCGATGTGGTCTGCGTCGACGGCGTACAGGTCGAATTCGCCGACGACAGCCATCTGCGGGTAGGTACCAGGACGATCGCCTTCTCCGGTGTGGCAACGGCCGAGACCGTCTACGTGCGGAACTCGGACTAGCGGGTTTAGCGGTGTTGCCGGGGCTAGCGGGCCGAGGCGCTAGCGCTGGTCGGCTGAGCCGATGTAGGCATCGGCTCAGGTATTGCAACCTCTTCACTTGCGCAACCCGCTGCACGGGCAGATCGCGGCCTACCTCGCGGAGCTACAGCGGCACGCCCTGGTCACGGCGGCGATCCCGGGCGCCGCGACGCGCGGGCGGCTAGCGTTCGGCGTCCCAGTGCCGGCCAAGATGTTCGGCTGGCGCTCGATCTGCGACCAAGATCGGGTGAGCGCTCATCGGCAGATGAGTGAGTTGATCAACCGGCGTCGCTGGTCAAGCGATAACGGAATGCTGGCGGGGCGTTGACGTCGACGCGTGCGAGTTTGGTGAATCGGACCGCTCAGGCGTGACGGGTCGCAGCCTGAAGAGACCGGCCGGGCGATCGACATCTGAGGCTGGCGGCTGGGCTGTGACAACGTTGTCCGGCTCGTTTTGGCTGTGTCAGGCGGTCGGTTGGCCTTCGCAACGCGACTCGGGAGGCGGCCTCAGCTGGTCCGCGATCCGCAGCACAAGATCCTGAAAGTCCTTGCGCTGCTCGTCGGCGTCGTCCCAGGCGGCTTGTAACCCGTCTTCCCGGGGAAGGCCGTCGTCACCGGATGGCCAAAGATAGATTCGCAGGAAGGCGACGCCGCCGCCGGCGACGAGGATGCGCAGAGATCGCGTGGCTGAGTTCCTGGTCATGCCCCTCACCCCAAAATCTATCAGTGAATGGTTCTCCTCCACACTATCTATCGGCGATAGGCTGGGCAACGTGACAAAAGTCAACCGCGAGATCGTCGTCCGCGAGGCGCTCGCTCTGCTCGACGAGGTCGGTCTGGATGCCGTGAGCACGAGGCAGCTGGCGAGGCGGCTCGGCGTCGAGCAGCCGTCGTTGTACTGGCACTTCCGCACCAAGAAAGATCTGCTCGCCGCCATGGCGGAGGCGGCGATGGCGCCGCATGCCACCGCACCCCTGCCGGCACCGGGCGACGACTGGCGCGACTGGTTCCTCGACAACACGCGAAACTTCAGGCGCACCCTGCTGATGCGCCGCGACGGCGCACGGCTCCACGCCGGCAGCACGCCCGCCGGCGACCTCGAGCGGATCCGCCGCAAGATGGATTTTCTCGCCGCCTCCGGCGTGCCCGAACGGGACGCGCAGATGGCGATGCTGGCGGCCAGCCGTTTCACCGTCGGCAGCGTGCTGGAGGAGCAGGCAGACACCGGCACCGGTGCTGATCTACCGCCCGACGTGCCGGTGATCGATCACGAGTCGGCCTTCGAGGCGGGCCTGACCCTCATTCTGGACGGCCTGGCGCATCGCAGCCGAACCGAGTAACCCATAGCGCGCGTCTGCCGCGTTCGACGTTCACTCGGCTTGCAGGCGACCGACCCGGCGAGCACGGCCAGGGCCGCGCTCGCCGTCGCCGGCCGGGACTCGTCACGACGCGCGCGGCGTGACCGGGGTGGAGATGTTCAGCGCGAGCGCCTCCACGTCCCACGACGTGATGGTGTCCGCCCGGTCGATGAGCATGGGGAAGGGGCCGGGATCGACCGGCTCCAGCTCGGGCGGGAACAGCATCGACACGTATCGCCATCCGCCGTCGCAGTCGACCCGGCTCTCGTGGTCGAAGGCCTTGCCGCGGATGCGCAGGGCGAGCTGGCCCGAGCCCGTGCAGCGGGCCCGGACCTTGATGAACCGGGCGCCGGGGATGGCGACCTCGGCGTGCGCCGCGGTGTGCTCCGCCGAGCTCCACCGGCCCACCGGCCGACCGGCGTAGGGAAAGCTGGTCGACAGGTCGGGCGCGGTGGTGGTGGCCGGCGCCGAGGCCGATCCGGAGGCCGGCCCGGCGGGCCCCGTCGGGCCGGTACAAGCGACCGGCCCGACGAGTGCCACCAGACCTACCAGCGCCGTTGTCATCAACGAGCGCGGCATGCCGTCCTACCCGAGGTGTCTGAGGATGGAGGCTCCGACATCGCTCGCGCTCTTGCCGCCGGACGGGATCGATCCGAGCTTGACGGGCTGCGTCGTGGGACCAAAGTACGTCACCTTCATTCGCATCATGGTGTAGTCGATGGTGCTGCCGTTGGCGCCGTGCCCGGAGTACTGGACCTTCTCCCACTTCACCGAGACCGCCGGCACGTAGACGAACTGCTGGCCCGCTTCGGTGTGGAACGACTCGGAGGTCTCGACCGACTTCGACTCCGACTTGGTCCAGGTGTAACTCCACGAATCCTCGTAGCTGTCGGTCAACTTACCCGAGACCACCCCACCGGAGATCTCGCCCTCAGCGGACATCGTGTGCACGCCGCCCATCCCATCGGCCCACTCGTTGGTCTCGGAGATCGTCGTCTTCGTGGAGTAGTCCTTCGCGATGTAGGGGTCGCCGTACACCATCGACAGCGGGACGTCCTCAAGGGCGAACTGCTGCTCGCCGCCGGTCGCGACGACCTTCTCGGTCAGCAGCGACGGGCCGAGGTGGGCGTTGGCCTGGGCGCGGGCCCTGGCCAAGCGGCGCTTGGCGCAGGCGGCGTTGCAGGGTGCGTTGATGTCGTTGTCGATCCGGTCCTCCTCTGCCTTGCGCTGCCGGCCCTCCTCCGTCTGCACCGCCGCCCATTCCTTGAGGCAGTCGCCGTCGCAGTCCGGCCGCTGACCGGACGGGTCGGACATGGTGACCGGCGAGTTGTTGGCGTAGGCGTAGCCGTTCGTGCTCGCCGGGTCGGTCGGGGCGAAGACCGGGTCGACCGAGAGGAACCTGCCGATCGCGGGATCGTACTCACGGGCACCGACGTGGGTCAGGCCGGTGGCGTCGCGATCGCCGCCGACGAAACCCTTGGCGGTCGGCCAGGCGGGCGAGCCGCCGCGGGGCGCGCCGTAGGGGTTCTGCCGCCGGATGCTGATCGCCTGGCTGCCGGCGGCGACGGCGATGTTCTGCGTGTTCTGATGGTCGCCGATCAGCCAGGTGACGGCGCCCCCGGTGGTCATCATGGCCACGACCTGACCGGCCCAGGAGTAGTACCGGGTAGCGGTGACCGCGCCGTTCGACTTGGCCCGCTTGAGCTCCATGCCGGGCAGGTAGAGCGTCACGTTCGCCGGGTCCTCCGCGACGAGACGGGTCCCGTCGGCCCCGTAGACGTACCGGCTCACGCCGGAGCTGTCGGTCGCGGTGGCGAGGTGGCCCTCGGCGTCCCAGGTCAGCGTCTGGCTGCCGGTGCCGCCGCAGGTGTTGGCGCCGGTGCCGGCCGGACGGCAGGTGGCGTTGCCGGTGGCGTCGTACTGGTAGTTCTGCGTGACCGACCCGGTCGTGACCGTGCTGACCGCGTGCGGCCGGGCCCCGCCGGCGGCCGGGTAGGTGTAGTCGGTGTTCGTCGTCGCGGCGGCGGTGTGCACCGTCTCCTTCTTGCGGTCGCCGGCGCTGTCGAACGTCCACGACTGCCAGTACGGCGCGGGGCCGCCGAGCGCCGTGGCCGACCGGGTCTGCTGGCAGTCCCCGCTCGACGGCGTCCACGCCTCGGTCAGGCGCTGGGCGTAGTCGTACTCGAAGCACTGCTTGTCGGCGCCGGAGATGATCCCGGTGATGCCGCCGACCTTGTCGTAGTCGTAGTGGGTGCTGTCGACGGCCTGCGGCGTGGCCTGCCGGACGGTGACGGCGTCCTTGAGCCGGCGGGTGTCGTCGTAGTAGGTGAAGGAGCGCTGCACGAAGCTGCCGGCGGTCTGCTTGTACTCCACGAAGGTCGCCTCACCGTACTCGGTGAAGTCGGTGTTCGTGACGTACGTGCCCTGACCGTTGTTGGTCTGCAGCTGCTCGGGCAGGCCGGTGGTGGCGTCGTAGGTGGTGGTGATGGTCTCACCGCCGAGGCCGCCGCCCGCAGGGTAGGTGACGGTGGCCGGGGAGCCGTCGACCCTGAACGAACGGCTCACGGTGTACGTCGTGTCGGTGGGCTGGCCGGTCAGCGACGGCGGGACCACATAGTCCTCACCGGTGGACTGGTACAGCGGCGTGTACGAGCGGACCTTGACCTTGTACTCCTCGCCGTTGCTGAGCCAGCGGCTGGACGAGGCGAGGTAGCCCTTGAACCCGAGCGGGTCGTAGGCCCACGTGGCGAGCTTGTTGGCCGGGGCGACCGACCCGGTGTACTGGCCGGTCTTCCGGCCGAGGGTGTCGTATTCGTAGGCGACGGTTCCGCGGGCGTCCGTGCTGGTCGCTGGGTCGCCATAGGTGTTGAAGGTCGTCGTGCTGTCGCCCTTGTCCGGGTCGTGGCTGCCGGTCTGCCGGCCCAGCAGGTCGAAGGTGAAGGTCCAGGCGTTGCCGGCGTTGTCCGTGACGGAGTCCTGGTGGTTCTTGCGGTCGAAGTGGTACTGCGTCAGGTCGTAGGTGCTGCGGGTGTTGGAGCCGGCGTCGGCCGGGTTGTGGTACTGCCGCAGCTCCACCGTCCGGCCGAGGCCATCGGTCACGGTGGTGGTGGCGGTACCACCGGCCGGCGGGACGACGCTGGTGCGGTCGCCGCCGTAGGTGTTCGTGGTGCGGTACAGCTCCGTGCCGCTGGACCTGGCCACGGACGCGGTGACCCGGCCGGCCCGGTCGTAGACGCTCACGGTCTGCGTCTTCGGCTGCCAGTCGGCGATCGTGTACAGGTCCGTGCCGGGCTGGACGGCGTTGTCGTAGTGCTTCGACTCGCTGGCCTTCTGGCCCTTGTCGTCGTACTTCGTCTCGGTGAACACGGTGCCGACGTTGCCGTTGGCCATCGACAGGACCTGGGTCTGCCGGGCCCGCAGCAGGCCGTCGTACAGCGCGTAGGTGGTGGTGTAGTGCGGGTCGGTACCGGTGCCCGCATTGAGCGAGGCCGTGGTGACCGCGTTGACGCCCCCGGTGCTGCGCAGGGTGTAGGTGTAGGTGACGCTGGGCGAGCTCGGGTTCGAGGCCTTCGGCCGGTTGGCCCGCCACACCTGCCGGGTGCGCCCGAGCGCGTCGTACGTCGCCTCGTTCCGCTTGTTGTTCTCGTCGACGACGGCGGTCTGCCGGCCCCACGACGGCTCGATGACGGCCGTCTTCAGGCCGAACGGCGTCGTGGTCTCGATCTTCGTGACCGGCCCGCCGGCGGCGGGGGTGTATGCGGTGAGCGTGTGGGTGCCCCGGATGTCGACGGCGTCCGTGACCCGGCCGTAGTCGTCGTACGCGCTGGTCGACTGGGTCTGCCACACCGAGCCGCCGGGCGCGGCCCAGTCCTTGGCCGACTCGGCGGTGGTGGCGTCGCCCTTGGTGGGCGTGGCCCCGTAGGCGAGCCCGTCGAAGCTGGTCCGGCTGTCGGAGATGACGTCGGCGTCGGTGGCGGGGTTGGCCGAGCAGCGCAGCGCGTAGGTCTCGGTGCGGCCGACCGGGTTCAGCAGGTTGATGGCCGTGTTGCGGTTGTAGGTGGTCCGCTCGCACGCCTCGTCGCCGGTGACCGCGACGTCGCCCTGGTCGTCGGCCTGGATCGCCATGCCGTAGGCGTCGAAGGTGGTGTCCGTCCGGGTGACCCGCCAGCCGCCGGCGGCCAGCTTGGTGCCGGCCCAACTCGTCTTCTTGCCGGTGTGGCGGGCGTAGACGGTGGTGTCGCCCATGTTGCGGGTGGCGGTCGGCGCCGACTGCCACGGCTCGTCGACGCTCCGCGACACCGGCGCTGACTCGACGCCGTTGAACACCGTCGACGTGCGCGTCGTACCGGCGTAGGCGTTCTCGTCGTTGACGGCCGGGGCGTCGGCGGTGTCGGCCGTGTCCCCGTCGCCGTTGCCGTCGACCGCGGCGAGGGTGACGCTGCGGGTGCCGCCGGAGCCGTTCAGGTCACCGTGCATCCCGCGGAAATACGTCTCCTCGGTGAGCGTCTCGCTGCCGGAGCCCGGGTCGCCGACGCGGGTGTTGACCTGCGAGTAGCCGCGGTAGTCCGACCACGTGCGCAGGTTGGCCTTGGTGATGCCGTCGTCGTCGGTGTGCCGCCACGCCGGGGAGCCCACGTACTCGTACGAGGTCACGACGTCGGGGCTGTTGCCGGTCCGGTCGGCGGTGGTGACGGAACTGACGAGGTACTTGTGGAAGTACTCCGTCTTGGTCGTGGTGTTCCACTGCTCGAGGACCGGGTAGCAGCGCAGCGTGTTGGTCTGCGGCGAGGTGGGCATGCGGCTGCCGGCGATGCAGTCCGGGCCGGTGTAGCGGACGTCGATCTTGCCGCCGGTGTCGGTCCAGATGGTCGACATCCGCATCCAGTTCATCGGGAACTTGCCATCGGTGACCGTGTCGACCCGGTTCGGCATCTGCACCCAGTCGAAGTTCACCTCCGGCAACGCGACCGCCGACCCGATGACGGCGGGCCCAGTCGCCTTGCCTGTGCGCACGATGGACTCCAGCCACAACCCGGCCCGCGTCCCGTCACCGGGGTCGGGGAAGTTGTGCGTCAGCGTCCACAGGTCGACGTCCTTGTAGCCACTGCCGTTCCACACCTGCGTCGTCACCGACGCCAGCCGCTTCGTCGTCCAGAACGTCGGCGACAGCTTGTTGGTGCACGGCGCCGCGGCACAGTCCTGGTCCCACGGCGTGTCCGGCCAGTGCGCCGCGTCGTGGGTCGCGCACGCCGACAGGCACCGGTCCTGGGGGTTGAACACGACCCGCATCGGAGCGGCCGCCGTCGTGTTCTCGGTGTCGGTGCCCGAGCGCCGGTCGGTGCCGTAGTCGATGTGGTCCAGCCACCCGCCGCGCACGTACGACTGCGCGTCGGAGGCGGAGTTGTTGCGGCCGTAGAGGTTGGTCTCGGTGCCGTAGAACAGCGACATCGTGTTGCCGTGCAGGTCCACGACGTAGTCGAGGTTCCAGCGCCAGGCCTGGTTGCAGAACGAGGCGGTGTACGAGGCGGCGTGGCACGGCTCGCCGTTGTTGTTGCCGGCCACCGGCACCGTCCACGTCGAGCTGGTGGTCTTGTTCGCCGGCGCGGTGCCCGTGTATCCGGGCAGCCGGTTCAGGCCGTAGAAATACTGCGTTCCGTCGGCGGTCGTGACCTTCCAGTACTCGTTGTCGTTGTCGCCGTTGACCGTGTCGGTCAGGCGCTGCACGGTAGTGTTGTCGTCGTCCTTGAGGTGCCAGACACCCGAGGCGTCGTCCTTGATGAGCTCGCCCGACGTGTTGTTCAGCGAGAGGGTCGCGTTGTCGGTACCCCAGCACTGGTCACCGGTGTCGGTGGCGTTGTTGGCGCCGGGGCCGCCCTTGTCGTTCGAGCACGGCTTGTACTGCCGCTCGATGAACCCGGGCCACCAGTCGAAGCCCTCGCCGACCCACGACGGCTGGTTGTTCGACGTCTCGCTGCGCCCGTCGACCATCGCCGAGGAGTAGGCCAGCGACACCTGCGGCGCCGGGCCACCCAGCGAGGGCGGGACCGCGATGGGGTAGTTCCACGAGAACGCGCCCGAGTTGCCGCCTCCGGTCCAGGTCGACGAGGCCTGCAGCGACGTCTCGGTGAAGTCGCCCGCGCTGCCCGAGGCGCCGGCCGTCAGCGCCATCAGCGTCGACGTGCCGCGCACGGTCAGGTCGGCGGTGACCTGCTGCTGGGCCGGATCGTTGCGGGAGGCGACCGGCACCGGCGCGCAGGCGGCCTCGCCGGGCGTGGTCAGGGCGCAGGCCGGCAGCTCGACCAGGCGCAGCCGCGAGGCCCAGTCGCCGCCGTAGGCCTTCGCGAAGCCGCTGTAGTCCACCGCGATCGCGGCGGCGCCGGGCGCCGACTGGCCGTCGGAGCGGGCCACATCGAAGACGAGGCCGTCGCGCAGGGCCGCGGGGACCGCCGCGCGGTCACGCATGGCCACCTTGACCCGGGCGGCCTGGGACGACTTGGCCGTGGCCGGGGCGACGACCCAGACGGGGAGCGCGCCCGCGCGGTTGCGGCTGTCCGTCTTCGACGTCTGGAGCTCCAGGGCCTTTGCCGGGGCCGGGACCGCGGCCTCGCCCGCGCCGGTCGGCCACGCCACCGAGGCGGTCTTCGCCGCGCCGGCGCCCTGGCTGAGGTCCTTCGGACGGGACAGCGGGGCCACTCGCTGGCCGTGGATCGGGGTCACGTGCTGACCCGACAGGGTCTCCGGTCTGGGCGGCGCGGCGGACGCGGCTCCCCCGACCTGAAGACTGGCTATGACGAACAAGGCCGAGGTCAGGGCGATCGCCCTCACCCGGCCACGCTGACCAGACATGCGCACTCCCCGTGAAAGTGGCTTCGATATGCAGTTTGGATGGACGGCCAGTGTCGTTCGGAAACCTTCAACGAATCGACACGCGCCACACGGTAAGGCCCTTTCCGGCTGGGCGCAACAGCGTCTCGAATGTCCCATTCAACTTGTCGTCCGACACGCAGATCTGGCTGAATAAAGCGATGCATGCCGCGTATGTCCGAATTGGACGAAAGCGGTCGTGCCGAGTAGCCCGGGGGAATCTCACCCCCGGGCCCTCACAGAACCGTACGTAACAGTCGCCCGTTATACGGCTCTTGTCGTTCTGGTCACCAGACCGTGGGGGCGTGGGTGACCCAGGCCCAGTGGGCGAAGGCTCCCGGTCGTTTTCGGATGGCTTTGTTCCACGCCGTCCGGGCTTTCTTCTTGCCCCGCAGCCGCTTGTATTTCCGGCGGACCCACCGCAGCAGGTAGGCGTTGATGCGTTCCAGGAGGGGATACAGGGCAGATCGGTAGAACGCCCCGTAGTGGTTCATCCAACCCCGGACGATCGGGTTTATCCAATCGGCGAGGTCCTTCTCGGTCAGGCTTGTGCGATGGTGCAGCCGCCACGACCGCACCTCGACACTGATTCTCTTCAGGGACTGTTTGCTGATCGCCGGCAGGAACGACACAAACATCGCCCCGTCCTTCGACCGGGCGGAACGCCGCCGGAAGCCGTAGCCAAGGAAGACAAATTCGGTGTGTTCGTACGAGCCACGCCGCTTGTCATCCTGGCAATACACTATCCGGGTCTTCTCCGGATGCAACTCAAGCCCTACCTGGGTCATCCGCTTCGCGATTTCCGCCAGCACATATCGGGCCTGACCTTCACTGACGCAGTGCACGACCACGTCATCCACGTAGCGCTCGAACGGGATCGTCGGAAACATGCGGGCCATCCACATGTCGAACGCGTAATGGAGAAACAGATTAGCAAGTACAGGTGAAACTGCGGACCCCTGCGGGGTTCCTCGGTCTCGTTCCTGCAGAGTGCCGTCGGGGAGTTGCAGTGGCGCTTTCAACCAGCGCTCCACATACAACAGCACCCACGGTTGATCAGTGTGCGCGGCGACCGCTTTCAGGAGCAGATCCCACGGGACCGTGTCGAAAAACTTCCGGATGTCCAGATCGATCACCCAGCCGTACTTCCAGCACCGTGTCCGGCACACCGCTGCCGCGTCGACCGGGGAGCGCCCTGGCCGGTAGCCGTACGAGTCCGGGTGGAAGATCGGTTCGACCTCCGCCTCGATGACCCGCGCCGCGACCGTCTGGGCGATCCTGTCCCCGACCGTGGGCACGCCCAGAACTCTGACGCCTCCCCCGGTCTTCGGGATCTCCACGGCACGCACCGGAGGCGGAAAATACGTCCCCGACGACATTCGGTTCCAGATCTTGTAAAGGTTGTTCTTCAGATCCGTCTCGAACTCCGCCAGCGACACCGCGTCCACGCCCGGCGCGCCCTTGTTCGCTTTCACCCTCTCGTACGCCTCCCAGACAGCCCGCTTCGCAATCACGAACGGCTTGCCCGATGCTTTCAACTCATTCACACGACTCCTCCCAGCCAAACTGCTGGTTGATCGGGTAAACCAGTCACGAACGACCCGACCCCTTCGCTCCACCTTCGTTACAAAGGCTTCGTCACTACTACGAGTCGGTCCGCCAGCGCGATCGGCAACGGTACTCAGTTCCTCACCGCTTCGGGCGGTCTGGAACGCTCCCTCTCACCCACCAGACAGCAGCGGATAGTGTCCTCACGCGCCTTCTCCCGTTCCGCACGAAAGCCGCAGGCCGGGCTCGCGTCGCCTGTATGCCGGACACCACCTGGCCAGTAAACTGGTCCCCGCCAGACTCATCCCGGGATCGCATTGACACCCCGGTTTCGATGTCACCTTCTAAGTTTCGACACGTCATCAGCGATTCGCTTCCGCTCGCCTTCCCGACCCCCACCTGACATCTCGAATGGACGCCTTTTCCTCATCGTTCACCACAACAGTCTTCAGCTAATGCAGCATGAGGTGGTTTGAAGCCTCCCCCAGCAGGGCGACTCCGAAGGGCCAAACCTTCATCTTCCGTACAGCATCGCTACAAGACAGACATTCCTACATATCTCCGCCCTTTCGCGTTCGGGACACAACAATGCCGCTAACGCGCGCATGTGTGATTTGCCGACGCGGTGAGGTATTGCCGCTTGCCGATTACCTGCCCTACGCTCGGCACGTTTTCATTCAGCGAACGGGGGCCCTCGATGACCATGTCCAAATTCGGGCGTAATGCCCGCACAAGCTTATTCGTACTATTGACGTTTATGACCGGGCTGCTGGTTGCAGCCGGTTCGCCCGCTTCCCCGGCCGCGGCCGCGCCGCCGCCGTGCGGGTCCGGGCAGTCCGACGAGCGGGCCGCCGCCGCGCAGGCGAAGGCCTGCGGCGGCAAGGTCGAGATCCTCGCCGGGCGCAGCGAGTACACCCAGGTCTTCGCCAACCCCGACGGCACCTCGACGTTCACCTCGAGCGCCGTGCCGGCGCGGGTGCACCGCGCGGACGGGTCGTGGGCGGCGGTCGATCCGAGCCTGCGGGCGCGCGCCGACGGGACCCTGGCCCCGGTCGCCACGCTGACCGACGTCGTGTTCGCCGCGGGCGGCACCGGCACGTTCGTCACCTACCGCCGGCAGGGATCCACGCTGCAGCTGTCGCTGCCGGTGGTACTGCCGAAACCGGTCGTGGACGGCGCCTCGGCGGTCTACCACAACGTGCTGCCCGACGTCGACCTGCGCGCCACGGCCACCGCCACCGGCTTCACCCACGTGCTGATCGTGAAGACCCCGGCGGCCGCGGCCAACCCGGCCCTGGCGAGCATCCGGCTCGCGGTCGGCGGCGACGCCGTGGCCCGCACCGGCGCCGGCGGCAAGGTGGCCTTCGCCGACAAGGCGGGCCGTACCATCGCGGTCACGTCCGAGGCGAGCATGTGGGACTCCACCGTGAACCCGGGCGCGGCCGGCGAGGCCCAGGCCAGCGCGGCGTCGATCCAGGCGCTCAAGCAGGCGCCGCCGGACGAGCTGATCTCCACCGAGCACGGCCCCGGCGAGACGGCCCGCACCGCGCCGGTCGCGGTCAGCGCGGAGGCGGACGGCCAAGGCATGGTGCTGCGGCCCGACCCGGCCCTGCTGCGCAGCTCCACCGCGGCGTTCCCGCTCTTCATCGACCCGCAGATCGGCCCGGTCGACACCCGCTGGGCGTACAGCCGGTCGCTCGACGCCGACTACGGCCCGAACGACAAGATGCGGGTCGGCTACAACCCGCCCGCGTACGGCGGTGACGGCCGGCTGTTCCGCGGGTTCATCGACTTCCCGACCACCTACGGCGGGCAGACCTACAAGGGCAAGCACGTCCTCGAGGCCTCGTTCTCCATCAACCTGAATCACTCCTACTCCTGCAACGACACGCCGACCAACCTCTACCGCGCCGGCGGCATCAGCGTCGGCAACGGCGGCCGGATGGCCTGGAACTCCCGCCCGCTCGGCTCCGGCGTGCCCTTCCTCGCCACCGCGTATGGCCACGCGAACAAGGCCGGCGGCTGCAGCACGATCCAGCCCGACATGATCATGACCTTCGGCGGGCCCGGCAACGAGACCATGCGCGCCGACGTCCAGGGCGCCGCCAACGGCAACTGGGACACCTACACTGTCGGCCTGTGCGCCTGCGACTCCAACGGCAACAACGAGTCGGCCGGCGACCGCTGGAAGAAGTTCACGATCGACTACCACACGACGATGAGCATCACCTACAACACCGTCCCGGGCACCCCCGCGAACCTCTCGCCCCACCAGGGGCAGATCAACTGCGGCGGCTTCGTCGGTACTACCACGCCCGCGCTCCAGGCCCAGTACGTCGACGGCGACGGCTCCGACACGCTGTCCTCGACGTTCCAGTGGCAGCAGCTGCCGTCCGGCACCGTCACCACCCTCGCCGGACCGAGCAAGCCGGCCAACAACAACGGCGCCGTCACGGTCAACCTCGGCGCGAACTCCGAAGGCAAGCAGTACCAGTTCAGGGTCCAGACCAACGACGGTCACGACACCTCGCCGTGGTCGCCGTGGTGCGTCTTCACGGTCGACACCACGGCGCCGACCGCGCCGGTGGTGACCCCGACGGCCTCGGGCACGGCCCCCGTGTACACCGGCTGCGACCCCGGCACCATCGGCGCCTGCACGGCCCGGGGCGGCCCCGGCATCGCGGGCGGCTTCGTGTTCAGCGAGCCGGCCGGGCCCGCCGGCCAGGACGTCGTCAAGTACGTCTACGGCTGGGACGCGCCGACGAACTATGTGAGCGTGGCGGCCGGGGCGGCGACGCCGACCATCATGCTGACCCCGCCGCACTATGGCATCAACAAGCTGACGGTGTACAGCCTCGACGCCCACGACCACCAGAGCCCGACGACGAGCTACTTCATCCTGGTCAGCGCGCCGTCGGCCGCGGTGGCCCACTGGCCGCTGGACAACATCGACGGCCACGGCTTCACCGACCGCGTCTCCGGCTCGTCGCTCACCACCACCGGCGTGAACTGGACGCCGAACGCGCGCTGGGTCGGCGCCAACGCGGCCACGTTCACCGGCACGAACAGCTCGGCCACCCAGCTGGTACCGGCGCTGGACACCTCGAAGTCGTTGAGCGTGGCGGTGTGGGTCCAGCTGCAGTCGCCGCTGTGGTGCACGTCCGACAACTTCACCATCATGTCGATGGACTACAGCAACGTGCCGGCCGACAACCACGTCAGCGCGTTCACCCTGAACTTCGACTGCGCGGCCAAGCTGTACCGCTTCCAGGTCGCCGACCAGAACGTCGGGGTACCGAACTACGCCAACGTCTCGACCCCCAACAACGCCGCCGTGCCTGGCAAGTGGACGCTGCTGGTCGGGGCGTACGACGACGCGGAGAACAAGATCAACATGTGGATGGACGGCAACCTGGTCGGCACCACCAACCTCTGGCCGGCGTGGATCGCGACCCACGACGCCGCCCCGAAGGCGACCGGCCCCGTCGTCCTGGGCCGCTACCGCTGGGACAACTGGTCCAGCGGCTTCGTCCACGCCGAGATCGCCGACGCCCGGGTCTGGAACCGCGCCCTGGTCACCGACGACATCAACGGCACCGACGCCAACGCGGCGACGGGCGTCCCGGCCCAGATCGGCCTGACCCGCCCGATGGAGGTGGCCGGCTACCAGTTCGCCGACGGCGAGTGCTACTGCACGGACACCCCCGACGGCTCCTACTTCGCCCGCACCGCAACGCTCATGCCGACCTGGACCGGCGACCCGGTCACCTCGCCGGCCTGGCTCACCGCCGACTCCCACGACGGCAACGGCGGCGTCCAGCTCAACGGCAGCTCCGGGTACCTCACCACGAACAACGGCACCGAACGCCCCGTCCTGCGCACCGACCAATCCATCACGTTCGCGGCCTGGGTCAAGCTGGACCGGGTCACGACCGTCGACCAGGTGGTCCTCAACCAGGGCCCGTTCTTCCTGTTCTTCCGCGGCTGGGAAGGCAGGTGGGGCGCCACCGTCCGCCAGCCCAACGGCGCCGGCGGCTACGTCAACGTCGAGTCCTACTCGGCCACCGCGGCGATCACCGACCAATGGGTCCACCTGGCCGGCGTCTTCAACGCGTCGACCGGCGACGTGAGCCTCTACGTCAACGGCGTCAAGCAGGCCTCCGTCGGCCACGGCGCCGTCGGCGCCCCCTCGACCAGCAGCCTGCTGATCGGCAACCGAACCGGCACCAGCGCCTACTTCGGCGGCACGATCGACGCGGTCCACGTCTACCAGGGCGTGCTGAACAACCGGGAGATCGCGGCCCTCTACGCGGGCTGACCGACCTTTCCGCCCCCCAGAGACGCGGGCCCGCCACGACCAGGGTGGCGGGCCCGCGCCCGTCGTGGGCCGGACTACGTGGCGCGGACCGCGGGGGCGCTGAGCATCCGGCGGGTGGGCAGGGCGCCGGCGAGGAGGGCCGGTACCAGGCACAGCCCGATCACGCCGCCGATCACCAGCCACGGCACCACGAGCTCGACGTGGGTGCCGATCTGCTCGCCCAGCCCCGCCGGGATGCTCAGCAGCGCCCCGAAGGCCACCGCCCCGCCCAGGACCGCGCCGATGAGGACGACCAGGGCAACCCTCGGTCGGTGTGCCGCTGCGCCGTCCGGCCCGGATGGTCACGTCGATGGTCAGAAGCCGTGGATCATGCCCTCGTAACGGGTGACGGCGACCGGGACACCGTCGCGGGCCAGCCGCGCCGCGTAGCGCTCGCCCTGATCGCGCAAGGGATCGAATTCGTAGAGGTTGGTCTCAGCGACATCGTGTTGCCGTGCAGCTCCCACGACGTAGTCGAGGTTCCAGCGCCACGCCTGGTTACAGAACGAGCCGGTGAACGTGGCGGCGTGGCACGGCTCGCCGGTGTTGTTGCCCGCCACTGGCACCATCTACTCCGACCTGGTGGTCTTGTCCGCCGGCGCAGTGCCCGTGTACCCCGGCAGCCGATTCAGCCCGAAGAAGTACTGCGTGCCGCCGGCGGTCGTGACCTTCCAGTACTCGTTGTCGCTGTCGCCGTTGACCGTGTCCGTCAGCCGCTGCACGGTGGTGTTGTCGTCGCCCTTCACCCGCCATACGCCCGTGGCGTCGTCCTTGATCAGCTCCCCGGCCGTGCCGTTGAACGAGATGGTCGCGTTGTCGGTGCCCGCTGCGCCCGTCGACCGCCGCCGAGGAGATCGACAGTGCAATCCGTCACGTGTGTGCCTAGCGCTCTGCTGTGCGTTCCGTGGCGCTGGCCTGGCATGTGACGCGGGTCATGTCAACGCGGGGCAAGGTTGCGATGTTGTAACTTCCCGGCGATCAGCTGCACGACCGCCGCACACGCCGCGCTCCTGAGCTGGCGCGGCCGGCCATCTCCACTGGCGAACATGTCTGTGAACAAGCACATGGCGCGGCCCTACCCTTTCGCGATGCACCCAGACGGACTACAGTGCGGTCCCGTACCTAAGCGGACGCTTAGGTACGGGACAGCGTGCAAATGCCGATGGCCACCGACGGCGGCCGCCTGACGTTTCACGCCTGTCCCCCAACTCAGCGCCGTCGAGGGACTTGTCTGATGCTTACCAACGAGCACGGAGTTGTGGTGACCGGTGCGGCCCGGGGTATCGGCCGCGCGATCGCGACCAAGCTCGCGTTGGAAGGATGCCGAGTGGTGGCCGCCGACATCGACGCGATCGAACTTGAAGAGGTCGCCCGTGAGATCGGCGCATACGCCGTGCCCGGCGATGCCGCTTCGGCCGAAGGGGCAGGCGCCCTTGTCGCGCAAGCCCGCGAGCATCTCAAGGCGATCGACGCGTGGTACGGCAACGCCGGGGTCGATCGCGGACGGGGCCTGGATGCCACGGAGCAGGACTGGGCCAGTTCGTGGGATATCAACGTGATGGCCCATGTGCGAGCTGCGCAACTGCTGCTACCCGAGTGGCTCGACCGGGGCGAAGGCCGGTTCGTTGTCACGGCCTCGGCGGCCGGCTTGCTGACAATGCTGACTGCGCCGTCCTACAGCGTCACGAAGCACGCTGCCCTGGCGTTCGCGGAATGGCTCTCTGCCACGTACCGCCATCGCGGGGTGGTGGTTCAAGCGATTTGCCCACAAGGTGTGAAGACCTCGATGCTGGACCGCGCCGGGAGAGTGCAGGAGATCCTTAGCCACGACGCCGCCCTGAATCCCGCCGACGTGGCCGAGTTCGTATGGCAGTCCGCACAGGACGACCGCTTCCTGGTCCTACCGCATGGTCGAGTCGCTGCGTACTACAAGGCTCGCGCTGCCGACACCGACGCATGGCTCGCGAACATGAACCATCTTCAAGTCCGCCTGGAGAACAGCGAACAAGAACCGCCCTTGTGACTGCTTCCCACCGGATCCGTGGTAGTACTAAGCAATCGCTCATGTTGGTGTTCGCCTCAGTGCGAATGGCGTAGCCACAGCAACTCAGCCCGAGGAGAAGACGTGGAGCCTTCAGTAGCACAGCAGCGGCTTCTGGACGCCGCCGTAGACGCCTTTGCCGAGAGCGGATTCGGTGGCACCAGTACAAGGGACATCGCTACCCGTGCCGGCCGAAGCCCTGCCGCGGTGTACATCCATCACGAGTCCAAGGAGGATCTGCTCTTCGCAGTTAGCATCCAGGGCCACATCGACTCCATGGAGTGCCTTAGGCAGGCGGCAGCGTCCAGCGACGACCCAGCCGAACGACTGCATGGAATGGTCTACGCGTATAGCCGGTGGCACATGGTCAACGCCAAGCTCGGGCGTGTTGTCCAGTACGAGTTTCATGCGCTAACCGCGGAGCACAGGCAGGAAATTCTCGCACTACGCCGGCAGTTCCAGAAGGTAATGGTCGAAGCGGTGTTGGACGGAGTGCACGCCGGCCGATTCTCCGTGGACGACGTAGCCGGCACTGCCAGGGCGTTGCTGTCGCTGTGTATCGACTTGGCGCGCTGGTTCGAACCGGGCCCGGGACGCAAAGTGGGCGCCATTGCCGATCTCAACGCCAACCTTGCCTTGCGCATTGTGAACGCGCGGCCGTCCGGCGCCCCGCGCGCAGCCCAGAACCGGAACCCCGTCAAACGTCCAGCCAAGGTGTCGAGCCGACGGGGAGGCGCCGCTGCCAAGGCGACGGTCCAGAGGAAAGGGACATCGAAGTGAGGCGCTCTGTTTACGGCGAGGAGCACGAGGCCTTTCGCGACTCGGTCAGGAGGTTCTTGGAACGAAGCGCCGTACCCAACGTGGGAAAGTACCTGGAGGATCACGCCATCTCTCGGGAATTCTGGCTCGCGGCCGGCGAGCAGGGACTGCTCGGCCTGGAAATCCCAGAGGCCTACGGCGGGGTCGGGGCCGGCGACTACCGCTTCAACGCCGTACTCGGAGAAGAACTGGCCAAGGTCAACGCCGCGCTCAATAGCTGCTGGGGTATCCACGCGGAAATCGCGGCGCCCTATCTGGTCGCACTCACGAACGATGAACAGCGCAAGCGGTGGCTACCGGGAGTCGCCTCGGGCGAAATTCTCTGCGCCATCGCCATGACCGAGCCCAGCGGTGGCTCTGACCTAGCCGCGCTGAAGACCACCGCCGTGCGCGATGGGGACTCGTGGGTGATCAACGGCTCCAAAACGTTCATCACGAATGGCTACTCCGCGGACTTGGTTATCGTCGCAACCCGCACCTCTTCTGAGAAGAGGGCCCATGGCATCACCCTTTTCGCCGTGGAGTCGACCACGAGCGGCTTTTCTCGGGGACGCAAGCTGGACAAGGTCGGTCAAGAGGAATCAGACACCGCCGAACTCTTCTTCGACGACGTCCGCGTCACCGAAGGCGAGATGATCGGCGATCTCGACGGCGGATTCATCCACATGATGCAGAACTTGCCGCAGGAAAGACTGAGCTGCGCGGTGAGCAACGTGGCGCACGCCAAACAGATCCTCAACGAGACGCTTGCCTACACCAAGGAGCGGCAGGCCTTCGGGAAGCCCATCGGCTCGTTTCAGCACAACAAGTTCCTGCTGGCACAACTGTTCACGCAGATCGAGGTGATCGAGGCATACGTCGACAAGTGCGTCGATGCATACACCCGGCAGGAGCTCACCTCCGTCGACGCGGCCAAGGCCAAGTGGTGGTCCTCTCAGGTCCAGTCCGAGGTGCTCGACCACTGTGTGCAACTCTACGGGGGCTACGGCTACATGAACGAATACCGCGTCGCCCGCGCGTGGCGCGATGCCAGAGTCACCAAGATCTGGGCCGGTTCCAACGAAATCATGAGAGAACTCATCGGCCGCGACCTGGGTTTGTGAGGTCCACCTGCATTCCTGCGTCGTCCGACCAATCTCAACTCGCCCTTTCCGTCACATGATGCTGCCCATCCAAGGAGCGGTCGATGTCTGAAACCCGTATTGCCGTCATCACTGGAGCCGCTCGGGGCATCGGTGCTGCCACTGCCCGCCGATTGGCCAGTGACGGGCACAAGGTAGCTGTCCTCGATCTCGACACCGAGGCCTGCCGCGGCACGGTCGACTCCATCGTCTCCGCCGGCGGCACCGCATTGGCAGTGGGAGCGGACGTCAGCGACGAAGCCTCTGTCTTGGAGGCGTTCGAGGCGATCGTCAACGGACTCGGCGCCCCAACAATCCTCGTCAACAACGCTGGCATCATCCGCGACAACCTGCTGTTCAAGATGACCGTAGACGACTGGGACGCAGTGACGGGCGTCCACCTTCGCGGGGCATTCCTGATGAGTCGCGCCGCGCAGCGGCACATGACCGAAGCGAAGTTCGGACGCATCGTCAATGTCTCCAGCACGTCCGCCCTGGGCAATCGCGGACAGGCCAACTACTCTGCCGCGAAGGCCGGCCTGCAAGGCTTCACGAAGACCTTGGCTATCGAGCTGGGCAAGTTCGGAGTGACGGTGAACGCGGTCGCGCCCGGCTTCATCCAAACTGACATGACCGCCGCTACCGCTGAGCGTATGGGGATGTCGTTCGACGACTTCATCGCGGCCTCCGCTGCCCAGATCCCGGTGGCTCGGGCCGGTCAGCCAGACGACGTCGCGCACGCTGTCCGGTTCCTCGTGAGTGAGGAAGCCGGGTTCGTCTCCGGCCAGGTGCTCTACGTAGCCGGCGGCCCAACCGACTGAGGCATGGATCGTTCGGCCGCCCGGCCTTATCGACCTGAGAATGGACAACGATATTGAGAATCTTGAACGGCATTGATGACCTCGAACGTTCGGTCGGCACCCACTTGGGCTATTCGGAGTGGCACCAGGTCACGCAGGAGCAGGTCAACGCCTTTGCCGACGCCACCGGCGACCGCCAGTGGATCCACGTCGACCCGGCCCGCGCCGCCGTCGGCCCTTTCGGGGCCGCGATCGCGCACGGCTACCTGACGTTGTCGCTTGTACCGATGTTCTTGAGTCAGATCTACCGCGTCGACGGGCCGTCGATGATGGTCAACTACGGCACGGACAAGGTCAGGTTTCCGTCAATTGTCCCAGTGGGCTCCCGGCTGCGGGGCGGCGCGGAATTGCTTGCTGTCACGCCGATCAGCTCGGGTCATCAGTTCGCGATCAGGGTGACCGTGGAGCGCCAGAGCGGTGGCAAGCCGGCCTGTGTTGCCGATGTCCTCACAGTCGCCGTGTCGTGATGCGCGAGTTTGACGTCCGAACCGATGACGATCCGCCCGGACTGGATATCAGCCGCCTAGCCGAGTGGTTCGTGCTCTACGTGCCCGGAGCCGGCGAGATCACGAGCGCTCGACTGATCGCCGGGGGCAGGTCCAACCTCACCTACGAGGTCGGTGACGGAACAAACTCCTGGATACTGCGGCGCCCACCGGTGGGCCATCTGGTAGCGACGGCCCACGAAATGGGACGGGAGTACCGGGTCATGTCGGCACTCGCCGAGACCGCGGTACCGGTGCCGGTCACCTACGTACTCTGCGAGGACGACTCGGTCATCGGCGCGCAGTTCTACGTGATGCAGAAAGTGGACGGCACACCGTTCCGTCGCGCAAGCGAGCTCGAGGCGCTCGGCGCGGAGCGTGTCCGCGCGATTTCGACCCGGCTCGTCGACGTACTCGTCACATTGCACAGCATCGATCCGCAGGCTGTCGGGTTAGGTGAATTCGGCCGCTCGACCGGATTTTTGTCGCGCCAGATACGGCGGTGGAGTACACAGTTCCAGGCGACCAAGACGCGGGAGCTGCCCGCTGCGGCCGAATTGGCGCAACGATTGGCTGCCCGCGTCCCAGAACAGTCCGCCGCTGCCATCGTGCACGGCGACTACCGGCTGGACAACGTGCTGATCGACGACAACGACCAGGTGAGCGCTGTCCTCGACTGGGAAATGGCCACGCTGGGCGACCCGATCACAGACCTCGCCCTGCTCAGCCTCTACCAACGCCTGGCACGCCTCCCAGGCGGGACCGTGGTGACCGACGCCGCCGACACTCCCGGCTTTCTCTCCGAGGCCGAGGTGCGGCAGCGATACGTCGAAGTCAGTGGCCGCAGGCTCGACAATTTCGGCTTCTATCTCGGGCTGGCGCACTACAAGTTCGCCGGGATCGTTGAGGGCATCCACTACCGCTCCGTGAACCACCAGACCGTCGGCGAGGGTTTCGACCAATACGGCCTGCTCACCGAGCCACTCCTGGAAGCCGGGCTGGCCGCACTGAAGGAGCAATTTTGATGGAGTTTGCATTCGATGCCCGAACCCTTGGGCTGCGCGACAACCTCTTGGATTTCATGGACAGGCACATCTACCCGGCGGAGGCAGTCTTCGAGGAAGAACTCGACGGACTGGACAACCGCTGGGCCTGGGACTCCTCACCGACGCTGCGCCACTTGCGCACCGAGGCTCGTAGACGAGGACTGTGGAACTTGTTCCTCCCCGGCGAGAACGGTGCCGGACTCACCAATCTGCAGTATGCGCCGTTGGCGGAGATCACCGGACGCAGCCCGCATCTCGCGCCCGCAGTGCTGAATTGCGCCGCACCGGACACGGGAAACATGGAGGTGCTGTCACTGTTCGGTACGCCTGAGCAGAAGGTGCAATGGCTGGAGCCATTGCTGGCAGGCGAGATCCGGTCGTCTTTCGCGATGACCGAACCCGAGGTCGCCTCTTCTGACGCCACCAACATCTCGACCAGCATCGAGCGCGACGGCAGCGACTACGTGATCAACGGGCATAAGTGGTGGATCACAGGCGCCATGAATCCCAATGCCAAGATTCTTATCGTCATGGGCAAGACCGATCCCGACGCCGAGCGTCACCGCCAACAGTCGATGATCCTTGTCCCACGTGAAACGCCTGGCGTGCGCATCGAACGCGCCATGCACGTGCTGGGCTACGACGACCACGAGCACGGCGGTCACGGAGAGCTATTCTTCGACGACGTCCGGGTACCCGCGGCCAACATCATCAGTGCCGAGGGCGACGGCTTTGCGATCGCCCAAGCTCGCCTCGGGCCGGGACGCATCCACCATTGTATGCGCTCGATCGGACTCGCCGAACGAGCGCTGCAACTGCTCTGTGCACGCGCGGACGAACGCGTCGCCTTCGGCAAGCCTTTGTCCGAACAGGGTGTGATTCGGAGTTGGATCGCCGAGTCGCGCGTGAAGATCGAACAACTTCGGCTGCTGACCCTGAAGGCGGCTTGGAACATGGATGTCAACGGAAACAAGGCCGCGCACAGCGACATACAGGCTATCAAGATCGCGACGCCGGCAACGGTCCAGTGGATCCTCGACAAAGCCATTCAGGCCCACGGAGCCGCGGGTCTCTCCCAAGACTTTCCGTTGGCCTACGCCTACGCACTCATCCGTACCCTGCGGTTCGCCGATGGACCGGACGAAGTGCACAAGGACGCGCTTGCCCGTGCCGAGCTACGGCAACAGCGAGCGGCTCGTAGCGCGAAGGCCTCGGCCTGACCGGGTCCCGGCGGCCGCCGGCATACCTTTCTGATTGGCGCTGGTTCCGTCCGCGCTTGACCGTTCGCACCGAAGGACAGCGATCCGTACGCGCGGTGGTCAAACAGCCGCTTCAGTGACAACCTAAGCACGCGCATACCTATGCAATCGCTTATTTTTGGGATCAACCCGTGGAGCTGTCATGCCTGAGGCCGTCATCGTCGCCGCCGCTCGCACGCCTATCGGTCGAGCGAACAAAGGGTCGCTCAGAGACTTTCGTCCGGACGACCTCGCAGCGCTCATCACCAGTGCCGCGGTCGCCAAGGTGCCGCAGCTCGATCCGTCCGATATCGACGACCTGATTTTGGGGTGCGGGTTGCCCGGCGGCGAGAGCGGCAACAACATGGGCCGTGTCGTCAGCGTCCTCAACGGCTGGGACGCCGTCCCCGGGACGACAGTGACCCGTTACTGCGCCTCCTCGGTGCAGACGACCCGGATGGCCTTCCACGCCATCAAGGCCGGCGAGGGCAACACGTTTGTCTCCGCCGGCGTCGAAACCGTCTCTCGTTTCGGCAAGGGCACCTCTGACCACATCCCGGGCACCGTCAACCCGTTGTTCGACGGGGCTCAGAACCGGACGGCAGAGACAGCCACAACCAACAGGCCCTGGCACGACCCTCGCGACGACAGCCAGCTCCCAGACGTTTACATCGCCATGGGGCAGACCGCTGAGAACGTCGCCACGCTGCGCGGCTTGTCTCGCCGTGAGCTGGACGAGTTCGGCGTCCGCTCCCAGAACCTCGCCGAGAAGGCCATCAATGACGGCTTCTGGGCCCGGGAGATAACCCCGGTCACCACCCCCGACGGCACCGTCGTCTCCGCCGACGACGGCCCCCGCCCCGGAGTCACTTACGAGGCCATGGCCGCCCTGAAGCCCGTATTCCGGGAAGAGGGCCTCGTCACTGCCGGGAACTGCTGTCCCCTCAACGACGGTGCTGCCGCGGTGGTCATCATGTCCGACGCAAAGGCTGCCCAGCTCGGCGTCGCACCGTTGGCCCGAATCGTCGCCACCGGCGTGTCCGCACTATCCCCCGAGATCATGGGCTTGGGTCCGGTAGAGGCGACTCGAAGAGCTCTTGCGCACGCCAGCATGAGCATCAACGACATCGACCTGGTCGAGATCAATGAGGCTTTCGCGGCTCAGGTCGTTCCCTCGTACCAAGACCTGGGTATCGACATCGACCGGCTCAATGTCAACGGCGGCGCCATCGCGGTCGGCCATCCCTTTGGCATGACTGGTGCCCGTCTGCAGAACACGATGCTGAACGCACTGGAATGGCATGACAAGACCACAGGACTGATCACGATGTGCGTTGGCGGCGGCCAAGGCATGGCCCTGATCCTCGAACGACTGTAGGAGCCTGCCATGACTGTGCTCGATCTGTTTCGCATCGACGGCAAGGTAGCAGTCATAACCGGGGCGTCTAGCGGACTCGGGGTCGCGTTCGCGCAGGCTATGTCCGAGGCCGGAGCAAATGTCGTCCTCGGTGCGCGCCGGGCCGACCGCCTCGGTGACACCGCCCGACTAGTGGAGCAATCAGGTCACGAGGCCCTAGCAATCGCGACGGACGTCAGCGACCCTGAGTCCTGCCGTTCGCTGGTTGATTCGGCCATGGAGCGTTTCGGCCGCGTAGACATCCTGGTGAACAACGCGGGGGTTGCAACGGCAGTGCCGGCCACTCGCGAGCGCCCCGAGGAGTTCCGGCAGGTCATCGACGTCAACCTGAACGGCTGCTACTGGATGGCTCAGGCATGTGGTCGGGTCATGAAGCCCGGCTCAAGCATCACCAATATTTCCTCGATCTTGGGGATCACGACGGCGGGCCTGCCCCAAGCTGCATACGCAGCTTCAAAAGCCGGACTGATCGGCCTGACCCGCGACCTGGCACAGCAGTGGACCGGCCGCAAGGGCATCCGGGTCAACGCCGTAGCTCCCGGCTTCTTCACCTCGGAGATGACTGACCAGTACCCGCCCGGCTACATCGAGTCACTTCTACCGTCCCGAGTGCCCTCGGGACGCAAGGGCGACCCCCGTGAACTCGCGGCAACAGTGGTCTTCCTGGCATCAGATGCTGCGGGATACATCACCGGCCAGACACTGGCGGTCGATGGCGGCATGACTATCACCTGACGGGTCGGCAGGCACGCCCCGACCGACGGCCCGTGTGCTCGATGATCGCGTTCGCGGGGATCCTGCCCGGCCAGCGGTCGTGATTCGGATTCGTGACCTGACGGTTGAGCGGACCAGCACGCGAGGCGGATGACCTCGCGGCGCCACGTCGGCCTGCCAGCAGGCTCACCTAGACCACCCAGCCTGCGTGCACTGGCGCAGGCGATAACCAAACCACAAACCTACCGTTGATCACGGCGTGGACCAGGCACTAGGCCTGGCCGCCTACTCGATCGCTGGAGGGAGGCATCCCGTTGACGCCGAGAATCAAGCCTGGCGTGGCCGTCGCGCCACCGTCGACGAGGAGCGTCTGACCGGAGATGTAGCTGGCGAGGTCGCTGACGAGAAACGCCACGGCGTCGGCGATCTCCGCCGGAACACCCATACGTCGCAGTGGGATGCTACCGGTGAAGTCGGCCTGCTGCTGGCCCGGCTCGGGTGCTGTCGCCGGGGTGTTGATGCGTCCGGGGGCGATGCAGTTCACGCGAATGCCGAAGGGCCCGTACTCATAGGCGAGGGTCCGCGTCAACGATGAGATGCCGGCCTTCGCGGCGCCGTAGGCGGCGGCCAGCGGTGAACTCAACACGCCTGCGATGGAGCCGACATGCACGATCGTCCCGCCGCCGGACTGCACCATCTCGCCAAGCGCGCTCCGAGTGAGTTGGAAGACGTACGTCAGGTTCATGGCTTGAATCAGCGACCACTCCTCGTCGGTCACCTCGTGAGTCAACCTGTAGGGGGCGAGCGCCCAGGAACCGCCAGCGACGTTCACGAGGATGTCGACGCTGCCGAGTTGCTCGGTTGCCGACGGGACGATCTGATCAACCTGGCTGGCATCGAGCAGATTCGCGATAATCGGCACCGCCGTGCCGCCGGCTTGCCGGACTGCCGCTACAGTGCCCGCCGCGCGATCCGCGCGGGAGTCGACGACAGCCACCGCCGCACCCGCTTCGGCGAGACGCAGCGCGACCGCTTCGCCGATACCGCGCCCGGCACCGGCGACCACAGCGACGCGGCCGGCCAGGGACAACGAAATCGGCATCAGAATGCGACCTCGCCCTGGCCGCCACTCATGACCAGGTCGTGGCCGGTGAGAAAGCTCGCCTCGTCCGAAGCAAGGAATAGGACCCCGTAGGCGATCTCGATCGGCTGGGCGGCCCGTTTGAAATAGCGGTTCGACTCCTGCTTGTGAGCCCAGGCCTCCGTGTCCTCGGCCCCGCGAGCATGCGCAAGTGGGGTGTCCACCAGACCGGGCGAGATGCAGTTGACACGGATGCTCGGCGCGTAGTCCAAAGCCATCTGACGAGTGAGCGCCTTGATTGCACCTTTCGAGGCATGGTACGAGGCGAGCCGCGGCGAGGCCGTCGTCGCATGGTTGGAGCAGGTGTTCACAATGGCGCCCCGACCGCGGTCGAGCATCACCCTCAAGGCGGCCTTCGACACCATGAAGGTCCCCGTCACGTTCACGTCAAAGACCCGCTCCCACTCAGCTCGGGCTATCTCATGCACGGCACCCGGCTTTCCGGTACCGGCGTTGTTGTGCAGCACGTCGACGGTGCCGTACTCCGCCACAGCATGCGCGATCATCGCCTCCGCCGCGGCCTCGTCGGAGACGTCCAGGACGAACGGAGAAGCGGTGCCGCCTGCTGCGATGATCTCGTCGCACACGCCGCGAGCCGCGTCACCCGACATGTCACCCACGACCACGCCGGCGGCGCCGTGCGCGGCGAAGAGCTTGGCCGTTGCGGCCCCGATGCCGCTTCCTGAGCCGGTGACAACGCAGACCTTTCCCTCCATGCGTCCAGTGGTCATGGCGTCCTCTCGGCTGCGAGTTTCAGGAAGGCGTCGAGCGACTCCGGCACTGAGAGGCTTTCGCGTTCTAGGGCGACCTCTGGCGGGACGCCCTGAAAGATCCGCTTGAGCGGGACTTCGACGAGCTTGCCGGTGCGCGTGCGCGGAATCGCCGAAACCTGGATCACCTCATCCGGCACGTGCCTTGGGCTGGCGTGGCGGCGCACCGCGTCCTTGATCGCCGCGACGAGATCCTCGGAAAAGTCGGTGCCGTCCTCCAAGACGACGAACAATGGCATGTAGTAGCCGCCGTCCAGCAGTTCGATACCGAGAACGAGAGAGTCCGCCACGTCGGGCAGTCGGCCGAGCGCGGCATAGATTTCGGCCGAACCGATGCGCACTCCTCCCCTGTTCAGGGTCGAGTCGGAGCGACCCAGGATGCGGCAGGTGCCGCGTCCAGTGATCTCCAGCCAGTCGCCGTGGCGCCACACCCCCGGCCATGGCTCGAAGTACGAGGACCGGTAGCGCTTCCCGTCGGCGTCGTTCCACAGCCGCAACGGCATCGACGGCATGGGCTGCGTAACGACCAGTTCCCCGAGTTCGCCGGTGACGGGCTTGCCGTCGCTGTTCCACGACTGGACGTCCACGCCGAGCAGAGGGCGCTGCAGCTCGCCTTCGGTGACCGACA
Source organism: Dactylosporangium sp. CA-233914 (assembly GCF_050942935.1). Classification (NCBI taxonomy): domain Bacteria; kingdom Bacillati; phylum Actinomycetota; class Actinomycetes; order Micromonosporales; family Micromonosporaceae; genus Dactylosporangium; species Dactylosporangium sp. CA-233914. Next base: position 4,099,551 of record NZ_CP192030.1, on the reverse strand, counting down.
GCAGCGAGGTGCCCCCGATGAAGCCGCTGGCGATGTCGGTGCCTCCGGAAGAGGAGGCGAGGAGCACGTCGGGCTTGACCGCCTCGTACACCCAGCGGAACGTCGAGGCAGGCAACGGCGACCCCGTCGAACCGATAGTGCGCAGACGAGAGAGGTCGAATCGCTCCCCCGGCTTCGCGCCCGCCCTCTCACAAGCGGTGAGGTAACCGGCGCTGGTGCCGAGGTAGGTGATGCCGAGCCTCTCCACCAAGGCGAACTGCACTTGGAGGTCGGGGTAGTTCGGGCTGCCGTCATGGACGACGACCGTGGCACCGCTCAGCAGCGCGGAGGTCGCGATATTCCACATGATCCAGCCGGTGGAGGTGTACCAGTAGAAGCGGTCACCCGGCCCGATGTCGTTCTGCAGCATCGACATCTTGCGCTGCTCCAGGACGATCCCACCGTGACCGTGCACGATTCCCTTAGGCCGGCCGGTGGTCCCAGAGGAGTAGACAATCCATAGTGGATGGTCGAACGGCACGCGCACGAACGCTGGTTCTTGCTCCTCTGCGATCGCATCGGCCCAGGCGAGAACGTCGGCCGAGCGCGTCTCCAGACCGAGAACGGGCACCGCGATGGTCGCGCGCAGACTCGGCAGCGAGGCTCGGATCAAGTCCACTTGCTCGCGACGGTCGTGCTGCTTGCCGTTGAATCTGTACCCGTCGGCAGCGACGAGCACCGTCGGCTCGACTTGAGAAATTCGATCGAGCACGGCCGAGGTGCCGAAGTCGGGCGGACAGACGGTCCACACGGCACCGATCGACGCGCAGCCGAGCAGGGCGACGACTGCTTCCAAGCCGTTCGGGAGGTAGGCGGCGACCCGGTCGCCGGGCTTGACGCCGAGGCCTCTCAGCGTTGCCGCGAAGGCGCCGGCCCAGCGTCGCAGTTGCAACTGGGAAACCTCCGTGACGCGGTACTGCTCGTCCACGAGGACGAGGGCCGGGTGATCTTCTGTGGTGTCTCGCAGCATCTGCTCCGCGTAGTTGATCGAGCACTCCGGGAACCAGACGGCGCCCGGCATCCGGACATCCGGCAGGACCGGCCCGTGATCTGTCGGTAGCGTCCCGCTCCATATGGCGAGGTCCGACCAGAAATCCTCCAGTTGATGCACTGACCAGCGCCATACGGCGTCGTAGTCGGTGGGGTCGCCGAAGGTCAAGCCGCGTCGCCGGCCAACCCAGGTCGCGAAGGCGTGCAGACGCGTGGCGCGAATCGACTCTGGAGTCGGTCGCCAGAGCACCGACGGTTCAGGTTCGTCTGGCACTACTGCTCCTCTTACGGGAAGTTGGCGTTGTAGGCCGCTGCCACGTCGACGGTGCATCCCGAGATGAAGCGGGACTCCTCGGCCGCGAGGTGGAGCACCTCGTGAGAGATGTCCGTCGGCTCGACCCAGATCGTGGGCATGGGATTCATCTGCGTGAGCCGCGCCTCCATGTCCTCAAGGCCGGGAGCGTCCTTCTCGGGCACGAACACCTTGTAGACCTCGTCGTGGTGCATCATCGGCGTGTTCACAGCACCGGGTAGCACCGCGTTGCAGGTGATCATGTACGGTGCGGCCTCCAGCGCGACGGCCTTCATCAGGCCGATCAGCGCCCACTTCGAGGCGGCGTAGTGGCTCAGGTTCGGTACGCCGCGCCGAGCGGCCTGCGACGAGGTAACGACGATCCGCCCGTACTTTCGCTCCATCATGTGCGGCAGTACGGCGCGGATGCTGTTGGCGACGCCGGTGAGGTTGACGTCGATCATGTCCTGCCACGCCTGGTCGTCCATGTCAACGAGTTGGTGGTACGTGACGACGCCGGCATTGGCCGCCAAGATGTCGACGTGACCGAAGGCCGCGATGCCGTCCGCCACGACGGCACGCATCGCGTCGATGCTGCGTACATCCGCCTCGACCACGAGGGCCTTCCGCTCCAGGCTCTCCACCGCAGTCGCGGTCTCACGCAACTCCGCGGAAGTTCCCAATGGGTACGGCACCGAATCGACCGGCTTGGGCACATCGACGAGGATGACGTCTGCACCGTTCTTCGCAAACTGGATCGCATGCTCACGGCCCTGGCCATGGGCGGCGCCGGTGACAAGTGCTACCCGGCCGGTGAAATTTGGCATGGTGCCGACTACTCCATCCTTGTCACGGTGTGCTGAATGAGGCCGAACAGCGAGGTGCCGTCGTCGGCGATCGCTTCGATGGTGACGGTGTCTCCTGCGGACAGGAAGGGCGTCACGGCAGCCCCGCTCTGCATGATTTCGACACCGCGCTTCTCCGCGATGCAGCCGAAGCCGTACTCCGTGTCGCCGTTGGAAATGGTCCCAGTGCCGATCATCGACCCGGCGATAAGCGGTCGCGTCCTGGTGAACTCCCCGATGATCTGCGGAAGGCCGAAGGAGAAATCGCGATCGGCCCGAGGAGCGCCGTACAGCGTTCCGTTGACGCTGCACTGCAGCGCTGCCCGCAGGAAGGAACTCTGCCACGCGGTACCGAGGGTGGCTGGCGTGACGAGGAACGGAGCGAAGCCTCGGCCGGGCTTGGATCCGTATGTGCCCGTCCCTTGACGGCGTTCCTCCACCAGTAGACGTCGATATGTGACGTCGTTGGTGATGCCGACCAGCTTGATGTGTTCGGGCGCCTGTGCTGCTGTCGTTCCCTGTGGAGCATCACCGGTGACGACAAAGACGGTCGGCTCATAGTCGAGTTCCCACGTCTCGTCAGGTAACGGCACCTCGGCGCGGGGTGGCCAGTTCGGCGCGCCGCCGCTCTGGTAGACGATAGGGCGCTCGCGGTGTCGGTCAGGCAGCGCCTCCCCTCGGCCGCCGCGAATCCGCTCCATGTGCGAGAGGTACGAACTGCCCTCCGCCCAGTGGTAAACCCGGGGCAGTGGCGCCGCGAAGACCGCGCCGTCAACGGGGCTCCCTAGCGTCGGGTCGTCGAGCGACTCGAAGACACCCTCCAGCAACGTCACGGATTCCGCCCAGGTGTCAAGCGCCCGCTGCATGGTCCGTGGGCCTTGCGGCGGGACCAGAAATCGGGTCCTGTCGCTGCTGACAACCACCAGCGTTCCGTCTGGGCCGCCACCGGCCAACGAGGCAAGGATCATTTCGCTGCGGTGGCCACGGTGATGTATTCGGCCGGTACGCAGAACTCAAGAGTCATGTAGTCAGGCGAGGCGTCGAACGCGTTGTGAATCGAACCGCGCGACAGCGTCATGAGGTCGCCCGCGAATACTCGCTGGTTCGGCTCCCCGGGGCGGGCGACGTCGAGCCATCCGCGGATTGGCAGGAAGAACTGCGCCATCGAGTGGTGGTGCTCTCCTGTGCCGCCAGGCGGCGAGGGCTCGATCTCATCGAGCTTGATGATGTGGATGTGCACGCGCCCGTCGGTCGGGATGCGGGTGCCCAAGTCGCGGTACAGCGACCACCGGCGGGGGCCGTCGCCGCGCACGTACGCGTCGGGCCGGTCGAAGGTGTAGACGCCCTTCAGATGGGCGAACTCGGCGGCGCGCTCTGGCTTGGGAGCGTCTTTGCCGGTGACCGTGCCGTAGTCGGAGGGGCCGAAAACCTCGACGCCTTCGAAGTCGTCGGACACCGCGCTGATCTGGTAGCGCCAGTAGGGCGGCTGGTAGGCGGAGGCACCCTTGTCGAGGACGAGGTCCTGGCCGTCCTCGGTCCGGACAGAGATCGAGCCATTCAAGACGAAGAACCACTGAAAGTCGGCGTCGTGGAACTGCCAGTCCGTGCTGGCATCCCCCTCTTTGCCCGTGTACCGGACGTGGCGGCCCACCAAGGCCCCGTCTGTGTTGGCGGCCAGGTGAAGGTCGCGGTACTCCAGCCCGGCGACCGGACCCTGCTCCCAGGTGCCCTCGTCCTTGCGGACCAGCTCGGTCTTGATGTCCAGGGGGTTGTCCACGTCCCAGCCGGAGCGCCAGGTCGTCGCGTGGGTCATCGCGTGTCTCACTTCCACTCGTGTGCGCCTAGCGCTCATATGAGCGCTGTGCGAACAAAGCTTGTCACGCACATCACATGGCGTCAACAAGTCCTTGCCGTTCGATCCGTCGTGCGTGCGTTGCATTGCGGGGTCCTTGCGTCAACGCAGGTCTGGCAAGATGGTGGTTGCCTGTCCCGAGTAGGAGGCCCATGTCCGAGCTAGCTGACGGTCCGTATGTCCACGCGCTCGAACGCGGCCTCGCCGTCCTCCGGTGCTTCCGCGACGACCGGGACCAGCTGACGATCTCGGACGTCGCGCGAGAGGCAGGGATGGATCGGGCGGTGGCTCGTCGCTTCCTGCACACGTTGGTGGCACTTGGCTATCTCGGCACAGCGAACTCCCGTTTCTATGTGCGCCCGAGAGTGCTCGAACTGGCGCGCCCGTACCTCGACTCGGTCACGAACGTCGACGTGATCCAGCCGCACCTCCAGCAGCTCACGAAAGAGGTCGGCGAGACGTCGATGGCCTTCGTTCTGGATGGCTACGAGATCGTCTTCGTCGCCGGCGTTCAGGCCAAACGACTGGTGTCGGTCCACGTCGTTCTCGGCACGCGGGTTCCGGCGTATTGCAGCCCGCCTGGCAGGGTGCTGCTGGGCTCACTCTCCCCCGACCAGCTCGACGACTACTTCTGTCATGTCGAGCTGGTGCAGCGCACTCCCTACACGGTCACCTCCGAGAATGCGTTGCGGGAGGAGATCAAGAAAGTCGCCGAACAGGGCTACTCCCTCGTCGACCAGGAGCTGGAGCCACAGCTGCGCACCGTCGCCGTTCCCATTCGGGACCGCGGGGGCAAGATCGTCGCGGCAGCCTCCATCGGAACGACGCTGGAGGTCGCGATGGAGCATCTCGGCGGCGAGCTGCTGAGCAAGTTGAAGACAGCTGCCGCCGAGATGGAGCGAGACCTGGCGTTGATCCGCTGAGCGGGAGCCACGTCCGCTCAGGCGTTGAACGCCGCCGCGACGTCCAGCATGGCGCCGGTGACGTACCGGGCCTCGTCGGCGACGAGATACAGCACCCCTGCCGAGATGTCCTCCGGCTGAATCCACTCGGTCGGCATCGGATTGAGCTGGCGGAGAACCGCCTCCATATCCTCGAGCGTCGGGTTGTCCAGGTCCGGACGGAACGTCCGGTAGACCTCATCGTTCTTCATCATCGGCGTCTCCACGCCGCCCGGGAGGATCGCGTTGCAGGTGATCCCGCCGAAGGGCGCCACTTCCAGCGCGACAGTACGAACCAGGCCTGACAGCCCCCATTTGGCGGAGCAGTAGTGCGCCAAGTTCGGTATGCCCTTTCGCCCGGCCTGCGACGATGTCACGACGATCCGGCCGTAGGAGCGCTCGATCATGTGCGGCAACACGGCTCGGATGGTGTTGGCCGTCCCGGTCAGATTGACGTCGATCATGTCTTGCCACATTTGGTCCGACATCGTGGCGAGTGGGCTGTACGAGGCGATGCCCGCGTTCGCCAGCAGGATGTCGATCTGGCCGAACCTCGCGATGGTGTCCGACACGACGCGTCGCATGTCCGCCATGGACCGGGTGTCGCCCTGCAGAGCGATCGCCGGGATGTTCTCCGCCTGGACCAGCTTCACCGTCTCATCCAGCTCGGCCTCGGTACCGAGCGGGTAGCTGACGGAGGCGATCGGCCTCGGGGCATCGACCAGAGCGATCCTCGCCCCCTCCCGCGCGAGGGCAATGGCGTGAGACCTGCCCTGGCCCCGCGCGCCGCCGGTGATGAGGGCGACCTTGTTCTCCAACTTCCCCATGGTGATGTGCTCCTTACGAGGTGTGAAACAACGTTGTGCCGCCTCGGCTCTAGTCGAGGGCGGCGTAGACCGAGCGGATGAGCGGCTCGGCCCGGTAACCGCCGACGATGCCGTTGTACGTGCCGAGAACCCCGGGCTCCATCCGGTTCATGATGTAGGCGAAGGTCAGCCCGCGGTCGATGTCGTTGATGACCATGGAGCCTCCCCAGCCCGCCCAGAAGCAGACTCGACTGTCGGGCAGGTACGGGAAGTGCTCCGGGTACGACAAGGCGTAACCGATGCCCCAGCGGATCGGCAGCCCGAGGTAGAGGTCGACACCTTTGGACTGCTCCTCGAAAATCCGGTCGATGGTCGCTTGGGAGAGCAACCGAACCCCGTGCGCCTCGCCGCCATTGGAGATCACCGACTGGATCCTCGCCAGCGAACGGGCATTGCCGTGGCCGTTGCCCGCCGCGCAGAACTCCGAGCGCCGCCATCGGACGTCCCAGCAGGTTGCGGGGTCGGTCGCGAGACCGGCGACAGTCAGCTTGTAGCCCACGCTGTTCTTGTCCTCGAAGGCGAGTTCCGCGTCGAAGGCCGGGCCGGGAGGTGGGAGGATCAACGGGGAGATCCGGTAGTCCTCCCACTCAGGCAGGCCGATGCTGAAGTCGGCGCCGAGCGGAGCGGCGATCTCGGCAGCGACGAACTTGCCGAGGCTAAGACCGGTCACCTTCAGCACGACGCCATGGATGAGGTGTCCGATGCTCAAGCCGTGGTAGCCGCCGGCGGTGCCGGGTTCCCACCACGGAGCCATGGCGGCTAGCTTGGCCAGGGAGATGTCCGGGTCGTAGACGTCGTCCATCGTCACCGGCATGTCCCAGCCGGCCACGCCGGAGGTGTGGGAGAGGATCTGCTTGACTAAGACGTTCTCCTTACCGTTTTCCGCGAATTCGGGCCAGTACTTCGCGACCGGAGCGTCCAGATCGACCAGACCCCGGTCGACCAGCATGAGCAGAGCGAGTACGGCGACCGTCTTCGTATTCGACCAGCAGTTGACGATCGTGTTTCTTTCCCACGGCCTGGTGTGCGCCTGGTCGATCCAGCCGCCCCAGGCGTCGATGACCGGCTCGCCCTTCACGAAAAGGGCGACCGAGGCGCCGACGTCGTCGCCTGCGGCGAGGTGCTCGTCGAGGACGTCGATCACGCGCTGGAACTTCTTGTCCCACGTTCCTTCGACAGTCATGGCCTGCCTACCTTTCAGTCTCGTTCTTCGGTGCGTTCTTGCCTGCTTGGTGGCCGTCCCGACCCCACCAATAGACCGGGTCGGACCGGTCACGTCGGGACATGACCCAGTCCTCGGGGGCCAGATCCTGCACATTTACCTGCAGCGACTCGTCGAAGACGACCACGCGGTCGGCGATCGCCCAGCGCCCGTCACGGCGTTCGAAGCGGTCCACGTAACGGCAGCGGCTCACGCGTTCGGCCTGCTGCGCCTGGCTGTCTTCGGGCCGCATGCGCAGGAATGCGATGCAGTACGACTCGACGAAGGCCAGGTTGTCCCCGTCGAACTCGATGATGACGTTGGTGACGAAGTGCTGCGCGGAGTCGATGGCCTGGTGGCGGCTGCGGATGTCCTCGACCAGGCCTGCTGCCGTACCCGTATAGGAGGCATGCGTATCGATGGCGTCATCGAAATAGCATGCCGCGATGCCCTCGTAGTCCAGTCGATCGACTGAACGTGCATAGCGGTACAGGCATTCGTGAATAGCCAGCCGGTCGGCGAGGCGCTCCAACATGTTGTTCCTTCGATTACTCGGTTGGCGCCGCTACCGGCGACGGGTGAGGCGGACAGAGAGGGCGACGGCCAGGACCAGGGCGCAGCCGTTGAAGAGACTGGAGATCCACGACGGAGCCCCGGCGAGTTGCAGCCCGTAGATGCCGGTCGCGAGGAGCACGCAGGCAACGAGGGTGCCGAGCACGTTCACTCGGCCGTTGTTGCGGATCTGCGTCGCACCCAGTAGCACCGTGGAGAATGCGGGCAGCAGATACGGCGTGCCGATATCCGGTCCACCTGTCCCGAGTTGCGCGGAGAGCACGACGCCGGCGCAGGAGGCGATGAGCCCGGAGGCCACCAGCGAGCCGAAGGAGATCAAGTTCACCCGGACACCGGCGAGACGGGCCGCTTCGGAGTTGCCGCCGATGCCGTAGAGGTACCGCCCTACTGTGGTCGCCTCGGTGACGTACCAGATGATGATGGCGACGACGGCCGCGTACCACACCGGGTAGGCCAGGCCGAGGAGGGTGCCCTGGCCCAGCTTGGTGAAGCTGTGGGCGTTGTCATTCGTCCCCACCAACTGGTTGCCGTCGGTGATCCAGTACGCGATGGCGGCGAGGACGCTGGACATACCCAGGGTGGCGATGAACGAGCTGACCTGCAGTCCCACGATCACCACGCCGTTGACGACGCCGATCACCAGGCCCACGCCGAAGGTGGCCAGGATCGCCAGCACGACTGGTGTCCCGCCTTCGATCAGCTTGAGCGAGAGCACCACGGCAACTCCCAGCGTGGCCGCCACGGAGAGATCGAAGATGCCGGCGGCCAGGGGCAGGATCAGCGCGAGCGCCGCCATGAAAGTGACGGCCTGGTTCTGGCTCACTGCCTTCAACGTGGTGGCAGTCAGGAAGGTGTCCGGCAGAGCCGTCCCGAAGATCACCACCAGCACGGCAAGGACGAGGACCCCGCTGAACTTGTCCAAGGCGAGTTTCTCGGCCCACGATCGCTGCAGTGGCTTGGCCCTAGCCACTGACGTCGTCATGCCCCGGCCTCTTCTGTCTTTCGGGCCTCGGGCGTGGCGGCCAGGCACGCCGCAGTGATCGCAGCGGCTTCGACGGGTCCAGGAAGCTCACTCTCGACACGTCCTCCGGAGAAGACCAGTATGCGCGAACACAACAACGCCAGTTCCTCACTATCCGTCGAGCAAACGACCACCGAGCAGCCTGATGAGGCGGCTGCACGGATTCGGTCGTGGATGTCTTGTTTGGCCCCGACGTCAACGCCTTGAGTGGGTTCGTCGAGGATCAGTACTCGTGGCTCCAGGCGGAGCCACCTCGCGAGAATGACCTTCTGGGCGTTGCCGCCGGAAAGTTGCGACATCAACGCGCGCGGCTCGCGCGGACGTACGTCGAGTTCGCCCAGCCATCCCTGGACGGTGCGCATCTCCTCTCGACGACGCAGCCAGCCCTTCCGGCTGAAGTCCTTCAGACGCGCCAGCGTGAGGTTCTCGGCCACAGTGTGGCCGTGGACCACGGCGACTCGCGGCCGGTTCGCCGGCACCATGGCGATCCCTGCCCCGATGCTCAGGTCTGGCCGGCCGGAAGGCACGAAGTCGCCGTCGACGACGACGTCGCCAGTCCGCGGAAGGCCGCCGAAGATGAGCGATGCTGCCGCCTCACGGCCCGAGCCGGTGATGCCGGCGATGCCGAGGATCTCGCCCTTTCGCACGTCGGCACTGAGCTTGTGAACCGTGGCGCCGGAGATCGACTTCAGCTCCAGGACCACGGAGCGCTCGTCGACGACGGCGGTCTGTGTTGAGGACTGGACCGGGTGGCCCACGATCAGCTCGATGAGGGTGCTCCGGTCGAGGCCGGCGATCGGCCTCGTGGTGATCAGACGGCCGCCACGCAACACGGTGACCGAGTCCGCGAGCTCGAACACCTCGTCCAGGTGATGGGAGATGAACAGGACCGCAACGCCGTTGTCGCGGACCCTGCGGACGAGGTCGAAAAGCCGCTCTACCTCGGGGCCGGGCAGGTTGGCTGTCGGTTCGTCCAGCACCAACACTTGCGGCCTTGAGCGGTGCTCGGCTACCGCGCGGGCGACCGCGACCGCTGTCCTTTCGCTGGCCTGCAGCTTCCCGGTCGGGACCGTGACGTCGACGTCATAGCCGAGTTCGGCGAGGTTCTGCCGAGCTTCGCGGCGCCGGTCAGCCCAGTTGACCGGCCGGCCGCGGCCACGGCCGAAGCCTCTGCCCAGACCGAGGTTCTCGACGACATTGAGCGAGTCGACGAGGGCCAGGTCCTGGTGCACGAATCGCAGTCCGGCATTCTCCGCCTCGCCGGCGTGAGTAGTGGTGACCGGGTTCCCAGCCACCACCACCTCAGTGCCCGCATCGGGTTCGTGGTAGCCGGCGAGGATCTTCACCAGTGTGCTCTTGCCGGAGCCGTTCTCACCAACGATGGCCCGGATCTCTCCGGGAAGCACCGCTAGGCTCACGTCCTCCAGCACTCGCACGCCGCCAAAGGTCTTGCTGGCGGAGTGCACCTGCAGCGCTGGAGTGACCTGATCCTTGAAGAGCCCGGCATCCTCGTCGGATGACGACTCAACCAACATGCCACGCCTTCTTGAACTGATCGCGGAATCCGGCCACGGCGACGTACTGGCCTTGTTCGATGGCGATCGTGTTCACGTTCGCCTTGGTGATCATCTGGCCTGGAAGTGGTACCGCGACCGCGGCAGCGACATCGTCTCCGGCGTAGTGGCGCGCCAGGGCGTCGATGGTGCGCCACCCCATCATTTCAACCGGATAGCCCGCCCATGCTCTCTCGTCACCGGTCTTGAGGGCCTCCAGGTTGGGGGCTGAAGGAGACTCACCAATGATGTTGATGCCCGAGATGCCGGCGGTCTTGAGCGCAGTACTCACCCCCAGTGCAGTGTCGCCGTTGCCGAAGACGGCCCACTTGGCCTGCGGGTTGCGCTGGAAGTAGGCGACGACGTTGGCCGGTGTCTTCGTGCCGACGTCCGCAAGCTGCTGGTTCTGGTCGTCGACCGTGCAGCCCGGGCACCAAGTCTTGACGGCGGCGATGAAAGCGCCGGTGAACGCTTTCAGGATCGGGAACGCATTGATATTGAAGAGGCCAGCCCGGCCCTTGCCGCCCGACTCGGTGATGAAGTAGGCAGCCACCAGCTTGGCGTAGAGCACGATCTGGTCGGAGCCCGCCACGTTCGCCAGAACTCCGCCAACCGGGCCTTCGGCGCCGACGTTCTGGATCACGGTGATGCCCTTACTCTTCGCCTCGGCGATTTGGGACGTGAATACCGTCGAGTCAGCGGTGCCACAGATGCAGATCGCGTCGGGGGTCTGCTGCAGAGCAGCCTCGAAGGCCTTGATTGCATCGGCCGGCGAGGAACCTGCGTTGATCGTGCTGAAGTCCCAACCGAGGGCTGCGGAGCCTTCGCGCATGCCGGTAGCCACCCGCGCGGCGACCGGCTGCGGGGTGACCAGCAGCATGATGACCTTCTTGCCCTTCGGCGGGGCCTCCTTGAGGTCGGAGACGCCGATGCCGGTTGGGTTCTTTGCGTTCGCTGCGATGTAGTCCGCGGCTTCCTTCAGGCCCAGGTTCCCGGCCGCAGTGCTGTTCTCGCCGCCCGTAATGGCCCCGGGCGAGCCACCGGACGAACTGCACGCGGAGATCAGCAGGCCCGCAGTGGCGAGAAACGCCACGAGCGCGAGGCGGCGAGACTTCGTTGTCATGCAGCTCCCTAGAATTGTGTGCGTCTACCGCACGTTCATGCGTTGGCCGCCCAACTCTGACAGGGGCCAGGTGTGGTGTCAATCACGCTGAGGACACGTTTTCGCGGCCGTGAGCGCCGGCGGACGCGGCAGCGGCTCCGCCACCGCACCACAGGTCCGTAAGTGCCGCACTTCGCCCCGAGATGCTCCCTCACCAGGGTGAATGCCTGTTCTCCGCTCGTAGCGCCGAAGAGCTCGCGGCCGAGCGCGATCGTCCTCAGCGGTCAAGGCGCCGGCCACGGCGCCTTGACCAAGACGCGGCCTGGCGCGCACCGGTCAGCCATGTGAGCGGCCCTGAATGCCTGGTTTGCTCTCGGCCCCATGATGGCGGGCGGTCTGGGATCTGGGCTGGTGAGCAGGCCAGCTCCCCGCGGTTCGGTTCATCCTGAGCCAGGTGAAGTTGTCCGACTCCTCAACGCCGTCTGGAAGGAGTCGGACAACGCAACGCAGAGCTGGTCGACGAGAAGCTCGAGTGTCCTCACAGGGGTTGGAGCAGCACGACGGGGATCCGTCGAGCCGTCTTCAACTGGTACTCGGCGTAGGCCGGGAACGCCTCGACGGCGCGATCCCACCAGGTGTCACGCTCGGCGCCGGTGAGCACGCGCGTCAGGTAACGCCGCCTGGTCGCGCCGTCCTGCAATTCGACCAGCGGCTGATGCAGAAGGTTCCCGTACCACTCCGGGTTCTCGGGCCTGCCGCCGTATGAGGCGATCGCGACGTACTGACCGTCGTGTTCGACGCGTATTAGAGGGCTCTTGCGGACCTTCCCACTCTTCCGTCCGATCGTGGTAAGCACCACGATCGGACGATCCTGCATTGTGTTCCCCTCGGTTCCGTTCGAGCGTTCGAACAGCTCGACCTGCTCGCGGGCGAACTCCCGCGGAGTGGGTTCGTACTCCTCCTCGAAGACTGCGAGCGGGTCGTCGACACCCTGCAACGAGTGTCGGAACAGCAGTCGGGCTGCCGGGGATCCGTTGAGCAGCCGGTTGGTACGACGACGGACCCGCCACCCCTCGGGCCGACGTTCCAGGGCCCATCTGTTGGCGGTCAGACGGCGGATCATGAAACCGTGTGGGCCGTTGGCGATGAGGATCTGGTAAGTAATGGCCACGGCCGTGTCGCCCTGCAAGGTGATCCGTGGCGGGGAGACCTGGTGGGACGAGCCGACGCGCACGTACTCCTGATGCGTCTCGCTGTAGAGCATGTCGCGGATCTGTTGCCGGTTCCCCAGCTCCCAGCCGTCGATTTCGTAAATGCCGTCCTCGACCCAGATCTCCCCTGCCAGGTCGATGGAGTTGCTGTCCACCGAGGGGCCGTAGGAAGCGAGCAAGTGCTGAATCTCGACGATGTCGTTCAGGCGTGTGACGGCTCGCTCGAGTTCAGCGACCCGCTGCTCCAGGCCCTGGCTGTTGTCTCCCACTCCGGTTCCTCTCAGGCGTCGGTCATTTCGATCAACGGGCACCCTGCTTCAACCAGCGCAACTGGTTTTCTCATGTCTGCCTCGGATGCGAGCCCATAGGCGACCGAATCGACCGGCTTGGGGAGGTCGACGAGCGCTACGTCCGTGCCTCGAGCAAGACGCACCGCATGAGAACGCGCCTGTCCACGCGGGCCGCCAGCAATGAACGCGGTACGACCGCCCAGTCCCGACATCCCCTTACTTCTCCAATCGCTGTTGCGATGGCAGCACGTGCAGGGGTGCGATCACCACCCGGCAAAGGTTGAACCGGCAGCGTAACTTAGGCGTGTGCGCCCCGCGCTCTGTTGTGCGCTCTGCGAACGTCCCATCTAAATTGGGCCATGTCAACGCCCGCTAGGTCGCGGTGTTGTAACTTCTGACCATCGGCTACGTGGCTGTTGCACGTCACGCGCTCGCCGAGGACACCCACGGAGCATCTGCTGCGGCTGTTCGCCCGCATCGCTGCCGGTATCTGATGAATGGAATGAGTTGGGCTGACCGCGCCGACCTACAGCGTCAGCAAACATGCCGTGCTAGCGCCCTACGCCGAAGGGCTCAGCTTGCCGGATGCCACGTCGGTTGTCCGGGCACACTTGGGCCGTGGAACGTCACGAGTTCGGCGCCGCGGTGCGCCAGTTGCGGGTGAGTACTCCCCCCGCGGCTGTCGGGCTGCCGGTCGGCCGTCGGCGGGTGCAAGGGTTGCGGCGGGAGGAGCTCGGCGAGCTCGCGGGGATGTCTGCGGACTACGTACGCCGGTTGGAGCAGGGGCGCAGCCATCCGTCGGCCGGGGTGGTGAACGCCATCGCCCGCGCGTTACGGATCGGGCGGGCGGAGTACGAGCGGCTCTGTGCGCTGGCCGGGTACGCCGCCGCGGACGGGCAGGTGCCGAACGAAGTCGGTCCGGGTGCGATGCGGCTGCTGGAGCGGTTCACGGACACTCCGATGTTCGTCTCCGACGCGGCGATGAATTTGATCGCCGTGAACAGTGCGTTCATGGCCCTGGGGCATTGGGATCTCACCGGGGACCCGTGGGAGTGGAACATCGCCTGGCGTAGCTTCTGCGATCCGTTCAGTCGTTTCCAGCAGTCTGCGGCTGACGCAACCGATCATCAGGCGGTCCTCGTTGCCCGCCTGAAGAGCGCGCTGTTGCGCTACCCCGCCGATGCGTCGCTTGCCGCGCTGGTGGACGAGATGCGGAGCCGAAGCCGCCTGTTCGACACCTTGTGGCGCACGCCGCGACCGGTGGCGGCCTACGAGAGCAGTGCCACGTTCATTCATCCGGACAGCGGCTCCGTTACGCTCGTCGGCAGCCTGCTCGCCATCCCGGGCGACGATCTGGCGGCTCTGATGCTCACCGCGGCGCCGGGCTCGGCCGATGCGGCGCGTCTGGCTGAGATCGTCGGCGTCGCCGGGGAGCCGACCATCATCAAGGTGGGCCAGCCCGGCCCAGGCTAACTGCGCCGGATCCTGCGAAGTTAGTGACGTCTCCAGCAACCGCGGATCCAGTGGCTGCCTCCGGGCGGCCCTCGTGACGCGGGGCTGGACGCCTTCGCAACTCGAAGCAATGCCGCAGAGATGACTCTGCGTCGGTATCGCTTCAAGTTCGGAGCACATCGACGGCGCTCACGGAAGCAGGTGCAGCAATGAAGGCGGTGCGTTTTCACGAGTTCGGCGGTCCCGAGGTCCTGCGCTACGAGGACGTCGCGCAGCCCACCCCCGGCGCCGGTCAGGTCCGGATCCGCGTCGCCGCGACGTCGTTCAACGGCGTCGACGGCAACATCCGTGCGGGCTACATGCAGGGTCCGATCCCGGTCGAGCTGCCACACACTCCCGGCATCGACGTCGCGGGCACGGTCGACGCGCTCGGTGACGGCGTGGACGACGTCGCGGTCGGCGACCGGGTCATCGGCTTCCTGCCGATGACGGGGGCCGGGGCGGCCGCGGAGTATGTGATCGCGCCGGCGGAGATCCTGACGGGGGCACCCAAGAACATCCCGTTGGCCGACTCGGCGGCGTTGCCGCTGGTGGGCCTGACCGCGTGGCAGGCGCTGTTCGACCACGGCAACCTGACCGCCGGTCAGCGGGTGCTGATCAACGGCGCCGGCGGAGCGGTCGGCGGATACGCCGTGCAGCTGGCCAAGGAGGTCCGTGCCCGTGTGATCGCCACGGCCAGCCCACGCAACGCCGAGCGTGTCAAAGCCGCAGGCGCCGACGAGGTGATCGACCACACCACCACGGATATGACCGCGGCGGTGACCGAGCCGGTCGACCTCGTACTCAATCTCGCACCGGTCACTCCGGAACAGCTGGCCGCGCTGGTCACGCTGATCCGTGACGGTGGCACCCTCGTCAATACCACCGTCTGGATGCCAGCTCCTTCCGACGAGAAGCGCGGTGTGCGCGGAATCGACATGTTCGTCCGCAGCGACGCCGACCAACTCGCCGACCTGGCCGCTCGCGTCAGCACCGGTGAGTTGCGCGTCGAGGTCGCCCAGCGGGTCCCCCTCGCGGAGCTGCCGGCCGTGCACGCCCAGGCCGCCGCGGGTGCGCTGCCCGGCAAGACCGTCATCGTCGCCCACACCGCCTGACGCCGAACTGACAAGAGAACCCCGATGTCTCACGACAAAGTGATCACCGTGCTCGGCGCGACCGGCACGCAGGGCGGCGCGGTCGCCCGGGCGCTGCTGACCGACGGCGAATTCACCGTACGGGCGGTGACACGCGACGTCGCGTCACCCAAGGCGCAGGCGCTGACCCGGCTCGGCGCCCGGGTGGTCGAGGCGGCCCTCACCGACGAGGGCAGCCTCCGCCGGGCATTCGACGGGGCGTACGGCGCGTTCCTGGTCACGCCGTACTGGGAGCACCGTTCGCCGGCCCGGGAACTGGCCGAAGTGGAGCACCTCATCAGCGCGGCCAAGGCAACCGGCCTGCGGCACGTCGTGTGGTCGACCCTCGAGGACACCCGGGAGGTGATCGCGGCCGATGACGATCGGATGCCGGTCATCGGCGACGGCTATCGGGTGCCGCACTTCGACGTGAAGGGAGGGGCCGCCGACGCCCTGTTCGCCAAGTCCGGCCTGCCCACCACGTACCTGCTGATGTCCTTCTACTGGGACAACCTGCTCACCCTGGCCAAACCGCAACGCGACCCGGACGGGACGCTCGCCGTGCACCTCCCGCTCGGCGACACCGCGATCGCGGGCGTCGCCTCCGACGACATCGGCCAGGTGGCGCTGCGCGTGTTCCAGCAACCGGCGGAGACGATCGGCGCCACGATCCCCGTGGTCGGCGAATACCTGACCGGCGAGCAGATGACGGCGGCGCTCGGCGCGGTGCTCGGTGAACCGGTGGCCTACCGCCCACCCACCCACGAGCAGTTCCGCAGCCTCGGCTTCCCCGGCGCGGACGAGTTGGGCAACATGTTCCAGTACTACGCCGAGTTCCCCGAGTCCTACCTCGGCCGCCGCGACCTCCAGGCCGCTCGCGCGTTCAACCCGCATCCGCTCAGCCTGACCGACTTCCTGACCGCGCACCGCGCCGAGCTCGGCGATACGGAGGAACTGCGATGACCACCCCGTTCAGCCCGCCCGGAACCCCCGAATACGTGCAGGCCGGCGCCGCCTTCCAACTGGCGGCCCCGGTCGACCTGGCCAGGGCGTTCACCGCCCGCTCGACGACGTCGTCCGCTCCGTCGCCACCGCGCGCCGGTCGGGCCGGCCGCTCCGGCTGACCACCACCGGCCACGCGATGGGCCGCACCGGCCCCCTGACAGATTCCCTGCTGCTGCGGCCGTTGCTCGACGAGCCCCTGGGCGTCGACTTTGGACGCCGGACGGCCCGCATCCCGGTCGGCAAGACCTAGACGAGTAGTTCCGTATCCCGGTCAGTGGTCGTAGGCGATCAGTGACCGGGTGAGGGGTGCGCCGGTCTTGTTGTTGTGCCAGATTGCGGCGGCCATGGCGAGGAGGCGCTGGGCGATCCGGACGGCAACGCCGGCGAAGGTGCGGCCGCCGTGGTCTTCCAGGTCGAGTTGGCCCTTGAGGGTGTCGTTGACCGACTCGATGAGCTGTCGGACCTTCTTGAGCATCGGCTCGCCGTAGCGGGCTTTCTCCTGCTTGCGGGATGGGCGCAGCAGTTCGATGCTGTGTTCGGCCAGGTCCCGCTCGAGGGCCTTGGACGCGAAGCCCTTGTCGGAGATCAGCAGGATGCCTGGGTGCTCGGCGACGACCCTGGCCTCGATCTGCAGCATCGCGGCCAGGACCTCCCGTTCGCCGCCCCAGAAGTACCGGGAGTGTGCGGCGCAGTAGCCGTATCCGGCCCAGCCGGCCAGGTCCGAGCGTTGCGCCGTCGGGCGGGACATGCCGCACGGGATCGGTGTGGAGTCGCCGATCCAGTGGTTGTCGAACCAGAAGTCGCTGTCGCGGGCCAGATCCCGGATCACCTTCTTGATCGGCGGCAGCGCGGCGCGGAGCCGCTTGTTGTAGCCGGCCGCTGGGGCAGGTAGGGGAACATGCCGTGCAGGTGGATGCGGGCGTAGCGGATCTGTCCAGCGTCGCCACTCGAGACGGGCTGATCGCCGGTCAGCGCGGTATCGACACTGCGGCGTGCGCCTTTGTCTTCGGTGTGGGCATCGCCGTGGTCGCAGCCGTCAAGTTGGTCCTGGAGCTGAGGCAGCGGCGCCCGGGAGCGCGGCGAGGAAGCAAGCGGCCTCGTAAGGACGGAGGACTGCTTCTAACTGCAGCGCTGTCACGGCAAGGGGCATTGCCAAGATCAGCTGCACGGATGTGCCGCGCTCCGGTCGCTGCCCAGCGTCACGGCCAGCTGCTTGGTCGAGTTCACGCTCGTGCCGAATTGAGGACGTCGCTGGCCCCGTCAGCTTGACTGCCTGAGCAGAACGGCCGTCCCGGTCATCACGCAATATCCAGCATCGCCGCCCAACACGGTCCTCACGTCGATGATGGCGTTCGCGCCGAGCTGTTCGGCCTGCCCGACGAGGGACTTGACCATCTTCTGCATGTTGCCGCCGCCGATGGCACCTAACTTGGCATCCGCGAAAACCAGCCCTCTTACCTCGTACGCCACACCCGGTACCTCGGACAGGGTGGATACCAGCATGCGATCCCCTTTCCAGTCGACGCGCTCATTGTCGACGCGTCTGTCAAGGGCATCCACGGCCAGGCAGGATCGGGCCCACCGGCCCAGTACCACCAACATCAGCCGTCCGCACATGCCGCAAGATGCTCGGCGGGTGACGGACCAGCGATCATGCCTCGCACGGCCGCCCAGGCGTGCGGCGGCCTTGTGGGATCAGCCGAGGGTCCGCCCCCAGCACGAATTCGCTTCGCCCTTGTAGATCCGCCTTTGACGGGGCGGCATCCGCCATCAGAGACCGAGTGTGACCGGGTCGGAGGGTATCCCGGACGTGAGCAAGTCGGTCAGCGGCGTGGCAAGGTCACGGGGCGAAAACAAGTCAGGTCCGGTGTAGTTGGTGATCTCCGAGAGCTGCCACCATCGAAAGGCGGCGAGGTGCTCAGCAGCGAGTTGGTCGGCGGTGAACTCGCCTCGAGGCTCGAAGTGATTGGCGCGGATGAGGAAGTAGTCGTTGACGATGCCGTCGAAGCCGGGCGCATGATCTGCGGCAACGACTACTTGATGCCAGACGTGCGGCGGATCGATGGCGGTGACCAAGCCGGTTTCCTCTCGCAGCTCACGGCGCAGCGCGGACAGCCCGTCCTCACCTGGTTCTATGCCGCCACCTGGAGCAGCCCAGACGGCCTGTGCCCCGTTCGGGACCGCCGGGTGAGGGAAAACGAATCGGCATAGCAGGACCCGGTCATCCTCATCGAGGATGATCGCGCGGACGGAGGTTCGAAGGTTCAACGACCGGCCGGTGTCGCGACGGTCACCGCGCAGCCCGGGTCGAACGCCGCCGGTGCGCCCGCGTCGCCCGGCAGCGGCCACGAGTGCAGCAGGTAGGCGAGCCGGTCGCCGCGGGCTGCCACCACCTCGTCGTCGAGGAAGAAGTAGGCCAGTTCGACCTCGTCGTCGTCGTCACACACGCGCAGGCTGTGCTCGTCGAGCCGGACGTTGTCGGTGCCGCCTTCGACGTACCGCTGCGCGCGCAGCAGCGTGCCCAGCTCGCCGACCGTCTGCGGCGGGGGCTTTCCGTTCGCGCGCGCAGCCTCGAAGATTGAGCCGAAGCCGTACACGTGGCCGCCGAGCTCCGCCTCGATCCAGTCCCACGGGTCGTCGCAGTCCCAGCCCCGCCGGAACCAGTCCAACACGCTGGCGTCGGGAATCTGCCGAACCCGCAGGCCCAGCGGACCCTCGTAATGCGTCCGGTAGACGAAGAGCACGCCCGCGACAGTACGTCACGGCGTGGAAGAAGGTGACGGGGAGATCCACTACGTTGCGCTGCCGATCGAGCGTCACGGCCGTCGAAGCCGCTTGATCGAGTGCACCGACCAACCGGGCGCGGCGTTCTGCTGGAGCTCCATCACAGTCCGTACTGGCCGGTCCGAGCGGCAACCGCCAGCCAGGGCGCGCCATCATGGCGAGATGAGCGTACGTCGTGGTGCGATGGACCTTCGTACGGTGTACGTACCGGTGGATGGTCGAAGCGGCCGGGCGCTCGGCGGGGATCGCGATGCGGCACGAGGTCACGACTACATGGTGTGGGCCGGACACGCACGTCAGGTACGAGTGCCGGACCGGGCCGGCGAGAGCTGCGGGCATCTATCAGCAGGGTCGGCAGTAGAGTCGATGCCGACCCCCAGCCCCCGCACCAAGTGCGAAGAGCCGCTATGTTGCGGTCCATGAACGGTGAACTGGCACAGTGCCTGGCCATCGCGACGCACGTCACGATGTGGCTGGCGGATTCGTCCGGCGGCCGCTCCCCGTCGGATGATCTGCCTAGCCTTCCGCAATTTGCGGATCTGGTCGCCTTCGACTCGGTGGCCGGTATTGAGACGTGGGTTGAACGCCTGGCTGAGGACGGGGTAGATCGGTTGTGGTTCGCCGTTGCCGGCCTCGGGATAACCGACCGGCCCGCAGGGCTGGTCGCGCCGGTGAGCGCGGCGTTCGTGGGTGGCGTACCGGTCGGGCTGTTGAGCACCGGCCCGGCTGGCGGTCGCCTGTGGCAGGCGCAGTGGAGTGCTGGCACGCGGGTAGCTGACGGTGCCGAGATCTTGGTGGCCAACTACGTTTCCGAGCCAGTGTCGATTGGCCCGGTGCGTGTCGGTATGGACGCGGCCACCCAAGAGTTCGACCAAGCGCTGCGGCGGGCCGCCCAGTTCGCCGACCGGCAGCAGTTGCCAACCTGGGCGCGGGTGTTCGCCGCGGCTGGCCGGCACCCCGCGCGGGACGGGAGCCGGCAAGGTGCGCACTATCGGGACCTGTTCCCCGCGTCGTGGCCTGATTTGGACGGTCCACGGCTGGCCGATATGGCGCTAGCAGCCTGGGTATTTGGGGGCATGGGGTCACTGGACTTTCGCAGTTTTTGATGAGGGGTCGGCGGTGGGTGTGACACGCCGGGTGGCCTGGGAGTGCGTGATCTTGGGGTGAGATGACGGAAGCATCGACGGTCCTTGTACCACTGTCGTTGCCGAAAGTGATCCGTCGATGCTTCCAGGAGTCAGCCTACCGATCTCGTTGCGTCGGTTGTTGGACGCCTTCGGTGGGTGTTTCACGGCGCCGACGTTCGGGGTCTTCTCCGCGATGGTCGTCGGGTTGGTCGCGCAGACCGGGCAACGTACGGTCTGCGGGATGCTCACCGGGGCCGGGATGGCCACGTCCTGGTCGCATGATCGGGCGCACCGGTTCTTCTCGACCACGCGTTGGGCCATCGACCAGATCGGCCTGACGGTGTTCGATCTGGTCCTGACCCACCTCGTCGCCGACGGCGCCGATCTGCACCTGGCGGTCGATGACACCGCGCATCGCCGTCGGGGTAAGAAGGTCCACGGCGTCGGATGGATCCACGACGGCTCGGCGCCCGCCCGGAACAAGCTGGCGTTCGGTCACCGCTGGGTGGTCGTCGGGGTGATCGTGCGGCCCTCGTTCCTGTCCCGGCCGTTGTGCCTGCCGGTGTTGTGCCGGCGCTGGCAGGGCAAGGGCACCGCCTCTACCGTGGAGTTGGCCGCCTACATGATCACCGTCATCGCCGCCCGGACGCCGGGCCGGCGGGTCCACGTGGTCGCCGACGCCGCGTACCACGGCCATGGCCTGCGGGACCTGCCCGCCACCGTGACATGGACGACCCGGCTGCCCCGCAACGCGGTGGTGTATCACCGCGCACCGGCCCGCAGCGGTAAACGGGGCCGGCCACGATTGAAAGGCGCCCGGATCGGTACCCCCAGCGAGGCCGCCGCCACCGCGGTGTGGCAGACGGTGTCCGTGACGCGTTACGGGCGGGTCGACACCGTGCGTATCGCGGTCCTCGACTGCCTCTGGTACGGGGTGTTCGGGCCCCACCCGGTACGGATGACCCTCGTGCGTGACCGAGAAACCGGGCCGATGCTGGCCCTGATCACCACTGACCTGAGCGTCACCGCCGCCGATCTGGTGGCCCGCTACGCCGCCCGGTGGGCGATCGAGGTCACGTTCTTCGACACCCGCCAGACCCTCGGCGTCGGACAGGCCCGTAACCGCACCGCGGAAGCCGTGAACCGCACCTGGGCGTTCGGGATGTACGTCTACACCCTCGTCGTGCTCTGGTATGCGCTGTACGGTCACCGATCCGGGATCGTCGCCGACCGCCGCATCCACGCACCCTGGTACCTGTCGAAAACCGACCCGTCGTTCACCGACATGCTCACCGCGCTACGACGCACCCTCATTGCCGCTCGATTTATGGGCTCCCGCCCAGCTCAACCCACCAACGCAGAAATCCGGCAGGTCCAGCGAGCATGGGCACTCGCAGCTGCATAGACCGCGAAAGCCGAGGGGTCATGGAACGACCTCGGCTTCGCCGACCGCGAAGTGCAGCAGGAGTACGAACAGATCAGCCGTGATCTACTCGAAGCGGTGATGCAGGCATGCGTCGCGGCCGTCAATATCGACCTTCCCTTGACGGCGACACGACCGCTCACGTAACCCCAGCCGCCCCACCCCAGCATCGTCAAACTACCCGCACTCCCGGCACCACGCGTCGGCCATGGTCACGTCCACGGACTTGCCGCAATCAGCTCGTCACCGAAGGTCGCGGCCGGGGGTCTGAAGCCCAGGGGTCAGCAATCGTCCCCACGGTCGGCGTCGGCTCCCCATCCGGACGGCGCTGCCTGACGTACCTCTTCTGGGCTCACCACCGCTACGTCGGCCGCTCGGACCTTCACGACTGCGACGCCGAACCCGAACTCCACGTTCGAACCGTCCGGGAACGACACCATCACGTGAGTGTCGGGACCGGCTGGATGGTTGTCCATCCATTGCGCATGGACGACATCGACCGTCAAGGATCAGTCCGGACGCACCAAGGCGAATCCCTCAAGGTCGCCCTGGGCGACATATGGATTCAGCCGCTTGCGCCGCTCCGCGAGCTGCTGCTCTCGCCAGCGACGTCGCGCCTCGGTGTTCGCCACGCTGTCCATTCTTCAACAGGTCACGTGGGTACGTTGGCCGGCGTCTGGCCAGTACCGCGTGGTTGGTGGCCGCAAAGAGGTCACCCTGGTGAAGGGCAACACCGTCTCGCCGGTCGACGGCAAGGTCGCGACGCTGGTCCAGGTTGACCCGACGAAGAACCAGTCCTGCCAGCCTGGCGAGCTGCTTGATCTGCTCGGCGTGTGCCTCGGACAGGCGGTCGATCTCTTCCTTCGCCGCGCCTGAAAGCTCGTTGGTGATAGGGCCGGCCCGGCACGCGGCCACGGGTACGGTCGCGTGCCGGGTTGTCGGCGGGTGTCAGGTGTTGTACGCCCGCACCTCCAGGAGTCCGACGGAGGCGTTGTTGCTCTGCAGGACGACTCGCAGCTGGGTCGTGGTCACCGCGGTGAAGGTGACTTTGTTGTACTGGTTGGCGACCACGGGGAAGCCACTGGCCTGCGGTACGTCCACGAAGGCGCTGCCGTTCCAGTACTGCAGGCGCCAGGAGGCCGGCAGCCGCACGCCGCCGTTGTCGTCGAAGAAGTACACCTCGGCCGACGTCAGCCGCTGGGACTGGGACCATGTCAGTGCGGCCCATTGTTGACCCTGGTTGGGCCACGTGCCCCAGCGCGGGTTTGTGGTGTCGTTGGACGACGGCGGCTGCGCACCGTCATTGATCGCGGCGACACTCTCCCAGGGGGAGGTGTACGACGCGCTGGGCGTCGCCGAGACCGCCACGTTGCCGCCGGGCTGTGTGGTGCCCCCGCCGATCTGCGCGGTCCAGTCGTCGTTCGCATGGACCATGGTGAAGGTCAGGGCCGGGCAGTCGAACTGCGAGCCGGACGGCGGGGGGTTGCCGTACGAATAGGAGTTGGCGGACGTGGCGGCGGACCAGGTCGAGTTGAGGTTGATCTGGATGCTGCTGGCCTCGAACCGCTTCCCGGCCATGCTGGAGCAGTACCAGGCGGTGTTCGTGGCGGGGTTTCGCGTCGAGTAGATCTCGAACATGTCCCAGCCGAAGCCCTTGTCGCCCAGGTCGTAGGTACCCGAGCTGGTGTAGAAGGTGTCCCACGCATGCGTCTGGTAGTTGTACAGGTACGACGACCAGGTGTTGCTGGTTGCGTTGGTCTGATGGATGTCGGTGCTGTAGGCCGCCTGCCCGTTGACGATGGTGGTGTAGGTCGTCAGGAAGCCGGCGTCGATGTTGACGAGCTTCCCGACGCCGGCGTTGCCGCCGCACCAGTCCCAGGCCCACAGCACCGGCCCGCTCGACGTGTAGGCCGTGGTCATCTCCATGCACGCACCGCCGGACGGCAGCGAGGTCGGCGCATACACGACGTCGCTGCCGTGGGTGACGGCTGCGGCGCCGGTGAACACGGTATGGGTCGCCTTGAGGCCCTTGCCGGTGGGCTGCGCGAACGCGGTGCCCCACGCGGTGTGCAGATCGTCGGCGGCCAGTGCCGCGCGGCCGGCCTGGCCGGTGTTCGTTCCGGCGGCGGCTGCGCGCATCTGGCGGTCGCGGTCTGCGGCCATCGAGCGGAACCGTCTCGCGGCGGTCCCGGCCGCGCGTTCGGCGGCTGCGCCGGTCAGGCCCGGGACCGTGCCGAGGACCTGGGCATCGGCGCCGCGCTGCGCCGATCGGTCGTTGGCCGGACGGGCCAGCGTGGTGCTGCCGCCGGCGGCGTTCGCGGTCGCGGCCGTGACACCGGCGACGCCGGCGCAGGCGCCGAGGACTGCGGCCAGCGCCGCCGGCAGCAGTCTGGGTGAGTGAGGTCTACGCATGTTCACCCTCCTGGAGGGAGCGGATGGCGAGCATCGGCGGGACCGCGGGTCCGCAGCGGCGAGCTGGGTCATCGTGACGGCGATGCCGGTTTACGCTGTGATTCCGATGCTCCCGAAAACGTTTTCGGCAGCCTACTTGCGGTTCGCCAGTCTGTCAATAGACCTGTCTCTATGGCTGAATTGGCTATACGTGAAGCAGACTTGCGGATCCAAGGCCCTGCAAGCGCCAGTTGTCTGCATCAAATCGCCCTGAAACACTTACCGAAAACTTTTCGGAACGCCGCTCCTCAGTGGCGGTACATCCAAGCTGCCGGGAACCCGCAGGGTGTCGGTCCGATGAAGCCCACCGCCGGCGGCGAGGCAGCGAGGCCATCGGCCGCGCGGGTTGCAACCGCGGTCCTGCGCGTTGCGGCGGCATTCGACGAGCGGGGATGACGATGACTACACCCATGGACGGTGCTGCCCATTAGCCGGAGGCTGTGGCGCGCGGCGTCCGGGCGGGCCGTCCGGTGATCGTCAACATGATCACCACGGGCCAGGGGGACTGGGTCGCATGCCGGCGTGAGTTCCCGGAGAGTTGATCGCCGGAATGGCCGGCGCATTGCGCTGCGCGGATCGTCCGGCCGATGTTGCGCCACTACCATCCGGTATCGACGTCGATCCGGCTATGGTGCCGGACATGACCAGTGGCCTGCGCTCGCCCAACCCGCACCAGGTCCCACCCCGGCCGTGCACCGGCCGGCTTTCCCCTGTCGGCGAACCCCGTCACCCGCGCCCCGCCGGCGCGGGCGTTCGTGTCGCCGCCCAGTACGCCGCGGACTACGGCGTCCGCAGGCACGACGGCCTCGCCGACATGGACCTCACCGCCGCGGCGAGGCCGGCCAGCGTCTGGTCGAAGTCTTCTGGGATGACGATGGCGCCGTAGACGGCGTTGTCCCGCATCGCGGTTGCCATCTCCGCGGGTGACATGGTGACGATCCGGATCTTCTCCTGGTCCGTACCGGTCAGTACCGCGTCCGCGACCGATCGGGCGGTGCCGTGCGCTCCGCCTTCCAGCCCCGGCGTTGCCCAGATGTGTGGGCTCCGGAACGCGCGAAGTGGCATGGCAGACTTTCTAGGAGGCGATCAGCAGGTCTTCCGTGGGCAGGGTCTGACAGGCCAGCAGCCAGCCCGCGGTGATTTCCTCGGTGGAGAACAACCCACGGGTGTCGGTTTCGTAGCGGCCGGACAGGACCCGCACTCGGCAGGTGCCGCAGGCTCCTTCGCCGCACGACTGCGGGAACGGGAAGCGAGCTTCGTTTGCCGCGTCCAGGACGGTCTGCCCAGGCGCGCAGGGGAAGGCGGTGTCCTCGTCCTTGACGTCGATGGTGAACTGGTCGACGCCTGCTTCCGCTGCGGCGAGGGCGACGGCGTGTGCCTTCTCGCGGCGAGTCTGCCGGCTGCCACCCGACACGAACGCCTCGGTACGGACGGCGGTGCGGGGTACGCCCAGCTTCGTCAGCAGGCCGATTACGTCCTGCATCATCGGCGCGGGGCCGCAGAGGTGGACACGGGTCGCGTCCGCGGCGTACGGGCGCAGCGCCTCCAGGCCTATCCGGCCGCGACCTCCCGTCCAGCCCTCGCCCGGCCGGGTGAGAAACTCCACCACCTCGAGCCCCGGCAGACGCGACCGTAGCTGCTCCAACTCGTCGCGGAACGGAATCTCGTCCTCGGTACGGTAGCCGGCCAGCAGCACGACATGCCCCCGGTGGTTCGCGTCCGCGGCCGCGGTCAGCACGCTGATCAACGGCGTGATCCCGACTCCACCGGCGATCAGCAGCAGGGTACCGCCGGCCGCGTCGATCCCGGGGTTCCAGGTGAATTCGCCCTGAGGCCCGGTCACCCGCAGTGCCAGACCTACCTCCAGGTCGTCGTGCAGAAAGCCCGAGCCGAGCCCGTTCGGCTCCCGCTTCACCGCGATGTCGACGTGACGCCCAGCACCCGGAGCGCTGGAGATCGAATAGGAACGCTCGATCGGCTCGACCGCCACCGGTAAGTCGATCTTGATGTACTGCCCCGCGAGAAACGTGAACGGCAACGGCCCGCCATCCATCGGTTCGAGACGAATGCTGCGGATCGACGGGGTTACCGCCTCGATCTGGGCTACGCGCAGGTAGCCACGCCAGACCGTCCCCGGTGCGGCGGCCGGGCGGCGCGCCTGGATCGTCCGCCACATGGTACCGGCCTGCCGGGGCCGCAACACCGCGGTGGCAGCCATCAGCCCTCCGGCCAGTGCGCCAACCACACCTGGGCCCCAGGCGTCCTGCCCGGCCACGACCAGTCCCTTCACCGGTGTCCGCGGACCCGCCAGCGGAGATCTCAGCCGCTCGGGGGTGGCCGCGAGACCGTAGAACGACCCCCGCACGCTGCGCTGATAGGTCTCGAACGACAGCGGCGTTGCGAGCTCGGCGAACGCGACCGTGTCCCGCAGGCCCGGCCACCGCTGCTCCAGGCGGGTGAGCAGGCGTTCGGTCAGCTCCTCCTTGAGCCGATGGTAGGCGTCCGGCCGTTCGTCGCCGGTCGTGGCCCGCCATTCGTCGAACGCCGCCGGATCGACGAGTTCGAGCGCCTCGACCGTGTGGAAGCGGGCCGCGGGGTTGTTCAGCGAGGCGAACGAGACGTACAGGACGCCGTTACCCAGCGACCGGCGAACGCCGTCGCGATCGTCCAGGTCCGGCATGAACCAGTGGTTCTCGCCGCGCGGACCGAACACGGCCGGCGACCTGTCCAGCCCCAGGAACAGCATGATCGCCGATGATTCACGCGGCAGTTCGGCCAGTTCACGCGCCCATCGTGGCCGCAGCTCGGGCCCGAGCAGGGCATACGTGTTGCGCACCCCGCCCGCCGAGACGACCGTCGAGGTCCGCACGTGGTAGCGGTCTCCGGTCACGCCGTCCTCGACGTCGACGCCGCGCACCCGGCCACGCTCGACGGCGATGCGGCGGACCCGCTGGCGGGCGCGCAGTTCGACGCCCTGCCGGCCGAGGATCTCCAGTGTGATCTCGTTGATCGCCTTCGGACCCCCGACCGGGTGCGCGGTCCCGTTCATGAAGAACGTGGTCGGTACCGCGGCGTGGTAGCCGAATGCGCTGGACGCGGGCGGCGTGCCGTAGAGACCCCAGCGCGCCGTCAGAATCGCGCGCAGCCGGGGATCGCGAAAACTGCGGTCGATCTGCTCCCGCAGCGGGCGGTACGTCGCCGGGGAGAGCCGCTCGACGATCGGCAGGCCCAACTGGCGCAGCGGCGCGGGAAGCGATGCGACGACATTGCGCGCGACGAGTCCGGCCACGGCCCGTCGTACGGCACCGAAATACCGGTCGATCGCCCGGGCCTCGTCCGGGAACTGCTCGGCCAGCCGGGATTGGAACCGCTCGCGGTGGGACGGCACGGCGAAGTCGAACCCGGGGAAGTGCAGCATGTCGAAGTCGTCCGGCAGCGGCTGGAGCTGTACTCTACCGTCGGTCATGAAGTCGAGGAAGGGCCCGGCGTCGGCGCTGAGGTAGTGCACGCCGGTGCCGAACCGGTACCGGCCGGCGCGGGAGAACTCGTGCGTCATGCCGCCCAGCGTGTAGTGCTGTTCCAGGACGAGAACCCGTTCGCCACCGAACTGCGCGATCGTGCGGGCCGCCGCGAGGCCCCCCATACCCGAGCCGATCACCACGACATCGAACGCTTCGTCAGCAACCATGCGTCGAGACTGACGGGGCCGACTTGACAGCGGCTGCACAATCCACGGAACTCGGATCCACTGTTTGTGCAGTCCTGCCGTGCAGCCGAGCCGGCCGGCCACCGCTGGGCGCCGGCAGGTACCGAACACGACCAGGCCCACGCGATGATCGCGTCAGGGCTGTGCGGGATCCTGGCCGGTGCCGTCACGGGCGAGTACGGCGTGGATCGAGGAGAGGGCCGCCGCGGCGTCCCCGACGGCCGTGGCGACGCGTTTGGCGGAGCCCGATCGCAGGTCGCCGATGGCGAAGACACGCGGTGCGCTCGTCTGGAACGGCAGAGGTGCTCCGGACGCTCCGGCGAGCACGCGGCTGTCGGTGAGGACGAAGCCATCGTCGTCCCTGGCGACGCCGGTGAGCCAGGCCGAAACCGGGTCGGCGCCGATGAAGCAGAACAAGGCCCGGCAGTCCAGCCGCTCGCGGCGACCGTCAGGCCCCTCCATGATGACCGAGGTGAGGGTGGCATCGCCGGCCAGTTCCCGGACCGTCGCGCCCGTGAACACTCGGACCCGGGGATGAGCCCGGATCCGGTCGGCAAGGTACGCCGACATCCGCGCCGCAATGTCTGCGCCGCGGGTAATCATGTTCACCGTCGCGCCGCCGGCCGCCAGCGACAGAGCCGCCTGCCCGGCCGAGTTGGCTCCCCCAACGACCATCACCGGTTGACCTTCCAAACGTCGGATGTCGAGTTCGGTCGCGGCGTACTGGATGCAGCCGGACTCCTCGAACGCCGCCCATCGTGGGACGTCGAGACGGCGGTAGCGCGCTCCGGTGGCGGCGACGACGGCCCGGCACGTAATGCGAACGCCATCGTCCAGCAGCACGGCCGGCTGGCCGTGATCGTCGAGTTCAAGCCCGGTTACGATGCTGGGTGAACAGATCCGGACGCCGAATTTGAGCGCCTGGAGCATGGCCAGCCGGGCCAGGTCCGCGCCGCTGATGCCGTCCGGAAATCCGAGGTAGTTCTCAATGCGGGGGCTCTTGGCGGCCTGACCGCCGGGCCCAGTGCGGTCCAGCAGCACCGTGACGAGGCCCTCGGACGCTGCGTACACCGCGGCGGCGAGTCCCGCCGGGCCGGCGCCCACCACCACGATGTCCACCGGGCGGTCATCAGGCCGGTACGTGAGGCCGAGCGCCCCGGCGACGGTTGCGGGCTTCGCGCGCCGCAGCACCGAACCACCGATGACAGCTGCCGGAAGATCGTCCGTGGTGAGCGCCGCCGACGCCATCAGCGAGTGCCCGTGGTCAGAGGTCGTGCTGTGCCAGGAGTGCGGCAGCAGCATCTGTTCGGCGTAGGTACGAAGTTCGCGGGTGTCCGCAGTGTCCGGCCGGCCGACGATCTCCAGGACGCTGCCGGCCGCGGCCCGGAAAACGTCGCGCCGTTGCCGGAACGCCGCGAGCAACGACTCGGCGATGTCGCCCTGCTCGGCCATGGCCCGGCGCAGCGCCGCCGCCCCGAGCCGGACGACCTCTCCGGCGGATACCACCCGGGCGGTCAGATAGACGCGCTGTCCGGTCAGCAGGTTCAGCTCGCCGAGAAAGTCACCAGGGCCGCCCCGGTAGATCAGTCGCTCCGGCTCAAGGGCCGTGGCGTCCCGGACGATGTCCACCGAAGCGGTCAGAAGCACGAAGAAGTCATAGGAGTCGTCGCCGGTCGCGTAGAGGCTGCGGCCCGCCTCGACGCGCTCCGGTGCACCGTAGCGGGCGAGCCGGTCAAGCTGTTCCTCGTCGAGGACCGGTCCGCGCGGCGCGGTCTGCTCGCTCACGTCGCCGCCACGCTTGGCTGGCGGGCGAGGGGCGTGAGGTAGAGGAGAAGGCCGGCGGCGGTGAGGGCGAAGCCGGCCCAGACGGTGGACAACGTACCCCAGCCAGCGGTGAGGGTTGCCGCGCCCCCGATCGCGCCGAGGGCGTTGGCGAGATTGAGGGCGGCGAGATTGAGCGCGCCCATGAGGGTCGGGGCGTCCGGGGCGAAGCCGGTGAGCCGGACCTGGATGGTGGGGATCGCGGCCATCATGGTCGCGCCGACGCCGAACAGGCACGGCAGCAGAACGGCCAGATTGCCGCCGGCTACGCCGATCAACGCCAACGGCAGCAGCACACCGCCGTAGCCGACAATCAGCCCGCGATGCTCGAACCGGTCGGCGAGGCGTCCGCCGACGAGGTTGCCGGCCGTCATGCCGAGCCCGAAGACCGCGAGCGCGAACGGAATGACCGAAGCGTCCTGGCGCGCGGCGTCGGTGACGAACGGGCCAATGAACGTGTACACGGCGAAGATGCTGGAGATCCCGAGCGACGCCACGGCCACCATCCACCAGACGGCGGGCCGGTGCAGCGCACCGAGTTCGCCGCCGATGGAGCCGCCGCGCAGGTCGTCGGTGCGCGGCAGCCACGCCACCAGAGCGGCGCCGGCGAGCAACCCGGCGGCGACCACGGTCCAGTACATGACCCGCCAGCCCGCGTGCTGGCCGATCACCGTGCCCAGCGACGACCCGACGATGGTGGAGACCGTGAGCCCGGCCATGACGGTGGTGAATGCCTTGCCGCCCCGGCCCGGCCCGTACACGTAAGCGGCGACGACAGCCCCCGCGCCGAAGAACGCGCCCTGCACGCTGCCGGCGAGGAACCGGAAGACGACGAGCAGAGTGATGTCGGGTGCCACGGCGGAGAGCCCGTTCCCGGCCAGGAACAATGCGACCAGGCCGAGCAGCAGGGTCCGCCGGTTGACCCGGGCGGCGAGCAGGGTGATGGCCGGGGATCCGAGAATCACCCCGACGGCGTACGCCGTGATCGCGTAGGTGGCGACCGGGATCGACACGTCCAGATCGGCGGCGAACAGCTGGATGATCCCGTTGCTGCCGAACTCGCCGGTGCCGATCGCGAAAGTACCAAGCGCCAGGGCGATCAGCGTCAGCTTCGGATTGCGGATGGCCGCGGTGGCCGCGGTGTGCCGCCGCTCCTCGGCGGCACACTGCCCTTCGTATGCGAGCTGCAGCATGGCCGTCAGCCGAGCCGCAGGGGCGACGACTCGGGACCACGGCCCCCAGCAGGAGCATGTGCACCGGGGCGCCGGCGATGAGTCGTCTGCCGCGCCGCAGCCGTGGCGCCATCCCTGCTGTGTCGTCGCCGGTCGAGCCAGGTCGCCGGAGCATCAGCAGGCCGCCCGTCTGATGAGGTCGGCCGCCGCAGCGGGCTGCGAGATCATAGCGACGTGGGCGGCGCTGACCTCCCGGACCTGCGCGCGGGCCCGCTGCGCCATGAACCGCTGCGCGGCGACCGGCAGCACCTGGTCGTCGCGGGCCGCGAGATACCAGGAAGGAATGCTCTTCCACGCCGGCGCGCCGGAAGGCTCGCCGAGTGTGCGGACGTCCGCGGGTCGCTGGCCGGCCCACATCAGCTCGGTGGTCGCCTTCGGAAGGTCGCCGGCGAAGACGCCTCGGAAGAGCTCCTTCTTGATGTAGCCGTCGACGCTCTCGCCGGCGGGACGGAAATCCAGCGCCGACTCGCTCAGCCGGCTTCCCGGGTACTTCGTCTGCAGGCCCAGCAGGGTCTCACCAGCGTCGGGCACGAACGCCGCGACATAGACCAGCGCCTTCACGTTCGCGTTACCAGTGGCCGCGTTGGTGGTGACGATCCCGCCATAGGAGTGCGCGACGAGCACGATCGGGCCGCTGATGGTCGCGAGGAAGCCGGCCAGGTAGGCGGAGTCGGTGGACACGCTGCGCAGCGGGTTGGCCGGTGCGAGGACCGGGTAGCCGTCGCGGATGAGCCGGGCCGCGACGTCGTTCCAGCCGGAGGCGTCGGCGAACGCGCCGTGAACGAGTACCACAGTGGGCTTCCGTCGGCCGTTGGAGCCGGGCTGGGCGTGCGCGGCCGGCACGCCGAGGAGTGCGCCGGCCGCAACCGCGGCCGATCCGCTCAACAGTGTCCGTCGAGTTGTCGTCATCGGGTTATCCTTCGCAATAAGCGGTGTGCGGTGGCCTTGAACGCGGTCACCGTAGGCGTGGGGCACTTGATGATCGGTGAACGAGTCGATTCAGTCCCCGTCAAGTCCGCCGACCTAGCGTCGCCGGCATGACATCGACGAAGAGCGCCACCCAGATCAAGTGGGGTAAACGGATTCACCTGCTGTGCTATCTCGTGGCCAACGTGATCCAGGTCGTGGTGT
The DNA here is from genome assembly GCF_050942935.1 of Dactylosporangium sp. CA-233914. Lineage (NCBI taxonomy): Bacteria > Bacillati > Actinomycetota > Actinomycetes > Micromonosporales > Micromonosporaceae > Dactylosporangium > Dactylosporangium sp. CA-233914. The sequence goes on along the minus strand of NZ_CP192030.1, from coordinate 4,067,471 downwards.
GGTGGCTGTACACGCCCGACCACTTCTTCTGGCCCCTGTGGTCGATCCTGGCCTGGGGCATCGGGTTGGCATTCCACCTGCGGCTGGCCGGGGCACCGCACCGGTCCCGGGTCAGCCACCGGTACTGAACCCGGGAGCCGGCATCGTGTCGTTCCTCCTCGAATTCGTCCGCGATCCGATGACGGTCGCGGCCATCGCGCCGAGCGGCCCGGGTTTGGCCCGGGTCGCGACCGCGGCGGTACCCCGGACCGGCTCGCCCGTCGTGGTGGAGCTCGGCCCGGGCACCGGAGCCTTCACCGGAGCCGTCCAGCGGCGGCTCGGCGGCCGCGGCCGGCACATCGCTATCGAGGTCAATGCCCGCTTCGCGCAGCAACTTGCGGCCCGCTATCCGATGGTGGACGTGGTGCACGCGGACGCCGTCTGTCTCGCCCCGGTGTTGGCGCAGCGTGGCCTCAGCCACGCCGACGTCGTGGTCAGCGGCCTTCCCTGGGCGGCGTTCAGCGACGATCAGCAGCACGACGCGCTGTCGGCTGTGCTCGCCGCGCTGTCGCCGCACGGTGTCTTCACCACGTTCGCCTATGTGCACGCGCGCTGGGCTCCCCCGGCGCGGCGCTTGTTGCAGTCGTTGCAGTCGCGGTTCGACGAGGTGGTGATCACCCGAACGATCTGGGCCAACCTTCCGCCCGCATTGGTCTACTGCTGTCGCCGTCCCGAAGCCCACGGGGCTACCGTGTGAGCGATCCGCAGGGCGCTGTTCGAAGCCGTACCGCTGGCTCCGGCGCATGCGAGCCGGCGGTACGGCTTCGAGCGCCGACCGGAGCGCTCAGCCGGCCGTCTCCCGGGCTGCCCGCTCGATGAAGGCGACCGTGGTATCCGGGTGCGAGACGAACAGCAGATGCGAAGCGCCCTCGATCACCTGGACAGTGGCCCCGGCCCGTTTGGCCATGAACTGCTGGGCCTCCGGCGGGATGATCTGGTCGGCCTCACCGATCAGGTGGTAGCTCGGAATCGTCGTCCACGCCGGCACGCCGGCCGCCGGCTCGGCGAACGCGGCCGCGCCGGCCGGGCGCTGCGCAATCGCGTACACGGCGGCATCCGCGGCCGGTACGTCGGCCGCGAACCGGGCGTGGTAGACCCGCGGATCGATGTACAGATCGACCTGCCCGTCGGTCAATGGCACCGCCTTGAGCGACTCGTTCACAGTGCTGCCCGGGAACCGGCCGACCAGCTCTCCAACGGCCTCTCCCGCGTCCGGCACGAACGCCGCGAGGTAGACCAGCGCCCGCACGTGGCGGCTCCCCGCCGCGGCCGCCGAGATGACGGCCCCGCCGTAGGAGTGCCCGACCAGCACGACCGGCCCCTCGACGGTGTCCAGCAGCGCCCGCACGCCGGCCGCGTCGGCGGCAATCCCGCGCAACGGGTTCGGCGCGGCGAGCACCGGGTATCCGCCGGCCAGCAGCCGGCGGATGATCGCATCGAAGCCGCTACTGTCGGCGAACGCGCCGTGCACGAGCACAATCGTCGGGACGACCGTTGCATCCATCATGGACTTTCCCTTCTCCGGTCTGACAGGTTCTTCGCGATCGATGCTGGCGGCCGGCTGTGCATACCGACCGGACCGGGCCGCGCCGCTCGGGCCGCGCATACCGGGTCGAAGGGCGGCCGGTCACCGGCCTTCGACCCCGAGCACTACGAAGCGACGATCCGCAACGCCGCGATCGTCGCCAGACACCGTGTCGTCGTCACGGCTGGGCGGTTGACTGATCCCGACCGGGGACCGGCACGTCGAAGCAGTTCAGCACCATCGCGATGAGGCAGTAGCTGCCGATGAGGAACACCAGCTCGCCGACCCCGTCATGGCCCAGCAACCGCGTGGCCCGGTCGTATGTGGAGTCCGGCAGGATGCGCCCGGAGGTCAGCGCCATCGCGACGTCGTGAGCGATGGCCTGTTCGTCACTCAGCCCGCAGGGTCGCCCGCCCGCCGCCAAGGTCGCGATCTGTGCCGCCGGAAGGCCGACCTCATCGGCCGTCTGCTCGTGTGCGTACAGCAGATACCTGGCGCCGTAGGCGCTGCCGACGGTGAGGATCGCCACCTCGCGAACGATGGGATCGAGGCGAGCCTCGGCCGCGACCGCCCGCTGCAGGAACAGAGCCGGAACCCCGAACGTGGGGAAGTGCAGCATCGCCGCGAACGGCCCGACGAGCGCGCCGTCGTCGTCGAGGATGACGACGCGGCCCTGCTCCCCGGTGACGAGGCCGGCGATGCCGTCATGCACCTCGCGGAGTTGAGGGTTGAGCTCATCGGGCGGGATGGGTCGAATACGCATACGATGCTCCTCCGCCTCAGAGTCCGTCGGTGTACTGGCCGTCGATGAGTACGAAGGCGACCCGGCAGTTCGCAGCCGACCGGTTCGCCCATGCGTGGTTGGTGCCGCGCTGGATCACGACGTCTCCGGTGCGGACGATGGTTTCGCCATCGTCGAGAACCAGCGTGAGCTCGCCCTCAATGACGATCCCGTAGTCGATCGTCTGCGTGCGGTGCATCAACGGATGCGGGGCGCCGGCAGCGGACCGTGCGGCGTCGGCACCGCCCATCTCCCCGAACTTCTCGGCCGCCTCGGCCCTCGTCAGGTTCCGGATTCGGTCGTCCTCCGGAGGGAAGTCGATCACCCGGATGCGAGTGCCACGCTCGGGAGGTCCGAGCACCAGACCGTCCTCCGCCGGCTCACCCGACTGCCGGTCGATGACGGCCGGCGTCTCGCGTGTACTCCACACCTCATAGAAAATCGGGCCACCAGGCCCGCCGATCTCCACCACGCGAGTCGGCGGTGCGTCCTGCGTGATCACCGCACGACTGGACGCGTCATGGCCGGTCACGATTCTCCGGAACGGTTGCACTGGGTTCATATGGGGAGTCCTGCCCCTCTCGGCTGATTTGGACAATCGAGGTCATCGCCTCAGTGGCGTAAGCAGCCCGGCAGGCATTGACGCCGCCGTACACCAAAAGACTGGCCCCCTCCACTTGACGCAGAGTGGACCGCCTGTGGACAGTGCTCCACTGTCCGTAAAGTCCGTCTCGGTACGCACGCCCAGGGAGAGGCCGTTATGGCGCTGACGCGTGCGGTACGGGACCTCGGCGAATGCGCCGAGCATCGGCGCTGAGGTGGGCCACCGGCGCCCGGCCGCTCGACGATCCGTCCAAGAGTGCTTGCATGGCCAGGACCAGCGCGTAGCCTTTCGTCAACGATCTATTCCGGGAAGGGTTCGATGGCTGAGTCCCGCTCCCGTCCAAGCGCCGGGGGTGAACCGGCGCTTGCCGTACCCGCTGGGGCCGATCCGGAAGGCGGCACCGCTTCACTGGCCTTCCAAGTCCTCGGTCCCTTACGGGTGTGGCGTGACGGCGTCGAGGTCGATACCGGACCGCCGCAGCAGACGTACCTGCTGGCCCTCTTGCTGATGCGCGCGGATCGACCCGTCAGCGCTTCTGAGCTCATCGACCTCGTCTGGGACGACGGCATGCCTACTTCGGCATTGAACATCGTGCAGAAGTACGTCGGGACGTTGCGACGGCTGCTCGAACCGAACCTGTCCACTCGGAACCCCGGCTCCTATCTTCGCCGCCGCGGCGGCGGCTATCAGTTCGATGTCAGCCACGTGGCGCTCGACCTGGCCGAGTTCCGCCAGCTCCTCGGCCTCGCCCGCGCCGCCGTGGACGCCGGCCGGCTCGAGGATGGAGTCGATGCGTACGACCAGGCTTTGTCGCGGTGGCGTGGGCCCGCGGGCGACGGGCTGGCCCTCAGTGCGACCGCTGGCCGGCTGTTCGCCTCGGTCAACCAGGAGCTGCTCGACGCCTGCGTCGAGGCGGCTCGTGTTGCGGTGCCCGGTGGTCATGCCAGACGCATCTTGCAGCCCGTGCGGCTGGCCGCTTGGATCGCACCCTTCGACGAAACGATCCAAGCGACGCTCATGACCACTCTGGTGGCGTCGGGGCAACGCTCGGAGGCACTGTCCGTGTTCGACACAGTACGGCTCCGACTGGCCGACGAGCTCGGCATCGATCCCGGTCCCGCGCTCCGCGAGGCGCACCGACAAGTTCTTCGACAGGTCGAGCCGGTGTCTGTACCACGCTCCGCCGGCTCACTCTCGGCAGCCCCGTCCGGGTTCAAGTCCGCTACGCGGGAACATCCCGGCAGCCGGTCTGATCGTCTCGTGGGCCGGCACGAGGAACTTGCGGTCCTCCGTCAAGCCGTCGACTCGGCCACCTTCACCCGTGCGCAGGTCGTACTCGTCGAAGGTCCCCCAGGAGTGGGCAAGACCCGTCTGCTTGCCGAAATCACCGGCGAGGCCGCCGCGAACGGTGCGCTCACCTTCTGGGGCCGATGCCAGGACGGTGAAGGGGCGCCGTCGATGTGGCCCTGGGTCCGGATTGTCGAGGCCTTGATTTCGGTGCTGCCGGAGGACGAGCAGGCACGCTGGATGGCCGGACTCCGCGACCTGCTGGAGCACCCTGCACGCGGGCTCGACGTCCCGGCTCGGCCGGATGCCAGAGCGCAATTCCGTTTGTACCGCCAGATCGTCGCATTGTGCAGCGCGGCCGCGGCTCGGCAGCCCTTGATCGTTGTCGTGGATGACCTCCACTGGGCGGATCAGGCCTCGCTCCAGCTGTTCGCACACCTGGCCGAGTCGCTACCGGTCAGGAGCGTGCTGATGGGCACCTTGCGTGACCATGCTCCGATACCCAGCCAACACGTGAGGCGCATGTCGGCGACGGTCGCGCGGCTGGAGCACCATCGACGCATCGTTCTCGGTCCCCTCGAACCAGCCGATGTCGCCGAGCTGGTCCGCCAGGAGACCGGACGGGCGCCCAGCCCGGCCGTCGCTCGAAGCATCCAGGCCCGCACCGAAGGCAACCCGTTGTTCGTACGCGAGCTCGCGAGATTCCTCGCCGAAGAGAACCACCTGTCCGACCAGGTGGCCGCCCAGGCCGCCATCCCATCGACGGTGCGGGACATTGTCCGGGACCGGATGAGCGCGCTCGAGGCCAGCGACCGTCGCCTCGTCGAAATCGCGGCCCTGATGGGCCGCGACATCGACGTCCGCCTGTTGGCGAGCGCGTCCAGCCTCGACGTGCCGCAGTGCCTCGCTCGCCTGGAGGCGCTTGAAGCCATCGGTCTGCTCGAAACGACCTCCGGCTCTCTGGGCGAGTGGCGGTTCGTACATGATCTCGTCCGCGAGTCCGTGGCCCGCTCGACGATGCGATCAGATGCGGGCCACTTCCATCTGCAGATCGCGGCTGCGCTCGCGCAGGTCCAGGAACCGGCTGAACGCCATGGGGAGGCACTCGCCCACCACCTGTGCGCGGCGGGGCCGCTCGCCGAGCCGAAACAGACTGCGCAAGCACTCATTGTGGCGGGACGCATCGCGGCAACACGATCCGCCTATGAATCCGCGGAGAAGAACCTCAATACCGCGAGCCGCATCGCGCGCAGTGCCGGACTCCTCGACCTCGAGCTGACCGCGCTGACCGAGTTGACGGCTATTGCGGGCATCCACGCCGGCTTCGTCGGAGCCACCATGGATCATCTGAGCCGGGCCGAGGAGGTGGCGCGGTCGCTCGGCCACGACCGGGAGGCCACCGGCTTCCTCTTCACGCAGTTCCTGGCTTACGCCCAGGGCATCCAGCTCGAGGCGGCCGGGCGCCTCGCGCGCCGGCTGCTCGATCATGGTCGGCGCTCCTCGGACCCCGCGGTCAAGGCTTCCGGCCACCATGCGTGGGGGGTCCACCAGTGGAGCACGGGCAACATCGAGGAGGCCTATCGGAGCCTGAGCCGGTCCGACGTGCTCATCCGGGCCCAGCGAGACGCCGAGCCGCTGCGACACCGGCTGCAGATGATGACGCCGGTCATGCTTGCACTGAATACCGCGCTACACGGCGACCTGATCGCCGCGCGTGAAATGTTTGACAAGGTGGAGTTCGACGCCGGCGAGGACCCCTATGCCCTCAGTATCTGGGGCTCATTTGCTGTCACCGCGGCAGCCGCTGCGGGAGACTCCGCCTGGGCGCTACGGGCGGCCGAGAAAGCCATCGACGCTGATCCGGACTTCTCCTTCACCTTCTCAGGAAGCTACCCGCGGCTGGCAAGGCATTGGGCGGCGGCCGTGTCCGGCGGTGATCCAGTCACGGCGACCATAGAGATGGAGCGCATCATTGAAACCACACTGGTCGACCCACCTCGATCAAACCTAGCCACCTGGTACGCACTTCTGGCCGAGATTCGGCTGTGCGGCGACGACCCCATCGCCGCCATGACCGCATTGGACAAGGCCGAGGCGTTCATCGACAGTTACGGCGAACGGTATGCCGAGGGACTGGTTCTCCTCATCCGCGCGAAGGCATTCCAAGCCGGTGGCGACGTCCGGTCCGCCCTACAAGCGGCCCATCGAGCGCTCACCGTTTCGCAGGAGCGTGGGGCCCTTCTGTTCGCAGCGCGCGCCAGCGGCCTGCTCGCCGAACTCCCCGGCCGCGGCGACGAGCACATACCGGACCCGCATGCCGATCACGGCTAGTAGTTGGCTCGGGAGGCTTCAGGCAGCGCCTCGATGGCCTGGTATGCCGCGACCGCGTCCTCGTGCAAGGCGAGAGAAATCGCACTGCCCGGCGTTACCGGTGCAGCGGCAGGTGATGTCGGGTCCAGCCTCGATACGACGCCGGCCGACGCCGTCTGGGGGATGGCCAGAATGCTCGCGAGGACAACCAGATGGGCTGCCATGGCCAGTCGAGGCCGTACTACCTTCCGCACCTCTCCACGGTGTCGCATCCTCAGGCGACGATCGACGCGATCCTGGCCGCCGCCGCGCACTCGGCGGCTGACTTCCGCGTCCAGCGCGCGATCAAATGTCCGGCGATTCCTGGTCGATTTCGGCCAGGAACCGCTCGGAGCGGCGCGCGAAGAGGTAGGCCCCGCGTTCGTCCGATCGGGCGCGGGCTGCTTCGGCGGCGGCTCGCACGACGTCGACGGGTTCGCCGCGGGCGTGCAGCAGGCGCGCGCGCAGCAACAGCAGGAGCCCTTCGGCGAAACGTTGGCCGTAGGTCGTGAGGGCCCGGTCGGCTCGGTCGAGGGCGGTTGCGGCCGCGTCGGGCATGTCGGCGGCCAGCCACATCTCGGCGATCAGTCCGTAGTGGTATGCGATGCCCCATCGCGGCGGGTCCAGGAGGGTCGCGGCCAGGAGTTGTTCGGCCTCTGCCGCCTTGCCGGCCGGGTCGTCGCCGGTGAGTGCACAGGCCCAGTGCCAGTCCAGCCAGATGTAGTGCTCCTGCGCGACGCCGGAGCGGTCGGCGCCGGCCGCGATCCACCGCTCGGCCGCCCACATCACCCGTCGCGCGTCACCGGCCATCGAGGCCGCCATGGTGTGGTAATAGGCCCAGACCGACATCGCAAACAGGTCTTCGTCGGCGAGGTACGCCTTGTCGATCGCGGACCGTGCCGTCTCGACATCGCCGTGCAGCGCGGTGATCACGGCCAGCCAACCGATCCGTTCATTCGGCACCTTCCACGGTCCGAGGTCGCCGGCACCATGGTGCGGGCTGGTGTGGCCTTGCGCGCTGAAGAAGCGGTACGCCTCGCCGATGTTGCCGATGTCCCACTGGTACAGGCCCCAGGCATGCCGACCGTACGCCTGGATGATCGGGTCGGCGGACGCCTGTCCTTGCTCGTACAGTCGGCGAGCCCACCTCCCACGGTCGTTCTCGATCGAGGTGTAGGCCCCGACCAGCCGAACGAACAGAAAGCGGACGGCCTCCGTCTCGTGGCCGAGCGTGCGGGCCAGGTACTCGGCCCGCTCCAGCAGGTCGAACGTCGAACCGCCGTATCCCGCGTGCCTGCTGGCGACAAGGGTGAGCAGTGACAGCACCGACAGCTCCAGGTCCCGCAGGCCGGCCGTGCGCGCGATCTGGGCGGCCGATTCCAGGTGCCGACCGGCGGCCGCGAACGCGAGCTTGGTCGCCGCACGGCGGCCAGCACGGGCCAGTGCCTGCGCGGTGCGAGCCGGGCCGGCGAGCGGGCCGGCGGCCCACAGGTGGTAGGCGAGGCGTTCGGCGACAGACTCGTCGTCCACATGGGTGCGTTCGAGGGCGTCGGCAACGCGCAGATGCAGCCGGACGGTCTGCTGCCGTGTCGTGGTCTCGGTGACCGACTCGCGGACCAGGTCGTGCGCGAACCGTAGCGAGTGCGGGCTTTCCGGCTTGGTTTCCAGCAGACCGAGCGCCTGCAGCGGTTCGAGGCGTTCGAGGCAGTCCGCGACGTCGACGCCGGCTGCGCCGGCGAGCAGGGCGAGGTCCACGTCGCGGCCGATGAGCGCGGCGACCTGCAGCAGGTCGCGAGCGCTGTCGTCGAGACCGGCCATCCGGTCGCGGACGACGTCTCGTACGGTGGCCGGTACCCCGGCCGGCACTGCTTCCTCGCCGTCGCGCAGCGAGCCGCCGTCGCTCAGGAGCCGGGACAGCTCCCGGACGAAGAACGGATTGCCAGCCGTACGGGTGTGGATGCCGCGGGCGACATCAGCGCCCGGGTCCTGGCCGGTTTCGCGGCGGATGAGCTCGGTCACCTCGGTCAAGCCGAGCGGGCCGAGCCGGATCCTGCGGTGATCCGGCAGCCGACTGGCCGCGGCCAGGACCCGCGACAAGTCAGAGCCGGGTACGGGTGCGCGATCACGGAGCGCGCCGATGATCACCGTGCCGGCGGGTAGCCGGGCCGCGAGGTGGCCGAACAGCTGGAGCGAGGCGGTGTCGGCCCATTGGAGATCATCGAGGATCAGCAGCGTGGGCCGTTGCGCCGAGGCCTGCCCGACTACGGTGACGACCTGTTCGAGCAGGCGGAACTGGGCGCCGCTGTCAGGAACCGTTGGCGCGGCCGCGGTGTCGTTTCGCGGTTCGAGGAGGCCGCCGAGATCACTGGCGAGCCATTTCTCCCGCAACGGCGCCGGCAGGCTGTCGAGGATCGGACGGAGCGCCTGCTCCCACGGCCACATCGACGGTGTTCCATCACCTTCCAAGCAGGAACCCCAGACCACGAACGGGCCGAGCTGGCTCGCTTCGGCGGCGGTTTCCTGCAGCAGACGGGTCTTGCCCACGCCCGGTTCGCCTTCGACGATGGCGAGCGCCGAGCGGCCGGTGAGTGCCATCTCGACGGCTTGCCGCAGGATGGCGAGCTCCTCGGCCCGGCCGACCAGCCCGGCCGCCGCTCGCGCCGACGCGCCGTCACCCCGGACGTCCGCACCCGTCACGACCGGCGACGTCGGAGGCTGCGCCAGTACCTGCAGATATGCGGCCTGCAGCGCCGGGCCGGGCTCGACACCGAGCTCGTCGGCAAGGCAGGCGCTGACCGTGCGGAACGCCGACAGTGCCTCCGCACGGCGCCCCGCGGCCCCGAGGATGGCAATGAGGCTGGCCTGCACCGGTTCATGGAACGGCGCCATCGATGCGGCCAGCCGCAACGCCGGCAGCACAGGCGCCGGCCGGCGCAGCGACATCGCCAGTTCGGCCGCTGCAGCGCACGCGGCGTGGAACTCGTCGTCGAGGGCCGCGAAGATCGGCAACGCGGTCGGCCCATGCGTGAATCCGTCGCCCGCACGGCCCTGCCACAGGCCGAGCGCTTCGATGTAGCGATCAAGCGCCATTTCGTGACGATGCTCTGCGAGGGCCTCTTTCGCGGTCTCGACGAGCTCCCGGAAGGCGACCAGGTCCAGCATGCCGGAAGGCGCCGTGAACAGGTAGGTGTTGCCGCGGCGGTGCAGGTACGAGCCGGTTCTACGGGAGGGGATCGCGGGTTCGAGCAGCCGCCGCAACGCGCCGACGTACTTGTGGATGACATTGAGCGCGCTGCTGGTGACGCCGTCGCCCCAGATCAGATCGATCAACTCGCTCGCGCTGATCGGCCTGCCCACCCGAGCCAGCAGCAAGGCCAGCAGATACGCCTGCTGCCGGGGACCGGTATCCAGCTCGACACCGTCCCGCCACACCCGTAACGGGCCGAGGACCTGCAGGCGCAAACCAACGCCACCGACCGGCCGCCCCTCGTCGTCAGGCTGGACCGGATGAACTGGCAAGGCCACGCCGACCCCCAGGAACATGACAGATCGTCGGCTGACCAGCCGTCGAACGCGGAGTTGCAGCGCGCACAAAGCCTACCGGTCCAAACCCTGCCCAGCCCATCAAACATCGATCCGAACAGGCACGCACCCCAGCCCTGGCTTCATTCGACTCACGCAGTGGCAGCGGCCACAAGAGGATGTCCCTCGACATCACGTCTGCAGGCTGGTCCGGAACCCTTGACGGTTTGTGAACGGGCGGGCAAGGCGGACGGTTCAGCGTCAGCCACGCCGCTTCGACCGCCGGCGAACAGCGCGGGACGGTGGCGCAACCGTGCGGATGCCCGCCACCGTGTTCAGTCGACGTCAAGTGTTCATTCAGTACCCGTCACTAGCCTTGGTCTCGTCGCGCATCGACCCAAGGAGGCCCTGTGATGCCTACCCGCGTCAATCGGCAGACAGTCGACCTGGCACCATATCCCGACCTCGTGGTTGTCTACCTTGGCATGCGCGTCAATCGGCTCTACGGCCTGCGCACCTTGGCGGGCTACGGCCCGCAGATCGGCCGATCCGCGAACGGCGAGCCTGAAGGCCTGCTAGCGCACGAGTCGCTGCTGTGGTCGCTGTTCCCCATGCACGTCGGCATCCGCCAGTACTGGCGCGACCTGCCTTCGCTCTTGTCATGGGCACGCTCTGAACCGCACCGACGCTGGTGGCGAGATTTCCTGCGCGACAGCGGCGGTACCGGCTTCTGGCACGAAACGTACTTGATCCGCGGCGGAATGGAGGCGGTGTATGACGACATCCCGAGACACCGTGGGTTCGCCTCCTTCGCCCCCGTGCATCCGGCGCGCGGCCACATGTTCGGCTCGGCCGCGCGAGTCGGACGTCCCGAGGACACCATCGCACCGGTCGTCAGCGAGGAAGAGCTCTACACGCCGGACGCCCAACCGAAACCCGCTGATGGAACGGCTTGATCCACGTGCCGGCGCGGGCCGCCGGCAAGCCCGGCAAAGCTGTGGTCGTGTGAGCCGGTGCGTGCGGCACGATGTCGCCATGCTCAAGCGAGCGTGACCTGCCGCCGCGCCCCGGACGGATCGATGCCGGCCGCCGTCCGGAACAGCTCCGGACCGCGCTCTCGGAGACGACCGATGCTCATGCCTGACAGGAGCGAGACGATCGGCTTTCTATCCGGCGCGAGACCTGGCCCGCGAGGTGTCGGTGGCATGAGGAACCCAGCCCTGTCTGAGGGTGCATTACGCCCTGCGAAGGCATGGGCGAGCCTTGCCGCACCGAGCGGTAGAATTCGACCGGTCCACGTACGTCCGTACGAAGTCGGCGTCTGCGTCGGCGAAGATCGCGTCGTGTCCGTCTCGGGATCGAGAAGTGTAGCGGTGCCAGTCCTTGCAGCCCGGTCCGGCGGTGAAGATCAGCCAGCGCGCAGATCCTCGCCGTATCTGCAGATCCTAGGCCCGTTACGGATCTGGCGCGACGGTGTCGAACTGGATGCCGGGCCACGGCAACAGGCATACCTCCTGGCTCTGCTGCTGGCCCGCACCGGCAGGCCGACCAGCACGAGCGAGCTGATCGACCTGATCTGGGGCGATGACGTCCCCTCCAGCGCTTTGAACGTTCTTCACAAGTACATCGGCGCGTTGCGACGGCTGCTCGAGCCTCTGCTGCCCGTCCGCGAAACCGGCTCGTTCGTCCACCGTCGCGGCAATTCCTACCTTTTCGCCGCCGGCCCCGCCATGCTGGACCTCGTCGCCTTCCGAGAACTTGTCGATGCCGCTAGGGCCGCGCTGACTCAGCACGATCACGAGGCGGCCCTCGATCACTACGTCGGAGCGCTCGGGCTCTGGCATGGCCCGGCGGGCGACGGCATCGCCGACGGGACAATCGCCACGACGGTCTTCGCCGCGCTCGACAACGAGTTCTACGACGCGTGCACGGCGGCGGCGGAGCTTGCCGTGTCGATGGGCCGACCGGAGCGGGTGCTTGCGGCTTTGCAACTGGCCGCATCGATGGCACCGTTCAACGAACCCGTGCTGGCCGGTCTCGTCGGCGTTCTCGGCGCTACTGGACGCCAGGCGGAGGCGCTGTCGGTGTTTCGTCAGGTCCGTGACCGGCTCGCCGACGAGCTTGGCATTGACCCGGGTCCGGCGCTGGAGGACGCGCAGCGGCGGATTCTCACGCAGCCCCCGGCGTCGCCGCTTGTGCGGGAGGCGGACGAGGAGGTCGGGCGGACCACGGCGGCCGCCTTGATCGGCCGGACCGAGGAGCTCGCCACGCTGCGGCGCATTGTGGAGCGCGCACTCGCCGGCGACACCGCGATCGGCGTCGTCGAAGGCGAACCGGGCGCAGGCAAGACCCGCCTGCTGGAGGAGGCCGCCGCCGTGGCGGGCCGGCTGGGTGCACTCGCCGTCTGGGGCTCCTGCCTGGAGGGCGATGGGACACCGGCGATGTGGCCATGGGAGCAGGCACTGAGCAAGGTCGTCGGCAGTTTGCCCGCTCCGGCGAGCAAACAGTGGCTCACCGGCGAGCTGGGAAGCCTCCTTGCGGCGCGGGACGACGCCACCCGGGAGTTTCCCGACGGCAATGCCCAGTTCCGGCTGTTCGAGCAGGTCGTCGCCCTGGTCGGACAAGCCTCGGCGCGGCGGCCGACACTCCTGATACTTGATGATCTCCAATGGGCCGACGCCGCCTCCCTGCAGTTGTTGCATCACCTGGCGGGGCGGCTACCCCATGGCACCGCGATCATCGGCGCGCTACGTGACCGGGCACCCGCACTCAGCTCGGACCTCTCCCGGGTGCTGGCCGCTGCCAGCCGGCGGCCCGGTCACCGGAGGTTCCGGCTCGGCCCGCTCGGCCTGGCCGACGTGGCGGAACTCATCCGCCACGAGGCCGGCCAGGATCCCGGCGACGCCGTCGCCCGCGCCATCCACGCCCGTACCTCCGGCAATCCGTTCTTCGTCCGCGAACTGTCCCGGCTCCTCAGCGAGGTCGGCGCGATCGGCGACGGCGACACGTCCGCATCGGCCGGGGTCCCATCCACCGTCCATGACGTCGTCCGCGACCGGATGGCCGGGCTCGACGACAGCGCCCGCGACCTGCTGCATGTGGCCGCGCTCATCGGCCGCGACGTCGATCTCAGGCTGCTGTCCCGCGCCACCGGTGTAGACGTCGCGGACTGCCTCCATCGCCTGGAACCGCTGCATACTCTCGGGCTACTCGAGCCCGGGCCGCAGGACCCGTCCTCGCTCCGCTTCGCGCACGACCTGGTTCGCGAGTCAGTTTCCGAGACCGCGACGAAACAGCAGGTCACCCAGCTGCATCTGCGCGTCGCGGACGCGCTCGAACAGATCCATGCCGACGATGAGGACGTCGCCGAACGCCTCGCATACCACCTGTGGGCCGCCGGCCCCCTCGCCGAGCCCGTTCGCGCCGCGGAGGCGCTGATCCGCGCCGGGCGCCGCGCGGCAGCCAAACTCGCGTTCGAGTCCGCCAATCGACAGCTGCGCTCCGCCATCCAGGTCACCCGGGCTTCAGGACTCATGGAGCTGGAGTTCTCCGCCCTCACGCTGCTCGCCATCGTCGTGAGACGACAGTCGGGGTACGACGCCTCGACATTCGATCTGCTGGAGCGGGCCGAATACCTGGCCCGCACCCTCGGCCGGGAGGCGGAGGCCGCCGACTTCCTCTTCATCCGTCTGATGGGTGCCTACACCTCCATCGAGGAGGGCCGCGGGCAGTTGGCCCGCCGAATGCACGAGCTCGGTCAGGTGTCCGCCGATCCGGCCGTCCGACGCTACGGCCGGCAGGCCTGGGGCCTGCATCAGTGGGACATCGGCAACATCGGCGAGGCGTACCGGTCCTTCACCGAGGAGGATGTCGCCGCTGCCGGCGGCACCGTCGCCCCGGACGAAGAGACACCGCTCCGGCGGGATGGCAGCATTCCCGGGGAAGGGCCCGGCTGGCGGGCAGTCATGACCGCGCTACACGGTGATGTCGACGCGGCGCTGGCTTTCGTCGACACTTGGGACACCCCGGGGGACCCGTACGCGGCCTCAGTCTGGGTCTACTACACGACCATGATCGCTTCCATGGCCGGGGACGCCGAAGCGGCACGGCGAGCCGGCGAGCGGTGGGCCGCCGCCGGCCTCGCCCGTCTCCGCGCCCAGATCGACCACTACATCCGGCAGGGCTGGTGCTGGGCACGCGCCCTCACCGGCGAGGATCCGGCTGGCGCCGCGGCCGAGGCTGAGGAACTCCTGGTCGCCAACCTGCTCCATCCGCCGCAATGGGGCATCGCCTACCACTACGCACTGATCGCCGAGATGTGGCTGGCAGCCGGATTGCCCGATCGGGCCGACGCCGCTGTTGACCGAGCCGACCAGGCAATGTGGGACTACGGCCAGCGTTACGCCGAAGGGCTGCTCCTGCTGCTGAAGGCGCGCCTGCTGCAGGCCCGCGGTGCACCCCTCACCGCTGTCCGGGCCGCCGCCGAACGGGCCTACACGCAATCCACCGCATGTGAGGCGCACCTGTTCGCGCGACGCGCCGAACGATTCCTCTCAGGAGCTGGAGGCAATGCATGACCGCAGGCCCTGAGGAACAGAGCCGGCTGACGGCCCTGGCCCGTGGGCTCTCGGCGCCGAAGGGCTTCGTCGACGCCAGCCTGGCCGCCCCTGCCCCCGGAACGATTCGCCTGCTGGGTGGCATCCCCGCGCCTACGGCTTTGCCGGTCGAGGCGATCGGCCAGGCATCGACGCAGCTGTGGCAGGACCCCGACGCCGCGGTCGCGTGCCTGCAGTATTCGCCGGCGCGCGGATCCGCCGCGCTGTGCGACTGGATCGCGAAACGGGAGGGCGTCGACCCGAGCCGGATCGTGGTGACGAACGGTGGCATGCACGGCCTCGCACTAGCGGTGCTGACCGTCGTCGAGCGCGGTGCCACCGTCGCGGTGGACGATCCGGTGTTCCCGGGTTTCCTGTGGGCCCTGGAGGTATCGACGACGCGGATCTTGCCGGTACCGGTCATGGCCGACGGCTTCGATGTCGAACACCTCGCCCGGCGGCTCGCCACCGGCGCCCGGATCGCCGCAGCCTACACCGTGCCCGACTTCCACAACCCCGCCCAGGTCAGCCTCTCGGCGCCGAAGCGGCAGGCACTGATCGAGCTCGCCGAGCGGCACGGCTTCTACGTGATCGTCGACAATCCGTACCGCGAACTGCGCTTCGCCGGCCAGGACCAAGGTGTCGCGGTCTTCAACCAGTCGGATCGGGCGATCCACGTCAACACCTTCACCAAGACCCTCGGCCCCGGCTGGCGCGTGGGCTGGCTGGTGCTGCCCGACCACCTCGTGGACCCGGTGATCCGGCTGCGCAACCGCCTCGACGTACACACATCCTCGGTGACCCAGGCGATAGTCGAACGGCTGCTCACCGACGACGCCCAATGGTTCGACCGGATCGTGAACAGCGCCACCGCGTTGTACCGAGAACGCGCTGGTGTGCTGATCGACGCCCTGCGGGAACACCTCCCGGGCGCCCTGCAAATCGTGGCCCCCGAAGGCGGGCTGTTCCTCTGGCCGCGGCTCACCAACGACGCTGTGGACCCCGCAGCGCTGTTCCAACGGGCGGCCGCCCACGGCGTGATCTACCAGCCGGGCGAGTTCTTCGCGGCGGACCCCGGTCGGCGGTCTTCGGCCCGGCACCTGCGGTTCGCCTACAGCGACCGCACTCCGGAAGAACTGCGGGAGGCCGTACGCCGGCTGGCCCTGGCCTTCTGAGGACGCATGCGAGCAACGACAGTCCCCTATGGTGGATTCCCGGGAGGCGGCTCATGACCAACGTTCGGCTCCCCCTCCGCGCACTCGCCCCGTTCGCCGCGGGTTCGATCGGCATGGGCATCTGGGTCACCGTGCCGGGCATCTTCCTGTTGTACTTCCTGACCGACGTCCTGGCCGTGCCGCCGCACGCGGCCGGACTCGCGCTGCTGCTGCCGAATGTCGCCGATATCGTGGTGCACCCGTGGGTGGGCCGGCTCTCCGATGCCAACCTGGCCGGCGGCGGCCACCGCCGGCAACTGATGTTGGCGGGCTGCGTCGTGGTGCTCGCCTTCGTGGCCATGTTCGCCGTGCCGTCGGACCTGCACGGGACAACCGCCGCGATATGGGTCGCGGTGGCGCTGGTCGCCGGCAACCTGCTCTACTCGTGCTACCAGGTTTCCTACCTGGCCACACCGGCCGACCTGGGCATCGACTACCACGAGCGGACCCGCCTCATGGGCTACCGCAATGTCGTGATCACCGTGAGCGTCCTGCTCGCCGGCGTAGCCGCGCCGCTGGTCGCCGGCGACGATCCGGGCGTCGGCGATTACACGAGGATGGCCCTGCTGCTCGGCGTGGCCATGCTTGCGGCGATGCTGGCCGGCATCACCGGCGTCGCCCGCCTCAACCGGGCTGCGCCGGGCACCCCGGCCGAGCCGGGGCACCGGGGCGGGCTGCTGGTGGCGCTACGCGACCGGCAGTTCCGTGCGCTGACTGCGTCATATCTGACCGTCGCGATCACGATGAACCTGGTACTGGCCGCCATGCCGTACTTCGCTGAGTACGAGCTGGGCCGCTCCGCGCTCACGACCGTGCTCATCGCGGCTTTCATGGCGCCGGCGGTCCTCGCTACGCCCCTGTGGGTACTGGTGGCCCGGCGTTTCGGCAAGCAGCGCAGCCTGCTCGCCGCTCAGGCCGCGTTCGTGGCCGGCTCGCTGGTGCTGGCCCTGGGCGCCGCGGCCGGCCTGCCCCTGCTGATCGCAGCCGTGGCGATGCTGGGCGTCGCGTTCGCCGCGATGCAACTGATGCCGCTGTCGATGGTGCCCGACGTCATCGCCGCCGCCGGGCCGGCCGGTACCGCCAGTGCGGGCAGTTACACCGGCGTGTGGACCGCCGCCGAGGCCACCGGCGGCGCATTGGGGCCGTACGTGTACTCGGCCTGCCTGGCTGCGGGCGGGTTCGTGGCCAGTACCGCGGGCGAGCACACCACGCAGTCTTCCGGCGCGCTGGCGGCCGTTCGCTACGGCTTCACCTTGGTGCCGGCCGTGCTCATGACGATCGCCATCGCGCTGCAACGTCGGTACACCTTGGACAAGCGCGCCCACGCTGCAGCGCCGCGTGCCGTCGCCCCGGAAAACGCAGTGGGGTGACGCCGCCCGCTTCCCTCGCCGGAACTGCCGTGCGGATCCGCCGGCTGGCCGTGGGCGGGACGCATGCCAAGATTGGTCCGAATTCGGTGTTCGCCGCGCTCAACGCACGCTTTCGGCGAGTGCCGAGGTCTCGAATGGTTCCTTCCAACGCCTGCCGGCGACGGGGCAGCGCACGTAGTACGTCGTCGTACGCTGCCCTGTCGAGCACCCGGGCGTTGGCAGCCTCGGTGAGCGGCATGACGGCTGGGTCGGTCCAGCCGTCGAGCGCGGCGAACAGGTCGCCGAGGCACGTGCCGATGCGGCGGCCGACAGCGTCAGTTAGGGCATGGGCTCCACTTGGACGGCGATGGTTACCGGGTCGGAGATCATGCCCTTCCTCGTCGACGTGATCACGGCGGTGTACCAACCCGCGACGGTGAAATCGACGTGGCTGAGGTCGACCGCGAGGGCGGCGTCACCCGGGTTGGTACTGGCACCGATGTCGTTGAGGAATGCGGCGTCGTCGGCCGGACCGTGGCCGACCTGGTAGGTGATCGTGTGCCTGATTACCGCGACTGTTGGAGCCTTCGGCGGTGTCGGGCCGGTCGTCGTGCCACCGACGGCGAACGTCGTGACCGCCGCGGCGTGATCGCTGGCCCAGGCGTTGCCGGCGACGTTTGTGGCCGAGGGCCAGCCGACCGTCAACGTGTGTGCCTCCTCGACGTGCAGGGCACCGCGGGTGTAGTGAACGTAGTCGATGCGGTCCTGCGGCTCGGGCTGCCCGTTGCCGTTGGTCGGGGTGACCGGTGACCAGGTGTTTCCGGAGTCGGCGGCGGGATCCGTGTTGGCCACCCGGAACGAGTCGGCCAGCCCGGCACGGGTGAACACGTCGGGGACGGGCCAGTCGACAGCGCCTGCGTCGCAGTGCGAACCTGATGTGGCATTGGTCCAGTCGGCACCCGAGGGCGAGGCCAGGTCGCCGAGCAGTACCACCGGCACGCTGCGCTTCAGGTCGTCCTTCATCGCTTGTGCCACCGCCTGCGCCTGCGCGTATCGGGTGGTTGACTTCTCATGCGAGATCAGGGTCGCCGGATCCGTCATCCCGTTGAAGCAAGCGTTGTACGGGCCGTAGTCGGACTCGTTGAGGTGGGCGACCCACACGTGGATCGGGTTGCCGTCAACGCCGATCGTCACCGCGGCTGCCGGCGTCGAGCTGGTCGGGTACACCCGCTTTGCGGTCGTGAACGGGTAGGCCGAGACGATGCCAAGGTCACCGACCCCGTGGACCTGCCAGCCCAGCGAAGCCCCGACGGACTGTGCCATGGCGTAGCCGCCGTCCTGGAACCCTACGACGCCGATGCCCTGCGCGGCGATCACGGCCAGGTTCTTCCCGACCGCATCGGTGACATGCTGGCCATTGCCCCAGGCATTCCACGACGCGGTCTGGACTCGCGGGGCCGCGTGCAGCGCCTTGACCGGCACCTCGACGAGGATGCGCGAAGTTGTGGTCCCGTTGGTCGCCGACACCATGATCTCGCCGGCATTCTGCGGCACCGTGTCCGGGGCGGTCCCGCTGACGGTGCCGTCCGCGCTCACATTGAGCCACGCGTCACCCGAGACCTTGCTGAACCGCGTCGGCGCCGCGCCGTTCCACAGCCCGGCCAGCGGCTGACTGATCGCCGCCGTGACCGGCACGCTCGGCAGGTGGAAGGTGTCCGTGACGAAACCCGCGGGCAGACTCGGCCACGAGCCCGGCTGCACCGACAGCTTGGTCCACTGCGCATACAACGTGACGGTGCCGCCCTGCTCGGCGGTCAGGTTGCCGGCCGTGGCCATGTCCTCGTAAACGACCGGTCCCGTCGCGGTGGTGCTCCACCCGGCGAAGCGGAAGCCTTCGCGGGCGAAGCCGTTCGGCGCAAGTGCGCCAGCTTGGTCGTAGGAGAACGAACTGTCGGCCGTTGTGCCCCCGCCGGCGCCGTTGCCGTTGTAGCGGACTGTGTAGGTGTTCGGCGCGAACTGCGGGGTGAGCATCACGTCCGCTGCCGGCATGGTGAAGGTGTTGTCGGCATTCACCGTCAGGCCGGTCGGAGCCTCGACCTGCCAGCCCGCGAGGTGATATCCAGTGGCCGGCGTCGCGGTGAGTGTCACGCTACGGCCCGGGGTGACCGAGTCTGCTGAAGCGGTCGCGGTGCCGTGCGCACCGGTTCCGAACGAGACCAGGTGCTGGCCCGTGCCGCGCCAGCGTGCGTAGAGTGTGACGGTCGCCCCGTCAGTCACGGCGAGGTTCGACACGCTCTCCCCGTCGCGGTAGACCACCGGCCCGGCCGGGCTTGTCGCCCAGCCGGCGAAGTCAGCGCCGGTTCGGGTGTAGCTGTTCGCCGTGAGGGGCGTGGACTGGTCGTAACTGATCTTCTGGTCCGGGGTCGATCCACCGTCCGCACCGTTGCCGACGTAGCGCACGGTATACACGTTCGGGTGGAAACTAGCCAGCACTGATACGTCCGCGGCGGGCATCGCGAACGTATTGTCCGAGCTGATCGTCAGATCCGACGGGCTCTGAACCTGCCAACCGGCGAAGTGGTAGCCCACCGTCGCGTTCTCGGTGAGCGACACCTTCGTGCCCGGGCCGGTCGCCGCGAAGTTGGCCGATGCCGAGCCGTGGCCGCCGCTGGTGACCGTGATCGAGTGATAGTTGGCCGGGTTCGTGGCGGCGAAGTGGTTGGCGATCTGCGTGGAACTGATCGGCCGGTCGTAGAGATTGAAGTCGTCGACCAAGCCGCTGGCCCATGCTCCGGGGTAGTCGCCGGTGAGCGTCACACCGCGGCCGTCGGTTCCGATCCGGAACGGCAGGCCGCCGTCGAGCGGATTCGTTGTGGTGTAGTTGAGGGTGCTCCCGACCTGGACGCCATTGATATAGACCTTCAGGGTCTTGGCGGTGCTGTCGACGACGGCGCCGACGTAGACCCACTTCCCCTTGATGTTACCGAGGCTGGTGAGCCGGGCCGAGTTGCCGCCGATGAGCGCGCTGAGCTGGGTGGTGCCGTTGAGGTTGTACAGCAGCAGACCACCGTAAGGGCCTGAACCCGACCGCCAGTCTTCGTTGCCGAAGATGGCGCCGTCCTGGCTGGCTTCGGTCTCGTACAGCCAGAACTCGACGGACACGCCGGTGCTGCCGGGCTTGACGTTCGACGGCAGCGTGACGATCTGCGTGCCGCGGATGAACTGCATCGCCTTGCCGCTGATCCCACTGGCATAGCTGGGCGTTCCCGTCCAGGTCGCGTTGTTGCCGTGACCCGAGGAATCGACGACCGTGCTACCCGAGTCGTTGTCGAAGTCGTACGAGGCAACTGGCTGGACGTCTCCGGAAACCGTCGGCACCGCTGCGTCGGCCGGCGTCGCGGCCACGGTGAGCAGTGCGAACAGCACGGTACCGGCCGCGGTGACGGCGGATGCCTTCCTTCCCTGCTTGATATGCATTGTCGTCCCTCAGATCGTTGCCACGCGGCCGGCGTAGCGCTGGGTCCAGCCGGTTCCGGTGTCGGCGGTGATGATCACGTCGTAGTAGCCGTTCTGGGTGGGCCACTCGACGACGGTCGACTTGCCGCCGGCTACCCGATAGGTCTGGTTGCCGCCGAGATAGTCGTTGGCCGTGACGGAGTAGCGCACCGGCTGCGTGCCGTCGTTGCGCAACGTGATCTTGACCGTCACGGCGGAGCCGGTCACGAGGTCGACGTCGACGCGCGGGATCCCGATGTTGTTCTGTCCGGCGGGCACGACCTGGCCGGCGAAGGAGCGGACGAAGCCGTCGTGGCCGTAGACCGAGAAGGCGTACTTTCCGTCGGTCTGCGTGACGTCCCAGGTGTAGCTCTTCGTGGCGCCCTGGCCGACCGTCAAGGCGGTGTTGGCGAACGCCTGGTACTTGTCCGGGAAGACCTGCATGCTCAGCGTCTTGCCCGACGCGCCGCCATGCATGGACAGGTCCGCGCGGACGGTGCCCTTGACGCGGTCCTCGACGAGCACGCCGTGGCCGTGGAAGGGCAGCGGCCGGGGCTTGAGCTGCCCCGCGGGGTACGTCGGCACGCTGGACGTGCTGAGCGTCAGCGGCGCGACGACCGGGCGGGTGAAGTCGATCGCGCTGGTGAGGTCGCCGCTGATACCGCGGCGCCATCCGCTGATCGTGCCGCTCATCGCCGGCGTGCCGCGGTACGCCGTCCACGTCTCGAGGAAGCGGATGAGGGAGGTGTGGTCGAAGACCTCCGAGCTGACCCAGCCGCCACGCGTCCACGGCGACACGAGAATCATCGGCACGCGAGGGCCGTAGCCGAACGGGGTGCTGCCGGACCACTCAGCCGGCTCGCCCGGTTCGGGGCGCGGCGGCAGGACGTGGTCGAACGCGCCGTCGTTCTCGTCGTAAGTGATGATCAGCAGCGTCGACTTCCAGAGCTCCTGGTTGGCCTGGAGGGTGTCGATCACCTTCTTGACAAATCGGCCGCCGTCGGCCGGACCGGCCGCCGGATGCTCGGACCAGCCGTAGGGCGCGACGATGTACGACACGTCCGGCAACGGGTGCTGCGCATCCGGCTGGCACGCGGCGATGAAGTCCTTCAGCACGCCGACAAGGTTCGTGTCGGTGTTGTTGTTCGGGGTACCGGTCGAGGCGTACGGGAACGAGTTGGCGCGCCACACCAGGCCGGTGCCGGGAGCGGTTTTGACAGGGTCGTTGAGGTTCGTGCTCGACGGGGTGAACGCGGCGAAGCCGCGGATCGGGTTGTCGGCGTAGTCGCCGACCCAGCTGCCACCGTTGTTGGTGTTGTCGACATAGATCCGCCAACTGACGTCGGCCGCCTGGAGGACCTCCGGGTAGGTCTGCCAAGCGCGGTTGCCGGAAGACTCGCCACCGTTGCCCACCACACCGTTCGAGGTCCCGGTCCAGAGGTACAACCGATTCGGGGTGGTCGGACCATGCAGCGAGCAGAAGTTCATGTCGCAGACCGTGAACTCCTGCGCCAGCGTCGCATGGACCGGCACCTCACTCAGGTAGTAGTAGTGCATGCAGTTGCCGCCCTTGTCCGGCACCCAGGTGTTCCAGCGGCCGCCGTTCGCGCCGTAGAAGTTGTGGTCGAACCCGTAGTTGCTGGCGGAGTGGAACGGCGTAACCACACTGGAGCCGTTCGGCTGCTGGAAAACGGTCGTCCCGTTCTGGAAGCGCAGTATCTGCTTGTCGTTGTGACCGCGCACGCCCGGCAGCTGACCGAAGTACTGGTCAAACGAGCGGTTCTCCTGCATGAGGATCACGACATGCTTCAGATCGGCCATCGTCCCGGTGAAGCCCGCGGGCAGCACATAGCTGGCCGGCGGCAACGAACCAGGTGACTTCGCCGGCGCCGCCGCGGCCGAACCAGCGCCACCAACCGCAGCACCGCCTACCGCCACGGCCCCGGCGGCGACGCCAAGGCCCTGGAGCACCCGCCGGCGCGTCGGCCTCAACTCACTGTGCCCGGAGGAGGTTCGATCCTCGCCATCCCCGGCGGTACCGACATAGCCGGCATCCTCTGTGGACATTCCAGTACACCCTTCCCACACGACTGAAAATCCGACGCAGTCCACCGTTTGAAGGTGAACGGACGGGCTACCGGGAGTTCACGGTGGACTGTCTCTCGACCAAGATCGGGTCGACCACCGCGTGTCGATTCGCCAGATGTCAGTAAGCTTGAGCGCACTCAGCGACCGGGCACCCGAGCGATCGCCGACACAATCGGATCATCTTCCGCGCCGAGGAGGCACGCCTCGCGCACGAACGAGGTCGCGCGGTCGCGCAACGCCCCGGCCGGATCCGGCTCGAAGGGGGGCCGCTGCGACGCGCGTTCCGCCACCCCGCCGGGGACCACGATCCCGGCCATCTCAAGTTCACGGTACGTCCGGGCGACCGTGCCGACGGCAAGCCCGAGGTCGGCCGCGAGCTGGCGCAAGGGTGGGAGGCGGTCACCCGGGGCCAGCACACCGAAGCGGACCAGCTCGATCAGTTGGCGGCGCAGTTGCTCGTACGGTGGCGTGGGATCGTCGGCGACCACCATCAACGCCGGACGATCGGTCACGGCGTCCGCACCCGCGGGTCGGCCCGGTCCATCGAGGTGAGTACCGCGGCTACACACCAGCTCGCCATGGCAAGCGCCGCAGGAACCAATTCGAGCAGCCCCCAGCCCGTAACCGTCCGCCACGTCGGCGCGCAGGAGATGCCGAGCAGGCCATCGGCCGCGGTCAGGCTGACACCGGCGAGAGGGAGGGCGATGAGGGTGCCGACGCCACCGGCGACGTTGCGGGCCGCGCGCCTGCGCAGCGTGTCATCGCCGGCCAGTGCGCTGGTACTACCGGATCGCGGTCGCCGGACGATGGTGTACACGGCGACGTACGCCATCAGCAGGCCAACCACTCCACCCGGGACGGTCCACGGTCCGGCCTGGACGGTCGCAGCGTCCACAGTGGACGGCCGCAGCTGACGCAGCGTCTGAACGCCGTGGAACAGACCGGTCTCCGTTCGGGCCCGGATGTCGGTTCGGCGGGCGCAGCAGCTCAGCCCCGACACCGCCGATGATGGCCCGCGCCACCGACGAAGAGCTACGCGCCTGCAAGGTCGGGTTCCGCGCGAAAGACCTCGCCAACGTCGCCAGCTACCTCACCGAGGTCGGCTACATCTGAGCCGACTGGCGCAGCCGTCCACCGGCTGAGGTGATTGCCGACCTGCTCGGCGTCAAGGGTGTCGGCCCCTACACCGCGTACCTGACGGCGAACCTCGTCTACCGCAGCGGCGGCACACCTCACGTCGACACGTACGTCGTCGACGTCATCGGCCGGCTGGCTTGGTTCGTGATCCGCCATGCCAGAATCCCAGCATGGACCCGATCGAGGTGGATGAAGCGGAGTCGGGCAGGTACAGCCTGTGGCTCGAGGCGGGAACTACCGATGTCGACGACGTGATCTCGGACCTTGGACACACGCCGAACGGCTACTTCTGGGAAGGCATTGTTGAGCTGCTTGTGGTGTCTGAGGCGCCGGCGCTGAAGGGTCGTTTCGAGAGTGATCCCGAAGGCGGAGCCTTTTGCGCCTACAGCGACGACCGTGCTGCCCTGGACGATCTAGCCGCTCTGCTCAGCAGCGTAGCTACGGATGAGATGCACCTACGGCGCCTTGTTGAGCTGGCGGCTTCCATCGGTTTCGTGTTCGACGATTGATTGTCTGCTGCCAGCGAAGTTGGTCCGAAGAGGGCGCGTTGACCTGGGTGGATCAGATGAGATGTCGACGCCGAGGTTGGTGGTGAGGTGGTCGTGGATCTGCTGGATGGTGACGCGAGGTTGGTGCGTGCGCGGCTGGGTGAGCGTTGCGTCGATGACGGCTTGGTGCTGGTCGAGGCGGGATCCGCGGCTGGGTAGCGATTTTCGGAGCGGCGGAGCCGCTGCGGTGAGTGTCTGGATGGTTCGGCCGCGGACGCCGTGCCGTTCGGCGAGGGAACCGTGTTGACGGGGCGGGGTTGTTGACGGCATCACGGCGGATGGCGGCGAACAAGCGATGCGGGCTCGGCGCCGGCGGACCGACTCGGCTGGTGCCCGTGGCGCAGGGTTCGGTAGGTGGCTGCTGCGGTGTTCAGCGAGGGCTTTGGCCAGGTCGGTGGGGTGTCGGCCGGCGAGGGCGGCCAGGAGCTTCGTGCGGAGATCGATGCGTTCGGGTTCGGGATCGCGACGATCGACAGTCACGGCCACATCGGCGATCGGGCAGGGCGCTCGGGTCGCCACCGGCCACGCTCGTCGTCGACCACGACTGTTGAGGCAGCCTGATCCGCGCAACGGCGGTGAGGGTGGCAAGCGGCTCTGACGAAGGCGGGACGTGCCTGGGACGATGTCGTCGAAGGCGGTCGTGGAGGCCGAATCCGGCTACCTCCCACCGACAAGTCGGGCGGGCATGGACAGGGAGACCACGGAGCCGGGGCAAGACGGGTCCGGCGCTACCCAGCGCCGGCGGTCTACAGCTCCCAGCGGGTGGCTCGCCACAGCCCGCCGGCCACGCACACAGCGGCTAGCAGCAGCGTCACCACGGTTGCCCAGGTGTCGTCGGTGCGCCACTCGGTGAGCTGCAGCTGCTTGGGCAGTGCGACGAACGCTGCGGGTCCGATGTTGCGGATGCCCGGGATCAGGTTGGCGAACGGTACCGCCACGAAGATCGTGCCGAGCGCGACCGCGATCGTGGCCACCTGTCCGCGCAGGATCATGGCGGCCAGGAAGGTGACCGCGACGGCGAACACCGCGCCCAGACTGGAGATCAGGATGCCGGTGGCGGTCGCGCGCACGTCCGGCGCGCCGAGGAGGAGTGTCGTTTCGTAGGCCGCCGCGGCCCCGCCAGCAGCGCTGGCTACCGCGGCCGCGGCCGCGATCGTCACCAGTCGGGGGACCAGCAGTCTGATCCGACCTGGCACCTGGGTCAGGTAGAGCGTGGCGAGCGGCGGGTTGGCCCGCACCGAGAAGGCAAGGCCGGCGATGACGACGGTGACGAGTGTGCCGAGCGTGGTGATGTTGCCGAAGTAGGCGCCCATCCCGTCGGACGGCTGCGGCCTGGTCACCGTAACTTGAATGTTGCCGGTGCCGGTGGCGCCGCTCAGCAGTTGCCCAAGGTACCGGGTGAGCAGTGGCTCGCCGAAGCCGAGCAGCAGGAAGATCGCGGCCAGGGCGATCCACCGCCCGGTCCGCAACAGCCTCAGCCGCTCCAGCCGCCACAGGTTCACGACCGCACCTCCACCAGGTTCAGAAAGACCGTCTCCAGGTCGGCGCCGACCGGGTTGAACGCGATAAGTTCCGCACCGCTCGCACTGATCTCGGCCGGCAGCAGCGTTTCGCCGGCGTGCACGGTCGTGGTATCCACGCGCAGGCCCTGCTCGTGCCGCCGCACCGCGGCCACCCAGTCAAGGCGGCCGAGGCGGTCGGCGAGCCGGTCGGCGCCGGTGCGCAGGTGCAGCTGCCAACTCGGTAGGGTGTGCCGGTCCAGGAGTTCGTCGACCGGGCCCTGGTAGATGAGCCGGCCCTCGCGCAGGACGCCGACCGTGTCGGCGACACGCTGGACATCGGCGAGGATGTGGCTGGAGAGGACCACCGCGTGGTCGCGTCCGAGTGCGGTGATGAGATCCAGGACCTCGGAGCGGCCCTGCGGGTCCAGGGCGCTGGTCGGCTCGTCCAGCAGCAGCACCTGAGCGCCGGAGGCGAGCACCACGGCGAGGCCGAGCCGCTGCGCCATGCCTCTGGAGAAGCCGCCAACCCGCCGATCCCGTGCCGCGGTCAGGCCGACGAGTGCGAGGGCGTGATCGGTGCCGGTCGTCCCGCCGGGGCTCGGCCGCCGGAACAGTTCGACGGTCTCCGCCGCCGTCAGCCACGGCTCGAAGGCCGGCGTATCGGGGCACAGCACCACCCGGGCCGTGGTGGATATCTGGCCGGAGCCGGGGCGGCGCAACCCCGCGAGCAGGGACAGCAGTGTCGTCTTGCCCGCACCGTTGGGGCCGACGAGTCCGTACACCCCGCGGGCCGGTACGTCCAGATCCACAGCGTGCAGGCCGACGTTGCCGCGAAAGAGCTTCGTCAGGGCATGGGTTCGCACGGCAGCGGGTTGCGCCGTGACCGGCCGTGGGCGGTCCACGGCCGGCGCGTCGGGGGTAGCGGTGGGCAGCGGCTCGGTAGTCGTCGTCCGTTCGGCGCGTCCGATGATCAGGTACAGCACGCCGCCGAGCGGGATTTGCGCCAGGATGATCAGCGCCCAGGCGGCCTTGGGCAGATACCTGGTCGGGCGGCGGATCAGTTGTGCGAAGCAGACGATGACGAACGCCAGCAGCAGCGCGGCGATCGGGAGCCAGGCGGCGGGGTTACGCACTCAAATCGCCTCCGGGGGCAGCACGAACAGGCCGGCGACCTTGCCGTCGGGGCTGAAGCTGACCCGGCCTGCCTGCTCACCCACCTCGAACTGCAGCGGTATGTCGACGACGGTGTAGTCGCCGACCTGGTGGGCGAGCGGCTCGCCCATGTGTTGTTCGTATCGCCCATAGCGGCCGGCGAGCGCGGCCCAGGTGGCGGCGACGGAGGCCGCGTCGGGCAGCGCCTCGGTGACCTTGGCATCGAAGTTGCGGCGCGCCTCCTCCCAGTTGCCCTCGGCGAGGTTGACGAAGAGGGCGACCGCGGCCTCGGCTGCACCGGGCAGCAGTGCCGCGTTCATCGGGGTGCCGGTGCGGGGGTCGATCGGCCGGCCGAAGCGCTGGAACGCGGCCTGCCGCGTCGTGCCGAGCACGTCGCCGATCTCCGACCAGGTGTGGCCGGCCCCACGCGCGGCATCCACCGCACCGCGCAGCCGGCTCTCGGCCTCGCGCACGGCGTCGAGGGCTTGCTGGAGCGCCCGCAACGGCGACATGACATCCACGTCGTCAAGCTTCGCTTTACGCTGCGCTCGCGTCAATGAGACCTTTACGACATCCCCGTTCGCCCGTTGTCGCCGGGCCGCGCTACGACAGGTCGCCCCGCAGTATCGCCGACGACGACCGGGTCCTACCTGGGATTCCAGAATCCGACCGCACACCTCACACGCCGCCACCTCGTCGACGTTCGCCATGATCACCTACCTTTTCGTGCGAACCTTAGCACGAAAAGGAACGCGCAGCGCACGTAATCACGGCTTCCCCGGTTGACGCGTGCTGCGCATCGCCGAGGCTCCGATGCCCTTCTGACCAGCCTTACCGCGGCCGGCTGCCGCCATCGCCCGCGCATGGGTTGCGCTGCGAATCTCGCCTGTGTCAAACCCAGTTGCCGGATTGATCACGCGAACGCGTGGGTCGTTGGCGAAACGCTTCGCGACCTCGTTTGCCGGACGTCGTGATCCCGCTCGACGGAGCCGTACGCAGACGACGCGTCCTGCACCGCCTGATCCACGAGCACTGCACAGGCTGAAATTGCCAACTCGTCCGGTTTTGGTAGCACCACAATTGCAAGCTCGGCACTGCTGGACGCGCGATCGCGGCCGACTGCGAGGGAGGGCCCGCCCGGCTACTCGGGCTCGCGGGGCGAAGAGACCTTGCCGTGCTCTTCGAGCTCGCGCCGGGCCGGCGGCGCGGGGGCCTTCTCAATCGGGAAGAAGAAGCCCTTCACCGTGGGGGCGAGCGCGCCGATCCGGTTCATCTTCTTCGGGACCACCCAGCCCGAGTACTCCAGACGGCGCTCCTCCTTGGCGCGCCGGCCGTCGCCGGCCGCCGGGAGCGGCTGGTGGACCTCGACGAAGCGGCCGTCGGGCAGACGGCGGATGATGCCGGTCTCGAGGCCGTGCACCAGCACCTCGCGGTCGTGCTGCTGCAGGCCCAGCGCGATCCGGTACGACAGGTAGTAGGCCAGCGGCGGCAGGATCACGATGCCGATGCGACCCGCCCAGATCATCGCGTTGAGGCTGATGTGGAACTTGTCCGCCAGCACGTCGTTGCCGCCGGAGATCAGCAGGATCGCGTAGAACGTGATCGCCATCGCGCCGAGTCCGGTGCGGGAAGGGTTGTCCCGCGGGCGCTGCAGCAGGTTGTGGATGGCCCTGTCCTTCGAGAAGCGCCGCTCGATGAACGGATAGAGCATCGGCAATATGGCGAGGAGGCTGGGCAGCACAACAGTGGGCCAGAAGATCGGCGGGACGGTGTAGCCGTTGCCGAACAGGTGGAACCGGATCTCCCACGCCGGGAAGAGACGGGCCGCGCCGTCGAGGAACATGACGTACCAGTCGGGCTGGCTCGCCGCCGAGACCACCGCGGCCTTGTACGGCCCGTACAGCCAGATCGGGTTGATCTGCACGAGGCCGGCCAGCGCGGCGATCATGGCGAACACGAACATGAAGAAGCCGCCGGACTTGACCGCGAAGTTCGGGAACATCCGCACGCCGACCACGTTCTCGTTGGTGCGGCCGAAGCCGGGCCACTGGGTGTGCTTCTGCTTCACCAGCAGGCCCATATGGACACTGATGAGCGCGAGCAGCGCGGCCGGCACCAGCAGGACGTGCACGATGTACAGCCGGGGAAGGATGATCTCACCCGGGAACTCGCCCCCGAACAGCGAGGTGGTCACCCAGGTGCCGACGATCGGGATCGACAGCGCGATGGCGCTCGCGATGCGCAGGCCGGTGCCGGACAGCGCGTCGTCGGGCAGCGAGTAGCCGGCGAAGCCCTCCAGGAAGGCCATCCAGAACAGCAGGATGCCAACGATCCAGTTGGCCTCGCGCGGATTGCGGAACGCGCCGGTGAAGAAGATCCGGAACATGTGCACCACGATCGCGGCCACGAACAGCAGCGCCGCCCAGTGGTGCATCTGCCGCACGAACAGGCCACCGCGGATGTCGAACGAAAGTTGCAGCGTCGTGTTGTACGCCTGCGACATCTCCACCCCGCGCAGCGGAGGATAGCTGCCGTTGTAGGCCGTCTCGCGCATGGACGGGTCGAAGAACAGCGCGAGGAAGGTGCCGCTGAGCAGCAGCACGACGAACGAGTAGAGCGCGATCTCGCCCAGCAGGAACGACCAGTGGTCCGGGAAGACCTTGTTGAACAGGCGACGCAACGGCGTCGCCGCCTGAAACCGCTCGTCGACCGCCCTCGCCGAGTTGGCCGGCAGGGCCCGCAGATCGGTCTTGCGTCGTCTCATGGCCGCTCCCAGAATGCAGGTCGCGCCGCATAGGCCAGCACCGACTCGGCCAGCACGCCCAGGTGCCGGTCGAACTCCGGATGATCGCCCCCAGCTCGTAGACGTCGGCGAGCGCCCGCTTGGCGTCCGCCTCCCCTCGGAGGCGTTCCTCGACCAACGTGCCGCCGTCGGGAATCAAGCACGCGCCGCCCGATGCACGGCCAGCAGCCCGACCAGGTCGTTGAACAGGTCCTCCTTGCGTGCCCCCGGTGCGGAGCTGACGCGCGCGAACAGGATCTCCACGACGTCGCGCCGCAGCGTACCCTGCTTGCCGATGGCCTGGCTGACATCGTTCGGCGAGGCGAACCGGTCGCACGGAAGGTCCTGCAAGGTCCGCATCACCTTCTCGTCGGCGCCGTGCTGACGGGCCTGTTCGACGAGGCTCTGCATGCTCCTCGGACCGCTGCACCTCGATCGGGTTGGCAGCCATGTCCTGCCGCTACCCACTGCCACGACGTCCAAGCCCGGGCCGCGCCGCGGAATTACGTCACCCCCGGAGGCGACCCGATGCGGTACCGCGTCGGCGGCCTTGAACGTCAGGCCGCTGCCCGGCGATCAGCGCGGCCTGCATGTCGCGTCCGGAGTGCCCGAAAATGTCGCTGTCCACCACGCTCAGCTTTGATCTGGGCGTCTTCCAGGAGTTTCTCGACCCGGCTGCGTTCCGCGACGGACGGTCCAGCTCCGCCAGCCGCAGACTTCAGGATCCGGTTCGCCCGCCGCAGCTCACGAACCTCCCGCTCCAACTCGGCGATCCACGCCGCGTCCGACGACGCCGTCCCCGACCGGACTCCATCAGCCTCAGCCTGCTTCACCCACGTACGTACGCAACGCCTCCGGATGCACGCCGAGCTGCCCCGCAATCCGCCGAATCGCCCCGATGCTCGACGCCGGGTCCCGCCTCGCCTCACCCGCCAACCGCGTGGCCCGCTCCCGCAACTCGTCCGGGTACTTCCGTGGTGCCGCCAAGACAGTGAATCTTCCGGGTGTTCGATGTCTCCATCAAACCCGGGGCGAGACAGACACCCCCCGACGCCGCCAGCCTGCTACCGGGCTCCCTGGTGACTACCCGGACGGGACTTGCACCCGCTGGCGGTGACAAGCTCACGAACACACACGAATCAGACCGTCAGGCCCAGCGCCCTCCACTCCATTCGTGCGCGCCCTCCGGCCCTTGGCAGACTAAGGACCATGCCTGCTTATGAAGACCGCGCGGAGGGTGACGCCTCACTGAGTGGTGAGCCCTTCCAACTCACGCCGATCAGAAAGGTCGACGTGTTCCGCAGCATCCTCAGCCAGCTCGAAGCTCTCGCCAACCAGCATTCGGCTGGCGAGAAGATCGGCTCAGAGCGAGAGCTGGCGGAACGGCTGTCCGTGAGTCGAGTCTCCATACGCGAGGCACTGCGCGCGCTCGAGGGCATGGGGAAGGTGAGGATCCAGCCCAACCGGGGCGTTTTCGTCGCCGAGCATCCGCGGTATGTCGTCGAAGTCGCGCATCCCACCGGCCACATGGACGAGAACTACGTCCGACAACTCGCGCAGGTGCGCTCGGCCATCGAATGCGAAGTCGTCCGAGCGGTCGCACACCGAGCCGATCCCGACCTGGATGCCGCCGATGCAGCGCTACGCGAACCGCCTACCGGCAGCAGCAGGGCGTCCGGCGTGAACCTGGACGTGCGATTTGAAGTCGCTCTCGGCCGCGAGACCGGAAATCCTGTGCTCATCGAGTTCCAGCGCGTGATACACGAACTGTGGTTGCAGGCTTGGATCCAGCGTGGTGGCGGCGTCGGTCCACGAGACCGGTTCCATGACGAACATCTCCGGATCCTTGAAGCTCTTCGCGCACGCGACGCGGAGGGCGCCGTACGGCTCATGGCGCTGCACATCGATCCGTATCACCAGAAGTCCTCGTGAGAGGGCAGCCATTCTCCCTTCTGTGACACAAGCTGCTTCGCAACGAACCTGAACGAAGACCCAGCCGGGTCGGCTAAGCCGAGGCCGACCCGGCTGGGCTGACGGTCGCTATTTGGTGTCGATCACATAGAGGTAGCCGTCCTCCGCGGTCACCAGCAACTCACTGCGGTTGTCGCCGTCGATGTCAGCGGCGGCGACGTCGCCGAGCCGTGCCCCGATCGTCAGGCTCCACTTGATTCGGTTTCTGGCATGGGCGGTGGTGTCGATCGCGTATACCGTCCCGTCCTGGGTGCCGACGACGTACTCGATGTGGCCGTCGCCATCAATGTCGACGGCGATCACGTTCGGCGCCAACCCTGAGCCGGGAATCGTGAAACTCCATTTAATCTCCCCGGTGGCCGCGTTCCGGCAGGTGAGTACTCCCAGGTCCGACAGGGTCGCGAGTTCTACCGTGCCGTCGGCGTCGACGTCAACGACGGCGGAGCGGCGGGCGAAGAGTCCGATCGAATACAGTCCGGTGTCCTCCCGCCACAACGTGGTGCCGTTACCTTCGGCGTCAATTTTGATGACGTCGAGATTGTTGTATCCCGCGGTCATGAGCACCTCAGCGCGGCCGTCGCCGTCCACGTCAGCGATCACTGGTGTGTGATATGCCCCTACATGCCCTTCCAGGATCTTCATGCCGGCCATGTCGGTGCCGTCGATGTTGTAGATGAGGTCACCGGCCAGGAAGAGAGTGTTGTCAATGCCGTTGCCGTTGAGGTCACCGACAGCCGGGGCGCCAGTCCACGGCCCGAACTGCTGCCCCACGTGTCCAGGCCCGTCGTCGCGCGAGGCCAGGAGGGCGCCAGAGCGACCGTTCAGTATCCGGCTGACCTCGGTGTTGTAGCCGGCACGGTTCGCACCGACGTAGATATCCAGGCCTTGCTTTCCGGTGAAGCGGCCGAAGGTCCACAGGTAGGGGCCATTGGGGCCGTTGAATGTCGGCGCGGGGAGATCCTCGAACACGTGGTGCCACACCTCGCGGCCCGTCGCATCGAGTACTCGCATACGAGCGTGTGAGTCGACGGTATCGACGAAGACGAGTTCACTGCGCCCGTCTCCGTCGAGGTCGAACGCGGGCACCGACTCGAGCTGGGCCGGCTGGTGGTACACGTACTCGCCCTGGCCAGGCTGCTGCCAGCGCCGGACCAACTTACCCTTGGAATAGTCGAACACCCGGACCGCCCCGAAGCCCGGCACGATGATCGCATTTCGCTTGCGGCCGTCGAGGTCGGCGGCGGTCGCAATGCCAGCCAACCCGGCAAGCGTGGTCTGCCCGATGAGCGTCCCGTCGGGCTTCTCAAGCCGCAAATAGCCGTCAAGGGTCTGATACAGCACCTCTGCGGTGCCGTCGCCGTCGAGGTCGGTCACCCGGTGGAGCACACCGCCGTCGTACGGACGTGACCAGGTTTGGGTCACCGCGCCACCGGAAACCGTGTAGCCATGGAGAGAGTTGCCCGAGATGACCACGAATGAGGCGAGTGGGTCGCATCGGAGCGCCTCGTGGCGGTTGGTCCGGGAAGCCGGGCTCAGCGTGCTCGGATAGTCCGACACGGGGTCGGTCACGAGTACCGATCCGGGTAGCGACCAGACCCGGTGGTAGGTCCCGTCCGCCCCGACTGCGTAGAGTTCGAGCGTGGCCTGGGTACCAGGCGTCTGGGTCGTCTCGACGCTGACCAGCAGTTCCGCCTTTCCGTCGCCGTCGAAGTCCTGGATGGCGCGCAGATAGCGGTCGGCGAGGTCAAGCTTGGGAGAATCGATGCCGCCGACGGCGTCAGCGACCAGCACGTGCCATCGGTTGTCACCAGTGTCGTTGAACAGGCCGCATACGATCTCGATGCGGCCGTCGCCGTCAACGTCGGCAACACTATTCACGGTCGACCGAAGAGCCTTGTGATTCTCCGTGTACTCGATGAACTTGTCCCACAACAGCGACAGACCCGACGATGAATTCTGTATGACTGCCGCGTGCAGAGTCACGCCATCCGCGAGGTCAACCACTTCCAATCCCGGACCCCCGCCGAGATTGACCAGTTGAATGTGCCCGTAGTTTCTTCCGTCGATGTTCGGTCCGGTTTCCCATTGAACCCTTCCGTTCCAGCCCCCGTCGCTGCCGTCGAGCAATGCCCCGGTAGCGCCGGCGAAAGTGCTGATCTCGGCATAACCGGCAATGAGAACCTCGTTGCGACCGTCGGCGTTGACGTCGCCCACAAGGACTTCCGGCGCGTAGGCCGGCTGTGCATAGGCCTGACTCGTTTGCCATATCTGGCGGCCGGACTTCACGCCACCATCGAAGGCGAACGCGTAGCCAAACGCACTGTGGTATGGCCAAACCACCATTTGAAGTCCTGCCACGGAGTTGTCCAACTT
Organism: Dactylosporangium sp. CA-233914; assembly: GCF_050942935.1. Classification (NCBI taxonomy): domain Bacteria; kingdom Bacillati; phylum Actinomycetota; class Actinomycetes; order Micromonosporales; family Micromonosporaceae; genus Dactylosporangium; species Dactylosporangium sp. CA-233914. The sequence continues at coordinate 4,033,158 of NZ_CP192030.1, read as the reverse complement.
CGCGATCTGCATCGAGGGGAGGAAGATTTGGCCACTCCCATCCGGCTCAGCAAAGTCGTGTTGCCACTGAATACTTCCGTCGTTCGCCGACAGCGCGTAGATCTTGGTTCCGCCGATGACCACGACCTGACGGGATCCGTCCCCGGCTAGATCGAAGACACCGAAGATATCGGCTGGGCTTAGCCCGTTCGCGACCCATCGATCGGCCAGGCGGGCATCCTTCGCGACGACCTGGCCACCGGAGATGAAGAGCAGGTCCCGCTTGCCGTCGTCGTTGAGATCCACGGCCTTCACCCAGGCCGTGGTGCCACCCAAGTAGGTGCGCGCCACGATCTTCGGCTTCTTGATCTTTCCCGGCATCGGCTGATAGCAGGTGTTGCGGGTATCCATGCCGAAGCGCGCCCACTGACCGGCCAACGTATTGCACGGTGGACGGGCTTCGGGAGCCGGCGAAGCCGCCGCCGACGGCTGACGGAAAAGACTCGGAATAGCAATCGAGGCGGCGCCCGCCGCTCCCGCTGCCAACAGACGTCGACGGCTCAGACCACTCATGGGAACGCTCCTCCAAGATTTGATGGCCTAGGACATACGTGGCTTCGGTCGCCGAAGGCGCCGAACTCGCCGTCCTGGGCGAGGTCTCCCTGGCTCTGGTGGACCAACGTCGCACGCGGCCAGTGGACTGTCAATAGACAAGTCATAGGTCCTAGGTTTACTCTTGGGCTGTCCCCTCGGCGATCCAAACCGCAGTCGCACATGCCTTCCAACGTCGCCAATGTCTCCCAGCAGCGCGTCGGCGTCCGGCACGCACATCGCCTCACCCGGCACGGCGATGACCTGCGCCGCCTTCGGCCGGGTCACGCGCACCTGATGGCAGCGGGCGTGCTGCACGGGCTCCTCGGCGCTCATCGCGGCCACCCGCGCCGGGTCGGGCAGCGTGGCCCAGCAGCATCCGCAACGTCTTGGCCTCCAGACCGGTGGTGAAACACCCGGTCAGACCGGGGAACGCCAGATCGGCCAAGGCATGGACCCGACTGCCCAACACCTTCGCGGCGGCCAACTTGCGCCAGCGGAGGGCCACCCATACGACCTGCCCAGCCATCGCACCCTCCTTGCGATAGACCGGCCAACCCAGCCCCCGCACCAGTAGCTCGAGCATGGCCATGCAGTCCCGCACGTCGGTCTTGACCCGCGCCGCCTGGAGCCGGACCCGGGACCGTTGACCTGATACAGGTTCAGCTCAACGACGTCGAATCCCTTGCCACGCCACGTCGCCGCGAGAGCCTGGTGGTAGTGTCGGCCGCCTCTACGCCCACCCGCACGCTCTGCGCGCCCACCCGCGCGCGTCAAGGGCGCTCAGGCCGGCCGCGGCTGCGCGCGCGGCTATCCGTTCGCTCAGCTCCGGCGCGGTGGTCGACATGTCAGCGACGATGGCAGGGCCGCCCGCGAGCACTCCCTCCGGTCCGAGCACCGCGAGCTCGACCGTCGCGACGTCGGGCAGCATCACCATGACGAGATCTCGGCCAACGGCACAGTCACGTGGCGGGGTCTCTGGACTTTCGCAGTTTTTGATGAGGGGTCGGCGGTGGGTGTGACACGCCGGGTGGCCTGGGAGTGCGTGATCTTGGGGTGAGATGACGGAAGCATCGACGGTCCTTGTACCACTGTCGTTGCCGAAAGTGATCCGTCGATGCTTCCAGGAGTCAGCCTACCGATCTCGTTGCGTCGGTTGTTGGACGCCTTCGGTGGGTGTTTCACGGCGCCGACGTTCGGGGTCTTCTCCGCGATGGTCGTCGGGTTGGTCGCGCAGACCGGGCAACGTACGGTCTGCGGGATGCTCACCGGGGCCGGGATGGCCACGTCCTGGTCGCATGATCGGGCGCACCGGTTCTTCTCGACCACGCGTTGGGCCATCGACCAGATCGGCCTGACGGTGTTCGATCTGGTCCTGACCCACCTCGTCGCCGACGGCGCCGATCTGCACCTGGCGGTCGATGACACCGCGCATCGCCGTCGGGGTAAGAAGGTCCACGGCGTCGGATGGATCCACGACGGCTCGGCGCCCGCCCGGAACAAGCTGGCGTTCGGTCACCGCTGGGTGGTCGTCGGGGTGATCGTGCGGCCCTCGTTCCTGTCCCGGCCGTTGTGCCTGCCGGTGTTGTGCCGGCGCTGGCAGGGCAAGGGCACCGCCTCTACCGTGGAGTTGGCCGCCTACATGATCACCGTCATCGCCGCCCGGACGCCGGGCCGGCGGGTCCACGTGGTCGCCGACGCCGCGTACCACGGCCATGGCCTGCGGGACCTGCCCGCCACCGTGACATGGACGACCCGGCTGCCCCGCAACGCGGTGGTGTATCACCGCGCACCGGCCCGCAGCGGTAAACGGGGCCGGCCACGATTGAAAGGCGCCCGGATCGGTACCCCCAGCGAGGCCGCCGCCACCGCGGTGTGGCAGACGGTGTCCGTGACGCGTTACGGGCGGGTCGACACCGTGCGTATCGCGGTCCTCGACTGCCTCTGGTACGGGGTGTTCGGGCCCCACCCGGTACGGATGACCCTCGTGCGTGACCGAGAAACCGGGCCGATGCTGGCCCTGATCACCACTGACCTGAGCGTCACCGCCGCCGATCTGGTGGCCCGCTACGCCGCCCGGTGGGCGATCGAGGTCACGTTCTTCGACACCCGCCAGACCCTCGGCGTCGGACAGGCCCGTAACCGCACCGCGGAAGCCGTGAACCGCACCTGGGCGTTCGGGATGTACGTCTACACCCTCGTCGTGCTCTGGTATGCGCTGTACGGTCACCGATCCGGGATCGTCGCCGACCGCCGCATCCACGCACCCTGGTACCTGTCGAAAACCGACCCGTCGTTCACCGACATGCTCACCGCGCTACGACGCACCCTCATTGCCGCTCGATTTATGGGCTCCCGCCCAGCTCAACCCACCAACGCAGAAATCCGGCAGGTCCAGCGAGCATGGGCACTCGCAGCTGCATAGACCGCGAAAGCCGAGGGGTCTGAGAATGGCGCGTAAGACAGACCGTCGACCCCGAGACCTCGGTGGTAACGCCCTGCCGGACCTTCATTTCAAGATGCCGGTCCTGGAGCAGCACGAGATCCGAATGGCTATGGATATCGATGAAGCCCGGCGCGACAATCTTGCCGGTAGCGTCAATCCGTTCCCTCGCCGAGACCTCGGACGTGTCGCCGCGCAGGATCTCGACCACCCCGTCCCGCACCGCGACACTCGCGTGGAACCCAGGATTCCCGCTACCGTCGATGACCAGCCCGTGTTCGATGAGGAAGTCCGCCGGATAGCTCATCGAGTACCACCGAGATCGAGGACGAGGTTCGGCTCACTGCGATCGAGTTCACGCACGTTCAGCGTCGGGCCGAGACCGGGACCTTCGGTCGGATGCCACACACCGCCCTCCACGACCGGCGCGCCGACGACATAACGTTCCCAGTAGGCCGCCTGCTCGGGGATGAACAACGACTCACTGATCATGAAATTGGGCAGCGTCGCCGCCAGATGCCAGGTCGCAGCGCTCTGCAGCGGCCCAAGCGGATTGTGGAAGGCGATCGAGATCGCATGAGCCTCCGCCAGATTGGCGATCCGGCGGGCAGCGGTGATCCCGCCACACAGACCGACGTCAGGCTGCGCGACAGCCACCGCATGCGACTCGATGAACGGCGCGCTGGTCAGATGGTTACCCCACCGCTCCCCCGCGGCGATCGGCGTACTGACCCGACCGGACACCTCACGCAGCCAGTCAGGGCGCTCGAACGGAACCGGCTCCTCGATAAACGTGAGGCCGTACGGCTCGAGCGCCTCAGCCAACCGGATCGCGTTCGCCACATTGAGCCGACCGTGACAGTCGAGCATCAGATGCACATCGCGGCCAGCTGCCTCCCGGGCCGCGGCAAAGTACTCGGCGATGTAGCCGAACACCCACGGGCTCAGGATCTCGGTCTCGGTGTGATGCGGTGCGACGAGCGGGGCCCGGTCATGCCGGACACTCGTGACCTTCTCATAGAAGCCCGGCAGCGTGGTCTTGACAGCACGAAACCCACGCTCCACCCGATCACGGACACCGGCGGCGAGACCCTCGGGCGACCCACTCGCAGCAGCATGGGTATACAACAGCACCTCATCCCGGAACGCGCCGCCCAGCAGCCGGTGCACCGGAACCCCCAGAGCACGGGCATTGAGGTCCCACAGCGCCTGATCGATGGCACTGATAGCAATCGTCAGCAGCGTGCCCCCGAGGAAGGCGTCACGATAAAGGCGCTCCTGAATCCGCTCAATGCGGGTCGCGTCCACACCGACCAGGTTGTCAGCCATCTCATCGATCAACGCGACGACCGAACGCGTCCGGCGACGCATCGCCACCTCAGCCTCACCGACCAAGCCGTCCTCGGTCTCGATCTGGACGTAGATGGCGTTGTAGAGACCAAACTCAACGGGCCATCGGCGCACGCGCGCGATTCTCATATATCCTCCATTGGTCTACTAAGAACATGTTCGTCTGGTTGGCCGTGTCGCAGACCCTGGAGGCGGTGATCGCCGGCTGCGAACAGGCGTGGGGGTTCTTGAGCGGGGTGTTCCTGCTGTTACCCGTGCCGGTCAGCTACGACCAGCCGCTGTTCAGATCGTGCAAGGCACGCCACCGCCGTCGACCGGGTCCGAGACCGGACCCGCACGGTCTCGACCTGGTCAACTACCTGATCGACCACTATGGACACCAGGCCGGAAACAACACCTTGATCAGATAGAAGCGCACCGCTGATGCCCTGCCGCACGTGATCAGCGAGCTCCGATCACCCCGGCCACCACCGTCTTTGCGCCAGAGCCGTTGTTCTTACAGTCCCAGGGCGACCACGCGAACCTACAACAAGGTCGCGTCGATGGTTCCGTCAAGGTGGAGCAGGGACTCCAAGAGGTAGTAGTCGCCCCAGATGAGCTCGTTATCTGTGGCCAGTCCGAGCCGGTGGTTGTAGCAGCCGTTGAGAAGAATGCCTGGCGGCCGAGGGTCGGTTTCGCTCACCGGGGTGAGGTGTCGGGTAACCAGAGCAGCAATCATGGATTCAGCCGCTGCCACGTAGGTAGTTGAGCGATCGGGGAGCGCAGAAGCTAGTTTCAGCAATGCGGCCGCAGCGATCGCGGTGCCCGACGTGTCGCGGGCGGCGCCATGAGGTGCGTCGAAGTCCCAATAGGTAACTGCATCCTTGGGAAGGTGATCGATCCACCAATCCCCCACGCGCCGGGCGAGGGGAGCAAGGTCGTCGGTAAGCCAGCGGACACTGTGCGCCAAGCCCAACAGCCCCCACGCCTGCGCACGGGTCCATGTGCTGTCGTTGTTGATGCCCTTGTGCGTGTAGAGACGCGTTGGCGCACCGGATTTCGCGTCGAGCGAAACGGATTGGATGACCGAGCCGTCGTCACGGATAAGGATCTCACAGTGTCGACGAGCGTGAGATTCGGCAAGCGCTCGTAGGGATTCGTCGCCGGTGTTGGCCGCGGCGTATACGAGCAGCGGCACGGTGCCGGGCACGCCGTCGATGTTGGAGTTGTGCATGCCGGTGTCCGTCGCTTCTTCGGCATCGTCGCCCAACGGGATCAGGCCGGCGCTGGCGTTGTAAAGGCCGCGCAGGGCCAAGGCGCCCTCGATCGCAAGGGCATTTGCTTCGGGGTCACCGAACAGTTGAGCGCCTGTGCCGCATCCATACCAGAACAGGAAGCCACGGAAGACGGTGTGCGAGCGCAGTCGCGGCTCCAGTTGCCGCGCCCAGTCGGAGGCAGCCGACCGGAGCGCATCGCTATCGCGAGCCGCGGCGGCGAGCCACAGCTGACCCACCCAGAAGCCACCGGTCCAGTCGCCACCAGGGCTGCGGACCCATCGTCCGGTCTGAGTGTCGGCGTAGTGCGGAAAGCCCGCCTCCGTCTCGGTTAGCGTCCACTCGATCCTGCCGAGGATCGCCTCGATCGCGGCGCCGCGACTTGCCTTTCTCATCGGTTTCAGTCTCCTTTGGGCTCGTCCGTCGTCGGAGGGCTGGCGGAAGGGTTGCGCGTGTCCACCGCTGCTCTCCTCCTCAGGGCGTGAAGAGGCTCTCGTCCATGAGTGGGATGGTGTTTGGAATGTGGATCGGGAAGGACATCTGGGCGGCGACATCCCGCACCGGATCGATGCCGGGGGCCACCTCGACGAGGTCGAGACCACGTCGGGTGATGTCGAAGACCGCGCGTTCCGTGATGATCCTGGCCTGCTGACCGCGCGCAACACCATCGGCCACCGAATAGGTCACCTGCTCGACTCGTTCGACGAACTTGCGGATCGACCCCTCCTGTTTGATCTCTAGCTTGCCGTCGGTGGCCAGAACGGATAGTCCTGCGGTGGTAAGGGTGCCAGCGAACACGAGCCGCTTAGCGTTGTGGGCGATGTCGATGAATCCACCCGCACCGGGGTTTGCGCTACCGAACTTGCTCACGTTGACGTTTCCGACCGCGTCGAACTCAGCGAAGGACAGCGCGGCGAACGTACACCCGCCCCCGTCGATGAAGTCGAACTGGGACGGACCGTCGAGCAGTGCGATGGGTGAGATGTTGGCGGAGAACTGCCATCCGCTCATCACGATGCCACCGAACGAGCCGTGTTCGGTCGTGAATGAGTACTCGTGAAGTCGCTCGCCGTCGAGCAATCCGTCCTCGACCATGGTCAGCACCGCATCCGAGGAGGCGCCGAACCCGAAGATGGACATCTCGCGGGGGCGAATCTCACGGGCAACGCGGCGAGCGACGACCTTGTCCGCGCCTGCCGGAAGCTGCGGAATACGCGTGAGTGCCGTCGCGTCGAAGCCCAGATACGCGGCGTCGAAGGCGACGTCAGTTGTCATCACCTGGTCGGGTACGACCACCACGCGGTCGACCAGCTCGCCAGGTACCCGCACGGCGTGTGCCGGGCGCGACCCCCGCGGGACCAACTCGCCGACCTGTGCGATGACAGTTCCCCCGGACGCCTTGACCGCCATGGCCATGGAGACTGCCGAGGACACCAGCGGGTCACGCTCGAACGAGAGGTTGCCGAGATCGTCCGATGCGCTGGCCCGCACGAACGCAACATCCAGTGGCCAGCTCGGGTAGAAGAGGAATTGCTCATCTCGAAGGTTCACGACTTCGACCAAGTCCTGCGTGGCTCGGCCGGTGAACTTGCCGCCCTGCTGTCGCGGATCGATGTAGGTGCCGAGGCCAATACGTGTCAGATAGCCCGGGCCGCCGCGGGCCACCTCGCGCAGCCAGTGCATTGTGGCTCCGATGGGCCAGCTGTATGCCTCGATCGCGTTGCTCTTGACGAGTTCCATGAGCTTCGGGCGGAGACCTGTAAGGGGGTTGCGAGGGTTGATGTACGAACCAGAGACGATCCGCTTCATCAGACCTACTCGGGCCACGTGATCCATCCCTGGAATGCCCATGGCGTCGCCGGTCCCGACCGGAAACAGAAAGGTCAGGTCATTGGGCGAGCCCGTTAGTTCGAACCGGTTCCCCAATGCCGCCAACAGAGCATCGGGAGTGCTCCAGCCGATGACGCCGGTCGAAGCCACTGCCTGGCCGCTTTTGATCGACGTAACTGCGTCCGCGGCACTGCAGATCTTGTCGGTCATGACGATGCTCCCGAATCGCGAAAGAGTTGAGAGAAGGTGGAGCGGGCGTTTGGCGAGTGACAATCGCGCTCGAAAGCGGCAGCGGTCTGCGCATCGAGCGTCTCTGCCGACTGGCCGGCCAAGGACGCGAATGCCCGCTTCGTCGAGGTGACGGAGTTCCGCGGCAGACTCGCCAAGGCCCGCGCCTGCTCGAGCGCGTGCGTGACAGCTTGCCCCGGCTCGGTGAGATCATCGGCGACCCCGATCTCGCGGGCGGCGGCGCCGTCGATGGGGTGTGCGCCCCAAGCCAGCCGCCTCGCCACGACGGGGCCGACCCGGACCGTCAACGCCTGCAGGCCCCACGGCGGAACCCAACCGAGCGTCACCTCCGGCAGATGCCATCGAACGTCGGAGGCTGACACGACCACGTCGCACGAGGTGGCGAGAAGGAATCCTCCTCCTACCGCGAACCCCTCGACCGCTGCGATGACGGGCGTCTGCAAGAGCGCGATCGTTCGGGCGACGGCGGCCATCCGCGCCTCATGCCGCGCCATATCGGCAGGCGTCATGCCGGCGAGGTTCTTCATGTCCGACCCCGCGCAGAATCCTGGAGCCGCGCCCGACAACACGACTGCGCCCACGGCTGGTGCATCATCAAGGCTCTCCAGAGCGCTCCCTAGCCGGCTGGCAAGGTCGGCATCGAGCGCATTGCGCCGGGCTGGTCGATTCAGAACCACATGGGCTACGCCACTCTCCTCGACGTGGCAAAGAAGCGGAACGGACGCATCGAGCCCGGTGTCGGCGACCATGGATAGGAATACTGGTAAGTCCACAGTCCACTGTCAAGAGGCAAGTTTGAGACGCGGAGCGCAGATGATCTTGGAGCCTCGTCGTGCGCAGCCTGAACTGCTCATGCCGTACAGCAGATCCTGGAGTGGCTGGCTGCACTGGCGCCGCCGGACGGTCAGGCCGGGTACCTGCTCGACGAACGTGCGCACCGCGCAGTCGCTCACCCGGCAGTTGAACCGCCGGACCTGCAGGATCAGCCAGACCGCCCGTCGATCGGCGTGTCGGCCAGGCCGCGCTGGCACCGGCCGCGCACCGAGGCCGTCACCGTGCCGCAGCCCGGACACGCGGCGCTCTCGCCGCGAGCCTGACCGAACAGGTAGCCGGCCGCGGGACCGGACTCCACCCGCTCGATCAGCACGCCGGACAGGTGCCGCAGGACAACCTCGGCGACTGTGTGATCGCGCACCGTCAGATGATCACCGGTGGCCGAGGATTCGCAAAGCGTTACCGGTCAACGGATCGACCCGGTAGCGCCATGGCGTCCGTCTACTGTCGACACCCGTCAGCCAGGACCGTCCGCAATCCCACACCGCCCGCCGCCCCGCCACACTTCATGTGCCGGAACCGAATTTCGTGAGCGACGCCAAATCGACGAGTAGCTCCGACGCGAGAATCACCGCAGGTCATGCGAGCTCGACGCCTTTCAGTTGCCCCCCAGGGTGCCGGGCCTCGCTTGCCGCGACCCGCCGCGAGACTACTGCCCCGTTGCCGGGGATCTCGGGGGTCGGTTCGCCGAGCCACTCGAGCGCCGCGCGGATCGTGTCGCCGTGGCTGACGATCACGAGGGCGCCGTCGCCGGCGTCAGCGAGGCAGCCGGCGATCGCGGCGGCGATCCGTTGCCGCAGCTCTCGCAGCGACTCACCGCCGCCTGGGTGAACGTCGACGTCGCCGGCGGCCCACAGCGCATCGGCCGACGGCAGGCCTTCGAGGCGGCCGTAACAGCGTTCGCGCAAGTCGGGACGGAGCCGGATGGGCACGTCGAGTACGTCCGCGATGTGCTCGGCGGTTTGCCGGGCCCGCAAGAGATCGCTGGTGTAGACGGCGCGAGCCGCGGTGCCGCGAAGCGCCTCGGCGGTGGCCCGAGCCTGCCGGTGCCCGCGCGGGGTGAGCGGCACGTACGGGGTCTGGCCCTGTAGGCGGCGGGCCACGTTCCACTCGGACTCGCCGTGTCGGACGAGGTGCAGCGTCGTCATCGCCCGGATCACCTCGGCGCCTGTCCGATCAAGTGACCCGTCCCGACTCCTCGCGTCGGAGCCGCACTGCCGAGAGCAGCAACCGCGCGGCGAGGCAGGCTCTCACGCCCTCGGCGGCCCGCAGTCGTAGATCGAGCAGCGGTTCCAATCCGAAGCGTTCGCGACTGCGATGCCCGGCGACGAGCGCGGCCTGGGCGGCCGGCTCGTGGCGGACGGCGATCAGCGCCGCGATCGACGTGGCCAGCCCGTCGAGCACGACCGGCACTCGGGCCGCCGCGGCGGCGAGCGTGACCCCGGCCGGTACAGCAGCTTCCGGACCGCCGAGGCTCGCCAGCGCCGTGGTGGGTCGGGCCAGCGCGGAGCTCCGCCACGGGCATCGGGAGACCTCCCTGTTGCGATCGACCGGACTCCAGGACGCTACGGCCGCCCGTTTCGTCAACATGTTGGCCAATCGATTGCCAGTCACCGATGAGCACATACCGATCCGGTCGAGCGGGGCGCCCCGTCACCGACCTTCGTCGGCCGCGCCCGGCGCTGGGCTCGGTGAGTGTTCGTCGGCGCTTCCCGGTCCCCCGGCGGTATCGTCGTAGTGGTGTGCGAGGCAGTAGTCGCAGACGCAGCCCGAGTGGGCCAACCTGCAGGGTGCCTCCGGATCACTGGCACCGCTAACGCCATACTCGCTCATGTCATACTCCGCTGGCGGCTCAATGTCATAGCGCGGATATCGATCGTCGATGCGGCACAACCGCGCCGGATGAACGGCGCGGATCAGGCCAGGACGTTGCGCGCGTGGTCTCGGATGTAGTCGACGAGCACCGCGGTCGGAGTACCGGGACCGAACACCTCGTGCACGCCGTAGGTCCTCAGGGTGTCGGCGTCCTCCGGCGGAATCGTCCCGCCCACGACGAAGAGGACGTCGGCCCGATCGTTGTCCCGTAGCAGTTCGCCGAGTTCCTTCGCGTATTCCAAGTGCGCCCCGGACAGACTCGACAACCCGAGCACGTCCGCGTCTTCCTGGATGACCGCGCGCATGATCGATTCGGGGGTCTGGTAGATCCCCGTGTAGACGACCTCCATCCCGGCATCGCGAAGCGCGCGAGCCACGACCTTGGCTCCGCGATCGTGTCCGTCGAGTCCGGGCTTGGCGACCACGACCTTGGTCGGCCTGGCCTTTTCCGGCAACGCCTGCATATCCAAATCTCCCTTTGCGCCTAGAAGACCGTTGACGGTCGATGATCCTTACGCCACGACCCGACCGCGTCGGCCCAGTCAAATTCAGTGCTCATCGGGCTCGTAGCTCCCAATTCTTCGAAGCACTCTGCAGAATTCGGCCGACAGCGTCGCGCATGTTGCCGCCGTCGGTCACCGCCACCGCCTCCGCGCACGCGGCGACCCATCCCTCGGCGACCAGGGCGGCGTCAGAGGCCCACTTCCGGCTGCGCAGGGTGCCGATGGCGTCGCTCTCGACGAGGCCGAGCCACCGCTTCTCGAGCGCGGCGCACACCTCGCCCACTCCCTTGCCGTCGGTGGCGACGGTTTGCAGCACCTCCACGCCGCGTCCGGCCGCCAGGCGCAGGTGCCGCGCGCTCTCCGCGGCGCCGGGGCGATCGGCCATGTTGACGACGAACATGTCGGCGACCTCCATCAGGCCCGCCTTGATCGACTGAACGGCGTCGCCGAGCCCAGGCACGGTCACGAGCAGGACGGTGTCGGCGATCTCGACGATCGCGATCTCGGTCTGGCCGGCCCCGACCGTCTCGATCAACACGACGTCGAACAGCTCGGACAGTTCAAGCAGCCGGGCGATGTTTCTGGTCGCGGCAGCCACTGCGCCGTGTGACCCCCGGCTGGCCAGGCTGCGGACGAAGACCTCGGGCCGACCGGCCAGGTGGGTCTCCATTCGAAGCCGGTCGCCCAGCACCGCACCACCGGTGGTGGCGCTGGAGGGGTCGATCGCCAGCACGGCGACGCGCGATCCCGCATTCGCGTAGGCGTCGATCAAGCGTCCGGTCAGGGTGCTCTTCCCCGCGCCGGGCGGCCCGGTGATGCCGACGATGTGCGTACGCGAGCTGGACTGCGGCAGCTCCACGTCCCAGGCCGGCGCATTCTCGATGAGGGTCACCGCGCGGGCGAAGGGGCCCCAGTAGCCCGCCTGGGCCTGGGTGACGGCGTGGCGCAGCTGGTCAGGCGTGAACAAGTTCCAGCTCCCCGTTTTCGATCATCCGTTTGACGGCCACCTTGTCCACCTTCCCGATTCCCGCGATCGGCAGGTGCGACACCAGCGCCGCGCCCGACGGCCGTTTGAAGCTCACGAGATTCCCGCGGCAGAACTGCAGGAGTTCGTCGGCCCGCAATCCACAGCCAGGCTTGGCAACTGCGACCACCACGGGCGTCTCGCCCCACCGGTCGCTCGGTATCCCCACGACGACCACCTCCTGCACGCCCTGGTGGGCCGCCGCGACCGCCTCGATCTCGGCCGGTGCGATGTTCATGCCGCCGCTGATGATGATGTCCTTGAGACGGCCGGTGAGGAAGACGAGTCCGTCGTCGCTGATCCGGCCCAGATCGCCGGTTCGAAGGGCACCGTCGCCGGTGAGGCTCGCCGTGGTCGTCTCCCGGTCGTTGAAGTACTCCTTCATCCGGGCCGGCGTCACCGCGACGAGTTCCCCGGCGTCGCTCGCCGGAGTCGCGCCGTTGCGGACCTGCAGCCCGGTCGTGGGAAACGCCCGGCCGACCGTCGTCGGCTCGGCCTTCAGCAGCCAATGCGGTGCGGCCGTCAGCGGAAGCGCCTCGGTCATCCCGTACAACTGGTGCATCTGCAGGTCCGGCAATTCCGCCCACCAGCGGCGCAGGAGACCGGTGGGCATCACTTCCGATGCGAACAGCACCCACTTGAGCTTCGACAGCTTCTCGAGCGGAGCGAATTCGATCAGTCGCCTCAGGACGGTCGGGACGGCATCGAAGGTGGTCGCCCTGGTGCACGCGTCGGCGACCCGCTCGACGTCGAATCCGGGCAGGATCTCGAGCGATCCGCCCGTGCACAGCGTCGGCAGGACCTGCTCGGGGATGCAGGCATACAGCGGCAGGAACACCACCCCGCGCTCCCCCGGACCGAACGGGAAGGCCGAGGCGACCTGCATGCTCCCGTGCAGCATGGACTCGTGGGTGTGGACCACGCCCTTCGGCTGTCCCGTCGAGCCACTGGTCAGCATGATCGAACAGCCGGAACTCGGCCCGATGGTGGGCAGTCGGCCCTGCGCGGACACTGGCGCCGTCCGTAGGTCACGCACGTCGTACGAGCCGTCGAGCGCCTCTCGGATCTCGGGCTTGACGCGGCCGACGAAGATCGTCTTGGCTCCGACGAACTCCATTTGCGCGCCGATCGCCGCCGGGCCGAGCATGGCGTTCATCGGGACGGCGACGCCACCGGCCCGCAGAATCGCCATGTAGGTGGAGACGTAGGCGGATTCGTTCTCGCCGACGATCGCCACGCGGTCACCGGGCTGAAGGCCGCCGGCGAGCAGATCCCGCGCCAGGTCGGCCGAGCGTGACCACAGTTCCCGGTACGTCCACGTCTCGCCGTCGAATACGAGCGCCGGCTCGTTGGGCCGCGCCCGGACGACCGCTCCGATCCACGAGACGACCGTGCTGGTTCTGCTTCCCATCGCTAGGACGCCTGAGCCGGCCGGCTTCGCCCGACGACGATCGTCACGGTCGCGGTCGCGGCCAGCACCGGGCCGTCCTGCTCGAGTCGACAACCGTTCTCGTCCACGCTCAGTACCCGGTAGACGCGAGCCTCCACCTTCCGGCTGCTGTTCCCCCGGGAGGTGACCCGAGCGACTCCCTCGACGAAGTCGCCTACCCGAAGCGGCGCGAGGAACTCGACCGAGTCGTAGGCGGCGCACAGCCCTTCGTCGCCGCCCTCCAGCAACGCGAGCTCCGTCTCGAGATCGGCGAAGATCTCCATCACCTTCGAGCCAGGCACCAACCCGCCGGCGTAACGAGCATCACTCGGCGCTAGGCGGAGGCGAATCCGGGCTTCGTCCTGGCTGGGTGCAGGCACGTCATTCTCCCGTCGATGGCGGATCGGCGTCGGCAACTTTGCCCTAGTAGAATAGGTCAAAGATTTTACCGGCACAAGAGGCTATAAAGTTGACATAAGTAGGTACGTAGAGAGGTCGCATGGGTGGGGCGGAAGCCCGGCCCGGCACCGATAGCATGTCGCGTGTGGTCCTTCACCTGCGCGGAATCTTCCTGCCCGACGAGACGCAGCGCGACGCCTGGATCGTCGAGGGCCGGCTGAGCTTCACGCCGCCCGCGCGCGGCTCCGACGTCGACACGATCGCCTCGTCGGGCTGGGTCATCCCCGGATTCGTCGACGCGCATTGCCATATTGGCATCGCCTCGACCCGCAACGTCCACGACCCGCGGGCCCAGGCGCGACAGGCGCTGCTCGACCGCGACGCGGGAGCCCTGCTGCTTCGCGAGGTCGGTTCGCCGGTGGACACGAGCTCGATACAGCAACGCGACGATCTGCCACGCCTCATCCGGGCCGGCCGGCACATCGCCCGTACTCGCCGCTACATCCGTGATCAGGGTGTCGAGGTCGACCCTGACGCGTTGGCCGACGAGGTGGAGCGGCAAGCCGCGGCCGGCGACGGGTGGGTGAAGATCGTCGCGGACTGGATCGACCGGGCCAGTGGCGATCTCGCGCCGGCCTTTCCCGCGGACGCACTCGAACGCGCGGTCGCGCGAGCCCATGCCCTGGATGTGCGTGTAGCCGTGCACGCCTTCGGGGAGGAGGCGGTCGCCGCGGCCATCGCGGTCGGCGTCGACTCGATCGAGCACGGCACGGGACTCATGGGGCAGATGCTCGCAGATGCCGTGTCGAAGGGCATCGCGCTGGTGCCCACCCTGATCAACGTCGACAACTTCCACAAGTTCGCCGCGGCCGCCGAGCACAAGTTCCCGGTGTACGCGCGGCACATGCGGGCTCTCTACGCGTCCTCGCGCGAGCGGGTTCGCGACGCCTACGAGGCCGGCGTGCCGATCTACACCGGCACCGACGCCGGAACCGACGTCCCGCACGGCACCATTCGCGGCGAGATACAGGCGCTGGTGGGCGCCGGGCTGCCGCTGCCGGAGGTCATCGCGCAGGCCTCATGGCGCGCCCGGCAATGGCTCGGCTGGCCGGGCCTGGACGAGGGCGCGCCCGCCGACCTGATCGTCTTCGACGAGGATCCCCGCGTCGCGCTCGATGCGATCTACTCCCCTCGGCGGACGGTGCTGCGCGGGGTGGTGGTCGGCTGAACCAGGCGACGTTCAGCCACCGCCCGGGAGGGACTCGAGCAGCTTGCGCGTGTACTCGTGCTGCGGATTGTCGAGTACCGTGTCGGTAGGCCCGGATTCGACCACCCGGCCGCGATACATGACGTACACGAACTCCGACACGTGCCGCACGATCGACAGATCGTGGGAGATGAACAGGTAGCTGATCTCCTGTTCGGCGCGAAGCGTCGTGAGCAGGTTCAGGATCTGCGCCTGCACCGACATGTCGAGCGCGGACGTCGGCTCGTCGCAGATGAGCACCTTCGGGCGGACCGCGAGGGCCCGCGCGATCGCGACCCGCTGACGTTCACCACCCGACAGTGCCCTTGGCAGGCGCCGGGCGTAAGTCGCCGGCAGGCCGACCATTTCCAGCAGCTCGCCGACCCGCTGTTTCGGGTTGGTCGCATTCTTGTCGTGCGTGGTGATCGCCTCGCGCAGCGTCCAACCCACGGAGCGCATCGGGTTCAGGCTCGAGTAGGGATCCTGGAAGACGGTCTGCACGTTCGAGCGCAGTTCCCGGCGTTCCTCGTTGCGTACCTTCGCCCACTGGCGCGTCGTCGTACCCCCGATGACGATCTCGCCTTCGGTCGGCGTCTCCAGCCCGACCAGCACCCGGGCCAGCGTCGTCTTGCCCGACCCGGATTCCCCGACGATGCCGACGCTCTCGTTCACTCCGACCTGAATAGAGACGTCGTCGAGTGCCCTGACAGCGCGGGGTCCGATCTGGAACGACTTGCCGACGTTGCGGACCTCCAAGATCGGCGAAGTCCGGTCGGTGCTCGGCGCGGCCGCGACCTGCTCGGCAAAGGTTCGCAGGCTGCGCATCTCCTCCCGGATCTCGGGCAGCCGGATGCAGGCGGAGAGCCGACCGGGTGTCGCCTCGGCCAGCGGTGGCGCGCTCTCGCGGCACGCCGGCCCGGCCCATCGGCACCGCGGCTCGAAGGTGCACACCCCCTGGACCTCATCAGCGGTCGGCACGGCCCCCGGCATGGCGACGAGCTTCTGTACCCGCTGGCCGACGGGCGGCTCCGAGAGCAAGAGGCCCTGCGTGTACGGATGCAGCGGCTCGGCCTGCATGCGCTGCGAGTCGCCCACCTCGACCAACGAGCCGGCATACAGCACGTAGATCCGGCTGCACGTCTCGAACGCGACCCGAAGGTCGTGCGTTATCAGGATCAGGCCCATGCCGCGGGCCTGCTGGATTCGCTTGATCAGCTCGAGAACCTCGCGCTGCGTCGCGACATCCAGCGCCGTGGACGGCTCGTCGGCGATGAGCACCTGCGGGTCACGGCACAGCGCGGCGGCGATGGCGACCCGTTGCCGCATGCCCCCGGACAGTTGGAACGGGTAGCGGTCGATCACCGACTCGTCGGTGATGCCCACCTCGGCAAGACGACGGATCGCCTCCTCGCGGGCACCCCGGCCGCCGTGGATGTACTCCGGCAGCAGCGATTCCTCGAGGATTTGGCCGCACCGCATGACAGGGTTCAGCATCGTGAACGGGTCCTGGAGGATCAGCCCGATCTCCCGGCCGCGGATCGTCTGCCACTTGCGCTCGTTCGCCGTCAGCAGGTTCTCGCCCCTGTACGAGAGTTGCCCCGTTGCCGTTACCCCGGCCGGTAGCAATCCGATCAAGGACTTGGCCGTCATCGACTTGCCACTTCCCGACTCGCCGACGATGCCGATCGACTCGCCGCGCCGCACCGACAGCGACGCCGACGACACGATCGTGCTCTCGCCGCCGCCCGACCGCTTGGCCACGATGCGCAGGTTCTGCAGGTTGAATATCGCAGTGTCCAAGCCCTGCGTCACGACCTCGACCGTGCCCGTCATCGGCTCGCTCCTCGGCTCGAGAGCCGGTCGTAGCCCCAGTCGCCGATGATGTTCATCGCGGCCGCGACCAGCACGATCGCCGCGCCGGGCGCCAGCGTCGCGATTGGATTCTGGAACAACGAGATCTGCCCGTCGGACAGCATCTGACCCCAATCCGGCGAGCCGGGGGCTACCCCGACGCCTAGGAACGACAGGCTTGACAGCCCGACCAGCGCGCCGGCATAGGCCAGGCAGGTATTCGCGACCACCACGGCCGAGATGTTCGGCCAGATGTGCAAGAACATGATTCGACGGTCCGAGACGCCGAGCGTCCGCGCCGCCTCGACGTAGGGGCGCGGCACCTGCTCGAGGGTCACGCCCCGCACGACCCGCGCGTCGAATGGCATGATGAGCAGTGCCAAGAGGCCGACCGCGACCCAGTAGCCAGCTCCGATCGTGCCGGACACGACAATGATGATCAGCAGTCCGGGCACGGCCATCAGCAGATCCGCGAGGCGCATGATGAAGGCGTCGATGATGCCACCGCGATAACCGGCCAGGAGTCCGAGAATGTTGCCGACGAGCATCGCGCCGCCCGCGACCATCAGCGGACCGAGAAACACTGTTCGGCTGCCGACGATCATCCTGGAGAACACGTCGCGTCCGAGCTCGTCGGTCCCGAGCCAGTGCGCGCCGCTCGGGGGCACCAGCACGAGGTTCAGGTCCTGGGCGGATGGATTCTGTGGCGCGATCAGCGGCCCGAACGCTGCCGCGACCGCGACGATCGCCATGATCAGGAAGGAAATCGCGACCGATCCGCGCACGCGGTGTACCCCGCGCAACAGTCCGCGGCGAACGGTCCGGTCCGGGGCTTGTTTCTCCGCGAGGTCGAGGTCGACTGCCGTCATGATTCGTGTCTCCCGAGGCGGATACGTGGGTCGATGACGATGTAGGCGATATCGGCCAGCAGGTTCATCACGATGATGAGGGCGGCGATGACCAGCGCGAGGCCCTGGATCATCGGCACGTCCTTCGACATGACGGACTGGACCAGTAGGGATCCGACACCGTTGAGTGAGAACGTCTGCTCGACGACGACCGCGCCGATGATCAGGCTCGAGAGCAGGGTGCCGCTGATCGTGACGATCGGCATCAGCGCATTTCGCAGTGCGTACTTGAGCATGACGCGGCGCGCCGACATCCCGCGTGCCCGCGCGAAGGTGACGTAGTCCTGGTCGAGAACGCCGATCATCGCGGCGCGGGTGTGCCGCACCAGGAAGGCCATCACGGACAACGCCAAGGCGATCGCCGGCAGGGTCAGGTGCCACAGCCCGTCGACGAAGCCTTCGCCCAGTCCGGCCACTGGGAAGATCGGTACGACGACCGCGAGCAGGTAGAGGGCGAAGACGCCGGACACGAAAGCCGGCGTACTCAGCGCGACGATCGACCCGGCCACGGTAACGCGATCGAGCGCGCCACCTCGGCGCATCGCGGCGACCACGCCCGGAATGATGCCGAGCGCGAGCGCCACGATGTACGCGTACCCACCGAGATACAGCGACGTGGGGAGCCGGGACGTGATCTGGTCGGTGACCGGCAGCGTGGTCTGGATCGAGTCGCCGAAGTCCAACTGCGCGGCGCCCTTCACCCAGTACCAGTACTGGGTGAAGAACGGCTCGTTCAGGTGGTACTTCGCGGTCAGTGCCGCCACGGTCTCGGGTGTCCGGGTGTTCGGGCCGAGCAGCACGTCCACCGGGCTGCCCGGCGTCAGGTAGGTCAGCGAGAAGATCACGAACGAGAGCAGGATGAGCAGCAGCACCATCGCGGCCAACCGCCGCGCGATGTATATCAGCAGGCTCGATCTGGTCATGTGCGTGCCGCCGGTCCCGTCATCGCGTTCTCCTGGTGACTGGTGATCGCGGCGTCGGTCCCCGACCGAAGCCGCGATCCACGAGTTGGCTGGGTCGTCCTCACCGGCTCGACGGTCAACGCCGCTTGATGTTCAGCGGCCAGCATGAGTACGCCCAGAAGTCCCCGAAGTTCACCCACTCGAAGTTGTTGGATGCGTAGCTGGTTCCCTCGCGGAACAAGGGGATGTAGGGCAGATCCGTTCCGAGCTTGTCCAGGATCTGGATGTAGGTCTGCAGGCGCTTCGCCGGGTCCGTGGTGGCCAGACCGTCCGCGATGAGCGTGTCGACCTCCGCCGGGTGGTAGTTCGCCACGTTGAGCCCGCCCTTGCCGATGAAAATGTTGTCCCAGGACGGATCCGGCGCGCAGCCGCCCGTCGAGATGAACCCCGGGGGGCGCTGGTCGGCCGGCCCGAGCAGAACCTCGTAGTACTCCGTGGTCGTCATCGGCTTGATCTCGAGGTTGATGCCGATCGTCTTCAACTGAGCGGCGATCGCCTGGTTGATCTTCAGAGTTGCCTGATCGTTGGTGGACACTATCGTGGCGGAGAAGCCGTTCGGCTGGCTGGACTGCGCGAGCTCCTGCTTCGCCTTGTCCAGGTCGTGCGGGTACTTCGGAAGTGTGTTCAAAGCAGCGTCCGCCGCGCCGGCGTCGCCCAGGTTCTGCAGCAGCGACGGGGCGATCACGGTGTCCAGCGTGTCGATGTTGGCACCGCCGGTCGCCTTGAGCAGGTCCTGCTTGTTGATCGCGTACGCGACCGCGCGCCTGACGTGAACGTCACTCCATGGCGCGGTCTGGGTCGGCATGCTGAACAGCGACGAACCACACGTCGTTCTCGTCGTCACCCGCACGCCCGATGCCGACTTGAACGTGTCCGGCTCCGAGACGGAGGGCGCAAGATCGACTTCGCCGGCCCGCATCGCGAGTGCGAGGCTGGTTTCGCTTTGATAGAACTTCACGGTGATGTGCTTGATCGGCGGCTCGCCACCCCAGTATGTCGGGTTGGCCGAGTACTCGGCCCCCTTCGTCGGGTCGAGGCTGTCGACCTTCCAGGGCCCGGTCCCCATCACCAGCGTGCCGGGCTTGCCGAAGGTGTCCTGGTGTGCCTCGGTGAACGCCTTTTCGTAGATTTGCGAATAGGCCATTCCCGGCGTGTTCTTCCAGGCCGCATCGGGATGTTTCAAGGTGACGACGACCGTGTGCGGATCGCGGGCCTCGATCTTGCTCACGC
Source organism: Dactylosporangium sp. CA-233914 (assembly GCF_050942935.1). Lineage (NCBI taxonomy): Bacteria > Bacillati > Actinomycetota > Actinomycetes > Micromonosporales > Micromonosporaceae > Dactylosporangium > Dactylosporangium sp. CA-233914. The sequence continues at coordinate 4,013,202 of NZ_CP192030.1, read as the reverse complement.
TTCCGTAGAATCCGGCCTTCCCGAGCGCCGGTCCGCCGTCACGCATCAGCGAGTAGACCACGTCGTCGGCCGTGAGTTCGTTGCCGTTCCAGAACTTGACGCCTTGCCGCAGGGTGTAGACGTACTCGGTCGGGCTGTTCTCTGTCCACGAGGTCGCCAGCCACGGCTGCAGCTTGCCGTCCGGCGTGACCCGCAGAAGCGTTTCCAAGCTGAACTGGCCGGCGTAGAAGTAGCCGGAACCGCTTGCGCCGCCGGTCGGGTCGAGCGAGGTGTACGGCGCCGCGTACCCGATCGACAGCTTCTGGATGGGCGAGGTCGCGGCCGGCTTTCCCGGAGCGATGGAGACGACTGGCTCGCTACTGGACTTGGGTCCATCGTTTCGCGGGCTCCGGTTGCTCGCGCAGCCGGCCGCGACCATACAAACGGTTGTCACGCCTGCGGTGATCGCAAGCGTGCGCCGGGCGCGAGGCGGGCGGACCCGCACGCCGACGATGTTGGACATCAGAACCTCCAGGTGGGGGTGAATAACTCATGGAGGACCTACGAGATCTCTTCGGACACGAGTGCTTGCTCGGCAAAGCCATGGCCACGTCGCCAGCCAATCGGCCGGCCAGGCCTACGGGGACCGATCCGCATCGTCCGGATCGAGGCGCACGGCCAGGAAAGGGCCCGGTCGCCGCGTCATAGATGGGCCTTAGCCCGAACTCTCATCGGCGCACCTGCCGAGCGAGGATGCCATCGGGACGTACCTCCGATGTGTCGAGGCTGCCTCTGGACCGATGGCCTAGGGCAGGCTGTACGCACCTGACGCACGAGCTAGGCTCATCATGGGGCTGTAGTTTGTCGCAGGTCATGATGGCTGTCAAGGCCTAGCAGACTAGGTCAGTAATGGATAGCCGGCCCGGTTCGCCGCATCGGCCGAACCGCCGCCAGCCGCGCGTCCACCACGACGGCAGCGACCACAGGCGGGAAGGATCTGAGCTAGACCCCCTTGCCCCTGGGTTACTCGGTTACTAGAGTCGTGGCCCATCGCACTATGACAATTACGCGAGCAGACGGCATCTCGATAGGCGGAACCATGTCGGCACTGCATGACGACGCGACGGTCGTCGACCTCCACAACGATCTGATCCTGCTGGTCGACCACTTCGACCATCGCGGTCGACCGGACTATTTCGCGGACTTCTGGCTGCCCGAGCTGCGCACCGGCGGGTTGGACGTCCAGGTGCTCCCGATCTGCATCGAGGAGCAGTTCCAGTCCGAGGGCGCGCTGCGCCGGACCCTGCTCCTCGTCGAGCGCATCCACGCGCTGGCGCAACAGCACCCCCAGGTCACCGTCTGCCTCACCGGCGCGGAGGTCGCACAGGCGACGGCCGCCGGGCGGATCGCGCTGATCATCGCCCTCGAGGGTGCGCACGGGATCGGCCAGGACCCGGAACTGATCGGCACGATGCAGCGGGTGGGCGTGCGGATAGCGTCGTTGGCCCACCTGGGACGGACCCACCTCGCCGACGGAAGCGGCCTCGACGACTCGTCCCGCGGCGGACTCACGCCCCAGGGGATAGAGGTCCTGACCGAGATGGAGCGGGCGGGAATCGTCTTCGACCTGAGCCACCTGGGCGTTGCCGGCGTCGACGACGTTCTCTCCCGGGCCACCCGCCCGATGCTCGCGACCCACTCGGCCTGCCGGGCGGTCACCGACATCCATCGCAACCTGGCCGACCAGCAGATCAAGGCAATCGCCGACCTCGGCGGGGTGATCGGAGTGGCGGCAGCCATTCCCCCGTTCATCGACCCGGACCAACCTACGACGGCCCGCGTGGTCGACCACATCGAGCACCTCGCGTCGATCGCGACGATCGACGCCGTCGCGCTCGGTCCCGACTTCGTCGACGACTACTACGACGAGGTCTTCGGCGGCTGGATGGTCATCCCCGGGGTCGATCAGCCGTCGCTCGACAGCGACATCCGCCGGCCGTCGGACCTGCCGAAGATCACTCACGAGCTGGCCGCACGCGGTTTCTCGGACGCCGACATCAGGAAGGTGCTCGGCGAGAACGCGCTGCGGGTGCTCGACCAGGTCATGGGGATCCCCGGCCGTTGAGGCCGTTCGACGAAATGGGAGGCCACTGCTATGCCCAACGAACCGACTGCGCCCGCTTCCGGTAACGGCGACGGCTGGACGTACACGCTCGTGCCGCTGCCCGACGGGCGCACCTGCGAGGTGCTCGTACACGGCCGGCATGACCGCGTGCTCGTCCACCAGCCCGGTACACCCAGCGGGGCGGCACCGGACCCACTGCTGGCCGAGGTGAGCGACTCCCTGGGTCTGCGGGTCGTCATCCCGCTGCGGCCCGGCTACGGACGGAGCACGCCGAACCCGGGTCGGCGCATGGCCGACGTGCCCGGCGACATCGAGGCGGTGCTCGCCCATCTGGGCGCAAGCGAGTTCGTCAGCGCCGGCTACTCCGGAGGTGGGCCGCACTCGCTGGCGACGGCCGCGCTCGCCCCGGCGTGCCGGGCGGCGGCGGTCGTCGTCAGCCCCGCGCCCCGGGACGCGGCCGGTCTCGACTACTACGCCGGCATGGCCGCGTCGAACTTCGAGGAGTGGGCGCTCGCCGATCAGGGTGAGCCGGCCGTCCGGCCGTGGCTGGAGAAGCAGGCCGCCGAGCTGCGCGAACGGCCGATCGACACGTACGTGGAGCTGTTCGGGGACGCGCTGCCCGCGCCCGACCGGGCCGTGGTCGATCGCGACGGGGCCACGCGGATCGGCGTCGGGCTCCGCAAGGCGCTGGAGAACGGGATCGAGGGCTGGCTGGAGGACGACATCGCCCTGACGACGCCGTGGGGCTTCGACCTGACCACCGTCACCACGCCCGTGACGTTCTGGTCCGGACGGCAGGACGCGTTCATCTCCTACGCGCACACGGTCTGGATGGCTCAGCGGGTGAGTGGCTCGGACCTGCATCTGCTGTCGGCCCACGGCCACCTGAGCCTGATGCGGGCGCTGCTGCCCGACCTGCTCGGCGACCTCGTGACCAAGGCCGGCTGGAGCTAGGAGACATCGAGTTGACCGAGCTGGTGACGCGCTTGGTGATCGGCGAAGCAAGGGGCGTGTCAGCGGCGGTGTCTGTTGAAGGGAGCACAACGTGGCCGAAACGGTAAGGTGTCGCGACCTCGGGATCAAGATTGGCATCTTTCCTCCTGGGGCGCACAACGCGATCACCGATGTCCCAGGCGTCCGCGTCGGGCATTGCACGATCGTCGAGGGCGAAGGACCGTTGACCGTCGGGCGAGGTCCGGTGCGCACGGGCGTGACGATCGTGGAGCCGCGCCCGACGGTATGGCGATCACCGGTCTACGCCGGTTCGCATCGACTGAACGGCAACGGCGAGATGACCGGACTCGCCTGGGTCCGCGAGAACGGTCAGTTGACCACGCCGATCGGGCTCACCAATACCCATTCCGTGGGCACTGTGCGAGACGCGATCGTCGCGGAGATCCACCGTGAGCGCGGCGACGATGAGCTGTACTTCTGTCTTCCCGTGGTCGCCGAGACCTATGACGGCATTCTCAGTGACATCAACGGTCAACACGTCCGCGCCGAGCACGTCGAGGCCGCCTTCCGTGCGCTCGACAACGGGCCGGTCGCTGAGGGCAGCGTGGGTAGTGGTACCGGCATGATCTGCCACGAGTTCAAGGGCGGCATCGGTACCTCATCGCGCCTGGTCCCCACCGACGCGAACGCGAGTTCCGTCTACACCGTTGGCGTGCTCGTCCAAGCGAATCACGGTCAGCGCCGACGCCTGCGCGTCGACGGCATCCCGGTTGGCGAGCGGATACCGAACGACATCGTGTCGTCGCCGTACGAGGACCTTCGGCGGCGGGCGATGGCCGGCAGTGGCTCGATCATCGTCCTGATCGCTACCGACGCGCCGTTGCTGCCGCATCAGTGCCAGCGGCTGGCGCAGCGCGGTGCTCTGGCGATCGGCCGGACCGGGGGGATGGGTGAGCACAGCAGTGGTGACCTGTTGCTCGCCTTCTCCACGGGCAACGACGCGCTGCCGACGGTTGGCCTGGGGGAACTCTCCCTGGGTGACATCGAGGTGCGCGCGGCCAGCGACGTGATGATCGAGCTGCTCTTCGAGGCGGTGATCGATGCGACCGAGGAAGCCATCGTCAACGCGATGGTCTCCGCCACCACGACGGTCGGCCGAGACGGCCTCACCGCGCACGCGCTGCCCCACGATCTGCTCCGCGCGGCATTGGCCGGCTCGTGACCCAACCGCAGGCTCCCGAACCGACCCAGCATCACGAAGGTAGGTGACAGCATTGGTCAACCTGACGCGCATCTACACCCGAACCGGTGACGGTGGGCAGACGCGGCTCGGCGACATGAGTCGCACGAGCAGGACTGACCCGCGTCTCGTCGCGTTCATCCTCGCCCGGAACACGAACCGGGCCACCGGCGACGTGCTGTGGGTTCCCGGGAGTCACCGATGACGACGCACGCGCTGACGCCCGAGGACTTGGCCTCCATCCGGGTGGTCACGCACCCTCAGACCGCCGAGGACGGGACCGCGCACGCGTGCGTCGTGCACGATGCCGCCCCGTCGCGCGGTGAGCCGCCGCGATCGGACATCTGGTACTCGCGCCGGGGCGAGCCTCTGCGCGCGGTGACATCGGGTCCGGGCGAAGACATGCTGCCGCGCATCTCCCCCTCGGGACGGTGGCTGGCGTTTGCCTCGGACCGGGAGCGGGCCGGGCTCTGGCGGCTCTACGTGCTGTGCCTCGACGACGGGGCCGGTACGCCGCCGCGGTTGATCGACGAACTGCCCGGAATCGTCGAGGACATCGTGTGGGCGAGCGATGACTCGGGCCTGCTGGTCCGGGCCGCCGACGAGGGTTCCGACACCGGCAACGTCGGCGGCGGCAAGCGGTTCGTGCCGCCCGGCGAGGAGGACGCCGCGTTCGTCGTGCGGCGCCCGGCCACCGAGTGGCGGCGCCTGTACCGGGTCGTCCTGCCGTCGGGTGAGGTGTCGCCGGCGAGCCCGGACGGCCTGACGGTGTGGGAGATCGGCTGGGCCGGGCACGGTCCGGTCGCTGCGGTGGTGTCGGCCGACCCGAGCGAGAGCGGTTGGTACGACGCCCATTTGGCGCTGATCGACGTTGTCGCGCGGACAGCGCGGTGCGTGTACACGCCCAAGTGGCAGCTGCAGTCACCGGCGCTGAGCGAGGACCTGCGACGTCTCGCCTTCGTCGAGGCACCGCAAAGCGATCGGGCGCTGCTGGCCGGCGAGATCGCGATCATGGACCTGGACAGTGGAGCCGTCGTCCGGCCGCGGCACGAGGCGGACGTCACTCGCGTGCGCTGGACGAGCGACGGCCGCCTGTTCTGGGTCGGGGTGGCGTCGGTCGAGACGGCATGCGGCTTCCTGGTTCCCCATCCCGGGCCGGGCGGTCCTGCTTGGCAGGTGGACGAGTGGTGGCGCGGCCGTCGCACGCTCGGGCGTACGCACCTGGTCAGCGCCGACTGCAGCCGGCGCGCTGACACGATCGTTGCCGCCGTGCAGTCACACAATCGACCGCACGAGCTGGGCATCCTCTCGCCGTCGGACGACGGCCGGCGCCGGTGGCAGGCGCTGACGAGCCTCAACGCCGACCTGGCCGGCCGCGCGCGGGCCCGCGAGACCGTACACCGCTGGGCGGCCCGGGACGGCCTGGAGATTCACGGGTTGCTGCTGCTGCCGGACGAGGCCGGTGAAGGGCCACTGCCGCTCGTCGTCGTCGTCCACGGCGGGCCGACCAATGCCAGCACGTCGGTGTTCGCATCCGGTGCCCACCGCGGGGACGCGCTGCTGCTCACCCAGGCCGGGTGCGCGGTGCTCATACCGAATCCGCGTGGTTCCATCGGCCGCGGTGTCGAGTTCATGTCGGCGAACATCGGCGACATGGGTGGCGGCGACCTCGCCGACATCGAGTCCGGGGTGCAGTCCCTGGTGGCCGAGGGCCTGGTGGATCCCGGTCGTGTCGGGATCGTCGGCCTGTCCTACGGCGGCTTCATGGCGGCCTGGGCGGCGGTGCGCAGCGACGTGTTCGCCGCGTCGATCCCCATCTGCGGACTGATGAACTGGCTGAGCTTCCACAACACGTCGAACGTGGGCCGGTTCGACGAGATCTATCTCGACGGCGATCCGTACGATCCCGCCGGTCCTTACCTCCCTCGCTCGCCGATCATGTACGTGAACGGCTGCCGGACGCCGACGCTGCTCCTGCACGGCGAGATCGACCTGGCCTGCCCCGTAAGCCAAGCCCAGGAGTTCTACCAGGGTTTGGCCCGGGCTGGATGCGAGACCGAGCTCGTGACCTACCGCGGCGCCGGGCACGGAATGACCGAGCGCGAGCACGTCATCGACGTCAGCAATCGGATCCTGGCCTGGTTCACGCGACACCTGGGTCTAGGCCGGCCGGAGTTGGCAGATCACTGAGACAGACAAGAGGAAGGCATATATGCATCGCGAGACTGCTCCGGTACCGACAATCGACGTGTTCGCACCGGGAGTGTCGTTCACGTGGATACGGCGTGACGGTGACGCCCTGCTGTGGATCGAGGTCCGGCCGTCCGAAGCCCGCTCTGTCCTCGTCCGGTGGGAGCCGGGCGGTGAACCGGTCGACCTGACGCCGCCGGGACGGTCGTGCAGCAACATCGTCGGCTACGGCGGCATCCCGTACGGCGTCGCGCCGGACGGCGAGATCCTGGCCTGCGACAGCGAGGACCAGCGCATCCACAGTTTCCGGCGGGGCATTGCGCTGACGCCGCCGTCGTCGAACAAGGCGGTGCGGTGGAGTGACTTCGTGGCCGGCGGCGGCCACCTCTACGCGGTCCGCGAGCAGCATCACGACGACGGCCGGATCACCAACGAGATCGTGCGCGTCGCATTGGAGCCGCCGTACGACTGCGTGGTTCTGGTCAGCGATCACGACTTCGTCGGGGCACCCCGTCTGTCGCCCGACGGCTCGCGCTTGGCCTGGATCACCTGGGACCACCCACAGATGCCGTGGGACGGCACCGAGCTGTGGCTGGCCGACCTCGGCCCCGAGGGGCTGCGCAACGCGACGCGGGTCGCCGGCTCGGCGGAGGAGTCCGTTGTGGAACCGACCTGGACCCCGGAGGGCGAGCTGCTCTTTCTCAGTGACCGCAGCGGTTCGTGGAACCTCTATGCGGCCGAAGCACCCGAGCCCATCGTGGCCATGGATGCGGACATGGGCGAACCGCTGTGGTTCCTCGGCCTGCGCAGCCTCGACGTCTTCGACGACGGGCGCATCGTCTGCAAGTGGACGGTCGACGGCATCGAGCACCTCGGCGTGCGCCACGCCGACGGGCGCATCGACGAGGTCCTGACCCCGTACACGCAATTCCGATCGCCCACCGTGGTCGGCAACCAGATCGCCGTCGTCGCCGCCGGACCGCGCCATGCCCAGGCCGTCGTCGTACTTGACCCGGCCATCGGCGGCACGGGTGTGGTGTTGCGCTACTGCGGAGCCGTCGTGCCCGAGACGATCTCGGTGGCCGAACCGATCTCGTTTCCGACGACCGGTGGCGCCGTAGCCCACGGGTTCTGGTTGGCACCTACTGCGCCCACCGATGGGTTGCCGGCCCTCATCGTGAACTGTCATGGCGGTCCCACGGGGCACGTCGTGCCGACGTTGGACCTGCGGCAGCAGTACTGGACCAGTCGCGGCTATGGCTATCTGGAGCTCAACTTCCGGGGCAGCAGCGGCCGTGGACGGCCCTACCGGGACGCGCTCAAGGGGCAGTGGGGTGTCGTCGACGTCGACGACGCCGTGGCGGGCGCCCAGTACCTCGTGGACAAGGGCCTGGTCGACGGCGACAAGCTCATCGTCCGCGGGCTCAGTGGCGGTGGCTGGTTGACCTTGTGCGCGATGGCCTTCCGCGACGTGTTCGCGGCGGGCGGCAGCATGAACGGCGTCGCCGACGCTGTCGGCTTCTCGGAGGAAACACACAAGTTCGAGTCCCACTACCTCGAGTCGCTCATCGGCCCGCTGCCGGAGGCGAGCGAGTTGTACGCCGAACGCTCGCCGGTCACCGCCGCGGCGCAGATCACCGCGCCACTCATCCTGCTGCAGGGCGAGGTCGACGACGTCGTCCCGAAGAGGCAGGCCGACGCCATCGCGGCCGTGCTGCGCGAGCGCGGCGTCGAGCACGAATACCACGTCTACGAGGGCGAAGGGCACCTGCTCGCCAAGGCGGAGAACCTCGCCCATGCCCTCGACGCCGAATACGCCTTCTACGCGCGGGTCCTGGCCCCGCGGACGCACTGATCGGAGCGCGGGATGGCCCTGCCGAAGCTGATCGACGTCGAGGAGTTCTTCGCCGATCCGGAGTTCTCCGGAGCGTCGATCTCCCCGGACGGCACGCGGATCGCCTACCTGGCGCCGGCGCACGGCCGGACCAACGTCTGGGTCCGCGGCATCGACGAGGGGCACGAGGACGCCGTGTGCGTCACGCACGACGCGCGGCGCGGCATCAAGGCGTACTACTGGACCGACGATCCGCGATGGTTGCTGTATCTGCAGGACACCGACGGCAACGAGGACTGGCACCTGTACCGGGTCGACCTGGAAGCGCCGCAGACACCGGCGGTCGACCTGACTCCGCTGCCAGTCGGCTCCGGTGTGCTCGGCGTGGAGCGGATGCGGTCAAGGCCGGGCACGATGCTGGTGACGATGAACCCCCGGCCCCGGTTCCTCGACGCGTTCCGGATCGACATCGCCACGGGTGAGACCACGCTGCATCGGGAAAGTCCCGTCATGACAAGCAAGTTCTTCTTCGGCCCGGACGGCGAAGTGTTCTTCATGGCGATGGCCGATGACGGGACATGGGAGTTCTTCGCGATCGACGACGCGACCGGACAGCAGAAGTTGATCCGCCGCTGCCCCGGCCCGGAACACCCGCTGGGCGTGTTCCCCGTGGAGGTCACGGCGGACGGCAAGGGCCTGCTGCTGGGCGTCTACCGCGATTCCGACGATCTGAGCCTGGTTCGGGTCGACGGCGAGACCGGTGCGGAGACGGTGGTCGCGGCGCTGCCCGGACACAGCCTGTGCACCGCCGCGATAGGCCCCCCGACACTGTTCCGGAGCCGCCGCACCGGTGAGCTGCTGGCCGCGCGTTTCGTGGGGGATCGACCGATCGTCCACGTCGTGGACCCGCACTTCGCCGAGGTGTACGCGGAGTTGTCGAAACTCTCGGACGGCGTGCTGGCGTCGGTGTCCTCGGACGAGTCGGAGCGGCGGTGGGTGGCGACGTTCTTCCACGACCGCGAGCCGGACCTCACCTACCTCTATGATCACGGCACGAGGGAGAGCCGGCTGTTGTTCCGGCCCTACCCGCAGCTGGATCGGGCCGACCTGGCGCCGACGCGAGCGGTCAGCCTCACGGCGCGCGACGGGCTGCCGTTGCCCGCGTTCCTGACCCTGCCGGTCGGGGTTGATCCCGTCGGTCTGCCGTTGGTGCTGTTCGTACACGGCGGGCCCTGGGCGCACGATTCGTGGGCCAACTTCGCCGCACCCAAGGCGCAGTTCCTGGCCAACCGCGGTTATGCGGTGCTGCAGGTGAACTTCCGTGGCTCGTCGGGATACGGCAAACGGCACACCACCGCCGCGATCGGCGAGTTCGCCGGCGCGATGCACGACGACCTGATCGACGCCGCGGACTGGGCGGTCAAGCAGGGCATCGCGGATCCGGCCCGCATCGGGATCTACGGCGGCTCCTACGGCGGCTACGCGGCCCTGGTCGGGGTCACGGTGACCCCGGACTACTTCGCCGCCGCGGTCGCCTACTGCGGCATCTCCAGCCTGCCGAACTTCATGCGGACCGTGCCCGCGGTCTGGTACTCGATGATCATGAAGAACAGCTTCCTCCTGTACTGCGGCGATCCCGACGACCCGGACCAGGAGGCCGATCTCCTTGCCCGGTCGCCGATCACGATGATCGACCGCATCCGCACGCCGCTGTTGGTGGTGCAGGGTGCCAACGACGTCCGCGTCGTCAAGGAGGAGTCCGACAACGTCGTCGACGCGCTCCGTGCGCGCGGGGTCCCCGTCGAGTACCTGGTGGCCGACGACGAGGGGCACGGCTTCCAGAACCCGGAGAACGTCGTCACCCTGTTCCGCACGATCGAACGGCACTTCGCCGAACATCTCGGCGGCCGGTCGGCCTGACCACTGCGGCAATCCTTCATCCGAACACGAGGAGGCACGACGTTGAGCACGGTCGACCTTGATGGCATGCTCTCGGACATCGAAAAGGAAGCTGAGGAGTACCTCGCTTCCCGGGACGACGGGACGCTCGTCATCGGGCTGTCCGTGAACGGCGAGCGCCACATCCGGTGCCTGCGATCGGCCCGGGCCGAGCACGCACCGCTGCCCGACGCAGCGTCGGTCTACGAGATCGGCTCGGTCTCGAAGGTCTTTGCCACGACGATCCTGGCCATGCTGGAGGACCAAGGACTGATCGGGCTGGACGACCCGATCAGCAAGCACCTGCCGAAGCAGTTGCGGTTGCCCGACGAAATCGGAACCATCACCATCCGGCAGCTCGCCACGCACAGCTCCGGCTTCGGCTCGGTCGGAAAGCAGCACCAACGGTTCATCGACGAGGAATTGCGCGGTTATGGTCCGCAGAATGACCTAGATAAGTAGGTCATGGCCTGGCATAGATCAACAGGCGATAATAGTCTAGGCCTCGCAGCAGGCTGAAACCGGGGCGCTGGGCCAGCGCATCGTGGTCGTTCTGAATAGCCGCTCGACGAGAGGACTGAAATGAGCAATCCATTGGCGAGCATGACCGAGCTGATCGAACGGGAGGGGCAGGCGTACTGCGACGCGCGTAGCGAGCTGACTCTCATCGTCGGCCTCACACACAACGGCGAGCGCGAGGTCAGAGCGTTTCGCTCAGCCGGTGCGAAGTATGCGCCCCTGCCGGATGCGAGGACGATCTATGAGATCGGGTCGTTCTCCAAGGTATTCACGACATCGCTGTTGTCCGTCCTCGTGTCCAGCGGTGTGTTGTCCTTGGACGACACGGTCGCCTCGTACTTTCCTGAGCTCGACCTCAAGCCGGAGATCGCCGAGATCACGGTGTTCGATCTGGCCACCCACACCTCCGGTCTCTCTGGCGACGGCGTCGTGCTCGCGCGCCTGATCGCCGAGGACGTGGCCACCGGAGATCTCGCCAAGTTCAAGTACTACGAGCACTACTCCAAGGAGCACCTCGACGAGGAACTTCGCGTTGCCGAGCTCGTTCGCCCGCGGGGCAGCGGCTGGGAGTACTCGCGGACCGGGCTGAGCCTGCTCGGGCACATCCTCGAGGTTGCCTCTGGGGAGCAGTACGAGCCGCTGCTGAAGAAGCACATCTGCGATCCGCTGGGCCTGAAGGACACGACATACACCCTCAGCGAGGAGCAGGAGAGCCGGTTGGTCCGTGGTTATGACGAGAATGGGCAGCCCTCGCCCGTCTGGTACTGGGACATCATGCTCCCGCAGGGCGGGCTCCGTTCCACGATGGACGACATGCTGACGTTCGCGGAAGCCAACCTCGCTACCGACGATTCGCAGCTGTCATCAGATCTGCGGCGCGCTCGGGAGACCGAGTTCGAGTGGCCCGCGGGCTCGACGCCCGCGCCGGCTCCGTATGGGAGCAAGGCGACGTTCCGGCAGGCGCTCGGCTGGTGGAACCTGGACCTGGGAGACGGTCCGGTGACGCAGCACGCCGGTGCGACGATCTCGTACCAGTCGTTCGGCGCGGTTCATCAAGGGACCAGAACCGGGCTGGTCGCCATGACATCGAGCGCGACAAACCTGGTCGACGTGATGGCGTTTCCGGTGCTTGGTCAGGACTTGATCAACAAGGCAGTGACAGCCGTCTCCAATGGATCGTCTGATTGATGGGACCCACTCGCGGGAGGTTTGCATGACAGCGGACATGGCGGCTCGGTACCAGCGTGCGGAAGCGATGCTTTCGCACAAGCTCAAGGACGCCGTCCCGAACCCCCAGGTAGTCTCGCACTGGATTCCCAGTACAGAGACGTTCTGGTACAAGCGCGGCTCCGAGGTGATTCTTGTCGACGCCGAGGCGAGGACCAAACGGCCGGTTTTCGACATCGCGGTGATCGCGAAGGCGATCAGCGAGACGATCGGGACCGAGCTGCCCACCGAGGTGTTCGCCGGACTGCCGTTCGAACTCCGCGACGGCGTATGCCGCGTCTCGCTTGGCGAAGAGGCTCGCTTCGAGGTCGACCTCGAAACCTTTGACGTGACCGCCCTTCCGGCGGTTCCGAAGCACTCCACGATGTCGCCCGACGGTCGGTGGGCGCTGTTCTTCCAGGACCACAATCTGTTCGTTTTCGACACGACGACGGGTGCGGAGCGCCAGCTCACCTTCGACGGTGAAGAGGCGTACGAGTACGCCGGCAATAGCGGCAACACGGGGCTGCACACCATGCGGGCGAACAACGGCTTCGAACTGGCGCCGTCGGTGATCTGGTCCTCGGACTCGACACGGTTCTACACGCACCGGCTCGACGAGCGGAAGGTCGAGAAGGCCTACCTCGTGCGGTCCGCGCCGTTCGACGGCGGCCGGCCTCAGCTCCTCGACTTCCGCTACAGCATGCCCGGCGACAAGCACCAGGCCACCTCGGCGCTCTTCGTGTTCAACGCGGAGACCGGTGAGGTCGTGCAGGCGAAATGCGATCCCGTGTGGACGCCGTTCGTAAGCCCCATCGGATACGGCTGGGTGTGGTGGAGCCCCGACCAGTCGAAGCTCTACTGGCTTTCGACCGAGCGCGGCGACCGCAAGGCCAAGTTGAGGACCTTCGACGCCACGACCGGGGACGTCACCGTCGTCCTCGAGGAGAGCAGCAGCTCGCAGATTCTGTTCGGGCCGCACCAGCACGACTGCAACGCCAAGACGCTGTCGACGGGCGAAGTCCTCTGGTGGTCGCAGCGCACCGACTGGGGCCACCTCTATCTCTATGGCGTCGACGGCAGCGTCACGCAGCTGACCTCGGGTGACTGGAACGTCCGGAGCGTCGTCGTCGTTGACGAGGAGGCACGACGCGTCGTGTTCAGCGGCGCCGGTCGTGAGCCGGGCTCCGACCCCTACCTGCAGGAGCTCTATTCCGTCTCCCTGGGTGGCGGCGAGATCACGGCCATCACGAACGACGGCCTCGACCACCACATCCAGAAGTACCCGAGCGGGCCGAACGCATCGGACTCAGGCCAGTACTTCGTCGACAACACAGCGCGCTGGGACGTGCCGAACGTCGCGGTCGTGCGCGAGCGCACTGGCGCCGTCGTGATGGAACTCGAGACGTGCGATCCCTCCGCCCTCTACGCGGCCGGGTGGACCCCGCCCGAACGGGCCGTAGTGAAGGCGGCCGACGGCGTCACCGACATCTACTGCGGTGTCTACAAGCCGCACGATTTCGACCCGACTAAGAACTACCCGGTGCTCGACAGCATCTACCCGGGCCCGCAGATGTCGACCGCGCCGCTGCGCTTCCCGTTGTCGGGCGGCACCAACGTCGGCATCGACATGGCCTTCAGCGAGCCGTGGTCGTTCGCCGCGCTGGGCTTCGTCGTCGTCGCGATCGATCAGCGCGGCGCAGCATTGCGCAACAAGGCCTTTCAGGACGCCTCGCGCGTCGACGGCGGCCTGGTGTTCGTCGACGATCACGTCACCGCGATCAAGCAGCTGGCCGAGTCCCGTCCGTGGATGGATCTCGACCGCGTCGGCACCTACGGCATCTCGGCGGGCGGCTACGCGTCGGCTCGCCTGATCCTGGAGGCGAACGACTTCTACAAGGTCTGCGTCTCCGGCGAGGGCAACCACGACGACCGGATGAACCACGCCTGGTGGGGCGAGAAGTTCTTCGGCCTCGTCGACGAATTCGACTACGAGAAGAAGGCTAACGTCTCGGTCGCCCACAGACTCAAGGGCAAGTTGTTGCTCATGCATGGCGAGCTCGACGACAACGCCCTTTACCACCACACGATCCGCCTGGCTCGCGCGCTCATCGAAGCCAATAAGGACTTCGACCTCATGGTCATGCCGAACGCCGACCACTTCATGATGGTCAACCGGGCGTACTTCATCCGTCGGCGCTACGACTACTTCGTCCAGCATCTGATGGGGGAGACACCGCCCAAGGAGTTCGAACTCGGCGAGATCGACGGTTCGATCGGATATCAGTGACGGACTGGATACCGAACCGAGGCTTGGACCCATGACGAGTCACGGGACATCCGGCTGGACCGACGAGCAGCTGCAGATGCTGCTGTCCAGGACTGATGTACGACGCGTGTCGGTCGAGTTCCTTCGTGCCATGACCGAGGGCTGGTTCGCCGGGGCCGGTCGCTCATTGAGGTCGGCCCGGAAGGCGCCCGCAGCGACCTCGACCCGGCCCTGCCGCTCACCGAGCCGCCGTTCGGTGTCTACACGCACTATCTGCGGTACCGCAAAGAACACCTGTACGCCGACCTCGAAACCGCCGAATTGGAGTACCCGACCGGACAGGGCTGGCTGTACTCGGTCCTCGGCATGGGAACGCTCGGCCACATCCTGGAATTGGTGACCGGCCGGCCGTACGAGCAACTGCTCAAGGAGACGATCTGCGAGCCGCTGGGCCTCGCCGACACCTGCTACAGCCTGTCCAAGGAGCAGCAAGGCCGGGTCGTCCACGCCTATGACCGCACCGGTCAGCCGTGCCCGAACTGGTACCACGACGTCATGCTTCCGCAGGGGGGACTGCGTTCGACGATGAACGACCTGCTCACCTTCACCGAGGCGAACCTCAAGGCCAGCATCGACGGGGATGACTCCGTGCTTTCCCGGGCGATGCGCCGAACTCGCGAGGAGCACTTCGACGGGCCCGCGGCGTACCCGATGCCGGACGCTGAGGAGTCGCGCGACTTCATCCAGGGCCTGGGGTGGTGGGGCCTGTCGCGCCCCACCGGCCACGCCTGGTGGCACCCCGGCACGACGCTGTTCTACCTCGCCGGCGCCGGCGTCGATGAGCACGCCCAGGTCGGCTTCGCCATCGTCTCGTCGTACGGCAGGAGCCTCCTTGATCGAGTCGTCCTGCATCCGCTTCAGCAGGACTGGTTCCGCCGTGCCTGCCAGTAGGCCCACCGCACTCACTCTTCCGGAAGGCGGCAATCGATGCCCCGCGCGAGACTGATCGACGTCGACGAGTTCTATGCCGACCCGGTGTTCGCCGGTGCATCGATCTCGCCGAACGGAAAGCGGATCGCCTACCTGGCGCCGGCGCACGGTCGGCTGAACGTGTGGGTCCGCGGCATCGAGGAAGAGCACTCGGACGCGGTGTGCGTCACGCACGATGCGCGGCGCGGGATCAAGGCGTACTACTGGACTGACGATCCGCGGTGGTTGC
Source organism: Dactylosporangium sp. CA-233914 (assembly GCF_050942935.1). NCBI lineage: Bacteria > Bacillati > Actinomycetota > Actinomycetes > Micromonosporales > Micromonosporaceae > Dactylosporangium > Dactylosporangium sp. CA-233914. Next base: position 3,997,729 of record NZ_CP192030.1, on the reverse strand, counting down.
TGTATCTGCAGGACACCGACGGCAACGAGGACTGGCACCTGTACCGGGTCGACCTGGACGCCCCCGATGAGCCCGCCGTCGACCTGACCCCGATGGACCCCGGATCGCGCGTGCTGGGCGTCGAGCGGATGCGCTCGCGGCCGGGTACGGTGCTGGTGTCGATGAACCGCCGGCCTTTGTTCTTCGACGCGTTCCGGATCGAGGTCGCCACCGGAGATATCACGCTGCACCGCGAGAACCCCTCGATGACGTCGGGGTTCTTCTTCGGCCCCGGCGGCGAGGCGTTCTCCATGGCGATGGCCGACGACGGGACGTGGGAATTCGGGGCGATCGACGAGAAGACCGGCGCCACCCGGGTGATCCGTCGCTGCGCGGGGCCGGAACACCCCGTTGGCGTGCACCCCACCCAGGTCACGCCGGACGGCAAGGGTCTGCTGCTGGGCGCCTATCACGACGGCGACGACTTGAGCCTGGTGCGCGTCGACGTCGCGACCGGCGAGGAGACGGTCATCGCGGCCTTGCCCGGGCACAGCCTGTGCACCGCTGAGGCGGCCGGCCAGGGCGCGCCTGCGATGCTGTTCACCAGCGAGCGGACCGGCGAGGTGCTGGCGGCGCGGTTCGTCGGTGACCGGCCGATCATCAAGGTGATCGACCCCGAGTTTGCCGACGTGTACACCGCGATCGCCAAGCTGTCCGACGGGGTGCTCGGCTCGCTGTCGTCGGACAATGAATGCCGCCGCTGGGTCGCGACGTTCATCGACGATCGCGAGCCGGGACTGACGTATCTCTACGACCACGACACCGGCGAGAGCCGGCTGCTGTTCCGGCCGTACCCGAACCTCGATCCGGCTGAGCTCGCGCCGATGACCCCGGTCAGCTTCCCGGCCCGTGACGGGCTGCCGCTGCATGGGTATCTCACCTTGCCGGTCGGCGTCGAGCCGGCCGGCCTACCATTGGTTCTCGTCGTGCACGGCGGCCCGTGGTACCACGACACCTGGGGCTACAACCCGCAGGTCCAGTTGCTGGCCAACCGGGGCTACGCCGTACTGCAGGTGAACTTTCGTGGCTCGTCGGGATACGGCAAACGGCACATCACCGCCGCGATCGGGGAGTTCGCCGGCGCGATGCACGACGACCTGATCGACGCGGCCAACTGGGCGATCGAGCGGGGCTACGCCGACCCGGCGCATGTCGGCATCTACGGCGGCTCGTACGGCGGGTACTCGGCCTTGGTCGCAGTCACGGTCACCCCGGACTACTTCGCCGCCGCGGTCGACTACTGCGGCATCTCCAGTCTGCCGAACTTCATGCGCACCCTGCCCGAGTTCCTGCATCCCTCACTCAAGAACAACTTCTACCTGTACTGCGGCGATCCCGCCGACCCGGCCCAGGAGGCCGACCTGCTGGCCCGCTCGCCGATCACGATGGTCGACCGGATCCGTACCCCGCTGCTGATCGCGCAAGGCGCCAATGACGTCCGGGTGGTCAAGGCAGAGTCGGACAACATCGTCGAGGCCCTGCGCGAGCGCGGCGTCCCGGTCGAGTACATCGTGGCCGACGACGAGGGCCACGGCTTCGCCAACCGTGAGAACCGCACCACCCTGTACCGCGCCATGGAGCATTTCTTCGCCGAGCACCTGAGTGGGCGCACGTCGATGCGCCGACCGGCGTAACCGGCAAATCTTGACGCATGAGAGGTAACCAATAGCCACGATGACGCGTCGTCGGTCGAGCCCAACCCCACGGGGCAATAGCTGATCCGTGGAGTACGCTGGTCCGGGCCTCGCGGATACGCCGGCGGGGCAAGAGCGGGAATGTGCTACACCGAATACCGAATAGCGACCAGGTTCCGACCAGGAGTTGGACCGCAGACCTAGGACAATCATCGTGCAGCGGATCGAGTTGAATCGAGCGTCGGGCGTCCCGGTGTTCCGGCAGGTGATCGATCAGATCGTCTTCATGATCGAGGCCGGCGAACTCCGCGACGGTGATCGGCTGCCGAGCAGCCGGCTGCTCGCCGCGAATCTCGACGTGAACCGCAACACGACCGCGCGCGCATATGCCGAACTCGGCAGGCTCGGCTATCTCACCTCGCAGGGCCGTGGCGGCATGGTGGTGAAGCGCCCTGATCGGGCCCACGAGCACCTCGCCTCGCACGAGGCGGCAGTCGCCGCGCTGGCCGGGCCGATCCGGGAATGCCTCGAATTGGGGCTGTCCGCCGACGAGATCGCGATGATTGCGTACCACCTGGGCCTGCACGCCCAGCAGAGCTTCATCCGGGTCGCGTTCGTCGAGTGCAACGAGGAGCGGGCCAAGTCATTCGCCACCGAGCTGTCCGAGACGGTGGACAGCGAGGTGCTGGGGCTGGTGCTCGGCGACATCGAGGAAGCCGACGTCGCCGATTGCGACCTCGTCGTGACGACCTTTTTCCATCACGCCGAGCTCAGGCGCCAGATCCACGCCATGGCGCTGCCCCGTCCTCCTGAGATACTCGCGATCGTCGCTGCCCCGCACATCAAGACGCTCACCCGGTTGGCGGCGATCCCCAAGAGCAAGCGGATCGGAATCCTGTATTCGACCGACGACCAGGCCGAGGCGATCCGCCAGTCGCTGTCGGACACCGGTCTGGAGAACGTGAAGGCCCTGCACGGTCCGAACGACGCCGAACTCAAGAAGTGCGACGTGCTCGTCGTGCCCAGCGAGGACCCTGCGCTGGCGGCGAAGGCGGCCGAGAAGGCGCGGGATGGCGCGAAGGTCATCGAGTTCGGCAACGTGCTCGACTCGGCGTCGCGGCGGATGGTCGCCGAGATCGTCGAGGAGATTCGCGAGCGCAAGGATCGCATGCTGCTCGACCACGACCGGGCGGCCCGCGAATAGGGCGGGCGTCGCACCCGCACAACCCCCTGAACGTGCAGCTGCGCGGGTCGCCGGTGACCATGATGGCGCTGGCGGTCGCGCCGTGGTAGCTGCGGTAGGCGGAAAGCACCTTTCACCACCGGGCTGATCACCGAGCGACACGCCCTGGTCGCAGACGCGCCGGCCAATGCGGCCGTTTTCCGGCAGCCGTGCCTCACCCTGCTGAGGAAACCGTGCCGAACCGGCAGTTGGGCGGCAACCTGCCGGCCGGTCGTGCAGGTCGCCGGGCCGTCGGCCGACCTGGCCCGGGCGAGCAGGCCGGCCGCGGCCAGTGCGCCGCATCGACTATGGCGCGATCCGCACGCTCGCCTTCTTAGAACACGGTCGACGGCTTGTGGTAACCCCACACGCCGCGCAGCACGTCGCAGATCTCACCGACCGTGGCCCGCGCTCGCACGGCATCCTCGATGAGCGGCATCAGGTTGACGTGCAGGTTCGGCGCGGCCTTCTCGATCGCCCGGAGGGTCGCCACCACCTGACGCTGCTCCCGCGACCGCTTCACCTCGGCGAGCCGCTTCATCTGACGCTCCATCACGCCGGGCACCGGGCGGTCGATCTCGATGTCCTGGGTCTCGTTCTCGTCGACGTAGTCGTTCACACCTACGATGATCGAGTCGTTGCTCTCGACCTTGACCTGCTGCTCCCAGGCCGAGTCGGCGATCAACTGGACGGCGTAGCCGGACTGAACCGCCTCGATCATGCCGCCCATGCTGTCGATTCGTTCGATCAGGGCGCGGGCGTCTTCCTCGATCTGGTTGGTCAAGGACTCGACGTAGTACGAGCCGGCGAGCGGGTCGATCACGTCGGCCACCCCTGTCTCGTGCAGGATGATGGCCTGGGTCCGGACCGCGATCCTGATCGCGCTCTCCGACGGGATGGACAGCGCCTCGTCGAGCGAGTTGGTGTGCAGGGACTGGGTGCCGCCGAGCACGGCGGCCAGCGCTTGGATCGCAGTCCGGGCCACGTTGTTGTAGGGCTGCTGCGCGGTGAGCGTGACGCCGGAGGTCTGGCAGTGCGCCCGCATCAGCCACGACCTCGGGTCCTTGCAGCCCAGCCGGTCGCGCGTGAGCCGTGCCCACAAGCGACGGGCCGCTCGGAGTTTGGCGGCCTCCTCGAAGAAGTTGTTGTGCACATCCCAGAAGAAGGACACCCGCGGGGCGAGCCGGTCGACATCGATGCCGCGCTCGATCGCGTGCTCCAGATAGCAGAGCGCATTGCTCAGGGTCAGTCCGACCTCTTCGACCGCGGTGGCACCGGCATCACGGATGTGGTAGCCGCAGACGTTGAGGGGATTGAACCGGGGCATGACGTCCGCCCCGTACTCCATGGTGTCGACCACCAGTTGCACGGAAGGCAGCGGAGGGAAGATGAACTCGTTCTGGGCGATGTACTCCTTGAGGATGTCGTTCTGCGTTGTCCCGGTGAGCACATGGCCCGGGTAGCCCCGCTCGTCAGCCACCACGCGGTACATCGCGAGCAGCACGGCCGCGGAGGGGTTGATCGTCATGGACGTGGAGATCTGGTCGAGCGGAATTCCGTCGAACAGGGCGTGCATGTCGACGACCGTGTCGACGGCCACGCCGATGCGGCCGACCTCGCGTCGGTACACCTCGTGATCGGAGTCGTAGCCCAGCAAGGTCGGGAGATCGAAGTCCGTGGACAGTCCCGTCTGACCGGTCTTCAGCAGGTACTTGTACCGGTTGTTGGTGTCCTCTGCCTGGCCGAAGCCGGCCACCTGCCGGATGGTCCACGGGCGTCCGCGGTACATGGTCGAGTGAACGCCGCGCGTGAACGGAAACTCACCGGGCAGACCGATGTCCTCGGCCGGATCGAGGTCGCGCAGGTCCGCGCTTGTGTAGACGTCCTTGACCGGAACTCCGGACATCGTCGTGAACTCGGCGCGGCGGGGCGGGATCCGCTCATAGTCGGCGGCGACCCGCTCTCGTCGCCAGGCTTCGACGCGCTCGTCCCAGCGCTTCTGCTCGTCGGTCACTGAGCCCATCGGATCGACGCCTCCTTCAGGATGGGGCTTGCGGACGGCCGCGTGCCCGGTACGGTAGCGTATTACGGCCTAGCTCGCTAGGCTAAATGTGGCTGACCAGCTCGGACTATCTGGCCTGCCGTCGAATTCCTGGCCCGGCGGCCGGAGCCGCGGGACGGCGAGTGACAGACAACCACATTATGCCCTAGCATAGTAGGGCATACATTATCTCCCAACTGCGGCGCCCGGCACCGGAGTCACCGCCAAGGGCCGATCGCCCACCCGACGGGAGACGAACCTCCGGAGGACGTAACCGTGCCGCACCTCTCCGAAGCCTTCCTGGCCCGGCCGCGCACCGTCGCCCACGCGGTGGCCGCGTTCCTGGTGCGGGCCGGCGTCCGCCGCATCTACGGGCTCACCGGAAGCCACATCAAGCCGATCTGGGAGGAGGCCACGCACGCGGGGCTGCAGGTCGTCGACGTCCGTCACGAGGTCGCCGCCGTGCACATGGCCCAGGCCGAGGCCGACCTGACCGGGCAACTCGCGGTTGCCACGGTCACCACCGGTCCCGGGCTGACGAACGCCGTCACCGGCCTGGCGGCGGCCTTTTCGGCGCGCTCGCCCGTGCTCGTGCTGTCGGCCGTACCCCCTCGGGGCCAGCTCGGCCTCGGTGCCCTCGAAGAACTCGACCAGGCCGGGCTCGTGCGTCCCGTCACCCGCTTCGCGCGAACCGTCGGTCACGACCGGCAGCTGCTGCCGTTCCTGCACGCCGCCGTCGCGGCCGCGCTCGGCGAGGACGGGCCGTCCGGTCCGGCCTACCTGGACTTCCCCGTGGACGTCCTGCGCGGCCTGGCCCGGTGGTACAACCCCGGCGCGATCGGCGGCGTCCGGACAGCGGCAAACCCGATGGACCCCGACGACGGAGCGCTCCAGGCCGCCGCGTCAGCGGTCCGGCGAAGTCGCCGGCCCGTCGTCATCAGCGGCCGCGGCGCAGCCCCGCGCCCGCAAGCGATCGTGGACTTCCTGGACGCGACCGGCGCGCTGTATCTCGACACCCCCGAGAGCCGGGGCCTGGTGCCCACAACGCACGCCGGCTACGTCCCGGCCGTTCGTTCGGCGGCCATGAGCCAGGCCGACACGGTGATCACGATCGGTCGGCGGCTCGACTTCGCCCTCGGCTACGGCTCGCCGGCAGTGTTCGGCTCCGCCCGCGCCTTCGTCCGCATCGGCCGCAGCTTCGAGGAGCTGGCCGAGAACCGCGCGCCCGAGGTCCAGGTCAAGGGGGACCCCTGCCGCGTGCTGTCGGCGCTGACCGAGCTCGACGTCGCGCCTCGCGACCCGGACACCGCCTGGCGCGAGCGGCTGTGCGGCGACGACCGGCGCCGCCGGCAGGACTGGGTCGTGAAGGCCCGGGCCACGCCCTACGGCCCGGACGGGCGCATCCATCCGAACGCGCTGATCGAGGTGCTCAACCGCACGCTCGACGACCCGCAGGCGCTGCTGATCGCCGACGGCGGCGACATCCTGTCCTTTGCCCGGGTCGGCCTCCAGCCGCCGGCCCGCCTGGACACGGGCACGTTCGGCTCGCTCGGCGTCGGGGTGCCCTTCGCGGTGGCCGCGTCGCTGATCCACCCCGACCGCCGCGTCGTCGCCGTGATCGGAGACGGGGCGTTCGGCTTCAACGCCATGGAGCTGGACACCGCCCGCCGGTGTGGCGCCCGACCCGTCTTCGTCATCAGCAACAACCAGGCGTGGAACATCGAGCGGCTTGACCACGTCGAGAACTATGCGGCGAACCCCCGCTTCAACACCGAACTGCCGGGCTGCCGCTACGACCTGATCGCGAGCGCTCTGGGGCTGCACGCCCAACGCGTCACCCGCATCGAGGAGCTCGAACCGGCCATACGGCACGCGCTGACAGCGGCGCCGGCCCTGATCGACGTGCAGACCAGCGGCGCCGTGCCCTCCCCCGACTTCTCGGCCGGGCTGGCCGACCTGCCCGATCTCCACGTGCTACGCGGCTGGGACGCGGCCGAGCGCGAGGCGCTCCGCTGATTCCCACGTCTGGATCGAACAGGTCGACGGCGGCGAGCCCGTCTGCCGGCGGCGAAGTGGTCGGTCAGCGCCCCAGCCTGAGGAGTCAAAAGCAGATGAGCGACCAGTCGGAGCGCGAGCTGAACGTGACACTCGCTGTGGTCTCAGCCGATTCGCACCGCAGAGCTGCCGCCGCACAGGAGCAGGCGGAAGATGAGTGCGGTTGCCCGCGACCGCCGGCGAATGCAGCGGCGGGCGAGCAGGATATCGTGCTGGATCTCGAGGTCGATGCGACAACGCTCGCGTTCGCCCGGGTTGTCTCCACACTGCACCGCCGCGGCGTCGACGTTCTCACACTCACATGGTCGAGCGACCTCCGTCGCGGGAAGGCCAGGATCACCGTGACGGCTCGGGTGGACCGGCAGCGACACGAGCACATCCGCAAGGCGCTCACGCGTCTTGTCGACGTGACGACGGTCAGGTCCCTGGCAGGGGCCTGACCGGTCCGTTCCGCAACCCGTAGGGGACACTTCGCAAGACGTGGCGCCGCCGCACTCCTCGTGCGCCGGCGCCACGTCTTGCCGCATTCGATGCCGTTGGCGTGCTGGTCCGGTTCGGCGGGCGGCCGCGCGGAGAAGCAGCAGCCCAACGGCTGACACCTCGCTGCGCGGCCCACCCATTCGTCTGAACGCCTGCTGTGACCGGCCAGCCGCCTACAGCTCGACCGGAATGTCGTCGATGCGGTAGGGCGGTGGGGTTTCGCCCAGGAGGTGTTGGACGAAGTAGTCCCACCGCCGCCGGAGGAAGTAGGCCCTGTTCACCATCATGAAATGGTCGGCGTTCGGGATGATGAGCAGGTCGAAGTCCTTGTTCGCCTTGATGAGGGCGTCGACCAGCCGCATCGTGCCGTGCGGGGTGGCGTTGTCGTCCATCTCCCCGTGGATGAGCAGCAGCTTGCCCGCGAGTTTGTCGGCGAGCGAGACGTTCGCCTGCGCAGCGAAGTCGAAGTCGGAGGTGAGGCCGAAGAACTTCTCGCCCCACCAGGAGTGGTTGATTCGGTTGTCGTGGTTGCCGGCGGAGGACACCGCGACCTTGTAGAAGTCGGGCGCCTGCAGGATCGCCCGGGCGGAGGCGTAGCCACCTGCCGAGTAACCGTAGATCCCGACCCGATCCAGATCCATCCAAGGGCGGCCCTCGGCAAGCTGCTCGATGGCGGCGACGTGGTCGTCCACGAAGACGGCGTTGCCGGACACGCGGGAGAAGTCCTGGAAGGGTTGCGACCGCAGCGCGCCGCCCCGCCCGTCCACCACCACCACCACGAACCCGAGCGCCGCGACGGCCTCGGGATAGTTGAACGCCATCGCCGCTCCTGTGAACGTGCCGCCCGAGAGCGGGAATCGCAGAGGAGCGCAGGAGATCTGCGGACCGGGGTAGATGCAATCGAGCACCGGGTACGTGTTCGCCGGGTCGAAGTCGAACGGCTTGTAGACCGCGCAGTAGATGTCCGTCACGCCGTCAGCCGCTTTCACCACGGTCCGTTCGGGCGGGGCCCAGCCGGCGGCGTAGAGCGCGGTGGCGTCCGACCGCTCGAGCTCGAGCACCACCGCACCCGTTCGGTCGCGCAGCACCGAGTGCGGCGGCGTGTCCCAGCGGGAGGTGACGTCGACGAAGAACCTGCCGGACGGCGACGGTGTGGTGGCGTGATCGAGACCGTCGGCCGTGATCGCGGTGACCTCCCCGCCGTCGAGCGATACCGAGCACAGCTGCTGCAGGTACGGGTCGGCGTCCGGGTCGTGGCCGCCGGCCGTGAACACGACCCGTCGCGCTTGCTCATCGATGGTCACGACGTGCCGCACCATCCAGTCGCCCGAGGTCAGCGTGGTGACTGAACCGTCTGTGCGGTACAGGTAGAGGTGGGCCCACCCGGTGCGCTGGGACCACCACAGCACCTCACCGGTCGACAGGGTGCGCACGTTGCGGTCCTGCTGCTGCGGGCCGTAGAGGATGTGCGACGGGCTGCTCTCCTCGACCAGCACGGTGACCTCGCCGGTGTCCGGGTCGAGCTGGCGCAGGGCGACGTTGTGGTCGCCGCGGTCGTTGGACAGCCAGTACACCTTCGTCTGGTCCTGGCTCCACCACACCCAGCCGTAGTTGATAGCGGACACGAAGGGCATGTTGATCGGCTCGCACTTGGCTTGGACCGACTCGCCGGTGACGGCGTCGAAGACGAAAAACTCGGCGCTTGCGACGTGCTCGTCACCGGGCAGCGCGTAGCGGTAGGACAGCAGCCGCGGCCGGCCTCCGTCGAACGGCGAGGAGCGCACCAGATGCATCAGCTCGACGGCACGCTGGTCGAGGCGGTGCGTCACGAAGCGCGTCGAGTCGGGTGACCACACCACCATCGGCGGCCAGCTGATTCCGAGGTTCTCGCGCATCACGTGGCCGGAGACCTGGTCGTTCATCCCGCCGTAGGCGTGCCCGTCCACGCCGTCGGTGGTGAGCTGCCGCTCCTCGTCGGTGGTCGTGTCACGTAGGTAGAGGTTGTGGTCGCGCTGCAGCACCGCCCAGCGACCGTCCGGTGACAGCGCCTCATCCGTGCGCACCGGACCGATGACCGTCGCGGTGTAGCTGTCGAGGGCCACCTCCAGCTGCACTGAGCCGGAGGTGAGCCGCACGGCATCGTCGCGCAGCTCAAGGTCGGTCAGCGGCATGGCCGTCGGGTCGACCTCGGTCTCCAGCACAGCGGACAGGGCCGCGGCCAGCCGTGCGTGGTCGAACGCCGGCCGCTTGGTGCCCGCCTCGGCGTCGACCACGACGAACTCATGGCCGGCGCTGGTGTGCTTGCGGTACCAGAACGTCTCACCGTCACCGGTCCAACCCGGCACCACGTTGAAAGACGTTACGAGCTTCTTCATCTTGTGCGGCAGCATCGACTCTGCCTTGGCGTAGCGGGCGGCGAGATCAGTCACGGGCGGGCTCCTCTGAGTGCGTCGTGTTGGCGGAGGTCGGCTGGGACGAGGCCCAGGTGCTGCGGGGGTGCCTGATGTGGTTGTGCGTGGCGCCGGCCACGGTAGTCATCCGGCGACCTCGACATCCCAGGTCGACGGGCCGACGCCCCGAAGGCGTAGCTCCGGCTTGGCGATCTTCTGTGTCGGGGTGCGCGGCAGCCGTTCGCTGCCGATGTCCAGGTAGCGCGGCACCATGAAGCGCGGCAGGTGCTCGCGGCAGTAGGCCATCAGCTCCGCGGGATCGAGCGACGTGCCGTCGGCAACCACGACGAAGACCAGTACGTCGTCCTCGCTGAGCTCCGAGGGCACGGCAACCGCGGCGCACTCTTGCACCAGCGGGTGTGCTTCGATGACGGACTCGAGCTCGAACGCCGAGATGTTCGAACCCCGCCGTCGGATCACGTCCTTGATCCGGTCGCGGAAGTAGAGCCAGCCGTCCTCGTCGAGATACCCGGCGTCCCCGCTGTGGAACCAGAGGTTGCGCCACGCACCGAGCGTTTCGTCCGGCATCGCGTGGTACCCCGAGGACATCGACCAAGGCTGCTTCGGACGCACGACGATCTCGCCGATCGCGCCCGGCGGCAGTGGCTGGTCGAGATCGTCCACGATGCCCACCTCGAAGTGCTCGTCCGCGACCTTGCCGCACGAACCCGGACGCCACTGGTCGGGTGTGTCGTAGGAGACCCAGTTCGTCTCGGTCTGGCCATAACCCGTGACGAGGCGCAGGCCGAAGCGCTCCTCGAAGTCCCGCTTGAAGGCCACCATCGGCAGCGCCTGAGCGACGCGCAACGGATTGTCGGCGTCTCGGGCAGACGGCTCCTGCTTCCAGAGGATGTGGCCCATGGAGCCGAGCATGTTCGTCGCCGTCGCGCCGCTCTCCCGGACCTGTTCCCAATAGCGGCTCGCACTGAAGCGCTCGACAAAGGTGCCCTTCGTGCCGAACACCAGCGGGAAGTAGACCCCCCACAACTGCCCATCGGCGTGGAAGAGCGGTAACGGGGTGAAGTAGCTGTCGTCGCTCGTCAGCTGCAGACTGCGCGCGTAGAGCTCGACCCAGACGTAGTACTGATGGTGCGGCATGACGACGCCCTTGGCGGGGCCCGTGGTGCCGGATGTGTACAGGATGGCCAGTGGATCGGTATAGCTCACGTCGACGTCGAGCGAGGTCGACGGCCCGGTGAACAGTTCCGGGTAGGTCAGGACGCAATCGGCCGTGATGCCCGCGGCGCGCGCGTCCTCGACGCCACCGGCGACGACGACGACGGTTCGCAGGGCTGCCTGCTGATTCACCACAGGGGCGATGACGGCCAGGAACTCGCGATGGCATACGAGCACCTCCGCCCCTGAGTTGCCAAGGACGTGAGCCAGCAGGAGGCCGCGCAACTCGACGTTGATGGGCACCTGGACCGCGCCGAGCTTGGCGAGGGCGAACCAGGTCGTCACGATCTCGACGCAGTTGGGCAGAATCATGGCGACGCGATGTCCGCGGCCCACGCCGAGGCTGCGAAGGCCGTGCGCGAGCTGATTCGTCCGCAGCTCGACCGCACCGAACGTCGTGGCGGCCGCCCGCCCGAACTGCAGGAACGCGTCGTCAGGACGCCGTTCGGCCTGCCACCTCAGGATGTCCGGCAAAGTGCGGGCCTTCAGGTCAAACGTTGTCACGCGGCGACGACCTCCATCGCCTTGTGCATCAACCCGTCGGCGAACGCCGGGAAGACGTGGATGTCGTCCAGATTCTTGTCACTCGACACGAACGCCACGAGGCCCGTTTGCGTCTGTTCGCATACGCCGAGGTACGACTGGCTTGAACGGGTCGCACCGCCGTGGGACGAGACAATGCCGCTCGGCCCCTCGTGTCTGCGCCAGCCGAGCGCTTGCCTGAACGGCGGGGTCTTGCCGGGCAGACGCTCGTAGCTCTCGGGCCACTCGAAGTGCGTTTCACGGGCGCGCCGCAGGTCGGTCGACAGCTGTGACCCGTCGTTGCTGAGGTTGGCTTCCGCAAAGGCGAGCATGTCGTCCAATGTGGAGCGGAGGCCGCCTTGCGGCACCATCACGTCCCAGTACCAAACCGGTGAGGGCCGGTCCGTTTCGTCGTCGCCCCGTGCCACCCGGGCCAGTTGCTCGTCCGTGATCCTGTACGCGGTGTCACGCAGGCCCAGGGGCTCGCAGACGAACTCCCTGAGGAGGCGTTCGTACGACTGGCCGGCCGCTACGTCCAAGACATGGCCGAGCACCGACATTCGAATGGTCGAATATGCCCATCCGCTGCGGCGCGGACGAGCGATTCCGGCGACGCGCCGCTGTTCGTAGAGGTGCTCCTTGCGGTATTGCAGGTAGCAGGTGCGCACATCCTGGTCGACCATCCTGGCGAGGATCTTGCCGATGCGATCGACGCCGGCCGTGGATGTGGTGTCGTCGAGTGAAATCATCCCCTTCGACTCCATGACGGCCAACAGCGCCGTGGTGAAGACATTCGAGAACGAGCCGATCTCGTAGACGGCCTTCTCGCCGGCGACCGACGCTTGCTTGGCATCGGAAGACCGGAACGACCTGATATGACGCGTCCCGCCCTGCGTGATGCCGGCGATGACAGTCAGCTCGTGGCGCTCGGCGCAGTAGCCTTCGACCACCTTCGCGATCTCGGACATAGCACGTTCGGCGGTGGCGTCGTTCTTGAACACGCTGTTGGCCATGGCGGTCATTTCGACGGCCGAGCGCGCTCGAGCATGCGCAGGTAGGACCCGCCGCAGATCATGTCGACCTCGTCCGGGCTCAGCCCGCGTTCGGCCAGGCCGGTGGCGAGCTCGCTCAGCCGGCTCGGGTCCTCGAGGCCGTCCGGGCCGGAGCTGTAGAGCTCGCGGGCCCGCCCTTTGATGCCGTGCGCGCCCTCCGGATCGATCCAGTCCAGCACCGGGATCAGCATCTCGACCGGCGACTCGCAGTAGTCCGCGCCGATGCTGATGTGCTCCGGCCCGACCAGCTCGCACATGTGCATCGCATGATCGAGCAGATCCGACAGCGTCGCCTTCGTCGGATCCGCGGACACGTACCCCCGGAACGTGTTCAGGCCGACCACCCCGTTGCGCTCGGCCACCGCCTTGATCTGATCATCGGTCAGGTTGCGCGGATGCGGGCAGATCGCGTCGGCGTTGGAATGCGACACGAACAGGTCACCGTCGTAGTAGCGCAGCGCATCCCAGAACGAGGCCCGAGACATGTGCACGAGATCGATCATCATCGGCACGTTCTCCAACTCCCTGAGCGTCTCCTTGCCCAAGTAGCTGAACCCGCCCTCCATCGGCTCGTTGCTGCCGGTACACAGCAGGTTCTGCCGGTTGTGCGAGAACGTGAACGTGGTGACACCCAACTGGGAAAGCGTGTAGAGCGCCTCCAGATCACCGGCGAGCTCACCATGCCCCTCCAGCGAGAGGAAGATCCCGAACGAGCCCTCCGGACGGTTGTCGTAGTCCGCCCGCGTCGCGCAGTAGGTGATCTCACCCTCCGCGCGCGAGAACTCCGCGAAGTACATGTTGATCGTGCGCCAGTCCGACACCTGCACCACCGCAGCCGTCAACCCGCCGGCCCTCCACCGCGGAACGTAGGTATCGCGCAGTACATTCGCCCGACTCCCCGGAACCCCGTGGTGCGCCAACACGTCATAGACCACCCCACCGACGTAGCTGTTGATCATTCGAATCTCCTCACGAGGTTGGGGTTGAGTCCACCGGCTGGATCACCGTCGAGGGCGTGTCACATCCCAGACATGGCATCGATCAGCTCGACCGTGATGTTCCGTTCCCGGCCTTCGCATCGGTCACTCGTACACGCTAGGAACGCTTCGCGAAGCACGTCCAGCACACATCTCTTAACCTGTTGTACGGCGATCACGAACAGTAGAGTCGAGGTCGTGCCCATCAACCCGTGGCGGCTGCGCCTGCTGTGCGAGCTCGAGACGCTGGGGACGGTACGGGCCGTCGCCGAGGCGGTACATCAGAGCGCATCGAGCGTGTCCCAGCAGTTGTCGCTGCTCGAAAGCGAGGCCGGCACGCACCTGATCGAGCGGACGGGACGAAGCGTCCGGCTGACTCCGAACGGGCATCTGCTGGCCAGGCGTGGCCGCGCGATTCTGGACGCGATGACCGAGGCTATGGCCGAACTCCACGCAGTGGACAACGAGCCCACCGGGATGGTTCAGGTGGCCTCGTTCCAGAGCGCTATCCACTCGCTCGTCGTGCCCACGGTGGCTGCCCTGCGCAAGGAGCACCCCGCCGTTGAGGTTCGCATCGAGGAGCTCGAGCCGAATGAGAGCTCGAATGCGCTGCTACGTGGCCACGTCGATGCGATCATCACGACGGAAGACGTGTTCGAAGCGCCGATGCGATCCGAGTTCGACGTCGTACCGCTGCTCACCGACTCCATCGTCCTGGTGCTGCCCCCGGGCCATCCCGCGACTCGGCACGAGACCGTCGACCTCGCCACGCTGGCCGACGAGTCATGGACGTTCGAGCCCGAAGGCCTCTACATGTCGAGCCTCGCGACCCAGCTCTGCCGAGCGGCCGGCTTCGAGCCACGGATCATCTGCCGTTTCAACAGCTACCTCATCGCGCTGCAACACATCGAGGCCGGCGGCTCCATCGCGCTGCTGCCCGAGCTTGCTGTCGACCGTCGCTACAATGTGGTCACGCGTGAACTCCGCCCGGCCTACCGCCGCCAGGTCGTCGGGGCGGTGCGTTCCACATCCGCTACCCGCGCCGCAGTCCGCGTGGTGGTCGACCGGCTGCGCGAAGCGGCCGCCGGCTTGCCGGGGTCAGCCGACGAAGAACTGCACCCCTAACCCCAGTCCGAACTGGGGTTGGAAGCTCGCTCCCCGGACACTGGCGACGGGCGAGGAGTCCGGCGGCCCGTACGCCGCGGTCATTGCGCACTCCGGAGGGTCGCGAGGTAGGCGACCAGGTCGGCCTTCATGCGGGCGAGCGACGGCTCGTCGAAGTAGATCATGTGGCCGGCCTCGTAGCGCTTCATGGTGACGTTGCGGGCCTGCTCGGGTTCGAGGTGCAGGTGGTCGAAGGTCATTTCGGCCGAGAAGTAGGGCGTGCCGAGGTCGTAGTAGCCGCTCTGCAGAAGGACCTTGAGATGCGGAGCGCGGTTCATCGACGCGCGCAGCTGGGTGGCGGTCTCCAACTGGGGACTCCAGATGCCGTTCTGCTCGCTTTGGCGCGGCTTCCAGTTGGGGAAGGGGATAAGGTTGCGGTAGGCCAGGCCGGGGTCGGCCTCGAAGCCCAGGTCTTCGCGCACGTAACGGTTGAATGCCCTCGTCGCGGGTCCCCAGGTCATCGTCATGCTGGGGTCGTTCTCGAACGTCTCGCCGACGATGTCGCTGTCGATGCCGGTCCAGCGGGTGTCGAGACGACCGATCGTGCGACGCCGGTCGCGCAGCAGCGCCTTCCTGTAGCGCCACGACGTGACACGCAGGTTGGAGCCGCGGATGAGGTCCGGCGACAGCCCGGTGAGCTCGGCCATTCGCTTGGCGATCCGGTCCTGCTCGCCGTCGGTGAGCCGCGAACCCTTCAACAGGGCCACGGAGTACTCGTTGACGGCGAAGTCCTCAGCCGCGGCGATGAGCGGCTCAAGGTCGCCGGACACCACACCGTGGTAAAGCCCGGTGGCCGCGTAGCTCGGGAGCAGCCCGACCGCACCCAGCGCGGTGCCGACCCCGAAACTCGCCCCGGCGACGTCCATCAGCGACGAGATCAGCACGACGCCGTCGACGTAGAGGCCGGGCAGCCCCTGCAGGTAGTCGGTGACGGCCGGGGTGCGCAGCGTCCCGTAGCTATCGCCCAGCAGCACGATCGGGCTGTCCCCGCGACGCTCGCGGTTGATGAACTCGACCACGAAGTCACCGACCACCGCCGCGTCGGCTTCCACCCCGTGGAACTGCTCGACGTCCTCGCCCGGTGCCACCCGGCTGAACCCCGTGCTCGGCGGGTCGACAAAGACCAGGTCGGCGACGTCCAGCAGTGAGTGCGCGTTCTCCTGAAACTGCCAGCGCGAGGTGTCGAACAGCGGGTCGCCCTCGAACACGATCCGGCGCGGGCCCAGGCCGTACATGTGCAGCCAGATCGTCGACGAGCCCGGCCCACCGTTCCACAGGAACACCAGCGGCCGGTCCCGCCGAGACTCCACCCCATCACGCAGGTAGGCCGTATAGAACAGCGCCACCTTCGGCTTCGTCTGCTCCTCGCCATCGTGGAGCACCATCCGGCCGACCTTGGCCGTGTAGTCGATGCGCTCACCACCAATCGTCACCGAATGCCGCGTAACGAACTGCTGGTCCTCCAACGGCTTGGCATCCCCGGCGGCCTTCCCGGCCGTGCTCTCGGTAGTCACAGTCTCCGGCATCAGCTGACTCCCAACTTGGTAGAAGAGGCGGTCGCGGCGACCGGTCAGGACCGGGTCATCAGGCCTAGCCGGAAGTCGAGACCGAACGCCATGTGCTCCGGGCCGACGCAGTGGCGCGCTCGCCGAGGGGCAGGCCTGTCCATTCGTGTTCGGTCATTGCGCACTCCGGAGGGTCGCGAGGTAGGCGACCAGGTCGGCCTTCATGCGAACGAGCGACGGCTCGTGCAGGTGGATCATGTGGCCGGACTCGTAGCGCTTGATGGTGATGTTGGCGGCCCGCTCGGGTTCGAGGTGCAGGTGGTCGAAGGTCATTTCGGCCGAGAAGTAGGGCGTGCCGAGGTCGTAGTAGCCGCTCTGCAGAAGGACCTTGAGATGCGGAGCGCGGTTCATCGACGCGCGCAGCTGGGTGGCAGTCTCCAACTGGGGACTCCAGATGCCGTTCTGCTCGCTTTGGCGTGGCTTCCAACTTGGGAAGGGGACCATGCTGCGGTAGGCCAGCCCCGGGTCGGGCTCGAAGCCGAGGTCCTCACGCACGTAACGGTTGAATGCCCTCGTCGCGGGCCCCCAGATCATCGTCATGCTGGGATCGTTCTCGAACGTCTCGCCGACGATGTCGCTGTCGATGCCGGTCCAGCGGGTGTCGAGACGACCGACCGTGCGACGCCGGTCGCGCAGCAGCGCCTTGACGTAGCGCCACAATGTCACGCGCAGGTTGGAGCCGCGGATGAGGTCCGGCGGGAGCCCGGTGAGCTCGGCCATCCGTTTGGCGATCCGGTCCTGCTCGCCGTCGGTGAGCCGCGAACCCTTCAACAGGGCCACGGAGTACTCGTTGAGCGCGAAGTTCTCGGTCTCGGCGATGAGCGACTCCAGGTCGCCGGACACGACACCGTGGTAGAGCCCGGTGGCCGCGTAGCTCGGGAGCAGCCCGACCGCACCCAGCGCGGTGCCGACCCCGAAGGTGGCCCCGGCGACGTCCATGATCGAGGAGATCAGCACGACACCGTCGACATAGAGGCCGGGCAGCCCCTGCAGGTAGTCGGTGACCGCCGGGGTCCGCAGCGTCCCGTAACTCTCGCCCAACAACACGATCGGGCTGTCCCCGCGACGCTCGCGGTTGATGAACTCGACCACGAAGTCGCCCACTGCCGCCGCGTCGGCTTCCACTCCGTAGAACTGCTCGACGTCCTCGCCCGGTGCCACCCGGCTGAACCCCGTGCTCGGCGCGTCGAGGAAGACCAGGTCGGCGACGTCCAGCAACGAGTGCTTGTTCTCCTGCAGTTCCCAGCGCGAGGTGTCGAACAGCGGGTCGCTCTCGAACACGATCCGGCGCGGGCCCACGCTGTACATGTGCAGCCAGAGCGTCGACGAGCCCGGCCCACCGTTCCACAGGAACACCAGCGGCCGGTCCCGCCGAGACTCCACCCCATCACGCAGATAGGCCGTATAGAACAGCGCCACCTTCGGCTTCGTCTGCTCCTCGCCATCGTGGAGCACCATCCGGCCGACCTTGGCCGTGTAGCCGATGCGCTCACCATCGATCGTCACCGAATGCCGCGTGACGAACTGCTGGTCCTCCAGCGGCTTGGCATCCCCGGCCGTGCTCTCGGTAGTCACAGTCTCCGACATCAGCTGACTCCTAACTTGGTGGAAGAGGCGGTCGCGGCGGCCGGTCAGGGCCGGGCCCGCTCGAGCATGCGCAGATACGAACCCCCGGTGACCAGGTCGACCTCGGCCTGGCTGAGCCCGCGCTCGACCAGGCCGGCGGCGAAGTTCCCCAGGTGGCTGATGTCCTCGAGCCCGGCCGGGCCCTGGGAGTAGACCGAAGTACCCGTGCCGTGCAGCCCGTGCGAGCCATCCGGGTCGACGGCGTCCATCACCGCGGCGAGTTGCTCCATCGGGCCTTCCCAGAAGTCGAGACCGAGCGCCATGTGCTCCGGGCCGACGAGGTCGTACACGTGCATCGCATGGTCGAGCAGATCCGACAGCGTCGCCTTGAAGGGATCCTGGTGGACGTAGCCCCGGTAGCTGTTCAGCCCGACCACACCGTTGCGCTCGGCAACTGCCTTGATCTGGTCGTCGGTCAGGTTGCGCGGATGCGGATTCACCGCATCGGCGTCCGAGTGCGAGACGAACACGTCACCGGAGTAGAGCTCGAGGGCGTCCCAGAACGACGCACGCGACATGTGGACCAGGTCCACCATGACCGGCAGCCGCTCGAGCTCCGCGAGCGTGGCCTTGCCCAGGTGCGTCAGGCCACCCTCGCCGAAGCGCTCGTTGGCGCCGGTACAAAGAACGTTCTGCACGTTGTGCGAAAACGTAAACGCGGTGATCCCCAGCTCGGACAGGGCGTGGAGAGCGTCGAAGTCACCGGCGAACGACAGGTACCCCTCCACCGAAATGAAGAGCCCGAACGACCCCGCGGGCCGGTTGTCGAACTCGGCCCGCGTGCGGACAAACACCAGCTCGCCCTCGGACTGGGCGACCTCGGAGACGAGCACGGCGAGCGTGGCCCAGTCGCCGACCTGCATCACCGCACCGGTCAACCCGCCCGCCCGCCACCTCGGCAGGTGATGCGTGCGCAGAACCTGCGCCTGGTGGCCCTGACTCCCGTGCAGGGCAATCACGTTACCCACCGCCGGACCGACATAGCTGTTGATCATCGTGAGGCACACACCTTTTGTCGGGGTGCCGACGATGCTAGCGATGGAGACAAAAAGCAGTCAATACATTGGGACATAATTTGACTGTACGGTACGGTCGCACGTGGAGCACGATTCACCGCGACGGGACGAGGTCCGCCATGAACGACGCAGGTCATCAGCCGGCAGGTAGCCAGTCGCACGACCCGAACTTTCCTGAACGGTTCATCGAGTTCATGCGGACGGGCTGGCGCGACGTGGCCCTCGACGCCGCACCGCGGACGGAGGCGCCCAACCACGCGAAACGCCGCGCCGACCTCTCGGCGGCGTTCCCGGGCGAGACACTGGTCATCCCGAGCGGGGTGGACAAGGTGCGCAGCAACGACACGCACCACCCGTTCCGGCCGGGCACCGAACACGTGTGGCTCACCGGCGAGCACGATCCGGATGCGGTACTGCTGATGCGTCCGACGGAGGGCGGGCACGAGGCGACGCTGTACCTGCGGCCCCGTTCCCCGCGGGACACCGACGAGTTCTTCCGCGACATCAACTACGGTGAGCTGTGGATCGGCCGCCGCCACACGCTGGCGGAGAAGGCGACCGAGCTGCAGCTGAACACGGCGCACCTCGACGACCTGGCGGCCGCCCTCGACGAGTGCGCGCCCGGCCACACCCGGGTGCTGCGCGGCTTCGATCCGTCCGTCGACGCCCAGGTCCGCACCGCCGGCAACGAGCGCGACGTGGAGCTGGCCCGGGTGCTGTCGGAGCTGCGGCTGGTGAAGGACGCCTGGGAGCTCGAGCAGCTGCGGGACGCGATCGACGCGACCGTCCGCGGGTTCGAGGACGCGGCCCGGGTGCTGCCTTCGGACCGGCCGGTCAGCGAGCGGCTGATCGAGGGCGTGTTCGGGCTGCGGGCGCGGCACGACGGCAACGCGGTCGCCTACGGCTCGATCGTCGGCAGCGGCGCCCACGCGGCGATCCTGCACTGGATGCGCAACGACGGCCGGACGAACCCGGGCGAGCTGCTGCTC
Organism: Dactylosporangium sp. CA-233914; assembly: GCF_050942935.1. Classification (NCBI taxonomy): domain Bacteria; kingdom Bacillati; phylum Actinomycetota; class Actinomycetes; order Micromonosporales; family Micromonosporaceae; genus Dactylosporangium; species Dactylosporangium sp. CA-233914. The sequence goes on along the minus strand of NZ_CP192030.1, from coordinate 3,977,721 downwards.
ATGGACATGGGCGTGGAAAACCGGCACCTGTACAGCGCCGACCTGACCCGCACGGTCCCGGTGTCGGGCACGTTCTCACCGCTGCAGCGCCAGGTGTACGACATCGTGCACCGCTCCCAGCAAGCGGGGATCGACATCATCCGTCCCGGCACCCCGGTCGACGACGTGCGCCAGGCGTGCATGCGGGTGCTCGCGGAGGGCCTCGCCGACCTGGGCATCCTGCCGGTGAGCGTCGAGGAGGCGATGGCGAAGGACGCGACCCTGTACCGCCGGTGGACGCTGCACGGGTTCGGCCACATGCTGGGCCTGGACGTGCACGACTGCGCCTCGGCCCGCAAGGAGAAGTACCGGGAGGGCACGCTCGAGGCCGGTTACGTGCTGACCGTCGAGCCCGGGCTGTACTTCCAGCCCGAGGACGAGCTGGTCCCGGCCGAGCTGCGCGGCATCGGAGTGCGGATCGAGGACGACGTCCTGGTGACCCCGACCGGCGCCGAGGTCCTCTCGTCCGGCCTGCCCCGCGGCGCGGACGAGGTCGAGGCGTGGCTCGCCGCCCAGCGGGACGCCGGTCCGCGCTTGCCCTGACGTCGGCCGGATGCGACCACTCACAGGCGACCATGCAGCCACGAGTCCTGCTGTTCTCGTGCTCGGCGTGCTCCTGGGGGTGGGCCGCTGATAGGGACTGGCCGCCCCGCGTGGGGTTGGTCTCTGGCGCCTCGTCCAGACGCACCCAGCGCAGCCTTCGAAGCCTCATGAAGCGCGTTATGCGCCTCGTGGGGCCGCGTCGACGTCAAGCTGATCCGGCATGCCAGGGCAGCAGCGTCGGGGGGTCCACCGCGGCGACCGCGGGATCGAGCGCCAGCACATGACCGGCGTCGAACGGCCACCCACGCACGCCCAGGTCGCGGTCGAGCAGGAACTCCAGGAACAGCGCCAAACCGGACCCGACGATGTACGCGAGTGCCGAGGGATCCTCTGACACGTCGACGAAGTAGACCGCGTCGGCATCCAGATGGACGCGGCCCGCATCGATCACGTACTGGCCCCCGGTGCCGTCGCCGGCCACAGGCAGCCATCGCCGAGGCCGCCAATCGGGATACATCCGCAGGACCGCATCGATGTCGAGAAACTCCCGGCCCGTGCCCACGCCGTAGAGGCCGCCCGGCCCGGCGAGCGCGCCGTTGCAGGACGAGAGCCACTCGCGCAACGACTCCGGCAGGGGATACCCCATCTCCGCCTCGAGCCCCTCGAGTTGTTGACGAGGGGCACCCCTCGGCGGCGGCTCCCCCGGCGGACGGGGTACTCGGCCGAGCAGCTCGTTGACCCGCGCGAACCGTGGCTGCGCCGTCACCGGGGGAACACCATCAGATGTCCATAGCGCATGTCGACGTCCAACGCCTGCGGCATGAGCGGTGCCTGGGTCCGCGTGGCGCCGTTGAGTCCCACCTTCCAAACCCTCCAAGCCTCGGTGACCATCGAGCGATCGACCGGTTTCATGCCTACCAGATTCGCCAGCCGGTTCGGCTCGCCCGGCATCAGATGCGACCACTCGGGTGGCTGCTGAAGCGTTCGCTGATCCTCTGATTCAGGGATGCCGGTCCTGCGTGACGTGTGACACGTTGCTTTCTGTACCGATCGGTCTTAGCTTAATAAAGTACCGATCGGAACATAAAGGTTCACACGCGGTGCCAAGCAGCATCACGGCCGGAGAAAGCCCCGGCACATAGAGGGGAGAACGCCATGTCTGAGTCCGAGGTTCGTGAGGTTTTCGAGCGCTACATCGAAGCGCTCAACGCGCATGACTTCGACCGGATGACCGAGTTCGTGCATGACGAGCTCGTCGAGAACGGCAAGCCGGCCAGGCGGGAGGACATCATCGCGGAGCTGAAGGCGCACGGCGATTCGGTGCCGGACTTCACCTGGCGGGTCCAGGACATCGCCATCGACGGTGACCGGGTGGCGGCCCGCCTGTTCAACAAGGGCACGCACACCAAGGAGTGGCTCGGCGTCGCCCCGACCGGCGCCGTCGTGGAGTTCGCGGAGTACGCCTTCCACAAGGTCCGCGACGGGCGCTTCTACGAGATGAACTACCTCATCGACGCCCAGGCGGTCCAGCGGCAGCTCAGCAACTGACGTTCCGCACGCGTCCGGCTTCCGCACCGCCGACAGCACGGCCCGGAAGCCGGACTTTCCGACCGCAGCAATGACGAAGTACGACAACCGAACCCGGTCCGGGGCGACAGAAAGGTCCTCATGACTGACACCGGCGAGCGCTGCCTCGACGCTCTCACCACTCCCGCGTCCGGCCGGATCGCCGTCGTCACCGGCGCCAGCCATGGGATCGGTGCGGCCATCGCCGACCGTCTCGCCGCCGGCGGATTCACGGTTGCCGTGCACTACCGGACGGGCTCACCCCGGCCCGGAATAAGCTGATCGACATCAATTCGATCTATATCAAGGTCTATCGATGCGGTTGACACCGGCCACACTCCACGCGAGGCAGGGGCAAGACCATGGGGTCAGGCCCCTGCCCCGCGGAAAGCCCGGGGCTCAGCGGTCGATGGCGGCCATGTTGGCCTCGTCGTAGCGATCACCCAAGGCCGGTGCCAGGCCGTTGAGGCGGGCGACCTGGCTGTCGGTGAGCGCGACGTGGCCGGCGGCGGTGTTCTCCTCCAGCCGATCGATCCGGGTGGTGCCGGGAATGGGGGCGATGTCGTCGCCCTGGGCGAGCAGCCAGGCGAGGGCGACCTGTGCGGGTGTGGCCCCGGCCTCGGCGGCGACGGCGCGGACCTCGTCGACGATGCGCAGGTTGCGTTCGAGGTTGCCGCCGGTGAAGCGCGGGTTGGTGCGGCGCCAGTCGTCGGCGTCGAGGCCGTCGAGCGAGCGGATGTTCCCGGTGAGGAAGCCGTGGCCGAGCGGGGAGTACGGCACGAAGCCGATCCCCAGCTCGCGCAGAACCGGTAGAACCGCGGACTCGGGGTCGCGGGTCCACAGCGAGTACTCGCTCTGCACCGCGGTCACCGGGTGCACCGCGTGGGCCCGCCGGATGGTCGCCGGCCCCGCCTCCGACAGGCCGATGTGACGCACCTTGCCCTCGGCGACCAGGGCTGCCAGCGCGCCGATGGTCTCCTCGATGGGGGTGTCCGGGTCGACGCGGTGCTGGTAGTACAGGTCGATGTGGTCGGTTCCCAGGCGGCGCAGCGACCCCTCCACGGCGAGCCGGATGTTGGCCGGGGTGCCGTCCGCGCCGGGCCGGCCGGTGTGCGAGACGAGACCGAACTTGGCGGCCAGCACGACCTCGCCCCGGCGCCTCTTCACCGCGCGGCCCACCACTTCCTCATTGGTGTACGGGCCGTACACCTCGGCGGTGTCGATGTGCGTGACACCGAGGTCCAGGGCGCGGTGAATGGTGCGGATCGCCTGGTCGTCGAGCCGGCCGGCGCCGGTGTAGAAGGCGGAGATCCCCATGGCGCCCAGGCCGATACGCGAGACCTCAAGGCCGCCGAGCGAGGTGGTTTTCATCGTGTTGGTTCCCCTTTCCGGGATGTGAATCAGACCGCTTTAAGTTCCGGTTGGTACCGAAAGCTAGCATATAAGTTCCGGTCGGTACTAAAATCTGGTGTGAGGGAAGGAACAGCCGGACGCGCTGGTCGGCCGCTCCGTACTGGTTCTGGATCGAGGAGGATGCCGCTATGAGTGGTTCACGGACGACGGTGAGAGGCCGGCCCAGGGAGTTCGACATCGACGAGGCGCTGGAGCGCGCCATGCAGGTGTTCTGGGCGCGGGGCTACGACGGCACGAGCCTCACCGATCTGACCGGTGCCATGGGGATCACCAAGACGAGCATGTACGCCGCCTTCGGCAACAAGGAGCAGCTCTTCCGCAAGGCCCTGCAGCGCTACGGCGAAGGCCCGGCCTCCTATGCGACGCGCGCCCTCCGCGAGCCGACCGCGCGGCAGGTGGCCGAGGCGTTCCTGCGCGGCGCGGTCCGGGCCACGACCCAGCCCAGCGCGCCCGCCGGGTGCATGGCCGTACAGAGCGCGCTGGCGTCGAGCGAGGAGAGCCGGCCCGCGCACGACGTGCTCGTCGACTGGCGCAACGACGCCGGCGATCGCCTCGAGGAGCGCTTCCGGCGCGCCGTCGACGAGGGCGACCTCCCACCCGAGGCCGACCCGCGACGCCTTGCCCGCTTCGTCATGACCACGGGATTCGGCATCGCAGTGCAGGCCGCGAACGGCCTCACCGCCTGCGAACTCGACGAGATCGTCGACACCGCGCTGCTCAGCTGGCGGCCGTAGCGACTCCCTTGGAGGCCTGACCCGCACCGGGGTGGGACTCACATATCCCGATTACGTACCAACCGGAACATAAATCGTCGGAATGCGGAAGGAACCACTATGGAAGAACCACGCGCGCGCCGTACGGTCGGCGTCGGGATCGTGGGCCTGAGCGCGGCGGGGGCGCACCTGCCGGCCCTCTCGGCCGTCGACGGCATCGAGCTCACCGCGCTGGCAGCAAGCTCGCCCGCGTCGGCCCGCGCCGCCGGCGCCGCGTACGGGGTACCCGCGTACGCCTCGGTGGAACAGCTGGCCCAGAACGAGAACGTCGACCTCGTCGTCATCGCCGTCAAGGTCCCCCGGCATCGCGAACTCGTGCTGCCCGCGCTGAAGGCTGGAGTGCCGGTGCTCAGCGAGTGGCCGTTCGCCGTCGACCTGCCCGAGGCCGAGGAGATGGCCCACGCCGCCCGCGGCACGCGGACCTTCATCGGGCTCCAGGGACGCTCCTCGCCCACCGTCCGGTGGCTGGCCGAGCTCGTATCCGGCGGATACGTAGGGCAGGTGCTGTCCGCGACCGTGGTGGCGTCCTCGTCCGAGTGGGGAACCGCTGTCTCCGAACGCATGCGCTACACGCTCGACCGCACGCTCGGCGCCACCATGCTCACCATCGCGTTCGGGCACGCGATCGACCTGGTGTCGATGACCGTCGGCGAGCTGCAGGACGTCGTCGCCACGACCGCGACCCGGCGGCCCCGCGTCCCCCTCGGCCGCACCGGGCAGACGGTCCCGATGACCGCCGAGGACCAGATCGCCGTCTCCGGCACCCTGCCGAACGGCGCGATCCTCTCCGTCCACCACCGCGGCGGCACGGCGTCGGGCCCCGGATTCTCGCTGCTGATCGACGGCACCGAGGGGACCCTCGAGGTCACCGCCGCCGGACATCCACACATCAACCCGATCACGGTACGCGGCGCGCGCGGTCGTGCCCGGCCGGCGGAGCTGACGCTGCCCGACGGCTACGACGGCCACCCCCGCCTGGCAGGAACACCGATCCACACGCTGGCCCACGCCTACACCGCGATCCGCGACGACCTCGTCCACGGCACCGCGACCGCCCCGGACTTCGCCCACGCCGTCACACGGCACCGGCTCCTGGACGCGATCGCGCGTTCCGCCGCCGACGGACACCGCGTACCCCTCGCACAACTCTGACAAGGAAGCCCCACCGCGCCGGCCCAGAAGCCGTTAGCACGCAAGCCCGCCTGGCCGGCACGCCCTGGGTCACGGTGCAGGAGTCGCTGCGCCGGGCCGTCGAGGTCGTCGAGGTGTCCTGCCGGGCGTGACGAGGGGCAGGAACGTGGTGTCGATGATCTCCTCGATGGTCGCGTCGGGGACCGGCTCGAGGGTCATCATCAGCTCGTAGCGGAAGAGGTCGAACGGTAGCCGGGCTATGCGCGGGGTGAGCTTGGCCGGGTCGATCTCGCCCCGCTCCACGGCGCGTTCGATGATCTGCTGGACGACCGCCTGGTGGTTGCCCGGCATCACTTCGCGCAGGTCGGCGATGCTCGTCCCGGTTTCCTTGTAGTACGCCCCGAGCCGCACCATCACGAGAGTGGCGACGTCGATGCGGGTCTGGTTGGCCTGGCGCAGCAGGGCGATCAGGTCGCCACGGAGGCTGCCGGTCTGCGGCGGTGGCGGCAAGTCGTTGCCCGCGCCGTGGCCCAGAGCGGCCCGGACCAGGTCCTGTTTGGTGGGCCAGCGGCGGTACAGCACCGCCCGGCTGGTCCCGGCGCGGATCGCGACCGCGTCGATGGTGAAGCCGTCGTAGCCGGCTTCCAACAGCTCGGCCCAGGCGGCGTCCAGCAGCGCCGACTCCAGCTCGGCACCGCGGCGACGTTGGGTGGAGCGTTCCATAAGAGGCATTGCGTATCCTATTTCGCGGCGGTACCGTGGCCTCGTCAAAGGTACACGACGTATCTTAAGGTGGCGAAAGGACCCCAGATGGACAGCTATCCGTCCGCCCCGGGAGACACCCTCATCTTCGAGAACGACCGGGTCCGGGTGTGGTCGATGACGCTCGCGCCCGGCGGCATGTTCGACTTCCACCAGCACCACCACGACCACTTCGTGCTCTGGCCCGACGCCGGCCGGGCGCAGGGCCAGGAGGCCGGCGACGCCGACTGGTCGCTGTCCCAGGTGGCCCAGCCCGGCTACGTGATGTATCGCGCGGTCGGCGCCACCGGCCTGCCGGCCCACCGCATCCGCAACCTCGAGGACCACACGGTCACGCACTACATCGTCGAGCTGATCGGTGAGCCGTTGCGCAGCAGTGAGCCCCTGCCGCCCGTCACCAACGGCCGCGGTCACCTGGTCCGCGCCGAGGGCGAGGAGTCGTGACCACGACCGGGCGGGTGCGGGCCGGGGACGTCGAGATCGCCTACTCCGAGTCGGGGTCGGGCGAGCCGGTCATCCTCATCCACGGCGGCGAGAGCAGCCGGGCCCAGTACGACGCGTTCCGGCCGCTGCTCGGCGCCGGTATCCGGGCCGTCGCCTACGACCAGCGCGACACCGGCGACTCCGTCAACCCAGCGGCGCCGTACGGGACCGAGGACCTCGCGCGGGACTGCGCGGCGCTGATCCGGGGCCTCGGGTACTCCCGGGCCCACGTGTTCGGCGCCTCCTTCGGCGGCATCATCGCGCTCCAGCTCGCGATCACCGTGCCCGACGCGGTCCAGACCCTGATGCTGGGCGCGACGGTCTCCCGGGTCTCGTTCTCGGCGGGTTCCACGGCCGGCGACATTGTCGCGCTGTCCCCGCAGGATCGCACCCAGCGCATGCTCGACTTCGTCCTCTCCCCGCAGGCGCAGGCATCGCAGGAGCTGATGGCCGAGACGCTCGGGATCCTCCTGCACCGCCCGCCCGCGGAGGACGCCCGGCGGCTGGACGCGGTCCGCAACTTCGACATCACCGAACAGCTACCCGAGATCACCGCACCAACGCTGCTCATCTATGGCGAGGACGATCCGAGCGCCACGCCGGAGAAGGGCCGGGCACTCGCGGCGGCGATCCCCGGGGCCCGACTCGAAACGATCCCCAAGATCCGCCACGGCATCACGATCGAGGGCAAGGACACCGTGGCCCGGCTGATCCGCGAGTTCGTGCTCGCGCACCCAAGCAACTGACAGAACCCGCGCTCCCAAGCAACTGACAGGAACAGGAACCATGGACATTCTCGTCTCAGGGGCCGGCATGGCCGGACTGTCGGCCGCGGTGAACCTCGGCGCCCGCGGCCACCGCGTCACCATCGTCGAACGCTCCTCCCACTTCCGGGTCAACGGATCCCCGATCGACGTCCGCGGCGACGCGATCGAGATCGTGGACAAGATGGGGCTGCTGCCGCAGATCCTGGCGCAGCGGGTGGACATGACCGAGCAGGGCCAGTTCGTCAACGGCGACGGCGAGGTGGTCGCCCGGCTGCCGTTGGAGGAGACCAGCGACTCGGCCGACGACATCGAGATCGCCCGGGAGGACCTCGCGCGGATCCTCGCCGACGCGCTCCCGGCCGACGCGACAGTGATCTTCCAGGACTCCGTCAGTTCGCTCGCCGACAACGGCGACGGCGTCGACGTGCGGTTCGTCTCGGGCCGCGAGGCAGGCTACGACCTGGTGGTCGGCGCGGACGGCCTGCACTCGGCCGTGCGCCGGCTCGCGTTCGGCCCGGAGCGCGACTACATCCGCCATCTCGGGTTCTACATCGCCATCGCGGACCTCCCCGACGAGCAGCCGCGCGCCGACCGCGTCAACCCGGTCTACAACTACCCGGAGCACATGGTGAGCGTCATGCGCTACAAGGACAAGGCGCTCGGCGTGTTCCTGTTCCGTTCGGACCCGATAGAGTACGACTACCACGATCTCGACGCCCAGAAGCAGATCCTGGCCGACGCATTCGCGGGGCACTCCGAGTGGCGGATCCCGGCCCTGATCGAGGCGGCCCGGGTCGATCCCGAGCTGTACTTCGACTCGGCGGCCCAGATCCACATGCCGGCCTGGCACCGCGGCCGGGTCGTCCTCGTCGGCGACGCCGCGCACGCCGCCTCCGGTCTGTCGGGGCGGGGCACGTCGATCGCGTTCACCGGCACCCACATCCTCGCCGAGGAGCTCGAGAACTGCGCCGGCGACCACGCCACCGCGTTCCCGCGCTACGAGACCCGCCAGCGCCCGTACGCCGACTTCGCCCAGCACAGCATCCACGGCGGGGCCGAGCTCGTCGTCCCGGCCACCTGGGAGGCGATCCACGCCCGCAACGAGCGGATCGCGGCAGCCTCGAGGTGACCGCGTTCCAGGCCCGGCCAGACCTGACGGGGTCTTTCGGCATGTGCGCGTCGACCCACTGGCTGGCCTCCTCCACCGGGCAGTCCGTGTTCGAACGCGGCGGCAACGCCTTCGACGCTGCGGTGGCCGCGGCGTTCGTGCTCCACGTGGTGGAGCCGCACATGAACGGCGCCGGCGGCGATCTGGTTGCCCTGATCGCCCCCGCCGGCTCGCCCCCGCAGGTCTTGGCCGGGCAGGGCCCGGCCCCGCAAGCCGCGACGATCGAACACTTCAGATCGGAGGGCCTGGACCTGATCCCGGGCGCCGGAACGCTGGCCGCGGCGGTCCCTGGTGCGGTCGACGCGTGGCTGATGCTGCTACGCGACCACGGCACCTGGGAACTGGCCGACGTCCTCGGCTATGCCATCCACTACGCCACCACCGGCCACCCCATCAGCACCGGCGCGGCACGGGCAATCGCCGCCGTGACACCACTGTTCCGCCAGAGTTGGCCCACATCGGCCGAGCTGTGGCTGGACGGAGGCGTACCGCCGCAGCCCGGCCAGATCGTGCGCAACCCGCTATACGCCGACACGCTGACCCGGCTGGTGCACGGGCCGGGCAGCCGCACCGACCACATCGACCGCGCCCGAACCATCTGGCGAACCGGGTTCGTCGCCGACGCCATCGACACCTTCGTCCGCACAACACCACACCCGCACTCCACCGGCACCGTCCACCGCGGCGTGCTCACCGCCGACGACATGGCCAGGTTCACCGCCACCTACGAGATACCTGTGGCCGGCACGTTCCGCGGCACGCAGATCCTCAAGGCCGGTCCTTGGTCACAGGGCCCGGCGCTGCTGCAGACCCTCGCCATCCTCGACGGCTACACCGATGCGGAACTCGACCTGACCACGGACTTGGGTGTGCACCACGTGATCGAGGCACTGAAGCTGGCCATGGCCGACCGGGAGGCCTATTACAGCGAGGACCTCCCCGCCGCAGACCTGCAACGCCTGCTGTCCGCCGAATACGCCCGGCAGCGGCGGGTACTGATCACGCCGACCGCCTCCCACGAGCTACGCGCCCGCGCATGGCTCCCGGCCCAACGCACCAGCCCGGACGAGGCCGTCCGGCACACCGGCGCCGGCGAACCCACCCGCGGCGACACCTGCCACCTCGACATCATCGACCGCTGGGGCAACACCATCTCCGCCACACCCTCCGGCGGCTGGCTCCAATCCTCCCCCGCGATCCCCGGACTCGGCTTCGCGCTCGGCACCCGCCTCCAAATGCTCTGGCTCGACCCCGACAGCCCCTCAGCGCTGCGGCCGGGGAGACGGCCGCGGACCACCCTCACCCCAACCCTGCTCGTCCGCGACGGCCACGTCGTCAGCGCGCTCGGCACGCCCGGCGGCGACCAGCAGGAGCAGTGGCAGGTGGGATACCTCGTACGCACCCTCGTCGCCGCAATGACCCCACAGCAGGCGATCGAAGCGCCCGCCTTCCACACCACCAGTTTCCCCGAAAGCTTCTGGCCCCGCACCTGGACACCCGGCGGCGCCGTCGTCGAAAACCGCCTCGGCGACCACGTCGTCGAGGCCCTCACCGACCGCGGCCACATCGTCACCCGTGTCGGCGACTGGGAACTCGGACGACTCTCCTGCGTCACCCGCGACCCGAAGACGGGACTGCTGTCCGCGGCCGCCAACCCCCGCGGCGGCCAGGGCTACGCCGTCGGGCGATGATGACGGCCCTCCATGCCGCCGTCCTGGTGCTGGCCGGATTGGCCGCCGGAACGGTCAACGCCATCGCCGGCGGCGGATCGTTGATCGCGTTCCCGGTGTTGCTCGGCATCGGCCTGCCCCCGGTGTCGGCCAACGTCAGCAACGCACTGTCCGTCGCGCCCGGCTACGGCGCCAGCGTCTTCGGCAGCCGCAGCGACCTGACCGGCCAGGGCCGGCGCCTCCGCAGGGCGGTGCCGACCGCGGTCCTCGGCGCGCTGTGCGGCTGCGCGCTGCTGCTCGCCACGCCGCGCGCCGTGTTCGACATCGTGGTGCCGTTCCTCGTCCTCGGTGCGACCGCGACGCTCGGGTTCCAGACGCGGCTCCGCAAGCTCGCCGGGCAGCCCCGCGACCACTCCCCACGCAAGGCCGCCGCGCTGCTGCACCTGGCCGTCTTCCTCGGCGGCCTCTACGGCGGCTACTTCAACGCCGCGCTCGGCGTGTTGCTCGTCGCCGGCCTCTCGCTCATCCTCGACGACCCGCTGCGGCGGGTCAGCGCGCTGAAGAACGTCCTCTCAGCGACCATCGGCGTCGTGACGGTCGTCGTCTACGGCGTGTTCGGCCCGGTCAACTGGGCCGTCGTCGCGGTACTCGTGCCGGCGACCATGGTCGGCGGTTTCCTCGGCGCCCGCCTCACCCAGCGACTGCCGCCGCGCGTGCTGCGCACCGTCATCATCACCTTCGGCGCGACCGTCGGCGGCGTCCTGCTGATCCGGGCGATCTGATCAGCGCCGCCTCCCGATGCGCGCACGGATCGCGGCCAGGCCGGCGAGGAACTCCGGCTGGTTCATGGACCATTCCTGCTCGCCGGACTCGGCGTCCAGGAGATCCGCGTATGCGCTTCGCCCGTCCCCGGCCCCGCGCAGCGGTACGATGGCCCGCTCGACATACGCTCTGCGCTGTCCGCCCAGCGGCCGGGCGAGCCCAACCGCGGTGGGCAGCAGCTCGTCGCGCGGCACGACGGCCGCGACCAGGCCCCGCGCCAGGGCCGCGTCCGCGTCCCACACGTGCCCCAGGATGCTGCCAGGGCCGCTTGTTGCGCGCCCACCGCCCGGTTCATCAGCCAGGTGTGCCCCCGCCCGGCCTAGGCAGTTACACCCGGCTATGCCCGTGCATGGCGTCGAAGTGGATCTTGCGAGGAGACAACACCGTTGCGAGCAGACCCGCTACCGCTGCGAGCAACGCGAGTACGCCGAACACCACGCCGTAGCCCCGTACCGCGGCGGCGGCCTCGAGGTTGGGCCTGCCCGGATGCCTGGAAAGGTAGGACGAGGTTGCCGAGGCAGCGATGACGCTGGTTACCGCCACGCCCACCGCACCGCCGATTTGCTGCATGGTGCTCACCAGGGCGGCGACGGCTCCGGCGTCCCGTGGCTCGACTCCGAGCGTTGCGGTGTTCATTGACGGCGGCATCACCATGCCCAAGGCGAGGCCCATCACCACGAGGCCGGGCAGGACTCCGGCCTCGTACGAGCTGGCCGGCCGAAGGAGGCTGAGGTAGCCCAGGGCGACAACGCTGAGGTTGAGTCCGACCGTCACGATGACTCGTGGCCCAAACATTGGCAGGGTGATCCGGTTCGAAACGTTCGAGCTGATCATGATGCAGACGATCATGGGTAGAAACGCCAGGCCGCCGTTGAGCGGGCTGAGATGTTTGACGTTCTGGAGGTAGTAGGACAGGAACAGGTTGAGGCTGAAGGTGGTCAGGCCGACGAAGCCGACCGCGACGAACGCCATGCCCCGCAATCGTGAAACGACGATCCGCAACGGCAGGAGAGGGTGAGGGACGCGGCGCTCGACGACACTGAACGTAATCAACAGCACGACGCCGACAGCCAGCGACGTGAGCGTGACCCTGTCGGTCCAGCCTTTGGCCTCGACCTGGGAGAGGCCGAACACCAATCCGAACAGACCCGCAACCGCCAGCACCGTGCCGGCGATGTCGAGGTGAGGCCGGACTGAGGGTTTGGCGTGAACCATGTACGCCTTGGCAGCGAGGGCTGCCCCAGCCGCGAACAGTACGTTGACGTACATGCACCAGCGCCAGGACAGATACTCGGTGAGGATTCCGCCGAAGATGAGACCCACCGCTCCGCCGCTGACGGCAACCGTTCCGAAGAGCGCGAAGGCTTTGCCCCTGTCGCGGACGTCGGTGAAGGTCGTGGCCAGCGTGCCGAGAGCAGCCGGCGCGAGCAGCGCGGCGGCCGCGCCCTGCACGGCGCGCGCGATCACCAGTACCGCGAAAGATGGTGCGGCGCCGCCCAGCGCGGAGGCTGCGGCGAAGGCGATCAGAGCAATAAGGAACGTGCGCTTGCGGCCGGTCCGGTCGCCGACGCGGCCGCCGAGCAGCAACAGGCTGCCGAAGGCAAGGGCATAAGCGGTGATGATCCAGTGGCGCTGGCTGTCGGGGAAGTCGAGGTCTGCCTGCGCTGAGGGCAGGGCGATGTTCACGATCGTCGTATCCAGGACGACCATGAGCTGCGCGACGGAGACCACCATCAGCACGGCCCATCGCCGACGGCCGAGCCCGTTCGCCGGCGATGGCGCCGGCGATGGATGAGCTTCGTTGATGGTGTTCGGACACTTGGAGCCGACACTACTATGCGTGCTCACGCCGGTCAGGCCTAGTCTTGACCGGCCGCGGGCACGTCGATCCATTCGCTCCTGGAGGTGGTCGATGTCAGCACGGCCTCGGTGAGCTGGGCTGCCCTCAGGCCGTCGGCAAACTGGGGGCGGTCGCCCGGATCGTCGCCGCGTATGGCCGCGTAGGTGTCCGCGACGAAGTCGTTGAAGCAGTGTTGGTAGCCCTGGGGGTGCCCAGGTGGGAGCGCGTTGCTCCGGCGGGACTGCTCCCCACCGGAGGACGGATCACGGTCGACGACGTGTGCCTCCGAGGGCAGGCCGACCCACATTGACTCGGGGCTCTCCTGGTTGAAGCTGTAGGAGACCTCGGGACCGTCGAAGGAGAACCACAGGCGGTTGCGTCGACCGGCGCTGACCTGGCTGATGACGAGTGAGCCGATGGCGCCCGCGTCGGTCTCGAAGGTGATGAGGCCGCCGTCTTCGGTGAGGTTCTGCTCGGGGCCGCCCTCGCGGTCGAAGGCGTTGCCGAGGCGGGCCGAGAGCCGCGTGATGCGGTGGCCGGTCACGTACTCCATGAGGTCGCACCAGTGGATGCCGATGTCCCCGAAGGCGCGTGATCGTCCACCGGCGGAGGGTTCGACGCGCCAGTTGGTGGCATGCCGGCTAGCGAGCCAGTCCTGAAGGTAGCTGCCGTGGAGAAGCCACAGCCGGCTGCCATCACGCCTCAGACGGCGGCGGATCTCGCGGACGACCGGGTAATAGCGATAGACGAACGGCACGCCGGTCACGATTCCGGCGTCGGCGGCCGCGTCGGTGAGGTCCGCCGCGTCCTGCAGTGAGGTCGCGAGCGGCTTCTCACAGACCACCGCGACCCCAGCGGCGATGAGCGTTCGGGACGCTTCGTGGTGGAGTGCGTTGGGAAGGCAGACGTGGACGACGTCGACTCCTGCGTCGAGGAGTGCATCGACGGTGGCGAAGCCGGTGGCGTGGGGGTAGCGCAAGGCGGCTTCCGTGCCGGAGTCGTGCGTTCGCCCGACGACGCCGACGACTCGGGCGCCCGCGGCCAGGATGGCCTGTCCGTGCACGCGGCCCATGAAGCCGGTGCCGAGGATGCCCGCCCTGATGTTGTCAGCCATGATTGTCCTCTTCTCTCTGTGTTGGCGCGACGGTGGCCTCAAGCGCTGGCCGGCGCCAGGACGATGTCAAAGCGCACGTCGGTCCACGTCTGTTGCCCGAGTTCGCGGCCGTCGGGTGTGGGCGTGCCGGCAGGGTGCCGCGTGAAGTCCTTGATGAGTGTCTCCTTGACGCCGAACACGCTGTCGGCCCAGCCGATCTGGTCGCCGCGAACAAAGATGTGGGTCACGAGGGTGCGGTAGCTGGAGGCGCTGACCATGAAATGCAGGTGAGAGGCGCGCAGCGGGGAGCGTCCGGTCGCGGAAAGCATCCTGCCGACGGGGCCGTCGTCGGGGATCGGGTACGGCGTGGGCGTCAGCGCCCAGAACCGGTACTCGCCGTTGTGGTCGGTGAACAGATGGGCGCGGCCCGACGTTCGTGCGTCGTTGTACTGCACGTCGTACAGGCCGTCTTCGTCGGCCTCCCACACGTCGATACGCGCGCCTTGGACCGGTGTGCCGTCGGTATCGCTGACGCGTCCGACGACCCAGCACGGTTCGCCCGGTGCTCCGAAGGCCATGTCGCCGCCGTGCCCGATGAGCGGAGCACCCTGCACGAAGAACGGCCCGAAGACCGTCGCCTCGGTGGCGTCGCGGTAGGCCTCGTTATTGACGCTGATCACCTGCATCGAGATGCCGAGCACGTCGGAGAGCAGGATGAACTCCTGCCGCTTGTCGGTGGTGGTGCGCCCGCAGTCGGTGAGGAACTGCATGGCCGTGTTCCATTCCTGCTCGGTAAGCCGCACCTCGCGCACGAATCCGTGGAGATGCCGGACGAGCGCCTGCATGATCTGCTTGAGTCGCGCGTTGTCGGCTCTGTCGAATGAACGCTCGACGCGCTCGATCAGCTCGACCTCGCGGGCGAGCTGGTCTTCGGAGAGGAAGGGGGTGCTCATGGGCCCTCCTGTTTGACTGGTACGCCGGCCCAGGCGTCGTGCAGCAGCGACTCGAGGTCGGCCTGCGTGACGGGGCGGGGGTTCGACGGCGGGATCGACGGCAGGATGATGCGGGCGGCGTCGGGGATGTCGGTCTCGGCGAATCCGATGTCGGCGAGCGATTTGACGGCGCCGAGGTCGCGCCGCAGCTGAAACAGACCGGTCGCCCCGGGGAGTTCGTCGAAGGCGGCGCTGATGCGCGACTGCGCGTCCGGCGCTGCGGGGCCGTTGAAGCTGATCACGTAGCCGAGCATGATCGCGTGGGTGTCAGCGTGGGGAAGGTTGTAGGCACCGCCGAGCGCATGGCAGATCTTGTGATGCATCCCGGAGCCGGCGGAGGCAAACGCGACCGCCGCCAGGTATGCGCCGTACAGCAACTGCTCACGCGTGTCGAGGTCGTCCGGGTTCGCGTGCAGGGCGCGCAGGCCCGGAATCAGGGCGCGTAGCCCCTCCGTGCCGAGGGCGCGGTTGATCGGGTCGGCGCGAGGGGCCCAGAAGCCGTCGATCGCGTGGGCGACCGCGTTGAGCCCGGACGCCACCGCGAGCCGGCCCGGCAGGCTCGTGCTCAGCGCCGCGTCATACACGACGATCTTCGGCAGGACGTTTGGGTCGACGCCGGTGGTTTTGCGATGCGCTTCGGTCATGCCCCACACGTCGGTCGCTTCGGAGCCGGCGAACGTAGTCGGGATCGCGACGATCGGCAGCCCGGTGTCGCGGGCGACGATCTTGGCGAGCCCGGTGGACGAGCCGCCGCCGATTGTGACGACGGCGTCAACCTCGTTGTCCCGTGCGACGGCCACCGCGGTGCGGGCGCGCTCGATCGGCACGTGCGCGACGACGTCGCGGATGCGGGCGACGACGGGGGTACGCGCGGCGACCGCGTCAGCGAGATCCGCCACGAACGGATCCGCGATGAGCAGTACGCGTCGCGACCCGAGTGCCGCTACGGCAGCGGCGGTGTTGTCCACGGCCGCACCCGTTCCGAACAGCACGCGCTGTCCCAGCGTGTGATGGTCGAACGTGAGGCCCATTGGTCACCTGTCCCTGTTTCAGCGTGTCGCCGGCCGGGACGAGCGTGGATGATCTCCGGCTCGGACAAAAGCCGGATGTTCGTTCAACGGACAATCTGAAGGCTTGGGTCAGGAGGCGCTCACGGCGATGCCAGGCCGCCAGCCCAGTGCTCTGGAGATCCCGAGCCCGGATGCGACCACAGAGGGAACGGTGGCCTGGGGGCGCACCGAGCCTGTGCGCACCACGACGGAGAGGGCGGCGACCACCCGTCCGTCGCGATCGACGATTCGAGTTGCCACCGAGTCGGCACCGACCGTCAGCTCTCCTCGAACCATGGCTGTCCCGGTCCGCCGGCAGGCCGCGATCTCCCGACGAAGTGATGGAGGGTTCACGTTCGTCTGCGCCGTGAAGGTCGGCAGTGGTCCCGCCAGAATCCGGTCGATGAACGCGTGGTCCGTGTGGCTGAGCAGCACCTTGCCGACACCGGAGCAGTGCAGCGGCAGGCGCCCGCCAACCTCGGATACCAGGTTGACCGCGTGCGGGGCGGACATCCGCTCGATGATCACCGCGTGGTCATCGTCGAGCACGGCGAGCTGTACGTGTTGACGCAGGGCGGTGTACAGATCGTCCATGAAGGGCTTGGCCAGAATGCGCAGCGACTCAGTCCGGGGTGCCAGCGTGCCCAACTGCCACAGCCGCACACCGATTGCGAACCGGCCGTCGGCACAGCGATCGATGGCCCCCGCTTCTTCCAGCTCGAGAACCAGTCGACGAGCCGTCGCATGCGGCAGTCCGGTCTCCCGAACGAGATCGGCGAGGCTCAAGAGACTGCGCTCGGGGCGGAACGCGAACAGCAACTCGAGCAGCCGCGAGCTCACGCTCCTCCCGGGCTCGCTCGTGCGCGGCATGGCAGGCACCTCCGTTCGGTGGGACTGTCCCGAATCCTAGCGACTGATGTTCGTTGAATGAACACGGATGGCTGGCACGCATGTTCATTGAACGGTCACATCGCTTGAGCCAACGCCGCGGCAGGAAATCATGTGGCGACCGCACGGAGCGGCCCGATTCGGCACGGAGGAGGAGACGCGGCGTGTCCCGACCAGCGCCCGACGGGCTGGACATCGCAATCATCGGCGGTGGGATCGGAGGTCTGGCGGCAGCCGCGTTCCTGGCCCGCGCCGGCCTTTCGAGCACCGTCTATGAACAGGCCTCGGAGATCAAAGAGGTCGGGGCGGGACTGGTTGTCGCGCCCAACGTGGCGCGGCTGTTGCGGCGGCTTGGCGTGCTTGACGCATTCGTCCCGCGCGCCGTCCAGCTCGACGTGGGCTGGGAATTCCGGCGGTGGAAGGACGGGACTGTGCTGTCCGCCGAGGCCCTGGCGACGTCGTGCAAGGAACTGTATGGCGAACACACCTATACGGCACACCGCGCTGATCTGCTTGACGCCATCATGTCGGCGGTTCCCGACGGGACGGTTCGCCTCGGCATGCGATGCGTCGACGTCGCGCTCTCCGAGCCACGTCCGGTCGTCCAGTTCGGCGACGGGCAAGTCATCCGCCCCGACGTCGTGATCGGAGCCGACGGCATCCATTCCGTCGTACGCCCCGTGGTCGCCGAGGCCCGCCCGGCGCAGTACTCCGGGCTGTGCGCGTTCCGCGCACTCGTGCCGGCCGACAAGGCGCCGTCGTTCGCGCTCAGACCCGCGCAAACCCTCTGGATCGGCCCAGGGCACCACCTCGTGCACTACCCCGTTTCGGCCGGGGAACTGGTCAATGTCGTCGCATTCGCTCCCGCCGGGAACTACACCGTCGAGTCATGGAGTGCAACGGCGACGGTCGACGAGTTCGCGGACGAGTTCCAGGGATGGGATCCCCGACTCATCGAGCTGATCCGGGCCGCCGAATCACCCGGACGCTGGGCCCTTCTCGACCGCGCACCGCTGGGCCGGTGGAGCGGGGGCCGGGTGACGCTGCTCGGTGACGCCGCGCACCCGATGTTTCCTTTCTTCGCCCAAGGCGCGGCGCAGGCGGTTGAGGATGCCGCGCTGTTGGCGCTCTGCCTGGCCGACGAGCAGCGCGAACCTGGGCGGGCACTCACGCGCTACGAGTCGCATCGGATGGCGCGCACGGCGCGCCTGCAAGAGGTCAGCCACGGGCGAGCGCATGTCAACCACCTGCCCGATGGGCCGCAGCAGCAGGCGCGTGACCGAACGTTCGCCCTGGCTGATCCGCTCGTTGCCAACAGTTGGATCTACGAGTACGACCCTGAGGTCGCACTCGCCGCACGCGATGGAGACGAGGTACCCCGTTGACCGGCAACCCGCAGACAGCGGAGCGAACCGTCAGCCGATACAAGGCCTACCAGCTGGTGGCCCGCACCCTCGCCCACCATGGGCACGACACGATCTTCGGCCTGCTCGGTAGCGGAAACTTCCAGTTCACGGATGCGTTCACACGCGAGCACGGCGGACGCTTCGTCTGGGTCCGGCACGAGGCGTCAGCAGTCGCCGCCGCCACCGCCTACGCACAGGTCACCGGCCGCGTCGGAATCGCGTGCGTCCACCAGGGGCCAGGCGTGACCAACACCCTGACGACCCTGACGCACGCGGTCCGCGAGCGCCAGCCGGTCGTCCTGCTCGCGGGTGAGACCGGCCGCGGCCGGCGCGTGAACCAGACAATCGACCTCGCCGCGTTCGCCGCCGCCGCCGGCGCTCGAGTCGTACGCGTCACCGACGCGGCGAGCACGGTCACCGTGATCACCCGAGCGCTGGCAGCCGCCGCGGCGGATCGCAGCCCCGTCGTGATCGGCATCCCGGTCGACGTGCAGCAGGACGAGTCGGAATGGCACGATCCGCCACTGGGACCGTCGTCCAACACGCCACGCAGCCGGTCCGCTGCCAGCGATATCGAACGTGCCGCCGATCTCATCACGGCCAGCCGGCGCCCGCTGGTCCTCGCCGGCCGCGGCGCCGTCCTCGCCAACGCGCGTACCTCGCTCGAGGCTCTTGGCGACCAGATCGGAGCGCTGTACGCAACGTCCCTGGTGGCCAACGGATTCTTCGCGGGACATCCGCTCAGCCTGGGCGTCTGCGGCGGCTTCGGGTCGGAACTGGCACACACCGTGGTCCCACAGTCAGATCTCGTCCTCGCCTTCGGCGCCAGCCTCAACCAATGGACCACCATGCACGGCCGGCTCATCGACGGTGAGTCCGTGGTGCAGTGCGATGCCGACCCCGCGGCGATCGGGGCAAACCGTCGGGTCCGGCTCGGCCTGGTGGGTGACGCGGCCGAGACCGCGGCGGCCCTCACGGCCGAATTGGTGCGGCGTGGACACCGCGCGACCGGGTTTCGTGGCACGCCTGTGGAACAACAACTGCGGGCCTACGTACCGGGCGAGCAATTCGAAGCCAACGAGGAAGACGGCCTCGTCGACCCGCGATCAGTTGTCGTCACGCTCAACCGGTTGCTTCCGAGCGAGCGAACGATCACGTACGACAGCGGGCACTTCCACTGGTTCCCGACTCCGTACCTGGCGGTTCCCGACGCAGCCGGATTCGTGGCCGCGCAGGGCTTCCAGTCGGTCGGCATCGCTCTCGGCACCGCCGTCGGCGCGGCGGCGGCGAGGCCAGATCGCATCGCGCTGGTGTTCATCGGCGACGGCGGGACACTGATGCAGCTCGGTGAGATCGATGCTCTGACCGCGCAAGGGCTTCGTGTCGTAGTCGCCATCCTCAACGATGGTGCGTTCGGCGCCGAGGTCCATCACTTCGAGCCGATGGGGTTCTCCCCGGAGCTCGTCCAGTTCGGCGATCGCGACCTGGCGGGCGTGGCCCGGGCCCTCGGTGCGGCCGCTGCCGCGGTGCGGTCAATTGGCGACCTTGAGCAGGCAGTCACCAAGTGGCTGGCCGGCTCACAAGGGCCACTCGTTCTGGACTGCAAGGTCAATCCGCGGGTCCGATCCGAAGGTCTCCAGGAGGCGTTTCGCCAGCACTGACTCGGTGTCGCAGCAACTCGGCCGCCGGACGTGAGTTGATCTCCTTCTCACGTCACGGCGCGTACCGACAGACGGGGTCAGCTTTGGCTGGGCGCGGCAGAGAGGTAGCCGGCGTTCTCGATCGCCTTGATGGCGGCCTGAATGGATCTGCGCACAAGCAGAGCGGCCAGCTGGCCGTCGCCCCGCTGGACGGCATCGAAGATGGCCTCAGCAAAGTAGAGGCTCTCGGCGAGCCGTCCCTTGCGCGAGAGGGCCCGCCTCACCGGCAAGGTCTGGAGGAACAGGGAGTTGAGGATGCCTCTGGCCGTGTCGTTTCCCGACACCGCGGCGATGGCATCGAAATATCGGAAATGCGCCCACAGATAGTTGCTGTCGTCGTCATCGGCGGCACACTGCCGTAGGACCTCCATGATCGACCTCAGGAGCGCAATGTCGTGTTCCGACACTCGTTCCACCGCGACTTCTGCGAGGGCTGCCAGCAACTCGGCGCGGACGAAGAAGATTTCACGAATCTGTTCCAGGCTGAACAGGGGCACTCGCGGCCGCCGGCGCGCTCGCATCTCGACCAGGCCCTCCGACTCGAGCAAGGCGAGCGCTTCGCGGACGGGCGTCCTGCTCGTTCCGAATCGGCTGGCCAGGTCGACGCTGTTGAGAT
Organism: Dactylosporangium sp. CA-233914; assembly: GCF_050942935.1. Lineage (NCBI taxonomy): Bacteria > Bacillati > Actinomycetota > Actinomycetes > Micromonosporales > Micromonosporaceae > Dactylosporangium > Dactylosporangium sp. CA-233914. Next base: position 3,957,000 of record NZ_CP192030.1, on the reverse strand, counting down.
CCTGGCCGGGGCGGAGCTGTCCCTGGATAATGGCGAGCGCAACCCAGACGGCGATGTCGACGACTGCGGGTTCGCGCCGTTCCGACAGCTTCAGTAGCTTGATGAGCTCGTCTGGTGCATCGATGCTCCAAGCTATCACGCTCTCGACCGCCACCTAGCCTCCTTCACCGAGATGAACCACCTGGGCTGCGGCGGACGCTCGGCGAGCCGCATCGATGACGCGCATTGTCGCAAGTCCTTCCGCCCATGGCACCGGTGGCGCGCCGCCGTCGGCCACCCAACTGGCCACGCCGTCGTAGAACGCCTGCCAGCGTCCGCGATCAGCGGTGACGGGTGCGGGCGGCTGGCTCCCGCGTCGGATCACCCAGTCGGATGGGTCCGTGACACCCCACGACGCGGTTCCCGGCACCAGTCCGTCTGCCAGGTCTGCCTGCTGGCGGTCCGGCGTACCGAGGGTGATCAGGACCTCCTCGACCGCCACCTGGAACCGGGGTGAGTCCGGATCACCCAGCGGCCCGGCGGAGAGGTGTGACCGGCTCCCGTCGGCATGCTCCAGCGCGACGAACACCTCATCCTCAGCGATCGCGCCGCGTCGACGGGCGCGAAGCTCGGCATAGACCGCGGTGGCCGGGCCTAGCAGGGTGATCGCCTGGTCGATGAGGTGCGTGCCAACCTCCCGCAGGATGCCGCCGCCTTCTGAGCGGTTCCGCCAGCCGTCGCGGACGGTTGGCTGCCACCATTGGATCCTGGACTCGAGGCGGGTGGGCCCGGTCCACCACTGCTCGGATCGCAATCGTTGCAGGGTCAGAAAGTCGCTGTCCCACCGCCGGTTGTGGAAGACAGTCAACCGTGCGTTATCGTGCTCCGCCAGCCGGGCGGCGGCCTCCAGGCTCGTGGCCATCGGCTTCTCAACAACAACGTGAACACCGTGGTCGATCAGCCGCTCAACGACGTCGCCGCGGTAGGCGGGCGGAAGCGCGACCACGGCGACCGCGCAGCCCTTGGCCGCAAGGGCCTCGGAGGTGACATGCGCGTCCGGGCACTGCCGCCGGGCCGCCTCAGCCCGCGCCGCATCGCGCGTGACGACCACGTCGAGACTCAGTCGCGGATTGGCCGCGATCAGGGGTCGGTGAATGCCGGAGCCGGAGCCGCCAAAGCCGATCAGGGCGACCGGAAGCCGGTCGGGACGTCGCTCAGACATTGGACAGAGCCGCAATCATGGCGTGGTGCTTCGAGAGCTGGTCGACGGCGTCGGACGAGTCACTCCAGAGGTGTCCTTCGTACTCGCTCATGATGTGGCCATCGAATCCGGCGTCTGAGAGTTTCGCGAGGACATCCGCATAGTCGATCGTCGGCTCACCGGCCGCCTCCATCTCGAAGAATTTCCCATGAATGATCCGCGTGTACGGCAGGACTTCGGGCAGCCAGCCGGTGTCGGACCGGCGGAACAGCCGATAGGTCCGGTCGGCCAGTCGAGCGGCCGCGGCATCCATCGGCAGTCCCAGGTCCGCGAGGCGGGACCGGACCGCGTGCAGCGGGAGTCCGTCGCGCCATCCGTTCTCGATGATCCGCGCGGCTTCGGGCGGGCCGCCTGCTCGCAGCACCTGAGCGACCCACCCGGCCGGCAGCGTCCGCATGACGCAGGACAGGTCGACGACCAGCCCGAGCCTCGGCGACCGAAGGTCATCGAGCAGCGCCAGGAGTTCCTGGACGCTGGGATCCTGCGCGGTCTGGGCGTGCAGTTCGGTGAGCACGGCCAGGTCGTGCCGTTCGGCGGAAGCGGCGAGCTGCTCGAACAACCGTGGATCGGGTGGCACGTTGAGGCGAACGAACGAACAGCCGAGCGAGGCCGCGATGCTCAGCTCACGTTCCATCCACCGGAGAAGCTCGTCGTCTGCGGCGTCGTCGGGTCGGCGCCCCGGGTCGAGGAACGCGTCGTAGCAGTGCAACGCGAGGCCGTACTCGCGCATCAGGTCCGCGAGGCGGCCGAGCCACCGCGTCGACGGGTTGGGGTATCCGGCAACCACCTGCGCGCCCAGCACCTCGAGGGCGGTGTAGCCGATCGCGCTCACTTCCCGCAGGCAGGACCGTATGGAGCGCCCTCGCCGCAGCTCGCCGGCGAAGCTGAAGGTGCAGACGCCCAGCGGCCACCGCGGTTGGTGTGGGTCGATCATCGTCGTGTCGGCGCGCACGGTCCGGCGGGGCCAGTCGCCGTTGTGGCCTCTTCCATCCGGCATTCGAAGGGTCAGTTCGACCGTGACGACCGTTCCGGCGCAGGCACCCGGGGGCCCCTGGCCGTGCGCGACGCCGATCTGGAGATCCTCGTCGACCGACCAGTACCGGTCGGACATGCCTTGCAGTTCGGTCAGATTGTGCGGTCGCCCGTCGATGTGCGTCAGCAGCAGGCTCTCTGGGACCGGCTGGCCGTCCAGGGATACGACGATGCTCTCGACGCCTGACATCGGCAGCGCCCGAAACCACGGCAGCCGCAGGCGTACGGACCACTCGAGTCCACTGGAGCAGCCGGACGGGTGGCGGACTGCCGATGGCCGCAGCGTGTATGGGTCGGTCATGACTTGATACCGCCGGCGAAGCCGCGGACGAGCTGTTTCTGGACGATGATGAAGAAGACGAGCACCGGAAGCACCGAGATCACGATGCCCGCGAACACGTAGTTCCACTGCGCGGCGAACTCTCCGACGAAACCGTAGATCGCGACGGGCAGGGTCTGGTTGCTCGTGCCGGCGAGGAAGACCAGCTGCGTGAAGAAGTCGTTCCATACGAACAGCGCGGTGACCACGGCGACGGTGGCGGTGACCGGCGCCAGGAGCGGGAAGATCACAGACCAGAACACTCTGATCGGGCTTGCACCGTCGACGAGGGCTGCTTCCTCGTACTCCTTGGGCAGGGTGCGGATGAAGCCCGCGTAGAGGAAGATCGCGGTCGGAAGCTCGATGCCCGTGTACAGCAGGATCATGCCGGCGTGGGTACCCACGAGCCCCATCTCGCGCAGCAGCACGAACGCCGGAATCAGCCCGAGCTGGTATGGCAGGACGATGCCGATGACGAACAACAGGTACAGGACGTTGTTGAGGCGGGACGCGTGTCGGGAGATGGTGTAGGCGGCGAGTGAGGCGAGCAGGACGATGACGACGACGCTGCCGCAGGTGATGATGACGCTGGACAGAAGGCCGTCCCCCAGTGGGCTGTAGCCGCCGGACCATGCCTCGCTGAAGTTGTCGAACTGGGGATTCGTGATGGGGAAGGCGAGCGATCGCTCGTTGATCGCGGCGTCGTCCTGCAGTGACAGCGTGGCAATGATGTAGAAGGGGATCCACCAGATGGCCGCGGCGAGCAGCAGGAGAATCTCGCGGACAAAGGTCAGCTTGCGGTACCGGCGGCTCATCAGAGGTCCTTCCGACTGCGCAGCAGGAAGATCTGGGCGAGCGCCACGACCGCGATGAGGACGGTGAGCAGCAGTGCGATAGCCGCGCCGTAGCCGTAGTTGCCGTTGGCGAACGACTGGCGGTAGATCTGCGTCGCCATCGACTCCGTGACTTCGGCAGGGCCGCCGTTGGTGAGGCCGATGACCTGGTCGAAGACGCGTAGGGTCATGATCGTTGGCAATGCGACGGCCACGACGATGGCCGGATTGAGCATCGGCAACAGCACGGACCGGAATCGGGCGAACAGCCCGGCACCATCAATCTCGCTCGCTTCGATCAGGTCGTCCGGGACCGCCTGCAGTCCCGATAGATAGATAATCATGCATAGCCCCGTGAGCTGCCAGACGAGCAGGACGAGGATGGTCCAGATCGCGGTGTCGGGGTCTGCGGTCCATACCCGACGCCAACCCGAGAGTCCGGCGGCGCTCAAAACCTGGTTGAGCAGCCCGTCGTACTCGAAGATGAACGACCATACGTACGCGACGGCGAGCGGTGTGATCGCGAAAGGTGCGAAGAACAGCGTCCGGAGCACATGGCGCGTCATCAGAAGCTTGTTGAGGCCCAGCGCCAGCAGCATCCCCAGGACGTTCGACAGGATCACCGCCAAGGCCGAGAGCAGCAGGGTGTTGACGAGCGCCTGGCGGGCCACCCCATCGGAGAAGATCCGTTCGAAGTTGTCGAGCCCGACGAACTCGGCTTCGACGCTGACGCCATTCCAGCTGGTGAAGGCGTAGTACGCGCCGGCGGCGACGGCAACGTACCGCAGGAGGGCAACCGGAATGAGTGCGGGGAGCACCCACAGTCGCGATAGCCGTAGGCCTGGGACTCGGCGGGCGGGGCCGGGACGGGGGTTCGGCCCGCCCGCGGCCGACGCCGCGGGCGGGCTCTGCGTTGCGGACACTACTTCTTGCCCCATGCCTGATCGGTGTCGGCGAGAACTTGATCGATCGTTTTCTGCCCGGTCAGGAGCCCCTGGGCGCTGGTTGCGAGCTGCTGCGAGACCGCGGCGGTCGGCCAGGACAGGTAATTCAGCGTCAACGCCTTGTCCGACTCGAGATAGGGCCGCAGCGGCTCGAGCGCCTCCGGGATGACATCGCTTCCGTTGGAACCGGCGCCGTAGGCGATGGTCCCGGCGTGTTTCGCATACGCGATGCGCTGCTCGGGGAGCCCGAGGAACTCGAGGAGCTTCTTCGCGCCATCGAGGTTGCGGGCCTTGGCGTTGACCACGAGCGAGATGCCGCTGGTCCCCGAGACCCAGGTCGTGTCCTTGCTGTCTCCCGGGAACGCGAACGACGACACCTTGAGGTCGGGTGGTGCGCTACCGGCCACGATGGAAAGTGCCTGCGCGGGCATCACGTACATCGCGGCCTTCGAGGACGCGAACTGCTGCGAGTGCACGGGAGCGGCGACACCGGCGACGTCCGGGCTGTAGCAGCGAGCGTCGATCATCTTCTTGAAGTCAGACAGCACCTTCTTCCACTCCGCGCTGGCGGCGAACGTTGTCTTGCCGTCGGCTCGCTGCTGGTTCCAGTCCGGCACCGGCCCGTACACGTTGTTGGCGGCGAGGCTCTGCAGCGTGATGTTGACGTTCTGGAAGGACTTGCCAGCCAGGGCAATCGGGGTGAGGCCGGCGTTGGCGATGGCGGTGCACGCGTTGAGTAGCTCGTTGAACGTGGTCGGCACCTTGACGCCCGCCCGGGTGAACAGATCCGGGTTGTACGCCACGAAGAACGGTGCAAGATCGGTGGGGTATGCGTAGACCTTGCTGTCCATCGTGACCAGCGGCATTGTCGTCTTGGGTAGGGACTTCGCCCATGACGCGTCCGTCAGCGTGGCGAGCCGACCGCCCTGCGCGAGCGTCAGTGCGGCGAGTCCGCCACCCGAGCCGGGCGTGGACTGGATGACGTCGGCTGCCTGCCCGGCCTGCAGTTGGGTCTGGATCAGCTGCGGATACGAGTCGTTGGGTGTGAAGGTGGCGTCGACCTTGTATCCGGGGTTCGCGTCCTCGAAGGCCTTGAAGAGCGGCTCCCAGAGCTTCTGCTCCTGGGTCTGGCCGCTGAACTTGATCGTCCCGCCGGTCGAGGGTTGATCGCCTGCTCCACCGCAGCCGGCTAGCAAGACAGCAGCCGCCGCGACACCGGCGAACGCGCTGACTTTCCTTCCCTTGATCATGTTTGCTCCTGCGGTGCCAGTTGCCCTCGGTGGGGTCCGTGGGCGTGTAGCTGGCCACACTAGGGGCGGATCTTTGATCTGTCTACACTTCGGCCATCTTTGACGTTCAGGTCGCCGGTCAAGGCGGCCAAGGGGTTGTGAAGTGTCGACTCCTTCGACTAAGTTCGCCTCGTCCAGCACGCGGAATCGAGGAGTGTCGTGTTCCCAGAACGCCTCATCGAAGCGGAGACGCTTCATCCAACCGAGACGGGATTCAGTACCGGGCTACGGCTTCCCTGGTATCGGGCGCTGCCGTTGTCCTGCATCGAACGCATCGAGATCACCGTCGACGGCGCACCCGTGCCGCAGGATGCGGTGTGGTTCAGCATCCCCACCAGCGGTCCCCACCGGTTCTCAGAGCTCGCCACGCTGACCGACGTCTGGTGGTACGTCCTCGACTCCGCCGAGCTCACCGTCGAGCACCCTGTCGCGGCCCAACCCGGTACACACGAGGTGAGTGTCGCGATGGGGCTCCACATCCCCTACCTGCCCGTGGCCGGGAAGCCGCTGGTCAACCTCGACAAGTGCACCGCTCAACTGGAGGTGGCGTCGCGATGATCGAGCGCGCAGCTACTGCGGGTCCCCAACTCGGCACAACCCTCTACAGCATCACGCGGGACTTCCACGGCCGGCGAATTGGTTTCGACGACGCAGTACGACGCGTCGGCGAACTGGGTCTCGGTCCCGGGCTGGAAGTCGTCGGCTTCCAGAGCTTCCGCGGCTGGCCCCAGCTGTCCGACGAGCAAGTCAACCTGTTCCGCTCCCTCATCGACCAGACCGGACTCGCGCCCGCCGCCATCGGCGCCAACGCCGACGCCGGCATCCGTCGCGACCGCCTCCTGACGCCGGACGAGCTCGTCAGCTACATGGAGCCGCAAATCGTCGCCGCGCGGCGCCTGGGCTTCCCCGTCGTGCGCGTCCAGTACTCCCTCACACCCGACGACATGGAGCGGCTACTCCCACTCGCGGAGCGCGAAGGCGTCAAGCTGGGCCTGGAGATCCACGCTCACCATTCGCCGAGGCACCCGATCATGGTCGCCCTCAGGGAACGCTACGAGAAGCTCGGCTCCGCCTATCTCGGCTTCATTCCCGACTGGGGCAGCAGCATGCGCACCATGCCGCCCAGCGTTCTCGAGGCCGGCAGGCGCCGCGGCCTGACCGAACGGTACATCGAGCGGATCGTGCAAAGCTGGCTGGCACAGCACCAGCGCGGACCGATCCTGGACGACTCCGCGCTGCCGCAGATGTACCAGGACGTCTTCCGGATCGTCGAGGAGGAGGGCGCCGGCGCCAACGGCCAACCGCTGGCCCGAAACTCCATCGGACTCTTCGGCCACGCGAGTCCAGCCGACTGGGCGATCGTCGCGCCGTGGACCGTGCACATGCACGGCAAGTTCTACGACATCGACGAGTCCGGTGACGAGCCCGCCGTGCCCGTACGAGACATTCTGAAGGTCTTCGTGGAGGCGGGATACACCGGTTACATCTCCAGCGAGTGGGAAGGCTGGCACTGGAACCTGACCAGCGATCCATGGGACATGGTCGCCCGGCATCACGCGCTCGAGCGACGGATCCTCGCCGAGCTGCTCCAAGGCCATGCCCCCGCAAATGAGGCATCCAAGGCGTGAGCGCTGCAACGAGCGCGCCGCTCGCCGGACCGCGCACCTACCCCGAACACGTCGACGTGCTGATCATCGGGAGCGGTCCGGCGGGCGCCACCTTCGCGCGGGAGCTTCACGACTCAGCTCCCCACCGCTCGGTCCTGGTCGTCGAAGCGGGACCGCGGTTGACCGACCGACTGGGCAGCAACATCCGCAATCTCGACGCCACAGCGCGGCGCCAGGCGCAGGATCTCGCCACCAGGTGGACGGGGCAGGTGGCCTCGGACACCGGCCGCAACGGCGAGCAGATCGCGTCGCGGCCGGGTACCTTTCTGCTGGGTGACGCGGGCACCTCGGATGACCAGCAGACCGCAATGCCCGCGGCCGCGCTCTCGGCGAACGTCGGTGGAATGGGAGCGCACTGGACCTGCGCCTGCCCACGGCCTGGCGGCTCGGAGCGCATCGGCTTTCTGGAGAACACATTCGACGAGGCGTTCGACCGTGCGTCGAGCTTGCTCCGGGTGACCACGCAGGCCTTCCCGCCTACCGCCGCCAGCCAACGACTGCACCAGGCACTGTCGACACTGTTCGACGGCGGTCGGCCCGCCGACCGGCGTGTGCAACCGATGCCGCTCGCGTGCACGCCAACTGGAGCGGCACTGCCGGCATGGTCGGGGGTCGACACCATCCTGGGCGAACTCGCCGAGGGTCGCCACGAGGGCTTCGGTCTCGCGTCCGAGACCGTGTGCCGCCGGCTCCTCCACGAGGCTGGCCGCGTTTACGGCGCAGTGCTGGCCGATCGCATCACAGGGCACACTCACGTCGTCTACGTCCGGGCCGTCGCTGTCGCCGCGGACGCACTGCGCACACCACAGTTGCTGTGGGCGTCCGGCATCCGTCCACGCGCGCTCGGGGCCTACCTGAACGACCAGCCGCAAATCGTCAGCGCTCTGGCGCTCCGTGAACCGACGAGCGGCCCGGCCGGCATCGCCAACGGCTCGGATGACCGTCGCGATTCACTCACGGGCGTATTCTGGATCCCGTTCCATGAACCGGACTTTCCCTTTCACACACAGGTCATGCAGGTCGGGACCACGCCAGTCGAGGTGCCTGGAACGGCGCCACTGCACCGACCTGTGGTGACCTGGGGCAGGTTCACCACCAAGGAGATCCGCCCCCAGGATCGGGTCGAGTTCTCCGACACCGAGCTCGATGCCTTCGGCATGCCCAAGATGAGCATTCAGTACGAGCTGACCGAGGTGGACCGGGACACCATCGCCCGTGCGATGCGAGACATGGTGGAGCAGGCTGACAGCATCGGGGACTTCTTCCCCGGTAGCCACCCCCGCCTGCTCCCCGCCGGAAGCTCGCTGCACTACCAGGGCACGGTACGCATGGGGGACGTCGATGACGGGACATCCGTCTGCGATCGCAACAGTCGAGTGTGGGGATTCCAGAATCTCTACGTCGGCGGCAACGGCGTCATCCCGACCGCGACCGCCTGCAACCCGACGGCGACCGCGATGGCCCTGGTCGTGCTGGCGTCGCGCCACCTGATCGCGAACCTGTGACATGCAACCGGAGCCTGCCGCGGCCTCCCCCGCCGTCCCCTTCCGCGACCGGCCGCGGTTTGGCGTTCGTACAACGAACACCGCCACCCGCGGCAGCTCGCTGCGGGAGAGCATCAAATCCATGCGTACAGGCGACGGGTCAGTGGGCGCGCGCCGGCCAGCTGCGGCGGGAGACCTCGCGTGAGTGCGACCATCTTCGAGAGGGCCGACGAAGCAGTCGGCGGGATCGCCGACGGATCAACGATCCTGGTCGGCGGATTCGGCCTGGCCGGGATGCCCTTCGAATTGATCGAGGCCCTGATCCGGCAAGGCGCGACGGATCTGACGATTGTGTCCAACAACGCCGGCAACGGCGACGTCGGGCTTGCGGCGTTGCTGGCCGCGGGGCACGTGCGCAAGATCATCTGCAGCTTCCCACGCCAGGTCGACTCCTACGTCTTCGACCAGCTCTACCGCGACGGCAAGATCGAGCTGGAGGTCGTGCCTCAGGGCACGCTCGCCGAGCGGCTGCGCGCCGGTGGCGCCGGCATCGGGGGCTTCTACTGCCCGACGGGCGTAGGCACCTCACTCGCCGAGGGCAAGGAGACCCGCGTAATTGATGGGCGCGCCTACGTTCTGGAGTATCCAATCAAGGCCGAGGTCGCATTGATCTCGGCGTTCAAGGCGGACGGTCTCGGCAACCTGGTCTACCGCAAGACGGCCCGCAACTTCGGACCGGTCATGGCCACCGCCGCCAAGACCGTCATCGCCCAGGTCACCGAGATCGTCACGATCGGATCGCTGGATCCGGAGAACGTCGTCACACCGAGCATCTACGTCGACCGCCTGGTCGTCGCTCACGCCCGCCAACTCGCTGTGGAGGGAGCGCGATGACGGGCACCTCCAAGCCGGCCACCGTGGAGTACGCGGATCGCGCGCCGCTTTCCCCCGACGAAGTGGCCGCCCGCATCGCTGCCGACATCCCCCTTGGTGCATACGTCAACCTCGGCATCGGCCAGCCCACGCGGGTCGCCGACTACCTCAACCCCGCGTCGGGAGTCATCCTGCACACCGAGAACGGAATGCTCGGTATGGGACCCGCCGCCGTCGGTGATTCGGTCGACACCGACCTGACCAACGCGGGCAAGGTGCCGGTCACCGAACTTCCGGGCGCCGCCTACTTTCACCACGCCGACAGCTTCGCGATGATGCGCGGCGGCCATCTGGACGTCTGCGTCCTCGGCGCCTTCCAGGTTTCAGTCACCGGCGACCTCGCCAACTGGCACACCGGGCGCCCAGACGCCATCCCTGCCGTCGGCGGTGCGATGGACTTGGCGATCGGCGCCAAGACGGTGCTCGTCATGATGACCCTGTTCGCCAAGGACGGCTCCCCCAAACTCGTGCGGGCATGTACCTACCCACTCACCGGCGTCGGCTGTGTTACCCGCGTCTACACGGATCACGGAGTCTTCTCAGTCGGACCAGAGGGTGCCCACATCCTCGAGACCTACGGCTCAACGCTCGCCGACCTTCGCGAACGGCTCGACATCTGACACGCGCAAGCCACAACAGGCCAGGTCGCATCAGCTAGGACACGTGGACGAGGCACTGACGGAGAACTACAGGGTAGCCGTGGCGATGCGCCACCCGGTCCCCGGTGTGAACTGCGCTCACCGGCCCAGCCACCCGGGGCGGTACTGGGCCGGGCGTTGCAACTGTTCAGCGGTCGCGGCGCTCTCCCGCGCCTCCAGCCGCGGCTGGGCCGCGCCGGCGGGCGAGCAGGCCGGCCGCCTCCTCGGCGCGGCGTAGCGTTTCATCGTCTGGCGCCCAGCCCAAGCGGCGGGCGCACTCCAGCAGCCCGAACCCCTGGTTGAGCAGCGTGTGGACCGCAGCGTGCCGCTCACGGGTGCGCTGGTGGCGGACGAGGGTCATCCTGGGTGGTCCGGCATGCCAGCAGTTGCTGTGCGCGATCACGGTCCGCCTTCGGACACCGGTGACGTGTGTGAGGGGCCGCCGTTCATCCACCCGCGCATCGCCGGGCCATCCAGTCGACGCGCACCACGACCTGGCCGGCGGCGGGCTCGGGGACAGCCACTTCGTCCAGCGCGCCGCAGTTGTCGATTGACGAGTCCAGTCATAGGCGCCATGATATCGGCAAAGGTTCAAAGACTCTACCAATAGTAAATAGGAGGCGTCGGCATCGTGGCTAGCCCCTCGCGACCGGTCATCGGCATCACCTACTCCTCGACGGATCTGGAACGGTTCTCCCTGTGGCGCAACATGCTGCACGGGTTCGTCGAGGCAGGTGCGGTGACGCTGACCATCGACTGCCACCAGCCCCATGAGGACATCGCGGCGGTCGTACGTCACCTCGACGGCCTGGTGATCAGCGGGGGCGCAGACGTCGACCCGTTGGCCTACGGCGCTGACCCCAGGGACCCGGCGATCCGCGATGTCGACCGGGCCCGGGACAGCAATGAGCAAACCGCCCTGCGCGCTGCCCTCGCCGCCGGGATCCCGGTGCTGGCGATCTGCCGTGGTCTACAGCTGGTGAATGTGACGTTCGGCGGGACCCTGTATGCCGACCTCAAGCGCGATCTAGCGGGCGCGGTCACCCACGAGCTACGCGAGGAGGAACTCGCGTGGCCGCTGCACACGGTGGACGTGACCCCAGGTTCGCGCCTCTCGCAGTGGCTGCGGACGAGTGGGCGACTGGCCGTCAACAGCGAGCACCACCAGGGCGTTCGTCGGCTGGCTGGCGGACTGGTCGCGGCAGCGGTCGCCGACGACGGTCTGGTGGAAGGTGCGGAGCTGAGGGATCACCCGCTGGTCGCCGTGCAGTGGCACCCCGAGATCCTGTGGCCGAACGAGGAGCACGCGCTGCGACTCCTGAGCGGCTTCGTCGACGCGTGCCGGACCGGCCAGCCGGCGGATCAGTCAGTGAGCTATTCCGCGCAAGGCGACGGTGACGTTCGGTAGTTGATGGTGTGGCGGCGTCCGACACGCCGAAGTCGTGTGAGTGCAACGAAGAGACGCAGAACCGGGGTACGAGGAGGTCCTTCCACAGATCAACTTCATAGGGTTCTGCGTCGAGGATGAGTGTCACGTATACCGCCACACTGAGTGTGCGGCAGGAGACCGTGTTGTTCGTCTCGCGTTTGCTGCACGCTGAACGTCAGCGGCGAGGTACCCGTGCTGGCACCCCTGCACTGGACTGTTTCAAGCAGGCCGTACTGGTTATCCGCTGGTTTCTCGACGGCACCCGCCTGGCACAGCTGGCGCGCGACAACGCGATCGGTAAGTCCACCGCGTACGGCTACCTGTATAAAGGCATCGACATGCTCGCCGCACAGGCCCCGAGCCTTCATGGTGCGCTGCTGGCGGCCAAGGCCGCCGGCTACAGCCACGTCATCATCGACGGCACCCTGATCGAGACCGACCGGGTTTCCGCGCCTGGGCCGACTCCCGGCGTGGACCTGTGGTGGTCGGGCAAGCACCACAACCACGGCGGCAACATCCAAGTGGTCGCCGCCCCGGACGGGTGGCCGCTGTGGACTTCCGATGTGCGTCCCGGCCGCGAGCACGACACCACCGCGGTGCGCACCCCATGCCGAGATCCTGCCCGTGCTCACCGAGGTCGCGGGTGACCTACGCGCAATGGGTGACCTCGGCCACGAGGGTGAGGCCGATACCATCACCGTGGCGTTCAAGAAGCCCAAGGACGCCAACCTCAGCTCAGCCCAGCAGCAGTTCAACAAGGCCCACAACGGGATCAGGGCCATCGGCGAGCGAGCCAACGCGCTGCTGAAGATGACCTTCCGCGCCCTGCGTAACGTCAGCATTGCACCCGGGCGCATCGGGAAAATCGTCGCGGCAGCTCTCGTGCTGCTGCACTACGACCACGGCCGCACCACATGACAGCAGTCAGTAGCCCCGTGCGCACAACGGCTCGCCATACGATCCGCCGTCATCAGAGACGACCTTGGTTCGATACCTGAACTTGTGCCAAGTCACCGGCTTTCTGGGCTGTCGGTCGGCCATACCGCTTCTAGGCCGTGGTCGGTGGCGTAGAGCAGGTATGGCCGCAATTCAGGGGCGTATTCCAGGTCGCGGCGCAGCGCGTACAGATGAGCTGACCTCGCCGCCAGGAACGGTTGGGCGGCCAGCAGGCCCCTAAGATCCCCGAACCGCCAATCCACACCCAGCAGCTTCCTTGCCCGTACCAGCAGCTGAACTCCATCGACCGGAATCCTGCCTACATAGACGTCGGCGGTTGGCGGCAGGTCTGGCTCCGGGTCGGGTGGCAGGGCGAAACCGGAACGCAACCACACCTCGAACACGGGGGCAGCAACATCGAGGTCAACTTCGCCGAGACCGCCCAGGTCGGCCCAAAACACCGGGCCGCCGCCATCGTCGCACCTGAGGAAGAATCCCCGATCGCCTTCTTGGCCGATCATGAGGTAGCCCGTGAGCCACTCGCCGATTCCGTAGGTCGTGTTGCTCTCCAGCAGGGATTCCAGGCAGTACATGACCACTCCATCGGCGACGACGTCGTCGGTGACCGACGCCAACCATCGCTGGTAGGCGGCATCCGTCCGGGAAACGAGCTGCTCGACCATCTCCACCGCCGGCTCCTACCTGTCGTCACCAGGCGCGGGCACGCCTGCACCGGCTGACCCCAACCCGACACCCCGGAAGCCAACACCGTAGCCCGACCCGCACCGCAGGAGCCATCATCAAGACCCAGCCCCCGTCCACTGTATGAGGGGCCCAGTGAGGAGTCCGGGTCAAGCCGGCGACCGGCCCATTCCGTTCCCACACCCGTATGACAACGGTCAGTAGTCGATCCGTTGCGCGGAATTCCTCAGTGCCCGCCGGCGAAGAGGTCACGACCGTCGTGACCGAATGAGCCACGACGGTGCGGTGACTCCGACGCTGGTGAACGCCTCGCCCGGCAGTAGCGCCGAGTCTTTGTAGAGGGACCAGGTGCACCATTGCGGCCGGGCTGTTCGTCGTCGGGGCACACCGGCGGCTCGATCACCCGCAGCGGCATCCCGAGGTGCTCGATGGAGCGCGCTGCTGCAGTTGACAGCGGTGCACGCAGTAATGGGACGCCGAGGATCACTTAGCTCAGCGGCCCGCGATCGGGCCTTGACGCCGTTTGCCGAACTTGTGCGGCGGTGTCGCCCTCCGTGAGGGGTGACACCGCCACACGTACTCACTCGAGCTTGACGCCGAACCACCGGGCCAGACGAGTACCCGCGAGGTACGAGGTTGGACTGAATCCCCACTGGCTGATGATCTTGCCGCTGGTGCCGTGAAAGTAGCTCGGCACCTCGGTCCAGACCGTCTGGGCGAGGCGTCGCTGCAAGCGCCGGTTGTACGCGTCGTGGACCGCCTTCCTGACGGTGATCTTGCGCGCCCGGCCGGTGGCGAGCTTCTTGACGAGCTTCGCGGCGAACTTCGCCTGCGCCTCGTAGTAGGTCACCAGCGGGATCCCGCTCGTGTTGGGCCCGAAGATCATGAAGAAGTTCGGGAAGTTCGGGGTCATGAGACCCAGTAGCGCCTCGGCGCCTCCGGTCCACTGCTCCCGCAGGTCGAGGCCGCCTTCCCCGACGACCCGGAAGGTGCTCAGGTAGTTGGCCGCGTCGAAACCAGTCGCCAGGACGATCATGTCCAGGTCGTGCTTCTTCCCGAGCGCGTCGACGACGCCGGTGGGCGTCACGTCGGCGACGGCGTGCGGAACCAGTTCGACCTTCGGGCTCAGCAGCGCCTGGTAGTAGGTGTCGCTGATGACGGTCCTGCGCGCCTCGACCGAGAAGCTGGGCGTGAGGAGCTTCTTCAGGTCGGGCCGCGTGGCGGTCTCTCGCGCGAGGAACGCCTCCGCGTCGGCCTGGCGCTTCTTGTTCACCCGGCCGCCCACCCTGGCGTGGCTGGCTCGGTGCTGCCGGAGGTCGTAGCCGAGGTAGAGCTTGTAGCGGCGATAGTAGTAGACAAACCGGAAGCGGTTCCAACGGCGCTCGGCCGGAGTGAAGTCGCGGGCCCCCTTGGGCAGGAGCCAGTTGGGTTCGATCTGGAAGACCTTGACCGCTCTGCCCTGCCGCTCGGCCTCGGTGACGATCTGGACCGCTGAGGACCCGGTTCCCAGCACTCCCACCGTCTTGCCCTTGAGAGTGAGCTCATCCCGCCAGGTGGAGGTGTGGCAGATGTCGCCGTCGAAGGCCGTCTCGCCGCGCAGGAAGGGCGGGATCAGCGGTGTGTTCAGGAAGCCGACAGCGGAGATCACGGCCTTGAAGGGACCGTACGTGACGCCGTCCGCGGTGTCGATCGAGTAGGTCTTCGTCGACTCCGACCACGTCACGGTCGCCACCTTGGTGCTGAGGAGTGCCTTGTCGTACAGGCGCCACTTCCGGGCGACGAGCTGCAGGTAGCCCAGCAACTCCTGCCAGCTGGCGTGCGTGCGGGTCCAGTCGTAGGGCTCGAAGGAGAAGGAGTAGATGTGCGATTCGAGATCGACCTCGGCCCCGGGGTACCGGTTCACCCACCAGGTGCCACCGATCTCCTCGGAACGCTCGAACATCACGAAATCGTCCACGCCCTGCTTGAGCAGGGCCGTCGCAGCGGCGATACCGCTGAACCCGGCGCCGATGATCGCGACGTCGTGGGCACCAGTTCCGGGCAAGAACGTCTCGTTGCTTGGCTTCACGGTTGACCCCCATTCGGTCCAAAAGGTTATTAGGCTGAGTCTTTCGACCTTTAAGGGGAGTGTCAAGGGCGATGGCCGACTGCCGTCGCCCTCGATACCCACCCGCCGTACCTATCCGGTCGTGTCGCCGGCGGTGAACGCGGCCATCGCCATCTCGAAGCACTCGAGCGGGGCCCGGATGATCCCCGCCCCGATCTGGCCACCGTCCCGCCCGGCCAGGCCGACGTCCATCACAGGGGTGATGCCGGTCCGGAGAACCTTGCGCGCGTCAATCGCCGTGGGAGTTCCCCGGAAACCGAACAGGGGGATCCGGTAGACCGCGTTCTCACCGTGGGTGATCTCGTACATCTGCCGGTTGCGCTCGATCATGATCTCGGGGGAACCGCCCTGGTACTCCTGCAGAGTCAGGGCGCACGCCTGGGCCAACCCGCCGAGCCCGATCGTCTCCGTGATCGGCGACTCGCCGCCCATCCACGTGATCTCGTCCTCGGCGTGACCGGCGAAGAGCTTTCCCTCGTGGACCGGTGGGGGACCCTCGAACCACCGGTCGCCCAGCCCGGCCAGCTTGATCGCGAACCCGCGACAGCTGAAAGCCATCGCCGACACCAGGGTCGAGCCCGGCACGACCATAGCATCGGCCGACGCCTTGGCCGCCGCCATCGACAATCGCAGGAAGAAGTAGTCGTTCTCGGCGAGGTGAACCATCGCCTCGCGGACGCCGGGAAAGCCGTCGCGAACCATGTCGAGGGTAGCGGGCAGGATCTCACGGTTGAAGAGCAGGGAAGCGGCCGCATTGCGGCTGTGGACCTCGTCACCCATGCGCAGGGCGCGAGCGATGAGTGGTTTGAGCGACACCCCGCCGGAGCGCCGGATCGCCTCGCCGACCACCGGGGCGAGGACGGTGTTGACGTGGACGAGTCGTTCGTGGACCCCCTCGTCGTAACAGCCGTAGTTCAGGCGCCGTGGCTCCTTCCCTTCGTAGAAGTTGCAGAAGCCGATGTTGCCGTGAGTGCGGTTCTCGACGACGAAGACCGGCATCGAGGCGGTGTAGATGCCGGCAAGGGAGCCGACTGCCCCGAAGTCGTGGCAAGCACCGATGCGGATGGCTCCGGACTCGAAGCCCGCGATCGCTTCCGCACGGGTCCGCGCCAGCCCCTCGAACAGCGCCCCGCCGATCAGCGCCTCACGCTGCCCCCCGACGTAGTCTTGCCACTCCATCGGCGCACCCGAGGTGAGGACCAGATTGTCCGCGTAGCCAGGAATGGCATTCCGGGCGGGAACGACGTCGACGACCCAGGGGTCTGCTGCGTCGAGCCGGGCGAAGGCTTCGGCGTTCGCAGCTTCGACCGTGGCGGTGGTGCCACCGGCGCTAGTCGCCGTCACCATGCGACAACACCTCCGTCGACGAGGAGAGTCTGGGCGGTCACGAACGAGGACCTACCGGAGATGAAGAACTCGACGACCTCGGCGACCTCCTCGGGCTCGCCTATGCGCTTGAGCATGGCGTAGCCGGCGGAGATCTCCTCACCACCTGAGACCCGGGCCATCGATGGGCTCATCGGCGCCCGGATGACGCCGGGCGCGACATTGTTGACGCGGATGCCGCGAGGCGCCAGTTCAGAAGCGAGGTAGCGGGTGTAGGCCGCGATGCCGGCCTTGGTGGCCCCGTAGACGGACGCTCCGGTGAAGCGGCCGAAGTGCCCCGTCAGCGAGCCGATGTTGACGATGGAGCCGCCATCGTCGATCAGCGGGGCGGTGACCTCCACCACGCGGGCCATGCCTGCGATGTTGACCTGGAACATCAGGTCGAGCTGGGCTTCGTCCAGTTCACCGACAAACGAATCCCGCAGGATGCCGGCGCAGTTGACCAGGCCGGCAAGCCCCTCCCCCGCTGGAACGGCTTCGGCGACGGCGGCGCGGATCGAGTCCGTCGACGTGACATCGAGCGTGACGAACGCGAACGGGAACGCTCCCCTCCCCTCCGGGATCGAACTGTCCAGATCGCCCGCGACGGGCTCGTAGCCGCCGGCGGTCAGGCGCGCGCAGATGGCGCGCCCGATGACTCCGCCGCCGCCTGTGACGATGACTTTGCTGCTCACGGTGTCCTTTCCTCGCGCTCGATCGCTCCCCGACCAGGCAGCGCTCATTGGCCATGCCATTCGGCCCTTTCCGGCACGTCGCCGAGGCGCCACTCCACGCCTGGCAGGCCGGCGCCGGGCCGGATCAGTTGACTTGCCGCTGGGCCCCACGCCAGAAAGGCTCGCGCAGCTTGAATTTCTGTAGCTTGCCTGTAGCGGTGCGCGCCAAGCTTTCGCGGAACTCGATCCGCTTCGGGCACTTGTACCCGGCCAACCGCTCCCGGCAATGCGCCACGAGCTCTTCCTCGGTGACCTCGGCTGCGGTTACCACAAGCGCCGTGACAAGCTCGCCCCACTTCTCGTCCGGGATGCCGATGACTGCGACCTCCCTGACCGCCGGGTGGCCGGCGAGGACATCCTCGACCTCGATCGAGGAGACGTTCTCACCGCCGCTGACGATCACGTCCTTCTTGCGGTCGTGGATGGTGAGGTAGCCGTCGGTGAGCCGCCCCCCGTCGCCGGTGTGGAAAACCCGTCCGGCCTGCACGCGCTCGGTCTCCTCGGGGTTGCGCCAGTAGGCGTGCAGATTGTGGTTGCTCGCGGCGAGAACCTCACCGTCGTCTGCTACCGAGATGCGCACGCCGATGGCGGGCGCCCCGGCCCTGCTCAGCAGGCGTGCCTGCGCTGCGGCGTCCTGATCCCTCCACTCCTGACGCATCCGCGACATGGTGAGGAAGGGCGAGGTCTCGGTCAGGCCGTAGATCTGGATGAACTCCCAGCCGAGTTCCTCGCGGATGCGTTCGATCAACCGCGTAGGCGGTGGCGCACCGGCCACGACGACGCGGACTCGGTCGCGCCCAGGCACAGGACCGCGCCACATGCTCGCGGCTTCCAGGACGGCGGCGAGCACGGTGGGAGCCGCGCACATCACGGTGACGCCGTGCCGCTCGACGCGCCGCAAGATCTCGGCGCCGTCGACCTGGCGCAACACGACATGGGTGCCACCCATCCCGGTCAGCGCGTAGGGCATGCCCCAACCGTTCGCGTGGAACATCGGCAGCGTGTGGAGGTAGACGTCGTCGTCATCAACCCGGAGGTGCCAGCCGAACGTGGCCGCGTTGAGCCACAGGTTGCGGTGGGTGAGCTGCACTCCCTTGGGTCGCGCCGTGGTGCCCGAGGTGTAGTTCAGCGTGGCGGTGGCGGCCTCGTCGGCCTGCCACTCTGACGGCTCGGCGTCGGATTCCCAGAGGCTCGCGTCGTTGCCGCCGAAACGAAATACGTGCGGTCGGTCGAGCCCGCCGACGAGATGGTGGAACGCGGGATCGACCAGAATCACTTCCGCTCCGCTGTGCTCGACGATGTACTCGACCTCGACGGCCGTGAGCCGGAAGTTGATCGGAACGAGAATGCGGCCGTATCCGCTCACGCCGAAGAAGGACGTGAGCATGCGGGCCGAGTTCTGCGCCAGGATCGCGACCCGGCCGCCGACGGGGACGTCGAGGTGGTCCAGCGCGGCGGCGAGCGAGCGCGCCCGGCGAGCGAGCTCACGGTACGTGACCGGCGTCCAGGAGTGGTCCTGCCCTGGCTCGTCATGGACGGCGATCCGGTCGGGGAACACCTGCTCAGCGCGGTAGAGGAAGTCGTTGACGACCAGGGGATAGTGCATCGCTCCTCCGTTGAAAAGTTGGCGTGAGGTGCGGTCCAGGCCGGCGAGCGCTGGTCTGGCGCAAACCGCAGCCCGACGCGTGGGACGAACCGTCGCCAACTAAACGGTAGAATCTAAATGGTCCAAAGACAAGACCTGTAGTCCTTTCCCTCCCTGGTCGCTTTGTGGCCTTCGATTTCCGTGGCGTACGCTGTAGCAGAGCGCCCACAGCGCGCGCCGCGGTGTCGAGTAGCGTGGTCAGCAGAAGGAGGTACCGGTGGCCGAGCAGCCGAGCCTGAGCCCGATCCGGCAGATCGCGGCCCACGAGCTGGTGGTCGACCAGATCCGCCGGTCCATGGATCGCGGTCAGTTCCGGCCCGGCGACCGCCTGCCCCCCGAGCGTGATCTCGCGGAGATGCTGGACGTCTCACGCACGACCGTGCGCTCGGCCATCGCGGTTCTCGAGCGCGAGGGACGCATCTCGGTCCGGCGAGGTCGCAGTGGGGGCTTCCTCGTCCTCGAGCCGACCTACGATGCCGCCGAGGCTCGGCGTGAACTCCGACGGAACAAGGTCGCCGTCCACAACGCATTCGAATTCCGCGTGATCGTCGAGACGGCCGCCGCCCGACTCGCCGCTCAACGCCGTCGCACCAAGGACCTGCCACCGCTGTCCGATCTCGTGAGCCGGATGAGCGACATGATCGCCGAGGCCAAACAGACGCCATCGACAGCGCTGATCACCGAGTTCCAGCACCTCGACTCCGCGTTCCACCTCGGCGTCGCGCGGGCGTCCGGCAACGACCAGCTGGTGGAGGCCGTGACTCACGCGCGCAGCCGTATGTGGATACCGGTGGGGGCCATTTTCGGGCGCATCGAGGACAACGCCAACGACCACCACGCCGACATCCTTACGGCGATCCGGAACAAGGAGGCAGACCTCGCGGCCGCCACGATGGCGGCCCACATCAACGAGACCCGGCAAACCATCGAGTCCTGGCTCAACCGCTGACTCGCAGGGCGGACCTCAGGAACCGGCACGCACGCCGGGAATCAGCCCAGATTCGTCAGCCAGCCACCGTCCACGACGAGGTCGGTTCCGGTGACGAAGGACGCGGCGTCGGAGAGCAGGTAGCTCACCGCCGCGCAGACATCGCCAGGTGAGCCGACGCGCCGCAGGGGCACGCGTGCCGCCATGGAGGTGGCCCGCGACGGGTCGTGCTCGTAGATGCCGGCGATCATCGGCGTCAGGATCGCCCCCGGGCACACCGTGTTGGAGCGGATGCCGTTCGGTCCGTACCGCGCCGCGATGGCACGGGAGAGGCTGATGAGCCCCGCCTTCGAGACCTGATAGGCATCCAGCGGGCCATCAGCCGTGCGCAGGCCGGCAATGCTGGCGATGTGGACGAGGGCTCCCCGGCCGTGGTCTCGCATCACCGGGAGCGCAGCACGAGCGAAGAGCATCGGACCAGTGAGGTTGATGTCGAGAACGCGTCTCCACGTTTCAGGTTCAAGGTCGACGATCGAGCCGTCCGGGAAGGGCGGCGGGGCGAGACCAGGTTCGGTGAACCAGGCGACACCGGCCGCGTTGACCAGCATGTCGATGGCGCCGTCCGGGGATCGACGGGCGGCTTCCTCGACGGCGGCCGGCGCGAGCCCGGGGTCGGTGACGTCGCCACGGAGGTAGCACACGCCATCGGGAAGGCCCGACGGCGGATCCTTGAGATCGACCGCCACGACGCTCGCCCCTTGAGTGGCGAGGTGCAGGGCGATCGCGAGCCCCATGCCTCCGCCGGCACCTGTGACAACGGCCGTCCGTCCCACGAATTCGGTCACGCCCGGCCTCGCCTGAGATGGTCGTCGACAAACCTGGCGACCTGCTCGACGGCTTCGCCGGCCTGCTCGAAGAGTGCCGGGAACTGAGCGAACCCGTGAATCATGCCGTCATACCGGCGGAACAGCACCTCGACCCCGGCCCGCTGGAGGCTCTCCGCATAGAGTTCTCCCTGGGCGTGGATCGGGTCGTACTCCGCGGTGAGGACGAGCGTCGGCGGAAGGTCCGTGAGGTCCGCGATCAGGGGGGAGGCATACGGGGTGGAGGCGTCGGATTCTTTCGCGAAGTAGGCGTTCCTGTGCCACAGCAGCTCGTCGCGGTACAGCACATAGCCCTCGAAGCCCAGATCGAAGCCGAGGTCGACGTCGAAGGTGGTGGCGGGGTAGATGAGCGCTTGACAGGAGAGCCGTGGCCCACCTCGGTCGCGCGCCATGAGAGCGACGGCCGCGGCCAGGTTGGCCCCGGCGCTGTCGCCGGCGACCGCCACGCGAGTGCCGTCGATCCCGAGGCGCGCCGCGTGGTCGACGGCCCAGGCCAGCGCGGCATAACAGTCTTCTGGTGCCGCCGGGAAGGTATTCTCGGGCGGCCGGCGGTACTCGACACTCAGCACCGCGACTCCCGACGCGTTCCCGATCGCGCGACAGATGCCGTCATGTGAGGCGATGCTGCCCATCTGCCAGCCACCGCCGTGGAAATACACCACCAACGGGAGCTCACGACCGGCGTCGATCGGCGTGTACAGGCGCACGGGCACCTCACCGTCGGCAGTCGGGGCAACCAGGTCCTCGACGGCGTGGATCTCCTCGACCCGCAAAGCGCCGAACGCCGCTTCGAAGTTGACACGGGCGACCTCGATCGGCAACAGGTGACTGTTGGGCCGGTCGCTCGCTTTGGCTTCGTCAAGCAGCTGCTGGGCGACGGGATGGATCGGCACAAGCTACTCCGATAGTCTAATGGCTGACTCTTTAGTCCTAAAGTAGGCAGCCGGATCTCACAGGTCAACCTGGAAGGAATCAGTTCAGTCCGGGGTGCTCGGCGAGGAAGACTGCTCGCGTCGCGCTACGAAGGAGCGAATGACGTTCTCCGTCATGCGTGAGACCCCGTTGCGGGTGTCGTTGTGCAACAACGCGCCGGACCACGCGATCGAGCCAGTCGAGAACACCTCACCGCCGCCCGGAGTCGTGAAGTAGACGATGTCGGCCCGCACCTCGGGATCCTGCTCCCCACCGCCGTGCTCGGGGAGATTCATGGCGATCTCCTCGACCGCCCGCTGGTAGAAGTTCGAGTGCCCACGCGAAGACGCCAGGACAACGGTTCCCCGCGGAGTGCCGAGGGCAGGTTCCGCCCGGTCGATTTCGTCGCCGGCAGCTCCGCCCATGACCAGCCCGTAGGCACCGATCGGCTCCTCGTCGACGCCGTCGAAGATCCACGCATACGCCGGGTCTGCTGCCGCTTCCGAGCGGTGATACGGCTCGGACCTGCCCCAACCCTGCGCCGCAAAACCGACACCGACGAGCTCCTGGGGAGGTCGTCCGCGATGGCGCCACAGTCCACCCGGCAGGCCGGTGGACATCAGCGTCACCTCCCCGGGGAGCGATTCCCAGCAGCGGACTCCGGATTGCCCGCGCCTGATCTCGACGACGAGGGCGTCGTGGGACAGGACGCCGGTGACCCAGTACCAGCCATTGCCGCCCAGGTAGAGCAGCCCGCCACCATGGTCGCGGTAGGACGTCAACGCGTCCAGCATCTCCTCCGTGGTGTACTCCGGGTGAGAGCCCGAGATCACCGCGGAGTAGGGCGCGAGGTAATCGGCACCCCGGAGATGGACCTCGTGGTCGGTGACCACATCGACGTCGATACCCCGGCGGGCAAGCCATTCGATGAGGTACATGTCGGAGGAGAACGCGCGCCCCGCGTCGACGATCCACATGCGGTAACCGCGCCGCATGTTGACAATCTGGCGTCGCGCCGCCGCGAACATCACCCCGCTCCCATCGAGGTGGTGGTCGTACATGGAGAGCCCGAACGACGCGTCGCCCACGTGCGCCCGGTCCTCCGGCTCGACGACAACCTCCTGGTCCGTCATCGCCGAGTAGTCGAGCCCGTTGAAGAGCGCTTCGTTGGAGTAGGCCAGGTAGGTGAAGGTCGGGAGAATGACAGCGACACGCGCTCGACGATCGGTGGCCTTCGGCACGACGGTGATTGGAACGGTGTCAGTGCCCGAGTCGTTCTCGACGACGACGCCGTATACCCCGCTCGGCAGGTCCTGCGGCAACGTCGTACGCAGTACCGCCGTCCACCGGGCGTCTACCAGGTCGGTGGAGTGGAAGTGCACTGCGGCGTACTCGTCGGGCACTCGGGTGAAGTCCAGGCACCTGCCGGTGAACGTACGGCCGGTGACGGCACGGGCCGGGCCGTTCACGAGCCAGCCCGCCGGCTGGTCATCCGCAATGGGTGCGGCGACCCGCACATCCTCACCGTGCCGGAGGGCCAGGTCCCACGCGGCGACGAGATCCAGGGACCGGATGTCACGCGAGCCCGAGGCCAGCTCGGTTGCGTCCTGGGCGGTCATTGGCGTGGTTGCGACGAACGGCTGCTCGATCTTGCCGGAGAAATGCTCTTCAGCGAGGCCCGTCGTCGCGTCCGTGGAACACTCGACCGCTCGCCCCGAGCGTGCGGCGACGGTCACCGCTCCACGCAGGTCGAGCCGCCGGGCCGGCGACGGTCCCTGGGCCTGGGCGCTGATCCCACGAACGGGATCGACCGGGATGACGAACACCCTGGATCCGCCAGTGTCGACGGAGCCGACCACGAGGTGCCATTCATGGTTGGCCAGGGCTACGTCCGTCTCGGCGAGCACGTTGCCCGCACGCTCGTCGACCAATACCGCTCGACCGTCCCTCAGCTGCAGCGACAGCTCGTCCTCGAGGGCGATGAGCGTTTGCGAACCAGCCGCCTTGACGTTCCCGGACCAGACGAACACGCCGAGGGAGGCCGTTGCGGACGCCGAAGGCGCAGCGCTCGCCGGCGCACCGAACAGGAATGAACCAACGCAGGTCGCCTGTGGGGCCGTGCTGTAGCTACCCTCCCCGGTCCACGCGACATCAAGGTCGAGCGAGGCATCGGTCGTGGTCGAGCTCCTCAACCGAACGAGCCGGACACCAACCCGTCCCTCGGCGCTGACGTGGACGCTGATCTCGTCGCCGCGTTCGTAGGACAGTCGGTCGGTGTAGGCGCGAACAGGCAGTGCAGGCATTACTCCTCCTCGGGTCGGATGCTGCTCGGAACTGCTCAGGCGACGGGTTCACCGGATCAGATCGGCCCGGCAGCGACGTAACCCCCGTCCACAGGCAGGCTGACGCCGTGCACGTAGTCGGCGAGCGGCGAGGCGAGGAACAGGACCGCGTCGGCGATCTGCTCAGGCGCTGCCCACACCTTCGCGGGGACAGCGGCCGCGATCGTCGCTTTCGTCTCGTCGTCGTAGATGTCCGCCAGATCAGTCATCGTGAAGCCGGGCAGGACCGAGTTGACGTTGATGCCCCGTGGTGCGCAGTCGAGAGCGAGCTGCCGGGTCAGGTTCACCCACAACCCCTTCGAAGCGCAGTACGCCGCGAAGCCGGGGTTGCCCACCAGGCCCGAGATTGAGCCGATCACCACCACCTTTCCGGCGGTGCCGGCAGCCAGCATGTGCCGGATCGACTCGCGGACGCACGTGAAGGTGCCGTCGACGTTGACGTCCATGTGGCGCCGCCACAGCGCGTCGTCCGCGTCGACCGCCGAGGCGGGCTCGATGACCGCTGCACTCAGCACCACGATGTCCAGCCCGCCGGTCGCCAGCTGGGAGAACGTCCGGACTACGTCCTCGCGCCGCGAGATGTCGAGCGCGCGGTGGGTGATCCGGGCCGCGACTTCCGACGGCCCGTCAAAGCTTGCCGCACGGCTCCGCCGGGACAGTGTCACCACGTTGGCTCCGGCCTGTGCCAGGGCGTAGGCCGAGGCCCGCCCGATACCGGTTGCGCCACCGACGACGACGGCCCGCTTGCCCGTGAGATCGATCTGTCTCAACTCGCATCTCCTTTGCTGGGGGACCTCAGACGTCCCTGTCTCTCCCGCGTCGTGTTCGACCGCGGTCGGGGGTGGTCGGTGAGAACAGGCCTCGATGAAGCGCCGCAATTGGTCCCGGTGCGTAGATCCGCTGCCCCTTGGGCCGCACCGCCCAGTGGAGCGACGCACGGACGGGCGCCCGCGAACGACATCGGATCGGGGCCTCTCAGCCATCCCCGTGCTCGAGCCGCAATAGCTGCTTGCCGAGGTTGTTGCCGTCGAACAGACGGTTCATTGTGGTCACAGCCAGACTTACGTCGCCCGTCTGGACGTCTTCCGCCCACACCAGCCTGCCGTCGCGAACCCAGCCCGCCAGCCGTGCGGTGGCCTCAGCGAATCGGGCGGCGAAATCGGTGACGATGAAGCCCTTCATCACGCAGCTGCGGACCGTGATGGTGGAGAGGTTGCGAGGCCCGACCGGGGTGGCCTCGTCCGAGTAACCGCTGGAGATCCCTCCGCACAGCACGACGGTGCCGCGCTGCGCGATGTTCGCGATCCCTCCCTCGAGCACCGATCCGCCGACGTTGTCGTAGAACAGGTCCACCCCGCCGGGAGCGATCTCGGCGACCCGACCGCGGACGTCCTCGTTCTTGTAGTCCACCACGTGGTCGAACCCGGCCACCTCGGTCAGCCATCGCGACTTTTCCGGCCCACCGGCGATTCCGATCGTCCGGGCTCCCGCCATTCTCGCCAGCTGCCCGGCGACAGAGCCGGTCGCTCCAGCGGCGCCGGAGACCAGCACGACATCACCGGGACGCGGCTGGCCGAGCTCGAGCATCCCGAAGTAGGCCGTCAGGCCGGTCGTCCCCAGCACGCCCAAGGCAGCAGTGGGCGGGACGTCCTCGGGCACCTTGTGCGCCAGCGGGACACCCAGTCGCTCGTCGTGCACGTGCGCGAGCAGTCCTACCGCCGAGCGGCTGGGGCGGGCGATCACATGGGTCTGCCATCCGAAGTTGCCAGAAACCACTGTGCCGACTGGGCAGTCGGCCACCTCACCGGCGACCACTTCGCCAACCGCGTGTGCCCGCATCACTTCGCCCAGCGGCACCGGCGGCGCGTAGGAGGGACCCTCGCTCATCCAGCCGCGCATCGCGGGATCGAAGGCGATCCAGTCGACCCGCACCAGCACCTCGCCGGGTCCGGGCGTCTGCACCGGGATCTGCTCAACGGTGAAATCGTCGGTCTTGGCGGTCCACACGGGGCGTCGTGTCAGCACCATGCGCCGGTTGATCCGTGTAGTCATGCGGGCATCCTATGATAGGTCCAATGGAAATACCATTAGTCAATTCCCGGCCCCAACCTGCCGTGCCCGAATCGTCATGACAAGCGCCGCCTACCTGAAGATGGTCCGTCGCCCTCAGAGGAGGCACTACGGTCCGCGGCCATGAACGCCATCTCGAGAGGCGGCGCCGGCACGGTGCACTTCTTCCGGATCCGGGCTGAGCCCGCAGGTGTCCAGTCCCAGCGGCGCTCAGCCGGCGCCACCGAGCACCGGCAGCGGCCGTCCTCCCTCCGGGGTCACGTACGCTGCGGTGATCCCCCCATCGACCCGCAGTTCGATTCCCGTCACGTAGCTGGACTCCTCGCCGAGGAGGTAGCAAGCCGCCGCGGCCACCTCCTCGGCGAGCGCGAACCGTCCTGCCGGCACGTGGACCATGCGACGGGCCACCTCGTCGCCGGTGAACACGCTGTCGAGCAAAGGCGACTGGACAGGTCCCGGGCTGAGCGCATTGGCCCGGACTCCCCGACGAGCGAACTCGACAGCCAGCTCACGGGTCATCGCCAAAACGGCCCCTTTCGACGCGGTATAGGCGATCTGTGACGCCGCCGACCCCATCGACGCGACGAGCGACGCGGTGTTGACCACCGTCCCCCCGCCGTTGCGGACCAGATGAGGTATCCCGTGCTTGCAGCACAGGAAGACGCTGGCAACATTGATCGCGAGCGTCCGGGTGAATGCGTCGAGGCCGACCTCAAGCACCGACCCGTCGCCGGGCAGAACGACGCCGGCGTTGTTGAACAGGCCGTCGATCCTGCCGTAGCGACTGGCAACCGCCGCGTACAGACTCGCGACCTCCCGCTCATCGGTGAGATCGCACTGGGCGAACCAGTCCGCGGCAACGTCCTGCCCCGTCTGTACGTCCACGCCCACTACGACGGCGCCTTTGTCGGCGAGCGCTGCCGCAGTCGTCCGCCCGATGGCGCCGGCTGCACCGGTGACTACGATCACCTTCTCCTTCACACCTGACATTGGCTTCCCTCTCGTCTCGCCTCGTCCGGACACCAGCCACGGGCTCGATGGCCGGCGCTACCTCCTTGTGGAGAGTGACAAGTCAGTTCTCCAGGATCTGTGCATACTTCTCCGGTGACGTCGCCATTGCGATCGCGGTCATCGCGGCACCGGCCACGAACGAGGCGACGAGTCCGGCGCAAACCCAGTTCGCAGCGGCTCGGCTACCGACGAGGAGGTCGAGGTTGTCGAGCATCATCCATACGACGAACGACAGCGCTGCGAACGACAGGATCGGTGCGACGACCGAGTTCCACACCGGGTCGCGACCCCTACCGCGCCAGTGGAAGGCCACGACGGCGGCACTGGTGAGCAGCATGAGCACCACGATGCCGAGGGTGGCGGCACCGGAGAGCCAGGTGTAGATCTCCAGCACCGGGTCGAGGCCCGCGATGGTGAGAGCACCGAGCACACCGGCCGAGGCGATCGTCACGACGATCGAGGATCGGGACGGTGCCCGGTGCTTGCGATGTACCTCGCCGATGAACGCCGGGAGCACTCGTCCGTTGGCGAGGTTGAACTGGTAACGGGCAACGACGTTGTGGAACGACAGCGAGCAGGCGAACAGGCTGGTGACGAGGAGGATGACGACGGCGTCCTCGATGAGGCTGCCAGCGTATCGGTTCGCGAGTCCCTGCATGACGTTCGACGGGTCGCCACCGGCGACAGCGGCGGCCCGGTCGACGCCGAGTCCATTCGCCACCGCCCACGACGTGAGCGCGTACAGCCCGCCAATAATGGCGACTGCGATGTAGGTCGCCCTGGGGATGGTGCGCTTGGGCTCCTTGGCCTCACTGCGGAAGACAGCGGTAGCTTCGAAGCCGACGAACGCGAAGAAGGCGAACATGAGGCCGAGGCCGGGAGCTCCGTCGAACAGACGGCTCGGGTTCAGCGGCGCTGCGCTGAGGCCAGAGTCCCCGCCGGTAAAGATGATGGCGAAGTCGACGACGAGGACGACCAGGCCCTCCAGGACGAGGGCGACGCCGAGCACCTTCGCGCTGACTTCGATGTCGCGGTAGCCGAGGAACGAGATGATGACCAGGAAAGCGAAGGAGCAGACCCACCACTTCACGGTCACGTCGAGGTAACGGTCCAGGGCCGCGGAGGCAGCGACGCCCAGGTACGCGTAGAGGGCGATCAGCAGGATCGTGTACGAGATCAGTGCGAGGGACGCGGTCCCGGCGCCGGAGACCTTACCGAGGCCGGCCTGGACGTAGGAGTAGAACGCGCCGGCGTTCTTCACGTGGCGGCTCATCAGCGTGAACCCGACGGCGAAGACGTACAGGACAATCGCGGCACCGATAAAGTACAGCGGCGCGGTAGGGTTGCCGCCCAGTGCGAAGACGAGGGGGATGACCGCGCAGGCCGCACCGAGGGGCGCGACGGCGGCGACCACCATGAAGACGATCGAGCCGACTCCGAGACCCCGATGGAGCAGTGCGGCCTTGTCGCCCTGGGAGCTGGCTCCAACCTGGGGATCAGTAGTTGCGGACATTTGGCTGGTTCTCCTTGCTCCTACTCCAATTCGGAGTCGATGGATGCGGGGGTCCTCACGTGGGCCGCCCGGGCAACCAGATGGTGAGCAGAGCATCAGCGTTCGCTGCGTGAGACTGCGCTTTTTGGGCGCCGTCTTCAGTCCCAGTACTCGTGTGAGCGCGGTGGTCCTCGTTAGCGCGCTGGGCTACGGTGGTGGGTGGTGGCGATGAGCTTGGTACGGCCTGCCGCCGATGCTCGATCAACGTGTCACTCTATTGGTTCGATATTGGGTCCTTTTGTGATCCATGTCAACAGTCTGGGCTTGCTTCGGGCCGCGCGTCGGTCCTTCGAGTGGCGTTGGCGCGGTCGGCCATCAGGCGAACGGCGAGGTCGCCGCAGCCCAGGTACTGGTTACCCCGAGCCGCGCACGAGGCCAGACGGGGAACTCGTTGATAGCCTGCGCAGATGGCCCCGCTTCCAGGCCCCGGCGCGCCAGGAACCGGCGCAGTGGCCAGCTGGGGTGGAGTTGGTCGAGGTAGCGGACCCAGTCCTCATCGTGAACCCGAACCTTGACACTGTGATCGATGGCTCACTAGCATAAGGTCTATTGACTCGCCCAATAGGTTGTTTTTGTTCGAGGGGACAGGGAGACAACGGTGACTTCGTCCGCCACATCGCTCAACGGATTCCGCGACACCTCGACCGGGTCGCAGTTACCGTTCGGGCCCGTCCCCATCGACCGGCTGATCGAGAGCATCAGGTCGGGCGCGATCGATGCCGTCCTGCTGGTCACTCCCGACAACGCCGGCCGATGCTTGGGCGAACGCGTTCCGGGTGCCCGGATTCTCCAGGCCATCGACGATCCGCTGGCGATCCGGGTGCCGCTCATGCTGTGGGGCATCGACATCGAGCAGAACGTCCGTGCCGGCCTGGTCCACGTCGGCGGGATGGCAGCGGGCGTCCCTGATGTGCCACTGGTTCCCGACCTGTCGACCGCCCGATTGCTCCCATGGCTGCCGCGCACGCCGGTCATCATCTGCGACCCGGCCGATGCGGAGGGCAGGCCGCTGGACATCGCGCCGCGCCAGATGCTCAAGCGGCAACTCGCCCGCCTCGAGGCACTTGGTGTTCAGCTCCAGGCCGCCACGGAACTCGAGTTCAACTTGTTCACCGAAAGCTACGAGGACGCCTGGAGGAACGGCTACACAACGCTGACTCCGTCGAGCCGCTACCACGCCGCATACGATGCTCTGGAAGCCCTCAAGTCCGAGGCGTTCATCGACGCGGTCATAAGCCAGATGGACCAGGCGGGCATCGAGGTGGAGGGCTACGCGAACGAGTACGGGCGCGGGCAGCACGAGATCAACCTCAAGCACACCACAGCCCTGGAGATGGCCGACCGGCACTTCCTCTACAAGTTCGGGGTGAAGAGCATCGCGACCAGGTTGGGCGTGTCCGCGACCTTCATGGCGAAATGGATGATCGGCGACGAAGGCAACTCCTGTCACGTCCACGTGAGTCTCTGGGACGCAGACACCACAGCCCCGCTGGGCGAGGACAAGCGGTTCGACGCCTTCGTCGGTGGCGTTGCGGCCCATATGGCCGAGTCGACATTGATGTACGCGCCGCACATCAACTCCTACCGACGCTTCCGGCCCCACTCGTTCGCGCCGACGACCATCGCCGTCGGCGACAACAACCGCACGTGCAGCCTGCGCGTCGTGGGCTTGGGCAAGCACCGCCGGGTCGAGAACCGAGTGCCGGGCGCCGACGTCAACCCCTATGTCGCCCTCGCGGCGGTGGCACTGGGTGGGGCCGGCGGCATCGAGACCGAGGCCGCGATGCCGCACCTGGAGACCGGCGATGTGTACAGCCGGACCGACCTGCCCATGCTGCCGACCTCCCTGCCCGCGGCCCTCTCGCTGTTCGAGAACAGCAAGGCGGTGCGTGACGGTCTGGGAACTGAGGCGCACCACCACCTGCTCGCCGTCGGACGCGAGGAGGAGATCGCGTTCTTGTCGGAGACGGTCACCGACTGGGAGCGTCGGCGGCTCTTCGAGCGGGGCTGACCTGTGGGATCGGACGCGATCCGGTACAGCGACCTCCTGGGACACAATGTCCGTGCCGACCCTTGGACGGCGCAGGGCCGCTCGTCGTACCAACTCGCGCACGAGGCGCTGACCGCCGGCCGAGTCGATGACGCTCGCGCACTGGCTCGGCTCACCGTTCAGGAGGCGCAAGAGGCATATGACCTCTACGCGCTCTGGCTCGTCGAACTCCCTGCGTTGCTGGACGCGCTCGGTGTCGAGGCAGCGGCTTTGACGCCGGCGCGCGGGCGCGCGGACATGGTGCTGAAGGACCTCGTGTGTGGCTGGCGCCGCTACCTCGCGCTGATCGACGAGGTCGGCGAGCACGCCGTGTCCGGCGATCTCGAGTTCGCGGGCGCCGCACTCGAGCGGGCGCGCGCAACCTGGCTCGCCGCCCACGACCCGGCCACCGACCACCTGACGGAACTGCTCGCACTCGGAGCCGAGCACCTCGGGGAATCGGTCGTCGGCAGCCTGTGGGACGCGCTGCTCGGCCACTACTACACCGGCATCAGGCACAAGTACGCCGCTGAGCGACAGCCGTGGCAGCGCTCAGTAGAACGACTCCTCCTCGACATCTTCGAAGCCACTCGCGGACACTTGTGCGGCCCGGGCCGGGACGGCACGTTCGACGTGCGGGAGGAGGACGACCGCTGGGTGGTCCAGTTCGCACCGTGCGGCTCCGGGGGCCGGACCTATCCGACCTCAGAACCGACCGGCTCCCAGGACACCCGGCGGTTCACCACCGAGGAGCACGACTGGGCGTGGCGCACGAAGGGGGTCTGCCTGTACTGCGCGCACTGCTGTCAGCTGCAACAGCGGGCACCTATCGTCCACCTCGGGTTTCCGCTGCGCGTGGTCGAGCCTCCGACGTTCGGCGACGCCCATACTCCGGGACGCTCATCGTGCACGTGGTCGATCTACAAGCACCCGGAGTTGCTACCGGCGAACGCTTTCACCGATGTCGGTATGCCCGTTCCCAGCTGGTTACCAGCGGGGCAGGCACACACCGTGAAGCAGCCCAGGTCACACGTTATGGACGGAGTCCTGGCACCCCACAGGACCCGAGGCTAGCGGCCTGAACGCCCGCGCAGCACGTGCCGAGGTGGACCGACTACCGCGCGGTGTGCACCCGGGACAGCCCCGTCGCGTGCTCGGTCTGCGGCGGCTCGACGGTGGCCTGCGTCGAAGCCGACCGCTCCAGGAAGCGCAACAGCTCGACCGGGAACGGCAGCACTACCGTCGAGTTCTTCTCGGCTGCCACCTCGACCACCGTCTCCAACAACCGCAGCTGCAGCGCGGTCGGTGTCCGCGCCATCGTGGCCGCGGCGTCGGCGAGCTTTCGCGACGCCTGCAGCTCACCGTCCGCGGTGATGATCCTGGCACGCCGCTCCCGCTCCGCTTCAGCCTGTCGGGACATCGACCGTTTCATCGACTCCGGCAGCGAGACGTCCTTGATCTCCACGCGGTCGATGTGGACGCCCCAATCGATCGCCGGACTGTCGATCATGACCTCCAGGCCCTGGTTGAGCCGCTCCCGGTTGGTCAGCACCTCGTCGAGGTCGCTCTTACCGATGATCGAACGCAGCGACGTCTGCGCCACTTGGAGGACCGCGAACATGTAATCCTGCACGTTGACGATGGCCCGGAGCGCGTCGATGACCCGGAAGTACACCACCGCGTCTACCTTGACGGTCACGTTGTCGCGGGTGATCCCATCCTGTGCTGGTACCGGCATGGTGACGATCTGCAAGTTCACTTTCTGCAGCCGGTCCAGAATCGGGACAATCAGCGTCAGGCCCGGCCCGCGTGTCACCTCTTGCAGACGCCCGAACCGGAAGACCAGACCGCGTTCATACTGTCGGACGATCCGGGCGCTGGCCAACAACCCGGCCACCGCTACCATCAACACGACGATCAGCATCAAAACCATGGCAGCTCGCGCCATCCTTGCATCTGCACCAAGCGTAACGCGGCGTGCCAGCCGAATCACCCGCTACCGCGAGCCGTGCAGGCCACGGATAGCGAGACGAGGGAAGCTCCCCCGAGTTCTCACCCCGCACCGATCGCGAGACGGTAGCCGCGGCGCATGACCGTGTGGATCAGAGGCGTGCCGTTGAGCGCCCGGCGCAGCCGGGATATCGCCATCTCGATGGCGTGGTCGTCGACGGCGGCGCCGGTCGGCATGTTGCGGCGGATGTCCGCGCACGACATCACGCGACCCGGGCTGCGGGCGAGGGTCCGCAGTACGGCGATCGGGACCGGCTGGACCGGGATCAGGCGGTCGTCGACGATGACCGCCTGCCCGCGGATCTCCACCTGGTGCGGGCCGAGCGCGACCCGTACGGCGTTGCTGGGCAGCACGGCAATCAGTGTCGCGAGGAAGTCGTCGGCGTAGCCGATGGGTCCGGTCAGGGGGCGCACCCCTTGGGCGGTCAGCGCGGCGGCGGTCAGCGGGCCCAGGCAGACGGCGGTCACCTCGTCGCAGAGGGCGTTGAGCACCTCGGGCCGGCGCTGGTCGCGGTCGGCCTGCTCGAGCAGGTTCTCGGTCGCCTCGGGGCTGGTCAGCGCGATCGCGTCGATCTGCCGGCGGATCAGCTGGTCGGCCAGTCGCCGTAGGTGCTCGGCGTGGGTCGGCACAGCCGTGCTGTACGTCGGCACCTCCACCACGTCGGCGCCCTGGCGGCGAAGCGTCTGGCACAGTTCGCGCAGCGACGGCGTGTCGACCTGCACCACGATGCGCTGGCCCGCGACCGGGTGCGCGAGCAGGTAGCGCATCAGGTCGTCGGTCGAGGCGGCGGCGGTCGACCAGATCTCGCGCAGCCCGATCTCGCGCAGGCTGTCCGCCGCGGCGCCGTCGCGGGCCAGGAGCCGGGCGTGGCCGAACGCGGTGATGAGCCGATCGGCGAGGTGCCATCGCTGCGCCGAGTTGAGCCAGGAGCGGAAGCCGAACGGCGAGGTGACGATGAGCTCGTCGATCGGCGCGGCCAGGCACTGCTCGGTGGCCGTGCGCAGTTCGTCCTCGTCCGGCTGGGCGACGACCCGCAGGGCCTGCACGGCGACGACCTTAGCCCCGGCCTCCTCCAGCGGGGCCGCGAGCGCCGGGCGCCGCTGCTCCGTCGCCAAGGCCACCGTGTAGCCCGTCAGTGGTGCGATGGCCGAGCCGCCGGAGCCGTCCGGGGCGTGCCCGGCGGCCGATCGCTGTGCATGGGCTGGCGGTGGGGGCACGGCACACTCCTCTCGGGCCCGTTGGGCTGGCGGCAGGCACGCCTGGCATCGTCGGCGGTGGCGGGGCAGGCGGGGGCAGAACCGGCCGGGGGTGGCGGCGCGGCAAGCGTATCCGTCGTCGGCGATTTCGACAGATTGGCTTCTACCGTGCCAGGAGATGCACCGGGGGGAAAGTCACGATACGATAAATGTCCGCTCACTGATTCTTTCGCCGGCCCGGAGGCTGCAAGAATGAATCCGTCGCCAGGAATGGCGGAGGTTCTTCTGCACCCTGATGCGGCAACCATTGCCGCATAGATTCCGGCTAAAGCGGACATCTTCGGCGAGTCTGCCCGGGGTTCAAATCGCGATCTTGTGAGGACTATCTCGCATCTGTTGCGGATCGTTACGGCGTCTGGTCATCGCCGCGCTAACGCGGCAACACTCGCTGCACCGTCGAATTCGGAAGCCATCACGACCTATGCGTGAGAACGCGTGGCGGACTTCGCACGAATTCCGGCGGATCCTGACGAACCAGCAGATTGGGAGTGCTCCGTGGCGCAGGTCAGCCTCGACGACGTGAGCAAGGTGTACACCGACGGGACAAGGGCCGTCGACGGGCTGAGCCTCGACATCACCGACGGCGAGCTGCTCGTGCTCGTCGGCCCGTCCGGTTGCGGCAAGACCACGGCGCTGCGCATGGTCGCCGGGCTCGAGGACATCAGTGAGGGCGTCCTCAGCATCGGCGGCCGTGTGGTCAACCGGGTGCCGGCCCGCGACCGCGACATCGCCATGGTGTTCCAGAGCTACGCGCTCTACCCCCACCTCGACGTGTACGACAACATCGCCTTCGGCCTGAAGCTGCGCAAGATGCCCCGGGCCGAGATCGAACGCCGGGTCACCGCGACCGGCGCCACGCTGGGGCTGAGCGAGCACCTGCGTCGCCGGCCGCGGGCGCTGTCCGGTGGGCAGCGCCAGCGGGTCGCGATGGGGCGGGCGATCGTCCGGGAGCCGCAGGCATTCCTCATGGACGAACCGCTGTCCAATCTGGACGCCAAGCTGCGGGTGCAGATGCGCACCGAGATCGGGCGCACCACCCGGCGACTCGGCGTGACGACCATCTACGTCACCCACGACCAGACCGAGGCGATGACGCTGGGCGACCGCGTGGCGGTCATGAGGAAGGGTGTGCTGCAGCAGGTGGCCTCCCCGCAGGAGCTCTACGAGCGGCCGGCCAACATGTTCGTCGCCGGCTTCATCGGCTCGCCCGCGATGAACCTGATCACCGGCGTCTTCACGAGGTCGGCGGAGGACGTGCTGCTGTGCATCGGCGACCAGCGCCTGCGGGTCGATCCGGCGCTGCTGCAGGCCCGGCCGGGTGTGCTCGCGTACCTCGACCGCCCGGTTGCCGTCGGCATCAGGCCCGAGGAGATGTGGGACGCGCGCCTGGCGCCGGCCGGCGGCGCGCTGCTCCACGCGGCCGTCGACCTCGTCGAGGGGCTCGGCTCCGAACTGCTCGTGCACCTGCGGGTCGCGGCGCCCGGCGTGGTCACCGACGACACCCGGGAGCTGGCCCGCGACGCCGGACTGGACCCGCTCGACTCCGCCGCGCCGCTGACCGAGCTCGTCGCCCGGTTCAGCCCGCGTTCGCAGGTCGGCAAGGACAAGGTGGTCGCGGTCGCCGTCGACACCGCCCGCCTGCACGTATTCGACCTGGAAAGCGGCCTGACGATCCAGTGATCCGCGCCGCCCGCGGCGCGATCTACCGCCAACGTCCTCGCCGGCCCGGCGAGGGATTCGTCCATAACAGCACCCCTGGCAAGAAGGAGACTTTCATGGCACGTATGGCACGGCTCTCCACGGCGCTGGCCGTGGTGGCGGCGACCGCTGCCGGCTGCGGGGGTACCCCGTCGGAACCGTCCGGCGGACCGAGCCTGAGCGGCACCGTCGAGGTCGTGGCGAAGTGGTCGGGCGTCGAGCAGGCCAACTTCAAGAAGGTGCTCGAGAACTTCGAGAAGAAGACCGGCGTCAAGACCGTCTACACCTCCGCCGGCGACGACGTGGCGTCGTTTCTGAACCAGAAGATCTCCGGCGGTACGCCGCCGTCGATCGCGCTGATCCCGCAGCCCGGTACCGTCGCCGAGCTGGCGAAGAAGGGCAACCTCAAGCCGCTGAGCGGCGAGGCGCTCGACGCGGTCACGGCGAACTACAGTGCCGCGTGGAAGGACCTCGGCACGGTCGACGGCAAGGTGTACGGCTTCTATCTGAAGGCCGCCGAGAAGTCGATCTGCTGGTACCGCACCGACGCGTTCGCCACGGCCGGCGTGAAGGAGCCGAAGACCTGGGAGGAGTTCCTCGCCGCGGCCAAGACGCTCGCCGACGCCGGCATCACGCCGTTCGCGGTGCCCGGCGCGTCGGCCTGGACGCTGACCGACTTCTTCGAGAACGTGTACATCCAGGTCGGCGGCCCGGAGAACTACGACAAGCTGTCCAAGCACCAGATTCCGTGGACCGACCCGACCGTGGTGGAAACCCTCAAGGTGATCGGGCAGCTGTGGTCGACGCCGCGGATGATCGACGCCGGCAACGCCGGCGCGCTGAAGATCGACTTCTCGCAGTCCGTCGCCGAGGTGTTCGGCGAGAAGCCCAAGGCGGCGATCCTGTGCGAGGGCGACTTCGTCGGCTCGGAGATCACCAAGGCGGGCAAGTACAAGGTCGGCGACACGGCCAAGTATCTGCCGTTCCCGTCGATCAAGGGCGCCAAGCCGTCCGTGGTGGTCGGCGGCGACCAGGCGGTGGCACTCAAGGACGACAAGGCGACGATGGCACTCATGGCCTACCTCGCCTCGAAGGAGTCGGCCGAGACCTTCGCCAAGGGCGGCGGGTTCATCACGCCGAACAAGCTCGCCGATCCGTCGGCGTATCCGGATGATACGGTGCGCGGACTGGCCAAGCTGGTCGTCAACGCCGACGTGATCAAGTTCGACATGTCGGACCTGGCGCCGGCATCCTTCGGCGGTGGCACGAACGCCGACGAGTGGAAGCTGCTCCAGGAGTTCCTCGGCAACCCTGCGATGGATGTGAACGCCTTGGCGGGCAAGCTCGAAGACGCCGCCAAGAAGGACTTCGGGAGCAACTGATGGCGCGCGCGTCCGAGCCGGCAGGCGCATTCAGGGCGTCACCGGCAACGAGGAACAACAGCCGGCCGACCGCCCGACCGGTTCTCGGCGGGGCCCCCGCCCGCCGGCCGGACGCGCCGGACGGCAAGCCCGGGCGACCGCGCCGCTGGGAGGCGCCCGGCCTCATCACGGCGCTCTTCCTCGGCCCGGCTCTGGTCATCCTGGCCGCCGTCGTGGCCTACCCCATCGTCGCCACGGTGTGGTACAGCTTCTTCAACGCCGACGGCACCCGCTTCGTCGGCCTGGCCAACTACGTCGAGATGTTCACCGGGCCGGCGACCCGCCGGGCCATCGTCAACAATGTCATCTGGGTCGTCGTGGCCCCGACGGTGGTCACCGCGCTCGGACTGCTGTTCGCCGTGCTGAGCGAGCGGATCCGGCTGGCCACCGCCTTCAAGACCGTGCTGTTCATGCCGATGGCCATCTCGTTCCTCGCGGCCGGCGTCACGTTCACGCTGGTGTACGAGGCGGACAAGGACCGCGGCGCCCTCAATGCCGCGATCGTGTCGGTCCATGACGTGTTCAAGCCGCCGTCGAAGTACTACGGGACCAGCCCGCGCGAGGAGGCGGGCCTGGTGACCGTGGACGGCGCCGTGCAGACCGCGAAACCGGCCGCCGATACGGCGCAAGTCCTGCTGCCGATGGTCGGCCTCCCACCCGACCGGGTCCCGGCCGAGGCGGTCGAGGCCGCGCCGGACGTTGCGGGAACCGGCCTGCGGGGCGTGGTCTGGCTCGACTTCAGCCGCGGCGGCAGTGGCCGGCCCGGCGCCGTCGACGCGGGCGAAAAGGGACTGCCCGGCATGGTCGTGGAGGCGGTACGGGACGGCAAGGTGGTCGCCACGACCCGGACCGGCCCGGCGGGCGGCTTCGCATTCCCCCAGCTCACCGGCGACGGGTACACGATCCGGCTGGCCGCGTCGAACTTCGCCGCCCCGTTCAACGGCGTCACCTGGCTCAGCGGCAGCATCGTCACGCCCGCGATCATCGCCGCGTACATCTGGATCTGGGCCGGCTTCGCGATGGTGCTGATCTCGGCCGGCCTCTCCGCCATCCCGCGCGATGCCCAGGAGGCCGCCCGGGTCGACGGTGCCACCGAGTGGCAGGTGTTCCGGCGGGTGACCATCCCGCTGGTCCGGCCCGTGCTGGTGGTCGTGCTCGTCACGCTGGTCATCAACGTGCTGAAGATTTTCGATCTGGTGTACATCCTGGCGCCCGACCCGGTGACCCAGGACCACGCCAACGTCGTGGCGCTGCAGATGTACCAGACCGCCTTCGCGCGCCAGAACACCGGCCTGGGCAGCGCACTGGCCGTGCTGCTCTTCGCGCTCGTGGTGCCCGCCATGCTGTACAACGTCCGCCGGCTGCGAGGAGACAAGGACCGATGAGCTTCGTATCCACCGCCCGGGTGCCGACGATCGAGCCGGCCGGCACCGCCGTGATCGGCCCGCCCAGGCGCAGCCTGGTGTCCCGGATCGTAGCCCGGCTCGGCGGCGGCCTGATGTACACCGTCGTCGTGCTCACCGCGCTGATGTGGCTGCTGCCCACGACCGGCCTGCTGGTGGCCAGCCTGCGCCCGGCCTCGGCCAGCGCCGCCACCGGCTGGTGGCACGTCTTCACCAAGCCCAGCGAGCTGACCCTCACCAACTACGCCAAACTCCTCGACAACCGCGACATGGTCGACGGGCTCTGGAACAGCGTGCTCATCACCGTGCCGTCCACCATCCTGGTCGTGCTGATCGGGGCGGCGGCCGCCTACGCCCTCGCGTGGCAGGACTTCCGCGGCCGCGACGCGGTGTTCGCCGTCCTGGTCGCGCTCATCGTCGTACCGGTCCAGATGGCGATCATCCCGGACGCGAAGCTCTTCGGCGCGCTCGGCATCTTCGGCTCACTCACCGGCGTGATCGTGTTCCACGTGGCGTTCGGGCTCCCGTTCGCCATCTTCCTGCTGCGCAACTTCTTCATCGGCATCCCGCGCGACCTGCTCGAGGCGGCCCGGATGGACGGTGGCAGCGAGTTCATGATCTTCGCCCGGGTGATCCTGCCGATCGGCTGGCCGGCGATCGCCTCGCTGACCATCTTCCAGTTCCTGTTCGTCTGGAACGACCTGCTGGTCGCGAAGGTCTTCGCCGGGGCGTCCAGCAAGCCCATCACCTACGTCCTGCAGGAGCAGATGGGCACGTTCTCCTCCAATGTGGACGTGATCGCGCCCGGCGCGTTCCTGTCGATGCTGCTGCCGCTGATCGTGTTCTTCGCCTTCCAGCGGTACTTCGTGCAGGGCGTGCTGGCGGGATCGGTGAAGTAGCATGCCGGTCAACGCGGAATGGTACCAGCGTGCCGTCTTCTACGAAGTCCTCACACAGGCCGGCTTCGACTCCAACAACGACGGCGTCGGCGACCTGCTGGGGCTGGTGTCCAAACTGGACTATCTACAGTGGCTCGGCGTGGACTGCCTCTGGCTGCCACCGTTCTACGACTCGCCGCGCCGCGACGGTGGGTACGACATCCGCGACTACTACACGATCTCCCCGGAGTACGGCACGATCGAGGACTTCGTGACCCTGCTCGACGCGGCCCACACCCGCGGCATCCGGGTCATCACCGACCTCGTGCTCAACCACACCTCCGACACCCACCACTGGTTCCAGGAGTCGCGGCGCGACCCGACCGGCCCGTACGGCGACTTCTACGTGTGGCGCGACACCGACACCGAGTACTCCGACGCGCGCATCATCTTCGCCGACACCGAGCCGTCGAACTGGACCTTCGACCCGGTCCGGCAGCAGTTCTACTGGCACCGGTTCTTCCACCACCAGCCGGACCTCAACTACGACAATCCCGCCGTCGCCGAGGCGATGCTCGACGTGGTGCGGTTCTGGCTCGGCCTCGGCATCGACGGCTTCCGGCTCGACGCGGTGCCGTACCTGTTCGAGCGCGAGGGCACCGACTGCGCCGGCCTGCCGGAGACGCACGCGTACCTCAAACGCGTCCGGAAGATGGTCGACGACGAGTACCCGGGCAGCGTGCTGCTGGCCGAGGCGAACATGTGGCCGACCGACCTCGTGGAGTACTTCGGCGACCCCACGCTCCTGGCGGGCGACGAGTGCCACATGGCGTTCAACTTCCCGCTGATGCCCCGGATCTTCATGGCCGTGCGCAAGGAGTCCCGGGTGCCGATCTCGGAGATCCTCGAGCAGATGCCGAAGATTCCCGAAGGCTGCCAGTGGGGCACGTTCCTGCGCAACCACGACGAGCTCACCCTGGAGATGGTCACCGACGAGGAGCGCGACTACCTCTACAGCGAGTACGCCCGCGACCCGCGCATGCGGCTCAACCTCGGCATCCGGCGCCGGCTCGCCCCGATGGTCGGCAACGACCGCAGCCAGATCGAGCTGTTCACGTCGTTGCTGCTCTCCTTACCCGGGTCGCCGGTCATCTACTACGGCGACGAGATCGGCATGGGCGACAACGTGTACCTCGGCGACCGCGACGGCGTGCGCACGCCGATGCAGTGGAACGTCGACCGCAACGGCGGGTTCTCCCGATGCGACCCGAGCCAGCTGTACCTGCCGATGAACAACGGCTGGGTGTACGGCTACCAGTCGGTCAACGTCGAACGGCAACAGCAGGAGCCGGCCTCGCTGCTGCACTGGACCCGCAAGATGCTCGCCATCCGCAAGCGGCACCCCGCGTTCGCCCTCGGCGACCTGACCGACCTCGGCGGATCCAACCAGGCGGTCCTGGCGTTCCTGCGCGAACACAAGGACGACACCGGCGACGAGGTGCTGCTCTGCGTGCACAACCTGTCCCGTCACCCGCAGCCGGTGCAACTGCCCCTCGGTGCACGCTTCCACGGCCACACGCCGGTCGAGCTGACCGGCGACACCCGCTTCCCCAGCATCGGCCTGCGGCCCTACCTACTGACCCTGCCGGGCTACGGCTCGTACTGGTTCCGCATAGTCCCACGGAACCGGCGCCGGGTCGCGGCTACCTTCCCTGATCCGACCGGCACGACTGGCCTACCCGGTCACGTGGCGAGGCGGTAGCCGCGTTTCATGACCGTGTGCACGAGGTCGGCGCCGTCGAGGGTGCGCCGTAGCCGGGACACGGCCATCTCGATGGCGTGATCGTCCACATCGGACCAGTTGGGGATCGAGCGGCGGATCTCGGCGGAGGAGACCACCCGGCCGGGCTGGCGGGCCAGCGCTCGCAGCACCGCGAGCGGGCCCGCCTGCATCGGGATCAGCCGCCCGTCCAACACGACGGCCTGGCCGCGCAGCTCCAGCGCGTGCGGCCCGATCTCGAGCCGGGTCGCCGTCCGCGGCAAGGCTTCCAGCAATGCGACGGCCAGTTCTTCGGCGAACGGGGCGGCACCGACGATCGGGTGCACGCCCCAGGCCACCAACGGGGCGGCGGTGCCGGCACCCAGGCAGGCGCAGAGCACGTCGTCGCAGAGCGCGTTGAGCATGTCGTCCAGCCGGCCCTCGGCCTTCGCTTCGGCCAGCAGATACTCGGTGGCCGGCGCGCCGAGCAGGGCCGCCGCGTTGATCTGCCGGTTGACGATCTGGTCGACGAGGCGACGCAGATGCTCGGCGTACGCCGGCCGAAGACTCTGGAACGTCGGCGCCTCGACCACGTCGGCGCCGGCCGCGCGCAACGCCCGGCACGGCTCCCGCAGCGACACCGTGTCGGTCTGCACGACGATCCGGCTCCCCGCGACCGGCTGCGCGAGCAGGTACCGGAACAGGTCCTCGGTGCAGGCACCGGCGGTCGACCAGACCGTGCTCAGCCCGATCTCGCGCAGGCTGTCGGCGGCGCGGGCGTCACGGGCCAGCAGCCGGGCCGTGCCGAAGCGGGCCAGCAGCGCGTCGGCCAGGCCCCATCGACCCGCCGCGGCGAACCAGCTCCGCAGCCCGAACGCGGACGAGACGACCAGCTCGTCACACGGCCCGGCAAGCACCTCGTCGGTGGCCGCACGCAGCCGCGTCTGGTCGATCTGCGGGATCGACCGACTCGCCTGCACACCGATGGTGCGCGCGCCGGCCTGGGCCAGATGCTCGGCCAGGACGTGCTTGCGCCGCTCGGACGCCACCGCCACGGAGTATCCGGCCAGCGGTGCGATCTGCGCATCCGGGTCACCCTGACGGCGGGACCTGGCAGGCGGGGCCACAGGAACTCCTGGCGATAGCTGAAGACACGTCTGGGCTGCCGCGCAGGCAGGGCGAAATCCCCGCCGCTCAGGAGTACCAGGCCGCCGAATCCAGGCCGTGCCGGAACACGTACACCATCGCCCGGTGGATCGCGACCTCGTCCGGCGGCTGCGGGTCGGGCAGGTTCAGGTGCGCCACCAGCCGGGGGTCCGGGGCCAGGCCGTGTCGCTCCAGGTAGAAGGCCGCGGCCTCGCTCCAGACCCAGCGGCCGTCGCTGCGCAGGTGCTGCGGCACCACCGCGCCGTGCTGCGGGGCCAGCACGTCGTCCGTGGGGGTGCTGGTCCAGACGATCACCGGCGCGGCGCGCAGAGCCGCCAGCAGCCGTACGCGCTCGTCGGGCTCGGCCACGACGGGGCGGCCGGCGGCGAACCACGGGCCGCGGGCCGGGTCGGCGCCGTGGAACACCGGCGCGACGTCGACCGGTCGCGGCGGGTGGGCCGCCCACAGCAGCGCGCCGCAGCAGCGGGCCAGCGTCTGGTAGTACGGGCTGTCCGCGCCGGCCCGGCACACCTCCGCCTGGGCGTTGGGGTCGCCCGCGCCGGCCATCACCGCTCGCGCACCGGCGGCGAGCGCGGGCAACCCGCCGGTGGTGCGCTCCACGCCGAGCACCGTGACCCGGACCGGCGCGTGCCAGGCGTGGGAGCCGGCCGGCATACGCCACGAACGCCACAGCGCGCGCACCCCCGGCGTGCCGCGCGCGAAGGCCACCAGCGCCCGGTCCACCGGGTCGAGCTCGTCGGCGGCGGCGCCGGTCAGGTCAACCGGGCGCGCCACGACCGGGTCCGTCCCGGGATCCGCGACCGTGAGCGTGGACTGGAACAGCCACGGCGCCGGATCCCGGTCGCCGATCACCTCGGCCAGCGCGGCGGCCAGGTCGCGGTCGGCCGCCTCGGCGGTCAGTTCCGTGCGCAGGACGTCGGCCTCGTCGGGCGCCAGGTGCAGCGGCTGCGCCAACGCCTCGAACGCCACCGTCCGGGCGACCTCGGGCCGCCGGCCGGCGGCCAGCCGGTCCCGCACGTCGCCCAGCACCGGATCCGGCAGGTAACCGGCCAGCCGCAGCAGCAGGCCGTGCAGGGCGTCATCTGCCACGGCGTCGCGGTCGTCCGCCTGCACCGGTCCCCCGTCCCGCGCTCCGGGTTCACCCGCGCCGCGCCCGCGTCGGCCGAGGAGCCCGCCGCGGGCGCCTACTTGTGCCGCCACCACGAATCCGTCGCCGTGCGGTCGAACGTCCGGAACACGGTGTTGACCTGCCGCCCGTGCGTGACCATGCCCGTGTACCAGGTGCGCGCGACGTAGTTGAACGGGCCCATGTCGACCGGGCCCGCCTCGCGGGCGTGCTGCACGCAGCAGTCGAACACGTCCCGGCAGAAGTCCATCACGACCTTCCGGCTCCCGCCGGCCAGGCCGGCGTTGAGGAGCTGGATACCGCGGTTGGCCGACAGGAACCGCAGCAGCGTCTCGCTGCCGCCGTGGTGGTACACCATCCACGGGATGCACAACGGGGACGGCTCGTCGCCCACGTACAGGCGGTCCTCCATCTCGGGGAACGGATCGCGCAGCATCTCCACGTCGGTACCGTCGACGCACCACACCTGGTCGATCTCCGGGTGCTCGCGCAGGTACTGCCAATAGCAGAGCCAGCGCTGGAAGTAGGGCGAGGCACCGGCGGCACCGGCGGGTACGCGCACGTGGGTGACCAGGTCGGTGTCCGGCTCGTCGAGGCAGTCGTGCAGCACCACCAGCCGCCGCCCGTGCCGGCGCAGCGACTCCCGCAACTCGGCCAGGTCGGCGTAGTCCGGCGTCCAGGCGACACCGCGCTGCGGGTCCGGCTGCGCGGTCAGGTAGGTGGTCAGCACCACGTTGGTCGCGGCCAGCGGGCCCAGCGGGCGGGGCCGGAACTCGCAGTACTCGGCCGACGCGCGGCTGGACTCGTAGCGGGTCTTCAGGTCCCGTATCAGGGTGAAGCGCTCCATGTCCGACACGCTGGAGCCGACCGTGACGTGCTCGTCGCAGCTGTGGATCAGGTGCTCGCTGCCGGCCACGTCAGCGAACCGGAACGAGGTCAGCCCGGCGTTGTAGATCCGGTTGGACAGGTCCACGTGCTCATAGCCCCAGCGGCCGTACCGGGGGTCGTAG
The DNA here is from genome assembly GCF_050942935.1 of Dactylosporangium sp. CA-233914. Lineage (NCBI taxonomy): Bacteria > Bacillati > Actinomycetota > Actinomycetes > Micromonosporales > Micromonosporaceae > Dactylosporangium > Dactylosporangium sp. CA-233914. The sequence goes on along the minus strand of NZ_CP192030.1, from coordinate 3,912,246 downwards.
CCGCCGACCTCGTCGAGTACCCGCCGGTGCAGGTACAGCATGCAGCCGCGCGGGTGCGAGTACGCCTTGAGCTCGGCGTCGCGGTAGATCTCCACCGAGTCGCCCAGGGGACCCAGCAGGGTGTCGGTGAAGATGTACATCAGGTGCGGCTCGGGGCTTTCCACGTACGGCCGCTCCCACCCGTCGGCGACCGGCCAGCAGTCGTCGTCGAACAGGAACAGGTGGGTGCATCCCAGCTCGGCCAGCAGTTCCAGGCACTTGTTCTTGGCTCGGGCGATCCCGGCGTTGGTGTCGAACCGGTAGGTCGCCTCGTCCACCGGCTCATCGCTGGCGTCGTCGACCACCACGATCGCGGCGCCGCTGGGTGCGTACTTGCGGATCGCCTCCAGCGCCTGGCGCAGGACCGGGCCCCGATTGTGCGTCGTGATCCCGATGCCGACCTCGGGGAAGCTGGCCTCTGACATGCGCACCTCTTTCGACGTCGTCCTATCCGTCACACGGTGGCGGGTGCGGCCCGAGTTCACGGGCGGGCTCGGCAGTGCGCGGGTAGGGATAACCCTCAACCGAATGGGTGAGAACCCTGCGTCACCGACGGGCACACACCGTGTTGGAGCGGTACCGCTGAGCGGCACTGTCAAGACATGACGAACACGGTGCTCAACACGGGACTGGCCGGCACGACCGACAGTGACCGGCGCCTGCGCGAACTGGTGGACAGCTACCGCGAACCACTGACCACGTACGCACGACGGCTGACCGACGGCGACAACCACCGCGCCGAGGAGGCCGTGCAGGAGGCATTCGTGCGCGCCTGGCGGCACCTGGACAAGCTCACCCCCGACCAGGGGCCGGTGCTGGGCTGGCTGCGCCGGGTGGTGCACAACCTGGTCATGGACGGCTACCGCACGCGCAAGGCACGCCCCGCCGAGGTGGCGCTCGATCAGGCCGCCGACGTGGCCCTCGCCGACCCGTCCGACGACGTCGACAACCGGGTGCTGGTGGAGCAGGTCCTGGGCGAGCTGTGGCCGCAGCACCGCGCCGCACTGATCGAGGTGTACCTGCACGGGCGCAGCGCGGCCGAGATCGGCGCGTCACTCGGGGTGCCGGTGGGTACCGTCAAGAGCCGGGTGCACTATGCCCTGCGCGCGGCCCGCCGGGTCCTGGCCGACCGCACCCCCTGCGCGGCCTGAGCGACCGCGTCCCGCCGCGGGTACAGTGCGATGGTGCATCGCCGCTGCGAGCGAACCGGACGCTCCCGGGAGGCGGACCGGACCGCCGCCGTGACACGCCTGGTCGAGACCCTGCGCGCGCTGCCCGGACCGCCCCTGCCGGAGCGCCACGGCCAGGCGCTGGCCGAAGCGCTCGGCGCCTGCCTGGCCGCGGACCACGTCCGGCTCGTGCTGCGGCTGCCGGCCGGGCTCGACTCCGCGGCCGGATACCGGGTGCAGGAGTACGGCGCCGGTCGGGTCCCCGAGGTGGGCGACGCCGGTCGCGGTGAGGAGCCGGCCGCCGGTCGGGAGCCGCCGCCGTCGGCCACGATCCGGCTGGAGCACGACGGGCACGCACTCGGCGAGGTCCGGGTCGACCCGCCGGCCGCCGCGCGGCGGCTGCGCGACTGGCCGGAACTGCTCACGGTGACCCGGCTGCTGGCCTCGGAGCTGCGCGCCCGGCTCTGCGCCGACGACGCCGAGCAGATGCTGCGCCGCGGCGCGGCACAGCTGGCCGACGCCCGGCTGCGGGCCGCGGGCGACATGGAACGCCAGCGGTACCACCTCGAACGGGACCTGCACGACGGCGCCCAGCACCACATGGTGGCGCTGCAGATGTCGCTGGCCCTGGTCGAACACCACCTCGGTGCCGGCGACCGGGTCGAGGCGGCCGGGCACCTGCAACGCCTCAAAGATCTGCTGGCCAGCACCGAAGAGGTCCTGCACAGCACGGCCACCGGGCTCCTCTCGCTGCCGCTGGCCGACCACGGCCTGGTCACGGCGCTGGCGGCCCGGCTGGGCACCCTGGACACGCTCACCATGGACATCGACCCGCTGCTGAGCGGCCGCCGGTATCCGCCCGAGGTGGAGGCCACGGTCTACCTCGCGTGCCTGGAAGCGGTCAGCAACGCGCACAAGCACGTGCCCGGGGCCAAGGTCACGCTGACGCTGCGCACCTCCGCCCGGGGACTGAGCTTCGACGTGACCGATACCGGGCCTGGGTTCGACGCCAGCGGCCCGATGCCGCTGCGCCAGCTCGCGGAGCGGCTGGCCACCGTCGGTGGCACCTTGACGGTCAGGTCCAGCCCGGCCACGGGCACACAGGTCAGCGGATTCGTCGCGATCTGACCGGCGTCGCTCGCCCCGGGATCACCCGTGGGCCGCGCCGGTCAACAGCCGCTCGCTGATCCGCACCAGCGACGCGTATGCGCCCCGGCCGGCCGTTCCGGGATCGGGCCGCATCGCCTGGGTGCGCCAGAACGCCAACGCCCGCGCCGCCGCGCCGCTCACCTGTTCCACACCAGCCCGTTGGGCCAGGCCCAGGCGGGCCCGCGGATCGCGACCGTGGGCACCCAGCAGCCGCAGGGCGTCGTCGTGTCCGTGCGGCAACCGGATCCGCCGGCCCCGTAACGCATCCAGCAGGTCCAGTTCAGTCAGCTCGTCCGCGCCCGCGGCCTCGGCCTCCACCGCGAGGCCGAGCTGGTCGTCGCGCCGGCCGGCGGACGCCGCGGACGCCAGGGCGCGCAGCGCCCAGCGGGCGGCCAGCAGCCCGGACCAGGACCGGACCCAGCCGCGCAGCGCGAGCTCGACCGGGCCGGTGTCGCCGCCCGGCGGCCAGCCGACCACGGTGTCGCACAGCGCGGCCAGCCGTGGCCGCGCGCCCGGACCGGTCGCATGCGCGCAGATCACCACCGGGGCGAATCCGTCCGGAGACGGAGCTCGCAGGGCGCCGAGGAACTCCGACTGCGCCGAGGTCACCAGCCCGTCCAGCGCCAGGACCACCACGTCGGGCGGCCCGTCCGCGGTGTCCGACCAGCGGCACAGCTCCGCCGCCAGCCGCGCGTCCACCCGCTGCCGGTGGTGCACGAGCCGCAGCCCCCGCAGCGCCGGCGCCGGGCTTTCCAGCAGCACCCGGTGCCGCTCGCCGCCGGCCGCCGATGGATCCAGGCCGGACCAGCCGGGGACGCGGATGCGCCGCCACGCCCGGGCCGGGCCGATCGGCTCGACCGTGGCCTGCTCGACGGGCCCGTGCTGGTAGTACAGCACCGGGGACGGCCACAGCCGGTCGGCGCTGCGGCCGCACAGCCGGGCGACCAGCTCGTCCGCCCGCGGACCGACCACGGCCACCCGGACCCGGGCGTCCTGGCGGTCCACGGCCACCCGCACCGGGGCCCCGTCGGCCGGGGTACCGAGCGCGGACAGCAGCAGGTCGCGCAGCCGTTGCGCCACGGTTCCGGCGTCGCCGCCGGTGGCGGGCGCGGGCGGCGTGCCGTCGCCGCCCCAGCGCTCCGGCAGCCGGATCTCCACCAGAACCGTCGCGGTGCCCGGGCGGCTCGCCACCGACAGCCGGCCACCCAGCGCGGCCAGCCGGCGCGTGTCGTCGCGCAGGTCGGCGCCGACCCGGTCCGGCTGCGGACCGGCCCGCTCGAGCCGGATCGTCAGCACGTCCCCGTCGCGCGCCAGCTCGACCCGCACCGGCTCGTCGCCACCGGCCGCGCAGAGCGCCGTCACGGCCGAGGCCGCCGCCTGGTACAGGCCCGACTCGACCTCCCAGCCCTGGCGCCGGCCGAGGTCGCCGTGGAAGTGCACCGGCACGGGCAGCGTCGCGGCCATCTCGGCCAGCGCGGCGGCCACCCCGGAGCCGCGCAGCACCTGCGGGTATACCCCGCGGACCACGGCGCGGAACTGCTCGATCATCTCGAGCAGGGCGGCCCGGATCGTGGCCACGATCGCGACGGCGCCGGGCCCCTGCGACTCCAGCGCCGACTCCAGCGCCGCGGTGTGCTCGACGACCGCCCGCAACTGCCGGCCGGAGGTGGTGGTCACCGCGCAGGCGAGCCGGTCACGCTCCACGGCCAGCACGGTGGCCAGTTCCAGCTGGACGGTGCCCACCCGCTGCAGGGCCCGGCCGCCCTCGTCCCGGGCCGCCTGGGCGGCGCCGCGCGCGGCGGCCTCGCGCAGCATCAGGCCGAGGCACATCGAGGTGTCGCCGAGCAGGTCCAGCTCGTGCGATCGCAGGCCCGTGCCGTCGCGGTGGGCCAGCACCAGCACCGCGGGCCGGGAGCCGCCGGCGGTGGGCACCTCGACGGTCGCGGCGACACCGTCCAGAGTGGACAGAAGCGCCGGATCGGCAATGCCTTCGCGGCCATCGCGGCCTTCGCGCCCTGCGCCGGCCCGCACCGACCGCCAGCCCCGCCAGCGGACCGCCGGTCGCCACAGCGGCTGCCCGGCGCCCTCGGCCGGCGCGCCGGGCAGCCACAGCTCGGCGCGGCGCGCGGCGCAGCCCCGGGCCGCGTTGCGCAGCAGGGCCCGGATCACCGGCCGGTAGTTGCCGACCGGATCGCCGGGGCGGCCCGACGTGCCGCGGGCGCCGGCCGCCTGGACCGGTAGCAGCTCGGCCAGCAGCGCCAGCGGCGGCCGTGGCGCCGGCCGACCGGCGCCGCTGCTGAGGAGGTCCGCGGACGGGGCCACGCCGGTCAGCCGGCCCGGTTCGAGCGCAGGTACGCCAGCACCGCCAGCACCCGCCGGTGGTGCGCGGCCTCGGCAGAGAGGCCCAGCTTGGTGAAGATGCTCGCGATGTACTTCTCAACCGACTTGACCGAGACGAACAGCTCCGTGGCGATGCCCGTGTTGGAGCGGCCCTCGGCCATCAACCGGAGCACGACCCGTTCTCGTTCGGTCAGCTCGGCCAGCGGACCGGGCGTGTCCGGACCGGGCCGGTTGACGAGGTTCGCGGCCAGCACCGGCTCGATCACGATCTCGCCGGCGGCGATGCGGACCAGCGTGTCGGCCAGGACCGCCACCCCGGCCACCTGGTCCTTGAGCCGGTAGCCGATGCGTTCGGTGCCGACCTCCAGCAGCTGGAACAGGTAGTGCGCCTCGGCGTGCTGGGACAGCAGCAGCAGCCCGACGCCGGGATGCCGCCGGCGGATGCGCGCGGCGGTGTCCAGCCCGCCCTCCGGCCCCGGCGGCATCCGGATGTCGAGGATCGCCACGTCGACGGCGGTCCGCGCGAGCAGGTCGAGCAACCGGTCGCCGTCCTCGACCCCCCCGACCACGGTGTGCCCCGCGGCGGTGAGCAGCATCTGCAGCCCCTCGCGGAACAGCGCGCCGTCGTCGGCGACCGCGACGTCCATGCCCAGCCTTTCCTTGCATTCGCCTAAGCGATTTGGTTCTGTTACCGCAGGCGTCGTCGTTTCGTAATGATCCGGCCGCGCGATCATGACCTTCAATCGGCCATACTACCGGCTCCGGATCGGGTGAAAGGGTTCTGGATGTACGGAATCGGCATCGATCTGGGTACCAGCTTCGTCGCCGCGGCGCTGATACACGACGGCACCCTGGACATGGTCAGGCTCAGCGGCCAGGCCTTCGCGGTCCCGTCCGTGGTGTACATGGACGAACAGGCCGGGCTGATGACCGGTGAGCCGGCCGATCGGCTCAGCCTGGAGGACCCGGCCCGGGCGGCGCGGGAGTTCAAGCGGCGGCTGGGCGATCCCACGCCGATGGTCCTCGCCGGCGCGCCGCATTCACCAACGGCGCTGATGGCCGCGCTGCTGTCCGACGTGCTCGAGACGGTCAGCCAGGCCCGGCAGGCGCCGCCCGATCGCATCGTGCTGACCCACCCGGCGGTCTGGGGACCGTACCGGCGCGAGCAGTTCGCCGGCGTGGCCCCGCTGGCCGGACTGCCGTCCCACCTTGCCTCATCCCCTGCGTCGCCGCCAGCAACGGACGCGACCACCGCGCCGGTGCCGGCGGTGCGGCTGGTCACCGAGCCGGTCGCCGCGGCCACCTACTACTGCTCGACCCGGCCGCTGCCGCCCGACGGCCTGCTGGCCGTGTACGACCTGGGCGGAGGCACCTTCGACAGCGCCGTGGTGCGCAACGGCCGGGCCGGGCTGGAGATCGTCGGCACCCCCGAGGGCATCGAATGGCTCGGCGGCGCCGACTTCGACCAGGCCGTGCTGAGCCACGTGGACCAGCGGCTGGGCGGGGCGTTGAGCGCGCTCGACCCGGCCGACCCGCGCACCGCCCCGATCCTGGCCGCCGTCCTGCGCGACTGCACGCTGGCCAAGGAGGCCCTGTCCACGCGCGAAGCGGCCGAGGTTACCGTGCCGCTGCCCGGCTCGCCCCGGCAGGTGGGCATCACCCGCGACACGTTCGAGCAGATGATCGGCCCATCGCTGGACACCACGGTAGAGGCGTTCCGGCGCACCCTGAGCGCCGCCGGCATCACCCCGCAGGACCTGACCGCCGTGCTCCTGGTCGGCGGGTCGTCGCCGATTCCGCTGGTGTCGCAGAAGCTGCGGGACGCGCTGGGACGGCCGATCCTGAGCAACACCCACCCCAAACACGCGGTGGCGCTGGGGGCCGCGATGCTGTCGGCGGGCGGCTCACCGCAGCGCCGGGCCGGGGCACGCCACCGCACAGCGCCGGTGGTGCCGCCCGTACCCGCCGCGGCTGCCCCGGCCGCGGCTGAACCGCACCCGGCGTCCGCCGCACATCCGGTCTCCCCACCGGCACCGGCCGACCCCGGATCCGGCGCCGAGCCGGCGGTCCCGGCCGCCGAGCCGAACGGGACCACCGAGCCGAACGGGACCGCCGGGCCGAACGGGACGGCCGAGCCGAGCGGGCCGAGCGGGCCGGCACCGCGGCGGAGCACCCGACGAAGGAGAGGCCGCCTCCTGCTCGGCCTGGTGACGGCCGGCCTGGCCGCAGTGGCGGTCCTGCTGGCCTCGACCTGGCCGACCCAGCCCTCGTCGGACCTCGAAGCCGCTCCCCCGCTGCCGGCCGCGGCCCCGACCTCATCCGTCCCGAAGTGGGCCGCCAACAGTCCGGAACTCGGCGGCAGCCCCGCCCCCAGCAGTCCGGACGCCAGCGGTCCGGCCGTCGCCGTCGGCGATGCGACCGGCCCGCCCAAGGCATCCTCGCCGGCCGCGGCCACCCTGCAGACCGGCGTCTACAAGTCGCTGCGCGCGACGACGGCGTGCTGCACCAACCGTTACGCGCGACACCGCGACGGCCTCGGCTACATCGACGTCGTGGACGCGAACAGCACCGCGCTGCTCAAACAGGACGCGACCTGGCGGGTCGTGCCCGGCCTGGCCGACTCGTCCTGCTACTCGTTCGAGGCGCGCAACTTCCCCGATCATTACCTGCGGAACCAGGCATTCCGGGTGCGCATGGACGCCAACGACAACTCGGCGCCATTCAAGGCCGACGCGACGTGGTGCGCGCAGCCGGGCAACGGCGGCGTCCGGCTGACGGCCTGGAACTTCCCGGGCCAATACTACCTGCGGCACTACAACGCCGAGCTGTGGCTGGCAACGCCGGGCGGCCCCAATGCGTACGACAGCCCGACCCTCTTCACCGAGGACACCACCTGGTCGCTGGACGCGCCCTGGGCGCCGTAGTTCTTCAGTTTGAACGCCGGCCGGCTCCCCGCTGCCGTGGGAGCCGGCCGGTTCTTCGGTCCTTGGCCACGCGAACCTGGCAGAGAGGCGCGCCAGCGCCGAACGGTGTCTCGCGGGAGGAACGGTCCGCAGGTGACACGGACCCGAGCCCTGAACCGCTCCTGGACCTGAAGGTGTGAGCCGGTCAGCCGCCGGCGGCGGACCTCCGCGGCCCCGCGTTGATCGAAGCGTCGTCCGGGTCGCCGAAGACACCTTGCCAGCCCTGGCGCAGTTCGGCCGCGATCGGCCGGGGCAGGATGCCGTACATCCGGCTGTCGAATTCGACCTGGCGGCTGGGGCCGTACGTGACGAACGTGCCTTCGAACTCGTACACCAGGAAATCGGTGTTGAACTGAAAGTTGGACTCGATGTAGTCGCCGGCCGAACTGGTCGGCTCCCGCTCCGTCACGCTCTGGTACCGGTAGGCCCCACCGGGGCCGCCGACGTGCTGTTCGCGGCCGAAGTTGATACCGGCTTCGAACCGCGCGGACAGCTCGGACGCGATGACCTTCTTGCTCTCCGGCTCGATCGCCAGTTCGGGGAAGTTGAGCTCATTGGCGTCGAATCGGGCGATCGGGGTTGCCCGGCGGACGGTGAAGCCCTGGCTCAGCTCTTGGTTGTCGATGAAGGACACCGAGAGCTGGTGCTGCAACAGCGGCTTGGCGTTGCCGCGCAGGTTCGTGTTGCTCAGGGCCACCGAGAGCATGTCACCGCCGACCCGGGCCGGGTGCAGGCCGGGCGTGGACGTCGATCCCGAAACGGGTGCGGCGGCCCGGGGGGCCCACTGGGCCACGATGTTCGCATCCGGCGCATCGATCATCAGGACGTATTTGGACATGAGATCGGTGAAGCCCGGCAAAGCGGCTCGGTTCAGCGGCACTACCCGGGGCACGCCGTGGACAGCGGGCGCAGCAGCCGGATTCGCCCCGGTGGCAGGCTGAGCGTCAACCGGCTGGGCCGTAGCCGGCCGGTCGCGGACCATGAACTGGGGCACCAGGACGCTGGTCTGGCCGGTGATGAGCGGCGAGGTCGCGACCGGCAGGGCCGCCGTATCGGTGAACTTCAGCTGCTCCCGAGCCCATTGGTACGCATCGCCGATCATGCGGCCCGCTTCGTGGTACTCGGTGATGTCGAAGATCTCGACCTGCAGGTCCAGATCGTGCACGAACTGCTCGGCCCGGCCATTGCTCTGCCCGGACGTGTCCTTCGCGGTGATACGCCGGATGTCCCGCCTGGTCTGCGTCACCTCGGTCTCGATCTTGGTCTCGTGTTTGGTGCCCACGTCGCCACCAACGTCGATCATTGCCCCGGTCGGGAGCTTCTCGCTCGGCTCGATGACCGGACGGCCCGAGAGGTGGGAGAGGTCCCAGATCCAGGAGCTGGCCGTCTCCTTGGCGTCGGTGGTGATGTCGAATGCCTGTCCGCCGGCGGTCAGTGTGGCGTCGGACCGCCAGCGCTGGTACTGCTCCGGTCCCCACCCGGGGGCAGTGACCTTGACCAGCAGCTTGCGGGTGTTGCCGGCCAACGTGCTGGCGGCGGCGATCGCCCAGCTCCCCGGACCGGTCGGGCGTTTCGGCGGTATCGTGATCATGTGCGTGATGGCCCCGCCGCCGCGCAGGGTTGTCGCGGTCCGGCGCATCGCCCGGTCGGAGTACTTGTTCGTGATGCCACGGACGATGTCGTTGGGCGTATCGCGCTGCTCCGCGGTCAGCGCACCTTGCGCGATCAGCATGTCCTTGATGGTGTTCATCAATTGCGGCGAGCTGAACGTGATTGACGTGCCGAACGCCAGCGCGGCACTGGTGTTCACATAGGTGGTGTTCGTGCCGGGCGCCGGCGGCACGCTCGGGTTGTCGGCCAGCTCACTGACCGGCACGTCGAAGCCGAGGTCCATCGCCACCTGGTGCGGGGCCGCCGCGACCACCGCGCCACCGATCCAAAGGTTGGACCGGGCGACGTCAGGAGCGTCGTCACCTTGCCATCGATAGGAGGCGATCTCGAAAACGGCGTCCGCCCGGTTCCGGTAGCCGGCCGCGGCGTACGCGGCGATACTCAGGCCGAGGTGACCGCCGGTGGCGTTGTGCGACTCCCCGGACGCGCGCTCGTAGGTCGGACGCGGCGGCCCGTACAGGACACGGCGAGCGATCGAGCCGCTGTCCATTGTGCTGGTTCCCGTGGTGCCGGTGCCCGTCTGCGTCCCACCCTTCGCGCGGGGCGCAAGATGCGGCGCTGTGGTACCGGAGTCGCCACCCGAATGTTCGGTCTCGCCATCCGTCGGGGCGTGCTGCTCCCAGCGCTGCTTGAAATCCATCACGCCGGCGCTGACTTCGGCCTTCTTCACCGTCGACCCGTGCGTGGTGGCGTACCGGCCATCGGTCTCCAGGTAGTCCTCGGTGCCGGCATCCCGCCGGCCTTCGTACCGCTGGTTGAACATCCGCAGCTTGACGGAGACCGCGCGGCTCCAGCCGTTGTGGTCCGGCAGCCGGATCATCGCCGTTTCGCCCGAGATCATCGCCTCGAACTTGCCGGGCAGGTTCGTCGTGGCCAGTTCGTCACGGATCTCGATGTCGATGTCCGAGCGGTCAACCACCGGCCCGCCGCCGCCGTGACGGCGCACCAGGTCGCCCGTGGTGTGGGTCAGTATCTGGGATCCGTGCACCATGGCCGCGAGACCGGAGAGCTCTCCCGAAGGCATGACCCACTCGTGGTGGCCACCCGGGCGCGGTACGCCGGCGCGCAGCACCGCTTCCATGTTCACCGCCGGCCCGAGTACGGGAAGCGGCCTGGACTCCAGGATCCGGCCGGGTTCCGGCGCACCCGGCAGGCCGGTAGCCACCGGCAGGTACTGCGGTGGCACCTGGAGCGGGGTCCAGTACTTCGGCCCGGTCAACGTGTCCTGAGGGGGCTTGGTGATGAGCCGGTCGTGCCGGCGGACCACCGCGTCGACCCGCCATGATGTGGCATAGTCGAACCGCCGGGCATCGCCGTTGAGCCGCTCCCGGAAGTACATCTTGTTGCCCGTCGTGGACTGCGCGCTGTGGCTCTTGCCGTACCCGGCCGCGTACTTGCCGCCGGGATCGACCAGCGAGCTGTGATCCATGTGTACGTGCCCGGCGACTTCGAACTCGAAGCCCGCGTTCCACCCGCGGTTTTCACCGGTATCGATCGCCGTCGCGGCCTTGTTCTGCACGTCGATGGAGATTCCAGGCTCCACTGTGGACGGTCGGAGCAGGTCGCCGAGTTCGGTCGTGGCGGTCACCTCGAACACGTAGTCGCCGAGTGTCACCCGGTAGTCGATGCCGCCGGTCGCCGCGTCGGCGTGCCGTGCCCGCAGCCCCGGTACGCCGAACCGCACGGCCATGTCGCGGTACAGCTTCGCCAGCCCGTCACCGACCAGCAGATCGCCCACCTTCTTTTCGTGGACAAGGTTGGTCAGCTTCGCCAGGGCGGCCGGGTACACGTCCTGCGCACCCGGTAGCTCCCTGGCCCGCGCCGGCCATACCGCGCGCCGGGACGCCAGCTCCGGCGGTTCATACGGATCGGGCACGCGGGCAGGTGGGGTTCCATCCTGTACCGCCGGAATCGCGTCCTGGATCGGTGCCGCCGCCGCGGGTCGCGCCTGATCGGTGCGGCCGCCCGCCCCGGCCTGCGGTGTCCAGCCGGCCAGGTGGCTCGCACCGTTCGCCAGGCTGGCGAAGCTGTAGGCGCCGAGCACGGTACCGTCCTGGTCGACGACGAACCGCAGCGGTGTCTGGTCGGCGACCTGCCGGGCCTGCTCGTCGAGCGGACCGACCAGCACCCGCACCTGCGGGTTGCCTGCCAACGCCTGCCACTGCGGTTGCGCGGCCACGGCCGGCGGAAGGAAGACCTGGGTCGGGCCGTGGGCTTGCGCGTACTGCGCGAGTTGCTGGGCATCGGTGACCGGGCTCTGCGGCGTGAACGGGCCGCCGGGGCCGGCGAACCGGTCCATGGTGCCGTAATAGAGCCCCTTGGCAGCGGACACCGCGCTGGCCCCCCAACGCTGCAGCGGCCGCTGCCAGCCCATGAGATCCGCAGGGTGCACGCCCAGCCGGTTGCCGGGCACGGCCGGATCTACCGTGGCCGGGCCCGGATCGGTCAGCGTGGGATCGTCCGCGTGGAGCTTGTCCGTGCGCACCCCGCCCAGCGCCCGGTGTTCGAACTGGGCGGCGTGCTCATGCGCGACGGCGAACTCGCTGGTCGTCCGGGCCGTGATCGGTGGGAACTTGTGCGACGTTGACAGCAGGTCGACGGTGATGTCCCATTCGACCTCGTACCGCTGCTGACCCTTCTCGCGGTTGGACATGAACGCCGTCTTCGCCTGCTCCTGCTCCTGCAGCGTGTAGCCGAAGCTGCGGGACGTGTCCGCACCGAGCGAGACAGACACCGAGACCACGCTGCGCAACAGCCAGTTGAACGGGTACTCCATCTTGGCCTGCGTACCACGCCGCTGCCCCACCTTGCTGGTGAACGTGGACGCCTGGTCGTCGCGGATCATGACCGGGGCGTCGCCGACATGGCGCACCCGCCGCGGTACCGCCGTGCCCACCATGACAACCTTGCTCCCGCCCGGCAGCTCGAACTCGTCGGAGACCAACGACCCCGAGGTCAGGTACCGGTTGCGGTCCTTGAACGACTTCTCGTGCAGGAACTCGCCACGAATCTCGCGCACGGCCTCGGCGCCCTCGGCGCTCGCCCCGGTCTTGTTCCCGCCCAACCACTTCCAGCTCGAAAAGTTGTTGGTCCGCATGAACTGTTCCAGCGCGGCCACGACCGGCCCGACATCAATGCTGTTGATCGAGCTGTTGACTTCCAGCACCGCGCCGTCGTCGACGACGTCGTGCCACCCGCCCGCGTCTTCCCCGTTCGCGTTTCCAGCCCGCGTACCGGTCGCGGCCGGGTCGTCAGCCTTCGCCGCGAACGCGCGCGGATACTTCACGACGACCTGCTGGGCCATGGTCACCAGCTGCGCCTGTGGCTGTCCGTCAACCAGTACCTGCAGCGCGATGTCAGACCAGTACGGGTCCGCGTCGTTGGCCAACGACCGGTTACCCGACTGCACCTCACGAGCAGTCGCCCGATGCTGGCTCTCCTCCCGGGAACCGCCGAAGTGGCCCGCCCAGGAGAACACGTCGAGGATCTCCGTGAGTCCCCGGGCGAGGATCGCCGGTCCGACGTCGCCCTTGTTCGCGGATCCCTGGACGTTGGTCTCCCGCACCGTCGTGTCGCCGTACCGGCTGGTGTTCTGCGTGACCCACGGCCGGCCCTGGTGCGGGCCGACGTCGATGGTGTCGTCCCGGGTCTGGTTGATCAGGCCGAACCGTACCTCGACCCAGCGCTCACCGTCTTTGACCAGCACGCCCTCGCGCATCAGCCGGGTCCAGTGCGTGTGATCGCTGTTCGCCAGCGCTTCCCGCAGCGCACCCCGCAGGTCACGCAGCAGCGTCGGATTGCCTTGGTTCCCAACCCGTGCCACGACGTCCTCGCTGACGCGACCGATGCCGGCGTCGTCGAGCGTACGCACCCACGAAATGTACGAATCGCCATCCATGCCCGAACCCGCGAACCACGGCAGCCGGCGGTTGCCGGTCGGCGGGGGCGGCCGGTCGTGCGACGTGCTGTCCTCCTCCACCACCTCCACCTCCGAAGGTGGGTTCACCTGCGGCTGATCGGTTACCCGCGCGCCGCTGCCGCTCGCCTCGGGCGGGCCTGGCGGATTGACCGTGGGCGTCAGGTCAACGGTCGACGAATTCTCGTGCTCGATCAGGGCGGTCACGTCGGCGGTGAAGTCGCTGAGGTTCTCGATCTCGCGTTGGTGCAGGATCTCCAGCCGGTAGGTCAGGTCCGGCGAGAGGTGGTGCGCGCCCAGCTGATCGCGTATGTGCTCGGGCAGCCGTTGTATCGCCTGGTGCAGGGTTTCCGGGCCGCCGGTGCTGTTGAGCCGGACCACCTCACCGCCCGGATAGGCCAGGTACGACCGGGGCCGGGGCGAGCCGGGTCCGGCCACACGCAGTTCCACCATCGTGTTCAGGGCACCGGCCAGCCGGCTGGCCAGGATCGGCCGGTCCAGCCCGGTCACGGCCGCCTCGTCGCTCGGCAACGGCCCGTCTGCGGGCTTCCAGTTCTGATCGGTGGAAAGGACCAGGCGCGGCGGCAGCGTACCGCCGGCCCCTTCGCTCAGCCGGTTCGCCAGCACCGCCACCACGGTCGTGGTGTCGTGCCCCGACCTGGCCAGATCGGCCAGCAGGCCGTCCAGATCGGTGACCACGACGCCGCGAACGGACGGCGGATCCGCCAGCCGCATACCGTCGACATGGGCCTGGGCCGCGTCGCGAGCCACGGTCCGCTCCCGCTGCTGCTGATCCCGTCTTTCCACGGTGCGGTTGTGGGTGTCCACGGCCTCCTCGCGGGCGCCGAGCACGTCGCCGGTGTCCCGTACCTGTTGGCGCAGGCCGGGCAGGGTCGGGTTGAGCCGGCCGAGGAGCGTGTTGGCGTCCCTGATGGCGTCCTGCGCGTCGGACAGGCGCCGCTGCGCGGTCTCGGCCGGCTCCCGCAACAGTTCCGCCTCGTTGCGCAGATCGGTCGCCCGCTGGCGCAGGGTCGTGTCCTCGGGGGCGGCGTCGCTGGTCTGCTCAGCCGCGAGGGCCTGGGCGTCCCTCGTCGCGGCGTCGCGGGCCTGCTCGGCCGCGAGGGCCCGGTCGTCCGCCGCCCGGAACTCGTCGCCCGCCCGGTCGGCGACCGTTTGCAGGTCGGGCAGTTCGGCGGTGCGCTGGCGCACCGTGCTCTCGATGGACCGGACCCGCGCGAGCGTTTCCGCGAGCCGGGTCTGGGCTTGTTCGTATGCGGTACGGGCGAGGACGCGGTCCGCCTCGGCCCGCCGCTGGGCCCCGCGGGCCTGATCCAGCGCGGTCTGGGCAGTCTGGAGGTCCTGGGCCGCCCGTCGCAGCCGCTCCAGCGTGTCCTGCCGCGCGGTACCGGTCGGGGCGGCCAGCGGGGTCGGTGGCGCCGCCGGGTACAGCCGCTGGGACAGGTGCCCGAGGGCCGCGCCGCGGGCGCCGGGGGTGGCGCCGGCGAGGCCGCGGACGGTGGCGGCCCACTGCTGCCGCTGCGGCTCGCTCAACGCCGCACGGGCCCGGCGGACGGTGCCGGTGACCGCCGCGTCGTCGACGGCCGGCCCGGCCAGCGTGTCGCCGATCGTCCGCAGGATCGCCGCGTCGGCGCGGTCGACCGGTTCGGGAAGGACAGCGGCCAGCTTGACCAGCGCGCCGACGGCGGCCGGCTCGGCGAGCTCCGGGTGGCTCAGCAGCTGGTGCAAAATCTGCTGCCGGGCGGTGCGCCGGCCGCCCGGCGCCTGGGCCGGCGCGGGTATCGGCGGGACGGCGCCGGTGAGGTAGCGGTAGCCGTCCTCGATCCGGCCGTACCGGGCCAGGGTGAGCAGGCCGTCCTGGGCGGTCAGGGTGGCGTTCCCATCCGGCGCCTGGGCGCGTCGGCGTTCCAGTTCGCGATGGGTCGTGTCGGACAGCAGCTCGTGCCGGTGGGTGTCCAGGAAGGCGCGCGACTGATCCCAGTCGGTGAGGGCGGTCCACTGCTC
Source organism: Dactylosporangium sp. CA-233914 (assembly GCF_050942935.1). Classification (NCBI taxonomy): domain Bacteria; kingdom Bacillati; phylum Actinomycetota; class Actinomycetes; order Micromonosporales; family Micromonosporaceae; genus Dactylosporangium; species Dactylosporangium sp. CA-233914. Next base: position 3,896,977 of record NZ_CP192030.1, on the reverse strand, counting down.
CAGCGTGGCCGGGCCGGGCGGCACACCATGGGTGACCGTGGCCGGCGCCACCGGTGCGGGCCCAGCGCCGGGCGGGGCCCCCTGCACCGCGGCCAGCATCCCCGCGGCGTCGCCGGCGGGGTGCCACAACGGCGCGAGCGCGGCCGCACCGAGCCCGGTGGCAGCCACCGCGTGAGCCAGCCCGGTGCGCTCCTCGGGCGTCATCGCGGCCAGCATCCGCTCGTTCTGGTGGTAGGCCATCCGCTGCGTCGGGTCAGTGGCGCTGTCGTGCAGCGCCCGGACATCCGCGGCCTGCCCCGCGTCGGCCACCTCGCCGGCCAGATTCTGCAGGGTGGTCGCCCAGGCCTGCGGGTTGGGCACGCCCCACGTGGCGACCGCGATGGCGCGGAACCGGTCGATCGGGCCGGTGGACGGGTCGAGAATGTCGGCCACGGCCCGCAGCATCCCGGCGTCCCGCGCGGTGTCCGGCGCCGGGGCCGGGTCGGGGGTGGCCATCGCCAGATCGGCCATGGCGCGCAGCCCCGCCGGAGTGAGCACGCCCTCGTTGCCGAACACTCCGGTCAGCACCGCGTGCCGGGCGGCCGGTGTGGCCGCGGCCAGATACTGGTAGGCAACGGCCAGCTGACCGCTGCGGATCGCGTCCAGCAGCGGCCTGTGCAGATTCAGCACCGCGTCGCCCGGACCGGCCGGGGAGGACGGCTGCATGTGCTCCTGCGCGAGGCCGACCGCGTTCGGATCAGCCACGAGCGCAGCCAGGTTGTTCAGGGCAAACCGCTGCGAAGCGGCCCAATCGCCATCGTGCACCAGCCAGCTGCGCAGCACGTCGGGTTCGACCACCGTGACAGCCTGCGCGTTGCCGAACCGCTGCCGGAACCCCGCAGCGGTCATGGTCTGCTCGCCCCCGCCGGCCAGCGGGTCGTACACCCGATAGCCGCCGTCAACGCGCAGATACGCCGCGACCGTGCCCTCCGGCCGCGCGATCCACATCCGGGTACCCGGAAGCGGGCTGACCGGGAGCTCGTGCAGCGGCCCGGTGCTGGACCACCCAGGCGGCAGGCCGGCGGCCATCAACCGGCGGACCCGCCCGGCACGGGAGTCGGGCGATTCGGCGGTACCCCGGGCCGCGTTACCGGTTCCCGCCGGTGGGACGCCGACCGGACGGGGCAGGCCACCGGTGAGCCAGATCCGGGCGTTGTCGTCGGCCTCGTCGCGGGCCTGCTCGATGCGGCGGCGCAGTTCCGGGAGCTGGGCGGTCGTGTTCACGCCGACCAGATCCACCGGCGGCACGGGCAGGTTCGAGCTGCTTCCGGATAGTGCCCCGCTGCCCGTGGCGGCGGAGCTCGACGCACCGCCGGACAGGCCCGGGCCGCCCTGCGAACCGAGGATGTCCAGATTGCCGGACATCCTCGCGTGAGCGAGCAGGTCCCCGGCGCGCCGCGAGTTGAGGTTGGCCGTGGCGCGGTTCGCCAGCTCGTCGTGCAGCTCCCGCAGGTCGTCGATCCCGACCTGGGGGGCGTCGTTGCGGCGTAGCTCCCGGTTCACCTCGGCGACCAGGCCGGCGTCCAGCGGCGGTACCGAGAACGTCCCCGTCGACGTCTGCGGTGCGGTCCAACTGCCCGCGGGCTCCTCCCCGTACACCATGAGCGCCGGCGTGGACGAGCTCGAGCCGGCCGCGGTCAGTGGCGTCCCGGTGGTCCCGGGCTCGGCGTTGCGGTTCCACCAGACCAGCACCGTCCGGCGCCCGGACTGGTTGTCGAGCGGTGAGTCGTCCCGCCCCGGGCCGCTCGACGGGCCGTCGCCGCGGGTGCTGATCAGCGGCGCGATCCCGGCCATCTCGCCCGGGGTGAGCCGTTGCCGCAGCCGTGCGTCGAGCCGCTGCCAGATGGTGTCGGCCCGGGTGGCGCCCTTCCGCGCCGCCGCGCCCGGCCGGGATATCAGCCAGCCGGCGGTGCCCCGCCCGCCACCTTCCATGTGTACGTGGAACGTGGCCGAGCCCATCGCGTGAGCGGTGCGCAGGTCCTGGACGATCTGGTCGGCCACGGCGTCCAGCGCCCGGTTCCCGGCCGCGTCAGGAACAGTACCGTCGGTGGTGATGGTGGCCTGCACCTGGGCGAAGCCGTCGTCCGGCCGGCCGGCCCACGGGAACACCGTTGCACGGATCGTGTCGTGGTCGCCGATCACGTCGTCCGGTGTGGAACCAAGGGCGCGCGACTGGCCGTACGCGCGCAGTTCGACGACCACGAGAGGGGGTGCTCCCGGGTGGGTGTCGAGCGTCGGGAAGTGCGTGTGCACGCCGAGCGCCTCGCCCTGCGTGATCGGCTCGCTGCCCGGGCGCAGGGCGCTGTCCAGGTAGTCGTCGACGGTGTGCGCCGCGGGCACGCCGTTGCGCGCGGAGAGCGGCGCCGCGCCCGGGTCGGCCCGGTCGTGCACGAAGTCCTGGAGGATCGCGTCGGCGATGTCCGCGTGGTTGTTCTCGACGTACGCGCGGGCCGCCCGCGGGAGTGCCGCACGGTACCCGGTCAGGTCCATCCGGGACAGGGCCAGCAGCTGGTCCTTGAGCTGCGCGCCGGGCCGGCTGACGATGTTCGCGGCCGCGTTGGTGTACACCGTGGTGAGGAAGCCGTGCAGCGCCTTCCCGTCCGCGCCGGTGAGCCCGGACCGGCCGCGGAACGTGTCGCCGAACCGGAGGCCCTGGGCCAGCAGCGGCTTCGCCCTGGTGTGGAACGTGTTCGTGTACGCGTGCTGGAGCAGATCCACCACCCGGTCCACGGGAACACCCACGGAGTAGTGGGCCATGATCGTGGTCGGGGCGTGCGGATCACGGGTCAGCCGGATCTCCTCGGCGCCGGATGCCACCGTGTACCCGGTACCCGGCCCGAACACGTTCGGCAGCAGGCGTCCGTTGCCGGCCTGGTCCAGGCGGGCGATCGTGTCCCGGAACGCCCGGATCGCGTCGGCCGGCAGCGCGTGGGCGCCGGTCTCACCGCGGAACATGGCGATGGGTTTCATCACGATCTCCGGCAGCCACCGGCCGTCCGGGGACTGTTCGGCCACGATGTCCAGGTACCGGTTGGACGCGATCACCGGTTGGGTCCGGCCGGTTGTCTCGCGCAGGTACTCGAACGTGTCCGGGTCGGCGTGCAGTTGGTTGGACCGCGCCTCGCCCTCGAGCGACGACGCGCCGCCCTTGAGCGTCATCGGGCCGCCGGTCAGCATCGTCTGCGCGAGGTGTTCGCCGGCTTGCCGGGTGTGCGAGAGCGCGATGCGGCCGTCCGCCAGCGCCGCATGGTAGGGCGCCAGGTCGGCGAGGGTGACCTGCGGTGCGTTGTTGCGCCGCAGTTCCCGGTTCACCTCGCTGAGCAGGTGGGCGTCCAGCTTCGGGACGGCAGCCGCCGCCGCGGGGACGGTGGTCACCGGAACCGTCGACGGGTCGATCGGGCGAGATGCCATCCGCTCGTTGTTGTCCAGCACGATGTACCAGACATCGCCGCCACCCCGGCCGCGGGCCCAATTGGCCAGCATGGCGATGGTGCCGACCCGGTGCTGGTTGCCGGCGGGCTGGTACCAGGACAGCACGGTGGTCGGCTGGACCAGGCCCACGGCCACGGCCGAGCCGGCCACGACCACCACCCGGGCCCCCGGGGCCGGGTCGGGCCGGGTCTGGGTGGGCGGTTGAGGTGTGAAGCCGGGCAGGGTGCTCACCAGGGTGGCCATGAGGTCCGCCCGGCCCCGTGCGTCGCGGTCCAGCCAGGCCGCGGCGACCTGCTCGGGGTCGGCCGGGTCGATGATGGGATCGGCCGGCGCCGCGGTGGGGGGCGGCCAGCTCATCGGGTCCAGGCCGGCGCTCAGCCCCAGCGTCGCGCCCGCCGTGGTGGGCGGGTTCGCCAGGCCGAGCCACTGCCGCGCCAGGTGTGGCTGGTACCGGTTCGCGTGCTCGACCAGGGCGGTCACGTCGGCGGTGAAGTCGCTGAGGTTCTCGATCTCGCGTTGGTGCAGGATCTCCAGCCGGTAGGTCAGGTCCGGCGAGAGGTGCTGCGCGCCCAGCTGATCGCGTATGTGCTCGGGCAGCCGTTGTATCGCCTGGTGCAGGGTTTCCGGGCCGCCGGTGCTGTTGAGCCGGACCACCTCACCGCCCGGATAGGCCAGGTACGACCGGGGCCGGGGCGAGCCGGGTCCGGCCACACGCAGTTCCACCATCGTGTTCAGGGCACCGGCCAGCCGGCTGGCCAGGATCGGCCGGTCCAGCCCGGTCACGGCCGCCTCGTCGCTCGGCAACGGCCCGTCTGCGGGCTTCCAGTTCTGATCGGTGGAAAGGACCAGGCGCGGCGGCAGCGTACCGCCGGCCCCTTCGCTCAGCCGGTTCGCCAGCACCGCCACCACGGTCGTGGTGTCGTGCCCCGACCTGGCCAGATCGGCCAGCAGGCCGTCCAGATCGGTGACCACGACGCCGCGAACGGACGGCGGATCCGCCAGCCGCATCCCGTCGACATGGGCCTGGGCGGCGTCGCGCGCCACGGTCCGCTCCCGCTGCTGCTGATCCCGTATCCGCGCGATCTCGTTGTACGTGTGCAGGGTCGCCTCGCGGGCGCCGAGGACGTCGCCGGTGTCCCGTACCTGTTGGCGCAGGCCGGGCAGCGTCGGGTTGAGCCGGCCGAGGAGCGTGTTGGCGTCCCTGATGGCGTCCTGCGCGTCGGACAGGCGCCGCTGCGCGGTCTCGGCCGGCTCCCGCAACAGTTCCGCCGCCTTGCGCGAGTCGATCGCCGGCCGGCGCAGCGTCGGGTCGTCGGGGGCCGCGTCGCGGGCGTGCTCGGCCGCGAGGGCCTCTGCCTCCGCGGCCCGGAACGCATCGCTCGCCTGGTGGGCGGCCGTCTGCAGGCCGGGCAGTTCGTCGGTGCGCCGGCGCACCGTGCTCTCGGCAGACCGGATCCGCGCGAGCGTGTCCGTGAGGTCGGTGCGGGCCTGCTCGTGTTCCGTACTGGCGCTGTCGCGGTCCGCCTCGGCCTGCCGCTGGCCCCGGCGGGCCTGGTCAAGCGCGGCCTGGGCGGCCTGGAGGTCCTGGGCCGCCAGATGCAGCCGCTCCAGCGTGTCCCGCCGCGCGGTGCCGGTCGGGGCGGCCGGCGGGGCCTGCGGCGCCGGGTACAGCCGCTGGGACAGGTGCCCGAGGGCCGCCCCGCCGGCGCCGGCGGTGGCGTTGGCCAGAGTGCGGACGGTGGCGGCCCACTGCTGCCGCTGCGGCTCGCTCAACGCCGCACGGGCCCGGCGGACGGTGCCGGTGACCGCCGCGTCGTCGACGGTCAGTCCGGCCAGCGTGTCGCCGATCGTCCGCAGGATCGCCGCGTCGGCGCGGTCGACCGGTCCGGGAAGGGCAGCGGCCAGCTTGGCCAGCGCGCCGACGGCGGCCGGCTCGGCGAGCTCCGGGTGGCTCAGCAGCTGGTGCAGGAACCGCTGCTGGTCGGTGGGCTGGGGGGTACTCAGCGGCTCGACCCGCGCGGGCGCCGGTGGGACAGCGCCGGTGAGGTAGCGGTAGCCGTCCTCGATCCGGCCGTACCGGGCCAGGGTGAGCAGGCCGTCCTGGACGGTCAGGGCGGCGTCATCCGCGGGCGCCTGGGCGCGCCGCCGCTGCAGCTCGCGATGGGTGGTGTCGGACAGCAGCTCGTGCCGGTGGGTGTCCAGGAAGGCACGCGACCGGTCCCAGTCGGTGAGGGCGGTCCACTGCTCCAGCGTGGCCGGGCCCGGCGGTACGCCATGGGTGACCGTGGCCGGCGCCACCGGTGCGGGCCCAGCGCCGGGCGGGGCCCCCTGCACCGCGGCCAGCATCCCCGCGGCGTCGCCGGCGGGGTGCCACAACGGCGCGAGCGCGGCCGCACCGAGCCCGGTAGCAGCCACCGCGTGCGCCAGCCCGGTGATCTGCTCGGGCGTCATCGCAGCCAGCATCCGCTCGTTCTGGTGGTAGGCCATCCGCTGCGTCGGGTCAGTGGCGCTGTCGTGCAGCGCCCGGACATCCGCAGCCTGCCCCGCGTCGGCCACCTCGCCGGCCAGATTCTGCAGCGTGGTCGCCCAGGCCTGCGGGTTGGGCACGCCCCACGTGGCGACCGCGATGGCACGGAACCGGTCGATCGGGCCGGCGGACGGGTCGAGGATGTCCGCCACGGCCCGCAGCATCCCGGCGTCCCGCGCGGTGTCCGGGGCCGGGTCGGGGGTGGCCATCGCCAGATCGGCCATGGCGCGCAGCCCCGCCGGGGTAAGCACGCCCTCGTTGCCGAACACTCCGGTCAGCACCGCATGCCGGGCGGCCGGTGTGGCCGCGGTCAAATACTCGTAGGCAACGGCCATCTGACCGCTGCGGATCGCGTCCAGCAGCGGCCTGTGCAGATTCAGCACCGCGTCGCCCGGACCGGCCGGGGAGGACGGCTGCATGTGCTCCTGCGCGAGGCCGACCGCGTTCGGATCAGCCACGAGCGCAGCCAGGTTGTTCAGAGCAAACCGCTGCGAAGCGCCCCAATCGCCATCGTGCACCAGCCAGCTGCGCAGCACGTCAGGTTCGACCACCGTGACAGCCCGCGCGTTGCCGAACCGCTGCCGGAACCCCGCAGCGGTCACGGTCTGCTCACCCCCGCCGGCCAACGGGTCGAACACCCGATAGCCGCCGTCAACGTGCAGATACGCCGCGACCGTGCCCTCCGGCCGGGCGATCCACATCCGGGTACCCGGAAGCGGGCTGACCGGGACCTCGTGCAGCGGCCCGGTGCTGGACCACCCAGGCGGCAGGCCGGCGGCCATCAACCGGCGGACCCGCCCGGCACGGGAGTCGGGCGATTCGGCGGTACCCCGGGCCGCGTCGCCGGTTCCCGCCGCTGGGACGCCGACCGGACGGGGCAGGCCACCGGTGAGCCAGATCCGGGCATTGTCGTCGGCCTCATTCCGGGCCTGCTCAATGCGGCGGCGCAGTTCCGGCCCGAGCCGGGCGGCCGCGTCCATCTGGATCGGAGTGCGTTCCAGCAGCTCCTCGTAGATCCTGCGCTGCTGCGCCCGGTCGATACCCGCCTCCACGGCCTCGTGTCGCAGCGACAGGGGTAGCTCCCGCACCACCTGCTCCGAGGTGACCGGGGTGTACGAGCCGGCCTGGGCGCGCAGTTCGACCACCCGGCCCTCCGGGTCGATCCGGTACCGCGACACGGTGCCCCGCGCGTCGGTGGCGGTGAAGTCGGCGTGGGTACCGAGCTCGAACGTCACTGCCCGGGCCACGGTCATCGGGTCCCGCTCGAGCATCTGGACCTCGTGCGGCTGCTCCGGTGCGGCCACGCCGGCGGGCTGGACCTGGCGGACCCGCTGCACGATGTCGGCGGCCCGGTTGTCCATCTCCTGGGTCGCCGGCAGGTTGCCGGCGACCGCCTGGGCCTGCCACGCGGTCAGCTCGGCCAGGTCGGCCGTGGCCTGCTGCCCGGGGGTCGAGGTGTTGAGATGGTTCACCGCCCAGTCGAGCAGCAGCTCGTACCGGCGCCGCGACCGCGTGCGCGCGTCGGCCGACAACTCGATCGGTGGCACCGTGTCGTGGTGGTTGCCGAGCTGGTCGCGGATGAGCAGCGCGGCGTGCGGGGCGGCCTGGCCGGCGTCGAAGTCACCCGGCTCGACGCGGCGGCCGGCGACGGTGCCGGTGGCCCGGCCGGGCGGTCCGGCTGATGTGGCGGCCGGCACGGTGGCGCCCGCGCCGGCGGCCATGGCCGCCGGCGTGGACCGTTCCAGCAACTGGTCCAGGTCGGCCCGGTGCGCGCCGGGGGCCGGTGCGGGCCAGTGCCCGGCGACGCCGAGGTTCCATTGTTGCGGCCGGTCGTTCATCTGCCGCTGTATCTCGCGGACCTCGTCGGCGAACATCTCGACGTACACGTCGCCGGTGATCCAGCCGGTGGCGGCGACATCCGGGCCGAACCGCGTCGGCCCGATCGGGCCGGTGTTCGCGTCCGGGACGAACGGGCTGTGGGTGTGCGGGACCGCGGCGAGGCGGAACCGGCCGCGCAGCTTGACCAGGTACACCGCGCCCTGCATCTTGACGTGGGTCTCGTTGCGCTTGTTGTCCTCGTAGGTGGCGCTGTGGCTCATCGGCGCGTTGCGGTTGCCGCCGGTGGTGAACCTTCCGCCGGAGGTGGTGTCCTCCTGAGCGCCGACGTGGGTCTCCGGCATCGGCCAGGCGCCGGACAGTTCTCCGTCGAGGTTGACCCGCCACCGGTTGCGCGACTGGGTGGCCGCCGCGCCTACCTGGAACTTCGCGTACCGGCCGGTGCCGGTGCTGTTGACGATACTGCTGATGATCTCCATACCGTGCAGCGAGGCGTACAACCGCATGGCCACGCGGCTGTTGGAGGCGCCGGCGGTGAACAGGTGCGAGGCGAGGGTGTACCCGCCCTCCACCACCATGTCCGGTAGGTGGTTGTCCACGCTCAGCCGGGACAGCAGCCCGGGCAGGGCCACGCTGCCGCGGTAGTGCTCGTCGTCGTTGGCCGAGCTGAGCTCGCGGGCCATGAGCTTGCGCGCGGCCGGGAACAGGTCGTCGACCAGCGCGCCGCTGACGTACACGTCACCGGGCAGCGGCGGCAGCGCGCGCAGGTCCAGCGTCGTGGACGGGGGCATCGCCGTCGCCTCGGCCAGGCCCCTCGGCACCTTGAAGTCCAGTTGGGCGTCGTAGTCGAGGGAGTCGGACTGGACGACCTTCGCGTCGGCGAGCGCGGCGGCCATCGCCTTGGCGCCCTTGGTCAGCTGGAAGCTCGCCAGGGCCGTGGCCGCGCTCCCGGCCGGGGGCGGGGTGGGGGCGGGCAGGCTGGCAGCGGCCCAGCTGCCGGCGGAGGCCAGCAGGTTGGCCGATCCGTCCCAGACGCTGCTGAGCAAGGAGTTCAGCGGCCGGCTGGACATCTTGAGCCGGCGCACGCTGATGGTGATCCGCGCGCCGGTCGAGGCGCGGTAGTGCCCGGTCCAGTCGTACACGGTCTGCTCGCGCGTGCCCTGCTCGGAGCGTTTGAGGCTGCGCGAGCCCTGCGGCGCGTAGGACGCCGAGACGCCGCCGGCGACCGGGGTGCCGTTCTTGGAGAAGCCGAACCTGGCCGGGGTGATGTTCCAGCCCATCGAGTGGCTCAGGCCGACGGCGTAGGCGGCGTAGGCGTGGCCGTAGTTCTCGATGCCGTAGTCGGGCACCCAGTCGGTGTAGTGCGGCTGGCCCTCCAGCGTGGCCGACACCTTCACCTCGACCACGTCGGCCAGGACCCCGCCCTTGCGGTCGACGAAGTAGAACGTGACGCCGTTGTGCTGGTGCAGCATGTCCGACAGCGCGATGTTGGCCCGCTGGCCGGCCAGGGTGGCCTGCAGCGACTCCAGGCCGCCGGGCAAGGTCCCGATGATCTGCTGGCCGGGCGAGAACATCAGCGCGCCCCAACTGCCGTCGGCCTGGTGCCAGGCGTTCGCGCCGGCGCCGAGCAGGCCGGGCGCCACCGCCTCGATCCGCCCCACCACCGCGTCGAGCAGGGTGGTCGTGGGCCGGGGCCGGCTGTCCGTGGCCGGGCCGGTGAACAGCGTCAGGTCGTCCACGCCGGAGTGGCCCAGGGAGCGGTCACCGGTGCGGGTCATGTACGCGGGCAGTGTCAGGGCGCGGAACGGATTCTTGTCCGGGTCGAGCGTGCGGCCGAAGTCGTTCCCGAACTGCCGGCGCAGATCCTCGTTCAGGACGACGTCGCGGGTGTCGGGGTCGTTGTGGCGCGTGGCCAGGGTGTGCGCCCAGCGCTGGATCTCGTGCCGGACCAGGAAGGCGCCCAGGTCGGGGGTACCGGTGCCGACGCGGGCGTCCACCTCCTGCCGCCACCGGTGCAGCAGGCCGGCCACGGTGTTGCCGGGCAGGGTCAGTTCACCGCCGGCCCACCGGCCCATGGCGTCGATCAGCTGCCGTTCGCTCAGCGGCAGTTGGTCCTCCGCGTACCGGCCCAGGGCTTCGGGCTCCGGCAGCAGGAAGATCATGTCGCGGCCCCGCACCTGGGCCGGCGCCGCCGCGCGGTTGCTGCTGAAGATGAAGCCGGTCTGGGTGCGGGTGCCGGTCCGCACGCTGTAGTCGACCGGTGCGTGGAAGGCGTACGCGCGGTTGAAGGCGAGCTTGAGCATCTCCAGGCCGCCGGTGCGCTTGGTCTCCTCGGCGGAGCTGTCGCTGACCTTGACGTTCACGGACTCGGAGAAGCTGAGCTTGACCAGATCCCGGCCGTCCTTGGTGAACGCGTGTCCGAAGCGGACGTCGGGGAGGTTCACCGTCTTGGCGAACGAGCGGCTGGCGGAGTTGGCCGCCTCGGCCAGGTACAGCTCGATCAGGCCGGTGACGTACTTGTCGGGGGTGGCCCCCACGAAGCGGGCCGGCCCGATGCGGTCCACGCCGATCGACGCCGCGGCGTTGGTGTTGGCGAAGAATCCGGGTTCGACCAGGGTGTCGGTGCTGTAGTGGCCGTGGAGCGCCTCCTTGAAGTGCGACTGCACCGCGATCAGGTTGGCCAGGCTGGTCAGCGGGCCGGTCATCGGGTGCCCCGCCCGGGTCAGGTCCGGCAGCTGGTTGCGGATCTCGGTGTTCAGGCCGTGCGTGTCGAGGTAGTAGACGACGCCCTGGTGCAGCACCGAGGGTGCGGTGTCCTGGGTGGCCGGCGCGCTGAACGTCGACGGATCGCTGTTGAAGTTCAGCAGCGCGGCGTGCACGTTGCCGCTCACGTCGGACGGGTTGAAGTGCGGCGTGGCACGGTCGTCGTAGCGCACGGTGAAGCTGAAGTCGTACGGCAGGTTGAACTTGCCCACCCGGCCCGGGTACTCCAGCAGCTCCGGCCGGTTCACGATGCGGGTGAGCCGGTCCGAGGCGCCGACGCTGCGGCTCAGTGCACCGCCGGTGATGCCGACCGATTCCAGCGGGGCCGCCGTCGGGGCCATGTCGAACCTGAACCCGCCCTCGAACGACCAGCCCTGGGTGCCGCCGGCCCCCTGACCGGCGATGCCCAAGGCCATGGACAGGTTCACCACGTGGTGCTCGTCGGTGAGCCGGTCGAAGTGCACCGAGTTGCCGTCGGGCCCGACCTCGTCCGTGATCCGGGAGCGGGCGTGGACGGTCACCTCCGCGGTGCGCATCACGCCGTTGCGCCAGCTGTGCAGCGTGAAGGTCAGTCCGTCCTGGGTGAGGGTGTCGAAGTGCGACTCGAGACCGTCGCTTGCGACCAGCTTGTCGACCAGGTCCAGGTTGTCCACCCAGGCGTCGATGTCCCGTGCGACCGCCTCCTTGGCAGACAGCACCACCGTGTCCTTGCCCCGCAACGCGGCCGTCTTCGCCTTCTCCAGCAGGTCGGCCGTGGCCGGGGTGCGGGCGTGCCCGGGGCCCGGCGCGCTCTCGTCCAGCCGCGACCAGATCCGCTCCTCGCCCGGGGGCAGGAACCCGCTGGCGATCAGTTCCCGCTTCAGGTTCGCCTTGAGCTGCGCGACCGCGGCCGCGTCGACGTCGGCCAGGCTCTGCCCCAGGCCCCGTCCGGCCAGTACGTGCTCCGGGACGAGGTTCCCGCCGGTGTCCTCGGGATGCTTGCCCGTGTTGCGCAGCTGCCCGCTCCAGTCCTGGTACGGCACCGTGCCCGGCTTCCCCGGAGCCTGCGCGGCGGGCGGGTTGGCGGTGCCGGTGGGGGTGAACGCGTCGGCGTCCACGCCGAAGCCGTACGCGAACGCGTCCGGTTCGGACAGCCGCACCACCGCCGAGCCGTCGACGGTCGGGGTGGTGCGCGGTTGCTCGGTCGGTCGCCGCGACGTGGACACGTCGGCGGACAGCTCCAGGTCGACCGTGTGGCCGCCGGTCATGCCGGTGTACCGGGACACCATCACGTTCAGCGACGCGTGGGTGGCGCCGCCGCCGTCGTTGCTGTTCCAGTTGACCCCGCCCTTGGCGGAGAACCCGAACTTGGCCTTCTCCTTGAAGACGGCCGGATCGCCGTAGTCCCGGGCCAGCGGGAACTCCGAGCCGCCGCCGAAGCTGACGCCGCTGCTCTGGCCGAGGGTGAACTCGCCGCCATGCCCGACGATCGCGGTGCGGACCTTCTCGATGTGCGCGGCATCGCTGGTGTTGCCCACGCGGACCGTGTCGCCGTGCCTGCGGGCGTGCACCCGGATGGTGGCCGCGGCCTTGCCGTTCTCGTGGAGCGTGAAATGGTATCCCCGCGAGTCCGGATCCGTCGGCGCGTGCGATGTCGAGCTCTGCGGGCCGGTGGCCGCACCGCCGGCGTCGGTGGCCGCGCCACCCGGGGCCCGCCGGTTGACCGCCTCGTCCAGGTGGGTCTCGGTGTTCCACAGCTTACGCTGCAGTTCCTGGCGCATCGGGCTGTTGATCGACATGTCGAATCCGTCGGTCCGCAGCCGCGACACGATGTGGTCGTACAGTTCGGTCAGGCCGGTGAGGTTGCTGGCCGAGAACGTCTCCGGCAGGCGGGTCAGGTTGTCCCGGCTCGGCCGCTCGGGGTGATCCGGGTCGGCCGCGGGCAGGTCGGCCACGACCTGTTCGGCCGGGTCGACCAGCAGGTGGTCGGGGATCGCGACCACCAGCCGGGCCGGCTGCGTCCCGGCCGGCGGCGGTGTCAGCGCGACCCGGTGCCACGGGCCGGTGTCGTCCCGGCTGTCGATGGCCCATCCGGGACGGTAGGAGTAGAACGTCGAGTCCGCGCGGGTGTCCAGCACCCGGCCCTTCTCCGCGTCGATCAGGTAGCTCGACTTCTGGTCCGTCTTGTTGACGGTGAAGTTGAACTTGGGCCCGAAGTGGGCGGTCGGTCCCAGCGGCACGTCGAAGTTGAGATCGCCGCGGACGCGGTTGGCCCGCATCGTGGTGCCGTCGCCCTGGCCGTGGGCGCCGGTCTGGAAGACGCCCTGGATGATCTCGTTGGCGTGGAAGCGGCCGTCCTGCGAGCCGCGGTGTTCGAGGTCGTCCACGGAGGGGCCCTCGACGGCGGTGTCCGAGGAGCCGGCCGGGTTGCTGACGAGCTGCGGGTCGTCCGGATCCAGGCGGACCCGGACCTCCATCCCGCCCAGCGGGAACAGGTATCCGTCGGGACCGATCAGCAGCGGGTAGTTGTTGAGCAGCCGCTGGTGCAGCATCTCCCACTCGCTGGCCGGCACGGTCAGCTCGCGACGCTGTGCCTCGGCGCGCAGCGCCTCCTCGACCCGGTCGAGGTCGGGCAGGGTGGCCTTCGGGTCGCCCAGCGCGAGCGCCAGCCGGTCGGGCGTGGCCGGCGGCACCCACGCCGGTGCCTCGGCCTCGGGGGTGGCCGGCCCGACGCTGGACGAGTCGGCGTGCACGTACACGTGCCGGTCCGCCTCGGGCACGCCGGACAGCAGCCGGGACACGGCGGCGGCCACCTCGGGCGGTACCACGCCGCCGCCGGGCTGGATGACGACGGCGACGGCGCCGGGCGGCGCGGCCAGTGCCTCCGGCGGCAGCGTGCCCGGATCGGTGCCGTGCTCGGCGAACAGGACCGCGCCGTTGTGCTCGGTGACCGTCCAGCCCGGCATCACCTGGTATCCGCCGCCGGTCGCCGGGCTCAGGCCCAGCGGCCCGGCGGCGGGTGCCGGCGCCGGCTGCACCGGCACCAGGTGCGCATGCGCGGCGGCGGGCAGGGTCTGCTGCCCGCGCGTGTCGAGCGGTACCAGGCCGGCGGCACCGGCAGGGTTGCGCCCCACCGCGCCGACCGGCAGGACCAGCTCCACCGTCCCGCCGAGGCCGCGCCGCAGCGCGTCGGCCGCGTGGGCGGCGCGCCCCGGGGCGCCCGGGCCACCGGCCGGTGCGGGCGGGTCCACCGCGAGCAGCACCCGCAGCGACGCGGCGTTCGAGCCCAGGCGGTCCTGGACCGCCCGGACCACGGCCACCGGGTCGGCGACCGACTCGTGCAGGACCAGCCGCGGCCGGTCCGGGGTGGCCAGGTCGCCCCAGTGCATCGCCGCGGCCCCGGATGCCGGGAGCGGTCCGGTGTGGGCGAGCACCCCGCCGGGGACATGGCTCAGCCGTACGCCATCGGGCAGGCCGGTCACCTCGTCCGGGTCGAACGTGTGCCGGTCCAGGCCGACGCCGGAGGTGATCAGCCGGGTCGGTACGCCGTGCGGCATCCCGGCGAAGACGCGGCCGACCTGCTCGCGGACCCGGGGTGGCGGCTCGGTGCCGCGCCAGCCCAGGAACACGGTGGGCTCCGTGAGCTGACCGCCGGCCGGTGGCAGCAGCGGCTCGACCCGGGCCAGTTCCGCGGCCGGCCCGATCCACAGGTGGCTTCCGCCGTCCCAGATCACCCAGTCGTCGGACAACTGGTAGACGCCGGGCCGGGTCTCGGGCAGCCCGTACGGGGTCGGCCGGGCCTGCGGGCCGGAGTTGGCCGGCAGGAACAGGTACCGCTGCGGGCGGGCGTTGAAGAAGGTCACCTCGCCGTCGGCGTTCAGTGGCAGGACCAGCGGGTCGGCCTGGGCGGGCGCGTCGGTCAGCGCCTCCCGCGGTACCGACAGCACCGCCGAGCGGGCCTGCGGGTCCAGTACCTGGGTGGTGATCTCCCGCGCGTGGGCGGCGCTGATCGACTGATCCTGCGGCCAGTGCAGCACCGCCAGCGTGGTGTCCTGCGGCCGCAGGCCGGCCAGCGCGTCGCCGAGCACGGTGGGGTCGGTGACCGTCGGGTCCAGCAGGACGGCCGGTCCGGGGCCGGTCGGCGCCGGCACCCGCGGGCTGATCGCGCCGCCGGTGCTGTCGGCGTGCAGCAGGGTCCCGCCGATGGCGCGCTGCACCCGAAGCTTCTCCGGCAGGCCGGCCGCCATGTCGCGCAGCTGCCGGTCGGTCGACGGCGGTTGGTGCTGCTGCGTGTTCTGCTGTTGGTGCTGTTGGTTCGGTTGGTTCTGCTGACCGACCGGCGGGGCCGGCGGGGCTAGCGGGGCCGGCGGGGCCGGAATGGTCGGCGCCGGGGCGACGGCGTTGTAGTGGGGGGGCTTATCGGTGGTCGGGTCGGCCGGCACGTGGTAGACGCTCACCGGGGTACCGCTGGCGGGCCCGTAGGTTTCCGCCACGTACACGCCGCCATGCGGACGGGCGCGCCAGATGGTGATCCGGCTGTTGGTCGCATGCGCCAGCAGCGGAACCAGGAACTCCCCGGACGGGTGGCTCCAGCGGTTGCGCCAGTTGGTGACGGACCGGCGGACCTCGTCGTACTCGTCGTCGCCGAGCTGGCGGCCGGACACGGTCGAGACGCTGACCAGATAGTCGCCGACCCGCGCCGGGTCCACCTCGCTCACCGGGATGCGCGGGCCGTGCTGGTTGATGAAGTCGAGCTGCTCCTGCGGCACCGTGGTCACCGGACCGGGGTCGGGCGTCGCGGCGCGCGCGGCAGCGTACCGCTGCTGGATCCGCGCCGCGGGCAGGAAGCCGGCGTCGGTGACGTGCCTGTGCTCGAGCTGGTCGAGCCGGGCCAGCACCTGCTGGGGGTCCAGCGTCCGGACCTCCCGCTCGACGGCGTCCCGGAAATGGATGCGTTGCCGGTTCACCTCGGCGGGAAGCGCGTTGCGGTTGGTGGTCAGGTAGGTGCCGACCCGGTCCTGCAGCAGCCGGCTGACGCGCCCCAGCTCCGAGTTCGCCGTCACGCCCGTGTGCTGCATGCTCCAGCGCACCCGGTTGGGGTCGCCCAGGAACGCGGCGAGGTCCGGCGCCAGGCCCGGCCCCAGCGCGGCCGCGGCCTGGGCCGGCGAGCTTGCGATGAACGCGTACAGCAGGCAGTTGCCGTCGGCGGGCACCTGGAACACCGGCTGGGCATGGGCGGCCGTGTTCATGCCGGCCAGATCCAGATGCTCCGGGACTGTCGCGGTCACGCCGCTGGGCGCCGTCGACGGCGGTCGCGGGTCACCGACCCCGTCCGTCGTCGCCACGAACCGCAGCCGGCCGGGGTCGGCCGGGACTCGGGCCGCCCCACCCAGCTGCCCGTCCAGGAACGCCACCTTGCCGTCATCGGTCCGCACCACGTTGACGACGTGCGAGACACGGTCGTCCTTGCCCGTCACGACCACCACGCCACGCGCGCCCGGACTCGCGGCCTTCATCACCTCCACCACCGCCGCGTAGTCCGCCGCCTCGACCAGCTTCCGGCCGGTGTACCGCTCCAGGTGCCCCACCGGCAGGAACGTCTCCGGCGGCACCTGGTGCCCGACCCCGGCGGCCAGGGACATGTCCGTGCCGATCGCCGCCAGCACGCAGTTGGTCTCGAAGTCGAAGCCGAGATCGCGATACGGGTTCACCCCACCGAGCCAGGCGAACTGGCTCGACACCTCGCCCGGCGACAGATCACCCGGCAACACCACGTCACCGATCCGCGCACCGCCGACCACGTCCACGCTGACCGGGCCGAACGCGTCACGGAAACCGGCGGCCCACTCACGCTGGAACTGCGCGGCAAGATGTTCGGTGCCGGGCAGGACACCCGCGTGCGGGGCGGCCAGCGCGGCGAACTGCGTCGGCGCCGCCTGCACCGCCGCGCCGAGCAGATGCTCGAACGCCAGCCGGTCGCCGAGACCGTCGGTGAGCCGGTCCAGGGTGGCGTCGTAGCCGGCCACGTCGGCCGGCCCCGACGGCGGGAAATGCGCGGCGAAGCTCGAGTCCACCTGCGCCAGGTACGCCGAACGGATCCGCTCCAGCGCCTCCCCACCGGGCAGCGGCCGGTCCACCGTGTGCGCATACCGGTCGAACCGCGCACCGGCCTCCTGCCGGGCGGCGTCGCGTGCCGTCTGCCAGGCCAGAGCCTTCGGCGCGGCCTCGGCCGGCACAGAACCCGCACCCTCCTGCCGTGCCGGGTCGTCCGGGCGCACAGTGCCGGCCGGCGTCGGCGCGGCACCCGGCCCGGACACGACCGGCGCCGGCGGCACGGCCGCGAGCTGCTGCCCGGTGGCGGCCAGGACCAACGGACCGGGTTCGCGGCCGGCCAGGTCGAACCGGTCGAACAGCTGCGGCATCGCCGGCCTGGCCACGGTCTGCCAGTCACGCACCGCGACGGTGAGGTCGGGCGTGGGCGTGCCACGCAGCCCGACGCCCGGGGACTCGACCGGCACACCCAGCTCGGCCGAGACCGTGCCCAGGCGGGCCGGCAGGTCGCTCGTGGCCTGCTGGACCACGTCGATCGCGGCCGGCACGTGCGTGCCCACCAGCAGATGCGGGAGCCGGCTCCAGTCGAACGGCGTGCGTATCCGTTCCTCCTGCGAGACCAGCTCCCTGATCCTGGGCAGCACGCTGCCGCCGAGTGCCGCATTGACACCCCGCTCGACCTGCAGCCGGACCTGCTGCCCCACCGCGTCGCGGACCATCGGCGGCACCGCGACCCCGCTCGCCCCGAGCCCGGCGAAGTACTGCCCGACCCGGTGATCGGCCGCCAGCTCGGCGACCGCCCGCAGCGCCTGCCGATCGAACTCGACCGGCAGCGCGTGCCCGACAGACACCGCAGAAATGCCGTAGGCGCGCGCCTCGGGGGCGACCACCGCCACCGCACGGTCCCGCACGCCAGCCAGGAACTGCTCGGTGACCAGCGCCGGCGGCACCCCCACCGCGGTCAGCAAGCCGGCCAGGGGGCCGGCATCGGCCAGGTCTTGCCGGGTGGCGGCGGCCCACTGGGCGAACGCCCGCTCGACCGACACCGGCAGCGATGCCATGAGCTGAGCACCCCGGGCCGCCTCAGCCAGCAGATCCCGGTACCGGCCGGCCAGCTCCTCCTGGAACCGCTGCCACCCGACAGCACGCGGATCGGTGGCAGCGACCCAGGACGGCACCGGGGCCAGCGGCAGCGACCCGAAGGAGTAGGCCGGCGGCGGCGTGGACGACACGGCGAGCGGGCCGGTCGGATCCGGGCTCGCCGTAGCCGGCGTCGTGAGGCCGGTGTCCGTGGGCCGGTAGTCCGAGCCGTACGGTTTGAACGGCAGCACCGGCGTACCGGTGGAGGTGAAGCCCGTGCCGCCGGACAGCCGCAGCCGCGGCAGCTTCGGGGTGAACCCGAGGCCCTTCGCACCCCGGCGCCCGAGCCCACCAGCCTGGTTGGCCACGACACCGCCGCCGGCCTCGGCCGCACCGGAGATGGCGTCGCCGTCGGCGTTCTTCGGATCGTACGTGTGGTCGACCATCAGGCTGGCGCCGGCGCCACCGCCGACCTCCATGACCACCTCGAACGGGGAGGTGGCGAGCCGGACGAACGGCTCCCGGTAGGACTTGCTGACCCCGATCTTCTCCAGACTGGCCGCGAACTTGCCGGCGGCCTTGCCGATCAGCGGCCCGGCCACCGTACTCAGCAAGGCCACGGACAGCCCGTACAGCGCCTGCTTGCCGACCTCGCCCCAGTCGATGCCGTTGCGAATGCCGTCAGCCATCTGCGACAGCTGCGCCAGCAACGCCGAGCCGGGCATGAACAGCATCTGCATCGCCGTGCTGCGGGCCGCGATACGGACCAGGTTGGAGTGCAGCACCGTCTGCATGATCGTGCGCGTGGTCACCACCCGTTCGACCGCGTCCCAAGGGGCGAAGAACGCCTCCGCGGCGGCGATGGCGAGCTCGACCATCATGAAGATGAACATGATCAGCGCCTGGCGTTCGGCGTAGTCCATCTCCACGGCGTAGCCGCGCATCGCGTCCGCGGTCTGGTCCTGCAGCGCCGCGACCTGCAGCAGGGCGTTGGGGCTGGTCGCCACGAACGGCGCGGTCTGGGCGATGAACCGGGCCGCGGTCTGCCCGTCCACGGCCGCGGCCACCGCCCGGATCACCTGGACCAGTTCGGGGCCGAGCAGGTTGCGCACCCGGTCGGCCAGCGCGTTGAGGCTGGCCGCGTCGCTGAGCAGCAGCGTCAGGTTGGCGCGCGGCAGCTTCATCCCGGTGAACACCTCGACCGCGCGCTTCGTCGACTCACCGGTCGAGACGGTGGGCGTGCTGACCGAGACCATCGTCGAACCCCTCTCCTGCCGCGCGAGCTACCCGTGACCGGTGTGCGCTCAGCCGTGCCGGCCGCCGTGCATGTCGGGGACCGCCTCGCCGTTGGTGGACTCGATGTTGTCGCCGATCTTGCGGACCAGGTCGAGCTTGTCGCCCTGCACGCCCACGGAGTCGCCCAGTTGCACGTACGACGGCAGGATGTACTGGGAAAGCACGCCGCGCACGGCGTTGCGCGCCTGGATGGTCTGCTCGTCGTCCTGGTCGACGCCGTCGGCCCAGCGGCACGCGGCGATGTCCGTCAGCGGTGTCAGGGTCCCGATCAGGTCGTCCCGGAACTGGCCCAGCAGCGGAACACGGCGGGCCAGGTCGTCGCCGGAGAACTCGATCCGAACGTTCATGCCTGACTCCCCCGGCTACCCGGCTCGCGCCGGCGGTCGCCCGCGGCGGTGACCGCGCCGACGATCGACTCGACCAGTTCCTCCACCGAGCCGGCACCGCGGGCGGCGGTGCCGAGCGTGCCCAGGTCCGCACTCAGGACGGCGGCACCGGCCATGGCCTTGCGCTGGGCCTCCTGGCGGGCGGCGGTGGTGGTCTTCACGATCAGGTCGGCCAGTTCGGCCGGGGCCAGCTCCCGGTAGGCGTCGCCGTGGAAGGCCAGCTCGGCCAGCTCACCGTGACCGCCCACGGTGACCGACAGCAGGTGCTCCTTGTCCTGCATGGTGGTCCGCGACTGCCGGACGCGCTCGCGCACCCGGCCCGCCGCGCTCTGCACCCTGTCCAGCGCGGACCGCATCTGCGCCAGAAGTTCCTCGTCGCCCAGTGACGTCATCGGTGTACCTCCTTGCCTGTCTCACGGTCGCGCCGGGGCGCCGAGTTCACCTCGGCACCCCGGCACTGTCGCCGGTACGGTTCAGCGACCCCGGCCGGGGCGCCGTTCCTCGTGCGCGATGGAGCGCTCGTCGGCGGGCGTGGTGTAGTCGTCCTCGTCGCCCTGGGTGCTGCGCCCACTGCGGCCGACGACCGCCGGCGGGCAGTCCGGGTCGGTACCCCAGACCTTCTCGTCCTCCTTGAGCCAGGTGTTGCGCCCGCGCTCGCGGTCCTGCTTGCCGGCGGCTCCGGGGCCGCCCATCATCGGCGGCATGAACGGCATGCCGCCGAAGGGGGTCTCCCCACCGGCCGCCGCGGCGCCGCCGGCTCCCGAGCTGCCGCCCGCACCGGGCGCCCCGGGCGCGCCGGCCGAGCCGGGTCCACTCGACCCCAGGCCACTCGATCCCAGGCCCGTGCCGGCACCGCCACCGGCCATCCCGGCACCGCCACCGTGCCCGAGGTTGAGCCCGAGGCCGCCCGGGCTCAGCGCTCCGGGCGAGCCGGGGATGCCCGGCACGGACGACAGGCCACCGGTGCCGGTGAGGAACCCGGGAAGGTTCGGGTGGTCCGTGGCGCCCGGCCGGGTGACGTCGCCGAGCTGCAGCCCGTTGCGGGCCTCCGTACCCGGTCCGGACACGTCCAGGCCGTTGATCGTGGTCGGGAACGCGCTGGTGTCCACCATGGAGGTGGGTCCGAGCGGCAGCGCCGTACGCAGCGTGGCGGAGGCGGGCAGACCGAGGTTGGCCCGTTCGGCCGCGGTGATCGGGTTCTGATCCAGCAACCCGGCGTGTTGCAACGCATCGAGCTGGTCCGGGCTCAGCTGCCCCAGGGTCGGGTTGGCCCCACCGGGAACGCCGAGCCCGTTCTGGCCCAGGAAGTCCGCCTGCTGCGGGCTCAACGGCACGTCATTGAGCAGCCCGGCCGACTGGAGCTGATGCAACTGGGCCGGACTGAGGTCGCCCAGTGCCTGAGCGGGCAGACCGAGGTTGGCCCGTTCGGCCGAAGTGATCGGGTTCTGATCCAGCAACCCGGCGCGCTGCAGCGCATCGAGCTGACCCGGGCTCAGCTGCCCCAGGGTCGGGTTGGCCCCACCGGGAACGCCGAGCCCGTTCTGACGCAGGAAGTCCGCCTGCTGCGGGCTCAACGGCACGTCATTGAGCAGCCCGGCCGACTGGAGCTGATGCAACTGGGCCGGACTGAGGTCGCCCAGTGCCTGAGCGGGCAGACCGAGGTTGGCCCGTTCGGCCGAAGTGATCGGGTTCTGATCCAGCAACCCGGCGCGCTGCAGCGCATCGAGCTGACCCGGGTTCAGCTGACCCAGGGTCGGGATGGCGGGAACGCCGAGCCCATTCTGGCCCAGGAAGTCCGCCTGCTGCGGGCTCAACGGCACATCATTGAGCAGCCCGGCCGACTGGAGCTGATCCAACTGGGCCGGACTGAGGTCGCCCAGTGTCTGCGCCGCGCCGCCGCCGAACGGGTTGGTCGACGTGTCGAACTGCTTGGGCATCGTGGACGTGGAGAACGGGATGTCCGCCCCGGGGCCGTTGTCTCCGGCCCCGTCGGGGATGTTGGCGAGCGTGTGCGGGAACGCCGTGGTGGGGGACAGCTCGTTCATGCCGCTGCTGAACGGACTGTTCAGTGCGTCGTTGCTGTTCGCGAACGGGTTGGTCGACGTGGCGAACATCTGGTTCGGGCCGTTGGGGAACGGGTTGTTCCCGTTGCCGTTGCTGCCGAGGTTGGTGAACGGATTGTTCGCACCACTGCCGAGATTCGAGAACGGGTTTCCCATGTTCGAGAACGGATTCCCCATGTTCGCGAACGGATTCCCCATGTTGGCGAACGGATTGCCCATGTTGGCGAACGGGTTGCCCATATTCGCGAAGGGGTTGCCCATGTTCGCGAACGGGTTACCCATGTTCGCGAACGGATTGCCCGGGCCGTTGACCAGGGGGTTGTTCGGCATCGGTCCCGGCGGTACCGGCGCCGGGTCGGCGAGCATCAGCTTGTTGCGCGCTCCCTGGAAGGTGTAGATCAGGGCCTGGGCCGCGGGCAGCACCGACGCCCAGGTCTGGATCGCCGTCTGGGCCCACCTCTGCCGCAGCTTCCGGTCGACCAGACTCCAATGGCTGATGTTGAACGGGTTGATCTCGAAGTTGCGCCCGCTCTCGTCCACCCACCACGGCATCCGGAAGGTCGCGTCGGTGGAGTCGCCCTTGCCGCCGGTGTCGGCGTACTGGGTGCCGAGGTCCCAGGCGTGTGAGTCACCGCCGGAGTCCAGCTTGCCCTCGTTGAACATGTGGGCGATGAGCCGGTACGGGTGGGGCCACGCCCCCCTGGGCTCCTTCTCACTCCACCTGTTGCTGGCCTTGACCACGGCGTCGATGAAGTTGCGGGCGACGGTCTCCATGTACCCGAGTTGGGCGTCCCACTCCGTCTGCTGGCCCTTGAGGTCGTTGAGGAAGTGGTCCGCGTTGAGGACCCGCCGGTACCAGGCCGACGCCGCGGAGCCCCTGAAGTCGGCCGTCTTGTTGTCGACCTTCTTGGTGTCCACCTGGAGGCCGGCCGAGATGTCGGCGGCGTGCTGGACCAGCGTCGCCAGGACCTGGCGCACGGCCGCGATCGAGTTCGGGTCGAAGGAGGTGCCGGGGCCGGCGACATTCGGGATCTCCCGCTGGATCAGCTCCCAGGCATTGCCCAGCGCGACCACCGGGTTGGCGCCGGCGTTGGCCACATTGTCGGGGTTGGTGCTGTTGTGGTCCTGGCCCTGGGTGTTGTCGCGGTTGACCGAGCCCACCCACACCGTCACCCGGGTGATGTGCTTGGTGGCGCCGAACTTGTCCTGCCACTTGTAGAACGTGACCGCGTCCTTGTCGTATTCGGGCGCCCAGCCGCCGGTGTGGGTGAGGGTGTCCTTCTGGGCGATCAGCCAGAAGCCCGGACCCTGGATCGTGCTCGGACGGAATGCGTTGTTGATCCCGCTCTTGCCCGAGCCTTGCTGGCCACCCCCGCTCCCGGAGGTGGCCAGCGAGTACTGCCCGGGCGCTCCGCCCAGCACGAGACCGAGAATGCTCTCCAGAGCGTCCTCGATCGTCGCGATGTTGGTCATCGTCAGCTCGCCGTCTTCGGCATGAAGTACTCGAACTGATCGGCGCTGAGCGTGCTGAGGTGCTCGGTGGCGTCCGAGTCGGCCAGCAGGAACTTGATGCCGTACTCGAGCGTGTAGAGCTCACCGCGCGCGCTCTTGAGCCGGCTGGCCAGCCCGGACCGGGTCTGGTCCAGGACGGCGACGTCGTCCTGCGCCTCGACGAAGTTCGCTCCGCCGAGCCTGAGCGTGAACGGCTTGGTGATGTCCATGTGCGCGCCCGGCTGCGAACCGTACGGGAAGACCTTGCCGTACATCCCGTCGATGTCGTTCACCTGGTTGGTGTACTTGGTCTGCAGGCCCTGCAGGTACGCCTGGTTGATAACGATCGGGTCGTTCTTCATCGTGACTCCTCCCAGCGAAAGTGGTGTGCCGCCGCGTCCTGCGGGTCCGGCCGGGGCCGGTCCCACAGGACGCGGGACCGGCCGCGGATCTAGCCGCTGAAGACGGCTGCGCCCCGGTTGTCGCCGGAGACGTAGTTGTTGGTGATCTCCCCCAGCCGCTGCTGCCCGAGGGTCAGCGCCTGGTGCATCTCGCGCTGGCCCTGGTCCCACAACGCCTGCGCCCTTGCGTAGGCGTCCGGCGCCTGGCCGTTGTTGGCGGCGGTGAACCGCTGCACCGAGGCCTGCAGCGTGCTCAGTGAGGTGTCCAGCTGCTGAGTCACCTGGGTGAGTTCGGACTCGACTGCCTGCATGCCCGCGGGGTTGACGCTGTAGTTGGCCATCATGGCCTCCTTCGTAGTATGACGGTCGATGAAACGCCGATGTCGCGGCGGGTCAGTGCGTGGCCCAGCCCACGGCGTACGAGGCGCCGCTCTCTTCGGTCGTGGTGGTCAGCTGCGAGTAGGTCTGCATGTTGCCGTCGAGCATGTCCAGTCCCCGGCGGACCTTGTGGAAGCCCTCCAGCCACTGGTCGACAGCCTGCATGAACCGCGGTGCCGCCTGGTCGCTCTGCCACTGCGTGGCGAGGTTGCTGCGCGCACTGTCCACTGCGGACTCGATGCTGCCGCACTCGGCCTGGCAGGTGTTGAACGCGCTGACCATGTTGGTGATGGTCGCCTGATCCGCGACGATCCCGTTAAGTGCCATCTCGCTCTCCTTGTCCGGTCACCGGCGACGTCCTGGCCGCCGGCGGTCGTGTGATCCGGTTTCGATGCCCGCGCCCGGCATCGGGCGCGCGGGCCTGTGCACCCGTTCGCGACTGCGGGCCTCACCCCCCTTCCGGCCGGACCAGCGCCGGTCCGGCCGGCACCAGGGCCACCAGCGCCGAGGGCATCACCACGGCCTGCGCCGCGGCGTACCCGAGGGTGCTGATGTCGCGGCCGGCGAGCGGGTACCCGATGCCCCGCTCGTCGACCAGCACCGCCGGCAGCTGCGCCGCGTCTCCGTCGAGCCGGGGCAGCAGCAGCGCTCCCCCGCCCGGTGACACCCGCACCGTGGCGGCGACGGTGCCGGGCCGGGCGTAGTCGGGGCTGAGCACCACCGTGGGGCCATGGTCCGGGCGTCCCGTGTACTCCACGCAGACCGCGGCACCGTCCGGTGTGGACCGTGGCCTCGGCGGCGTGGCGGGCAGGGTGGTCAGCGGATGCACCGGCGTCCGCTGCGGCGTCGCGGCCAGGTCGGCCGCGCCGATCGCGGTCTCGGCCACGGAACCGGGGCGGGCCCGCTGCAGCAGGTACTCGGTCTCGGTCAGCGGCGCCATGCCGCCGCGGGTCATCATGTAGTGCCCCACCTTGCCGTTGCCGAGGTCGACCAGGAACATCTGCCCGATCGAGCTCGGCTTGCCGGCCACGGTCGGGCCGTTCCCGCCGTCGCCCTCGACCGTGGGCGGGCCGGCGGTCCCGGACAGCGGGATCAGGTCCAGCCAGGCGGCGCCCACCGGGATCGGCGGCACCAGCCCCAGGCCGAGCACGTCGGCCACCCACGCCTCGCCGAGCAGCAGCCGCCGGCCGCCCCACAGCAGGTACGTCTTGCCGCCGCCGGTCACCGGCACCGCCTCGCCGCCGCCCAGCGGCTGCGCGCCGGCGGGCACCCCGATGTCCAGCCCGACGTGTCCCTGTCCCAGGTCGCAGGCGCGCCAGACGCCGGCGTTGAGCCGGTCGGCCGCCGGCAGCACCTGCGGCCCGGCCGGGTTGCCCACCGGGACACCGCGGGGCACCTTGGCCAGCGTGGCGGAGGACACCACGACCGGGGTGAGCCCGCCACCGGTCAGCAGCGTGGCCGTGGCGACGTCGTCGACCGGGCGCAGCTGCCCCGAGACCAGCACGTACCGCGCCCCGGTCCGGTCGTCCACGACCAGCATGTGCGGCTGCTGCCAGCGGGTCGAACCGGAGCCCGGGAACAGCGCCCAGATCGCCGTTACCCCCAGCAGGAGCAGCCCGAACACCAGGCCGGCCACGGTGCCGGTGCGGTCCCGGCGGGTGGGTGACTCGGCGGTCTCCGGTTCGGCCCGGACCAGCGCCCCGGTCACCCGGCTCAGCATGTACCGCTGGGCATCGACCTGGTCACGACGGGAGGACATCTCAGCCCACCCGCGCCCGGATCAGGTCGACCCCGCCGCAGATCAGCACGACCACCGGCAGCAGCGCGGTCACCGTCACGGTGTGCGCGATGTCGCCGATCCGGCCCCACAGGGGGTTGAACCGGCGCCGCGGCAGGATCCGGGCGGCCAGGCCCGAGGCGACCGCCAGGATCAGGCAGCCGGCCAGCGCCACGGCGGCGGCGGTACCGGTCCGGTGCGTGACCGCGGTCAGGCACCAGGCCGCCATCGCCACCAACGCCGGCCCGGCCAGTGCCAGGCGGTGCCACGCGCTGGTCATCGGGCGGGTCACGAGGATCTGCGCGACACCGGCCAGCCAGGCGGCCACCGGGGCGGCCCAGCCCGGCGCGGTGGCGAGGCACACCAGCGCGGCGCCCGAGGCCGTCCCGAGGGCCACGTAGAGCGCGGTCATGAACCGGTCGGCGGCGGACGCGCCGGCCAGCACCCCGGCCGCGGGCTGCGGGTCGATGTCCTGCTGCAGGTCCGCGGTGTCGGCGGGCATGTCGGGCAGGGAGAGCCCGGCCAGCTTGAACGCGGCCATCGGTACCGCCGGTCGCAGCGCGGTGGTCAGCGTGACCATCACCGCGGCCACGCCGGTCCAGTCGAGGAAACCCTGCAGGCGCAGCGCGACCGCGACCGACACGAGCAGCCACGCCGTCGCCAGTCCCATGGCGATCTGGCGGACGCCGGTCCGCGGGAACACGAACGCGGCCGCCACCAGCGCGACGACGCTGCCGGCGCTGACCGCGACGAAGAGAATCCGCGGCAGCATCACCGCGCCGCCGGCCCCGGCGTCCGCGCCGACCAGCCCCGGGCTCCCGATCGCCGCGTCGACCGCGGCCAGCACGCCCGCGGCCAGCCCGGTGGCGCCCAGGATCGCGGCCAGCGTACGGTCGGCCGGCCGCCGGGCCGACGCGAAGCCGGCCACGAGGCTCAGCAGCGCCAAGGCCGCCATCGCCACCGTACGGCGGGACTGGTCCGGCCACAGCTGGACCGCCGCCAGGGCGACGCCCAGCCAGGCGGCCAGCGACAGCACCGCGGCGAGCCGGGTCGTCTCCGGTCGCCACAGCCCAGAGCGCTTGCCGAGGCCGGCGGAGACGCCGTCGATGAGGTCGTCGTAGGCCAGCGGGGGGATCTGGTCGGTGCGGGGCCGGACGTGGACGACCTCGCCGTCGAGCAGGCCCAGGTCGCCGACGGTGCGCGACTCGTCCAGCGCCGGCTCGCCCAGCCGCTGGGCGATCCAGCCGCTGTGCTCCAGCCCGCGGTCGGCCAGATCGGGTCCGAGCGCGCCGAGCAGGGCCGGCATCATGTCGGCCAACGGAATGTGGGTGGGTACGCTCACGTCCACCCGGCTGGTCGGTCCCACCACCATCAGCCGGCAGACGTCCCCGCGATCGGAGTTCATACCTATCTCACGCCTGCCCGCTCGGCCGGAGTTCACCGTCTTCCCGCCGGGCTGCCCGCAGCCGCGCCGGGACCGTGCGCTCGCCCAGGAACCAGCACTCGTCGCCGGTGCCCGCGGCCGCACCGAACCACGGGCCGTCCGGCCGTTGGCCGGCCTGGGCACGCTCGAGCAGCGCCCGCGCGGCCGCCGGCAGCTCGACCACGTCCAGACTGCCGTCCTGGTTGCGCCGGCGGTCGGTGACCGAGGCCACCGGTCCGAGGTCGGTGCTGAGATCGGCGAAGGCCAGTAGCAGCGCGGTCCACCCGGTGTCCGGATCGGGCAGCCCCCGGATCAGCGGCGCGACCCCGGTCAGGTACAGGTCGCCGGCGCGGGACAGGTGCTGCCAGCGCAGCAGGCCGACGCAGGCGCGCAGGGTGGGCAACGGATCCGGGCCCGCGCAGGGCACCGGGGGCTCCCCGCCGGTGGGCGGCAGCCAGCTCAGCTCGCTGTGGCCGCGCACCGCCGGAGCCGGCTTGACCAGGTCGGCCCCCGTCAGCCCGAGGCGCGACAGCAGCCACTGGTGCACCCGGCCGCTACGGATCGGGGTGATCGCCCAGGTCCACGAGTCGGGCTCGCCGGGTCGCGGCGGTACTGTCTCGGCGGGCGGGGACGCCTCAGCGCCGAAGAGCTCCCGCTGGTCGCGCAGGTAGTTGTACCGGGCACCCTCCAGCCACAAGGCCAGCGCCGGATGCCCGGCCGGGGCGAGGATGACGTCGTTGAGCACGATCTGGTCGGTCAGCGCGTTGAGGGTGAACCCGGTGCGGGACGCGGCGACCCGGTCGAAGAGCTCGGTCAGCCGGGCCGGGCCGTTCGCGTCGGGCGGACCGGTCCAGCGGCCGCGAAACAGCTGGTACCCCCCGTCGTCCGGCGCGGGACCGGCATGGTCCACAGGAGACGGCAGCTCGGCCAAGTGCAGATCGCCGTCCGCGTACAGGCCGCCGAAGCGGTGTACCACCTCGATGCGCAGGTGGTCGCTGGCCGCGGCGAAGGCGCGGGGCACGCCCTGGTCGAGCTCGAGCGCGTACGGATGGTGCAGTGTCATGGGCGCGGTGGCGTGGAACACCTCGGCCACGCTGACCAGGTGGATGCCGTGGGCGCGGGCCCAGTCGAGCAGCTCGCGCACCGCGGCCAGCGGATCGGGCCGGCCGCCGGCCGGGCGTGACCCGGTGCGCGCGGCGTCGAAGCGGTGCCGGGGAATGTCGGTCCACAGCACGAAGTCGACCTCGCCGGCGTAGGCGTCGGCGGCGGCGCCGTAGTTGGCCCAGAAGCTGTTGGAAGCGGGCAGGGCCCGGCCCAGCCAGATGCCGTGCACCACGTGCGGGATCACGGTGGTGGCCGGCAGCTGCGGCGCGGACCCGGACCCCTCCCAGCGCCGGGCCGCGCCGTCGCGCGCACACCGGCTGACCGGACCGGCCTCGCGGGCCAGTGCCCTTGGCGTGAGCTCCGCGGGGGCCGGCGCCGGGCGGGTCATGCTCAGCCGGCGCAGCAGCGGCGCGACCAGATGCGGTGCGACGGTACGCACGTCCACCCCGGCCAGGAAGCCGGGCGCGCCGGGCGGGCGGCGGGTGCCGAAGATGTCCCCGCCGATCCAGCGCCGGGCCAGGTTCTCCTCCGCGGCCCAGGTGTACAGCCCCGGGTAGGTCATGCGGCGCAGCCAGTCCAGCAGGGTCACGTCGCACGGCCAGGCGGCCGGGGTGGCCGATGTCCCGGGCAGGCAGGCCATCGCCCGCAGCCGCCGGGCCAGTTCCTCGGCGGCGGCCGAATCGGGCGGAACCACCGGCGCCGTCCTGGCCGGGCGCGGGCGGGTGCCGGTACCGGCCCGCATCAGGCCACCGTCGTGGTCTGCGCGGCCGGCACCAGCGCGGTCTGGATCAGCCGGGCGCCGCGCCGGGTGCACAGCAGCGCCCGCCCGCGCGGCAGGGGCCGGGGCCTGACCCCGCCCAGCAGCGGACCCTCGGTGGGCGGGCAGGACAGCGCCACGTCCGGGGTGTTCAGCTCCTGCACCCGGCGCAGCAGCGGATCCATCGACAGGCGCATCGCTCCGGCCGCGGCCCGCGCCACGATCAGGTGCAGGCCGATGTCGCCGCCCTGCGGCAGCAGCGGGATCAGCCCGGCCAGCGGGTTGTCGTGTCCGGCCAGCATCTCGTAGTCGTCGACCAGGACGTACAGCTCCGGCCCCTGCCACCAGTCGCGGGCCCGCAGCTGCTCCGGGCTCACGTCCGCACCGGGCACCCGGGGCTGGAGCCCGGCCAGGGCCTCGGCCGCGGTGGTTTTGGTGCTGTCCGGGGAGACCGAATAGCCCAGCCGGTACGCCTCGGGGATGTCGTCGAAGAGTTGCCGGCGGTAGTCGACCGCCATGATCCGTGCCTGGGCCGGGGTGTGGCTCTGCGTGATGGCCCGGATCAGCAGCCGCAGCATGTTGCTCTTGCCGCTTTCGGTGTCGCCCAGCACGGTCAGATGCGGCATGGCACGGAAGTCGTGCCACACCGGCGCCAGCTGATCCTCGTCCACACCGATGGCCACCCTGGCCTCGACCGGCGCCGGCAGCTCGGCCAGCGGCAGCGTCGCAGGCAGGGTGCGG
Organism: Dactylosporangium sp. CA-233914; assembly: GCF_050942935.1. Classification (NCBI taxonomy): domain Bacteria; kingdom Bacillati; phylum Actinomycetota; class Actinomycetes; order Micromonosporales; family Micromonosporaceae; genus Dactylosporangium; species Dactylosporangium sp. CA-233914. Next base: position 3,867,453 of record NZ_CP192030.1, on the reverse strand, counting down.
ACCGCGGCGGCGCGCTCACCCGACCAGTTGTCGGCAATCGCGGCGACCAGATCCGCGGTGGCCGCGGCCAGGCCCTCGGCGGACTGGACCCCGTCGATGCGCGGCAGGGCGCCGAGAAAGTGCAGCTTCGCCTCGGTGAGGCCGTGGCCGGGCTTGCGCGGCACCTGGGCGGCGGCACGCAGGTCGATGCCGGACTCGACCGGGTCGCCCAGGCGCAGCTCCAGCCGGGTGCCCACCTTGTCACGCATGGACATGTGCAGCTCCGACCACCGGCCCACGGACATCATCACGTGTATCCCGTAGTTCAGTCCCCGGGCCGCGATGTCGCGGGCCATCTCCTCGGCCGCCTCGAACTCCTGGCGCAGGGTGAACCAGCCGTCCACGACCAGGAACACGTCGCCGAACCGGTCCTGCGGGATCTGCCCGGCCGCCTGCGCCTGCCGGTAGGCGTCCCGGCCGTGCAGGCCCATGTCCGCGCAGCGCCGCTCGCGGTCGATCAGCAGCGAGCGCACCTCGGCGATGGTGCGCGAGACCCGCTCCGGCTCGTGCCGGCCGGCCACCCCGCCGATGTGCGGCAGCTCGCCGAGCGCGGCGAGCGTTCCGCCGCCGAAGTCCAGGCAGTAGAACTGGATCTGCCGCGGCGAGTGGGTCAGGGCCAGGCCGCACACCAGCGAACGCAGCAGCGTGCTCTTCCCGCTCTGCGGCCCGCCGGCGATGCCGACGTGCCCGCCGACCCCGGACAGATCGGCCACCAGCAGGTCGCGGATCTGCTCGAACGGCTTGTCGATCAGGCCCACGGGCACCCGCAGGAAGGTGTCCCGCCCGGCGTCCACCGGTCGCAGCCCGTGCTCGGGGTCGGGCAGCAGCGGCGGCAGCACGTCGTCGAGGGTGGGTGCGTGCGACAGCGGTGGCATCCACACCGGGTGCGCCGGCGGCCCCTGGTCGATCAGCCGGTCCACCAGCGCATGCAGCACGGTGGTGCCGCTGTCGCCGGGCGCGGCCGGCTCCTCGGCGGTGGCCGTTGCCGGTTCCGATGACGGCGGCGGTGCGACGGGCGTGAGCTGCGCGGTGCCGAAGGGCACCACCTGGCTGGCGATCACCTCCTGCCGCAGCTTGGTGCCGCGGACCCGGTGCGGGCCGGACACGTACGCCGCCTTGAACCGGGTGATGCTGGTGACGCCGGAGCGCAGGTACCCGTTGCCCGGCTCGGCCGGCAGCTCGTAGGCATCCGGCACGCCGATGACCGCGCGGGACTCCATCGCGGAGAACGTGCGCAGGCCGATGCGGTAGGACAGGTGGCCCTCCAGCTGGTGGATGCGCCCATCCTCCAGCCGCTGCGAGGCCAGCAGCAGGTGCACCGCGAGCGAGCGCCCCAGCCGGCCGATCATCACGAACAGCTGGATGAAGTCGGGGTTGGCGGCGATCAGCTCGCTGAACTCGTCGACCACCACGAACAGCGTGGGCAGGGGGTCGAGGTCGGCGCCCTGTGCGCGGGCCTTCTCGTAGTCGCGCACCGAGCTGAAGTTGCCGGCCCGGCGCAGCAGCTCCTGCCGGCGTACCAGCTCGCCGTGCACCGCCGCCTGCATCCGGTCGACCAGTGCGGCCTCGTCGGCCAGGTTGGTGATCAACGCGGAGACGTGCGGCAGCCGGTCCAGCCCGACGAAGGTCGCCCCGCCCTTGAAGTCGACCAGCACGAAGTTGAGGGTCTCGGAGGAGTGGGTGGCCGCCAGGGCCAGCACCAGCGTGCGCAGCAGCTCGCTCTTGCCCGAGCCGGTCGCGCCGATCAGCATGCCGTGCGGGCCCATGCCGCCCTCGGCCGACTCCTTGATGTCCAGTTCGATGGCCGAACCGTCGGCGGCCACACCGATCGGCACCCGCAGCCGCTCGGCCGGTGGCCGGTCGTGCCACAGCGCTCGGGGGTCGAATCCGTCCAGGTCGGTGATGTTCAACAGGTCGGGCAGGTCCAGCACGGAGCTGAGCCCGTTGGCCGGCTGCTCGCCGGTGACCCGGGTGCCGTGCCGGGCCATGACACGGGCGACGGCCCGCAGCCGGGGCAGCTCCAGCCCGTCCGGTGTGGCCAGCCGGGTGCGCACCTCACGGCCCACGTGGTCGCGTTCGACCAGGTCGACGTCCTCGGCGGACACTTCGAGGTTGAGCACGTGCTCGTCGGTGCCGGAGCCGCGGCCGTCGAAGTCGATCAGCACGGCGTTGCGGTAGCCGGAGACGGTCAGCCGGGCGCCGGCCGGGATCGCGCCGCCGTCGGAGACGATCACCACGAACGGTTCCTCGCGGGAGGGCTGCGACCCGCTCTCGTAGCGGGAGCGGCTCGCGAACTCGTCGCCCAGCAGCCGCTCGAGGTCCTCCAGCGAGGAGCCCACCAGCCGCACCGGACCGGCCGCGTCGGCCTCGCCGGTGTGTTTGGCGTGCGGCAGCCACTTGACCCACTCCCAGTCCCCGGCCCGTTCGGGGCTGACGCACACGGCCACCCGCAGCTCGTCCGGGGCGTGGAAGGCGACCAGCTGCGCCAGCATGGCCCGGACCATGGCCAGCGTGGTGGCCCGGTCGCCGCCCAGCCGGACGTGCGCGAAGCCGGGCAGGAACAGCGCCACCGGCTGGTCGGCCAGGGTGGTGTACGCGCGGATGAACCGGCGCAACGCCTTGGCGCACACGGGTTCCAGGTCGGCCACCGGCTTGGTCTGCATCGGGGTGATCCGGACCGCCAGGCGCTGCGCGCCGGTCCCGACCCGGATCTCGCCGAAGTCCGGGTGGGTGGGGCGGCGCTCCCACAGCCGGCTGGTCATCACCAGCGACCACAGCGAATCCGGGTCGGGATGCCGCCAGGCCAGCGCGTCGCGCTGCTTCTCGCCGTACTCGCGGACCTGGGTGCGGGTCTGCGACAGGTACCGGAAGTAGTCGCGCCGGTCACCGTTGATCTTGTCCTTGCGGTTGCCCGAGAACGTGGTCATCTGGAAGGCCGCCATGCCGAGCATGCCGCCGCCCATCATCACCAGCATGACGATGCCCATGGGGCCGCCCAGCGTGCCGCGGCCGAAGAACATGAACATGAACCCGCCGCTCATCAGCAGCGTCGGCAGGATCATGCCGAGCGAGCGGAACCCGCCCGGTTGCACCTCCGGTACGACCGGCGGCTCCTGCAGCGAGATGTCGCCGTGCGGCAGTTTGGGTCCGGTGCGGCGGGCCGGCCGCCGGTAAGGTTTCGTGCTCACATAAGGAACACGGTTGCGGGGCGGCACCGGTTGGGTACTGTCGCGTGCCTGTTGGACATTCCGGCCGGGCGCGACGGTACCCCGGCCGGCGGGTGCGCCGGCCGGGGTACCCCGCGCCGTCGTTCAGTCCGTGAGCGCCGCGTGCACGTCGGCCGCGGTCAGCTGCTGCATGTCCGCGACGGTGGGCGCCGCGGCGGCACGCAACCGGTTGGCCTGCTTGGTGATAGTCCGCTCCAGCAGTTGCCGGGCGTAGCGGCCGTTGCCGAAGGTCTCGTCGCGGGTGAGCCCGTCGAAGTGCCGGTACAGCACCGGCAGGCTGTCGTGGTCGAACTCGAACCCGCCGTCGCGGGCCAATGTCTGCACGATCGACACCAGTTCCGAGGCGGTGTAGGAGGCGAACGGGATCTGGCGGCTGAACCGCGAGGCCAGCCCGACGTTGTTGGCCAGGAACCGGCGCATGTCGCCGGTATAGCCGGCCGCGATCACCACCACGTCGTCGCGGTGGTCCTCCATCAGCTTGACCAGCGTGTCGATCGCCTCGCGGCCGAAGTCGTTGCCCTCCCCGGCCAGCGCGTACGCCTCGTCGACGAACAGCACGCCGCCGCGGGCCCGGTTGAACACCTCGGTGGTCTTGACCGCGGTGTGCCCGACGTACTGGCCCACCAGGTCGGCCCGGGCGACCTCGACGAGCTGGCCGGTGCGCAGCACCCCCATCGCGTTGAGCAGTTGCCCGTACAGGCGGGCCACGCTGGTCTTGCCGGTGCCGGGTGCGCCGGCGAAGACCAGGTGCCGGGAGATGGTCGGGGTGGGCAGCCCGGCCCGGGCCCGCGCCTCGGTGCTGGCGATCAGGTCCACCAGGTCGGTCACCTCGCGCTTGACCGCGTCCAGGCCCACCATCGCGTTCAGCCGGGCCAGCAGGGCGTCCACGACCGGGGACTGGGCCTCGGACGGCGACTGCGAGGCCAACTCGTCCCCCAGATCCTCGGGCAGCAGCCGGGCCAGCTCGAGGTCGGGCGCGGCCGGGGTCTGCGACAGCCGGTACGCCTGGCGGCCCAGCATGTCCTCGAACACCTGCCGGGCCACCCGGGCGTTGCCGAAGGTCTCGGTGCGGGCCATGCCGGAGAAGTGCTTGACCAGCGCCTGGCGGGTCTCGTACTCCAGCGCGTAGTGGTGGGTCCGGCACAGCCGCTCGACGATGGTGGCCAGTTCCTCGTCGCTGTAGCTGTCGAAGGTGATGGTGCGGGTGAACCGCGATTCCAGGCCGGGGTTGGCGGCCAGGAACGTGCGCATGCTCGGGCTGTAGCCGGCCACCACGACCACCACCTCCTCGCGGTGGTCCTCCATCAGCTTGACCAGCGTGTCGATCGCCTCGCGGCCGAAGTCGCCACCGCCACCGTCCGGGGCCAACGTGTACGCCTCGTCGATGAACAGCACCCCGCCCAGTGCCTCCTCGAACTTGGCGGTGGTCTTGACCGCGGTGCCGCCGACGTGCTCGGCGACCAGGTCGCTGCGGGACACCTCGACCATCTGCCCGCCGGAGAGCACCCCGAGCGTGGCCAGGACGCGGGCGAAGATGCGCGCCACGGTGGTCTTGCCGGTTCCGGGCGGGCCGGCGAAGACCAGGTGCCGCGACATCGGCGGTACGTGCAGTCCGGCCTCCCGGCGGCGCTTGGCGATCTGGTGCAGCCCGACCAGCGTGGCCACCTCGCGCTTGACCCCGCCCAGACCGACCAGCCCGTCCAGTTCCTCCAGCAGGGCGGCCACCGCGGCGTCGCCGGCCTCGGGCCGCCCCGCGCCGGCCGCACCGGGGCCGGGCGGGTCGTGCGGCGGGGGCGTCGGCTCGGGTACGTCCGGCCGGGGCGCAGGCGGACCGGCCGGACGGGTTGCTTCCCCCCGCGGGTCCGCCGCGTGCCGCGGTACTTCCGCCCGCCGGTCCGCCGCCTGTCGCGGTGGCGCGCCGGACTCGACGCCGGCAGCGGCGCGCGCCGGCCGGCTGTTGTGCCCGGTGTCCACATCGGACAGTTCGATCGGCGCGTCCGGGCTCGGCGCGTCCACGGCCACCCCGCCGTTGCCGCGGATCACCCCGCCGCTGAGCCGCACCGGCCGGTGGGTCTCGACCAGCACACCGGGTCCCTGGTTGTCGACGATCTCACAGTCGGCGGCCGACAACGAGCCGCCACCGGCGACGTGCACCCCCGGGCCGCGCGTGCCGCTGATGCGGCTGCGTGACACGTTCACCGTGCAGGAGCCGGAGGCCAGCAGCCCGGTCGCGCCGGAGTCCTCCACCGCCACCGAGGTCAGTTCGAGCCGGGCATCGCCGGCCGCCTCCACCCCGACCCGGGATGCGGTGATCCGCGAGTTGGCCAGCGCCGTGGCCGCGGCGTCGGCCAGTCGGGCGCCGACGGTGCGGGCCCCGGTGATCTGCCCGTCCTCGAACAGCCCGGCGCCACCGGTGGCGTGCAGCCCGTACCGGACCCCCTCGATGGACAGGCCGTGCAGCTGCGGGGTGGCGTCCTGTTCGATCGCCACGCCGATGGCGCAGTCGTACACCCGCACGCCTTGCAGCCACGCCCGGGACCGGCCGGTCAGGAACACCCCGGCGTCGGCGCAGCCGGCCACGGCACCGCCGGTCAGCCGGGGTGCGGCGGTGTCGGTCACCAACACCCCGGCGGCGGCGCAGTCGCGTATCTCGCAGCCCTCCATCGTCGGCGCCGAGTTGCCCATGCTGTTGAGCCCGTGCCCGCCGGCCCGGGCGATCAGCGAGTCGGCCAGGGCCGGGGCGGCATCGGCCATGGCGACCACCGCATGAGCCTGGACGTCGAGAATCTCGCAGCGCTCCAGCACGGGGGTCGCCTCGTCGCCGGCCACCAGGCCCACCTGGCCGCCGATGACGGCGGTACCGATGAGCTGCGGCCGGCTGGCCTGCTGGGCCACGACGGCGTACTGGCCCACCTCGCTGATCCGGCAGCCTTCCAGCCGTGGCGTGGCCGAACCGGCCGACACCAGCGCCACCTCCGCGATTCCCGTTATCGTGCAGTCGCGGAACACCGGGCCGCACGTGCCGGCCACCATGATCGCCGCGCGGGCGATGTCATGCAGCCGCACGCCGGTGAACTCGCCGGTGCCGGCCTCGTAGACGACCCCGGCGCCGAGGCTGTTGCTGACCGCGCCGCCGCGCATCTCCACCGCGCCGCCGCGGACGTGGATGGCGGCCGGCGCCGCGGCGGCCACCGTGCAGGCTTCGAGCCGTACCTGCCCCGCGGCGACCTGCAGCAGCGGTAGCCGTTCATCCCCGCCGCGCAGGGTGATGTCCCGGATCAGCACGGCGCCGCCGGCCGCCAGGATCGCGCCGCCGGCCGGTACCTCGATGGTGACCGTTCCCGGACCGTCCTCGGCCACGAGGACCACGTCCTGGCGGAACATCGGCGCCTCGCGATAGATCCCCGGCCGGACGGCCACGGTGTCCCCGGGTGCTGCGGTCGCCACCGCCCGGGAGATCTCGGTCAGGCATCCGACGTCCCGGGCCGACACCGACAGCACGCTGGTGGTCACGATTCCGCTCCTTCTGGTGCGCTGGTCGGTTCCTGGTGCCCGCGGGCCCTAGGGTCTGTGTCGAGCGGGAACCGGCGCTCGCCGGCCAGGCCGAGGAGCCACGGCTGGGTCACGGAGGCGGCGGGCCCGGTGTCCAGGGCCTCCAACGCGTCGCGCAGCTTGCGCGCCAGGCGCTGGTCCAGGCTGTCGTCGCGGCGGTCGAAGACCCGCTCGCGCACCAGCACGCACGGGGTGCCCCCGGGACCGGCCGGGTCGACCGCGAGCACCTCGAATCGGGTGCCGGCGGGGAACATGGCCCGGCTCTCACCGGCCGATTCGTCCGGGGCGCGCAGTTGGTCGAGCCGGCGGGCGGTGGCGGACCAGATCGCGTAGCGGGGCGCCGTACCGCCGCCGCGCCCGACCGAGACCGTGGCGAACGCGGGCTCGACCAGCACATCGCCGGGCCGGTACAACCGGGTCAGGTCCGTGCCGGCCGGGGCGGCGGCGAACACCGGTCCGGTGACCGCGGGCAGTTGGGCCAGTCCCGCGGCGGCGCACCGGGCCAGCGCCCGCACCTGCTCGTCCGGGACCCCGCCGCCCCGCAGCCCCGCGTTGACCCGGGCGCCGGCGCCGTCGAGCAGGGCCAGAACGGCGACCAGCCCGACTCCGCCGTCGTGGGCGCCGGCCACGCCACGCAGTCCGGGGTGCAGCGACATCGCCCGGGACACCACGCGGGAGTACGCCTGGAACTTCCAGCCCAGCGCGGTGCGCACCCGCTCCCGGTCGGTCTCGTGGACCCCGGTGACCACCGGGTACCAGGCCGGCTCGGCGGGCGCCGCGGTGGCCCCCGCGTCCGGTTCGGCCGTGCCCGCCTCCGCCGGGGCCGGCTCCGCCGGGGCCGGACGGCCCAGGGGCTCGACGTCCGCGCCGATGCCGGAGGGCCGGCGGGAGCCCAGGTCCAGACCGGCGACCGCGACCTGCCGCACCCCGAAGTCGAACCCGGCCACATCCACCGCCGGTACCTCGAGCGGCAGTATCGCGGTGAGGGCCGCTACATCCACTGTGGACTCCGCCGGCGTGACCGTTGCCCGGTCCGTCGGCGGCGTGACCGCCGCGGCTGGTTGCGCCGTGCCAGGACGCGCCGGGGCCGGCAGCACCACGCCGACCGGCTCGGGAAGCTCCGACTCGGCGCCGGGCCTCCAGCACCAGAACATGCGGTCGGCGACCGCGCGGCCGAAGATGAAGTGCAGGCCGCGGTCCGAGGCGTACACCGGGGCGCCCAGGGTGACGGCGAGCTGACGCAGTACCGATCCGGCCCCGTCGTCCGGCGCGCTGGGCTGGGTGACCAGCAGCACCGGCCGGCCCCGCCACCGCGGGCACTGCCAGATCGCGTCGGCGAACGCGCCGGCGTCCAGGGTGTGGCCGTCGAGGCGGAACCCGTCCGGCCCGGCGTCGACCGCCACGGTGAACCAGCCGGCCGGGGCGGCGGTCAGCGAGCCGGGCGCGTCCCATGGCCCGGGGGCCAGCACCGGCACCGCCGCGGCCTGGTCGGCCGGGCGAATGCGCGCCATCGCCGAACCCACCGCCCGCGAGGAACGCCGCAGGTACTGGACCAGGCCCGACCGCCACGGCGCGATCGCCGCGTCGGCACCGGCCACGGCCGCGACCGGCCGGTTCCACACCGGCGGGCGGGGCCCGGGCCGGCGCAGTACCGTCAATGCCACCGCGTGCTCACTCATCTCGGTCCGCACCCCCCTCATCCGCCGCCGGGCCTGCCGTCCAGACGACGTCCTCGCCCGGCCGGGCCAGCAGGTGGACCAGCACGCGGTGCAGCGCCACCTCGTCCAGCGGCGGCGGGCCGCTCGGGTCGAGCAGGTGCGCCGCCAGGTCCGGGTCCGGGGCGAGGCCGTGCTCCGCCAGGTAGTAGACGGTCGCCTCGCTCCAGACCCAGGCGCCGTCGGTGCGCAGGTGCAGCGGCACCACCGCGCCGCGCTCCGGCTCGCGCACGTCGACCATCCGGCCCTCGCTGCGGGCGATGATCTCGGCGGCGTCCAGGGCGTCCAGCAGCCGGCGCCGCACCTGCTCGTCCTGGACCACCGGCCGGTCGGGGGCGAACCAGGGGCCGCGGTCGGCGTCGACGCCGTCGAATGCCCGCGCGACCCGCACCGGCGCCGCCGGGCGCGCCGCCCACAGCAGTGCACCGCACGAGCGGGCCAGCGTCTGGTACAGCGGCGCGTCCAGGCCGGTCTTGCACACCTCGACCTGCCCGTCGGGGTCCCCCGCGTCGGCCAGCACCCGGCGCAGCCGGGCGGCCAGCTCGGGCAGGCGTTGCGCGCGCTCGTCCATGCTGAGCACCACGACCCGCACCGGCTCGTGCCAGGGCCGGTTCGGCGCCGGCATCCGCCAGCACCGCCACACCGCGGTCGGCCCCGGTACCGTCGCCAGCTCCCGCAGGACCGCCCGGTCCACCGGGTCCAGGTGTTCACCGGCGGGACCGGTCAGGTCCAGCGGCTGCACCACCGGCCTGGCCTGGGCCGGATCCCTCGGCAGCGCCGACACGAACAGCCACGGCTCGGGCGGGCGCCGGCCGCGCAGCTCGGGCAGCGCGGCGACCAGGTCGGCGTCCCCGTCGCCGGCGACCAGTTCCGCGCGCAGCAGGTCGATCTCGTCGGGTTCCATTTGCAGTGGCCGCGACAGCGCCTCGAACGCCAGCCCTCGGACAACCTGCCGCCGCTGGCCGCCGGCCAACCGGTCCCGCAGCTCGTTCAGCAGCCGGTCCGGCAGATGGCCGGCCAGCCGTAGCAGCAGATCGTGCACCTCGGCCTCGGCCGCCGCGTCACGATCCGCGACCTGTGCCTGGTCCGGCGCCTGGTCCGCCGCCCGGCTCACGTCCACGCTCACCGCCGCTCCCTTCGCCCGCCCGGCTCCACATCTGTGACACGCCCGGGCCGAGGGTGCGAGTTCACGGTGGATTCCCCGGAAACGTCACAGGAACCTCGCGGGATCATCGGGACCGGCTCAGTGACTGCGGTGCCGCGGCGGGGGTATCGTCGTAACGCTCTGGAAACCGCGGGTAATCGCGGCGGCGCCTGGCGAGAGGTCGCTCCATGTATTCAGTCGGCATCGATCTCGGTACGAGCTTCGCGGCCGCCGCGGTCGCCCGTGACGGCGGGCTGGACATGGTCCGCCTGGGCGAGCAGGCGACCGTGATCCCGGCGGCGACGTACCTCGATGCCGACGGCACCCTGCGGACCGGCGAACTCGGGGACCGCCTCGGCCTGGCCGCCCCGGACCGGGTCGCCCGGGAGTTCAAGCGCCGCCTGGGCGATCCCACCCCGCTGGTGCTGGCCGGAGCGCCGCACTCCCCGGCCGCGCTGATGGCCGCCCTGCTGCGTGACGTGCTCGCCGGCGTCCGGCAGGACCAGCTCGACGAACCGCCGCAGCGGATCGTGCTGACCCACCCGGCGGTGTGGGGACCGTACCGGCGTGAGCAGTTCGCCGCGATACCTCGGCTGGCCGGGCTGGCCGATTTCGACGCCGGCCCGTCGGGCACCCCGGCCGGGCCGGCGGTTCGCCTGGTGACCGAGCCGGTGGCCGCCGCCACCTACTACTGTTCCGCCCATCCGCTGCCGCCGGACGGCCTCCTGGCCGTCTACGATCTGGGCGGCGGCACCTTCGACAGCGCCGTGGTCCGCAACGGCACCGACGAATTGGAGATCGTCGGCACCCCGGAAGGCATCGAATGGCTCGGCGGGGTCGACTTCGACCAGGCGGTGCTCGACCACGTCGACCGCGCGCTGGGCGGCGTGGTGTCCAGGCTGGACCCGGCCGATCCGGGCACCGTGGCGATCCTGGCCGACCTGCAGCGCCAGTGCATGCTCGCCAAAGAGGCGCTGTCCGCCCGGGAGCTGAGCAGCATCGCGGTGCGCCTGCCCGACGCGGTACACCAGGTGGAACTGACCCGGGCCGACTTCGAGCGGATGATCACTCCTGCGCTGGAGTCCACAGTAGAGGCGTTCCGTCGCACCCTCAGCGGCGCGGGCATCATGCCGCAGGACCTGACGGCGGTCCTGCTGGTCGGCGGCTCGTCCCAGATTCCGCTGGTCAGCTCGCTGCTTCGGGACGCGTTCCGGTGCCCGATCCGCATCAACACGCACCCCAAGCACGCGGTGGCGCTGGGCGCGGCATTGCTGAGCAATCGCGCGGCAACCGCGGATGCCGCGGTCGGGGCGGCGCCGCCACATACGGCACGGGTGGCCGAGCCGCCCGCGCCGGCCACGCCGCCACCGCCCCCCGCGCTCGAGCCCTTGCCGGTGAGCGCCCCACCCGAACCGGGTCAGCGCCGAGGCACCCGGCTCGCCGCGTGGCTGCGCGGGCGGGCGGGCCAGCTGGCGCTGGTGGCCGTGACGGCCATCGTGTCGGCCACCGCGGTCGTCGTGCTGGCCCAGCACGACGGCACCGGTTCACCCGGTGGCCGTGACGTGGCCGGGGCCAGCAGCGTCGCGGCCAGCCGGGTGGCCACGCCGGACACGCTGGTGATGTTCAACGGCACCACCAACGCGTCGTATCAGCTGTTCGCCGGCTCGGCCGACAACGGCTGGCTGGGCCAGGCCCCGGGCCCGGACACGGCCACGGCGGGCTCGTCGGTGACGATCCGCCTGGGCGGCTCGGGGCTGCGCGGCCAGTGGACCGGCAAGGGGCCGGCCCAGGTCTACTTCCAGGCACCGCACCCCGTGGACGTCCGCGCGTACGGCGGCGCGGGGACGGCGCTGGTGGTCGACCTGACGATGCACAGCCGCCCGGCCGACCGGACCCTCATCGCCGTGCACTGCGGGTATCCGTGCGCCACTCAGGTGGAGGCCACCGAGCTGCTGCGCGCCCTGCCGGTCGAGCAGCGCAGCACCATCCGCATCCCGCTGAGCTGCTTCGTCGTCAACGGCCTGGACCTGACCAAGGTGGACACGTTCTTCCTGGTCGAGACCGGGGGTCAGCTGGACGCGTCGTTCTTCGACATCCGTTGGGTGCCCGGCGCCGCCGACGGCCCCGGTGTCACGGCCTGCGGCGCGCTGAAGTAGCCGGCCACCGGCCAGGTGACGAGGCGGTATCCGTGCTGGATCACCGTCCGGACGTGGCTGAGGGATGCACTTTTCCGTCACTGCCGCCAGTTAAACTGACGGCAGTGAGCAAGATCGTCGTCGCCTCGACGCCCGCATCCGGACAGGTGGCCGGGCTGTTGCTGGTCGCCGGCGACCTACGTCGCCGTGGCCACCACGTGACCGTCCTCACCGGCGCCGAGTTCCGAGGGTGGGTGCTGCGCGCGGGCGTCGACTTCTCGCCCATGCCCGCGGGCATCGTCGGCGGGCGTGCGATGACCCCGGCGCAGTTCGACGCGTTCTGCACCGCCATCGTGGCGTTGCGGCCGGAGAGTGTCATCGGCGACCACCTGCTCCTCGCCACGCTGGCCCGGCCCGCCGATCCGTTGCCGAGCAGCGCGCCGTTGACCGTGGCGCTCGGCACGTCGCCGCCGTTGGACCGGCTGGTGCGCGTGCCCCATCACTACCTGCAGTTGACCGTGCCCAGCTTCGCGTGCCCGCCGGTCGACGCGCCGCCGTCGTTCCGGTTCATCGGCCCGTTGCCGGAGCACGCGAGTCTCGTCCGGACCGTGCCGGCCTGGTGGCCGACGCTGTGGTCCGGCCGGACGGTCGTGGTCGTCGCGCAGGAGTCGGCGGTGGGCGCCGATCTGCTGCGGCTCGTCGTTCCGGCCCTACATGCGCTGGCCGGCATTGACGTCCTGGTCGTGGCGGCCACCGGTCACGTCGGCAGCGCGGCGCGACTCATCGACCTGGAGCCGGACATCCCACCGAACGCCGTCCTGGCCGAGGACGTGCCGTTCGACCTGTTGCTGCCGTACGCGTCGGCGCTGGTGACCAGCGGCGGCTACAACAGCGTGCACACCGCGATCCGCAGCGGCACCCCGATGATCGTGTCGGCCGATACCGACAGCGGTCCCCAAGTCGCCGAGCGCGTGGCGGACTGCGGCATCGGTGTCGATCTTGGCGATGCCTTTCCCAGCAGCGACGCCATCCGTGACGCGGTGCAGACCGTCGTGCGCAGCACGCGTTACCGGCAACGGGCTGCCGAGCTACGAGCCGAGCTGACCCGCTTCGACGCGCTGAGCGCGATCGCCGCCACGGTCGCGCCGCAGTAGTCGATCAGGCTGCAGCAGCCGCCGCATACCGCCACAGCACGCAACGGCAACCGTTCGTGTTCGCCGGCGCAGCCGCCGGGCGCGTAGGAGGTCGTCACGGTGCCGGCCGAACAGCCGGTGATTGACAAATGATTGACGCCCGGAAACCCGGATGTATCAGTGCGAACGCCCACGGACTCAGGTTGACGGGACGTGAAGTAGCCTCGCATGTCGACGCGGAAGGGAAAATCGGCATTGTCCACGACAGGACCACGGAGCGTGACGTTCGCGATCCTCGGACCCGTGCGCCTCTGGAGAGCGGGCGTCGAGCTGCCGCCCGGCCCACCGCAGCAGCGCACGCTCCTCGCGCTGCTGGTCGCGCACGCGGGGCAGACGGTGAGCGTCGCCGAGGCGATCGACGTCCTGTGGGGCAACAACCCGCCATCCAGCGCGACCAATGTCATCCACCGCTGTGTCGGGCTGCTGCGCCGGCTCCTCGAGCCCGAGCTGCCGCCCCGCGCCGAGGGGCGGATGCTGATCCGCGCCGGCGGCGGGTACCGGCTGGAGGTCGACCCCGAGTCCGTCGACCTGGTGCGCTTCCGGCGCCTCGTCGAGCTGGCCCGCTCGGCCGCCGCGGAAGGACAGACGGCGGCCGCCGCCCGGCGGTTCACCGAGGCGCTGGCCCTGAGCCGGGGCGAGCTGGCAACCGGTGCCCTGCCCGACGCGCGGTCGCATCCGGTGTTCGTCGCGCTCCGGCGGGAGCAGCTCGACGTGTTGCTGGAGGCGGTCGACGCCGCCCTCGCCGCCGGCAACGTCACCGAGGCACTCACGCCGCTGCGGCTCAGCGCGGCCCGCCATCCGCTCGACGAGCCGCTGCAGGCGCGGCTGGTCCTGGCGATCGCGGCCGACGGCCGACCGGCCGAGGCGCTGCAGACCTGGCAAGCCGTCCGGGCCCGGCTCCTCGCCGAGCTCGGCGTCGAGCCCGGGCCGCAGCTGCGGGCGGCGCAGGAGCGCGTCCTGTCCGGCCCGGCCGTGGACGGTTCACGACGATCGGTGGGCGACCCGGACGCCTCCGGGGACCTGGTGACCTCTGCCGCCGCCACCCGCCCGATCGCCCGGCCCCGCCAGCTCCCGGCCGACCTCGCCGCGTTCACCGGCCGCGACGACCTCACGCCCGAGCCGGCGCCGCCGGGCCGGGCCACGGTGCGCACCATCGCCGGAATGGGCGGCATCGGCAAGACCACGCTGGCCGTGCACTGGGCGCACCTGGTGGCCGGCGAATACCCCGACGGCCAGCTCTACGTGAACCTCCGCGGCTTCGACCCGACCGGCCGGGCCATGGACCCGGGCGAGGCGATCCGCGGGTTCCTGGAGTCGCTCGGCATCCCCCCGCATCGGGTGCCGGCCGACGCCGAGGCGCAGGTGCGGCTGTACCGAGGCCTGCTCGCGGGCCGGCGGATGCTCCTCGTCCTCGACAACGCCCGCGACGCCGACCAGGTGCGCCCGCTGCTGCCCGGCACCCCGGGCAGCCTGGCCCTCGTCACCAGCCGGACCCGGCTGCTCGGCCTGACCGACGAGGCGGCCGACCGGCCGCTCGTGCTCGGGCCGCTCACCCCGGCGCAGTCCCGGGACCTGCTGGCCGCCCGGACCGGTGGCCGGGCCCGGCTCGACGCCGCGCCGGACGCCGTGGACCGCATCGTGCGCCGGTGCGCCGGGCTGCCGCTGGCCCTCGCCGTCGTCGCCGCGCGCATGGCGGCCCATCCGAACTTCGCGCTCGACCAGATCGCCGCCGACCTCGACCAGGCGGCCGGCACGCTGGAGCCGTTCGCCGACCCGGACCCGTCGATCGACGTGCACGCCGTCTTCTCCTGGTCGCACCGGCTACTCAGCCCGGGCGCGGCCCGGCTGCTGCACCGGCTGAGCGTGCATCCTGGGCCGACCATCGGCCTGCGGGCCGCCGCCGCCCTGGCCGGGGCCGACCTCGGCACGGCGCAGCGGTGGCTGGCCGAGCTGACCGGCGTGAGCCTGCTCGGGGAACCGGCGCCCGGCCGATACGGGCTGCACGACCTGGTGCGCGTGTACGCCGGCGAGCTGTCGGCGGCCGAGGACTCCACCGGCGAGCGGCGCGCCGCAGTACGCCGGATGCTCGAGCACTATCTGCACAACGCACACGCGGCCTGCGCCCGGTTCTCGCCGTACTGGCGGCGTCCCCAGATCCGCGACGCCCCGGCCGGCGCGCACCCGGAGACGTTCGCCGACGACGGCGCCGCGCTGGCCTGGTTCACCGCCGAGCACGAGGTGCTGAACCAGCTGGTGGCGCTGGCGGTGGCCGGCGGGTACGACACCGATGTGTGGCACTTCGCGTGGACGCTGGAGCGGTTCTACGACCGGCAGGGGTTCTGGCACGAGTACGCCGACCTGCAGCGGACCGGTCTCGCGGCGGCCGTCCGGCAGGGCGAGCGGACCGCGGAGGCGCACCTGCTGCGGGCGCTCGCCCGGGCGAGCGGACATCTGCGGCGCTACACCGACGCGGAGCCGCGCATCGCCCGCTCGATCGCGCTGTTCACCGAGCTCGGTGACCGGCTCGGCCAGGCGCACGCGTACCGCAGCCACGCCTGGCTGCTCGATCGGCTAGGTCGGCACGAGGAGTCGATGGCGCGGGCCGAGCTGGCGCTGGACCTCTACCGGGCCGTTGACCTGCCGGCCGGCGAGGCGAGCATCCTGCACGCGCTCGGCCAGAGCCACCTGCGGCTCGGCGCCCATCACCGCGCGGCCCGCTACTTCCGCGAGGCGCTGGCCAAGGTCGCCGGGCAGGAGAACCGGTACGCCCACTCCGGCTCGTGGGAGGGGCTCGGCCTCGCGCTGCACCGGCTCGGCGACCACGGCTACGCCGTGACGTGCTTCGAGCACGCGATCGGCTTCTACCGCGAGATCGACGATCGGTTCAACGAGGCCGGCGCGCTGCACCGGCTCGGCGACGTCCGGCTGGCCCTGGCCGACCCGGCGGCCGCCCGCTCCGCGTGGGAACGAGCGATCATGCTGCTGGGCGCCACCGACCGGCCCCCGGCCGAGGAGCTGCGCCGCAAGCTCGACGCCCTCGACGCCGTCCCGCCGCCCGCGCGCCCGGTCGGGTCCGGGGCGGTCACCGGCTGACGCGGCCCAGTCCGGCGATGTTGTCCCGCAGCCGCTGCGCGCCCGGGTGGTCGATGCCGGTCATGATGGCGACCGCCCGCGACCATGCGTCGCGGGCCGATTCGACGTCGCCGCCGGCCGCGTGGACCGCGCCGAGGCGCTGCAGCGTCTCCGCCTCGACTGCCTGGTCCTGCAGATCGTGCAGCAGCTCCACGGCCCGGCGGAAGCAGTCGACCGCCTCGTCGAGCCGCCCGAGCTCCTGGTTGGCGGTGCCCATGGTGTCCCAGGCCGCCGCCTGCGCGTGCTTGTCGCCGAGCTCCTCGTGCAGGGTGAGAGCGGCCGAGCAGTGGCGCAGCGCCGCCGCGTGGTCACCGAGCATGCCGGCGACCGCGCCGAGGTTGCCCAGGGCCCGCGCCTGGTTGGACCGGGAACCGATGGCCCGGTAGAGCTCGAGCGCCTGCTGCGCCTCGTGCAGCGCGTCGCCCGGCCGGTTCAGCCGGACGTTGAGCCCGGTGGCCAGCATGTACGAGGTGCCCTCGCCGAGCCGGTCGCCGACCTCGACGAACAGCTTCCGCGCAAGGTGCAGCTCGGCCATCGCGTCGTCGAGCCGGCCCAGCTTGGTGTACGCGCGGCACAGGCCGCGGTACGCGTAGCCCAGGGCAGCCCCATCATCCAGCCGTCCGGCGGCGGATATGGCCGCCAGCTGCGCCTCGACCCAGTCGTGCCAGTGGCCGTGCCAGGCGTAGATGTTCTGCAGCGCGTACACGAGCAGGCCGAGGTGCCGGTCGGCGCCGACCTCGGCGTACCACCGGATCACCGCCTGCAGGACCGGATACTCGAGGGTCAGCCAGCGCATCGCCGCGGCGGCGTCGGCCAGCGCCGCGATCGCCGCGCCGGGGCCGGGCGGGGGCAGCTCCAGGACGTCGCGGTTGGGGTCGACGAGCCGGTTGGCCAGCTCCGCCGTGTGCAGGTAGTGGTCGCCGAGTCGCCGGATCGCCGCCGCGCGGCCGGCCTCGTCGGTCTCGCGCTCGACCAGCTCGCCGGCGTAGGCGGTGAGCAGGTCGTGGCAGCGGTACCGGCCGGGCCGGTGCTCGGTGACCAGGCTGGCCCGGACCAGCTCGGCGAGCGACCAGCGCGCCTCGGACCGTGGCACCCCGGCGAGCGCGGCGGCCGCGTCGAGGCCGATGTCCGGCCCGGGATGCAGGCCGAGCAGGCGGAACAGCCGGGCGGCCGGGTCGCCGAGCGCCCGGTACGACCACGAGAACACGGCCCGGAGGTCACCGTGCGTGCCCGGTCCGGACGCGGCGAACCCGTCCAGGCGCTCGGACGTGCCGCGCAGCTGATCGGCGACCGTACTCAGGGCGATGCCCGGGTGCGCGGCCGCCCGGGCGGCGACGATCGCCAGCGCGAGCGGCAGACGTCCACAGTGGACGATGATGGCGTCGGTCGCGTCCGGTTCGGCGGCGACCCGGGCGGCGCCGAGCCACTGCCGCAGCATGGTCGTGGCGTCCGGCGCCGGCAGCAGGTCCAGGCTCAGCCGGTGGGCTCCTTCGGCGACGACCAGCCCGGTGAGGTCGTTGCGGCTGGTGACGATCACGACACAGCCGGGCGCGCCGGGCAGCAGCGGGCGGACCTGGTCGACGTCGCGGGCGTTGTCGAGCACGACCGCGACCCGCCGTCCGGCGAGCACGCTGCGGTACAGCGCCGCCTGCGCCTCGACGCTGCTCGGGATGCCCTGCGGTTCGACGCCGAGCGCCTCCAGGAAACCGTGCAGCACCGCGGCCGGGCTCAGGGCCGCCCCGGCCGGGTCGAAGCCGCGCAGGTCGACGTAGAGCTGGCCGTCGGGGTACCGGCCGGCCACCCGGTGCGCCCAGTGCACCGCGAACGCGGTCTTGCCGACCCCGGCCATGCCGTCGACCGCGGTGATGACGACGGTGGCGTGCTCGCCGGCGGCGATCGTGGCGGCAAGCTCCTCGCGCCGGCCGCTGAACGTCGGCAGGTCGGCGGGGAGTTGCGCGGGCCGGGCCACGCTGGGTTGCCCGGGCTCCTCCGACGCCGCGTCGAACGCCGCCCGCAGGTGCGGGCCGGGCTCGATGCCGAGCTCATCCGCCAACCGGGCCCGGACCGTCTCGAAGTGGGCGAGAGCCTCGGCCCGCTGCCCGGCGGCGGCGAGCGTCTGGATCAGCCCCGCCTGCAGCGACTCGTCGTGCGGCGCCTGCAGCGCGGCCGAGCGGACGGTCTGCAGTACCAGCTCGGAAATGCCGAAGCGCACCGCCAGCGCGGCGGCCTCCCGGGTCAGGTCGAAGTACTCCTGCTCGATCGCCCCGAGCGGGGCATAGTCGCGCAGGTGGTCCAGATCCGCAGGCGGGCGTCGGTCCCGCCACAACGCGAGCGCGTCCAGCAGCGCGGCGACGGCCTCGTCGGCCCGGTTCTCGCCCGCCGCCGTCCGGCTCATCGCGGCCAGGCCGCGGAACCGCAGCAGGTCGACCTGGCCTTCCTCGACGTCCAGCCGGTATCCGCCGGCGGCCGGACGCAGCCACCGGCCGATCGCGCGGGAGGGCAACTCCGGCTCGAAGACGCGGCGCAGCATGCCGACATAGCGCCGCACGACGTTGCGGGCGCTGTCCGGCGGGTCGCCCCGCCACAGGGCATCGATGAGGTCGTCGAGCGGCACCGGCAACGGCGCCCCGACGAGCAGGACGGCCAGCAGCACCCGCTGCTGCGGCGGTCCGGCGTCCAGCTCGACGCCGTCCCGCCAGACCCGGACCGGGCCGAGGACGCTGAAGTACAGCCCTCGCGACGGCACGGTCATGTCAGCCCCCGACCGGGAACGACCGGACCGAGCCGTCCGCCGTCCAGCCGTCGCCGACCAGGCCGGCCGCGCCGTACCAGGCGAACGCGAGCCAGGCCCCGCGGATCTCGTGCCCGTCCGCATCGACCCGCTCCCAGGCGCGCCCGGCCAGGATCGGCGCGTGCGCCCACGCGGCCTCCGCACCGAAGAGCAGGGGCAGGTCGACGCAGTGGCTCGCGCCGTGAAGATACGGGAATGGACCGGGATCGAGCCGATACCGGAACACGGTCGCGCCGGCGCGAGCGAGCAGGCCGGCGAAACGCGCGTTCGGACGGGTGAACACGAACGCCGTGCCGAGCCGGATGGCGAGCCGTTCGAGGGCCGGTCCGGCCAGCGGGATCCGGCGCGAGATCGGGCCACCGGCGAGAAAGTGGGCCATCTCGTCGCGGGCGGTGCCGATGATGACCTCCAACCCGGGCGCGCGCCGGCGGCACCGCTCCCGCCACCCCGCCGCGTCGGGCAGCGGATCGACGCCGGCGGCGGGCGCGAACGTGGGCGCCTGGTTGAGCCCGGCCGGCCCGGCGAGGGCGCGTTCGGCGGCGAGCTGCGCCGCCACGATCTGCGGGATCGAGGCGTCGTGGGGATCGCCGCCGAGCGCCGAACGGAAGTGCCGCCCGGCACGGACGGCGCGCGTGCCGTCACCGATGCCGAGGCCGAGCGGCGCGCTCTGCAGGACGGCGCGGCGCAAGAGCGGAGGGTCGTCGTCGAGGGCGGTCGAGCCGAGCAGGGCGGCGATCGCGTGGGCGCCCGAGGACTGCCCGACGACGGTGACGTTGTCCGGGTCGCCGCCGATGAACGTGGCGTTGGCGCGGACCCACCGCAGCGCCTCCACGAGGTCGAGCAGGCCCTGGTTGCCGTCGGAGACGCCGGGCAGGCGCAGGAAGCCGAGCGGGCCGAGGCGCGACGTGACGCCGACCACGACGGCGTCACCCTCCAGGGCGAGCCGGGCGCCGCTGTAGCGCGACCAGGAGGAGGCGCCGGTACGGTACGAGCCGCCGTGCATGAAGACGATCACCGGCCGGCGGGCGCCGTCCGCGCCCGGTGTACGGATCGTGAGCTCGAGGCAGTCCTCGGTCGCCGGGAGGTCCTCGACCGGGCCCAGCGACGAGTCCTTCCGGTTCGGCGGCTGGGGGCAGATCCCGCGTGGGGCCAGCGCGTCACGCACGCCGGACCAGGCGACCTCCGGCTTCGGCGGGGCGAAACGGTCGGCGGTCGCGTAGCGGACGCCCAGCAGGACCGTCAACCCACCTTCGCGACGCCCGCGCAACGTGCCGTCGCCGACGGTGACCAACACCTCTTCCACGCGCGTCACGATAGACGGGGCCCAGTGCGCAAGATGTGTACGCTCCCGGCGTCGACGCGGTCACTTTTTCGGCATTGGCCGGTAAATACGCTCCAGCCCGTATCGTTTGCCACTCACATCGAACGGAGCGCGCAGTGGCCCGCACCATCATCGCGTCGACGCCCGCCCACGGGCACGTCGCCCCACTCCTGACCATCGCCGCGGACCTGGCCCGCCGCGGCCACGAGGTCACGATGCTCACCGGGAGCCGGTTCGCGGCCGCGGTCGAGGAGACCGGCGCACGGTTCGTCGCCCTGCCCGACGCGGCCGACTACGACGACCGCAACATGCACCTCAAGTTCGCCGGACGCGCCGAACTGGCCCCCGGCCTCGCCCAGATCACCTACGACGTCAACCACGTCTTCGGCGATCCGGTGCCCGCCCAGCTCGAGGCGCTGCGGGCCATCCTGGACGACTTCCCGGCCGCCAGCATCATCGCCGACAGCCTGTTCCTCGGCGCGCAGGCCCTCTCCCTGAGCACACCGCGCGCCGAACGGCCCACGACCATCGCCATCGGCATCGCACCGCCGCCCGTCTCCACCGACTGGGACCCGACGATCTTCGGCGACATGCAGGCCTACCTCACCAAGGTGTTCGCCTCCGTCGGCGCCGAGCTCCCGGACTTCATCCTCAACAGCGTGCTCAGCGTGCCCGACCACTACCTGCAGCTCACCGTCCCGGGCTTCGAGTATCCCCGCACGGACGCCCTGCCCTCGTTCCGGTTCATCGGCCCGCTGGCGCCGAGAAGTGACCCGAACCCCGAGGTGCCGCACTGGTGGACGAACCTGCGCACCGACCGGCCCGTCGTGGTCGTCACACAGGGTACCTTCGCCAACGTCGACCCCACCCAGCTGCTCGTACCAACCATCAACGCACTCGCCGGAACGGACGTGACCGTGGTGGCCGCCACCGGCCGCGGCGGCGGCGCCGACACCCTCCGCCAGCACCTCGGCACGGTTCCCGGCAACGTCATCCTCGCCGACTACGTCTCCTTCGACCTCCTCCTGCCACGAGCGTCCGCATTCATCACCAACGGCGGCTACGGCGGCGTCCACACCGCACTGCGGCACGGCGTCCCCATCGTCGTGGCCGGCATGACCGAGGACAAACCGCTCATCGCCCAACGCGTCGAATGGAGCGGCGCCGGCGTCAACCTCCACACCGACCGGCCGAGCGAGGCGGCGGTACGCGACGCCGTCGACACGCTGCTCACCCAGCCGGCCTACTGCATCCGCGCCATCGCGTTGCAGTCCGAGATCTCCCGCTACGACGCGCTCAGCGCCATTGCCGAGCTGGTCGACGCCGGCTGAACCGGATGGCTCCGCGTGGCTCCTCCGGCCTCGAGGAGCCCTGGCGCAGGATCTCGGCCATCGCCGCCGGCTGCGCTCCTGGTGGTGACGGCCCGCCCGCGGGGACAAGCCGCGAGCGAGCCGCTGGACGCGGCCGGCGGCCGCACGGCAGGCGCCGTGCGGCCGTCGTCCCGGCGGTCTCAGGTGTTCAAGGCGCCGTCGATGTCCAGGCTGGCGCCGTTGACGTAGCCGGCGGCGGGGCTCGCCAGGAAGGCGACGAAGTCGGCCACCTCGCGCGGCTGTGCGAACCGGCCGGCCGGGATCAGCCCGCGCATCATGTCGGCGAACGCGCACTCGGCGGCGAGCTCGCGGCCGGTCCCTGGGTGGCCCTGAAGACATCGGCCGACTTCACGATCTGCCATCCGACCACACGCGGTTGCAACGCCCGGCCGGTGCGGCAGGAACGGTCACAGGTAGGGCCCAGGCATGGCAGGACGTTCCACAGTGGATGGTCCGGTGCCGTGTCGCAGGGCGTACAGGTCGGCGATCGTCGCGCCGGCCGCCGGGACCCGGGACGCGGTGCCGAGCCAGGCGGCGGCCTCGGCGGGCGGGAGCGGACCCAGCTCGATGCACGCCAGGCAGCGGCCGGGGCGGGTCACGGCGGGGTGCAGGCGGGCCAGCTCGTCGTTGGTCGTGATCGCGAGCAGCACGTCGCGGCCCTGGCCGAGCATGCCGTCGGTGAGGTTGAGCAGCCGGGACAGCGACTGCCCGGCGGCCTGCTTCGCCTCGCCGCGGATCAGCTCGTCGCAGTCCTCCAGGACGAGCAGCCGGCGACGCTTCCCCGCCTGATCTTCGGCGGAGGACTCGTTGAGCAGGACGGTCATGAGGTACCCGGGCTCGGCGAACAGGTGCTCCGGGTCCGGGCTCCGCTGACGGTCCACAGTGTATGTCCATAGTGGACGCCGACGTGGATGCTACGGTGGAGCCCAGCCCGGCGGTCACTTCACGAAGCGCAGGCCGAGGCTGACGAACCTGTCGAAGCCGCAGCCGGTGAGCAGCGCGCGGACGATCCGGCGCGCGTACAGCGGGTTGCCGCCGGCTCGCGCCAGTTCCGCGACGAGCCCCGGGCCGGGCGGCGCCTGAAGCACACGGCGCGGCAGTCCGCCAGCAGCCGCAGCGGAAACGCCTCCATCAACGCGTCGGCCGCGGATCGCAACACCGCGCAGCCCGAGGCGACGCCGTCCACGAGCCGGGTCGTCGCCCGCAGCAGCCCGGCCCGCCCGACGATGTCGCCATCGAACACCCGGACAGCTCACCGTGCCCACGTTGACGACCGGTTGACGCGCCGCGTGGCCTCGGTCGGGTCCATCCCGGCATGCACTTTTTCTTCACAGCGCCCTCTTTAGGATGCCGCCGCACGCACGACTGGGGAAGGGTGCACGGTGGACGGCAGTCTCAACCTGGGGGTTCTGGGTCCGGTCCGGGGGTGGCGCGGCGGCGTCGAGGTCGACCTCGGTACCCCTCAGCAACGGATCGTGCTCAGCGCGTTACTGTTGCACGCGGGCTCCGTCGTCGCACCGTCGTATCTGGTCGGTGTGCTGTGGCCGGAGCAAGCGCCCGCGACGGCGATCAACACGGTGCGCACGTACGTGTCGCGCCTGCGCCGCGTCCTCGAACCGGCCACGATCGAGTCGGTCCCGGGCGGCTACTCGCTGCGGCTCGACCCGGAGGCGGTCGACCTGGAGCGGTTCCGGGCACACGTCTGCCGGGCCCGCTCCCTGCACCACGAAGGCCGGCCCGAGGCGGCACTGCACGCGTACCAGGCCGCCCTGACATTGTGGGACGGGCCGGCGCTGACCGGCCTGCCCGGTGCATGGGCGCGGGCCCAGCGCGACGCGCTCGCCGAGCTCCGCTTCGCCGCCGACCTGGAACGGCACGCCATCCGGCTCGGCCTCGGCCCGGCACCCGAAACGACGGCCGAGCTGACCGACCTGGTCCGGCGGCATCCGCTACGCGAACGCCCCCGCGAACTGCTGATGTACGCACTGCACCGGGACGGCCGGCGCGCCGAGGCCGTCGCCACGTACCGCGAACTGCACGCCAAGCTCACCGACGAACTCGGCATCGAACCGGGCCCCGGACTGTCCACAATGTACGAGCGAATCATGTGCGGCAATCCGGCGCTCGACGCACCGGAGCAGCCGTCGTCTCCCCCACCCGTCCACCGTGTGCCTCCCGAGGGCGATCCACAGCGGGCGCCGCTGTGGATCGCGCTGCTCGGCCCGCTACGGGCCTGGTGGCTGGGGCACGAAATCGAGCTGGGCACACCACAGCAGCGAGCCGTACTCGCCACACTCGTCCTGCACCGGGGCACGCTCGCCACCGTGGACGACCTGGTGCGCTCGATCTGGGGCAACGGGGCGCCGCCGGGCGGGGTCGGCACCGTCCGCACGTACGTGTCGCGACTGCGCCGGGTCATCTCGCCGCGTGCCGAGCGGGCCGGCGGGCCGATCACCTCCTCGTACGAGGGGTACACGCTGCCGGTCGAGGCGCTCTCCTGCGACGTGACGGACTTCCGGCGGCTGCGGTCCCGCGCGTCCACGGCGCGGCGCAACGGGGACCTCGCCGGTGCCGCCGCCACGCTCGACGAGGCCCTGCGGCTCGTCACCGGCGAGCCGCTGACGGGTGTGCCGGGCGAGTACGCGGAAGGCCAGCGGCAGCAGCTGTCACGGGAGGTTCTCGGCGCCCGCACCGAGCGCATCGACCTAGATCTCGGTCTAGGCCTGCACGGCGAGACCGTCGCCCAACTCACCGCGCTCGCCCGCAACCATCCGTTCGACGAGCGGCTGCGCGACCTGCACATGCGGGCGCTGTACCGCACCGGGCGGCAGGCCGAGGCACTCACCGTCTTCCACGACTTCCGCCGACTGCTGCGCCGCGAGCTGAACACCGTGCCAGGCCCCGAGGTCGAACGCACCCACCAGCGCATCCTCCGCGCCGACCCGGTACTCCTGCGAATCTAGCGCCATACCCTCACGTGCCGAGGATGTCGAACTCCGTCACCGAGACCCCGGTCGAGGTGTCGCAGCGGGCGAGACTGTTGAGCCGCACGTAGCGAGCGGGGGCCGCGGCGATGCGGATCTCGTCGGTGCCGCCGTCGCCGTTGCGCTGCGAGTACACCGTCCTCCAGGTCGCACCGTCGAGCGAGACGGTCACGTCGTAGCTGCGCGAGCACGCCGTGTGCCAGACGATGCGGAAGCCGGTGACGGTGTGCTCCTGCGCCCAGACCGCTTGGAGCCATGACTGGGCCTCGGGACGGCTGGCCCAACGAGTGCTCGCGTTGCCGTCGAACGCGAACCCGGCCGTGTACGCGGCATTCGGATCGCTCTGCTCGCTGGACTCGTTGGTGGAGGTCAGCAGGCGGGACAGATTCACGCCCGCCGGCGGCGGCGTCGCCTGGCCGGACGGCCCGGGCGTGGGCGTGGGCGTGGTCGTAGGGCTGGACGTGGACGAACGGAACGGCCGCACGGAGCCGGTCGAGCCCGCCGTGGCGGAGACCGGCGCGGACCGCGAAGCCGCCGGGGCCGGATCCTCCGATTCGGACGGTTCGGCGTTCGCGGGTACGTCCGGCGCCGAGCCGGTCACCGCCGTGCCGTGCGGCTGCGCCATCGCGAGCGCCGTCACCACCGTAGCCACGAGCGCCCCGCCGGTGACGGCGCCGACCAGCAGCCGCTTGCGTCCCGGCGTCCGCGGTGCCCGCTCCAGCGGTGCCGGGCCCGGCGGGTCCGGGACTTCCGGGTCGGCGACCTGGCTCAGCAGCCGCTCCGCCGTCGCGGCGTCGATCCGATCGCGGGGATCCTTGCGCAGCAGCCCTTCCACGACGCTCCACAGCGGACCGGCCCGCTTCGGCGGGGGCACGGGTTCGGTCGCCAGGGCGGCGAGCGTCGACATCGTCGATGAACGCTCGAACGGGGACTTGCCCTCGACCGCCGCGTACAGTGTGGCGCCGAGCGACCACAGATCCGACGGCGGTCCGATCGGCCCGTCGACCGTGCGCTCTGGCGCCAAGTACGCGGGTGAGCCGACCACGATGCCCGTTCGCGTGACGATCGGGTCACCGGCCGAGATGGCGAGCCCGAAGTCGGTCAGCATCACGCGCCCGTCGTCGGCGAGCAAGACGTTGCCCGGCTTGACGTCGCGATGCAGAATCCCGGCCTCGTGGACGGCGACCAGCCCGGCGAGGACGGCCAGCCCGATCCGCGCCACCCGCCGCGGCGGCAGCGGCCCATCGTCGACGACGACCTGGTGCAGCGAGCGCGACGGCACAAGCTCCATCACGATCCACGGCCGGCGCCTGTGGCGCAGCACGTCGAACACCCGCACGACGTTGGGGTGGTTCAGCTTCGCGATCGCCCGTGCCTCGCGCATCGCACGCTCACCGGCGTCGTCGCGCTCGCTCTCGGCCAGGTCGGGCTGCACCGCCAGCTCCTTCAGTGCGACGTCGCGGTGCAGGATCTCGTCCCGCGCCAGCCAGACCCGGCCCATCGAGCCCTTGCCGAGCTCCCGGACCAGCGCGTAGCGGCCGGCGATGACCTCTTCGTCCTTTGTCACGCCGCGCGCCGGAAGGGGTTCGGTGTGCGAGCGGTCCTGCGTCGGGGTTTCGTCTCTATCGGTCACTTGAGGCTGTCCTGCGGGTCATTGGGGCAGTGGCGGAAGGATGGAGCGGGAACGGCGCACCGATCTCAGCGCCGCACCCGGATTCGAACGTAACGCCGCAAGTTGACGTTTCATCAATCCGGCGCTGACCGCAGAACCCAACACAGTCCGGCCATCCTGGCGCGCGTCGCCGGTCGCCGCGACCAGGAGAAGCGCCGTTCGATGCCGTCCCGAACGACCCGAGCCCGGCCACGGCGGCAGCCGCTGAACCCCACGCTCCCTGGATGAGCGGGATGCTCCCGAGCGCCAGACCGGCACCGCCGGTACCAACCGCCGGCGTTGCGTCAGCCGTTGATCCACCGGTGGCGTGCTTGTCTCACCAGGCTCGGGCGGGTCGGGGCACGATGAGCCGCCAGTCGGTGCAAGCCGGCCAGTCCGGGTCCGGCGGCGGCAGGACCGGCAGCAGGGCCGCGAAGACCTGCTCCGCCCGGTCCGCCGTGTACTCCTGCGGGTGCTCGGTCGCCCGGGCCAGTACTCCACCCGTGGCCAGCGCGGTAACCTCGACGAACGCCCCGGTCGCGCGCAGGGCGTCGACCCCGCCGAGCCGGGCGGTCAGCTCTGCGGGAATGACCGTGGCCCACTCGTAGCCGCGCAGCTGGGCCCGAGAGGCGTCGGCCGACGTCGTGTCCAGCAGCCGCAGCACACCGTCGAGCTTCGTGCAGCTGTCCGGGGCGTGGTCCCGGACGGTCAGCTCGCCGTAGGCCGGGTCGGCCGCGTCACCGAACCGGCGCAGCACCTCCAGTACGGCCGGGAGCAGCATGTGCTGCGTGCCGGAAGGCGACGAGACGAACAGCCGCAGCCTCACGTGCCGGCGCTCCCGCAGCCGATGCAGCCGACACTGGATCTCGTACGGCTGGTACGGCTCTGGGATCTCGTACGACCACGTGGCCGACCACCACCACAGCCGGTCGTTGAGGCCGTCCTGCCACCGCTTCGCGCGCACCGTGGGTCCACGCCCGTGCACACCCTCACGGCCGTACAACACGACCTTCGGTGTCACCCCCGGCGGCGTGAACGCCGGCACCACCAGCCCGGCGATCAGGTCGTACCACAGCTGCAGGGCCGGTGCCACCGGCTCGACCGGGTCGGCGCCGTCCAGGTACAGCGCGACCGCCAGCTCGTCGGGCTCCGGCACCTCTCCGAAGATCCACGCCGGCGCCTGGGCATCGTCAGCGCTCACGCCGTTCCCTCCGTGACGTTCCGCGGGTGGTTCACTCGCGGAGCGTCCGACTTGTACGTCGAGTGGGTGCCAGAGTTGGTCAGCCGGATCGTCGACTCCCATTCTGTGAGGCGTTGAGTCAGGCCCCGGCGGGAGGTGCTCATGAACATCATCTCTGCTCAGGCGTTGGTGGGCGTCGGTCGGCCCTGGTTCACTCCGGCGAAGAAGGTGCGGCCGGCCATGCTCATGGCCGGCTGGTAGGCGGTCATGAGCTCAGTGCGGTAGGACGCGTCGGTGAACTGCGGGTCGAGCTGGAACTCGGCGGCAACCGACCACCAGGTCACCGGTACGGCACCGGCCATTGTCATCCGTTGCACTGCGACGTCGTGCGCTTCCCGGCTCAGGCTGGCGGACGCGTCGACGACTACGTACGGCTGGTAGCCCTCGCGTAGTGCCCCGAGCACGGTCTGCAGGACGCAGCCGTCGGTGGCGATGCCGCCGATGAGCAGGTTGCGCCGGCCGGTGGCGCGTACCGCCTTGGCGAAGCCGGCGTCCAGGAAGGAGTTGAAGGCGGTACTGCGCTCGATGACCGGCTGGTCGCCGATGACTTCGAGCAGTTCGGGATAGAGGGGGCCGGACGGCTTGGATGCCTCGCCGTTGGTCACGACGAGCCCGCTGCCGTAGAGCTTGGCGGTCTTCGCCAGGCCTGCGACGTTGGCGAGATGCTCGCGCAGATCGTGCGAGCGCAGCAGGTTGGCGAAGCCGACGGCGTAGTCCACGAGGATGACTGTGCTGTTGTCCGGAGACAGCGGTTCGAGATCCATGACGATCCTTCTCAAGGTGTTCGGTCGGTGGTTCGTCAGCCGGTCATGGCGCGCACGGCGGGCGCGATCTCGGTGCCGAGGCGGTGCAACGAGGCCTGCACCATGGGGGCCGGCAGCCCGCCCCAGTCGATCAGGAGCAGGACCCGGTCGAAGCCGATAACGTCGTGCAGTTGCCGCAGCTTCTCCGTCACGTGGCCGGCGGTGCCGATCATCAGCGCCTGGCCGGGTCGCAGCCCGTCGGCGAACGCCTCGGGCGAGACGACGTAACCGGTGCCGCCGGGCCGCTTCGGGCGCAGGAAGTCGCGATAGTACGGGTAGGTCGACGCCGCCTCGTCCGGCGAGGCCGCGCCGAAGTAGTGCGCGGCGATGCCGACGCGGAGGCTGTCGTGGTGGCCGGCCCGCCGACCGGCCGCGCGATAGAGGTCCACCAGGCGACGCAGGTGTTCGGGCGTCCCGCCGAGGTAGCCGAGCATCAAGGGCAGCCCCAGTTCGCCAGCGCGGGCTGCGCTGGCCGGCGTGCCGCCCGCACCGATCCAGACCGGCAGTGGAACCTGCAGGCTCCGCGGTGTCACCCGGGCGTCCGACAAGGGCGGCCGGTGGACGCCGCGCCAGGAGAGCACCGGTTCGGCGCGCAGCCGTAGCAGCAGCGCCAGCTTCTCGGTGAACAGTTCGTCGTACCGTTCGATGTCGGCGCCGAACAGTGCGAAGGGTTCCGGGTAGGCGCTACGGCCAACGTTGATCTCCGCTCGGGCGCCGCTGAGCAGATCGAGCGTGGCGAAGTCCTGATAGACCCGGACCGGGTCGTGGACGCTGAGGACGGTGACCGAGCTGGTCAACCGGATGCGGGTGGTGTGCGCGGCTACCGCGGCCAGCACCGGAACGGGGGACGAGACGACAAAGTCGGGGCTGTGGTGTTCGCCGACGCCGAAGACGTCGAGTCCCGCCTCGTCGGCCTGCACGCCGAGTGCCACGATCTGGGCCATCCGCGCGGACTCCGGCACGACCGTCCCGTCGACGGTGCGCGGCTGGCGGTCCGACAGCGTCGCCACGCCGATTTCGATGGTCATCGCGGATCGGGAACCCGGGTGGCGTCCTCGTCGTCGACGGTGAGCCAGCCGTTGCCGAGGTCGGTTTCGCCGACATGGTGGTAGTGGTCCGGCCCGGTGCGGGTGAACGTGTCCCGCAGCGGCACCGTGTGGCCGCCCATCGTGATCGTGCCGAGAAAGACGAGGCGGTCGTCCTCCCAGCCCTTGGAGCGCTGGGTTGCCCGACCGCCGTTGCCGTCGAACCATTCCGCGACGAACTCGCCGGCGGCCGCGTCGTAGCCCCAGACGTAGCGTGCGGTCAACGGCGCCGGGTTGTTCTCGGTGGCGAGTTCCTCCGTGCGCACGACCGTCCAGAAGCCGCGGTCTTCGCTCGTACCGACAATCCTCATCTCGATCGGCTTCGCAGCACCGAACGGCGTGTCGTGGAACCGCCCGGCCGCATGCCAGTCGCCGACGAAGAAGTCCAGGTCGCGCATGCGGGGGTCTGGCTGAGGGATGGACATGGCGTTCTCCAGTTCTCGCATTCGCATTAAACGGAAGTGGTCTTCCAGTTAGCCGACGCTAGCATATTTGGAAGACCCCTTCCATATGACAGGTGGTGTGACTGATGGCACGGGCGGCGGACGGTTCCGGTGGCGACGGCACGGCAGTTCGGCCGCGGCGCGCGGACGCTGAGCGCAACCGGCAACGGGTGCTCGCCGCGGCGGCCGAGGTGTTCGCCGAATCGGGCATCGACGCGCCGATGAGCGACGTGGCGCGGCGGGCGGGCGTGGGCATCGCCACGCTGATACGCAACTTCCCGTCACGCGAGGACCTCATCGCGGCCACCTTCGACGATGCGATGGCCGCCTATGTCGAGGTCGCAGCGGCGGCTGCCACCGCCGGGGACCCTTGGGAGGGGTTCTGCGACTTCATCCAGTACGTGTGCCGCATCCCCTGCCACGACCGGGGCTTCACGCAGGTCCTCACCACCATGTTCCCCGGCGTCGAGCGGCTCGAGGCGCAGCGGCAGCGCGCCTTCCGCGACTTCGTCCGCGTGGTGTCGCGCGCCAAGGCCGCTGGGCGGCTGCGTGCCGACTTCTCCCCGCATGACCTGCCACTGTTTCTGATGGCCTGCGGCGGGGTGGCGCGATCGCACACACCGGCGCTGGCCACTGCCGGGCACCGCCTGGTCGGTTACCTGCTGCAAGCCTGCGCGGCGCCCAGCACCACACCGCTACCGTCAGCGCCGCCGCCACGGGCGCTGTATCAGGCACTGGAGGCCGGGCATCGCCGCGACAACGGGTGAGCGCCTGGCGCGCGGCGCCCCCTGTTGATACCGGTGGTGCATCTGTGGTGTCCGCCGCACACCACTCCACCAGGCTTCAGCGCGCTTCCACCGCGCGATTGGCATTGCCCGCAGGATCTTCGCTCAATCCATCGCCGTCGCCGAGGTGTTTGTTGATCGGCGCGGCCAGCCGGCGCAGCCCGGCCACGTCAGCCTGATCAACCCGGCCGGGTTCATCAGCACGTCCGACTTGATCCGCCCGCCGATTGTGCGCCAGCACCACACTGCCGTCGCCGCAGGAACATGCCCGCGACGCGACCATCCTCGACCTGCGGCGGCGTAGCGGCACGTTCTACCCGGCTACACAGCACTCTCCGCGCCCGCCGGTCCCATTACCAGCGCAGACTCGGCCACCAAGCCAGCCGGAGATCAAGTGGCGCCGACTATTTACAGCATCCGCGATTTGAGCAAGCATAGCCGTAGCGCATAGCGCACGCCTTGAGCGAATAACGCACATGGAGGCACGTGATGTCAGACCTGGATCAACGAGTCGCCGTTCTCGAGGCCGAGAGCGCAATCAAGGCGCTCAAGGCCCGCTACGCGAGGCTGTGCGACGCGGACTACCCCCCGGCGGAGCTGGCTGCTCTGTTCACCGAGGACGGCGTCTGGGAGGCCGACCGCGGCGTAGGACGTCACGTCGGCCGAGCCGCGATCGAGGAGTTCTTCACCGGCATGTGCGAGCAGTACGTCTGGGCCCAGCACTACATGCTCACACCGAGCATCCAGGTGGCGCCGGACGCCAAGTCGGCTCGCGGCAGCTGGTACCTGCTCATGCCCTGCATCGAGGTGGTCGACGGCAAGAAGGTCGCTCGCTGGATGATGGGCCTCTACGACGACGAGTACGTGTGGACGGACAAGGGCTGGATGTTCTCGAACACTCGCCTCCGGTTCGAGGTCCACGCCGACCACGCCACCGGCTGGGTGCCGGCCCGGTTCGCCGGGTGAAGCCGATGCGCCACCTGACCTTCGCCGACCTGATGTCCCTGTCGTCCGAGCTCGGCCTGGAAATCGCTGAAGCCGACCTGAAGGACTACCAGAACGTGGCCGACGACATCGTCGCCACCATCGCCGCGCTCGACAGCCCGGCTCAGGACAACCAAGCGGTCCGCGCTCTCGGCACGTCCGCTGTCCGCGAGGTCGGTGACCCTGCTGAGCGTGGCCACGATCCGTACAACGCACTTGTCCGGCGCTGCTTGGTGACGGGCAGGGCAGACGGCCCGCTCAGCGGATATCGGATCGCGATCAAGGACAACCTGGCCATCGCGGGGGTCCCGATGACCGCGGGTTCGCGGTTCATGGAGGACTACGTCCCGGTCGCGGACAGCACGGTCGTCGCGCGCCTGCTCGAGGCAGGAGCGGACATCGTCGCGGTGACGAACATGGACGCACTCGCCTTCTCGGCGGGTGGGGAGACGAGCGACTACGGGACGATCCTCAATCCCCACGACCTCAACCGCACGGCCGGCGGCTCATCCGGCGGCAGCGCTGCCGCCCTGTGGTACGACGGGATCGACGCGACTCTCGGGACTGACCAAGGTGGTTCGGTCCGTGTGCCGGCGTCGTGGTGCGGTGTCCTCGGGCTCAAGCCCACGCACGGTCTCGTCCCGTACTACGGCGGCATGGGGGTGGACCACACGTTCAACCATGTGGGACCGATGGCCCGCACGGCCGAGGAGCTCCGCAATGTCCTTGAAGTCATCGTCGAGGGTGGTCCGCACTTGCCTCCGGACGACGCGACCGCCGATGCGGACCGGCCGCTCGCCGGTGTCCGCATCGGTTTGCTCGCCGAGGGTCTGACCGGGGAGCTTGCTGACGGCGTGGCCGATAGCTTCCACGCTGCCTTGGCGCGTCTGCAGGAGATCGGCGCGGAGGTCCGCGAAGTATCCGTGCCAGAGCTGCGCACGTCGGGCGACGTGACGTTCATCAGCTTCATCGAAGGCATGTGGGACTCGATGACCAGCGCTGGCAACGGGATGCAGCACCTCGGTCCGTACGACGTCGACTTGGCATCGGCGCTGCGCGGTGCGCTCGAGCGTCGACCGTCCGACCTTCCGGCGACCGTCAAGGTGACGGCGATGGTTGGCAGGCACCTGCGCCAGACGTACCACGGAACCCTGTATGGGAAGGCGCAGAACCAGAAGCGAGCGATCCGTGCGGCCTTTGACCGCCAGTTCGACGCGTGCGACGTTCTCGCGCTTCCGACATCGACGTTTCCTGCGTTCGAGCACCGTCCCGAGGCCGGTATCGCCGAACGGATCTCCCGTGGCTGGTCAACCATGGACAACACCTCGGTGTTCAACATGACCGGCCACCCGGCGTTGAGCATGCCGGCTGCGAGCGTCGGCCATCTTCCGCTCGGGGTGCAGCTCGTCGGACCACATCACGCGGACTTCCGGCTGATTCGGATCGCGCAGGCGTACGAGTCCGTTTTCGGTTGGCAGCCCGCCGAGGCAGGGGCCTGATCATTGGTGACTGAACAGAACGGCGTCGCTGCGGGGCCGACCTCGCAGACCCTCGAACGAGGCATCCTCGTTCTCCGTCTGCTCGCCGACTCACCGGACGGCATGACGACGGCGCAGATCGCGAACGCTCTCGGTCTGCACCGGACGATCGTCTACCGGATCGTGAACACCATGGCCAAGTACGGCCTGATCGGCACCGGTCCGGACCAGAGGCACGTTCTCGGGGGAGGGATCCTTGAGCTCGCCCGCGGGGTCCACCGCGACCTGCAGGCCGTCGCTCGGGCGGTTCTTCCCGATCTCGCCGAGCAGACTCTGGCCACGGCGAACTTCGCCGTTCCGGACGGGTCCGAGGTATTGGTGCTCGCTGTGGTCGAGCCGAAGAACGCGTCCGCCCACATCGCCTACCAAGCGGGTCAGCGTCATCCCATCACCACCGGATCCGCAGGCCTGGCGATCCTCGCCGCACGCCGGCCGGCTCAGGATGAGCGTCCCGAGGTGGTCCACGCCCGGTCACGGGGATACGCGGTCTCGCACGGCGAAGTCATCCCCGGAGTCATCGGCGTGTCCATGGCGGTCGTCGACCGGCACGGCGAACCGATTGCCAGCGTCGGCGTGACGGTCTTCAAGGACAGCGACATCGACGACCGACTCATCGGCGCACTTGGAAGCGCAGCACAGCGGATCGCGGAGGGGACGCTATGACCGACTCGACAGATGAGAAGGTGGGCATCACGTGACGGAAGCCCCGAACGACGCGTCCCGGCTCGACGTGGTGAGCGACGCCGCCCCGCCGGCGGCTCTGGACCTGGACGGGATCAACAAGACCTTCGGAGGGGTCCGCGCGCTCACTGACGTTGCTTTGCGCGTGATGCCGGCCACGGTCCACGCCATCGTCGGTGAGAACGGTGCCGGAAAGTCGACCCTCATGGCCATTGCCGCTGGGACGCTCGGTGCGGACAGCGGAACGGTGAGCATCGGCGGTGAGCGCACGGACTCGCCGAAGCCCAAGGACATGCGGGCCCGCGGACTCTCGATCGTCTACCAGGAGCCCGCTCTCGTGCCCGATCTCACGGTCGCTGAGAACCTCCGGCTCGCAGTTGCGAAGGAGCTCAGGCCCGGCTGGTCCCGGCTCAACCAGTGGGCTCGCGACCAGATCGCACGCTGGCACCCCGAGCAGGTGCTCGATCCGCGAACCCCCGTTCGGGACCTCGCACCCGATCAGCGCTTCATCGTCGAGATCTCCAAGGCCCTGGCGCAGGAGCCTCGAGTCCTCGTGCTGGACGAGCCCACCGAGCACCTCTCCAACCGGGATGTCGAGATCCTGTTCGCGACGGTTCGGCGCATTGTCGCCAACGGGTGCGCAGTCATCTACATCTCGCACCGTGTGCGCGAGGTCATGGAGATCGCCGACGTGATCACCGTCCTCCGGGACGGACGGATTCGCGGCACCCATCGCTCGGCCGACGTGAGCCAGAAGGACATCGTCGACCTCATCGTGGGGCGCGAGCTGATGCAGATGTACCCGCCGAAGCCCGAACCGGACAGCGGCCGGCCTGAGCTGCTGGTGGTCGACCAATTGTCCGGAAAGGGCTTCGCCGGCATCAGCCTTGCGCTGCACTCCGGTGAGATCCTTGGGCTCGCGGGCATCGATGGGCACGGTCAGCGGGAGGTGCTGCGCGCGCTCGCCGGTCTTCACGCAAGCTCCGGCCACGTTTCTCTGGCCGGCCAACACATCAACTTCCGAGGGGGCGCGCCGGCGTGCTGGAACGCCGGCATCGCCTTCGTCCCCGGTGATCGTCACCGCGAAGGGCTCATGCACAGCCTGACCATTCGCGAGAACGCGGCTGTTGCCTCCTTGCGGCGGATGTCCCGGATCGGCTTCGTGCGCGGGCCCGTTGAGCGATCAGCCGTTTCCCGCATGATGACGTACCTCAGGGTGAAGGCTCCCTCCGCCGAAACGGTGGTGGACGACCTGTCGGGTGGCAACCAGCAGAAGGTGGTCCTCGCCCGCACCCTGGTGAGTGAGCCGAAGGTCATCCTCGCGGACGAGCCAACCCAAGGCGTCGACGTGGGTGCCCGCGCTGAGATCTACTCAATCCTCCGCAACGCCACGACCCAAGGTGCCGGCGTGATCCTGGTCGCGGCGGACGCAAGTGAGCTCGCGGGGATCTGCGATCGGGTACTCGTCTTCTCCAGCGGTCGGATCGCCGCAGAACTGGTCGGGGAGGAGGTCACCGAGCGCAACATCACCGGAGCTGCCCTCATGGCGGAGCAGGAGCGCAGTGATGGGTCAGCGGAGCCCCGTCAGCGCGGACGCCTCGCCCGCTTGATGGATAGCGACTACGCACCGTGCTTGGCAATAGTCGCCGCAATCGTGGCTCTGGGTGTGGTGGCCGCCTCGCGGAACGAGTTCTACCTGACGACGCGCAACTTCAGCGGGATGCTGCTTCTGCTCGCGGGGGTCGCCTTCGTCGCACTTGCCCAGCAGGTGGTGATGCTGACGGGCGGCATCGATCTGTCGGTCGGTCCGCTGGCCGGACTCATGGTGGTCGTCGCGTCCTTCGTACTGTCGGATCAGACCTACCGCCAGATCGGTGACGCGAGCTGGATCATCCTGTTCACGATCGCTTTGCTGATCGGTGTGGTCAACTGGGTTCTGATCGACATCGTGCAGATCACGCCCATGATCGCGACGCTGGTCACCTACACCCTGGTCCAAGCGATCTCCCTTCTGCTGCGCCCGACGCCGGACGGCACCATCGCGTACTACGTCGGCGACTGGATCTCCGCGAAGGTCGGCTTCGTCCCAGTACTCGCGATCATCGCCGTTGTCCTCGCGATCGTCCTGGAGTACTCACTGCGGAGGACTACGTGGGGTGTCGCGATCCGGGCCGTCGGTTCGAGCCCGCGGGCCGCGACCAGCAACGGCGTCCCCGTACGACTCGTCCGGCTCTGCGCATACGTCGGCTGCTCGGCGGTCGCGTTCTGCGGCGGGCTCGCCCTGATCAGTCAAGTCGGCTCCGGCGACGCGGGCGCAGGCCTGAGTTACACGCTTCCCAGCGTGACGGCCGTCGTCCTCGCCGGTGCGAGTCTCTTCGGCGGCCGGGGCACGTTTGTCGGAGCTTTCCTCGGAGCTCTGCTGCTGCAGCAACTCGACACCGTGAACGCGTTCCTCGGCCTGGACGAGGCTTGGAAGAACTACCTGCTCGGCGTCCTGACCCTGGCAGCGGTCGGGTTCTACTCGAAGATGAGGAACCGCAATGCCTAGGTTCGATCTCCGTGTACGGACTCAGGGCCTGTTCGGGGGCCCTTTCAGTCTCATCTGGATCGTGCTCGCAGTGCTCTTCGCGGTGAGCGTGTTGGTGCCCGGTGGCCTCACGAAGGTGTCCCTGCTCTCCATGCTTCCGTTCGCAGCGATCCTGGCGATCGCCGCAGCCGGGCAGACGCTGGTCGTTCAGCAGCGTGGGGTCGACTTCTCCGTTGCCGGCGTGATCGCCCTCTCGACGGTGATCGTCAGCAAATACCCGGGTGGCGACGGCGGCAAGGCCGTTCCGGCGATCCTGATCGCGCTGGCAGCCGGCGCGGCGGCCGGAATGCTGAACGGATTCGCCGTCACTCGCCTCCACATCACGCCACTGATCGCGACCCTCGGCGTCAACGCGCTGCTCCTCGGGGCGACGCGGACCTACTCGAACGGCTCCCTCTCCAAGGTTCCGTCCGGACTCAACCACATCTTCGTCGACGACACGCTGAAGGTGCCGAACACAGTCTGGTTGGCCGTCGCCTCCATCGCCGTGATGGCACTGCTGCTGAAGCGTTCGACCTTCGGTCGGCGACTCGAGGCGATCGGTGCCAACCCACGCGCTGCGGCTGCGTCGGGGTTGCGGGTCGACCGTCATGTGGTGCTGGTCTACGCACTCGGTGGCCTGTGCTACGCACTCGCAGGCACAGTGCTCGCCGCATACGTCGAGACCCCGAGCCTGATCTCCGGAGATCGCTACCTGCTCTCCACGGTCGCAGCGGTCGTGATCGGCGGGACCGCGCTCACCGGGGGACGGGCAAGCGTGGTTGCGTCGGCAGGTGCAGCGCTCTTCCTCTCCCAGCTCGATCAGTTCGTCGTCGCCCTCGGTGCACCGAACTCCGTCCAGCTGCTGCTCCAGAGCCTTGCGCTAGCACTCGCGGTGGGAGTGAGACAGGTGAGCGGCCGTCTGCCCTGGGGCGGACTGAGGCGCTCGGAGCGCGCTGTCTCCGGCTGACCAACCGGATTCGTTCACGACCGGACGGTGCCGCAACCGAAGCGGTCACGACCTCGAGATCTTGGCAACACAACGCACGTCCTTCAACCCGAAAAACCGGAGGTATCTACCATGCTCGCACCAACGACAGGGGCGGCCCGTCTGCGTGGCGCAGTCGCGCTCGCCATCGCGACAGGCCTTGCCGCGGCCACACTTTCTGCCTGCGGGGCTCCGCCAGAGCCGGAGTCGTCGTCCGGTAGCGGCGACAGCACGGCCTCGGCCTCGGCCTCGGCCTCGAAGAACATCACGGACTACTGCGGCAAGAAGGACCTGAAACTCGCCTATGTGGACGGCTTCGGCGGAAACGGCTGGCGCAAGACGGTCAGGAAGCAGCTCGAGCTCGAGGCGGCCAAGTGCTCCAACATCTCCAAGGTCAGCTACTTCGATGCCAACGGGGATCCGCAGAAGTACGCGTCGCTGATCAACAGCGCTGTCGCGCAGGGGTTCGGCGCGATCGTCACGTTCAACGACTTCGGCTCCTCGGCCCTGACGGCGCTGCGCAGCGCCTACAAGGCCGGCGTCGCAGTGGTCCCGTTCACCGCTGATCCTGGCGGCCAGGCCGGTGTCGACTACACCGCGTTCATCAAGCCCGACCAGCAGTTCGTCGGCGAGACCTGGTCGGCCTGGATGAACAAGGCGCTCAAGGGCAAGGGCGGCATCGTGATGCTGGGCGGAACCCCGGGCAACACCTCGAGCCTGGGTTGGATCACTGCCTACAAGGCGGCGGCGAGCGCATATCCTGGGGTCACCCTGCTCGAGAAGGACCCAGTGACCACAAACTGGGACGTGGCCGGCACCCAGAAGGCGACGGCCGGCGTCCTGAGCTCGCACTCGAATGTGAACGGGCTCCTGACCGACTACTTCGGCACCGTCAGCGCACTGGTCCGCAGTTACGAGGCAGCGGGTCTCCCGCTCGTGCCGATGGCCGGCATGAGCAGCAGCAACGAGCTCGGTTGTCTCTACCAGCAGGTCAAGGCGAAGAATCCCGACTTCCAGTTGCTGTCGCTCGACGGCTCGACCAACGCGGTTCTGCCTGCGTTACGCAAGGCCGTCGCGGCCGCTGAGGGGATTCCGAACAACGAGCCGACCACCTTCCGGCTCGAGGTCTTCATCGACACCCTCGACGGCAAGATGCCACGCTGCGAGCCGACGCTCCCGCCCGATGCGGACCTCTCCGCCGATCTCAGTCTGGACCAGCTCAAGGAGGTCTTCAACTGATCCCGGCTCAGTCAAACAAGGAGTCACCGATCATGGAACAGGCGATTCGCGACCTGTTGGACAAGCAAGAGATCTCCGAGGTCCTCTTCCGCTACGCACGTGCCGTCGACCGGAAGGACTTCGGCCAGGTCGCGCAGTGCTACTTCGACGACGCCGTTGATGAGCACGGCCGCTACTGCGGGCCCATCGACGGCCTCGTCCAGGACATGGTGCACCGTCACCAGACCATCGACTCCTCGCTGCACTACATCACCAACATCTTGATCGATCTCCACGGAGACTCCGCCGAAGTCGAGTCGTACTGCCTCTGCTATCTGCGGCAGCGGCCGGAGGAGGCGGGACGCGAGCAGGAGCTGAGCACGATCAAATGCCGGTACGTCGACCGGTTCGAGAGGCGTGACGGTCGCTGGGGCATCGCGCACCGCAAGGTCGTTTTCGACGAGGTGCAGAACAGTTCGATCAGCAACGCCCTGCCGGACTCGTGGATCCATGCCGTACGCGGACCTGAGGATCCGGTGTTCGAGTCGTCTCGATCCCAGGAGGTTGCCGGCGGTGAGTGACACCTGGGACGTCGTGGTTGTCGGCGGTGGCGGTGCTGGACTCGCGGCTGCGGTGTCCGCAGCCGAGAACGGACGGCGTGTGATCGTCTTCGAGTCACAGGGGGCCCTCGGCGGTAGCACGATGGAGTCCGCCGGAATGATCACGGCCGCGGGTACATCGGTCCAGGCTGCCCTCGGGGTGGCCGACAGCCCGCGCGAGCACTTCCGGCACTACATGGACCTCAACCAGTGGAAGCTCAAGCCTGGCCTGGTACGTCGCTTCTGCGAGCAGGCCGGCCCGACGTTCGAGTGGATGCTCGGGATGGGCCTGCAGGTGCCGACGCGCTTGTCGCACAATGCGCACTCGCCGGGACTTGTTCGCGCCGGCGTCGAGGACATCTGGCGAGGACACGTTCCGGAGGACCAGGGCTACGCGCTCGTTCAGGTCCTCGAGCGTCGTGCGCGAGAACTCGGGGTGGACATCATCCTGCACGCCCCGGTGGAGAACTTGCGCACGCAGGAGGGCGCGGTCGTCGGCGTGACGGTCGACGGGGAGCCGGTCGATGCAGACGGTGTCGTCATCGCGTCCGGTGGCTTCGCGGCCAACCGTGACCTCGTGCGCCGTCACTACCCTGCCGGGTTGGTCGCGCACGACTCGGGCTTCGTCGCCGCGGCCCCTGGTGCGCTCGGCGATCATCTCAGGTTCGCCCATGATGCTGGTGCCGCAACGACCGGCGACGGCTGGGGGCTGCTGCTCATCACCGCCAGCTTCCAGCGGTACCACCACTGGCGAGCAGGCTTCCCGCCGGTGTCGCGGCTCTACGTCTCCCCGGCCGGCACCCGCTTCATGGACGAGGATGCGTCCTACGCAGTGGCCGAAGGCCTGTTCGCGCAGATCGGCGGATACGCCTGGGCGATCTTCGACAGCAGGGCGCTGCATGGCCTGCCGCCCGGCGGTGCGGACTGGTGTGAGCGGGGTGTTCAGCAGGCCGTCGACCGCGGTGAGGCGTACCTTGCCCCCACCCTCGACGAACTCGCTGGCAAGATCGGCGTCGCTGCGGCGCTGCTCACGGCAACCGTCGATGGTTGGAACCGCACGATCCCGCACGGCGAGGATCCCGTCTTCCTGCGCCACGAGAGCCTGACCGCCAAGGGGATCGACCCGGCCTCCGTGGACCCGATCGAGGCCCCGCCGTTCTACGCGGTACGCATGATCCCCGGTGAACTGGTGTGCACCCATGCCGGGATCGAGATCGACGGCGACGGTCGCGCCCTTGCCCTTGACGGCGCGCCCGTTCCGGGGCTGTTCGCGGCCGGTGAGGCCGGGGCCGGAATTCTCGGTGAGCGGTACATCGGTGGGGGGAACTCGATCGCGAACGCTCTCACGATGGGTCGGCTCGCGGGTGCGGCCGCCGCGGGGCGTCGATGATCGGGTCGAAGCGTGTTCGTGACGAGCTGGCGGTACGTCAGCTCTATGCACGCCAAGCTCAGGCGATCGACGGCGGACAGGCCGAAGCGTGGGCCCGCACGTTCACGGTGGATGGTGAGTTTCGCTCGGAGACCTATCCAGCTCCAGTGATTGGTTGGCACGATCTGGCGGAGTTCGCCCGGGACTTTACGCGTGCGGCTGCCCTCCAGGGAGAGGTGCATCGCCACTGGATGAACGCGCTGGCATTCGAGCACATCGATCGCAAGACCGCACGTGCGAAGTTCTACCTCGCAGTTCTGGCGGCGGACTCGTCCAGTTCCCGGATCCTGCGGCATGTACTCGTGGACGACGAGCTCGCTCGGGACCGGCGCGGCTGGCTGGTCCGCATTCGAATCGTGCGTGCTGACCGCCCTGTCGTGGTGGGTGGGGGGCCGCGATGAGCAGTGGCGGTTCCTACTCGACCCTGGCCGAGGCGCTGGTCGATGACGCAGGTCTGTTTCCACCGGAGCAGCTCGACATGGAGTCCGCGGTCGCGCGGCATCGCCGGGACTTGGCTGGTGGTGACACGATCCTGACGCATCGGTTCGTATGTCCGGTGCCTCGACTCACCGAGATGGGCCAGTACGTGCGGCCCGGGGAGCGGTTCCAGGTGATCGCGCTCGCCTCGGGCCTGCGTGAACTGGACGAGCTCCGCTCGTCAGCGGTGCAGGAGCGGGATGACCGGCTCAAGATCGTCTCGGTCGAAACCGCCCTCCCGACGCAACCGTCGCAGTGGCCGGCCGTGCTGCAGAGCGTGTCGCGCCTGAAGCCGTTGCGGTCGGTGAACGTGGAGGTTCCTCTTGGACCCGGCCTGACCGCCGCGCTCGACCTGATCGCCGAGCGGGGCCTGGACGCGAAGGTCAGGTGCGGGGGTGTGCGTCCCGACCTCTTCCCGTCGCCCGCCCAGCTGGCCAGTTTCATCGAGGCAGCGATCGAGCGCGGCATTACATTCAAAGCAACCGCCGGACTCCACCACGCGATCGGCTACATCGACGCGGCGACAGGCTTCCGGCACTACGGCTTCCTGAACCTGCTCCTCGCCGTGGCGCGCGCGCAGGCGGGAGGGACCGTCGACCAACTCGTCGACGATCTCCTCAGTCAGGACCGCGATGAGATGCGCTCCCGAGTGGCGGCACTCGCCGAGGCGGAGGTGGCGGCGGCACGCACGTCGTTCACGTCCTTCGGCAGTTGCAGCACGTCCGACCCGGTGAGTGACCTCGCACAGCTGCGCCTTCTCCCCCGTGCCCGACTTTGACCGACCACAAAGGACCTTCACGCATGTACATGTCAGGTTTCGGCAACGGATTCGAGACGGAGGCGTTGTCCGGAGCGCTGCCGATCGGGCGCAACTCGCCCCAGCGGTGCGCCTACGGACTTTACGCCGAGCAGCTCAGCGGTTCGCCGTTCACGGCCCCGCGCGCAAGCAATGAGCGCTCGTGGCTCTACCGGATTCGGCCGAGCGTCGCCCACTGGGGCCGATTCGAGCCAGTGTCCACGCAGCCCGGGTCGCCGACCGAGAGCGTGGCGTTGTGGCGCTCGGCGCCCGACGACGCGCCCATGGTCCCGTTGGCCCAGATGCGCTGGAACCCGCACCCGATTCCGGACGCGAGCATCGAGGGGACGACGTTTATCACCGGGATACGCACCATGACCACCGGCGGGGACGTGAGCACCCAGACCGGATTCGCGAACAGCATCTACACGATCACCACGTCGATGGTGGACGAGTACTTCTACAACGGCGACGCCGAGATGCTGTTCGTCCTCGAGCACGGAAACGTTCGCTTCTGGACGGAGTTCGGCGTGATCGACGCCGAACCGGGTGAGATCGTCGTGGTACCGCGCGGCGTCAAGATGCGTGTCGAGGTACCCGCCGGTCCGGCCCGCGGATACTTGTGCGAGAACTACGGCGGGGCCTTCACCCTCCCGGAGCGCGGTCCCATCGGGGCGAACTGCCTTGCCAACCCACGCGACTTCCTCACACCGGTGGCCGCGTACGAGGACCGAGAGGTCCCGTCGACGCTGTTCGTCAAGTGGGGCGGCTCGATGTGGCAGGCCGGTCTGGGCCACTCGCCACTTGACGTCGTCGCCTGGCACGGCAACTACGCGCCGTACAAGTACGACCTTCGGCGGTTTTCGCCAGTCGGCCCCCTGCTCTTCGACCACGCGGATCCGTCGATCTTTACTGTTCTCACCTCGCCGAGCGAGACCCCCGGCACCGCGAACGTCGACTTCGTGTGCTTCCCCGACCGCTGGATGGTGGCCGAGGACACCTTCCGTCCGCCCTGGTACCACATGAACATCATGAGCGAGTTCATGGGGCTGATCTACGGCGTCTACGACGCCAAGCCGGACGGCTTCCTATCCGGCGGTGTCAGCCTGCACAACTGCATGATGCCGCACGGTCCGGACGCGAACGCTTTCGAGAGCGCGAGCACCGCGGACCTCGAGCCCGTGAAGCAGGAAGGCACGATGGCGTTCATGTTCGAGACGCGGTTCCCGCAGCGGGTGACGGCGTACGCGGCCGGTAGCCCGCGGCTCCAGCAGGACTACGCGGAGTGCTGGTCGGGACTGCAGAAGCGCTTCGACCCGGAGCGCCCGTGACTGCGACGACCCGGCCGGCCCTGGACGCCACCCACGACCCCGACCTCGTCAGCTGGGTCGGCTCCGCCCGCGACAGTGACTTCTCGCTGCAGAACCTTCCGCTCGGGGTGGTCCGGCCGCGCGGCGACGCTTCGGCTCCGGCAGGCGGAGTGGTCCGGATCGGTGACGCGGTGCTGCCGCTCGGTCCACTTGCCGAGTCTGGTCTGTTGCCTGCAGAAGCCCGCGCCGCGGCCGAGGCGGGCTCGGGCGACACGTTGAACGAGCTGTTCGCGCTCGGCGCCGGCCCGCGCCGCGCCCTTCGAGCCGCTCTTCACGACCTGCTCGTGCAGGGCTCGCCCCACCAGGCCGTGGTCGCGGAGCTGCTGGCCCCGGTCGATGACATCGCGGTACTGCTGCCGGCCAGCATCGGTGACTACACGGACTTCTACGTCGGCTATCACCACGCGATGAATGTCGGTAAGCAGTTCCGGCCGGACAACCCGCTGTCGCCGAACTACCGGTGGGTCCCGATCGGTTACCACGGACGCGCTTCCAGTGTCCGGGTCAGCGGCACCGAGGTCGTGCGACCGAGCGGGCAGGCGCTTCCTCAGGGTGTCTCCAGGCCGGTGTTCGGGCCTACGGCAAAGCTCGATTACGAGCTGGAACTGGGTGTGTGGATCGGTCCGTCGAGCCGGCTCGGTGAACCGATCGCGATCGACGAAGCCGAGTCGCACATCGCCGGGTTCTGCCTCCTGAACGACTGGTCGGCGCGGGACATCCAGTCCTGGGAATACCAGCCGTTGGGCCCGTTCCTCGCGAAGAACTTCGGTT
Organism: Dactylosporangium sp. CA-233914; assembly: GCF_050942935.1. Lineage (NCBI taxonomy): Bacteria > Bacillati > Actinomycetota > Actinomycetes > Micromonosporales > Micromonosporaceae > Dactylosporangium > Dactylosporangium sp. CA-233914. The sequence continues at coordinate 3,823,426 of NZ_CP192030.1, read as the reverse complement.
CGACGGTCTCCCCGTGGGTGGTCACGCCCGAGGCGCTGCTGCCCTACCGCGTTCCGCCGATGCAGCGGTCCTCGGAGGAGCCTGCGCCGCTTCCGCACCTCGATAGTCCGGGCCACCGCCAGACGGGCGGCATCGACCTCGAGCTCGAGGTGAGCATCACGAGCACCCGCATGCGCGAGGCCCGCCTGCCGCCGCAAGTCCTCGCTCGTTCCAGTACCCGGCACATGTACTGGAGCGTTGCGCAGATGGTGACCCACCACACCAGCAACGGTTGTGACCTGCGCAGTGGTGACCTCCTCGGGACCGGGACTCTCTCCGGCCCGCAGCCCGGCACCGAGGGGAGCCTCCTCGAGCTCACACACGGTGGTTCCACCCCGGTGTCGCTCCCCACTGGCGAGCAGCGGACCTTCCTCGAGGACGGTGACGAGATCACCATGACCGCCCGAGCCCGGCGCGCCGGTCGTCCGAGCATCGGGTTCGGTCAGTGCGTCTCGCGGATCGCTCCGGCCCGTCATACGAACCAGAAGGCGTAATCGTGAACGGACGTACGCACCCGAGACGAGGACCTTGACGACCACCCTGCCGGACCGGCGGCCTCATGGATTCATGCAGGAGGGGATCTGTTCCGCATCAGCGTTGCGGGGAAGCGCCTTTCCGATCAGCTGCAGCAGGCGCTGTTGTTCCCGCGGTGTGAGACCTCCCAGCGGGGATCGCTCGACGATTTCCCGCACCAGGCATGCCCTTGTCTCGACGCCCTGGGGCGTCAGCACGACGACCTTGCTCCGGCGATCGCGCGGGCCGGTCTCCCGGGCCGCGAGTCCGGCATGTTCCAGCTTGGCGACGAGAAACGTCACGGTCGACGGATCGCAGTACAGCATCTCCGCGATTTCTTTCATGGTGGGAGGGTGCCCGCGCGGGTCGATCTGCCACAGCACGTTCGCCAGGGCCTCGGTGAGATCCAGACGGCGCAGGACGTCGCCGATCGCGCCGAAGGTCGCCACCGACAGCGCCAGCACCCGGTCGACGAGGTCGTAAATCCGGGTCTCCTCGTCACCGGGAGGCTGGCTGTCCGTCGGCATCACCGCTCCATCTTACGTTGGAACCTTTGATTGTCAAAGCTTCTTACGTGGTGTCACATGTGGACGGCCGCATTGTTGTCGATGCTGAGGGCGCCGCGGCGATACAGCACGGCGGTGAGGACGGCACCCAGGAGGAACAGCAACGCGGACCACATGAACGCCGTACGGTAGCTCTCCAGGGTGGCCAGGCCCAGCTGAAGCGGATCGGAGGGATCGTGGGTGGCCAGATAGTCGGTCGCCGCAGCGGTCGCCAGGGTGGTGAGCAGTGCCGTGCCGATGGAGCCGCCGATCTGCATGGTGGTGTTCACGGTCGCCGAGGCCACCCCGGCGTCGTGCTCCCCCACGCCGTGGGTTCCCAGGCTCATGGCCGGCGCCATGACGCCGCCGATCCCGAGGCCGGTGAGGATCAGCGCGGGCAACACGTTCGCGACGTACGTGCTGTCTTCGTCGAGCAGTGTGAACCACGCCATGCCGGTCGCGGCGACAACCATGGCCACACTGACGGCGACCTTCGGCCCGATGCGGGGCAGTAGGACGCTTGTCGACAACGCCGACGCCACGATCAGCGCGACCATCATGGGCATGAAGGCCAGGCCGGTGCGCACCGGCGTGAAGTGCAAATTCTGCTGAAGGTAGAACGTCAGGAACAGGAACACCGCGAACATCGCCGCGCTGACGATGGTTATCGACAGCAACGACGCTGCGCGCCCACGGTCGGCGAGCACGCGAAGCGGGAGCAACGGGTTCCGCGCACGGCGCTGCCGGCCGACGAACGCGGCGAGCAACGCCGCTCCGGCAACCAGGAAGCCCCACGTGGAGACGTCCGACCACGACTCCTCCTGAGCACGGGTGAGCCCGAACACGACGGCGAACAGGCCCGCCGCCGACAGCGCCGCGCCGGGAAGGTCGAGCCGGATGCTGCGGTCACGGCCCGTGCGCGGCAGCAGCAACGCGCCACCGGCGATTGCCACAGCGGCGAAACCCAAATTGACGTAAAGGGTCCAGCGCCAGTCCAGGTACTCGGTCAGCACGCCCCCGAGCAGCAGGCCGATGGCGCTGCCCGATCCGGCGACCGCGCCAAAGATGCTGAACGCCCTCGTCCGGTCTGTGCCCTCGGCGAAAATCGTGGTCAGCAGGGCGAGCGCGGCGGGCGCCAGCAATGCACCGAAGACGCCCTGCGCCGCACGGGCGGTCACCAGCAGTTCGAATGAGGTGGCGGCGCCACCGATCGCGGAGGCGGCAGCGAACCCGGCGAGCCCGATCAGGAAGACCAGGCGCCGACCGAGCATGTCCGCCACGCGCCCTCCGGCCAGCAGGAGGCTGCCGAAGGCGAGGGCGTACGCCGTGATGACCCATTGCCGTTCCCCGTCACTGAAGCGCAGCTCGGCCTGGGCGGACGGCAGCGCGATGTTCACGATCGTGGCGTCGAGAACCACCATCAGCTGAGCGGTCGCGATGATCGCGAGCATCCACCAGCGCCGCGTCGCGGATGCGTGCTGCGGCGGGGCCGCGCGGAGGTCGACGCCTGTCATACCTGCTCCTTCTTGGCTGAGCCCGGGAGACTACTTGGATGATCCAAGCATTGGACTGGCACGTCGTGAAAGTCAAGATTGGATAATCCAAGTAATCTTTCTCACCCTCAGGTTGACCCTGGGCCTCGGTACCTCGCGTTCGCCGGCATGGCTTCAGTCCGGGCGGGCAGTGAACCGTGACTCAGGCCCGCAATTCGGCGCGGATCGTTTCCGCGACAGCCGCAGCGGCGGCGTGGAAGCGGGCGCTGAGCGCAAAGAAGCTCAGGTAGCCGTGGATGAGGTCTTCCTCGCGGTGCAGGGCCACGGCCGCGCCGAGCGCGCGGAGCATGGTGGCGTACGACTCGCCTTCGTCGCGCAGCGGATCGAAGCCGGCCGTCCAGATCGAGGCCGGTGCGATTGCCGAGCCGGGCGTGCCGAGCAGCGGTGACAGGTGCGGATCGGTGCGCTCGGCGGCGCCGGCGTACTGATGCTGGAACCAGTCGACCTCGCGGTCGGTCAGCATGAAGCCCTCCGCGAAGAGCTCCCTCGACGGGTGGCGGCGGGTGAAGTCGGTGGCGGGGTAGAACAGGAACTGGTGCGCCGGTTGCGGTCCGGCCGTGTGCGAGGTGACCTGTGCGAGAACGGCGGCAAGGTTGGCGCCGGCGCTGTCGCCGCCGACCGCGATGCGGGCGGGATCGACGCCGAGGGTGGCGATGTTGGCGTGGGCGTACGCGAAGGCCTCGAGAGCGTCGTCGACCGCGGCGGGGAACGGGTGCTCCGGCGCCAGGCGGTAACCGACGGACAGGACCTTCACGCGGGCACGGTCCGCGAGGAACCGGGTGAGGGAGTCGTGGGTCGCCGGGCTGCCGATGACCCATCCGCCGCCGTGGAAATAGACCAGCAGGGGTGCGGCGCTGTCCGCTCCAGCGGGTGTGTAGAGGGTCGCCGGAAGCGTGCCGATGGTGAGCTCGTGGGTGGTGACGGTGGTTCGCGGGCCGGCCAGCACGTGCCGTCCGTCGTGCAGGGCCTGGCGTGACTGCTCGGGCGAGTCGTTGACGACGAGACTGAGACCGGTGCGGGCGCTCATCACGGTCAGGAGTTGGGCGTCGAGGGCCAGCCGCTGCCCGTCCCGGATGATCGCCGCTCCGGCCATCCGCTGCTTGGCCGCCGCGGGGAGGCGGAACATCAAGTGCATGACGGCCCGCTGGATGCGGGTTTTCATCGGGTGAGCGTCGTTGCGAGTTGCCACAGGTCCTTCCCGAGGTCAGGTGAGTAGAGCCGATCGTTACCGGGCGCGGGCCTGGTGTGGATGTGGTAGCCGCCGGCCACGGGCACGTCGCGGCCGGCGAGTCGATGAACGGCCGCGCGACCTTCGCCACCTCGTCGGCGAGCGCCCGCACCGCCTGCAACGAAGCCAGGTCGGCCGCGATGAACGTGGCCTGTCCGGCGGCCCCGGCGGCGTTGAGGCGCTCGACGGCGAGCTCACCACGCGCTGCGTCACGGCCAACGACGGTCACCGTGTACCCGGCCTTGGCCAGGCCCACTGCGATCTCCAGACCGATTCCGCCGGTCCCGGCAGTCACGACGGCACGCGGCGTCATCCGACGGACGCCTGACGCCGGATGGCGATGATCGCGACCAGGACATGCAGGCTCAACAGCACTTTCGTCACGGTGCTCGAAGGTAGGCGCCAGCCGGTCCACGAGAAAGTGGCGTGAATGCCACGTGCCAACGGATTTCAGCCAACGCGATCCTATACTTGGCCGCCATGCACATCGTCGCCGTTCTGGCGTTGGAGGGCGTCGTACCCTTCGACCTCGCAGCCCCGCTCGAAGTCTTCGGGCGGGTTCGGCTGGAGGACGGCAGCAACCCGTATGAGATGCGGGTGTGCTCGCCGGGGACTGGGCGGATCAATGCCGGACCATTCGCCATCGAAACGTCGTGGGGGCTGGACGCGCTCGAGAGCGCCGACACCATCATTCTGCCGGGTTGTGCTGATGTGGCCGCGCCGATCGACAAGGAGGTGATAAGAAGCCTGCGGGCGGCGGCGGCTCGGGGCGCCCGGATCGCTTCTGTCTGTTCGGGAGCCTTCATCCTGGCCGCGACCGGTCTTCTCGACGGTATGCGCGCCACCACTCACTGGATCGCAGCCGATCTGCTGGCGAGCCGGCACCCCGAGATCGAGGTCGACCCGGGGGTACTCTACATTGACAACGGTCAGTTGGCGACGTCCGCCGGAGCCGCCGCCGGGCTCGACCTCTGCCTGCACCTGATCCGTCGCGACCATGGCTCAGCGGTGGCGGCAACTGCCGCCAAGCTCTCCGTCATGCCGCTGGAGCGTGAAGGCGGGCAGGCGCAGTTCATCGTGCACGAGCGGCCGCCAGCGCCGCGTGGCTCCACCATGGAGCCGCTGCTGCGATGGCTCGAGGAATCGGCCGCTGCCGAGCTCACGACCGGGCAGATCGCAGCTCACGCGGGGATGAGCATGCGCACCCTCAACCGGCGATTCCGCGAGCAGACCGGCACGACGCCGCTGCGGTGGCTGCACGGTGCGCGGGTGCGCCGGGCGCAGTATCTGCTCGAGACGACCGGCGATACGGTGGACCGGATAGCTGACCAGGTCGGCTTCGGGTCACCGACGGCGTTCCGGGACCGCTTCAAGCGCATCGTTGGCATCAGCCCGCAGGCTTATCGGCATGCCTTCCGTTCGGGCGAACCTGTGGGTCGCTGACCCGTCGAACCCGCCGCGTATCGAAAGCGAACCGCAAAACCCGGATGCCGGCGCTCTCTCGGTATTGTTGATCCATGGTGACTGATCGACGGTGGCCCTGAGGTGGCTGCGCGGACCCCGGCGCGGGGCGGGGGCCGGCCGACGCTCGTCGCGGTGGCCCAGCGGGCCGGCGTGAGCCTCAAAACGGCGTCGCGGGCGCTCAACGGCGAGCCGAACGTCGCGCCTACGACGCGGGAGAAGGTCCAGCAGGCGGCGCGCGACCTCGGGTTCCGGCTCAATGCTGTCGCGGCGGACCTCGCGCGGGGCGGTGCGTCGAATCTTGTCGGGTTCATCACCGGGGACCTCGCGAACCCCTTCTACTCGGCGGTCGCGAGCGGCATCGAGTGCGAGCTGCGGCGCCACCGGAGGCAGCTGATCATCGCCAGCTCCGGCGAGGATCCGCAGCGCGAGCGCGCGCTCACGGCCGAGCTGGTCGGGCGCCGGGTCGCCGCGCTGATCGTGACGCCGGTCGGGCAGGACCATGGAGACCTCGCGCGCGAGGTGGAGGCAGGCCTGCCCGTCGTCCTCATCGACCGGCCGGCGCCCGGCGTCGAGGCGGACACGGTGGTCATGGACAACCGTGGCGGCGTGCGCGCCGCCGTCGAGCACTTGCTCGCGGGGGGCCACCGGCGGATTGGGCTCGTCGGGGACGAGTCGCATCTGTGGACGTTCCAGGAGCGGCGCGACGAGTTCATCGAGACGCTCGCGCGCGGCGGGATCGCGGACGCCGAGCGGTACGTGCGCGCGGGCGCGCACGACGCCGCGCTTGCTCGCCAGTTCGTCGGGGAGTTGCTCGCCGACGAACCGGCGCCCACCGCGCTGCTCACGGCCAACAACGTCATCACCGTCGGGGCGCTGCACGCCCTTCGTGACCGCGCCGCGACGACGCCGGGGCTCCGGGTCGCGCTCATCGGATTCGACGACTTCGAACTTGCGGACCTGCTCAGCGTCACGGTCGTGGGCTACGACGCGCACGAGCTCGGCCGCCAGGCGGCGGCGCTGGCGGTCACCCGCCTCCAGGACCCGAGCCTCCCGCCGCGCACCGTCGTCGTGCCGACGCGGCTGGTCACCCGCGGAACCGGGGAGTTTCACGCGGGCTGAGCCAAGCCGGAGTCGGCGGGCAACAGTGGCCGCGGTCGGCGACCGCAGCCACTGTTCTCGCGCTCGGTGGCGTTATGCGCCCGGACCCACCTCCAGTGTGCTGAGCCCGGCCTCGCCCCGATGCCACGTGGTGGTCACGGCGACGTACCGCGCTGTGGCGCCCACCTTGACCGAGCCCTGCTGCTTGCATGCGCCGACCTTGCCGACGTCGGTGAACGTCAGGCCGTCGTCGCTGACCGACACGGTCGCCACCGGTGCCCGCGCCCCGTTCCAGGTCAGCCTGACCGTGCCGATCGCGGCGGACCGCCCCAGATCGACGACCATGCGCCCGTCCGGTCCGGGAACCCAGGCCGTACCCGGGTTGCCGTCGACGGCGAGGGACGGCGACGTCATGCCCTGCGGAAGCACGGATGCCGGGAAGGTCTCGGTGCCGAGCGCGAGGTCCGCGACCGGGTACGGGTGGGCGGAGCGGTAGGACACCGTCTTGACCATGCCTGTGGGCGGCAGGCCGGCGCCCTGCACCTCCCCGGTCTCGAGGTTGCGCAGCAGCACCGAGCGCACGGTGCCGTGGGAGGAGACGTGGATGGTGCGCGCGTCGTTGACCACGGCGGTCAGTCCGGCCGGGGCCGTCCCCTTACCCGGCGTCGCCGCGGTGGCCCGCGGGGCGAGCACGACGGCCGAGCCCGGGCGGAGCGTCACGTCCAGCACAGAGGACGTCGCCCCTACGCGCTGAGTGCCGGCATACAGCGACACAGCACCGCCGTCGTGCGGGACCGTGACCGCCGTGGTGGCCTCGGCGCCGGAGAGGTTGAAGACGACAAGGAAGCCGTGGACGAGCGCGGCCTGTGTGGCGGGGTTCGACGTCGTCGGCTCGGGCCGCGCAGACTGCGCGGCCGTCGCGGCGGCGTTGCCCGGCACCATCTCGATCAGGCGCGGCCCCTGGCCGCCGTCGGCGAGGCGGATCACCTGCTGGGTATCGCTCGCGCGGGAGACGGTGATCGGGGCGTCGGAGCCGCGGACGACGAACCCGCCCTTGTCCTCGACGGAGATCCACCCGCCGTCCGACTTGAGCGCGCGGTACCCGGTCTCCCGGTGCCGCGCGACGTCTTGCCAGGTGACGCCGTCCATCGAGGTCTGGACAATGTACTCCTGTCCTGCCGCGGACTCCCAGCCGAGCTGCACCTGCGACAGCGCGGTGGGCCCGCCGAGGTCGACCTGGATCCATGAGTCGCCCCGGAGGCGGTCTGCCTTGGACACGGCCCAGCGCGTGGTCGGGCTGCCGTCGGTGACGGCGCTCGCGGGGAACCCGGTGTCGGCGCTCGACGCCGTCACCGGGCGCCTGGCCGCGACGTCGGTGCCGCCGGGCTCGAACGCCCGGAAGTGGTACAGCGAGTAGCCGTACTGGGCGTTGCCCCGCACCCCCTGCATCCGCACGTAGCGCGCCGTGACCGGCGCCGGTGCCGTCTGCCCGGGCGGGGTCAGGTCCAGGGTGTCGAGTCGCGCGACGTTTACGTCCGCCGGGGCGTTGCCGTAGGCCGCGGCCGTGCGCCAGGTCTGCCCGTCGTCGGAGACCTGGACCAGATAACGGGCGCCGGCCGCCGACTCCCACGCGACGCGGACCGAGCCCAGCTGGGTGGGGGCTCCCAGGTCGACCTGGAGCCAGGAGTCCGGCCGGGTGCGCTCGGCGACCGAGACGGCCCAGCGGGTCGACGGGTTGCCGTCAGTAACACCGGCAGCCGCGTGCCCGTTCGCGACGTCCTCACTCGACGCCGTCACCGGCCTACCGGCCGCGACATCGGTGGGCGTCGTCGACCCGCCGGGGCCGTACGCGTGCAGCGAGTACATGGAGTAGCCGTACTTGGCGTTGCCCTGCTGACCGAGCACGCGCACGTACCGGGCGGTGGTGGGCGCGTCGAACGTGAGGTCGTCCACGCGGGCGGCGTTCGCGTCGGCCGGGTCGGCGGGGATCTTGGCCGGCGGGGCGACCGTGGTGGTGCCCTCGGCTGTCGTGTAGCTCCGCGAGCCGTCGAGCCCGAACGCGCCGCCCATGTCGAGGTTGCGGACCGAGACGATGCCGTCATCGGCTCCGGCGCCCGTGGAGGCGTAGACCGCCACGCCCGTAGGCAGCGTCGCCTGCCCCGCGTAGCCGGACCCGACCTGGAAGACCGACGCCGTGCCGTCGAACCCGTCGCGCGGCTGGGTGTACGTCGTGACGTCGCGGGAGCCGACCTTCGCGCCCGTCGACGGGTACAGGAACGGCGTCGCGCCCGAGACCTGGAACAGCCACGAGTCGTGGCCGGGCACCCACGGGAACTTGACGTACCCCGGCTTGCTGAGGGCGGCTGCCCACGCCGTCGGGGTCTGCTGCATGACGATCCCCGCGCCCACGCCGAAGTCGCGCACGCCCGCGGCGGCGGAGCGGGCCTGCGCGTCGGTCAGGGGCCGCACGGGCCCGGCGGCCGACTTGCCTGCGTAGTCGTGCAGCAGGTAGGAGATCGCGATCTCCGCGCGCGCCTCGGGCTCGTACTTCGCCTCGCCGGAGAACTTCGCCAGCCGGTTCACCGGCGCGTACGCCTGGTAGGCGGCCAGGCCCGCGGCCAGGTGCTTCTCGGCGGTCACCGCCTCGGGGCGGCGCAGTACCTGGCCGACGAACGCCAGCGGGATCACGTCGCGGCCGTAGAGGAACTCGCGGTCGGCCAGCATCGGCATGAAGGGCTCGCCCTGCGCCGACATATCGAGCTGGAGCGAGTTCCACAGCTCGGCCGAATTGGGCTGGTTCAGCAGGATCTCGGGCACGGGCCGGCCGTTGAGGATGAACTGGATGGAGTTACGGCCGCCCGAACGCCAGATGTCCGACTGGTAGTGCGGCGAGTACGCCCCGTGATTCTCCACGAGATAGGTGTCGCTGATGTTGTGCATCGTGTTGCTCGAGATCGGCGCTCCGCCCACCCGAGCCGGATTGTTGCGGTCCGCGGTTGGCTGCCCGGCCGCGTTCCGGGCCCAGGTGTTCAGCTGGTCGGCCCAGCGCCCCGCATCGGGGTCGTCGGGCGCCCACGCGACGCCCGGGGCCAGCGCCTGCGTGTACACGCCGGACTCCTCCAGCGCCGTGTCTCCCTGGTAGGCGCCCTCGGGCCACCGCGCGTCCCAGCTGCCCGACAGCGGATCCTGCGCGAAGTTCAGGTCAGCGGTGTACTTCGCCTGGCCGGTGGCGATGGTCTTGAGGTTCGCCTGCGTGACGGGGTCCAACTCGTCCCACAGCAGCCGGCCCGCGTCGAGGAAGTACGACTCGAACGTCGAGTCCCAGAAGAGCCTCTTGCCCCACGTGCCGTTCGCCCGGACGAGGCGGTTGTCCGCGGCGAACTTCTTGATCGTGGCCAGTGTTCGCGTGCGCAGCACGTCCTTGCTCACGCCCGCGAGGTCGGCGTCGTAGTTGCCGTGCGTGAGCAGGACGGCGTTGCCCAGGACGACGGCGAAGTTGTAGTCCGTCAGCTGGTACGCGCCAGCTGCCGGGTCCCACACCGTCTCGACCCACCGGGTGTGGCGCAGCAGCGCCGCGTAGTAGTCGGCGGCGATGGCGTCTGGGGCACCGAAGGCGGGGGTGTCGGAAGCGACCGCGTCCGGGGGGACGAGCGCGGCGGTCACGACGAGCGCCACGGACGCGGCGGACGTCGCAAGGGCGGATAACAGACGGCGCATATGTTGCCCTTTCAAGTGCTTCGTGCACAAGTGGAGGAATGACAGCGCTGTCAGCACAGTACCAGCCGAGCCGCTGGTCGCGACGCTCTGCATTACCGTGTCATCGGAGCGCCTTGCTGCTGAGATAGCGGCCGGCCAGCGCCGCCATACGTTCGGCGCCGAACGCCGGTCCGTGCCCCGGCAGGACCAGGGACGGTTCCAGCTCGCTCAATCGGCTCATCGACTCCAGATACTGCGCGATGTCCGACCCGTGGAGCCGGTCCAGCAAGGTTCCCTCGTAGAGCACGTCACCGGTCAACAGCATCCGAGTCTCCTGCACCATCAGCGCGATACTGCCCGGTGTGTGTCCAGGCAGGTGGAGCACCTCGAGGGTGAGATCGCCAAGATCGACCCGCTCGCCGTCGCTCAGCGATCTGGTCGGCGTGACGGGACGCAGCTCGTAGTCCTTGACGAGCCAGTCGGCCGCGGGGGCCGCTGTCACCATCACCTCGGGCATCGACGCCGCCGCGCCGTCCATGCCCAGAATTCGCATGAGCTCGGCGCCCACGAGAGAGCCCTGACCATGACGCCAGGGCTGCTCGGCCGGATGCGCCCAGACCTGACTGAACTCGTGGGCGGAACCCATGTGGTCGAGGTGGCTGTGGCTGAGCACCGCTACCGGTTCGGCCAGCCCGAGATGTTCCACGACGAACGCGCGCATCGACGCGACGCCCAGACCGCAGTCGAAGAGCACGGTGCGACGGGCCCCCCTGACCAGCCACGAGTTCGCACGCAGGAACGGATGCACATGGGGCTCTTCGATCAGCGTCACGACCTCATCGATGTCGGTGGCGCGGAACCAGTCCTCCACCACCGGCAGTCGCCCCGTTGTCATGCCGGCCCGCTGCCGGCCGTGGGCTCGGTGAGCCATCCGGCGTCGCCCCGCGGGGCCGACGCAAGCAGCTTCGCGGTGTACGGGTCCTTGGGTGCGTCGATGACTCGATCGGTCGGTCCCGACTCGACCACGCGGCCACGATGCATCACGTACACCCGCTCGGTCACCTGCCGAACCACGGCCAGGTCGTGGGTGATGAAGACGTAGCCGATGCCGCGCTCGTCGCGGAGCCGACCGAGCAGGTTGAGGACCTGCGCCTGCACGGAGACGTCGAGCGCGGACACCGACTCGTCGCAGATGAGCAGCCGCGGCCGAGTGGCCAGTGCCCTGGCAATGGCGACCCGCTGCCGCATACCGCCGGAGAGTCCACCGGGACGGCGCTGCGCGACGTTCGGTTCCAGACCGACCTCATCCAGCAGGCGGGCCACTTCCTTGTCGGCGTCAACGGTTTCGGGTCGGTGCGTGAGCACGGCTTCCCGCAGGGTCCAGCCGACGGTTCGCATCGGGTTGAGGCTCGAGTACGGGTCCTGGAACACGATCTGGACGGTGCTGCGGATGCGTTGACGGTCCGCCCGCTTGACCCGCTGCCAACTCGTGACCTCGATCCCGTCGATCACGATGGAGCCCCCGGTCGGCTCTTCGAGTCCGACGAGCATCCGCGCGAGGCTCGTCTTGCCCGACCCGGACTCGCCGACGATGCCGATGCTCTCGTTGGCCCTGACCTCGATGGAGACGTCGTCACAGGCTTTGACACCGGTGCCGTACACCTTCGACAGAGCGCGGACCGCGACGACGGGCTTTCCGGCGGCTGGTTCGACCGGTGGGTGCGGTTGCTCGATCTCGCGACGCTGGTCCTGCATCTCGGGCCGGATGGCAAGGATTCGCAGGCACGCGGACTCGCGGCCCGGCTCTACCTCGACCAATGCCGGCGCTGCCTGCCCGCAGGCCGCCTCGGCCCAGGTGCAGCGGGGGCCGAACACGCAGCCATGCGGGATCGTGTCCGGGCTCGGAACCGATCCGGCGATCGACACGAGCTTGTGCAGGCGCCGATCGATGGGCGGCTCCGAGAGCAGCAGCGCCTGACTGTAGGGGTGAAGTGGTGCCGTGTCGAGCTGGTCCGCCGGCCCCTGCTCGAGCACGCTTCCCGCGTACAGCACGTATGCGCGGTCACACATCGAGAACGCCACCCGCAGGTCATGGGTGATCAGGATGAGTCCCATCCCGCGGGCGGCCTGGATCCGCTTGATGAGCGCGAGAATGTCCCGCTGAGTCGTGACGTCAAGGGCAGTGGAAGGCTCGTCCGCGATGAGTAGCCGAGGATCTCGGGCCAACGCCGCCGCGATGCCCACGCGCTGCCTCATGCCGCCGGAGAGCTGGAACGGATAGCGATCGGCGACGCTCGGATCGGTGATGCCCACCTCTGCCAACCGGCGCACGGCCTCCTCACGGCCCTGACGCCGGGTCCGGTGCCGTTCGGGTTGCAGCGACTCCGCGACGATGTCGCCACAGCGCATGATCGGGTTCAGCATCGTGAACGGGTCCTGCATGATCAGGCCGATCTCGGTGCCTCGAACCGATCGACGCCACTCGCGTTCGGAAAGTCCGAGAAGTTCGCTGCCATCGAGTTCAACGCTGCCGGTCGCACGCAGCCCACGGGGAAGCAGGCCCGCGATGGCACGAGCGGTGACCGACTTTCCGCTGCCGGACTCACCGACGATGCCGATGGCCTCACCGGAGCCGACGGTGAGGTTGACCGACGAAACGATCGCCTGCACGCTCTCGCCGGAACGCCGCTGCACCGTGAGGTCCTTCACCGCGAGCAACGGTGCCTGCGACGACGTCGCCTTGATCGAAGTGTTCACGCCACCCACACCCTTCGCCGCCCTCAACGCGACATGCCTCGGTTCGACATGCGCTCGTAGATCCAGTCGCCCACCAGGTTCATCGCCGTCGCGGTCAGTGCCAGCATGAGACCCGGTGCGAGCGCGGCCAGAGGTTGGCTGAAGAGCAGGCTCTCGTTCTCGGCGAGCATCAAGCCCCAGTCGGGCGTGCCGGGCGCGACCCCCAGCCCCAGGAAGGAGAGCGCGGCAAGGACGCCGACAGAACTCGCGAAGACGAGAAAGGTATTGGCCACAGCGGTGGCGGACACGTTCGGCCAGATGTGGTGCACCATGATGCGCCGGTCCGAGACGCCCAGGACCTTGGCGGACTCCACATATGGCCGCGGCACCTGCTCCAGCGTCGCTCCGCGAATCACGCGCGTGTCGAAGGGCGCCGTGAGCGCGATCATCAGGCCCACTGCCAGCCAGTAGCTCGCTCCGACCGCGGACGCCACGACGATCAGGACCAACAACGTCGGGATGGACCACATGAAGTCCGCCCAGCGCATGATCACCGCATCCACGCGGCCGCCACGATACCCGGAGACCAGGCCGAGCACGTTGCCGATGATCATGGAACCGAGGGCGATGAGCAGGGGCCCGATGAACGCCGAGCGCGCGCCGACGATCAACCGCGAGAATGTGTCGCGTCCGAGCACGTCGGTGCCCAGCAGATGCGCGCTCGACGGCCCGGCGTTGATGTCGGCGAGGTCCTGCGCGGCTGGGTCCTGGGGCGCGAGAAGAGGTCCGAACAGCACCAGCAGGACGACGATGCCGATGACCACGATCGAGACCGTCACGATGGTGAGCCTCGGTCGGCGGCGCTTGCGCGTAGGCCCGGAGCCGAGTTCCGTGCGCTGCAGGTTCATGCTCAGGCTCCCACCCGGATTCTCGGATCCACCAGCATGTAGACCAGATCAGTCACCAACGCCGTCAGCATGATGACTGTCGCGGTCAGCAACGTGACGCCTTGGATGACCGGCAGGTCCTTGGCCGTCGCCGACTGGACCAGCAGCTGTCCGAGACCCTGCACGGAGAAGATCACCTCAATGAGGACGGCACCGATGATCAGCCCGGAGAAGATCAGCCCGCTGATGGTGATGACCGGGATCAGGGCGTTCTTCAACGCGTAGGAGAACAGCACGCGGCGATACGCCAGGCCACGAGCTTTCGCGAACATGATGTAGTCCTGGTCGAGGACTCCGATCAGCGCTGACCTCGTGTGCTTGACGACGAAGGCGCATCCGCCGAGGGCGAGCGCCAGGGCCGGGAGAGTCAGGTGCCACAGACCGTCGAGGAAGCCTTCCCCCTTGCCGAACGCGGGGAACCAGCCCAGGCGGACGGCGAAGAGGTACAAGAGGAACACGGCCAGCACGAAGGTGGGCGTCGACAGCGCGACCACGACGCCGGCGACCGTACCGCGGTCAACCGCTGATCCTTGCTTCAGCGCGGCGAGGATCCCCAGACCGACTCCGAGGACCAGGGTGAGCACGAATGCGTACAGACCCAGCAGGAGCGTGGTCGTAGCACGAGAACCGATCTCGTCGGTCACGGGCAGGGAGGTCTGGATGGAACTGCCGAAGTCCAGCCGCACGGCGTTGCCGAGCCAGTGCCAGTACTGCTGCAGAAACGGCTCATCCAAGTGATAGCGCTCAGTGAGGGCGGCGACGGCCTCGGGCGTGCGCGGATGGGGACCCAGCAGAGCGTCGATCGGGCTGCCGGGCGCCAGGTGGATGAGCGAGAAGACGGCGAACGAGATCACCAGGAGCAGCAGCACCAGAACGGCCAACCGGCGAACGATGAACACCACCAGTCCCCATCGGCCGTTCCGCCGGCGCGCCGGCGGAACGACCTCGACCTCGTTGGTGCTGAGAATCGCTTGACTCACTAGGCCTTCCCGATCTCCAGTGCCCAGGGGCCACGGAAGCGCCAGAACCCGTCGAAGTGGGCCCAGGTGTACTCCGGGGACAGCGCGGCAGTCGCATCGATCAGGAACAGCGGAACGAACGGCACGTCCACGGCGAAGTCCTGCAGCAGGTCGCCATAGATCGCGAGCCGCTTGGAAGGGTCGCTTTCCCGCATTCCACCGGCGATGAGCGCGTCGGCCTGCGGCGTGCCCCAGTTGGTGGCGTTCCAGTTGCCCTGGGTGGCATTGGCACTGCCGATGCTGTAGCCGAACGCCTCACCCGGATCGGCGGACACGGCACCCCATACGCTGAAACCGGCTCGAATCGCCTTGCGGTCCGCACCGGTGACCTCGGCGGAGTTGGCTGCCGACGTCTGCACGTCGAGCTTCACGCGGATCCCGATCTCCTTGAGCTGTGCGGCGATCGCCTGGCTCGTCGTCGCGAAGGTCTGACCCGAGTCCGAGACCGACAGGGTCGCGTCTGCTCCGTTCGGATACTTCGACTGCGCCATCTCGGCCTTTGCCTTGCCGAGATCGAACGGGTAGTCCGTCAGCTTCGCGAGCGTGGCGTCGACGTCGTTCTTGCTCCCGAGCTGTGCGAGCAGCCCGGGCGAGATCAGCGTGTCCAGCGGCTGGGCGTACCCGCCGTACGCCTTGATCAAGGACTCCTTGTCCAAGGCGTAGGCCACCGCGCGCCGCACGTGGACGTCGTCCCAGGGTGCCTGGAGGACGTTCATGCTGAAGTTGCCCTGGTCGCCGGGGCCGGGAGCCGTCAGGATCTTGGTTCCGGCGGTGGATGCGAACGAGCGGTTGTCGAACGGGAAGGCCATGTCGATCTCGTGTGCGCGGAACGCGATCGCCTGGCTCGTCTCATTCGAGAAGAACTTGACAGCGATCCGGTCGATGTTGACGGGCCCGCCCCAATAGGTCGCGTTCTTCGACAGCTCGGCGCCTGCCGTCGGATTGAACGAGTCGACCTTCCACGGTCCGGTCCCGACGACCGCCGTTCCGGGATTCCCGAACGTTTCCTTGTGCGCCTCGAAATGGCTCTGCTCGAAGATGCCCATGGCCGCCCGAGTGGGCGCCGACGCCCATGCGGCGTTCGGCTCACTGAACTTGATCGTCAGCGTGTAGGGCTCGGTTGCCGTGATGCTCGTCAGCGTCGAGGGAAAGTTGTAGGCGTTGGTCGAACCGGGCTGGCGGTAGTAGTTGAGCGAGAACGCCGCATCGCTCGCCTTCAGCTCGTTGCCGTCGGTGAACTTCACGCCCTTGCGGAGCTGGTAGACGTACGTCGTGGCATCGGGCTGGCTCCACGACTCCGCGAGCCACGGCTTGATCTTGCCGTCGGTGCCCAGCACCAGCAGTGGTTCAAGCGCCAGACTGCCCACGCCCGATCCGTATCCCGCATTGTTCTTGGTGTAGTCGAGGGTCGACACCGGGGTCGATCCGAGGGTCAGCTTGGCGATGGGCCGAGACTTCGACGCTCCATCACCCGGCGCGCCGTCGTCGTTCGAACAGCCTGCCGCGAGGACAGCCACGGCTATGGCGGCGGCGGTGATGCCAGATCGCTTTGTCATGTGTTTCTGCCTTCTTCTTGAAAAGTGGGTACCGCACCGCGTGATGGACATCGGTCAGCCCGCCTGGTGGACGCGGAGCACCGCGCGGCGGTGAAGTCGTAACCAGCCGACGGTGCCGTCGCTGCGTCGCAGCAGGCTCGCCTCCTGCTCGGAAGCGGTCCCGGGCGACATGAGCAGCGTGTCGCCGGCGGCTCGCTCGATCGCAACGACCCAGGGCTCTGCGGAAGTCGGTGGGTCCATGTCCTCCAGCCAGTCCCCCAGCACGCTTCCGCGCAGGGTCCGGCCACTGTCGTCCTCGCGGATCTCATAGCGGTCGAGCATGGTCTCGTACACGCCGGTGCAATCCTCGATCGAACTGTCCGGCAATCGTGTGGCGTGCGCATCCTCGATGCCGAAGTACGCCTGCTTGACCCACGCGAGCAGTTCGTGCGCAGCCAGCCAGCCGCCGCTGCCGTTGGTGAGTACGGCGATCGCGAAGGAGCGCCCCGGCAGCATCGCGAGCAGGGCCGGCTGGCCGTTCGCGCCCCCGCCGTGCTCGACCACCCGGTCCGCACCGTCTCCGGCGAGCCACCACCCCAGTCCGACGCTCGCAGTGTCCGCCGCCGGACCGCTGGGCCGCTGGGCCGCGAGGCGAAGGCTGTCACCGAGGATGGTGCCGCCTTCGAGCTGGAAACGCGCGTAGGACAACACGTGTTCGACGCTGGCGACGATCCCGCCGACCGGATTCGAGCTGCGTGGCATCGCCCAGGGACGCGCGATCATCGTGCGCCCGTCACGGCGGGTATGACCTACGGCGAAGCTGCGGTGCAGGAGCTCATGGGCGAAGAAGCATGCGCCATCCAGACCGAGCGGTTCCAGGATCGAGCGACGGATCACCTGCTCGAAAGGCGCTCCTTCCACGACCTCGAGCACGCGACCCAGCGGATAGAACGCGGCATTGTTGTAGGACCACATCTGCCCGATCGGCGTCGTCTGGGGCAGCTCGGACATGCGGCCGACCATCGCGGCCAGCGCATCGTCGCCCCAGCCCGTGTTGGCGAAGAACTCCCCCTCCCATCCGCACGAGTGGGTCATGCAGTCGCGCAGAGTGACCTTTGCTGACACGTCGGCGTCTCGGACGGCGAAGTCGGGAATGAACCGGCGGATGGGATCGTCCAGATCGATGCGTCCCTGCTCGAGCTGCTGAAGCAGGGCCGTGACGGTGAAGGTCTTGGTGATCGAGCCGATCTGGAACAGCGTGTCGCCGGTGACGGGAAGGGGATGCTCGATGTTGGTGACCCCGAGTCCGACGCTCGCGGCGGCACCGTCGTGCAGGACACCGATCGCCATGCCCGGGACGTCGCCGCGCGACATGGCAAGCCGTGCCTGCTCGATCAGGTCGGGATCCAGCTCACCGCCGGCGTGCACGGGACGGCCGCTCATGGGAACGCCAACTCGAACACGCGCATCCAGTTCGCTCCGAGGATGCCGTTGATCTCCTGCTCGGCATACCCTCGCGCACTCATCCGCCGGGCGAGCGCATCGATCGACCGCGGATTCTCGATGCCTTGCGGGTAGTTCCACGGCGGTGGCGGGTAGTCGTCGGTGGTCCAGTCCCCGCTGTCGATCATCTCCTCGTAGTCGGCCGAGGTGATCGTGCAGTAGTCCAGCCCCAGGCCGACATGACCAGGGCCGACGAGGCTGTCGACGTGGACCATGTGGTCGATGAACTGATCGAGCGTGGGTGCGGCGTCGCTGGAGACGAAAGCGGGGAACCCGTTCATTCCCACGATTCCCCCTGATGCCGCGATGCCCTTGATGACCGAGTCGGGCAGGTTGCGCGGGTGGGCGTGCACGGCATGCGCGTTCGAGTGCGACGCGACGCAAGGCCCCGATGACAGCTCCAGCGCCTGGGCGCAGGAGCGCCAGCCGGTGTGGGCGAAATCAACCAGGATGCCCAGTCGGTTCATCTCGGCGATCATGCGCCGCCCGACTGTGCTCAAGCCTTCGTCGACCGGGTCGAGCGCCCCACCGGCGACCGGGCTGGTCCGGTTGTACGCCAGACCGAACATCCGCACCCCGAGTCGCCAGAACACCTCCACCAGATCGGGGTTCTCGCCCAGCAGGTGCGTGGTCTGGAAGTGCAGGAGGACCGCGAGCTGTCGTCGCGCGGCCGCGTGACGCATCTCAGCCGCGGTCAGCACCAGCTGGAGGCGGTCAGTCTCGCGGAGGCGTCGGTGGACCTCGCCCAGCGCCGCGACCGCGGAGTCCGGCGCGCTTCCACCGCCGACGCTCAGCACGCAGGCAGTGAAGCCGCCCTCGATCCAGTCCTGGTAGCCGGACCACCACTGGTCCGGCGTGCAGGTTCCGTCGACGATCACAGCGGCTCCCTCTTCCTGTGTTCTCCACCACGCTGTTGCTTCGAGGCCTAAGGTGTAATACCTTACTGGCACCACGTCAAGGGTTCTGCGAATACCGGCTACCGAGGCATCGCGAGGATCCGCCGGCGCAACACCGAGGACGACAAGGAATCCCGTGCAACCGGTAGTGATCGGCAGCGAGCGCAGTGAGGTCGGACTCCCACGCGCGATGGAGATCCTCGCCGCGGGCGGATCGGCGCTCGATGCTGTTGAGGCGGGCCTGATCCTGTGCGAGGACAATCTCGCGGACCACTACGTCGGCACCGGCGGCCTGCCCAATGCCATGGGCATCGTCGAGCTGGACGCCTCGATCATGGTCGGCTCCACGCGCCGGTTCGGTGCCGTCGGTGCCGTGCGTTCCTACCCCAACCCCATCTCGATCGCCCGACGCGTGTTGGAGCGCTTACCGCAGCACTGCCTCCTGGTGGGCGAAGGCGCCGAGCGGTTCGCTGACGAGAACGGCTTTCAGAAGGCCGAGCTGCTCACCGAGGAAGCCAAAGCCCTCTTCGTCTCCGGACTGAAGCCCTCGACCGACTCGGTCGAGGGCGAGGCCACCCCGGCGCAGAAGGGCGACGCCCAGTATCGACAGACGGCTCTGCAGCTCGTGCACAGACTCAACCCGCCCGACGGCCCCTGGGGAACCATCGACATCCTGGCACTGGACCGCGCCGGAGAACTGGTTGTCGGCGTCTCGACCAGTGGATACCCGTGGAAGTACCCGGGACGCGTCGGGGATTCGGCGCTCCCCGGCGCCGGCAACTACGCCGACATCCGGTACGGCGGAGCGGCCTGCACCGGCCGTGGCGAGCTGAGCATGCGTGCCGTGGGCGCTCACACTGTCGTGAGCGCGCTGGCGCGTGGCCTGGACCCCGACAAGGCCTGTCGCCACATGCTCGAGGATGCCGCGACACTGCCCGATGACTTCCGAGCGGAGCTGCGCTGCCTGGCGCTTACGCCGGACGGTCGCCACGGAGCCGCGGCGGGCAAGGCCGGCGGGTACTACGCCGTCATGACCGAGTCCTCCACCGGACCCGAGCTCCATCCCAGGACAATGCTGTGAAGGTGTTCGTTTCCTCCGACATGGAGGGGGTGGCCGGGGTGGTCGACTGGGAACAGGTCAGTGCCGGCGGCCCCCGATACGAGTACTTCACGCAGTTGCTGACCGGCGAGATCAACGCCGCGATCGAAGGCGCGATGGCGGCGGGTGCCACGGAGTTTGTCGTCAACGACGCCCACTCCAAGATGAGCAACATCAAACCGGACTCGCTCGCCGGCAACGCTCGGTACCTCTCCGGTCGATACAAGCCTATGTACATGATGGAAGGGCTCGACGCTTCCTTCGACGCGGTGTTCCTGATCGCTTACCACGGCTCCATGAGCGCGACCGGGTCGGCCCTGTCACACACCTACTTCCGGCCGGCGATCGCGGAGGTGCGCATCAACGGAGTCATCGCGGGCGAGTCGGGAGTCAACGCGCTGGTCGCTGCGGCGCACGGCGTGCCGATCGTTCTCGTGACGGGGGACGAGGCCACCGCCGTGGAGACCGCTTCCTTCGCGCCGGGGGTGCGGGCGGCGGTCGTGAAACGGTCGGTGAGTCGCTTCGCGGCCGAGTCCCTGCACCCCGAGTCGGCTCGAGACCTCATCCGCGAGGCCGCATATCGCGCCGTGTCCGATGCTGAGGCGGCAACACCACCGCAGTTCACGGCTCCTTTGACAATCGACATCGCCTTCCACACCTCCGACTACTGCGAGCTCGCGGCCCGCGTGGCGGGGGTCGAACGCACGGGTTCGCACACAGCGATCCTGCGCGCCGAGGATCCCCTCACGCTCTACCGCTGCTTCGTCACGGTAGTGCTGCTCTGTCGCGGGTTGGTCGAATGACGCCGGCCCGCTCCGAAAGGATCGTGATGACGCAACTCGCCGGACGCACCGCGATGGTCACCGGGGCCGGCAACGGGATCGGCAGGGCGATCGCGACCACGCTGGGCCGGGCTGGAGCGAACGTGGTCGTGGTCGACGTCCTCGGTGACGACGCGGAGCGCACCGCACGTGAGATCGCGGCCGGCGGCGGCGCCGCCATCTTCGATCAGGTGAACATCGCCGAACCCAAGCAGGTGGAGGGAATCGTCGAACGCGCAGTGGGCAGCTTCGGCGGGATGGACATCATCGTCAACAATGCGGGCGTCGGCGGCACCAAGGCGCGATTGCACGAGGTCGAGCCTGAAGACTTCGCGCGCGTGCTCGCGGTCAACATCGGTGGCACATTCAACTGCACGAAGTACGCCTTGCCTCATCTGATGTCCTCGAAGCACGGCGGCGCCGTTGTCAACATCGCATCGACGTACGGCCTGGTCGGGGCTCCGCTGGCGGCGGCCTACTGCTCCTCGAAGGCCGCGATCATCAACCTGACCCGTCAACTGGCTGTCGATTACGGCCCTGAGGGCGTGCGTGTGAACGCGATCTGTCCCGGATACATCGACACCGGGCTGGGCCGGCGTGGACCCACCCTGACCCCGGAGCAGTTCACGCTCGCCACTGAGATCCGGGAACGGGCGGCCGCACGACAACCGCTCGGGCGGCAGGGCACCGTGCAGGAGGTAGCCGACGTCGCATTGTTCCTCGCGTCGGACTCGTCCACATTCATGACCGGATCGATCCTTGCCGTAGATGGCGGCTGCCTGACAACGTTCAACTATGGCGATGCGAGCAACTGAACGGCGGGAGCCATGACATCGCTCAGGTTGAGCCGGCGGCAACCTGCACTCGGCCACAGACCATCGATTCAGAGAGGCTTGGCATGACCACACGTTCGATCCCGGGGCTGTCCGAGGTCGCCCGCATTCCCCTTCGGGACCAGTGCGGCCAGGCCCTCCGAGCGTTGATCATCTCCGGCGCGCTGCGCGCGGGCGACCTCCACTCGATCGGGTCCGTCGCAAACCAGCTCGCCGTCTCGATCACGCCGGTTCGCGAAGCACTGCTGGACCTCGCCCGGGACGAACTCGTCGAGATGGTGCGCAACCGGGGATTCCGTGTCGTGACGCTCACCGACGCCGACCTCGACGAGCTGATGGAGTTGCGCATGATGCTGGAGCTGCCCGGAGTCGCGCGGGTCGCGGCGATGGACCCGACACCGGACCTGACGGCGCTACGGGAGATAGCCGCGGAGACCACCGAGTTCGCGGTGCAGGGCGACATGGTCAACTTCGTCGCGCGGGACCGTGACCTTCACCTGGGGATCCTGGAGCTCACCGGCAACGCACGACTCGTCAAGACCGTGGGCCTGCTGCGCGACCAGGTGCGCCTCTACGGTCTTCAACAGGTCGCCGGTTCACCCGCGTTCCTGCACTCCGCTCATGAGCACCCGGAGCTCCTCGATCTCATCGAGGCCGGCAAACCCGATGCAGCCTCGGATCTGATGAGGAGGCACTTGATGCACACGCGTGGCCTCTGGGCGGGCCGTGACGAGAGCCCGCAGTGAAAGAAGGCAGTGCTATCAGCAACGTTCAGGCGATCGGTCAGCCAGCCACCCTTGCGTTCCTCACGTCGCCCTCCGTACGAGCGCAGGTCTCGCTCAGTGCGGCCTGCGCGGCCGTACGCGAGGCGGTGATGGCCAGCGCGGACGGCGTCATCGAACAGCCCCTGCGCCTGTCCCTGGGAGACGGACGGCTCCTCGTGATGGCCGCCCGGAGCTCCGTCGACGGACACGCGATAGTGAAGGTGCTGCGGATCAGCGCGCACGCCGACACCGAATCGGCCCGGCTGCCGACTGTCGACGGCCTCATCCTCTGGCTCGACGGCTCGGGCAAAGCGGTCTGGAGTGCTGACGCGGCCGGGCTCACCCTCCTGCGCACCGCCGCCATGGTCAGTCTCGCGACAGACGTGCTCGCGCCCCCCGGCGCGACCAGACTCACGATCCTGGGCGCCGGCCACCAGGCCGGCGAGCAGCTGGCGGCGATCCGCCTGGTGCGCCCGATCAGCGAGGTGCGTATCTGGAATCGCACGATCGAGCGCGCTGAGCGCATGGCCGCTGATCTCAGCGCGAGCACTCCCGGTGTCACCTTCGAGGTGATCCGCGACGCCGACGAGGCCGTGTCGACCGCGCAGGTCGTCTGCTGTGCGACGGCGTCCACGAGGCCGCTGTTCGACGCCGCGTCCTTGGCGAGCGAGGTCCACGTCAACGCTATCGGGTCCTACCGTGCCGACATGGCCGAGCTGCCCACTGATCTGCTCGCCCGAGCGACCGACATCGTCGTCGACGACGTACGCGGTTGCCTCGCCGAGGCCGGCGAGATCATCGCCGCGATCCGCGTCGGCGCCCTCCGCCCCGACCAGCTGCGCTCGCTGGCGGCCGCGCTCGCCCAGCCGCAGCAGCGTTGCGGACAGACGGTGTTCAAGTCGGTAGGCATGGCGGTGTCCGATCTCGCCGTCGCGCAGTTGCTCGACCCGGGCCTCGGCGATGACCGATAGCCGGGGCGTCGTCGTGGGAGGCGGGATCGTCGGGCTCTGCACGGCCTGGTTCCTCCAGCCGGCCGGTTTCGAGGTGACCGTGCTGGAGAAGGAGACAGTGGGCGCTGGGAGCTCCTGGGCGAATCACCGGAACGCGCTGTGTCCGGTCAGAGCCCGTCCGATCGTCAGCTGGTGGATTTCCGCGGTGCCCTCGTAGGTCAGTACGGACTCCAGGTTGTTCGCGTGCCGCATGATCGGGAACTCGTGCGTGATTCCCGCCGCGCCGAGGATGGTGCGGCACTCGCGGGCGATGGCGATGGCCTCGCGGACGTTGTTGAGCTTGCCGAGACTGACCTGCTCGGCCCGGAGGTCTCCGGAGTCCTTGAGCCGGCCGAGGTGCAGCGCGAGCAGCATGCCCTTGCCCAGCTCGAGGGTCATGTCGGCGAGCTTGAGCTGCGTCGCCTGGAAGGCGGCCAGGGGACGACCGAAGATCTCCCGGTCGCCGGCGTAGGCGAGGGCCGTCTCGAGGCAGTCCCGTGCGGCGCCGAGCGCGCCGAAGACGATGCCGTACCTGGCCTCGTTGAGGCATGACAAAGGCCCGGACAGGCCCCGGGCGCCGGGCAGCATCGCGGAGGCGGGCAGCCGCACCTCGTCCAGCACGAGCTCGCTGGTCACCGACGCGCGTAGCGACATCTTCCGCCTGATCTCCGGCGCCGAGAATCCGGGCGTGCCGGTCGGTATCACGAACCCGCGGATGCCGTCCGGCGTCTTCGCCCACACGACGGCCACGTCCGCGATGCTGCCGTTGGTGATCCACATCTTGTTTCCGTTCAGCACCCAGTCCGCGCCTTCCTGCGGCCCGGCCCGGCGAGCCGTGGTACGCATGCCGGCGGGGTTCGAGCCGAAGTCGGGTTCCGTGAGGCCGAAGCAGCCGACGGCCTCGCCGGCCGCCATGCGGGGCAGCCAGGCGTCCTTCTGCTCCGGCGAGCCGAACCGGTGGATGGCGAACATCGCGAGCGAGCCCTGCACCGACACGAGCGAGCGCAGGCCGGAGTCGCCGGCCTCGAGCTCGAGGCAGGCGAGCCCGTACGCGGTGGCGCTGGTGCCGGCGCAGCCGTAGCCCTCGAGGTGCATGCCGAGCACGCCCAGGGTGCCGAGCTCCTTGGCGAGCTCGCGGGCCGGCAGGGCGCCGGCCTCGTACCAATCGGCGATCCCCGGGCGGATGCGGTCGGCGACGAACTGCCGTACGACATCCCGAATGGCCGCGTCTTCGGGGGAGATCAGCGTCTCGGCGCCGAACAGCGCGAGTGGGCTCGTCATGTCGTGTTCCTCTCGACCAGAAGCGTGTTCGGGGACTCGGCACACAGGCTGCGGGCCGCCGCGAGGATCTGCGGTTCGGACAGCAGGACCGCATTGGCCGCTGGTCCGAGGGGGATGAAGGAGTCGTCGCTGTTGACCCGGGCGACGCGGCCCTGGTACCCGTTGTCGTTGAGCTCGGCGACCACGGCCTCGGACACGCCACCGGCGCGGCGCGTTTCGTCGACGACCAGCACCCGGGTGAACCGCCGTGCTTCCGCCACGATGTCGGCGGCCGGCAGCGGTGCCAGCCAACGCAGGTCGAGGACGGTGCAGTGGATCGACTGCTCCGCGAGGCGCCCCGCGACCCGCAGGCTCATCGGCAGGCCGTTGCCGAAGGTGACGATCAGCAGGTCGCGGCCCGAGCCGTGCAGACTGACCCGGCCGAACGCGTCGCCGCCCGGCGAGACCGGCGCCGCCGAGCGCGCCACGGTCCAGCGGTTGTCGCCGGGCCGATGCAGGTCGCGGGTGTGATAGAGGGCGATCGGTTCGAGGAAGACGCACACCCGGCCCTCGTCGCGAGCCAGGGCGACGCAGGTGCGCAGGAGTTCCCCGGCCTCGGAAGGATGGCTTGCCACGGCGATCACGACGCCCGGGATGTCGCGCAGGACGGCGACGGAGTTGTCGTTGTGGAAGTGACCGCCGAACCCGCGCTGGTAGGCGAGCCCGGCGATCCGCACGACCAGACCGTTGCGGAACTGACCGTTGGAGAAGAAGGCCAGGCTGGCCGCCTCACCGCGCAGCTGGTCCTCCGCGTTGTGCAGGTACGCCAGGTACTGGATCTCCGGTATCGGCAGCAGGCCCGACAGCGCGGCGCCGAGCGCGGCGCCGAGAATGCTCTGCTCGTCCAGGATGGTGTCGAAGACCCGGCCGCTGCCGAAGCGTTTCCGTAAGCCCCGGGTAATCCCGTAGACGCCGCCCTTCGCGGCGACGTCCTCACCGAAGACCACCGCCTCGGCCCGCTCGGTGAGCACGTCGGCGAGGGCCGCGTTGATGGCCTGGGCCAGCGTCGCGGTCGGCTCGCCGTCGGGCGCCGGCGCGTCGAGCGGCCGGCGGGGCGGCGCGGTGGCGGCGACGGGCGGGAACGCGATCGGGGCCATGACCTGCGCCGCGTCGTCCAGCCGTTTCCCACCGAGCAGCGCACTGGCTTGGGACATCACCTCGGCGCGGGTGGCCTCGTACCGCTCCAGGATGCCGGTCGGCGTTGCGAGCCGGCGCTGAACGAGACGGCGAGCCGTGGCCAGCAGCGGGTCACGGGCGTAGTCGTGGACGATCTCGGTTCGCGACCGGTAGGCAAGCTCTGCGTCGGAGCCGGCGTGTCCCATGTACCGCACCGTCTTCAGGTGGAGGATCGCCGGGCGCCGCTCGGCCCGAACCGCCGCGGAGACGTCGCGGGCCATGGCCAGCGTCAGCTCCGGCTCGGTCCCGTCGACACTGGCGTACCGGATGCCCGGGTAGCGGGCCAGCGCGTGCTCCATCCAGCCGGGCGGCGACTTGGTGCTGATGCCGATGCCGTTGTCCTCGCAGACGATCAGCAGGGGCACGGGCAGTCCCTGGTGCGTGCACCAGGCCGCCGCGTTCAGCGCACCGACCGTGGTCGAATGGTTGGCCGAGGCGTCACCGAAGCTGGTGACGACGACCGAGTCGGCCGGCCACCGAGGCGTGACGCCGAGCGCCGCGGCCCGGCAGATCGAGAACGCCAGCCCGACGGCCCGCGGCAGGTGCGAGCCGATCGTCGAGGTCTGGGGGATGATGCCGTAGGCGGGATGGCCGAAGACCTTGTGCCGCCCACCGGAGATCGGATCGTCGGCCACCGCCATCAGGCCGCGCAGCACGTCGGCGATCGGCGTCGATCCCGGAACCTGACGGGCCCTGGCCGCGAAGAACCCGCCGGACCGGTAGTGCAGCAGAGCCGGGTCGGTGGGGCGCAACGCCATGGCGACCGCGGCGTTGCTCTCGTGCCCGGCCGAGCCGATGGTGTAGAAGCCCTCGCCCTGCTCCTGCAACCAGCGCGCCGCGAAGTCGAGATGGCGGCTCTGCACCTGCGCATCGAAGTAGGCCCACAGCACGTCGGGCGACGCGGCCGCACGGTCGCCGTCCGGGCGGTCGGCGCCGTCCGGCTCGCTCGTCCACGACGTGACCTGCCGGACGAAGTGCTCGTCAACAGAGTCGGTCATCGATGGGCTCCGGGTGCCTCAGGCCAGCCGGCGCGAAGCCGGTCCTCGTCAGCCGACATCAGCGCCCGCCCGGATCCGTCCCTTCAGGACCATCGCCCGGCGGACCCGGCTCTGCGCGAGATTGCGCGCGGCCTGGTGCGGCGTGATCGCCTGCTCTGCCGCCAGGTCGAGCACCAGTTCGGTGTTCGCCCGGATCTTCTGCGCCGCCATGGTGTGCGCGACCCGCGGGTCGGGCGGGAAGGACGACGTCCGTGCGTCCATGGCATACGCGGCGGCGATAGCGCCGCCGGCGTTGGCGATCATGTCCGGAACGACGGTGACGCCGCGCCGGGCCAGTTCGGCTTGCGCCTGCGCGGTGGTGGGGAGGTTGGCCCCCTCGACCACCAGCGTGGCCTGTACCCGTTCGGCGTCCCGGCCGTGCAGGACATCCTGTACCGCGGCCGGGATGAGCACGTCGGTGGCGACGTAGAGCACGTCCTGCGCGGGCAGCGGCGTGGCATCGGCCCGGCCGTCCACGCAGGCGTCGCCCAGCTTGGCGGCGTCGGCCAGCAATGCGGCCACGTCCAGTCCGTCGGCGCGATACACGCCGCCCCGGACGGTGGAGACGGCCACCACGGCGGCGCCCAGTTCGACCAGACGGCGCGCCGCGGCCCGGCCGACCGCGCCGAAGCCCTGGATGGCGACCCGGGCACCGGCGAGCGGGCGGCCCAGCCGCGTACAGGCGGCGTCGGCGGCCTCGGCCACGCCGTAGCCGGTGATGCCCAGCTCGTCGTAGGGCAGGCCGCCGAGCTCGGCCGGGGTCCCGACGGCCGCCGCCCGGCCCAGCTCGTCGGCCACGATCGCGGCGTCGTTCTCGGTCAGGCCCATGTCGAGTCCGAACACGTACTCCCGCGGAACCTCGTTGTGCAGGCGCCGCACGAATGAGCGGAGGATCTGCTCCTTGTCCGCCGACGCCGGATCGGCCCGGATGCCGGCCTTGGCCCCGCCGAACAGCAGGTCCACGGCGGCCCACTTCCACGTCATCGTGCGGGCCAGGCGGGCCACCTCGGTGACGGTGAGCGTCGGGCTCATCCGGGTGCCCCCCTTGCCCATCCCCCGCGCGGTGTTGTCGATGACCAGCACCCCGCGCATGCCCAGCCGCTGATCCTGAACGCAGACCACCTTCTCCGGGCCCCACTCGTCCATCTCGGCGAGCATGTCGCCGGTACTTCCGTCGCGCATCGTCCAGCCTCCAACGGTACTGCTCGTCCGGCCACGCTCTCAGTCTCCGGCGGGTTCGGGGAAGACTCGGAGCCGACGATCTCGACCTGGTGAGCGTAAGGTGTGCTTATGCTGAACGTGCACCATCTGCGCACGCTCGCGGAGGTGGTGCAGAGTGGGTCCTTCGCCGCGGCCGCGGAGTCGCTGGGATACACGGCCTCGGCCGTGTCGCAGCAGATGAGCGCCTTGGAACGGGCGGCGGGCGTGGCGCTGTTCGAGCGGGGACCGCACAGCGCCCGTCCCACAGCGGCCGCCCATCGGCTGGCCGGGCGCAGCGCCGGCCTGCTGAGCCAACTGGAGTCCGTGGAACGCGATGCCCGGGCGCTCGCCGCGGGGGCGGCGGGCGTCATCCACCTCGGGAGCTTCCCCACCGCCGGTGCCAGCATCGTCCCGGGGGCGCTGGCCCGGCTGCTGCGCCGCCACCCCGAGGTGGCGGTCCTGCTGGACGAGGGTGAGCCGGACGAGCTGCTGCCCGCGCTGCTCAGCGGGGCGATCGACATCGCCGTCGTGTACCAGTACCCGCTCGTCCCGCGGTCGTGGCCGGCCGGGCTCACGGCGGTACCGCTGCAGGACGACCCGCTCATGATCATGATCAGCCGGGCGCACCCGGTCGCGGCCCACGCCGATTGGGGCCTCGCCGATCTCGGCGACGAGCAGTGGATCGCGAGCAAGGAAGGCTCCGCCGGCTCGCGCAACCTGGTGCGCCTTTGCGCCGATGCCGGGTTCAGTCCGCGCATCGCCTTCCGCAGCAACGACTACAACGTGGTTCGCGAACTCGTGCGGGCGGGCCTCGGGGTCGCGGTCGTGCCGGCGCTCGCCCGCGGCGTCAACGACGGCCTTGAGCTACGCCAGGTCCTCGGGCCGGCCGCCGAGCCCGCCTCGCGCCAGGTGTTGGCCCTGTACCGGTCCGACCGCCGCGACCCGGTGGTGGAGCCGGCCGTCACGGCGCTCCGGCAGTCCGCACGATCCCGGCGTCGCTGACATCGCGGTTCGACGCGCACCGGAACCATGCCGGCTCATCACCAACCCGATCGATCACAGCGCTGCCTCCGGGGCAGCGCTGTGTCGCGGTCATCCGGCCAGCTCCCGCACGGCGCGGGCCAGCGCGGCCACTCCGGCGTGGCAGTCGTCGCGTTCGGCGAACTCCTCCGGTGAGTGTGAGACGCCGGTAGGGTTGCGCACGAACAGCATCGCGGTCGGAATACCGGCCGTGGCGAGGATGCCGGCGTCGTGACCGGCGCCGGTCCCCAGGCGTGGGACGTGCTCGCCGAGCAGTTTCGACAGCCGGTCGGACAGGGCCGCGTCGAACGCCGTGGTCGGGGTCCAGGACTCCTCGGTGAGCGTGGCCCCGTGTCCCGCCGCCACCCTGGCGATGTCCTCGACGGTGCCGCGCACCGCCGCCTCGACCGGCCCGCGGGCGTCGAGCCATCCGGTCACGTGACTCGCTATGGCGTTGACGCCGCCGGGTCGCACGGTCACCTTCCCAATCGTCGCGACGCATCCGTGCCGGGCCGCGGCGCTGCGGGCGGTGAGCACCGCCTCCGCGTACCCGAGCATCGCGTCATGGCGGTCCTCGAGCCGGGTGGTGCCGGCGTGGTTGGCGGTGCCGGGGAAGTCGAGGCGCCAGCGGCCGTGCGGCCAGATATCGGTGGCGACGGCGATCGGCTGACCCAGGTCGACCAGGCCGCGGCCCTGTTCCACGTGCAGTTCGATGAACGCCCCGATCCGGCGAAGCGCCTCGGCGTCCGGCCCGAGTGCCGCAGGGTCACGACCCGCCCGGCGCATCGCCTCGGCCATGGTCACGCCATCCGCGTCGGTCAGCCCGCGCGCCCGGTCGGCGTCGAGGGCCCCGGTGATGACCCGCGAACCGGCACACGCGACCCCGAAGCGGGCCCCCTCCTCGTCGACGAAGTTGACCACGCCGATGGGCCGGGCGGGCTGGAAGCCCTGTGCCCGCAGGGCGTCGGCCGCGGCCAACGCGCTGACCACGCCGAGCGGCCCGTCGAAGGCGCCCCCGTCGGGCACCGAGTCCAGATGCGACCCGATGACGATACCGGGATCGCCGGCGGCGACGGCCGCGTCCGGATCGCCCCACCACGCCCACTGGTTGCCCATCCGGTCGGTGGTGAGGTCCAGCCCCCGGGCCCGGCACTCCTGGCCGAACCACTCGCGCAGCTCATGATCACAAGCGGTCCAGGCGTACCGGCGGTAGCCGCCGGTGCCCGCGTCGCGGCCCAGCGGCTCGATCGCCGCCCACATGCTCTCGAAGGTCATCGCGTCGGCTCAGCTCTCCCGCATCGGGATCCGCACGCCGCGCTCCTCGGCGATCTGCTCGGCACGCTCGTAGCCGGCGTCGACGTGGCGGATCACACCCATGCCCGGGTCGTTGGTCAGCACGCGCGAGAGTTTCTCCGCCGCCAGGGTGGTTCCGTCGGCCACCGAGACCTGGCCGGCATGGATCGACCGGCCGATACCGACGCCGCCGCCGTGGTGGATCGACACCCACGAGGCACCCGATGCGGTGTTGACGAGGGCGTTGAGCAGCGGCCAGTCGGCGATCGCATCCGAGCCGTCGAGCATCGACTCCGTCTCCCGGTACGGCGAGGCCACCGAGCCGGCGTCCAGGTGGTCGCGCCCGATGACGATCGGCGCCTCCAGCGCTCCCGAGGCCACCATCTCATTGAACTTCAGGCCGGCCCGGTCCCGTTCACCGTAGCCCAGCCAGCAGATGCGCGCGGGCAGGCCCTGGAACGCGATCTTCTCCTGGGCGCCGCGCATCCACCGCTGCAGCCGGTCGTTGTCGGGGAACAGGTCCATCACGGCACGGTCGGTGGCATGGATGTCGGCCGGGTTGCCCGACAGCGCGGCCCAGCGAAACGGGCCTTTGCCCTCGCAGAACAGCGGGCGGATGTAGGCAGGCACGAAACCCGGGAAGGCGAACGCGCGGTCGTACCCGCCCAGCCGTGCCTCGTCGCGGATCGAGTTGCCGTAGTCGAAGACCTCGGCGCCGGCATCCTGGAACTCCACCATGGCCTGGACGTGCTTGGCCATGGACGCGCGAGCCCGGGCGGTGAACTCCTCGGGCTCAGCCACCGCGTAGTCGCGCCACTCCTCGACCGACACGCCCTCAGGCAGGTACGACAGCGGGTCGTGAGCGCTCGTCTGGTCGGTGACGATGTCGACGTCGACACCCCGGCGCAGCAGTTCCGGGAACACCTCGGCGCAGTTGCCGACGAGACCGACCGAGAGCGCCCGGCGCTCCGCCTTGGCCCGCAATACCTTCTCGATCGCGTCGCCGATGTCCTCGGCGACCTCGTCGAGGTACCGGTGCTGGACGCGGCGGTCGAGCCTTTCGCGGTCCACGTCGACAATGAGGCAGACGCCGCCGTTGAGGGTCACCGCGAGCGGCTGCGCACCGCCCATGCCCCCACAGCCGCCGGTCAGGGTCAGCGTGCCGGCCAGGGTACCGTTGAAGCGTTTCGCGGCCACGGCCGAGAACGTCTCGTACGTGCCCTGCACGATGCCCTGGGTTCCGATGTAGATCCACGAGCCCGCCGTCATCTGGCCGTACATCGTGAGACCGAGGCGCTCGAGGCGGCGGAACTCCGGCCAGGTGGCCCAGTCCCCCACGAGGTTGGAGTTGGCCAGGATCACCCGCGGCGCCCACTCATGGGTGCGCATGACGCCGACCGGCCGGCCGGACTGCACCAGCAGGGTCTCGTCCCGGTCCAACGTGGTCAACGTGCGGACCATCGCCTCGAAGGACTTCCAGTCCCGGGCCGCCCGGCCGGTGCCGCCGTAGACCACCAGGTCGTCGGGGCGCTCGGCGTTCTCCGGATCCAGGTTGTTCATCAGCATCCGCAGTGGGCCCTCCGTGGCCCACGACTTCGCGGTGAGGGTCGTGCCGCGCGCCGCACGGACCGGGCGTGCACCTTCCATGACGATTCTCCTCGGTGTGATGGGCGATCAACTGCAGCGGCCCGAGCGCGGCAGAACGTTCGCGACGGCGGAGGTCACCGACGCGGGATGTGACAGGCGTGCGGTGGCTACCGGAACGCGCCGGTTACCGCCTCGGCGGCGCGCAGGGCGGCACCCGTCGCGACGAACTGCACGGCGGCTTCGATCTCCGGAGCGAGGAAACGGTCCACGCCGGGACCGGCTACCACCTGCCGCAGGGCGTCGATGACCGCGCCGGTGGCGGGTGCGGGCGCAAGCGGCGCCCGCAGCTCGATGCCCCGGGCGGCCGTCAGCAGTTCGATGGCGAGCACGCGGGTCAGGGCGTCCACGGCGCGGCGCAGCTTGCGGGCGCCGGACCAGCCCATCGACACGTGGTCCTCCTGCATCGCCGAGCTGGGGATCGAGTCGACGCTGGCAGGCGCGGCGAGGCGCTTGAGTTCGGAGACGAGGGCTGCCTGGGTGTACTGGGCGATCATGTAACCGGAGTCGACGCCGGGGTCGCCGGCGAGGAAGGCGTTGAGCCCGTGGTTGCGGGCCACGTCGAGGAACCGGTCGGTGCGGCGCTCCGCCATCGAGGCGACATCGGCGGCGACGATGGCCAGGAAATCGATGACGTACGCGATCGGCGCGCCGTGGAAGTTGCCGTTGGAGGACACCCGCCCGTCGAGGGTAACGACGGGGTTGTCCACCGCAGCGGCGAGTTCACGGGACGCGACCAGGGCCGCGTGCACGATCGTGTCGCGGGCGCCGCCGGCGACCTGGGGAGCGCAGCGCAGCGAGTACGCGTCCTGCACCCGGGTGCAGCCGGGGTCGCGGTGACTTGCCATGATCGGGCT
The DNA here is from genome assembly GCF_050942935.1 of Dactylosporangium sp. CA-233914. Classification (NCBI taxonomy): domain Bacteria; kingdom Bacillati; phylum Actinomycetota; class Actinomycetes; order Micromonosporales; family Micromonosporaceae; genus Dactylosporangium; species Dactylosporangium sp. CA-233914. Next base: position 3,790,601 of record NZ_CP192030.1, on the reverse strand, counting down.
TTCGGCGAGCACCGCCCGCAGGTTGGCCGCCGATGCGGCCTGACCGGGGTGGGGACGCAGCGCCTGCAATTGCGGGGCGAACACCGCGTCGGTTCCCAGTAGGCCTTCCACGCTCATCGCCGCGGTCAGGTCGGCGACCTTGAGCAGGTGTCGCAGGTCGGTGATCGCGAGCACCAACATTCCGAGCATGCCGTCGGTGCCATTGATCAGAGCCAGGCCCTCCTTCTCGGCCAGCGTGACCGGGGTGATGCCGGCCTCGCGCAGCGCGTCGGCGGCGTCGCGCGGCTCCCCCGAGGCGTCGCGCACGGTGCCCTCCCCCATCACGGCGAGGGCACAGTGCGCCAGCGGCGCCAGGTCGCCGGAGCAGCCGAGGCTGCCGTACTCGTGGACGACGGGGGTAATGCCGGCGTTGAGCAGTTGGGCGTACGCCATGGCGGTCTCCTCGCGTACCCCGGTGCGGCCCGTCGCCAAAGTGGACAGTCGCAGCAGCATGAGGGCACGGACGACCTCGCGCTCCACCTCGGGGCCGGAACCGGCCGCGTGGCTGCGGACCAGGCTGGACTGCAGCTGCGTGCGGAGCTCGACGGGGATGTGCCGGGTAGCCAGCGCGCCGAAGCCGGTGGATACGCCGTAGTGCGGCACGACGTCGTCGGCCAGCGCCTCGATCACCTCGCGACTCTTGCGGATCTCGGCCAGGGCGGCGGCTGAGATCTCGACGGGTGCGTCGTGGCGGGCGACGGCGACGACGTCGACGATGCTCAGTGCGTCGATGCCCACGGTGACGACGTCGCCGGCGTGGACCTGGTGGTCTGCGTCCATGCACCTATTGGACCGGACAACCGGCCCTGGTCATACGACCCTTGATAGGGTTCCGTCTCGCATCTGAGACACTTGACCCGTGCCCAACGTCCCCGCCGCCGCGCATGCCATCAGCCTGCTCAAGCTGCTGGCTCGGCACGCCGGCCCACTGCCGGCGGCGTCGATCGCCCGGGAGCTCGGTCTCCCGCGGTCCACCGTCTACCACCTGCTGGCGGTGCTACGTGACGAGGGGTTCGTCATGCACCTGGCCGAGGAGCGGCGCTACGGGCTGGGCGTCGAGGCATTCGCCCTCGGCTCGGCGTACTCACGTCAGGCGCCGTTGCAGCGGGTCGCCCGGCCACTGCTCACCCGACTCGTCGAGACCAGCTCGCACAACGCGCATCTGGCCATCCTCCACGGCCGCGAGGTCTTCTACGTGATCGAGGAACGCGCACCGGGCCGCCCCCCACTCGTCACCGACGTCGGCGTCCGGCTGCCGGCTTCGTTGACCGCAACGGGCCTGGCGATGCTGGCGGCACTTCCGTCCGCCCAGGTGCGTGCCCTGTTCCCGAACCGGGACGCGTTCGTGCAGCGACACGACGTCGGGGTCACCAGCCTGACCCGGCTGCGCGCGGAGCTGATCCGCGTCCGGCAGCGCACCTACGCCATCGAGGAAGGGCTCGTCACGCCGGAGTTCTCGTCGGTGGCGACGGCGGTGGTCGACCACACCGGCCACCCGGTCGCCGCCGTGGCCGTCACCTACCCCGCCGATGACGTCGACGACGACCAACGCCGTGAGCTGGCGCGCCTGGTGACCCGTACCGCCGCAGACCTGACCCGGCGCATCGGCGGCCGGGCGTAACACTGCAACGACAGATTGTTACATGAGCCAGCGACGTGGTAAGCGATTGACCGGTCGGCAGGATCAGGATCCTCCCGGATCAGGAGTCACCACAAACAGCCGCTTCCCGAGGGATACCTGATCACCGACGGCCGCGTTGACCAGCGTGACGATTCCGTCGAACGGCGCCCTGAGCGCCAGCTCCATCTTCATCGCCTCCAAGATGCCGAGGATCTCCCCCGTGGCGACGACCGCGGTCTCGGCGACGTTGACGACGCTGATCGAGCCGGGCATCGGGGCGACAACGTGCCCGTCGGAGATGGCCTGGATCGGCGCGGCGGCTCGATCGGAGCATCGCAACGCGGTGACGGACGCATTGTGCGTGACCGTGACAACCGGCGGCGCGGTGCTCAGAATGAATCGTTCGACCACGCCATCGATCTGCAGCACGAGGTCGGTGAGTCCGTCGTGGTCCGGCCCGCAGCGTTGCATCTCGAGCACCGACCAGCTGTGCTCCCCGGCCGTGACCATGCCGTTGGTGCGGTCGACGATGGCCAGCCTGGTTGATGTTCCGTGCTCGAACGAGACGACGACCGGGGCCGCCGTACCGCCGATGCGCCAGCCGTCGGGCACGTCGAACGGGCCGCTTCCGGAACGTGCGGGTGGTCCACCGATCAGCGACCATGCGGCGGCGCAGATCGCGAGCGCGGAGTCGCTCGTCGGCAGCGCGTCGATATTGCGGTCGAGCCAACCAGTGTCTATCTCGGCGTCCCGGAAGGCGTCGGAGCCGGCCAGCCGACGGAGAAAGCCGACGTTGGTGGTGAGTCCGAGGATGACGGTCTCGTCGAGGGCGGCCATCAGCGCGGTTCGGGCAGCCTCCCGAGTGTGGCCGTGGACGATGATTTTGCCGAGCATCGGGTCGTAGAAGGTGCCGACTGCTTGTCCTGAGACCAGCCCGGCGTCGACACGGGCCCTCGCCGGCCAGCGGACGGCGGTCGCGGTACCGGCTTGTGGCAGAAAGCCGTTGTCGGGGTCTTCTGCGTAGACGCGTACCTCAATGGCATGTCCGGTCGCGGTCACGTCGTTCTGCGTGAAGGGTAGGGGGTCACCTTGCGCGACGCGGAGTTGCAGGTCGACCAGGTCACGTCCGGTAATGAGCTCCGTCACCGGGTGTTCGACCTGAAGGCGGGTGTTCATTTCGAGCAGGTAGGCCGCTTCCCCGTCGACCAGGAACTCGACGGTGCCGGCGTTGGTGTAGCCGGCTTGTCGTGCCAGTGCGATCGCCGCAGCGGTGACCGTGTCGCGCACCTGCCGGGAGATCTTCGGCGCGGGGGCTTCTTCGAGCACTTTCTGGTGGCGGCGTTGGCTGGAGCAGTCGCGTTCGAACAGGTGCAAGACACTGCCGTGGTGGTCGGCAATGATCTGCACCTCGACGTGGCGTCCGCGTTCGACGTACCGCTCGATCAGGACCGTGTCGTCGCCGAAGGCCGCGGCGGCCTCTCGTTTCGCCGCCGCCAGGGCGTCGGGCAACTCGGCGGCCGTACGGACGATCCGCATCCCCTTGCCTCCGCCCCCGGCCGCGGCCTTCACCAGCAGCGGGAGTCCGATCTCGTCCAGGGCACGCCGCGCGAGGCCGGGGCCGCCGCTGGCCTCGACCGCGGGGATGACCGGCACGCCGGCGGCGATGGCGACCCGGCGAGCGGAGTCCTTGCGGCCGAGCAGGTCGATCACGTCAGCAGGCGGACCGACGAAGGTGAGGCCCGCATCGGTGCAGGCGCGCGCGAACGCTGATCGTTCGGACAGGAACCCATAGCCCGGGTGTACGGCGTCTGCTCCGGATCTTCTGGCGGCCTCGAGCAGTGCCGCGATGTTGAGGTATGACTCGGCGGCCGGCGCGGGACCGATCCGCACGGCCGTATCGGCCGCGAGCACGTGTTGCGCCTGGGCGTCGGCATCGGAGTAGACGGCAACCGTGCGGAGGCCTGACGCGCGCGCGGCGCGGATGACGCGCAGCGCAATCTCCCCGCGGTTGGCCACCAGCAGCGTCTGAAAGTGCGGTGTCGGCATCTGGGTCACATCCGGAACACGCCGTAGGACGGCTGGGACATGGGCGCGTTGGCGGCTACGGACAGGGCCATACCCAGGACCCGCCGGGTGTCGATCGGGTCGATGATGCCGTCGTCCCAGAGCCGTGCGCTCGAGTAGTAGGGCGAGCCCTGTTGCTCATACTGGTCACGGACCTCGGCTCGAAACCGCTCCTCTTCGGCCGCGGGCCATCGGCCGCCCCGTGACTCGAGGCCTTCTCGCCGTAGGGTGGCCAGCACCGCGGCGGCCTGGTCCCCGCCCATGATGGAGATCCGTGCGTTCGGCCACATCCACAGGAACCGCGGATCATATGCGCGGCCGCACATGCCGTAGTTGCCCGCGCCGAAGGAACCGCCGATGACGACGGTCAGCTTCGGTACGACCGAGCAGGCGACGGCGGTGACCAGTTTCGCGCCATCTTTGGCTATTCCTCGGTGCTCGTACTCGCGGCCGACCATGAAGCCGGCGATGTTCTGCAGGAAGAGCAGTGGTACGCCGCGCTGGTTGCACAACTCGATGAAGTGCGCGCCCTTGACGGCGGACTCGCTGAACAGGATGCCGTTGTTGGCCAGTATCCCGATCGGGTAGCCCCAGATGCGAGCAAAACCGCAGACCAGCGTGTCGCCGTAGAGCGGTTTGAACTCCTGGAGGCGGGAGGCGTCGACGATGCGTCGAATCACCTCGCGCACGTCGTACTGGGTACGGAGGTCGCCGGGCACGACGTCGTAGAGGCCGTCCGGATCTTCGAACGGGTCCTGGCTCGGGGCCGGATGCAGCGACGGCGCGTCCGAACGTTCGATGGTCCCGACGATGCCCCGCAGCGTCATCAACGCGTCCGTATCGTCGGCGGCAAGGTGATCGGCCACACCCGACCTACGGGCATGCACGTCGCCCCCGCCCAGGTCTTCGGCGGTGACGACCTCTCCGGTCGCCGCCCTCACCAGCGGCGGTCCGCCGAGGAAGATCGTGCCCTGCTCGCGGACGATCACCGTCTCATCGGACATCGCCGGGATGTAGGCACCACCCGCGGTGCACGACCCCATGACTGCCGACAGCTGGGGAATGCCGGCCGCCGACATGGTCGCCTGGTTGTAGAAGATCCGTCCGAAATGCTCCCGGTCCGGGAACACCTCATCCTGCAGCGGCAGGAACCCGCCGCCGGAGTCGACCAGATACAGGCACGGCAGCCTGTTCGCGGCGGCGACCGCCTGCGCCCGCAGGTGCTTCTTCACCGTCATCGGGTAATAGGTACCGCCCTTGACGGTGGCGTCGTTGGCGATCACGAGACACTCGCGGCCGGCAACCCGGCCGATGCCGGTCACGAGGCCCGCCGACGGGACCGCACCGTCGTACATGCCGTAGGCCGCCAGTGGCGCGATTTCCAGGAACGGCGAACCGATGTCGAGCAGCCGGTCGATCCGTTCCCGTGGCAACAGCTTTCCCCGCGCGACATGCCTCGCTCGCGAGCGCTCATCACCGCCCTGCCGCACCGTTGCCAGGCGCTGCCGAAGGTCGGCCGCCAGCTCGCGCAGCGTGGCGTCGGGCGAAGCCGGCGCATCGCCGTTCAACGGGCGCTCACCGGTCGTGCCGGCATCGCCTCAAGCAGTTGCGGCGCGAAGGCGGCGACCACCCTGGAACTGCTGGGGCGGCCGAGGCGTCCGGCCATCCACCGCGACGTACGCACGAGTGCCGGAAGGTCGAGGCCGGTATCGATGCCCATGCCGTGCAGCATCCATACGAGGTCCTCGGTGGCGAGGTTTCCGGTGGCGTTGCGGGCGAAGGGGCAGCCTCCCAGGCCACCGGCGGAGGCGTCGAATGTCGTCACGCCGGCCTCGAGTGCGGTGGCCGCGTTGGCCAGCGCCTGACCGTAGGTGTCGTGGAAATGGACCGCGAGCCGGGACATGGGGATGCCGGCGGCGGCGAAGGCCTGCAGCAGGGCCACGACATGGCCGGGCGTGGCGACACCGATCGTGTCGCCGAGCGACAGTTGATAACAGCCCATGGCGATGAGTTGCTGCCCTGTTCGTACGACCTGCTCGATCGGTGTCGGTCCTTCCCAGGGGTCGGCGAAGCACATCGAGACGTATCCGCGGACGCGGCGGCCGTCGGCGAGGGCTGCGGCGGCGACGGTCTCGGCGTCCGCGAGGGATTTCGCGATGCTCGTGTTGAGGTTTCTGGCCGAGAAGCTCTCGGTGGCGCTCACGAACAGTGCGATCGTGTCGATGTCGGAACGGTCGCGGGCCCGCTCGTAGCCGCGTAGGTTCGGGACCAGCACGGGGAGCGATACACCGCGCGTGGCGTCGCCGGCGGCGAGGTGATCGAGCACCGCCTCGGCATCGGCGAGCTGCGGCACCCATTCTGGACGCACGAAGCTCGTCGCCTCGATCGTTCGCGCTCCCGCCGCGGCCAGCCGCCGAATGAACTCGGCCTTGGTGGCGGTGTCGACCGTCACCGGTTCGTTCTGCAGCCCATCCCGCGCACCGACCTCGTACAGGGTGACCGCCGTCGGTCGTCCGGCAGCGGGGACGGCGAACGGAATCGGCGCCCAGGCCGGCTCCGTGTCTGTCGGTGGGACGCTCGCGACCGTGTCCATGGTGGGGAGCCTGCCTGGTCGAGATCGAAAATGCAACACTAGTGGTTCAACTTCTACACTGGTAGTTTATTCACACTGCTGGGCGCCTGGAAGGACGGTCAGACGTGGCGTTGCCGGACGGTGGGGTTGAGCACCCTGCCAAACTGAATATCTGGCTCGGCCGGCAAGGCATCGCCGGCTACGACGCCGAGGCCGAGTTCGTGCGGCTGACCGACGCACTGCGACTGGTGCAGGATCATGCCGCCGCCGCGCGCCCGACGCCGGCCGCCGCCGCGAATGCCGCATCGATGCTCGAACACGTCGCGGCGATACTGCGCGAGTTCGAGGTCGGCGAGGCCGATCAAGTGGCGGCGCGCATCCACGACAACGCCGGCCGCGGACAAACCTTGCTGCCACCGTTTCACGTCGACTCGTGGGGGCCGACGTGGATCGAAGGCCGGGTCCGGTTCACGCGATTCCACCTCGGCAGCAACGGCGCCGCCCACGGCGGATCGATCTCGCTGCTGTTCGACGACCTTCTCGGACAGCTGGCCAACGCTCCCGGGAACGATCGCGCTCGCACGGCCCGCATCGAGGTCAGCTTCCGTCAGATCACCCCTTTGGACCGCGACCTCACGGTGTCGGTTCGTGCCGCGCGCCGGGACGGCCGCAAGCTGGTGGTCACCGGCGAGCTGCGGGACGCCGCCACCGTTCTCGCGACGGCCGAAGGGCTGTTCATCGCGCTGCGCCCGGGCCAGCCCTGACGCTCAGGCGGTATGCCCGGCCTCGCCGGTCCCGGCCGGACCGGGCATCCCCACGGCGCCGCTCGCGCTCAGCCACCGCCGCCGCTGCTCGTCGTAACCGAGCTCGCGCAGCACCGCGTCGGTGTGGTCACCGGGCTGCGGCATCCAGTCCGCCGTCGGAATCCGGCCGTCCACGCGGATGGGTGTACCCAGTTGTTCGATCTCACCGAGCGTCGGGTGCATGACCCCGGTCACCATCCCGCGTCCTGTGACATGCGGATCGTCGAGCAACTCGGCGAAATCCAGGACCGGGGAGATCCCGAGATCGCGTGCCCGGTTCAACTCGTGCCATTCGTCCCGGGTGCGGGTCGCGAACACCGTCGCCAGGCGGGCACGGATCGACGCCGCCTCAGCCGCCGTGACCTCGTACGCCTCAGCCAGATCGTCGAGGCCGACAGCCCGGCACAGCGCCGCCCAGGCCCACGGCTCCACCGCGCTGACCTGCACCGACCGGCCATCGGCGGTGCGATAGACCCCCACGCCGGGATGCCCTCCGAACTCGCGCACCGCCCGGGGATCACGGACCCCGGTGCGCCACAGGTACTGCGCGTTGTAACCGAACAGCGACAGCACCGAGTCCTGGACGGAGATGTCGAGGTAGGCTCCGCGTCCGGCCGCCTGCCGTTGCCGCAGCGCCGCCAGCACCCCGATCACCGAATACAGGCTCGACACCGAATCGCTGACCGGCAGCGGCGTGATGTCGGGATCCCGGCCGGCGCCGCCCGCGGCTGCGGTCAGACCGCCCATGGCCTGGTAGTTCTGTTCGTGTCCACCGAGCGAGGCGTTGGACCCGGTCTGTCCGTAGCCCGAGACGCTGGCGTAGACGATGTCGGGTCTGCGGCCACGCACCGTCTCGTAGTCGATGCCCAGCCGCTTGGCCACGCCCACGGCGAACCCCTCGATGATGGCGTCCGCGGTCTCGACCAGGTCGTAGAACACCTCACGGCCCGCGGCCTGCTTCAGGTCGAGCACGACGCTGCGCTTGTTGCGGCTGTGCCAGAGCCACCGCGGGTGTTCGGTGGAATCCAGCAGCGCCAGGTCGCGCCGAGCTGAGGCAGGCTTGTCGATCTGAATGACGTCCGCGCCGAGATCGGCCAGCACCATCGTGCCGAACTTCACCGGCGAGAACGCTGCGACGTCGAGAATCCGCACGCCGGCGAGCAGCGTCTCCATCGTCACGTCCCCATTTCTGTTGTCGGTCCAGGTCGATCAGCGACGATGACCGCTCCGTCGCGTACCAATTCCTCGATGCGGCCGTCGTGGATTCCCCAGTCGCGGAGGGCGGTGCGTGAGTCGGCGCCCGGAGCCGGCGGCGGGAACGACAGTCTCGCCGGGGTTCGGCTGAAGCGCGGGGCCGGCGCCGGCTGGAGCAGTCCGTGGTGGCGCAGGAAGGTTCCGCGGGACGCCAGGTGCGGGTTGGATTCGACCTCGTCCACTTCGAGAACCGCCGCGACGCACGCCTCGCGGCCTTCGGCCAGCGCGCACCAGGCGTCGCGGGTCCGCGTGCGGATGACCGCCGCGAAGCGTTGCTTGAGCGCGGGCCAGGCCGCACGGTCCTCCTGGTCGGGCAACGGCTCGTCGGCCAGCCCCAGGATGTCGAGCAGGGTCCGGTAGAACCGCGGTTCGACCGCGGCCACGCTGAGCCACCGACCGTCCGCGGTCTCGTAGGCGTCGTAGTACGGCGCTCCACTGTCGATCATGTTCGTGCCGCGCTCCCCGGACCATTGGCCGGTTGCGGCCCAGGCGAAGAACGGTGCCGCGAGCACCGCGGCACCGTCGACCATCGCGGCGTCGATGACCTGTCCCTCTCCGGTGCGCTCGCGGCTCAGCAGGGCCGCCAGGATCCCGTACGCGAGGATGAGCCCGCCGCCGCCGATGTCGGCGACAAGGTTGAGCGGCGGCGTCGGCGGCTGTCCGTACCGCCCGATCAGGGACAGCACGCCGCTCGCTGCCAGGTAGTTCAGGTCGTGTCCGACCATGCGAGCCGACGGACCGTCCTGCCCGTATCCGGTCATGCGGCCATAGATCAGTCGCGGGTTGCGCTCGAGGCACGGCTCCGGGCCGATACCGAGCCGCTCCACGACCCCCGGACGGAAGCCCTCGACCAACGCATCCGCGCGTGAAACGAGGTCCAGCACCACTGCGACGGCGTCCGGACGTTTGAGATCGAGGCCGACCGATCGCCGTCCCCGGTTCAGCAGTTCGGTGGCGTGATCCGCGCCCGGACCGACCGGAGCGCTGTGGACGCCCGGGGTGACGCGATCGATGCGGATCACGTCGGCACCCAGGTCCGCGAGCATCATGCAGCAGAACGGCCCAGGCCCCAGAGATCCGATTTCGAGGACCCGGATGCCGGCCAGCGGGCCGGTTCGCGCCGACACCGCGCTCACACCGCCACCTCCTCAGGAAGCCACCCGGAACGCGTGGCTCTACACTCACAGTGCACGTTCGCACAGCCAGTCGACGGAGTCAATGACGCACCACCGGTCGCTCGCAACGACTTTAATCTCGGTGTTTTCCGGCGATCGACCGCCATGGGCACCGCTCGGAACCCCTCACTCAGGTCGCAGATATTGCACCACCAGTACAAGCACTGATATCGTCGCGGCATCCGCAACGCCGAGGTGGACAGGAGACACATGCCGACACTGAAGGTTGATCGCGGCCTCTGCGAGGGATACGGCAACTGCGTCGTCCAGGCCCCCGACGTCTTCGATCTCGGTGATGACGACATCGTCACGCTGCTGCGCATCGACGTGCCTCCGAGCGACCGGACGCGGATCGACGAAGCGGTCCAGAGCTGCCCGGTCGCGGCGCTCGCGATCGTCGACGAATAGCAAAGGCGGCCAGTCGGCCGCCTTTGTCGTACCGTGCCCTAGAACTGGCGTGGGTCGGCGCGGTCGCCCCGCAACAAGGCTCCGCCGGCCGCGATCTGCGCGTGCAGGGCCGCGATGCCGGCCGAGTAGATGGTGGCGTCGCGGCGCTCGACCAGCGTGACACCCTGCTGATGGTGGCTCCCGTCGATGATGCCCCCGTGCACCAGGAAAGGCTTGAGCACCCGGTCCTGCGGCGGCACGATGACGAATACCACGCCCCTTCCGCCGCCGACGGCAACGGCGTCGACAACGAGGCCGTCCGGCGGCGGAAAGACGCACCGCGCGATCGCCTCGACGATCCGCTCGGCCGAATCACCGACGACGAACGGGGTCACGCCGGCGACCCGGCCATGGTGCTCGGCCAACCCCAGGACGAGCAGTCCACCGTGCACCGCGTTGGCGAACGCGCAGACGTCGAGCACCACGGCATGCCATGGCGAGCCGGCGGTGACGTCGAGCCCCGGCCGGGGCTGGAACACGGCCGTGACCGGTGTCCCGGCCAAACCTTCGACGTCGCCCGCCCGCACCATGGTGACGAGCTGGTCGACGGATTCGCCGTTGTAGCGGTGCGTCTCGGCCACACGCGCGGCCCGGCGGGCGAACTCCACGGCATCGGCCACCGCCAGAGCCGCACTGTCCCGGACGAAACGCGCGTTCCACACGTCGGGCAGGGATCGGCCACGGTCGTTGTACAACCCGGCCAGCTTCCAGCCGCGGGCCCCAGCCCACTCCGAGAGCACCGCGCTGACAGCGTCGCCGGCACGCGGGTCGGCGCGCACATCCGCCCCGACGAACTCGATCTCCACGGCGAACGTCCCGTCCGGCCAGACTTGGAGCTCGAACGGCTCGCGCATGGACAGTTCCGAGTCGAACCGGTCCGGCGGATCCGTCGACACGACGAACTGTGCCGCCGGATATGCCCCGCCCCTCCACTCGGCCGCCCCGATCTGGGTGGCGGGAACCGGCGGGCGGCCGACGGCGAGGACGGCGTCCACCAGTTGCCGCGCGGTCAGTTCCGTGAGCGAGCCGACCGAGGCGAAGTACAGGCGCGGGTACAGCGCATCCACGTCGATCGCATCGTTGAGTATCAGCCGGTCGTGTCGTTCGTCCTCGTCGGCCATGTGCTGTCTTCTCCTGCCTGCGGGTCCTCGGGTGCGCGGGGTCTCAGGGTAGGGCGACAACGCGGCGGACCGGCTCGCTCTTGTCCCTGAGCATGCGCAAGGCGGCGTCGACGTCCTCGAGGGCGACGCGGTGCGAGACCGACGACCCGAGATCGAGGCGGCCCGATGCGACAAGTTCGAGCAGCCGTTCGATGGTGTTCTTGCTGAACCCACCCGAGCCCATCAACGACATCTGGCGCATCGCGAACGAGCCGGACGGTGGCAGGGTGATCGGCTCGTCGCCAAGTCCGACGACCACGGCGCGCCCGCCTTTGGTCAGCGACGCGAACGCCGCCTCGATGGTTGCGGCCCGGCCGATGAACTCACCGGCCACGTCGACCCCGCGTCCGCCGTTGGCCCGGCGGACGGCGGCGGCGACGTCGCCCGCGGTGGCGTCGACGGTCCGATCGGCCCCGAGGCGGCGGGCCAGGTCGAGCTGATCGGCGCGCACGTCCACGGCGATGATCGGCGAGGCCCCGGCCAGGCGCGCGAGCTGGATCGCGTGCTGGCCCAGACCGCCGACGCCGAAGATCGCCACCGACTCCCCCGGTACGAGCCGGGCCCGTTCCAGCAGCGCGTGGTAGGGCGTCGCGACGGCATCGGTGACGAGCGCGCCAATCTCGGCCGGGACGCCGGAGGGCAGCCGCACCAGCGCCCCGGCCGGCGCCGTGACGTACTCCGCCAGCGCCCCGTCGCGGCCCAGCCCGAAGACGGTCGCCGCGTTGCAGTTCTCACTCGCGCCGCGGTCGCAATACCGGCAGTGCCCGCAGGTGATGATCGGCGAGGCGACGACGCGGTCGCCCGGCTGCCAGCCCGAGACTCCGGGGCCCACCGCGGCGATCGTGCCCGCGGTCTCATGCCCCAGCGTCAGCACGTCCTGCGACACCATCCGGTCGCCGGCTCCGTAGGCGATGCTCACGTCGGTGCCGCACAGCCCGGCCGCCTCCACTCGGACCAGCACCTCACCCACGGCCGCCTCGGGGGCCGGCACGTCCTCGCACCGCACCCCCTGCGTACCCCGCCGGTAGCGGACCGCTCTCACCTCGCCGGACCTCCCATGCGGCAGTGCCTCACGCGGCGGCCTCGCCGCCGCTGAGACGACCGTAGTCGTCGAGCAGGATCTCGGCGAGCGCATCGGCGGTTCGCTCGCCGAGCTGATTCACGGCCGACAGCGTGACGTGGACGCGCGGGCTGTCACCGACCTCGTCGACCGCGGTGACCACGCCGCCGATGCGCACGACATCACCGAAGATCTCCGGCCGGCGCAGCCGGACATCGAGCCGGGACAGGAACGCGCTGTCGCCCATCCAGTTGGTCAGGCAGTGGGCGAACCAGCCGACCCGCTGCGGCCCGTTGTTGTACGCCCCCGGCATACCCAGTTCCCGCGCCGCGTCATGATCCTGGTGCCCGATGCTCGGCAGGACCCGCTCGCCGAAGTAGCTCGGGTCGTAGTTGGTGGGCAGCCGGTCGATGTCGGTGAATGCCCACTTGCGGTACTTCCACGCCATCTCCACCGACTTGTAGCCTGGGCTGCCCGGGCATCCGGCGTAGTACGCCGTCATGTCGATCCGGCCGATCGGACCTTTGACGACCGGCGGGATCGCCTCGCCGACCCGGGGCGCGGTCAGGACGCCGGCGCCCCGGCGGTACTCCGACACGGCTTCGTCGCGGATGGCGTCGAGTTCGGCGTCGGTGAAGCGGTGGGCCGCCCGCGGTGCATACGCCAGTCCGGTCGAGGCGCGTCGGCGGGGCACGCGGAATGTCCGTGCGTCGGCTTCGGCCAGCAACCGGCCGTCCTGGTCCTCGTAGCGGCACAACGCGGACTGGATCGCCATGTCCTGCGCGTTCTCCCCCGCGAGCCGGCGAACCGGACCGAACGTGGCCGAGGCGCGGATCCCGTCGCCCCGCCGGACCCTCCGGTGAAACCGCCAGTTCGTGCCGGCGTACATCGGCTGCACACCCGGCAGGCCGGCGCCGACCGCACCGTCGAACGCGGTGTACAGAAACGTCGGCGGCGCGATGAGCGTGCCGTAGGGCGTCGCCGTGCCGTAGGCCGGGTCGCAGAACAGCGGGTTGTCGTCGCCCAGACCGAGCGCGTAGTGGCGCACACTGTCCCAGCTGGCCTCGTGGTTCCACTGCTCGACCCGGATCGGGGTACCGTCGAGCGCCTCGATCGAGGCGTAGCCCTCCGCGTCGATGTCGCCGGCAAGCTCAAACGTTAGTTCGGTGTCCATTGCCGCTGATGGCTCCTGTTCTGTTCCGGCTGTGCCTATGCGGCAGCCGAGCTGGTCGGGTGAGATGCGCGCTATTCGCGCGCGATGAGGTCGACGACACGAACTCCCGATGTCCCGATGATCACCGGATTCATCTCCACGAATGAGATGTCCGCGGCGACCGCACCGAGCGCGGTCGCGATCAGATCACCGAACGCCGCGAGGTCGTATGCGGTGCCGCCACGGTATCCGTCGAGGAGTGCGCCGATGCTGCTCTCGCGCAGTACCCGGTCCCGCTGGGCGCGCGGCCAGCCGCCCCACACGACGGCCTGCCCGGACATCGACTCGACATACGTTCCCCCTGGCCGCACGTAGGCGACCGGCCCGTATTCCCGGTCCCGCACGGCGGAAACGAGCACCTCGAAGCCCCCGGGCACGAACTGCTGGGCAAGCACCGCATCACCGGCGGGGTCACAGATGGCCCGCAATTCCTCGAGGACGCGCGCGGCGGCGGCGCTGTCGCGCACGATCCGGACCGCCCCGAACTCCGTGCGGTGAGCGATCGTACGACCCGCCGCCTTGAGCACGATCGGCAGGCCAAGTTCCGTCATGGCCAGGTCGAGCTCGGCAGCGTTCGCGACCACCCGCCAGGGCGCCCACGGGAAATCGGCGGGCAACCGGGTGGCGGCCCACTCCAGGCCGAGGCTCGCGTCGTCGTGCTCGCCGACCGGCCGCGCGGGCGGCAGGCCAGCATCGACACACGCTGCCACCGCGTCGACCGCCCGCTCCACCGTCGGCAGGTACGCGATGCCCGCCAGGGCCAGCGTCGCGGCGATGTCGGAGGGGATCTGGTCGTCCTCCGACAGCGATGTGAGCACCACCGCCGTCTCGTGCTGGGCCGAGATGAGCTTGGCCGACAACTCCTGCCGGTCGTGGGCCAGGCCGGACTCGACCGCGAGCACGACATCCGCGACGTCGGATACGGCGTAGGCGGTGACCGCCCCAGCGAAGGCCGCCGTGTCGTCGATGAACGGGACGTCCAAGGGATTGGCCGGATGCAGCCGGGCGTCGAGGCGGCTGGCGAGCCGCGTGGCCGCGGCCGGACCGATCGGCGCCATCGTCAGCTGGCGGTGCCGAGCCACCCGGTCCGACCCGATCACGCCGGCGGCGCCGGAGATCGACACCAATGCCGCTCGCGACTGCGGCGTACGGACCAGCGTCGGACAGGTGCCCGCCACCACCAGCGCATCGGCCAGCGCCGAGAGCGACGACACCTCGCGGGCGCCCACCTCACGCAGGATCGCCTGCGAAGCGGCAGCCGATCCGACGATCCGCCCGGTATGGCCGGCGGCGGCCTGCCGCCCGGCCGAGGTGTTGGCCGCCTTGAGGACGAACAGCCGCTTGCCGCCGCCCCGCAGCACGTCCTCCAGGCGCGGTAGCCAATCCAGGTCGCTGATGCCCTCCAGGAACAGCCCCACCGCGTCGGTGCCGTCCTGGCTCAGCAGGCCGACGGTCAGTTCCAGGGCGCCGACGTCCACCTCGTCGCCCGAGCTGATCCACTGCGACAGACCGACGTGACGACGGATCAACGTCTGCAGCAGGCTGTTGCCCAGCGCGCCGCTCTGGGTCACCAGCCCGACCCGGCCTGGCCGCGGCTGCTCGGCCCGCAGCACCGAGGAGAACGTCAGGAATGCGGCGTGGTGGGCGCCGACGGTGCCGACGCAGTTGGGGCCGACCACCCGCATCCGGCTGTCAGCGACGAACCGCTCGAGGTCCCTGCGCTCGGGCGAGGCACGGTCCTCGAAACCGCTGCCGATGACCACCGCGACCTCGACGCCGATCTGCTCGGCGTCGGCCAGCGCGGCGACAACCGAGGCGGCCGGAACGGCGATCAGGGCGGCGTCGACGCTGCCGGGCTCGACCTCGCTCAGCCGGGCGACCGCGGGGATCCCGCCGATCACGCGGTGACGCGCGTTCACCGGAACGATGCCACCACCGAACCCGTACCGTCTCAGGTACTCCACCGGCCGGCCCGATATCCGGTCCGGATCGGCGGAGGCACCCACCACGGCAACACAACGCGGCTGCGCGAGCACAGCGACGAGATCCGATCCGAGCAACCTCATGGTGTCAGTGCCACCTCTCAGCCGTCACGTCGGTGCACCTCTCGCGCCACCGACGTGCAGCGACAGTATCAGCGATTGTATTGTCAGTACAAGCAGCACTGGCGACCCGGTACGGCAGATGGCGCCAATACTGGTGGCGTGAACGGGTCCGGCCGGTCCTTGACAGTACCCGGCCCCACTGCGAGTCTGAACCCACAGTTCACGTCCCTGACACCACCCCTGCCGAAGGACGGACCGCCATGACGGAGCCGACACGATCGACCCGCCATGCGCCGGTCAAATCCCTGCCGACCGCTTGGGCGCGCGACTACGACCTCTACGACCCGGCGTACCTCGAGAACCCGGCCGCGGTGTGGGACGGGATGCGCGGACAATGCCCGGTGGCACACACCGAACGCCGCGGCGGCGGATACCTGCTCTCACGCCACCAGGACATCACCGCCGTGGCTCTGGACCCCGCGACGTTCTCCTCCCGCGCCGGCGAGGTCACCGGCCCGGTTCCCGAGCCCGGGCGTGAGCTCAGCCTGCCGCCGGTGACCTCGGATCCGCCCGCCCACGCGGCGGATCGCCGGCTGCTCATGCCGCTGTTCACCAAGCCCGCGGTGGCCCGCTACGAACAGCTCACCCGCGACACCGCGGCCGAACTCATCGCCGGCTTCGGGGAGCGCACCCTGATCGACGGCGCCGGCGAGTACGCCCGCGACATCCCGGTCGTGGTCACGTCCCGCATGCTCGGCCTGCCACCGCAAGACCAGGCGCGCTTCCACACCTGGACGGTGCGCATGCTCAAGGACGGCGCCGAGGACCACAAGGTTCGCGCCGAGGCGGTCCGCGCCATCCGCGACTACCTCACCGACCTCGTCCGCAGCGGGAGCCTGGCCGGGAGTGACGGCGTGATCGGCCACCTACTGGCCCGGCAGCCGGACGATCCCACACTCAGCCACGAGCGGATCGTCGGCATGTCGTTCCTCATGCTGATCGCCGGCATCGACACGACGTGGAGTGCCCTCGGATCGATCCTGTGGCATCTCGCAACACACCAGGAGCACCGCGCCGCGATCGCGGCCGACCCGGGGTCCGTCCCCGCAGCCGTCGACGAGTTCCTGCGCCTCTACGCACCGGTCACGATCGGCCGGATCGTCACCGCGCCCGCATCGATCGGCGAGACCCGCGTCTGCCCCGGCGACCGGATCGTGCTGCCCTGGGCCGCCGCCAACCACGACCCGGACGTCTGCGACCGGCCCGGCGAATTCATCGCCGACCGGCCGCGCAACCGGCATCTCGCCTTCGGCGTCGGAATTCACCGATGCCTCGGCGCGCACCTGGCCCACATGGAGTTGCGGGTTTCGCTGACCGAATGGCTGCGCCGGATTCCCGACTTCGCGCTCGCGCCGGGCGCCGTCGTCGAATGGACCGGCGGCAACACGCGCGGACCGAAGGCGCTTCCGCTGGTCATCCACCGGGCAACCCACACCGGCACCGGCGGCTGAGGCCCAGGCCGATCAGAACGTGGGCGGCGTGATGATCCAGATCGCGACGAGCGGCTCGGAGCCACGATTTTCCCACTGGTGCGGGATGTGGCTGGAGAAGTAGATCGAGTCCCTCGGGCCGAGCACGCACTCGGTGTCGCCGACCTTGAAGTTCATCTCGCCCGAGATCACGACGCCGCACTCCTCGCCCTCATGCATGTGCGGGTGCCCGCCGCTGCTGGCGCCGGGCGCGGCCTCGACCCAGATGATCTCCATCTTGCGTTGCAGGCTCGGTGACAGCAGCTCGTTGGCGATCGACGAGCCGGGATAGACGATGCGGCGACGCTGGCCGGCCCGCAACACGGCGATGTCGTTGTCGACGCGGACCACCTCCGCGGTGCCGTCCGCTGCCTCGTCCTCCAGCAGCGATCCCACGCTCGATCCGACCGCCTCGAGCAGCGACTTCAAGGTCGACAGCGTCGGATTGGCCACGCCCCGCTCGACCTGGCTGACAAAGCTCGTCGACACACCGGCGACCTCGGCCACCTGCGCCAGACTCAGCTTCTGGGCCATCCGCCGGGTGCGGATCATCTCGCCCAGGTCATTGGCGTCCAGCTCCGGCCTCCTCGGGTGATTGTGCGGCATTCGCGGCCAGGTGTATCCGCAGCATGCCCTGGCCGACCTCGCTCGACCGCCAAATCTACACTGTCAGTTCACCAGTTGCATTTCGGGAGTGAGTCACCACTGCTACTGCATCCCGACGGTTCGGTTGCGCATCCTCGTGCAATGGTCCCACCGGCCACGGAAGACAGAAGCCACTGTCCAGAGTCAGATACCGGCTGCCCTCAACCAGCCGACGCCCCCAGAGCCGCAGGCGGGCGGCGGGCAGGCCGTGGCCTCGGGCATCAGCCGGTGCTGGGCGCATAGCGGACGATCTCACCGTCCTCGGTCGCGACGACCCGCCGCTGGTCCGTGAGCAGACGCAGATGCCACACCGTCTCGACGACCGCGAGCATCTGATGGAACGGCGGCAGCTCCTCGAAGCGACGCTCCCGGCCGGTCCATCGCAGCAGGTTGCTGACCTCGAACGCGGTGCTCGCACCGCGTTCGATCGCCGCGGCGGTGAGACTCAGCCGGGTGTCGTGGTGCTCGAACAGCTCGTCGATCCGCGCGTGCGTGCTCGCGGTCACCGGTCCGTGCGCCGGGAGCAGACGGGCATCCGGAAGTGCCCGCACCGCGTGCAGCGAGCTCAGGTAGTCCCCGAGCGGGGACCGACCGGGTGCCGGCTCGAGGCCGATCGACGGCGTGATGTGCGGCAGCACATGATCGCCGGCGAACAGCATCGCACCGGCCCGGTCGAGGTACACCAGGTGCCCCTGCGTGTGCCCGGGCGTCGCCCGCGCCTCCAGACGCCGCCCCCCGGCGTGCAGCAGCGTGCCCGGCTCGATCCACTCGTCCGGCGCCTCCCATGCCTCGTGCGGCAGAGCCTCCTCGGGCAGCACCGACAGCACCGCTTCGGCGACCGCCGCCGCCCCGTTGGCCCGCAGATCCTCGAGCTGCCGGCGGTAGGCCTGCGTCGACGGGTCCGACATCACGGCGAGCGACGCCCGCTCGCCGACGCCCAGGCCCAGGTGTGCGCCAAAGTCCCGGCGGAGCGCCACCGCCTGGGTGTAGTGATCCCGATGCACGTGCGTGACCAGGAACCGTCGCACGTCGCCCAGGCCCGCGCCGAGTTCCTTCAGGGCCTGGGCGAGCCGATCCCGGACGCCGTCAAGGACCACACCCGAGTCGATCAGGGTGAAGCCGTCGTCATCGGCAAGGGCATACGCGTTGACCGCCCGAAGTTCGTCGGGCAGCGGCAGCGGGATGCGGAAGACGCCTTCCGCCAGGGTGAACACGCCCGGCTCGTACCACGGCCGGGCCGGATCGTCGTCAACAGGCACCGTGGTCCGCCGCCGATCAGAACGATCCGGCGACGATGATCTCGTCTCGCGGGAAATGGTCGATCAGCTCCGGACCGTTCTCGGTCACGACCACCATCGATTCGGTGCGGACGCCGGCCTTGCGGTGCACGCCCTCGATGCCCTCGATCGCGATCACCATGCCGGCCTCGATCTCCTCCGGGTACTGCAGCGACCACTGACGGTTGATGATCGGGTAGTTGTAGTGCACGAACCGCGAGCCGACGTTGACCAGCCCGATGCCGTGCGCGTACTCGATGGTCAGCAGTTCGGCCTCGTCCCGGTAGCCGAACTTGCTCGCCGGCGCGAAATGGGCCGCCGCGTCGGCCGTGGTGCGCCCCGGACGCAGCTCACCGATCACCGCGTCCATGCGGTCGCGCAACTCGGTGTACCAGCTCGTCTCCTCCGCCGTCGGTTTGCGCCCCACCACGAATTGCCGGTAGAGGCAGGCGGTGTAGCCGAGGAACGACGTGCCGCAGGTGAGCACGTAGGCCAGGTCACCGTATTCGATGCGCCGGTCGCTGCCGCTGATCCCGCGTTCGAAGGCGAGCGGGCCGGCCATCACCTTCGACGCCCCGAACTCGGCGCCGGCGTCCTCGGTTGCCCGTTTGACGTCTTTGGCGACCTTGCTCTGCAGCACCCCGGGCCGCAGCGAATCCACCGCGGCCATGAACCCGCTCGTGCTGATCGAGGCGACCATCTTCAGGCAGCTGATCTCGTCGGGAGTCTTGAGCCGGGACGCCTCCATGAGCAGCGGCAGGCCCGGTCGCACCTCGACCCCGCTGGACCGCAGCGCCTCGATCGCCCGGTTGTCGAACTCGCTGACCGCGAGCGGCTCTCCGGTCAGGCCTCGCTCGGCCAGCTCGGTGACGATCCCGGCCGCGAACAGCTTGGCCTCGTCCGCGGCCGCGCCCTCCATGACGGTGCCGCCCATCCAGGACCGCGCGATCCGCCAGTGCGGGATCCAGGGCGCCTGGTCCGGCATCTGGTGGTACGAGCCGGCGGGCGCGAACACAACCGGATCGTGATCGGCGAAGAACAAGGCATAGGCCGCCTGCAACTGGAACTCCGACCACCAGAACCCCACCGCGTACCGAACGTTCTCGGCGCCGGTCACCAGCATGGCCGGGATGCCCTGCGCCTTGAGCACCGCGCGCAGCCGAGCGGCTCGGTCCGACCGCAGGCGCGCGAGGTCGATGCCCTCGTGCACGTCGTTCGAGGTCGGCCCGAAGTGGAGTTTGCTGGAGTACTGAATGTCTGCCATGGCTGGGTGTCTCGTCCCTTCGCTACATGCATGACTCGGCGGGCGGGCCGGTCAAACGTCAGAGTGCGCCGGCATGCCGCAGGGCGGCCTCGATGCTGCGGTGGTGGTGTTGCAGGGCGGGCTCATTCCGGCCGAACACCAGGGTCGGCAGGCCACCGGTCCGCAGATTGCGGTGGACTTCCTCCGCCATGGGGATGTCCTCCTCGGTGAGGATCCACTGCGTGTTCAGGAATCGCTTCGCGTGGACCTCCTCGACGTCCCACTCCGGGTACCGGAAGTACAGGTGGTTCATGATGTTCGTGTCGACCGTGGTCCCGGGCATGATCTGGGAGTACTCGACGTGGTCCTGCATGACGGACAGAATCACGTTCGGAAACAGCGTGTAGATGAGCTGCACGTGCCGCATCAGGGGCCAATCGGCCTCCGGGATCGACCCGAGCTCGTCAATCTTGCGGCCGAGGAACCCGCTCATCGCGTTCGGCCCGTAGGCATCGAACGTCGCCTGGTTGGAATTGTTGTAGCGGGCCACGGTCGTCTTGTGCAGCGACGCGAAATGGTACGGCTCCAGGTATCCGTCGACCGCGAGCTTCCAGTTGGACGCGGTGACCACCGGCTCGTGGATCGATGGGGCCGCCAGTCCCGTTTCGAAGCCCCATTCCTCGAATTGCGGCGCGAGCCCGCACAGCACCGCCTCGATGTCGATCGGCTCGGGATTCTGCCGCAGCGGCGTGGCGCGGACGTAGATCAACCCGTAGCGCTCCGCCACCGCGACCTCGGTGAGGCCGAAGCAGCCCGTTTCGAGATCGCCGAAGTTGTCGCCGCCGCGCACCTTGCGCAGGCTCCCGTCGAGGTCGTATGCCCAGCCGTGGTACTTGCAGACGAACGTGCGCGCCGACCCGGTGCCGTAGGCGACCGCCGCGCCGCGGTGCCGGCAGATGTTCAGGAAGGCCCGCAGCGAGCCGTCCTCCTGCCGCGAGACGACGACCGGGGCCTTGGGAATGTCGAGGGTCTTGAACGAGCCGGGCATCGGCACCTCGACGCTCAATCCCGCGAAGATCGGGGCCCGGCGGAACAGCACATCGATTTCGGCGTCATGGCGGGCGGCGTCGAGGTAGACCACCGCCGGTTGCTCGTAGATCGACGCGGCCCGCTCGTTCGACCGGGTGGTGACCAGGTGCAGACCCCGGCGGGCGACATCGAGCGCCTTCGAGTGCCGCTGGCGCGGTCCATACCGACGTCCGGCAGTTGTCGTCGCCGCTGGGTCAGGCGTATCGGACATCTTCTCTGAACCCCTTCCACCATTGCGCTCACAGCCGGGATTACACTGTCAGTGCAGCCTCGCAGACATCTGGAGGCGTGTCAACAGCGCACTTGTTCTGACAGTACAAACGCCCCTATCATCCGGGAGTCTTTACCGGCCGGTTGAACGGAGGCGTCCATGCTCGACACCGCCCTCATCATCGGGGCATCGGTCGCCGGTACGCGGGTGGCGACAGATCTGCGCCGGCACGGCTACCGCGGGCGGGTGCTGCTCGTCGACGCCCAGGACGAACTGCCCTACGACCGTCCGCCGTTGTCGAAGTCCGCGCTCACCGGTGACCGCATCGCACCGGTCCGCCTGCTCACCGCCGACGCCGCGGCGGCCGCCGGGATCGAGCTGCGCCTCGGGGCGGCCGCGGGAAAGCTCGACACCGACGCCGCGGTCGTGACCCTGACCGACGGAACCGAACTGCGCTTCGACGAGTTGGTCATCGCCACCGGCGCCCGAGCCCGCCCGACGCCCTGGCCCCGGCACGAGCGGATCGTGGAACTGCGCACGCTGGAACAGGCCCGGCACCTGCATACGGCGCTGCGCTCCAGCCGCCACATCGCGGTTGTGGGCGCGGGCTTCATCGGAGCCGAGGTCGCATCGGCCGCCCGGTCCCTCGGCCTGCGAGTCTCGCTCATCGACCCCGTCGAGGTGCCCGTCGGGCGGCTGTTCGGTGACGCGCTGGGCCGCCGGTTCCACGACCTGCACTCGGCGAACGGCGTGAGCTGCCACTTCGGCATCGGCGTCGAATCCCTCGAGCCGCACGACTCCCTCGTCGAGGTCACCCTCGGCGACGGCACACGGCTCACGGTCGACATCGTCGTGGTGGGCATCGGGGTCGAACCCGACATCGACTGGCTCGCCGGATCGGGAGTCGTGCTCGACGACGGCGTGCTCTGCGACAGCCGGTGCCGCGCGGTCGGTCACCGGAACATCCGCGCGGCCGGGGACGTGGCGCGCTGGTTCCATCCGCGGCACGGCAAACCGATCAGGGTTGAACACTGGACCAACGCGGTGGAGCAGGCGCAGTTCGTGGCCGCCGCGATCGCCCGGCCCGACGACGGCGACGAGTTCGCCCCGGTCGAATATGTCTGGAGCGATCAATACGACTGGAAGATCCAGATCGCCGGTGTACCGCAGCGGCAGCACGAGCCGATCGTGATCCCCTCCCCCCGTCCGGCGGCACTGTGCGCCCTCTGGTGCGACGGCCACGGGGTCGTCGTCGGCGGGCTGTCCGTCAACTGGCCGAAGGCCGCGATCCTGATGCGTCGGGCGATCGCCTCCGCCGGGTCGGCCGAGGCGATCCGAGCCGCACTCGCCTGAGCCCTCAGTTCTCCGTGCGGCGGTCCTGCTGGGCTTGCCGACGGAGCACGTGCTTCTGCAGCTTCCCGGTCGAGGTTTTCGGTATCTCGCCGAAGACGAAGCCCTTGGGCACCTTGAAGCCGGCGAGGCTGCCGCGCACGAGCATGGCGAGTTCGCCGGACGAGACGTCGCAGCCCGGCCGCAGGCAAACATAGGCCACCGGTACTTCGCCCCAGCGGTCGTCGGGGACCCCGATCACCGCGCTCTCGAGCACCGCGGGATGGCTGTCCAGGACGCGTTCGACCTCGACGGACGAGATGTTCTCGCCGCCCGAGATGATGACGTCCTTACGCCTGTCGGTGATCTCGATGTAGCTGTCGGGATGGCGAACCGCGAGATCACCGGTCAGGAACCAGCCGTCGACGACCGCGCCGGCCGTCGCCTGCTCGTCGTGGTAGTAACCGAGCATGACGTCGTTGCCCCGCACGGCGATCTCGCCCACGGTCTCGCCGTCGGCCGGGACATCGTCGCCCTGTGCATCGACGACCCGAACGGGCGTCGCGATGACGTTGCCGACGCCCTGACGCGCCTTGAGTCGCGCGACCTGGTGCGGCGGGTACGCGTCCCAGCGACGCTGCCAGTCGTTGACGACCACCGGCCCGAAGGTCTCGGTGAGCCCGTACAGATGCTGGACCGACATGTTGAGCCGCTGGAAACGTTCGAGGAGCGCGGGTGACGGTGGGGCACCTCCGGTGTCGACCCGCACGGTGGAGGGCAGCGGCGGCCCAGCGGCTTGCGCCGCTTCGGCGACGAGCCTCAGCACCACCGGCGCGCCGCTGAAATGTGTGATGCCGTCGGCGCGCAGGGAGCGCCAGATGAGCGCCGGGTCGACCGCGCGCAGGCACACGTGCGTCGCACCGGCCGCGGTGACCGCCCAGGTGAAACACCAGCCGTTGCAGTGGAACATCGGCAGGGTCCACAGGTAGCGGCTGTCCGAACGCAGGCCGGCGTGGAAGGCCATCGCCATCGCCTGCAGGTAGGCGCCGCGGTGGTGGTACATCACGCCCTTGGGCCGCCCTGTCGTGCCGCTGGTGTAGTTGATGGCGAGCAGCCCTCGCTCGTCCGCGAGCGGCACGGTCGCGGGCCTGGCGTCGGCCAGCACCGACTCGTAGGCGTCCTCGGTTCCCCCGGCCAGCAGCAGCCGGACCCCCGTGGAATCGGCCACCTCCCGGGCGAGCGCCGCGAGCTCGTGCGTCGCGACCAGCAGCCGGGCACCGCAGTGCCGGACGATGAAGATCAGCTCCTCGGCCGCGAGCCGGATGTTCAGGGGCACCAGGACCGCCCCGCGCATCGGGACGGCGTTGTGCAGTTCGAGCATCACGTGGCTGTTGGTGCACAAGGCCGCCACGCGATCACCAGGCCGGACGCCGTACGCCGCGAGGACTCCGGTCAGCGCAAGGCTGCGCGCCCCGAAGTCGGCGTAGCTGAACGCCCGGTCGCCGTCGATGATCGCCGTACAGTCGGCGAACACCTGCATCGAGCGCCGCAGGAACGAGGACGGGGTCAGCGCCTCGAAGCCGAGCTGCAGGTCTCGCGTCACCGCCGGCCTCACGCGGTCGTCGCGGCCGCGGTCCGCCGCCGAGCCAGTTCGACGAAGGACTCCAGCGCCTCGGGGTTGGCGAGCGTCCCGCGGCTCGTGACCGTGTCGGGATCGGCGCCTTCGAGGATCCGGCGCACGGGCACCTCGAGCCGCTTGCCGGTGAGGGTCTTGGGCAGGTCGGGGACGGCGTGGATGACGTCGGGGACGTGCCGGGGCGACAGACGCTTGGCGAGCTCGGCCTTGACCTTGCCCTCCAGCTCGGGGTCGAGCGGGGCCCCTTCCTCGAGGACCACGAACAAGAAGAGCTCTCCGTCCTTGCTGGATCCGGTCTGGACGTGCACGATGAGCCCCTCGCGGATCCCGGGCATGGCGTCGAGGACGGCGTAGTACTCCGACGGGCCCAGCCGCACGCCGGCCCTGTTCAAGGTGGCGTCCGAACGGCCGATCACCGAGCACGAGCCGTCCTCGTAGAAGATCGCCCAGTCCTGCTGGTCCCAGACGTCGGGGAAGGTGTGGTAATAGGTCTCCCGCAGCCTGGAGCCGTCGGGGTCTGCCCACAACGCCTTCGGCATCGACGGCAGCGGTGTGGTGACGACGAGCTCACCCGGCACGCCGATCACCGGCTTACCGGACTGGTCCCAGGCCTCGACACGAACGCCGAGGTAGACACAGGCCTGGCGGCCGGAACGCACCGGAACCAGCGGTGAGCCGCCGATGAAGGTCCCGGCGACGTCCGTCCCCCCGCTGGAGCAACCAACCAGGATGTCGTCGCGTACCTCCCGATAGAACCACTCCCAGCCCGCGGCCGGGAACGGCGATCCGCCGACCATCGCCACGCGCATCGGCGAGAGGTCGAAGTCGCGCCCGGGATGCATCCCCGCGTCCTTACAGGCCAGGACGAACGCCGTCGAAGCGCCGAAGTGCGTGATGCCCAGCTCGTGGATCATCCGCCATTGCTTGTCCAGGCCCGGGTGGGTCGGGCTGCCGTCCATCACGACGATCGAGGCGCCCGTCGTGAGTGCCGACACGCTGATGTTCCATACGACCCAGCCCGTGGTGGAGAACCAGAACAGCCGGTCGCCCTCGCCCAGATCGGCCTGGAGCCCCAGCCACTTGTGGTGCTCGAGCAGGGGCCCGCCGTGCGAGTGCGGAACCGCCTTGGGCAGGCCTGTCGTGCCAGAGGTGAACAGGACGTAGAGCGTGTGGTCGAACGGCACGGCGGCGAACGTGACCTCACCGGGTTCGGCGAACACCTCGTCCCACGACCTCGCCGTAGGCGGCCGCTCACCGGTGCCGAGATAGGGCAGCCACACGGCCGTCTCCACGCTGGGCAGCGCCTCCAGGATCTCCCGCAGCTGATCGCCGCGGTCGTAGTCCTTGCCGGCGAACCGGTACCCGTCCACCGCGATGAGCACCTTCGGCGCGACCTGGCTCAGCCGGTCGACCACGCTGTTCACGCCGAACTCGGGCGGGCAGACCGACCAGACCGCGCCGAGGCTGGCCACGGCGAGGAAGGCCGCGACGGTCTCCGGGATGTGCGGCAGATAGCCCGCGACCCGGTCACCCTTGCCCACGCCCAGCTCGACCAGCCCTCGCCGGATGCGACCCACCTGGTCGCGCAGCTCGGCGGCGCTCACGTCGTGATTCCCCCGGGTTTCCGAAACGGCGCGGATCACGATGTCTTGCGGCATGCACCGGAAGACGTGTTCGGCGTAGTTCAATGTGGCGCCGGGGAACCACTGCGCGTCGGGGACCCGCAGGCTCGTCAGCGCCGTCTGCGGCGGCGTGTCGAACCGGACCTCGGAGAAGTCCGCCAGCTCGGTGTAGAACGTCGCGACGTTCTCCACCGACCAGCGCCAGAACGAGTCGTAGTCGCCCAGCACGACGCTGTGGCGCTGCTCGATCCGCCGCATCAACCGGCCCATCTTGGTGCGCTCCACCGCATCCGCCGCCGGCGTCCACAGCACGTCACCATCCATCGGGCACCCCTTCGCTCCTCGTTGGGTCTGCTTGAGCAACGGTCCTGTTCACGCTTTCACCGCGGCGTCGCCGACGGTCCGGGTCTTGCCACTGAGACGGATGCCCGCCTTCTCCCGGTCCCAGCACCCTTCGGTCCCGGCTGACCGGATCTTCTCCTTCTGCATCTTGCCGCTCGGCGTGAACGGCAGCTCCGCGACGAACTGGACATACCGCGGAACGGCGAAGTACGGCATGTGCGCGATGCAATGCTCGATCAGGTCCAGGTAGTCCAGCGACATCCCGTCTTTCAGCACGATGCTCGCCTTCACCTCCTGCTCGGCCATGTCGCTCTCGACGCCGACCACCCCGACCTGCAGCACGGCTGGATGCCGGACGATCGCGGTCTCGACCTCGTAGGATGAGATGTTCTCGCCGCGACGGCGCAGGTAGTCGTCCTTGCGGTCCGCGAAGTAGAAGTAGTCATCCTCGTCTATGCTTCCGAGGTCCCCGGTGTGGAACCACAGGTTGCGGAACTTCTTCGCGGTCGCCTCCGGCTCCCCGAAGTATCCCTCGAAGATCGAGTGCGGCTGCATCGGCCGGATGACGACCTCGCCGATCTCGCCCCGGGGGAGCTCGAAGTCGTTGTCGTCGAAGATGCGCACGTCGAAGTACTCCCTGACGATCTTCCCGGACGATCCGGGACGCAGCGGGATGTCCGGACCGGTGCGGGACACCGGTGCGGCTTCGCTGAGCCCGTAGACGCTCTCGAACTTGCATTTCCAGCGCTCCTGCATCGCCGGCTGCAGTGCGGGCGGCGGAGCCGGTACGCCGACAACGGTGTCGATGCCCTCGTCGTCGGACGGCTCCCGGGTCCACAGCAGCATCGCGACCGACCCGAGCATCAACGTCGCGGTGCAGTGCTCCTGCCTGATCCGCCGCCAGAATCCCGAGACGCTCAACCGCTCGTCCTGCACGCAGCGCACGCCGCGCCTGATCGAGCCGAGCACGGCGATGCCCTTCGCTGCCAGGTGGAACAGCGGACCGCAGGAGTAGAAGGTGTCCTCGGGACCGCGGTACCAGATCTGAGCCTCGATCTCGGCGAAGTTGCACAGATAGTTCTGCGTCATGGTCGCACCCTTGGACGGACCCGTCGTGCCCGACGTGAAGGTGATCGTCGAAGGGTCCGTCCACACCGGGTCGACCAGGTCGCAAAGCGGTCCCGAGTCATGATCTCGCAGCGCCGCCATGGTGCTCACCGTCAACGCCGCGCCCCCCGAGGGGATCGAGTCCCCACGCACGACGAGGTGCCGAAGGGCCGGTACCTCGTCCAGCACCTCCAGGACGGTGTCGACCAGCGCCGGGTCGACCACGATCGCCTCGGCTCCGCTCACCCTGAGCTGGTGGGACAGGAACGCACGCCGGTAGGCGGTGTTGATCATGACCTCGACGGCGCGCAGGCGCGCCGTCGCGAACTGGATCGCCACCTGGTCCGCGCAGTTCTCGGTCAGCACGGCCACCACGCAGCCGCGGCCCACACCGAGCTGCCGCAAGCCTCGTGCCACGGCGTTGGACCGCGCCACGAGATCGGCGTACGTGACATCCTCGCCCACGATGGTCAGGGCCACCTTGTCGGGCACCCGCTCCGCCTGCTTGAGCAGCATGCCCGTCAGAGTCCGGTCGGTGAACAGGGACGACGAGTCGGTCAACGCAGTCTCCTTAGTCCGTCAAGCAGCATCGGATCGCGACAGATCGGTGTCGGGATCGTCGACGCCGAGATACGCGGCCAGCACACGCTCGTCGCTGGCGACCACCTCAGGGCGCTCGACCATCAGGCATTCACCCCAGTCGAGAACCGCGACCCGGTCACTCACCTCCATGACCAGGCCAACGTCGTGCTCGATCACGACGACCGAGCACGAGGCGTCCTGTTGCAGGTGCTTGATGATCCGTACGAGCGACGCGCGGTCCTCGTCGCTCGTACCCGCCGCCGGCTCGTCGAGCAGCAAAACTGTGGGCCGCAGCGCCAGCGCTCGGGCGATCTCGACGCGCTTCTGCACGCCATAAGGCAATGAGCCAGCCGGCTCATCGGCGGCGTCATCGAGACCGAGCAGCTCGAGGATGGGCTCCACCTCGTGACGCAACCGTCGTTCGGCCCGTCGCGCCGGTCCCACGCCGAGCGCCGCCTTGAACATGCCGTACCCCAGCCGGCGATGACATCCGAGCATGACGTTCTCGCGAACGGTCAGCTGGGCGCACAGCTGGTTGTGCTGGAACGTACGGGCGACGCCGATGGCCGCGATGGCCCCGGGCGAAAGACCGTTCAGACGGTTCCCCCGGAACGAAATCGTGCCTCCACTCGGACGGTAGATGCCGGTGATGGCGTTGACCAGGCTGGTCTTGCCGGCGCCGTTCGGCCCGATGACGCCGAGGACCTCGCCGGCCCGGTGCGTGAATGACACGTCCCGCAGGGCAACCACTCCACCGAAGCGGAGCGCTAGATTGTCGATCACCAGATCGTCGGCGCCCGGCGCGCTCATAGCAGCCCCTCCGATCGCTCGAGGTCGGCGATCCCGAGATAGCGAGCGGTCGTGTCGCCGGCCCTGCGCAGTTCCGCGCTGGTTCCCTGGGTGACCACCTTGCCCTGGTCGAGGACGTAGGCACGGTCGACGAACTGGAGAGACAGCACCGCCGCCTGCTCGATGAGCAGCACCGCAGTCCCTTCACCCGCCGCTCTCGCGCTGAGACCGTTCAGGATCTCCTTCACGACCTTGGGCGCCAGGCCCAGGGAGAGCTCGTCCGCGACGATCAGCCTCGGCCTGGCCAGCAGTGCGCGCGCGACCGCCAGCATCTGTTGCTCACCGCCGGACAGCAGGCCGGCCATGGCACGTCGACGCTCCCCCAGCACCGGGTACATCGAGAACGCCTCCGCAAGCGTGGACCGCTGTGCGCGAGGCAGACCCACGAGGACCAGACGCAGGTTGTCCTCGACGGTCATGTCGCTGATCACGCCGCGCCCCTCCGGGATGGTGACCACCCCTTCGCGCAGCACCTTCCAGGCCGGCCATCGGGTGATGTCCCGGCCCGACAGCGTGATCCGACCGCCGCGGATGGTTGCCCGAAAGGCCGAAGCCAGTCCGGTGATCGCCCGGGCGACCGTTGTCTTTCCCGCGCCGTTCGCGCCGATGATGCCGACCCGCTCGCCGATCCCCACGTTCAGCGCCAGCCCCCGCAAGGCGTGCGCTCCGCTTGCGTAGGCGACGTCGAGGCCTCGAACCGAGATCAATTCCTGTTCCACTGTGTCACCGACCCCGCAGAGCCCGAGTGGCCCAGTTCCTGGCCGATCGGACGAAGCCGACCAGGCCCTCGGGCTTGAGCACGACGAATGCGATGATGATGAGGCCGTAGACGACGGTCTGCAGCTCAAAGGGATGGGCGAGCACGCCGCCGTTCTTCGCGCCCACCTCACCGCCGTACTTGTCGGAGAGATGGTTCACCCCCACCGGCACGAGCGTGATGAAGCAGGCACCGAGGAACGTGCCACCCAGGCTGCCCAGTCCCCCCACGATGATCATCGCGATGTAGGTGATCGCGAGGTTGAGCGTGTAGAACTCCACGGCGGCGGCCCCCAGGAAATACGCCTGGAGCACTCCGCCGGCGGCGATCATCGCCGACGTGAGGGACCAGGCCGACAGCTTCATGCGGGAGACGGGGATTCCGCTGGCCGCCGCGGCCACATCACGGGTCTTCACCGCCTCGAGCGCCCGGCCGAAGCCGCTGCGCATGACGTTGAAGATGATCAGTCCGATGATCGCGGCGAACACGACGATGACGAAGTACATCGAGCGGGTACTGCTGAGGTCCGTACCGGCGATTCGCAGCGGCGGAAAGATCGCGCCCGCCGCGCCGAACTCGCCGGTCTGGAACTTCTGGGCGGCGAAGACCACGATGTAGTGCGCGGCGAGCGTCGACATCAGCAGGTAGGCACCGCGCAGCCGGAGCGAGGGCAGCCCGACGACGAATCCGGCGACCGCGCCGACGGCGGCGGCCGCCAGCATCGCCACGGGCAGCTCGAGGTCGAACTTGAGCGTGAGCGCGGCTCCCGTGTACGCACCGACGGCAAGGAATGCGCCGTTGCCGAGGGAGAACTGGCCGGCGTTGCCGATGAGCATGTTGAGGGGTGCCGCCACGGCGAAGGCGAGCACGGCGTTGGTGGCTACCAACGTCCAGTAGGACGAGACCAGGAACGGCAGGGCGATGGCGACCAGGATGCACAGCGCGGCGAATGCTGTACGCAGCGCGGCCAGCTTCGCCTGCGGGCTCCGCCCGCTCCGGTGCGCGGCGACAGTGCTCGGCTGGCTCATGGCCGGATCACCTCGGCGGTGCCGAACAGGCCGGCTGGGCGGATGAGCAGGAAGACCATGAGCACCGCCATGGTCGAGGGCAGGCGGTAGTCGTCCCCGAGATACGTCCCTGCCAGCAGTTCGATGACCCCGACCAGGATCCCTCCCAGCAGCGCTCCGCCCAGGCTGTCGACCCCGCCCACGATCATCGCGGCGAACGCGCGCAGCGCGAACGCCGCGATGGAGATGTCGGCGACGGTCAAGGATGCGAGCAGCGCTCCAGCCAGTGCCGCCAAGGCGCCCGCGACGGCCCAGGCGTAGGTGAAGATACGGCTGGGATTCGCTCCGAACATCGCCGCGACCTCCGGGCGCACGGCTGCCGCGCGGAGTTGGAGGCCTACGGCGGTCCTCTTGAACGCGAAACTCAGCAGGAGTGTGGCCGCGATCGACAGCACCACCGCGACCATCAGCGTGCTGGACATCGAGGTGCCCAACGGCAGCACGATCGTCGGGTTCGCGATCGGGTTCACCAGGAACTGCGACTGCGGCCCGAATACGATGCCGCTGGTGCCCTCCAGCACACTCGTCAGCCCGATGGTCACCATGACGCCCGGGAAGAGCCCCCTACCGAGCAGGGGACGCATCACGGTGACGTTGGCCAACGCCCCCGCCGCCGCGACGATCGCGACGGCAAGGGCGGCAGCGATCCAGAATCCGCTGCTGCCGAAACTGGCTGCCACGAGGCCACCAACGGCCATCAAGGCACCGGCCGAGAAGTTCAGGATCCCCGTGCTCTTGAACACCACGACCAGACCCAGAGCCACGAGACCGTAGAGGGAGCCGAAGCCGGCACCGCTGATGACCGCATTGAGAAAGTCGGTCACGGCTCAGGGATTCCTGACTTCGACGATCCGCTGGGTCTTCGGGTCGAACGTGAACGCCTTCACCGCCGAGGCGTCGGCCACCCCGTTGCCCTTGCTCCAGTTGATGTCGGCGCTGAAGCCGCCGGTGGCGAATCCCTGCGGTGACCGCAGCGCCTCGATGAAGGATGCCCGCGTGGGCTTCTCACCCGCTCGTTTGAGCGCCTCCACCATGATGCCGCCGATCACCCAGCCCTCGGCGTAGTTCTTCTCCTGCTTGAACTCGTCCCAGGCGCCCGCCTCCCGCATTGCGGCTTCGAGATCCGCACGGCCCGATACGTCGCTGTCCGGCGGAGCGAAGGCGTCGAAGGCATAGGTACTCGGCGCAAGCGTGCCGGCGCTCTTCCACAGGGTCGGCCCGTTCGCGCCGAACGTCGAGTAGACCGGGACGTTCAGGCCACCGCTCTGCATCGACTTCAACAAGGCGATCCCGCCGCTGCTGCCGGCGTGCAGCGTCACCGCGTTTACCCCGTCTCGCTTGAACTGTCCGACCTGGGCGGCGGCCTCGACCGCCGCGGGGTCGATCTTCTGCTGGCCGGTCGCCTTCGCGCCGACCCCGGGCAGCAGCTTCTGCATGAGATCGAACCATTCGTCGCCGGACGCGGTACTGATGCGGGCGACGCCGACCTTCGATTCCCTTCCGAGTTGCTTGGCCATGAACTGGGCGATGGCCTCGGCGGTCGTCGGCAGGTCCGCCTGTGCGTTGTAGATGTACGGGTTGGCGAGTGTCACCTGGGTGACCCCGGTCGGCCCGATGACGGGCACCTTCTCGGCGGATATCCGGGTGGTCAGCGCCTCGAACATCGACGAGACGTTGATGCCGAGCAAGGCAAGGGCGGGCTCCTCGCTCGTGTACTTCTTGAACAGGGTCACGGCCTGCGCCGTGTCGAACCGGGTGTCCCCGGCCACCAGGTTGATCTTGCGGCCGTTCACACCGCCACGCGCGTTGGCGCGGTCGATGGCAAGCTTGATCCCCTTGTAGTACGTGAGTTCCACGGCGGCGTCGGGGCCCGACAGGTCCCCGATGTACGCCAGCGTCACGGCCGAGGCGGTGACTCCGGTACCGCTGGCGTCACCGCCGCCGGCGCTGTCTCCGCCCGAGTTGGACTTTGCACCAGCAGAACATGCGGCAAGCACCACCGCCGCACACACACCCGCAATTGCCGCACTCGCCGAGCGATGCCTGGAAGGCAAACGCTTCCCACGGTTCAATACTGCTCTCAATCTACCGGCTCCTGTCCCAACGGCGGGCCCGTGAACTGTGGGTGCAACCTTTGCACCGAAGGTGCAGGTGTGTCAAGCGTCACGTTCGCTCCAGCGGCGCGCAATCGATCACCGTTACTGCTGGTCGATCGGCAACGCCAGGCATCGGAGCCGCGCCTGCCGCCACGGCCGACGCGAGCGCGCGGGTGGCCTACGGTCGCGGTGGTAGCGTCCGAAGACGGAAACGCGTCCGACGTGGCCGCGAACCGCTTCCTTCCCGATCCGCCGATCGACAGGACAGAAACGCCCGCCGTGCCCGACCAGATCTGATCTTCGGCACGCCTGGTCACGGCGCGTTCGGAACGGGTGCCGAGTAGCTCACGCCCGGCCGCCCGACCGCTCGATCCACTCGTCGCCGGTCACGACATCGTCGGCCGCAGTTGAGACCCCTGTTCAACGATGTGCGGAGACGGCGAACGTGTGGCACTTGACGGTGGGTGTCCTGGGACGGCCGGCGGCCGGGGGTTGAGTCGGCTCGGAGCGGCGCATGACCTGCATACCGCGCCGCGTCCGATGACCGACGAGCGAGAGGCCGGAACCATTGTCCTCTCGGCGTTCTGGTGGTGCGGTGCCGTGTCACGGCCGTAGGAGGCCGTGAACGGGACTGGGAGCCTACGCCTGGTATCCGCTGGTACCGCTACGCGCGAGGACGATTCGGGGGATGCTCGTGTTGCGACCCAGTTGGAGCAGCATGCGCACCACGGCGACGACATCGGAGACCGGGATCATGGCGGAAGGGTCGATGCGATCAGCAGCCCAGGCCGACATGTCAGTTGCGACGTAGGCAGGTGCGACTGCGGTCGCCAGCACGCCGTTGTGCCCCTCCTCTGCACTGAGGCTCTCGGCGAGTGAGAGGAGCGCGGCCTTGGTGGCACCGTAGACCGCGAGGCCCGGTTCGGCATAGGCGCCCGTGATCGACGACAGGACGATGACGCGGGCGCCGTGCGGGGACGCGGCCCCTGCCGCACGGAGCGCGGGGAGTGCCGCGCGAACCAGGGTGACTGCTGACATGAAGTTCACCGCTACCGTCTTGTCGGCTCGGCGAAGGTCGATCGAGTGGAGCGCGCCCGCGGTCCCGACTCCCCCACTGAGCACGAGTGCGTCCATCGAGCCGAAGCATTCGCGATGAAGGTCGGCCACGGCCAGAAGGCTCTCGCGGTCGGCCAGGTCGGCAGCGATGTGAGTGACCTCGGGAGCGCCTGCTGCCACAAGCTCTTCTGCGGCCTTGGCGAGGTCGGCTCGGCTGCGCGACGTGACGGTCAGCCCGAACCCGTCTCGAGCGAGCTGGAGGGCGATGCCGTGCCCGATCCCGCGGGAGGCTCCGGTGACAAGCGCGCTTCTCATCGGGCTCCTCCGAGGGACTCGGCTGCCAGTTGGAGGTAGGTCGCGATCGACTCTCCGGCCGTGTCGAAGCCGGACCCGGAGACTGCGCCCGCCCGGCTTCGGTAGTCGATCCCGGCGGCGATGACGCCGATCTTGAAATACGCCAGACCGAGATGGAAGGCCCAGTCGGCCAACTCCGCCCCGCCCGCCGCCTCGTAGGCGGTGGCGAGTGCCTCCACGTCGGGCAGACGCTGACTTGTCCAAGCGCTCGGGGCGCCGACAATGAGGTCGAAGGCTCGGTGCCGGTAGGCGCACATCATGGCCACGTCGGCGACGGGGTCGCCCACGGTGGACAGCTCCCAGTCGACGACCGCGGCGACGGATGTGCCCACGGGGTCGAGGATCGTGTTGTCGATGCGGTAGTCACCGTGGACGATACTCGTTGCTCGCTGTGGAGGAATCGACGCGCTGAGGCGGCCGATAATGCCGGCGGCCAAGGTCCCCAGGTCCGATGGCCCGACCAGTTGCCACTGACCGGCCCAGCGTTTGAGCTGCCGTTGCGCGTATCCGCTCGGTCGGCCGAACCTCTCGAGCCCCACCGTGACGTGATCCACGCGGTGTAGCGCAGCCAGTGTCTCGATGAGTTCGGTGCTTGTTGCGGCGACGGCCTCGTCGGAGAGCTGGTCGAGCTGGTCCTTTCTCTGGATCGTGCGGCCCGGAACGAAATCCCAGATGGCGAAGGCACCGCCGATCTTTCCCTCGTCCTCACACAAGGTGACCGGGCGTGGTACGGGAACCTGTGTCGCCCACAAGGCTTCTGTCACCCGGTATTCCCGGGCGATGTCGTGCGCTGACGGGGTGCGGCCCAGCCGTGGCGGTGTACGGATCACCCAAGCGCTACTTCCGTCGGTGAGCCGGAAGGTCAGGTTGGACCGGCCGCCTGCGATGAACTCAGCCTTGAGGGACCCCTGAAGCGCAACGCCCGCCGCCTGCATCACCTGTTGGATCGCGAGCAGATCGTGCTCGGAAAATCCGACGACCGCTGTGGCGTTCGAACTCAACGCTGCTCCCCCACGACCTCTCGCACAGCTCGGCGCGCCAACGCCCAGCGGTGAACCTCGGACGGGCCGTCGTAGATTCGGAAGGGACGCAGTTCGCGCGCAATCTTCGCCACCGGCAGATCGCTGGCGACGCCCGCACCGCCACACAGTTGCGTGGCTCGGTCCACCACCCGGCAGAGGGCTTCGGCAGCGAAAGTCTTGGCGATCGAGGTGATCTTGACTGCGTGTGCGCCCGTATCCAGCTCCGCGCACGCATCCCGAAGCAGGGCACGCGTCGCGGCTAGATCGATCTCGTTGTCGGCGATCATCTGCTGCGCCATACCAAGGTCGGCCAACCGCTGCCCGAACGCTTGGCGGGTGGCGGCATACCTTACCGCCACCTCATGTGCTCGTCTCGCGGCTCCGGTCCACCGCATCACGTGGGTCATGCGTGCGGGACCGAGCCTGACCTGGGCACAACGGAAACCTTCATCCACCCCGCCGAGCACATCGCCGTCAGGGACGAAGAGGTCGGCGAACCGCACCTCGCAGTGCCCACCAAGCATCGATCGGTCCATCGTGCGGATGTGCCGCACCACATCGATCCCCTCGGCGTCGCCCGGGGCCAGGAACATCGTGGCGCCGCCGTTGTCGCCGGGCTCGCCGCTCGTCCTCGCCATGATGATGAAGACGTCAGCACCGTCTGCACCAGTGATGAAGTGCTTGTGGCCATTGACCAGCCAGCCACCGGTCACCTTGACCGCCCTGGTCCGCAGAGCGGCCGGGTCTGACCCGGCGCCGGGCCCCGGCTCGGTCATCGCGAAAGCCGAACGGATCTTCCCCTCTACCAATGGCTTCAGGTACCGGTCGCGCTGACCGCTGGATGCCACGTAGTCGAGCAGATGGACGTTGCCCTCGTCGGGCGCGTTGACGTTCAGCGCGACGGGCCCGAAGAGCGAGTAGCCGGCCTCTTCGAAGACCGGCGCTCGCTGCGACATGGTCAGCCCGAGGCCTCCATACTCGACCGGGCCATTGGGGGCGAGCAGCCCCGCAACTCGGGCGGCCGACTGGAGCCGGGCTCGGACCTTGTCACCCCCTGCCGCCTCAATGTCACCGTCGAACTCGTCATCAATGGGGATTGCCTCGCGTCGGACGAATTCTCGGGTCCGGGCAACTAACGCCTGCACCTCGTTGCTCTGCTCGGGCATGGGCCACCTCTCCTCACTCCGCCGACCGGGGCGGCTCGACCCACCAGCTAGTTACTAAGCGCTTGGTAAGTACTACACTGACTCTAGTCACCCCGGCACGTCGTTCGTCAAGGCTGGCCGGCGGCACGACCGACCGCGACGGCACCTCGAACCAGACGAATGGAGTGGACATGGGGCAGGCCGAAGGCCCGACCCGAGCCGAGCGCACTCGAGCGCGGCTTCTCGAGGCCGCCGTCCAGACCTTCTCCGAACGCGGCTTCCACGGCACAACAACGCGAGACATCGCCACCGCGTCCGGACTGAGCTCAGCTGCGCTCTACGTCCACCACAAGTCCAAGGAAGAGCTGCTGTTCGAGATCTCCAAGGCCGGCCACG
Source organism: Dactylosporangium sp. CA-233914 (assembly GCF_050942935.1). Lineage (NCBI taxonomy): Bacteria > Bacillati > Actinomycetota > Actinomycetes > Micromonosporales > Micromonosporaceae > Dactylosporangium > Dactylosporangium sp. CA-233914. The sequence continues at coordinate 3,753,794 of NZ_CP192030.1, read as the reverse complement.
AGGAGACGCTCGAGATCGTGACCGCGGCAGTCGCGTCTACAGATCAAGTCGTCGAGCAGTTCCGCGCACTAGTCCGCGGTTATGTACTCTTTCATGTCCGCAAGCACACGATGGCCAGGGTCATCAACTACGAAATGGCGGCACTGAGCCCCGATCACCTGGCCGAGATCAAGCAGATCCGCCGCCGGATCGACCGCGTCATTTACGGCCTGGTCCGTGCGGGGGTGACTGCAGGCGTGTTCGACACCCCTGACTCGCGGATGACCGCAGTGGTGCTGGAGTCGATGGGCATCGACATAGCCCGGTGGTATTGCGATCACGGGAACTGGACACCGGCTCAGATCGCGAACAGGTACGTTGACATGGCCTTGCGGCTCGTGGGCTTTCGACCATGATCAGATAGCAGATCGCGGCCAACACCGCCCGATCGTCCGTGGCTGGGTCCAGGGATCGGTCGTGCTCGCCCTGGCGCCCGCCGACAGGCTCAGCGATACGGTTGGGTTGATGCGTTACGGCGGTCCGGTACGGGTCACTCGACCGGGAGCCGTCCTCGGGCCTGAGCCGGAGTGCGCATCTGTAGGAGGGGCACGCCCTCGCCGTACGTGACGAAGTGGCCCACCGGCCGGATCTCGATGACGCGGCATTCCGCCCGGCGCGCCGCCGGGGCGAGCCGCGCGAGCGGGCCGTCGCCGAGAGCGCCGGGCGGATGCACGATCGCGGTGGCGTGGAAGCTGATCGTCGCCGGCGGGATCGGCATGAGCAGCGACAGGGGGCCGCCGCGGCGCAACGGTACCGTCACCGCGACCTTGCCCGCCGCGGCGATGTGCCGGGCCTTCCAGCTGTCCACCGCGACCGCGACGTACATCCGGTGCCCGTCGAGCGCGTACACGACGCCGCTGGAACGCGGCTCGCCCGCCGGCGTGACGTAGCCGAGCACGGCGAACGACGCCTTCCCGAGGTCCTGCCAGATCAGGTCGGCGGTCAGGGCCTGGCTGGTGTGCACAGACATGGCGCGCTCCTTCCTCGATGCCTCAGCGAACACCGGCCGCCGGCCGGCCGGTAGGGGCGAACGACCCGTGCCGGCCGACCATCGACCCCTACCGGCGGGCGTTGGGCCGCGCCTACCGTCGGTCGCGACGAGGAGGTGCTACGAACCATGGTGCTGGCCGAGAACCCGGTGACTGCCCGGACCGCCGCCCGGCCGGTGGTCGCTCCGGCGCCGGCCGAGACGGTCACGGATCGGATGGCGCCCGCCGTCACCGTGGCCGCGGGTGCCGACGTGGGGCAGGTCGTCGACATCATGCTGCGACGGCGAGCGGCGGCGATAGCCGTGGTGGACGAGTACGGCCGCATCCTCGGTGCCATCGACTCGGGCGAGTACCCCGACCTGTTCGACACCACCGGCGCCCGGGTCGCCGGGACCGCGCGCCAGCGGCGCCGGCGCGAGCGGCGTGCCACCGCGACGGCCGAGGAGCTCATGGCGCCGGCGCTCGTCGTGCCCGCCGCCTGGCCGCCGGCGCGGGCGTGGGCCGCGCTGGCCGCCGCCGGCGCGAGGTTCGCCTTCGTCGTCGACGAGCTGGGCCGCGTCATCGGCGGCGTCACGGTGCGCGGTGAAGCGGTCTGAGTTTTCCGCCTGTTCGCCCGATCGGTGCCAAGCGCGTCTGAAAGCCCGCGGCGCCGCCTCGGCGGGGTCGATCGGCCTGCCGTCCCGGGCCGTGCGACCTGCACGAGGCCGACGAGGGCGGCGTCTGATGGAGGCGGACAACCTCGAAGGGAGGTGTGACATGAGCACCACCAGCAGGCTCTTCCCGCTCGACCTGACCCAGCTGCCGAACACGCTGTTCGGCGTGCAGGCCGTCCGCGTCGAGGAGTACACCGACGGCACCACCTACGTGGTGCGCGCGGAGGCACCCGGTCTCGACCCGGACAAGGACATCACGGTGTCCGTGGTCGGCAACCGGCTGCACATCCGCGTGGAGCGCACGGAGGAGCGCGTCGACAAGGCGCACTCCGAGTTCCACTACGGCACGTTCGTCCGCACCCTGCAACTGCCGCCGAACGCCCGCGAGGAGGGCATCACCGCCGCGTACGTGGCCGGCATCCTCGAGATCCGGGTGCCCCTCACCGGGGCGACGACGCCGGGCCGCGAGATCCCGGTGACCACCAAGCCGCCGCGTACCGCCAAGCAGCAGTGACGGCCGCCCTGGCGGCGGAGAAGGGAAGGTGACCTTCCATGAAGAGGCTGACGTGGCGCGACGGTGTGGCCACCGTGCTGGCGGCCGTCATCCTCGCGTCCTACGCGGCGTACACGCCCGGGCCGGCCGCCACCCGCGTCTTGGGCGCGGCGGTGCTGCTGGCCGGGATCGGCATGTGCATCGTCGGGGCGGCACCGGCGATGGCCCGACCGGCCGGCGCGACGGTGTACGTCGCCGGCGCGCTCGGGCTCGTCACGCTGGTCGCGGCCGTCGTGGCCGTGGCGGCGGCGAGCCAGGTCGCCCTTGCGCTGCAGGTCGGCGCGACGCTCACGCTCTGGCTGTTCACCACGGTGCGGCATGCGGCAACCCGATCCGGCGGCGGGCCGGTCGAGCCGCCACGCGCCGAGGTCCTCCTGGAGCTGCACAAGGACGCGCTGCCACCCCGCGTCGACATCCGTTGACGAGACGGCTGTACCGCGCCGGGCGGCTGGGCAACCGGCCGCCCGGCGCGAATTGTCCAGGGAAGGGACGTACACGATGCGGAGCCTTACGGTCGCGGTCGCCGAGCGCGACGTGCGCCGGCTCCGGGACGCGTCCGCCCGGTGACGTCAGGCCGTACGACGGGTGACGTTCGGCCCGTGCGCCGGGGTGAATGCGGCGACAGGGTGGAACTGCGGGACGGATGTGCCCCGCACCGCGCTGGCAGGAGGATGTCATGACGTACCGAATCGCCATCAACGGCTTCGGCCGGATCGGCCGCGACGTGGTCCGGTGCCTCGTCGAGCGGGGTCTGCTCGGCGGCCCGGTCACCGTGGTCGCCATCAACGACCTGTTCGACACCGCGAGCCTGGCGCACCTGCTGCAGTACGACTCGACGTTCGGGCGGCTGCGGGCCACGGTCGAGATTGACCCCTCCGGCGCCGGCCTGAGCGTCGCCGGTCAGTACATCGAGGTCCTGCGCCAGCGTGACCCGGCGTTCCTGCCCTGGTCCGATCTCGACGTCGACCTCGTCATCGAGTCCACCGGGCGCTTCCGCAGCCGCGACGACGCCGGCGTGCATCTCAAGGCCGGCGCCCGGAAGGTCCTCATCTCCGCGCCGGGCAAGGAGGTCGACGCGACGATCGTGCTCGGCGTCAACGACGCGGCGTACGACCCGGACGTGCACGACATCGTCTCCGCGGCGTCCTGCACGACCAACTGCGCCGCACCGATGGCCCAGGTGCTGCACAACGCGTTCGGCATCGAGCAGGGCATGCTGACCACGGTGCACGCCTACACCAACGACCAGGTCGTGCTCGACGCCCCGCACAAGGACCTGCGCCGGGCCCGGACGGCCGCCACGAACATCATCCCGACCAGCACCGGCGCCGCGAAAGCGATCGGGCTGGTGCTGCCCGAGCTCGCGGGCAGGCTCGGCGGTGTCGCCCTGCGGGTGCCGGTGGAGAACGGCTCGATGACCGACCTGACCGTCCGGCTAGCACAGCCGGCCACCGTGGAGCAGGTCAATGCCGCGTTCGCCGCGGCCGCCGCCGGACCCCTCGCCGGCGTGCTGCGCTACAGTGACGCGCCGCTGGTGTCCCGCGACATCATCGGCGACCCGGCGTCGTGCGTGTTCGACGCCGGCCTCACCGCCGCCGACGGCCGGCTCGTCAAGGTATTCGGCTGGTACGACAACGAATGGGGCTACACCAACCGCCTGGTGGACCTCGCGGTGCTGTTCTCCGGCGCCAAGCGGTAGATCGCAAGTCCCTCTGCCGGTCCGCCTCCCGGACCGGCAGGGGGGTGCCGCAGACGAGGCCCGGCACCGGCCGCGAGCCGAACCTGGAGGCCGCCGCACGACGGCTCGGCCTGCCCATCCACACACCCCACCACGCAACTGCTGCTCGCGCTGGTCACCCGGCTGGAGGCCCGGCGGCCCCGGCCGCTGACCGACGCGCTGCCCCGGGTCGTCGACGGCACCGCGCCGAGCCGCTACCTGCCCGCCTCCGCGGTCGGCGGCGCGCTGTCGGCGGCGGCCCTCGCCGGCGCGATCGCCCTCGGCCGGCGCCGCGAGACCTGAGGCGTACTGCGCGTGGCGGCGCTCGTCGCTAGCATCTACGCCACGCGGTGCGATGTCGGCCCTCGCCGCACAGGACGCCGTCGAGCACGGACTGTGGTGCCCGCCGCGACCGTACTCACGATGTGGATGGTGCCGCCATGTCGGGCGACGATCGCCGCGGCGGCACCGACGCCCGTCGGTACGGCGAGACCGGCGAACTCGGCGACTGTCGGCATGGCCGTCCACCGCCACCACAGCGCCCGGTTCATCGGCGCGCGCAGCCGTAGTAGGCGATGCGCAGGACCTCGCCTGGGCGCTGCACCAGGCGGTCGATCACGGCCATCACGTTCCGACCCGGGTGAGGGCCTGAGCGATGCCGCGGGCCCAGTGACGGACGGCCGCCCAGTCGCGGAAGTCACCGTACGGGGCGCGCAAGGCGGCGACGAGGGCGCGCTCGGTGAAGCCCAGTCGCGCCCGGTGCAGTGCGCCGGCGAAGACCCGGTGCTCGATCGGCCCGGCGATCGCCTCGACACGGCGGGCGTCGACGGCGTGGTCGGCCGGGATCGGCGGGTCGCCGATCGGGCCGCTCGAGAACAGCCAGACCGGGCGGGCGGCGAGCCCCGCGGCGTGGCGTTCGGCGAAGCGCTGGGCAGGGTCAAGCCAGTGCCCGGCGTACACGGCGCTGCCGAGGACAACCGCGTCGTAGCCGTCCAGGCCCGCAACATCGCCCGGGGCACATACCGTCGCATCGAGCCCCTGCTCGGTGAGCACGGCGCCGATCAGCTCGGCGATCTCCGCCGTCGATCCGTGCTTGCTCGCCGCGGTGACCAGTACGTGCATGCCGCACCTCCCGAACTCGACATCTCCACCGTGGCACCGGAGTCCGGCCGGTCGCACGGGCCGGACGTCCCGTCCCGGCGGGACCGCCTACCCGGCGGACGCAAGCTCGTAGCCGGTCACCAGGTCGCAGTCGATACCGATCACGCAGGTCATCGGCTCATCCACCCAGGGCCTGGGGGTTGCTCGACTGTCGCCAGGGTCACCGTGGCCGGCTGAGGTCCCGGTCCCGTGGGCCGGGTCCGTGCAGATCGCGCACAAGGGCGGCGGCCTGGCCGCGGGACGTGGCTTGCAGTTTGCCGAGCAGGTTGCGGACGTGGAACTTGATCGTGTGTTCGCTGAGCTGCAGTTGCTCGGCGATCTGTCGGTTGCGCAGTCCTTGAGAGATCCCGGCCAGGACCTCGATCTCGCGGGCGTTGAGGCGTTGCAGCGGGCCCAGTTCGGGTGTCTCGGCCGGGGAAAGGGGAATCAGCGCACCGATCGTGGTGCCCCAGTGCGGGACGGCGTCGATCTCCCACCGGCCGCCCAGGGCGGTGAGGAGTTCGGTGAGGCCGGGTGCGGGGGCCGGGTCGGCGACGTCGCCGTCGTCGCGCACGGTGATCCGCATGGTGGGTCCGTCCAGGCTCCATGATGCCCGCAGGCGGGTGGTGCCGGGACGGGCCAGGGCGGCCAGGATCAGGCCCCGGGTGAGGGCCCGGGCGGTGTGCGCGAGGTCCTGCGGCAGCATCGTGTTGCCGTCCGGGTCGACCAGTTCGACGTCCGCGTCGGCGTGCCTGGCCAGGTCGATGAGGTCTTGGCGGAGCATGGCGAACGCCGCCCGGGCCGGCTGGGCGATCAGGTCCTCATCGTGGCCCGCGGCCCGGTTCAGGTCGAGTAGCGCGTCGGTGGCCAGGTCGGTCGCGGTCCGGCGGGCAACCGCGTCGGCCAGCCGGTTGGACCGCAGCACGGCCAGGAGCGCGGAGAGGGTCGTCGCGTGGGTTTGGCTGAGGTCGGAGATCGCCTGGGACCGGGCGGCGGCCGCAGCCAGGCTGCCGGCCAGCGGCCCTGGTGCCGGCTCGGCCGCGCGCTGGGCGGCGTCCGCGCCAAAGATGTTCCAGAGCTGGGCGGCCACCGCCAACGCGTCCTCCGGCGGCGCCTCCGCATCGCGCCGCGCGACCGCGAGCACGGCCCCCTGGCCGATCACCGGCGCCGTGGTGAACACGACGAGCTCTCGCTCCCGGCCACCCAGCACCCCGCGGACGAGCATGGGCCGGCCCGGTTCACCCCGTTCGGCCAGCCGCCGCATCTCAGCGCTGGTCACCGCCCGCGCGACCGCCGGGTCACCGGCGACCTTCAGCGGGCTACGCAGGCAGAACCCGGCCAGCATCGCGGCGAGATGATGCGGGACGAGCGGGGCCAGTTCGGCGGCGAACCGCTCGACTCGCTGCTGACTCGGCCCGGATAGCACCCGTTCGACAACGGCCAGCACGTACCCGGGATCCGACCAGCAGGCATCCATGAGCCGATCGTAGGTCGCCCGGCCGGGATACCGACTGCTCGTCCGGCTGTTGAACACTGCTCGTCCGGCTAGCCCGAGTACCCGTTAACACGAGTTTGAGTAGGCGGACAACCACGCAACTCGACGAAAGAGGAACTGTCATGGCGGAATCGCTGACCGGCCGCGTGGTCATCGTGACCGGAGCTTCGTCCGGGATCGGTGAGGCGACGGCGCGGCTGCTGCACGAGGCCGGTGCGGTGCCGGTGCTGGCCGCCCGCCGGGCCGACCGGCTCGACGCGCTCGGCAAGGAACTGGACGGCGCCCTCGCGGTCCCCACCGACGTCACCGACCCGGCCCAGGTACGCGCGCTCGCCGACGCCGCGGTGGCCCGGCACGGCCGGATCGACGGCCTGGTCAACAACGCCGGCGCCAACTACTCGGGGCCCAGCCGGGTCGAGGAGATCGACCCGGCGAAGTACCTGGATCTGCTGAACCTGAACGTGGTTGGTGTGCTGAACGGGATGCAGGCGGTGCTGCCGCACATGCGGGCCGCCGGCGGCGGGCGGATCGTCAACGTCGGCTCCGGCGCGACCCAGGGGCCCCGCTGGCCGGGCGCCGCCGCCTACGTCTCGTCCAAGAATGCGTTGATCGTGCTCAGCGAGGTGGCCCGCGTCGAGCTGGCCGGCGACAACATTCAGGTGACACTGCTGCATCCGACGATGACCGCGACCGAGTTCGGCGAGGGCATGTTCGCCGACCGGACCGCGGCCCGGCCGGGCGGGTTCGTGCCCCAGACCGCCGAGTACGCCGGCCGGGTCGTCCTGCGCGCCCTGCGCACCGGCGAGGCGCGCATCGACATCCCGCACGGCCCGGAGCAACCCGACTTCCCCGACGCCGCCTGACAGGATCCGGTCGTTCAGCGCTTCATCAGCTCATCAACGACTCAGGACACCAGTGCTCCAGTTGCCGGGCGGTGTCGTCGCTGTTCGTGGTGGTGAGCGGGAGTTGCACGTGGAGGCTGGTGCCGGCCCCGTGCGGGCTGTGGAGGGAGATTCGGCCGCCGAGTGCCTCGACGCGGTCTTTGAGGCCGAGCAGGCCGGTGCCGCGGGTGAAGTCGGCGCCGCCGACGCCGTCGTCGCGGACCGCGACACGCAACACGGTGTCGGCACTGTCGGTTTCGACGGTGATCGTGACGGTCGAGGCGTGGGAGTGTTTGGCCGCGTTGGTCAGCGCCTCGGCGACGACATAGTACGCGCTGACCTCGACCTGTTCGGGCAGCCGCCCCTGCACACGCGTGTCGAGATCGACGGGGATCGGCGAGCGGCGGGCGAGCGCGCGCAGCGCGGGGCGGAGGCCGCCTTCGGTCAGGATGGCCGGGTGGATGCCGTGTGAGATCTCGCGCAGTTCCTCCATGGCGCTGGTCACCCCGGCGACGGCGCGGTCGAGTTGTGCGCCGAGTATGTCGAGTTCGGGTGGCAGTGCCGCTTGTGCCGCGCGGAGTTGCAGCGCAAGGGAGACCAGTCGCTGCTGGGCGCCGTCGTGCAGGTCGCGTTCGATGCGTCGGCGGGTCTGGTCGGCGGTGGCGACGATCCGCGCTCGTGAGGTGTTGAGCTCGGCGCGGCTTTCGGCGTTGGCGATGGCGGTCGCGACGAGTTCGGTGAAGTTGGCCAGTCGTTGCTCGGTGTCCTCGGGCAGCGGTTCGCGTCGGGACCCGACGCCGATGGCGCCCCAGATCCGGCCCTCGGCCTCGATCGGGGTGGCGACGGCCCAGCGGGCTCCCTCGGGGAGGCTCGCCCATTTCGGGAGGTCCACGTCGCGGCGTGCCGCCCGGCCGGTCGCCTGGACCGACGCCATAGCCGAACGGGGGTGGGGTTTGCTTCGCGAACCGGGTCGGGTGTGCTCGTACCCGTAGCCTCCCATGAGCGTCGCGTCCCCGTCCGGCTCGAACCGTACGATCGCCGTGCCGTCGACGCCGAACAGCGCGCCGACCTCGTCGGCCACCGTGGCGAACACGAGCTCGGGTCCCGCGCCGCGGGCGACCAGGGTCGCCACCCGCCGCAACGCCGCCTGCTCGTCGGCGACGCGGCGGAACTCGGCGTAGAGCTGGGCGTTGTCGAGGGAGACGGCGAGCTGGCCGGCGATGAGTTTGACGCCGTCGAGCCGTTCGGTGGTGAAGGCGCTGCGGATGAGGCGGTTTTCCAGTAGCAGCACTGCCTGCAGGGTGCCGCGGCCGATGACCGGCACAGCCAGCAGCGAGCAGCAGGTGAGGCCGGTGAAGTACGGGTCGCGGGCGAACCGCTGGTCGCTGGTGGCGTCGCCCACGACCAGCGGCTCACGCATCCGCTGGGCGTAGCGCAGCACGGACATCGGCACCACGCGTTCGTAGTCGGTGCCGCTGACCGGGATGACGCCGCCGTCGCCGCCGGGTGCGGGCAGCAGCCAGTCCCGCCGGTCGGCGCTCCACAGCAGCAGGTGGACGCCGGTGGCGCCGGTCATCGCGCTGAGCACCTTGACCAGGCGGGAGTGCAGTCCGTCGACGTTGGTCTCGGAGCTCAGCGCCTGCGAGGCGGACAGGATGCCGAGCAGGTCGAGCGTTCCGGTCGTGACGGTGGCCCGCTGACGCAGGACACCACCGGGCTGGTCGGCGCCCTGCCCGGCGCTCGCACCGGCTCCTGGCCGCAGGGTTGGGTACGCCCAGTCGAGTTGGTCGACTTTTGCGGTCGCGCCCCAGGCGAGGTACTCCCGGCGCGCTTCGATGAGCAGGTTGTAGCCGGTGTGTTCGAGGCCGTGGGCAAGGTAGAAGCGGGCCGCGTGTTCGGTGATCAAGGCCCGATGCCACGGCCGCTCGCGCTGCGCGACCTCACGCAGCGCCGCCTCGAAGCCGACAACACCCCCGTGGAAGTCGCCGACCGCCCAGGCCCGCTCCGCCTCGAGCAGCCGCAGCAGATGCTGGAAGTTCACCGGCGCGTCCGTGGCGCGGGCGGCCATCCACCGCAGCACCTCGTCCAGTTCGGACAGCAGACCGTCGCGCTCGCTACCGCGGCCGGCTCGGGCCTGCCCGGCAAGGGCCAGCCCGCGCAGCAGATGGGCCAAGGCGGTCGTGTAGATGCCCTGGGCAGCCGATATCAGTGGCATCGCCGCCGTAGTGTGCCGCGTCAGGCCGGCCAGATCACCGAAGCCGGCAGCGGCGAGCGCATGGATGACATGCGCGTTGAGCAACGCCACCGGGTCGTGGCGGTATCTGTCGGCGTGTCCCGCCTCATCGGCTGCGGCTGCGCTTTCGCCGCGCAGCACATCAGCCAGCCACCGGTAGCTGTTGAGCAATCTTGCGGTCTGCTCGTTGCCGCTGCGCCGAACGAAGGCCAGACCAGCCTCCACCTCGGCGACGTAGATGTCCAGCGATGGCGCGCAATCCAGCAGGCCCACCACGGTCGGGTAGTAGGTGTATCCGGCGAGGGCCAGGTCACCCCCCACGATCAGCCCCTCCCGGGCCCGCCGGCCCATGAGGACGACGTTTTCGATCGGTTCGAACCAGCAACACCGAAGAGCGAACCGAAAGCGCGCCTGGGAGGTGTCGGGCTCGTAGCCGCGGGCGTCGCCCAGCGCCAGGATCCGCCGCATCGCCTGGTAGAAGGCACCATAGTCCCCGCGCAGCACCGCAGCGGTGGCGGCGGCGCTGGCCGGCCCGATCAGGGTGGGAGCCGGGCCTTGCTCGATCCAGATCCGCAGCGCCTCCAGGCTCAGCCAGCCGTACGTGGCGTATTGAGCGGCGAGGTAGGCCGCCGGCAGGACGGCATTGATCAGACGGATCGCGGCGAGCAGCGTCGGCTCGGTGATCTCCGGCCGGGTCAACTCGCCGGCGTCGTCGGTGTGGTCCAGCCACCGGTACAGATAGGTGAACTGGTGGTCGAGCTCGATCGGGAGCCGGTCCGGAGACGGGACGGCGATGCCGAGCTCCCGCAGCGACGCCAATCCGAGCCCGATCGCCTCCACAAGACGGTTTCGGTGGGTCAGGCTGCGCGCCTGCACAACCGTCGCGTTCGCCCGGTCCAGGGCGTTGGTGCGCAGCCCTACGATCGTGCGGTACTCCTCGTCCGCCTCGTCCAGGCGCCCCAGGCTGTACAGGGCGGCGTGGCGGCCGGTGCGCACCTCGACGAGCGTGGCGACATCGCCAGGGTCGACGAGCCGCGCGGCGGCGGTCAGCAGCGCGTTCACCAGCGCGTATTCCCCGATCAACGCCACCTGGCCGGTGGCGCGCCGCAGCAGCCCCACCACCCGGCGTCGCTCCGCGGCGTCGTCGAGCGCGTCGACCACCGGCAGGTACTGCTCCGCCGCGGCCGCGAACCACTTCGGCATCCCGGCCAGCCGCCGTGCCATCGCCAACTGCAGCGTGCGGCGCCGCTGCGGAGCCAGCCCGCGCAGGATCACCTCGCGGATCCGGTCGTGGCGGAACCGCACCACCTCCCGCACCCCGGGCTCCGCCACCAGCAGGCCCTCGTTGAGGGCGGGCGCCAGAGCCTGTTCCACCACGCCCGCCGGCACGGCGGTGGCAGCCTGCAGCAGGCCCACCTCGACACGCCCGCCGAGGCACGCCATCGCCTCCACCACCTGCCGCAGCATCGGCGGCATGGCACCAACACCGGCCGCCAGTAGCCCGGCGACGTCGAAGTGGCCCAGGTGAGTGCGCACGGACGCCGCGTCCCACCGCCACCCGGCGCTCGTCGCGGTCAGCACGCCGTCGCGGCGCAGCGCGTTGAGCAGCTCCACCGTCTCGTACGGATTGCCCGACGTGTGAGGTTCGATCATTTCGGCCAGCCCCGCCGCCGCGGCCCGGCCCTTGTGCAGCATCTCCGCGACCATGGTGATCGTGTCGGATACCGGCAGGTTGGTCAGCCGCAGGTGCCGCACTCCGGCCTGCTCACGCCACCGGGACAGCGACGCCGCCAGCGGATGCCCCACGTCCACGTCGTCCCGGTACGCACCCACCAGCAACAGGCCGTCGACCGGCTCCTCACTCAGCATCAGGTCCACGACGCCCAGTGGCATGCGACCCGCCCACTGCAGGTCATCGACGAACACCACCAGCGGCCGTTTCCGCGAGGCCACCGCGCGCAACACGTCCACAGCCACTCGCTGCGCCCGAACCTCCGCGGTCAGCGGATCCCCCGGGTCGGGCGGCACCCGCAGCAGCGCCGCGAACTCCGGCAGCACCGCGGTCAGCAGACCTGCGTTCGGCCCGACCGCCGCCAGAAGCCGTTCGCGGACCTTGGCCAGCTCATCCTCCGGCTCGGCCAGCAGCAACCGACCCAACGCGCGAAACGCCTGATGCACCGCGTCGAATTCCAGATCCCGCCGGTACTGGTCGAACTTGCCCGCCACGAACCAGCCGTCACTGCTGGTCACCACCGGCCGCAGTTCATCGATGAGTGCTGTCTTGCCCACTCCCGGCGCGCCGCCGACCAGCACCCCGCGACACCGACCCGAGAACGCCTCCTCGAACGCCGCCTCCAGCATCGCCGCCTCCGCATCACGGCCCACCAACCGCGATGGTGGCAACAGCCGGAGCGGAACGTCATGCTCGCCGACCCGAAGCCCGGCCGCCGCCCGCGGGCCGGCGTCCCGCAACCGCTCCAGGTCGTAGACCACGCCGTCGGCGGTCTGGTACCGGTTGTCCGGCTCCTTCTCCAGCAGATGCAGGATGATCTCGGACAGGGGCCGCGGCACGGCCGGGTTCACCTCCCCCGGCGGCACCGGCACCCGCGCCAAATGATCGTGGGTGAGCCGCAACGGGTCCCCACAACCGAACGGCGGCGCGCCCGTCGCCAACTCATACAGCGTCGCACCCAACGCGTACAGGTCCGCACGCTGATCCACCGCCCGGCCGGTACGCCCGGTCTGCTCCGGCGCCAGATACTCCAACGTGCCCACGATCTCGCTGTGATGCGTGAACTCCGGGCGGAGCTCGGCCAGCGACGACGCCGACCCGAAATCCACCAGGCACGGCGCGCCGCCGCGGGAGATCACGATGTTCGCCGGTGTGATGTTCCGATGCAGCACACCCCGCCGGTGCATCCCCGCCACCGCCCGGGCCAACCCCACCGCCAGCCCGACCAGGTCATCGACGGTCAGCGGCTTCGGCAGGTCAGCCAGGCACGAGCCACCGACGTCCTCCACCACGACCGACCCCGGACACCGTGGCGCCTCCGCCAACTGCGCGACCCCCTCGACACCGCGCAACCGCTGCAGAATCGCCGCCTCGTGCCGCACCCGCCGCTGCGCGTCCGGTCCCAGCGGTTCCTTTCGCACCACAGCCCTCCCGGCGACAACGAGCCGTGTGACACGTGTCCGCTCGCTCTCATGCAGTGCTTCGGGCTCGAACAGGCGCATCTCTGCCCGCCGAACCTCGCCCGCCAGCTCACTCGGCCACATGTCGCCTCGCCAGACCCCAATGCTCCAATCGAACGCCGACGACACGGCTTAAGCCCTGTTTACACCTATTTGAGGGCGAAGGCGAGGGCGTGATCCGGGACGCTGGACGACGCCCTCCGCCGAGTTTGTGGATCTACCACCCGTGAGCCGGCTCAGGTCCAGGCGGGTGCCGTGCCCGCGACCGTCATGACCAGCACGAGGTCGCGGACCTTGTCGGTGGCCAGGAGGTTGCGGACCAGCGGCGTGTCCTCCAGCTGAAGCTCCCAGACGCCGGCCGGCGGCGCGCCCAGGAGGGGTAGCCACGGGCTGCCGGCCGGGCGACGGGTGCCGATGATGCCGCCGACGGTGCCGACCGGGCCGGTGCCGGTCGTGTGGCCGTCGGGGGTGGTGTGCCGGGTCGCCGCGACCGTCAGCTCGTTCTCGGTGCCGTCCGCGCGCACCACGAACAGCGTGAGCTGGGCGACGGTGAGGCCGTCGATGTTCGGCGGGAAGTCGGCCTCGGTCAGCGGCAGCACCGCGCGCATCCGCGTCGCCGGATCCTCGACGGTGTCGGGGTTGCCCAGCTCGTACCAGACGTCCGGGAACTGGTCGCGAAGGCTGAAGGTGCGGTCACCCGTGAACGTCCGGTCGAGGGCTGGGATGACCCGCTGCCGGTACTGCTCGCTGCTCAACGCCGTGTACTCCAGCGTCAGCAGCACGTCGGCGATCGTGCGGTAGTCGAACGGGTTGGCCGCCCTCGGCAGGTCCAGCCGCCACACCGTGTCGACGCCCATGCCCTCGAACGGCAGCAGCAGGCCGGTGTCGGGCTCGAGATCGAAGAGCCCGGTGGCGTTGACCGGCGAGGTGAACGCGATCGACTCCGGGTCCCGCCGCAGGGTCACGGTCTGGAAGAGGCCGCGGGCGACGACCGCCCGGGAGACGCCCGACGCGGACAGGGTGGCCCGCACCCCGCGCACCGGCGGCACCAGCGCCAGCAGCGACACCTTGACCTGCTTGATGAGCCGGAGGTAATGGCCGGGGAACTCGCGGTCGAAGAGCTCCTGCGGCGTGGCGACGGTGAGCACGCCGCTCTGGCGGAACAGCTGCATCTCGCGGCCGAAGAGCTGCGCCATCGACAGGGTCTGCGTGAGGTGCAGCTTGCGCTTGTCGGTTTCGAAGGCGTACTGGTCGAGGCGGGTCAGGTCGGCGAGCAGGCGGGCCGCGCCGGTGAGGCCGCGCCGGTCGGTGGGGTCGCCAGAGCCGGTGGCCGGGTCGGGCGGGCCCTGCCAGTAGTCGTCCTGGACGAGGCCCCGGTTCGGCTCCTGGCGCTCGAAGGCGAGCTGGGCCTGGGCGAGCCGGCCGAGCGCGGTCGCCTGGCGCAGGAAGTAGCCGTACACCTGGTTGAGCACCCCGCTCATCCAGTCGAACAGCTCGGCGCTGGTGAACTTGGTGGCCAGGAAGTCGGCGGTGGCCGTGGCGTGCGCCAGTTGCAGGCCGGCGATCGCCCGCTCCTGCACCGCGATGGCCGCCTGGACGCCCGCCAGCGCCACCTGCTCGCGGCCGATCTCGACGTCCTTGACGGCGAGGCTCTGCTGCAGCTGCCATTCCTCGCGCTGGCGCTCGAAGCCGGCCTGCACCTGCTCGATCTGCGCGTCCAGGGACGCCGCCTGGGACAGGCCGGTGGCGATCGACCCGAGGCCGCCCAGGATGTTCGACGGGCTGCCGAGGATCGCGCCGAGGCCGCTCAGCGCGCCGCCGGCGGCGGCCAGGTCGCGGGCGGACTCCAGGTCGAACAGCTGCTGGCGCTCGTGCTCGTTCTGGCCGGCGGCGAGCAGCCGGCGGTAGTGCTCGGCCTGCACCGACGCCCGCTCGAACTGGGTGCCGGCCTGCTGCACGCCGAGGTCGGCCGCGCTCACCTTGAGGTCGTTCTCGCTGATCATCCCCCGGGCGACGGTCAGGTCGTGCCCCGCCTGCAGCAGCGAGTAGGCGCCGGCGTCGGCCTGCTCGGCCGCGGACAGGAACGCCGCCTCCAGCTGCTGGGCGATCGCGACGAGGTTGCGGGCCCGCTCGGCGATCACGGCGTACCGGTACTGGCTGGGCAGCGTGCTCTCGTCGTCGGCGGTGTCGGGCTGAGTGCCGGCGAGGTTGAGCCCGCGGTGGATCTTGTCGAGCCCGGTCTGTGCCTGGGCCTGCAGGGCGTCGCGGACCGGGTTGGCCGGGAACGGCACGCCCTGGCCCGTGACCGACGCGGCGTCCGCGGAGCGGATCAGCTCCAGCGCGGCCTCGTAGAGCCCCCGCGCCCGGGCGTTGGCGGCGGCGGTGTTGCGCACGAACTCGTTGTCGGCGTAGGCGAGCAGGCAGCGCACGATCGACATCACGGTGAAGTGGGTGTACGCGTCGGCGCGGTCGGTGGCGACCTGGTGCGGGTTGGACCCGTCGACCGGCCAGTTCGGCGAGCGGCCGTACGCCGACTGGATGGCCTGCTCGCGGGACATCCCGGGGAAGACGCGCCGCCGCGCGGGTGGCAGCTGGTAGGCGTAGGCGACCTGGTACCAGTCCAGCGCGCGGACGAATTCGCCCGCCTCGGTCAACGCCAGGCCCAGCGCGACCGGCACCAGCCAGTACAGCTCCCGGATCGCCTGGTCGGCGTCGGGGGTGATGCCGTACAGCGGCAGCAGCGTGGTCCGCAGGTCGTCGAGCTCCTGGTTGGTGTGCACCTCGCTGACCGGGGCCAGGTCGGTGATGGCCTTGCGCTGCACGTCGCTCAGGCCGGGCAGGCCGCGCACCACGTCGAGCATCCGGTCGCGGTTCTGCTGGGCCAGCAGCCGGGCGCGCTGGGCGGTGATCCGGGCGGCGCGCAGGTCGTGCAGGAAGGTGCCGTACGACCCGGTCGGGCGCAGGGTGAGCCCGTCGGGCACGTACAGGCCCGGGAAGAGATGGTTCTGCGGGTACGCGAACGAGGTGATCGCGGCGTACCAGGTCTGGTAGGCGCCGTACCAGGCGAACTTGGCGTCGAAGCGCTCCTCCTCGGCGATGCTCCACTCCTGGCCGCCGGTGACCACGGACAGCCGGCCGGAGCGCAGCGAGAGCAGCGCCTCCAGCAGCGTCTGCGCGGCGCTGTCGGCGCGGGTGGTGAGGATCGCCGAGTCCGCCACGAGGTCGATGCACAGCTCGCGGGACAGCCGCTCGGCGGTGGCCGCGGCCGGTTCCGGCGGCGACTGCTGGGAGCCGACGAAGGCCAGCAGCGCGTCGCGGGCGAGCGGGAGCACCGCCGCGTCGGCCGACTGGAGCATGGCCTCCTGCTCGTGGCCCAGCCGGTCGAGCTCGGCGCCGCGTACTGACAGCGTCCGCTGCCAGTCCAGGTGTACCCGCGGGTCGCCGCGCCAGATCGAGACCGGTTCGTCCGCGGCGCCGGGGGCGGCGGGCGGGTCGAGCAGGAACTGCTGCGGCTGCAGCACGATGTCGGCGGCCCGCTCCTCCTGCCGCCACTGGGCGAAGACGCGCCGCTTGCGCACCTGCACGAGGATGTCGCGGACGTCGCCCCACTCGGCGGTGAGCAGCCCGCCGGTGGCGAGCAGGGCCCGGGCGCCGGCCAGGTAGCGCAGCTCGGCGAGGTCGAGCTGCAGCGGCGCGAGCGCGCCGGTGACGTCCTCGCCGTGCGCGTCGCGGGCGGCGAGGTCGGCCAGGTCGACCGGCCCGATGTGGGTGGCGACGAGCTGGTCGAAGGTGGCGGGCGTCCGGTTGCCCTGGGCGACGGCCTGATCGATCTGGCCGGCCAGCGCGGCGACGAACGCCTGGCGGGCCGCCCACAGGTCGTAGCACGGGTCACCGGCCCGCGCGGTGGCGATGTTGCCGGCCCGGACGTGGTCGGGCTCGATGACCGGCACCGGCACCGCCTGGCTGTCGCGCTGGGCCACGTCCTCGGCCCGCCACCGCTGCCGTAGCGTCGCCTGCCGCCAGCCCTGCACCAGCGGCAGGGTGGTGATGTCCACGAACGGGTCGGTGTGCTGCATCGAGCGGAACCCGAACAGCTCCTCCAACTGGGCGTCGGTGATCTCCTCGGGGCTGATGGTCAGCTGGTCGAGGCGGCCGGCCTGCGAGCCGTCGAAGTCGATGCCGAGCCGCGCGGCCAGCGCCGCCCGCTGCGAGTGCTCGGCGATGCGGGCCTGGCGAAGCTCCACGGTGGACGTTCCCATCTCGCGGAGCAGGCTCTCGTACGCCGACCCGCGCAGCTGCTGGTCGGTGGCGGCCGGCAGCGGGGTCGTCAGGAAGCGGCGCAGCACCTCGACGGCGACGCGGCGCTGGTCAACCGGGGCGGTGGCGGCGGCGAACGCGGCGGCGTCCGGCATCCGGTCGTACGGCTGGCGGAAGCGGGCCGCCAGCAGGGCCCGGTCGAGGCCGCGGGTGCCGTCGGGGCCGGGCGGGCGGTTGCCGACCGAGACGTGCTGGGCGGCGAAGTCGGACAGCTCCCGCACGTAGATCGTCGGCCCGAACACGATCGACGGGTCGGTCTGCTCGAACGGCTCGTGGACCAGGATCGCGCCCGACTGGCTCGCGTGCCGCCCGCGGGTGTCGCCCGCCGTGATGGTGAACTGGTGGTCGCCGGCGGGCAGCGAGAACTGGGCCTGCCAGCTCGACCAGTCGCCGGACAGGTTGGTGGCCAGGCCGGACGGGCCGGGGCTGCCGGAGCTGGTCACGGCGTAGCGGACCTCGTTGATGCCGGACAGCGCGCCCGACGTGGTGCCGTGCACGGTGGCCACGAACGGCAGCACCGGCGGCGTCACCTCCGACGGGTAGTCGCGGACGATGGCCAGCTCCGGCGGCCGGGCCTCCACCTGGACGGTGACCTGCGCGGTGGCCGGCACGGCGGGGAACGTCTCGTGGCCCTGGTCGCGGATGTCCGTCCAGTCCGCGGTGCCGGTCGCCTTGATCACCACGGTGGCGCCGTCGGCGATGCTCGCCGGCACCGTCGCGCCGACCAGCTGCCAGATGCCGGTCTGGGAGATCGTCAGCGTGCCGCCGACCGGGTTGAGCCCGTTGAAGGTGATGCCGACCTGCGCCGAGCCTTTGGCCATGACCTGGGTCTTGCTCAGGGTGTCCGGGTCGAGGCCGACGCCGCCGCTGAGGCTGAGCGTGCGGGTCACCTGGGCACCGGGCGCGGGCGTGATGATGTTGATGACGACGTGCGGATCGGTCATGACAGCTCCCGTGATGTGAGGAGGTGGCCGGGCAGGTCAGTGGCGTTGGGCGTCGAGGTCGCGCTGGGCGTTCAGCGGGGAGCGCAGCAGGCCGCCGAAGCCGCCGTGCAGCACGAGCGCGGTGGGCATGCCGCCGGTCGGGACCGCCTTGGTCACCGTCCGGCAGTAGTCGCTGCTCATGCAGCGCACGACGTCGGTGACGACCGCCGCATAGTCGCCGCGGAAGGCGTGGGCGACGAACATGAAGAACTCGGCGATGTCGTCGTCGCCGTAGAAGTCGTTGTGGCGTTGCACCATGCCGGGCGGCGGGTCCGGCATGAACCGCTGGTTGCCCGGGCCCGGCGCGCCGGGCCCGGGTCCCCGCCCGCCTGCGCCGCCGCGCCCGCCGGGCGAGCGTTGCAGCGGGCCGGTGCCGCGACCGCCGCCCTCGCCGGTGCGGTCCGGTCCCCGGCGGAACGGGTTCCAGCCCCGGCCGCCCCCGCCCTTGCCGCCCCCGCCCCCGCCCTTGCCGCCCCCGCCCCCGCCCTTGCCGCCGCCGCCCTTGCCGCCCTTGCGCTGGGCGTTGCGCCGCTGCTCGGCGGCCTCCAGCGCGCGCTGGGTGGCCCGCCGGTGGTTCTCGGTGGCACGGTCCATGCGCGCCCTCAGCTCGTCGATCTCCGCCTGGACCTTGCCGGCGTCGGCCCGCGCCTCGCGCCAGCGGCGCTCCTGCGCGCGGTAGTTGCGCCTGTAGTCGGGGTCCTCGGGATTCCAGTCGCGCAGCTTGAGCTGCTCGCTGTTCGCCCGCTCCTCGGCGGCCATCAGCCGGTCGTGCAGGCCGTCGATCTTCGATTGGAAGTCGTTCAGGGCCTGGTTGAACTCGTCCAGGGCGGCGCCGACGGCGTCCCACTCGGAGGGTGCGGTGCCGAGCGGGTCGACCAGCGACGCCGGGTTCGACGCGCAGTACTCGTACTGGTTGATCCCGCCCGCGCCGCCGGCCGGGTCGGCCGCGGTCCACCGGCCCAGCCACGGCGCGTAGTAGCGGGCGCGGTGGTAGGTCAGCGAGCTCTCCTCGTCGCGCTCCTTGCCGGTGAAGCGGTACCGCTTACGCGCGTAGCTGCCGAAGCTGGTCTCGCCGTACGGGGTGTACTCCTCGCGATTGACGAGCGCGCCGGACCCGTCGACGAGCGCGACGCTGCTGGCGAGGTGGTCGGCGAGGTGAAACGCGACCTCGGGGCCCCGGTCGTCCGGGTGGGCCGGCCCGAGGCGGACCAGCGCGACCCGGGCCCGGTCGTCCATGAGATGGACGTGGTTGTTCGCCCCCGGCGCCGGGCCGGACCAGCGGTGGTGCTCGAAGAGCTCGTTGACGTAGTGCGTGACCTCGACCGCGCCGCCCTGCCGGCGGACCAGCTTCTTCACCCGCAGCCCGGCCGCGTCGTACAGGTAGTGCGCGTGCACCGACGGCTCAGCGCCCTTGGTCTGGGTCGCGTACGTCGCCAGCCGGTCGGCGTGGTTCCAGCCGTAGCGGCGGGTGCCCGACTCCGCGCGCAGGTTGCCGGCGGCGTCGAACTCGTACTCGAACGAGGTGAGGCCGACGGTCAGCCGCCGCAGCCGGTTGCCGCCGGCCTCGGGCGTGTAGTCGCGGGTGAAGCCGCCGGCGCTGCTGTGCACGAGGCGCAGGAGGCTGCCGACCGCGTCGTAGGTGTACGCCTCCCGGTAGGCCCGCGTGCGGGTGGGGTCGGCGCCGGCCGGCTGGTCCTGCCATGGCAGCGGCGCCGGTGCGGCCGCGGCCTCGCGCCCGGTGGCCGAGCGCAGCCGGTACGCCGGGTCGTAGCCGAACACGCGGTCCAGCGCGTCGGGGCCGCCCGTCGCCGGGCTGCCCGGCAGCCCGCTGCCCGGCGTGCGGTCGCGGACGGTCAGCACGTTGCCGACGAGGTCGTAGTCGTAGCCGAGGTCCTGCAGCACGCGGCCCTTGGCCGCGTACGTGGCGTCGGCGGTCTGCGAGAACTGCTCGCCGCGGACCCGGGTCAGCCGCAGCGTCAGCGGGTCGTGGGCGTAGCGGGTCATGGTGCCGTTGCCGTGGACGATCAGGGTGCGCCGGCCCCGCGCGTCGTACGCGATGCGCTCCACGTGGACGGTGCCGTCCAGGCTGATCCGGTCGAGCTCGCCGGAGCGGTTGTAGCCGGCGCTGATCCGGCCGCGCCGTCCGGTGACGTCGGCGGGCAGGGTGTGCACGGTCGGCCGGTCGAGGGCATCGTAGGCGGTGTCGCTGATGTACCCGGCCGGCTCCAGCAACGCGGCCTCCAGCTGCTCCTGCGTCTGCCCGGGCGCCGGGCGCCAGTCCACCACGAACATCGGCACGTCCCAGCCGCCCTTGGGCCCGTGCTCGTAGGTGGCCAGGAGCGGCCCGTCGGCGATCACGCGGCGGGTGGTTCGCAGCAGGTTGCCCTTCAGGTCGGCCGCCTCGACGGTGAGCAGGCCGGCCTCGTCGTACTTGCGGGCCGCGTGCCCGAGCAGGTTGCGCGCGCGGGCCTCCTCCCGCTCGGCCGGCGGCTGCTGGGCGGAGCCGCCGTCGCCGTACTCGGTACGTTCCCGGAGGGTGACCGGGCCCGCCGCGTCGTCGCGCGCCCAGGCCCGGCTCGGCCGCAGCAGCACGTCGAAGGCGGCCAGCGCCAGCGCGCCCTTGGCGTCGCGGGTCTCGAGCGGGTTGCCGGCCGCGTCGTGCACGGTGTCGCGGCGGCCGCCGTCGATGCCGTCCGCCCGCCAGCGGCGGCGGGCCAGGTCGTAGGCGTACCGGAACGCCTCGCGGCCGAGGGCGTCGGTGACCGACAGCAGGTTGCCCTGGATGTCGTAGGCGTACCGGGTGGTGAACACCTCGGCGGCGGTCGTGCCGTTGCGGACCACCGTGGCGACGGTGCGCCCCAGCGCGTCGACCTCCGCGCTCAACGGGGTGTTCCAGTGCTCGCCGAACGCCTCGGCGGTGCCGGGGTGGGTACGCCCGGCGTTGTCGTTGGCGTCGTAGTGGTAGCTCTCCCACGGCGTGGGCGTGTACCGGTCCGGGTCGGCGAGGTCGGCCGGGACGCCCGGGACGAGCCGGTCCTCGCTGCCGTCCGGGTTGACGGTGCGCACGAGCAGCCCGCGCGGGTCGTAGAACAGCGACGAGAACCGGTCGAGCCGGGCGGGGCCGGGCGGGGCGTAGTCGTAGCCGGTGTCGAAGAACGGCTCGTGGCGGCGCACCACCCGGCCCTTGTTGTCGTACACCTGCCACCCGCTGACCGCGACGTTGTCGGCGTCGGACGGTTCCCGGGTGCGCCCCACCGCCGCGCCCGGCGGCGCCGACCGGTCGGGCGACAGCACGCCCGCGCCGGAGTCCGGGTCGCCGAAGAGGGTGTCCTCGGCCTGGTCGCGGGTCTGCAGGACGCGCCGGAACCCGCCGGAGAACTCGACCGACACGATGGTGTCGTCGCGTTCCCGCGGCGGCGCGTCCGGGTCCGTGTCGTGGTGGACCCGCCGGACGGTGCGCACCGACTGGGGCGCACCGCGCTCGTCGAAGGCGAGCAGGTCGTACTCCATCCGGGTGCCCGGGGCCGCGGCGTCGCCGGTGCCGTCCTTGCCCCGCACGAACACGGCGGTCACCAGGCCGGCCGGTGAGTAGGCGACCTCGGTGGTGTTGCCGTTCGGGTCGCTCGACGAGCGCAGCCGCAGCACCCGGTAGTCGGGCACGCCGGTGCTCACCAGCCCGGCCGGGTCGGCCTCGCCGACGGCGAACAGGTCGTGCTCGTCGTAGGCGACGAGGGTGGTCGCGCCGAACGGGTCCTGCGAGGCGACCGGCAGCCCGCGCGGCGCGCGACCCGGCCGCGGGTCCTGCACGTCGTAGCGGTGCCGGGCGGTGACCGCGTAGAACCCGGCCGGCGAGCCGGGCACCTCGCCGGCGGCGTAGTGCCGGTAGCCGGCCAGGGGCGTCACGGCAGCGCGGAAGTCCTGCGGGTACTCCGGCGTCCAGGCGACGGCGCCCGGCCGCAGGTACGGCGGGCGCGGGCCGACCGCGAGCGGGTCGCCGGCGGGGTACAACGCGTCGAGGAACGCGTCGGTGAACGCCAGCGATTCGGTGCGCGACGGCAGCCCGTGCTCGCCGAGCGTGCCGAGCGGCAGGCCGGTGAACGCCTCGCCGTCGAAGTACGTGCGGGTGTCCGTGGTGATCCGCAGCGCCGGATCCTCCACGGTGGACTCCACCGCGAGGACGGAGCGCACCAGGTCGGGCACGGCGGGCCGGCCGTCGTTGAGCACCTCGAACGTCGCGCTGCGTGCGACCCGCTCGACCAGGTAGTGCCCGGCGTCGTCGCGGCGGGCGTACTCGGTCGTGCTCAGCGTGGCCAGATACGGCTCGCGGGCCCCCGGGTCGGCCTCGAGCGGCGCCCGCCCGCGCGGCACGGCCACGGTGACGTGCCGGGCGGGCAGGCCGTAGGCGTCGTGGCCGGCGGTGTACGCGAACTCGGTCATCGGCTCGTCGCCGCGCTCCCACCGCGTGCTGCGCTTGGCCAGCTCGAACGGGAAGAAGACCGGCGTGGCCGGCGTGGGACGGCCGGGCGACTCCTCCCGCACCCCGCTCAGCGTCTCGGTGACCGTGTAGGGCCGGTCGGCGCGGTCGCCGCCGTCCAGCGCGTACAGCTCGGTGCGCAGCGGCTGCCCCCGCAGCGCGCGCAGCGCGGCCCGCCGGGCCGGGCGTGGCAGGGCGGCCAGCATCGCGGTCATCGCGGCCGGGCGGGACAGCATCGGCCGGTCGCCGGGCCAGTACTCGCCGGCGAGGTCGAGCTCGGTCCAGTCACCGGCCTCCGCGGCGGCCACCGGGCCAAGGTGGAACCAGCTGCGGGTGAGCGTCGGCGGCGAGAAGTGCTCCGGGGGCACGGTGCCGGGCTCGAAGACCTCGCTGTCGTACCGCTCGACCAGGCCGAACCCGCGGAACTCGCGCTCCAGGCCGTCCCAGTAGCCGTGCCGGTACCGCAGCTCGGTGCTGAGCCGGCCGCCGGAGAACGCGTCGGTCGTCTCGGTGCCAGCCACGACGTGCACCGGGAACGGCAGCGTGGTCCGCCAGCGGGTGGCCGCGGCGGTCGCGTCGCGCAGGAAGTCCACGGTGGACGGCCGGTACCGGATCCGGGTCGTCACCCCTGTGTGGTTGTCGACGAGGTCCAGCAGGTGCGGCTTGGCGGCGCCGGTGAGGTCGAGGAACCACAGCTGCGGCCGGCCGCTGGAGTCCGCGCCGCGCTGGAAGAGCACGCCGGCGGTACCGGTGCCCAGCAGGTCGCCGAGCGCGACCGCGTCGGCGTCCACGAGGTCCGGGGTGCCGCCGACGACGACCGGCTGCTCGGCCCAGCCGGTGCCGAGCCGGTTGCCCCAGAGCAGGACCCGGCCGCGGTCGACGTACACCAGGTCGGCCGCGCCGTCGCCGTCCACGTCGCCGAGCAGGAGCCGGCGCGGGTCGTACCCGTCCGGCAGGCGTGGCGAGCGGTGCATGGTGACCGGCGCGCCCCACCGCCCGTGGCCGAGGTTCGGCCAGTAGGTGACGTTGCCGCTGCGCAGCAGCACGAGGTCGGGCAGGCCGTCGCCGGTCATGTCGGCGGTACGGACCCGCGGGTCGGCCAGGTCGAGCTCGGGCGCGCCGCCGCCGAACGTCGTGCGCCGCCAGGCCAGGCGCGGGTCGGCGTCGTTGAACCAGGCCTGCGGGGGCGAGCCGGAGCGCAGGATGTCGGTCAGGCCGTCGCCGTCGAGGTCGAGCAGCCGTACCGCCGGATCCGCGAGGTCCACCGCCGGCGCCTGGGCGTAGCGCTGGAAGGAGCGGCGGCTCCACCGCCCCGCGAACGTCATCGGGAAGTAGCCGGCCGGCGCCGCCGCCCCGGGCCGGCCCGCGACGCCGGCCGACACCAGCAGGTCCGCCCGGCCGTCCCCGTCGGCGTCCAGCAGGCGCACCCCGCGCCGCCGAGCGCGGCCGGCGGCGCCTCGTCCAGCGGCCGGGGCGCGGCGAACCGCCCGCCGCCGGTGTTGCGCCAGTACCGCTGCCGCGCGCCGAGCTCCACGAGGTCGGGCAGGCCGGCCCCGCGCAGGTCGACCAGGGCCACCGACGGGTCGGTCAGCGGGTCGAGCGGCAGCGCCGGGCCGGTGACCGGACGGAACCGGCGCCCCGCCGGGTCGAAGCCGGTGTAGCCGAACGTCAGCGGCGGCAGTTGCTCGGTGGCCGGCGCGCCCGCGGTGTCGTCGATCCCGGTCGCGGTCACGGAGGCGAGCAGCGACACGCCGTTGAACGCCGCCTGAGCGTAGTCCAGCCGGTATTCGCGGGAGAGCCGGGCGACGCCGTCGGCGGCGTGGCTGGTCACCCGGATCGTGCGGCAGCGCAGGGTGGTGCGGACCTCGAAGCCGGCCCGGTGCTCGGAGAACGGGTCGGGGCGCGGCTCGTACTCGAGGTCGACGGCGACCAGGAACCGGGGGTCGGCCGGGTCGCCGTAGTCGGCGTAGGAGATCCGCGCCAGCAGCGGCTGGTCCCAGCGATGGCCGGGCTCGTCGCCGCGGTCGCGCCGGTAGGCGTACGCGATCAGGTTGCCGACCGGATCGCGGGTCTCGGTGATCCGCCAGGCGAACACGCGGCCGGCGTCGGCCGGGTCGGCGACGACGGCCGGGTCCCGCCAGTCCGGCGCCGCGCCGGCCGGGCGCGGGGTGCCGTAGCGGTGGCGCAGCCCGTCCCGGCCGCGCACCTCCCAGTAGTCGCCGGTGGCGTCGCGCACGTGCTCGACGCGCGCGAACAGCCCCTCGGTCCGCGGCCGGTACGTCACCCGGCCCGGATAGCCGCCGGCCACCGGCACCAGATCCTCCGCGCCGGAGAGCAGGAACACGTCGGCGCGCTCCGCCACGGGATCGTCGACGTAGCGGGGCACCCCGTGGGAGGTCTTGCGGGCGACGCCGGGCACGCTGAGCTGCCAGCCGAGCCCGAACGGTCCGTTCGGGCTGCCGGTGCTGTACGCCAGCGCCAGCCGCGGCTGCAGGCCGGAGCGGCCCACCGGCACCTCGATCGGCACTGACAGGTTGCCGGTCCCGGTGAACGGGTCCGGGGAGAAGGTCTCGCCCAGCCCGCCGACCGCGCCGCCGCCCCTCGGCAGCGTGATCACCGATCCGCCCGCGGCCGGATCGGTCGTCGTCGCCTCGCTCATCCTGCCGCCTCGCCATCGGGTTGTGTTGCCGGGCACCGCGCTCACCCACTTGGTGTTCCAACCCGTTCCATCCGCCCCGCCAGCTCGCAAGTCCCGCCGGAAAAGCGTTCCTCCCCCGCCGACCAGGGCACTACTTGGCAGACGTCACCGAGCTACCAGGACCTGATCTGCGCCCATGCCCGGCGCACCGGCCGTCCCGACGGGCGCCACGAGCGGCTCACCGGCATCGACGGCCGGTTTGGGCCAGCCGTCGAGCAAGCGGGGTTGTCGATCGTCCTCGGGGCGAAGATCGGCGAGGTGCCGTACTCAGGTCAGAATGTGGCGATCGGGTTGACCGGGCTGCCGGACGTACCGGCGAAGCGGACCGGCGCGACTGCGAGGTGGAAGTCCCACTGGCCGAGTTCGGCAGCCGTCGTCGCGCACGCCTCCAGGTCGCAGTTGTCGAGCAGCCACAGACCCATCGCGACGAGGCTCACGGCGTGAACCGGCATCAACACGTCTTCGTACCCCGACGGCTGAACGTCCTGGGGGGGTGTCAGCGCCGATCAGCGCGACCTCCCGTTCTTGCAGCCACGGCAGGCAGGACGCGTGCCAGCCGGCCTGCGTGAAACCGCTGGCCTCACCGGCCTCGTGCCGGACGCGGCCAAAGCCGGTCCGCAGCAGTACCGCATCGCCGGATCGCACCCGCACACCCTGGCGACGCTCGGCCTCCTCGAGATCGTCGGGAAACACACCCTGCCCCGGCTCCAACCACGGCACATCGCGGACCCTCGCGATGTCCAGCAAGACACCACGCGTGATGATCCCGTTCGCCGCCGCCGTGACGGCCGCCCACGCCGATCCCGTTGCGGCGTCGACCAACGAGTGCGACCGCCCGTTGTACATCGTGCCGTCCCAGAAGATGTGGCACGGCGAGTCGACATGGGTGACAGTGTTGCCGTGGAACGTGATGCCGAGCCGCTCGGACGAAAAGCCCCAGCGCCGATCGGCGTGGAATCCGGGCACCGGCATGTTCTCGGCACCCGGCATGTCGGCGGCGCACGGGCACGTCGTCGTCGACCGCTCCATCTCTTCCGGTACGGCAACCTCCCATGCGCACGACACGCTCCTGCCGTGGCGCACGGCCCGCGCCGCCGCCAGCCGGACGTCGTCGGTAATGTGGTTCAGAGTCCCGAGCTGGTCGTCGTCGCCCCACCGTCCCCAGTTCGACAGCGTGTTGAAGTACCCGAGCACGTCGTCCTGTGTGGGCATCGGTCGCTCTGCCGTCATCCCAGCATCGACTCCTCCGATCACGCGGTTCGAGACACCGCAGGTAGGGTATCCGGCCGGCGCCGCGATCACCCGAGGTGCGCACTTTCGAGGCCGCGCAAAAGGTCAAGATCATGGGCGGGGCGCTTGTCCCATCGGTACAGGGTCCACGCCTGCCGGATCAGGCTACGTAGCGTGATGATGGTGTCGACGAGGTGAAGGAACGCGTTGATGACGTGTGCTGTGCGTTGGTAGCAGCGTTGCAGGCGGTTGGGGGTGTTGTGTGAGGAGTTCGTCCGCTCGACGTGCCATCTCCGGCTCGCCTGGATGGGTGCTTTGTCGCCTTGCTGGGCGATTTCACCGTCCAGGGTTCGGGCAGCCGGAACCTTGTGGGTGACCGCCGAGTCGTCGCCGGCGTCCAGATGCACCGTCACCTGCTCGGGCAGCGGACCGGACGCGTCCGGTGCGTCGGGGGTTGGCCCCAGCGGCAGTGGTGGATCGTGTCGGTTCGCGCTGGCCGGGACCCGATCCTGAGGGATCCCTGTACCCTCGACCGTGCTGGAGCGTTTTATCCCATGTTTGCCCCGGTCGGCTGGGGGCCGGCCGGGGACCTCACCGCCGCCAGGAGCTTTGGCGATGCATCCATCCACGGCGATGTTCTCCAGGACCAGGCCGACAATCCGGTCGTAAGCCCTAAAACGATCATGTTGAGTTGTTTGAACACACCCAAAGCGATCCACTCATCACGCCGGTTCCGGATCGTCGTCGCCGAACAACTCCTGTCCGCGATCGACTCGTACGAACATCCGAACCGCAACACCTGCAACAACTTCTCGAACACCAACCGATCCGCACCCGCGGACGGTGACAGCCCAGCGGATGCAAGGGATGCACCACCGGCCATAAAATTAAGACGAGCGGAGCCGCAACGCACTGCTGCACCTTCTTGCACCAGCGCAGCTTCACGCCACCCATTGTGAGGGACACGGTCAACGCACGTGCCTCGTGCGTCGTCGTCGTTCTTGCGGCGCACGGAAATGCTGGCCGGTGGTCCGTTGGGATAGGGCTGGACGGATTTCGTGCGTGACATTTCCCGGGAACAGTTCTCATGTGCCGGCAGGCGCTGATGCTCGCCGGTATTGCTTCGCGGTGTCGCGTCGGCGGGCCGGCGCGGATTCTCGCGGGCGTGCCCGCGCCGCGCCGACGGGCTGGCGGGATGGCGCTGATGCGGTGGGTGCGGGTAGGCGCTGCAAGGCGGGGCCGGGTTGATCGGCACCATGCGTCGGGTGCCGCACTGCGGTGTGGTCGTCCGAGCCGGTATCGATCGCGGGACGGTCCGGGCTGCGCGGGCCCTTCGGCCGCTGGCGGTGCTTCGGCAGCTGGCGGTGCTTCGGCAGCTGGCGGTGCTTCGGCAGCTGGCGGTGCTTCGGCAGCTGGCGGTGCTTCCGCCGGTGGCGGTGCTTCCGCCGGTGGCGGTGCTTCCGCCGGTGGCGGTGCTTCCGCCGGTGGCGGTGCTTCCGCCGGTGGCGGTGCTTCCGCCGGTGGCGGTGCTTCCGCCGGTGGCGGTGCTTCCGCCGGTGGCGGTGCTTCCGCCGGTGGCGGTGCTTCCGCCGGTGGCGGTGCTTCCGCCGGTGGCGGTGCATCGGCAGCTGGCGGTGTTTCCGCCGGTGGCGGTGTTTCCGCCGGTGGCGGTGCATCGGCCGGTGGCGGTGCTTCGGCCGGTGGCGTGCCGAGGCCCTGTCCTTGGCCGGCGGTGCCGAGGTCCTGGCTGGGGCCTTGGTCGGCGGCCGCGCCGTGGCCGTGGCCGTGGCCATGCGCGGTGCCGGGGTTGTGGCTGGGCCATGCCGGGGTCGTGCGTGGCGCCGAAGCCGGGGCGAGGGTCGTGGCCGTGCGCGGCGCCGAAGCCGGGGCGAGGGTCGTGGCCGTGCGCGGCGCCGAAGCCGGGGCGAGGGTCGTGGCCGTGCGCGGCGCCGAAGCCGGGGCGAGGGTCGTGGCCGTGCGCGGCGCCGAAGCCGGGGCGAGGGTCGTGGCCGTGCGCGGCGCCGAAGCCGGGGCGAGGGTCGTGGCCGTGCGCGGCGCCGAAGCCGGGGCGAGGGTCGTGGCCGTGCGCGGCGCCGAAGCCGGGGCGAGGGTCGTGGCCGTGCGCGGCGCCGAAGCCGGGGCGAGGGTCGTGGCCGTGCGCGGCGCCGAAGCCGGGGCGAGGGTCGTGGCCGTGCGCGGCGCCGAAGCCGGGGCGAGGGTCGTGGCCGTGCGCGGCGCCGAAGCCGGGGCCGGGGCCGGGGCCGGGGCCGTGGCGGGAGCCGGGGTGGCTGGTTCGTTCACTGCGTCTTCCCGGCCGTCGGCAGCCACGCTTGCCGGCGGGGTGCTCGCGCGTATTCGGCGGAGTTTCTCGGCGTGTCGTTGAGCGAGACCCCACGCGCGATGCCGAGCATGTTCCCGACGGAACTCCTCATTCGCCACGGAATAACGACGCGACCTGGTCCGGTCACGCATGGCAGCCAATTCAGACTTGCAAAACAATTGCAGCTGCCCCATGCATTCATTCTCCCAGAATCCAGCCCGACCCGCCGCCCCGAACGGCCGACGGAAATGTCAAATGGTGCACGCACACGCCGCGGCGAGGCTTGCTACCCAACGCGACGGAGGCTGGATCGTCAGCCACGAACATGCCGAATACACGGGCACCCGATCACGGCCCCGGGTCACTGCGGCACTTCATCCCGGCGTCGTGGTGCTTGACGCAGAAATGCCGGACCGAAGGCAGACAACAAGACGGCTCGACAACACCGACGCCCCCGCCGTAGCGGGCCTCATCGAACGCTGCCCATGTGAGGTCAACAGATTGTCAGCCCGGCCCGGGAGGACATCGCCGTGGACGGATGCACCACCAAAGCTCCCGGCGGCGGTGAGGTCCCCGGCCGCCCCCGGCCAACCCGGGCAAACATGGGACAAAACGCCCCAACACGGTCGAGGGCACAGGGATCCCCCAGGACCGGGTCCCAGCCGGCGCGAACCGACACGATCCACCACTGCCGCTGGGACCAACCCCCGACACACCGGACGCGTTCGATCCGCTGCCCGAGCAGGTGACGGCGCATCTGGACACCGGCGACGACTCGGCGGTCACCCACGAGGTTCCGGCTGCCCGAACCCTGGACGGCGAAATCGCCCAGCAAGGGGACAAAGCGCCCATCCAGGCGAGCCGGAGATGGCACGTCGAGCGGACGAACTCCCTCGCACAACAGCTACCAACGCACAGCACGCGTCATCAACGCGTTCCTTCACCTCGCCGACACCATCATCACGCTACGTAGCCTGATCCGGCAGGTGTGGACCCTGTACCGGTGGGACAAGCGCCCCGCCCATGATCTTGACCTGTTTGCGCGGCCTCTAATTGAGCCAAGTCGGGTTACAGCACGCCTCAGACACGATGACGCTCGTCCCGTTGTTGGATGAGTTCCTCGACCGCGCTCGGCAGTGTCGATTCGAAGTCGATCAGCTTGGCCCAGGTCGGGGTCACGACGATGCGGACCATGCCGTCGTACAGCGAGCGGATTTCGGCCTCCCAGTCTACCCGTTGCTCGGGCGTCATCTGGTAGGCGCCGGTCTGTTTCAGATACTCGTCCGGGATGCCATCGACGACGTCCAGTTCGACCCGGCCCCGGATGAGTAGGATCTTGGGTGGGTGCACCTCGGTGTCGATCGTGAGGGCAACCGCCGGGTTCGCGCGCAGGGCCGGGAGCTTCGGGGCGTTCTTCGGGGTGCACATGACGATCTCGGAGCCGTTCCAGGTGAAGATGATCGGCACGTTGCGGGGGGTGCCGTCCTTCGCGACGTAGGCCAAGCGGGTCACATCGCGGCTCAACAGCTCCTGGCTCAGCGGTCGGTTCAGGATCTCGGTCAACTCGTCCGGATGCATCGTCATCATGCTTCTCCTTGTCGGCGATCAGTGAAATGCCGGTGGCCAGGTGGACCGCGAACATCGCCGGCAGCGGCAAGCCAGGCGGCTCGGTCAGCGTGGTCGCGGCGACCTGCGCGCACGACGCGCCGAACAGCGGGGCGAACTCCGGCGTGCCGAACAGTTCCCGGTACGTACGCATGTCAGGCAGTCTCGGCAACGCCGTCCCCATTCCGGTAAAGTTTCGCGTGGAGGCGAAACGTGGGCATCTGGCTGATCGACGCGGACGTGCTCGCCAGCAGCCGGTTCCGAATCTCGGCGCTGGCCGAGACCGTCGCGACGCTGGGCGTGCTCGCGGGGTCGTGGCCCCACCGCCCCGGCCAACTGGCCCGCCCGGCGCGGCAGCGGGCAGCGTTCCAAGCCCGCATGGCCGACGATCCGGTCGGCCGTGCGTTCCTGAAAGCC
Source organism: Dactylosporangium sp. CA-233914 (assembly GCF_050942935.1). NCBI lineage: Bacteria > Bacillati > Actinomycetota > Actinomycetes > Micromonosporales > Micromonosporaceae > Dactylosporangium > Dactylosporangium sp. CA-233914. Next base: position 3,722,858 of record NZ_CP192030.1, on the reverse strand, counting down.
GCCCTGCTGCCGACCTGGCTGACCGACATCCTCTGCCCCCCGCCGGACGACGACGAGCACACCTTCGACGACGAGATGCAGCGCATCCGTACCGCGTCGCCCGCCGCGCTGCGCGCCGACCTGGCCGGCAACGACCCCACCCTGAACGTGCCGGACCTGCCGAGCCGGATATCCGCCGTCCTCGACTGGGTATGGGCCGAGACGGTCGAACCCGACTGGCAACGCCGCGAGCGGGCCTTCGAAGCGGACATCATCGCGCGGACCCGGCGACTGAGCACCAGCGGTTGGGCGTCCGCCCTCGACGACATGCGACCCGGGATGCGATGGCTGGGCGAGGGGCAGCTCCAGATCAACGCCTACGACTATCCACCGCTCGACCTGGCCAACGGGCAACTGCTGTTCATCCCCACCACCAGCGCACGCGGCTGGGCCGGCTGGCGTCGACCGCACCGCTACTCGGTGGTCTATCCATGCGCCGGGCTGCTCGCCGAGGGCCAGCCCACCGCACCAGGCGCTCTACGCCGCCTCATCGGCCCGGCACGCGCGACCCTGCTGAGCCTGCTGGACAACCCGATGAGCACCACCCAACTGGTATCGGTGACCGGATTCGCCATCGGCGCCGTAGGCAACCACCTCAGAATCCTGCTGGACGCGCAGCTCGTGCGCCGCCGCCGCGCCGGACGGTCAGTCCTCTACTACCGCACGCCCGACGGCGACCGCCTGATACGCGCCACCACCGACAACGACACACCACCAAGATGAACAGCCTGTCGCAGCGCCGAGAACCGAGCGATCAGGTGGATGCGGGCGTAGCGGATCCAGCGCGCCTCCGAGCGGAGGCCGAGCAGGACGTGGGCACGGCCAGGCAGACCAGTTCGAAGTCAAGAGGGTGTCGAGATCCTGCGTTCCGACATGATCATCAACACCCTCCCTTCATGCCCAGACATCGACTTCTGACTTCGGAACTACTCGTCTAGTAACCCGGGGCCCACAGAGCCCAGAGGTTGCCGCTACCCCCGGTAGCCGGGGAGCAGGAGTAGTAGTTCCAGAGCACACCGGTGTACGTCTGGCCGACGTGGTTGCACGCCTCAGCGCTGGGGTAGACGCCGTAGACGCCGGCGTTGGCCGGAGATGCGACGACGCCGCTGATGGCGGCCACTCCCGTGGCCACGACGGCAAGTCTGAACAGGGCTCGTTTCATAGCACTCCTCGGCTATTGGGCCAACTCTTAGGTAAATTAACAAATAGGCGTCGATACCTCAAGGACGTCTCAGATGGTCCCGTGGAGCCGGCAACGTCGTCCGCCCTCCGTCGCGGCCACTTCGGCCAGCGAACAGGATCTTGCGTCGGTTCACCTTCCAGCACACATCACACCGTCGACGATGACTTGGCCGCACTGCTTCGACCGGCGCGCCTCGGCGTGACCGACGCGCTCGCGTTGCTGGGGCTACTGTCCATGGCGACCCCGCTGCTGCACCGGCTGCCGGTGCACTCCGAGACCCTGCTGCGCCGGCACGCGACGATCTCCCGCTCCAGAACCGTTGTGGGATAACGGACGAAGGGCGCAGGATGCCCTTGGCCCACTCAAGCTTCTTGGTGAAGGCCTTATAGGCGTCGTACGCACGGTCGAGCGCCTTTACGACCTTGGGTGCCTTGAGGATCTTGCCCCAGAGGACGATGCCGATCAGCGCACTGCCGCAGGCCATGAGGTCGCCATGGGAGATCAGAGCGAAGGCCCTGCAGTATCTCGAACGAGATAACACGCTTGCCGCTATGAACGGGGCGGCCTCGCGCCTGACACGCGAGCCCCCGTTCGGGTGGTCTTTCCGGCATCAACGTCTAGGGGTTCTGGCCGCCGGAACCACCGGTACCGGGTCCGGGATCAGTACGGTGGGCGGACGGTTCGACGGCCATCAACACGAGGGCAGGTATGGCTTCAGCGGCGGAGATCGACGACGAGCAGCAGCACTTCGACCGTGCCGCCGAGGCCCGCGAGCACGCCAAGACGGCGGCCGGCAACGCCGCGAACGCCGCCGCCCACGCCGCGGCCGCCGCGCAGCTCGCCAAGTACGCCAGAAAGCATCAGGATGCGCTCGGCGCCACTGGCAGTGCCGTCGCGCACGGCCGGATCGACCAGGCCGGCGAGGACCCGCTCTACATCGGCAAACACCTGATCCGCGACCACAGGCGTCAAGAGATCCTTGTCATTGGCTGGCAGGCCCCGGCGGCTCAGAGCTACTACCGGGCAACGCACGCCGACCCGCGTGGGTTGACCCGCAAACGGACCTTCCACTGCACGGGTAACACGATCAACGACTTCACCGACGTAGTGTTCACGGCGGCGGCGCCGGACAGGCGGCAGGGGCCCGACGCGGCGCTGCTCCGCGCGCTCGCCGAGGGCCGCACCGGCAGTATGCGCGACATCGTCGCCACCATCCAGGCCGCGCAGTACGAGGTCATCGAGGCTCCCCTGGATACGGTCCTGGTCATCGAGGGTGGCCCGGGCACCGGCAAGACCGCCGTCGCGCTGCACCGGGTCTCCTGGCTACTAGTCAACCACCCCGACCGGTTGCGCACCTCCGGAGTGCTCGTCGTCGGGCCGCACCCCACGTTCACCCGATACATCAGCACCGTCCTGCCCGGCCTCGGCGAGCAGGATGTCGTGCAGCAGGACATCACGCAGCTCGGTCCGCCAGTCAGCCGCGGCCGGCCCGAAACGGTACCGTTGAGCCGGATCAAGGGCCAAGCGCGCATGGCCGGGCTTCTCGCTCGCGCGCTGCAGCAGCGCATCGGCCGGCCCGAGTCGGCCGAACGGCTGCAGATCGACGGCCGGTTCGTTACTCTCCCCGGCGTGGACATCGGCGCGGCCGTCGCTGAGCTACGCGACGGACCCGGCCCCTACGCGCAGCGCCGCGCGCGGCTGCGGACCGTCCTGACCGGGCTGCTCGAACGACGTGGCGTCACAGCCGCGCAGGCCCGCCAGCGGTCCGTCGACAATCTACTCGAACGCCTCTGGCCCCAACTGAGCGCGCCGGCGTTCCTGCGCGACCTGCTTGGCTCCCGGGACCGGCTGCGGGCAGCGGCGGGCGATGAGTTCACCGCCGCGGAGGTCGCCCAGCTGCGCCGGCGCAGTGCCGACCGGCTGTCGGAACAGATCTGGAGCCGCGACGACCTGCCGCTCCTCGACGAGGCCGACTACCTCATCAACGGAGACCCGGCCGAGCGGTACGGTCATGTCGTCGTCGACGAGGCGCAGGACCTGTCGCCGATGCAGCTGCGGTCGATCGCCCGGCGCAGCGCCACCGGATCGCTCACCGTGCTCGGCGACCTGGCCCAATCGACGGGGCCGTGGGCCCGCGAAAGCTGGGACGACGTGACCACACATTTGCCGGGCACGCACCCGCGCACCATCGCTCAGCTGCGCTACGGCTACCGGGTGCCGCGGCAGGTATACGAGTTCGCGGCGCTGCTCCTGCCGGTCGCCGCGCCACTGACTGCGCCGACCGAGGTCGTCCGGGACGGGCCGCGGCCGGGCATCCACCGGGTCGAGGCGGCGGACCGGGCCGGCCGGGCGGTCGCCATCGCCCAGGGGCACGCGGCCGAGCGGCGGTTCGTCGGCATCATCTGCCCGCCGACGTACCGCCCGGACGTCGAGGCCGCCCTGGCGGCCAACGACGTCGCCTGGAGCAGCGCCGACCGTGGCGAGCTCGGCAACGCGATCAACCTGGTCAGCCCGCAGGAGTCGAAGGGGCTCGAGTTCGACGCCGTTGTGGTCATCGAGCCGGAGGACATCGTGGCTGGCGACGAGCACGGCCACCGGATGCTCTACGTGGCGTTCACCCGGACCGTCGGCCACCTCGACGTAGTCTGCGCCGGGGAGCCGCTGCCGATGCACCTCGCCGCACCCCCATCGGCTGGCGACGAGCCGCCGGCACCAACCGTTCCCGACTTGGGACCGGAGGCCTTGGCGCGGCTTGTCGGCGAGGTCGCCGAGCGCGTGCGCCGGCAGAGTCCGCCGACGCAGCGGGACCAGGTGCTGCGCGAGGCGGCGAGGCTGCTGCGCGACTGAAACGCTTACGACCGGCGCAGGATGGCGTCGTGGGCGAGGCGGTGGCCGACCTTCTGCTCGACGATCAGGTCCCGGATCTGGGCGATCGTGTCCTTCGCCCGCACGTGGACGTTCAACTCCTTCGCCAGCTGCTGAATCTGGGCCTTCTTCAGCTTGAGGTCGTCCAGGTAACGCGCTGCCGACTGCCGATCGCCGAGGCTGCGCAGATCGGCGTCGACCTGCTCGGCATTGACCGCCAGCGCGACTGGCTCCATCTTCCGCACGGTACCGCCGCTGATGCGGGCGCCCTTCGGCACGACCATGAGCCGCGAGTCCCCGGCCAGGAGCGCGTCGTATTCATCCTTCTTCAGCTTCTTCAGGAACTCCCCGATCTGCTGCAACATGTCGTACGTGCGGTCGGCCGGTTCGGTCACCCGACGCTCCCTCAAATCCCGATCTTGGCTATGAACTCGCTGGTCAACTGCGTCAGGTCGTATTCGACGTTCTCGGTGGTGTGGGCAGCGAGCACGGCAGGGATGCCAAGCTCGCCGGTGTCCGCGAAGACATTCTTACTTTCCCGCAGACCCTGCTGAAACAGCGGTACCTCGGTCTGCCCGGTCCTCTCAATGTAGCCGCGCAGCTTCGTCATCAGCCCCGACCCCGCATACTGGATCATGGTAAAAACCACGCCGACGATCTCCGGATTGATACTCGCCTCCGGGTCCGGCCCCGCAACCCCGTTGTACTGCTCGACCAACTGGGTCAGGCGACGGCGCAGATACGTGATACCGAGCGTCGACAGGTAGTCGGCCTTCGCCGGCACCAGGATGTGCTCACTGGCGACGACCGCTGTCCGGGTCACCATGTTGAAGTTGGGCGGGCAGTCGATGAGCACCACGTCGTACTCGGCAAACTCGTCGTCGGCGAGCGTGTCGGCGAGCAGCCGGTGCACCTTGAGGTAGTCGGGGTTGAACGTCTGGTACCGCGAACCGCCCAATCCCGCGGCGAGGTCGAGTTCGACGTCGACCAGGCCGAGGTCGGACGCGATCAAATCGAGTCGGCCGCCCCGATCGCCTAGTCGCGCGTTGACCCGCGGTGGCGTGGTCACCATGTCCCGCAGCGGCTTCTGCGACTGGGACCAGTTGAACGAGTCGTACCAGTGCAAGACCGTCTTTGCCGGGCGCAGCTGCGCGTCCCACTCGTCGGCCGCGTAGAACGAGAACGTCAGGCTCGCCTGCGGGTCGAGGTCGATGAGCAGCACCCGGCGGCCGCGGTTGGCAAGGTCGGCCCCCAGGTTGGCTGTCACCGTCGTCTTGCCCACGCCGCCCTTGTAGTTGAGCACTGAGATGACTTTCACTCACCCACCCCGACACGCCGCCCGTCCCGACAATGCTGGGAGCCTGCCACAGCCCGGCCGCGATCGACTCCCCCGAATGCAGGAGGCCATTCCGGCCCACCAGAGCCCTGGGGAGCCGATCAACGCCATTGACCAGCCGGCACACCGCAGCCACAATGCGGCCGCTGCAAGGCATCGGCGAGCAGATGGTCACGGCGGTTATGGGCTGGTGGTATCGGCGGATGATCCAGCACAGCAGCACGCGAGGCTCGGCGACCTACCGCATGCCGAAGACGATGTGAGGCTCTGTCGTGGTAAGCAACTCGACCCCTACCGTCTCCTGGACTATTCGCCGACCCGCCGCCAGCAACTGGGCAATGTCGTCACCCAGTGGTCCCGAAAGCCACTCGCGGACCCACCGGCACAAAGACGTCGTCTGCCAGATTCGGCCTGTTGCGTGGCTTGCCCGCGCAGAAACACAGACGGTACAGGTCACGCGCGGGCCGCAGATTTCCGAGCCCAAGGCCGCCGCTTTACCAGCGGTCATGCGAGCGGTACGGACGCCGTGTGTGTCGATGTTCCCGAAGTACATCAGGCGGCGGTGATGCGTAGGAATGCGCCGACGGCGGCCAGGTCGCCGATGACGGTCCAGAACAGCAGGTGCACACCGTTGGCTGCCGCCACCTTCCGGTGCAGTTCGAGAAACGGGAGATAGTTGGCCTTGCCCAGCGGGTTGTCCAACGGCACCACACCTCCGGCGGCTCCGGCTCTGGCACGGCAGGCATCCGGGAACGACCGTTCCACGCGGCGACATGGCCGTCCGGCGGATGCATACCGGCACGCGTGTGGCGCTCCTACCATGATTGGCAACGTACATTCGTCCCGTATGACATCGTGATACGGTCGAGCAGTGGTGGAACGGGAGTACCTGTGGACGGACGAGGGCCTTGCTGTTGCCCGTCGTCGCAAGGTCGCCCTCGAGGAGGTAGAACAGGCGCTGCACGCCCCGCCGGGTTTACGGTTCGAGCGACGGATTGGGGATCTACTGCTCGTCGTGATGGGGATGGCTGGTAGCGCGCGGGTCGTCGCGGTGATCTGTGAGCAGTTGCACCGGACCACCAAGTATCGGATCTTGAGTGTGAAGGCGCTGGCCGGTACGGAGCTGGATGAGTGGAGGAGGCGAGTTCTGTGAGTGGTCCTGACTTCGAGCGGATGTCCAAGGATGAGGTCGTCGCGTGGTTCAACGCCTCGGAGGATGTCTCGCCGCTGCTGTCCGCGGTAGCGCCGGTGTCCGATGAAGTGGCCTCGCCGGTGGTGGACGGGCCGATGGCGCTGATCAGCATCCGGTTGCCGGTCGCGATGGTAGATGAGTTGGAAAGCCTCGCGGACATGGAGCACGTGCGACGCTCTGACGTCATCCGGGACGCGCTGGCGTCCTACATCAAGGAGCGGACCGCGCCGGTCGGGCCCGATGACGCGCAACAGGCGCTCGAGGTGCTGCGGAAAGTGGTTGCCGGACGGTTCGGTAGCCAGGCCGAGGCCGCATAGGTTCCGCAGCACGGCTCGTCTGCCGCGGACTCCTTCACTCGGCTGAGTAGGCTTTACATCGACCTGGGAGAACGTGTCTGAGCACGTCGCCGGGGCCTCCGGCTACCCCTGGAGGCCAAAGGGTCGTGAGTTCAAATTCCGCTTTCCCGACGCAGGAAAGGCCAGTCCAGCTGGCCTTTCCTGTCGACTGTGGCGAATGTTCTGATCATCTCATGACACGTGTCGGGGCCGCCAGCCCCGCGCCCGGTCACACGTGGGCTGCGGGGCGGCTCAGGTGAAGGTGACCTGGATCTGGCCGGTCGCGTCGAGGCCGACCCGGCCCTTCGGCTGGATGGTCGTGTCCCCGGACTTGCCGTTGTACTTCCGTCCGTCGGACAGACTGACGACGACGACCCAGTGCACGACGGCGTCGGTGCCGGTGAACATCACCTCGTCGGCCGGCCCGACCGTGTACGTGTAGGCGGGAAGCCGGGTGATCGCCAGTTCGGCCCCGGAGGTGGCGATCATCGTCGTCATCGACGCCATCGCCTTGATCGCCGCGGGCGGAAAATCCTCGAACACATCGATGGATGCCCACGGCCCGGCCTGGCGCGGGCAGGACGTGAATCCCGTGGCATTGCCGACAGCCAGCAGCTGGCGGGGGCCGTCGCCGTAGCAGGTCCGCAGCGCGGCGTTGATCGCCGCCTCCGCCTTGGTCCGGGCGTCCGCCGACATGCTGGGCGCCGGCAGCGTGACCGTGGCGACGGCGTCCGGTGCCGGCACGGCAGTGACGGATCGGCCGTCGAACAGCGCGTTCGCGGCGGTGGTGACGGCGTAGGCGCCGGGAAACGCCGGGCCGTTCTTGGACGGGTCGACCGGGACGCCGTTGACCGTAACCTTGGTCTTGTCCGCGCCCGAGAGGTTCGCGAAGGAGAGCTTGACGAGCGGGAACTGCAGCTCGTACCCACGGCCGCGGCGCTGCGCCTTGAGGGTCTGGGTGACCGGCGTCCCGTGCGCCTGATACTGCACCGTCATCGTGGCGGTGTCCCCGGCCTGGGCGACGTGGGTGATCGTCATGCCCTGGGGCCGCGACGCCGGGTCGGTCAGGGCGGCGTCGGCCAGCAGCGGGTCGGCGGTCGGCAGCTCCGCGGCGAGCGAGCTCTTGTCGATGTCGCGCAGGGCCCCGAAGGCGTCGCCGACGGCCAGGCGGGCGAAGTAGTCCTTCGCCACCGCGCGCGGATCGGGGTGCAGCGCCCACCACGCGACCGCGCCACCAGCCGCGACGAGCACAATGACCACGGCCGCCGCGACCGCCACGAGCCGCCGCCTCCGGGGCCGGACAGGCTCGTCGGCCACACCCGGCCCATCGCTGGCAGCCGGCCCATCGCTGGCAGCCGGCCCATCGCTGGCAGCCGGCCCATCGCTGGCAGCCGGCCCCTCGATTATTACGACCGGCTCATCGATCGAGGCCGGCTCAGAAGCGTCAGTCACGGCCGGAACAATAGGTGAAACGATCATTCCGCGCTGCCCCGGCCCGCCGCCCCGAGGTTCGGCGGGCCAGGACGACCGATCAGAAGCCGAAGGTCGAGATCACCAGCGCCCGGCCCAGGGTGTGGGCGGTGATGTTGAAGCCGACCCCGTTCGGCCCTGACCAGCGCCGGGCATGGCTTCGGCCTTTGCCTATGGAGTTTTGAACCTCGCCCCGGAAAACCCTGCGCTTGCCGCCAGCCCCGACGAGACGCCCTACGAACCGCCGGTACGCGCTGGCAGGCACCTGGGATCCCGCGCCCTCGTAGCTCAGGCGATAGGGCAACGGTCTCCCAACCCCGGACCATCTCGACACCTGTCGGTTGACCTACGAGACTCCTCCGGACCGTAGTCGCAAACGGCGCACGTCTGCTCTCTGTCGATATGATGAGATCTCCCGGGCGGCCACAGCCTTCGTATCACCCGTCGCTCCGCCCGCCGGGCGCCCGCCGCGAAATTACGGTGGAAGCATGAAGGCTGCCGTACTCGACGACGTGGGTGTCACGCCTCGCTTCGGGGACTTCGCCGAGCCCGAACCCGGCGAGGGCCAGGTCGTGGTGGACGTGGCGGCCGCCGGCGTGAACCACCTGGACCTCGCCAAGGCTTCCGGCTCGTTCTACACCGGGCCGCCTCCGATTCCGTCCGTGGTGGGGTCCGACGGGGTCGGTCGGACGGCCCATGGCCGTCGCGTCTACTTCGACGCCCCAGTGGCGCCGTACGGGTCGTGGGCCCAGCGGACCCTGGTGCCCGAGACGGACCTGCTCGACGTGGCCGCCGGTGTGGACGACGCCACCGCGGCCGCGTTGGGCAACACCGGCCTGGCCGCCTGGCTCGCCCTGAGCTGGCGCGCCAGACTCCAGCCGGGCGAATCGGTGCTCGTCCTCGGCGCGACCGGAGCGGTGGGGTCCGTCGCGGTCCAAGCCGCCAAGGCCCTGGGCGCCTCCCGTGTGATCGCCGCCGCCCGCAACCCGGACCGCCTGCAGTGGGCACGGCAACACGGCGCGGACGCCACAGTGGTCCTCGCACCCGGCACCGACCTGCCGTTCGCCTTCCGGCAAGCGGCCGGCGACCACGGGATCGACGTCATCATCGACCCGCTGTGGGGCGAACCGGCCCTGGCAGCCATGCAGGCCGCCGCACCCGGGGCACGGCACGTCCAGATCGGCGCCTCCACCAGCCCCACCATCAACCTCCCCGCGACGGTGATCCGCGCCGCCGAACTGGAGATCCTCGGGTTTGTGGTCTTCCGCGTCCCGCTGCAGGCGCGGCGCGAGGCGTACCAGAGCCTCACCGAACGCGCCGCCCGCGCCGAGATCGCCGTCGACGTGATCCGGCTACCGCTGGCCGAGGTCGCGAGCGCCTGGGAGCAGGAGCAGCACGGCGCTCACGCCAGGCTGGTCCTGACACCGTAGCCGCCGTAGGGGTACGGGTTCGGAAGGTCGGCCTTGCCTGCGCCGCGAACAGCTTCGGCGCAGGGACTTCAACGCATCCCCCGGAACGCCCGGCGCAGCTGATCGACGAACAGCGCCGGTTGCTCGAACGCGGCGAAGTGACCGCCCCGGTCGAGCTGATCGTAGAAGCGCAGGTCGGCGTACTGCCGCTCGCACCAGCGCCGCGACGGCCGCGTGATCTCTTTCGGGAACACCGAGACGCCGACCGGCACGCTCACCCGCGGGACATGCCACTCGCCGCCGCGGGCGAACCCGTCCTCCCAATAGATGCGCGCCGACGAGGCACCAGTCCCGGTGTGCCAGTAGACGCTGATGTTGTCGAGGATCTGGTCGCGGGTCAGGGCGGTGAGCGGGTCGCCGACGTGGTCGGTCCACGCCCAGAACTTCTCCGCGATCCAGGCGCACTGGCCGACCGGCGAGTCGACCAGCGCATAGCCGATCGTCTGCGGGCGGGTCGCCTGCTCCAGGGCGTAGCCACTGCCCCATTCCCTGTGGTACGCCCGGTCGGCGAGGCTGTGCCGCTCGAAGTCGGTCAGCTCCTCGGCGGTGTCCGCTGTGGACGCTGGGACCGCCCGCGGCGCGAAGTTGAGGTGGATGCCGACGACCCGGTCGGGATGCTGCGCGGCCAGGTGGGTCGTCACCGTCGCACCCCAGTCGCCGCCCTGCGCGCCGAAGCGTTCGTACCCGAGTCGGCTCATCAGCACCGCCCACGCCGCGGCGATGCGGTGCGGTCCCCAGCCCGGCTCGACCGGCTTCCCGCTGAACGCGAACCCGGGCAGCGACGGGCACACCGCGTGGAAGGCGTCGGCGGCGTCGCCGCCATGTGCGACCGGGTCGGTGAGCGGGCCGAGGACGTCGAGGAACTCCACGACGGAGCCGGGCCAGCCGTGTGTCAGCACGAGCGGCAGCGCGTCCGGTTGCGGTGACCGGACGTGGAGCAGGTGGATGTCGAGCCCGTCCACGTCGGTGACGAACTGCGGCACGGTGTTGATCCGGTGCTCGAAACGACGCCAGTCGTAGCCGTCGGCCCAGTAGTCGCACAGCTCCCGCAGCCAGCCGGCCGGCACGCCCTGGCTCCAGTCCGCCACCGTCGCCGGTTCCGGCCAGCGGGCCTGGGACAGCCGCCGCCGCAGATCGTCGAGAGCGTCGTCGGGGACGTGCACGGTGAACTCCTCCACGCCGCCACCGTAGGCTGGGCGGGTGCCGCCGCCGGGACGTTGCGGACCCGCTCACCCGCCAATCCCCCGTCGGCCGGGTTTGTCGTACCGGCGCGCTCGCAGCCACCGCAGGACACGTAGTTCGCCATAGCTGCGAACTACGCGGCCGCCGGAGGCGTTCGGGGTGGCGTAGCTGGTTCGGCAGCGGGTAGCCCAGCCCTATGAGGCTCGGGTACTTCTTGTCGTGCGAAGAGAACGGGCCGGCCGACCTGATCGAACGGGCCACAGCGGCCGAGCGGGCCGGCTTCGAGGGGCTGTGGATCTCCGATCACTACCATCCCTGGCTGGACGATCAGGGCCAGTGCCCGTTCGTCTGGTCGATGATCGGCGCGCTCAGCCAGGTCTGTTCACTGCCGATCACCACCGCGGTGACGTGCCCTACGGTTCGCATCCACCCGGCGATCGTCGCCCAGGCAGCGGCGACCAGCGCGGTGCTCACGGACGGGAAGTTCACCCTGGGTGTGGGCACCGGTGAAGCCCTCAACGAGCACATCCTCGGCGATCCCTGGCCGCCGGCCGGCGTCCGCCTCGCCATGCTCGAAGAGGCCGTCGAGGTCATGCGCAAGCTGTGGACCGGAAGGCTCGTCACCCACCACGGCGAGCACTACACCGTGGAGAACGCACGGCTCTACACGCTGCCCGACCAGCCGCCGAAGGTGTACATGTCCGCCCTCGGACCGAAAGCCGTCAACCTGGCCGCGCGGATCGCCGACGGCTACATTGGCATCGCGCCGGAGCGCGGCCTGGTCCAACGGTTCCGTACCGGCGGAGGCGGATCGAAACCCAGCCAGGCCGCCTTCTTCGCGTGCTACGCCGAGGCCGAGGCCGAGGCACTGCGGATCGCGCACGAGAAATGGCGCAACATGGCCCTGCCTGGTGAACTGACCGCAACGCTGCCCTCACCCCGCCACTTCGAGCAGGCCAGCCGCCTGGTCACACCGGACATACTCAAGAACGTGATCGTGCTCGGCCCGGACCCCGACCGGCACCTGGCCATGATCGAACAGTACGACAAGGCCGGCTACGACGAGGTATACGTCGCCAACATCGGCCCGCACTACCGGGAGTTCTGCAACCTGTACGCCACCGAGATCCTGCCCCGCGTGCGACGGCGGGAGACCGTCGGCACCTGACGCGACCGCGGCCCGCCCTGACAAGAGATCCAGTGACGGAAGGTCAACGAGATGACGACACCCGAGCAGAGCAAAGGCGCGGTGATCGTCACCGGCGCAAGCCGGGGCATCGGCGCCGCGATCGCCCAGAAGCTGGCTGAGGACGGGTACGGCGTGGTCGTCAACTATGCCGCAGACGCCGACGGCGCCAACTCCGTCGTCTCCGCCATCCGCAGCCATGGTGGCCGGGCCATCGCCGTGCGCGCGGACGTGGCGGCACCAGACGACGTCGCGGACCTGTTCGACCGGACGAAACAGGAGATCGGGCCGCTGGCCGCGCTGGTCAACAACGCCGGAGCAACTGGCGGGCAGGCCCGCATCGACGAGCAGGACGCCGACCACCTGACCCGCCTGATGCAGATCAACGTCGTGGGCCCGATGCTCTGCGCCAAGCACGCCGTACAGGCGATGTCCACCGCGCACGGCGGCGCCGGCGGCTCCATCGTCAACATCGCGTCGATCGGCGCCCAGGCGCCCCCCGGCATTTCAGGATTCGTGCCGTACGAGGCCACCAAGGGCGCCGTGGTGTCGTTCAGCCGTGGCTTGTCGAACGAGGTCGCGCCCGAAGGGATCCGCGTCAACAGCGTCTCGCCAGGCGTCATCGACACGGAGATGGCAGCGGCGACCCCAGGAGCGAGGGAGGCCTCCGCGACCAGCCCACTCGGTCGCGTAGGCCGGCCCAGCGAGATCGCCGACGCCGTGTCGTGGCTGATCTCTCCGGCGGCGTCGTACGTCACCGGCAGCGACATCACCGTCTCCGGCGGCCTCTGACCGACACGCACCGGCCACGTCGAACAATCATGACAGGTCACGCAGGAGCTCGGTGTCGGTCGTGGCGCTGCGCCGCACGACCGACACCTGGCCTCGTTGTTCGAACACCACGAACCGCACCGAGGCGAGTTCGTCGACGCCGTGCTGGCGCAGCAGACCGTACAGGTCCCGGCGGGTCAGGCCGCTGCGGCGAAGCTCGTCGTCGAGCACCTTGCCGTCGGCGACCAGCAGTCGCGGCGGGTGGTCGATCAGCTTGGCGAACAGCGGCCGGTAGCGCAGCCGAGCGGTGAGCCGATGCGCGAGCAGGACCGTGACCAGCGTCGCCGCACCGGCCAGGTAACCTGCGTCATGCGCGCTGGGCACCCGGCCGACGACGGCTCCGGCGGCAACGGCCGCGACGAAGTCGAACGCCGACATCTCGGCCAGGGTCCGACGTTCACCGATGCGGAAACAGGCCACGGCGGTGGCATAGAGCAGCAGAGCCTTGACCGCGACCCACCACACGTCGTGCGCAGCTCCGAACACAATCGACACGGTCCTCGCTACCCGATCCGAGCGCACGAGAAACGCCGCACCGCTGCGGGGTGGCCGGTCACGTCACAGGCCGTACTCCTCCAGCAGGCTCAGCCAGACCTCGCTGACGGTCGGGAACGGCGGCACGGCGTGCCACAGCCGGTCGAGGGGGACCTCGGCGTTCACCGCGATGGTGGCCGAGTGCAGCATGTCGGCCATGTCCGGGGCGACGAAGGTGGCGCCGAGCAGGACCCTCCGGTCTTCGTCGACGACGAGCTTCGCCCGGCCGGTGTACCCGACGCCGCGGACCACGGCGCCCTCGACGGCGCCGATGTCGTACTCGGCGGTGCGCACGGTGAAGCCGTCGACGCGGGCCCGGGCCTCGGTGCGCCCGACCATGCTCACCTGCGGTTCGGTGAACACGACCTGGGGAGCGCCCCGGTCGTCGGCGGTGTCCCGCAGCCCGGGCGCGTCGTCGGGGGCGCCCTTGGCCCGGGCGGCGATCACGTCGCCGCATACCCGGGCCTGGTACTTGCCCATGTGGGTGAGCTGGTTGCGGCCGTTGACGTCGCCGACGGCGTACAGCCAGCCGTCCCCGACGGCGGCGGCCCGCATGCTCGCGTCGACCTCGATCGGGCCGTCCGGGCGCAGACCGACCGTGTCCAGGCCGATGTCGTACACGGCCAGCCGGCGGCCAGTGCCGACGAGGACCTCGTCGGCCTCGACTCGGCCGCCGTCGCCGGTGTGCACGGTCACCGGCCCGCCCGGGACCGGCCGCTCGACCCGGGTGACCGGCCGGCCGAAGCGCACGTCGATGCCCGTCTCCCGGAACGAGCGCGCCACCAGCTCGCCGGCGAACGGCTCGGCCCGGGTGAGCAGGCGCTCGCCGCGCACGAGCACGGTCGTCTCCTGGGCGCCGAGGGAGTGCAGTGCTTGGGACATCTCGCAGGCCACCGGCCCGGCGCCGATGACGACCAGCCGCTTGGGCACCCGCTGGACGCTGGTCGCCTCGCGGTTGGTCCACGGGCGGGCCTCCGCCAGCCCGGGGATGTCGGGGATCGCGGGGCTGCTGCCGGTGGCGATGACGACGGCGTGCCTGGCCCGCAGCCCCCGGGTGCCGCCATCCGGCGTCGTGACCTCCGCCCGCAACGGCCCGGCCAGCCGCCCATGGCCCCGCACGAACGTCGCCGGGAACTTCTCGATCAAGTTCACGTTGTGGCCGTCGTCAAGGTGGGACACGGTCTGGTCGCGGTGGGCCAGCACCGCGGCGGCGTCGATCGGGCCGCGCGGTTCCAGCCCCGGCATCCGCTCGACCTCGGCGGCCAGCTCCATCGGCCATAGCAGCGCCTTGCTCGGTACACACGCGTAGTACTCGCACTCACCGCCGGCCAAGCGCTCCTCGACCACGGCCGTGGTCAGGCCACCCCGCACAGCGCGCGCGGCGGCGATAATCCCGACCGGCCCCGCACCGATCACGACCACGTCGAAAGCGTCATCCTTGTTCGCCATGGCACCCCTCCGATGCTCGAAGTCATGCCTTCTGTGACTTCCCCAGCAGGCTGACTCGAACCCGTGATCTCGAGCCGTGCGGACTTTCACGACAGCTCGGTCTCCCAGCCCCTGCACGCTCGGCGTGTGCGTGGCGAGCACCACCGGGTGGGCGGTGCGGCTGACGAGAGGGTCCGTTCAGCCACGCGGACGGCGACGATGCTGACCGCGCGGAGCATGGCTCCGGTGAGCGTGCGCGCGGCGAGCAGCGCGAGGGCGGAGACGACGAAGCCGCCGTCGGCCGGGGCGATGGTGTGGCGGACCACGACCAGGATCGCACCGGCGGCCCGGCGATGACGTAGGCCGGCCAGAGCAGCCGGTCGGCTGGGTGGCCGTTGGCACGGGTGCGCAACTCGTGGTCGGCGACGCCGCGTAGCGCCGGCCCGAACCGGCTGGTGGCCGGCGCCACTGCGCAGGCCGCCGTCATACGCTGGGATCGCACACCGCGTGGTTGCGGGCCCGCCAGGATCGGATCAGGTGTGTGCTGAGACGGGCAGCGCCGTAAGCGTCCGGGTTCGTAGTGACGGCCGCCAGGCCGGGTGGCCGTCACTGGCGTCGATGTCAAGCCGGGCGTAGCGGTCGAGGAGGGTGCCGACGGCGACCTCGGCCTCCAGCCTGGCGAGCGCGGCGCCGAGACAGTGGTGCGGGCCGAATCCGAGGCTTACGTGGGGTGGCGCGTCGGGCCTGATCTGGAAGCTGTCGGGTTCCTCGAAGACGTCCGGATCCCGGTTGGCCGCCGCCAGGCCGAGCAACACGGTGGAGCGTGCCGGGACAACCACGTCCGCGACGGGCAGGTTTTCACGCGTGAAGCGGCGGATTGACACGGGCGCCGGTGGCTCGTACCGCAGCGTCTCCTCGACGGCGGCGCGCAGCCGGTCGGGCGAGTCCCGGACCTGCCGCAGCGCGGCCGGATGGCGCAGGAGCAGGAAGATGCAGTTGGCGATCAGGTTCGTCGCGTTCTCGTAGCCGGCGAAGATGGTGAGGAACGCCAGTGCGGTCAGTTCGTCCTCGCTCAGGCGGTCGTCACGGTCGCGTGCCGTGATCATCGACGTCATCAGGTCGTCGCCGGGGTTGGCCCGTTTGTGCCGGATCAGCTCGACCAAGAACCGCTCGATCGCCAGGACGGCCTCGCCGGCGGCGCGGCGGTGCTCGGGTGCGGGGTTGGCCAGCGCGTTCGTCCAGGCGCGCAGCTGGCGCTGGTCGGCGGGTGGCACGCCGAGCAGTTCGCTGATGACGGCGATCGACAGTGGCGCGGCGTACTGGCCGATCAGCTCGATCGTCGCCGCGTCGCCATGCTGGTCGAGCAACTGTGCGGCGAGCGCGTCGACGCGCGGCCTGAGCGCCTCGACCCGGCGCGCGGTGAACGCCTGGGCGGCGAGGCGGCGCAGGCGGGTGTGGTCCGGCGCGTCCATGTTGAGCAGATTCGCGTCCAGCCGCGGCGGCAGGGCGAAGCCGCGCCATGATCCTTCCGCGTGCCGCTTGTCCAGGGACAGCCTGGGATCGGCCAGGCCGGCACGCACGTCGTGGTACCGGGTGAGCAGCCACACCTGCGCACCGTCGGGAAGGGTGACGCGGTGCGCCGGGGCACTGCGGCGCAGGGCCGCGTAGGCGCTGTGCGGATCGCGCAGTAGGGCGTGGGTGCTGTCGATGCTCATGGATTCGTCACCTGCTGTCGGCTTTCGGGGACGTACCTGGTCGCCGCGGCGGGGATCCACGATGACCGCATCGCCTTGGATACCGCGACGAGCGTGGCCACCTCTTCTGTGAAGGCGCGCCGGCCGGCCCCCAGCTCCGCGGGAATGTCAACGGCGGCGGCCGGAGGACCGAGAGGGTGCTGCGTGATGGGCAGGTTGGTGTGCCACAGGTCCCACCGGTCGCGGCGCTGGGTCTCGATTCTGCGCTCCTCATCGCTGATCTTGTCGCGGTGCACGGCGTCGAACTGATGTCGCCGCTCAGGCTCGTACGTCGCACAGGCGGCAAGAAATTTGGGCGGCGTGGGTGACGGCGTCGCGCCTGGTGCCGGTGAGTCCTTCCTGCTCTGCGGATGTAGCTGCAGCTGCGAGCACCGCGGGGCGCATGTGGCGGCGTAGTTGGCGAATGCCGTCACCGATCTCGACGACGCGTCGCCCGAGGCGCCGTTCGACATTGCGAAATACCACCGAGGCTGGCGGAGGGTCGCGGTCAAGAACGACTTCGGGGATCGTGACGGTGATCGCCTCCCACAGCGGATGGAGGTGCCGATAGGAGCGGCGGCGCATCTGCCAGGAGGCAGCGCGGGACAGCCGTGGACCTAATGATGGCATACTGAGTCCGACGACGATCAGCATGGCGCCCAGGGAAGCCACGGGTGCGACAAGCGCTTCCAGCCGATGTGGGTCGGTCCCGAGCTGGGCCTCGAGCAGAGTGGTCGCGCGGATCGCGCAGTACAGCAGTCCGAGAGCCGCACCGACCGCTGTGAACCACAGTCCCCTGCTGAGCCAGGATCGGCCGGCGCTGCGGGCGTAAGGCAGGCAGAGCCGGATGATGTCGGTGACGCCGAGTGTGACCATCGCGATGTAGCAGGCGAGGTAAATCGCGTATGTCGGGTCATGGGCGTACGTCGCCGCGGCGTCCGTCGGACGTTCCTCGCGGCGATCGGCGCCGGCGAACAGCAGCGCCATCGCGACCAGCACAACCGTCACCCACAGCACGCGCCACCGTGCCCGCTGCCGGCTGCTGGGTCGTGGCGTGGTCCAGAAGATGATGAGGCACTGGATGGTGCCTGAAAATGCGATGACCCCGCCCTGGCTGATGAGCAGCGACAGGTTGGGGACTGTCACGATCCGGTCGATGTGTGCCCATATCGCGGGCGTGGACACTCCGAGTGCACGCTCGATGCGGGAGATGACACCGGCAGCCTGTGAGGGTACGTCCCAGTGTGTCTCGTCGTGCCAAGGGTTGAGCCGGTTGAACAGCTCCGTGCCGAGTTCCTCCGCCTCACGCTCAGCCTCGTCCTCGAAGCAGGTACGAACCAACGCTCCATCGACGGGCCCGCCCAACGTGGCCATTACCGCCTGAGGATCCAGCGTGGGCAGAATCCGGCGCACGGCGTTGGAATCCTCGAGGTCAAGGAGATGATGGCCGAGGCCGAGGTGTGCCAGCTCGTGGCAGAGCGCCATGTCCTGCAGCCAGCTGGGCGCTTCGGCGTCGATGATGATGATGATGATGATGATGATGCTGAGCGAATTCTTGCGTACCGCGATGAGCCCGCTGGGTAAGTCCGGCGGCATGGGAATCAGCACCTGCTGGAGGGGTCTGCCGACGCGCTTGCTGAAGACGTCGCACAAAACCTCCGCGGTGACGTTCTTCGGCAGTGACAGTTCGTCGACGATGCTGGTGTGGCGTCGGCGTGGCCGAGCCCGTCTCATCATCGGTCCACCGTTTCGTTCATCCCCTTGGGAAGCGGATCCGGGCAGGGCCCACACCGCGACGAACTTGGAGTTCACGCCGTGCCCTCTGCTGGGCCGGAGTCCCGGCTCGCCGGCGAACCGACCGGGAAGCGCAGCGGAGGACCAACGAAGCCCACGTCTGCGTCGACTACCCGGCAGTCTTCGCATTGGTCGCCGCCGGGCACGGTGCGGCGATCACCCAGCGCTCCGCGGCGGGCTGTCATTGCGCAGCCCGCCGGGCGGAGGTACGACCGTGGAGATTGAACTACCACTCGCCAAGCCCACTGGGCCGGGAGTACAGGTCGATCGTCAGTCGGTGGCCGTGGAGGACAGGTGGTCCTCAGGCCGGTAGAAGCGGGAGTGGATCTCCTCCGGCGAGAGGTCGTCGCGGCCGGTCACGTCCACCTCTTTACTGAAGCGGTAGTTGTAACCACCTTCCGGGAGGTGACAGATCTCCCACCAGTTGCCGTCCAGATCCTGCATGTAGAACGAGTACGTGCCGTGCTGGCGGATCGGCTTGGTGAACTTCTTGATCCCGTACTCGTCCTTGACCTTCTGCAGCGCCTCGTGGGCTGCCCGCACTTCTTCCTCGCTGCTGAGGTCGAGGCCGTTGTGGTTGAGCAGCGGCATCTCCTCCTTGCTGTCCGGCGTTTCCACGACCGCGTAGCAGTGGTTGCTGCCCAGGCGGATGAACAGCGACATCGGCCCCTGCTGCGCAACTTCGAGGCCGAGCACCTCCTCATAGAAGCGGCGGGTGGCGGCGATGTTGCGGCACTCGAGGGTGCCGTGCGACAGGAAACGCGTCTTCAGCAGCGGTTCCTGGGTGGAACGGTAGGTGATACCGGGCATGGCAACTTGCTCCTCGTACGGCTCGTAGGGATGTCACACGCCTTGTGCGGTGGGGGACCGTTCGATGACGGTCTCCCGAGGGTTGTTGCGGCCGGGCTGATACCTGCTGTGTTCGGCGGTTGCCGCGTCGGCGGCCGCGACGGCCTGCCGGTATGTGCGTAGCCGGTTCGGGGCGGAGAGCAGGAGCGCGGCGGTCATCCGGCCGGCCCGGCGGTAGACGACGACACCGCGCCGCTGCTCCAGGTCACCCTCGACGACGGAGATCTCGTCGTCAGGGCGCGGGTGGCCGACGAGATGGAGTTTGCAGCCGTACTGGTCGGACCAGAACATGGTGGTGTCGGCGAACGCCGCCGCCATGCCGTCCGGAGCCAGCAGCGTGGCCGCGGCGGCCTCGGCCTGGCGTATCGCGTTGTCCCAGTGCTCGACGCGGACCAATGCGCCGTCACGGTGGTGCGGCCAACGCGCCACGTCTCCCGCAGCGACGATCCGCTCGGCGACGGCCAGATCCGGCCCGCACACCACTCCGTCGTCCAGCGGCAGGCCACTGCCGGACAGCCAATCGGTGGCGGGTCGAGCACCGATGCCTACGACGACGACATCGGCGGCCACGATCTCCCCGTCGGCCAGTCGCACACCCGTGACGCGATCGCGGCCGGTGAATCCGGCCACGCCGATCCCCAGCTTCAGCCGTGTGCCGTGGTCGCGGTGCAGGGCGGCCAGCGCCGCACCGACATCTGGCCCGAGAGCTCGCGCCATGGGCGCCGCCATGGCTTCGATCACCGTGACGTCAAGACCGAGCGAACGGCATGAGGACGCGACCTCACTGCCCACGAAGCCGGCCCCCACGATGGCCACCCGCGGCTTATGCCGCAAGTCCTCGCGGAAGGCGACCGCATCGGCCACCGTCCGCAGAACGTGCACACCGGGCGGTGTATCCATCGGCAGACGCCGCGCGCCGGCGCCGGTGGCGATGACCAGGCCGTCGACGGAGTGGACGTACTGGCGTCCGCTGGTGTTGTCACGCAGTTGTAGCCGACGTCGGGCCAGATCCAGGCCGGTCGCGCGGACCCCAAGTTCGACGCGGACATCCGCCGGGTCCACCTGAAGCCGGATATCCGCCGGCCGGATGCTGTGGGCCGTCAAGAAGTGCTTGGAGAGGGCGGGGCGCTGGTAGGCCGCCTCGGGCTCATCGCCGAAGAGCGTGATCGCTCCCTCGAAGCCGCGCCGCCGCAGGCCCTGCGCGGCGGCCAGTCCGGCGACGGAGGCGCCGACGACGGTGACGTGCCGAAGAGGCTCCCGGACCATCGCGCTCAGTCCTCCGTGAGCGACAGGGCGTGCACCGGGCAGTAGGAGATCGCCTGTCGTACGTCCTCGTGCAGGTGAGACGGCGGGTTTTCGTCAAGCACGATAAGGGCGCCCTGCTCGTCGAGGTCGAGCACGTCGGGAGCGAGCCCGGCGCACAGGCCCGAGTTCAGGCACAGTGTGCGGTCGACGCGCAGTTTCATGCTGATGCTCCTTGTGTGTCTTGGCGGGCGGTGACGGGATTGCGAAGCCGGCCCAAGCCGCCGATGGCGACCTCCACCGTGTCGCCCGGCCGCAGAAACTTGCCACGGGGCGCGCCAACGCCCGCGGGCGTGCCGGTGGCCAGCAGATCGCCGGGTTGGAGGGTGAGCATGGCGCTCGCCGCCGCGACGAGTTCGGCTACGCCATGGATCATTTCCTTGGTACTGCTTGCCTGTTCCTCGTGGCCGTTGACCGTCAGAAGGATGGGCAGGTCGTGCGGGTCGGGCACCAACCACTGCGGGGTGACGCCGGGACCGGTGGGGCAGAAGGTGTCCTGGCCCTTGGACGCCAGCCAGTCCCAGGCGAATGCCCCGGCGAACGCATCCGCGCGGCGGTGCGGTCCCCGTGCCGAGACGTCGTTGACGATGGTGTAGCCGGCGATGTGCGCTTGCGCTTGCTCGACAGGAATGTCGCGGCCTCCTCTGCCGATCACCACGCCGAGCTCGGCTTCCCAATCGACCTGTTCATCGACGTCAGGCGAGATCACGATCGCATCACCCGGGCCGATCACCGTGGTGCTGGGGGGCTTGAGGAAGAAGAACGGAGCGAGCTCGATCGTGCTGCTGCCCGTCTGGTCGCCCGTCATCTCCGCCAGGTGGTCGCGGTAGTTGGGGCCGGAACACAGCACCGTACGCGGATAGCGGATCGGGGCGAGGATCCGGGCGCCGGACAGCGGCGAGGCCTGGCTTGGGTCGTAGGTGCGCAGTGCGGGTACGAGAGACGTCCAGTCCTGCAGTGCCTCGAATACGCCGGCGTAGCCGTGCAGCGAGGGCACTTCCCGCACCCCCTGCTCGCTGAGGGCCGCACAGCGGGTGCCTCCGGGCGTATCGACGGTGACCAGCGACCACGTCGCTGGGGCGAGGTTGTCATGCGCGTCCACGTCACCGATTTCACGCCGACACGGAGTAGGGCGTCCAACACTGTTGACCCGCTTTTAACAGCAATCTACTGTCAACAAGCAGTGGATCTAGATCTGAGGTTAGTGCGCTATGCTGTCGTCCTCGCTGACGAACTGCACTTCACGCGTGCCGCCGCTCGCCTGCTGATCGCCCAGCAGACACTCTCGGCGCAGGTCAGCGGCTTGGAAAGCCGGTTGGGCGTCACGCTGTTCGTCCGCGATCGCCGCCACGTCGAGCTCACCCCGGCCGGCGAGCTGTTCGTCCAACGTGGACGCGAACTCCTCGTCGAGGCCCAGGCTCTGCTCGAGGAGCTGCACGAGAACGCCCAGCCGCTGCGCCTTGACGTGATCACCGAGGGACTTACGTCGGGCGTCATCGCCCGGGAACTAGGCCCGAGGCTGACCGGTGTGCAGCTCGAGGTTGTGCAGGGCCAGGGGCTCACAGCAACCGTCTCGGCCGTGGTCGACGGCCGGGTGGATCTGGCGTTCGGCCGGGTGCACGGGCTGGCGAAGCCGTTGCCCGCGGGTCTGCGGCACCACCCGGTGCGGTTGGAGCCGATCGGGATTATTCTGCCCGCCGACCACGAGCTAGCCGCACGCGAGAAGGTGCCGATGGCCGAACTGGCCGCCTATCCCCTGGTGCTGCACACCGCCGAGCAGGCGGCCGAGTGGCAGGACTGGAATCGCGAGGCGGCCACGGTGTTCGGCCTCCGCATCGGCTGGCGCCTGCACGGTCATGGCCGCAGCGCGGCGAACGCGGCGGTCCTGACCCATCACGCGCCCGCGTTCGCGCCGTTGGAGGCACCGGTCTCGGACGGTGTCGTGGTCCGACCCGTGGTGGGCCCCGTGCCGCTGGGTCGGCTCTCAGTCATCTGGCGGTCGCGGGGACGCGCCCCAGCCCGGTTGCGGAGGGCCATCAGCGCGATTCAAGAGATCACCGCCGAACACGACTGGCTGACTCCGCCGACGAGTGAGTACTGGCTGCCCGAGGCCGATCGGGACTGAACCGTCAACCGGACGCGGCTGCGGCTCGGCTCCTTCCCGCTATGTGAGGTCGTGACCGAGCGCAGCGTTCCAAATCGCGGCCGGTGGGGCATCGAGCCGGTCTCCGCTCCAGGTCACGTGCTGATCGGGTCGCACGACGACGTAGGCCGGCCGGCGATAGGAGCCTGGTAGTTCCTTGGCGGTCAGGACGGTCAGCGGCACTCGTCCGGCGGCACGTGCGATCGCCGCCGCGGTGTCGTCGTACTCGTTCACCAGTAGCGTGAAGCCTTGGCCGAGCAGGTCGAAGAGCGACCGCCCCTCGGTCAGCCAGGCGTGGGGAAGCCGTGCGCCCGCCTTGAACGACGGCGTGTACGTCGTGACGTCGGCCGGTTGCCCGCCCTCCTGGCCCGAGCGCCGGCCACAGACCGCCGGTGAGTGCGCGTAGTTGTATCCCAGCACCAAGCCCAAACTGTAGAACTCGGTTCGCTTCGCGGCGTCGATCTCCGCCGCCAGCTGCGCGCGGGCCGTCCTGCCGGTTGGGCCGTCGTCGTCGGTCCCGGCACGGACGAGGTCGCTGCTCAGGACGCGCAGGTTTCGGGTCGAGGTCTCGATGACGTATTGCGCTACAGGGCAACGCTCGACCTCATAGGTGTCCAGCAGCCGCTCCGTCGCCCAGCCCTGCACCACCGCCGCCAGCTTCCACGCCAGATCGACGGCGTCGAGCACGCAGGTGTTGTAGCCGTGCCCGCCCCAGGGCGGCGTCTGCCTTGCCGCATCGCCGACCAGGAATACCCGTCCAGCGCGATACCGCTCGGCGATCGCGCGGCGGGACTGCCACGTGTCGACATTGAGGACTTCCAGTTCGCTCGGGCGACCGATCAGGGCCTGGATCGCCGCGATCGGGTCGATCCCGGCGGAGCGCTGCCAACTCGCCACCCACAGGTCGCGGCTGGTGTCGTACGGCGAGAGGTTGCCGGCGCGGCCTTCGCCGACACACCAGTAGAAGACGGCCGGCGCGTGCCGGACCTGGCCCCACAAGCCCGGTGCCCGGAACAGGGCACTCACGCTCTCGCCACCCTCGGCCCCACCGAGCAGCGGGATGCCCAATGCCTCGCGCAGCGTACTGCGTGGGCCGTCGGCCGCCAGCACGTAACGGGCATGCAACAGTTCGGCGCGTCCGTCCGGGTTGACGATCTCGACCCCGACTTGCTCGGGTTGTTCGACGAGCCTTCCCGTCGCACGAGCGCCGTAACGCGTGCGGACCGAGGCGAGCGACGCGACCTTGCGTCGAAGCGCCTCCTCGACGTAGGGCTGTCCGATGAAGAGGCCCGTCTCCGCCATCTCCGCCCGCTTCTGCGCGAAGATCCCCAACGCGTTCGGCATGCGGTGCACCTCATGCCCGAACAGGGACGTGCAGAAAGCGACGTCGTGGTAGACCTCCGGCGGCGTCGGCGTGACGGCGCGAAGCTCGTCGGCGATTCCCCACCGGCGGAAGTGTTCCATCGTCCGGGCGTGGGTGGTCTTTCCGCGAGGCCGCGTGTGAGAGACCGCCGCCCGTGGCTCGACCAGCAGGCACTCGACACCGCGCAGGCCGAGCTCGATGGCGGCGGCCAGGCCCGCCGGCCCGCCGCCCACGACGAGGACGGGCAGGGGGCCGGTCACGAGGCGGCCTCGAGTGTGCCGGGGCGGTGGTGCTCGAGCTCCATCACGAGCTGTCGCGTCTTGTCCACGTGGTCCTCGAACAGTGCGACCGCCCGGTCGGCGTCGTGAGCCAGCGCGGCGTCCAGCAGCGCCTGGTGTTCCCCGGCGATGTCCCGCGTCGTCTCGCCGCCGATGACGGACCAGGCGCGGTAGAGCTCCGCCGCGTCGGAGAGCCGCACGCAGATGTCGAGGAGGACCGGATTGTCACACGCCTCGATGAGCTTGTAATGGAAGGCGATGTGGTTGGCCGCCCATACCTTGTTGCGCACGCTCGGCTGGTCGGGCAGGTACACCGGTTCACTCGCCATGCGGTGGTGCGCGGCGAGGATCTCGGACTCCCACGCGACGCCGCCATTGATCACCGACTTGCGCAGCGCCTCCCCCTCGATGAGCTTGCGCGCGTCAGTCAGGTCGGCAAGCGCCGTGGAGGAGAGGGTAACGACGTGGAATCCGCGGTTGCGCTCGACCTTGATCAGGCCGTGAGCGGCTAGGAGGCCGAGGGCGTCACGCGTGACGCCAACGCTGACGCCGAAGCGTTGCCCCAGCTCAACCGGTCTGAGCCGCTCGCCCGGGGCGAGTAGGCGGTCATAGATTTCGGCTCGTAGCCGTTCGTACACATCGACGACGAGGCTCTCGCTGCTGCCGCGCTTGGCCATGACGAAGATGGTAACAGTCGAGGCAATAGTTGATTCTGCTATGGACAAGAGAATCTGTTGCCGATTACCGTGACCGTGGCCACATCCACTCCACGCGATCGGAGAAGTCGTGCGGGTTGCGAACATCGATGGACGGGCGACACTGCTGTGCAAGGCCGAGGGGGGACTCGACATCGCCGGCGCCAGTGACGGGCGCTTCCCCTCGGACCCCCAGCGGCTCATCGAGGATTGGGACGCGTTCCTGGAATGGGCCGCCGGGCGCGACGACCAAGCTGACGTCGCCATCGAGCCGGAGCGCGTCGGCCCCCCGACTCCGGCGCCGAAGCAGGTCTTCGCGATCGGCTTGAACTACGCCGAGCACGTCGACGAGTCGGCGATGGGCAGGCCGGACAGTCCACCCGTCTTCACCAAGTTCCCGACGTCGATCACCGGACCGTGCGCTCCCGTCACGCTGCCGAGCGCGACGGTGGATTGGGAGGTTGAGCTGGTTGTCGCGATCGGACGGCGTGCCCACCACGTGTCCGAGGACGAGGCGTGGCGCCACGTCGCGGGCCTGATGGTGGGTCAGGACCTCTCCGAGCGGGTGGTCCAGCTCGCCGGCCCGGTTCCGCAGTTCTCCCTCGGCAAGTCGTTCCCGGGCTTCGCTCCCGTCGGTCCGGTTCTGGTCACCCCGGACGAGTTCAAGGACCGCGACGACCTTGAACTGGGCTGTGCGCTGGACGGTGAGGTTCTCCAGCGCGGCCGGACGCGGGACATGATCTTCAGCGTTCCGGAGCTCATCGCCCGGCTCTCGGCCGTTTGCCCGCTGCTCCCCGGCGACATCATCTTTACCGGCACACCCTCTGGCGTGGGAAACGCGAGGAACCCGAAGCGGTTCCTGACCCCTGGCTCGACCCTGACCAGTTTTGTCGACGGCATCGGCGAGTTGCGCAACGAATTCGTCGCTGGAGCCAGGTATCCGACCCCGGCCAGTTGATCACCCGAAGGAGGCTCTGGTGTCTCTGCACCGCCTGACCCAGATCGTGATGGGCGTCCCCAACGTCTCGGAGACTGTCGACTACTACGTCGACTTCGGGCTATCGCCCCATCCCTGCGGCGAGGAGAACGGCTCGGCCGAACGGGACCGCACGCGCAGCCTGGCCACCGTCGACGGCGGCGAGCAGCTGAAGATCTCCCGCAGTGACCGCCGCCGCCTGCTACAGCTCGGGGTGGGTGTCGACGATCCCGACGACCTCGATCGGGCGGCGGCCGGCCTGCAGGCCATCGGCATCACCGTAGAGCGCTCGGCGACGCGGGTGCGTGCGTTCGAGCCCGGCACCGAGGTCTGGGTGGTTGTCGAGATCGCTGACCGGATCCGCCAGGACCGAACACCTTCGCCTGCCTACAACACCCCTGGCGTTGACGCCCGCACCAATCAACGAGCGGCCGGCATCCTGCGCGAGACACCGGTTCGGCCGCGCCGGCTCGGCCATGTCGTCCTCGGCTCGACCGACCAGGACCGTTCGCAGCGCTTCTTCGCGGAGGGACTGGGCTTCAAGACCAGCGACACGGTGCCCGGTCTCGCGTCATTCCTCCGTTGCTCATCCGACCACCACAATGTGCTGGTCCAGCAGTCGCCGCTCGCCTATCTCCACCACACATCCTGGCAGGTCGATGACCTCGACGACATCGGGCGCGGCGCGACGGCCATGCTGGAGAAGGACCCCGGCCGGCACGTTTGGGGGTTGGGCCGGCACCACATCGGCTCCAACTTCTTCTGGTACCTCAAGGACCCGGCCGGCAACTTCTCCGAGTACTACTCCGACATGGACTGCATCGTCGACGACGCCGTATGGGCCCCCCAGGTCTGGGGCGAGGCACGCAGCCTCTACAGCTGGGGGCCGCCGCCCCCGCCCTCATTCCTCCACCCGGAGGACCTGGCCGCCCACATGACGGGGACGCACTGCACAACCTGAGCGTCCCGCTCCGTGTCGCCAATGCACCTCTCCGCCCTCGGCATCACGACACAGAGGAGATTTCATGGTCAATAAACGCACAGCACTGTACGGTCTGGCGACAGCCATCGCGATCAGCGGATTGACCGGTTGCGGGTCCAGCAACGGCTCGGGAGGCACCGACAGCGTTGATGGCACTGCGACGGTCACGGTCATCTACACCGACAACGCGAACACCGCCGCCTTCACGCTCGGGGTCGAGAAGGGCATCTTCTCCAGGCACCGCATCGACATCAAGGCTCTGCGGCCGGCGAGCTCAGCCGGGTCGGACCAGGTACCCCTGCTGCTCAACGGACAGGCACAGGTGGGCATCACAGACGTGACCGCGGTGCCCTCCGCGGTGGCGAAGGGATTCGGGGTCCAGATTGTCACCTCGCTCGTCGCCGACTACGAGTCGCCAACCAGCTCTACCTTCGCCGCGATGGTTCCCCAGACGAGCGGCATCGAGTCGTTCAAGGACCTGGAGGGGAAAACGGTCGGCGTCGCCGGCCTGAACACCCACTGGAGCCTGCAAGTCATGGAGTCGGTGCGCAAGGCCGGCGGGGACCCGACCAAGGTCAAGCTGTTGGCGGTCCCTCTGCCGAATCAGGTCGCCACCCTTCAGCAGGGCAAGGTCGACGCCGTCAACACCTTGCAGCCGTTCATCGGCCAGCTCCAGCAAGCGGGCTTCAAGAGCCTGGGAGACCCGGCCGCCATCGCCCTCGGCCCGCACTCCATCGTCAGCGTGCTGATGGCGTCGAAGCAATACACCAAGGAGCACAGCGCCGTCATGTCGAGATTCCTGGACGCGTGGGCCGAGGCAGAAGCCTACGCCAACAGCCATCCCGACGAGGTCCGGGCGCAGATCGTGGCGAAGACCGGTACGCCCGCCGAGGTCGTCCGGAACCTGCCCTTGCCCTGGTACGCCAGCGGGGTGAGCCGCGACTCCACGACGAAGATCATGGAGCTGATGGTCCGCTACGGCTCACTGGACAAGTCGCTCCCGATCGATGACGTTGTCTGGTCGACGGCTCCCAACGCCGATCTGTCAACGCCACCGCCGGGCATCACGGTCAAACCCTGAGGTCGACGAGGATGTCCCAGACTCACACAGCGGTCCCCTCCACTGGTGGCAAGAGCTCCGCCGGCCCAGATCCCGTCGGTGGGGTGAGCACACCCCTGGTCGCCGCTCGCCGCTCGGCGCCACAGATCCTGCGTTCCCAACTCGATAGTGCGCTACTGCCACTCGGCAGCACCCTGCTGCTGTGCGGGCTCTGGGAAGTTCTCGCGAGAACAGTGCTACCGCCCCAGGTGCGGCCGTTCTCCAGCACCGTGGCGTGGCTGGTGACGAACGCACGCTCCGATGAGCTGTGGGGCGCAGTGGGTCAGACGCTCACGCACTGGGCCGCCGGGCTGGCGGTGGCACTGGCGGCCGGCTCGGTCGTCGGCTTGGCCACGGGCAGCAGCCGTTGGGTCGACAATCTGCTCAGCGGGCTGTTCGAGTTCGTCCGCCCCATTCCCGCGATCGTCTACCTCCCGCTGATGCTCCTGGTCATGGGGGCCACGTCGCAGGTCGCGATCACGCTGGCCGCGTCGGGCGCCTTCTGGCCGATCCTCTACCAGGTGCACTACGGCGTGGGGAGCATCGACCCCGTCGCCCGGGACACGGCCCGCGTGTTCGGGCTGAGCAGAGCCCAGCGGCTGCGCAGCGTCTCGATCCCGAGCGTCCTGCCGTTTCTCGCGACCGGAGTCCGGATCGCGTCTTCGATTGCGCTACTGGGCTCGGTCGTCATGGAAATGCTGGGCGGTGTGCCGGGCCTGGGCAGCATGTTGGCGCGCGACTCGTCCAACGGCCTGTATGACGCGATGTACGGGATCCTGCTGGCCACGGGACTGCTCGGCCTGGCTCTGAACGCGGTCTTTGCCCGCACCGAACGGACACTGCTGCGCTGGCATCCGGGCTACCGTCCGGTGGAGGCATGATGGCTCGACATCTACGACGGCTCGCCCTCACGGCCCTGCTGCCCGTCGCCGTGCTCGTGGCCTGGTGGGTCACCTCGGCGCAGAGCACCTCACCGTACTATCCGCCCCTGTCTCAGGTGCTTGACACGTTCCGGACCACCTGGGTCTTCGCACGAGTACCCTCCGACGTCGTGCCTGGCGTGTCGCGCATGGCCGCGGGCTACGCGCTGGGCACGCTGGCCGGCGTGGCGGTGGGGGTGGTGCTGGGCCGGTTCCGGCCGCTCGGCCGTGCGTTGAACCCGGCTGTCCAGTTCGGCCGGTCACTACCGGGGGCAACGCTGGTCCCGATCAGCGTGCTGGTCTTCGGCATCGGCGACTTCGGCAAGATCGTGGTGATCGGCTTCATCGCGATGTTCCCCGTCCTGCTCAACACCATCGACGCCGTGCGCTCGCTGGACCCGCAGGTGGAGGACGTGTGCCGAGTTTTCCGGCTCACCCCGGCCCAGCGCCTGCTGTCGGTGCTCCTGCCCGCTTCGGGCCCGCAGATCGTCTCCGGCATGAGGGTGTCGCTGCAACTGGCGTTCATCATGATGGTCGTGACCGAGATGTTCGCCTCGACCAACGGAATCGGCCGGGTCACGGTCGAGGCCAAGTCGACGTTCGACATGCCGGCCATGTGGTCGGGGATGCTGCTGCTGGGGATCCTGGGGATCGCATCCAACGGCTTGCTGCTCATCTTCCAGCGCCGCGTTCTGCGCTGGCACAGCGGCCTGATGAAAGGTATCTGATGCTGACCTTGTCCCACGTAACGAAGCAGTACACCGTCGGCAACTCGACGGTCGAGGCCATCCGCGACATCGGGTTCACCGTTGCCGACGGCGAGTTCATCTGCATCGTCGGCCCATCAGGAGCCGGCAAGACCACCTTGCTCAGATGCATGTGCGGGCTGCTGCGATGCACGTCGGGCAGCATCCGGCTGAACGGCACCGAGGTCTGCGGACCACCGAGACAGCTGGCCTGCGTCTTCCAGGAGTACAGCCGTTCGCTCATGCCGTGGCTGACGGTCGAGCACAACGTCGGCCTGCCGCTGAAGAACAAGGTGCCGTCTCGCGCTGAGCGGGGCCGGCGGGTCCGGTCCGCGCTGGCACAGGTCGGGTTGGACGGCTTCGGCAAGCGGTACCCCTGGCAGCTGTCGGGAGGGATGCAGCAGCGCGTCGCCATCGCGCGAGCACTGGCCTACGAGCCCGAGATCCTGCTTCTGGATGAGCCGTTCGCCTCGGTTGACGCTCAGACCCGCGCCGATCTCGAGGACCTTGTGCTCCGCGTCCACGTCACGAGCGGCATCACGATGGTGCTCGTCACGCACGACATCGACGAGGCCGTGTATCTCGCGGACCGCGTGGTCGCCTTGTCGGCCCGTCCGAGCACAGTCCTCGAGACGATCGACGTGCCCCTGCCCAGACCCCGCGACCAGATCGCCACCAAGGCCGACCCCCGCTTCGCCGAGCTGCGTACGCAGGTGCTGGGATTGATCCGCCGTCCCGACACCGCACCGGGCGCCGACGCCGATCTGCATCCGGTGGGTGGGGCGAAGTGACGGACCGAGGCGACGGTATCGCGGCGCTGACCCAGCACGCAGGGTCCCGCTTCCTCTGCGGCCTGAAGGCCGGAGTATCCACGGAAGGAATCCGATGACCTACATCGCGCTGGAAGAGGCATTCTCGATCCCCGGCCCGGACGCCGGCACACCGCCGTGGGCGCGCAACACGCACCGCACCAGGCCCGACGTCATGAAGGACTGGGCTCGGCGGCTGGCCGACTTCACCGCCTACCGGCTGCCCGAGATGGACGAGCACGGCGTCGACATCCAGGTACTGTCGCTCACGGTGCCCGGCATCCAGGCGTACACCGACGTCGCCGAGGCGGTGTCCAACGCCACGGCCGCCAATGACTACCTGGCCGAGGCGATCGCCAACGAGCCGGACCGCTTCCGTGGCTTCGCCGCGCTGCCGATGCAGGATCCGAAGGCGGCGATCGCCGAATTGCGTCGGTGCGTTACGGAGCTGGGGTTCGTCGGCGCGCTCGTCAACGACCACACCAACGGGTCATACCTGGACGAGCCGGCATACGAGGACTTCTGGACCGAGCTCGAGACCCTGGATGTCCCGTTGTACATCCACCCGAGCATCATCGCCGCCGATCAGTGGCACGTGATGGAGGGCCATCCCGAGCTGCGGGGTTCGATGTGGAGCTTCGGAGTTACCGTGGCCGGGCATGTGCTACGGCTCCTCTTCGGCGGCGTATTCGACCGGCATCCCAACGCCACCCTGATCGTCGGGCACATGGGCGAGCTGCTGCCCTTCCACGGCTCCCGGATGGACTCCCGCTACCTGGTCCAGGAGTCCCTGTGGCCGCTGAAGCGCATGCCGTCGGAGTACCTCGGCAGCAACATCCTGATCACCACGAGCGGGGTCACCTCGCCCGCTGTGCTGGAGGGCGCGGTGCTGGCTCTGGGTGCGGACGGGATCATGTTCTCGATCGACTACCCCTACGAGTCGACGGCGAGCGCGGTCCGCGGGTTCGAGGCCGCCCGGCTCAGCGACGCCGACCGGGAGAAGATCGCGCATCTCAACGCACGCCGCATTCTGAAGCTCTGACCGTGAGCCCGGGCAGCGCGCTGCCCGGGCTCACGGCGGTATTCGCCAAGCTGGACACAGCCCAGCAGCACGGCGACGGCGATCTGCGGCGGCTCCTGCCCTGGGGCTTTCCCGATGGCCGGCGCGACCGGTGGCGATCAGATGTGGGGGTCGCGCCGGCCATCGGAGGTGTGAGGCGTGTCCGACTGGAGCAAGGCTTGTTCACAAACGCAGGTCAGTGCATCACCGATCCGCCGTCGACAACAAGCGTCTGCCCAGTCATGAAGTCGCTCTCGGCGGAGAGCAGGAACACCACGACGCCGTCGAGATCCTCGGGCTGCTGGTCGCGCGGGAGGCACCGTGAGGCGATGTTCGGGACGTTCATAGCCTGGGCTTCGTCGCCCCACTCGAGGACTCCGTCGCTCAAGGTGAAGCCCGGCGCGACGCAGTTGACCCTGATTCCGTCACGGCCGAGCTCGCGGGCCATCACCCGGCTCAGCGCGATTACGGCACCCTTCGAGGCGACGTAGTGGGCCTTTCCGGGCACGCCTTTGAAGACCGTGCCCGACGAGATGTTGACCACCTTGCCGTAGCCTTGCGTTCGCATCGCCGGCAGCACCGCCCGGGTAAGTTCGAAGACGCCGCGCACGTTCACCTGCATGACGCGGTCGAACTCGTCGGAGTCGATCTGCTCGAACGGCTTGCTCTCCGCAAGCGTCGCGAACAATGCGGCGTTGTTCACCAGTCCGTCGATCCGGCCGAAGCGATCGAGGACCTGCTGGATGAAGCCGGCCACGGCAGCGGGATCAACCACGTCACAGATGCTCCCCCAGGCGTTCCCGCCGATCGCGGCGACGACCTCATCGGGCTCGAGCACGTCGCACACGGCGACATTGCCACCCTCGGCCGCAACTGCCCGCGCGTAGGATGCGCCGATTCCACGGGCGCCACCGGTGATCACGACCGTACGGCCACTCAGCCGCCCCACGGTACGGCCCCCTCACAGACGCGGGAGGCCGAGAGCCTCCCGCGTCTGCGCGACGTCGGCCACGGTGTGCCCGAGATCTTCGGCGAGCCGAACGGCGCGTTCGACCAGTGGAAGGTTTCCCTTGGTGGGCGCCCCGGGTCCGAGGTGAAGGGTGTCCTCCATCCCGGCCCGGGCGTTGCCGCCGAGGGCCAGGCCGATGCCGGTCAGGGACAGGTTTGCCCGGCCGACCGCGATCACCTGCCAGACGGCGTTCTCGGGAATCCGCCGCACCATCGTGATCAGGTTCTCGGGCGTGGCGGCCATGCCACCACGCACACCAAGCACGATCGAGAACTGCAGCGGGTCTGTGCGGAGGTACCCCTCGTCGCGCAGGCGCAGCGCGGCCTCGAGATGACCGGTGTCGTAGATTTCCAGCTCAGGCTTGACTTCGAGGTCGCGCATCCGGGCCGCCAGTTCGCGAACCTTCCGCGGTGGGTTGAGGAATTCACCGTCGCCGAACGACATGCTGCAAGGGTTGAGCGTGGCCATCGCCGGTCTCAGGTCGACCAGCCGCGCCCGTTCCTCAAATGGCACCGACAGCCCGACTCCGGTCGACAGCTGCACCAGGATGTCGCACCGCTCGGCGATCAACTCCATGGTCCGGCGGGCGATGTCGCGGTCGGCGGTGGGCTGGTCGTCCTCGTCGCGTAGATGGATGTGGGCCACGGTCGCGCCCGCCTGGTAGGCCCTCAGCACCTCGTCGGCGATCTCTGGTGGCTGAGTCGGCAACGTCGGGTTGTCCGCCTTGGTAGCCAGGGGGCCGGTCGGCGCGACAGTGATGACGACGCTCATGGAACCTCCTCGGTCCGCGCCGCAGGCTCTGCCCGCGGCCACCAGACTATAGATAGTCGCGCCATAGTTAGGCAATCCGTTGCATTGTCAATTCTTCACATCTAGCATGATGGACGTAGCGCCGGTCGTCAGGCGTAACCCACGCAAGGGGAGCTCTTTGATGTCAGCAGAGGCGCTCGCATCGTCGACAGCGGACGGCGCCGTCATACAGGTGTGCCTGCGGGTCGACGGCGAGCACGTTGAACTCGTCTGCGATTCCAGGCTGACCCTCCTGGACGCGCTGCGCGACCATCTCCGGATCACCGGGCCCAAGAAGGGATGCGACCACGGCCAGTGCGGGGCCTGCACCGTGCACGTGGGCGGGCGCGCCGTCCTGTCGTGCTTGACCCTGGTCGGGACCGTGCGGGACGCGGACGTGAAGACCGTCCACTCGTTGGCGTCCGATCCACGCCTGTCCCAGTTGCAGGCTGCATTCCTCGCCCACGACGCGTTCCAGTGCGGATTCTGCACCCCCGGCCAGTTGATGTCCGCGGTGGCGGCGCTCGATCGGACTGATCTTCGGACCGACGAGGAGCTACGCGAGTTCATGTCGGGGAACATCTGCCGCTGCGCGGCCTACCCGAACATTGTCGCGGCCATCCGCGCGGTTCGGGACTCGCAGCTCGCGGAGGGTTCCGCGCCGGATGCGTGAGTTCGGCTTCGCGGTGGCGGGGACCGTGGCAGACGCGCTGGCGGCGGCGGAAGGCACCGCTTTCCTTGCCGGCGGGACGACCCTTGTCGACCTGATGAAGCTGGGCGTGATGCGACCACCCATGGTGTTGGACATCAACGGCCTGCCGCTGCGTGAGATCACGGTTGCCGAGGACGGCGTGATGATCGGGGCGCTGGCCCGCATGAGCGACGTCGCCCTGCACCCCGAGGTTCGGCACGAACACCCGCTGATCTGCGAGGCGTTGCTGGCCGGCGCCTCGCAGCAGTTGCGCAACATGGCAAGCGTCGGCGGGAACCTGCTCCAGCGCAGCCGGTGCGGCTATTTCCGCGACGTCGCTTCCCCCTGCAATCGGCGCGAGCCCGGCACCGGATGCGCGGCCATCGGCGGGTCGAACCGCATGCACGCCATCATCGGCACCAGTGCGGCCTGCGTGGCGACCCACCCGAGCGACCTGGCCGTCGCTCTGGTGGCCAGCGAGGCGACGGTCACTCTGGCCGGGCGCGGGGGCACCAGGACCGTGCCGGTTGGCGAGTTCTACCTCACCCCAGGCGACAGCCCGCATCAGGAGAACATCTTGCTCCCCGGAGAGCTCGTGACGCAGGTGCACATTCCTCGCGGGCCGGCCGAGGCCCGTGCGGCCTACGTCAAGGTCCGCGACCGGGCGTCCTACGAGTTCGCACTCGCCTCAGCGGCGGTCCGGCTCGCTGTCGAGGAAGGCGTCATCGCCGAAGCGCGGGTCGCGGTCGGCGGGGTGGCGACCGTCCCGTGGCGTCTCCACGACGTCGAGGCGGCGTTGGTCGGGCTTCCCGCCGTATCCGGTCAGATCGGGGCGGCCGCCGCGTTGGCGAGTGCGGGAGCGCGCCCACTCACCCACAACGCGTTCAAGGTGCCGTTGCTCGAACGGACGGTCGAACGTGCGATCGAGAAGGTGATCTCGGCCTATGCCAACCGATGACTCCGCAATCCTGGGTGCGCGAATCGATCGCGTCGACGGCCTGCCGAAGGTCACCGGGGACGCGCCGTACTCGATCGACCAGGCCTGTCCGGGCATGGCCTGGGGTTATCTGGTGACCAGCGAGATCGCCGCAGGCCGCCTCGATGCGGTAGACCTCAGCGAGGCGAAGGCCGCACCTGGCGTCATCGCGGTCTTCACACCGTTCGATCCGCTCCCGATCAAGCCGGTGCCCTCCCTGACCAACCCGAGCGGTCCCCGCTACGCACCGCTGATGGACCCGGTGGTGCGCCACTACGGCCAGGTGGTAGCCCTCGTGGTCGCCGAGTCGTTCGAACAGGCGCGCGAGGCGGCCGCCCGGGTCCGTCCGAGCTATCAGTGCGAGCAAGCCGAGGTCTCGCTCGACGTCTCCGGCCGGGACTCCGTACCCGCGCAGGTCGACCACGGCCAGGATGCCGACACGGGCTATGCCCCTGACGGCGAGGACGTTCAGCAGATCCTCGCCCGCAGCGAGGTCGTCGTGAGCGGCACGTATCGCACAGCGGCCCAGAATCACGTCGCCATGGAGCCGCACAACGCGCTCGCCTGGTGGAGCGACGACGGCAGGCTGCACCTGCGAACCGGGCATCAGTCACTACCCTGGCTGGTGGGAGAGCTGGCCGCGACGTTCGACCTCCCGCCCGACGACATCGACGTCGTCGCGACATACATCGGGGGTGGGTTCGGCGGCAAGACCCGCGCCGGCGTTGACGTCAAACTGGCGTGCGCTGCGGCCCGCGTGCTCGGCCGGCCGATCAAGATCGTGTTGACTCGCCGGCAGGTGTTCACGACCACGGTCATTCGCGCGATGACTGAGCAACACGTCGTCCTCGGAGCCGACCGCGACGGCCGGTTGACGGCGATCGAGCACCGCTCGCGGTCAGGCGAGTCGGCGCTGATCTCGGACCTGCTGATGGCGCCGGGCCACGCCACGACGCGGATGCTCTACCGCACCGACGCGATGTCGGTCAGCCAGCGCAGGGTCACGCTCAATTTGCCACGCACGGGATTCATGCGTGGCCCGGCCGAGGTCCCAGGATTGTTCGCGATCGAGACAGCGATGGACGAGCTCGCCGATCGGCTCGGCATGGACCCGGTCGAGCTGAGACTTCGCAATGACGCGGCCACCTACCCCGGGCTCGACGTGCCCTGGAGCAGCAAGCGCTTGGCGGAGTGCCTCCGGCTCGGGGCCAAGCGGTTCGGCTGGGCCGAGCGCAGCCGGCGACCCCGGTCACGCGTGGACGGCGATGACTATGTCGGCCTCGGCGTCGCGGCCACGGTGTATCGCGCGGCGCAGATATCACCGGTTGTCGTCGAGGTGACGCTGCACGCCGACGGCACCGTGGAGGTGGCGACCTCAGCGGTGGACCTGGGCACCGGGATGGTCACGGTCATAGCGATGTCGGCGGCCGACGCGCTGGCCGTCCCGGTCGAGCGGATCGTCGTACGACACGGCAATTCGGCCCTCCCGGCCGGCGGCGCGGCACTCGGCTCGACCGGGACGGCCTCGGTCGCGCCCGCCGTCCATGCCGCAGCACGGTCCGCGATGGCTGAGCTACGGGACCGGGCCGCCGGCGAACGTGACTCACCCTTCCAGGGCATACCCGCCGAGAAGATCGAGGTGTACGCCGGAACGCTGAGTCACGCCTCCACCACAATCGGGTTTGCCCAGCTGCTCACGGCCCTCGGGCAGCCCGCCCTCACCAGCCGCGGCCAGACCCAGCCCCGTGGACCCGTCCACGACGGCCGTGCCCACTGGTCGTTCGGCGCGCAGTTCTGCGAGGTCCGGCTCAACCGGTGGACCTTGGAGCCGCGGGTTCGGCGGATGCTGGGTGTCATGGATATCGGTCGGGTCGTGAACCGCAAGACCGCCGAGAGCCAGATCATGGGCGGCATGATCTGGGGCATGTCCACAGCACTGTTCGAAGGGCTCGAATTCGACTCGACAGGAGTCATCAGCAATGCGAGCCTGGCCGACTACCTCGTGCCCGTCAACGCTGATGTCCCCGCGGCCGAGGTGGTGCTGCTGGACATACCCGACTACAGCCACAACGAGCTCGGGATACGTGGCGCGGGCGAGATCGGCGCCGGCGGGATGACCGCGGCCGTGGGTAACGCCATCTACAACGCCGTCGGGATCAGGCTACGCAGCCTGCCGATGACGGTCGACCAACTCATGACCGCCGATGGTGCACCCTAGCGACTCTTGGGCTCATCCCGCCCAGTCGAAGCGGAGCCGAGTCTTGTCGAACCGCCGATCGGCAAGGTCCTGGTAAGTGATCACAAATGACAGAAGCGTATCAACGGTGTACATCGTGGTTATGCCCATGTCGGGAGTCAGATATATTTCGGCAAGAACGGTCTCGTTCACGGGATCGTCAAGGCAATCGCCGCCGCCGCCGATGAGGGTGCCGCCATGACCGCCGAGTAGCCCGGGGGAATCTCACCCCCGGGCCCTCACAGAACCGTACGTAACAGTCGCCCGTTATACGGCTCTTGTCGTTCTGGTCACCAGACCGTGGGGGCGTGGGTGACCCAGGCCCAGTGGGCGAAGGCTCCCGGTCGTTTTCGGATGGCTTTGTTCCACGCCGTCCGGGCTTTCTTCTTGCCCCGCAGCCGCTTGTATTTCCGGCGGACCCACCGCAGCAGGTAGGCGTTGATGCGTTCCAGGAGGGGATACAGGGCAGATCGGTAGAACGCCCCGTAGTGGTTCATCCAACCCCGGACGATCGGGTTTATCCAATCGGCGAGGTCCTTCTCGGTCAGGCTTGTGCGATGGTGCAGCCGCCACGACCGCACCTCGACACTGATTCTCTTCAGGGACTGTTTGCTGATCGCCGGCAGGAACGACACAAACATCGCCCCGTCCTTCGACCGGGCGGAACGCCGCCGGAAGCCGTAGCCAAGGAAGACAAATTCGGTGTGTTCGTACGAGCCACGCCGCTTGTCATCCTGGCAATACACTATCCGGGTCTTCTCCGGATGCAACTCAAGCCCTACCTGGGTCATCCGCTTCGCGATTTCCGCCAGCACATATCGGGCCTGACGTTCACTGACGCAGTG
Source organism: Dactylosporangium sp. CA-233914 (assembly GCF_050942935.1). NCBI lineage: Bacteria > Bacillati > Actinomycetota > Actinomycetes > Micromonosporales > Micromonosporaceae > Dactylosporangium > Dactylosporangium sp. CA-233914. The sequence continues at coordinate 3,684,513 of NZ_CP192030.1, read as the reverse complement.
CACGACCACGTCATCCACGTAGCGCTCGAACGGGATCGTCGGAAACATGCGGGCCATCCACATGTCGAACGCGTAATGGAGAAACAGATTAGCAAGTACAGGTGAAACTGCGGACCCCTGCGGGGTTCCTCGGTCTCGTTCCTGCAGAGTGCCGTCGGGGAGTTGCAGTGGCGCTTTCAACCAGCGCTCCACATACAACAGCACCCACGGTTGATCAGTGTGCGCGGCGACCGCTTTCAGGAGCAGATCCCACGGGACCGTGTCGAAAAACTTCCGGATGTCCAGATCGATCACCCAGCCGTACTTCCAGCACCGTGTCCGGCACACCGCTGCCGCGTCGACCGGGGAGCGCCCTGGCCGGTAGCCGTACGAGTCCGGGTGGAAGATCGGTTCGACCTCCGCCTCGATGACCCGCGCCGCGACCGTCTGGGCGATCCTGTCCCCGACCGTGGGCACGCCCAGAACTCTGACGCCTCCCCCGGTCTTCGGGATCTCCACGGCACGCACCGGAGGCGGAAAATACGTCCCCGACGACATTCGGTTCCAGATCTTGTAAAGGTTGTTCTTCAGATCCGTCTCGAACTCCGCCAGCGACACCGCGTCCACGCCCGGCGCGCCCTTGTTCGCTTTCACCCTCTCGTACGCCTCCCAGACAGCCCGCTTCGCAATCACGAACGGCTTGCCCGATGCTTTCAACTCATTCACACGACTCCTCCCAGCCAAACTGCTGGTTGATCGGGTAAACCAGTCACGAACGACCCGACCCCTTCGCTCCACCTTCGTTACAAAGGCTTCGTCACTACTACGAGTCGGTCCGCCAGCGCGATCGGCAACGGTACTCAGTTCCTCACCGCTTCGGGCGGTCTGGAACGCTCCCTCTCACCCACCAGACAGCAGCGGATAGTGTCCTCACGCGCCTTCTCCCGTTCCGCACGAAAGCCGCAGGCCGGGCTCGCGTCGCCTGTATGCCGGACACCACCTGGCCAGTAAACTGGTCCCCGCCAGACTCATCCCGGGATCGCATTGACACCCCGGTTTCGATGTCACCTTCTAAGTTTCGACACGTCATCAGCGATTCGCTTCCGCTCGCCTTCCCGACCCCCACCTGACATCTCGAATGGACGCCTTTTCCTCATCGTTCACCACAACAGTCTTCAGCTAATGCAGCATGAGGTGGTTTGAAGCCTCCCCCAGCAGGGCGACTCCGAAGGGCCAAACCTTCATCTTCCGTACAGCATCGCTACAAGACAGACATTCCTACATATCTCCGCCCTTTCGCGTTCGGGACACAACAATGCCGTTCAGATAAGGCTTCTGCCGAGGTCAGCGTGGTGAGCTGACGTCGATTGTGGAGGCCGGTACGGTGGCTGGCCGTGACGTCATCGATGGCGGAGGAACGGCTGTGGGGTCGGTTGACCGACCATGTCGGGTTGGGTGTGGTGTCGGCCCGGTTCAGTCGCGACCTCCTCGAGGAGGTCCTCAACCGCACGCAGCGGCGGGAGCAGCGGTCCCGGCGGCTGCCGGCGCACGTGATGGTCCGGTATGTGATCGCGATGGGGTTGTTCTTCGCCGAGTCGTACGACGAGGTGATGCGCAGGCTGGTGGGTAACCTGCGCAAACTCGGTTCTTGGGACGACGATTGGCAGGTCCCGACCAAGTCGGCGATCACCCAGGCCCGGCAACGCCTCGGTGTCGAGCCAATGCAGGCGTTGTTCGAGCGGGCCGCGGTGCCCCTGGCCACGCCGGGCACGAAAGGCGCCTGGCTCGGCCGGCGCCGGTTGATGGCGATCGACGCGACCAGCTTCGACGTGGCCGACACCCCGGACAATGCGGAACGGTTCGGCCGGATGGGGTCCGGGCCGAAAGCGTCGGCGTACCCGAAAGTGCACGTCGCCGCCCTCGCGGAGTGCGGCAGCCACGCCATCATCGGCGCGGTGCTAGGCGGCTGCCGGACCGGGGAACGCACTCTGGCCGCTGGCCTTGCCGGCGCGGTCGGCCCGAACATGCTGGTCATGGCCGACGCCGGCCTGTATTCCTACGAACTGTTCCAGGCGTTCGCCGCCACCGGCGCTGACCTGGCCTGGCGGATCGGCGCGTCGGTATCGGTCGGGCACCTGCGCTGGCTGCCCGACGGCTCCTACCAGGCGCTGATCTACGCTCCCGGCCTGAGTGCTCAGCGGCGGGCTCGGCTGGTCGAGCAGGCCAGAGCCGGCCACGATGTTCCCGCGGACCTGGCCCGTCTGGTCCGAGTGGTCGAGTACACCGTCCCCGACCGCAACCCTGACGGCGACCTGATCGTCGTGGTCACCACCATCACCGACCCACACGAGGCCCCGGCCAGGGACCTGGCCGAGGCCTATCACCAGCGCTGGGAGGAAGAATCCGCGCTGGACGAACTGAAAACCGACCTGCGTGGCCGCGGTGAGGTCCTCCGCTCCAAGACCCCGGACCTGGTCGAACAACAAATGTGGGGCCTGCTGCTGGCGCACTACGCCATCCGCGCGCTGCTGCTCGACGCCGCCGACCCAGCCGGTTACGACCCGGACCGGATGTCGTTCATCAAAGGCCTTCGCGTCGTGCGCCGCCAGGTCACCGACCAGGCGGCCATCACCCCCTGAACACCTTTCCGACGCCCTGACCGACGCGCTCACCGAAATCCGCAGCCAGCCCAACCCACCCCGCCGCGACCGGACCTGCCCCCGCGTCATCAAACGCGCCCGACACAACTCCTACCGCGTCAAACGCCCCACCGACCGGATCACCTGCCATCCCGGCCCACCCACACCGTTACTGGCCTGCCCAGACGGCCTTATCTGAACGGCATTGCGCCATGACCCCCCATCGCGAACGGGTATTTACCGTCAGTCAGGTCGCCCAGGGCATCGTAGATGGGTTCCAGGATTTCCCAGCTGTCGTCCAGCTCAACAGTGAGGTCAGAGGCTCCCTGGGGCATTGACCAGCGCGGCCTGCCGCAGAGCGGGAAAGGGGTGATGACGTCGTCCAAAATTGCATCATCAGGCAGTTCTCGTTCGGTGACCGGAACGCCGGCCGGGACGTATACGACGTTGCAGTATTCCGGTATGTCCATCGTTTCTGCGAAGAAGATCAGCTGACCGTCTTGCGGGAGATCCAGATCGTGGCTGCCGCGCGGCACCAAGGCAAGGTCGATGGTCGCCATACAGGCCATGAAGTCCGGCCACTCCGCACCGTCCGGCATGCTGGGCTTGCCCCCAAAGCGACCGATGACGGGCCCTTCGTCCCGAACGAACGCCAGCTGGGGCCGCGCGAGATGGACCCACTTCTCGATCATCGCGGTGGCCACGCCCTTATCACGCGCTGCCCGACGAAACACATCTCTCGCGTCCACGGTCGGCATCCTACGATCCGGCGCACGGTCGTGGTGAAGGCGTATGCGATGGGCGGGATGCCGCCCTGGGCGGCCGGGCACACCAGCAGGGCGCCCCGCAGCACGGGCAGCTGGGCCCGCCCGAAGGACGGGCCCAGCACCGAAGCCATTCAGGACAGTAGGTCGTGTGCGGCAACGACATTCGAGTCCTGGCCCCGCAGCAGCACGTGCGGGTCCTGCAGTTCCCACCAGCCGCAGTAGGGCTCGTGGACGTCCCAGCCGAGCAGTCGCTGGATCCGTTCCGGGTACTTGAGCACCTGCTGCTTGGGCACGGCGAGGTACTGGTTCTCCTCCTGGCGGAGATACCCGCGCGCGAAGGCGAGGACCATCGCCAGCCGCGGCTCGTCCTTGGTCACGTTGGCCCCGCCGCCGTGATACGTCGACCCCAGATGGATCAGGCAGGAGCCCCGCGTCATCTCCGCCGGCACCGCCTCCTCGACCCGTGGCGGCCGGTCGTCGTCCCACTTGTGACTGCCGGGGATCACCATCGTGGCGCCGTTCGCGGCGTGGTAGGAGGTCCCGGCGAACAGCGCCTGCACCTGGCTCTCCGGCCCGGGGTGGACCCGGTGGTGGAGGAAGTCGTCGCGGTGCAGGGGTTGTGCGGTCTCGCCGGGGAAGATGTAGATCGCCGACGTGCACGAGATCTGCACCCGGCTCTTCGAGTCCAGTCGCTGTTCACCGACCCAGCTGTAGGCCTTCTCACGCCCCAGGATCGCCTCGGCCGCACCGAGAAGGTGCGGGGAGAGCACCACCTCGGCGTAGCTCGGCGACTTGGCCAGGATGCTCGACGTCCGGCGGGTGCGGGTTCCCATGAAGTCGCCCTCGCCCCACGGCGTCAGGTCGAGGTACGGCTTGATCTCGTCAAAGACCCGGCTGATGAGCTCCTGACTGACGGCGTCCTTCACGATGACGCCGCCGTCGCGGTCGAGGACCTCCACCACGTCGTCGACGGTGGCCGTGGCGGGAAGTGTGGTCAGACTTGGCATGCGCCTTCCTTCGGGTAGGGGTATCTCACGAGGTGCGGGTCGACGCATCAGCGTCCTGACTGATCGGTTCGACAGCGCCGGCTTTGCTGCGTCGTTCGGTGAGCCAGAAGGCGGCGAAGCCGACGGCGATGGTGACGAGGAATACCCAGGACATCGCGTCGATCGGCGATGCGGGCGGGTTCACGAGGTTGTTGACGTACAACCAGCCCATCGTCACCGCTCCGACGAGGGCGGAGATCACCAGACCGGCGGTGAGGCTACGCAGCCGCTTCATCAGCGCGACCGCGCCCGCCGCGATGAGCAGATAAGGGATGACCCAGAAGAAGACGAGCAGGGTGGCCAGCGCGGTGTAAACGGTGAAGATGCCCTGCCCGGTGACCCAGATCAGCAGGACCATCGCGGGCGGAGACCCCGCCCTTGACTGGTTGGTATCGATGGCCGCGTCGCGGAGCAACGGGATCGTCCGGCGGGTGGCGATGTAGGCGCGAACGGCGGGATCGGCGGGTCGCCATTGTCCTGGCGTAAACTGTGGCGAAAACACTCGGTCGAGCCTCCCTCCATGGCCGCCCGCTCGTGCGTCATAGCGGGTGAGGGAGGGATTGGGGTGACGTTCGACGACTTCGTCCGCGGGCAGCTCGACGCGCTGCTGCGCACGGCGTACCTGCTGACCGGCGACCGGCAGCACGCCGAGGATCTGGTGCAGACCGTGCTCGCCCGGCTGGCCGTGCGGTGGCATCGCATCGACGACCCGGCCGCGTACACCCGCCGCGCGCTCTACACCCAGTCGGTCAGCTGGTGGCGGCGCCGCCAATCCCGCGTGGTGGAGACGCTCACCGCGGAGCTGCCGGAGCGGGCCGGGCCGCCGGGCGGCGAGCCGGAGCTGGCCGTGCTCATGCGGCGGGCACTGGCCCGGCTCACCCCGAAGCAACGGGCGGTGCTGGTGCTGCGGTTCTACGAGGACTGCACCGAGGCCGAGACCGCCGCCCGCCTCAACTGCCGGGTCGGCACGGTGAAAAGCCAGACGCGCCACGCGCTCGCACGGCTGCGCGTGCTCGCCCCCGAGCTGCTGGACGAGTTCGAGATGGGGGTACTGCGGTGACCCGCCTGCACGACGGGCTGCGCACGCTCGCGGAACAGACCCCGCGAGCCACGCTGCCGGCCGACTTCTTCGACCTGGCCAGGGCCCGGCACCGCACCCGCCGGATCAGGGCCGCCGCCACCGCCACGGTGGCGGTCGTGGTCGTGCTCCTGGCCGTCGGGATCGGCTGGGCCGTGCGCCCGGCCGGGCAGAGCAGCATCCCTGCGGGGACCACCACGCCGGGCATCCCGACGACCCTCACGCCGCCGCCCTGGTACACGGCCGCCGCCGACGCCGCCGCGCTCGGCCCGGCCGCGGCGATCTTCGGTGGCGACGCGACCACCGGCGACTGGAACGAGGGCCGCTTCGGCGCGGTCGCCGCCAGCGGGAACCGGTACCGCGTGTTCAACGACGTCGTGTACACCCCACCGGGCTTCGAGGCGCTGCTCTCCCCCGACGGACGGTACATCGCCCGCAACCACCAGGTCCGTTCCCTCGTCACCGACGAACGGATCTCGGTACCGGGAGAGATCCGCGCCTTCTCGCCCGACGGCGCCCTCGTGGTCTACGAGACCGGCAACGGGGAGCCGCGGCAGAGTCGCGTGGGCGTGTACGACCTGGCCCGGCGCACCGACGTCGCGAGCCTCGACATCGGCGACCAGTGGTTGGTCCCCGGCTGGTCCGCGGCTCTGTCCGGCGACCATCGGCGACTCGCGTTGCAGGTCGGTGACGAGCTGCGGCTGTACACCGTGGGCGGCGACACCCCGGACACCACCATCCAGCTCTCGTCCGAGACCCTCGCCGGACCCGGCGCGTGGCTGCCCAGCGGGACGGCCGTCGTGACCGCGCACCGCGACGCCGACGACCGCTGGCGTCTCGTCGTCCGCGACGCCCGCACCGGCCTGCCGGCGGACACCGCGGCATCGGCAGACCCGGCGCTGCCCGCGGCGACCGACGCCCGGTACGTGCGGCTGCTCGGCTGGCGCCCGGACGGCACCGCGATCGCGATCACCGGCGTGCCCCGGGCTGGAGCGGGACCGGCTCAGCTGGTGTGGGAGCACGCCTGGAGCCCGTTCACCGACCACGGCTCGGCCCGGGCCCGGCTGGTCGCGCTGCGCCCCGGCGCCGCCACGCAGCAGGTGCTGCTGGAGACACCGGACGGTATCAGCGAGCTGGACGTGGCCGCGGACCTGGCCCTGGCCGGCGCCTTCCGGGACGCGACGGGAGCCACCGACTACGGCTTCCTGCACCATCCGCTGGGGTTCGTGGCGGCTGCCGCCGCATCGGTGGCAGCGGCGGCGCTGCTGGCTGCCGTGCACCACCGCCGCCGCGCACGCCGGCGCCCAGATCCTGGCCCCTGAGCGTGTGGGACCCCTCCACCGCGTACGGCCGCGTGCTCACGGGTTCGTACTCCGGCCTGCGCGCAGGTACGTCAGCACAGCGAGCACACGACGGTTTGCGTGCTCGTCGGGCGGCAGGTTCAGCTTTGCCAGGATGTTGCCGATGTGTTTGCCGACGGCGGGCTCCGAGATCTTCAGGCGCCGGCCGATGGCCGCGTTCGAATCGCCCTCGGCGACCAGCGTCAGCACCTCGTGTTCCCGCGCCGACAGCCGGCTCAGCGGATCGGTGGGCCGGCTGAGCAGCCGCCGCACCACCTCCGGGTCGATCACCGTGCCGCCGGCGACCACGCCGTGGAGCACGGCGGCGAATTCGGCTACGTCGACCACGCGGTCCTTGAGCAGGTAGCCGACCCGCCGGCCATCGCCGGAGTTCAACAGGTCTGCCGCGTAACGATCCTCGACGTACTGGCTGAGCGCCACCACGGCCAGCGCCGGACGGGTAGTGCGCAGGTCGATGGCGGTCCGCAAACCGTCGTCGGTGAACCCGGGTGGCATCCGAATATCGGTGACCACGAGGTCCGGGCGGTGCTCGGTAGCGGCCTGGCGTAGGGCGTCGGCATCGGCGACGGCGGCCAACACCTGGAACCCGAAGCGGTCCAGCAGCCCGGCCAACCCCTCTCGCAGCAAGGCCCCGTCCTCGGCGAGCACGACCCGGATCATGCCGGCGCCGGCTGGTACGGTAGCTCGACCTGCACGATGGTCGGCCCACCTGGCGGACTGGACAGGAACATCCGCCCGTCCCCGACCGCGACTCGGTCGGCGAGCCCGAGCAGCCCGGTGCCACGTGCCGGATCAGCGCCACCCCGGCCGTCGTCTGAGATCCGCATGCTCAACGCAGCACCGTCCTCATGCAACTGGATTCCGGCTGATCGGGCACCACTGTGCCGCGCGACGTTGGTCAGGGCTTCGGACGCCACGAAGTATGCGGCCGCCTCCACGTGAGCCGGCGGGCGTCGACTCAGCCGGGTCTCGACGGTGACCGGCACCGGCGAGCGGTCGGCCAACCGACGTAACGCGGCAGGCAGACCGAGATCGGTGAGCACCTGTGGGTGGATACCGTGGATCAGCTCGCGCAATTCGCCCATCAGCAGCTTCGCCTCCTTGTGCGCGGCTGACACCGCCTCGGCGGCAGCCGAACCGGCTGGCATGTCCAACTTCGCGAGACCGAGCCGCAGCGTCAGCCCGATGAGTCGTTGTTGTGCCCCGTCGTGCAGATCCCGCTCGATCCGCCGGCGTTCGGCCTCGAACGCATCGACCAACCTGGCGCGGGACCGGGTCACCTCGACCAGCCTGGCCTGGAGCCGTTCCACCGGGGCACCACCGAGCAGTGCGCGAACCAACTGCCCGTGCCCACCGGCCAGCAGGCCCAGTAGGTACGCCATGGCTGGCAACAGGGCAACGGCGCCGACCGCGTACGGTATCGATTCTCTCGGCCCGCGCAGCAGAATCGGGCCGAGCACGGCCGTGCCGTCGCCGCCACTGGCGACGAACGGGCTGCTGATCGCCGCGACGATTACCAATACAACCAGCGTCAGGCAGCCCAGCACCAAGGGTCCCGCCGTGGCCAGGATCAGGCTGTAGGCAACCGCACGCCAGGTCGCTCGCTGCGTGTACCGGGCCCGCACCCAACCGGCGGCGCTGCGACCCGACACACGATCTGTGCTCGGTAGCGGCCGTTCGTCGATGAGCTGTAACCGCCACCGCTCCAGCCGACCCAACGGAACGGCGAGCAACGGGCCGACCAGGGCGATCAGCACGACACCGAAGAGCGCGGCGAACGCCACCCTGGCCAGTTCCAGGCCGGACCGGCCGTGGTCGGCGGCCAGGAGCACGGTTGGAAGTGAACACAGCGCATAGGACACTGCCATGACCGTCGCAACCACGCCGGTCGACACCACGTGGCCGGCGGCACGCCAGGGCCACGGGGAAACCAGGTACCGCGGTGCGGTCAGCTGCCGCAGAAGCGTGTTGGACACACAGGGACGCTACCGGCCGGATCGACGCCGGCCCATCAGCACTCGTACCGAATTTGGGTATACCTGGCACTACCATGGACGCCCCGACCACCCGTAGTGACGCGGCCGGCCCTCCGCTGGTCTGCTCATCCCGTGTCGATTCGAACCAAGGGTGTCCTTGTCTACCTGGCCATCGCCTTCGGGGTGACGTGGCCGTATCTGTTCGTCGCCCGGCTGGTCCTGGGCCTGTCGCTGGTGAATCCATTGGTCCAGCTGCCTGTCGCGACAACGCCGGCGATCGCCGCGATCGTGGTGCGGCGCTGGGTCACCCGCGAGGGGTTCGCGGACGCGGGCCTGACGTTGCGGTTGCGCGCTGCATGGAACTGGTGGTTGCTGGCCTGGCTGGGACCGTTCGCGATCATCGGTGCCACGATGGGCGTCGCTGCGGTCTGGGGCTGGTGGCAGCCGGATCCAGCGCCGATCGGCGGCTGGGCCGGCATCGTGCTGTTGCTCGTGGTGCCCGTGGTGCTGACGCCCTTGTACTGGGGTGAGGAGTTCGGCTGGACCGGGTATCTACGAACCAGGATGGTCCCCGGACGGCCGGGATGGTCGGTCGCCGCCACCGGCCTCATTTGGGCCATCTGGCACTATCCGCTGGCCTACCTCGGCTATGTCGAGCTCACCGACCACTCCTTGAGCATGCTGCTGTGGACCGTCTCGTTCATGCTCCAGCAGGCGATCCTGTCCTGGCTGTGCGCGCGCAGTGGTTCGGTCTGGGTGGCGAGCCTGGCGCATGCGGGCAACAACATGATCATCGGACTGCTGTCGGAGCAGGTGCTCACCGACGCCGGCGGCATGAGCCAGCTTCAGATTCTGTGGTGCTCGGTGGTGGTACTGGCTGCCGCCTGCCTGGCTGTGCCGGCTTGGCAGCGGGTGCGCAATCCACGAGGCCGGGCAATCAGCCCCAGTCCAGGCTCATCCTGACGGCTCCGTTGCGTTCTACTTTGATCCAGGCGCGGCCCGGCTCCTTCAGCGCGGCGGACACATCGTTTTAGGCGACACCAGCTCTGCATCCCAGCCGAGGTCCCGGACGATGACGATGCCACCGGTCTGACTGACCAGCGCGGCGTTCCAGATGGCCAAGACCGGCTGCGATGTCGGCATGACCCAGCTCAGCGTCCAGCCGTTGACCGTCGCCGGGGCGATGTTCCTGACCCCCACCCACACCTCCGCGCCCCGGAACCAGTACCGCACCGCACAGGTGGACGCCAGCCCGGCACTCACGTTCGGACGGTGCGGAGTAGCTGCCGGAAACATCCACCGGCCACACCACAGCCAGGCGGGCGGTCCGTGACGTCAGTCCGGGGGACACGGACCCACCATCGGGCCGGTCGGGTCGGACGGCTGGGCACGGCAACCCCGTTCTGGACTGCTGACGTCGGTAGCCACCGACAGCTACACATCCATGATTCACGATGGATTGCCATGGCCGAGGCGAACGAAATGCCTGAGGGATGGAGTCGTTGCTGGGGGCGTGACCGCCATCGAGGCATGCTTGTTCGTTGCTGGCACAGGGAATCAATCACAGGGTCGCCGGGCCGCGGCCCCGTGACCGGGTCAGAACGCGTACGGCCCGAACCGGCCCCACGCCACCACCGCGGCCAGGATCAGCAGCACCCCGCTCGGCACCAGCGCCGGAAACTCATCGCGCCGCAGGTGCATCACCACGGCGCCGACCATCACCAGGGCCAGCCCGGTCGCGGCGAGCGGGACGAGGGTCGGCGCGACATTGACTGCGGCGGGCAGGATCACGCCGATCGCACCCAGCACCTCCAGCACGCCGATCACCTTGGGAGCCCAGTGCGGCGCGTCCGCGGCCCAGGGCTGAGCGGCGATGTACTTCTCGCGCGACAGGGCGAGCTTGAACACGCCGGAGAACAGGAAACCGGCGGCGACCAGTCCGGCGATAGCCCAAAGAACGATGTTCATGATTCACCACCAGGATGAGATGACTTAAACAGTGAAGTTGAAGCTAGCGCCACTGACTTAAACATGCAAGTCATTGCTATGATCTCGACGTGACCGACGAACCCCGCTGGCTGAACCAGGACGAGCTGAAGACCTGGCTGACACTGTTCTCCGTGCTGACGCGCCTCACAGGCTCGCTCGACACCCAGCTCCAGCGCGACGCCGGGATCAGCCTCTTCGAGTACATGACCCTCGCCGGGCTCTCCGTCGCGCCGGAGCGCCGGCTGCGGATGAGCCTGCTCGCCGCCATATCCGAGGGCTCGCTCCCCCGCCTCTCCCAGGCCATCGGCCGCCTGGAGAAGCGTGGCTGGGTGCGCCGCTCCCCCGACCCGGACGACGGCCGCTACACGCTCGCCATCCTCACCGACGAGGGCCTGGAGAAGGTCGTCGAGACCGCGCCCGGCCATGTCGCCGAGGTCCGCCGACTGGTCTTCGATCCACTGACCAAGGCGCAACCCCGGCAGTTGCACGACATTTGCGGGCGCATCATGCGCACCGTCGACCCGGACGGCCCGTACCCCGGCGCCCGTCCCTATTAGACCGCCCGGTTTCACCGCATACAGCTCAGCGCGTCGCCGCGGTCGCATTGGGGGCGACAGGCAGACCCGCGAGCACGCGGGGACACGCACCCGAGCACCACGATCGCCGGTCATCCGCGGCGTGTGCGAGGTCGTCGGTCGCGGGCCGGCTGGGCGACCACATCAGGGGCTGCTGGCCCGGCAGCAGTTGCCGCCACACCCAGATCGAGAAGTGCCACTGAGGTACCAGCTTCCAGGAACGGTTGCGAAGCGCGCCGGGCCGCCAGTCCGGCCTGTACATCTTCGGGCATGGCGGCCAGGCTTAAATCGATCGACGTTCCAGGCCCGTCGTGTGATCCTGCCCAGATGGTCGGCGGTCTGAGGCAACGGCTGCCCGGTCGATGATGTCGTGTCCGTCATCGGCGCGATCTTCAACAGGACGATCCGCATGAGCGCGGATGCCGTGGGCGCGGACGAGGGCACACCCGCGTCACAGGACAGGCCGGTGGGCGGGTTGCTGCGGACGCGGAATTTCGCCCTGCTGTGGATCGGGCAGTCCACCAGTGCTCTCGGCTCCTCGATCACGGCGATGGCGCTCCCGTTGGTGGCCGTCTCGACGCTGGACGCCGGTCCGGCCATGGTCGCCCTGCTGACGGCCGCCACCTGGCTGCCGTGGCTGCTGATCGGGCTTCCGGCCGGCGTCTGGGTCGACCGATGGCCGCGCCGGCGCACTTCGCCGACATCGTTTCGGCGGTCGTACTCGTCATCATCCCGATCGCGGCCTGGACCAACGTGCTGACCACGACCATGCTGCTGGTGGCCGCGCTGCTCGCCGGCACCGCAGGCATCTTCTCCAACGTGGCGTTCAACGCTTTCCTGCCTCATCTGGTCTCCACGGAAGACCTCATGGAAGGCAACGCCAAGCTGCAGACCAGCGCATCGGTCGCCCTGGTCGTCGGACCTGGCCTCGGCGGGCTGCTGGCCCAGGCGGCCGGCGCAGTCACCGGGTTCCTCGTCGACTCCGTCACCTTCCTGGTGTCGGCGGCCTGTCTGCTCGGCCTGCGGCCCGAGCCGGAGCCGCGCCCATCCGAAGGCGATCGCCCGGGCATGCCGCGCCAGATCGCCGAGGGCATCCGGTTCATCATGCGCGGACGCCTGCTGCAGGCCATGTTGGTGGTGGCAGCGGCGACCAACTTCGCGATGCTGGGCATCACGGCACTGCGCGTCATCTTCCTGGTGCGCACCGAGGATGCCGCGCCCGGAACCGCGGGATTCGTGATCGGCGTGGGCAGCCTCGGCGGCATTCTCGGCGCCGCACTCGCCACCCGCGCGTCCCGGCGTTTCGGCAGCGCCCGCACCTACCTGGTGGCCAACGTCGCGGCCGCCCCGTTCATCCTCCTGCTGCCGCTCGGCGGCCACGGCTGGCGCCTGACGCTGTTCGCGGCGGGATCCTTCGTCGCCCTGGCCGGAGCCACGATATCGAACGTGATAACCATGACGTTCCGCGGCAACTTCGTTCCCGCGCACTTACTCGGCCGGGTCACCGCAGCATCGCGGATCTTCGTATTCGGCACCATCCCGCTCGGCGCGACAACCGCCGGCCTCCTGGCCTCGGCCGTCGGGATCCGGGCTGCCATGTGGGCACTCGCCGTCCTCTACATCATCACGCCCCTGCCCCTGCTGGCCACCTCGGCCCGCACGCTGCGCGACTTCCCGGCCAAAGGCACTCAAGACCCTGCACCCTGATTCGCCGTACCTCGTAAACCCGCCCGAGCGACCGACACCGCCGCACCGATCGGGCGCGAAGGCAACAGTCTTCGCGCCGTTGGTGTCTTGCAGCTGACAGCCACTGGACGAGCTGTGCGGCCCACAGTACTGTGTGCCGCATGGTTAGCGACAAGTTGGAGCTCGAGCTTCGCCGGGGCGTGGTGGTCCTTGCCGTGCTCTCGCAGCTCCGAACGTTCCAATACGGCTACGAGCTGCGTCAATCGCTTACCGGCAAGGGCTTCCCGATCGAGGAGGGGACCCTCTACCCCCTGCTGCGCCGGCTGGAGTCGCAGGGCGTGCTGATCAGCGAATGGCGCACCAGCGAAGGTGCGCCACGGCGCTACTACCAGGCAAGCGCTGCGGGCCTGCGCCTCTACGAGCAGCTCATCTCCTCTTGGCGTGGCCTGAACGAGGCAATGGACCGGCTCTTGGAGAGTGATTGACGTGACGATGAGCGCTGAGGATCTCATCAACGCCTATGTGGAAGACGTGACCCGGCTGCTCCCCTACAAGCAGCAGGCGGATGTGGCACGGGAGCTGCGGGCCCTGTTCCGCGAGGAGCTGGGCGAACGCGACCCGGGCAACTCGCGCGAGGAGACCGCGCTGCGGATGCTGCAGGAGTTCGGCCGTCCGGCCGAGGCCGCTGCCCGCTACGGGCGGCCGGTCTCCGTGATCGACCAGGCCGACGCGCTCAGCTTCCTGCGCTGGAGCGTCATCGGGGTGGTGACGATCTGGCTGGCAGGCGCGATTGAGGCCGAGTCGATACTGCAGTGGTGGCTGGGCGTCGCGATCCCGGCGCTGTGGTGGCCCGGTGTCCTGGTGTTCTGCTACGGCCTGGCCGCATGGACGCGCCGCCGCTGGCCGAGCACCGCCGTCTGGAAACCCCGCCGCGGTGCGGATGGCCGCGTCAACCGTCCAGGTCGCGTCGCAGCCATCCTCTTCTTCATCGCCGGTACCCTCACCCTCGTCTTCGCCGCCCGGCTGCTCGACTGGGTCAGCGGAGGCAAGGCGGCCCCCGAGGCGATCAAGGCGCTCACCTTCGACGACGACTTCCTACGCCTGCGCGGCCCGCTGACGCTGCTGTGCATGGTGCTCGGGATCGTCCTGTTCGCGGTGGTGACCGTCGCCGGGCGATGGTCGCCGGCACTGCGAAAAGCAGAGATGGCGGGCAACGTCCTCACCGCGGCCGTCTATGCCCTGATCCTGCTGGGCGGCCCGATTCTGCAGGCGGAGGCCAGTGACGAAGTGTTCCGGGCGGCCCTGGCGCTGACCGTCGCGATCGGACTGATCGACGCTTTCATGCAGGCGCGGCGCCTGCGCCGGCAGACCGTATGACCCGGGCGGGCGCTGCTCACCTTGATTGAGTGGTGCCCCCAGCCCTGCTGAACCAATGTCCGCACGGCCTCATGACGCGATCGCGAAGCCCACCGCGTCATCTCCGCGGGGGTCGGCTACCCCCAAGCCGCGAGGCCGAGGAGGCGGCCGTCGCGGACCTCGGTGATGTGGTCGGCGGCGGTGAGGTGGGTGCGGTCGTGGGTGACCAGGATGGTGGCGGTGGCCTGCTGGTGGGTGAGCTGGGTGATCAGGTCGACAATCGTGGCGCCGCGTTCGTGGTCGAGGGCGCTGGTGGGTTCGTCGACCAGCAGGACGGTGGGGTCGTTCATGAGGGCGCGGGCGATGTTGACGCGTTGACGCTGGCCGCCGGAGAGCTGGTGTGGGCGGCGGTCGACTTGAGCGGCCATGCCGACGGCGTCGAGCAGGTCGAGGGCACGGCGGCGGGCAGCGGCGGCCGAACGGCCGTCGATGACGGCCATGACCTGGAGTTGTTCGGCGGCGGTGAGCGCGGGCAGCAGATTGGGCTGCTGGAAGACGATGCCGATGCTGCGGCGGCGCAGGGCGGCTTGGTCGTTGCGGCTGAGGTCGGTGATGGTGGTGCCGTCGATGGTGACGGTTCCGCTGTCCGGGGTGATGAGGGTGGCGGCGACGGCGAGCAGGCTGGATTTGCCCGAGCCGGAGGGGCCGACGACGGCCGTGAGGGTGCCGCGGGGCACATCGAGGCTGACGTGGTCGAGGGCAGTCAGGCGGGTGTCGCCGTCGGGGTAGGTGAGGGTCACGTCGGTCAGGTGCAGGGTCATCGGGCGCTCCCGAGGGCGGTCAGCGGGTCGACGGAGGTGATGCGACGGATGGACAGGGCCGCGCCGAGCACCCCGAGCGCGATCATGATCAAGGCGGGCCCGAGCATGGTGGCCGGGCTGAGCAGGAACGGCACAGTGGTGCCGGCGACGAGAGCGCCGGCAGCGGCGGCGAGGGCGGTGCCGGTCAGGGTGCCGGCGGTGAGCAGGACGGCGGCTTGTCCGAGGGCGTCGCGCAGCAGGACGGTGGTGGAGGCGCCCAGGGCTTTGAGGACGGCGACGTCGCCGCTGCGCTGGATGGTCCAGACGGTGAAGAAGGCACCGATGACCAGGGCGGAGATGGCGAACAGGAAGCCGCGCATCAGTTGCAGGGAGCCGTTCTCGGAGGTGTAGGAGCCGATCGCGGACAGTGAGTCGTCGCGGGTGACGGTGTGAGTGCCGGCCACTCGGTCGCCGGCTGCGATGTCGGTACTGCCGGTGGTGGTCAGGGCGATCACGGTCGCGGTCACCCGATCCGGCTCGCTGATGGGTGGGGTGGTCTGTCGCCAGGTGGCGAGGCTCGTCCAGACGACCGGGGTGTGGCTGAAGAACGCGTCACCGCGGACGGCGGCGACGGTCAGACTCCGCCCGGCGAGGGTGAGGGTGTCGCCGTCGTGGAGTCCGAGGTCGGCGGCGGCGGTGGTGGACACCACCACGGATCGGTCGTCGATGCGGTCGGCGGCCGGGGCGAGCGGGGAGCCGGGCTGGACGCCGAACACGGACACGGCGACGGTCGTGGTGCCGGAGGTGGCCCGGGTGGTGCTGATGCCGAGTGGTTCGGCGCTGGTGACGCCGGGCGTGCGGGCCCAGTGCTGCCATTGCTCGGCGGTGACGATGGAGTTGGCGTAGGACAGGTCCTGCCCTGCCGAGGGGGCGTTGAAAGCGATGCGATCGGCGGGCAGACCGGTAATCGCGGAGATGTTCTGCTGGCCGAGCCCGGCGGTCAGCCCGGACAGCAGCCCGACCAGCATGGTGATCAGCACGATGACGGCGCCCATCAGGGCGAAACGACCCCTGGCGAACTTCAGGTCACGCCATGCGACGAACACGGTATTCCGCCCCTTTCCTTCGGCGTGATGCGGCTGCTCCTACGATCGCCGCCGACCGGGGGTGCAGGCATCTGCCGCAAGACGAGATGCGCCTTGCATCTTTTGACAGAGGCCCACCGGGCGTGACTTCCGTACGCTGAACAGACCATGTCTTCGACCGCGTCCCACCTGCCGCGCACGGCCCGTGGCCTGCTGTGGTGCCTGCATCTGCTGCTCGCCGGGCTGCTGGTGCTGGCCGGCGGCCGGGCAGTCGCCAGCGGCGCGGCGCACGCCTGGCTGGTGGTCGCGGTAGCGGGCGTGCTCGCCCTGACCTATGGCACCGGGGTGTGGTTCGCGCGTGTTCGCGCGTCGCGCCGGGCGGCCAGGGTGTGGCTGGCCGCGGTCGTCACGGTATGGCTGGTCCTGCTGGCCCTGTCCGCGGACGGAGTGTGGGTGGCCTTCCCGCTGTACTTCCTGCAGCTGCACCTGCTACCACGCCGAGCCGGTGTCGTCGCGGTGCTCGTCACCGCGATCGGGGCGATCACCGGTTTCGCCGCCCACGCCGGGAACTTGACGCTGGCCATCACGGTCGGGCCGATACTCGGCGCGGCCGTCGCGATCGCCGTGGTGCGGGGCTACCAGGCCCTGTACCGGGAGAGCGAACGGCGCCGGCAGCTGATCGAGGAGCTGACCGCCACCCGCGCGGATCTGGCCGCAGCCCAGCACACCGCAGGAATGCTGGCCGAGCGGGAACGGCTGGCCCGCGAGATCCACGACACCCTGGCCCAGGGGCTGTCCAGTATCCAGCTGCTGCTGCGGGCCGCCGAACGCGCGCTGCCCGACACCGCGCAAACGGCCGCTCGTCATGTCGCTCAGGCCCGGCAGGCCGCCGTCGACAATCTCGCCGAGGCCCGCCGCTTCATCGCCGCGCTCACCCCGCCCGCGCTGGACGACGCCGGCCTGGTCGAAGCCCTCGAGCAGCTGTGCGCCACCACGAGCGCACGGCACCGGATCACCGCCCGCTTGCACCGCACCGGCGAACCGGTGCCACTATCCTCCGCGACCGAGATCGCGCTGCTGCGCATCGCCCAGTCCGCCCTGTCCAACGTCGTCCGGCACGCCAACGCCGAGACCGTGGACGTCACCCTGAGCTACCTCGGCGACCAGGTCGCCCTGGACATCGTCGATGACGGCACCGGCTTCGACCCCACCCGGCTCGCCGCCACGGAGCCGAGCAACGGCGGATTCGGGCTGGCAGCTATGCGCGCCCGCGCCCGCGCGCTCGGCGGCACCCTCACCATCGAGGCCACTGGCGGGCATGGCACCGCACTGGCGGTTCAGGTCCCCACCGGCACCGGGACGAACCCATGACCGGCACGGCGATTCGCCTGCTGATCGCCGACGACCACCCGATCGTGCGGGCGGGGCTGCGCGCCGTCCTGGAGACCGAAGCCGACCTGACGGTGGTGGCCGAGGCCGCCACCGCGGAACAGGCCGTCGCCCGGGCCGCGGACGGCGACATCGACGTCGTCCTGATGGACCTGCAATTCAAGGGCGGCATGACCGGCGCCGAAGCCACCGCCGCGATCACCGCGCACCCTGGCGCACCCCGCGTGGTGATCGTGACGACCTACGACACAGACGCCGACACCCTGCCCGCCATTGCCGCCGGCGCCACCGCCTACCTGCTCAAAGACGCCCCACCCGAAGAACTGGCCGCCGCGGTACGCACCGCCGCTACCGGCCGCACCACCCTCGCCCCTGCCATCGCGGACCGGCTGATGAGCCGCCTGCGCCAACCCGATACCGCGCTGACCCGCCGCGAGACCGAAGTCCTCACCCTGGTCGCCGAGGGCCTGTCCAACCAGGCGATCGGCGCCCGCCTGCACCTGACCGAGGGCACCGTCAAGTCACACCTGGCCCGCATCTACATCAAACTCGGCGTCGACTCCCGTACCGCTGCCGTCGCCACGGCCACCAACCTCGGCCTCATCCGTCGCTGACCGGCGGCATGCGAAGGTCGGTGCCGTGTCCGCGAGGAGTAGGTCACGTGTGGGGGTGGCTGGTGATGCCGTCCAGGATGGTGATCAGGTTGTGGTGGAAGGTTTCCTCGGCGTTGAGGTGGGCGCCGTCGATGACGAGCCGGGCGACGGTGGGGTAGCGGCCGGTTTCGAGCATGCGTGTCAGGTAGGGTCCGAGGGCGGCCTGCCAAGCGGACACGTCGGTGCCGGTCGAACGGGCGGTGCGTCGCTCGGTGATCTCCCTGCGGAGCGCTCCGACGATGAACGCGTTGAGGGCGCCCAAGGCCCGCTGGAGATCGTCGATACCGCGCACGCCGGGGGCCTGGCTGAGCGCCGCCGCGGTCGATTCGCCCACGGCGAGCGCGTGAGGTCCCAAGTGTGGCCTTGCGCCGAGCAGGTCGGCGAACCATTCATGATCAAGGGCGGCGTCGCGGGTCCGGTGAACGATGGCCAGTACTGTGGCGCGCCACTCGGAGTGCCGGCCGGCCTCGGCGATCCGGGCATAGACGGCGTCGACCATCAGATCGAGCAGTTCGGATCTGTTGAGCACGTAGTCGTAGAGCCGCATCGGACCGACTCCGAGCTCTTTGGCGATCTTGCGAACTGACAGTCCGTCGAGGCCGTGCGCGTCGGCGAGCCGGATCGCCGCAGCGGCGATCCTCGCGCGACTCAACGGCACCGGCGCCGCCCGCGGCTGAGGCTCGGGCCGTTCCCAAACGGGCAAGAGTTCGCTACCGTACGGCGTATCCACAAGATGCATCGTACGGTAACGGAGATGATGATGCGAATCGCGATCGCCGGCGGCGGCCTCGGCGGCCTGACGCTGGCCCGAATCCTGCACCGGCACGGCATCGGCGCGGTGGTGTACGAACGCGAGGCGAGCCGATCCGCGCGATCACAGGGCGGAATGCTCGACCTGCACCCGGAGTCCGGGCAACAGGCCCTGGCCGATGCGGGCCTCACCGGCCGATTCCGGTCGGAGGCACGGCCGGAGGGCGAGGAACATCGCATCCTCGACCCGGCCGGACGCACCCTCGTGCACCACAAGCCACAACCCGGCTCATTCTCCGGACGACCCGAGATCGACCGCAGCGCACTGCGTGATCTTCTGCTCGATTCGCTCCCCGGCGACGCGGTGGCCTGGCAGCACCAGCTCGTCACGGCGACGCCACGACCCGGCGGAGGCTTCGGGCTGACGTTCGATGGCGGCCACAGCGCCGACTGCGACATCCTCATCGGCGCGGACGGCGCGCGCTCGGTCGTCCGGTCGCTGCTGACCGACGCGAGACTGTCCTATGTGGCCACCTTGGTAGAGCTGAGCATCGGCGACGCCGACCGGCGCCACCCGGATCTCGCCGAACTGGTCGGCCCCGGGAACCTGTGGTGCATCGGCGTGAACCAGATCCTGGCAGCGCAACGCCTCGGCGATGGCAGCATCCGAGTCGGGATCTCAGTGCGCGCAGAAGATCGCGACATCGAAACATATCGTAGTAAGCGCGCCCTGCTGGACATGTTCGATGGCTGGGACCCAAGCCTCACCGCACTCATCGAAGCCGGCGACAGCGCGCCGACGCCTCGCCGGATCGAAGCCATGCCCATCGGTACACGCTGGGCCAACCAGCCGGGCATCACCCTCCTCGGCGACGCCGCACACCTCATGCCGCCGGTCGGCGAGGGCGCCAATCAAGCCATGCTCGACGCCGCCGAACTCGCCGCCGAACTCGCAGCCAACCCCGCCGACCCCGACTCGGCGATCCGGACGTACGAAGAGGCGATGTTCACCAGAACCCACCCGATCGCCGAAATGTCCGCACGGGTCCAGGCGATGATGCTCTCCCCCACCGCAGCCGACGACATCATCCGCTTCTTCACGCCGCGGCCCACCGAGCCGGCACCCGCAGACTGACAACACGCGACGCAGCCGGCCCACTACCGCCGTCGTGCGGCCTCGTCGGCCGGTGCACCCGGCTCAGCGAGAATCAGCATCGAACGGCATCCGCTCGACGGGGAGCGGCGGAACGCGATGGCGTGGCTCTCTGGGGAGGCGGATGTGTTCTTCAGCGCGCCACCTTGGCTGAGCGGTAGTACGCGCGGGCGCCGTTGTGCAGCGGGACCGCGCCGGTGAAGATCCCCGCATGGCGGTCGATCTGCCCGACGGCGGGGACCGAGTCGGTGATCCCCGCGGCACTCGCGAACAGGACGCCGGTCATCTGCTCGACGACGTCGTCCGGCGTGGCATCGGTGGCCAGCAACAGGTTGGGCACGACGAGCGTCGTGATCGGCCCGGTCATTCCTCGGTACGTGCCGGCCGGAACGTTGCCGGTCTGGTAGTAGGAGCCGTAGGTGGAGCGGAGTGTCGCGGCGATGTCGGCGAGGTCGATCAGGCGGATCTCGGACCGCCCGGCCAGTTCGAGCACCGCAGGCGTCGCCAGCCCTCCGGACACGAAGAACGCATCGATGCGACGGTCACGCATGGCCGTGGTCGCGTCGGTGAGGCTCAGCTCGACACGGTCCAGGTCACCGCTGGGGTCGAGCCCGGCGGCGCGGAGGACCCGGTCGGCGACGAGCGCGGTGCCGGATCCGGCGCTGCCGACGGACACCCGCATCCCGCGCAGGTCGGCGGCGGAGTGCACCGGCAGTTCGGCCCGGACGATCAGGTGGACGTAGTTGTCGTACAGGCGGGCCAGCGCGCGTACGGGCGCCTCGCCGGTCGAGGCCGACTGAGCGGCGTACGCCTCCACCGTGTCCGCGGTCGCGAACCCGAACGTCACACGTCCCCGGCCCAGCAGATGGAGGTTTTCCACGGCGCCGGCGGTGGTCAGGGTGCCGGTCGGGCCGAGCTCGCCGCCGGCGGCAGCCGCCAGCGCCAGGCCGTAGCTGTGGTCCACCTCGCCCGAGTCGCCGATGGCGAGCAGCACCGGTGTCGTCCGCCGGCTGCCGGAGCCGGACCACGTCCACGGTGAGCTCGTGTATCCGGCCACGCCGAGCAGGACCGCGGCGGCCGCGGCCAGGATCCACCGGCGGCCGGCCCGGCGGGTCACGCCCCACCGCCGGCCGGGCGTGGCAGCCGGATCGTCACGCACAGGCCGTGCGGTTCGACTCCCGCGAAGGCAAGCGTGGCTCCGGTGGTCTCCAGCAGCGCGCGGGCGATGCTGAGACCCAGTCCGCTCCCGGGGATGTTCTGGCTGGCGGCGCTGCGCCAGAACCGGTCGCCGACGTGGGTCAGGTCGTCCTCGCTGAGCCCCGGCCCGCTGTCGGTCACCTCGATGTCCACGGCCGTGGCCGCGGCCGTGACGGCGACGGTGATCCAGCCTCCGCCGGGCGTGAACTTCACCGCGTTGTCGAGTACGGCATCCAGCGCGGAGGACACCAGGATCGGATCGACCAGGGCGACGGCGGCCGTGGCGGGTTGCGGATCGCACGGGCCGGGCAGTTGCACTCCGCGCCGGTCGGCAAGCGGTTGCCAGGCAGCGATCCGGCCGCCGACCAGGTCGTGCACGTCGGTGAGGACCGGTCGCGCTGCCACGTGGACAACCGTGGCCAGTTCGAGGAGTTCGTCGAGGATCTCGCCGAGGCGCACCGCCTCGTCGCGGGCCAGGTCGAACTGCTGACGCTGCTGATCGTCGAGGCCCATGCCGAGCGCTTCGAGCCGCAAGACCAGCGCCACCAGCGGGTTGCGCAGCTGGTGGGACGCATCGGCGACAAAGGCCTGCTGACGCTGCATCGCCAGGTCGACCGCCTGCGCCATGCCGTTGAACGTGGTCGACAGCCGGCGCAGCTCGACCGGGCCGGTGACCCCGCCGATCCGGGCGGTCAGGTCGCCCGAGCTGATGCGGCGGGCCGCGGCGTCGAGCACGTAGACCGGCCGCAGCACCCACGTCGCCAGACGCGTCGCCGCAGCGCCGAGCAGGACCATCGCGGCCAGGTCGGCGACGAACAGGAGCAGCAGGTCGCGCCCGACGCTGACCCGCAGCCGCGCCGCGACCGAGACGGTGACCGCCACGGCGACGACGTTGTCACCGCGGATCACCGGCACCGCCACGACGATGGGCCGGTCCGACCAGGGCCAGATCGTCGGCGGTGCGGTGCTCTGGTGCCCGGCCGCCGCCTGGCGGATGCGTTCGACGACGTCGTCCCGGTCGAGATCGGCCAGCGCGCCGGAGATCGCCCACGTCGTGCCTCCCCGGCCGACCACAGCGACCGTGATGCCGTACAGGTCGGCGTAGCGCTCGAGGTCGTCACGAAGCGCCTCCTGCGCGACGGACGTGGTCGCCTGCTGCGCGATGGCCGCGAACTGGCTGGTGTCCTGCAGCCGGTCGACGAACATCTCCTGCTGGCGCCCGGCGGCGATACTCCGGCCGAAGGGCACGCTCAGCGCGGCCAGGACGCATCCAATGAGCAGCGTCAGCAGCACGACCAGCCGCGTGCGCATCGGCTCAGGCGTCCGCGGAGGGCAGGACCGGGAGCGTCAGCTGGTATCCCACGCCGCGAACGGTCTTGATGAGGCCGGGCATGGCGAGCTTCTGACGCAACGATGCGACGTGGACCTCCAGCGTATGTGCCGCGCCTTCCCATGCGGTGCCCCACACCTCACTCATGATCTGTTCGCGGCGAAACACCACACCGGGGCGGCGGGTGAGCAACGCGAGCACGTCGAACTCCTTGACAGTCAGGTGGATCCGCCGACCGTCCACCATGACGATGCGCGACTCGGGGTGCACGCTCACCGGTCCGAACACCCGCGGCGCGGAACCGGGCGCGGGTAGTGGGTTCTCGGCGGCGGCCACCGCCGAGCCCGCGCGCCGGGTGACGGCATGAATCCTGGCCACCAGTTCGGCCGGATTGTACGGTTTGACGACGTAGTCGTCGGCACCGAGATTCAGCCCGTGTACGCGCGAACGCCAGTCCGCCCGGGCCGTGACGACGATGATCGGCACGTTTGAGATCTTGCGCATCTGCATGCATACCTTGAATCCGTCACGGTCCGGCAGGCCCAGGTCGAGCAGAACGGCATCGGGGCCGTCGGCGACGAGTTCCAGCGCCTGCTCGCCGGTGCCGGCGCAGGCGACAGCCAGGCCATGCTGGACCAGGTAGGAACGCAGAGCGGCCATAACCCTGTCGTCGTCCTCAACGACCAACACCTTCATCGGCTTCTCCATCGATGAGTGCGGGTGTCTTGCTGCCTGAGCCGAAGGACCTCGTCCACCGACGTTTCCGGACTCAGTACCGGTTGACCGCAGGAGCTTCCGGCATGTTCGTGTCGTACTTCCCGGCGGTGCCGGTCCACGCCTTGGCGTATCGGCCGTCCTTGGCGATCTTCTCCAGGACGCCGTTGATGAACGCGCGGAACGTGTCGTCGCCCTTCTTCAGGCCGATCCCGTACGGCTCGGTGGTGAACCTCGCGCCGACGAGCTTGAAGTCCTCAGGGTGCTGGGCCACGAAGCCGGTGAGAATGACGTTGTCGGTCGTGACGGCGTCCACCTGACCGGCCTCCAGGGCGTCGGCACACTTGGTGTAGACGTCGAAGAGGATGAGCTGTGTCGCCTGGTCCTTGAGGTACGTGGTGATGCTCTTCGCCGGGGTGGATCCGATCGATGAGCAGACCTTCTTCGCACCGATGCGGAACGTCTCCGGGCCGGTGATCGAGTTGTCGGACTTGCGGGTCATGATCTGCTGGCCGGCGACGTAGTACGGACCGGCGAAGTCCACGTGCTCGAGCCGCTCGGCGTTGATCGTGTAGGTGGCGACCACGATATCGACCTTGTCGGTCTCGAGATGCTCCTCACGGAGCTTCGGCGTGGACTCGACCCACTCGATGCCGCCCACCGGGATGCCCAGTTCGGTGGCGATGATCTTGCCGATCTCCACGTCGAAGCCGGTGGGGATGCCGTCCGCGCCCTGGAGGCCGAAACCCGGCTGGTCGAATTTGGTACCAATCCTGATCTTCCCGGCGCGGTGGAGCCGGTCCATCGTGGTGCCGGCCTTGAACGCGACATCCGCGACCGGTCCGGTGCCGCGGCCGGAGCCGGTGTCACTCGCTCCACAGGCGGTCCCCACGGTCAGGGTCATGACCCAGGCAACCATGATCGACGGGATACGAGCTCGTCGCATGCGCTGCTCCTCGGTCTGCCGGTCGCGCGCACGCGTCGGCGGGGTGGGAATCGTGGTCGACGAACAACGGTGACCTTGACTAGAGCATCGGACAGCACCGGAGGGCAAGCTCTGGAGACGCTCAAGTCCTCGCTTCGAGGCGCCCTGTCCCTGGTTGACTCGGATCACCAGGCCCAGCCCGACCGGAGAGGCGCCGATGAAGCCGCTTGCCGCCGACGAATTCGAGGCTACGACCACCGCCCAGAACGTCGATATCATCACGCCGCCGCCTCGCGGTAGCATTGACGTACATAACTTTATGAATCTGGGGAAACCGTCTGGAAATGAGGACCATTGAAGTCTCGCATCACGTCAATGACGCGGCCCGGCTTCCGGTGGGCGCGGCACTCGGGGGCCGGGAACCTCAGGTTTACCTCAAGTGCGCGGACATCACGCACGGAGCATGCTAACTTCGCCTCCCGGTCGGGCGGTTCAGCCCGGCCAGGAATCCAGTAACAACACTCACCACAAATGGCTGTTACCTATTTGTGAAAGGCTACACCGCCGCGCGCGTTGAATGTCTCGCCGCCAGTACGGCGTGAACACAACGTGTAGACCCGATGGTCCTCTGATCGTGAACCCCGCCGCAGTTAACGGCCGGATCGGCACAGGCCGTGGAAAGGGATGTCGGCAAATGACCAGCACGGAGCAGAGCACAGAGCAGTCAAGTCTGTCCCGTCGAACACTCTTCAAAGCCGCCGCCACGGCCAGTGCCGCGGCAGCCGCGACCACGATCATCACGCCAGGCGGCGCGGTTGCGGCCCCGCCGAGCGACCTCGGTGCTGACTCGACACAGGTGCACAAGGGCGGCAACATCCCCACGCCGGCGCAGTACTTCGGTACCCGGATCGGGTCCGATGGTTACCTGGCGCAGTGGAAGGACATGGTGCCCTACTTCCAACTGATCGGGCAGCGCAGCGAGCGGGTCAAGTACCAGGAGATCGGCAAGACCACCCTGGGGCACCCGTACATCCTGCTGACCATCAGCTCGCCGCAGAACCTCGCCCGGCTCGACCACTACACGTCGATCAATGCCCGGCTGGCCGACCCGCGCGGCCTGTCCGACAGCGACGCGAGGAAGCTCGCCGGCGAGGGGCTGCCGTTCTACTTCGTGCAGGCAGGCATCCACTCGACCGAGGTCGGCAACTCCCAGGCCGCCATCGAGTGGGCCCACCGGCTGGCCACCGATCAGTCGAAGTACATGAAGGAAATCCTCGACAACCT
The DNA here is from genome assembly GCF_050942935.1 of Dactylosporangium sp. CA-233914. Classification (NCBI taxonomy): domain Bacteria; kingdom Bacillati; phylum Actinomycetota; class Actinomycetes; order Micromonosporales; family Micromonosporaceae; genus Dactylosporangium; species Dactylosporangium sp. CA-233914. Next base: position 3,658,781 of record NZ_CP192030.1, on the reverse strand, counting down.
GATCATCCTGATGGTCCCGTGCCAGAACCCGGACGGGCTGGTCCTGGTCAACGACTACTTCGCCGCCACCGCGAAGACGAACCTCGCACGCACCTACCCGGACCTCTACAACAAATACAACGGCCACGACAACAACCGCGACTGGATCATGCTGACCCAGATCGAATCGGGCTACAACATCTCGATCGTGAACAAATACCACCCGCAGGTGTTCCAGGACTCGCACCAGGCAAGCTCCAACTCCCCACGGCTGTTCACCCCGCCGTACCTGGCGCCGTACGACGTCAACATCGATCCGATCATCGTGCAGCAGACCAACGCCGTGGGCATGGCGATGCAGCGCGGCATGACCGCCGCGGGCATGAAGGGCAACGGCTGGGCCGATCAGTACGACTACTGGACCCCGTCGCGGCAGTACTGCGTTTACCACGGCGCGGCACGCATCCTCACCGAGGCCGCCACGTGCTCCAACCTCGCCTACCCGCTCGTGGGCAACGGCCCGCTGGGCCGGCAGGACAAGGCCATCAACTTCATCGAGCCGTACGACAGCAACACCTGGACGCTGCGCAACGTCATTGACTGGGTGTCCGAGGCCTTCTACGCCGGCCTGGAGACCGTCGCGTACGACAAGTACAACTGGCTCTACAACTTCTACCGCGTGGGGCACAAGGCGGTCACCCGCACCGGCCCGTTCGCCTACGTCATCGAGGCCGGCCAGCGAGACCCGCAGGCCGTGTTCGACGCCCTGACCATCTTCCGCAAGGGCGCGGTGGAGATTCACCAGGCGCAGTCGGCGTTCACCGCCGGCAGCAAGACCTACGCCGCCGGTTCGTACATCATCTACATGAAGCAGCCGTACGCCGTCTTCGCCAAGACGCTGCTCGAGGTCCAGGACTACCCGATGCTGCTGCAGTACCCGGGTGGTCCGCCAGTGCGGCCGTACGACGTCACGGCGCAGACCCTGCCGATGCTGCTGGGCTTCAAGGCCGACCTCATCGAGGGCCAGTTCAACGCCAACGCGAAGCTCATCAGCTCGGTCGCGCCGCCGTCGGTGAGCGTCCCGACACCCTCGAACACCGGCGCGTACGCGTTCGGTCCGGAATCCTACGGCGTGTTCCGGATCGTCGCCGCATTGCAGCGCAAGAACGTCCCGACCTTCCGCGCGGCGGCCGCGTTCACGGACGGCGGCCGCTCCTATCCGGCCGGTACCTTCCTGGTCCCGCCGAGCGGCGCCGCGAAGCAGGTGCTGCAGGACCAGGCGAGGGCGACCGGCATCCCGGTCCACGCGATCGGCACCGTACCGGCCGTGGCCGGCGTCCAGCTCAAGCAAGGTACCCGCATCGGCCTGCTCAAGCCGCCGGGCAACATGCCGTCCGGCTGGCTGATGTGGATGTTCGACCAGTACGGCGTGAACTACTCCGTGGTCGTGCACGACGACTACGCCAACCTGGCCGGCAAGTACGACGCCATCATCATGCCGCACGGGGTCAGCCGCACCAGCATTGTCACCGGCCTCGACTCCAGCCGGTACCCGGCGGAGTGGTCCTGGGCGTTCGGCGTCGGTACCACCGGATTCACCGCCCTGCACGACTTCGTCACCGGCGGCGGCACGCTGGTCGCCTACGGCAGCGGTACGACCACGGCGCAGACCCTGTTCAACCTGCCCATCACGTCGGTCCTGCCCAGCGACCGCAGCGCGTTCTACTGTCCGGGGTCGATCCTCAGCCAGGAGGTCGACTCGAACAACCCGGCCGCGTGGGGCATGGAGGCCAACCATCCCGTGTGGATGGACGCCGACCCCGCGTACAAGCTGACCAGCACCACCACCTACCCGGTGAGCGTTGTCGCCAAGTACCCCGACAGCGGCAACCAACTCCAGAGTGGCTGGCTCATCGGCGGCCAGTATCTCAACGGCGCCGTCAACGGCCTGTCCTGGACGATCGACAAAGGCTACGTGCTGACCTTCGGCAGCGAGATCGGCTTCCGCACCTGGAACCGCGGCGAGCAGAAGATGTTGTTCAACGCGATGTACTACGGCCCGTCGCAGAAGCTCGCGGCGGAGCAGTTCAAGCGCCTGGGCCGGTAGCCCACCACTGCGGTGGGGCGAGGCCCCTTGGTCCCGCCCCACCGGAGCCGGCGCAAGCGTCAGGTCAGGGCGATGCGCAGGCGGGCGTACGTCGGGATGAGCACCCGTCGCCCGTAGCGGCGCTCCACGATGCGCCACGGGCGGCCGGTCGCCAACAGGGCGCGCAGCAACGCGGTCAGCTCCGCCCGGGCCACCGGCGCGCCGAGGCACAGGTGCCGGCCGGCGCCGAACCACAGCTGGCGGTTGTCCGGCAGGTACTCCCGGTCGAGGTCGAAGCCGCCCGGCGCGTTGTTCGCCGTGTACGTCAGCATCAGCACCCGCTCCCCCGCGCGCAGCCGCCGGCCGGCCACCTCCACGTCGGCGCTCACCGAGCGGCCGATCACCGGGGCGGGGGTGGTGACCCGCAGGCCCTCGCGGACCGCGTCGGCGATGCGGTGCGGCTCGGCGCGCAGCCGCTGCTGCGAGGCGGTGTCGTGCAGCAGCGCGACCGTACGCGCCATCGCGCTCGCCGCGGTTTCGGTGCCGGCCACCATCAGCAGCACCGCCAGGCCCTCGGTCTCGCGCAGCCCCAGGCCCAACTCGCGGCAGCGGCCCAGCAGCCGGTCGGCGGGCGCGTCGCGCCAGGCGGCGGCGACCCCGCCGGTCATCCGGGCCACCATGTCGCGGGCGGCGGCGACGGTGGCCTCGGGCAGGTGCGTGGAGGCCGTGCTGCCCAGGGCGAGCGCGGCCAGGCGCTCGCCGGTCTCGAAGATGTCGCGGTACGCCGTGTCGTCGTCCGGCGCCGCGACGTCCAGGCCGAGCAGGTCGGCCACGATCCGCCCGACGACGACCCGGCCGAGGTCGGCGACGTCGACGGTTTCGCCGGCGACCAGGGCGGCGGTGCATTGCTCGAGCCGCGGCCCGGCGACCCGGGCGACCAGCGCCGCCGCGTTGTCCTCGGTGAACAGCTCGCGCGCCTTCGTACGCAGCGCGTGGTGCCCGGCGCCGTCGAAGGCGTCGTACACCCAGTCGCCGAGCACCTGGGCCCACAGGTGGCCGACGCCGCCCTCGCCGAGCAGCGTGAAGTGCTCAGGGTCGTTGAGGATGCGCCGTGCGGTCACCGGGTCGGCGACCAGCCAGCCCAGGCCGGGCATCCGGCGGATCGGGCGGGCGAGGCGTCCGAGCGTCAGCAGCACAGGCAGTGCGGGCCGGCTCGCCGCCAGTAACCGCAGCTCATGGCGCCGGGCAAGATCGAGTGCCACACTGCCAGGCTAGTACAATGACGCACTGGCCGAAGTGGGGGTACGGGTGTGGAGCGACGGGTCACCGCGCTCGGCGGGGTCGCGGTCCACCTGCCCGAGGACCGGCTGTCCAGCAATGACGTCGAGCGGCGCGTCGCCGCGCTCAGCGACGGGTTCACCCCGCCGGCCGGGCTCATCCGCCGCCTCACCGGCATCGAGCATCGCCACCTGATGCCGGCCGGATGGCAGGCCTCCGACCTCGCCGTCGCCGCCGCGCAGAAGGTGCTGGCCGAGACCGGCATCGGCCCCGCCGACGTGGACCTGCTCATCTTCGCCTCGGCCAGCCAGGACATGGTCGAACCGGCGACCGCGCACATCGTGGCCGAGAAGCTCGGCCTGGGCTGCCCGGTGTTCGACGTCAAGAACGCGTGCAACAGCGTCCTCAACGCGATGGAGGTCGCCGACGCGTTCATCGTCTCCGGCCGGTACCACCGGGTGCTCATCGCCTGCGGCGAGTCCCCGTCCCGGGCGACGCGCTGGCGGGTGCCGGGCATCGCCGCGTTCCGCACCGCGTTCGCCGGCTACACCCTCTCCGACGCCGGCGCCGCCCTGCTGCTGCACGCCACCCCCGCCTACCCGGACGGCCCCGGCGTCCTCGGCTTCGGCGCCGCCGCGAACTCGCGCGTCTGGGACGTCGGCACGCTGCCCGGGGGCGGCTCGGCGCACCCGCGCGACGAGGAGTACACCTATTTCCGCATCGACGGCGACCGGCTCCGCGACGCGTTCTCCGCGCTCGGCCCGCAGATGCTGCACGACACCGTGGACCGGCTCGGGCTGCGCTGGGACGACTTCGCGGTCGTCGGGATACACCAGGTGTCGCTGACGTTCCTGGAGGCGGTGCGCTCCGGCATCGGCGTGGCCGCTGACCGGCTCGTGGTGACCCTGCCCGAGCACGGCAACCTGGCCTCGGCGAGCCTGCCGCTGCAGCTGTCGCTCGCGCTGCGCTCCGGCCGGGCCGGCCCCGGCGATCTCGTCGCCCTCGTCGGGCTCGGCGGCGGGATCAGCCTCGGCATCGCGGTGATCCGGCTGTGAGGCTGTGGGTGGTGGTACCAGCCTACAACGAGGCGCCGGGCATCACCGCGACGCTGCGGGCGCTGGCCGCGCAGACCGACCGCGACTTCACGGTGGTGGTCGTCGACAACGGCTCCGCCGACGGCACCGCCGACGTGGTCCGCGGGTTCGCCGGGCCGGTCGGCGCCGGGCCGGTGCAGGTCGTCGCCGAGGCGCGCAAGGGCACCGGCGCGGCCGCCGACACCGGCATGCGGCACGCGATCAGCCACGGCGCCACCCACCTGGCCCGCACCGACGCCGACTGCCTGCCCGACCCGGACTGGATCGCGCGTATCCGCGCCGCGTTCGGCGACGGCCTCGAGCTCGTCGCCGGGCAACTGCTGCCGCGCACGGACGAGGGGCCGCTGCCGCGCCGGTACCGGTGGCTGCTCGTCGGCGCCGTCGAGGTGGCGACCTGGTTCGGCAAGTTCCGTCCCGGCAACCGCGGCCCCGCCTTTCTGGGCCCGTACGTCATGGCGCCCGGCTGCAACATGGCCATCGAGGCTGGGCTGTACGAGCGGGCCGGCGGCTTCCCGCGCACCGCGATCGAGGAGCTGCACGAGGACCGGGCGCTGGTCAACGCGGTGCGCCGGCTGACTCCCGCCTACGGGCTGCGCCGTGACGTGAAGGTCCGCGGCTCGACCCGGCGGGTGCGGGCGTGGGGGCTGCGCCGGACGCTGGCGTGGTACGCCGACCACCGCTACCGCCCATCCATTGTAGACATTCGATGACCGCCCGGTGGGAGCGGCGGATCCAGCTCGCGGCGCACCCGCTGACGTACCCGCTCGCGCGCGGCCTGGCCCGCCTCGGCCCGGTGGTGCGGGTGCCGGGGCTCGGGGTCGTGGTCAACGACGCCGCGACCGCGCGGGCGGTGCTCACCGACACCGACACGTTCAGCAAGGCCGCGCCCGGCTCACCGGCCGACCTGTGGACCCCGGTGCTCGGCCGCAGCGTGCTGCTGAACATGACCGGCCCCGACCACGCCCGGCTGCGCCGCCAGCTGTCCGGCCTGTTCACCCCGGCCGCGGTGCGCGGGCTGTGCGAGCGGGTGCTCGCCGCCACCCTGACCGACATGACCCGCCGCCTCGCCGGCGGGGCGGGCGTCGACGTGGTCACCGAGGTCCGCCGCTGCGCGGGCGCGGTCATCGCCGATCTGGTCGGGCTGCCGACCGGCGAAACCCCGAACTCGGCCCGCTTCGACGAGATGTTCGCCCGCGGCACGGAAGTCACGTCGATGGTGCGGCTGACCCGGCGCGGCCTGACCCCGCGCCAGGTCGTACGGGCCCGAACGGTCATGGCGGAGCTCACCGCGCCGGCCATGGCCGCGTACCGCGCCGCCGACGGCGGCACCGTGCCCGGCCGGATGCGCGAGCTGGGCCTGACCGAGGACGAGGCCCGCGGTGCCGTCGCCGCGTTCGTGCTCACCGGCACCGAGACCCTCGTGTCGTTCGTGCCCCGGCTGGTCGCGCTCGGCATCGACAGCGGCTGGCTGGCCCGGCTCGCCGATGACCCGTCCCGGTCGGACGCGGTGGTGTCCGACGCGCTGCGCTACACGGTGCCCTCGCCGGTCATGCTGCGCGGCGTCGCGGCCGCCGGCCGGGTCGGCCGGGTCGCCGTCGCCCCCGGCGACCGGGTCGTCATCATGACCCTGTCGTGCGCCCGCGCCCACGGCCCGTTCGACCCCGAACGGCCGCACCCGGCCGAGCTGCGCCAGCTGTGGTTCGGTGCCGGCGTCCACTACTGCCTCGGCATGCCCCTCGCCCTGGCCGAGATCCACGCCTTCCTCGGCGCGGTCCTCGACGCCTGGCGGCAGGCCGGCCCGCTCGTCATCCGCGGACGCCGGGCCGCCGCGCGCGTGCTCATCCCCGGGTACGCCCGGCTCGTCCTCGGCCGCCCGTCGTGACCGACCTGATCACCGCCCTGCTCGCCACCTGCGACGCGCGCGGCGACGCGCCGGCGCTGCGGGCGGACTCGGCGCGCCTGACCTACCGCGGGCTGGGCGCGCGGATCCGGGCGACGGCGGCAGGGCTGCGCGCCGCCGGGCTGGCCGACGGCGACCGGGTGCTGTTCTCAGTACGCCCCGAGCCCGCCGGCGTCGTGCTCGCCCTCGGCATCGTCGCGGCCGGCGGCACCGTCGTCTTCGCCGACCCCGGCGCCGGCCCCGAGCTGTTCGCCGCCCGCCTCGCTCACACCGGACCCCGCTGGGCCGCCGCCGAGTCGCTGCTCTACGGCGTCAGCGCCTGGCGGGCGACCCGCCGCCTCGCCCGCCGCCGCGGGGTGCTGCTGCCCGCGTACGACCGCTTGCCGGTCCGCCACGTGTACGCGGGCCGATGGCTGCCCGGCGTGCCCCGCGGCGCGCTGAGCGCGGCGCGCCTCGCCCGCTTCCCCGAGCTGTCCACAGTGGACGATGCAGCGGACCGGGAGGCGCTCGTCGTGTTCACCTCCGGCACCACCGCGGCACCGCGCGCGGTCGTGCACACCCGCGGCTCGCTCGGCGCCGGCCTGTCCGTGCTCGCCGGCCGCTGCGCCCTCGGCCCACCCGACGTGGTGCACACCGACCAGCTGATGCTGGGCCTGCCCGCGCTGGTCGCCGGTGCACTGTGGACGATGCCGCCGTACGGCCTCGCGCCCGCCGCCGACCCGGTCCGCTACGCCGCCGGCCTGACCGGGGTGAGCCACACGTTCTGCGTGCCCGCCGACTTCGCCGCGGTACTCGACGCGATCGACGCCGGGCGGGTGGCCGCGCCGGGCGGCCTGCGCCACATCCTGCTCGGCGGCGCTCCCGTGGGCCCGTCGCTGCTGCGCCGGGCTCGGCAGGCGCTGCCCGGCACCGAGATCCTCAGCGTGTACGGCATGACCGAGATCCTGCCGGTCGCCACCGCCTCCGCCGAGGACAAGCTCGCCCATCCCGGCCCCGGCGACCTCGCCGGCGCACCGCTGCCCGGCGTGCGGGCCCGCCTCGCCGACGACGGCGAACTGCTGGTCTCCGGGCCGAACCTGTGCCTTGGGTACCTCGGCGAGCCCCCGCTGACCGAGCACGCCACCGGCGACCTCGCCCGCCTCGACGGCGACCGGATCGTCCTCATCGGACGGAAGAAAGACATGATCATCCGGGGCCGGGTGAACATCTACCCCGGCCTGTACGAGCCGGCGATCGCCCGCCTCGACGGCGTCGCGCAGGCCGTCCTCGTCGGCCTGCCGGGCCCGTTCGGCGACGAGCGCGTGGCCCTCGCGGTGGTGCCCGCCGACCCGGCCGCCTCGCCCGAGCGCCTCGCCGCCGCGGTGCGGGCCGCGCTGCCTGGGGTGGTCGATGCCGGCGCGCTGCCCGACGCGGTGTACGTCGTCGCGGCCATCCCGGTCGCGGGCCGCACGAGCAAGCCCGACCGCGACGCCCTGCGAACCTTGCTGGAGGCGCAGTGCGCATCGCGGTGACCGGCGCGACCGGCTTCGTCGGCGGCGCCGTGGCCCGGGCCGCCGCCGACGCTGGCTGGCAGGTGCACGCGTTCGGCCGCGGGCAGTGGGACATCGACCGCGGCCCGCTGCCGGACCCGCCGGCCGTGGACGCGGTCGTGCACTGCGCCGCGGCCGTCAACGACTGGGGCCCGGCCGCGCCGACCTGGCGCACAAACCTCGACGGCGCCTGGCACGTGGCGGAGAGCTTTCCCGGCGTACGCCTGGTGCACATCTCCTCCGCCAGCGTCTACGACCCGTTCGTGCCGACGGTGTACGCCCGCGAGGAGGCGGCCCCCGTCTCGCGATACCTGACGGCCTACGCCGCGTCGAAGGCCGCGGCCGAACGGCTCCTCGCATCCCGCTCGGCCACGGTGGTGCTCCGCCCGCACGCGGTCTACGGCCCCGGCGACCGGGTGCTGCTGCCGCGGATCCTCGGCGCGATTCGCGGTACCAACCTTTGGATCGTCGGCGACGGCCGCGCCCACCAGTCGCTGACCGCGATCGGCAACCTGGTGGATGCCGCGCTGCGCGCCTGCGAGCCCGACGCCCCGCCCGGCGTCTACAACGTGGCCGACGCCGAGCCGGTCGCCGTCGCCGACGCGCTGCGCGAGCTGCTCGCCGTCCGCGGCCTGCGGGTCGGCGTCCGCACCCTGCCGGCCCGTCCGACGTGGGCGGTGGCGGGCGCGGTCGAGGCGGCCTGGCGCCTGGCCCGCCGCCCGGAGCCGCCCCGGCTGACCCGGTACGCAATCGCACACCTGGCCATGGAGCGCACCCTCGACCTGACCGCCGCTCGCACCCGCATGGGCCTGCGACCGGCGCCGACGTCGTTCGCCGGCGCCGAGACCTGGTGAGCTACCGGGGCGCCCGCCTGGGTCAGGTCGGCTCCTCGACGAACTCCACCAGCACTCCCCCAAAGCTGCGCGGGTCGGCGAACGCGATACGGGTGCCCATCCCGCCCGGGCGCGGATTCTGGTCGACGAACCGAACGCCGCGCTCGCGCAGTGAAGCCATCGTGGCGTCGATGTCGCTCACCTCGAACGCGATGTGGTGAAAGCCCTCACCCCGCCGCCGCAGCGACCGGCGGACCACGCCGTCGCCGGTGGCTTCGAGCGCCTGCAGCCAGCAGTCGCCGATGGGCACCATGCGCTCTACGAACCCCGGGGCGCTCTCCGTGTGCTCGACGGTGAGGTCGAGCAGTCCGCACAGGAGCCGAACCCATTCGGCGCCGGTCTCCTCCGCGAATGCGACATGGTGCACCTTGCGGATCGTCACGGACATCACAGGTTCTTCCGGTCGAAGGGTTCGGCCAGCGCGGAGGGGACCCGAGCCTTACCGACGAGGCCGGCGAGTGCGGCGAGGCTCAGAATGTAGGGCAGGGCGAGCCACAGCTGCGCGGGCAGCGACACGCCCACCCCGAACAGCACGGGCGATGCGATCGCAAGCGCCGCGATCGCCGGCACCAGGCCGAACCAGGTCACCCCGTGCCTGCGCACGTGCCGAGCCAGGAACACGACGGCTACCGCGGCTGCAGCCAGCCACACCGATGCCGGCACCGTCTGCACGCTCTGCAGCCGCAACTGCAGAGCGTCTGCGGCCCCGAAGAGCAGACAGGCCAGGACGGTCCCGCGTGGGTGCCACTTGCCGAACACCACCGCGGCCAGTGCGAGGAAGCCTCGGCCACCGGTCATGCCCTCGAGAAAGAGGCCGACCTGGCCCACGGAGAGGAAGGCGCCACCGAGGCCGGCGAGGGCACCGGCGAGCAGTACGCCGCCCCAACGGACCTGGTTGACATTGATGCCGGCGGTCTCGATGGCCTCCGGAAGTTCACCCGCGCCGCGTACGGCGAGGCCCCACTTGCTGCGGTACAGCGCCCAGGCGCTCGCCGGGACGATGACGTAGCTCAGGTAGACGATGGGCGACTGGTTGAACAGTACCGGCCCGATCACGGGGATGTCGGCCAGCAGCGGGATCGGCACCCGACCCATCCGCGGGATCGTGACCTGCCCGCCCGACTGGTAGAGCACGCGGTTGAGGAAGATGGTGACGCCACCCGCGACAAGGTTGATGCCGACACCGACAACGATCTGGTCGGCCCGCAGCGTCACCGACAACAGGGCCATGACCGTTGCCAGGACGGCGCCGGCGGCGACGCCCACGAGCAGGCCGAGCCACGACGAGCCGGCCTTGTCGGCGGCCACGAACCCGAAGAAGGCGCCGAAGAGCATCATGCCTTCGAGACCGACGTTCATGACACCGCTGCGCTGTGAGATCAGCTCGCCGGTGGCGGTGACCAGGATCGGCACCGCGAGAATGACGGTCGTGGCAAGCCACGCCGCATCAAGAGGCGACATCGCCGGCGCTCCTCAGCTCGACTCGGAGGCCACGGAAACGGCCGCCGCCGGGGTGGGCGTAGCGACCCGCGTGGCGCGGTGCCGCTCGAAGAGATATCCGGCGCCGGCGACCAGGATGATGACCAGGCCCTGCGTCACCTGCACCAGGCCGGAGGGAACCCCGACGCGGGCCTCCATCAGTCCGCCACCCTGTTTGAGCGTGGCGAACAGGAGTGCAGCGGGAATGCAGGCCAGCGGAGAATTGCGCGCGAGCAGTGCCACCACGATCCCTTCGAATCCGTAGTTCGCCGAGAAGTGGTCGGACATGTTGCCGGACGTCCCGGCCCCGATGAGCGACGATCCGGCCAGACCGGCGAGGCCACCCGAGGCGACCAGCGCCAGCACCGAGACCTTCTTCGTCCTGATGCCCGAGTAGGCGGCGAACGTGGAGTTCGCTCCGGTGGCGCGCAACCGGAACCCCGCCGTGGTGTTACGCAGCAGCAGTGAGAGCCCGATCGCGGTCAGCGGCAGGAGGAAGAAGTCCAGACGTAGCGGCGTGCCCGGAATGAGCACGGGCCAGCGCGCCGTGGCGGCGATGGGTTCGGTCTGCCCGAGCGTGTGGGTCGGCTCCTCGAGCGGGCCGGAGACCAGCCAGCTCACGACCTGGAACATGACGAAGTTCAGCAGCAGGGTGGAGATGATCTCGTTGACGTCCCGCTTGGCCCACAGCCACGCGGCCACCCCGGCCCATAGACAGCCGCCGACGATGCCGCCGATGAGCATGAGGGGCAGATGGATCACGGTGGGAATGCCGCTGATCAGGAGTCCGACCATGGCAGCGACGACACCACCGGCGAGAATCTGCCCCTCGAGACCGACGTTGATCCGCCGGGCCGAGAACGCGAGCACCCAGCCCAACGCGGCCAGGGTCAGTGGCACCGACTTGGCCAGCATCGCTCCGAATCGGCTCGTGCTGCCGAACGCTCCGTCGAACAGCGCCTGGGCGGCCTCCGCGGGCGAGTTCCCCGCGATCGCCACGACGATCAGGGAGGCCGCGAGCGCCAGCACGACGGCACCCACGGAGACCGCCCACGCCACCAGCAATCCACGGGTGCGCTCCGACATCATGCCGCCTCCGCCGCTGCCGACATCAGGTGCCCGATCGCCTCCGGGGTGGCCTCGGCGCCGGTGAGACTGCCGACGATCCGGCCCCGCACCATGACCAGTACCCGGTCCGACAGGGTCAGGATCTCATCGAGCTCCGAGGAGACCAGCAGCGTCGCTCCTCCTTGTTCGCGGTGCCGGTTGATGCACTGGTACACGAACTCCATCGCCCCGATGTCGAGCCCACGGGTAGGTTGTGCGGCGATGAGCACGCGCGGGTTACGGTCCATCTCGCGGGCCACCACCGCTTTCTGCTGGTTGCCGCCGGACAGTTGCCGCATCCGCACGTCCATGTTGGACACCCGGATGTCGTACTTGGCGATCAGTTCGCGGCAGTGCTCCCGGATGGTTCGCCAGCGCAGGATCCCCGATCGGGCGAGACGGGGTTCGTCGAGGCTCTTCACGACGAGGTTGTCGACGACCGAGAGGGACAGTGCCACGGCGTCGCGGTGACGATCCTCCGGGATGACGGCGACACCCAGGCCGGCCACGAGGCAGGGATCGAGCCGGCCGGCCGGCGATTCACCCACGCGTACCCATCCGGCGGTGGGCTGACGCACACCGGCGAGGACGTCCACCAGTTCGGGCTGGCCGTTGCCTTCGACGCCGGCCACCCCCACCACCTCGCCGGCGCATATCCGCAGGTTGATGTCGTCGAGCCGGACCCTGCCGTCCGGGTCGCGCAGATGCACACCACGCGTCTCCAGCAGGACCGGGCCAGGCTCGATGTCCGCCCTCGGCACCCGCAGGAGCACGTCGCGTCCAACCATCATCCGTACGAGATCGGTGACCGATGTCTCCGCCAGCGGTGTCGTGCCGATGACCCGGCCGCCGCGCAGCACGGTGCAGCGGTCGGCCACCTCGAAGACCTCGCCGAGCTTGTGGGTGATGATGATGATGGTCCTGCCCTGTGCGGCCAGCGTGCGTAGAACGGTGGCCAGGTGCCGCCACTCGTCGCGGGTCAGCACCGCGGTGGGTTCGTCGAGGACCAGGAGGTCGGCGTCGCGGTACAACAGCTTGATGATCTCGACCCGTTGGCGTTCGCCCACCGACAGGTCGCTGATCCGAGCGTCCGGATCGATGGCGAGCCCGTGTCGCCCGGCCAGTTCGGCGACCCGGGCCCTGACCTTGGGCAGGCCCGATCGGGCGGCGAGGTGGCCCGGTGCGGCCAGCGCGATGTTCTCGGTGACCGTCATGTCCGACACCAGCATGAAGTGCTGGTACACCATGCCGATGCCGAGTTCCTGTGCGTCTCGCGGCCGGCGGATGGCGACCCGGTTACCGTCGATCCAGATGGATCCCTCGTCCGCCTGGACGGCCCCATCCAGGATCTTCATGAGGGTGCTCTTGCCAGCCCCGTTCTCCCCGAGCAGGGCGTGGATCTCACCGCGTCTGATCTCGATGGTGATGTTGTCGTTGGCGACAACGCCCGGGTAGCGCTTGGAGATGCCCTGCATCTTCAGGACGACGTCCGGGGCGACGCGCCGCGATTCGAGGTTCGAGGGCTGGCGAGTCATCGATCAGCCGCCCGTGGGCATCGTGATCTCACCGGCGTTGATCTTCGCCGCTACTTCATCCGCCTTCGCCTGCAGGCCGGCCGAGCCCGGGCACATCGTCAGTTTCTGGATCTTGGGATCCTGCAGGGCGTACTTCTTGGTGCCGGTGGGGAGCTTCTTCGCGAGGTAGTCCTGCAGGATCACCGTCACCAGCTGCTGGTTGTTCTGGTAGTCGAAGCCGACGATGTGCTGGGACTCGTTGCATCGGTCGGTGGTGGGGTTGAAAACCTTGACGTCCTTACCGGACTCCTCGATCGCCTGGATCACACCGGGCAGACCGGCATCGACGAACGCGTAGATCACGTCGACGCCCTCGGTGATCTGCGCTGCCGCGGCCGCCTTGGCCTTGGGGGCGTCGCTGAAGCTGCCCACCGTGACCGTCGCATACCCGATGTTCGGGTTGACCGACTGAGCGCCGGCCTTGAAGTCGATGTCGGACTGGCTGGTCGGCGGAATCTGGGCGCCGCCGATGAAGCCGACCTTCCCGGACTTGGTCTGGCCCGCTGCGACGGCGCCGGCCACGTACGCGGGCACGCCCTGCAGCATCATGTAGGCGTGCAGGTTGGGGATACCCTCCTTGACCGCACCGGACATGACGAAGGTCGTGTCCGGGTAGTTGGCGGCTATGGCGTTGGCGCCGGCGACCAGCGCACTGCCGCCGCCGATGACGATGTCGTTGTCGGCCGCGAGGTTGGTCAGCGCGTCGGTGATCTGTTGCGGGTCGGTCAGGTTGTCCACGACGGACACCTTGAGGTGCATCGCCTCGGCGTTCTGGGTGACGCCCTCCAGGTAGGTCTGGTAGAACGCCTTGTCGTTGCGGGGGCCGGCGAGTGCGACACCGACCTTGATGGTCTTCTTGTCGCCGCCGGCGCCGCTCGACTCGCCGGCGCCGCAGGCGCCGGTCAGCAACAGTGCCGCCGCGAGGGCCGTCCCGGCGACGGCTCGGTAACGCCTCTTCACAAGTGACTCCATCTCAACAAGGAGCCGACACGGGCTCCGGCTCTGCGGGGGTCGCGTGGGGGTCGCGTGGGGGTCGCGCCGCGTGGGGGTCGCGTCGTGTGAGGGTCACGTGTAGGTCGATTTGTGGTCGGAACTCGACGGAACCGACGTCAGTAGATGGGCCAGGTCCCCCGAGGATCGATACCGATCTCCTTCAGCACGCGCCGGTCGATCTTCTCGACCTCCTCGCGCAGGGCACCTTCGTCAACCTTGGTGTGCTTCTTGTTCTCCAGCAGTACTTCGCCGGCGACGAGCACCGTGTGCACGGAGTGTCCGGTCGCGCCGTACACCAGGTTCGCGACCGGGTTGTGCAAGGGACGCCAATCGAAGTCGGTCGCCTCGTAGATGCAGATGTCTGCCTGTTTTCCGACCTCGATACCGCCGACGACGTCGTCCCAGCCGAGGACCCGCGAGCCGCCGAGCGTGCCCATCTCCAGCGCCTGCTCGGCGCTGACGGCGTTGGGATCCTGACGGGCGTCGCGCGGCAGCAGCGCGGCCAGCGAGATGGCGCGGGTGATGTCCTGGTGGTTCGAGCAGTTCTCGGCATCCGTGCCGAGGCAGACCGGCACGCCGGCGCGGAGCAACTCGGGCCATTTGCCGAACTGGGTGGTGCCCTTGGCGAGCTTCAGCGCGGTGCTCGGGTTCTGCGAGATCCGGGCGCCGGAGTCGGCGATGACCTCGACCTCCCAGTCTGCGAGGCTGGTGACATGGTTCATCATGACCCGCTCGTTGAGCGCGCCGATCTTGTACATGTGCTCGACGGGTCGGTGGCCGAATGCCTTGAGTTCCAAGGCCACCTCGCGCTCGCTGGTCGACTTGTGGATCACCATCAGCGACTGGGCCTCCAGCGCCAGCCGCGCCGCGCCGACCGTCAGCTCGTCCGAGCAGGTGCCGACGCCCTCGATCGTGACGGCGTCCCGGATGCGCGGGTTCTTGAAGGCCCGCACGGTCGCCACGCCGTCCTCGAGCCGCTTGATGGCGTCCGGAGCGCTGAACTTCAGCCAGTCCGGCAGGTCTTCCGGGCCGGCCGAGCCGTTCTGGTCCCATGTCCATGGGCCGATGCGGCACCGCATGCCCGACGTGGCCACCGCGTCCAGGACCGCCTCGAGGTGGTTGCAGCCCGGCTCTTCGAAGCTGGTCGTACCGAAGCGCACCATCTCCGCGGTCGCATGCAGCGCGTACGTGTGCATGTCCTCGGCGGTCAGCCTGGAGAAGGACGGGTAGATGAATCGCCGCAGCGCATCGAGGGTGGTGCCGCCCTCGGGCATCGCGCCCTTGGCGCAGCACAGCAGGTGCCGGTGCCCGTTTGACATGCCCGGGATGGTGACCTTGTCCTTGCCGTCGATGACCCGCTTGGCGCGGTAGCGACCGGTCAAGTCCGCGCGGCGGCCCACGTCGACGATGGTGTCGCCGGTGATGGCGACGTAGCCGTCAGCGAAGATCCGGCGCTGCGGGTCGAGACTGAGAACCCAACCCCCGTCGATGACGACATCGACGTCCACCGGCGCTGACATGGATTGCTCTATTGGCATGGTGCTGGCCCTTCCCGAGCAGTGACGCCTGTCGCATACCAGAGGCCCCGGCCAAGATTGGAATCTGAGATCTGATATCGCGTTACCGCAATCTACGACGGGTGGAGCGGGTCGTCAACCACTTCCGGCAGCCCGTGACGGCGTCGAGAACCGGCGCCGCCGAGCGGGCCGACGCGCACTGGCAGTCCGCCGGGTTCCGCACGCTGAACAGCGCAAACGTCAGCGCGCGCCCCGTTGCTGCGGACACGACGAAGGGGCCCACCATGGGCAGGCCGAACGAACTGCGAACACCCTGACGCCGAAGCCTCAGCTGCGGTCGTCGCCGAAGTTGTTCAGTTGGTCAGCCATGACCGAGGCTACGTGCATACGCATCAGCTTCTCCGCGTCCTCGGCGTCATGGCGCGAGACGGCGGCACTGATCCGCGCGTGTTCTTCGGCCGACTGCGCGAGCCGGCCGGGGATGCCGACCGTGAGCCGTCCGATGCGGCGCTGGTGGCCTTCCAGGTTCTCGATCAGGTCGTCGACCCACCTGTTGCCGGACTGGCTGTAGATGAGGCGATCAAACTCCTCGAAGAGGCGCACCACCTCAGGCACGTCGTCCGCGGCGAGGGCGGCCCGGCTCGCGCGCACGTTCTCCTCGAGCGCGGCAGAGAGAGCCGGGGGCGCCGTGGCCGCCGCGTTGGCCGCGCACGCGCCCTCGATGAGTTCGCGGACCTGATAGATCTCCTTCAGGTCCTGCCGCGTGTAGCCCGCGACGACGGCTCCCCGGTATGGAATCAGCTCGACGAGCCGGTCCTTGTGCAGGCGTACGAAGGCCTCCCGGATAGGTGTCTTGCTGACCTGCAGCAGCGCGGCGAGTTCGACCTCACGGAGGGCGGCCCCGGTCTCGAACTCACCGTCCAGGATGCCCTGGCGGAGCCGCTCATATACGCGGTCCTTGAGCTGCATGGGAGGCAGCCCGCTCTGACCAGAGCGCTCGGGCAATGCCATCTGACCCTCACCTGAAGTGTCGTTTTGATGGAATGCGTCGTGCAGCGCACGGGGGCAGACCTTCGGCCTGGCGACCAGCCGAGCTTCGCACATCGAATATGATATGCCAAACCGGGGCCGTCACGCCGGTACCACGCCGTTGACCAAGACGGGGCGGCCGTCGAGTTCGAGTGTCGCCTGACGCATGACGCAATCGAGGTGTGCCGGCGCGTCGACCGTCCCGCCGTAGGCAATCGAGTTGCCCAACGCGATGTGAGCGCTGCCGAGGGTCGACTCGGTCTCCATCGCGACACCGCACACACGTCCGTTGGGATTGAGTCCCATCGACACCTCGGCGAGATTGCCCATCCGGTCATCATGGCATCGGCCCATCATCTCGATCAGCCGGTCGCACTCGCCGCCCTCGATCGAGACCAAGCGGCCGTCGACGAAGTGCATCGCGACCGGCCGAGTCACCGGCCCCTGCCCCATGAACAGGAAGTCGGCGTCGATCACCACGACGCCTGTGGAGCTGCCCTCGACGGGCGCCGTACCCGACTCCACGTCCGGAGGCGCCATGTACGCGCCTGGCTCCCGCGCCACCCCGTACAGGGCACGGCCGCGGCGTCCTGCCACGGAACCGGACAGCTCGGTACCGCCCGGCGTGGTCAACCGGTACGTGCGGGCCTCGCTCCACGCCTGAGCGAGGCGCTCGGTCACCGTCCGGAGCCGGTCGAAGTCGACGTCGAACGGTCCGCCCAGCCGGAAGGTGTCGGCTACCACCCCGGGCATGGCGAGGTAGCGCACGCCGTTCGCGGTCGCGCGCTGCCGCGCCCGGCTGGAGCCGATGAACGTGGAGGTCAGCTCGATCGCCGCCGCCGCCCCCATCAGCAGGCCGGCGACTGCCGCCGGCGGTTCACTGCCCGGCACTTCGTATCGGGGCAGCCGCGCAACGATCGGGACGCAGCGCCGCCGCTCGAGACCTGCGACCAGAGCCGCGACGACCGCGGCGTCGACGCCGTCGTCGGTGAGCAGGACGACCTCCTCACCCGGCTGGGCGCCGAGGCACTGCTCGAGCGCCGTCGCGACGGTCCGCTCCGGGATCGTCGTGCTCATGTCAGCTCCCCGTCACCGCGTCGAAGCACTCCTTGAAGTACCGGACGGTCTTCATCCGGTCGTCGCCGAGTGGGAAGACGCTGACGCAGTCCACGCCGACTTCGAGCATGTTCTTGATGTGGCCGCGGGCGCGGTCCTTGCCGCCGGCCAACGACATGCGGTGCACGAAATCGTCCGGCAGCAGCCGCGCGGCCTGCTCGGCCTCCTGGAACTCCCCGCCGGCGTACAGGTCCCGCACCTGTTTCACCAACTCGCTCGACAGACCGGCCATCTCGCAATAGACCGGTGTGGTCTGCGGGAACCACGCCGCGATGGTGCGGCCGGCGGCCAGAGCCTTGTCCTCGTCGTCGTCCACGGCGCCGTAAGCGAAGACCGTCACCTTCGGCCGAGCCGCCCGATGTGCCTTCTCCACGCCCCGGTCGATATGGTCGATGGCCCACTGCACCCCCTCCGGATGCAGTCCCGCCAGCAGGATCACACCGTCGGCGATCCGCCCGGCGAGCTCGAGCGTCTTGGGTCCGCTGGCGGACATGTAGATCGGGATCTTCGATCCTCCGTGATCGCGGAGGTGAGCGTCGTCGAGGACGAACCCGGGCGCCTGCATCGTCACCGTCTCGCCGCTCCACAGCCGGCGAACGGCGTCGATGCCCGCTTCGAGCTGCTTGAGCGGCGCCGGCTTGGAACCCAGCGCGAGCAGTGGACGGTCACCAGCGCCGATACCGAGCACGGCGCGGCCGTTGGAGATCTCGTCGATGGTGAGGATGGCGGTCGCGGTGATCGCCGGGTGCCGGGTGATGGGGTTCGTCACCGCCGTCCCGAGCCGCAGTCGCCGGCTGTGCCGGGCGGCCAGCGTCAGGTATGCGTAGACGTAGCGGGCGTGCAGGGACGAGTCGGTGAGCCATAGCTCGTCGTACCCACCGCCCTCGATCTCCTCGACCATGGACTCGAACGTCGATGGCGCGTCCACGGGCTGCAGTGCCACTCCACTGAGCATGAGTCCTATCCTCCTGAGGAGACAAACGTACTGATGGTGACAACGAGTGCTTGCAGGCCGAGCGGGACCGGCCGCGTCTCGATCCATTCCCGCTCGGTGTGGGTGCCATCGCCATAGGTGATGCCGAGGGTTATGGCGGGGATGCCGCGTTCGTAGGCGGCGTTGGCGTCGGTGCTGGCGGCCGTGAAGCGAGGTTCGACACCGACCTGCCGCAGTGCGCCGACGGCCGCCTCGACCAGCGGATGGCCGGGCTCGATCCGGCCCGCCGGACGCTCACCGAGATCCGCCACGGTGACGCCGACCCCGGCGGGCGCCGACTCGAGGATCGCCGTCGCCGCAGCGGTGAGCGCGAGCAGCGCCTGCGGATCCTCGGAGCGCAGGTCCAGGTCGAAGACGCACCGCGGGGCGCGCGCGTTGATGGACTCCCCGCCGTGCAGCGTGCCGACGTTGACGGTCATCTTCGCCGGGTGGGCAACCCGAAGGTGGTGCAGGTCGCGGACCATCTCGGCAGCGACGTGGACCGCGCTGGGGATGTGCGGGTCTTCCCAGGCATGGCCGCCGGGCGCCGTAACGGTGACCCGCCTGCGGACCGACCCGACTCCGATCGTGTTGACCCGGCCAAGGTAGTTGCCTTCGAGCGCGATGAGGACGCCCACGTCGACCGGCGAATCGGTGACCGCGGCCCGGACTCCCCGCAGATTGCCCAGCCCTTCCTCGCCCACGGTCGCCACCACCCATACCGCCCGTTGGGAGGTCTCGGGCAGCAGCCGGTGCAGGCTGGACAACGCGGCCACCGCGACGGTGTCGTCACCGCAGCCGGGGCCGACCAGGCGCCCGGCGCCGTCGTCGACGAGCCCGTGTACGACGTCAGGGCCGAAGACGGTGTCGAGGTGCGCGGCGACGACGACCGCGGGTGCGCTGCCGTCCCGCGCCATCCCCCACACGTTGCCCGTGGGATCGATCGCGACCCGGTCCAGGCCGTCCTCGCGCCACCACTGCGCCACGCGTGCGGCTCGCTGCGCCTCACCCAGCGGCGGGGCTGGTATCACTGCCAGCTCAATCGTGCGGTCGATGACCTTCGCGGCCTCGGCCTCGCTGCGGGCGGCCAGCGCCGCGGCGCCGTCGTTGATGGACATCTTCACGCCTCCGGCACTTCCGTGATCGAAGCGCCGTGCGGGTCCAGACCCAGCTCCGCCAGCACCTCATCGGTGTGCTCGCCCAGGTCGGGCGCTGCGCGCGGATAGTCGAGCACACCGTCCACCTGAAACGGTGGACCGATGTGCCGGTACGCTCCCCCGCTCATCGGCACCTCCCGTACCTGACCCAACGCCGCCACCTGTGCCGAAGACAGTACCTGTGCCAGGTCCCGTACCTTGGCCGACGGGACGCCTGCCTGCGCCAGGCGCGCGAGCCAGTCATCCACATCGTGACGGCCCAGCACAGCCTCGATCGCCTCGATGAGCGCCGGCAGGTGCCGCACCCGATCGGCATTGGTGGCGAACCGCGTGTCGGTCCGCAACTGCGGTGCCGCGATCGCCGTGCACAGCCGGTGCCACAGGTCCTCGCTGCCGGCGCCGGCGATCGCCAGGTAGCCGTCGCGGGCCCGGAAGGCGCCATACGGGGCGAAGGTCGGCGAGTGGCTGCCCATCTGCCGCGGCACCTCGCCGTCGACGAGGTATGCCGGCGCCACGCTGGTGAAGGTGGCCACGGC
Source organism: Dactylosporangium sp. CA-233914 (assembly GCF_050942935.1). NCBI lineage: Bacteria > Bacillati > Actinomycetota > Actinomycetes > Micromonosporales > Micromonosporaceae > Dactylosporangium > Dactylosporangium sp. CA-233914. The sequence goes on along the minus strand of NZ_CP192030.1, from coordinate 3,638,541 downwards.
GAACTCCAGCAGCGACGAGGAGACGTGGGCCGCCCGACCGTGCCGCTCCCGGCCGAGCAGGGCGGCAACCACCGCCAGCGCGCAGGACACCGCGCTGCCGATGTCGAGCACGGGGACGCCGACCTTGACCGGCTCCCCACCGGCCACCCCGGTCACGCTCATGAGGCCGCCCTCGGCCTGCATGGTCAGGTCGAACCCGCCGAGTGAGGCATCCGGTCCGACCTGCCCGTAGCCGGAGATCGACCCGTAGACCAGGTGCGGGTGGCTGGTCCGCACGGACGCAGCGTCGAGGCCGAACCGGCGCAGCGAGCCGGGCCGCCCGTTCTCGACCATCACGTCGGCCGTGGCCAGCAGCGCCTCCATCACCCGCAGGCCCGACTCGGACCTGAGGTCGACACTGATACCGCGCTTGCCGGTGTTGAGGGCCTGGAACAGCGCACTCACCCCACCGACGAACGCGGTCCCCTGGGCCCGGTACGGGTCGCCGTCGTCGCCGACCTCAACCTTGATGACGTCCGCGCCGAGCGACGCGAGCAGCATCGTGGCATAGGCCCCCGAGACAAACCGCGTCAGGTCCACCACCCGGATGCCCTCCAGCGGGCGGGCCTGGCTCACCACGGCTGCGGCTCCCGGTAGACGCCGAACTCAGCCCGCATGGCGTCAGCGATCTCGCCCAGCGTCGCGCCGGCCCGGCCACACTGCATGATGTACGGCATGCTGTTGGCGCCGCCGGCCAGCGCGCCGGCCAGCGCGTCCAGGGCCGCCGCCACTGCCGCGGCGTCACGGGAGGCCAACCGATCCCGCAGCCGCTGCCGCTGGCGGTCGCCCGCCGTCTCGTCGAACTCGAACAATGGCGGAACGACGTCGGAGTCGTCGACGTATTTGTTCACGCCGACCTTGATGCGCTCGCCGTCGACCACCTGACGCTCGTAGGTGTAGGCGGACTCGGCCACCCAACGCTGCGGCACGCCCTGGGCGAGCATCTCGACCAGGCCGCCGCTGGCGTCGACCTGCTCCACCAGTGCCCAGGCCCGCTGCTCGATCTCATCGGTGAGGCTTTCGACGAAGTACGACCCGGCGAGCGGGTCGATCACCTTGGCGACCCCGGATTCGTGGGCGATGATCTGCTGGGTACGCAGGGCAAGGCGTACCGACTCCTCGGTGGGGATGGCCAGCGCCTCGTCGTAACCCATGACGTGGATGGACTGAGCGCCGCCGAGTACTGCGGCAAGGCACTGCAGGGTGGATCTGACCACATTGTTGAGTGGCTGCTGCGCGGTGAGGGTGGCCCCGGAGCAGCCGGAGAAGAATCGCAGCCGCGCCGAGTTCTCCTTCTTCGCGCCGAAGCGCCGGGTGGCGATACGGTGCCACATGCGGCGCGCGGCCCGGACCTTCGATGCTTCTTCGAACAGGTCGAGCTGGCTGGAGAAGTGAAACGACAACCGGGGAGCGAAGAAGTCGAAGTCGAGGCCCCGGGCCATGAACGCCTGGCTGTAGGCGATCGCCGACGCCATGGTCAGCCCGACCTCCTGGACCGCGTCGCACCCCGCCTCGCGAGCGTGGTAGCCGGTGATCGAGATGCCGTTGAACCGCGGCAGGTGCTCCGAGGCGAACTCCACCACATCCGCGACGAGCCGGATGGACGCCTCGGGCGGGAAGATGAACGTCTTGCGGGCCAGGAACTCCTTGAGGATGTCGTTCTGCAGCGTACCGGCGACGTCTTCCAGCCGCGCCCCCTGCCGCTCGGCCGCGACCAGGTAGAAGGCCAGGATGATCGGCGCCGTCGCGTTGATGGTGAAGTTCACGGACAGCTGGTCGATCGGCAGGCCGGCGAAGACGGCCTCCATGTCCTCGACGGTGTCGATGGCGACGCCGACGCGGCCCACCTCCGCGGCCACGTCAGGTGAGGTGGAGTCGTAGCCCAGTTGGGTCGGCAGGTCGAACGCCACCGACAGCGCCGTCTGGCCCTGCGACAACAGGTAGCGATAGCGGGCGTTGGTGTCCTCCGCCGAGCCGTACCCGGCGTACTGCCGCATGGTCCACAGCCGTTCCCGGTACATGGTCGAGTAGGGGCCACGGGTGAAGGGTGCCTGCCCGGGCCGGCCCAGTCGATCGTCCAGACCGGGCGCGACGCTGTGCGCGAAGTAGATCGGTTCCAGCGGGATGCCCGAGTCGGTGGTAGCCGCCGGTGTCTCGTCATTCATCGTCCGCCCTGCCCTCCCTGGCGATGTCGAAGATCCGGTTGACGACATCCGGCAGGGGCGTTCCGGCGGGGAAGACGTCGCGCACGCCGAGTGCCTTGAGCCGGTCGACGTCGGCGGGCGGAATCGTGCCGCCGACCACGATGGCCACGTCGTCGAGGTCCGCCTCGTGGCGGGCGCGGATCAGCTGATCGGCCACGGCGATGTGTACGCCGGAGAGCACGGACACGCCGATCACATCGACGTCCTCGGCTCGTGCGGCACCCACGATCTGGCTCGCGGACTGCTGGAGGCCGAGATAGAGCACCTCGGCCCCGGCGTCGCGCAGCGCCATTCCGACGACCTTGACGCCTCGGTCATGCCCGTCGAGCCCTGGCTTGGCCAGGATGACCCGCGGGCGCACGAACGCCCGCGCCCTCACGTGTTCCCCTGGTCCCCAAGTGCCAGCGCCGCGAACGTCGTGTAGACCTTCGTGGCCTCGACGAGATCGTCGATGGACAGGTGCTCGTCGGCGCAGTAGACCGGCTCGCCACCGGGCCCGAAAATGATCGTCGGCACCTTGGAGCCGAAGCTCGCGGTATCGCCGAGCCAGCCGGCCGCCAGCAGCGGCGGCTCGCTGCCCCGCACCGCGCGGACCGAGTCACGCATCAGTTCGACAACACGGTCACCCGGGTTGGCCAGGTAGCCGGACTTCACGTCGGCCAGCGTGACGTCCGCCCTGAACCGCGGGTCACGGGCCGTGGCCGCCTGCAGGCATCGGTCGATCTCCGCCCGCACCTCCTCAACGGACACGCCCGGCTGGGGCCGGCAGTCGACCCGGATGACGCACTCGTCCGGAATCATCGACGGACCGCCCGGCGGGAGCCCACCGTAGATGCGCCCCGGCGCCATGTACGTCTCCTCGCCGAACAGGTCGGCCACCCAGCTCTCCAGCTGAGGGGTGAGCCGCGACTGGTCGAGCTCGAGCACCGCGTGCGCGGCGAGCATGTTCGCGTTGACGGCAAGCGGCTTGTGACAGGTGTGCGCGGACGTGCCGCGGACGGTGATGTCGAAGTAGTACCGGCCGCGGTGGCCCAGGAAGATCTCGTTGCCGGACAGTTCGCCGAGCACCGCCAGGTCGGCCGGGTGCTCCTCGAAGTAGACGATGGAGCCCCGTTGGTCGCCCATGTGGTCGGACACGGCGGCCATCGCGACCGATCCGGCCAGGGGGACGCCGGAGTCGCGCAGTGCCTCCATGGCCACGATCTGGCAAACCAGCGCCGCCTTCATGTCCATGATGCCGTGGCCGTAGATGGCGTTGTCGATGAGCTCGCCGGAGAACGGGTCGGTCTTCGACCATCCGTGGGAGACCGGCTTGGTGTCCATGTGACCGGTCATGACCACGCGGGGCCCAGCGCCGAAGTTCAGCTCACCGATCGCGTTCGGTCGCTCCGGCAGCACCTCCTGCAGCGCCGTCTTCTCAAAGCCGGCGTCGCGCATGACGCCGACCAGGAACTTCGCCAGCGGGCCCTCGTCGCCGAGGACGCTCGGGATCCGGCAGACCTCTTGCACCAGGGCGGTCAGCCGGTCGTACTTGATCGCGTTCACCGCACGAGCGGCAGCACCAGCGTTCACCTCGGTGGTCATGCGTGGTCCTTCCTGAAGCGGGTCAGCGTCTCAGATCTGATATGCAATCTACCTCGACGATCTGAGCCTGTCACCGGTCCAGGGCCGGCAAAAATCTAAGATCTAATGTCTGAGTCGCGCCGAGTCGATCGACGGGCGGGTACGAGGACGCCGGACAGCGCCGGGATCCGATCGGCATCGGATCCCGGCGCTGGTCGAGTACACCGAGCCGGTGGCGCCGGGCCTGTGGCGGCGATACCTGATGCTGCTGCTGGACGGGCTGCGCTACGGCGCGACGGCGCTGCCGGTGGCGGCGCCGGACCTGGACACCCTGGCGGAGATCGGGCAGCGGTGGACGCCGCCGCGCCGGCCGGCCACCGGGTGACCAGCCCGGGCCATTGGGTGCCGGTGAGCCCGGGCAGCAGCTTGGCGGTGATGGCGCGGAGCTGTTCGACGTGATCGTCGGTGAGGTGGGCGCCGCCGTCGCGGCCGGCCGGGTTGGTGCGGACCCGGTCCGGCCGCGAGGCGCTCCCGCGCTTCAGCAGCAGCGCACGGAAGTGCCGCTCTTCAGCCGCTCGAACTCCCGGCGGGTCAGCGGGGCTCCCGCCGTGCGGTGTTTCCGGTGGTGCACGACGTAGTGGTCGTAGCTGGTCTCGCCGGCCAGTTCGCGCAGATACCACCAGAGCCGCGCCAGCCGGTGCTGTAGGTTCATCGGTCGCTGTCCCCATCGCCGGCCGCCGCGATGACGAGTTCCCGCCGCTCGCCGCCCGTGGTGAAGAGGCCGGACGGTGCGACGATCACCGATTCCACGAACGGCGCCTCCGTCGTCGGGAGTTCCCGGCCCCGGACGACTGCCTGCAGGCACACCCGCGCTCCGTCGACGATCACGATGATGATCAGGACCGCGAAGAGCACCGACAGGACGCCCTGCACCGTGGAGTTGGTGACGACCTGTTGCATCTGGTCGAGGTTCTTGGCGGGTGCGAGCACCTTGCCCTGCTCGAGTGCGTCGGCGAAGCGCTGGCGCTGGGCGAAGAAGCCCATCTTCGGGTCGGCGGAGAAGATCTTCTGATAGCTGGCGGTCAGCGTCACCGCCACGTCCCAGGCCAACGGGATGGCGGTGACCCAGGCCCATTTGAGCCGGCCGCTCTTGACCAGGATGACCGTGACGACCGTCAGCGCCACGGCGGCGAGCAGTTGATTGGCGACGGCGAACAGGGGGTAGAGCTGGTTGATGCCGCCGAGCGGGTTGGTGACGCCGGTGTAGAGGAAGTATCCCCAGGCACCGACAACGGCCGCGCTCGTCAGCCACAGGCCGGGCCGCCAGCTGACCCGGCCGAGCGGCTTCCAGATGTTGCCCAGCGTGTCCTGGAGCATGAACCGGCCGACCCGGGTTCCGGCATCGACGGTGGTCAGGATGAACAGCGCCTCGAACATGATCGCGAAGTGGTACCAGAACGCCTTGAGGCTCGCTCCGCCGAGGAAGCCGGAGAAGACCTCGGAGATGCCGACCGCGAGCGTCGGCCCGCCACCGGTGCGCGACACGAGCGTCGGTTCGCCGACGGCGGCGGACGCGGCCTGCAGGGTATCGGGGGTGACGGTGAATCCCAGGTTGGTCACCGCCGTCGCGGCGCTCTGGAAGGTCGCGCCGACGACGCCGCCGGGTGAGTTCATCGCGTAGTACAGCCCAGGGTCCAGCATCGACGCGGCGATGATGGCCATGACCGCGACGAACGACTCCATCAGCATGGCGCCGTAGCCGACGAGCCGGACCTGCGACTCCTTCTGGATCATCTTCGGCGTGGTGCCCGAGGAGATCAGGGCGTGGAAGCCGGACAGCGCTCCGCAGGTGATGGTGATGAAGGCGAACGGGAAGAGGGCGCCGGCGAAGACCGGGCCGTTGCCGGTAGAGGCGAATTTGGTGACGGCTTCGTTCTGCAGGACCGGGTTGGTCAGCAGGACGCCGACCGCGAGCAGCCCGATCGTTCCGATCTTCATGAACGTGGAGAGGTAGTCGCGTGGTGCCAGCAGCATCCAGACGGGCAGGACGGAGGCGACGAAGCCGTATCCGACCAGGCAGAAGACCAGCGTTTCGGGCTTGAGGGTGAAGATGCCCGCCCAGCTGGAGTCCTGGACCCAGCCGCCCGCGGCGATGGCGAGGACCAGCAGGCCGACGCCGATCACGCTGGCTTCGACCACCCGGCCCGGTCGGAGCATCCGCATGTAGACGCCCATGAACAGGGCGATCGGGATGGTCATGGCGATGGAGAAGGTGCCCCAGGGCGACTTCGCGAGCGCGTTGACCACGATGAGCGACAGGACGCCGAGCAGGATGATCATGATGGAGAAGACGGCCACCAGGGCCGCGACGCCGCCGACGCGGCCGATCTCGTCCCGGGCCATCTGGCCGAGGCTTTTCCCGTCGCGGCGCATGGACAGGAACATGACCACCATGTCCTGCACGGCTCCGGCGAAGACGACGCCGACAATGATCCAGATGGTTCCGGGCAGGTAGCCCATCTGCGCCGCCAGGACCGGCCCGACCAGCGGCCCGGCGCCCGCGATCGCGGCGAAGTGGTGGCCCAGCAGCACGCGGCGGTCGGTGACGTGGTAGTCGATGCCGTTGTCCAGCCGCTCCGCGGGCGTGGCCCGCCGGTCGTCGACCTTGAGCACGCGCCGGGCGATGAACCGCGCGTAGAACCGGTAGGCGATCGCGTACGAGCACAGCGCCGCGACCACCAGCCAGATCGCCGAGATGCGCTCGCCGCGGGCCAGGGCGATGATTCCCCAGGCGACCGCGCCGGCGATCGACACGGCCGTCCAGATCACGATGGACCGTACGCCCGGGCGGGCCCGGGTCGTCGGGGTGAAAATGCTCATGCATGTTCTCCAGGGTGGGGGTGTCCGCCCGGATCGGTCCCTGGCGCGCGGACCCCGGGGTCCGTGCGCCGCAGCAGCAGATGGCTGGCCGCCATCAACGCCACACTGAGGAAGATCCAGGCGAACTGGAACCAGTAGAAGAAGGGCAGCCCTGCCAGCCGGGGCGTGGTCCGCGCGTACAGCGGGACCCAGAGGATTGCCACGAGCGGCAGTGCCAGGCCGGTGTAGGCGGCGACCCTGATCGCTTTGCGGAATCTCGCCACACCGGCCTCCCGAGCAGTCGTCGACGATGCCTGAATGTTGCGCACCCATGTCATACGGTTTACTGCCCGATTGCCTCTTGTTTCGCGTCAACCAATCCGGGAGCGTGCGCAACACACAGAGGACTGAGAGGGTGCCCATGGTCGATCCCGCCAGCACCACCGCGTTCGCGCTGGTCGTCGCCGGCACGTCGCTGCTCGCGATCGTCGCGCGGCGTTTCCGGGTCCGCGACGAGCTACCGACGCTCGACGGCTGGGCGTTGGCGGGGCGGCAGTTCGGGCCCGTCCTCACCTGGTTCCTGCTCGGCGGCACGATCTACACCGCCTACACGTACGCCGCGGTGCCGGGCCTGGTGTACGGCATCGGGGCCCTGGGGTTCTTCGCGCTGGCGTACACGGTGATCGTCTACCCGCTGGCCTTCGTGCTGCTGCCGAGGCTGTGGCGGGTGGCGAAGGACAACGGCCACACGACGGTGGCCGACTACGTGCGGGCCCGCTACGACTCGCCGCTGCTGGCGCTGGCGGTGGCGCTGACCGGAATCCTCGCCACCATGCCGTACATCGCCCTGCAACTGATCGGCATCCGCGCGGTCCTGGTCGCCGGCGGCCTCTACCCCACCGACGGGATCGCGGGCGACCTCACGCTGGTCGCGGTGTTCGCGGTGCTGGCCGGCGCCACATACCGCAGCGGACTGCGCGCACCGACCGTCATCTCCCTGGCCAAGGGGGTCCTGGTGGGCACCACGGCCGTCGGCGTCGTCGTGCTCGTGCTCGCCCGGCTCGGCGGGCCACCGGCGGTATTCCGGGCCGCCGAGGACGCCATCACCGCCCGCGGCATACCGGAGGCATCCTTGACCCTCACCCCCTCGCACTACACCACCTACGCCACGCTCGCGCTCGGCTCCGCGCTCGCGCTGCTCATGTATCCGCACGTCCTGACCGCGTCCTTCGCCGCTTCCAGCGGCGACCGGCTCCGAAAGGCGATCATCGGGTTGCCGGCGTGGACCGCGGTGCTGGGCCTCTTCGCGCTGCTCGGCGTCGCGGCGCTCGCCGCGGGCGTGCAGGCCAGGCCCGGCAACGCCGAGGCGGCAGTGCCGCTGATGGTGCGGGAACTGACCTCACCGGTCGCCGCGGGGCTCGTGTTCGGTGCCCTCGCCGTCGGGGCGCTGGTGCCCGCCGCGGTGATGTCGGTCGGCGCGGCGACGTTGTTCGTCCGCAACGTCTACGTCGAGTACTTCCACCCGACCGCGACGCCGAAGCACCAGGCCCAGATCGCCCGCGCGGTATCGCTGGTGGCGAAGTTCGGCGCGCTGGCGTTCATCTTCGGCCTACCGGACCAGGACGCGATCAACCTGCAGCTTCTGGGCGGGGTGTGGATCCTGCAGACGTTCCCCACGGTGGCGCTCGGGCTGTTCACCCGCTGGCCGCACCGCACCGCGCTGCTCGCCGGCTGGCTCGTCGGCATGGTCGCGGGGACCATTCTGGTGGCCTCCGGCGGCTTCTCTTCGGTCATCTCGTTCGCCGGCGTGCACGTGTACGTCGCGCTCGCCGCGCTCGTGCTCAACCTCGCGGTCGCCGCCGCGCTGACCCCAGCGCTGGACCGGCTCGGCGTGGCCCGGGAGCTCGGCGGCACCGCCGCCGGGGCGGTGGCCCCGTGACCCAGCAGGTCTCGTCACGCTCGCTCGCACCGGCCGCCGACCCGGCGCCGGCCAGGCTGGACCCCGCCGGAGTGAACCTCGCCGGCCTCGAACGCGAGGCCGCACTGGCCAGGCTCTTCGACGCCAACCACACCCCGCTGCTGCGCCTGGCGGTACTGCTCGGCGCGCAGGGCGAGGCCGAAGACATCGTCTCGGAGGCGTTCTACGAGCTGTACCGGCGATGGCACCGATTACGCAATCACGACGCCGCACTGAGCTACCTGCGCGCCGTCGTGTGCAACCTGGTGCGGATGCGGGTGCGTCGGCTGCAGGTGGCGCGCAGGCACGCGGAGCAGGTGATCGAATCGGTCGGGTCAGCCGAGGCCGAAGTGCTGCTGCGCGACGACCAGCACGCCCTGGTGGAGGCGATCAAGCGGCTCCCGGCCCGGCAGCGGGAAGCGCTGGTGCTGCGGTACTGGCTGGATCTGCGAGAATCGGAGATAGCCGCGGCGATGGGCATCTCGGCCGGCGCGGTCAAGTCACACACGTCGCGGGGTATGGCCACGCTCACGCGCTTACTGGAGGAGCGAAGATGAGTGGCGTTCCACCGGGTCAGGCTCCCGGCAAGACACCCGGAACCGGTTCGGCCGCAGGCTCCGGGGTCGCCGAGGAGCAGCTTCGCGACGTGTTCGACGCACTCGCCACGTCGGTGCACGGCGCGCCGAACCGCTACCCGGCCGCACTGGCCGACTGGCGGCGCCGGGAACGCCGGCGGCGGATCGTGGTGGCGATCCTCGCCGCGGTGATCTTCGCGCTGGCCGACATCATCGGTCTGTGGGCACTCGGCCGGGCCGACGTCAACACGCACATCATCTTCAACGACCGGCCGGGCAGCAGCATCGAGGCGCCGAGAAGCGGTATCGGGCCGCCGCCGTAGCCGGCACCTCCGCCGTGCGTCAGCCCACGGTCGCCGCGCCGGCGGTGAACCCCGCGACGAACCGCTTGAGCAACAGGTTGAAGACCACCGCGACGGGCACCGCGACGAGTACGACAGCGCCCTGCAGGGACTGCCAGTAGAACAGGTCGCCGCGGATCAGCTCGGTGGGGATCCCGGTCGAGACAACCTTCCCGGCGGTGGGTGAGACGAACGCGATCGCGTACAGGTACTCGCTCGCGCACAAGACGAAACTGAGCACCGCGACCGCAACCAACCCGGGCACCGCCAGCGGCAACGCGACACGGCGGAAGGCGGCGAACCGGCTGCAGCCGTCGACCAGCGCCTGCTCCTCGACCTGCAACGGAATCGCGCTGAAGAACCCCATCAGCAGCCAGACCGACACCGGTACGGTCAGCGTCGGATAGACCAGCACCAGGGCCCAGTCCGAGTCCTGCAGGCCGGCGGCCGCCACGAGCCGCGACAGCGGCAGGAACAGCACGCTCGGCGGGACCAGATAACACAGGAAGATCGCCATGCCGAGACGGCCGGCCCACGCCCATCGCAGCCGTGCCAGCGCGTAGCCGGTCGGCGTGGCGAGCAGGAGCGTGGCCGCGACTACCGCCGTACCGACCCAGACCGTGTTCCACGCGAATGCCGGAAAGGCCGTGTGCCGCCACAGGTACGCGAGGTGATCGGCGGTCGGCGGTGCGTTGAACCAGAACGGGTTGTGCGCCGGGTCGTACAGGTCCCGGTTGAGTTTGACGGCGGTAACCATGCTCCACAGGAACGGCGCCGCGCCCAGCAGCGCGACCGCGTAGGCCGCCACGTGTACGGCGACACCGCCCAGCCGTTGCCGCCGCCGCGCCCGCTCGGCGCGCCCCGCGGGAATCATCGGGCCACCATCCGGCGTGCGAGGCCGAGGATCGTCAGCGTCGCGGCCACCAGGACCGGTAGCAGGAACAGGGCCACCGCCGCGCCCTGGCCGACGTCGCCGCCGTCGATGCCCCTGCGGAACGCCAGTGTGGCGAGCACCTCGGTGGAGTGGGTCGGGCCGCCGTTGGTCAGGACTCGCACCACCGCCATGTCGCTGAACGTGAAGATCGCGCAGAACAGCCCCGCTATCGCAACGATCGGGGCGGTCAGCGGTACCGTCATGAAACGGGCCCGCAGCCAGCGGCCGGCGCCGTCGATGCGGGCGGCCTCATAGATGTTGCGGGGTATCGCCACGAGCCGGGCCATGATGATGACGGCGGTGAGCGGGGTGAGCCGCCACGCCTGCACGGCCACGACCGAGGCCATGGCCGTCGACGGCCGGCCGAGCCAGTTGACGCTGTCCCCGGCGCCGAGCAGGCCGAGCTCCCGGCCGGCCCAGTCCAGCGGCGAGTAGACCGAGTCGAGCATCCACAGCCACGCGACCGACGACACGGTGACGGGGGTGACCCAGGGCAGCAGCACGCACAGCCGCACCAGCCAGCGTCCGTACACCCGGGCCAGCATCAGCCGGGCCACCACGTTCCCGCCGACCACGGCCAGCGACGTGGTCGCCGCGGTGATGATGCACGTGTTGAACAGTGCTTGCCAGAACACGGGATCGGCCAGCACGACTTCGATGTCGGCCAGTCCGGCCCAGTCGAAGGACGGGTCGGCGACGGTCACGTCCGACATGGCGTACGCGACGGCCAGGACGACCGGCCCGAGGATCAGGGCGGCGACATAGCCGACGGTCGGCACGACGAACACCGATGCCAGCACGCGATCGCGATCGCGGACGCGGCGCCCACGCGGCGGGAATGCATGGTGTCCCATCACGCCACCAGCCCTCGAGCCCGCCATTTGGCGTAGACGGACCGAACCCGCGCCGCGGCGTCAGCGACCGCAACCGCGGCGCTGACGTCGCCGCGCGCCGCCCGGGCGAACATGTCAGGGATGACGAAACCGCTGGCGACCTCCCCGATGGCAGCGTTAGCCGTACCGGGGTGACCGAGGTCGGCGCTCCACCGGGCGGCATCGACGAGCAGCGCCAGTTTGCCGGGCGGGTCAGCGCGAAACGGGTCGCACCGCAGCCAGGGCGCAAGCTGCGGGGTACAGCTTGGCCAGGCGCACAGGTCGTACAGCATCGACGAGTAGGTGGCGGCGGCGAAGTTCGCGGTGTAGTGCAGCAGGAACTCCTGACCGGCGGCGGCCCCGGTGGCGTACTTCGGGATGACCCAGTTGTGCACGAGGTGGTGCGCGGCCATAGCACCCGCCGGGCCGGCCAACGCCGGCACGAAGTCGATGTCGGCCGCAACCGCGGGGGTGGAGCGCTGCGCGGTACGCCAGGCGGAGATCGAGTTGCTGATGTACGACAACCGGCCGGCGACCAGCCCCTGATTGTTGGAGCTGGGAATCCACGAGAAGACCTCGTCGGTCATGGCCTCGCGGTACAGCCGGGTCATGAACTCCACCGCCGCGACGGCCTCCGGCGCCTCGAGCGTGACCCGGCCCTCACCGTCCTGAATGGACGATCCGAACGACCACAGCACAGAACGGCCGACCATGTTCGAATCGAGCTCCTGCGACATGCCAAGCCCAAGCCGGACGCCAGTAGCACGGCGGATCTCGGCCCCGCCGCGCAGCAGCTCGTCCCAGCTCGACGGGCCGCTGGGCAGGCCGACCTTCGACCACATCGAACGCCGGTAGTTCCCGGGATCCGGAACCCAGCCCGGCGCATAGGCGAAGTACCGGTTCGTCACCGGGTTGAAACTCGACCGCCGGCACAACTCCAGCTGCGGACCCCACCGCCGGTTGGCCTCCTGGACGACGTCGGTCAGATCCAGCATCGCCGGTTCGAACTGCGGCAGCGGCGCCACGTACTGAATGAGGTCGTGTCCGCGGCCGGCGTAAATCTCGGCCGCCACTCGGGTGGTGATCTGCCCCAGGTCGATGTGGTCGACGGTTACGTCGACGCCGACCTGAGCGGCCCACCGGTGGACGAAGCCGTCGAACCAGCGGTCGTACGTCGGCACGAAGTGGCTCCAGGCAAGAATCCGCAGTGCCCCGGACAGGTTGACCGTCGGCGGCGTGAATTGCTCCGCTGGCCCGCCTGCGAGCACACCGGCGCCGAAGGCGTCGTCTTCTTCATGCGCACAGCCGGCGGCCAGCGCCACACCGGCGACCGCCGCACCGCCGACGATGCGGCGCCGGCTCAGCCGCGCGGACAGTAGGTAAGATGAGATCACATCCTTCTGTTGCCGCAGCGGCCAAACCGTTTACCCGCCGGGCCGTCCAGGTTGCTTCCTCATAGCGGCACGCCGCCGGGCCAGCCCTGGATGCAGGAGCCCAGGCATGACCGGCGGCATCAGCGTTCAGCCGATCATGCGTCTCTGGCGGTCCTTGGCGTGCCGGCCGTGCGGATGCCGCGGCCGCAGGTAGCCCCGATGGCGAGGAGGATCAGGAAGGACGTGTAGAGCGTGATGGTGTCGACGGGCCCGGCCCGCTGGAGCAGGAGACCCGCGAACAGCGGTCCGGCTGGTAGGGCTGCTCCGGTGATCAGGCCGATGGCCGCGTTGACGCGGCCCTGGAGCCGTTCGGGGGCATGAATCAAGACGTGGCCGACGATCGCAGCATTCGCGGCGGGCCCAAGGAAGAAGACAGCCGCGCCGACGGCGCCGATGAGGTACGGAGAACGGGCGACGCAGAGCAGCGGTGTGACAAGGGCTGCGCACCAGCCGAACGCGATGATGACGGTTCTCGCGGCGAACCGGGCCGTCAGGCGCGGGGCGGCGAGTGCACCGGCGAGGCCACCCGCGCTGGTGATGGAGAACAACGCGCCCAGCTCGGTCGGCCCGGCGCCATGGTCCTTCGCGAGCACGACAGACACCAGACCGATCGACTGGAAGACGAACATGACACCGGCCAGCCACAGCACGGCACCGCGGACGAACCGCTGCCGCCACACCCAGACGAGCCCACCAGCCGGCGATGCCCGGACCGGCCGTACGCCTGAGGTACGTTCGCGCCGGCCCGTGGGCGGATTCAACGGTTGGCGAATGAGGGCGAGGCTCAACGCGGACACGGCGTACGACACGGCGTCCACCAGGAACGGGAGCGTGCGTCCCAGGCCGAACAGCATTCCCCCGAAGGTCGGCCCGAGCAGCGTGGCGATGTAGATGCGCGACTGATTTCTCGCGGCGGCCTCCTGCAACTGCTCAACCGGAGCGATGTGCCGCAGCGCAGCCGCCTCGGCCGGCTCGAAGAAGGTCCCGAGCCCGGCGTCCAGCACAGCCACGACCGCGAGGTGCCCGAACGACAACTCGTGCGTCAGACTGGCGATCGGCAGCGAAATCAACGCGACGGACCGGCCGATGTCGGCGCTGACGACGATCGCCAGACGGCTACGGGTGTCAGCCAGCACTCCCGCCGGAAGCCGCAACGCGAACGATGTGAAGCCAGCGAGCCCGGCGATCCAACCGGCATCGGCCGCCGAGCCGGTCAGCGCGAGTGCCAGCAGGACGTAGGCGATGGAACTGATCTGAGCACCGAGCGACGAGACGGTCTGCCCGCTCCAGAGCAAGACGAAAGCCCGGTTACGCCAAAGGCTCCCCCGTACCGAACCAACCCGGTCCGCGGAGCCCGCCTCGGTTCCATCCATGGCCATCCAGCTTCCGCCGTACTCCACCGACACGATCTGTCGCCAACGCCGGACGCTAATTCAGAGCGGAAGATCAAAGCATGCGTGATCTGGATCACGCATGGGACCGGCCGGCCTCGACGAACTCCTCTGACGTCGTTACAGCTCGGTACCGAGAAATTTGACGACGGCCGCGACCCGCCGGTGGGTGTCCGGGGTGCTCTCCAATCCGAGCTTGTGGAAGATCGCGTTCACGTTCTCTGGACTTTCGCAGTTTTTGATGAGGGGTCGGCGGTGGGTGTGACACGCCGGGTGGCCTGGGAGTGCGTGATCTTGGGGTGAGATGACGGAAGCATCGACGGTCCTTGTACCACTGTCGTTGCCGAAAGTGATCCGTCGATGCTTCCAGGAGTCAGCCTACCGATCTCGTTGCGTCGGTTGTTGGACGCCTTCGGTGGGTGTTTCACGGCGCCGACGTTCGGGGTCTTCTCCGCGATGGTCGTCGGGTTGGTCGCGCAGACCGGGCAACGTACGGTCTGCGGGATGCTCACCGGGGCCGGGATGGCCACGTCCTGGTCGCATGATCGGGCGCACCGGTTCTTCTCGACCACGCGTTGGGCCATCGACCAGATCGGCCTGACGGTGTTCGATCTGGTCCTGACCCACCTCGTCGCCGACGGCGCCGATCTGCACCTGGCGGTCGATGACACCGCGCATCGCCGTCGGGGTAAGAAGGTCCACGGCGTCGGATGGATCCACGACGGCTCGGCGCCCGCCCGGAACAAGCTGGCGTTCGGTCACCGCTGGGTGGTCGTCGGGGTGATCGTGCGGCCCTCGTTCCTGTCCCGGCCGTTGTGCCTGCCGGTGTTGTGCCGGCGCTGGCAGGGCAAGGGCACCGCCTCTACCGTGGAGTTGGCCGCCTACATGATCACCGTCATCGCCGCCCGGACGCCGGGCCGGCGGGTCCACGTGGTCGCCGACGCCGCGTACCACGGCCATGGCCTGCGGGACCTGCCCGCCACCGTGACATGGACGACCCGGCTGCCCCGCAACGCGGTGGTGTATCACCGCGCACCGGCCCGCAGCGGTAAACGGGGCCGGCCACGATTGAAAGGCGCCCGGATCGGTACCCCCAGCGAGGCCGCCGCCACCGCGGTGTGGCAGACGGTGTCCGTGACGCGTTACGGGCGGGTCGACACCGTGCGTATCGCGGTCCTCGACTGCCTCTGGTACGGGGTGTTCGGGCCCCACCCGGTACGGATGACCCTCGTGCGTGACCGAGAAACCGGGCCGATGCCGGCCCTGATCACCACTGACCTGAGCGTCACCGCCGCCGATCTGGTGGCCCGCTACGCCGCCCGGTGGGCGATCGAGGTCACGTTCTTCGACACCCGCCAGACCCTCGGCGTCGGACAGGCCCGTAACCGCACCGCGGAAGCCGTGAACCGCACCTGGGCGTTCGGGATGTACGTCTACACCCTCGTCGTGCTCTGGTATGCGCTGTACGGTCACCGATCCGGGATCGTCGCCGACCGCCGCATCCACGCACCCTGGTACCTGTCGAAAACCGACCCGTCGTTCACCGACATGCTCACCGCGCTACGACGCACCCTCATTGCCGCTCGATTTATGGGCTCCCGCCCAGCTCAACCCACCAACGCAGAAATCCGGCAGGTCCAGCGAGCATGGGCACTCGCAGCTGCATAGACCGCGAAAGCCGAGCGAATCAAGACGTACGAAAATTGTGTCGGCGGCCGCATCGCGCGGGCAACGCCAATGGTGTTCGAGTCTGTTCGGGACAGTTCGAGCGCCGTTCAGCGCAGGCGCGGACGACGGCCGGACGCGGGCAGAGCGGCCTGGGTCGCCGTTCGCACCTTGGCCCAGGCTTCCTGGTCGGTGTCGGCGAGCAGTTCCAGGGCCCGGCGGCGGTGCTCGTGGGCCTCCGCGGCCCGGCCGAGCGCCGCGCACGCGTCGCCCAGCACGCGATGGGCCAGCCCGGCGCCGCGCCGGTGGTTGAACTCGCGGCACAGGGCCAGGGCGTGCGCGGCCTGCTCGGCGGCGGCCCCGTGGTCGCCGGCCAGTTGCAGCGTCTCGGCCAGGTTGAGCAGCATGAAGCCCTCGCGGTGCCGGTCGCCGAGGTCGCGCGTGATGGCCAGGCCGGCCAGGTGGTGCTCGACGGCGAGACCGTACTGCCCGGTCAGCTGGTACACCAGGCCGAGGTTGTCCAGGACCGAGCCCTCCTTGTGCCGGTCGCCGAGCTCGCGGCGGATCGCCAGGCTCGCCCGCAGGTGCCGCAGCGCGGCTGCGGTGTCGCCCTTGTCGCGCAGCGCGTTGCCCAGGTTGTTCAGGCATGATGCCTCGCCGGCGCGGTCGCCGCGCTCGCGCTGCGCGACCAGGTTGCGCCGCAGGATCTCGATGCCCTCGTCGAGCCGGCCGCCGCGGAGCATGGCGACGGCGAGCACGTTGCGGGCCGACACCGCGCCCGCGTCGTCGCCGAGGCGTTCGGCGGCGGCGATGGCGAGGCGGCCGAACTGCTCCTGCTCGGCGATGTATCCGGAATTCTCGACGAACCGGTAGACGACCAGGGCGACGTCGCGCACCTCGGCCAGGAACAGGCCGGCGGCGAGCTGCTGGCGGGCCACGGCGAGCAGGTTGCGGTACTCCCGGTCGAGCCAGGCGAGGGCCTCCGCCTCCCCGGTCAGCCCGGCCGCCGCGCCGGCCTCGGGGGCGTTGACGGACGGGAGGTCATCGTGCGGGTACAGCATCCGGGCCGCGGTTGTGGCGACGGCCCGGAGGTGACCCATGAGCCGGCCCAGCGCCGCGGCCCGCTCGGCGGCGGGCTCGGTCGCTTCGGCGCGCTCGCGGGCGAAGAGCCGCACGGTGTCGTGGAAGCGGTACCGGCCATCGCCGGTCGGCTCGAGCAGGTGCGCGTCGAAGAGCGTGTCGACGGCTTGCTCGGCCTCGGTGACCGTGCCGCCGAGCAGGGCCGCGCACTCGGGTGCGGCCGTGTCGGCCCAGTCGGGCACGGCCATGAGCCGGAACAGCCGTGCCGGTACGCGCGAGTGGCCGGACAACGCGCGATACCCCAGCTGCAGACTGGCCCTGACGGAGAGGTCGCCGACGGCCAGCTCATCCAGGCGCCGGCCCTCGTCGCGCATCCGCTCGGCAAAGCGGGCCAGCCCGGACTCAGGGCGCGCGGCCGCACGGGCACCGACGATGCGCAGCGCCAGCGGCAGGCCACCGCAGCGGCGCACGATCGCGTCGGCCGCCGCGCGCTCGGCCCGCAGCCGTTCGGGCCCGCACAGCCGCCCGAGCAGCTCGACCGCGGCGTCGTCGGGCAGCGGGCCGACCGGGAACCGGTGCGTGACGTCGAGGTCGGGCAGCTTCCAGCGGCTGGTGACGAGCGTGGTGCAGCCGGGCCCGGTGGCCAGCAGCGGCCGCACCTGGGCGGCGGAGGCGGCGTTGTCGAGCACGACGAGGACGCCTTCGGCCGCGGTGAGCGTGCGGAACAGCGCGGCCGCCTCCTCGAGCGAGGCGGGCACCGCGCGGGCGCCGAGGGCGCGCAGGAACCGGGCGAGGACCTCGGCGGGCTCGGCCGGCCCGACCCCGGCGCTGGCGCCGTGCAGGTCGGCGTGCAGGCAGCCGCCGGGATGCCGGCCCGCGACGGCGTGCGCGACGTGCAGCGCCAGCGCCGACTTGCCGATGCCCGCCGGGCCCTCGAGGAGGCACACGGCGTGCTCGCGGGCGTTCGCGGCCGCCGCCAGCCGGGACGCCAGGTCGGCGCGGCCGACGAAGACCGCGGGCGCTGGAGGAAGCTGAAACGGTACTGCATGAGGCGCCTCCACCGGCGCGGGCCCGGCGGCCCCGTCGCCGGCCAGCCGCTCCCACGCGGCCAGCCAGGCACCCCGGCGCTCGCCCGGCACGTCGCAGGCCCGCAACAGCGCCACCACGAGCTCGCGGCGTGGCAGCGTCGAGCGCTGCAGCATGGTGGCGAGCGTGCTGGCCGGCAGGGCGTCGCCGTGGTCCGCGGCGCGGCGGGCGATCGCCCGGAACGTCAGCCCGGAGCGGGCCCGGACCTGGCGCAGCAGCGCCACGAACTCCTCGGCGGTTGCCGCGGTCGTCGGGTCGATGCCGACCTCCCTCCCCCGTGCGCGCCATTTCAGCACACTTAGGTGAACGCCGATGGAACATGAGCGACGACAACGGCGGTCGATGCCACGGAGGTGCCAGGTTGCGGATAGGGGCATGGCAGATGTTGCGTTGCCACAGGCGGTACGCTCTCCGCCATGTCAGCGGCCTTCGATCTTGCGGTGGACTTCGGCACGTCCAACACCACGGCGGTGCTCCGCCGCGGGGACGGCCGGGTCCAGCCGGTGCTGATCGACGGCTCGCCCCTGCTGCCGTCGGCCGTGTGCCGGGAACCGTCGGGCCGCCTGCTGGTGGGCAAAGACGCGATCGCCGGTGCCCGCATGTATCCCGGCTCGGCCGAGCCGAACCCGAAGCGCTGCATCGACGACGGCGAACTGCTCCTGGGCGGCGGGCCGCTGCCGGTCGCCGAGGTCATCGCCGCAGTCCTCGACCGGGGTGTGGGCGAGGCCCGGCGGATCGGCGGTGGCGCACCGGCCCGGGTCGTGCTGACCCACCCGGTGGCCTGGGGCGCCCGCCGCCTCGAGGTCCTGCGCACCGCCGCGGCGCTCGCCGGTGTCCCGGCACCCGTGCTCGTCGCCGAGCCGATCGCGGCCGCGGCGTCGTTCGTCGCCGGCGCCACGGCCCCGCCGGCGGTCGGCGACCTCGTCCTCGTCTACGACTTCGGTGGCGGCACGTTCGACGCCTCCGTCGTCCGCCGTACCCCCACCGGCTTCGAGTGCCTGGCCTCGGACGGGCTCCGCGACGCGGGCGGCCTCGACATCGACGCGGCGGTGGTGGCGACGATCGGCGCCGCGTACGCGGGCCGGGACGCCGAGGCGTGGGGGCGCATGGACCGCGCCGCCGCACCGGCCGACCAGCGCGCCCGCCGCCAGCTCTGGGACGACGTCCGGGCGGCGAAGGAGATGCTGTCGCGGGCCAGCAGCGCCATCGTCCACGTGCCGCCGCTGGACGTCGACGTGCCGATCGGCCGGGAGCAGCTCGAGCTGATCGCGCGTCCGGTCCTGGACCGGACGGTCGCCTGCGCCAGGGCAACGGTACTGGAGGCCGGCCTCACACCGCGGCACCTCTCCGCCGTCCTGCTCGTCGGCGGCTCCAGCCGGATGCCACTGGTCGGCACGCTGCTGCACCGCACGTTCGGGATCGCGCCGATCACGTTCGAGCAGCCGGAGCTGGTCGTCGCGGAGGGCGCCCTGCGCGCCGTCGCCGCAGGACCACCGGCACCCGCTCCGGTCGCCGCGCAGATGCCCCCACCCGCCCCGCCGGCACCGCCCTGGGCGGCCACACCACCGCCGGTAGCGCCCACCGCACCCTGGGCGCCCGCGCCAGCAGCGCCCGTAACGGCCACGGCACTGCCAGTGTCCGCGCCGCCAGGACTGCCAGTGTCCGCGCCGCCGGGACTGCCGGTGTCTACGCCGTCGGCACTGCCGGTGTCCGCGCCGCCGGGACTGTCAGTGTCCGCGCCGCCGGCGCCGGCCACGACCGGGCAGTTCCACCACCCGCCGCCCGGGGCAGTGCGGCCGCCACACGAGGAGCCCACGGCCACCGCGGCCCCGGACGAGCCGGCCAGGCCGTGGCAGCGTCGCGGACTGCTGATCGGCGCCCTCGCACTCGTCCTCGTCGTCGCCTCGGTCGTCACGATCGTCGCCGCGAAGGGACTCGGCGGACCGTCCGGCACCGAGGGGCTCGGCGCCCGCGGCGGCGGGCCGGAAACCGGGCAGTCCGGCGGCGCCGTCTCCGGCACCGAGCCCGGCGGCGCGGGCGCCGGCACCGAGCCCGGCGGTGCCGTGGCGGCCGGGTCCAGCGGCACGGCGAGCGCTTCGGTCCGCGGGAGCGCCTCGCCCACCAGCACCGCCCGGGCCTCCACGACCGCCCCCGCGCCGAACCCCACCAGGACGACAGCCGGCGCGGGCAGCACGAAGACCTGCGCCGCGTACACGAAAGTCTCGTTCACCAGGACGTCCGGCTCCGGCTCGACGCAGCCCAACCTGAGCGTCCGCAGCTGCACCGAGCTCCAGAAAAGCGCCGCCACCGGCAAGATGTACGTGTGGGGCGGCGGCGACTTCGTCGCCACGACCGAGGGCTCTTTCAGCCACCGGAAGTCGACCAAGATCCTCAACTGCTCCGGCAACCTCCTGAAAAACCCGGGCGACGAGACCGGAGGCGGCCTGAACACCAAGCCCGGCAGCGACCTCGGCTCGGCCGGTATCGCGCCGGAGACCTCCGCCGACTACAAGACGGAGTTGACGTTCTCCATCACCGTCACCGACGGGTCCGACACGAAGTGGAGCGGCGGGCCGGTGACGGTCACGACCGGCTGTTTCAAGCCGTGATCCGCGAACGACCGATGCCGGCATCCAGCACCTCCCATGCGTCGCCTCCCACCAGCGCGGAAAGCCTGGCCGCCGACGACTGATCGGAAAGTTTCAGGTGCATTCGCGCCTGTGTGGCGGGCCCCGGCCACCACGGATTGACGGCGATCGTGCCCGCGCCCACGATGCGCAGACG
The DNA here is from genome assembly GCF_050942935.1 of Dactylosporangium sp. CA-233914. Classification (NCBI taxonomy): domain Bacteria; kingdom Bacillati; phylum Actinomycetota; class Actinomycetes; order Micromonosporales; family Micromonosporaceae; genus Dactylosporangium; species Dactylosporangium sp. CA-233914. Next base: position 3,617,758 of record NZ_CP192030.1, on the reverse strand, counting down.
AACGTCGTCACGGAACGGAGTGTGACCCGTGGGTCTCAGACGCATCAGGACGCGAGGGGCCGTTGGGGGCGCGGTGGCCCTGGCCGCCGTCGCGGCCACCGCGCTCGTCGCCGTAACACTCACCGCCGGCACGGCATCCGCCGGCACCGGCACCGGCTACCTGCACACCAGCGGCAACAGGATCGTCGACTCGACCGGCGCGACCGTTCGGCTGACCGGCATCAACTGGTTCGGCATGGAGACCGACAACCACACCTTCCACGGGCTGTGGGCGGGCAAGCCGGCGACCTGGACCCAGCAGATCGACCACATGGCGCAGCTCGGGTTCAACACCATCCGGGTGCCGTACACCGGCGACTCGCTGCGCTCGGGCGCGGCCGCCACGAGCATCAACACCGACACCAACCCGGACCTCATCGGGCTGTCCCCGCTGCAGATCCTGGACAAGGTCGTCAACTACGCGGGCGGCAAGGGGATGCGCATCATCCTCGACCGGCACCGGCCCACCGCCTCCGGCCAGACCGCCCTCTGGTACAGCGGGACCGCCACCGAAGCCAGCGAGATCGCCGACTGGCAGATGCTGGCGACGCGGTACGCGAACAACCCGACCGTCGTCGGTGCGGACCTGTTCAACGAGCCGCACGCCGACGGGACCGAGCCCAACGGCACCGGCTCCTGCTGGGGCTGCGGCGACACCACGAAGGACTGGCGGCTGGCCGCCGAGCGCATCGGCAACGCGATCCTCGGTACCAACTCCAACTGGCTGATCTTCGTCGAGGGCGTCAGTTGCGACGGCAACGGCGGCTCCCCGAACCCGTACGACAACATCCCGGACGATCCGATGGCGTGCGACTGGTGGGGCGGCAACCTCTCCAAGGCGGCCGCGTACCCGGTCCGGCTCAACGTCGCCAACCGGCTGGTGTACTCCGCCCACGACTACGGCATCTCCGTGTACGACCGGCAGCCGTGGTTCAAGGACTCCAACTTCCCGAACAACCTGCCCGACGTGTGGGACCACTTCTGGGGCTACCTGTACAAGCAGAACATCGCCCCGATACTCGTCGGCGAGTTCGGCAGCACCCTCGCCAACCCGCTGGACACGCAGTGGATGACGAAGCTGATGTCGTACCTGGGCACCGGCGCGAACGGGATGTCGTTCACGTACTGGTCCTGGAACCCGGACTCGGGCGACACCGGCGGCATCGTCGGCGACGACTGGATCACGGTCAACCAGGCGAAGATGAACATCATCGGCCCCTACCTGAACCCGCCCACCGGCGGCGGCGGACCGACCGGTAGCAGCACCAGCTCCCGCCCGCCGACGAGTTCCCAGCCGCCGGCGAGCTCGCCGCCGCCGACCAGCTCCCCGCCGGCGAGTGGCGCCTGCACCGCGACGTACACGGTCACCAGCCAGTGGCCGGGCTCGCCGGGCGGGTTCCAGGGCTCGGTGACGGTGAAGGCCGGCACCGCGGGCATCTCCAAGTGGACGGTCAAGTGGACGTACGCCAACGGCCAGACCATCGGCCAGCTGTGGAACGGCACGCTGAGCACGTCCGGCTCCGCGGTGACGGTCACGAACGCGGCGTACAACGGCACGATCCCGGCCAACGGCTCGACCGAGTTCGGATTCACGGGCACGTGGAGCGGTACCAACGCCGTCCCCGCACTGACCTGCACCGCCTGATCACCGGCACCGGCCCGGCGCGGCCGACCCTCACGGTCGGTCGTGCCGGGCCCGGTCACGCGCCGCCGTGGTCGACCAGGCCGACCCGGCGAAGGTGCACTACTGGATGGTGATCGTCCGCTTCTGCACGCCCCAGCTGTCGGCCTCGGCGCCGGGGAGCCACACGTCCACGATCTGGCCCTGGATCCAGGTGCCGATGTCGGCCGCGTAGCAGTACCCGTACCCGTCCACCTTGAAGCGGGTTCCCCACGGGATGTACCGGGTGTCGACCGCGCAGATGCCCAGCGCGGTGTTGATGCCGCTCGCCGTCTGGCCGAGGTCGTTGTACGACGTGATCTCGTATTCGAACTGGGTTCCGGCGGGAATGGCGTACGGCTGGACGGCCCCGCTGTCGGCGAGGATGTACGGCTGGGACAGCGCGCCGGTGGAGGCGTCGCTCCCGTCGGAGCGCAGTGCCGCGACCGTGTAGTGCGCGTTGCGGCACGGTGCGGTGTCGGTCACGGACAGCGTCGCCTGGCCCCAGTCGTCGACCCAGCCGATCGACTGGCTGTTGCGCCACACCCGGTACGCCGCGGCGCCCGTCACCCGGCTGAAGGTGATCGTCACGCTCGAGCCGCTGAGCGCACCGGTCACCGTGGACGGTGCGGGGAGCCGGCCGCTCAGGCTGATCAGCGGCGCCTGGCTCGTCGAGTTGTGGCTCGGCCCGACGACCCGGGCCGGTGGGGTGACGGTCGACCAGAACGGGCAGGCCGCGAGGCTCGCACCGGGGCCCGTGCCACCGGTCGGCGACGGCGTCGGGCTCTTCGTCGGCGTCGGGCTCTTCGTCGGCGACTGGCTCTTCGTCGGCGTCGGGCTGGCCGGAGCGGAGGTCGGTGGCGGCGTCGTGGGGGTGGGCGGCGCCGTCGTGCCGCCGCCGCCCGAGCCGGCCGTCAGGACGAAGTCGTCGGCGTAGTACGTCGGCTGCCCGTACCACCCGTGCACGAACACCGTCACGCTCGTGGTCGTGGATGATGTCGTGAAGGACGTCGTGAGCTGCTGGAACGTCCCACCGGTGGACGGGGTCCAGATGCTCGCGCCGGCGGCCCCGACGTACACGTAACTGCCGTTGACCCACGCCGTCAGCGTGTACGTCGTGTTCGGCGAGACCGGTACGGATTGGGTGCACTGGGCCGTGTCACCGGCGCTGGGCGTCGCCTTCAGCGCGTACGTCCCGGAATGGACCGTGCCCGTCGCGGCGCTCGTCGTGCCGCTGCACGACCACCCGGACAGGCCGGACTCGAACCCCGGATCGCCGACCGGGTTCGTGCCGGCGCTGGCCGGCAGCACCATCGCGGAAATCGCCACCACGGCGGCCGTCACGCACCCGGCGCCGATCGCCAGACCTCTCCACCTACGCATACATTGATGAGAATGGGTCGCTCCACCAAATGTCAAGGTTTGTTAACTATTTCTGAAGATCATTTATGGTGGCCTTCAGTTCCGCCTGCAGCACGCGCAGACGGTACGGCGACCCGCCGCCGTACCGTGGACTGCCGCGTGCGTCAGCTCACCAGCTCTCGCATCTTCTTGGCGATCAGGGGGATCGCTCGTGCGGGCATGAGGCGGGAGATGCGGTCGAGCATCCGTGCGTCCTTGCCGATCGTGACCCGTGGTGCGCCGCTGACGACGGCGTCGACGATCTGCCGCGCCGCTTGCTCAGGAGGGGTGAGCTTGACCGCCGCCCCGGCCTGACCAACGGCGCTGCGAGCGTCGATGCCGGAGTTGCCGAGGATGTTGGTGGCTATGCCGCCCGGGAAGACTACGGTCACCTTGAGCGGCCCGCTCTGGTGCTCGGCGATGAGCCCTTCGGTGAACAGCTTCACCGCCGCCTTGCTCGCCCCGTAGGCGCCCTGCCCCGGAAAGGGCACGAGCGCGCCCATCGAGGCGACATTGACCAGCGACGACGCGGGCCGGGCGGCCAGCAACGGCAGGAAGGCCTTCGTGGTGTTCACCGTGCCCCAGAAGTTGACCGCCAGGACCCGCTCGATGTCCTCGAAGCTCAGCGCGGCGATCGGCTTGAAGGCGTGCACGATGCCGGCGACGTTGACCAGGCCGTCGACCTGTCCGTGGGCAGCGACGATCGCCGCGGGCAGGTCCAGGACCGCCGCGCGGTCGGTGATGTCGACGGGCACGGTAGCCAGCCGGTCACCGGCCCGGGCCAGGTCGGCAGTGGCCTTGAGGCCGGCCTCGCTGAGGTCGACGGCGGCGACCCGGCCGCCGCGGGCGAGCAGCGCCAGGGCGACCTGGCGGCCGATGCCGTTGCCGGCGCCGGTGACGACGAAGACGTTGTCCCTGATCTCCACCGCGGTCCCCCTAGTTTCCGTGCGCCATGTGGCGGGCGGCGCGCAGCCCGAACACCACGGCCGGGCCGATCGTCGAGCCGGGACCCGGGTAGGTCCGGCCCATCACCGAGGCCGAGTTGTTGCCGGCCGAGTAGAGCCCGTGGATGACCGATCCGTCCTCGCGCAGCGCGCGGGCCTCGGCGTCGGTGACCACGCCGCCCTTGGTGCCGAGATCGCCGATGACCACCTTGACCGCGGTGAACGGTCCGTGCTCCAGCGGGCCGAGGTTGGGGTTGGGGTGGACCAGGGGGTCGCTGTAGTAGCGGTCGTACGCCGAGTTGCCCCGGCCGAAGTCGCCGTCGACGCCGGAGCGGGCGAAGCCGTTGAACCGCTCGACCGTTGCGGTCAGGCGGGCCGGGTCGATGCCGACCTGCTTCGCCAGTTCCGGCAGCGTGGCGGCCTTGAACAGCACCCCCTCGCGCTGCATCGCGCGCTTCGCCTTCGGATCCAGCAGATAGTTGCGCAGGTAACGGCGGGCGTGCCGGCGATCGGCGATCATCCAGTAGGGGCCGGCCTTGTCGTGATCCAGCATGTGGTGACCGAGGTCGACGTAGGACTCCGACTCGTTGGCGAAGCGGTCGCCCCGCGCGTCGACGATGATCGAGAACGGGAACGACCGTTCGCCGACCATGAACGACGGCTCGGAGACGCTCGTCGCCGCGACGGACGCGCCCCACCACGCGTCGTCGAGCAGTTCGGTGGCCGCACCGTGGGACATCGCGATGTCGATCGGCCTGCCCAGATTGCCCGGTGCACCCGACGGGGAGCCGTCGATGCCGTGGTACTTGCGCCGCCACTCGCGGTTGTAGTCGAACCCGCCGGCCGCGAGCATCACCCCACGGTTCGCGCCGACCGTGAGCTGCCTGCCCTGATGGGTGACGCACACGCCGGCGACCCGGCCGTCTTCGACGACAAGGTCCAGAAGTGGCGACTCCAGCCACAGTTCGGCCTTGTGCCTGACGACCACGACGTGCAGGAACGACGCCATCAGGCCGGCGCCGATGCCCGCGAGCCGGGCACCGCGGACCAGCCCGCCGGCCGTGCGGAAGACGAGCCGGGCACCGCGGCGGAACCCGCTCGGCGTCGACCACGCCCGGCCCAGCAGCCACACGTCGTCGGTGAGGATCGGCATCGCCGCGGGCGCCTGCGACGAGCGCCACCACGGGCCGATCCTGCGCACGTCGAACGGCTTGTGCTCGATCGCGCGGCCGATCTTCCCGCCCGGCCGCTCCGGGTAGTAGTCGGCGTACTCCGCGGCGCGCACGAACGCCATGCCGTACTTCTGCGCGGTCCCGACGAAGTCGGCGACGCCGTCGACGAACGCCTCCTTGCGCTCCCGGCTGGACGACCGACCCTCGTCGCCGACGGTGGCCTCCAGGTAGGTCAGTGCCTCCGCGCGGGAGTCACCCGCACGGTCGCGGCGCATGAGCGGGTTGTCGGGCAGCCACATGCCGCCGCCGGACTTCGCGCTGTTGCCGCCCCACTTCGCGGTGCTCTCCAGCATCAGCACCGACAGGCCCTCGTCGATCGCGCCCAGGGCGGTGGCGAAGCCGGCCGCGCCGGTGCCCACGACGACGACGTCATAGCTCTTGTCGAAGGTCATCGGTACCTCCTCCAACCGGACAATGTTGTCCGGTTATACTGCCAGTGTGCCCGGCAACACCCGGAAGGTCAACCGCGGCCCGGCTGCGTCGGCTGACAACCGCCGGGCGATCCTGGCCGCCGCGCGCAAGGTCTTCACCGAGCGCGGATACCACGCACCGCTCTCCGCTGTGGCGAAGGAGGCCGGCGTCGGCCAGGGCGTGCTCTACCGGCACTTCCCGACCCGGCTCGAACTCGCCTTCGCGGTCTTCGACGAGGACTGGACGGACTACGAGGCGATCTCCGCCAGCCCGGACCCCGGCGCCTTCGCCCGCCTGTGGTCGCGCATCATCGACAAGACCATTGACGAGGCCGCGTTCGTGGAGATGGTCGTCGACGCCCGGCGCCAGGCCGTCGGCTACGACGGGGCGGAGCGCATGCGGGTACTGCTCGGCCCGCCCCTGGCCCGGGCCCAGGACGCGGGCCTGGCCGACCCCGCGCTCACCGTCGACGACGTCATGCTCGCCCAGCGCATGGTGTTCGGCATCGTCGTGACCAGCATCGACACGGCCGGCCTGCGAGACGAGGTGTCACGCGCGCTCGCCGTCGCGGGGCTGCTGCCGCCGGCCTGAGCGGTGTGCCGGTACTCGGCGCACGGGATGTGCCTGGCGACGGGTCAGGGCGACACGCCACCCAGCAGCGCGCGGGTCAGCTCGGCGCCCGGGCGGTGGCCGGTCTCGTCGTGCACCGCCAGGGCCCGGCCGGCCAGGTCGGCCGCCGCCGCGCGGTCGCCGAGGGCCAGGGTCGCCGCGGCCAGCTCCGTCAGCGCGCGGCCCTCGTGCAGCCGGAACGAGGCCTGCCGGGCCAGCGCCACCGCCTGCTCGGCCGGCTCCATCGACAGGACCGGCCGGCCGGCGCACCGGTAGGCCACGGCGAGCCCGATCAGCGCCTGGACCCGGGAATACCGGTAGCCGGCCTCCTCGGCGATCTCGAGAACCGCCCGGTGCTGCTCGATCGCCGCCGCGATGCGGCCGTGCCCGCACTGCACGGTGCCGAGCGTGTTGCGGGCGTCGGCCTCGAGCCGGCGGTGGCCGGTGTGCTCGGCCAGCTCCAGCGCCTGCTGGGCGAGGTCCAGGGCCCGGGCAGCGGCGCCGGGGCCGCGGTCGCGGCAGACGGCGGCGAGGCTGCGGGTGGTGTCGGCCTCGTTGCCGCGGTTGCCGACCTCGCGGTGCAGGGCGAGCGCGGCGGTCAGCAGCTCCTCGGCGCGGTCCAGGTCGCCGCGGGCGTGGCACACCTCGCCGAGCGCGGCGAGGCTGTTGCCTTGGGCACCGCGGTGGCCGAGGCGGCGGCTCAGCACGATGGCGCGCTCCAGGTGGCCGGCGGCCTCGTCGAGACGGCCGAGCTCGGTACAGATCGCCCCGAGGTTGCCGAGGTTGACCTCCAGACCGGCGTCCCAGCCGGTCCGGGTGTTGATCTCCAGGGCGCGGCCGAGGTGCTCGAGCGCCTCGGCGAGGCGGCCCTGGTCGGCGTGGACGGCGCCGAGGTTGCCCAGCACGGTCGCCTGTACCGCCGGCCAGTCGGCGCGCTCGCCCGCGGTCAGGGCCTCGCCGTACAGCCGGATCGCCCGACGATGGTGGCCGGTGAACCCGTAGAGGCCGGCGAGGCTGAGGCGGGCGGCGGCCTCGGCGGCCGGCTGCCCGTCGGCGAGCGCGGCGGCCAGGCCCGCGCGGGCGACGGCGAGCCAGTCGACGGTCGGCATGCACATGAAGAAGTGGCCGCGCATCAGGTCGGCGAGCGTCCAGGCGACGTCGAACGGGCCGTCCTGCGCCGCGCCGGTGACGGCGGCGACCAGGTTGGCCCGCTCGTCGGTGAACCACGCCGAGGCGCGCTCGTGCGGGCCGCCGTCGTCGTCCGGGGCGGCCGGGAACAGCGAGCCGGGTGGCGCGAGCGGCGTGTCCAGGTTGCGGGGCAGGCGCAGGATCTGCGGGTACAGCAGGCGGGCGCCGGCATCGGCGGTGGTCGCGTAGTAGGCGTGCAGCCGCTCGAGCGCGGCCCGCCGGTCGGCCGGCGCGTCGTCGCGGGCGGTTCGGTCCGCGGCATAGGCGCGCACCAGGTCGTGCAGGGCGAACCGGCCCGGGGCGTGCTCCTCGACCAGGTGGGCGGTGGCGAGCCGGGCCAGCGCGACGGCCGCCTCGGGCATCGGCAGGCCGGCCAGGGCGCCCGCCGCGGCGGCGGTCACGTCGGGGCCCGGCAGCAGGCCCAGCCGGCGCAGGACGAGCCGCTCGGCCGCGGAGCGCCCGGTGTAGGACAGGTCGAACGTCGAACGGACCGCCGCGTCGGGGTCGCCCGGCACGGCGAGCGCCCCCAGCCGGTTGCCGTCGCGCAGTTCGGCGACGTAGCCGGCCAGCCCGGGCGTGCCCGGATCGGCGAGGTTGGCCGCGGCGATGCGCAGGGCCAGCGGCAGGTGCCCGCACAGCCCGGCCAGCTCGGCCACGGCCGCCTCGGCCGGCGCGGCGCGCTCCTCGCCGAGCAGCCGCCCCAGCAGTACCCGGGACTCCGCGGGCGCCAGCACGTCGAGCGCGACCCGGTGGGCGCCCTCGATGGCGACCAGTCCGGCGAGGGCGTCGCGGCTGGTGACGACGACGGCGCAGCCGGGCGCGGCGGGTAGCAGCGGGCGCACGTGCGCGGCGTCGCGGGCGTTGTCGAGCAGGACGAGCATCGAGCGGTCCGCGACCAGCGTGCGCAGCAGCGCGGCCGCCTCCTCGACCTCGATCGGCACCTGGTCGGGCGCGACGCCGAGCGCGTGCAGGAACCGGGCCAGCGCGGCGACCGCCGGCATCGGGGCGCCGGACGCGTAGCCGCGCAGGTTGACGTACAGCTGGCCGTCGGGGAACCGCGGGCGCAGCCGCCGTGCCCAGTGCACGGCGAGCGAGGTCTTGCCGACACCGCCGGCGCCGGTGACCACCACGAGCGGGCCGGGGCCGTGCGGGTCCGTGGTCAGCACGGCGGCGAGGCGGTCCATCCGGGACAGCTGGGCGGCCCGGCCGACGAACGCGGCGGCGCCGGGCGGCAGCTGGGCCGGGGCGGGCGTGCCGGCGCCGGGCCGGGCGAGGCGGGGCCGCCGCGCCGGCCGGCGTAGCACGTGCAGGTGCGCCGCGGCGACCTCCGGGCCGGGGGTCACGCCCAGCTGATCGTCGAGGCGCCGGCGCAGGTCCTCGAAGACCCGCAGCGCCTCGGCCTGCTCGCCGCCGTCGGCCAGCGCCCGGATCAGCCGCGCGTGCAGGCCCTCGTGCAGTGGCTCGGCGGCGACCGGGGCGCGCAGCTGGGCGAGGGCCTCGGCGGGGCGGCCCGCGGCGAGGGCCCGGTCGGCCTCGGCGAGCGCCACGTTGGCCCGCAGCCGGGACAGGTTCACCGCCGCCGGATGGTGCCGCAGCCGCGGCTCGGCGTCGCCGAACAGCTCGCCCCGCCAGCACGAAAGCGCCTCGGCGCCGGTGGCCGGGTCGGCCGCCAGCTCGGCGAAGCGCACCGCGTCGACGTGGACCGCCTCGGGGTCGAGCAGGTATCCGTCGGCGGTGCGGCGGATCGCCCGGCCGGGGCTGCGTTGCGAACGGGAGGGCTCCAGCAGGCGGCGCAGGCGGCCGACGTACACCTGGATGAGGTTTCGGCACGTGCGCGGCGGGTCGCCGGGCCACAGCACGTCGATCGCCGCGGCGGTCGAGACGGGGTCGCCCGCCTGCAGCGCGAGGAGGGCCAGCAGCGTGCGTGGCATCGGCTGGTCGAGCTCCACCGTGGCCCCGCCGCGCCGGACGAGCAGCGGACCGAGCACGCCGATCTCGATGTCCGGCCCCGGGGCGGACGGGGCGGGCGGCGGGCCGGCGGCCAGCGCGTGCAGGACCGCGACGCGCTCGGCCTCGTCGATCGGCAGCGCGGCGAGGAGCCGGTGCAGCGACGCGTTGCGCGGGCGGCGCACCCGGCCGAGCTCGATGTCGCGCAGAGCACGGACGCTGACGCCGGCCCGGGCGGCGAGCTCGCGCTGGTCGAGCCGCGCGCGGTCGCGGTGGTGGCGCAGCAGGCGGCCGAGGTCCGCCGGGTGCAGCTCGGCCATCCTCGCCCCCGTCCCCGTCACCAGATCTGCCGCCGTCGATTCTGCCTGTTCTGCCGCCGATCTGCCGCCCCGTCCGGCGCCGCGCCGCATTTCGGCAGCTCAGCAGGGTGTGCGGGCGCCGCCGGCCGGTTCAACGCCGGTTCAGTCGCAGTGCCCGCGGTCGCTCATAGCGTCGAAGGCGACGGCGGCACCGGGGAGGGCTCGTGCAACTCGAGGGTTTCGTGAACGTGGGGTGCGCGGCCCTGGTCGGGCTGGTGTTCGCCGCCGCGGTGGCCGGCAAGGTACGGGGGCGGGCCACCGGCGGGTCGCTGGCGGCGTCGCTCGCGGCGACGGGTCTGGTGCCCCGGCGGCTCGCCCGGCCGGCGGCGGTCGTGCTGATCGCCGCCGAGGCCGCCGTCGCCGCCGGGATGGCGCCGCCCGCGACGCGGCCGTGGGCGCTGGCCGCCGCCGTGGCCGTGGCCGGCGCGCTCGCCGCCGGCGTGGGCCTGGTACTGCGCCGCGGCGTCGTCGCGCAGTGCCAGTGCTTCGGCGCGACCCGGGAACGCCTGGGCCCGCTGCATCTGGCGCGCAACGTCATGCTCCTGGCCGCCGCGGCCGCCGGGCTCGCCGCCGACCTGGCCGCCGGTGGCGCCGCCGCGATCGGTGCGCCCGGCGCGCTGCTGGCCACCGGGGCCGGTGCCGTCGGCGCGCTGCTGCTGGTGCGCATCGACGACCTGGCCGTCGCGTTCCGTCCGTCCGCCACCTCGTAAGGAGAGCTTCGATGCCGTACCTCACCGCCGCCGTCGTCCTGATCGGCGCCCTCACCCTGCTCGATCTCGTGCTGACGCTCGGCGTGCTGCGCCGGCTGCGCGACCAGGCCGCCGGAGCGGCGCCGAGCCCGGCCCCGACGCTGAGCATCGGCGTCGGCGAGCGCCCCGGCGGGTTCCTCGCCGCGTCCACCCGCGGCGAGCCGGTAGAGCCCGAGGCCCTCCCCGGCGTCCTCGTCGGCTTCTTCTCCCCCGACTGCACCCCGTGCCGGGAGCGGGTACCGCAGTTCACCGCCTACGCCGAACAGCTGCAGGCCGGCCGCGACGCGGTGCTCGCCGTCGTAATCGACGGCGGCGCCGGCGACGAGGACGGCAGCGCCGGGGCGGCCGGGATGGTCGCGGCGCTCGACGGCGTGGCCCGGGTCATCGTCGAGGCGCCGCACGGCCCGGTGGCGCGGGCCTTCGGCGTCACCGCGTACCCGATGCTGTGCCTGCTCGACGGCGCCGGCGCGGTCGCCGTCGCCGGCAGCGACCTGAGCGCCTTCCCGGCCACCATCCTCGGCGCCGACCTGCTGCGCACCGGCCGATGACCGCCGGAGCGTCCCTGGCCCGGCGGCTGCGCGGCGCGCTGGGCCTGGCCTGGACGGCCGCGCCCACGGCGACCGTGACCCTGGTCGTCGCCGCGGCCGCCGGCGGCCTCGCCCCGGTCGCGACGGCCTGGCTGGTCAAGGCGCTGCTGGACGGGTTGGCCGCGCCGGGCGGCTCGCTGGCCGGCGTCGCCGCGGGCCTGGTCGCCGCGGGCGTCCTCACCGCCCTGCTGCCGCACGCCGCCCGGCACGGCGGCGGCGAGCTGGACCGGCGCAGCGGCCTGGTGGCGCAGGAGCGGCTGTACCGCGGCGTCGCTCGCCAGGCCGGCCTCGCCCGGCTGGAGGACCCGGCGTTCCAGGATCGGCTGCAGCTCGCCGAGCACGGCGGGCACTTCGCGCCCGGCCAGGTGGTCGCGGGCGGCCTGAGCGTCGTGCAGGGCATGGTCTCCGTCGCCGGCTTCCTCGCCACCCTGATGCTCATCAGCCCGGTCACGGCGCTGGTGGTGCTGGCCGCGGCGGTGCCGATGCTCCTGGTGCAGCTGGCGCTCAGCCGCGACGAGGCCGCGACCGCCTGGCGCACCGGCCACGCCGAGCGCCGCCGGATCTTCTACGGGCAGCTGCTGCGCACCCCGCAGGCGGCCAAGGAGATCCGGCTGTTCGGGCTCGGCGACTTCTTCCTCGGCCGGATGCTCACCGAGCTCGGCGGGATCAACGCCGAGCATCGGCGGCTCAGCCTGCGCCGGCTGCGCGCCCACACGGTGCTCGCCGGCCTCGCCGCGGTCGTCGCCGGCGGCGGGCTGGTCTGGGTGATCGGGCGCGCCCGGGCCGGGGCGGTCAGCGTCGGCGACGTGTCGGTGTTCGTCGCCGCCCTGGCCGGGGTGCAGCTGGCGCTGGTGAGCGCGGTCCAGCAGGGCGCCGGGGCCTACCAGGCGCTGCTGCTGTTCGAGCACTACGAGTACGTGTGCGGCGCCCCGCCCGACCTGGACCCGCCTGCCGAACCGGGTGCGGCCCTGCCGGCCCTGCGGCGCGGCATCGAGCTGCGCGACGTGTGGTTCCGGTACAGCCCGGCGCACCCGTGGGTGCTGCGCGGCGTGAACCTGTGGATTCCGCACGGCTCGTCGCTCGCCCTGGTCGGCGTGAACGGCGCCGGCAAGAGCACGCTGGTGAAGCTCCTCTGCCGCTTCTACGACCCGACCCGCGGGACCATCACGTGGGACGGCACCGACGTACGCAGCGTGCCACCGGCGGTGCTGCGCGAGCGGATCGGCGCCGTCTTCCAGGACTTCGCCACCTACGACCTGACAGCGGCCGAGAACGTCGCGGTGGGCGACCTGCCGGCCCTCGGCGACCACGCCCGCATCGCCGCCGCCGCCCGCCGCGCCGGCGTCGACGAGGTTCTGCGCGGCCTGCCCCGCGGCTACGACACCCTGCTGACAAGGGCGTTTTTCATCGGTACCGCGGACAAGTCCGCCAAGCAGACCGGCGTCGCGCTGTCGGGCGGGCAGTGGCAGCGCGTCGCCCTGGCCCGCGCGCTGCTGCGCGACGAGCGCGACCTGCTCGTGCTCGACGAGCCGAGCGCGGGGCTCGATGCGCAGGCCGAGGCCGAGGTACACGCGGCGCTGCGACGGCACCGCACGGGCCGGACCTCGGTGCTCGTCTCGCATCGGCTCAGTACACTGCGCGACGCCGACACGATCGTGGTGCTCGACGGCGGCCTGGTCGCCGAGCGCGGCACCCACGCGGAGCTGATGCGTCTCGACGGCCGCTACGCCGCGCTGTTCACCGCGCAGGCCCACGGCTACACCACCGAGCCGCTCGGCAGCGCCGCATGAGCCCCTGGGCGGTCCCGGCGCTCGCGCTGGCCGGCGGGCTGCTCGCCGCGGCGCTCGTGGTGCTGCGCCGGCGGTACCTGCTGGTCACCGTCACCGGCCTGAGCATGGCGCCGACCCTGCGTCACGGCGACGCGGTCCTGGTCCGCCGCGCGGGCCTGCGGGCGGTGCGCCGCGGGCAGCTGGTCCTGCTGGAGCCGGTCGGCGCCGGAAGCGGGGCCCGGCTCGTCAAGCGCGTCGCCGCTCTCCCGGGCGACCCGATGCCCGCCGTGACGTGGCATCCGCCGGCGGTACTGCACGTCCCGCCCGGCCACGTCGTCGTGCTCGGCGACAACCCGGCCGTCAGCCTCGACTCGCGCCGGTTCGGCTCGGTGCCGGGCGACCGGCTGGTCGGCGTCATCACCCGCCGCCTCACCGGCGGCCCCCTCAGGACTCCGGCGGCACCCGCCCGCCGGGACCGGCCACGGCACCCGCCGCGCGCCGCCGCCCAACCCGAAGAGGAGCACGCATGATCAACACCGTCGAGAAGCTGGGCCTGCGCCTGCTCGCCCGGCTCGTCCCGCAGACCGAGGCGAAGGCGTTCTGCATCCCGCAGTGGCTCTGCTCGTACTGCGGCTCGGGCCCCCGGTACCGCAGCGTCTACCAGAACGCCGACTGCAGCTACAGCGACTACGGATTCTGCTCGGCCTGCTGACCCCGCAGCCGGTGATGCGGCGCGAACGTCCGCGCGCCGCATCACCGGCACCACTGCGAGCGGGTCGGCTACCCGGCCGGTCTGGCCGGCGCCACCGTGTTCGCGATCGGCGGCGGCACGGCGAACCTGACCGGACTGATGGTCAGCATCATCACCGCGCCGCTCCTCGCGGCAACCTTGGCGCCCGCGGGACGCAGCTCATCGCACTGACGATCGTTGTGGCACAGGCGGCTGCCAGCCACTGGTGGATGCGGCGCTTCCGGTACGGCCCCGTCGAATGGGCGTTGCGCGCGTGGATCCATGCCAGCTGCCCGCAGGACGCCTTGCCGGCACCGGGACGTGCTCACACGCCGCCACGCGGCCCGGTCCCGATGCAAGCGTCCGGGCCGGCCGCGCGCTCGATCCGCGCCGTGGTGCTGCGCCTCATTGGCCGCGACGAGTGGGCACTTCGAGGAGCGTCGGTTCCAGGAGGGCCCGCGTGCGCACGAGCGCGTCAGCGGCGGCCACGATCAACCGGGCGTCCTCCAGCCGGTTGCCGCGCAGTTCGATGGCGCCGCTCGACCCCGACTCCCGGTGCGCCATCAGCCAGTCGTAGAGCAACCACTCGACCGATCCGGCGGAGACGAACGGGTCGGCGCCGGTGTCGTCGGCCGCGGCGGCGACCTGGCGCAGGGCCGCCCGGTGCTCGTCCAGCGCCGCATCCTTGTTCACGCCAGAGCTGTCGAACAGCAGCATCGACAGCGTCAGCGGATAGCGGGCGCCGTGCTCGGCCTGGACGACCCAACGCGCGCCGCGCCACAGCGTGCTCTCGTCCACGAAGACGAGCCGGCCGTGCCCGGACACCACTCCCACGCCGGGATCGGTGAGTGTGCCGGCCAGCGGCGTAGGACCTGACACCCCGAGGACCATCCGGGCCCGGATCGCGATCAGCTGCGCCGTCCCGACAATCAGGCCCGCACGCAGCTCGGCCTCGGTCTCGACCACGGCCAGCGCCGCGGCGTACTCCTGGCACAGCCGGTCGAGCACCCGGTGCAGCTCGCCCAGATCGAGCCGCTGGGCTTCCGTGACCGCCGGCTCACCGCCACCGAGCAACCGCCCGAACCGGCCGGCCGCGTCGATCAACGCGTCGTCGAGCGCGGCCAAGTGGGTCGGCAGCAGGCGCTCAGGCTCAGGATCGGTCCGTACCAGATCCGTGAGGCCGACGGGCCGCCCGCCGTCGGTGAGCCAGTGGAAACCGATCTGCTCGTCGGTCTGTGCGATGGATGGCCGCCCACTCATGCCGCCACCCCACATCGCTCCGGACCGCTCATGCGCCCTCCGCTTCGCTCCGGATCGCTCATGCGTCCCCTTTCCGATGCGGGTGGTCTCGTTCAGACGCCGACCCACCCCAGCGGGTGAAGCCGGCGCCGCCTGCTCCGTCAGACGATGACCCGATCGGAGGAGGCCCTTGATGCTCGGACAGTTGATCGTACAGGCGGTGCACCGGCTCATGGGTAGGCGCCGGCGCTCGCAACCTGGGCTCGAAGCCGGGGAACGCGTGCTGCTGCACGAGACGTCGCCGTTCGGGGCCTGCTACGTCGCTACCGACCGGGCGCTGCACTACCGGTGCTCACCAGGGCTGGACTGGCGCAGGCTCGGTTGGCCGGACATCCGGTCGGTGGATCGCTCCTCCGGAGCCCGGCTCAGGCTGACCCTCCCGGACGGCCGGCCCATGCTGCTGTCCACGGCCGAGGGGTCACGGCTGCCGGCCCTGGCCGCTGAGCTGGTAGGGGCCTGTCACCTGATGACCAGGCGGATCACCTTGCCCAGTGGCCGGATTGCCCTGGTCCGGGCGAGCCGCGCACACCACCGGGCCGAAGTCGTCTGGACGATCGACGCGTCGTGCACGGCCGGCGAGAAGGCGGCGGTGCTGGCCGAGATGCGGTCGTTGTCCGGCATCTGACCTCGCCCCGCCGCGGTCAACCGCCCTTGGCGAACACGCTGCTGCCGCGCACATCCGCCTCGGTCAGGGTGATCAGGTCCGTCCGGCCGACCGGCCCGGGCGCGGCGGCGAGCCGGGTCGCCTGCCGCAGCCGGCACCGCTCCAGCGCATTGCGGATGCTGCGGGCATTGGCGAAGCGCGGCATCGCCGTCCTGAGTTCCGTATAGGACCGGAACGCCAGTCGTGCGTCCGGGCTGAACCGGTAGTCGTCGCGGGCCAGGATCAGCTCGGCTATCCGGACGAGTTCGTCGTGGCTGTAGTCGTCGAAGTGGATGTGGTGCGCCACCCGCGAGCTGAGCCCCGGGTTGGACGAAAGAAAGGCATCCATCCGGTCGGCGTATCCGGCGAAGATGACCGCGAGCGAACCGCGCTCGGACTCCATCTCCTGAAGCAGGATCTCTACCGCCTCCTGCCCGTAGTCCCGTTCGTTCTCCGGGCGGTGCAGATAGTACGCCTCGTCGATGAACAGCACTCCCCCGGCGGCCCGGGCGATGGCCTCCTTCGTCTTCGGTGCGGTGTGTCCGATGAACTGCCCGACGAGGTCGTCCCGGGTCACCACGACCACTCGCGGGGTGCGCAGGTAGCCCAGCGCGTGCAGCATCTCGGCCATCCGCAGGGCCACGGTCGTCTTGCCGGTGCCCGGGCCTCCGGTGAAGCTCATGTGCAGCGACGGCTTGCTGTCCGACAGGCCGAAACGGGCCCGGGCCCGGCGCACGACGAGCAGGGCCGCGATCTCCGCGAGGCGCCGCTTCACCCCGGCCAGCCCCACCATGTCGCGGTCGAACTCGGCCAGCACCGCTCGCGCCCGCAGGCTCATCTCGTCGGCGTTGAGATCGACCAGCGCCGCGGCGTCCAGTATCTCCTCGGGCGCCGGATCGGCGCGCCGCATGGCGAAGCCCCCGGTCACGGTTCCTCATAGCGCGCCCCCGGCGGGGCCTGCGTCGCGTAGGGCTGCAGGGCATAGCGCTGCACCCGGTCGTGTGCCTCGGTACGCGCCAGCCGGAAACCCGGCTCCCGGGAGGGGCGCTGCACGAGGAAGCTCAGTGCGGTGGTCTGGCGCCCGAGCCGCGCGTCGTAGGCCAGCACCCGCACGTACTGCTGCGGGAAAGCGGCGCGGCAGTCCGCGATTTCGCGCAGTACCGCGTCCGGCTCGGCGAGGTCGAACATGGGTAGGCCCCACATGTCCCAGTACACGTTGCGCGGGTGCGGATCGTCGGTGTATTCGATCGAGACCGGCCATCCGTTGTCGAGCGCGTAGCGAATCTGTGCGGCCAACTCGTCTTCGGTCAGCTCGGGCAGATAGGAGAAGGTTCCGTGGCGCAGGTACATGGGTCGGCTCCTAACGGCTGGCGGTGGGGACGGTATCCGGGGCGTCCGTGGACGCGTAGTCGAACGTGACCTCGCCCCAGGTGGCGAGGGCGGCGTCGAGCGCAGGGCAGCGCTGGGCCGCGGCGCGCAGGATGGCGGTACCTTCCCGGAGCAGGTCGCGTCCCTCGTTGCGGGCCTTGACGATCGCCTCCAGCGCCACCCGGTTCGCCTCGGCGCCGGCCGCGATGCCCATCGGATGACCGATCGTGCCGCCGCCGAACTGCAGGACGACGTCCTCGCCCAGCAGGTCGACGAGCTGATGCATCTGCCCCGCGTGGATACCTCCGGAGGCTACCGGCATCACTGCGGGCATGCTGGCCCAGTCCTGCTCGACGTAGATGCCGTTGGCGGGATTGGCCGGGACGTGGTCGAGGCGCAGCGTGTCGTAGAAGCCGCGGGTGGTCGCCGGGTCTCCTTCCAGCTTGCCCACCACGGTTCCGGCGTGGATGTGGTCGACCCCGATCAGCCGGCTCCACTTCGCGATGACCCGGAAGCTCACTCCGTGGGTCTTCTGCCGGGTGTACGTGGCGTGGCCGGCCCGGTGCAGGTGCAGCAGCACCCCGTTGCGGCGGGCCCAGGCGGCCATCGACTGCATGGCCGTGTATCCGACGGTCAGGTCGATCATGACGACGACGCTGCCCAGATCCTTGGCGAACTCGGCCCGCTCGTACATCTGCTCGACGGTCGCCGCGGTGACGTTGAGGTAGTGGCCCTTGATCTCACCGGTCTCCGCCATCGCCCGGTTCACGCCTTCCATGCAGTACAGGAATCGGTCGCGCCAACGCATGAACGGCTGCGAGTTGATGTTCTCGTCGTCCTTGGTGAAGTCGAGCCCGCCGCGGCACGCCTCGTAGACCACCCGGCCGTAGTTGCGCGCGGACAGCCCCAGTTTCGGCTTGATGGTGGCGCCCAGCAACGGACGGCCGTACTTGTTGAGCATTTCCCGCTCCATCACGATGCCGTGCGCCGGCCCCTGGAACGTCTTCACGTATGCCACCGGAATCCGCATGTCCTCCAGCCGCAGCGCCTTGAGCGGCTTGAAGCCGAACACGTTGCCGATGATGGACGAGGTCAGGTTGGCGATCGAACCCTCCTCGAACAGGTCGAGGTCGTACGCGATGTACACGAGGTATTCGCCGTCGCGGCCGGGCACCGGGTCCACCCGGTACGCCTTGGCCTGGTAGTGGTTGTGCGCGGTGAGCCGGTCGGTCCACACCACGGTCCAGGTCGCGGTCGAGGACTCGCCGGCGACGGCCGCGGCCGCCTCGATCGGGTCCACGCCGGGCTGCGGGGTCACCCGGAACACGGCGAGCACGTCGGTGTCCCGGGGAACGTAGTCAGCGTTGTAGTAGCCCATGCTCGCATAGCTGTGGACCCCGGGGTTCCACCGTTCCTCACTGGTCATGCGTTCGAGGGTGCCGGGCCGACACTCAACTCGTCCAGCGAGCTTTTGCTGTGCTTACTTGAGCATTTCCTTGTCTATCCTCGTACGGCATGACGCCCGTACGATTGCGAACCTTCCTGGCGGTGGTCGACTCCGGTTCGGCCCGGGCCGCTGCCCAGCGGCTGTCGGTCACCGAGTCTGCGGTGTCCGCCTCGCTGGCGGCACTGCGGCGCGAGGTGGGCGTCGTGCTGTTCGAGCGCGACGGGCGCGGCCTGCGGCTGACCGAGTCCGGTGAGGTGTTCGCCGGCTACGCCCGGCGCATCCTCGGGCTCATCGACGAGGGTGTGGCCGCGACCCGGCGGGGGCTGGCCGCGGAGCGCGGCCGGCTGCGCATCGGCGCCGTCACCACGGCCGGCGAGTCCCTCATCCCGGGCCTGCTCGCCTCGTTCCGGCAGCGGTATCCGGCGGTGGAGTTGACGCTCGACGTCGGCGTCCGCGACCGGATCTTCACGCTGCTGGCCGACCACCGGCTGGATGTGGTGATCGGCGGCCGTCCTGGACCGGGCATGATCACCCGTGCTACCCGGGCCAACTCGCTGGTGGTCGTGGCGGCGGCCGGGCTGCAGCCCGACCTGGCCACCGCGACCTGGCTGCTGCGTGAGGCGGGCTCGGGCACCCGGGAGGCGACCTTCGCGTTGCACCAGTCGTTGCAGATCCAGCCACCGCTGCTGACCCTCGGCTCGGTCGGCGCGGTGGTGTCGTCGGCGGCGCTGGGCCTGGGCGTCACGCTGGTGTCCGCCGATGCGGTCGAACAGCTCCTGAGCAGCGGCGCTCTGCAGCGGGTGCCGGCCCGGGGCATCCCGCTGCGGCGGCCGTGGCACGCGGTCACCTCCGCCGCCCCGACCGCCACCACCGAGCTGTTCCTGGCCCACCTGACCGATCCGCGCCATGCCGGTCGGCTGGCGTTTCGGGTGGCACGGGCTCACCCCCGGCTACGCCCCCGCGGGTGAGGCACGCCGGCCGGGCCTCCCTCTACCGTCGCTCCAGCCTCACCCGATGCCGCGGACGCGGCTGGACCGTTGGGAGCCCTCGTGTCCGATCTCATGGAAACCGCCGCCGGCCTGGTCGCGCCAGGCACCGGCATCCTCGCCGCCGACGAGAGCATCGCGACGATGTCGCGGCGGCTCGAACGCGCCGGTGTGGACGCCACGGTGGCGAACCGGCGCGACTACCGGGCACTGCTGCTGACCACGCCCGGCCTCGATCGGTGGATCTCCGGGATCATCCTCTGCGACGAGACGCTCGGACAACCCCTTGTGGACGGCACGCCCTTCCCGGTCGCCGCTCGCGAGCGCGGCATCCAGCCGGGGATCAAGGTGGACACCGGCGTCAGCCCGCTCCCCTTCACCGACGGGGTGACCGTCACCGAGGGACTGGACGGGTTGCGGGGGCGACTCGAGCGCTACCGTGCGCAGGGCGCCACCTTCGCGAAATGGCGGGCGGTCTTCAACGCCCGGATCTGCGCCACCCCCGGCGGCAGGTCGCCGAAGAACGGCAGCCGGCGCGGGATCCGGGCGAACGCCCACGGCCTGGCCCGATACGCGGCGCTGTGTCAGGAGGCCGGACTGGTGCCCATCGTCGAGCCCGAGGTCATCATGGACGGCGACCACCACATCGCGGTGTGCGAACGGGCCACGGCCAATGTGCTGGCCCAGGTGTTCGCCGAACTCGACCTGATGGGCGTGGACCTGCGGGCCATCGTACTCAAGCCGAACATGGTCGTCCCCGGGACCCACCACGAGACACCGGTCCCGCCGGCCGGGGTCGCCCGGCGCACGTTGCAGACCCTGCGTGCGCATGTCCCCGCGGCTGTGCCCGGCATCGCCTTCCTGTCCGGCGGGCAGCGCAACGACCATGCTTGCGCCAACCTTCAGTCGATCAACGAGCTTGCCGCCGAGGAGGCCGCACCGTGGCGCCTGACCTTCTCGTTCGGCCGGGCCCTCGTGGACGACGCCCTGGTCACCTGGCACGGCGATCCCGGCGCCACGGCCATCGCGCAAGCGGCCCTGGCCGCCAACTGCGCCCGTGCCGCAGCCGCGCACCGATACACGCCCGAGCCGTCGCCGGCGGTGCGTCCGTGACCGCCGGCATGCAACCGTCGCAGCCTGGGCGCATCACGCTGACCCGGCACACGATCGAGCAGGAGCACCGGCACCCCGGCTCGACCGGCGACTTCTCCGGGCTGCTCAACGCGATCTCCACCGCCGTGAAGATCATCGGTAACCAGGTCAACCGGGGCGGGCTCGCCGACCTGCACGGCGGCGCCGGCAGCGAGAACGTGCACGGCGAAGTACAGCAGCGCCTCGATCTCGTCAGCAACGAGGTGATGCTGGCCGAGACCCTGTGGGGCGGGCATCTGGCCGCGCTGGCGTCCGAGGAGATGCCCGACATCCTGCCGGTTCCCGCTCCGTACCGGCGGGGCAAGTACCTGCTGCTGTTCGACCCGCTCGACGGTTCGAGCAACATCGACGTCAACATCACGGTCGGCACCATCTTCTCCGTGCTGCGCGCCCCGGATTCGGGCGAGGAGCCCCGGCTCGAGGACTTCCTGCAGCCGGGTGTGACCCAGGTCTGCGCGGGGTTCGCCCTGTACGGGCCGGCCACCATGCTCGTGCTGACGACCGGCAACGGCGTGGACGGCTTCACCCTCGACCGCGACATCGGCGCCTTCGTGCTCACTCACCCGCGGATGCGGATACCGGAGCAGACCCACGAGTTCGCCATCAACGCCTCGAACGAGCGCTTCTGGGAGGATCCTGTGCGGCGGTACATCGCCGAATGCCTGGCCGGCCGGAGCGGGCCGCGCGGCCAGGACTTCAACATGCGCTGGGTCGCGTCGCTGGTGGCCGACGCGTATCGCATCCTGACCCGCGGCGGGGTGTTCCTCTACCCGGCCGACACCCGCAACGCCAACGGACAGGGGCGGCTGCGGCTCATGTACGAGTGCAACCCGATCGCGTTCCTCGTCGAGCAGGCCGGCGGGCTCGCCAGCACCGGCCGGGAGCGGGTGATGGACCTCGCCCCCACCGGGCTGCACCAGCGTGCGCCGCTGGTCTTCGGCTCCCGGGCCGAGGTCGAACGGATCGAGCGCTACCACCGGGAACCGGACGATCGCGGCTTCGACGGGTCGCTGTTCAACGTCCGGTCGATGTTCCGGGCCGGGCGCTGATGTCGGGCGCGTTCCCCGTCGTGGCCATCACCGGGTCGTCGGGCGCCGGCACGACGTCGGTGACCCGGACGTTCCAGCACATCTTCCGCCGGGAGGGGCTGAGCGCGGCGATCGTCGAAGGCGACTCGTTCCACCGCTACGACCGGACGGGGATGCGGCAGGCGATGACCGACGCCGCCGCATCCGGCAATCCTCACCTCTGCCACTTCGGGCCGGAGGCGAACCTGCTGCCGGAGCTGGAGGCGCTGTTCGCCGAGTACGGCCGCACCGGCTCCGGCAAGGTCCGACGATACCTGCACGACGAGGAGGAGGCCCACCCCTTCGGCCAGCCGCCGGGCACCTTCACGCCGTGGGAGGACATCCCGGCCGGCACGGACCTGCTGCTGTACGAAGGGCTGCACGGTGCGTTCGCGGACGCCGAGGTCGACGTGGCCCGCCACGCCGACCTGCGCATCGGCGTGGTGCCGATCATCAACCTGGAGTGGATACAGAAGCTGCATCGCGACCGGACCCAGCGCGGCTACTCGGGCGAGGCCATCATGGACACCATCCTGCGCCGCATGCCGGACTACGTGCACCACATCTGCCCGCAGTTCTCCCGGACCCACATCAACTTCCAGCGAGTGCCCACAGTAGACACTTCCAACCCGTTCGTCGCCCGGTTCATCCCGAGCGCCGACGAGAGCTTCGTGGTCATCCGCTTCGCCGACCCCCATGGCATCGACTTCCCGTACCTGCTGTCGATGCTGCACGACTCGTTCATGTCGCGGCCGAACATCATCGTCGCGCCCGGCGGCAAGATGGAGCTCGCGATGCAGCTCATCCTCACCCCGATGATCCTGCGCCTCATGGAACGGCGGGACCGCTCATGAACGGAGGTTCCGGGCTCGTGATCGTGCCCTCCATGCTCGCCGCCGACCAGTCCCGGCTCGGCGAGGAGTGCCGGGCGCTGGCCGCGGCCGGCGCCGACCGGGTGCAGTGGGACGTGATGGACGGGCGGTTCGTGCCCGCCATCACCGTCGGGCCGGACGTGGTGGCGGCCTGCCGGCGCGTGACCGACCTTCCGTTCGAGGCCCACCTCATGGTGGAGGATCCCGACGAGGCCGCACCGCACTTCGTCCGCGCCGGCTGCGATCTGGTGATCGTCCACGCCGAGGCCTGCCGTCACCTGCACCGGACGCTGACCGGCATCCGGAGCCTGGGTGCGCGCGCCGGTGTGGCGCTCAACCCGCACACTCCGGTCGACACGATCGCGCACGTCCTCGACTTGACGGACCTCGTCCTGGTGATGACCGTGAACCCCGGCTTCGGCGGGCAGGAGTACCTGCCGGCGATGGAACCCAAGATCGCGGCGGTACGCGCGGTCATCGACCGGCACGGCGCCCCGATCGAGTTGGAGGTCGACGGCGGCATCACCGACGTCACCATCCGGCGCGCGGCCGCAGCCGGGGCCGGCGTGTTCATCTCGGGCAGCTGGCTGTCGCGCCACCCGGCCGGGCGGGCGGCCGCCATCGCCGAGCTGCGCGCCGCCGCCCGGCAGTCGATCGGAGCCCGCGCATGACGAACCGGGGAGATACCGAACTGGACGACCTGGCGGTCGACACGATCCGGCTGCTCAGCGCCGACATGGTCGAGGCCGCCCGGTCCGGCCACCCAGGCATGCCCATGGGTTGCGCGGCGATGGCGTGGGCCCTGTGGTCGCGCCATCTGCGCCACGATCCCGGCCGCCCCGACTGGCCGGACCGGGACCGCTTCGTGCTCTCGGCCGGACACGGCTCCGCACTGCTGTACGCGCTGCTGCACCTGTTCGGCTACGACCTGCCGATGGCGCAGCTGCGCGCGTTCCGGCAACTGGGCTCGGCCACGCCGGGGCACCCCGAGTTCGGGCACACGGTGGGCGTCGAGACCACAACCGGGCCGCTGGGGCAGGGGTTCGCCAACGCGGTCGGCATGGCCCTGGCCGAACGCATGCTGCACGCGCGCTTCCCGGCCGCGGTGGACCACCGCACGTACGTCATCGTCGGCGACGGTTGCCTGATGGAGGGGATCAGCCATGAGGCGGCGTCGCTCGCCGGGCACCTCGGCCTGGGCCGGCTCGTGGTGCTCTACGACGACAACGACGTGACGATCGACGGCCCGGCGTCCCAGTCCTGCCGCGACGACGTACGGGCACGCTTCGCCGCGTACGGCTGGCACACCGCGGCCGTACCCGGCGGGAACGACGTCGCCGCGATCGACCGCGCGATCGGTGCGGCCCGGCTCGATCCCCGGCCCAGCCTCATCGCGGTGCGGACGGTCATCGGTTACGGCGCTCCCGGCGTCGCCGGGTCTGCGGCGGCCCACGGCAGCCCGCTCGGCCCGGAGGTCCTCGCGGCCACCCGCCGCCGGCTCGGCCGCTCCCCCGAACCGTTCCACGTGCCGTCCGCGGTGCGGGACCGCTGCCGGTCGTTGGCCGCGACGGGCGCCGCGCAACGGGCCGGCTGGGTAGCCCGGTTCGACGACTGGGCCCGGGCGAACCCCGTGGCGGCGGCGGAATGGCGCCGCTGCCAGGCCGGAGGACTGCCGACCACGGTGGACACCGCGCTCGCGGACCTGGCGACCGGTGGCCGGCTCGCCACCCGGCAGGCTTCGGCCCAGGCGCTCGCCGCGGCCGGGGCGGTGCTGCCGGAGCTGGTCGGCGGTTCGGCCGACCTCGCCGGGTCGACGGGCCTCGGCGCGCTGCCCGGCGCGGTGGTCGCCGCCGGCGACTACGGCGGGCGCCGGATCCACTTCGGCGTTCGCGAGCACGCGATGGCGGCCGCGCTCAACGGTATCGCGGCGCACGGCGGGCTGCGCCCGGTGGGCAGCACCTTCCTGGCGTTCAGCGACTACCTACGGCCCGCGCTGCGGCTCTGCGCCATGATGCGGTTGCCGGTCGTGCACGTGCTGACCCACGACTCGATCGCGGTGGGCGAGGATGGGCCGACGCACCAGCCCGTCGAGCACATCGAGTCGCTGCGGCTGATCCCCGGCCTGGCCGTGCTGCGGCCGGCGGACGATGCCGAGACCGCCGCCGCCTGGTACACCGCGTTGCGGCGTACCGACGGCCCGACCGCGCTCATCCTGTCCCGCCAGGGCCTGCCGGCGCTCGGCCCGGCCGAGGTCTCGTTCATCACCGAGCGCGGCGCGCGCATCGTCGGACCGCCGGTGGACGAGCCGGCCGTTACCATCCTCGCCACCGGATCCGAAGTGGCCTTGGCGGTGGCCGCCGCCGAGCGGCTCACCGCGTGCGGGCGGCCCACCCGGGTGGTGTCGGTGCCATGGCGGGAGCGCTTCGCCGACCTGTCCCCGGCCGAACAGGAGGCCTTGACCGGTCGACCGGCCCGCCTGGTCGCGGTCGAAGCCGGCGTGCCGACCGGATGGGCTGCCCACGTCGGCGCCGGCAACGTGCTCGGCCTCAGCCGGTTCGGCGTCTGCGGCCCCGGGGAGCAGGTGCTGGCTTCGCTCGGGTTCACCGTCGAGCTGCTGGTTGCCCTGGTCGAGCGCGCACCGGTCGCGGTAGCTGACGGCGGCGCCGATGCCTGACAAGCTGGTACGCATGTTGCGTTCGCGTCTGGCCGAGCCCGCCGGAGCCCGGCCGGTCATGCTCGCGCTCGGCGGCGACAGCGGCTCGGGCAAAACCACGCTCGCGGAAGGGCTGGTGGCTGCCATCGGGCCGCAACGGTGCACCTTCGTGTGCGTGGACGACTACCACCGCTACGACCGGGCCGAGCGGCGTGCGCTGGCGCTGACCGCGCTGCATCCCGAGGCCAACTACCTCGACATCATGGAGCAGCACCTGCAGATGTTGGCCACCGGGCAGCCCATTCTCAAACCGGTGTACGAGCACAGCACCGGCACCTTCGCCCGCCCGGCCTACGTGCAGCCACGCGAGTTCGTCAT
Organism: Dactylosporangium sp. CA-233914; assembly: GCF_050942935.1. Lineage (NCBI taxonomy): Bacteria > Bacillati > Actinomycetota > Actinomycetes > Micromonosporales > Micromonosporaceae > Dactylosporangium > Dactylosporangium sp. CA-233914. The sequence goes on along the minus strand of NZ_CP192030.1, from coordinate 3,592,268 downwards.
CGTGGAAGGGCTGTTCCCCTTGTACTCCAAGCTGTCCCGGGCGTGCTTCGACATCACCGTCTTCCTCGACCCGCCGGAGGAGGTCCGGCACCGTTGGAAGATCATCCGTGACACCACCAGTCGCGGCTACAGCGAGGACGAGGTGCGCCGTGAGCTCGCCCGGCGCGAGCCCGACTCGGCCGCGTACATCCGGCCGCAGCGCCGTTACGCCGACATCGTGGTGCGGTTCGCGCCGGCTGCCGACCGGGTCGACCCGCCGGGGACGCCGCTCGGTGCCGAACTGCTGCTGCGGCCCACCATCCAGCACCCGCCGCTCATCGACACCCTCATCGACGACGTCAACGCGGCCATGAACCTGAACATCATCCGCGACGACGACGGCACACCGGTCGACTGCCTGCGCGTGCACGGCCATGCCACGGCCGACGAGGCCCAGTTGCTGCAGAAGGCACTCTGGGACGGCGTCGCGGGCGGCCGGACGATGCCACGGGGGCTGGGGCGGCTCGGCGACGGCACCCGCAGCGCGCCGCTCGCGATCACCCAGGAACTGCTGCTGTTCCACCTCACGCAAGAGGTGTACCAGCGGTGAGCACGCGCCCGTCGCACCAGTTGCGCGCGGTGGTCTTCGACGTCGACGGCACCCTGGCCGAGACGGAGCGCGACGGCCATCGCCGCGCGTTCAACCTCGCCTTCCGCGACCACGGCCTGCCCTACGAATGGGGCGTGTCCGAATACGGCCGGCTGCTGGCCATCACCGGCGGCCGCCGCCGGCTGGAGGCATACCTCGCCGGGCGGGGTCACACCGACGCGGCCACGCTGGCGCGCTCCTTGCACGAGACGAAGACGACGCACTTCATCAGCTGGGTTCACACCGGGACGCTGAGGGCCCGGCCAGGCGTACACGAGCTGATGCGCGACCTGCGCGACCGCGAGGTCGCCGTCGCGGTGGCCACCACCGGCAGCCGGGCCTGGGTGACTGTCCTGCTCAAGCGCCTGTTCCAGGACATTGCGTTCACGGCGGTGGTCACCGCCGACGACGTGACGCGCCTCAAGCCGGACCCCGAGGCCTACCGGCAGGCCCTGGCCGCGCTCGGCGCCTCGCCCGAGGAAGCCCTGGCGGTGGAGGACTCCCCACCCGGCCTGGACGCCGCGGTCCGGGCGCACCTGCCGTGCCTCGTGGTCACCTCGGCATATCACCGCGGCGCGCAGTTCCCCGGCGCGGCCGCGGTCCTGCCGAGCTACCAGGCCATGGACCTGTTCGACGCGGCGGTGCCGGCCTACCTCCGCGGCGGTGTCACCGCGGAGGCGCTGCGGCGGCTGCGGGCGGCGGCCCGGTCCCGGTAGAGGCGTTCGTTCGTCATCGCGAGCCGGTCCACCGTGCGCTGCCGGAGCCGAGTCACATCGTCGCGGGTGAGCCGGTCGCACGCCCAGTCCCAATGCAGCGCCAGCCACTCGCCCGGCCGGGGATCGGCGACGAAACTCCAGCCGTTGATCCGGAACCGTACCTCGTGTTCGCGCTCGGGCAGCAGGTCGAGGCGCTCGCCGTCCCAGCCCAGCGGCTGACGCCGGATCACGATGTGGCCGTCCCGCACCCGCGTCACCTGGCCCCAGCTGATGCGGCACGAGTCCAGCACGTGCAGCGGCTGCTCGGGCGGCCCGGCCGGGAGCAGCCGGGACCACGGGTAGACGCCGAACACGTGGAAGCCGTGGTCCGGCGCCGCCTCCGGCAGGAGCGCCTCGTCGAGGTGGTGCCAGTAGTGCCCGGCCTGCGTGCCGAGGCGGTGCAGCAGGCGGGCGCCGAACTCGGCCGCCTCGACGCCCTCGGCGGGCGCACCCGTCCAGTACGCCCGCACCAGCCCCTCGTCGAGCGGATCGGTGCCCCCGGTCACCTCGGCCAGCAGCACCAGGTATGGCCAGACTCCCGAGAACCGGCGGGCGATCGCCTCGATGTCGCCGGCCGCGTGGCCGTTGGCGGCCAGCTCGAACAGGGCGCGTGCGTCAGCCGGTCCGCAGTAGCCGAGGTCGTTGGGCGGGAAGGCGTAGCGGGCGAACAACCGCTCGCCCTCGCGGCTCACGCGCCGGACCGGCCGACGAGCAGCGCCGTCTCGCGGTGCAGCCGGCCGAAGTTGTAGTACGCCGCGCAGGCGCCCTCCGGCGAGACCATGCAGGTGCCGATCGGCGTCTCCGGTGTGCACGCGGTGCCGAACACCTTGCACTCCCACGGCTTGATGACGCCCTTGAGCACCTCACCGCACTGGCACGCCTTCGGGTCGGCCACCCGCACCCCGGGCATGTCGTAGCGCAGTTCGGCGTCGAAGTCGGCGTAGCGCCGGCCGAGCTTGAGCGCCGACTGGGAAATGAAGCCCAGCCCTCGCCACTCGAAGTGCGGCCGCAGCTCGAACACGTCGGCCAGGAGCGCGAGCGCGGCCGGGTTGCCCTCGTCGGCCACCACCCGGGAGTACTGGTTCTCCACCTCGCAGCGGCCCTGCCGGATCTGGGTCAGCAGCATGTGTACGGCGGCGAGGATGTCCAGCGGCTCGAAGCCGGCCACGACGATCGGCTTGCCGTACACCTCCGGGACGAACCGGTAGGGCCGGTTGCCGACCACGGTGGACACGTGGCCCGGACCGATGAAGCCGGACAGCCGCAGGTCGGGCGAGTCGAGGATCGCCTTGATCGGCGGCACGATCGTGACGTGGTTGCAGAACACGGTGAAGTTGGTGACCCCGAGCTCACGGGCCCGCACGAGGGTGACGGCGGTGGACGGTGCCGTCGTCTCGAACCCGACGGCGAAGTAGACCACCTGCCGGTCCGGGTTGTCGACGGCGATGCGCAGGGCGTCGAGCGGTGAGTAGATGAAGCGCACGTCCGCGCCCCTGGCCTTGGTCTCGAGCAGGCTGCCGCGGCTGCCGGGCACCCGCATCATGTCACCGAAGGTGGTGAAGATGACGCCTGGCTGCTCGGCCAGCCACATCGCGTCGTCGACCCGGCCCATGGGGATCACACACACCGGGCAGCCCGGCCCGTGCACCAGCTCGACCGAGGGCGGCAGCAGGTACTCCAGGCCGTGCCGGTAGATGGTGTGCGTATGTCCCCCGCAGACCTCCATGAACTTGAACTCGTCGTCGCCGGCCAGCTCGGTGATGGACCTGACCAGCGCCCGGCCGGCGGCCGGGTCGCGAAACTCGTCGACGAACTTCATCTGGACTCCAGAGTGATCGCGGTGGAATCGAAGGCGGCGAGCTCGTCGTCGTACGCCTGGCCCATCTTGCGCATCGCCTCGATGGTCAGCGCGGCCTCACCTTCGTCGATCTTCGCCATGGCGAAACCGACGTGGACCAGCACCCAGTCCCCGGCGGCGACGTCCTGCTCGGCCAGCAGCCGCACGCTGATGGTGCGGCGGATGCCGTTCACGTCAACCTTCGCCAGGTACGCCCCGGGGTCGACGATCTCGACGATCTGGCCCGGAATCCCCAGACACATGGCAGACCTCCTCAGCAGATCCGGGGCAGCGGGTCACCCACGAGCATGTCCACGATGCGGCTGCCACCGAACGGGGTCCGCAGCGCCACGACGCCCTCGGGCTGCTCGGTGATCTCGCCGATCACGGCGGCGTGGCCGCCCAGCGGATCGGCACGCAGCGCGGCCACCGCCGCCTCCGCCTCGTCCGCCGGCACGACCGCCACGAACCTGCCCTCGTTGGCCACGTAGACCGGGTCGATGCCGAGGAGGTCACAGGCGCCCTGCACCAGCGGCGACACCGGCAGCAGCCGCTCGTCCAGGATCACCCCGACCCCGGCGTCGACCGCCAGCTCGTTGCAGACGGTACCGAGCCCGCCGCGGGTCGGGTCACGCAGCCAGCGGGTGTTGGGCGCCGCGGCCAGCAGGGCCTCCACCAATCCGTTCACCGGTGCGGTGTCCGACTCGATCTCGGCCTCGATGTCGAGGTCGCCCCGGGCCAGCAGCACGGCCATTCCGTGGTCGCCGAGGGTGCCGGAAAGCACCAGCCGGTCCCCCGGGCGGACCGCGGCCGCGCTGAGCTCCCGTCCGGCCGGAATGACGCCGACCCCGGCGGTCGTGATGTAGAGCCCGTCCGCGGCACCGGCCGGTACCACCTTGGTGTCGCCGGTGACCAGCCGTACCCCAGCCGCGCGGGCCGCGGCCGCCAGGTCGGCCACGATCTCGCGCAGCTCGACGATCGGGAAGCCTTCGGCGATGACGAACGCGCACGACAACCACTGCGGCACCGCGCCGCACATCGCGAGGTCGTTGACGGTGCCGTGCACGGCGAGGTGGCCGATCGAGCCACCCGGGAACCGCAGCGGTGACACCACGAACGAGTCCGTACTGAATGCCAGCCGTTCTCCGGACGGCAGGGTCAGCACCGCACCGTCGGCGAGCTGTTCCAGTTCGGGGCCGCGCAGTGCCTCGAGGAAGACGGCGTCGATCAGGGCGGCCGACGACTTGCCGCCGGCCCCGTGCGCCATCGTCACGACCTCGTCGACGAGCCGGGGCCGGCGCTTGCGGACGTTGGAGATCCGCTCGAGTACCTGCCCCTCCCTGTCCAATGTAGACTCAGCGGTCATTGGTGGACTCCTTTTCGGTCGGTCCGCCGGCGGCGGCAGCCCAGAGGTGATAGCCGAGCAGCGCCTGGCTTTCCTGGATACGGTGCACGCTCTGCGAGTCGATCACGAAGCAGTGCTCGACGTGCGGGCTGGCGGCCATGTCACCGCCTCCGTACCCGGCGAAGCCGATCGTGAGCAGCCCGCGGGCCCGGGCCTCGCGCAGCCCGGCCATCAGATCAGCGGAGCTGCCGCTGGTGGAGAACGCGACCGCGATGTCGTGGTGTCCGCAGTAGGCGGCGATCTGGCGGGAAAAGACCAGGTCGAAGCCGACGTCGTTGCCGAGCGCGGTGACCACCGCCTGGTCGGCCGCGAGGTTGATCGCCGGCAACGGCGAGCGGGTGAGCGGGTTGGTGAACAGGTCGGCGAAGGTTGCCGCGTCCGTCGAGCTGCCGCCGTTGCCGAACACGAGCAGCCGGCCGCCGTCGGCGAACCGCCGCGCCATCGCCGCGCCGGCCTGCGCGATCGACGTGGCGTTCGCGGCCAGCGTGCGCCGCTGCAGCGCCGCCGACTCGCGCGCCTTGGCCCGGGCGGACGCGGCCAGGTCGGCCAGCAGTGCGCCGGCGTCGCGCTCGTCACCGTTGAGGAACGGGTAGAGGAAACTCGTACCGCTCATGCGCCCTCCGCTTCGCTCCAGATCGCTCATGGCTGCACCTGCGGGTCGATCCGGGTGAGCGCCGAGCCGGCGTGGACCAGCAGCAGGTCTCCGGGGCGCACGGGTGACACCAGTGTGACGTCGATGTCCTCCGCGCCGTTGGCGGTGCGGGCCCGGGCCGGCCCGAACGGCGTTTCCGGCGCCTGGAGCACCTCGGCCAGCCTTCCCTCGTCGCTGCACGTGACGCAGACCTCGTCGGTGCACTCCGGTTCGCCGCCCACCAGCAGGCCGGGGTGCTCGAAGCAGACGTGGGTCAACTCCCACAGCAGGTGGTACATCAGCACGAACCGGCCGTTGGCCGGGGCCAGCGGATCCGGGTCGTCCTGCCAGAGCACGTGGTCGGCGGCGCCACCGGGCGGGCGGTGGCCCGAGCCGATCCACACCGTGTGCGCGCCCCACGCCGGGGCCCGCCGCATCAGCTCCAGCACGCCAGGTTCGCCCGCCGCGGCGACCGCCACCACGATGTCGCCGCTGCGCACGCACACCCGGGCCTGGGCTACGACGTCGGGGCCGGTGAGCGCGACCGCGGGTAGCGCCCGCTTGCCGACGATGACCGGGTGGACGAACTCCACCGCGATGTGGTGCGCATGGGGCGTCCACTGTGGAGCAATGCACCACATGGTGGCGCCCGCCTGGAAGCGGCGGGCCAGTGCCAGCGCCGCCGTGGCCAGGTCGTCGGCGAGCGTTCCGTCGAGCAGGTCGGCGGTGATGCCTTCGGAGCCGGTGGTCATGCCGCTCCCTCCATGGTGGTGCGTTCGGTGGGCAGTACCCCGTACTCCCGCATCAACTCGAGCGTCGAGGATGCGGTCTCTTCGTCGACCCGGGTCAGCGCGAAGCCCATGTGGGCGATCACGTAGTCGCCCGGGCCGAGATCTGGCAGGTAGGCCAGGCAGATCCGGCGCCGCTCGCCGGCGAAGTCGACGTCGGCCATGGGGGCGCCGCCCTCGTGCCACACCTCGACGATGCGTCCGGGAACTCCGAGGCACATCAGCGTCCGCCTTCCTGGAAATCCGGTGTACGAGCCGCGACGAGGCCGGCCACGACCGCCTGTCCGAGGGCCAGACCGCCGTCGTTGGGCGGTACCAGCCGGTGGGTGAGCACGGCGAGGCCGGCCGCGCCCAGCCTGTCCCGGCACAGCTGGGTGAGCCGCACGTTCTGGAACACGCCGCCGGTCAGCCCGATGCTGGACACCCCGCTGGTCGCCGCGGCCCGGGTCGCGACGGCCACCACGGCGTCGGCCACCGCTTGGTGGAACGCGTCCGCCAGCACGGCCGCGTCCGCCCCGGCCCGCACCCGCTCGACCAGGCAGCGGATCACGGGCCGGTGGTCGAGCCGGCCGTCGTCGGTGAGGCCGAACGGTGCCAGCGGTTGCGGTGGCTCGCCGGCGCCGAGACCGGCCAGGTGCTCCAGTTCGATGGCCGCCTGCGCCTCGTACCCGATTCGCTGCCGCACGCCCAGCAGCGATGCGACCGCGTCGAAGAGCCGCCCCATGCTCGAGGACCGCACGGCGGAGGTGGCCAGCAGCAGCCGCACGGCGGCCAGTTCGGCCGGGGCGCAGGCGGCGACCGGCGCCAGGTCCGAATCCCAGTCGACGCCCGCCGCGGCGAGGTAGCCCAGCGCGGTCCGGCACGGGTTCCGCACGGCGGCGTCTCCACCGGGCAGGTCCACCGGGAGCAGGTGGCCGATCCGGGTGAAGCGCGTCGGGTCGGCGCCGACGAGCAGGAACTCGCCGCCCCACACCGTCGCGTCGGTTCCGAATCCGGTGCCGTCGAAGGCCACCCCGATCACCGGCTCACCGATCCGGCCGTGCTCGGCCAGCAGCGAGACCACGTGTGCGTGGTGGTGCTGCACGAGGTGCGGTGCGGTGCCCGCGGCGTGCCGCTCGGCCCAGGCGCGCGTCTGGTACCCCGGATGGGCGTCAGCGGCCAGGATCACCGGGGTGACCCGGCGCAGTGTCGTCAGCTGCCCGGCCGCGCGGTCGAAGGCGCGAAGGGTGGCCAGGCTGCCCATGTCGCCGATGTGCGCCGAACAGAACGCGTACTCGCCGTCGAGCACGCAGCAGGTGTTCTTCAACTCACCGCCCACGGCCAGGACCGGCGGCAGCGACCGCCCGAGCGGCACCGGCAGCGGGGCGTGCCCGCGGGCCCGGCGCAGCGGTAGCTCCTGCCCGTCGACGACCCGGACCACCGAGTCGTCGCACGGCACGTGGATCGGCCGGTCGTGGGTCAGCACGGCGTCGGCCAGGTGCGGCAGCCGGGTGATCGCGTCCTCGTCGTCGAAGCACAGCGGCTCCTCGCTGAGGTTCGCACTCGTGTAGACAAGGGCGTCGGGCGGGGCCAGGCTCATCCCCGGCACCTGCGCGAGCAGCAGGTGCTGCACGGGATTGCCCGGCAGCATGACACCCAGCCACGGGTTGCCCGGGGCCACCCCGGCCGTGACCGGGGCGTCGGCGCGCCGGCGCAGCAACACGATCGGGCGGGCCGGGCCGCTCAGCGCCCGGGCCTCGTCATCGTCCACCACGGCCAGTCGCCGCGCCGTGGCCAGATCGGCGGCGAGCACGGCGAACGGCTTCTCGTCGCGCAGCTTCCGCTCGCGCAGCCGCCGCACCGCGTCCTCGTCGTCGGCCCGGCAGGCCAGGTGGTAGCCGCCGATGCCCTTGACCGCCACGATGCGCCCGGCCATCAGCGCCCGCTGGGCTTCGGCGACGGCGGCGTCGGTGCCGGTGACGCGCAGGCCGTCGTGCTCGAACCAGAGCGTCGGTCCGCAGTCGGCACACGCGATGGGCTGGGCATGGTAGCGGCGGTCGTTCACCGTCTCGTACTCGGTGCGGCAGGCCGGGCACATCGGGAACGCGGCCATCGTGGTCGCCGGCCGGTCGTAGGGCAGATCACGGATGATGGTGAACCGCGGGCCGCAGTCGGTGCACGTGATGAACGGGTGGCGGTAGCGGCGGTCGGCGGGGTCGAACAGCTCGGCCAGGCAGGCGGCGCAGGTGGCCACGTCGGGGCCGACCAGGGTCCGGCGGCTGCCGGCACCGCCCACGCTCGCCACGATCGTGAAGCCGCCGCCGGGCCCGGCCTGGGCCGCGATGGTCCGGGCCCGCACCTGGGCGATCCGGGCCAGCGGCGGGGCGTCGGTGTGCAGGCGGCGCAGGAAGGCGGTCACCGCTTCGCCGTTGCCCTCCACCTCGCCGATCACCGCCTGCTCGGCGTTGCCCACGAATCCGCTCAGCCCGAGTTCGACGGCGAGCCGGTGCACGAACGGGCGGAAGCCCACCCCCTGCACCACTCCGGTGACGGTGAACTCGCGGCGGTCCCTGGCGGTGGTGCTCATCCGCACCGCCAGATCATGACACGGTTGTTGCCGGAGTCGGCCACCGCCAACCGGTCCCCGGCCAGCGAGATCCCGTAGGGCCAGCACATCGAGTCGGGGGTCACCGCGGCCCACCGGTTCTCCCCGTTGGCGGCGAACGTGGGCTGGCCGAGCACCACGTCCGCGCGCTCGCCGCGTGGGCCGTCGGTCCAGATGAGCACGCGGTTGTTCGCGGTGTCCGCCACGGCGAGGCGGCCGGCGTCGGTGTCCGCGGCGTACGGGGAACGCAGCAGATCGGCCCGCTGCGGCGAGTACGGCCACTCCTGCGTACTCGTCAGGTCGGGCTGCCCGATGACCAGGTCGGCCCCGGCGTCGCGTATCGGGTGCGGACGCCAGCCGAGCACCCGGTGGTTGCCGGCGTCGGCGATCAGCAGCCGGTCCTGATCGCCGCAGACGTCGTGCGGCCAGCGGAAGCTGTCCGGCCCGGGCGGCCCGCCCCGGTTCTCCTCGCGGCCGGCCGCGTCGGGCTGGCCCAGTACCAGGTCGGGCCGGCGGCCGGGCGAGTCCGGCACGCCCTGCGACCAGCCGAGCACCCGGCGGTTGCCGGTGTCACAGACGTAGAACCGGCCGCCGACGACACCGACCCCGAACGGCCAGTACATCGTCGTGGCCCCGCACTCCCCGCCGGCGTTCGGCTCGACCCGGTCCGGGCCGGGCTGGCCGAGTACGAGATCCGGCCGCGCGAACGGCGACTCGGGCAGCCCGTCGTACACGAGGATCCGGTGGTGCCACGCGTCGGCGACGATCAACTGTCCGTTGTGGATGGTCACGCCGGTCGGCAGGAACATGCCCCGCGTGGTGCTGGTGCCGCCCGCCGCCGGTCCCTCGCTGGTCGCGTCCGGCTGGCCGAGCACCACGTCGCACGGCTGCTCGTCACGGTCCGGCAGCGCGTGCCAGATGAGAACCCGGTGGTTGCCCGTGTCCGCGACCACGAGGACGTCGCGCCCGCCGACCCGGCCGAGGTGCACCCCGCGCGGCGCGTAGAGCCAGGACGGGGTGGGGCGGGCGGCGGGCAGGGCGAGCCCGCCCGCCACTGGAGCGCCGAGCCACCGCTCGGGCCGCCAGCCGCCGGCCGAGTCGCCGACGGGCCCCGCCTCAGCGGGCCCGACCACCCGCTGAGCTGCGGTGCGGAACCGGACCGTCTTCATGCGGCCGTCCGTCTCACGCCGGCACCTCCGCAAGCTCCGGCGCCGGCGCGAGGAAACTGAACCCCATGGTGAGCGGCCCCTCCGCTTCGCTCCGGACCGCTCACGGGACCACCTGGACCCAGACGTCGCCGCCGATCATCCGCAGCGGTCGCTGTTCCAGCGTGGCACCGGGCGCGCTCAGGCACTCACCGGTGCGCGCGTCGTAGCAGAACCCGTGCCACGGGCAGGTCAACGTGCCCGCCTCGGCGTCGACCAGGGCCGCGCCGAGCGGCAGGCTCTGGTGAGCGCACCGGTCGTCGAAGGCGGCCAGGCCGTCGCCGATCCGGACCACGATGACCGGTGCCGGCTGACCGTCGGGCCGGGTGAGCTTCAGCGCGGTCACCTGCCCGTCCGGCACCTGCGCCGCGGGCAGCGCGTGAACCCAGCCGTGACTGGCCAGCTCCTCCGGCGTGTCCTCGCGCCGCCGTACGGCCGACAGGGGAATGACGGCCGGGCCGGGCTCGCTCGGCACCACCTCGACCGAGCTGATGGAGGGTACTGCTCGCAGCAGCGCCTGCTCGACGCTGTCGCGCATGGTGACGGACGCCATCGAACAGCCGTTGCAGGCCCCGGAGAACGCGACGTACGCGGTGCCCTCCGCGATCCGCACCAGCTCGACGTCGCCGCCGTGCCCACGCAGGCCGGGCCGGATCTCCTCGAGCGCGGACCGGGCGGCGGTCACCGGATCCGGCCGGATGATGCCGTGCAGGGAGAACAGCAGGTGCACCATCGGGTCGTCGACCAGTTCGAAGAGCAGCGCCCGGCCCGTCTCGTCGGTTCGCAGGCGCCGCACGATGGTGACCAGCGCCGCCCGGTGCGCGGCCTCGATCGCGGTGCGCAGGTCGTCCGCGGCCTTGCGCGGGGCGCCGTGCAGCTGCGCCACCGCCGCCGCGGCGTCGTCGACCGCCTTCGCCAGTTCTTCGAAGGTGAGCTCAGGCATCGGCGTTCGCTTTCGTCGCGGTCCGGGCCATCTCGTCGAGCAGCCCGCGCACCGTGGTGACCGCGTCGTACTCGTGGAACTCCTCGAAGATGAACCGGGCCTCCACCAGCTTTCCGCGGGCGTGCTCGAACATGCCCAGGTGCGCCAGCGCGTTGCCCTGGTTGGCCAGCACCCGCGCGTGCCCGAGCGGGTCCCGGTCGCGGTCCCGGACGGCGAGAACGGCCTCGTACAGCTCGACCGCCTCGACCAGGTTGTCGCCGCGGTGCGTGGAGGGCGCGTACACCAGCGCGTTGGCCAGGTTCAGCTGCACGCTCGACCACTGCCGGGGATGGGTGTGCCGCTCGTACACGGTCAACGCGGCGCGCAGTGAGCCGATCGCCACGCCGAGCCGCAACTGGTCCGACGCCTCCACCATCGGCATGGTGAGGTACGCGGTGCCCAGGTTGGCGTGCGCGGCCGCGTACAGCTCGGGAGCCTGTTCCCGCGTGACGAGCTGCAGCGCGCAGTGATAGTGGTGCACCGCGCGGGTCACCAGCTCCGGCCGGTCCGCGGCCAGCTCCTGGTAGGTCGCAGCCAGCTCGACGTGCTGCTCGGCGCAGCCGAGGGCAAGGTCGGTGCCGCTCAGCAGGCCGATCCCGGCGGTGAGGTGTTCGATCGCCGCCGCCGGCGCGCCGGCGTGCTTGTGTGCCTGCGCGATCGCCCCGTGCAGCACGCCGGCCAGCGCGGAGGACACCGGCGCGGCCGCTTCGATCGCCCGGTTTAACCGGGACACCGCACCGGCGCTGTCGTCCGCGGCGAGCGCCGCCACCGCCTGGGCGGCGAGCGCCATGGCGGCCAGTTCGCCGGTGAGGCCGCTCGCGTCCGGCACGGCGTCGCTGCGCCCGGTCGCGAACGCGACCACGTCGACGAGCGGGGCCAGCTCGGCGCCCAGTGCCGCCCGCAGTTCGCTGGGATCGGCCGAATCGGGGTCGAGTACGAACCGGTTGAACCGGCTGACGGCGTCGTCGCCGGCCAGTTCCCGCAGGGCTGCCGCGTCGTCGCCGGCCAGGGCGAGCTCGTGCGGGCGCAGGGCCGGTGGCCAGGCCGCGGGCAGGCGACCGGCCAGCAGTCCTTCCCGGATCGGCTCCAACTCGCGCTCCGGCGGCAGCAAAAGGAACCCGAACGGCAGTGGGAACGCACCGAACGGCAGTGGGCGGCGGGGCTCAGCCATGACGGTCCTCACTGGTCACGCTCCGGCGGATGCGCAGGACGCCCTGGCCGCTGTCCCAGCGCGCCGGCCGGGATCCGACGGGTACGTCGTCGCGTAGTGCCTCCCGGACCAGCACGCTGCGGTCGCCGGCCGGGTTGCGCCGCTTGAGCAGCAGACCGCCGTTGTCCGTGGCCCGCAGCGGCACCAGCCACACCTCATCGTCCTTGTCCAGCACGACGGCGGCATCGGCGGGAAAGTGCCGCGCGGCCGACCCGGCGTCGAGGCGCAGGTATCCGTCGTCGGTGAACTCGACGACCAGCTCGTCGGCGGCGAACGCCGGCTCGTCCCGGATCATGCCCAGCACCCTCCGCATCGCCGCGCGGACGGCGGGGCCGAGCTCCCCACCAGGCGTGAAGTCGGCCGCTTCGATGAGATAGACCGTCACGTCGCGCGGGTACGCCTCGCCGAGCAGCCAGCGGGCGAACGCGAGAGCATGGTCCCACCGGAACGAGTGGGTGTGCAGCCCGGACAGCGGCGGCAGTTCCTCGACCGCGGGCCCGGGAATCCGGTACACGGTTCCGGGTTCGCCGCCGCTGGTGCAGGCATCGACCAGGATCACCCGCTGCGCGCCGCGCATCTGGAAGGCCACGTCCATGCCGGCGGTCCCTCCGTCGACCAGCCGTACGCCGTCCGGAACGCCGCCCTCCCACAGGTGGCGGATCAGGATCGGCCCGACTCCGTCGTCGGCCCGCAGCAGGTTGCCGCAGCCGACCACGAGCAGGGCGTGCGTCGACCAACTCGCCATCTGGTCGACGTACGCCACCGGTTCGGCCATGCTCACTGCCCCTCAGACGGACCCGTTGATGACGAACTTGCTCAGCTCACGGCCCTTGCCGTCGTAGGCGTGCACCGTGCAGACGAGGCAGGAGTCGAACGAGCGGGCCACGTGGCCGAGCTCGACCGGGTCGTCCTGGTCCACGACGGGCGATCCGACCAGCGCCTGCTCGATCGGGCCGAGCATCTCCTGCGCGTCGCGCGGGCCGATGTTCCACGCGGTCGGCGTGATCACCTGGTAGTTCGCGATCTTCCCGTCCTCGATGACGATCCAGTCCGACAGCGATCCCCGGGCCGCCTCGGTCGAGCCGAATCCCTTGCCCTCGGCGTACTCGGTCGGCTTGGTGTAGAAGGAGTCGTGCAGGTCGATCTGGTCCAGCCACTTCCGCACCCACTGGTAGTACTTGGGTGCCTCGTGCATGCGGGCGAGCTGCCGGACGAACACCGACGGCCCCTTCTTGGCCATGATGTCCATGAACAGCGGGTCGTCGTCCTGGTGCGCCGCGGCCCCCGGCGCGCCGGCGACGATGCGGCGGGCCAGCGGTCCGGCCTCCAGCGGCACGTAGCCGAGGCCGGGCACGTCGTAACGCGGCGACTTGGCGAAGCTGTACTTGCCCTGCGCCCGGGCCTGCGCCGGGTCCAGTGGCTTGGTCTCACCGTCGAACGGGTGACGCGCCTCGGTGCCCTCGTAGAAGGAGTGGGTGACGTCCTCCCGGACCCGGGCCTGGTCGAACTCGCTGAACCGGCCGCCCGCGTAGATCCCGGAACGGCTGATCAGCGCGGCGTTGCGCCCTTCGATGGTCGGGTTCTCGTAGAGGTCGGGCAGGAAGTACGTCCCGGTGGCGAGGAAGTTGCCGACTCCGGCGCCGTACTTGTCCAGCCCCACGTCGAGGCAGAACCGGATGAAGAAGCCGCAGTCGCTGTTGTGCTGGGCCTCGTTCTCGTCCACCCAGGCGAGCACGTCCTCCCAGGTCCGGTTGGCGAGCCAGCGCTCGACCGAACAGCCCAGCCAGTGCTTCTCCAGCCAGTTGACCTTCCAGTGTTCGAGGATGGCGATGGAGCGGGTGATGTCCGACAGCGTCGGCGCGCACATCACCCCGCCCGGCACCATGAAGCTCGAATGGGGCCACTGGCCGCCGAAGATGGCGTACACCTCCACCGGCTTGGCCGAGAGCACCACGCCCGGGCCGTAGCTGGCACCCACGTACGGAGCGAACCGGCGTACGGCCTCGTCGTACAGCGGCGACCGGGCGTAGTTCTTGTTCGTCAGGTCGATGGCGAACAGGGCGTAGAAGTATCGCGGAATGCTCTGCAGCGTCTCGCACGCCTGGGCGATGTTGCGGATCAGGGTCGCGTTGGGCGGCAGGTGGGTTCGCCACGCGGTGTCCAGCGCGTAGGCCGACTTGTACAGGTGGCTTCCGCCGCAGATGCCGCAGATGCGCGGGGTCACGATCAGGCCGGCCTGCGGGTCCTTTCCCTGCAGGATGATCTCGAAGCCGCGGAACATCGCCGCCTCGGTCCACGCCGACGTGACCACGCCGTCCTCGATGGTGACACGCACGTCGAGGTCACCTTCGACCCTGCCGAGCGGGCTGACGAACAGGTCAACTGCCGTCATGGATCTCCTCCTCCAGTGGCTGATGGGACGGGGCGCGAGGCCCTCGTCAGACGACGAACATGTCCTCCTTCGACCACTGCGGCGCCGCGATCCGGGCCGCGGTGGCGTGGGCCATGTACGTGAGGTGGTCACTGCCCTCGGGCACCTCGCGCGGGATGACGCCGCTGACCTTCTGCGTCTTGAACACCGTGCCGGGGGCGAGGTCGAAGAACGGGTACTCGGGCTCCGTGCAGCCCGTGCACGGCATGCCGGCCCGGGTCTTGGACGACTGGCGGTTCCACAGGATGCGGTTGCACGGCGAGTGCGTCATCGGCCCGCGGCAGCCGAACTCGTAGAACAGGCAGCCGGTGCGGGTGCCCTCGCCGAATGCCGTGGTGGACTGCTTGTACTCGAAGAACTGCACCCGGGTGCAACCGGTCTGCGTGAACGTCTTGAAGAAGGTCTGCGGCCGGTGCAGCTCGTCCAGGGCGATGTCACCGGCCCGGCCGGTGGCCAGCGCCACGATGATCTGCGTGATCCAGTCCGGGTGAGCCGGGCAGCCCGGGACGTTGATGACCGGCAGCCCCGACTTCGAGCGGAAGGACGGCCCGAGAAAGCCGCCCTTCTCCCGCTTGTGGAACTGCAGGCCGGTCGAGTCGGTGGGGTTGGGGGCCATCGCCGGGATGCCGCCCCACGCGGCGCAGTCGCCGATGGCCACGACCACGCTCGCCTGCGCCGCCAGGTCGGTGACCCAGTCCTTCATCGGCCGGCCGGCGAACACGTCGTAGCGGCCCGAGCCGTCCGGCCCGTTCATGACGGTGCCTTCGAACACGAAGATGTCCAGCGCCCGGGTGCCGTCCGCGCAGTCGCGGAACAGCTGCTGAGCGTTGTTGCCCAGTTCAAGGCCGAGGGACGGATGCCAGAGCAGGTCGAGGCCGAAATCGGTGATGAGGTCGACGACATTGGGCTCTTCGGCGTTGAGGAACGACATGGTGTTCCCGCTACATGCGCCGCCTTGGAACCACAGCACTGACGACATCGCGTTCCTTCCGGGTCAGGCGTGCGAGGACTGGGTGGTGCCGGCCTTGCGGTCGGCGGCGAGCTCCTGGCCGAGGGCTTTCGCGATGGACACGGCGAAGGTGAGCGCCCGCGCGACGTCCTCGTCCCGGGAGGCCCGCAACAGCGTGCGCAGTCCGGCCTTGCGGGCCGGCTCACGCTTCGCTTCGGCCGCACCGCGTACTGCGGCGCGGGAGACGGTCGAGGCCAGCTCGATCAGGCGCGGGTCGCTCAGCTCGGAGTCCGCGACGTTCTCCAGCACCGGCAACATGGTGAGCACGGCCGGGGCGGCTGCCACACACTGCTGCCCGAGGTCGAGCAGTGCTCCGACGTCGACGGACGAGCCGGCCGGGCGCAGTTCCCGGACCGCCTCGCCGATCGATTCGGCGATCGTGTCGCCCCGCTGCAGCAGCCCGTCCAGCCCCACCACCAGCAGCGCCAGCAGGTCGAGGTGGTCGAGCAGCCGGTTGAGCGACTCGACCGTCCTCGGCTCGGCCAGCCGGGCGAGCAGGTCGTTGAGGGGCTCCGGCGCTACGCCGGCAGCGGGATCGGTGTCCAGGGCAGAAACCACGGGTACCTCCGAGCTGTCCGGATTGTTGTCATGCATCCGGCGCGTTTCCGCTGCGTTACGCCGAGGCACCGGACTCTAGGCGTACGGCCTGACGGGTGCCTATCGCGAAAGCGCAGCTCCTATCAAGTTCGCGCAACTTTCGCGGTTGGTGCCCCAGCGGCTATCCGAGAAGCGCAGCTTTCGCGTGCCACCGCAGCCAGCATAGTCGGCATAATGCGCAAAACGGGCCATGCCCGGGGTACCCGATCCGGAACACAACTGTCATGATTGCGAAACCTCAGCCAGCCACGGAGAGTGGGGATTCGGTTGTCCCGGTTGTCGAGGCTCGCCTTCATCGACACCCGGCGGACGCTTGAGCCGGTCCGCCGGCGGATCCGCTCGCGCGGGGTACCACCGGCGCTGAGCGGGCACGAGGTGTTCTACACCGAGGACACCGGCGAGGCCGAGCACCTGATCGGCAAGACGCTGGCACCCACCCGGCTGACGCTCGGCGAGGTCGGCGCCCGCGGCTTCGCGGCCCACCTGCACGGCGTCCGGCTGCGCGACATCAGCCTGCTCTACCTCGACCTGCACGTGGCGGCGACGCTCGACATCGAACAGTGCGGGCCATACTATGCCGTCCACATGCCGACCAACGGTCGCGCGGTCGGCACGATCAACGGCCACGGCATCGAGGCCAACACCGTCATGGCCCTCGTGACGAACCCGCAGGACCGCATGCAGGTGCGGCTCGACCACGACTCGCCACAGCTCATCGTGCACATCCGGCAGGACGCGCTCGATCGGCATCTCATGCGCCTCATCGGCCGCGTGCTGTCGCACCCGGTCGGCTTCGAGCCCACCTTCGACCTCACCACCGCCCCGGCGATGCGGTGGAACGGGGCCATTCAACTGCTGCACACGGAGGTCTTCTACGAAGGCTCACTGGCCCACAAGGGGCAAGGAATCGGATCGCTCGAGGAGTTCATCATGAGCAGCCTGCTGCTGGTCCAGCCCTCGAACTACCACTCGCTGCTCGCCGTCGCGCCGACCCGCCCCGGCCGGCGCGCCGTTCGCAACGCCCTCGACTACATCGAGGCGCACCTGTCCGAGCCGATCACCATGTCCGATCTCGCCGAACACACGGGCGGCAGCATCCGCTCGATCCAGCAAGGATTCCGCGACGAGCTCGGCTGCACGCCCATGGCCTACCTGCGCGACCGGCGGTTGGAACGGGCCCACCAGGAGCTCATCGACGCCGACCCGGCGGCCGGGATCACGGTGACCGACGTGGCCCAGCACTGGGGCTTCAACCACCTCGGCAGCTTCGCGGTGTTGTACCGCAAGCGGTGGGGCGAGTCCCCGTCGGAAACGTTGCGCAGGTAGGCAGGCGTCGAGGTACTGTTCCGCACTCAATCCATCCGGGAGTCGCCGATGCACGAGTTGTCGCTCTGCGGAGCCATCGCCGACATCGTCACGCGCCACGCCGAGGGCCGGCCCGTGCAGACCATCCACCTGAGAATCGGGCAGTTGCGCCAGATCGTTCCGGACACGCTCGTGTACTGCTGGTCGCTGTTCACCGCCGATACCGCGCTCGCCGGCTCGCGCATCGACGTCGAGCACGTGCCGGCCCGGCTCGCCTGCCGTGCCTGCGGTGACCGGCGGGAGTTGGACGCGGCCCCGGTCTTCGCCTGCCCGTCGTGCGCCGGCACCGACCTCGAGGTGGTCACCGGCGAAGAGTTCCTGATCACCTCACTCGACCTCACGGGAGCTTGACATGGGCCGCTTTCACCGTCATGACGACGGCACCGAACACGAGCACCACGACGACCACGCGGGCCACGACCACTCCGGATACGCCACCGGCGTCGAGCGGGTCGAGGTGCTGGAGCGCATCTTCGACGAGAACGACCGGTGCGCGGCCGAGAACCGGGCCGTCTTCGCCGCGCACGGGCTCCACGTGGTCAACCTGATGTCCTCGGCCGGCGCCGGCAAGACCACGCTCCTGGCCCACACCCTGCGCCGCCTGGCCGGGCAACTGCGGGTCGGCGTCATCGAAGGGGACATCGAGACGAGCCTCGACGCCGACCGGCTCGCCGGGTTCGGCGCCGCCATCACACTGGTGAACACCGGTGCCGGCTTCGGCGGCGAATGCCACCTCGACGCGCCGATGGTCCGCTCGGCGCTGCCCCGGCTCCCTCTCGCCGAGCTCGACCTCATCGTCATCGAGAACGTGGGAAACCTCGTCTGCCCGGCCGAGTTCGACGTCGGCGAGTCCGTCCGGGCCATGATCTACGCCGTCACCGAGGGCGAGGAGAAGCCGCTCAAGTATCCCGTCATGTTCCGCGCGGCCGACCTCGTCATCGTGAACAAGATCGACCTGCTGCCCTATCTGGACTTCGACGTGGAGCTCTTCCGGGCCAACCTCCGCGCGGTGAACCCGGCGGCCACCGTGCTCGAGGTGAGCGCCCGCACCGGTGCCGGCATCGACGAGTGGTGCGCCTGGCTGCGTGCGCGCCACACACCGTCCACAGTGGTGTCCGGTGCACCCGGCTGACCGGACCGCGATCCGGGTGCTGCTGGTCGACGACCACGAGATGGTCCTGCAAGGCCTGCGCGCGATGCTGTCGCGGTTTCCGGACGCGGTCACGGTGATCGGTTCGGTGAGCGACGAGGCGGCCGCGGTCGAAGCCGTCCGCGAGGACCAGCCGGACATCGTGCTCTGCGATGTGCGCCTGCGCCACGGCAGCGGCTTGGACGTGTGCCAGGCCGTGCGCGCCGCGGAGCCGAAGACGAAGGTTGTCTTCCTGACCGTGTACGACGACGAGCAATACCTCTACCAGGCGCTACGGGCCGGCGCGTCCGGGTATCTGCTCAAACGCGTCGACGGCCACGAGCTGGTGCGGCACCTGGAGAGCGTGCAACTGGGCGATGTCGTCATCGATCCCGGCCTGGCCGGGCGGGTCGCGGCCACCGCCGCGCACCTGCGGCAGGGCGAGTTCTGGCCCGGCGCCCGGCTCGGTCTCACCCAGCGCGAAAGCGAGGTCCTGGCGCTGCTCGTGGGTGGCTTGTCGAACAAGGCGATCGCGGCGCGTCTGGTGGTCAGCGACGACACCGTGAAGACGCACCTGCGCGGCCTGTATCGCAAACTCGAGGTCAACGACCGCGGTTCGGCCGTCGCGGTCGCGCTGCGGGAAGGACTCTTCCATTGACGGATCTCATCGACGACGTCCGTCGGTGGGTGACTCGCGAGCCGTCGCTCGCCATTGTGCTCGACCGGGTCGCCCGCAGCCTCACCGACGCGCTGGCCGCCGACGGGTGCCTGGTGTTCCGGGTGACCGGCGAGGGGGAACTGGTACTCACGGCCGGCCACCCGGCACCGGAAGGGCCCGAGCTGCGTCTGCCGCGCGGCTTCGGCGTAACCGGCCGGGTGGCAGTCGACGGGATCCCGGTCGTCCTGGTCGACGACCACCCCCGCAATGCGCGCCACCGGGAACTGCTCGGCCTGGCCGCGGGCGAACCGGTGTCCCGGCTGTGCGTACCGGCGCGGGTGCCCGACGCGGGAAGCGCAGCCGTCCTGGCGGTGTTCAGCCGCCGGCGGCACACGTTCAGCAACGCCGACGTCGACACCGCGCAGGCGGTGGCCGACCTGGTCGGGCTGCGCATGCACCTGTCAGCCGTGGCCGCGCTCGCCGGCGGCTACCGCGACCGGTGGAACAACGCGGTGGCGACCACGGTGGCGATGCAGGAGGCGGAACGCCGCCGGATCGCCGGCGACCTCCACGACGGTGTGACGCAGGCGATCGCCAGCCTCAGCTTCCACCTCTCGGCCGCGAAGTCCGCCCTGCGGGACGGGGACATCGCCGACGTCGTGACCCAGGTCGACGCGGCCCGGTCCCTGGCCGACCTCGCCTTCGGCGAGACCCACAGCGCCATCACCGGGCTGCGCAGCCCGGTGCTCGACGACCTCGGTCTCGCCGCCGGCCTGGTCAGCCTGGCCCGCTCCGTGCCCAATCTGCCGATCCGGGTGGACGCGCAGGATCTGTCCCTGCCGGACCATGTCCGCACCTCGCTGTTCCGGGTGGCGCAGGAGGCGGTCCACAACATCGTCAAGCATGCCGCGGCCGACAACGCCGTCATCCGGCTGGTGCGACGCGGCCGCATGGTCGCGCTGATCGTGAGCGACGACGGCCGCGGCTTCGAACCCACGCAGCAGCGGGCGCCGCAGGCACCGGGTGCCGGCGTCCCGCACGGCCTGCGCGGCATGGCCGAGCGGGTTCACCTGATCGGTGGCACGCTGCACCTGCGCTCCCAGCCCGGCCAGGGGACCACGATCGAGGTACGGGTGCCCGACGCGTCCTGACCGCTCAGCCGCGTTTTGCCGGCAGCGTCGGCTACGCCTTTGCATCGAGGCGCAAAGGCTCGATCTGAGGTGCCGATTGTTGAACCCTGGGTTCAGGCAGCCAGTCCGGCGCCGAGTCTTCACCAGACCGATAAGGGGTCAACCATGCTCCGAAAGGCTCTCACCACCTTGCTGGCAACCGCCGCCGTCTCGGGCGCGGCGGTGGTCATGGCAGCCGCACCGGCGTCGGCTGCGGACTCTCCGACGTGGTGCGGCAACTGGCTGCAGAACCCGGCGAACGCGTCGAGCATCAAGGCGGTGCCCAACACCCAGACCAGCGTCTTTGGCACGTCGGCGTACATCCGGGTCAACGAGGGGACATACGGAGGCCGCTGGTTCGCCTGGGCCAAGGTCTACAACCCGCAGGAGAGCGGCCAGGTCGCCCTCATCTGGAGGTACACGTCGAACAACAGCCTTTACCAGTGCGGTAACCGTGACGGCGTCGGCGGCTATTCCTGGGACTACACCGCCGGCGTGCGGGACACCCAGTCGTCCCTGGTCCAGGCGAAGTACTCCCGCAATGGCTCCTTTGGTCCGTTCACGTATGGAGCGGCAGTCGCCTGGCGGTAGGCAACCGTCCCTCGCAGCGTTCGGGCCGTCGACAGAAGTCGGCGGCCCGGCGCCACCACAGCGACGCGAAGGTGAGGAACCATGTGGAAGGTGAACTGGGCGACCTGCGCGTTGGTGCTGGTCGCGGCGACCGTGACAGGCTGCTCGACCGACGAACGTGCCCAGTTGCCGCCCATTCCCGTTGTTTCGCAGGCGGGTACCGCCGTCGACCTGAGCCTGCCACTGGACGCATATGAGTTGTCACCGGGCGAGAACCACCAGGTGCAGCGGGCGGTGCTGCGGACCCTGGGAAACTGCCTGGACGCCTTTGGCCTCCAGGTGCCCCTTCCCGAGACGCGGATGGCGACCTATCCCGTACACGCTACCCAACTCAACTGGCTCGGCGTCTACGACGTGGCAAGATACGGCTACCAAGGGCCACCGGGATTCGCCGAGGAGATGTCCGCGGCCGCGCGGCGGGGAAGCAGACCGATCGCCTTCTCGAACGAGGCGCTTGCCGTGTTCATCGGCGAGGTCGCCACCCACGCCGGCCGACCGGTTCCCGCCGGAGGCTGCGACGGAGAAAGCCAGCGGGCCGTGAACGGCAGCCAGGATCCGCCGACGATCGCCGGAATCGACCCGGCAGTGCCGGCCGAGCAGGGCATCCAATGGCTCGAACAGCAGGCTGCGGACCGCGCCCGCGCCGACAAGAGGTTCCACGCCGTCACCGACCAGTGGCGCGAGTGCATGAACCGGCGCGGCTATCGATACGCCACCCCTGACGAGGCGCAGAGTGACCCCCGGTGGAACGGTGACCAGAGCGAGAATTCAGCGTCACCGTCCCGCGACGAGTTGGACACGGCCCTCGCTGATCGGGCATGTCGAGAGGCGACCAACATGTCCGGGGTGCTGAAGTACCTGATTACGGAGCAGGAGAACCAAATCATTGACACCCGCTCCGACACCGTGCACCAGGTATCGGACCTCCTGCGAAGACGAGCCGGACACGCCGCCCGAATCCTCGGCGAGCCTCGGGCTGGATAGTCCCGCATCGCCGCCGTGGCGCATCCAGGGTTGTGGAAGAGAGTCAGCGGCCACCGCAAGATCTGACGATCACGCGGTGGCCGCGCTTTCCACCCGGTCCGACCAGCGGCATCTCGAATGGCGGCTGCCGTACTGATCAGGTGCCGACCGTGATCCACTCGGAGCACGTGGCGTCGTAGATCGCATTCGCCGGGTAGTTGCCCGAGCAGGCCCGGAAGGTGACCTGCTTGAGTGTGATTCCCGGCTGGTTCTCCGGGAACGACTTGTTCACGTAGCGCCAGCCGGCGGCCTGGCCGGCGGTGTTCCAGATCGTGCCCTCGCGGACGATGGCGCCGACCGGACTCACCTCGTCGTCGAAGAATCGCCACTCGATGACGACCGGGTAGCCGTCGGCCCACGAGTCGGCGATCCGGAACCACTCGCCGTACGGCGCGAAGCACCCGACGGCGTTGGCGCTGCCATACGTGCAGTGCCAGTCCTGACCCGCTCCCGGCCCCACCGCGTCGGTCGCCAGCTGCTTGCCGTCGGCCGCCGCGGCGGGCGATCCAAAGCCCAGAACCGCGATCCCCGCGGCGGCTACCGCCAGTGCTGCCGCTCGTATCCGTCTCATTCCCGCTCCCTTTCCTGTACGCCAGCCTGGTCGATCGCGCTCGATGCGTCCACTGTGGCCGATCAAGGAAGCTGGTTCCACCCTTTGCCGCAGCGCGCAATAGCACAGTTCAACGCAGGTCAGACCGGGAGTTCTCCGTTGAGCAGAGCGATGCCGAGCCCGGTGGCCCGGTGCCATACCGAGCCGC
The DNA here is from genome assembly GCF_050942935.1 of Dactylosporangium sp. CA-233914. Taxonomy (NCBI): domain Bacteria; kingdom Bacillati; phylum Actinomycetota; class Actinomycetes; order Micromonosporales; family Micromonosporaceae; genus Dactylosporangium; species Dactylosporangium sp. CA-233914. The sequence continues at coordinate 3,569,474 of NZ_CP192030.1, read as the reverse complement.
CGCGCCGCCGGGTCTCCACCAGCCCGGCAGCACGCAGGACGGCGGAGTGGCGACTCACCACCGGGTCCGCGACCCCCACCCGCCGAGCCAGATCCCTGGTACTGCCGCCGCCCGCCGCCGCCTCCAGGACCGCCGCGCGGGTGCTGCCGAGCAGCGCGACGACCGGCAACGCCCCGTCCCGCCCAACGGAGGCGTCGCGGAACAGACCCAACCGCGGAGCGAGCGGGTACACCAGGACGGGCGGCCGGTCGGCGTCCAGCAGCGTGATCGGCTGTATCCGGCAGAAGAAGGAGGGAACCAGTACGATTCCCCGCCCCCTCAGATACACGTCCTGCTGCGCGTACACCGGTATCAGCAACACCGGCGGCTGCCAACTCACTCGGGGGTGAAGGCTTGCCAGGAGCCGGTCGACCCCACCGGCCAGCAGCGCGTGCGCCCGGCGGGCCCGATCCGCCTCGGCCTGCGCGCGAAAGGCGTCCCGGTGCGGCGCCAAGGCCAGCCGGTGGTAGGCCGCGAGCGCGGCTTCGAGACGCCGCAGCGCGGAAACCTCGCCCCTGCCGACGGCCCCGGCCCAGGCGCTGATCGGACTCCCCCCGGCCAGGGTCTCGATGTCCGCCCTCAATTGCTGGCGCGGGGTGGACAGCAATCGGTCGGCCAGAACCTCGAATTCGGCGTTGCCCCGCCCAGGGGTGAGGAAATCGGGCGAATACCCCCAGGGCCGGGCCAACTGCGCCAGCAACCGCACCGAATCGGGCCTGGCGGAGCGCACCCGCCGGAGCCACCCACCGAACAGCACTGAGGCACCGCGCTCCTGCAGCAGGTGCAGGCTGAGGAGCGTCTCCCACAGCGGATCGACTCCGTCGGCGACGGTCACCCGCCGCAGGTCCTCGCTGGTGAAATGAATACGCAGCACAACGTTCCCCCGATTTGCGATACGCCACAATCGAGTATCGCCAATGGCATGAAGGGGCCGCAAGCCATCACAGGACGTGCAAATCGCCCCTCCTCGCTGGTATTGCAGCATTTTCCGCCAACCCGCCGGGGCAGGGCGCCGACACCAAGTCGTTACCGATTGGAAACCTAAAAGCAACAAGGCGCTCCTAGCGTCCTCGTCACGCTTATATCCAAGAGATATCCATGCTGGATCTAACAGACGGTCGAGGGTTCGCGATGCTTCGAGAGCGGCTTGTGGTAGTGGCGGCGGTCCTCGCGACTGTCGGTATGGGTGCTTCGGCGTGCGGTTCCGGTTCGCCGAAGAGCGCGGCGGACAGCGGCGGCGGCGCCGTGAAGCCGGTCAGTTTGCAGCTTGACTACCTGGCCGGTGCTCAGCACACGGGCTACCTGGTGGCCAAGGCGAAAGGCTTCTACAAGGATGCCGGCATCGACGTCGGCATCACCGAGGGCCAGGGCTCGGTCACGACCGGAACGCTCGTGGGCCAGGGCAAGGCGGACTTCGGGATCATGGGGGCCGGCGAGATCCTCGCGGCCGCCTCGAAGGGCATTCCGCTGACGGCGGTGTTCACCCAGATCCAGAGCTCACCCACGGCCATCGTCTACAACCCGGCGAAGGTGCAGTTGAGCAAGCTCGCAGACCTGTACGGACACAAGCTCGGGGTCACGCTGACGAGCACGGTCTACAAGGAGTGGCTGTCGGTCGCGGCCGCGAACCATCTCGATCGCACCAAGATCGAGGAGGTGAACGTCGGCACGAACCTGATACCGGCGATGCTGGCCGGCGACGTCGACGCGATCGTGGCGTACCCGTACAACCAGGGCGTGTCCCTCGGCCTGCAGGGGCTCGCGGTGAAGTCGCTGATGCTCGCCGACGCCGGCGAGCCGGCGATCCCGAACTCGGCCGTCGTGGTCAACAGCGCATTCGCCCAGCGCGACCCGGCGTCGGTCAAGGCCTTCGTCACGGCGACGAAGCAGGGCTGGGAGTACACCAAGGCACACCCGGACGAGGCGCTCGACATCCTCGCAGCGCAGTACCCGAAGCTCAATCCCGAGGCGGGTAAGCAGATGCTGCCGATGATCCTCGCGCTGATGGGCGACGCGTACGGCCGCTACGACGAGGCCGCGTGGACGAATCTGCTGGAGCTGTACAAGAGCGAGAAGCTGCTCGGCTCGAAGGCGATCACGCTCCCGGACGTCTACAACGCGTCGTACCTGGGTTCTTGACCGCCCCGTCCAGCCGCCACGGCAAGAGTGAATTACCACAGCAAGAGAAAGAGAGCCCCGTGACCCGAGACGTCGCAGCGTTCCGGCCGATCATCGACGACCTGCGGGTCGACGGTCTATTGCTGATGTCGCCCCAGTCGTTCATCTGGTCCACCGGACTGCGCATCCCGTCGCACAGCCTGATGCGCTGGCGCTACGCGTGCGCCTTCGTCAACGCCGCCGGTGTCGACGCCGTTCTCAGCGTCGACATGGAGGCCAGCACGGTCGCGGAGGCCCTGCACGGGCCGGCGCTCTACGTGTGGCGCGAGTTCGACGACGACGCCATGGCCGTTCTCGCCGGCATGATCCGCGAGCGGGCCGGGACCGGCCCGCTCCGGCTGGGCGTCGAGACCGACTACCTCCCGGCGCGAGCGATGGACGCGCTGCGTGACCTGCTGCCGGCGGTGACCTGGGTGCCCTGCGAGGAGGAGGTCGCCCGGGGCCGGATGTCGAAGACGGCGGACGAGACCGAAGTGATCCGCAAGCTGGTGACGGCCTCGGACTCGGCGCTGGCCGACGCGCTGGCGGCGGTCAGGGTGGGCGACACCGAGTTCGAGATCGCGGAGCGGATCGTGTCCTCGCTGTACACCAGCGGCGTCGACGAGCACCGCGCGCTCATCGTCGCCAGCGGTCCCCGCAGCCAGTACCCCAACGTGCCCCCGTCCGATCGAAAGATCGAACACGGCGACCTGATCCGGGTCGAGGTCTTCGGCGGGGCCGGCGGGTACCACGGCGGCGTGGCCCGGACCGCCGTGGTGGGCGAGCCGGCGCCGGAGGTGGCGCAGCTGTGGAGCGCGCTCAGCGGCGCCCGCTCCGCCGGGCTGGCGGCGTTGCGCCCGGGCGCCGATCCGCGCGCCGTCTACGCGGCCTACGTCGAGGCCCTGGGCCCCCTCCGCGAGTACGCGATCGCGTTCTGGGGGCACGGGATGGGGCTCGACCTGCATGAGCCGCCCTACATCAGCGCGGGCTCGACCGACGAGCTGATCGAGGGCGCCATCGTCGGTGTCGAACCGTTCGCGATGGTCCCGGGGCGATTCGGCCTGCAGGTCAAGGACGTTGTGCGCCTGACGTCCGGCGGCGTCGAGCTGTTGTCGCAGCGATTGGACGGCGGCGTGCTCCACGTCGTCGGTGACTAGCGGAGCATTCTACCTATGGAGATTCCCACGAGCCGCTCGGCGGCGAAACCGGACGAGACCAGTCAGGCCCAGTTCGCGTACGAGGGGCTTCGCCGGCTGGTCCGCGAAGGACGGTTCAAGTTCGGCGAGCTCGTTTCCGAGCAGGCCCTCGCCGAGGAGGTCGGCGTCGGCCGGACGCCGATCCGGGAGGCGGTCTCGCGGCTGGCTCACGAGGGGCTGCTGCACCGGATCGCCAAGCGCGGGGTGATGATCCGCCCGCTCGATCTCGACGAGATGCGCGACCTCTACGACGTCCGCGAGGTGATGGAGGTGCTCTGCGTGCAGCGGGCCGTGCAGTACATGACGGACGCCGACGTCGAACGGCTCGCGAGCACGATCGAGGCGGCGCGGCACGCGGTCGAGACGGGCTGCACGTGGCTGGACTACCGGGCCTTCGACCGGCGATTCCACGAGCAGCTGTGGACGGCGAGCCGGAACAAGCGGATCATCGCGTACCTCGACTCGCTGCACGACGCGTCGATCCTCGACCTGACCTTCCAGCGCGGCATCGACATGCCCGCCCAGGGCCAGACCTCGATCCGGGAACACACCGCGATCTACGAGGCGATCGCCGCGCGCGACGCCGACGCGGCCGCGGCGGCGGCCTCGCAGCACGCGCGTTCCTATCAGAAGGTCCTCACCGCCCAGATCATCGGGGACCGAGCCGAGGTCCGGCGATGACCGGCCCCGCGGCCGCGCCGGCCCACGTCGACCTGGACGGCATCCAGCTGCGGTACCGCAGCAAGAAACGCGACGTCGTCGCCGTCGAACGGGTGGACATGAGCGTCCGGCGCAACTCGTTCGTCAGCATCATCGGACCGTCGGGGTGCGGCAAGAGCTCGCTGTTGAAGGTGATCTCCAAGGTGCTCAAGCCCCACTCGGGCCGGCTGCGCTTCGACGGCGTGCCGGCCGAGGACGTCGACGTCACCGGAACGCTCAGCTTCATGTTCCAGCAGCCGCTGCTGCTGCCGTGGCGGACGGTGCTGGACAACGTCATGCTGCCGCTGCAGATCACCCAGCGCAAGGTCGGCCCCGAGGGCCGCGCGCTGGCGATCGGCCTGCTGGAGACCGTAGGCCTGCGGGACTCGTTACGCCTGCGCCCGCACGAGCTCTCCGGCGGCATGCGCCAGCGCGCCGCGTTGGCCCGGGCGCTGGTGACCAAACCGAAGCTGCTGCTGATGGATGAACCGTTCGGCGCGGTCGACGAGATCACCCGCGAGCGGCTCCAGGAACAGCTGCTCACGCTCTGGCAGCGGGAGCAGACGACGATCGTCATGGTCACCCATCAGATCGAGGAGGCGATCCTGTTGTCGGACCAGGTCGTGGTCATGTCCGACGGCCCGGGAACGGTGCTGGCCACGGTGCGCATCGACCTGCCCCGGCCGCGCGATCCCGAGTCGCGCCGGACGCCGGAGTTCCATGAACTCGTCGACCACCTGCGGGGCCTGCTGCATCCCAGCGCGGTGCGGCCATGAGGTGGCGGCCTGCCGTCCTCGCCGCGGCGGTCCTGCTCGCGTGGGAACTCGTCGTGCGGGTCCTCCATGTCGCCGACTACCTGGTGCCCGCGCCGTCGACCGTCTTCTCCGGCATGTGGACGCAGCGCGAGTACCTCTGGCAGAACATCGGCCCCACGGCGTACGAGATCTGGACCGGCTTCGCGCTCGCCGTCCTCATCGGTCTGGGTCTGGGGCTACTCGTCTCGCTGACCCGGTTCGGCGACGAGGCCGTGATGCCGCTGCTCGTCGCCACGCAGTCGGTGCCCAAGACCGCGCTCGGGCCCGTCTTCGTCGTGTGGTTCGGCTACGGCTCGCTGCCGAAGGTCGTGATGGCCGGGGCCCTGGCGTTCTTCCCGATCGTCGTCAACCTCGTTCGCGGGCTGCGCGCCGTCGAGCCGGAGATGGTGCAGTACCTCGTCACGCTCGGGGCATCGCGGCTCGACGTGGTGTGGCGGCTGAGACTGCCGGCGGCGCTGCCGTACCTGCTGTCCGCCATGAAGGTCGCGATCTCGCTGGCCACGGTCGGCGCGATCGTCGGCGAGTTCCTCGGCGCCTCGGAGGGGCTCGGCTACGTGATGCTGCAGGCGAGCAACAGCTACGACACCAGCACGCTGTTCGCCGCACTCGTGGTCACATCCGTCATCGGTGTCGTCTCGTACTCCGTGATCAGCCTGATCGAGCGCTTGACGCTCGGCTGGCAGCCGGCCGCCCTGGCCTCCGCCGCGTAACCCCGGCCCGCTCGCGGCGCCTCATCGAGAGGGAAGAAGTGAAGATCGAAAGCTTTGTTCTGCATCGCGTCAACCTTCCGCTGCGCCGGCCGCACCGCTGGGCCGGGCTCACCGAGGACATCGGCCGGTACCTGCTGCTCGAGGTCGTCTCCGACAGCGGCGGGCACGGCTGGGGGGAGGCGACGGCGCTGGCCAGCTGGGGCGGAGACCACGGCCGGTACTACGGCGAGACCCTCGACACGGCCGACTACGTGCTGCGCGAACTGGTCGCGCCGGCCGTGCTCGGCGTCGCGTTCACCGACCGGCACGAGATCCTGGCGCTCGCGGACGCGCAGGTCCGGGGCCATCCGTACGCCAAGACCGCGTTCCAGTGCGCCGTGCTGGACCTGCTCGCCCGTGACCTCGGCGTCCCCGTCTACGAGCTGCTCGGGGGCAAGCGCCGCGACCGGATCGAGCTGGGCCACAGCATCGGCTTCATGGACACGACGACGGCCGTTGCCGAAGTCCTCGCCGCCGTCGCGGAGGGAGTGCGGGCGATCAAGGTCAAGGTCGGCCAGGACGCCGACCGTGAGGTGGAGCTCATCCGCCGCATCCACGAGGAGGTCGGTGACACCGTGCACCTCGCGGTGGACGCCAATCGGGCGTGGTCCAGCGCGGTGCAGGCCGAGCGCGTCCTGCGGCGCCTCGCCGACGTCCCGCTGCGATACGTCGAGCAGCCCACGGAGAGCCTGGCCCAGCTGGAGAGCCTCGCGGCCCGAATCCCCTTCCCGGTCATGGCGGACGAGTCGATGTGGACCGCGTACGACATGGCGGAGATCGCCCGGCACGGCATCGTGCAGCGGGCCTCGATCTACACCTCCAAGGCGGGCGGGCCGATCGGCGCTCTGGCGGCGGACGCGGTGGCCACGGCGTTCGGCATCGGGACCAACGTGAACGGCTCCGGGGAGACCGGCGTCGGCAACCTCGCCAACCTTCACCTGGCCGCCGCGATGACCAGCATGTCGGAGGCCTGCCTCGTGCCGCTGTCCACCATCGCGGAGGACCCCCGGACCACGGTCGCCGGCCGGATGTACCTCGACGACGTGCTCACCGAATCGATGGACTACGTCGGCGGCGACGTGATGATTCCGACCGGCCCGGGCTGGGGCATCGACGTCGATGCGGCCAAGATGGAGCGGTACACCGTGAGCAGCGAGGTGGTCCGGAAGTGAACGCGGACAGCTTCGTCATCGTCGGCAACGGCTCCGGCGGATGCGCCGCGGCCGCCACTATCGCCCAGCGCGGCATCCCGGTCCAGCTGTACGGGCGCGACGCCGCCAAGACCGAGCGGTTCCGCGCGGCGGGCGGCATCACGCTCGTCGAGGGCGCCGCCCGGACCACCACGACGAACGTCGAGTTCGTCTCGGAACTCGACGGCGCGGCCGCACCGGGCGCCAGGATCGTGGTCATGGTGCCCACATCCGCCATCGGGCAGTACGCGCGGATGCTGGCCCCCCATCTACGGCCGGGCAGCGCGGTGCTGCTCGCGCCCGGGCACACCGGTGGCGCGCTGGCCTTCCGTACCGTCGTGCGGAGCCTGCGGCCGGATCTCACCGACGTCGTCATCGGCGAGACCTGCACGCTGCCGTTCGTCGCGCGGCTGACCGGCCCCACCGAGGTGGCGGTGTGGCGCCGGCTCGACAACCTGCTGACCGGCGTCCTCCCGGCCACCGCCACCGCCGCCCTGGTGTCCACCTTCGCCGCCGCGTTCGACGGCCTGGTACCGGCCGGCTCCGTCATCGAGTCATCGCTGTCCAACCTGAACGCGGTCATGCACCCGGCCGGAATGATCGGCAACGTCGGCTGGATCGAGGCGACATCCGGCGGCTTCCGGTTCTACCGGGAAGGTGTCACGCCGGGCGTGGCCCGGATCATGGACGGCGTCGACCGCGAGCGGCTGGCCATCGGCAGCGCGTACGGCGTCGAGCTGCCCGGTTTCCGGGACATGTTCCACGCGGCCGGCCTGATCACGCAGGAGGTCTGGGCCCGGCACGACACGTACCTCGCCGTCCACCACAGCGGCCCGAACAGCGAGATCATGGCGCCCGGCTCCCTGCGCGACCGCTACGTCGAGGAGGACGTCGGCGCCGGTCTGGTCGCCATGCGCGCGCTGGCGCGGTGCGTCGAGGTGCCCACCCCGGTCATCGATGCCCTGATCGCGCTGGCCGGCGTGGTCAACGACACGGACTACCTGAGCGCCGGAATGACCGCGGCGCGCCTGGGCATCGACGGTCTCGACCGCGATCGACTGCTGGCGTCGCTATGACCGCGGGCGCGTTCGAGTTCTCCTGCACGACGATCCCGTCGCGGCAGCCGGCCGAGCTGCGCGACCTCGCGCTCGCCGCGACACGGCTGGGGTACGACCGGTTCTGGGTGCCCGACCAGGAGCTGTACGCCGACCCGTTCCTGCTGCTCAACGACATCGCGGCCGCCACACCGATCCACCTCGGGCTGGCCCTGACCAATCCGTTCAGCCGCCATCCGGTGCAGATCGCGCGGGCGATGGCATCGCTCGTCCATCTGGACCGGCGCAATCCGGCGCAGCGCAGCTGGGTGCTCGGCCTCGGCATGGGCAACGTGAACCTCGTCCTCAACCCGCTGGGCCTGGGCGCCGGCGCGACGACGTCCCGCCTGGTGGCCTCGATCTCGCTGGTGCGGGCGCTGCTCGCCGGCGAGACGGTGCAGCCGGCACCGGACGCATTCGTGCACACCGCGCTGTCGCTCGACATCGAACCGGCCGACTGCCGGATCTATCTGGGCACCCGCGGCCCGAAGACGCTGGCCGCCGGCGGACGCGTGGCCGACGGCATCCTCGCCGAGGCGCTCTTCCGGCCCGAGCTGGTGCGCTGGACCCGGCAGCAGGCCGGCCTGCTCCCCGGCGACCGGCACGTCAGCTGGCAGACCGTCGTGATCCTGCGTCCCGGTGAGGCGATACCGGAGGCTGTGCGGCACTTCGCCGCCATGCTCATCCGAACCACGGCCCCGGCGGTCCTGGAGCTGATGGGGGTGTCGGATCGGGCCCGCACGCGAGCGCGCGAGCGGCGGTTGACCCCGCAGGACGTGACCGACGACGACGTCCGCCGCTTCGTCGCCTGCGGTTCGACGGAGGAGATCGCGGCCATGGTGATGGCGGCCCAGGACGCCGGAGTGACCGGGTGGACCGCCATCTTCCTGGGCGGCGCCGCCCGGATCGCCGACGCCATGCACGAGTTCGCCGAAGGTGTCATCGCTCCCGTCCGCGCCCGTTCCACGGGCTGATGAGCGTCCGTTCCGCTGCCATGAGGAGGCGACTGTGACCATCCCACCGGATCTGCCCGCGGGCACGCTCGTGTCGGACGTGGACCCGTACACCGACGCCGCGCTGGAGGACCCGACCGAGTTCCACGACCTGCTGCTCGGTGACGCGCCGCTGGTCTGGCTGACGAAGTACGGCGCCTACGCCGTGGGCCGGCACGAGACCGTCCGCGAAGGGCTCCGCGACTGGCGCCGTCTGATCTCCAGCGCCGGTGTCGGGCTGACCGATCGGCGTACCCAGGGCATGTGGCGCACGCCCAGCCTTCTCCTCGAGGCCGATCCCCCGGAGCACACGTCGCGGCGCGCCGTGCTCAACCGGATGTTCTCCCCCAGAGCGCTCGGCGGCCTGGAGGAGACGTTCGACCGAGCCGCGGACGCGTTGATGGACGAGATCCTCGAAGCCGGAACGGTCGACGGCGTGCGAGACATCGCCGAGGCGTACCCGCTGAAGGTCTTCACGCTGGCCTTGGGCCTCCCGCCCGACATCGCGCCGCACCTGGTCATCTACGGCGACGTGGCCTTCAACGCGACCGGCCCGGCCAACGAGCGGACGCGGCGTACACTGGCCGCCGCCGAGGAATCGATCGCCGTCGTCACCCGGATGACCCAGGACCGCAACCTGCAACCCGGCAGCCTCGGCGCGCTGCTGTGGGAGGCCGTGGACGCCGGCGAACTCGCCGCCGACGAGGCGCCGATGCTCATGCGGTCGATCCTCGGCGCCGGGGTGGACACCACGGTGGCCGCCCTCGCATCCGCCATCCACCAGCTCGCCACGCATCCCGGGCAATGGGCGCGACTGGCCCGCGACCCGGGCCTGGCGAAGGTGGCGTTCGACGAGGCGATCAGGGTCGACTCTGCGGTGCAGATGTTCTACCGGCTCGCCGTGACCGACACCGACCTGCCGGGCCCGGTCCGGCTTCCGGCCGACTCCCGGGTGCTGCTGAGCCTGGGCGCCGCCAACCGCGACCCGCGCCGGTACGAGCATCCGCACCGCTTCGACGTGATGCGCGCGGCCTCCGGCCATGTCGGCTTCGGAGTCGGCATCCACGCCTGCGTCGGCATGCATCTCGCCCGGCTGGAAGGCCAGTCCCTGCTGTCCGCCCTGGCCCGCAAGGCCGGCTCGATCGAGCCCGCGGGCAAGCCCGAACGGCTGCTGAACAACACCCTTCGATGCTGGGGCTCGTTGCCCATCACCGTACATCCGCCGCGATCGACCGGCTGAGCCTCGGCCCCGCCCTGGCACGGCTCGTGGGTCTCGGTGGTGATCGGCGGCCGGCCCGATCGCCACCGCGATGCGACGGACGCGGTCAGCAGGGGGTGACGTCGCTGTTCGTGGCGGTGAGCGGGAGCTCTACGCGCAGGCTGGTTCCCGCCCCGCGGGGGCTGTGGAGGGTGATTCGGCCGCCGAGTGCTTCTACTCGGTCTTTGAGGCCGAGCAGGCCGGTGCCGCGGGTGAAGTCGGCGCCGCCGATGCCGTCGTCGTCTACTGCGACGTGCAGGACGGTGTCGGCGGGGTCGGTTTCGGCGGTGACGGTGACGGTCGAGGCGTGTGCGTGTTTGGCCACGTTGGTGAGCGCCTCGGCGACGACGTAGTAGGCGCTGACCTCGACGTGTTCGGACACCCGCGCCCCGGTACGCAGGTCGAGGTGGACGGGGATCGGGCAGCGGCGGGCGAGCGCGCGTAGTGCTGGGCGGAGGCCGCCGTCGGTGAGGATCGCCGGATGGATGCCGCGGGCGATCTCGCGTAGCTCGTCCAGCGCGTCGGTTGCCGTGGCGACGGCGTGGTTGAGCTGTGCGCTGAGCGCGTCGAGTTCGGGTGGCAGCGTTGCTTGTGCCGCGCGGAGTTGCAGGGCCAGGGAGACCAGTCGCTGCTGGGCGCCGTCGTGCAGGTCGCGCTCGACGCGTCGGCGGGTCTGGTCGGCGGTGGCGACGATCCGTGCGCGGGAGGTGGTGAGTTCGGCGTAGAGGTGGGTGTTGTCAAGGGAGACGGCGAGTTGGCTGGCGATGAGTTTGACGGCGTCGAGTCGTTCGGTGGTGAAGGCGCCTCGGATCAGGCGGTTTTCCAGCAGTAGTACGGCCCGTAGCCGGCCGCGGCTGAGGACGGGTACGGCCAGGAGTGAGCAGCAGCCGAGGCCGGTGAAGTAGGGGTCGCGGGCGAAGCGGTCGTCGCGGGTTGTGTCGGCCACGACCAGTGGTTCACCGATACGCTGAACGTATCGCAGCACTGACATCGGGACCGCGTGTTCGGTGCCGCCGTGTTGGGTCAGCGGCAGCCAGTCGTGCCGCTCGTCGCTCCACAGCGGCAGGTTGACGTCGGTGGCACCGGTCATGGCGCTGACCACCTGGACCACGCGGGCGTGCAGCCGTTCGATGCTGGTCTCGGAGCTCAGGGCCTGCGAGGCGGACAAGATGCCGAGCAGGTCGAGCGCTCCGGTGGTGACGGTGGCCCGTTGGTGCGGGGAATCCCCGGTCTGGTTCCCGTTCTGGTCAGCGCGCTGCGCGACGGTGGTGCCGGGTTGTGGGCGCAGGGTCGGGTAGGCCCAGTCGAGTTGGTCGACTTTCGCGGTGGCACCCCAGGCGAGGTACTCCTGGCGCGCTTCGAGAAGCAGGTCGTAGCCGGCGTATTCGAGGCCGTGGGCGAGGTGGAAGCGGGCCGCGTGCTCGGTGATCAGGGCTCTGTGCCATGGCCGCTGATACTGGGCGGCCTCGCGCCGGGCGGCGTCGAAGGCGAGGGCGGCGGCATGGAAGTCACCGACCGCCCACGCCCGCTCCGCCTCGAGCAACCGGAGCAGGTGCTGGAAGTTCGCCGGCGCGTCCGCGGCGCGTGCGGCCAGCCACTGCGTCACCTCGTCCAGTTCGGTCAGCAGAGCGCCGCGCTCGCCACCGTGGCTGGCTTGAGCCTGCCCGGCGAGGGCCAGCCCCCGCAGCAGGTAGGCCATACCGGTTACATAGAGACCCAGGACAGCCGGTACCAGCGACATCGCCGCCGTGGCGTGCCGCGTCAGGCCGGCCGGATCAGCGAGGATCGCGGCGGCGGCCGCGCGGGTGACGTGCGCGTGGAAGAGCGCCGTCGGGTTGCCGGCGTACCGGTCGATGGAGACCGCCTCACCGGCTACGGCGGAGCTTTCACCGCGCAGCACACCGGCCAGCCACCGGAACGAGTCGAGCCAGTGGGTAATCTGTTCGTTGCCGGTACGGTGCACGAAGGCCAGTCCTTCCTCCACCTCGGCGACGTAGAAGTCCAGCGATGGTGCGCAATCCAGCAGGCTCGCCGCGGTCGGGGAGTAGCTGTATCCGGCGTTGGCCAGGTAGCCGCCCGCGATCAACCCTTCGCGGGCCCGCTGAACTGTTGGGACACTGCTTTCGATCGGCTCGAACCAGCAGCTCACGAGAGCGGACAGGAAGCGCACCTCTGAGGTGTCGGGCTCGTAGCCGCGCGCCTCGCTGAAGGCCAGGATGCGCTGCGTCGCCTGATACGCGGCGCGGTCACTGCGCAGCCCCACCGCGGCGAAGGCAGCGGTACCGGCCGGTCCAACCAGGGTACGGGCAGGGCCGTGCTCGATCCATATCCGCAACCCCTCCAGGCTCAGCCAGGCATACAGGGGAAGGTCGGCGAAGTAGGCCGCCGGGAAGAGCGTGTCGAGCAGACGGGTCGCGGTGAGCAGTGTCGGCTCGGTGATGTCCGGCCGAGTCAGCCCGTCGGCGTCTTGCTCGAGCCACCGGTACAGATAGTTGAGCTGGTGGTCGAGCTCCATCGGGAGCCGGTCTGTGGCTGGTACGGCGATGCCGAGCTCCTGCAGCGACTCCAGGCCGAGTCCGATCGCCTCCGCAAAACGGTGCTGGTGGGTCAGGCTGCGCACCTGGATGCACGTCGCGTCCGCACGCTGCATGGTGGTGCTGGACAGCCGGTCGATCGAGCGGTACTCCTCGTCCGCCTCCTCCAGGCGTCCCATGCTGTACAGCGCGGTGTGGCGGGCGGTATGCACCTCGATCAGCGTGGCGGTCTCACCCGGGTCGATGAGCTGCAGCGCGGCGGCCAGCAGCCTTTTCACCAGCACGTAGTCCCCGATCAACGCGGCCTGGTCGGCGCCGCGCCGCAGCAGCCCCGCCACCCGACGCCGCTCCACGGCGTCGTCGACCGCGTCGACCACCGGGAGATACTGCTCCGCCGCGACCGCGTACAACTCCGGCACCGCCGCCAGCCGCCGCGCCATGGCCAGGTGCAGGGCGTGTCGCTGCTGGGGATGCAGCCCGCGCAGGATCACCTCACGGATCCGGTCGTGTCGAAACCGCACCGCCTGATGTATCCCGGGCTCCACCACCAGGAGGCCCTCGTCGAGGGCGGGTGCCAGCCGCTGATCCACCACGCTCGCCGGCTCGCCGGTGGCGGTCTGCAACAGGCTCAGCTCGACTCGCCCGCCGAGACACGCCATCTCCTGCACCGTCTGCCGCGACGCCGGCGGCATCGCCTGAACACCGGCCGCCAGCAGCCCGGCAACCTCGGACCGGCCCAGGTGAGCGCGTAGGGCCGCCGCGTCCCACCGCCACCCGGCGGCCGTCGCGGCCAGCACGCCGTCACGTCGCAGCGCGTTGAGCACCTCCACGATCTCGTAGGGATTGCCGGACGGGTTGATCACGTCGACCAGGCCCGCCGCCGTGGCCCGGTCCACGCGCAGCATCTCGGCCACCATGGCGACGCAGCCGGACACTGGCAGGTTGACCAGCCGTAGGTGCTGGACTCCGGCGAGTTCACGCCATCGGGACAGCGGCGCCACCAGCGGATGCGCCGGGTCCACGTCGTCCTCGCGGTACGTGGCCACCAGCAACAGGCCGTCGATCCGCTCCCCGCTCAGCACGAGGTCGACGAAGCCGAGTGGCGTACGCCCCGCCCACTGCAGGTCATCGAGGAAGAGGACCACCGGCCGTTTGCGCGAAGCGACCGCGCGCAACACGTCCACACCCACTCGCTGCGCCCGGACCTGCGCGGTCAGCGGATCTCCCGCATCGGGCGGCACCGCCAGCAGCGCCGCGAACTCAGGCACCACCGCGGTCATCAGGCCCGCGTTCTGGCCGGTCGTCTCCAGGATCCGATCGCGGACCTTGGCCAGCTCGTCCTCCGGCTCGGCCAGCAACAGCCGACCCAACGCGCGGAACGCCTGATGCCCCCCGTTGAACTCCAGATCCCGCCGGTACTCGTCGAACTTGCCCGCCACGAACCAGCCGTCGCCGGCCGTCACCACCGGCCGTAGCTCGTCGACCAACGCCGTCTTGCCCACCCCCGGCGCCCCGTCGACCAGCACTCCGCGGCACCGGCCCGCCAGCGCATCTTCGAACGCCGCCTCCAGCGCCGCCACCTCGTCATCGCGTCCGACCGGCCGCGACGGGGGCAGCAGCCGCAGCGGAAAATCGCACTCGCCGACCCGCAGCGCAGCCGCTTCCGGGCGCACGCCGGTGTCCCGCAACCGCTCCAGGTCGTGGATCACGCCCTCGGCAGTCTGGTACCGGTTGTCCGGTTCCTTCTCCAGCAGATGCATGATGATCTCGGACAACGGCTCCGGCACCGCGGGGTTCACCCGCGCCGGCGGCACCGCCACCCGCGCCAGATGATCATGCGTGAGCCGCAACGGATCCCCGGAACCAAACGGCGGCGCACCCGTTGCCGACTCGTACAACGTCGCACCCAACGCGTACAGATCGGCCCGCTGATCCACCGGCCGGCCAGTGCGCCCCGTCTGCTCCGGCGCCAGATACGCCAACGTCCCCACGATCTCGGTGTGATGGGTGAACTCGGGACGGATCTCGGCGAACAACGTCGCCAAGGCGAAATCCACCAGGCACGGCGCACCGTCACGGGAGATGAGCACGTTCGCCGGTGTGATGTCCCGGTGCAGCACATCCCGCCGGTGCATCCCCGCCACCGCCCGGGCCAGTCCCACCGCCAGCCCGACCAGCTCACCAACCGCCAGCGGCTTCGCCAACCCGGCCAGGCTCACCGCACCAGCGTCCGCCAGCACGATCGACCCCGGGCACCGCGACACCTCCACCAACTGCGCGACCCCTTCGACGCCGCGCAGCCGCTCCAGTATCGCCAGCTCGTGTCGCACCCGCCACTGGGCATCCGGTCCCAACGGCTCCTTGCGGACAACGACATGCCCATCGACACACAGCCGAGTGACGCGGGTGTGTTCGCTCTCGTGCACCACGCCCCGAGCGGCCGAATCTCGCCTAACCATTGTTTCAGCTGCCCCCATCCGACAGCCTCACACACAGAGTCGAAACCGCCTCATGCCCTGCATACCCCCATTTCAGGGCAACGGCGAGCGGCGCGCTGCCGACCGCGACCATCACCGGCTCAGCCGGCGAGTCCCATGCCCCAGCCCCATGCGACTGGTGTAGATGGTGGCCGCCGCCGACGCGACATCCATCGCCTTGTATCCGCACGACTCACGCCATTAGTGCGATTACTTAAGCGGGGTGACGGCACCTCGGGGTATCGAGGTCTTGACGGCTCCGATCGCTCCGGCCGAGCTGATACACTCGGATCAATCATTCGACCATGATCGATTTGATTGCGGCGACTCACATGGAACCCTCGGGGGAGGTTTCGTGCACGTCGGTTACCTCAAGACCTTTGTCGAGATCGTCGAGTGTGGATCAATATCCCAGGCGGCCAGGAACCGGCATTGCTCGCAGTCCAGCGCCCTCATCACCCAGGCCTCCGTCGGAGCGGTTGCGATCGCCGGCATCGGAAAGACCGATAACCCGAAAGATACCGATTCTTATATCACGAATGCCGATGGCTAAACGATTCCGAAACCTTGCCGTGTACATCGGATTCGACTGCTTCGAGTTCCGCAGCCAGAACCAGCCGTCGGCGATAGTCAGTGGAGGGCAGGATGGGCGACACCCCGCCGGAAACGGTGCTCGAAGTGGCCGGGCTGACGAAACGGTACGGCCGATTCCTGGCCGTCGACGACGTCAGCCTGCACGTCGCCGCGGGCTCCGTGACCGGACTTCTCGGCCCGAACGGCTCCGGCAAGTCGTCCATCCTGCATTCCGTCACCGGCGTGATCGAGCCGACCGCCGGCTCGATCACGATCGCCGGGCACGGCCATCAGAGCCCGGAGGCGAAGCGCGAGCTCGGGTTCGTGCCCGACGACCTCGCACTGCCGACCAGCCTCACCGGCGCGGAGTTCCTCGACCTGGGCCGGCGGCTGCAGCGCGAGTTCTCCACCGAGCTGATGGCCGACCTGCTCGACCTGCTCGACCTGACCAGCGCCACCCGCAAGCTGGTGGCCGAATACTCCCACGGCATGAAGCGCAAGCTCCAGGTCGTGTCGGCGCTGTGCCACGGCCCGGCACTGCTCATCCTCGACGAGCCGTTCCGCGGCCTCGACCCGGAGGCGGCGGTGGTGCTGCGCGCCCTCGTCGAGGCGTTCGTGGCCCACGCGGGCGGCGTGCTCGTCGCCACCCACGACCTGCTCACCGCGCAGACGTTCTGTGACCAGGTGTGGATCATCGCCGGCGGCCGGCTGGTCGCCGGCGGGTCGCCGGCCGCGCTGATGGCCGAGTTCGGCCGGTCCACGCTCGAGGACGTGTTCCTCACCGCCACCGGCATCGAGTCGCGCGCGCAGGGCGCCCGGGCCCGCATCCGGGAGATCTCATTGCTCGGCCGGCGCCACGAGCCGGTCGCCGGAGTAAGGAGCTGACGATGGGACGCAACAACCGGTGGTTCCTGGCGTTCGGCAGCGGTGCCGTCCTCGCCGTCTTCGCCGTGATCGTCATCGCCGTCGGCGGCATGATCACGGCGGTTTCCAACGAGCGCACGGTCGACATCCCGCTCCTGCTGACCGCGCACTCAGGGACCGGCCAGGACCTGCTCTCCGTGGACCTCAACCCGGTCGGGCTGCTGGTCTGGCTGCTCGCGCTGACCGTGCTCGTCGGGCTGCCGATCGGCCTCACCCGCCGCCGGACGAGCGCGAACGGGGCTCCGTGAGGAGCGTTACCGCCGTCGCCGAGGCCATGCTGCGCAGCTGGCGGCGCGAGATGATCCGGGCCCTCGGCGACAGCGTCGGGGCCTACCGGGCGGTGGTCGTGACGCTGTTGCTGGCCGCGGCCGGGTGGGTGTACCTCGCGGTCAGCACCCGCAAGGCGGTCGGCGCCGACGAACTGCACCGGGCCGGCCTGCACGAGCTGCTGCTGGCGCTCACCCTCAACCTCACCCTGGCCACCGCCGCGCTCGGCGCCGTCGGGCTGATCCTGCTCATCCCCAACGAGTCGGCGTTCGGCACGCTGCTGGCGACCGCGCCGATGCGGGCCGTCCAGCGCCGGCTCGCCCTCGACCTCCCGGCGATGCTGCTGACGCTCGGCCTGGCCGGGTCGATGTCCGCGCCGTTCCTATGGCTGTCGATCCAGGGGGCGCCGGGCCCGGCCGAGGTCACCGCGGTCGTCGCGTCCTGGCTGGCGGTCGCGCTGGGCGGGATGCTCGTCGCCGCCAGCGTCTTCCGGCTGCTGGTCAGCCTCACGGTGCGGCTCGTGGGCATTCACCGCCCCCTCGCGCAGGCCGTGGGCGCGTTGGCGATGTTCGGGCTCGTCGGGTACCAATGCGTCGCCAACCAGGCGAGCACGGACGACCCGACCGCGGCCCGGTGGCTGCTGCGGGCGCTGACCCACGCCAGCCTTGCCGCCCCCGCCGGCGCGCTCGCCATCGCGTTCAGCGTCGTGCTCCTGGCGGCACTGGTGTGGTGGGCCACTTCCAGCCTCGTCGATCGGCACCCCGCCGGCGACCGTTCGCGGCTGATCGGCCTGCGCACCGCCCGCGTCGGCCGCCGCCCGCGCTCGCTCACCCTCCTCGAACTGCTCCAAGCGACCCGCCATCCCGGCAACGTGGCCCTGATCTTCGTCCTGATCGGCGCCGCGATCGCGGTGGCCGTCGTGGAACCGGTCCGTGACGTCCTGTTCTGGCCGGCCGGCGGGCTGCTCATCTTCGCGATGCTCGGCCTGGTCCCGCTGTCCAGTTACGGCGCCACCTGGACCCACCACTGGATCTACCGGGCCGCCACCGCGAGCCGCGGCCGCTGGGTCGGGCCGAAGTGGGCGGCGACGGCGATCCTGTGGCTGGTGGTGTTCGGCGCGATCAGCGCCGCGCTCCTCGCCACCCCCGGCTGGGACCCGGGCCTCGTGCTCGGGGCCACCCCGCCGATGGTCGCCACGTTCGCCACCACCATGCTGGTCGGGCTCGTCATCCCGGTCGGCGAGGAGCAGCCGCTCTCGTCGGTCGCCGCGGTCGTGCTGGCCACGACGGTCGGGCTGGCGGTCTCGATGGCCTTCAACGAGCTCGCCGCCAGCAACGTGCTGCCGATCGTGGTGGTGGTGCTCGTGATGGGCGGCGGCATCCTGCTGTACCGCAGGCTCGCCCGCTGGCGGGAACGTGACCTCGTCTTCTGATCGCGTCGCCGGCCCAGTGCTCCACCCGAGCGCCGGTGTCGAGCCCGGTGTGCCGGGGGTGCTGCACAATGCGCACCGTGCGGTTGATGTGGCGGTACCGGAAGGCGAGTGGGACCTCTTCACCCGCGCGCACGCCGCAGGCCGATTGCCGCTCGCCCCGGCCGACATCGGCCCCGCCCTGGGCCTCACCCGACTGCGCGCCGTCCACGTCCGGTTCCCGCCGGGCGCACCGCGCCGCGCCGCCCTCCGGGCACTGCGGCACGGCGACGACGCCGAGTTGCGCATGCTGCTGGACCTGGCGATCCGGCGGGTCCCCGTGCCCGCCGGAGCGCCCCCGGCCGTCGCCCGCTGCGTCGCCCACCTGCTCGGCCGGGCCTGGCGCACCCTCGCCCTGCTCGGTCTGCCCGTGGCCGCCGTGGCCCGGCTGCTCGGCGGCGACCCGGCCGCGGTGCTCGCCGCCGCCCTGACCCCGGCCGCCGTCGCGGTCACGCTGGCCCTGCACGAGGCCGCCCACCTGATCGCGCTGCGCCGCCGCACCGGCCACCCCCGCACGGGCGCCCTCCTCATCGGCCCGTGGCACCTCGCCGTGATCCGCCCCGACCTGACCGGCGCCCCGCTGCGCTGGGTCGCCGCCACCGGCCCGCTCACCGGAGCGGCCGCCGCCCTCCCCCTGACCGTGGCCGGGGCGTGGCAACCCTGGCTCTTCGCCGCGGGGATCGCGGCGCTGGCTGTGCACCTGGCAAACCTTTGGCCAACGTCGGTCGACGGCCGTCAGCTGTGGCGCGGCCTCGCCTGACCGTTGATCCGATGAACGTGCGGCTCGCGGTCAGGCCCCGGGAGGCTGCGATCCCGCGTGGGGTATCGGCTGGTACCCGTCGGCGATTGCCGCGTCTGCCAACTTTGCGAGCAACCGCCTCAGTTCCTCGCGGTCGGCGCGAGGCCAATCGTCGAGGGATTCTCGTAACCGCTGTTCGGCATGGCCGATGATCTTCTCCCCGATGTCGCGTCCCCTGGACGAGAGGGCGATGAGGACCCCTCGGTCGTCGGCCGGGTCCGCAGTCCGGAGGATGAGATCGGCCTCCTCAAGGCGCCGGGTGATCTTGGTCATGTTGGAACGTCCGGTGCCGAGCGCTCGGGCGAGCTCGGTGGGGCGGAGTGCTCCTCGGTAAGCCAGTTGATTGACGGCGAGGAAGAGCACGACGTCGTCGACCGGAAAGCCGGCGGCCTTCATCGTCGACACCCGAACGTCGTGGCTGTCCGACCAATGGACGATGGCCCCCAGCGATGCGAGGAGGCCGCCCGGGTCGACCCTGCGAGCGGGTGACAGATCCACACTGCCGGCCGATGCCAGCTCGTGGGCGGCGGGTCGAGGCACACGCCCTCCTCTCAGCAACGCGGGCCCCAGCCTACGTGGACGCCTCCTCGCGGCCGCTCGCGGCTCGGATCTCGGCAGCGAGCGATGGCCGGGCAACGCCTCCTGTCACCTGCGCTTGCGGATCTCCTCGGCGGCCTGCGGGACGACCGTGAACAGGTCGCCGACGACGCCGTAGTCGGCGACTTCGAAGATCGGGGCCTCGGGGTCCTTGTTGACCGCGGCGATGGTCTTCGAGGTCTGCATGCCGGCGCGGTGCTGGATGGCGCCGGAGATGCCCAGCGCGACGTACAGCTGCGGGGAGACGGTCTTGCCGGTCTGCCCGACCTGGAACTGGTGTGGGTAGAAGCCGGAGTCGACCGCGGCGCGGGACGCGCCGACGGCGCCGCCGAGCAGGTCGGCCAGTTCCTCGACCAGTGTGAAGTTGTCGGCGTTGCCGAGCCCGCGGCCGCCGGAGACGATGACCGAGGCTTCGGTGAGCTCGGGGCGGGTGCCCTTCTGCTCGGCGACGCGCTGCACCACCCTGGCCAGCTTGTCCGTCTCACGAACCTGCACGGTGAGCTGCTCGACGGCCGGTGTGGCCGGCGCCGGGGCCGGGGTGAGCGAGTTCGGGCGGACGGTGACCAGCGGCAGGCCGCGGGTGACCTTGGACTTGACGATGGTGGAACCGGCGAACGCGACCTGCGTGGCGGTGCCGTCCGCATCGAGGGCAACCACGTCGGTCAGGATGCCGTTGTCCAGCTTGACGGCCAGCCGGGCGGCGATCTCCTTGCCCTCCTGCGACGAGGCGAGCAGCACCGCGGCCGGCTGTACCCGCTTCACGAGGTCGGCGAGCACGGTGGCCTTCGGCGCCACCAGATAGCCGTCGATCTCCTCACTCTCCGCGGCGTAGATCTTGCCCGCGCCGAACTCGCCCAGCTTGGCGGCCAGCGCCTGTGCGGCGCCGGCGCCGCCAAGCACGACCGCGGCCGGGGTGCCCAGCTCGCGGGCGAGGGTGAGCATCTCCAGCGTGACCTTCTTGACGCCGAATTCCCGGGTGGCTTCGACGACGACGAGAACCTCAGACATGCGGACCTCTCACACGAACTTCTCGGTGGCGAGGAACTCGACCAGCTGCACGCCGCCGGAGCCCTCATCGGTGACCTTGGTGCCGCCGGACCGCGGCGGGCGCGTGGAGTGCTCCAGCACCGTGCTGGTGGCGCCGTCGAAGCCCACCTCGGCGGGGGCGACGCCCAGGTCGGCCAGGGACAGCGTCCGCAGCGGCTTCTTCTTCGCCGCCATGATGCCCTTGAAGGACGGGTACCGCGGCTCGTTGATCGTGTCCCACACCGACACCACCGCCGGGGTCGAGGCGGTGACCACCTCGTACCCCTCCTCCGTCTGCCGCTCCACCGTCAACGTCGCCCCGTCCACGGTCAGCTTGCGCGCACCGGTCAGCGCCGCAACACCCAGCCGCTCCGCGATCATGTGCGGCAGCACCTGCACTCGACCATCAGTCGACTCCGAACCGCACAGCACCAGATCCGCATCGAGCTGACCGAGTGCGGCCGCCAGGACCTTCGAGGTGGCCACCGCACACGAGCCGTGCAGGGCATCGTCCACCACGTGCACCGCCTTGTCCGGGCCCATCGACAGCGCCTTACGGATCGACTCGGTCGCCCGGTCCGGACCCATCGTCAGGATGGTGACCTCACCGCCGTGCGCCTCCTTGATCTTCAACGCCTCCTCGATGGCGTACTCGTCCATCTCGTTGATCACGTTGCTCGCCGAACCGCGGTCGACGGTGTTGTCGTCACTGCGCAGGCTGCGGTCCGCGCCCGAATCAGGCACCTGCTTGACGAGTACGACGATATTCATCGCGCTTCGACGTCCTCTCTACGCTCAGTTGGATGAGATCTCTTCGGTCCTGATACCCGATGGATCAGGCCAGCGCCGGACGACGGACGGTTGCCCCGCTCACTTCTGAAGCACGGTCCAGGGCGCGGAGGATATCCTCGACGCGCTCCTTGGCGTCGCCGAAGAGCATCTGGCTGTTGTCGCGGAAGAACAACGGGTTCTGCACGCCGGCATAGCCTGTGGCCATCGACCGCTTGAAGACGATCACGTCGTGGGCGTTCCAGACCTTGAGAACCGGCATGCCGGCGATCGGCGAGGACGGGTCCTGCGACGCGGCCGGGTTGACCGTGTCGTTGGCGCCGATGACCAGGACCACGTCGGTGGCGTCGAAGTCGTCGTTGATCTCGTCCATCTCGAGCACGATGTCGTAGGGCACCTTGGCCTCGGCCAGCAGCACGTTCATGTGGCCGGGAAGGCGACCCGCCACGGGGTGGATGCCGAACCTCACGTCGACGCCCTTGGCCCGAAGCTTCGCGGTCAGGTCGGCGACGGGGTACTGCGCCTGCGCCACCGCCATGCCGTAGCCGGGAGTGATGACGACCGAGGATGCGCCGGCCAGCAGTTCGGCGACGGCGTCGGCCTGGATCTCGCGGTGCTCACCGTAGTCCTTGTCGCCGGCGGGGCCGGCCTCGATGCCGAAGCCACCGGCGATGACGGAGATGAAGGAGCGGTTCATCGCCTTGCACATGATGTAGGACAGGTAGGCACCGGATGAGCCGACCAGCGCACCGGTCACGATCAGCAAGTCGTTGTTGAGCAGGAACCCCGAGGCGGCCGCGGCCCAACCCGAGTAGCTGTTGAGCATCGAGACCACGACCGGCATGTCGCCGCCACCGATGGAGGCGACCAGGTGCCAGCCCAGGGCCAGAGCGAGCACCGTCAGCCCGACGAGGACGACGTCCTGGCCGGTGCTGCCGGCATCAACGGCGACGTAGACGACGGTGAGGATCGCGAAGAGGACCAGCGAACCGACGTTGATGAAGTTCTTGCCCGGCAGCATGAGCGGGGCAGACTTCATCTTCGCCGAGAGCTTCAGGTTGGCGACGATCGAGCCGGTGAACGTGACCGCGCCGATGAAGATGCCGATCGAGACCTCGGCCTCGTGGATGTTGTTGAGGCTCTCCAGCGCGTAGTGCGAGCCCTCGAGGTGGCCGCTCCAGCCGATCGCGACGGCGGCGAGGCCGACGAAGCTGTGCAGCAGCGCGATGAGCTCGGGTATTCCGGTCATCTCGACGATCTTGGCCCGCCACAGGCCGATCACGGCACCGATCGTGATCGAGGCCAGCATGAGCGGGATCGAGATCGTGCCGCCGTCGAGGTCGGTGGTGACGTCGATGACCAGAATGACGGTCGCGACGAGCGCGATCGCCATGCCGACGATGCCGTAGGTCAGGCCGTTCCTGGCGGACTCGTGCTTCGACAGGCCCGCCAGCGAGAGGATGAACAACAGCGAGGCGACGATGTACACCGCGCCAGTGGAAGAGACGATGTCCATGGCTCAGGCCCCCTTGTTGAACATGCCGAGCATGCGCCGCGTGACCGCGAAGCCACCGAAGATGTTGATCGAGGCAAGCAGGGTCGCCGCGGCGGCGAGGATCCGTATGGTGGTGTCCTCCGAGGCGACCTGGATCAGCGCGCCGACCACGACCACGCCCGAGATGGCGTTGGTGACCGACATCAGCGGCGTATGCAGGGCGTGCGCCACCTTGCCGATGACGTAGTAGCCGATCACGATCGAGAGCATCAGCGTCGTGAAGTGCCGCGGGACCGGGTCCGGCGCGGTCGCGTTGACCAGCCAGAACAGGGCAGTGCCGCCCAGCACCAGGCCGGCCTTCGCACCCGCGGACAGCGGCGCCTTCTCCTTCTTGGCCGCAGCGGCGGCCGAGGGTGTCGCGGCCGAGGGGGCGGCCGAGACCTGCACGGGCGGCGGCGGCCAGGTGGACTCGCCCTCCTTGACGACGGTGATGCCACGCTGGACGACGTCGTCGAAGTTCAGCGTCAGGTTGCCGTCCTTCTCCGGCGTCAGCAGCTTGAGCAGGTTGACGACATTGGTGCCGTACAGCTGCGACGTCTGCGCAGCCAGGCGGCCCGCGAGGTCGGTGTAACCCAGGATCGTCACGCCGTTCTCGGTGACGACCTTCTGATCCGCCACGGTGCCCGCGACGTTGCCACCGTTGGCCGCGGCCATGTCGACAATCACGGAGCCGTTCTTCATGCCGGCCACAGCCTCGGCGCTGAGCAGGTTCGGCGCAGGGCGTCCCGGGATCAGTGCGGTGGTGATGACGATGTCGGCGGCACGCGCCTCCTCGTCGTACATCGCGGCGGTCGCGGCCTGCTGCTCCTCGGTCATCTCCCTGGCGTAGCCGTCGGAGGACTGCTCCGCCACGAACACGGACGTGTCCAGCTCAACGAACTGCGCGCCCATCGACTCGACCTGCTCGGCCACCTCGGGACGCACGTCGAACGCGCGCACGACCGCACCCATCGCCGACGCGGCACCGATCGCGGCCAGACCCGCGACACCGGCACCCGCCACGAACACCCGGGCCGGCGGGATCTTGCCCGCGGCCGTCACCTGGCCGGTGAACATCCGGCCGAACTCGTGCGCGGCCTCGACCACGGCGCGGTAGCCCGCGACGTTCGCCATCGAGGACAGCACGTCCATCGGCTGCGCGCGCGAGATCCGCGGCACCGCGTCCATCGCGAGCGCGGTGACGCCCTGCGCTCGCAGCTTCGCCAGCAGCTCGGGGCTGCGGCCCGGCGCCATCATCGAGATGATCGTGGCGCCCCGCCGGAGCCGGCCGATCTCCTCGTCGGTGGGGGCGTTGACCTTCACGACGACGTCGGCGGCCCACACCTCCTCCGTCGTACCGACCCGGATACCAGCACCGGTGAACGCGCTGTCGGGCTGGTCGGCGAGGTCGCCGGCGCCCGACTCGACGATCACGTCGTAACCGAGGCCGGTCAGCTGGGACACGGTCCTGGCGGTCGCCGCAACCAGGGCGCCCTGTTTCGACTCGCTCGGGATGCCGATGAGCATCGATACCCTCCTCAGTAGAGAGCCTTCCCGCCATCGAGACGGATGACCGTGCCGTTCAGGTAGGGCGAGCACGTCGAGAGGTAGAGCAGCGTCTCCGCGACATCGTCGGCATCCCCGTTGCGGAACTCGTACCGCGTCCCGACCCGGTAGGTGTCGCCGTCGACGAGCGGTTCACCACGATAACGACGCAGCGCGTCATTGGTGCCGTCGTCCGAGCGGAAGAACTGCGTCGGTGCCACCGCGTTGCATTGCACCGTCGGAGAAAGCGCGACGGCGAGCTGCTCCATGAGCCTGATCAGAGCCGTCTTGGACAGGCCGTGCGGAATGAGATTCGGCCATGCCTCGTTGGTCGAGTTTCCCACCAGCGCGATGATCCTGCCGTACCCCTGCTTCTTCATGACCGCCGCTGCGGCTTGGCTGAGGAAGAACGGTCCCCGGATGTTGACCCCGAATGAGGCGTCGAAGTCGTCCTCGGTCACGTCTTCGAACTCCTTCGCGCGAAGGGAGCTCGCATTGTGGATCAGCACGGAGAGATCGCCGCGCCAGGCCGCCGCTTGGTCCACGAGCCGGCGGCCGTCCGCGGTGTCCGACACGTCCGCCTCCACGGCGATCGCCTCGCCGCCCTCGGAGCGGATGAGCCCGACGGTCTTCTCGGCGAGCTCCGCCTGCTTCCAGTGGTTCACGACCACGGCCGCCCCGGCCGCTGCGAACCTGCGCGCGAACACGCGGCCCGCACGTTCGGCCGCGCCGGTGATGAGGACCGTCCGGCCGGCGAGAGTTGAGTTCATGATGTCTCCAAACAGGCAGAGTGAGGGGTTTGCATGCTCGGGTGTCCCCGGCGGACGGGAAGTCAGACCTGGCGGATGCCGGCCCGCCACACGGCGCTCGTGAGCGGGACTCCGGGACGGTAGGCGAGATGGGTGACCGAGGGCGCGTCCAGCACCTGGAAATCCGCCCGCCGGCCAGGACCGACCACCCCGACGGCCGGCTGCGCCGTGCCCCGGGGATCGAGCCACCCCTCCTCGTCCATTCCCAACGCGATCGCCCCTCCCAGCGTCGCCGCGCGGACCGCCTCCTGCACGGTGAGACCCATCTGCAGCACGGCGGTGGCGACGGAGAACGCCATCGAGGTGGTGAAGGACGTGCCGGGGTTGCAGTTCGAGGCGATCGCGACGACCGCGCCGGCGTCCAGGAGACGCCGGGCCGGCGCGAGCGGCATCCGAGTGGAGAGGTCGCAGGCCGGAAGAACCGTCGCGACCGTGCCTCGCCTCGCGTCCGCCCACGAGGAGGCCAGGGCCGCGACGTCGTCGTCGGTCAGGAAGCCGAGGTGATCCACGCTGAGGGCGCCGTACTCGACAGCGAGCCGCACCCCTGGCCCGTGCCCGAGCTGGTTGCCGTGCAGGCGACGCGCCATTCCCCGCGTCCTGGCCACGTCGAGGATCCTGCGCGTCGCCGCCTCGTCGAAGGCGCCGACCTCGCAGAAGACGTCCACCGCCGACACGAAGGGAGCGACGGCCTCGAGCATCGGACCAGCGACGAGCGCGACGTACTCGTCCGGGTCGGCGCCCGCAGGCACGACGTGTGCGCCGAGGAACGTCACCGCGTCCGCGTGCCGGCCGGCCAGGCGGGCTGCCCGTACCTCGTCGGTCAGCGTCAGGCCGTACCCGGTCTTCGTCTCGATCGTCGTCGTCCCGCCACGGCGCGCCTCCGCGACGAGCCTCTCGATATTTCCCTCGAGATCCGCGTCGCTCGCCGCCCGCGTGGCCTGGACCGTCACGTTGATACCGCCCGCCGCGTACGGCTCACCGGCCATCCTCGCCTCGAACTCGGCAGTGCGGTCCCCGGCGAAGACCATATGGGTGTGGGAATCGACCCAACCCGGGAGCACAGCTCGTCCGGCCAGGTCCACCCTCCGGTCGGCGGGGGGCGCCGCACGAGACGGCCCGACCCACGCGATCCGATCTCCTTCGACGACCAGCGCGGCATCGGGGACCCGCCCGCCGTTGGCCTCGTCGTTCGTGGTCAGCTCTGAGATGCCGTCGATGACGACGGCTTCCTGTGGCTCGTTCACGTCCTCATGCCTCTGTCCGGTCCGCATGCTGGCAGGCCCGTCATCCCCGGGACTGACCCTTGCGCGGATCACGCAGCCGGGAGAACTGCGCAGTCGAATAGGTGCGCCCGCTGGTCGGGGCGAGGAACGGTTCTGCGGTGTGGTCCCGGCCGTCCAGCTCTGTCTCGATGACGTGGCGAAGTAGCTCACCCACGACCGGCGCCGTCTTGAACTGTGTACCCGAGGTCGCCATCGCGACGAACAGCCCGTCGAAACACGTCCGGTCGTAGATCGGCAGCCAGTCCTCCGCCGCGTCGTACAGCCCGACGACGCCGGCTCGAGCACGCGGGATGCCCAGCGCCGGGATGCGCCGAGCCAGCCGCAGCGTCGCGCGTTCCCAGCCGTCGGCAGTCACCAGCGGGTTGAACACATCGGGGTCCTCGATGACTGTCTGCTCCTCGACGAGATCACCGTTACTGCCACCGAGGAACGCGTTGCCTAGCTCTGGACGAAAGTTGATGTTGAGGTCGCCGTCCACGAGGTGTACCCCTTGAAGCGCGAGGTCCAGCCCAGCAGGCGCGGGCACGTGGACCAGTTCCTCCCGTATTCGCCGGGTTCGGACCCGGAAGTCGGAGGTTCCGCCGATCGCACTGACCAGTGAATCGGAGTGCGGTCCGGCGGCGACGAGAACAGCCTCCGCTCGCAACCTGCTGCCATCGGCCAGCGTCGCTCCCACCGCGCGGGCACCCTCGAGATCGATCCGAGCGACAGTGGTCGACGACCGCAAGCGGGCACCTTCTCTGCGGGCCGCTTGCATCAGATTGACTGCCGCGAGGGTCGGGTCACCGACGTACCCCGACTGCGCGGTGAAGAGAGCGCCACGCAGGAACTCTGTCGGCTCCGACCAGAACTCGTCGTCGTCCACGGGCCGGGGCGGTCCGAACCGGTGGAAGTCGAAGTACGGGAATTGATCACTCATTTCGTCCAGCGACCACTCGTCGAACGAGACCTCGGCGGCCCTCATCGCCGCCGCGGCCCGCTCGACGAACCCGGTCCCGGCGTCGAGGATCAGCGAGCCACACCGCACGAAACGCGTGACCAACTCAGTGCTGTCGGCACCGAGGAAGTCGCGCCAGTTGTTCCACACGGTCAGGGAGTCGGCAGCGAGCGCTGAGCTCTGCACGTCGCTCGCGTGGACGCGGATGATGCCTGCCGACGACCCGGTCGAACCGTCGCCGACCCCGCTGTTGCGATCGACCACGAGCACGTCGTGGCCAGACTTCGCCAGCGCGAAGGCGGCGCTGGCGCCGATCACCCCCGCCCCGATGATCAGCACGTCAGCGCGATTCTCTACCTCGGTACCCATGCTCCCTCACAGTCTGGATCAACGCGGCGCTCGACGATCGTTGACGGCGCGGACTCAGAGACCCCAACCGGCGTGAGGCTGAAGAGCACCCTTTTGCTTGACGAACGACTCGCGCAGGTCTGCGACCCTGTCCCCGGCGAAGGTCAGCAGGAAGTTGCCCGCCAGGGTGTAGTCCTCCCCGCCCGAGCGGAGGGTGGCCCACCATTCGACACCCACCCGGTCTCCCTCGATCACCGGTGTCCCGTAACGGAAGTCGACATCGGATACGCCAACGAGCGCGGCATCCCAGAACCCCGCGATGGCGTCGTGGCCGACGAACGGCTGCTCCAGAAAGGGACTGTTCCGGTAGCTGGCGCCCTCGGTCATGATGGCCGCCGCCCCCTCCACGTCGCCTTCGCGCCACACCCGCCCGAACTCCTCCAGCCATGCCTTGACGACGTCAGCCGAAACGCTCACTTGTTCTTCCTCGCTCTCGTTGGGGCGGAACCGCTCGGCCACGGTGCGGCCGGCATCGCGGCCGGCCGTTCACCCCGGCCCGGCACAACTCTATGCGAACTGCCGCCGCTAGCATAGTATTATGCGAGCGAGAAACGGCCAGCTCTGACGGTGCTCATCCCGCACGGACGTCCGTCTCACTAGACCTACAGACGAGGGGGGTAGCAACCCGAATGGCACCGACTCCCGAACCTGATGCTGACGAGATCCATCGGTTCGACGACCTCTACCAGGTCTCCCAGTCCGAAGCGATCGTCGAGGACGACGAGTTCCTCAAGCAGGTATCGGCCGGCTCGGAGCTGCCCGTCCTGCTCGCTGCGCTGGCGGCAGCGCTCGGCGACCCGTCGATCCTGCACGCGGACCTCCAACCGCCCCTGACGCCGATCGACACGCAGCCGCACCCGCACGGAGGGATGTCGGAGGAGCAGAAAGCAAAGGCTGTCGCCGTCGCCGCCGCTGCGCTGACCGCCCTGCGCGACAAGGGGATCACCACGGTCGACGTGCTGCCGGACGAGACAGTTCGAGAGATCCTCCACTATCTCAGCGGCGGTCGAGACGAGTGGTACCGGATGCTGACCCATGAGCTCGACCTCGCAACCGACAAGGGCGGCCGGCCGTCTTGGAAGTTCGGGGAGGTCGCGAACGGACGACCCTTCCCCACGCTCATCATCGGCACAGGTGTCGCGGGGATCGCCGCCGCTCACCGATTCGCCCAGGCGGAAGTGCCGTTCACCCTGATCGAGGCCAGCACTTCCGTGGGAGGTACGTGGGCGAAGAATGCCTATCCCGGGGTCCGTCTCGACACTCCCACGTTCGGATACTCCTACTCGTTCGCGCAGCGTGGGGATTGGCCGCACCAGTTCGCGCAGGGCGGTGAGATCCTCGACTACCTCCGCGACGTGGCCGAGCGCGCCCGAATCACCGACCGGATCGAATTCTCGACCAGGCTCCTCCGCCTGCGCTGGGACGACGACGGCAGGTTCTGGGAGGCGACCACCCGCGGGCCGGACGGCAGCGAGCAGGTTCGCCGGTTCGCTGCGGTGGTCAGCGCGTTGGGCCAGCTCGACAGACCGAACATCCCGGAGTTCGAAGGCCAGAGTCTGTTCCGCGGAACGACGATGCACTCGCAGGAGTGGGATCACGCGGTCGACCTGAAGGGCAAGCGGGTTGCCGTCATCGGCACCGGCGCGAGCGCCTACCAGATCGTGCCGGCCATCGTCGGGGATGTGGATGCCCTCACCGTCTTCCAGCGCAGTGCGCCGTGGATGCTGCCGGCACCGAACTATCACCACCCGGTGACGGACGCGTTCAGCTGGCTCGCGCGGAAGGTTCCGCACTATGCGCAGTGGTACCGCCTCTGGGTGATCCTCACGGGCATCCCCGGACGGACCCACACCGTTACAGCGGAAGCGGACTGGCCCGGTGCGCCGCTCAGCGTCTCGGCCAAGAACCAGGAGCTGCGGGAGTACCTCATCACCCAACTCGAGGCCCAGTTCCAGGGCGCCCCGGAACTCCTCCAGCACGTCGTACCGGCGTACCCGCCCGGTGCCAAGCGCATGCTCCGGGACAACGAGGTGTGGGCCGCCGCGCTGCTCGCCGAGAAGACGACGCTCGTGACTTCTGGAATCGAGCGGTTCACCGAGGACGGGATCGTCGACACCGACGGTCTCCTGCACGAGGTGGACGTCATCGTATACGCGACGGGCTTCAAGCCGTCCGACTATCTCGACGAGGTCGAGGTCCTGGGACGCGACGGTATGGAGATCCATGAGTTCTGGGATGGTGACGCACGCGCCCACAACGGCGTCATGGTCCCGGGGTTCCCCAACTTCTTTCTCATTTACGGCCCCAACGTGGGTGGCGTTGTCGCGGGCAGCTTGCACTTCATGCTCGAGCGCGCGGTCGAGTACTCACTCAAAGCGATGCACGAGGTTCTACACCGGGGGGCGGCCGCGATCGACGTACGCAGGGAAGCGCTTGACCGCTTCGTCGCGTGGGTCGACCAGGGCAACCGGAGGATGGCGTGGGGCCAGCCGTATGTGAGCACCTGGTACCAGAACCGGCACGGACGGGTGTCCCAGATCTGGCCGTACACCAATGTGGAGTACTGGGAGATCACCGAGTCGGTCATCGAGTCGGACCACGAGTTCCTCGACTGACCGCCAGTTCCCTGATGACCCCTGGCACCTGCATCGCTCGACAGGAGACACCGCATGTCGGCAATCAAGCGAGACCAGATCAGCGTCGGCGGGCTTGTGACGAGCTTCCTGTCGGCGGGATCCCCATCCGCACACCCCCTGCTGCTGCTGCATGACGGGGCATGGGGTGGTTCGGCCGAGGCCAGCTGGATCAACGTGATCCCCACCCTGGCGGAGTACTACAGGGTGATCGCACCAGACCTCTACGGCTACGGGGCCTCCAGCAAGATGGTGCAGCTCGACGTGGCGCCGTACGAGTTCCGGCTCCGCCAGGTAGCGGCGCTGCTCGATGCGCTCAGGCTGGAGGACCGCCCCGCCCATCTCATCGGGAACTCCTTCGGCGGCGCCATGGCGTTGCGGGCAGCGACCCTGCCCTGGTTCTCGTGGCGCATCAGGACGGCCGTGTCGATAGCGGGAACGGGTGGCCCGTACCGCACCAAGGAGGCGTTGGCCGCGCTGTCGCACTTCGACGGCTCCCAGGCGGACATGCTGCGGATCGTACGCCTGCTCACCGGTCATTTCCCGGCGATCGACGAGCACGTCGAGCTTCGGCTACGTGACGCGCGCGACCCAGGTCACTACCGAGCCGTCGCTGCCGCCGGGCTCGCCACCCCGTTCGAGGGCACGCCGAGGCCCCACGACGACTACCCGCGGAGCCTCCGAACGGTCCGCACGCCACTAGCGCTGGTGAGCGGACGCCAGGACAACCTCGTCGAGCCGGACTGGGCGCACAGGATCGCCGAGCACGCACCCAGCTGCACGGTCTACGAGATCGACGCGAAGCACTCACCCAACATCAGCGACCCCGAGACGACGGCGACTCTCCTGCTCACGATCCTGGGGGAGCTCGAGAGTGGCGCCGTGGCGCAAGACCACACCGCGCTCGCGACGAATCGGTGACGCGCAACCCGGCGGTCCGCCACGGCGCCAGTCGCGTTCGCGGGGATCTCGCTCAGGGGACCGCAGACGCCCCGGCGAGCGGGCCCCTTGGCGACGGCGGCCTGCCGGCACCGCTGCGCCGCTTCTGCCAGCTCCGGCCGACTCATTGGGCGACGGGTGCGGGTGTCACCCGCGAAGTGGTGTCCTACCACGAGAGCCAGGAGCTGGCCACCGGCCGGCCACCCTGGCGCCTGAGCATCGCCGACCTGACCGGACCAGGCCCGTTCTCAAGCCTGCCGGGGATCACGCGCACCTTCGTTCCGGTTGACAGCTCCGTCGAGCTGCGGGTGGACGGTGAGACCCGGCGCATCGCCGCAGCCACGCCGTTCTCGTTCGCCGGCGACTCCGAGACGATACTGGTCCGGCTGACGACGCCGTGCCGTGCCGTCAACCTCATGGTCAAGGCCGACGACTCCGACCCCGCCGAACTCCTACCCTGCCGGTTTCCGTGGCTGGAGTTCCCGACGGCCGCCGTCGTGATCGCCCTCACCGCTGGCCGCGGTACGAGCAGGTTCGACGTCTGGCGACCGTCGGCCGCCCTCGACGGGCTAGGGGTGCGGCGGTGGCTCGCGGTTCGGTGACCTCAGCCTAACGGCCGGGACGGGTCAACCGACCGCCGACGATGGTTGCCCGTACATCGCCGGCACGTGCCGCGAGTGGCAGCTGCCACGGGTCGACACCTCGGAGCCTCGTCGACGTCGTGTCGATCTCGACCGCGTCCCAGTGCTCGCCCACGCGTAGTCCCGGGAGAGATCCAGGATTCCGCGACAGGCCGAGGGATTCGTACCCCCCGACTGTTCCCGCCGCCCAGAGCGTTTCCGGCGGGAAGACCCCACGCCGCTGCAGCCGCAGGCGCTGGTCGAGCTCCAAACGGCTGAGCTCCTCGAGCGGATCGATCACGACGTGCTGGTCCGAACCGATGGCGAGGCGTGCCCCCGCGTCCTGAAGCTCGGGGGCAGGGCCGATCCCGTCGCCGAGATCGGCTTCGGTCGTGGGACACATCACGATCGTCGCGCCGACGTCTCCGAGCAGGCCGATGTCGCCAGTGGTCAGGTGCGTCGCGTGAACCGCGGAGAACCGCGACGACACCAGCCCGTGATCCGCGAGCAGCCCGACCGGAGTCAGGCCGTACGCCTCGATGCATGCCTGGTTCTCCGCAGGCTGCTCGGACACGTGGGCGTGCAGCGGCACGTCCTGGGGCAGGCCGTCGGCAATCACGGAGAGGTCGGATCGCGACACGGCTCGGACCGAGTGTATGGCGGCGCCCAAGGTGACGAGCCCGTCGCCTCGTCCGGAAAGCGTGTCGCGCAGACGATGCCAGCGCTCCAACCAGCGATGGGCGTCTCCGTCGCCGAACCGCTGCTGCTGCGCGCCCAGTGGCTGGTGGACGCCACCCGACAAGTAGCAGGTGTCCAGCAGTACCAGCCGAATGCCGGCGGAAGTCGCCGCCGCCACCAGCGCCAGCTCCATCTCGTGACCGCCGTACGGCGCTCCGCCGGGCTGGTGGTGCAGGTAGTGAAACTCACCGACTGCCGTGTAGCCGGCGTCGCGCATCTCCTTGAAGACCCGCTCCGCGATGATGTGGTAGCTGTCCGGCGTCAGACGGTTGGCAACGTCGTACATCTGGTGCCGCCACTGCCAGAAGTCACCTCCGTCGGCGTGTGTACGACCGCGCAGCTCTCGATGAAACGCATGGGAATGGGCGTTCGCGAATCCGGGCACGACCACCCCGAGCACGACGTCGCCGGGCTGCGGAGGCACGCCGGCGACGACCTCGACGACCACGCCGTCCACCGCCTCCACCCGCACCCGCTCGGCCAGGCGCCCCTCCACGAGCGCGACCTCGCAGTGGACGCGCTGCCGCTCGCCGCTCATCGGGAGGCCTCGCCGGTGAGGTTCCGGAGAACGGCGGCAAGCCCTTGGGCTCCGGCCTCGCAGTCCTCCTCGCGGGCGGCCTCCTCCGGGGCGTGCGAGACGCCAGTCGGATTCCGAACGAAGATCATCGCGGATGGGACGTACGCTGAGAGGACACCCGCGTCGTGGCCGGCGCCGGTCGGTATCGCCGGCACGCCGCCGAGAAGACCGGCGATCCTCGCCGTGAGCGGCTCGTCGAAGAGGACCAACGGCGAGAACGACTCCTCGTGGACCTGAAGAGCGCAACCCTCGGCCGCAACCCGCTTCTGGATGAGCGCGATCGTCGCGTCCAGTTGCGCGCGTACCTCCGAGTCCGAATGAGCCCGGATGTCGAGCCAGGCGTCAACCCGCGAGGCGATGACGTTCGTGCCGTTCGGGGTGACCGAGATGCGGCCGACGGTGCCACGAGCAGCCGGTCGCTCCAAGGCGATCTCGCGGACCGCGAGAGCCGCCGACGAGACCGCGACCACCGGGTCGCGGCGGCCGTGCATCGGCGTGGTCCCGGCATGGTTACCCTCCCCGACGATCGAGAGCCGCCACCTGCCGTGCGACATGATCGCCGAACCCACTGCGAGGGGGAGACCACGGTCCTCCAGGTCGAGGCCCTGCTCGACATGAAGCTCGAGGAACATGTCGATGCCAGCGAGGCGGTCGGGGTCCGGGCCGATGGCGGAGATCTCCAGGCCCGCCTGCCGCCAGGCCTCCTCGAGGGTGACGCCACCGCGGTCGACCCGGGCGAGTGCGTCCTCCGGCGCGATCTCACCGACCATCAGCCGAGAGCCCAGGCACGGCATGCCGAAGCGGGATCCTTCTTCCTCCGCGAACGCGCACACGGCGATCGGCCGTGCGGGACGCCAGCCCTCAGCCTTGAGGATCGCGACCGCCTCGAGTGCACTCACCACGCCGAGTGGTCCGTCGAACGCACCTCCGCCGGGGACGGAGTCCAGGTGACTGCCGGTCGCGACGGCTCCCCGCCGGGACTCGCCCCACCACGCCCACAGGTTCCCGTTCCCGTCCAGCTCGACGGATAGACCCAGTGCCTCTGCTGAGCTTCTGAACCAGCTGCGAAGCGCCACCTCCGCCGGGTCCAGCAGGTGACGCGAGTAGCCACCGCGGACGTTGTCCCGGCCGATCGCGCTGATCTCCGCCAATCTGTCACGAACCGACACGGCGCCCGCTCCTTGCGTCGACGCGCGTCATTGGTCGCCGTCGGCCGATAGCGATGTACTCATGGAAGGGTGTACTCGGCATAAGTTCTGTCAACGTCGTTTCTATCGGAGGACACAAGTCCTCAGCGGCATCTCGAGTTCGTCAGCAGGCGCGTTCTACATGTCGCCTCCTTCGGCACCACGACATGGCAATGGCGGTTCGGTCTTCCACTCTCGAACGTGACGTCACGCGCGGTCGGCGGCTCACAGACCAAGGAAGAAGTCGACCAGCAGGCCCGCGACGATCGTGGGCTGCTCGATGGGCGCCGCATGCGCCGCACCAGGGACGCACTGGACGGACCCGCGCGGCAGCTTTCGAGCGAGCTCCGCCGACTTGCGCTCGGGGACGAGCTGGTCGTGCTCGCCCCACAGCGCGAGGGCGCGGACGTCCATCCGTGGCAGGTCAGCGGAGACGTCGTAGGCGGCTAGAGCCTCGCACGCCCACGCATAACTGCGGTCGTCGGTGCGACGAAGTGCCTCGACCATCGACGCCGCTCGCTCGCCGCGGTGCTCCCGCGTCGCCGGCGCGAACCAGCGCTGCAGCGATCCCTCCGCCAGCGCTTCAGTCCCTTCCAAGCGCACCGAGGCAGCGCGTTCAGCCCAGGCCGCCGGCGCGTCGACGTTGGCGCCGGTGGAGATGACCGCAACGCCGTCGATGCGCTCGGCATGGCGGAGGGCCACGTCCATCCCCACGGTGCCACCGATGGAGACGCCCGCGTACAAGAACTTGGCGACCCCCCGTGCACCGAGCTGACCGACCACCGCGTCGGACAGGTCGCCGATCGTGAACGCGCCGTCGGCGGCGGGCGATGCGCCGTGCCCGGGAAGGTCCCAGGTGATGACCCGGAAGTGCTGTGCGAGCAACGCGGCCGCGTCGGCCCAGAGGTCGGATGACGTACCCAAGGAATGGCCGAGGACCAGAACCGGAGCATCCGCGGCGCCGCGTGGCTCACCGAACGCGATCTGCAGGCTGACCATGAGGACTCTCACTCTTCACGTGGTTCAGGAAGTTCTTCGTACGCTCGGACGTCGGCGAATCGATCAGCTTCTTGGCGTCGTCGATCTCGACGATCCGTCCCTGATCCATGAAGGCAACCCGATCGGCGACGTCCCGCGCGAATCGCATCTCGTGGGTCACCACGATCATGGTCATCCCCCGCTCGGCCACGCGACGCATCACCGACAGCACCTCCCCGACGAGCTCGGGATCCAGGGCGCTCGTCGGCTCGTCGAACAGCATGAGCTTCGGCTCCATGGCCAGCGCGCGGGCGATGGCGACACGTTGCTGCTGCCCACCGGAGAGGTGGCGCGGGTACGAGTTCTGCAGGTGCTCCAGTCCGACGTCGGACAAGGTCTTCCGCGCACGGGCGACCGCCTCGCTCTTCGCGAATCCCCGGACCTTGATGAGGCCGATGGTCACGTTCTCGAGTGCGGTCAGGTGGGAGAAGAGGTTGAAGTGCTGGAAGACCATGCCGATGCGCTGGCGGTACTTCGCGATCTCGGCCTCGCTGGGCTCGTGGAGCTCGCCATTCTTGACCGTCGCGCCCGCGAAGTCGTTCTCTACCTGGATGTAGCCGCCGTCGATCTGTTCGAGGACGTTCACGCAACGAAGCAGCGTACTCTTTCCGGAGCCTGACGGTCCGATCAGACACAACACCTCTCCGTGCATGACGTCGAGGTCGATGCCTTTGAGGACGTCTATCTCGCCGAAGCGCTTCCGCACGTCCCGGATGGTCACAAGTGGCCGCTGCTTCACTTCGACGCCTCCTCGACCCGAGATTTCACAAGTTTCCTCTGCGGTCCTGCGGACAGGGAGTACTTCTTCTCGAGGAAGTGCTGGCCCAGGGTCGCCAGCATGACGATCGCCAGATACCAGAAGCTGACCACCAGGAGGAGCGGGATGACCTTGAAGTTGGAGCCGTAGATCTGCTGGGCCCGGGTGAGCAGGTCGCCTCCACCGATGACCGCGACGAGCGAGCTCGCCTTGAGGAGGCTGATGAACTGGTTGCCTGTCGGCGGAATAATGACCCTGATCGCCTGTGGGATGACGATGGTCCGCATGGTGAGGCCACGCTTCATTCCCAGGACCTGGGCCGCCTCACGCTGGCCGGGAGGCACCGACATGAAGCCCGCTCGGATGATCTCGACCATGAAGGCACCCTCATGCAAGGAAAGGCCGATGATGGCGGCCGTGAAACCGGTGATGAGGGTGTTCGTTTCCCAACTGGCTCCGCCGAACCCGATCCGCGGGATGAAGAGTGCCGCGTTGAAGCAGATCAGCAGGAGAACAAGCAGTGGCAGCCCTCGGAACAACCCGACATATGCCTTGACGAAGGCGCGGAAGACGGGGTTCCGGGACTCACCGAGAAGGGCGAGCAGGCAACCGATCAGCACTGCGATCAACTGGGAGACCAACGAGAGCTTGACCGTCATCCACAAGCCCTCCAAGATGGGATCGGCGAAGAGGTAATCACCTATGACATCCCATTCCAGGTTCTCGTTCGTCACGAGTCCGTAGACGAGGAGGCCCAGGATCACAACCGCGACAAGCCCGCTGATCCAGTAGCTCGGGTGCCTGCGTGGCCGGGGTTTCGCGAATGGATCTCGCACTTCGACGTCAGCTGCCGGGTGTGTCACGGTGCACCTTCTCTTGTTTTTCACTACGCGCGGGTCACGTTGGTGGCGTTCCAGACGTATAGGGGCCTGGTCGACGCTCCTCGTGGCGCTCGCGACAGGCGGTCGGCGTGGACCGCCGGGTTTGGCACTCGAGTCAGTCTGACCACAGGGTCTGGTGCGGCGTGGATGTCCGCGCCGCACCAGACCTGCGTCCCACGAGTCCACGACGATGCGTCAAGAGGTCATCGAAGAGCTCGGGGCGACGCCCATATCGGCGCGTGCTCCTCGGTCAGGAGCCGCACGACCCGCAGATCTTCGGCAGTTCGAGGGGGCGCTCGGTCGCCAGGTTGATGCCGGGCTTGTCCAACGCGATGTCGTTGAGCTCCCACTTCGACATGACCTTGCCGTAGGTGCCGTCCTTGACGATCGCCTCGAGCGCACCGAGCAGGGCCTTGGCCGTGTCGTCAGCCTTGATGTCCACCACGATGCCGACGTAGGTGCGCGACAGGAGCGGACTCGGGATGACCTTGAAGCGGCCGTTGCTGGCCTTCGCCTGCCACACTCCGGTCGCAGTGTTACTGAAGGCGAAGTCGATCCGTCCGGACTGCAGTGCGGTGTTCTGGTCGCCGGCGGTCGGGAAGTTGGTGATCTGGAGCGCGTCCTTGCCCTCCGACTTGCAGTTCTTCGAGAACAGTTCGGCGTCTTCGACGAACTCGGTTCCCGTCTGAACACCCGCCTTCAGCCCACACGTGGTCAGGGGATTCGCCGTGATGCCGTGCTTGTTCTCGGAGGTCGTGATGACACTCTTGGTGGCGTAGGCGTAGTCGACGAACTTCACCGTCTTCTGGCGCTCCAGGTTGTCGGTGATGCACTCCATTGCGGCATCGAACCGACCGCTCTGGACTCCGGGAAGCAGGCCGTCGAAGGCGATCCCCTCCTGGCGGATCTCGACGCCGAGTCGCGGTGCCATCTCCATCAGGATGTCATGGTTGAAGCCGTCGATCTTCCCGGACTGGTTGGTGAAGTCGCACGGCGGGTACTGCGGATCGGTGGCCACAGTGAGGACGCCCGAGTCCCGCACCTTCTGCGGCAACAACTTATTCAGTTCCGGGACGAGCAGAGCATTGTCCTTCGGCGTGCTGGCCTCCGCCCCGCAACCGCTCACGAGGAGCGCGGCGGCAGCAAGCAGGGAGAGGGTGGCGATCACTACACGGCTTCTCGGCATCGTTGGCTCCTGGGGGCTACTCGAGGCTGAAAGTGAAAGAAACCATTCAGCACTGGCGGAACGGTATCCCCTTCCATGCAGCACGGCAAGCCCTTCGCGCATGCGATCTGCGGATGCCGCGCAGGTGCAACACAATCGTGTTCAGATCGCCCTCGCAGAGACCGTTGGGCAGCCGGGACCTCGGCAAACTCGTGACGGGTGTCCGGCTTGAGGTGCTTGGCGCGGACGCGCCCTTGCCGGCAACCGCTCCTGAACCGCGATCGGGGAATGGGTCGGTGATGTCGACCCTGGCGGCCGAATACCGCCGCCCACTATGGGGCATGCGCGACCGCTACCAAGCCACCGTCTGCGCCCGCTGCCACGGCAGCATCCATGAGCAGCCACACACGCAATAGCAACACTGGAGAGCCGCGATGCGGGGACTCGCACGTCCGGTTCGGGCAACGGACCGGCCAACCGGCCGGCACCGCGCCCTGAGCCGACTTCCCGCACCAGCAACTGGCCGGCCGGCCCTGGCGGCTCATGCCCAACGCCGACCGCGACACCACCCGCGAATCCGCACCCGCATCGACTCCCCCACACCGCGCAGGCGACGCGGATCCGACGCCGCCGACGCCGTCTCGACGAGCCGAAACGCTCCACCACCGAGACCGTCTACGCGATCACGAATCTCCGCGCACACCAGGCGAAACCGATCACGACGAGCTTCGCCGGCGGGTGTGGGTGGCGGCCGACCGAGAGCCGGAACCGACCGCGGCGAGCGCTCAGAACGGACGCAAAGGGGGGTGGGCACGTCATGCCCACCCCCGTGGCGAGGCCCACCTCATTCGGCAGGAGCGAAGAACTGACGGTCAGGCGTCAGCTTCCAGCCGACCACCGACGATCTCGATGAACACCCCGTCAAGGATCTCCGCGGCAACGGCCTCCATCTCCCCCGCCATGATGCGGTCGTCCTCGAGGAACTCGGCCTTGGAGCGGACAAGGTCATAGGTGGGGCGATTCGCCGGCGCCGGGGTCCCGCCGTTCCTCAGGTCCAGGCCCTGGGCAGCACACAGCAGCTCGATCGCGATGATGTACCCCGCGTTGCGCACCATGGGACCAAGGCGCACGGAAGCATGCGTCGCCATGCTGACGTGATCCTCTTGGCCGGCGGAGGTCGGAATGCTGTCGACGCTGTTCGGAGTCGCCTTGGCGCGATTCTCCGCGACGAGCGCGGCACTGGTGACCTGAGCCATGATGAACCCCGAGTTCAGACCCGCGTTGCCAACCAGGAACGGCGCCAACCCGCTCATGGAGGCATCCATGAGCATTGCCTGGCGGCGTTCGGAGATCGACCCGATCTCGCAGACCGCCATGGCGATGATGTCCGCGGCGTAAGCGATGGGCTGGCCGTGGAAGTTCCCGCCCGACAAGATGACACCGTCGTCGGGGAACATCAGCGGGTTGTCGGAGACCGCGTTGACTTCCTGCTGGATCGTGCGCGCGGCGAACGTCAGGAGATCCAGCGCTGCCCCCATCACCTGTGGCTGGCAGCGCAGGCAGTAGGGGTCCTGAAGCCGACGCCCCTCGAACTCCACGTCGAGGACCGAACTGTCGGCGACCAGGCGCCGCAGGAGGCCTGCGACCCGGATCTGGCCGGCGTGCCCGCGGATCTGCTGGATGCGGTCGTCGAGAACGACCTGTCGACCCGCCGTCGCCTCCAGCGTGAGCGCACCCGCGGCCAGGCCGGCGTTGAACACGGCCTCGGCGCCGAAGAGTCCGCGCAGGGCGATGGCGGTGGATGCCTGGACCCCGTTCAGGAGTGCCACCGCCTCCTTGGGGCCCAGTTCGACGGGAGCGAGTCCGACCTTCGCGAGACCCTCTACAGCGTTGTAGGTAACGCCGCCGATCCGAACGCGGCCCTCTCCCATCAGTGCGCCGGCGAGGTGCGCCAGCGGCGCCAAGTCTCCCGAAGCTCCGACGGAGCCCTGCGTTGGGATGACAGGCAGCACATCCGCGTTGATCATGTCCACGAGCATCTCCGCGGTCTCGACGCGGATTCCGGAGTGCCCGCGCGCAAGACCGATGAGCTTGATGACCATGATGGCGCGGACCGTATCGTCAGGAAGCGGGTCACCCACCCCGACCATGTGCGACAGCACCGACCGGCGTTGCAGCTCCACGAGGTCCGAAGGCGAGATCCGTCGGTCCGCCAGCTTCCCAAAGCCGGTGTTCACCCCATAGACCACATCTCCACGGCTGATCGCGTCCAGGATCACCTGGTTCGCGCGTCGCAGGTTCTCCACCGCCCCAGGAGCGAGCGCTACGTGGACAGGGCCCCGGAATACGGGACGAAGCGTCTCGAGGCTCAAATGCTCGCCCGTGATCGTGATGGTGATGCTCACGATGATCAATCCTCCTGTTCGCTGATCTCTTGAGGCTCACATTCGACGGTCGACCCAGCGACGGGAGCGACGGCAGCGACGGGTCGCCCGGCGACCCGCGTCCTCGACGTCGAGCGAGGACTTGCCCTTGCTGTAGAAAAGCATTCACTTGCCTCGGGAACCGTATCCCGCTCTATGCAGTGCGGGCAACCTTCAGTTATGTTGCCCCGTGTGAGCCAGTCCCGTGCCGTCGTCCTCGCCTCCCGACCCGTCGGCGAGCCCGTCCGCTCGAACCTTCGTCTCGAGACGCGCGAGCTGCCGGCCGTCGGCGACGGCCAGGTGCTGCTGAGGACGATCTACCTCTCGCTGGACCCGTACATGCGTGGCCGGATGAACGCATCGCGCTCCTACGCCAAGCCGGTGGAGGTCGGCGCGGTGATGGAAGGCGGTACCGTCTGCGAGGTCCTCGAGTCGGCGTCGCCTTCCTTCAGCCCCGGCGACATCGTCCTCGCGCACTCCGGCTGGCAGACCCACGCCGTGCAGGACAGTCAGCCCCTGCGCAAGATCGACCCGGCCAAGGCGCCTATCTCAACCGCGCTCGGGGTGCTCGGCATGCCCGGTTTCGCGGCGTACGTCGGACTTACCGAGATCGGGCGCGTCCGCCCGGGCGAGACGCTCGTGGTGGCGGCCGCGACCGGGGCCGTCGGGTCCGTCGTCGGCCAGATCGCGAAGATTCAGGGCGCCCGCACCGTCGGTATCGCGGGCGGCGCCAGCAAGGTGGCATGGCTGCGCGAGCTGGGATTCGACGTCGCCCTCGACCATCGTTCACCCACCTTCAAGAACGAGCTGAGCGAGGCCGTACCGGACGGAATCGACATCTACTTCGAGAATGTCGGCGGCGCCGTGTGGGAAGCCGTCTTCGATCACCTCAACGATTTCGCACGGGTGCCCGTCTGCGGCCTGATCTCTCAGTACAACCAGACGTCCGCGCCGACTGGGCCCGACCGGCTCCCGCAGCTGATGAGCGCGATCAACATCAAGCGACTCGTCGTCCGCGGCTTCACGCAGCGAGACTTCATCTCGACCCACTACTGCGACTTCCAGCGCGACATGTCGGCGTGGCTCGCAGACGGCCGGATCAAGTTCCGAGAGGATTTCGTCGATGGGCTCGAGAACGCCCCCGACGCGTTTTTCGGCCTCCTGAAGGGGAAGAATTTCGGGAAGCTCATCGTCAAGGTCGCCGACGACCCCACGCGCCCCGCACCGCCCATGCCGTGATGCGCTGGCCGGCAGCCTCGGTCACTCCTCGAAGACCACGAGGTCGGTGGCGTGTCGTTCAAAGCGCTCGAGCCCGTCCTGTGAGGCTTCGGGTTTGGAGTCGGCCATGGCGTGCAGGAGCGCAGACGAGGCGATGTTCATCGCCGCGGACGTGTCGAAGAGCAACCCACTCCCGAGCCTGACGGTAATGAGCTCATCGGTCTCGTGCCCGACGGTCGCAAACGACTCGTCACTGAGAACCGCGGCCTTGAGCCCGATCTGTCTCGCGTAACGCACCAGGTCACAGGCTTCCCGCGGATAGCGTGGGAGGATGAACGCCAGGCACCAGGTGCCTCCCTCCGCCGCCGCACGAGCAAGGCTCTCCTTGGCCTCGGTGTCGCCGCGGTCGATCACCGAGATGTTCGGGTGCACCTTGGCACCGAGGTAGGCGAAGTGCTGGGCAAACGAACGCGAGATTCGCAACCCGATAACCGGCAGTCGCTGCGAGGACATGAGGGCGGACCCGACCCGGGAAATCTGCTCCTCGAGGGTGACCGACTGGCCGAGCCATTGAAGATTGGCCACCTCGGCCCCGATCGCCTCGGCCAACGGACTCGTGCTCTCACCTGGGGGCGAAAGTGCCGACATCTCGGAGCGGGCCCACTTCTGCAGCGCTCGCTTGAAGTCCGAGAACCTGGCGTAACCGAGCGCGGCCGCGAACCGCGAGACCGAAGGCTGACTGACACCGACCTGCCGCGCGATGCTCTCGCTGGTGAGGAACGCCGCAGCATCACGGTGATCGATCACATAGCGCGCGATCCGTCGTTGCGCAGGCGACAGCCGAGCACTGGTCAAGCGCTCATAGACGTCGGCCGGCGCCGTGGCCACAGTGGCGGTCATTTCAAGATCTCCTAAGGCCTGTTGCAAACTCGGGTTTGGTGTCCGGGTTGTGAACAGTCCGGGTTGTGCGTCTCGTCGTTCCGGTGTGGTCCCGCATGTTGGGGTGCGGGCCTGGTCCGGGGTTGTCGAGCGCGTCGTTCCGGCAGTTCGCCGAGCACGCCGGCACCAGCCGTCTGGGGTGGCTGGTGCTGCGCTGCGGCCGCCGCGGCCGGGCACTGGTTGGGTGCCGGTCGGGGCGGTGGTGTCCGCTTGACTCAGGCAGGGCTCCTTGCAGCCCCTCATTGATGGCATCCACGCCGTGGGTGGCGAGGGTGGTCTGCGCGGCGACCCAATCCACCCGGGCGGTGCCGGGCACGGCCGGGTCGCTCAGCACGGTGTGCGCGCCGACGAGGGCGGCGACGAGGTCCCGGTCGCCGGTCAGGCCACACTGCGGGCAGGTGTGACGGCGGTGGCGGAGGTGTTTGGGGACGCGGGCGGTGCAGAGGCAGTGCTGGGTCCAGGCGGTGTGCCGGGTCCCGGCCCGGACCAACCCACCACCACCAGCCAACGCGGCAACCTTGGCGGCTTCCCGATCGACGGCGGCGACGAGGATGCCGGGGGTGAAGGCGTGGATGCCGCGGCCCCACCGCCGCGCCCACACCCGCAAGTCACCGGCCTCCACGACCAGGTTCGGGCCATGGGTGGCGACGATGCCGGCGGCGACGATCCGGGCGCGGGTACGCCCGGCCTGGGTACGGGCCGCGCCGTCGACGGCGGCCTGAGCGCGTAGCCGCAGGTAGCCGGCCGAGAGCTGGTCGCGGCGGTAGGCCTGCACTGGGATACCTGCCGTGTTGGCGATGCGGGCGCCGCCCGGCACGGCTACCTGCACGGGGGGCAGGCCGGCGGTTCGGCGACGGTCGGCTCGCCGCTGCTGCCGGGG
Organism: Dactylosporangium sp. CA-233914; assembly: GCF_050942935.1. Taxonomy (NCBI): domain Bacteria; kingdom Bacillati; phylum Actinomycetota; class Actinomycetes; order Micromonosporales; family Micromonosporaceae; genus Dactylosporangium; species Dactylosporangium sp. CA-233914. The sequence goes on along the minus strand of NZ_CP192030.1, from coordinate 3,525,320 downwards.
CGAGAGCCGGTATTGGGTGGGGTTGGTGGCGCGGCGGGAGCGTTGCAGGGCGCGGTTACGCCGCCGCTGCCGCAACCGTTCCGCCGCGAGCCGGTCGGCGTCGGCGCCGGTCTTCGTGATCTGGGTGGCCCGCACCCCGGCACCACCACCGTCGATCGGGACGGAGACGACGGCCAGGTTGGACACGTTGACGTCGACGCCGCCGCGCCGGTGCAGGGCCGCGGCCGTCTGGCGGCGGGCCACGACCGTGAGGGAGGTGTAGCCGGGGCCGAGGACCATCAGGTGCGCCTCGTAGCGCCACCCACCCAGTGCGCCCGGGTCGCGATACCGCACGAGGTCGATCTTGTGCCAACGCTGCGGGTCGGCGAGGTAGTGCTCCAGCACCGGCTGACGGGCGGGTCCCTGCGGGAGGCGGACCGGCAGCACCAGATCCCGGGCGCCGGTGCCGGTCAGCACCACGGCGAGGGGGCCGTCGTGGTCCCACCACGACCGCACCGGCCGGCCACCCGCGACGGGGGTGACGGCAGGCATCCGCCGCGGCTGCCACAACCGCCCCGCCCGGCCGAACACCGCCCGATGCCCCGCCAAGGTCCCGGCCAGACGGAACGTCTCCCACTTCCGCGCCCTGGTATGCGACCGCGCCCGCCCCGGAATGCGGCTGAACGCCCACCAGCCACCGACCCTCGGCCGGCCGTGGCGTCGTCCGGCCGCGTCGGGGAACAGGTGCCGATCGGCAGCCTGCCACACGCCGTCGGCGACGTGCATCGCCACCGCTTTCGTACAGTACCGGCGCAGGTGCGGGGCACGATCCAGGTGTCGGTACGCGGCATGCTCCAACCCGGTCCGGGTCAACCCCAGCCGATCCCGGACCACAGCCGGCCCGGCGACGGTACGCGCGTGATGTGCGGCCCAGTACGCGTCCACCCTGGCGCGGGCGTCACGCTGCACCGCCCGCCGCACCGCGAACACCGCCGCGAACACCCGCTCCACATGCCGCCGCGTCCCCGGGTCATGCACATCCAACGGCAGCCGCAACACCGACACCGCACCGTCCCACCGCCACGGCACCACCCGGTTCGGCCCACGCCGCCGTATCGACCCCGCTGCCGCCACACCAACCAATATAGGGCCACACGGCCCCCAGCGCCATCGCTGTGCCGAAACTTTGCGACACGGGCTAGCGCAGATCAACACACGATCGGGCGGGTGTGGCGCCTCGCCGGTAAGGAGGGCCGGTCTTCTGATGCAAGCGATACGAGTGATGTTCAGTTGCACCAAGTTCTGAACTGAGCGTGACGTTGAAGGAACCACGGCAGAAAGGGCCATGCTCATCTTTCACCCTTCCTCCTGAGACGCGAGACTCAGGCGACAGGTCGACCCGCCGAGCCAAACTGCATAGCTCCATGCATCCTACCAGTGATTGGCATGCACCACTCCATCGGACGACCGGCAAGGCCAGGAGCGTCAACTTGACGGCGGATGTGGATTGTTGAACCGCACCACGCCTCAGCCCCCGCCGGGCAAACGGTTCCTCGAACGGCAGTTTGTTGACGGGCCGACGAGGTCGGCTTGGTTGTCGGCGGCCCATTGGGCAAGCTGCGCGAGCGGTCCAGACGCGAACGATTCGCCGAGCGGTGACAGCTGATAGACGGCGCCTTCCCGGCGCGGGGCTTGGCCGTCGTTGCCCAGTCTCGTGACAAGCCCTCGTGCCGTCAGGCGTTGTAGTGATTGGGTGAGGACCTTGTCACTGACGCCCCCGATGCGGCCGAGCAACTCGTTACGGCGTGTCGGCCCCAGACGCAGCGCCGAAAGGACAACCGGATCCCACGCGTGGTTGATCAGTTCGGCCGCCGCTCGGACGTGACAGTCGCAGACAAACGTCTGACAGGTCTTCTCAAACACGGGTTCCAGTGTCCCATCGCGTTCCTACCAATCGGTAGGAACGGGCCTCCTAGCGTTCTGAGAGCACCGATCCAGACGAAGGAGCACACTGTGAACATCGGAATCCTGGGAACCGGCAATCTGGCCGTGACGCTCGGCTCGGCCTGGGCTCTTGCCGGGCACACCCTGCTGCTGACCAGATCAGTCAGACAGCCCGAGCTGTTGACCCGGCTGACTTCGCGGCCCGGACCGACGCTGTCGTGGTCGCGGTCCTGTGGGACGGGTTGGAGGAGGCACTGTCCCTTGTAGGCGCACCCGAGGGAGCGCTCGGCGGCAAGACCGTGATCGACTGCACGAACCCGATCAACTACGCGACCGGAGACCTGATCCCCGCATCCGGCTCGGCCGCCGAACTCGTCGCGCGCGCGGCCCGGGGCGCGCACGTGGTCAAGGCGCTCCACCTGTTCGCAGGAGCCTCATGGCCGTTCACCGGTCCCCCGGAGTCGGCGCCGGTGGTGGCCGTCTGCGGTGACGAGGCGAGCGCACTCGATCGCGCCGCGGCGCTGATCGGGGACCTTGGCGGCCGAACCGCGGTGGTCGGTGGACTCACCAGCGCCCGGCAGCTCGAGGAAGCCGCCGGATTCGTCACGAGGGTCGCTGCGGCCGGGTCCAACCCGAGACTCGCCGTCCCCGACGTGGACCCCGCACTCCTTCGAGCATCGCAGCCTGCCGACAACTGAGCTGACTGACCGACCATTCCGAGCGGGCCGCGACGACGCCGCGGCCCGCTCACAACCTGCGCGGCCGTACTGCCGCTCCTGCGCCTCGGCCAGGCCCTTGTCGTCCAGGCGGTCGAGTGCCCGGTGGATGCGCTTGACGACCGCGCAGGTCCGACCGGTCGATTGTCGTGATCGGTCGTCCTCGCCCTCGACGACTGTTTGGTTACGCTATGAGGTGGGCTTGATCCTGCGTGGAGGTGTCGGATGTGCGCAGGCGGAGCGCCGCCGGCCCGGGACCCGCCGATTCGGGCCGTGGTGCATGAGAGCAACCGTACGCGTGTCACTCGGCTCTTCTTGGCAGGCCGCCCTTGTGTGCGTAAGGAGCCGCTGGGCTGTGACGCGCGGCGGCGGGTGCAGCATGAGTTGGCGATGCTTGAACGGCTGCGCGGGGTTGACGGGGTCGCGCAACTGGTGGAGGCACCGCGAGATGCACAGTCGATCGTGTTGGCGGACGCCGGTGGAGCAAGCTTGGCCACGTTGGCGAAGCCGTTGGCGGTTGATGAGTTGATCGGGCTGGCGGCGGGGTTGGCCCGGGCGGTGGCGGGGATGCACCGGCGAGGCGTGTTGCACCGGGACATCACGCCGGCGAACGTCGTGGTTTCTCGCGACGGCGCCCCGTGTCTGGTGGATTTCGCCTTGGCGTCGTCGGTGGCGGAGCTTCGTCCCGAATTCACGCATCACACCGAGATCGTGGGGACGTTGGCGTACCTGGCGCCCGAGCAGACGGGGCGCACCGCGCGGGCGGTGGATCAGCGGGCCGACCTCTACGGGTTGGGTGCGACGCTGTACGAGCTGGCGACGGGTGCGCCGCCGTTCGGCTCGGGTGACCCGCTGCGGCTCACCCATGATCATTTGGCCCGGGTGCCGGTGCCGCCCACCGAGGTGAACCCGGCCATACCTGCGCCGCTGTCCGGGATTGTCATGCATCTGCTGGAGAAGGAACCGGACCAGCGGTACCAGACGGCCGAAGGCGTGGTCTACGACCTGGAGCGGTTGCGTGACGCCGATCCTCATGCGGCGGCCGAGCTGCGGGTCGGCGAGCATGATGTTCCGCTGCGGCTGTTGCCGCCATCGCGGCTGGTGGGCCGGGACGACGAGGTGACGGCGCTGGAGGCGGCGTTCGACGGGGCGCTCTCGGGTCGATGTCGTGGACTGCTGGTCAGCGGGGCGCCGGGGGTGGGCAAGACTGCGCTGGTGGATGAGCTGCGGCCGATGGTGACCGGCAGTGACGGCTGGTTCGTGGCGGGCAAGTTCGACCAGTACCGGCGGGATCTCGAGTTCGACGCGGTGCATCAGGCGTTCCGCGCGCTGGGTCGGCTGTTGCTGGCCGAGCCGGAGGATGATCTGGCCAGGATCCGTGGACGGATCCTGGAAGCGATCGGGCCGAACGCGGGTCTGCTGACTGCGGTAAACCCGGAGTTCGCGGCGCTACTGGCAGTACCGCCAGATCCCGGGGAACCGCTGACGGCGCAGGTCCGGGCGCAGCGGATGTTGCTGGAGATCCTGCGCGCGGTCGCCTCGCCGAAGCGGCCCGTGGTGGTGTTCGTCGATGACCTGCAGTGGGCGGGGCGCGCGCCGCTCGGTTTCGTCGACCTCGTGCTGAGCGAGCAGCAGATCGACGGCCTGTTGCTGGTGGGTGCCTACCGCGAGGATGACCTGGACACCGCGCATCCGCTGGCCGCTCCACTGTCCCGATGGCGGGAACACCCGGCAGTGCGGCACCTGCGGCTGGCCAACCTGCCGGAATCCGGCTCGGTCGCGATGGTCGCCGAGATGCTGCACGTGGAGCGGAGCACGGCGGCGGACCTGGTAGACGTGATCAACCCGTACACGTCCGGCAATCCGTACGAGACCGTCGAGCTCATCAATGTCCTGCGCCACGAAAGCGTGCTGATCGCCACGGCCGCCGGGTGGCGGTGGGACACGACGCGCGTGGAGGCTCACCTGCACCGGTCCGAGGGCGCCGGGCTGCTGGCAGCACGGGTTGAGGCCATCTCGACACAGTCGCGCCGGATGCTGGAGGCGATGGCGTGTCTGGGCGGGCGAGCCGAGCTCGGTCTGCTGCAGGCCGCCACCGCCGCCCCGGTGAGCCTGGTGAGACGGCGGCTGGCGCCTGCCCTCGACGAGGGCCTGCTGGTGGCCGAGCCGGGGGTTCACGAGGCGGTGCGGTTCCGCCACGATCGGATCCGCGAGGTGGTCCTGTGCGGGCTGCCGCCGCAGCGGCGACGCGAGCTGCAGCTGGCGATGGCGCGGCGGCTGGCCGGGGTGCCGGAGTTGTTCGCGGTCGCGGCGGAGCAGTACCTGCCGGTCGTTGACACGGTCGACGATGCCGCGGAGCGACGCCGGGTGGTTGGGCTGTTGCGGCGCGCCGCCGGCCAGTCGACGTTGATCGGGGACTATGCGCTGGTGAACGCGCTGCTGACCGCCGCGGTGCAGCTCGTCGACGGGGGCGACGTCGCCACGCTCGTCGAGGTCCACACCGGCCGCCAGGCTGCCCTGTACAGCCTGGGCCGCTTCGAGGAGGCGGACGAGGAGTACCGCACGATCGAAGGGTTGTGCACCACTGCCCTGGACCGCTCGGACGCGACGGTGGTGCAGACGCGCAGCCTGACCCATCGGAGCCGGTTCGCGGAGGCGGTCGGGCTCGGCGTGGCGTCACTACGTCAGCTGGGCGTCGCCATACCGGATCCGGATCGGCTGCCGGTGGAACTCGACCGCCAGTTCGACTATCTGTACCGGTGGCTGGAGCACACCGACGACGCCGACGAGCTGACCCGGCCGGAGATCACCGAGCCGACGCTGCTCGCCACGAGCCGTCTGATCAACGCGATCCTGCCGGCCGGCTTCTGTGTCCCCGACCATGCCACGGTCGCCTGGTTGAGCCTGGAGGCGCTGCGGATCTGGATCGAGCACGGCCCCGCCCGAACGCTGCTCGGCCCCGTAGCCCACACCGCTCTCGCCTCTGTCACCGTACGTAGCGACTACGCCGCCGGATGGCGGGCGGTGCGGCGGGTCCTGGCGTGGGGCGAAGCCCGCGGCTACGAGCCCGACACCTCGCAGGTGCGCTTCCTGTCCGCACTCCTGACCTGCTGGTTCGAACCGCTCGAAAACTGTGTCCAAACAGCTCGACGGGCTCGGGAGGGGTTGATCGCGGGGGGCGACCTGGCCATCGCCGGGTACACCTTCCACCCGGCCGCGGGGGCCCTGCTGGACAGCGTGTCACCGCTGGACGTCTACGTCGCCGAGGTGGAGGCCGGGCTGGAATTCGCCCGCCGGATCGGTGACAAGCAGAGCAGCGAAGCACTGGAGAGCTACTGGTGGCTCGCCGGCGTGCTGCGTGGCGAATGCTCCGCCGCGGCCGGTCCGGCGGTCCCGGTCGAGAGGTACGCCGGCAACCCGCTGGCGCTGCTCCACGCGCATATCGCCCGCGCGATCACCGCCGCCGTCTTCGCTGATCCGGTCGCCTTGACGCGGCACACCACGGCGGCGATGTCACTGCTGCCGGCTGCCCCAGGTATCTACGCGACCGCGCACGCCCACATGTTGCGCGGGCTGGCGCTGGCCGCGCAGGCCCGGGACAGCCAGCGTGGCGAGCGGGCCTCCGTGCTGTGTGAGCTGGACGAGGTGATTCGGTGGCTGGCTGCCCGCGCGGTGGATGCACCGATGAATTTCCTGCATTGGCTGCGGATGCTGGAGGCGGAGCGGGCGTGGGCGGTCGGGGACCTGCGTGTCGCTGCCCTCGCCTTCGACGCCGCGCTGCGCGAGGCCGCCCGGCGGCAGCGCCCCTGGCATCAGGCTCTGATCGCCGAACGGGCGTCCCGTTTCTCCCTCGCCCACGGCCTCGAGCACGCCGGCTACACCCTGCTGAACGAGGTTCGCCGCGATTATCTTTCCTGGGGCGCGACCGCGAAGGTCAACCAGATGGACTGGGCGTACCCGACGTTGCGGCCTGAAGTCGAGGAGACACCTGCGCCGGGGAGCGACCAGGCCGGCGGCGGCTTGCATCAGCCGGCCATGCTCACGACCGGAACGCTCGACCTGCTTGGCATCCTGTCCGCGTCGCAGGCGCTGAGTTCCGAGACCAGCGTTGATGGGCTACACGCCCGTCTGGGGCAGGTGCTGCGCACGATGACCGGCGCCACCGGCGTACACCTGCCGTTGTGGAGCGAGGACCGGCGAACCTGGTTGCTGCCCGCACCCGGCGGCGACGGCGCTGTCCCGGTAAGCGCGACCGGCCATGAGTGCACGGTGCCGATGTCCGTGCTGCGCTACGCCCAGCGGATGCCTGAGCCGCTGGTCGTGGCGGACGCCGCCCGCGACGACCGGTTCGCCCCTGACCCCTACTTCGCAGACGTCGCCTGCTGCTCGCTGCTGGCCGTACCGATCCTGAGCCGAGGTACGCTGCGGGCGGTACTGCTGCTGGAGAACCGCCTCATCCGCGGCGCGTTCACCAGCGAACGGCTCGACGCCGTCAAGCTCATCGCCGGCCAACTCGCGGTCTCCCTCGACAACGCCCAGCTGTACGCCGAGTTCCGCCGTATCGCCAACGAGCAAGCAGCCTTGCGGCGGGTGGCGACCCTGGTCGCCCGCAGCGCGCGACCCGATCTGGTGTTCACAGCGGTGGCCGAAGAGGTCGCCGCCCTCTTCAGCGCCGACCACACGACCATCGTCCGGTTCGAACCGGACGGCGGGACGAGCGTCATGGGAGGCTATCCGTCCCAGCACGCCCAGTCGGGTCCGCGTGCCGACCTCGACCCCGACTCGGCCATGGCGTGGGCCATGGCGTCCGTGCAGGCCACCGGCCGGACGGTCCGCCATGACGTGGATGACCCCGCGTGGGCGAGCCTCTCCACGGCACCCCGCTGGGTGGTCGCCAGCCCGATCCTCGTCGAGGGCCGGATCTGGGGCGCAATGGGTGTCGGGGCATGGCGGCAACGATTGCTCCAGGACGCCGAACACAGGCTGGCCGACTTCACCGAACTGGTCGCGACCGCCATCGCCAACGCCGAAAGCCGGGCCGAGCTCACCACATCCCGCGCCCGGATCGTCGCCGCCGGCGACCAGACCCGCCGACGCATCGAACGCGACCTGCACGACGGCGCCCAGCAGCGACTGGTCTCCCTCGCCCTGCAACTGCGCGCGGCGCAGGCTGCCGTGCCACCCGTCCTCGACACGCTCGCCGCGCAGCTGGACCGTGCCGTCGCCGGTGCCACCGACGCGGTCGACGAACTTCGCGAGATCTCCCGGGGCATCCACCCGGCGATCCTGACCGAGGGCGGCCTCGGCCCGGCACTGCGCGCGCTCGCCCGCCGCTCGCCGATCCCGGTCGACCTCGACCTGCACCGGCTGGGGCGACTGCCCGAACACGTCGAGGTCAGCGCGTACTACATCATCGCCGAAGCGCTGACCAACGCCACCAAACACGCCCACGCCGCAACCGTCACGGTCACCGTCGAAGCTGACCCCACGGATACCGCCAACGCCGCGCTACGCCTCGCGGTGCGTGACGACGGTATCGGCGGCGCCGACTTCACCCGCGGCACCGGCCTGGTCGGCCTGAAGGACCGCGTCGAGGCGCTCTGCGGCCGAATCGACCTCCAAAGCCCACGCGGTGCGGGCACCAGCCTGCGCGTGGAACTCCCACTCACCGCCACGGACAGCGGCGCCACCTCCCACTATCCAGCTTGACGGATCAGCGCCGTCCGGCCCGTACGCATCACGCACCCCCAAGGCCTTGCAAGTGGCCGTGGGTCGCAACGCCAAGCTAATTCTTCCCGTACCGCAGACGCAACTTGGCGAACAAATCGCCGTGCATCGTGCGAGTGTCCAGCGCCTCGTATACTTTGATCGGGCGCCCGTTCGCCTGCGGAGTGTAGGTCATATCCGCATTCAGGCGCGGGGTCTTCAATTGTTCGAACGTACCCGCGCCACCCGTCGGGCCGGTAGGACTGAAGCCGTACAAGGCAGTCAGCAGGGCAAGGGGACTGTCGCCCAGGGAATACGCGTCTCCCGGGGTGATCACCTTTCGTAAGCCGACCAGAAAATCGTCCAGTGCGTCGAGCAGGTAGTTCCCGACTTTACCGGCTTGACCAAGCTCGAGTTCGAGCTCGGCGAACGATACCAGGCACTGCCCATATGCGGCTGAGGTCACCTGCCAGATGGCGACGTCGCTCTCATTGAACACAACCTGGCCGGCTGCCGTGTCGAGGCTGAGGTTGTACTCGAATCCGCCGGCTGGATGGGGCGCGCCGCCGATCCACACGAGCGTGAACTTCTTGGCGATCGCGGGTTCCATGAGCAGGGCGCTGGCAACATCGGTGAGGCTTCCGCCGCAGGTGACGAAGAGCGGCAGAGTCGTATCAGTGCGGGTTGCTTCCTTCACGATCGCCCTTGCGCCGTCGGTGACGCGGGGCGACCTGGTGTCTCGCAGTGGCGTATTGGAACCGGTGTAGACCGGCGTCCTCTGGTAGCCCATGATGTCGAGAAGCCGGCGGGCGGCGGTGCTGGACTTCGCGGCGCTGTCCGCCGCTGTGGGTGCGCCTGGCAAGGTGAAAAGGCCACCGACCGCGCCGCGGAAATCCGTTGAGGTCTGCAGAACGGCCTGCGCGAGCGCGAACAAGCCGTCGGGATCCCCGGCAAAATCGTTCAGCACGAGAACCCGGCTCTTGACAGGATTGTTGAACCGGCGCCTTGTCTGTGCTTGCGCCTCGGTTCCGGTGGCAAGAATTCCCGCACTTGCGGCGGCAACGCCAGCAGACTGAAGAATTGCGCGTCGACCGACCATGGCTTCCCCTTCGAACAGTGGAATAGAGTGTCAAGATAGAGTTTCTATTCACTATTGAGCCGTGGCGACATCCCCCTGCGCGTTTCCTGAGGTCGCCGCCGAAGTCGCTGGCGTGACCCGATGTTGCTCGCCGCGCCCAGACCAGCGGCGCGGGCGATGACCCGCCGGCGGTGCCGGTCCCCCGGGCTCGCCGTGCGGGCGCGGAGGAGCGGCACCGGCGTGGTGTGAGGTCAGTCGACGGCGCCGAAGAGGGCGTCCTGGACGATGCGCTGGGCGGCCATGGCGTCCTGCCGCTCCTGCGCCTCGGCCAGGCCCTTGTCGTCCAGGCGGTCGAGTGCCCGGTGGATGCGCTTGAGGATCTGGATGGACGTGCGGGCCGCGTCGACGCTGTCCTCGCGGAAGGGGAACTGGTCGAGCTGCCAGACGCCGTCCCAGTTGTTCTTGCGCAGCGTGTGGAAGAACTCGAAGATCTCGGTCAGGTGTACCGTGCCGACGACCAGGTCGTCGTCCCAGCCGCGCAGGTTGTCGTTGACGTCCATGCCGTAGAGGCGGCCGTGGTCGATGATGAGCTGGGCGGCGTCGGCGGGCGACTCGCCGCCGTAGAGGCTGTGGCCGAAGTCCAGCAGGATGCCGACGTTGTCGAGGCCGATCTGTTGAATGCCCAGCAGCGATCGGGCGGCCGAATCCCAGGTCATCTTCACCCTCGGCTCGCGGGGCTTGTACTCGATGGCGAACTTGAGGTCGGGGTGGGCGCCGGCCAGTTCGCGCATGCCGTCGACGGCGAGCTTCCACAGGGTGCGGTGATCGACCTGGAACGGGTAGTCCCAGCCGTCCTGGCCGGGCCAGATCTTGACGTAGTTCGCGCCGAGTTCACGGACCACGCCGGCGGCCTCGTGCATCAGGTCCAGGGCCGCGGCGCGGGCGGCCGGGTCGGGGTTGGTGAACGCGCCCCGGCTGAACTTGCGCAGGTAGATCTCCGGGGTGATGCCGATGGCGCCGAGCCCCTGCGCGGCGAGGGCGTCCTTCACCTCGCTGAGCCCGACACCGGGGGTGAAGGGGTAGTTGAGGTCGACGACGGACAGGTCCTCGACCTGACCGGCCAGCTCGATGGCGTCGAGGGTGGTGCGGGCCGGGCCGTAGCCGTCGCTGGCGTACCGGTCGACGTAGGTGGCGAAGTGCCAGAGGCCGGCGCCGAAGCGCGGGTACTCGGTCATGCGGATCAGCTCCCGAGGTGGTTTGCGGACGGGGTGGAGGCTCGCTCGACGGCTTGACGCCATCCGGAGCGTAGATCGGCGGCGGCGGTACCGGCGCGAGGAGCGAAGTCGTCGTAGGCGATGCCGGCCGGTGGCCCGTCGTCCGGCCAGAGACCGGCGGCGCGGCCCGCGAGGTGGGCGGCGCCGAGGGCGGAGAGATTCGCGGTCCGGGCTCTGCGCACCGGCACGCCGGTGAGGTCGGCCTGGATCTGCATGAGCTGATCGTTGCCGCTGGCGCCGCCGTCGGCGAGCAGGTGTCCGGCGGTACCGATGGCATCGACGACGTCGGCCACCTGGTGCGCGATCGACTCGATCGCGGCCCGGGCCAACTGGGCCGCCCCGGCGCCCAGGGTGAGGCCGGTGATGGTGCCGGTGGCGGTGTCGTCCCACCACGGCGCGGCGAGACCGCCGAACGCCGGCACGAGCTGGACGCCGTCGCTTTCGGCGGTCGCGGCCAGCGCGGCGATCCGCTCCGGGGTGGTGCCGAGCAGGTCGGCCAGCCACGTGATCGTCGCGCCGCTGGAGCGGATGTTTCCCTCGGCGGCGAGCCGAGGGCTCGGATCACCCCAGGCGACGGTCACGCAGACGGCGTCGCCGGGTTGCGGTGCCGTGTCGGGCAGCAGCCGCATGACCGACGATCCGGTACCGTAGGTGACCTTGACACCGTCGGTCACGTGCGCCCCGTGGGCGTAGAGGGCGGCGTGGGAGTCGCCGAGCACGGCGGTGATCGGCAGCCCGGCCAGGATCTCCCCGCGCTTGCCGATCGTGCCGAGGTCTCCGGCCGATGCCACGATGTCGGGCAGGGCGCTCGCGGGTATGCCGAACAGGCCGAGCAGGTCGCCGCTCCAGGTTGCCGTGTGTACATCGAGCAGCTGCGTGCGCGAGGCGTTGCCGACCTCGATGCGGTGCTCGCCGGTCAGGGCGTACAGCAGCCAGGCGTCGACCGTGCCGACGGCGGCGTCCGGTGCCCGCTCGAGCAGCCACCGCAGCTTGGCCGCGCTGAACATGGGGTCCAGCGGCAGGCCGCTGACCGCCCGGACGGGCCGGTCGTGCCCGCCGGCCCGCAGGTCGTCGCAGAAGGTCTGGGCGCGCTGGTCCTGCCAGCCCAGGACCGGGCCGGCCGGTCGCCCGGTGCGCCGGTCCCAGACGACGGCCGACTCGCGCTGGGTGCTCAGCCCGACGGCGACGACCGTGTCGCGGGCGACGCCGTCGAGGCAGTCGGCGGCGGCCCGCAGCACGCTGTCGAGGATGTCGTCGGCGTCCTGCTCCACCCAGCCGGGCCGGGGGTAGCGGATGCCGACCGGGGCGGCACTGGTACGAACCACCGCCCCGGTCCGGTCGACCAGCAGGCACTTGGTCGAGCTGGTGCCCTGGTCGATCGCGAGGATGAGGTCCTCAGGCATCGGAGCGGGCGAGCGTGACAGCGGCGACCCGGATCTGCTCGGCGGTGAGGCCGAAGTGCTCGAGCAGCATGGCCGTGTCGCCGGTCGGTGCGAACTGGCGGGGAACGCCGAGCATCCGCATCGGTACCGGCCGGGGATCCGACACGACGATGGCGGCCACCGCCGCGCCGAGCCCGCCGGTGACGGTGGCTTCCTCGGCGGTCACGATCGCGCGCGTCTCGCGGGCCGCGCGGCGGATGGCCGCCTCGTCCAGCGGGGCGATGGTGGACATGTTGAGCACGCGCACCGAAACGCCTTCGGCCGCGGCCTGCTCCGCCGCCTGCATCGCGCGGGAGACCATCGTGCCGGTCGCCACGACCGTGACGTCGTCGCCGTCGCGCAGGCAGCTGGCCTCGCCGAAGGTGAAGGGCCGGTCGCCGGTCACGGCGGGCACCTTGAACCGCCCGATGCGCAGGAAGACGGGGGTGCGGGCGCCGGCGGCCCACCGCACGGCGGCCCGGGTCTCGGCCGGGTCCGCGGGCACCACGATCCCCAGGCCGGCGATGGCCCGCAGCCACGCCAGGTCCTCGATCGAGTGATGGGTGGGGCCGAGCTCGCCGTAGGCCATGCCGGGGCTCATCCCGCACAGCACGACCGGCGACTCGCTGTATGCGACGTCGGCCTTGATCTGCTCCAGCGCCCGGCCGGTCAGGAACGGGGCGGCCGCGCACACGAACGGGATGTAGCCGCTGAGCGCGAGCCCGGCGCCGACGCCGACCATGTCCTGCTCGGCGATGCCGACGTTGATGAGCCGGTCCGGGAACTCCTTGGCGAAGGCGACGAGGTTGCTGGAACCGACCGAGTCGTTGCAGACCGCGACGATGCGCTCGTCGGCGCGGGCCAGGGCGAGCAGTTCCTCGGCGAAGGCGACGCGGCAGTCGTACGTCTGCGCGTCGGTCTCGACGACCGCGCTCATCGGGCCAGCTCCGCCGCCGCGGCGTTGATCTGCTCGGTCGTGGGCACCTTGTGGTGCCATTCGACGCGGTCTTCCATGAACGAGACGCCTCTTCCCTTGATCGTGTTGGCGATGACGCAGGTGGGCCGCTCGCCGCGGGCGGCGGTGAACGCTTCCAGCAGCGCCAGGTGGTCGTGGCCGTCGACCGTGACGACGTCCCAGCCGAAGCTGCGCCACTTGTCGTCGAGGGGGTCGAGCGCGTTGGTTTCCTCGGTGCGTGCGCCCTGCTGCAGGCGGTTGCGGTCGACGACGGCGGTGAGGTTCGTCAGCCGGCGGTGCCCGGCCGTCATCGCGGCCTCCCAGTTGCTGCCCTCCTGCAGCTCACCGTCGCCGAGCACCACATACACCTGCCGCTCGGAGGCGTCGAGCCGGGCGGCCACCGCCATCCCGACCGCCACCGGCAGGCCGTGGCCGAGCGGGCCGGTGTTGGTCTCGACGCCCGGGACCTTGACCCGGTTCGGGTGCCCGTTGAGCGCCGAGTAGGGCGCGGCGAAGGTGTCGAGCTCCTCGGCGGCGAAGAAGCCCGCCGCGGCGAGGGTGGCGTAGAGCGCACCCGCGGTGTGGCCCTTGCTGAGCACGAGCCGGTCGCGGTCGGCCCAGTCCGGTCGTTCCGGGTCGACGCGCAGTACTGCGAAGAACAGGGTGGTGAGGATGTCGAGGACGGACATGTCGCCGCCCACGTGGCCCAGCCCGGCACGGCCGATCATCGCCAGGTCGGTGGTGCGGGACTGGTTGGCACGCCGCCGCAGCATCTCGCGGCGATGTTCGGGCTCGGCGTCGGCGAGTTCCTTGCGGAACCGGCGCCAGTCGGCGGCGGCCGAAGAGTCGGCGACCAGCATGGGAGTCCTCTCGTTTCTGCTGTGGTGACCGGTGGAGCCGGGCGGGCCCGGGTGCCGAGCCCGCCCGGGCAGCACGTCAGGAACCTTCGACGGCGAAGGCGTTGACCTGCTTGGCGTTGTCGGCGTTCACCAGCACGCAGTCCACCGACTGCTTCTCGGGCTGGCTCGCCTTGCCGTTCTTGATGTAGGAGTCGGCCTGGTCCACGGCCATCTGGGAGATCTTGCTGGCCGGCTGGAGCACGGTGGCCTTGATGCCGTCCTTGAGGATCGAGGCGACGACGTCAGGGCTGCCGTCGAAGCCGACGACGACGATGTCCTTGCGGTTCGCCGCCTGAATGGCCGCGTACGCGCCGAGCGCCATGGTGTCGTTGCCGGCGATGATGCCCTTGATGTCCGGGTGGGCCTGCAGGATCGTCTGGGTCTTGCTCAGCGCCTCGGCCTGGTCCCAGTTCGCGCTCTGCTGCGCGACCATCTTCATGTCCGGGTACTGGTCCAGCACGCCGTGGAAGCCCTGGGAGCGCACGCCGGCGTTGGTGTCCGTGGCCTTGCCGGTCAGCTCCGCGTAGTTGCCCTTGTTGCCCATCACCTTGGCGAACTCCTGGCCGCCGAGCCCGGCGCCCTGGGCGTTGTTGGCCACGATCTGCGCGACCGCGACACCGGTCTTGTTGATCTCGCGGTCGATGAGGAACGTCGGGATGTTCGCGTCCTTGGCCCGCTGGATGGCCGTCACCGAGGAGTCGGCACCGGCGTTGTCGAGGATGATCGCGGCCGCCTTGCGCGAGATCGCGGTGTCGATCTCCTGGCTCTGCTTGGTCGGGTCGTCGTCGTGGCTGAGCACGAGCGTCTCGTAGCCGAGCTTCTTCGCCTGGGCGGCCGCGGCGTCCTGCTCCGCCTTGAAGAAGACGTTGTCCGGCGATGGGGTGATGATGACGATCAACTTGCTACCGCCGGCGCCGCCGGACGACGAGGAGGAGGGGCTGTCGGCCTTGTCGCTGCCGCAGGCGGAGAGGGCGAGCAGGGCGGCGACGCCGACCGGCAGGACGAAGCGGCGCAGGGCCGAGGGTGTCTTCATCGGGTGAACCTTTCGGGTGGGAGGCGGGTTGAGGTGACTGACGAGGTGGTGACGGTGCCGATCAGGCGGCGCGTTTGGCGAGCCGCGTCTGCAGCCCCTGCTGTGCCTGCTCGGCGATGATCGCGAAGATGATCACGGCACCCTTGACGACCGACTGCCAGAAGGTGGAGACGCCGACGAGGACGAGGCCGTCGCTGAGGAAGCCGATGACGAAGGCCCCCATGACCGTGCCGATGATCGTGCCGCGCCCGCCGCTGAGGGCGGTGCCGCCCAGGACGGCCGCGGCGATCGCGTTGAGCTCGTAGGTGGTGGCGGTGTCGGGGTACGCGGCCCCGAGCTCGGAGGTGAGCAGCAGACCGGCGAGCGCGGCGCAGCCACCGGAGATCACGTACACGGCGATCTTGATGCGCTTGACCCGGATGCCGGACAGTACCGCCGCGCGCTCGTTGCCGCCGACGGCGAAGACCCGCCGGCCGAACGGGGTACGGGTGGTCACGACGATCGCCGCCACGGCGACGGCCACCATGATCCACACCGCGACCGGGATGCCGAGCAGACTGTCCACACCGATGACGTGGAAGCCCTCGTTGCCGCGTTCGGGCGTGCCGGCCAGGTCGGGGAAGGTGCCGCCGTTGCTCAGCAGCTGCGCGGCGCCCCGGGCGACGTAGAGCATGCCGAGCGTGGCGATGAACGGCGCCACCTTGAACCGGGTGACCAGCGCCCCGTTGACGGCGCCGACCAGCGCGCCGACGGCGATGCCGACGACGATGACCACCGCGACGGAGAAGAACAGCGTCCCGCCCGGCACGTCCAGGCCCTTGAACAGCAGCCCGCCGGCGACCATGCTCGCCAGCCCGGCGATCGAGCCGACGGACAGGTCGATGCCGCCGGTCAGGATGACGAAGGTGACGCCGATGGCCAGGATGGCGTTGATCGCCACGTGCTTGGTCATCAGGATCAGGTTGCTCTGGGTCAGGTACTCCGACGAGATGGCGCTGAATACGATCACCAGCGCCACCAGCACGATCAGCGTCCGTCCGCGCAGCAGGAGCAGGGCCGCCGAGGCCAGCCGCGAGCTCGAGGCGGGTGGTTGTCGCTCCGGCGCGACGGGATCGGACTTCGCGACATCGGCGTCGATCATGGCTGTCCCTCCAGGACCCTGTCGGATGCGGAGGCGCCGACCAGGGCCTCCTCGGTGACGTTCGCGGCGGTGAACTCGGCCGTGATCCGGCCCCGGGCCATCACCAGCACCCGGTTCGCCATGGCGATCACCTCGGCGAGCTCCGAGGAGATGAACAGCACGCCCAGGCCGTCGGCGGCCAGCCGGGACATCAGGGCGGCGATCTGCGCCTTGGCGCCCACGTCGATGCCCCGGGTCGGCTCGTCGAGCAGCAGTACGACCGGCTCGGTGAGCAGCGCCCGGGCGAGCACGACCTTCTGCTGGTTGCCGCCGCTGAGGGCGGTGACCGCGGCGGCCAGTCCCGGGACCTTGATGCTCAGCTCGCTGACCTGGCCGGCCGCGATGCGCTGCTCGGCCGATGCGGGGAGCACTCCGGCGCGGCTGAGCCGGTCGACCGTGGCGAGCAGGATGTTGTCGCGCACGGACATGGTCTGCACCAGGCCGTCGCGCTGCCGGTCCTCCGGCACCAGGGCCAGCCCGGCGGCCATGCGCGCCTGCACGGTGGGCTCCGGCGCGAGCTCGCCCCGCACGCGCACCTCGCCGCTGGTGGTGCCGCGCACGCCCATCAGCGCTTCGACGAGCTCGGTACGTCCGGCGCCCATCAGCCCGTAGATGCCGACGACCTCCCCGGCACGCACGGTGAACGACACGTCGTCGACCAGCGGGCGCACCGGCCCGGGCACGGTGAGATGGCGTACGTCGAGCAAGACGTCACCGACCGGCGTGCTGTTGTGCTCGTACAGCGAGTCGGGGTCCCGCCCGACCATCTGCCGCACGATCCACCCGGTGTCGGTGTTGCTCATGGATTCGTGGGCGACGACGTTTCCGTCGCGCAGGACGGTCACCCAGTCACCGATGCGGCGGAATTCGTCGAGCTTGTGCGAGATGTAGATGATCGTCACGTCGCGCTTGCGCAGGTCCGCCATCACGTCGAACAGGACGTCGACCTCGTTGTTCGACAGGGCCGACGTCGGCTCGTCCATGATCAGGACGCGGACGTCGGAGAGCAGGGTCCGGCCGATCTCCACCAGTTGCTGCTGACCGATGGGCAGGTCACCGACGAGCATGTCGGGATCGAGGTCCTGACCCAGCCGGCGCAGGATCTCCGCTGTGCGGCGCCGCTGCGCGCGGTCGTCGACGAACCGGCGTCCCCGGCGCAGCTCGCGGCCGGCGAACATGTTCCGGGCGATGGACATGTTCGGGAAGAGGCTGAGCTCCTGATGGATGATCTCGATACCCCGTGCCATCGCCGCCCGCGGACTGGGCAGCTGCACGGGCTCGCCGTCCAGCAGGATCTGCCCACGCGTCGGCTGCTCAGTGCCGGACAGGATCTTCATCAGGGTCGACTTGCCGGCACCGTTCTCGCCGACCAGCACGTTGACCTTCCCGCGGTACGCGCTGAACGTCACGTCCTTGAGGGCCCGCACGCCGCCGTATTCCTTACCCACCCCGCGCGCGACGAGGACCTCGTCGACGGCCGTCACGGCGCGACCTGCAACTCGGTCGGGACCACCATGATCTGGCCCGGGGCCAGGGCCGAGAACGCTCCGTAGAACGTGATCGTCTTACCGGTGAGGCCGGCGCGATCGACCTTGGCCACCACGTCGGTCTTGACCCGGTTGTTGATCTGGTTGGCCACGTCGGCGTAGGCGATCTGGTTGGTGAAGTCGCCGAAGGAGATGAAGCCGACCCCGTCGCGGATCGCCGTGCCCGCGATGACCGGCCCCGTGGCCACGTACAGCGTCAGCGGCTGACCGCCGTCCCGGGCGATCTCGACGGTCACCGGCCCGGTCGGCGCGGACGTGTCGACCTTGGCCACCGTGCCACTGCCCTTCACCAGAAAGGCATACGGGCTGCCGGTGCCGGCCTGGTGACCGTACTGCTTGCCGGCCGCGTTGACGTCCTGGGCCACAGCCGCCGCGACGGTGGTGATGTCGACGGCGTGCTCGTGCACGGTCGGCACGATCTTCGACGCCCAGATGCCGTCGACATAGACCTTGGCATCGAACGCCGACGCGCCATTGGTCTTGCCGCCGGCGGGCTGAGGTTCGTAGACGTACACCCCTGGCATACGGGCGCACGCCGATAGCCCTAGCAGAACGAGCAGGCCTGCGAGCGTGTACCGCAGCAGAAGAGTCACCTTCATGTGAATATCCATTCAGTTGTGATTGGACATGCCTGTACTGTGAACGCTGAGCAACCAGTTTGTCAACGGGTTGAGCTCCCAGAATCGCCTCCGTGGCTCATTCGCCAGCTGGCGGCGGCGGTCAAGCGTTCCAGGGCGCCGAGGCGCCTTTCCCCGCGCGGCGCGGGCTGTCCCGGCCCGATTACGCTTCGCAGACGACGTGGAGGAGGCACCAGTGAGCCCGAGGCCCGGCCCGACTGACGGCGGGGAGCCCTACGCGGTTGCCGCCGAACACATCCGGTTGCTGACCAAGGTCGCCCGGATGTACCACGAGCGCGGTGTACGGCAGCCACGCATCGCCGAGCTGCTGCACATCTCCCAGCCACGCGTGTCCCGGTTGCTCAAACAGGCCGTGGCCGCCGGCATCGTACGGACCGTGGTGATCACCCCGCGTGGCGTCCACGCGGAGCTGGAGGACGCCGTCGAGCAGCGATACGGGCTGAGCGAGGTCGTGGTCGCCGACACTGCCGGGCAGACCGACGAGATCGCGGTGACCCACGCGATCGCCGCGGCCGCCGCCGTGTACCTGGAGACCACACTCAACCGCGGCGACCGGGTCGGGATCTCCTCGTGGAGTGCGACGCTGCTCGCCACCGTCGACGCCATGCACTCGGCACCCGGCCTGGCCGCCGACCGGGTGGTGCAGATCCTCGGTGGCGTGGGCACGAGCGCCGCGCAGAGCCAGGCGACCCGGCTCACCGGCGGCCTCGCCCGCCACACCCGCGCCGAGGCCGTCTACCTCGTCGCCCCCGGTCACGTGGCGACGGCCGAGATGCGCCACGCACTGGTGCGCGAGCCGAGCATCGCGGCGGTGCTGGACGCCTGGCAGGACCTGACCGTCGCACTCGTCGGCGTGGGCAGCCTCGAACCCTCCACCCTGCTCCGGCAGAGCGGCAACGCGATCGCCACCCAGGAGGAGCAGCGACTGCGCGAACTCGACGCGATCGGCGACGTCTGCATGCGCTTCTTCGACGAACACGGCCAGCACATCGACTCCGAACTGGACGACCGAGTCCTGGGCATCAGCGCCGAAACCCTGAAGAAAGTGCCCCGCCGCATCGGCGTGGCCGGCGGCGAACGCAAGTGGCGCGCCATCCGCGCCGCACTGCGCGGCGGCTGGCTCAACGTACTCATCACCGACCAGGCCACCGCCGCCGAACTCGTACGCGACTGAAGCCTCACCGACCCCGGGAACCGCCCGTCGAGCACGATCGTGGATCACAGTGGCGGGCCGACCTCGGCCTCGTTACTGGACCACGCCGACCAAGTGACAGGCCCCACGCGGTGACGGCACGCGCCAAGGCCGATGACCGAGGCCACGTTCGACCGGGCCCGTAGCCCACCCGGGCGACCGGGCATCGCTGACGCTCGCCGTCGTCGAGTCGGCGGTCGTCGTTGGAGCCGTTACCGCGCCGGCGTCCAGTGGATCAGCTCGCACACTCCGCGGTCGCGGACCTCAAGGCATGTTGCCGTCTCATAACGAGACCATTTCCGACCGTTGACAGCGCAGAACTCCCGGCCGATGATTCCTCCCACATGTTTATCCGCCAGTGAATAGAAATGCAGGGAGGTCGACGCCACATGACTACGTCCAGTAGTCGACGAAGGGTGTACCGGCGCCTCGCCGGACTCGCGCTCGCCAGCGGGCTCCTCATCGGCGGGAGCGGAGCGGCTACGTACGCCGCAACCGGCACAGCCGAAGGCACGCCTCCGCCCGTCGTCGATCGACAGTCCTTGCCACGAACAATCGTGACAACGGATTCCGAATCAGACGACATGAATTCATTCATGCGGCTGCTCTACTACACGAACGAATTGGATATCGTGGGCCTGGTCTACGGCTCATCGGTCCATCACTGGCAGGGAGACGGGGAGCACACGCTCAAGCAGGCCAAGGAACTGGGCCTCATCACGAGCTTCAAGGGCGAGACGGCAGGAAGCCCGGCCCGGTCCGACGACGCCAAGACGTGGCGATGGGAACCGCTCGGATGGATGGAGGAGAAGGTCACCGAGGATTACAACCAGGTCTATCCGAACCTCGTCAAGCACGACCCCAACTACCCCAGCCCCGCCGAACTCTGGTCGAAGATCGCCGTCGGGAACACCAAGTGGGAGAATGACTTCCACGAAGACACCCCCGGCTCGAACCTGATCAAGAACGCCCTGCTCGACGCCGATCAGAGGCCCCTGTACCTGGAGGCGTGGGGCGGCACCAACACGATCGCCCGGGCGCTGAAGTCCATCGAGCAGCAGTACAAAGGCACAGCGGACTGGGCCACGATCCAGGCCAAAGTCAACAAGAAGGCCGTCATCGCCACGATCGGCCAGCAGGACAACGCCTATAACGACTACATCTCCAAGTCGTGGCCGGGTGTCAAGGTGCTCGACTTAGGAACCGTCTTCGGTGGATTTACATCCTTTGCCAAGGACAACGCACCCGCAGCGATCAAGCCGTACTACCAGGCGTCCTTCTGGGCGACCAACATCAAGTACGGCCACGGCGCCGTGTTGGACCACTACGGGTTGATTGGCGACGGCACCTACATCGCCGGCGAGGGGAACAACCTGGGCTGGCAGCCGGGCCAGGCCAAGGATCTGTCCACGTGGAAGATGTTCAACTCCAGGGGCGGCTATCAGCGGCTGGACTGGACCAGTGAGGGTGACAGCCCGTCATTCATGTTCCTGGTACCGACTGGTCTTCGTGGGGTACAGGATCCAAGTCTTGGGGGCTGGGGCGGCCGGTTGAACCCGTCGACCACGCCTGGCTACTACTCCGGCGTCGCGGACCTCAACCCGAACACCAACAAGTCTGACGGGACCTACTCGATCGCCCGGTTCATGCCCGCGATCGGGAACGACTTCGCCGCGCGAGCGGACTGGGGGATCACCGATCGCTATTCGGATGCCAACCACGCGCCGAAGGTATCGGTGCCAAGCGTTTCCCTACAGGGTCGCCCGGGTCAAACTGTGCAGCTGCGCGTCGACGCGAGCGATCCCGACCGTGATGCCCTGAAGACCGAGTGGTCCGTGTACACGGAGGCGAGCACGGTTACCGGCACGCCGACGCTCTCGGGCAACCGCTCGACGGCAACCATCAAGATCCCGGCTTCCGCGACGCCAGGTCAGCGGATCGTCGTCATTGCCGCAGTGTCGGACAGCGGGACGCCATCGTTGACCCGCTACGGCCAGATCGTCGTGACGGTGAAGTAGCTGAGCCTCCTTCCGATCCGATCGGTGCTTGTGATCACGTAAACAGGCTGTGCAGATGCCTGGTCGATCTTGCGATCGACCAGGCATCTTCCGTGATCACGCAGGCAATGAGCGCGCACTCGCGCGCTGACGTTTGCGTCACTGAGCGGCACTTGCAAGGCGTGGACCGGACGTGCCGGTTTACCCAAGTCGGTACTCGCCTGAAGCGAGGACGCGCCGGACCTCGGCGCTCGTCTGCTCCGCGTTGAGCTCGCCCGTGTCGATCGCGTGGTGCTCGAGTTTCCCGAGCTGTGCAAATGCGCTGTGCAGGCCGGTGATCGCGTCAACATCCTTGAGTTCGTCCCCTACGCGTTCCTTCGCGCGCGACAACGTGGTGTCGAGATCTGGGCGGAGGACTACGTACGACACCGTCAGATCGTCGCTCTCGCAGAGCGCGCGAAACGGCGGCAGAAACCACGGCCCGACGATCCCATCGACCACGACGTCGTAACCGCCATGGGCGAACGTCGCGACAGTGCCGACGATCGCCTCGATGACCACCTCGTTCTGCCGTTGCGCTTCAGGCAGGAACGGGAGGACGAATCCAGTGCGGATCGAGCGGTAGAACAGGTCGGTCGTCAAATGAACCGTCGGGACGCTCGCGTTGGCAGCGAGGAGTTCGGCCACGGTCGTCTTTCCTGCGGCGGGCGGCCCAGTCAGGATGATCACTTCATTGTTCACGATCCAGAAACTAGTCGTCCGACCTCGAGAGAAACAGTCTTGTCATTCTGCCCGGGTTCAGCCGCCCGCTCCGAAGCTCCACAGCTCGTCAGTTCCGATGCACGAGCGAGTTCAGGAAGAAGGTCAGGTTCGCCGGCCGCTCAGCCAGCCGTCGCATGAAGTACGGATACCATTCGGTGCCGAACGGCACGTAGGACCGCATCCGGAAGCCTCGGGCCGCGATCTCCTGCTGCGTGCGCGGTCGCACCCCGTAGAGCATCTGGAACTCGAAGTCTTCGGCCGAACGGTTGGTACGGATGGCCAGCTCCTCGGCGATTCGGATCATCCGAGCGTCGTGGCTGGCCACCATCGGGTATCCCTTGCCCTCCATCAGGATCCGCAGGCACCGCACGTATGACGCGTCCACCTCGGACTTGTTCTGGTAGGCGACCGAGGCGGGCTCTTTGTAGGCGCCCTTGCACAGGCGGATCCGCGAACCCTGGTACGCGAGGTCCGCGCAGTCCGCCTCGGTGCGCCTGAGGTATGCCTGCAGCACCACACCGGTCGACGGGAAGTCTTTGCGCAGTTCTCGCACGATCGACAGGGTCGTGTCGGTCATGGTGTGGTCTTCCATGTCGACGGTGACGATCGTGCCGGCGGCGTCCGCGGCGACACAGATCAGCCGGGTGTTGTCCAGTGCGATCTTGTCGCCGTCGGTGGACACGGCCTTGCCGAGCGCGGAGAGCTTCACCGAGACCTCCGCCTTCGTGGCCAGGCCCTCGTCGCCGAGGCGGCGCAGTGCGATCCGGTACGCCTCGACGTTGCGCGCGGCCTGGCCGGGGTCGGTTGTGTCCTCCTCGCCGAGGTGGTCGAGTGAGACCAGCCGGTCCGCCGTGATGACGTGTGCGGTGTGGATGGCATCGTCCACCGTGGTCCCGGCGACGAAGCGGTCCACGATGGGGCGCATCATCGGCGTGCGTTCGACGACCGTACGGCAACGGGCCGATCGGGCCCCGGCCAGCAGTGCGGAGCGAAGCATGTGGCTACCTGCCTGTCAGCCCTGGTGCGGGTGGGTGGACACCACCGGTGGACGGAAGTTCTCCTTGATGACGCGGGGGCTGACCCAGCGCATGAGGTTGTAGGTGGCGCCCGCCTTGTCGTTGGTGCCCGAGCCCCGAGCGCCACCGAAGGGCTGCTGGCCCACGACGGCGCCGGTCGGCTTGTCGTTGACGTAGAAGTTGCCGGCGGCGAAGCGCAGCGCCTGGCTCGCCCGCAGTACGGCGGAGCGGTCCCGCGCGATGACCGCACCGGTCAGCCCGTACTGGCTGCGGCGGTCGATCTCCTGGAGCGTCCGGTCGTAGTCGGCGTCGTCGTAGACGTGCACCGCGAGAACCGGGCCGAAGTACTCGTCGGCGAACACCTCGTGCGTGGGGTCCTCGCCGACGACGACCGTCGGCCGGACGAAGAACCCGTGGGTGTCGTCGGCCGTGCCGCCGGCGATGACGCTCAGGGTGGGGGACTCGTGGGCCATGCGCAGCACGCCGGTGAGCCGGTCGAACGCGCGGCGGTCGATGACGGCTCCCATGAAGTTGCGCAGGTCGGTGACGTCGCCTACCGTCAGCGACTCGACCTCGGACACCAGATCGTCCTTGAGGCGATTCCACACCGAGCGCGGAACGTACGCACGCGAGGCGGCGGAGCATTTCTGCCCCTGGTACTCGAACGCGCCCCGGACCAGCGCGGTGCGGAGCACGTCGACGTCGGCGGAGGCGTGCGCGACGACGAAGTCCTTGCCGCCGGTCTCGCCGACGACCCGTGGATAGCTGCGGTACCCCGCGATGTTCGCACCGACGGTCGCCCACAGGTGCTGGAAGGTCCTCGTGGAACCGGTGAAATGGATACCGGCCAGCGCCGGGTCGGCCAGGATCACCTCGGAAGCCGCCACACCGTCACCGGTGAGCAGGTTGATGACGCCCGGTGGCAGGCCGGCCTCCTCCAGCAGCCGCATCGTCAGGTGCGCTGCCAGGCCCTGGGTCGGCGAGGGCTTCCAGATCACCGTGTTGCCCATCAATGCCGGCGCCGTGGGCAGGTTGCCGGCGATCGCGGTGAAGTTGAACGGGGTGATCGCGTAGACGAAGCCCTCGAGCGGGCGGTAGTCGAGCCGGTTCCAGGTGCCGGGCCCGCTGTACGGCTGCTCGGCGTGGATCTGGCGCGCGTAGTGCACGTTGAACCGCCAGAAGTCGGCGAGCTCGCAGGCCGCGTCGATCTCGGCCTGTACCACGGTCTTTGACTGGCCGAGCATCGTGGCCGCGTTGAGGATGTCGCGCCACGAGTGTGCGAGCAGGTCGGCGGCGCGCAGCAGGATCGCGGCCCGCTCGTCGAACGGCGTGCTCCGCCAGGCTTCGGCGGCTCGCAGGGCGGCGGCGACGGCTTCCTTGGCGTCCTGGTGGGTGGCGTTGGCGGTGGTGCCGAGTACGTGTGCGTGGTTGTGGGGCTGCACGACGTCGATCCGATCGCCACCGCCCATCCGCTGCCGGCCGTCGATCGTCGAGGTCAACTCGACCTGCTGGCTGGTGAGCTCACCCAGTTTGAGGGCCAGGCTCGCCCGCTCGGGGGACCCTTGTGCGTAGTCACGCACGGGCTCGTTGTGCGGGGCGGGCGGGAAGGTGATCGCGTCCATCAACAACCTCTCGATTCGGTGTGCCGGAAACGTAAGGCAGCATGAATCGGGAGCGATTTGGCTGGTCGGCT
Source organism: Dactylosporangium sp. CA-233914 (assembly GCF_050942935.1). Taxonomy (NCBI): domain Bacteria; kingdom Bacillati; phylum Actinomycetota; class Actinomycetes; order Micromonosporales; family Micromonosporaceae; genus Dactylosporangium; species Dactylosporangium sp. CA-233914. Next base: position 3,500,290 of record NZ_CP192030.1, on the reverse strand, counting down.
ACAGTTCCCCCCAGGTCATTGTTCGATCGGACAACACGATGAGCGCGGAAGCCCCTGGCACCACCCTCCGGCAACTGCTCGCCGCCGTAGGCGATCACTTCATGGATCTGGTGGCGGGCAGCCTCGACGTCGCCGTCGGCGGGCTGGCCATCGTCGACCCCGACGACGAGCTCGACAGCTACCCGCAGGAGCTCATCCTCGTCATCGGGGTCCGGGGCAGGGAGGCGATCCGATACGTGCGGGCGGCCGCACGCGGGGGCGCCTCGGCCGTCGCCGTGAAGGCGGGTGCGGACGGAAACGTCGCCGAGCTGCGCACGGCCGCGGAGGAGGCCGGGATCGCGCTGCTCGTCGTACGGCCCCAGGTGCGATGGGACCAGCTGGAATCCCTGGCCCGCGAGGTCGTGGACGGTGCGATCCTGGCCGCCGCGGTTCGCACGGACGAGGGCAACGGTGACCTCTTCGCCCTGGCACAGAGCGTCGCGGTGCTGACCGCGGGCAGCGTGACCATCGAGGACGCCGAGAACCGGGTGCTGGCATACTCGCGCACCGACGACGACGTCGACGAGCTGCGCCGGCTGTCGATCCTCCAGTGGCAAGGCCCGAAGCCGTACATGGCTCTGCTGCGGGAATGGGGGGTGTTCCAGCGGCTGCGCTCGGACGAGGACGTCGTGCACATCGAGGAGCGCCCGGAGCTCGGGATCCGGCGCCGGCTCGCCGCCGGCATCCGGGCCGGGCGGCAGCACCTGGGCACGATCTGGGTGCAGGAGGGCGGCCAGCCGTTCACCGAGCAGGCGGAGAAGGTCCTGCTCGGCGCCGCGCGGGTAGCCGCGATACACCTGCTCCGGCGCCGCGGTTCGCCGGGCGTCCGAACCCGCGAAGACCTCCTCACCGGCCTGATCAGCGGCCGGATCGGCGCGGAACTCGTCGCCGAGCAGCTCGATCTCAACCCGGCCACTTCCGCGATCGTCATGGCGTTCGCGGCCAGGGCGGACGAACGCGACCAGGCCGAGCACGAGCTGCACCGGGTCGAACTGAGCAAGATGGTCTCGATCCATCTCGCCACGTACCGGCGTGGAGCACTCGTCGGTACGCTCGGATCGCGGATCTACGCGGTGCTCCCGGACGTGTCGCCGGTCGCGCCCGAGCCGGCACTGATCACGCTCGCGGAGGCCGTCGTCGCCGTCCTGCGGCGGCGGACCGGCATCCGGGTGCAGGTGGGAGTCGGTTCGCCGGTCCGCGCCCTCGATGACATCGCCACCTCACGTTCGGAAGCCGACCGAGTGCTCGCCGCGATGGCGCACACGCCGGATCGCGACGTGGGGACGATCGCGAACCTGCGCGCGGATGTCCTGCTCAACGAGATGCTCGGTCTGCTCGAAGCGAACGCGCAACTGCGCGACCCGGCGGTTGCCGCGCTGGTCGAGCACGATGGCACGCACGGAACGGAGCTGGCCCGATCGCTCTTGGCCTACCTGGACGCGATGGGAGATGTGCGGGCCGCTGCCATGGCGCTGCACGTACATCCCAACACGCTTCGGTACCGGATCCGCCGAGCGAAAGCGGTGAGCGGCATCAACGTCGCCGACCCCGTCGAACGCCTGGTCTGCCATCTGCAACTGCTACTCGCCCTCCGGGCGGGCTGACCAGCAAGGAGACGCCCCTGATGCCGTGGAGCACCCGCCAGCTCGCTGAGCTGACCGGCACGACGGTAAAGACGATTCGTTACTACCACCAGATCGGGCTGCTCGACGAACCCGAGCGCACGACGAACAACTACAAGCAGTACACGGTGCTGCACCTGCTCCGGCTGCTGCAGATCCGCCGGCTCGCGGACCTCGGGCTGCCGCTGGACAAGATCGCCACGATCGAGCCCGCGGACGGGCAGCCGGACGAGGCGATCCGTGTCCTCGACCTCGAGCTCGAAGCTACCATCGAACGGTTGCAGCGGATCCGCGGCGAACTCGCGTGCATCATGCGCCATCGCACCCCCGTCGACGTGCCGGAGGGGTTCGCGGCCGTCGGTGACCGCCTGAGCGCGGCCGACCGCGCACTCATCACCGTATTGTCCCGCGTGCTTGACGAGGACGCGCTGCGCGAGATACGCGAGATCGCCGGCCGCCGAGACCCAATCGACGACGAGCTCGACGCCCTGGCCGACGATGCCGACGACGCCACCATCGAGCAACTCGCGCAGCGTCTGTCCGCGCAGATCATCGCCGAACGTGCGGGAAACCCGGCCCTCGCGAACCTCGCTGCGCACGCGCCATCCGAGCGAAGCCTGGCGATGGCGGCGATCGGGGAAACGCTCGTCAGCGTCTACAGGCCTGCGCAGCTGCGTGTCCTCATCCGCGCAGGCAAGCTCTCCGAGCGCGGCGACGACCCCGCGTGAGTATCGCAGGACTACGGGCGTATTCGGGCCGGGTCCTCCACCAGGGCGGCGAAACCGTCGAGATGGCGCGCGAGGCTGTACTCGAACAATCCGTCCACATCCGACACCACTTCCCCGGGAACCGTGGCCAGCAGCGGAAACCGCCCGGAGTGAAGGAGCTCGTCGGCCCGCGTCCGTCGCGCGAGCCACCACCGGTCGAGCGTCACACCGGTCTCCTGCTCCGCTTCGACCTCGTCCGCCATGGACAACGCAACGGTGAGGACCAGCGCATGCAGCGCGAGCGCCTCTCGAAGCCGGGTCGCCATGGGCAGTCCAAGCCCGTCGATTGCGCGCAGGGTCCACTCTGTGTGCGCCATCATGTTGGGCACGAGCAACGGACGCGTGAACGAGATGGCCCTGGGCAGCCAGAGATGTAGCCGGCACAGCTGCCATTGCCGGCGGGAGATGAGTTCGAGCTTGGCTCGCCATCCGTCTGGGCCCAGGACGGGCAGCTCTGGTTCGCCGAAGACTTCGTCGGTCATCTGCATCACCAGTTCGTCCTTGTTCGCCACATGCCGGTAGAGCGACATCGGACCGACGCCGAGCTCGGCCGCGAGTCGCCGCATGGATACGGCGTCGAGGCCCTCCACGTCGGCGATCGCGATGGCGGCACGGAGCACGTGTTTCCGGTTCAATGCCAGCCGGAAAGCGCCGGCGCGCCGCGGTCTCAAGGGCACGCTCGGGCCGACCGGCTGCTTGTGACCCACGAGGGTACTGACCACTGCGCCGGCACCGACCCTCGTTTCGACCAGCCCATCGTCGCGGAGAGTGGCCATCGCCCTGGTCGCGGTCGCGACCGCGACACCCCATCGCTGGGCGATCGCCCGGATAGAGGGCACCCGATCGCCGGGCCGCAGGTCGCCGGTCAGGATCCGCGCACGGATCTCCGCGACGATCTGCTGATACGGCGGTTCCGGTCGCTGCGTTGACGACGCCATCGGAGCCCTCATCCTCGTGGTGCGGCTGCTGCCCTCCCCCAGACTGTACTAGTGCAACAACCTCAGTGCTAGTGCACTTCTTACCCCTGTCCTGTTCAGAATCAAGGGTTTCTTAGGTTGCTCAAGTACGGTGTACGCATGGCAGTTGATACACCGTACGCATCCCTACGGCGGGCGGACGGCGCAGACCAGCAGGCAGTACTGGACGTCCTGACCGAGGCGTTCATGAACGATCCCCTCGTCTGCTGGCTCTTCCCCGAGGTGGGCCAACGAGGTCTCCTTCAAGCGCACTTCTACCGCCCCCTGCTCGCCCATCCCGCCGCCGAGGCGTATCTGGCCGGCGGTCGCGAGGGCGCCTCGGTATGGCTGACACTGGCCGCGGGACAGTCGCCATACGAGGAGAACTCGGGCACGCCCGAAGGGGTCTTCGGTGACAACGGCGCGCGATTGCTGGCCCTGGGCCAGGCGCTCGCCCCACGGCACCCCGTTCACGAACCGCACCTGTACCTCCCGTGCATGGGGGTGATCAGGCAGCGCCAGGGCACCGGACTCGGCTCGGCGATGTTGCGGCACCGACTGGAGCGAGCGGACGCCGACGGGCTCGCCACCTATCTGGAGGCGAGTTCACCCCGAAGCCGCTCCCTCTACCAGCGGCACGGATTCGAGGATCTCGGCGAGCCGGTCCGCGTGGCGGACAGCCCGCTGCTGTGGCCGATGCGGCGTCCGCCGCACCGCTGACTCACACCACCCGTCAACAGACAAAGGAGAGAACGTCCATGACAACGAACCGTGACGCCGACCGCCGACCGGCGACCTTGGTGTTCATCCACGGCACCAACTCCTCGGCGGCCTGGGCTTCAGGGCTGACCAGCGAACTCACCCTGCGCGGGCACCGGTGCGTGGCCATCGACCTTCCGGGACACGGCCAGGAAGCGTTCTACCCCCGCTCGTACCAGGCCCCGCAGAACCTCGAGGCGCTGGCGACTGAACCGTCGCCGCTCGCCAAAATCACCATCGACGACTACGTCGAGCGCGTTGTGGGCGTGGTACGCAGAGCCCGCGACCACGGACCCGTGATCCTTGTCGGCATGAGCCAGGGCGGTGTCACCGTGAGCAGGGTCGGCAACGCCGTCCCCGAACTGCTCGACAGGGTCGTCTACGTCGGGGCGTACTGCTGCGTGGACCTGCCGAACATGGCCGCCTATCTCGAAACGCCGGAGAACAGCGACAGCCTGCTCCACCGGGTGGCCGCGGCCATGGTTGCCGATCCCGCGGTCCTGGGGGTGAGCCGGCTCAACTGGCGCTCGGCCGACCCGGCGGTGTTCCAAGGCGTCAAGGCCGCCCTTGCCGCAGACTTCACCGACGAAGGGGTGAGCCGATTGCTCAACCTGCTCGAGCCGGACGAGAGCGCCAGCATTCCCGTGGCTGAAGCCCGGGGCGAAGCACACACCTGGGGCCGAATTCCCCGGACTTATGTGCGTCTCACGCTCGACCGGCTGATTCCGCCGGCGCTGCAGGACCGATTCATCAGAGAAGCCGACCGCCTCACTCCTGACAACCCGACTGATGTGCGAAGCGTCGCGGCACCCCACGTCGGCCCGTTCGACCGGCCGGAACTGGTGGAGATCTTCTCCGAGCTCGCCAGCCGCTGACCCCCAGGGCCCGGGGCCCGGGCGACATATCGACGCCGCACCCCGGTCCAGGATCAGGCGTCAACTCCCCGCGCTCGGCCACCGCCCGGGGTAGCGGTGAATCGGATGGGTACACGTTCAGGGCGGTCCCCCGCACCGGTGGCGCCCGCCGGGCGGGGCCGGCCGTACGCGAGCAGCCCAGCGCGAGCACGGCCGCGATCCGGATGGCACCCCGCAGTCGCCGGGGGTCAACCCCACCACCAGGCCGGCCCGCCGCCCTGCGGGTTGCCCGCAGTGGTGCTGCGGAGCCTCCTCGCCAGGGGGCTTTCCCTACCCTCGCCCGGGAGGCCAGCCGGATCGATCTTCGCCGTGATCGTTCATATCGTCGATGGTACGAGACACCGACGGGAGGGACGTCATGCAGCAGCGCGACCGGTTCATCGACGGGCTCCGAGCCCTGGCCATCCTCGGCGTCGTGGGTGGGCACTGGCTGGTCGGTGCGCTGGTCGCGACCCCGGCCGGCGGTCTGCGGATCGACAGCCCGCTGCGATACCTGCAGTGGCTCCACCCGGCCACCTGGTTCCTGCAGATGCTGGGCCTGTTCTTCCTCGTCGGCGGGTACACGGCGGCACAGGGACTCCGCCGTGCCCGGGCGCGCGGCGAGACCGACGCCGAATGGGTGCGCCGCCGGCTGTGGCGGATCGGGCGGCCGGTTGTCGCCGCGACGATGATCCTGGCCGTGGCGCTGCCGCTGCTCGGCGTCCTCGGGCTCGGCGCCGGCACCGCGCGCACGACCGTGGTGCTGTTCCTGCAGCCGTTGTGGTTCATGGCCGTGTACGCGGTGATCACCGCCCTCACGCCGTACGCCCTCAGGCTCGACCGGCGTGGTGGGCTCTGGGTGGTCCTGGCGCTCGCCGCCGCCGTGGCCGTGGTGGACCTGGTGCGCTTCGGCCCGGACGTCGAGCCGGCCGCCGTCGGGTACCTGAGCGTGCTGCCGGCCTGGTGCTTCGCGTACCAGCTGGGCGTGGCCTGGTCGGCGGGGCGCGTCGACCGGCGGGTCGCGGGCGGTCTGCTCGCCGGGGGCCTGGCGCTGTTCGTGTTCCTGCTCACCGTGCTGGAGTACCCGGTGAGCATCGTGAGCGTGCCCGGCTCCCCGCGCTCCAACTCGAACCCGCCGTCGCTGATGGTCCCGGCCCTCGCCGCGATCCAGGCGGGCGCCGCACTGCTGCTGCGCGACCGGATCGAGCGGCTCCTGCGCCGGCCCCGGGTCTGGGCCGCCGTGGCAGTGCTCAACCTGAGCGCGATGAGCGTGTTCTGCTGGCACCAGGTGGCGCTCGTCGGCGTCTCGGAGGTCGCCCGCCGGTTCGGCACGCTGCCCGGCCTCGGCGACGCGCCCGTCGACATCGGCTGGGTCGCCGCCCGTCTCGCCTGGTATCCGGTGCTCGCGCTCGTGCTGGCCGGCCTGGTCGTGCTGGTGCGCCCCTACGAGCACCCGGTGCCCGCCGTTGCCCTGAAGCCGGCGGACACCGCGGAGACTGCCGAGCCGGTCAGCCGCTGAGCTCAGGCGACCGGCCGGATCGGGGGTTTCCGCACGTGGCTGGCGTGCGGAAACCCCCTGGTGTGGTCAGTTGACCGCGAAGGTGGTGAGGACGGCGGCGTGGTCGGAGGGCCAGGCGTTGCCTGACGGGTTGGTCTGGGAGGGGGTGCCTTCCCAGAGTGCGTCGGAGGACAGGACGGTCAGCGGGCCGCGGTAGTGGACGAAGTCGATGCGGTCCTGGGGTTCGGGCTCGCCTTGGTGGGAGTCGTATCCGTATCCGCCGGTGAAGATCTTGTCGACCGGGGACCAGGTGTTGCCCGGGTCGCGGGCCGGGTCGGGGTGGGCCTGGCGGTAGGAGTCGGTGAGGCCGGCATTGGCGGGGGCTGTGGAGGTGGGCCAGGGCACGGCGCCGTACCCGCAGCGGGCGTTCGCGGCCGTCCAGTCCAGGTGTGACGGCGCGTTGAAGTCACCGGTCAGCAGGACCGGGGTGCTCGCGGACGCGGCGAGGTCGGGCGCCATCGCGGCGATGATGTCGTTGATCTGGCCGGTGCGGCCGGAGGACGCCTCCCTCGCCAGCAGCTGCTGGACCGTCAGCCGGCCGAAGCACGCGTCGTAGGGGCCGTAGGGCGTGTACCCGAGGTGCGCGCTCCACACCCGCAGCGACCGGGAGCCCAGATCGATCCGGGCCGCGACCGCCGAACCGGCAACGGTAGGCGTGGTAGCCGTGATCGGGTAGCGGCTCACCACCGCGGTGTCAGCGTTCTGGAAGTACGACCACCCAAGCGCGGTAGCCAGCGACTGCACCGCCGTCCCCTGGTTCTCCTGAATGCCGATGACATCGACGTCCCGCTCGAGCAGGAACTTGAGCTGCTTCTCAAGCCCGCCGGACACGACCGTGCCGCCGTGCCACAGATTCCAGCTCACCGCACGCAACTGCGGCACCAGCGCACCGGCCTGCACCCGGATGGTCACCGTCGCATCAGCCGTCCCAGCGGCTGTCGTGGCGCGAATACCGACCGTAGCGGTCCCCGCCGCGGTCGGCGTGCCCGTGACCACGCCGGTGCTGGACACCGTGGCCCAGGCCGGCCCGGACGTCTTGGCGAAACTCAACCCGGCCGTGTCACCCTGCGCCAGGCCACCGACCGCAGCCGAATAGGCGACACCAACCTTGGCGTTACGCAAGGTGAACGCCCCCGTCGGGAAGTGCGGCGCACCGCTGCCGGTGATCCGCAGTGTCACCGGCTGAGCGAGCCACGTATACCCGTCGTTGTATAGGTAGTACACAATGTAGTCACCCGCGGCCAGCCCGGACGTGGGCAGTGAGGCGGAGCCGCTGGCGCCCGCCGTGTAGGCCCAGCGTTCGGACTGCCCGACGAAGGCCTGGTTGACCGGCCCGTTGCCCGGATTGCGGTACAGCCCGATCCAGTTCGTGCCGCTCGGCTTCGAGGTCGTGTACGTGACCTGGACCGGCGCACCGGCGGCAACCGTGGTCGAGGCCAGCGTGAGCGTGCCCGACACAGCGATCAACTGCACCCGCACCGGCTGAGCCAGCCACGTGTAGCCGTCGTTGTAGAGGAAGTACAGGACGTAGGCACCCGGGGCCAGCCCAGCGGTCGGCAGCGAACCCGAGCCGCTCGCCGACGCCGCGTACGTCCACTGAGTGGACGGCCCGACAAAGACCTCACCCACCGGGCCGTTACCAGGATCGGCATACAGACCGACCCAGTTCTTCGCATTGGGCCGAGGCGTCGAATAGTTGAACCGCAGCTCGGACCCGACCGCAACCGACGACGCGGTCAGCGAGCCGTCAGCCGCCGCGAGAGCGGGCCGCACGGGCGCGGCAACAGTCAGGGCCGCAAGGAGGACGGCCAGCACCACGGGGAGAAGTCTGCGCATCTGGTCTCCAATAAATCGAAGTCTGACGATCAATGGTCGCATTCGCAGTGATGCCGGGCAATGACTGTGGCTCCCGGTATATACGGCACCGTTGCCATGAGCCTTTGGCACGTGAGTCGCCCTCGCGGCTACCGAACTCGCCCCAGCGGACCCGACACGGGTGTTCCTGACCGCGACGCCGCGCGGGAGAGACTTGGTTGGCCACACCGCCTGCGCGGTGTGGCCAACGTCAAAGCGGGCCTATCTCGGTAGTGTCCACTGCTGGTTGGCGGCTCCGGCGACGCAGTTCTGAATCTGGAGCTGGGTGCCGGATCCCCCCGAGCCGGGGTCGGAGAGGCAGCGGCCGGACTGCGGGTTGACGAGGGTGCCGTTGGACTGCGGCTGCCAGACCTGTGCGCCGGTGCGGTTGCAGGTGTACAGCTGAACGGATGTGCCGTCGGCGGTGAGGCCGCCGCTCACGTCCAGACACTTGCCGAGTGCTTGCAGGGCTCCGTTCGATGCCACCGTCCAGAACTGCGAGGCGGATTGGTTGCAGGTATACACCTGGACGGGCCTGCCATCAGTGTTGATGCCCCCCGACACATCGATGCACAGCCCGGCGTAGCCGGTGATCGGGCCGGCCGGCGGCAGCTGCGGGACGGCTGACGTGCCCCAGCAGCCCCAGCTGTTCGGATCGCTGAGCGATCCGGCCTGGGAGAAGGCGGACTGGTTGTACGGGTAGCCCGTCGCGCAGGCGTCGTTCATGTCGAGTGCGACGTGCGCGCCGGAGTCGGCGACGCACTTCCAGTCGTAGGCGGTGGTGCCGTCGAGGCTGACGCCGCCGATGTTGCCGATGGACTTGCAGTAGCCGCCGAGGTCCAGACCGCCGAGCCGCTGGAAAGCCGGCGCGGTGGACATCGTGACGGTGACGCCGGTGGCGCCGGCGGGCAGGGTGACGACGCCGTTGGCGTTGTCGACCGTGCCGGCGCTGGCGGATGCGATGTTGCCGACGAACGCCGGGATCTCGAAGCTGACACCGCCGGTCGGCGCGGCACCGCTCAGTGCGAGCGTGACGGAGTTGCCGCTGGTGGTGATGGTGGCGCCCATCCGCTTGCCGCCGGCGACGGGGTAGTTGGTCGAGCTGATGGTCTGACCGCCGCGCAGCCATTCGTTGGGAATTCCGCGGCCGACGATGACCTGGCCGTTGGACTTCTCGGCGATCAGGGAATCGAGCAGGACGTGGGAGGCGTTGGCCTGGCCCCACATGTGCGGGCCGGAGCCGGAGCCGGTCGTGCCGTGGTTGCCGGGGCCCCAGTTGTTCGGGCCGGCCGACGGGATGCCCTCCCACCACGAGAACGGGGCGCTCTGCGTGTTGCTGATCATGAATTGGTATCCGTAGATGCCTTCGGTGCGGTGTCTGGCGCTCGCCAGTCCGGCTTCGCCGTAGCCGGCGTTGTATCCGGTGCTGTAGCCGGGGTAGCCGCCGTAGGTGTGCGGGGGCAGGCCGGCCAGGTGGGCGAAGCCGTAGTCGTAGGTGGCATCGAGCATGGTGGCCAGCGGACCGGTCTTCGCGGCTCCGAACAGATAGCCATCCCAGTTCCAGCGGCCGAACAGCAGCATGGAGGCCCAGTTGGCGTCGTTGGAGTTGCCGCACACGTTGGCGGTGTTCGGGGCGTTGATCGCGCAGGGGATGTAGCTGAGGTTGTTGGCGGTGATGGTGGACTGGATCTGGGTGTTCACCGCGGAGAGCAGGGTGTTGTACTGGTTGGTCGCCCAGGTGGCCTCGGCAGTGTTGCCGAGCTTGCCGGCGATGTACTTGTAGGCGAGCAGCCCGAGCAGCGCGGACTCGTTGTCGACGGTCCAGTAGCCGGTGGCGTCGATGGCGTAGGACGCCTTCATGGTCCCGCCGGGGCCGGTGGCGTTCGCGGCGATCTGGTGCGCGTTGGACTGGATGGTGCTGAAGTTGGCGGACACGAACGCGGTGTCGCCGCTCTTCTGCAGGTACAACGCCCACGGCCAGCTGTACTTGTACTGCGCGTCCGGGTAGAAGTTGTAGAAGAGGGTCTGCAGGTAGGCCCGCGCGTTGGACAGGTCGCCCTGGATCAGCAGGTTGGCCAGGATGCCGGTCAGGTCGTGGTCGAACAGCTCGTCGTAGCCGTTTTCACCGACGTTGAGGTTGTTGCCGTCCTTGACGATGTGCGTGTAGATGTAGCCGGCCTTGTAAGCGTTGACCAGTCGCGGGTCCGGGACGTTGAGCTGGGCTATTCCGGCGAGCTTGGCGTCCCAGTACGACGTCATGTGGGCGTAGTGGGCGTCGAAGCCGCCGGCGGCGATCAGGCTGGCGTTGGCGGGCCAGGGGTAGTTGTTGCCGAATTTGTCGATGGCGACGACGTAGTCGTGGTTGACGGTCTGGCCGGGCGACACCGTGTTCGGGGCCGAGTTGAGTGCGAGGAGCTGGGCCGAGGGCGCCGGGTCTTCGGTGTGGGCGACGGTGTCGTGGTTGTAGACGCTCACGCGGGAGTACGCGGCGACGTAGGCGTTGCCGCCGATCGTGACCTTGTCACCGAAGTTGGTGATCGTGACCGTGGTGTTGTCGCGCTGGAACCGCGTGACCAGAGCCGGGTAGTAGCCGCCGGCGTTGAACCACTGCAGGCTGGCGGGGTTGTTGTAGATCCCGAATCCGACGGTGATGTTCTTGCCGGCGCGGATGTCGAAGCTTCCGTCGCGGTGGACGATCGCCGCGTCCCGGTCGCCGTCCCAGCCGATCACGCCGCTGTCCACCTGTGTGGTGCTGGCCTGCACCGGCGCTTGGGACGCGAGCTGCGTTACCCACGTCGCGACCAGCACGGCGGCCAATCCGGCCGCCAGCCGGGCGCGGGATCTGTGCTTGTTCATTCGGGGTGTCCCCTCCTCCGTTCGCGCCCCGCGCTCACAGGCTGCACAGGGCGGCTATGGATCGAAAAAAGTCGGTGAGCCGGACGTAACCATCGTGAGACATCTCTGTCAAGAGCGGGTCATCAAGTGCAACGTATTCATAACGGAGTCTTGCTACGCGCGAGGGGGCTGGTGTCAGATTGGATCGGTCAAAAGCGCCCCCGGGGCGCTCCTGACGCCTCACACCCCATCCGGACGCCCACCGAGGCGGCGCCGTCGGAAGGAAACATTATGGACAAAACCACCATCGCGCGCAGGACACTGCGCCGAGGCCCCGTCGTGGCCGCGCTGATAGCCCTGACGGCCGGACTGGCGGCGTGTTCGTCCTCAGCGCCGAGCACCGACACGAGCGCGGGCGCGGCGGGGGACCGCGGCCCGATCACGCTGGCCACCGGCAAGGACACGACCGGCACGCTGCAGAAGCAGCTGGACGCCTGGAACAGCGCACATCCCAGCGAGAAAGTCACGCTGATCGAGCTTCCGACGTCGGCGGACCAGCAGCGTCAGCAGCTGGTGCAGAACGCGCAGACGAAGTCCGACGCGTACACGGTCGAGGGCTTGGACGTGGTGTGGACCGCCGAGTTCGCGGCACACCGCTGGATCGACGAGATCCCGGCCTCCTCGGTGCCGACGAGCTCGATGATCGCCTCGACGGTGGCGACCGGCCAGTACTTCGGCAAGCAGTACGCGATCCCCTATCAGACCAACGCCGGCATCTTGTTCTACCGTAAGGACCTGCTGGACGCGGTCGGCGCCGGGGCTCCCAAGACGTGGTCGGACATGCAGGCGGCCTGCGCGAAGATCGCCAAGCTGCCGCAGGGCGCGGGTGTGGACTGCTACGCCGGCCAGTTCGACAAGTACGAGGGCCTGACCGTGAACTTCTGCGAAGCCGTGCAGTCGGCGGGCGGGTCGGTGATCGGCCCGGACGGCAAGCCGACGTTGAACACTCCGGCCGCCAAGAAGGGGCTGCAGACGCTGGTCGACGCCTTCAACAGCGGCATGATCTCCAAGACCGCCACGACCTACAAGGAGGAGGACGGCCGCAAGCAGTTCCAGGACGGCAACCTGGTCTTCCACCGGCAGTGGCCGTACCAGTGGGATCTGGCGAACAAGACCGACGGATCCTCCAAGGCGGCCGGAAAGTTCGCGGTGACCGCGCTGCCGGGCATCGACGCCTCGCCCGGGTCCTCCACGCTCGGTGGACTGAACCTGGCGATCAGCGCCTACGGCAAGAACAAGGCCACCGCCGCCGACTTCATCAAGTTCCTGACGGGCGAGAACAATGAGCGGCAGGCCCTGGAGGACAACTCGACCGCTCCGGTCTACCCCAACCTGTACACCGATCCGGCGCTGCAGGCGAAGTTCCCGTACCTCGCGACGTTGAAGGCGGGGCTGGACACGGCGGTTCCGCGGCCCAAGGTCGCCAACTACGGTGACGCCACCGCCCTCATCCAGAACGACGTGGCCGCCGCGGTCTCCGGGTCGATGTCGGTGGATGCCGCCCTGGCCGACCTGCAGTCCAAGCTGACCGCGCTGGTCAACGCCCAGTAGCCGACAGTCTGTCCATGGCAAGGCGCCGACGGTCGTCGCGCGCCTTGCCTCCGTCGTTGATAGGAGGCTGCGTTGGCCACCGCCACTACCACCAAGACTCAGGCCAGCCGCCAGGCCGGACGAACACCCACCGGACGGATGACGAAGAGCCGGCTGGCGGTGGTGTTGCTGTCTCCGACCATGTTGTGCCTCGCGCTGGTCATCGGGTATCCCGTCGTATCCGCGTTACGGCTGGCCTTCCAGATGCAGAGCGAGCGCATCGACAAGACCACCGGTTTCTTGACCACCACGACGTCCTTCGGGCTCGGCAACTTCACCGACGCCTTCACCGGGGACGAGGCGTCACGGTTCTTCAACGCCTTCTGGAACACCACCACGTTCACCGTCGTCTCGGTGGGGATCGAGGTGGTCATCGGGGTGGCGATGGCGCTGGTGATGCACCAGGCGGTGCGCGGCCGCGCCCTGGTGCGCGCCGCGATCCTGGTGCCCTGGGCGATTCCGACGGCGATCTCCGGCCTGCTGTGGCGCTGGGTGTTCGCGTCCGACGGCATCGCCAACAACCTGCTGCACGCCCATGTGCTGTGGACCGCTGACGGCTTCCCGGCCTGGTGCGCGGTGGTCATCGCGGACACCTGGAAAACGGCGCCGTTCATCGGCCTGCTGGTTCTGGCCGGCTTGCAGACCATTCCGGCCGAGGTCTACGAGGCCGCCCGGCTGGACGGGGCGAGCGGGTGGAAGTCCTTCTCCAGGATCACACTGCCGCTGGTGCGGCCGGTCCTGGTCGTCGCCGTGCTGTTCCGGCTCCTGGATGTGCTGCGTATGTTCGACCTGCCCTACGTGCTCATCGGCCCGCGCAAAGGCTCGGTGGAGACACTCACCATGATCGCCGTGGACGAGATGCAGAACCTGCACTTCGGGGCGGCCTCCGCCTACGCGGTCGTGCTGTTCCTGTACATCGCGGCCGTGGCCACGGTGTTCGTCAGTGTTCTCGGCGCCGACGTCCTCGGCACCTCCGGCCGGAAGAGGCCCGCCCGATGAATCGACCCCGCACCCACCGCAGTTGGCTGGCCTATGCCGGGATGGCGCTCATCGTCGCCTACTGCCTGGCGCCGTGCTACTGGATGGTGGTCTCCGCCCTTCGGCGCCCCAACGACCAGTTCTCCAACTCGCTGCTGCCGAACCCGGTCTCCCTCGACAACTTCTCCGCCGCGTTCGCCCCGGCCAGCGGTTTCGGCCGTGGTCTGTTGAACAGCCTGGTCGTGGCGGGCATTACTACGGTGATCACGCTGGTGCTGGCGTCCTGTGCAGCCTATGCGCTGGCTCGGTTGCGATTCCGCGGCAGGCCGGTCGTGCTCGGCCTGATCGCGGCCACGGCCATGTTCCCCGGCATCACGCTGCTGATCCCGCTGCTGAAGCTGTTCGCGGGGGTCGGTTGGATCAACACCTACCAGGCGATGGTGCTGCCAAGCCTGACGTTCGGACTGCCGCTGGCCGTGTGGAACCTGACCGCGTTCTTCCAGCAGTTGCCGCGCGAGCTGGAGGAGGCTGCCGAAATCGACGGGTGTTCCCCGGCCAAGGCCTTCCTCAGGGTGATTCTTCCGCTGTCTGCCCCCGGGGTGTTCACCACCGCGATCCTGGTGTTCATCGCCTCCTGGAACGAGTTCCTGTTCGCGGTCAGCGTCGTGAACAAGAAGGACATGATGACGGCCAACGTCATCGTGTCGCTGTTCAACGGCCGCTACGGTTACGACCAGCCCTATGGCAGCCAGATGGCCGCAGGCGTCGCGGTGACACTGCCCTTGGTGCTCGCCGTCCTGTTCTTCCAGCGCCGCATCGTCGCCGGGCTCACCGCCGGCGGCGTCAAGTAGTCGCCGGCTTCTCGCGCCGCCGGCTCAGACCGCGGCGCGAGGAGCCCCGGACGATCAGTTCCGGTTCCAGGAGCACGGACAGCGGCGCGGGCGCGACTTGCCCCGGGGTCAGCGCCTGCATGATCTCGGCACCGGCATGGGACAGCGGCTGGCGCACGCTGGACAGGTCCATGACCCCGGCCGACGGCGTGTCGTCATACCCGACCAGCGCCACCTGGTCGCCCGGCGTCAGTCCCAGGTCACGCACGGCCTGCAGTGCGCCGGCCGCCAGGGTGTCGGAGACAGCTACCAGGGCGGTCGGCGGATCTGCGCGCTCCAACAGGTGCCGGGCCATCTTCGCCCCGCTCGTGAACGTGTCCTGGCCCCGGACGTCCAGGCGGTAGCTGCCGGCCAGCAATCCGTGCCGATCCATCGCGGCCACCCAGCCGTTCGAGCGGTCGTCCCCGACCCGGTGGCCGTCGGGGAAACCCAGGAACCCGATCCGGCGGTGCCCGGCGTCAACGAGGTGGTCGACGACCAACTCGACACCACGGGTGTTGTCGATGTCGACCCAGGACACCTCGCCGCCGTGCTCGGGGGCCCGGCCGAAGCAGACGAACGGCACCTGGGCTGCGAGCAGTTGCGCCGGCCGGATGTCGTCCGGCCGCGGGTCGCAGATCACCACGCCGTCGACCGCGCCGGTCCGCCACAGCCGGACGCACGTGGCCGCCTCCTGCTCCGCGTCGTCGGCGGCGAACAACATCACATGCCGTTCTGAGACCCGGCCCGCCTCCACCAACGCGTGCAGGAAACGGTCCTGCCAAGAGCTCAGGGCGTCCGAGGCAATCGGCTCGATCCGGCACGCGATCATCCCACTGGAGCTTGCCTTCAGCGCCCGCGCCAGGCGGTTCGGCTGGAAATCCAATTCGGCCACCGCGCGTTCGACCCGCTCGCGCGTTTCAGGCCGCACCCGCTCCGGATAGTTCAGCACGTTGGAGACGGTCTGCTTGGAAACACCAGCGGCAGCAGCCACATCGGCCATCGTCACGATCTCTGCCCCCGGCCGCTGCGGCGCGCTCTGGGCGGGCGCTGTCCTCACCTTGACCCCTCTCCCGTCGTCACCTCGCCTAGGGTATCGTCTTGCCAAAGATTTTTCGATAAAATTGCTGAGCGGGCCGCCGTTTCAGAATCCCCCGACAGAATCGAGTCCGCTGTGGCCGCATCCACAACCGCCAGTTCCACCTCCTCGGCGCCGGTGGATCCGCAGTCTCCCGGAGCCGTCCCCCATAACCAGCCTGACGTGTACGACCTACTGTGCGCCGTTGCGGCTCCGGTCCAGTGGCTGTCCCCGCACAGCGGACAGACCGCCGGGGGCGTGGAAGGCCTATACATCGCCGACCGTCGGGCTCTCGCACGTTTGACCGTGACAATCGAGGGCGCGGACGTTCGTCCGATCGCAGGCGCTTTGACCGGCTCGGGCTCGGCCCGCTTCCTGGCCCGGCTTTTCGGTCTCGGCGACGCCACCGGCGATCCGACCGTGACGCTTGAACGCCACCGCACCGTCTTTCCCGATCGGGGAGTTGAGCGACTGACAGTGGTCAACTCCTCCCGGGCCACGCTGTCGACGACGCTGATCCTTGCCGCCGGGACCGACCTGGCACCGATCGGCCTGGTCCGGGCCGGGTACCCGACGGCCCTGGTGGCGCCCGAGATCCGGACCGGCCGGGACGGGCTGATCTGGCGCTCCGAGGACGGCTACGCCGCTTCGCTGGTGGTCACTGAGCAGCCGGCGGTCGCCGACGTGGCGCCGGAGGCCGGGACCGTGAGCTGGCCGCTGACCCTGGAGCCCGGCCAGAGCTGGTCGGCGGAGGTCACGATTCACATGGAGAGCGAGCCGGCGCGATCCCAGGGTTCGTTTGTGCCGCTGCCGGTCGCCGACCCGGACGCTCTGCTCACCATGCCCCAGGTGCACAGCGCCGATCACCGTTTCGACGAGATGGTGCGCACCGGGTTCGCCGACCTGAAAGCACTGCTGCTGGCCGACTCCGCCGATCCCGGGGACGCGTATTTCGCCGCAGGATGCCCGTGGTACCTGACGCTGTTCGGGCGCGACTCGCTGTGGGCCGCGCGGATGTCCCTGCCGCTCGGATGGCGTGTGGCCGCCGGAACCCTGCGAGCCCTGGCACGGCGCCAGGGTCGAGCCGTGGACCGCGCGACCGAGGAGCAGCCCGGCAAGATCCCGCACGAGCTCCGCCCCGTCGACGGCGCGACCTGGCTGCCGCCGGTGTACTACGGCAGCATCGACGCCACACCGCTGTTCGTCGTGACCCTGGCCGAAGCGTGGCGTTGGGGCATGCCCGAGGACGAGGTCCGCGCTCTGCTCCCCGCGGCCGAAGCGGCGCTGGCATGGATGGCCGCCTTCGGCGACGCCGACGGCGACGGCTTCCTCGAATACCTGCCCGGCAGCACGGCCGGTCTGACGAACCAGGGGTGGAAGGACTCCGACGACGCCGTCCGCTTCGCCGACGGCACGCGCGCGACCGCCCCGATCGCCCTGTGCGAAGTACAGGGCTACGCCTATGAAGCCGCGATGCAGGGCGCGCTGCTGCTGGAGCACTTCGGGCGGCCCGGCGCCGACGGCTGGCGAGCCTGGGCCGGCACGCTTGCTCAGCGCTTCCGCCAGGCATTCTGGATCGACGACCCCGACGGCGCCTACCCGGCGATAGCACTCGACGGCCGCAAGCGGCCGGTGGACGGACCCGCCTCGAACATGGGTCATCTCCTCGGCACCGGAATCCTGTCGCAGCACGAGGAAAGCCTGGTGGCCGCGCGTCTCATCGGCCCGGACCTGTTCAGCGGCTACGGGCTGCGTACGCTGAGCGCACGTACTGCCGGCTACAACCCCCTGTCCTACCACGCCGGATCGGTGTGGCCCCACGACACGGCGGTCGCCGCCTACGGATTGCACCGATCCGGGCGGACCGAGCAGGCGGCGTGGCTCGTGTCCGGCCTCCTCGCCGCAGCACCCCACTTCGGTGCCCGCCTGCCGGAGCTGTTCGGCGGCCACCCGACCGACACCGGCCTCGGACCCGTGCCGTATCCCTCGGCCTGCAGCCCGCAGGCGTGGGCCGCCGCGGTCGCACCCGTGGCCCTCACCGTGATGCTCGGTCTGCGGGTCGACATACCCGCTGGAAAGCAAGAACAGCACCCCCCGCGGCAATTCGGCGTCAGGGAACTGTCCATTCAAGGACTACCCATCGGGGCACACAGGCCGACCGACACAGCTGCGTGAGACGCTCGACGACCTCCCATCCGTCAGCCAACGCCCTCGTGCGCTGACCGCGCTTCACACCAGCTTCGGCGGCAGCGCCCTACTCGATCCCTTCACTATCCGTTCCCCTCAATCGACGGCGAGTTGGCCGAGAAGTCAGTCCGGGTTCGCTTCGTAGCTCATGCACTGCCCGACGATCAGGACTCACCCCGAAGGAGACCTCACATGGGACGGTTAAGCCGCAGAAGCTTCGTCACGCTGTCCGCAAGCGCCGCCGCGGGCGCGGTGATCGCACCGGGAATCGAAACCGGCACACCGGCCAAGGCCGCCGCGGCGACCACGGGCACAATCACCGATGTGCAGCACGTGGTCATCCTGATGCAGGAGAACCGCAGCTTCGACCACTACTTCGGGACCCTGAAGGGAGTACGCGGCTTCGGCGACCGCAGCGCCATCACGACCAGCACCGGCAGCTCGATCTTCCGCCAGCCCAACGGCACCGGGTGGCAGTACCCGTGGAAGATGAGCAGCACCCTTCCCGCGGGCGGCGCGGACCCCGACGACATCGCTCAGTGCAACGGGCAGTTGGCGCACAGCTGGTCATCGCAGCACGCGGCGTGGAACACCGGCAAACTCGACAACTGGATCTCAGGAGTCGGCAACGTCCGCACGATGGGCTACCTCGACCGAAGCGACATCCCATTTCACTTCGCGCTCGCCGACAACTACACCATCTGCGACGCCTACTTCTGTTCGGCGCTCAGCGCGACCGGGCCCAACCGTACCTTCCTGTGGAGCGGCAAGATCGACGCGAACAGCAAGGACGGCGGCGATGAGTCGGGGCTGACCTGGCAGACCTACGCCGAGGCGCTGCAGAACGCCGGGGTGACATGGAAGGTCTACCAGCGCTCCAGCGACAACTTCGGCGACAACGGCTTGGCCTACTTCCAGCGGTTCACGAGCGCCTCGCCGGGCAACCCCCTCTACGATCGCGGCATGGCCTCGGTGCCTGGCACGAAGCCCACGCACGAGGCGATCGCCGACGCCATCAGGGCCGACGTCCTCAACGGCACTCTCCCGCAGGTCTCGTGGGTGGTCGCCAACGAGGCGTTCTCCGAGCACCCCTCCGCCCCGCCCGGCGACGGCGCGCACTTCGTCAACCTCGTGATCCAGGCCCTCAACGCCGACGCCAGCGTCTTCAACTCGACCGTGCTGTTCCTCAACTACGACGAGAACGACGGCTGCTTCGACCACGTGCCGCCGCCGGTTCCCCCGGGCGGCACCACGGACGAGTTCCTCAGCGGCGTACCGATCGGGCTCGGCTTCCGCGTACCCATGCTGGTGATCTCGCCGTGGACCCGTGGCGGCTGGGTGAGCTCGGAGGTCTTCGACCACACCTCCGTCATCCGGTTCCTGGAACGGTGGACCGCGGCCCTCGGCAAATCGGCAACCTGCCCCAACATCAGCGCGTGGCGCCGGAAGGTGGTCGGCGACCTCACCGGCGTCTTCGACTTCGCCTCGCCCGTGTACGGGCTGCCGCAGCTGCCCGGCACAAGCGTGATCACCCACGCCTACTGCAAGACGCTGCCCAACCCGACCCCGAGCAACAACGCCCTGCCCGCACAGGAGCCCGGCACCCGGCCGGCCAGAGCCCTGCCCTACCAGCCCAACGGATACCTCGACCGGCTCGAGTTCGGCGCCAGCGGCAAGATCCTGGCCTGGTTCCAGATGGTGAACCAGGGCGCTGAGGCGACGCGCACGGTCCATTTCTCGATCCACCCCAACGCGTACCGCAACCGCGACCCCTGGCAGTACACGGTCAACGCCGGCGGCACCGCAACCGACTACTTCAACATCGGGGCAGGCTACGGCTCAGGCCAATATGACCTGAGCATGGTCGGCCCGAACCGCTTCCTGCGCCGCTTCATCGGCAACGCCACCACCGCCGGCAAGGACGCCTTCGTCAGCAGCTACTACGCGGTGGCATCCAACACCGGGAAGCAGGCGATCTGGTTCCGGATGAAGAACACATCAGCGTCAGCGATGACCTTCACCATCACGTCGAACCAGTACCGCACGGACGGCCCCTGGACCTACCGGGTGGGTGCCGGGCAGACCGTGGACGACTGGTTCAACGCCGTTGCGTACAACAACGGCTGGTACGACTTCACGATCACCGTTGACGTCGACCGGGCCTGGTCGCAGCGCTTCACCGGCCACATCGAGACCGGCACGCCCAGCGTATCCGGATGACCACCGATGGCACCGTCGCATTGAGCATCGGCAGGTGCAGCGGTTCACGCCGCTGCACCACCGCCCTGGCCACGACACCGAGGACCGCGAACGGTCCGTCCCGGTAGGCGCCGGAAGCCAGCACCAACGCGGCGCCCGGATGCGCATGTCGGAGGCGAAGGTCCCGGTGAAGTCGGGACCGCAGGCCCAAGCCACCATTCCGGCGCCCACCGTACGTTCGCAGTGACGGCCACAAACCGGCGTCAGCCGCACCGGTGCGGGTCCGGACGCGGACTGCGACGACAGGCGAAGGAGCGGCACCGTGACTCTCCACTCGGCAGTCGCCTCCAACACCGAACGGCGCTGGGACGCCGACGTGCCGCTCGCGCGTGCTGCGACCATGACCAGCGACGAGGTTCTGCACGCCCTCGTCAGCGGTCCCGATGGAATCAGCGGCGCTGACGCCACGTCCCGTGCGGCGACGACCGGGCCCAACGCCGTGCATTCGCATCGGGTGCAGGGCTGGCGCATCCTCGCCCGGCAGCTGCGCAGTGCGCTGCTCGTGCTGCTCGCCGCCACGGCGACGATCTCGTTCGTCCTCGGCGACCACACCGACGCGGTGATCATCGGCAGCATCCTCGTCGCCAGCGTCGGTCTGGGGTTCGTCAACGAATATCGGGCCGAACGCGCGGCACAGGCCCTGCACGCCGAGATCCGCCACACCGTCACGGTCATGCGCGACGGAGGCGCCGTCGACGTCGACGTCAGTGCCCTGGTCCCCGGCGATGTGGTCCGGCTGACGCTGGGCGCCGTGGTGCCCGCCGACCTGCGGCTGCTGCAGACGAACGGCCTGGCCTGCGACGAGGCGGTGCTGACCGGAGAATCGCTCCCGGTCGACAAGCACACCTCGCCGGTGCCGGCCGGCACGGCGCTGGCGGACTTCACCTGCTGCGCCCTGATGGGCACGGTCGTGCACAGCGGCAGCGGTGCCGGGGTCGTGGTCGCGACCGGCATGCACACCGAGTTCGGGCGGATCGCCGCGGGGCTGAGCCAGCGCTCACCCGAGACGTCGTTCCAGGCGGGGTTGCGCCGGTTCTCCGTGCTGCTGCTCCAGGTCGCGGTCGTGCTCACGATCGGGATCTTCGTCACCAACCTGCTGCTGCACCGGCCCCTGCTCGACTCGGCGATGTTCTCCCTCGCCATCGCCGTCGGGATCACCCCGCAGCTGCTGCCCGCCGTGGTCAGCACCAGCCTGGCCGCCGGATCCCGGCAGCTGGCCCGGTACAAGGTACTGGTCAAGCGGCTGGTGTGCATCGAGGACCTCGGTGACATGGACGTTCTGGTCACCGACAAGACCGGCACCCTCACCGACGGCACCATCAGCTTCCGCGCCGCTGTCGACCACACCGGCGCCGACAGCACCGAGGTCCTCCTGCGCGGGCTGCTGGCCACCGACGCCGACGGTCAGGCCGGCGCCAACCCGCTCGACGCGGCCCTGTGGCAGGCGTCGCACCCGCGGGAGGAAACCACTGCGTACCAGCGGATCGCATCGGTGCCCTTCGACCACGAGCGGCGGATGACCTCAGCGCTGGTACGAGATCCACAAGGGGCGTCGCACATCATCGTCAAGGGAGCACCCGAGTCGGTGCTCGCCCGCTGCGCCGACGTCCCGGCCGAGGCGCACACCACCCTGGACCGCTTCTTCGCCCAGGGCATCCGCGTCGTCGCCGTCGCCGGCCGCCCCGCGCCCGCCGCGACCTCCCTCACCGCCGCCGACGAACGCGACCTGCACCTCGACGGATTCCTCGCCTTCCTCGACCCGCCGAAAGCCGACGCCGCCGACTCACTGCATCGGCTGGCCCGGCTCGGGATCACCGTCAAGATCGCCACCGGCGACAACGCCGTCGTCGCCGCCAAGGTCTGCGGCGACCTCGGTCTCACCGACACCAGAACGCTGTCCGGCACCGACATCGACGCGCTCGACGACACCGAGCTCGCTGCCGCCGCCAACGCGGCGACCATCTTCGCGCGAGTATCACCGGAGCAGAAGGCCCGCCTGGTCCGGCTACTGCGCCGCTCGCACGTCGTGGGTTTCCTCGGCGACGGTGTCAACGACGCGCTCGCCCTGCACACCGCCGACGTCGGCATCTCCGTGGACACCGCAGCCGACGTGGCCAAAGACGCAGCCGACGCGGTGCTGCTCGAGAAGGACCTGGGCGTGCTCGCCGACGGCGTCACCGAAGGCCGCCGGATCTTCGCCAACACCATCAAATACGCCCTCATGGGCACATCCAGCAACTTCGGCAACATGTTCAGCGCCGCCGCAGCCTCGGCGATCCTGAAATTCCTGCCGATGCTGCCGAGCCAGATCCTGCTCAACAACCTGCTCTACGACGCCAGCCAACTCGCCATCCCCACCGACCGCGTCGACGCCGAACAAGTGGCCGCGCCCGCACACTGGGACGTCGCCTTCATCCGCCGGTTCATGCTCGTCTTCGGCCCGATCAGCTCGCTGTTCGACTTCGCCACCTTCTGGCTGATGCTGCACGTCTTCCACGCCAGCCCCGCCCTGTTCCGCACCGGCTGGTTCATCGAGTCCCTCGCCACCCAAACCCTGGTCATCTTCGCCATCCGCACCCGCCGGATCCCGTTCCTGCGCAGCAGGCCCAGCCTGCCGCTGACACTGGCAGTGGCCGGCGCCATCCTCGTCGGCGCCCTGCTGCCCCTCTCACCGCTGTCACACCTGCTCGGCTTCCAACCCCTGCCGATCGGCTTCTTCGCCGCCCTCGCCGGCATGGTCATCGCCTACCTGGCACTGATCGAACTCGCCAAGCGCGCCTTCTTCACCCGCCGAGCGGCGCATCCGCCGGCGCCGCACCGACGCGGCCACACCCACCACGTGCAGCGCCGCGCCGGCCGCTTCAGCTACGCGGGCAGGCCGGTGCCGAACACCACAGGCATCAGGTAGCCGACCGAACCGACTGTGCCCCTTCGCCATCCGGCCCGCCCGGAGGTCGCCGCGGGCCGATGAGGGTGCCGACGAAGCCGCGCGGCGGGACTTTCGGCCCTGCCCGCCGCCGATGTGCGCGGATAACGTCGTGGCCATGAGCGAACACGGTACCCAGCGGCGGCTCGCCGGCTACCGGTTCGCCGTTCCTCTGGCGGGTGCGCACGTGCGGCGGATGTTCGACGAGCGTTGTCGCGGGCGGTGAATCCGGGAACCTGTCCGCCTGCCCATCGAAGGAACCGCTGTGCTGGAAGACATCCGCGCCGCGTGCCGGCGTGATCCGGCGCTGTACGGCATCCGCTGCGTCGAGGTCCTGCTCTACCCGGGCCTGTGGGCGCTGTGGGGCCACCGCGTCGCGCACCGGCTGTTCCGCTGGGGCGTGCCGCTGCTGCCCCGGCTGATCTCGCAGATCATGCGCAATGCCACCGGCGTCGAGATCCACCCCGGCGCCGTCGTCGGCCGGCGGCTGTTCATCGACCACGGCGCCGGGGTCGTCATCGGTGAGACCGCCCGCATCGGCGACGACGTGACCATGTACCACCAGGTGACCCTCGGCGGCCGCGGCTGGCGCCGCGACCCGAAGGGCGCCCACCGCCACCCGAGCGTCGGCGACCGCGTCGTGCTCGGCGTCGGCGCGACGGTGCTGGGGCCCGTGCGCATCGGCGACGACGCCGAGATCGGCGCGTTGTGCCTCGTCCTTTCCGACGTCCCGGCGGGCGCCCGGCTGCGCGCACCCACCGCCGAAACCGTACCCAGCAGTCACGCACGGCTCACGCCGACATCACCGCACTGATCGGCCGTACGCCGCTGTTCCGGCTCTCCCCTGTAGACAGTCCGACGTGGACTGTTCAGGCATGCGGGATGCCGGCGAGGGTGAAGAACTCCACCCTTGATCGAGGGTCGTCGCGCAGCGTGCCCAGCAGCGTGGAGGTGATCGTTTCGGCGCCGACCGCCCGCACGCCGCGCAGTGTCATGCACAGGTGCTCCGCTTGGATCACGACGCCGACACCTTTCGGCTCCAGATGGCGGGTCAGCCAGTCGGCGATCTGTTTGGTGAGGCGCTCCTGGACCTGGGGGCCGTGGGCGAACAGTTCGACCACGCGGGCGAGCTTGGACAGGCCTAGGATCCGTTCGCCGGGCAGGTAGCCGACGTGGGCCACGCCGAGGAACGGCAACAGGTGGTGCTCGCACACGGACCGGATCGGGATGGCGCGGGCAAGCACCAGTTCGTCGTAGCCCTCGTCGTTGTCGAACGTGGTGAGCCGGAACTCCCGGGGCGTCAGGAGCTCGGCGTAGGCGCGGGTCATCCGGCCCGGCGTGTCGGCCAGGCTTTCGGACTTCAGGTCGATGCCGAGTGCGGTGAGGAAGTCCGCGGCGGCCCGTTCGGCGGCGGCGAGATCGCGTTGGGGCCGGCGGTGGACGACCGGCAGCGGGGTGAAGGTCATCTCAACTCGCCCCGATGCCGAGCATGGCGAATCCGCCGGTGACGGCGTTCCATCAGGCACCTCCGCATATTTTCACCAATCAGCGCTGGCGTTAATCGCTATCCTGGCCCCAGTGGTCGATAATTTCAAGAGCCAGTGTTGGTGATAATCTCGGCGGGGTGCAGGACCACTGGGCCGCCTTGACCGCACTGGCCGATCCGACACGCCGGGCGCTGTACGACTACGTGCAGCACCAGGACCACCCGGTCAGCCGGGAGGAGGCAGCCGACGCCCAGCGCATGTCCCGCGGGCTGGCCGCATTCCACATGGACAAACTGGTCGACGCGGGACTGCTGTGCGCACGCTACGAGGCGTCTGCCGACCAGCCCCGCGGACGGGGCCGGACACCCAAGGTGTACGAGCCGGCAACGGACGGCCTGGCGATCACCGTGCCCGAGCGCCGCTACGAACTGATCGCGGAGATCCTCGCCGACGCGGTCGCGGACGACCCGGCAAACGCCGGTGCGGCCGCGCGGCGACGAGCGCACTCGACCGGCCGGGAGATCGGCACCCGGTTCGCGTCCGGTCGGGTCGACCTGATCGCAGCACTGTCCGGCCTCGGGTTCGAGCCGCAGCCGGCGCCCGCCGGACGGGTACTGCTGCACAACTGCCCGTTCCACGCCCTCGCGGCACGGCAGACCGCCCTGGTGTGCGGGCTCAGCCACACCCTCCTCGCCGGCCTGCTCGAGGGACTGGGAGCCACCGACCTGGAGGCCCGGCTGGCGCCACGCCCTGGCGCGTGCTGTGTCGAACTCGTGCCGGCGACGACCGGGTAAGGCACCAGGCGACCCCGATCGGCACCAGCGGACCAGAGCCAGCCCAGACACGCCGCAACCAGCCAGGCGGGTAACCGAAGCAGTGCGCTACTCCCGATGGAGTACGCGAAAGAAGTACAACAAAGGTCAGCGTGATCCGGTTGTCTACCGGGGACGGACGATGCCGCGCGCCTGGGTCGCGACGATCGGTGGCATGCCAGAAAGACTTCCGCGGCGGAGCCCCCTGTTGATCACGTCGCTGCTGGCCACCATGGGCGGCGCTTCGATCTACCTCGCTCCACTGGCCGCAGTGTGGCGTACCGCGTGGCCGTACGCTGTGTTGTTCGCCGTGCTGGGCGTCGCACAGCTGGGTGCGATTGTCCTCGTGCTGGCCCGTCCGACGTCGCGTCGGGTGCTGCTGGCCGCCGCCGCGGCACTGGCCGTGCTCGTCGTGTGGCTCCTGACCCGCGGCACACCGGTCCTGCCCGGTCCGTCGCCGTGGATACCGGTCGACTCGGTGATCGGGTTCACCGACTCCATCTGCGCCGCCCTGCAGGTCATCGGGGTGGCGGGATTCGGCATTGTGCCGGTTCTCCGCATGGTGGCGGCCTCCCACGGAACCGACGACGCGCGAGCCCAGCCCCGGCAGCATCTGCGCCGGATGGCTGGGGCGGTCGCTGTCGCACCGGTGACGCTGGTCGTGCTCGTGGCCACGTTCGTGGGGTTCAGCGGGGCCAGTGACGGGTTCGCGGGAGCCGGGTTTCCCGGCGGCGCCGTGGCTCCACGCCACCTGCCCGCCGGGAAGCGCAGCACGGTGGAGTACTGCCGGATCGACGGGGTTCCGCTGGCCATGGACATCTATACCCCGCCGGCCACCGCCGCGACGCCGGGCCGTGGCGCGCCGGTGGCGATGTACATCCACGGAGGTGGCCTGGTACTCGGCGACCGGAAACGCTCCGGGCTGGGCGCGTCGCTGTCCAACCACCAGGCCGCGTTGTTCACCCCGCTGCTGGAGCGGCTGAACGCCGGCGGCTACCTCGTCGCCTCGGTCGACTACCGGCTGACCCCCGCCGCCGCGTGGCCGGCTCCGATGGAGGATGCCAAATGTGCGGTGCGGTTCCTCCGGGCGCACGCCGCCGACCTCGGCATCGACCAGTCCCGCATCGGCGTGTGGGGCGCCAGCGGCGGTGGTTGGCTCTCGTCGATGCTGGGTCTGACCCATCACCAGAGCGGGTCCGGGCCGTACGCCGAACAGTCCAGCGCGGTTCAGGCCGTGGTGGACATGTTCGGCCCCACCGACCTCAACGACTTCGCCGACGCGCCGCCGTTCATCCGGTTCCTGCTCGGGGCCGGTATTGGTACGTCCACGGCCACCCGCCGCTCGGCCAGCCCGATCAACTACGTCACTGACGATGCGCCGCCGTTCCTGATCCTGCACGGTACGCAGGACGAGGACGTCCGGCCGCGACAGTCCGTCCGGTTCGCCGAGCGGCTGCGCGCCGCCGGTGTGCCGACCACGTTCGTCACGGTCGCCGGCACCGGGCACACACTGGCCACCCCCGGACAGCAGCCGTCGACGCAGGAGGTGACCGGTATGGTGGTGGACTTCTTCACAGCCACACTACGGTGACACCCCACCGGCGGCATGGTCCGTGGCGGTCGGGCGTCCGGGCGCCTACGGTGAGCCCGTGTTGAGGGGCGAGCCGCTGCGGCGGTGGATGGTCGACGCCGGGATCGTGCTCGCCGTGCTGGTCGCCGACGAGATCGCGATAGCGACCGGCCGCGAGGTGGGTTCGGCCGACCGGGACTGGTTCGCATACGTGCTCGGGATCGCGATGGCGGTGCCGCTGCTGCTGCGCGGGCGATACCCGACGGTCGTGCTGTACACGGTCTCGGTGGTGTTGCTGGTGTTCTACGCCCTCGACTACCCGGGGTTCCCGCCAGGGCTGGTGCTCGCGGTGCCGCTGTACGACGCGACGCGCGCCGGGCGGATGTGGTGGGCGGTGCCGGTGCCGGTGTTCTTCCTGAGCGCCGGTGCCATCGCGCTGATCGCGCACCGGGGGACGCCGGCGCTGGACGTGCTCTCCGCGTTTCTGCCGCAGGCGGCGACGCTGGCGGTGGCGATCCTGCTCGGCGCGCTGATGCGGAGCCGGGCCGCGTACACCGCCGAGGTGCGGCTCCGGCTGGCCCGCGCCGAGCGGGAGCGTGAACTGGAGGCGCAGCGCCGGGTCAGCGAGGAGCGGCTGCGGATCGCCCGCGACCTGCACGACACGGTGGGACACGCGATCGCCACCATCACCGTGCAGTCCGCCGCCGCGCTCCGGCTGCTGGACCAGGATCGGGAGCGCAGCCGGGAGGCGCTGGAGGCCATCCGTGGTACCGGACGGGCGGCGCTGACCGAGATGCGGGCCACCCTCGGTGTGCTGCGTTCCAACGATCCGGCCGGGGAACCGGCCGTCCCGCCGGACCGGGACGCCGGCCTGCACCGGCTGCCCGAACTGCTGGCGGCGGTGCGGGCCGCGGGGCTGCGGGTCGACGTGGACAGCGAGCTCGCCGACCAGCAGCTGCCGGGACCGGTGGATCAGGTGGCGTACCGCGTGCTCCAGGAGGCGCTGACCAACGTGCTTCGGCACGCCGGGCAGCAGTCCGGCGCCGAGGTGCTGCTGCGGGCGACGGACGACTCGGTGACCGTCGAGGTGCGCGACGACGGGCCGGGCCCCGACGCCGGTGCGGTACCGCCGGACGCCCCCGGCGGTGGTCGTGGCCTGCAGGGTATGCGGGAACGGGTCGAGACGCTTGGTGGGCGGCTGAAGGCCGGGCCTCGGCCGGACGGCGGTTTCCAGGTTCGGGCGATACTGCCCCGGGATGCGCCGCGGGCGCTGGAAGGTGAGGCGTCGTGATCCGGGTGCTGCTCGTCGACGACCAGGCCCTGGTGCGGGCGGGGTTCCGGGCGCTGCTGGAGGGTGTGCCCGACAT
This sequence comes from Dactylosporangium sp. CA-233914, assembly GCF_050942935.1. NCBI lineage: Bacteria > Bacillati > Actinomycetota > Actinomycetes > Micromonosporales > Micromonosporaceae > Dactylosporangium > Dactylosporangium sp. CA-233914. The sequence goes on along the minus strand of NZ_CP192030.1, from coordinate 3,471,824 downwards.
CGAGGTGGTGGGCGAGGCCGGCAACGGAGGCACGGCGGTGGCGCTCGCCCGGCAACTGCGCCCGGACGTGGTCCTGATGGACATCCGGATGCCCGATGTGGACGGGGTCACCGCCACCCGCCTGATCACCGGCGACGCGCGGATGTCCGGGGTCCGGGTGCTGGTACTGACCACATTCGCCGAGGAGGACAACGTGTTCGCCGCCCTGCGCTCCGGCGCCAGCGGCTTCTTGGTCAAGGACACCGACCCGGACGAACTGGTGCAGGCGGTGCGCGTGGTGGCCCGCGGCGACGCGCTGTTGTCGCCCGCCGTCACCCGGGCGGTGATCCGACGCTCGGTCGAGGCCGGGCAGCCCGCGGCCAGGCCGAGACCGGAGTCGCCGGAACTGGCCCTGCTCACCGCCCGGGAACGGGAAGTGGTGCAACTCGTCGCGGCCGGACTGAGCAACGACGACATCGCCGCCCGTCTCGTGCTCAGCCCCCTCACCGCCAAGACCCACGTGGCACGCGCGATGGCGAAGGTCGGCGCGCGGGACCGAGCCCAGCTGGTGGTCTTCGCCTACCAGAACGGCCTGGCCACGCCGGACGGATACGACACCGGGAGTACGAGCCGGTAGGAGGCCACGCCGCAGAGTGTCTTCGCCGGCAGGACGTTTCGGTCGTGGATGCGCCGGACGATCTGCGACATGACCGACTCGTCACTCGCCCGCCTCGCCGCCTTCTGCCACCGGCGCCGGTACACGGTGCTGTCCGGCTGGATCGTGCTCGCCGCCACCATGGTGCTGCTCGCCGCCGGGTACGGCGCCGGCTCCGACAACACCTTCAGCACCGGCGCCACCCAGTCCGGTCAGGCGCGGCAGCAGATCGCCGAGCACTTCCCCGGGTTCACCGGCGACAGCGTGACGCTGGCCGTGCGGTCCGACGCCACCCTGGACGACCCCGCCGTGCAGGCTCGGGTGCGCCATGTCGTCGAGTTGCTCGCCACCACCGAACACGTCAGCCGGGTCAGTTCGCCGTACGACGCACCGGACCAGATCAGCGTCGACCGGCACACCGGGTACGCCGTGGCGGTGCTCGACGTCCCCAGCGACGAGATGCCGGTGGCGCAGACCCGCAACCTGCTCGACCAGGTGCGTGAGGCCGGCGGGTCCGGGGTGACCTTCGCCCTGGCCGGACCGGCCGTCAACAACGTCGAGACCCCCGGCGGCGGCCCCGCGGACGCGGTGGGGCTCGCCGCGGCGGCGGTCATCCTGCTCGTCGCGCTCGGCTCGGTGCTGGCGATGGGGCTGCCCATCGCCACCGCGGTCCTCGGCATCCTGGTGGGCCTGTCCGGGATGTCCCTGCTGGGCCACCTGTTCCCCGCCCCCGGGTTCGCGCCGGTCCTGGCCAGCATGATCGGCCTCGGGGTGGGCGTCGACTACGCCCTGTTCATCGTGAGCAGGTACCGCGAGGCGCTGCACGCCGGACGCACCCCGCGGGACGCCGTGGTGACCGCGACCGCCACTGCCGGTCGGGCGGTGCTGTTCGCCGGCGCCACCGTCGTGGTGGGCCTGGCCGGGCTGCTACTCACCGGACTGGGCTTCATGCGCGGCCTGGCGGTCGGTGCGGCGGTGACGGTCGTGGCGACCATGCTGGCGGCGGTCACCTTGCTCCCGGCGCTGCTCGGCCTGGTCGGGCACCGCATCGACCGGCTGTCGGTGCACCGCCGCCGCGCCTCGACCCGGCCCTGGTCGTCCCGCTGGGCCGACAGCGTCATCCGCCGGCCGGTGGTCGCCGTCCTGGCCTGCGGACTGCTGCTGGCGGCGCTGGCCGCCCCTGCGCTGGACCTGCGGCTGAGCATGCCGGACGCGAGCACCCAGCCGCGGGACACCAGCGCCTACGCCGCGCACCGGATGCTCACCGAAGGGTTCGGCGCCGGCTTCGACGCCACCCTGTCGGTGGTGGTCCGCCTGCCCGAAGGCGACCCGGACCGCGTCGCCGCGGCGATCGCGGCCGAGCCCGGGGTGGCGTCGGTGAGCCCGCCGCGGCGCAGCGACGACGCAACGATCGCGATCCTCGCCGTCCGTCCGACCACCGGCACCCAGGACGAGGCCACCACCGAACTGGTATCCCGGCTGCGGGCGGTCACCGCCGGCCAACCGGTCCTCGTCGGTGGTGTGGTCGCCACGGCCATCGACTTCGCCGCGCTGACCGCCGACCGGCTTCCCCTGGTCGTCGCGATGGTGGTCGGCCTGTCCCTGCTGCTGCTCGTGATGATCTTCCGATCCCCGCTGCTCGCGGTGAAGGCCGGCCTGCTCAACCTGATCTCGATCGGCGCCTCGTTCGGGGTATTGGTCGCGGTGGTGCAATGGGGCTGGCTGGGGAGCGTACTGAACTTCCCCACCACGATGCCGGTCACCGCCTGGGTTCCGCTGATCATGTTCCCGGTGCTGTTCGGACTCTCCATGGACTACGAGGTCTTCCTGGTGTCCCGGATCCGGGAGGCGTACGACACGATCGGCGACACCCGGACTGCGGTGCGCGAGGGACTCACCCGCACCGCCCGGGTCATCACCGCCGCCGCTGCCATCATGATCGCGGTGTTCCTGTCGGTGATGCTCGGCGCCGACGTCGGCGTCAAACAGCTCGGCCTCGGCCTCGCCGTGGCGGTGTTCGTCGACGCCACCATCGTGCGGCTGATCCTGCTGCCGGCCACGATGGAACTCGTCGGCCGATACAACTGGTGGCTGCCACGGTGGCTCGACCGGGTAATGCCCAGCGTCCACGGTGGGGCGTAGCGAGACGACTTGAACGTTCCCGGCTCGGCCGGTCAGCACGGACGTGCGGCTGGAGTAGGAATTCAGGTGCCGAATCCCTCGTACGCCAGGTGCAGCATCATGCCCTGGTCGGCGTGGCTGAGGTTGTGGCAGTGGTTCATCCACAAACCGGGATTGGTGGCGCGGAACGCCACGTCCCACACCTCCCCCGGACGCACGTCGAACGTGTCCAACCACAGCGGACTGCCGGTCGGTGCGCGCCCGTCGCGGGCCAGCACAAGCACCCGGTGGCCGTGCAGGTGCCACGGGTGGGTGTCGCGCCCGCGGTTGACCACGGTGAACCGGACGAGGTCTCCCTGGCGGACGACCTCGGTCGGGATGGACGGGAACGCGCGGCCGTTGACGGTGTACGCGTAGCGTGGCCGGGCGCCGGACAGCGCGACCCCGCGGTCGAGGACCAGCGTGAAATGCCGGTCGAACCGGCTGTGCACATCAAACGGGGTGGCGGCGGGCGTGCCGTACCGGGCCAGGTCGAGTTCGGGCCAGCCCGCGGTGTCCTCGGCCATGGCCGGCCCGCCGTCGGCTTCCGGCGCGAGCCGCAGGCCACCGGCGCGATCGTTGTCGACCAGCAGGGCGACCGGGTGGTCCGGCGCGCGGAACGCCAGGTCGTAGCGGCCGCCCGCGGGCAGCCGCAGCCCGGCCCGGGTCAGGTCACCGGGACTGTTCAGGTCGTTGCCGTCGGCGGCGACCAGGCGGTACACGGTCCCGGCCAGGGTGAACCGGTGCGGCGTGTTGTCGGTGTTGACCAGTCGCAGCCGCACCTGCGTGCCGGGCGCCACGCGTTGTCGCACGGGCTGGTCGGCGCTGCCGAGAACGGTGACGCCGGCAAGGGTGTGCACGGCCACGGTCGTGTCCAGGCCTGGTGCCGGATCACCGCGCGGGGTCACGACGAGTGTCCCGTACAGTCCCATTCTGACGCCACGGTCCGAGACCTCGTGGGTGTGGTACCAGTACGTGCCGACCTGGTCGGCGACGAAGCGGTACACGAACTCCTGTCCGGGCATGACCGCGTCCTGGGTCATGCCCGGCACCCCGTCCTCGCCCGCGGGCACGTCGTAGCCGTGCCAGTGCAGGGTCACCCCGGCGCGGATGTCCACGTTGCGCAGTGTGACCTCGACGAGGTCGCCCTCCACGGCGGTGATCGGCGGTCCGGGGACCTGGCCGTCGAAGGTCCACGCCTGGACCCGGCGGCCGGAGGACAGCGTGATGGTGGCGGTGCGGGCGGTCAGCGTGAACCGGCGCACCGTGCCGTCCCCGGGCGGCGCAGCGGGGCCGCGCAGCGTGGCCGGCTCAACCGCGTGCCCGCCATGATGACCACCGGTCGCGGCGCTGTCGTCGCCGCCGGTCCCCATCGCCAGTCCCACGCCCACCAGCCCCACCGCGATCGTCGCCGCCACGCCCGCGCGCATGCCCGGCACAGGCCCGGCCGGTACCGCCACCCGCCAGGTCACCAGCGCGGCGAGACCGACCAGCGCCACCGTGATCAGCGCGACGCTCCAGGTCGCTGGATACCCGACCAGAATCGTGACGAGCAGGCCGCCGGCCGCGGCGTACCCGGCCGTCAGCAGCGGGACCACGACGGCCGTGCGGTATCCGGCCGAACTGTCCTGGCGCTGCGATCTGGCGGCCCGGGCCAGGCGCGGGCCGGCCAGCAGCACGGCGGTCACACCGGCGGCGCCGAGCAGCGGCAGGGCCAGCGTCGCCTTCTCCTGTGCGAACCACCAGCCGCGACCGGCCAGAGCGAGCACCATGCCGGCCCGGGCGAGCGTGGCCAGTACCGCCACCGCGCACAGGGCCAGCGCCGGCCGCGGCCGGCGGGCCGCGGCCGTCACGCCCGCGCCCAGCCACACGGCCGTGACCACGGCACCGGCGACCAGGTCCAGTACGAGCAGAAGGTCGGTCGTCATGCTGACGGCGTGGCGGCGGATCGGGCCGCGCCGGCCGGTTCGCTCGCAGGCGCGGCGACGGCCAGCAGCCGGGCCCGCCGGAACACGACACCCGCGACCGCCATGATGGCGAGCCCGTTGATCGCGTGCAGGCCGAGGATGGTCAACCCCGCCGCAGTGGTGGTGTCTTCGGTGCCGCTGACCGCGCGGCCGAGGGTGACGATCAGAACCTGGACGACCACAAGACCGAGCGGCAGGATCGTCAGTCCGATCAACTTGCCCGGTGCCCGGGCCGTCGCGGCGGCGATGGTCGCCAGCAGTGACAGCAACGGGATGACCATCATGCCCGTGGCGTCGTGCAGCGCGAACGAGTCCTCGTGCTGCGGTTTGGCGAAGGCGCCCACCGCGGCGAAGTAGAACTGGGCGAGCACGGCGAGCAGCAACAGAGCGCTGAGCCCAACGTACACCTTGCGCATGGCGCACTCCTTGTCGTGATCGGCCGGCCGGCGCCAGCGCCCCGTTGACCGAGACGGCCGGCCGGGTACGGATACGGGTCTCGACCGGCCCGTCCGTGTACCGACACCGTAGGCAACCATGGACGAATCCGGCGTCCACGCTCTGACGTACCCATGGATACGCCGGAGTGCGGACGCCACTACGGCTGCGTACGCCCAGCGGCGAAGCCGAGCTGTTCGAGGAGCATGGCACTCGCGGTGATCAGGTACGCAGGATCGCGTAGCGGCTCCGGGCCGGCTGCGTTCACCGACGTAGGCCGGGATTCGAGCGGTGGCGGTACCGGCGTGCCGTGATTCGATGCATGATCGGTTGGTGCGATGGGCTGAGCGGTTGGGGCGCCGAGCGCTGGTGGGCGACGGCCTGCTGGCGGTGGCCCTGGCCGGCATGGCGCTTGCCACGGCGATCGGGGCACAACGGTGGCAGGACGCCAGGCACCCCATCGACGCGCTGGGCGGTGCGTTGATCGTGGGTGCCGCGCTGCCGCTCGTCGTTCGTCGGGCCTGGCCGTTGGCCACCTTGATGCTCACGGCCGCCGCCACGTCGGCGTACCTGATCCTCGGTTACCCGTACGCCCTGATCCTGCTCTGTCTCGCGGTGGCTGTGTACACAGCGGCGGCCCGGCTGCCGGCCCGGCGAGCCACGCTCGGCGGCGTCGTGGCCCTCGTCATGCTGCTGGGCCACGTACTGGTGCTGGCCACCGGCCCGGGCCGCGGCAGCGCGTTGGCCGGATTGGTGCCGGGCTCGGCGTGGGTGTTCCTACCCTTTGCCGTGGGGCGAGTGGTCCGGGTCGGCCGGGAATCCTCGGCGCGGACTCGTGCTGAGCAGATCCGACGCCAATCCTATGAGGAGCGGCTGCGCATCGCACAGGAGGTGCACGACGTGGTTGGTCATGGCCTCGCGGCGATCCACATGCAGGCCGAGATCGCCCTGCACGTGCTGCCCAAACGGCCGGAGCACGCGGAGACGGCGCTGACCGCGATCAGCCGGACCAGCAAAGAGGCCCTCGACGAACTGCGGGCGACCCTCGCCGTGGTGCGCCGCGAGGATCACACCGCCGCGTCGCGCGCACCCGGGTCGGGACTGGCCCGCGTCGGCGAACTCGTCGAGCGGATGTCGGGCACCGGCGTTGCGGTGACGGTCGCCACCACAGGAACGCCGCGAGAGCTGCCGGCCGCCGTCGACCTGGCGGCGTACCGGATCGTGCAGGAGGCGTTGACCAACGTCCTGCGCCATGCCGACACCACGACCGCCTCGGTCCTGATCGGGTACCAGCCGCCGGAACTGACCATCGAGGTGACCGACAACGGCCGCGGAGCGGGCAGGCGCCCGGGCGCCACCGCCGGCGATGCGCATGGCGGGCAGGGCATACCGGGAATGGCCGCGCGGGTCACCGCGCTGGGCGGCGTCTTCGAAGCCGGCCCACGCCCCGGCGGCGGCTTCCGGGTCCACGCCCGGCTGCCGATAGCGCAGGCGCCGGCATGATCCGGGTGCTGCTCGCCGACGACCAGGACCTCATCCGCCTCGGCCTGCGCGTGCTGCTGGACAGTGAGGACGACCTGGAGGTCGTGGCAGACGCCGCGGACGGGCTGCACACGGTGACGCTGGCCCGGCAGCTGCACCCGGACGTGGTGCTCATGGACGTACGGATGCCCGGCATCGACGGCATCGAGGCGACCCGGCGCATCGTCGCCGACCAGAACCTCAGCGCCACCAAAGTCATCGTGCTGACGACCTTCGAGATCGACGAATACGTGTTCGACGCGCTGCGCGTGGGTGCCAGCGGCTTCCTCATCAAGGACACCAAACCGGCGGAACTGCTGCGCGCGATACGCCTGGTCGCCGACGGCGACGCGCTGCTGTCCCCGTCGGTCACCCGCCGGGTGGTCCGCGAGTTCGCCAACCAATCCAGCCGGGCCCTGAAACCCCACCCCCAGCTGGCCACCCTCACCGACCGGGAACGCGAGATCGTCGCGCTGGTCGCCGAAGGGCTCAGCAACGAGGAGGTCGCCGAGCGCCTGGTGATCAGCCCGGCGACCGCGCGTACCCACGTCAGCCGGGCGATGGTCAAACTCGGCGCACGTGACCGCGCCCAGCTGGTGGTCTTCGCCTACCAGTCGGGCCTGGTCCGGTAGGCAGGACCGACGCCCGACGCCGCGCCTGAGCCAACTCGTCAGCCCTGGACATCGGCGTGATCCCTGTGCCCCAGGTCAGGTGGCGTATCGGCCGTTCGCCGTACGATCCGCGGACCGCCGTCGGGGTGCACCCGGTCGAACCATTTCGCCGCGAACTCAAGATCGGGAACCGTTCCGGGTGGCAGCTCCAGCGCGGCGGTGCGGGCCGGCGGAACAGGCCGGGTCCGCAGCTCAGCGATCACGTCGCGTACGCGCTCCCCCACGGGCTTCACGCGGTTGTCCGTATCGATGAGGCCGAGCCCGTACTCCAGCTCGTCGAACCCACGCAGCCGCCGGTCGATGTCGTGGGAGGCCCACCACGTCACCGCGGTCACCTCCGGAATCGCGGCGATGCGCCGCAGCATCCGCTCCGCGAAGTCCGGCACGTTCACCCGGTCCAGCCAGAGCTCGGACACCCCCACCTCCTGCACCCACAGCGGCTTGCGGCGTCCATCGAGGACGGCGAGCGCGACCTGGGCCAGATAGTCCGGTATCGCCCAAGCGCCGCGCTCCCCCTCGCCGAAGCGCGCCAAGGCCCCGGTGAAGTACGGCCAGGCATGGATCGCAACAAGATCCGAGATGTCCACGACCGTCTCCGCGGTGAGCGCGCAGTCCCCGGTCATCCACGGCTCATGATCAACACCAACGGTCACCGGGACGCCGGGAGCACCACTGCGCGCCGCCGCTGCCATGCGTGCCGCCCAGCCATCGCCGGAACCCGGTGCGAGTCGCGCCTGCCGCATGAGGACGTTCGGCTCGTTCGCGATGTCGAGGCACCACACGGCGGGATGCTCCGCGACAGCCTTCGCGACCGAAGTCACGAGTCGCGCCGCCGCCTCGACCGCTTCCGGATCAGCGAAGGGGCTGGCATCCCGCAGCCAGGCGGGACGGAAGTCGAAGCCGCTCAGCCAGCCGTCGAGCACCGTCGGGCAGGCCGACAGCCCGCGCTCACCAGCAAGGTCGAGGAGGCGTACGAGCCGGGTCAGCATCGTCGGGGACACGTAGGCCGGGTTCGGCTGGAACAAGGGCCACAGGCACTGGAGGCGTACATGGTCGAAGCCGAGCCCCATGATGACGTCGAGGTCGCGCGCGATGACGTCCTCGTCCCAGTCCACCCACGCATACCACCAATCGCGGGAGGGCAGGTAGTTGACGCCGTACCGGGTGGGGTTGCTCATGCGCTCAGCCGATCCGCCAGGAAGGACGCCTGCAACGCCCACTGGCTCGCGGCGCCGCCTTCGTGGTCGTTGAACGGATGGACTGTGATCTCCTTCTCGCCGGCGTACGCGTTGTACGCGGCGAACACGGTGGACGGCGGGCACGTCTGGTCGAGCAGTCCGACGGAGAACAGCGCCGCCGCACGGGCACGCGCCGCGAAGGAGACACCGTCGAAGTAGGACAGCGTCTCGAAGACCTGCTCCGTCATGCCTCGCCGGACGGCGAGATACCGGACGATCTCTTGGTACGGGTCACGACCGGTGAACCCTACTGCCCGTTCGAAGTGGCACAGGAACGGAACATCGGGCAGGACCGCCACCAGATCGTCGGTCAGACCGGCGGCGGCCAGTGCGATGCCGCCACCCTGACTGCCGCCGCACACCGACACGCGAGCCGCGTCGACGAGCGGGTGTTCGCGTACCGCGTCGATCGCGCGTACCGCGTCGGTGAAGACCCGCCGGTAATAGTACGTCTCCGGGCTCTCGACGCCGCGGGTCATGAAGCCGCTCGCGGCCGGGCCGCTGCCGTGCGGATCGGACGTGTCACCGCCGACACCCCACATCGCCCCCTGCCCGCGCGTGTCCATGACGAAGAACGCGTACCCGGCGGCGACCCAAGGCAGCCACTCGTGCGGCAGCCCACGCCCCGCACCGTAACCCAGGTACTGCACGACGGTGGGCAGCGGCGCTTCGGCGTCGGCCGGGACGACAAGCCAGCCGGCGACCGTGTCGCCGGCATACCCGGGGAACCGTACATCGAATACGCTGCATGCGGTCAGCGCCGACGCGATGAGCGTGAACGTCGGTTTGCCGTCGGCGGCGCGCGCGTCGGCGATCGTACGCGCCCAGAAGTCGTCGAAGTCCGCGGGCACCCGCAGATCAGGCCGGTACGCGCGGAGTTCCTCGAGGGCGAGGTCGAAGCGGGGCATGCGGGATCCTTCGGATCAGACTGACGGTCCAACGTGGACCGCCAGTGTCGTGACGGAGGCGATGGTCTCCACGCTCATCCCTTCAGGGCTCCGGCATTGCCCGCAGCGCGCAGGAACTGCCGCTGGAACACGAGGAAGAGCACCACCGGGATGATCACGGAGATGAACAGGGCGGCCATGAACTGGGAGAAGTCGAGCGAGCCCTCCAGGCGGGGCAGCGCGACCGAGATCGGCTGATCCTGCGGGTTCGGGAAGGCCAGCAGCGGCCAGAGGAACTCCTTGTACGCACCGACGAGCGTCAGCAGGCTCACCACGCCGAGAATCGGCCGCGACAGCGGCAGGACGAGCGACACGAATACCCGGAACGGGCCTGCCCCGTCGATCCTGGCCGCCTCGAACAGCTCGGCCGGGATCGCCGCGAAGAATCGCTGCATGAGCAGGACGTTGACCGCGTTGGCCGAGGCGGGCAGCCAGACGGCCCACAAGGTGCCGAGCAGGTTGACGTGGACGAGCGGCACGTCCATCACCGTGAGGTAGAGCGAGACGAGCGAGATGACTCCGGGAAGGAACAGGGTCGCGAGGACTGCCGCGAAGACCGCCTTGGCGTACCTCGGCTTGAGCACTGCCAACCCGTAGCCGCCGGTCGTCGCGACGAACACCCCGAAGAACAGCGATCCCGCCATGAGCCAGAGAGTGTTGAAGAAGTAGCGGCCGAAATCGACCTTCGTCCACACCGCGGCGAAGCTGTCCCAGTGAACGCCGCTCGGCCACAGCGAGAAGGGTGCGGACAGCGTCTCGGTCGAGGTCGACGTCGCGGCCTTGAAGAGCCAGAACAGCGGCCCTACGCACAAGACGGCGAGGCCGGCGTAGGTCAGGACGCCCGCGACGCTGATCCCGATTCGCACGGCAGGGCGGCGCCGATCAAGACGGGACAGAATGCTGCGCTCGGATTCAGCGGTCATGACGTGCTCCAGCGCCTGGTTGACCAGAGGTAGATCCCGGACAGCGCGGACAGCGCGATCGCCAGCAGCACGCTGAGCGCCGTCGCGCGCCCGTAGTCGCCCGAGACGAAGGCGTACCGATAGATCAGCATGAGGATCGTGACGGTGCGGTTCTCCGGACCACCGTTCGTCATGATGTAGGGCTCGGTGAACACCTGGAACGTGCCGATCAGCTGGAGCAGCATCATCACGAGCAGCACGCCGCGCATCTGCGGGAGGGTGACGTGCCAGAACCGCTTGAACGCACCGGCCCCATCGGACTCCGCGGCGTCATAGAGCTCGCTCTGCACTCCCATCAGCGTCGCCAGGTAGATGATCGTCGCGGTGCCGAACGACGCCCAGGTCGCCTGCAGCACGATCGACGGCATCGCCAGGTCGCCGTCGTTGAGCCAGGCGAGCGGGCCGAGCCCGGCCCAGCCGAGCACCGTGTTGAGCACTCCGGTCGGGCTTGGATCGAAGAACGCCTTCCACAGCAGCACGGCGACGACGGGCGGGAAGATCACCGGCAGGTAGGCAAGCGCGGAGGCCAGCCCGCGCGTACGGCGCATCTCCGCTATGAAGATCGCGAGGAGCACCGGCAGCGGAAACCCGATCGCGAGCGCGAGCAGAGCGAACCACAGCGTGTTCCAGGCCGCGGTCAGCAGCAGCGGGTCGGCGAGCACCCGGGTGAAGTTGGAGAAGCCGACCCACTCTGTGGTGAGGAAATTGGTTTGCTGGACGCTCAGGGGCAGCGACCGCAGGATCGGCCACCACGAGAAGAGGCCGAACGACAGCAGGAGCGGCAGGAAGAACAGCAGCGTGGACAGCCCGCCACGGCGTACCCAGCCCACGAGCCGGCGCGCGGGGTGCTTCGCCTCGGCCTGGTGCATGCTGGACGCCGGCCGGGACGGGGCCTGGACAGTCAGGGAGATCACCTCGTCTGTTCGGGTGGGGCTCCCCGCCGCGCCGTGGCGGACGCGGCGCGGCGGGGAGCGGGAGTCGAGATCAGCCCGCGTCGATGGTCGCCTGGACCTTGCGCTGGGCGTCGTTGAGGAGCGCGTTGATGTCGGCATCCTTGCGCGTCAGTACCGCTTGGACCACCGTGTCGAGCGTCCCGTATGTTTCCTGCGTCTTCGCCGGCGGCTCGGGGACCAGCGCCATGGTCTGAGCGGAGGCGAAGTAGGCCGCATAGTTCTTCCGCGGCACGTTGACGTAGTCCTTCACCCATTCGAGATAGGTGTCGGTCGTCGCCTGGTCGAACAGCGAAAGCGTCGGTTCACCCACCGGCTGCTTGTCGGCCGCCTTGGCCTTCGCGTCCGCGACAGCCGCCTCCTGGCCGCTGTACTTGCGCAGCCAGAAGTGCTCCACCCACTTGATCGCGGCCTTCACCTGGTCCGCCGACGCACGCGGGTTGATGATCGCGACCGTCCCGCCGCCCAGCGTGCCCAGACCCCGCGCCGTCTGCGGCAGCGGGGCCAGGCCGAACGCGTCGGAGCTCATGCCGAGGTTCGACACCACCGTCTTGTACGCGTCAGCGCCCTGCACGAACATGCCGATCCGGCCGCCCGCGAACGCGTCCAGGGCGTCCTTGTATCCGATGAGGAAGTTCGAGCCGAACGTGTTGTCCTCCCACCGCAAGGCGCGGTAGAACTCCAGAACGCTGCGCGTGGCGTCATTGTCCACGCTCGCGTGCTTGCCGTCCGCCGACTCGATGGTGCTGCCGTGGGCATAGCTCATGGCGGTGAGCGCCCAGCCGCCGGTGTTGTCCTTCGTCATGCTCGCGAAGCCCTGCACGCCCGTGACGGACTGGATCGTCTTGGCGGCCGCGCGCACCTCATCCCACGTCGTGGGCGGCTTGTCGGGGTCGAGGCCCGCCTTCTTGAACAGGTCGCGGTTGTAGAGCAAACCCATGCTGTACGCCTGAACCGGCACCCCGTACGTGTGGTCGCCGGAGTCCTTGACGATCTTCTGAATGGCCGGGTTGATCCGGGCGGCCGTGGAGTCCTTGGGGATGGCAGCGGTGATATCGGCGACCTGCTTCCGAGCGATCAGCCCCTGCATCTCCGTGAAGGGGACGTAGAAGACGGTCGGGAGCTTGCCGCCGGCCAGCAGTGCTTGGAACGTGCGTACGTCGAAGACGGCTTCGTCGCCGGTGACCTTGATGCCTGGATTCGCCGCGGTGAAGTCGGTGATGTTGCGGTTGAAGTTGTTGAGCATCTCGGGCTGCTGGTTGTTCGGCATGCCCGCGACGGTGATCGAGACGGTGCCGGATGAGCCGCCGTCCGACCCGTCGCATCCGGCGACAAGGCCTGGCGCCGCGACGGCCAGGGCCGCTACCGGCGCGAGAAGCCGCATCCTTGTGCGGTTCATGAGTCTCCTTGGGGTGTCGTCGTGCTGGATCGCTCGTGGGAGCGGTGCTGTACGCGTCAGGGAGCGATGAGTCCACCGTCGCGTCCGCGGACCTGTGCGGCCCACGCGTCGTGTCCGGAAAGTCCGGCGGGGAAGCGGGCGGCGGCGGTCTCGTCGAGGTCGATCCCCCAACCGGGCGCTTCGTTGGGGCGCAGCCAGCCGCGTTCGATGCGAAGGGTTCCGGGGAAGACCTCGTGCACCGCATCGGCGTACACGTGTCCTTCTTGAATACCGAACGCCGGGCTGGTCACGTCGAGCGCGACGTTCGCGGCGGCGCCGACGGGCGATGTGTCGCCCGGACCGTGCCAGGCGGTCCGAACCCCGACAAGCTCGGCGGCGGCAGCGATCTTGCGCGCCGCGGTGAGGCCGCCGATGTCCGAGACGTGGGAGCGGATGAAGTCGACGCCGCCGCCGAGTACAAGCCGCGCGGCATCCGACAGCGACGTGGTGAGCTCCCCTACCGCGATGGGGACGGGCGAGGCGGCACGCACCTGCGGCAGGCGGTCCCAGTGCTCAGGTGCGACAACGTCCTCCAGGAAGAACAAGCGGTACGTCTCCAGCGAGCGAGCGAGCACGACGGCCTGTTTCGGCGTGAGCCTCGAGTGGACGTCGTGGAGCAGGGCGATGTCCCCGCCGAGGCGCGCGCGGGCCGCCTCGAAAAGCTCGGGAGTCCGGCGCAGGTACTCCTCGACACTCCAGCCGCCCGCATAGACGTCGTCGGTCTTCGCGGCCTGGGGCACCGCCGGGGCGCCGTAATGACCCGCGCCGGGCTGCCCCGTCTGCAGCCGGATGTGCCGCAGTCCTTCCTCGTGCAGCTTCTCGGCCTGCTCCAGCGTCTCGTCGATGGTCGCGCCGGCCGCGTGCAGGTAGGTGTCGGCGGCGGCGCGGACCTTGCCGCCGAGCAGCTCGTGGACCGGGCGTCCGGCGCGCTTGCCCGCGATGTCCCACAGCGCCTGGTCGAGCCCGGAGATGGCGTTGTTACCGACGGGGCCTTCCCGCCAGTAGGACGAGAATCGGGCGAGGCGCACGAGGTCTTCGATGTCACCCGGGTACCGCCCGATGACCAGCCGGGCGAGGTGCTCCTCCACGTAGGTCGCGACCGCGCGCCAGCGCTGCGTGAAGGTCGCGCAGCCCAGCCCGTACAGGCCGTCGTCGGTGGTCTCGACCTTCACCACGAGCAGCGGTATGCCCTCGGGCGCGGTCGCGATCGTCCGGACGCGCGTGATGCGTACGTCGTCGGGCGCGTCCCAGGGCTGGGCGAACGCTGACGCGGTCTGGGGCGTACTCATGCGGATGCCTCCATGACGGGTGCCTCGCCCTCCACGAGCGAGACGACGGGGGCCCAGCCGAGTGCGCGGCGGGCGGCGGACGTGTCGATGGGCGCCTGGCGAGCGTCGAACCGCTGCCTGCGTTCGACCCCGGCGGCGTAGCGGTCGAGAAGGTCCTCCGTGGACTCCTTCATGATCGTGTCGTCCGCAGCGACCAGGAGGGTGTGCATCCCGGAGAGCGGCTGGGTGAGCCCGCGCACGATCGCGTCGAGCGCATCGGACATCTCCAGGTAAGCCCAGCCCTCGCGGGCCAGCCGCGCCCGTTCGGCGGGAGTGTTGCGCGTCTGCTCCGCCCTGCGCCGCAGGGCGGGAAGGTCGCGGACGAGCGGGAAGCGCAGGGCCACGACGGTCATGTCCCAGCGGCTGCAGGCGAACGCGCCGATCTGTTCGTCCACCCACTTCGACAGCGAGTACGCGTCGTCGTGCGCGACGGGCGACGCCTCGTCGAGCGGGTAGTAGGCGGGCATGACGTCGTGGTGGTTCATCGGTACGCCGAAAGCGTTGATCGAGCTCGCGATGACCGCTCGCCGGACACCCGCCTCCCCGGCGCAGGCGAGGACGGTGAACGTCGCGGAGGTGTTCCCGACGAAAACGGCCCGCGGCGTGTCGAGGAGGGGATGCGCGATCGCCGCCAGATGCACGACGGCATCCACGTCCGCCAGCGCGTCTCGAACGAGCGCCTCGTCGGCGGCGTCGCCCGTCACGACGCGGTCCGCCCCCGTGGGTGCGGACCATGATCGGGACAGCGCCGTAACGGCGATGCCGCGGTCGACGAGCGCCGCGACGGTAGGGCGGCCGACGATACCGTCGGCGCCGGTGACGAGGACGCGGCCAGGTGGGGTGGACTCGGGCACGCGGATGATCCTCACTCTCAGGGAGCGGATTTGCGAAACTGGTTTCGCAGCAGACAAGCACGCCCCGCGAACGGTGTCAATACCCGGACGCGGACGGACTCGTGGGCGCGCACGATGAAGCGACCGCCCCCGCGAGGACGGTCGCCCGGTCGAGCTGGGGCCTTGTCAGGCGCTCAGGAGGAGGGACCGACCACGAGGGTCGGCTCGACGAGGTGCTCGCCCGGCGTGCGCTCGGGCGCCAGCAGGTCGGCGGCGGCCAGCCGGCCAAGCCGCTGCAGTTGCAGGTCGACGGTCGTCAGGCGCCGAATGCCCTGGTCGAGAACGACGCCTTCCCAGTTGTCCACGCCGACGACGGCGACGTCCTCGGGCACGCGCAGGCCCCGGGCGGCACAGACTTCGAGCACGCCCAGCCCGATGTGGTCGTTGCCGCAGAACACGGCGTCGAACGGGGTTCCGGAGTCCAGCAGCTCGATCATCGCCGCAGCGCCCCACCGGCTCGACCAGGACCCATGCAGCGTCTGCCCTGCTTGCACACGCCCGGCCGCCTCCAGCTCGGCGCGCATTCCCCGCTCGCGCAGGCGCACGGCGATGCTGGTGCGATCGCCGGTGATGTGGGCGATGCCCGTCCGGCCCCGTTCCAGCAGGTGGCGCGTGGCGAGGCGACCCGCGGTCTCGTTGTCGGGCAGGTAGACGACGTCCTCGGCATGGTCCGAAGCCGCGAACGCATACGTGACCGGCACGCCGAAATGGTGCGTCACCGAGGGCGAGATGCGCTCGTGACCGTCGCCGACAACGAGAAGGCCGTCGATCCGCCGGACCTGAAGCTCGCGTATGCTGTCCGTCATCTGCCGGGGCACGAGCAGGTCCTCGTCGAACACGAGCGACGCCTGCTGCAGTTCGCCGAGGCGCAGCACCGCGCCGATGAGGACCGGACCCGCGAACGTGCTGGCCGCACGGTAGGTCAGGATGCCCATCGTCCGGCTGCGCCCGAGCGCGAAAGAGCGCGCAAGCGCGTTCGGCTGGAAGTCGAGCCGCGCCGCGATCTCACGCACGCGCGCCCGGGTCTCCTCCGATATCCGGTCACCTCCATTGAGAGCCTTGGATGCGGTGGACAGCGACACTCCGGCGATGGCCGCGATGTCGCTCAACCGGACGCTACGGCTGGACATGCCGCAAGCATACCGGCGCGAGGGCGTTGACAGCGTCCGCCCGCCGAGGGGAGGATGCGGACTTGCGAAACCGGTTTTGCAACACCCCCGGACCTGTTCGCATCGTCTCGCGCATCCACCCCGACTCTCCTTGAGGAGTGCTCGTGCCCTGGACGACCCTCACCGCCACCCTCAAGACCCGACGCCGCGCGCGGCTCGCAGTGCTGGCCGCGCTCGCCGCCGTCATCGCCCTCCTGCCCGCGGCCCAGCCCGCCGCCGCCGGCACGGGACCCGTCGTGATCGGCGACTTCGAGCACGGCACCGATCCGTGGTTCCCCGTGACGACGGGTGCGGCCACGGCGACACTTACCACCACGACCGACGCGCCCGCCGGCGGCACGGCCTCGGCTCGCCTGCAGGCGAATGCGCCGAGCGGGACGGTCGAGATGGCCCGCGGC
Source organism: Dactylosporangium sp. CA-233914 (assembly GCF_050942935.1). Classification (NCBI taxonomy): domain Bacteria; kingdom Bacillati; phylum Actinomycetota; class Actinomycetes; order Micromonosporales; family Micromonosporaceae; genus Dactylosporangium; species Dactylosporangium sp. CA-233914. The sequence goes on along the minus strand of NZ_CP192030.1, from coordinate 3,455,113 downwards.
GTCCCCTCGCTCGACCTCCGGCAACTCGACCTGTCCGTGCGCAGCGCCGAGCTGACCGGCCTCGTCCTGCGCCTGGTCGACGCCACGGGTCAGGCACACCAGCAGACCCTCACGCTCAACCGCGGCACGCAGTGGCAGAAACTCTCGGTCTCCACCTTCGCGGGCGGCGCGCAGTACGTCCACTGGGGCGGCGCCAACGACGGCATATGGCACGGCCCGCTCACCCAGATCTCGCTGCTGATCGACGCGTTCCGCATCACGCCGGGGCCGGCCGTGACGCTCGACGTCGACGATGTCGTCGCGCAAGGGCCGCCACCGCCGCTGGCGATCGTGCCCACGACGCTCGGCAACGCCTTCACCGCCGGCGATCAGGTGTCCTTCGGCGTCCAGACCGCGGCGACATCGCTGCGCTGGTCGGTGCGCGACGCGCACGGCGCCGTCGTCGGCTCAGGCTCCGGCGCCCCGGCACAACTGCGGAACACCATCTCCCTCGGTGCGCTCGGCACAGGGTGGTACACGGTGGATATTGCCGCCGTGCAGCCCGACGGTACGACGGTGAACGGCGGCACGGACATCTCTGTGCTTCCCGCGAGCACGCTGCGGGAACGGCGCATCGGTGCCGCGACCCACTACGGCGGCCGGTGGCCGGGGGCGTCGGTCCCGTTGCTGGGGAAGGCCGGTCTCGGCTTCGCCCGCGATGAGGCGTACTGGTCGGAGGTCGAGCAGGTGAAGGGCGCGTACGCCTTCCCCGCGCGGGTGAACGCGTACACGGCGGGCCTGCGGGCGAACGACGTCGACTTCCTGCAAGTGCTCGATTACGGAAACGCGCTCTACCATCAGGGCGAGGCGCCTGCCACGGATGCCGGACGGGCGGGATTCGCCGGATACGCGCAGGCGTCCGTCGACCGCTTCGGCACGGATCACGCGGCGTACGAGGTCTGGAACGAGTGGAACATCCGTGACGCGAAGGGACCGGCGGGCGCGACACCGCAGAACTATGCGGCCCTGCTCGCCGCAGCGGCCGCGAAGGTGAAGGCCGCGCATCCGGACGCGGTCCTGGCGGGGCCCGCCCTCGCACCGATGAACGACTGGCAGGGCTGGCTCGACGGATTCATCGCCTCGGGCGGCCTGGAGCACATCGACGCGTTCTCAACGCACCCGTATGACTTCACGGCCGAGCCGGAGGCCTTCGAGGCCCACGTGAACGTCCTGAAGCAGAAGCTCACCGCGGCAGGACACCCGAACATGCCGATCTGGTTCACCGAACAGGGCTGGTACACGACCGCGAATCCGCCCGGAGTCGCGCCCGACGTGCAGGCGCGCGACCTGACCCGCGCGCAGTTGCTGGCACTCGGCGACGGGATCGGACGCTATACCGTGTACGACTTCAAGGACGACGGCACCGACCCGGCGGACGCCGAACACAACTTCGGGATGATCCGCAACGAGTCCGACGCCCGGGGCGCGTACACGCCCAAGCCCGCTTTCACCGCGGAAGGTGTACTCACACGTCAGACGGCACAGCGGCCCGTACGCTCGGTCCTGTCGCTGGGCAGTGGGCGCTACGGAGTCGAGTTCGGCCCGCGGTCCGGTGAATCCGCCGGCACGCGGTTGCAGGCGCTGTGGGCGCTGACACCGCAGACGTGGAGCATCCAGGCGACCGGATCGGTGACCGTCACCGACCTCTATGGCGGCAGCACGGTGCTCGCCCCGGACGCCGATGGTCGTGTGCACGTCGCCGTGGGTGTCGATCCGGTCTATGTGCAAGGTGCATTGGGCCAGGTCACGCCGTCCTCGCCGTTCTCGCTGGCGGTGACGGGGTCGGTCAGCGGGGTCGCGCCGGACGCGACATGGCACGTCGCGAACACCGGGACGTCGGCGCGGAGCCTCTCGCTCGTCTCGGACGGACTGACCACTGCGGCGTCGGTTCCGGCCGGCGCCACGCAGAACGTCCCGGCGACCCTGGCACCCGCCGGGGTCGGTCAGCGTACGTGGACAGCGGTTGTCAACGAGGGCGGCCATGCCATCGGCGTCCTCACCGCGACCGCGAAGGTCGTCCCCGCACTTCAGCTGTCCGGCACGCACGCACTGAGCAGCACCGGAGCGGACGTGCTGCGGCTGAGGGTACTCAACCGCAGCAACCACGCGGTACGCCTCGACGGCGTCTCGTGGGCCGTCGGCGCTACGAAGGGGACGGTCCTCGCCGGCGCGGATGTCGCGAGCGGCACCACCGCGGTGGCGGACGTGCCACTCACAGCCTTCGGAACCTGGTCGGCAACCGTCTCCGGCCCGTCATCCGACACCGCGAGCGGCGTTGTCGTGGCTGCGGCCTCGGTGGCGGTGGACGTTGCGTTCCACACGGTCAAGGTCGACGGCGTGGTCGATCGCGACCTGGAGAAGTTGCCCGCGCAGACGCTCGGCGAGGACGAGCAGGTGATCACCGGTTGGAAGGGGCCGCAGGACCTCAGCGGACGACTGTGGATCACGCACGATGACAGCAAGTTGTACATCACCGCCCAGATGACCGACGACGTCCGGTCGCAGCCCGCGCGCGGCGCCTCGATCTGGCAGGGCGACAGCCTCCAGCTCGGGTCCTCGCCCGGCTGGCCCGGCGAGGGCGGCCGTCCTGTCAGTGAGATCGGCACAGCGCTGACCGATGCCGGCCCGGTCGACATCACCCGATGGCTGCCGGTCAGCGGTGGCACGGACGGCGTCACAACGGCTGTGAAGCGGGACGAGAAGACGAAGACGACCACCTACGAGCTCGCCGTGACCTGGGCGGCTCTTGGAGTCGACGCCAAGGACCGCATCATGGCCGCGACCATTGCGATCAACGACAACGACGGCTCCGGACGCCGCGGCTGGAGCACATGGGGCAGGGGCGTCGCCGAGTCGAAGGACCCTGCCCTGTTCCACGCGCTGCGGCTCATGCCAAAGGGTGGCGACGAGGTCGAACTGTCCGCGCACGCGAGGCCGGCCTGCCTTTCGTCCGGCGCCGCCGTTGCGGTCGACGTGACGAATCAGGAGCGCCGGGCCGCCAGCATCCGCATCACGACTCCATGGGGTTCCCAAGAGTTCCGTGGTGTGGCGCCGGGAGCGCGGGTGTCCCACACGTTCCCGGTCGGGGCGGCTTCGCTCGCGGCCGGGAAGGTGACGGTGGACGGTTCGGTTGTCGCGGCAAACGGGAGTCCGTCGTATCAGGTACGGCAGGTGAGGTATTCGCGGATCGTCTGCTCCTGACCTCCGCCGGCCGGGCCGTGGGGCGGCTGCTTCGGCACCGTTCCACGGCCCGGCGTGCGGTTCAGTTGCGGATGGTCCGAGCCCAGACGGGCCAGTGCAGGCCGACGCCCAACTTGGCGGTCAGCACAAGCTGGTAGTCGTGCAGCAGGCCCAGGTCCGCACGGATGCCTCGGGGATCGACACCGTGATCGAGCGCGAAGGCGGCAGCGGCACCGGCGGCCTCGCCGATGTTCCACTCGACCGGATGCAACCGGTAGCAGCCGTTGGTGATGTGCGTGGTGCCGATGTTCTTGCCACCGGCCAGCAGGTTGTCCACCCGCTGCGGGATCAGCGCACCGAACGGGATCTCGAACGGGTAGCTCGACACGTCCACATAGGTGCGGGGCTTGCCGTCGGCGCCGGTCGACGGGTGCAGGTCGATGCGGTAGGAGCCCAGGCCAACGCTGTCGTGGTAACGCTCGGCCCCGTCCGGCAGTCCGGCCAGCGTACGGGCCTTGACGCCGACGTGCGCCTCGACGACCCGGGTTTCGGCGAGGATGCGACGCGATTCGCGGATGTAGGGCCGCATCGCCAGGCCGTCGGACGTTCCGGTGACGTCAGGACGCAGGCGCAGTCCGGGGTATCCGGTCGCTCCGCCCAGGGCCGGTGCCGCGGTCTGCATCCAGTACAGGAACGACAGCGCCTGCTCGCGGGACTGCGCCAGGTGCCGGTCGCGATCCGCAGCGGGGACACCGAGCAGTGGCCCGCCCCAGTAGTCGATCTGCGGCCAGTTGACCACGGTGATGTCGGAGGCGAAGGTCCCGGGCTGGTAGTGGGCCACCGACAGGATACGGCGGTAGTTCCAGCGGTCCTGGTGGACACCGCCGCGCGGCGAGTCCGGCGCGGCGAAGATCGGCTCGGTGCGCTCCTCGAGGGTCATAGGCACCACGTCGGTCCAGCTGAACAGCGGTGCCGGCCAGAAGTCCGGCTGGTACTCGCACCACGTGTCGTATGCCGCCGGCCTGTCGATCGTGTGGTCCTCGCCGGGCCTGTAGTCCAGCGCGAAGCACCAGCTGATCGCCTGCTGGTCCAGAGGCGCGGCGACCCCCTCGACGGCGTGCAGCTCACCGGTGTCCTCGCGCGACTCCGCGCCGATGACGTGTTCGACGCCGCCCAGCTCGATCAGGTCACCGAGCTCGGTCGCGTCGATGAAGTACGGCGCGGTCACGATGATCTCGCCGCCGCCGCGCTTGTCGCGCAGCGTCACCGCGGTGACGCGGTCACCGTCGGCATCCACGCTGATCGGCGCGTGGTCGGTCAGCACGACCAGCTGACCGCCCGAGGCGAACGGGGCGAGCATCTCCTCGATCACCGCCAACGCCACCCGTGGCTCGTGACACAGCGCGCTCACGGCGCCCTGCCCCGGGTTGAGCCGCACATCGGCCCGCGCGTCCGGGATGAGGGGATAACCGCGCTGGTAGTACGCACGGATCCGCTCGCGCAGGTCGGCGTAGGAGCGGGTGCGGCCGATCGCCTCCACCCACGGGTGTTCATCGGGTGGCACGATCTGCGTGGTCAGCTGGCCGCCGAGCCATGGCGACTCCTCGGACAGGATCACCCGACGGCCCAGACGCAGCGCGGCCAAGGCCGCCGCGATCCCACCAAGGCCTCCGCCGACGACGGCAACCTCCGTCTGTCGCTCCCTCACCATCACACCTCATTCACACGAAGCTCTGGATGAGACGTGATAGTAGCGCATTACGTAATGCGCGTAAATTTCCATGCAGCGAGCTACAACGATGTTTCGGCAGCCGGTGTCAGTGCGGCACACGAATCTCGCACGGCAGCGTCGAACGCACCGGCGCGGACTGCGGGTCGTCGAGAAGGCACAGCAGCAGGCGGACGGCTTCGCGGCCCATTTCGCGCCGGGGAATCGCCAGCCCGCTCAACGCGGCACCCTCTTCATCGTCGGGTGCTCCGCCCAAGCCGATCACCTGAACATCGGATCCGCTCCCGCGGACGGCACGCTCCAGACTGGACGCCGTGCGTGCGTTTTCCGCGATCAGGCAATCAACGCCGAGGCCCCGGCCGCGCTCGATCAGCTCGGCGTACTCGCTGTCGGCCGCGTCCGCCGGTAGCGCCAACATGAGCGGCTCGCGTCCCGCCGCCAGCATGGCCGCCCGAAACCCCGCCTGCCGGCCCGGCACCGACTCAATATGATCGACAACGTCGACGTATGCGGGTCGCCGGCCGTGAGTGAGTACCGCCTCGGTCAGCCGCCGGGTCGCACCCTCGTAATCCGCGGCCACGTACGACAGCTCCAGCCCGGCGATGTCGTGCCGACCGAGGTAGACGAAGGGAAAGCCCTCGTCGGCGAGCCGGCGGATCTCCTCGACCCGCTCATCCCACCCGATCAGCACTCCGCCGTCGGCCAGCTGCATCCCATTCGTGCCCTGCGGGAACAACGACCGGCGGCCGGCGGCGTCCTTGGCCGCGGTCAGCAGCAACAGGTTGTACCCGGCCTCCTCGGCCGCCTCCTCGATGCCGACCAGGAATTCGTGGAAGAAGTCCTCGTTCGCCAAGGGAAACAACCGCTGGAACGTGAATACGCCCACCAGCCGATTGGATCCGCCCGCCAGCCCTCGCGCCGCGAGATTCGGCGCGTAGCCGAGCTCCCGGACCGCCTCCATGACCCGCTGCCGGGTCGCCTCCGAGATCCGGATGTTGCCGTACTGCCGATTGTTGATCACCGACGACACGATCCCCACCGACACGCCGGCCCGCCGGGCCACGTCGGACTGCGTCGGACGCTTCCGGCGGGTGCTCGCCCCCATTCCGTCGCCTTGCCCGGAACGCGCCGCCTTAGCCAACCCTCGAACCCCTCACGTGAGCCGTCGCCGCCGCCCGGGCCCGAGCGGCTGACCCATTATCGGCCCGCGGGGTTTCCGATAGGCAGGACCGATGCCCGACGCCGCGCCTCAGCCAACTCGTCGGCCTTGGACATCGGCGTGATCCTCGTGCGTCAGATTCAGGAGGGCAGGGTCAGTGGGAGCGGGACGAGCCGGCAGCGCTGCGCCAGCGGGAAGCGGGCCAACACCTCGGCGATAAGGTCGCCCATCCGTGTGGCGGACGGTCCGTAGAGGTACAGGGCGGTCTCTCGCGGGCCTTGCCAGTACGACTGCATGCTGCCCTCTGCGCCGAGGCTGTCCAGCAGTGCGGCCACGAGGTCGTTGATGTCGCTGGTCGCGTACACCTCGTCCGGCAGGTCGGTGCCGTTGAGATACACGGCCAGTCCTTCGGTCACGCCGAACGTCACCGGCTCGCGCTCGTCGAGCCGAGCCGTCGATCCCTTCGGCGCGCCGGCCTTCTCCAGGGTGGCCGTCACCAGTTCGAGCACCGCGGGCCCGTCACCCTCGACGTCCAGATCGATGTCGCAGCACGTGGGCTCGCGGTCCGCCGTCATCAAGGTGCCGCCACCGGTGACGCAGCTGCCGGGCACCTGAACGTCGAGCACGGTCTGGAGCGGATCCTCATACAGGGCGCCGCGATCCAAGGGACGGAGTCTGGCGTTGAGGGTGATCCACAGTTGGTCCGGCACATTGAGCACGCTACCTGTAGAGATCGCTCGCCGGTGTCCGAGTCGCGCGGAGCGTCTGCCGCTGGGGCGTCGCGTCGCGGTTCGTCGCGTGCCGGCGCCGAGCGTGAGCGGCTGACCCATTATCGGCCTGCGGGGTTCCGAAGCCCGTCAGCCTGGTTGAGGCCGGGCAAGGTCAAAGCCGTCGGCGGGCCCGGCCGCTCAGGGGCATCAGTTGCGCAGATAGGCGAGGACGGCCAGCACGCGGCGGTGATCGGTGTCAGCGGGTGGCAGGTCGAGCTTGATGAAGAGGTTCCCGATGTGCTTGGTCACGGCGGCCTCGCTGACGGCCAATGCTTCGGCGATGGCACTGTTGGAGCGTCCTTGGGCGATGAGCGCGAGGACCTCACGCTCACGAGGCGAGAGACGTTCGAGCGGAGCGCTCCGTCTACCTCTGCGTATCAGCTGCCGGACGACCTCGGGATCGACGACCGCCCGGCCGGCGGCGACCTGCGCCACCGCGGCGGCGAACTCCTCGATGTCACCGATGCGGTCCTTGAGCAGATAGCCCACGCCCGCGCCGCCCGCCTCCAGCAGCTTGGCCGCGTAGGTCTGCTCGACGTACTGGCTGAGCACCAGCACTGCCAGGCCGGGCCGCCGGCGTCGGACGTCGAGCGCCGCCCGCAGCCCCTCGTCGGTGTAGCCGGGCGGCATTCTCACGTCGGTGATCACGATGTCGGGGCTGTGCTCCACGACGGCCTGTTGCAGTGCGTCGCCATCGCCGACGGCAGCGACCACCTCGTGGCCGAACCGGTGCAGCAGGCCGGTGAGACCCTCGCGGAGCAGGACACCATCCTCGGCGAGGACTACTCGCCGACTGACGTGGTCTCGGTCTGATCGCAAGGCAACTCCACGGTGAGCGTCGTCGGGCCGCCGGGCGGGCTCGTCAGGACCAGTCTGCCGCCGACCGTCGAGACCCGGTCCGCGAGCCCCACGATGCCCGTCCCCCGCTGCGGGTCGGCGCCGCCCACGCCGTCGTCCTGCACGGTGAGCATGAGCCGGCCGGAGACGACCTGCCCGGTCACCGACGCGTGCCGGGCGCGGCTGTGTCTGACGATGTTCGCCAGTGCCTCACGTACGACGAAGTACGCGGCCGCCTCGACGGCGGGCGGCAGGCGCCGCGGCACCGGTAGCTCAACGGTGACCGGAATGCCCAGCTGGTCGGCCAGCTCTTCGACAGCCGCCGGCAGACCGTGGTCGGTGAGCACTCGCGGATGGATCCCGTGGATCAGCTCCCGTAGCTCGCTGAGCGTCCGTTTCGCCTCGTCGTGCGCCCGCACGACGAGATCACGGGCCGAACTGGACAGCACACCACCCGGCTCGGGCAGCTCCGTCCGGGCCAGGCCGAGGGTCATCGTCAGGACCACGAGCCGCTGCTGGGCACCGTCGTGCAGGTCACGTTCGATGCGCCGGCGCTCGGCGTCGAACGCCTCAACCAGCCGCGAACGTGATCGGGACAGCTCGGCCACCCTCGCTCGCAGCTCCTCCTCGCGCGGTGCGAGCAGTGTCCGGGCCAGGGTGGCGTGCAGACCGGTGATGGCCAGCAGCAGGTACACCGCGACGACGGCGACCATGAGCCCGATCGGGAGGGCGGCCCAGGCTTGTGGCTCCGTGGCGATCACCCAACCCGGGTAGCCCTGGATCGTGGCGTCCGGCGGGCTGTTGACCAGCAGCGGCCAGGCCGCCACCAGCAGCAACGGCGAGACCACCGCATATACGGTGACCAGCAGTTCCACCGGCAGCAGTACCGCCACCAGCAGCGTGTACGCCAGCTCACGCCAGGTCGCCGGTTCCCGCAAGCGCGTGCCGAGCCAGCCCCGAAGCCCGGCCCGCTGCGGAACCCCATGCGGCGACGCGAGCGGCTCCCGGTCGACCAGGAGCAACCGCCGCCGCTCCACGGCCGCCACCGGCAGGCCCAGCAGCGCCAACGCGATCAGCACGGGCACACCGACCAGGGTCGGGCTCAGCACCACCCCCGTCGCGGCGAGCAGTGTCGCGGCGGCCAGCGCGACCGCCGCGCAGATCACACCGGAGAGCTGGTAGGCCAGCGCCCGCCACGGCCAACCCGACGTCAACAGACGCCACGGTGGTAGCCGCAACGCCTGCCAGGATGTCATCGGGTGCACGTCCACGATGGTACGGGCTGGACACGCCCCGCCCCGGCCGCACGGAGGAGCCCACGAGGTAGACCTGGCTCTACCGCCGGGCCTCCAGCCAGCTCCAGTGCGCCCGGCCCCGGTGCCACGGTTTGCTGATCGCCATGACGACGAGCGACGTGCCGGCCCGCCCTCCTGCAAGGCGACGGCGAATCGTACGGATCGGCATCGTCCTGCTGGCACTGATCCTGCTGGTCACGGTGGTGGGCGCCGGCTACGAGACCCTCTCGGAACGCGGTGACGACAAGCGGTACCCGATGCCGGGACGGCTGGTCGACGCCGGCGGGCACAAGCTGCATCTCAATTGCACCGGCACGGGGGGACCGACGGTCGTGCTCGAAGCCGGGCTGGGTGAATCGTCCGCGGGGTGGGCGACGATCCAGGGACAACTCAGCGGCGGCGGCCGGGTCTGCAGCTACGACCGGGCCGGCTACGCATGGAGCGAACCGGGGCCGGGCCCCCGCACCGCCGGCCGGGCCGCCGATGAACTGCACACCATGCTGCTGGCGGCCGGTGAGCCGGGGCCGTACGTCTTCGTCGCGCACTCCTACGGAGGCCACATCGTGCGACTGTTCGCCGATCGGTGGCCCGAATCCACCCGCGGCATGGTCCTGCTCGACGTGAGCGACGAGAACGCCACCACTGCCCTGAAGGCCGCCAAGACGCCGCTCACCGTGCAGTTCGCGGTCCAGCGGGGCGCCGCACGTCTTGGCGCCGTCCGGCTGTTCGGCGGCCTGCTGATCCCGGACAACGCACCGTCCCTGGCCCGCCGGGCCGCCCCGGTGGTCTACGGCCCAGGATCACTCGCCGCCGGCGGCGCCGAGGTCGCCGCGAGCCTCGACAGCGCCGGCCAGGTCCGCACGACCGTCCGCCCAACCGCCTGGGGCGACCGGCCGGTCGCCGTCATCGCCGCCGGCGGGCAGCCGGCGACGGCGCTCGACCCGCAACGCCGGCTCGCCGAACTGTCCAGCCGAGGCTGCTTCGTCATCGCTGACACCACCGACCACTACATCCACTACGCCGAACCCGACCTGGTCGTCCGGGTGACGCAAGACGTCCGCGGGGGCACCTGCTGACGGACCCGACGGCCATCCGAGCAGGAAGCGCTACCCAGGATCGCGTCAAGGCTGGCGCCTCGGCCGTACTCAGCGCATCCGCAGGACGGTCTTGCCGCGCAATCCGGTGACCTTGCCGCCGCCGGCCAGGGCTCGGGGCCCCTCCTCGAGGGCCAGATTCGTGCCGATGACGGGGCGGACGGCGCCTGCCGTGACAAGGCGCGCGAGTTCGGCGAGGCGCTCGGGCTTGCGATCAAGCCGGTAGTTGGCGGTGCGGATACGCTGGTCGGCAAGGCGTTGCTCGTCGAGGCCGAAGGCGGTCGACAACAGCATGCCGCTGTTGCGCACGGCGCCCGCCACGCCGGGCATGACCGAACGGTCGCCCACCGTATCGAGAACGGCGTCGACGCCCCCGGGCGCGAGCCTCCGCAGCGCCTGGTCGAGCGGCTCCGCGCCGCGGACGACGATCTCGTCGGCGCCGAGGCCGCGTACCTGCTCGGTGATCTGCGCGGATGCCGTCGCGATGACCCGGATCCCACCGGCTGCGGCGACCTGCACGGCGAAGGTGCCCACACCCCCCGTCGCGCCGATCACCAGCAGCGTGCCGCCCTTGGGCACCTCCATGTGATCGATCGCGCCGATCGCGGTCATACCCGCGGTCGGAAGCGCGGCGGCCTCGTGGCTCGGCAATCCGTCAGGGATAGCGGCCAGCGCACCGAACGCGGGCGCCGCCTGTACCACGCAGACCTCCGCGAAGGTGCCGAACTGCAGCGGCTGGCTCCAGAACTGGCCGAAAACGCGATCCCCCACCCGAAACTGCGTGACGCCATCGCCCACGGCGGTGATGACGCCGGCACCGTCCATCCCGAGCGTGAGCGGGAACCGGTACTCGCCAAGCGCCGCCAGCGACCCGGAGGCGATGGCCGCGTCCAGCGGATTCGTCGCCGCCGCCTCGATGGTCACCTGAATCTGGCCACTGCCGGGCTCGGGCACCGGCAGCTCGGTGAGCTTCGGGGTGTCGCCGAAACGTTCGATGGCGATTGCTCGCATGCGCTGTCTCCAATTCCACCGCCGGCCGTTTGCCGTACGCCACACCAGGGTGCGGCCAAGGCCGGCCACAGGGAATGACCGATCCGGCACCGACTATGAACGAAAAAGCACCAATCGCGCTGTCGAGCAGGTAATAGTGTGGAGGCGTGACAGTGGAGTCCCGGCCCGTACGGTACTTCGTCGCGGTGGCGGAGGAAGGCAGCTTCACCCGGGCCGCAGCACGGCTGGGGATCGCCGGCCCCGCGCTCTCACGAGCGATCCGCAACCTCGAGACCGAACTCGGCGTGCGCCTGTTCGAGCGCTCCACCCGCGTCGTGGAGCTGACCGAGCCCGGGGTGGTACTGCTGACCCACGCGCGGCCGGCCCTCGAGGCGCTCGACGCGGCGGCCCGCCGTGCCGTACGCGCATCGGCATCGCAACGCAGCCTGCTGCTCGCCGTCAAGGCCGACGCCGACGGTGGCCTGCTGGAAGACATCCTCGCCGCGGCGGCCACCGAGCCCGATGCCGGGCCGGTCGCCGTGCGCCTGTGCGGCTGGCGGGAGCACACCCGGCTGCTGCGCACGGGCGAGGCCGATGCCGCGCTCATGTTCGAGCCCTACGACCCAGCCGGCATCGACGCGGACGTCGTCGCGGTCGAGCCTCGCGTGGCGGCGCTACCCGCCGACCATCCCCTCGCCACAGCCGCGCGGGTACGGCTGACCGACCTCGGCATCGCCCCCGAGAACGTCACCGAACGGGCCGAGCGCGACATCCACCAGCTCGGCGTGCACGACCTCGCGCAACTGCTTGCGCTCGTCGGCCTCGGCACGACGATCACCGTGCTGCCGAGGTCGGTCGCGGCCAGGTACCCCCGGCAAGCGGTGGCCTACGTCCCCATCGAGGACTGCCCGCCCGCCGCCCTCGTCATCGCCTGGCCGCAGCACTCCCGCAGCCGCGGCGTGGCCGCCCTGGTGCGCGCGGCGACCGCCGTCGCCACGTCCCGCGGCATCGGTACGGCCGTCGAGGCAGAGCGGTGAACGCACGGGCCGGCGTCCAGGATTGCCACAGTCGATCTCGTCGTTGAGTTTGCTGTCGTACAGTCATACAATTCTACGGTGTTCGATCCGCGATCTGACCTGTTCGTGGCCGCCCAACCGGACGCCTTTGATCTCCTGGTGCACGGCGCGATCGACGTCCACGTCCACGGTCAGCCCGACGTGTCGGCCGGACTGCCCAATCGCGGCGCGGACGTTGCCGTGGCCCGGCTGGCGCAGGCGTACGGCATGTCGGGCCTGGTCCTCAAGTCGCACCTGTGGCCGACGATGGACCGGGCCCGGGCCGTGCAGCAGGCGATGGCCGGGACCGAGTTCCGGGTGCACGGCAGCATCACCCTCAACCCGCCGGTTGGCGGGCTGGAGCCCAGCGTGGTCGAACTGGCGGCCGCGCACGGTGCACGGGTGGTGTTCCTGCCGACCTGGGCAGCCGCCGCCGACGTCGCCCGCGGCGGATACATCTCCCGGCTACTGGGGCGGGCTGCGCCATCCTTCGACGAGTACGCCACCCGGTCGGGCGTCGCGTTGTGCGAAGCGGGCGGGACCCTGTCCGGCCGGGCACGGGCGGTTGTCGACGCCTGCCGGGCGCTCAATCTCCCGCTGGCCACCGGACACGCCTCGGCCGCGGAGAGCCGTGCGGTCGCCAGGTACTGCGCCGAGGTCGGGCAGCGCCTGCTGATCACTCATCCGCTGCACTACACCACGGATCCGGCGGAGCTGCGCGAGTTCGCCGACATGGGCGCGTATCTGGAGTTCTGCAACGCGCCGCTGGTGCACCCGGACGGGCATCTGCGCATCCGGGATGTGCACGAGGCACTGGCCGCTGCCGGTCCGCAGCGGGCCATCCTCACCACGGACGTGTTCTCCCGGTGGGTGCCGCCCGAGCCAGAGTGCCTGCGCATGTTCGTCGAGCAACTCGCCTACCTCGGTTGGACGGCCGAGCAGATCGCCACGATGGTGTCCACCAACCCACGCGCCTTCCTCGGAGAACCGGCATGAGAGTAGAGCACGTCGATCCCGCGGACATGACCGACGGCCAACGGGCCGTCTACGACCGGTACGCCACCGGGCCACGCGCCGCGCCGGACAACCCCTTCCTGCTCGTCGGCCCCGACGGGCGGCTCCAGGGCCCGCCCGCGGTCTGGATTCTCAGCCCCGCGTTCGGCCAGGCGCTACAACAGATCGGCGCCGCGGTCCGGTTCGGCTCGCGGCTGCCCGCCCGGGCCTGCGAGATCGCGGTCCTGCTCGTCGGCCACCACCACAACAGCCCCTTCGAGCTGTACGCGCACCGGCGCGCCGGCGCGGCCGCGGGTCTGAGCGAGGCCGACCTGGCGGCGCTGGCCGACGGCAAGGAACCGGCGGCGCTGTCCGAGGTGGAGTGGCGCGTCTTGCGGACGACCCGGTTGATCCTCGACCGGGGAACACTGAACGACGAGCAGTTCCGCGACGCGGCCGGGGTGCTCGGCGAGGCCGGGCTGTTCGAGCTCGTCACGATCGTCGGCTACTACACGATGGTGGCCTGGCAGCTCGCCGTCTTCGACGTCCAGCCACCGGTGGCGTCATGAGCTGGTCGATCTGGATTCTCGAATACGGCTACGTGGACCGGTTCCCGGCGAGCAACCTGTTCGCGGCGCAGCCGAACGAGGGGCACCGGCGGATGCCGTACTGCTTCGGGCTGATCCGCTCGGCGGACCGGTGCATCCTGGTCGACACCGGCTTCGCGGATCCGGCGACGTACCGGCGGCTCACCGCCAAGTACGGCGAGACCCGGTGGTGCGCGCCGGTCGACGCGCTCGCCCGGGTCGGCGTCCCACCCGAGCAGGTGGACACCATCCTGTTGACCCACAACCACTTCGACCACGCCGGCTGTGTCGACGCGTTCCCCGGCGCGCACGTCTGGATCCAGCGGCGGGAGATCGACAGCTACCTCGCCGCGGCCGCCCGGCCCGCCCGGTTCGAGTTCCTGACCCGCTCCTGCCAGGCGGACCTCCCGCAGCACCTCGCGGCTCGGCCGGCGACGCTGGTCGACGGGGAGGCCGAAGCGGCGCCGGGCATCGAACTGCGCCCGGCGCACGACACCCACACGGCCGGCTCGCAGGTGGTCGTGGTCACCAACGAGCCGGACGGCGCCTGGGTGTTCGCCGGCGACAACGTCTACAGCTACGAGAACATCGAGGGCATCCACGGCGACGGCGTCTACGCGCCGATCGGGATGAGCACCGGCAGCGCCGCCACCTGGCTCGATTTCGCCGACGCGATGCTGACCGGCGTCGGCGGGGACACCCGGCGCATCCTGCCGTTCCACGAGGCGGCGGTGTGGGACCGGTTCCCCTCCGCCACGTTCGACGACGGTCTGCACGTGGCGGAGGTTTCCCTGGCCGGTGGGCACCCTAGTGTGGTGTGCGCAGCCCGAACGGGCTGAGCAGGCGGGTTGCGAGGGCGTAGGCGAGGTGGCCGGCCGGCCACTGCGTCACGTTGTGCCCCGCCTGGTCGTGGTAGTAGTTGTGGCAGCCGGCATTCATCGCCGAGGCGCTGGTCGCCATCCGCCGGTCGATCCAGGCCAGGAAGCGCCGCGCCGCGTCCGGCGACGTGTCGACGGTGCGGGCCCCGGTGCGCTCCAGCCGCCGCACGGCCCGCACGACGACTTCGGCCTGCCGTTCGAGCTGGGCGATGACCGAAACGCCGCCGTTGGTGTTCGGACCGTACAGCATGAAGAAGTTGGGGAAGCCCGGCACCGTGATGCCCAGGAACGCGCTGGCGCGCTCCCGCCACACGTCGTGGATGCTGCGCCCGTCGACGCCCTTCACGTCCAGGCTGGACAGGAACTTCGTCGGCTGGAAACCGGTGCTGAGGATCAGCACGTCGGCGTCCCGGTGGGTCCCCGTCGCATCGAGCACACCGGTCGGCGTCACCTTGGCCACCGGGTGCGGTACCAGTTCCACGTTGCCCCGGTTCAGCGCCGGATAGAAGGTGGAGGACAGCACCGGCCGCTTGCATCCCCACGGGTAGTCCGGGGTCACCGCCGCCCGGGTCGCCGGGTCCTGGATGCTGGTGGCGATGAACCGCTCGCACAGCCCGCGCATGCGGCGCTGGTAGCGCGAGCCGACGTCGTAGCCCTTGAACCGGCGGTTGCCTTTGTGGAAGATCCACGCCCGGTTCAGCCGCTGCGCGAGCGGCACGTTGCGGAACACCCAGCGCTGGCGGGGGGTGAACTCCCGCTCGTTCTTCGGCTCGATCCAGCCCGGCTGACGCTGGAAGACGTAGACCTGGCGGGCGGCCGGGGCGATCGCGGGGACGATCTGCACCGCGGTCGACCCGGTGCCGACCACCGCCACGGACTTGCCGGTCAGGTCCTGGTCCTGCCAGCGGGAGGTGTGGAAGCACGGGCCGCTGAAGGTGTCCAGACCCGGCCAGTCCGGGTAGCGGGGCACGTTGAGCAGGCCCAGCGCGGAGATGACGACGTCGAACTCCTCGCTGTCACCGTGCTCCGTGGACAGCCGGTAGGTCTGCGTCGACTCCTCCCACACCAGGTCGGTGACCCGGGTGTTCAGCCGCAGGTGCGGGGTGAGCCCGAACCGCTCGACCACGTGTTGCACGTAGGCGAGCAGTTCGGGCTGGGTCGCGTGGGTGCGCGGCCAGTCGTACTTGAGGAAGGAGAGCGAGTAGGCGTGCGAGTGCACGTCCACCTCGCACCCCGGGTACCGGTTGTCGAACCAGGTGCCGCCGACCCCGGCGGACTGCTCATAGATGACGACCGAGGCCGAGGTACTGCGGCGCAGCTTGATCGCGGCGGCGATGCCACCCACCCCGGCGCCGATGACGGCGACCCGCATGGGTACGCGCCCGCGCTTCATCGGTCGGCCGGCGCCGGGTAGTCGCCGGCGTTGAACACCCAGCCGTCCATGGCGGAGAAGTCGGACCGCGGCGGGCAGAACACGTCGATGAGGTGGTTGGTCCCCGGCGAGACGGCTTCGCTGGTGTGCAGCGAGGGAGGCGGAATCACGGTGACCGACGGTGCCACCACCCGCTGGTGCTCGTCGTCGCGCCAGTTCGCCTTGTCGGTCGTCCAGGGCCAGCGGATGTGGTGTACGTACTCCCCGGCCAGCACGATCGAGCACTGCTCGAAGTCGTCGTGCTTGTGCGGGGACATCTTGGACGGGTCGCGCGGCCCCTGCTTGGGATCGATGAAGTTGACCATGAAGGTGGTGCACCGGTAGAGCCGGAACGGCGGGTTCGCCAGCGGCGGGACGGTCAGGTCGTAGGCGCGGATCCGGTACCCCTCCGGCGGGTCCGGCCAGGGCTGCAACGGCGGGATGTTCTCGTGCGCTTCGGCGTAGGAGCCGGCGTTGGCGGCGAGATCGGCCAGGTCGGTCGAGCGGGTGGTGACCAGCCGCAGCACCCGGCCCTGCCCGGTGACCGTGACCGTGGTGTCGCCGGGCGGCAGGACGAGCATGGTCCTGCCGGACGCGGAGACCTCCTGGCCGGGCGCCTGGGCGCGCGCCGCCAGCGAGTCGTCGGCCAGCAGGAGGACGTACTCGTCCGGCTGGCCGGTCCGGCTGAAGGTGGCGGTGCCGTCGACCTCGCTGTAGCCGACGACGAAGTTCTGCCCGCGGGCGTACCAGGTGGAGACGTCACCGGTCTTCTCCACGGGTGGCAGGTCGCGGAACTGGACGTGCTCGGAGCCGGAGAACCGCTCGGGTGTCGCGGCCGCCGCGGTGGCGGTGGGCAGGGTGGAGCGCAGATCGCTGGAGTCGTACGCCATGGAGGCTCCTTCTAGGCGGGTCGGCTGCGCAGATCGGCGACGACGGACGCCGCGGCGGACCTCAGCAGGCTGGTGTCGTTGCTGACCATCACGTACCGGTAGCCGCGGTCGGCGGCCTGCCGTGCCTGCGCGGCGGTCTGCACCGCCGTGCCGGCCGGCACTCCGCGCGCTTGCGCGGCGCTCAGCAGCCGGTCGACGAGTGTCTGGATCTGGGGGTCGGACTGCGGTAGGCCGGACGACAGTTGCAGGTCGCCCATGCCGAGAAAGACGCCGTTGAGGCCGGGGACGTCGAGGATCTCCTCGACCGAATCGATCGCGGCGCGCTCCTCCAACTGGACGGCGCGCATGACCTCCTCGTCGCCGAAGCGCAGGTATTCGTCGCGGGGTGTAGCACCCCAGCGCCCGGCCCGGGAGGTGGAGCCGAGGCCCCGGTCGCCGCGAGGGGAGAACAGCATCTGCCGGACCGCCGCGGACGCCTCGCCGACGGAGGTCACCCGCGGCACCAGGATGCCGTCGACCCCGACGTCCAGCAGTCGCTGGAGGTGGCTGCCGCTGCGGTCGGGGACACGGACCAGGACGGACAGGCCGGCGCCCTGCGCCACCACCGTCGCCTGGTACGCGAACTCGAAGGTCAGCGGCGCGTGCTCCTGGTCGATCACGATGAAGTCGAAGCCGGCGTCGGCCAGGATCTCCACCGGCTCCAACGCCGGGATCTTGACCCAGGTGCCGACCAGGCACCGGTCGGCCGAGGCCAGCCGGCGAGCGAAACCCAATCGCGCCATGGTGCTCCTCACAAGGGGATTTGGGTTCATGGATTGTAGCATCGTCATACGATCTCAAACAACGGATCGACGCTGGACCCCGCCCGCGGACCCGCCCGGAGTGGGTACGATGTCAGCTACGAACCCGTTGCCACAAGGTGGATGAGGGAGGATGACGGTGACACAGACCAATGTGTTGCGCGTTGAGCGGAACCCGGCCCTGATCCGCTCGCAGGTCGTGGCGAACCTGCGGCAGGCGATCCTCGACCGCCGGCTCGCGCCGGGGCAGCGCCTGATCGAGCGGGAACTGGTCGAGCTGACCGGCGCCTCACGCACCAGCGTCCGGGAGGCACTGCGCGAACTGGCCGCCGAGGGCCTGGTCACCGCGATCCCCAACAAGGGCATGGCGGTCAGCAGCGTCAGCGCCGAGGAGGCCCGCCAGCTCTACCAGGTACGGTCGGCGCTCGAGGCGCTGGCCGGCCGGCTCTTCGTCGAGAACGCGAGCGCCGCCCAGCGCAAGGCCCTGGTTCGGGCGCTGGAGCGGGTCGAGCGACAGGCCGCCAAGGGCGCGCCGATCCTGGCCGCGAAGGACGACTTCTACGACGTGCTCTTCGAGGGCGGCGGCAACGAGGCGCTGCGGTCGATCGTCGGCGGCCTGCACGCCCGCGTGAGCATGCTGCGGTCACTGTCCACATCGGTCCCGGGCCGGCTGGAGCACAGCATCAAGGAGTTGCACGCGATCGTCGACGCCGCGCTGGCCAACGACGCCGAGGCTGCCGCGGCGGCCTGCGCCCGGCACGTCGAGGAGGCCGGCCGCACCGGGCTGAGCGCGCTGTCCGAGTAGGACGGGGCGTAACACCCCCACCCCTCGCCATCCATCGACATCACCGTCGACCGCTTCCCAAGATTGTATGACCGTCGTACGCTGTGGCTGCCCATCGGCGTGAGACAGGAGCGGCCCATGAGTGATGACGAGAGCCGGCTCGAACGCGGCAACCGGGTCCGACGCGAGGTGCTCGGCGACGCACACGTGGACCGGTCGCTGCTGCGGGCCACGGAGTTCACCCGGGTCGTGCAGGAGTACGTGACGGCCAGTTGCTGGGGCGACATCTGGTCCCGCGCGGGGCTCGACCGGCGCACCCGCAGCCTGATCAACCTGGCGATGCTGACGGCACTGAACCGCCCGCACGAGTTCTGCGTGCACATCCGCGGCGCGCTGCGCAACGGCTGCACCGAGTCCGAGATCCAGGAGGTGTTGCTGCAGACCGCCGCGTACTGCGGCGCGCCGGCCGCGCTCGAATCGTTCCGGCTCGCCCAGCGGACCATCGACGAGGTTCGGCAGGAGGCCACCGCCGCCGGGGACTCGGTCGGGACCGTCGCCGGATGACCCGGCGCACCGGCGCCCGGGTCGTCGCGGACATGCTCGACGGCTACGGCGTGACCCACGTCTTCCTGGTCCCGGCGATCCTGCGCCGCACCCTGGCCGAACTGGAACGGCACCACCCGCACATCGACCGCGTCGTCACCCACGGCGAGAAGTCGGCCGCCTACATGGCGGACGGATACGCGCGGGTGTCCGGCCGCCCCGGCGTCGCGGCGGCGCAGGTGGTCGGGGCGCTGAACCTCGCCGCCGGGCTGCGCGAGCCGTTCCTGGCCGGGTCCCCGGTGATCGCCCTGACCGGCGGCCGCTCACCGGCCACCAAGTACCGGCACGTCTACCAGGAGATCGACGACCTGCCGGCGTTCGACCCGGTGACCAAGCTCAACGCGACCGTCGAGCACCCCGACCGGTTCCCGGACATGCTGCGGCACGCGTTCCGGCTCGCCACCACGGGCTCCCCCGGCCCGGTCCACCTGCAGATCCAGGGCAATGAGGGGCAACTCGACACGGAGCCGACCGACGCCGAGCCGATCGTGGAGCCGGCCTTCGCCCGGGTGCCCGCGGTACGCCCGGCGCCGGACGACGAGAGCGTCGCGGCGGTGCTGCGCGTGCTGGCCGCGGCCGAGCGGCCGGTCATCGTGGCCGGCGGCGGCGTGCGGTCCTCCCGCGCCGGCGCGGAACTCGTGGCGCTCGCCGACGCGCTGGGCATCCCGGTGGCCACGTCGGCGAGCGGCAAGGACACCGTCCCGGGCACCCACCCGCGCTCGGTGGGCGTGGTCGGCACGTACTCGCGGGAGTGCGCGAACCAGGTGGTCGCCCGCGCGGACCTCGTGTGTTTCATCGGCACCAGCACCGGCAGCATGACCACACACTTCTGGACCGTGCCGCCGGAGGGCACCCCGGCGGTACAGATCGACATCGAACCGTCCCGCCTCGGGCGCAACTACCCGCCGCGGGCGTCGCTGGCCGCCGACGCGAAGGCGGCCCTCACCCGGATGCTCGCCCTGGCCCCCCGGCACCGGCAGCCGGACCGCACGGCCTGGCTGTCCGAAGTGGACGATCTGCGGGCGGCCTGGCGGGCACGCTACCGCGAGGTGCTGACCAGCGACGCTGTGCCGATCCGGCCTGAGCGCATCGCCGGCGAGTTGACCGCCGGCCTGCCCGGTGACGCCGTCCTGGTGGTCGACACCGGGCACGCCGGGATGTGGATGGCCCAGTTCCACGACGTCACCACAGCCGAGCAGGGCTACCTGCGCAGCGCCGGCCACCTCGGGTGGGCGTTCTGCGCGGGTGTGGGCGCCAAGTGCGCCGCCCCGGACCGGCCGGTGGTGGTCTTCACCGGCGACGCCGGCCTCTACTACCACCTGGGGGAGATCGAGACCGCGGTGCGCCGCGGGGTGAACCTCGTAACCGTGGTGAACAACAACCATGGCGGGAACCAGAGCAGGCGCGGCTTCGACCGGGCCTACGGCGGCGCGGCCACCGAACGGGCCCGCGAACTGTGGACCTACCGCGACGTGGACTTCGCCCGGGTCGCCGAGGAGATGGGCGCGCTGGGCATCCGGGTGGACCGCCCCGGCGACCTGGCGCCGGCGCTGGAGCGGGCGCTGTCCGCCGGCCGCCCGGTCGTGCTCGACGTGCACACCGACATCGACGTCGTCGCTCCCCTGCCGGTCAACTGATCAGCGGCCGGCCGATGAGCGGTCACCCGTAGAGCGTGCGGTCGTACGCGGTGAAGTCCCAGGCGCCCGCGCCACCCGAGGGACGGACGGTGCTCACGATGCTGGCGCCGCCATCCACCGAAACCACTTCCCCGGTCATGTAGGCGGCGTCGTCGCTGAGCAGGAAGGCCACGACGCCGGCGACCTCGTTGCCGGTGCCGGCCCGGCGCAGCGGCGTGCTGCTGGCCCGCCGGCTCATGTCGTCGCGGCCGCCGGCGACGTCCGGCGTCGCGGCGAACAGCTCGGTGGGGACGATGCCCGGGGCCACCGCGTTGACCCGCACTCCCAGCGGCCCGCCGTACATGGCGGCGCCGCGCAGAATGCCGAGCACCGCGTGTTTGGAGGTCTGGTAGGCGAGCAGGTCCGCGCTGCCGCGCAGGCTGCCGATCGAGCCCGTGATGACGATACTGCCGGCCCCGGCCTGTGCGGCGTACCGGCGGAAGGCGGCCCGCACGCCGAGGAAGACACCGCGCACGTTGACCGCCATGACGCGGTCGAACTCGGCCACGGTCAACTCGGGCAGCGAGGCGAACGACCCGGGGATGCCCGCGTTGAGGTGGTGCAGGTCGATCCGGCCGAACCGCCCGACCGCGGCGTCCACGTACGCCGCCACGCCGTCCTCCGTGGACACGTCGGCGCGGACCCCGATCGCCTCGGTGGGCAGCGCCTCGGTGACCTCGCGCAGGCCGTCCTCGTCGAGGTCCACCGCTACGACGCGCGCCCCCTCGTCGGCCAGCCGGCGGACCGTGGCCGCCCCAATGCCACCGGACGCCCCGGTCACCACCGCGACCTTGCCCGCGAGCCCGCGCATGTCCACCTCCGGCTGAGCACGATCGGTATTATTCAGGATTGTAGGTTGATCATACAATGCTGTCATCCACGAAATTTAACGTCCGGGAAGCCCCATCGAAATCTTTCCAGCTCTTGACACCGAGCGGGATGGATCACCTACATTCCTCGGTACCGGATAGACGGACGCTCACCCCGAAATGCGGGACGCCGTCGGAGCGAGGGAGGCACGCCATGACCAGCGCCCTGCGAGGTCCGCGTGGCGCGGCGGACGGACTGGAGATCGCCAGCGGCGACCTTCAGGTGGTAGCCCGGGTGGTCCAACTGCTTCGCCTGCTCGCCGGCAACCAGACCATCGATCTGGTGTCGGCCGCCGAGGAGCTGGGCGTCGGCAAGTCCACCGCCCACCGGTACCTGGCCTCGATGGAGAACCACGGCCTGCTCCAGCGCCGCGACCGCAACCACTACGAGTTCGGCGTGCTGCTCGCCGAACTCGGCACGATGGCCCTGTCCCGGCTGGGCGTCCTCGACCTGGCCGGCCCGGTGATGGACGACATCAGCGCCCGGGTGCGGCACACCATCGTCCTGAGCGTGTGGAACGGCTCCTGCCCCGTCGTGGCGCAGGTGCGCGAGGACCGCAGCCGCACGGCGCACGTCTCGATCGCGGTCGGCAGCCACCTCGGGCCGAGGGCCGCCCAGACGGCCGTCTTCTGGGCCTTCCACAGCGAGTCCTCCTACCGGTTCCGCGACCAGGCACCCCCGGTCGAGGCAACCGACGACGAACTGGCGGAAATTCGCCGGACCGGGATCGCCTTCCGCAAGAGCCCCCGCGACGGCGTCAGCGCCGTGGCGACCCCGATCAGAAATCCGGCCGGCCAGGTGGTCGCGACCCTGGCCGCCGTCGACATCGCGCAATTCGTACCTGAGGAAACCGACAGCCCGGTGGCACAAGCCCTGCTGTGGGGCGCCGAAACGATCAACCGCCGCATGGTCAACCCGCTCGACGGCGGGGCGGACCACCGCTGAGCCCTCCGGCTCCGGCCGGAGCGGGCCTACCGGACGGCACTGGCCGGCAGCGCCGTCCCACCCTTCACCGTGCGGGAACGAGCCACGAGTCCCGATCAAGAAGAGGCGACGAGCATGAAGGCATTACGTACTGTCACGACGATAGCGGCCTGCGCTCTGCTGATCTCCGCCTGCGGCGTGGGCGGCGACTCCGGCGACTCGGGCGGACAGCAGTCCCTGACCTGGGCCAGCACGGGCGGGCAGTTCCAGGAGGACGAGAAGAAGGCACTCCAGGAGCCGTTCACGGCCAAGACCGGCACCAAGTTCGTCAACATCAGCCCGGCCGAGCAGGCCCAGGTGCGCACGATGGTCACGTCGGGCAAGACCATCTGGGACCTGGCGAACATGAGCTGGATCTACGCCGGCGCGTACTGCGGCGAGCTGTTCGAGAAGCTCGACGACCCGGCCATCGACCGCAGCAAGTTCCCGCCCGGCACCACCCACGACTGCTTCGTGCCGACCTACCGCTACGCCAACATCTTCAGCTACAACGCCGACATGTACCCCGGCGAGAAGCCGACCAGCATCAAGGACTTCTTCGACACCAAGAAGTTCCCCGGCAAGCGGGTCGTCTACGACTACCCGAAGGCCGGCCTGCTCGAGGCGGCCCTGGTCGCCGACGGGGTAGCGCCGGAGAAGCTCTACCCCCTCGACCTCGACCGGGCCTTCAAAAAGATCGACACCATCAAGAGCTCAATCGTGTTCGCCCCGAGCTACGGCGCGATCCAGCAGATGCTGGTGGACAAGCAGGCCAGCATGGTCCTCACCGTGACCGCGCGCACGATCGTCTCGGCGCAGAGCGGCGCCAACCTCGTGTCGGTCTGGGACTTCAACACCACCGACATCGGCGTGCTGGTCATCCCGAAGAACGCCCCGCACAAGGCCCTGGCCCAGCAGATGCTCGCGTTCGTCACCGATTCCGCGCAGGCCACGGCCTACGCCAAGCTGACCGGCACCGCGCCCGCCCGGTCCGACATCGACCTCAACTCGGTCGGCTACACCGACCAGCAGAAGAAGTTCAACGCCTTCCTGCCCGACCGCGGCACCACCGTCGAGCAGGACAAGCAGTGGTGGATCGAGAACACCGACGCGCTGATGAAGCGCTGGACGAGTTGGAAGGTTGGCTGACGCACATGGTTGCGCAGACCGCCACGGCCGAGGCACCCGTCCGGCGCCTCGGCCCCGCCTGGATCGGCAGGGCGCACGCCTCCGGGTGGCTGCTCCTGCTGCCGTCGCTGATCACGCTGGTGATCCTGTTCGTCGTGCCGCTGCTGAGCGTCGTCGTGGACAGCTTCACCGAACCGACCAGCGGCCTGGGCAACTACGCCTCGCTGTTCACGGACGGGTACACGCTGCGGGTGCTGGGCCGGACGCTGCTCGTCGCGCTGGTGGTCTCCGTCGTCGGCGCGCTGCTGGCCTTCCCGTACGCGTACGCGATGACCCTGGTCGGGCCCGTCATGCGGGCCGTGCTGGTGACCGTCGCGCTGGTCCCGTTCTGGACCAGCATGCTGGCCCGCAACTTCGCCTGGTTGGTGCTGCTGCAGGACGGCGGCGTGATCCAGCGGATGTTGCGCCCGTTCGGGCTGGGCCACGTCACCCTGCTCGGCACCACGCTGGCCGTCGGCATTTCGATGACCCAGGTGCTGCTGCCCTTCCTCGCGCTGCCGATGTACAGCGCGATGTCGCAGATCGACGGACGTCTCGTGGCGGCCGGGGAGAGCCTGGGGGCGCCCCGCCGGCGGGCCTTCCGCAAGATCTACCTGCCCCTGTCCGCCCCGGGCGTCATCGCCGGTATGTCCCTGGTGTTCGTGCTGGCGCTGGGGTTCTACGTCACTCCGGCCCTGCTCGGCTCCACCCGCAACGCGATGATCGCCCAGGTGATCAACGTACGCACCAAGGAGCTGCTCGACTTCGGCGGCGCCGGGGCGATGGGCGTGTTCCTGCTCGTCGTCACGCTGGTCGTGCTCGGGCTCAGCCGCCGGCTGGCCGGGCAGAACGTCACGGTGGCCGCGGCCGGCGCCCAACCGGCGCGCGCCGGCGCCGGGAAGGACCGGTCGGCGGCCGTGCGGCCCTGGCTCCGGGTGCACACCACGATCGTCGCGATCATCCTGGTGGTACCCACCCTGGTGGTGATCCCGATGAGCTTCTCGTCGGCGCAGACCTTTCAGTTCCCGCCCCACCAGTGGTCGCTGCGCTGGTACGAGCGGCTGTTCACCTCGCCGGAGTGGACCGCCGCAATCCTCAACACCCTCCAGGTCGGCATCTTCACCGCCCTGATCGCGACCGTGCTGGGCACCACCGCGGCCTTCGGCCTGATGCGGCTGCGGCCGCGATGGCGCGGCGCGGTCAACGGCTTCCTGCTCTCCCCGATGATCGTCCCGCACATCCTGGTCGCCCTCGTGGTCTTCGCCGCGTTCCTGCGCCGGGGCCTCAACGGCACACTCATCGGCATCATCCTGGCCCATACGGCGCTGGCCCTGCCGTTCGTGGTCATCGCGGTGACCGCGCGGTTGCAGGGCATGGACACCCGGCTGCCCAGCGTCGCGGCGAGCCTCGGCGCGAGCCCGGTGTCGGCGCTGCGGCGGGTGACCCTCCCGCTGGTGCTGCCCGGCATCCTGTCCGGCGCGGTGCTGGCCTTCGTCACCTCGCTGGACGAGGTGATCATCGCCCTGTTCCTGCAGGCGCCCGGCGCGATCACCCTGCCCGTGCAGATGTTCAACAGCGTCACCGTCCAGATCGACCCGACCATCTCCGCCGCGTCGAGCCTGATGGTCGTCCTGGTCAGCGTCCCCATCCTGGTCGCACAGGTCGCCGGCGCCCGACGCGGAAAGAGAGGCACCCGATGAGTTCATCGACGAAACAGCGGGCGGTCCCGCACACCCCGGGGACCCGCGCCGGCGGCCGGGTCGAACTGGTGGACCTGTGCAAGCGGTACGGCAGCGCCGAACCGCCCGCCGTGGACCACATCGCCCTCGACATCCAGCCGGGCGAGTTCATCACCCTGCTGGGGCCTAGCGGCTCGGGGAAGACCACCACCCTCAACATGATCGTCGGCTTCACCGAGCCGACCTCGGGCCGCATCGTGCTCAACGGCCGCGACATCTCCCGGGCCCCGGCACACAAGCGCAACTTCGGGATGGTCTTCCAGAACTACGCGCTCTTCCCCCACCTGACGGTGGCCCAGAACGTGGCCTTCCCGCTGCGCGAGCGCAAGGTGCCCGCGGCCGAGACCGCCCGTCGGGTCGGCGAGGCGCTGCGCCTGGTGGACCTGGACGGCATGGGCGAGCGCCGCCCGCACGAACTGTCCGGCGGGCAGCAGCAGCGGGTCGCCCTGGCCCGCGCCGTGGTCTTCTCCCCCAGCGTGCTGCTGCTGGATGAGCCGCTCAGCGCGCTGGACCGCAAGCTGCGGCAGTCGCTCCAGCGCGAGATCAAGCGCCTGCACAACGAACTCGGGCTCACGTTCGTGTTCGTCACGCACGACCAGGACGAGGCGATGACCTTGTCGGACCGGATCGCCATCTTCGATCGCGGCCGGATCGTCGCGCTCGGCACCCCCGCCGACCTGTACCACCGGCCCACGACCCAGTTCGTCGCGCGGTTCCTCGGCGAGTCCAACGTCTTCGCCGGCCGGTACCTGGCCGGAGACGTCTACGAGTGGCTCGACCGCAAGTGGGCCGTCCGCGGGCCAACCGCCGCCGGCACCGAGCAGCAGGCGGTGGTCGTCCGGCCGGAGCGCATGAACATCGCCTTCGACGAGGGCTCGGTGCCGGCCGGCAGCAACGCCGCTCCGGCCACGGTCACCGACATCTCCTTCTACGGCACCTACTACCGCCTCGAACTCGCCTTCGCCGACGACTCGGTCGGCTGCGCGGTGCTGCCCGTCGGCGCCCCGGCCGCCGTGGAACCGGGCACCCGGGTGGTCGCCCACTGGCGGCCCGAGAGCCAGGTCCTCGTATCCGAGTAACGCCGTTTCCGAGTCACGCCGTTTTCCGAGTCACGCTCAACCAAGGAGCCAGCATGACGGCAGTGGATTACCCGTTCAACCCCGAGGCCGACGAGGACCGCAAGGTGCCCGACCCGGAGGCCGACGCACTGCTCGCCGGCGCGGTGGACCTTCACCAGCACCCCGGCCCGAGCCCGTTCCCCCGGCGCATGAGCATCCTCGACGCGGCCCGCGACGCCGCCACGGTCGGGTTCCGCGCGATCGTGGCCAAGTCCCACCACCACAGCATGGTCACCGACATCCTGGCGCTGCGCACCGCCGGCCTGGCGGACGTGCCGACCGAGGTGTACGGCGGGATCGCGCTCAACCGGACGGTCGGCGGCCTCAACCCCTACGCGGTCGAACTCGCCCTGCGGATGGGCGGGCGGATGGTGTGGTTCCCCACGCTGTCCTCCGCCGCCCACGTCCGGCACCACGAGCACCACGACACGGGCTTCCCCACCCCGGAGGTCGAGCTGCGCCCCAACGAGATCATCTCGATCCTCGACGAGCGGGGGACGGTCCTGCCCGAGGTGCGGGACATCCTGTCGGTGATCGCCGCCGAGGACGCCGTGCTGACCTGCGGCCACCTGGGCGTCGAGGAGTCCCAGGCGCTCATCGACGCCGCCCTCGAGGCCGGCGTCCAGCGCATCGTGGTCAACCATCCCTGCTTCGTGGTCGGCGCCTCCGTGGACCAGGCGGCGGCCTGGGGCCGGCAGGGCGTCACCATCGAGCACTGCATCATCATGTACTTCGGCCGCCCGGAGCGCCGCCGGGACCTCAACGAACTGCTGACCTTCATCAAGGAGGTCGGCGTCGGGCAGACCATCCTGTCCTCCGACTCCGGGCAGAAGAACAACCCGCTGCCGGTGACCCTGTACCGCCGGGCCGTCCGCGGGCTGCTGGACGCCGGCGTCGCCGAGGTGGACATCCGGCAACTGGTCGGGACGAACGCGGGAAACCTGCTGCTGCCATGACCGCGGCCGCACCCGACCGCTACCGGGTCACGATCGTCAAGTACGGCACCCGGCAGACCGTCCGCAGCGACGTCTACCTCAACCACCACCTCTACGGCGAGCCGGACGGCCCGATCGGGATGGACTACTTCTTCTGGCTCATCCGCAACGCCGAGCGGACCATCGTCGTGGACACCGGCTTCTCCGTGACCGGCGGCGCCCGCCGCCGGCGCACCACCCTGCTCGACCCGGCGGCCGCTTTCGACGCCCTCGGGGTGGACCGGGCCGCCGGTCCACCGGTCGTGATCACGCACGCCCACTACGACCACATCGGCAACCTCGACCTGTTTCCCGCCTCGCCGCTGACCATCGCCGCGGCCGAGTACGACTTCTGGACCGGCCCCTACGCGGACCGGACGCTGCTGCACCACTCGATCGAGGACGCGGAGATCGACCACCTGCGGCAGGCCGAGCGGGACGGCCGGCTGCGGACCTTCGCCGACGAGGTGGACCTGGCACCGGGCGTGCGGGTCATCCGGATCGGCGGGCACACGCCGGGGCAGAGCGTCGTCACCGTGAACACCGACGCCGGCGTCGTCCTGCTCGGCTCGGACTCGGTCCACTACTACGAGGAGTACGAGCGCAGCATGCCGTTCACCCAGGTCGCCAACCTGGTCGACATGTACGCCGGCTTCGAACGCATCCGCGCCATGATCCGCGACGGCGAGATCCAGCACCTGGTAGCCGGCCACGACCCGGACACGCTTGCCCGGTTCACGCCGGTCACCGGGGACCTGGCCGGCCTCGCGGCCACGATCGGAGAGGAACCCCGATGAGGATCGGCTTCGTCGGACTCGGCAACATGGGCGGCCGCATCGCCGCCTGCATCGTGCGGGCCGGGCGGGAGGTGCTCGGCTACGACGTGCGCCCGGAGAACATCGCCGCCGCCGGCGCGCGGGCCGCCGGATCGGTCGGCGAGGCGGCCGACGGCAGCGACCTGCTGCTGCTGTCGCTGCCGGACAGCCACGTCGTCGAGGCGGTCATCCTCGGCGACGACGGGGTGCTCGCGCACGCGCGCCCCGGCAAGATCGTCGTGGACCTCTCCACCGCGGCGCCGGATTCGACCACCCGCCTGCACCGGCTGCTCGCGGAGCGGGGGGCGGCGTACCTCGACGCGGGCATCTCGGGCGGCGCCGCCGCGGCCGAGAAAGGGGCGCTGACCCTGATGGTCGGCGGCGACGCGGCCGTGCTCGACCGGGCCCGCCCGGTCCTGGACCTGTTCTCCGCTCACGTCTTCCACTGTGGATCGAGCGGAGCCGGGCACACGGTGAAGCTGCTGAACAACTTCCTCAACGCGATCGCGCTGTCGGCCACCGCCGAGGTGATGGTCGCCGGCAAGAAGGCCGGCCTGGAGCTGGAAACCCTGCTCGCCGTGCTGAACGCCAGTTCGGGCGTCAACTTCGCCACCCTGAACCGGTTTCCCAAGATCATTCATGGCGACTACCTCAAGGGCGGGCTCACCAACACGCTGATGCTCAAAGACGTGAACCTCTACGTCGAGCTCGCGGCCCGGCTCGGTGTGGTCAGCCCCAACTCCGCCGGCCCGTTGGCCAGCTTCGGCATGGCCCGCGCGCTGGGCTACGCCGACCAGATCAGCAACACCGTCGTCGACGCCATCGGCGACCTCTCCGGGGGCGTCCGACTGCACACGAAGGAGCAACCCGCCTCATGAAGATCGTTCACGGCCGCGCCGAGCGGGTCCCGTCCGAGCAGCGCGGCACGGTCACCGGTGAGGCATGGTTCGACCCGATCCTGCCCGCCACCGACGGAACCACCATCACCACGGTGTTCTTCGCCCCGGGCGCGCGCACGTACTGGCACAGCCACGAGAACGGCCAGATCCTCCAGGTGCTCGCCGGTCGCGGGCTGATCTGCACCGACGGCGAGCAGCCCCGGACCATCGCCGCCGGCGACGTGGTGTGGGTGCCGCCCGGCGAGCGGCACTGGCACGGCGCCGCACCCGACTCGTTCCTGACCCACACCGCCATCTCGCTCGGCGCCACCCACTGGGCGGAGGAGGTCGCCGGCGATGACTGAGCCGGTCGCCTTCATCGGGCTGGGCAACATGGGCGGCCCCATGTCCGCCCGGCTGGTCCGGGCCGGATACCAGGTGCGCGGCTACGACCTCTCCCCCACCGCCCGGCAGGCGCTCGCCGACGCCGGCGGAACGGCCGCCGGGGACCTGGCCGACACGGTCCGGGGGGCGTCCGTGGTCGTGCTGATGCTGCCCAACTCCGCCGTCGTGGCGGCCACTGTCCATGATGAACAGTTCGTTGTGGAGCCCGGCGCGGTCGTCATCGACATGAGCTCCTGCGAGCCGCTGCGCACCCGCGCGCTGGCCGCCGAACTGGCCGGCCGCGGCGCGACCCTGGTGGACGCCCCGGTCTCCGGCGGGGTCTCCCGCGCCCGCACCGGCGAGCTGACCATCATGACCGGCGGCGAACCGGCCGACCTGGAACGGGTCGAACCGCTCCTGTCCCAGCTCGGCACCACCACGCGGGTCGGCGCGGTCGGCAGCGGCCACGCCGTCAAGGCGCTGAACAACCTGCTCTCCGCCACCCACCTGCTGGTCACCTCCGAGGCGATCCTGGCCGGTGAACGGTTCGGCCTCGACCCGCAGACCATGCTGGCCATCTTCAACCGCTCCAGCGGGCGCAGCGGGTCGACCGAGAACAAGTGGCCGAACTTCATCCTCCCCGGCACCTTCGACTCCGGCTTCGAGCTGCGGCTGATGCTCAAGGACATGCGCATCGCCACCGATCTGGCCGACCAGGTCGGCGCGCCCGACCCGCTCGGGCACGCGGCCACCGACCTGTGGGCGCGGGCCGCCGAGGCGCTCGAGGACACCGCCGATCACACCGAAATCGTCACCTGGCTGCGAAAGGACCGGTCGTGATGGCGCTGACCACCCGGCAGGAAGAGATCAAACAGGAGTTCATCCGGGTCCGCGGGGCGTGGAGCGACACGTGGGAGGGCGTGCTCCGGCTCGACCCCGAGTTCCTCAAGGCCTACCTCGACCTCTCCGCCGTGCCCTGGCGCAAGAATCACCTCGACGACAAGGTCAAGGAGTTCATCTACATCGCGATCGACGCGAACGCCACCCACATGTACCTGCCGGGCGTGCGCCAGCACATCCGGGCCGCGCTCAAGCTGGGGGCCACCCCACAGGAAATCATGGAGGTGCTCGAACTCTCCGCCACCCTGGGCATCCACGCCATGAACGTCGGCGTGCCGATCCTCGTCGAGGTGCTCACGGAGAAGGGCCTGCGGACCGGCCCGGCGGCGCTGACCGAGGAGCAGGAGCGGATGAAGGCCGAGTTCACCCGGGCCCGGGGGTACTGGCACGCCTTCTGGGACGAGATGCTCGAACTCGATCCGGAGATGTTCGAGGCGTACACCGAGTTCTCCTCGGTACCGTGGCGCTGCGGCACCCTCGAACCCAAGGTCAAGGAATTCGTCTACATCGCGTTCGACACGGCCGCCACGCACCTGTACGTCAAGGGGCTCAAGCTGCACATCGAGAACGCCCTCGGCCACGGCGCCACCCCTCAGGAGATCCTGGAGGTCATGGAGATCGCGTCGGTGCTCGGCATCCACGGGGTGACCGCGGCCGCGCCCATCCTGCTGGAGGAGATGGAGGACGCCGGCCTGGGCGAGGCATGACGGCCGGACCGGGGCGGGCCCTGAGACAGCCGGTCCGGCCACCGGCGCTCAGCGGGCGATATAACCACCGTCCACGCTCAGGATCGTACCGGTGATGCCGGCCGACTCCGGCCCGGCCAGGAATACGATCGCACGGGCCACCTCATCGGGCGTCAACATGCGCCCGATCGGGTGGTTGGCCAAGGTGACCGCCAAGCTCGCCGCAGGATCCGCGTCCGCCTTGCGAGCCTCAGCCGTGAAGTCGGTATCCACCGCCCCCGGCGCCACGGCGTTGACCCGCACACCGGCACCGGCGCACTCGATCGCGAGCTGCCGCGTCAGCTGCACGATCGCGCCCTTCGTCATCGCGTAGACGCTCTGGTTCGCGATGCCGACCAGCCCCGAGATGGAGGCTGTGTTGACGATGCAACCGCGGGTCTCGACCAGATGCGGCAGGGCTGCCCGCGTGAGCCGGAACACCGACCGCACATTCACTGACAACAATGTGTCGAAGTCGTCGTCCGTCGTGGAGAGGATGGGCCGACGCAAGAACCGGCCCGCGTTGTTCACCAGCACATCAAGCCGGCCGAACTCAGCCACTACCCGGCCGACCACGGCACCCGGCGCCGCGTCCGCGGTCACATCGGCAAGCACCGGCACCACCCGGCCGTCCTCAGCCAGGTCCGACACCGCGGGCGACACGTCGACCGCGACCACCCGGTAGCCCGCGGCCCGCAGCCGCATCACGACACAGCGGCCGATACCCCGGGCAGCGCCGGTCACAACAGCGGTCAACTCCATGGCATGCACCGTCCGCCCAACTATCGCGGCGCGGGTGTTGTCGAAGGCGTCGGCCCGCATCAGCCGGCGCGTTCCGCCCGAACCGGCTCGCAACATTGTACGACAATCATACATTTGAAGCCCTCAACCCCGCAACCCCGGTCGCTGCTGCGGCGCCGGGGCGCGCCGGCCCTACCGGGCCGTGAGCACGGTGAGCCCGTCGTACGTCGCGGTTTCGACCTTGAAGTGGGAGCCCAGCATCTGGGCGACGTAGTCGACGTCAGCGACGAAGGGCAGCGGCAGCAGCGTCACCGGATCGGGCCCGCCGTGCGCCGCGACCAGGTCGATCCGGTCGGACTTGAGGAGCCCTTTGGTCACGAAGAGATTGAGGTCCTCCGGCATGAGGAAGCGCCACAGGTCGATGTTGACGATCCGGTCGAACTGCCCGGTCTTGAAGTGTTGCAGCATGAGCCCGAGCAGGTGCCAGTTGGTCTCGCCGGGCGGGGCGTCGTGGTCGAACGTGTGCGAGCCGTCGCCGAGCGCCAGCTGCGCCACGCCGAACCCGATCGCCAGCGTGCGGCCGGCGGCCAGCTCCTGCCGGATCGGCATCGGCAGGCCGGCCGCTCGCCCCAGGCCCTCGCGCCGGCAGGCGGAGATGGCATCGCCGTACAGCCGAACGCGTCCAAGGAGCTCGCCGAGGGTGCCGGGGCTGTGCATCGCCTCGAAGTCGTAGCGGCGGTGCTTGCGGGTCACATAGTTGATGTTGTCCAGGGTCGCCAGCAACGCGCGGGTCGGACGGTAGTGCGGCAGGTGGTACGCCACCGCGTCGTCGCTGAGCTCGAACAGGTCCGACGCGCCGCCGTGGTGGTGGAAGACCCGGTAGAACAGCTCGGTGTCCTCCAGGCCCCAGCGGACGATCGCCTCGTCGAAGCCGCCCACGGCGTTGAACGTGGCGCGGTCCATGGACACGTTGTGGCTGAAGCCGAGCAGCCACGGCGCGCGGTGGAAGTCGGCGAGGTGCTGCGGCAGGCAGCAGTTGATGTCGCGGGGATCCCCCCGGTACGCGTCCAGCATCGGCTCGGTCAGCGACTCGCCGCGGCGCAGCGTGTCGACGCCCACCCAGTCGATGTCGAACCGCCGGCCCAGCAGTACGCCCGGCCGGCCGGATCGACCCGCGTGGAACGCCCGGTGGTGACTGAGCAGGTCCGGATGCGCCACGGTGTCGGAGTCCAGGAAGACCAGGACGTCCGTGTTCGCCCGCGCCGCCCCGGCGTTGCGGTTGGCCGCCCGGCCCCGGTTCTGATCGGCGCGGACGCAGGTGATGTTCAGGCGGTCGGCGTACGTGTCGACGGCCGGACCGAGCGCGGTGGGCGAGCCGTCGTCGCACACGATCACCTCGAACTCGTCGGCCGGTAGGCTCTGCCGGGTGAGCGAGGCCAGCGTGACGTCCAGCAGGGGGACGTTGTCGAAGGCGGGGATGATCACGCTCAGGCGACGCCGGACCATCACTGGCTCACCGTTCCCTTCCGGTCGAGTGCTGTCCACATCGGACTGATAGCGAGCTGCTCGAGGTGCGCGGCCGCGGCCGCGGCACCGCCGGCCGCCGCGAAGGAGTCCCCGACCCGTCGCGCGCCGGCGCGGTACACCGGATCGTCCAGCACGGTGGTGACAGCCGTGCGGAGGTGCTCCGCGGTCAGGCCGATGAAGGGCACCCGTACGCCCGCCCCGGCCGCGGCGACCTGGTCGGCGACGGTGGGCTGGTCGTAGCGGATCGGCGCGATGACGAGGGGGACGCCGCCCGCCAGCGCCTCGCCGACGATGCCCATCCCGCCGTGGCTCACGACGGCGTGCAGCTGCGGCATCATCCGCAGTGTCGGCACCCGCGCGGCGACGAGGATGTGCTCCGGCGGGTCCGGCACCGCGTCCGCCGGAGCGACCAGCACCGCCTGCAGCCGCTCGCCCAGGTCGGCCAGCGCACGTACCGCGGTGGCGAAGAAGTCGCGGGCGACGCTGTCCGCCAGCGTCCCCACCGTGATCAGCACATGCTGCCGGTGCGGGTCCAGCCAGTCCCATGCGAAGCCCTCGTAGGCAGGCCCACGACCGAGCGCGGGGCCGACCAGCACGCAGGTGTCCGGCACGCGGGCAGCTCCGGTGAGGGCCGCTGTGGTGAAGGCGATCACCAGGTGCGGCGAGAACAGCACGTCGACGTCGTGACCCAGGGGCAGGCCCGCCTTCTCGCGGAGCAGGGCGAGGTGGGACCGTACAAAGGCATCCACCTCCGGGGCATCGCCCGGGCGGCGGGTCAGCTCAAGCGCGCTCGGCGCGAGGGTCGCCCAGCGCAGCCCGTGCCGACGCGCCACGAGGCCGCCCGCGAAGGCGTGCTGGTCGGCGACGAGCACATCGGGCTGGCAGGCCGCCACGGCTCGTTCGACCGCCGGGAGGGTGAACCGGGCCATCGGTACCAGATAGGAGTCCCACACGTGGCGCAGTGCCGCCGGACCGTGCCCGTCCTGCTCGGGATAGAACCGCGAGCCCGTCGGATGGACGACGGCGTCCGGCCCGACGAGCGGCCGCAGGTAGGACTCCGGCCCGCACCAGGCGACCTCGTGGCCGACCGCCAGCAGCGCGTCGCTCACCGCGAGCGGCGCGTTGATGTGCCCGGCGAGTGGCAGCACCACGAACAGGAACCGGCTCATCCGCCCACCCTCCGGTCGCGGTTGACATCCATGTGCGGCACTGCTGTCATGTGGTCATGGTGGAGGTCGATGGGTCGCTGAGGCAGCAGGTGGTGGCGACGATGTCCGACCTGCTCGTGCGGATGCTCCGGCTCGAGCAGCCGGTGACCGAGGGGTCGAACCTGGAGGACGAGCTCGGGATGAGCTCGTCGCAGGGCGTGCAGCTGATCCTGGACCTGGAGCGGGACCTGTCCATCATGGTCGACGTGGAGGATCTCGAGCAGGAGGAGCTGGTCACCGTGGGCCAGCTGGCCGACTACATCGCTGCTCACGCCACGCCCCAGTAGAAGGTCGCGGCACACAGGTAGCGCAGCGACGGCTCATAGTCGGCGAGCACGACAGCCCGCCCCGGGGCCTCGGCGGCCAGTTCCCACCACGCTGCGGTGAGCGGCTGTCCAGCCGGGCCGCGGTGAGCGCCGGCCGGCAGGTCACCCGGGTCGAAGCCGTTACCCGCGACCAGCGTCGTCGCGTCCCCGTGCCTGAGAAGCTGCTCGGCAAATTCCGTCGCGAGCAGCCCGGCCGCCTGCCCGGGCCCGACCTCGGTGCGCACCCGGACCCCGTCCAGCCGGACGGTGCCGGCCGCGCCGGGCCGCCCGGTGCACAGCAGCGCCACGCCCGCGTGCCGCGCCGGAAGTTCCACCGGCCCCGGCACCTGGTAGTGCAGTGTGGTCTGCTCGAGCACCAGCAGCAGGGCCCGCCGGCAGGCGCCTGACCCGACGTACTCGCGGACCAGCCGCAGCCCGGTGTACGCCGCCGCGACGCCCTGGTCGCAGATGGCGAAGGACTGCGGGTTGCCTGGGCAGACGTGGCTGAGGTACGTGGCCGTGGCCCGCCCGGGCCGCACGTCGGGCACATTGAACGCCACGACCAGCAGGTCGACCGGCTCGTCCGCGCCGACGACCGAGCCGACGAGCTCGGCGCCCATCTCCCCGTACGAGTGACCGGCCCCCGCCGCCAGCAGGTCCTCGTTCAGGTCCAGGCCGTGCGGCAGGAGAAGGTCCGACAGGTAGGTCCCGATGGCCGCGCGATGGTGCGGGGCACGCAGAAACTCGCAGTCCCCGTCGAAGGTGCGCCGCTCGACTCGGTTGATGTAGAGGGCGCCGGTGTGACGCGGCGGGACAGCCGCGTGCGTGCGTGGCCGCGGCGCGGCATCTTGGTCCGTCACGTCGATCCCGTATCCATGCCTAGTGTTCGAAGACCATCGCGGAGAACGTCGCGCCGAGCCCGGCCCCGGCGGCGGCGACGAGGTAGCGCTCACCCGGGCGCAGCAGGCCACGCTCCTTCGCCGTCTGGTAGTTGACGAACGCGTCGGCGCAGAACATGTGCCCGGCGCTCAGCACGTTGTCCAGCAGCACGCGGGTCAGCGGGACGCCGAGCAGCTTGCACACCCGTCGCCAGGACACCTGGTTGACGTTGTGCGGCAGGATCACGCTGATCTCGTCGAGTTTCACGCCCGCGTCGTCGAGCGCGGCGTGGATCACGTCGACCATGCCGGCCTTGTATCCTCGCTGGAACCGCGCGGAGACCTCCTCCTGTTCGCCGTCGAAGTCGCCCCGCGGCAGGCTGGCGTAGGCCAGCAGCCGGTCGCGGGGCCCGTCGAGGCTCACCAGGCACGCGGCGGAGCCCTCCGAGAAGATGGATGTGTCGGGCAGCAGCCGCGAGTCGCGGGTGAAGGCCTTCTCGCCCGCGAGGACGAGGGCCAGCGCGTCCGGCTCTGCGCACGCGGCAAGTAGCCGGCCCGCGATGTCGATGGCGAGCAGGCCCGTCGCGCACGACTGCTGGGTCACCGTGAACGCCTCGGCGTGGCCCAGCCCGCTACGGCGGCAGAGCTCGTGCAGCGGGTTGCCGGGGAACGGCACGACCACCGGGAAGGCGCGGGCGTGCAGCACGTACTTCACCCGGTGTTCGTTGCCGCGCAGCGCCGCGAGCCGGTCGGTGGCGGCCAGGAGCAGGTCCAGCAGCGAGCCGTCGGCGTCGCGGCGCACCTCCGTCAGCTTGTGGAAACGCTCGAACATCGCCACCTGGATCGGCGACAGGCCCAGCGCGCCGGCCAGCGCGCCGACCGGCACCCGCTGCTGCGGCACGTACGTGCCGACCGCCTCGATCGCGGTCACTGGTGCTCCGGCTGGACGAGTGCCGCGCCGTGCACCCTGGTCGGCTCCGCCGGGTCGAGCGCCGCCGCGACGGCGACCGCCTCCATCTCGCGCAGCACTGCCTCGAGGTCTCCCGGGGAGAGGTATCGCGTGTCGGTCCAGGCACTGAGCTCTACGACGTCAGTGGCGTCCTCGGCGTGGACGAACAGGCGCTCGTTGGGCTTGTCGGTCCGTGTCCGCCAGGTGAAGGTACTCGTCCCCAACGCCGCCGTGACGTCGGCCGCGGTCGGGACGTCGCCAGTTGTCCGGTTCATCCGGCGATCGTTGAAGAAGCAGTTGAGGTCGAGCTCCTCGCCGCGCTCGCAGGACACGCGGGCGATCAGGCCGGCGCGCTCACGCGGGTCGTAGTACGCGTGCTTGTAGGTGCTCATCGCCCGGCGCCGGCTGCGGCCCAGCGCCTCGGCGACCGTCGTGTCGGCGACGTCGAGGACCCAGAGGCCGGTCTGGTTGACCGGTGCGAAGACGTCGGCCAGGTGCGAGTGGAACCGGTTGCCGACCACGACCTGCGCCACAACTGGGTTGCTGCCGGTCACCCGAGCGAGTGCCACCGCGAACACCGTCAGCAGCGGCGCGGTCGCCCCGGCGGCGCCCGGGGCGATCACCTGCAGGGCCAGGTGCAGGGCCCGCGACCGGAACACCGCCTCCCAGTAGCGTGGGGTACGCGGATCGGCCGACGCTGCGAACCGGCGGGCCGGGATGCGCCGCAGCTGCCGTTCCCAGTACGCCATCGACGCCGTGTTCAGCTTGCGCGCGGCATCGCCGCGTTCCCACTCGGCGAGTTGCGCGGGCCGCATGGCCCCGCCGGGGACGGCACCCCGATCGCGCAGATCACGCAGCATCACCGCCCGGGCGAGGGCGTCCATCACGAGGTGGCAGTACACGCTCACGAGATGGGTCGGCGTGCCGTGGCGCAGCACGACCGCCGTGCGCGCCGGCCAGTCGTGGACGAAGTCGTGGTCCCCGGTGCGGTACTGCTCCCGGACTTCGGCGGCGACCTCGGCCGGGTCAGCGTCGCCGGCCTCGAAGACCTCGAGCACGGTCTCGCCGGCGCCGGCCACGACCTGGCGGGGTTCGCCGCCCGTCCCGAACTCCAGCCTTGTGCGCATCGAGTCGTAGCGCTGCATGCAGTAGCGCAGCTCCGCGGCGACGCCGTCGACCGTGGTGAAAGGTTCAAGCGGCTGGACAAAGAAGATCGGAAGCCAGGACTGCTGGTTCACCATCGCGGTCCAGATCTCGCGCTGGCCCCACGTCAGCTCCTCGACGCCCGAGGTTGCCGCGTGAAACGGCACGACGACCCGGCTCACCGCGCTCACCATCGGTCCGTCTCCTCGCATGCGCCGCATGTAGTGGGACTCACGTCGATGCCGCCGAAGTATGACCGCCGTTCCGGTGATGCACAAGCATATTTACATCTGTTGACCGGCGGTGGTATCAAATAGCGCGCCCGGCCCGACGTCGATAGCGAACGAGGGAGAAGACCGTGGGCACAACGACCCTTCGCACGAAACTGATCGCCGATGCGGACCTCGGCGCCGGCAACGTCCTGGCGAAGCTGCGCGAACACGGCGTCTCGCCCGACGAGCCGACCATCACCTTCGACGTCGATGTCGACGGCCATCCGGCGTGGACCGCGTTGACGCTCGGCGCCCTCGAGGACCGGGTCGCGGCACGCGCGGCATGGCTGAGTGGGCGCGGCATCGGGCGGCGCGACCCCGTCGCCGTCTACGTCGCCTCCGCCGCCGACTGTTTCGTCAGCTACCTCGCGCTCACCTGGCTCGGTGCGATTCCGGCCCTGATGAACGGCAACATGCCCGGCGACGTCGCGGTCGAGTACATCCGGCGGCTGCGGGTGGTCGGCGTGATCGTCGACGTCGCGCACCGGCCGCAGCTGACCGGCCAGAGCCTGGCCGGGCAGGACACCGGCGAACCACCGCTCTTCGACGCCGGCGAGATCGGCACCGGCGACCCGGCCCAGGCGCCCCCGCATTACCGCCACCACGCGGACGACCCGATCGCCGTCACGCACTCCTCGGGCACCACGCGGATGCCGACGCCGGTCGTACACTCGCACAGCAGCCTCTTCGCGGCCATCCGCGCCATCCGCCTGACGGAGCCGCGGTCGCACGAGCCCGTACGACACATGTCGGCACTGCCCGCCGCCCATGCCGCCGGCATCATCACCCTGAACCAGGCGCTGTGCAATCGCTACGAGCTGCTGTGCCTGTCCGCGCAGGGCGGGCCGTTCGGGCGCAACGGGTCGGCGGTCCTCGACGCGATCGAACGCTGGCGCCCCACCGGTGTGTTCGGGTTCGCCGTGACGTGGGCGGAACTCGCCGCGCTGGACCTCGCCCAGCGGGACCTCGACTCGGTGCGCGTGTGGTTCAACACCGGCGACTGCGCGCACGAGGCCCACGTGCGCCGGCTCATCGCCGTGGGCAGCCACCCCACCTGGACGTCGCAGGGCATGGTGACCGTTCCCGGCTCCCGGTTCACCGACGGCATCGGGTCGACCGAGATGGGGCACTCGGCCTTCCACGTCACCCATCGGCAGGGCACCGACCACTACGACCGCTGCGTCGGCAAACCGTACCCGTTCGCCGACGTGGTGTTGCTGGACCTCGAGACCGGTCAGCCGGTGTCCGACGGTCAGGTCGGCCACGTCGGGCTGAGGTCACCCACGCTGGCCCTCGGCTACTGGAACGACTCGGTCAACACCTACCGGACCCGTCTCGGCGGCTACTACCTGACCGGCGATCTGATGTATCGCGACGGCGCGGGCTGCTACCACCATGTCGACCGTGCGGTCGACGCGGTCGAACTGGGCGACGGCCAATGGCTCTACACCGCCCTGACCGAGGAGCGGATCCTCGCCCGCCGCCCAGACGTGCGCGACTGCACGGTCGTGGCGCGCCGCGTCGGCGACGAGGTGATCACCGACGTCCTGCTGATCCTGGCTCACGGCGCCGACCCCGACATCGACCGCACCGCGATGATCCGGGAGGCGATCGGCGGCCCGGCCGGGGAGACCGTGCGACGCGCTCCCGTGGTGAGCGAGGACGACATCGTGCTGGGCCCGACGGGCAAGGTCCGCAAGTTCCTGATGCGCCAGCGCCACCTGGCCGCAGCGCCGCAGTCACACTGATCATGATATCGACCTCGCCCATCGGGGGCCCGTCAGCTGGTACCGGGCGACGGATTTGGGGCTCCGGGCACAGCAAGCGCCGGTAAGGCTGCCTCTGTTGCCCCGTACGACCGGAGGAACGCCAGATGGCCCTCGAGGGCCTGGTCTCCTCCGAGCAGCCCGCTCGCAGCCAGTGTGGCGGCTTCGAAACCGGCGCGCGCCGCGTTCGCGGGGACGGGCATGAGGCGCTGCCGTCGACCGCGGACTGTCGGAGCCCGGCAGCCTACGCCGCCGCGAACTCCAGTTCGTGGGCCGTGGCAATCGCTGACGACCGGCGTC
Organism: Dactylosporangium sp. CA-233914; assembly: GCF_050942935.1. Classification (NCBI taxonomy): domain Bacteria; kingdom Bacillati; phylum Actinomycetota; class Actinomycetes; order Micromonosporales; family Micromonosporaceae; genus Dactylosporangium; species Dactylosporangium sp. CA-233914. The sequence continues at coordinate 3,414,721 of NZ_CP192030.1, read as the reverse complement.
CCGGAAAACTCTATGAAGAAATCCGGGAGGCGGTGTCGGATCGGGACGGTGGTGTTCGTAGCAGGGGTGAGGCCGCCCACAAGGGGGCGGCGCCAAGGTAAAGGGACCGCGATCATGAAGCTGACGACCATGACCCAGGTCACTATCGATGGAGTGATGCAGGGAAACGGTGGCGCGTCGGACGAGGACCGCAGGAACGGGTTCGAGCGCGGCGGATGGGCCCTGGGCAAGGGCGACAACGAGACCAAGGCGTTCATCAACCAGACCTACCAGCGCGCCGACGCGTTCCTGTTCGGCCGGCGGACCTACGAGCTGTTCGCGGGCTCGTGGGGGTCCTTGACGGTCCAGGATGTCCCTGGTTGGGAGCCCGTCATGCGGGCATTGAACACCCGGCCCAAGTACGTGGCATCGGCCACACTCGCCGATCCGGCGTGGTCGGGCACCACCGTCCTGTCCGACGACCCGGCGACCGCCGTCGCGGACCTGAAGGCCAAGCCGGGGGGTGAGCTGCAGGTGCACGGCAGTGGCACCCTGATCCGGTGGCTGCTGAAGCACGATCTGGTTGACGAGATGACGCTGGTTGTCGTTCCCGTGGTGCTCGGCCAGGGCGCACGGTTGTTCCCGGACGCCGGCCCGGATCTCGCGCTCGACCTGGTCGAGTCGCGCGTCGACTCGAACGGCGTGACGATCCAGGTCTTCCGGCCGGCCGGGCGCCCGCAGTACGCAACGGCTTGAAGTCCCTGCCCGGTAGACCACAACTGTCTTGAAACCACCGGAGATGATCTTCAGATGCAGTACCTGATTTCCGTGATCGACGACGGCACCGGCCCGGCCACCCCGAAGGAGGCCCCCGACCTCGGCGTGGCGCTCAAGCTCGCCGCCGACGGGTCGAAGGCCTGCAACCGCAAGATCGAGGTACGGCCGTTTCTGTCCGCGTGATCGCCGCCCTGACCAGGCGTTTCGGTGACCTCGACATCGCCGAGGAGGCGGCCGCCGAGGCGTTCGCGACCGCCGTCGAGCGGTGGCCGGCCGACGGCGTGCCCCCAATCCCGGGCCTGGCTGACCACCACCGCCAACCGCAAGGCAATCGACCGGATCCGGCGCGAGCACAAACGCGACGACAAGCACAAGGAGGCTCAGATGGTGTACGACAACACCCCACCCGAGCCCCTCGGCGCCATCGACGACGACCGGCTCCGGCTGATCTTCACCTGCTGCCACCCGGCCCTCGCCATGCAAGCCCGCCTAGCGCTGACACTGCGCATGCTCGGCGGCCTGACCGTACCCGAAATCGCCCACGCCTTCCTGGTAGCCGACAGCGCCATAGGGCAGCGGATCACCCGCGCGAAAGCCAAGATCAAGGCGGCTCGCGTCCCGTATCGGGTGCCGTCCGGCGAGGACCTCCCGGCCCGCGTCGCCGGCGTACTGACCGTCCTGTTTCTCGTGTTCAACGAGGGCTACCCGGCGACCGGCCCCGACACCGACCCGGTACGTCACGACCTCATCGCCGAGGCGATCCGGCTCACCCGCCTGATCCGTGCCCTCCTGCCGCAGGACGGCGAGGTGGCCGGACTACTGGCGCTGATGCTGCTCATCGAGGCCCGCCGCCCCGCCCGAATCTCGGCCGGCGGCGAACTGGTCCCCCTCGACGAACAGGACCGCGGGGCCTGGGACACGGCGCTGATCGCCGAGGGCCACCAGCTGGTGCGGGACCGCCTGGCCGCCGGCGTGGCTCCAGGCCGCTACCAGATCCTCGCCGCGATCAACGCCGTACACACCTCCGCCCGCGACATCCGCGACACCGACTGGTCACAGGTCCTCACCCTCTACAACCAACTCGCCCGCCTCGACCCCTCCCCGATCATCGCCCTCAACTGGGCCATCGCCCTCGCCGAACTCGACGGCCCGCAGGTGGCACTCGCCACCGTCGACCGCCTCGAGCACAGACTGGCCGGCTACCACCCCTACCACGCCACCCGCGCCGACCTGCTGCGCCGACTGGGCCGCAGCCAGGACTCGCGCGCGGCCTACGACAAAGCCATCGACCTGACGGGCAACACCGCCGAGACCGCCTACCTGACCCGCCGCCGCGACCAACTGCGGTAACGCCCACGGATCCGATCGAAACCCTGCGCGCTGCGGCGACCGCCGCTGGGCCGCCCACTTCATCCACGCCGGACCGGTCTAGGCCGGTCAGGCCAGGACCGACCCGCCGGCGACGTCGAGGGTGACGCCGGTGATCCAGGCCGAGTGCCGCGAGGCGAGGAACACCGCGGCGTCGGCGACGTCCTCGGGGGTGCCGAGGCGCTGGATGGGATGAGCCTGGATGAGCTGCTGCTGGACGTGCTCGGGGATCTGCCCCCGGTTGCGTTCGGTCAGGATCGTCTCGGGCGCGATGCAGGCGGCCCGGATGCCGAAGGGACCGGCCTGCAGGGCGACCTGCCTGGTGAGTACCTCGATGCCGGCCTTGGCGGCGGGGTAGCCGGCGGGCGAGAAGGCGGTCGGGCGGCGGCTGGCCGCCGAGGAGAGGGTGAGCACGACGCCCCGGCGGCGTTGCTTCATGCCGGGCAGGAACGCCTTGACGGTCAGGAAGGTGGCCGTGAGGTTGGCGTCGATGGCCGCACGCCATCCCTGCTCGGTCATCTCCTCGATGGGGCCGGGCGGGACCGGGTTGCCCCCCGCGTTGGCGACCAGGATGTCGACCGGCCCGAGAGCGTCCTCAATGGCCGACCTCATCGCCTCGACCTGCGTGAACTCCGTCAGGTCCGCCAGGACCGTGACCGCTCGGCCCCCGTCCGCCGTGATCTGCTGCTGGACCTCCGCGGCGGCCTGCTGGTCGCGCCCGTGCACGACCACGGCGGCGCCCTCGGCGGCGAACCGTCGCGCGATCGCCGCCCCGATGCCCCGCGTGCTGCCGGTCACCAGCGCGACCTGGCCCGTGAACTCAGTCATCGATCTCCCTCTCTGTTCATTGGTGTTCAGGCCGCACCGCCGTATGCGGTCGCGGCCAGTGCCGGCCCGAAGAGCCGCGCGGCGGTCAGGGCGTGGACGGCCATGCCGGGCAGGATCGACCCGGTCCGAGCCCGCAACCCGCCCGCCGCGAGCCCGAAGAGCCGTCGCGAGCACCGCTGCGTCCGCTGGGACCGCTCACTGGCGGGCCGGGACGTCGTGGCGGGTGCGCGGCAACAGGAACCCGACCGCGGCGAGCCAGAGCAACCCGACGAAGCGGCCGATCGGCAGCAGCACGTCGAAGCCCGGCCACAGCATGCCGAGGAACGACACCTCGCTCGCCGCCGCCAGCACCAGCCCGACCCAGGCCAGCCAGCGGGGAATCAGGCGCACGATCAGCCCGGGCACGGCGATGCCGGCGATGAGCAGGCCGAGTCCACCGACGAAACCGATGCCGCCAAGCGCGAAGACGAGGTCGAGCAGGAGGTGCAGCACCGCCGCCGGTACGTCGGTGGCGGCCTCGCCGAGCGACCAGGCGAGCAGGCCCGACGTGGCGAGCAGGACAGACGCGGAGATCCCGCCGAAGAAGGCGATGTTCGGACCTGGCACCCGGACGCCGAGCCGGAGCAGCCGCGCGTAGACGGTCGCCGCGTAGATCCCGATCGGTGCCGACGCGCCGAAGGTCAGCAGGGCCCCGAGCCTCGACGCCAGCGGGTGGCCGGTGAGGTAGTCCGCAGCCTGCGCCGCCGTCGACGCCGGCGTGGGAAAGCTCGCGCGGGAGAGGGCGAGCGGAACGACGACGGCCGCGATCGACAGCCCGAGGGCGACCGCCGCGACGATGCCGGCGGGCGGGCCGTCGGGCCGGCGAGTGACGCCGCTGGAAGATTCTGTCATGCCAGTAATCATTCATCTGCTGAACGATTCAGTCAATGGTCTACCCTGAGAGGCATGTCTCAGGACCGTCCCGCCCGCATCGGCTTCCTGCTGTCGCAACTCGGCACGCATGCCGCCAAGCTGTTCGCCGACCATGTGCGGGAGCTGGGCATCACGCCCTCGGAGGCGGGAGTCGTGCGCATCATCGGCCGCAGACCCGGGATCAGCCAGCGCGAGCTCGCCGGCCAGCTCGGCGCGGTGCAGAGCCGGGTGGTGGCGCTCGTCGACCGTCTCGAGCAGGCCGGCCTGGCCCAACGGACCCGCGGCACCGACCGCCGTACGCAGCAGCTCAACCTCACCGACGCCGGGCGGGCGCTGCTCGCCTCGCTCCGGCAGGTCGCCGAGGCGCAGGAGGCCGCGCTGACCGACGGTCTGACCGCCGAGCAGAAGGCCCAGCTGTTCGACCTGCTCTCGACGCTGAGTGCGCTGCGCGGGCTGGACCCCGACGTGCACCCTGGCCACCGGCTCGAGCCCTCGCAGCCGGCACCGTCCGCAGCGCCGGCGCGGCCGAGTCGGCCCAACGGGCTGAAGTCGGGTCAGGGCGCCGCCGAAATACCGTGATCGGTCTGGCGGTCCGGGCGGGTAGGCGGGCACGATGGTCGCCGTGACCGCGACCGCTGCCTCGCCCCGCCAGTCGGGGGCTGTGCTCGAGGCGGTGCTGGAGCGGCTGACGTACGTCAACGAGGACACCGGTTACACCGTGGCCCGGGTCGCCACCGCCCGCGGCGGGGACGAGTTGCTGACCGTGGTCGGGGCGCTGCTCGGTGCCCAGCCCGGCGAGAGTCTGCGTCTGGTCGGCCGGTGGTCGAGTCATCCCAAGTACGGCCGGCAGTTCGAGGTCGAGTCCTACACCACGGTCCTGCCCGCCACGATCCAGGGCATCCAGCGGTATCTCGGTTCGGGACTGGTCAAAGGAATCGGGCCGGTGTTCGCCGAGCGGATCGTCGCGCACTTCGGCCTGGACACGTTGCGGGTCATCGAGGAGGAACCCGCCCGGCTGGTCGAGGTCCCCGGCCTGGGCCCGAAACGCACGGCGAAGATCACCGCTGCCTGGGAAGAGCAGAAGGCGATCAAGGAGGTGATGGTCTTCCTGCAGGGCGTCGGCGTGTCGACGTCCCTGGCGGTGCGGATCTTCAAGCAGTACGGCGACACGTCGATCACGGTGGTGCGCACCGAGCCGTACCAGCTCGCCGCCGACGTGTGGGGCATCGGGTTCAAGACCGCCGACACGATCGCCCAGGCGGTCGGCATCCCGCACGACAGCCCCGAGCGGGTGAAGGCCGGTCTGCAGTACACCCTGTCCGAGGCGACCGATGCCGGGCACTGCTACCTGCCGCAGGCCCAGCTGATCGCCGACGCGGTCAAGATCCTCGACGTTCCCGCCGGCCTGACCGGCGCCTGTCTGGACGCCCTCGCCGCCGATGAGGGCGTCGTCCGCGAGACGGTACCCGGGCCGGACGGGCCGGTCACCGCGGTGTATCTGGTGCCGTTCCACCGGGCCGAGACCGCCCTCGCCGGCGCGCTGACCCGGCTGCTGCGCGACCGGGCCGACCGGATGCCACACTTCACCGGCGTCGACTGGCCCAAAGCCCTCACCTGGCTGCACACCCGCACCGGCGCCACCCTCGCCCCGGAACAGGAGCAGGCGGTCCGGCTCGCGCTCACCTCGAAGGTCGCCGTGCTCACCGGCGGCCCCGGCTGTGGCAAGAGCTTCACCGTCCGCTCCATCGTCACCCTCGCCGCCGCGAAGAAGGCCAAGGTCACGCTCGTCGCGCCGACCGGCCGGGCCGCGAAACGCCTCGCCGAGCTCACCGGCCACCCCGCCGCCACCGTCCACCGCCTGCTACAACTACGGCCCGGCGGCGACCCGTCCTACGACCGGGACAACCCCCTCGACGTCGACCTGCTCGTCGTCGACGAGGCGTCCATGCTCGACCTGATCCTGGCCAACAAGCTGATCAAGGCTGTACCGCCGGGTGCGCATGTGCTGCTCGTCGGTGATGTGGACCAGCTGCCGTCCGTCGGCGCCGGCGAGGTCCTGCGCGACATCCTCGCCGCCGACAACGTCCCGCAGGTACGGCTCACCCAGGTGTTCCGGCAGGCCGCCCAGTCCGGGGTCGTCACCAACGCCCACCGCATCAACGCCGGCAAACCACCGCAGCTGCAGGGCATGACCGACTTCTTCCTGTTCCCCTGCGACGACACCGAAGCCACCGCCGCGCTGACCGTCGACGTGGCCTGCACCCGCATCCCAGCCAAGTTCGGGCTCGACCCACGCCGCGACATCCAGGTCCTCGCCCCGATGCACCGCGGCCCCGCCGGCGCCGGCGCCCTCAACGGCCTGCTCCAGCAGCGACTCACCCCCGGCCGCGACGGGCTGCCGGAACGACGCTCCGGCGGGCGGGTGTTCCGCCTCGGCGACAAAGTCACCCAGATCCGCAACAACTACGACAAAGGCCAAGCCGGGGTCTTCAACGGTACCCTCGGCGTCATCACCGCCCTGTCCACGGACGAACAGACCCTCACCGTGCGCACCGACGAGGACGAATCCATCGACTACGAGTTCGACGAACTCGACGAACTCGCCCACGCCTACGCCATGACCATCCACCGCTCCCAAGGCTCCGAGTATCCCGCCGTCGTCATCCCGCTGACCACCAGCGCCTGGACCATGCTGCAACGCAACCTGCTCTACACCGCCGTCACCCGCGCCAAGAAGCTCGTCGTCCTCGTCGGGTCCCGCCGCGCCCTCGCCGCCGCCGTACGCACCGTCGGCGCCGGCCGCCGCCACACCGCCCTCACCCACCGCCTCACCACCTGACCGGACGGGCCGCCCACGCCACTTTGCTCATCAGGGCCCCGGCAATGCCGATCTGCGGACAAGGCCGCCGTTGGCGTGGCCGGGGAGGGGCGATGCGATGGCCTGGCTGACCGAGGTGATGACCTCTGTGCCGCCGGTGCTGGTGTACGTGATCGTGGCAGCGCTGGTGTGTGCGGAGACGGCGGTGCTGGCCGGGATTCCGGTACCGACACTGTCGTCGCTGCTGCTGATGGGGTTCCTGTGCCGGGCGGGTGATCTGAACCTGTGGGTGGCACTGTCGGTGGTCGTGGCTGCCGGGGTGCTCGGGGACCATCTGGGATACTGGACGGGGCGGCGGCAGGGCGCCCGGCTGCGGAACACGGTGATCGGCCGCCGGATCGGTGAGCAGCGCTGGGATCGGGCCGACGGGTTGATTCGGCGGCAGGGCGGGCGGGCCGCGCTGGTCGGGCGATTCGTGACGGTCGTGCGCACGCTGGTGCCACAGCTGTGCGGGGTCGCCGGGATGCGGTATGGCACATTCGCGGTATGGAACGTGTTCGGAGTGATCGGCTGGGCCGCGCTGGAGGTGCTGGCCGGATTCGCGGCCGGAAAGTCGTACGAGGCGTTGAGCGCGTCGTTCGGCCACATGACGGCAGGTCTCGGCGTCCTGACGCTGGTCGGCCTGGCCGTCGTGCTGGGCGGGCGGTGGCTGGCACACAACCCGGATCCGGTCAGCCTCGGATGGCGGCTGCTGACGGGTTCGGCGCCGGTGCAGTCCTTCGCGATGCGGTACCGCCGGCTGCTGGATGCGCTGGCCGCCCGATTCGGCCCCCGGCGCACAACGGCGGTAACGCTCGGCGCCGGGTTCGTGCTGGTACTCGCCGGCGGCTGGGCGATGACCAAGCTCACGGTGCTCGCCGTGCGGCTCACTGAACTCTCCGCGCTGAACGGCAAGGTCGCCGACTGGGTCGCGGCCCGGCAGCAGTGGCACGCGGCGGGTCGGGCGATCGCGATCACGTCCATGACCGTGACCTGGCTTTTCCTAGCGGGTTCCCTGATCGCCGCCGTTGTCGTCACCCTGCGCCGGCTACGGCAGCGCACGTCGCTGCTCGAGGCGCTCGCCGCGCTCGGTCCGGTCATCCCGCTCGTCGTGCTCGACCAGGCCGTCCGGCGGGCCGAGCGTCCGGGGGCTCCGACGCAGTTCTTCAGCTTCGAAGCGGTGGTCACCGCGGCCGTCGTCGTGCTGGCGTGGTCGGTGACTCGCGGTGCCGGGAGGGTACGGGCGGCGGCGGTGTGGGCGGCGGCCACCGCGGGGCTGCTGGTCCTGGCGGCCGCGCGGATCTACATCGGATGGAGCGCGTTCAGCGACACCGTAGCGTCGGTTCTGCTGGGCGGGTTCTGGGCGGTCGCGACGATCACCGTGATTCGAATCCGGCGGGCGGCACCGCGTCCCGCGCAACCGGCTCCGGGCACAGCTCTGGCCCGCCCGATGGATGGGGCTCGCGCGTAACAGTTCTGGTCTTCCGCGTGGATCGCCGCCGTCTGACCACGACGATGACCGCGACGGCGGCGGCCAGGGCGGCAATGGCCAGCAGCGGCCCCGCGGCAGCGGAGAGCCAGTCCACGGACCGTGCGGCGGTGTAGCCGGTGCCGGCCGCCAGCAGGGTCCACGTGACCGCGGCGGTGATGCTGTACGGGGCGACGCGGCGGTACGGCACGTGGGTGGCCCCGGCGAGGTGCGGAACCAGGGTTCGCAGCAGCGGGATGAACCGGGCCGGCGCGACCCCGCGGGCACCGTGGCGGGCCATGGCCTGCTCCGCCCGGGCCCAGGCGGCGGCGGGAATCCGCCGGCCGAGGCGGCTTGTGCGCAGCCGGCCGCCCAGGATCCGACCAGTGTGGTAACTGATGAGGTCGGCCGCGATGACGGCGCCGGCCGCGACCGCGACCAGGATCGGCAGTCGCAGGTGGCCGCGACCGGCCAGGGCGCCCGCCGTCAGCATCAGGGTCAGCGTCGGCACGAGCACCCCGAACAGGAGGTTCGACTCGACGAGCAGCGCGGCGGCGACGATGCCGTACACGGCCGCGGGCGGCACCTGGCCCAGCACGCCCGTCAGCGTCTCGGTCAGCTCGCCCAGCATCGCGAATCCGGCCTGGTCCGGACGTTGGTGTTCATGATTGCGACGTTAGGGATCGGCGGCTCTGGCCGAATCCGCCGGATTGCGACGGCGTGCACCGACGAAAGTCGGTGGGCCGGTCACGACAGGCCGGCGTCGCGGGCCAGCAGCGCCGCCTGCACCCGGTTCGTGACCTCCAGGGCCGCCAGGATCCGGCTGACGTGGGCTTTCACGGTGCTCTCGCGCATGGTGAGGGCCCCGGCGATGTCGGCGTTCGTGTCGCCGCGGGCGAGGTGGGTGAGCACGTCGCGTTCGCGCGGGGTGAGCCGGTCCAGCCGGGCGTTGGCCGCGGCGGTCCGCGGGGTGCTGGTGGCGTGGTACCGGTCGATGACCCGGCGCGCCGCAGCCGGGTGCAGCATCGCGGAGCCCGCTGCGACGACGTGGACGGCGCGCACGATCTCGGTGGGGTCGATGTCCTTGAGCAGGAACCCGTCGGCGCCGGCGGCGAGCGCGTCGTAGACGTACTCGTCGAGGTCGAAGGTGGTCAGGGTGATCACCCGTGGCGGTCGCGGCAGCGCCCGGAGTTTCGCCACCGCGGTGATGCCGTCCATGCGGGGCATCCGCACGTCGACGAGCGCGACGTCGACCTGCCGGGCCGTGGCCTGTTCGAGGGCCTCGACGCCGTCGGTGGCCTGGGCGACCACCTCGATGGCTGGATCGCCGTCGAGCAGGTCGGACAGCCCCAGCCGGACGAGCGCGTCATCGTCGACGATCATGACTCGGATCACGGCGCCTGCCTGTTCTGTGCGGCCTCGGGCGGGTGCGGCATGTCGGCGGTCAACCGCCAGGAGCCGGCTTCGGCCGGGCCGGCCGTCAGGTGGCCGCCGAGGGCGGAGATGCGTTCCCGCAGACCTACCAGACCATATCCGGAACCCACGAGACTCGCCTGCGGGGCGCCCGCCGCGTTGACGACCTCGACCGTCGTCGCCGGCTGGCGATAGTGGACGCGGACCACCACCGAGGCGCCGGCGGCGTGCTTGCGTGCGTTGGTGAGTGCCTCCTGCGCGACGCGGTAGACGGCGAGCCGGTGCGTGGTGGGCGCGTCGTCGGGATCCCCGTCGATCGACAGCTCGATGCGCTGCCCGGCCGCCCGGGCCTCGGCGACGAGGTCCTGCACCTGCCCCACGGCCGGTGCCGTCGGCGCCCGGCCATCATCACGACCGCCGGCACCGTCACCGCCGCCGGTGCGGATGTCGGGGAATCGCAACGCGTCGAGGACGTCACGCAGGTCGGCCAGCGCATCGGTCGACGCGGTACGCAGCAGCCGCAGCCGATCGGTGACCCGCTCGGGCAGAACCTCGCCACGGGCGACGAGAACGCCGGTGTGCAGGGCGATGAGGCTCAGCCGGTGCGCCAGCACGTCGTGCATCTCCGCCGCGATCCGCGCCCGCTCCTTGCTGCGGGCGGCCTCCTCACGCAACACCGCCTCGGTCTTGAGATGCTCCACCTGGTCGGCCAGCAGCTGCATCATGCGCCGCCGCCCGCCGGCCCACAGGCCGGCGACGATCGCAAGCGTCATGAAGAACAGCGGCTGCGAATACTCATATACCGAGAATCCCGACGTGAGGACATCCCTGACGACGTTGACGGCGACCACGAACGCCACACAGGCCCACGCCCTCCTGGCGCGCCGGTCGGCCGCCAGATCGAACAACGCTACGCACAGCAACAGCAGCAGTTGCCACGATCCCACCAGCACCGTCAGCCCGGTCACCGCCAGCGGCGCGGCCACCGGCCACCGGACCCGGCCGACCAGCAGCGCCCCCACGGACACCACGACCGCGACACAGGCGGCGACCAGCGTCAGCCCTCGACCGGACAGCACGGCGGTGGTGACGTCGAATCCGGCCAGGATCACCACAAGCACCACACGCCCGGCGCGTCTCGCCCGCGCCGCCCAGACCGCATTCACGCTGCCGATCCTAGGCACGCCGGGCGCCCACGACCCCGTACTCCCGACCACTGCGCGCCCCGACTTTCGTCGGGGGTGCCCGTCGCACAAAAGCGGATCAGCCGGCCGGGGCAGCGACCGTAGCGTCGAAATCATGATCGGCAAAGACCTTCCGACCCCGGACACGATCACCGGCCGCTGGGCCGAACGCGGCGCGTTCCTCCGCCAGGCGATCCGTGACCCCCGTTCCATCGGCGCGGTGCTCCCCAGCGGCAACGCCCTGGCCGCCGCCCTCGCCGAACCCGTCCGAGCCGGCGGCCCCCGCCCGAAGAGCATCCTCGAGGTCGGCGCCGGCACCGGCTCGGTCACGCGGGCCCTCATCGACGCGGCCCCAAGGGCGAGCCGCCTCGACATCATCGAGGCCAACCGGGGCTTCGCCGCCCGCGTCGGCCGCCTCGTCGACGCACACCCGCTGCCGCGCGAACGAGCCGTGCAGACCACGGTGCACCAGACGCTGCTCGAACGGTACGACACCGACCACCGCTACGACGTCATCGTCTCCGGTCTGCCCTTGACGAACTTCGAACCGCTCCAGGTCGCCAAGATCATGGCGCGCCTCATGGCCCTGCTCCATCCGGGCGGAACCCTCACCTACATCGCCTACCTCGGCACTCGCACGGCCCGCCGGCTTCTCGCCTCACCGGCCGAGTCCCGCCGCCACGACGCCGTCGACCAGGTGATGCACACGTACCGGCGCGAATACGCGACCAGCTGTCGCACCATCTGGGCCAACGTGCCACCCGCCCGCGTCTGGCGCCTCCAGCGTCCCGCGCAGGACCACCGCACGCGGGCCTCGTGCACGCCGACCGGCCTGCGCACCGAACCCGTCCGCTGAACCCGGTCGGCCGCAGACCGGCCGGCCGGCCCCACCCCCTCGCGACGCGTGATCGACTGTCGACAGCGACTCGCGCACGTGACGTTGAGGTCTGGCAGTGGCTCAGACGGTCAGTCGCGGGCCACGGCGTAGCCGAGGATCACCGCGGCGGACACGACGATGTGGCCTGGGGCGAGGTCCTGGGCCGTCGTCGCGGCGGCTTCGGCGTGGCCGCGGTAGCGGGAGGCGCCCGGCTGTTCGGGGTCTACGTCCTCAACGTGCAGGACCGCGCCGATGCGAACACCGGCGGCCTCGGCGTACAGATCGGCCTTGGCGCGGGCCGCGGCAACTGCTCCGCGCCGGGCCTCGGCCCGCAGTTCGCGCTTGCCGACGACATCGAAGTCGACGCCCTCGATCTCGTTGGCGCCGGCCGCGACGATGTCGACCAGCAGCGGCTCGATGTCGTCCAGCGCGCCGGACTCGACCGCAAACGCGGCCTGGCATTGGTAGCCGACGAACTTGCGCGACCCGTCCACATACTCGGTCGCGGTCTTCAGATCCAGCCGCGAACCCTCGACCGCCGCGTCGGCGACCCCATGCTCGCGCAGCGCGCCGCGCACGGCCCGCACGGCTGCGCGAGCCGCCTCGAACGCGGCGGCCGGGGCCTGCTCCACCCGCACAACCTTGAACCGTACGCGCACAAGATCCGGCACAGCCTTCACGCTCGCGGCGCCGAACGCGGTAATCCCCCAGGGATGCTCCACCATCTGCCTGACCGCTGATCCAACCAGACCATCGAGCACGCCGTTGTCCCCGCGGGCTACCCAAGCACGCGACGACGCTGTGTAGCGGGCGCATCGCAGATGCGGAGGCCAGAGCAAGCCGACCTTGCCGGTCAGGCGGCGGGCGACGCCGTCGACTGCGATACAGATGCCGTAACTGTTGCTGAACGGACTCGATGTCAGGCCGGTTCGCCCGTATCTTCCGTCCGGTTAGGACGGAAGATCTCCTCGATAGTCAGGCCGAAGACGTCGGCGATGGTGAACGCCAGCGGCAGGCTGGGGTCGTACCGCTCGGTTTCGATGGCGTTGATGGCCTGCCGGGAGACCTGGCACCGGTCGGCCAGGTCGGCCTGGCTCCACCGGCGAGCTGCGCGCAGTTCGCGTAGCCGGTTCTTCACAGGTGCTCTCCTTCAGCGGTGGAAGCGGGTGCGCAGGTCCGCGATCAGCAGCCAGATTGCCACGCCACCGAGGAGGATCAGCTGCGCGAGCTGACGGAGCTGGATGATGCCTGCGGCATCGAGCAGGGTAGCCACTTGCAGCCCCACGAGGACGGCGGCGAACGCGATGGCCATGCTCTCCAGCTGAACCCTGCGCAGGTATTCGTCCGCGCGCCGGAATGCCCGCAGCAGCACCCAGGCCACCGCGAGGGTGAACACGATGGTGGTCGCGATCCACCAGGCCTTCTGGGCGGTGCTCTGATCGGGGTTGCTGCCCAGAGCCAGGGCGATCACCCCCAAAGCGGACACGGGTATGCCGTCGATGAGCACAGCGCGGCGGGCCGCACGCGTCACTTGATCTTTCCGTGCCTCGTCTGCCATGCGATGAATGTAAGCCACGCCTTCCATGAAGTAAAGTGACCTTGACTTCATGGAAGGCCAACCTTACATTTTGGCGGTGTTGAACGAGAGACGACTCCTGAGCCGCCGAGCGCTGCTCGGTACCGCCGCGGCGTCAGCCATCGCTTCCGTCCCGGTGGCCACCGCGGCATCCGCCCAGTCGCGACCCGCCGCGGACTCGCTGGTCGCAGCCAACCCCACGCCGACTCCGGTGCGGCTTACCCTGCCCGCACCAACCGGTCCGCATCCCCTGGGCACGGTCTCGCTTCACCTGGTCGACCGGGCACGCGTCGATCCCTGGCAGGATTCCCGCCCCGCTCGGGAACTCATGATCCAGCTCTGGTACCCGGCACTCGCCGCCCATGGCCACCCGCCCGCGCCGTGGATGTCACCCGGCGCCGTCCCCTTCTTCGAGCAGGAACAGGGCATCCCGCCCGGCACACTGCTGCTGCCGGCCACGCACGCCCACCTGGCCGCACCGGTGGACCGCAGCCGGTGCGGGAGGCCGGTCGTCCTGTACTCGCCGGGCCTGCGCAGCGACCGCAGCCTCGGCACTACTCTGATCGAGGAGTTGGCCAGCCACGGCTACCTGGTCGTGGCCATCGACCACACCTACGACGCCGACCAGGTCGAGTTTCCCGGCGGCCGGGTGGAAACCTTCGCCATGACCGGCGACATCGACGATGCCCTGATCACCAAGGCCCTCGCGGTGCGCACCGCGGACACCCGGTTCGTGCTGGACCAACTCACCGCGCTCAACTCCGGACACAACACCGACGCCGGACGGCGACACCTGCCACCCACCCTCGCCGGCGCGTTCGACCTGTCCCGCGTCGGCATGCTCGGCCACTCCCTCGGCGGCGCCACAGCCGCCGCAGCCATCCGCGCCGACCGGCGCCTGCGGGCCGGCGTCAACCTGGACGGGAGCCTCCTGCCACCCGTCACCGCAGGCACCGAGCGCCCGTTCCTTCTGTTCGGCAGCAACCCCGGCCCAGGCTCGGAGGATCCCAGCTGGGATCAGTTCTGGGCCGGCCAGTACGGCTGGAAACGGGAACTGGCCCTCATCGGCTCCACCCACATCTCGTTCACCGACCTGGAAACGCTGCTACCCCAGGCCGCGCCCATCCTGGGGTTGACGCCTATCCAGGTGACGCAAGCAATCGGCACCCTCGACCCGCACCGCGCCATCCACGCCCAACGCGACTACATACGAGCATTCTTCGACCTTCATCTACGCCACCTCGACAACCACCTGCTCCAGCGCCCCTCACCCCGCTACCCGCAGATCCGGTTCCTCCGCTGAGGCACCGGCCGTCCCCGCCCGACGGCCACCACCGAGCCGTATCCGGCGCAGTAGGAAGATTCCGATACCCCCGCACCAGACGATCAGGGTGAATACGGCTACTCGTTCCATGCCGCCCTTACCGATCCCCAGCCACGGACCGAAGAAGTGTAGGTACGACGCGACGAAGGCGACGATGCCGCAGGTTCGAGTGATCCATCGCACCTCCCACAGCGTTGAGCCGCGACGCGTGAGTCCGCTGGCCAGCAGTCCGATATTCGCCACCGGCATGACAAACAGGGCAGCGAGCAGGTGCATGCCGAGATTCACATCGGCGGGGAACGCTCCTACCAGCACGTATCCCAGGGCGGCCAGCAGGACACCAAGGCGTCCGAGAACGGCCGGTTTGCCGTTGCCCCACGCGTCCCGCACCAGGACCGCTCCGGCTGCAACGAGGCAGCCCAGCAGGATGGCGCCGATATTGAACACGCGGTGCGCCGGCGAGCAGATATCGCGGCCGTCGAAGGGACCGCACGTGACATTTCCCAGATCGCTGATGATCTCGACCACGTGCTCGGCGTGCTCCGCGAGGGCACGGCGTCACCGGATCCGCCCTACACCCTGGCCGACCTGCGGACGCTGTTTCACCGGGTGCAGCGCGCAGGCACGGTTGTCGACGCCGTGATCATCGGGGCGCCGGATCAGGTACCGGCAGCGGTGTCCCGCGAGGCGTACCGGATAGTGCAGGAGGGGCTGACCAACGCGATGCGTCATCCGGGTCCGATCACCGTGCGGGTGAGCGTCGGCTCGGACCGGCTGGAGGTGGAGCTGACCAACCCGATTGCGTCCGGCGCCGTTACCGAGCGCGGTGGACGCGGCCTGACCGGTATCGCCGAACGGGTGCACGTCCTGCGGGGTGTGGTCACCGCAGGCCCGGTCACCGACGACAACGGCCGACGCTGGCGACTTGTCGCCTCGCTTCCACTGTCCCGGTCCTGACCATGATCCGTCTGCTGATCGCCGACGACGACGAGCTGACCCGCGCTGGTCTGCGCTCATTGCTGTCCTTCGAGGATGACTTCGACGTGGTCGCCGAGGCCGCGGACGGGGGCCAGGTCCTGCCGCTGGTCGCCGACCTGCGCCCGGACGTGGTGTTGATGGATGTGCGGATGCCTGTGCTGGACGGCATCCGGGCCACTGAACTGCTCCGCTCGGAGCTGACTGAGCCACCGAAAGTATTGGTCATCACGACGTTCGAGAACGACGACTATGTGTATGACGCGCTTTGTGCAGGTGCTCACGGCTTTTTTTGAAAAGGTCCCCGCTCGCCCAGATAGCGCACGCGATCCGAGTGGTCGATGCGGGGGACTCACTCCTTTTTCCCAACACGGTACGCGCGCTCGTCGCCGCTCGTCCCGCACGTCCGGTCACCGTCCGGCACCCGGCGTTGACCATCCGGGAGACCGAAATCCTTCGACTGATGGCCGCCGGTCTGTCGAACATGGAGCTCGCCCGGACGTTGGTGATCAGTCCGGAGACGGTGAAGACCCATGTGGGCAATGTCTTTGCGAAGCTCTCCGCCACCAATCGAACGCAAGCGGTGATCATCGCCTACGAGTCGGGCATCGTCAGCCCAGGGGTGCCACCGGTCGCTGATCGCCGGCACACATTGCCGCGATGCGGGGGGGGGCGAGTCGATCGTGACGGTGCAGCCGGACTGGCCGGTGAGGTCGTTCTTGTTGAGCGGGCCACCGAAGACGTAGACGTAGTTGTTGGCGCAGCCGCCTTCGATGGGGTCGACGCTTGAATCTCTGCATGTCCACTATGGACCCTCTTGCCGGCCGCGTGGCGGGTACGATCTGGCGGCACTGGTCCGTCTTTGCCGAGGAGGCACATTTGGCGACCCCCGTCGTCGCGGATGCGGCGCTGTCCACTGTGGTGCTGCTCATCGGCCTCGTCATGCTGATCCGCCGCCGCGCGGCCCTCGGCCGGCGCGGCCGGGCCGCCATTGCCGGGGTCGTGCTGTCCCTGATCGTCGTCGTCACCGACGGTGTCCTGCGCTTCGCCAGCATCCAGGCGATCACCACGCTGCTCAACGAACGCCGGCTGGTCAACCTGGGGTGGACGGACACGGTGAGCCTGCTGGTGCTCCCGCTCGACCTGGCGGCGCTGCCGCTGCTGGCCTGGGCGATCTTCGCCGGCCGCACGCGCCGCCCGGCGGTGGCGTCGTGAACGACTTCGACGACCTCATCGGCTACCTGCGCGACGGCGCGTATGCCGCGACCGTCCTCGCCGGACTGATCCTGGCGATCGTGTGGTGGCGGCGCCTGGCCCGGGCAGCGGCGCCGGCCGTCGCCGGGTTCGTTGTCCTCCTCGTCCCGCTCCTCGTGGAGCTGACCTGGTGGGCCGCTGTTTACGCGACGGGCGTCGGGCTGCTCCTCGTGGCCGTACTCCGCGCACCTGATCGGAGCGGGCCGCAGAGGTCCGGCGAGTAGTGATGCGGCGGGCGTCCGAGAAGCCGGCCTGGGTGGACCGGCTCAGGTCGGGGTGGACGCTGCCGGCATGAGGCTGAACGCGTTCTCCTCCTCCTGGGCGTTGTGCAGCTGCATGATGGCGTACAGGCCGTAGAGGCCGGCCCGCAGGTCGATCACGTCCTCCGGCTCGGCCCGGGCGCCGGTGTCCGGCAGGATACGGCGCAGCCGGCGGATCTGGTGCTCGATCTCGGCGTGGGTGCGGCTGAGCGCCGCGATCGGGTCAGGACCGCCGAGGGCCCGCGCGACGATCGGCAGCAGCTGTGCCTCCTCGGCCCGCTCGTGCGGCAGCAGGTCGGCCTCGAGGCGGTCGAGCAGCTCACGGACGGGCCCGAGGTCGCCTCCGGTGACGGAGAGGTCGTCGGCGACGGCCCGGATCTGCTCGACGAGCGGGCGGATGGCGGTGTGCTGCGCGTACAGCTGCCGGGTCACGGCCAGGTCGGCGGTCGGCATGGTGACGGTGTGCGTGCGCTGCGGCAGCAGGACCGTCAGGGCGAGGCCGATGGCCGCGACGTCGATCGCCTCCTGCAGCAGCGCACCGGCCACCGGCGTGAGTAGCCCCGCCGCGGCCGGGACCATCGCGGCCAGCGACAGGGCCATGCCGGTCGCGGCCGAGCGACGGGCGATGCGGTGGGCGCGCCGGGCGACGAGGATCGCGTCGGCGAGGCCGTCGACGCGGTCCGCGGTGAGCACCACGTCAGCCGCCTCGGCGGCGGCCGTGACACCGCGGGCCGCCAGGGCCACGCCGACACCGGCGGCGGCGAGCGCCGGGGCATCGTTCACCCCGTCTCCCACCATGACGGTCGGTGCGGCGTGCTGCTCGGCGCCGACGATGGCGAGTTTGTCGGCGGGGTCGCGATCGGCGTACACGGCGTCGACGCCGGCGACCCGCCCGACGGTCTCCGCGATGTCCGCCCGGTCTCCGGTGATCAGGACGGTGCGTTCGATGCCGGCGTTGCGCAGCGTGCGCATCATGCGCGGCGCGTCGGGCCGGAGCGGATCGGTGAGCAGCAGGACTCCGGCGGGCCGGCCGTCCACCGCCGCGAACACGGTCAGCGACCCGTCCAGCGTGGCCCGCCGGCGGGCGCGGCGCACCCAGTCCGGTGCGGGGCCGTCGACGACCCAGGCCGCCTTGCCGAGGCGTACCAGGTGACCCTCGACCGTTCCTTCGATGCCGAAGCCGTGCCGTTCCCGCACGTTCGATGCCGCCGGCAGGCTCAGCCCGCGGTCGCGGGCGGCGGTCACGATGGGCGCGGCGAGCACGTGCGCCGACGACTGGTCGAGCGAGGCGGCCAGCCGCAGGACCTCGCCGGCCGCCAGGTCATGGCCGGTGACCACCGCGGAGAGCACCGGCCGGCCGCGGGTCAGCGTGCCGGTCTTGTCGAACAGCAGGACCCGCCCGGCGGCCAGCCGCTCGAGCGCCGCACCGCCCTTGAGGATCACGCCGTAGCGAGCCGCCCGCGATACACCCGACATGATCGCGATCGGGGCGGCCAGCAGCAGCGGGCAGGGGGTCGCCACGACCAGCACGGCCACGGCTCGCACCGCCTCACCCGAGATCGCCCAGGCGAGCCCGGCGGCCACCAGCGTCAGGGGTACGAAGGCCAGCGCGAACCGGTCAGCGAGGCGGACGAAGGGGGCGCTGCTGGCCTGGGCCCGCTCCACCAGGCGCACCACGCCCGCGTAGGTCGACGCGGCCGCGGTCTCGGTCGCCAGCATCCGCGCCGCCGCCCCGGCGTTGACGACACCGCTGCGGATGTTGTCGCCGGCCCGGCGCTCGACCGGCAGCGGCTCGCCGGACAGCGCCGACTCGTCGAACACGCCGTCGTCGAGCAGCCGGCCGTCGACCGGGACGAGCTCGCCCGCGCCGACCAGCAGCCGGTCGCCGACCGCGACCCGGTCCACCGGGATCTCGTCCACGCCGTCCGGGCCCGCACGGCGGGCGATCCGGGGCGCGCCGGCGGCCAGGCGCCCGAGTTCCCGGCGGGCCCGGGCCGACGCCCGCGTCTCCAGCACGCCTCCCGTGAACAGCATGACAGCGATCACCGCGCCCGCCAGCGGCTCGCCGACCAGCAGTGCACCCGCCAGTGCCAGCCACGCGATGACATCCACCGACGGCCGGCGGCGTGACAGCGATACGGCGATGGTGATCGTCGAGTAGGCCAGCCCGACCAGCGCCGCGCCGGCCCACAGGCCGGACGCCCAGCCGCCCGCCCCCGCGACGGCGGCCGCGACACCGGCGATGAGCAGCAGCGTCACCAGCCAGAACAGGATGGCCTCCCGGGCGGCCCACAGCCAGGAACCTCGCGGCTGCGACGCGCGGTCGCGCTGCTCGTTCATGGCGCGGTGCCGGGGGCTGGATGCGGCCGGCCGCCGAACGGCCCGTATCGAAAGGACATCGCCGCCCTCCGTTCCCAGGGGGTCGGTACAGCCGACCGACCTCATTTCATGCTCCACGCGTCCCGGCCATCGTTCCAAGGCCGAAGGTCCCGAACCGATGTGTGGATGACGTCTCGCTCCCGGAGGTGGTCCGGCCGGGACGGGACGGATGAGCCTGCCGCCGCGGCGCATGCCGGGGCATGGTGCCGATGGAAGGCCGCTCACCTGCGGCGGATCCGCCGACAACGGGAGGTGTCATGACCGCCGATCGTCGACCGGTGATCGTGGGTGTCGACGGCTCGCCGGCCGGCTTCGGCGCGGTCCGCTGGGCCGTCGACGAGGCGGTGCGCCACGGGCAGCCGCTGCGGGTCACCCACGCGATCGCCGTTCCGGGCGCCTTCGAACAGGCAGCCGACGAGCACGAGGTCGTACTGCACGCCGCGGTCGAGGCCCGCAATTGGCAACCCGGCCTGCACGTCACCACGTCCACGTGGTACGGCAGCCCGGCCCGCGTGCTCGTCGACCAGTCGCGATCCGCCGCTCTCGTCGTGGTGGGCAGCCGAGGGCTGGGTGGCTTCCGCTCGCTGCGGATCGGCTCCGTCGGGCTGCAACTGGCCGCACACGCGCGCTGTCCCGTGCTGGTCCACGCAGAGCGTTGGGCCGGCCCGGAAACGCCGCTGCCACAGCATCAGCCGGTCGTCGTCGGCGCCGACGGCTCGGCGTACGCCGAGTTCGGGGTGGAACTGGCGTTCGCGGAGGCGGTGTCGCGCGGTGTGCCACTGGTCGCGGTGCGCGCCTGGCAGGAGCCCGCCCACCGGTGGGGCCGCGCCACGGACCTCACCCGGTGCGCCACCGAGGCTCACGACGCGCTGGCCGCCGAGCTGGAGCCATGGCGGGCGAATTACCCGACCGTGCCGGTCGAGCTCCGCGCTGTCCGCGGTGCGCCGGCTGCGACGCTGCTCGACGAAGGCCGCGCCGCGCTCATGATCGTGCTCGGTCCTCGTGGAGCGGGCGGCTTCGACGACCTCAGACTCGGCTCGGTGACCCAGCAGGTGCTGGACCACGCGGACCGCTACGACCGTTCACGAGCCGCTGCATCGGCTCACCGGGGTTGCCGGTACACGCCGCCAATCGCGTGCAGCGGACTCGTCAGTCCCGCTCGATCACGTGCGCGCTCATGTCGCCGACGCGGCACAGCGGGCCGGCGGCGGCTGTCACCGTCCGTACGCCTACCCTGTGGCGCGCTCCGTAGATCGCGGCGAGGGATCGCACCGGCAGCGCAGAAGTTCGACGCTGCCGCGATGCCCGCCGATGTCGGCCCACTCAGCGGCGGCGTGCCCGCCACCGTCGTCCTCCCGCAAGTTCGGGTCAGCGCCGCCGGCCAACAACTCCCGCACCGTGGCGGCGTGCCCCCAGCAAGCAGCACCGCACAGCGGTAGCCCTTCCTCGCCCGCACCGCGTTCCAGGCTCGGATCCGCCCCGGCCGCCAGCAACACTCGGACGTTGTCCGCCATGTCCTGCACGCCGGCCCGGCACAGCGGCGTACCCCCGCCGCGGCCGGGCATGTTCGGATCGGCGCCAGCCCGCAACAGCGCAGCCAACTGCTTGGCATCGGCCCAACCCGCGCCGGGCGCAGCTTCACGCCACCCATGGTGAAGGAAACGGTCGACGCGCGCACCTCGTCCGTCGTCGTCGTTATTGAGGCGCTCGGAATTCTGGTCGGTGGTCCATTAGGATAGGGATTGACGAATTTCGTGCGTGATATTTCCCGGGAACAGTTCTCATGTGCTGGCCGGCGCTGATTTTCGCCGGTATTGCTTCGCGGTGCCGTGTCAGCGGGCCGGCGCGGATTCTCGCGGGCGTGCCCGCGCCGCACCGACGGGCCGGCGGGATGGCGCTGATGCAATGGGCTCGGGCCGATGCTGCGAGGCGGAGCCGGGTTGATCGGCGCCATGCGTGCCGCACTGCAGTGTGGTCGCCCGGGCCGGTATCGATCGCGGGGTTGTCCAGGCTGCGCGGGCGCTTCGGCCACCGGCGGCACTTCGGCCGCTGGCGGTGTTTCGTCCGCTGGCGGTGTTTCGTCCGCTGGCGTGCCGAGGCCCTGTCCTTGGCCGGCGGTGCCGAGGTCCTGGCTGGGGCCTTGGCCAGCGTCCGCGCCGAGGTCGTGGTCGTGGCTGGCGGCCGCGCCGTGGCCGTGGCCGGTGCCGGGGTTGTGGCTGGGCCATACCGGGGTCGTCCGTGGCGCCGAGGCCGTGCGTGACACCGAGGCCGGGGCCGCGCCTGGCGCCGGGGCTGGGGCCGGGGCTGGGGCCGCGCCTGGCGCTGGGGCCGGGGCCGGGGCTGGGGCCGCGCCTGGCGCTGGGCCTGGGGCTGGGGCTGGGGCCGCGCCTGGCGCTGGGGCTGGGGCTGGGGCTGGGGCTGGGGCCGGGGCTGGGGCTGGGGCCGGGGGCAGTTCGTTCACTGAGCCTTCCTGGCCGTCGGCAGTGACGCTTGCCGACGGGGTGCTCGCGCGTATTCGGCGGAGTTTCTCGGCGTGTCGTTGGGCGAGGCCCCACGCGCGATGCCGAGCATGTTCCCGACGGAACTCCTCATTCGCCGCGGAATAACGACGCGACCTGGTCCGGTCACGCATGGCAGCCAATTCAGACTTGCTAAACAATTGTAGCTGCCCCATGGATTCATTTTCCCAGAATCCAGCCGGACCCGCTGCCCCGCACAGCCGGCGGTAATGTCAAATGGTGCACGCACATGCCGCGTTGAGGCTCGCTACGCAAGATGACAAAGGCCGCTGAAGGCCGCACAGCCGTGAGCGCCGGGCAGAACGCCCGGTTCGGGCCGATGGTCCCGAACCACCGCGACGATTGCGGCCTGGGTCAGCCGTGCGGCGGGCGGACGACCGCGACCGGGCACGACGCGTGATGGATGACCGCCTGGCTGACCGAACCAAGATGGAGTCCGGGGAACCCGCCGTGGCCGCGTGCGCCGACGACGAGCAGTTCCGCACCGGTCGAGGCGTCCGTGAGCGCACCACCGGCCGTCCCCGGCACGACGTTCGGGCGGATGTCGACGTCGGGGTACTTCTCCCGCCAGCCGGCGAGCGACTCGGACAGCATGCGCCGCTC
The DNA here is from genome assembly GCF_050942935.1 of Dactylosporangium sp. CA-233914. Taxonomy (NCBI): domain Bacteria; kingdom Bacillati; phylum Actinomycetota; class Actinomycetes; order Micromonosporales; family Micromonosporaceae; genus Dactylosporangium; species Dactylosporangium sp. CA-233914. The sequence goes on along the minus strand of NZ_CP192030.1, from coordinate 3,392,168 downwards.
CTCGTCGCGCACCTCGTCCTGGTCGTACACGACCGCGGTGATGCCACCCGCTTCCACCGGGGCCGGCAACCAGTACGCGTGCACCGCCGTCAACCCGGCGTCGCGGAACGCGGCCTGCTCGAAGGCGAACTGCAGGGCGTGCTCGGCATCGTGGGAACCATCGACGCCGACGACGACCCGGCCGGCTTCCGGCCCGTCCGCACGGCCGCGCCGGCGCACGATCACCACCGGGCACTCGGCGTGCGCGGCGAGCTGGACGCCGGTCGAACCGACCAGCAGCGCGGCGAAGCCACCGAAACCCCGATTGCCGACGACCACCAGCGAGGCATGTCGCGACGCGTTCAGCAGGGCGGGCACCGGCCGGTCGGCGACGATCTCGGTGGTGATCCGCAGATCGACCGCGACGTCGCGGGCGTGCACCACGGCACCGGCGACGATCCGTTCGGTGGCCTGCCGGGCATCCTCCTGGTATGAGACGGGCAGCGCGAGCCCCACCGGCGGGTGGAGGTGCTGCGGCGACTCACCGGCGTAGACCAGGTGCAGGGGGCGGTGCCGGCGGGCCGCGTCGGCGGCTGCCCACTGCAGGGCATACACACCGTCGCGGGAGCCGTCGACGCCGACGACGACGGAGGCGGCGGGCATGGATGCGGCGGTCATGACGTTTCCTCCGGTCCCTGAGCGCCGTGCGGGGCGTGAGCGATCAGCACTGGGCAGTCCGCCCGGTGCAGCAGACGCAGGCCTACCGAGCCGAGCAGCAGGCCGGTGAACCCGCCCCGCCCGCGACTGCCGACGACCGCCAGCTGCGCCCGCCGCGAACGCTCGACGAGCACATCGGCGGCGTCGCCGGGAACACCGTGACACTCCCACCGCACGTCCGGGCAGCGCTTGCTCGCCTCGCTCACCTGCTCGACCGCCTGCTCGGCCAACACGCGCTGGACCTCGGCCGTGTCGTACAACACCGGGGGCGCACCGACCGGCAGTGGTGCCAGCGGTGTCTCGACGGCCCGCACCGCTACCAGGCCGCAGCCACGCTGCCGGGCCTCGTCGAACGCCAGGGCCAGCGCGAGGTCCGATGCGGGGGAACCGTCGACGCCGACGAGGATGTCACCGGTCGGGTCCGGCCGCCCGCGGACGACCACGACGGGGCACGACGCGTGGACGGCGACCTGCTGGCTGACCGATCCGAGCACAGTTCCGGTGGCGGCGTGCCGGCCCCGGGTCCCCAGGACCAGCAGCGCCGCGTCGTCGCCGGCCTTCAGCAGCACCTCGGCGGGGTGTCCCGGCAACGCCGCCGCCCGCACTTCAGCCTCAGGATCCGCGGCGGACGCCTCCCGCGCGACGTCCGCGACGAGCATGTCGGCGAACCGCCGCGCGGCCTCGGCGAGCTCACCCGACGGCGCGAACGCGGTCAACGGCGTTCTCCAGTAAAACGCGAGCAGCACGCGCAGCGGCACACCTCGCCGGGTCGCCTCCGCCGCGGCCCACCGCGCCGCCCGCAACGACGGCTCCCCGCCGTCGATGCCGACCACGACCATCCCGTCGTTCACGCCAACCTCCGCTCGACGGCTCGCGTGCCTACGGTCTCCACTCCGATCACAACCACACCCCGACCCCGACCGATTCGCCCGCCGAGGATGAGCCGACCGCCCGGCCCGCGGCACACAGGGGGCTTCCGCCCCTGCCGTTCGCCCCGGCCTCGGGCGGAGAATGACGTGTACGGGCAAGAGCGCACTCCTCCGAACGCCGCGGACCGCGGCATCACGGGCTGGAGGCAACCATGACCTACCGGGTAGGACCGCCACCGAGATCCACCCGCCGGAAGGCGGCATGGACTGTACCGCGGTCGACGTGAAGCTTCGCCTGGCGCCGGTCGGCGCCGAGCCTGACCCGTAACGGCCGACACCGGGCTGACATCAGCTGAAGGGGGCACCTGTCATGCGCACCGACACCGCGGTGATCGTCGGCGTCGACGGCTCACCGAACAGTCTCAACGCCGTCGAGTGGGCTGCCGCCGACGCGATGCGCCGGCAACGCCCGCTTCGCGTCGTGCACGCGTTTCTGTGGCCCGCGGTGTTCCCGCCGGCGCCGCCGCGGCTGTACGAGCAGGCCATGCGGGAGTCCGTCGAGGAGATCCTCGGCGCGGCGGTCTTCCGGGCCCGTGACGTCGCGCCGAACCTCGACATCAGCACCGACACGCCCGCCCAGCAGGCGGCCGCCGCGCTCGTGGCCGCCTCCCGGCACGCCGGCGCCGTCGTCGTGGGCAACCGCGGCCTCGGCGGCTTCACCGGCCTGCTCGCCGGTTCCGTGGGCGTCGAACTCGCCGCTCACGCCGCCTGCCCGGTCGTCATCGTGCGCCACACCGTTCGACCGGCCGGCCCCGAGGTTGGCCGGGTCCTCGTCGGCATCGACGGATCCCACGACGCTGAGCGCGCACTGCAGTTCGCGTTCGAACAGGCGTCGTTCCGCCGCGTCGGGCTCACCGCGGTCCTCGCGTACCTGCGGCCGGAGCCCACCGGACCGAACGACATACTGCCGCTGATCTGCGATCAGGAGGGCCTGCGCGACGACGAGCGCCGCGCGCTGGTCGAGTCGGTCGCCGGCTGGGCGGAGAAGTACCCCGACGTGGACCTGCGCACCGCCGTCGTCCGCGGCCGCCCGGCGGCCGTGCTCACCGAGCTGTCCGCCGGCGCGGAGCTGCTGGTCGTCGGCTCCCGCGGGCGTGGCGGCTTCGCCGGGCTGCTGCTGGGCTCCGTCAGCCGGGCCGTCATCCATCACGCCGCCTGTCCGGTGGCCGTCGTGCGATAGCGGACCGGGCTGAACGGTCACCTGGTCGAGGTGACCGGGCGCTCGCGAATCGCGGTCAGGCGGGCGGTTCGGCGGGGTGGACCGATGCCACGCCCGCGGTGGTGCGCACCAGCGCCTCAGCGACCGCGTGCTCGGTCTCGTCGTCGAACGTGCCGCCGATCGTCGCGTCACCGTCGTGGACGGTGACCGACCAGCGGTGACGTCCGCCCGCGTAGGCATCGAGCCGCCGCTGCGCCTCCCCCTGAGCGGAACCGTCGGTCGGCAGGATGGTCCGCAGCACGTCGCAGCGGCTGACGACGCCCACGACGTGATCGTCGACGACCACCGGGACGGTGTGCGCACCCTGCTGGACCATCGTCGCGGCGATGTCGGTGACGTTCGCCTCTGGCCAGGCCACCACCGGCAGTCCCGACATCACCTCGCCCACCCGGGGCGCGCCGGAGCCCTCACCGGCGAGCGGGCCGGCCGTCTGGTGCCGCAGAAGGTCCAGCTCGCTGATCAGCCCGATGAGCGCACCGTGCTCATCGACGACCGGCGCGGCCGTGATGGACACCTCTTCCAGCAGGGCAACCGCATCCTCCAGCGGGGCATCGGCCCGAACCGTGCGCGCCGGCGCGCTCATGATGTCCTTGGCGTGCATGACCATTCACACCTTTCGCGAAGCCGTAATGAGACCCACCGGCGGGTGTCTGCCCAGTTGAGGAGCGTTCACGCCGTCCTGATCAGCGGCGACGGAACTGAGAAGAGCCGCCGGTCGGGGTGAGGTCGCGCGGTACCGGCGCGGGCAGGGTCGGAGGCATGACAACAGATCCGCGCGAGAAGGTCTTCAACGGGGGCTTCGACAACAACGACACGGGTGGCTGGTTCGCCGCCGGTGCCGACATGTCGGCGGTGGGCGGGAAACTGCAGGTGCAGGTGCCCGGTGGCCGGCGCCAGCCGTACGACGTGATCGTCGGGCAGAACGACATCCGGCTGGAGCGCGACGCGCAGTACACGATCTCGTTCACCGCGTCGGCCGGCCGGCCGGTGACGATACGGACCCAGGTGCAGCTCAGTGACGAGCCGTACACGGCGACGTGGTCGCAGAACGTCGGGCTCGACCCGAGCCTGAAGCAGTACCGGTACTCGTTCACCTCGAATCTGGACACCGACCGGGGACAGGTGTCGTTCCAGCTGGGCGGGTCGGACGCGGCGTGGACGTGCACGCTCGACGACGTGTCCCTCGTCGGCGGCACGGCGGCGCAGCCGTACCGGCCGGACACCGGCTCGCCGATCCGGGTCAACCAGGTCGGCTACCTGCCGTCCGGCCCGAAGCACGCCACGGTGGTGAGCGATGCGCAGGGCCCGCTGTCCTGGCAGGTCGCCACCAGCACCGGTGCGGTCGCGGCGTCGGGGCACTCGACGCCCCGCGGGCTCGACGCGTCGTCCGGGCAGCAGGTCCACACGATCGACTTCAGCTCGCTGAGCACGCCCGGAACCGGCTATACCCTGCGCCTCGACGGGCAGCGCAGCTACCCGTTCGACATTGCCGGCTCGCTCTACGAACGGCTGCGCCGCGACGCGTTGCACTTCTTCTACCTGCAGCGCAGCGGCATCGCGATCGACAATGCGCTCGCTCCCGGATACTCCCGCCCGGCCGGTCATGTGGGCGTGCCACCCAACCAGGGCGACACCAGCGTGCCGTGCCAGCCCGGTGTCGGCGACTACACCCTCGACGTGCACGGCGGCTGGTACGACGCCGGCGACCAGGGCAAGTACGTCGTCAACGGCGGCATCGCCACCGCCCAGCTGCTCAGCCAGTACGAGCGCACCAAGACCGCACGCATGGTCACCAGCGCCGCGCTCGACGACGGCAGCCTGAGCATCCCCGAGCACGGCAACCACGTGCCGGACATCCTCGACGAGGCCCGCTGGGAGCTGGAATTCCTGCTGCGCATGCAGATCCCCGCCGGTAAGCCCAACGCCGGCATGGCCCACCACAAGGTCCACGACCGGGCCTGGACCGGCCTGCCGTGCCTGCCCGACCAGGACCCCCAGCCGCGGGAGCTGCACCCGCCGTCGACGGCGGCGACGCTGAACCTCGCCGCGACCGCGGCCCAGGCCGCCCGGCTGTACGGACCGTTCGACACCGCGTTCGCCGACCGCTGCCTGGCCGCCGCCCGCACCGCGTGGAAGGCCGCCCAGGACCACCCGGGCATGTTCGCCCGTCCGGATGACAGCAACGGCGGGGGTCCCTACGACGACACCGATGTCCGCGACGAGTTCTACTGGTCCGCCGCCGAGCTGTTCATCACCACCGGCGAACAGCCCTACCTCGACGCGCTGCGCTCCTCGCCGTACTGGACCGGCGACGCGTTCCACGACACCGGCCCGGACTGGAAGTTCGTCGCCGCGCTCGGCCGGATCGACCTGGCCACCGTCCCCAGCAAGCTCCCTGACGGCGACCGCGACGCCGCCCGCGCCTCGGTGAGCGCCGCCGCGGACCGTTACCTGAAGACGATCCAGGACCAGGCATACGGTGTGCCGCTCGGCGAGAACGACTACACCTGGGGCTCCAACAGCATCATCCTCAACAAGCTCGTCGTCATCGCCACCGCCTTCGACCTCACCGGCGAGCGGCGCTACCGCGACGGCGTCCTGGAAGGCCTCGACTTCATCCTCGGCCGCAACGCCCTGAACCAGTCCTACGTCACCGGCTACGGCAGCCACTTCTCGCACAACCAGCACAGTCGCATGTACGCCCACGAGCTGGACCCGAACCTGCCGCAGCCTCCGCTCGGATCGGTCGCGGGCGGGCCCAACCCCGGCCTGGAGGACCCCAAGGCGCAGAAGGCCCTCCTCGGCACCACCACCGAACGACCCAAACCGCAGTTCTGCTACCTCGACGACATCCAGTCCTGGTCCACCAACGAGGTCGCGATCAACTGGAACTCCGCCCTGTCCTGGGTGGCGTCCTTCGCCGCCGACGTGGGGGCCCACGACACGCCACCGGCGCCGGTCATCGCGGCACCACTGACCGGGCTGCCCGACGACGTCGTCATCACCATGGGCGAGGACCACCAGGTGAACGTCGTGCTTCCACCCGGCTGGTCAGTTCTCGTCCAGGCATCCACCGGCGCCCGGTAGAAGAGCAGTGCATGGTCGTCGGCGACCCCGCCAGGTACGGCTGACGCGGGCCGGCGCACCGGTCACGCCCTCGCTCCAGGCCGGGGGGCGAGGATGCCCACGATGGCGCCGAGGGCTATGCCGACGAACCCGAACACGGCGGTCTGCCCGCTACCGCTCGCGTTCAGCCCCAGCAACGTGCCCCCGACCACAACGACACTCAGCACTCCGAACACGATCAGCCACATGACGTTCGTGACCCACTTGGAGGGGCTGCCGAGGATCGACGACGCCACGTTCTCCACGACCGCCTCGCGCTGCCCCGGCGGGATCAGCTCCACCGCCGACTGCACCAGATGCTGCTGCTCGGCCGGATTCTGGACTTTACTCATGCTGTCGATCGCGTCATGCAGTTCGACGGACATAACGACCACTTCCACCAGGCTGTTTGCCATGTCAAGCCGACGCCTCTGCCAGCGACCCGTTTCCCAGAGCCGCCCGAATCAAACCGCCCGCTGGACCTCGAACTGCCGAGTCCGCCGCGGCATACCTACTACCTCCGCGGGGTACGCCATCGGCAATGAGCAGCCAACGGCCGGTGATCGTCGGCGTCGACGGTTCCCCAGCGAGCCTGGGCGCCGTCCGCTGGGCCGCGGACGAGGCGGTACGCCTCCACCGGCCGCTGCAGATCACCCACGCGCTGGGCGTTTCGGGTCAGAACGAACCGGCACCCGACGAGCACCAACTGGCCGTACAGGCGGCTGTGGAGGCGCGGACCTCGCAACCCGGCCTCCACGTCACCACCGGCACCTGGCAGGGCGGGGCCGCCCAGGTCCTCGTCGAGCAGTCCCGCCACGCGAGCCTGGTCGTGGTCGGCAGCCACGGGCCGAGTGGCTTCGTGGCGCTGCCGGTGGACTCCCTCGGCGTGCAGGTAGCGGCGCATGCCCACTGCCCGGTGCTCGTCGTGCACGACGCGCAGCGCTGGGCCGACCCGGCGGCCGCGCTTCCGCGACACGGGCCGGTGCTGGTGGGCACGGACGGTTCGGACAATGCGCAGCTTGCCATCGAGCTGGCCTTCGCTGAAGCGGCGTCACGCCGCGCCGACCTGATCGCGCTGCGAGCCTGGCAGGAACCGCCGCACCGCTGGGGGTTCGCCGCGAGCCGGGACCGGCTCGCTGACAACGCGCGCCAGGCGCTGGCAGCGGACCTGGAGCCCTGGCGAGCCAAATACCCCGGGGTCCGGGTCGAACTGCGCGCTGTCCACGGCGCGCCGGCGCCGGTCCTGCTCGCCGAGTCGCGCGACGCGCTCATGGTCGTGCTCAGCCCCCGCGGTACCGGCGGCTTCGACGAGCTGCGGCTTGGTTCGGTCACCCAGCAGGTGCTCGATCACGCGTCCGCGCCGGTGCTGGTGGCCCGCCACTGAGGCCGGGGATCTGTCCGTGAAACGACCGTCCAGCAGGAGCCTGGAGTGTGGAAACGTCAGGACCCCGGCGGGCTGAGCGGTCACCTGGTCGAGGTGATCGAGCGCTCGCGAATCTCGTTGGAGCACGTCACCAACGCTCTGTGCGACTCCGGTCCGTCCGCCGCGAGCGCTCTGCCTGACGCCGAGAAGGCTCTGTACGCGCTGCGCCAGGCCGTCGACGATCAGGCGGTGGCGATCGAGGCGACCCGGGTCGCGTCGCCTGCGGTCGCGGTGCGGACGATCGTCGCCGCCGCGCAGGTCAACGCCGACGCGGAGTGCGTCGAAGGACTGGCGAGGCAGCTGGCTGAGATCGCCGGATCGCGACCGGCACGGCCGGCGGCACCAGCCGGCGTGCGGGCCGTCGTGTGCCGCATGGGTCGGGTCTGTGTCGACATGATGGCCGCGGCGGGCAGCGCCGGAAGGTCGCCGCGGGCCGATACGGAGGCGCGGATCGAAGCGGCCGATGCCGAGGTGCGCCGGCTGCGGCAGCGGCTCTACCGCCTGCTGCTGCACGACCCGGCCCCCGTCGACGTGGATGCCGCGCTGGACGCCTCATTGGCCTGCCGGCACTACACACGCTGCGCTGAGCTCGCGGTTTCCATGGCTCGGCACGCGATCCTGGGCGGGCACTCAGGGCAGGCCCGCCAGTGAGATCTGGTCGAGGATTCGCTGCCAAACCGCGTCATTGAGGACGCCCCGGTGATGTGTCACCACCATCTCGGCCTGGTCGGGATCGGTGAGGTCGATCGACAGCGCACCGCCGCGGACGAGGTGCGTGAGCAGGGCTGCGATGCTCGTCGCGTAGGCCGTCGATGCGCCGGTGGGCGCCTTGGAGGCCAGGTTGTCGTCGCCGACGACCGTGATGCCGGGCTCCACCACCCGGGTGACGGCGGGCTGGGCGAGCTCGACAGCGCGGCCGAACGCGCCGGCCGTGGTGTCGAGGACGACGGCTCCGGGGTGCATGGTCCGGATGCTTCGCGCGGACACGAGTACGGGCGGCCGCCGGCCCGGAATCTCGGCGGTGACGATGACGATGTCGCTGCCGGGAACGCTCGCCGCGATCTCCGCGCACGATCCGGGACGAGCCTCGCAGGCGTGGACGACCGCACCCAACCGGCGCGCGGTGGCGGCGGCCTGGTAGCCCGCCGGTCCGCGGCCGACGACGAGGACCCGCGCGGGCGGGCCGGCGCCGCCGCCGGGAGAGGGTTCGCGAAGGCATCGGCCGAAGATGTCGGCGGCGGTCAGCGCCGCTTGGTAGCCGACGACCCGCTCCTGTGCGCCGAGGAAGTCCGTCGGCCCGGCGCGGCCCGGGGTGGGCGGCATCAGGTCGGCGGCGATCGTGGTGAGACCCTGATCGGCCCAGCGGCGGATCAGGTCCGGCACGTGCAGCGGTTGCAGGAGGCAGATGAGCGCCTGTCCGGCACGGAAGCGGTGGGTAGTGGCGATGTTCGGTGGCCGGACACCGATGAGGATGTCGGCTGTGTCGAACAGCTCGGCACGCGGCACGGTCCTGGCCCCGGCCCGGGTGTAGGCGGTGTCGGGGAACCAGGCCTCGCGCCCGGCCCCCGATTCGACGACAACCGCGAGCCCGAGGTCGAGGATGGGACGGACGGCCGCGGGCACGACCGCCACTCGCCGTTCGCCGGGCGCGGTCTCGCTGTAGACGCCGGCTGTCTGGTGTGTCATCGGGATGTCGCCTCACCGCTGATACGGGGTACGTTACCCCGTCCGTGGCCCAATGGGATGCGGCACCGACGCCGAGGGAGGGGGATCCGCGGTGGTAGGTGGACGGTGGCAGTTCTGGGTCGACCGTGGTGGCACGTTCACCGACATCGTCGCCAGGACGCCGGACGACGGCCGGCTGGTGACACGCAAGCTGCTGTCGGACAACCCGGCACGCTACGCGGACGCGGCGGTCGCCGGAATCCGGGCTCTGCTCGGTGTCCCCGATACGGAGCCGATCCCGGCCGACCGGATCGAGGCGGTGCGGATGGGGACCACGGTCGCCACGAACGCGCTGCTGGAGCGCAGGGGCGAACGCACCGTGCTGGTCATCACCGAAGGCTTCGGCGACGCGCTGCGGGTCGGCTACCAGAACCGGCCACGCATCTTCGACCGGCACATCGTGCCACCGGAAGTACTGTACGAGCGCGTGATCGAGGTGGATGAACGGATGTCGGCCGACGGCACCGTGCTGCGCTCGCCGGATGTCGACCGGCTGGCCGCCGACCTGCGGCGGGCACACGACAGCGGCATCCGCGCGGCCGCGGTGGTCTGCCTGCACAGCCATCTGTACCCGGCGCACGAACGGGAGATCGGGATGCTGGCGGAGCGGATCGGCTTCGGCCAGGTCTCCTGCTCCAGCGAGGTGAGCCCGTTGATGAAGCTGGTGCCGCGGGGCGACACCACGGTCGTCGACGCGTACCTGTCGCCGGTGCTGCGCCGGTACGTCGCAGCGGTGGCGGAGCAGCTGCCCGGCGTACGGCTGATGTTCATGCAGTCCAACGGTGGCCTGGCTGAGGCCGGGCACTTCCGCGGCAAGGACGCGATCCTGTCCGGTCCGGCCGGTGGCATCGTCGGCATGGCGCGCATGTCGCAGCTGGCCGGCTTCGACAAGGTGATCGGCTTCGACATGGGCGGCACCTCCACGGACGTGTCGCACTACGCGGGCGAGTACGAGCGGGTCTTCCACGCCCAGATCGCGGGGGTACGGCTGCGGGCACCCATGATCGACATTCACACCGTCGCGGCGGGAGGCGGGTCGGTCCTGCATTTCGACGGCGCCCGCTACCGCGTCGGCCCGGACTCCGCGGGTGCCGACCCCGGGCCGGCCTGCTACCGCAACGGCGGGCCGCTCACCGTCACCGACGCCAACGTGATGCTCGGCCGGATCCAGCCCGCGACGTTTCCCCGGGTCTTCGGTCCGCACGGCGACCAGCCGCTGGATGCCGGCGTGGTGCGGCGGCGGTTCGCCGACCTGACCGCGACCATCGCCGGGCAGACCGGCGACGAGCGCACGCCGGAGCAGGTCGCGGAGGGGTACCGGCAGATCGCGGTCGCGAACACAGCCAACGCGGTGAAGCGGATCTCGGTGCAGCAAGGCCGCGACGTCACCGGGTACGTGCTCACGACGTTCGGCGGCGCCGGCGGGCAACACGCGTGCTCGGTGGCCGACTCGCTGGGTATCCGCACCGTGCTCGTGCCGCCGATGGCCGGTGTGCTGTCCGCGCTCGGCATCGGCCTCGCCGACACCACCGCGATGCGCGAGCAGTCGGTGGAGTGCCGCTTGGAGCCCGCGGCGATGCGACGCCTGACCGGCGTCGCGGACGACCTGGAGGCGGCGGCGCGCTCGCAGCTGCTTTCCGAGGACGTGCCGGCCGGGCGGATCCGGGTGCACCGGCGCGTGCACCTGCGCTTCGACGGCACCGACACCGCGCTGCCGGTCGAGCTCGCCGAGCTGGACACGATGGTGGCGTCGTTCCGCACGGCGTACCGGCGCATGTACGCGTTCCTCATGGACCGGCCGCTGATCGTCGAGGCGGTCTCGGTCGAGACCGTCGGGCTGACCGAACCCCCGGACCTCTCCCGGCTGGGCGAACCCGCCGGCGCGCCGAAACGAGCCGCCGCCGGGCCCCTCGCCACGACCCGCTTGTACACCGGCGGATCCTGGCGCGAGGTGCCGCTGTACGAGCGGGAACGCCTGCGCCCCGGCGACACCGTCGGCGGCCCGGCCATCGTGGCCGAGGCGGACGCGACCACGGTGGTCGACGACGGCTGGCGGGCGGCGGTCACGAAGTTCGGCCACCTGCTCCTGGAACGGGTGCGGTCGAGCGGGCAGGCAGCCGAGGCGACCGCCCGGGTCGATCCGGTACTGCTGGAGATCTTCAACAACCTCTTCATGTCGATCGCCGAGCAGATGGGCGCCCGGCTGGAGTCGACCGCGCAGTCGGTGAACATCCGGGAGCGGCTGGACTTCTCGTGTGCGCTGTTCGACCCGCACGGCAATCTCATCGCCAACGCGCCGCACATCCCCGTCCACCTCGGCTCGATGAGCGTCAGCGTCAAGGAGGTCATCCGTCGCCGCCGAGCCGGCATGCGGCCCGGCGACGTGTACGCGATCAACGACCCGTACCACGGCGGCACCCACCTGCCCGACATCACCGTCGTCACCCCCGTCTTCGGCGCCGACCGGCCCGAAGTGCTGTTCTACGTGGCCTCCCGGGGCCACCACGCGGAGATCGGCGGACTCACGCCCGGTTCCATGCCCGCGACCAGCCGCGACATCCACGAGGAGGGCGTGCTGCTGGACACCTGGCCGCTGGTCGAGGACGGCCGGTTCCGCGAAGAGGAGACGCTCCGGCTGCTCACGGAGGCGCCGTACCCGTCCCGGAACCCGGCGACCAACCTTGCCGACCTGCGCGCCCAGATCGCCGCGAACGCCAAGGGGGTCGAAGAGGTGGGCCGGATGATCGACCATTTCGGCCTCGACGTGGTGCAGGCCTACATGCGGCACGTCCAGGACAACGCCGAGGAGGCGGTGCGGCGCGTCATCGACGCCCTCGGCGACGGCGAGTACCGCTACGAGATGGACTCGGGGGCGACGATCGCGGTGCGGATCACGGTGGACCACACCGGTCGCGGCGCGACCATCGACTTCAGCGGCACGTCACCGCAGCTGGCAACGAACTTCAACGCACCATCGTCGGTCGTCACCGCGGCGGTGCTGTACGTCTTCCGGACGCTGGTCACCGACGAGATCCCGCTCAACGACGGCTGTCTACGCCCGCTGCGTATCGTGGTGCCGGCCGGTTCGATGCTCGCGCCCGTCCACCCCGCGGCCGTCGTCGCCGGGAACGTCGAGACGTCACAGGCGATCGTCGGCGCGCTCTACGCCGCGCTCGGCGTCCAGGCCGAGGGATCCGGGACGATGAACAACGTCAGCTTCGGCAATGAGCGGCACCAGTACTACGAAACCGTCGCCTCCGGCTCCGGCGCCGGCGACGGCTTCGACGGGGCCTCGGTGGTGCAGACGCACATGACGAACTCCCGGCTGACGGACCCCGAGGTCCTCGAATGGCGCTTCCCGGTGCTCCTGGACGAGTTCGCCGTCCGGCGCGGCAGCGGCGGCGCCGGCCGGTGGCGGGGCGGCGACGGCGCGGTGCGCCGCATCCGGTTCCGCGAGCCGATGACCGTCAGCACCCTGTCGGGCCACCGGCGCGTGCCGCCGTACGGCCTGGCCGGCGGCTCGCCCGGCGCGCTCGGCGCCAACCGGGTGGAGCGCGCCGACGGCAGTGTCGTGCGCCTCGGCGGCTGCGGATCCGTCGACGTCCAGCCGGGCGACGTGCTGGTCGTCGAGACACCCGGCGGCGGCGGATACGGCCGTTCGTGAACCGCGGCGCTCACGTCTGCGGCGCCGGCACCCGGACCACCGCGCCGGTGGCACGAGCCCGTTCGGCGGCCCAGACGACGCGGTGGCTGAGCAGGCTCGAGGCTGCGTCGGAGGGGATGAGCGAAGGGTCGCCCGCGGCGACGGCCTCCAGGAAGGTGTCCATCATGGCGGCGTCGCCGCCGTTGTGACCTTCGGCGGCGGTACTGCCGGCGCCTGACTCGGTGTCGATCGTCCACTCCCGGCCGGTGCGGAAGTCGGTGATGTGCAGCAGGCTGTTGTCGCCCTCGATGGAGCCGTGCGTGCCGAACAGGCGGGTGCGGCGGCCCCCCATCGGGGTAAAGGCGGTGAGCGTGAACGAGCAGGTCGCGCCGTCCGCGAACGACATCGTGACCACCTGGTGGTCGACGACGTCGTTGGTGCTGGTGTAGACGCAGCGGCCGTACGGCCCGTCGCGCAGTGCGGCCTCGACGCCCGCGGGCGTGTGGTCGGTGGTGACCGCGGACAGCGGCCAGAACTCGCGATCCGGGTCGCCGAGGCAGGACAGGTACACGCGGGGGGCCGAGTACGGGCACGACGGCTCGGCCGGGCAGGTGAGGCACGTATCCGTGGCGTTCTCGGGCCGCTGGTCCGGGCGGAAGTGGCTGAGCCCGCCGAACGAGCTGACCTCGGTCGGCGCGGAACCGAAGAGGTGCAGCAGCCAATCGACGTCGTGGCAGGCCTTGGTGAGCAGCAGCGGTCCGGAGGTGTGGCTGTTGCTCCAATTGCCGCGGACGAAGGAGTGGGCGAAATGCCACCAGCCGATCGGCTCGAGGTGCTGGACGCTGACCAGCCGGCCGATCACGCCGTTGTCGAGCTCGCGCTTGAGCGCCTTGGAATAGGGCGTGTACCGCATGACGTGGCAGACCGCGAAGATGACCTTCGCCTTCTCCACCGCGGCGGCGATCCGCAGCGCGTCGGTCTCGGCGGTCGCCATCGGCTTCTCCAGCAGGATGTGATAGCCGAGCTCGGCGAAGGCGATGGTCGGGTCGGTGTGCATCTGGTCCTGCGTGGCGATCACCACCGCGTCACCGATCCGGCCGGCCGCGGCGAGGTCGCGCCAGTCCGGGTAGACATGCTCCGGCGGCACGCCGAACTCGGCGGCGAACTGGGCGCGCCGGCCCGGATCCGGCTCGGCCACGGCGATCACCCGAGCTCGTCCGGACGCGGTGGCGAGGCGGGCGTATCCGAGCCCCCGTAGTCCGGCACCCGCCACGACCAGCCGTACCCCGTCTACAGTCATGTGCGTGCCTTCCCTGGAGCTACTTATTAGACTCTCCATCATTAGTAGGTGTGCCAGTGGCGGACGTCAAGGGGGATGCAGGTGACCGGACAACTCGCCGGCGGTGATCTGTCGAGGTTGCGGCAGCTCAACACGCTCACGGTGGTGCACGCGCTGCGTCATCAGGCGCCACGCACCCTGACCGAGGTGTCCCGGGCGGCCGGCCTGTCCCGGGCGGCCACCGAGGAGGTCGTCCGGGAGCTCGAAGCACAGGGGTGGGTTGATCAGGTCGATCCGGCGGCGGGTTCGATGGGGCGGCCGGCCCGGCGGTACCGCTTCCGCGCCGACGCCGGCTGGGTGCTCGGCGTCGACATCGGCGGGCACACGGTCCGGGCGCTGGTGGCCGACCTCGACGGCGAGATCCGGCACTCGTCGCGCCGGCCGGTCTCGCCCGACGCCGGCCGGGCGGAGCGGCTCGCGGTGGTGGACGAGGTGGTCGCCGAGTGCCTGGCCAGTGCCGGGCGCACCGGGGCGGAGATGTGGGCGACGGCGGTGGCCACGAGTGGGCTGGCCGACGCCGAGGGCCGGGTGGTGCTGTCGGTCGCCCTGCCCGAGTGGACCGGTGTACACCTGACCGAGCACCTCAGCCGCCTGGTCGCCGGGCCGGTGCTGGTGGAGAACGACAGCCGCCTCGCCGCGCTGGCGGAGACGTGGCGCGGTGTCGCCAAATACGCGCAGAACGTCGTCTACCTGCTGGCCGGGCTGCGCACCGGCACCGGCCTGATCATCAACGGACAACTGCACCGGGGCTTCGCGGGCGCGGCCGGCGAGATCGGGGCACTGCCGGAGATGGGCTGGATCCGCGCCCAGGAGCATCTGCGCGTCTGGCCCGACGCGCCGGCCACCACCCACCCCGACGACGTGGCCGCATTGGTGTTCGCCGCCGCGCGGGACGGCGATCGCCGCGCCCTCACCCTGGTCCGCCGATACGTGAAGGACCTGGCCGTCGGCGCCTCGGCCCTGGTCCTGGCGCTCGATCCGCAGATGGTGGTCCTCGGCGGCGGGTTCTCGCGCTCGGCGGACGTGCTGCTCGAGCCGCTGCGGCGGGAGCTGGACAAGTGGTGCATCCGCACACCAGAGGTGCTCCGGTCGGCGCTCGCCGACGATGCCGTCGCCCTCGGCGCCGTCCGTCACGCCCTCGACCATCTGGAGCGGCACATCTTCGACCCGGGCAGCGGCCTGGCCGCGCCGGCGGCACCGACGCGCTGACGCGGGCGCGAGGGTGCCGGGTCCGCATCGAGGTCTCGGCCTTGACAGACTTATGAAGGAGAGTGTTAATAGTGGCGTCGTTGATGTGACCTGAGTCTCCTGGAAAGGGACCGCCACATGTCGAGACCACTACGGTTAGGCCTGACCGCGATGCTGGCCGCCGCGCTCTCCTTCTCCGTCGCCGCGTGCGGCGGCGGCAAGGAGTCCGCGGACGGCCCGGTCGCCCTGTCATACATGGTGTGGGACACCAACCAGGTGCCGGTGATGAAGGAGCTCGCCGCGGCCTTCACCAAGGAGCACCCCGACATCACGGTCGACGTCCAGATGACTCCCTGGACCGACTACTGGACCAAGCTGCGGGCCGCGGTGAGCGGAGGAGCGGCGCCGGACGTGTTCTGGATGAACGGTCCGAACATCCAGCTCTACGCCGACAACAAGGTCATCATGCCGCTGTCCGACCGGATCAGCGCGGCCAAGATCGACCTGAGTGTCTACCCCAAGGCGCTCATCGACCTGCACACCTTCGAAGGCAAGGTGTACGGCCTGCCCAAGGACTTCGACACCGTGGGTGTCTGGTACAACAAGGAGATCTTCGACGCGGCCGGGGTCGCCTACCCGAAGGACGGCTGGACCTGGGCCGACTTCAAGGCGGCGGCCGCGAAGCTCACCGATCCCGCCAAGGGCGTGTATGCGGTCGGCGCCAGCATCACGTCCGGCCAGGAGTACTACTACAACACCATCTACCAGGCCGGCGGCCAGGTGATCTCGGCCGACGGCAAGACCTCCGGCTACGACCAGCCGGCCACCATCGAGGGCCTGCGCTTCTGGACCGACCTCATCAAGGCCAAACAGTCGCCGGACCTCAAGACGATGACGGACACCCAGCCGCTGCAGCTGTTCGAGTCCGGCAAGCTCGCCATGTACTGGGGCGGATCCTGGAACGTCTCGGAGTTCTCCAAGAACGAGTACACGAAGACGCGGGTCAACGTCGGCCCACTGCCGGTCGGCGTCAAGAAGGCCACGATCATCCACGGTGTGGCGAACGTGGTCGCGACGAAGACCAAGCACCCGGAGCAGGCGTGGCAGTTCGTGCAGTTCCTCGGTTCCCGGCCGGCGGCCGAGATCCTCGGGCGCAGCGGGCCGATCCCGGCATACACGGGCACGCAGACGGCGTGGGCCAGTGCCAACGCGCGCTTCCAGGTGCAGTACCTCCTCGACGCGGTGGCGTACGCGGTGCCGTACCCCATCTCCCGCAACACGGCCGCGTGGAACGAGGCCGAGGCCAAGTACCTGACCCAGGCGTACAGCGGTGAGGTGGACGTGGAGACCGCGGCCAAGGCACTCGCCAAAGACATGAACGCACTGCTGGCGAAGGAGTAGCTCGCGATGGTGGTCACCGAGTCGGGCGCTGCGCGGGCCGAGCCCGCCGCCGCGCCCGCACCCGCCGGCCATTTCCGGCGGCGCCGGTCCTGGCGGCGCCAGCGCAGTGAGGCGCTCTGGGCGTACCTGCTCATCGCCCCGACCGGGCTCGGCCTGGGCGTGTTCTACCTGTGGCCGGTGCTGCAGACGGCGTACTTCTCCTTCACCGAGTGGGGGCCGTTCGGCGGGCACGAGTGGATCGGCCTTGCGAACTACCGGACCCTCGCGGGTGACCGCGAGGTGCTGCGGGCGCTGGGCAACACGACGCTGTACACGGTGCTGGGCCTGGCGGGCATCCCGGTGGCCATCTTCTTCGCCGCGCTGCTCAACCAGCGCCGGCTGCGGGGAGTGTCCGTCTACCGGATGCTGTTCTTCCTGCCGATGGTGACCATGCCGGTCGCCGTCGCGATGGTGTGGCGGTGGCTCTACAACGGCGACTACGGCCTGATCAACTACGCCCTGTCGCTCGTCGGCGTCGACGGTCCGCACTGGATCGCCGATCCGGCCACCGCCCTCTACGCACTGGCGGCGGTCGGCATCTGGACCAGCCTCGGCTACAACCTGGTGATCTTCCTGGCCGGCATGCAGGCGATCCCGCGGGAGTACTACGAGGCCGCCGCGATCGACGGCGCGGGGCGGGTCATGCAGTTCCGCAAGGTCACGCTGCCGCTGCTGTCGCCCTCCATCTTCTTCGTCTCGGTCCTGTCGGTGATCGGCTCGTTGCAGCTGTTCGACCTGGTGTACGTCATCGGCGGCAGCGGCCAGTCCGCCCGCAACAACCCGGCGTACCCACGCATCCAGACGGTCGTCGCGCTGTTCTACGAGAAGGCGTTCTCCAGCAACGACCGCGGCTACGCGGCGGCCATCGTGATGGCCCTGCTCCTGCTGATCGTCACGCTGACCGCGGTGCAGTTCCGGCTTCAACGGAGGTGGGTCCACTATGGCTAGGTCCACGGCCAGGTTCACGGCACGCCGCCGGCATCCCGGGACCCATGCGCTGCTCGCCGCCGGCGCGGCGGTGATGGTCCTCCCGTTCGTCTGGCAGTTCCTCACCTCGCTGAAATCCCTCTCCAGCGCGACGCGGGTGCCGCCGACGATCGAACCGGACTGGCACTGGTCCAACTACGCGCGGGTCTTCGAGCTGCTGCCCTTCGGCGAGCAGTTCCTCAACACCTTGCTCACGGCGGTCGGGCGGACCGCCGGGCAGCTGCTGTTCTGCTCGATGGCCGCGTACGCCTTCGCCCGGCTGCGGTTCCCCGGCCGCAACGTGCTCTTCGGCGTCTTCCTGTCGGTGCTCATGGTGCCGCCGCCGCTGTTCGTCATCCCGCAGTACGAGATCATGGCCAAACTCGGCTGGCTCAACTCCCTGCCGGCGCTGATCGTGCCCGGCCTGTTCAGCGCGTTCGGCGTGTTCCTGTTGCGGCAGTTCTTTCTCGGCCTGCCCAAGGAACTCGACGAGGCGGCCCGGCTGGACGGCGCGTCACCGCTGCGCATCTACTGGTCGGTGATGCTCCCGCTGGCCAAGCCCGGCCTGCTGGCACTGGCCATCCTCGCCATGCTCTGGTCGTGGAACGACCTGTTCTGGCCACTGATCGTCAACACCGACCCGGACAAGATGACCCTGTCCGCGGGGCTCGCCGCGCTGCAGGGCCAGTTCCAGACCGACTACCCGATTCTCATGGCCGGATCGTTGCTCGCCTCGCTGCCGGTCATCGCGGTCTTCTTCGTCATGCAGCGGCACTTCATCGAAGGCATCGCCCTCAGCGGCAACAAGGGCTGACGGCCCACTCAGCACCGGAATGGAGCCGACCATGTCTGACCGACATGGCCGCGGTCGGTCGCGCCTGCGTGCGCTGGCCGCAGCACTCGCACTGATGCTCGCCCCGATCGTGCCCGCGCCGGCCTTCGCCGGCGGGCCCACCACCCGCACCACGACCAGCGCGACCGCCGACGGCGTCGGACAGCGTCTGGCCGTGCCGGCCTACTTCTACCCGGGCGGGGACGGCGCAGCCCTGTGGCAGCGGCTCACCGGCCCGGGCACGGGGATCGCCGTGGCCAACCCGTTCTCCGGGCCCGGCAAGACCCGCGACCCGCTCTACGCCGCCGCGATCGCCGCGGCCCGGGCCGGCGGTGTCACCGTGCTGGGCTACGTGCCCACCGGATACCTGGGCACGACCGGCCGGACGACCCGTCTCGGGCAGACCACCCCGGCGGCCTGGTCCGCCCAGGTACAGCAGGACATCGAGACGTGGTACCGGCTCTACGGCGGCGACGGGCTCGGCGGCATCTTCTTCGACGAGGTACAGAACGTATGCGGCCCCGACGGCGCATATGCCCGTACCTACCGCGCGCTCGACGAGCACACCCGGGCCTGGCACCGTGGCGCCTTCACGGTCGTCAACCCCGGCATCGAGACCGAGCCGTGCTACGCCGACATCGGCGACGTCATCCTCACCTTCGAAGGCACGTACGACACGTACCGGCAGTGGAAGCCGCCGGCGTGGCAGCGCGCGATTGACCCGCGCCGGCTGTGGCACCTGGTGCACGGCACCGCGACGATCGAGCAGCTCGACGACGCGATGCGGCTGAGCAAGCAGCGCAACGCCGGATACGTCTACGTCACCCCGGACGTGCTGGCCAACCCCTGGGACACGCTGCCGCCGCCGGAGTACTGGGCCCGCCAGCTGGCCGCCGCCGCGGACACCGGCCGTCCCGACCGCAACCCGCCGCGGGTCCACGGCGGCCCGGTGCCGGTCCGGGTCGCCTCGACCGAGGTGACCGTCGCGTGGCTGCCGGCCACCGACCCGGGCGGCCGGGTCGCCGGCTACGACGTGCTGCTCGACGGGGCGCGGGTCGCCGGCACGACGGGTGCCGAGCCCCTGGCCACGATCCGCGGCCTGGAGCCGGGGCGTCAGTACCGGGTCGGCGTGCTCGCGCGTGACGTCGCCGGCAACACCTCCGCCCCGAGCCGCTCGACCGTGATCACCACCGCCCGGCCCGACCCGCAGCCACCGGCGGCACCGGCCGGTCTCCGGGCGGTCGAGACCGGGGTCGCGCACGCCGTACTGAGCTGGACGGCCGCACCCGAACGGGACGTCACCGGATACGAGATCAGCCTGAACGGCGCCCGCCTGCTGTCGGTGCCCGCGTGGCTGGCCGGCGCCGAGCCGAGCGTGCCGATCAGCGGGCTGGAGCCGAGCACGGCGTACACCTTCACGGTTGCCGCCCGTGACGCCAGCGGCAACGTCTCCCCCGTGGCCGGGCCGATCACGGTCACCACGGCGACCCCGTCCGGCGATCCGATCACCGCGGCCACCGGCACGATCGGCGCGACCGCGGTGACCTACGAGGCGACCTTCACCCTGCCGTACGACTTCCACCACGTCTTCATCGACGTGGACGGCGACGCGGGCACCGGGTTCGCCACCGCGGGCATCGGCGCCGACCTGCTCATCGAGAACGGCTGGTTCTACCGGCACACCGGCACCGGCTGGAGCTGGGCGCCGGTCGACGGGCCCAGCCCGCTCGTCTCGTCGGCGGACGGCCACTACGTCTGGCAGATCCCGGCGACGATGGCGCCGACCCCGCACCGGGTCGTGTTCCACGGCTCGGGCAGCTCACCGGAGTACACCACCGCGGTCGTCAACGTCACCTGACCGGAGGGAGGATCCGTGTTCGGCAAAGCCTTCCGCCTGTTCTGCGGCGTGGTCGCCCTGACCGCCGCCGTGATCGTCGCGCCGGGTACGCGGCCCGCGCATGCGGCCGCGTTCGAGATCGGCCGGACCCCGTTCTACGGCAAGGTACCCACCCTCAACCAGAACAGCCGCACCGCCTTCTGGTACGGGACTCTCGACCAGGCCAAGACGAACCAGCTCAAGGCGTACGACCTGGTCGTGCTCGAACCGACCCTGCGGGTGCTCAACGTGACCGCCGACCACTTCTACTTCGAGTCCGTCACGAGCGCGCAGGTGCAGGAGATCAAGCGCGGACTGGACGGTGTGCTGGGTACCGCCGACGACGTCATCGTGCTGGGCTACCTCTCCGTCGGCGAGATGCTGCCGAGCATCATTCCCGGCCACAGCGGGCACATGAGCATCCAGAAGGGCATCGAGCTCGGCCTGCTCCCGGCCGGCTACACCGGTCCGTCGGGCCCCCTGCACGGGCCGAATCCGTGGAACTACAACGCCGCCGGCGGCTACCTCGACGTGGAGGGCGGCGCGGCACCGGACGGCACCTACAACGACGGATACGCCGGGTACGCCGGCCTCGGCATCGCCGCCGACTACTCGTCCTGGGGCAACCGGCTCACCTGGCGCAACCGGGGCGTCATGCCGTGGTACCTCGACCAGCAGGGCACCTGGGTCAACGACAGCCGGTACCTCTACGGCGGCTACTGGCGCGACGGCGACGGCACGGTCGACGTCAACCGCACGTACGGCGGCGGCTACATCAACGGCGGCGACCCGGCCTGGCAGCGGTTCGTCACCTACCAGGTCGACAAGATCGTCCACGACGGTGACTACGACGGCGTCTTCCTCGACACCGTCGACACACCCGACCCGGTCGGCGGGGCCGGGCCGTCCGTCTCGTGGGGCCCGCGCGGCAACTTCGGCTTCACCGCCGGCGGCATGATCGATCTCGTCGAGAAGATCAAGGCCGTCGACCCGAGCAAGGTCGTCGCCGCCAACCGCGGCTACTGGTACTTCAACCCGGACGAAGGGACGTCCCGGTTCGCGGACCGCTACCGCCGAGCCATCAACGTCTTCGTCACCGAGTCGTGGTACTACAACACCTACATCCCCGGCTTCTACGACAGCAGCCCGGGCTACGAGAGCAACTGGAACACCGATCCCAGCTCCGCCGGGTACCGCAACCGGGACAACTTTGGCGGATTCTGGAAGACCTACATGAATGCCCAGGCCAACCCGGCCGACGGCTTCAACATCGTGATCATCGACTTCCGGGTGCCGGCCGCCGGCACGCAGAAGTGGATGAACGAGGTGGTGGTCAACTCCGGCTACCTCGGCTATTCGGTCTCCGGCGCCAACCACTTCAACGCCGCTGTCTACGACGACGCGAAGAACTGGCTCGACGCCAACGCAAGGGCCGCACCCGGCCAGGCCGGGGCTCACCCGACCGACCTGTTCGGCGGATTCGTCGCCGACGGCAACACCGGGGAATGGGCGGGCGAGACGCCGATCTACCAGGACCCGGCCGGGGCCAACGCCAAGGGCATCACGAAGGTGTACACCCACTTCGCCGGTGACCGGTTCTTCATGATGATCGAGGCCAAGCAGGCGATCAGCCTGGCCCAGGAGATGATCTACTTCGACTACGACCAGGACGGCCCGTCCGGCTGGCAGCCCTTCTGGCCGACCTCGCCGGACTCCCGGATCTACGTGGAGAACCTCAACCAGGCGTACCTCCTGCCGCACGTGACCGGCCAGGCCGACGTGTTCCGGTTCAGCAGCGCCAACGCGCCCGGCAACCGGGGCTGGCCGGTGCGGATCGTGCAGTCCGGCAGCCGCGCCGAGCTGGAGTTCGACCGCGGCTACATCTTCCCGCAGTCGATGGCCGGCCGGGAGATCTGGACCTGGTTCCGGGTCGCCAACTTCGGCGGCCAGGCCGTGCGGTTCCACGTCCCCGGAGGCACGCCCGCACAGCCGCCGGTCATCGGCAACATCCAGGCGACGAACGTCACGGCCACCTCCGCCACGATCACCTGGAGCACCGACGTGCCGTCCACGACGAGCGTGGAGTACGGCACCAGCGGCTCGTACGGCTCCACCGCCACCGGACCCGGCGGGGTCACCAGCCACACGGTGAACCTCACCGGGCTGGCACCCGGCACGCAGTACCACTTCCGCGTGCTGTCCGCGGCCGGCGCGGCCCCGGCCACCGGCGCCGACCGCACGTTCACCACCGCCTCCGGGCCGGTGCAGCCCGTCATCACCGTCGACGGCTCACCGAACGACTGGGCCGGCGTCGCGCCGGTGCTGACCGGCGGCACGAGCGTGCAGTCGGTGTCGGTGACCAGCAACGGCACCACCCTGTTCCTGCTGGTGCGCGGCACCGGGCTGAACACGCTCGGCCAGTTCCACCTCGACACCGACAACAACCCCGCCACCGGCTACGCCGCGACGGGCTGGAGCAACCCGTCCGGCGCCGACTACATGCTGGAGAACGCCAACCTGTATCGGCACAACGGCGCCGGCTGGTCCTGGACACCGCTCGGCGCGATGAGTTTCGCCCGCAACGACACCACCGTCGAGGCCGCCATCCCACTCGCGAGCCTCGGCCTGAGCACCGGCCGGCAGATCCGGCTCGGCTACCTGAAGAACAACTCGGCAACCGAGCGACTGCCGGCCGGCCCCAACCCCTTCCCCCTCGTCACGGTCTGAAAGGGAGCCATGTCCTCGAGACGAGTGATCGCCGCCGCCCTCGTGGGTGTGCTGGCCATGGTCACGTTCGGCGCGGCGCCGGCACACGCCGCGATCACCGGGCAGACGGCGACCAACACCGCCACCACCGTCACCTATCGCTACCAGTACAGCGGCACGCCCACGTGGCTGCGGGTCTACATCGACACCGACCGCAGCGCGGCCACCGGCTTCGCCACCACCGGCATCGGTGCCGACTACCTGCTGGAGAACGGCACGCTCTTCCGCAACGCCGGCGGCGGCTGGAGCTGGACGGCGGTCACCGCCGTCACGCACACCAGCGGCGGTGGCGTCGCCACCTGGACCGTCAACCGCGCCGACATCGGCGAGACCGCGACGCCCAACGACGCCGACCTGGTCTTCCAGACCGAGGCGCCGCTGGACACCTCGGCCCGCTACACCCACGTCTACAGCGGCTCCGGCAGCGGCGGCGGCACGGTGACCTACCAGGCGGACACCGCCGACATCGCCAACCCCGAGCGGGGCTTCTACCACCACACCGGCGACTGCGACACCAACACCTTCGACCTCGCCACCCTCCAGGGCTACCGCACCAGCCAGCAGACCACGCTCGTCATGTGCGTGTTCTACCTCGCCGCCTTCAAGAACGCGCCGATCAGCGCGGCGGCGCTCGCCCAGTTCCAGCGGCAGGCCGACACCGTGCGCGCCGCCGGGCTGAAGATGATCCTGCGGTTCGCGTACACCACGTCCACCGCCGGCGACGATGCCCCGCTCAGCCGGGTGCTGCAGCACCTCGACCAGCTCGCGCCGTATCTCAGCGCCAACAGCGACGTCATCCACGTCGTGCAGGCCGGCTTCATCGGCGCGTGGGGCGAGTGGTGGTACACCCAGAACTTCGGTGACCAGGGCAGCGTGACCCAGACGGACTGGGCCAACCGCAAGGCGGTCGTGGACAAGCTCCTCAGCGTGCTGCCGGCCAACCGCATGGTCGAGGTGCGCACCCCCAAGTTCAAGCGCACGATGTACGGCACCGGCGCGGTGACGTCCGGCCAGGCGTACGGCGGCACCGCGCTCGCCCGGATCGGGCATCACAACGACTGCTTCCTCGCCAGCGCCGACGACCTCGGCACCTACGAGAACACCGCGGTCGAGTACCCGTACCTGTCGGCGGAGACACAGTTCGTGCCGATGGGCGGCGAGACCTGCCAGCCCAACCCGCCGCGCTCACAGTGCCCGACCGCACTGCAGGAGCTCAGCCAGTTCCACTGGAACTACCTCAACACCGACTACCGGCCGGAGGTGCTCAACGGCTGGACCAGCGGCGGCTGCATGACCACCGTGCGCCGCAGCCTCGGCCACCGGCTCACCCTCACCCAGGGCACGTATCCGGCGACCGCGACGGCCGGCGGCAGCCTGGCGGTCCAGTTCACCGTGCAGAACGCCGGCTGGGCCGCGCCGTTCAACCCGCGTGGACTCACGCTCGTGCTGCGCAACACCGCCTCCGGTGCCGTCTACCTGAAGCCGCTCAACGCCGACCCGCGCCGGTGGGCCGCGGGCACATCCACGACCGTCAACCAAACCGTGTCGCTGTCGGGCGTGCCGGCCGGCAGCTACCGGCTGCTGCTCTGGCTGCCCGACCCGCAGCCCAGCCTGGCCAACCGGCCCGAGTACGCCATCCGGCTCGCCAACACCGGCGTGTGGGAGCCCGCCACCGGTTACAACGACCTGCTGCACACGGTGACCGTCAGATGAGCCACGTCAGGTAGGAGTTCAGCAGAACCGCCGATACGTCCTCCCCGGATGTGAACCCGGGGAGGACGTCCGCGTTGTGCGAGCAGTCAAGTACTTCGGCCTCCTCGCTCCTCAGGGAGCACCTCCATTGAGCGGAACGCTGAACAGGAGTGTCGTGCCACCGCCGGGCGGGCTGGTGATCTCCATTTTGCCGCGGAGTGCCTCGGTGCGGTCTTGCAGGCCGATCAGTCCTGACCCTTTGCTGGTGCTGGCTCCGCCGACGCCGTTGTCGCGGATCGTGAGCCCGAGGGTTGTGTCACCGGCTTCAGCATCGACGTACACCAGGGTGGCCTGGGCGTGTTTGGCGGCGTTGGTGAGTGCCTCGGAGACGATGTAGTACGCGGTGACCTCGACTCGTTCGGGCAGTCGCCGGTCGATGTCCACCGTGAGTTCGACCGGAACCGTGCTGCGGCGGGCAAGCGTCTTGAGCGCCGTGCTCAGCCCGCCCTTGGACAGAATCGCGGGATGGATTCCCCGGGACAGCTCCCGCAGGTCCTCGCAGACGCCGATGAGGCCGTTCACGGCTGATGACAGTTCCTCCTTGACGGTGTCCTGGCTGGGTGGGATCGACGCTTCCACGGTGCGCAGTTGGAGGGCCAGCGAGATGAGACGTTGCTGGGTGCCGTCGTGCAGGTCGCGTTCGAGCTGGCGCCGGGTGTTGTCCGCGGCGGTGACGATACGGGCGCGGGAGGCGGTGAGCTGCGTACGGCTGTGGGCATTGGCGATCGCGGTGGCCAACAGCTCGATGAACTCGACCAGGCGTGCCTCGGTGGCGGCCGGTATCGGCGTGGGCGACGTGGTCGTGACGACGGCCGCGCCCCAGAGACGGCCTTCGACGATCACCGGTACGCCGATCCCCGAGCGGATGCCCAGATCGCGCAGCATCTCGGCGGTGGGGCCGACCGCGGGGTCGTATGTCGTGCGAGCCGAGCGGCCCGTGCGCTTGATGATCCCGGACAGGCAGTCTCCTTCAAGCTGGATGCACGTCCCGGCCGGCGTCTCGGGGATGCCGGGCTCGTTTCGGCCCGAGACGAGCGTGCCGGTGCCGTCCGGCTCGTAGCAGACGAGGCCGGTGTTCTGGGGTCCGCAGATCCTGCACAGCTCCGCGGTGACGGCGTCGAACACCTCGGTCGGCGCGGCTCCGTGTGCGACCAGGGTTGCCACCCGCCGCAACGCGGCCTGCTCCGCCATCAGCCGGCCGGCCTCTTCGCGACTTGCCTGCAGCGCGTTGGTCCGGTCGCATGCCGCACTCAGCAGCGACTCCAGCGGCGGTACGACCCGTTGCCGCAGGCGCTCAAGCGTCCGTGCGGGCAGCTCGGCCGGGACCAGCAGGGTGCCCAGGCGGGCCGCACCATCCCACAACGCCACCGCAGCCCGCCGCTCGTCGCCGGCAACTGCCCCGAGCTCGATGGCTACGAACGGTAGCGCGAACACCCCGGCTATTCGCTGTGCTGCCGGACCGAGGACCGAACGCAGATCGCCGGCGTGCAGCATCTGGCGCGCGAGGTCGGCGACGAGGTCGGCCTCCTGACGTCGTTGCGATGCCTCGGCGGCGTGGAATCGGGACAGGTCTGCCAGGAAGCTGGCCAGGAGCCCGGCCGCGATGAATACCACGACGATCTGCAGGTCCCGCGGTGCGGTGTGGCTGAAATCCCGGTAGGGAGGAGCGTAGAAAGAGTTGAGGGCGGCGGCGCTGGCCACCGAGGTCACCACGGCCAGTTTGGCGCCCCACACGATTGCCACGACCAGGACGCCGCACAGATAGACGACGCTTCGCACGCCTTCGTGAAGGTCCCGGAAGGGGAACATCACGGCGGTCTCCGCGGCGATGAGCACCACGGCGAGCAGAAACCCGAGCGCGAGGGGTGGCGGCTTCGGACGAAGCAACAATGTCGTCAGACGCGCCCGCATCAGCGACGCCCTCCACCCTTGCAACACAACGCGACGGCTGCATCCAGGCGATGACCGGGCTGCTGGGCAGGCGTGGCCATCACGTCGACCACCTAATGGTAGCCCGCAAGCGGCGCCGCGGTTCGTGACGAAATCGCAGGTGGACCCGCGGACGCGCGGGATCACGGCGCGTCCTGCAGGTGGGTGCGGATGACGGTTGAGCGCCGGGATCGCCGAGCGTCCACTATGGACGCCGACCGGCCCCCGGGGCCGCGCTTCCACCGCATCGGCCGGCCCGCCGGTGTAGTTCAGTGTCGCCTGAACGTCACCTGGGATCCGCCCGGGCAGCTGCGGCTACCGGCCGCGCCGGTGTCGTGGCACGGATGCCGTCGAGGAGCACCTGCAGGTAGCGGTCGACCCGCCCGCCCGGCTCGTCGCCGATGCGCAGTGCGAAGACCGTGCCGCAGACCAGGTGGCGCAGGTCCTCGTCGGTGAGATCGGGTCGCAGCAGCCCACCGTGCCTGGCGCGCCCGAGCACGGTCCGGGCCAGTTGCTCGAACTCGTCGCGATGAGCGGTGGTGCCCGGGCTGGCGTCCAGGTCCGGCCCGGTGGAGATGACCTCGGCGAAGGTCGGCTCGGCCAGTTGCTGGGTGAGCAGCGCCCGCAGTAGCAGCTCGACGCCGGCCCAGGCGTCGTCGTGCCGGCTCGCGGCACGCGCGTCGTCGAGCAGGGCGGTGAAGGCGCCCGCGGCGAGGGCCTCGACGAGGGCCCGGCGGGCCGGGAAGTGCCGGTAGACCGTGCCGACGCCCACCCCGGCCCGGCGAGCGACGTCGTTGAGCTGCAGCGACAGATCGCCCGCGGCCACCATCAGGCGGGCCGTGGCCAGCAACCGGTCACGGTTGCGGGCGGCGTCGGCCCGAAGCGTCGCGGTCACGGCGCCAGTCTACCGAACCGGATTGACAATCCGGTTCCAGCCTCCTTCAATCGGAAAGTTGATCCGCTCAAGGCTGACCGCAACCCAGCCCGCAGGGCGTGGAGAGCCAGCTCGCGACCAACCACGCCATCAGGCGAATCGCACAGGCGTCGGGTACAACTCGGCAGTCAGCGGCGGCCCGCCGGCCAGGATCGGTGAGCACGCCAGGCGCCATCGGCGAACCCCAGTGCCGCGCCGACGTTGACGACACCGAGGCTGCGGGCGGCAGGCCGCGTGGCCCCACCTACCAGCGCGGCGAGCGCGCCGATGCCGGTGGCCGCCCGCGCCAGGACGATGCAGTCCCGGTCCACGCGGCGAGCCGCCACCACCGCCTCCACGAGCAGCGCCGCCGGGCCCAGCTCGGTTCCGATCAGCACGTGCGCGCCCCACGGCGGCGGTGAACCGCCGGTGTGGACGCCGAGCCCGCAGTCCGCCGCGGCCAACGCCCGCCGGTCGCCGGACAGCAGCATGACCACCCCGCCGGCGGCCTGGATGTCGCGCACCACGCCTGCCAGGCTCCCGCCGCGCTCCACCAGGGCGTCGGCGTAGTCGGCCCGCGGCCGCTGTTCGTCCGTGGCCAGCAATATCCGGAGCCCGGCGCGGCGGGCCGCGCCGATGACCGGGTCGAGCCGGGGTGCGATGTCCGCCTCGACGGCCAGCACCGCCTCCAAGCGACTCCGGCGGGCCAGACCCAACACCACTTCGGCGCCGGTGTCAGCCAGCCCTCGCCGCTGCCGGACCCCTGTGCGTCCGCGCAGTTCCAGCTTGTCGACCGGGGCCAGCGTCCACTCGCCGGCCTCCCGTACATCCCACGGGTTCTCGGCCGCGAACAGCGCGAAGCCGTGCTCGGCCACCTCGTCGGTGTCGGCACCGGCGAGCGGAACCAGGTCGGTCAGCGCCCAGCGACCCGAGCGCAACGCAGCGCCGTCCAGCACCAGCGTGTCCAGCCGGTCCAGGCGGCGCAGCACCGCCCGATCCATCACCAACGCACCGCTGCGGGCCAGCATCAGCCCGAGGTGCGACGCGAACGCCGCACGACCCGCCTCGGCCGCCTTGGGCAGCGTCGCGAGCCCCACCGCCGCCGCGCGCCGCAGCCCGACCAGCGGCGCAGCCGCCGCCACTACGGCCGCCCCGACGGCCAGTGCCCGTCGCTGGTAGCGCTCCACCGGACCGTCCGGCAGCGGGCGCGGGCGCTCGACCACCACCGGGTCGGCCCCGGCATCCTCCGGACCGCTGATGAGCCGCGGCTCCGCCGCACGCCACGACTGCTGATCCGCGCGGGCCTCCCGCCACCGGCCGACGCGCTCGGCGACGTCCACCACCACGCCCGACCCACCGGCCGCGAGGGCCTGTGCCAACCCGGCGGCCATGGAAACCAACGACTCCGCCCGCTCCTGCCCATGCAGCCGCCTGGCGGCGAACTCCCGTAACCGGGGATGCAGCTCAACGGCGGACACGAGGCCCGCCAACTCGGCGGGCAGCGGCGCCCACGGGGCCACCTGAGTGAGGCCGGCCAGCCCCAACGCGACCGCATCGACCACCAGGTTCGCCAACACACCGGTACGCTGCGGACCCTCGGCAGGGTGCCGCAGCTCCTCCTCGGCGATCTCCTCGTCCACGCTCGTCGGGGTGGACTCGGCGCGCGTCACCAGCGCCACCAACTCCCGGCGCGGCGGCGGCGGATCGGCCACCTCGACCACCACCCGGCACGCCGGCGCGTTCACCCTCGCCCACACCACCCCCGGATGCCGCTCCAACACCCGCTCCACCCGGCGAGCCACCCGTGCACCGTCCACCCCGTGCACCCCATGCGTCTCGATATGCAGCCGGCCAGGGCGCGCCCACACATCACGGCCCCCGCCGGTCAGCCGGCCCGCCACCCCGGTGACCAAGCCGACCGCACCGGAGACCGGAGCAGGCATCCGCAGGCCCAGCAGCACCATGGCCCTCCCCGTACCTGTCGTCCTGCGTCGGTGCCGTCCTCCCCCCATTGGCGGCCACCATGCCGGCGTACCGCCGTGACTGTCGACCACACCCGACCGATCACCCGTGGTGTCCACACCCGGTCGGACCGCTCGTCCGCAGCCGCACGCATCGGTGGCTCGGCACCGCGACGCTACGAGGAGTGCTCGTCGGCGAGCGCTGAACGGGTCGCGTGCAACGACGCCAGGAGTTGCAGCCGGTCCGCGTCGGCGCTGTCCGGCTCGGCGGTGAAGACCAGCATGACCGGGCCGGGATTGCCCGGCAACGGATAGGTGTCCCAGTCCAGAACGATGTCTCCGACCTCCCGGACCCGGAAGGTCTTGGTGCCGCTGACCGACGCGCGTACGTCGTGCCGGGCCCACAGCCTCCGGAAGTCGGCGCTGCGGATGCTCAGCTCACCGACGATCGCGATGGCGCGCGGATGGGTGGGGTCGGTGGCGACGGCGGCCCGCAGCATGCCCATGTAGTCCAGGGCCTGCCGCTCCCAGTCCGGGCAGCTCCGCTTGCCGTTCAGCGTGTTGTCGAACAGCAGCAGGAGCATGTTGAGCCGGTGGGGCGGATAGGTGTCCGGGTCGCCCAGCAGCGCCCGCGCCATCGCGTTCCAGGCGAGCACGTCGAGGTGCCGGCCGAGCACGACCGCCGGGGTGTCCATCACCCGCAGCAGCCGCCGCGTGCTGTCCGGCACCCTTTCCGGCCCGTGATCCACTCGGGCGGGCATCGGCCGGCGGGCGGCGTGGGCCAGAGTGAACAGGTGCCGGCGTTCCTCGTCGTCGAGGCCGAGCGCGGCGGCGAGCGCATCCAGAACGTCGTCGGACGGGCGTACTTCCCGTCCCTGCTCCATGCGCTGGTAGTAGTCGGTGCTCAGCCCGGCCAGCAGGGCCAGCTCCTCGCGCCGCAGCCCGGCGACCTTGCGCCGGCTGCCCGGCTCCAAGCCGACGTCGCGCGGGCGCAGCCTGTTGCGCCGGGCGCGCAGGAAATCTCCGAGCTCACGCGCGTACGGATGGCTCATGTCACGAGTGTGCCGCCTCGCTGGGCAACCAAGGTAGGTCCCGCAGACCTAGGGCAACCGGGAACGACCGAACCGGCTCCCGTTGCTCCTAGCGTCGTGGGTCTACCGCACGGATATGCCCAGAAGCAGCACAAGGTACTCCCAGGAGCAGCAGATGACCGGATGGACCGCCGACCGCATCCCCGACCAGCACGGCCGGATCGCCGTGGTGACCGGCTCGAACTCGGGCCTCGGCCTGGTCACCGCCACCGAGCTGGCCCGCCACGGCGCCCACGTCGTGCTTGCCGTGCGCAACACCGCGGCCGGCGCGGCGGCAGCCCGCCGGATCGGCGGCGACGTCGAGGTGCGCGAGCTGGACCTGGCCTCCCTCGATTCAGTACGCGCATTCGCCACGAAGCTGGCCGCCGACCACCCGGCGATCGACCTGCTGGTCAACAACGCCGGCGTGGTGTTGCTCGGTCCGCGCCGGACCTCCGCCGACGGCTTCGAGCTGCAGCTCGCCACCAACATGCTGGGCCACTTCGCGCTGACCGGCCTGCTGCTCGGCAAGCTGGCCGCGGCGAGGGAATCCCGGGTGGTCAGTCTCAGCTCGATCACCCACAAGAACGCGCACCTCGACTTCGACGACCTGATGTTCGAGCGTGACTACCAGGCCTCTACCGCCTACGGCCGGTCCAAGCTCGCCACCACGATCTTCGGCGTCGAGCTGGACCGCCGCCTGCGCGCCGCCGGGTCGCCGATCGTCAGCGTGCTCGCCCACCCCGGTCTGACCCGCACCAACCTGACTCCGCGGGCCTGGGAGCACCGTGGCCGGTTCGGGCAGGCGATCGCGCGGCTCGGTCTGCTGGCCACCCAGTCGGTGGAGCAGGGCGCGCTGCCGCAGTTGCGCGCCGCGACCGAGCCTGGCGTACGAGGCGGCCAGTTCTTCGGCCCGTCCCGCCTCTGGGAGACGCGGGGCCGGGTCACCGAGGCCCGGCTCAGCCGGGAGGCGGCCGATCCGGCCGTCGGCAAGCGACTCTGGGCCGCGGCCGAGGAACTGACCGGCGCCAGCTACCTCTGACCAGCGGTCAGAGGTAGCTGGCTCGCGACCAGCCGTCCGTCGACATGCCGCGGTCAGGTGGTGCAAGTACGTCGGCGAGTGGGACCTGCCGCTGCGGCCGTTGGTCCACCGGGCCTTCGACCCCGATGAGCCTGGATCTTCTGACTCGCCCCGCCGAACTATGCGAGCGCGGCGGCGACCTCGTCGAGGCGCGCCCCGCGGGAGGCCTTGACGAGCACCACATCGCCGGCGGCGAGGTGGCCGCGCAGCCAGTCGACGGCCGCGCCGTTGTCGGCCACGGCCACTGCCCGCGCTCCCGCGCCGACGGCGAGCGGCCGGACGGCCTCGCCGACCGCGACCACAACGTCGGCCCGGGAGGAGGCGTACTCCCCGACGGCGCGATGCTCGGCCTCGCTGTCGTCGCCGAGTTCAAGCATCTCGCCGAGGACGGCGATGCGGCGCCCGCCCTCGATCGCCGCCAGCGCGTCCAGGGCGGCGCGGGTCGAGTCGGGGTTGGCGTTGAAGGAGTCGTTGAGCAGCGTCGCGCCGCCGGCGAGGTCGCGCAGTTCCAGGCGCCACTTCGACAGCGAGGCGGTGGCCAGCGCCGCCGCGGCGACGTCGAGCGGTACGCCGGCCGCCATCCCCGCCGCCGCGGCAGCCGACGCGTTGAGCGCCTGGTGGGCGCCGACGAGCGGCAGCGCGACGGGAGCCGCGGCGTCGGCGGTCCGCAGCGTGAAGGACGGCCGGCCGAGCCGGTCCAGCGCCAGGTCGAGCACCCGTACGTCGGCGTGCTCGGCCCGGCCGAAGGTCAGCACCGGGCCGTCGGTGAGCGAGCGCATCGCGTCCACGCGGGGGTCGTCGGCGTTGAGGACGGCGGTGCCGCCGGGCGCCAGCCCCTGCACCAGCTCGCCCTTGGCCTTGGCGATGGCCTCGCGCGACCCGAACCTGCCGAGGTGGGCCTGGCCGACGTTGAGGACGACGGCGATGTCGGGCGGCACCAGGCTGGCGAGCTCGGCGATGTCGCCGATGTGGCGGGCTCCCATCTCCAGGACGAGGAACCGGGTGGCCGCGTCGGCGCGCAGCATGGTGAGCGGCACCCCGAGCTCGTTGTTGAGCGAGCCGATCGTGGCGATCGTCGGCGCGGCGCTCGACAGTACCGCCGCCAGCAGGTCCTTGGTGCTGGTCTTGCCCTGGGAGCCGGTCAGCCCGGCGACGGTCAGCCCGTCGCGCAGCCGGGCCACGACGTGGGCGGCGAGCGCCTGCAGTGCGGCCTGGGCATCCTCGACGACGACGGTGGGCAGCGGCGTGGCCCGGGAGCCGAGCACGGCGACCGCGCCGGCCCGGCCGGCCTGAACGGCGTAGTCGTGACCGTCGACGTGCTCGCCGTCGAAGGCAACGAAGAGACCGCCGGGCTCGGCCTGCCGGCTGTCGAGCACGGCCGGCGCGGTCACTGTCACGGCGCCGTCGCCCGCGGCCGTCCCGCCGACGACCGCGGCGATCTCGTCGAGGCTGAGCGGTTTCATGCCCGAACGGCGCGGGGGCCGGCGATGCGCGGCGACAGCCGGCCCATCGAGACGACGGCGAGCGGGAGCAGGCCGAGGCGGTAGACGTTGGCGGAGGCTGGTTCGCTGTGGGTCACGCCTCCAGTCAAGAAAGCGTGATGTTGCCGGCGCGTATGTGGCTTCCGATATGCCGACGATATGCTACCGGCCGGAAACCTATCGTCGGCGTATCAAAAACCACATACGGGCCGGCAACACCGCCCCGCCTTGGCTGGAGGCATGAGCCATCGCGAACCAGCACGAACAGCGGTCCGCCGCACCCGATCGCCGGTGTCCGCGGTCTCCTCGGCCGTCCCAACAATGGGAATCACGATTTATGGATGCGGGCCGGACGAGGCCGTCTTGTTCCGAGAGATGGCACCTCGCTTCGGCGTCATGCCAACCATCACCGCGGCAGCGGTATCTGAAGCCAACATTGAACTGGCATCCGGAAACCGATGCATCAGCGTCGGCCACAAGACCGAAATCCTGAACCCCACCCTTCTCGCACTTGGCCAAGCCGGCGTAAGGTATATCTCCACCAGAAGCGTCGGATGCAACCATATCGATGTAAAGTACGCGGAGAGCGTCGGCATCTCCGTTGGGAATATCGCCTATTCGCCCGACAGCGTGGCTGACTACACGCTAATGCTGATGTTGATGGCGGTACGCAATGCCAAGTCCGTCATCCGTCGTGCAGATATTTATGACTACCGGCTACATGAGGTACGCGGGAAAGAACTGCGCGACCTGACGATCGGGGTAATTGGAACAGGACGCATCGGTGCAGCGGTCATGGATCGACTGCGAGGTTTCGGCTGCCGAATATTGGCCTATGACAACCGCCCCGACACCCTCGCCGATTACGTTTCTCTCGATGAACTGTTACAGCAGAGCGACATTGTGACGCTCCACGCACCGCTGAACGCGGATACACACCATCTCTTGAATCCTCGACGTATCGAGCAGATGAAGCACGGCGCGTTCATTGTCAATACTGGACGCGGTTCACTTCTTGACACCGAGGCCCTTGTTTCAGCGCTGGAAAGCGGCAGATTGGGCGGTGCGGCGCTGGACGTCCTCGAAGGAGAGGAAGGAATATTCTACGCCGACTGCAGAAACAAGCCCATCGAAAGCAAACCGCTGCTGCGGCTGCAACAGCTCCCGAATGTGATCATCAGCCCGCACACGGCCTATTACACGGACCACGCCCTGAGCGACACCGTTGAGAACAGCCTCATCAATTGCCTGAGATTTGAAAGCGGGAAGCAGCATGGATAGGTTGAAGGTCGGAATCATCTTCGGGGGTTCGTCCGAAGAACATCCCATCTCCGTCAAATCGGCGCAAGAGGTCGCAAAACACCTCGATACCGATAAGTACGAACCGTTCTATGTCGGGATTACGAAGAGCGGCGCCTGGAAGCTCTGTGACGGCCCCGACGCGAACTGGGAAAACGGCAGTTGCCGTCCGGCCGTGCTGTCACCGGACAGCAGCGTCCACGGATTGCTTGTCCTGCAGCAGGGACAATACGAAACGATCAGTCTGGACCTGGTACTGCCCGTCCTGCACGGCAAACTGGGCGAGGACGGTGCGATGCAAGGCCTGTTGGAGCTCTCCGGCATCCCCTACGTCGGCTGCGACGTCCAAAGTTCTGCACTGTGTATGGACAAATCCCTTGCCTACATCGTCGCCAGAAGCGCGGGAATCGCCACGCCGAATTTCTGGACCGTCACGGCGAACGAGAACGTCGATCCCGACCGGCTCACCTATCCCGTCTTTGTGAAGCCGGCCCGTTCGGGGTCGTCGTTCGGCGTCAGCAAGGTATCCCGAGAAGAGGAACTGCTGAGTGCGGTGAAAACCGCACGACAGTATGACTCGAAGGTGCTGATCGAAGAGGCTGTCGTCGGCAGCGAGGTCGGTTGCGCCATCCTGGGGAACGACTCGGATCTGATCGCCGGCGAGGTAGATCGAATCGCTCTGTCCCATGGCTTTTTCAGAATCCATCAGGAGAACGAACCCGAAACCGGCTCCGAAAACTCGACGCCCATCGTTCCCGCCGACATTCCGGCAGAGTTGCGCTCACTCGTTCAAGAGACCGCAAAGGACATATATCGCGCCCTGGGATGCCGGGGACTGTCGCGAGTGGACATGTTCCTCAAGGAGGATGGGAAAGTAGTCCTCAACGAGGTTAACACACTGCCGGGCATGACCTCATACAGCCGCTATCCGAGAATGATGGCGGCCGCCGGACTGCCGCTTGCCGAAGTGATCGACCGGATGGTGTCGCTGGCATTGGCAGGACAACGCCGATGAAAGAAGACTTCGTCTTTGTGGACGAGTTTGTATCCGGAATCCGCTGGGATGCCAAGTACGCCACCTGGAACAACTTCACCGGCAAACCGGTGGACGGATACCTGGCAAATCGAATTGTCGGCACGACGGACCTGTGCGCGGCCCTGAAAAAAGCGCGAAGAAAGGCCGAGTCCCTCGGCTTCGGCCTGCTTCTTTGGGACGGTTATCGCCCTCAGCGCGCCGTAGACTGCTTCCTGCGTTGGTCAAAGCAGCCGGAGGACGGCCGGACGAAGCTGCGGCACTATCCGAACATTGACAGAGCCCAGATGTTTGAGCAGGGATATGTGGCCGCCAAGTCTGGCCACAGCCGGGGCAGCACAGTTGACCTGACGCTCTACAACTTGGCCACCGGTGAGCTCGCCCCCATGGGCGGTGACCACGATCTGATGGATTCGATCTCGCATCACGGAGCGAAAGGAATCAACCCGGTCGAAGCGAGAAACCGTCAGCACCTTTGTTCCATCATGGAGGCCTGCGGCTTTAGTCGGTACGACTGCGAGTGGTGGCACTACACACTGAAAGACGAGCCTTATCCAGACACCTATTTCGACTTCCCCATCACAGCCAAGGAGGCTGCCAGAACTTTTTGAAAGTACCGATGGTCTATAAC
The DNA here is from genome assembly GCF_050942935.1 of Dactylosporangium sp. CA-233914. Taxonomy (NCBI): domain Bacteria; kingdom Bacillati; phylum Actinomycetota; class Actinomycetes; order Micromonosporales; family Micromonosporaceae; genus Dactylosporangium; species Dactylosporangium sp. CA-233914. Next base: position 3,355,871 of record NZ_CP192030.1, on the reverse strand, counting down.
GATGGCGACGACCACAAGGGAGGCAGGCGTGACGGCGCCGCGCGCCGTTGTCGCCGTCGGCCATTCGGCCGGGCACATCGAGCCCACGACGAACTTCGCCGACGCGCTGCGCCAGCCGGGTCCCGCAGCGGAGATCTGCTGCAGGGGCTCGGCGCAGGCAGCGCGACTCGGCGCAGGCAGCCGGGGCGGTGCTCGACCGCGTGCGGGCCGAGATCGTGGTGGCTACGGCGCCGGCCTGCCTCGTCGTCCGCTCCGCCGGCAGGGCCTGTCGATCGCGAGGCGGACGCCCGGCCCGGAGTGTCCAACCGGATGACGACGCACGTTTTGACCGCCGCGCCGAGTGGCCGAATGGCTCACGCCGGCGCCATCGGGATCCCGCTGCGGCCGGCGATCATCGGGCTTGACCGACCCGCGCTGCGCGCCGCCGCCCGGTAGCGGTTCAACCTCCGGCCCCAGGCCCGGGCGATCAACGCCGCGGTGTCGGGCACAGCCAGGTGGCAATTCCGCTGATCGTCATCTGCCCGGTGGCGCGGCCGGTAAACGCACTGTGACGCGGAGCCCTCCAGCGGCTCGGGGGGTGAGGGTGAGGGTTCCGTCGTGTGCTTGGGTGATGCTGTTGACGATCGCCAGGCCGAGGCCGACACCTGCGTGGTCGGTGCGTATGCGTTGGGTGCCGCGCTGAAACGGTTCGACAAGCGTGGAAACCAACTGTGGAGTGAGCTTCTCGCCGGTGTTCTCGACAGTGAGCTCCACAGTGTTGAGGTGAACGCTGGTCGTGACCCACACGGTGCCCTGTTCGGGCAGGTTGTGGACGATCGCGTTGTGCACAAGGTTCGTGGTCATCTGCAGCAGGAGCGTGTGTGAGCCGATGGTGGGGGTGATGTCGCCGGAGGTTTCGATGGTGAGGCCGCGCTTTTCCGCGAGGGGAAGGAGTGTTTCGGTGGCTTCTTCCGCTATGAGGGACAGGTCGACGTGTTCTCGGGTGAAGGACCGTTGGTCGGCGCGGCTGAGCAGGAGCAGTGCTTCGGTGAGGTTGATCGCTCGGGTGTTGACGGCGTAGAGGATGTCGACGAGTTCGCCGGTGTCGCGGGCCGGATCGTTGCGCGCCACGTCGAGAAGTGTCTGTGTGATCGCCAGGGGAGTGCGCAGTTCGTGGGAGGCGTTGGCTGCGAATCTCTGCTGTTCGGCAACGTGTGCTTCGAGCCGTGCGAGCATGGCGTCGAAGGCGTCGGCGAGTTCGCGGAACTCATCGCTTCGGCCCGGTAGCCAGATTCGGTGGGACAGCGATCCGTCCGCGGCCATGCGTGTGGCCTCCGTGATGCGAGTCAGCGGGGCGAGCATCCGGCCGGCGAGAAGCCACCCTCCCAGGAGACCGAACACCAGCAGGAACGCCGACGCTTGGGCTGCCCGCGGAGCGAAAGCGCGCCAGAGGTCGTAGCGGCTGGGATTCGCAGGGTAGAGGCTAGGGCCGCGGGGCTGTGGTTGTACGTCGGGCACGTATCGCAGGAGGAACACCCACACGACCGCGAGCAGCAAGGCACCTGCGAGCATGAGGAAGCCGGCGTAGCTGAGGGTCAGTTTGAGGCGAACACTCAAACCAGGGGCTCTATCCACGGTCCCCGCCCTCACGTCCGGTGCCAGGTGCGGTGTCGATGCGGTAGCCGACGCCGGCCACGGTGGCGATGATCCAGGGTTCGCCGAGCCGTTTGCGCAGCGCCGAGACGGTGATGCGCACGGCGTTGGTGAACGGGTCCGCGTTCTCATCCCACGCCCGTTGCAGCAGCGCTTCGGCGCTGACGACACCGCCTTCGGCAGCGACGAGAACTTCGAGCACGGCGAACTGCTTGCGGGTGAGCGCGACGTAGCGGCCGTCGCGGTAGACCTCGCGGCGGAACGGATCCAGACGCAAACCCGCGATCTCTCGCACCGGCGGCCTGTTGTGGGCGCGCCTGCGGTCGAGCGCTCTGAGACGGAGCACGAGTTCCCGGAGTTCGAACGGCTTCGTGAGGTAGTCATCGGCGCCGAGCTCGAACCCGGAAACCTTGTCGTCGAGCCGGTCGGCAGCAGTGAGCATCAGGATCGGTATGCCGCTGCCGGAGGCGACGATGCTTTCGGCGATCTCGTCACCGGAGGGCCCGGGAATGTCGCGGTCGAGGACGGCGATGTCGTAGGCGTTGATGCTCAACAGCTCCAGAGCGGTGTCGCCGTCACCGGCGATGTCGGCCGCGATCGCTTCCAGGCGCAGGCCATCACGGATGGCCTCGGCCATGTAGGGTTCGTCCTCGACGACCAATACACGCATGCTCTCGATGCTACGAACCGGCGCATATCGTCGGCATACCGAAAACCACATCCGGGCTGACAACACCACGCTGCCTTGACTGGCAGCATGTGTCAAACCGCATCAGCACGAGCAACGGCCCGCAGGCGTTTCGGGCCTACTACCGCCGGCCTCGTCGTCGTCACGGCTGCGATCATCGGAGCCCTCGTCTACCAGTCGGCATCGTCATCGGCGCCCTCGTTCCGCGGCGACCACGGTGGTACGACTACCGAGGCTGACGGTGCCCTCCCCGACGGCGTGACCGTCTTTGACGACCGGTATCCCGGCGTAGCCAACCTCGACCCCGATCTCCTCCGAGCCCTGCGCGAAGCGGCGACGGGTGCCGCCGCCGACGGCATCGAGTTCAACGTCAACAGCGGCTGGCGTTCCCCGCAGTACCAGCATCAGCTTCTTCGCGAGGCGGTCTCGAAGTACGGCTCGGAAGAGAAAGCTGCCCGATGGGTCGCCACTGCGGACACGTCTCCTCATGTGTCCGGGGACGCGGTCGACATCGGGTCCTTCGATGCCACGGCGTGGCTGTCCGGACACGGCGCCAAGTACGGACTGTGCCAGATCTTCCGCAACGAACCCTGGCACTATGAACTGCGGCACCAGGCGATCGATCGTGGTTGCCCTCCCATGTATGCCGACCCCACGCACGATCCGAGGATGCGGCACTGACCGGTGCTTCCGGCTGCCCCACAGGTCCGGGGCCTGGGAGCCGTCAACCACGCGGTTTGAAACTTTCGCGGTTCGCGCTCGTCATGTTTTCGGATTGTCGCGTCCACCTTGCCGAAAAGGTTTTCGGCAAACACAGTGACTTATCCGCATGCACGAATGGAAGGAGATGAGCGTTGCGCCGTCATCAGATCCGCAGCCTCGTGGCGGTCGCCGCCACCGCCAGCCTCGCCGCCGGCGGGCTGGCCGTCGCCACGATGGCCAGTGCCGCCACCGCCGGCTGCCGGGTGTCGTACACGATCAGCTCGCAGTGGCAGAACGGCTTCGGCGCCAGCGTGGCGATCACCAACCTCGGCGACCAGGTCAACGGCTGGACGCTGACCTGGAGCTTCGCCAACGGCCAGACCGTCACCCAGGCCTGGAACGCCGCGGTGGTGCAGAGCGGCGCGTCCGTGTCGGCCACGAACGTGTCGTACAACGGCGTCCTGGCCACGGGCGCGAGCACGTCCTTCGGCTTCAACGGCGCCTGGAACGGCACCAACGCGGTGCCGACCGCCTTCCGGCTCAACAACGTGGCCTGTACGGGTACTGTCAACCCCACCACGAGCGCGTCGCCCACCCGGTCCGCCACGCCGTCGCCGACCCCGAGCAGCACCGGGTCCACCGGCCCGGCGCTGAAGACCGTGCGGGTCTTCTGGCTCAAGCCGACCGATGTCGCCTTCGACCAGCGCTACCCCGACGGCATCGCGAGCGTGATGCGGGAGGCCCAGCGGTACTACAAGCAGGAGTTGGGCAAGACGTTCACGCTGAACACCACCGTCGTCGAGGTGGTCAACGGCGAGCACAACACCCAGTGGTACATCACCACGAACTGCAACACGAGCGACCACTACTGGTGCGTGGTCGAGAACATGCAGGCTGAGCTGACGCGCCGGTTCGGCATCGCGAACCAGGACAGCCGCTGGCTGTGCGTCGGCGAGATCAGCGCCGAGGAGGCCGGCAAGTCCGGCGGCGGCGGTGGCCCCGGCTGGGTCATCCTCAGCGGCCACGACGCAGACGGCGCGGCCGGCATCAACGGCGCGATGAACCGCTGGTACGGCGGCATGGTCCACGAGCTCGGTCACGGCTTCGGCCTGCCCGACTCGACGTCGACGGACGGCACCCCGATGTCGGCGTCGTTCTACAGCTACCCGAACACGCACTTCAGCCAGGCCCAGAAGAACGCGATCCTGGCCGGCCCGTACGGCAGCTTCCTCTCCTGACCCGACTCCGGCCGCGGTCATCGGGGTTGCCCGGTGACCGCGGCCACGATCGCGCCGGCCGAGCGGTCGGTCTCGGCTCACCCCCACCCCGCCTGAACCTGTATGGTCCGCCAGGTACTCTCACCCTGGAGGAGCAGCGACGTGCAGACCGACACCATCGGGGATCCCACACTGGTGTCACCGGCCGCCGGTGAGGCGGACCGGACGGCGACCAGACGCCGGGCGCACGCCTTGGCCGTGGCCGGACTGGTCGCGCTGGGTGGCCTGATCCGGCTGGTCCTGATCGCCGTGGGCTGGCCGGAGACCAACAGCGACGAGGGCTTCCTGGGCCTGATGGCATTGCGTATCGGCTACCATGGCGAGTGGCCGACCTTCTTTCCGGGCCAGACCTACATGGGGCCGCACGAGGCGTATCTGGGCGCGGTCCTCTTCCGCCTGTTCGGTTCATCCCTGTTCGTGCTCCGCCTGGGCCTCGTGCTGCTCTTCGTGCTGTTCCTGGTCAGCAGCTACCTGTTCACCCGGATCGTGTACGGGTCGCGGTGGGCGCTGATCACCCTGGCCATGCTGGCACTGGGCTCGCCCTACGTGCTCAGCCGCGAGCTGACCGCGATGGGCGGCTACGGCGAGACCCTGCTGATCTCCTCGCTGCTGTTCCTGCTGGCCGCCCGGCTGGTGCTCACCTACCAGCCGTACCGGGTGTTCCGCGAGCACCGGTGGCGCTTGGCCGGCTACGCCGCGTGGGGCGTGCTGGCCGGCACCGGCCTGTGGGCCGACCTGCTCGTCGCCCCGTTCGCGCTGACGTCCGGAGTCGTCCTGCTCATCCACTGCCGGCGCGAGTTCGTCCAGCTCGCGGCCCCGCTGGTCGCCGGCGCCGGCCTGGTGATCGGGATGTTCCCGCTGCTGTGGTTCAACCTGCACGCCGCGCCCGGCGCCGACACCCTTTCGACGCTCTCCACACTGCGCGGCGACCCGCCGGCGGACCTTGCGGCCAAGCTGCACGCCGTGTGGAACGCGGTGAGAGTCAGCGTGCCGATGATGACCGGCAATCCGGTCTGCCCGGCCGACGAGGTGCCTGCGCTCGGGCCGGTCACGTCGTGGTCCCGGCCGTGCTCGCTGGCTCGAGCCGGCTGGGGCACCGGCTACATGCTGCTCCTCGGCGTCGCGACCCTGCTGGCCGTCTGGGCCGTGTGGCAGGCCTGGCGCCGGCGGCGCACCGTGGCCGGCGACGCGCGGCCGGCGAGCCTGCACCTGGCCATGCTGGCCGGCGCCCTGATCACGTTCTACCTGTTCGCGTTCAGCGATGCCCCAGTCGACTCCCCCGGCAGCCACGCCCGCTACCTCATCGGCCTCGTGGTCGCGCTGCCGGCCGTGTTCCGCCCCTTCGGCGAGGGCATCGCCGCGACCGCCGCGCGCCGGACGAGCTTGGCGCGGGCCGTAAAACTGGGCTGTGCAACGGCCCTCGCGGCGTACACGGCGGCGCTGGCCGTCGGCACGGTGCTGGCCTTCACCGAGGTGCCGCGTACGCAGGCGGACGGGCGGCGCACCACGGTGCTCGTCGACACCCTGCTCGCGCACGACGTCAAGCACTTCTATGCCGACTACTGGACCTGCGGCCGGATCGCCTTCCGGACGCAGGAGCGGATCACCTGCGGGGCGTTGACCGAATCCCTCGACATGGCGCCCCACAACCGCTACTACGAGTACTGGACGGCCACGACGGCGGACCCGCGGGCGGCGTACGTGTTCTCCGACAACCCGTGCCGCTCCCTGCCGTTCTACAGCTGCAAGGGCACCTCGTTCCTCGACAAGAGCGATGGCACCTACCGGCTTCCGGTGGTGGCCGCGAAACTGGACAAGGCGGGCACGCCGTACCAGGTTCTGCACGTCGACGGATACGTGATCTACCTGGTCGGGGGCCAGCCGGATTAGGGGTTTCCGCGGCTTGTCACGGGTGCCGAGCAGGGCCTGGCACTCAGGTGACCGCGCCGCGGAAGACGGCGTGCTCGGGCGGGGGCGTGCCGAACACCGCGTCGCCGTGGAACGTCGCGTGGCCGAACGAGCCGTCGAGCGAGAACGACGTGTGCTTGAGGCGGCTGCCGGCGAAGCGGGTCGTGCCGTGGAACTGGGCGCCGCAGAAGTCGGCGTGGTCGGCCTCGCAGCCGCTCAGGTCCAGGTCGACAAGCGTGGCCGCGCACAGGGACACGTTCATGCCGGGCCAGTGGCGCAGACTCTCGGCGAGGACGCGTTGCGTCTGCCGGCGTGGCTCGTCGTCGCGCACGTCGGTCAGGGCGGGGACGCGCAGCAGGGCGCACAGCGCCGTGACGATCCGCTGGCGCAGATCGGGGCGGTCGTCGCCGAGCCGGGACAGCAGGGCCAGGTTCGCCGGGCCGTCGAGCGGTGGTACCGAATGATCCCGCACCACGTCGCCGCCCTCCTCCGGGACCGTCCAGCCCAGCGGCCACCCGGACTCGCCGTCCTCGGTGTTGCCGGTCCAGTGCGCACCGGTCAGGTCGGCCGTGGGGTGCTCGAGGTGGAACCGGCCGGCGAAGCGGGCTCCGGCGAAGGTGGCCGCCGCGGCGAAGCGGGCGTTGTAGAACCAGGCCGGCCCGGCGAAGCGCGCGTCGCGGAACGTCACGTCACCGGCGAACCGCGCGCCGTCGCCGCCTTCCTCCCAGTCCTGGTAGTCCTCGACGAGCACCGCGACCGGCCAGTCCGGGTCGGCCTCGTTCGGCTCGTCCCACGGCACCGGCACGATCTCCTCGAGCGTGTCCCACGCCTCGTCGTCGTCCCACCACGTTTCGGTACCGCGGCCGAACCACGCCTCGCCGCCGAACTCCACGCCGGTGAAGTCCGCGCGGCCACGGAACCCGGTCCGGCCGAACGCGGCGCCGGCGGCGAACCGAGCACCGGCGAAGGAGGCGTCACCGGCGAAGACGGACCGCTGGAAGGTGACCCCCTCGGCGAACGTGGCGCCGTCGAAGCGCGTCGTTCCCTGGAAGCGGGTGTCGGCGAACGCCGCACCCGCGAGCCGGCAGCCGGAGAAGTCGGCATCGACCAGGGTCGCGCCCGACAGGTCGACGCCGATGCCGCCCCAGCCCGCCCGGAGGCGGTCGGTGAGCAGCCGCAGCGCGTCGGGCCGGGCGGCACAGATCGCGTCGGCCACCGGCTGCCGCAGCGCCGGGTCGGCCTCGGCCCGTTCGATCAGGGACTCCACCCCGCCGGGCTCACCGGCGGCCGCCTCGAACCGATCCACCGCGACAGCCTAGCGCCTTGAAGGTTTCCCCGTCGCAGGCGGAGCCGGCCGGCGCGGCGCGGGCGGTGCGGACAGCACCGCATGCGCCGTGCCGGCCGGGAGTGTTACGCGGTCGGGCCCATCCTCGTCAGCCGGCCGTAGAGCTCGGGCCGCCGGTCGCGCAGGAACGGGCGCCGGCGCCGGGACAGTTCGACCAGGCTCAGGTCCACCTGCGCCACCGCCACGCCGTCGCCGCCGTCGGCGGCCTGGGCGAGCACGTCGCCGTCCGGCCCGTAGACGGCGCTGAGCCCGAAGTAGTCCTTGACGCCCTCCTTGCCGACGCGGTTGGAGCAGATCACGAACATGCCGTTGAACACCGCGTGGGCGCGCAGCTCGAGCTGGAACACCTCGCGCATGGGCGCGCTGGCCGAGGCCACCGGGACGCAGAGCACCGATCCGCCGCGCAGGGCCACGATCCGGCTGAGCTCGGGGAAGTGCCGCTCGTAGCAGATGATCGTGCCGACGCCGGTCTCCCCGGTGTCGACGACCTCGGGTTCCGAGCCGCCCGGCTGAAAGTAGAACTTCTCCGGGAACCCGTTCGAGAACGGCAGATGCGACTTGCGGTACACCGACCTGAGCTCACCTGCGACGAACGTGCAGGCCGTGTTGTAGTACACCCCCGGCACGTCGGCCGCCTCGAAGATCGACGAGACGATCGTCATGTCGTGCCGCCGCGACCGTTCGGCGGCCATCCGGTTCGAGGGGCCGTCGAGGCGTTCGGCCAGCTCGAAGTAGTCGAGGTCGGGCTCCGGCTGGACGAACGGCACGGCGAAGAGCTCCGGCAGCAGGAGGATCCGGGCGTCCTGGCCGGCGGCGTCGTCGATGAGCTCGGCGGCTCGCCCGATCGTCTCGGTGCGGTCGCCGGAGGCCTGTAGTTGCAGCGCTGCGAGTTTCACGCGATGACCTTCTCCTGGGAGGCCTGGGTCAGCCCGGTGATGGCCACCCCTGACCGGGTCTTGTACCGCTTGTTCACCGAGATGAGCACGGCGGTGAGCGGCTCCAGCTGGCGGGCCAGACGCAGCCGGCCGGCGTCGATCGCCCGGCCGCCGGTCACGTCGGTGGCCAGCCCCATGACGAGTTCCTTGGCCGCGCGGTCGTCGCCGCACACCAGGACGTCCTCGTGGCTCAGGTCCGCCTCCGGGTCGAGCAGGAGCGGAGCAGAGAGGTGGTGAAACGCACCCACCACCGTGGCGGCGCCGGCGATCGCAGCCGCCTCCTCCGCGGCACTGCCCGCGGGCACGTCGAGGCCGAACGGGCCGTGCTTGTCGAACCCCAGCGGGTTGACACAGCTGATGACGACCCGGCCGTCCAATGCGGCGGCCAGACCGGTGACCAGCTCGGTGTGCCCGTCGTACGGCACGGCGAGCAGCACGACGGGCGCGCCAGCGGCCGCGTCGAGGTTCGAAGCGCCGGTGATCTCGGCGACGTCGAGCTGCTGGCGCAACTCCGCGGCGGCGGCGCCGGCCCGCGCGGCGTCCCGGGAGCCGAGCACGATGGAGTGTCCGGCGCGGGCGAGGCGGTAGGCCAGCCCGCGCCCCTGCGGGCCGGTCCCGCCGATGACCGCGATCCGCGTGGGCGTCGTGTGGGTCATCGACTCAGGCCTTCGCGGCCTGGGCGAGCCGGGTGAGCGTCTGCTCCTTGTCGCCCAGGGTGGAGATGATCGGGCTGCGGACGCCGGCCTCGTGGTACGACATCAGCTTCTGGTAGGCGTCGTCCGTGGAGCCGCAGGCGGTCACGTTCTGCACCAGGCTGTTGGGGACGAGCTGCATCGCCCGCTTGATGTCCTCCGCAGTGGCGGGCCAGCCGGCGATCTCCTGGAGCCGGTCGACCAGCTCGCGCTCGACGCCGCAGTGCTCGGCGATGTGCGGCTGCTGGCACAGGTACAGCGTGAGGAAGGCCTTGCAGGCGTCGATGGCCTCCTGCGGGTCGTCGTCGTTGATGCTGCAGGAGACGATCTGGGTGAGGTCGATCTCCTGCCTGCCGTCGGTCCGCTTGGCGATGCCGCGCTCGATGGCCGCGCGGGCGCCGGCGAGGTACGACGGCGGCAGGAGGAAATCCATGTGCACGCCGTCGCTGATCTCACCGGCCAGCTCCAGCATCCTGGGGCCGACCGCGCCGATGTAGATCGGGATGTCGACGGGCTTGTTCTCGCGGTACATGCTGTCGAAGCGCACGCCCCGCATCTGCACGAACTCGCCCTCGAAGTCGACCAGCTCGTTGCGGAAGAACGACTGCAGCACGGTGATGTACTCGCGCATCGACGCGATCGGCTTGACCAGGGGCTGGCCGACCTTGGTGGCAAGGGGCTCCCACCAGGCACCGATGCCCAGGATCGCCCGGCCGGGCGCCACCTCGTCGAGCGTCTTGAACGTGACCGCCATCAGCGCGGCGTTGCGGCTCTTATTGTTGACGACGCCGGTGCCGATCTTCACGTTGCGGGTCCGGCTCGCGATGATCGCGGCCGGCACGATGCCGTCGCGGGCGAGGCGCCCCTCGGCGACCCAGACGGACTCGAACCCGTTCTGGTCGGCGAACTCGGCCTGCCAGTAGGTCTGCTCGAGGCTGAGCCGCTCGCCGACGTGGATGCCAAGAGGGATGTTCATCGTGGTGAGGCTCCGTTCAGAAGAGGTTCGGCGCACCGCGGTCGGCGAACAGGCCCCGGCCCGCCGCGCCGGCGAACGAGCCCGAGGCGTCGACCAGGTGGTCGCCGCGGGAGAGGACGTGGACCGGCTTGCCGGTCACCCGCATCCCGTCGTAGAGGTTGTAGTCGGTACGCATGTGGGTGCCCGCGGTGGTGATGACGTGGTCAGCGTTCGGGTCCCACACCACCAGGTCGGCGTCGGCCCCGACCGCGACGATCCCCTTGCGGGGAAAGAGGCCGAAGAGCTTGGCCGGCCGCGTGGACACCAGGTCCACGAACCGGCACGGGTCGATCCGGCCGCTCGCCACCCCGCCCTCCCACAGCACCATGAGCCGGTCCTCGATGCCGGGCACGCCGTTGGGCACCTTGGGGAAGTAGCCGGGGCTGCGCAGCTTCTGCGGCGGAAGGTCGTCGGGCTGGTGCAGGCAGAAGCCCGCGTGGTCGGTCGCCACCGTCGCCATCGCGCCGGTGACGAGCGCCTTCCACAGGCCTTCCTGGTTGCTGCGTTCGCGGATCGGCGGGGAGCACAGGTACGCGGCGGCCTTGTCACCGAGGCCGGCGTAGTCCTCGTAGGCGACCTGCAGGTACTGCGGGCAGGTCTCCGCCCAGACCCGGCGGCCGTCGGCGCGCGCCCGGCTGATCTCCTCGGCCGCGGCGGCGCTGGAGACGTGCACGACGTAGAGCGGCGCGCCGACGGATTCGGCGAGGACGATCGCCCGGTGCACGGCCTCGGCCTCGGAGTCGTGGCCGTGGGCCGTGGCGTGGAAGTGCTCGGCCGTCTTCCCGCTGTCGATCAGCCGCCGCGTCTCGCGGGCCACCATGTGCCCGTTCTCGGCGTGCACCATCGGCAGCGCGCCGCACTCGGCCGCGAGCTCGAACCCCTCCAGGAGCTCGCCGTCGTCGACCATCTGGGTGCCCGGGTAGGCCATGAAGAACTTCCAGCTGGCCGCCCCCGCGCCGGCGGCGAGCCGGCGGAGGTCGTCGAGCACGTCGGGTTGCTGGTCGCGGGGCGGGACGATGGCGTGCAGACCGAAGTCGACGACGCAGCGCTGCGCCGCCGCGTCGCGCCGGCGGAGGTACGTGTCGTACAGCGACCGGTCGGGCTCCTTCTTCACGAAGTCGAGGATCGTCGTCGTACCGCCGTGGGCGGCGGCGACGGTCCCGGTGTAGAAGTCGTCGGCCGTCCTGGTGGTGAACCCGTCGATCGGGTACTCCAGGTGGGTGTGCGCGTCGATCCCGCCCGGGATGACCAGCTTCCCGGTCGCGTCGATGACGTGGTCGGCGGTCCAGTCCGAACCGATACCGAGCGCGACGATCCGCCCGTCCCGCACCAGGACGTCGGCGCGGATCGCCGAGTCGGCGTTGACGACCGTACCGTTGCTGATCAGTGTCGATCCCATGTCAGTTCCCCTCGTGCCGGGCTCAGCCCTGGTAGTGGTCGTCGGCGAGGGACAGCACCTCGTCGAGCACGCCGAGCGCCAGGTCGATCTCCCCGGCGTTGATGACCAGCGGCGGCGTGAGGCGCAGGACGTTGAAGTTGGCCGTGAGATACACGCCCCGCTCCAGCGCCGCCTTGAGCAGCTTGCCCACGGGTGCCGCGGCGGCCCCCTTGGCGTTGAACGGCACGAGCGGTTCCTTCGTGGCGCGGTTCTTCACCAGCTCGACGCCGTAGAAGAGACCGCGGCCGCGGATGTCGCCGATGCTCGGGTGCCGCTCGGCCAGCGCGGCCAGACCGGCGCCGAGCCGCTCGCCCATGGCCCGCGAGTTCTGGACGACGCCCTCGTCCTCCATGATCCGCAGTGAGGCCACGCCGGACGCGCACGCGAGGGGATGACCGGCGTAGGTCAGGCCGCCCCAGAACATGTTGTCCTTGAGCCACTCGGAGATCCGCGCGGAGACCGTCATGGCGCCGAGCGGGACGTAGCCGGAGTTCAGGCCCTTGGCGGTGATGAGGATGTCGGGCACGACGTTCCAGTGGTTGCAGGCGAACCACTCACCGGTGCGGCCGAAGCCCGCCATCACCTCGTCGAAGATCAGCAGGATGCCGTGGCGGTCGCAGACCTCGCGCAGGGACTGCAGGTAACCGTCCGGCGGGTAGAGCAGGCCGTTGGTGCCGGTGACCGGTTCGACGATCACGGCGGCGACGGTCTCGGGATTCTCGTACTGCAGGATCTCCTCGAGGTGCGGGCCACCCGAGCAGACGGGGCAGGGGTCCGGGTGCCCGGCCGGGCAGCGGTAGGTGTAGGGGTCCAGCATGCGCACCACGCCGCTGATGCCCGGCTCCGCCGCCCACCGGCGCGGGTCGCCGGTGAGCGACATCGCGCCGGCGGTGGCGCCGTGGTACGAGCGGTAGCGGGCGACGATCTTGTGCCGGCCGGTCACGTGGCGGGCCAGCCGGACGGCGTTCTCGTTGGCCGCCGCGCCACCGGTGGTGAAGAAGCTCATCTTCAGGTCGCCGGGGGTCAGCCCCGCGATCATCTCGGCCAGCTCGGCGCGCGAGCGCTCCGCGAACCCCGGCCCGATGTAGCACAGCTCCTCGGCCTGGGCGCGGATCGCCTCGACGAGGCGGGGGTGCTGGTGGCCCAGGTTCAGGTTGACGAGCTGGGACTGGAAGTCGAGGTACTTGCGGCCGTCGTAGTCCCAGAACCAGGATCCCGACCCGCCGGCCACCGGGATGGGGTCCAGCGCGCCCTGCACCGACCAGGAGTGGATCACGTACTCCTTGTCGACGGCCTTGACGCGCTGCGCGGTCCAGGCCTGAGCCTCGGTGATCGTCATGAGCCGGCCTTGACCTCTGCGCCGAAGGTGGCGAGCCGGGCCAGCGGGCGTCCGGCGTTGGCCGCCACGCAGATCACGAAGATCTCGCGAGGCCGCGGCACGTCGGCGACCTGCAACGTCACCGTCTGGTGGTGGGAGCGCGTCTTGGCATCCAGCTTGTGCTTGAGCGGGATGTCGATGGGGCTTCCGGCAAGCCCGACCTTCTCGGCCGCCGGCAGCAGTTCCGTGCCCCCGGCCGCCTTGCGGAAGACGTTGCCGAAGCGCAGGTTGTGAATGAGCGCCGAGCCGTGTTCGAGCTCCCCGTCGATGCCGACAAGGGCCGCCTTGCCGAACGCCTCGACCTCCTCGCCCAGCAGCTCGACACAGGCGGGCCCGATGAGGCTGCCGATCTCCTCACCCAGCTCGTCGGCCAGGGTGACCAGATCCTGCACGTAGGTGCTGGGGTAGGGGTTCTCGATGACGACCCCGACGAACGCGACGCGGTGGCGGGGCTGCACGTCCTGACCGTTCTCCAGCCAGGTCTCCTCGAGGTGGCGAACGATCTTCCGGACCCTGATCACGATCACTCCTCCTATGGTTCACTCATCGAACCGTCGGTTCAAATACTGTAGATGCGGCGAGCCACTGTCAAGAGGCCTGAGGTTTGGACAAAGCTGAGCTGGCCTGCACCGAAAAAGGGCAGCCGGCATCGACCGGCCGCTACCGTGCCGGGCTCAGGTCAGCTCCGGGGTCAGCTCGAATACAGGTCGGTCCGCCGGTCGGCGAGGGGCTGGTTGAACGGGTTGTCCCGGCGCTCCCGGCGGGTGCCGATGAGGTCGACCTCGGCCGTCACCAGCTCTTCGCGGTCCCGGCTCGCGGGGCCGGCCAGCGGCCAGCCGTCGGGGCCCACGAGCACGGAGCGGCCGACGAACTCCTGCCCGCGCTCGACGCCGATCCGGCTGATCCCGGCGACGTAGTACTGATTGCTGTGCGCGCCGGTCATGCACATCAGGTGGGCCATCGCCGGCCCGTCGCCGGGCTGCCCCGGCACCGGCACCCAGTTCGACGGCAGGACGACGAGATCGGCGCCCTGCAGAGCCGCGCTGCGGAACGTCTCCGGGAACCAGGCGTCGTAGCAGATGCCCACCCCGATGCGCCCCAGTGGCGTGTCGAAGACCGGGAAGCCGGCCGTGTTGCGGTCGTAGATGCGTTTCTCGTCGTTCCACAGATGCGCCTTGCGGTAGGTGCCCAGGTGGCCGCCGGGCCCGAGCACCACCGCGGAGTTGTAGATCCGGTCGCCGTACCGCTCGGTCACGCCGCCGACGATCCAGATCTTCAGTTCCGCCGCGAGAGCCGCCCAGCCGGCGCTCGTGGGGCCGTCCGGCACCGGCTCCGCATGCTGCGCCGCCTCCGCCCGGTCCGTGAAGACATAGCCCGCCGACGCCGCCTCGGGCAGCACCACCAGCTTGGCCCCGCGGGCGGCCGCCTCCCGGATCCACAACGACGAGGCCGCGAGGTTCGCCCGGACGTCACCGAAGGTCGGCCGCATCTGGACGCCGGCCAGCAGGAAGCCGGTCACCAGGCCGCCCGGACGGCCGTGTACTTGATGTTCAGGTACTCGTCGATGCCGACCCGCCCGCCCTCGCGGCCCAGACCCGACTGCTTCACTCCGCCGAACGGCGCGGCCGGGTTGGAGATGATGCCCTGGTTGAGACCGACCATGCCGCTCTCGAGGCGTTCGCTGACCCGCAGGCCACGGGCCAGGTTCTCGGTGAAGACGTAGGACGCGAGGCCGTACTCCGAGGCGTTGGCCATGCGGACCGCCTCGCCCTCCTCGTCGAACGCCACGACCGGGGCCACCGGGCCGAAGATCTCTTCCCGGATCGTCCGGGCCTCGCCGGGTACACCGGAAAGGACGGTCGGCGCGAAGAAGTATCCGTCGCCGGCGATCGCCGCTCCCCCGGTCACGACCTTGGCGCCGGCCGCCGTCGCGTCGGCGACCAGCTCACCGACCGCCTTCACGGCGTTGCCGTCGATGAGCGGGCCCACCTCGGTCTCCGGGTCGAGCCCGTGGCCGACGCGGAGGCGGCCCAGCCGCTCGGCCAGGCCGCTGACGAAGCGGTCCACCACGCTGCGCTGGACGTAGAACCGGTTGGCGGCGGTGCAGGCCTCACCGACGTTGCGCATCTTCGCCTGTACCGCACCCTCGATCGCCAGGTCGAGGTCGGCGTCGTCGAAGACCAGGAACGGTGCGTTGCCGCCCAGTTCCATGGACGTCCGCAGCACCCGGTGGGCGGCCTGGCCCAGCAGCGTGCGGCCCACCTCGGTCGAACCGGTGAAGGACACCTTCCGCAGCCGCGCGTCGTCGAGCAGCGCCGAACTGGCCTCCCCCGACCGCGCCGTGGTGAACAGGTTGACCACGCCGCGCGGAACGCCGGCCTCCTCGAGGATCCCGACGAGCGCCAGCATCGACAGCGGGGTCTGCTTGGCCGGCTTGACCACAACCGTGCAGCCGGCCGCCAGCGCGGGACCGATCTTGCGGGTGCCCATCGCCATCGGGAAGTTCCACGGCGTGATGAGCAGGCACGGGCCGACCGGCTGGCGCATGACGACCACCCGTGAGCCGCCGCCCGGGGCGGCGAGGTAACCGCCGTCGATACGGACGGCCTCCTCGGCGAACCAGCGGAAGAACTCCGCCGCGTAGCTAACCTCCGCCTGCGACTCCGCGAAGGCCTTGCCCATCTCCAGGGTCATCAGCCCGGCCAGGTCGTCGCGCCGCGCGACCATCATCTCGAACGCCCGGCGCAGCACCTCCCCGCGTTCTCGCGGCGGCGTGCCGGCCCATGCCTGCTGAGCCCGATCGGCGGCGGCCAGGGCGTCGAGGGCATCGGCGACGGAGGCGTCGGCGACCTCCGCGATCACCGAGCCGGTCGCCGGGTCCTCCACCGTCAGCACCTTGCCGCCCTGGGCCGGGCGCCACTCTCCGTCGATGTACAGGCCCTTCGGCACCCGGCCGGCCGTCGCCGTCGCCGCGGCCATCGCCTCGTCAAATGCGGCCATTGCATCCTCCTCCACCGGCCGGTCGTCCGGTCCGGTCAGTCACCGGCGCTAGAGCCCGCCGAGCCCGCTCGGCAGATCGATATCGGTGTTGCTGAGCAGCTCGCTGAGTTGCCGCGCAGCCTTCATGACCGACTCCGCCACGTCGTCGATGCGATCGCGGGAGAGCCGGTAGGTGGGGCCGCCGATCCAGACGGCGTACGGTGTCGTGCCACGGATCCGCACGGGTGCGGCCACCGAGGCCGCGCCGATCTCCAGTTCGTCGTAGGCGAAGGCGAATCCCCGGGAGCGGACCGCGGCCAGTGAGCCCATGAACGACTCCAGGTCGCCGACCTCCTGCGGGGCGTGGGCGGCGAACTCCTCGGCGAAGTCGGCGCGGACCTGCGCCGGGTCGAGCGCCGCCAGCAGTACCTTGCCGGTGGACGTCGCCCACACCGGCTGGGTTCTGGGCACCGGCTTCAGGGTCTGGCCGATGAGCGAGGGTCCCGGCACCTGAGCCACGACCATCACCTTCGGTGCCAGCAGGACGTCGAAGCCCGCGGTCTCCTTCGTCTCCCCCGCCAGGCCCCGCAGGACTTCCCGCATGTGGCCGTACGCACCGCCCCCGTCGAGCAGGCCGCCCACGATGGACAGCAGCCCGAGCGACACCCGGTACCGCCGCGTCACCGGGTCGAGCGTCAGCCAGCTCTCGCGCTCGAGCACGGTCAGCACCCGGTAGCAGGTCGCCTTCGGGATGCCCGCCTCGCGGGCGACCTCACTCAGGCCGACGCCTTCGGGATGGGCCGCCACCGCCCGCAGCAGCCAGATGGTGCGCCGGACCAGCCCTGCTTCACCAGACGCCATCGACTTCCTCCGTATTCCGCTTGCCATCGTCAGCAGCAACTGTTCCGCTGCCATCCTGGCAGGCCCACCGCGTAACCGGGATGCCGGACGAGCCCGCAGGCCGCCCGGCACACCCGATCGGCTACTTCCCGCCTTCGGTGATGGTCACCGACTCCGGCTTGTAGGAGCTCCCGGTGACGTCCACGCCCGCGGCCTTGAGCTCGGCCTGCGCCCGTTCGGACAGGTCCGTGCGGAACGCGGAGCTGTCCGGCTTCTTCTTGAGAACCCCGGCGTTGACGGCGATGTCGATCGTCTGGTCCCAGGCCGCCTGGTCCATCGTCCCGACGCCCTTCGGCGAGGGCCAGACCAGCTTGTTGACCTCGTTGAGCATCCAGGTCTGGTGCCCCGTGCCCAGCGCGCTGCCGTGCGCCAGCACGATGTCGACGCAGCCCTTGAGGTCGTCGCGGCAGGAAGCCCAGCCACGGTACGACGCCTTGAGGAACTTCACGGCGGTGTCCTGGTTGGCCTGGCTGCTCAGCCAGTCGCCACGACTGTAGATGCCGTCCTCGAGGCTGGTGTACCCGGCGTCCTGCAGGCTGATCGCGGTGAAGTCGGACGGCTGGTACAGCTTGCCGGTCTTCGGGTTCTTGGTCTCCAGCAGCTGGGCGTACTCGTTGTAGGTCTTCGCCTGCGCGGCGTCGACCTCACGCTTGAGCAGCAGGGACATGTCGAACGGCTGCTGGATGATCTGCGTGTCCTTGGTCGGGTCGACACCGGCGCCGCGCATCGCCGCGTACAGCACCAGCTCGTTGCCGTAGCCCCAGCTGCCGACCTTCTTGCCCTTGAGGTCGGCCAGCGTCTTGATGCCGGAGTCGGCCCAGGCGACCTGCAGGTACGCGCCGCGCTGGAAGACCTGGCCGATGTTGACCAGGTCGGCACCCTGCTCCCGGGTCACCATCGTCTTGGTGACGTGGCTGACGGCGAACTCGGCGTTGCCGGAGGAGAGGACCTGCTGGGGGACGATGTTCACGCCCCCTTCCTGGATGGTGACGTCCAGGCACTCCGCGTCGTAGAACCCCTTGTCCTTCGCCGCGTAATAGCCGGCGAACTGGGCCTGGGCGACCCACTGGAGTACGACCCGGACCTTGGTCTTCGACGTGCAGTCCTTGCCGGCGTCGGACGCGGCCTGCGTCGATGTGTCGGACATGCCGCCACAGCCGGACGCGAGCAGCGCGGTGGCCGTGAGGGCGCTCAGCGCGGACGCGACGCGGCCCGGCCGGGCAGATAACCGGCTACGAATGAACATGCTGACTCCACAGGTTCTTGAGGGCACGACTACGGGCCATGGCCTACGGGTTCTCGTCGTGCAACGAGGCGTGCCAGGGCATGAGGAGGCGCTCCAGGAGGGACACGACACCGAACATGGCCAGGCCGAGGGCGCTTGCCACGGCGATCCCGGCCCAGGCGTACTCGAATCGGGGCAGTGCCGCCTGATAGGCGATGTAGACGCCGAGTGCGTTGCTCGGCCCGCCGAAGTACTCGGTCACGATCACGCCGATCACGGCGAGCGTGGATCCGAGCTTCAGCGCGTTGAACAGGAAGGGCAGCGCGTTGGGCAGCCGCAGCATCAACGCCACGTGTCGCGGCTTGGCCGCCAGCGACTGCATGACCTCCAGGTGCAGGGGTGAGACCTGGAGCAGCCCGCGGGTCGTGTTGACCAGGACGGGGAAGAACACCATCACGGCGGCGACGCCGGCCTTGGAGACCAGGCTCGTGACGCCGAACCAGTTGTTGAAGATCGGCGCCAGGGCCACGATCGGGGCGCAGTTGACGATGATGGCGACCGTGAGCACGGGACTGGACAGGCTCGGGAACCGGCTCAGTACCAGGGCCACCGCGACACCCCACACCACGCCCATGAACAGGCCGAGCAGCACCGCCTCGACGGTGATCCGCGAGGCCGACATGATCGTGGTGAACTGGCTGACGAACGCGGACAGGACCGCGCTCGGCGCCGGGACGATGAACGACGGCACGTCGAAGACGGTCACGGCGAGCTGCCACACGCCGAGGATCACCACGGCGGTGACGGCGACCGGGAGGTAGCGGCCGAGGTGGGTCCGCAGCCGGGTCCCGGCTCCGGACGACGGCAGCGGCGCGGCCTGGGTGACGCTCATCAGGCGGCCTGCTCTGCGGGCGCGCCGTGCAGCGCCGTGCGGACCTCGGTCACCTTGGCGAAGAACTCCTCGGTGGTACGGGTCGCCGCGGTCCGCGGGTACGGCAGGTCCACGTCGATGCTGGCGGCGATCCGGCCCGGGCGGGCGGTCATGACAACGATCCGCGAGGACAGGAAGACGGCCTCGGAGATGCTGTGGGTGACGAACACGACCGTGGTCCGCGTGTCCGCCCAGATTCGCAGCAGCTCGCCCTGCAGCCGCTCCCGGTTCATCTCGTCCAGGGCGCCCAGCGGCTCGTCCATGAACAGGATCGCGGGATCGGCGGACAACGCGCGGGCGATCGCCACCCGCTGCTGCATACCGCCGGACAGCTGCCACGGGAAGTGCTTGGCGAACTCGGCGAGCCGGACGAGCTCCAGCATCTCGTGGGCCTTGGCCCGCCGCGTCTGCTTGTCGGCCCCGGCGACCTGCAGCGGCAGCTCCACGTTGCGCTGCACGCTGCGCCAGTCGAACAGGCCGGCCTGCTGGAAGACCATCCCGTAGTCGCGGTCGGTCCGGGCCGCGCGGGGCGTCTTGCCGTTGAGCGACACCTCGCCGTTGGTCGGCTCGGTCAGGTCGGCCAGCACGCGCAGCAGCGTGCTCTTGCCGCAACCGCTCGGGCCCAGCAGCGACACGAACTCGCCGCGGGCGATCGACAGGTCGATGTCCTGCAGCGCGGTCACCGAGCGCTTGCCGCTGTTGAACTCCTTGTTGACTCCGCGCACAGAGATGATGGCGGGCTCAGACATCACGCCTCCCGGCATTGTTGAAGGGGACGGGCTCACCGCGCGTGGCGGTGCCGGAGCGCGATTCGCTCGATCAGGCCCAGCAGCTGCACGAACACGATGCCGGCGACCGCGGAGACCAGGACGGCCGCGTAGAGCTTCTCGGGACCGTTCGAGTAGTAGTAGGCGAAGGTGAGGATCGACCGCCCGATGCCGCGGCCGGTGCCCGCCGACAGCTCGCCGACGATGGCACCCACGACGCTCGCCGTGGCGGCCAGCCGCAGACCGGCGAACATGAACGGCAGGGCCGCCGGAATCCGCAGCCACCACAGCACCTGCCGGCGCTTGGCCCCGACGCTGTGCATGAGCTCCAGGTGCACCTTCTGCGGTGATTTGAGCCCGCGCAGCGTGTTGATGGTGACCGGGAAGAACGCGAGGTAGGCGGCGATGCCGGTCACGGCGACCCAGGGCGGGGCCCCGGCCTTGCCGCCCCAGATCACGATCATCGGGGCGATCGCCACCAGCGGTACCGTCTGCGAGGCCACCAGCCAGGGCATCAGGCCCTTGCTGACCGGAACCACGTGCAGGAACACGATCGCCAGGAGCAGGCCGAGCGCGGATCCGGCCAGCAGCCCGTAGAGGGCCTCGCGCAGCGTCACGGTGGTCTCGCCGATCAAGTACCCGGCCAGCGACATCGGATCGCCCCGCCGTGCGGGCTCGACCAGCGAGTGCAGGATCGCCGAGAGGTGGGGCATCGACAGGTCGTCGGTGGCCACCGGAAAGCCGATCTTCGTTCCGGGGACGACGTCGCCGACCGCTTGGCCCAGCGCCTTGTACCCTTCCCAGAGACCGGCCAGCGCCGCCACGACACCGATGGCGCCAACAGTGTTGATGGCATGTTTCTTCACTTCAGGTCCCCGTAGGGATCGGCCCGGCGTCACCCGTTCCGTGCGCTTGGCGCGACCCGTCTCTACCGGTGTCGGCGGCGGAACGATCTTTGTCGCGGTCATCTGCAGGCACTCTCCGAAACCTCTCGGGAGCCGTCGTCCGGCGGTGGAATCCACTGAGTGAACCATCGGATCGGATCACTCAGTGAACTGGCGGTTCACGATAGAGCGGTGACGCAGGCCACGTCAATGGATCCGGGAAGCCGGACATCTCGCGGTTCTCGCGCCCATTCGAGCCCGGATGACCTGCGAGTTTCCGGCTGTTGCCGACGTGTTTCGGATCATCCGTCCGGCCGGAGCAGTCTCGGACGAGAGTGCCCCACCAAGCGACCGTTCGTCCTGTACCGCCCCTGCGACCGTGCGGGACGACGGTCCGGCTGCAAGACGGCGCTGACCCAGCTGGACATGAGCGAGTTCCACGACCAGCACACCGCGTCGAGGCTCGCTCGCTGCTCGCCTGGCTACACTCTCGAGGACGGCCGGCTGCCGCCGGCAGCACGTCCGGCTGGCGTTATGGCGCGACGACGTACGGCTACAGGACCGCGCCGCGAGGTGCCATCTCCAGGGCCGCGACACCGCGCCCGTACAGAACGATCATCCGGTCGCCGTGGCGGGTGCGGATCATGCCGCAGTCGTTGGCGAGGGCGGTGATCGCGTGCTCGGCCAGGTCGTCGACGTCGGAGCTGTCGACGTCCTCATACGTGACGTCCAGATGGTCGCCGCTGATCAGCCGCACACGCAGGACGATCTGCGTCATGAGCTCAGCCTACGGCAGCCGTTCGGGATCGCCGAGAAATGGCATGATCGTCAACGTTTCCGCGTTCGGGCCGGGTGCTATACGGTCGGTGGGTGAGAGTCGAGCGTCATTGGTGGAACGGCGACAGCACCGTGCGAGGACGTCGTGACGTGTACATCCGCACCGATGGCGAGTCGTGGGAGGTCGAGGCCCGAGCCGGCGGCGGCTCCGGCCGGTCGAGGATCCACCAGTGCCCGAGCCAGCAGTCGGCAGAAATCCTGGCCGGGGCGTGGATGGGCGGGAGCAGCCGGTGGCAGGTCGTGACGCCCTGATCGGACGGCACCGGCGCGCCGTTCACCGCGCGTCGGCCGGCCGCGGGTTCGGGTAGACTGCCGTGATGGCCGCCCAGCATGGCGGGCCACGTCCGATGTCCCACGCCACGCGCCGCGGCCGACTCGGTCAGCGCCGGGCGGGATGTCCCCTTCGACGTTCGGAGCCTTTATGGCGGCACGCCGCCTGCGCCAGACCACCCCGTCCAACTCGTCCACCCCGTCCAGTTCCCTGACCTTCGCCGATTCCCTGACCTTCGCCGACCTCGGCGTGCCCGACGTGCTCAACCGCGCGCTGGCCGCGACCGGGGTGCACCGGCCGTTCCCGATCCAGGCCGCGACCCTGCCCGACGCGCTCGCCGGCCGCGATGTGCTCGGCCGGGGCCGCACCGGTTCGGGCAAGACCTACGCCTTCGTCCTGGCGGTGCTGACCCGCCTGGCCGCCGGCGCCGCGCCACGGCGGGCCGGACGGCCCCGGGCGCTGATCCTCGCGCCCACCCGCGAACTGGCCGCCCAGATCGACGGCGTGATGGCGCCGCTGGCGCGGGCGCTGAAGCTGCGCACGATGACCGTCTTCGGCGGCGTCGCCGCCGGGCCGCAGGTCGCCGGGCTCCGCGCCGGGGTCGACGTCCTGGTGGCCTGCCCGGGCCGGCTCGCCGACCACGTCGAGGCCGGCAACGCGCGCCTGGACGCTGTCGAGATCACCGTGCTCGACGAGGCCGACCACATGGCCGACCTCGGCTTCCTGCCGACCGTACGACGGCTGCTGGAGCAGACCCCGCGCGACGGGCAGCGCCTGCTGTTCTCCGCCACCCTGGACGCCGACGTCGACGTCCTGGTGCGGCGGTTCCTCACCGATCCGGTCGTGCACAGCGTGGACTCGACGCTCTCGCCGGTCGCCGCGATGACACACCACGTCCTGCACGTCGACGCCGAGGACCGCTTCGCCGTCCTGGTCGAGCTGGCCGCCGCGCCCGGCCGGACCGTCGTGTTCACCCGCACCAAGCGGGGGGCGAAATCACTCACCCGCCGGCTGGTCGCGGCCGGCGTGTCCGCCGTAGAGCTGCACGGCAACCTGGCCCAAGCCGCGCGCACCCGAAACCTGCGGGCGTTCTCCGACGGGGACGTGCGCACGCTGGTGGCCACCGACATCGCCGCCCGGGGCATCGACGTCGAGGACGTGGCCCTGGTCGTGCACGCGGATCCGCCGACGGAGCACAAGGCGTATCTGCACCGCTCGGGCCGCACCGCCCGGGCCGGCGCGGCCGGGACAGTCGTCACGCTGATGACCGACCGGCAGGCACCCGAGGTCCGGGAACTGACCCGCAAGGCCGGCATCGCGGCGACCACCACCCGGCTACGCCCCGGCGACGCGCTGCTGCGCACCCTCGCCCCGGGGGAGCGGACGCTGGTCCCGCAGCCGCCACCGGAATCGGCCGGCGCTCGGCACGAGGTGCAGAC
This sequence comes from Dactylosporangium sp. CA-233914, assembly GCF_050942935.1. Lineage (NCBI taxonomy): Bacteria > Bacillati > Actinomycetota > Actinomycetes > Micromonosporales > Micromonosporaceae > Dactylosporangium > Dactylosporangium sp. CA-233914. Next base: position 3,332,628 of record NZ_CP192030.1, on the reverse strand, counting down.
CGCCCAGGGCGGCCGGGGCCGACGCGGCGGCCCGCCGGCACAGGCTGCCTCGACACGGACCGCAGCGGCGCGATCCGGTGCGGCGGCCTTTTCCGCCCGGGCCCGTCCGAGCGCTCGCCGCGGCGGGCGCTGAGCGCTGCCCGGCGGGGTCGGGCAGCGAGGCCTCGACGAGTTCGGCGTCCTCGACGGGCATGGGCAGCGTTGGCTGTGTTGCGGACATGGCTGAGCCCGGCCGGTCGTCGACCGGCCGGGCGCCGCTCAGTGTGGCTGGGTGGCTCAGACGGTGCGGATGTTGGCCGCCTGCGGCCCCTTCTGGCCCTGGGTGATCTCGAACTCCACCCGCTGGTTCTCCTCAAGGCTGCGGAAGCCGCCCGCCGAGATCGCGGAGTAGTGGGCGAACACATCGGCGCCACCGCCATCCGGGGTGATGAAGCCGAAGCCCTTCTCCGCGTTGAACCACTTCACAGTACCGACGGTCATGTCCTGCTCCCTCGCAAGGCAAATGGAGACCACACGGTGCGGTCTCCCGCGTCGCCGCTTTGATGACCCTGCTCCGGAAACCCGGCAATACTGACCGCGCCCGTAGGTGTGATACCCACGGGCGCGGCAACGTATGTGGAAATCAAGACTGCAACAACCCGAACCGTAGCACGGATAACCCCTGCAAGACGCGTAGGACTGCGGGAGGCAGGGCGCGCTGGCCGTACTCGCGGGCAGCAGGGCGGCCAGGAGCCGGTCGGTGGCCCGCCGGACGATCTTGGTCATCGCTCCTCCATTGGCGGGAGCGGGCGCCCCGCTGTTCCGGCCCGCAGGCCGGGGTCTGTGACGGTGAGCCGGTGCAGCACGACGCCGCGGCCGGAGGCAGCGGGCCCGATTGCGGGAGGACCGTCCAACGAACCGGCGCGGAGCATGGGTCGCGACCGTAAACCGGCCCAGGCGCCAATTGGCGGGAGTCTTGGCTGAGCGCCAGGTTGTCCCCGGGGACGAGCAGGCGGCTCGCCGGCACGGTGGCGCCGGCACGGTCCCAGGGCGACGAATCGCCCGGCGGTGCGACGATGCGCCTCACCATCTGGCCGTGCAGGCCGCGCAGCACGACGAGCCGCCCCCCGCTTGAGCCGGCCGTATCGCGAGACGAGCAGCCGGTCGCCGGCCCGCAACGACGACTCCATGCCGCGTCCGACGACGGTCACGACGCCGAATAGCCCGGCGGCTGCCACGACCAGGATCACCACCACGAAGAACAGTCGCGCGTATCGCCCGTCGGTCCTCATCAGTTCGTCGTGTGTGCCGAGCCGGTGCGCTGGAGCTCTGCCGGCGGTCGTGGCGCTTCCTGCGCACCGAGCGGGGCGTGCAGCCGGGGCGGGCCCTGCGCGAGCTGCACAGCCGGATCCTGCGCGGCGGGCCGGTCCTAGGACCTCATCGACGGCCGGCGTCCGACGCCGTGACGGCGGGCCGACCGGGTAGGCCGAGGGCATACAAGCCTCGCTGATACATCGGCCCCGTGTCGGCGCTCTTCAGCCCGCCGGGCCGCACCCAATTCGAGGTACGGATGCGCGTGAGAACGCCCGGACTGTGGCGCGGATGACCGAGGATCGGGGACTTTCGGGGGTCCTCACCGCGGGAGCAAGTTCGATAGGATTGAACAAGTTTCGGCAGGAGGTTCGAAGGTGCGCACGAGGGCAGGGCAGGACCGCGTCGAGAACAACGGGCAAGCGCTGGTCGGTGCGCGGATGCGCCAGTTTCGCAAGGAGCGCGGGCTCACGCTGCGCGGCCTCGCCACCCAGTCCGGCCTGTCCATCGGGTTCCTCTCCCAGGTCGAGCGGGGCATCTCCGCGATCGGCCTGACCGCCCTCAACGGCGTCGCCGCGGCGCTGGACCGCCCGGTCGCCGAGTTCTTCCACACCGACGATCAGGTGGCCTCGCCGCCGGCGCCGACCGACGACCTGCCGGACCATTTCACGTTGACCCGCGCCCAGAACGGCGCGACGGAGTATGTCTCCGGCCAGACCACCTACCGCATGCTCTCCGACCGCGGCCCGCACCTGGTGCTCGAGCCCATGGTCGTGCACATCGCCCCCGGCGGGCGCCGCGAGGAGGCCTACGGCCACGCCGGCGAGGAGTTCGCCTACGTGGTGTCGGGCGAGCTGCTCTACGAGGTCGACGGCATCGAGCACCGGCTCTTCCCGGGCGACAGCCTGCACCTGCGCTCCAGCACCCCGCACCGGCTCTACAACGACACCGAGGCGGTCACCACCGTGGTCTCGGTGGTGACCCCGCGCCTGTTCTGAAGATCGTTGTTCACTCTCACGTCAAAATTTTGCTGACCGCGTCCATGGTGGCCGTCCAGGCCGGCGTGCGCGGGTCGATCACGTCGAAGTGGTCGGCGGCCAGCTCCAGCCGGACCACCCGGTCGCCGGCCGCCAGCGCGGCCCGGGCGTAGCGGCGGGACATGTCGACGAGGTCCAGCCCGTCGGCCCGGCCCTGCACCACGACCACCGGCACGCCCAGCGGCAGCCGCAGCAGCGGGTCCGCCGCCGCCAGCGCTTCTTCGTCGCCGCGCAGCGCCGCGGCGACCGCCCCGGTGCCGATCCCCCGCCGCTGCCCCTCGGCCAGGTCGAGCACGCCCGCCTGCGACACCACCACCGAGACCGTCTCGGGGGCGTCGGCCGCCGCCCGCACGGCGAGCTGCCCGCCGGCGGAGTGACCGAACAGCACCAGCCGCGACGGGTCGACCCGGGCGTCGGCCGCGCCCGCGAAGGCCAGGCTCGCGGCCACGTCGGCCGTCGTGGCGGCCCAGCCGTGACGGTCCGGGCGCCGGTACTCGAGGTTCCACGCCGCGAATCCGCGCTCGGCCAGGTCGATCGCCATCGCGTCCATGAGGTCGGCGCCCCAGACCGAGCGCCAGAAGCCGCCGTGCAGCAGCACCGCGACGGGCGCCGGGCCGGTGCCGGCGGGCAGCCGCAGCTCGCCCCACTGCTCCTCGTCGAGGCCGTAGGCGATGCGCCGGGCCGGGTGCCGCAGCCGGTGCACGGCCCGCCGGACGGCCCAGGTGACACCCCAGATCTCGCGGCCCTGGTAGTGCTCCGACCCGGCCGCGACGGGCCGTGGCCCGGTCGTGGTCAGGTCGAGCCACACCGTGCGCGGGGCGTGGCCGCCCGGCGCCGTCATCAGCCGCCGGGCCGGTGCCGTAGGCCCGGGCAGCGCGACGACGGCGCCGGTCGTTTCCTCCAGCGCGGCCGCGAGGTCGGGTGCCTCGCGGACGACGCCGTCCACGCCGAGCCCGGCGAACTCGGCCTCGGCCAGCTCGCGCACCAAATCGAGGTCGGCGACCAGGTCCGGGCCTACGAGCACGTCGACGTTCACGCCGCCTCCCGTCGCAGCAGGGGCAGCACCGCGCTGCCCAGCAGGTCCACGCCGCCGTCGTCGGTCAGCCCGTGAGGCGTGCCGAACTCCACCCGCCCGACGCCGGCGTCGATCAGCGCCTGCGCCTGGGCCGCGACCTGCTCCGGCGTGCCGGAGAACGCGAAGAGGTCGAGCACGTCGTCGGGCACGAGCCGGCCGGCGGCCGCGTGCTCGCCCCGGTCGACCAGCTCGGCGACGCGGCGGACCAGATCCGCCGGCACGCCCGCGGTCGGGTCGAGCGCGGCGACGACCGCGAGGTACATCGCGACCTCGGTGCGGGCCTTGGCCCGGGCGACGGTCCCGTCGCGGTCGACCACGGTCACCGCGCCGAGCACGATCCGCACGTCGCTCACCGACCGGCCGGCCGGTTCGGCGCCGGCCCGCAGCCGCTCGCGCATCACGGCGACCATCGCCGGGTTGGCGCTGCCGCCGACCTTGATCTCGGTGGCGATCCGGCCGGCGAGCGCCGCGCCCTGCGCACCCCAGGCGCCGATCAGCAGCGGCGGGTCGGGGCGCTGGACCGGATAGCGCAGGGCGACGCCCGGCGCGAGCCGGAACACCCGGCCCTCAAAGCCGTCGGTCCGCCCGCCGAGAAGGCGGTAGACGACCTCGGCCGCCTCGCCCAGCGCGGCGATCGGGCGGGGCTGGTCGATCCCGACCGCGCCGAGCCAGGTGCCCCGGGCCAGCCCGAGGTAGGCGCGGCCGGCCGAGGCGAGGTCGAGCGCGGCGACCTGGCCGGCGATCTCGTGGGGGGCCATCGAGTACGGGTTGAGGCAGGCGGCGCCGAGCCGCACCCGGGAGGTCGCGCCGGCCATCTCCAGCAGCGGGAAGATCGGTGGCTGGAACATGAGGTCGCCGAAGACGCTCAGCACGTCGAAGCCGTGCGCCTCGGCCGCCCGGGCCAGGCGGGCGTAGTCGCCGGGCCGCTTGTCGCTCTGGATGCCCAGGCCGATCTCGGCCCGCGCCGGGGCGCTCACGCCGTCACCTCCGCTCCGCTCCGGACCGCTCACGTGAGGTCGGCCGATCGCATCCCGCGCCGGCGGGTGCGCTCGACCCGCATCACCAGTCGCTCCTCCGGGTCGGGGCAGCAGAACAGGGTGTCGCGCTCCAGCCAGTCGCCGGCCGGCAGCGCGCGCTGCTTGGCCGCCAGGAACGGCAGGACGGCCGCCAGGGCGTACACGCAGAAGTGCTTGCCGTCAGGCAGCCGCAGGTGGGCGCTTTGCTCCAGCTCGAAGCAGTCACCGACCGCCATCCCGCAGACCGAGCGGCCCTCGATGTGCTCGACGGTGACCCTGAGGTCGTAGATCTCCATGTCGTTGTCTTCGGACATGCCTCACCCTCCGATCCGGATGACGATCTTGCCGGTGGTACGCCCGGCGGCCAGGTCCTGCAGCGCGGCGGGCGCCCCGTCCAGCGGCTCGACCCGGTTGACCGGCGGCCGGACGGCGCCCGAGGCACACAGCGCGAACAGGGTCTGGTAGGCGGCGGCGACCTCGTCCGGACGCCGCCAGGGGTAGGCCGAACCCCACGAGAGGCCGACGAGGGTGGCGTTGCGGGCGGTGAGGCGCATCGGGTCGACGGCCGGCGGCGGCCCGGCCGCGGCGCCGACGGCGACGATGCGCCCCTCGAAGGCGAGGCAGTCCAGCGAGCGGGCGAACACGTCGCCGCCGACGGGGTCGATCACGACGTCGACCCCCGCGCCGCCGGTGGCGGCGTCGACGGCCCGGGCGAAGTCCTCGGCGTGATAGTCGATCGCCACGTCGGCGCCGTTGACACGGCACATCTCGGTCTTCGCCGGGCCGCCGGCGGTGCAGATGACCCGCGCGCCGCGGGCGACGGCCAGCTGGGTGGCCGCGACCCCGACCCCGCCGGCCCCCGCGTGCACCAGCACGGTGTCCCCTGTGGACACTCCGGCGCGCTCCAGGCTGAACCACGCGGTCTGGTACGTCACCGGGATGCCCGCGCCGATCACCGGGTCGAGCGCGGCGGGCCGCGGCACGAGCAGGCCGGCCTCGACGGTGACGGTCTCGCCGAGGGCGCCGTGCGGCAGGGCCGGGCACCCGATCACCGCGCGGCCGGCGTCGGGCCCGGTCAGGACCCGCCCGCTGAACTCGACCCCGGGCGTGACCGGCGGTTCCGGCCGCACCGGGTAGGTACCGCGGCACAGCATCACGTCGAGGAAGTTGAGGCCGACCGCCTCGACCGCGACGGTGACCCGGCCCGGGCCGGGCTCCGGGTCGTCCGGCACGTCGGCGACGCCGAGCACGTCGAGCGGCTCGCCGTCGCGGTGGGCGACGAGGCGTTTCACGGCCGCACCAGCTCGGCGTGGTGGTGGACGATCAGCCAGCCGTCGCCGGTGCGGCGCAGCACGTCGGTGACGCGGGTGACGGACACCGCGTCCTCGGCCCGGGCGTGCAGCTCGTAGCGGGCCACTGCGACATCGCCGAAGACGTCGATCCGCTTGGCGTGGGCGGACAGCTCGGCCAGGCGCGGACGCCGGCCGGCGGAGTCCCGCCGGTCGCGGTACTCGTCCAGCTCGGCCCGAGTGCGCAGCGGACCCGGCAGATGCGTCTCCCAGGTGGTGACCTCCGCGTCGAGGTGGGCGTCGAAGCGGGCCCGGTCGCCGGCGAGAAACGCGGCGTACATGTCGTCGATCGCGGCGGCGACCTCCGCGCACGCGGTCACGGCCGCACCCCGGCCCGGTCGTCGCGCACCACGGCGCCCCCCTTCATCACCCATCGCACGCCCCGCAACGCCGAGGTGTCGGCGGATGGGTCGTCGTCCATCGCGATCAGGTCGGCGTACTTCCCCGCCTCGACCGTGCCCAGGTCGTCCTCGGCCCGCAGCCAGCGCACCGGCCCGAGCGTGCCGGCGTAGAGCGCCCGCTGCGGCCCGATGACGGCCGACATGTGCTCCAGCTCGCGGACGGTCGCGCTGGTGCCCTCGAACTGCCAGAACGGCGGCATGTCGCTGCCCAGCAGCACCTCCACCCCGGCGTCGACGGCGAGCTCATAGCTCTTGAGGTGCCGCTCGCCCGCGCCCAGCGACCGCTGCTGCATCCACTCCGGCACGCCCAGCTCGTCGAAGAACGCCTTGCACCGGGTGACGAGCAGGGTCGGCACGAGGGCGGTGCCGCGTTCGGCCATGAGCGCGGCCAGTTCCGCGGTCAGCTCGTAGCCGTGCTCGACACAGTCCAGGCCCAGCTGGACCGCCTCGGTGATGACCGGCGCCGGGCCGGCGTGCGCGGTGACCCGCCGGCCCCAGTCGTGCGCGGTCTTGAGTACCGCCGCCAGCTCGTCGGGGTGCAACTGGCGGGTGTCGATCGACTCGTGCCGGCCGGCGATGCCGCCGGAGATCATCACCTTGATCAGGTCGGCGCCGGCCTTGACCTGCTGGCGTACCCCGCGCCGGAACCCGTCGACGCCGTCGCACTCGAGGGTGTCGCTGCTCTCGTGGCCGTGGCCGCCGGTGCACACCAGGGCGCGACCGGCGGTGAAGATCCGCGGTCCGGGCGTGCGGCCGGCCTCGATCGAGCGGCGCAGCGCGAAGTCGGCGTGGTCCTTCTCAGCGACGCACCGGACCGTCGTCACTCCACAGTGGAGGGTACGCCGGGCGCCGTCGGCCATGTAGAGCGCGAGCTCGTGCGGGCCCATCTGCTTGAGCCGGTCACCGGCCGCGCCCGGCAGGGTGAGCGACAGGTGGGTGTGCATGTTGGCCAGGCCCGGGGTGAGCCAGGCGCCCTCGAGGTCGATGCGGGTCGCGTCCCCGCCGGCCTCGGCCAGCACCCGCTCGCGGGGGCCGACGGCGGCGATCCGCTCGCCCACCACCCAGACCGCGGCGTCCTTGACCGGCTCGATACGCCCGTCGACGACGGTGCAGTTCTCCAGCAGCAGGCTCATGGTTCCACTCCGTAGATCGTGCGGGCGGCGTCGGCGGAGACGTAGCCGTCGGCCACGTCCTCGCGGACCGCGTCCGGATGGCGCAGGGCGGGGTCGCCGTGCCCTCCGCCGCCGGCGGTCAGCACCGTCACCCGGTCGCCGGCCGCGACGGGCGTGCGCCTGGTGCTCACGGCGCGCTCCTGCGCGGTGCCGGGGAAGACCACGACGCGGTTGGCCTGCGGGGCCGCGCCGCCGTCGATCGCCCACGGCCGGGACTTCGTCTTCTTGATCACCGACAGGAACTCGCCCGGGGTCACGAACCGGATGTCCCGGCGCAGCCCCGGTCCGCCGCGGAACCGGCCGGCCCCGCCGGAGTCGGTACGGATCTCCATCCGCTCGAAGAACATGCCGGTCTTCGCCTCCAGCACCTCGACCGGCGTGATCCGGGCCTGGGTCTGACACGGGTGGTTGGCCGGCCCGATGCCGTCGTGACCGGGCGCCCCGCCCCAGCCGACCGGCTCGTTGTTGGACACCGCGAACAGCGATCCGGTGTCGGGGTGGACGCCGACCATCATGAACCCGGGCACGTCGCCGCCGGAGGAGGCCGGCAGCCGGCCGCCCATGCCCTGGGCCAGCGCCTTGTAGATCAGCTCCAGCGCGACGGTGCCGGTCCACTGGGTGAACGTCGCGGCCGGGTAGACGGCGTGGAAGAGCGTGCCCGGCTCGGCGCGCACGACCAGCGGCGCGAAGTGGCCGGCGTTCGTCTGCTCGGTCGGGGTGGTGATCGCCTTGAACGCCACCCGGCAGGTGGCGATCGTCGCGCCGAGGGGCAGGTTGACCGGGCCCGGCACGGCCGGCGACGAGCCGGCGAAGTCGACGGTGAACGTACCGCCGGCGATCGTCACGGTGACCCGCATCAGGATCTCCTCGTCGGTGATCCCGTCGTCGTCGAGCCAGTCCTCAGCCGTCCACGATCCCTGCGGCAGCGCGTCGACGGCCTCCCGGGCGGACTGCTCGGCGGCGGCGATGACGGCGTCGACCACCGCGCCCACCGTTTCCCGGCCGTAGGTGGTGAACAACTCGGCGACCCGCCGCTCGCCGGTGCGCAGGCACGCCACCTGGGCGTGCAGGTCGCCGAGCACCGCGTCGGGCATGCGCGAGTTGAACCGGATCAGCTCGTGGATCGCCTGGACCGGCTCGCCGCCCGCGAACACGCGGGTGCCCGGGAACAGCAGGCCCTCCTGGTGTACGTCGGTCGAGTCGAGCACGTAGCCGGGGTCCTTGGCACCGAGGTCCATCCAGTGGGCCCGGACGCAGAGGAAGGCCACGAGCGCGTCATCGACGAACACCGGCGCGAACAGCGTCGCGTCGTAGGCGTGCGCGGCGTTCCAGTACGGGTAGTTGAGCAGCACGATGTCGCCCGGCCGCAGCGTGTCCCGCCCGACGTACTCCACGCCCTTGCGGATCGAGTAGTCGTTGGCGCCGAGGAAGCGCGACAGACCCGTCGACTCGGCGACCAGGCGCAGGTCGGCGTCGTAGATCGAGATGCCGAAGTCGTGGACCTCGTAGATGACCGGGTTGAACGCGGTGCGCACGAGCGCGGCGCGCATCTCCTCGGCCGCGGCCACGAGGTAGCTGCGCACCACCTCGGCGGTGGCGCCGTCGACCTCAGGCATCCTCGACCCCGTAGACCTCACGGGCCTGCTCCGCCGACACGTACCCCTCGGCGACGTCCTCGCGCACCAGGTCCGGGTCGCGCTCGCGCGGGTCGCCGTGCCCGCCGCCACCGGCGGTCAGCAGCGTGACCCGGTCGCCGACGGCGACGACGGTGCGCTTGGTGCTGACCGGCTGCTCCCGGTCGGTACCCGGGAAGATGATCACCCGGTTCGCCTCCGGGGACAGCCCGCCGGCCAGGGCCCACGGCCGGGCCTTGGTCTTCTTGATGACCGACAGGAACTCCCCCGGCGTGACGAACCGGATGTCGCGGCGCAGGCCCGCCCCGCCGCGGAACCGGCCGGCCCCGCCGGAGTCGGTGCGGATCTCCATCCGCTCGAAGAACATGCCGGTCTTCGCCTCCAGCACCTCGATCGGCGTGATCCGCCCGGTGCTGCCGGAGACGTGGGTGGCGGCGTTCATGCCGTCGTGGCGCGCCGAGGCGCCCCAGCCGACCGGCTCGTTGTTGGAGACCGCGAACAGCGATCCGGTGTCGGGGTGGACGCCGACCATCATGAACCCGGGGACGTCGCCGCCCGACGAGGCCGGCAGCCGGTCGGGCATGCCCTGGGCGAGCGCCTTGAGGATCAGCTCGACCGCGACGATGCCGGTCCACAGCGTGAACGTCGGCTGCGGGTAGACGGCGTGGAACAGCGTGCCGGGCTCCGCCTTCACCACCAGCGGCGCGACGGTACCGGCGTTGGAGGGCTGGTCGGCCGACGTCAGCGACTTCAGGATGACCTTGCAGATCGCCTCGGTCGCGCCGTAGGGCATGTTGACCGGCCCGGCCACGGCCGGCGACGACCCGGCGAAGTCGACCGTGAACGCGCCGTCGGCGATCGTGACGGTCACCTTCATCTGGATCGGCTCGTCGGTGATGCCGTCGTCGTCGAGCACGTCCTCGGCGCTCCAGGAGCCCTGCGGCAGCGCGGCCAGGGCCGAGCGGGTGCGGGCGGCGCCGTCGGCGATCATCCGCTCGATCGTCGCCTCGACGGTCGGCCGGCCGAACTTCTCGACGATCTCCAGCAGCCGCCGCTCGCCGGTGCGCAGCGCGGCGATCTGGGCGTGCAGGTCGCCCATCACCTCGTCGGGCATGCGCGAGTTGAACCGGATCAGCTCGTGGATCTCGCGGACCGGCTCGCCGCGCGACACCACCTTGGTGCCCGGGAAGAGGATGCCTTCCTGGTGTACGTCGGTGGAGTCCAGCACGTAGCCCGGGTCCTTGGCGCCGAGGTCCATCCAGTGTGCGCGGACGCAGAGGAAGCCCAGCAGCGGCCCGCCGGGGGCGAACACCGGGGCGAACAGCGTCGCGTCGTAGGCGTGCGCGGCGTTCCAGTACGGGTAGTTGAGCAGCACGACGTCGCCCGGGTGCAGGTTCTCCCGCCCGACGTACTCCACGCCCTTGGCGAGCGAGAAGTCGTTGGCGCCGAGGAAGAACGTCAGCCCGGTCGCCTCGGCCACCAGGCGCAGGCCGGCGTCGTACAGCGAGAGCCCGAAGTCGTGGACCTCGTAGATGACCGGGTTGAACGAGGTACGGATCAGCGTGGCCCGCATCTCCTCGGCCGCGGCCAGCAGGTAGGAGCGCACGACCTCGGCGGTGGCGCCGTCCAGTGGGGTCGTCTCGGGGCTCATCGCGCACGCACCAGCAGGTAGCCGTGCCCGTCGACCGACACCCGCTGGCCCGAGTGGACCACCGTCGTCGATGTGCCCTCGTCGACCAGCGCCGGACCGTCGAACGCGTCGCCCGGCGCGAGCAGCGCCCGGTCGTAGACGTCGAACGGCACGACCGCCCGGGCACCGAAGTCGAACGCGTCCCGGCGCCCGAGCAGGGCCCGGGCCGCATCGCCGTCGCCCGGCGGCGGCTCGACCAGCGTCGGGCTCGCCGTGCGGCCCACCGCCCGCAGCCGCAGGTTCAGGATCTGCAGGCGGTTGGCCATCGCGTGGCCGTACCGGGCGGTGTGCAGCTCCTGGAACGCGGCCCGCACGCCGTCGGGGTCGAGGGCCTCGCGCCCGACCGTGACCGTGAGGCTGTGCTCCTGCCCGAGGTAGCGCAGCTCCAGCTGCCGCTGCAGGACCGCCAGCTGCGCGGGCACGCCCTGCGCGCTGAGCGAGGCCAGCGCCTCGGCCTCGACCGCGGCGAAGGTCGCCTCGACCGCGGCCGGCTCGACCTCGTCGAGCGGCCTCATCAGGGTACGGCTGAAGTTGTCCTCGATGTCGGCGCTGAGCATGCCCCACGCCGAGAAGCCCGACGGCGCGAACGGCACGATGACCTCGGCGATGCCCATCTCCCGGGCGAGCAGCGGCGCCAGCAGCGGCCCGGCGCCGCCGAAGGCGAGCAGCGAGAACTGCCGCGGGTCGCGGCCGCGCTCGACGGTGATCTGCCGGACCGCGCCGACGGTGCGCGCGAGCAGCACGTCGAAGATGCCCGCGGCCGCCGCCTCGACCGGCAGCCCGAGCGGCCCGGCCACCTGCTCGTCGAGGGCCTTGCGGGCCGCGTCGGCCTGCAGCCCCATCTCGCCGCCGAGGAACCGGTCGGGGTCGACGTAGCCGAGCGCGACGGCCGCGTCGGTGACCGTCGGGCGGGTGCCGCCGCGGCCGTAGCAGACCGGGCCCGGGTCGGCGCCGGCGCTGTGCGGGCCGACCTTGAGCAGCCCCCGGTCGAGCCAGGCGATCGAGCCGCCACCGGCGCCGATGGTGCGGATGTCGTACGTCGGGATCAGCAGCGGGAAGTGCTCCAGCTGGGCCTCGTGCGCGGCGACCGCGCTGCCCTGCTCGATGACGCACGCGTCGAGCGAGGTGCCGCCGATGTCGAAGGTGAGGAGGCTGTCGCGGCCCAGCGCGCCGGCGAGGTACGCGGCGCCGACGATGCCGCCGGCCGGTCCGCTCAGGACGGTGTGGGTCGGCGAGCGCTTGGCCGCCTCGCTGGTCATCGACCCGCCACCGGAGCGCATGATGAGGAAGCGCCCGGCGAAGCCGCCGTCGGCCAGCCCTTGCTCCAGCTCGTCGACGTAGCGCTCGAAGATCGGGCGGATGTACGCCTCCAGCACGGTGGTGCTGGTGCGCTCGTACTCGCGGTACTCCCGCGCGATGTCCGTCGACAGCGAGAGGCTGACGTCGGGGTAGCGCTCGCGGATGAGGGCCGCCGCGGCGCGCTCGTGCGACGGGTCGAGGAACGCGTGCAGGAAGCAGATGGCGATCGAGCGCACACCCTGCACCTCGACCAGCTCGCGGGCCGCGGCCAGCACCGAGTCGGCGTCGAGGTCCTCCACCACGCGGCCCTTGTAGTCCAGCCGCCCCTTCACCCCCGCCGTGTGCCGGCGCTTGACCAGGCTCGGCGGGCGCTCGTACTGGAAGTCGTACATGTGGTCGGAGGGGACGTTGCCGCGCCCGATCAGGAACACGTCGCGGAAGCCCTCGTTGGTGATGATGCCGGTCGCCGCGCCGCGGCGCTCCAGCACCGCGTTGAGGCCCAGCGTCGTACCGTGGATGAACAGCTCGACCTCGGACAGATCCGTGCCGAGCGCGGCCACCGCGGCGAGCACGCCGTCGGCCGGGCGGGCCGGGGTGGTCGACGCCTTGCGGAACCGCACCCGATTGGTCCGGGTGTCCAGCTCCATCGCGTCGACGAACGTGCCGCCGATGTCGACGGCCAGCCTGAGGCTCACACCAACTCCCCAATCTCCGGCACCCGCCAGCAGGCGGCCCGGCTCTCCCCGTACTGCTGCAACTGCTGGTCCTCGCCGCGGCACCGGTCGGTGACGAACGGGCACCGGGCCGCGAGGGCGCACCCGGTCGCCGCGTCGGCCTCCTCCAGGTCGCGGACCAGGGTCACGCCCCGCGACAGCAGGGCCCGCGTGTAGGGGTGCCGCGGCCGCGCGAAGACCTCCTCGACCGGCCCCTCCTCGACGATCCGGCCGAGATAGAGCACGACGACCCGGTCGGCGAACCCACGGACGGTGGCGAGGTCGTGCGAGATGAACACCGAGCCGTGCGAGCGGTCCGCGGCGACCTCGTCGATCACCGCGAGGATCTGCGCCTGCACGGTCACGTCCAGCGCCGACGTCGGCTCGTCGAAGACGATCAGGTCCGGCTCGGCGACGAGCGCGCGGGCGATGCCGACCCGCTGCGCCTGGCCGCCGCTGAGCTCGTGCGGGCGGCGGGCGAGGATGGAGCGGTCCAGCTCCATCCGGTCGAGCACGGCGGCCGCCCGGCCGGCCCGCTCGGCCGCGGGGACGCCGAGCGCGCGCAGCGGTTCGCCGATCGCGTCCTCGACGCTGCGGCGCGGGCTGAGCGAGCCGATCGGGTCCTGGAAGACCAGCGAGCTGCGGGCGGCCGTGACGCTGCCGCGGGTCGGCTTGGCGAGCCCCACGATGAGCCGGGCGAGGGTGGACTTGCCGCACCCGCTCTCGCCGACGACGCCGATCCGCTCGCCCTTGGCGACGGTGAGGCTGACCCCGCGCAGCGCGTGGTGCCCGCCCCGGCCGAACCGGCTCTTGTAGACCACGTGCGCGTCGTCCACGACGAGCACGGGCTCGGCGTCCGCGGTCGTGGCGGCCCGCCGGGCGGGTGTGCCGAGCGTGACGTCGGTTGCCTGCCCCGCCTCGACGGCCTCGTGCAGCGGGTGGAAACAGGCCGCCGTCCACTGCCGGCCCTGCTGCGTCAGTCGCGGGCGGGAGGCCCGGCAGTCGTCCTCGGCGTGCGCGCAGCGCGGCGCGAAGGGGCACGCGGTCGGCGCCTCGCGCAGCAGCGGCATCGCGCCCGGCGTCACCACCACGGGCCGGCCGTCGAGGTCGGGCACCGAGCGCAGCAGTGCCCGGGTGTACGGGTGCGCCGGCGCGGTCAGCACCTGCCGGGCCGGGCCGGTCTCGGCGACGGTGCCCGCGTAGAGGACCACGATGCGGTCGCACACGGCGGCGATCGCGTTGATGTCGTGGGAGACCAGCAGCACGCCGCGGCCGTCGGTGTCGGCGGCGTGGCGGAACTGGCGCAGGATCTCGGCGGTCAGCGTCACGTCGAGGCCCGTGGTCGGCTCGTCGGCGATGAGCAGGCGCGGCGCGCACCCGGTGGCGAGCGAGATCATCACCCGCTGGGCCATGCCGCCGGACAGCTCGTGCGGGTAGGCGCCGAGGCGGCGGCGGGCGCTGCGGATGCCGACCGCCTCGAACAGCTCCAGCGCCGACTCGCGGGCCCGCTCGCCGTCCATGTCCTGATGGGTCCGGAGCCGGTCGACCAACTGCCGGCCGGCGGTGCGGGTCGGGCTGAGCGCGCCGCGCGGGTTCTGGAAGCACATCGCGGCACCGTGGCCGCGGTGGTGGGCCAGCCGCTCGGCGGACATGGTCAGCACGTCGACGCCGTCGAAGCGGACCCGGCCGGTCGCCACCGAGCCGGTGGGCAGCATGCCGACGATGGCCCGGCCGACCATGCTCTTGCCGCCGCCGCTCTCCCCGACCAGCCCGACGACCTCGCCGGCGTCGACGGTGAACGAGACGTCGCTGAGCGCGGCGACGCGGCCGCCGATGACGACGGAGAGGTTGTCGATGGAAAGCAGGCTCACGTGCGGCTCCTCACCGTCGGACCCGGTCGGCGCGCTCCTGCAGGCCCTCGCCGAGCAGGCTGAAGCCCAGGACGCAGACGAGCAGTGCGATGCCGGGTGGCACCGAGGTCCACCACCGGCCGGCGACCACGTCGCCGGTGCCGAGGCTGATCATGGCGCCCCACTCGGCGTCGGGCACCGGGATGCCCAGCCCGAGGAAGGACAGGCCGGCCAGGGTGAGCATCGCCCAGCCGCAGTTGAGCGGGGCGATCACCCGCACCGGCGTGATGCTGTTGGGCAGCACGTGCCGCCACAGCAGCCCGATCGTCGAGGCACCCGAGGTACGCGCGGCGTCGACGTAGGTCAGGTCGCGGATCGTACGGACCTCGGCGCGCACCAGACGGGCGTAGGCCGGCGCGTTCACCAGCGCGATTGCCACGGTCAGGTTGAGCGGCCCGCTGCCCAGCAGGGCGGCGACGGCGAGCGCGAGGATGAACGTGGGGAACGCCTGGAAGATGTCGGTGAGGCGCATCAGCACGTCGTCGAGCCAGCCGCCGAAGTAGCCGGCGATCACGCCGAGGACACTGCCCAGCACGACGGCGACGGCGACCGCGGCGACCGCGATGCCGAGGTCGACGCGGCCCGCGTACAGCAGCCGGCTCCACACGTCCATGCCGTTGACGTCGGTGCCGAACAGGTGCGCGCCGCCGGGCTCGGCGAGGGTGAGGCCGGCCCCGTCGATCTCGTTCGGCCCCCACGAGGTGAGCAGCGGGCCGAGCAGCACGGCCAGCGCTACGACGGCCAGGATCCCGGCGCCGGTGGCCACCAGGACGGTGCCGAAGCGGCCGTCGCGGCCTTCCCGGCGGCGGCCGGTGCGCAGCAACGACATCAGATCCTCACCCTCGGGTCGAGCATGGCGTGCACGACGTCGGCGATCAGGAACACCACGACGTAGCAGAACGCGATCACCAGCACCGAGGCCTGCACCACCGGGTAGTCGCGGTAGAGCAGGCCGCGCAGCGCCCACTGACCGAAGCCCTGCCAGGAGTAGACGTACTCGATGAGCACCGTCGAGCCGATCGCGAAGCCGAAGACGAGGGCGGCCAGCGACGGCAGGCGTACCAGGGCCGCCCGCACCAGGTAGCCGCGGCGCAGCAGCCGGCCGGGCAGCCCGTGGGCCTCGGCGGCCGCGTAGGGCTCGGACCGCAGCACCTCCAGCGCCGACGCGCGCACGCTGCGCAGTAGCGGGGCCACGATCACGATGACCAGCGTGAGCACCGGCAGCGCCAGGTGCGCGAGTGCCGAGGTCAGCGCCGGCATGTTGCCGGTCAGCAGGGCGTCGAGCGCGTCAGCGCCGGTGATCGGGGTGAGGTCGGTGTCCGGGTCGACGCGGCCGCTGGGCGCCGGGAACCAGCCCAGGCCCGCATAGCCGACGAGGATCAGCACCAGGCCGAGCCAGAACTCCGGCATCGAGTTGCCGATCAGCGCGAGCACCCGGATGCCGTGGTCGCCGGCCCGGTTCGCGTGCCGGGCCGACCACAGGCCCACGACGGTGGCGATCACCACGGCGACCGCCACCGCCAGCACGACCAGCTCCATCGTGGGACCGATCCGCAGCGCCATCTCGCCGCCGACCGACTGTCCACTCTGGATCGACGTGCCGAAGTCCCCGGTGACCAGGCCGCCGAGGTAGTCGGTGAACTGCCGCCACAGCGGCCGGTCGAGGCCGAAGCGGGCCCGCGCCGCCGCCTCGTCGGCGGCGGTCGCGTTGGGCCCGAGGATGGTCCGGATCGGGTCACCGGGCAGCACCCGGACCAGCAGGAATGTCAGCACGACCACCCCGAGCAGGACCGGAATGAGCTGGAGCAGCCGGCGGGCGACGAACCGGAGGACGCGCATCTACGCCGACGCACCCAGGTAGCGCAGCCGGGCCAGGCCGTCCATCGGCTGCACCCAGCCGGACACCGACTTGCGCACCGGCAGGTTGAAGTTGGGCTGGCAGATCACGACCCACGGCACGTCCTCGGCCATGATGTCCTGCACCTGCGCCCAGAGCTGGTTGCGCGCGCTGGTGTCCACGGTGGTGTGCGACTGCTGGTAGATCTGCTCGATCTTCGGGTTGGTGTAGTTGGCGTAGTTGAGGTTGGCGCCCTGCACGAAGCTCGTCGCCAGCATGTACTCGACGTCGTTGACCCACAGCTGGCCCGAGGTGATCTGCAGCGGGATGTTCTTCTTCCCGCGCCGGTCGGCGAGCGTCGCCGGGTCGAGCGGGGTCAGCTTGAGCTCGATGCCGGCCTTGCGGGCCTCGCTCTGCACCAGCACCGCGATCTGCTGCTGCTCGTCGTTGTCGGCCTGGAAGACCAGCTCCGAGGTGATCGACGTCTTGCCCGACGCGGCGAGCGCCGCCTTGGCCTTGTCGATGTCGTACGTGTACGGGTACCCCTTCTCGGAGTACCCCGGCATGTCCAGCGGCACGATGCTCTTCGTCGGCCGGGCGTCGCCGCCGTACACATTCTTGATGATCTGCTCGTACGGCGTGGCGTAGGCCAGCGCCTTGCGCACGTTGACGTCGTTGAACGGCGCGGTGGTCGTGGACATCTGGATGGCGATCTGCGAGTTGCTGGCCGCCGAGAGCACCGTGACGCCGGCGGCGCTCTTGAGGTCCTTGATGTCGCGCGGGCTCGCGCCCAGCGCGATGTCGATGTCCCCGGCCTGCAGCTGCAGCCGCTGGTTGGCGGCGGCCGGCACGACCGAGATGCGGATCGTCTTGGTCTTGGCCGGGTCCGGGCCCGGGTAGGCGTCGTTCGCGGTGAGCTCGATCTCCTGGCCCTGGGTGGCCTTGGTGACGTTGAAGTAGCCGCCGGTGGGCGGGTTCTTGGCGAACCACTCCTTGGCCCACGGGTCCGCGTCGGTGGCGTGCTTCTTCGCCTCGACCGAGTCGAAGACGTAGAGCGAGATGGCCTGGATCTGCCTGCTCAGCGCGCTCGGGAACTCCTGGTGGAACTCGACCGTGTAGTCGTCGACCACGACGACCTGCTCGGGCTTGGTGAGGCCGATCGTGCGGTAGATGCCGGCGACGTTGGCCTTGGCGGCGAACGCCCGGTCCTTCGACCACTTCACGTCGGCGGCCTTGAGCTCGTTGCCGCTGGGGAACTTGACGCCCTTGCGCAGCTTGAGCGTCCACACCTTCTTCTCGGCGTCCGGCTCGAAGGACTCGGCGAACGTCGGCATGATGTTCTCGGTGTCGAGGATCTTGCTGCCGCCGGCGGTCTTCACGCCGTAGTCGATCATGTATGGGAAGACGTTCTTGTACAGCATCAGGGCGGTCAGGTCGAAGCCGACGAAGTCCTGGTCCCAGCTGCTGATGTAGCTGGACACCGCAATCTTCAGGGTCGACGACTTGGCGCCGCCGGAGGCCGACGACGAAGGGTTGTTCTTGCTGCCGCTCGCGCAGGCGCCGGTGGCGAGCAGAAGCGCGCCCACGCCGCCGAGCTGAAGTACGGAGCGGCGGGAGAGAAGGGGAGAGTCTGCCATGTTCACTCCTCTGTTAGCCCGACCTGCTCGATGTTCTATCAGGCGCGAGTTCGGTGAACAAGACACGTCCCGTAGTGAACAGGAAAGATACTGCTCATGGCGGCACTGTCCGGCCGTACGGGGGATGCCTCCGAGCAGGTTTGTTCACGGGATTTCACAGGCACGAAACCGCGGTCTGAGCGGCCGGGAAACAGGACCGGGCCGTGCGACGACGTCGTCGCACGGCCCGGTGTTCACCTGGCGGTGTTCGGCCCGCTCGCGGGCCCGCGCTCAGCGCCCGAGGAACCGCAGCGCGTTGTCGCCCAGCAGCTTCGCGCGCTGGGCCTCACTCAGGAAGCCGGCCCGGTCGACCACCGCACCGACGGGGCGCTCGCCCAGCGGGTACGGGTAGTCGCTGCCGACCATGACCCGGTCCTCCCCCAGCGTCTCGACCAGCAGCCGCAGGGCAGCCGGGTCGAACACGACGGAGTCGACCGAAAAGCGGTCGACGTAGTGCGACGGCGGGTGGACCGAGCGGCCCCGGACCACGTCGCCGCGGCGCTGCCAGGCGTTCTCGGCCCGGCCGAGCCAGAAGGCGAAGCTGCCGCCGCCGTGCGCGAAGCAGATCCGCAGCGACGGCGGCACGGCGTCGAAGACACCGCCGAGAATCATCGCCACGATCGACAGGTGGGTCTCGGCCGGCATACCGGTCAGCCAGCGGGCCATCCACCGGTCCAGGCGCGGACCGGCCGGCATGTCCCACGGGTGTACGAACACCGGCGCGCCGACCGCCGCGCAGTGCTGCAGAAACGACACGATGCCCGGATCGTCGAGGTCACGCTCGCCGACATGGTTGCCGATCTCGACGCCGACGTGCCCGTTGGCCAGGCAACGGTCAAGCTCGGCGCAGGCCGCGTCCGGGTCCTGCAGCGGCACCTGGCAGAACGGCACGAACCGCCCCGCGCCCTCGGCGGCCAGCTTCAGCGTCAGGTCGTTGAAGATCCGGGCGACCTTGACCGCCTGGCCGGCCGGGCGGTCGTAGGAGAAGAACACCGGCGTCGGGGAGATCACCTGCAGGTCCACGCCGTCGGCGCCCATGTCCGCCAGGCGCGTCGACGCGTCCCACGCCGACGGACCGATCGGCCGGAACTCGGTCGACCCCACCATGATCATCGCCGCGCGCTCGGAGTCGACACGCAGCCACGGCCACCCGGTGCCGCCACACTCGGCCGCGAGGTCCGGCCACCCCAACGGCACCAGATGGGTGTGGACGTCGATCCTCATCCTTTACCCGGGTGGACGGTGCCGCACTGGGTGCAGGTCCGGGCCTGCTCGTCCTCGTAGAATGCCTGGAACACCGCCGGCAGGTCGACCACGATGTCGCGCACCTGCAGTTCGACCTCGTGCACCTTGTTCCCGCACGACGGGCAGTACCACTGGAACTTCTCCAGGGTCCCCTCCTCGCGCACCCGCTCCAGCACGATGCCGATCGAGCCGGCCTCGCGCTGCGGCGAGTGGGGCATGTTGCCGGGCAGCAGCCACATCCCGCCCTCGCTGATGTGGACCGTGTCGGGGCCGTCGGGCGTGATGACGTTGAGGTGCATGTTGCCCTTGATCTGGTAGAAGAACTCCTCGTACGGGTCCACGTGGAAGTCGGTGCGCTGGTTGGGCCCGCCGACGACCATCACGATGAAATCCGACCCGGTCGGGAACAGCTGCTTGTTGCCGACCGGCGGCTTGAGCAGGTGCTGGTTCTCGGCGAGCCAGTCGGGAAAGCTCACCGGGGACATGTCAGTCATTTCCGACCTCCACTGGGGCGCTGGAACGGGGGATCAGCGCGACGGCCTGGATCTCGATCAGCAGGTGCGGGTGCGGCAGCTGGTGCACCGCCACGGTGGTGCGGGCCGGGCCGGCCTCGTCGAAGAACTCGCCGTAGACCTCGTTGTAGCCGCCGAAGTCGTTCATGTTCACGAGGTACGTCGTCACCTGCACCACGTCGGCGAGCGACGCGCCGACCGCGGCGAGGATGCCGTCGACGTTGTGCAGCACGGCCCGCGTCTGCTCGCGGATGTCGAGGCTCGTCGTGCCCATCGCGTCCACCGACGCCCCGGCGATGGTGTTGTCGGGCCGGCGCGACGACGTGCCGGAGACGAACGCGAACCCGCCCGCGACCTTCACGTGCGGGAACCGGCCGCGCGGCCGGGCCGCGCCCTCGACGATCACGACAGCGCCCGCAGGGAGGCGGTGCCCAGGCCCTCGACGACCGCGCGCACGTGCGCACCGGGCGCCAGGGGCACCGCCGCCGTCGCGGCTCCGGCGAGCAGGACCCAGCCGTCCTCCAGCGGTACACCTGCCGAGGAGGCCAGCGTGGCCGCGGCCGTGAGGGCCCGGCGGGGATCGCCCAGGATGGCGGCCGTGGATCCGACCTGGGTGACCCGCCCGTCGACCTCCAGCAGCACGCCCAGGTTGGAAAGGCCGGCCGGCAGCGGCTGCCAGGCGCCGACGACGAACCCGGCCGCCGAGGTGTTGTCGGCGATCACGTCGGGCAGCATGAACTTGAAGTCGGCGTAGCGGGAGTCGATCAGCTCCAGCGCGGGCGCGACGGCGGTGGCGGCGCCGGTCGCGTCGAGGCGGAACGCCACCTCGGGCTCGACCCGGGGGTGGATGTATCGACTGGCGTCGACCGTGCCGCCGTCCTCGATCCGCATCGCGTCGGTGAGCCGGCCCCAGATCACGTGGTCGACGCCGACCTGCGCCATCTTGGCCCGGCTGGTCAGGCCCAGCTTGAGGCCGACGAGCCGCTCGCCGCGGCTCACCCGCCGCGCCACGAGCGCCTCCTGGATGCGGTACGCCTCGTCGGCGTCGGCGCCGCTCTGCGAGACCACCTGAGGAATGGCCGTGCGGGTCCGCTGGGCCTCATCAAGCCGCTCTGCCAGGCTCATGAACGCTCCTTCACCAGATCGAGGGCGACGTCGACGATCATGTCCTCCTGGCCGCCGACCATCCGCCGGCGGCCGAGCTCCACCAGGATGTCCCGCACGTCCACGCCGAAGCGTTCCGAGGCCCGCTCGGCGTGGCGCAGGAAGCTGGAGTAGACCCCGGCGTAGCCCAGCGAGAGCGTCTCCCGGTCGACCCGCACGGGACGGTCCTGCAGCGGCCGCACCAGGTCCTCGGCCGCGTCCATGAGCGCGAACGTGTCGCAGCCGTGCTCCCAGCCCATCAGGTCGGCGACCGCGACGAACACCTCCAGCGGCGCGTTGCCGGCTCCGGCGCCCTGCCCGGCGAGGGAGGCGTCGACCCGTACGGTGCCGTGCTCGACGGCGACGACGCTGTTGGCGACGCCGAAGGACAGGTTGTGGTGGGCGTGGATGCCGATCTGGGTGGCCGGGTCGAGCACCTGGCGGTAGGCGTCGACCCGCTCGGCGACGTCATGCATGAGCAGCCGGCCGCCGGAGTCGGTGACGTAGACGCAGTGCGCGCCGTAGGACTCCATCAGCCTGGCCTGCTCGGCCAGCGCCGCCGGTGGGTTCATGTGCGACATCATCAGGAAGCCGGAGACGTCCATGCCGTTCTCCCGCGCCCAGCCGATGTGCTGGGCGGCGATGTCGGCCTCCGTGCAGTGGGTGGCGATCCGCACGCTGGTGACCCCGAGGTCCCGGGCCTGCTTGAGGTCGGCGATGGTGCCGATCCCGGGCAGCAGCAGCGTGGTCAGCCTCGCGTTGGTGATCGCCTCGGCGGCCGCCGCGATCCACTCGGCGTCGGTGGCGGCGCCGCGGCCGTAGTTGACGCTCGACCCGGCCAGGCCGTCGCCGTGCGCGACCTCGATGGCGTCGACCCCGGCCGCGTCGAGCGCGGCGGTGATCGTGCGCACCTGCTCGACGGTGTACCGGTGCGCGATGGCGTGCATGCCGTCGCGCAGCGTCACGTCCTGGATGTACAAACGCTCGCTCATGCAGCTGCCATCCTCTCGGCAACCTGGAGCGCGGCGGAGGTCATGATGTCGAGGTTGCCGGCGTAGGCGGGCAGGTAGTGCCCAGCGCCGGAGACCTCGAGGAACACGGTCACGAGCAGCCCCTCGGGGTCGGCGGAGAACTGGACCTCCTGCTTGAGGCGGTAGCCGGGCACGTAACCGGCGACCGTCTTGACCATCGCCTCGACGGACGCGGCGATCGCGGTCCGGTCGGCGTCGCGGTCCGGGCAGACGCAGTACACGGTGTCGCGCATCAGCAGCGGCGGGTCGGCCGGGTTGAGCACGATGATCGCCTTGCCCCGGGCGGCGCCGCCGACGACCTCCAGCGCGCGGGCGGTGGTGACGGTGAACTCGTCGATGTTGGCCCGGGTGCCGGGGCCGGCCGACTTCGAGGCGATCGAGGCGACGATCTCGGCGTAGGCGACCGGGCTCACCGCGCGGACCGCGGCGACGATCGGCACGGTCGCCTGCCCGCCGCACGTCACGAGGTTGACGTTGGGCGCGGCGAGGTGCTCGTCGAGGTTGACCGGGGGCACGACGTACGGCCCGATCGCGGCGGGCGTGAGGTCGACGACCCGGCGGCCGTGCGCCTGCAGCACCTCGTTGTTGTGCCGGTGGGCGCCGGCGCTGGTCGCGTCGAGGACGATCCGCACGTCGGCGAACTCGGGCATGGCGACCAGGCCGTCGACGCCGGCCGCGGTCGTGGCGACGCCGAGCCGCCGGGCCCGGGCGAGCCCGTCGGAGTCCGGGTCGATGCCCGCCATCGCGACCATCGAGAGCGACTGGGACAGCCGCAGTACCTTGATCATCAGGTCGGTGCCGATGTTGCCCGACCCGACGACCGCTACGCCGACGGTCATCGCGCGCTCCCTTCGAATACGGCTCGGACCGACCCGAGCCCTGAGACTCTCGCCTCGTACACCGGTCCCGCGGCCGTCACGGGCACCGGCACCATCGGGCCGAGCGCGCCGGAGAGCACGAGATCGCCGGCCCGCAGCGGGCGACCGGCGGCGGCCAGCGTGGTGGCCAGCCAGGCGACCGCGTGCACCGGGTTGCCCAGGCAGGCCGCGCCCGCGCCGACCGACACCGGCTCGCCGGCATGCTCCAGCACGGCCCCGCACAGCCGCAGGTCGACGTCGGCCAGGCGGCGCGGCGCGGTGCCGAGCACGAACAGGCCGCTGGAGGCGTTGTCGGCCACGGTGTCCACAATGGAGATATCCCAGCCGGCGATGCGCGAGTCGACGACCTCGATCGCCGGCAGCAGGTACTCGGTGGCCCGGATGACGTCGACGACGGTGATCTGCTCGTGCGGCAGGTCGCGGCCGAGCACGAACGCGACCTCGACCTCCACGCGCGGCTGCAGCAGCTTGCCGGCCGGGATCGGGGCGTCGTCGGGCACGGCCATGTCGGCGTACAGCACGCCGAAGTCCGGTTGGAAGACGCCGAACGAGTTCTGCACGGCGGGCGAGGTCAGGCCGATCTTCGCGCCGACCGGCCGCCGCCCGGCGGCCTCCCAGCGCTCGGCCTGGGCCCGCTGGACGGCGTACGCCGTGGCGACGTCGCCCTCCGGCAGCACCGTCCCGCGCAGCGGCGGGATCGGGGTGCCCGTCTCGTAGGCGGCCAGCAGCGCCTCGGCCGCCTTCTGCACATCGGTCATGCCCAAACCTCCGCCCAGTCTGGCTCGATAAGGCTTCGCGAGGATCGACCCAGACCAGGCGCCGCCCAGTCTGGCTCGATAAGGCTTCGCGAGGATCGACCCAGACCAGGCGCCGCTTCGCTCCGGCTCCGGCATGACTGGCACCTGAGCCCCTGATGACCAGCCCCTCCGCCCAGTCTGGCTCGATAAGGCTTCGCGGTGATCGACCCAGACCAGGCGCCGCCCAGTCTGGCTCGATAAGGCTTCGCGGTGATCGACCCAGACCAGGCGCCGCTTCGCTCCGGACTGGTCATGAAAGATCCACACAGACGTTGGTGAGCTCGGAGTAGAAGTTGAGCGAGTGGATGCCGCCCTCGCGGCCGATGCCGGAGGCCTTGACCCCGCCGAACGGCGAGCGCAGGTCGCGCAGGAACCAGGTGTTGATCCAGACCAGCCCGGCGTCCAGCGCGAGGCCGGCCCGGTGCGCCCGGCCGACGTCGCGGGTCCACACGGTCGCGGCGAGGCCGTAGTCGCTGTCGTTGGCCAGCGCGAACGCCTCCTCCTCGGTGTCGAACGGCGCGACGTGGCAGAGCGGCCCGAAGACCTCCTCGCGGTTGGTGCGGGCGTCCGGCGGGAGGCCGACGAGCACGGTCGGCTGGACGTACGCGCCACCGTCGCGGGCGTCGCCGAACTCCGGCACCCCGCCGCCGGTCACCACGGTCGCGCCCTCCTTGCGGGCGAGGTCGTAGTAGCCGAGCACCTTCTCGCGGTGCTGCTTGGAGATCAGCGGCATCGTGCCGGTGCCCTCGTCCTGCGGCCATCCCCAGGCCAGGGCGGACGCCGCCGTGCCCAGCCGGGCGACGAACTCGTCGAAGATCGGGCGCTGCACGTACAGCCGCTCGGTGCACAGGCACACCTGGCCGCCGTTGGTGAAGCTGGAGCGCACCGAGCCGGCGACGGCCGCGTCGAGGTCGGTGTCGGCGAACACCAGGCCGGCGTTCTTGCCGCCGAGCTCGAACGAGACGGCCTTCACCCCGTCGGCGGCGGCCCGCATGATCGCCGAGCCGGTCGCGGACTCGCCGGTGAACGTGATCGCGTCGACGTGCGGGTGGCGGGTGAGGAACTCCCCCGCCGAGTCCGGCCCGAAGCCGTGCACGAGGTTGAAGACGCCGTCGGGCACGCCGGCGGCGGCCATGACCTCGGCGAGTACGGTCGCCGAGGAGGGTGTCTCCTCGGAGGGTTTGACCACGACCGCGTTGCCGCAGGCGAGCGCCGGGGCCACCTTCCAGGTCAGCAGCAGCAGCGGCAGGTTCCACGGCACGACGATCGCGACCACGCCGACCGGCTTGCGCACCGCGTAGTTGAGAGCGCGCCCCCCGGCCGGGGTGACGGTGGTGAACGACTCGGCCGGGGCGGCGGCGACGATGTCGGCGAACGCCCGGAAGTTGGCCGCGCCACGCGGGATGTCCAGCGTGCGCGCCTGGCTGATCGGCTTGCCGGTGTCGGCGACCTCGGCGGCGACCAGGTCGTCGAAGCGCCGCTCCAGCTCGTCGGCGATCCGGCGCAGCACGGCGGCGCGCTCCAGTTCGCTGGTGCGCCCCCACGGGCCGCGAACGGCCGCCCGAGCCGCGGCCACCGCCGCGTCCACAGTGGACTCCTCCGCCTCGCACACCTGCGTGACGAGGTCGCCGGTGACCGGGCTGAGCTTCGGGAACGTCCGGCCGGTGGCGACGAACCGCCCGCCGACGAAGTGCCGCAGTGTCATCGCCGCCACCCCTTGACGACGGCGGCGCTGAGCGCACCGAACGCGAGCACCCCGAGCGCCCCGAGCACCTGGTGCTGCCGGCGCACCCGGTCCCGCACCTGCGCGTAGGGCGTGGTGCTGAACGAGACCAGCTCGTAGCGGGAGACGTATCGGCCGGGCAGCGCGCGTTCCAGCGCGTGCTCGATCTTCTTGCCGAGCTGGAACACCGGCGAGGCCACCTTGTCCCGCATCTCCACGAAGTTGGCCAGGGCCATCGTCGCGATCGCCTCGACGTCGTCGCGGCGGCGGGCCTCGAACAGCGGCAGCGCGGCGGCGAAGTCGTCGCCGGTCTCGTCGAGCATCCGGTCGAGCACGACACAGTCCTCGAACCCGCAGTTGGCGCCCTGCCCGTAGAACGGCACGATCGCGTGCGCCGCGTCGCCGATCAGGCCGACCAGGCCGCCCGGCGTCGCCGCCTGCCACGGCCCGCAGCGGACCGTGCCGAGCAGGCCGACCGGGTTGAGCCGGTAGTCGTCGACCAGGTTCGGCATCAGCGGTACCACGTCCGGGTAGACCGCCCGGAAGTGCCGCTCGATCGCGGCCGGGCTGCCCAGCGAGGCGAAGCTCGACGTGCCGCCGTTGGGCCAGAACAGCGTGCAGGTGAACGTCTTGTCGGGATTGGGCAGCGCGATCATCATCGACGTGCCGCGCGGCCAGATGTGCAGCGCATCCGGGTCCAGGGCGAAGTCGCCGTCCGGGCCCGGCGCGATCGTCAGCTCCTTGTAGCCGTAGTCGAGGAAGTCGACCGACTCGTCCAGCAGGCCCATGCCGAGCAGCTGGCCGCGTACGGCGCTGCCCGCCCCGTCGGCGCCGATGACGACGTCGGCGCTCGCCTGCGCCTCGCCGTCCGGCGTCGCGAACACCAGCGGGTCGAGACCGGTCAGCCGGTGCTCGAAGACGATGCTCACCCCGGGGGTGGCGGCGGCCGCGTCGAGCAGCGCGTTGTTGAGCGCGCCCCGGCTGATCGAGTTGATCGCCCGCTGCCCGTCGAGGCTGTACTGCTGGAAGTCCAGCTCGCCGGCGACCGGATGGATCATCCGCCCGCGCATCGGCAGCGCGTCGACGAGCACCCGCTCGTGCAGGCCGATCCGCCGCAGCGCGTCGATGCCCCGCTCCGACAGCGCCAGGTTGATCGACCGGCCGCGCTCCGCCCCGGTGGTGCGCGGGTCGGGGCGGCGCTCGTACACGGTCACGGTGTGCCCGCGCCGGGCCAGGAAACAGGCGAGCAGGCTGCCGGTGAGCCCGGCGCCGACCACGGCGACATGAGTGGGCTCACGGCCAGAGAGACTGCTCATACCCCCACCTCGTGCGCGAGCGCGGCGGCGGCCCGCCAGCAGTCGTGGTACGTCGAATACAGCGGCACCGGCGCGAGCCGGACGATGTCGGGCTCGCGGCTGTCGGCGATCACCCCGTGCCGGTGCCGCAGGGTCTTGCTCAGCCCGCCCGCGTCGGCGACGCGCAGCGACAGCTGGCAGCCGCGCCGGGCCGGGTCGCGCGGCGTCACGACCTCGACGCCGATCGGGTCCAGCAGCGACTGCAGGTACGCGGTGAGCCGCTCGCTGCGTGCCCGCAGCTGCGCCATGCCCACCTTGTCGAACAGCTCCAGGGACGTGCGCACCGGGCTCATCGCCAGGATCGGCGGGTTGGACACCTGCCACGCGTCGGCGGTCCGCGGCGGCCGCGACACCGGCGCCATCTCGAACCGGGTCGCCGGCTCGGTGCTCCACCAGCCCTCGAACCGCGGCAGCGCGGCGCCGGCGTGCCGCTCGTGCACGAACGCGCCCGCCACCGCCCCCGGCCCGCTGTTGAGGTACTTGTACGAGCACCACGCCGCGAAGTCGACGCCCCACTCGTGCAGCCGCAGCGGGACGTTGCCGGCCGCGTGCGCCAGGTCCCACCCGACGACCGCGCCGGCCGCGTGCCCCGCCGCCGTGATGCCGGGGATGTCCATCAGCTCGCCGGTGAGGTAGTTGACCCCGCCCAGCATGACCAGCGCGATGCGGTCGCCGTGCTCGTGGATCGTCGCCAGCGGGTCGTTCGTGCGGACCACGGTTTCGTCCGGATCGTAGCCGTGGAAGGCGGCCTGGCTGCGCACCGCGTAGCTGTCCGACGGGAACGCCGTGTCCTCCACGACGATCAGCGTCCGCGCGCCCCGTGGCCGGTAGAACGAGACCATCAGCAGGTGCAGGTTGACGGTCAGCGAGTTCATCACCACCGTCTCGGCCGGCAGCGCGCCGACCAGGCGGGCGGCCGGCTCGCGCAGCAGCTCGTGGTACGGCAGCCACGGCCGGTCGGCCTCCAGGTGGCCCTCCACGCCGAGGCGCGCCCACGCGTCGAGCTCCTCGAGCAGCTCGTGCCGCACGGCGCGGGGCTGCAGGCCGAGCGAGTTGCCGGCCAGGTACGCGGTCTCGGGGTGGTTGCCGCCCTCGGCGGGTGGCACGAGGAACAGCTCCCGATGCCCCGGGTCGCCGGCGTCGAGCCGCCGGGCCTCCTCTTCTGCGAGCTCCATCAGATCACCGTCCGGGCCGACCACAGCTCGGGGAAGACGATCCGCGTCATGCTGCGGGTCAGCCAGGCCGCGCCGGAGGAGCCGCCGCTGCCGGGCTTGTTGCCCATTGTCCGTTGTACGGCGGTCAGGTGCTTGTATCGCCAGTCGCCGAACGCCTCGGCGACGTCGGTCAGCGCCTCGCCGAGCGCGTAGAGCGGGTTGTCGCCGCGATCGTCGTGGTAGATCTGCACCCAGGCCCGCTCGACCTGCGGCGACGGCTCGTATTCGCGCGTGAAGTCGCGCTCCAGCACCTCGCCGGGGATCTCGAAGCCGCGGCGGGCGAGCGTCGCGGTGACGTCGTCCCACACGCTCGGCGCGGCCAGGGCGGCGGTCAGGTCCTGGTGCAGCTCGGCCTGCCGCTTGAACGGCCGGATCAGCGCCTCGCTCTTGAGCCCGAGCAGGAACTCCAGGTGGCGGTACATCGCCGACTGGAAGCCCGAGGCTTCGCCGAGCTGCCCGCGGAACCGGTTGAAGTCGGTCGGCGTCATCCAGCGCAGCCCGTTCCAGGCGGCGACGAGGCCTTCCAGATGCAGCTTGATGCGCCGCAGCGGGGCGAGGGCACCCCACACGTCGTCCTCACGCAGGAGCCGCTGGGTGTCGCGCAGTTCGTGGCATGCCAGCCCGAACCACAGCTCCATCACCTGGCTGACCATGAGGAACGACATTTCGCCGGGGTCCTTGGTCAGCGGCTGCTGCAGCGAGTGCAGCACGCCGGCATGGACGTACGCGTCGTACGGGACCTGTTCGGGGAAGTCGAGAATCGGACCGCTCACACCTCAATCCTGGTACGGTGACCCACCTCCGCGAAAGAGTGGATCAACGGTCGTTTACGCTGCTCACGTGCGGGATGGAAACCGTCCCGCCTGCTCGACTTTTCGAACGGAAGGTGTCCGTGGACAGCATGGACTGGGCGCTGCTGCGCGAACTGCAGGATGACGGCCGGCTTTCCTACTCCGAACTGTCCCGCCGGGTCCACCTCTCACCCCCGGCGGTCGCCGAGCGGGTTCGCCGTATGGAGACCGCCGGGGTGATCACCGGCTACCACGCACACGTCGACCCGGCCAAGGCCGGTCGGCACGTCGTCGCACTGATCACGATGTCGTGCTACGGCCCGCGTTGCGTGCTGCGCGATCCCGATGTGCTGCAGTGGCCGGAAGTGATGGAGGTCCACCGCGTGACCGGCGACGCCTGCTCGATACTGAAGGTCGTGACGGCGTCGATGGAGGACTTCGAGTCCACGATTGATCGTTTGGCCCCGTACGGTCAGCCGTCCAGCACCATGGTCCTGTCGACCCCGCTGCGCTGGCGCCCCCTGTCGCCGTAGCTTTCGGCGACCCTGCCAGTCAGAAACGGGCCGTCGGGGCGCCCGGGCCCGCCGGCATGAGGCGTAGTGGGCTTCAACGACCCATCGACAAGGCTGATCGGAAATGGCCAGATCGGAATAGGCCTGATCGAAACCGGTCACGGTCACACGGTTTCCGCCGCATACCACCCCTCCCGGGTGTCACAATCAGTCTGAGGGCGTTCTTCAGCGTCCTTTCAGCAACCGCATGCGACCTTGGGCGACTCGACAGGGGTGTGGCCGCACGGGGAGGACTGCGTGATCGGGACGGGGGACTTGCGCGAGCCGGCGCCGGCCGGTGCGTCGGGGCGCGGACGCCGCGCGGCGCTGCTGGTGGCCGGGACCGCCCTGGTGGCCTGGTCGGCGGTCCACCTCGCCGGCCTCGGCGCCTCCTGGACGCAGGCCTGGCACATGATCGCCCACCTCGGCTGGCGATGGCCGATCGGCCTGGGCGTCGTGTGGCTGCTGGGCCTGGTGGTGCACACCAGCGTGCTCACCGCCTCCCTGCCGGGCTTGAGCCACCGCCGAGCGCTCACGCTCAACCTGTCCGGCAGCGCCGTGTCGAACGTGCTGCCGCTCGGCGGGGTCGCGGGCACGGTGCTCAACCTCGGCATGGTCCGCGGCTGGGGCCACACCGGCCTGGAGTTCGCCCGGTTCGTGGTCGTGTCGAAGGCCTGGGACCTCATCGCCAAGCTGATCATGCCACTGGTCGCCGTCGCAGCCCTGCTGCTCGCCCACGCCGGCCCTTTCGGTCACCGCTTGCTGTGGCTGGTCTGCGCGGCCGTCTGCGCCGCCGCCGGCGTCCTCGTCGTCGCCGCCCTGCTCGGCCGGGCCGCCCCGCTGCTGCGCCTGGTCGCGCTGGCCGAGCGCGCGTGGGTGCGCCTGCGCCGCCGCCGTCCAGACCTCGACCCCGGCTGGAGCGCCGCCACCGCCGCGCTGCTGGAGGGCACCGACCGGCTCGTGCGCCGCCGGTGGGCCGAGCTCAGCTGGGGCATGGCCGGCTACTGGGTCCTGCAGGGCGCGCTGCTGTGGCTCAGTTTCAAGGCCATTCACGTGTACCTCCCGTGGCCGGTCATCCTCGCCGGTCTCGTCGCCGAACGCCTGCTGACCCTCGCCGCCATCACCCCTGGCGGCGCGGGTCTGGTCGAGGCGGGCACCATCGCGGTCCTCATCGCGCTCGGGGCGGACCCCACCGGGGCCCTGGCCGGCGTGCTGCTGTACCGCGCCTTCGTCTTCGTCGCCGAGATCCCGGTCGGCGGCCTCGCCACCGCGCTGTGGTTGCTCGGCCGCCGCCTCGCGACGTGAACGGCTCCGGAAGCGACCTCAGCGACGTTCAGGAGACCACCCGCCCCATGCGAATCGCCCATGTCACCGACGTGTACCTGCCCCGGCTCGGCGGCGTCGAGCTGCAGGTCCACGACCTCGCCGCCCGGCAGTACCGCGGCGGGCACGAGACGGTCGTGCTGACCACCACGGCCCCGAGCTGGCCCGCGGAGTCCGGCCCGGACGAGGTCCCCGTGCTGCGCGTCGGGCGCGACACCACCGGACTGGGTGCCGGCCCCTACCGCGCCTTCGGCGCGCGCGCCCTGGCCGAGACGCTGCGGGCGCACCGCATCGACGCCGTGCACGCCCACGTCTCGGCATTCTCGCCCCTGGCCTGGACGGCGGCCCGGCTGTCCGCCCACGGCGGCCCGCCGACCGTCGTCTCGGTGCACTCGATGTGGCACGACATCCTGCCGCTGGTACGCCGGTTCGCCCGCTGGCGTGACGCCGCCGCCTGGCCCGTGCAGTGGGCGGCGGTGAGCAGCGCCGCGGCCTGCGCGGTGCGCGACGCCCTCGACGGCACCCCGGTCGCGGTCCTGCCCAACGGCATCGATCCGGCCGCCTGGCTGCTGCCGGCCACCCAGCGCGCCGAGCTGCCCGCCACCCACGTGCCGACCCTCATCAGCGTAATGCGGATGGTCCGCCGCAAGCGCCCCCGGGCCCTGCTGCGCACCCTGCTGGCCCTGCGCGCCACGCACCCGGGCCGCTTCCGCGCCGTCCTGGTCGGCGACGGCCCCCTGCTGCCGGGCCTGCGCCGCGAGATCGCCGCCGCCGGCGCCGCGGCCGACATCCATCTCACGGGCGCCCTGGACCGCACGTCGATCCGGGCCCTGCTCGCCGCCGCGGACGTGTACGTCGCGCCGGCGCCCCGGGAGTCCTTCGGCATCGCGGCCCTGGAGGCGCGCTGTGCCGGACTGCCGGTCGTGGCCCGGGCCGGCAGCGGCGTCGCCGACTTCATCCGGCACGGTGTCGAGGGGTGGCTGGTGCACTCGGACACGGAGCTGCGCACGACGCTGGGCTCGCTGCTGGACGATCCCACGCGAGCGGCGGAGGTGGCGCGGCACAATCGGACGGTGGCACCTTGCGTACGGTGGGACACGGTGCTGGAGACCGCGGACGCCCTCTACCGGCGGGCCGGCGCCTTCTCGGACCGCCGCACGCCGCTGAGCGACGCGGCATGAGCCGGGCGCGCCGGGGTGCGGATGCCGAAATGTCCGGCGCTTCGCACCGGACATTTCACGATTTTTCTCCTGACGGGCGGAAAATCACGCTTGTGGCGTTCCACGCGCATCCGGACGACGAGACGCTGCTGACCGGCGGCACCCTGGCCCGCGCCGCCGCCGAGGGCCACCGCGTCGTGCTCGTCACCGCCACGCTCGGCGAGGCAGGCCTCGCAAACCCGGAAACCCCCACGCCCAGCGAGACACGCCCTACGAACAGTGAATCGGCCACGCCCAGGCAGACGGACCTCGCCCAGACAGCAGCCCTCACGCCCGGACAAACAGGCCCCACGAACGCGGAAGCCACCACGCCCAGGCAGACGGACCTCACCCAAACGGCAGCCCTCACACTCGGAGAAGCGGGCCTCACGAACGGAGAGGCTGACCTCACGAACACGGAATCCGCCACGCCCGGCGAGACGCGCCTCGCGAACGGGGAAGCCGCCACGCCCAAACAAACAAACCTCACCCAGACGGCAGCCCCCACGCCCGGAAAAGCGGGCCTCACGAACGGGGAAACCGCCACGCCCAGGGAAGCCGGCTCTGCAAACACGGATGCCCCTGCCCACGGCGACGGGGACGGGGACGGGGACGGGGAAACCGCCGCGACCGTGAGCAAGGTGGACGCGAGCGTGGAGAGCGGCACGGCGGACGTCAACGTGGAGAGCGGCGCGGCGAATCCGAGCGTGGAGAGCGGCGCGGCGAACCCGAGCGTGGGGAGCGGTGCGGTGGACGTCGGGGCGGACAACCGGCTTGGTGCGCGGCGGCGGCGGGAGTTGCTTGCGGCGGCTGCGGTGCTGGGGTGTGCTCGGGTTGAGACGCTCGGGTATGCCGACTCCGGGCTCGACGCCGGCGCGGTGAGTGCCCGGCAGCGCTTCGCCGACGTGCCGGTGCAAGAGGCGGCCGGGCGGCTCGCGGCGATTCTGCGTGAGGAGCGGGCCGACCTGGTGACCGGGTACGACGCGAACGGGGGCTACGGGCATCCGGACCACCTGCAGGTGCACCGGGTGGCCCGGGCCGCCGCCGCGCTCACCGGCACGCCCCTGCTCGAGGCTACCGTCGACCGGTCCGTGCTGCGCCCGGTGCTGGCCGTGCTCGGGCTCGCCGGGCGGCTCGTGCCGGGGCTGCCGCTCGGGGACGCCTCGCGCGTGTTCAGCGCGCGTGCGGAGATCACGCATGTGGTCGACGTCAGGGGGTACCAGATGCAGAAACGGGCGGCCATGAAGGCTCACGCCAGCCAGGCCGAGGGCGGCACCGGCATCCGCACCCTCGCACTGCTCGCCCGCCTGCCCGGGCCGCTGTTCCGGGCCGTGTGCGGACGCGAGTGGTTCCACCAGCCGCCTCAGCGGTGAGGGCGAACCCCTATCCTGGATAGGTTGGTCGACACTACGTTCCAAGGTACACAAAGAACCCTGGCGAACAATCACCAGAAGAACCATGACGAAAAATCCTCTTCGTCCTCCGCGCACGCGGGCGCGAGCGGCGCCGCGACGGGCACGGACGATGACGACGACGAGAAGCTCGAAGAGTCGAAGAACCCCGAAGGCGAGACGCCTGCGGACCGTTCGGCCCGGAAGCTGATCGCCTCGAAGGTCGGCGCCACCGGGGACGAGGTGCTCGCCATGGTCCGGCTGATCCGCACGGAGCGGCCGAACAAGCAGATGACGCTCATGGGGTTCGCCAGGAGCGCCATCGAGCAGAGCCTCCGGCCGTGGCTCGACCGGGTCCGCGCCGTCGACGCCGAGCTGTCGCCCGGCTGGCCGCACTTCCGCCTGGTCGCCAACGGGTGACGCGGCTCGGTGTCGTATCGGCGCCGTACGCTTGCCGAGCGGCGTACGCGGGCGTGCTCGTCGCCCCGCGGTGCCTCGGGGGTGTGGACGCAGAAATGGCCGGTCAGGCGGATTGCCTGACCGGAAGCTGCCGCACGGTCCCTATGACGGCCAAGGTAACCAATGAGCTCCCCCCGATTGGTGGACAAGCGAGGATGTGCTGGCGTATGCGCGGTCCGTGGGTGCGCCGATCAGCTGGGTGACGTGGGCGGTCCGCGTGTCGCGCGGCCAGGCGCCGGCTGCGGATCGCATGTGCGGTCGGTCGCAAGCCTGGCGGCCCGCGGCGATCACGGAGTGGCAAGCCTCGCGGCCTCGTCGCGGCTACGAAACTTGGTGTGGATTTGAAACGAACAGTTGGCCGTCCTGGGCCAAGACGTACTGGATGCGGCGGATGAACCAGTTGCGGCCAGGCGAGTCAGGTTGCGGTCGGGTCGCACCCGCGGCATCCGGACGGTTGTTCTACGAGCGTCGACGGACGATCCCAATAATAATCAGCACTACACCAGCGGCAACGAGTATATAGAAGAGGATTTGCAACATTCCTCCTCCGATGTTTGGCCCGCCCCATCGTGTTGGAAAGGCATGTCTTGCCCACAAGTTTATGATCGCTCCGACAACGCCGAGAACGCTGATGCCGATACCGAGCCTTACGAGCTGCATTGTCTACCTCTTACCGAGAGTGATACATCGACTCAACACTAGGTATACCACAGCAGATCCAGATAGTAGAGGTCTGGTGTCTCGCCTCGTCCAGCCTGAGCCCGCTAGAGAGCAGAAGCACTGAGGGACCCGCCCTAGGTCGGCAGCCAACATTCCGTGCATCAACCAGCATCAACTACAGGCGAGCCTACTGTGCACGTGAGGGAGCCACCAACTCGCGCGCACCCCTACGGCCGGAACTGCTAACTAGAACTTGGCTCATTGCAGAGGTGGCTCCGGAGGACTGCTCCGAAGCCACTCGGCCCATCTCATATAGTTCAAAGTTATGGATCCGTGTCAGGCGCGATTCCGCTAGGTGTCGTCTCCGAATGCGGTCACCGCAACCCAGTACTCTGCCGCCGTTTCCCTGCACGCGTACCTTACAGGGTTTAGGCTTCCGTACGCGTCGTCGCAGTTGCTGTTGAGATCGGCAAGTAGCGCATTGTCACATGCGGACTTGTGGTTTCCTGGCGCCTCATAGCATAGATCGTGGCGAGCGCAGGGGCCACGAAAGTCCGCGCTCAAGAACGAGTCGGGCGACGACGTACAATAATCGTGTAGATTTCCCAGCGAAGGGTTGTAGACGTAGTTCGATGGAATTGAGACGAAGGACGCTGGCAGGAACGGGCCACTGGCGCCTGTGGTTACCGGCATGTAATCGGAGAACAGAATTGTCAGCGGGAACTCCGTGTTAGCGTCAGTTTCAACGTTCTGGATCAGAGCGTTGCCCGAGATGCGATACGACGCAGGCACGAGGTGATTCTGGGAATCGATAGCAAAGGGCTCGTCATAGGCTCCCACGACTTCGCCCGCAGCGCCTTTGACTAGAACTGTACTGTGGATCTCCGTTGTACCAGCTGATGTGGGTGCAAGACTTCCGCCAGTTGGCACATTTGCGGCAATCTGATAGGAGTGGAGGTCGGATTGCGATTGGACTCTAATAGGAGCTATTCCATTAGTGGGAATTGTCGAGACAATTACAACATCGGGGCTGTCCGAGGAAGCCGCAGATGCCACGCCAGCCCCAAAGAGGGACAGCGCCACGAAGGTAGTTGCCGCAACGATTGATGCTCTCTGTCTCCACGTCCCCATGTGCAGGGTTTGTCCCTTCCGTTAGACCGAAGGCCGCCTATCCCTGGGGTGGTGGTCTTCGGTGTTTTGGGTGACTAGCGTTGCGCTATGCAGCGGATCCGCTACAACAAGCACCATAGCGATGGGCCGCTATATAGGCAATCTTCGATTTCGCGTGTGCCAAAAGCCACACCGTGGGCGGCGTTTGGCCTCTAGCCGTCACCCGTCTATCCGCTGGCCATCTCTCATGACGGGCTGATATTAATCAACACTGGTCAATATGAGCCTCTAGGGTTCAGTCGGTCGTCGGGTTATTGCCGCACCGGCAGGAGCCGTTCGAGCGGATCTCGTGCACGATCTCGAAGTAGTCCATGACCGTGGTTGAGTAGCACTGCTTGGCCTCATCGGCGGGCAGCAGCGGGGCCGAGGTGTTACTCTTTCTGGTCTCGCTCGTCCACTGCGCGCAGCGCGACGTACAGCGCCATGACGACGGTGGCGGCCAGCAGCCAGCCGCCGAGGACATCGGTGGGCCAGTGCGCGAGCAGTGCGACCCGGCTCACGCCCACCAGACCCGTCCACGCCACCGCCGCGACGACCGCCAGCCGCCGCCACGGGCCCGGGCGCAGCAGAGTGACGGCGAGCACGACCAGCACGCCGGCGGCGAGCGCGGAGGACGTGGTGTGGCCGGACGGGAAGGCGAACCCGGCGGAGGCGACCAGGCGGTGCTCCGGGCGCGGGCGGGCGATCAGGTGCAGCAGCGCCAGCCGCACGCCGGTGCCGAACAGCGCCGCGGCGGCCGCGAACGCCGCGAGGCGCCGGCGCCGCGTGACCGCCAGCGCGACCACCGCGACGGCGAGCAGGGTCTGCGCCACGCCGGGGTCGGCGGTGTGGGTGACGGCCGTCATCGCCGTACGCCACCAGCCGTGCGCCGCCGCGAACCGGCCCGCCGCGGAACTGACGGCGGCGTCGAGGCGCATCAGTGGCGGCGTGCGGGCGGCGACCAGGGCGCAGAGCAGCACCAGGGCCGACGCGGCGACGGTGAGGGCACGCAGCGGCGGACGCACACGATCATGCTCGCCCGGCGGGGCTGAAAGACGGCTGAAACACCCGTCATCCTCAGGATTGATTCAGCTTCGGCGTGTGACCGTGGGTGTCATGCGCACGGGGAGGTGGTGAACATGCGGTTACTCGTGGTCGAGGACGAGGTGAACCTCGCCGAGACGATCCGCGACGGGCTCAGGGGCGAGGGCTTCACCGTCGACCTCGTGCACACCGGCGTGGACGGGCTGTGGGCGGCGACCGAGACGCCCTACGGGGCGTACGACGCGATCGTGCTCGACATCATGCTGCCGGGGCTGAGCGGGTACGAGGTGTGCCGGCGCCTGCGCGAGGGCGAGATCTGGACGCCGGTGCTGATGCTCACGGCCAAGGACGGAGAGTACGACCAGGCCGACGCCTTCGACCTCGGCGCCGACGACTACCTCACCAAGCCGTTCTCGTTCGTGGTGCTGGTGGCCCGGCTGCGGGCACTGATCCGGCGCGGGGCCCCGCAGCGGCCGGTGGTGCTCAGCGCCGGCGACCTGCGCCTGGACCCGGTGCAGCGGCGCGTCACCCGCGGCGCGGACGAGATCGGGGTCACGGCGCGGGAGTTCGCGCTGCTGGAGTTCCTGCTGCGCCACCCCGGCGACGTGCTCAGCCGCACGGCCATCATCGAGAACGTGTGGGACGCCCACTTCGACGGCGACCCGAACATCGTCGAGGTCTACGTCGGCTACCTGCGCAAGAAGATCGACCACCCGTACGGCCGGACCGCCATCCGCACGGTCCGCGGCGCCGGCTACCGCCTCGACCCCGAGGGCGGCTGAACGATCGCGCTACGGGGCCATGCGATGATGCTCGATGGGCCATGATGGTGGCGTGGACGAACGCACCGCGGACTTCATCGCGCGCTTCCAGGTCTTCATCGACGAAGTGCTCCAGGAGCACCGCCTGCGCCGCGACAACGGCGACTCGGCGCTCGTACCGATGCTGCGGGAGCACCTCGGGACCGACCCGCAGCGGCTGGCGGTCGTCACCGAGGAGATCCCCCCGCAGATGTACGTCGACCTCGACATCGCGCTGGAGGAGGTCCAGGGCCGCGGCGAGGCGCACCGGCTGGTCGGCATCGGCGGCGGTGAGCAGCGGCGGCACCAGTCGCTGAGCGAGATCCTCGACCACGCCGGGCGCTTCGGGCAGTTCCCGGTGGCCGCGGTCGACTACGCGAGCATCGCCACCGGCCCGGACAGCTCGCGGCAGGCCGTCTCGTTCGGCCTGCGGCTGTTCACGTTCGAGGGCGCGCCGGTCGCGGTGCTGCAGCGCAGCGCCGAGCCGCGCTTCGGCCAGGCCCAGGCGCGGATGGAGATCCTCACGCCGGCCGAGGGCGTCGCGGCGGCGCTGATCACGACCGTGCGCGCGCTCATGCTGCAGCGCTCCGTCCTGCGCGGCCAGGTCCTGTCCATCGGCGGGTCGCAGTTCGACCGCGGCATCGGCGGGCTCACCTTCCACCGCCGCCCCGGCCTGGGCGCCGACGAGATCGTCCTCCCGCCCGGGGTGCTGGACCGGGTGCGCCGCCATGTCGCCGGGATCGCCGCGCACCGCGAGGTGCTGCGCGCGGCCGGGCAGCACCTCAAGCGGGGCCTGCTGCTCTACGGCCCGCCGGGGACGGGCAAGACCCACACGGTCCGCTACCTGCTCGGCGCCCTGCCCGAGCTCACGGTCGTGCTGCTGGCGGGCCCGGCGATCCAGTACGTCGCGGAGGCCGCCCGCATGGCCCGGGCGCTGCAGCCGGCCCTCGTCGTGCTGGAGGACTGCGATCTGGTCGCGGACAGCCGCGAGCACCACCACGGCCCGCAGCCGCTGCTGTTCACGGTGCTGGAGACGCTCGACGGTCTCGGCGACGACGCGGACGTCGCGTTCCTGCTCACCACCAACCGCATCGGCGTGCTGGAGCCGGCCCTGGCCCAGCGCCCGGGCCGAGTGGACCTGGCCGTCGAGATCCCGCTGCCGGACGCCGACGCCCGGCGCCGGCTGATGCGCCTGTACGCCCGCGACCTGCCCTTCAGCGCGGCCGCGCTGGACCGCGCGGCGGAGCGCAGCGGCGGCGTGACGGCGTCGTTCGCCAAGGAACTGCTGCGCCGCGCGGTCCTCGTCGCCGCCGACGCCGGCCACTCCCCCACCGACGCGGACCTCGACGAGGCCCTGGACGAGATGCTCTCGCAGGCCGAGACGGTGACCCGCTCGCTGCTGGGCACCGGCGCCTGATCGGTCCTACCAGCCGGCGGTGCGCTCGGCCTCGGCGTGCCACCACTCGGGCGGCGCCGGCCCGGCGACCTTCGACGTCGGCTGGTCAGGATGCAGCCCGAGCCGGCGCAGGGCCCCGGCGTCGACCCGCACGGCGTAGAAGCCGCGCCACCGCCCGGTCCGCGGGTCGGGCCCGCACGCGAGCCCGATCAGCACCTCGTCCGCGCCGAACGGCATCCAGTCGATGCCGCGCTCACGCAGTCAACGCCGCAGCGCCGCCTGGGGCGAGGACTGCCCCGGCAGGTTTTCGAAGGCGAGGACAAGGACCCGGTCGCCCGGCATCGTCTGCATGCCCCCATTGTGCCGCACGCTCGCCCGCCGAAGGTCTACCGGAAGCGCAGGTGCCGCAGCTCGGTGAGGCGCAGCAGTCGCACGGCGGCCAGGTAGACCCCCAGGCCGGCGGCACCGGCCAGCGCCACGACGGCCACGGTTCCGGCGGGCGCGACGGCGCGGACGGTCAGGGCCGCGACCGCCGCCGCGGCACCGGTCGCGATCAGGACCCGGACGTGGGTGCGCACGAGGCGGCGCCCGTCGAGCCGGCCGAGGCGGCGGCGCAGGACGACCGCGGTGGTGAGCAGGCCCAGGGTGTACGCCAGCGTATAGGCCAGCGGCACACCGATCACGATGCCGGCGGCGGGCAGCACCCAGGCGGCCGCCGCGCAGCCGGCGACGCCGACGGTGCTGACCGCCGCGGTGATCAGGGCCGGGGTCCGGGTGTCCTGCAGGGCGTGGAAGCCGCGCTGCAGGATCATGTACCCGGTGAACGGCAGCAGGGCCGGGCCGAACGCGGCCACGACGGCGCCCAGCACGCCGACCGTCGACGCGGCGCTGTGGCCGTGGTCGAACAGCAGCGCGGCGATCGGGCGGCCGAGGACCACCATCGCCGCGGCGACCGGTGCGAGGGCCACGACCGCGACGCGGACGGCCAGGGACAGGTCGCCGATGACGCGCTCGTGGTCGCGGCGGGCGGCGCTGCGGCTCAGGCGCGGCAGCATCGCGGTCATCACGGACAGGGCGACGACCGCGAAGGGCACCTGGAAGATCGCGTACGCGTTCTGGTACGCCGTCACGCCGCCGGGCCCGCTCAGCGACGCGGCCCGCGTGGCCGCCGCGAGCATGGCCTGCGCCGCGACGACCGACAGCAGCACCCAGCCGCCGAGGCGCCCGATGCGCCGGATGGCGATGCCCCGCGGGTCCAGGTGCAGCCGCACCGGGAAGCCGCTGCGCGCGAGCGCCCACACGACGAGGGCCGCCTGCGCGACGACCCCCGCCGTGGTTCCCAGGGCCAGCAGCGTCAGGTGTACCCTGCTGAGCCCGCCGATGCTCGTGCTGCCCCCGACCGCGAGGTACGCGAGCCCGACCGCGATCACCACGACGCTGTTCACCAGCGGCGCCCACGCCGGCGCCGCGAACCGGCCGCGGATGTTGAGCACGGCCCCGGCCGTGGCGCCGACGCCGTAGAAGAGGATCTGCGGCAGGAAGTACCAGCAGAACACCACGGCGAGGTCGTGCTGGCGGTCCGTGAAGCCGGGCGCGTACACCTCGACGAGCCACGGTGCCGCGAGAACCGCCGCGACGGTGACGGCGCCCAAGGCGTACACCATCAGCGACAGCAGCCGCTGCGCGTAGAGGACGCCGTCGTCGTCCGCGCTCAGCGCCGCCCGCGTCAGCAGCGGCACGACGACGCTCGCCATGGCCCCGCCGACGACGAGCTCGAAGACGGCGTTCGGCAGCGTGTTCGCCACGTTGTAGGTGTCCAGCAGGCGCGTGCCCAGGCCCAGCGCCGCCGTCAGCACCACGATGCGGCCGAACCCCGCGACCCGCGCCGCGAGCGTCGCCAGCGCCATCCGCCGCCCGGCGTTGCCCAGTGAAGCCACCCCGATTTCATAGCACATCCGTGGCATGATCCGGGGCATGCAGCGGAGCACGCCGTACCTGGCGGTGGACATCGACGTGCTGGAGCGCAACCTGTCGGCCATGGCCTCCACCGCGGCCGGGTGTGGTGCGGTGCTGCGCCCGCACGCCAAGGCGCACAAGTGCGTGGAGATCGCCCGGCGGCAGCTGGCGCACGGCGCGGCGGGGCTGACCGTGGCGACGGTGAGCGAGGCCGAGGTGTTCGCCGCGGCCGGCTGCGGCGACCTGTTCATCGCGTACCCGGTGTGGGCCTCCCCCGCGCGGGCGGACCGGCTGCGCGACCTGGCCGGGCGGGCGGCGCTGCGGGTGGGCGTCGACTCGGCCGAGGCCGCGGCGCTGCTGGCCGCCGCCGTGCCGGGGCTGGAGGTGCTCGTCGAGATCGACTGCGGCCACCACCGCAGCGGCGTGCTGCCCGCCGGGGCCGCCGGGGTCGCGGCCGCCGCGACCCGGGCCGGGCTACGCGTGGCCGGCGTGTTCACGTTCCCGGGCCACGGCTACGGGCCCGGGCGCCGCGAGCCGGCCGCCGCCGACGAGGCCGCCGCCCTGCACGAGGCCGCCGCGGGGCTGACGGCCGCCGGCTTCGACGCGACCGTACGCAGCGGAGGCTCCACCCCCACCGCCCCCGTCACCGCGCCGGGCGCCCTGACCGAGCTGCGCCCCGGCGTCTACGCGCTCGGCGACGCCCAGCAGGTCGAGCTCGGCAC
Source organism: Dactylosporangium sp. CA-233914 (assembly GCF_050942935.1). NCBI lineage: Bacteria > Bacillati > Actinomycetota > Actinomycetes > Micromonosporales > Micromonosporaceae > Dactylosporangium > Dactylosporangium sp. CA-233914. The sequence continues at coordinate 3,291,190 of NZ_CP192030.1, read as the reverse complement.
CTGCGCCTGGGCCGGCGTCGCGCTGACGGCCACGTCGACGGTGGTGAGCAGCTCGGGCCGCCGCGTCATCCTGGACGCGGGCAGCAAGGTCCTCGGCGCCGACCAGCCGCCGTGGGTGACGGGCGCCGGCCGGCTGCCCGACCACCCGGACGCCCGCCTGACGGCCCTGTCCGAGCACCACGCGACGGCCGTGTTCGCCGACGACGCGGCCGTGCCGCCCCTGGGTGCCCGGGTCCGCGTCGCGCCGAACCACGTCTGCGCCGCGGTGAACCTCGCCGACGAGCTGGTGGTGCTCACCGGCGGCCGCGAGACGGACCGCTGGCCGGTCGCCGCCCGGGGCGCCAACACCTGAGCGCGAGTCACTCGCGCTCGGCCCGGCGCAGGCCGTGCTCCGGGGTCCACCACTCGACGACGAGCCGGGTCGCCTCCGGGTTGAGGTGGGTGTGGACGACCTCGGCGACGTCGGCGGTGAAGCGGTCGCTGCCGGGATCGTCCGGGCTCGCGGCGGCGATCGCGCGGCCGGCGATCTTGGCCTCGCCCGGCCACTGGGCCTCGGCGCCCTCGATCGGGTCGACGGTGGCGCTGTGCAGCGCGAAGCGCGGCCGCTCCGCGATTCCGCATAGGCCCGCCCGATCGGCCACCTACCCACCGCATGCGAATCTCATGAGCCGCGACGGGCGGCCGGATCGGCGGTCCGGCCGACGGGTGGTGCGGGCCGGGGACTTGAGGTCAGACGGATCTGCGGTAGACGACGACGCGGTGGTCGGGGGTGAAGCCGGCCTTCGCGTAGGTGGCGGCCGCGTCGGCCGGGTTGTCGGCGTCGACGTCGAGGGCCGCCCGGGTGTAGCCCGCCCGCGCGGCTTCCCGCATGACCTCGGCGAGCAGGGCGGTCGCGACCCCGCGCCGGCGCCAGGCCTCGGCGGTGCCGACCTGGCCGATGTAGAGGCGGTCTTCGCCGGGTTCTCCGTAGGGCAGCACGTAACCGGCGATCGCCTCGCCGTCCATTGCCACCCTCGCCAGCTCGGGGCGGAACGCCTCCGAGCGCACCGTCAGCGCCGCCCAGTCCTCCAGGGTGCGTTCCTGGTAACCCCAGAGGCCCTGGAAGGCGGCGGCGTGGGCACGGTACAGCTGAAGCGTCTGCTCCTGCCGAAGCGGCACGATCCGCAGGCCCGGGACGGCCGCCACGGCGGGCGCCGGCTCCGTCGGGGCCGTCATCTCCAGGAAGTGGCGGGCGACGCTGAAGCCGGAGCGCTCGAACAGCCGGATCGCGGTCGCATCGCCGGCGCCGGCGATGACCTGCCCCGACCACGGCGTTTCCGATGCGACCTCGCGGTGGCGCGCGGCGGCCCGCTCCAGCTGCCAGGCGAGCAGTGCCCGCCCGATCCCGGCGCCGCGATGTTCAGGGTGTACGCCACCGATGAGCTCGACCCGGTCCCCGCCCGCGGGCGGCAGCGGCACGAGCGCCACCCCGGCCAGCTCCCCGCCCGGCCCCGCGACGGCGAGCGTGTCGGCGGCCAGGTCCCGCACCTCGTTGCGCAGCACGTCCTCGACCTCGGCGGCGAGGTATCCCCCGCGCCCGCCCCCGGCCTCGGCGACGACGTTGATCAGCCCGGCGATCGCCGCCGCATCACCGAAGCCGCACGCGCGCGCATGGTAACCGTCCACCTCCTCACCGTAGGCCGGACCGCAACCGGATATCCGCGGCCGGCTATTTCTCATCGGGCCGGGCCGCTGGTAAGACTTGGGCATGCAGCTGGGCCGTCGACTCTGGCCGGTCGCCGCCGCGGCGCCGGTGCTGATCATCGCCGCGATCGCGACCGCGCCGTGGTCGGCCGAGGCGGCCGAGACGTCGATCCAGGACACGGCCCAGGGCACCGGCGTAGGGCAGGTGGAGTTCTCGGCGGGCTGGAGCGGCTGCGGCGTCAACTGCGCCAAGGCCAGCGACGGCAGCTACCTGTGGACCGAGGTCACCGGGGCCGCGGCGACCATCCGGTTCACCGGGCACCAGATCAGCCTGTGGGGCGTGAAGGAGCCGTGGTCGTACATCGCGACGGCCACCATCGACGGCGGCGCCCCGGCCGACATCGACGAACACGCGGCGACCGCCACGGACACGTCGGTCAAGCTGTGGACCTCGCCGACGCTGGCCGAGGGCCCGCACACGCTCGTGCTGCGCATGACCAACCGCAAGAACCCGGCCTCGGCGGGCGGCAAGGCGTTCACGTTCGACCGCGCCGACGTGGTCAGCGGCAGCACCCCGCCGCCGTCGCCGAACAACGCGCGCGGCGCCACGGTCAGCGCCTCGCCGAGCCTCCCGCCCGGCGCGCACGCCTCCGGGCTGCCGTGGTCCGACGGCGGATACTTCATGCACGACCCGGCCCAGGCGACCGCCTTCGCGGACTGGCGCGGCCGCCCGGTCGACAACATCCTGTCGTTCGCGTCCCGGGAGAACTGGGGGCTGCTGCTGGAGGACTGGTGGGCGCGCAGCGTGCCGCCGTCGTTCAGCCCGGCCCGGGACGACTTCATCCTCGCGGTGCCGCTGTGGACCGACGACGGCGACCGGGGCTCCGAGGCCAACTGGCGGCAGCTGGCCGGCGAGATCGCCGCCGTCGACCCGGACGCGTACGTCCGCCTCGGCTGGGAGATGAACTGCTGCACGTCCCTGGCCACCGACGCGGACGCGTGGCGCACCCAGTTCTCCCGCGCCGCCACGCTGCTCAAGGCCGCCGCCCCGGGCCTGCGGATCGTGTTCAACCCGAACGAGGGCGCGAGCGAGCCCGGCCTGGTGGCCGACGCCTCGACGCTGTTCGTCGCCGGGAAGGTCGACGTCGTGGCCATCGACGCCTACGACTGGTACCCGGCCTACGACACCGCCGCCAACGCCGAGCGGCACTTCACGAAGCAGTACGGCTGGAACTGGTGGTACGACTTCGCCCAGTCCGAGGGGCTGCCGTTCGCCCTCGGCGAGTTCGGCGTCGCCGGCGGCGGCCACCCGGACTCCGGCGGCGACGATCCGGCGTACTTCACCAGCGTCTACAACTGGCTGTCGGCCAAGCACGCGGCGCGGCCGGGCTCGATCGCCTTCGTGTCGCTGTTCAACGAGAGCGACGCGTACTGCAAGTGCAACGTCTACCCCGCCGCCCCGAACCCGAACGCGGCGGCGCGGTACAAGGCCGTCATCGGCTCGCTGGCCCGGTAGCGGCGGTATCTCCCGAAAGTGCGCCAGGGGCGGGCGCGGGCGCCGCCCGGCGCCTTCGCGGCGCCTACGTTGCCTGCCATGACCCGATCCCAGCTTCCGTGGCGCGGAGCATTGCTGGCGCTGTCGGTCGCCGTGGTGACGGCGGTGGCGGTGCTGGCAACGCAGCTGCTCACCCTGAACACGGCTCCCGGCGGAACGGCGTACGCCGCGACCGCGATCGATCCACCGCTCAAGCCGGGCGAGAACCCGCTGTACGCCATCCGGGACGTGCTGGCGCGCCAATCGGCGGCGCTGCTGCGCGGCGACCGCGCGGCCTACCTGCGCACCGACCCGGGCGCCGGCGAGCGCTTCGACTCGCTCACCGCGCTGCACGTGCGCCAGTTCGCGCTGACCCCGATGGGGATCCCGTCGCAGAGCGGCGACGTCTGGAAGGTGCCGGTCGAGATCCGGTACTGCTTCGGCGCCGAGGACTGCACGCCGACCCCGCTGCTCGTGGACACCGAGTGGTCGGTTGAGCGCGGGCGGCCGAAGCTGGCGCGGTTCGAGCAGACCGACCGGCCGTGGGACGGCCCGCTGACGGTCAAGGACGGCACCCGGGTCACGGTCGCCGCCGCACCATCGGTCCCCCCGGCGATCCTCGACCGCGTGCTGAGCGCCGCCGAGACGGCCACGCGCGTCGACGACAAGGTGGCGAAGAGCTTCGACGGGCCTCCGCGACGGTACCTCGTCTACGTCGCCGGCAACCAGGAGTGGAAGCGCTGGTACGACGAGAACGCGGAGAACTCGGCCGCGTACACGATCCCGCTGCAGCCCGGCACCAGCGACGTCGTGGTCGACCAGCGCTCCGCCGACTCCGACATCCGCACGACCACCCTGCTGATCCACGAGTTCGCGCACGTGGTGACGCTGGGCGGCATCGCCCCGCCGCTGGGCGCGTGGTGGCTGTACGAGGGCATCGCGGAGTACGTCTCCAACGGCGACGGCTCGGCGCTGCGCACCGACCTGCCCTCGATCCGGGCCTACCTCGCCGCCGGCAAGTGGGACGGCACGGTCGCCCTGGGCCCGCCCCCGGCCGGCACGACGGTGCAGGACAACCTGGCCCGCTACGGCCTGGCCCTGCTGGCCGTGTCCTACCTGGCCGAGCACTACGGCGAGGCCAAGATGTTCGCCTTCTTCACCCAGGTCGTGCGCAAGCGGGCCACCCTCGAGGCCGCATCCCAGTCGGTGTTCGGCACCGACTGGCCGACGGTGTCGAAGGGCGCGGCGGCCGCGATCCGCGCCGCGGCCTGATCGACTCAAGTCGACGGCGTGTTCGTCAGGTGCCGCATCGCCGCCAGGGTCTGGCTGATGGTGGTCGGGAGGTCGGGGTCGCCGTGCTGGTTGAGCCAGCGGGTCACCGCGATCCGGAACGTGGTCACGGCGATCTCGGCCGCCAGCTGGGCGGTCAGGTCGTCGACGCCGCGGTCGCGGAAGCCCTGCTCCAGGGCCTGCGACAGCAGCGAGAACTTGCGCAGCTCGCGCTCATGCAGGGCGGGTTCGGCATCGATCGCGGCCCGCCGGCGCAGCAGGTAGTCGAGGCTGCGGCCCTCGAAGATCTCGGCCGCGGCGGGGGCCAGGCCCTCGTTGATCAGTTCCATCGGGCCGAGCGACGGCGGTACCTCGGCCATGAAGCGGGCCACCCGCTCGGGCACCAGCTCCTCGCCGGCGAACAGCACCTCACGCTTGTCGGCGAAGTGCCGGAAGAACGTCCGGGTCGTGAGCCCGGCCCGCGCCGTGATCTGCGGCACGGTGGTCTCGGTGAAGCCCTGCTCGAGGAAGAGATCGAGCGCGGCCCGCTCGAGCCGTTCTCGCGTACCCGACTGCCATCGACCCATGCGGCAAATTCTAGTGATGACATGTCGTGTCGTGCTATGCGATAGTGATGACACGACGTGCCATTGCTGATGGAGGGGTGTTCAAATGAGCGATACCGAAGCTGACGGCTCGAAACGCCGTGGCATCGAGTACGACGTGCGGGGCGTCACCGTGCGCGGATGGCTGCAAATGCCGGACGGTCCCGGCCCTCACCCGGTGGTCATCCTGGCCCACGGTTTCGGCGGACTGAAGGAGTGGACGATTCCCGCTGTCGCCGACACCCTGGTCGGGGACGGCATCGCGGCGATCGCGTTCGACTACCGCAACTTCGGCGACAGCGACGGGTACCCGCGAGAGGAGGTCGACCACTGCGGCCAGATTGACGATTTCCTAGGTGCGATCGCGTACGCGACCACCGTGCCGGGACTCGATCCCACCCGGATCGGGCTGTGGGGAACCAGTCTCGGCGGCCGCAACGCCCTCGCCGCCGCGGCGATCGACTCGCGAGTCAAGTGCGTCGTCGCCCAGGTTCCCGGCGTGTCCTTGAGCGTCCAACTGTGGGTGGACATGATGCTGCCGGGCGGCGACGTCGCAGCACTGGAAGCCGCCATCCACGAAGACCAGCGCGACCGCCTGCTCGGCAAGGAGCCGCACTACGTGTCCATGGACGCACCCCCGGACAGCGAGTCCGGAAGCTACCTGGCCACACACGGCGAGGCGGAGAAACGCAACTGGGGCAAGCGGATCTCACTGCAGTCCTTCGCGCCGACAGTCGTGGACAACCTCAGCTACCTGATGCCGAGAATCGCGCCCAAACCGCTGCTGATGATCCTCGCCAAACAGGAGCACCCGGCCCTGCTGGCCGGCCAACGCTCCGCCTACGCGGCAGCAGGGGAGCCGAAGTCGCTGCTCGAGGTGGACGGCCACCACTACACGGTGTACACGGACTGGAAAGACGCGACGATCACCGCCGCCCGCGACTGGTTCCTGGAGCATCTCACGGCCTAACCGCAAGGCCGGCCGGCGGCCGTCGACCCATGCGGCAAATTTCTCGTGATGACACGTCGTGTCGTGCTATACATAGTGATGACACGACGTGCCATGACTGACGGAGGCGAACATGACAGGTGAGATCTGGGTGCTCGGCGCGACCGGACGGGTCGGCCGGGAGGCGGTGGAGCGTCTGCAGCAGGCAGGCGCCGAGGTGGTGGTGGCCGGCCGCAACCGGGAGCGGCTGGCCCAGGTGAGTCCGGACGCCCGGGCGGTGACCGGCTCGCTCGACGAGGTCTGCGCGCGGCTGGCCACCGAGGCGCCGGCCGTCGTGATCAACACCGTGGGCCCGTTCGCGGACACGGCGCCGCAGGTCGCGCGGGCCTGCCCGCCCGGCACCCACTACGTCGACATCGCCAACGAACTGAGCGCGTTCGAGCTGCTCCACGGCATGGACCGGGAGGCGGTGGCGACCGGTCGCACGCTGGTCTCCGGGGCGGGCTTCGGCGTGCTCGCGACCGAGAGCATCCTGCTGCATCTGCTGGCGGCCGAGGAAAAGCCCTCGCGAGTACGCGTCGACGCCGTCGCGTCAGTCGCGACCGAACCCGGCGCCCTCGGCGAAGCCCTGGCCGCCACCATCGTGCGCTCGTTGCTCGACGGCGGCCGCGAGGTGCGGCAGGGCCGGATGGTACGCACCCGGGCCGGCGGTGCCGCCGAGCGATTGACCACCCCCGACGGCGACGTGGTCGCCACCGCCGCCATGGGCAGCGGCGAGCTCTTCGCGGCCTGGCAGGCCAGCGGCGCCCCGTCGGTGATCGCCGCCTCGGCCCTCGCCCCGGCCAACCCGGCCGCCCGAGCGGCTCTGCTGGCGCTCGGTGGCGTGCTGCGCCTGCCCGGCCTGGCCGGCTTCACCACTCGGCGGCTCGCCCGCATCACGACGACCACGGCCAAGGAGCGCCCGCGCCGATCGTCCTGGGGCCGCGCCCGAGTCGAATGGCCGTCCGGTCGCGTGCGTGAGGGCTGGCTGCGCACCGGCGAGGGCATGACGTTCACGGCCGGCGCCGCCACCGAGGTGGCCCTGCGCCTGGCCAAGGGCGAGGGCCGCCCCGGCGCGTTCACCCCGGCCCGGCTCTTCGGCCCCGAGGTGGCGCTGGCGGCCGGCGCCGAGTTCGTGGTCACGGACTGAGGGCGTGCGGGTCGAGGAGCGGACCCAGAATCGTTCCCACGAAAGGACAACGGCACTCCTCCGCGCACCGCGCAAGCACGTCCATCAGTCGATGCCCGGCCGGGAGCCGGCCCGGTACCTTGCGATCTGTGTCCGGTGCCGCACTGGTGCCGGACCGGTAGGTCTGGGTGCCTTGGATCGAGGAGTCCGGCGTGAGCATGCGCGATGTCAGAAACGGCACTCGGAATTCCCAGCGGCGGCCGAAGCGCCGCCGCCGCAGTTTTCTGCTGTGGCTCTCCGGCGCCGACCTCGACACGCTGTCCCGTGCACCGCGGGATCGCCGCAAGTTCATCGGCGTCGGTGGCATCGTGCTCACCACCGCCGTGCTGGCGACCATCTCCTCCAGCTTCGCGCTGACCATGGGCGCACGGGCTCCGCTCTACGCGGCGATCCCGTTCGGCCTGCTCTGGGGCCTGGCGATCATGAACCTGGACCGCTGGCTGGTGACCGCCACCCAGCGGCGGCCGAAGTGGTGGCAGAACCTGTTGACCGCTTTGCCGCGCGTGGTCATGGCGCTCGTCATCGGTGCGGTGATCTCCACCCCGCTGGTGCTGTGGCTGTTCCAGCCCGAGATCGACGCCCAGCTCAACACCATCCACCAGCGCCGCCTCGACCAGCACCAGCAGAATCTGCTCAATGACGCGCGGTTCAAGGAGATTCCAGCACTGCAGGATCGCATCGCCAAGAACCAGGCGATCGCCGACGGCAAGACCAGCACCGTCGAGGAGGACCCGGCGGTCAAGGACCTGCAGGCCCAGTACGACGCGCTGGACGCCAAGTACCAGGTGGCGCAGAAGGAGGCGACCTGCGAGTTCGACGGCACGTGCGGCTCGCACACGTTCGGCGGCGGCCCCGCGTACCAGCAGAAGAAGGCCGTCGCCGACGACCTCAAGCAGCAGCGCGACTCCGTCGGCGCCAAGCTCGACACGGCCCGCAAGAACACCGCCGACCAGCAGGCGCAGAGCGCCAGCAACGCGCGCACCACGGCCAAGGACGCGGTGGCCCACGACCAGGAGACGCTCAACCGGCTGCAGCAGCAGAAGAAGGCGGACGAGGACCAGTTCAACCTGGACACGGCCAACGACACGGGCCTGCTCGCCCGGCTGGAGGCGCTGAGCGAGCTGACCGGCAAGAACAGCACCCTGCAGGTCGCGTACCTGATGCTGCTGCTGTTCATCACCACCGTCGAGGTGCTGCCGGTCGTGGTGAAGTTCCTGATCAACCTCGCTCCGGCCACCGCGTACGACACGATCCTGGAGAAGTCCGAGGAGGCCGACGTCTACGCCGCCGAGCAGGAGCTGACCCGCCGGCAGAACCTGGCCAAGTTCGAGCAGGACGCCCGTCAGGCCCGCGAACAGGAGCTGATGGCGCAGCGCATCCAGCGGATGAACAGCTTCGACGAGGAGCGCGACGCCTACGAGGAGGGTCGCCCGGGCCGCCGCTGGGGGCGCCGCCCCCCGAAGCAGCCCGGCGGCTACGTGCCCTGGCCCGACGACGAGGCGCCGACCCGCCTGACCGGCGGCGCCGGCGCGGACAACGCCGACCGGCCGGCCGAGGGCGAGGAGCGCCTCACCGAACGCTGGACCTTCGACCGCTGACCCACCCTCGCACCAACGGGAAGGCCCCGACCGCTAACCGGTCGGGGCCTAATTCACGTCGACGGTCGCTACGCACCCCGGCGACTCGACGTTCTTGTCGAGGTCCCCGCCTTTGTTGTCCTTCTTCCAGTGCGGGCGCCCATCGACCTGGGCGCCCGGCTGCAGCTGCTGCGCCAGAGCCTCCTGCAGCCCGGCCTTGACGTTGGCCACGGCGGCTTCGGCGTTGTCCTTCTTGTTGGCGTAGCAGTCCAGCCCCAAATGGGTGATCCGCACGTTTTCGGTGCCCGTCTGACTGACGATGCCCTGGTAGATCGTCTGCACGGCCTGCGGGGTGTTCCCTCTGGTCTGCCAGTCCGCGCCGATGGGATTCAGCGTCCTGGGCTGTTCGGCCGGGGGCGGCGAGGCGGGCGGCTCCGCCGGGCTCGGGTCGGCCGGCGCCCAGCTCGTGACCGTCGGCGAGGGCGTGTTGCCGATCGGCGGCTGCGGTGCGGAGCGGGCGAGGTAGACAACGACCGCCGTCGCTCCGGCCACGATGATGCTCGCCAGGATGAGAAACGACGCCTGTTCCTGGCTGTTGGCGCGCCGGTGCTGGCGCCTCCGGTCGAACCAGCCCTGCACTCCCTCCATCGCCCCGGCGGGCTCCCGCTCCGGCACGATCGGCACGGACACGTGCGAGCCGACGGTCTGCTGCAGGCCGTGCAGTTCGGTGTTCTCCAGCGGCCGGCGGCGGTTGCGGTCGTAGAGCACCGAGGTCCCGGCGTCGAACACCCGGGCGCGCAGCGCGTCGGTGACCGTGCCCAGCGGGTAGGCCCGCACCACCGCGGACCAGTACGCGCCCTGCTCCTTCTTCGGCTGGGAGTCCAGCAGCCGGGCCGCGATGCGCTGGCGCATGTCCGTGGCGGAGCCGGTCTCGGTCATCACCTCGTCGAGCACCATCATGATCCACGCCGCCTTGCTGACGGTCGGGTGCTGCAGGCGGGTGACGGCGACGTAGAGCAGCCGCTCCGGGTCGGCGGAGCGGCGCACGCCCTGCTCGACGGAGCCCGGCGGGTTCTCCTGCTCGACGATCGCCCGGATCACCGGGGCCGGGTAGAACTGCGGATACCGGTCCTGCGTCAGCCCCAGGTCGCTGACGAACTGCTCCGCGGCCTGCAGGTCGCCCAGGTCGTGCAGCACGCCGCCCGGCTGGACCACGGTCGTGATCAGCTCCGCGCGGTCGTGCTCCTCGGTGTGGTGGCGCAGCAGCTGGCTCGAGCGCTGCGTCCACTGGGTCGCCGGGCGCCCGGCCGTCGGGATGTCGAACTGGTTCTCGCCGGGGTCGGTCACCTGCCGGTTGCGCAGCCCCTCGGTCAGGTCCGGCGCCACCGGCGACATCGGGTCGGTGCTGAGGTGTCGCCGGGCCTCCTTCGGCGCGGCCTCCGCGTACTGCGCGACCAGGTCGGCCTCGCTGTTGTGCAGGTTGGTCTGGCCCTCGCGGGTCATCATCGCGGCCGGCACGTCCTGCATCCGCATCGGCGAGAGGTTGAGCCGGTCCGCGATCTCCGACAGGAACTCGCGCAGGTCCTCGGTCTCGCTGCGGCGCAGCAGGTCGGTGAGGTCCTTGCGCGGCTTGCCCTTGTCGACGGCCCGCTCGGCCTGCTCGACGAGGAAGTCGAACGCCTCGGCCTGTTTCGTGCTCAGCGTGCCCAGCAACCGCTGCTCGGACTCCGGCAGCTTCTTCGCCGCGACCTGCTGGGCCAGCCGCTCGATCGGCTCGGAGTCGTGCAGGTCCGAAGGCACCGACCCGGCCACGTAGGCGTCGCGGACCTGGAACAGGCACGTCGACCACACCCACCGCGCCGCGAGCCGGCGCGGCAGGACGGCGAGGGCCTGCTCGATCACCAGCCAGTTCTCGGCCGGGTTGCCGGGCAGGTGGACGCGCGCCTGGCCGGAGCCGAGCGCGGCGAACAGGCGCCGCACGATGCCGCGGTTGCGCGCCGCCCACCCCTTCTGCGGCCGGCTGACCGGAGTCCATGCCGCACCCGTGCCCGAGCGCCACACCTCGATCGGCGCCAGCTGGGGCGACGCGAACCCGAACCGGATGCCGCCGGCCATGCCGAACTGCCGGTCCTTCTGCAGCTGCCCGTCCGCGCCGACCAGGTTGCCGCGGCCGCGCTCGATGAAGCACCACTGCTGGCCGATGCCCTCGACGTTGACCCGGCGCAGTGTCCATAGTGGATACTTCAACGTGTTGTCCACGCCGTTGGGCACCTTCTCGGCGTCCAGCAGCTGCTCCGCGGCCGTCCAGTAGCGGCGCAGCGGCGCCTGGGCGCTCTCCTCGCCCTGCGCCCGGAAGCCGCGGCCCATGTCCGCCCACTGGACCCACCGCAGCGGGTGGACGGCGGCCTGCATCCCCGCCTGCAGGACGGCCACGGGCAACCGCAGCGTCTCGTCCGTCGACAGGTCGCCCCCGCGCACCGCACTGCGCCCGGGCGGAATCGGCGACGCCGGTTGGGCGGGCCCGGGCGGCAGCGCCGGCGAGGGCGGCTCGGCGACCTGGGCGACGGCCCGGATCCGCGCCGGCACCGGGCGCGGCCGCCGGTCCTCCGGCTCCGGCGCGGCCGGCAGCGGCAGCCCGTCGAGGAACTCGGTCAGCTGGTCGGCCCGGCTGTTGCGCACGAGGCGCAGGGTGTTGTCGTCGACCCGGCCGAGCCGCTCGGCGAGCCAGTCGAGCGCGGGCCCGTACTGCGGCGGCAGCTGCGGCGCCGGGCCCCGGTCCTCGTCGTCGAGCCGCCCCGCGACGAACCGGTCCGCGACGCCGAACAGGTGCGTCGACCACACCCAGCCGGCCGCGACCCGGGCGGGCAGCACCGACAGCACCGCCTCGACCAGCGCGGCGTTGCTGCCCGCGGCGGCCGGCAGCCCGATCCGGTTGCGCTCCGCGGCGATCGCGGCCAGCACGTCGCGGGCCAGCCGCAGGTCCGGCTCCGTGCGGGGGGCCGCGGTCCAGGCCAGGTCCCGGCCGGCCCGCCACACGTCGGCGGGATGATGCCGGCCCAGCTTCGCGAACGACACCCGGCAGCCGCCGTCGGACGCGAACGCGCCGCCGCGACCCTGCTCCACGAAGCACCACATCGACCCGTAGGGATCGGGGTTGAGGTGCAGCAGCGTCCACACCGGCAGCTCCGGTGCGAGGACCACCTCGGCGCTGACCACCCCGCGGGAACGGAACAGCCGCTCCTCGGCGGCGCGGGCGAACGCCCGCGACTGCGCCGAGCGGTCGTCGTTGCGCAGCACGAACAGCGACCCGCGCTGCTCCCATTCGAGCTCGAAGGTGAAGTAGTCGCGCGGGGTCGTCATGCCCGGGCCTTTCGCAACGAGGCGAGCAGCAGTTGGGTCAGGGCGGCCGACTGGTCGCCCATGTACGGGAACGTGTCGTCGGCGTTCATCGGCTCGAGCCGGTAGACCTGCGCGTACCCGGGCTTGCCCTCCGCCCGGCCCACCGGGACCGTGCCCAGCGGGGAGCACAGGAAGAAGCGGATCCGCTGGGTCTCCTGCTGCATCAGGTTGAACAGCGCCGCGTCGTGGCCCAGGCCGTACGCCACGCCGCACCCGATCGCCGACATGATCAGATCGCGGATGAGCATCCGTTCCGCGGAGCCCGGCTCGGTGGACTGGTCCTGGTGCTCGCCGATGGACAGCACCTCGATGCGCCGGCCGGGCAGGGCCATGTCGCCGCCGCCGGGGATCTCCACGATGTCGCGCTGGCCGTCGTGGACGAGACCCCAGAACGCCTCCTCCTGCGAGTAGTGCTCCAGCAGGCCGTCGGCGACCTGGTTGACCCGCCGCTCGACGACGTCGAGCTGCACGGCCGCGCCCGGATACAGGTAGGTGAGCAGGTTGTGGGTGTGCTCGTCGGGCACCAGGTCGCCGGCGCGCCAGCGCCGGGTGATCGAGGCGAGGTAGGCGGCGACGCCCCGGCGCACGAGGCCGGGCCGGCCCAGCGTGTCGAGGCCGCCCTTGCGCAGCCCGGCCCGGATCAGGTCGCACTTGGTGACCGCGATGAGCATCTCCAGCGGCCGGCCGTGCGCGGCGATGTAGTCGTTGTCGATGAGCGTGAGGCTCCGGCCGATCTCGAACTGGTCCCGCTGGCGGTCGGCGCGCACCTGCCGGGTGTCCTCGACGGCGGTGGTACCGGGGCGCAGGCTGCCGTCCAGGACGCTGGCGTAGTCCGCGTCGTCGTTGATCGGGTCGCGGGCCATCTTGTCCAGCGCACCGGCGGCGACCGCCGGGTCGATGACCCAGATCAGCGCGTCGAACGCGCGCAGCATCGCCCGCTCGCTGGCGCTGCCCGGATCGGAGCTGAACAGCTCGCCCGGCAGGTCCGCGATGCCGGTCCAGGTCACCCGCTTGCTGCTGGTCGTGCGGACCACCAGCGGCTGGCGGAACCCGCGGCCCCACCGGTCGGCGCGCCGGTCGCCGTCCAGCACGGTGCGGCGGATCAGCGTGCGGATCGCGTCGACCGCCTCCGGCACCCGGGTGGTCAGCAGGAAGGCCGGCCGGGTCTCCTCGGCCGACGTGGGCTGCATCGGCCGCTGCTCCGAGACGGTCCGGTTGTACTCCGCGGAGCGCAGGTCGAGCGGGATCTGCTCCAGCGGGTTGAGCTGGTGCCGTTCGACCCGCCCGCCGTTGTGCCGCGGGAAGTTGTTCTGCGTATTGGACAGCTCCTGGTTGAGCATCCGGATCAGCAGGTACGTCTTGCCGCTGGCCAGCGCCCCGACCGCGGCGACCATGTTCCAGCGGTCGACCCGCCGGCGCACGTCGCGCTCGGCGCCGCGGCGATGGAACGCCGGTGCCGACTGCGGGAAGATGTGGCCGTCGCCGCAGAGCACGTAGACGTACTCGACCTCGCTCTCCACGAAGCGCGGAATCGTCGAGCGCGCCGGCGGGAAGTTCGCGCCGACCACGCTGGCCCGCCAGGCATGGCCCGCGGCGCCGTCGCTCGGGCCGATCTCCAGCAGGAAGCAGGGCGGGCTGTCGAACCGGCCCGTCGCGCGGTCGATCGGCACCGCCTCGCCCAGCGCCGCGCCGCACACCGGGCATCGCCCGCCGAACTGCTCGAAGATCGCGGAGAGCTCGCCGGCGCCGGTCACGTCAGCACCCCCGCGAGCACGCCGGCCGCGATGCCGAGGAGGAGACCGAGCAGCAGGCCCGCCGTGCGGCCCCACCGGCGCCCGACCGCCACCGCGTCCTGGATGTAGCGCGCCAGGTACGGCTCCACGCCCTTGACCACGGCCGGGGAGACGTAGGTCCCGCTCTCCAGCCAGGCCGCGAACTGCTGCTCGATCCGGCCGAACTTCTCCGCGGGCCCGCAGGCCGCCTCCACCCTCCACTGCAGCCGCCACCATTGCGACAGGGGCGGCTTCTGAGATACGTCGAACATGGCCTTCCCCTAACCGAGCGCGTTGATCAGCGTGAAGACGAGCGCGAACACCGGCACCGCGACCAGGGACCACAGCAGCAGGCTGCCGATCGCCGTCCGCCGCGCGGCCGACACCCCGGTTTGGGCGAGCGCCTCGTACCCCATCCGGGCCGCGTCCTCGCGCCGCACCGGGCGCCTGGCCGCCCGGCCGCGGATGTCGTCGAGCTGGGTGCGGTACTTCGCCGGGTCCGCCACCTCGAACACCCGCTCCGGCTCGGCGCCGACGACGCAGCGCTGCTCGGCCTCGATCACCCGGGCGAGCCACGCGGTCAGCCACCAGTCCGGAGCCTCGATCTCCCGGCCGAACGGCTCGGCGAGGGCGTCGATGAGCGGGTCCCACCGCCGCTGCGGGTCACGGTTCGGCCAGTGCTGGCGCAGCGCCCGCTGGACCTGCTCCCGATAGTCGGCGGTGCGCGGGCCGTCCTGGTCGGCGTCGGTGTACGTCAGGTCCGGGCTGCGCAGCAGCACCCGGTCGACCCAGTCCCGCCCGGCCAGCGCCGTGAGCACCACGACGGCGAAGCCGAACCGGTCGTGCGCGCGCAGGATCGCCGGGTCGACGCCGAGGTGGCTGACCTTCGGATTGGCGAACCAGTCCGACAGGCCGCGGTAGTGGTACGGCTTCGTCGCGCGCACCGACTTCGGCGGCGGCTCGAGCTGGGTCACCGAGTCGGTGTCGATGAGCACGTAGCCCGAGACCTGGTGGGTGTTGTACCGGCAGACGTTGTCCGGCTTGATGTCGCAGTGCGCGGTGCCCAGGCGGTGCAGCATGTCCAGGCCCGCGGCCATACCCTCGAAGTCGCGCAGGTGCTCGGTGGCCGGCCAGCCGTGGTAGGCGTCCCAGCGCAGCAGCTCCATGAAGGGCGAGATGGCCAGCAGGTACCGCTCGGGGTGCGGCCCGGCGCCGGTGAGCCACGCCGGCAGCTGCAGGCGCAGCCGGTCGGCGATCTCCTGCGGCGTGGCGGCCAGCTCCGTGCGCACCGGCCCGACGTTCTCGGCCAGGCCGTCGCAGCGCACGATGTGCACGGGCACCGCGGCCCAGGGCGGGTCGACCTGGATGCGGCTGGGGCCGGGCAGCTCGGCGTTGGCCATCTGGATGGCGGCCGACTGCTGTCCCAGATAGCGGCGCAGCAGCTCGGCGTCGTAGTTGTCGCGGCAGTGGTACACCTTGACGAACCACTTCTCCCAGCCGGTGCGCAGCCGGTTGGTGGCGGTGGTGTACCTGACCTGGGTGACGAGATGCTGGCGGTGGGCGTTCTTGCCCTGGGTCAGCGGGACGTCGAACTCGGCCGTGCGCGCCGGGCCCGGCGGCGGCGCGACGTGCAGTTCGGCGCGCCAGCCGGGGCCGTCGAGCTTGATGACGAGGGGCTGGTCGCCCGCCGGGGTGCTGGTGGTCATAGCCGCTCCATCAGGACGTAGCGAAGCTCGGCGTGGCCGCCGCCGTTGAGGAAGGCGATCCGGCCCCGGGAGCCGAGCGCGATCCGCTCGCCGGAGCGCAGCCACCGGTCCTCGACCGCGACGCGGTACTCCGGCCGGCCCTCGGTGCGGCGCAGCTCGACCCGGCCGTGCCGGTAGCACAGCTCCAGCAGCACGCCATGCGGCACGGCGCTGAGGTACTCCGGCAGCGCGATCTCGTGCCGCAGGTCGCCGGAGGGCAGCCCGCGGCGGATCGGCACCCACGCCGGCGACGCCTGCAGCCGGAAGACGAACTTGTGCGGGTGGCCGAAGGACAGCGTCAGCAGCAGTACCGGCGCGCGGGCGGCCTCGTCGTCCTCCGGGGGCGGCACCACCGGCGGGCGCTCCTCCACGCCGATCGCGTACAGCGGCTCGGACATCGAGCGGTCGACCCCGAAGAACATCTGGTCGAGCCGCGCGCCGGGCAGTCGCCGGCCGAGCACCCGGGTGGCGTGGTCGTCCAGCCGGTCCCGCAGGCCGGGGACCGGCATCGCGGTGACGACGCTGACGACGAGGACCGGCCGGCTCGCGCCGGCCGGCCGCGAGCGCAGCAGATGGTCGCAGTACTCCTGCAACTTCTGGCTGAACGCGGTCAGCACCTGGGTCTCGAATTCGGGCGTCGCCGCCTGCACCTGTGTCTAGCCTCCGATCCGGACGAGGGTTTCGATGACGGACCTGGCCCGCTGCGCGCCGGCCTGCGCGTCGCGGCACTCGACCGCCACGGCCACCGCCACCGGGCCGTACCGCTGCGTCCGCACGTAGCCGGCGAGCCAGACGGTCCGGGTGGCGAACTCGTCCGGGGCCGGGTTCTTCGCCTCGACGGTGGCCTGCATGGCCCACACGTCGCGGCCGGCCGCGTCGCGCAGGCCGGCCGCGCTGCCGTCGACGGCCGCCTGCCGCAGGGCGTCGGCGACCTGCTGCGCGGCGCGCTGGTCGAGGGCGGCGTTGCGCTGCGCCGGGGGCGCGCCGAGGGTCAGGCCCTTCTCCGGCGAGGTCGCCGACGCCACGAGCGTCGGCTGCACGCGGACTCCCCCGCCGGCCACGACCGCGAGCATGGTGGCGACCCCGAGCGGCGTGCCGGAGAAGTCGGTGCGCCCGGCGATCGCCCCGGCGATCGCGGACTCCACGTTGGTGGCGTCGCCGGGCACGCAGGTGCCGGCGGTGCCCTCGATCCGGTTGGTCAGCCAGGCGGTCGCCTCGTGGCAGTTGCCGGCGGTCAGCCCGAGCCGGCGCGCCTGGTCGACGATCTGCGTCCAGCTCAGCTGCTTGGCGATGCCGACGAACGTGGTCGCGCACGCCTGGGCGAGGGCCTTGGCCAGCGCGAGCCGGCCGTCGGCGTCCGGGCGGCAGCCGGGCGGGTTGTGCACCGGCGGCACGGACGGGACGGTCATCGTGGCCGGGGTCGCCAGCCGGTCCGTGGCGGCGTGGCCGGGCTGGGCGAGATACGCGCCGGCGACGATGAGCAGCACCGTCGCGCCCAGGCTGTAGCCGTGCCCGACAGCCCGGTCGACGGACGGGTCCGGCAGCCGCAGCGCGGGGTCTCCGCCCACGTAGCGGCGCAGCGCCGCCTCGCCCGGCACGGACAGCAGCTGCGGCTGCGGCTGGATCGACCAGCGCCAGCACGGGTCGTCCGGGGACCGCTGGGCGCAGCTGTGGTCGCCGGTCGTCCCGTCGAGCGAGCCGTCCTGGCCGACGGATCCGTATCTGGGGTACGCCTTCTGGAACTGCGCGACCGTCTCGCCGTCCTGGTCGGCGTCGCGCCGGCCGGGCGGCGGTGGCGGTGGCGCGCTCACCCCGGCGAGCACCCGCCCGGTCGCCACGTCGAGCACCACCGCGCCGGCGGGCAGTGGATCCGTGGCACCGGCGGGCTGCTCGGCGCGCAGCGTCGCGGCGAGCGCGTGCTGCAGGGCCGGGTCGATGGTCAGCGACAGGCCGCCGTCGGCCGGGTCGGTGTCGCCGGCCGGGTGGTGCGGCGCGAGCCGGTCGGCCAGGCTGATGCCGGTCGAGCCGTACACGGTGTCCGCGTAGGCCCGCTCCAGCGTGCCGGTCGGGCCGTTGCCCACCCGCAGCAGCCCCGCCAGGTCCTCGCCGGTGAGGCCGCCGAGCGCGGGGTCGGCGAGGACCCGCCACGTCTCCTGCGGCCGCACCTGGCGCAGGCCCCGCCGGTCGCCGAAGCGGATCTCGATGACGGTGCGCCGGTAGGCGAGCCGGTCGGTCGAGCACTCACTCGGCGTCGGCTGCGCGCTCACCTGCGCGCCGCGGCTGCCGGAGCGGGCGGCGCAGGCGGGCCGGCTCTCGGCGTAGGTGCCGGGCAGGCCGCCGCCGACCGGCCGCCAGGCCCAGTACGGCAGCATCGTCGTCGCGGTCACGATCGCCACCGCGGCCACCAGCGACCCGAACGCGCCGAGCCAGCCCGGGGGCCGGCCGCGGTAACGCCCGGGCGGGCCGACCGGACCGCAGACGCCGGCCGCGTCCCGGCGGGCGGCGGCGGCCAGCGACAGCACCACGACGAGGCCGATGAGCAGCGCCAGGTTCGACTGCCCGCCACGGGACAGCAGCGGCGCCGGGACACCGGAGTGCGGGATGACGTTGACGGTCGCGGCGAGCACGAACAGGAACTGCCCGACGATCATCGTGCCGAGCCCGGCGGCGAACAGCTCGGCCGCCGTCGGGCTGCGATCCTCGCCGTCACGGTCGCCGGGCATCCGGGCGGCCAGCGGCAGCGCGACGCCGAGCAGCACGGTCAGCGCGGCCGCGGCGAGCACCGCGACGGCGCCCAGCTTGTGCCAGATCACCACGAGCATGAAGTCGGTGGAGCCGGCCGGGACCACCGACGAGGACTTGTCGCGCAGGCCACGCCCCCACAGCCCACCGTCGGCGACCGCGGACAACGCCTTGGACAGCTGCGAACGGCGGCTCTCGTCGTCGGCGCCCTTGGCCCGCTGGCAGCGCGCCCAGCCGTCCGGCGCGGCCGGGCCGCGCGGCGACGCGCTCGGGCCGGGCGCCGGGGAGACGGCGCCGGCCTCGCGCACCGCGAGGGCGGTCGCCTGCGGCCCGGGCCCGACCGGCCCGGCGGGCGTCGGGTCGACCAGGACACAGCCGGAGTCCCAGCGGTACGCCCACGGGTCCTTCCACACCTTGCCGCGCTCGCCCACGTAGTCGGTGAAGAAGAACCCGACGATGAAGAGGATCGCCAGCAGCGCCACGAGGAACACCGAGAACGGCTTGAACAGCTTGAACGACCGGACGAGCCGCAGCCTTTCGGTGGCCAGCACGCCGCCCCGGGCGCGGTCGGGCAGCCGGTCCATGCCGAAGCGGACCGTGCTCCACGCCACCCCGACCGTGCCGGCCAGCGCCGACACCGCGGTGCCGAAGTCGTGGCGGGCGCAGCTGGCCGCGGCCACGGCGAGGAACAGCAGCGCCGGGGAGCGCACCCACCGCTGGCCCAGCGTGCGCCGCATCGACACCGAACGGGGCGCGGCGACCTCGAAGCTGTCGAACGTCGCCAGGACCGCGAGGGCGAGCAGGAGCACGAGCTTGCCGTACTCCGGCGTGGCCAGCCCGGCGACCGTGAGCCTGTCCCCGGACCCGATCGCCGGGAGGGCGAACAGCACGAACAGGAGCCCGGCGGCAGCCCAGGGCAGCCAGCGGGGGGAGCGCCAGCCGCGCTGATACGGCCAGGTCGCCGCGCCGCGCCGGGACCCGTCCGACAGCCAGGCGGCCAGCCACCCGCCCGGGCGGGCCAGCGCGGCGACGAGCACCAGCCCGGCCACGCCGAACAGCGGCACGCCGAGCGCCCGCAGCCCGTCGAGCGCCGGGCGCACGTGCAGGCCCGACAGCAGGGTGTCGTCCGGGTCGGGGCGGATGACCAGGCGTACCGCCAGCATCGAACCGAACTCGAGCAGCACCCCGGCGGTGACGAGCACGGCCAGCGCCGCCGCGACCGGGGGCCGCTCGCCGGCGGGGAACGGCCCGCGCACGAACCGCCGGCGGGCCAGCTCGCACAGCGCGGCCACACCGCAGCTGACCGGCACCACCCACCAGGTGTACGTGTCGAGGCCGGCGAGCATGAACCCCAGCGCGAGCAGCGTGATCGGTACGCCGTAGGCGACGATCGGCACCGCCGGCCCCGAAAGCCGCCACAGCACCGTCGAGTCGCCGCGATACACCAGCCACCCGGCGACCGCGACCGCCCACAGCAGGCCCGCCCATACCAGCACCGTGGGTGCGACGTCGATCATCGCTTCGCCTTCTCCAACGCCGTACCCGCTACCCCACTGCCCCGCGACGCGACGCCGATCCATCTTCGCGCCGGGCCGATCCGGTACGGATAGACAGGAAGGACGGCTCCTGACCCTGTTCAGTCAGTGCCGGACCGACCGGGGTAACGCCCGGACCGGACGGTCGGACAAGCGGTTCCGCGTTCGGTGGACCCCATTCCGGGGTTCTCGCGGGCGATCCGCGGGCACGGTGGGCGAGCGGAGCGTCGCCGGCAGTGGCGGCGAAGCGTCACGGTGGGTGGGCGAGCGAGCGCGATCAGCACGCACGAATGCCACCAGGGCGAACAGGCCCACCGCGCTATTGACAACAATCTTTCCAGTCGGCGAACATGCTGAGAGCGCTCTCACGTCCGCCAAGTGGGAGCTGGACAGGCATGCCCCCAACCCGCCCCCAGCTTGAGAAGGGCACAATCGCTGTGAAGATTCCACAAAAGCGCAGAGGGCGCCTGGCGTTGCTCGTCAGCGCCGCGGTCGTCGTGGTCGCGGGCGCCTCGGTCGCCGCGCTGCCCGACGCCGGCGCGTCGGTGCCGGCCACCCCGGCCGGCTGGACGCAGATCTTCGCCGACGACTTCAGCGGCGCCGCCGGCACCGGCGTCAACACCGCCAACTGGCTCTACGACCTCGGCCACGGCTACCCGGGCGGCGCCTCCAACTGGGGCACCGGCGAGATCGAGAACATGACCAACAGCACGGCCAACGTCTACAAGGACGGCAACGGCAACCTGGCCATCAAGCCGATCCGGGACGGCGCCGGCAACTGGACCAGCGGCCGCATCGAGACCCAGCGCACCGACCTCGCCGCGCCGGCGGGCGGGAAACTGCGCCTCGAGGCCCGGCTGCAGCAGCCGAACGTCAACACCGGAAACGGCGCCGGCTACTGGCCCGCGTTCTGGGCGCTGGGCGCGGCGGCGCGCGGCACCGGCGCGAGCGGCTGGCCGGGCATCGGCGAGATCGACATCATGGAGGACATCAACGGCCGTAGCTCCCAGTTCGCGACCCTGCACTGCGGGACCTCGCCGGGCGGCCCGTGCAACGAGACGACGGGCCTCGGCAGCGGCGAGCGCGCCTGCGGCGGCTGCCAGACCGGCTTCCACACCTACGCCGTGGAGCAGGACCGCAGCACGTCGCCGGAGCAGATCCGCTGGTACCTCGACGGCAACAACTTCTTCACGGTCAACGCCAACCAGGTCGACGCGAACACCTGGAACAACGCGACGCACCACGGGTTCTTCATGATCCTCAACGTGGCGATCGGCGGCGGCTTCCCGGACGCGTTCGGCGGCGGCCCCAACGGCAACACCGTGTCCGGCGTGCCGATGCTCGTCGACTACGTCGCGGCGTACACCAGCGGTGGTGGCGGTGGCGGCACCACGCCGCCTCCGACCACCGGCAAGGCCGTCAAGGGCCCCGGCGGCCTGTGCCTGGACGTCCGCGCGTCCAACAGCGCGAACGGCACCCCGGTGCAGCTCTACAACTGCAACGGCACCGGCGCGCAGCAGTGGACCTACGTCGAGGCCGGCAGCACCCTGCGGGCGCTCGGCAAGTGCCTGGACATCCCGAACGGCTCCACGGCCAACGGCGCCAAGCTGCAGCTGTGGGACTGCAACACCACCGCGGCGCAGGTGTTCATCCACCGCGCTGACAACACCTACTACAACCCGCAGGCCAACAAGTGCCTCGACGACCCGAACGGCTCGACGGTGTCGGGCACCCAGGTGCAGATCTGGGACTGCAATGGCACCGGGGCGCAGAAGTTCACGCTGCCGCAGTGACGTCGGGCAGACAGAACCTTCTGCAGTAGTTCGGGCATGCAACTTTCGCGGGTGACCGCAGGTGGCGGCCGTCCCGGGGCGCGTGAGGTTGACGCCCCGGGCGGCCGCCGCCGACGTTTCCTGCTATGAGCACACGCGTGCATCGTGGAATCTGGTGGGCCCGGCTGGCCGTCCCGGCCATCGCCGCGGCTGGCGCCGCCCTCATCGTGCTGGCCCTGCAGCCCTCCGCCCGGGCCACGGTGCCCGAGCCGACGACGCCGGTGACGGGCAACGCCACGTACTTCGACGGGCTCGGCTCGCCCTACGGCGGCTGCGGGCTGCCCCAGGCGGAGCTCGAGACACAGAACTTCGTCGCGCTCAACGTCTTCGACACCCCGGGCGACGGCACCTTTTACCCGCGCCCGCTGTCCTCGGCCGACGCGGCCAAGATGGGCATCTGGAACAACGGCCACAACTGCGGCCGCTGGGTCCGGGTGAAGATCGGCGACTACTGCACCGGCGTCAACGACGGCGCGCTCGGGCAGGCGTTCTGCCGCAGCGGGGCGTGGACGACGGACACGTACAACGACGGCACCCTCGACATGATCGTCGCGGACAGCTGCGGGGACTCCAACGCCTGGTGCCGCGACGACAAGTACCACCTGGACCTGTCGAAGGACTCGCTGAACCGGTTCGTGAAGAACGGCGCGCCGATGACGGACCTCTACCCGTCGCACTGGAACAACCGCCACGTCTCCTGGCAGTTCATCCCGGCCCCGTCCTACACCGGCGACATCAAGATCGGGTTCCTGAACGGGGCGCAGCGCTGGTGGCCGGCGATCGCCGCGTCGAAGCTGCCCAACGGCATCCACGGCGTGGAGTACTACACGGGCGGCACCTGGACGGCCGCGGCGATGAACGGCGACATGGGCCAGTCGTACATCATCGGCGGCACCACGTCCGGCGGCACCGACTTCCGCATCCGGGTCCGCGACTCCGCCGACCAGCTCATCTTCGGCGGCCGCGAGTACTCCTTCTCGCTGCCGGCGGCGTGCTCGTCGCAGTGCGGCCAGCCCTACACCCAGGTCACCTACACCACGACGAGCACGTCCACGGGCCCGTCACCGTCGGTGTCCGCCTCGGCGTCGCCCTCGGCCTCGGCCTCGCCGTCCCGGTCGGCCTCCTCCTCGCCGGCCCCCGCCGGCGGCTGCACCGCCACCTGGACCACGACCGGTTCGTGGTCGGGCGGCGGCCAGGCCGAGGTGAAGGTGACCAACACCGGCACGGCGCCGACGACGGGCTGGACGGTGCGCTTCACGCTGCCCAGCGGCGTGACGATCGCCAGCTCCTGGAACGCCGTCGTCACGCAGTCGGGCCAGAACGTCACCGCGGCGAACGCGTCCTACAACGGCACCGTCGGGGCCAACGCGAGTACCAGCTGGGGGCTGGTCTTCAACGGCCCCAACCAGCCCCCGACGAACGTCAGCTGTTCCGCCCGCTGATCCCCCTCGCCGCCGCGGCCGCTACCGCGGCGGCCAGGGCCGTCTCCGGGGAGCCGGCGATCCCGGCTCCCCACGCGGTCCAGCCGTCCCCGCGGCACTTCGCGTAGGCCGCGACCATCCCGGGCCGCCCCTCGATCGCGTGGTGCTCCTCGTGCAGCACCGCCGAGGCGTCCGGGTCCCCGGGGCGCATGAACTCGGCGCGGAAGAGCTCCCACAGCGCGTCGGCGGACAGCTCTCCGCCGGCCGCGGTCGTCTCGCTGGCCCGCTGGACCACCGCCCCGACCTCGGCCCGCAGCTCGTTCGGCAGCCGCAGCCCGTGCACGGTCCGCAGCAGGTAGGCCGCGCCGCCCTTGCCGGACTGGCTGTTGACCCGGATCAGCGCCTCGTAGGAGCGGCCCAGGTCGGCCGGGTCGATCGGCAGGTACGGGACCTCCCAGTAGCGCTCGTGCGGGGACCGGGCGGCCAGGGCCTTGGCGATGGCGTCCTGGTGGGTGCCGGAGAACGCGGTGTAGACGAGGTCGCCGCCGTAGGGGTGGCGGGGCGGCACGGCCATGCGGTTGTAGTGCTCGACGGTGCGCCGCACCTCGTCGATGTCGGAGAAGTCCAGCATCGGGTCGACGCCCTGGGTGTACAGGTTCAGCGCCAGGGTGACGAGGTCGACGTTGCCGGTGCGCTCACCGTTGCCGAACAGGCAGCCCTCGACCCGCTGGGCCCCGGCCAGCATCGCCAGCTCCGCGCAGGCGACGCCGGTGCCGCGGTCGTTGTACGGGTGGATCGACAGGATGACGTTCTCGCGGCGGTCGAGGTGCCGGCCCATCCACTCGATCTGGTCGGCGTACACGTTGGGGGTGGCGACCTCGACGGTCGCCGGCAGGTTGTGGATGACCGGCCGCTGCGGCGAGGCGTCCCACACTCCGGTGACGGCGTTGCACACGTCCAGGACGTACTCGGGCTCGGTCAGGTTGAACACCTCGGGGCTGAACTCGAACCGGGTGCGCGTCGCGGTGAGCCGGTCGGTGTGGTGCAGCACGCGCTCCGCCGCGCCCGTGATGAGACGCTTCAGCCCGGCGCGGTCCTGGCGCAGGACGACGTCGCGCCACATGGGTGCGCGCCTGGCCTGGGTCGGTTCCCGCGAAGCTCCACCGAGCCAGGCTGGGCGTTGGCTCATACATGTGCACGACCGCCTTGTCGAGGCCGTCGATGGCCTCCGCGGTGCGGGCGATCAGGTCGTCGCGGGCGGCGGTGAAGACGACCACGGTGACGTCGTCGGGGACCAGGTCCTCCTTGACGAGCAGCCGGACGAAGTCGAAGTCCAGGCCGCTGGCGGAGGGGTAGCCGACCTCGATCTCCTTGAAACCCATGGAGACCATGAGCCGGAAGCCGCGCAGCTTGCGCTCGGCGTCCATGGGCTCGGCCAGGGCCTGGTTGCCGTCGCGCAGGTCGACGGGGACCCACAGGGGCGCGGCGGTGATGCGGTTCGCGGGCCAGGTGCGCTCGCGCAGCGGTACGTCGACCCGCTCGTGGGCGGGCCGGTAGCGATGGAAGGGCATGCGGCTGGTGCGCTGCGGATTCCACTGTGGAGTGACGGCGGGCATGACGGTCTCGGCTCCTTGCCGGTCGAAGGGGTCGACCGGCGCAAGCACGAACAGCCCCCACGGCGGGGAGCCGGTCGGATCAGGCCCCGCCGTGGCGGCCGAGGAGCAGCGCCACGAACTGCGTCACGCCGGGAACGTACCACACCGGCCCGCGGCTGACGCAAAGTTATCGTTGCGCATCGACGGACGTAATAGTTAACTTTCTTACATGAAGCGATTCGTCAGCAGGGCGGCATTGATCGCAACCGTTGCGTTGGCGCTCGTCGGCGTTGGGTCGGCAGCGGCGCAGGCCGGGGCGCCCGGCTACACGCAGCAGGGCCTCTACGGCTGGCCCGACCAGTGCGTCGGCGTCGGCTACGCCGGGGCGCAGAACCACCAGTGGACGTCGTACTACTGCGAGACCATCTCCCCCGCCGGCTGGAACGGCCCGGGCCTGTACGCCCTCTGGGTCGCCTGAAACGCCCGTGGCCCGGGCTTGCCGGCAAGCCCGGGCCACGGCAACCGCCGGACCTACGGCAGCGGGGCCTTCGGCAGCGACGGCGCCGAGTTGAACGCCTGCACGCCGGCCTCGTTGTCGCCGTCGAACGGGGTCACCGGGCCGCCGCCCTCACCGAGGCAGAAGTCGTCGTCCTTCGGGTCGGCGAACCACATGCCGACGTGGTTGAGCTCCTTGCGGACGCGGTCCTTGCCCACGATCGTCGAGGAGAACGCCTCCTCCACGATGAGCTTGAGCTCGGCCTTGCCGTTGCCTTTCCTGTCGGTGTTCACGTCGCCGATGTACTCCGCGGCGCCGAACGGGCTCGCCGGCACCTCCAGCAGGAAGATCGTGAACGAGGTGTTCGGCGGGGCGCCGGTCATGTTGACGTCGAACACGTCGAAGCCCTTGGCGTCGGTCGTCAGCGCCACCGCGACGTCGACCTTGACCTTCGGCATGCACCTGGCCAGCTGGTCGCTGCTGGGCGCCAGCTTGAACCGCACGACGTTCCTGGCCGTCGAGGTGTAGTCGCCCACCTTGTCGAACTCGGGGACGCCCACCCCGCCGTCGAGGGTGCTGACGCCGGCGTAGACGGCCGCGCCCGCGAGCGCGCCGGCGGCCAGGGTCGCGATGCCCTTGATGATGCCCATGATGTGTCTCTCCTCCCGGTGACGGGGCTCCCCGCGGCTTCCTTGCGCCGCCGGACATCCAGGGACACGCCGCCGCCCTCAGCGCCGTTCACCTGCGGCGATGTCGCCAGAACGACAGCGGTGACGCTGAACCGGGCCGGCGTGCGCCCGCGCCCTTGCCCGCGCCGCCGGTACCCTCGTTGTCCGTGACCACCTGGGCCTCGGCGCACGCCCTCGCGTTCACCGCGGCCCGCCCGCTCGGCCCGGTCCCCCTCCCGCTGCCCGCCGCGACCGGCCTGGTCGCCGCCGCCGGCACGGTGGCCGCGCGGCCGTCGCCGGCGTTCGACGCCGCGGCGATGGACGGCTACGCGGTCGCCGGCCCGGGACCCTGGCGGGTCACGGCGTCCGTGCTCGCGGGACGCTCCGGACGGGCGGCGATCACCCCGGGCGAGGCCGTAGAGATCGCGACGGGTGCGGTGGTTCCGGCCGGAACCACCGCGGTCGTACCGTACGAGCGCTGTTCCCGCACCGGGGATCTCGTCACCGCCGCCGCCCCGGCCCGCGACCACATCCGCCGCGCCGGCGAGGACGTGGCCCCCGGCGAGCTCGTGCTGCCCGCCGGGCGCACGGTCACGGCGGTCGCCGCCGCCGCCCTCGCCCAGGCCGGCGTCGCCGAGGTCCTGGTCCATCCGCGCCCGCGCGTGGCGACCCTGGTCACCGGCGACGAGGTGGTTCTGACCGGGCCACTCGGCCCGGGCCAGGTCCGCGACGCGTTCTCCGGCGTCGTCGCGGCGCTCGCCGCCCGCGCCGGCGCCGAGGCGCTCCCGCCCCGGCACGTCCCCGACGACCCCGCGGCCCTCTCCGCCGCGCTCGCCGCCGCCGGGGCCGAGGTGGTCGCGGTGACGGGCGCGTCCTCGCGGGGCGCGGCCGACCATCTCCACCGGGTCCTCGGGGCGCTGCGGGCGCAGTGGCTCGTCGACGGCGTCGCGTGCCGCCCCGGCCATCCGCAGGGCCTCGCCGCGCTGCCGGACGGGCGGTGGGTGGTGAGCCTGCCCGGCAACCCGTACGCGGGGCTGGTCGCCGCCCTGACCCTGCTGGAGCCGCTGCTGCGACGGCTGTCCGGGCGCGATGCCGGGTCCGTCGACACCCGAGCGGTCGACGGGGAGGCCCGGCCCTTTCCCGGCGGGGTGCGGATCGTGCCCGTGGTGCTGACCGACGGCCGCGCGTCGATCGTCCCGGGCGCCCGCCCCGGCGGGCTGCGCGCGGCGGCGAGGGCGGACGCACTGGCGGTACTGCCGCCGCAATGGCAGTCGGGGACACCGGCGCGGCTGCTGGCGCTCCCGTGAGCGCTGGACATGCAAGCGCTGACTTGCCTATCGTGGAGCCCATGACTGCGATGAGTCCGTTTCTGATGTTCGAGGGCAACGCCGAAGCCGCGATGAACGCCTACGTCGCGCTGTTCGACGACGGGGAGGTGCTCTCCGTGGTCCGCCACCCCGAGGGGGACTTCGCCGGGAAGATCCAGCTCGCCGTGTTCCGGGCGGCCGGGCAGCGGCTGATGTGCAGCGACAGCGCCGTGCGCCACGGGTTCACGTTCACGCCCTCCCTCTCGCTGTTCGTCGAGTGCGCCGACGACGCCGAGCTCACCCGGCTGTTCGAGGCCCTGGCCGACGGCGGTGGCGTGCTCATGCCGCTGAACAACTACGGGTTCAGCACCCGCTTCGGCTGGGTCAACGACCGGTTCGGGGTGTCCTGGCAGCTCAACCTGGCGTGACCGACGTCTTCGCGGCGATCGCCGACACCACCCGCCGGGCCATCCTCGACGAGCTGGCCGAGCGGGACGGGCAGACGCTGTTCGAGATCTGTGCCCGCCTGGCCGCCAAGCACGGCGTGACCTCGTCGCGCCAGGCGATCTCCCAGCACCTCGACATCCTGGCCGAGGCGGGCCTGGTGACGGCCCGGCGCAGCGGCCGCTACAAGTTCCACCACGTGGACTTCACCCCGCTGCGCGCGATCACCGCCCGCTGGCCCGTCCCGGACACCTGACGGCCGACCCCCAGGGGCCCCTACTTCGGCGTGGTCGGCGAATCCAGCCAGGTGTTGATGAGCGCGGTGAAGTCCTTGCCGGTGTGCTGGTTCACAAAGGCGATGAACGACTCACGACCCTGCGCGGTGCCGCGGTTCTGCGCCGCCCAGTCCTTGCCGAGCGAGAAGAACGCGTCGTCGCCGATCTGCTTGTGGATCTGGTGCAGCATGAGGGCCGGGCAGATGTACACATTGGACTCCGCGAAGCTGTCGGCCCTCGGCTTGCCGGGCGGGCCGAGGCGCTGACGCAGCCGGGCGTCGGTCGTGCGGGCCCAGTCCTCCCACTGCTTCGCGGTCACCTTGTCGCGCTCGTTGGTGTAGAGGAACTGGGCGTACTCGGCCCAGCCCTCGTTGAGCCACAGGTCGTTCCAGTTCGAGGTGGTGACCGCGTCGCCGAACCACTGGTGGGCGTACTCGTGCAGCAGGTCACCGTCGAAGGCGGTCTTGAAGGCGGCGTCGCTGCCGTATTCGGGCAGCCCCATGGTGATCATCTGCTGGGTCTCCATGCCCGAGGCGGACGGGACCATGAGCACGCCGGCGCTGTCGAACGGGTACGGGCCGAAGCGTTTCGCGAGCCAGTCGAGGTACTGCGGGGACTTGCGCAGGTACGGCAGCGCCTTGTCGTCGGCGCCGGGGCGGTACCAGTAGGTGATCGGCACGTTACCGGGCCCGGTCGCGGTCTCCTGCTTGTACTTGCCGACCGCGAGCGTGGTCAGGTACGTGGCGACCGGGGTGGCGGCGGTGTAGTGGAACACGTTGCCGTCGCGGCCCTTCGGGGTGCCGTTCGCGATCGCCGACCAGCCCTCCGGCACCGTCACGTTGATGTCGTACAGCGCCTTGTCCGACGGCTGATCGTTGGACGGATACCAGGTGCTGGCCCCGTACGGCTCCTGCATCGTCCACAGTGCACCGTCGGCGGTGACGGTGAGCCCGAGCGGCTCGGCGTCGGCGCGGTGCGACGGCATCGGCACCGTGGCCGGCGTGCCGTGGTACTTCACGACGAGCTCCGCGAGCTTGTCCTTGGCGAGCTTCCCGCCCACGGTCAGTTTGGTGCCGTCGACCGTCCCGGTCACCGTCGCGCCGTCGAGGGTCGCGGCGTCGATGGTGTACGCCTTGGAGAAGTCGAGTTTCAGCTCGTTCAGCTCCGCCGCGGCGCGCAGCTGCAGCGTCGCGGTGCCGGTGAGCGTCTTCGGGCCCGGGTCCCAGGCCAGGTCGAGGCCGTAGTGGAGCACGTCGAGGCCGGGGTTGCCGTAGCCCGGGTAGACCGGGTCGGCGACCGGCACGGACCGGCCCGCCGAGTACTGCTCGAAGGACGGACTGGACGGGCCCGCCGAGGCGCTCGGCGCCGTGGTCGGGCCGGTCGTGGGCGCCGGCTTGTCGCCGGTGCAGGCGCCGGTCAGCAGGACGGCGCACAGCGCTATGGGGAGCCAGGTTCGACGCACGGCGTCGAAGGTTACCGGCACGGCGATCACCAGGATGCCCAATAATCCCTCAGGTGGGTGATCATGCCGTTCCGGACCGGGAAAGTCTGCACGATCGATACCGTGGCCGAACCGTCCGGCCGGTTGAATACCGCGTCGATCTCTGCCGCGAACACGTCGGGCCAGGTGGACGCCGGCAGACCCTTGACATTGTCACTGTGACAGGGTCTTGACTGGGTTGCCGGAGGTGGTCCGCATGAACTCGGTGATCGACGCCCTGGCGGCCGGGAACTCGTCGGTGCGGCTGAAGGCGGCCCTGGCGATCGGCACGCATCCCGAGCCCGGTTTCGTCGACGTCCTCGTGGCGCGGTGCGGGATCGAGCCGGACTTTTTCGTGCGTGACATGCTCACGTGGGCGCTGACCCGGCTCCCGCCGGACATCACGGTTGCGAAGCTGCGGGCGGAGCTGCGTTCCGGGCGTGCCCAGGCGCGTAGCCAGGCGTTGCACACCCTGTCCAAGATCGGGGACCGCGACGCGTGGCCCGCGATCACGCGGTCGTTGCTGCACGACGCCGACGACGAGGTCGCGCGGACCGCGTGGCGCGCCGCCGTCGTGCTCGTGCCCGACGAGGAGAAGGAAGCGCTGGCCGCGGAACTGGCCACGCAGTTCGGCCGCGGTGACCGGGAGGTACGGCTGAGCCTGAGCCGGGCCCTCATCGCGCTCGGCGACGTGGTCGAGCCGGTCCTGCACACGGCGATGACACATCACGACCCGGCGGTGCGTGCCCATGCTGGCGCCACGCAGCGGCTCCTGCTCGACCCGGATGCCGGCTTCGACCTCGCCGTCGAGGCAGCCAGACGGGTCGTCGC
Organism: Dactylosporangium sp. CA-233914; assembly: GCF_050942935.1. Taxonomy (NCBI): domain Bacteria; kingdom Bacillati; phylum Actinomycetota; class Actinomycetes; order Micromonosporales; family Micromonosporaceae; genus Dactylosporangium; species Dactylosporangium sp. CA-233914. Next base: position 3,260,803 of record NZ_CP192030.1, on the reverse strand, counting down.
GCTCGGTCCGGACCGGCAGGAGAGCACTGCGTGCTGATCGGTGAGGTGGCGCGCCGCTCGGGGGTGAGCGCCCGGATGCTCAGGCACTACGAGTCCCTCGGGCTGGTGCGCCCGACCGGCCGCACCGTGGGTGGCTACCGGGAGTACACCGCCGAGGACATCCGGCGGATCTTCTACGTGGAGGGTCTCAAGTCCCTGGGCATGTCGCTGCGTCAGATCGCCCGCACGCTCGATGACCCCGGATTCACCCCGTCCGCGCTGGTCGGCGACCTCATCCGGGAGACCGCGGAACGACTGAACCGGGAGCAGGAGCTCCTCGATCGGCTCCGTGCGGTCGATGCGGCCGAACCCGCCGGCTGGCCGGACGTCGCGCGCATCGTCGAGCTCCTGCACGGACTGGCTTCGCCCAGTGCCGCGCGGCGGCAGCAGGCTGTCCTGGCCCCGGCCGAGCCCGCGTCGGTCCCCGCCGAACTGCTGGCCAGGGCGGTCCTCACCGAATCCGACCCGAACGTCGCCGGGGCCCTGCGGTGGGCCCTCGCGCGGGCCGGCGGTGACGGTGTGGCGGGCCTGGCATCCGGCTTGGCCTCCGACGACGCCGACGTCCGGCGGCGCGCGGTCCTGGCGCTCACCGAGCTGCCCGGCGACGAGGCGGCCGCGGTGCTCACGGATGCGCTCGCAGACGCCGACACGACGATCCGCCGGCATGCCGCTCTCGCTCTGGGCGCACGCGGCGAGACCCGAGCCGTGCCGACGCTGCTCGGGATGGTGGTCGAGGGCCCGAACGACGTCGAGGCCGCCGAGGTCCTGGGAACGCTGGCGCGGGACGCGGAGTGGGCCGACCGGATCATGAGCGCGCTGGTCGGCGAGCTAGCCGCCCACACCGGGGACTCGGCGGTGCGAATGCGACTGACCCAGGCGCTCGCGGAGCTGCCGGGGACGATCGCACTGAACACCCTGCGGCGACTGGCCCACGACGATGACCGGCCCGTGGCCCTCATCGCCTCGGCACTCGTGAACGTGCTCCAAGCCCGCGGTCAAGGCTGAGCCGGTGCTCGATGGCCGTACACGCTGGCAAACGCGTAACACATCAGTTACGCTTTCCGGCGTGGACGACGTGGCCGCGGCCGTGGCCGATCCCGTGCGGCGGCGGATTCTGGAGGCGCTCAGTGTGCGGCCGCTGCCGGCCGGGCGGATCGCCGAGGCGTTTCCGATCAGCCGGCCCGCGGTCAGCCGCCACCTGCGCGTGCTGCGGGAGTGCGGGCTGGTCCGGGACACCGTCGTCGGGCGGGAGCGGCACTACGAGCTCGACGCCGGCGCCCTCGCCGAGCTCGGCGACTGGATCGCCCGGCTGACCGCTCGCGGCACCGCCTGGCAGCGGCGGCTCGACGCGCTCGAGACCGAGGTCCACCGCGCGCGCCGCGACCGCAGGAACAACACGAGCGACCGGCAGGAGAACATCGCATGATTGGCAACCCGACTGGACAGCTGGTCCGGACCGCCGACGGATACGACCTGGTGCTGACGCGCACGTTCAAGGCCGACATCGAGGACGTCTGGGCGAGTGTCACGGAGTCCGAGCGCAGCGCGCGGTGGTTCGGGCCCTGGGAGGGCGACGCCGGGCCCGGGAAGACCATCCGGGTGCGGATGATCCAGGAGGAGGGCGCGCCCTGGATGGATCTGCGTATCGACGCCTGCGACCCGCCGCGACGGCTGGCCCTGTCGGCGACCGACGAGGCCGGGGCCTGGCGGCTCGAGCTCCTCCTGAGCCACGACGGCGGGATCACCGAGCTGCGGTTCGTCCATCACCTGGCCGACGCCGGCGGTGCCGGACAGATCGGGCCCGGCTGGGAGTACTACCTCGACCTGCTCGTCGCGGCCCGCGACGGCTCCCCGGCGAAGAGCTTCGACGACTACTATCCGGCCATGAAGGCGTACTTCGAAGCGCTCGTCTGAGATGGGGCGGCCCGCTGATCCTCAGTAGGTGCGATGGCGGCACCAGCTGCGGGCGGCGCGGGTGTTGAGCAGGATCAGGAACAGCAGCGGGAACGCCACCGACATGAGGGTCGCGAGGTACGGGGCGCCGGTGGTGTAGCCCTGCCAGACGCCGCCGGCCACGCTGAGGCCGTTGAGCAGGGTGAGCAGGATGCGGACCCAGTTGCGGCCGCGCTGGAGCTTACGGCCCAGCACCATCGCGACGAGGCCGCCGAGCGCCAGGGTGCCGATGATCGCGTACGTCGCGGTGGTGATCATTTCGGGGCGCGTGGTGAACACGTCGTTGCCGACGCGATAGTCCCAGTCCGGGGCGACCCGGGCCAGGGCGAGGGCGAGCAGCGCGGCCGAGCCGAGCAGGAGCAGGCCGCCCAGGTACTGGAAGATGGCCACGACGTGCAGGGAGATCGGGGCCGTGGTGCGCACCGGGTAGGGGTGCCACGCCTGCTGGGGCTGGTATGCGTACGCCATGCCCCCAAGCCTGGCCTGACCAGGGCGGAACGGACTCCCCGATTCATGCCACCACCGCGCCGGCACCGCGGCGACGAAGGTGTCATGCCCGGCGCATGTCCCAGGCGTCGCTGATGAGCTCCTCCAGGCGGGCCGCGTCGAGCGTATCCAGGCGGAGCATGACCAGGGGCAGGCCGTCGTACGCGGGCGTGGTGAAGAAGTGCTCGGGCTCGCCCAGCAGCAGGGCCTGCTTCTCGGCCTCGTCGCCGACGTACAACACCGCGATGTCGGTGCGGATCACGCGCTTCCGGCCGGGTTCGCGCTGCGGATACGACCATACGAAGCCCTTGTTCGCCACGCGGAAGTCGAAGCCGTCACTGTCGATCTCGACCACATCCGGCAGCGCGAGCGCGATACGGCGCACATCGTCGGCGTCGGCCATTGCCCAAGATTAGCGGCCCGCATGCAGACGGGGGGGTACAGCAGCGGCCGGTTGATCGCACTCGATATCGTAGGCGTGTGCGAGGGAGTCGGTTATGAACCTGCGCCTGCTCACCTTCAATGCGCTGTTCAAGGGCGACGTGCGCCCGCGCATGGCGGCGCTCGGGGCCCTGCTGGAGGACTCCGACTACGACGTCGTGTGCCTGCAGGAGGTCATGGCGCCCGGCGTCGCGAGGCTGCTGGCGCGGCTGGCGCCGTCGTTCGCGCACACGCAGTACACCGGAAGCACCCTGGTCAAGGGCGGCCTGGTGATCCTGTCGCGCCGGCCCATCGCCCGGCGGCGGTTCGTCCGGTTCCCCTACACCCGGCCGCTGCGCCCCGAGCTGCTCATGCGCAAGGGCGCCCAGGTCGCCGTGCTGCACACCGCGGCCGGCCCGCTCGCGGTGGTCAACACACATCTGTCGGCCAACCGCGACGACGACTGGTCGGCGCACAACCGCTGGACCGCGGTCGCCCGGGCTGAGCTGCTCGCGCTCGGCGCCGCCCTGGCCGCACTGGAGCCGGGTGTACCCGCGGTGGTCACCGGCGACTTCAACCTCCCCCGCGACTCGGCCGCCCTGGCCGAGTTCTGCGCCACCGCGGGACTGCACGACGCGATGGCCGGCGACCCGCGCCCCACGTACCGCCCGACCCCCGGCTGGCCGGACCCGCCCGCGTTCGACCACGTCCTGGTCCGCCCCGGCATCCACGCCAGCTGCGAGCTGGTCCTCACCGACGAGACGGTCACCGTCGCCGGCGGTCGCAGGGTGTACCTGTCCGACCACTACGGGGTGGCCGCCGAGCTGACGATTTGACCTAGGTCACGCTTCGACCGCCAGGCAGCTGCTGGCCTTCCTGCAGGTCGCAGCGCGGTGTGGGCCGAACGTGGGACGTCCGGGGGCCGAACGCCCGAAAGTGTCCGGGGCCAGGGTCGGTACCATGGGGCGGACCGCCACGGTGGCGACCATGCGCCGGGCCGCACCTCCTGGGAGCCGTCGCCCGGCCCGGACCGGGAGACACATGAACGCCGAATCGACTGCTTTCCGCGCCGCGCTGGAGGCCGTCCGCGCCGTTGAGCCGCGGATCGCCGACGCGATCGCGAAGGAGCTGACCGACCAGCGAGAGTCGCTGAAGCTGATCGCGAGTGAGAACTACGCCTCGCCCGCGGTACTGCTGGCCATGGGCAACTGGCTGTCGGACAAGTACGCCGAGGGCACAATCGGCCGCCGCTTCTACGCCGGCTGCCAGAACGTCGACACCGTCGAGGCCGTCGCCGTCGAGCACGCCAAGGCGCTCTTCGGCGCGCCGTACGCCTACGTGCAGCCGCACTCGGGCATCGACGCCAATCTCGTCGCATACTGGGCGATCCTGGCCGACCGGGTCGAGGTGCCGCACCTGGCGAAGTTCGGCAAGCGGCAGGTCAACGACCTCACCGACGCCGAATGGGCCGAACTGCGCGCCGCGTTCGGCAACCAGCGGATGCTGGGCATGTCGCTCGACGCCGGCGGCCACCTCACCCACGGCTTCCGCCCCAACATCTCCGGCAAGATGTTCGACCAGCGCAGCTACGGCGTCGACCCGGCCACCGGGCAGATCGACTATGCCGCCCTGCGCGACACGGCGCGCGAGTTCAAGCCCCTCGTCATCGTCGGCGGCTACTCGGCGTACCCGCGGAAGGTCAACTTCGCCACCCTGCGCGAGATCGCCGACGAGGTCGGCGCCACCCTCATGGTCGACATGGCGCACTTCGCCGGCCTCGTCGCCGGCAAGGTCTTCACCGGCGACTTCGACCCGGTCCCGCACGCCCACATCGTCACCACGACCACGCACAAGAGCCTCCGCGGCCCGCGCGGCGGCGCCGTGCTGGCCCAGCCGGAGCTCGCCGACCAGGTCGACCGCGGCTGCCCGATGGTCCTCGGCGGCCCGCTGTCGCACGTCATGGCCGCCAAGGCCATCGCGTTCGCCGAGGCGCGGCGCCCGGAGTTCGCCACCTACGCGCAGCAGATCGTCGCCAACGCCCAGGCGCTCGCCGAGGGCCTGCTCTCCCGCGGCGTCAAGCTGGTCTCCGGCGGCACCGAAAACCACCTGGTGCTCATCGACGTCCACCCGTTCGGCCTCACCGGCCGCCAGGCCGAGCAGGCGCTGCTCGACTCCGGCGTGGTCACCAACCGCAACGCGGTGCCCAACGACCCGAACGGCGCCTGGTACACCTCCGGCATCCGCGTCGGCACGCCGGCCCTGACCAGCCGCGGCCTGGGCATCGCCGAGATGGACCAGATCGCCGAGTTGATCCACACCGTGCTGGCCGGCACCTCCCCGGCCGAGGGCTCGAAGGCGAAGTACATCCTCGACCCCGCCCTCGCCGACAGCATCAGCAAGCAGTCGACCGAACTGCTCGCCCCGTTCCCGCTCTACCCCAGCGTCGACCTGGGCTGAGCGTTCAAGATCCGGCGCCGGGGCGTTCCCGGCGCCGGTTTCTTTCTGCGGTACCCCACCCGAGCGCATTCCGCCGGATCAATGCGACGCTACCGGTTCGGACGATGACGCCCGCTCATCCGGTGCCGCCGCGAAGGCCGGCGTCCCGGATCGACGCATTCGTCGCGGTCTGCCCCGCGGCTACCAGCTACCGAGTCTGCCAGCAGTGGCTCACCCGGTAGCTCCCGTCAGGGGGTCCAGACCCACGGAGTGGTCGTGGTCACCGCCCGCAGGCCCAGGCGGCGCAGGATCGGACCGCTGTCGGCGGAGGCGTCGACCCACAGGTATCGTATCCCGCGCTGAACCGCGATCCGCGCGCGCTGCGCGACCAGCGCCCGGTAGATGCCGCGGCCGCGCAGGCCCAGCAGCGTCGAGCCGCCCCACAGCGACGCGAACTCGGTGCCGGGCAGGATGACCAGCCACGCGGTCGACACGATCGTGGAGCCGGCCTCGGCGACCAGGACGACGATGTTGTCCGGGCCGGAGGCGATCCGGTCGGCGAGGTCGTCGGCGAGCCAGGACCAGTCGGCGTTCCATACCTCGGACTGCAGGTCGGCGATGCGGCGCAGGTCGTCCGGGGCGGTGGTGGCGCGGATGCGGATGCCGCCGGGGGCGACGCCGGCGTCGACGAGGTCGGCGGCCGGGCCGATGACGACCGTCTCCTCGGGGCCGGGCGCGAATCCGGTGGCGGCGAGGCGCCCGGGGAGGTCGGGGCGGTCGTGGCCGTATGTCTTCCACTCGAACGGCAGGCCCTGGTCGGCGAAGAACTCGATGGTGCGGCCGACGAGGGCGTCGAGCTCGTCGCCGGGGACGGCGTCGAGGTGCCGGGCGAAGACGATGCCGCGGGCGGGGGTGGCGACCCGCAGGACCGGGCCGTCCCAGGAGGGCTTCCAGCCGCTCGGCAGGCGGTCGGCGACGGTGCCGCGCACCTGGTCGTCGTGCAAGCCCAACAGCGCTGCGGAGTCGGTCATCGCACGGAGTCTACGACCCATGATCACCACGGCCGGTCGCGCCTCCCGCGTTGCGGGCCCGGGAGGCACGACCGGCGCGGACCCCGCCCCCTCGGCGTGCCCCCAGTGCGGGCACAGGCGGGGTAGGTGCAACGCCAATTGTCGCGGCAGCTGGTGGATCTCGGTGGCCGGATGCCCGGCCCGCTCATGCGCGCGCCGGACGTCTCCACTTCCGCCGGCGACGCGAGCGCGGACTGTCGTTCCAGCAGCGGTACGGCGGCTACTCGTCCCGGCGGCCGTAACGCTCGGCGGCGCGCGCCCGGGCCCGGGCCGCCTCGACCTCGCGGTCGCGCGGCGGGGTGCGGGTGACGAGATTGTCGAGCAGCACCCTGGTCGCCTCGGTCACGGCCCGCACCGCGGCGTCGAACGCCTCCTGGTTGACCGCGGCGGGGCGGGTCATGCCGGCGACCTTCCGCACGTATTGCAGCGCGGCGGCCTCGATCTCGTCCGGCGTCGCCGGGGGCTCGAAGTTGTTGAGCACGCGGATGTTCCTGCACATGCCCTCCACGATGCCAGGCCCGCGAAAAAATGTCGCACCCCCTCGCTAGGGTGCCGAACATCCGATGGAGCGGGCCACTGGGGCAACCCGGTGACCGTGTCTGTGCATGGCGTGACGAACGTGACGAAGCGGAGGCAAGCGCATGGCGTGGCTGGCGGCCGGCGGCGGCTATGAGGTGACGCTGGATGCGGGGCGGATAGCGTGCCGTAACCAGAAAGGCAAGGTGCTCAGGACGATGCCCTCGTCGCTGCGCGACGACCCGGTGGTGGCCGGGCTGCGGCAGCTGACCGAGTGGCTCGCCCGGCACGAGGCCGAGGTCCGCGAGCAGGTCGACCTGTGGATGATCCGCTCGCTGCCGGTGCCCGCCCCGCTGCTGGCCCGCGTGTGGCCCGACGAGACCTGGCGGGCCGCGCTCACCGACCTCGTCGTGGCCGTCCTCGACGAGGAGGGGAACTTCGACCCGGACGAGGCCGGGTTCCTGCGCGACGCCACGCCCGAGGGCATCGGCATCGTCAACCTCGACGGCGAGACCGTGCGGCTGGCCGCCGACCGGGTCGCGGTGCCGCACCCGACCCGGCTGCCCGACCTCGACGACCTGCGCGAGTTCGCCGCCGACCTCGGCGTGAAGCAGTCCGTCGACCAGCTGTTCCGCCAGACCTGGACCCGCCCCGCCGGGCTGGAGGCGGGCGCGACGAGCATCGGCGAATACGCCGGCGGACGCTTCGCCGAGCTGCGCCACCTGCTCGCCCGGGCCGCCTCCCTGGGCTACCCGGTGCGCGGCGGCTACGCCGTCTGCCGGGTCTTCGAGGACGGCCGCGCCCTGGAGGCCCGCAGCTGGGTCGGGGCCGACGACCCCTACTCGGAGGCCGAGACCGGCGACCTGGTCTTCGTCCACCCCGACGGCAAGTCGATCCCCCTCGCCGAAGTGGGGCCGGTCGCCTGGTCCGAGGGAATGCGCATGGCCGCGGCGCTCTACGCGGGCCGGGTCGTCGAGCAGAGCACGGAGGAGTCGGCATGAGCTGGGACGCATTGTTGGACGCGGGCGCGGTGCTCCCGGCGGGGACCGACGCCGACAAGGACACCGTCGACACCCTGACCACCCGGGAATACGCGCACCCGGTGCTCGGCGAGCGCCGGGTCGTGCGGCTGGTGCCGGCCACGCTGGGCCAGGCCGAGGACCTCACGATGGAGTTCCTGGGCTTCGCCGCCCCGCAGACCGTCACCGAGGTCGGCGTCGTGCGTCAGCAGGCGCTGGGCTTCCCGGCCTGGGCGCTGGTCCACGACCCCGCCAACGGCCACCACGCCCTGGCCCTGGTCAAGGACATCGAGCGGCTGGTGCGGGTGGCGAAGTCCCGCATCGGCCCGGCCCGCGACGGGTTCAACGAGCTCGGCGAGCGGCTGGCCCGCTCGGTGCCGCACTTCCTGCCGACGTTCTACGAGGAGGCGGCCCGCGCGTTCCTGGCCGCCGACAGCCAGACCTACGCGGCGAGCATGTTCGGCAAGGCCCGCGACGCCGAGCGCACCTATGCGCTGCGGATCGACGAGGAGCGCCAGCACACCGTCTTCCTCGAGTTCGCCCTCGCCGGCGCGCTGACCGCCAAGGCGCTCGCCCAGCACGCCCGCGACCTGGCCGCCCGGTGCACCCCCGCGATCGCCTACGAGCGGTTCCGCCGCCTGTGCCTGGAGCGCACGCTGGGCGGGATGCCGCCCTATGCGCAGATGCACGTCGACCTCGGGCGGCTGGCGAAGGCGGCCGGGCTCGGCGCCGAGGAGGACGAGGCGCTGCTGGCCGAGTTGCTGGCCGCGCCGTCGATCCTGCGGGCGCCCGGCGGGTTCTGGAAGGCGTATCGTCCGGCGCTGGTCCGCATCGCCGGCCGCGATGCGAAGGTCCGCGGCCAGCTGCTGGGCATGTTCCCGCGGGAGTGCCCGTTCGACACGTGGCTCGAGCTGCTCGACGAGTGCGCGGCCACCGCGGCGCTCACCGAGCCCGCCGGCGCCGGCGATCCGGACGCGCAGTCCTCGGACGGCCCGGCCGGCTGGCTGGCCCGCGCCGACCGCAGCCGCGGCTGGCGCAAGACCCGCTCGGCGCGCCTCTACGCCCTCGCCGAGCGGATGGCGGCCCGGCTGAGCGCCGACGGCGTGCCCGTGGACCTCGCCCCCGCCCACAACCGCATCGACCTCGACCTGTTCGACCAGCTGCTCGCCCTCGGGGTGCCGCTGGCCGAGGTCCACGAGAACGCCCGCTGCGACATCGCCACCTGGATGGCCGACGGCGACGAGGGCCGCCGTGACCTGGTCCAGGTCACCGCCCACGAGAAGCTGCGCCCGCTCATCGCCGAGAGCGTCGAGGGCTTCCTCAAGACGTGGTATCGCGCCGGCACCGCCCAGGTCGACGCCGAGCGGGTCGCGAAGGTCGTGGCCGTGCCTGGCCTGCGCACCGCGCTGCACTGGTGGCTCGACCGGCTCGCCACCCGCGTCGAGGCGCAGGGCCTCACCACCATCGACGCCGAGCTCGACCGGCTCACCCTGGTCGCCTGCCCCGACGGGCTCGCGGTCAACCCGGAGGCGATCGCCCGGATCACCGCCTTCGACCTCGGCCCGGTCCTCGGCCGCACCCTGCGCGCGGGCGTCGTCGACGAGTTCGGCTGGCCGGCGCTACAGGCCGCGGCCACCGCGGTGCGCGGCGACGACCGGGTGCCGCTCTCGTCGGACCTGCACGTCCTGCCGCAGTGGCCGGCGCTGGTCGTGCGCCGCGGCGAGCGGGTCGTGGTCGTCGGCGACGAGGGCATCGAGCTCGACCACACGCTGCGCATCCCGCCCGACGAGCTGCGCTACTCGTGGCACATGACGATGCGTTACGCCGGCGGCCAGCTGCTGGTGGCGTGGAACCGCGGCGGGGAGCGGGCCGGCTACTGGTCCGGCGCCCCCGACGACGTCTTCACCGCCTCCGAGGACGGGCTCAACGACAACGGCGAGCACTCGCTGGCGCTGCCCGACGGCGGGCGCACCGCGGGCGGGCGGCCGCTGCGGGTCGGCGACCGCCGGGCCCAGGAGGTCGGCACCGTCGCCGGGGACGGCCGGCACCACTGGGTGCTCGCCCAGGACACCGAGCATCACTGGCGGTGGTATGAGTACGACGCCGCCACCGGCGAGCGGGGCCGCGCCTCGCTGCCGACGTTCTTCGAGGCGGGCGCGGCCGACGGGCAGCAGCTCAGCCTCGCCGTCTGCCGGCTGCGCCCGGCCACGGCGGCCATGGCGCACAGCCCGCTCGGCCAGCACGACGGGCTCGTCGGCTGGCGGGTGCGGCGCACCGCGGACGGGCAGTCCGGCGAGAGCGTCGACGGCCGGTCGTTCGCGATGGCCGACCCGGAGCCGTCGCGCCCGGGCCGGCACGGGATGCTCGTCGGCGCGATCCGCTTCCCGGGCGCGGACACCGTGCACGGCGTGTTCCTGGAGCGGGCCTGGCGGGATTCGCGCCTGCACTTCTACACCGCCGACGGGCTGTGCTTCGCCGCCGCCGGCACCATGGGCGAGAACAACCCGTTCGCGGAGGGCACGGCGCTGGTGCCGCCGGTGCAGTACTGGCACCTGATGCGCCCCCGCGACGAGGCCGGCTCGCTGGCCCTGCGCGCGTTCGGCGACGACGACGCGGGGCGGGTGCTCGCGGCCGTGGCCGCGCTCGCCGGCCCCGAGGCGGAGAAGGCCGAGATCCCCGACGAGCCCGTGGCCGCCGCGGTCCGGCAGGTCCTGCCGCAGCTGAGCGATCCGGCACTCGTCGCCGGCGTCGGCGGCGTGGTCCGCCACGCCGCCCGCGCGGCCGTGCGCCTGGCCCGGCTCACCAGCGCCACCGCGGAGATCATCGCCACCGGCGCCGGCGCGGCCGCCGCAGCCGGGGCCGACGCTCACCTCGCCGACGACGAGGTGCTCAACGACGCGCTGGAGGGCCTGGTCCCCAACTGCTACGACCATGGCCGCGAGTGGGTGCGGCACTTCGCCGACGGCGGCGCGGCGCTCACCGGCCGCGAGCCGCGCACCCCGCTGGCGGACTGGGTGCCGCGCGGCGACCTCGACTGGTGGGACACCCTCGGCGTCCTGCCCGCGGCCATGCTGCGGGCCGCGTCGCCGGCCACGAGCGCCGAGGACCGGGGCGCGCTGCTGGACGCGCTGGAGGTCATCGCCGGCTCCGGCCTGGCCGACGGCGACGGGCGCACCCGGCGGGTCACCCTCGCCCCCGACAGCGGGCGGGCGGAGATGACGCCCGGCACCCCGTTCTCCTGCGGCCCGGGCCGGATCGTTCTGCCGTTCCAGGTCAACAGCCACGACGGGGTGGTCAGCGGCATCGAGCACGCCGCGGACGGGGTCTTCGGCCCGGTCCCGGGGCACGCGATCCGCTTCGAGCGGGAGTTCGACCGGCACGGCGTCGGCCGCGACGTCCTCACCGGGTTCGTCGCCGCCGGCCGCGCCCACGGCGGCCCGGCACCGCTGCTGGAGCCGGCCACCGTCCGGGCCGTCTCCGAGGCCTCCGGGATCAGCCTCGCCGAGGCGACAGCGCTGCTGGCCGGCACGGCCGACGCCCGGCTGTGGGCCGCGCACCGGCCCGCCGGCTGGGAGCCCGCCGGGCCGCACGTCACCGAGACGGCCATCGAGGCCGCGTTCGAATACCTGCGGCAGTCCAAGACGTTGGCGGCCAAGGGCGGCGCCCCCGCGGCGCTGCTGCCCGCCGACCCGGCGACGCTGTGGACCGGCGGGCCCGACCCGGCCCGGTTCGGAGCCTGGCGGGCCGGCGAGGTCGGCGCCCGCACCCCGATCGGCGACGACCTCATCGTCGAGTGCCGCAAGGCCGGCGTCCCCGGGCGGATGAGCGCCTCGGAGTTCCTGCACGGCGTCGCCAACCCGGAAACCTGCCACTGGCTGCACCGGGTCGGCGAGGGCGTCGCGGGCGAAGAGCTGCTGGCCGCCGTCGCCCGCGGGCTGCCGTGGCTGGTGCGCCGGCTGCCGGCGAGCGACCCGATACGGGCCAACCTGCCGCGGGTGCTGGAGCTGACCCGCAGCCTGGTGGCCGACCCGGCGTTCGAGGCGTTCATCGCCGGCGGCGAGGAGACGAGCGTCGAGAAGGCGCTCGCCGCGCTGGGTCTGGACGTGCGACGCGGCGCCGAGGAGCTCGACGCCGGCGTCTTCACCGTCGCCGCGACCGGCTACTGGCGCGGGGTCCGGCTCCGCCCGGCCCGCATGGACGGCCCCGACGACCCGCGGGTCGACGCGATCATCGCGGCGCTGGACGGCGTCCACGCCCCGGTGGTCGCGCTGCGCGCCATCCTCGGCGACCAGATCTCCCGCTGGCTGGACGTCCCGGTCGCCGACGCCCCGCACGACCCGTCGCGCTCCGACCCGCAGCTCGTCTCCGAGGTCGCCGCGCACCGCGGGCTCAGCGCCGACGCCGCCACGATCTACCTGCAGCTGCTGGCCCTGCCGGACCCGACCGACCGCAACGTCACGGCCTGGACGGGGTGGAAGCCGGCCCGGCTCAAGGCCGCACGGGCCGAGCTGCTCGCCGCCGCCCTGGTCGTGGAGGCGAAGCGGCCCCGGGCGGGGCGGTCGCTGTTCCTGCCGGGCGGGTGGCTCGCGTGGAAGGCGCCGGTGCTGCCGCTGGAGCGGTGGAAGCTGCCGCTGGTGATCGGCGCGGGCGAGGACGGCCCGACGCTGGGCGCGGTCGTGCCGGTCGCGCCCGCCCCGGCGCTGTTCCGGCTGGCGTGGGATCGGATCGTCGCCGGCGACGTGCCCCGCTTCGAGGAACTCGTCACCAACACGCGCGGGCGCCGATGACCCGCGCCGTGCTCGACGACGGCGCCGGCCAGCCCGGCCGGCGCCCCGTCGCCCATGTTGTTGCGGTTGTTGCCGCCGTTGCCGGCGGCCCGTTCCGATCTGACCCGCCTTCCGTAAGAGTCTGCCCCGCTTTCCGTAAGAGTCTGACCCGTTTCCCGTGAGAGGCCGCCGATGACCGCGACCGTTGCCCGACCCCGGCAGGTCGATCCTGCCGAACACGCCCACGCGACCGAGCTCGCGTTCCTCGCCGCGTTCGACGGCGGGGCGCGGCCACCCGGCTGGCGGCTCACGCCGCACGCCGTCGTCACGTTCATCGTCGGCAGCGACGGCGAACAGCTGGCGCTGCCCAAGGGCAAGCGGCCCGACGGCGTGCCGGCCAAACTGGAGATCCAGCGCAAGTTCGTCGGCGACCGGGCCCTCGTCGAGCGGTGCGTCGTGACCCTGGCCGGCGAGCGCGGGCTGCTGCTCGTCGGCGAGCCCGGCACCGCCAAGTCGATGCTGTCGGAGCTGCTGTCGGCGGCGGTGTGCGGCACGAGCGAGCTGGTGGTGCAGGGCACGGCCGGGACGACCGAGGACCAGCTGCGATACGGCTGGAACTACGCCCTGCTCCTCGCGCACGGCCCCAGCCCCGAGGCGTTGGTCCCGTCGCCGGTGCTGACCGCGATGCGCGCCGGGCAGGTCGCGCGGATCGAAGAGATCACGCGGTGCCTGCCCGAGGTCCAGGACGCGATGGTGTCGATCCTGTCGGACCGCCGCATCGCCGTGCCGGAGCTGTCCGGCACCGCTGGCGCCACGGTCCACGCCGCGCCCGGGTTCACGCTCATCGCCACGGCGAACCTGCGCGACCGCGGCGTCTCGGAGATGTCCGCGGCCCTCAAGCGCCGCTTCAACTTCGAGACCGTCGGCCCGATCCCGGACCTGGCCGCGGAGACCGCGCTGGTGGGCCGGCAGGCGAAGGCCGCCCTGGAGCGGGTCGAGACCCCGTTCGACGTCGACGAGGCGGTCCTGGAGGCGCTGGTCACCGCGTTCCGCGACCTGCGCGCCGGCCGCTCCGTGGAGGGCTGGGAGGTCGAGCGCCCCTCGACGGTGATGAGCACCGCGGAGGCGGTCGCGGTCGCCACGTCCCTGGGCCTGGCCGCGGCCTACTTCCCGGGCGACCGCGACATCCTGTCCCTGCTCCCCGCCCACCTGCAGGGTGTCGTGTGCAAGGACGACCCGGCGGACGGCGCCAAGCTGCTGGGCTACTGGGACGGCGCCGTGCGCCGCCGCGCCGAGTCCGGCGCCCGCCTGTGGCACCGCCTCTGGGAACTGCGCGATGTCCTCCAGCCGTAGCCTCTCCCCCGCCCCGCCCGACGCGGCGCTCGAGGCGCTGGCGGGGTCGACCGAGCCGTTCCTGATCGGGGTGCGCCACCACTCCCCGGCGCTGTCGGTCGTGATCGGGGAGCTGCTGGACCGCTTCCGGCCGGAGGTGCTGCTGCTGGAGCTGCCGGCCGAGTTCGCCCCGTGGCTGCCGTGGCTCGCCGATCCGGCCACCGCGGCGCCGGTCGCGCTCGCCGGAGTGCTCGGCGCGGACGGCGCCCCGGCGTTCTACCCGTTCGCGGACTTCTCACCGGAGCTGGTCGCGCTGCGCTGGGCGGCCCGCAACGGCGTCGAGGTCATCCCGTGCGACCTGCCGCTGTCCTCGCGCTTCTGGCACGACCGCGAGCAGACGGCGCCCGATGCCGCCGGTCCGCGCGATTCCGGCACCTCCGGGACGTCGCGGTCGCCGTTCGGGGACGCGCTGCGGCAGGCGGCGACGGGGCGGCCCGACGAGGACATGTGGGACCGGGTCGTCGAGGCCCGGGCGCCCGGAGCGGATCCGGAGGCGGTGCGGCGGGCGGCGCTGCTCGTCGGGTGGGCCATGCGCACCGATGCCGCCACCGGGGCCGGGGTCGGCGCGCTCGACCTGCGCCGCGAGGCGTGGATGCGGCGGTGCCTGGCCTCGGTGGCCGGGCGCCGGGCCGTCGCGGTCGTCGGGTCGTTCCACGCCGCGGCGCTGCTGGCCGGGGACGCCACCACGGACGGTGCTCAGCCGGCGCCGGACGGGATCGTGGGGTCGCTCCACGCCGCGCCGCTGCTGGCCGGGGACGCCACCACGGACGGTACTCAGCCGGCGCCGGACGGGATCGTGGGGTCGCTCCACGCCGCGGCGCTGGTCGCCGGGGACGGTGCGGAGCCGGCGTCGGATGGGGTCGTGACGTCGCTGGTGCCGTACAGTTTCGCGTTGCTCGACTCGCGGTCCGGATACCCGGCCGGGATTCGGGATCCGCGATGGCAGCAGGCCGTCGTCGCCGCTCGCGGGCGGGCCGGGGAGGTCGAGGCCGCGGCGCTCGCCGCCGTCGTCGAGGTCTGCTCGCGCGTCCGGGGCGCCGGGCATCCGGCCGGGCCGGCCGAGGCGCGGGAGGTCTTCCGGCTGGCCGCCGACCTCGCCCGGCTGCGGGGGCTGCCGGCGCCCGGGCGCGGGGAGCTGGTCGAGGGGCTGCAGAGCGTGCTCGCGCACGGGGAGGTGCTCGGGCGGGGGCGGGCCGTCGCCGCCGCCATGGAGGCCGTGCTCGTCGGGGACG
Organism: Dactylosporangium sp. CA-233914; assembly: GCF_050942935.1. NCBI lineage: Bacteria > Bacillati > Actinomycetota > Actinomycetes > Micromonosporales > Micromonosporaceae > Dactylosporangium > Dactylosporangium sp. CA-233914. Next base: position 3,245,474 of record NZ_CP192030.1, on the reverse strand, counting down.
TGCGCGGGTCGCTCGCGCCCGGGGCGCCGCGGTCCGGGCTGCGCCCGGCCGTCGAGGCGCTGCTCGCCGAGCTGCGGCTGCCGGGGCCGGGCGGGCAGGCCAAGGACCTGCGGCTCGATCCGCTGCGCTCCGAGCTCGACCGGCGGCGTGACGTCGCGCTGCGCCAGCTGTCGGCCTGCCGGATCCCCTACGCGGAGAACACCGCCGTGGAGGGGACCGCCGGCGTCGATGCGCTGACCACGCGGTGGAACGTGGAGTGGACGCCCGGGACCGAGGCCATGCTCGACGTGGCCGGGATCCGTGGCGTGACCCTCGCGCAGGCGGCCGAGGGGGCGCTGCGGGAGCGGCGGCGGCGCGAGGAGGGCGACGAGGGGCCGACCGCGGCGCAGATCATCGCCGGACTCGAGGCGGCGGCCGCCTGCGGGCTGGCCGGGCTGGCCACGCAGCGGCTGGAGGAGCTGGCAGAGCAGGTGCCGGCCAGCGCCACGCTCGAGGAGCTGATGGCGGCGCTGGCGCTGGTCGACCGGCTGCGCAGCGGGCACATTCCCGGGCTGCCGGCCGCGGTGGCCGGCGGGCTGGCCGATCTCGCGGGGCTGTCGGAGGTGCTGGAGGCGGCGGCCGTGCGGCAGGTCGACGGCCTCGCCGGCTCCGAGGACCTCGACGACGTGCGCGCGCTCGTGGCACTCGGGCGGCGGGCCGACGCGGCCGGGGTCGGGCTGCGGCTCGCCGATGCCCTGGTGCGGCTGACGGACGGCGGGACACCGGTGATGGCGGCGGGGGCCGGGGCGGTGCAGGTGCTGCTGGGTCTGGCCGAGCCCGCCGAGCTGGGGACCCGGGTCGGGTCGTGGGTCGACGCCGCCGTGTCGGACGAGGCGCGGCGGCGGCTGCTGGGGCACCTGCGGGGGCTGCTCGCGGCCGCCGAGCCGCTGCTGCAGTCCGGGCCGGACGCGCTGGACGCGCTGCTGGATCGGGTGGCGACGCTGCCGGACGAGGCGTTCCTGGCGCGGCTGCCGGCGCTGCGGGGCGGGTTCCAGACGGTGAGCCCGGCGGGGCGGGACCGGCTGCTGGCCGTGGTGCGCGACCGGCTTGGGGACGGGCACACCGCGGACCTCGGCGACACGGACTCGGCGGCGCTGCTGTGGCGGCTGCTGGCCGACCGGGCCGGGCGCGCGGCCGCCGACGCGCTCGGGCTCCTGCCGGATACCGCCACGGAACCATCCACAGTGGACGAGAACGAGTCCGCAGTGGAGACCAAGGTCGAGACGGGCGGGCGGGAGCTCGCGGTGCTCGATCGGTGGCGGCTGCTGCTCGGGCGGCAGGATCAGCAGCTCGGCGGGGCCGCGCGGCGATACGCGACGGCGCTGGACGAGCTGTATGGCAACGGGCGCGGCGAAGGGTCCGCCGCCGATGCCGCCGGGCGGGCGGGGCGGGGGGCGCCGTTCCCGGGGGTGCGCGAGTGGGCCGAGGAGCTCTCGGCGCTGTTCGGGCCCGGGATCCGCGAGGAGGTGCTGGCCCGGGCCGCCGAGGGAGGGCGCCGGGATGCGGTTCTGCTGCTGGATCCCGAGGCCGTGAACCCGTCGGTGGAACTGCTGCAGACCGTGCTGTCGCTGGCCGGCGGGATGCCCGAGAGCTCGCTGTCGAAGCTGCGGCCGCTCGTGGCGCGGATCGTCGACGAGCTCACGCGGCGGCTGGCGACCCGGCTGCGGCCGGCGCTGGCGGGGATCAGCACGCCGCGGCCGACGTACCGGCCGGGCGGACCGCTGGACCTGCCGCGCACGCTGCGGGCGAACCTGGCGACCACGCGGCGGGGCGAGGACGGGCGGGTCCAGGTGATCCCGGAGCGGCCGGTCTTCCGCACCCGGGCGCGGCGCGGGGTCGACTGGCGGCTCGTGCTCGTCGTGGACGTGTCCGGGTCGATGGAGGCATCGATCATCTGGTCGGCGCTGACCGGGGCGATCCTGGCCGGAGTGCCGGCGCTGAGCACGCACTTCGTCGCGTTCTCGACCGAGGTGGTGGACCTGACCGACCGGGTCAGCGACCCGCTGAGCCTGCTGCTGGAGGTGCAGGTCGGCGGCGGCACGCACATCGCCAAGGGGCTGCGGCACGCACGGAGCCTGGTCACGGTGCCGTCCCGGACGCTCGTGGTGCTGGTGAGCGACTTCGAGGAGGGCTACCCGATCGGCGGCCTGCTCGCCGAGGCGCGGGCCCTGGTCGAGTCGGGCGTGACCGTGCTCGGCTGCGCGAGCCTCGACGACGCGGGGCGGCCGCGATACTCGGTGCCGGTCGCCTCGCAGCTCGTCGCGGCCGGGATGCCGGTGGCCGCGCTCAGCCCGCTGGAACTGGCCCGCTGGGTCGCAGAGAAGGTGAAGCCGTGAACGGATCGCTGCCGCCGATCGAGGCGACGGTGCTGGTGGCCGCGGTCGACGGGCTGCCGGCCCGGCTGCGCAAGAAGCTCGACGACGCCGTCGGGCGGTTCGCGGCGCTGGCGGTGACGCGCGACGGGGATCAGTACACCGTCGCCGTCGACGAGGCCACGACCGTGACGCTGACCGTCGAGGGCGGGGTGGTGCGCAGCGCGGACGCGGTGACGTGCTCGTGCCTGCTCGCGCCGAACTGCCTGCACCGAGCCGGGATTCTGTCCAACGCGCCGGTGGGTTCCGCCGCCGCGGAGCCGGAACCCGCCGAGGATGCCGTTGCGGCTCTCGCCGAGGATGCGGTCAGGGCTCCCGCCGAGGATGGTGCCAGGGCACTCGCCGAGGGTGGTGCCGAGGCTCCCGCCGAGGAGGTCGTCGAGCTCAGCGTGGTCCAGCGGGCGGCCGTCGAGCAGGTGTGGCGGGCGGCCGTGGCGGTGCTCTCCGGCGGGGTCACCGGGTCCGGGACCGTGGCGCGGGCCGCGCTGCTGCGGGCGGCGCACGAGGCGCAGGCGTGCAAGGTGTACCGGGCGGCGGCCGCGGCCCGGGTCGTGGCCACGCTGCTGCAGGCGGCCCGGGGCGACGACCCGCACTACCGGCTCGCGGACCTGCGCGAGGCGCTGCGGGAGCTGCTGCATGTGACGCACCGGCTGCGCTCGGGCGGCGGCGAGGAGGGTTTGCTCGGCACCGCGCGGCGGCAGTACCACCTCGAGGGGAGCCTGCGGCTGCACGGGCTGTGCTCGGTCGCCGTGCTCGCCGGGACCGGGCACGCGGGGGTCGTCACCTACGCCGTCGACCGCGACGGGCGGATCTGGATGGTCGCCGACGTGATGCCGGGCGACGCGCGGCGGGCGGCCCGGGCCGGGGACGCCACCGTGGCGATGGGCGAGACCGCGCTGACCCACCGCCGGCTGGCACGGGCCGGGCTCGTCGTGTCGGGGGCGACCGCGGCCGGCAGCCGGCAGCTCGGGGCGGGCAAGGGCGTGCGGGCGGTCACCGCCACCGGGGCCGGCTGGCACGAGGAGCCCCTGGCGAAACTGTGGGCGCAGCCGGTGACCGAGCAGGTGCACCGGGCGTTCGCGGCGCTGGCGGTGCCGATCACCGACCGGGAGGCCGGGGCGGACCTGCTGTTCCTGCGGGTGACGGTGCGCGGCACCGACGGCGACGCCGTCTTCGCCGAGACCGACGGCGGGCTGCCGCTCACGCTGCGGGTCGCCGCCGATCATCCCGCGCTCGGATACCGGGACAACCTGCGGGTCATCGGGCGGGCCGACGGCGTGTCGATGCTCATGGTGGCGCGGCCCGACCCGGGGCGGCCGGGGACCGTCCTGCCGCTGGCGGTCGCGCCGGTCGACGGGGTGCAGTGGCGCGTCGACGGGCACGCGGATCTCGCGTACGACCGGCTGCACGGCAGTCAGCTGCCCCTCGACGCCGCCGGCTCCCCGGAAGCGGACGCCACCGAGGAGCTCTGGCGGCCGGCGGTGCACGACCCGGCGCTGTCACTGCTGGCGGCGCAGGTGGAGCGGACCGTCTCCGGCGGCCGGGTCATGCTGACGTTCCCGAACGGGCGGGGGCCCTCGGACGCGTCCCGGATGCGGCGGGCGCGGCTGGAGGCGGGGGCGGCGCTGCTCGACCGGCTGGTCACGGCCGCGAACGACCGGCCACGCAACGCGTTCGGGCGGCTGAGCGACGACGACGGGACGGCGTTCGCGCAGGCGTGGCTGGCGGCGGCGACCTACGCGGACGCGGCCGGCCGCGCTCTGGCCGAGGCGTCCTGGCTACCCTCCGAGGCGGAACACTACGTACCGTCATGATCAACGGGTGTCACGGGTTCCGGCCGACGTCGCCAGCGCGTCGGCCGAGCTCCGCAGGTTCCGGGTGACGCCCTCAGCGCGCCGGCGAGCAGGTCGAGCAGCTCGGTGACGCACTCCGCGCCGACCAAGGTCGGCGGCGCCCCGGAATCCCGGCGGCCCGCACCCGATCCGCCTGGCGCAACGGCCGGAGGAGCTGCGGGCCGCCGTGCAGGACAACCTCGCGAGCCTGGGCCGCGAGCGGATCCCGGTGGTGAACCTGCGCCGCGCCGATGCCGCTCCCGCGCCGCTGCGGCCCGAGGACGATCAGGTCATCGACCTCGACGGCGGAGCTGATCGCGCTGCGCGAGGAGGGCAAGATCGAGGCGATCGGGCTGAGCGGGGTGTCACTCGAGGTCCTGCGCCGCGCGCTGCCGGCCGGAATCGTGTGCGTGCAGAACGCCTACAGCCTCGCGGGCCCGCCAGGACGAACCGATGCTCGAGTTGTGCACTGCGGAGCGGATCGCGTGGGTGCCGTACGGCCCTCTGGGCGGCGCGGCCCCGGACCTGCCGAAGGTGACCTACCAGCCGGCCGTGATCCGGGCCGCGAAGGCGTACGACTGCACACCCGCGCAGATCGGCCTGGCCTGGCTGCTGCACCACGCCCCGAACGTGCTGCTCATTCCCGGCACCGCCGACCTGTCGCACCTGGAGGCCAACATGGCCGCCGGCACGATCGCGCTCGACGCCGCCACCGTCGCGGCGCTCAGCGGGGCCGGGTGAACGGCGTCACGCGGGGGCGCGGGTCGCCTCGATCGCGGCGATGAAGGCCTTGGCGCGCGCCTCGTAGTTGTCGTAGCGGCCGTAGCTCGGGGCGGCCGGCGAGAGCAGCACGACGCCGCCGGGCGGGACCAGCTCGCGGGCGAGCCGGACCGCGTCGGGCAGGTCGGCGGCCACCTCGCGGCGGACGCCGGGCAGGTCGCCGATGACGTCGAGGATGTGTTCGCCGCTGTCGGGGATGGCGATCAGGGTGACCGGCACGGCCTTGTCGCGCAGGTAGTCGCGCAGCGGGGTGTAGTCGATGCCGCGGTCCTGGCCGCCGAGCAGGACGGCCAGGGGGCGCCCGGCGTAGGCCTCGATGGCGTGGATCGTCGTCTGCGGCGCGGTGGAGAGGGAGTCGTTGACGAACTCGACGCCGGACGGGTCGGCGATCGGGGTGAGGCGGTGCGGCAGCGGGGTGTAGGAGCGCAGGCCGGCCTCGACCGCGGCGCGCTCGGCCACCACGTCGACGCCGGCGGCCTCCAGGGCGGCCAGGGCCACGCACAGGTTGCCGGCGTTGTGGGTGCCGCGCAGACCGAAGGCGTCGCGGGGGAAGAGCCGGGTGCCGTGGCGCACGACCCAGCCGTCGGCGATGTGGAAGGACGACTCGCCACCGACGGGGACCAGGGGCAGGCCCGGGCGGGCGGCCAGCTCCGCGGACAGGGTCGGGTCGGCGGCGTTGTAGACGACCGACTCGGGGCCGTGCATGGCGATGTTGAGCTTGTGGGCGTAGTACTGCGACGGCAGCCCGTCGCGGGTCCAGTCCAGGTGCTCCTCGAACAGCGACGTGACGACCGCGATGCGCGGGGAGTCGGTCAGGTCGGCGCACTGGTACATCGACAGTTCCAGCACATAGCGCTCGGCCGGGGGCAGGGACAGCACCGCGACGCCGATGTTGCCGCCCAGCTCGTTCGGGCGGCCGGTGGCGGTGAGCAGGTGCGAGATCAGCGTCGTGGTGGTGCTCTTGCCCTTGCTGCCGGTCACGCCGATCGTCTGCTTCGCGTGGTCGGCCATCCACAGCGCGGTACCACCAGTGATGGAAACGCCACGATCCCGCAGCCGCCTGATCCACGGGTTCGACTCGCCCACGCCGGGCGAGCGGACCAGGACCTCCACGCCGTCGAGGGCCGGGCCGACGGCGTCGCCCTCGAACAGCGCGACGGCGCGGTCCCAGGCGGTGGCGGCCAGGAAGGTGGGCTTGTCCTGCACGGCGACGAGGGAGGCGGGGCCGACGGGGGCGATCGCCTCGATCGCGGCGATGCCCTCCCGGCCCGTGCCCCACACGGCGACCCGTCGCCCGGCGAGCTCCGACAGCTGCATGGTTCGGAACTCTATCCGCGCCGTCCGGTGGCCGCCTTCCGGTAGTCGCTGTTCAGTCTCCCGATCAGGGTGAGCGGGATGCCCTTCGGGCAGACCGTGGTGCACTCCCCCGCGTTGGTGCAGCCGCCGAAGCCGGCCTCGTCCTGCGCGGCGACCATGCCCACCACGCGGGAGTCGCGCTCGGGCTGGCCCTGCGGCAGCAGGCCCAGGTGGCCGACCTTGGCCGCGGTGAACAGCATCGCCGAGCCGTTCGGGCACGCGGCCACGCAGGCGCCGCAGCCGATGCACGTGGCGGCCTCGAACGCGGCGTCGGCGTCGACCTTCGGCACCGGGGTGGCGTGCGCGTCCGGGGCGGTGCCGGTCGGGGCGGTGATGTACCCGCCGGCCTGGATGATCGAGTCGAAGGCGCTGCGGTCGACGACGAGGTCGCGCACGACCGGGAACGCCGCGGCTCGCCAGGGCTCGACGTCGATGGTGTCGCCGTCGTTGAAGTGGCGCATGTGCAGCTGGCAGGTGGTGGTCGCCTTGAGCGGGCCGTGGGCGACGCCGTTGATCATCATGCCGCACATGCCGCAGATGCCCTCGCGGCAGTCGTGGTCGAAGGCGATCGGCTCGTCGCCGTCGACGATGAGCCGCTCGTTGAGCACGTCGAGCATCTCCAGGAACGAGGCGTCCGGGGAGATGTCCTTCACGTCGTACGTCACCATGCGGCCCTTGTCCGAAGGCCCGGCCTGGCGCCACACGCGCAGCCTGATGTCCATTACTTGTAGCTCCGCTGGGTCGGGTGGACATACTCGAACTCGAGAACCTCCTTGTGCAGCACGGGCGGCTCGCCGGTACCGGCGAACTCCCAGGCGGCCACGTAGGAGAACTGCTCGTCGTGGCGAAGGGCCTCCCCGTCCGGGGTCTGGCTCTCGGCGCGGAAGTGCCCGCCGCACGACTCGGCGCGGTGCAGCGCGTCGATGCACATCAGCTCGGCGAGCTCGAAGAAGTCGGCGACGCGGCCGGCCCGTTCGAGATTCTGGTTGAGCTGCTCGCCGGTGCCGGGGACCTTGACGCGGTTCCAGAACTCCTCGCGCAGGGCGCGGATCAGCGAGACGGCCTTGGTCAGGCCCTCCTCGGTGCGCTCCATCCCGCAGTACTCCCACATGATGTGGCCGAGCTCGCGGTGGAAGGAGTCCACGGTGCGGTCACCGTCGACGGCCAGGAGCTTCGCGATGCGGTCCTCGACGGCGCTTCGGGCGGCGACGACGGCCTCGTCGGCCTCGGAGACCTTCGGGAAGGGGCCGGCGGCGAGGTAGTCGTTGATGGTGTTGGGCAGCACGAAGTACCCGTCGGCCAGGCCCTGCATCAGCGCGGACGCGCCGAGCCGGTTGGCGCCGTGGTCGGAGAAGTTCGCCTCGCCGACGACGAACAGGCCGGGGATGTTGGACTGCAGGTCGTAGTCGACCCACAGGCCACCCATGGTGTAGTGCACGGCCGGGTAGATGCGCATCGGGGTGACGTACGGGTCCTCGCCGGTGATGCGCTCGTACATCTCGAAGAGGTTGCCGTACTTCGCCTCGACCGCCGCGCGGCCCAGCCGGGCGATGGCGTCGGCGAAGTCGAGGTACACCCCGAGGCCACCCGGGCCCACGCCCCGCCCCTCGTCGCAGACGTTCTTGGCGGCGCGGGAGGCGATGTCGCGCGGCACGAGGTTGCCGAACGACGGGTAGATGCGCTCCAGGTAGTAGTCGCGCTCGTCCTCGGGGATGTCCGCGGGGGCGCGGTGGTCGCCGGCCTTCACCGGCACCCACACCCGGCCGTCGTTGCGCAACGACTCGCTCATCAGCGTGAGCTTGCTCTGGTGCGTGCCGGACTCGGGGATGCAGGTCGGGTGGATCTGCGTGTAGCAGGGGTTGGCGAACAGCGCCCCCTGCCGGTGCGCACGCCACGAGGCGGTGACGTTGCAGCCCTTGGCGTTGGTGGAGAGGAAGAAGACGTTGCCGTACCCGCCCGAGGCGAGCACCACCGCGTCGGCGAGGTCGGTGGTGATCTCGCCGGTGACGAGGTCGCGCACGACGATGCCGCGGGCCCGCCCGTCGACGACGACGAGCTCGAGCATCTCGTGGCGGGCGTTCATCTCCACGTTGCCGGCCGCGATCTGCCGCTCCAGGGCCTGGTACGCGCCGAGCAGCAGCTGCTGGCCCGTCTGGCCGCGGGCGTAGAAGGTGCGCGAGACCTGGGTGCCGCCGAAGGAGCGGTTGTCCAGCAGGCCGCCGTACTCGCGCGCGAACGGCACGCCCTGGGCGACGCACTGGTCGATGATGTTCACCGAGACCTGGGCGAGGCGGTACACGTTGGACTCGCGGGCCCGGAAGTCGCCGCCCTTGACCGTGTCGTAGAAGAGCCGGTACACGGAGTCGCCGTCGTTGCGGTAGTTCTTGGCGGCGTTGATCCCGCCCTGCGCCGCGATCGAGTGGGCGCGGCGGGGGCTGTCCTGGTAGCAGTACGAGCGGACCTTGTATCCCGCCTCGGCCAGGGTCGCCGCCGCCGAGCCGCCGGCCAGGCCGGTGCCGACGACGATGACGGTCAGCTTGCGCTTGTTGGCCGGGTTGACGAGCTTGGCGGAGAACTTCCGGCGCTCCCAGCGGGTCTCGACGGGCCCGTCGGGGGCGGCCTGGTCGGCGATCGGGTCGCCGTCGGTCCAGTAGGTCATGGTCACTTCACCAGCCCGGTGAGTACGGCGAACGGTACGCTGAGGTAGCCCACGACCAGCACCAGCGACAGCACCAGGGCGACGGCCCGGGCGATGCGCTCGCCGCGCGGGGTCCGCTGGCCGAGGGTGCGCAGCGCGGAGAAGATGCCATGGCGCAGGTGGAAGCCGATCGCGACGATGGCGAGGGCGTAGAACAGTGTCACGTACCAGCGCGACGCCGCGAAGTCGGCGACGACGTTGGCGTGCGGGTGCTGCTTGTCCCCGACCGGGTTCAGGGTCCCGGTGGTCAGGTCCAGGATGTGGAAGACGACGAAGAGCAGGATGATCACGCCGCCCCAGCGCATGGTGCGGGCCGCGTAGCTGCCCTGGACCTTGGGGCGGTGGGCGTAGCGGACCGGCCGGGCGGCGCGGGCCCGGCGGGCGAGCACGACCGCCGCGAAGATGTGCGCGAGGACGGCGACGGTGAGCCCGCCGCGCTGCAGCCACAGGAAGCCGGTGTGCGGCAGCAGCGGCGCGCCGAGGTCCCGCAGCCAGTGGCCGTAGTGGTCGAACGCCTCGGCCCCGACGAAGATCTTCAGGTTGCCGGCCATGTGTGCGAACAGGAACAGCACCAGCAGGATGCCGGTCGCCGCCATCAGGATCTTCAGGGCGACGGACGAGGCTCTTTTGTTCCGATTCTTCGGAATCGCCGGAGTCGCCCGTTCTGCCGTCATTACCGCCACTCCGCCGACGCTAAGGGCGACCTTTGCGATTCGTCCAATGCATGAGAGTCGCAGTGCTGATAGCCATAGGCTATGAGGGTGCAGCTACAGCAGCTTCGATACTTCGTAACCGTCGCCGAAGTACGACATTTCACCCGCGCGGCCGAGCGGCTCGGTGTGAGTCAGCCGACACTGAGTAAACAAATTCACACGCTGGAGTCAGCCCTCGGCGCACCCCTGTTCGACCGGTCCCGCGGCACTGTCGTGCTCACCACCGCCGGCGAGACGCTGCTGCCGCTCGCGCGCCGGGTCGTCGCCGACGCCGACACCGCGCGCGACGCGGTCCAGGAGGTCGTCGGCCTGCGGCGCGGCCGCGTCCGGCTGGGCGCGACGCCGAGCCTCTGCACGTCGCTGGTACCCCTCGTGCTGCGTGACTTCCACGCCGAGCACCCGGACATCGAGCTGCACGTCGACGAGGGCGGATCGCAGGACCTGGTCGCCGAGCTCGTGGCGCACACCCTGGACCTGGCCCTGATCGTGGAGCCGGCCCATGGCACCGACCCGGCGCTGGAGACAGTGGCGCTGCTGCGCGAGAGCCTGGTCGTGGCCTCGGTCGAGCCGCTGTCGGAGCGCATCACCCTGGCCGAGCTGCGCGACACCCCGCTGGTCATGTTCCGCACCGGCTACGACCTGCGCGACACGACCCTGGAGGCGTGCCGCCGGGCCGGGTTCGCGCCCCGCTACGCCGTCGAGGGCGGGGAGATGGATGCCGTACTCGCCTTCGTCGAGGCCGGCCTGGGCGTGGCCCTGGTGCCGAGCATGGCGCTGGTCAACCGCCCACTCCTGCACGCCGCGCCCCTGGTCGCCCCGGGCGTGCACCGCACGATCGCCCTGGCGCAGCGGCGCGAGTCGGTCCTGCCGCACGCCGCCCAGGCCATGCGCGCCACGCTCCTGACCCACGTGGCGCGCGGCCCCCTCCCCGTCGGCGTGCAGGCGCTGTGACGAGCCCCGGACCGGGGTCCCGCCGGCGGGGTGCCAGTCGATCTCGTGGGGCGCAGGTCACCAGGTGGATCCCACGGCGCGCGGGAACCGGGCGGACCGGCGATACTTGGCGATCGTGGAGACCGCACGGACTGAACGGACCCAGCAGTGGCTGGCCGCACACGACCTCGACACGGAGGGTGATCCCGAAGAGGCCGCCCGTGACCTGATGCCCGAGATTCTCCGGGACGAGGAGCTCGCCCCGGCCGACAAGCTCGAGCTCGGGCTGGGCCTGCTGGAGATCCTCGACACGTACTGGGCGACGGTGGAGCTGCGCTGGTTCGTCAACGCCGCGCAGGACGAGGCGCTGCCGGCCACGTTCTGGCAGGCGATCCGCGAGCACCTGGAGCAGCCGAAGGCCAGCGAGGCGGTGCTGCAGTCGCTGTGGGCCGACTGGTTCGAGGACATCACCACCGTCGAGCGCGCCTTCACCGAGGTCCTGGCCAAGGACACGGCGGCCCTCGGCGACGCCGGCGACGCACTGCTGCACCGGGCCGCCGCGGTGCTGAAGATCAGCGGGCCGGTGCCGTGGAAGCTCAAGTATCCGATCTACACCGCCGCGCTGGACGTCGAGCGCCTGCGCCCGTTCGTGTACTTCGGGGTGCTCTACAGCTTCCACGACGTGTACGGCTCGCTGGAGATCGCCCCGGCGCTGGAGTTGCTGGACCGCCTCGACCTGCCCGAGGACACCGAGCACCTGGCCGACCTGCGCACGGCGCTGCAGGAAGGGCACGCCAACCACCACCGACGCTAATTTCTCAGGTTTGATCCGGTAAGTTCGCCAGCGGCGTATCGGCCGCTGGCGAGGAGGAACGGGCGTTGCAGATCTGGGAAGCGATCGTGCTGGGGATCGTCGAGGGGGTCACCGAGTTCCTCCCGGTATCCTCGACGGGGCACCTGACCATCACCGAGAAGCTGATGGGCATCCCGATCGACGACAAGGGCGTCACGGCGTTCACCGCGGTCATCCAGGTCGGGGCGATCCTCGCCGCCGTCATCTACTTCCGCAAGGACATCGTCCGGTTCATCATCGCGCTGGCGAAGGGCCTGTTCAAGGCCGAGAACCGCAAGGGTGAGGACTGGCGGATGGCGATCAACGTCATCGTCGGCTCGGTCCCCATCATCATCGTGGGCCTGGCGTTCAAGGACGTCATCGAGGGCGCCCTGCGCAGCATGTGGTTCGTGGCCGGCGGCCTGGTGCTGTGGAGCCTGGTCATGGTCGCCGGCGACCACGTGGGCAAGCAGCGGCGCGGCGAGGCCGAGGTGACCTGGAAGGACTCGCTGCTCATCGGCCTGGCCCAGTGCATCGCGGTGATCCCGGGCGTGTCCCGCTCGGGCGCCACGATCAGCGCCTCGCTGTTCCGCGGCCTGGACCGGGTCACCGCGACCCGGCTGTCGTTCTTCCTGGGCATCCCGGCGCTGACCGGCGGCGGCGTGCTCGAGGGCGTCACGCAGTCGAAGGAGATCGCCAGCACCGTCGGCTGGACGCCCACCGCGATCGGAATCGTGATCAGCTTCGTCGTGGCGTACATCAGCATCGCGTGGCTGCTGCGCTACGTCGCCGGCCACACCTTCGCCGCGTTCGTGTACTACCGCGTGGCGGTCGGCGGCATCATCGTCGGCCTGCTGTCGGCCGGCGCGATCACGGCCACCTGAGCCGCCCGCCCCTGGTCCGCGCGACCATCTCGACGAGGACCAGGGGCACCACGCCGGCCGGATACCACCAGACGTCGATCCAGTCGAAGGCGTCACCGAGCACCAGGCGAATCAGGATGCTGTACTTGGACAGCTCGTGCGGTACACCCGTGAGCTGGAAGAACTCCAGCGCCCAGCAGGCACCGACGGCGATGAGGCCCGCCATGGCCGGCCGCATCCGGGGGGCGAGGAAGACCACGCTGGCGTAGACGGCCGACGCGTAGAGTGCGGTGCCGGTGTTCTGCTGCAGCGCGCCGTTGCTCATCAGGGTGCCGCCCGCGAGCGCCCGGATGCCCAGCGCGAGCCCGACCGCCGCGACCGCCGTCAGGACCGCGGCCACGCGTACCGCTCTCGTCGTCTCCAACACCCCGGCGATCGTAGGCGCTCGTGTCGAGCACCCGCGCTCGCGTGCGGTTCGTTCAGCGGCGGGCGGGCGCGCGGCTACGCTCCTGTCATGGCGTCGGAGCATGCGAGCCCGCACCGTGCGGCACTCGACCGGCTGGACCGGCGGGCCGATCACCGGGACGCGGAACGGGCACTGCGGGCCGCGGGGTGGACCCCGTGCGGCGCCGGCGACTGGGCGATCGCGCTTCGCTCGCCGGACGGCACCGCGGCCGCGCGGATCAGCCCGTTCGACCCGACCGGGCCGTACTCCGCGGCACTGTACCGGGAGGCCGCGCACACCCGGCAGGTCCCGGCGCTGTTCGCGTACCGTCGCCTGACCGGCGGCGGCGACCTGCAGGTGCTGGAATGGCTCCGGCCCGTCCCCGAGAACGAGGCCCACGCGTTCCACCGGGCGATCGCCACACGGGCCCCGGAGGTCGCCGACCTCGTCGACGTCGTGCGCCGCGTCCACGAACGGGCCCGGCGAGAGCTGCCCTGGTGCGGACCGCTGGACGACAACCCGGCCAATGTCATGCGCGCCGGGGACGGACGACTCGTCGTCGCCGACCTGTTCTACGCCGACGGCCCGAGCCTCTACGCAGCCGCGGCCGCGGCCCCCGATCGTGTCGTCGCGCTGATCCCGCGAGCCGAACGACAATTCATCACCGAGATACCCCTGGCCGTCTCCGGGCCGTGGGAGCCCGGGGCCCGGGAGGCGATACGCGCCGCGCTCGCGGCGGCCGACGCCCGCGCGGCGAGCGCCTGACCCGCTCTGCCCAGCCCGGACGGCTCGGATCAGAGGTAGATCTCGGCCAGGCGCGGGTAGCGGGCGCGCACCTCACTGTCATCGTCGTAGTCGAAGTCGTCGCCGAGCAGCGGCCCGTTGAACGTGTCCGCGGGCAGCTCGGCGCGCGCCGCGTCGAGCGCGGCGTAGAAGGCCTCGTCCTCGTCGAACGCCGCCCGCCCGACGCTGAGCATGTGCTGGCACCCGAGGAAGTCGTCGTCGGGATCGATGCCGAGTTCGGCGAGCGTGTCCGGGTCCCGCACGGCCCGCTCCCAGGTGCTGCGGCCCTGCGCGACGAGCCAGCCGCGGAAGTAGTCGAAGGCGTCGTCCGAGCAGCCCCCTCTCATGAGGTAGGCAGCACCCCAGAGGGTCGAGTCGTACGACTCCACCTCGAGCGCGTCATACCGCAGGCCGAACGCGACGGCCGCCTCCCCGCCCAACTCGGTGAGGCGATCCCCGATGCGCCCGGCCACCTCCTCGGCGCCTTCGCCGGTCCGGGTGTCGTCCACGCCCTCGCGGGCCCGGCCGACGATCGCCCAGAACTCGTCCCGATCCATGATCGCCATGCCCGCGATCCTGCCACGCGGACAAATCCGGGGGCCCGATGCGTCGGGGGGATGGCGTCGGGACTGGGGACTTTCCAGGGTTCGAAGGCAATGGCCGGCGTGGTGCCCTGGTGTGCGGCCGGCGGCGCGACCCGCGCCCGGCCCGATCGAGGAGGCGACCATGACCACGCACACTCCCGTCATCTTCATCCACGGGCTCTGGCTGCACGCCACGTCGTGGAACTCGTGGATCGAGGCGTTCGAGCAGGCCGGCTACGCGGCCTCGGCGCCCGGCTGGCCGGGCGACCCGGGCACCGTCGCCGAGGCGCGTGCCAACCCGCAGAGCATCGCCGACCACGGCATCGACGACGTCGTCGCCCACTACGCGAAGATCATCCAGGGCCTGGACACGAAGCCGATCCTGGTGGGCCACTCCTTCGGCGGCATGATCGCCCAGAAGCTGCTCGGGCAGGACCTCGCCGCCGCCGCGGTGGCCATCGACGCCGCGCAGATCAAGGGTGTACTGCCGCTGCCGCTGTCGGCACTGCGGGCCACGCTGCCGGTGTTCAGGAATCCCGCCAACCGGCACCGGTCCGTCTCGCTGACGGCCGAGCAGTTCCGGTACGCGTTCGGCAACGCGATCTCGCCGGAGGAGTCCGACGAGCTGTTCGAGCGGTGGGCGATCCCGGCGCCCGGCAAACCGCTGTTCGAGGCGGCCGCGGCCAACTTCGACCCGCACTCGCCGGCCGCGGTGAACACCGCCAACGAGATGCGCGGGCCGCTGCTGCTCATGATGGGCGGCCGCGACCACACCGTCCCCGAGGCGGTCACCCGGGCCACGCTCAAGCAGTACCGCCACTCCAGCGCGATCACCGAGATCATGGACTTCCCGGACCGCGCGCACTCCCTGACCATCGACCACGGCTGGCGCGAGGTGGCCGACGCCGCGCTGGCCTGGCTGCACACGCACGCCGACTCGATCGCACGGCCGGCGTCGTGACCGGCCGCACCCGCGCGGCGCGGCGCTGGTCGGCGGCCGCGGCCGTCGTGCTCGCGGCGCTGCTGCTGACCCCGCTGGCACCCGCCGCGGCCGGTCCGCCGAACGGCCGGCTCGTCGCGGACCGGCGTGTCCCGGCCGGGTTCACCGAGCGGCAGACGAGGGTCGGGCAGATCCGGATCAACTACGTCCGCGGCGGGCACGGCCCGACCCTCGTGCTCCTGCACGGTTTCCCCGAGACGTGGTACACGTGGCACGAGGTCATGCCGGAGCTCGCCCGGCACTACACGGTCATCGCGCCGGACCTGCGCGGCTCCGGCCGCAGCGACGCACCGCCGGGCGGCTACGACAAGGCGACGCTGGCCGCCGACGTGCACGGGCTGCTCGTCCAGCTCGGCCTGAACCACGGCATCCGCCTGGTCGGCCACGACATCGGCACGATGGTCGCCTACGCCTACGCGGCCGCTCACCCGGACGAGGTCACCCGGCTCGTGCTCAGCGAGGCACCCATCCCCGACCTGAGCATCTACACCTTCCCGTCGCTGTCCGCGGACGGCCCGAAGGCGTGGCACTTCGGGTTCTTCAACCTCACCAACGGCCTGCCCGAGGAGCTCATCCGGGGCCACGAGGAAGCCTGGGTGCGGCTGTTCGTCGACTCGCTCGAGGTGCGCAAGGGCAGCGTCGGCAAGGCCGATGTCGAGGAGTACGCACGGTACCTGCGCGACCCCGCGCACCTGCGGGCGGTCCTGACGTACTTCCGCACGTTCCCCCAGGACATCGCCGACAATGAACGCTACAGCGCGACGAAGCTGGCGATGCCCGTACTCGCGATCGGCGCCGCCGGCAGCCTGAAGGACTTCGTGCCGACGCAGGTCGCCGGGTACGCCACGAACGTCACCGGCGTCGTCGTCCCCGACTCCGGCCACTGGATGTACGAGGAGCGGCCGGCGGAGCTCACCGCCCTGCTGCTGCGCTTCCTGCACTGATTTGTGGAGGTCACCATTGGAACTGCACCTGAGCGGCAAGGTCGCGATCGTGACCGGCGCGAGCCGTGGCATCGGTCTGGCCGTCGTCCGGGCCCTGGCCGGCGAAGGCGTGCGCGTGGTGGCCGGCGCCCGGACCGTCACCGGCGAGCTGGCCCGGCTCGCCGGTGACGGCGCCGTGCGGCCCGTCGTCGTCGACCTGTCCACCGTCGACGGGCCGGGCCGGCTCGTGGACGCCGCCGTGGAGGCGTTCGGCCGCGTCGACCTGCTCGTCAACAACGTCGGCGCCGTCCGTCCGCGCCCGGCCGGCTTCCTGGCCGTGCCGGACGAGGACTGGATCGCCACGCTGAACGTCAACTTCCTCGCCCATGTCCGCACCGTGCGCGCGGCCCTGCCGCATCTCTACGCCGCCGGTACCGCGGCCATCGTCACGATCGCGTCGGTCAACGCGGCCCTGCCCGACCCGCTCGTCATCGACTACAGCGCGGCCAAGGCGGCGCTGGTCAACTTCTCGAAGGCGCTGTCGAAGGAGGCCGGGCCCAAGGGGGTGCGGGTCAACACGATCAGCCCCGGCCCGGTCAGCACCGACCTGTGGCTCGGCGCCGACGGCGTCGCGGCGACCCTCGCCCGCGTCGGCGGCGGCGACCCGGACGCGATCGCCGAGCGGGCGGCGCACGAGTCCGTCACCGGCCGGTTCACCGAGCCGGAGGAGGTCGCCGGCCTCGTGCTGTATCTCGCCGGCGACCTGGCCGCCAACGTGACCGGCGCCAACCTCGCCGTCGACGGGGGCCTCGTCACCAGCCTGTGAGGCCGCCGACGATCGAGTGCAGCTGCGCCCGCGCCGTGATCCCCAGTTTGGGGAAGATGTTGTGCAGATGGGTGCTGACGGTGCGGTGGGAGAGGTACAGGGCCTGGCCGATTTCCCGGTTGGTCAGGCCCTGGGCCGCCAGCTGGGCGATCTGCAGCTCCTGCGGGGTGAGCTCGTCGCGGCCGGTGGCGGGCCGGACCCGGCTGGCCTCACCGGCGGCGCGCAGCTCCTGCCGGGCCCGCTCCGCCCACGGCGCGGTGCCGAGCGCGTCGAAGGTGTTGCGGGCCGCCCGCAGCGGCGCCCGCGACTCGACGGGGCGGCGCTGCCGGCGCAGCCACTGGCCGTACGCGAGCTGGGTCCGGGCCCGCGAGAACGGCCACCGGCTCGTCTCGGCGCTCAGGGCCTCGCGGAACAGCGCCTCCGCTCCGGCGTCGTCGGCCAGCACCGCCCGCGCGTAGCGCAGCCCGGCGTGCAGGGCCGGCGACGACGTCCGGCGGCCCTGCGCCTCCAGTTCGGACACCACCTCGGCGACGGCGTCCCGGTGCCCGCTGTGCGCGGCCGCCTCCACCAGGTCGGTCAGGGCGAAGCAGCGCATCCCGGCGTGGAACGACGGGTCGCCCGGGTCGTGCATCCGGCGCAGCTCGCCGTACGCATCGGCGTGGCGACCCTCGGCCAGCGCGCTGCGCCCCCGGGACAGCTGGACGGTGGCCAGTACGGGCCGGACGGCGGCGGCGACGCCGCGCTGCTCCGCCTCGGCCGCCAGCGCCGCCGCCCGCTCCGGGTGGCCGCCCAGCGCGGCCATCACCGCGGCGGCCGCCCGGGCGATGCCGAAGAACAGTGGCTGCGACGTCTCCAGCGACAGCCGGGCGGCCTCCTCGGCGGCGGGAATGCCCGCGCTGAGGTCGCCCTGGTGGGCCGCGCACCAGGCCAGCGCGGCCAGCGCCCGGGTCAGCGAGCCGAGCCGGCCCTGGGCCCGCAGGCCGGGGACCGACGCCGTGCAGCCCGCCTCGGCCTGGTCGAAAGCGCCGATGATGAGCGCCGCGCTGCCGAGCAGGCGCAGCGTCTGCGCGTCCGCGCCGGCGCCGGCGGAGACCTCGCGCAGCCCGTTGATGACGGCCGAGCCCCGTCCAACCGGTGCCGCGAAGGCGAGGATGGCCAGTCGCTCGGGGTCGTTCGCCGCGGTGGGCAGCGACTCGGCCACGGCGACGACCCGGTGCCCGGCCTCTTCGTCGGCCTCGGACCAGAAGCAGCGCAGCGCAGCGCTGTTGAGCAGCCGCATGGCCAGCCGGATGTCACCGGCGCCGGCGACCCGCTCGGCGACCTCGGCCACGGCGACCGGCCCGGTCTTCGGGTCGCGCAGGCCGTCGCCGAAGCTCGACTCGATCCACAGCCGCTGCGCCTGCTGCACGAACGACAGGCCGCAGGCCTCCGCCTCCCGCAGCAGCCCGCCGACGACGTCGTGGCGGCCGAGCTCGACGGCGAGCTCGGCGGCTCGCAGCAGCCGGTCGGCCGAGCGCCCCGGGTCGACGGTGAGCTGCCCGGAGCGCTGCAGGGCGGCGACCGCGGTGACCATGGCGCCGCGGCGCCGCGCGTGGAGGGCCGCCGCCTCGAGCTCGTCGGCGACGTCGTCGTCGGACCCGAGGCACGCGCCGGCCCGGTGCCACACCCGCCGGTCGGCCTGCCCGCGCACGACGCCCGCCAGTGCGGCGTGGGCGGCGAGGCGCTGCGCCATGGTGGCCCGCTGCTGGATCGCCGAGCGCATCAGCGGGTGCCGGAAGCGGATGGTGGTGCGGCCGACGTCGACGAGCTGGGCGGCGACGGCCGGGGTCAGGTCGTCGACCGTCGCCGCGGCGCCGGCGACGGCCGCGGCGTCGAGGGCCTCGGCCAGCGCGTCGCCGTCGTTGACCGCCGCGACCAGCAACAGCGCCTGGGCCGGCTCCGGCAGCCCGGACACCCGCGCCGCGAACGCCTCCTCCAGGCGCGCGGTCAGGGGCCGCCACTGCGGCTCCAGCGGGTCGGGGCCGAGCCGCCAGGCCGCGGTCGGCAGCTCGACCAGCGCCAGGGGATTGCCGGCCGCCTCGGCGAGCAACCGCCGCCGCACCCCGTCGGCCAGGCCCGGCGCACGGGCGTCGAGCAGGGCGGCCGCCGACGCGTCGTCCAGCCGGTCCACGCGCAACTGTTCGATGGCGGCGCCGAACCCGTCGGCGTATCCGTCCCGGATCGCCGCCAGCAGCACGATCGGGTCGGAGTCCAGGCGTCGGGCGACGAACGCCAGCACGTCGGCGCTGGGCGGGTCCAGCCAGTGCGCGTCCTCGACGAGCAGCAGCGCGCCGGTCTCGGCGGCCGCCTCGGCCAGCAGGTTCAGCACCGCCAGCGCGATGAGGAACAGGTCCGGCGCGGCGCCCGGCGCCATCCCGAACGCCGCCAGCACGGCCGCGCGTTGCGGTCCAGGCAGCTCCTCGGCCCGGCCGAGGACGGGCCGCACGAGCTGATGCAGGCCCGCGAACGGCAGTCGCGCCTCCGCCTCGGTCCCGGTGGCCGTCAGCACCAGCAGGCCGTGGCCGGCCGCGACCCGGCGGGCCTGGCGCAGCAGCGCCGACTTGCCGATGCCGGCCTCGCCGCGCACCACGAGCGCGCCCCCGCGGTGGCGGGCCGATTCCACCAGCGCGGCCAAGCGCCGCGACTCGTGCTCACGCCCGAAGAGCGTCGTGCCGGTGCTGTCGACCGTCATCGCCCATCCGCCTTCCGCGGCAACCGGCACCATCCTGCCCAACCCGGCGGGCCGGCGCCAGGGCCCAGAACCGTCACGTGACGTATGGAGGCCGCCCGCCGCGCCGCCCTACGCTACGCAACGTGATCGCGCGGTCATTGGCACCGGCCGGTCCCCGGCCGCTGCCGCTGCACGGCCGGCACGACGAGCGCCTGGCCATCGATGAGTTCACGGCGACCGTCCGCACGGGCCTGAGCGCCACGCTCGTGCTCGTCGGCGAGGCCGGGATCGGCAAGACCCGGCTGCTGGAGCACGCGGCCGGCTCCGCCGCGGACCTGCGGGTCGCCCGGGTGGCCGGGGTGGAGCCGGAGCACCGGCTGGCCTACGCCGCCCTGCACCGGCTGCTCCGGCCGTTCCTGGACCGGCTCGATCGGCTGCCCGGCCCGCAGCGCGACGCCCTGGCCGGGGCGTTCGGCCTGCTCGCCGGCGCGGCGGCGGACCGCTTCCTGGTCGGCGTGGCCACCCTGACCCTGCTCGCCGACGTCGCCCGGATCCTGCCGCTGGTCTGCCTCGTCGACGACGCCCATTGGCTGGACCGGGAGACCGTGGCCGTGCTGGCCTTCGTCGCCCGGCGGCTGCACGCCGACAGCGTCGGCCTGCTGATCGCCGCGCGCGACGAGCCGGGCCTGGTGCCGGCGCTGGACGGCCTGCCGACGCTGCCCATCGCCGGCCTGCCCGACCAGGCCGCGCGCGACCTGCTGGCGCTGGCCGCCCCCGGCCGGATCGCACCGCTGGTCGCCACGCGGATGGTCGCCGAGACGCGGGGCAACCCGCTCGCGCTGATCGACCTGACGGCGCAGCTGTCGGCGGACCAGCTGGCCGGCGGGGGCTCGCTGCCCGACCGGCTTCCGCTGAGCCACCGCATGGAGGCGCACTTCCTGCGGCGCGTCCGTACGATGCCGGCCGCGACGCGGTCGCTGCTGCTCATCGCCTCGGTGGCACCTCCGGACGACGTCGCGGTCATCTGGCGTACCGCGGCGCTGCTCGGCCTACCGGCCGACGCGTCCGACCCGGCGGTCGCCGAGGGCATCCTCATGGCCGCGTCCGCGTTCGCCTTCCGGCACCCGCTGATCCGCTCGGCGGTCTACTGGGGTGCCCCGGCGGCCGACCGGCGCCGGGTGCACGCGGCGCTGGCCGAGGCGATCGACCGCGACGCCGACCCGGACCGCCGGGCCTGGCACCTGGCCGAGGCCACCGCCGGGCTCGACGAGGACGTCGCCGCCGAGCTGGAGCGCGCCTCGCCGCGGGCCCGCGCCCGCGGCGGGTACGCGACGCTGGCGATGTTCCTGTCCCGCGCGGCGGAGCTGACCCCGGATCCGCGGCACCGGGCCGGACGCCTGCTCGGCGCCGCCCGGGCGCACCTCGCCGCCGGCGACCCGGTCGCGGCCGGCCGGCGCCTCGAGCAGGCGACGTCGGGGCTCCACACGCCCACGATGCGGGCGGCCGCACAGCAGACGAGGGCCACCCTTGCCTGGTTCGGCGACGGGATGGCGACGGTGGTGCCGGCGATGATGCTCGAGGCCGCCACCGATCCCGACCTGCCCGCTGAGCTGAGCCACGGCCTGCTGTTCGAGGCCCTCACGGCCGCGATGCTGTCCCGGCAGCACACCGCCGGCACCACGATCGCCGACGTGGCGCGCGCGGCGCGGCGGGCACCCGGCCGCGGCCGGGCCCCGGCCTCCACGACGCAGCTGCTGCTGGACGCCTTCGCGACCCGGGTCCTCGACGGGTTCGCGGCGGCGGTACCGCACCTGCGCGCGGCCGCGGCGGCGCTGTGCACCGACCGGGAGCCGGCCCACGGGAGCATCCCGTACGCCATGATCGGCGGCTGGGTGGCGGAGGAGCTGCTCGACGACGAGGGACACGAGGCCATCCTGCGGCACGCCGCGTCATTGGCCCGCGAGCGAGGGGCACTCCACGCGCTCGATGCCGCGCTGCACGGCCTGGGGGCGTGGGCGACGTGGGTCGGCGACTTCGCGCAGGCCGATGCCGTCTACGCCGAGGCGGCCGGCATCGGCACCATGATCGGGACCGGCGACAACGGCGCGGCGGCACGGCAGATCGAGCTGCTGGCCTGGCGCGGCCGCGAGGCGCCGGCGCGGGCGGCCGCCGACTGCGCGTTCAACGACTGGGAAGCGCGACGCGGCTTCGCCGTCGTGGGCAGTCACGCCCGCTGTTCGCTGGCCATCCTGGAGCTCGGCCACGGCCGGTATCAGCAGGCGCTGGCCTGGACGCTGCCCGGCTTCCACGACGACGTGGTCGGCCAGGGCAACCGCATGCTTCCCAACCTCATCGAGGCGGCCGTGCGCGCCGGGGACCGGCGCAGCGCACAGGCCGCGCTCGCCCGGCTGGCCGAGCGGGCGAGCGCCAGTGGCACCGCGTGGGCGCTGGGGGTGCTGGCGCGCAGCCGCGCGCTGCTGGCCGGCGACGACGGGGCGGACGCCCTGTACCGGGAGGCGACCGAGCACCTCGCCGGCAGCCGGATGAGCACCGAACTCGCCCGCACCCACCTGCTGCACGGTGAATGGCTGCGCCGCCGGAAACGCCGGACGGAGGCGCGCGAACACCTGCGCCTCGCGCACAGCGCCTTCACCGACATGGGCGCGGCCGCGTTCGCCGAGCGCGCCCGGGTCGAGCTGCTGGCCACGGGTCAGCACGCTCGCCCCCGTGCCGTCCCGGCCGGTCACCACCTCACGTCCCAGGAGGCCCGGGTCGCCGCGCTCGCCGCGTCGGGGGCCACGAACACGGAGATCGCCACCCAGCTGTTCGTCACCGCCTCGACGGTCGAGTACCACCTCAACAAGATCTTCCGGAAGCTCGACATCACCTCCCGGCGGCAGCTCGCACGCGCGCTCCCGGCGCGGCCTGAGTGATCGCCTCGCCGGCCGCTCAGCAGGGCCGGTTGCCGGCGTTGGTGCTGCCCCAGATGCGGTAGTCGCCGGGCTTGGTCAGCGAGTACGTGACGTCCCAGCGGGTGCACGTCTCCTGCTCGCGCCCCTTCGGCCCCTTGCCGGCGCCCTGCTGGCTGCGGAACGTGACGCGGGCCTGCAGGATGCCCTTGCCGGTCGGGTCGGGGCCGAGCGCCAGCAGCAGGATGTCGTCGTCGGTGCTGGTGCTGATGCCGTCGCTGAACCGCTTCACGGCGGCGGCGTCGCCCTGGTTGATGGAGCCGTTGGGGTCCATGACGGCGAGCGCGGCGCCCGCGTTGCGGGCGTTGACGGCGGTGAAGTACTGATCGAAGACGGCGGCCACGGCCGGAGCCTGGGCCGGGTCGAGGCTCGGGTCCAGGCGGACGCTGCCGACCGATGCCGGCAGCGTCGGCGGGCCTTGCGTCGTCGGCGTCGGCTGGGCCGTCGTCGCGGTCGGGGCCGGGGCGGCCTTGGTCGTCTCGGGGGTGCCCGTCGTGGCAGTGACTGTGACCGGGGCCGGGCCGGGGCCTGCCGCGTCGCCGCCGGAGAGGATGCGGTCGCGCAGGACGAAGCCGACGGTGCCCAGCGCCAGCAGGATGACGGCCGCGACGATGGCGGGGAAGATCCAGACAGGGCGGCGGTGGCCGGATTCGATGATCGGCTGCGGGCCCTGCGGGTTCCAGGGTTGTGGCGACGCCGGCCATGACTGCGTCCCCGGCTGACCGGGCAGAAGCGGCTGCGCGGCGCCGGGTGGGCCGGGTTGAACCGGTTGGCTCGGGTGGCCCGAGCCGCTCTGGGGCGCGCCCGGGGGTGCCGGCACCGGGGGCCATTGGGCCGGGAGCGGCTGGAGGTCGGCACCCGGGCCGCCCGGCCACGGGACCGGCGGAATCACACTCGGCGGATTTATCGGATTTGCCGGATGTGTCGCGCCGGACGCCGGGGCAGCGGCCTCCGGCCCGGATACCGACCAGGCAACGCCGCCCTCAGGGGCCGGGGCGGGATTCTGCCCCCAGCTCGCGCCGGCACCAGGCGCGGCCGCGGCCGGGGACCAGGAGCCGAACTCGTCGGCGGGGGCGGAGGCGGGCCACGATACCGGCGGGTCGGCCGGCATGGCTCCCGGCGGGCGTCCGTCGCCCACGGGCATGCTGCCGCCGGCCTGGCCCTCCGCGGGCGCGGTGCCGGGCGGGGGCCACGCACCGAGGCCCTGGGCAGCCGGATCCGGCGACGGGCGCCGAGCACCGCAGGACGAGCACGCCACGCCGTCATCGGCGTTGCTCGCGCCGCAAACCCCACACTGCCACATGGACCTAGACCGAACCGTAGATCGACAGCGGATGCCATCGGCGCATCGCCCGACATCGTCCGCCGTTCGTGCCGGGCCACCTCGATCGACAGTAGCGCCCCCGCGCACACCCCCGCCGGCGGCGTCAGGCGGTCACGAGGTACGAGGCCGTGGCGCTCTTCTTGCTCGTCCTGCCCTGCAGCGTCACCACGACCTGGCCCGCCTTGGTGCCCGGCGCGGCCACCACCAGGTTCGTCTCGGCGCCGCCGTTGTCGTCGGCGGTCAACGTGGTCAGCTGCTTGGTGCCCGCCCGGACGTCGATGCGTTCCCCAGGGGCGAATCCGCGCGCGCTCAGCTTCACCGTCCCGCCCGCCCGGCCGCTCGGCGGCTGCAGCTGAACCGTTGCGGGTTGGGGGCTCGGGGACTGTGGCGTGGCCGGGGCGGACGCGCTCGGGCTCGGGCTCGGGCCGGCGCCGAACAGGGACTCGACCTTGGCCTTGCCGTCGTTGAACAGGCCACGACCCCACGGCGTGAGGGTCATGATGAGGACCCACGGCAGCAGGGGCAGGGCCGCGAAGCGCAGGCGGCGCAGCACTCCCCCGCCACCGCGCCGGCGGCGGGGACGCGGCGGCGGCTCGTCGGCGGCGGGCGCCCGGCGGGGCTCGTCGTCATCGTCGTCGGGCATGAGGGAGTCGTCGCCGTACACGGCCACGTTGCCTTGAATCGTCACGCCCGGGCCGATGATGACCGACGGGCGGCGGGGGCGCTGCGGTGGTACCGGCGCAGAGGCCTCGGGCGGAGCACTGACCGGCGCGCCCGGGTAGGCGCTCACCGGAGCCACGGGATGGCCGTGGCCGGGCGCGCCCGGGTAGCCGCTGGCGGGTGCGGCCGGGAAACCGCTCGTCGGGGCGGCGGCCGGGACCGGAACGGACGCGGTGCCCCCATACACAGCGCCGGTCGAGGTGCGATCGGACGGCATCGCCGACACGGGCGAAGCCGGGATCGCGGTGGATGTGGTGGGTGTGGGCTGCGGGGTGTCGTTGGCCAGGAGGAGGGCGCCGAAGGCCACCGGGAGCTCGGGCTGCTCCGGGACCACCGGGGCCAGGCCGAAGCGGGCGTGCAGGCGGCTGGCCACCAGGGGCAGGCGGCTCGAGCCGCCGACGAGGACGATCGCGTCCAGGACCGCCGGGGTCACACCCGAGCGTTGCAGCACCCGGCGGGTCTCGTCGACCGCGCGGTCGACGAGCGGGCCGGCGACGCGGTCCAGCTCCTCGCGGGTCAGGTGCGTCGCTCGGTCGCTGCCGGGGACGTGGACCGGGGCGGAGGCGGCGCGGGAGAGCATCTCCTTGGCCTGGCGTACCTCGGACCAGAACGTGCGGCGGTCGCGCAGCTCGGCCAGGGTCTGCGGGGCGGCCAGGCGGCGCCAGAGCTGCGGGTCGGCGGCGGCGACCAGGTGCCCCAGGTGGCCCACGAGCGCGTCGTCGACGTCCGTCCCGCCGAGGTCGGCCAGGCCGCCGGTGGCCAGCACGCGCAGCCCGGCGCCGGTGGCCTCGACAACCGTCACGTCCAGGGTGCCGCCGCCGAAGTCGAAGACCACCGCGCAGCGGCCCGCGGCCAGGCGGCCACCCAGGGCGCGGACGCAGTACGTCGCCGCGGAGACGGGCTCGTCCAGCAGTGTCACGCGGCCCAGGCCCGCCCGGGCGGCCGCCTCCAGCAAAACCCGGCGGCGGGTGTTGCCCCAGTCGACGGGGCAGGTCAGGACGGTGGCGTCGATGACCGGCACGCCGGTCTGCAGCGCCTCACCGGCGGCGCGGCGCAGGACCGCGGCCAGCAGTTCGGCGACGGGCACCTCACGGTCGCCGAGGAGGATGACGCCCTCGTCGACGCGGCCCTTCGGGTTGGGCTCGAAGCGGGCCGCGTCCGTCATCATGAGCCGCTCGGCGTCCCGGCCGACCAGCAGCGCGCCCGAGGCGTCGGCGAACACGGCCGAGGGCAGGACCGGGCTACCGTCGAACAGCAGCGGACGGGGCGTGCCGTCGCCGCGGTCGACGACCGCGACGGTGTTGGACGTCCCGAGGTCCACCGCGAACCGGAAAGGCATCGCGGAATCCTACAAGTGGCAGGCCGCTACACGTGCCAGCGGAGCGGCACGACCAGCTCCGCGGACAGGCCCGCGCCGATCTGGGCCGCCTCGCCCGGCTCGGCGTCGGGCAGCGCGACGAGCGGCACCTCGTCACGCTCGGGGCGGCGCACGACGGCGAACAGGCGGATGTACTCACCGACCTGGCGGGCCTCGATCGCCTCGATCGGCGCGGACATCAGCCGGGCCCGGGCCAGGACCGCGGGCAGGTCGGCCGCGGCGAAGGGCGGCAGGGAACCGTCGGATTCGAGCAGCTCGCGGCGCCACTGCACGGTCTGCCGGCACGCGGCCAGGTCCGGCTTCTCCTCCAGGTCGCAGTCGTCGCGCTTCAGCCGGATGCTGTCGCGGACCAGCTGGATCGGGCGCACCCCGTTGCCGGCCGCGAGCTCCTCGTCGACCCGGGCCCGCACGTCGTCCGGCAACAGCCCCCACAGATGATCCACTCGGACCACGGTACACGGTTGCGGATCGCCTACTTGGCGCTCGGCGTGCCATGGCAGGCGCACCGCATCACGTTGCGGGGTGACGTTCCCGCAGGCCCAAACGATTGAGCACGGCGTCCAGGCCGAGGCCGGCGGCGGAGGGCAGGACCAGATCGGCCGCGGTGAAGCGGGACGGGTCGGCGTACGGGTTGGGGATCGCCACGCACCGCAGACCCGCCGCCTTCGCCGCGGCCGTGCCGTGCGGGGTGTCCTCGAACGCGACTGCCCGCTGCGGCGGCAGGCCCAGGCGCGCCAGCGCCAGGCGGTAGACGGCCGGGTCGGGCTTGTACGCGGCCACCTCGTCGCCGAAGGCGCGCACCTCGAAGCGCTGGAGGTCGCCGGTGCGGCTCAGGTGCTCCTCGACCCAGGCGCGGGGCGAGCTGCTGGCCACCGCCATCCGCAGGCCCAGCGCCTCGGCCCGGTCGAGCCACTCGCGGATGCCGGGCGCCAGGCCGAGGCAGGCGAGCAGGGCGTCGCGGTACGCGATGCGGCGCGCGTGGCTCTCGGCGCGGTCGTAGCCGGGGCCGACGGCGGCGGCGAGCTCGGCGTAGCGGGCCGCGGTGATGTCGCCGCCGTGGTCGGCGAAGAAGCCGGACTCGTCCAGCCGCAGGCCGTGGTGGCGCCACTCGGCCCGCCAGCCCTCCAGCAGGGTGCTCTCGGTGTCCATGAGCAGGCCGTCGAAGTCGAACACCAGCGCGTCCACCATCGCGACGGTACGCGCCGCGACCACGCTGCGACAGGATGGACGTCACGTCCGGTGACGGGCCGGTCCGCCGATTCCCGAGAGTAGCTCGCATCCAGTACGGTTCCTGCGTGAACGACGGGGAGCAGCAGGTGGGGGCGCCGGTCGAGGAATCGGCCGCCTTCATTCCGCGGCAGCGGGGTCCGCAGATGTATGTGCCCGCGCAGCCGCTTCCCCCGCCGCTGCCGCCGGCCTACTGGCCCACCCCGTCCACCGGTCCGGTGCCGACGCCGATTCCGGCCCGGCGACGCCGCTGGCCGCTGGTCTCCGGCGTGGTCGTCGCCACACTGCTCGTGCTCGCGTTGCTGGTCTGGATCGCCTCGCTGGGGCCGGGTGGGCAGACCGTCACGCTGCCCGGCCACGGGTTGGCGGGGCGCTCGGGTGCGCCCGCCGGGGCCGCGGCGACCGCCAAGGGCGAGCCGACGGTCTCGGACAAGATCCTCGACGCGCTCGGGAAGCAGTCCAAGGCGCTGCTGGCGGGGGACAAGGACGGATACCTCAAGGGGCTCGGTGCCGGGCTGCAGGACGGGTTCGCCAGGCGATACGGCTCGCTGCACGCGATGGGCGTGCAGTCGTGGAAGCCGACGCTGGTCGACAAGCCGTCGCAGAACGCCGACGGCACCTGGTCGGTGCTGGTGCGCTTCGACTACTGCTTCGGGCAGGGCTGCACCCAGCTGTTCCCGCAGGTCGTGCAGACGTCGTGGACGATCGCCGGCGACACGGCGACCGTGGCGAAATACGAGCAGACCTCCGAGCCGTGGGATGCCTCCGCGCTGCAGGCCCTCGCCGGGCGGCGGGTCATCGTCGCGGGCTCGGCGGCCAACGCCGGCAAGCTGCAGCGGGTGCTGACCAAGGCCGACGCGGCCGCCGACGTCGCCGACCGCTATGCGCACTGGGACCCGGCGCCGAAGTGGTACATCGTGTACGTCGCCGGCGAGGGCGAGTGGAAGTCGTGGTGGGACAACGGCGACATCGGCGCCTCTTACGACGGCTACTCCACCGGCCCGCGCGGCATCGTCATGCAGTCCGCCGACGCGACCCAGAGCTGGCTGCAGACCCTGCTCACGCACGAGTTCGGCCACGTGGTGACCGTGGGCGAGGACTACGGCGGCGCCGAGGACTGGTGGCTCATCGAGGGCATCGCCGACTACATCGCCGACCGGGACGGCTCCACCACGCGCGGGCGCCTGCCCGACGTGCGGAAGTTCGTGAAGAACGGCTGGGACGGCAAGATCACCATGGGGCCGCCGCCGGAGAAGGCGTCCAGCGCGGAGATCGACGCGCGATACGGCATCGCCCTGCTCGCCGTCACGTGCCTGGCGAAGAAGTTCGGCGAGCCGAAGATGCTGGACTTCTTCGGCGCGGTGGTGCGCGAGAAGAAGCCGCTGGAGTCCTCGTCGAGCACGATCCTCGGCGCCGAGTGGTCCGGCGTCGCCAGCGGGTGCGCGACTCAGGTGCGCAACTCGTAGCCCTCGGCGAAGGTGTATGCCTCCTCGAGGTGCGGGTAGCCCGACAGGATGAACTCGGAGATACCGATCGCGCGATACTCCTCGATGCGTGCCCGCACTTCGGCGTGGCTGCCGACCAGGGCCGTGCCCGCGCCGCCGCGGACGAGGCCGATGCCGGCCCACAGGTTCGGGGCGACGACGAGGCGGTCGCGGTCGCCGTGGTGCAGGTCGAGCATCCGGCGCTGCCCCTCGGACTCGAGCGCCCGCAGGCTCGCCTGACGCTGGCGTACGACGTCATCGGAGAGCCCGGCGATCAGCCTCTCGGCGTCGTCCCACGCCCGGTCGGCGGTGTCGCGGGTAATCACGTGCAGGCGGATGCCGAAGCGCAGCTCCCGCCCGTGGCCGTCGGCCTCGGCGCGCACCTTGGCGATCTTCTCCGCGACCTGCTCGACCGGCTCGCCCCAGGTCAGGAACACGTCGGCGTGGCGGGCGGCCAGGCGCATCGCGGCGGGCGAGGAGCCGCCGAGGTACACCCGCGGGATCACCGACGGGGGCTCCCGCAGGAGTCCTCCGGTGATCTGGAAGTGCGGGCCGGTGTGGTCGAAGCGCTCGCCGCGCCAGGCCGCGCGGACCACGTCGAGGAACTCCCCGGCGCGCTCGTATCGGGCGTCGTGGCCGAGCGGGTCGCCGTAGCCGCGCTGCTCCTCGGCGCTGGAGCCGATGACGACGTTGAGCAGCAGCCGCCCGCCGGACAGACGCTGGAACGTCGAGGCCATCTGCGCGGCGAGCACCGGGGTGATCAGGCCGGGCCGGAACGCGACGAGGAAGCGCAGGCGGCGGGTGTGGGCGATGAGGGCGGCGGTGGTGAGCCAGGCGTCCTCGCAGTGCACGCCGGTCGGGGTGAGCACGCCGGCGTAGCCGAGGCGGTCGGCGGCGCGGGCGATCTCGGCGAGGTACTCGAGCGTCGGCGGGCGCCCGGCGGGCGGCGCGGACGCGGGCTCGTGGGCGCCGATGATCCCGCCGTGGCTGGCCGCGCTCACCGCCCGGTCGTCGCCGCCGGTGGGCAGGAACCAGTGGAAGACCGGGTCGCTCATAGGATCTAATCCTATGGGCAAACTATGTAATAGGCCAGGGCTCAGCGTTCGCCGGCGCCGCCGAGGACCGGTTTGACGTCCAGGACGGGAGTGCCGTGGATCGCCTCGATGCCGCCGACCCGCACGCGCAGCCCGTCGACCGCGAGGATCTCGACCCCGTGCAGGCCGATCGGGTTGGGCCGGTCGGGGGCGCGGGTGCTGAACACGCCGGTCTCGGGGCGAGCGAGGTCGCCGCGCGGGTGCACGGCGAGCACGCCCCGGTCGGCGCGGTGCAGCCAGGTCAGCAGCAGCACGCGGTCGCCGGGCCGCAGGTCCGCCAGCGCCGGCGCGACCCGCTCCTCGAACACGATCCACGCCTCCGGGGCGCCCTCGTCGCCCTGGCGCGGCGCGCCGGCCCGGTCCGTCAGCGGCGACTCGACCCGGCCGACGGGCCGGACCACGAACCCGTCATGCTCCACGAGCCCGGACCCTACACCAGGTGCCCTTTTCCGGAACTTGGCCCAACGAAGTTGCGCGGGAATTGGAACTTCCGAGGGCCAACACGCCCGGCTTGAATGGAGGGCGTGACGATCGTGGACATGTGGTTCGACCCGAAGTGCCCCTGGGCGTGGAACGCCTCGCGCTGGCTGCTGGAGGTGGAGCGGGTCCGCCCGGTGCGGGCCCGCTTCCACGTGATGAGCCTGTGGCTGCTCAACAAGAACCGGGAAAGCCTCGAGGATTGGTACCGCACGTGGCTCGCCGACACCCTGGGCCCCGTCCGCGTGCTGATCGCCGCCGAGCATCGCTACGGCACCGACTCCCTGCCCGACCTCTACACCGAGATGGGCAACCGCATCCACCACGACAGGATGCCGATCGGCCCGGACCTGTACCACGCCACACTGTCCACACTGGACCTCGACCCGTCCCTCGCCGCGGCCGCCGACACTGATCAGCACGACGAGGCCCTGCTGAAAAGCCACCACGCGGGCCTGGACCCGGTCGGCGACGACCTCGGCACCCCGGCCGTCCACATCGGGCAGACGGCGTTCTTCGGCCCGGTGGTGACCCCGGTCCCGCGAGGCGAGGCGGCGGGGAAGCTCTTCGACGGCATGCTGCTGATGGCGCAGACCCCGGGCTTCTACGAACTGAAACGCGGCAACCGCGTCTCCCCGACCGTCGACTAGGACCTTAAAAGCTTAAGCTCATCCACCGCGAAAGTTTCAGGCCTGACGCCATGTAAGCACGGCAGCGCGCACGCACGCCTTGACTTAAATGTTTAATCTCGTCACGTTCCTAGGCGCACCGTCCATCGACGATCACCTCAGGAACGAGGAACCGTATGAGTCATCGCAGAGCCGCGCTGGCGATCGGCGCCGTCGGCGTGCTCGCGGCCGCCGGGGTCGCGGCCGTGACGCTCCCGGCCGCGGCCGCCACCTCCGGCTGTTCGGTCACGTACAGCAATCTCAGCGCGTGGCAGTCCTCGCCGACCTCCGGCGGCTTCAACACGAGCCTGGCGATCACCAACCTCGGCGACCCGATCAGCCACTGGACCCTCACCTTCACCATGCCCAGCGGCCAGACCCGCTCCGGCGGCTGGAACGCCGGCTTCGCCGGCACCACCAGCGTCACCGCCACCGACAGCGGCTGGAACGGCTCGATCGGCACCGGCGCCACCAACACCACCGTCGGCCTGCAGGGCGAGTGGACCCGCTCGGCCTCCGGCAGCACCCCGCCGAGCCCGTTCCCGCAGCCCACGAACTTCGTGCTCAACGGCGTGGCCTGCACCGGCACCCCGACCAGCCCGAGCCCGTCGAGCAGTTCTCCCGGCCCGAACAAGCCCCCGACGGTCAGCCTGACCAGCCCCACCGCGAACCAGGCCTACACCGCCCCGGCGACAGTGAACTTCGCCGCGACCGCCGCGGACACCGACGGCAGCGTCGCCCGCGTCGACTTCCTGTCCGGCTCGACCGTCGTCGGCTCGGACACCACCGCGCCGTACACCTTCGCCTGGAGCGGCGTCGCGGCCGGCACCTACTCGCTCAGCGCCCGCGCCGTCGACAACGCCGGGGCGACGGCGACCACGACGCCGGTCTCGATCAAGGTCAACGGCAGCGGCACCGGGAGCGCGGCGCCGGCCCTGCACGTGTCCGGCAACAAGCTGCTCACGGCCGCCGGCACGCCGTACCGCCTGCTCGGGGTGAACCGCTCCAGCGGCGAGTTCGCCTGCATCCAGGGCAACGGGATGTGGGACGGCCCGGCCGACCAGGCCTCCATCGACGCGATGAAGACCTGGAACGTGCACGTGGTGCGCATCCCGCTCAACGAGGAGTGCTGGCTCGGCACCGCCGACGTGCCGTCGACCGGCACCAGCGGCGCGGCCTACCAGCAGGCGGTCAAGGACTACGTGAACCTGCTGGTCGCAAGCGGCATCACGCCGATCGTGGAGATGCACTGGAACTACGGCCAGTACTCCGGGGCCGGCGCCGGCTGCTCGGACGTCAAGGCGACCTGCCAGAAGCCGATGCCGGACGCGCAGTACGCGCCGACGTTCTGGACCCAGGTCGCCACCGCGTTCAAGGGCAACAACGCGGTCATGTTCGACCTGTTCAACGAGCCTTACCCGGACGCCGCGAACAACTGGACGGACGCGGCGGCGGCGTGGACGTGCCTGCGCGACGGCGGGACCTGCACGGGCATCGGGTACCAGGTCGCCGGCATGCAGAGCCTGGTCAACGCGGTGCGGGCGACCGGTGCCACGAACGTCATCATGACCGCCGGGCTGACCTGGACCAACGACCTGACCCAGTGGCTGACCTACAAGCCGTCGGACCCGACCGGCAACCTCATGGCGTCGTGGCACACGTACAACTTCAACGCCTGCGTCACCACGGCGTGCTGGGACACCCAGATCGGCACGGTCGCCGCCCAGGTGCCGGTGGTGGCCAGCGAGATCGGCCAGAACACCTGCGCCCACGACTACATCGACCAGGTGATGACCTGGGCCGACGCGCACAACGTGGGCTACCTGGCCTGGACGTGGAACCCGTGGGGCGTGTGCGGAAGCGTCGGCAACGTCCTCATCACCGACTGGAACGGCACCCCGACCAGCACGTTCGGCGAGGGCTTCAAGGCCCACCTGCTCACCCAGAACCCGTAATCACCCCCAGCGGAGCCGGGCTGAAGTTCAGCCCGGCTCCACTGAAACCTTCAGCTGGAGAGACCATGCGGGAGCTTTCGGCGGCGGTGCTCGTCGTGTTCCGCTCTCCGCAACGGTTCCTGTACAGCGGGCTCACTGCCGGCGCGACGAAATGAACGCACCGGGGCCGAGCGGCTACCGTGCACGCATGCCGGCGAAACGCCCCACCATCCAGCAGATCGCGGCCCGCGCCGGGGTGTCGATCGGCGCGGTGTCGTATGCGCTGAACGGCCGCCCAGGCGTCTCCCCGGAGACCCGGCGGCGGATCATCGACATCGCCAACGAGATCGGCTGGCGGCCGAGCGTCGCGGCCCGGTCGCTGTCCGGGTCCCGCGCGCACAGCGTCGGCCTGGCCCTGGCCCGGCCTGCAGACACCCTCGGCGTCGAGCCGTTCTTCATGCGCTTCATCGCCGGCCTGGAGCGCGAGCTGTCGACGCGGCGGGTCGGCCTGCTGCTGCAGATCGTCGAGGACCACCGGGCGGCGATCGCGGCGATGCGGCTGGCCTGGGCCGAGCGGCGGGTCGACGGGATGGTGCTGACCGACCTGTGGGAGCACGACATCCGGCTCGGGGTGATCGAGGAGCTGCAGATCCCGACGGTCGTGGCGGGCCGGCCCCGCCCCGATACGGGCCTGCCCGCGGTGTGGACGGACGACACGGCGGCGGTCAACTCGGTGGTGGATTACCTCTACGCGCTCGGGCACCGGCGCATCGCCCGGGTCGCCGGGCTGGCGGCGCTGGACCACACCCAGGTCCGCATCGCGGCGTTCCGGGAGGCGATGCGCGAGCACGGCCTCGTCGAGGACAGCGTCGTGGAGACCGACTACAGCTGGGAGGAGGGCGCCCGCGCGACCCGGGCGCTGCTGTCGCGCCGGGCCCGGCCGACCGCCGTCGTGTACGACAACGACCTCATGGCCGTCGCCGCGCTCAACGTGGCGGCCGAGATGGGCGTCGCGGTGCCGGAGCAGCTGTCCATTGTGGCCGGTGACGACTCACAGCTGTGTGTGCTGACCCGGCCGGCGCTGACCGCGTTGTCGTGGGACATCCAGGCCTACGGCGCGCACACCGCCGGGGTGCTGCTCGACCTCATCGACGGCGGGGCGCCCGAGTCGTTCCAGGAGCGCCCGGCCGGCCTGGTGGTGCGGGGCAGCACCGCGGCCGCCCCGCACTGAGCAGTTCACGCTGGACACCAGCATCGGCAGTCCGAACGGCGTCCCGGGACTCAGTTGATGTACCGGAACGCCTCCACCGTGTTCGTTCCGCGCAGGCCCGTCGCGGTGTTGTAACCGCCGGCCGCGTAGACGGTGCCCTCCGCGGCCGCGACCGCCATTCCGGCCCGCGGCGTCGACAGCTTGGGCAGCCTGCCGGTCTTCTCGCCCTGCTCGCACCACCAGTCGTAGACCTCGCCGCCGTTGTGCCCGCCGAGCACGCACAGCCCGATGCCGGAGATCACCAGCGCCGAGGGGCCCTCGCGCGGGTGGTCGAGCTTGAGGTTCGTCTTCGTGTCCATCTGGCGATGCGACATCACGTCGATGGTGTCGTACGTCTTACTCTGGTTCAGGTACGCCCCGCCGATGAACCAGACCGTCCCGGTCCGGTCGCTCGTCGCCGCGAGCTTCTCGCGCGGCACGGACAGCGTGCCGATCTGCGACCAGGTTCCGTTGCTCAGCGCCCAGACGTTGTCCGTGGGTGCGTTGGTGGCGGGGTCGGTGCCGCCGGCGTAGATGATGCCGCTGCCGTCGAAGGCCGCGGCGCCGGAGTTGCGCTTCACCGGCAGCTTCGGCCCCTCGACCCAAGCGTTGGCGCCCGCCTTGAGCGTGTAGACCTCGTCCGAGGCGCCCTTGTCGGTGAGCCCGCCGATGACCCAGATGGTCCTGTTGTTGTCGAGCACGACCCCCATGTGGCTTTTCGCCTTGGGCAGACTCGGCCCGCGGATATACGAGCCGGAGATCAGGTCGAGAATCCACACCGCGTCGGTCGCGCCGCGGGGGTCCTCGGCGGTGTAGCCGCCGATGATGTACAGCTGCCGGTCGAGCACGGCCGCCCCGGCGCCCTCGATGCCGACGCCACCCGGGATCTGGTTGAGCCGCTCCCACTTGCCGATCGGCGACTGGGCCTCGTTCTTGTACGCCTTCAGCGCGAAGAATCCGCCGGCGGCCAGCAGTACCACTGCCGCGATGCTCGCGATGAGCGCCGCGCGCCTCCTCCCGCCCGCTGGCGGCCCCTCCATCGTCGGCGGCTTCGGCGGGGCGACGACCGACATGCCCGCCACGGCCGGGGAGACCGGGGCCGCGGAGACCGGCGCGCCCGAGACCGGGGGCGCCGACATGGGCAGCCCGGAGACCGGGACCGGCATCGAGTCGGTGCGGTAGACCCCCGCGCCGCCGACCGGCGGGGCGCTGACCGAGGCGACGCCGGTGGCGACGGCGAAGCGGCCGTCGGCGGTGAGCTCCGCGGGGTGTACGACGGCGCCCTCGGCGACCGGGATCTCCGGCTGCTCCAGGACCGTCGGCACGACCTGCAGTTCGCGGTGCAGCATCCGGGCCACCAGCGGCACCCGGGACGAGCCGCCGACGAGCAGGATGCCGGCGAGCTTGTTCGGGGCCAGGCCGCAGTCGCGCACGACCCGGGCGGTCTCGGTCACGGTCCGCGTGATCATCGGCCCGATCGTGTGCTCGAGCTCCTCGCGGGTCACGTGTAGCGCGGCCTCGACGCCGGGCACGGTGACCGGGGCGACCGTGGTGCGCGAGAGCATCTCCTTGGCGCCGCGGATGTCCTCCCAGAACAGCCGCCGGTCGCGGCGATCCTGCGAGGTGCGCGGGTCCCGCAGGCGCCCCCACACCTCGGGCTGCGAGGTCTGCAGCACGCCGCCGAGCAGCTCGACGAGGGCCGCGTCGAGGTCGAGGCCGCCGACGTCCTCGAGGCCGCCGGAGCCGATGACGGTGAAGCCCTGCGGGTCGTTGCGGACCACGGCGATGTCGATGGTGCCGCCGCCGAAGTCGTAGACGACGACCGCCTCGCCGGGCGGCAGCGGGTGGTTGAGGGCGCTGATGAAGTACCGTGCCGCCGCCACCGGCTCCGGGATCATGCTGAC
Source organism: Dactylosporangium sp. CA-233914 (assembly GCF_050942935.1). NCBI lineage: Bacteria > Bacillati > Actinomycetota > Actinomycetes > Micromonosporales > Micromonosporaceae > Dactylosporangium > Dactylosporangium sp. CA-233914. The sequence goes on along the minus strand of NZ_CP192030.1, from coordinate 3,209,360 downwards.
GTCGGTCCAGCCGGCGGCGATCGCGGCGTCGTAGAGCATCTTGCGGCGGGTCTGGCCCCACGAGGCCGGGTACGTGAGCACGACCGGCGGCGCGTAGCGGGTCACCTCGGCGACGCCGACCGCGACCGCGCGCAGCACCGCGGCGAGCATGTGCACGGTGGTGATCTCGGCCGAGCCGAGCAGCACGGACTGCTCGTCGATGCGCCGCTTGGGGTTGGGCTCGTAGCGGCCCGGGTCGAGCTGCGCCAGCCGCTGCGCGTCGCGGCCGACCGCGAGCTGCCCGTTGTCGGTGAGGAACACCGCCGAGGGCATGAGCGGGGCGCCGTCGAACAGCACCGGGCGCCGCCGCCCGTCGGGCGAGCGGATCACCGCGACCGTGTTCGACGTGCCGAGGTCGATGCCGACGACGTAGCCGCCGGGCGTCGGGCTCACCACGACGACCTGCTCATGGATGCTCCTCAGTAGGTATCAGCCGCGCGGCGGCAATGCTAGTTCGGGGCCGTGGCGGGGGCACTAGTTCGATCGGGAGCCCGACGCAGCCGGGGTCGCGGCCGCCGTAGCCAGGGTCCGGCGGGGCACCGAGTCGGGCGTCCAGTGCGCGTCGAAGTACGGCTGGGCGATGCCCTTGGCGAACGCCGCCGAGGCGGCCGGGGAGGCCGCGATGCGCCAGTCGGTCTCCTTGACCGACTCGTACCACAGGAACCCGATGATCTCCGGATGCTTCGGCAGCGTCTGGAGCAGGTCCGTGATCCAGTCGGCCTTGCGCCCCCGCTCGTCGGTGGCCGCCGTCTCGGTGACGACGATCGGGCGCTTGCTGAGCGTCTTGAGCTCGGCGAGCGTCCCCCGGTAGATCTGCTCGAACGTCTGGTACGTCTCCATGCCCGCCGTGCCGTAGTAGCCGGACAGCCCGACCCAGTCGACGTAGTCGTCGCCGGGGTACAGCCGCGACAGCGGTGTGGCGTTCTCGTAGACGACGTTGGGGCTCCAGACCCAGATGACGTTGGTCGCGCCGAGCCCCTTGAACAGGTCGTGCACGTGGCGGTAGGCGGCCACGTAGTCGCCGCGCTGGTTGCCGTTGGCGGACTCGCACCACGGGTACCAGTAACCGTTCATCTCGTGCGCGAAGCGGATCGCCACCGGATAGCCCAGCTCCTTGATCCCCTTGGCCCACTCGGTGATGTACGCGTCGAAGTCCCCGCCGCTGATCCGCGCGAGCTGGTACTTCGGCTGCGTGCCCCGGTCCCGGTCCGTCTTGGACGCGGCGCGGTAGTCCCACGGCTCCCAGCCCAGCATCGGCAGCATGCCCCGGTTGACGATGCGGTCGAACGGCTGCCGGTCGAAGTGCGGCTGCGCGCCCCAGCCCGAGGCGAACATCATCACCTGCGGGTTCTTGCCCGCCGCCTGCACGAAGCCGTTGTAGTCGGTGAGGTCGCCGGGGCCCTTGTCGGTGAAGACGCCGAAGAAGCCGGTGCCCGCCGCGGGGAACGTCGGCGCCTTCCTGCCCGGCGCGCTCGGTGCCGGCGTGAAGCTGGGCCGGGGCTCGGCGAGCTTCTCCTGCCACTGCGCGCTCGGATTGACGTAGGCATCCACGCGCGGGGCGACGACGAAGACGTACCCGCCGATGATCACGAGCGCGGCGAGCATGATCCGGGGCAGCGTGATCATGCGTGGCTCCCCTGCCGCTGGGCCTGGTGCGGCATCGGGAACCCCGCGTGCGGCACGGCCGGGAACCCGCGCACCGTCGGCAGGTCGTCGATCGACATCGCGCTGGCGGCCGTCGCGCGGACGGTGACGACCAGCCCGGCGGTCACCGGGTCCTCCTCGGGCACCTCGGTGCCGCGGCTGCGCAGATGCGCCCCGTAGGCGATCAGGGGCGGCACGAGCCCGACGACCATACTGACCGCCGCCCAGAAGCGAAGGGCGATGGAGTCGTACCCCATGAGCGCGCTCGTCGCCAGCAGCGCCGTGCCGACCAGCGCCCACAGCAGGTGCGTGCGGAACGTCTTGGGCCCGTCCACGCTGCGCAGGCGCCCCTTCGCGGTCACCGCGTACGCCAGCGGCCGGCGCAGCAGCGCGGCGAACCCCGCCGCCACGTAGACCGGCACGGCGAACAGCGCGAGCAGCATGCCGTGCACGCCGATCTCCTTGCGCTCGTGCCGGGCCAGGTTGAACCTTCGCAGCCACAGCCACAGCACGACCCAGGTGCCCATGCTCGCCGACCACAGCGCGAGCCACCACTGCCACTGGATCGTCGCGGCGTTGATGCCCAGCCCCAAATACGTGCCGGTCGCCACCACACCGGAGACCGCCGACAGCGCCACACTCGGGTAGTACGACTGCACCAGCCCGTAGCACAGCCGCTGCCGGGCGCCGAGGTGCTTCAGGTGCGGGCGGGAGCGGCGCAGCAGGATCTCCCACACGCCGTACGCCCACCGCTTCTGCTGGTTGAAGTAGTCCGTCCAGCTTGTCGGCCCCTCGCCGACCGCGATCACGTCCGGCGTGTAGACGCCCTTCCACTTGCCGTCCGTCAGCGGGTTCTTCGCCCCCATCACGACCATGCTCGTCAGGTGGTCCTCGATGATCGAGTCCTGGTACCCGTCGATCAGCGCCCACGCCAGCGGCCGGTAGAGGTGGTTGGTGCCGATCAGCAGCGGCGCGTCGAGCCCGTTGCCGCCCCGCTCGATCAGCCCCGAGAACAGGTACTGTTGCACCGAGGCGCCGTGCACGACCCAGTTGTCGTACATGTTGCCGTACACCTGCGGCGCCACGACGAACGCCACGTCCGGGTCGCGGAAGTACCCCAGCGTGCGCTCCAGGAAGTCCGGCAGCGGCACGTGGTCGGGGTCCATCTGCGCCACGACGTCGTACACGTGCTCGTGCGTGGCCCGCCAGGCGTTGTGGTTGCCCGACTTGGTCTTGGCCCGGAACGCCCCGTGCTCCTGGTTGAACTCGGGCCGGCCCTTGCGGCTGAAGTGGTGCACGCCGAGCCGCTTGGCCATCGCCTTGACCCGCGGGTCGTCGCCCTCGTCGAGAATCCAGATGTCGACCCGCCCGTCGTGGCGCACCCGCTGCATCGCCCGCAGCGACCGCTCCACGACGTCGATCGGCTCCTTGGCCGGCACGATCGTGGTCAGCATCGCGATGCGCAGCCCGCGCCCGGGCACCATCGGCACCGGGTCGCGCGCCTTCCACGCGAACACCCACACCGCGAAGTTCTGCAGCATCCGCACAGCCTCGACCAGCACCACGAAGCAGAACGCGACCCGCGCCATGATCACGTGCCAGTCACCGGCCCCGAGGGTGTCTCCCCTGGCCCCCGGGATGTGCTCCGGCAGCAGCAGCCACCCGACGAACACCAGCCCGGTCAGAAAGTTCGCGGCGATCAGCAGCGACAGCATCACCCGCCGCCACGGCCCGCCCACATACCGGTACACCACCGGATGCTGCGCCTGCCCCGGCGTGGTCAGCGCCCCGGTGATCGCCTTGCAGTCCTCGTACGCGCGATGCGTCTCGGCGAGCTTCGCCCGCTGACGCTCCCGACGCCGCTCAAGACGCCGCCGACGGCGGCTCGAATCAACCCCGGCGCCGCCCGCAACGTTCGCGGCCGTCACCGATCGGGGCACGGCGGTGTCCAGCAACGACCCGGCCTCCGATCTTCCAGAACTCGTCGGGACGCCACCGTAGATGCCGTTCCCGCGCCGACTTCGACATTGCCGATCGTAGGCACAGAATGCGATCTTAAGGACCGCCCGAACGGCTGGCCATAAATCCTTCCTATTTGATCGTTCCCGCAGCTAAAAGCCGTGTTCAAACCCCTTCCGAACGCCGCCGGCCCACCCGGAATGTAACGGATCCGACAGCCCCAAGCCAGATCTCTTTCTTGAACAACTCCAATAGCGCCGGACCACGTTCACCAGAGCACTCAACAATACGTTTAATTCTGTCAACTAACCGACATCGAGCAACAGTTGTTTTTCAGTCCCCCGGTTCCAACTAACGCCAAATACACCCTTCTCCCAAAAACACCGCCCCGGTCCCACGCCACCCGCCCCACCCGAGCGACACATCAACGCGGACGCAAACCAGCCCAGCTCACCCCTCGCCGCTCCCACCCCGCCAAGCCACTCCCACCCGGCCACCCTCCCGCGCCCAGCGCCCTCCTCCGCCCAGCCCATCCCGCCCACCCCATCCCGCCCGACCCACGCTCACCCGGGCCGGTCCACTCAATTCGCCTCGCTTCCTCGACCCGGCCCAGTTCTCCCGTCTCCCTCCACTCCCCTCTGCCGGCACCCCAATCCGTCCACCGCGGCGGTCGCGGTCGTCGTCGAGGATCGCCGCCCAGATGCCGCGCATCCACGAGCCGACCGGCGTGCTCCATCCAGCCCAGCCCAGCCCCCGCCCGGCCGACGCTCCCACCTGAACCGCCTTCACACCTCCACGCCTCGCGCCTCGCGCCCTCACACCTCCGCACCCTTACGCCGTCGCACGGAGCCAGCTCACCTCAGGCTCAGGTGCCGCCGGGCCCTGCTGAAGCGCGCGGCGCGGCCGGGCGAGGCGGGGTTCGGCGAGCAGCAGCAGGACGGCGGCGGCCGTGATCGCCGCGCCGACCAGTGCCACGGACCGGACCCCAGCCTGATCGACGATGACGCCCCCCAGGAACGACCCGGAGGCGATGCCCACGTTGAACGCCGAACTGCCGCCGGCCGAGGCGAGGTCGGTGCTGCCCGGGGCGACGATGAGGATGCGGTTCTGCACGGCGGCGGCCATGGCGCTGTACGCGAAGCCATTGGCGGCCAGGGCCATGATCGCGACCGGCTTCAGGGTGCCGAGCGAGTAGAGCACCAGCAGCGTCACGACGATGAGTGCCAGCGGGGTGACGAGCGCCAGCCACGGGCGCCGATCGAGGAAGCGCCCGACCACGACAGTGCCCAGGAATCCGGCCGCGCCGGTCACCAGCAGCAGCGGGCTGAGCGTGGCGGCGGCGAAGCCGGTCACGTCCAGCAGAAAGGGCGTCACGTAGGTCTGGGCGGTCAGCGCGCCGGTCACGCCGATCGCAGTGCAGAGCACCAGCAGAACGTATCGCCGCCGGTCCGGGGCCGCGCCGCGCGACGCGGCTTCAGCCTCCGGCGTGGCGCCCGGGACCAGGGCCACGACGACGGCACAGGTGGCGACGCCGATGACGGCCATGACCAGGAACGCGAAGCGCCAGCCCACCTGCTGACCGAGCCAGGTGCCCAGCGGCACGCCGAGCACTGGGGCCAGGGCGGCGCCGATGGACATGCGAGCCACCGTGCGGCCGCGCTGAGACGGCGGGAAGAGGCCGGTGGCGCTCGAGGCGACGATGGACCAGAACAGTGCCTGCGTGAGGCCGACGACCAACCGCGCACCGAGCAACACCCCGTAGCCGGGTGCGAGGGCGGTGACCAGCGTCGCGGCGGAGAAGACGCCGAGCGTCAGGCCGAGCAGGAGCCGGCGCGGGACCCGCTGGGTGAGGCGTGCCAGCGGGAACGACATGAGCACGACCACGACGGCGTAACCCGTCATCAGCAGCCCGATCTGCGATCTGGACCGGTTCAGGTCGTCGGCCATGAGGGTGAGCAGCCCGACCGGGAGGATCTCGGTGGTGACGAACGTGAACGTCGAGATGGATAGGGCAGCCAGGGCCAGGTTCGCGCGTCGGTGTTCGAGCATAAGGGCTCTCCCATCCCGATGATTCCGGTTAAAGCGAGTACGGTGGTAGCATCGCACACATGGAGTCGACGGACAACCCGGTTCTCCGCCTCGTCGGCGGGCACACCGGGCTCGACCTGGTCAACACCGTCGAGCCGCGGGTGCCCGGCGGCACGCCGGAGAAGGAGCACCTGGGCACTCCACAGGAGTTGCTCGACTGGGCCGTGCGCACCGGCGTCGTGGAGCCCCACGAGGCACCCGATATCCAACTGACCTGGTCCGGGGAGCAGGCCCTGGCGGCGGCGCTGGCCCTGCGGGAGGCCCTCTACACGGTGCTCGCCGTGCGCCTGGACGAGGAACTGAAGCCGAAGCTGCCGTATCAGTCGGCGCTGGAGCAGTTGGGCACGCGCTACTCCGCCGCGGTGGCCAGAGCGGGCGTCACGCTGGCGTTCGACAGCCCGACCGCCGGGCGACTGCAGATCGGCGACGTCGCCCCGTTCGCCATTCAGGACCGCCTCGCCGCCATCGCCGTCGACCTGCTGACGACCGAGAACGTCGCGGACCTACGCGTCTGCCCCCTGGAGGAAGGCGGCTGCGGCTGGCTGTTCCTCGACCGCAGCCGCAACCACTCACGACGGTGGTGCGCGATGGCTGACTGCGGGGCGCGCGTGAAAGCCCGCCGGCTCAACGACCGCCGACGGGGCAGACAGCTACCACCGAACAGCATTACGATGGGAGCATGAGCATGGCACTCGTCCGCTGCAACTTCTCCTCCGAGACCCTCGGGTTCGGCACGTCGATGACCGTGCTGCTGCCCGAGCAGACGCCCGGCCCGCTCCGCGGGTTCCCGACCCTCTATCTCCTGCACGGCCTCAGCGACGACGACACCGCCTGGACCCGCCAGACCTCCCTGGAGCGGTACGCCGAGGAGGCCGGACTCGCCGTCGTCATGCCGCAAGTCCACCGCAGCTTCTACACCGACGAGGCATGGGGCCGTCCATATTGGACGTTCGTGTCCGAGGAGTTGCCACGGATCGCCCGCCATCTCTTCCGCCTCACCGACGACCCGGCGAAGACGTTCGTCGCGGGTCTGTCCATGGGCGGATACGGCGCGTTCAAGCTCGCCCTGCGCCACCCCGGCCGGTTCGCCGCCGCGGCCAGCCTCTCCGGCGTGCTGGACATCGCCGAGAGGACCCACACGATGTCCACGCCCGAGGATCCCCGGATGTGGCAGCGCATCTTCGGCGACCCGCCCACCGTCGAGGGCACCGAGGACGACCTGCTGCACCTGCTCGGCAAGGTCGAGAGCCCGCCGCCGCTGTATGTCGCCTGCGGCACCGAGGATGTGCTCTACGAGTCGAACGTGCGCTTCCGCGAGGCGTGCGCGCAGCGCGGCATCCCGCTCACGACGGACTTCTCCCCCGGCGATCACGACTGGGCCTTCTGGGACGCCCAAATTCGCAAGGTGCTCGCATGGCTGCCGTTGCCATGATCCCCGACACCGCGATCGGGCGACGCCGACCATGGCTGGGGTCATTCCGCTGGCGCCGCGCGAGCGGCAAAGTCGCCAATCGGCACGATTTCTGGGCACTCGGCGGTGCTGTCGGCAACCTGAGGCGTGTGGTCCTGCGAGCACTCCGCACTGGCCTGATGAAGGGTGGCCCAGCGACACAGACCGGGCGCTACGCACGTGCGAATGATCTTGACTCGTGGCGGCGGAACCACCGCATCGCCGAACGGGGCTTGACCCATGCCTGGGTTTCGCGGGTCGGTGATGGGAGCGGAGAGGACTTCTTCCTGGATACCGTCGGCCGGCCCGTAGGGGCCCAGCCCGAGAGGGGCGAGCCGCCCGGGAGGGGCGATCGCCTGGCGCCACGCGCTCGTGGTCGGGCACTGGGTCAGGGGACGGACTGAGCCGCCAGGTTCAGGGCGGCCGCGACGGTGAAGTTCTCCATTTCCTGCAGCAGGCGGTGGAGACCCTCGATCGGGAGGTAGGCGGTGTCGATCTCGGTCGTGATCTGGATGGTGTCCGGGACGTCGTCGATGTTGATCATCAGCTTTTCGTTGAAGTACGGCAGCGGGGTCTCGCGGATCAGGGTCGTCGCCGGCAGGAGGGAGCGGATGGCCGCCTCGTCGGGCGTGCTGGCCGGAGGGCGGAGGGTCATGCGGCGCTCGTTGTAGAAGACCTGCAGGTCCAGTGGTTCGCCGCGGTCCTTGCCGATCTGGTCGATCAGGGCCTGGCGGGTCGCCGGGTCGTAGTAGGCGTACTTGGAGGCGCTCATCGACGACTGGCGGGCCCTTGACACCGCCTCCGCGGCCGTGGTGTCGCGGGCCTCGAAGACGACCAGGCCGTTCTGGGCCAGCGGGGAGACCACGTCGGCCAGGCCGGGGCGGAAGCGGTTGCTGACGATGACCTGGGTGGCGAAGGGGCCATCGCCGACGACGCGGGTGAAGGCCACGCCGTAGGCGGCCAGGAGGATGGGGGCGGAGTCGATGGAGAGCAGGGCCGCCAGGCGTTCGCCGGCGGCGTGCAGCGCCGGGGACTGCCAGACGAGCTGGCGGAATCGAGGGGCGGGGGGCTCGTTGAAGCCGGCCGGGAAGCGTTGGGGAGCGATGGCGCGCAGCTGAGTTTCCCAGTAACGCATGGCGTTGTCGGTTTGGCGGGTCGAGGCCTGCTGCAGGGCCACGAGGTCCAGGTGGGACGTGGCGGCGTGGGGGCCGATCGCGTCGCGCTGGGCGAGCTCGCGGACCATGGTGGCCAGGCCGCTGCCGTCCGCGGCGATGTGGCAGACCATGACGACGACGTGGATGACCGGGCCGCCGGGGCCCGCTTGGACCACGGCCATGCGGATGGGCCACTCGGTGGTGTAGTCGAAGTTGCGGGCCTTCCAGCCGGCGTACACCTCGGCGGCCAGTGTGCCGGCGGCCTCCAGCAGCGGTGCGGGCAAGGAGTCCTGGGAAGGGGCAGGCGCGGTGCCCACGGAAGACGCGGGCGCGGGGTCAGGGGAAAGAGCAGACGCGGGGTCCGGGGAAGGAGCAAGCGTGGGGTCCGGGGACGACGGTGAGACGGCGGGGGCGGAGGACTGGGGGCCGGGAAAGCGGACCGTGTGGACCTCGAGGAAGGCGTCGCCGGAGGGGAAGGTCTCCTGGGTGGTGGTGCCGTCCTCGGCGATGCGGAGCAGGGTGCGCATCGACGGGTAGCGGGTCATGAAGAAGCGGAGCTCTTCGGCGAAGTCGGACACGGTGCGGGCGTCGTGGACGGGGACCACGCCGCCCATGCTCATGGAGGTGCCCACCTCGATCATCGCCTGCCAGACCTGGTGCTGGCCCCACGTCAAGACACCAGCGCCGGCGCCTTCGCCCTCGAAGGGCACCCTGATCCGCTCCATGGGAGCTGATCGTGCCTCGCGGAGATCGACGAAGGCAAGGAGGCCGATGGAATGCGAATACGAAGGTTGGAGCCATATATCGGCCGTCAGGATGAGTGCTGGACCGCCAGGGCTGCGAAGGCGGGGAGCCGATCGCCCGGGTCGCGATGGCGTCGGCAGTGGCGCGCAGAGCTGGATGGCCACGAGGCCGGCGACGAACTGCTACAGGCGGTCGCGGGGCGGCTCACGCACTGCGTGCGGACCGAGGACACCGTCGGCCGGCTCGGCGGGGACGAGTCATGGTCGTCAGCTGGGCCAGGTCGTCGCGCTGACGGGCCCGGAGCTGTCCGACGAGTGGGTCGTGGTCCGGTTCGCCGAGGGATCCCGAACCTGGCGGCGGCGGTACGCGTCGCCCGACGGACCGTGCGAGCGGTCGACACGCCGATCGTGGTGGACGGCCGGTTGCCGCCGGCGAGCGCGAGCGTCGGAGTGGCGCTGTCCGATGACGCGTCGCTGCCCGACGAACTGCTGCGGCAGGCGGACAGCGCGATGTACACCGCAAGAAGGGCGCGTATCACGTCCACCACGCGGCGTGATCGCCCGAATTCAACAGGACTACAGCACGGCGGCGACCTGCTTTACGTGGCGCAGCGCCGGGACCGACTCAAGGCGCTCCACGCCCGGCAGCGGGCCGATGCGGTGGGTCACGTAGTCGTACAGTGACGCCACGTCCCGGCAGATCACCGTGGCGAGCAGGTTCGTCTCCCCCGTCGTCGCGGCCACGAACACCACCTCCTCGTGCCGTGCCACCTGCGTCCCCACCGCCTCCAGGTGCGCCGGCGCGACCGACAGCCACAGCAGGAACCGGGCGGTGTAGCCGAGCAGCGACGGGTCCATCTCCACGTCGAAGAAGATGGCCCCGGTCGCGCGCAGGTGCTCCAGGCGCCGGCGGACCGTCGACTCCGACATTCCCGTGGCGGAGGCGAGCTGCGGGTACCCGAGCCGGCCGTCCCGGTTGAGCGCGGCCAGCAGCGGCCGGTCCTCGTCGGTGAGCACGGCCACGGTGCCGGGGGCCGGCGGGGGCGGGCGCAGCCGCGCGGCCTGTTCCTGGCTCAACTGCGTGGCGCGGGCCTCGCCGCCGACCGGGCCACCGGCGAAGTGGTGCATCAGGCAGAACGCGCGCACGGAGACCAGGCGCGGCGTGCGGGGCAGCTTCTGCAGCAGGAGTGACTCGCGGTCGGCGGTGCCCGGATTCTGTACGACGCAGGTGACCTCGGTGCCGCCCGAGCCCAGCGTGACCCAGGTGGTGTCGGGGCGGCGAGCCAGGGCGTCGGCGATCGCGCCGGCGCTGTCCGGCGTGGTCTGCAGGCGGATGAGCCACATGTCGTAGCCGAGGCGGACGCCGTCGGGCAGGGCCGCGACCCGCAGGCCGCCGACTCGCAGCCTGCGGTATCGGCGCGCCACCGTCTGGTCGGAGACACCCAGGACCTCGGCGAGGGTGCTGAACGGGACGCGGCCGTCGAGGCGCAGCGCATCGACGATCGAGTGGTCCAGCGCGTCGATTTCCACCATCCCACGGTAAACCGTGTCGAAATCCGCCGCCATGACGGTGGCGAGTACCTGAAAGCCGACGGCGACCAGACATTGGACCGCATGCGCAAATGGTCCGCACTCACCGCCGTCTCCATCGGCACGTTCATGCTGCTCGTCGACGTCACCATCGTGACGGTCGCGCTGCCGGCCATCGCCCGGGACCTCGGGGCCACGCTCGGCGGGCTGCAGTGGGTCCTCGACGGGTACGCCCTCGCCCTCGCCGCCGTCCTGCTCGCCTCGGGCGCGCTCGCCGATCGGCACGGGCGCCGCCGGGTGTACCTCGCCGGTACCGGCGTCTTTGCCGCCGCATCGCTGCTGTGCGCGGTGGCACCCAACGCCGCGTTCCTCGTCGCCGCCCGGCTCCTGCAGGGTATCGGGGGCGCGGCGATGTTCGCCACGACAGTGGCGATCCTCAGCGTCGCCTACACCGGACGCGACCGCGGCGTCGCGTTCGGTGTCTGGGGCGCGGTCAACGGCGCCGCGGCCGCCGCCGGGCCGATCGTCGGCGGGCTGCTCACGGAGCACTTCGGCTGGCGCTGGATCTTCCTGGTCAACCTGCCGGCCAGCCTGGTGGCGGTGTGGTTCACCGTGCGCGGCGTGACCGAGTCGCACGGCCGCCGCGACGCCCGGCTCGACCTGCCCGGCACCGTCACGTTCACGCTCAGTGCCGCCGCCGTCACGTTCGCCCTGATCCGCGGCGGCGACGCCGGCTGGACCGCGCCGAGCACTCTGGGCGCGTTCGCGCTCGCCGCGCTCGCCCTGGTCGCGTTCATCGTTATCGAGCGGCGCACCGATCACCCCATGCTCGACCTGCACCTGTTCGCCAAGCCGTCGTTCGGCGCGCTCATGGTCGCGGCCGTACTCGCCCAGGCCGCCGCCTTCGCCTACCTGCCCTTCACCACCGTGTGGCTGCAGCAGTTCCGCGGGCTCGGCCCGGTCGACGCCGGCCTGCTCGGCGCCCTGCCGCTCAGCGCCGCCTCGTTCGTGGCGGGCGCGTTCGCGGGCCGGTTCCTGCAGAAGGTGCCGCCGCGCTGGACGATCGGCGTGGGGATGCTGCTCATCGGCGCCGGCGCGCTGATCCAGGCCCGGCTCACGCCCGCCTCGAAGGACACCGCGCTCATCCCCGGCCTGATCGTGGTCGGCCTGGGCGTCGCCGCCGTCCTGCCGACGATGGCCTCGGCGGCCCTGGCAGCAGTACCGCACGAGCGCAGCGGCATGGCCGGCGGCGCGGTCAACACCTTCCGCCAGCTCGGGTTCGCGCTCGGCGTGGCGATCTTCGGCGCCATCTTCTCCGACCGCCTGGCCGCCCACCACCCGCCGACGGACGCGGTGAACCACGTGGTCGCCCTGGCCGGCTGGATCGCGCTCGCCGGCGCGGTGCTGGTGCTGCTGGTGGTACGGACGGGCCGCCCGGCCTGGGAGGCGCCGAAGCAGCCCGCCGACCAGCCCGCCGTGACCGAGCCCGTATAGAGCGGCCGGGCGACCCACGGCCGGGCGACCTGGCCGGACAGCCTACGGCCGGGCAGCCCACGGACGGGCGCCCACGGCCGGAAGGCACTCGGCGGCCGGGCGGCCTACAACCGTGACGCCTACGACCGGAAGGCACTCGGCGGCCGAGCGGTCCGGCGGGCGAGGCCGTCCGAGCGGTCCGGCGGGGCGAGGCCGTCCGAGCGGCGGCCGGGCCGGGCGTGCCCATAATGGCTGGGTGGACATCACCTGGTGGGGGCACGCGACTGTGGCCATCCGCGAGCGCGGGGTCACGATCCTGACCGATCCGGTGCTGCGCAACCGGCTCGCGCACCTGCACCGGCGGCGCGGGCCGCTGCCCCGGCTCGCCCACGCGCCCGACGCCGTGGTCGTCTCCCACCTGCACTCCGACCACTGCGACCTGCCGTCGCTGCGCGGCCTGCCCCGGTCGACCCGGCTGATCGTGCCCCACGGAGCGGCCTCCTTCCTGCGCTCGCGGCTCGGTGAGCGGGACTTCACCGAGCTGCGGGCCGGGCAGGAGACGCGGGTCGGGGACGTGACGGTCCGCGCGGTGCCGGCCGCGCACGACGGCGGCCGGACCCCGAAGTCGCGCATCCGGGCGGTGGCGCTCGGCTACGTCGTCGCCGGCGACACGTCGGCCTGGTTCGGCGGCGACACGGGGCTGTTCGACGAGATGAAGGAGATCGGGCCGGTGGATCTCGCGCTCGTACCCGTCTGGGGCTGGGGCTGGACGCTCGGCCCCGGGCACCTGGACCCGGCCCGGGCCGCCGAGGCGATGCGGCTGGTCGAGCCCGCGCACGCCGTGCCGATCCACTGGGGCACGCTGTGGCCGGTCGGCTGCGGGCGGGTGCGCCCGGACCGGTTCCACCGCCCGGGCGACGAGTTCGCCGAGCATACCCGCGGCGCCGCCCCGCAGACCGACGTGCGCGTGCTCGCGCCCGGCGAGAGCCTGACGATTTCGTGACCACGTTCGCAAGCCTGGTCGCCGCGCTGGCGATCACGTTCGGGATCGTCGCGCTCGGCTCGACCGTGCCGGTCCTGCCGACCGGGGCGGCCGTCAGCGCCACCGCGGTCCTCGCCGCGCATTACAACCCGCTCGCGGTGCCGGCGGTGATCGCGGCCGGCGGGCTCGGGGCGTACAGCGGCGACGCCGTCACCTTCGCGATCTGCCGGGCCGGCGGCGAGGCGCTGACGCGACGGCTGCGGCTGTTGCGCCGGCCGTGGCGGCTGGCGGAGACGGTACGGCAGCGGCTGCAACGGCGCCCGGTGATTGCGCTGCTGGTGTCACGCCTGGTGCCCGGCGGGCGAATCCCGGTGCTGCTCACGGCCGCGATCGTCGGGCTGTCGTGGCGGACGTTCATCGTCTCCAACATCGCCGCCTGCCTGCTGTGGTCGGCCACGTACTCCGCGATCGGCCTGCTCAGCCGCAACGTCTTCCCGCAGCCGTGGCAGGGCGTGGTCTGCGCGATCGTCATCGTGCTCGCCGCCGGGCAGATCGCCGGCTGGATCGAGCGGCGCCGGGAGGACAAGACACAGGACGGCGCCGAGATCCGGACCATGCCGTAGCAGTGCGAGCCCCGGACCGCGCCGAAGCAGCCCGAGTCTCGGACCGCGCCGTAGCAGCCGCCCGAGCCCGGACCGCGCCGAACGCAGCGCGGGATCCCGCTGCGTTCGGCGGGCGGCCGGTGCGCCGGGCTACGCCGTGGCCTCGACGTAGATCGTCTCGTCGTTGCGCAGGACCTGGTCGAGATCGGCCACATCCTGGCGGGCGCCCTCGCGGTAGGCCCGCACGACGATCGCCTCCTCGGCGAAGCCCGCCGACGTCAGCGCGTAGGTGAGCTCCTCGAGGTCGTAAAGCCAGCGGTGGCCGTACACGTAGAAGAGCTGGTTGAACATGAACGCCCCGCGCGCGGGCATGGCGGGCGCGACGCCGGTGAGGGCGCGGTTCATCCGGCGGCGGTGCTTGGCGAAGAAGCCGTCACCCTTGACGTAGCTCTCGGCGTACACCTTGAGGTCCGGCGTGGTGAGCCGGAGCAGACCGCCGGGGCGAAGGATCCGCTTGACCTCGCTCAACCAGGCGATCCCGGCTCGCAGGGTGACATGCTCGATGAGATGCTCGGCGAAGACCCAGTCGACGGTGTCGTCGGCGACCGGCAGCGCGCCGGTGATGTCCATCTCGGCGAAGCGGGCGGTGCCGTCGACGAGGTACACCCGGCCGCGCTCGGTCGTGGTGCCGTCGGCGGCGACGAGCGAGACGAGGTCGGTGCCGAGGGCCTGCGGGTGGCTGGTCTTGAACGCGGCGAACTCGACGCCGGTCAGGCCGAGCCCGTCGAAGTGCGAGCGGTCCAGCACCGCCGCGCTGAGCTCGGGCTCGAGCGTCTCGACGCGGGCCAGGTCCTCGGTGAAGGAGTCCACCGTGGCGGCCAGCTCCTGGGGGTCCTCCCAGTTCCAGGGGCGTAACGCGTCGTCGGCCATCTCGCGCGGCTCCTCGTCCTGCGGCATGCGAAATCCTGCGGGCGTGCGAAATCTTGCGGGCGTGCGAAATCTTGCGGGCGTGCGAAATCTTGCGGGCGTACGAAATCTTGCGGGCGTACGAAATCCGGCGGCGTGCGAAATCAGGTAGTCGTGCCAGCCGCCAACGCCATGACCGCAATCAACCCACGTTGACGCTGATCAACGTGGGTCGAGAACACGGTCAGGCTAGTTGATCTAAACACCTCGAACTCTCGCCGACAAGGGAAGATCGTCATCGCGCGGCGCGGGCACCGCCGCGGGCGCGCGCAGGCCCAACTCGTCGAGCCAGGCGACCAGCTGGCGGTGCACGTCGACCGGCCCGCGCGGCTCGGCACTGAGCACCGGCCACTCAGCCGGATGCACCAGCACCGCCTCGGTCTGCCAGCCGCCGATCCCGCCGTGCGAGCCGACCAGTTCCTCGAACGCGGCGACCTCGTCCGTGCCCGGGTCGACCCGGCTCACCACGACCAGGTCGCCGACGTGCGCCATCTCGGAGTGGGCGAGCAGGTCGGCGGCGGCGAGCGGGCCGTACGGCGGCAGCGGGTCCTCGCCCTCCACCCGGCCGTCGCGCAGGTGGTGCCGCCCGGCCGGGCCGATCGCCACCGGACCGTCGGGGCCCTCCACGACGACCAGGCCGATGCCCGGGTGCTTGGCGAGGCCGTCGACCAGGCCGGGGCGCAGCTGCTCGATCATCGCGAGGCCGGCGCGGCCGGGCACGTCGGTGAGGTACAGCATGGCGAGGTTCCCCGAGGCGATGGTCACCACCTCGCCGCGGGGGCGGTGGGTCTCGGGGCCGCACGAGCGCGTCTGGTGCGACACGCCGGCGAGCAGGGTGTTGGCCCGGCCCCAGTCCTCGTCGTCGGGGCCGCCGCTCGCGCTCTCGCTGCCGTTGCCGGCCAGATCGCCGACGAGGCGCTCCAGCGTCACGCCGTACCGCTGCGAAAATGTCGCCCCCTGGCTCTGCCCGTGATCGGACAGGACCACGATCTGATAGTCGCGGCCGGCGACCCGGGCGAGCTTGTGCAGGGTCCCCAGCACCCGGTCGAGCCCCTCCAGGGTCTGCAGGGCCTCGGGGCGCAGCGGCCCGGCGTGGTGGGCGACCTCGTCGTAGTCGACGAAGTCGCAGAAGATCACCGGGGCGCCCCGGCTCATCTGCTCGGCGATGAGGGAGACGTTGAGGTCCCGTAACAGCACGTTGGTGACCGCGCGCAGGGCGACGTAGGCGGCCGTGCGCGGCACCCGCGGGAACACGTCGCGAAACCGCTGCCGGCGGGCCTGCTGGATCTCCTTGAGCATCTCGCCGACGGAGAGCACCAGCGCCCGGGCGAAGCCGTAGGGGCTGGCGACGAAGGCGAGGTAGCCGCGGGCGGAGCGGCCGGGCAGGGCGGCGTTGCTGAACGTGAGCAGACTGGTGGGCGCATCACCGGAGAAGACGTTGCTGATGCTCACACCGCCGTCGGCGAGCAGACCGCGGCCGGTGGAGACGCGGGCCTCGACGTCGGCGGCGTCGCGGGGCCGGTTGGTCACCACGAGCCGGCCCGACTCCTTCTCGTACCACCGGAAGGCCGGGATCTGCGAGAAGTCGCCGTGCAGGATGCCGGCCTGGCTCGCCGGGGTGGTCGCCGGCATGCCCGTGTGCCAGGGGATCATCGCGTGCGTCCCGGTCCGCAGCCACTTGCCGAGGTTGGGCAGGTTGCCGGCCTTGACCGCCCACGACAGCAGCGGCGAGGAGAGCCCGTCGAGCTGCACGACGAGCACGCCCGGCTCGGTCGCCGGGGTGCCGCGGTGGCGGCGGGCCATCTGCCGCAGCGCCTGGCCCAGGAACACGTCCTCGCTGCCGGCGTCAGCGAGCCAGTTGATGAGCGCGGTGAGCACCGCGGCGAGCCAGCTGGCCACCCACGCGTCGGCGAACGAGTCGACGCTGACGCCGTTGGCCAGGCGCAGCGCGGTGAACATCACCAGGGCCTGGATGACCACGCCGAGGGCGAGCACGCCGACCCCGCCGACGATGACCGCGACGCCGAGCAGCACCAGGCGCATCAGGGTGCCGATGGCGGCGAGCAGGATCGTGAGCTCCACCAGGGCGACGGGCCCGCCGCTGGCGCGCACGCCGGGCAGCACCCAGAACACCACGGCCAGGACGACGACGCTCGTCACGCCCGAACGCAGCAGTGACTTGCCCCACGCGACGGTGAGCCGCCAGTCCCGCAACAGCCGGATCGCGAAGCGTACCCGCTGCCTGACGACCCTCACGGCACAAGGTTACGGGTGCCCGGAAGCCCAGGTCACACCGGCGCGGGCTCGAGCAGGGCCCCGGCGGCCCGCCCGTACCGGTCCGCGGCGCGGACCGTCTCCTCGGCCGCGGCACGGCGCTCGCCGGGGTACACCGGGCGGGGCGCGGAGAGGACGTGACGGAGGGCGGTCAGCTCGGCCAGGTGCGCGTCGAGCAGCGCGAGCAGGTCGTGGTGCACTTCTCGTTTATCCCACGTTCATCTTCGCGAGGTGACCCGTTCACTGCGAGAATGGAGTACATGGCAGGAAAGTTGGAGATCGAACGCAAATACGAGCTGCCGGACGGCTTCGCACTGCCCGACCTGGCCGGGATCGGCGCCGTGGCGAGCGTCGGCGACCCCGACGACCAGCGGCTCGACGCCGTCTACTACGACACCGTCGGGCTGCGCCTGGCCCGCGGCCGGGTGACACTACGCCGGCGCACCGGTGGCAACGACGCCGGGTGGCACCTCAAGCGCCCCACCGGCGGCGAGCGCAGCGAGCTGCAGATACCCGCCAACGCCCGGCAGCGCACCCCGCCCCGGGCCGTCGCCGACCAGGTCCGCGCCCTCACCCGCGGCGAGAAGCTCGCCCCGGTGGCCCGCATCCGCACCCACCGCGTCGAGCGGGCCCTGCGCGCCGCCGACGGCACCACCGTCGCACTCCTCGCCGACGACCACGTCAGCACCGAGTCGCTGCGCGGCGGCGCCGCCCGCGAGTGGCACGAGCTGGAGGTCGAGCTCGTCGACGGCGCCGGCGAGGACCTCGCCCGCCTCGACGCCGCCCTGCGCAAGGCCGGCGCCCGCCCCGCCGCGAGCCCGTCGAAGCTCGCCCAGGCCCTCGGCGAGGACTACCCGCCGCCCGCCGCCGACACCCCGCGCGGCTCCACGGCCCGCCGGGCGCTGGCCGCGTACCTGTCCGAGCAGCGCGACGCCCTCGTCGAGCACGACCCGCAGGTGCGCGAGGGCGACGCCGAGGCGGTGCACAAGATGCGGGTGGCGACCCGGCGCCTGCGCTCCACGCTGCGCTCGTTCGCCCCGCTGCTGCCCGAGAGCGCACCCGGCGACCTCGACCGCCTGCACGAGGAGGTGAAGTGGGCCACCGGGCTGCTGGGCGAGGTGCGCGACTGCGACGTGATGAGCGAACGCCTGGCCGGCCTCGTCGCGGCGGAGCCGGTGGAGCTGGTGCTCGGCCCGGTCGCGGCGCGCATCACCTCGCTGCTGGCCGCCCGCGCCGCCGAGGCCCGGGAGGCGCTCATCGCGGGCCTGGACAGTCCGCGGTACACCTCCGTGCTCAACGACCTCGACGCGCTGGTCGCGGCCGCCTCCGCCCCCGGCCGCATCCCCCGCCGCGACCTTCTGCGCCGGGCCGGCAAGGCGCTGGACCGCGCCGACGCGCGCATGGCCGCCGCGACGACCGACGAGCAGCGCCACGAGGCGCGCAAGGCCTACAAGCGGGCGCGATACGCCGCCGAGCTGGTCGCCCCGGTGGCCGGCAAGCCCGCCACGCGCCTGGCCGCGCGGGTCACCGACCTGCAGGACGTGCTCGGCGCCCACCAGGACGCCCTGGTCACGTGCGACCTGCTGCGGCAGTACGGCATCAGCGCGCACGGCGCCGGCGAGAACGGCTTCACGTTCGGGCTGCTGCACGCCCGCACCGACGAGCACGGCCGCCGCGCCCTGGACGCCCTGCCCAAGGCCCGCCGCAAGGCGAGGAGGGCGGGCCGCGCGCTGTTCGGGTGAGCGCCGGGTGACAGGGGATGCGGCGGTTCGATAAGGTTCGAAGTCCGCATCCCCTAGCATCCCGGGTTGACCAGTGCAGCTGCAGATCCACCTCGAGCCCCTCGGGGACGGCACCGCGCCCGACGTCGACACGCTGCTCGGCCTGCAGCGCTGGCTGCTGGGCGAGCCCGGCGTCGTGCAGTCCGAGATCGGGCTGTCGACCGCGGCGCTCCCCGGTGAACTCTCGGGTGCCGTCGAGATCATCAGCCTGGTGCTCGGCACCGGGCTGTCGGTCGGGCAGCTGCTGCTGGCGATCTCCAACTGGCGCCGGACCCGGCCCGAGGCGCCCGCGGTCATCCTGACCCGCACCGACCCCGACGGCGTGTCGGTGCGCATCGAGTCCTCCGACCCGGCGGCCGTCGCCGCCGCGGCGCGGGCGCTCACCGGCTGAGCCCCGGGGCCGGTCAGGTGGCGGAGCTTTCCGACCCGCGCGCGTCGCGGGCAGTGCTCGTGGGCGGGGCGCGCTACTCGCAGCTGCCCGAGGTACCAGCGATCACCCGCAACCTCAACGGGCTCGCCGGGGTGCTGCAGGACCCGGACCTGTGGGGGCTCGCGCCCGAGCACTGCACGGTGCTGCACGACCCCGACGACGCCCGCGAGGTCAGCCGGGTGCTGCGGCGCGCCGCGGACGAGACCGCCCCGGAGGGCATGCTCGTCGTCTACTACGCCGGCCACGGGCTGGTGGACCCGGTCGACAGCAGCCTCGTGCTGGGGCTACGGGGCACCGATCCGGCCGTACCGTACGAGGCCGGTCTGCCCTTCGAGCACATCCGCCGCGCCGTGGCCGGCAGCCGCGCGCACCGCCGCCTGGTGATCCTCGACTGCTGCTACGCCGGGCGGGCCAGCGGCCACCTCGCGGCGGGCGAGTCCGGCACCCAGGCCGTGGCCGACCAGGCCGGGACGGACGAGACGTGCCTGCTGGTCTCCGCGCCGCGCAACCGCACCGCGCAGGCCCCGCCCGGCGAGCCGTACACCGCCTTCACCGGCGAGCTGCTGCGCGTGCTGCGCGGCGGCCTGCCCGACCGCTCCGCGGTGCTCGACGTGCGCACCATCTGGCGGGAGGTCACGCTGCGGCTGCGCGAGCGCGGCTTCGAGCTGCCCGAACTGCGCTCCGCCGGGGATGAGCTGCCGCTGGTGCACAACGCGGCCCGCCACCACCGCGACCTCGTCGGGCGGATCGTCGTGGCCACCGCCGCCGTCGAGGACCGCGACCTGCGCCAGGCGGCGGTGCTCGTCCTGCGCCACGACCGCGCGCGCGGCGCCGTCGGCGTGCGGATCAACCGCCCCACCCACGACCCGCTGCCCGCCGACATCCCGCCGGGCTGGCGGCGGCTGCTGACCACGCCCGCGGTGCTGTTCGACGCCGGGCCGCTGAGCCGGTACGAGGGCTTCATCGCCGTCGCCCGGCTGCGCCCGGACGTCGAGCCGCCGCTGCGTTTCCGGCCCGTCCGCGACCGGCTCGGGGTGATCCCGCTGTCGGCCGACCCACAGCCGCTGGCGCCGGTGATCGCCGGGCTGCGGCTGTTCTCCGGGTACATCGGGTGGGGCCCCGACCAGCTGGAGGCCGACATCGACGGGGGCCTGCTCCTGCTCAGCGACGCCGACGTGCGCGAGGCGCTGTCCAGCCGCCCGCGCGACCTGTGGACGACCCTGCACGCCCGGGCCGCGGGAGAGTGAGAATGGAGCTCAGGCTCATCGAGGAGGTCGTGTCCGCGATCCGCCACGGCGGCACGGTCACGCTCATCCTCGGCGCCGGCATGACCATGCCCGCCGTGCCCGGCCTCGAGGAGCTGGTGGAGCTGGCCGACCGCTACGCGGCCGGGCTCGGCGACGACGGGGAGCTGATCCAGGCGCTGCACCAGGCCCGCGCGGCGCTCGGCCCGCACGCGCTGCCGATCGAGGTGTACCTCGCCTACCGGCGCGTCTTCACCGCCCGCCGCTCCCCCGGCGAGTTCGACGTGGTCGTCCAGCAGGCGGTGCTGGCCGGCTACCGGGCGCCGGACCTCGCCTCCTCGCCGCTGGCGACCCACGGCATCTGGCAGCGCGTCGACCTGCGCCTCGGCGAGCGGGTCGAGAACAGCCTCGACTGGTGGGAGCTGCCGGCCGGGGTCCGTGCCGTGGGCCGTCTGCTGGCGGGGCGGCCGGACGAGTTCGGCAACTGCATCCTCACCACGAACTTCGATCCGCTGTTCGAGGTCGCGGTCCGCCAGACCGGCCGCCAGGCGCTCAGCGTGCCGGTCGCGCCCGACGGCCGCCCGGACCGCCGGCCCGAGGGTGAGGGCGCGGTGCAGGTCTTCCACCTGCACGGGTTCTGGCGGCCGGTGAGCGAGGAGGCCCGCTCGCCGCTGCTGCACGACCCGGCCCCGGACGCCACCGCCCCGGAGTCCTCCCGCGCCCTCGCCGAACTGATCACCGGGGATGTCGTGGTCGTCGTGGGGTACACCGGCTGGGACGACATCGTCACCGGCGCCCTGCGCGAGGTCGGCGCCGCCCGCCCGGTCCGGGTGCTCTGGGCGCTGCACGACGCCGCGCCGCTGCGCCTGCCCGACCGCCTCGAGGGGCTGGTCGAGTTCTTCACCGACATCGACGGCGACGACCTGTTCACCGGGCTGGCCGACCGCCTCGAGGTCCCGCCGGCCGGCCCGCGGGTCGACCCCCGCCGCCGGGTCCGGCACCTGGAATGGGAGCGCGAGCTGTTCTCCCAGCCCGGCAACACCGCCCCGGAAGGTGTACTGCCCCTGCTTCGCCAACTGGAGCGGCGCTACGGCTGGGGCGTGGACTGGGCCGGCGAGCCCCAGCGGCCGAGACTGCTGTTCTGGCCGGTGCGGCTGCGCTCCCGCGCGTCGCTCATCAACGCCGTCCAGGCCCTCACCGCGGCCGCCCTCAGCGCCCGCGGCGTGCGCGTGGCCGTGTGCCTCGACGACTTCGGCGTCACCGGCCGCGAGCAGCTCAGCGCCGCGTTCGTCGAGGACCTGCGCCGGTGGATGCGCCGGGTCGACCCGGCCGCGGACCCGCAGGTGGCGTCGCTGCAGGACTATGTGACGTCGGCGCCGGCGCACTCGCCCGAGTCGCTGCTGCGCCCGACGGACCCGTGGTCGGTGGCGCGGATCTTCTACGGGGAGCGCAACCCGTCGCTGTACAGCGTGCTGGCCGCGATCAAGGTCGTGCCGCACCTGGCCCTGCACGACCTGGAGCGCAACGCCGGGGCGATCGTGCAGACGCTGCTGTCCAAGGACGCCAACCGGCTGCTGACCCCGCTGACGACGTGGTCGTACCTGCACCACCTGCTGCAGACCGAGCCGGCGGCCGAGGTGATGGCGTACGCGGGCAGCGACGAGCGGCTGCTGTGGGAGCAGTTCCGGGAGCATTTCGGCCTCGGCGGGACGCTGCTGTACAACCCCTACATCCGGCACCTGACGAACGAGTCGCGGATGGTGCGCTGGTCGAGCCCGGCGGAGCTGCGGGCCTACCTGAACTCGACCCGGGGCCTGCCGGGGTGGGGCGAGGAGGGCGGCTACGTGCACTGGCTGGTGCAAAATGCCTTCCTGCTTCCCCGGTACCTCACCGGCGCCGACTTCCCCGAGGCCGGCGGCTACCACCTGGACTCGTGGCCGGCGTTCGCGGCCGCCCTGGACGGCGGGGTGCCGGTCCTGGACCTGCTGGCCGAGGACGTCTCCGCCTTCTACCTGCCGCCGCCGGCCTGATCGGGGCTCGCCGGGCTGGCTGGCAGCGGGTAGCGTTTGATCCATGACGGTGGGGGTCCTGTCGGCGAGCGGCGTCGATCGCTGCGTCGCGTTGCTGGGTGAGGAGCTGACCGCGTACATCGCGGGCGCTTCCACCGTGGGCGAGTTTCAGCGCTGGCGCGGCGACCGGCGGCGGTGGGCCGAGTTCGCCGGGCGGGTCCAGGGCGCCGTCGAGGTGGCCGACGCGTTCGCGCGGGCCAACCGGCTCGGCGCGGCGGCGGGGTGGCTGCGCGAGGTCGGCGCGGCCGGGATCGCCGGACGCTCGCCGGCCCGGATGCTGCGCGAGGCGACCGGGGACACGCTCAAGCGGGTGATCGAGGCGGCCGATCGGTTCATCCGGCGGCCGGCCGCGCGGTAAAGGCCGGACGAAACGCCGGGGTTGGCGCATGCCGCCCCGGGCGGCTGTGGCACGCTCTGTGGTGTCGGCGGCGCGCGGCGCCGCGCACTCCACCGCGAACACACACAGGGATGCGCCGTGGGTGACACCTCGCTGCTGCAGCGCCTCGACATCGCCGAGACCCTCGACCGGGTCACCGCTGGGGTGCGGGCCGGGCACATCCGCCCCTACCGGCACGTGAACGGATTCACCAAGATCGTCGTGGCCGGATACGCGGACGGCAGCCGGCTCACACTGCACTACTGGCCGGCCGACCCGCAGCGGGGCGAGCACGTCTCGCGGCCGCACGACCACCGCTTCCCGTTCCGCTCGATCCTGCTCGGCGGGCGGCAGCACTTCGTCGAGCTGGAGGAGGCCCCGGGCGGCGCGCCGTGGCGGCGGTTCACCTACCGGCCGTACCTGAGCGGACGCCTCGCCCGTGTCGTCTTCGACGGCAGCGTGGAACTGGCCCCGGTCCGCCGGGTCGATCGGGCGCCGCTGCGGGGGCAGTACGAGACGACGTCGAGCATCATCCATCAGGCCGTCACCGACCGGGGGCAGGCGTGCGCGACACTGGTATTGCGCGGACCCCGGGAGCGGCTGCGCTCGCAGGTGTACTACCGCCCGGACGAGCCGCCGCCGCGGGGCGGGGTGCAGCTGGGCCGCCGCCTCGAGCGCGCCGAGGTGCTCCGCCAGCTCGACGACGTGGCGGCAATGATCAGCCATTAGCGCGATCGGCCGGTAGGGAGGTGCGGCATCCTGTCGCCGCGGTTCACCGACGCGCTGGCGTTCGCCGCGTCGCGCCACGGCGGGCAGGTGCGGCACAACACCGGCACGCCGTACGTCTCCCATCTGCTGGCGACGTGCGCGATCGTGCTCGAGGAGGGCGGCGGCGAGACGGCCGCGATCGGCGCACTGCTGCACGACGTGCTCGAGGACTCCCCGACGGACCGCGGGGCGCTGCGGGAGCGCTTCGGCGACGAGGTGTACCGCATCGTGCACGACTGCACCGACGCCGACGCCGCCCGGCGCGAGCGGATGACCTGGTGGGAGCGCAAGCGCGAGCACCTCGGGCGGATGCGCGACGAGGCGGGACCGCAGTCGCTGCTGGTCATCGCCGCCGACAAGGTGTGCAGCCTGCAGTCGCTGGTCGACGACCTGCACCGGTTCGGCCCCGGGCTGTTCGAGCGCAGCGCCCGCACCGCCACCGAGCTGCTGTGGAACTACCGCGAGGTGCTGGGCGTGCTGGAGCGGCGCCTCGGCGGCCGGCCGGTCGTGGTGCGGCTGCGCCGGCTCGTCGGCGAGTTCGAGACGCTTGCCGTCGATCAGTGACGATGACAAGATCGGCCGGGTGCGACTGGACCTCGGGCCGCTGGAGGCCTTCCGCGGCGAGCTCATCACCCCCTACGACCCCGCCTACGAGGGCGCCCGGGTGCTGTTCAACACCCGCGTGCGGACCCGGCCGGCGCTGATCGCGCGCTGCGCCGACGCCGGCGACGTGTCCGCGGCGATCCGCTTCGCCCGCGACCGGGGCCTGCCCCTGTCCGTACGCGGCGGCGGCCACCACGCCAGCGGCCTGTCCCTGGTGGAGGGCGGCGTCGTGGTCGACGTCGGCGGGATGCGGGACGTGGCGTTCGACCCGGACGC
Organism: Dactylosporangium sp. CA-233914; assembly: GCF_050942935.1. Taxonomy (NCBI): domain Bacteria; kingdom Bacillati; phylum Actinomycetota; class Actinomycetes; order Micromonosporales; family Micromonosporaceae; genus Dactylosporangium; species Dactylosporangium sp. CA-233914. Next base: position 3,184,909 of record NZ_CP192030.1, on the reverse strand, counting down.
GCGGATCGTCACCGTCGGCCCCGGCATCGGCTGGCGCGACATCGACCAGGTGACGTACGCCGGGCACACGTTCACCGGTGCCGACGGGCTGGAGTACGGGCTGGCCGGGCCCGGCGGGGAGTGCCCGACGGTGAGCAACGCCGGCTACAGCCTCGGCGGCGGCTACGGCCCGCTCGGGCGCACCTACGGCCTCGGCTGCGACCACCTGCTCGCCGCCGAGGTCGTCAACGCCGGCGGCGAGGTGCTGCGGGCGAGCCAGGACGAGCACCCGGACCTGTTCTGGGCGCTGCGCGGGGCCGGCGGGGCCGGATTCGGGGTGGTCACCAGCCTGACGTACCGGCTCAACCCGCTGCCGAAGACCGTCGTGGGCGGGATCATCGCCTGGCCGTTCGAGCGGGCCCGCGAGATCTTCGCCGCCTACCGGGACCTCTACGCCGGGCGCGCCGACGAGCGACTGGCGCTGTGCCTGCTGCTGACCACCGAGCCGTACCCGGACGGCGAGCCGGTCATCGCGATGTACGGCATGTACGTCGGCCCGCCCGCCGAGGCGCAGGAGGCGTTCGCCCCCGTGCTGGCGCTCGGCGAGCCGCTGTTCAGCACGATCGGCGAAACGGACTACCTCGACATGATGACGGTCATGGGCGAGGAGATCGTGTACGGCCTGCAGTCGAAGTGGCTCGGCGGGTACTTCTCCCCCGAGGGCTTCGACGAGGCCGCGTTCGACGTGATGGCCGAGCACTTCAAGCGGTCCCCGTCGGGCTTCTCGATGGTGCGCTTCGACCTGCTCGCCGGGGGCGCGATCGCGCGGGTGCCCAAGGACGCCACGGCGTTCGTGCACCGCGATGCCCTGCACTACGTGTCGGTCATCGCGCAGTGGCCGGGCGACGAGGAGACGGACGCGAACGTAGCCTGGATCGACGACTTCGCCGAGGCGCTGCGGCCGCACCTGACCGGCGAGGTGTACCAGAACTACGCCGACCGCGACCTGCGGCAGTGGCCCGCCGCCTACTACGGCGCCAACTATCCGCGGCTGCAGCAGGTGAAGGCGGCGTACGACCCGCAAGACGTCTTCCGCACCCCCCAGTCCATCAGGCTGCCGTGATCAGGCGGCCGTGACGGCGGCCGCCTCCAGCTCGCGGGCGAAGCGCTCGACCGCGGCGGGGGCGATCGCGTGGGTGTCGGCCCAGATGCCCAGCTGGACCGCGCCGCCGTCGGAGTCGACCTGCACGTAGAGGCTGCCGTCGTAGGTGGGCAGCTCCCGCTCCCACCGCAGCGTGCTCTGCCCGAGCGCGGCCCGGGCCGCCTCGCCCGTCGGGGCGGCCCCGGACGTTGACTGGCCACGTCGATCGTTGACGAAGCACGACAGGTCGACTGGCTCACCTCGCTCGGCGGCAAGCTGGTCCAGCATCGCGCGGTGCGCCCGCGGGTCGTAGTAGCCGTGCAGGTACGCCGCCGTCGCCGCCGTCCACACCCGCGCGACGAGCTCGTCGAACGGCACCGGCGCCGACGGCGGGCCGGGGTCGGCCACGACGATCCCGGGCTGGGTCAGGTGGCACACCGCGTCGGCGCAGCCGGGCCGGAAGCGGTTGCTCACCAGCACCTGCGCGACAACGGGCCGCAGCCCGGTGACGCGGGCCAGGGCCACCGCGTAGGCGGCCAGCAGCACGTGCCCGGTCTCGGCCCGGGTCCGCGCGGCGACGGCGGCCAGGGCCAGGTGCAGCGCCGGGGAGCGGAAGACGAGCTCGCGGAAGCGGGGCGTGCGCGGGTCGGCGGAGCCGGCGAGCCGGGCGGCCGGGACCCCGGCGAGCTGGGTCCGCCAGTACCGCAGCGCCTTCTCGCTCTGCCGCCGCCCCGCCGGGGAGTGCTGGCGCGCGGCGAGCTCGAGCGGGCTCAGCCCGGACGGCGGCGGTGGGTGCTCCGCGCCGTGGTGGGCGAGGTCTCGCACGATCGCCTCGATGCCGGCCCCGTCCACCGCCAGGTGGCTGTACTGCACGACGAGGTGCGTCAGCGCCCCGCCGCGCCCGACCACGCCCCACCGCACCGGGTGCTCGCGGGCCAGGTCGAACGGCGTGAACTCGTACCGGCTGCGCAGCGCCTCGGCGTCCGCGTCGGTGTCGCCCTCCACAACCTCCAGGTGCACCTCGCCCGCGGCGTCGACGACCTGGCGGACGGGCTCGCCGCGCTCGTCGAACGCGAAGCGGGTGCGCAGCGCCGGGTGGCGGCCGACGAGGTAGGCGAGCATCGACGCGTATTGCTCCGCCGTCGCGCCCGGCGGCACGGCGACGGCGCCGCCGATGTTGAGCGTCCGCCCGGTGCGGCGCATCGTGTGCCAGATCTCGTGCTGCCCCCAGGTCAATTCCCCCGTGCCGCTCCCATCGCCGTGAAAGCGGATCGGAAGGCGCGTTACGACGACGTTGCGCATTGACGCTCTCCAACTTTACCGACGATTGTGAGGGTCGCTGAAAGGGTGCCCGAGCATTTGTCCGTTTGGACCCTGATGACCGTGTGGCGGGCACATCCCGGGCGTCCGCAACGAAGCCTAGCGACCCCAGGCCACCGGGAGAAGTGCAGGGCATCGATCCACTCCAATGATCATCTCCGATGGTTTCGGATATGCCCGGTTCTCGCCGAACCGCCGCGAATGCACTCTGGTTGACACGCCCCCGACCTCGGGTGAAGCTGTTTTCCGGCCATCAACTACGGACGATCCGTGAATGGCCGAATCCCCGGCGTTCCACGCCCTTTCGCCGCCCGGTCCGGTCGGCCGGCGCAGGGCGTCGCCGGCGTGCGCACCAACCGTAGGAGGTGAGAATCCATGGCGAACATCTCGAGCCGCAAGAACATCTCCAGCCGCAGCATCTCCGGCTGACCCCGGCGAACGTTCCACGGGCGGCCCGGCGAGCCGGGCCACCCGCTCACCCCTGGACCCGTGGAGGGCAGCGCGTGGAGACGTACCCCGCGACCGTCGGCCAGCTGTCGGTCTGGCGCGACCTGGAGAAGATTCCCGACGAGCGCCGGTGGGAGGCCAACCTGCAGTTCCTGTGGGACCTCCCGGCCGGCACCACGGCCGAGCACGTCTGGGACGCCCTGGCCCGGCTGGCGAACCGGCACGGCTCGCTGCGCACCCGGTACGTCGTCGACGAGCAGGGGTTCCCCCGCCAGTGGCCGCTGAAGGACGCCGGGGACACCGAGGCCGCCGTCCACGACCAGGTCCGGGCGGGCACCGCCGGCCTGGACGAGCAGGCCGAGGCGCAGCAGCGCGAGCTCAGGACCGCCATCAACGTGACCGAGCGGCTGCCGTGGCGGGCGCTGCTGCTGCTCGACGACGGCCGCCCGGCGCGGCTCGTGGTCACCGTGCAGCACATGGCCGCCGACGGGGCCGCGGCCCTCATCATGCGCGAGGACTTCCTGCGCCTGCTGGCCGGCGAGGAGCTGCCGGCGGCCCGGGGCCCGCTGGAGGTGGCCCTGGAGCAGCAGGGCGCGGGCGGCAGCCGGCTGCGCAACGCCGAGCGCCACTGGCGGCGCACGCTCGCCGCCGCGCCCCGGCTCGCGGCCGACGACCCGGCCGGGGTGGAACGCGAGCGCGTCGGCGCGACCCTGCGCACCGGCATCCCCATGCCACGGGCACACGCCGCGGCCGCCGTGACCGGGGCCAGCCTGTCCAGCGTGCTGCTCGCCGTCTACCACCGGGCGCTGTGCACGGTGACCGCCGAGCCGGTCCACCTGATGTTCTCGATGTCGAACAACCGCTACGACGACGGCCAGGCGACCGTCGTCACCAGCCTCAACCAGTGGGTGCCGCTGCTACTGGACGCCGAGGTGTCCGATCCCGCCGCCCCGCTCGTCGAGGTGGCCGGCAAGGTGCACTGGAAGCACTTCAGCGCCCTCAAGCACGGCGTGTGCTCCCCCGACGCCATCGTGGCCGCCCGCGCGGAGCACGCCGACGCCGACCCCGGTTACTACTACAACCCGATGCTCGCCCCGCCGGGCTTCCCGTCGCTGGACGCCCCAGCACCGTCCACTGTGGAGTTCTACGAGCCCGCCCGGGTGACCGGCCCCGGCTTCTACCTCATCGCCCGCGGCCTGACCTCGCTGGAGCTCGAGCTCCGGGTCAACCGCCCCGGCTGGAACCGCGCCCGACTGGAAGCCTTCCTGGACAAGCTGACCAGCGAGCTGACGACCACAGTTAAGTCAACTACCCGGCCCTAAGGGCCAGGCTTGCAGGTCTCTTCCTCGCTGGCTGCGAGGTTAGGCCGCGTGCGGGCGGGTTGACTGCGCCCCAGTCCTCGACGCCGCGCCGGGCGATGTTGAGGGCTGCATTGTGGTCGGCGTGGGCAACGACCCCGCACGACCGACAGGCGAATGTTCCCTGGTCGGGGCGGTTCCGCTTGTCGCGGTGCCCGCACCGGTGGCAGGTCTGGGAGGTGTACCGCGGGTCGACTTCAACCAGCGGTACACCCGCCCGGCGAGCCTTGTAGGCCAGGAACGCGCCGAGTTGGTGGAAAGACCACGAGGAGAGAGTGACCCGTTGGGGCTTTCGGAGCCGGACCCGGTCGCGGATGCCCGTCAGGTCTTCGACGGCGACTCCGCGGCCGGTGCGTGCCGCCTCGGTCACGATGGTCTTGGCGATGATGTGGTTGACGTTCGCGGCGTGCCGCGCTTCCTTACATCGGCGCCGGGCCAGCAGCCGCCGAGCCGACTTGGTGTTCCTCTGCTGCAATCGCCGGCGCAGCCGCACTTGCCTGCGGCGGTAGCCGTTGAGCCGGGTTCCGGCATGCCGGTTGCCGTCGGAGTCGTAGGCGATGTTGGCGATGCCCATGTCCACGCCGAGAAACCCGGCCGGGCCGATCAACTCAGGTTCGGGCACCTCGACGGTGGCGTAGAGGAACCACATGCCGTCGCGGTGCACCAGGTCGGATTCACCGACCGGCATGGTCGCGACGGCCTTGATCTGGTCGGACGAGCCAGTGAACGCGACACCCTTCAGCCGGCCGGACACCGTCCAGATCGACACGGTCCGGGCGTCGTGCTGCCAGGACAGCATCCGCGCGTCGTACGGCTGGGCGGCGTCCCAGCGGAACGAGACCGGGTTGGTCTCGGCGTTGCGGCGGCGTTTCGAGCCCGGCTTACCGAGGTTCCCGGCACGAATGTTCGCCGCCAGGGTCTTGTAGGCGTCGCAGACCTTCTTGATGACGTGCTGCGCGGCCTGCGCCCCGAGCCGATGGTCGTCCTTGATGCCCTGGTAGATATGCCTGCGCAGGTCGTAGTTGCGGTAGCAGCCGATCTCGCGGGCCGTCGCGGCGACGTCCGAAGCGGCCGTGTTGCAGGCGCGCAGGGTGGCCTCCAGCGCCGATGCCTGCTCGGCCGTCGGCAGGAGCTTCACCTGCACGACCAGGTTCACGTGATCACTGTAGACTCGCTGCGAAGAGATCATGCGGGCGGTGTGCGGACTTCGGCGCCAACTGCGCGAGTTCAACGGCGAGACCAACCACGTCCACCTGCTCGTGCACTACCGGCCCGCTGTCGCCCCGTCAAAGCTGGTCAACAGCCTCAAGGGCGCCTCATCCCGCTACCTACGCCAGGAACACGGCTCTCACCTACGCCGGTATCTGTGGGGCGGGCACCTGTGGTCGTCGTCGTACTTCGCAGGATCATGCGGCGGAGCACCACCCACCGTGGTCAAGGAGTACATCGAAACCAGAAACGTCCCGCTGGGTGAAGGCTCTCCTCCCGGCCCTGAAGGGCCAGGGTTCCATAAACTCCTTTGTTAACTGAAAATTCCGCTGTTGACACCCCCGCGCCACGCGACGATGCTCGTTTGCGAACGGCCCGGCAGCCGGGCGCGCCAAGGTTTTCACGTTCCGCGCTTCGCGCGGGCGCGGGCCTGGCGCGGTTCGGACCGGCCGCCGGCCGGAAACCCCGCACCGAAGCCGGGATCGCCGCGCTCCCTCGAGCGGCGGACCTCCTCCGTGCCGCGTCACGGACGACGGGCGGCCCCCACGACCGGGCTCGAAGGGCCGCCCGCCCGGGGTTCACGCCGCCAGGGACCGTGCCCAGACCCGGCGAAAGGCCGCCCGCAGCCGTCAGGTCGCGGCCGGCACGAAGAGGGACCGGGCCGGCCGGGCGCACGCTGAGGTGGCGCAACAACGCGTACGTGCTCAGCAGCGCAGCGACCCGGGTCTTCTTCGGCGGGGAGATCCAGGACGTGGGGCTGCTGCACGACTATCGTGCCCGCCGGGACCGGGCCGACGTGGCCCTGCTGCCGACCAACGGGTTGCGGCCGCTGATCGGCCCGCCCCTGGTCATGGGGCCGCGGGAGGCGGTGGCGGGCGCGGTCGCCCTGGGCGCGCGAGTCCTCGTGCCGGTGCACGACGCCCACGCCGACGACCTGCTGTCGCTGTTCTTCCGGCGTCACGGGTCGGCGGCCGATGCCGAGGCGACGGCGCCGGACGGGCTCGACGTGGTCCGCCTGCCGCCAGGCCGGCGCTGGGAGTACCCGCGGTGAGGCCGAAGCGTGCGGCGAGGCAAGGCTTTCATGCAGCCGGGCCCCGCAGCACGCTACGCCGGGACACGTCGGGGACGATCCCCCTGGGCGACGCTCAGTCGCGCAGGGAGCGGCCCGTCTTGGTGAGGAATACGTCGTCGAGGGTCGGGCGGTGCAGCTCGATCGTGGACAGGGGTACGCCCGCGCCCTCCAGGGCCCGCATGATCTGCGGGATCGCGGTGTCGCCGGCCTCCACGTTCAGCCGCAGTTCGCCGTCGTCGCGGGCCTCGACGCCCTTGGCGAACGGCTGGTCCTTGAGCACCTCGGCGGCCTTCTCCGACAGCTCACCGACCCCGATGGTCACCACGTCGCCGGAGATCTCGCGCTTGAGCGCCTCCGGGGTGCCCTCGGCGACGATCTCGCCGTGGTCGATGATGCAGATGCGGTCGCACAGGGCGTCGGCCTCGTCGAGGTAGTGCGTGGTGATGAAGACCGTCATGCCCTCCGAGCGCAGCCGCCGGACCTCGTCCCACATGTGGGCACGGCTCTGCGGGTCCAGGCCCGTGGTCGGCTCGTCGAGGAACAGCACCTGCGGGCGGTGGATGACGCCGAGCGCGATGTCGACCCGGCGGCGCTGGCCGCCGGAGTACGTCTTGCATTTGCGGTCGGCGAAGTCGCCCAGGTCGAACCCGGCGATGACCTCCTCGGCGCGCTGGGCGGCGTCGGTGCGGCTCATGCCGTACATCCGCGCCTGCAGGATCAGCTCCTCCCGCGCGGTGACGTCGTCGCTGGTGCCGCCGCCCTGTGCGACGAAGCCGATCGCGCGGCGCACCGCGCCCTGCTCGGTGCGCAGGTTCGCCCCGGCGATGGTGGCCTCGCCGTCGTCGGGCGGGATCAGCGTGGCGAGCATCCGCAGCGTCGTGGTCTTGCCGGCGCCGTTCGGGCCGAGGAAGCCGAAGATCTCGCCCTCGGCGACGTCCAGGTCGACGCCCTTGACCGCCGCGACCTCGGTCGTCGTGCGCTTGTGCTTGGTCTTGTAGGACTTCTTGAGCCCCTTGACCTTGATCATCGAAAGTCCCCTAACCTACTTGACCGAGCGCGCGAAGAGGCTGGCCGACCAGGCGACCGCGACGACGACGAGCGCACCGCAGAAGACGATGGAGCCCCACACGTGGACGTCGCCGGGGTGGCCGGCGTAGAGGGCGCGCATGCCGGTGACGGCCCAGTTGAACGGGTTGTAGTCGGCGACGGTGCGCAGCCACAGCGGCGCCAGCGCGAGCGGCAGCAGCGTGCCGGACAGCAGCATCAGCGGCTGGGCCACGTTGTTGATGACCTGGCCGAGCACGTTGGGGTTGTTCACCTTGATGGCGATGCCGTAGGAGATCGCCGCCGCCGAGAGGCTGATCAGCGCCAGGATCGCGTAGCCGAGCAGGATGTTGCCGATGTTGAGGATCAGCCCGAACGGCAGCGACAGGATGGTGATGATCACCGACTGGACCAGGACCGTGACCGTGTCGCGCAGCGCCCGGCCGAGCAGCAGAGCGACCCGGCTGACGGTGGTCACCCGGGAGCGCTCGATGACGCCGTTGGCGAGGTCGCCGAGCAGGCCGAAGCCGACGTAGAGGCCGCCGCCGATGGCCAGGGCGACGAGCATGCCGGGGACGTAGACGCGGTAGGCGTCGAGCATCGTCGAGCTGCCCAGCGCGGGCTTGAGCAGCGGGGCGAACAGGATGAGGTACACCACCGGCTGCGCGATGCCGAGGAAGACCCACAGCGGCGAGCGGATCATGAGCAGCATGTGGCGCTGGAAGATGAGCCAGGTGTCGCGCAGTACTTTCACGGGTATCGCCTCAATCGTTGTGATGGTTCTCGAGGATCTGGGCCGCCGCCTCGGCTCCCCCGCCGGCCTGCAACCGGTCGCCCTCGGCCCGGGCCGCCGCGGCGTAGGCCGGCTCGTCGAGCAGGCGCAGCAGCCGCTCGCGCAGGGCATCGGGCCGGATGTGGTCGAAGGAGACGCGCATCCCGGCGCCGGCCGCCTGGATGGCCTCGGCGTTGAGCGCCTGATCGCCCTTGATCGGCGCGACGAGGAGCGGGACGCCGTGCACGAGCGCCTCGGAGACCGTGTTGAGCCCGCCGTGCGCGACGACGGCGTGCAGGTGCGGCAGCAGGTCGAGCACCGGCACGCGGCGGCGGACGAGGACGTGGCCGGCGGGCTCGGCGAGGGTGCCCTCGGGCGCGACGACGATCGCCTGCAGCCGGTCGCCCAGCGGCGCCAGGGCCGCCTCGACGCGCTGGTAGAAGCCCTTGGCCAGGTCCATCGACAGGGTTCCCATGGTGACCAGCACGTGCCGGCGGCCCGGGTCGAGCCAGTCGAAGGGGAAGTCCGGGTCGGGCGTGCGCTCCGCGAGGCAGGGGCCGACGAGGTCCACATTGGACGGAAGATCGGCCGGGTCGCCGGCGAGCGCGCCGGCGGTGAAGGCGATCACCCCGTGCGGGGAGAAGCGCAGGTCGTACGGCGGCTCGCCGGGCTGCCCGGCCGCGCTCCACGCCGCCGCCAGCTGCGCGCCGATCCACGCCTCGACGTTGGGCAGGCCGCGGCGGAACGGGCGGGTGAGCTCCATGGTGGTGGGCGCGACGCTGACCCAGCGCAGCCCGTGCGCGTGCGCGACGATGGCGCCCGCGATCGCGTGCTGGTCGACGACGAGCACGTCGGGGGCGAACTCGGCGACCGCCGCCTCCACGCCTTTTCGGGTGCTCTTCGCGTGCGGGACGATGTAGCCCTCCCACCGCGAGCGGGTCGCGTCCAGCCCGCGCTCCGCCTGGCCGCGGTGGGCCCGCAGCGGGATCGGGTGGATGCTCGCGTCCTCGCCCAGCAGCGGGCGCAGGAACGACTCCGAGCCGGCCCACAGCACCTCGTGGCCGCGCCGGCGCAGGGCCGCCGCGACCGCCGCCATCGGGTTGACGTGCCCGGTGAGCGGCAGGGACAGGAACAGAAAACGACTCATGGCGTACCGCGAGTGCTGTCCACATAGGACGATACGTCGGCGACGCTGAGGCCCAGCAGCGCCTCCAGCTCCAGGCCGGCGATGTGCCCGGCGAGGTCGACGCCGGGCCCGAACCGCGCGGCCAGGCGCTCGCTCAGCGCGGCCAGCTCCAGGCTGTCCAGGAACAGGTCGCCGTCGAGCCGGGTCGCCGGTCCGAGGCCGGCGAGCCACTCGGCGTCCTCGCCGGTCACCTCGCGCAGCAGCTCGACGACGGCCAGCTGCGTCGGCGTCGTCATCGCTTCAGTCCCCACCCGCTGAGCCGGCGGACATGACCGCTGAGCCGGCGGGCTGGACCGCTGAGCCGGCGGGCTTGACCGCTGAGCCGGCGGGCTTGACCGCGCGGACCGCGCCGTAGGTCACCGCGCCGGTGCTGAAGCCCTTGAGCATCAGCGGGCCGGCGTAGAAGAAGCCCAGCACGTCCACACCGCGGTCGCGGGCCAGGTCGCGCATCATGGCGCGGCCGTTGTCCAGCTCGCGGACCTGCGCGAAGGTCGGCTCCCAGGAGTTGGCGACGTTGGCGCTCCAGTCCACAGAGGACACCCCGGTGAAGCCGGCCGCGGTGGCGAGCCGCTCGTGCTCCTCCAGCGAGGAGAAGCTCGGCATCACCTGGTGACGCAGGATCTGTTCGACGACGCGGTGCTCGTCGGGCGTCAGCTCGCCGTCGCGCACCGACCAGGTGGCGATGGCCAGGATGCCGCCCGGGCGCAGCAGGCGCATCGCCTCGGCGAAGAACGCGGTGCGGTCGGCGATGTGCATGAGGCTCTCCACGGCCCACAGCGCGTCGAAGGACGCGTCGGGGTAGCCGTTGGCGAGCGCGTCGCGCTGGTGGAAGCTCGCGCGCTCGGCGAGGCCGGCCGCGGCCGCCTTCTCGTTGGCGCGGGCCGCCTGCGCGGCACTGAGCGTGATGCCCTCGACGGTGCAGCCGAGCGGGCCGGCCAGGTGCAGCGCCGGGCCGCCGATGCCGCAGCCGACGTCGAGGACGCGGGCGCCCGAGGGGATGCCGGCGTACGCGACGAGCTCCCGGACCAGCCGGTCGGTCGCGGCGTGCCGCTCCTCGTCGTTGCCGGGGCGCTCGCCGGCGTCCCAGAACCCGTGGTGGACGTGTTCGCCCCACAGGTCCTCGTACAGGTCGAGCGTGGTGTCGTAATAGCGCTCGACCGCGGCGTTGAGCCCCGGTCCGGCGGGTGCGGACGGGTATGCAGAACCGGTATCGGCTTTCACAGGCGCAAATCTCCGAAAGGGCACTACCGGGGAATGGGGACGCGACCATAAAGGCGGCGCAAGCCCGGTCATTGTATGAACGCAGCGCCGACGCTTGTCAATGACCCGCGTAGGTTCCGGAACAAGGTCTTACGCGTGGGCAACCGCTGTACCGGCCGTACCGGGATACCCGCCCAGTCGGTATATCCGCGGCGCACGTACTGAACGCGCGTTCGTTGATCCCGTTGCTGCGCATACCGAATAGCTCGACCCGGACTGGGCGAACCTGCGGCGAATGTCCGGTTGTGCGCCGGATGCGCGGGGCCGCAACCGGCCCTGACCAGGGAGTCTTCCGAAACGGGGACCGTATCGATCCAAACGATTTTTCCCGGGGCGTGGTGTGACAGAACGGACATCCCGTCACATGCTCATGCAGCCCACTCTTGTAAAACGAGTTCGATTGCGTAAGGTCTATGCCTAGTCGAGGTGCCCATTTTTTGCTGCAATGCAGCTCGCGGCGCTTGAGTTCCGACAACGTCGACGGACTTCGGGTGCCACACACCCTCGGCACTTCGCAGTGTGTTCATCCGGGGGTTGTGCACGCTGATCGGCGACAGTCGGCCCGGTCAGCCGTTCAACCCTGCGCACGGTGTGCCCCAGCGGCCCCGGCGCGCCGCTTCCGCCATGGCCGGCGGCCGCGGCGCCCCCGGCTGCGGGCTCGTCGTGCCGAAACGAGGAAAGGGGTGTCGCGGTGAGCGCACCGGCCCTCGACCCGAGCTGGGTCGACGAGGTCCTGCTGGCGGACGGCCCGGACCGCCCGGCCGGTCGGCCCGCCCTCGTCCTCGACGCCCCGGTGACCCGCGCGGAGCTGCGCCGCCTGGTCGAGCAGAAGCAGGCCGTCCTCGCCGCCGCCGGCATCGGGCGCGACGGCCCCGGCGACTCGGTCGCGATCTGCCTGGCCCCGTCCCTGGCCTTCGTGGCGAACCTGCTGGCCTGCTGGCGCCTCGGCGCGCGGGCGGCGCTGCTGGACCACCGCCTGACCCCCTACGAGATCGACAACGCCCTGCAGCGCCTGGCCCCGCAGGCGGTCGTGTCCGCCAAACACGCCACCGGCGGCCCGCTGCGCGGCTTCGCCGACGTGCAGGAGCGCGTCGCCACCTACCCCGGCCGACCGGCCGACACCCCGCACGCGCTGGTCCAGCTCAGCTCCGGCTCGACCGGGCCCTCGAAGGTCATCGCGCGCACCGCCGCGAACCTCGTCGAGGAGCTGGAGCGCTACGTGGCCATCGGCGCCGGCGTCCCCCAGCCCGGCGAGCGCATCGTCTGCCTCGCCTCGATGGTCCACGTGCTCGGGCTCGTCGGCGGCCTGCTCTACGGGCTGCACGCCGGCGCCGAGCTGGTCATTCCGGCCCGAATGACCGCGGACGGCATCCTGGCCGCGGTCGCCGCCGGCCCCGAGCCCACCACGCTGCTGGGCGTCCCCTTCCACATCGAGCTGCTGTCCTCGGGGCCGACGCCGCCGCGCCTGCCCCAGCTGACCGGAATGACCACCGGCGGGGAGCTGGTGCGCGCGGCCGTCCATGAAACTTTCACGGATCGCTTCGGCATCCGCCTGGGCAACATGTACGGCATGACCGAGGTCGGGGTCATCGCGACCGACCTCTTCGGCGAGCACCGCCCCGCCCTGACCGCGGCGCCCGGCCTGCGGGTGCGCGAGGAGAACGGCGAGCTGCTGGTGTCGCTGGCCGCGTCGCCGTACCTGGGCCTGTCCGACCCGACCCGCTGGGCCGACGGCTGGCTGCACACCCGCGACGCGGGCACCGTCGATCCCGGGACCGGGCGGTTGCGCATCCTCGGGCGCAACGACTCCCAGGTCTCCGTCGGCGGGCTGAAGGTCGACCTCACCGAGGTCGAGCACACCCTCGCCGCGCTACCCGGCGTCGTGTCGGCCGTCGTGACCCACGACAAGGCGATCGAGGCGTACGTGATGCTGCGTGCGGACGCCACCGCGGAGCAGGTGCAGGCCGAGCTCGCGCAGCGGCTGGCCGCCTTCAAGCGCCCGCGCGTGCTGCACGTCGTCGAGCAGCTGCCCCGAACGGCCACCGGCAAGCTCGTCCGCGACCGCGCCCTGCTGGTCGCGGCGTCCGTGAAGGAAGGAAACGCCTGAGCATGAGCGACGAAACCAACGAGATCCGGCAGTTCTTACTGGACTCGCTGACCGAGATGAACTACAGCACCGACGACATCGACGACGACACCGCGCTCGGCCCGGCCGGCGCCGACCTCGAGTCGCTGTCCCTGGCCGAGCTCGCGGTCCGCGTCGAGGACCGCTTCGGGGTGCGCTTCGACGACGACGAGGCCGAGAAGCTCGCGGGCATGACCGTGGGCGAGTTCATCGCCGCCGTCGCCGAGCGCCGGGCCGCCGCGGCGACCGCGGGCAGCTGAGCGTGACGCAGGCAACGGGGGCGTCGCCGGCGCCCGGCCTGGGCCGGTCCGCGCCGGGCATCCCGAGCCAGACCGGGCCGAGGACCGCGGCGGAGGCGGGTCCCCCGGCCGCCCCGACCCGTGACGAGGTCGTCGCGATGCTGGCCACCTACGGTGACCGGCGGCCCGAGGACGTCGCGGAGGGGATCGACTCGCTGGAGCTGGCGTGGCTCATCCACCAGCTGGAGCAGCACTACGGCACCGCGCTGGACCTCTCCGACGAGGAGCTGGCCCACATGTCCACGGTCGCCGGTGCCGTCGAGGTCCTGGCCGGGCTGAAGGTCGAGACGGGCTCCCGGTGACGTCGTGAACAACAGTGGTACCCCCGGCGTGCTGATCACCGGCCTGGCCGTGCTCAGCGCGTTCGGCCGGGGCATGGGCGCGCTCGCCGCCGGCCTGGACGCCGGCCGGCCGGCGTTCGCGCCCGTCACCCGCTTCGACGTCAGCGCCCGCCGGGTCGGCGTCGCCGCCACGGTGCCCGGCGACCCCGACCTGCCCGGCGAGCTGCACTCGCTCGCCGTCGAGGCGTGCGACGAGGCGAAGCTGAGCACGGCCGAGCGGGCCGGCGCGCCGCTGTTCCTGGCGGTGCACGGCGACCCGCGGCTGGCCCGCTCGGCGCCGGCGGAGCGGGCCACCCACGGCGGCTCGGCCTTCGCGGCCGCGCTGAGCGAGCAGACCGGGCTCGGCACGCCGCGCGCCTACACGTCCGCGTGCGTCGCGGCCAGCACCGCGATCGCCGACGCCGCCGGGCTCATCGCCCGGGGCGAGGCCGAGCGGGTCGTCGTCGCCGGCGGCTACCTCGTCGAGGCCGACCAGTACGCCCTCTTCGACGCCGGCCGCGCGTTCGCCACCGACGGGCAGGTCCGCCCGTTCAGCGCCCACCGCCGCGGCCTGCTGCTCGGCGACGGCGCCGGTGCCGTGGTGCTGGAGTCCGCGGACTCGGCCCGGGCCCGGGGCGTCGAGCCCGTGGCCCGCCTGGCCGGCTGGGGCCGCGCCGGCGACGCCTACCACCCGTGCCAGCCGCACCCGCAGGGGCGCGGGATGGCCCGGGCCATCGCGGGGGCGCTGCGCCGGGCCGGGCTCACGCCGGAAGCCCTCGGCTACGTCAACGCGCACGGCTCCGGCACCGCCCAGAGCGACGCGGCCGAGGCCCTCGCCCTGCGCGCCGCGCTCGGCGAGCACGCGGTGAGCGTGCCGGTCTCCTCCACCAAGGCCCTGCACGGGCAGGCCCTGGAGGCCTCCGGCGTGCTGGAGCTCGCGGTCACCGTGCACGCGCTGCGCGGCGGGCGGCTGCCGGTCAACGCCGGCTTCCTGGAGCCCGACGAGCAGTGCGCGCTCGACCTCGTGCTCGGCGAGGCCCGCCCGGCCTGCCCCGCGCACGTGATGACCCTCAACGCCGCGTTCGGCGGCGCCAACACCGCTTTAGTACTGAGCGCGCCTCAATGAACGGCTGCGGAGCATGACGGACTTGGCGTTACGAGCGGCGGCGACGGGCCTGGAGGTGCTCGCCGAGGCCGACTGGCCGGGCGGCGAGACTCCGCCGCGCCTGGCCGGGTTCGTGCACTCCGACTTCAACCCCCTCGTCGCCGCCGTCGCCGGTCGCTGCCTGGACGGAGTGTCCACAAGCGACACCGACACCGCCGTGGTGCTCGTCAGCGACCTCGGCGACGTCGGCAGCGCCGCCCACGTGGCCAAGGCCGTGGACGACGGCGCCCGGGTCGGGCCCCTGTTCTTCTTCCAGTCCGTACCCAACGCGGTGCTCGGGCACATCGCGGCGAAGTGGGCGCTGACCGGGCCGGTGAGCTGCGTGTGCGACGCCGCCGCGGGCCTTTCCACCGCCCGCGGCCTGCTCGCCGACGGCGACGCGGACCGGGTCCTGCTCATCGAGATCGACCACGACAGCAACGGCGACGCCGCGGCAGCGGTACTCGTTTCAGAAGGAGCATCATGAGCGCGCACGCGGCGGTCGTCGGGATCGGACTCGTCACGCCTGTAGGGAGTACGGGCGCCGAGGTCTTCGACGCGATGTGCGAGGGCCGTTCGGGGCTGTCCAGCCCGCCGGAGGGGCATCCGCTGGCCGGCTCCGTGGACGTGGCCGCGTTCGGGCCCGCGATCGACCCGCTCGAGGTGCTGCCCGGCCCCGACGCGCGCCTCGTCGACCGGTACATCGTGATGGCGCTGCGGGCCGCCGAGCTCGCCCTCGCCGACGCCGGGATCGTCGCCGGCCGGGACGTGGACCCGTATCGCGTCGCCGTCATCGTCTCCGGCACCGGGGGCCTGGCCACCCTCGACGCCCAGGCCGTCCAGCGCGACAAGCGCGGCCGCGCCGGCGTCAGCCCCTACCTGCTGCCCGGGATGCTGCCGAACATGGGCGCGGCCCGGGTGGCGATGAAGTACGGGCTGCAGGGGTACAGCTCCTCGATCGGCACCGCGTGCGCGGCCGGCGCCCAGTCCATCGGCGAGGGCCTGCGGCTGCTGCGCGCGGGCGAGGCCGACGTGGTCGTCTGCGGCTGCAGCGAGGCCCCGCTGTTCCCGACCCTGGCCGACACCTTCGGCAACGCCCGCGCCCTGGCCCGCGGCTGGGCGAACCCGGCCGAGGCGAGCCGCCCGTTCGACCGGCGCCGCAACGGCCTGGTGCTGGGCGAGGGCGCCGGCGTGCTCGTCCTGGAGCGGCCCGAGCACGCCGACGCCCGCGGCGCCCGCCGCCACGCCGACCTGCTCGGCTGGGGCGCCACGAACGACGCGCACCATCCGACGACGCCGCGCCCCGACGGCTCCGCCGCCGCCGAGTGCATGCGCCGCGCCATCGTGGACGCCGGGCTTTCCCCCGCCGACATCGGGTACGTCAACGCGCACGGCACGTCAACGAAGCTCGGCGACGTCGCCGAGTCCCTCGCGATCCGCGCCGTGTTCGGACCGCACCAGCCGCCGGTCAGCTCCACCAAGGGCGTCACCGGGCACATGCTCGGCGCCTCCGGGGTGGCCGAGGCGGCGGTGACGGTGGAGGCGCTGCGCCGCGGCGTGCTGCCGCCGACGCACAACCTCGACGAGCCCGACCCGGCCTGCGACCTGGACCACCTGCGTGCACCCCGCACCGCGCCGGTGACCCGTGCGCTGTCCAACTCCTTCGGCTTCGGCGGGCACAACGTGAGCCTCGTCTTCGCCCCACCGGCCGGGGAACGGGCCAAGGCAGGCTGACCCGCCCGAAACACAACCCGAAAGGGAAGCAGGCAATGGAGATCCTCGACACCGACCACATCGAACTGTACGTCGGCGACGCGCGCGCGGCGGCCGCTGCTCTCTGCGCGCAGTACGGCTTCCACGTCTACGGGCAGGGCGGCCCGGAGACCGGCCTGGCCGGCCAGCGCAGCGTGCTGCTGGGGCAGCGCGACATCCGGATCCTGCTCACGTCCGGCCTCAGCGGCGGGCACCGGGCCAGCCGGTACGTGGCCCAGCACGGCGACGGCGTGGCGATCGTCGCCTTCGGCTGCACCGACGCCGAGGCGGCCTTCGCCGAGGCGGTCGCGGCCGGCGCGACCCCGGTCGAAGCGCCGCGGCGCGTCGAGCACGACGGCTCGTGCGTCGTCATCGCGGAGGTCTCCGGCTTCGGCGACGTGACCCACCGGCTCATCCAGCGCGACCACGCAGACCCGCAGTTCCTCCCCGGCCTGATCGACATGGGCGACGCGCTGAACAGCCCAGCCGGGATGGGCCCGGCGACTGACGATCTGCTGTACGAGATCGACCACGCGGCGGTGTGCCTGGCGGCCGGCGAGCTGGACAACACGGTCGCCTACTACGAGCGGGTCTTCGGCTTCGAGATGATCTTCCAGGAGTACATCGAGGTCGGCGAGCAGGGCATGCAGTCCAAGGTGGTGCAGAGCCCGTCCGGTGGGGTGACCTTCACGCTCATCCAGCCCGACATCAGCCGCCGAGCCGGGCAGATCGACGACTTCCTCGCCTGGCACGAGGGCGCCGGGGTGCAGCACATCGCTCTGAGCACCACCGACATCGTCCGCGCGGTGCGCACGCTGGGCGAGCGGGGCGTCGACTTCGCGCAGACCCCCGGCTCGTACTACGACATGCTCGCATCGCGCCTCGGCGAGGAGACCGAAGTGCCGGTCGAGGACCTGCGCCCGCTGGGCATCCTCGTCGACCGCGACCACTGGGGCCAGATGTACCAGATCTTCGCGAAGTCGACGCACATCCGGCGGACGTACTTCAACGAGCTCATCGACCGCCACGGCGCGCGGACGTTCGGCACGAGCAACATCCCCGCGCTGTACGCGGCGAAGGAGCGCGAGCTGGCGGCGGTGCGTGACACCACTCTCTCGGAAGGAACCGCACTGTGACCATCTCCGTGACTCCGGAATCCGCGCTGTCGGAGGAGGACCTCGCGCTGCTGCCGACCGACGAGGAGGTCGAGCAGTACGCGCGCACCGGGTACTACCTGACCCGCAAGCTCTTCACCGACGGGGAGGTCGACGAGCTGGTCGCGGCCAGCGAGCGCTTCTACGCCGGCGAGCGCTCGCGGACGTTACCGGTCCGCCCGTCGCGGCTTGCGTACTGGACGCCGGAGAACGGCCCGGTCCAGCGGCACAACGACTACATCCACTACGAGAGCGACGACATCGCGAAGATCCTGCACAAGCCGATCGTCGGCGCTGTCGCGGCCCGGCTCGCCCAGGCCGGCGAGATCCGCATCTTCCAGTCGACGCTCATCTACAAGCCGCCGATCGCCGGCGAGCCGTCGAACATCGTGCCGTGGCACTTCGACCGCCACTACTGGCAGTCGTGCTCGTCCGACGACATGCTCACCGCGTTCATCCCGTTCCACGACTGCGGCACCGAGATGGGCACCATCACCATGGTCGAGGGCAGCCACCGCTGGTCGGAGATCGGCGCGGACGACTCGACCACGAGGCACTTCGCCGATCGCGACAACGACGACCTGGAGCAGATGCTCGCGCGGAACGCGGCGCACAACAACGTCGAGATCCGCAAGGTGCCCATGATCATCCCCAAGGGACACATGAGCTTCCACCACTGCCGGACGTACCACGGCAGCGGGGCCAACGTCAGCGATCGTCCCCGCCGGGCGATCTCGTTCCACCTGCAGCCGGGCTCGAACGAGTACCGGGCCTACCAGCTCTCCACCGGGGACGTCGTGACCTACAACCACGACGTGCTGGTCCGCCGCACCGCCGACGGCCGCCCCGACTACGCGGACCCCGAGTTCTGCCCCGTGCTGTGGCGGAACGCTTAACACCGAAGGAGTTCAGATGTCCCGTTACGACTGGGGCCAGCGACACCCGGGGATCGACCGCCTCGAGGAGCTCATCGCGCAGGCCCGCACCGAGGTCGTCACCCACCCCATCTACGCCCGGCTCGACGACCTGCCGGCCGTCAGGACGTTCCTGGAGCACCACGTCTTCGCGGTGTGGGACTTCATGTCGCTGCTCAAGTCGCTGCAGCGCAACCTCACCTGCGTCGACGTGCCGTGGATCCCGACCGGCCCGACCGGCAGCCGCCGTCTCATCAACGACATCGTGCTGGTCGAGGAGTCCGACGAGCTGCGCGGCGGCTTCATCAGCCACTTCGAGCTGTACCTCGAGGGCATGAGCGAGGCCGGCGCCGAACGCGGCGTCATCGACGGCTTCATCGACCTGCTGCGCGCGGGCACCCCGGTGCCGGCCGCGATGGAGCGGGCCGGGGTGCCGGCGCCGGCGGCCGAGTTCGTCGCGCTCACCTGGCACCTCATCGACACCGCGCCGATCCACTGCCAGGCGGCCGCGTTCGCCTTCGGCCGCGAGGACCTGATCCCGGACATGTTCCAGCAGGTCGTCAAGGTCAACGAGCAGGTCGGGCAGCTCGACACGTTCGTGGACTACCTGGCCCGGCACATCGAGGTCGACGGCGAGGAGCACACGCCGATGGCCATGCAGATGGTCACCGACCTGTGCGGCGACGACGAGAACAAGTGGAGCGAGTGCGCCGAGACGATCAACCTCGCGCTCGCGGCGCGGGCGAAGCTGTGGAGCGGCATCCTCGCCGAGATCGAGGCCCGCGCCGCCGCCGAAGCCGTCCCGGCCTGAGCAAGCAAGCAAGGGAGCAGCAACGTGACTGACGCCGCCGGGCTGTACCGGACGGTCCGCCTGATCCGCCGCTTCGAGGAGCGGGCCATCGAGCTCGTGCGCGACGGCACGATCGTCGGCGGGATCCACCCGTACCTCGGGCAGGAGGCCATCGCGGCCGGCACCTGCGCCGCGCTGCGGCCCGGCGACGTCATCACCAGCACCCACCGCGGGCACGGACACGTGCTGGCCAAGGGCGCCGACCCGGCGCGGATGATGGCCGAGCTGGCCGGGCGCGCCACGGGGCTCAACCGCGGCCGCGGCGGGTCCATGCACGCGGCGGACTTCTCGCTGGGCATTCTCGGGGCCAACGCGATCGTCGGCGCCGCCGTGCCGATCGCGACCGGGGCCGCCTGGGCCGCCACCCGCGCCGGGCTCGACCGGGTCGCCGTGACCTACTTCGGCGACGGCGCGATCAGCCAGGGCGTGGTGCTCGAGGCGTTCAACCTGGCCGCGCTGTGGCGCCTGCCGGTCGTGTTCGTGTGCGAGAACAACGGCTTCGCGACCACCACCCGCATCGCCGACGCCCAGGCGGGCACCGTCACCGGGCGGGCCGCCGCGTTCGGCATCCCCGCGGTGACCGTCGACGCCACAGATCCGCAAGTTGTACTGCATGAGGCGCGCCGAGCCGTCGAGCGCGCCCGGTCCGGTGGCGGACCATCCCTGGTGGAGTGTGTGGCGTACCGCTTCGACGCCCACCACACCTGGGAGCACGCCGCCCGGCCCCGCTACCGCACCGACGCCGAGGTCGCCGCGGGCATGTCCCGCGACCCGGTGGAGATTCAGGGCGCGCGGCTGGACCCGGCCGAGCGGGCCGCCGTCGACGCCGAGATCGAGGACCGGCTGGAGGCCGCCGTGCGCTTCGCGAAGGACAGCCCGATGCCGGACGCGGCCGGGGCCCTCGAGCACCTCTACGCGGACGGCCTGCGGGCCCGGGCGGGGGCCTGATGACGATCCTTTCCTACCTCAAGGCGCTCAACCGGGCGATCGCGGCCGAGATGGAGCGCGACCCGGCCGTGTGCGTGTTCGGCGAGGACGTGCGGGTCGCGGTGAGCAACGTGACCACCGGCCTGGTCAAGAAGTTCGGCCCCGAACGGGTCATCGACATGCCGATCTCCGAGCAGGCGTTCACGAGCTTCGCCACCGGCGCGGCGATGAGCGGCCAGCGCCCGCTGATCGAGTTCCAGATCCCGGCGCTGCTGTTCCTGGCCTTCGAGCAGATCGCCAACCAGGCGCACAAGTTCTCGCTGATGACCGGCGGGCAGACCAGCGTGCCGGTGACGTACCTGCTGCCCAGCTCCGGCTCCCGGGGCGGCTGGGCCGGCCAGCACTCCGACCACCCGTACAGCCTCTTCGCCCACGTCGGCGTGAAGACCGTCGTGCCGGCCACCCCCGAGGACGCCTACGGCCTGCTGGTCACCGCGATCCGCGACGACGACCCGGTCGTGGTCTTCGCCCCCGCGGGCGCGGTCGGGGTGCGCGCCGACGTCGACCTGAGCGCCCTCGCCCCGATCCCGTTCGGCTCCGGCCGGGTGCACCGCGCGGGCGAGGACGTGACCGTGGTCGCCGTCGGCCACCTGGTCCACGACGCGCTCGCCGTCGCCGAGGAGCTCGCCGGCACCGTCTCCGTGGAGGTCTTCGACCCGCGGACCCTGCACCCGTTCGACTGGGACGGCCTGGCCGCGTCGCTCGCGCGCACCGGCCGGCTCGTGGTCGTCGACGACTCGAACCGCTCCTGCGGCATCGCCGGGGAGATCCTCGCCTCCGCGGCCGAGGGGATGCACCTTCTCGCGCCGCCGCGGCGGGTGACCCGACCGGACGGGGCGGTGCTCCCGTTCGCCCGCGAGCTCGACCTGGCGCTGCAGCCGACGCGCGCGCAGATCCGGGCCGCGATCGAGGACGTCGCCAAGCTCGGACAGGAGGCCTGAACATGGTCGCTCTCGTCACGGGCGGTGGCGGCGGGATCGGGGCCGCCATCTGCGCGCGCCTGGCCGCGAACGGGCACGCGGTCGTGGTGGCCGATCTGGATCCGGACGCCGCCGAGCGGGTCGCCAAGGAGGTCGGCGGGACCGCGGTGCGGGCCGACGTCGCCGATCCGGCCGGCAACGCCGACATGGTCGCCCGGGCCCTGGACACGTACGGCTCGCTGGACCTGCTCGTGCTCGCCGCCGGCATCCAGTCCGACGTGCCGCCCGACCCCGGCGTCGACCTGGTGCGCTACCGCCGCGCGCTGGGCGTGAACCTCGACGGGGTCGTCTTCGGCATCGACGCGGCGCTGCCCGCGCTGCGCAGCGCCGGCGGCCAGGTCGTCGCGGTCGCGTCCCTGGCCGCGCTCGGCCCCGAGCAGGCCAATCCCGTGTACGCGCTGACGAAGGCCGCCGTCGTCGGGTACGTGCGCGCCCTGTCCACGCCCCTCGCCGCGCGCGGGGTGCGCATCAACGCCGTCTGCCCCGGCTTCACCGACACCCCGTTCCTCGGCATCACCGGGCGGCTGCTGCGCAAGCAGAAGATCCCGCTGCTCAGCCCGGACGACGTGGCCGCCGCCGTCGAGGCGGTCGCGGCCGGGGACGGCACCGGCGAGGCCTGGGCGCTGGTCCCCGGGCGCCCGCCGGCCCGCTACGAGTTTCCCGAAGTGCCGGCCGGCCTGCGCGCCGACGGCACCGAGGTGGTCCTGAAGCCCTTCCTGTCGGCGAAATAAGGAGACACCATGGCGTCGAAGAACATCCGGGCGGTGCTGGCCGCCGACCCGACCGTCGGGGCCGGCAACGTGCTGCACAAGCTCGTCGAGCACGGCGCGCCGCTGGACGGGCCCGGCATGGCCTTCGACACGCCCGTCGACGGCATCCCGGCGTGGCAGGGGCTCACCCTCGGCGAGCTGTACACCCGCGCCGCGGCCCGCGCCGCGTGGCTGCACGCGGCCGGCATCCGCCGCCGCGACCCGGTCGCCGTCTACGTGACCACGGCCGCCGACTGCTTCCTCAACTGGATGGGCCTGACCTGGCTCGGCGCCGTCCCGGCGCTGATGAACCCGAACATCCCCGGCGAGATCGCGGCCGAGTACATCCGCAAGCTGCGCGGGGTCGCGCTGCTCACCGACGAGGCCCACCGCGAGCGCCTGGCCGGGCAGGA
The DNA here is from genome assembly GCF_050942935.1 of Dactylosporangium sp. CA-233914. Taxonomy (NCBI): domain Bacteria; kingdom Bacillati; phylum Actinomycetota; class Actinomycetes; order Micromonosporales; family Micromonosporaceae; genus Dactylosporangium; species Dactylosporangium sp. CA-233914. The sequence goes on along the minus strand of NZ_CP192030.1, from coordinate 3,162,434 downwards.
CCTCGGCGGGATCGCCGTGCACGACGTGGCCGAGACCGGCACCGCCGACCCGGCCCAGGCGCCGGTCGCGTTCAAGCACGCCCCGGACGACCCGATCGCGATCACCCACTCCTCCGGCACCACCCGGATGCCGACCGCGGTCGTGCACTCGCACGCCAGCCTCTTCCACGCCACCCGGAAGATCCGGCTCAGCGGCCCGCGCGCCCAGGGCACCGAGCGCATCCTCAGCGCCCTGCCCGCGCCGCACGCGGCCGGCATCATGACCATCAACCACGCCCTGAGTAACCGCTCCGAGCTGCTGTTCCTGTCCCGGCAGGACGACGGCGGGGCGGTACTGGAGGCCATCAAGCAGTGGAAGCCCACCGGCGTGTTCGGCTTCGCCGTCACCTGGGCGGAGCTGGCCCGCTACGACCTGCCGGCGCAGGACATCGACTCGGTGTCGCTGTGGTTCAACACCGGTGACTGCGCGCACGAGCCGCACATCCGCAACCTCGTCAACGCCGGCAGCCGCAACGTCGTCACCCGCGAGGGCGTCACCCGGGTCAAGGGCTCCAGCTTCGTCGACGGCCTCGGCTCGACCGAGATGGGCCACTCCGCCTTCCACATCACGCACCGCGCCGACACCGAGCGGTACGGCCGGTGCGTGGGCGTGCCGCACGTCTTCGCCGACGTGGCGCTGCTGAACACCGAGACCGGCGAGGAGGTCCCGGTCGGCCAGGTGGGGCACTTCGGCCTCAAGTCGCCGACGCTGGCACCGGGCTACTGGAACGACCACGTCAACACCTACCGCAACCGCCTCGGCGGCTACTACCTGACCGGCGACCTCATGTACCGCGACGAGGAGGGCTACTTCTACCACGTCGACCGGGCCGTGGACTCCATCGACCTCGGCGGTGGCGAGTTCCTCTACACCGCCATGTCCGAGGAGCGGATCCTGCGGGCGGTGCCGCAGGTGCGCGACTGCACGGTCGTGTCGGCCCGCACGCCCGAGGGCGAGGTCGTCACCGACGTGCTGCTGTCCCTGCACGCCGGGGCCGACCCCGCGGCCGACCACACCGAGGCGGTGCGCGGCGCGCTGACCCCGGCCGCCGGCGCCACGCTGCGCAAGGTCGTGGTCTTCGGTGAGGACGACATCGTGGTGGGCCCGACCGGCAAGGTCCGCAAGTTCCTCATGCGCCAGCGGCACCTCGCCGCGATGGCGAATGCCTGAGCTGACCAACCCGCCCCTCGCGCTGCGCCCCGCCCTCCGCCTCCCGGTGCGGTTCGCCGGGGCGGGGGCGGGCCTCGGCGAACTGTCGTGGGGTCAGCGCGAGATCTGGCTGACGATGCTGCGGCAGCGCTCCTGGCTGCCCATCGGCGGCTGGTCGCGGCTGGCCCCGGGCACCACCCTGGCCGACGTCGCCGGCGAGCTGCGCTGGGCCGTGGAGCGCTACCAGCCCATGCGCACCCGGCTGCGGCTCGACCACGGTGGACGGCCGCTGCAGAGTGTCGCGGACCGGGGGACGGTCGGGCTGGACGTGTACGACTGCCCGGACGGCGAGGACCCCGAGGCGTTCGTCATCGCGCTGGACGCCCGCGACCGGGCCCGCCCCTACGACTTCGTCGAGGAGTGGCCGGTGCGCATGGGCGTGGTCCGGCACCGTGGCGCGCCCACGCACCTGTCCACGGTCATGACGCACCTGGTCACCGACGGGCTCGGCGGCCGCATCTTCCTGGCCGAGATCGCCGACCGTCGCAGTGCCCCCGCCGCGACGGGGACGCCGCCGCTGGAGCAGGCGCGCTGGCAGGCGGGGCCGGCCGGGCAGCGCCAGAACGCCTCGGCGCTGCGGCACTGGGCCCGCGTGATCGCCCTCCTGCCGGCCCGGTCCACTATGGACGAGGGGCCGTTCCTGCGCGGGGAGTTCCGGACCACCGCGCTGCCGCTCGCCGTACACGTGCTGTCCGAGCGCGCCGACGTCGACTCCTCGCAGGTGCTCATGGCCCTCGTCGCGGCCGCACTGCCCGGGGACTCCCCGGCGGTGCTGCGGCCCATGGTCAGCAACCGGTTCCGCCGCGGGTTCGAGCGGGTCGTGGCGATGGTGGCGCAGCGCGGGATCTGCGCGGCCGACGTCGCCGGGGTACCGTTCGCCGAGGCGCTGCGCCGGGTCGGAGCGGCGGCGATGGCGGCCTACAAGTACGCCTACGTCGACCCCGACGCCGTCGGCGAGCTGTTCGCCGCGGCCGGCGCCGACCCGCACGCCGGGGTGTGGTTCAACGACCGCCGGGTCGCCAGCCGCCAGGGCTTCGCCGGGCCGGTGCCCGCTGACGAGGCCCTGCGGTCGGCGCCGCCGGGATCGCTGCGGTGGACGGTGGCCCAGGAAGACCCGTTCGACCCGCTGAGCATCGACATCGATGACGACCATGACGGTCTACTGCTCACCGTGTTCACCGACGCGGCGCGCCTGCCGGCGGCCGGGGCCGAGGCGCTGGTGCGCCGGGTCGAGGAGCTGGCGGTGCGGGAGGCCGTGGCGATGCTGGAGGAGGAGCCATGACGACGCTGGCCGCCGTGGGAACGTTCGTGCCCACCGACCGGGTGCCGATCGAGTCCTACGCCGAGGCGTTCGACCTGACCCCGATGCAGGTGCGGGTCTTCCGCCGCTACCACAAGCTCGGCTCCGCGGCGCGCTCCGCCGAGACGCTGACCGGGCTGCTGCGCCTGGCCCTGGCCGACCTGGCGCTCAGCGACGAGCAGCGGGCCCGGGTGCGCTACGTGCTCTACGCGCGCACGTTCCCGGTCGTCGTGCCGTACCCGCACAATCCCCTGCACCAGGCCCTGCAGGACGCCGGGCTCGGGCACGCCCAGGCGTTCGGCGTCGGGCAGCAGGCGTGCGCGTCCGGGCTGCTCGCCGTCGACCTGGCCGGGCGGCTGCTGGAAGCCGACGGCGACGACGGGCTCGCGATCGTCCTGGCCGGGGAGAAGGCGTTCACCGGCGAGGCCCAGTTCGTACCGGAGACGTCCATGTTCGGCGAGGGCGCCTCGGCGTGCCTGGTCGCCGCGTCCGGCGAGCGGGACCGGCTGCTGTCCTACGTGGCCCGGCTGCGCGGCGAGTTCGACGGCGACCTGGAGGAGGTCGCCGCGGAGTTCCAGCGCATCTACCACGACGCGCTCGGCGAGGCCGTCACCGCCGCCGTCGCCAAGGCCGGCCTGGCCCTCGACGACATCGCGGTCGTCCTGCCCCACAACGTCAACCAGGTCGCGTGGCAGCGCACCTGCAAGCGGATCGGCTACCCGCTCGAGCGGGTGCTGCTGTCGCACGTCGCCGACTTCGGGCACGTGTTCTGCGCCGACGCGTTCATCAACCACCGGACCGCGGTCGAGCGCGGCCTGCTGCGGCCCGGGGACCGCTACGTGATCGCCGCCGCCGGGGCCGGCCGCGGCGCCGCGTTCTCCGCCATGGTCCTCGAGCACTGAATTCATTGGAGGGTTCCCGTGACCGATACCGCCACCATCGACCCGGCGCTGCGCACGCACGTCGTGGAGACGATCTGCGCCCTGCTGCCCCGCGTGCTCAAGCGGGAGGTGCCCGACGCGTCCGAGGGCACCACGCTGATGGACGACCTGGGCATGAGCTCGACCACCGGCCTGGAGCTGGTGCTGGAGCTGGAGGACCGTCTGGAGCGCGAGATCAGCGTCGAGGACCTGGGCCGCGACGACTTCGAGACGGTCGGCACCCTCGCCAGCTACGTCGCCGGCAACCTGCTGCCGGAGGAGTGACGGTGCCGTGGGGCCTGCGCCGCGCGGTGGCGCGGCGGTTCGCGGACCCGGCCGAGCAGGCGGCCGACCCCGCGCACGCCGCTCGCCTGGCCACGTACCTGACCGATCTGCTGGCGCCCTACGGGCTGGGTGAGCCGGCGGCGATGCCGGGCGGGCAGTCGTACGGCGAGATGGCCGCCGCCCTGCTGCCGGACGAGCCCGTCGACGCGCTCGTGCTCGCCTACGACATCCCGGACATCGCGCCCGGGCGGGCGACGGCGACGTGGCTGAGCCACGTGTGCCCCGGCGGCCCGATGGCGTTCGCGGTGTCGGACCAGGGGCGGGCGGGGGCGCACACGGCGCTGCGGCTGCTGCGCGACTACGCCCGCGCCGGTGTGTACGAACGGGCGCTGCTGGTCGTGGCCGAGCAGTCCGTCCTGCCGTACGACCCGGGCGTGCCGGTCGAGGTGCCGGCCGCGCACTGCGCCGTCGCCGTCCACCTGGGACCGTCCACGATGGAGGCCTCGGTGCCGCGGATCGTGCGCGGCGCGGCCCCGCAGGACGTCGTGGACCTGCTCGGCGACGTGGGCCCGGCCACGGTCGTGCTCGGCGGGCATCTCGCGGGCATCGACGTGAAGGCCGATACCGTGGTGCTGGCCGACCCGGCGCAGCCGATGACGGGCGTCTGGGCGGCCCTGTCCACCGTGGACGGTCCGGTCGTGCTGGCCGACTACGACCCGCTGCTGCGGTACCTCTGCGTCAGTTCGTTCGGATGGTGAACGGTTCCGGGCCGGCCAGCGCGACAGCGGCCCGGAACCCCTCCGGCGCCGGCAGGTCGGCGACCGTGTAGACGGTGGCGTCGTGCACGACCGGCGGCGGCGGGTCACCGGCCACGGGCAGCGGCAGGCCGCGGGTGAGCCGGCTGCCGGCCGCCTTCACCACCGCCTCCTTGCGCGCCCACAGCGCCGCGAACTCCCCCGCCCCGTGCTCGGCGACCAGGTCGGCCTCGGCGGGCGGGAACCAGCGGCGGGCCATCGCCAGGTGGTCGAGCCCGGCCACCAGGTCCTGCAGGTCCACCCCGACCGGCCGGGCGTCGGTGACCGCGATCGCCGCCCAGTCCCCGGCGTGGGAGAGGTTCACCTGCAGGGCGTGGCCGCGCAGCGCCGGCTTGCCGTTCGGGCCGCGCACCCAGACGACGTCGGCGAACCGCTCCAGCAGCACCCGGCGCAGCGCCGAGTGCGCGGAGGCGAACCGCCGCCGGTCGCCGGGGTTTCGCAGCGTGTCGCGGCGCCGGACCTCCTCGGCGTCGAGCAGCTCGGCGAAGGGCTCCCGGGTGTCGACGAACCAGACGTCGACGATGCTCACCGCAGCAGGAGGGCCGCCAGCCGGCGCACGCCCTCGTCGATGCGGTCCGGCTCCAGGGCGCTGCACGACAGGCGGATCGCGTGCGTGCCGCCGCCGACGACGTAGAAGAAGCGCATCGGGGTCCACAGCACGCCGTATTCGCGGGCGGAGACCTCCAGCAGCTCCTCGCTCGCGTCGACGGGCACGTCGGCCACGACGAAGAAGCCGCCGCTGGGGCTGTTCCAGCGCACCGGGGTGCCCGTGAAGTGCCGGCGCAGCGCGGCCAGCAGCGTGGTGAGGTTCTGCCGGTAGAAGGCGATCTTCGCCTGGTTGACGGCGCGCAGGCTGAAGCCGGAGTCGATGAGCATGCCGCCGACGACCGCCTGGGACAGCGCCGAGGTGTTGACGGTGAGCATGCTCTTGACCGTGGACAGCTCCTCGGCGAGCAGCGTGTGGCGGCCCGCGGCGTCGACGACGGGCTGGTCGGCGACGAGGTAGCCGACGCGGGCGCCGGGGAAGTACGACTTGGCGAACGAGCCGAGGTAGATGACCCGCTGGTCGCCGTCGAGCGCCTTGAGCGTGGGGCGGGGCTCGTCGTCGAGGCCGAAGAGGCCGTACGGGTCGTCCTCGAGGATCAGCAGGTCCTCGTCGGCGGCCGCGGCGAGCAGGGCCCGGCGCACGGGGACCGGCAGGGAGACGCCGGAGGGGTTGGCGAAGTTCGGCACGAGGTAGAGCGCCCGCGGCCGTTTCCCGCGCGCCCGCACGGCGGCGGCGACCTCGCGGACCGTCTCGGGGCGCAGCCCGTCTTCGGACTCGGGCACCCCGACGACCTCGACGCCGAGGATCCGCGCGGCGCCGGTGAGCCCGACGTAGCAGGGCTCGGCGGCCAGCACCACGTCGTCGGGGCCGGCGCACAGGCCGCGCAGCGCGATGACCATCGCCTCCTGGCAGCCGGTCGTCACCATCACCGCGGCCGCCGGGACCTGGATGTTCTCGTCGACGTCGAGCATCCGGGCGATGAGGTCGCCGATGTGGCCGTTGGTCCGGCCGTACTGGGTGAGTAGCTGCCGGCTCGCGGCCGCGCTCAGGCCCCGCTCGCGCAGGTGGTTGAGGTACGCCTGGATATGCTTGTCGATGTCGCTGACCTCGTGGAACTCGTCGAACGGGCGCCCGGCGGCCAGCGAGATCGCGTCCGGGAACCGCCCGGCGACCTCGTTGAGGAAGTTCATCGACGCCGACACCGGGTCCACGACGGACGCGTGCAGCTCCTCGCGTTTCAGGGCCACCATCAGGCATCGCCTCCAGACAACGACGACAGGCGTACGGCGCTGCGGTCCAGCGCGGCCAGCGTCGGCCGCCCGGCGAGCACCATGGCGTGGGCCAGCTCCTCGGTCGCGGCCCGCAGCACCCCGGCCACACCGTCGGCGCCGCCGGCGGCGAGCCCCCACAGCGGCGGCCGGCCGGCCAGCACCATCCGGGCGCCGAGGGCGATGGCGGCCAGGGCGTCGACGCCGCGGCGCACCCCGCCGTCGAGGAGCACCGGGACCTTCCCGCCGGCCGCGTCGACGACCTCGACGAGCGCGTCGAGGCTGGCCACGGCCCCGTCGAGCTGCCGGCCGCCGTGGTTGGAGACCACGATCGCGTCGGCGCCGTGCTCGACGGCGAGGGCCGCGTCCTCGGCGGTGAGGATGCCTTTGAGCACCAGCGGCAGCCGGGTGATCGAGCGCAGCCAGGCCAGGTCGGCCCAGGTCAGCGACGGGTCGAACGAGTCGGCGGTGTGCCGGGCGATCGCCGAGGATCCCTCGTCGCGCCGGTGCGCCGAGGCCATCACGGCCGGGTCGATGTTCACGGCCGCGACGCCGCCGCCGATCGCGAAGCCGTTGCGCATGTCGCGCCAGCGCCGCCCCATGCGGGGCACGTCGACCGTGAGCATGATGGCGCCGTACCCGGCCGCCTCGGCCCGCTCGACGAGATTGCGCATGACGTCGCGGCGCCGCAGCCAGTACAGCTGCAGCCAAAGGCTCGAAGCGGACGCCTCGGCGATGTCCTCGATGGTGCGGCTGGCGAACATGGCCACGACGAAGAGCGCGCCGGCCTGGCCCGCGCCGCGCGCGGTGGCGACCTCGCCCTCGTCGTCGATGAGACGGTGGTAGGCGACGGGCGCGATGGCGATCGGGGTCGTGAACCACGTGCCGAAGAGTGAGACGTTCGTGTCGGCATCCGGGACGCCGGCGAGCACCCGCGGGCGCAGCCGGACGCGCTCGAACGCGCGCAGGTTGGCCGCCAGGGTGCGCTCGTCCTCGGCGCCGCCCTCGATGAAGTCCCACACGTCCGGTTCGACGAGATTGTGCGCGCTGTGCCGGTAATCCGATGCGGTGAGGAGCGGCGGGCCGGTTCGCAGTTGTGTCACCGACGGATCCCCATAGGCGTTAGCCTATCGGTACACCACCCGCCGCCACATGAGCCGAAAGGTCTACATGCCAACGGAGTATGCGCACCCGTGGCGGCGCTACGCGGTTCTGGGCGACAGCGTGGCCGAGGAGCCCGGTGGCTTCGCCGAACTGGTACGCGACGAACTGGCGCCGGAGGCGTTCGTCAACCTGGGCCGGCGCAACCTGCGCGCCGCCGAGGTCCGCGATCTGCAACTTTCAGCGGCGCTTGCGTTCCGGCCCGACCTCGCGATGGTGGTGTGCGGGGCCAACGACGCCATGCGGCCCGGCTACGAGGCGCGGGCCGACGCGGTCGACGAGGTCATGGCCGGCATCATCCGCCCGCTGCAGGAGGCCGGTGCCTGTGTCATCACGGTCTCCGTGTTCGTGATGCCGCAGTACCCACTGATGCCCGCCTGGCTCGGCGCGGGCTTCTCGCACCGGATGGCCCTGCTCGCCCGGCACACCAACACGCTCGCGGCCCGGCTCGGCACCATCCACGTCGATCTGTCCGAGCACCCCGCCATCGCCGCCGGGGAGGCCCTCACGGGGAAGGACGGGCTGCACGGCAACGCTCACAGCCATAGGATCGCCGCGACGGCCGTGCTTCAGCGGCTGTCGGCTCTGGTTTAGAGGGAGGCGCGTTCGATGCCGCTCGACCCGCAGGTGCAACAGATGCGCGACGCCAAGGAGCGCGACGGGGTCGCCCCGCTCTACACGATGACCCTCGATGCGGCCCGCGCCGCCGACCTCGCCTCGATCCGGGCCGCCGGCGGCAGCCCCGAGAAGGTCCACGACGTCAGCGAGCACTGGCTGCCCGGCCCCGGCGGCAAGGTGCTCCTGCGCGTCTACCGCCCCAGCGCCGAGGCGAACCTGCCCGTGCTCATGTACTTCTTCGGCGGCGGCTGGGTGCTGGGAACCGTCGACACCGCCGACGCCCTCGCCCGCGCCCTCGCCAACGCCGCCGGCTGCATCGTCGCCGTGCCCGGCTACCGCCTCGCCCCCGAGCACCCGTTCCCGGCCGCGGTCGAGGACTGCTGGGCCGCCACCGAGTGGGTCATCGCCAACGCCGCCGACCTCGGCGCCGACCCGGCGCGGGTCGCCGTCGGCGGCGACAGTGCCGGCGGCAACCTCGCCGCGGGCATCACCCTCATGGCCCAGGAGGCCGGCGGCCCCGCCCTGCTCGGCCAGCTGCTGATCTACCCCAACACCGACCAGGTCGCCGACGACGAGTCGATGCGCGCCAACGACGACCCGTACCTGTTCAACCACCACTCCGTGGCCTGGTACCGCTCGCACTACTTCGTCGACCCCGACGACGCCTACAACCCGCTCGCCTCCCCGCTGCAGGCCGAGAGCCTCGCCGGCCTGCCGCCGGCGCTGGTCATCACCGCCGAGTACGACCCGCTGCGCGACCAGGGCGAGCGCTACGCCGCCCGCCTGGCGCAGGAGGGCGTGCCGGTGGCGGCGACCCGCTACGAGGGCATGATCCACGGGTTCTTCGCCATGGCCGGCACGCTGGAGGCCGGCAAGCTCGCCCAGGCCCAGGCGGCCAAGCAGCTGCGGGAGTGGTTCGGCGGGTGACCTCGCCGGGGCCGTCAGCCGCGGGGCGGCCCAGTGGCACAGCCGCATCCCCTCGGCGAGCGCTGCAGGCCCCCGTCCTCGGCGCGCAACTGCTCCAGCCGCAGCAGCAACCAGCTGGAATATCCGTTCCGGACCTCCATGATCGCCGTGGCCGCACTGTAGCGGTGGCGTTGCTGACATCACCGGCCAGCTCGAGAAGGCAGCGCGCATCACCGCAGATCGGTGCCTCCGCGCGCTGTTCAGGTCGGCTGGTAAGGCGATGGCCGTGGACGGGCCACCGGCCATAGAGTGCTGTCGTGCGCAAGGTGCTGCCGCTGTCAGTGTGCGGCCTGGTGTTCAACGTGGCCGTGCTGGCTGCGCTGTTCGTTCCGGGCGCGTCGTACGCCCACGCGGTCTCCTGGCTGCCGTTCATCCCCGCGTTCCTGACGTTCGGCTCCGCGCTCTTCGTCATCAACGGAGGGCGGCTGGGGCAGCTGGGGTGGGACCGGCTCTGGGACGCGCTCGTCACACTGCCGCGCTGGATCCAGGCCGGGCTGGGGCTGCTGTTCGTGGCCGCCGTCGCGTCCATGCTCACCTCGCAGGTCGGCACGCAGACCGAGCTGAGCTTCGAGCGCACGTTCACCGTCGCCGCGGTGTGGATCACGGCCGTGGGGACGGCGCTGCACTACGGCATCCAGCAGGGGCAGGAGCCGGGAGCGGGCCGCCGGTCTTACCGGATCGCACTGGTGATCTTCTTCGTCGTCGGCGCGGCCCTGGCCGCCGCCTCGTTCCTGCTCGGCAACGACCCCATCAACGACGAGACGGCGACGCACGACCGGCTGGCTTCGCAGTTCGGCGACGCCTCGTGGTACCCGCACCTGGTCGCCGCGAACACCTATCACGGGGCGTTCATCGTGTACCTCGACACCCGGGACGCCGCGGTCCAGGCCAACACCTGCACCGACCTGAAGCCGGTCGCGGCCGGGCTCGGCCGCGTCCCCGACCTGTACTACGCCACTGGCGGCCACGGCCGATTCGCGCGGTCCTGTTGACCCGCGCCGCCGGAACGTCTCCGAGATGAGCGAGTAGCTGTGGCTTGATCTTGGCGCTGTCGCGGGCCACTTTGCCGGTGGAGAACCGGGGAACCCCGTGCGGCCGGGCTGGGGGGCTTACTCACGACGGGATGGATGACAACCGGCACGGCTGCCAGGAAGGTCAGCCGCGTGAGCGCGGCCAAGCGGCGGTGCGGCAACTTCGGGAGCAGGGACTGGATGCGGCGTTCCTGCCGCTGGATGTCACCGATCAGTCGAGCATCGATGCGGCGGCGTCTGCCGTCGAAGTTCGGCCGGCCGACGGCTTCGTCGACGAGAACGGCATCGTTGCCTGGTGAGGGCCCAACGCTTACGCAACGGCGTTGCAGCAGGTGCCCTCCCCGGCAACCACCGAGGCGCACCCCCGAAAGGGTCTCCTCGTGGCGGCCGTGACAGGTCCATTTCGAGCCGGCGCCAGGGGTGGTTGGCGACTTGGTGGCACGGAAGGTGAGGACGGCGACCGTCTGGGCCCTGCGGGTGGCGAGGGCCGTGGTGGTTGTGCGGCACCCGGGTCACCGTCCGGGGTCTCGACCTCCGCCTCGACGGAGCCGGGCGCGGCCGAACACACCTCTCCCGGCCGCCGCAGCGCCGCCTCGTGCCGATGGGACCGACCACTCGCCCACCGGCCGCGTCACAGCGCGGACCGTCGACACAGCACCCGCAAACAACCAGACCAAGCCCCCGCCTACACGACCACCCGCTCCCCCACCGGCCGCGTCACAGCGCGGACCGTCGACACGGCACCCGCGAACAACCGGACCAAGCCCCGCCTACACGACCACCCGCTCGCCCGCTGGGCGCGTCGTGGCGTGGGCTGTCGAGGCGGCGACCGTGGTCAGCAGGGTCAGGGTCAGCAGCCAGGTCAGGGGCACGGCCGGGCCGGTTGGCCAGTGCGGCAGGGGCAGGGCGGGCATGGGTTCGCCGAAGACCGGCAGGGCCCAGCCGGTCAGGCGCCAGGCGATCAGGGCCGTGGCCAGGCCCGGCGGGGCGGAGGCCAGCACCAGGGCCGGATACGTCCACAGCGCGACCCGCGCGGCCGCCCGGCGCGGCAGGCCCTGGGTGCGCAGCGCCGCCAGGTCGGCGCGGCGGTCGCGGCGGTCCACGGCGATGACCAGGGCCAGGCCGCCCGCGGCGAGCAGGACCGCCAGGGCGCCGGCCAGCACGTGGAACCACAGCGACAGCGCCGGGCCCTGGGCGGCCAGGCGGGCGCGGGTGTCGGCGATGCCGGTGTCGCCCACGACGACCAGGCCCTGGGCGGCCAGCCGGTTGAGCACGTCCGGCGGGGTAGCCGGGCCGAGCCAGACCTCCGGCTCGCGGTCGATGCCGGAGTCGGTGGCGACGCGCTCGGCGTATTCGAGGTCGACGAGCGTCCCGTCGGTGCCCAGCCGCGGCAGGGCGCCGAGGCGCGCGGTGACGGAGACGGGCAGGTCCAGGCCGTCGAGTCCGGAGATCGACGCGGCGGGGGCGGGCGAGGCCGCGGACAGGGTGCGGGAGGTCGTCGCCACGGGCAGCGGCAGCGGTACGTCCGCCGGCTGCACCCACACCCCGTGCGGCAGCCCGTCGGGGGCGTCGACGCCGATCCGCAGCCCGTCCGGCGCGGCGGTCAGCGTGGCCTCGGCCGAGCGCCACCGGGCCGGGTCGGCCAGCTGCGGGCCGGTGGCGGCGGTGGCGGGCGGGTTGATCGTGCGCACGGCGTTGAGGACCACGGTGATCCGGGTCGCGGTCGCCGCCGGCTCCTGGTTGCGCAGGTGGACGCCGACGAGCCGGCAGCCGGTCCGGCAGTCGGCGACGCGCTGCTGGTAGGTCCCGGGGCCGTTGTGCACGTCGCCGAGGTCGATGACGGCGCGGCCGGTCGGGGTGGAGAACACGAGGCTGAGCCCGATCGGGTTGTCGCTGCGGGCGCCGGTGACGGTGGCGTCCACGGCCAGGTCCTGGCCCGGGATCGTGAGCCCGGCGTCGCGCACCGGCGGGCGCAGCAGCTCGGCGAGGCGGGCGGGGTCGGCGTCGCCGTAGGCCGGCAGCCACGCCGAGGCCGCCGCGAGCCGCGTGGTGTCGACGGCGAGCCGCGGCGACTCCCGGGCCGGCCCGGGGCAGCTCGACGACGGCCATCGCGTATTCGCCCCGCGGGTCGGCGGCGCGCACGGCCCGCAGCAGCTGCTCGCGCCCGACGGAGGCGACGGTGAGCACGCGCGGCGCGCCGGTGGCGATCTGCGCGGCGAGGGCACGGTCGCGGGCGGCGAGGTCGGTGGCGCTGACCGCGTAGCCGAGCACGCCCACGGCCGCCACCAGCAGCAGGATCAGCCGCTGCGCCCCGGGCCGGCGGGAGAGCTGGAACGCGGCGAGCGCGGTGGCGAGCCGGCCCCGCCGCAGCGCCCGGGCCCCCACGAGCCGGGCCAGCGGCGTGACCGCTTTCGCGGTGGCGAGCGCCAGCGCGAGGATGACCAGGGCCGGGGCGACGATCGCGACGCCGGTGAGCGAGCCGCCGGTGAGGAAGAGCTGCGCGGTCGCGGCCGCGGCGAGCACGGCGACGACAGCCTCCGCCGCCCGCACCCGCCAGCCGGTCGCCCGCCCGGTGATGCGGCGCAGTAGCCCGGCGACCGGCGCGGCGAGGTGGCGCCGCTGCGCCACGAGCACGGCGACGACGGCCCCGAGCAGCGCGGCCGGCGCATACTGCACCGCGTCCACTGTGAACACCGGCGCCCCCACCCCGGGGAACCGCCAGGCCACGACCGCGGCGACGAGCAGCTGCCCGGCCACGCACCCGGCCAGGCCGCCGGCGACGACCGCGGCCAGGCCCTCGCCGAGGGTGAGCCACCACCGCGTCCACCACCGGGTGCCGCGCAGCGCGACGACCGCGAGCTCGGGTCGCCGGCCTTGGGTGGCGTAGTCGGCGGCGATGAACAGCACCGCGTAGGCGAGCAGCAGCAGCGGCGCCGCGCCCGCGGGGACGCTTCGCCGCGCGAGTTCCCGGCTGCGGTCGATCCGCTCGAACAGCTGCGGCATCTGGGTGGTGACGACGATCGCGACCCCGAGCCGGGTGCCGCGGGACTTCAGCTCGGCCAGGCGCCGGCGGGTGTCGGGCAGCCCGGCGGCGGACAGGGCCCCGGGCCCGGCGGTCAGATCGATCGAGACCGCGGTGGACCCGTGGTCCACCGCGGCCATCGTCGCGGCCCCGGCGAAGACCGGCTCCTCGGCCCGCCCGCCCGTGCCGGGGTCGAAGAAGCCGTGCCCGCCCCAGTACGTCTCGGCGGGGTCGGCCGCCCGGTAGGTCCCGGCGACGGTGAGCCGGGCCGGCACGCCGTCGGCGACATACACCGGCTGCGAGTTGCTCCCGCCGAGGGCCGCGAACGTGAGCACGATCGGGTCCCCGGGCGCGAGCCCGAGCCGCGCGGCGGTCTGCTCGCCGAGCACGACGTCGCCGGCCCCGGCCAGGCACCGCCCGGCCACGACGACGAGGTGGGCGCAGACGTCCTGCCGATAGGTCACCCGGGTCGCGTGCACCACGTCGGGCTCGATGCCGATGGCGAGGAACTCGCTGCCGTAGACCTGGTCGAACCCCGGCAGGTCCACCAGCCCGCCCGCGACGTCGCCGAAGTCGAACCCGTCGTCCTTGCGCGGGTCCACGGTGGCGCTGACGGTCAGTGACCGCTCCCGGGCCGAGGCCGTCGCGACCTGCCCAGCCACGATCGACCGGTCCACCGCCCGCAGATAGGCCGGCGCGGCCACGGCCGCCGCCACCGCGAACAGCGACAGCAGCGCGAGCACGACCGCCTGCCCCCGCCGGGCCCGTAGCATCGCCAGCAGCAGCGAGATCATCGCGCTCCTCCCGTGGTGGTGGACGACCGGCCGCCGGCGGTGGCCAGCCGCCAGACGAGCGCCAGCAGGAGCAGGGACACGAGCGCGGTGGCCAGCAAGGGCAGCGCGGGCAGCGGATCGGGTGGGGTGGGCGGGCTCCAGCCGTCCGCGAAGTACGGCAGCGGCGGTCCGGACGCGAACCGCGCGACGATCGCGGCCAGCAGGCCGGTCAGCGCGCCCGCCAGGACGACGGCACCGGAGCCGGCGCGGGCCGCCGAGGTCGCGACGCGCGCCGGGAGGCCCTGGTGGCGCAGCGCGCGCAGGTCGGCGGCACGCTGGCGGCGCTCCGCGGCGACCGCGACGGCCAATGCGGCCGCGGCGGCCAGCAGGCCCACGACCGCCGAGAAGAGGCGGAAGCGCTCGGCCATCGCGGGGCCGCGGGCGGCGAAGCCGGCGGCGCGGGCCGCGGGGCTGTCGGCGCCGAGGACGATGAGGCCGGCCTCGCGCAGGCGCTCCTCGATGGCGGGGCCGGCGCTCTTCGACAGCCACACCTGGCCGGCGCCGGTCGCCGAGCCCATGGCGGCGAGGCGCTGGGCCGCGTCGAGGTCGACCAGGACGCCGGCGGTGCCGAGGACCGGCAGCAGCGGGGCGGTGCCGGCGACGCGGACCGGGACGGGGCCGCCGCCGAAGAGGTCGAGCGTGGGGTCGCCGAGGCGCCACGCCGGCGGGGCCGGGCCGGCGAGGACGGCCGGCAGCGGCAGCGCGGCGGACGTGAGGAAGACCCGGTCGTCGAAGTTCCACGAGGCATCCGGCAGGGACAACGTCAGCGCGCCCCGGCGGGCGTTGACCTGCATCGCCGGGCCCCTCACCCCGGTCCGCCACTGCCGCGGATCGCCCAGCCGCGCGGCATCGAGCACCGCGGCGGCCGGCCCCTCCTGCCGCAGTTCGGTGATGGTGAGCGAGGCAGCCACCGCGTCGCTGCCCGGGGCGTCCGCGCCCGGCCCGCCGCCCGCGCCGCCGCTGCCCGTGGACCCACCGTTGCCGGTGGACGCGCCGCCGGAGCCGGTGCCGGCGGGGCGGGGCTGGAGCAGGTCGAGGCGCACGAGGCGGCAGCCCTCGGCGCAGCCGGTGACCGGGGCGGCGGCCTCCTGCTCGCCGGGCGGGAGCGGGCCGAGGCTCAGCGTGACGCGGCGGCCGGTGACCGTGTTCTGCAGGACGACGGCGAGGCTCACCGGCTGCGCGCCGCCGTTGCTGGCCCGCAGCACCAGGCTCCCGCCGGTGATCGCGGGCGCGTCGGCACCGGTCGCGGCGGGGATCAGCGACGGGCGCGGCCCGTATTCCGCCCGCCACCCCGCCACGGCGCCGAGCCGGGCCGCGTCGACGGCGAGCACCGGCGGGGTCGCGGTGCGGTCGACCACGGCGGCCATGGCGTCGCGGCCGCCGGGGTCGGCCCACCGGACCGCCGCCAGCAACGCGGTCGGGTTGGCGACCCGGACGGTGAGGACCCGGGGCGCGCCGACCTCTTGCGCGGCGCGGGCGTCGCGGGCCTCGAAGCCGGCGAGCCATCCGCCGGTCGCGGCGCACACCCCGGCGACCGCGACGGCGACGAGGGCCATGAGCCGGTCGGCGCCGGGCTGCCGGGAGAGCTGGACGGCGGCGAGCCCGGCGCGCAGCCGGCCGGCCCGCAGCGCCCCCGAACCGGCCCGGGACGCCGCGGTGGCCAGCACCCGCGCGGCCACGACGGCGACCACGACCGCGACGAGTGCGGTCACCGCCGTGCGCAGCCCTGTGCCCCACAGCTGGGCCGCCGCGAACACCGCGAGCACGACCAGGACCACGTCGGTGACCGTGCGCCGGGCCCGGCCGGGCCCGGGGACCCGCCGCAGCAGCGCCGCGACCGGCGCCCGCAGCACCGCGAGCTTCCCCGGCGGCCAGGGCGGCCAGCCCGCCCAGCACGGCGGCGGCCGCCGCGAGCGCGGCCGCCCACCAGGTGCCGGCGGGGGCGCCCGGACCGCCGAGCAGCCGGCCGGCGAGCCACCCGAGCGCGAGGCCGGCGGGCAGGCCCGCCGCGAGCGGCACGGCCAGCTGCCCCATCCCCAGCCGCAGCGCCCGCCGCCGCGTCCCGCCGCGCAGCTTCAGCAGCGCCGCGTCCGCGCGCCGCTCGCGGGCGGTCTGCCGCCCGGCCAGCGCGAGGGCGAACCAGCCCAGCACGACGGCGCCGAGCGTCCCGGCGAGGGCGCCGCCGCGGATCGCGGCCCGGTCGGCGGCGATCCGGTCGACCAGGGCCTGGCCCGGCGCGACGAGGGTCAGGCCGGCGCGACCGAGCGAGTGCTCGGCCCGGCGCAGCACACCGGCGAGCGGCGAGCCCGGATCGGTGAAGGCGTCGGCGGGCAGCTCGGTGGTGTAGGCGAACGTGGTGCCGCTCAGCTGCGGGTTCTCGAACGTCTCGACGGCCGTGAACACGAGGTCGGGGCCGCCGCCCGCGGTGTCGGCGCGGAAGAGCGAATCGCCCCAGTACGCCCCCGCGGGATCGGCGAGCTCGTAGCGCCCGACGACGGTGGCCGGCACCGCCTTGGACCGGGGCTGGTTGCGCAGCACGAGGGCGTCGCCGACATGAACGCCGAGCTCGTCGGCCGCCTCGGCGCTGAGCAGAACCTCGCCGGCGGCCCGCGGGCAGCGCCCGTCGAGCCGCAGGTGCTCGCAGGCGTCGTCACGGTAGGCGATCGGGAACTTCGCCGCGCTCTCCCCCGTGCCGCCGGGAAGCTCCATCAGCATGTCGGCGGTGATCCCGAGGAGGCCGGGTGTGCCCGGGTCGCGCAGCGGCAGGAGCCGCTCGACGGTGTCCCGGAACGCGGCCAGCGCCGGCTCGGGGTCACCGTCGGCGTTGGTCTGGCGGCGCACGGAGATCGTCCGCTCGGCGGCCGGCGCGGCGGCGACGTCGGCCGCGGCGGCCCGGCGCCCGGCCCCGGCGGCGAACCACGGTCCGGCGGCCGCGGCCGTCACCAGCAGCACGGCCAGCGCGAGCACCGCCCACGCCTGCCCCGCCCGGGCCCGCAGCGCGCTGAGCACCAGTCCGAACACGGGCAGCACCTCCACTGGCTCGATCGCAAGGGGGACCTTACGCGCCGGGTCCGACAGTTTCGGATGGCGCCGATTGCCCGATCACCCGATCGCCACCGGTCGCAGCTGATCTTTATGCTTCCCGGGTGCCGGACGCCGCCCTGGGAATCGACTACGGAACGTCGAGCACGGTGGCCGTGCTGCGCCACCCCGGCGGCAGGGTCCGCCCGCTGCTGTTCGACTCCTCGCCGCTGCTGCCCTCCGCGGTCTTCCGCAACGACTCCGGCCGCCTGCTGGTCGGACGCGACGCCGAGCATGCTGCGCGCCTGGACCCGGCCCGGTACGAGCCCCACCCCAAGCGCCGCGTCGACGACCTGGAGGTCCTGCTCGGCGACCACGCCCTGCCCGTGAGCGAACTCGTCGCCGCGGCCCTGACCCGCATCCGCGAGGAGGCGCTGCGCACGCTCGGCGAGCCCCCGGCGACGGTGACCATGACCTGCCCCGCGACCTGGGGTTCAGCCCGCCGTCAGGTGCTGCTCGACGCGGCCGCCGCAGCCGGGCTGCCGGTGCCGGCGCTGGTCGCCGAGCCGGTCGCCGCCGCGACGTACTTCGCCGCCGTGCTCGGCCACGCGGTGCGGCCCGGGCAGTGCGTGATCGTGTACGACCTCGGTGCCGGCACGTTCGACGTCAGCGTGGTGCAGCGGACCGAGGACGGGTTCCGCGACCTGGCCTGCCGCGGCCTCGACGACGTCGGCGGGCTGGACCTCGACGCGCTGGTGGTCGCCCACGCGCGGACCCTGGTCGAGCCGAAGGGCGACGGCACCTGGCAGCGCCTCGCCGCCCCGCAGTCCGCGGCCGACCTGCGCCACGCGACCATGCTGTGGACCGACGCCCGGCACCTGCGCGAGGCCCTCTCCCGCGAGTCGTCGGCCAGCATGTTCATCCCGGTCGCGGACACCGAGGTCCTGTTCACGCGCCAGCAGTTCGAGGCGGTCGCCGAGCCGGTCCTGCGGCGCACGGTGGACCTGGCCCTGGCCACGCTCAAGGAGGCGCGCGTCCGCCCGGAGTCGGTCGCCGGCTGGTTCCTGGTCGGCGGCGGCACGCGCACGCCCCTGATCGCCACCATGCTGCACCGGGCGACGGGCGTCGCCCCGACGGTCCTCGAGGAGCCCCAGCTCGTGGTCGCCGAGGGTGCCCTGCACCTGGCAACGACGGCAGCTGTACCCACAGAGGCGCCCGAACCCGCCGCCGCGCCACCGGTCACCGCCACGCCGTTCGCCCAGCCCTTCGCCATACCACCGGCCAGCGCCACACCACCCGCCGACGCCACACCACCGATCGTCGCCACACCACCGGCCCCCGTCGCGAAGCCGGCCCCCGTCGCGAAGCCGGTCGTCGCCGCGAAGCCGATCGTCGCCGCGAAGCCGATCGTCGCCGCGACGCCGGCCCCGCAGCCCAAGCCGGCAACGGCCGCCGGGGTGGGCACGAGCTTCGGCGAGCTCTTCGCGCTGGTGGGCGCCGGCTTCGCGGCCGTGCTGCTGCTCCTGCCCGTCCTGAACGGCGAAACGGTCGGATGGTGGTGGATCGGCGGGGGCGGCCTCGCGCTCGGGACGGCGTGGCGGGCCTGGCGGCTGCGGCGGCCGGGTCCCCGGGCCGTCGACTGGGCGGCGATCGTGGCCGCCGCGCTCGGCGCCGTCGCGCTCGTTGTGTTCACCATCCTCGACATGCCCGGGATCTGACGATGGCCGACGTCTCGTACTACCTCTCCGGCACCGCCTCGACCGGCGCCGCCCTCGCGCTGGGCGCCGGCGCGGTCGTGCTGTGGGTGTCCCGGACCAGACGCCCCGAGCCGGCCCCGGCCGAGCCCCCCACCGCGCCGAAGCTGACCGCGGGCGGCGCCGAGATCGCCGGCCTGGCCGCGGTTCTCGTCGCCGCGGTCCTGGCCGTGGCCGCCCCGGTGTCACTGGACCCCGGCCCCTTCGGCTGGCTCTCCGTGCTGGCCCTGGTGGCCGCCGCGGCACTGCGCTGGTATCGCCTGGCCCGCCCCGCCCCGCCCGTCCTGGACCGCCTGACCGCGGTCCTCGCCCTCGTGCCGGCCTGCGCCCTCCTGGTCGGCGCGATCTTCATCGAGTTCTCGTCCTACCCCATCGAGCGCTGGGTGATCTGCGACGCGGTGGGCGGAGCGCTCGCCCTCGCCGCGGGGCTGCGCTGGCGGCGCACGGCCGGACCGGCCGCCTGAGCGAGGCAAGTGGCGCGGCAAGAATCCAGCTGACCGCAAAATTTCGGCACCGTCCAGCACCGCCAGATGCATCGCTGGCGGGCCGGGACGAGGCCAGTCGATCCATCGCCGCCACTGCGGTGCTCGCGCTCGCGCTGGGCGCGCGAGCGCGTGCGAGCCCGAGAATGGCCGGTCGGGGGCCGTTCCTGGCTGCGCGACAACCGTTCGGTCACCGCCCGACGCGCACACCATCTCGCGCGGCGGCCGCACGATCTCGGCCCCCGCGTCACGGACAGCCTCGCCAAGGGTGCCACCGTTGCCGACGGCGGCGTCGAGGTCGTCACCGCGCCGACCGTGCCGGTGCGGAGGCCGGCTTGCACGGCGGGCCGCTCGGGCTCCACCGCGGTGACGATCAGCAATCGCTCGAAGCCGGGCAGGGACGCCAGCGCCGAGCCGCTCAGCGAGGGCCGATCAGGTCGAGGACGGGCCGCAGGCCGCGCTCGCCGGTGCGGTGCTCGGCGGGCAGGATGTAGCAGCGCAGCCCGGCGGCCGCCGCCCCGCCGTCGCGGGCCGGGTTGTCGCCGACCATGAGCGTGGCGCGCGGGTCGGCGCCGAGGTCGGCGCAGGCCTTGCGGAACATCTCGGGGTCGGGCTTCTCCCGGCCGAGCTCGAACGACAGCGCCCACGCGTCGACGAGCCCGCCGAGGCCGTGGTGGTCGGCGTGCGCGCGGATGTCCCAGGCGATGTCGCTGACGATTCCGACCCGGATGCCGAGCTCGCGCAGCCGGCGCAGGACGGGGGCGGTGTCGGGGTACGGCCGCCAGGAACCGGCGTCGATCAGCCGGGCGTGCGCGGCCGCCTCGTGGCCGTGCAGGAACTCCACGGCGGCGAACCAGGCGAGCATGGCGTCGCGGTGCGCGGTCGCCGAGAGGTCCCGGCCGTGCTGGGCGGCGAGCACCTCGGGAAGCTGGTAGGCGGCGGCGAGCGCGGCCACCACGGCCTGAGCCGCGGCCGGATCGTCGAGCGCGCCGGCCCGGCCGGTGTCGGCCGCGACCAGCCGCACCCAGTCGACGGCGTCGATCATCTGGAACAGCGTGTTGACGAAGTCGAAGAGCACGGCCTGGACCGGCGGCGGGGCCGCGGCCGACTCCTCGCCGGTGATCCGGTAGGCCGACGCCGAGTCGAACAGCGTGTGGATCGGGGGCAGGGCGCCGGGGCTCACCACGCCTTGGGCCCGCCGTCGGACAGCAGCTCCCGGCTGCGGCGGCGCTGGACCTTGCCGCTCGTCGTGCGGGGCAGCGCACCGGGGCGCGGCAGGATCAGGGTCTCGACGTGGAGCTGGTGCTCCTCGGCGACGGCACGGCGCACGGCAGACACCACGTCAGCGTAGCGAACGCGCCCGCGCGCACCGGCCGCCGCCTCGTCGCGGGTGACCCTCACCGCACGGCCGGTCTCGGCGACGAGGAAGGCGGCGACGGGTTCGTCGCGATGGCCGGGTGGCCGGCCGAGACCGTCGCCTCGAACAGCTGGTCGGCGGGGAGGAAGCCGAGGTCGCCGGTGCGCAGGTAGGCGCCCACGAACCGGGCGGCCATGACCTCGGGCTGGCGCCAGTACCCCGCCGAAACGCTGGCGCCGCTGACCGGATCTCGCCGGTGGCCGGGTCGACGATGGCGACGTCGAGGTTCTCGGGGGATCCGCCCGCACGCGGTGAGACGCCGGTGTGCCCGCCTCGGCGTCGACGTCGAGACCGGCGACGCCGGTCGGCGCCCGCTCCGCGGAGCCGGCCCGGTGAGATCTCTGGTGTCATGCCACACATTCGTCGCTTCACGGCCCGCGCAGTTGCCGGGCACAGCTACGCTCCGGCACGTGCCGACCCTCATCAGACGCCCCGCCGGCGGCGCCCGCCTGCTCAGTGTCGGTGCCTACCGCCCGGAGCGGGTGGTGTCCAACGACGAGATCTGCGGAGCGATCGACTCCAGCGACGCCTGGATCCGCCAGCGCTCCGGCATCGTCACCCGCCGGCACGCCGCCGCCGACGAGACCGTCGCCGGCATGGCCGCCGCCGCGGGCCGCGACGCGCTCGCCGCGGCGGGCGTGGCCGCCGAGCGGGTCGACGCCGTCGTCATCGCCTCGATGTCCAACCTGCAGCAGTCCCCGCCGATCGGCCCGCAGATCGCCACCCGCGTCGGGGCCGGCGGCGCGGCCGCGTTCGACCTCGGCGCGGCCTGCGCCGGGTTCTGCCACGCCCTCGCGGTCGCCGACGGGCTCATCTGCGCCGGCTCCGCGGAGTATGTCCTGGTCATCGGGGCCGAGCGGATGACCGACATCATCGACCCGGCGGACCGCTCGACCGCGTTCCTGTTCGGCGACGGCGCCGGCGCGGTCCTGGTCGGGGCGTGCGACCGGCCGGGCATCGGGCCGGTGGTGTGGGGCTCCGACGGCGGCCGGGCCGGGTTCATCGGGCACCCGGAGACGTGGCTGGCCGTGCGCGACAAGCCGGACTTCTGGCCGACCATGCGGATGATGGGCCAGGAGGTGTTCCGCTGGGCGATCCAGGAGGTGGCCCCGGTGACCCGCCGCGCCGTCGACGAGGCCGGCCTGAGCGTGGCGGACCTGGCCGCGTTCGTGCCGCACCAGGCCAACCTGCGTATCGTCGACAAGCTCGCGGCCGCGCTCGGCCTGCCGCCCGGGGTGCAGATCGCCCGCGACGTCGTGTCGGCCGGCAACACGTCGGCGGCGTCGGTACCGCTGGCGATGCACGCCCTGCTGAGCGGCGACGACCCGCCGCGGGGCCACGCCCTGCTCGCCGGGTTCGGCGCCGGCCTGTCCTACGCGGCGCTCGTCGTCGAGCTGCCGACCTGAATCCCTCGAGCCATGGAGACAGCATGAGCAGACGCCTCTTCACGTCCGAGTCGGTGACCGAGGGCCACCCGGACAAGATCGCCGACCAGATCAGCGACGCGGTGCTGGACGCGCTGCTCGCCCAGGACCCGCGCAGCCGGGTCGCGGTCGAGACGCTCATCACCACCGGCCAAGTACACCTGGCCGGCGAGGTGACGACGAGCGCGTACGCCGACATCCCGGCGATCGTCCGCGACGTCATCCTCGGCATCGGCTACGACGCGTCGCAGAAGGGCTTCGACGGCGCGTCCTGCGGCGTGAGCGTGTCGCTGGGCTCCCAGTCGCCCGACATCGCGCAGGGCGTCGACACCGCGCTGGAGCACCGCTCCGGCGGCACCGGCGACGAGCTCGACGGCCAGGGCGCCGGCGACCAGGGCATGATGTTCGGCTACGCCTGCACCGAGACGCCCGAGCTCATGCCGCTGCCGATCGCGCTGGCCCACCGGCTGGCCCGCCGGCTCGCCGCGGTGCGCAAGGACGGCACCGTGCCGTACCTGCGCCCGGACGGCAAGACGCAGGTGACGGTCGAGTACGAGGGCGGCCGCCCGGTGCGGATCGACACGGTCGTGGTGTCCAGCCAGCACGCCGGCGACGTCGACATCTCCTCGCTGCTCACGCCCGAGATCCGCGCGCACGTCGTCGAGCCGGAGCTGCGGCTGCTCGGCCTGCCCAGCGACGAGTTCCGCCTGCTGGTGAACCCGACCGGCCGCTTCGAGGTCGGCGGCCCGATGGGCGACGCCGGCCTGACCGGCCGCAAGATCATCGTCGACACGTACGGCGGCTACGCGCGCCACGGCGGCGGCGCCTTCTCCGGCAAGGACCCGTCCAAGGTCGACCGCTCCGCGGCCTACGCGATGCGCTGGGTCGCCAAGACCGTCGTCGCGGCCGGGCTGGCCGAGCGCTGCGAGGTGCAGGTCGCCTACGCCATCGGCACCGCCCAGCCGGTCTCGCTGTTCGTGGAGACCTTCGGCACCGAGACGCTGCCGGCCGAGCGTATCGAGCGGGCCATCCGCGAGGTGTTCGACCTGCGCCCGGCCGCTATCGTGCGCGACCTGGACCTGCTGCGCCCGATCTACCGCGAGACCGCCGCCTACGGGCACTTCGGCCGGGAGCTGCCGCAGTTCACGTGGGAGAGCACCGCCCGCGCCGGCGACCTCAAGTCCGCCGCGACCGCCTGATTCCGGGGATTGGTAATGACCGAAGACTTCAAGGTGGCTGATCTGTCCCTCGCCGCGTTCGGGCGTAAGGAGATTCAGCTCGCTGAGCATGAGATGCCGGGCCTGATGGCGATCCGGCGTGAGTTCGCGGCTGTGCAGCCGTTGCGGGGTGCGCGGATCACGGGTTCGTTGCACATGACGGTGCAGACCGCGGTGTTGATCGAGACGCTGGTGGCGTTGGGTGCGCAGGTTCGGTGGGCGTCGTGCAACATTTTCTCGACCCAGGATCATGCTGCCGCGGCGATCGCGGTCGGGCCGCAGGGCACGCCGGAGCGGCCGGCGGGGGTGCCGGTGTATGCCTGGAAGGGGGAGACCCTGCAGGAGTACTGGTGGTGCACGGAGCGGGTGCTGTTGTGGCCGGACGGGCAGGGCCCGAACATGATCCTCGACGACGGTGGTGACGCCACGCTGCTGGTGCACAAGGGTGCGGAGTTCGAGGGGGCGGGGGCGGTGCCGTCGCCGGAGACCGCGGACTCGGAGGAGTATGCGGTCATTCTGGGGTTGTTGCGGCGTTCGCTGGGGGAGGACAACCGGCGGTGGACCCGGGTCGCGGCCGGGATCAAGGGCGTGACCGAGGAGACCACGACCGGGGTGCACCGGTTGTATGAGATGCAGCAGGCCGGGACGCTGCTGTTCCCGGCGATCAATGTCAACGACTCGGTGACGAAGTCGAAGTTCGACAACAAGTACGGCTGCCGGCATTCGCTCATCGACGGGATCAACCGGGCCACCGACGTGCTCATCGGCGGGAAGGTCGCCGTGGTGTTCGGTTACGGTGACGTCGGGAAGGGCTGTGCGGAGTCGCTGCGCGGGCAGGGCGCGCGGGTGATCGTCACCGAGGTCGACCCGATCTGCGCGCTGCAGGCCGCGATGGACGGCTACCAGGTCGCCACCATCGACGACGTGGTGGAGACCGCGGACATCTTCGTCACCGCCACCGGCTGCCTCGACGTGATCACCGCCGAGCACATGGCCAGGATGAAGCACCAGGCCATCGTCGGCAACATCGGGCACTTCGACAACGAGATCGACATGGCCGGCCTGGCCCGCCGCGGTGACGTCACCCGGATCACCATCAAGCCGCAGGTCGACGAGTGGAAGTTCGACGACGGGCACTCCATCATCGTGCTGTCCGAGGGTCGCCTGCTCAACCTCGGCAACGCCACCGGGCACCCGTCGTTCGTGATGTCGAACAGCTTCGCCAACCAGAGCATCGCCCAGATCGAGCTGTTCACCAAGACCGACCAGTACCCGATCGGTGTCTATACCCTGCCCAAACACCTCGACGAGAAGGTCGCCCGGCTCCACCTCGACGCCCTCGGCGTCAAACTCACCGAACTGACCAAGAAGCAGGCCGAATACCTCGGCATCCCGGTCGAAGGCCCCTACAAGGCCGACCACTACCGCTACTGATCGTTCGGGTGCGGTTCACCGGCCACGGCCAGGATGTGGTCGTGGCCGGTGACGCGTACGAGGAACTGCGGCGACTCTTCGAGGGTGAGGAGGCCCGGGACTATCTCGGGGAGCCCGTCACGCAGGCCGAGCACATGCTGCAGGCGGCGGCGCTGGCCGTGCGCGACGGGGCGCCCGACAGCCTCGTCGCCGCGGCGCTGCTGCACGACGTCGGGCACTTCCACGGGGTGGTCACCGGGGCCGAGCTGATGGCCGGCACCGACAACCGGCACAGCGACACGGGGGCCGACTGGCTCGCGCGGTGGTTCGGCCCGGCGGTGTGCGAGCCGGTGCGGCTGCACGTCGCGGCGAAGCGATACCTGTGCGCGGTCGAGCCGGGCTACTTCGCGCGACTCTCCGCGGCCTCGCGGTTCACCCTGGCGGTCCAGGGCGGCCCGATGACGCCGGACGAGGCGGCGCGCTTCGCCGGCCTGCAGTTCGCCGCCGCCGCGGTGCGGCTGCGCCGCTGGGACGAGCGGGCCAAGGACCCCTCCGCCGTGGTGCCGCCCTTCCAGTCGTACCGCGAAATGCTCGCCCGCCTGATGTCGGATTGACGATCCGGAACGGGGCATCCCATCCGCCCCGCGCCGCGCCAGACTGGCGGGATGGCCCCCGACGACCCCTCCACGGACCTGGGCCGCGCCGCCTCCCCGGCCGGCCGGCCCATCGGCGCGCTGGAGCTCACGGCCGCCAACCCGGAGCTGCAGCGGGTCCGCGAGGTGGCCTTCGCCGCGCTGCACCCGGAGCCCGGCCAGCGCATCCTCGACGCGGGCTCCGGCACCGGCGAGGCCGCCCGCCTGCTGGCCACCCGCCTGTGCGGCACCGGCTCGATCGTGGCCCTGGACTCCTCGCCGGCCGCCCTGGCCGCGGCGCGCGCCCGGGACGAGGGCAGCTGCGTGCAGTACCACCACGGCGACGTGACCGCCCTGGACTTCCCGGACGGCCACTTCGACGCGGTGCGCTGCGAGCGGGTCCTGCAGCACCTCGCGTCCCCCGACACCGCCGTCGCCGAACTGGCCCGCGTCACCCGCCCCGGCGGCCGCGTCTGCCTGATCGACACCGACTGGGAATCCGTCGCCGTCGACGGCCTCCCCCGCCACCTGGTGACGGCCGTGCGCGAGCACCTGCTGGCCACGGTGGTCGGCCAGCACCTCGACATGGGCCGCACGCTGCGCCGCCGCCTGGTGCACGCGGGCCTGCCCGACGTGACGGCGGTGCCGGTCGCCCTGTACTTCCCCGACCCGATCGCCGCCGCCGCGGTCCTGCCGATGGTCAACCCGATGGTCCCGCCCGACGCCGGCCTGGTCCCGGACCGCCTGCGGGAGGAGTGGTTCGGCGCCCTGAGCGAGTCCGCCGAGCGCGGCGACTTCCTGGCCACCCTGACGATGTGGGTCGCCACCGCGACAACCGGGCCGTGACCGGGTCTCACCCCGCGGCGGGCTGCTCGGAGACCTGCCCCTTCGGAGCCCACGGGTCGACCAGCGCCGGGAGCGCGATCGGGATGTCCCGATAGGCCTCCGACAGCGCGAGCACGTCGTCGAGGTGGGCCCTGATCTCCTCCTTCATCCGCTCGAACTGCTCGTTGACGACGCCGCGGTAGTCCGGGAACTCGGCTTCCAGGAAGGCGAGCGCTCCGCCCTCGTCGCTCGCCTCGATGAAGACCTCGAACCGGGTCAGCTGCGCGTCGCTCATCGCGGTCGCGAGCGTGTAGCCGGTGCGTATCTCCAACTCCTCGTAGATCAGCTGCAGTACGGCCCGCCGATGGCTTTCCGGGATGCCGTCGAGCCCGAGCTCGGCGAGCAGCGCGTCATCGAGCTTGATCATGTTCCGTCCTCACCTCGTCGAACGCCGCCACGCCCGACTCCCGCCAGATGCGCACCAACCGGCCGGCCGCCTCGGCCCGACCGGCCGCGCCGAGCAGGTCGTACAGGCATACCTGGAACGGATCGCTCCTCGTCCACGCCGCCAGCGCGGCGCGAAGCTCACGTTCCGCCTCCTCGGTCCGGTCGAGCATCGCGTACGCGAGCGCCCGCAGCTCGGCCCGCCGGCACTCGGACAGGCTGAGATCGGGCAGGTGCAGGGCCGCCCGGGACAGCCGGTCCCGCTCGCGCGCATCGGCCGCCCCGATGATGAGGGCCAGGTGAACCGTCGACTCGAGGTGCTCGGTGAGGTCGAGCGAGGCCCGGAACGCCTCGGCCGCCTCGGCGTCGCGGCGCATCAGCATCAGGCACTCGCCGCGGTTGTTGAGCAGGGTCGCGGACCCGGGTGAGATCCGCACCGCCTCGTCGATGGCCGCGAGCGACTCCTCGTAGCGACGCATCCGCGCCAGGGCGATTCCCCGGTTGGAGGGCCACCGCGAGTCGCCGGGCTCGCAGCGCGCGGCCGTCGCGTACGCCTCGAGCATCTCCTCGTCACGTCCGAGCCGGTCCAGGACGGACGCCCGCCCGCCGTGAAACTGGCCGTTGTCCGGGGCGATCCGGCACGCCTCGTCGTAGGCCTCCAGCGCTTCCTCGTCACGGCCCAGCCGCCCCAGCGCGAAGCCGCGATTCGCGGCCCAGCCCCCGTTGTCCGGCTCGAGCCGGCAGGCCTGCTCGTAGGCCTTCAGCGCCTCCTCGTCGCGGCCCAGCCGGCCCAGGACAAAGGCCCGTCCGCCGTGGGATTGGGCGTTGTCCGGGGCGATCCGGCAGGCCTCCTCGTACGCCTCCAGCGCCTCCTCGTCGCGCTCCAGCCGCCCCAGCGCCCAGCCCCGGTTGCTGTGCCACCGCGCGTTGCCGGGCTCCAGACGGCGAAGCTCGTCGAAGGCGAGCAGCGACTTGGCGGGCTGGTCCAGCCGGCTCAGGGCCATCGCCCAGTTGACGTGCCAGTCGACGTTGTCCGGGGCGAGGCGGCAGGCCCGCGCGAATGCGTCCGCCGCCGCTTCGGGCCGGTTGAGCCGGGTCAGCGCCACGGCCCGGTTGACGTGCCAGGACGGGCTGCCGGGTTCGAGCCGGCACGCCTCCTCGAACGCCTCCAGCGCCTCGGCGTGAGCCTGCGCGCGGACGAGCGCGGCGCCCCGCAGGACGTGCCAGCGGACGTTACCGGGTTCGATGCGGCAGGCCTCCTCGAAGGCGGCCAGCGCCTCGGCCGGTCGGCCGAGCCGGTCCAGGACCACGGCTCGGTCGGCGTGCCAGCCGGCGTTGCCGGGTGCGAGACGGCAGGCCTCCTCGCAGGCGGCCAGCGCCTCCTCGTCCCGATCGAGCCGCTTCAGGGCCACCGCCCGGTTCAGCTGCCACTGTCCGACCTCCGGCGCGGCGCGGCAGGCCGCCTCGCGCGCGGAGAGGGCCTCCTCGTGCCGGCCCAGCGCCGCCAGCTCGATCGCGCGGCGGGTGTGCCACTCCGCGTTGTCCGGACCCAGGCGGCACGCCTCTTCGCAGGCGGCCAGCACCTCCTCGGCACGGTCCAGGCGTTTCAGGGCCACCGCCCGGTTCACGTGCCACAGGCCGTTGCCCGGCTCCAGGCGGCACGCCTCCTCGCAGGCGGTGAGCGCCTCCTCGGCCCGATCCAGCTGCAGCAGCGCGACCGCACGGTTGATCTGCCAGCGAGGATCGTCGGGGTCGAGGCGGCAGACCTCCTCGCACAGGACCAGGGCCTCGGCGAAGCGCTGCAGTCGCGCCAGGATCTCGACCTGGCTGACCCGCCACCGCGGCCGGTCCGGATCGAGCCGGCCGGCCTGCGCGTACGCGGCCAGCGCCTCCTCCGGCCGGTCCAGCCGCAGGAGGATGTCGGCCCGGTCCGCGTGCCGTTGAGGGTTGTCCGGCTCGGCCCGGCCGGCCTGCTCATATGCCGCCAGCGCCTCGTCGGCCCGGCCCAGCAGCTGAAGCACCACCGCCCGGTTGCCGTGCCAGTTCGGGTTCGCCGGGTCCAGCCGGACGGCCTCGCTGAAGGCGGCCAGCACCTCCTCGTGCCGATCCAGGTCCGCCAGCGCGAGGGCCCGGTCCACGTGTCGCTCCACGACGTCGGGCTGCAGGCGGCATACCTCCTCGTAGGCGGCCAAGACGTCCTCCAGCCGGCCCAGCCGGCGCAGCGCGATCGCCCGGTTGACGTGCCAGTTGGGGTTACGCGGCTGCAGCCGGCAGGCCTCCTCGTAGGCGGCGAGGCACTCCTCGTGGCGGCCCAGGTCGCGCAGGATCAGGCCGCAGGCGATGCGCAGCTCGGCCTTGTCCGGGTCCAGGCGGCACGCCTCCTCGGCGGTGCTCAGCGCCGCTTCGAGGTCGCCGGCCTCCTGCAGGGCCTCGGCCAGCAGGGCGTGCAGGGCGGGGCTGCCGGGCACCACCCGGATCGCCGCCTGCCGGACGCTCACCGCCAGTTCCCGGTCCTCCGGCCGGGAGACGGTGTCCCGGGCGACGGCCTCCACCCGGGTGGCGACGGCCTGGCGCAGCCGCGGGACACCGGCGGCCGGCAGGGTCTGCGCCATCTCCTCCAGAACCGCGACCAGGCCGGCGTCCCGGCCGCCGGTCGGGGTCTCCAGGCGCAGGAGGAGCACGAACACCACCGGCGGGACGTCCGTCGCGAGGATGTTCGAGGTCGCGCCGGCGGCCTCGGCGATGACCTCCATCGCGGTGGTACTCACGGTCGGGGCCCTGTTCAGGCGCTCCGCGGCGCGGCGGAACTCCGCGCCCATACGCTGCACGAAGGTGCTGCCGCTCGGCAACAGGACGCGGGTGCCGGCCATGATCGCGCGCTGCTCCGCGGTGAAGACCGGCTCGAACCAGCGTGCGGTGCGCAGCAGGTCGGCCGCGAGGGCCGGGGCCAGGGTGTGTGCCGCCGGCATGAGCTCCGCCAGCAGGCGCATCCCGTCGCGGATGCTGACCCAGAACGTGTGCCACAGCAGCTGATCCGCCGCGGCCCGCCACTCCTCGTCGGCGAGCTGGGCTTCGACCGTCGGCGTGCGGACGAGCTTGGCCATGCGCTCCTGCAGGGCCTTGACCGCCCGCTCGTTGGCGGCCCGCACCTCCGGACGCCGCACCGGGTCGAGCAGGAACAGCCGGATCGTGCGGCGGATCTCCTGGTGCATCCGGCGCCGGCCGCTGAGGACGAAATCGTGCCGGGCGGCGAGCGCGTCCAGGCGGGCGGCGACCTCGGCCGCCGGGATCTGCCAGAGCGCGGCGAGCAGGTCCGGGTCGTTGACCGGACCGTTGACCAGGGCCAAACCGTAGATGAGCCCGAGATCGGCCTGCATCTGCGGGCTGCCCGCCCGGGTGAGATGGATGAGGTACCGCCGGGCCAGCCCGCCGATGACCTCCGAGACCTCGCCGGTGGCGGAGATCTCCCGCAGCGCCTCCTCGGGCGGGACGCCGTTACCGAGCAGGTTGGTCGCGAGGCGGACGGCCAGCGGGATGCCCCGGGTCAGCGCCACGACGGCGGTCACCAGTTCCGGGGTGACGGGCCGGCCGCTGAGGCGCGACTCGAGGTATCGCCGGATGGTCTTGTCGTCGAAACGCGACAGCGGCACGAGCCGCAGGCGGGCGTTGTCCACCTGCCGCCGCAGCAGCATGGTCTCGCTGTCCTCGGCGGCGTTCGCCTCGTCCTCCAGGCGGATGCCCCACACCCAGACGGTGCGCTGACCGCTGCGGCGGGCCACGTCGCGTACGTATCGGCGGGCCTCACCCAGGATCTCCGCGGTGTCGAGGATGAACACCATCGGGCGATGGCCGCTCATCGCCCGCACGCCCGCGGCGAACGCGCGGACCAGGGCATCCTCGGCGGACGCGTCGTAGTCGCGGTCGCCGGCCCGCCGCCGGGCGTCCTGGACCGCCTGGGTCACGCCCGCGGCGACCTTCTCCGAGGCGGCGGGGAGGCCCGGCACCCCGACGAGACCGCTGACCGCCCCGACCGTCGCGCCGACGATCTCGGGCAGGCGGCCGGGCGAGGCGGTCGCGGGCTGGGCCTGCTTCATCTTCAGCGCCTGAGCCCGGTACGCGGCGAACCCACGCTTGAACCCGCGCTGGGCCCACCAGCCGGTGGCCCCGTCGCGAAGCTGCTCGTAGAGCGTGTCGAGCACGACCAGGATCGGCGGGCCGGCCCAGGACGCGTACTCGCTCGGCCGCTTCGAGCGCTCGTCGCTCCAGTCGACGGTGCTCAGCGTGAACCGGTTGCTGACGCCGGCGCGTCTCACCTTGCCGCGCACGATCGCGGCGAAGCGGGTGAGCAGCTCGGTCTTGCCGATGCCGCCGTGTCCCTGGACGATGATCAGAAAGCCCTCGTCGGGCTCCCCTTTGCCCTCCAGGGCGTGCTGCAGGACGATGACGAACCGGTCCTGCTCCTCGTCGCGTGCGAAGAACTGCTCCATCTCGTCGCTCCCCGGCGATCGCTGGAGGACCGAGGGTAGCGGAGCCGTTGACGGACTGCCCTAGTACGAATCGTCAGGGATGTGTCCCGGGGCAGGTCGCCATGACCACCGAACTGCTGCCCGCCGGAACGCTCCGGGCGCCCTGGTCACCGAGGGCGTGCCGCCGGTCCTGAGCCGGGTCTCGGACAGCTCGCGCTGATCGGCACCGCCGGGGCACACCTGCTGCAGTTCCGCGGCGTCATCACGCTCCCGCCGGCCCGGGTCACCTGCTCAGCCCCGTCGTCACGGCCGCCCTGGGACGGCTCGTGCCGGCCAGGCGCTGGGCGCGGCGATCGTGCCGGGCCTCGCGGCCGCCCGGACCCAGGTCGGCAAGCCGACACTGCTGAAGGCCATGGCCGCGCCGTAGCCTTGGTCCACATGGTGTCGCTCAGCCCCTGGACCCGCCGCGCCGGCATCGCCGCGCTCGTGGTCGCGGTCCTGGCGGGGCTGGCGGCGCTCGCGATGCCCCGCGGGGGCGAGCCCGCGCTGGGGCGCACGCTGACGCGCACCTCCTCGACGCAGATCACCGCCGGGGTCGGCTGGACGCACCGGTGGACCGCCGCGCCCGACGGGGTCACCGACGCGGCCGGCAACCGGTGGGACCCCGACGGCGCTGTCGTGCGGGGCGGCGACGCGCCCCGGGCGGTGGGAGCCGGGAGCCCGGAGCCGTATCGCTTCGCCCGCGCCGGCACGCCCGCGTTCACCCTGCCGGTGCCGCAGCCGGGCACCTACGCCGTGACCCTCTCCCTCGCCGCACCCGAGCGCGGCGCCGCCCCCGAGGCCGGCCTCACCGTGGCCCTGGACAACGGCAGCGCGCCGAGCGTACGGCTCGCCGCCACCGGCAACGGGCGGGTCCGCCACGCCGTCGTGCTCGTCCCCGTCACCGGCGACGCCGCGCGCCTGAGCGTCACCGCCTCCAGTCACCTCGCCGGGGTCGCCGCGGTCACCGTCACCATGGCGCGCACCGCCACCGACTCGCTGCGGGCCGCGCTCGCGGAGGAGTTCGACGGGCCGGCCGGCACCGCGCTGCAGCCCGGCTGGCGGCACGAGACCGGCGGGGGCGGCTGGGGCAACGGGGAGCTGCAGGAGTACACCCAGGATTCCCGCAACGGCGCCCTCACCGGCGACGGCCGGCTCGCGATCACGGCCCGCGCCGACGGCGGCAAGTACACCTCCGCCCGGATCCGCACGGGCTTCGAGGGGCTCTACGGCCGCATCGAGGGCGTGCTGCAGGTGCCGTCCGGGCGCGGCCTGCTGCCCGCGTTCTGGATGCTCGGCGCGGACGTCGCCACCGCCGGCTGGCCGCAGGCGGGCGAGGTCGACCTGATGGAGTCGCTGGGCGCCGCCGAGCCCGGGCTCGTCCACGGCACCTTCCACGGCCCGGACGGCTCGCCGCGCGGCTGGGAACGGCCGTTCACCGCGCGCCCCGCCGGCGGCCCGGACACGGGCATGCACCGGTATGCCCTGGAGTGGTGGCCCGGCGTGCTGCAGTGGTCGGTCGACGGCGTGGTCCAGGCGACCCTGCGCCGGGAGGACCTCGGCGCGCGGCAGCAGTGGGTGTTCGAACGCCCCGCGTTCCTGCTCCTCAACGTGGCGGTCGGCGGCCGGTGGCCCGGCACTCCGCCGTCCGCGACGGTCTTTCCCCAGACGATGTACGTCGAGAGCGTCCACTGGTGGCGTTAGGGTCACCAGCATGAGCTTGCACAACCTGAGCTTCGATGCCATCGTCGTCGGCGCGCGCGTCGCCGGCTCCCCGACCGCCATGCTCCTGGCCCGCGCCGGGCACCGTGTGCTGGTGCTGGACCGTGCCACGTTCCCCAGCGACGTGCTCTCCACGCACCTGCTGCACGTGCCGGCGATGGCGCACCTGAAGCGCTGGGGCCTCCACGACGCCGTCGCGGGCGCGGGCGCGCCGCCGCACGAGCGCTTCACGATGGACTTCGGCCCGTTCGCCGTCCAGGGCCGGCCGCCCGCCGTGGACGGCGCCGGGCACCCGTACTGCGTCCGCCGCACCGTCCTCGACCGGATCCTCGTCGAGGCCGCCCGCGAGGCCGGCGCCGAGGTCCGCGAGGGCGTCACCGTCGAGGGCCTGCTGCGCGACGACGACGGCCGCGTGGCCGGCGTGCGCGGCGAGGACTTCGAGGAGCGCGCGGCGATCGTCGTCGGCGCGGACGGCCTGCGCTCGATCGTAGCCCGCGAGGCCGGCGCCGAGGCCTACCACGACACGCCCGCGCGGACGGCGTGCTACTACACGTACTATCGCGGCGTCGCGGCCCCGGACGGCGTCATCGGCGCCGAGATCTACCAGCTGGGCGACCGCGCCGTGGTCCTCTTCCCCACCAACGACGACACGACCTGCGTCTTCGTCGCGTGCCCGATCGCGCAGTTCCACGGCTTCCGCACCGACGTGGAGGCCAACTACCTGGAGGCGATTTCGCGTGTACCGCACGTGGCCGCCCGGATCGCGGCGGCCGAGCGGGTCGAGCGTATCCGCGGCACGGCGGACGTGCCCAACTTCTTCCGCCGCTCGGCCGGCCCCGGCTGGGCCCTGGTCGGCGACGCCGGCTACCACAAGGACCCCTGCATGGCCTCGGGCATCACGGACGCGTTCACCTGCGCCCAGCTCCTGGCCGACGCCATCCACAGTGGACTGACCGGCGAGCGCGACCTCGACGCGGCCGTACGGTCCTATGTGGACGAACGCGACACGCGTTTCCTTCCGGCCCTGCAGCTGACCTGCCAGCTGGCCTCGATGGAGCCCCCGCCCCCGGACCAGGCGGCGCTGTTCGCCACGATCGCGGCCAGCCCCGAGGAGACGACCCGCTTCCTCGGCGTGCTGCAGGGCAGCGCCTCCATCCCCGAGTTCTTCAGCCCCGCCAACATCGGCCGCATCATGTCCGCCCCCGCCTGAGGTCGGCCGCGCCCGCAGACTCTCCAGCGGCGCGAAGTACGGCATTGGAAATGATGGCCGCCACGCCGATGGCGGCCATCATGTATACGTGGCCGGCGGTGCCGCTGCGTCGGCGTCGTAGTAGAGCACACCCGAGCGGGGATTCTGCGAGAGTCGCGCGAGCACCTCATTGACCTCGAGGGCATACCACTCCGTGTATCCGCACGCGGTGCAGATCCATGCCTCGAAGTGCCCCGCCTCAAGGCGCCTGCGAAACTCCGCACCGACCGCCGATCCAGAACCCAGCCGGGTGACCGCCGGCAGCGGCACGACGACGTTGCTGCTGTCACCGTCGGGAATCATGAAGGGGTTGACCTGCCACAGGCGCGGGCACCGACATTTGACACAACGACGACTCGCACGCATGAGCGCCAGGGTAGACGCCGTCCCGCCGAACGCGGCGCCCCGACCATGTCGGTGATCGGTCAGGCTTTCCGGGCCTGGGAACTCGGGCTTGAGCTCACGTGCGCCTGGCCGCCAGGATGATCGAGATGCGACGCGGCATGTGTCGCCGGTACGACCGCTGGTTGCCGCGATTGCGCTCGGCCGTGTTGAGGCCCTCCGCCTCATGGAAACGCAGCGCGGACGGTGAGCAGGTCATTCGGGTGCGCGATCGGCTCCGGTCGGGCTGCGGCTACTGATCGCCGCGCAGGTAGCGGGTCACCATGGCGACCAGCTCGTTCTCGAACGTCTCGACGGGGGTGGTCCGAGGAGCGGCCATGAACTTGTGGGTGTTCATTTCCACGGTGAACAGGATGATCTCCGCGGCGACGCCGGGGTCGCCCACGCGTATGTCGGGGTGCCGGACGATGACGTCGCGGACCTGGGCTGTGCGTAGCTTCCCGTGCCGGTCGATCGCGTCGAGCAGTTCCTGCGAGACCGGCGCTTCCTCGATCATCACCCGGAGCAGCTGGGGATCGTCGCTGTGGTTGTCGATCGCGTCGCGGATGAGCGCCCGGACCGTCGCCTCCAGCGTCCCGGGCGAAAGGTCGAGTTCGTCGGCGTCGATCCAGGTGCCGCGGTCGATGTGCTGGATCAGGAGCTCGGCGAGAATGGCGTCCTTGTTCGGGAAGTACTGGTACAGCGAGCCGATGGAGATGCGGGCGCGTTCGGCGATGCGGTTGGTGGTCCCGGCGGCGTAGCCGTGCTCGGCGAAAACCTGAGCAGCCGCGGTGAGGATGCGCTCGCGGGTGAGCTCGGCGCGCACCTGGCGGGGCTTCCGACGTGGCTCTAAGCGGCGGTCTGCCGACGGCATCCTGGTCCTCTCCGAGGGCGGCAAAAGCGAGTAGCAAGTACCTGAGCTAATGCTCATAATAGTGCTGTGAGCTGCAAAAACAAGGCCTTGGACGGCACCTGGTGATCCCGAGGACGCGCCTGCCGGAGTCACGCACGATGATCACGCTGGAGGTGCGCCACCGCGAGCCGCTGACGCCGGGCTTCGCGAGCGTCACCCTCGGCGGCCCGGCGCTGCGGGACCTGATCGTGGCCGGTGGCGACCAGGCCGTGCGGCTGTTCTTCCCGCGCGAGGGCCAGACCGCGCTGCGTATGCCGACCGCGTCGAGCGAGGCGTGGCTGGCCCAGGTGCTGCTGATGCCGAAGTCGGTCCGCCCGCAGGTCCGAAACCTGACGATCCGCCGGGCCCGGCCCGCCGAAGACGAGATCGACATCGAGTTCGCCCTGCACGGCGACTCCCCCATGTCGTCGTGGGTGCGCCGGGTGCGGCCCGGGGACCCCGCAGGCATCTTCGACATGGGCACCACGTACCGACCGCCGGAGCATGCGCGGTCACAACTGCTCGTCGGCGACGAGACTGCACTGCCGGCCATCCTGGCGATCCTCGACCAGGCGCCGCCGTCACTGTCCGCAGAGGTCTACCTCGAAGTGCGGAGCGCGGCCGACATACGTAATGTGGCGGCGCCGCCCGGGACGCGAATCCACTGGTTCAGCCGCGACGACGTCCCGGAGCACCGACCGGGAGCCGTCGCGCTGGAAGCGGTTCGCCGCGCCGCGATGCCGCCCGGCCGCGTCTACGCGTGGGTCGCGGGCGAGTCCCGGCTGGCCACGTCGGTGCGGCGGCACCTCGTCAACGACCGCGGCATGCCGAAGGCGGACATCTCGTTCGCGGGTTACTGGCGGCACGGCTGGTCCGCTCCGGGCTGAGGGGAATTTCGATGCAGTTGAGCACACTCCACCGCATGACGACGGCCGACGAGGTCGAGGCGACCCTGGGGCAGCCGCCGTCGATGATCATGCTGAAGCAGATCAGTGCCCTCGACGAGGGCTGCCGGATCGTCCTGGCACACTGCCCACTCGCGGGTTTCGGCTACCGCGACGCCGGCGGCGCCAGCCGCACGACATTCATCGGCGGTACACCGGGATTCGTGCGCGTCCACTCCCCCACGCGCATGTCGTTCACCCTGCCCGATGGCGAGGCGCACGGCCCGGTGTCGTTCGTCTTTCTCCTGCCAGGCGTCGGGGAGACGTTGCGCGTCAACGGTTCCGTGGCCAAGCGGAAGGGCGCCGAGACGTTCGTCGACGTCGAAGAGGCGTACGTGCACTGCGCGCAGGCCGTCATCCGCTCGCGCCTGTGGCAGCCGCCCGCTCCCGCCGAGCCGGCGCCCGAGGTCGATGTCAGGGGCGAGGGCCCGCTGTACGGTCCTGGCGTCGCCGAGTTCCTCGCCGCCGCCCCGTTCCTCGCCCTGTCCACTTGGGACACCTCGGGCGGCAGTGACACCAGTCCGCGCGGGGACCGGCAGACCGTCGCGCGGATCCTCGACAGCCGGACGCTCGTCATCCCGGACCGCAAGGGCAACAAGCGCGCGGACAGTCTCCACAACCTGCTCCAGGACGACCGGCTCTCGTTCGCTGCCCTCGTCCCGGGCCGGACCGGCGTGCTGCACGTCAGCGGCCGGGGCTCGATCACCGACGATCCGGCGTTGCTGGAGACGATGGCGTTGCGTGGGACGCCCCCGCACGCGGCGCTGCTCATCGACGTCGAACACGCCGAGGTGACCGCCAGCGACGCCTTGACGCGCTCGCGGGTGTGGACCGCGGCCACGCACCTCGAGCGCGGCACGGTGCCGGACCTGATGGCGCTGGCCGGGGACCACCTCGCCGCAAACCTGGCCGAGGCCGAGAAAGGCCTGCTCGCTCGCGTGCTCAAGGTCCTCGCAGGGTTCCCCGCGACCAGCCGGGTGCTGCGGCTGGTGATGAACCGTGCCTACCGGTCCGGGCTGCAGAAGGAGGGGTACGAGGACGTCGAGGTCGGCTCACGGCGAGACGGGCGGCGGCGGCGTCCCGCCGTCGATCCCGCAGCGGAGAAGCTGTTGCGGGAGGTGCGCATCGCTGAGGTACGCCGGGAGACGCCCAGCGTGGTCACTCTCGTGCTCGAAGACGCCGAGCGCCCGGGTTCCTTCGACTTCCGACCCGGGCAGTTCTTCACGCTGGTCACGGACATCGACGGCCGACCGGTACGGCGCGCCTACTCCGCGTCGTCGGCGCCCGGGGCGTCGCGGCTGGAGGTCACGGTCAAGCACGTCGAGGGCGGCCGGTTCTCGACCCACGTCCACCGGAACCTGCGCCCTGGGGACCGGCTGTCGGTGCGCGGTCCGTCCGGGGCGTTCCACGCCGATCCGGCGGCGGCGCACGAGGTCGTCCTGGTCGCCGGGGGCAGCGGTGTCACCCCGATGATGAGCATGATCCGCACCCTGCTCGCGGCACCGGCGGCCGGCCGGATCACACTGCTCTACAGCAGCCGCAGCGAGGAGGAGGTCATCTTCGCCGAGGAGTTCCTCCGGCTGGAAAGACAGCACCCCGAGCGGCTGTCGGTCACACACGTCCTGACCCAGGAGCACGGACGGCTCGACGCTGCGGGTGTGCACAGCTGGCTCACCGAGCTGCGGCCGCCGAAAGACGCACGGTACTACATGTGCGGGCCCGAGGCCCTGATGGACACGGTCCGGGGCGTCCTGGCCGAGCTCGGCGTCCCGGACGATCGCGTGCACCAGGAGTGCTACGTCAGCGGGGCGGACACGACCGCCACGGCCGCCGCGCCGCAGCAGATGATCGTCGAGGACGGGGCGCACGTCGTCGGCTCCACAGTGGCCGAGCCCGGCCAGACGCTGCTCGACGCCGGGCTCGCGGCGGGGCTGCCGATGCCGTACTCGTGCACGGTCGGCAATTGCGGCGACTGCATGGTGAAGCTGCGTGGCGGCGAGGTTACGATGAACGGGCCGAACTGCCTGACGCCACAACAGAAGGCCGACGGCTACGTCCTGACGTGCGTGGGCCACCCACTGTCCAAGGTCACCCTGGACATCGCCGAGCCCTAGGACCACGTCGGCGCCGGCGCGGCGACTGGCGACCGAGTCTGCTACGACTCGCGACCCCGGAGTCGCGGCGGTGCCCGGCGCTGATGCGATCATCGCCAGGTTATCTCTACGAGATTGCCGGAGGCACGCATGGGCACGTGGGACGTCGAGCCATTCAACAATTACACTGCCGCCGACTGGAGCGGTAATCTGCACGATGCCGTCGAGGACCAGCGTCTGCCGCTCATTCGCGCCACGTTGAGTGCTGTTGCGGACAATAACGACAGATACCTCGACAACAGCCTGGCAGACCAGGCGATCGCCGCAGCTGCAGTGGTTGCCTCCCAACTGCCGGGCGGGGAACCGCTCGTCACGCCGTACGCACCGGACTTCCTGCTGGAAGGCGGAACGCTTGACATTTCCGGCGATATCTCGCTCCTGGCACTGCGTGCGCTGGACCGAATCTTCGGTGACGGCTCGGAATGGCGTGACCTGTGGGAAGACGTCGGCAAATATGCGGACGCAGTCGGCGCACTGCAGACCGTACGCGCCACGCTGGAGCGGGCCACAGCCTGACGGAATTTACACAGGGCTGCGCGAGGATGTGCGTCGTGGTCATGGAACCTCTCCCGAGCTTCGAGGACCTGGTCCGGCTGTTTGGAGCTGAGCCGACCTACGCGGACGGCGGACCTCCGGCTGAGGGTGCGTACGGGTGGCGCTATCCGTGGCCGTACACCTCGGTGAAGTTCGAGGCTGTCCTTGTGCGTCTTCAACTGACTGGCGTTCGTACCGTCGGGGTCGACCGCGCAAAGGGTCGGGAACTGCTTCGGGTTGAGTTTCCGGACGAAGCGTCGGCAGCCACGCTGTGGCTACGTATGAAGCCCGACGTCGCCCTGCGGTGGGCGTACGACTCAACAAGCTGACCTCATGCGCACGGACATCGGCACGCCAGACAGCTGGCAGCGCGTCGCCGGGAAGGTGACTCGCCCGGCCTCGGGGCAGGTCGTCGCCCCCTCAGCGGCCCATCGGCTGGCCGGCCAGGCGAGTCCGTCGCACGAAGGCCCGGTCCCCTCCAGCCGGTCACCGGCCAGCCGCACCACGCCGCTGCACAGCTGCGTCGACACCGTCGCATGAGTGCATACGGAGTGGTTGACCGTGCGGGACGGCGCAGCCTCTACGGCACCTACTGCTCGTCACTGGCCGACGTGTCCTCGATCTGACGTCGGTCGGCGCCGGCGGCATGGCGCGCCCGCTGCTTGGTCTTGAACAGCGAAGCGGCTGCCCCGCGGACCGCGCCGGCTGCACCGGTGATCGCTCCGCCCACACCCTTGACGGCGGTGAGCGCCTGCGGCGCGTCCGGGATGCCGTCGCCGTCCAGGTCGACGCTTCTGAACGGACGCGTCACCGCGCCCGCCGCGGTCGTCACCCCGGCTCCCGCGGCCTCGGCGGCTTCAGAGATCCAGTGTCCCGTCGCCTTCGCGGCGTCTTCCAAGGCCGCGAGCGCTCGGTTCGGTGCGGCCTCGACGTCGTCGTCGGGCTTCGCCTTCACCGGAACGGCCAAGTGTGGCGGGAACTTGCCCGGAGCATCGGCGAACGCGACCCGGGCAGCGTTGACCACCTCCCGGCCGAACAGGAAGCGTGTGACCCCTCCGGCCAGGGCTCCGGCTCCGTATTCGATCGCCGCCTGTTGCTTACCGCTCAAGTTCAGGCGCAAGGTGTCCAGGTGGCCCGTCTGGATGGTGCTGACGAGGCTCTGCGCCGCGCCCCCGGGAAGCATGTCCGCAAGGGTGTTCGCCCAGTGCGACCAGTCGCTGCGACCGGCGGCAATCGCGTGTCCGATGTCAACAGCACTGCCGGTCGACGCATGTGCGAGGTCGGTTGCCATCGTCGCGATCTGTTGTTGGCTGACGCGCCCGTTCGACAGTCCGTAGACCAGGGCGTGAGCTTGTTCTTTGTCGAGGTTCATGTTGTGGATGTCAGCGATGGCGAGCCCGAAGATCGCCGTGATTTCGAACTGGAGTTGCTCGTCACCCGCCGGGAGTAGCGCCGCGACTCGCCGAGCTCCCGTCGTCGCGGCGCCGAGTGCTGCGTTCTTGGCGGCAGCCTTCGCGGCTTCCTTGGCGACGACTTTCGCAGCCTGCTTTCCCGCCTTCTTCGCTGCCTGCCGACCCGCGCTTTTGGCACCGGCCGCAGCGGCCCCGGCGACGGGAATCAGCGCGATCCCGACATCGGCCACGATCGCACCGGCGGCGATGACGGCGCCCGCGGTGCTGATGGCGGTGATGTAGTGACGCTCGAGCAGTCGGATCACTTCGGCGGGCGTTGCATCCGGATTACGGCGGCGGACTCGCATGACGTACTTGCGAGCGATCGAATGTCGAGCGCTGACCGCCTTCGCGATGTCGCGCTCGGCGTCCTCCTCGACGATTTCAACCTCGAACGTACCCTCGTCCATGTCGGTCATCGACCAGCCCCCTATGGCAGATGAAGTATCGCCCTGTCCGCCAACCGGCTCACGAACGTCGTTGTGAGGTCCAGGCTGGAATTCGAGGCAGGCGAGGGTCCATCGAAGCACCGGCGAACCCGGATTGGGCCGCCTGAACGGTCACGATGACATCCGCCCATCGGCATGTCCGCGGGCCGACGACCCAGCCTCCGTCACGTTGCGTAGCGAGCCTCAGCGCGGCAGTTGCGTGCGTTCATGAGCGGGCTGCGCGCGATCTCCGGCTACGTGCGGATGGGCTATCGGTTCTGAAACAGGTTGGGTGATTGCGGCTCGAACCTGCTGGGAGGCCCATGCCCCGGGCCGCCTGCAGCGGCCCACGGAAGAACCAGGACATACCGGCCGAGCTGAGCCGTGCCGCAGGAGGTAGGCCTCGCCTGCCCTCAGCCGGTGGAGTCGAGCAGTTTCGCCTTCTGCCGCTCGAACTCCGCCTCGGTCAGCGCGCCGGCCAGCCGCAGTTCGTTGAGCTTGCCGAGCCGCTCCAGCGGGTCGAACCCGGGCGTGGCCTCCGTGCGCATCCGCTCGTACAGCTCGCGCAGATGTGCGGGGGTGTGGTCGTTGACCGTGAGGATCAGGACGAACGAGTCGGGCGATCCGGGGTCGTAGCCGGCCGCGAACCGCTCGCCGACGCGCGGGATGTTCAGTCGGGACACAACTGCGTTCTTCTCGCCCTCCACCGGGGCGCCACCGTCGGTCGGCGTCAGCCGGACCCGCAGGCCGACAACCGGGTTGTCGTTGACGGTCGTGCCGGTCTCCCGCACCGCCAGCACCTCGGCGACTGCGGCCCGGCCGGTCGTCTGCAGGGTGTCGGGCGTGACGGTCGGCAGGCTGTCGCGGATCGCGGCCCGCATGCCGGCCATGGCCTTACGGGTTGCGCGGCCGACCAGCACCGAGGTGAGGCTGCTGAGCACCATCGCCGCGCCGATGACATAGCCGACCCACTGGCCGGTCGGGTCGGCGACCGCGCCGAGCACCGCGCCGATGCCGAGGCCGGCGAGCAGCGTCGCGATGAGGAGCAGGGTGTCGCCGACCATCGCGGCGATGACCGCGAGAAGCAGCGCGACGACGAAGACCCAGATGCCCGAGCCGCAGCCGTCGCCGGTGCACGAGCCGATAAGCATCAGACGATACATGCCGTAACCGGCCACCGCCGATGCGCCGATGCCGATGGTGGTCGCGATGATCCGGGGCGTAGACACGGGCGCACAGTACGTCATACGCGCGACCGGTGCCCGACCGTCCGGCCCCACACCGCCGCACTGCTCGACGCGATCGAGCGGGACGACACGACGACCGCCGCGACCCGCTCTGACGCGGCGCTGACGGCCTCCTGCCCGGCGTGCCAGGTCCCGGCCGTTCGCGCGGCGCATCGTCCACGCCGAACGTACCCAAGATGCCGCCCCCCCCAGCGCGAAGCGGTGCACACGACGGCTTCAACAAGCGTTTCAGGGAGCACGGCAGGCGGCACAAGATCGGATGCACTGTATTCGGCATGTCAGGAAGCTGACGACTGACCGTCGTGACGTTGCGTAGCGGCCGCCGGCGTCCGGGACGATCGCGGCCGCGGAGGGAAGGGTCTCCGCCTCGGTCCGCGACGTCGCCGCCGGCCACGAGCAGCAGGTGAGCGCCGGCGGCAGCCCGTACGGCCCGCGCAGTCACCGGCGGCGTGGACGTTCGGGTGGTATGCCGCCGGATCCGCCCATTTGGCCGCCGCGGTGCCGACCAGCACCCCGCCGCCGCCCCGCTGGCGGGATCCCAGACGGCCCCGGCGCCGAGCACCGCGCCGGCGTCGACGGCCAGGACGCTGCTACCCGCCACGATGGATCGCCGGGGCGCGGGAAGGTTCCCTACTTCAGCTGACCCGCGGTCAGGCCGGACTGGACCTGGCGCTGGAACACGACGTACAGCAGCAGCACCGGCAGCATCGCGATCGTCATGCCCGCGAACAGGCCGCCGAAGTCGCCCGCGTAGCCCTCGTTGACCGCGAGCGCCGTCAGCCCCTGGGCCAGCACCCAGCGCTGCTCGCTGCCCTCGCCCTGCATCAGCACGATCGGGAAGAGGTACTGGTTCCACTGCGTGAGGAAGTTGAAGATGCCCACGCTGATCAGGCCCGGCCGCGCCATCGGCAGCATGATGCGGAAGAAGAGGCTCCAGTGCGAGCAGCCGTCGACCAGGGCCGCCTCGGCGACCGCGGCCGGCAGGGTGCGGAAGAACGCGGTCAGGAAGAACACCGTGAACGGCAGGGAGTAGGCGGTGTACACCAGGATCAGGCCGGGCAGGGTGCCGAGCAGGCCGAGGTTCTTCACGACGAAGAACAGCGGCACCAGGGCCAGGAACACCGGGAAGACCATGCCGCCGGCGAAGGCGTAGTAGACCAGGCGCAGGCCGCGCAGCTCGTAGCGGGCCAGCACGTAGGCGGCCATCGCGCCCAGGAGCATGGTGAGCAGCAGCGCGCCGGCCACGACGACGACGCTGTTGAGGAAGTACCGGCCCATGTGCGCCTCGTTCCAGGCGCGGGACCAGTTTGACACGCGCAGGACGGACGGCAGGCCCCAGGCGTCGGACAGGATCTCGTCGTCGCTCTTGAAGGAGCTGATGACCGCCCACAGCAGCGGGAACGTGGTCAGCACCGCCC
Organism: Dactylosporangium sp. CA-233914; assembly: GCF_050942935.1. NCBI lineage: Bacteria > Bacillati > Actinomycetota > Actinomycetes > Micromonosporales > Micromonosporaceae > Dactylosporangium > Dactylosporangium sp. CA-233914. The sequence goes on along the minus strand of NZ_CP192030.1, from coordinate 3,118,866 downwards.
AGCCGGCGAGGAAGACGTGGGAGAAGGCGTTGCTCAGGCGGGCCGGCATGTCAGTACTCGATGCGTTCGCGGCGGGTCACGCGCAGGGAGGCGATCGCGACCGACAGGGTGACGAAGAACATCGCCACGCCGATCGCGGAGGCGTAGCCGAACTTCGCCTCGCCGAAGGCGGTGTTGTACAGCCGCAGGCCGACGACGTCGGTGCTGAACTCGGGGCCGCCGTTGGTGATGATCTGCACGAGCGCGAAGGCGTCCAGGGCGATGATCGCGAGGTACACCCACGCGACCTGAATGGTGTCCCACAGCAGCGGCACCGTGATGCGCAGCAGCGTGGTGAGGCGACCGGCGCCGTCGAGCAGTACCGCCTCGTAGATCTCGCGGGGAATCGCGGACATCGCCGCGCCGAACAGGACCACGTAGAAGCCGACGTTGCTCCAGATCATCACGACCAGCACGGCCCAGAATGCCAGGTCCGCATCGCCCAGCCAGGTGCGGGCCAGCGCACCGAGGCCCACCGCGCGCAGGGCGCCGTTGACCAGGCCGCCGTTCGGGGCGTACATCTCCCGCCACAGCACGCCGATGATGGCGACCGAGAGCACCTGGGGGAAGAAGTAGACGATGCGGTACACGCCGCTGCCCCGGATGCCGCGCACGCCGGCCCGCCCGCCGTGGCCGCCGACGCTGAGCATCGAGGCGAAGAAGAGCCCGAGCGCGATGGTGGCGACCGGCAGCACGGCGAGCAGGATGGCGTTGTGTTTCAGGGCGTTCCAGAAGTACTCGTCGCGCAGCAGCCGGGTGAAGTTGTCCGGGCCGACGTAGTCCCACGTGGGGCTCAGGCCGCGCCAGTTCGTCGCCGAGACCTGAAACGCCTGCAGATACGGCGAGACGACGAACACCGCGTAGACCGCCACCGCGGGCATCAGGAACGTGATGGCGAACAGGCGCCGGCCGTGGCGCATGTTCAGCTCCGCTTGTACTTCTTGATGGTGTCGTCCCTGGCGATGGAGTCCGCGCCCTTCTGGCACTGCTCGACGAACTGCTTGGCGTTGATCTGCTTGGTGAACAGCGCGCCGCAGGCAGCGTCGACGAGCTCGCGCTCAAGCTTGCGGTAGTAGGAGTTGTACACCCAGTTGAAGCCCTTGTCGCCGGAGGCCTTGAGCGCCTTGGTCACCGACTCCAGGCCCGGCGGCAGGTTGACGCCTTCCAGCCCGGCGACGCAGGTGAGGCTCGCGACCCGGTTGGTGAAGTCGGTAGCGCCCTTCTTCGACAGCATCACGCGCAGGTACTCCAGGCCCCCGTTGAGGTTCTTGGCCTTGGCCGGCACGACGAACGGCTCGCCGGCCGTGCCGCGCAGCGCCTCGAACGGCAGTTTGTCGCTTGTGGACAGACTGGAGGTCGGCGCGATCGTCATCTGGAAGTCGGGCGGCGTGACGGCCTTCTGCTCGCTCGGAAGCCACGAGCCGCACGAGATGAACACGGCCTTGCCCTTGCACCACTCGGTCTGCGACTGGATGTGGTCCAGGCCCTCGGATCCGGGCATGATGTAGCCGTCGACGGCGAGCTGGGAGTAGGCGTCGGCGGCGGCCAGGATCGCCTCGTGCTTCCAGGCGTTGGGCTCCAGGTTGTCGATCGCGACGAGGATGTCCGCGCCGGCCATCTTGACCGCGGCGGACAGGATCGGCCAGCTCATGTAGCGCGGGTGCTTACCCTGGTAGGTCCAGGGTGAGATGCCGGCCGCCTTGATGGTCCTGCACAGCGCGATCATCTCGTCCCACGTCTTCGGGTACTGCCAGCCCTTGTCGCCCAGCAGCTTGGCGGAGTACCAGATCCCGTAGGCGGTGTAGGCGTAGTTGAGCGCCATGGTCTTGCCGTCGTAGGTGCCGGGCAGCAGCGAGCCGGGCAGCAGCGTCTCGCGGACCTTCTTGTTCGGGTCGTCGATGCTCGGCGCGTCCAGCAGCGGCGCGAGGTCCGCCAGCGCACCCTGGGAGACGAGGCCGTTGAAGTCGATCTGGCCGGCGCCGGAGTTGTTGACGACGTCCGGCGGGCTGCCGTCGACGAAGCGCGGCTGGAGGGTCTGGCCGATCTGCTGGGTCGCGGAGTGCTTGATCTGCGCCTTGGGGTACTTCTCGGTGTACATCGCCTCGTGCGCCTTGGCGTAGTCCTCGCCGAAGCCGCCGTTGAAGACGACGATCTCCAGCGGCGCGTCCTCCTTCACCCCCAGCGGGTTCACGGAGTTCTTCGCGCCCTGCGCGCTGTCGCTGGGCTTGTCGTCGCCGCCGCCGGACAGGGCGCAAGCGCCGAGCGCGCCGGTCGTGGCGGCCAGGACGCCGGAGCCGGCCAGGGACCGGAGCAGGTTTCTGCGGGAAAGGCTGGTCATCGCCACTCCTTCGAGGCCGAGGGACGCCTGTCGATGAGAATGAAGGTTTCCAACCAAAGTTGCAAGAGGCGAAAAGATTGTTACCGGGTCAGGCGCGCGTGTACCGATGGATCTGCCGCAGCCCCGCTGACCTGCGCGATCGCCAGCCAGAGTGCGCCCGCCGGCCCGTAGCGGGCCGGCTTGGACACGGTCCGGTAACGCTGCCGAACGGCCGCCCGGACCCGCTCCGCGACCGGCCCGGGCGAGAGCAGAACCGAGCCGGCGAGGACCACGGCGGGGTCCCGCAGGCCGGCGCGGGCGCCGACCGTGGCCAGGGTGTGCAGCAGGTGTACCGCGGAAGCCTCGGCGATCCCGGCGGCGACCGGATCGCCGGCCGCGGCGAGGTCGCTCACGGCCGGGGCGAGGGCGCCCAGCGCGGCCGGAGGCCGGTCGAACGTGGCGCGCAGCACCGCCTGGGCCCGCGCCTCGGGCGAGTCCCCGGACGCGCCGAGCGCGGCGCACATCGCGTCGGTGAGGGCGGTGGCGGGACCGCGGCCGTCGAGGGCCCGCATGACGGCGCGCAGGGCCTCGCGCCCGATCCAGACCGCGGAGCCCTCGTCGCCGAGCAGCCAGCCGTATCCGTCGCAGCGGTGCGTCAGCCGGGTGCCGGCGAACGCGGCGGCGACCGCCCCGGTCCCGGCGAGCAGCAGCAGCCCGTCGGGGGCCGGGGTGCCGGCGGCGAAGCCGACCTCGAGGTCGGTCACGACCACCACCCGGCCGGGCAGCCCCGCGGCGCGCCAGGCCGCCTCGGCCGCGGCCCGGGCCTCCGCCATCCGTGCGGCCGCCCCCGCCAAACCGACCACCCCGAGCGCGATCCGGCCGATGCTTTCCGGGCATTGGGCGAGTAGGGTCCGCAGCGCGGCCGCCAGCGTCTCGGCCGGTGGCGCACCGCTGGAGTTGCGGTTCGCCCCGCCCGCCTCGGACCGCGCAAGGATGGTGCCATCGAACTCGCTCAGCGCGCACCGGGTCGCGGTGGCCCCGGCGTCGACGCCGATGACGAGGGGATCTCGCATTCGGGCCACCGTACTCCATTGACGAAATCGGCGAGGCAACGGAAACTTTTCCACATGAAGGACGAGGCTCGCCAGGTCTCCACGGCCGTGAAGATCCGCGGACTCCTGCCCTCGCTCTCCCGCGCCGAGCAGCGGGTCGGAACGATCATCGTCGACGAGGCGGCCACCGCCGCGGCGATGACGATCACCGAGCTCGCCAAGCGCGCCAACACCTCCGAGACCACGGTAATCCGCTTCTGCCGCGCCATCGGCGTCTCCGGCTACCCGGAGCTGCGGCTGCGGCTGGCCGCCGAGGCCGGGCGGGTGCAGCAGGACGAGGGCGCCCAGGAGGCGGTCGGCAGCGACATCAGCCTGTCCGACGACCTCGGCCAGGTCGTGAAGACCATCGCCTACGCCGACGCCCGCGCGGTCGAGGACACCGCCGCCCAGCTCGACCTCGACGCGCTCGGCCGGGTCATCGCCGCGATCGCCGGGGCCCGCCGGATCGACATCTACGGCGTGGGCGCGAGCGCGTTCGTGGCCCAGGACTTCCAGCAGAAGCTGCACCGCATCGGCCTGACCGCCTACGCGTGGTCGGACCTGCACCTGGCCCTGACCAGCGCGGCCCTGCTCGGCGAGGGCGACGTCGCGATCGGCATCTCGCACACCGGCACCACCGTCGACACCATGGAGGCCTTCGCCGAGGCCGGCCGCCACGGCGCGACGACGGTCGCGCTCACCAACTTCCCGAAGTCGCCGATCACCCGGGTCGCCGACCTGGTGCTGACCACCGCCGCGCGCGAGACGACGTTCCGCTCCGGCGCGATGGCCAGCCGGCTGGCCCAGCTCACCGTGGTCGACTGTGTGTTCGTCGGTGTCGCGCAGCGCACCTACGACCGGACGAAGGCGGCGCTGGAGGCGACCCGCGACGCGGTGCGCAGCCGGCGGACCAAGTCCGATCGGGGCCGCTGGTGAGCGTCCCGCCCACCGAGGAGCGCAATCCTCATACAGCCGACATCGACCGGCTGCCCACCCTCGACATGCTCCGGCTGATCAACGCCGAGGACCGCAGGGTCGCCCCGGCGGTCGCGGCGGTCCTGCCCCGCCTGGCCGAGGCCGTCGAGCTCGCGGTCGCCGCCCTGCGCGCCGGCCACCGCATGCACTACTTCGGCGCCGGCACCTCCGGGCGCATGGCGGTCCTGGACGCCGCCGAGCTGCACCCCACCTTCGGCGTCGGTCACGACCGCGTGGTCGCCCACATCGCCGGCGGCCTGCCGGCCCTGCACGACGCCGTCGAGGGCGCCGAGGACGACGTCGAGCTGGGCGCGGCCGCCGCCCGCGCGATGAGCGCCGGCGACGTCGCCGTGGGCACGACGGCCAGCGGCGGCACCCCCTACGTCGGCGGCGCCCTGCGCGCGGCCCGTGCGGCCGGCGCGGCCACGGTCCTGGTCTCGGCCAACCCCGCCGCCGCCCTGGCCCCGCTCGCCGACGTGCACATCGCCGTGGACACCGGCCCCGAGGCGATCACCGGCTCGACCCGCATGAAGGCGGGCACGGCCCAGAAGCTGGTGCTCAACGCCCTGTCGACGGCGGTGATGGTCCGCCTGGGCCGCACCTACTCCAACCTGATGACCGACATGGTGGCCAGCAACGCGAAGCTGCGCGGCCGCCAGGTCCGCATGCTGACCCAGGCGACGGGCCTGCCCGCCCACGCGTGCACGACGGCCCTGGCCGAGGCCGGTGGCGAGTCGAAGGTCGCCCTGGTGGCCCTGCTGGCCCAGACCCCGGCCGCAACAGCGCGACGCGCCCTGGAACGCACCGACGGCGTGGTCCACGCCGCGCTGAGCGACCTCCGCAACCCCTGAGTCCCCCCGCGATCTTCCGCGACGGCGGCTACCATCGCAGGTAGACCGACTTGGATACCGTGTAGAAGTCCAGAGCGACTGATCCCTGTTCCTTGAACGCCGCGTTGGACGAGTCCTTCAGCCCGCCGAAGGGCACGTTGGGCTGATTTCCGGTGGTCGTCTCGTTCACCTTGACGGTGCCGGCCCGGACCTCGTCGGTGAAGGTCTGCGCCGCGGACAGCGAGTCGGTCAGGATGCTGGCGACCAGGCCGTACGGGCTGGCGTTGACGCACGCTATCGCCTCCTCGACGCAGGAGACCTCCACGACCGCGACCACCGGGCCGAACACTTCCGTGTTGAGGATGCGAGCGCCGGGTGGAAGGTTGGTGAGGACCGTGGGCTCGAAGAAGGGCGGGGCCGCGGCTCGCGGAGTATGCCGGATGGCCCCTTCCCGCACGGCTGTGTCGACGATGTCCGCGACCCGTGCGTGAGCGGTCGTGCTCACGAGCGGGCCGACATCCGCCGACGGGTCGGTGCCGTCCCCGAGCCGGAGCGACCGGGCCCGGGCGACCAGCGCCGCCACGAGTGACGACGCGATGCCCGGGGTGCAATAGACCCGGCTGGTGGCGGTGCAGGCCTGGCCGGTCAGCCCGAACGCGCTACGGGCGATCAGTTCCGCGGCTGCGTCCGGGTCCGCGTCGTCCAGGACCACGGTGGCGTTCGATCCGCCCAGCTCCAGTTGGACGCGGGCCATGCGCTGACCGGCCGCCGCGGCGATCTGCCGGCCGACCTGCGTGGAGCCGGTGAAGCTGATGGCGTCGATTCCCGGATGCGCGACGACGGCAGCTCCGATCGTGCCACCGTCGCCGACGAGGACGTTGAGCACACCCGCAGGCAGTCCGGCCGACTCGAGCAGCTCGGCGAGAAGCACACCCGGGCCCGGCGCTTCGAGGGCGGGCTTGAGGATGACGGCGTTGCCGGCGACCAGCGCCGGTCCGAGCTTCCAGGCGGGGATCGCAAGGGGGAAGTTCCAGGGGGTGATCAGCCCGACGACCCCCAGCGGCTCCCGTCGGGAGGTGATGGTCAGGTTCGGTTCCAGGCCGGCGAATTCCTGGCCCGCGAGGCGCCACCCTTCGGCGCCGAAGAAGGAGAGATAGTCGACAGCGCGGTCGACCTCGGCCCCGGCCTCCCGCAGCGTTTTACCTTCCTCGAGCGTGATGGTGGTCGCGAACTCGGCGCGGCGCTGCACGAGCAGCGCCGCGGCGCGGCTGAGGACTTCGCCGCGGCGCGGTGCGGGAGTGCGGCGCCAGGCGTGCTGCGCGTCGGCGGCGGCCTTGACGGCCGTGTCGACGTCCTCGATGCCGCAGAGTGATACGTGTGCGACCACGTCCCCGGCCGGGCCGTGCAGCCTGCGGGTGCTGCCGCCGACCCGGTTACCGTTGATCCGGCCCGCGATCACCGAGGTGTTCGATGTGCGATCCCGGACGCTACTCACGGCCGGGGTCGTCCTCTTCGAGAATGTGCCCCAGGACTTCGCGCACGTGCGCGCGCATCGCGGCCTCGGCGCCGTCGGGGTCCTGGTTGGCGATCGCCTCGGCGACCGTGACGTGCAGGTGCGCCGAGGCCGCCTTGAAGCCTCGCTGCATGGGCCTGATGTTGCGCAGCGTCTGGGCGAGGTCGAGGGCATTGCGGGCGTACCGCTCGAGGTGGCTCGAGCGGGCAGCGCTGACGATCGCGAGATGGAACTGCGCGTCGAGCGCCCTGAACTCGTCGGCCTCGCTGTTGTCGGCCGCTTCGAGGCTGCGGTTCGCCAGCTCGACGATCGAGCCGGACTGCTCGTCGGAGCGCCGCTGCGCCGCCAGCCTCGCGGTCATCCCCTCCAGGCACTCACGCACCTCGAACGCCTCCGCCAGCGCCGGCTTCGACGGTGTGGCAATCCGGATGCCCTGGGGGTGGACCGAGACCAGGCCCGCTTCGGTCAGATGGATGAGGGCCTCCCGGACGGGCGTGGCGCTCACCCCGCAAAGCTTCGCGATCTGCGGGATCTTGAGGTCCATGCCCGGGGCGAGGGTGCCGTCGACGATCGCCTCCCGGAGCAGCGCTGCCGTACGAACCGCGAGGTTCTGGTGCCTTGCCAGCGGTAGGATCCTCGGCGAGGAATCGTCGGCCTTCACTGTTCGTCCCTTTCCGTGATCTGGTGCGACATCGCATACGTCATTGCGCCGCGGACAGGACTGTCCGAGGCAGGCTGCTCAGAAATCTCGTCCCATGCTCCTCGACCGCCAGGATGTCCGTGCACCCGACCGCACCCAGGCCCGGGACCCTGAGCGTCGGCAGGAGATGAAATACCATGCCGACCTCGATCGGGCGGGGATCGCCGGCGCGAATGTCGAGGACGTCGCCTTCACCGAGCCCGGGCGGGTAGGAGATGCCCATGCTGTAGCCGCCTCGATTCGGCCAGTACGCAGCCGGGACCTCCGCCTCCACCAGGGATCGACCGGCCTTGTCGACCTCACCGATCGTAACTCCCGGCCGCGCGGCGGCTCGCATGGCCTCGCCGGCAGCCGCCGAGAGCGTGACCATGTCCCTGAGCTGTCCGGTCGGCTCTGCCCGCGTCACGGTCCGGGTCAGGACACCGTGATACCTGCCCTTCGACGCGCAGACCTCCATGCGCAGCGGCTCCTGGTCGCCGATCGGTCGCTGGGCGTGCGTCGAGTGAGTCACGAGCGAGCTGACACCGGGAACGATGTAGGCCGGCGAGCCGGTGTACTCGCTGCCACTACGCGCGAGGCTGGCCAGCACCGCGGCCGCGACGTCGCTGTCGGTCCCGGCGGCGCGAAGACTCTCGAGCCCGGCGCTGATGGACCCCTCGGCGAGCTCGGTCGCCCGCTGGATCAGAGCGATCTCCGCCGCCGACTTGCGAGCGCGATGGCGTTCCACCAGGCCGGACGCGTCGATCAGGCCGTGCAGCTCGCCCCGCAGCTGGTCGTAGTACAGCGGAGGGAGGAACAGGCTGCGCCGGTCCACGCCGTTGCGTTTGCCGGCGAGTCCCGCCCGCCTGATCGCCGAGAGCAGCGTGGGGATCGGATCCGACAGGGCCTGCACCTCGATCGGGACCGTGTCCGAGATCCACGGCAGGTCGGGGACGTTGACGCGTTCGGTGTTGCGCACCACGAACCTGACGTCGCCCTCGGCCGGCACGATGAGGCATTGGAAGATGTGGTAGCCGGGCGTTGTGTAGCCGGTGAGATACGTGATGTTCTCCGGGCCGGTAACCAGAAGAGCGTCCATGCCCCGCTCAGCCATGTCCGCCCGCACGGCGGCCAGCCGCGCGCCGTACTCCTCGTCGGTGAAGTACCGATTCATCGCATTGTTCCTTTCCCGAACGACAGCTGGTTGGTATCGGCGAGTTCCTCGAGGGCGGCCGACAATCTGCCGAGTCCCTCCTCGAGTTCGGGCCGCGGCACCGAGAAGGTGAGCCGGCCGAACACCGGGTCCCCGAATCGGCCGTTGTGCGCGATCGAGACGCGGGCACGGGAGGCCCATGTCTCGAAGAAGGACCGGCCGTCGCCGGGGGCGATGCCGAGCTCCTCCGGGACGAGCTCGATCAGCTGGTAGATGGCGCCGGACGGCTTGACCGTCCGAATACCGCGCCAGCGCTCGACCACGGCGTTCGACAGGTCTCGCAGCTGCTGATGCCGCCGGACGTCGTGGTGGTTCTGTGGCGTGCCGGTGAGCGCGCCCAAGGCGGCCCATTGGCTGATCGAGGAAGCGCAGTTGCACAGCGATGCGTGAACCCGCCGGGCCACGTCGATGACGGCTTTCGGCCCCGCGGCATAGCCGACCCGCCAACCGGTCATGCCGTAGGCCTTGGAGACACCGTCGATGGTGATCGTCCGGGCCAGGATCTCGGGCCCCAGCGAGCCGATGCTGTGCGCGGCCAGCCCGTCGTACACGAACCGGGAGTAGATCTCGTCGCTCAGCACGATCGCCGAGCTGTGGTTGAGCACCACATCGGCGAGAGCGGCGAGCTCCTCGGCGGTGTACACGGCGCCGCTGGGATTGGCCGGTGAGTTGAGCAGCACCACGCTCGTCTCGTCGTCCAGAGCGTCCCGCAGCTGGGCCCCGGTGACCTTGTAGCCCGTGTCCGGTGTCGTCGTGAGGCCGACGAGCCGCCCGCCCAACTGCTCGACGTGACCGCGGTATCCCCCGTAGTGCGGAACCGGCACCACAACGTTGCTGCCGGGCTTGATCAGTGCGCTGAGTACGCAGAACACGCTCAGCTTGGCCCCGGCGGCCACCATGATCTGCGAAGGATCGTACGCGAGGCCGCGCTCGCGCAGGGACCGGCTGATGGCTTCCCTCAGCGGTGCGATGCCGGCCGCGCCGACGTACCTGGTGTCGCCGCGGCTGATCGCCTCGACGGCCGCAGCCGCCGCCGACTGCGGGGAATCGATGTCCGGCACCCCGGTTGCCAGGTCGATGGTGTCCATCGGGTCACCCGGCCGACGGAACGTCTGGAGCCGAGACCTCGTCCTGCGCCCCGGAGGTGTCGCGAAGGACCCGGGCGGCTGCGTTGTGGCCCGGGATGCCGGTCACCGTTCCGCCGGGCCAGACGCCCGAGCCGCACAGATACAGGCCCTTCACCGGCGTGCGGTACCGGGCGAGGCCGGGGGTCGGGCGGTTGCCGAACATCCCCAGGGGCGTCATGTCGCCGTGCAACTGATGGCCCTCGACCAGCCCGTACTCGCGCTCGAAGTCGACGGGGCTGAAGGTCGCCCGGTCGACGATGATGTCCTTGATGTTCGGGATGAACTCCTCGATGGTGTCGATACAGTTCGCCGCGAACCTGTCCTTCGTCTCGTCGTCCCACGATCCGCAGGCGAGGCGGTACGGCGCGTACCAGACGTTGACGCTCATCAGGTGCCGTCCGGGTGGAGCGAGGCTGGGGTCGACGACCGAGGGGGTCAGCCCCAGCAGTTTGGGACGCCTCGACGGGCGGCCGTACTTGTAGTCGTCGTATGCCTCCTCGAGGTATTCGACGGTCGGTGAGTAGCGGTACTGACAGGCCGCCAACTGTCGTGCCTGCGCGTCGGAGGTGGCCGACCGGTGGACGGGAAGGCCGTCGAGCGCCAGGACGAGCTTGAATGCCCCACCGGCCATCCGCAGGTCGCGCAGCCGGTCGGCGAGGCCGGTCGGGATGAGTGCCGCGTTGTCCAGCAGGCTCAGCAGCGTGGTCTTGGGATTGATGTTGGAAAGGACGGTCTGGGCCGTCACCTCGTCCCCGGAGGAGAGCACGACGCCGGTCGCCCGCTCCCCGGCCGTCAGGATGCGTTCGACCCGGGTCTCGAGGCAGATCTCGACGCCCCGCGCCTCCGCCGCCCCGCGCATGGCTTCGGCGATCGTCCCCATGCCGCCTCGAGGCAGGCCGGTCGAGCCGCGGACCATGTGGCGGCGCGGATCGTCGGCCGCCGTGGTCCCGCTCGCCAGCGACAGCGGGCGGCGCAGGAGCCCGATCGGTGACCCGGGGGTCGAGGGCGCGACGTTGCCCGCGCTCATGGACAGGCTCGCCAGCAGTGCTTTGAGATGCGGACTCGACAGGCGCCGGTCCAGGAAGTCCTGGATGCTGCCGAAGAACACCTCGGCGAACGCCGCTTCGTCGTCCGGTGTGCGCATCGATGCGGCCAGCTCCGCGAGGCTCGGCGGATCGTCGAAGACCGAGACGCCGAGCTTGCGCGCGAAGTCGTTGAAGAACTCGATGACCCCGAAGTAGGCATCGACGTCTTTGGGGGCCAGCGCGTGCAGGTCCGCCTCGGTCCGCTTCCTGTCCCTCCAGCCCTTGAACGACCGTCCGTCCGCGAGCGGGAACACCATGGTCGGATCGGGCCGCTCGAACGTCACCCCGAAGTGCTCGAGCTGCATGTCCTCGAAGATCCGCGGCTCCAGTGCGCTCGGCGTGTTGGTGATCGTGCCGCGATACCCGGGGAAGAATTCCACCGGCGCGCAGAGTCCCCCGGCCTGGGCCCGCTGCTCGACGACCAGGACCCGGCGGCCGGCGGCCGCCAGGTAGAAGCCGGCGACGAGACCGTTGTGGCCCCCGCCGACGATCACGGCGTCATAGTGGGTGCTTCTGGGCTTCATCAAGCTGCTCCATATTCGATATATCGCACGCCGGTGACGTTGACTTGATCGCGAGAAGACCCATGGCTAGTTCGAGAAGCCCGACCTGGACAGGAACGCCTTGAGGCCGTCGGCCTGCGGATCGCGGAGCAGCCGGCTCGGGGCGCCCGACTCGGCGATGCGTCCGTCCTCCATGAACACGATCCGGTTCGCCACCTCCTCGGCGAACCGCAACTCATGCGTGACCACGATCATGGTCATGCCGTCGGCCGCCAGATCCCGCATCACGTCGAGCACCTCTCCCACCAGTTCGGGGTCGAGGGCCGACGTCGGCTCGTCGAAGAGAATCAGCTTCGGGCGCATGGCCAGCGCCCTCGCGATCGCCACCCGCTGCTGCTGGCCACCCGAGAGCTGCCGCGGGTACGAGGCGCTCTTGTGCGCCATTCCGACCCGCTCGAGGAGCTCGACCGCGAGCGCGACGGTGTCGGCGCGCCGGCGCTTGAGTACCCGCATGGGGCCCTCGATGACGTTGTCCAGCACCGTCATGTGCGGGAAGAGGTTGAACTGCTGGAACACGATGCCGATGTGCCGCCGGTTCAGCGCGGCCTTGCGCTCGGAGAGCTCGACGAGCGCGCCGTTCGATTCCCGGTACCCGACGTACTCGTCGTCGACCTTGATGATGCCCGAGTCGACGGACTCCAGGTGGTTGATGCAGCGCAGCAGCGTGGTCTTGCCGGACCCGGACCTTCCGATCAGACAGACCACCTCGCCCCGGTCCACCTCGAGGTCCACCGACTTGAGCACTTCGTTGCCGCCGTAGGACTTGCGCACGCCGCGGATCGTGACAAGGGGCGTCATCCTCGCACCACCTTCCGCACCATGCGGCCACCCGAGAGAACCCGGCCGATGCGCGTCGATCCGGCGCGAGCGACGCCCTTGCCGAATATCCGTTCGATGTAGATCTGCCCCACCATGAGGATCGAGGTGCAGGCGAGGTACCACGTAGAGGCGGCGAGCAGCAGCGGGATCGGCTGGAAGTTCCGGGAGAAGATCTGCTCCGAGACGTACAGCAGGTCGCCGAGCGACAGCACACTGACCAGTGACGAGTACTTCAGCATCCCGATGATGTTGTTGAACGTCGGCGGGATGATGACCCGGACGGCCTGGGGCAGGACGATCCGGCGGAACGTCTGCCATGGCGTCATCCCCAGACCCATGGCGGCCTCGGTCTGTCCCCGGTCGATGGACAGCAGACCCCCGCGAACGATCTCGGACATGTAGGCCGCCTCGTTGAGGCCGAGCCCCAGCACGCCGGCGACCATCGCCGAGATCAATGCGTTGGTCGGCCAGCTGTGCAGGTCGGGACCGAACGGGATGCCCAGCGTCACCTTCGGGTACAACGCGCTGAGGTTGTAGAAGAAGATGAGTTGCACCAGGGTCGGCGTGCCCCGGAAGATCCACGTGTAGAACCAGGCGAAGTTCGACAGGATCGGATTCCGCGACATCCTGCACACGGCGATGACGATCCCGAGCACGATGCCCAGGGCCATCGCCATCGCCGTCACTTCCAAGGTCAGCAGAAGGCCGCTGAGGATCGCCTCGCTGAACATGTACTGCGCGAAGACGTCCCACCGGTACGCATCGTTGGTGATCATCGAGACCACCAGGCGACCCGCGAGCAGGAGCGCGATCGCGACCGAGACCCAGCGCCAGGGGTGGCGCTGCTTGACTACGCGAAACGGGTCCGGCGCCGCCGGCCCGAGTTCTCGCCGATCGGCTGTAGCACTACTCATGCCGGTGCCATTCGTCGTCGGCCTGGAGCCACCGGGTCGTACCACCTGCCTTCAGGGCCATCTGCGTGAAGCTCTCCTCCGCATTGACGGAGCCGTGCCAGTGGTGGGCGTGCGCCGGGATCACCACCCAGTCGCCGGGCAGCAGTTCGTGGACCTCCCCCTCGATGGACACTGCCCCCCGGCCGCTGACGGCATAGAGCACCTGGTCGACGCTGTGGGTGTGGGGCAGGGTGCGCGCCCCGGGCGCGAAGTGGACCCCGGTGATGTCGGTGCCGGCCTCCTCGCCGTGGCGGTAGAGGTCTGTGCGGGAGACCGCCCCGGCGAAGCGTTCCGGCTCATCGGCCAACTCAGCCTGAACCGGGTCGAAGTGCCTCGGCTGCATCATGTCTGCCTCCGTTCAGTGGGTGTCGAAGACCTCTTGCAGGGATTGGACGTACGCGGCGGTGGCGCGCTGTTCCGCGGCGGTGGGCCGGTTCGGGTCCTCGGCCGCGGGCGCTGCGCCGAACCTGAGCAGGCAGGCGAGCAGCAGCATCCGGGCCTTCGTGGCGCTGAGGTTGCTGCCCGCGACGAACGGCGTGGGCGTTCTGCCGACCGGATCCTCCGGCCGGCCGCGGCCGCACCAGACAACGGGGAACCCCGAATAGACGGCGACCGACAGGGACGACTCGACCGCGCGGCTGGCCCATCCGTTGGGGGCGATGCCCTCCAGCACGAAGCCGGCCAGGCCGTGGCGCTCGACGTTGTGCGACACGGCGTCCTTGACACCGAGATCGGCACAGCCGCACGCGCCGGCGATGCCATACCTGCCGTACACGACGATGTCGACGACCGGAAGCACCTCGGGGGCGAGCCGGCCGCGGCTGTCCGTCACCCGGACGAGCCGGCTGCCACCGGCGCCGTCCAGAGCGCGGACCTCGCGGGGCAGCGCGGAGATCCGCACGGCCGAGTCGCGGGTGTGCCGCCGCAGCGGCCGATACTCCAGCCGGATCGGCCACCGGGTGGTACAGGTGGCCACCGGGCCGCCACCGGCGTAGCCACCGGGGCGGCCGGCCACCTTGTACACCCCCCGCGCCGTGCGGACGACACCGTCGGCCACCAGGACCGCGCCCACGGCGTCACCTCGACCGTCCAGATTCCATGCCTCCGAGACGATGTACCGCACGCCATCGACGAGGTTCTGCCCGCCGTCGGATCCGATCGAGCGGTGCAAGCGCTGGGCGACCTGACCGACGATGGGCTTGCCGGTGTCGATGAGCAGGCCGAGCCAGTACAACGTCTCCTCGATCACCGGACTGCCCTCGAGCCACTGCACCCCGGCGACCTCGGCCGCACCGACGATCTCCTGGACCTTGTTGGTGATGGTCATGAGCGTGCCGATGTCGGGCTCGGCACGGCTGTCCCAGGCGCCGTACGGAAAGTAGTCGACGCCGAGGACCTCCGGCGTTTCACCGAAGGTGTATCCGGCCGGCGGCCCGGCGCGGAAGTGCCGGTATCGGGCCAGCCGGCCGAGCGCGCCGGTACGCCCTGCCTCGTCGGTCCAGAGGGTGTCAAGCTCTTCGTAGAGGCGCTCAGCGGACGGGAAGAAGCTTTGCGAGGCAGGTCCCGCGCCCTGCGGCAGCGGCAGCGCCACGAGCTGCCCGCGGGCCGGCGCGACCTTGCGCAGGGCTCGGTCCGTCGCACTGTTGAGATGCTCGTCGATCGGGTGGCCGCTTCGGTCGACGACTTCGATGGAACCGTCCTCACCCAGGCGCTGTGGAATCAGCGCGGCCGGGTCGGCGCCCATCGGCGGCGTGTTGAGGATCGTCGCGGTGGGACCCGCGACGACCGCGATCACTGGGCGGGAAGCCCCGTCAGGCTGCGTGCCGGGCTGGCTGTTCATCGCGCGGGCCCCTAGTCGGTGCCCGCGTTGATGACGGCTTTGTCAGACGCGATGCCCTGGACGTTCCACTTCTCGAGGATCTTCCGGTAGGTGCCGTCGTCCATCAGTTCCTGGAGCGCGGCCTTCATCGCGTCGCGCAGCTCCGGCTTGTTCTTGGCGACCGCGATTCCGGTGTAACCACCGGCCATGCGCGGGTCCCCGAACAGTTTGAGCGCACTACCGGCCTGCTTGACCGCATAGGCGGCCGGTGCCGTCGAGGCGAACACCGCGTCGACTCGCTGGCTGGTCAACGCGACGACCGCCTGTGGATTGCTCGGGTAGATGGCGGGCTCGATCGCCGGCTTGCCCGCATCCACGCATTCCTTCTTGGACAGGTCCTCGATGATCAACGCCTCGGCACTGCCGGCTCCGACGCCGACCCGCTTCCCGCACGGAATCGGGTCGCCCTGGTAGTCGCTGAGCGTGATGAAGGACTGGGAGACGCGGTAGGTGTCGAGGATGTCGACGGCCTTCTGGCGCTCCTTCGTGTCGAGGAAGCTGATTCCCGCATCGAAGCGGCCGGCCTCGATTCCGGTGATCACGCCCGTGAACTTCGTCCGGGTGAAATTGATCTTCAGCCCGAGTTTGGCCGCGATCGCGTCGAGCATCTCGGCGTTGTAGCCGATCACGTCCTTCTCATTGGTGTCGAGGAAGTTGTCGGGCGGGAAGTCGGCCGAACCGGCGACCTCGATCGTGCCGCGTGCGGCGATCTCGCTGGGCACGAGGGCTCGCAGGCTGTCGTCGGCCGCCACCTCGGCGGCCGGCTTCCCGGCGTCACCGCCGCCTCCACAGGCGCTCACGGTCACGAGAAGTGCAAGGGCCACGGGGATGAGAACAGGAGATCGCTTGCGCGTGGAGAGGTTCATGGCGCCTCCAGAAATACGTGATGCGGCGTACGCTATGCGATATATTTCTGCCCGGCAAGAGTCGGTCAGCCGCTCGATGACCTCGACGCCCACGCCCCCGCAGCCCTCGGCTCCGCGCCCGGGACGCCCTCCGCCGTGAAGATGACGCCGGCCGTCGCGCCACCGTAGCCGTCACACCGGCCCTTCGGGCCGAGCCCGCTCCGGTCCGAACTCGCCGGCCAAGTGCGGCAACTTCAGCGCCGAGAACGACGTGCAAGCTCATAGCGACGTCGAGCGACGCGGGCAGGCGGCCAGGAAGGAGCAAATCACGGCCGGGGCGCGGGGCTTCACGGATCGCCCACCATCGTTGTAAGTTACTTTCGCATCGGAATTCCGAGGCGTAGATGATGTTCGGGAGGCGGCCCCATGACCATGACGCCGCTCGATGTCGGGACCCGCTCGGCCGGGCAGATGACCTGGGTGCGGCTCCGGCGGGATCGCACGGCGACCGTGAGCGGGCTCGTCTCGCTGGTGCTCGTCCTCGTCGCACTCGCCGCCCCGCTCATCCGGATGGCGTACGGCATCGGGCCGCAGGACGCGTTCAAGGACGATCTCGACCGCTACGGCATGCCGTACGGCATCGCGGGCGGCATCACCGGTGAGCACTGGTTCGGGCTCGAGCCGGGGCAGGGCCGCGACCTGTTCATCCAGATGGTCTACGGGCTGCGGACCTCACTCGGCATCGCCTTCGCCGCCGCGCTCATGACCACCGCCGTCGGGGTGCTGCTCGGCATCGTCGCCGGATACCTCGGCGGGTGGATCGACGCGGTCATCAACTGGATCACCGACGTGACGCTGGCGCTGCCGTTCCTCATCTTCACCCTCGCCGTGATCCGCCCCATCGAGCTGCACTTCTACGGGCCGCGGGAGGCGGTGCCGGGCTGGTTCCGGGTCGTCGTGCTCGTCTCGCTCTTCACCGCGTTCGGGTGGACCACCACCGCGCGGCTGGTGCGCGGGCAGGTGCTGTCGCTGCGCGAACGGGAATTCGTCGAGGCAGCGAAGGCGGGCGGGGCGCGACTGCCGAGAATTCTGGGCAAGGAGCTCCTGCCCAACCTCGGGGCGCCGATCCTCGTCGCGTTCTCGCTGTCGATCCCGGCGTACATCACCGGCGAGGCCGCGCTGTCCTTCCTCGGCATCGGGATGCTGGAGCCGACGCCGGACTTCGGGCGGACCATCTTCCGCAGCCTCAACTACCTGCGGACCGACCCGGCGTACGTGCTCTTCCCCGGCGTCACGATCTTCGTGCTCGTGCTCGCCTTCAACCTCTTCGGCGACGCGCTGCGCGACGCGCTCGACCCGAAGTCGCGGCGGTAAGCGCCCATGGGCACCTTCCTGCTGCGCCGGGTCCTGCTGGGCCTGCTCACGCTCTTCGCGGTCAGCGTCGTGACGTTTCTGATGTTCTTCGCGCTGCCGCGCGACCCGGCCACCGCGATGTGCCCGAAGAACTGCGACGCGCAGCGGCTGGAGCGGGTGCGGGACGAGCTCGGGCTCAACGATCCCAAGCCGGTGCAGTATCTGCGGTACTTCAAGGGCGTCCTCACCGGCCGCGAGCAGTGCCCGGCGCCGTGTCTGGGGTACAGCTACGTCAACAACGAGCCGGTGGCGGAGACGTTCGCGCGCACCATCCCGGTGACCCTGAGCATCGTGATCCCGGCGGCGGTGCTGTGGCTGGCGCTCGGCATCGGGCTGGGCATGCTCTCGGCTCTGCGCCGCGGGACCGTCTTCGACCGCCTGGCGATCGGCTTCTCGCTGTCGGGAGCCTCGATGCAGCTGTACTTCGTGGGCGGCGTCCTGCTGCTGGTCTTCGTCTACACGCTCAAGCTGCTGCCGTACCCGCACTACACCCCGCTGCTGGAAGACCCGCTCGGCTGGCTGTCGGCGCTGGTGCTGCCGTGGTGCGCGCTGGCGTTGCTGTTCTCGGCCGGGTACGCCCGCCTCGCCCGCGCGCAGCTGCTGGAGACGATGTCGGAGGACTTCGTGCGCACCGCCCGCGCGAAGGGCCTGCCGGAGCGGGTCGTGGTGCGCCGGCACGTGCTGCGCGCCGCGATCACGCCGCTGGTGACCGCCGCCGGGCTGGACATCGGCGCGGCGCTGGGCGGCACCGTCATCACCGAGACCACCTTCGGCTTCCGCGGCCTGGGGCGGACCGCGATCGACGCCGTGCGCGACGGGGACCTGCCGACCATCATGGCGACCGTCCTGCTCGCCGCCGTCTGCATCGTCGTCGCCAACATCGTCGTCGATGCGCTCTACACCACCATCGACCCGCGGGTCCGGCTTCGATAAGGGGAGGACTTTTGCGCAGACCACTCACGGCCGCCGTGGCGCTCACGCTCGTCGCGGCGCTCGGCGCGTGCACCAACAACAAGCGGGGCGACGACGAGCCGGAGGCCGGCACCGGCCGGCAGGCGACCGGCGCGATCGCCACCGACCCGAAGGACTCGCAGGGGCCGGCGGCCGAGGTGCCGGGCGCGGCCAAGGGCGGCACGGTCACCGTCCTCCGGCAGACGAAGATCTCGCACCTGGACCCGCAGCGCATCTACAGCTTCGTCGGCCTCAACGCTTCCCAGCTGTACGCCCGCCGCCTCACCACGTTCAAGGACGACGGGCAGGGGCACGTGACGCTCGTCGGCGACCTCGCCACCACCCCGGGCACCGACGTCAACCAGGACTGCAAGACCTGGAGGTTCACCGTCAAGGACGGGGTCAAGTTCGAGGACGGCAGCCCGATCACGGCCAAGGACATCGCCTACGGCATCGCGCGCTCGTTCGACCTGTCCCTGACCGGCGGGCCGACCTACATCCAGGAGTGGCTCGCCGACACGCCGCAGTTCGACACCAGGTACGACTTCAAGAACACCAAATCGTCACTCCCTCCGGGCCTGGCCGTCCCTGACGACAAGACGCTCACGCTCACCTTCGCCAAGCCGCACTGCGACCTGCCCTTCGCCGCGTCCCTGCCGGCGACCGCGCCCGTGCCCGCGGCGAAGGACACCGGGACGCAGTACGACGCCAGGCCCGTCGCCTCCGGGCCGTACAAGATCACGAAGAACGAGGCCGGGACCCGGATCACCATGGAACGCAACACCGCCTGGGACCCGGCCACCGACGCGGTGCGCCACCAGTACCCCGACGCGTTCGTGTGGTCGTTCGGGTCCGACCCGGTGACCCAGACCAACCGGATCATCGCCGACAGCGGCGCCGACCAGACCGCGGTGAGCTGGAACGGCGTCGACCCCTCGCTGGTGTCCAAGGTGGTCGGTGACGGCGCGCTCAAGGACCGCATCCTGCAGGCCCCGACGCCGCAGCACTACACGCTCACCATCAACAACCAGCGGGTCACCGACCTGAAGGTGCGCCAGGCGCTCAACTACGCCATCGACCGCGACGGGATCGTCAAGACCCTCGGCGGAGCCACGTTCGCCGCGCCGGTCACCACGCTCATGCCGCCCGCGACGATCGGCTGGAAGAACTACGACGCGTACCCGGCCGGCAAAAGCGGCG
This sequence comes from Dactylosporangium sp. CA-233914, assembly GCF_050942935.1. Taxonomy (NCBI): domain Bacteria; kingdom Bacillati; phylum Actinomycetota; class Actinomycetes; order Micromonosporales; family Micromonosporaceae; genus Dactylosporangium; species Dactylosporangium sp. CA-233914. The sequence continues at coordinate 3,099,374 of NZ_CP192030.1, read as the reverse complement.
ACCCGGCCAAGGCCAGGGAACTGCTCGGCGGGGCGAGCCGGGAGCTGGTGCTCGCCTTCCAGGACGACAGCACCTTCCAGGCGCTGAGCACCACGCTGAAGAGCGACCTGGAGAAGGCCGGGTTCCGCATCACCCTCAAGGCGATCCCCGCCGACTCGTTCCTGGACGAGACGAAGAAGAAGGACAACCCCTGGGATCTGTACATCGGATCCTGGGGCGCGGACTGGCCCAGCGGGGCGGCGATCCTGCCGGTGCTCTACGACGGGCGCGCCATCAAGGCCGACGGCAGCAACAACGGCGCCTCGTATCTCAACCAGCCCGCCCTCAACGCCGACTTCGACCGGATTCTTGCCCTCCCCACCGAGCAGCAGGGCGCCGAATGGGCGAAGCTGGACGAGAGGATCATGCGCGAGTATGCCCCGGTGGTCCCGCTCTACGTGCAGGTGATGTTCACCCTGCACGGCTCGCGGGTCGGCGGGGTGTTCATCGACAGCGTCTTCGGCAGTCCGCAGTTCGTGAATGCCTATGCGAAGTGAGGTTCATGAACGCCTCGGTTTCCATCTGGGTCGGTGACCCGGGCGGTCCGGCCTGGCACTGCCAGGACCCGGATCGCCCGCACGGCGCCGCGAGCACGATGAAGGTCGCCGTGCTCGCGGCGCTGTACCGCGCCGCCGACGCCGGCGAGCTCGACCTCGACGCGCCCGTGCCGGTCGTCAACGACTTCGCCGGCGCCCTCGGCGACGGCTCGCGGTATCGCATCGACCGCGGCTACGACGACGAGGACGAGGTCTGGACCCGCCTCGGCGGCACCGCACCGGCCCGCTGGCTGGCCCGCCGGATGATCGTGCGCTCCAGCAACCTCGCCACCAACCTGCTCCTGGCCCGGGTCGGCCTGCCCGCGGTCGCCGACGTGTGGCGGCTCGCCGGCGCCCGGCACAGCGTGACCGCGCGCGGTATCGAGGACTACGCGGCCCGCGACGCCGGCCGCGACAACGTCGTCACGGCGGCCGACCTCGCCGCGCTCTTCTCCGCCCTGCACCTGGGCACCCTCGCGAAGCCGGACTCGTGCGCGCGGATGCTCGACCTGCTCGCCGCCCAGCAGTGGCGCGTGGACCTCGCCGCCGGCCTGCCCGAGGGCGTCCGCGTCGCCCACAAGAACGGCTGGATGCCGGGTGTACGGCACAGCGCCGGCCTCGTCTTCCCGCCCGACGCCCCGCCGTACGTCATCGCCGTGTGCACGACCGCGCAGGGCACCCCGCCGGAGGACTACGACGAGCGGGCCTGCCGGCACATCGCCGACATCTCCGCGACCGTGTGGGCGGAGCGCGGCCGATGACGATCGCCGCCGTGCGCACCCACCGGGTCAGCGTCCCCTTGCACACCCCGTTCGTCACCGCCCTGCGCACCGCCACCACCGTCGAAAGCCTCCTCGTCGAGGTCGTCGACGCCGACGGCCGGTCCGGCTTCGGCGAGGCGCCCCAGGTCTGGAAGGTCACCGGCGAGTCGGTCGCGGGGGCGGCGGCCTGCGTCGAGCAGCTGATCGCCCCGGCGCTGACCGGCCGCGACGCCGACGACGTGGCCGGCAGCGCCCGGCTCGTGCGCGCGGCGGCGGCCGGCAACCACGGCGTCAAGGCGGCCGCCGACACCGCCCTGCACGACCTGGCCGCCCGCCGCCTCGGCATCCCGCTCGTCCGGCTCCTCGGCGGCACCCGGCTGCGGGTCCCCACCGACGTCACCCTGCCGGCCGGCGACCCGGACACCCTCGGCGCGGCCGCGCGGGCCCGCACCGCCGAGGGTTTCCGGGTGCTCAAGGTGAAGGTCGGCAAGGCCGGCCCCGGCGAGCGCGACGCCGTCGCGGCCGACATCGCCCGCATCCGCCGCGTCCGTGCCGAGGCCGGCCCCGACGCGCTCATCCGGCTCGACGCCAACCAGGGCTGGACCCCGCGCCAGGCGGTCCGGGCGATCCGCGGCATGCAGGACGCGGGCCTTTCGATCGAGCTCGTCGAGCAGCCGGTGCCCGCCCCCGACCTCGACGGCCTGGCCTGGGTCAGCGACCGCGTCGACGTGCCGATCCTCGCCGACGAGGCGGTCTTCGGCGTGCGCGACCTGACCGAGGTGATCCGCCGCCGCGCCGCCGACATGGTCAACGTCAAGCTCGCCAAGTGCGGCGGTCTTGGCCCGGCCCGCACCCTGCTGGAGCTCGCCGCCGCCCACGACGTCGGCACGATGGTCGGCTCGATGATGGAGACCGAGGTCGGCGTCGGCGCCGCGGCGAGCCTGGTCGCCGCCTGCGGCACGACGGTCGTGTCGGACCTCGACGCCGCCTGGTTCCTGGCCGGCTCGCCGCTGACCGGCGGCCTGCGCTACGACGGCGCCGAGGTCGTGCTGCCCGACGCGCCCGGACTGGGTGTCGCCTGGTCTGGGGCGATCGCCGCTACGCGTCATCGAGCCATGAGCCTGAAGGAGGCACCGTGACCCACGCCGTGCGCGTGCCGCTGGCCACGCTGTGGTCGGACCCCGATGATCGTACGGACGCAAACGTTGTCACGCAGGCCCCGCTCGGCGACGCGGCGAGCGTCGAGGAGATCCGCGCCGACGGATGGGCCCGGGTCCGGCTGCCCGACCAGGGCGACTACCCCGGCTGGCTGCCGCTCGCCCAGCTCGCCGAGGCGTCCACACCGGACGTCTCCTCGGTGTCCATGGTGGACGCGCTCTTCGCCGACCTGCGGGACGCGCCGAACGGGACCCTCGCCATGCCCGGCGTCCCGCTCGGCACCCGCCTGTCCGCGGCCGGCCCGCCCGAGGGCGGCTGGCTGCCGGTATGCGTGCCCGGGGCCGCGAAACCGTTGTGGGTGGCCGAGTCCGACGTCTGCGCGAAACCCGCCGACCCGCTCGCCACCGCGCGGCGGCTGCTCGGCGTCGTCTACGTCTGGGGCGGCCTGTCGCCGGGCGGCATCGACTGCTCGGGCCTGGTCCACCTGGCCTGGCGCTGCCACGGGGTGCGGCTGCCCCGCGACGCCCACCAGCAGGCGGACGCGGCCACGCCCCTCGCGCCGGGCGAGGAGCGGGCCGGCGACCTGTACTTCTTCGCCCACCCCGGCCGCCGCGTCCACCACGTCGGCATCGTCGTCGAGCCCGGGGTCATGCTGCACGCGTGCGGCACGGCGCGGTCCGTCGTCGAGGGGCCCCTGACGCCCGACCGCGCCGCGACGCTCACGCTGGTGGCGCGCCCAGCGGCGAGGGCAGGATCGTGACGTCGTCCAGGCTGATGTACATCAGCCGGTGGCCGAACTGGATCTGGGCGTACCACGTCTTGCCCCGCACGACCGTGCGGTAGCCGGGCGCGGAGCCGTCGAACGACACGGCCCGGTAGTACTCCCCCGGCTTGAAGTCGGCGACCGCGTAGGTCTGGCCCGCCGAGACCCGCGAACCGTTCACCAGTTGCCGGAGCCGGCCACACGGGGCAGCGGCTTGCCCGGGGGCGCGATGATGTAGGCGATGCCGCCGCTGGCGGAGGCGACGGAACCGTCGGCGCGGTGGCGCTTGGTGCGCAGCCACACCTGCTCGAACTCGGAGCGTTTGTAGACGTTGCGGACCGCGTCGTCGGACGAGGACGCGGGGTCGTTGACGATGACGTCGCCGGTCGCGGTGAACCCGACGATCACGAACAGGTGCCCGGACGTCGAGTAGTTCGCGCCGCCGAGCTCGCCGGCCAGGAACGACTGCGAGGTGACGACCGGGATGCCGACGGCGATGAACCGCTCGGCCTCGTCGAGGGAGTGCAGCCGGGTGACGATCCCGGCGAGCCCGTACGTCGCCGCGTACGCGGTGTTGAACGGCCAGTTCCCGGCGCCCTCGTAGGTGTAGTCGTACGTCATCCGGGCCGCGTGGTCGACCTGCGGGTCGGCGTAGGCGGGATCGACCCAGGCGAGGTCCGCCGCGCTGGGCTTGTGCCCCCAGTACTCGACGACCATCTCGGTCGAGGTGGGCGAGCACCACGCCTCGCCGCCGCCGTCGTACTGCGGGTACTGTCCGATGTGGATGTTCTGCGAGTATCGCGGGACGTCGAGTTCCTTGCCCCAGGCGATGTGGCCCGCGCTCGGCGCCACCGTGAAGCGGTCCGGCACGCTGGAGACCATGGCCCCGAGCTGGGACACGCGCGGGAACTCGCGGGTGCCGGGGGTGCGGTAGAGGGTCAGCCGCAGCCGGTAGTCGGCCAGCAGCACCCCCTTGGACGCGTCGTCGATGGCGAACGTGTCGGTCAGGATCGAGGAGTGGGCGTCGCCCTGCCCGTCCACCGAGGACCGCTTGATGTCCTGGTCGCCGGCGGCCCAGCGCCCCATGACGTACCACGGGGTGCTCTCCCCGTCGGTGTAGTGCCCCTGCATCTCGACCTGCAGCCAGGTCCCCGCGGGCGTCCGGGCGTTCCACGAGGCGACGAGCTCGCTGGCCCCGAACCCGATCCTGCGGGTGGGCGAGGTCCAGGTCGCGGTCTCCCACGCGCCGGTCCGTCCGGCCTGCCAGTGCGGGAACGCCCGCCACCGGTGAAACGCGATCTGCTCGTCGTGCCGCACGGGAACGGGATGCCCCGCCGCCGGCGAGACGGGGACGAGCGCGGCCAGGCAAACCAGCACGGCGGCCACCGCGAATCGTGCCATGGCCCCTCCAAAGGGAAAACGATGGCAATTGATTGACGGCACGCTATACCTCCGACGCCGTGATGTCGATACCTTCCACCCCTCTAGACGAATACGAAGGTTTTTTACCAACGGTTTACGGCGGCGCGGTGGCCGGGGTGCGCTAGTCTGCGCGGGCGTGGGGAGGCTCGTGCGAATCGTGGTCGCCGGAGTGGTTTCGGCGCTGGCGCTCAGTGGGCTGATCCGGCTCTACGCGCCCGTCTCCGGCGCCGAGCGGCAGCTGGCGTTCATCCGCGCCGAGCTCGACCGCGGGGCCGGCGAGGCGGCCCAGGGGATGTTTCCCGAGGGATACTTCTTTCTGCACGCGCTCTACGGGCTCGCCTGGGTCGACGTCGGGCGGCACCATCGTCGCGCCGAGGCGGTCCGCGAGGCCCGGTGGGCGCTGGCCCGGCTCGACGGGCCGCAGGGGACGGCGCCGTTCAGCGAGGGGCTCTCGCCGCGCTTCGGCGTGTTCCACGCCGGGTGGACCAACCGGCTGCTCGGCGGGATCGTGGGCCTCGATCCGGACCCGGCGCTCGTGGAACGGTTCGAGGCGGACGCGCGGGCCATCGCGGCGGCGTTCGACGGGTCCGCGTCGCCGTTCCTGCCGGCGTATCCGGGGCAGTCGTGGCCGGTCGACTCGGCCGTGGCGGTCGCGTCGCTGCGGCTGCACGACGAGCTGCTCACGCCCGCGTTCGGCGCGACCGTGCAGCGGTGGGTGGCGGCGGCCCGGCAGCGGCTCGACCCCGCGACCGGGCTGCTCCCCCACGTCACCGATCCCGCCTCCGGCGAGCCGCTCCAGGGGGCGCGGGGCAGCTCGCAGAGCGTCATCCAGCGGTTCCTGCCCGAGATCGACCAGGAGTTCGCCCGGGAGCAGTACCTGCGGTTCCGGGAGCTGTTCGTCGGGCGGCCGCTCGGGCTCGGGCCGGCCGTGCGGGAGTATCCGAAGGGCACGGACGGGCCCGGGGACGTCGACAGCGGGCCGCTGCCGCTCGGGGTCTCGCTCTCGGCGACCGTGGTGACGATCGGGGCGGCGCGGGCGGAGGGCGACGACTCGCTCGCCTCGGCGCTGGCGCACTACGGCGAGCTGGCCGGGGTGCCGATGCAAACGCCGGGCACGAAGCGGTACGCGTTCGGGCTGCTGCCCATCGGCGACGCGTTCCTTGTCTGGGCGCAGACCGCACCGGCGCGGGCCGAGGCGCCGCCCGCGGTCGCCGGGCCGCTGTGGCGGGTGCCACTGACCGTGCTACTGCTGCTGGCCGGGGCCGGGCCCTGGCTGCGGTGGCGCAAACCCAAGCGGCGCCAGCAGCTCGGCGAATGAACGTCCAGTTTTACAACATGAGTGCGAGCTGATCCCCCACGGCGTTGAGCAGGTCGGTCCCGGTGAAGGGCTTCTCCAGCAGGTGTACGCCGGGATCGAGGATGCCGTTGCTGGTCAGGACCGGTTGGGCATAGCCGGACATGAACAGCACGCGGGTCGTGGGGCGCAGCTGCAGGACCCGCTCGGCCAGCACCCGGCCCAGCATCCCGGGCATCACCACGTCGGTGAGCAGCAGGTGGATCGGGCCGCCGTGCTCGGAGGCGAGTTGCAGCGCGGCGACGCCGTCCGCCGCGGCGAGCACCGTGTATCCGCCGCGGCGCAGGATCCGCGTGGTGACCTCGCGCAGGGCCGGCTCGTCCTCGGCGACCAGGACCGTCTGGCCCCGGCCCGGCGGGCGCGCGGCCCGGCCGGTGTCGTCGGCGACCAGTTCGGCGTCGCTGGCCGGCAGCAGGATCGTGATCGTGGTGCCGACGCCGGGCTCGGAGTAGATCCGCACGGTGCCACCGGCCTGCGCCACGATGCCGTACACGGTCGCGAGGCCGAGCCCGGTCCCCTCGCCGCTGGGCTTGGTCGTGAAGAACGGCTCGAACGCCTGCTCGATGACCTCGCGCGGCATGCCGGTGCCGGTGTCGGAGACGCGGATGCGCACGTACGCCCCGCTGGCCAGCCCGTCGCGGGCCGCGGCGTGCCCCTCGTCGATGTGCACGAGCCCGGTGTCGATGGCCAGGTGACCGCCGGCCGGCATCGCGTCGCGGGCGTTCACCGCGAGGTTGACCAGGACCTGCTCCAGCTGGCCGAGGTCGGCCACGACGGTGGGCAGCCCGTCGGCGAGGTCGGTGGCGAGCGTGATGTGCTCGCCGATGGAGCGGGTCAGCATCTGCTGTACCTCGGCGATGACCCGGTTGACGTCGAGGGGCTTGGGCCGGATGACCTCGCGCCGGGCGAAGGCGAGCAGCTGGTGGGTGAGCTCGCTGCCGCGGCGCCCGGCGCGCAGGATCTGCTCGGCGTCCAGCGCGAACGGGGTGTCGGCGCCGTCCTCGACGATGAACTCGGCGTAGTTGAGGATGACGGCGAGCAGGTTGTTGAAGTCGTGCGCGATGCCGCCGGCGAGCTGGCCAAGGCTCTCCAGGCGCTGGGTACGCTGCTGGCGTACCTCATCCTTCTGCCGCTCCGCCTCCTCCCGCAGCCGCTGCTGCTCGGCGAGCGCGGCGAGCCGCTCGGTCATGTCCCGCACCCCGGCCAGGACGATCACGCCGTCCTCGCCGCCGAGCGCGCTCAGCGTGATGTCGACCGGCACCTCGCTGCCGTCCTGGCGCAGGGCGACCGGCTGGTCACCGGAGCCGGGCGGGGTCCGCACGCCGCCGGGCAGCAGGCGGTGCACCGGCAGCCCGGTCATGTCGAAGCGGGGAATGCCGAACAGGCGCTCGGCGGCGGCGTTGACGAGTACGATCCGGCCCTGCTCGTCCACCCCGAGCAGCGGATCGGGTGCGGCGTCGAGCACCGCCTGCACGCGGGCCTCGGCGCGCTCGGACTCGCTCATGTCGCGGGTGATCGTGGTGACCCCGACCGTGCGGCCGTCGGCGCCGGTGAGCGGCGAGACGAGCATCGACACGGCGAGTTCGGTGCCGTCGCGCCGCCGCCGTACGGTGCGGAAGCGGTCGACCCGCCCGCCCGCCGCGACGATCGCGCGGATCTCGACCTCGTCCGGGCGCCGATCCGGCGGGATGATGACGTCCTTGGGCCGCCCGACCATCTCCCCCGCCGCGTAGCCGTAGAGCCGCTCGGCCCCGGGGTTCCAGGACAGCACCCGGCCCTCGAGGTCAGTGGTGACGATCGCGTCGTGCGAGGACTGCACGATCGAGGCGAGCAGGGACTGGGCCGGGTCGAAGCCCTCGGCGCCGGTGTCCCGGATGGTGGCGACGAGCACCGGCCCGTCCTCCCCGGCGATGACCGACAGCGCGATGTCGGCGAGAAACTGGGTGTCGTCGCCGCGCAGCATGCGCAGCGGCTGGCCGGTGCGCCGGAGCGGGTGTTCACCCTCCATGTACGCGGCGAGCCGGGGCAGCATCGAGGGCCCGTCGGCGGGCACGAGCACGTCGACGGTGCGCCCGGGCAGGTCCTCACGGCCGAACAGCTCCCGCGCGGCGGCGTTGGCGAGCAGGATCCGCCCGTCGTGCCCGGCCACCACGAGGGCGTCCGGCGCCACCTCGAGGAGGCTCTCCGCCAGCCCGACCGTCCACCGCACCCCACTAAGGGTAGAAGGATCGTCACTGAACGTTTCGAATTTCGGACTTTTCGGAACAATCAGTCAGTGAGCATTGACCCGAACCGCCCGAGCGCGGCCCGTATGTACGACCGGTACCTCGGCGGCAGCCACAACTTCGCGGCGGACCGCGCGATCGCGGACCGGGCGATCGAGCTGGTGCCGGACATCCCGCGGATCGCGCGGGCGAACCGGGCCTTCCTGCGCCGCGCGGTGCGCTACGCCGCCGGGCGGGGGATCCGGCAGTTCCTGGACATCGGCTCGGGCATCCCGACCGAGGGCAACGTCCACGAGGTCGCGCGGGCGCTCGATCCGGGGGCGCGGGTGGTGTACGTCGACGTCGACCCGACCGCCGCGGTGCACGCCCGGCAGCTGCTGGCCGGCGACCCGCTCACCGCGGTCGTCCAGGCCGACCTGCACGAGGCCGAGCGCATCCTGCGCGACCCGGAGGTGGAGACGCTGCTCGACCTCACCGAGCCGGTCTGCCTGCTCATGGTCGCCATGCTGCACTTCGTGCCGGACACGCCCGAGCTACGCTCGGCCATGCGCGTGCTCCACTCGGCGCTGGCGCCCGGCAGCGTCCTGGCCGTCTCGCACGCCACGGCCGCCGCGCAGCGCCTCGCCGACCTCTACACCCGGGCCGGCACCTCGATGGTGGTCCGCGACCGCGGCGAGCTCGCCGCCCTGCTCGCCGGGTGGGCGCCGGTCGAGCCCGGCATCGTGTGGGGCCCGCTGTGGCGCCCCGATCCGGACGCCGGCCCGACCGGCGACCCGGAGTCCTACGCCACCCTGGTCGCGGTCGCCGAGCGGACCTGACGCGTGCGGGCGATCCGCTCGATGCGGGCCTCGGCGAGCCGCGGATCGATGATGCCGCGCTGAACCCGGCGACGCAGCTTGTACGCCACGTACTCGGCCAGCGGCACGTCGGCGCACTTGCGCCACCGCTTGGGCCGCTCGGCCCCCAGCCGCTCCTGGCCCACCTGCGGGTCGGCGCCCTTGAACGCCTGCCGCGCCCGGTGCCGGTTGGCCCGGTTCACGTGCCGCTTGTTACGCCGGATGCTGCGGCGCGAGCCTTTGTCGTTCTCGCCGTAGGTGTTGCGGTGATCGCGCTCGTAGCTCAGCGCCTTCTTCTCCTGCGGCGTCATGCGGCCAGTGTCACCCTGCGCGGGTCCCGGCCTCAACCGGATTCAGAGCAGGCCGGCGAGGGGGTCGGCGGCGTCTCCGGTGATGACGAGGGGGCCGACGTGCCGGTGCGGGGCGGCGCCGGCGCCCGGTTCGGCGGTCTCGGTCTCGGCCGCGACCGCCTCCAGGGCCGTCCAGAACTCCTTGAGCGCGTCGTCGGCGCCGGTCAGGTGCAGCGTGGGCGGCGCCCCGCGCAGCTCGATCGCGAGCGGACCCTCCGTGCGCTCCTGCGCGACGGCGCCGTTGCGGATCGGGACCTCGACCGCGGCGCCGGCCTCGCGCAGGCTCGTGGCGAGGGCGCGCAGGGCGGCGGGCGGGCCGATCAGGTCGAGGTTGTCGCCGAACACGCGCAGGCGGGAGTCGTTCATGCGCCCATTCTGCCGCCTCCCGGCGGTGGCCCACCGCCGACCTCAGCCGCTCGCGGCACGGTCCTCAGCGGGCGGCGCCGCCAGTGCCCGGCCGGCGGCGGCGAACGCGCGCTCGGCGGTCCCGCGCACGGCGCGGCGGGTCGCGTCCGGGGACTCGCCGGCCAGCATCGAGCGGCGGATCTGCCCGTGCAGGGCGCGGTCGATGCCGGCCAGCATCGCGGCGATCCAGCGGGCCTCGTCCTCGGCCCGGCCGGACTCGGCCAGCGCGTCGCCGAGGGCCAGCTCGGCCTGCTCGCCGCGCAGGCGGGCCCGGGCCTGCAGGGACGGGCTGTCGCCGACGACCCGCCAGAACGCCGGCGCGTCCGGGTGCAGGCCGAGCGTCGGCTCGCCGCGGTCGAGCTCGTCGCGGAACAGGGCCAGGGCGGCCGCGGCCGGGTCGGCGGGGGCCGCCCGGACGGCGCCGGCGAGGCGGACGACGACCTCGTCCTGGCGGTCGAAGAACAGGTCCTCCTTGGTCGCGAAGTAGTTGAAGACGGTGTTCACGGAGACCCGCGCGACCTCGCCGACCTCGGCGACGGTCACCTTGTCGAAGCCGCGGGCCAGGAACAGGCCCATCGCCGCGTCCGCGATCGCCGTGCGCGTCGCCGCCTTCTTCTCCGCCCGGAGCGCCATCCCGGAATTCTAGCGTGAACCCAAATTTGGGGTGACACCAAATTTAGCGGTACGGTCGGGGCATGACCCTCGAATTCGGCATCTACGCAGGCGGGCTCGGCGCGGACATGGAGGGCAACGTCACGCCGGGGCCGCCCGAGGACGCGCAGCGCATCGCCGAGCGGCTCGACGAGCTCGGCGTGCACCTGGTGCGCGGCTATGTCCAGTACGACGACGCGCACGGCGGGCACCTCGCGGCGCCACCCGAGCCCTGGCAGCACGCGGTGCACGGGCGCCGGCTGGACCTGGTCGCGTGCTTCCGCGAGCGCGGCGACGACCTCGGCGGCTGGCTTTCCTTCCTGCGCGGGCTGCTGCGCACGCACGGGGAGTGCCTGGCGACGCTGCAGGTCGCCGAGGAGGCCAACCACCAAGGGCCGGGCGGCGACGGAGGCTCCCCGGCAGTACGCCGCGCGATCGTCGAGGGCGTCCTCGCCGCCCGCGCCGAGGCGGACCGGCTCGGGCTCGACGTGCGCATCGGGTGCAACTCGACGCCGGTCTTCGACCCCGCGCAGGAGTTCTGGGCCTCACTCAAGGAGATCGGGCCGGTCATCGACTACGCCGGCCTCGACTTCTTCCCCGGCGTGTGGCGCCCGGTCACCGACTTCCCGCCGGCGGTCGAGGGCGTGCTGCGCAACTTCCGCGAGCAGAGCCTGGCCGCCGCGGGCGTGCCGGCGACCGCTGCGATCCACGTGACCGAGAACGGGTGGGCGACCGGGAACGGGCGGACGTACGAGCGCCAGGCCGAGGTCCTGGAGCAGATCGTGCGAACCGTCGCGGTCTGCGCGCCCGAGCTGAACATCGCGGCGTACGAGCACTTCGCGCTGCGCGACGCCGACTCCGCGATCGACGACCACATGTTCCAGTTCGGGCTTCTGCGCTCGGACTACTCCGCGAAGCCGGCCTTCGCGCGGTACAAAACCCTGATCCGCGAACTCGGAACACGTTGACCGCCCGTGTTTGCCGGTGCACGATCCCTCGATGGACGGCGTCATTGACCTCGATGTCCCCGACCGGCGCTCGGTCGCCCCGTTGTCGCGTCGATGGCGCCGGGCGGCGTCGATGAAGGTTCCCGCACTCGGCGTGGCGGTGCTGATGCTGTTCGGCGTGGCGGCGGGTGCGGTCGCCGGGCAGCGGTGGGAGGCCGCGCGGGAGCGGGGCCGGCAGGCGGCCGAGGCGTCGTTGTTCCTGGCCGTCGCCGGGCTCAATTCCGGTGGCGGCCAGGACGGTCTGGTGATCATCGAAGGGAGCGTCGCGGTCACCAACGGCGGCCCGATGCCGGTCGAGGTCGCCGGCGCGGAAAACGCGGCCGTCGTCATGGTCCGGGGGCAGCTGACGCTCGCGCCCGCCGCGACCGGCTGGTTCGCGGCGAGTGCGAGCATCACCTGCCCGCAGGACGCCGCCGACGCGGCCAGGCCCCTGCCGGTCGGCCTTTCGGTGGTCACCGCCGACGGCGTGCGCCGGGCGGTGACAGTGCAGCTTCAGCTCAGCGGCAGCCGCTGGTACGAGCTCGTGGCGCAGAGCTGCCGGGCGCTTCGATGACGACGCCGGACCCGCACACATGCAGCGGCCCGCGTTGTGGCGAACGCGGGCCGCTGCGGCGAGAGGGAATTCGGGTCGTTAGGGGGCCTCGCCCAGGGTGACGGTGACCGTCTGCTGGGTGCCGTTGCGGTTCACCTGGACCTGGACCTGGTCGCCGGCCTTGGCGGCCTGGACCGCGTTGATGAGGCTGGTCGCGTCGCTGACCGTCGCCGAGCCGAACTTCGTCACCAGGTCGCCGGTCTGCAGGCCCGCCTTGTCGGCCGGGCCGCCGGAGACCACGCCGCCGACGAGCGCGCCGCCGTTGCCGTCGGTGAGCTGCACGCCGAGGTACGGGTGGCTGACCTTGCCGCCCTTGGCGAGCTGGTCCGCGGCCGACCGGGCCCGGTTGGCGGAGATGGCGAAGCCGACGCCGATGTTGCCGCTGCTGCTCTCGCCGGCGGTCGCGATCGCGGTGTTGATCCCGACGACCTCACCCTTGAGGTTGACCAGCGCCCCGCCGGAGTTGCCGGGGTTGATGGCGGCGTCGGTCTGGATCGCGTCCGCGATGCTCTTGCCGCCCGACTCCCCCGAGATCGTACGGTGCAGCGCACTCACGATCCCAGCCGTCACCGACCCCTGCAGGCCGAGCGGGCTGCCGACCGCCAGCACGGTGTCGCCGACCCGCAGCGCGTCGCTGTCGCCGAACTTGGCCGGGGTGAGCCCGGAGACGCCCTGGATCTTGATCACGGCGATGTCGCCGGCCGGGTCGGTGCCGACCACGGTGGCCTGGGCCGTCTTGCCCGTGCTGAACGTGACGGTGAGCTGGCGCGCCCCCGACACCACGTGGTTGTTGGTGATGACCTGGCCGTCGGCGGTCATGATCACGCCCGAGCCCTCGGCCTCGCCGGTGCTGATGTCGACGACGCTGGGCAGTACCGCCTCCGCGACCCCGCCCACCGACGAGCGGTCCAGGTTGGGCGCCGGGTCGCGAACCACGACGCTCGGCGAAGCGGCGGACTTGCCGTCGGCCAGCTGGGTCGCGACGACCCCGCCACCGACCGCCGACACGAGCGCGAGGAGAACGGCGGCGACGACGAGCAGCGCGACCCGCCCGCCGCGCCCGGACCGGGGCGCGCCGCCGGGCTGGTAGAGGCCGGGGTGGCCCGGCTGCCCCGGGGGCGGCGGGTATCCGACCTGGCCGAAGGCGCTGGTCGGCTGGTTGTACCCGGGCTGCCCGTACGGCGACCCGATCGGCAGTGAGCCGGTGGGGATCGGCGTCGTGGCGAACGTGGGCGTACCGGGGGCAGCGCCGGGCAACTGCTGCGTGGCGGCGGTCCCGTCACCGGTCCGCGGAAGGTGCGGGTAGCCATTGGTGCCACCGGGCCGGCTCCACGGCGACCCGATGCCGGCCGGCGCTCCAGGTCCCGCAGGCGCCCCAGTCCCGGCTAGTGCCCCGAAGCCGGCCGGTGACCCAGTCCCGGCAGACGTCCCAACTCCCGCGGGCGCCCCTGTCCCGTTAAGTGCCCCGGAGCCGGCCGGCGCCCCGGACCCCGGCGGCGGGAACCCGGGGTTCGGCACGGACGGCGGCGGAACCTGCGGGTTGGCGGCCGTCTGGTTTCCAGCCGCCGGACCACTGGTTGGGCCGGCAAACGTTCGGTCACCCAACGATTCACTCCCGGCCGCGTTCGTTGGACTGGCAGACGTTCGGTTACTCAACGAATCGCTCCCGCCGGCGTTCGTTGGAGAGGCGGACGTTGGAGCACCGAACGATCCGCCATTACTGGCCGGACCGCCCGACGCCGGAGCGGCATGAGGGTCGGCCGAGGCCGGAGCGGCATAGAGGGCGCCCGACGCCGAAGCAGCGTAAGAAGCCCCCGACGCAGGAGCGGCATAAGGGGCGCCCGACGCCGAAGCGGCATAAGGAGCCCCCGAGGCCGGAGCGCTCGTGGCCGGAGCAGCGTAAGAAGCCCCCGACGCCGGAGCGGCATAAGGAGCCCCCGACGCCGAAGCGGCATAAGAAGCGCCCGACGCCGGGGCGCTCGTGGCCGGAGCTGGGTAAGGGGCCGCCGAGGCCGGAGCGGCATAAGGGGCGCCTGAGGCGGGAGCGACCTGAGAGGCGTTCGATGCCGCGGAGGTATACGGAACCCCTGAGGCCGGAGCGGTGAAAGGAACACCCGACGCCGGAGCGTCATCAGGAACCGCCGAGGCCGGAGCGGTGAAAGGAACGCCCGAGGTCGGAGTGGCGGTGGCTGGGGTGGGGTGGGCGGTGGGCGGCGAGGCCGGCGACGGCGGGGGCCAGGAGGCCTGCGGTGGAGAGCCCGCGGGCTCGGCCGGCTTCGGCGCGGAGCCTGGTGCTTCCGTGTCCTGTGGGATGCTCCACTGGCGGTCCTGGTCACTCATGGTGTCCAGATTGCACCTCCCGGCTGCCACGAAACTGGATTCTCCCTGGGAGAAAGCCGAGAGCGCGCAAATCGGTCAGGACCGCCGCTCGCCCGCGAACCGGAGGCCCCGCCGGATCGGACATCGGGCGAAATTTCGGGCGCGGTCGCGCATGGACGCACCTGCCGCCGGCTTGCCCGAAACGAGCGGCAGCGCCGGCGGCAGGTGTGAGAACGCGGGGTCAGGCGGTCCAGTCGGGGCGGAGCGGGTACGAGGAGATGCCGTCCTTCGTGGTCTTGGTCGCCAGGATCTGGTGCAGCTGGATCTCGTTGCGCTCGAAGGCGAGCCGCGAGCCGGCCATGTAGAGGCCCCACACCCGCGCGGTGCCCAGGCCGACCTCCTCGACGCAGGCGTCCCAGTTCTCCACCAGGTTGCGGTTCCAGCCGGCCAGCGTCAGCGCGTAGTGCAGCCGCAGGTTCTCCTCGTGCTGGACCTCGAAGGCCGCGTCGTGCACGGCGCTGACCAGGCGGCCGGGCGAGGCCAGCTCGCCGTCGGGGAAGACATAGCGGTCGATGAAGGCGCCGGGCTTGTGTGAGGCGCGGTTGTCGGAGCGGGTGATGCAGTGGTTGAGCAGGCGGCCGCCGGGCTTCAGGCGGTCACGGAGCGCCCCGAGGTACTTCGGATAGTTTCGCACCCCGATGTGCTCGGTGAGGCCGATCGAGCTCACGGCGTCGAAGTGCTCCAGCGGCGCGTCGCGGTAGTCGAGGTGGCGAACCTCCGCCAGGTGGCCGAGGCCCTCGCGCTCAATGGCGGCCTGAGCCCACTGGGCCTGCTCGCGGGAGAGCGTGACGCCGAGGGCGCGCACGCCGTACTCGCGGGCGGCGTGGCGGACCATGCCGCCCCAGCCGCAGCCGACGTCGAGCAGGCGCTGGCCGGGCTTGAGGGCGAGCTTGCCGGCGACCAGGTCGTACTTGTTCGCCTGGGCCTGCTCCAGGGTGTCGGACTCCGAGCGGAAGACGGCGCAGGTGTACGTCATCGACGGCCCCAGCACCATCTCGTAGAAGCGGTTCGACACGTCGTAGTGGTGGTGGATCGCGTCGGCGTCGCGGCCGCGGGCGTGGCGCAGGCCGAGGCCGGCCAGGGTGCGCTTCCACGCCGGGGTCGCCTCCTGCGGCGGGGGCGGCGGCGGGCGCAGGCGCTCCCAGCCCAGGCCACGCACCAGGCGCAGCGCCTCCCCGGCGGCGGGCAGGCGCAGCTGCAGGCCGGTGGCGAGCTGGTTGAGGGCCTCGTACGGGTCGCCGGGGTGCACGCCGCGGACCTCGAGGTCGCCGGTGACGTACGCGCGGGCCATGCCCAGGTCGCCGGGGGCGGTGAGCACGTACGACAGTCCGCGCTCGGAGGCGACGTGCAGGGTGACGGGGGCCGACTCGGGGCCGATCGCGCTGCCGTCGTAGGCGGTGATGCGCACGCGGGGCTCGCCGGTGGTGACGGCCCGGACGATGGTGGCGACCTTGGGCACGGGGGGCCGGCGGCGGGGCTGGCCGGGTGCGGATCCTTGGGTGCTGCTGGAACGGTAGGTACTGGTCATCTGCGCCCCACAACCTTGTCGTAGAGGTCGGTCAATCGGTGACCGGGGTCGTAGCGGTCCTTGGCGGCGCGGTACGCGAGGCCGCCGTAGAGCCGGTCGAAGGTCTCCCGGTCGTAGTAGGCGTCGGAGTAGAGGGACTTGTGGCCGCCGAGCTCGAAGACCTTGTCCTCGATGAGCCGGTTGACGTCGCCGTCGGCCCGGCCGGGCTCGACCGGGACGGTCCCCCAGAATCCGACGTTGACGTATGCCTGGCCGGCGTGCATCGGGTACAGCGGCCACTCGCGCTCCCGCAGGCGCAGCGGGCACAGCCACAGCGGCGCCATCGGTACCTCCCGGGCGAACCAGCGCAGGAAGTCGCCGGTGCGCTCCAGTGGCAGCTCGACATCCTGCACGACGCGCTCGCGGTCGGGCCGGCCCCGCCACCGATCCACCCGTGCGGCGACGCCGTAGCGATTCTCGAGGCGCACGATGCGGTGGTACACGTCGGAGCGGCGGTACTGCCGCGGCCACAGCCGGCGCACGGCGGGAATCTGCGCGCCGAAGGCGGCCGAGCACCAGAACCAGTCGGTGTCCCAGCGCCACAGGTAGTCGTAGGCGCTGAGGCGGTCGGCGGCCTTGGCGCGCAGCGACTGGTAGTAGATGTCCTGGCCGGTGTAGTCGCTGGCGGGGCCGGGCTCGTCGGTGAAGGTGCCCAGCACGAGGTACGACTCGCCGGGCCGGAACACCACGCCGTCCATGACGTCGACGGGCCGCCCGTCGTACTCGCCCTTGTCCATGATCTCGCCGACGAGCGCGAGCAGCTCGTCGACGTCGTCGAAGCGGAGGTTGACGGTGCGGACCCAGGGGGCGATCGGCATCAGCTCGATGCGCAGGCGGGTGGCGTACCCGAGGCTGCCCAGCGAGTTCGGGAACGCCGCGAACAGCTCGGCGTGCTCGTTGCCGGGCCGGGCTGTGAGCACCTCGCCGGTCCCGGTGAGGATGTCCAGCTCCAGCACCGACTCGTGCGGCAGCCCGTGGCGGAACGAGGTCGCCTCGATGCCGAGCCCGGTGACCGCCCCGCCGAGCGTGATGGTGCGCAGCTGCGGCACGACGAGCGGCATCAGCCCGTGCGGCAGCGTGGCGTCGACCAGGTCCTCGTACGTGCACATGCCCTGCACCTCGGCGGTGCGCGCGTCCGGGTCGACCTCGATCACGGACCCGAGCCCGCTGACGTCCAGCCCGTGGTCCACGGCCGCGCGGGGCCGGAACAGGTTCGAGGTCTTCTTCGCCAGCCGTACGGTGTCACCGGGCGGGATCGCCGCGTATGACTCCTGCAGCGCCTCGACCGCCCGGCGGTGCGCCGCCCAGCCGACCGGTTGCCCACGTCCCACTCGACCACCTCGTCGTCGTGCCGTGCTCCCCGTGTGGCGGCGGGGAGCGTCCCCGTTGTGGTGCCCGGGAAGCGGAGGCCCCCCTCAGCCCAAACTTGCACACTCCGCAAGATCAACCAACGCCTGGTGACTGAACTCACGCTTCCGATAACGCTCCAGGATGAGCTGACCAGCCGCGAGAATATGCGCGTGAATCATTGATCGAGCAGTATTTTTGAGATGTGGCACACCGGCGACACTGCGGCCGCAGCCGAGATTCTGTCCCCGGCCGGGGTGGATCACGGCCACCCGGAGGTGACGAACCCGGCGAACGTGGCCCCGGCGCCGCGCTTCACCCTGGATCAGATCACCGGCCACGCGGGCGAGGCCACCCCGCGGCCCCACCCTCCTGGCGCGGCCCTTCTGAGCCCCCGGACGGTCAGGCCGGGGTGACGCGGAAGACGGGCCAGCCGATCTCGGTGCGCCAGGCGGCCGGGTCCCGGGTGTCGCGCGGGCCGAGCACATACGTCTCGTGGATCGGGCCCGCCACCGCCAGAGCGTGCTCGGCCACCCAGGCGCCCAGGCAGCCGTAGGTCACGTCGATGTCGTCGTGCGGGCCCTCGTGCACCGCCACGGCCAGATCCGCCGCGGGCAGGGCCAGCCGCTCGATGCGCCCGCGGGCGCGCGGCTCGCGGACCGGGCGGTACACCGTCAGGGTGCCCTCCCCGTCCGTGAAGAGCTCGTTGGCGTAGCGCCCGCCCGGTGGGCCGGTGCGCTCCGGCGCGGGGTACGCGGCGTCGAGCTCGGCCATGGCGCCGTCGTGCCAGGGCACGGCGTCGGCCAGGGGCACCTCCGCCGTGATCGCGGCCACCGTTCGTGCCGGGACCGACCGCAGCTCGAACGGCTGGGGCCGGGGCTGCAGGAGCCGGCGCAGGGAGACCACCGCCGACCGCGTGCGGTCCAGGGTCTCCTCGAGGCGGTTCAGGTGTACCGCGATCAGCCCGGCCCGCCGCGCGGGATCATCCGTGGACAGGATCTCGCGGACCTCGGGCAGCGGGACGTCCAGCTGGCGGAGGCGGTGGATCACCTGGGCGGGCGGGATCTGGGCCGCGGTGTAGTAGCGGTACCCGGTCGACGGGTCGACCTCGGCCGGTTCCAGGAGTCCGGCTTCGTGGTAGCGGCGCAGCGTCCGGACGCTCAGGTGGGTCAGCGTGGCGAACTCACCGATGGTCAGCACCTCACCACTGTGCACCCTCCCGTGGCGAGAGGGTCCAGAACCTTGCCGCTCGCGCAGCGGGAGGGGGCAGGCTCGCAGGCATGACTGAGCTTCCGGAGACGATCTCGGCGTACCTCGGCGCGCACGGGCGGCGGGACGCCGTCGCCGTCGCGGCCGTGCTGGCCGACGACGTCGTGGTCGTGGACGACGGCCACACCTACCGCGGGGTCGAGGCCGTGAAGGACTGGGTTCGAAGCGCGGCGGGTGAGTACACCTATACCTCCCGGCTGATGTCCGTGACGCGCGAGGAGGACGGGCGGTACGACGCGCTGCACCGGCTGGAGGGGAACTTTCCTGGCGGGGTGGTGGACCTGCACTACCGGTTCACCCTGCGGGGCGGGAAGGTCGCGCGGCTGGAGATCGCGGCGTGAGCCGGGTCTGGTTCATCACCGGTGGGTCCGGCGGGTTCGGGTCGGCGTTCGCGGAGGCCGCGCTGGAGGCCGGGGACCGGGTGGTGGTGACCGCCCGGCACGTCGGGCGCAGCCGCGGTGAACGGGTGCTGCGGCTGCCGCTCGACGTCACCGACCCACGCCAGGTGCACGACGCCGTCGACGCGGCCGTCGCGCATTTCGGGCGGGTCGACGTGCTGGTGAACAACGCCGGACGGGGATGGTTCGGGTCGGTCGAGGGGATGGACTGGCCGGCCGTGCGGGACACCTTCGAGCTGAACTTCTTCGGCCTGGTGTCCGTCACCCGGGCCGTGCTGCCGTTCATGCGGGCCCGGGGTCGCGGGTGGATCGTCAACATGTCCTCGGTCGCGGGGGTGCGGGCCGTGCCCGGGTTCGGGTTCTACAGCGCGGCCAAGCACGCCGTCGAGGGGCTCACCAGCGCGCTGCGCAGCGAGGTCGAGCCGTTCGGGATCCGGGTCATGCTCGTCGAGCCGGGGGCCTTCCGGACCCGGGCCTACGAGGGGTTCGCCGGGGAGCCCGTGGCCGAGACGGTCGACGCGTACGAGCCGTTCATCGCCGGCGTTCGGGACGCGCTGATCGCCCAGCACGGCCAGCAGCCCGGGGATCCGCGGCGCGGGGCCCGGGCCGTCATCGCCGCCATGGCGCAGGAGCCGCCGCCTGCGCGGCTCGTGCTCGGGTCGGCCGCGTTCGACGCCGTCACCTCGGCGCTGGAAGAGGCGTTGGCCGGCGTCCGAGCCTGCGAACCCGCGGCCCGCAGCGCCGACTATCCACCGTGACCGCCGAGGCTCTTGGCCACACGGACCTGGCAGAGAGGCCGGCCACGGCCGAACGCTCTCTGGCGGGAGCGACGGTCCGTCAGTGACGCGGACCCGAGCCATGAAACGCCTTCCAGGCGTTCTCCAGCTCCTGCGGGTCCGTCCCCGCGAAGTCGTGGACTGCCACCGCGTCGGTGCCGCCGAACGCCGAGCGGCCGAAGAAGCGGATCATCGCGTCGCCGGTGCGCAGGCCCAGGAAGTGCGGGTGGCGGTAGTCGACGACCGCCTCGGCCGCGCCCACCACCGGCAGGTCGACCCACGCCGTCGCGCCCTGGGCCGCGTCGCCGGCGATGCGGCGGAAGTCCAGCGGCTCCGAATAGTCCACTGTGGAGTACGTGGCGGGGCGGCCGCGGAAGTGCAGCAGGTACTGCGCGAAGGTGTGCAGGTAGAAGTCGGTGTGCTGGGAGGCGCCGTCGTACTGCTGCTCCCAGTCGTCGACGAAGATGCCGCTGTGCACGTAGCGGAAGTGCGCGCCGCCCGGCGCCGGGACGACCTCGTGCGACAGCTCGTTGAACCAGCCGTCCGGGCCCTCCATCCGCGACACCACCTTGTGCGGCGGGTCCCACACCGTCACGGTGCCGCCGAAGCCGGCCGCGCCGCCCTCGCGCGGCTCGTACTCCACCGGCCACAGCCAGCCGGCGGTGCCCGTCGTGAAGCCGTCGAAGACGTCGACCTGGCCGACCGGCAGCGTGCCCTCGCGCACGATCTCGAAGCGTTTGCCCACGACATCGAACCTAACCCGCCGCGGGCGAGCCCGCCCGGCGGCGCGCGGAGGCACGGTGGGCGCATGACGGTGAAGGACCTGGCGATGCTGACCCCGACCGGCTATCCGGCGGTCTCGTTGCTCATGCCGACCCACCGCAAGGCCCCGGGGAACGAGCAGGACCCGATCCGGCTGCGCAACCTGCTCGCCGAGGCGCGGCGGCGCCTGGAGGCCGACGAGACGGTGTCGCGGGAGGTCGCCGCGCAGGTGTACGGTGAGATCGCCACCGCCGCCGAGCACCTCGACCTGCGGCACACCGGCGAGGGGCTGGCGGTGTTCGCCTCGCCCGGCCAGGTGCACGTGCGGCTGCTGGACAGCCCGGTGCAGGAGCGGGTCGTCATCGCCGACACGTACGAGGTCCGTGACGTCGTCGCCGACGCGGCGCGCCGGCACCGGTACTGGGCCGTCGTGCTCTCCGAGCAGCCGACGCGGCTGTGGAGCGGCGACGGGGCCGACCTCGTCGAGGTGCACTCGCACGGCTTCCCGTTCACGCACGGGGCGACGGGGCTGCCGCGCGACTACGGGCAGGAGCCGAGCAAGTTCGAGATCGAGTGGCACCGGCAGTTCTTCCGCGACGTCGCGACCGCGCTGGGCGAGATCGACCGGCTCGACCCGCGGCCGGTGTTCGTCCTCGGCGTCGAGCGCCACCTCGCCTCCTTCGCCGCCGAGTGGCCGCGGCCGTTCGCCGGCACCGTGCTGGGCAACTATGACCACGCCGGGGCGCACGACGTGTATCAGCTGCTCGCCCCGCGCCTGGCCGCCTACACGGCGATGGAGCAGGGGGCGGCGCTGGAGTCGCTGGACGCGGCCCGCGGTGCCAACCGGTTCGCGGCCGGGATCGCCGAGTGCTGGAGCCTCGCACACCAGGGCCGCGGCGCGCACCTCGTGGTCGAGGAGGGCTACCACACCCCCGCCGTGGTCCACGGCGACCATCTCGATCCACCCGGCCAGGACGTGCCCGGGGTGCTCGTCGACGACGCGGTCGACGACATCGTCGAATCGGTGGCACGGCAGGGCGGGGACGTCACGTTCGTAGGCGACGACAGCCTCGCGGCCGACGGCCGGATCGCGCTCATCGTTCGCTTCTGAGCGTCCCACCGCCACGGCACCGCCCTGTTCGGTCCGCGCCGCCACGTGCGGCGGCCCCGCCGGTCGCTGGGCCCGCCGCCGGCGCGGGCGGCGGCGGTCAGGAGCTGAGCCGCGGCAGCGGATGCAGGCCGCGTTCGTCGGCGAGTTGCTCCGCTGCGACGATGAGCGCGTCCAGTTCCGGGCCGCCGCCACGCAGGCCGAGCTCGGCCACGGACCGGGAACGTTCGACGTCGACACCGATGTGACGTGGTTGCCGGGTCCACATCCGGACGACGTTTCGGTGCGTCGGGGGCTCAGAGCCGCAGACCGGCCACGAAGGCGGCCGCTGCTGCCTTGTCCTCGCGCGGGGCCGGCGCGAAGAAGCTGGTGAACGCGTGCTGGAAGCAGGCCCCGAGCAGGAGCCCGGCGATCGCCTCGGGGTCGGCGTCCGCCGCGATGTTGCCCAGCGACTGCTCCGCCCGCAGGTACGCGGCCAGCCCCTCGTTGGCCCGGTGCGGTCCGAGGTCGCGTGCGCTCAGGTGGGCGCGGTGCGCGGCCAGGATCGCCGGGTCGGAGAAGATGGAGGCGAACATCGGGAACCCGTCGCGGTAGAACGTGATGCACACGGCCGCGAGCTCGCTCAGCAGCTCCCGCACCGGTGCCGTGCCCGCCCGCGCCGGCAGTGTCATCAGCATCGGGATGAACTGCGGCCCGCGCTCGTGCAGCACCACGACCATCAGCTCGAGCTTGTCCCGGAAGTGCTTGTACAGCGTCGCCTCGGAGAACCCGGCCGCCCGCGCGATCTCCTTGGTGGTGGCGTTGGCGAGCCCGCGCTCGCGCAGCACCCGCGCGGCCGCGTCGAGAATCAGCTCACGCGTCGAGGCCACGCCGACCCCTTCCGAAACGAGTGCACGCGTGTCATTGTAGGGGTTAGTGAGCACTCACTAACCCGCAGGGGGGAACCACGTCATGAAACTCACCGTCTTCGGCGCGACCGGCGGCATCGGCCGCCGGCTCATCAGCCAGGGCCTGGCCAAGGGCCACGAGATGACCGCGATCGCCCGCCGCCCGGCCGATCTGGGCTGCGACGTGGTCGTCGCCGACCTGAGCGACACCGAGGCCCTGGCCGCGGCGGTGGCCGGGCGCGACGCGGTGCTGTCCGCGCTCGGCGTCCGGACCGGCGAGATGAAGGCCCGCCGGGCCAACGACCCGGCCGCGCGCAGCACCGTGCAGGCCGACGGCGCCCGCGCCCAGGTCGCCGCGATGCGGGCCACGGGCGTGCGCCGGCTCGTCACCGTCGACGCGGCGGGACGGGTGAGCGACGCGGGCGACGGGCCCGTCACGCGCGCGATCGCCAAGCCGCTGCTGCGGCGACTCCTGCGCGAGGGCTTCGAGGACCTCGCCGAGGCCGAGCGCATCCTGCGCGCGAGCGACCTGGACTGGACCCTGCTCGCGCCTCCGCGCCTGGCCGACGGCCCCAACCGTCCATATCGGACCGTCGTCGGCGTGAACGTCCGGGGTGGACGGTCGCTGTCACGCGCCGATGTCGCCGACGCGATGTTCCGCGCGCTTGAGCACCCGGAGTGGATCCACGAGCGCGTGAACGTGGCCTACTGAACGACCTGAAAAGCGGCCCGGGTCCGTCGGGCCACGGACCCGGGCCGGACGCGACCGGCCACCCCAAGGAGGAAGAGCGGCCGGCCGTGTCACCGCCGTGCCCGGGAAGTCCCTCGTCAACCCGGGCACTCCCGAAGCGGTCAGCTCATGACGCCGAGATTACCGAAGTCGACCATCCCGTAGTACTGCGTGATGTACACGTTCGTCAGGCGCGGGTTGCGGTAGTTCAGCGCCTTGTCGAAGACGAACGGCATGTACGCCGCCGTCGCCGACACCTTCGCGTTGATCTGCTTCCAGATCTCGGCGTTCTTCGCCGGGTCGGGCTCGGCCGAGGCCTGGTCGATCAGCGCGTCGATGGCCGGGTCGGACAGCTCGGCGTAGTTGTTGTTGCCGGACTCGGAGATCGCCCGGCTGTCGACGATCACCCGCAGGAAGCCCGCCGCCGTCGGGTAGTCCGCGCCCCAGCCGGCGAGCATCAGGCCGTAGCCCTTGTTGTGCACGTTGCTCGGCGAGCCGATGATCGAGCGGAAGTACAGCGCCGCGTCCTGCGGGTCGATCCGCGCGGTGATGCCGATCGCCGCCAGCGACTGCTGCAGCGCCTCCGCCGTCTTGAGCTCCTTGCCGGCGTTGCGCGTCGCGATGACCGTCTCGAAACCGGAGGGCTTGCCGCACGCGGCGAGCTCCTCCTTGGCCTTGTCGATCTGCGGCTTGCCGGACTTGGTGTTGAACACGTCGTCGGCGTCGTCGTGCCCGGCGATCGTCGGCGGCAGCATGTTCGTGGCGATCGCACCACCGGCCTCCGCGCCGCCGCGGGCGGTCTGCATGGCCGTCTTGTCCAGCGCGTACTGCACCGCCTTGCGGCAGTGGATGTTGTCGAACGGCGCGACCTTCGTCGAGATGGCCACGTACCGGATGAAGCCCGTCACCGGCGCGTCGGCGTTCTTCTTCTTGTCCGGGTTCAGCAGCACCTTCGCCTGCGAGCCGGGCTGGAAGCCGGTCTGGGCGATGTCGAGGTCGACCTCCTCGGACAGCAGCTGGTTGTCGATCTCCTCGTTCGCCGTGCCGTAGGTGACCTCGACGCGGTCCGGCAGCGCCTTGCGCACCGTGTCGGTCTTCGGGTCCCACTGGTCGTTGCGGACCATCACGAGCTTCTTGCCCGCGTCGTACGACTCGAACTTGTACGGGCCGGAGGAGACCGGGTGGTTGGCGTACTGCGAGCCGGTGTCCTTGGCCCGCGGCACCGGGCTCGCCGCCGGCATCGACAGCAGGTAGAGGAAGTCCGCGTTGGGCTTGGCCAGCGTGAAGACGATGGTGGTGTCGTCCGGCGTCTGGACCGACTTCAGGCCGAGCTTGTTCGGGTCGGCGTCCTTGTACACGCCCTCGTACTTCTGACCCTGGTCGAGCACGTCGACGAACTGCTTCGGCCCGGCGTTGACGACCTCGGTGGCGAAGACGCGCTCGATGCCGTACTTGATGTCCTTGGACGTGATCGGCGAGCCGTCCTCGAACTTGATGCCGCGCTTGAGCTTGAAGGTGTACTTCTTGGCGCCGTCCTCGATCGTGGGCATGTCGGCGGCCAGGTCCGGCACGAGCTTGAGCCCGTCGGCACCCGGCTTCACATCGTTGGTGAGCAGCGCCCGGACGTAGAAGCCCTTCATGAGGTTCCACTCGCTCGCGTAGTACGCGATCTGCGGGTCGAGCGAGTCCGGCTCGTCGTGGATGGTGAGCTTGAGCGTGCCGCCCTTCTTGTCGGACGGGTTCACCACGCCGGTGAGCGCGGAATTGAAGCCCCAGGCACCTTTCTGACCATTGTCCTTGCTGGTATTGTCGCTGCTGGATCCGCCGCCGCAGGCGGACAGCACGAGCGTCGTGGCGACCGCACCGGCCACCAGCGCCCCTCGCGAGATATTCATATGTAAGTGCCTCTCCGGTTGCCGCAGTTGTGGGGCCGCGGATTTCGGGTCTCGCACGCGGGCAGCACCCATCACCCGGCGACCGTCCACTTTGTGTGCACTGTGGACAGTGCACAGTGCACAGGGCGCGGGCATGCACCACGCCCACCGTGTGGGTCGCCGAATTCTTCGGGTATTCATGTGGGCTATGTCGATTTGGGACTGTCGCGTGGGACGGCGATGTGCGTCGCCGTTCACAGAGCAATGACCTCGGGCTCACCGGCCCGGTTGCGCCTTACTACATAACGGAATGGTCACCGCCCGGCGTCGAGCCCCTTGAGCAGCGCGATGCTCTCCGCCTCGTCGGGGTCGGGCGCGGGAACTTCCAGGAACGCCCGCAGCACCTCGACCGCCACGTCGGGCGCGAGCCGCTTGAGGCTCATCGCGAGCACGTTCGCGTCGTTCCACAGCCGCGCACCGCGGGCCACCCAGGGATCCCAGGCGACCGCGGCGAGCGCCCCGGGCACCTTGTTGGCCGCGATCGCCGTGCCGGTGCCGGTCCAGCACATGACGACCCCGAGCGCGGCCCGCCCCTCGGCCACGGCCCGCCCGACCCCGGCGCCGAGGTCCGGCCAGGCCGGCTCGGTGATGCGCAACACCTCGTGCCCCTGCGCGGCCAGCTCAGCGAGCACGGCCTCGGTGGTGGCGTTGGAGTCATCGGCGGCGAAAGCGATCAGCATGCAGTCCATTGTCCCGCGCCGAGTCGCGGGCCGCCGGATGTACGCCTCCTGGTGCGCCGGGTCGAACGGGAACTCGTCCGCCGGACGATGAGATCGCGCCCGGTGCTGGTCGCTCCGCAGCCGGTGCGCGCAGGCGCTGGGTCAGGGCCACGCAGGCGAGGACGGCGAGGGCGGCCACGAGCGCGGCCGGCGCGACGTGCTCGTGCAGCAGCGCGGCGGACCAGGCCAGGGTGAGGACCGGCTGGGCGAGCTGGATCTGGCCGACGCGGGCGACGCCGCCGCGGGCCAGGCCGCCGTACCAGGCGAAGAACCCCAGGAACATGGACACGACGGTGAGGTAGGCGAAGCCGGACCAGGCCGCGGCCGGCGCGTGCGGCGGGCGGTGCACCGCGGCGGCCGCGGTGACGGCGATCGTGAACGGCAGGGCGAGGACCAGGGCCCAGCAGATGGTGCGGGCCCCGCCGAGCTCGCGGGAGAGGGCGCCGCCCTCGGCGTATCCGAGACCGCACAGCGCGACGGCCGCCAGCAGGAACAGGTCGGCGGGCCCGACCGCTCCCGCCACGGTGCCGCTGAGCCCCAGGAACACCAGCACGGCGGCCAGCCCCGCCGCGCCCGCGAGCCAGAACGCCGGCGTCGGGCGCTCCCGGGCGCGCAGGACGGCGAACCCGGCCGTGACCGCGGGCAGCAGCGCGATGACGACGGCCCCATGGGCGGCGGTACTGCTCCGCAGCGCCAGCGAGGTGAACATCGGGAACCCGGCGACGACCCCGGCCGCGACCACGGCGAGGCGCCGCCACTGCGCGGGTGACGGCCGCGGTGCCCGGACGGCGACGAGGTACGCGACCGCGAGCAGCCCGGCCCCGACGGCCCGGCCGAAGGCGACGAACCACGGGTCGAGGTGCTCGACGGCGACCCGCGTGGCCGGCAGCGACAGGCTGAACCCGAGGACGCCCAGCGCTCCGAGCGCGGCCCCCGTTATCGCCCCGCGGTGAGTAACGTTATCCTTACCTGTCATGAATGACGATAACGCAGCCGAACGCGTTATCCAAGATCTGCGTGCGGCCCTGACCGGCGCTCCCCCGGGCACCCGCCTGCCGACGGTCCGCGAGCTGACCGCCCGCCACCAGGCGTCCCCGATCACCGTGACGAGGGCGATCCGGGCCCTGGCCGCCGAGGGCCTGCTGGACACCCAGCCGGGCCGCGGCTCGTTCGTCGCGGCCCGGCCCGCGCCGCCGGCGTCCGCCGCGCCGGACCTGTCGTGGCAGTCGATCGCGCTCGGCCCCCGCCCACCGGGCGAGGACTCGATGCAGGCGCTGCTGGCCATCCCCCGCCCGGGGGCGATACCCCTCTCCAGCGGATACCTGGACCCGGACCTGCAACCGGCGTCCGCCCTGGGCGCGGCCCTGGCGCGGGCGGCCCGCCACCCGGCGAGCTGGCAGCGCGGCCCGGTCGAGGGCCGCGAGGACCTGCGCGCCTGGTTCGCCCGCGGCGCCGGCCCGATGCGGGCCGAGGACTTCGTGATCTGCCCGGGCGGCCAGTCGGCGCTCGCCACGGCGTTCCGGGCGCTCGCGGCCCCGGGCGACACGGTGCTGGTGGAGTCCCCGACGTACCTGGGCGCCCTGGCCGCGGCCCGGGCCGCCGGCCTGCGCGTCGTCCCGGTGCCCGCCGACGTCGACGGCGTGCGCCCCGACCTGCTGGCCGCCGCGCTGCACCGGACGGGGGCCCGCCTGTTCTACTGCCAGCCGCTGTTCGCCAACCCGCACGGCGCGACCCTCTCCCCCGCCCGCCGCCCCGAGGTCCTGGCCGAGGTCACCGCGGCCGGCGCCTTCCTGCTCGAGGACGACTACGCCCGCGACCTGGCCGTCGACGGCGATCCGCCGCCCCCGCTGGTGGCGAACGACCCGGGCGGCCACGTCGTGTACCTTCGCTCGCTGACCAAGTCCGCCGCGCCGGGCCTGCGCGTGGCCGCGATCGGCGCCCGGGGCCCGGCCGGCGCCCGCCTGCGCGCGGCGCGGGTGCTGGACGACTTCTTCGTGGCGGGCCCGCTGCAGCAGGCCACCCTGGACTTCGTCACCTCCCCGGCCTGGCCCCGCCACCTGAGGTCTCTGCGCACGGCCCTGCGCACCCGCCGCGACGCCCTCCTCGACGCGGTCCGCCGCCACCTGCCGGCGCTCGACCCGCCGGCAGTGCCGCGCGGCGGCCTCCACGCCTGGCTCCGCCTCCCCGAGGGCACCGACGACGTCGCACTCACCACCGCCGCAGCGGCTCGCAACGTGGTCGTCTTCCCCGGCCGCCCCTGGTACGCCGCCGAGCCCGACGCCCCGCACCTGCGCCTCACCTTCGCCGCCGCTCCCCCGCCCCTGCTGGAGGAGGGCGTCCACCGCCTGGCACAGGCCCTGCGCGACGGTTGACCACCGAGGCCCGGCCCGCCTCGCCCGCGAAGACGGCCCGGACGACCATCCGCGGCGGAACCGGGCCGGTGGCGGCTACGCGGACTTGGGCGGGGCCCACCCGCTGGTGCCGGTCGGGGTGCCGAGGACCTCCAGCAGGCCCAGCAGGCTCAGCACGCGGCGGACACCGGGGCTGGGGTTGACGATCCACAGGTCGCTGCCGTTGGCGCCGGCGTGCGCGCGGGCCGAGACGAGCTTGCCGATGCCGGTCGAGTCGATGAACGTCACCAGGGCGAGGTCGACCTCCACGGCGCGGGCACGCACGTCGTCGATGGCGCGCAGCAGCACGCAGCGAAGTTCGCCGACGTTCTCCATGGTCACCTCGCCGGCGACGCGGACGCGCAGAGCCTGGCCGGGCAGGGGTTCGACGGTGACGTTGAGTTCGGGGAACACGGCGAACCGATCGGCGGGACTCATCAGGCTCAACACCTTCCAACATCCGAGCCGCTCTCACGATACGGCCATTCGCGAGCCGAGTCACGCGGCGCAGCGAGGCACGTCGATCATTTACGCCCGGACGGGGTCAGCGGCGACGCGGAGGCCTCGTAGCTCGTACGCGCTGATGTCCGGCTTCATCGCGACCCGCGGCGGGCTGCTCATCCGGATGCCGGGCAGGGCGAGGAGGCGGGTGAGGAAGATGTCGGACTCCTGTATCGCCACGTGGGCGCCCGGGCAGCGGTGCGGGCCGTCGCCGAACGACAGCGCCGCCGGGGCCACGCCCGGCGCGAGGGGTCGGGCGGGGCGGACCGCGCCGGGGTCGGCGCCGACGGCGTCCGGGTCGAGGTTCGCGGCGCTCACGTCGACGTCGACGAGCGCACCGGCCGGAATCGTCACCGTGGCGTCGCCGGAGGAGACCGTCAGCGCGGCGGTGGTGCGGCGCCCGAGGTTGCCGACGACCGGCTCCAGGCGGAGCAGTTCGTGCAGGAGCGCGAGGCGGTCGGGTTCGGGGCTCTCGCGGTACTGTATCCGGAGCCCTTGATCGGTGAAGAGGTGCCAGGCGGCGACCTTGATGAACTCCCGCGTCGTCACCATGCCCGCGGCCGCGAACGTGATCACCTCGCCGAGGATCTCGCCGTCGCGGCAGCCCTCGTCCAGCAGGTGCGAGATCAGGTCGTCGCGGCGCGCCCGGCGGCGGGGGCGGATCGCGGGGCGCACGTCCTTGAGGTAGATGCCGAGGAACTGCGCGTTCTGGCGCACGAACCAGCGAATGCCGTCGATGCTGGTGAACCCGTGGCGGCCGAACTTCTCGGGGAAGAAGCGCTCGAGGCGCGCGTCGATGCCCGGGCGGCTCTCGGTCAGCCCGGTCACGGCCGCGGCGACGTCGACGGCGAGGCGGAAGCTCAGCGTGGACAGTTCGGCCTCACCGTCGCAGCGCAGCACGTCCAGCTGCCGCTCGGCGATCTCGACCATGAGACCGCGATAGTGCTGCTCGACCCGGCGGGGAGTGAAGAACTTCGCGGTCTGCCGGCGGTACTGCTGGTGCTCGCTCCCGTCCCGGTAGAGCACCGGCCGCCGGATGCTGGGCGGCAGCTTCTCCACGGTCTGCACCCCGAGCCCGGCCTGCACGGTGTCCGTGCTGCGCAGCACCGCCCGCCCCGCGGCGAGCCCCCGGACGCGCCACACCCCGTCCGGGCCGGCCTCGACCGGGCATCCGGGCTCCGTCGCGCCGCGATCAACTTTGCGTGCCGACTGCATCGACATACTGTAAGGCCTTGGCGCGTCTTCACGTGTCGTGCTCGTACGCGTGTTCGAAATCGGGTATCATTGCGAGCATGATTGACCTCGCGTACCAGCCGTCGATGTTCGACGTCGCGGGCCCTTCCCTGGGGTCGCTGATCGGCCAGGTCACCCGCCACCACCTGAGCCGGGGTGCCTGGGTCGATCACCTGCCGGGCTGGGTGCTCGGCTCCGACGCGATCCTGCAGACCCTCCTGCACGAGGTGGACTGGCGGGCGGAGCGCCGCAAGATGTATGACGACGTGGTCGACGTGCCGCGCCTGACCCGGTGGTATCCGGCCGAGGAGACGCTGCCGCACCCACTGCTGACGCAGGCCCGCCGCCGGCTCACCGCGCACTACGTGGAGGAACTCGGCGAGCCGTTCATGACCGCGGGCATGTGCCTGTATCGCGACGGCCGCGACAGCGTCGCCTGGCACGGCGACACGATCGGCCGCGGCGCCCGCTTCGACACGATGGTCGCGATCGTGTCGTTCGGCTCGCCGCGCTCCCTGCTGCTACGCCCGCGCGGCGGCGGCGACAGCGTGCGGTTCCCGCTCGGCCACGGCGACCTGGTCGTGATGGGCGGCTCGTGCCAGCGGACCTGGGAGCACGCGGTGCCGAAGACGGCGCGCCCGGTCGGCCCGCGCGTGTCGGTCCAGTTCCGCCCGGCCGGGGTCGCCTGACCTCGCCACCCAGCCCCCAGCGCCGACGCCACGACCACTCACACCAGGCCGGGAAGCCGCCGCCGTCGGCTCCGCCCGGCCCGGGTTGCCCTGACGCCACCCAGCCTCCGGCCGCCACCAGCGCCGACGCCACGACCAATCACGCCAGGCCGGGAAGACTCCGCCCGGCCTGGGTTGCCCTGACGCCACCCCGCCCGCGGCCCCACCAGCGCCGACGCACGACCACTCACACCAGGCCGGGAAGGCTCCGCCTGGCCCGGGTTGCCCTGACG
This sequence comes from Dactylosporangium sp. CA-233914, assembly GCF_050942935.1. NCBI lineage: Bacteria > Bacillati > Actinomycetota > Actinomycetes > Micromonosporales > Micromonosporaceae > Dactylosporangium > Dactylosporangium sp. CA-233914. The sequence goes on along the minus strand of NZ_CP192030.1, from coordinate 3,068,314 downwards.
CCGCCCAGCCACCGGGGCCCCACCAGCGCCATCGTCAGCCAGCCCGGATCGCCTGATGCCACCCGGCTACCCGCTCATCACGGCACGTCGCCGAGGATCGCGTGGCCGGCGGTGAAGCGCGCGAGGGCCGCGTCGAAGGAGGCTACGTAGGAAACGAACGGCCGCCGGGGAGACCGGCGGCCGTTCGCGTTCTGGGCTGGTGCGTGGTTACGGGTTGATGGTGAGGGTGAAGGTGGACGTGGTGTTGCGGATGTTCTCGGCGTTGTTCGAGAACGTCAGGTGGTTGAACGTGGCCGACCCGCGGGCCGGGCCCTGGCCGGGCTCGGGCATCTCGTTCGCCCAGATGCCGATGCCGGACTTCGCGTCGAACGCGTCACCGCTGCGCTTCGCGCCGCTGATGGTGATGTTGGTGAAGATGGTGTCCGTGATCAGGTTCTCGGGCGTGTTGGGGTCCTTGTACTTCGTCTGGAACATGATGCCGGAGTACGTCGGGTCCACGATGTCCACATCGGACACCCGGATGCCGCGGAACTCCTTCGAGGCCGAGAACACCCAGATCGCGCCGAACGCCTGCTGGCCCCAGAAGTGGCCGCCGTCGCGGACGAGCGTCACGTTCTGGATCGTCGTGGGCTGCGTGCCGAAGCCGACGAACGGGTAGCCGAAGTCCAGCGAGCTGATCGTGATGCCCGAGTACGTCAGCATGTCCGCGATGTACATGTTGCGGAACGTGTTGTTGTACCCGCCGTAGACCGCGAAGCCGGCCGCGCGCCAGGTGAGCGTCGCGGACAGGTTCTCCCACAGGTTGTCGTGGTTGCCCACCGAGCCGCCGGAGTCGATCGCCGAGAACAGCGCGAACGAGTCGTCACCCGTGCTACGGGCGTCGATGTTGTTCAGGTGGGTGTTGGTCGTGTCGTTGGTGAAGTTGATGCCGTCGGCGAACGTGTTACGGATGCGGCTGTTGGAGATGTTGATGCCGCTGTTGTGCACGCCCCAGTACATGCAGAGGGTGTGCTCCACCCAGACGTTGTCGATCGTGAGGTTCTGGTTGTCCTTGAGCTCGCCCCACACCTTGCCCGGGCCGTCCATACGCTCGACGTAGTTGCCGAAGAAGGCCAGGTTCTTGAACGTGGAGCCGTCCGCCGAGGTCTCGACCCGGAAGCCCGCGTCGGTGTTCTGCTGGTCCTGCGGCGTGGAGAACCTCGTGTACCACGGGCCGGCGCCCACGACCTGCAGCGCCTTGCCGTAGACGTTGAACTTCTGGTTGGTGACGTACGTGCCGGCCGGCAGGTAGACGCCGACGGCCGTGGCGCTCTGCCGCGCGGTGTCGAACGCGTTCTGCACGTCCTGCTGGGTGAAGCCGGCCGGGGTGACGTACGTGGCCGGGTTCGGGTTGGCGATCGGCGAGACCTGCTCGAGGTTGATGAAGTCGACCGCGATGTTGCCGGAGTTGGCCGCGTCCTTCTGCAGCTTGATCGTGCTGCCGGCCGGCACCGTGCTGTCGAGCATGATGTTGGCCTCGTCGTAGATGTGCCGCGGGCCGGTGCCGGGGGAGTTGCTCGGCGACGCCTCGTTGCCGTACAGCCACGTGAACTTCGACGTCAGCGGGATCGCCTTGGCGAAGGAGCCGTTGACGTACACGTTGATCGACGAGGTGGTGCCGTCCGGGATCGAGAACCGCACGACGACCGTGTTCGTGTTCGCCCGGGTGGTCCACTGCACGTACTGCCCGGTCCCGTTCAGCGTGACGGCCTTGCGGCCGGACGCCTCACCCGCCGGGTCACCGATGGTGCGGTTCGGCCCGACGACCTGCGCGCCGCCGCCGACCGTGCCGTCCTCGGCCTCGTACATGTCGTAGGGCATGTTCGCGCCCCGCCCGACGAACATCGGGTTGTCGCTGGTGTTGTTGGCCTGCTTGACCGACAGCTCGTTGGTGTCCGCGGCGAGCACGGTGTGGACCGTGTACTTGCCGTTGACGGCCGTCCAGGTGCCCAGGGTGATCACCGGCGAACTGGCGCCCGCGGCGAGCGTCCCGGTGTACGAACCCGTCAAGGTCTTCACCGTGGCGCCGGTGGAGTCCTGCAGCGTCAGCGTGACCCCGTGCGCGCCGCCGGCCGTGGCCTGCGTGCCCTGGTTCTTGATGACGACGGTGAAGGTGACGGTGTTGCCCGCCGACGGGTTCGACGGCGACCACGCCACCGGCGAGGCGACCAGGTCCGAGCTCTGCACCGGCTGGACCACGAGGTTCGTGCCGGAGGTGAAGGAGTTGTTGGACTCGTCGGTCTCGATGACCGAGTTGCCCTCGTCGACCTTCGCGCTCACCGTGTAGGTGCCCGCGGTGCGCGGCCCGATGTTCGCGGTGAACGTGCCCTGCGCGCCGGCGGCGAGGCCGGTCACGTTGGCGGTGCCGGCCAGGACCGTACCCTGGGCGGTGCCGAGGTAGAAGTTGACGTTCGTCGCGCCCGAGGCGGCGGTGCCGTTGTTCTTCACCGTCGCGGTCAGGTTCACCGAGTCGGTCTCCACCGGCGCGGCCGGCGCCGAGGAGATCGCGGTGACCTGCAGGTCCGGGTTCGGCGCCGGGGTGCCGAAGACCTGGAACTCCGCCACCTGGCCCGACGGGGCGCCGGTGTTGGAGTTGAACTGCAGCCGCACGTCCGCGACCCGGGCGGTGACGGTGATGTCGACCGAGTTGCCGGTCGCCGGGTTCCAGGTGTAGTTCGCCGCCGACACCAGGCTGGTGAACGTCGAGGCGCCCTGCTCGCGCCCCAGCACCTGCAGGTTCTGGGTCCGGGTGCCCCACGCGCTGCTCGGGTCGAGCTTCAGCGTGATCTTGGAGATGTCGTGGTTGGCGCCGAGCTTCACCGTCAGGGTCGCCGGGTAGCCGGCCGCGCCCTCCCAGTACGTCGTGACGCTGTTGTCGTTGGCGTTGGACGGCACGAAGGTGAAGACCGAGCCGCTGGCCTCCATCGTCTTGCCCAGCGCCACGTTCGTGCCCGGCGGCGGGTTGCCGGTGCCGGTGCGGGTGACCGTGTTGCTGGCCGCGGAGGCGTTGCCGGCGGCGTCGCGGGCCTTCACGTAGTACGACACCGTCGCCGAGTCCGGCTGGTTGTCCGTGTAGGTCAGCACGTTGCCGGCGACCGAGGCGCGCAGCGAGTCGTTGGCGTAGACGTCGTACCCGGCGATGGAGCCGCTGTTGTCGGTCGAGGCGGTCCAGGTGAGCTTGATCTGGCCGCCGGCCGGCTGGGTGTAGGCGAGGTTGCCCGGCGCGGTCGGCGCCTGGGTGTCGGGGTTGGTGCCGGTGCGGGTCACCGTGTTGGACGCCGGCGACTGGTTGCCGGCGGCGTCGCGGGCCTTCACGTAGTACGCGACCGTCGCGGTGTCGGGCTGGCTGTCGGTGTACGTCAGCACGTTGCCGGCCACGCTGGTGCGCAGGGTGTTGTTGGCGTAGATGTCGTACCCGGCGATGGAGCCGCTGTTGTCGGTCGAGGCGGTCCAGGTCAGCTTGATCTGGCCGCCGGCCGGCTGGGTGTAGGCGAGGTTGCCCGGCGCGGTGGGCGCCTGGGTGTCACCGGTCGTCGGGCCGTAGACCTCGAGCTCCGAGATCTGCGCCGCCGGCCAGCCGGTGTTCGCCGAGATGTTCACCCGCACGTACCGCGTGGTCGTCTGCGTGAACGGGATCGTCACCGTGTTGCCGGCGCTCGGGGTGAAGTTGTACCCGTTGGAGGCCACGATGTCCGAGAAGGTGCTGCCGTTGGTGCTGCCCTGCACGGCGAGCGTCTCGGTGCGCGCGCCCCAGGAGGCGGGCAGCTTCAGCACCACGGAGTTGACCGGCACCGCGGAGCCCAGGTCGACCTGCAGCCACTGCGGGAAGGCGCCGGAGCTCTCCCAGTACGAGTTCTGGTTCGAGTCGCCGCCGTTGGCCGGCACGTACTGCCCGTTCTGGGTGCTGGCGGTGAACGTCTTGCCGGCGGCCAGGTTGGTGCCCGACGTCGACACGCCGTAGATCTCGAACTCGGAGACCTGCGCGGCGGGCCAGCCGGTGTTGGCCGAGAAGTTCAGCCGGACGTACCGCGTGGTCGTCGCGTTGAAGCTGATGGTGACCGTGTTGTGGGTGGACGGGTCGAACACGTACCCGGCCGAGCCGACGATGGTGCTGAAGCTCGTGCCGTCGTCGCTGCCGGTCACCGACAGTGTCTCGGTGCGGGTCTGCCAGGCGGCATCGTCGGGCAGTTTGAGCTTGATCTGGTCGATACTCTTGGCGCTGCCGAGGTCGATCTGCGCCCACTGCGGCCAGGAGTTGTTGGCGCTCTCCCAGTAGCTGGCCTGGTTGCCGTCGTTGATGTTGCCGATGCCGTTGGCGCCGTTGGTGCTGCTGGAGGTGGCGGGGCGGCCGGAGGCGAGGTTCGGCCCGCCGGCGGCCTGCGCCGGCAGCGTCTGCGCCGTCACGGCGACGAGGGTGGCCACGGCGAACACCGCGAACACCCTTCGCGTCACGGTCCTGGATCTCATCGGGTTCCTTACGTCGTGTGTCATGCGTCCGAGCGGGGTGGTTGTGGTGCGGGGACGTGGCGACGCGTGGCGATGGACGTAACTCGACCTGCGACGAGGCTTTGGCGGGGGTCGGCGTGCGGTCCTTGCTGCTGCGGTGGCGGCCACGGGCGTGCTTGACTGCGATACGGTCACGGACCCGGCGGCGGCCCGCGGCCGGACATCTCCCACTGCACTGGTTCGGCCTCTCCGTAGGCGGGGTGTGATCGAGTTGCGGAGAGTAGCAGTAAGTCTGTCGGACGCTCGTAGGAATCTTGCACGGCGTTGCGCCAAATGTTGCAGACTCGCTACCGGCTCGTCAACGGTCTACGCCCCGCATGGACGCCCGAAGTGCCATCGATCTTCGTTTGTGTACCTTCCCGTGTACTTCTTGCGTTGGAATCTGCGCGACTGTACAAACTTCAGCGACGACGTTCGAAACGTTCCGGATTCGTTGCCGACGGCTCCGGTGTCGCCGGTTTCGGCGGCGTCCACACGCGAGGGGAGCCGCGATGGTGAGCAAGGCACGCGCCGGTGCCGGCTCCGACCAGCTCGCGCCGCGCCGGGCCAACCTGACCCGGCCCCTGCGCCACCTGCGCACGGGCGGCCCCCGCACGCGGGCCGCGATCGCCGCCGCGGGCGAGGTCGGCGTGGGCAGCGGCGTCATCGTCGACGGCCACCTGCTGCGCGGCACCGACGGCATCTCGGGCGAGGTCCACATGCCGGCACCCCGTGCGGCTGCGGCCCGGGCCGGCTGCCGGGAGACGAAGATGGGCCTGGCTACCCCCGACGCCGCCCGCGGCCTGGGCGCCGGCCCGACCCCCGACCCTGATCCCGTCCGCCCAGGCCAACCTGGCCCGCCTGGCGGTCGCCTCCACGGCCGCCCGCTGCCACTTCGTCGCCTCACACCTGGGCTTCACCGCCGCAGCGAGAGCCGCCACCACCGCAACGCATGATCGACGACCCGACGGCGGTGTCCCTGACCGCACCGGCGCCCCTGGCCGGGGTCCGCTAGCCTGCGCCCGAACTGTCGTTCACCGTCGACGACGCGAGCGCCGTTCCCGCCCGCCGGATCTCGCCTCCGCCGGCAACACGCGATGGTGCCGTTGCGCGCCGAAGACCGCATCGATCACCACCGCAGCCCCCCGCGGTGCGCCAAGCCGAACGATGGCCGGCTGCCGCATCCGTACCGCCGCCGCACTCGCGGCTGGCGCGTCCGCCCCGGACGGCAGCGACAACCATCACGTCCGGCGTCTGGTACGCAAGCCCGCTCGGCGCACCCTCACATCCACCGATGTCAACGGTGTAGGTCAGCGCCAAATCCTGCGTGCCGGTGAGCCGGCTTGCCGACGCGAGCCCGACGAGGAGTTCGCCGTCCATCGGCAGTACCGAAGGATGCGGCGCCGGTGAACTGCGCACAAGTGTGCGGCGCGGGCACGCCGACCGGGCCGCTCGGGTTGGCCGGCGCGGGTGCGGCCGACTGCGATCGGTTCCTCGGGCCGGCCCGCAAGGTGGTGCCGATCGCGACGACCGGCACCACCTCGAGATGTGCGGAGGTCACGGCGTCAGGGCGAGGCGTTCTCGGCGGCGTTGTACAGGTTGAGGGTGTCGCCGTCGTAGTACGGGCCGAACACGGGACCCTGCGGGTCCGGGTTGATGCCGTACGAGGTGTTGCTGACCGCAATGCCCAGGCCGTTGGCGAAGTCCCGCAGCCACGGGCCGCCACTGGAGCCTGTGCCCAGGTTGCAGTTGAGCTTCTGGTCGGAGTTGGTGATGCTGCGCCGGCTGAGCTGGCCCTGGCAGCTGGCCTGCTGCTCACCGCCGGCGACATTGCTCGGGTATCCGATGAAGGTGATGAACGGCCGGCCCGGGTTGATCTGAAGACCGTTGCCGCCCACCGCGTCCACGATCCGCTGGCCGCTGGAATTGTTCTGGGTGATGGCGAAGGCGTAGTCGTAGTGGCGGTCGCGGTTGTTGATCCAGCCGCCCTGCGCCCACAGCTGGAAGGCCGGGAAAATGCCCGCCGAGCCAGCACCGAAATTGTAGCCGGGTTTGAAAACCCAGTTCTCCATCCAGCCACCGTTGCCGTACACGCAGTGCCCGGCGGTGAGCACGAGGCGGCGCTTGCCACTGTTGACGGCGCCGGCGGAACAGGCATGGTCGAGGCCGTCGGCCGGGTCCCGGTAGAAGACCCGGCCCTCAGTGTTGGTGAACGCGACGGCCAGCGACAGATCGGCCTTGGCCGCCGTCGGCGCGGCGACGAGCTGCGGCTTGCCCTCCGTTCGCCGGTCCGGCGCCGACATACCACCGACGTTCGTCACGGGCTTGGCGGCCGCGATCCGCTCGGGTGTCCAGTACGCCGAGATGACCGCCGCCGCGGTGGTCGATGTCGCCATCCGGGCCTGGCGGGTGGCCGGGTCGAACACTGGCACGAGGTCGGATCCGACGGCGACGCTACCGGCCTCCGCAGCCACAGACGGCGCCGCGCCGGCCACACCGGGCGTCGCCACGGCGACCGCCACGAGAGTGGACACTCCGATGGCGATTCTGAGCAGGTGCACGCTTCCCCTCCTTCAAGATGATTTTGCAGCTTCACCTCCATCGATGTTTTCAATCGCCAATTGGCGGGTCAATGGCCGATTAACGACAAGTGCATTAATAGACGATTGACAATTTAGAAAAGTTTTGGCAAAAACGAATTGAACGTGCCGAAACCCAGGGGGATTTCTCCAGACCCCGCCAGCGGCATTCGCCTGGCGAGGTCTGCCGCTATCCAAGATCGAAGATTTGGCGGGCTGGGCCGGCCGATCCGTGAGCATCTGCTCGCGCTGCCGGGCGTGACCTCGGTCAGGCAGTGGCCCAGGTAGCGCACGGTATCGATCTGCACCGCCACGCCAAGCCGGTTGTGATCACCGCGCTTGTTCGCGATCAGATCCAGCGCCGTCCCGTCGAGCAGGGAGAAACCCTCCAGATCCGGCCGGGTGAGCGTTGATTTTCGCACGGATCTTTCTCGACCCCGAGAGTGAGCGCGGCGCGGTACCGCCGAGATGATCTCTCACACCTCCCGCGCGCGGAGGCGGCGCAGCATGCGGGCGTCTTCGAAGCCCGCGGCGCGGGCGGCCGCCTCGACCGTGGCGCCGTGGCTGATGAGGTGCTCGGCGCGCTCCACGCGCAGCAGCTGCTGGTAGCGCAGCGGGGTCAGGCCCGTCGCCTCGCCGAAGGCGCGGGTCAGGGTCCGCTCGCTCACGCCCGCGGCGCCGGCGAGGCCGCGCAGCGGCAGGCGCTCGGTGAAGCGGGCGTCGATGAGGTCCTGCACGCGGTGCACGACGTCGCTGAGGTGGTCGCGGTGGCGCAGCATCGCGCTGTGCTGGGGCTCGTCGCCGTTGCGCCGAGCGTAGACGACCATCTCGCGGGCGATTTGGGCCGCCACCGCCGGGCCGTGCCTGGTCGCGACCAGGTGCAGGGCCAGGTCGATGCCGCTGGCGATGCCGGCCGAGGTCACGATCCGCTCGTCGACCACGAACAGCACGTCGCGGACCACCCGGGCGGCCGGGTAGCGCTCCGCGAGGTCGTCCTGCAGGCCGTGGTGGGTGGTGCAGCGGCGGCCGTCGAGCAGGCCGGCCTGGCCCAGCGCGTCGGCGCCCGCGCACACCGACGCGACCGTCCCGCCGCGGCGGTGGTGCTCAGCGAGGCGGGCGCGGGTCGATCCGGTCAGGCGGCCGTGGTGGCCCAGGCGGTGGCCGCGCCAGCCGGGGACGACGACCAGGTCCCCGGCGTCGAGGGCGGGCCACTCGGTCCGGGCGCGCACGGGCAGGCCCTGGGCGGTCGGGACCTCCTCCCGCTCGGCCACGTAGTGCAGCTCGTAGCCCAGGCCGAGGTCCCGCACGGTGGAGAACACCTGTGCGGGGCCGGCCAGGTCGAGCAGGTGCACCTGCGGCACGAGCAGGAAGACGACCCTCACCGGGCGAGGACCTCCTTGACGGTCGCGATGGTGGCGAAGCGACCGGCCAGAGCATATTCGGTGCGGGCGATCACGTCCGCGGTCCTCAGCGTCCGCGGGCTGCTCAGGATCTGCTCGTACGGCAGGTCGCGCTCGTCGCGGTGCGCGATCGGGAACGTGGCGGTCGCCTCGGTGACGAACGTGACGTCGTAGCCCAGATCGCCGGCGAGGCGGGTGGTGGTCTCGCAGCACAGCTCGGTCTGGATGCCGGTGACGATCAGGTGGCGGATGCCCCCGGCGGTCAGCAGCTGCTGCAGGCCGGTCGTGGTGAACGCGTTCGCGGAGGTCTTGACCAGCTCGGGCTCGCCGGGAAGGGGTTGCAGGTCCGGCAGGTACCGCAGGAAACCGCGCGCCGGGTCGAAGACGTCGCCGGCGCCGGGCGCGGCGTGCAAGACCCATACAACGAGGTCGCCGCGCTCGCGGGCGTCGGCGACGAGCGGGGCGACGGTGGCGGCGATGTCCGGGTTCGACACGGCGGCCCAGCTGGGCCGCTGCCGGAAGGACTCCTGGATGTCGATGACGACGAGTGCGCTTCGCATGCCGTCGATCCTGCCGCCCGCGTACCGCGCGCCACCAGGCACGGCCAGGTCGTGAGGCGGACCGATCCGGCCATCGGCTTGACCATATAATGGGAAGTGCATACCGAATTATGGGAAGCAAATACTACTGTCCGAGACATGGCTACGAACGTGTACACCCACGGGCACCACGAGTCGGTGCTGCGCTCCCACCGCTGGCGCACCGCCGAGAACTCCGCCGCCTACCTGCTGCCGGTGCTCAACGAGAAGATGAAGGTGCTCGACGTCGGCGCGGGGCCCGCGACCATCACCCGCGACCTGGCCGGCCGCGTCGCGCACGTCACCGCGCTGGAGGCCAACGAGGAGGCGGTCGGCGTCGCCCGCGCGGGGCTCGCCGGGGTCGGCAACGCCGACGTCGTGCTGGGCGACGTGCACGCGCTGCCGTTCCCCGACGACACGTTCTGCGTCGTGCACGCCCACCAGGTGCTGCAGCACGTCGCCGACCCGGTGCTGGCGCTCAGCGAGATGCGGCGGGTGTGCAAGCCCGGCGGCTACGTGGCCGCCCGCGACAGCGACTACGCGGCGTTCACCTGGTTCCCCCGACTGCCCGAGCTCGACGACTGGCTGGCGCTCTACCAGCGGATGGCCCGCGCCAACGGCGGCGAGCCCGACGCCGGGCGGCGGCTGCTGGCCTGGGCGCACGCGGCCGGGTTCGCCGAGGTGACCGCGACGTCGAGCACCTGGTGCTTCGCCGACGACGAGGACCGGGCGTGGTGGGGCGGCATGTGGGCCGACCGCGTGCGCGAGTCCGCGATGGCCCGCCAGGCGCTCGCGGCCGGGGTGGCGCAGGAGGAGCTGGAGCGTCTCTCGGCGGGCTGGCGAACCTGGGCCGCGGACTCCGACGGCTGGCTGTCCATCCTGCACGGGGAGATCCTGGCGCGGCCGTAGCATGCACTCGTGAATGAGCTGCCCGCCGACCTGCACACGCACACCCAGTTCTCCTGGGACACCCAGACCGGGGACATGGACGGATCGTGCGCGCGGGCGGTCGAGCTCGGGCTGCCGGCGATCGCCTTCACCGAGCACACCGACTTCGTGTCGTGGACCGTCGAGCCCGCGTCCGTGCCCGAGCGGTGGGCGCCACACATGGCCGGCCCCGCGAGCCTCGCCCCGCCGCCGCTGGACCTGGCGGGATACCTGGAGGCGATCGACCGGTGCCGCGTGAAGTACCCCACGCTGAAGATCATCACCGGGGTCGAGCTCGGCGAGCCGCACTGGTTCGCTGAGCAGGCCGCCGCCCTGCTGGCCAGCCACCCGTTCGAGCGGGTCATCGGCTCGCTGCACTCGCTCGAGGCCCGCGGGCGGCACCGGCTCGTCGAGGACGAGTACGCCACCCGCCCCGTCCCCGACGTGCTGCGGGACTACTTCGCCGAGACGATCCGCATGATCGAGGCGTGCGGGGACTTCTCCACCCTGACGCACCTCGACTACCCCGTGCGCTACGTCCCCGCGCAGTTCACGTTCGACATCGCCGATTTCGAGGATGAGGTACGGCAGGTGCTGCGCTCCCTCGCCGGCACCGGCCGCGCGCTGGAGGTCAACACCCGCCGGACCCTCGAACCGCTGCTGCTGCACTGGTGGCGGGAGGCCGGCGGCGCCGCCGTCAGCTTCGGCAGCGACGCGCACCGGCCCGACGCGGTGGCCGCCAACTTCACGGCGGCCGCCGCGCTGGCCGAGGCCGCCGGGTTCCGGCCGGGCCGGCACCCGTACGAGCACTGGATCCGGTAGGACTACTGTGCCGTACAGGTCAGGGTCGGTGCGTTGTTCGTGCCGGTCCACGAGCCGTTGAAGCCGAAGCTCGTGCTCTGGCCCGGGCTGAGGCGGCCGTTGTAGCTCGCGTTCGCCGCCGTCACCGTCGAGCCGCTCGTGGTCAGCGTCGCGTTCCAGGAGCTGGTGACGGTCTGGCCGTTGGCGAAGGTCATCTTCACCGTCCACGTGCTGATCCCCGCCGAGCCGGCGGTGACCGTCACGCTGGCGCCGAAGCCGCCGGCCCACTCGGAGGTCTTCGCGTACGCCGCGGTGCAGCCGCCCGGGCCCGGCGAGGCCGACGCCGACGCCGACGGGCTGGCGGAGCGCGACGGCGACGCGGAGGCGGACGGGGACTTCGACGGCGACGCGGAGGTCGAGGGCGAGGGCGAGCCGCCGCCGCTGCCGGTGAAGATGATGTCGCTGCACAGGTAGTACGACTGGTCCAGGTGGCTGGCCTGCCAGATCACGTACATCACGTGCCGGCCGGTGCGGGTGCCGGCGTCGACGTCGGCCTGGTACATCGGGGCGGGCGCGTACCGGCCGGTGCGCTGGATCAGCTCGAGGCTGTTCCAGGTCAGCGGCTGTGTCGTCGGGTCGAAGCCCTGCTTGGTGATGTAGATGAGCAGGTAGTCCGCGCCGTGCTGGGCCTGGTCGGTCAGCGTCATCGTGAACTTGTTCGGCTTCGTCGCCGCGACCCACGGGCCGACCGTGTCCAGGGAGGCGTAGAAGCCGTTCTGGGTGCGCCCGCCGCTGCACAGCTGCCCGTCGGGGATGGCCGCCTGGTGGTTACCGGCGACGCCCTCGCGGTACAGGCCGTTCCAGTTCCACATGGTGTTGGGGTTGGCCTGCCACGCCTGGGCACACATCGGGTCGGTGTCGGCCATGTGCGGGTTCTGGAAGTCGGAGCCCCAGCGGGCCCAGCAGCCGTAGTTGCGCGACGGCGGGTCGGTGACCGACCCGTGCGCGGAGGCCGGCTGCGGCCGGTCGAGCACGATCAGGCCCAGGGTCGCGGCCAGCACGGCCAGGACCCCGGCCGCGATCCGCCGGGCTGTCGGTGAAAGTTGCATCGGTACTCCTCGGGGGTGCGCTCGCGCCACCGGCGGCCTGCGGGCGCGGCGGCGACGCGGCTGACGTCGGACGATACGAGGTCAACGCGCGCGGCTCCCGCCGGGAGAGTAGCCGAGTAAGTGAGGAATGTGAATATCTGGAACGCCGGTTAATCCGTTGCCGCCCCGGGCGGGCCTGCCTAACGTCGGATGAATGGCGCGCACGATCGTCGTCGGTGACGTCCACGGCTGCTTCGCGGAGCTCGCCGCGCTACTGGAGCTCGCCGCCGTGCGCGACGAGGACCTCCTGGTGAGCGTCGGCGACCTCGTCGACCGCGGGCCGGAGCCGGCCGAGGTGATCCGGCTCTTCCGCGAGCGGCCGAACTCGGTCGTCGTGACCGGCAACCACGAGCGCAAGCACGTGCGCGGGATCTTCTCCTACGCCCAGGAGATCACGCGGCTGCAGCTGGGACCCGGCTACGGTGACGCCGTCGGGTGGATGGCGACGCTGCCGTACCACTTCGAGAACGCCCACGTCCGGGTCGTGCACGCCGCGCTGCTGCCGGGCGTGCCGCTGTCCGGGCAGCCGGAGGAGCTGCTGTGCGGCTCGACCGCGGGCGAGCGCGTGCTGGCCGGGCACTTCCCGCAGGGGCACTGGCACGAGCGGTACACCGGCCCGAAGCCCGTCGCGTTCGGCCATCACGTCACGGGCCGCGCCCCGCTGCTGCGCGACGGCGTCGTCTTCGGCCTCGACACCGGCGCCTGCCACGGCTGGAACCTGACGGCGGTGTCGTTCCCGGACCGCACGGTGTACTCAGTGCCGGCGCGCGCGGACCACTGGGCGCGCATCAGGCGCGAGTGGCAGGAGCCGGTGCTCAAGACCCGGCCGTGGCTCGACATGCCCTGGCCGGAGCTGGCCGCCGAGGCCTCCCGCCATGCCGGCACCCCGTGGGTCGCCGGGCTGTCGTCGTGGGCCGCGGCGCTGCGGGCCCTCGAACCGGCGCTGGCAGCGGCCGCCCGCGCGAGCGCGGCGACCCTCGACCCGGCCGCCATGCGCGCCCACCCGGCCGCGCCGACGCTGTTCCAGGCCGCGTCCGGCCGCCTGGACGTGGCACGCACGTGCCGGACCCCGCGCCGCACCCTGGCGCTGGCCGAGGCGCTCGGCGTCGCCACCCCGGAGCCGCCCTTTTAGAGGCCGCGCAATCATGGGCGGGGCGCTTGTCCCACCGGTACAGGGTCCACGCCTGCCGGATCGGGCTATGTGGCGTGGTGATGGTGTCGGCGAGGTGAAGGAACGCGTTGATGACGTGTGCTGTGCGTTGGTAGCAGCGTTGCAGGCGGTTGGTGGCGTTGTGTGAGGAGTTCGTGCGCTCGACGTGCCATCTCCGGCTCGCCTGGATGGGCGCTTTGTCGCCTTGCTGGGTGATTTCGCCGTCCAGGGTTCCGGGCAGCCGGAACCTTGCGGGTGACCGCCGAGTCGTCGCCGGTGTCCAGATGCGCCGTCACCTGCTGGGGCAGCGGACCGAACGCGTCCGGTGTGTCGGGGGTTGGCCCCAGCAGCAGTGGTGGATCGTGTCGGTTCGCGCCGGCCGGGACCCGATCCTGAGGGATCCCTGTACCCTCGACCGTGCTGGAGCGTTTTATCCCATGTTTGCCCCGGTCGGCCGGGGCCGGCCGGCGACCTCACCGCCGCCGGGAACCTTGGTGATGCATCCATCCACGGCGATGCCCTCCCAGACCAGGCCGACAATCCGGTCGTAAGCCCCCAAAACAATCATGTTGAGTTATTTGAACACACCCAAAGCGATCCACTCGTCACGCCGGTTCCGGATCGTCGTCGCCGAACAGCCCCTGTCCCCGATCGACTCGTACGAACATCCGAACCGCAACACCTGGAACAACTTCTCGAACACCAACCGATCCACCACCCGCAGACTGTGACAGCCCAGCGGATGCAAGGGATTCACCACCGGCCATAAAATTGAGACGAGCGGAGCCGCAACGCACTGCTGCACCTTCTTGCACCAGCGCAGCTTCGCACCACCCATTGTGAGGGACACGGTCGACGCACGCGCCTCGTGCGTCGTCGTCGTTCTTGAGGCGCACGGAAATGCTGGTCGGTGGCCCGTTGGGATAGGGCCGGACGGATTTCGTGCGTGACATTTCCCGGGAACAGTTCTCATGTGCCGGCAGGCGCTGATGCTCGCCGGTATTGCTTCGCGGTGCCGTGTCGGCGGGCCGGCGCGGATTCTCGCGGGCGTGCCCGCGCCGCGCCGACGGGCCGGCAGGATGGCGCTGATGCGGTGGGTGCGGGTGGACACTGCGAGGCGGGGCCGGGTTGACCGGCACCATGCGTCGGATGCGGCACTGCGGTGTGGTCGTCCGAGCCGGTACCGATCGCGGGACGGTCCGGGCTGCGCGGGCCCTTCGGCCGGCGGCGGTGCTTGGGCCGCTGGCGGTGTTTCGGCCGCTGGCGGTGTTTCGGCCGGTGGCGTGCCGAGGCCCTGTCCTTGGCCGGCGGTGCCGAGGTCCTGGCTGGGGCCTTGGCCGGCGGCCGCGCCGTAGCCGTGGCCATGCGCGGTGCCGGGGTTGTGGCTGGGCCATGCCGGAGTCGTGCGCGGCACCGAGGCCGGGGCGAGGGTCGTGGCCGTGCGCGGCGCCGAGGCCGTGGCGGAGGCCGTGGCGGAGGCCGGGGCGAGGGTCGTGGCCGTGCGCGGCGCCGAGGCCGTGGCGGAGGCCGTGGCGGAGGCCGTGGCGGGGGCCGTGGCGGGGGCCGTGGCGGGGGCCGTGGCCGTGGCGGGAGCCGGGGCTGGTTCGTTCACTGAGTCTTCCCGGCCATCGGCAGCCACGCTTGCCGACGGGGTACTCGCGCGTATTCGGCGGAGTTTCTCGGCATGTCGCTGGGCAAGGCCCCACGCGCGATGCCGAGCATGTTCCCGACGGAACTCCTCATTCGCCACGGAATAACGACGCGACCTGGTCCGGTCACGCATGGCAGCCAATTCAGACTTGCTAAACAATTGCAGCTGCCCCATGCATTCATTCTCCCAGAATCCAGCCCGACCCGCCGCCCCGCACAGCCGGCGGAAATGTCAAATGGTGCACACACACGCCGCATCGAGGCCTGCTACCCAACGCGACAGAGGCCGGGTCGCCGGCCACGAACATACCGAATACAGAGGCACCCAATCACGACGCCAGGTCACTGCGGCACCTCGCCCCAGCGTCGTGGTGCTTGACGCAGGAACGCTAGACCGAAGGCAGACGACAAGACGGCTCGACAACACCGACGCCCCCGCCGTGGCGAGCCCTCATCGAACACTGCCCGTGCGAGATCAACAGATCGTCGGCCCGATCCGGGAGGACATCGCCGTGGACGGATACATCACCAAGGCTCCCGGCAGCGGTGAGGTCCCCGACCGACCCCCGGCCGACCGGGGCAAACATGAGATAGAACGCCCCAGCACGGTCGAGGGTACAGGGATCCCTCAGGATCAGGTCCCGGCCGGCGCGAACCGACACGATCCACCACTGCAGGGGCCAACCCCCGACACACCGGACGCGTCCGGTCCGTTGCCCGAGCAGGTGACGGCGCATCTGCGCGAGGTTCCGGCTGCCCGAACCCTGGACGGCGAAATCACCCACAAAGGCGACAAAGAGCCCATCCAGGCGAGTCGGAGGTGGCACGTCGAGTGGACGAACTCCTCGCACAACACCTCCAACCGCCGGCAACGCTGCTACCAACGCAAAGCACGCCTCATCAACGCGTTCCTTGACCTCGCCGACACCATCACCACGCCACATAGCCCAATCCGGCAGGCGTGGACCCTATACCGGTGGGACAAGCGCCCCGCCCGCCGCCCATGATCTTGACCTACTTGCGCGGCCTCTAAGGCGGCCGGCCTCACCCGGCGAGTTCCGCCGTCCGCTCCGCGCCGCGGCGCTCGTTGCCCACGATGTCGTACTGCAGCGAGCCGACCATCCGCGCCTGCCGCTCGGCGGCCGCGGCGTCGGCGAGGCGGCGGACGCCGACCCGGATCGCGAAGTACATCAGGTGGTCCCGCAGGTCCCCGCCCAACCCGGCGGCGACGCGGTCCGCCAGGGCGTGCACCGCCTCCGCCCCGCCGAGGTGCCCGGCGGCGGCCCCAGGGACAAGGTCAGGCATCGCGAGGGTTTCGCTTTGCGACCAGGTCAAGCACCGCGAGGGTGTCGCCCACCGATCCCACCGACCAGGTCGAGCACCGCGAGCACGCCGCGTTCGACCGTGTCCCGGTCCGGCGGTGGCCCGGTGCGGTCGGCGAAGAGCAGGTGCGCGGACCCGATCAGCATGGCCCCCAGCGACCCCGGATCGACCCCGGGCGCGACGCGGCCGAGATCACGCTCGGCGGCGAGGTAGTCCGCGAGCATCTTCGCCGCCTCGGTCAGCACCGGGACCCCGGCCGGCCAGGTGTCACGCAGCCGCGCGCGCAACTCGTCACGGAAGGTGACCAGCGCGACAATGGCAACGGCCACGGACCCGAACACGGCCACGAGCGTGTCGGTGACATTACCGGCGACGGTGCCAGAACCGGCCTGCTCCCGCAGCCGCGCGGCCTGCGGCGCCATGCGGTCGGCCCGATCCAGCACGAACTCGGCCAGGAACGCGTCGAAGTCCGCGAAGTGTTTGTGCAGCACGCCTTTGGCGCAGCCGGCCTCGGCCGTCACGGCGCGACTGGTCAGCCCACTGGGCCCGTCGCGCAGGAGAATCCGGTCCGCGGCGTCGAACAACTGCTCGCGAACATCACGGATGGCTACCCCGGTAGGCACCCGCCACCCCGCCTCCCGCAGCCACGATTGTCGAGTGGGCAGACGCCCACTAGAGTGGGCGCATGCCCACTATTCCGCCCACCAGCAACGAGTCCCATCACCAACGAACGGTAGCGGAGTCCTTCGGCGCCGACGCCGAGCGCTACAACCGGGTCCGCCCCAGCTACCCGGCGGCCCTGATCGACCGCATCCTGACCCGCGCCGCCGCCACCGCCCCCGCCTCGGGTCCGAACACCCCCGCCCCGGGTCCCGCCACCGCATCGGCCTCTGTCGCCGCCGGCCCGAGCCCGCTCATGGGCGCCGCCGATCCGAGTCCGTTGGTGGACGCCGCCGGCCCGGGTCCGCGGGTGCTCGACGCCGGGTGCGGCACGGGGATCGCGGCGCGGCTGTTCCAGGCGGCCGGCTGCACGGTGCTCGGCGTCGACCCCGATCCACGAATGGCGGCGGAGGCGCGCCGGCACGGGCTCGAGGTCGAGGTGGCGAAGATCGAGGACTGGGACCCGACCGGCCGCACGTTCGACGTGGTCGCGGCCGGGCAGACGTGGCACTGGGTCGAGCCGGTGGCGGGCGCGGCCAAGGCGGCCGCGGCGCTGCGGCCCGGCGGGGTGCTGGCGGTGTTCTGGAACGGGGTCGAGCCGCCGCCCGAGGTCGCCGAGGCCACCGCGGGCGTGTTCCGCCGGCTGCTGCCCGACATGCCTATGCTGCAACGCTACTCGTTCGGCGGCAACGCCTACGGCGCGCTGGGCGACAAGGCCGCCGACGGCATCCGCACAGCGGGCGGCTTCGGCGAGCCGGAGGCGTGGAGCTTCCCGTGGGAGCGACCGTACACCCGCACCGAGTGGGTCGAGCAACTGTCCACGTCCGGCTTCGTCAACCAGCTTCCGCCCGGGACGCTCGCCGACGTGCTGGCCGGCATCGGGGAGGCGATCGCCGACAGCTTCGTGGTGCGCTACTCGACCGTCGCCGCCGTCGCCCTCCGCGAAGCCTGACGCAAACCCTACGCGGAAGCCCGACGCAAACCTCACGCCGTCGACGACCGTTGCGCTGCCCGCCCCCCGCGGCCGTCGACAGCCGCGGCGCCGGAACCGCCGTCAACGACCGTCGCGCTACTCGCGCCCCTCGCCGCCGCCGACATTCGCAAACGGCTGAGGCCGCCGTGGCACGCAATGCCTGGTCGAGAAGGGACTGCCCGGGCGCCGTCCCGCATTGCTCCCCTCACGCTAACATGCCCATCCAACTTGGATCTTGCGATGTCGCGCACGGTGAATGCCGCGTCACGTTAGGCGTCCTCCAGGTCGCCCTCGGTCTGGAGGTACACCTCGCGCAGGCCGTCCAACGTGGACTGTTCGGGGTGCTCCCACAGGCCCCGGTCGGCCGCCTCCAGGAGGCGTTCGGCGATGCCGTGCAGCGCCCACGGGTTGGACTCGGTCAGGAACTTGTGGTTGTCGGGGTCGAAGACGTAGGACTCGGCGAGTTTCTCGTACATCCAGTCAGCCACGACGCCGGCCGTCGCGTCGAAGCCGAACAGGTAGTCCACCGTCGCCGCGAGTTCGAAGGCGCCCTTGTAGCCGTGCCGGCGCATCGCGGCCAGCCAGCGCGGGTTGACCACGCGCGCGCGGAAGACCCGGGCGGTCTCCTCGCTCAGCGTCCGGGTGCGAACGGCGTCCGGGTTCGTGCTGTCGCCGACGTACGCCGCCGGCGCCCGGCCCGTCAACGCTCGCACGGTCGCCACCATGCCGCCGTGGTACTGGAAGTAGTCGTCGGAGTCGGCGATGTCGTGCTCGCGCGTGTCGGTGTTCTTCACCGCGACGCTGATCCGACGGTACGCCCCCTCCATGTCGGCGCGCGCCTCGAGCCCGTCCACGCCGCGCCCGTACGCGTAGCCGCCCCACACCGCGTAGACCTCGGCCAGGTCGCGGTCGTCGCGCCAGTTCCGGCTGTCGATGAGCGGGAGGATGCCCGCGCCGTACGCGCCCGGCTTCGACCCGAACACCCGTAGCGTCGCGCGGCGCTCGTCGCCGTGCGCGGCCCGGTCCGCCTCCACGTGTGCGCGCACGTAGTTGTCGTCCGGGGACTCCTCGGCGCCGGCCGCCAGCCGGACCGCGTCGTCGAGGAGGGCGACCACATGCGGGAACGCGTCGCGGAAGAAGCCGGAGATGCGCATGGTCACGTCGATGCGCGGGCGCCCGAGCTCGGCGAGGTCGGTCAACTCCAGGCGGGTGACCCGGCGCGACGCCTCGTCCCACACCGGGCGGACGCCGAGCAGCGACAGGGCCTCGGCGATGTCGTCGCCGGCGGTGCGCATGGCGCTGGTGCCCCACATCGACAGCCCGACCGACCGGGGCCAGTCGCCGTGGTCCGCACGGTACCGCTTGAGCAGCGAGTCGGCCATCGCCTGCCCGGTCTCCCATGCTAGCCGGCTCGGCACGGCCTTGGGGTCCACGGAGTAGAAGTTGCGCCCGGTCGGCAGCACGTTGATGAGCCCCCGCAGCGGCGACCCGCTCGGCCCGGCCGGCACGTAGCCGCCCTCGAGCGCGTGCAGCACCATCGCGAGCTCGTCCGTGGTCCGCTCCAGCCGCGGCACGATCTCCTCGGCGGCGAAGCGCAGCACACGTACGACTTCCGAATTATCCGAAATTTCCGACAAATCCGTCGGGTCCCAGCCCCGCTCTTCCATCGCGGCCACCAGCGCGCGAGCGCGGGACTCAACGGAGTCCACAGTGGAGCGGTCCACAGCGGACTCGTCGAGCCCGAGCGCCTCCCGCAGCCCCGGCAGGGCGGCCACCTGCCCGCCCCACATCTGCCGGGCCCGGAGCATGGCCAGGACCAGATCGACGCGCGCCGGACCGGTGGGGGCCTGGCCGAGAATGTGCAGCCCGTCGCGGATCTGCACGTCCTTGACCTCGCACAGCCACCCGTCGACGTGCAGCAGGAAGTCGTCGAACTCGGCGTCGTGCGGCCGATCGGCGAGCCCGAGGTCGTGGTCGAGCCGCGCCGCCTGGATCAGTGTCCAGATCTGGGCCCGGATGGCGGGCAGCTTGGCCGGGTCGAGAGCCGCGATCGTGGCGTGCTCGTCGAGCAACTGCTCGAGCCGGGCGATGTCACCGTACGTGTCCGCGCGAGCCATCGGCGGTACGAGATGATCCACGAGCGTGGCGTGCGCCCGCCGCTTGGCCTGCGTCCCCTCCCCCGGGTCGTTGACGAGGAAGGGATAGACCAGCGGCAGGTTGCCCAGCGCCGCGTCGGCCCCGCATCCCGCGGACATCCCGACGGTCTTGCCGGGCAGCCACTCGAGATTGCCGTGCTTGCCGACGTGGACGACCGCGTGAGCTCCAAATCCAGCATCGGACGAGTCCGCCAGCCACCGGTACGCCGCCAGGTAATGGTGCGAAGGAGGCAGGTCGGGATCGTGGTAGATGGCGACCGGGTTCTCGCCGAACCCGCGCGGCGGCTGCACCATCACCACGACGTTGCCCCGCCGCAGCGCCGCGAGCACGATCGCGCCGTCCGACGGATCGACGAACAGCTCACCGGGCGCCGGTCCCCAGTGCTGCTCCATCCCCGCGCGGAGATCTGCGGGAAGGGTGGCGAACCACGCCCGGTAGCGATCGGCGGAGATCCGCACCGGGTTGCCCCGCAGCTGCTCCTCGGTGAGCCAGTTGACGTCCTGGCCACCGGCCGCGATGAGCTCGTGGATGAGCGCGTCGCCGTCGGACGGGAAGCCCTCCCCGAGGTCGTACCCGGCCTCGGCCAGCGCCGCCAGCAGCCGCACCACGCTCGCCGGCGTGTCGAGGCCGACGGCGTTGCCGATGCGGGAGTGCTTCGTCGGGTACGCGCTGAGCATCACCACGACCCGCTTGTCCGCGTTCGCCAGGCCGCGCAGCCGGGCGTGCGCCACCGCGATCCCGGCGACGCGCCCGGCCCGCTCCGGGTCGGCGACGTACACGGTGAGGCCGTCCTCGTCGATCTCCTTGAACGAGAACGGGACCGTGATGATCCGCCCGTCGAACTCTGGGATGGCGACCTGCGTGGCGGTGTCCAGCGGCGAGAGCCCGTCGTCGTTCTCATCCCAGGTGTCGCGGCTGCTGGTCAGGCACAGCCCCTGCAGGATCGGCACGTCCAGCGCCGCGAGCGCGCCCACGTCCCAGGCCTCGTCCTCGCCGCCGGCCTGCGCGTCGGCGGGGCGGGTGCCACCGGCCGCGAGCACGGTCACGACCAGCGCGTCGGCCCGGCGCAGGGTGTCGAGCAGCTCCGGCGGCGCGGTGCGCAGCGAGGCGGCGAAGACCGGCAGCGCGGTGGCGCCCTCGGCCTCGATCGCCGTGCACAGGCCTTCGACGAACGCGGTGTTGCCGGAGACGTGGTGCGCCCGGTAGTAGATGACGGCCACGGTCGGCCCGCCGGTCGCGGCGCTCGCGCGCTCCAGGACGCCCCAGGCGGGGGTCTCGACCGGGGCGGCGAAGCCGTGGCCGGTGAGCAGGATCGTGTCGGTCAGGAAGCGGTGCAGCTCGGTGAGGTTGGCCGGGCCGCCGAAGGCGAGATACGTGTGGGCCTGCGCGGCGAGGCCGGCCGGGACCGTGGAGTGGCTCATCAGCTCGGCGTCGGGCGCCTGCTCACCGCCGAGGACCACCACCGGAAGGCCCGTCACCAGGAGCGTGTCGAAGCCCTCCTGCCACTCGCGGTACGCCCCGAGGAAGCGCACCACGATCAGCTCCGCGCCGTCGGCGAGCCCGGTCAGGTCCGCCACGGGCGTGCGCGCCGGGTTGGCGAGCCGGTATTCGGCGCCGCTGGCCCGGGCGCTGAGCAGGTCGGTGTCGGAAGTCGACAGCAGCAGGATCACGCCGGGGTCCTCCCTCGGGGTCCGCGCCCCAAGCCGGTGGGATGGGTCCGGCGACGGAGAGTCTCCTGGCTCCCGGATCGGCGCTCGCCCCCGGGCCTTCCCGGGCGGGGCCCGGTGGCCGTGTGGTGCTGGAGGCTCGCTCCCCGGTCACAGTGGCGGGACCGTCCCGGATTCGCACCGGGTTCCTCCACACGTCGCCGTGGTACAGCGTCACAACTCTCCTCGACGAGCCCGCACGGAGTCAAGCGCACGTGCCGAGGCCCGCAGGCGCAGGTAGTATCCGCCCGTGCAGGCTCCCAGCGGACGCGACGCCCCCGACCGGTGCCCCGGTGCCGTGCAGGTCCACGCGGCCGCGGACGGCGGGCTGGCGCGCGTGCGGCTGCCCGGCGGGCGGATCACCGGCGCGCAACTCGGCGTCCTGCGGGCGGCCGCCGCGGAGCTCGCCGACCCCGCACTGGAGCTCACCTCACGGGGAAACGTGCAGGTCAGGGCACTTCCGCCGGGTGCAGAGCACGAGCTGGCGGCCCGGCTGAGCGACGCCGGCCTGCTGCCGTCGGCGACCCACGAGCGGGTCCGCAACATCGTGGCCAGCCCGCTGAGCACGGCCGTCCGCCCGCTCGTGCGCGAGTTCGACGCGATGCTGTGCGCCACACCCGCCCTCGCGGCGCTGCCGGGCCGGTTCCTGGCCACCGTCGACGACGGTCGCGGGGACGTGACGCCGCTGCTCGGCGACGTGGGGCTGCACGGTTCCCGTTTGGTTCTGGCAGGTGTACCGGCCCAGGCCCGCGGCGGCCCCGAGTTGCTCGTCCGCGCCGCCGAGGCGTTCCTGGCCGAGCGGGCCGCGCAGGACTCGCGCGCGTGGCGGCTGGCCGAGCTCACCGACGGGCCGGCCCGGGTCGCGGCCCGCCTCGGCACCGCGCTCGCGGATGTCCCGATCAACCGGGCCGCGGCGCCCGCGCCCGGGGTCCACGGCCGCGCCGCGGTCCTCGTCGTGCCGCTCGGGCTGCTCACGGCGGACCAGTCGGCGGCGCTGGCGGCCGCGGCGGACGAGATCATCGTCACGCCGTGGCGGACCGTCGTCGTCCCGGCGGCCGCGATGGCCGAGGCTGAGCGGGCCGGGCTCGTCGCCGACCCCGCCTCGCCGTGGGCCGGGGTGACGGCCTGCGCCGGGCGGCCCGGCTGCGCCAAGTCGCTCGCCGACGTCCGCGCGGACGCCCGGGCCGCCGTGGCCGCCGGCACATCGTCACCGGAGGGCCGGCCGGTGCACTGGGTCGGCTGTGAGCGGCGCTGCGGCGCACCGAAGGAAAGGCACCTGGAGATGGTCGCGACGATTTCGGGCTACCGGAGCGCGGCGGCATGACGGAGTACATCCGCGACGGCGCCGAGATCTACCGGCGCTCGTTCGCCACCATCCGGGCCGAGGCCGACCTGTCCGGGCTGCCGGCCGACGTCGCGCAGGTGACGGTGCGCATGATCCACGCCTGCGGCATGGTCGACCTGCCCGCGGACGTGGGCTACTCCCCCGGCGTCGTCGCGTCCGCGCGTGCCGCGCTGCGTTCGGGCGCACCGATCCTCTGCGACGCCGAGATGGTCGCCTCGGGGGTGACCCGGGCCCGGCTGCCCCGCGACAACGAGGTCGTGTGCACGTTGCGCGATCCCGCCGTACCGGCGCTGGCCGCCCGGCTGGGCAACACCCGCAGCGCCGCCGCGCTGGAGCTGTGGCGGGGCCGCCTCGACGGCGCCGTCGTGGCCGTCGGCAACGCGCCCACCGCCCTGTTCCGGCTGCTGGAGCTGGTCGCCGAGGGGGCCGGCACGCCCGCCGCGGTGCTCGGCATCCCGGTCGGCTTCATCGGCGCCGCCGAGTCGAAGGCGGCGCTGGCCGCGTCCGGGCTGGAGCATCTCGTGGTGCACGGGCGCCGGGGCGGCAGCGCGATGACGGCCGCCGCCGTCAACGCGATCGCGAGCGAGAGGGAGTAGCACTGTGAACGGTGGCAGGCTCTACGGCGTCGGTCTCGGCCCGGGCGACCCCGAGCTGGTGACGGTGAAGGCGGCCCGGCTCGTCGCCGCCGCGCCCGTCGTGGCCTACCACAGCGCCCGCCACGGGCGCAGCATCGCCCGCTCGATCGCCGCGCCGTACCTGCGCCCCGAGCAGATCGAGGAGGCGCTGGTCTACCCGGTGACGACCGAGGACAGCGCCGACTACCGGGGCGTCATCGAGGAGCACTACGACGCGTGGGCGGCCCGCCTGGCCGCGCACCTCGACGCCGGCCGGGACGTGGTCGTGCTGTGCGAGGGCGACCCGCTGTTCTACGGCTCGTACATGCACATGCACAAGCGGCTTTCGACGCGGTACCGCACCGAGGTCGTCCCGGGCGTGACCTCCGTCGCCGGCGCCTCCGCGGTGCTGGGCCGCCCGCTGGTCGAGCGGGACGAGATCCTCACGGTGCTGCCCGGCACCCTGGACGCGGACGTGCTCGCCGAGCGCCTCGCCACCACCGACTCGGCCGCGGTGATGAAGCTGGGCCGCACGTTCGGCAAGGTCCGCGACGCGCTGGAGCGGGCGGGCCGGCTGGACGAGGCCTGGTACGTCGAGCGGGCCACCACCGCCGGCGAGCGCGTCGCCCCGCTGTCCGATGTGGACCCGGCGACGGTGCCGTACTTCTCGATCGCCCTGCTGCCCTCCCGCGTCCACGACGAGACCGCCGCGCGGCTGGCCGAGACGCCGCCCGACGCCGGCCACGAGGGCGAGGTGGTGGTCGTCGGCCTCGGCCCGGCCGGGCGTGACTGGCTCACGCCGGAGGCCCAGGCCGCGCTGGCCGCCGCCGACGACCTCGTCGGCTACGGGCCGTACCTGGCCCGGGTCCCGCACAACCCCCGCCAGCGCCGGCACGCCTCCGACAACCGCGTCGAGGCCGAGCGGGCCGAGTTCGCCCTGTCCCTGGCCCGCGACGGCCGCCGCGTCGCGGTCGTCTCCTCCGGCGACCCGGGCGTCTTCGCCATGGCCGCCGCGGTGCTGGAGGTCGCCGCCGAGCCGCAGTGGAAGGACCTCCCGGTCCGGGTCCTGCCGGGCCTGACCGCGGCGCAGGCCGTGGCGAGCCGCGTCGGCGCCCCGCTGGGCCACGACTTCTGCGTGCTGTCGCTGTCGGACCGGCTCAAGCCGTGGGACGTCATCACCGCCCGGCTGGAGGCCGCGGCCCGCGCCGACCTCGTCATCGCCGTGTACAACCCGGGCTCGAAGTCCCGCACGTGGCAGGTCGAGGCGGCCAAGGCGGTCCTGCTGCGCCACCGCGCCGCCGACACCCCGGTCGTGGTCGGCCGCGACGTCGGCGGCCCGCAGGAGTCGGTACGGGTGGTCCGCCTGGCCGACCTGGAACCGTCCGAAGTGGACATGCGCACGCTGCTCATCGTCGGCTCGTCGCAGACCCGGCGTCTGGACCGCGACGGGTCCGCCCCGGTCGTGTGGACGCCCCGCCGCTACCCGGCCTGAGTTCCCCGCCCCGGCCCGGCCGGCGGGGTGAGGTCGGGTTGGCGACAGTTGCGTGGCAATGCCGGTAGCGCCCCTATCGTGCTTCTCGACGACAAATGCGAGATCTCTCAAGGGGGCAGACAGCCATGAGCGACTACGACGGCGGCGAGCAGCTCGACCCCGGCTACACCGGCAACGACCAGCCGGAGACGCTCGACCCGGGATACACCGGCAACGACCAGCCCGACGTCTTCGGCGGCCACGGCACCGACTTCGGCCACTACGAGGCCGGCCAGGAGCACGAGGCGCAGGACCACCTGCACCAGGACCACGGTGCGCAGGCCGACTTCGGCAGCCAGTTCGGCATCTTCGAGCAGGACCACCACGAGGCGGAGTCGACCGCGCTCGTGCACGGCCAGCACGTCGAGTACAGCAGCGGCTACGACGAGGGCGAGCAGCCCGCCTTCACCGGCGGCGACATCGACGAGCTCCAGAACCGCCTGGGCAGCCTCGGCGAGGACCACGGCGGCGAAGCCCACCTCGGCGTCGCCTCCAACTGACCCGCGCCACGCCTCCCGGCCGGGAGAAACCGCTCCCGGCCGGGCCGGGACCGCAACGCCGTCAGGCCGCGGCCGACTCCTCGATCAGGTCGTCCTCGGTCGCGCCGCGCCGCCAGTAGCCGGTGAACCTCACCCGCCGCCTGTCGAAGCCCCGCTCCCGCACCAGATGCCGCCGCAGCGCCCGGACCTCGCCGGACTCCCCGGCGATGAACGCGTACGGCGTCCCGGACGGCAGCGCGGCGTCCCGCAACGGCGCCACCAACCCGCCGGGGCAGTGCACGGTGCCGGGCGCGCAGCGCTGCGGCGCGCTCGCGATCCACGAGTACACCGGCAGCGAGGAACCGACCCAGGACCGGATCGCGTCCAGGGCCGGGACCGCGGAATCGTCCCCGGCCAACAGCACCCACTCGGTGTCCGCGGGCGGCTGGAAGTCGACGCCGCCGTTGTCGGCCACGGTGGGGCCGAGCACCAGCAGCCGGTCGCCGACGCTGACCTGCGAGGCCCACTGGATGGCCGGGCCGCCGCCCGGGTGCAGGGCGAAGTCGACGTCGAACGAGTCCGGGCGCGCGGCGGAGACCGTGTAGGTGCGCATGATCCCGCGAACCGACGGGTCCAGGGCGCGCCACCGCGGGTACCACTGCTCGGAGCGCGGCACGATCGCCTCGGACTGGCCGGGCGCCGGGAAGAACAGCTTGCACCGCTGGTCCCTTCCCCCGCTGACGAAGCCGCCGAGCGTGTCCCCGGCGAAGGTCACGCGCACCGCCGCGGGCGTCAGGGCCTCGTGCCGCACCACCGAGACGTCGAAGAAGTCATACGTCACGACGCGACCTTCCTGGCTGCGGCCAGGGCCTTCGCGAGCGCCTCCAGCGCCCCCGCGCACCCGGCGTGGCTGAAGCGCGGCTCGCTCTGCCAGGCGACGATCTGCCCGGCCTTGACCGCGGGAAGGCTCGCCCAGGTCGGCTTGGCGGCGAGGTCCCTGGGCTGCAGCGCCTGGGCCCGGTTGTCGAGCAGGATCACGTCGGCCTGGTACTTGTCCGCGTTCTCCCAGCTCAGGTTCTCGAAGTAGCCGCCGGACACGGCGCCGGGGGCGATGACCTCGACGCCGAGCTCCTGGTAGTAGCTCAGTTCGGCGTACACCTTCGGGTCGCAGACGTAGAGCAGGTCCGGGCTCGCCGAGGCGGCCAGCACCTTCAGGCCGCCGTTGGCCTTCACCGCGGCCTTGACCGCCTCGGAGGCCGCCTCGAAGCGGGCCTTCGCGTCGGCGACCGGCTTGGCCGCGAGGTCCGCGCCGAGGGCCCCGGCCAGGTCGGCGTAGCGCTGGATGACCTTCCGCAGTGAGGTCCGCGACACGGTGATGCCGGCGCTGGGGGCGAGCGCGAGGATCTTGTCCTTGCTGTCGTCCGGCACGTACCACAGCTGGTTCGGCTCGTACATGTTGGTGATGAGCAGCTCGGGGCGCAGCGCGGCGTACTTCTCGATGTTGAACTCGCCCCACGCGTTGCCCAGCGACTCGACCTTGGCCGGGTCGACGTCGCCGGCGAGCGGGTCCTTGCCGCCGTCGGCCGCCTTGAGCGGGCCGAAGGTGCCCACGAGCGGGGACGTGATGCCGAAGTCGTGCAGGGCGGCGGCGGTGCCGATGTAGGCGACGATCTTCTTCGGCGCGGCCGCCAGGCTCACGTTGGTGCCGCGGTCGTCGGTGAAGGCGAAGGGGCCACCGCCAGCACCGCTCGCGCCCGGCTCGGCGCCGGTGCCGGACTCGCCGTCGCCGCAGGCGGCGAGCGCGCCCAGGCCGAGGACGCCGGCGAGCAGGCCGCGGCGGGACACGTTGAAGGACATGGTGGGTTGCCTCCCTCTCGATCGAAGCTTAGGGTAGCCTCACTTAAGTTGATCGTGTCAAGGCGGTAGTTTTGCGCGCATTCGTCCGGCTCGCCAGCGCGACCGGCGTCCTCGTCGTGGTCGCGGTCGCCAGCCTCGCCATCGGTGCCCGGGCCCTCGGCCCCGCCGAGGTGTGGCACGGCCTGACCGACGCCGCCTCGGCCGGCGCCACCGTCGTGCGCGAGCTGCGGCTCCCGCGCACCGTCCTGGGCCTGCTCGTGGGCGCCGCGCTGGGGCTGGCCGGGGCGCTGATGCAGGCGCTGACCCGCAACCCGCTCGCGGACCCCGGCCTGCTCGGCGTCAACGCCGGCGCGTCGGCCGCCGTGGTCAGCGCGATCGCCTTCCTCGGCGTGACGGATCTCTCCGGATACATCTGGTTCGCCTTCGGCGGGGCGGCCCTGGTGTCCGTCGTGGTCTATGCCGTGGCCGGCGGGCGCGGCTCGTCCCCCGGCGGCCTGGCCCTCAGCGGTACCGCGGTGAGCGCGGCCCTCTACGCCTACGTGGCCGCGGTACAACTGCTGGACACCGCGTCCCTGGACCGGATGCGGTTCTGGACCGCGGGCTCGCTCGCCGCCGCCCGCCCCGGCACCGCGGGCCTGATCACGCCGTTCGTCGCCGCCGGCGTGATCGTCGCCGCGGCGCTGGCCCGCCCGCTCAACACCCTGGCGCTCGGCGACGACGCCGCCCGGGCCCTCGGCGCGCATCCGGGCCGCATCCGCATCGCCGCGGCCGTCGCGATCGTGCTGCTGTGCGGCGCGGCCACGGCGGCGTGCGGCCCGATCGTGTTCCTGGGCCTCATGGTGCCGCACCTGGTCCGCTCGTTCACCGGGCCCGACGTGAGACTGCTGCTGCTGTACAGCGCGATCCTCGCCCCGGCGCTGCTGCTCGCCGCCGACGTCATCGGCCGGGTGGTCGCCAGGCCCGGAGAGCTGCAGGTCGGGGTCGTGACCGCCGTGCTCGGCGGCTGCTTCTTCCTGGCGATCGTCCGCCGGCGGCGCATATGAGCGGCCGGACCCGCGCCTTCACCGTCGGCCTCGTCCTGGCCGCCGTCGCCGTCCTCATCGCCCTGTACGCGATCGGCAGCGGCGACTACCCGATGAGCGTGCCGGACGTGGTCCGCACGCTGTTCGGGCACGGCTCCAAGGCCGACGAGTTCATCGTTCGCGAGCTGCGCCTGCCCCGGGTCGTCACCGCCCTGGTCACCGGCGGCGCCCTGGCGTTGGCCGGCGCGCTGTTCCAGTCACTGGTGCGCAACCCGCTGGGCAGCCCCGACGTCCTCGGCTTCACCCAGGGCTCGGCCACCGGCGGGCTGCTCGCGGTGGTGGCGTTCGGCGGCGGCACCACGGCCGTCGCCACCGGCTCGATGCTCTCCGCGATCGCCACCGGCGTCGCGATCTACCTGCTCGTGTGGCGCGGCGGCGGCCACGGCCACCGGCTGATCCTGGTCGGCATCGGCGTGGCCGGCATTCTCACCGGCGTCAACAGTTACCTGCTCATCCGGGCCAACATCGTCGACGCCGCCCGGGCCGTGCTGTGGCTCACGGGCAGCCTCGACGGCCGCGGCTGGGGCCACGCCGCCGTCGCCGGTGGCGCCCTGGCCGTCGTCACCCCGGTCGTCGTCGCCTGCGGCCAGGCGCTGCGCAACCTGGAGCTCGGCGACGACCCGGCCCGCGCGCTCGGCGTCAACGTCGGCGCGGTCCGCGTCACCGCGCTGGCCGGCGCGGTCCTGCTCGCCGCCGCCGCGTCCGCGGCCGCCGGCCCGGTGCTGTTCGTGGCGCTCACCGCCCCGCAGCTGGCTCGCCGCCTGACCCGCACGAGCGGCCCGAACCTGCTGCCGTCGCTGTTGCTGGGCGCCGCCCTGCTCAGCGGCGCCGACGTGGTCGCCCAGCGCGCCTTCCCCGGCCACCAGCTCCCGGTCGGCGTGGTGACCGGCCTGCTCGGCGGCGGCTACCTGGTCCTGCTGCTCGCGCGTACCGCAAGGAGAGCCCGTGTCTGAGTCCGACCGGCTGCGGGGCACCGACCTCACGCTCGGCTACGACGGCCGTACGGTCGCCACCGGCCTGTCCATCGACGTCCCCGACGGCTCCTTCACGGTCATCGTCGGCCCGAACGCCTGCGGCAAGTCGACCCTGCTGCGCTCCCTGGCCCGGGTCCTGCGCCCGAAGTCCGGCACGGTCCTGCTCGACGGCCGCGACATCGCCACCCGCCCGGCGAAGGAGGTCGCCCGCCACCTGGGCCTGCTCGCCCAGACCGCGATCGCCCCGGACGGCATCACGGTCGCGGATCTGGTCTCCCGCGGCCGCTACCCGCACCGCGGCCCGCTCAGCTCCTGGGCGCCGGCCGACGAGGCGGCGCTCAAGTGGGCGATGGACGCGACCTCGGTGACGGAGCTGGCGAACGCGTACGTCGACGAGCTCTCCGGCGGCCAGCGCCAGCGCGTGTGGATCGCGATGGTGCTGGCCCAGCAGACCCCGCTGCTGCTGCTCGACGAGCCGACCACGTACCTCGACATCGCCCACCAGATCGACATCCTGGAGCTGTGCGCGAGCCTGCACCGCGACCACGGACGCACTCTGGTAGCGGTGCTGCACGAGCTGAACCTGGCCGCCCGCTACGCCACCCACCTGGTCGCGATGCGCGACGGCCGCATCCTCGCCGAGGGCCCACCGTCGCAGGTGGTGACCGAGCCGATGATGGAACAGGTCTTCACCCTGCCATGCCGGGTCATCCCCGACCCGGAAACCGGCACAGCATTGGTCATCCCCCGCAAACGCGCCGCCTGATTCCGATGCGACCGCGGTGCGGTGTGCGGGCGTACATCTGCGGCTCGTATTTAGCAGATAGTCGCGCAGGACGCGGGAGTACAGGACGTTCGCATCGGCGAGGACGACACGGACCAGGTCCGTCTCCTCGGGAGTGTCGCTCATCCGGTCAGGCCGAGATCGTTCTGCAAGGCAGCCAGGTCGGCCAGCGCGTCGCGCCGACGTGGACGCTCAGACTCCAGAAATGCCCTGATCGAGGAGACCCGGATGCGATGGTGTGTGCCAACCTTGCGGAACTCCAGCAGGTGACGGTCCATCAGCTTGCAGACCTGAGGACGTGACATGCCCAGCAGCACCGCCGCCTCGGTCGGGGAGATTTCGGCGTTGCCTGGGGACACCAGGATCTCCTCACCGCGCGTCCGGGCGTCGACCCACCGGGACACCAACTCCGCGGTCTCCCGTGACAGCGCCACCTCTACCTCTTCACCGGCCCCTTCCAGAGCGCGATGAAGAGCACTGGCATCCCGCACCAACAGATCACTCATGACCCTGCTCCAACTGCACCAAATGTAGTGCTGCACGGCTCGTTCCCACCCCCAGTGGAAGAACCGGGGACAAGGCGCGACCAGATCAGCATGAGCACGAGGCCGAGCAGCAGGGCGAGCATGCCGATGATGAATACGCCGCCGATGTGCCATTGCGGTCCGCCGAGCGCCGGCAGGGCGCAGCGCGAGAGGAGATCCCGCAGGCCGGCCGATCCGCGGTAGGCCGAGGCGGAGGTGAGGCCGTAGTAGAGGGCGATCATCAGGCCGCAGGAGGACACGGCGTCGCCGATGACCTGACCGTCGGGACTTCTTGACCTGGTCGGGGCGAGCGAGGAGGAGAGGACGGAGTTCTTCCTCCGCCACGACACCTTCTGGCTTCAGACGTAGGCAGCCGAAGAACGTTATCTGGCATCGATGGCCCCGAATTCCAGCGGTACCTGATCGCCCAAACCTGATCAAATTCACCCGGTGTCGACAACGGTCACACTATGGGCTCGTTCAGCGTGGTTGCGAGGGCCCGCAGTTCTTCGGAGGTGAGGCCGCCGCCGAGTTGGAACTCGGTGGTGAAACGGGGTTCGCCCAGGGCCTGACAGACCCGTGTGGTGATTCGGTCGATGTCGCCGCGCTCGGAAGGCCCAGGTGGCCGTGAGCTCGATCCGCGCGTCGCAGCCGCCGCGCCGAGAAGCCGGGCGGCGCGGTGGTGATGTCCGGCGAGGGCCAGCGCCCCAGCCAGTCCCTCCACGGTGATCGGCATGTCCCGGGATGTGTCGAACCCGGCGGCGAGGTCGAGCGATTCCAGGTGGGAGGCGAGGGCGGTGGCCGCGTCGCCGCGTTGCTCGGCGAGGAAGCCGAACTCCGTTAGGACGAGGGGAAGGTACGGAGGTTGGGCTTCCTGGCGTGGAGCCAGGCTGAGCATGTCGCGGAGGTGGGTCTCGGCGAGGTCGAGGCGACCGTCTCTGCGGGCGGCGAAGGCGAGTCCGATCCTGGCGAAGATCTGTGCCTCCTGGTGGCCCTGTTCGACGGCCAGCCGCAGCGCCCGCTCGCAGGACTGCACCGCCTGCGGGTAGTCACCGCGTTGCAGCGCGATCCACCCGAGCCAGGACAGCCGGCCGGCAACCTCCGTCCACATACCGAGTTCCTCGGCCATGCGCTGCCCGTCGCGGTGGACGTGTTCGGCCCGGTCGTGGTCGCCGGTCATCTCGGCGAGGGCGCCGAGCCAGCCGGATGCCTCCAGCTGGCCCCAGCGGTCGCCGAGCTCACGGAACAGTGCCGCGCTCCGGTCGGCGTCACGTTCGATCGCGGTGACATCCCCCCTGATATGCGAGAGTTTGGCCCGGCTGGCGAGGACGGCGGCGATTCCCCAGCGATCACCGAGTGTTTGGAAGTCCGAGAGTGCCCGGTCCAGCAGGTCCTCGGCGACGGTCAGATCGCCGCGGCCGATCCCGGCGTAGGCCAGGAACCACTGTGCTCTGGCACGCCCGCCCAGGTCATCGGTGTCGTCGAACAGTCGCAGCGCCGTCCTACGGCGCTCTTCCCGGTCTGCCACGTCGCCGTGGAGGAACCCGACACCGGTCGCCCAGGCCAACGTCCTGGCCCGGCGTGCGGACGTCGAGACGGTGGCGACGGCTCCGGCGTGGGACGCGGGAACGTCAGCGTTACCGCAGGGCTTGACGGCGAGTGCGGCAGCGAAGGACCGCAGGGCCTCGTTCAGGCGGCCGCGCAGGAACCAGTACCAGGCCATCGCGTCGACGAGGCGCAGGGCGCCGTCGGCGTCCGCGTCCCTGATCGCGGCGTTGAGCGCGGCGCGGAGATTCATCGCCTCGGCGTCGAGGCGGCGCAGCCACCGCTGCTGGTCAGGTCCGTGCAGGTGCGGCTCGGCCTGCTCGGCCAGGTCGACGTAATAGCGCTGGTGCCGCCGCCGGAGCGGTTCGAGTTCGTCTGCTGCCTGCAGTCGCTCGATGCAATAGGCCGCCACCGATTCCAGCAGCCGGTATCGGGGCACATCGGCGTTCTCCACCATGACCACCAGCGACCGGTCGACCAGACGGGCCAGCAGGTCCACGACGTCCAGGCCGTCCTGCGCGCAGACGACCTCGGCGGCCTCCAAGGTGCAGCCGTCGGCGTGCACCGCCAGCCGGCGCAGCACAACGCGCTCGGGGTCGGTCAACAACTCCCAGCTCCAGTCGATCATCGCCATCAGGGTCTGCTGCCGCGGTGGCGCCCCCCGATAGCCGACGGCCAACAGCCGGAACCGGTCGTCGAGTCGGTTGACCAGGCCCTGCACGCCCAGCGCCCGGACCCTCGTCGCAGCCAACTCCAGGGCCAGCGGGATGCCGTCGAGCCGCCGACACAGCACGGCGACCGCCGGGGCGGTGTCGGCGTCGAGGACGAATCCGCGAGCAGCCGCAGCCGCCCGTGCCACGAACAGCCGTACGGAGTCGGTCCGTTCCAGTTCGGCGAGACCGGCGGCGCGATCGGGCACCTTGAGCGGCGCAACGCTCCAGACGACCTCGCCGGCAAGGGCGAGCGGCTCCTGGCTGGTTGTCAGCAGCCGCAGCCCCGCAGCAGTGTGGAGCAGCAGCTCCGCCAGCTCGGCAACCGATTCGACAATGTGTTCGCAGTTGTCCAGCACCAGCAGCAGACGCCGGTGGCGCATCGCCTCGGCGAGCCGGTCCACCGAGGCCACCGGCTCAGCCGGGCCGGTCGTGTCCCGGATGTCCAGCACTGACATTATCGCCTCTGCCACCCGGTGCGTCACGTCCCGGTCGGTCGGCCGGTCCAGGGCCGCCAGCTCGACCAACCACACGCCATCGGGGAACGGACTTCCCTCGGCGCCCGGTGGAAGCGAGGCCAGCTGCCGGGCGGTCTCCAGCGCCAGCCGAGTCTTCCCCACCCCGCCTGGACCGGTGAGCGTCACCAGGCGGTCGGTCTCCAACCGAGCGCGGATCTCGGCGACCGCGTCGCCCCGGCCGATCAACTCGGTGAGTGGCGTGCGCAGGTTCGAGGCAGGCTGCGCCGACGGACCCGGTGTGGCCGGCGCGGCCAGCGCCGCGTCCT
The DNA here is from genome assembly GCF_050942935.1 of Dactylosporangium sp. CA-233914. NCBI lineage: Bacteria > Bacillati > Actinomycetota > Actinomycetes > Micromonosporales > Micromonosporaceae > Dactylosporangium > Dactylosporangium sp. CA-233914. The sequence goes on along the minus strand of NZ_CP192030.1, from coordinate 3,034,509 downwards.
GCGTCAGGATCGCCCGGTGCAGGGCGACCAGCTCGACACCCGGATCCAGGCCCAGTTCATCGGCGAGCAGACCGCGCAGCTCCTCGTAGCTGGCAAGGGCCTCGCTCTGGCGTCCGGAGCGGTACAGGGCGCGCATGTGCGCGGCCCGCAAGCGCTCCCGGAGTGGATGCTCGGCCAGTAGGGCGCCGAGCCCGCTGGCCAGCAGGGCGTGCTGGCCCAGTGATAGCCGCGCCTCGGCCAGGTCCTCCTCAGCGGTGAGCCGTTGCTGCGTCAATTGAGCGATGGCGGACCGGGTGAACGGCTCGTCGGCGAAGTCGGCGAACGCCGGGCCTCGCCATGCCGCCAGCGCCTCCGACAGCAGCGTGGCCCTGGCCCGGGGCTCGCCGGCCCGGCCCGCCTCGGCGATCAGGGACTGGAACCTGTCGGCGTCGGTCTCACCTTTCAACAGGTACCCCGCGGGATCGTGCTGGACCAACTCCCGGCCGCCCGGCTCGGCGTCCTCCAGCGCCCGGCGCAGCTGCGAGACCTTCGCCGACAAGGCGCCTGCGGGGTTGCCGGGCGGGTTGTCGCCCCACAGGTCATCAACGAGTCGGTCAGCGGAGACCGGCCGGCCCTCGTGCACCAGAAGGTCGGCCAGCAGGGTGCGGACCTTCAGCCCGGGCACCCCAACCGGTGTGCCGCTGGTCGTCCACACCGTCAACGGGCCGAGCACGCCAAACCGCATGACGGCCACGATAACCCTGCCTCGGCCGGGTGATGTCCACGTACGCGTCGCGTGAGCTGCGCCGTAAGCCGACGAGCAAGAAGCCGTAAACGGCCTGCGACACCGTGGGTCACGTCGAACGGGAACCGACCGCGGCGGAGGTGGGACATGTTGGAGAACGACCGGCTGCGGCTGGCGGTCATCATCGGCAGCACTCGCAAGGGCCGGTTCGGACCCACGATCGCCGGCTGGTTCGTGGGCAGAGCCCGCCGACACGGCGACCTCGACGTCGACGTGATCGACCTGGCCGAGGCCGATCTGCCATCGACCCTCACTGACGAGGACGAGCCCGTCCCTCCGCAGGTGCTCGCCCTGGCACCCCGGTTGTCCGCCGCGGACGCCTTCGCAGTGGTCACCCCCGAGTACAACCGGAGCTTCCCCGCTCCGCTCAAGACTGCCATCGACTGGTACTACCGCGAATGGCAGGCCAAACCCGTAACCTTCGTCGCCTACGGCAGGGAGTCCGGCGGCCTGCACGCCATCGACCAGCTACGGCAGGTCTTCACCGAACTGGATGCCGTTGCCATCCGCGACGCCATCAGCCTCCCCAGGTACTGGGAAATGTTCGCCCCTGACGGCACCTGGCCCAAAGCCGCCTCCGACTGCAACACCACCGTCACCGCCACACTGGACCACCTGTCCTGGTGGGCCCACGCATTGCGGGATGCCCGGACCAAGTCCCCCTACACCACGTAGACCCACCTCCACAGCGTGCGACGCCCCCTCCCGGCAAGACGATGATCTGGGCCGGATCGCGCTGTGGACCCATCCGATATCCCAATGGCACCTCATGAGGGAGCTATGCGGTTTCTTCTGCTTGGACCCTTGGAAGTCCATGATGAACGCAGTGCACGGGCGCATCATCGACCGCTCGAAGCTCCACTCGTTGTTTTCGGTCCTGCTCACCAATGCCACTACGTTGGCGCCCGTAGATACGCTCGTCGATGAACTATCGGACCCGAACGCACCCAAGTCCGCCAGACGGAATCTCAAGACCTACGTATGATTGCTGCGCAGTCTGCTCGCTTCGACCGGCACCGGAGCGAGCCCAATCCGCAGTGATTCGCGTGGGTGCATGTTCAGGCCGCGCCAAACGATGATAGGAGAAGACCGTGAGTGACGATGTAACCCAGTACATCAACAAGGCACAGCCGTGGCAGATTGATGTTTGCGAGAGACTACGCGCGATGGTCGGCCAGACTATTCCGGATGCCGAGGAGCAGCTCCAGTACGGCAAGCCGCACTACCTCAAGAACGGGCACCACGCGGCTGTCATCGCGGTGGCCAAGGACAAGGTTTCGTTCATGGTGTTCAACGCAACGGACATTCCGGAGGTCAAGGGGTTCCTTCGGGCATTGGGCAACGGTGAACGCAAAGCCGTCGACATCAGAGAAGGGCAGGACGTCAACTACGACGCACTTGCCAGCATCCTGGAAAAGACCACGACTGCCCTGTAGCCCCCAGGGCATCCGCCATTCAGGACCCGGTCCTGGCACCGCGAGCCCAGGCGGCCATCCCACTGCCCGGCACCTCCACCGAGGTCGTACCGACCAAGCGACCGGCGACGGGCACTACCTCGGTCTTTCGTGAAGCGCCGTCCATAGTGCGGATCGGGAATGGGGAGGTGCCTTCTGAGCTGGCAAGATAGGACTTGCTGACGGTCTTGTCGGTCCCGCGCGGAAGGCACCTGCCAGGTGAAGACTACGAACAGGCCCGAAGATCACGGTGAGCGCGGACGGGCGTGGCGTGGTCGGCCATGCCGGCGCCCGGCTGCTCGCCGATGTTGCCGACACGACAGGGAGCGAGTTCAGTGACGCTCTGGCTGGGTTGCGGCAGCGGCGGGGCGGGCATGACCCGGGTCGCGGTTGGCGTGGCGGTGATGCTCGCCGACGGCGGTCAGGTGATCGCCGACCTTGCGGTGCTGCGTGACCAGGCCGACTTGTTCGGGGCGGTGGCGTTAGGTCCGACCGCGTGGCGGGTAACAGTCGCTGCCGTCCCGGCCGTACGGAAGGAATTGTCGTGCCCCGGTCGACGGGTGTGCCGCCGCCACGTTGGCTGCGCACGTGCACCCATCCCTGCCGCGAACGCGATGCGTGCCGACCAGCGCACCCGGGCCAGCCGTGCCGCTTGTCCTCGACCATCGCGGCCGAGGCGACGGTCATCGCCGCATCCCTTCGGAGAGGAGTGTTGTGCATGGAGATGGTCCGGACGAAGGTTTGGCACGCCTCCGCTTGCAGATGAGCCAGGCCCTCGGGGTGTGCGTCCGTGGTTGGCGCGACAAGCGGCAAGGTCAATTGTCGTCTTGACCGCCACGGTCAGCACGCTGCCTTCGGGGGAGCGGGCTTCGGTGGTCGCCAACGACTTGCCTGGGAGACGACCGGCCGCCTGCGCGGCACGTCGGTAACTGTCGACAGCCTCGGCGGGCGAGGTGACCTCGAAGCGTCCGGTCTGGGTCACGGCGTCGGCGATGAGTTGCGGCGCGAGTTCTTTGATCGCCTCGTCGTCGTGGAACTCCAGCGGCAACCGGCTTCGCTGTGCGGTCAGGTTCTGCGCGGCGCGTTCCTGCTGGACTCGTCGCCGCTCGGGATCAACCCATGCCGCGTAGGCGGAAACGGCGCGGATCTCGCGAGCCGAGAAGAAGAGACCGGTCAGGCCGTCGGCTTGGGCCGCCTGCCACCACTGGGCCGCCAGATGCTCGGCCTCCTCGACCGTGTCGAATACGCCGAAGGCTGTGGTCCGGTAGCCGTTGCGAACGGTGGTGGCTTCGATGGTGAACTTCGGCAGTTCGGCTGGTTCCGACGGTGGCGCGGGTTCGTCGCCTGCTGTCGCAACCCGTTCAGGTAGTGCCTCGTGGTGCAACTTCCACAGCCCGTCAATCTCGGCGCGCGCCGCCTCGCGGAAGCGCTCGCCCAGCCGCGTCGGAGTCGTTCAGCAGCTGCTCGTCATCCATTTGGTCGAGGTAAGCGCGGACGGCCCCATCGCGGGCGACGGCCAGCGCTCGGAGTTCACTCGACCATCGGTCATAGCCAATTCAGTGATCGCAGCCTTCAGCCTCACCGACCGCTGTGACGCCGCCCGCGAGCCTGATCAGTTCCCACTCGGCTCGGTGAGCCCACGTTCTGCTGGGTTTGAGCGGCCTCTCCCGGGTCGGCCCCGCCGGTAATGGTCAGCAGACGCGTCACAAGTTCGTGCACGCTGGTCCAGGGATTTCGGTCCACCATGCTCGGATAGTCCTGGCGCTTCCGCCGATCGAGCTGGTCGGCGTTCTTGAGCGCCGTTTCTCGGTAGGGCCAGAGTTTGTCGAAGTCGAAGCCCTTGTCATCGTAATCGAAGGGGAGGTCACGAGCAATCGACCGAGCTTTGTCATTGGTGAGGTACGCGGTGTGGAGTCGGAAATGGAGGATCAGCCAGAGTTCGAAGCACGGGTGGGAGATCGCGCAGCGGATCCCGGCCCGGTCTGCCCTCGCAATGGCCGCTTCCAGGCTTGGATGCCGCTGCCCATGATGCCCAGCCGACTCGACGTCGAAGACCGCCCAGGCGTGGTCATAGTCGGACTTGAGTTCTTCGGCTCGTCTCACGACGGTCAGGGGATCCGCACCGAGCCCGATGAAATTTATGCGCGCCGTTGCGAGACGGTACTCCTTGCGGATGCCGTTGAAGTAAATCTCCTCCGTCTTTACGCCTTCACAAACAATGACGATTGTCTCGGCCTCGATTGCCGTTCCTGCACGCCGGGTCAGCGGACGACTGTTACGCGCCATGTTCGTTGGCGTCCGCGGTGAGCTCGTCCAGCAGCGATCGGTCGAAGAATGGCACGGCGCCATACCTACCCTGGAGGTAACGACCCTCCACGTCGTCAAGGCCATCGCGCACGCGGCCGTACTCGGTCAACGGGTATAGCTTTGTAGCGCCGCTCGGCTCCTTGTTGGTGAGCCAAACCTGATCTCGGCGTAGACGGTACTCGACATGTCTTCCAAGGAGGTTCACGTCATGGCCCGTGAAGATCAACTGTGCTCCGGCGGGATTGGTCTGACGATCCTGAAACAGGCCTACAAGCTGCGCCGTCAGCAACGGGTGAAGGTCGGAGCCCAGATCGTCAATCGCCAGTAAAGAGCCGTTCCGGAGGCTAGACGTGGCGAGTCGGCTGAGGCGTAGCCAGGTCTGTGTGCCAGACGACTCCCATGGCCACGGAAGCGGCTCACCACCGCTGTCGGTTGCGGCTTGATGAACCAGTTCAAGCCGCGCGAACCGCCTCGGCGCTCCTTCCTCGGCCGCCGTGATGTCCGTTGCCCCCGCCTCCGCGCCGATCGCTGCTCGTCTCCGATGCCGCCTGAACCCGCCGAGGCCGAGGTTGGCCTCCTCCGGCGACCGCTCGACCATCGCAGCACCGATCACGCCGATATCGGCATAGCGGAGCACCGCCATTGTCTGGTCGTCAAGCGGTCGATTGGGAGCAGGGAAAAGACCGTTGATGGACGCTCTTTTCCACGAACTGAACCAGGCCGCCACGGACCGCAGTCGTGGATGGTTGTTAGCCGCTGCCGCAGATAGGAACAGGCTGTTCTCCCGGACGAGTTCAGCGATCGTCGCCTTCTGTCCTGTCAAGCTCGGGCCGAAGTCGGTCGTCATGCCGCTGCGTTCAAAGAGGGTGCTACGCTTGCCCTTAGGCCAGTAGTACAGCCACTCTTCCTGAATTGCCGTGTCGTCGAGATGGAATCCGTACTCGTACCTGACCTCATCATGCACGAAGTCAAAGACGAACGCGCTAGGCGCGAGCCTGCTGTCCATGTCCAAGCGGAAGGGCCACCGGGGTATGGGTTCCTCGGGCAGCCAGTACTGGTGCGACTCCACCACAACTGACTGAGCAAAGTCCATAGCCTTGACGACATTCGACTTCCCTGAGGCGTTCGGCCCGAAAATGCCGGCGACAGGCAGGGCGCGCTCCCTGCTCAGCGGTATCGCTGAGGTCGCGAGATCGGGATGGTCGTCGATTGCGATGAGAGAGAGCTCCTGCTCATCCTTAATCGATGCAAAGTTTGTGGCGCGGAACCGGAGCAACACAGCAGCCTCCGGGCTGGAGTTGGAGCTGATCCCCTACATGCTAGCATGTTTAACGATGGTTTCCGGCAAGTTTTGTCGAATTCGACGCTTAAACAGGGGGAGGAGCCGTCAGGTCGGGACGCGTTCACGAGGCGCGGGAGTTGATCCCTGGCCGACAGGAGTGCCCACCCTCGCGACGCTGACAGGCTGATCAACTCTGCGGGAGCGGCCTGGGCTGCACAGGAGCCGCCCCGGCATGACGGTAGCCAGAGGCCCACGGCGACCCCAGCAGCACCGAGCCGATCGCGCTGAACCCTCTGCGATCACGAAAGTGTGGTCTTGCCGGCGGCTTGGCGTCCTGGCCTGACCACGAGTCTCGGCAGCGGCCAGCCTTGAACTTGATCACGCGGTTCGCATCGTGCATCGCCCACTCCACCACTGCGCTCACCGAGCGCGCCCGGCCGGTGCACGGCCGGATGACCACGATCATGTTTGACGTGTCCGGCTGGTCGCCGATCAAGAACGAGGCGATGTCGCTCTCACGGATCGGGCCGACCGACCGCTGCGGCGCCACGTGGTCGCCGTTCACCGCGCGATCCACCAGCGGGCGACAAGACGTTTGAGTTGGGCGCGCAGCCCTTCGGGGTGACGCCGGAGGCCAAGGGGCGAGACAGACGTCGCGGGCGCGCATCGGGGTGACGGTGCCGAACGCGGCAGGGATCTGCCACAGCGTGACCACCCCAGGGTGGTGGCGGTCGTCACGCAGGCCGCAACGCCGGGCGAAACAACGTTGCAGAAGTGCAAAAATACAGTTATGCAACGTAAGAGATGGGTTTGCGTAAGCGCAAGCGCCTGGAGATCCGGGCGCGGATCGTCGACGCGGCGCTGGATCTCGCGCTGAAGCATGGCCTTGACGGCGTCGAGGCGATCAGTGCGGCTGCGCATGTGTCGGCGCGCACGTTCTTCAACTGCTTCGAGTCGAAGGGCGACGCCCTACTCAATGCTCCCGGCCCGGGCGAGGCCGGTAAGATCGTGAAGGCGGTTGTAGCGGCCGGTCCGGGGCCGACGCCGCGTGAGGTAGCGGTGCGGTCGGTCATTGAGTGGATCCGTCCGGGCCTGCGGTCGGTGCGCCGTCGAGGCGAGCGCCACGAGTTGCTTGCCTGGCACCCGCATCTGTTTGCCACCGCGTTCCGGCGCATGAACGACACCCAGGACGCCTTGTCCGAACGGGCGCTCCGGGCCGAGTCGGGCCCGGGGTGGGTTGATGCCCTGGCTGCTGCGGCGATCGGCGCGGTCCGCGCCGCCGTGAAGGAACGGACCCCTGCGGGTGGCACCGACACGGGCGACCACCCGGAAGAGCGCACCAACGCGCTCATGATCAGGACATGGGAGACCCAGGTCGATGCCGCGCCCACCGTCACGGTCCGGATCCGGCCACGTCCTGACCAGCCGAGCGCGTGGCCCCGGCTTTGCGGCTGCGCCAACCTGGGCCACACCGCCCGCCGGCGCGGACACTCGTCACCGGAACCAGACAAGGATCAATATGAATGATGACACTCCGGCGATCCCGGATCTGCTCACCATCGACCTGAGGCAGCAGCTGCTGGTGCGCCTGCGTGACACGTCGGCCGACGTTCTCGGGGCGGTCGGCAGCGCGCAGGAAGAGGTCTTTCGCCGCCTGCGCGAGACGCGCGACGAGTTCACCCGGCTACGGATGTACTACAGCTTCGGCATCCAGGAGGTGCTGACGAAGGTCGAGATCCTGCGGCAGGAGTTCGAGACCATCTACGACTACAGCCCGATCGAGCATGTGCGCTCCCGGCTCAAGTCGGCAGACAGCCTGCTGGAGAAGGCGGTACGCCAGGGCACCGAGCTGACCGTGCCGGCGATGCGGGCCGAGATACGCGACATCGCGGGGATCCGCATCACGTGCAGCTTCATCTCCGACGTGTACTGGATCGCCCAGGTGCTCAGCGCTCAGCCGGACTTGACGGTGCTCACGACCAAGGACTACATCGCCAACCCCAAACCCAACGGATACCGCTCGCTGCACCTGATCGTCGAGGTGCCGGTATTCCTGTCGAGCCACACCGAGCAGATCCCGGTGGAGTTGCAGATCCGCACGATCGCGATGGACTTCTGGGCGAGCATGGAGCACAAACTCTCCTACAAGTACCGCACAGACATGCCCGCGCACCTGGCCGCGGAGATCGCCGACGCCGCCCGGGCCGTCGCGGACCTGGACGCGCGCATGGGACGGCTGCGCGACGAGATAAGGCCGTCGCCGGCAGGTCAGCGGGGCTGAAGGTCTCGGGCCTATACTCGGCGGCGGGCGTTGAAGGGGACGAGTACCCCCGCACGCAGCCTTGAGCGAGCCGGGGACGGTGGAAGCCCGGCAGGCGTGCGCGGGCGGGAACATCACCCCGGAGCCGCCGGAAGAACGGCCCGCGGGCTCAGTAGAACCGGCCACAACTGAAGACCAGAGTGGGCTGCCCTCCAGGCGGTCAAGGAGGGTGGTACCGCGGGGCCATGTGAGCGCCTCGTCCCTCCGGCCGGATCGCCACGATCGACGACGGAGAGGTGCCGCACCATGTATCGCCCGGTTCCAGCGCAGGTCGACCTGTCGCAGCTGGATCATCAGGTGCTCGAGTTCTGGCAGCAGGAGAACGTCTTCGCGCGCAGCCTCGAGCAGTCGCGGGGGCGGCCCGAGTGGGTGTTCTACGAGGGGCCGCCGACCGCCAACGGGATGCCCGGCGCCCACCATATCGAGGCGCGGGTGTTCAAGGACGTCTTCCCGCGATACAAGACGATGAAGGGCTTCCACGTCGCCCGGAAGGCGGGTTGGGACTGCCACGGGCTGCCCGTGGAGCTCGCCGTGGAGAAGGAGCTCGGCTTCTCCGGCAAGCAGGACATCGAGGCCTACGGCGTCGCCGAGTTCAACGCCAAGTGCCGCGAGTCGGTGACCCGGCACACCGACGCGTTCGGGCGGCTCACCGAGCGCATGGGCTACTGGGTCGACATGGACCGGGCCTACCGGACCATGGACCGGCAGTACATCGAGTCGGTGTGGTGGTCGCTCAAGCAGATCTTCGACAAGGGGCTGCTCGTCGAGGACTTCCGCGTCTCGCCGTGGTGCCCGCGGGACCAGACCGGCCTGTCCGACCACGAGCTGGCGCAGGGTTACGAGACGGTCACCGACCCGTCGGTGTATGTCCGGTTCCCGCTCACGTCCGGGCCGATGGCCGGCGCCGCGCTGCTGGTGTGGACGACCACGCCGTGGACGCTGGTGTCCAACACCGCCGTCGCCGTACACCCCGATGTCACCTATGTCGTGGCCACCGACGGCACCGAGCGCCTCGTCGTCGCCGAGCCGCTCGTCGCCAAGGCACTCGGCGAGGGGTGGGCGCCGACCGGGGAGTCGTTCACCGGCAAGGAGATGGAGCGGTGGGCGTACACCCGGCCGTTCGACCTCGTGCCGATGGAGGGCGCGCACTTCGTGGTCCTCGGCACGTACGTCACCACCGAGGACGGCACCGGCCTCGTGCACCAGGCGCCGGCGTTCGGCGCCGACGACTTCGCCACGTGCCGGGCCTACGACCTGCCGATGGTGAACCCGATCCGGCCCGACGGCCGCTTCGCCCCCGAGGTCGGCACGGTCGGCGGCGTGTTCTTCAAGGACGCCGACAAGACGCTGGTCGAGGACCTCCAGCGGCGCGGCCTGCTGTTTCGGCACCTGGCCTACGAGCACTCGTATCCGCACTGCTGGCGCTGCCACACGCCGCTGCTGTACTACGCGCAGCCCTCCTGGTACATCCGCACCACCCAGGTGAAGGACGCGCTGCTGCGCGAGAACGAGGCGACCGCCTGGCACCCGGAGTCGGTCAAGCACGGGCGCTACGGCGACTGGCTGACGAACAACGTCGACTGGGCGCTGTCGCGCAGCCGCTACTGGGGCACCCCGCTGCCGATCTGGCGCTGCGAGGAGGGCCACCTCACCTGCGTCGAGTCGCTCGCCGAGCTCAGCGAACTCAGCCGGCGGGACGTGACCGGCATCGACCCGCACCGGCCCTACATCGACGAGATCACCCTGCCCTGCCGGTGCGGGGCGACCGCGCGGCGGGTGCCGGAGGTCATCGACGCCTGGTACGACTCGGGGGCGATGCCGTTCGCGCAGTACGGCTACCCGCACCACAACGCCGAGGTGTTCACCGCCCGCTACCCGGCCGACTTCATCTCCGAGGCGATCGACCAGACCCGCGGCTGGTTCTACACGCTGATGGCGGTCGGCACGCTGGTCTTCGACCGGTCCTCGTACCGCAGCGTCGTCTGCCTCGGCCACATCCTCGCCGAGGACGGCCGCAAGATGTCCAAGCACCTCGGCAACATCCTGGAGCCGATGGCGCTGCTGGAGCGGCACGGCGCCGACGCGGTGCGCTGGTTCATGGCGGCGGTCGGCTCGCCGTGGTCGGCGCGGCGGGTCGGGCACACCGCGATCCAGGAGGTCGTGCGCAAGGTCCTGCTGACGTACTGGAACACGGTGGCCTTCCAGAGCCTCTACGCCCGCACCGCCGGGTGGACGCCGGCGCGGGGCGTGCCGGTCGCCGAGCGGCCGGTGCTGGACCGGTGGGTCGTCTCCGAGCTGCACCAGCTCGTCGGCGAGGTCGACGCGGCGCTGGCCGCCTTCGACACCCAGCGGGCCGGGCGGCTGCTGGCCGGGTTCGTCGACGACCTGTCGAACTGGTACGTGCGGCGGGCCCGGCGCCGGTTCTGGCGCGGCGACCCGGCGGCGCTGTCGACCCTGCACGAGGCGGTCACCACCGTCACGCTGCTCATGGCGCCGCTGACGCCGTTCGTGTCCGAACGGGTCTGGCAGGACCTCGTGGTGCCCACGACGCCCGACGCCCCGGATTCCGTACACCTCGCCGCCTACCCGACCGCGGACGCGACCCTGATCGACCGCGACCTGTCGGAGCGGATGGCGCTCGTGCGGCGCCTGGTCGAGATGGGCCGGGCGGCGCGCGCGGACGCGACGGTGAAGACCCGTCAGCCGCTGTCGCGGGTCCTCGTCTCCGCCCAGGGCCTTTCCGCCCTCGACGCGCAGCTGCTGGAACTGCTCGCCGACGAGCTCAACGTGCAGGCGGTCGAGCCGCTGACCGGCTCGCTGGTGAACACCTCGGCGAAGGCGAACTTCCGCAGCCTCGGCAAGCGTTACGGCAAGCGGGTGCAGCAGATCGCCGCGGCGATCGCGGCCGCGGACGCCACCGTGCTCAGCACCGCGCTGCGCGAGGCGGGGACGGCGACGCTCGCGGTCGGCGGGGAGCCGGTGACGCTCGAACGCGACGACGTGTTCCTGACCGAGACACCCCGCGAGGGTTGGGCGGTCGCAAGCGACGCGGGGGCGACCGTGGCGCTGGACCTGAACATCACGCCCGAGCTGCGCCGGGCCGGGATCGCCCGCGAGGTGATCCGGCAGGTGCAGGAGTCGCGCAAGGCCTCCGGGCTGGAGGTGGCCGACCGGATCGAGCTGCGGTATCAGCCCGAGGACCCGCAGACCGCCGAGGCCCTGGCCGAGCACGCGGCCGCGATCGCCGACGAGGTGCTGGCGACCGCGTTCGGCGAGGGTTCGCCGTGGCCGGACGCGGAGGCGCACTCGGCGGCCGGGCTGACGTACTGGCTACGCAAGCAGTAGCTTCGCCACTTCCTCGACGGATTCGCAGACGGGGACGCCTGGGGTGACCGGTGGGCGGTCGACGACCACCACCGGGATCCCCAGCTCCCTCGCGGCATCGAGCTTCGCGGCGGTCATGCTTCCCCCGCTGTCCTTCGTGACGAGCAGGTCGATGTCGTACTGCCGCATGAGCGCGATCTCACCGTCCACAGTGAACGGTCCGCGGTCCAGGATCACGTCCACATTGGACGGAACGTCCTCGGGCGGGTCCACGCAGCGCAGCAGTAGGAACATCGGAAGATCCCGGAAATACCCGATTCCCTGGCGCCCGGTCGTCACGAACGCACGCCTTCCCAGCGAAGGCAGGAGCACCGCGGCGGCCTGCAGGGTCGGCACGTGGTGCGAACCGGATATGTCCGCAAAGCCCGGCCGGCGCAGCACCAGCAGCGCGACGCCGGTCTCGGCACAGGCCTGGGCGGCGTTCGCGGACATCCGGGCGGCAAAGGGGTGGGTGGCGTCCACAACGGTGTCCACACACTCGGCCCGCAGGTATGCCGCCAGGCCGGACGGACCGCCGAAGCCGCCGATGCGCACCTCCCCCGCCGGCAGCGCCGGGTCGGCGACGCGGCCGGCGAGGGAGGAGATCACGCGATTCGCCGGCAGCAGCACCGAGGCCAGCCGCCGGGCCTCCCCGGTGCCGCCCAGGATCAGCACGGTCGGCACCGGCAAAGCCTAACCCCCACGGGAAGTTGCAGTATGTTGGTGTTCCAGCCGACGGTGCCCGCGTCGAGAATGACGCCGGCGGGCCCGATCCTCAGGCGAGGATCTCCCCGGTGCCGCCGGCGGTCTCGTTGACGGACTCGAGCCAGGCCTTCATGTCGGTCTTCGAAAGGCCCGTGCCGCCCACGACGACGGTGTTGCCGACCAGCAGCGTCGGGTACAGCTTCGCCTGGTCCTGCGCGTACGCCTTGGCCGCGTTGGCCGCCTTGAACTCCACGAAGATGGCCTGCTGCCCACGGTGCGGGAGCCTGTCGTTCTTCTTCTCGTAGCAGTCGAACTGCTTGAAGCTCGCCACGGCCGAGCGGTACTTGGGCTCCACGCCGGTTGAGTTGGCGTCCCACTGCCCGAACGGGCAGTCGGGGTCCTTGGTGAACAGCTCTCCGGTCATCTTGCCGACGGTGGTGAACTCGAGCTTGCCGGCCGCACCGGACGCCTTCGCCGCGCCGGAGGCCTTCGCCTCGCCGGAAGCCTTGGTGGAGGTGGACGGCTCGGCGGACGCGGAGGCGGGTGCCGAGGCCGCGGCGGTGTCGGACTTCTTCTCTTCCTTCTTGTCGTCCCCGCACGCCGCGGTGAACAGCAGGGCGGCACAGGAGACGGCCAGGACGGGCAGCAGACGCTTCATCGGGGATCGACTTCCTTTATCTGTACCGCATGTGGCACGCGGTCGGTCTTCGTCGGACGAAGAGCAACCTATGCGCGCCCGGGCACCGTTTGATCCCGGATGTATGCCACCCGACAACTGAACGTGGGCTACCTCACCTTCCTCGGGGTTTGGAGGGGCGGGCCGGGCCGGGCGTTGGCTTCGGGTGACCGTCCCGGCCCGCCCCTCCCTGTGCCGGTGCCCCGGCCGTCCGCTTACCGGGGCACCCGCTCATGAGGGACTAGCCCTGGTACTGGGCGATGACCTTCGTGTAGTCCCACGCGCTCTGCGAGACGCCGCTGCACGTGTCGTCGCCGGTGCCGCCGCCGTTGCACGGCCGGTCGCGGTTGGCCGACCAGAACGTGAACCGGGCCAGGTGGTGCTGCTGGGCGTAGGCCAGCATGGTGCGGAAGTCCGCCACGGTGACCGTCTCGCCGACGTCGGTGATGCCGTTCATCGAGGAGATGCCCGAGTGCCGGTACGCCTGGTCGTCGGTGTAGTGGTAGCCGTTCTTGACCACGTTCTTCAGGCCCTCGGCCGCCTGGATCGTCAGGTTGCCCATGTTCTGCCCGGCCGCGCCGAAGTCGAACGGCATGATGGTCCACGCGTCGACGGTCAGCCCGCTGGCCGCCGCCCGGTTGATCATCGAGGAGTCCGGCCCGGTGCGGTCACTCGGGAACGTGACGTACACGGCGGTGCCGGGGTTGTTGGCCTTGACCGTCTTCAGCGCGTCGATCGTGCGCTGCTGGAGGGTCGGGTTGTTGTACACCGTGCCCTCGATGTCGATGTCGATCGCCTTCAGGCCGTAGGCGTTGATGACCTTCTGGTACGCCGCGGCGAGCGCGCTCGCGCTGCCGCAGGTCTGCTCCAGCCACGGCCCGCTGGCCCCGCCGAACGACACGGCGACGTCGCCGCCGGCCCCGCGGATGTTGTTGACGGTGGTCTGGTCCTGCCCGCCGGTCAGCGGCCGGTTGCCGTCCCACAGCGGCTCACACGCGCCGTTGGACAGGATGAACGCCATCGTGAACCACTTGATGCCGGTCGCGCTCATGATGGTGCGCGGGTCGGGCAGGTTGCCCCAGCCGAGGTACGCGTACGGCGCGGCGCCCATCGCGGGGTTGGACGTGGGCGGGTTCGTGGTCGGCGGCGTGGTGCCACCCGGGAGCGTCCAGCGCTGGTTGGCGCCGGCGAAGCAGTCCCAGATCTGCAGCGGCGTGCCGTCGGCCGAACTCGGCCCGGTCGCGTCGAGGCACTTGCCCAGCGCCCGCAGCGTGCCGTCGCTGTTGCGCGACCACTGCTGCGCGGCGGTGCCGTTGCAGTCGTAGATCTGCACCTTGGCGCCGTTGGCGGAGCTGGCCGCGGCCACGTCCAGGCACTTGCCCAGCGCCCGGATGGTGCCGTCGTCGCCGATCGTCCACTGCTGGGCGCTGGTGCCGTTGCAGGTGTACAGCTGCACCTGCGTGCCGTTGGCGGAGCTGGCCGCGGCCACGTCGACGCACTTGCCACCGTAGCCGGTGATCGGGCCGGCGGACGCGGCGGACGCGACGTTCATCGCCACGGCACCGACCGCGCCGATGACGGCGAGGGCGGCGGTGGCGAGCACACCGCGGCGGAGCAGGCGGGTTCTTGCCATGAGAGGCCTTTCAGCGGAGGGTGGCCCCGGTTGGGCGCCCAGATCGGGTGAAGCCGACTGGGCGGCCGGCCATCTGTTAAGCGCCCTTCCAGATTGAAGGCAGGCTATGACCAGATTCATCGCGCGTCAATATAAGAGGCGAAAAAAGGGGTCCGCTTGCGGTTGGCCCGTTGCCGTTATCCCAGGTCACGCCCCGATTACCGGGCGTCGTCGATCGGGGTGCGGCGGCCGGTTCAGGGGCGCGACGCGCGGCGCAGCAGCTCCGCCATCGGCAGGGTCGCGGCACCGAAGGCGACCGCGTCCGGCCCCAGCTCGCACAGCTCGATCGACACCTGGCCGAAGGGGTGCTCGAGGGCCTGCTCGCGGGCGGCCGAGCGGATCTGGGGCAGCAGCCGGGCGCCCAGGGCCAGGCCGGCCCAGCCGCCGAGCACGACCCGCTCGGGGTTGAACAGGTTCACCAGGTTGCCGATGCCGGCGCCGAGCATGCCCGCGGTCTCGGCGAGGATCTCGGCCGCCGCCGGGGTGTCGGCGGCGATCAGCGCGGTGACGTCGGCGATCTCACCGTCGGCCGCGGGGGTGTCGGGGTCGAGGGTACGGTAGCGCTCCAGGATGCCCTCGGCGCCGACGTACGCCTCCAGGCAGCCCCGCGCCCCGCACCGGCAGACCCGCCCGCCGTAGACCACCGTGGTGTGGCCCCACTCCCCCGCGCTGCTGCTGGCGCCGCGGTACACGGTCCCGTTGGTGATGACGGCGGCACCGACGCCCGAGCCGACCAGGACGACGACGGCGTTGCCGACCCCCCGCCCGGCCCCGAACCACATCTCGGCCTGCCCCTGGGTCTTGGCCCCGTTCTCGACGAACAGCGGGGCGCCGACCCCCCGCTCGCGGAGCAGATCATGGAAGGAGACCCCGCGCCAGCCGAGCGTCGGCGCGTAGACCAGCGGCGGGTCGGCCTGCTCCACGGTCCCCGGCACACCGATACCGATGCCGAGCACCGCGTCGGGGTCGATGTCCTTGAGCACCGCACGGATGCCGGCCTCCAACTGCCCGGCGACCGCGGACGGATCGGGACGCGAGGACGGCAGCGGCTCATCGACGGCGGCGAGGCGGTTCATCGCCAGGTCGAACAGCTCGACCTTGACACCGGTCTCGCCGACGTCGGCACCGACCAGCCGCCCGAAGTCCGGGTTGACCCGCAGCAGAACCCGCGGTCGCCCCCCGTCGGACTCGATCTGCCCGGCCTCGATGATCAGACCCTCGTGCAGCAACTCGGCCGTGACACTGCTGGCGGTGGCGGCGCTGAGCCCGGTGATGCGACTGAGATCGTGACGGCTCAACGGCCCGCGGAAGAACAGCTCCGACAGCAGCGTGGAGCGGTTGCGCCGCCGCATGTCGCGCGTCGTCGCACGCTCGACCTCGATGCGCACCACCGCTACCCCAACCTCCCCCTTGATCCCTCGGTAGCGATCGTGTCACGCGCACCGATGCCCGTCGACACCGGGAGTACTCACGGGTGTCGCCGTGGGTTTCCAGGCGGGTGGCGTCTGAGGGCGGGTGTCCGGCTCCGCGCCGGCGGTCGCTCAGCGCCGCCGGGCCCGCCGGGCGGCCGCCGCTACCAGACCGACGGCCACCACCACGAACGCCCCCGTCAGCAGCGCCACCTTGCCCTGCCGGCCGGGCCCCGGCTCGCCCGGGCCGGCCCCCCGGTCGGCCTGCTTCGCGGCCTCGGTGGGAGTCGGCGACGGGGAAGGGCTCGGGGCCGGCCGCTCGACCGGATAGCGCAGGATGCTCACCGGGCCCGCCTGGTCGGAGACGGTGAGGAAGTCCTTGCCGTCGGGTGTGTATGCGATCGCCTCGCCCTGCGGCTCGTCCGGCAGCGGCGTCACCCGCGGCTTGCCGGTGGTGATCGCCTTGGCCACGTCGCCGTCGGGAACGTCGAACTCGTACGCGTCGGCGTATGTGCGCACGACCGCCCGGGTGCCGTCCGGGGACACGGCCGCGCCGGTGACGAAGGAGCCGCCGAGGAAGCCGAACGGGTTGCTGGTGCCGCTGTGGGTCGCCTCGAAGCGGCCGATCCTCGTCAGCGGCGCCCCCTCGACGTTGTCCGTCGGCAGCGGGGTTTCCAGGCGGAACACCTCGCCGCTGGGGTCCTTGGTGACGATGACCGGCCGGCCCTGACCGTCGATGAGCAGCGCCTCGGCGTCGCGCGGGGTGCCGTCGGGGTATCGCAGCCGATGGATCTTCATGCTCTTCGCCCCGGGCGCGAGCGTCCACAACGCGATCGTGTCGCGGCGCTTGCCGGAGCCGCCGGTCAGCGGGCTGTTGTCGCCGATGTCGGCGATCCAGACCGTGCCCTTGGCGTCCACCGCGAGGTCCTCGGGGTCGCGGGCGGTCGTCGGGTATCCCACGCTGCGCGTCACCCGGCAGTCGGCGCCGAGGTAGAACAGGCGGGTCTTGCGCGGCTCGGGGTTGGAGTCGTTCTCGACGAGGTAGCCACCGCCGGGCAGCGCGGCGAGGCCGGATGCCTCGGTGACCGCCGGATCGGTGATGCGGCAGGCCTCCCGCGCCCGCTCCGCCCAGGCGAACGCCGGGCCGGGAACGCCCACGCCCAGGGCGACGACCGCCACGATCACCACCCACCGCATGCCGTCCAGTCTGGCAGAGCCGTGCCCACCCCCACGGTCCGGATGACTGTCCGTCGTCCGAACGGATGTGAGCAGTAACCGACACGATGGTGGAAGTGCGCGTTCAGCGCCACGTAAATATGACACATTTCGGACATGAAGACATGGGGGAACCTGGCGGTGACGCTGGCCGGCGCCGCCGTGCTGCTCGACGTCTCGGTGGCCTCAGCGGCCGTGCGCCCGGCCGGCGTCCCGGCGCCGGTCATCGTCGCGCGGTACAGCTTCGACGCCGCCAGGATCGGAGGGACCGTCGCCGACGACTCGGGGCATGGCCACACGCTGGTGCCGTCGGCCAACCGCGGCGGCAAGGTCAGGCTGGCCGCCCGCGCCGCCGGCCACGCCGCGGCGTTCCCGGCCAAGTGCAGCGGCAAGAAGTGCCCGCACGCGGTGCTGCAGGCGCCGGACGCCCCGGAGCTGAACCCGGGCGCGAACCCGATCCGCTACGGCGCGTCGGTGAAGCTCGCCAGGGGCCAGACCGGCCCGGGCGAGAACGTCCTGCAGAAGGGGTACTCCGCGGCGGGCAGCCAGTACAAGCTGCAGGTCGACGGCGCGCCGGGCCGCCCGAGCTGCGTCCTGACCGACAACGTGGTCCGCGACATCCACGTCGCCCGGTCCGGCGTCTCGATCGCCGACGGCACGTGGCACAGGCTGGAGTGCCGCCGCGCGGGCGCGACCTTGACGCTGCTGGTCGACGACGCGGTCCACGCCACCGCGACGATCCCGGCGACGCTGGCCATCACGAACACGGTCCCGCTGAGCATCGGCGGCAAGGGCGACGGCAAGGACAACGACCAGTTCCACGGCGCCCTGGACGACGTCTGGATCGCCCTGGGGTGACGCAGACCGACCTCACCGGCCCCGGGTCGAGCCCGTCGCGCCGGTCGCCGGGGACCGCGGGCCGCACCGGGATCAAGGATGGCGGCTGCGGGTGGTCGAGTACAGATGGCTGTCGGGGAACGTTTCGGCGGTGAGCACGGGGCCGACGATGATGACCGCCGTGCGCTTGATGCCCGCCGCGCGCACCTGGTCCGCGATGCCGGCCAGGGTGCCGCGCAGGACGATCTCGTCGGGGCGGCTGGCGTAGGCGACCACGGCGACCGGGCAGTCCGGGCCGTACCACTGGGCCAGCTCCGCAGCGAGCGCGTCGATGCGCTGCACGGCGAGGTGCAGCACGAGCGTGGCCCGGCTCGCGGCGAGCGTGGCCAGCTCCTCGCGGGGCGGCATCGGGGTGGCGCGGGCGGCGGTGCGGGTCAGGATGACCGACTGGGCGACGCCGGGGACGGTCAGCTCACGGCCGAGGGACGCGGCGGCGGCGGCGAAGGCGGGGACGCCCGGCACGATCTCGTACGGCACGCCGGCCGCGTCGAGGCGGCGCAGCTGCTCCGCCATGGCGCTGAACACCGACGGGTCGCCGGAGTGCAGGCGGGCCACGTCCAGGCCCCGCGCGTGCGCGGCGACGAGCTCGGCGACGATCTGGTCGAGGTCGAGGTTCGCGGTGTCGACGAGCCGGGCCCCCGGCGGGCAGTACGCCAGCAGCTCCACCGGGACGAGACTGCCCGCGTACAGGCAGACCGGCGCGGCGGCGAGCCGGTCGCGGCCGCGCACGGTGATGAGGTCGGCCGCGCCCGGGCCGGCGCCGATGAAGTACACGGTCACTTTCGCACCACCCACTGCGTCACGGGCAGCATCGGCCGCCACGCCAGAAACCCGCCGACGGCCCCGGCCCGCTGGACGGCGATGCGGGTGAGCTCCCCGCCGTGGCGCGCCTGAAGCTCGGCCACGAGCCGCTCGGACTCGACGGTGACGGCGTTGACCACGATCCGCCCCCCGCTGCTGAGCGCGGTGAGGCAGGCCTCGAACACGCCCGGCACGGTGAACCCGCCCCCGATGAACACCGCGTCGGGCGCGGGGAGCCCGTCGAGCGCCGCGGGCGCGTCCCCGACCACGACGCGAAGCCCCGGCACCCCGAACCGCCGGGCGTTGCCGGTGACGCGCGCGGCCCGCACGGGGTCCTTCTCGACCGCGACGGCGCGGCACCGGGGATGCGCCCGCATCCACTCGATCCCGATGCTGCCGGACCCGGCCCCCACGTCCCACAGCAGCTCCCCGGCCCGGGGTCCCAGCGCGGCGAGCGTGACGGCCCGGATCTCCCGTTTGGTGAGCTGCCCGTCGGTGTCGTACCGGTCATCGGCGATCCCGGGCACGAGTGGTACCCCGCCGTCGCCCCGGCACTCGACCGCGACGATGTTCAGCGGCCGGGCGGCCGCCGGGTCGTGATGAATCCGCTCGCCGTCCCCGCCGAGCTCCTCCAGGATGGTGACGCCGCTGCCGCCGAACCCGGTCTCCGAAAGGACCCGCCGGACTTCGGCGGGCGTGCCGGCCCCGGAGGACAGCACGAGCACCCGCCGCCCGTCCTGCAGGTGTCGCCGCAGCGCGTCGAGGTCCCGCCCGACGGCGCTGACCACGTCGACGTCCTCGACGGCCCACCCGAGCCGGGCGCAGGCGATCGACACCGACGACGGATGCGGCACGGCGGTGACGTGGGCGGCGCCCAGCAGCCGTACGAGGGTGGTGCCGATCCCGTAGTGCATGGGGTCCCCGCTGGCGAGCACGCCGACCCGCCGCCCGTGGCGCTCGGCCAGCAGCCGGGGCAGCGCCGGCACCAGCGGCGACGGCCACGCGACGCGTTCCGCGCCGCCGTCGGGCAGCAGCGCGAGCTGGCGGGGGCCGCCGAAGACGACCTCTGCCGCCTGCAGCGCGGCCCGGCCCTGCGGGCTCAGGTCGCCGCCGGCGCCGATGCCCACCACGACGACCTCGGGCGCGGGCGCGGCCACGGCGACGGTGGCCACCGGCGAGGACCGCTTCTCCACGATGAGTACGGACGCGCCGCCGCCGGCCGCCGCGAGCCGGGCGGACGCCTCGGCGACGCTGGGTGTGCCGAGGGCCGAGGTCACCCGGGCCGAGGGCGACGGGACCGGCACGGCGGCCAGCTCCGGCGCCCCGAACACGACCAGCTCCCAGCCGAAGCGCTCCGCGACCGCCGACGCCAGCGACCGCCGTGAGTCCACAGTGGACACCGCCACGACGTCCGACGGATCGGGCAGCACCTCGCGCAGCAGCCGCTCGACGTCGGCCACCGAGGCCGAGGAGCGCGCGCCCAGGCCGACCGTCAGGCGCACGCCGCCACCAGCCGATACGCGAGCTGCGGCGCCCCGGCCCAGTGCAGGTGCAGGTAGGAGGCGTGCACGTTGCCCTCGACGAACCCGTCCCGGCCCTCGCGCCACGCCCACGCGGCGCTCGGGCCCGCCGACGGGGTGACCCGCGTGCGGTGGAACTCGTGCCCGGTGACCCGCACGCCGGCCGGGGCCAGGACGCTGGCGGAGACGGCGACGGCGTCACGGTAGCCGAGGGTGAGACTCGCAGTCATGGTCGCGTCGGCGGGCAGGACCCCGCACATCGCGCGGCCGTCGAGCGTGCGGCACAGCCACAGCAGCCCCGCGCACTCGGCCGCGATCGCGCCCCCGGACGCGGCGAGGGCCGACACCGCGGCGCGGAGGGGCTCGTTGGCGGACAGCTGCTCGGCGTACACCTCGGGGAATCCCCCGCCGACGACGAGCGCCCGGGCCCCGTCCGGCAGGGCCTCGTCCCGCAGCGGGTCCACATAGGACACCCGGGCACCGGCGGCGGTGAGCAGCTCGACGGTCTCGGCGTAGCCGAAGGAGAACGCGGGGCCGCCGGCGACCGCGACCACGGGCTCGCCGGCGACCGGCTCGCCGAAGCCCGGGGTCCACGGTGGACTCGACAGGGGCGGCGCCGAGCGCGCCACCGCCAGCACGGCATCCAGGTCGACGCTCGCGGCGATCAGCTCGGCCAGGGCCGCCACCGACGCGGCCGCCTCGGCGGAGCGCTCGACGACCGGCACGAGACCCAGGTGACGGGAAGGCGCGGCGACGGCGTCGTGGCGGTGCAGAACGCCGAGGACCTCGGTGCCGACCTCGGCGCAGGCGTCGCGCAGGATCTGCTCGTGCCGGTCGGAGCCGACCCGGTTGAGGATCGCCCCGGCGATGTGGATGCCGGGGCCGAAGGAGCGAAACCCGTGGATGAGCGCGGCGACGGACCGGGCCTGCGCGGTGGCGTCGACGACCAGGACGACCGGGGCCGACAGCAGCCGGGCGACGTGCGCGGTCGAGCCGAGCTCACCCGCGCCGGTGCGGCCGTCGTACAGCCCCATGACCCCCTCGACGACGGCCAGGTCGGCGCCGGCCGAGCCGTGGGCGAACAGCGGGGCGATGCGGTCCTCGCCGACCAGCACCGGGTCGAGGTTGCGGCCCGGGCGGCCGGCGGCCAGGGCGTGGTACCCGGGGTCGATGTAGTCCGGGCCCACCTTGAACGGCGCGACCCTCGCCCCGCGGGCGGCGAACGCGGCGAGCAGGCCCGTCGCGACCGTCGTCTTGCCGTGACCGGAGGCGGGGGCCGCGATGACGATCCGGGCTACCACTCGATGCCCTGCTGGCCTTTTCGCCCGGCGTCCATCGGGTGCTTGACCTTGCTCATGTCGGTGACCAGGTCGGCGAGCTCCACCAGGTCCGGGTGGGCGTCGCGGCCGGTGACGACGACGTGCTGGGTGCCGGGGCGCTCGCGCAGCGTCTCGACGACGTCGGCGATGTCGACCCAGCCCCACTTGATCGGATACGTGAACTCGTCGAGCACGTAGAACTTGTACGCCTCGGCGGCCAGGTCGCGCTTGATCTGGGCCCAGCCCTCGGCGGCCTCGGCGGCATGGTCGCGCTCGGTGCCGGGGCGCTGGATCCACGACCAGCCCTCGCCCATCTTGTGCCACACGACGCTGCCGCCCTTACCCGTCTCGCCGAGCGCGCGCAGGGCCGTCTCCTCGCCGACCCTCCACTTCGGACTCTTCACGAACTGGAACACGGCGATCGGCCACCCGGCGCTCCACGCGCGCAGGGCCATGCCGAACGCTGCGGTCGACTTGCCCTTGCCCAGCCCGGTGTGCACGGCCAGGACGTGCTGGCGGCGGCGCTGGCGGGTGGTGAGCCCGTCGTCGGGTACGTTCTCGACTCTTCCCTGCGGCAACTCAGGCTCCCAGGCTCGTCAGCGGAATGCAGGACGCCTCGAGCGCGGCGGCGAGGCGGCGCGCCAGCCCGAGGCGGATCGGGCCGTTCTCGCAGTCGACGACGACGGCGGGCACGCCGGCCAGCAGCGGCACCACGCTCAGCGGGTCCGGCCCGCTCGTCGAGCGGCCGTCGGTGACGACGACGAGCAGCGGCCGGCGGCGGGCGTCGCGGCGCCGCTCGCCGTGCAGGGTCCGCGCGGCCTGGCGCAGCCCCGCGGCCAGCGGCGTGCGGCCCCCGGTGCGCAGCTCGGCGAGGCGCACCACGCCGACCTCGTGGCTCGCGGTCGGCTCCAGCACGAGCGAGGCGTCGTGACCCCGGAAGGAGATCATGCCGACCTTGTCCCGCCGCTGGTACGCGTCCCGCAGCAGCGACAGGACGGCGGTCTTGACCACGCCCATCCGCTGCCGGGCGGCCATGGAGCCGGAGGCGTCGACGACGAACAGCACGAGGTTGGCCTCCCGCCCGGCCTTGACCGCCTCGCGCACGTCCCGGGCCTCGGCGCGCCCGGCCCCGCGCAGCGCGGCGGCGCGGATCGTGTCCGGCACGTGGATGCTCGTGAGCTTGCCGCCGATCGGGGCGCGGGAGCGCACCACGCGGCCGTGGCGGGACAGGGCGGGCGATCGGCGGCCGGCGTGGGCACCGGCCTGGCGGTTCGCCCGGCCGGCGATGGCGAGCAGTTTCGGCTTGTACGGCAGCCCCGCGAACGCGAGCTGCCCCGGCGCCGCCACTTCGGACATTTCCGAAAAATCCGATTCGCTCAGCGAGTCGGATTGATCCGGCTCGACCGGCGAGCGCTGCCCTGGCGGCGCGGGCGGCGGATCGGCCGGCCCCGAACGTTCAGGCCCGGAAGAGGGCGGCGCGGAATCGGACAAATCCGAACGATCCGAAGGCCCGTCCGGCGGCGGGTTGTCGTCCGGGGGCGGTGGCCCGCCCGGCGGGTCGTCGTCGTCCGGTCCGGCCTCCTGGTCCAGGACCTCCTCGAGCCGGTCACGGTCCGCGCCCGGCGGGTCGAGCGGATCCCGCCGGCGCCGGTGCGGCAGGGCGAGGCGGGCCGCGTCGCGCACGTCGGCTTTGGTGACCACCGTCCGGCCGTGCCACGCGGCGAGCGCGATCCCCGTGCGCGCGACCACGATGTCGGCGCGCAGACCGTCGACGCGGTACGCCAGGCAGATCCGCGCGATCCGGTCGAGCTCCGCGTCCGGCAGGGCCACCGCGCCGAGCCGGGCCCGGGCGCTCACGATCCGCGCGGCCAGGGCGGCGTCCTCGGCGAGGAAACGCGCGGCGAACGCGGCCGGATCGGCCTCGTACGCCAGCCGCCGCCGGACCACCTCGGCCCGCGGCGCGGCCTCCTGCGGGGCCGCCACGCCGACGACCAGGCCGAAGCGGTCCACCAGCTGCGGGCGGGGCTCGCCCTCCTCGGGGTTCATGGTGCCCACGAGCAGGAAGCGGGCCGCGTGCTTGACGGAGACGCCGTCGCGCTCGACGTGCGCGCGGCCCATGGCGGCCGCGTCGAGGAGGAGGTCGACGAGGTGGTCGGGCAGCAGGTTGACCTCGTCGACGTAGAGCACCCCGCGGTGAGCGGCGGCGAGCAGGCCCGGCTCGTAGGCCTTGACGCCGTCGCCGAGGGCCCGCTGCAGGTCCAGGGTGCCCACGACGCGGTCCTCGGTGGCGCCGACGGGCAGCTCGACCAGGGCGGAGCGGCGGCGCTCGAACCCGGCGCCGGGCGTGTGCGGCCCGTCGGGGCAGCCGGCGTCGGGCGCGGCCGGGTCGCAGGCGAAGCGGCAGCCGGAGACGACCTCGACCTCGGGCAGCAGGTCGGCGAGGGCGCGCACGACGGTGGACTTCGCGGTGCCCTTCTCGCCGCGGACGAGAACTCCCCCGATGGCCGGCGACACGGCGGTGAGCAGCAGCGCCAGGCGCAGGTCGGGCAGGCCGACAACGGCCGAGAACGGATACGGCGGCGTCACGGGCACACATCCCTTCGGCGGGTCCGCGCCCGCGAGGTGGCTGAACATGGGCGGCCGGAGTCTCCTGGCTCCCGGAATCGCCGCCTTGCGGTGTCGGGCGGCGCCCCGGTCACAGTGGCGGGACCGTCCCGGACTCGCACCGGGTTCCTCCGCATACCGCTTGCCGGTCATCGTGTCCCACCGGCCCCAGCACCGTCAACGTGACACGGTGTGATGCTCACGATCCCGGCCGGCCCGCCGATGGGAAAGGCATGCGGCGCGGCAGGTCCTCGCAGGAGTGCGCTGCCGGTCGAAGGAGCGCCCGGAACATGAGAAGGCGGCGGCACGAGGGAGGGGTGCCGCCGCCTGGCCTCATATATATGGTTATCGAGAGCGGGTTCTCGAGTTAGGTGGTGCGAGGGCCGTTGTACCGGCCCCTTCAGTGGCGCTGAAGACAGGTTGCACCGGCGGACTTGGCGCCCACTTGGCAAGCACTTGCGCCGATCTGTCACGCAGGCGACAGAGCACCACAGCCCCGGCGCGTGACGTATGTTGCGGGCGTGAGCCTCGACGAACTCGACCTCGACTCGCTCGACAGCGAGCCGGTCGTGCCGAGCGACCCGCGGCAGGCGGCGCTGTGGGCCGCCCGGATCGGGCTGTGCGCGGTGTTCGTGCTGTTCCTGCTGCTCACCAGCGATCTCGTGTTCGGGCGGACCGTCGCGCTGGCCGCGCCCGAGCGGATCGGCCCGTGGGCGGCCGACCCGCAGCTCACCGAGACCCTGGACCGCGGCGTGCGGGCCGCGCAGGACGAACTGGGCGCGGAGCCGTTCACCGCGGCGTACACCGACGACGACGGCCGCATGCTCCTGCTGTGGGGCGGCACCGGACTGCCGGTCAAGGACGCCGACGACGCGGCGGTGCTCGGCGTGCTGCGCGAGACCATGCTCGGGTTCGTGATCGACGGCGGCAGAGGCGCGGTGGCGGCCGGCGCCGACCCGGGCCGGCACCACGGGAAGGCCTCGTGCACGGTCGTGCGCTACGGCGAGGCGCGATACACGGTCTGCGTGTGGACCCTCGACGAGGCCGCCCTGGCGATGCTCGTCGTCAACGGCACCGAGCCCGGCGACGACCTGCGCACGGTGCTCGACGCGGTCGTCACGATGCGTTAGGGCATGGCCTCAGATCATGGCTTCCAGGGCCAGGCGCTCAGCCGCGGCGGCGCGGACCTCGGGGGTCTCGATCGGGTCATCGCGCAGGTACTCCATCCGCCGCTCCAGCTTCGCGTCCAGCGACACGTGCCGCACGGCGAGCAGGCGGACGTCGGCCTCGCAGTCCCACAGGCCCTCGGTGAGCGCCCCGGCGCACGCGTCCGGCTCCAGCGTCAGGCGGGCCCGCAGGTAGGTGGCGCGCTCGTACGAGTGGGGGCTGAACCACAGCGATCGGATGCGCGGCAGCGCCCGCCGGGCCGCGTCGCCGCCGACCCGCGCCAGCCCGTCGACGAGCCGGTCGTAGCCGCACATGTCGTCCGGCCGCCGGTCGAGCCATTCGAGCCCGGCCAGCAGGGCGGGGCCGTCGGACTCCGCACCGTGCTCGGCCAGGACGCACAGGCCGCGCCAGTACTCGCCCGACGTGGGATCAGCCGCGGCGCGCCGGGCCGCCGGCAGCGACTCGGACGCGGGTCCGGCCAGGCACTCGGCCTCGTCCAGCAGTTCGTCCACGTAAAAGCCGCCGGTGACCGCGGCCCGGATGCGCTCGTCGCGGGCGGACCACTCGTGCCACGGCGCGCCGGGCGGCAGGGGCGCGGGGGCGCACTCCAGGCGGTCGGCGGCGACCGGTAGCAGGTCGTCCCACCAGTTCGCGGGCCAAGTCGCGGCGATCGTGGCGAGCGCCTCGCGCCAGTAGGGGCCGATCTCGACGTATCGGCGCAGGCTCTCGATCATCCCGTCGGAGCCCGCCCGGGCCAGCGCCTCGGCGACCCGCAGCGCGTGCGTGAACTCGCCGGTCTCGTCGGAGGCGGTGAAGAGCCGGGCCACGATCGGGCCGGTCGGCAGTTCCAGGTCGCGGACCAGCCTCGCCAGGTAGACGCCGCGGTCGTCCAGTGGCAGCCAGCGATGGTCGCGGCGGATGCAGGCGTACACCAGCTCCGGCGCGGCCGGGTCCTGTCTGGCCCGCACCGCGCCCCGGCCGAGTCCGCGCTGCAGCGCGCCGGCCCGGGTCCTGGTCGGCAGGTAGTGCCAGTCGTCGTCGAGGCTCATGGCGATGCAGTCTGCGCCGGTTGCGGGCCCCGCGACAACGAATTCCGCCGGGGAAACGGCTTGACAACGGGGCCGGACACGACGCGACGCCGGTCAGCGGGGGTCCCGCCGACCGGCGCCGTGAGCGCGATCTCACCGCCCCATGAGAGGCCGGTCACGCGCTGGCGTCGTTGATCTCGTTGTCGTTCAGGAACCCCCCGGAGGTGAGGAAGTTCTCGAACCGGGACGTGAGGCTGTCCAGGCCCGAGCCCACCGAAGCGGCGCCGAACCCGGACTCGCCGAACTCGCCCTCGGTGCCCTCGGCCGCGCCGAAGCCGGCCTGGCCGTCGCTCTCCGAGCCGTACGCCATGAGCGTGTGGTCGTCCTCGATCTCGGTGTGCTCGTAGTGCGTGTACTCGGTGATCTCGTAGTGGTTGCCGGCGGCGTCGGTGTACTCGATGTGCTTGAGTTGCTCGAACTCTTCGTGCTCGAAGCTGTGGTGGTCCTGCTCGAGGATGCCGAACTGCGACTGGTGGTCGGCCTCGGCGCCGTAGCCTCCGTGCGCGGCCTCCAGGGTGCCGTGCTCCTGGCCCGCCTCGATCTCGCCGTACTCGCTCATGGGGGTGGTCCTCTCGGGTGCCGCTCATGTATGGGGGTGGTGCGCTCGCTTGCTGCATTCAAGGTACGGGCCGCCGCCACGCCCCAAATCCCGGAAACGTGCCACGCGTCATGGGCCGCTCGGGCTCAATACGCGGTCACCGGCGCCCCGGTGTGGCTCACCTGCACCAGGTGTGTCACGCACTCGCCGCCCTCGAGGCGGTGCAGCAGGAAACCGCTCGGTTCCGCGACGAAACTGACCGGTCTCCCTTCGCGGAGCCCGAGGTCGACCTGACGGTACGTGCTGGGCGCGACGCTGAGGATCGTGCCCGCGAAGCCGGCCGTGACGACCCGGTGCAGGTGCCCGGCGAGCACGCGCACCACGTGCGGGTGGCGGCGCACGACCTCGGCCAGCTCGGGGCCGTCGACCAGGCGGATCGCGTCCATGCCCGGGATGCCGACCCGGACGGGCGGGTGGTGCAGGCAGACGAACGCCGGGAAACCGGTCCGTTTCCGTAGTGTCGCGTCGAGCCACTCCAGCTGCTCGGCGCCGAGGAGTCCGGCGTCGCCCAGCTCCGGCTGCAACGATTCGAGGACGATGACCGTGAAGTCCGGGTACTCGGCCGCGTACCACGTCTCGGGCAGCCCGAACGCCTGCCGGAGGGCGTCGCGGCCGTCGTGGTTGCCGGCGACGAGGTGGACCGGGATCGGGTACGGCTGCAGCAGCTCCCGCAGCACGTCGTATTCGTCGGCTCGGCCGTGGTCGACCAGGTCTCCGGTGATGATCACGCAGTCCGGGGCGGGCTCCAGGGCGAGCACGCGGGTCAGGGCCTTGTAGAGCCCGGCGGCCGGCTCGGCGGCCAGGGCACCGGTGGTGATGTGCGGATCGCTGAGGTGCGCGATGAGCGGCATGCGGTCATTCTGCGCGCCAACCACGGCGGGCGGGGCTGCTCCAGGGGGTGAGCAGCCCCGCCCGTGTCTCCGGTTTCCGGTCAGCCGTCCGGTCCCTCGCCCGCGGCCGCCGTCCGGTCCTGTTCCGCTTTCCGGTCGCCCAGCCCCGCACAGCGGATAACTCAGTCCCTTTGTGTGGATAAGTCCGAGCACTTAATATCCGGACTTATCCGATTTTTCATGATCTAGCGGCGCTAGCGATTCGCGCCCACCGGGGTGTCGTCCGCCGGGGACGCCGGCTTCGCCGGCGAGAGGTCCAGCGTGCTGCGCAGCATCGTCGGCTTCATGAGGATCGCCGCGATCACACCCACCACCGCGATCGCCGCGGCGATCAGGAAGATGTGCCCGGTGGCGTCGCCGTACGCGGCCCGCACGATGTGCTGGAACGCGGGCGGCAGGGCGCCGAGGTTCAGGTTGCTGGTCTCGCCGCCCCCGGCCGGGGCCTGCACGCCCGCCGCGGCCAGCGAGTGCGTGATGTTGTCGGTGACCTGCCGGGCCAGGACCGCGCCGAGGACCGACACGCCGATCGTGCCACCGAGGGAGCGGAAGAACGCGACCGTGGAGCTCGCGGCGCCGATGTCCTTGAGCGGCACCGTGTTCTGCACCGCCAGCACGAGGTTCTGCATCGACATGCCGACCCCGATGCCGACCAGCAGCATGCCGCCGCTCACGTAGACCAGCGAGGTCTCGTGGTCGATGGTCGACAGGACCGCGAAGCCCGCGACGAGCACCAGCGTGCCGGCCACGATGTAGGGCTTGATCTTCCCGGTGCGGGTGATGAGGCGGCCGACCACGATCGAGGAGACCAGCACGCCGGCCATGAGCGGGATCGTGAGCAGGCCGGCCTCGGTGGGCGAGTAGCCACGGCCGATCTGGAAGTACTGCCCGAGAAACACGGCCCCGCCGAACATCGCCATGCCGACCGCGAGGCTCGCGAGGATCGACAGCGCCGTGGTGCGCTGCGAGATGATCCCCAGCGGCACGACCGGCTCGGCGGCACGCGCCTCGACCCACACCGCGAGCGCGAGCATCACCAGGCCGGCGCCGAACATGACCGCGGTCTGCCAGGACAGCCACGCGAAGGAGCCGTCGACGAAGGAGACCCAGATCAGCAGCACGCTGACGCCGGCGGCGATGAGCGTGGCGCCCAGGTAGTCGATCTTGAGATTGTCACGCTTGAGGGTGACCAGGTGCAGGGTCTTCTGCAGCACGACGAGCGCGAGGATCGCCACCGGCACGCCGACGAAGAAGCACCAGCGCCAGCCCAGCCACGAGGTGTCGACGATGACGCCGCCGAGCAGCGGGCCGCCGACGGTCGCCACCGCCATGACGCCGCCGAGGTAGCCGTTGTAGCGGCCGCGCTCGCGGGGCGGGATCATCGCGGCGATGACCACCTGGACCAGCGCCTGCAGGCCGCCGACGCCGATGCCCTGGAAGGCGCGGGCGGCGATGAGCTCGCCGGTGTTCTGCGCCAGGCCGCTGATGATCGAGCCGACCACGAAGATCACGATCGAGACCTGGACGAGGGCCTTCTTGCTGTACAGGTCGGCGAGCTTGCCCCAGATCGGGGTGGTCGCGGTCGCCGCGAGCAGGGTGGCCGTCACGACCCAGGTGTACTGGGTCTGTGTGCCGTTGAGCGCGCCGATGATCTTCGGCAGCGCGGTGGAGACGATCGTGGAGCTCACCATGGCGACGAAGAGCGCGAGCAGCAGGCCGCTCAGCGCCTCCAGCACTTGCCGATGGGTCATCGGCTCCTCGGTGTGCGTCTGACTCATCGTGTTGCCTCCAGGGTCTTGCTGGTGGGGTTGTTCTCGCTCAGGGACACCGCGAAACGGCGCAGGAGTCCGCTGAGCTGTTCGACATCGGCTCGGGTCCAGTCGCGCAGGGCGGCGGCGAGCATGCCGGCGTACCACTCGTCGGAGCGGCGCAGCGCGTCGCGCCCCTGATCGGTCAGCTCCAGGAAGCTGGCCCGGCCGTCGCGGGGATCCGCGACCCGGCGCACGAGCCCGTCCTGGACGAACGCGCTGACCGCCCGGCTGGTGGTCGACTGGTCGAGCGCGCAGGCGGTGGCGAGTTCCTTGAGGTGACAGCCGCCCTCAAGCCGCTCGATGGCTGCGAGCATGCCCGCGACACCGGGTGCGAGCGGCCCGTGATCGTGCGGGTGCTGCTGCTTGAGCAGGCGCACGACCTTCATGAGCTCGCGCACCCCGTCACGCAGCGCGTCGACGTGCTCCACCGGAGACCTCCCGAATACTTGCCTGGTACAAGCATCCAAAAAACTTGCCCGGTGCGCAAGTTTGCTCAGTGAGAAGTAGGTAACATCGGCTGCGTGACGCTGGGCCTGCGAGAGCGCAAGAAGATGGCTACGCGACAGGCCCTACACGAGGCCGCGGTGGCCCTGTCGATCGAGCACGGCCTGGACAAGGTGACGGTCGAGGCCATCGCGGACGCGGCGGAGGTGTCCCGCCGGACGTTCTCGAACTACTTCGCGAGCAAGGAGGAGGCGCTGCTGCACGGCGACCAGCAGCGCGTCCGCCAGCTCGTCGACGCGGTCCGCGAGCGCCCCCGCTCCGAGCCGCCGTGGGCGGCCCTGACGGCGGCGGCGGTGGGTCTGCAGCAGCGGCTCGGCGCCCGCGACCCGCACTGGGTGGCCCAGGTCCGCCTCGTGCGCCGGCACCCGTCACTGGTGGCGCGGCAGGTCTCGGCGTACGCGTCGATGGAGGACGAACTCACCGCGGAACTGGCCGCGCGCGGCCCCCGCCCGATGCGCGCCCGCGTGATGGCGGCCGCCTTCCTGGTGGCGATGCGGGTGGCGGTCCAGGAATGGCTGGACCGCCCGGCGGGCACCTCACTGCCGGACGTGATGCGCGAGTCCCTGGACGAAATGTCGACCGCGTTCCAGTGACGATGCGGAAAAGCTCCGCACATCCTGCTGCGCCTGGCATCGAGAATTGGGTGCCTGCCGTAGGAGCCGCGCTCGTACTCTGCGTTGGTGAGCGATACCGATGACTACGTGAGGCTGCGAGAGACCTTCAACGAGGACGCCGCACGATATGACCGGGCCCGGCCCCGATACCCGGCGCAGATATTCGATGATCTCGCTGCGGCCGGAGTAGCGCCCGGCGCGAGAGTGCTGGAGATCGGCTGTGGCACTGGGCAGGCGACCGTGCCGCTGGCCGAGCGGGGCTATCGCATCGTGGCTGTCGAGTTGGGCACGGACATGGCGGCTGTGGCTCGGCGAAATCTTGCCGCGTTCGACGCGGTGGAGGTCGTTACGGCGGCGTTCGAGGAGTGGCCCTTGCCCGGTGAACCGTTCGACGTGGTGTTCTCCGCTACCGCGTTTCACTGGATCGACCCCGCGGTGCGGGTGTCGAAGTCCGCTGACGCTTTGCGTCTCGGTGGCCTGCTGGCCACCGTGGGAACCCACCACATCGCCGGCGGCACCTGGACCGAGGCATTCTTCGCCGAGATCCAGAAGTGCTACGAGCGCTTCGATCCGTCGACCCCACCGGGCCTGCGTCTTGAGACTGCTCGAGACATCGTCGAAGACGATCGGGAGCTCACCTCGTCGGGGCGATTCGGGCCTGCGAGGTTCCACCGATACGAGTGGGAGCTGCCGTACTCGACAGCGGACTACCTGGATCTCCTGTTGACCTACTCCGGACACCGTGCCTTGCCGGACGCGCAGCGCAGTGCACTGCTGAGCTCCATCGCGCGGCTGATCGACGTGGACTACGGGGGTCAAGTCGTCAAGCGCTACCTGACGGAGCTGAGGATCGCCCAGCGAGTCCGGTGAATCGCTTCGATCAGTGGCGGTCGGATTCAGCGGAGCGCCCGTGCGCCCGCAGGGGATCTCCAAGGCTGAACCGCGCTCTGACCAGTCGAGCCAGAATCGAACTACCGGCCGAGGCCGGCCTCGCGGGCCCGGACGATGGCCTCTGCGCGGTCGGCCACCTGCAGCTTGGCGAAGACGTTGGACACGTTGTTGCGCACGGTCTTCTGCGACAGGAACAGCGCCTGCGCGATCTGGGCGTTGGAGCGCCCGGCCGCGAGCAGCTCCAGGATCTCCCGCTCGCGGGCGGTGAGCTCCGGGAACGCGGTCGTCGCCGAGGGCGGCCCGGCCGCGAAGAACTCCGCGATGCGCCGGGCCAGGGTGGCGCCGAAGACCGCGCCGCCGGAGGCCACCGTGTTGATGGCGCGGACGATCTCCTCCTGCTCGGCGCCCTTGACGAGATATCCGCGGGCGCCGGCGCGCACGGCCGCGAAGACCGTGCCGTCGTCCTCGGACATCGTGAGCACCACGACGCCCGACTCGGGGACCTCGGCCGTCAGCCGGCGGGTCGCCTCGATGCCGTTGAGGCCCGGCATCTGGACGTCCATCACGACCACGTCCGGGCGCAGGGCGACGGCCTGCTCGACCGCCTCCAGGCCCGTCGCCGCCGTCGCGACCACCTCGATGCCGTCGACCGAGCCGAGCAGGACGGCCAGGCCGTCACGGAAGATCGGGTGGTCGTCGGCGACGAGCACCCGGATCGCACGCTCGTCGGTCATGGCCGGCATCCTCCAGGTAGGGCCCAGGGCTCCCCCGCCAGTCGCGGCCCGCGGCCCGTGGGGTGAGAAAACGCGGCGCGGCGGGTCACGAGCTTAGCGCCGCCGCCGTCGCGGCCAAGGGCAGGGCCGCGCGGACGACGGTGCCGCCGGACCGCGGGCATTCGATCTCGCAGCGGCCGCCCAGCTCCGCCGCCCGTTCGCGCAGCGAGACCAGGCCGACGCCGCTCGGGGTGCCGGGGGCGATCCCCGCGCCGTCGTCGATCACCTCCACAATGAGGTCGGTACCGCCGGAAAACAGGCGAACCGTGCAAGTGACAGCATTCGCGTGCTTCGTGACGTTGGTCAGGGCCTCGGAGGCGATCCGGTACGCCGCGACCTCGACCGCGGCCGGCAGGTCCTCCGGCAGGTCGGCCAGCACGCGCGTGGTCAGGCCGGGGGCGCGGAGCCGCTCGGCCAGCTGGGTCACCGCGCCGGCCAGGCCGACGTCGTCCAGGGCCGGCGGGCGCAGGTCGTGCACCAGGCGCCGCACGTCGGCCAGCGCCGTGGAGACGTCCTCGCGGGCCTGGCGCAGCACCTCGTCCGCCTTGCGCAGCGCCTCGCCGGCCCGGCGCCGCTCGCCGTCCGCCTGTTCCGGAGCACGCAACGGATCCGCCTTGCGAGGCACGTCCGTGGCGTCGGCCGGATCGGCCGCGGCGGCGACGTTCGGGGCGCGCGTGAGGCCGGCGGCGCGGGCCAGCAGGTTTCGGGCCGTGTCGATGCGCAGCGCCACGCCGCCCAGGGCCGGCCCCAGGCCGTCGTGCAGGTCGCGGCGCACCCGCCGGCGCTCCTCCTCCCGGGCGCCCACCAGGCGTTCCCGGCTCACCTGCAGCTCCGCCGCCAGATAGCTGGACCGCGCCGCCGCGGCCGCCTGACGGACCACGTCGGCCAGGAGGCGTTCGTCGCGGGGGGACAGCGCGGCGCGGAAGCCGCCGGCGGCGAGGATCAGGCGGCCGACGGTCTCGTCGCGGTATGTGATGGGCAGCGTCTGGGTCTCGGTGGGCGCCACCCCGTGCTCGGCCAGCAGGAGGTTCCCGCCGGTGCGGTGTACCTCGACGGCCACGTACGGCGAGCGGAACGCCTCCGCGACACTGCGCACCACCGCCAGGAGCTGGTGCTCGGGACTTTCGGAGCGCTCCAGCTGCTCGGCCAGGCCCGAGATGATGCGGTACGGGTCGTGCCGCTGCCCGAGCACCACCCGCTGCACGAGCACCCACAGGCGGTTGCGCAGCGGGCCGTACACCAGCAGCACCACGAGCAGGCCCACCAGGGCGGCCCCGCGGTCGCCGAGCAGGGTCGTCACCAGGGCGAGGATCCCCGCGTCGACGAGGACCACGATGGTCGCCAGGGTGCCGTAGAGGACCGTGCCGCCGAGGAGGCGGTCGATGTCGAGCAGTTGCGGGCGCAGGACCCCGGCCGCGATCGCGCCGCCGGTGATCGAGATCGCCACGAGCAGGCCGCCGCCGAGCCAGGGCTGGGGCAGCACGAGCGAGGAGAGCATGACGAGCACGTCGACCACGCCCGCCCACAGCAGCCAGCGCATGCGGGTGCGCTCCAGGCCGGCGGCGGCGCGGTACCGGCGGAACACCACGGCGAACGGGATCAGCAGGCTCACCGGCAGCGCCGCGTAGCCGACGCGCAGCAGGGCCTGCCAGGCGGTGTCGGGCAGCGGCAGGGAGAGGAAGTCGATGGACAGATCCCGTGCGGCGGCGGGGACGGGGCCGTCGTCCATCGTGTCGGCGATCCGGGCCGGGACGAAGATCAGGGTCAGCGGCAGTACCGCGGTCGCGCCGAGGCTGCCCAGCGCCGCCCACCGCCACCGGCCGGCCGGGAGGCGCCCGTTGGGGTAGAAGACCAGCAGCAGCGGCAGCGAGAAGAGCAGGCCGGCGCCGACGCGCTGGTAGACCCAGTACGTCAGGGCCGCGCCGGGCAGCATCGGCGAGTGCGCGGTCGAGTACGCCACCCACGCCACCGCGACCCCGTCCAGCGCCCAGTGCAGCCCGCTCGCGCACAGGATCCACGCGACCGCGTTGCGCGGCACCCGGTGGACCAGCAGGCCGCCCGGCACCGCGAGCGCGAGCCCGGCCAGGCCCGAGACCCAGCCGGCCTCCAGTCCGTCGCCCGCGCGCCGCTGCGCCCCGATGCTGAACTCCAGCGCGAACGACGCGACCGTCGCGGCGAGCGCGAGAGCCACGAACAGGGCGCCGACCAGGGTGGACACGCGGGGTTTCGCCACCCGGTCATGGTGCCAGGCCGGGCGTCCCGAGGGCCCGGGGACTGCGGTCCCGATCCATCCGGGACACGGCGCGGGACGGGGCGCGGGGCGCGCGCCCCTGCCGCCCGGGTCGCCGCGCGCCGCAGAGTTCTCGGCATACCGCACCGCAGTGCGCCAGACATAGACAGGAACCCACGATGACGATCCGCACCGGACCGATTCCCGCCCGTACCGACCTGCCGCCCACCGTCGCCGCCCGCATCTCGACCGGCACGACCCGCGGCCTGGCCGCCGCCCTCACCGCCGGCACCCTGGTCTGGGCCGGCACGATGTTCACGGTCGGCAACAACCCGACCGACTCGCTCGGGCTGACCATCACCGACATCGGCGGCACCGCGTTCCAGCTCGGCCTGTTCGCGCTGCTGCGCATCCAGCTACGCACGGCCGCCACCGGCACCTCGAAGGTGGCGCGCGGGATGCTCTACGTCGAGCACGTCCTGCTCGCCGTCGCCACCGCCTGGAGCATCCTGCACGCGATCCCGGCGCTGCGCGACTCCGCCTTCCTGGTGCCGATGGACGTGTTCTGGCCGCTGTCGATGCTCGGCATGTTCGTGATCGGCCTGAAGATCCTCTTCACCGGCCGCTGGAAGGGCGCGGCCCGCGTCTGGCCCACGGTCGCCGAGAGCTGGGCGGTCGTGAGCGTGCCGACGTTCGCGATCGCCGGCTCCCCGATCGCCGACTACGTCGGCGGCGCCCACCTGCTGATCGGCTACGCCACCCTCGGCGTGATCCTGGCCACCCGCCCGGAGCTGACGGGAGCCCGCACATGAACCGCTGGGCCGGTCCCTGCTGAAGCCGTGGTGATTGCCCGGCCGCCGACGGCGGCCGGGCATCGACCCGTCACTGCCGGAGCGCGATGATCAAGGAGTTGTCCAGATACTTGTACGCGTCCGCGCCGGCGCTGGGCAGGTTGTTGCCTGGGATATAGACCAGTTCGTAGAAGTGGCCGGGCTCGAGGCTCGGGATCGCCGGCACCGTGTATGAGTACGGCAGCTCGAGGTTCGCCGACGAGCCCGGGACCGGCCACAGCGTCGCGTCGCCGGGGCCGTAGAGCCCGTTGCCGCTGCGGGTGTCCCGCAGGAACACCCGCTTGCGCTGCAGCGTCGGGCAGCCCGAGCCGCTGTCGCCGACGTGGAACTGGCCGTCCGAGAAGCTCAGCGTCAGCCCGTACGCGCACTGGCTCGGCAGGGCGATCGGTACGCCGTGGCCGCCCGGGTCGATGCTGTCA
Organism: Dactylosporangium sp. CA-233914; assembly: GCF_050942935.1. NCBI lineage: Bacteria > Bacillati > Actinomycetota > Actinomycetes > Micromonosporales > Micromonosporaceae > Dactylosporangium > Dactylosporangium sp. CA-233914. Next base: position 2,998,348 of record NZ_CP192030.1, on the reverse strand, counting down.
CTCGGCGACGGCGGCGCGCTGGGGCCCGGCGTGTAGCTGCGGGAGAACCCGGGGGCCGGGCTCCCCGACGGCCACGGCTTGGCCAGCGACGGAGCCCCCGACGGCCGCGCGCCGACCTCCAGGCCGGGGCCGGGCCCGCCGGCGAGGCGCCCCGTGGCCACCCCGATGACGAGCACCAGCCCCACCACCCCCGCGAACACGGCAAGCACGGACACCTGCCGCCGGCGCCGCACGTTGACCGCGTGCCGGCTCCGCGCCTCCACCGACGAGTCATCCGGGCCGTCGACCGGCGGCCGTCCGGCGCGGCGGACCACCTCCGCCAGGCCGGCGTCGGCGTCGAAGGGCTCAGCGGCATACGCGCGCCGCACCAGCCCCCTGGTCAGTTCATCCTCGGCCATGTTCGCTCGCCTCCATCAGCTCCTGGAATCGGCGCACGTACGGCTGCAGGACCTTCCGCAGCTCCGCCACGTGCGAACGCACGGTCGACTCGCTCATGTCGAGCAGCTTGGCGATCTCCGCGTAGCCGTCGTCGTGCAGGAAATACAGCAGCGCCACCTGGCGCCGCCGCGGCGGAAGCCCGTCGATCAGCTCCCGCACCGCCCGCTCCAGGCCGAGGCTGTGCTCGATCCGGCCCAGCGCCGCGTCGTCGGCGCCGGGCTCGCCGCCCGGGCGCTCGTCGAGGCCGACATACCGCGACTGCGTCTCCGCCCGCCGCCGTGCGTAGTTCTTCGCGGTGGTCAGCACGTACGCGCGGCGCTGGGGCGGCCCCAGCTCACGCAGCCTGTCCCAGCGCTCCAGCATCCGGGCGAACCCCTCGGCCGTCGCCTCGACCCCGAGCTCATGACCCGCGAACGCGCACACGACGTGCTGCACTCGCATCGCCTCGGCCCGGTAGAACTCCGCGAAGTCCGGCGGCGCCGCCCCAATCTCGTGCGTCACGTTCATAGAGAGCCGCGAACGGCCGATTCCGTCCAATGGCCACACCGTTCGATATCGGGGCGAGCGGACGGACCCAGCATGAGACCAGGCCTCGGTGGTACGCACAGATCGCGCGCACGATGACCGGCGGCGTCCGCCCCGCTCGCCCTGACCACCTGCACCGCGGTCCTGCTCGGCGGCCCCACGATTCCCGCGGCCGTCCTGCTCGCCGCAGCCGTGTGCGGCGTGCGGCACACTGCCGGGCCGGCTCGCCTCGCCCTGGAGCCCCGCCGCGCCGCCGCCATGCTGCTCGGCACGGGCCAGGCCGCCGCCGGGCCAGCCCGCCTCGCCCTGGAGCCCCGCCGCGCCACCGCCATGCTGCTCGGCACGGGCCAGGCCGCCGCCGGGCCAGCCCGCCTCGCCCTGGAGCCCCACCGCGCCGCCGCCATGCTGCTCGGCACGGGCCAGGCCGCCGCCGGGGCCCGCCGCCGCCTGGATCGCCCCGCCGCAGGCCTCGCCCTCGTGACCGGGCTGCTGCCCGGCCTCACAGGCGGCCCGGCTTGCCCAACTGCACGACGCGGCGGACCGTACAGTCCTCGCCACCGGCCTGCTCGGCACCGTCGGCGTCACGGTTTCGCGCTGGCAGTCCCCTTCTCCCTGTCGCGCCCGCGCCACCCTGCCATGCCGGATTTTTCCCCCGCCAGGCGAAAAAACATGACAAGCCCGGCAAGCGATGCCGGACTTGTCGGGAGTTGCTCCGCGTTCAGGCCTTCTTCGTCACCAGGGGTAGGACCGCCCGATCGGGGTTCACGTGCAGGACGCTGAAGGTGATCGGGTCGCCGCCCTGCCAGCGGACGGCCAGGCGGTGGGTCTCGCGCGTGGCCGGGAACAGCATCCGGCCCGTCGCCACGACCGGAAGGCCCAGCTTGGCGGGCTGAACGCCGCGGTTCTTGAGGTTGCCGCCGACCACGTTGACGAGCTCGCCCATGGCGTCGGTCACGTCGCGTTCGGTCACCTCGTCCGCGTCCATGGCCAGCATGATGGCGGTGATGTCGCCGGCGGCGGCCGGCGGGACCAGGACGCGTACGTGGCCCTCCCAGGCGCCGGTGATCGACACGGCGGCGGTGACGGACTTGGCGTCCAGGACGGTCTGCGCTTCGATGGGGGTGGCCGGGGGCTGCTGGAGGTACGCGTCCCAGACCTCGTTCACGATCTCGATGAGGTCCCGGTCGACCAGGCCGGACTCTGCGGTGGAAACGTCCGCCATGGCGGCTCCCGACGGTTGCGACACGGCACCGCCTGCCGGTGCCCCCTTCACCGCATGGTGCCAGTCCAAGGTTTCAACGCAGACGGTTTGGCGGTATTCGCCGGGCCGGCGGGAGAACTGGCGGCGTTCAGCCCGAAGCGGAAACGCGGGTGCGCGGACGGCCGCGGCACGGATTCTCGCCTATGTTCGGGGCATGCGCTCACCGTACGAACGACGGCCGGACGAGGAGCCGCCGATGCCCCCGGCCCTGCACACACCGTGGCTGGACGAGCAGCTGTTCGGGCGGCGGATGGTGTTCCTGCGCGGGCCGATCGAGCCGGAGATGGCCGCGCGCACGGCGGCCACGCTGCTCGCGCTCGACGCGTCCGGGGACCAGCCGATCAGCATGCACATGAGCGCGGACCAGGGCAACCTCGCGGCAGTGTGGACGCTCGTCGACGCGATCGACTCGATGCGCGCGCCGGTGCACGCGACCGCCGTCGGGGAGGTCAGCGGGGCGGCCCTGGGGGTCTTCTGCGTGACCGCCCAGCGGACGGCCTTCGCGCACGCGCGGTTCCGGCTGACCGAGCCGAAGGTGTCCTCGCCGGGCGGGACGGCTGACCAGGTGGTGGCCGAGGCCGGGCGATACCTGCGCGACCTCGAGGACCTGATCCTGCGCATCGCGGGGGCGACGGGACAGCCGCGGTCCCGGGTCGAGGACGACCTGCAGTCCGGTCGGGTGCTGTCGGCCCAGGAGGCCGTCGACTACGGACTGGTGGCATCCATCGTCAAGCGCTGAACCGTTGCCTGCGAGGTGGCAACATAGGCTGATGGGGAGCGTCGATCTCGTGCGCAAGGTGGCGCTGGGCCTGCCGCGCACGACCGAGCATCTGATCCGCGACCGGGTCAAGTTCCGGGTCGGGCGGATCGTGTATCTCGCGCTGTCGCAGGACGAGACCACCCTCGGGTTCGCCTTCCCCAAGGAGGAGCGGGCCGCGCTGGTGGCGACCGAGCCCGAGCGGTTCTTCCTGCCGCGCCCCTCGGACATGCGGTTCCACTGGGCGTGCGCCCACCTCGACCAGCTCGGCGACGACGAGCTGCGCGACCTGATCGTGGACTCGTGGCGCATGGTCGTGCCGAAGCGCGTGTACGCGGAGTGGCACCAGCGGACCCCCTGAACGCCGATAAATCGTGATTTATCCGATATGACGGGACGCGCACCGGCGCCTCGGTGCGGGCGGACTCGATGGACGAAGCATGGCGACCGCCCCTCCAGCGGGACCGGGCCGCGAGACAGGCGAAGGTGAAATAGATCACCATGAGCGCGCCGACGAACAGGCGGCTGTTCGCGGTGCAGTGGGTGAGCGCACGCACCCACCGCAGCGATGTGCTGCACTGTGCGTGCTGGACCGCCGCGCAACGGCCGGACCCCGGTGCGGGGTAACGCACGGACGGCCGGCGGGCCCCGCGACCAGGACGTTGCGAGCACCCCGCAGCGAAGCGAACAGCGGGGGAACACCGAGCCCCATCGGGCGAGCTTGCCGTCATCGAGCGTCGAGATTTCGACAGATTCCACCCAACGGGGTTAAAGTGCCGGGTGCTTAACGCGCCTACCCTCACCGAAGCACGCACCTCCCCCCGGAGGGAGGGCCGCCTCGCCGCGCTCGACGGCATGCGCCTGGTCGCGGCCCTGCTCGTGGTGATCTACCACTACGTCGGCACGCCGCACTCACAGCTGTGGGAGTCGCCGAACCGTCAGGTGTTCGGCCGGCTGTTCGACTTCGCGAACTACGGCTACCTCGGCGTCCAGCTGTTCTTCCTGATCAGCGGGTTCGTCATCTGCATGAGCTGCTGGGACCGGAACCTCAAGGACTTCTTCGTCTCGCGGGTCGTGCGGCTCTACCCGATGTACTGGGTCGCCGTGCCCCTCTCGTTCGCGTTCGTGTACTTCAACCGCGACCTGGCCCTGTCATCCCACGTGATCCGGGCCCCCACCACCCTGTCCGACCTGCTCGTCAACTTCACCATGGCCCAGGACGCGTTCTGGGTGCCCAGCGTCGACGCCGTCTATTGGACGCTGTGGACCGAGATGCGCTTCTACCTGCTGTTCGCGATCGTGGTCGCGTTCGGCCTGACCTACCGGCGGGTGCTCGCCTTCAGCGCGCTGTGGCTCATCGCGACGATCGTCACCGGCAACATGGGCATCCCGATCATCGACACGATCGTGCAACCGAAGTACTCGCCGTACTTCATCGCCGGCATCCTGCTGTACCTCATCCACCGCTTCGGCTCCACGCCGCTGCTGTGGGGGCTCGTCGGCGTGTCGTTCCTGCTGGCCCAGCATCAGGTGCTGCTCGACACGCGGCACATGAACCAGTACCTCCACGTGAACATGAAGTGGACGCTCGCCATGGTGCTCGTCGGCGGCTTCTTCGCCGCGGTGGCCGCCTCGGCGCTGGGGTGGCTGGACTGGGCGAAGTGGAAGTGGCTCACCGTCGCGGGCGTGATGACCTATCCGCTGTACCTGCTGCACCAGGACATCGGCGTCATCACCATCCGCCTGCTCAAGGGCAAGATCGCGCCGTGGCCGCTGCTGTTCGGCATGATCGCGGCGATGCTGGTCCTGGCCTACCTCGGCCACCGGCTCGTGGAGCGGCCGTTCGCGCCGCGGCTGAAGCGGCTGCTCAAGTCCGGGCTGAACTTCGACGTGCCGTCGCGGATCAAGCCACGTGGCGAGCGGGCGAGTGCCGCTACGCCGACGAATCACCCTCCGCGGAGCAGTGAATCGCAGGCCACGGAACATATGGTCGCCCCGATCGATCAACAGCCGGTTGGGGTCGCCGATGCCACGTCAGGACGAAGATGAGCCGCCCGCGAGCCTCGCGGTCCGGCTGATCGTCGCCGCCGTCGCGGCCGGGGCTCTGGTCCCGGCCGCGCTCGGCGCCGCGCACTCGGCCGACGCCGGCGCGCACTTCGCGATCGGCTACCACCACCGGCCCGGGCGGGACGTCGAGCGGATGGAGTATCTCGGCGCCGAGATGGCCCGCCGGATTCCGGCCGGCACCCGGGTCTTCGTCGACGAGCCCGACGAGCTCTGGCGTTTCCGGATGACCGAGCTGGTGACCGTGCACGGGCTCGTGCTGGCCGTTGACACGCCCGGGGCCGACCTGGTCCTGCGCCGCCGCAGCGACGCGTCCGTCCCGCACGGCGTCGCCCTCGACATCGCCCCGGCGGCGACGTGACCAGCGTCGTCGCGGTCTTCATGCTCACCGTGGCCGGGCTGCCGCTGGGGTGGGCGCTGACCCGTTCGCTGCCGCTGGCCGTGCTGCTGGCCCCGCTCGCCGGCGCCGCCGTGTCGGCCGTCGCCGTGCTGCTCATGCTGTGGCTGCGGGGGCCGCTGATCCCGTGGTTCGCCGCCGTCCTCGCCGCGAGCGTCGCCGTGGCGTGGCTGGTGCGGCGGGCCGCGCCGGCGCCGGGTGGGAGCTGGCGGGAGGCCGGGCTGCTCGGGGTACCGCTGCTGCCGCCCATGCTGCTGATGTTCCGCGACCCTGTGGCGTGGGACGCCCACGCGATCTGGTGGCTGCACGCCGGCTACTTCGCGCGCGGCGGCGACTTCGCCCGCGCCGCGATGGGCAACGCGGCGCTGGTGCCCAGCCACCCCGACTACCCGCCGCTCGCCTCGGCGCCCGTCGGCGTGGCGTGGCGGCTTCTGGAGTCGTACACGTTCCGCCCCGCGATCGCCGTCAACGTCGCCGTCACCTGGTCGGCCGCCGTGCTCGTCGCCTATGCGGTGCGCCGCGTGACCGCCCGCGCGCCGTGGCAGCTGTCGATCCCGGCCGCGCTCGGCGCCGCGTGCTCGGCCTGGCTGCCGCAGTGGACCGCGCCGACCGAGGGCTACAGCGACACGATGTGCGCCGCCGCGTTCGTGGCCGGAGCGGTGCTGCTGCTCGCGCCGCGCGAGCCGCTCGGGGTCACACCCCTGGCGCTGTTCCTCGTGGCGGCCGCGGCGCTGACGAAGAACGAGGGCGTCGCGCTCGCCGAGGTGTTCGCGGTCGTGGCGTCGGTGCGCTACCGCCGCGAGATCCGCCGCGCCGCGTGGTGCTGGCTGCCCGCCGGCGCGGCCGCCGCCTGGTCGCTGACCGCCCGCGCCCTCGGCGCGGAGAACGACCTCATGGCCGGCGGCCGGTTCGGCGCACTGCTGCGCGGCGACGCCGGCACGTGGGAGCGGCTGCCGCTGATCGAGACGGAGCTGGGCGAGCGGATCTGGCCCGTGGCGATCGCCGCCACCGTCGCCGCGGTTCTCGGCGGGCTGCTCCTGCGCGGGCGGCGCCGGCGGCTGGGGCTGGCCGGGGACGGGTGGCTGTGGGCGGTGCTCGCCGCGCACTGGCTGATGCTGACCTTCATCTATCTTGTCACGCAGTACGACATCCACTGGCATCTGTCGACCTCGGTCGACCGGGTCACGATCGTGCTGGCCATGCTCTCCTGCGCCATCGCCGCCACCTGGCTGCCGGTCGCCCTGGCGCCGGTCCCACGCCCGGCGGGTGAGCACGGACCTGGGCGCCACCGGCGCGCGGCCGATTCCGCCACGGCCGCCGTCCGCCAGCCGTCGCCAGGTCCTGCGGCGAGCCTTGAGCGGTGACAAAGTGGAGAGGTGGAGGTTGTCACAAGTAGGGATTTTCGCGCGCACACGCCCTTAACGTGGCGACCATGAGCGCCCCCGCAGATCTCCAGGACTGGCGGCGGCTCGCGCTGGGCGTGCTGCGCAAGTCCGGGCTGGCCGACGACGACGCGCCGCCGGAGGCCGTCGCCGAGCTGTTGTCGACCGCGACGTACGACGGCCTGAGGATCGCGCCGCTGTACACGGCCGCCGACGCCGCCCCGCCCGCCGGTCAGCCGGGGCACGTGCCGTTCGTCCGGGGCGGCTGCGCGCTCCCCCGGCCCTGGGACGTCCGCCAGCGCCACGCCGATCCAGATCCCAAGGTGACCCGCGCGGCGATCCTGTCCGACCTGGAGAACGGCGCCACCTCGGTGTGGCTGGCCGGTCTCGCGCCGGGTGACCTGGCCGAGGCGCTCGACGGCGTCTACCTGGACCTGGCCCCGGTCGTGCTCGACAACGGCTTCGACACCCTGGAGGCGGCCCGGGCGTTTCTCGCCCTGCCAGGCTCCGACAAGACGGGCAACCTGGGCGCCGATCCGCTGGGCCTGACCGCCCGGTCGGGCGAAAAGACCGAGCTCTCGCTGCTGTCCGTCCTGGCGCGCGAGTCGCCGGTCCCGGTGGCGACGATCGACGCCACGGTGTACCACGACGCCGGCGCCGCCGACGCGCAGGAGCTCGGGTACGCCACCGCCACCGGCGTCGCCTACCTGCGCGAGCTCGTCGCCGGCGGCCTCAGCGCCGGCATGGCCCTGCGCCAGCTGGAGTTCCGCTTCGCGGCCACCGCCGATCAGTTCGCCACCATCGCCAAGCTGCGCGCCGCCCGGCGCGTCTGGGCCCGCGTCGCCCAGGTCTGCGACGTGCCGCACCTCGGCGCCCAGCGCCAGCACGCCGTCACCAGCGACGCGATGATGACCGCCCGCGACCCGTGGACCAACCTGCTGCGCACCACCGTCGCCTGCTTCGGCGCCGGCGCCGGCGGCGCGGACGCGGTCACCGTGGCGCCGTTCGACGCGCGGCTCGGCCTGCCCGACGGCTTCTCCCGGCGCATCGCGCGCAACACCCAGTCGCTGCTCATCGAGGAGGCCGGGGTCGCCCGCGTGCTCGACCCGGCCGGCGGGTCGTGGTACGTCGAATCGCTCACCGACGCCCTGGCCCACGCCGCCTGGGACGTCTTCAACGAGGTCGAGCGGGCCGGCGGGATGGCCGCGGCGCTGTCGTCGGGGCTGGTCGAGGACCGCGTCGGCGAGGTACGGCAGCGGCGCCTCGACGACCTCGCCCACCGCCGGCAGCCGATCACCGGCGTGTCGGAGTTCCCGGACCTGGCCGAGCGGCGCCCGGTGCGTCCCCCGGCACCGTTGCCGCCGGGCGGCGGTTTACCCCGGATGTCGTACTCCCAGGGCTTCGAGCTTCTGCGTGACGCCGCCGACGCCGCGCCGCAGCCCCCCACCGTGCGCCTGGTCACGCTGGGTCCGCCGGCCACGCACTCGGCCCGCGTCTCCTTCGCCGCCAACCTGTTCGCGGCCGGGGGCGTGCGACTGGCCGACGAGCCGTCGCCGGTCGCCTGCGTCTGCGGCTCCGAGCGCTCCTACGCCGAGGAGGCCGCCGCGACCGCCGCGCGCCTCAAGGCCGAGGGCGTGCGCAAGGTCTGGCTGGCCGGCAAGGGCTCCTACGAGGGCGTGGACGCGTACCTCTTCACCGGCTGCGACGCGCTCGGCGTGCTCCAGCAGACCCACCGAGACCTGGGAGTGGTGGCGCCGTGATTCCCGACTTCTCCGAGGTGGCCCTCGGCACCCCGCGGGTCGAGCCGGGCGCGCCCGAGGGCACGGCCGAGGCCTGGCACACCCCCGAGGGCATCGACGTCAAGGGCGTGTACGGCCCGGACGACCTCGCCGGCGTCGACTTCATCGGCGGCCTGCCGGGCATCGCGCCGTACGTGCGCGGCCCCTACCCGACCATGTACACCACGCAGCCGTGGACCGTGCGGCAGTACGCGGGGTTCTCCACCGCCGAGGAGTCCAACGCGTTCTACCGGCGCAACCTCGCCGGCGGGCAGAAGGGCCTCTCGGTCGCCTTCGACCTGGCCACCCACCGCGGCTACGACTCCGACCACCCGCGGGTCGCCGGTGACGTGGGCATGGCCGGCGTCGCCATCGACTCGATCCTGGACATGCGCCGGCTCTTCGAGGGCATCCCGCTGGACCGGATGAGCGTGTCGATGACCATGAACGGCGCGGTGCTGCCGGTGCTGGCGCTGTACATCGTCGCCGCCGAGGAGCAGGGGGTGGCGCCCGAGCAGCTGTCGGGGACCATCCAGAACGACATCCTCAAGGAGTTCATGGTCCGCAACACGTACATCTATCCGCCGGCGCCGTCGATGCGGATCATCAGCGACATCTTCGCGTACACCTCGAAGCACATGCCGAAGTTCAACTCCATCTCGATCTCCGGCTACCACATCCAGGAGGCCGGGGCGACCGCCGATCTGGAACTCGCCTACACCCTCGCCGACGGCGTGGAGTACCTGCGCGCGGGGCGCGACGCCGGGCTGGACGTGGACGCGTTCGCGCCGCGGCTGTCGTTCTTCTGGGCGATCGGGATGAACTTCTTCATGGAGGTCGCCAAGCTGCGGGCCGGCCGGCTGCTGTGGGCGCGCCTGGTCAAGGAGTTCGGCGCGAAGAACCCGAAGTCGCTGAGCCTGCGCACGCACTGCCAGACGTCGGGCTGGTCGCTGACCGCCCAGGACGTGTTCAACAACGTGGTGCGCACCTGCGTCGAGGCGATGGCCGCCACTCAGGGCCACACCCAGTCGCTGCACACCAACGCCCTGGACGAGGCCCTCGCCCTGCCGACCGACTTCTCGGCCCGCATCGCCCGCAACACCCAGCTGCTGCTGCAGCAGGAGTCCGGCACCACCCGGGTCATCGACCCGTGGGGCGGCAGCGCGTACGTCGAGCGCCTCACCCACGACCTCGCCCAGCGCGCCTGGTCGCACATCGAGGAGGTCGAGCGGGCCGGCGGCATGGCCCGCGCGATCGACGAGGGCATCCCGAAGCTGCGCATCGAGGAGGCGGCGGCCCGCACCCAGGCCCGCATCGACTCGGGCCGCCAGCCGGTGATCGGCGTGAACAAGTACCGCCCCGACGCCGACGAGCCGATCGAGGTCCTCAAGGTCGACAACTCGGCCGTCCGCGCCGCCCAGATCGCCCGGCTGCAGCGCCTGCGCGCCGAACGCGACCAGGCGGCCTGCGATGCGGCTCTGGACGCCCTGACGGCGGGCGCGGCGGGCGGCGGCAACCTGCTGGAGCTGTCCGTGGCCGCCGCCCGGGCCCACGCGACGGTCGGCGAGATCTCCGACGCGCTGGAGAAGGTCTTCGGGCGCCACACGGCCCAGATCCGTACCATCTCCGGCGTGTACCGCGACGAAGCCGGCGGGTCCGGCAACGTGGAGCGGGTCCGCGCCGCGACGGACGCGTTCGCCGAGGACGAGGGCCGCCGCCCCCGCATCCTGGTGGCGAAGATGGGCCAGGACGGCCACGACCGCGGCCAGAAGGTGATCGCGACCGCATTCGCCGACCTCGGCTTCGACGTTGACGTGGGCCCCCTGTTCTCCACCCCCGGCGAGGTCGCCCGCCAGGCCGTCGAGGCCGACGTCCACATCGTCGGCGTCAACTCCCTCGCCGCGGGCCACCTGACCCTGGTCCCGGCCCTGCGCGCCGAGCTGGCCGGCCTCGGCCGCGAGGACATCCTCATCGTCGTCGGCGGCGTGATCCCGCCGCAGGACTACGATGAGCTGCGCGCGGCGGGCGCAGCCGCGATCTTCGGCCCCGGCACGGTCATCGCCGACGCGGCCCTGGAGCTGCTGGAGGTGCTGCGATCCCGGTTGCAGCACTGAGCGACCTGATCGAGGGCGTCCGCTCCGGCCACCGGGCGTGGATGGCCCGGGCGATCACGCTCGTCGAGTCGACGCGCGCCGACCACCGCGAGCGCGCCCAGGCGCTGTTGCACGCCCTGACCCCGCACGCCGGGAAGGCCCGCCGCATCGGCGTGACGGGCGTTCCCGGCGTGGGCAAGTCCACGTTCATCGACGCCCTGGGCACGCAGCTGACCGGCTCGGGCCACCGGGTCGCGGTCCTGGCCGTGGACCCGTCCTCAACCCGCACCGGCGGCAGCATCCTGGGCGACAAGACGAGAATGAACCGCCTGGCCGCGGACCCGCACGCGTTCGTGCGCCCCTCCCCCACGTCAGGCACCCTGGGCGGCGTGGCGCGGGCGACCCGCGAGGCCATGCTGGTGGTGGAGGCGGCCGGCTACGACGTCGTCCTGGTCGAGACGGTCGGCGTGGGCCAGTCCGAGACCGCGGTGGCCGACATGGTCGACACGTTCCTGCTGCTGGCCCTGGCCCGCACGGGCGACCAGCTGCAGGGCATCAAGAAGGGCGTCCTGGAGCTGGCGGACGTGATCGCGGTCAACAAGGCGGACGGCCCCCACGAGACGGACGCGAAGGCCGCCGCCCGCGAGCTGGCGGGCGCCCTGCGCCTGCTGCGCACCGGCCCGAAGGACGCGTGGCAGACTCCGGTGGTGACGTGCAGCGGCCTGACCGGCGCCGGCCTGCCGGAGCTATGGTCACAGCTGACCCGCCACCACGACACACTGTCGGCCAGCGGCGAGCTACGGTCGCGCCGGGAACGCCAGCAGCTACGCTGGGTCTGGTCCATGACGAGGGATGCCCTGCTGGACGGCCTGCGCACGAGTCACGCGGTCCGCGAACTGACCCCGAAGGTGGAACGCGAGGTCCTGGAGGGCCGTCTCACCCCGGTCGAGGCCGCCGAGGCCCTGCTGCGCGCCTACCGCTCCCCAGAGCGTGCGTGAACTCCTCGCCGTTGGCGCAGTTCTCGTGCTACGGCGGTGAGGCGATCGGATGCCTTCCCGGCGATCGCGGCGTTTCAATCGGCGCAGCTCATCTTCGTTCGCCGACTCCCAACCACGGTCGGCGGGTGCGCTGTGGATCGCGACGTTCGCGGGCATCCGGTTCGCGCGCGCCAGGCGCCTACCGAGCGGTCCAGGCCGTGGGCTACGCCTCGACCGGTTCCCCGGTCTCGAGGTCGATGACGGAGATCGCCTCCATGGGACAGTTGGCAACGGCGTCGAGCACCGCGTCGTCGGGCTCGATCTCGGCCCGCACGGGGTGGGACCGCCCCGCGGCGTCGTCGAGTTCGAACCGCTCCGGCGCCAGCCCGACACAGCTGCCGGACCCGATACAGGTGTCGTTCACGGTGATGCGCCACATACCGTACAACCTATCGAACCCAGCCACTGTCTCGCAGTCACACGCCCACCCAGCAGCGTGACCGTCGCTGTTACTCAGTCGCGAAGTTACGGCCGCACGGCGACGATGAAGCGATGTCCACGCCACCACTGAAGGACCGGGTAGTGATCGTGACCGGCGCGAGTCGCCGCATCGCGATCGGAGCAGCCATCGCCCGGCGGCTCGTCACTGACGGCGCCGCTTTGCTGCTTCACTCCTGGGTGCCGTATGACGCCGGGCGACCTTGGGGCGCGGATCCCGGCGGCCCCGAGGCCCTCGTCGACGAGCTACGCCAGGCTGGCGGCCGGGTCGAGCACGTCTCGGCGGATCTCGCCGAGCCTGATACGCCGGCGGCCCTGGTCGACGCCGCCCGCGCCGCGTTCGGGCACGTCGACGCTTTGGTAGCGAACCACACACGCAGCGTTCGGCAGGCCCTGGAGGCTCTCACCGCCGAGGAACTCGACCTGAGCTACGCCATCAACACCAGGGCGACGCTGCTGCTGGCCCAGGCATTCGCCGCCCAGCACGACGACACCCGTCCCGGCGGGCGCGTGCTCTGGATGACCTCCGGGCAATATCACGGCGCCATGCCCGCACAACTTCCCTATATCGCCTCCAAAGCGGCACTGCACGAACTCACCCGCACCCTCGCGACGCACCTCATGCCCCGCGGCATCACCGTCAACTGCATCAACCCCGGACCGAACGACACCGGCTACGCCGACGACGACCTCCGCGCCGGGGTGATCCGGCTCAACCCCGGAGGGCGCTGGAGCACGCCGACTGATACCGCTCGCCTGGCCGCCTGGCTGCTGAGCGACGAAGCGGACTGGATCACCGGCCAAACCATCGCCTCCGACGGCGGATGGTCAGCACGCTGACGGCGTCCCTTGACCCATCACGTTTTCCCGGCAGGCTCGGCGCAGACCGCGGCAGATCAGGTAAACCGATCTTGCTGTACGGGCCAGCCGGAGCCCGTACTCGACAGCTATCTCAAGACTGTGACGATAGGCGACGGCTCGGTTACGTTTGGCTGCGCCAGCCCCCTCGCGGTCCCGGAGGTCTCCGTGAACGCTTTCCCGCCCGTCAGCGTATTCTCCGCGCCGTCCTGACCCACCTCGTAACCGGTCTTGCCGATGACACCGCCCATAGGACGTTGCAAATGTGGACGCCTGGCAACGTCGTACACCTTGGCGATCCGTTCGGGACCGTGCTCGGTTGGATGTGGCGCTCCAACCCTGGCCTAGCCGTCGAAGCCGTCTCGACTGTGCTGTCACAGCTGCGGGAATGGGATGAACTCGCGACCCGGAAGATCACCCTCGATGCACTGCTGCCACCGCAAGCGCGTTCACAGCGGCACGTCCGGGCATTGCAGCAGGTATTGGTGCTCGCCGCCGGAACCGCTGGTCAGTTGCCACCGCCCTGCCGAGCCGGACATCGTCCGGAGCGGCCTGGAACACTCGAACCGTGAGAGCTGAATGCCCGTCATGCGGTCGGTCCATCGACTCGCACGACCGCCATGTCCGTTTCACCTTGCCGGACCCGGTGCTCGAGTTGCCTGAGCAGGAGCGGACGCCGGGCACGTAGATGATCAGCGAGAGTGCCCGCAAGTTGGTGATGATGCAGGTTCCGGCTGTCGGTGGGCTCAGATTTCGTACACACCGGCCGGGAACTTTGCTGGGCCGGCGCCGGGCACCGAGGCGAGGACCGGCAACCCTCTCACGTCGGCGGTGACCGGGTGATGCCAGCCCACGTCCAGGCTGATCGCGGCGGCAACCTCGTTCGCGGCAGTGATATCCCAAACGTCGTCGGGATGCTCTTCGGGTTTGCCGTCCAAGCCGTGAGCGGCCATCCACTCACGTTCGATCGGCAGGGGATCTCCCGACGACATCTCCAGATCCTCGCTGTAGAAAGACCGGATCGTCATGCCGTCCCGCACGACATGCCACGCCGAGCCGTCACCTTGCTCACTGAAATAGAAGGCGTGCACCTCACCGAACTGACGGCTCAGGTCGGCGACGATTGCCCGTACTTCATCGGCGCGCCCGCCGAAGGCGTCGCACCATGGCCCCGCCAGGGGAACCCATCCGTTGATCGACGGCCCGACGTACACCAGCCCCTGCTCCGCGCTCTCGTCGTGTTCGAGGATGTCGATGACGGTGGCGGCCAGCCCGTAGGTTGCCGGCCGCACATCGGTCAGCCCCAAAGCGGCCACCACGGCGTCCTGGTCGGTGCTGCGCACCGCCCACCAGTACGTCCAGCACGACGTGACCGAGCCGATCGGATCAGTGCGGCGGCGAATGCGGACCAACCGCTCCACGATCTGCAGATCAGCCGGGTCCAGAGCCGCTTCACCACCGAGGTAGGCCAGAGCGTCGAGGGCCGCGCGCCGCAGCCGCCCGGGACCACGACGCCGCACGCTGCTAAGCACTTGGCGAGCCTCCGGGGAATTCTCGATCTTCCACAATGCCTGGCAGCGTCCGTCCGCCCCGGCCGTGGCGAGATGATCGAGGTTCATGGCCTCGCAGGATAGCGCCTGATCGACCAGCTTCCCGGCCGAACGGTGCACTCATCTCGGCACGAGCATGAGCCAGCGACGCAGGAAACCCGCCGGTCCTGCGGCCACGAAGCGTGACGATCTTCGGACGGCCGCTGCGCAACACTCGCGACAGATCCGCTGCACCGGTGGGCTTGCCGCTGGTCAACGGAGCCGGGGCGGGCTGGGTTAATGGCGCGCGTGGACGCGGCGGGGTCACTAGATTGCGGCTATGGGGCTGTTCGTCCGGATCAATGCGTTCCGTGGCGTGGGGCACGCCGATGTCCACGCCGCACTGGCCGAGTTCTGGTCGCGGCATGCCCGGCGGGTCGAGCAGGTCCCAGCTGACGAGTGGGTCGACGCGTTCAACCTTTACGAGCAGCGTGACGGTTGGACCGTGATGCGCTGGACGAGCGGCTGGGAATGGACGCTACGGCGTCAGGCGCAACTGCACGTGTCCGAGGCGCTGGGCTGCGCCGGCATCCTGGTGTTCGTCTACGACGGCGACGACTGGGGGTATGAGCTGTTCGACCGGGGTACGGCGGTGGACTGGTTCATCCAGTGGCCGCAGGAGCGCAACACCTGGTTTCCGGGGAGGGATCTGTCCGGCCGACCGGAGGCCGTGGTTGCCGCGTTCCCCGACCTCGCCCTCGACCGTTCGGATGTTGCCGCATACCTTGTGCAGCGTCCGGACGACGAGGAGAGCGACGACGCGTGGGACGTGCCGGCCCGAGCCGGCGACCGGTTCCGCCGTGGCGACGAGTGCGCGGCGCTGGACTTCCTTGCCCTGCTCGGCGTCACCGTCGCCGTCACCGAGGAGGGCCTGGGTTGGCCCGCACCGCTGTGGCGCCGATTCCGGGTCGAGCCGCCCCCGGCCGATGTGACTTGAGGCGCGACCGCGGACGCCACGGCGGTTGCTCGGTACCGAGCCGCGAGACGTTGGCGCCCAATTCGCCACGACGCTCCGCAGCGAGCCGATCGCGGCATGAGCACGCGCCCGACGTGGGCGTTTTGCGTGCAGATTGCGCAGGGACCCGTCCTGCGGGGCCGCCGCGACTGGACACGTGGCTTCAGCGGCCTCGCAGAGCGGTATTACCCTCCGCTGCATGCCTGACGATCACGTGTACGGTGTGCGGCTCTTCGTCCCAGGGGCTGCGGCGACGATGGCTCAGTGGCAGGGTTCGCTCGGACGTTCCGGCCTGACACTGGACGGCCAGTCGCTCACATCGCAGAACCTCGGCTTTCGCGCTCTGGCGGAGTGGGTGGAGAACGACGGCTCGTTCAGCCAGGCGTTCGGTCACGGCACGATGTCGGTGGAGGAGCAGCACGCCGTCGCCGCGGCTGGCAGTGCCTTGGTCCTGGATCTGCCGGTGTACCTCGGTGCGGCGGCGGGAGAAGTGGCGATGCTGATCGCCGCGCTGGGCGACGCCGGCGCGCTGGGAGTGCGGCTCGAGCAGTCGAAGTTGGGCTGGCCCGTCACACGCTGGATTCGGGGTCTCGAGAGCGGCGACCCGTGGATGCTGTACCGCTGCGCCGTCGTGGTGCTCCAGGATCGCGGTGTGTCGCGATCGTGCGGCATGCACGCGTTCGGGTTGCCGGATGCGCAGGTCGAGGCCCCACCGTCCGAGGCCAACCAGATCCTTGGCTCGTTCAACGTGTATCAGCTGGCAGAGGACCCCGTGCTGGTGAGCGGCGATACCTTCAGGCCCGACCTGGATACGCCTCGCCGCCGCCTTGAGCGCTGGCCCGACGGCGGGTATCCGCCGGGCCACGCTTGCCACAACCCCTTTGGCACCTGGCGTCTGGGCACTGAGGGAGGTGAGGCGGATTCACGGAGCGAACTTCGACCCGTGTTCATTCCCTCGCTGGTGGCCGTCCTCACCGCCGCCGAGGAAGAGGCCGGTCGGCATCTCCGCCGCGAAGAGGTGGAGCGCCTCACCAGCGAAGGTGTCTGCATGATGATGACCCACGCCGATGCGCAGCAGCTCGAACGCAGCCGCGGTTACGCAGACCTCGAGCCCGAGCTCGCCTGGAGCCAGTGGCAGGTCCTGCGCGAGTCCCAAGGCTGACATCACAGCGATCCAGCGCGCGTACCAGATCGAACGTGCTGTCATCGGCACTTCAGCACACCAGCCAGGGTCGGCACGCGCCACCCGGCGTGACCGACCCGACCAACACGGCACGCACGATCGGCGGCATTATGCGCAGCGAGCATGACGGCCGTTGAGCCGGTTGGAGGTCACCCCTCCTCGATCTCGCGCAGGTGCTCGGCCAGTTCGGGGACGGTCGCGAGCACCTGGGGGTCGACGCTCGCACGGATCGGGTCGGCCTCCTCGTCCCCCCGTTGGCCCTCGAGGATGACGACGAAGAAGTTGGTCGGGAGCGAGCTGTGGATGCGGCCCTGGCGAGCGGTCGCGGTCATCGCTTTGCAGACCCTGGCCATGGCGGCGTCGTGTGCCGCCGCGAGCGCGTCCAACGCCGCGTCGCGTCCGGCGGCGTTGCCGGCGGACGTAAGGAACTCCTCGGTGATGCGCCGGTACCACGGCCGCATCGCATCGCTCGCGGCGTCCAGGACGTCCCACCGCCACTCTGGCGGGGCGAACCGCGTCGAATACCCAGAGCGCTGGTCCACCGCAGCCTCGGTATTGGCGGCAAGGGCCGGCGGGAGGATCTCGTTGTCGTCGCTGTAGAAGAGGTGGAAGGCCGCGGCGTACAGCCGCTCGCCCGGATGCACCGCGGCCAGGCCGGCCAAGGTTCGGCATCCGCTGTCGTGCCATGCCGCCTCGAAGGCGTCCCAATCCACCGGCGCACAATATCGTGTCTCCGGCCCACCGATATGAGTGGAACACCGCTTCAATCGGGGTTGCCAGCGGCGACAGCGATGGCGCGCAGATCTCCTGCACCGCGCCAGTAACGAGCCGACAGCAGCAAATCCGTGCGCCATGATCGCTAGGCATACCGGGCAGATTTCTTCACTGGTCGCTTGGTCTGACCGGTGCTCGATGCTTCGGCCCGCCGTGTATGCCGCCGGAAGCGGGGTGAAGAGCGGCGGTCTGCCAGCCCTTCGCCCCCGAGACCCACCAATATTCTGGCTCAGAACGGTAGGCGGAGTAGGGCGTTCTGCCGCTTGCCGCGGAAGGTGGCCAGTGCGCGCTGGCCCGTGGCGGCACCAAGGAATGTCCAGGGATACTCGGTGGCGTAGCCCCGCAAAAGCTTGAAGTGTTTATTGGCGCGGCCGGGCTCGCGGCTCAGCGCGAACCAGGCGGCCGCGTAATTGTGGGCCAGGAACTCGTCCGGGGTCGCGCAGGGCCGGTTCGGCAGCTGCTCACCCGCCCGATGGCCCTCGGCGCGGACCTCCGCATCGCGGACGAAGCCTCGCCCCTCCCTGAGGAAGCGCTGGTATTGGGCGACGAAGAACAGCGCGGGGAGGGTAGAGCCGGCCGGGGCCGAGGTCAGCCACTTGCGGATGTGGTCGGCGGCCAGCTCTGCCGAGCCGCCCCACATCGGGCCGAGCGCGATGACCGCCTGCAGCTGAGAACCGAGGTGTTGGGGCGCCCGCGCCTCGAGCTCTTCGCGGCGGCGCAGCACCTCTTCGGTGTCGACCTGCTGGCCGCGCGCCATCTGGAGCAGGAATGCCCAGGGCGCCGGGTCGCGCTGGTCGGCGTGCGCGGCCGCGCGGCAGTACTCCTCGGCCTGGCCGAGGATGGCGATGAAGTCACGCAGCCGCTGCTGCTGCGTCTCGCGCGCAAGCGCGCCGCCGCGGATCTCCCAGGCCCGGGCCACCTCGACGCCACCGCGCACCGCGAGGGCGGTTGGGTTGCCCGGTTCGGTGCGGACCCAGTCGTCGAGGCCGGCGGGCACCGAGGCGCCGGTCCGCGCCGTCAGGGTGTCCACCGCGACCTTTACCCGGTCGAGCCGGTCATGCGCGCTCGTCAGCCCGGCAGTCAGCGCCGACCTGAGCGCCCGCAGGTCACCGCGAGTGACGGCGTTACGGACGGCGGCCAGTTCTGGGCGGCCGAAGGTGGTGTCGATACGAGCCATGGCGCTGCTCTCCAAGCTGACGTGGACGCCGTGAACGACACATGATCACCCACAATCCATCGGCTGTCACTACCACCCGGTCGGTGGCACACAACATCCACTGAGCAAGGCAGCGAGCAAGATCAGGTGCACGCACATGGGCATGTCCGTGAGTTGGGTAGGCCAATCGTCGTGACGTTCCGTAGCGCGCTGATTGCCGCGGATCCGTGTGCCAAGTCTGCTCTTGACCGCGCCGTCTGCTGCCGATTCTTGAACGTCGTGTCGCGTGTCGTGGCGTGCGGGCGATCCCGGTCGCCGCTGCCGCGATCCCGGAACCTCGCCGATGGATACGAAACCGCGCACTCGACGCTCGCCGCCACCGCCGATACTCAAAGCGTGCCTCAACGGCGGACGCTGACCACCGAGCGCATCAAACGGGTCGCGCTCGTAAGCTCTTCGGGGACAGCCCAAATCGTGGGTTGCCGGCCGGCGTTTACCGCCACGACCACAGGCAGGGCAGCACGACATGGCGCCGCACGCCCGAACAACGTCGCCGCACGCCCGGTCGGGCACCCGTGGAGATCCGATCGGAATCGTGATCCCCGGACATTGCAGCCAGCACTCTTACGGATGCAAGCTGAAAACACCGACGTGCGAGGCTTCCAGGTGCTACCCCGCCGCTGGTGGTGAAACGAACCTTCGCCTGGTTGGGGACGGTGCAGACGGCGCAAACCCGCGCACGCCGAAGCCATGATCAAAGTAGCCATCCAGTTACCCAACGCTCTCTTACGCCTCGGTGTCGGCGGGAAGGGCGTCAACTGGGTTCGGTAGACGCGCCAGGCCCGGGGCCGGGCGACCATGTTCGCCACGGTCCCGGGAGGAGCTCAGGTGGTGACGATCGTGCCGTCGGGCTGGCGGGTGCAGGTGACCGCGCGGGCGGCCGTCGTCGTGGCGGCGTTGAGGCAGCGGGCCAGGACGGCCTGGCCGGCGGCTGTGGGGTGCCAGGATTCCTGGCAGGTCTGGAAGTACGACGCGCAGGTGTTGGCGATCCGCTGGATCGCGATCTTGTCCTTGCCCGACAGGCTCGTGACGAACGTGCCGCTCGGGCCGTCCTGCAGGCGGATCGGGGTGGCCAGCGCGCCCGCGGGACTGCCGGGGTGCTCGCAGAGGCGGGCGCCGTCGAAGGCGTGCTGGACGTCGAGGAAGACCAGGTCGTCGTTCGGGAACTCGGCGGCCAGGGTGTTGCGCACGTTCTGGACCAGGGTGCCCAGGCCCTGCGAGAACAGGTGGCCGGCCGACAGGCTGGCCCGGTGGATCGGGCAGCCGGCCGCATAGCGCAGCGCGCCCAGGTCGCGGAACTTGTCCCGGTCGTCCTGGCGGCCGTCGGCCTCCCAGTAGGACGGGTCCAGGTCCAGCGGCAGCGGGTTGGTGTAGTCCTGGAAGACCACCCGGTGCTGGTGGTCGGCGTCGACCTGGTTCAGGGTGATCAGCAGCTGGCGGACCGCGTTGACCGTCTCCGTCGTCGCGGCCGAGAACTGGGCGGCGGTCGCCAGGTCGGCCGCCGCGCACGGGGCCTGCTCGACCGGGCCGCCCAGGTAGGCCCAAAACTCCCACCAGCCGGTCCACGCGTCGGCGATGAAGCGGTTGGCGCACTTCTCCGCCACGTCGCCGAAGGTGAACTGGCTGTTGTTGGAGCCGAGCCCGACGAGCACGAGGTCGATGTCGTGGGTCTGGGCGACGGCCCGCAGTTGGTCGAGCTGGGCGGCGACCGAGCGGCCCTTGTCCCGGGCGGAGGACGCGGTCGCGAGGTCGGCGGGCCGGCCGCCGGAGCAGGCGAGGTTGTACCGGTCCGCGATGCCCGGCAGCGTCGCCTGTAGCAGCGAGGCGTTGGCGGAGCGGTGGCAGAAGAAGGCGTTGCTGTTCGGCGCCGACCAGCCGGGGAAGGACTGCGCCACCCCGCCCGAGTCGACGACGGGCTGGTAGTTGCCGGCGCCCTCGCCGCTGATGAAGCTGTCGCCGAGCGCGACGGCGGCGGTGGGCAACGCGGCGGAGGCCGGCGAGGTGGGGGCGGCCAGGGTTGCGGCGGTGGCGATGACGGTCGCCACCAGCGCGGCACGGAGGAACTTGGACACGGCGGTCTCCTCGATCCAGAACGTGAAGAGTTCTCGGATCAGATCACGGGAGCACTACCGACGTCAATGTCCTACCTAGTAGATGGACATATGAACGTGGTTGGTGTGGTCGCTGCTCGGGTCGCCCCTGCCGCTCTCGTACGTGTGCCAGCCGGCGGCCGGGGTCCAGATCTGGCGGTACCAGATCACGTACATCACCCCGAGCGGCTGGGCGTTGCGGACCAGCCAGGTCGCCAGCTGCGTGCCGTACTCCTTCGAAGGCCCGCTCGCCACCCCGCCGAAGCCCTTCGGATCGGCCGCGAAGTCGCAGGCGCGGCCCTTCGGATGCTCGTAGGGCTGCGGAGGCGACCGCCAGCACGACACGAAGCGCCCGAACCCGGCCAGCTTGACCTGCTGCAGCGCGTGCAGCGTGCGCGGCGTCAGGCACCCGTCCTTCGTCGTCGGGTCCTTCATGCCGCACGTCTCCGGCGGCCACGAGCCGTCGGCGCGGCGCGGCGCCGGCTGCGGCACCACCAGCGGCGTGCTGGTGCTGTTGGTGGTGGCCGGGTCGAGGATCGGCTGCGACTCGCGGGTGAGCGCCGCGGCGAGCGCCGCCTCGACGGCCTCCTTCTGCCGGGCCATGACCCGCAGCTGCTCCTGCTGGCGGGCCACCTCGCCGTCGATGGTCGCCTTGGTGGCCTCCAGGCCGTCGCGCACGCCGGCGAGTTCGCGCAGCTTGGCGCTCTGCCGGCGCGCGACCAGCTCCAGCAGGCTCACGCGGTCGGCGAAGACGCCGGGGGTGGGGCTGTCGAGCAGGGTCGCCGCGTCGCGCAGGCCGCCGCCGTACTGGTACGCCGCGACCGTGACCGTCTCGGTCTCCCGGACCAGCTCGCGGTAGCGCGGCTCCAGCTCCGCCTGCTGCGCGGAGAGCAGCGCCTGGCGCATCTGCGAGGCGGTCAGCGCGTTCTGCGCGTCGATGTACGCGCGGTTGGCCGCCTCCAGCTGCTCGGTGAGCTCCGCCGAGCCGCCCTCGTCGCCCGGGTCGGCCGACGCCGGGAGCGGGGCGAGGAGGATCGCCAGCGCGCACAGGACGGCCGCAATCCATGATGATCTGGACATACTGCCCGGCTGATCGGCGGCGGACCGGGCGGCTTTAGCCCTTTTGGTCGCTTATCGCACGGCGGAGTACAGGTCGGCCGTCGTACTCGTCCCGTCCGACGCGGCCCGCACGACCACGCGCTCCAGATCGGCCAGGAAGCCCAGCGGCCCGCGCCGGCCGAAGAACCCGAGCTCGACGCTGAGCATCAGCTCGGCCGTCTCGCCGAGGTCCATGAGGAACATGAAGAAGTTCGCGTGCTTCGGCAGCCGGTCGATGACGGGCGAGCGCAGCTTCGTGGCCGGCAGCAGTTCCCGCAGCCCCCCCAGTCGAGGTTCGGCGGCCCGTCCGAGCGCCGCCCCCGTTCGAGCATGCCGGCCGGCAGCGTCCGCAGGTGCCGCGCCCAGAACGCCAGCGCGTTGGCCTCCCGCCGCCGGCCGACCGCGGACCGCTCGTACTGCACCCGCTCCAGCGGCTGCTGCCCCGCCTCGAGCGCGACCGGCGGATCGGCGAGCAGGTTCACGAGGTCCCCCGCGCACGATGCCGAAGCTCCATCCGTCGACGGCCATATGACTGGCGGCGAGCAGCACGAGCTGCGGCACCCCGTCCCGCAGCAGCACCGCGGCCCGCAGGGGCAGGTCCCGCCCGATGTCGAACCAGGGCTTGCGCAGCCGCTCCCCGATCTCGGTGACGGCCTCGCCCAGGCTCACGTCGTCGGGCAGCTCGTGCAGGTGCAGCGGAATCTCCCCGCTCCCGAGGACCTTCTGCACCGGCTCCCCGTCACGCTCGAAGAAGACCGTGCGCAGCGCGTCGTGCCGCTCGACGAGGAGCCTGACCGCCTCGGAGACGGCGACGAGCCCGCGCCCGGCCGGCACCGGCGCGTGCACGAGCAGGTTGAGCGTGGTGTCGCCGGCCGGCAGCCACCGCAAGACGTCCCAGATGGCCAGCTGCGCCCAGATGAGCGGCCCCTCGCCGGTCCGATCGGTGCGAAACGCGATGCTCGTGCTCGATGGCGCCAGGTACATGCCTCACCGATCCTCGCCACATCAATTGGACGCGGAGCGGCCCCAACACTAAGCCGTGGTTGCAAGATTCTCAATGACGATTGCAAGAATCGGCATTGCTGGCGGTAAATCATCCGGCCTGTCGGCGTTCTCGGAAATCGCGGCTTTCAGGGGTGGTGGCTCAGAGGGAGTACCAGGGCGCCCGGATCCGGTAGAAGACGAACTCGCCCGCGGTCGCGCAGGCCAGGTAGGTGTGGCTCCACGTGCAGGCGTCCGGCCGGGCGTCGACCTGGCCGAGCTCGCGGGCCTTGCCGTGCTCGGCGTCGACGCCCATCCACGGGAAGGCGCCGGGCGGCGGCACGGCCGGCAGCAGCAGGTAGCTGCCCTCGTCCAGGCGCGCGGCCCGCTTGCCGGGCCAGCTGCTCACGACCTTGCCGTCCGCGTCCAGGAGCGTCTCAGTGACCCCGACCGCCTGCGTGGCGGTGCGCAGCATGATCCGGTCGCCGACCGGGACGGCCTGGGACGGGCGCTCGGCGGCGATGCGGAACACCACCTCGCCGGTGTCGGTGTCGAGCCCGGTCAGGTGATGCTCCTCGCCGACGCACACGCGGTGCTCGCCGCACGCGCTCACGAAGAGCGGCCGGGCCTGCGGATCGGGCGAGGACCAGCCCCACTGCGCCTTCGTCAAGTGCGTGCGACTGTACGCCCTGAGCCCGAAACCCTCGCCCCGCGCCGCGACGAAGACCTGGTCCTCGTACGCGTACACCAGGTCCGAGGGTTCCGCGAGGCCCGTGCCGGCGCCGAGGGCGTGCCCGCCGGCGAGCCCGACGGCCTCCAGGCCCCGGTCGGCGGTCGCCCGGACGATGTACGGGGCGACGGTGAGCGCCTCGTCGATCGGCTCGCCGGTCGTGGACGTCGGGACCTGCTGGCCGCTCCAGTTGTCGGTCGGCCACCAGGCGTCCGCCCCGCCCGGCTGGTCGAAGGCGGCGGTCTGCTTGCCGTTGCCGACGTCGGTGATGCTCAGGCGGTGCTCGGCGGCGGCGTAGCGGACGAAGTACTTCCCGATGAGCGCCCAGCGGTCGCCGGACGCTACCTCGAAGGAGGTGAAGGCGACGCCGTTGTTGGCGTTGAGCAGTGTCACCCTCCGGTGACCGGCCGCGTCGGGCAGGCTGGTGACCTGGACCATGCCCCGGGCCGAGCGGAACGTGTCCACGTCGGTCAGCGACGTGTTGGTCCACACCGCGACCGACGGCTTGTCGGAGTCGACGGCGCGCAGCTCATACGCCCCGCCGCCGGTCGCCCGGCCGAGAAACGCCCGGCCCCCGTCGAGGTAGGCCCGCGCCCGCTCACTACCGGCCGGCAGCGCCACCCCGCCGATCCGGTCGAAGCGCTCGAAGCCGTACGGGCGCTGGCTCACGCGGTACACCACCGAGAACACCAGCAGCGCGGCGGTGAGCGCGGCGACCGCGGACGCCGACCACCGCGCACGCCGGGAGAGCCAGAGCGACACCCGCCGAGGTTACCGCGTGGTCGCTCAGGAGAAGCTGTTCGGGCCCAGCAGCGCCTTCAGGTCGCCCTTGAGGGCGGTGGTCGGGTTGACGTGGTACGGCCCGAGGCGCAGCAGCGTCGTGCGCGAGCCGTGGCTGAGCTTCACGTGCACCTCGGCCTTGCCCGGGTGGTTGACCAGGATCTCCTTGAGCCGGTCGACCAGCGGCGGCGTGCACCGGGTCGCGGGCAGGGCGAGCACGACCGGCCTGTTCTCGTCGGCGGTGCTCACGTCCGGGATCGACAGGTCCATCGCCATGAGCCGGGGCGTCTCGTCGCGCCGGTCGACCCGGCCCTTGACGACCACGATCGCGTCCTCGGCGATGTACTGCCCGACCAGCTCGTACGTGTTGGGGAAGAACAGCGCCTCGACCGCGCCGCCGAGGTCTTCCAGTGTCGCCGAGGCCCACGGCTTGCCCTGCTTGGTGATGCGCCGCTGGACGCCGGTGAGCATGCCGGCGAGGGTGACCACCGTGCCGTCGGCGATCGCGCCCTCCTCCGACAGCCGGCTGATCTCGGTGTCGGCCGCCTTCGCCAGCACCGACTCCAGGCCGAAGAGCGGATGGTCGGAGACGTACAGCCCGAGCATCTCCCGCTCGAAGGTGAGCAGCTCGCGCTTGTCCCACTCGATCTGGGGAATCGGGACCGCCATCGCCGTGCCGCCGCTCGAGGAGTCGTCGGTGCCGAACGCGTCGCCGAACAGGTCGAACTGCCCGATGGCCTCGTTCTTCTTGAGGTCGGCGTAGTTGTCGATGGCGTCGGCGTGGATGGCCAGCAGGCCCCGGCGCGGGTGCTGCATCGAGTCGAACGCGCCGGCCTTGATCAGGGATTCAATGGTCTTCTTGTTGCAGGCGACCGCGTCGACCTTGGACAGGAAGTCGTCGAAGTCCTTGTACGGCCCGCCCTCGCCCTGCCGGCAGCGCACGATCGCGTCGACGACGTTGTGGCCGACGTTGCGCACGGCGGCCAGGCCGAAGCGGATGTCCTTGCCGACCGGGGTGAACGGGCCGGCGGACTCGTTGACGTCCGGCGGCTGCACCTCGATGCCCATGCGCCGGCACTCGGACAGATACATGGCCATCTTGTCCTTGTCGTCGCCGACGCTGGTGAGCAGGGCGGCCATGTACTCGGCCGGGTAGTTCGCCTTGAGGTACGCCGTCCAGTACGACACCAGCCCGTAGCCGGCCGTGTGCGCCTTGTTGAACGCGTAGTCGGCGAAGGGCACGAGCACGTCCCAGAGCTTCTGGATCGCCTCGTCGCTGTAGCCGTTGCCGCGCATGCCGTCGCGGAACGGCACGAACTCCTTCTCCAGGACCTCTTTCTTCTTCTTGCCCATGGCCCGGCGCAGCAGGTCGGCCTGGCCGAGGGTGTATCCGGCCAGCTTCTGCGCGGCGCGCTGCACCTGCTCCTGGTAGACGATCAGGCCGTACGTCGGGCCGAGGATCTCGGCGAGCGGCTCCTCCAGCTCCGGGTGGATCGGGATCATCTCCTGCTGCCCGTTCTTGCGCAGCGCGTAGTTGGTGTGCGAGTTGGCACCCATCGGACCGGGCCGGTACAGCGCCAGCACCGCGGAGATGTCCTCGAAGTTGTCCGGCTTCATCAGCCGCAGCAGCGAGCGCATCGGCCCGCCGTCGAGCTGGAACACCCCGAGCGTGTCGCCGCGGGCCAGCAGCTCGTAGGCGGGCTTGTCGTCCAGGGACAGCGAGAGCAGGTCGAGGTCGATCCCGCGGCGCTTGATGTTCTTCACCGCGTCGTCGATGATCGTCAGGTTGCGCAGGCCCAGGAAGTCCATCTTCAGCAGGCCGAGCGTCTCGCAGGTCGGGTAGTCGAACTGCGTGATGATCGCCCCGTCGGCGTCGCGGCGCATGAGCGGCACGTGCTCGATGAGCGGCTCCGCGGACATGATCACACCGGCGGCGTGCACGCCGGTCTGCCGGATCAGCCCCTCCAGGCCCTTGGCGGTCTCGACGACCTTCTTGACGTCGGGGTCGCTGTCGTACAGCGCGCGGAACTCGACGGCCTCGGAGTATCGCGGGTGGTTGGGGTCGAAGATGCCCGACAGCGGGATGTCCTTGCCCATCACCGCCGGCGGCATGGCCTTGGTGATCTTGTCGCCGACCGCGAACGGGTAGCCCAGCACCCGCGCCGAGTCCTTGATCGCGGCCTTGGCCTTGATCGTGCCGAACGTGGCGATCTGCGCGACCCGGTCCTCGCCCCACTTCTCGGTCACGTAGCGAATCACGTCGCCGCGCCGGCGCTCGTCGAAGTCGATGTCGATGTCGGGCATCGAGATACGGTCGGGGTTGAGGAACCGCTCGAAGATCAGGCCGTGCGGCAGGGGATCGAGGTCGGTGATCCCCATGGCGTACGCCACCAGGCTGCCGGCCGCCGAACCACGCCCGGGCCCGACCGCGATGCCCTCGTTCTTGGCCCACAGGATGAAGTCGGACACGACCAGGAAGTACGCCGGGAAGCCCATCTTGACGATCATGTCGGCCTCGTAGTCGGCCTGCTTCTGGTGCTCCTCGTCGATGCCGCCGGGGAAGCGCCGCGCCATGCCGCGGGCGACCTCGGCCCGGAAGAACGACTCCTCCGTCTCCCCCTCCGGCACCGGGAA
Source organism: Dactylosporangium sp. CA-233914 (assembly GCF_050942935.1). Taxonomy (NCBI): domain Bacteria; kingdom Bacillati; phylum Actinomycetota; class Actinomycetes; order Micromonosporales; family Micromonosporaceae; genus Dactylosporangium; species Dactylosporangium sp. CA-233914. The sequence continues at coordinate 2,971,290 of NZ_CP192030.1, read as the reverse complement.
GCGCGGCATCAGGTTGCGGAACTCGAACATCCCGTCGATGTCGACCCGCTCGGCCACCAGCAGCGTGTTCTTGCAGCCGTTCTGCCACAGCTCGGAGGAGTCCACCGCGCGCATCTCGTCCGCGGACTTGAGGTAGTACCCCGACCCGCCGAACCGGAACCGGTTGGGGTCGTTGATGTTGGCCGCGGTCTGCACGCACAGCAGCACGTCGTGCGCCTCGGCCTGGGCCTGGTGCGTGTAGTGCGAGTCGTTGGTGACGACCGGCGGGATGCTGAGCCGCTTCGAGATCTCGGTCAGGCCCTCCCGGACCCGCTTCTCGATGTCGAGGCCGTGGTCCATGACCTCGAGGAAGTAGTTCTCCTTGCCGAAGATCTCCTGGTATTTCGCCGCAGCCTTGAGCGCCTCGTCGAACTGGTCCAGCCGCAGCCGCGTCTGAACCTCGCCCGACGGGCACCCGGTGGTGGCCATCAGCCCCTCGGCGTGCTCGGCGATGATCTCCGCGTCCATGCGCGGCCACTTCACGAAGTGACCCTCGATCGACGCCCGCGAGTTGAGCCGGAACAGGTTGTGCAGGCCGGTCCGGTTACGCGCCCAGATCGTCTTGTGCGTGTAGCCGCCGGAGCCGGACACGTCGTCGTCCTTCTGGTCCGGCCGCCCCCACCGGATGCGCTGCTTCGTCAGGCGCGACTCCGGCGCCACGTAGGCCTCGACCCCGAGGATCGGCGTGACGCCCGCCGCCTTGGCCTGCTTGTAGAAGTCGTACGCCCCGTGCATGTTGCCGTGGTCGGTGATCGCCACCGCCGGCATCCCGAGCCGGTTGGCCTCGGCGAACATCTCCTTGAGGCGCGCGGCCCCGTCAAGCATGGAGTACTCGGTGTGCACGTGGAGATGCACGAACGAGTCGGCCATGCTCAACCCCCTGAGGCTCGGTCTTCAAGTTCCGGCGTTGGACTCTAGTCACCTCGCGGCCCCGACACGCCGACGCCGCACCGTCGCGTGAAGTTCATCGCTGAATTACGTTGCTGACCTCGACAAATCGGATGGGGCCACTTCGTCGCAGCGCACCGCCACGGTGACATCCCGTCGCCTCCCTCTCATCAGAGCATCTCGGCCGTGACCATGATCCGCAGGCCCGCGTAGACCCACGCCTCGGCCGCCGCCTCGCCCCCGAGCGCGCCCCGGAAGGCCTCGACCGCCCCGGCCGCCTTGTGCAGGCCGACCCGGAGCAGACCGTCACGCGCCTCGCGCAGCCGGTCACCGAACCCGGGCGGCAGATGCCGCAGCCCCCGGTGCGGCACCTCGGCGAGCACACCCATCGCCCGGCCGACCACGATCCGGATCGGATCCCGATCGACCTGCCGGGCGAGCCCCAGCCCCGCGCCGGCCGCCTCCGCCAGATCGGGCACCACGACCCGCCCGCCGGCCGCGATCGCGAGCGGCTCGATCACGATCCCGCCCCAGGCGCGCCGCACCACCCCGCTGACATACGCCCTCCCCTGCCCGGTGGAGCCTGACGGCGGCTCTTCGCCCGGCCGCAGCGTGCAGCCCAACGGCGACCCTTCACCCGACCGCAGCGTGCAGCCCAACGGCGACCCCTCACCCGACCGCGGCATGCAGCCCGACGTTGCCCCGGCGCCCGGTGTCGCGGCCGAGGCGATGGCGGCCAGGGCGGCGGCGATGGCGTCGAGGCGACCCGGGGCGGCGGCCGTGTGGGTCGCCGAGACGGTCGCCGGGTGTCCTCGCGCGTCGGCGATGACGGCGTCGAGGCGCTGGTCCCCCGGCGAGTACGCGACCCCGCGCACCTCCGCGATCTCCACCACCCGCACCCGCTCGGCCTCGACCCTCGCCCGCACGACCCGCGGCGGCAGCCGCTCCAACTCCCCGGCGAGCGCCACCAGGTCCCGGACCACGAGGGCCCCCGGGAGCCGCCCCCAGTCCCCGCGCGACGCGGTGACGCTCGTCCTCGCCACCCGGCTCGTCGTCAGCCGTACGGCGCGGCTGGCGCTGCGCACCGCGGACTCCGTCACCACGTGTCCGGCGGCCAACTGTCCCACGGTCGACCCGCCCAACCGCCGCGGCCCGAGCCGCTCCCCCGGCTCGTCCCCGCCCCAGGCCCGCCGCAGCACCAGCACGTTGGCGCTGTCCCCGTGCGCGAGGAAGATCTCGACGACCCGCCGCTCGTCGCCGGCCGCCGCGCTCCCGGCCGCAGTGACCCGGCACCCGAGCCCGTCCAGGCGCGCCCGCCGCAGCGGCGTCTCGGCCGCCTCCCCGGTCCCCAGCACCCGCGCCCGCACCGCGCCACCGAGCCCCCGGGCCGCCCGCGCCCGCGTGTGCACCTCCACGATCAGCCCGGCGAGCGCCTCGGCCGTGTACCCGCTCCCCCGCCCCCGGTACGCCTCCAACTGCTCCGCCAGCCCCTCGACCGCGAGCAGCGGCCACCGCAGCCCGGCCCGGTCGAGCCGCCGCCGCACGTCCTCGATCCCGCCCCCGAACCCCGCCCCGAGGTGCACGGCCCCGCCGAGCAGCACCTCGCCCGCAAGCCCGACCGCGGCCTCCAGCGCCTCCGCCTCCCCGTTCCCGGCAGCGTCCGCCGCCACCCCCACGTCAACCTGGACGTCGGCCTGTCCCGGCGCGGTCTCGTCGGCGACCCGGAACGCCCACACCGCCAGCGCGATCACGTCGTCACGCGTCCCGGCCACCGCATCCGTGTGCACGAACCCGAGATCGTTCGGCACCAGAAACCGGACCGTCGCCGACCCGAGCTCAACACGCGCCACGGAATCGCCCGCGCCCGGCCGACACACCCGGGCCCGGTACCCCACCTTCCGAGCCCGCCGCGCCACCGCCAGCATCCGCGCCCCGATCCGCTCGGCAAGCTGCTCATCGCTGAACCCGCCGGGCGACCATCCCTCCGGCTCCACCGTTGTCCGATCCCCGCCGCCCGATCCGCCTTCAGCGCTTCGCGGGTCGTCACCGTTTCCCAGGTCCTCCGAGCTCCGCAGGCCATCCGCGCTCCGCAGGTCGTCCGCGCTTCCCGGGTCGTCCGCACCACGCTGGCCCTCCGCACCACGCTGGCCGGTCGCATTTCGCGGGGTGGTCGCGCTTCCCAGGCCATCCGCGCCACGCTGGCCGTCCGCGCCACGCTGGCCGTCCGCGCCACGCTGGCCGTCCGCGCCACGCTGGCCGTCCGCGCCACGCTGGCCGTCCGCGCCACGCTGGCCGTCCGCGCCACGCTGGCCGGTCGCGCTTCTCGGGGCGGTCGCACTTCGCGGGGCGCTTCGCTGGTAGGCCAGGATGAGCCCGACGACATGGCGGCACGCGCCGATCGCCCCGCAGGTGCACGTCGCCCGGTCCAGCCCGCCGACCGGCAGGGCGGGCGCGGCCCCGTCCGCGAACTGCGCGCGCAGCGTCCCGTCGACCTCGACCGTCACCGCGGGCGGCGCGCTGTCCACCTCCCGGGTCGCCCGCTTCACCAGCCCCCGGTTGGTCAGCGCCGCCAGCGAGTCGGCCGTCAGCGCCAGGACGTCGTCCCTCATCGGCCGACCTGCTCGGCGACGAACGCGGCCAGCTCACCCGGCGTCATGGCGCCGACCCCGGCCCCGACGTCGGCCAGCCGCTGGGCGAGCCCCGGCTCGTACGCGGGGTCCGCCTGCTCGTCCAGCGCCGCCAGGCACAGCACCTTCGTGCCCTGCTCGACGAGGTCGCGGACCTGCCGTACCAGATACGTCGGGTCACCTCCCTCGTAGAAGTCGCTGATGATCGCGACGATGGTGCGGCGGGGCTGCTCGATGAGCTGCGCGCCGTACGCCACCGCCCGCCCGATGTCCGTGCCCCCGCCCAGCTGCACCTTCATCAGCAGCTCCACCGGATCGTCGACGTCCGCGGTCAGGTCGGCGACCGCCGTGTCGAACGTGACCAGGTGCGTCCTGACGCCCGGCAGCCCCCACAGGCAGGCGGCGGTGACGGCGGAGTGGATGACCGAGCCGGCCATCGACCCGGACTGATCGACCAGCAGGATCACCTGCCACCGCTCGACGTGCCGGCGGGTGCGGGAGAAGAAGTACGCCCGCTCGACGTACACCTTGCGCTCCTCGGGCCGGTAATGCCCGAGGTTGCCGCGCAGCGTCCGCCGCACGTCGAAGTCCCGCGCCAGCCGGAACCGGCTCGGCGTGCGCGCCCGCGCCCCGGTGAACGCCCGCCGCACCTCGGTGGCGAGCCGCTGCGTCAACTGCCGCACGACCGCCTCGACGATCCGCCGAGCCTGGCGCAGCACCTCGGGATTCATCAGATGCTTGGTGCGCAGCACGGCCCGCAGCAGCGTCTCGTTCGGCTCGATGCGCGCCAGCACCGCCGGATCGGTGACCACATCCTGGATCTCGTACCGCTCCACCGCGTCGCGCTCGAGCCGCTCGACGGTCTCCTTGGGGAACAGCTTCGTGATCTGATCGAGCCAGTCCACGGTCGTCAGGATGGACGGCCCGTCGCCCCCGTGCCGGCTGTCGCGCCGCACCCCGCGCCGCCGCTGCTCCTCGTCCCGCCCGTACAACCACGCGAGCGCCGCGTCCTGCCCCTGCTCACGCGCCCCGAGCTCGCCGCCCCCGAGCGCCCGCTCCCCGGCCGCCCCGAGGACGAGCCGCCACCGCTGCAGCCCCGGATCGGGTTCGGCCGTCAACGCAGGAGTCCTTGACCGCTCAGAGCGGCATCGACGCGCGCCTCCAACGCGGCCGCGCGAGCCGTCAACTGCGGATCGGCGGCCGGCATCCGTAGCAGTGCCCGCCCCGACCCCGGCAACCCCCGCCGGCCCAGGACGTGCCCGGCGATGGTCTCCCGCTCCCGCGGCGGAAAGTACGCGAACGCCTGCCGCAGCGCCGGCAACGCGATCAGGAAGTCCTCGTCGTGCAGCCCGCGGACCAACTCGTCGAGCAGGTCCAGCACACCGGCGTCGTGCAGGACCTCCTCCCGGGCGACGGCGAACAGGCCGGCGAGCCAGTCCCCGAGCGCCTCGGCCCCACCGGCACCGCGCACCGCCCGCACCGGGTCGGTCCGCGCCCCCAGCGCCCACCCGAACCCGAACGCCGCGCCCCGCAGATCCGGCGGCGCACCGGAACCGGCCGCGATCCGCCCCATCGCCCCGAGCGCGGCGCCGCGGTCGAGCCCGAGCGCCGCCCCCGCGTGCACCACGGTGTCCCGCACTGCGACGATCGCGTCGATCCGCCCCGGATCGGCCGCGGCGGTCGCACCCCGCACTCCTTCGGCGAGCCAGAGCACCCGATCGTGCGAGGCCCCGATCACCGCGCCGATCGCCGCGCTCCCGGCGGTGCCGAGCAGCCGATCATGCCGCCACAACGCCAGCAGTACGCCAAGCAGCCGCCCCAGCTCCCCGAGCTCCCGCGCCGAGGCGATGCCGAGCCGGAGGTCGCGCAGCACCCGGTCCGGCAGCCCGGTGGTCCCGCACAGCGCCGCGTCGAACAGCACCCCGGACAGCGCCCCCACGTTCCCGCCGGCCGCCGCCGCCCGCTCGGCGATCGCCGCGGCCGCCGCCTGCTCGACCGTCGCCCCGTACGCCCCGGCCTCGATCAACGCCGGCAGCCGATGCTCGTGCTCGGCAACGGTCCACTCCTCGTCGAGCACCGGGTCAATCCCGGTCGCCGGCCCCCGATGCCGCGCGATCCCCGGTATCCCCAGCACCCGCAGCCGATGCAGCAGCCGGCTGCGCCGCAGCCCGTCCGCCGTGGTGAGCGCGACGCCGACCGGCCCGCCGCCCGCGAGCCCTTCGCGCTCGAGCGCGGCCGCGGCATCGTGCACGAGCGGCGGCAGCGGCGTCGCCTTGTGCAGCCGCCCGACCCGCTCCCCGCTGAGCGCCGCGACCATCTCCACCACGACCGGATGCGTGCCGGGCCGCAGCCGCCCCCGCCCCGCCCACGGCAGCGGCTCGTCCAGCGCCTCCTGCACGAGCACGGCGGCCAGCCCGTCGAGAATGTCGGTCCGCGCGGGATGCCGGTGCCCGCGCACCATCGCCAGCCCGGCCGCGGACGCCCGCGCCGCGATGAGATCGGCTGTGGAGGCGACCTGCCGCCGGGCCCGCAGCCGCTCGACGACGGCGGCGACGAGCCCCTCGGCCGCGCGCCGCGGCCCGCTTTCCCACAGCCGCTGGTAGTACTCCGGCGACGGCATCCCCGACTGGTATCCGTCGAAGGCATCCAGCCGCCGGAACGAATACGGCACCAGGTAACTGCCTCCGACCGCGCCGGCGGGCACCTGCGGCACCTCCGGCCACGCGGCGTCCTCGTCGCCGTCCTGGGCGGCGAGGCGGATCAGCGCGGGCCGGTGGAAGCCGCCGGTGACCACGACGACGGGCCGCTCCCCCGCGTCGCGCACGGCCGCCCGCACCCACCGCGCCATGTACTGCTCGCGGACCCGGTCACTCTCGCCCGCCTCCGATTCTCCGCGCAGCAGATCGAAGTAGGCCGCCAGCCGCTCGCCGCCCGCGTTGCCGTCGTCATGCGCGGAATCGGCGGCGTCCACGTCGATCTCGAAGAGGTGGTCCCACAGGGTGTCGACGTTGTCGACGGCGAACGCCTCGCACAGCCGGTCGATCGCCTCGGCATAGCGCTCCTCGGCGTCGCTGTAGCGGTTCTCGCGGCCGGCCAGGGCCCCGTGCCAGGCGGGCAGGTCGATGAAGCGGACCTCGGCCCCGGCATCACGGGCGCTGTGCAGGGCGACCCACTCCGGCGAATACGCGCAGAACGGGGTCCACGAGCCCGCGTGCCGCTCCTCGTCGCGGTAGCTGCTGAACACCGCGATCGGCAGGTCGTGGCCGAGCAGCAGCTCGTCGATGCGGTCGTTCATGTCCGCGGGGCCCTCGACCAGCACGTGCGCGGGCCGCAGGGCGGCGATCGCCGTGGTGACGAGGCGGGCGCAGGCGGGGCTGTGGTGGCGTACCCCGATGAACGTCGCCGGCATCGCGCACCTCAGCCCAGCAGCTGGTGCCGGGCGGCGTGCAGGGCGCGCCACTGCTCGCCGCCGCGCTGGCCGGCCGCCTGCTCCAGATATCGTCGCAGCTTCGCGAGATCCTCGGGGCTGTCCTTGGCGGCGGTGCCGGCCAGGCAGGCGACGAAGTCGGCGACGGTGCCGGGCTCGCCGCGCAGGAACCAGCCGCGCAGCCCGACCGCGTGGGCGACCGACACGGCCTCGGCGGTGCTCATCACCGACGAGAGCCGGTCCATGGCGTCGCCGCGCGCGGTGCGCCCGCTGCGCAGCTCCCGGAACGTGGTGACCAGGATCTCCATGACGTCCCGCCGCGGTGGCGCGGTCACCCCGGAGCGGCGCAGCAGCGCGGCGGCCTCGGCCTCGACGAGGGTGAGCTCCGTCTCCAGGTCGGGGATCGGGAACACCGTCTCGAAGTTGAACCGCCGCTTGAGCGCGGCGCTCATCTCGTTGACGCCACGGTCGCGGGTGTTGGCGGTGGCGATGACGTTGAACCCGTCGCGGGCGAACACCATCGAGTCGGGGCCGGTCAGCTCCGGGATCGCGAGGACCCGGTCGGACAGCGGCGACAGCAGGCAGTCCTGGACCTCCAGCGGGCACCGGGTGATCTCCTCGAAGCGCACCACCCGCCCCTCGGCCATGCCCCGCAGCAGCGGCGCCGCGACCAACGACCGGGTCGAGGGCCCCTCGGCGACGAGGAGGGCATAGTTCCAGCCGTACTTGATCTGGTCCTCGCTCGTCGCCGCGCCACCCTGGATCGTCAGCGTCGACACCCCGCTGACGGCCGCCGCGAGCAGCTCCGACAGCAGCGACTTGGCGGTGCCGGGCTCGCCGACGAGCATCAGCCCGCGACTGGTGGCCAGGCAGACCAGCGCCCGGTCGATGAGCGAGGGGTTGCCGACGAACTTGCGGCTGATCCCGGCGGCCGGGTCGCCGACGATGAACCGCCGCGCCGCGGTCAGGCTCAGCGCCCAGCCCGGCGGCCGCTCCCCGGTGTCGGTCTCGGCGAGCCGCCGCAGCTCGTCGGCGTATCGCACCTCAGCCGGCGGCCGCTGCACCTCAGCCGACGGCCGCGACTCGTCGGCGAGCGGCCGCTGCCCGTCGGCGGGCGGCCGGGGCACCGCGTCCGACGGGCTCACTGGACGACCTCCTGCAGGTCCCGGAGGATCTCCGACATCGTCACCGGGTCGACGGTGCCCAGGGGTAGGGCGTTGCGCCGGTTCCAGCTGTGGCCGTCCTCGGGCAGCACGTGGGCGGTGCCGAGGGACTGGTCGCCGAAGACGGTCACGTCGCCGACGACGATGCCGGGGTCGAGGTCGAGCATGAGCGTCGCGCCGGAGGGCAGCTCGCGCTCCATCGCCGGCTGGATGCCGGCGTCCTGCGGCGAGGCCCGCCGCCAGCCGCGCCGCTCGAGCCCGAGCACCTTCGTCGCCGGCACCTTCACGCCCCAGTGCCGCTTCAGCTCCCTGGCCGCCCGCTCCTCTGCCGTCAGCGCGTGGGTGCCGCGGGAGAGCTGCTCGAAGGGCTGCAGGATCTCGTAGTCGGCGAACACCTCGGACCAGGCGTCGACGTCGGCGCCCAACTGCAGCGGGTGCGCGACCCCGACGAGGGCCCCGCCGGGGATCGCGGCGGGCTCGTCGTCGACGCCGGCGAGCGAGCGGTCCTCGGCGACGCGGAGGCTGACGAGCACGGCCCCCGAGTCGTCATACGCCGCCCACACCAGCCGCCGGGCCACGTGCCAGACCAGCGGGTGCTCGACGATGAACCGGCGGAACTCCTCCGCGCTCCACCGCCGCTGCCACACCATCGCGCATTCGAACCGCCGCAGCTGGTCGGTGGCGACGGTCCGCACGTCCTTCTTGAGCGCGGCGAACCGGGCCGCGGCGGCCGGGGCGAGCCGCGGGTCGTCCTTGGCCCCGGGCTTGGGCAGGTCCTTGCGCCGCTTGCCGTCCTCGTCGGCGACATAGGGCTTGAGCTGCTCGTCGAAGCCCACCACGAACCGGCGCGGCCCGTAGTCCAGCGCGAGCGTCCCGTCCGCCTCCAGGCCGAAGTCCGGCACGAGCCGGTCGGCGAGTTGCTCGGGTGAGAGGCCCAGCGCGTCGGCGACCTCGCCGATCTTCTCCTGCGCCCGCTCCTTGAGGCCGCGGAACTTCACCGTCTCCGCGATGCCGTGCAGGTGCATGAGCGCCACGTCGCTGCCGATCTCGGCGAGCACGTCGAGCCCGGCGACCGCGCGGGCGTGGCCGCCCTCCCCCGGCCAGGCCCGGATCAGCGGGGCGAGCCGCCGCACGGTCTCGTCGTCGCCGAAGAACCCGAGGGCGTCGAGGACCCATGACTCCTTCGACGGGAACCCGGCCAGCTGCCAGCGCTGGAACAGCGACCAAGCGAACTGCGCGAGCGAGCCCCGGGTGGCCGCGCCGGCGACGACGGCAAGCCCCGCATACGGCTCGCCGAGCCGCGACATCGCCAGCATCGTCAGCACGTGCCCGGCGGGGCCCGGGGGCAGGCTGCCCGAGCCGTCGGCGAGCGCGATCGGCGCCAGCAGCTCCGGATCGGCCCAGTCGGGCACGGCCGGCATCCTGGCCGGCAGCACCTGCACCGGGTCGGTGTCCAGCAGCGCCCCGATCGCCTCGGCCGCCGCGGGACCGTAGCCCGCGGCGGCGGACCGGACCGCGTCCGCGTGCCCCTCGCCGGCGAGCAGGTGCAGGGCCCGCTCCGCGTAGCGCCGGGCGGGGCCGGGCTTGGCCAGCGCCGCCGGGACCAGCCCGCGCGCGGCGGCCGCCGGGTGCCGCCGCAGCCACGCCGCCGCCGTCGGCCGGACCGATTTGAGCCGCCCGAGCCAGTCGGCCATCAGCGGGGCGACCTCCGGGCCGGTGAACGGCTGCAGGGCCAGCGCCGCGGCGGCCGCGTTGTGCGGGGCGACGGCGAGCACCACCGGGCCCGCCGCGATCCCGAACCGGGCCACCAGCCCGGGGAGCCAGTGTTCCGCGCCCCAGGCGTCGCTCGGCCGCCATTGCCGCAGCAGCGGGGCCGCCAGCGCCTCCGGCGCCGCCATGAAGAACCCGGTCTCGTCGTGGGATCGGGCCTGTCCGGCCCGGATCTGCTCGGCGAGCCTGTCGAAGTCGCGGCGGCCCCAGGAGCGGTAGCCCTGCCCGGCGCGCAGCCACGCCTCCCGCTCGCCGGGCGCCCAGTGCAGCGCGACCGGGTCGGTGCAGGCGAGCCCGGCCACGACGACGGGCTTGCGCGGCTTGCCGCCGGCGGTCCACGGCGGGGCGGCCAGCAGCGGCGGGACCGCCTCGGGCGGGGCGACGCCGACCGCGTCGAGCCGGGCTACGACGGAGGTGATCCGGCGCGCGGCCGCCTCCGGCAGCTCGGCCGCGACCTCCTCGGCGAGCTCGCGGTGGCGGACGATCTGGGTGCGCAGCAGCTCGCCGAGGACCACCGCGCGGGAGCCGGACCCGGTGGCCGTCGCGAGCAGGCGCATGGCCCGGCGCGGGAAGCGCGCGGCCGCATCGGTCAGGGCGGCCAGACCGGCCTTCGAGTCGACCCGTTCGACGAGCGTGAGGAAGGCCGCGTCGGACGGCGTGGCAGAGATCAATGACAGCAGCAGGCGCACGCCGTCGCCCCAGGACGCCTGGGAGGTCAGCAGGTCCTCGTAGACCGGCAGGCCGTCGCCGCCGAGGCCCTCGGCGAGGGTGTAGAGAAACGGCGGCGAGCTCGTGAGGTGGTTGGGCACGTAGCCGGTGAACAGCGCGCGCAGCCGGTCGGGCCTGGTGATGCAGGAGGTGAGCAGCAGCTCCAGCCACTCGTGTCCCCGGCGCCCCGCGAACGCGCCCACGTCCCGGTTGACCCACGACTCCTCGGTCGGGGCGAGGAACGTGGCGACGACCGCCTGGTGCGGGGCGAGGTCACCCGCCCGGAGCGCGGCCAGGGCCGACCGGGCCGCCGCATACTCCTGCTCGGGCGCGGCCGCCATCGCGGTGCGCAGCCGGTTGAGCAGGAGGGTGACGCCGTCGTCGTGCATGTGCTGGGGCGGCCGGTCGCGGCCGTGACGGGTGATCGGCGCGGGGCCGACGTCCTCGCCGTAGCGGTTCTCGCGGGCCTGGTGGAACCGCAGGTCGACCAGCTCGACGGCGGCGCTGACGGCGAAGGGCAGGCCCCGGGCGGTGACCCAGTCGTCGGCGAGTGCCTCGCTGGTCCTCGCGTCGGTCCGCGTGGCCGGGCCGACGGCGATGACGGCGACGGCGGCGGCGCCGAGCGGGGTGCTCGCGGCCGGGTCCTCGAGGTGGGCGACGCCGGTCGCGGTGATGTCCTCGGCAGTGCCGGGGTGGGTGAGCGACTCGCGAAGATCCGGGATCGCCGTGAGGGCCTTCGCCACCACCGCGGCGGCCTTCGGCCCGGGCTCGTAGGCCACCGGCGTCCCGCCGCGGCGGGGCAGCAGGACGCCCTGCCACGCGTCCGGTGTGACGAACCGGTCCTCGCTCATGTCGTCCCCCTCGTGATCGGTCCCGACGGCCGACACCATAGCGACCCCCACCGACAGTTTTTCGCCGCGAGCGCCGTGAGCTGCGGCGATTCGGTTCCGCCGGCAAAGATCGACAAAGTCGCCAAATGGGGAAAATCGGATCCCCGGAAAAGTGTCGTACCCGCCTGTTACACCAGAGTCATGGGATTGCGAATCGGACGCGGGGTGGGCGTCGACGAGGCGCTCCGGATGGTTCTCGTGCTGCCCGAGGTCGACCAGCGCCAGCACGGCAACCACCTCGGCTTCCGGGTGCGGGACAAGGCGTTCGCATATCTGTGCGCGGACGACTGGACCATGCTCGTGAAGGCGACGCGGGAGGAGCAGGCGGCGCTGGTGGAGGACGACCCGCGGGCATACAAGAAGGCCCACACGGCGGGGCGGATCGGGTGGGTGCAGGTGCGGTTGCGCAAGGCCCACGAGGACGAGCTCGCCGACCTGATCACGGAGGCGTGGCGGATGACGGCGCCGCGGCCGATCGTGGCCCGGGCCGACCTGCCGCTGTGCTGAGCGAACGACTCAGGCGGCGACGGACAGGAGCGTGGTGATCAGCCCGGCGGCCAGCGCGGCGACGAGCCCGGCGGCGAGCAGCAGGCGCCAGGCCAGGCGGAGCGCCGGGGCGGCATGATCGGGCGGCGGAGGCTTCATCTTCGGAAGGGAACCAGAGGGCGCTGACGTTGCGCTGTGGTGAACCTGAAGTGCACCACGGGGACGGCTCAGGTCGCGGTGGGGGCTGCCGATCGCGGCGGGCGTGGACGTTCGGGTGCTCGGGGGTATCGAGGTTGTCGACCCCGCTGACGCGGATGGGCGGCGGCTGACCGGGGACGACCTGCCCCGGCGGGCGCGGCAGGTGCTCGGGGTGCTGGCGGCCCGGCACGACCGGGTGCAGTCCAAGGACGCGCTCGCCGACGCGGTCTGGGGCGAGGAACTGCCCGGCAACCACGCGGCGGCGCTGGAGCACTACGTGTCGGTGCTGCGGCGCGCGCTGCAGCCGGGGGTGCCGACCGCGCGGTCGTTCATCGTGACGCGGGCCGGCGGCTACATGTTCGCCACCGACCGGGCCCGGCTGGACCTCGCCGACCTGCGCGCCGCCGCCCGGGTGGCCGAGGCCGAGCCGGCGCGGGCCGACGTGCGCGAGGAGATCGTACGGCTGGCCCGTGACCTGCCCTTCGCCGAGGACGAGTATGCCGACTGGGCGGCGCCGGCCCGCGCCGAGGTCAAGGCGGTGCTGGTCGGGGCACTGCTGGACCTGGCCGAGGGCGCCGCGCAGAGCGATCCGGGCCGGGCGCTGCGGCTGGGGCGGGAGGCGATCGGCCTGGAGCCGTACGCCGAGCGCGGCTTCCGCGTCCTGATGCGCGCCGCCGCCGCGAACGGCCGCAAGGACGAGGTGATCCGCTGGTACGACCAGTGCCGCCGCGCCCTCGGCGACGATCTCGGGGTCGGCCCGTCCACCGAGACCGACACGCTGCGCGACGCCCTGCTCGCCGGGATCGGCAGCGGCCCGCCCGGTGTCGAACGGCGTCGCGGCGACCGGCGCAGGACCAACCGCCCCGAGGCGCCGGCCAACCTCGCCGTCGTCAGGGAACGCCCGGGGTTCGCCGAGCGGACCACCGAGCTCGAGACGCTCGCCGCGGGCCCGGACGTCATCCACGTGGCCGGACCCTACGGGGCCGGCAAGTCGGCGCTGCTGGGGCGGTTTCGGGAGTTGTACCCCGACGTCGTCGGGCTCGGCCGTGGCCCCGGCGCCGGCGGGGCGCTGCGCCTGGGCTGGCTGCGCACAGTGCTGCACCAGCTCGGCGCCCCGGCCGACCAGGTCCTCGACGCCGCGATGGCCCGGCGGCGCCACCTGCAACCCGCGGAACTGGACGGCATCGCCGGGGCGCTGCGCCGCCGCGGCCGCGTCCGGCCGGTCATCGCCATCGACGACGCCGAGCACCTCGACGTCGACTCGGTGGCGGAGCTGCACTGGCTGCGGGAGCGCGGGGCGCGGATCGTGGTGTCGTACCGGTACCCCTCCGCGATCGCCGAACGCCCCCTCGGCGGGCTCGACGCGGACCTCGTCCTCCGGCTCGCGCCGCTGACCGGCACCGAGCTCCCGCCGGAGGTGCTGGAGGCCAGCGGCGGCATCCCGGCGCTGGTGGCCGCGGCCCGCGAGCTGGGCCCGGAGCTGGCCGCGCAGGTGGCGATGCACCTGGCGCGGCAGCGCACACGGTGGATGCCGCCCGCGGCCTGGGACGTGCTGCGGCTGACGGCGGCGCTGGGCTCGCTGCGGGTGGAGCAGGTGGCCGCGGCCGGCGGCCTGGAGCTCGACGACGTGCTGGGTGCGCTCGACCAGCTGGTGCACGCGCACCTGCTGGTCGAGGGGCCCGGCGGGCACGTACGGCACCGCAGCGGCCTGGTCCGCGACGCGGTCGCGGCGCAGGTCTCGGCGGCCCGGGGCCAGCACCTACGCGCCCGGCTGGCCTGACCGGCGCTCGCCCCACGGGGTCACGTCCGGGCGTGGATCAGGCCGACGGCCAGCAGGCCGGCCGCGGCGGCGAGCCAGCCGGGCAGCGGGTGCACCGGGCACGTCGGCGAAGGCCCAGGCCACGCCCGCGATCAGACGCGGGTGGTCGGCGGGGTGCGCGACGACGTCGGCGCGGCCGAGGTGATCGCGGTGGTGGCCGGCGCCTCGCCCGCGGCCCGGTGGGCGGCCGACGATGCCACGCGCCGGCGGGCCGTCGCGGTGATCCTCGACGCGCTGCGGAAAATGCCGTGGCCTCCGGGCGGGCGGGGACGCAGAATCGGGGGCGATATGGAATACAGCCAACTAGTCAAGATCAGTAAGCGGATGTCCAAGGCACTCCGCCACGATCCCGCGCGCGTCGGGATCAGGCTCGACCCGGCCGGCTGGGTGCCGGTCACGAAGTTCCTCACCGCGATGCGGATCGATCGCGCGACGCTCGACGAGGTCGTCGCGGGCAACGACAAGCAGCGCTTCGCCGTGGCCGTCGGCGACGACGGGGTGGAGCGCATCCGGGCCAACCAGGGCCACTCGGTCCCCGTCGAACTCGGGCTGGCCGAGGCGGAGCCGCCGGAGGTGCTCTTCCACGGCACGAGCGCCGCGGTGCTCGGCTCGATCCGGGCGACCGGGCTCAACCGCGGCGGCCGCCACCACGTGCACCTCTCCCCCGACACCGCGACCGCGCGGCGCGTCGGGGCCCGCCGCGGGGGCGCCATCGTGATCCTCACGGTGCTGGCGGGGCCGATGCACCGGGCCGGGCACATGTTCTACCGCTCCGACAACGGCGTCTGGCTGACCGACGAGGTGCCGCCGGAATTCATCAGGACTGACTGAGGATCCGCTCCAGCAGGGCCGCGAGCGGCATCGACTCGCCGTCGCGGGCACCCTCGCCGACGATGAGGCGCGGCGGCTGCGGCTGCGGGTCCGCCCCCGCGACCAGGGCCTTCATCGAGCTGGGCACGAGCAGGGAGTAGTACTCCCCCGTCTGCGAGATGGCGATGGTCCGGGCGGGGTTGAGATACCACCCCCGAAGCGAGGTCCGGTAGGACCGCCCCGAGTAGGAGCGCGCCCGCAGCGGCCCGGGCGCCGGGCCGGATGCGCGCGCGGCCGCCACGAACTCGGCGATCAGGGCCCTGGCCTGCTCGGCCTCGGCCTCGCGCCGGCGCTCGAGCTCGGCGCCGTGGTGCGCCACCGCGCGGGCCCGCTGCTCCCGCCAGTCCTCGCTCACGCCCAAACCCTATCCGGTCGCAGATCACACACGGCTACCGCGCCACGGGGCGGCGCCGGGGCGTTTGGGATGCTAGAGGCGCCGCCGTAATGCCCGAGTGAGGAGTCACCGTGACCGCGAGCACCGACGACGTGGACATGACCAGCTTCGGCGACCTCGGGCTACGCGACGAACTACTCAAGGCGCTGTCCGGTTTAGGCTACGAAGAGCCGACCCCGATCCAGCGCGAGGCGATCCCGCCGATGCTCGCCGGGCGCGACCTGCTCGGCCAGGCCGCCACCGGGACCGGCAAGACCGCCGCCTTCGCGTTGCCGCTGCTGCAGCGCCTGCCCGCGCCCGGTGGCGACAACCCCGCGGCGCTGGTGCTCGTGCCGACCCGCGAGCTCGCGGTGCAGGTGTCGGAGGCGATTCATCGATACGGCCGGGATCTGGGCGTCCGCGTCCTGCCCATCTACGGCGGCCAGCCCATCGGCCGCCAGCTGCGCTCGCTGGAGTTCGGCGTCGACGTGGTGGTCGCGACCCCCGGCCGGGCCCTCGACCACATCGGCCGGGGCACCCTGCACCTGCACGACCTGCACGTCGTCGTGCTCGACGAGGCCGACGAGATGCTCGACATGGGCTTCGCCGAGGACATCGAGGCGATCCTGGCCGAGACGCCCGAGGACCGCCAGACCGTGCTCTTCTCGGCGACGATGCCGCCGCGGATCGACGGGCTGGCCCGCAGCCACCTCAACGACCCGGTGCGCATCCAGATCGGGCGGGAGCCGACCCCCGCGGGCGAGGCGCCGCTGGTGCGTCAGGTCGCTTATGTCGTACCGCGGGCGCACAAGCCGGCCGCCCTCGGCCGGGTCCTGGACGTCGAGGCCCCCGGGGCGGCGATCGTCTTCTGCCGCACGCGCGACGAGGTCGACCAGCTGACCGAGACCCTCAACGGCCGCGGATACCGCGCCGAGGCCCTCCACGGCGGCATGGGCCAGGAGCAGCGCGACCGCGTCATGGCCCGGCTGCGCAACGGCACCGCCGACCTGCTCGTGGCCACCGACGTCGCCGCCCGCGGCCTGGACGTCGAGCACCTCACGCACGTGGTGAACTACGACGTGCCGTCGGCGCCCGAGTCGTACGTGCACCGCATCGGCCGCGTCGGCCGAGCCGGCCGCGAGGGCGTCGCCATCACCCTGGCCGAGCCGCGTGAGCACCGCATGCTCAAGACCATCGAGCGCGTCACCAAGCAGCGCATCTCCGTGGAGAAGGTCCCCTCCGTCGCCGACCTGCGCGCCCGCCGGATGGAGCTGACGCGCGCGGCGCTGCACGAGAGCCTCATCGCCGACGTCGGGCTGGAGCGGTTCCGGGCGATCGTCGAGTCGCTGGCCGAGGAGTTCGACCCGATGGAGATCGCGCTCGCTGCGGTCAAGCTCGCCCACGAGGCGACCGGCGTCGGCGAGAACGACGAGGAGGAGATCCCGGACGTCACGCTGCGCCAACCGCGCGAGCGCGAGGAGCGCCCCGGCCGCCGGGTCAGCGTCCGCGACGCCGACGGGCGCGGCCGCGGCCGCGAGACCGGCGGGCGGCGCGCGCCGACCGGCGGGATGACGCGGCTGTTCGTCGGCGCGGGGCGGGCGGCCGGGATTCGCCCGCAGGACCTGGTCGGGGCGATCACCGGCGAGTCGAGCCTGAGCGGCCGCGACATCGGGGCGATCGAGATCGCGGACCGGTTCTCGCTGGTCGAGGTCCCGGACGGCGCGGTCGACGAGGTGATCGACACGCTGCGCCGCACGACCCTGAAGGGCCGCCGCCCGATCGTCCGCCGGGAGCGCAACCGCTCGGCCTAGCTCCGCGTGGGGGCACCGTCACGCTGCGGAGGGCCGGAAACATGAACTTTTCTCGGAATGGTACGGTGTAGTGGATACGGAAGCCGCACCGCCGAAGCCGCGTGCCCGACATATGCTCTGAGCGCGGCCGCGACTGGCGAAGGTGGAGCACCACCGGAGATCGGCCGTGGTCACGTCGGCCGCCGACCGCCTGGGCATCCGCGACGCGTCACGTCGAGTGCGTCCGGAGGTCCTTGCGCGGCTGCGATACGGCATGCGGCGGCCGAGCCGGTCGGCCCCGAGCCGTCCACCGTCGTGCACGTGCGGCCCTCGTATCTGAACCTGCTCGACGCCGTCGCCGCCTGGCAGCTCGTCAACGAGGCCGGGGGCGTGGCGGCGGCCTCGTTCAAGCACGTCTCGCCGGCCGGGGCCGCGCTCGCCGGGCCCGTCGACGCGGTCACCGCCAAGCTATTTGGGGTCGATGACGGTGCCGACGCGGTGACCCGGGCCTAATGCCCGTGACCCCAAGAGCTCCTACGGCGACTTCGTCGCGGTGTCGGTGCCCGTCACCGCCGAGCTCACCGATCCGCTGCGGCGGGTGGTCAGCGACGGGATCGTCGCGCCCGGCTACGAGCCGGGGGCGGTCGGGGTGCTGGCCGCCAAGAAGGGCGGCGGGTACCTGGCGCTGGAGGCAGACCCGGCGTTCGAGCCGCCCGGCGAGGAGGTGCGGGAGCTGCACGGCCTGCGGCTCGTCCAGCGCCGCGACGACGCCCCGGTGCCGGAGGGGCTCTCCGCCGACCTGCGGCTGGCGCTGATCGCACAACGCCGAGCGCGAGATCGAGATGGGACGCGAGCTCGGCGACGGCCGGTGCGGTACACCCAGTCGAACTCGGTCGCGCTGGTCCGCGACGGGGCGACGCTCGGCGTCGGGGCCGGGCAGCAGTCGCGGGTCGACTGTATCCGGCTCGCCAGGGAGAAGGCGCGGCTGTGGCGCCGGCGCCGGTTCGCCACCGTCGGCGACGAGCCCTCCGCGCAGGATCGGGTCACCGCCGCACCCCGCGGCGGCCGGGGCGGTCGATATCGTCGAGCCTGAGCCCGGCGGCTCGACCCGCTCCGAGCTGGTCGCCGCGGCGGCCGAGCGGCGCGGCATCGCCCTCACCCGCACCGGGCTGCGACTGTTCCGGCACTGAAAGCCGACAGAAATCCACGTTGCGCGGAGCCGTACTGCGGGCTTATGTTGTTCTCAGATCGAGTAATACTCAGAACGAGAAAGACTCCAGCTGAGAAGGACCTCGGACCGTGGGCACTGAAGAGTCGGACTTCCTCGCCAACTACGACCCGCACCGGTATCCGCCGGTCGCGGTGACCGTCGACGTCGTGGCGTTCACGATCCGCGACGGGCGGCTGCACGTGCTGCTCGTGCGGCGGGCCTGCCCGCCGATGAAGGACATGTGGGCGCTACCCGGCGGGTTCGTCGGGCAGTGGGAGGACCTGCCCACGGCGGCCGCGCGGGAGCTGGCCGAGGAGACCGGCGTCGCCACCGCGCACCGGCGGCTGCACCTGGAGCAGCTGGGGACCTACGGCACGCCGGACCGGGATCCGCGGATGCGGGTGTTCTCGGTGGCGTACGTCGCCTTCGCCCCGCACCTGCCCGACCCCGTGTCCGGCACCGACGCGCGGGAGGCCGCCTGGGTGCCGATGGACGACCGGCCGGAGGTGCTCGCCTTCGACCACACCACGATCCTCGCCGACGGGCTGGAGCGGGCGCGCTCGAAGCTGGAGTACTCGCCGCTCGCGACCCGATTCGTCGGCGAGGAGTTCACGATCGCCGACCTGCGGGCCGTGTACGAGACGGTGTGGGGCGAGCCGCTGCACGCCGGCAACTTCCACCGCAAGGTGCTCTCGGTGCCCGGCTTCGTCGAGAGCACGGGGAACACCACGGAGCGCGGCGGGGCGCGCGGCGGGCCCCGGGCCAAGCTGTACCGCGCCGGCGACGCCCAGCTGCTGCACCCCGCGCTGCTGATGCCGAGCCGGGAGGAGACGGTCCGGTGAACTCCGACGAGGCCATCGCACTGGTCGAGCGGGCCACCGCCGAGGAGCTGTTCGGCGGCGGGGACGCGCACCAGCGGTACCGGATGCTCGCCAAGCTCGTCCACCCGGACGCGGCGGGACCGCGGGGCACGAAGGCCTTCGCCCGCCTGTCGCAGCTGTGGCGCAATCGCGGCGTGATCCGCAGCGCCCGCGGCACCTACTCGACGGAGACCCTCGAGCACCGCGGCGACCTGGCCAACCTCTACCGGGTGCCGGAGGGCCATCTGAAGCTCGTCCGCGACCCGGCCTGCAACGACCTCATGGCCCGCGAGGCGACGGCACTGCGCCGGCTGGCCTCGCACGGCGATCCGCGGTACCTGCCGTATGTGCCGCGGCTTGTCGAGACTTTTCACATGAAATCCGGCAAGTCCGAAACACGGAGAGCCAACGTGATCGGCGTGTCGGCCGCGCGGCTGCACAGCCTCAAGGAGGTGCGGGAACGCCGCGCCGAGGGGCTGGATCCGCGGGACGCGGCCTGGATGTGGCGGCGGCTGCTCGTGGCCCTCGGCCTCGCCCACCGGGCGGGCGTCGTGCACGGCGCGGTCGTGGCCGAGCACGTCCTCATCGAGCCCGACGAGCACGGCGTGGTGCTCGTCGACTGGTGCTACAGCGCCTCGGAGGCCGGCGACCGCATCCCGGCGATCGTGCCCGGCCACCGCGACGAATATCCGGCCGAGGTGCTCAGCCGCGGCACTCCCGGGCCGTACACCGACATCTACATGGCGGCGGGTCTCATGGCGGGGCTGATCGGCGACCGCGCCCCGAAGCCGCTGCGCCGCTTCGCCGACGGCTGCCGGCTCGCCGCGCCGCGCCAGCGCCCGGACGACGCCTGGAGGCTCCTGGAGGAGTTCGACGAACTACTGCATCGACTGTACGGCCCGCGCAAGTTCCGTCCGTTCACGCTCTGACCATTCTTTCGAAGGAGAACTCCCATGGGCAGTGGAGCCTGGTCGACCGACGTCTACGATGCCGCCGACCGCTACCGGCGCGCCACCGGCACGAGCGCCTTCGCGTACAGCGATTCTGGCGCGCGTACCGCACACTCCACCCTCGACCCGAAGGGCGTCGCCGTCCGGGAGAGCCGCGACAGTGACGAGCACCCCGACTCCGTCGCGATCGCCGTGTTCTTCGACGTCACCGGCTCGATGGGCTCGGTGCCGCGGGTGCTGCAGCAGAAGCTGCCGCAGCTGCTCGGCCTGCTGCTGCGCAAGGGCTACGTCAAGGACCCGCAGATCCTCTTCGGCGCCATCGGCGACGCGACCTGCGACCGGGTGCCGCTGCAGGTCGGGCAGTTCGAGTCCGACAACCGGCTCGACGAGAACCTGAGCCGCTTCGTGCTCGAGGGCGGCGGGGGCGGGCAGATGACGGAGTCGTACGAGCTCGCGATGTACTTCATGGCCCGCCACACCTCGATCGACTGCTACGAGAAGCGGGGCAAGCGGGGGTACCTGTTCATCATCGGCGACGAGCAGGCCTACGACCTGGTCAAGCCCCGCGAGGTCGAGGCGGTCGTCGGCGACCGGCTCGGCGAGGCGATCGCCCTGCGCACCATCGTCGACGAGGTCCGGCGCACCTACGACACGTACTACATCCTGCCGGCCGGCTCGTCGTACGCGGGCAACACGGCGATCCTCGACTTCTGGCGGGACCTGCTCGGCCAGAACGTCATCGCGCTGGACGACCTCGACGCGGTCTGCGAGACGATCGCGCTGACCGTGGGCCTCGGCGAGGACAGCATCGACCTCGACGAGGGCCTCGCGGACCTGGACGAGGTCGGCTCGAGCGCGGCCGGCTCGGTGGGCAAGGCGCTGGCCCGCATCGGCAGCGGCCGCGCGCCCGTCGCCACCGGCGACACGCCGTCGGACCTGGCCGGCCCGGCCAACGTCGAACGCCTGTAGCCGACGTCCGTCGCTCTCTCGCGAGTTGACATTGATTGGTATCAAGATGCACTACATCGTGGTCGACCTCGGCTTCGGCGACTGTGGCAAGGGCACGACCGTCGACTACCTGTGCGCGACCCGCGACATCGACACCGTCGTCCGGTTCAACGGGGGCGCGCAGGCGGCGCACACGGTCGTGCTCGCCGACGGCCGCAAGCACACGTTCGCGCAGTTCGGGTCGGGCTCGCTGCGCCCCGGCGTGCGCACGCACCTGTCCCGCTTCATGGTCGTCGACCCGCTGTCGCTGGTCACCGAGGCCGAGCACCTCATCGCGCTGGGCGCGTCCGACATCTGGGCGCGCCTGAGCGTCGACCGGGCGGCGCTGATCTCCACGCCGTACCACCGCGAGGCGAACCGGACCAAGGAGATCGCGCGGGGCGCCGATCGGCACGGTTCCTGCGGGATGGGCGTCGGCGAGACGATGGCGTACTCCCTGGCGCACCCCGACGACGCCCCGCGCGCCGGCGACTGCGCCGACCCGCCGACCCTGCGCCGCAAGCTGGCCCTGCTGCGCCACCGCCTGGGCGTGGCCGGCCCACCGGTCGAGGCGTGCGTGGCCGCGTACGCGGGCTTCGCGGCGACGGTCCGCCTGGTCGACGGGTTCAGACCCACCGGAACCTGCGTCTTCGAGGGCGCCCAGGGCGTGCTGCTGGACGAGTGGCACGGCTTCCACCCGTACACGACCTGGAGCACGACCACGTTCGCCAACGCCGAGACCCTGCTGGACGGCGAGCCGGCGTTCCGCCTGGGCGTCCTGCGCACGGTGACCACCCGCCACGGCGCCGGCCCCCTGCCCACGGAGGCCCCCGAGCTGGGAATCTCGGACCCGAACAACCCCGCCAACCCCTGGCAGGGCGCGTTCCGAGTCGGTCATTTCGACGCCCCGCTGCACCGCTACGCGCTCGCGGCGGCCGGCGGCGTGGACGGCCTGGCCCTGACCCACCTCGACCTGGGCGTGAGCCAACTCTGCCACCGCTACCGCCCCGCCCCTGATCCGGCGGCATCGCGCATCGCCGCCGCCCTCGTCGTCGGCGCCCCGGGTGATCTCCCCCGTCAGGAGGCGATGACCCAGGCTCTGGCGCTGGTCGAGCCCGAGTACGCGCCGGTCACCGACTGGGTCGAGGCGGTCGAGTCCGAACTGGGTGCCGAGGTGGCGCTGGAGTCCTGGGGCCCGACGGCGGAGGACAAGAAGCCCTCCGTCCGGCTGACGGCCTGAAATCGCACCTCAGTCGCACCACACCCGAACCTCAGCCCGCCGTGTGAAGCTGTCGGCGACACACGGTTCCGGCTGACGGGGGTCACGACGATGGGCCTGGCACGCGACGCATTCCGCGCGGTCACCCTGGCCGCGGCGACGGGCATCGCGGCGGGCGGCGCGTTCGGCCTTCTGGCGCCGGCCTCGGCCGAGGCCGGCGCCACGATCCCGGCCCGCAGCACCGCCACCAGCACCGCGGCACCCCGCCCGGCCCACGTGGTCACCAGCGTTGACCTGGTCGGCGACCTGGAGATCACCGTGCGGTTCACCAACACCGGGTCGACCGTCCGGCACGTCGATCCCGCCGCGATCACGGTCACCGCCGACGGCGCCCCGCTGGGCCGCCTGGCCGCGCCGCCCGCCGTGGCCGTCGACCTGCGCCCGGGAGCGAGCGCTGAGGAGACCGTGGCGTTCGCGGCCCCGCCGCTC
Source organism: Dactylosporangium sp. CA-233914 (assembly GCF_050942935.1). NCBI lineage: Bacteria > Bacillati > Actinomycetota > Actinomycetes > Micromonosporales > Micromonosporaceae > Dactylosporangium > Dactylosporangium sp. CA-233914. Next base: position 2,948,527 of record NZ_CP192030.1, on the reverse strand, counting down.
ACCGCGGACCTGACCCTGACCCTTCCGGACGGGGCACGGATCCCGCTGGAGCTGTGAACCCGGCAGTACGGCTCGCAGGCACGCAACACCGCGGCCGGCCGGAATCGGCTCGACGATCGATCGAGCCCGCGTGGCCGATCGGCCGGCCCGTGTCATACCGCGATTTGACCGATCAGCCCTGCGGCAGGGCACCCCGGGACTGTTACCTTCTCGAAGGAATCACGATTCCTCGATCTAAGGTGAAGACATGGCGGTCAAGGCACCGTCGCGGGGCGCGCTCGCGGAGCCTCCAGAGCGCCCGCGCCGCTGGCTCGCGGCACTGCTGCGCCGCAGGTTGTCCGGCATCATTCGCCGTCCGTGGCTGAGGAGCCGCTGAGTGGGTATGCCGCACCCGAGGCCCGGAGGGAACCCGGGCCGGCCGGCTCGGCGGGAGCCCACCGGGCCGGACCGCTGGGCGGTTCCGCGATCGGCCCCCAGGGCGCCCGATCCACGCCCCGGGCCGGCGTCCGCCCCGGGCTCCCGGGACGACGCGCAGGGCCCGCCGCCGCCCGGCGGCGGCCGCGGACTCGGTGGCGGGTTCGGCAACAACCCGCCCGACCTGGGCGCGATGATGGATCGGTACCTGGGCTCGCAGGTCGGCGCTCCACTGGCCCGCAGCGGCAGCGCGAGCGGTCGCATCGCCGCCACGGTGGCCGGCAACGAGAGTCCCGAGTCGCTGCTCGCCGCCATCTATTGGTGGACGGTCACCCAGAGTCCCCGGTTCGCCGATGCGCTGCACGCGATCGGCGCCGAGGGAGCGCCGACGCACCAGATTCTCGTGGCCCACGCGCAGGGCACCCGGTTCAACCTGCTGGTGATGGTTGACGGGTTCGAACGCGGCCCGCGCCGGCTGCCGATGAACCTCGACCAGCTGGTCCTGGCCGATTCTTTCTTCCGCAGCCAGGCCGCGCGCACGGCAACGGCCGCCGACCGGCTCCGGCAGAAGTACCCGGAGGTCTCCGTCCAGCAGGTTCGCGAGGCGATTCGGGAAATCTCCCGAGCCCAGAAGTTCGGGATTCTCGTGGTCGGGACCCAGCCGGAGGAGCCCACGCGAGTGCCGGTCCCGCCGGTGGGCGTCAGCACCGACGCCACCGCGAATTGCGCGACCGTGGGCGCGATCCTCGTCGGAAGCCGGCCGTCCCGCGTCACCACCGCGCTGCATGCGGTCGAAAGCACCGACTGCCGCATCAACATCGGCGACGCGAACGGAACCGTGATCGTTCGCGATGCCACGACCGATTCGTGCATCGTCGAGATCGACGGTTCCCTGGCCGTCGAGTCGCTCGTCGGCCTGGCCGGCGTCCGCAGGGCCGTCCTGCCGGGTATCGGCGAGCCCGCCGCCTTCTACCGGACGGTCGAGGGAAGAATCGACACCGAGATCCTCGGTGTGGACATCAGCGCTCTCGATCCGCAGCAATCGTTCGCCTCGAAGGTGTACACGAAACCGCTCACGCGACCGGGTGATTCCGGAGCGGCGCTCATCGACACCTCGGACCGAATCGTGGCGTTCGCCGTCGCACGGTCCAGCATCCAGGCAAGCATCGCGTACTCGGTCTGGATCTGGGCCGAGCAGACCTTCACCGCTCTGGGGATCGACCAATGACGTGGTGGGACAGGATCCGCAGGACCGGGTCCGAGGACTGGTTCTTCACCCATCTGCCGCTGACGCCCGACGATCCGGGGCGGGCCACGCCGGTGAAGGCGGACAGCGCGTACCTCAGCGCCCATCTGGTCTCGATGCACGTCAGCGACCAGCGCGCCGGAACCCGCCGTATCCACGCCTCGGTCACCAGTCGCGTCTCGCTGCAATCCCGCACGGGCGAGAACGTCGAGTTCGTCACGTTGGTCACGCCCGAGGCGATCCGCGGGGCCCGGCCCGGCACCCTGGACCGGATCGTCCTGATGGACAAGCGCATTCTGGGCCCGGTGCCGTATCGCGGCGGCGACGTCGAACTGCAGGTCGGGCTGTTCGCGATTCCCACGACCGATCTGCTCGAGCCGTATCTGGGGCTCGTCGAGGAGATCACGAAGTACGTCGGGGTCGGCTACCTCGCCGTTCCCCGGATGCTGGTCGCGACCGCACAGGCCGCGCTGAACACGCTGCTGGGCGCCCCGGACGGGCCATCGCTGGAAATCGGCCTGGTCGCGAGCCTTTCCGATCCGGTTCCGGGCTACTACTGCGTCGTGCGGGCCTCCCGCGACGATCCGTCACTGCGGCATCTGGCAATCGCCGAGGACCGTCGGCTCGTTCGGCCGGACGGTTCGGCCGTGCAGTTCCCGTATCTCGTCGTCGGCGTCACCGCCGCGACACGGCGCGACGACTGGGCCGGCAGCCCCGAGCTCCAGGGCGCCTACGAGGCGGTCAGGGAGGCCGTGAAGGACGGCGACCTCGTCCGCGCCGAGCAGGCGCTGGCCATGTTCGGACGAGTCGCCGTCTTCAGCCCGGACCTGCTCGCCGAGGACGGACGCCGGCTGCGGGACCTCGTCCGCGATCAGGTCCACCTCGTCTTTCCCGCCACCGCGACCTCGGGCGGGGCACGGAAGGGGTCCCTGCCCGAGCTCGTCGATCTACCGCTCTTCGGTTAGCCTCCGGGTCGCGGCAACCACCCGGTCCGGGCGGAGGATCACCGTCCGGCCGCGCATCCAGCGGCGCAGGGAGCCCGCCGGGTCCAGCTCGTCGGTGACGTGGACCAGGCGATGGCCTGGCAAGCCGGGCGGCTGCGCTCCCGTGTACAGCATCGCCCAGCCGTCGCCAAGGGCCTCGTCCAGGCGGGGTGAGGGCTGCGGGGCCAGGGTGCCGGCCAGGCGGCCGCGGCCCACGCCGCGCAGTGCGGGGCTCGTCGAACGCAGCGCCAGTCCCTTCAGGCCCGGCAGGCGCCAGACGGCGCCGAGCACGATACGGCGCACGGCCGCCGCGCGGTCCTGGCCGCCCGTCATCGCCCACCCCGCCAGCTTGGCGAGGCGGATCTGGGCCCGGACGTGGGGCACGCGTTCGCGCTCGTAGGACGCGAGCAGCTCGGACGCACCTCCGGGAGTCGTCAGGTCGGTGGCGAGCTTCCAGGCCAGGTTGTACGCGTCCCGCAGCCCCGCCCCCAGGCCCTGCCCGACGAACGGCGGCGTCTGGTGGGCCGCGTCGCCGAGGAGGAACACGCGGCCGGAGCGCCATGAGGAGGCCACGTTGGCGCGGAAGGTGTACTCGGCCCGCCGCAGGATCCGCACGGGCACGGACCGCAGCCACGGGGCGAGGAGCGGCTCCACCTCGAGGTCCGATTCACCCTCGAGGAGCCGGAACTCCCAGCGGTACCGCCGCGGCCCCAGCTGCATGAACGTCGCCGCCCGGCGGGGATCGCACACCTGGTGCACCCCGCCCCACGCGGACAGCTCGGACGGGCACTCGCCGTCCACGACCAGCCAGCGCTCCGCGAAGCGCAGGTCGAGCAGGGACGAGCCGATGAGGGACCGCACGGTGCTGTTGGCGCCGTCGCAGCCCAGGACGGCCGCGGCGGGAACGGTGAGCGGGGGGCCGCCGGCCGGCGGGTGGTAGGAGACGGAGGAGGAGGTCACGGCGAAGACCGAGGCGCCGCCGATGAACTCGATCAGCGGCAGCGCGGACATCCGGGCGCGCAGCAGCCGCTCCAGGTCCGGCTGGTCGAACATGTTCGCCTGGGGGTAGCCGTGCGGGCCCGCGGCGGCGTCCCGGCGGAACTCGGCCATCACCCGGTGCCGGGCGTCGAGCAGGCGCAGGCCGAGGCCGGGGCGACTGACCTTGCCGAAGTCCTCGGCGACGCCGGCCGCCTGCAGGATGCGCATCACCTCGTCGTCGACGTGGACGGCGCGCGGGAGGGGATACGGGTCAGGGTAGCGGTCCAGCAGCAGGGACGGGACCCCGCGCTGGGCGAGCAGGATCGCCGCCGTCACGCCGACGGGGCCGGCGCCGACGATGACCACCCGATCCACCCGCCCAGGTTGCAACTTCGAAGCACTCGCCCGCAACCGGGGACCGGTCGATGAGGGACATCATGCCAGCCTCGCTTCTCGTTGCGCCGCAGTATATTAACCGATTCAGTAAGGGTCGGCGAACCACCCCTTTCCCGCCCGCCGGACAGCGTGGGTGCCGTGGGGATTGCGGGTAGGTCCGTAGGCGTCCCCAAATCCGGACCTGTGGGCGTCCCCAAACCCAGACAGGGAGAAGCCATGGCCTTCGACAGCCCCGTCGACCTGTTCCTCTACGAGATGTCGGGCATGTACGACGCCGAGCGCAAGAGCAACGACCTGGTCGGCGAGATCCTCGCGCAGTCCGAGCAGAGCCCCCTCGCCCAGATATTGCGCGCCCAGCAGCAGCAGGGCCGGCAGAAGATCGCGAACCTCGAGACGTGTTTCGCGATGATGGAGACCGAGCCGGTCGACGTGGCCTGCATGACGATCGACGGCATGCGGGCGGAGTTCCAGGCGTTCGCCGGGCAGGCCCCGCCGATGGAGGCGATGGAGCTGTACACCGTGGACACCGAGATGCGCCTGGCGCACTTCGGCATCGGCGCGTACCAGGGCCTCATCGACAAGGCGCTGCTGCTCGGCGAGCTGCAGTGCGCCCAGGTCCTGCGCACCAACCTGGTGCAGAAGCAGGAGAACGCTGGCACGTTCGAGCGGATCGGCCACGAGCTCGGGCAGCGCGTGGCGATGAGCGTCTGATGACCGGGCCGGGCCGCGCCGCAGACGCGGCCCGGACCTCACACGTCCCGGCGCTCGACGAGCAGCAGGGCGAGCAGCACCGCGGCGGCCGCGTAGAGGGCGAGCACGCCGAGCCCCGCCCACGGCCCGATGTCGGGCGGCCGGATCGGCTTGGTGACCTGGACGGCCAGGCCCGCGTCCATCGGGCCGAAGCGGTGCAGGCGGTGCTGCCAGCGCGGCCCGGCGGCCATCGTGGCCAGCAGCGGCCCCGCGAACAGCACAGCCAGCACGGTGGCGATCGCGGCGCCGGTGTCGCGGACGACGACCGCGATGCCGGCGGCGAGCAGCGCGACCAGCACGAGGTACAGCACCGATCCGGCCGCCGCCCGCCGCGCCGGCTCCCCCGCGAGCCCCTGCCGCGCGGCGAGCAGCGAACCGGCGACGGCGAGCACCGCGACGGCGAGGACGGTCGCGGCGAGCACGGCCAGCTTGGCCAGCAGGCCCAGCGCGCGGCGCGGGACGGCCGCGGCGCAGGCGCGGATCATCCCGGTGCCGTACTCGTTCGTCACCGAAAGGACCGCGAGCACCGCGACGGCGACCTGCCCGGCTCGCACGCCGTACAGCCCGAGCTGCACGAGGTCGGCGGCCGCGCGGTCCCGGCGCTCCAGCGTCACGGTCATCAGCGCCCCGAGCCCCACGGTTCCGGCCACCGCGGCCGCCAGCAGCCACCAGGTGCCGGCGACGGTCCGCAGCTTCGTCCACTCGGCCCGCAGCGCGCCCACCGGGCTCACACGTCCCGCCGGCGCAGCAGCCACCAGGCCAGCAACAGAGCGCAGCCGGTGTACGCCGCGGTGCCGGCCAGCCCCGCCAGCGGCTGGATCGTCGCGGTGGGGTCGCTGAGCAGGTCCGTCGGCGGCCGGGCGCGCCAGGTCGCCAGCCCGCCCGCCGGGGTCAGCCGCATCACCCAGCGCCCCACGCCCAGCGGCGCCACGGAGCCCGCGATGACCGGCAGCACCACGAGGGCGATGGCCACCGCGATCGCGGTCGCGCTGTGCCGCACGATCGCGCCGAGCGCCATCGCGAACACGGCCAGCAGCGCCAGGAACGCCGAGGTGAGCAGCAGCGCCCGCAGCACCGGCCAGTCCCCGAGCCCGTAGCGCGGAAACGCCGGCGGCGCGAACCCTTGCCGCTGCAGCGGGGCGCGGGCCAGCAGCAGCGCGGCCGCCCCGCCGGCGAGGGCCACGAGGAAGCTCACCGCGCCGAGGACGAGCGCCTTCGCGGCGAGGGTGCGCCCGCGGGCCGGGTCCGCGGCGAACGTGGTGCGGATCATGCCGCGGCGGTACTCCGCGGTGACGAACAACACCCCGACGGCGACCAGCGCCATGAACCCCGCGATGACCCCGAACAGCGCGATGCTGACCGGATCGTCGTCCGGCGCCTTCGGCCCGACCTCGCCCTGCCCGGTGACGGTGAGGACGCCGTCGCGCTGCTCGAACGAGCCCCTGCGTCCCTCCCCCTCCCCCTCCCCCTCGGGCGGCCGGCGGTCCCCGGTGGCGGGCCGCTCGTCCTTCTCCCGGGGCATGGTGACCGCGTCCGCGGCCCAATCGCCGGACTGCCCGGTGGCGGAGACGTTGTCGAACGTGGCCGTGCTCGTGGACGGGCGCTCCTGCACCGACGTGCCACCCGGGCGCCGCTGGACGTCCATGATCGGCGGCGCGGCGACGAACGGCCCGGCCTGCACCGGGCCGGTCAGCCCCGGCGCGCGGACGGCCCCGACCCGGGCCCAGCTCCGCCCGTCGGCGGACTCCTCGCCGGTGATCGTGTCGCCGGCCCGGGTCAGCCGCAGCCAGACCGGGGCCGTGCGCGAGCTGCCCCGGGCGGCCGGCCGGTAGTCGTGGGAGAGGCGGACGCCGTCGCGCGGGGTGGCGTACAGCGAAACGTAGGCCGACCCCGCCCCCAGCCCGGCCTTGACGACGATCCCCGCCATGGCGCCCGGCGCGCCACCGGCCTGGGTGGCGACCCGCACGGTGAGCGACCCGTCGCCGGGCAGCGGCCGGTGCACGAACTCGAACTCGTCGGTCACCGGCTCCCCCTGCGGCCCGACGACGAAGTTGGGGTGCTCGTTGGCGTCCGTGCCACCACTGGACGCGGCGAGCGGCCCGAACCCGGCGATGAGCCCGGCCGCGAGCGCGAGGGTCAGCACCCACCGCCGCACGGTGCGCAGCTTCGTCCACTCCGCGAGCAGGGCGGCGGTCATGACGTGCTCCCGGCGGCGGACCCGGCACTGAACTCGGTCTCGTCGCGGGTCAGCTCCATGTAGGCCTCCTCCAGGCTGGCCCGGTGCCGCCCCAGCTCCGAGAACGCCACGCCGGCCGCGGACAGCACGGCGGAGACCCGGGCGGCGGGCAGGGCGTCGACGGCGAGCAGGTCGGCGCCGAGCGCGGCGACGGTGGCGCCGGCGCCCGCGAGCGCGGTCATCGCCGCCGTGCGGTCCTCGGTGCGCACGTGGACGCGGTCGCGGGAGGCGCGCTCGATGAGCTCGGCGACCGGCAGGTCCGCCAGGAGCCGGCCGCGGCCGACGACGAGCAGGTGGTCGGCGGTACCCTCCAGCTCGCTCATGAGGTGGCTGGAGACGAGCACGACCCGGCCCTGCGCGGCCAGGGACCGCAGCAGGCCGCGGATCCACACGATGCCCTCGGGGTCCAGGCCGTTGACCGGCTCGTCGAGCAGCAGCACGGCCGGGTCACCGAGCAGCGCGGCGGCGATGCCGAGCCGCTGGCGCATGCCGAGGGAGAACCCGCCGGCGCTGCGGCGGGCGGCGGAGTCGAGGCCGGCCAGGCCCAGGACCTCCGTGACGCGCCGGCGCGGGATACGGTTGCTGTGGGCGAGCCAGAGCAGGTGGTCGCGGGCGGAGCGGCCGGGGTGCACGGCGGCCGCGTCCAGCAGCGCGCCGACGTGCGTGAGGGGGCGGCGCAGCGCACGGTACGGCACCCCGTTGACGTGCGCGAATCCCTCGTCGGGGGCGTCCAGGCCGAGGATCAGTCGCATGGTCGTCGACTTGCCCGCGCCGTTGGGGCCGACGAAGCCGGTCACCTCGCCCGGGCGCACGGTGAAGGTGAGGCGGTCGACCGCGATCACCGAGCGGTACCGCTTGCGCACCGCCGACACCTCGATGGATGGTTGCATGGCCTCGACGTTAGGGCTCGCCCGGCCCCGGATCGTCACGCGCGGGAGCGGACCCGGCGTCCCTCGCACGAGCTACGCGCGGGGCGTCGTCATGGGGGAGGCGCGGCGGACGGGCAGCGCCGACAATAGCTGTGTGCAGCGCGTGATCGGATGGGCGGCGGCGACGGGCCGGCGGGTGGTCGCGGCGCGCTCGTGGCCGCTCGGGGCCGCCGCCGTCCTGGCGCTGCTCGCCGTCCGGCTCAGCGACGCGCCCGCCACGCTGCTGGGGCTCGCGATGACGCTGCCCCTGGCGCTGTACCGCATGCTGCCCACCGTCGCCGCGGCCGCGATCGCCGCCGCGGCGCTGGCCTGCCTCCTCGGCGGCGGCCTGCCCCCGGCCTCGGGCGTCGCCGCGCTGGCCGGCGCCTACCTGCTCCTCGGCCTGCGCGCGGCCCGCGGCCGGGCGGTCGCGCTGGTGGTGCCGTTCGCGGCCCTGGCGCTGTTCCCGGTCGCCCCGGCCGCCGACGCCCTGGGCCACGGCACCGCCACGCCGGCGAGCGCGAACCCCGAACCCGCCGGCGGGTATGCGGGCGGCGGCGAGCGCGGCCGGACGTTCGCGGTCACCCTGCTGCTGCTCACCGGCGGCGCGGTCGCGTTCGGCGCCCTGCACCGGGCCCGGGCCGAGGCCGCCCGCCGCGACCGCGACGACCGGCGCCTCGCCGACACGCTGCTGGATCACACCGCCCGGGGCGAGCGGGCCCGGATCGCCCGCGAGCTGCACGACGTCGTGGCGCACCACGTGTCGATGATCGCCGTGCAGGCCGAGGCGGCCCGGCTCACCACGCCCGGGCTGCCGGCCGCGGGCGCCGAGCGGCTGCGCGCGATCGGCGACACGGCCCGCACGGCGCTGACCGAGATGCGCCGGCTGCTCGGGGTGCTGCGCGAGGACGCCGCCGACGGGCCGGCCCAGGCCCCGAACCGGCGGCCGCAGCCGGGGCTGCAGCAGCTCAACGAGCTCATCGACGAGGCCCGGGCGCTGTCGGGGGCGAGCACCCGGCTGATCGTGCGCGGGGCGGTGGGACCGCTTTCGGCGGGGGTGGAGCTGACGGCGTACCGGATCGTGCAGGAGGCCCTGACCAACGCCCGCCGGCACGCGCCCGGCGCCGCCGTCGACGTCGAGCTGCACTACGCGGCCGGCGGGCTGCGGGTGCGGGTCCGCGACAACGGGCCCGGCGGCGACGGGGCCCGGCCCGGGCACGGGCACGGGCTGACCGGGATGCGGGAACGGGCGGCGATGCTCGGCGGGACGCTGCGGGCCGGGCCGGGGCCGGCCGGCGGGTTCGTGGTCGAGGCCGGCCTTGCGCTGCGCGGCGGTGAGACGTGACCGTGCGGATCGTCGTCGCCGACGACCACGAGCTGGTGCGCAACGCGTTCGCGGCGCTGCTGGACACCCAGCCCGACCTGAGCGTGGTCGGCACCGCGGCCGACGGGGCCGAGGCGGTGCGGGTGTGCCGGGCGGCGGCGCCGGGCCTGGTGCTCATGGACGTGCGGATGCCGGGGCTGGACGGGATCGAGGCGACCCGGCGGATCCTCGCCGAGGCGGCGGTGAGCCCGCCGCGGGTGCTGATGCTGACCACGTTCGACCTGGACGAGCACGTGTACGACGCGCTGAGCGCCGGGGCGAGCGGGTTCCTGCTCAAGGACGTGACCGCCGAGCGGCTCTTCGACGCGGTGCGGATCGTCGCGGCCGGGGAGGCGCTGCTCGCCCCGACGGTGACGCGGCGGCTCATCGCCGAGTTCGCGCGGCTGCGGCCGGCGGCGCGGCGGCCCTCGCCCGCGTTCGACGCGCTGACGCCGCGGGAGACGGAGGTGCTGCGGCTGGTCGCGGCCGGGCTGTCCAACCCTGAGATCGCCGCCCGCCTGGTGGTGAGCGAGGAGACGGTGAAGACCCACGTGAGCCGGATGCTGGCCAAGCTCGGGCTGCGTGACCGCACGCAGGCGGTCGTCGCCGCGTACGAGCACGGCCTCGTCGTCCCCGGCGGCTCAGGGGCGTGAGGCGACCACGACGTTGGTCTCGGTCTCCTCGTCGGTGACCGTGCGCGGGTCCAGCCCGCCCGCGCGCAGGGCCGCGTGGGCGGCGCCGAGCTGCTCGGTGGCCGCCTCGGTGAGCAGAGCACCGCCGGGGGCGAGCCAGTGCGGGGCCTCGGCGGCGACGCGACGCAGCACGTCGAGGCCGTCGGTGCCGCCGTCGAGCGCGGCGCGGGCCTCGTGGACGCGGAACTCCTCGGGGAGGCGGGCGATCTCGGCGGTCGGGACGTAGGGGACGTTGGCGAGCAGGACGTCGACGGTGCCGCGCAGCTCGGGTGGTACGGCCGAGAAGAGATCGCCCGCGAAGACCTCATCGGTGACGGCCGAGAGGTTCCGGCGGGCGCAGTCGACGGCCCGCGGATCGATGTCGGTCGCCACCAGGCGCACCCCCGCGAAGCCGCGCACGGCGACCAGGCCGAGGGCGCCGGTGCCGCAGCAGAGGTCCAGGACCGTGGCGCCGTCGTGCAGCAGGGCGCGGGCCGTCGTCGTCAGCAGCTCCGTGCGGTGCCGGGGGACGAAGACGCCCTCGGCGATCTCAAGGCGTACACCCGCGAAGTCCGCGAAGCCGAGGACGTGCTCCAGCGGGACGCCGGCGGTGCGGCGCGCGACCATCGACTCCAGCGCTTCGGTGTCCGGGGCGGCCGCGAGCAGCCGGTCGGCCTCTTCCTCGGCGAACACGCAGCCGGCCGCGCGGAGACGCTTCGTCAGTTCCGCGTGGTTCATGCGTTGAGGAACGCCAGGACGGCCAGGACGCGGCGGTTGTCGTCCTCGGACTGGGGCAGGCCCAGCTTGTTGAAGATATTGTTGATGTGCTTGCCGATCGCCTTGTCGGTGACGAACAGGCGGCCGGCGATCGCGGCGTTGGAACGGCCCTCGGCCATCAGCGCCAGCACCTCGCGCTCGCGCGGGGTCAGCGCGCGGGTCGGGACGCCGGCGTTGCGGGCCAGCAGCTGCGAGACGACCTCCGGGTCCATCGCGGTGCCGCCGGCGGCGACGCGGCGCACGGCGTCGACGAACTCCGCCACCGTGGAGACCCGGTCCTTGAGCAGGTAACCGACCCCGCCACGGCGGTCGGAGAGCAGCTCGCGCGCGTAGAGCTGCTCGACGTGCTGGGAGAGCACCAGCACCGGCAGCCCGGGGACCTCGGCGCGGGCGGCGATCGCGGCGCGCAGCCCCTCGTCGGTGAAGCTCGGCGGCAGCCGCACGTCGACGACGGCGACGTCGGGGCGATGGCTGAGCAGCGCCTCGCGCAGGTCGGCGCCGTTGTCGACCGCCCCGACGACCTCGAAGCCATAAGCCCCGAGGAGTCTTATCAGCCCGTCGCGGAGGAGGGCGAGGTCTTCGGCGATGACAACACGCACGGCAGCTCCATGGTCAGCACGGTCGGGCCCCCGGGCGGGCTGTCGATGCCCAACGCGCCGTCGAACGCCGCCAGCCGGCGCTGGACGCCCGCCAGCCCCGAACCGGCGTTGGGCGTCGCGCCGCCTACGCCGTCGTCGCCGACGCTGAGGTAGAGGGCTCCCCCGAGGTACGACAACGATACCCAGGCGGCCGTGGCGCCGCTGTGCTTGACCGTGTTCGCGAGGGCCTCGACGGCGGCGAAGTACGCGGCGGACTCGACCGGCGCCGGCGGCCGCCCCGGCAGCTCCCCGTCGACGCTCACCGGCAGCGGCAGGGTCAGCGCGAGCGCCCGCAGCCCGCCGAGCAGCCCTCGCTCGGCCAGCACCGGCGGGTGGATGCCCCGCACCAGCTGCCGCAGCTCGGCCAGGGCCAGGCCGCTGGCCTCGCGCGCCTCGGCGATGAGCTGCTGGGCCGCGGCCGGGTCGCGGGCGACGAGGTCCTCGGCCATGCCCAGGCTCATGCCCAGCGCCACGATCCGCGCCTGCGCGCCGTCGTGCAGGTCGCGCTCGATGCGCCGCAGCTCGGCCGCCTGCGCGTCGACGACCTCGGAGCGCGTCTGCGTGAGCCGGTCGACCCGGCGCTCCAGGGCCGCCGCGCGGGTCGGCTGGAGCAGGCTCAGGTCGTAGCGCGCCAGCGCCCACAGCAGCAGCGGCCCGACGTAGAGCGCGCCCGCCGTGATCAGCGCGGCCTGCGGCAGCACGGTCAGGTAGCCGAACTCGGTCATCGGCCACACCACGCCGTAGCCTTCACCGTCGCTGGCGAGCAGGTCCTCGATGACCGGGACGAGCAGGAGGCCCTCCACGCCGTACAGCAGCGACATCGCCGAGAAGAGTCCCAGCCCGGCCCCGATGGGCGCGCCGCCGACCAGCCACAGCAGGTCCCGCCAGGTCGCGGGGTCACGCACCAGCCACAGCCACCGCTGCGTCGAGCCGATGAACGCGCCCTCCGGCCGCGGCCGGTAGGGCCGGGGGATGTCCACGCCGCTCCACCGGGCGATCCGCCGGCGCAGGTCGGTGTAGGCGCGCACGAGCAGCTGCACCAGCGGCACCAGCACCAGCCCGACACCGAGCAGGGTGCTCGCGAACGACAGCACCGTGAGGACGATCAGCACGATGTGGATCGGAATCGACAGAATGCCGACGAGCGCCACCCGGCCGACGCCGAGCAGCCCCCGGCGCACGAACGGCCACGGCTTCATACGGCCATTCTGTCCGCCACGACCGGCCGGCACAGTGGGTTTAACACCCGTTTGCAACCCCTACGGGCCGCTGCGCAACGCTCGCCCGTCACGACTGCGGAGCATCAGGCGTAGAGGCCCCGGCGGTAGCTGGCCTCGGCGTAGTACTCCTCGAGCTCCTCGACCGTCTCCGGGGTGTCCTGGACGCTCTTGACCAGCTTCGCGTGCGACGGCAGCTCGTCCGGGGTCCAGGTCTCGGGCTTCCACAGCTTCGAGCGCATGAACGCCTTCTGGCAGTGGAAGAAGATCGTGTCGATGTCGACCACCATCGCCAGGATCGGGCGGTGGCCCTCCACGACGAGCTCGTCGAACCACGGCGCGTCGCTCAGCAGCCGCGCCCGGCCGTTGATGCGCAGGGTCTCGCGCCGGCCGGGTACGAGAAAGATGAGGCCCACGTGCGGGTTGGCGAGGATGTTGTGGAAGCCGTCGGCTCGGCGGTTGCCGGGGCGCTCGGGCACGGCGATCGTGCGCTCGTCGATGACGTGGGTGAAGCCGGGCGGGTCGCCCTTGGGTGAGACGTCGCAGTTGCCGTCGGTGTCCGCGGTGCCGACGAGGACGAACGGGGACAGGGCCAGCCAGTCGCGGTCGGTCTGGCACAGGCGGTCGCGTTCCTTGCTCACGGCCCGGGGCATCGGCGACCCGAGCAGCTCCTCCAGTTCCGTCACCGAGGTGATCCGCATGCCGACAGGATACGTCGGGTAACAATCTGAAACAGAGTGGATATTGTACGGCTGGATGTGTGCCATTAGCGTCAGCTCATGACCGGACAACGCACCGATGCGTACAACGACGACCGCGCGCACGTCTTCCACTCCTGGTCCGCCCAGCGGATGCTCGACCCGGTGGTGGTCGAGGGCGGGCTGGGCGCCACGTTCTGGGACGAGTCCGGCACGCGGTATCTGGACTTCGCCTCCCAGCTGGTCAACCTGAACCTCGGCCACCAGCATCCGAAGGTCGTGGCCGCGATCCAGGAGCAGGCCGCGAAGCTGTGCACGATCGCCCCGACGTTCGGCAACGCGGCGCGCAGCGAGGCCGCCCGGCTCATCGCCGAGGCCGCGCCCGGCGACCTGCAGCACGTGTTCTTCACCAACGGCGGCACGGAGGCCAACGAGCACGCCGTCCGCATGGCCCGCGGCACCACCGGCCGGCACAAGATCCTGGCCGCATACCGCTCCTACCACGGCGCCACCACCGGATCGATCACGCTCACCGGCGACCCGCGCCGCTGGGCCAACGAGCCGGCGATGCCCGGGGTGGTGCGGTTCTTCGGGCCGTATCCGTACCGCTCCCCCTTCCACGCCACGAGCGAGGAGCAGGAGACCGAGCGCGCCCTGGCCCACCTCGAGGAGGTCTTCACGCTGGAGGGCCCGCAGACGATCGCGGCGGTGATCCTCGAGTCGGTGGTCGGCACCAACGGCATCCTCGTGCCCCCGCCGGGCTACCTGGCCGGCGTCCGCGAGCTGTGCGACCGCCACGGCGTGCTGCTCATCGCCGACGAGGTGATGAGCGGCTTCGGCCGCTGCGGCGAGTGGTTCGCGGTCGACCACTGGGGCGTGGTCCCCGACCTCGTCACGTTCGCGAAGGGCGTCAACTCGGGATACGTACCCCTGGGCGGCGTCATCCTCGGCCCGCGCGTCTACGAGACGTTCGCCGAGCGTCCCTTCCCCGGCGGCCTGACGTACTCCGGGCACCCCCTCGCCTGCGCCGCCGCGGTCGCGACCATCGAGGTCATGCGCGAGGAGGCGATTCCCGAGCGCGTGCGCGACCTCGGCGAGCGGGTCGTCCGCCCGCGTCTGGAGAAGCTGCGCTCCCGGCACCCGTCGGTCGGCGACGTGCGCGGCCTCGGCCTGTTCTGGGCGATCGAGCTGGTCCGCGACCAGGAGACCCGCGAGATGCTCGTGCCCTACAACGCCTCCGGCCCCGCCGCGAAGCCGATGGCGGAGGTCATCGCCGCCTGCAAGGCCCGCGGCGTGTGGCCCTTCACCCACTTCAACCGGGTGCACGTCGTGCCGCCGCTGATCATCTCCGAGGAGGACCTCCTGGCGGGCATCGACGCGATCGACGACGCCCTGGACGCGGCGGACGCCTACGCCGTCTGAGCCTCGCAGTCGTCGTAGTCCCGCACCGCCTCCCGGTTGCGGGCGGTCAGCCAGGCGCGGGAGACGTAGTAGCCGTCGCGCATCCGGACCCAGTCCGGGTCGGGCTGCCCGGACAGCCCGGTGACCGCGTCGCCGCCGACCCGGGGGATCTTGCCCTGGTCCGCGTCGCTCAGGTGCGGGCCGGCCCGCCGGGTCAGCGGGTCGGCCCACACCAGCGGCCAGTCCGGGTGCGCGGCCCCGGCGCCCTTGAGCCGGTCGCCGAGCAGCGCGCAGATGACGTCGCTGGAGCCGAGCCACATCCAGGTGTACCCGCCCGCGCGCCGGTAGCTCGCGCCGCGCTCGGGCACGAGCTCGTCGATCTGCGCCAGCACGTCGACGAACGCCAGGCAGGTCGGCCTGGCTGAGCCTCATCGACGGCGACGACGGCTACATCGGCACCGCGACCGGCCCGATCGTGCTCGCCCACCGGCCGGGCATCGCGGCGCGGTACGAGCGGCTGCCGCTGCGGCCCGCGACCCCGCACGCCCTGTCGTCGCGACGCCAGTTGGACGGCGGGACGGTCGTCGCGGTTGTCGGCCTGACCGGCCACACGGGCTAGCTCGCGGGTGCCCGTTGTGCAGCCATCCACGCCCCGATCTCGGCCAGCGAGCGGACGATGGCGCTGTGGGGGACCTGTTCGAGTTGCTCTCTGGAGTCCGCGCCGGTGAGCACGCCGACGACCAGTGCCGCGCCCGCGTTCGTGCCGGCCCGCAGGTCGGCGACGGTGTCACCGACGGCCAGCACCTGCCGCACCGACGGTGTCGAGGTGCGTTCCATCGCCCGGAAGATCATGTACGGTGCGGGGCGTCCCTGGGGCACGTCGGTGCTGCAGATGACGGAGTCGACGAGGTCTGGGCCCCAGCCGAGCGGGTTCAGGACGAACTCCGTGACCTCTCGATCGAATCCGGTCGTGAGTGCGACGGCGATGCCTGCCCGGTGCAGCCGGTCGAACAGGGCTTCGACGCCGGGGAACGGTCGCGGCGGCGAACTGCGATACGCGGCTTCCAGGTCGTCGCGAAAGCGTCGGTACACCGGTTCGTGTGCCCCGGCGTCCGGCAGGAGCAGGCGAATCGCCTCCCGCTTGTCCATGCCCGTCATGCTGGCGATGTCGGCCCGGGTCACGGTTGCGCCGGTCGCCCTGACCGTCTCGGCGAGCACGCGGTAAACGGTGCCGCCCTCGTCGATTGTGGTGCCGGCCAGATCGAAGACGGCGAGTGTGATCCCGTGGGTGTCGCGAAGATTATCCAGCTGCATGACGTTTCCGTTCCAGGGTGACGGTGGCGAAGAAGGGCTCGTCCACCGTGGCGAGTTCGGGCATGGCCAGGTTGCCGGTTCTGGGGCCGAGCCAGGCCATGGCCAGTCCGCTACCGGGAAGCACCCAGATCCGGTTGAGCCCGGCTCCGATCGCGAGATAGGCGTCTTGCGGCGCGGAGCCGACGAGTGGTCGATCGTGCCATGTGTTGTCGGGTAGTTGGTGCGGTGCGCCGCGGGCGAGCCACCAGCCGTCCCGCCAGGCCGGGTTGGGCCTCGGCGGGCCCGCGGCGTCGCCGAGCGCGGGCGGGTGCGGCGACGTGGTGAGCAGATGGTGCCCGGTTCGGGCCAGGTCGCCGGCGGACGCGACGAGCGCGTAGACGGGCCCGCCGAGTGGCCCGGTCACGATTCCTGCGCCGTCGAGGGTCCGGCGCGGCAGCCAGCGAGCACCGACGCCCAGTTCGGCGAACAGCAGTTCGTGGCTGAGCGTGTCCAGATCCGTGCCGTGCAGGGTGGTGAGGACGTGCTTGAGCAGGTGGATGCTCGCGTTGCTGTAGGCCCAGGCGCGCCCGGCCGGGCTCGCGGGCTCGAGGGTCTCGGTGAGTCCGCTGGTCATGCCGAGCAGGTGCGCGAGCGTGATGTCCTGCTCGGGGTGCCGCGGTGCCCTGGACCAGCCGGGGCGGAGGATGTCCGAGACGGCGGTGGTGCGGGCGAGCCGGTGCCGGGTCAGCGAGCGGGCGAGCAGCAGGGACACGACGCCTTTCTGGGCCGAGGCGATGTCCACGGCCGTGGCCGGGCCGAAACCGGACGCGTACCGGGCGAACACGGTCCGGCCGTCACGGTCGACGACCAGCACGGCGTACCCGCCGGCCCGGATCACCAGATCGCTCGCGGCCGCCCAACGCTCGCCGGTCATGGCACCGGGGTGAAGTGGACGCCGATGCCGCGGGCCGCCAGGGCCGCCGCACCACCGGCACGGTCGATGCGGGTCTGCTGGCTCTGTTTGGCCGCCCGGTCGGTGCCGGCCGGATCGACGATCCGCTCGAGGCGGGCGGTGAGCTCGGCCAGGGTCGTGGCGTGCTCGGGCCGGTCGGCCAGGTCGTCGAGTTCGTCGGGGTCGTGGTCGAGATCGAACAACTGCGGGGGCGCGCCCACGTGGTGGATCAGCTTGTGACGGGCCGTTCGCAGCATGTACACGGCCGAGGGCGCGTAGGAGGCGTGCAGCTCGGCGAAGACCGGGGTGTCGTCCGCGGCGAGCAGGCTCTGCCCGGGCAGGTCGGCGTCCTCGGCGGCCCGCGGCAGGTCGAGGAGGTCGCGAATCGTGGGATAGAGATCGACGAGCGAAACCGGCGCATCGACCACTCCGGCCGCACTCCCCGGCCGGGCGACGATCAGTGGCACGCGGACGCTGTCCTCGTACATCGTCATCTTGGTCCAGAGTCCGTGCGCTCCCAGCATGTCGCCGTGGTCGGCCGTGTAGATGACCGTCGTCGTGCCCGCGTCGGCGCGGCGTGCGAGCGCGTCGAGGACCTGACCGACGTGATCATCGGTCTCGGTGACCAGGGCGTAGTACGCGTGCAGGACCCGGCGTATCTCCTGCTCGGTCAATCCCGTCTCCGTGTCGGTGAGCCGTCGCCGCAGCTCGTAGCCGGGATGGCGAGGCCACGAATCCGCTGCCCAGGCCGGGGGCAGCGGGAGCGCCTCGCCGGCGTACTGCTCCCAGTACCGCGGCGGCACGACATACGGGTCGTGGGGCCGCAGAAAGGAGACGGTGAGCAACCACGGCCGGTCCGCCGATGCCTCGTGCGTGAGGTACCGCACGGCCTCGGCGGCGATGTCCGCGTCGTACCGGTCGTAGGGGCAGTCTCCCGGCCCGGCGGCGAGCAGGGCCGCGCGTTCGCTGGGGTTGGTGCGCATGCGACCACGCAGCAGTGGATAGGGATCTCCCGTGCCGTTGGCGACATGCATCGCGAGTCGCTGATCGGGGAATCCGGTGGGGTCCTCGGTGTTGCGGAAGTGGAGTTTGCCGATCGTCGTGACCTCCACCCCGTGCCGTGTCGCCAAGGCACCCCAGCTCGATGCCTCAGCGCCGGTGTAGGGTGCCGCGTTGTCCCAGGTGGCCAGCTGGTGGACGTACCGGCCGGTGACCAGACTGGCGCGGGACGGTGCGCACAGCGGTGAGTTGCAGTACGCCGCGTCGAATCGGAGCCCGTCGCGGCTCAGCGCGTCGAGGTTGGGCGTGCACACCTGGCGGTTTCCATAGGCACCCAACACGCGCGGCGTGTGCTGATCGGCGAGAATGAGCAGAACGTTGCGATCTCCCATGGCGTGGTCCTCACTGCGAGTCGTTACTGCGGAAGCAGTGACCTGGCTTGGTTCGCGGCATCGTGGAGTGCGGCCGCGGCCGTCTTCTTGCCGCTGGTCGCGGCGAGCACGGCGTCCTGGAGGGCTTTGCTGATCTCGGCGGTGTGCGCTCCGGGGAACTGGTACCACGAAACGATGGCCGGCACCTCGCTCGCCGCGGCAGCGCGCAGCGGGTCCTTGTTCAGGAATTCGCCCAGCCCGGACGGGTCCTCGGCCGCGGCCTTGTTGACCGGCAGGTAGCCGCTGGCCATGGTCTGCGCGGTGGAGCCGGCCTTGCCGGTGAGCGCCTGGATGACCTGCCAGGCGGCGGCCTGCTTGGCGCTGTCCTTGGTGAGCACGACGATTCCGGCGCCGGCCGCCGGGGTGCGCAGGGTGCCACCGTCGGGGATCGGGGTCTTGGCGGTCTTCAGGGCGAACGATGCGCCCTTCTTGTTCGACACGACCTGGGCGCTGCTGGTGATGAACATGGCCAGCTCACCGCTCAGGAACGCCTTCTGGGCATCGGCGGCCGCCAACGGCGCCGAGTAACCGTCCTTGGCCAGCTGCGCCCAGAAGTCGAGGTTGGCGATGGCCTTGTCGGAGTCGAACGTGATGGTCCGCTCGTCCGGGCTCATGAACGAGCCGCCGGCCGAGGACAGGAATGTCTGGTGCGGCCAGATGGTCTCCGAGTCGTACGGTGTGACGGCGCCGTATCGCGCGACCCGGGAGTCGACGAGCTTGGCCGCGGCGGCGCGGACTTCGGAGAAGGTGCTCGGCGGGTTCGCGGGGTCGAGCCCGGCCTTGCTGAACTGATCCGCGTTGTAGTACATGATCAGGACCGAGGCGCAGAACGGGATCGCGTACGTCGTGTCGCCTCGCTTCCCCAGCGTCAGGAGGCTGGGGTACAACTGGCCGCCGTAGTCGGGACTCAGCGCCAGAAAAGAATCGAGCGGCAGGGCCAGTTTCGCGTCGGCATAGGTGCGAACGTTCTGCAGGCCGATGAGCGCCAGATCGTCGCCCTGCCCCGCAGTCAGGTCGGTCTGAATCCGTTGCGTGACATCGTCGTAGCTGTTCGACGGAAGCCCGACGAACTGCACCGTCACCCCGGTGTCGGCGGTGAACGCCGGGCCGAGCACCTGCTTGAGGGTGCTGTCGAAGCCGGGGTTGTTGGGATACACGATCGACACCGTCTGCCCCTTGGCCGCGGCCCGGACGGCGTCGAGGCTCGCGAATCCCGCCCCGCCGGTGTTCTGACTGGATTCCGGGCCGCCGCAGGCGGACAGGACCCCGGCGGCGGCGACGCCTCCGGTGAGTGCGAGAAAGCCGCGGCGGCTGATGCGCTCGATTGCGTGATCTGTGATATGCACGGTAGCTCCGATTTCAGTCGGCCGTCGCGGATGGCGCGAGACCGTGGACGAATTGACGCTGGACGAAGCACAGGGCGATGACGAGCGGGATCGCCGCGATGGCCGCGGCGGCCATCTGCGTTCCGTAGTCGGCGCCGCCCTCGCCGGCGGCGAAGTCGACGATGCCGTAAGGGACGGTCGCCGAACGCTCGGTACGCAGGACGACGGAGGGCCAGAACAGGTCGTTCCAGTGCCCCATCACGCTGAGGACGCCGAACGCGGCGAGGGCCGGCCGGACGTTCGGCAGCACCACGCGCCACACGACCGCGAACGGTCCGACGCCGTCGAGCCGGGCGGCGTCGAACAACGCCTGTGGAATCGTGAGGATGAACTGCCGGAACACGAAGATCCCGAACGCGGACGTCGCAAACGGCAGGATCAGCGCTTGCAGCGTGTCGAGCCAGCCGACGCGCGAAATCATGAGAAAGACCGGCAGGGCGATGATCTGGGCCGGAATGGCCAGACACGCGACGATGACCCAGGTGGCGGTGGCGGAGCCGCGGAAGCGCAGGCGGGCCAGGGCGTATCCGGCCGGCAGGCAGGTGAGGATCTGTCCGATGTAGATTCCCGTCACCGCGAGCAGGCCGTTCCAGTAGTACTGCGGCCACGGCGCCCCGTGCCAGGCGTCCACGAAGTGACTCGTCGTCAGCCCGTGCAGACCGAGCGTGCCGCGGAAGATCGCCTCGTCGGGCGTGACGGCCGTACGGAGCATGATCAAGAACGGCAGCAGCACCACGAAGCCCGCCGCGGCCAGCACGACGTGGAGCGCGACCTGGCGCAACACCGCGCCGGCGCGTGCGGTTCGTCCGGTCATCGCGCCGCTCCGTCGTTGAGCCGCCGGCCGACCATCTTGAGTTGTATCCCGATGAACGCGAAGACGACGAGCAGGATGACGAGGTCGATGACGGCGCCGCCGCCGAGGTCGTTGTAGTGAATGCCCCGCTGCCACAGCAGGTAGGACAGCGTGGTGGTGGACCCGAGCGGCCCTCCCTCGGTCATCACCTGCACCTGGTCGAAGACCCGTAGCGAGTCCCGGGTGTCGATGACCAGCGCGAGGACGGTGGCCGGGCCGAGCGCGGGCCAGGTGACGTGCCAGAACCGCGACCACGACGTCGCCCCGTCGAGCGCGGCCGCGTCGTGGAGGTGCCGGGGAACCCCCGACAGGCCGGCGAGAAAGATGACGACGGTGGTGCCCAGAGCCTGCCAGATTCCGACGATCGAGACCGCGACGACGGCCAGGTCCGTCGACTGCAGCCAGCCCTCAACCGGCAGCACCCGGCCGACGGTCTGGTCGACGAGGCCGGTCTGCGGATAGAACATGAAGCGCCACGCGACCGACGTCGCGGCCAACGTGGAGGCGACCGGCAGGAAGAACACCGTGCGCCACACCATCGCCCCGTGCCGGACGTTGTTGATGCCCACGGCGATCGCGAGGCCCAGCACCACCGTCACCGGAACGGTCAAGACGGTGTACTCGAGCGTGCGCAGCACCGCGGAACGCAGGTCGGGGCTGGCGAGGATCCGGGAGAAGTTGGCGAAGCCGACCGCGTGACCGGTCTGCGTGAGCGGGTCCCAGCCGAAGAAGGCCAGAACGCTGACCGCGACCAGCGGGACGATCAGGAACAGCCCCAGCAGGACCGCGGCCGGTGCGCACAGGACCCACCCGATGACCTCGTCCGTGCCGCGTATCCGGGGCAGGCCGATCACTCGCCCGGCCCGGCCCGAGCCGGCCGGTGCGGCGACGGCGCGGCTCACAGCCGTTTCCCGGCGGCGTCGAAGGCGTGCAGGTGCTCGTCGCGGGCCCACACGCGCACCTCGGCGGACAGCGGCTGATCGGCTGGCACACGGATCCTCAGGATCTGCTCGCCGTGGTGCCCGATGCGCACCGCGACGAGGCGCTCGGTGCCGAGAAGTTCGCTGGACACGAGGTGGCCGGAGACCGACCACCGGTCTGCCGGCGGCTCCCCGACGACCAGGTGCTCGGGCCTGACGCCGATCGTCGCGACCGCCTTCCGGGCGTCCGGCGCGGAGATCCAGCGCGGCAATGTGATCGCGTCGCCCGCCGCCCCGGTCAGGCGAAACGTATCGGCGGCAACCGTGCCGGACATGAGGTTCATCGCGCCGAGGAAGCCGGCCACGAATGGCGTCGCCGGCGCAGTGAAAGCCTCCTCGGGTGCTCCGGCCTGTTCGATCGCACCGCCGTTCATCACCACGATGCGGTCGGCGAGGCTGAGCGCTTCGGTCTGGTCGTGTGTCACGTACACGACCGTCATGCCGAGACGCTGCTGCAGCGCCCGGATCTCCGCCCTCATCTCGACCCTCAGCTGCGCGTCGAGGTTGGACAGCGGTTCGTCCATCGCGACGATCGCCGGGCGCCGCACCAGGGCACGGCCGATGCCGACGCGCTGTTTCTGGCCGCCCGAGAGCTGGCGCGGGCGGCGGTCGAGCAGATGCCCGATCTTGAGGATCTCGGCGATCTCCCGGGTTCGCGCGTCGCGTTCCTTCCTGGGTACCCGGCTCATGCGCAACGGGAAGGCGATGTTCTGCGCGACCGTCTTGTTGGGATACAGCGCATAGTTCTGGAACACCATCGCCACCCCGCGCAGATGCGGCTGGACTCCGGCCGCATCCCGGCCCTGGAGGTAGATCTCCCCCGAGCTGACCGAGTCGAGCCCGGCGAGGCAGCGCAGCAGCGTGGTCTTGCCGCAGCCCGACGGCCCCACCAGCACCACGACCTGCCCGGGTTCGCCGCGTAACGTGATGTCGTCGAGCGCGAGCGCCCCGCCGGGGTACCGCTTGGAGACGGCTCGGCATTCGAACGCCGCTGTCTGATCCGCCTGGGGCGGGCTCGACACCGGGGCCTCGGACACGTGGGCCGCGGCCGTCACTGCGGGCCGATCCCGTGCCGGGCGCCGATGAGCTCGGCGCGCAGCCGCCGGCCGACGATTTCGGCCTCGCCCTCCTGCAGCGAGGTGGGGTTGGCGGTGAGCCGGCGGAACTGACGATCGTGGTAGAGGAAGACGCCGGGCTCCCCGGCGAGCAGCCGTCGCGCGATCTCGCCGACCTCCGGGCCGGTCCACGCCGCGGTCAAGCTCACGACGACCGTGGGGACGAAGAACTCGAAGTCGTCGTGCCGGACCGCGACCTCGACGCCGGGGATCTCACCGATGCCGGCCTGGATCAGGTCTGCCCGCCCGCGGCAGGCGGCCAGCATCTCGTCTTCGTCACTGGCGACGTAGGCCTTGAGGGCCTCGTAGACGCCCACGATCGTCTCGCGGGACATCTTGTGGGGGCGTCCGATGCCGTAGTTCGGGCCGGAGTGCGCCAGCGCCGCCTCGACCAGATCACCGCGCCCGAACAGCAGCCCGGAGTTCTGCGGACCCCGCAGGAACTTTCCGCCGCCGAAGATCACCAGGTCGGCGCCCTCGGCGATGAAGCGCGTCAAGTTCCGTTTGGGCGGCAGCATCCCGGCCGCGTCCACGATCAGTGGTACCCCCGCGCGCCGGGCGATCTGTGCCGTCTCGGCGAGCGTCGGCCCGACCTGGCGCTGGCCGGGCCCGAGCAGATACAGCACCGCCGCCGCGTGCTGGTCGAGGGCGCTCTCGACCTCGAAGTCGTAACACTCGTTGATGTTGCCGACCTCGGTGAACTCGGCTCCCGTGTACCTCGCGAGGTAGGTGAAGCGCCCACGGTGGGCCTTCTGGATGACGACGCGGGACCGCAGGCCCGTGGCGTCGGGAAGCTGCCGCACCTTGGCGGGTGCCGCCCCGGTCATCGCCGCGGCCACAGCGAGCACGATCCCGCTCGCGGCGCCGGCGGTGACCATGCCCGCCTCCGCGCCGGTCACGGTGGCGATGTACTTCCCGACCGCCCGGTTGAGCTCCGGGATGTGCACGAAGTTCGCCGACGCCTCGGCCATGGCGTTCCAGACGAACGCCGGCGGCCTGGACCCGCCGAACATGGTCGTCGTCCCGCCGGCGTGGATGACCGGGCGGACACCGAGTTCGCGATAGACGGCCGCCTGATGCCACGACGTCGCGGATGTCGTGTCCGGGCGGGCGGTGCGTGACGTTGCGGTCAACGGCGGACCTTCCTGTGTGGGCTCGGCAACTGACCGGTGCGGCGTCGACGCTAAGCAGCCACGGTTGCGGCGACGTTGCCTTCAGATGAACGGACGCAACTAGATTCCGCCACATAGACAGACAGGCAGAATCTGATGCCAAATCGCTATGACCTGCACAAAGTCGGCCCCTGATACCGCCACGCGTGACTAGATGCTGTCTGCGTAGAACAGAATTCCTCTATCGCTTGGGCATGGTGTACTGTCTTGCCGGAGCCGAGAGGGTTGCGTCAGGGGGTGCCCAGCACTTGATTGATGAGGTCTCATCGCCCGCCGAGGCGCTGGCGAGGATCAGGTCTGCCGCCCCGGAACTGCGGGGGGTGGCGCGAAGGGTCGCCGACATCATCGTGCGGCAGCCGAACTGGGTCGTGTCGGCGCGGGTGGCCGACCTCGCCGAAGCCGCCGACGCCTCGGCCAGCTCGGTCGTCCGCGCATGCCGGGACCTCGGCTTCGACGGGTTCCCCGATCTGAAGATCGTGCTGGCCCGCGACCTCGCCCGCACCGAGGGAGTCCGCTTCAGTCAGGGGCTCGCCGCCGACGACTTCACCACCGGCAACGACCGAGGCGGCGGCATCCTGGAAAAAGTCCTTCGCGGCGCCGCTCAATCACTGATCGACGCGATTTCGACCGTCGACAACGACGCGTTCGAGGCCGTCGCCGACGCGGTGGCCCACGCCCGGCGGATACTGTTCGTCGCAGTGGGGACCTCGCGGACCCCCGCGGCCGACGCGGCCGGCCGCCTCACCACCATCGGCCTGCACGCGTTCGCCCCCGAAGACGTGTGGCTGCAGCAGGTGCAGGCCCGGCAGCTCAGCCGCGAGGACGTCTGCATCGCGATCAGCCGGACGGGAACGATGCGGCCCACCCTCGAAGCCGCGGAGATGGCGCGCGAGGGCGGGGCCACGACCGTGGCCATGACCAGCTTTCACAACGCCCCCCTCGCCGCGACGTGTGACTATGCCCTGATATCGGGTGCGCCCGAGCTCGGCTTCCGGATCAAGGGAATGACCAGCCAGCTCGCCATTCTCGCGGTCCTGGACGCGCTCTACGGCCAGGTCGCCTCACTCATCGAATCCCGGGCCGCGGTCGGCTTCCAGGCGATCACTTCCGTCACCGACGTCAACACCCTGCGTCGACCCAGGACACCTGCGTAAGAGAGTCCGGCAATTGGTCAAGATCACGCCTCGTCGCGGCGGGCGCCTCACCCCTGGACCTGCCGCGCCGCGGGTGCACGGCGGGCGGGGAGATGCAGGCAGGGCGCCTGTTGCCGGTGCTTTCGAGGCCCGCGGTGGCGTGTGGGTTGTGCCGGGGTCCCTGGTGTCGTGGGCGGTGCCGGCCAGGACGATGCCGGTGTGCTGATCGGCGGCTGCGAGAACGTACCGGGCGGCGCTGTCGCGGGTGCGCGAGCCGCGCAGGGTCTTGCGACGGTGACGGCGACCTCGCGGCGGGCCGGGCCGCCGTCCACGGCGATTGCTGGTCCGGACCCGGGTGCCGGCGCGGGGATCCTTGCGGCGAGCCAGATCCCGATCGCGGTGTCGGAGCGGTAGCCGGCCCCGACCGCGCGGACAGCCGCCGCGAGCACCACGGTCAGGTGATGGCGGATGCCCCCGCCGGGCGCGTGGATCAGGCACCGCGGCCAGGGCTGCGGGCAGACCGGCGGTCAACTCCGGCGGGCGGAGCCCGGCCAGTGCGGCCGGCAATGATGCGATCGGCGTTGCGGGCACGGCACACTTCGGGAACGATCAACACGGCGTACGAACCTCGATGATCTTCCGAACCAGTCATGCCCGCCGAGCAAGCGCGCGTCTACACCAACCACCTCAAGCCGGCGCCGTCACGGCCCGAGATACGCAGTCGTGCAGGAAGGCGCGGCGGCGGGCGTGGACCTCGTCCGGCTCGTCCGGGGTCGCGGTGTAGATGCTGCTGGCCGGGGACCAGGCGCAGGACATGGCGATGACCATGGTCAGCAGGTCGTACGGGTCGCCGGGGCGCAGCCGGCCCGCGGCCTGGGCCTCAGCGATCTCGGCGATCTTGCGCACGTGGTCGGCGGTCTCGAACAGCGTGCCCGTCGGGCGGCGCTCCAGGCGGATCCAGGTCGTCAACCGGACCAGGTCCGGCCGGCGCAGATACGCGTCGTAGAGCCCAACCGCCCACCCCGCCAGGTCCCCGGCATCGAACGGCACCGCGGCCGTGAGCCGGTCCACCGAGTCCGCCACGACCGCGTCGAACAGGCCGTCCTTGCTCCCGAAGTAGCCGTAGAGTTGGGCCTTGTTGGTGCGAGCGGCGTGGATCACGCGCTCGATCCGGGCGCCCGCGATGCCGCGCTCGGCGAACTCCTCCGCCGCCGCGTCCAGGATTCGGCGGCTCGTCGCGGCGCCCCGGGCGGTCGACGGCAGCTCAGGCACGAGATCACGGTAACAGACAGACCGGTTGGTTTGCCAACGGGCCGCTAGCTGTGCGAGGCTGAAAACAGACCGAATAGTCTGTCTGGCGGGAAGACCCCGAAGCCGGGAAGACCCGAAGGCGAGGAGG
Source organism: Dactylosporangium sp. CA-233914 (assembly GCF_050942935.1). Classification (NCBI taxonomy): domain Bacteria; kingdom Bacillati; phylum Actinomycetota; class Actinomycetes; order Micromonosporales; family Micromonosporaceae; genus Dactylosporangium; species Dactylosporangium sp. CA-233914. Next base: position 2,922,139 of record NZ_CP192030.1, on the reverse strand, counting down.
CCCGAAGGCGAGGAGGCCCGAACATGCGCACGACCACGGCTTGGCAGAGCGGCGACGGCACCGCGCAAAGCGGCGACAGCACCACGCGAAGCGGCGACGGCACCACGCGGAGCGGCAGCGGCGCGACCGCGCTGGCGAGGGTGCCGATCGAGCGCCGCGACCTGCGAGAGGACGACATCGCGGTGCGGATCGACTACTGCGGCGTCTGCCACAGCGACCTGCACGCGATCAACCACGCACCCCAGGGCGGCGGCGGCCTGGTCCCCGGCCACGAGTTCACCGGCACCGTCGTCGCCGCGGGGCCCTCGGCGGCGCGGTTCGCGATCGGCGGCCGGGTGGCGGTCGGGACGATCATCGACTCGTGCGGATCGTGCCCGATGTGCCGGGCCGGGCAGGAGAACTACTGCGCCGAGTTTCCGACGCTCACGTACAACGGCACCGATCGGGTCGACGGGTCGCGGACGCTGGGCGGGTACAGCCGCGAGTATGTGCTCCGCGAGGCCTTCGCCTATCCACTGCCGGACGGGCTGGACCCGGCGGCCGCGGCGCCGCTGATGTGCGCCGGGATCACGGTGTGGGAGCCGCTGCGCGCGGCCGGCGTCGGGCCCGGGAGCCGCGTCGCGGTGGCGGGGCTGGGCGGGCTGGGGCACCTGGCGGTGAAGCTGGCCGCGGCCCTGGGGGCGGAGGTCACGGTGCTCAGCCGCACGCCGGGGAAGGCCGCCGACGCCCGCGCGCTGGGAGCCGTCGACCTCGTCGAGCCCACCGAGGCGGCGAAGGAGCGGTTCGACCTGGTGCTGGACACCATTTCGGCGCCGCACGAGCTTTCGCCGCTGCTGCGGTTGCTCGATCTCGACGGGACGCTGTGCCTGCTCGGCTTCCTCGCGCCCGCGATCCCCGTGAACGCGATGGACCTCCTCATGGGGCGCAAGAAGCTCACCTCGTCGGGCACCGGCGGCCGGACGCGCACGGCCGAGCTGCTGGAATTCTGCGCCGCGCGCGGGATCGTCGCCGACGTCGAGGTCGTGCCCTCCGCGCGCGTGGGCGAGGCACTCACCCGGCTGAGCAACGGCGACGTCCGGTATCGCTTCGTGCTGGACCTGTCCGACCTGGATTGACGGATTTCCGAAGTCCTCGGTGGTAAGGGACAGGATGGGCTCGTAGGTCAGGCGGGTTTGATTTTCGTGGCGTCCGTGGGAGCGGTGCCGGACGCCCCTTGGTGGTCGCGGAGCGACAAGCGACGGGCCAGGACCGTGGCGCCGGCAAGTGCGGCCAGCACAATGGCGACCTCCGCGACCACCACTTCCGCAGCGGTGCTGTAGCCGGTGGACCAGGCGAATGCCATGGTGACCGGCGTGACGAGAATGCCGGCGGCCGGCATCAGCAGGCTCATCATCCGCGCTGTTCTGCGGATCCGGGGCAGGTCGCGCAGCCGGAGCCGAACCGCGGCGACTCCCGCTACGACGACCACGGCGGCCGGCACGCCGTAGTAGACCGCGACGCCGATCTGGATCGGTATCTGGATCGACCGGGGGATATCCATCATGCGTACGAACAGCGGGTATACCGCGATCAGGAAGCCGTAACCGAGGAGACCACCGAGTGCCGCACCGATCAGTGCGGTGCCGAGAAGACGGCCGTAGTCCCGGCGCACGCGCAGGACACCGGCCTCGTCGGCGAGCCGTCGGGCGAAGCCGGCTACGTCACCACCAAGCAACTGCACTGGGTCGCACCCGTCCGCGGCCGCAGCTTGCAGGTCGAGGCGCAGATCGGTGGCGAATGCCGCCCGATCAGCCGAGCCGACCCCGTATGCGCGCCAGGCACGGTCGGCCTCGGCGAGGACGCTGTCGATGGTATCCACGGTCAACTCCTCGTAGGGTTGCGGCCGGGCGCGGTGAGGATGGCGCCAACGGTGTCGGCGAAGCGGGTCCACTGTTTCTGCCAGGCATCCAGGTGGATACGGCCGCGACCGGTCAGTGCGTAGACCTTGCGGGGTGGACCGGTAGGGCTCACCTGCTGTTCGTCAGCGACAAGGCCGAGGCGACGCATCCGGGTGAGCAGTGGATAGATGGTGCCGTAGCTGATCGCGCCGAAGCCGGCTGCTTCCATCCGCCGAACCAGCTCGTAGCCGTGGGCGGGTTCGCGTGCGAGCAGTGCCAGTAGGCACATGTCCAGCGCACCGCGAAGGAGTTGGGTCTGCCGGTCGTTGTCATCGGTCGGCTGGCTTTCCGCCGCTATCATGCGACACATAATACGCCACTATTTGGTGCCGCGATATACCGGAGTCGCGTCAACTGTCGACCACCTCCAAGGGCGCGCGGGGCGATGAGCCGAGACGATCGCATGCCGCCGACCGTGCGCGGGCCGAGGTGCGGTGCCGCGTTCCGTTCGCGGCGACGCACAGGCCGAGGATGAACAGGCACGCGTCGAGGACCACGCGCCAGATCGGCCGCCCGCCCGTGAGCTCCGGGCGGGCCAGGCGCTGCAACACGGTGTACAGATGCGGCATGGAGAGGTCGTCGGCGCGCGCGGGAGGATGCGCACCCCGAAGACAGCCGTGCCCTCGTCGTCGCCGACCGTCTTCGTAGCCCTCCGAGAGGGCTACGAAGACGGCGACCCGGCGAGGGCAGCCGGCGTTCTTCTCATGAGACGACCGGGATGACACGCTCGCCGTAGGCGGCGAGCGTGGACTCCTTCGCGTCGTGCTGCAGGTACAGGGCGAACTGGTCCACGCCGAGGTCCTTGAGCTCGGCGAGGCGCTCGAGGTGCCGCTCGACCGGGCCGAGGATGCAGAACCGGTCGACGATCTCGTCCGGGACGAAGTCGGTGTGCGGGTTGCCGGCCCGGCCGTGCTCGGCGTAGTCGTAGCCCTTGCGGCCCTTGATGTAGTCGGTGAGGACCGTGGGCACGGCGCCGTCGGCGCCGTAGCGGGCCACGATGTCGGCGACATGGTTGCCCACCATGCCGCCGAACCACCGGGTCTGCTCCCGCTGATGAGCGAGGTCATCGCCCACATAGGCCGGAGCCGCGACGCAGAACTTGATGGCCGCCGGGTCGCGGCCGGCCTTCTCGGCCGCGTCCCGGACCGCCTTGATCATCCAGGCGGCGATGTCGGGGTCGGCCAGCTGCAGGATGTACCCGTCGCCGACCTCCCCGGCCAGCGCGAGCGCCTTGGGCCCGTAGGCCGCGACCCAGACCTCGAGCCGGCTGCCGGGCGCCCACGCGAACTGCAGATCCCGGTCGCGCAGGCGGACCGGGCGGCCGTTGCCGAGCTCGCGGATGACCTGCACACACTCCCGCAGCTCGGCGAGCGTGGTCGGGCGGGCGCCCAGCACGCGCACCGCGGAGTCGCCGCGGCCGATGCCGCAGACGGTGCGGTTGCCGTACATCTCGTTGAGGGTGGCGAACAGCGACGCGGTGACCGTCCAGTCCCGGGTGCCCGGATTGGTGACCATCGGTCCGACGACGACCCGCTCGGTGTCGGCGAGAATCTTGCTGTAGATGACGAACGGCTCCTGCCACAGCACGTGGGAGTCGAACGTCCACACGTGGCTGAAGCCGGCCGCCTCGGCCCGCTTGGCGAGCTCGACCACGCCCAGTGCGGGCGGGTCGCACTGCAGCACCACCCCGACGTCCATCTCGTCACCGCACCTTCGGAAAGCCCAGGTCGACCTCGGAGGTGGCCGGGTCCGGCCAGCGCGAGGTGACGACCTTGCCGCGCGTGTAGAACTGGATGCCTTCGGGGCCGTACATGTGCAGATCCCCGAAGAGCGAGGACTTCCAGCCGCCGAAGCTGTAGTAGGCGACCGGGACCGGCACCGGGACGTTGACGCCGACCATGCCACAGATCACGTCGTACTGGAACTGGCGCGCGGCGCCGCCGTCGCGGGTGAAGATCGCGGTGCCGTTGCCGTACTCGTTGTCGTTGACGAGCTTGACGGCCTCGTCGTAGGACTCCGCCCGCACGACCGACAGGACGGGCCCGAAGATCTCGTCCTTGTACAGCGCCGAGTCCGGCGAGACCTTGTCCACGAGGGACGCGCCGAGGAAGAAGCCCGGCCCCTGGCTGATCGGCGCCGCGCGGCCGTCGACGACGACCTCGGCCGCGCCGGGGTCGGCGAGGTAGCCGGCGACGCGGTCGCGGTGCTCGCGGGTGATGAGCGGGCCCATCTCGGCGGCCGGATCGGTGGCCGGGCCGACCGCGATCCGGCCGATGCGCTCGCTGATCGCGGCGACGAGCGGGTCGGCGACCGCGCCCACCGCGACGACGACGGAGACGGCCATGCACCGCTCCCCCGCCGAGCCGTAGCCCGCCGAGACGGCCGCGTCCGCGGCGGCGGCGATGTCGGCATCGGGGAGTACGACCATGTGGTTCTTGGCTCCGCCCAGCGCCTGGACGCGCTTGCCGGCCCGGGTGCCGGCCTCGTAGACCGCCTTCGCGATCGGGGTCGAGCCGACGAAGCTCAGCGCCTGGACGTCCGGGTGCTCGATGAGCCGCTCGACGGCCTCCCGGTCGCCCTGCACGACGTTGAAGCAGCCGTCGGGCAGCCCGGCCTGGCGCAGCAGGTCGGCCAGCAGCAGCGAGGCGGACGGGTCTTTCTCGCTGGGCTTGAGCACGAACGTGTTGCCGCACACGAGCGCGTTGCAGAACATCCACATCGGCACCATCGCCGGGAAGTTGAACGGCGTGATGCCGGCGACGACGCCCAGCGGCTGGCGGATGGAGTACACGTCCACGCCCGAGCTGGCCTGCTCGCTGTAGCCGCCCTTGAGCAGGTGCGGGGCGCCGGCGGCGAACTCGACGTTCTCCAGGCCCCGGGCCAGCTCGCCGGCGGCGTCGGCGACGGTCTTGCCGTGCTCGGCGCTCACCAGCGCCGCGATCTCCTTGCGGTTGGCGTCGACGAGCTCACGGAAGCGGAACATGACCTCGGCGCGGCGGGACAGCGACGCGGCCCGCCAGGCCGGGTAGGCGGCGAGCGCGCTCGCCACGGCGGCGTCGGTCTCCGCGGCGGTGGCGGCGACGACGTACGCCTGCTGCTCTGCGGTGGCCGGGTCCCATACCGGCAGCTGCCGGCCGCTGGTGCCCGGCACGGCCTGCCCGTCGAGCCAGTGCCTGATCTCTCGCATTTTCGCTCAGCCCTTACAAAAGGTAGTCGGACAGTCCGCGGCGGATGAACCGTCCGTGGCCCTTGGTGCCGTGGTACGCGTCGCCGGACACGATCACGGTGCCGCGGGAGACGACGGTGTCGACCTTGCCGGCCACCTCGAAACCCTCCCAGGCCGAGTAGTCCATGTTCATGTGGTGCGTCTCGACGCCGATGCGGGTGCGGGCCGCCGGGTCGTAGAGCACGATGTCGGCGTCGGAGCCGGGCGCGATGATGCCCTTGCGCGGGAACAGGCCGAACATGCGCGCCGGGGTGGTGGCGATCGTCTCGACCCACCGGGCCAGCGACAGCTTGCCGTCGACGACGCCCTGGTAGAGCAGGTCGACGCGGTGCTCGACGCTGCCGATGCCGTTGGGGATCTTCGAGAAGTCGCCGATGCCCATCTCCTTCTGGTCCTTGAAGCAGAAGGGGCAGTGGTCGGTGGAGACGACGGACAGGTCGTTGCTGCGCAGGCCCCGCCACAGGTCGGCGCGGTGACTCTCCTTGCCGCTGCGCAGCGGCGTCGAGCAGACCCACTTCGCGCCCTCGAATCCGGGCGCGCCGAGCTGCTCCTCCAGGGTGAGGTACAGATACTGCGGGCAGGTCTCGGCGAACACGTTACGGCCGACGTCCCGGGCGGCGGCGACCTGCTCCAGGGCCTTGGAGGCCGAGAGGTGGACGATGTAGAGCGGGCAGTCCGCGGCCACGCTCGCCAGCCAGATCGCCCGGCTGGTCGCCTCGGCCTCCAGCGCCTCGGGGCGGGTGATGCCGTGGTGGATCGGGTCGGTCTCGCCGCGCTGGAGCGCCTGCTTGACGAGCACGTCGATGGCGGGCCCGTTCTCGGCGTGCATCATGATCATGGCACCGTTGTCGCGGGCCTTCTGCATCGCGCGCAGGATCTGCCCGTCGTCGCTGTAGAACACGCCGGGGTACGCCATGAAAAGCTTGAAGCTGGTGATCCCCTCGCCCGCCACGAGCTGGTCCATCGCCTTGAGCGAGTCGTCGTCGACGCCGCCGAGGATCATGTGGAAGGCGTAGTCGATATGGCACTCGCCCTCGGTCTTGGCGTGCCACGCGGCAAGGCCGTCCTGGACCACCTCGCCGTAGCGCTGGATGGCGAAGTCGATGATCGTGGTGGTGCCGCCGAACGCGGCGGCCCGGGTGCCGGTGTCGAACGTGTCGGAGGCCTTGGTGCCGCCGAACGGCATCTCCATGTGGGTGTGGGCGTCCACGGCACCGGGGATGACGAACTTCCCGGTCGCGTCGATGACCTCGAAGTCACCCTCCTGCGGCCCGTCGCCGGGCATGAACACGGCGGAGATCTTCTCGCCGACGACGAGGACGTCACCCGGGATCGCACCCTGCGGCCCGATCACGGTCCCGCCCTTGATCAGCATCATCGCGCTACCTCCGCTTCGCTCCGGCAGCGCTCAAAGCCCGGGATTCGCGGTGAGCGGCCGCTCCGCCGAGGATCGACCCAGAAAAGGCGCCGCCCATTCTGGCTCGATGAGGCTTCGCGAGGATCGACCCAGAAAAGGCGCCCCTTCGCTGCGAACCGCTCGCTCACGGCTGCACCAGCTCCCCGTAGGCGTCGGGACGGCGGTCGCGGTAGAACTGCCAGCGGGCACGGACCGTGGCGAGCAGGTCCAGGTCGAGGTCGCGGACGATCAGCTCGGGGTTGTGCGCGTCACCGACCTCCCCGACGAACCTGCCCTCGGGGTCGACGAAGTAACTGCTGCCGTAGAAGTCGTTGTCGCCGAGCTCCTCGATGCCGGTGCGGTTGATCGCGCCGATGAAGTACTCGTTGGCCACGGCGCTGGCCGGCTGCTCCAGCTTCCACAGATAGGCCGACAGGCCCCGGCTGGTCGCCGACGGGTTGAACACGATCTGGGCACCGCCCAGGCCGAGCGCGCGCCAGCCCTCCGGGAAGTGCCGGTCGTAGCAGATGTAGACGCCGACCTTGCCCACGGCGGTGTCGAAGACGGGGTAGCCGAGGTTGCCGGGGCGGAAGTAGAACTTCTCCCAGAAGCCCTTCACCTGGGGGATGTGGTTCTTGCGATACTTGCCCAGGTAGTTGCCGTCCGCGTCCACGACGGCGGCGGTGTTGTAGAGCACGCCGGGCTGCTCCTGCTCGTACATCGGCAGGATCATGACCATGCCGAGTTCGGCGGCGAGGGCCTGGAAGCGCTCGGTGGTCGGGCCGGGGATCGACTCGGCGTAGTCGTAGTAGGCGGAGTCCTGCACCTGGCAGAAGTACGGGCCGTAGAACAGCTCCTGGAAACAGATGACCTTGGCGCCCTGGGTGGCGGCCTGCCGTGCGTAGTCCTCGTGAGCCTTGATCATTGATTCCTTGTCGCCCGTCCAGTTGGTCTGGACGAGGGCGGCGCGGACGACCGTCATGACTGCCCCTCTCGGATCGGTCCACATTGGCCGGTTGCGGGGTCTTGCGGCGGCTTTGGGCTTCGCGCTCGCCGACCCGGATCAGGTGACCTTGATCCCGGGTCGGATGCCGTAGGACACTAACGACACAAATCTAAGCGGACAATCGTCCGAGCGTTACAGAATGTTTCGGAGATGTAATTTGCTGGCACTTATCACCGGGGCGGTGGACGACCGCAGCGCCCGGGGCATCGCCGCGGCCGTCAGCCGTCTGGTGACCGCCGGGACGCTGCCCGCCGGCACCCGCCTGCCGACCGTCCGCGACGTCGCCCGGGAGCTCGGCATCAGCCCGACGACGGTGAGCGAGGCATGGCGCAGCCTGACCCGCGCCGGCGCCATCCAGACCCGCGGTCGCTCCGGCACGTTCGTCGCCGGCCCGGCGGTGCCGCGCCAGCGCCTACGCTACGCCCAGCTCGGGGCCCGGGTCAGCGAGTTGCGGGGCGGGCTGCAGCGCGACTACTCCACCGGCGTGCCCGACTACGACCTGCTGCCGAGCCTCACCGAGGCCCTCAAGCGCATCGGCGACGCCCGCCTCACCACGTCGTACCTCGACGACGCCGTGCTGCCCGGCCTGGAGGCGGTGCTGCGCGAGCGCTGGCCGTTCCCGCCCGAGGCGCTGACCGTCGTCGACGGCGCGATGGACGCCCTGGACCGCATCACCGGCGTCGTGGTCCGCTTCGGCGACCACGTCCTCGTCGAGGACCCCGCCTTCCCGCCGACCCTGGACCTGCTGGAGACCGTCGGCGCGACGGTCGTCGGCGTCGGCATCGACGGGCACGGCGTGCGCCCCGACGCGCTCACCGCCGCCCTGGCCTCCTGCGAGCCGGTCGCGCTGTTGCTGCAGCCACGCGCCCACAACCCGACCGGGGCGAGCATGACCCCGGCCCGCGCCGACAAGCTCGCCCGCATCCTGGCCCGCCACCCCGGCGTCACCGTGATCGAGGACGACCACGCCGGCGCGATCGCGACCGCCCCGCCGGTGAGCCTCGGCCGGCGCCTGCCGGAGCGGACCGTCCACGTCGTGAGCTTCTCCAAGAGCCACGGCCCGGACCTGCGCCTGGCGGCGATCGGCGGGCCCGCGGCGGTCGTCACGGCGGTCACGGACCGCCGCCTGCTGGGGCCGGGCTGGTCGAGCCGGCTGCTGCAGGCCGTCCTGCTCGAGCTTCTGACCAACCCCGCGACCGTACGTCACGTGGCCCACGCCCGCGACGAGTACGCCCGCCGCCGCACCGCCCTGCTCGACGCCCTCGACGCCCGCGGGGTCACCGCCACCGGCGCCGACGGCATCAACATCTGGATGGCGGTGGCGAACCAGCAGGTCGCCATGCTGACCCTGGCCGCCCACGGCATCGCGGTCGCGCCCGGCGCCCCGTTCGAGGTGAGCCACCTCGACTCCGACCACGTCCGCATCACCGCGGGCCTGGTCCGCGACGACTTCGACGCCCTGGCGGACATCTTCGCCGAGGCGGCCGGCGGCGCACTACGCGGCAGCGGCCCACGCGCGGCCACCCACCCGCGCGGCTGGCGCTGATCGAGGCCGGACATCGTCGCCGAGGCGGCCGGCGGCGCACTGCGCGGCAGCGGCCCGCGCGCGGCCACCCACCCGCGCGGCTGGCGGTGATCGAGGCCGGACATTCCCGCCATTGGCACACGACAATGCGAAATGGCGGCCGGGCCCCGCTCCTGGCCGCGCGGGCCGCTTCTGGATGATGTTGGGGCTGACGTTGTCAAGGAGGGCGGACAAATCGTGCGTTACGTCGCGATCGGGGACAGTTTCACCGAGGGCATGGGCGACGAGCGGCCGGACGGCACCCCGCGCGGCTGGGCCGACCTGGTCGCCGAGGGGCTGGCGGCGGCGACGGGCGAGACGGTGCAGTACGCCAACTTCGCCATCCGCGGCCGGCTCCTCGGCCCGATCCTGGACGAGCAGCTCGACGTCGCCCTGGCCCTGGACCCGCCCCCGACGATGCTGTCGCTCAACGGCGGCGGCAACGACATGATGCGCCGCGGCACCGACATGGACCGCCTGCTGGAGCTGACCGAGCAGGCGGTCCGCCGCACCTCGGCGGCCGGCGTGCGGATGCTCCTGCTCAGCGGCGCGGACCCGTCGGAGCATCTGCCGTTCGGCAAGGTGATCCGGCAGAAGGGCGAGATGCTCTCCGCGGCGGTCCGCGAGCTGGCCGACCACCACGACCACGTGCTGTTCGTGAACGTGTTCGGCGACGCGGAGATCCGCCGGGCGCCGTACTGGTCCGGCGACCGCCTGCACCTCAACGCCGAGGGCCACCGCCGGGTCGCGGGCCTGGTGCTCGACGCGCTCGGCCACCCCACGACCGCTCACCGGCTCGACCCGGGCCCGGCCCCGTCGCGCCGCCTGCTGGCCGAGGCCCGCTACTACCGTGAGCACGTCCTGCCCTGGGTCGGCCGCCGCCTGCGCGGCCGCTCCTCGGGCGACGGGCGGGCGCCGAAGTTCCCGGCCTGGACCCCGGTCGGCGCCGCCTGATCGCGCTCAGAGCACGAGCGCCGCGGTCTGCTCGGCGATCGCGTGCTCCTCGTCGGTCGGCACCACGCACACCGCGACCCGCGCCCCGTCCGGGCTGATGACGCGCTCGTTCGCCGCGTTGCGGGCCTCGTCGACCTCGATCCCCCAGGTCTGCAGGCCCGCCAGCGAGGCGGCCCGGACCGGCGGCGCGTGCTCGCCGACGCCCGCGGTGAACACGATCGCGTCCAGGCGGCCCAGGACTGCGTGGAAGGCGCCGACGTACTTGCGGATGCGGTGGCAGTACACGTCGAACGCGAGCGTCGCCGCCTCGTCGCCGGCCGCGCGGCGCGCGAGGACCGTGCGCATGTCGTTCACGCCGGCCAGACCCAGCAGGCCCGCGTGGCGCTGCAGGGTGTCGTCGACGGCGGCGAAGTCCATGCCGGCGACCCGGTGCAGATAGGTCCCGACGGCCGGGTCCAGGTCGCCGCTGCGGGTGCCCATGACGAGGCCCTCCAGCGGGGTCATGCCCATCGACGTGTCGACGCTGCGGCCGCCGCGCACCGCCGTGGCGCTGGCGCCGTTGCCCAGGTGCAGGACGATGAGGTTGAGCTCCTGCAGGGGCCGGCCCAGCAGGGTCGCGGCGCGGCCGGCCACATAGGCGCACGACGTCCCGTGAAAACCGAAGCGCCGGATGTCGTACCGCGCGGCGAGGCTCCGATCGATCGCATACGTCGCCGCGGCCGGCGGGATGGTCGCGTGGAAGGCGGTGTCGAACACGGCGACGTGCGGCACCGACGGCAGCTTCTCGCGGGCCGCCTCGATGCCGGTGATGCCGCCGGGGTTGTGCAGCGGCGCCAGCGGTACGAGATCCCGCAGCACGGCGAGGACCTCGTCGTCGACGACGGCCGGCGCGGCGAACTTCGCCCCGCCGTGGACGATGCGGTGCCCGACCGCCTCGATCGGGACGTCGCCGAGCCCCTCGAGCACCTGTTCGAGGGCGGCGGCATGGTCGGGCACACCGCCCGGCTCCCCGATCTTCTCGATCAGGCCCCGCTCCCCCGCGGCCGGGTCGGCGAGGTCCACGACGCGAAACTTCACGGACGAGGAGCCGCTGTTGAGCACCAGGATCATGCCAGGCAGACTAACGCCGTGGCCCGTATCGTGTACCTCGTGGAGCACGGACCCGACTCCGGCAAGTCGGCCGTCGCTCTCGGACTCGCCGAACTGTTGTCCCGCAAGGTTCCCCGGATCGGCGTTTTCCGGCCCGTCGCCCCCGCGTCGCAGGACGTTCTGCTGGAATTGCTGCGCACGCGATACGCTATCGGGGATGATCGTCTCTACGGCGTGACGTATCCGGAGGCCTCCGCGACGCTCGCGGCCGGGCACTACGAGGACCTCGTCGGGCAGATCGTCGAGCGGTTCCGCCCGCTCGCCCAGCACCACGACGCGGTGGTGGTCATCGGCACCGACATCGACGACGACCTCGCGTTCAACGCGCGGCTGGCCAACGAGTTCGGCGCGGTGTGCGTGTCGGTCGTCAACGGCACCGGCGCGGATGAGTCCACATTGGACTCGATGGCCCGGCAGGCGTACCACGCCCTGACCGACCTCGACGCGACCGTCGCCGCCGTCGTCGTCAACAAGACCCCGGGTCCCGTGGCCGCACCGAAGCTGCCGGTGCCCTGCTTCGTGATTCCCGAGGTGCCCACCGTCGGCGCGCCCACCGTGGCCGAGGTCGCCGCCCAGCTCGGCGCGAGCGTCGTCACCGCCGGCGGCGACCGGGAGGCCGCACTCGGCCGCGACGTGCTCGACTACGTCGTGGGCGCGGCGCAGGTTCCCGCACTGCTGAGCCACCTGACCCCGGAGTGCCTGCTCATCACCCCCGGCGACCGGGCCGACCTGCTCGTGGCCGCCGGCGCGGCGCACGCCTCCGGCCTGGTGCCCCTCGCCGGGATCGTGCTGACGCTGGGCATCCCGCCCGACCCGGCCGCGCTGGAACTCTTCGAGCGGCTCAACCCCGGGCTCGCCGTGCTCTCGGTGCCGACCGCGAGCTACGACACCATCGAGCACTCCACGCGGATGGAGCACCGCCTGTCGACCGCCAACCCGCGCAAGGTCGAGGCGGCGCTGGGCGCATTCGAGTCCAATGTGGACACCGTGGCCCTCGCCGACGTGCTGGAGCTCTCGGCGTCGTCGCGGGTCACGCCGCTGATGTTCGAGTACGACCTCATCGACCGCGCCCGCGTGGACCGTCGGCGGGTGGTGCTGCCGGAGGGCACCGAGGAGCGGATCCTGCGCGCCGCGGACATCCTGTTGCGCCGGGGCGTGGCCGACCTGACACTGCTCGGCGACCCCGCGACGATCCGGGCCAAGGCGCGCGACCTGAGCGTCGACCTCGGCGCCGCCCGGCTGGTCGACCCGGTGACCAGCCCGCTGCGCGAGGAGTTCGCGGCGCTCTACCGTGACCTGCGCGCCCACAAGGGCGTCACGCTGGACCTCGCGCGGGACGTGGTGGCCGACGTGTCGTACTTCGGCACGCTCATGGTCCAGCTCGGCCACGCCGACGGCATGGTCTCCGGCGCCACCCACACCACCGCCGCGACGATCCGCCCCGCGTTCGAGATCATCAAGACCGTCCCCGGCCTGAGCGTCGCCTCCAGCGTGTTCTTCATGCTGCTGCCCGACCGCGTGCTGGTGTACGGCGACTGCGCGGTCAACCCCGACCCGGACGCCGCCCAGCTGGCCGACATCGCCCTCTCCTCGGCCGGCACCGCGGCCCGCTTCGGCGTCACCCCGCGCGTGGCGATGCTGTCGTACTCCACGGGCACCTCCGGCTCCGGCGCCGAGGTCACCAAGGTCGCCGAGGCCACCGCCCTGGTCCGCGAGCGCCGCCCGGACCTGCCGGTCGAGGGCCCGATCCAGTACGACGCGGCGATCGACCCCGCCGTGGCCGCCACGAAGCTGCCCGGCAGCCCGGTCGCCGGGCAGGCCACGGTCTTCGTCTTCCCGGACCTCAACACCGGCAACAACACCTACAAGGCGGTCCAGCGCTCGGCCGGCGCGGTGGCGGTCGGCCCAGTCATGCAGGGCCTGCGCAAGCCGGTGAACGACCTGTCCCGCGGCGCGACGGTCAAGGACATCGTCAACACCGTCGCGATCACCGCCATCCAGTCCCAGGGGGCCTAGCGTTTTTTGTCGTACCCGGAGGGCACGATGGAGGGATGATTGCGAGACTCTCCACCGTCGTGCTGGACACCGCCGACCCGGCCGCCCTGGCCCGGTTCTATTCGGAGCTGCTCGACCTGCCCATCACCAGGGTCGACGGCGACTGGATCGACATCGGCGACGGGGCGAGCCGGATCAGCTTCCAGCACGCGCCCAACCACATCCCGCCGCAGTGGCCGGACCCCAACTATCCGCAGCAGCTGCACCTGGACATCTGGGTGGACGACATCGACGCGGCCGAGGCCAAGGTCCTGCGGATGGGCGCCCAGCTACTCTCGACGAGGGAGTCCGGCTTCCGCGTCTACAGCGACCCGTCCGGCCACCCGTTCTGCCTCGAGTACGAATGACGGACTACCCACCGATCGCGAGGCTACACGCGCGGCGACTCGCCCGCGGCGCCGACGATCACGGGTCGAGGCCGGCCTTCGCCGGGCAGCCGTGCTGCTTCTGCCAGGCCTCCAGCTCGGCGACCGGTGACTTCTCCTTGCCGGCCTTCCACGCGTCCAGATACGACCAGGGCCAGATCACGCCCCGCCTGGTCCACCAGTCGCCGGTCTTGGCGCACGCCGGGGACAGGCCGAAGTGGATGTGGCAGGCGCTGGCGTCACCGGTGCGGCCCACCTTGGCCACCGGCTGACCGGCCTGGACCGCCGTGCCCGCCTCGATCCCCTCGTTGATCGAGGAGAAGTGCGACATGTAGTAGCGCGCCCCGTCATTGCCAAGAATCGAGACCGACAGCCCCCCGCGCGACGATCCCTCGTTGACCTTGGCCGCCCAAGTGTCGACCCGAGCCACCTCCAGCACAGTGCCGTCGACCGGCGAGAGGGCGTTCAGACCACAGTTGGCGATGATGTCGCTGGCCGGATAATCGTGATGGTCGTGCGAGTAGGAGCCCTTCCCCTGCAGCGGGAACGCATGCTTGGTCGCGCCACCACTACTCTCGGGCGCCAGCCCGGCGTCCCCACCACCGGCCGCCGACGCCGACTGCTCCACCTGCCGCCCCTGCGATGCCTGGACAACGGGCGCCGACGACCCCGAGTCCGACTCGTCGCCCCCACAGCCGCCCACCCCGAAGAGCGCCAGCACCACAACCCCGGCAAGACCCACACGCAGCACAGACATCGCCCGCAACCCTACGCGCCCGACCAACGCCCCCCAACCGGCCAGTCGTGCACCACCCCCCACCCATTCAGCACGCCCGGCCCCCAACCGTCGCCCCAGCCGCCCACACCCCGCTCCAAGCCCCAAGCCCACCCCGCCCCTCAGGCGCCCGCACCCCGCCCCCGCCGCCCAGCACCCCGCTCCCGCACCCCGACCCCGTCAGCCAGCGCCCCGCCCCTGGTCCCACCTCGGCCAGCGCCCGCCCCTCGCACCTGATCCCGTCCCGGCCAGCGCCCCGCCCCAGCTCCCCGGCACCCGCACCCCGCCCCGCCCCGCACCCCGGCTCCCACCTCGACCAGCACCCGCCCCTCGCACCCTGAGCCCATCCGGGTCAGCTCCCAGGCGTCCGCACCCTGCTCCGCGTTCTGCCTCCCGCACCCTGAACCCGCCTGGGTCAGCTCCCCGGCGCCCGCACCCTGCTCCGCGCTCTGCCTCCCGCACCTTGATCCCGCCTCGACCAGCGCCCCGCCCGCACGCCCTGAAACCGCCGACCAGCGCCCCGCACCCCGATCGCGCCGCTGCCAGCGCCCCGCCCCTCGCACCCTGAGCCCACCCGGGCCAGCTCCCCGGCGCCCGCACCCT
The DNA here is from genome assembly GCF_050942935.1 of Dactylosporangium sp. CA-233914. Lineage (NCBI taxonomy): Bacteria > Bacillati > Actinomycetota > Actinomycetes > Micromonosporales > Micromonosporaceae > Dactylosporangium > Dactylosporangium sp. CA-233914. The sequence goes on along the minus strand of NZ_CP192030.1, from coordinate 2,907,109 downwards.
GCTCCGCGCTGCCTCCCGCACCTTGATCCCGCCTCGACCAGCGCCCCGCCCCCACACCCTGAAACCGCCAACCAGCGCCCCGCACCCCGATCGCGCCGCTGCCAGCACCCCGCCCCTCGCACCCCTGATCTCGCCTCGACCAGGGCCCCACTCCGCATCCGATCCCACCCCATCAGCGCTGCGACACCCCCGCACCCCGTCCAGCGCGCAGTCAGCCGCTCCCCCGCTCCTGCCCGGCCGGGCCGTGGTGCTCCTTGGCTCGCACCAGGCCGGCGCGGCCACCAGCTCAGTATCGGGCGGCGTAAGTCGTCGGGGGCTCGCCGAACATGGTGGTGAAGTCGCGCACCAGGTGAGCCTGGTCCGCATAGCCCAGGTCCGCGGCCAGGGCGGCCCACACGATCGGCTCGGTCCGGACCCGAGCGGCCATCCGCTCGGTCACCTCATGAAGACGGAAACGGCGAATCACCCATTTCGGGCCCACACCAACGTGTTCAGCGAACAGGCGCTGAAGCCGGCGCTCCCCCACCCCAAACCTCGCCGCGGCCTGATCCACCCGCCTGACGTCCGGGCTCGCGGCGATCTCGGCGACCCAGGCCGCCACCTCGTCGCCCACGGGATCGGCGGCGGGGAGGCCGGCGAGCAGGTGGGCCTCGAGGCCACCGACCAACGCTCGGACATCCGGCAAAGATCCCACCATAGCCGACATATCCCCCAAAAGAGCAGCAACGTCCGGGCTGGGCAGAGCCGGGCCGAAGATCAACCCCGCGGGCACCGAGCGGTCGGTGATCGAGTCGACCGGGGCGTCGAGGTAGCGGCGGAAGACGCCCGCGCGGAACGTCACACCGAGCACCGCGCCCTGCCCGGCAAGGACCCTGCGGACCCGGCCCCGGTAGGCGCCCCGAACCATGGGCGGATCGGCAGTGCCGAAGGTGAGCTGCATGTTCGGGTACGGCACGATCAACTGCGAGTAGTCCGGCTGGCCGCGCAGATCCCAGCGGGCCCACCAGTAGCGCGCCACCACGCCGGTCAGCCCCTCGGCGGCCGGGGCGAACCCGTGGCTCTGGAACCTCGCCCACGCTCCGGCCAGTTCTCGGCGGTCGCGCATCTGCGCCATCTTGCCAGGCGCCGACAGTGTGCCCGAGCGGCCACCACTGCAAGAGACCAACGACCCACAACCCCCTAAGAGGGACTTAAGCGGATATGCCGGATTTGTCAGAGAAGGCGCGCTTTACTGAGGCGGTCACGAGAACGACGCGGGGTCGCCGGGTGCGCAACGGGGGACGGCGGCGCCGCTCAGCAGCGGGTCCGGGCGGCAATGGGGCCGTCCCGGGCCCGTTTCTGTTTGGTGTGGTGGCGGGGGCGTTGCGTACAGTTCCGGGGTGACCCCGCACGACCCTGCCCTGACTGACGAACGGCCCGGCATCGACCCCGAGCGGCTGGCGATCTGCCTCGCCGTGTTCGAGGAGCTGCAGGAGCTGCCGCCCGAGCACCCCGACGTGCTGCTCGTGCGGCGGGCCACCTCGCACCTCTACAAGCATGTCAAGCGGCAGCGGCGCAGCGAGCGGCGGGCCGCCGTCACCGAGAACGACCGGATCGTCACCGAGGCCACCGCGACCGGGGCGCCGGGGCGGATCGACGACGAGACGCAGGGGATCGCGCTGGTCTCGCCGACCGCCGGGGCGTCCGCCGGGCGGCTGCTGCGGCCACGGTCGTGCTACACGTGCAAGACGCGATACGTCGACGTGGACGCGTTCTACCACCAGCTCTGCCCGCCCTGCGCGAGGCTCAACCGGGAGCGGCGGGACCAGCGGACCGACCTCACCGGGCGGCGGGCGCTGCTCACCGGCGGGCGGGCGAAGATCGGCATGTACATCGCGCTGCGGCTGCTGCGCGACGGCGCGCACACGACGATCACCACGCGGTTCCCGAACGATGCCGTGCGGCGGTTCTCCGCGATGCCCGACAGCGCCGACTGGCTGCACCGGCTGCGGATCGTCGGGATCGACCTGCGCGACCCCGCGCAGGTGGCGGCGCTCGCCGACGACGTGGCGGCGCAGGGGCCGCTCGACATCCTCATCAACAACGCGGCGCAGACGGTGAAGCGGACCGCCGGGTCGTACTCGCACCTGGTCGCGGCCGAGTCCGCGCCGCTCGTGCTCGACGGGCCGATGCCGGACGTCGTCACCTTCCACAAGGCGGACCCGCACGCGGAGCTGACGCTTGCGGCCGGGGTCGCGCCGACGCTGATCCCGCCGGACGCGCTGACCGCGCTCGCGCTCACCAGCCGCAACACGACGCCCGAGCGGATCGCGGCGCTGACCGCGATCGACGCCGGCGGACTGGTGCCGGACCTCGCCGACAGCAACAGCTGGGTGCAGACCGTCGAGGAGGTCGATCCGCTGGAGCTGCTCGAGGTGCAGCTGTGCAACGTGACCGCGCCGTTCATCCTGGTCTCGCGGCTGCGTCCGGCCCTCGCGGCCGCGAAGGCGCGCCGGAAGTACGTCGTGAACGTCTCCGCCATGGAGGGGCAGTTCAGCCGCCGGTACAAGGGGCCCGGGCACCCGCACACCAACATGGCCAAGGCCGCGCTGAACATGCTCACGCGCACCAGCGCCGAGGAGATGCTCGGCGACGGGATCCTCATGACCGCCGTCGACACCGGCTGGATCACCGACGAGCGGCCGCACCCGCAGAAGATGCGCCTGCACGAGGAGGGCTTCCACGCGCCGCTGGACCTCACCGACGGCGCCGCGCGGGTCTACGACCCGATCGTGCGCGGCGAGCGCGGCGAGGACCTGTACGGCTGCTTCCTCAAGGACTTCGAGCCGTCGAGCTGGTGAGCTCGCCTACCGCAGCTGATAGATCAGCATGAACTTGCCGACCTGGACCTCGTCGCCGTCGTTGAGCGTGGCGCTCTTGACCCGCTCGCCGTTGACGTAGGTCCCGTTCAGGCTGCCCAGGTCCAGCATCGAGTAGCCGAAGCCGCCGCTGTTGCGGTGGAACTCGACGTGCTTGCGCGAGACCGTGTTGTCGTCGAGCACGATCTGGTTGGCCGAGTCGCGGCCGCAGCGCACGACCTCGCCGTCCAGCGCGAACTCGGCCCCGGCCTCGGCGCCCTTGCGGATCAGCAGCGTGGCGCGGCCCGACGGCAGCTTCTCCATGTGCGCGGTCAGGTCCAGCGGCTGGGTCGGACCCTCCGGCGCGGCGACCGAGGCCGAGTTGAGCAGCTCCTCGGTCGTCAGGATCGGCACGCCCCAGTGCCGGGACAGCGCGATCGCCTCCAGCGGCGCCGCCGGCACCCGGATGCCGGGCCCCAGCACCAGCTGGAACGGCCCGTGCGCGGCCACCACCTCGATCGCCCGCAGCGGCGCGTTCAGCGCGGTCAGCGCGCGCTGGAACAGCTCCGCGCTGATCGGCTCGTCCATGCTGCGGGGGCCGCCCTCGACGGGCAGCTGCAGGTGCCGGCCCGTGGGTTCGTCCTTGAGCAGGACCACGGGACGGCTCTGCCAGGTCTGCGCTCGCACACCCACCACGACGAGCTCTCGCATGCCCCGCCTCCCACGTCCGTAGGCAACTGCTGTCAACCCTTGTGCCGCTAACGGTACCGTGTCGGCCGATCGAATCCCTGGCCCGGTCCGGGTCGAGGTCAATCGTCAGATCTGCCCGATCTGTCGCATCAGCCGGTCGACCTCGGCCGCCCAGTCGACGCGTTCGCGCCGGTCGTGGCGGGTGCGCACCCGGCCGTCGAGCACCAGCTCCACGAAGTCCGCGCCGGTCGTGAAGCCGACAGCAATTTCGGTGGCGATCTGCTGATACTGCGGCGCGACCCAGAAATCGAACACCTGTGACACGTCGGCCGAGTTGAACCGGAACCCCAGTTCCCGCAGCGCCTCCAGCGCGGCCGCCTCGGCCGGTAGCGGGTGCACGGCCACGAAGTCCAGGTCGCCCGGGTCGACGGCGAACGCGACCTCGAGGTCCGTGCGCACCCCGACGGCCAGGCCGGGGACCCGCTCGCCATACACATGCGTCACGGGAGTGGCCAGCGGAAGCGCAATTTCCATCGGTACGGCATGTGCCGTCCTCGCGTCCAGCCGGAACCCGCCCGCGATCGTCTGCCGCGCCAGCTCCACGGTCCGCGTCCCGTCCCTGGTCACGAGGGTCAGGACGATCTGCTCGATCTCGACGTCGCGCTCGCCGCCGATGAGACGCACCGCTCCGGCGAGCGACTCGCCCGGGCGCGTCACAGGATTGTCTAGTACCGTGTCGACGGTCGGCCCGCCCACGCCGAGGGCGGCGCGGCGCAGGCTCCGGAAGACCATGGCGGGCACACTAGCACGCGGCACTGTAGGGTTGGATCGTGTCAAGACTGCTGCGGATCGGGGAGCTCGCTAATCTCGCCGGCGTGTCGACCCGCACCGTCGACTTCTACACCGGACTCGGCCTGATCGAGGCGACCCAGCGCACCGCCGGAAACTTCCGGCTCTACGACGCCTCCTGCATCGAGCGTATCGCGGCGATCAAGGTGCTGGAGGCCAACGGGGTCTCGCTGGCCGACATGGCCGGCGCCCTGGGACGCGGCGCCGGCGACCTGACCGGCCAGCTGAGCCAGGTCCAGGGCGACATCGAGACGCTACGCGAGGCGGCCGTCCACGCGGGCCCGGCTGCACATCAGCTCCTGCTGGCACTGACCGCGCGGCTGCAGTCGCTGGTCCACACGGCGATCGAGCTGACCAACAACCTGCCCCCACTGGGCTGACCAGGCCGGCGCAGGCTTCCCGGCCCGCAGCGCCCGCGCACGGCCTTCGCCCACCGACGTAAGGCCGCACGCGGGCGACGCCGCAGCCGAGGCGGTCAGGCGCGGACCAGGTCCGCGACCCGGCGGCCGTGCGCCGCGGCGCTCTCGTGCCCGGCCTTGAGCAGGTCCGCCGCCAGCCCACGCAGCGGGGCCATCGCCGGGTTCACGTCGGCCAGGGTCAGCTCGGCCTCGGCCACGTGCACGTCCAGGTGGAGAACCTCGGCCAGGACGCGCTTGAGGTATGGCGAGTTGTGGTCCCACCCCTCCTTCGGCGTGCCCGGGCCGTAACCGCCGCCCCGGCTCATCGCCAGCACCGCCGGGCGGCCCGCCAGCGGACGGTCGCCCGCCGCGCCGAACGCCTGGTTCAGCAGGACCACGTCGATCCAGGTCTTGAAGTGGGCGGGGACGCCCCAGTTGTACAGCGGAACCGCGAACACGTACGCGTCCGCGTCCAGCAGCTCCGCCGACAGGCGCTCGACCACGGCCTGCGCCTGCGGCACCGGCGGGGCCGACGGGTCGAGCGCGGACAGGACCGCCTTCGGCCACAGGTCGGCCGGGAGCGGATCGGCGACCAGATCACGGCGGGTCACGACCGCGTCCGGGTGCTCGGCGAGCCAGGCCTGCTCGGCGGTGTCGGCGAGCGCGCGGCTCACCGAGCCGGTCGTGCGGATGCTCGCATCGAGGCGAAAGAGATGCATTTGCGGTACCTCCACGATGTCCAGTGGCAACGCAGAAAGTCTGCATCGCAGAACATCTTGTGGCAAGAGTGAGTGAGCTGCTTATCATTGCTGCATGACGCAGGCGCCGCAGAGCCCCGCTCACACCCACGTCGACCTCCAGTCGGACCTCGGGTGGGCGCTGGGCGTGCTCCTGCGGGCCTACGCCAAGGGCGCCCAGTCGGTGATCGCCGACATGCCCGGCGGCCCGCGCGGCTACCAGGTCCTCACCTCCGCGGTCGACGGGGCGGCGCACACCCAGCTCGCGCTCGCCAACAAGCTGGGCATCGACCGGACCGTCATGACGTATCTTCTGGACGACCTCGAGAAGGCCGGTCTCATCGAGCGCCGCCCCGACCCGAGCGACCGCCGCGCCCGCCAGATCTTCGCCACCCCGGCCGGCCGCGCGGCCCTGTGCGACCTGCAGCGCAAGCTGCGCCACATCGAGGACCGCGTGATCGGGGCGCTGCCGGAGGACGACCGCGCCCGCTTCCGCGAGCTGCTGCGCACCGTCGCGGTGGCCATCGACGAGCACGACCCGCTCAGCGACCCCTGCACGGTGGTGGAGACCTTCAGCGGCGTCGAGCCCGCGGCCCGGACCCGCCGCCGCCGGCCGACGTCGTGACCGTCAGGGCTTCCAGAGCGGATCGCGGCCGCTGAGCGCCAGCACGCGGTCGAACAGCGCGGCGTCCTGCGGCACACCGACCTCGGGCCCGTAGACGCCCATCGTGCGCCCCTGATCGGCGGAGCGCTCGACCTCGGCGTACGTCAGCCGCAGCACCTCGTCGTCGAACCCGATCGGCGCGCCGAGGGCCCGGGCCAGATCCCATCCGTGCAGCACGAACTCCCCGAGCACCATCCCGCCGACCAGGTCCGCGGGCAGCTCGATCGAGCCCATCGACGTCATCCCCGCCCACGCCGCCGGCTCGCCCCACGCGGAGGCCAGCCGCGAGACCTGGGTCCGCAGCGAGTCATGGACGGCCCCGGGCGGTACCGACTCCTTGCGCGCGGCCCCTTCCAGCGGCGGCCCCCACTCCAGCAGGTGCGCCACCAGACCCCGCACGTCCCACTCCCCGCAGGGCGTGGGCCGGTCAAGGTCGGACGGCTCGATCCGATCGACGATCTCGAGCAGCACCGGCGCGGCGGCCGGCAACAACGTGTGCTTTTCCATGCCGCCCAAGATTCCGTACGACCGCCCGCCCGTCTTGAACAAACGCGACATCCCTGATTTATCGCGCCTCCCCGCGGGCCACCGGCCGCAGCCACGGCACTGCGAGCAGAATCACGACCGGCGGCAGGATGAAGCCGGCGCGCGTGGACGAAGCGGCGTCCAGGATCACCCCGTCCAGGGCCGCGCCCGCCGCCGCGCCGACCGAGAACGCCGTGGCGACCCACGCGAAGGCCTCGGCCGCGGTGCCGGCCGGCGCGATCCGGTCCACGGTCATGAAGGCAGCGGCCAGCAGCGGCGGCAGCGACAGCCCGCACAGCACGACCAGCGGCCCCATGGCGAAGGCGGAGGGCGGCGTGAGGAGCATCGGGACGTACCCGAGCCCGAGCAGGAGCGCGACCAGGGGCAGCCGCCGCCCCGGCACCCGGATCCGGGTGTTGGCCAGGCCGCCGATGAGCGCGCCGAACGCCTGCGCCGCGAGCAGCCAGCTGGACCAGGAGCGATGCCCGACGCTCTCGGCGTAGTCGAGCAGGGCGACGGGCAGGCTGCCGACCCCGGCACCGACCAGCACGACGGCGGTCAGCAGCAGCCGCAGGGGACCCGAACGCAGGGCACCGGCCCAGTGCCGCTCGGCCCGCTCGCCCCGCCACCCGCGCACGATCGGCGTCGAGACGAACCAGAGCGTGCCGACGAGCTGGAAGCCGGCGGTCGCGTACACCCCGGCGCCCCCGCCGCCGAGCGCGACCGCGGTCCCGGCGACGAGCGGCCCGAAGATGAAGATGAGCTCCTGCACGGCGATGTCGAGCGTGTACGCCGTCGGCACCTGCTCCTCGTCCAGCAGGTCGCGCCAGAGCACCCGCAGGCCGGCCTCGAACGGCGGGGCGCCCAGGCCCGCCAAAAGCGCCGAGCACAGGGCCGCCCACAGCGGCACGCCCTGCACGAGGACGACGAAGCCGAGCGTGGACACGGCGGCGCCGGCGAGCATGACCGGCGGCTGGCGCAGGCGGTCGGCGATGCGGGCCAGGACCGGGCCGCCGACCGCGAGGCCGGCCGTGTAGACGCCGACGAGCAGGCCGGCGGCGGCGATGGAGAAGCTCTCCCGCGCGTACAGCAGCAGGGCCACGGGCGCGGCCCCCAGCGGCAGCCGGCCCACGCAGCTGGCGGCGAGCACGCGGGCGACCTGCGCGGTGCGCAGCACGGCGGAGAGGGACATGGGCGTGATCATGCCATCCCCCGCCCGATTAACGACACCATAAAAACGCGTTAGTCCGGATTTGAAAAACGCAAGAGGGCTCGTTAAGCGCCGTTCCGTTAATTTTTGAGTACCCGAGAGAATGGTGTCCGACAATGCGCAGAACAGTGCTCTATCCGCTGGTCGCCCTGGGTGCGGCGGCAGGTTCTCTGGTCTTTGCCGACCCGGCGTCGGCCCACGGATACGTGTCGTCACCGCCGAGCCGGCAGGCATTGTGCGCCCAGGGAAAGGTCGCCGACTGCGGTCCGATCCAGTACGAGCCGCAGAGCGTGGAGGGGCCGAAGGGGCTGCGCAGCTGCGACGGCGGCAAGTCGCAGTTCGCGGTGCTGAGCGACGACGGCCGCAACTGGCCGGCGACCCCGGTGGGCACGTCGGTGACGTTCAACTGGGTGCTGACGGCGCGGCACGCGACGAGCACGTGGGAGTACTACATCGGCGACAAGCGCATCGCGCAGTTCGACGACGGCGGCCGGCAGCCGGCGGCCACGGTGTCGCACCAGGTGAGCCTGGCCGGATACAGCGGCCGCCAGAAGATCCTGGCGATCTGGAACATCGCGGACACGGCCAACGCCTTCTACAACTGCATCGACGTGCAGGTCGGCTCCGGCGGCTCGACCCCGGCCCCGACGCCCACCAGGTCCCCGACGAAGGCGCCGACGACCCCCGCCCCGACGAAGTCCCCGTCCAAGTCCCCCACCGCGACCACGACGACGACCGGGGCGAGCACCGACTGGGCCGCCGACACGCAGTACAACGTCGGTGACGTGGTGACGTACCAGGGCAAGCGCTACCAGTGCCGCCAGTCCCACCGCTCGATCTACACGTGGGAGCCGATCTACACCCTCGCCCTCTGGCTGCCGGTATGAGGCGCCTGATCCTCGCCCTGGCAGCCGCCGCGCTGCTGCTCGGCGGCTGCGGCGGGACGGCCGAACTGCCGAGCGTCCCGGCCGCCGTCGAGGGCATCGCCGAGGCCGACGCGGTCACCGCCGACGGCCCGCACAACGACTTCGACGTGATGTTCCTGCAGATGATGATCGCCCATCAGCAGCAGGGCCTGCAGATGATCAAGATGGGCGAGCGCAAGGCGGTCCGCCAGGAGGTCATCGACCTGGCCGGGGCCATCGACGTCACCGAGGCCGAGGAGGTGCGCAGCATGCAGCGCTGGCTCAAGGCCTGGAACGTGCCGCAGACCGAGATCACCGACCCGGCCGGCCACGCCGCGCACGGCGGGCGCCCCGCGACCGGCCCGGAGGAGATCAAGGCGCTGCAGGACGCGACCGGCACCGATTTCGAGACGAAGTTCCTGAACCTGCTCGTCGCCCACCAGCACAACGCGGTGGAGCTGGCCCAGCAACTGGCCACGACGGGCCAGAACACGACGGTGAAGCAGCTGGCGGAGCGGGTACAGATGTCGCGCACCCAGCTCATCAAGCAGATGCTGGTCCTCGCCGGCGGCTGACATGTTTCCGGCGCGCCGGACCCGGGGCATGAGTACCGGTGAGATCCGAGCGATGCCGGAAGGGTGGAGCGATGTCGACGCGGACCCAGGCCATCAGCCGCTGCCCCGAGTGCGGCGCCCGCGTGCACGTGAACGCCGGCTCCCCGACACCGTCGCACCAGCCCGACGGCGCCGGCCCCGGTGCGGGCGAGTGCCCGGGGAGCGGCCGCCCCAGCCGCTGACCGAGATTCGGGTGGTCCGGGGGTGAAAGCCCCGGATCACCCGTTTCGTGCGATCGGCCCGGGCCGCGGCGCCCGCACGATCGTTGGCATGCTGCACCTCGATCCCGACAGCGTCCTGGTCACCACGGCCGCGGAACTGCAGACCAAGCACCTCGAACGCGACCCCGACGACCCCTCCCGCTGCGGCGCCTGCGGGGCTCTCCTGCCGTGCCCGGTCGAGGCAGCCGCCGCTCTTGTCTGCCGCGCCGGCGGCCTGTGGCTGGAGGGCGACACGATCGTCGACGCGCTGGAGCCCCCGACCCAGCTGATCGCGATACTCCCCGCGCCCGTCTAGACGGTCCGATCGAACCGCGTCAGGCGCCGCCCGGACGGACCAAGCCGTGGTCGAACGCGAACACCACGGCGTGGATGCGGTCGCGCAGTTCGAGCTTCTCGAGCACGTGCTTGACGTGGGTCTTCGTGGTCGCCTCGCCGACGTGCAGCGCCGCGGAGATCTCGGCGTTGGAGCGGCCCCGGGCGAGCAGGGTGAGCACCTCACGTTCCCGGTCGGTGAGGCGGTCGATGCGCCGCCGAACCTGCGGGTCCGGCTGCCCCGGCACAGCCCGGGCGAACTCGGTCAGCAGGCGGCGGGTGACGGACGGGCCGAGCATCGCGTCGCCGGCCGCCACCGCACGGATGCCGTCCAGCAGCACCTCGGGCGGGGTGCGCTTGAGCAGAAAGCCGCTGGCTCCCGCCCGTACCGCCGAGAAAACGTATTCGTCGACCTCGAAGGTCGTCAGGACCAGCACCTTGGCCGCGGTGGACCGGCAGATCTCCGCGGTGGCGGCGATGCCGTCGAGGTCCGGCATCCGCACGTCCATGAGCACCAGGTCGGGCCGATGCCGCTGGGCGAGGTGCACGGCCTCGCGGCCGTCGGCCGCCTCGCCGACGATGACGAGGTCCTCCTGGGTCTGCAGCATCATCCGCAGGCCGGTCCGCATGAGGTGCTCGTCCTCGGCGATGAGCACCCGGATCACGGCGGATTCGGTCATGCCGGAATCTCCGCCGCGACGCGCCAGCCCCGGTCGCCGTCGGGTCCGGCGGCGACGACCCCGCCGACGAGCCGCACCCGCTGCGCCATCCCGGCGAGCCCCCGCCCGGTTGCCGTGCCGGCCTCGGTGGCCTGGCCGGGTCCGGCGCCCTCGTCGCGCACCTCGACGTGCACCGCGCCGCCCTCCCGCCGCACCCGGACGGTTGCCGTCGTCGGCGCGGCGTGCCGCAGCACGTTGGTGAGCGACTCCTGAACGATCCGGTGCACGGTGTCCGCCACCGGCGGCGACAGCCCGTCCAGGTCCCCGCCGAGGTCGACGCTCACCGGTACCGATGCGGGCAATGCGGCCACCAGCGATCGCACCGAGTCGGTCAACGCGACCGGCGCCGCCTCCAGCAGCCCGAGGATCCGTTCCAGGTCGGTCATCGCCCGGCGGCCGACGTCCTCGATGTCCGCGAGCGCCCCGGCGACGGCGGGGTTGCCCGCGCCGAGGCTCAGCCGAGCCGCGCCGGCGTGCGTCACCATCACGGTGACGGCGTGACCGACGGCGTCGTGCAACTCCCGGGTGAGCCGTGCCCGCTCGTTCGCGACGGCGAGGTCGTGCCGCGCGAGCTGCGCCTCCCACCGGCCCCGGCCGACCTCCCCGGTGAGCCACGCGGCGCCGTGCACGAACGTGGCGATGACGACCGTCGACACATTGTCGGCCGCGAACGCCAGCGCGGTGAGGGCCACCGCGACCGGCGGTATCGTGACGGCGAGCGCCCGTCGCCGCGGCCGGGTCTGCACGACCATCGTGACGGCGAGCGCAGTCGCGAGCGACAGGTTGGTGACCGGGTGCCCGGTGAGCGCGACCGCGACCGTCGCCGCCGCGCCGCCGGCCAGGGCCGCCACCGGCGCGAGCCGGCGAAGCGCGATCGCGAGGAACCACACGACCGCAGCGGCCCGCACCACGACGGGGCCGTCGAGCACCGACGCGGTGACGTCCGACGGCCCGACCGGGATCACCGCCGACAGGTACGCCAGCACGACGTCGACGGCGATCCAGCCCCAGCGCCTGTCCGGCCTGCGCGTCTCCACGAGGGCCAGGGTAGGCCGTCCTGCCACGGGTGGAGCGGCGGTCCCCTCGCAGGGGGAGCGACCGGAGCCGTCGCGAGCGACGCGCGCCGACCGCGCCGGCGGCGAGGCTTGCGCACATGAGGAAATTCCTGTTCCCCGCGCTCGGCTTGCTGCTGGCGCTCCCGGTGGCGGCCGCCGCGTTCGTCGCCGGCGCCCTGGTGAGCGACGTCCCGCCGGTCCTGTCCCTGCTCGCGCTGGTCGGCGCCGCGCTGGTCGCGCTGCTCGGCGCGCGGCTCGGGCGGCTCGGTCCGCGGCCCGGCGGCGCGGTCGTCGCCGTCGCGCTGCTGCTGACCGTGAGCGCCGGCCTGTACACGTTCGGCCCGTCCCTGGGGTCGCTCCCAGCCGCCGAGCCGAGCCAGTTCTGGGAACTGCCGACCGGCTCGCGGCTGGCGTACACCGCGGTGAAGGCGCAGGGTCCCCGTCGCGACACACCGGTCGTGCTGCTGCACGGCGGCCCCGGCACACCGGGCGACGGTCCCGGCGACCTCGGTGCCGCACTGGCCGCGGAGGGATTCGACGTGTACGCCTACGACCAGCTCGGCGGCGGCGCGTCGACCCGCCTCGCCGACCCGACGGGGTACACGGTGGACCGGCAGCTCGCGGATCTGGAAGCGGTACGGCAGCGGCTCGGCGCCGAACGTGTCGTCCTCGTCGGCGGCTCGTGGGGCGCCACGCTCGCCGCTGAGTACCTCGCCGCGCACCCGGAGCACGTGGCCGCCGCAGTGTTCGTCTCCCCCGGCGCGATATGGACCCCGCAGTGGCGCGACAGCGGCGAGGGCGACATCTGGGACCGCCTCACGCCGGCGCAACAGGCACAGGTCGACGAGCTGGAGGCGAGCCCGAAGCTCGCCGCGTGGTCGGTGCTCATGGGCGTCAACCCGCGCGCGGCCCACGCCCTGGTGCCGGACGCCGAGCTGGACGCGGTCTTCGACCGTCTGCTGTCGGTTGCCGCCCCGGCCGCCACCTGCCACCCGGACCGCCCGGTGACGGCGCCTTCGGCCCGGCCCGGCTTCTACGTCAACCAGCTCACCTCCGCGGACCAGGACACGCGCCCGGACCCGCGTCCGGCACTGCGCAGGGTGAGCGTGCCGGCGCTCGTCCTGCGTGGACAGTGCGACTACAAGCGGTGGGAGATCGCCCGCGAGTACCGTGAGACGATCCCGGGCGCCCGGATGTTGTGGATCCCTGACGCCGGCCATGTCATCGAGTTCGAGCAGCCCCGGGTGTACCGCGAGGCGATCGTCGGCTTCCTCACCGGCCGCCCGCTGCCGCTGCCCGACTACACCGGCACCGAGGCGCCGGCCTAGATCTGGATCACCGCGGCTCCGAGGGCCCCGGGCCTGCCGCACCGGGGTCCTCGGAGCATCGCGTCAGGAGCAGCTCACCGCCGGGATCGCATTGGTACCGTTCCACGAGGCGAGGAACCCGAACGTCGCCGGCGGCGTGGCGTTCCACGAGGCCGGCTTGACCGTGACCGAAGCGCCCGACTGCGTGACGGTCCCGCCCCACAGCTGGCTGATCGTCTGGCCGTTGGCGAAGGTCCAGGTGACGGTCCAGCCGGTCTTGCCGGTCACGTTCACCTCGCCCTGGAACCCGCCCGGCCAGCTGCCGACGATCTTGTACGTCGCCGTGCACGACCCCGCCGGCGGCGGGCTGGACGAGGCGCTGGGCGAGGGCGAGACCGAGCGGCTCGGCGACGGCGACGCCGACGAGACCGACGGCGAGGGCGACGAGACGGTCCCGCCCAGGGCGGTCACGATCGCGTTGTACGCCGTCGGCTTCTGCTGCAGGTTCTCGTCCCACGGCAGCGCCGCGCCCTGGCCGGAGAACGTGCTCGGCACCCACGAGTACTTGTCGGTGTAGTCCCAGATCGTGATGCCGACGCAGCGGGTCACCGCCACGCAGGCCTTCACCACGTTGCTGTAGTAGGTCGCCTGGGTGGCGTCCTTCGTCGAGTCCCGCGGCAGGACCATGCGCACGTCCAGCTCGGTGATCGCCACGTCGACGCCGAGGTCGGCGAAGCGCTGCAGGTTCTGCTGCATCTGCGACGGGAAGCCGTACTGGATCGCCAGGTGCGCCTGGAAGCCCACCCCGTCGATCGGCACGCCCTGGGACTTGAGCGTCTTGACCAGGTTGTACATCGCGTCGGCCTTGGCGCCCAGGCCGTCGGTGTTGTAGTCGTTGATGTACAGCTTCGCGTCCGGGTCCGCCGCGCGGGCGGTGCGGAACGCGGCGGCGATGTAGTCGGTGCCCATCGCGGCGTAGAACGGCGACGTGGAGCGGAACGTGCCGTCGTCGTTGAAGGGCTCGTTGACGACGTCCCAGGCGAAGACCTTGCCGCGGAAGTGCGTGGCGACCGCGGTGATGTGGTTCTCCATCGCCGCCTGGACCTCGGTGGCCGGCAGCTGCGAGACCCAGCCGGGCAGCTGGTTGTGCCACAGCAGCGTGTGCCCGCGGACCTTCATGTTGTGCGCTTGCGCGAAGGTCACGACCGCGTCGCCCTTGGTGAAGCTGAAGGCGTTGCGGGTCGGCTCGGTGGTGTCCCACTTCATCGAGTTGCCCGGCGTGGTCTGGCCGAACTCGCCGCCGCCGAGGATCGCGGTGTAGGCGGTGTCGGTCAGCTCCGGGTTGTCGGTGGCGGAGCCGAAGTACCGTCCGTTCGCCGCCGCGAGGGACTGCAGCGTCTGCGTCGCCGCCTCGGCCCGGGTCAGCACGAACGTGAACGTGCCGGCGGCCGCGAGCAGCGCGGCCGCGCCGGCGAAGAGTGTGCGCCTCATGACGAAACTCCCGCGAGGTGATCCTTGATGCCGTTGAAGCCGATACTGGTGCTGGCGCCGCCGGCGAGCGCGCCGTTGTACGACATGCTGGCGGCCGTGACGTTGGCGGTGAACCCGCCCTGGCCGGAGCCGCTGCTCCAGTCGTTGGTGGTGTACGTGACCTGACAGCCCGCGGCGGCCTGTGCCGAGGTCGGCAGCAGGCCGCCGGCCACCGCGAGGGTGGTTGTGCGGTACCGCATAGGGCTCCTTCGAGCTTCGGGTGGCGGAACGCACCGAGCCCGCCACCGCGGCGGCGGCGACCGGCCCAGGCGTCTGGAAGCGCTCCCATCCTTCGCCGTGTCCTTGGGCCGTCAAGCGCTTCGACACCTTCGCCCCCGTTGTCCGAGACAACGACTGAAATTTCCATCGATGCGAAGCGGAGCCGCCTCCCGGAACTCCTCGCGTTCCGCGCCGCCTCGACGAGCGGGCGCGGCGGCCGCGTGGTCACCAGGTCAGCTGGCGGTCCGGGGCGTGCTTGACGGAGTACATCGCCGCGTCCGCGGCCCGCAGGAGCGTGTCGGAGTCGGAGAGCGCGCCGCAGGCCGCACCGATGCTGGCGCGGATCGGCACCCGGGCGCCGTCGATGACGACCGGCTCGGCGAAGGATTCGTGGACGCGGCGGGTGAGCTCCTCGGCGTACTCCAGCGGCGTCCCCGGCAGCAGCACCGCGAACTCGTCCCCGCCGAGCCGCGCGACCGTGTCCGCCGGGCGCACGCAGCCGCGCAGCCGGTCCGCGACCGCGCGCAGCAGGGCGTCGCCGGCGTGGTGGCCGAAGGTGTCGTTGACCGCCTTGAACCCGTCCAGGTCGATGATGAGGATCGAGGCGGACCCGCCGGCCACGGCGATGCGCTCGGCGAACAGGGCCCGGTTGGCCAGGCCGGTCAGCGGGTCGTGGGTCGCCTCGTGGCGCAGCCGGTCCTGGAACGCGATGACCTCGGTGATGTCGTGGGCGTTGTACACCACCCCGCGGATGCTCGGCACGTGCAGCAGGTTCGTGGCCACGGCCGACAGCCAGCGCACGGTCCCGTCGGAGCGCTCGACCTGCAGCCGCAGCGTGATGCTCGTGCCGGGCCGGGTCAGCAGGTCGGCCAGGCGCGAGCGCAGCGCGTCGTGGCCCGCGGGCACGATGAGCTCCTCGATGCGCCGGCCGATCACCGCGTCGGGCGGGACGCCGAAGGTGCGCTCGACGGCCGGGCTCGCGTAGGTCAGCACGTGGTCGGGGCCGGCGATGACCGTGATGTCGGAGGAGTGCTGGACCAGGGCCCGGAACCGCTCCTCCTGCTCGGCCAGCGCGTGCAGGCTCCGATCGAGCTGGCCCAGCAGCCGGGCGTTGTCGGTGAACGCGATCAGCTGCCGGGTCACCACGATGCCGGTGACCAGCACCACGCCGATGACGACACCCCACACCTTCACCGTCAGCGGGCCGCCGGTCAGGGACACGACCAGCAGCGCGAAGGCGGCGACGACACCGAAGTACGGCAGCAGGCTGAACGGCCGCGCCGGGCGCCGCTGCAGGATGTCCGGATCGGCGCGCAGGTTCACCTCGTTGATCCGCGGCACCGCGGCCAGCAGCGCGCACGGCAGCAGCCGGGCGAGCATCGCCACCTCGGGCCGGGCCACCCCCACCAGCGCCGGCGTCAGCCCCGTGCTGAGCCCGACGAGCACGCTGGCCAGCCCCGCGCTCCAGCCGGCGATCGGGGTGAACGGCATGTTGCGCCCGAGCATGAGCTTGACGAGCCCGAACGAGCCCGCGAGGCTGACCCCGGCCGAGGCCAGGGCGAGCAGCAGCGCCCCGCCGCCGGCCCGCCAGTCACCGCTGGGCAGCAGGTACCACACGAAGACCATGGTCGCGGCGACCACCGTGGCCGCGTCGAGCGTGAACCGCAGCCGCTCCCGCCCGGCGGTGCGGGTCGGGTGCAGGACCATGGCGAGCAGGCAGACCAGCGACCCGCACGTGACCAGCCCGGACTGCACCGCCCCGCCCTGCACCATCCCGTCCACGGGCGTCGCGAACGTCTGGACCCCCTGCACCGAGTCGGCAACGGTGAAGAACACGGCCGCGACCGCGATGAGCCGCCAGAACCGCCGGTGCGCCCCCGACACGCCCGGCCGCGAGCTCATCCGCGCCGAGAACACCGCGAACACGACGTCGAGCAGCACCTGGAGGGGCCAGAACAGCGCCAGCTTGGCCACCGCCGCGGCCCCGGGCAGCGCATACCAGACGGTGAAGGCGGCAGTGAGCACGAGCAGGACGCGTAACACGGGGTCGCGTAACATCGCGGCACTCGCCGCCGGGCGAGCCCGCTGCTCATCGGATGTGCTCACGGCACTCCATTCATTGCGCCGGACTCTACAGCCATTTCGGGCGGCGTAGGGTGCCGTCTACATCGTCCCTACGGCCCCGGACCTGAGTACGGATGAACGAATTCCGCGAGATCTACGCCGCGGGGATGCGGTCCGCCGGATTTGCCGCATTGATGGGGGCGATGCCCGGTCGCCCGGGACGACTGTCCCTGGTGGCCCGGGACGGCCGGTCGCTCTACTCGGCCGTATGAGAAGAACACTCGTCCGCGCCGGGGCCGCCGTGCTGCTGGCCCTCGCGGGGTCCCTTGCCGCGCCCGGCACCGCCGGTCACGCGTCGCCGCTGTGTGACCGGCCCGTCCCGCCGCCGAGCTGTGGCGATCCCGATCCCGATCCCGACCCCGGGCCCGTCGACGCCCCGCCGCTCGGATCCCTCGACACTGTGACGTTCGTCGGCAACGGGGTGCGCGTCACCGGCTGGGCCGCCGACGCCGACGCGAACGGCCCGATCCAGGTGCACATCTACGTCGACGGCGCCTTCGTGCAGGGGCTGACCACCCGCGCCGACCGGACCTTCGACGGGTTCGCGCCGTCGGGGCACGGGGCCCACACCGTGTGCGCGTGGGCGCTCAACGTGCCCCTGGCCGGTGCCACCCCGGCGGCCAACCGGCAGATCGGCTGCAAGAGCTACGACGTGCCGGTGGTGGCGAACATCCGGTCCTGGTACGACTTCACCGGCGGCCGGTGGATGATCGCGTTCGACGACAACGTGGCCGGCGAGTCCGGGTTCGAGGTCCGGTGGGACTACTACGTCCTGCAGAACATTCCGGGCTCCAGCCAGCAGATCGCCTGGCCGCAGAGCCTCACGTACACGCTGCCGGCCCACCCCGGCACCGGGCCGGTGTCACTGCCCGCGCCGAAGGGCCGGCCGGACCACGCGTTACGGCTCACCGTCACCGCGCCGGGCTTCGGCAGCGCGAGCACCACCAGCGTGTACTGATCCCGCCGGCCCGGGCCGGGCAACCGCACCGGCCCGGGCCGCGACAGGGTTCGGCTACGGCAGGGTCACCTGCGCCGGGGCCGACCGCTGGGTGGTGGTGCCGTCGCCCAGCTGCGCGTTGGCGTTGTTGCCCCAGCACCACAGGCCGGCGTCGGTGCGGATCACGCAGGTGTGGTAGTTGACGGCCAGGCCGGTCGTCCAGGTGGTGGCGGTGCCGACGCGGGTCGGGGCGTACCGGTTCGTCGTGGTGCCGTCGCCCAGCTGGCCGGCCATGTTGTTGCCCCAGCACCACAGGCTGCCGTCGGTGCGCGCGGCGCACGCCGTGTCGTCGCCCGCGTTCACCCGGCTCCAGGTGTTGACCGTGCCGACCTGCATTGGCGTGGTCTGGTACGTGACGCCGGCGCCCAGCTGGCCGTAGCCGTTCTCACCCCAGCACCACAGGGTGTGGTCGGTCCGGACCGCGCAGGTGAAGGCGTACCCGGCGGTGGCGCCGCTCCACGTGGTCGCGGTGCCGACCTGCGCCGGGGCGGTCGAGTAGGCCACACTGCCCAGGCCGAGCTGGCCGGACGAGCTGTCGCCCCAGCACCACAGGGTGCCGTCGGCGCGGGTCGCGCAGGTGTGGGCGAAGCCGGCCGTGACGCTCGCCCAGGTGGTCGCCGTGCCGACCTGCTGCGGGGTGCTCACGGTGTAGACGGACGAACCGAGACCCAGCTGCCCCAGACGGTTGAAGCCCCAGCACCACAGCGTGCCGTCGGTACGCACGGCGCAGGTGTGGCTGTCGCCGGCGCTGACGCTCGCCCAGGTGGTCGCCGTGCCGATCTGCACGGGGGCCGTCCGGTTCGTGGTGGTGCCGTCGCCGAGCTGGCCGCGGAAGTTCCGGCCCCAGCACCACAGCGTGTGGTCGGTCCGGACCGCGCACGTGTGACTGGCCCCGGCGTCGATGCCGGACCAGGTGGCGGCGGTGCCGACCCGCACGGGCGTGGTCCGGTCCACGCCGGTGCCGTCACCGAGCTCGCCGCTCCAGTTGCTGCCCCAGCACCACAGCGTCGCGTCGGTACGGATCGCGCAGGTGTGGGCGTAGCCCGCGGCGACGCTGGAAACCCCCGCGGCGGCCAGCGGGGCGTTCAGCGCGCCCCGCTCGGTGGGCCCGGCGGCCGCCGGGCCCACCATGGCGGCGATGACGAACACGGCACCGGCGACGGACGTCAGCGCCGCGGCAATGACCCTTCTCAAGTCGCTCATGCGCGGCGACGCTACGGTCGCCCGGCCGCGGTGGGCAAAACTGCCGGCGGCGCACCGCCACCGTGCTGGAACGGCCCCGGAAAGTTACAGAAGTCAATCAGTTGTGGCCACCGGGGGATGCCCCCGCGACGAGCGTGGAAGGGTGAATCCGGGGGTGGTCCGTGGCGCCCCGGACCACCACGACTCCGGCGTCGGCGAACACCGCCCTAGCATCAACTCGTTGCCTCCGCTCGACCGGCTCTGCCCGCCCCGACACGGCAGAACTCAACAAGAGGAACGATGATGCAGGGACGCCTGGCGACGTGGCTGGTACGGCCGAGTCCGCCGCCAATCGCCGTGGGGATCGCAGTCAGCATCGGGTTCATCGTCGCGGAGACCCTGTTGTTCTTCCCGCTGCGGAACATCGTTGCGACAGAGGCCCTGGCCGTTGTCTACCTGCCCGGTCTGCTCGTCGTCTCCACGGTGTGGGGCTTGTGGCTGGGCGTGGCCACGTCGTTCGTCTGCGCGCTCACCTTCGACTTCTTCTTCACCGCGCCGATCGGGCGCTTCGCGACGGAGGACTGGCGGGACTGGCTGGTGCTCTCGGTGTACCTCATGGTCGCCGGGATCGCCGGTTCGGTGGCCCAGCTGGCCCGTGCGCGGGCGATCGAGACCGTCGAACGGCGCCGGGAGACCGACGCGGTCGCCGAGCTGACCCGGCTCATCCTCGGCGCCGACGATATGCGAGCGGTACTTCCGCAAGCCTCCGCCTGCATCGCCCACGCCATGCGGCTGCCACACGCCGCGATCGAGCTCGACGCGGTCCCGCCGCACGAGGGGTGGGTCCAGCTGCCACTGCAGCCGGGCGCGCTCGTCGTGCCCGCGGATCTGCCGGAGCGGGTCATGGTGCGCCTGCGCGACGGGGTGGTGCCCGGGCTGGCGACCGTGTTGCGGGCCGGCAGGTCGCTGCAGGCGAGCCGGACCGAGCTGCAGGCACTGCTCACGCAACAGGCGGCACTGCGGCGGGTGGCGGAGCTCGTGGCCCACGGCGTCGCTCCCGCCGAGCTCGTCGCCGCGGTCGCCGCCGAGGCGGCCGAGCTGTTCGACCCGGACACCACCCGGGTGTTGCGCCGGGAGGGTGACAGCACGGTGAGCGTCGTCGCCGAGTGCAGCAAGAAGTCAGGAGTCGAGCCGCTGCTGGGCAATCGGCTCGACTCCTCCGGCGGCCTCGCGGAGCTGGTGCTGCGCGACGCCCGTCCGGCCCGCATGGATTCGTACGAGGAGGACGGCGACCGGCTCGTCAACCTCGTCCGCGCCGGGGGCTTCCGCGCCTCCGTCGGCGCGCCGATCATCGTCGACGGCCAGGTCTGGGGCGTCCTCATCGCCCACTGGGGCAGGACCGGCACACCGCCACCCGGCACCGAACACAATCTCGCCCAGTTCACGGAGCTCGTCGCGACCGCGATCGCCAACACCGAGAGCCGCGCGGAGCTCACCGCGTCACGGGCCCGGCTCGTCTTCGCCGCGGACGAGGCCCGCCGCGGCATCGAACGCGAACTCCACGATCGCGTGCAGCAGCGGCTCATCTCGCTCGGAATCGAGTTGCGCGTCGCCGAGGCGCTGGTCCCCGAGGATCTCGGCGAGCTGCGGTCCCGGCTGTCGAACACCTCGGCGGGGCTGTCCGGCGCCTTCGAGGACCTCCAGGGGATCGTCCGCAGCATACATCCGTCGCTGCTCTCTCAGGGCGGGCTCCTCCCCGCGGTCAAGGCGCTCGCCCGTCGCTGCCCGGTCCCGGTGACGGTCCACGGCGGGCCGAACCGTCGCCTGCCCGGCTACGTCGAGGTCGCCGCGTACCACATGATCTCCGAGGCGCTCGCCAGCTCGGCCGAACAGGCCGACACCTCGGCGATCGAGGTGGAGCTCGGCATCATCGCCGACGAATCGGCACTGGGCGAATCCGCGCCGGTCGAGGTCCTCAGCGTGACCGTCCACGACGACGGCGCCGGCAGCGCGGAGCCGTATGAGGGCCTGGCCGGCGTGCGCGACCGCGTCGAGGCGCTCGGCGGCACGCTGTCACTGACCAGCCCGGTCGGCCGCGGCACGTCCGTCAGCGTGAAACTGCCCGTAGGCGGCCAGGAGCAGCGGGGCCCGGAGCCCGGGCCATTCGGCGGAAGGTGACGACGGGACAACGCCGAGCGGTGGCAGGCGCTACAGTCTGCGCCGTGAAAATCCACCCGCTCGGGTGGTCGCTGACCGGCGTCGCGCTGATCGCCGGGTTCGGCGTGGCGACCGGCAGCGGGCCCGCCGATCCCCCCTTCGCCGTCGACGTGGCCCGCCTCGCCGGGTGCACCGGCGGCCAGGCCCGCCTCGGCGAGCGCGGGGTGCGGGAGACCGTCACGTGCACGGAGGACGGCTTCGACGTCACGGCGGTGACGTTCGACGACAACGCCCAGCGCGACGCGTGGGTGGAGGACCTGCGGGTCGTGGTCGTCACGTCCGGCCTGGCCGGCTTCCCGGACGCGCTCGTCGCCGGTGACCGGTGGGCGGTGCGCACCGGCGATGCCGACCGGGCCGATGCGCTGGTGCGGGTCGCGCGGGGGTGGCGGGTATGACGGCCGGCACGCAAGCGGCGCCGCCGTTCCGGCGCGCGGCCGGCGGGGCGGGCGCCCGCATCGAGGCGGTCATGTGGATGCTGCTCGCCGCGATCGGCGTCTTCGCCGTCGTCGCCGCGTTCGACCTCGTGTACCTCGCCCGGGTCCTGGCCACGCTGCCGGGGCCGGACCTCGGCCGGCTCGCCGCCGGGGAGAACCTCGGCGTCACCGAGATGGTGCTGCTCTGGGGCCTGCTGCTCGTCTACGCCGTCTGGTTCGTGATGACCGGCCGGGTGGTGCGCGACCTCGGCGCGGACCCCGCCCCGGTCCTGCGCACCACGCCGATGACGCTGTGGCAGGTCGGCGCCGCGGTCACGCTCGTCACCGCCTTCGTGCTGCCCAAGGCGGACCTGATGGCCACCGGTGCGTTCGGCGAGCGGCTGCGGTGGATGGTGCCGATCGTCGCCGTGCGGCTGGGCCTGGCGGTGGTGCTCGTCGCGGCGGTCTCGGGCTGCGGCGGCGGGTGTACGTCGTCATGCTGGCGACCGGGGTGGCGGCGCTGCCGGGCCGCGACGAGCGGCCGATGACGCTCCTGGACATGGCGAAGCGGGCCGCGACGATCGCGCCGCCGCTGCCCGTCGCCGGCGACGCCTGGTGGTCGGAGGCCGCCGACCGGGCCGCCGCGGCCGGGGCCGCCCTGCCGCTGCTGGAGTCGACGGGCCCGGGCGACGGCCGGTGGCTGCTCGTCGAGCCCGGCGCCGACCTGGCGACGCTGCGCGAGTCACTGCGCCCGGGCGCGACGCTGACCCTGTTCCCGTCTCCACCGGACGGCCGGGCGACCGGCGCGCGGGCCGGCCTGATCGAGGAGCCCGACGGCACGCTGCGCTACGACCGGGTCGAGACCGGGCCGCAGCTGGAGGCGTGGCGGGCGCGGGCCGCGCAGGCCACCCGCGGCGCGCTCTACCCCCTGGACGATCCCGACGCCATTTCCGCGGCCGTACCCGGCTGAGCTACCGGTCCACGCCGCGGACGCACGGACCACACCAGGAGGGGGCCGGTCGCCAGGGCGATCGCGGCGGCCACCAGAGCGGGCCGGGCCGGCCAGGCCGGCGGAGGGCCGACCGGGCGCACGGCTGTGGAGGCCAGCGCCGCGTCCGCGACATCGACCGAGAGGAAGGCGCCCGACAGGGCGACGAGCTCGTCGGCCTGGCCGTCGGGGCCGAGGGCCACGACCGAGACTCCCCGCACGAAGTCGAAGTGGGTGGGAAGACGGTCCACATCGGCCGGATCGAAGCCGGCGGGTGCGTCCGGCTCGGGGTGATACGCGACCACGATCGCGCGGTCGCCGGGCGCCCATCCGAGCAGGAGCAACGTCGTGACGCCGGGGAACCCGCGGACTGCGCCGCCGTCGACCGGCGCGCCGGTCGACGGCGCGACCAGCGAGAGTTCCGAGGCGCGGCCGTGGTCGGTGACCAGCGCGAGGGACCGCCCGTCCGGCGTCCAGGCGCCCTTGCCCGCCAGCCGTGCCCCGGCCGGCGGATGGAAACAGGAGTCGCGGCGCCGGCCGGTGAAGACGCACACCTGGTCGCCGGCCTGAACCGCCACGGTACCGTCCGGACGGAACGCGGCGACCAGCAACTGCGACGCACCGGTGTCCAGCAGCGGGACAAACTCGCCGGTGCCGACGTCCAGAGAGCCCAGCGAGCCGGCGTCCTCGGCCCGGGATCGCTCCACGATCAGGCTGCGCTGGTCCGGTGCCCAGGCGATGGGGCGGGTGGCCTGCTCACCGGTGCCCGGGACGGTGCGCGCGGCGCCGGTCGTGAGGTCCTGCACGACGATCCCGATGCCCTGCAGCACGGTGTACGCGGCCCGGGTGCCGTCCGGGGAGAGCAGCAGGGTCTCCCCCGGGATCGCCGAGCCGATGTACGGCACGTCCAGGGTGCGCTGGCGGCCGGTGGCGTCGGCGAACACGACGACGGACTCGTTGCCCGTGAGCAGGTCTCCAAGCGTGGTCGTCGGCCCGGCCGCCGCGATCGGTACGGGGCCGATCGGGGCCTGCGCCACCGTCGGCGTCCACAGCCATGGCGCGTCGATCCTGGCGGGTACGCCGTCCGGACCGGCCACCGGGGACCGCCCCGGCAATGCCGCCGCCGCGATCCAGTACGCGGCGGCGGTCAGAGCCAGCCATGCGGCGAGGAACCAGGCCGCTCGTCGCAAGGTGTGCCGCATCTCGACGTCCCTCTCGGTGGGCGGGCGCTGCCACCACCCATCATCCGGCGGCGCGCAAGAGCCGGGAGGGGTGGCCCGACGACCCCCCTCCCGGCCCGTCCTACTTCACCGTGACGATGACCCGCTGGTAGTGCTTGAGCGCGGGGGTGCCGTTGT
The DNA here is from genome assembly GCF_050942935.1 of Dactylosporangium sp. CA-233914. Lineage (NCBI taxonomy): Bacteria > Bacillati > Actinomycetota > Actinomycetes > Micromonosporales > Micromonosporaceae > Dactylosporangium > Dactylosporangium sp. CA-233914. Next base: position 2,883,038 of record NZ_CP192030.1, on the reverse strand, counting down.
CGGTGACCTCGAGAATGAGGTGGATGGTGTCGCCCGGCTTCGCGTCGGCGGGGACGGTGAACGACGTGGTCGGCGAGGCCGCGCCCGTGAGCGCGACCGTGCCGGCGTAGGTGTCGGCGTCCGTGTACTGCCACCAGCGGTAGGTGAGCGCGTCGCCGTCGGGGTCGCCGCCGCGACCGTGCAGGGTCACCGTCTTGCCGACCTTCGCCTTCAGGTTCAGCCCTTCGCGGACCGAGGCCGTCGGGTTGTGGTTGGCGTCGCGGTACTTCGGGGTGACGCCCCAGTCGGCGCGCGCCGCGAAGTCGTTCTGCAGGTCGACGACCCACCGGGTCTGCGGGTACGCCCGGTCGGCCGCGCCGGTGCTCGGGTTGACGTCGGCCGTGTCGATCCAGCCGCTGGCGTTCGGCGCGAACCGGCCGCCCCAGCCGCCGAACGTCGGGTCCTGCGACGAGCGCAGCCCGTTGAAGTCGAGCAGGTACAGGAACGACGGGGAGTCGCCCTCGGAGATGAAGTCGTGCACGGCGTAGGTGAGGTTCTGCTCCGGCCGCCACCGGTTGTTCTGGTCATCGCCGGGGGTCGGCTTGCCGTCGCGGTAGGTGCGGTACTCCTCCAGCAGCGGGCCGTGCCCGGTCAGGAAGTTCTGCTCCAGGTACGGCGCCTTGAGCGCGTACTGGTTGGCGGCCGGCACCTGCCGCGTCCACTGGTAGGCGAAGCTCCAGAACTGGCTCTGGTTGTCGACGATCTTCAGGTCGGGCCAGTTGGGCTTGATGTAGTCGTTGAGGGTGGCGTCCTGGTTGAGGATGTTGTAGATCACCACCTTCTTGCTGATCTTGCGCTGAATGTCCGGCCACTTGCGGCTGTTCTGGTACTGCTCCTGGATGGACTTCAGCGCCCGGGCCGTGGTGTTCAGGCCGCCCCACGACTGGATGTAGAGCGGGCCGGGCTCGTCGGCGAGGATCACCTTCTTGATCCATTCGGAGCCTTCGGTGACCTTGTCCATCTCGCTGACGTTGTCGATGTTGCCGATCTTGTACAGCGAGCGCAGCTTCGCCGGGCTCGGGTAGCCGTCCGCGTGCTTGCGCAGGTTCGGGTAGATCTTCTCGTACAGGTCGATGTAGTGACTGAGCCACTCGGTGCCGGTCCAGCGGAACGGCTGCACGCCTGCCCCGTCGCCCGCGTAGTGGTACCGCGAGCTCGAGTAGACGATGCCCTCGATGTCGAACTCGTTGGCGTAGTACAGGAAGCGGATGAACGAGTCCATGTCGTCCACCTCGCCGTCCTGCGAGACGATGATGCGCGGCTTGCTCGACGACGAGCCGCCTCGCGAGTTGCCGTCCTCGCCGGCGGCCTGGGCGGCGGTCGCGGCCGTGAATGGCAGGGTCACTGCCAGGGCCGCGGCGACCAGGCACCTTCGGAGCGTTCGGGCTTGCATTGCGCACGTCCTTCCGGAATTGGGCAGCCGCCAGCGGCCCCGTGTCGCTTGGGGAACTGCGAGGAGTTGGGGGTGAATAGATATTCACAATTGCATCAATACCGCAACAGCACCGTAACGGCGCCGTAAGCTGGCCGTCAAGACCCGTGTTCGTCCGGCCGGGTACCGGCGGAGGCCGCTCGCGGGCCGCCACGTCGCGAAGCGCGCGCGTAGGCGGCAACCGTCCTACTTGCCGGGTTGCCGGCGCACCATCTCCGTGATCCAGATGGGCGCGAACGGAGACGTACAGTTCGGCGGCGTCGGGTAGTCCTTGAGCACCTCGAGGCGCTCGCCGATGTCGATCGCGCGGACGCGGTGCCCGGCATGCTCGATCCCGATCCGAGCCAGGCAGCTGTTCATCGCCCACTGCAGACGGTCCGGGGCGTCTCTCATCTCCGCCTCAATGACGTCGAGCAGTCCCGCGAGGTCGAGGCCCTCAGGCTTCTTGGCCACCCGTTCGGCGGTCAGCACCCAACCGGCACTCGCGACCACCGGATCCGGATCGGCGGACCAGGCCACGCGCAGCTGTTCGGCGTGCGGGTGCTTCTTCACCACGTAGTTCACGAGCCAGTCATGCACCTTGGGGGTGCGCGCCTCGCGCAACATGACATCCAATTCGTCACGCTCGAACGCCTTCGGCCGGCAGATCAGCATCGCCAGCAGCCTCGCCGCGCTGTCGTCGGTCTTCCAGAGCCGGCGCGCGAGTTCGTGCTGCGTCTTGAGCCGTTTGGCGAGCGCGCGCAGCATGCCGAGGTTCACACCGTGGTCGTCACCGTGTTTCTCGTTCACCGCACGGGTCTTCGAATCCTCGATCGCCGACAGCTCGGCCATCACCTCGGCCACCGTCGTCTCGGTCACCTCAGCCTCCCGTCTGTCGGGCGGACCATTCGCGCAGCGGGGGTGATCCGGTACCCCGGCAGCGTTTCCACCATTATTCTGGATGCTGCCGCGCGGTCAGTGGCGTTCGCGTCCGCCGCGGGCGAGCTCGCTGACGGCGGCGATCTGCTCCGCGTCGGCGAGCAGCTCGAGTATTCGGCGGCGAACCGGGTCGACGGCCATGACGCGGGCTCGGGGGTCAGGCGCCGGCGGAGCGGACGACGATGCGGACGGGTTCGCAGTAGGCGATCCGGCCGAAGGCGCAGATCTTGGGCTGGGCCCAGAACTCCCCGGGTGGCGTCCCGACCGGGACGGCGATGGGGAACTCGACGCTCTGCGTGGACCCGGGCGCGATGGTGAAGCCCCGGGTCGGCTCGCTCGTCAGCGGCCAGATGTAGTGCGGGGTGATGAGCTGGGCGTGGCCCCGCAGCGGGGTGCGCAGGTCGTGGCTCACTCGCACGCGGACGTGGCCCTGCGCCCCCGGGGACAGCGTGAGCTCCCGGGCCTCGGCGCGCGCGTGCAGCAGCGGCCCGGGCGCGGGCCGGCCCACCGGCACGACGATGGCGTCCTGCAGCTCCTGGCCCCGGTGGGCGATGCTCGCCGCGACCGCGTACCAGCCGGGTTCGGCGTCGCCGGGAGCCGTGACGGTGACGGGCACGCCGAGGTGGCCGCCCGCGGCGACGGTCACGCGCCTCGACCGGGGGGTGGCGGCCCAGCCGTCCGGCGCGCTGACGAGCAGGTCCCCGGTGTAGCCGGCGTCGGTGTCGTCGCAGACGATCTGAGCGCACAGCCGCACGCCGGCCGCGGCGCCGTCGGCCCTCGGCTGGTCGTCCGGCCGGAGGGTGAGCGCGACCGGCAGGTTGCCCATGGGCGCGGGGCCGCAGTTGTGCAGCCAGTAGCGGGTGAACACCGGCTGCACGGGTTCGGTGCTCGCCGCGAGCGCTGCCCCGCCCCGCTCGGCGCGAGCCGGTGACAGGGCCAGCGACGTGATCCGGTACCCCTCGACGTCGAGCCGCACCTCCCGGCCGTCGTACTCGAGGGGCTCGCCGGGGCCGTCGAGCAGGTCGGCGGCCGTGGCCGAGGCGATACCGCCGGCGAGGCGGATCGCGACGCTGCCGGAGCGGCCGTGGGGCTCGTAGCCGCGGACGATCAGGCTGTCGCACGCGTCGGCGGGCACCGCGGAGCCGGTGGCGAGCGGCTCCCCCCGCGGCTTGACCGCGGTGACGACGAAGTTCTCGGCGGGCTCGACGCTCAGCAGGGATCCGGTGGCCGGCAGCGCCCCGTCGCCGGCCGGCGACGCGGTCGCGGCGAGCGGGTGGTTGACCGACTGCCCGGCGGCGACGAACCCGGCGGTGCGCCATCCGCCGGAGCCGCTCACCAGGTAGTACTCGAAACGCCTGCTGGTGTGGTGCTGGAAGCTGCGCCCGCCCGGTGCGTTGCGGTCCGGGAAGTTGATCGCGGTTCCGGTGGGCCAGCCGGTGCACGCGCGGGTCAGCGACATGTTCAGCGTGCCGTCGGGCTCGACCGCGAAGCCGGGGGTGCCGCGGTTGAGCAGCGCGACGGCGTAGTCCTCGACGGTCGCCTCGCCGTGGTGCAGCGCGGAGGGCTGCGTGACGTGCACGTTCGCGTCGCGGGCGTCGTCGAGGAGCTCGGTGAGGGCCCGCCGCTCGGCGTCCGCGTCGTTGCCGGCGATCAGCAGGACGGGCAGGTCCCGGATCGAGCGCACGTCGGCGCCCGGCCGCCAGACCTCGCCGAGCGGCCGCTCGGCCGGGATCCAGAGGCGGGCCGTGCCGGTGGCCGCGAGCCGAGCGGCCAGTTCGGCGGCGAACGGCGCCGGTGCCCGGTCGAGGAGCTCGGCGACGAACGCGTTGCGCTGCGGGGTGCCGACCGCGACGCGGCAGTCGGGGAGGTTGGAGTCGGTGTCCAGCGCGCCGTAGCGGTTTCCCGTCGCGCTCGTCACGGTGGCGGTGACACCCGCCCGGGCCAGCCCGACGGCGAGCCGCCGGGTCGAGGGCAGGCCCTCGTCGCCGTCGGGGACGACGATCTCGGCGATGGACACCGCTCGCGAGCGCTCGGAGCGCTCCTGCGGATCGTGCAGGTGGACGGTCAGTGCCGCGGCGAGGCCGAACCAGCGGTGCGCCGTGTTGTCCAGGGTCCGGGGGTGCTCCGCCGCGTCGGCGTCGAGCAGGGCGTAGCCGCGGCCGATGACGGCGGCCGCGGTCTCGCTGACGGGCATGCCGCCGGGGATGTCGCAGGGTATGCGTACCCGCAGGAGCCGGTCGGTGGCGGCGAACCCGTCGATGCCCGTGGCGAAGTCGATCCGGTCGATGCCGTACCACAGGGTGGTCTGCTGTGTGTAGCGGCATCCGTCGACCTCCGCGGTGGCCGTGATGCGCTCGCCGATCGGGCAGCGTTCGACGGTGACGGCCGCCGCGGTGTCCGCGCTGCGCCAGGCGACGGCGTGGGGCAGCAGGTGCCACGGGCCCTCGCCGAACTCGGGATGCTCGCGGTGCTCGGCGACGCAGACCAGCTCGTTGCCCACCCGGCCCCGCGGGAGGAGATCCCGGCCGGCGGCGAGGTCGGTGATCTCGGTCAGGGCGCCGCCCCGCGCGGGATCCGCGCGAAGCCGGTAGCGGTCGTTGGCGATGCTCGTCGCCTCGACGGGTTGCCACGCGGACGCCGACGGCTCCGCGGTGCCGGGCAGCAGGCGGTAGGTGCGGTAGCCCATCGACGGCACGTCGCGCGCGACCCACCGCAGCAGCGCCCGGCCCGGCCGGCCGTCGGCGGCGTGCGCGAGGGCCTCGGTGAGGTACGGGACCGGGACCCCGCCGTCGTCGATGAGTGTGACACCCACGGCCGGGTCGAGGTCGATCTGCAGGCCGACGATGTCCGTGCGGGGGTGCGCCAGCGGGTTGAACACGACGACCGCGGTGCCCTCCCCGCGGGTGTCGACGTGCCGGGCCAGGTGCCGGCGGGCCGAGCGGTCCACGTCGGCGGCCAGGTCGTGCGCCTCGCGCCAGCCGGCGACCAGGTCGAGATAGACCTGGTCGGACTGGGTGCCGGTGACCGCGTCGTGGTGCGCGCCGAACAGCAGCAGCCGCCACGCCTTGTCGAGCGCCGCGGCGGGGTAGGCCGCGCCGCGCAGCGCGGCGAAGGTGGCCCACTTCTCGGCGTCCAGCAGCAGCGTCTCCACCAGGCGGTGGGCCTGCTTGGTGTCGATCGCGGTGACGTCCTTGCCGGTGTAGATCGGGTTCATGTCGCGGGTCTGCGGCGTGGCGTGCACGCCCCGCGCGGCGAGTTCGTCCCGCACGGCGGCGAAGAAGTCGCGCGGCAGGCCGTACCGCAGCCGCACGTGCGGGTACCGCTCCTCCCAGGCCGCGCGCAGCTCGGTGACCCAGCGCATGGGAGGGCTGAAGTCGCTGCCCATCGGGATCATGACGTTGCGGGTCGCGGCGGCCGGGCGCAGCTGGGTGAACAGCTCGTGCAGCTGCGCCGCCGCGGCCTGCGGGTCCTGGGCGGCGTCGAGGCTGAAGCCGGCCGAGTAGTGGCCGGCCATGTAGTGGGTGAGCAGGCCGTCCCCGCCGGGCGACACCCATTCGAACTCGGTGGGGAACTGGGTCGGCGCGAACGGCTTGCGATGCTCGCGGATGTTCCAGCTGCTCAGCATGGGCCCCCACTGGTGGTACGGGCCGCGGGCGAAGGCGATCGAGGTCAGCCCGGCGCCGGCCATCACCTGCGCGAACTGCGGATCGTGGCCGAACACGTCCAGCTGCCACGCGGTGGACGGGACGCCTCCGACGACGTTGCGCTGAAACCCGGTGCCGTGCACGGCGTTGCGGATCGTCGTCTCGATGCCGGTGAGGTTGGTGTTGGGCTCGTTGTAGGTGCCGCCGACCAGCTCCAGGCGGCCGTCGGCGATCAGCCGCCGGATGAGTTCGCGGTCCTCGGGATACGTGTCCCAGTACGGCTTGAGGTAGTCGACCTCGGCGAGGACCACGCTGTAGTGCGGATCCTCGCGGATCTTCGCCAGGTGCGCCTTGACGAGACTGAACGCGCTGTGCCCGGGCCAGGCGAAGCGCTCCTCCCCCGCGTCGGGGGCCTGCGGTTGATCCCAGGTCTGGGTGTACGCGGACTGGGTGTTCCACCACACCGGGTCGTAGTGGAAGTGCGGGATGACCCAGACGGTCCAGTTCACGCCTTCACCGCCCCCTGCATGATCCCGCCGATGATCTGCTTGCCGAGGAAGAGGAACACCAGCAGCACGGGCGCCGTGCTGATCAGGGTTCCCGCGAGCACGAGCGAGTAGTCCATGTAGTAGCCACCGGCCAGTGTGGACAGTGCGACCTGGGTGGTGGGGTTGCCCTGGCCCAGGGCCAGCAGCGGCCAGAAGAAGTCGTTCCAGGCGTTCATGAAGGTGAACAGCGCGAGCACCGCGGCGACGGGCCGCGCCGCGGGCAGCACGACGTGCCAGTACAGCCGGTGCGTCGAGCATCCGTCCATCCGGCCGGCTTCCAGCAGTGCGTCGGGCAGTGCCTCGGAGAGGTACTGGCGCATCAGGAAGACGCCGAACGCGGAGGTGGCCGCCGGGACGATGACCGCCTGCAGGTGCCCGGTCCAGCCCAGCCACTGCGACATCATGATGTACAGCGGGATGATGCCCAGCTGGGCCGGCACCATCATCGTCACGAGCAGGAACCCGAGCAGGGCGTTGCTACCGCGGAACTTGAGCTTCGCGAAGGCGAAACCGGCCAGCGTGCTGGTGAGCACGACGGAGACCGTGATCACGGTCGCGACGATCATCGAGTTGAGCAGGGCGAGGCCGAAGTTCGCCTGGGTGTACGCCCGCTGCAGGTTCTCCCACAGGTGACTGCCGGGCAGCAGCCGCGGCGGCCAGCTCCCCGCCGCGGAGTTGTCGTTGGACGCGGCGACCAGCGACCAGTACAGCGGGAACGCCGACACTGCGGCGATGAGCCCCAGCAGCACGTAGGTCCTCGCTCCGGCGCGGCGCCGGCCCGGCGCCGCGGACCGCCCGCGGACGCGGCGCTCGCCGGTCATGGCCCGGGAAACCGGTATCAGGGTCGTCATGTGGAGCTCCGAATGCGTCGGGACAGCAGGTAGTTCGCGCCGACCGCCAGGATGATGATCATGAACATGGCCCAGGAGACCGTGGCGGCGTAGGAGTACTTGCCGTGGGTCCAGAACTGCTCGTACACGTACATGGCGAGGGTCTGGAACTGGCGGGAGTCCCCGCCGGTCGGGCTCATACCCGGGTTGAACATCAGCGGTTCGGTGAACAGCTGGATCGTGCCGATGGTCGACATGATCACGCTGAAGATGATGGTCGGGCGCAGCGCCGGGACGGTGATGGTCCGGAACTTCTGGAACTGCCCGGCGCCGTCGAGGTCCGCCGCCTCGTAGAGGTCGTCCGACACGGCCTGCAGCGCCGCGAGGTAGATCAGGGAGTTGTAGCCGGTCCAGCGCCAGGTCAGGATGACGGCCAGCGCCACCCACGACTGCCAGGTGCCCGCCTGCCAGTCGACCTTGCCCAGGCCGACCAGGCTGAGCACCCAGTTGATCAGGCCGAGGTCCCGCCCGAACAGCTGGGCGAAGATCAGCCCGACGGCGGCCACCGAGGTGATGTTGGGCAGCAGGACGCCCATCCGCAGCAGGGTGCGGGCGCGCATCCGGCGATGCAGCAGGTGGGCGATCCACATCGCGAGCAGCAGCTGCGGCACGGTGCCCAGCACACCGATCGCGGCGGTGTTGAGCAGCGCGTTCCAGAAGTAGTCGTCGTGGATGAGCCGCACGAAGTTGCCCAGCCCGACGAAGGTGTGCTCGCTGCCGGGTATGTCACGGTTCCACTGGTTGATGGCCATCCAGCCGGTGTAGAGCAGCGGGAACAGCCCGAACGCCGCGAACACCACGAAGAACGGTGCGATGTAGAGGTACGGCGTGCCACGCACGTCGAACTTGCGGCGCAGGTGGGACCACCGCTCAACCTTTGCCGGTACGGTGTCGCGCCGCTCGGGCAACACCGACGGGGGTGCGATTACCGCCATCAGGCTCGTCGTTCCTTTCTACGGCTCGGTGGCATTCGCGACGTCTTCGAGAACCTGGTGCCACGCCTGGTCAGGTCGCTGCTTGCCCTTGTCGACCCGGGTGATCCCGAGGCCGATGAGCGGTCCGATGTCGCCGTCCTTGGGGCCCTGGTACTGCGGCCGCAGGGTCCTCGCCGCCTCGGTGAAGATCCGGCCGGTGGGCGCGTTGTTGAAGAACGCGTTGGTGTTGCCGAGCACGGCCGGGTCGTCGTAGAGCGCGGCCTGGCTGGGCAGGTGGCCCTGGGTGCGGAAGATCCAGCTCGCCTGCTCGGGTGCGGTCAGGAACCTGGCGAGCTCGGCGGCCTCCTTGCGGTGCTTGCTCTGCTTCGGCACGCTCAGGAACGAGCCACCCCAGTTGCCGCTGCCGCCGGGGATCCTGGCGATGTCCCACTTGCCGCTGGTCTGCGGCGCGTTCTGCTTGATGGTGTCGGTCATCCACGCCGGGCAGGCCACGGTGGCGAACGATCCGCGCTGGAACCCGGCGTTCCACTGCTGGCTGAACGTCGCCAGCTTCGCCGACTCGCCGGCCTGCACGGCCTCGACCGCGAGGTTGAACGCCTGCTTGACGGCCGGATTGTCCGCCACCACCACCCTGTTGCCGGTGGCGGTGTAGCCGACCGGCGCCTGGTTGATGATGGCGTTGAAGACGTTGGAACCGGAGTCGAACCAGGCCACGCCGTCGGGCGCGTTGGCCTTGAACCGCTTGCCGGCCGCGATGTACGACTGCCAGTCCGGCCACAGCGCGGCCACCTGGTCACGGTCGGTCGGCAGGCCGGCCTGTGCGAACAGGTCCCGGCGGTAGCACATCGCCAGGCCGCCGACGTCGGCTCCCAGCCCCATCAGGCTGCCGTCGGGGCCGGTCGCCTGCTGCGACTTCCACGGCAGCCACTGGCCCGGGTCGGCGCCGTACTGCCTGAAGTCGACGAACTTGTCGGACATGACCTTGAACTGCGCGATGTAGCCGCCGTCGATGGCCTCGATGTCGCCGGTTCCCGATCCGCCCAGCAGGTGCGCCTGCAGGTTCTTGTGGTGGTCGTCGTACGAGACGATGTGCTCGACGATCTTGACCCCGGGATGGCTCTGCTCGTACTTGGTGTACAGGTCGTGGTATCCCAGGTCGCCGAAGATCTCGACCACGAGCTGCGTCTGGCCCGGCTTGGCGGAACCGCACGCGCCGACCGCCGTGGCGACGAGCGCCAAGCAGCCCAGCATCAGCGCGGTCAACGCCGCGGGCCTGCGGGTGCGCATCGGATCTCCTTCGGAGTTTCGCGGAGTGCTCGGACTGCTGACGGGATCCGATGCGCAGGAACGAGGGCACGGCATCGCCGCACGGCGAGTGCGTCACCGAATCCGAGGTCGGCCCAGGAGGCCGTCGCCGACCCGGTCGACCGGGAACGGGCGCGAGGCCGCGGCGGAGGCGCTAGCAGGACGACGGCTTCGTGCAATGCGGTCAACAGCGCAGTGCACCCGGCCCCTACGGCGGCGGTCGGGTGCACTGCCCGCCGTGAAACCTCGCGGGAGCGGCCCCAACTGCCGGTGACTCTAGCCCGATCGCTTTGGCCGTGTAAAGTCCGAATTGCGGAGAACCTTCGTATTGTCCGCTCGGCAACTATTGAGCGGTCAGGCGCCGTGGTGCGCTCGCCTGTACGGTCCCAGCGGATTTCAGCTTCCCTGATGCGCTGCTAATGGGTTGACCGTGCTGCACGGAACGTGCTTCGGTACGCCTGGGGCGTGACCCCGCTGATCCGCTTGAACTGGGCCCGGAAGTTGGTCGGCGAGGCGAACCCGGCCTGATGCGCCACCCGGTCGACGGCGAGGTCGGTAGTCTCGAGCAGCTCCTGCGCCCGGCGGATGCGCGCCGAGTTGAGCCACTGCATCGGCGTCGCCCCCGTCTCCTCGTGGAACCGCCGGTTGAGCGTCCTGCGGCTGAGCCCGGCCCGGGCGGCGATGTCGTCGAGGGTGAGGTCGCGGTGGGCGTGCTGCTCGACCCACTCGAGCAGCGGCCCCAGCCCCGGCCCGGCGCCTCGGGCCGGGGGCCTGACGATGTACTGCGCCTGCCCGCCGTCGCGGTGCAGCGGCGCCACCGCCAGCCGCGAGGCGTCGGCGGCCACGGCGGCCCCGTAGTCGAGCCGCACGAGGTGCAGGCACATGTCGACCCCGGCGGTGGCCCCGGCCGACGTCACGAACTGTCCACTGTCGACGTACAGTACGTCGGGGTCGAGCTCGACGCGCGGAAATGCGGCCCGGAAGGCGTCGGCGGCGGCCCAGTGCGTGGTGGCCCGCCGCCCGTCGAGCAGCCCGGCCGCGGCGAGCGTGAACGCCCCGACGCAGATCGAGGCGATGCGCGTGCCCCGGGCGGCCGCGCGCCGCAGCGCTTCGATCGCGGCCGCGGGAACGGCGGCGGTCGGATCGTTGCGCCCGGGGACGATGACGGTTCCGGCCCGCTCGATCGCGTCGAGCCCGTGCTGGGCGACGATCCGCACGGCCCCGGCGGCGACGAGGGGCTCGATGGCGCAGACCTCGACGCCGTACCCGGCCCGCCCGTCCCCAAGCCGCACCCGCCCCAGCACCTCGAGCGGCGTGGCCAGGTCAAACGCGATGGTGTCGGGCAGCGCGAGCACAACTACGGAATGCACGTTGGCAAAATACCGCCATACCTCGGCAGTCTTGCCACTGGAGCCACAGCCGCAGCCGCCCGAGGATCGTGGGCATGCTCGCGCAGATCGTGCTGTTCGACGGATTCGACCCGTTGGACGTCATCGCCCCGTTCGAGGTCCTGGCCGCCGGAGCCGACTTCCTGGCCGCCACCCCCGACTCGCCGGCAGCCACCGGCTCTGCCACCGACGGCGCCCACAGCGACCCGGCCACCCGCACCGGGCTCAGCCCGGCCGGCGGCGCGCTGGAGGTGCGGCTCGTATCCGCCGACGGCCCCGGCCCGGTCGTGAGCGGCACCCTCGGCCTCGCTCTCCACGCGACCGCGCACCTCGACCCGACCCGGCCGGGCTTCGTCATCGTGCCCGGCGCCAGCGGCCCGACCGACGGCGACCCCGACGAGGGCGACGTGACGATCCCGGTCCTGCTCTCCCGCTTCGCGGACTCCCCCGCGATCGAGCGGATCCGCACAGCGTTCGCGGACCCGGACGTCACCGTCGCCACCGTGTGTGGTGGGTCGCTCGCGCTCGCCATGGCCGGGCTCATCGAGGGTCGGCACGCGGTCACCCACACGCTCGGGCTCGACGTGCTCGAGGCGACCGGCGTCCGCGTCGTGCGGGCGCGCGTCGTCGACGATGGCGACTTCGTCAGCGCCGGCGGCGTGACGTCGGGACTCGACCTCGGGCTGTACCTGCTCGAACGCGCCTTCGGGCCGCAGATCGCGCATGCCGTGGAGACGCTCTTCGAGTACGAGCGGCGCGGGGTTGTATGGCGCGCCGCCTGACGAACACGTCTTCACCCAGTCACGCGGAAGGGAACGAGATGCACCCGATCATCGGCACGTGGGATGTCAGCCTCAAGACCCCGATCGGCACCATCACCGCCGTCTACGAGTTCACCGGCGAGCCACGGAACATCGAAGGTTCCGCATCCGCGAAGGCCGAGACGGTACCGCTGACCGACATCGCCTGCGACGGGCCGCGGATCACGTGGCGGCAGTCGGTCACCCGGCCCATGCGCCTGCACCTCGAGTTCGACGTCAACGTCGACGGCGACACCCTGTCCGGCACCTCCCGCGCCGGCCGCCTGCCCCGCACCACCGTCACGGGCACCCGCCGAAGCGCCCGATGACGCACCACCATCGTGCGGTACCGCGGGCCGGCTGCCGGCCCGCGGTACCGCCGGGGTCTTACTGGCCCTTCAGGCCCTTCATGCAGAGGATCGTGCCCTTCTGGCCCGACTTGCCCTCCCAGTAGGCGCTCGTCGTGTCCGCCCACTGGTCGCACACGCCGGTCGTGTCGACCTCGCTCTGGGTCTTGTCCTCGACCCGGCCGAGCACGGTGAAGTCCGCGTCCGCACTGTCACACTTGACGATCGACACGTCGTTCGGGCCCGTCTGGTGCATGCAGTCGCCAATCTTGGCGTTCAGCGCGTCGTCGCGGCTGAGGTACCAGCCGATGCCGCCCAGCACGACCAGGACGACGAGCGAGATCACCAGCCGCGGGACCTTGATGCCCTTCTTGGCCGGCTGCGGCGCCGCGGGCTGCTGCAGGGGTGACTGCTCCTGCGGCGATTGCTGCTGCTGGGGTGTGGTCATGATATTGGTGCCTCCCGTTGAATGTGTACCGGGTAGGACTACCGGGCCGGAACCGGTTCGTCGAGAGGTTGTCCACTTCCGGACTTGTGATCTTGATCGCTTACACGGACCGCCACGGCACGGGTACCTTCGGCAGCCCCGATCTCGGTTGCGTGGTGTGACCCCGCAGGCAGCGGTGCGTGATGCCGGTGTGGGCGACGCGGCCGTCGGTCACCGTGCGCACGGACAAGGCCCACGGAAACTTCGCGAGGACGCGACGATCGACGCATGGACACCCGATCCGACAGGGCCAGCGGCGCGGTCGGCAACCCGAGCTCCGCCGACCGGGCAGCGGCCGGGTTACGCGGACAGGTCGCGCAGGCGCTTCTCCCAGCGTTCGCGGCGCTCTGGCAGCGTCTGCTCCCACCACGGGTGCCGCGCCATCGGCGGCCGCCGATGGTGACGAAGTGCCCGTCGTCGCTCAGCGGTCCACGCCGCTTCCCGTGCGGCGACGCAGCGCCCAGAAACGGGCCAGGCGATAAACCCGCCACGGCGAGCTCGTGAACATCGCCAGACCGACGACCAGCAGGACGATCGCGAGGATTCCGCTGGCGGGGTGACCAGCAGGCTGAGCGGTGAACTCCCACCACCGGTATTGCCCGGCGTCACTGTCGAAACCCCAGTAGAGCATCGCGCAAAGCGTCGCGAACGGAAGCAGCCAGGCGTACGTGAATCCCAGCACCCGTCCCGACACCAGCGCGATGCCGAACCAAGCGATCAGAGCCCGAGCGGTCTGCCACATCGCGGAGGTGCCGACGCCGGCCGCGACCGCCGCCAGAAAACACGCGCTCGAACCGACGAAGGCCACACCGAGTACCAGGGCCCGTAGCCGATGGTACGACCGGCCCCCGATCGCTTCGAGATCCGTCATCGAGCCGGCCAGCGTCAGCACCGGCAGCACACCGGATCCGACCGCCAGCAGGCGCCAGAACTGGACGGTGGTGCTTCCGGTGTCGGTGGCCGCGGGGGTGACGGCCTCGTACGAACCGAAGCCGTAGACCGTGAGTCCGACGGCCACCGTGACGCAGACCAGCCACCGCCAGTTGCGAGCGCTGAGGTACCACCTGAGCATTTGCATCAACACCCGTTGGTCATGCGGCCAAGCAATAGTTCGCCTTCGCGTCGGCGACGAGAGCTGTGACCCAGGCACTCTGGTCTGCATCGGAGAGTTCGGCCGCCCTTCGTCGTCCGTTGCTCCACGCCGCTTGAAGGTCGCCCGGCGCGTTCGTTCGATAGTCGGGCGTGCCCCCGCCGGCGAGTCGCCATTCCAGCCAGGCCAGCAACTGTTCGGACTGCAGCTGAGGATCCGCCTTGGCGCTCGGACTGCAGTCCTTGAAGACCTCCCCGACGATGGCGGAGGCCACGCCGCGGGCAAGTGCCCATTCGCTGCCTTCCGAGATGTCGAACTCGGGCGGGAACTGACCGGACCGCTCCACCGCGGTGTCCAAATCCAGCCACTGGGTCGACCCCGACAGCGAGTAGTCGACGATTCGGCTCGGGAGAGCCAGCTTGACCGGGAGCGCCGACACCCGGCGGTCCACCGCCTGCACCATGGGAATGTACTTGGCGTGCTCGGGCCAGAGGCAGTACTCGATCGCACCCTGGACGCAGCGGGGATGGGCGACTGGGTCCCGATATCGGACCATGTCGGTGGCGGTGAACGCACCGATGACCAGGGCGAGCGCCACGATGGACGCCACGACGCCCCGGGCGAAGGAACGCCGGGACACCTTCCATGGAATCAGGATGACCGAAACAGCGAAGACGACGAGCGCAGCCGCGCGGATGACGAATGCGTCCGCCTGCAGAGCGAACCACGGCGGGCCGGAGACGCGCAGCGCCGAGGTGCTGTCGCCGAGCAGCGATCCCACGATGAACCAGCTCAGCGCGGCGGACAGCGCTCCGACGATCGGTGCGAGCAACCGGCCCACGAGCCAGCCCCAGGCGCTACCGAAGACGATCATCAGCGCGCCCAGGCCGACGTACTCGAAGAACATCCCCACGCCAGGCGCGAAGACAGTGAAGGCCGTCGCGACGAACGCGACCAGCGAGACCAGCAGGTACGGGCCGATCATCCAGGCGAGCACGATGCCGAAACGCACGCCCTCCACGGTCGCGGGACGGATCGCGCCAGACGCGGCCTGCTCTTGCATGCCCCGGACCTCGAACGTCGCCGCCACCCAGGCGGCCAGGCCCGCGGCCAGCACGCTCAGGAAGTAACCGCTGAGCTGAGCCGCTGCACCGGTCTCCGGCCAGATCCCGAGCCAGAACCGGCTGCGCCCGAAAAGAATGGCGACGCCCAGGACCGACAACGGAAGAAAGCCGTACCGCCCGACGCTGGACCTGAGGTGGAGCCACAGTCCGGTCATCGCGTCTTTTCCTCGTCCGGCAGCAGGCTCATGTAGGCCCGCTCCAGGGCAGTGTGGCCCGGCATCGCCGCGTCGTCCCTGGCCTTGAGCTCATCGGTGGAGCCGGCGAAGCGGATGCGTCCCGCGTGCATGACCACGACACGGGAACAGATCGCGTCGACGTCATCGATCAAGTGCGTGCTCAGCAAGACGGTCGTCTCGCGCAGTGCGGAGATGATGTCGCGGAACCGCAGGCGCTGCTGCGGATCGAGGCCCACCGTCGGTTCGTCGAGCAGCACGATGCCCGGCCGGCCGACGATCGCCCAGGCGATGCCGGCTCGTTGCCGCATCCCGCCGGACAGGCGCCCCATCCGCGTCTTCTCCTGCTCCTGCAGCGACACCCGCTCCAGCGCCTCCCCGGCCGCGTCGTGCCATTCCCGCGAAGGGATGCCGCGCAGCCAGGCACCGTACCGGACGAAGTCGCCGACGCGCATGCCCGGCTCGAACCCGAAGCGCTGCGGAAGGTAACCGATCTGACGCCTGACCGACCGCGCGGCCTTTTCGGAATCCACGCGCTGATCCGCAATCGTGAGTTCACCTCCGCGAGGCGGCTGAATCGTGGCCAACGTCCGCAGGAGGGTCGTCTTTCCAGCACCATTTGGCCCGAGCAGGGCGGCGACACCCGGGCCGAGATCGAGGTTCAGACCACGAATGACGAGATGCCGTCCGTAGCCCTGATCCAACTGCCTTACCGAGAGCAACACTTGGCCTTTCCTGTCGCGGCTCCGGGATGCGCCGGCCAAGGTGCGGGCACCCTGGCCGGCGCACCGGTGATCAGTTTACGGCGAGATCACTGCCAGAAGCTGGTGCCGACCGAGTGAATCCCGTACTTGCAGTCGGGCCCATCGTAACTGGTTGTACTGCCGGCCGTGCGATAGGCGTTGACGTACTTGTCCGGAATCTGCGGCGCGGTGCAGTCCGCCGTCGAGTCGTAATGACCGGTCGACTCGGCGCCACCGCCCTGGCATTCCTGATTCCAGTCCGTGTTCCACCAGATGCCGTAGCACCGGTGGACAGTGTTGCCGTAATTGGCGGCCGCGGCCGGGTTCACCACAATGCCGCCGGCCACCGCGGCCAGCACGAACACCAGGGCCACCTGCCAGGTAACCCGAAGCGCTTTGCTACTCCTCGACAATTTTCCTCCCCGTGGATGCGTCATCGAGGCAGCCGACGGCTGCATCGTCTTGGAGCACCGGAACTCGCTGCGTCGCGAATCAGCGGAACCTGATGTAGGCGGTGTTGATGCCGAAGACACAGTCCTCGCCGTCATAGCTTTCACGACTGCCCACGATCCGGTACCAGGTCGTGTTTCGATCATTTACCTGTGGCGATGAGCAATCCACGGTCGAGGTGTACGAGCCGGCATATTCGGCGCCAGGGCTGTTGCATTCCTGGTTCCAGTCGCGGCTCCACCAGATGGTGTAGCAGTTGTGAGTCGGAGACGTCTGTCCCGAGCTCCAGGCGGGACCGCCGACGGTCAAACCCGCCATGCCCGCCAAACCGACTACGAGGCTCACTTTCGCGATCCGCTTTGCGGTTTTCCTGGTGATAGACAATCGCTCCCCCATGGTCACGAGCCATCAATGGATTGGACGAACCCAGACGGATTCGCCCGGCATTCGGCTGCCGGCGGCCGAATGAACAGAGGATATCGCGTGCGTCAATGCGCAGTGAACTCTGGTGGACAAATCATGTCGATCACCGCCAACACGGCAGGTACTGACAAAATCGGCAATTGCGATATCGGAGCGCCAGACCGGTCAGCACCGGGCGGGTGGTGCAGCGGTGGAGGCGATCCTCCACTGTGGACGGCAGCCGGTCGAGCCGGGCAGGGCCCGCGTCGCCTTCGCGGACCGCGATCGTCCGGGTGAACCCCGAGGGGTGTCGCGACGACGAGGGCGAGCGCACGACCCCACCCTCGTCCCGGCTGACGCGGTGGGTCACCCCGTCGACCTCGACGAGGTGTGGACGGCGAGGTTCGGCAGCCGCTGTTGAGGGCGGCCGGGACGGCGTTTGAGGGTGTGGCGCCGGTGCGTGAGTTCTCGTCGTATCGGGGGCAGCGGCATTTTCCGGATTCGTATTGGTCAGCTTCGATGAACAGCCATGTGGGCTTCGGGTCGTGGCTGGAGTGTGATCACGCGATCCTGCCGGACTTCGATCCGCAGGTGGTGGCGTTCGCGTCGCAGCCGTCTGGCTGCACTGGCGGGATGCTGCGACTGGTCAGGCACGTGCGCATGCACCGGATTCCTTCGCCACGCTGAGCGACGGGGTTGGGCTGGTGGTGGACTGCTGGCCGGTCGACCGGGTCGAGGGGCGGTCTGCAGCGGTGTTCGCCGCGATGGGACGGGCATGCGAGGCGGTCAGTTGGGGTTCCCGGCTGTCGGATCGCGACACCGGCACGGGTGGTGGCGTTCTGCGCCGGGCAGGTCGTGGCCGAGCACGACCAGTCCTGGACGGCCGGGGCCATGATCACCGACCCGCAGCATCGGGCCACCGCGAAGCTGCTGCGCGCCGAGCTGGCCGAACGCCGCGCCGACACTCCAGCCGCGGCTACCAAAGCCCCGGCACCTATGGGAACCCCACCAACATACCGGCAGCTATCCGCGCTCAAGGTAGCTTGAAACCCAATACATCGACCCTGTCCGTCAAACCGGGTCAAGCCCAAAGCACGTCAGGACGCCGCAAACGCCTCACAGGCTGTAGCGATGACGTATAGGCGCAGCACATCGTTCAAGATCAACGGTGTGGGCATTTCGTGCGTGTCACCCCCTTGACACCGTCCGTGCGGGTTGCTGGCCCCTGGGCGGGCTGCCGCATCCGGCCCTGTCGGCCGCTCGGCGCGGCCCGTCCGGTCTGCAGTCCTGCTGCTGCTTGTAGCGGCGGCAGCGGGTAGAACGGACGCTGTGGATGCCAAGCGTGCGCAGGGGATCGGGTTCGCCGCCGTCATGGGAGCCGCCGCGGGGGCGGCCCTCGCCGCGCACCGCGGGCCCCGGCGCGCCGTCACCGCGGCGCTGCTCGGCGCCGGCGCGATGACGGCCGTCGACGCCGCCGCCCGGGCCATGCAGCGGCCCAACGAGATCCCCGCCGTCTGGTCCCGCATCGCCGCCAGCGGAGCGCTCGCCGCGCCCGCCGGCTGGGTGGCCGGCAAGGCCGGCGCATCGCCGCTCGCGGTCGGGATCGCGAGCGGGGCCGTCGCGGGAGCGATGGGCGTGCGACCGCAGAAGGTCGCGCTCGGGCCCGCCATCGGGCTCGCCGTCGGCGCCGCGATGCGCCACCGGCCGCCCGCGCAGGTCGCTGCGGCGAGCGTCGTCGCCTTCCGGATCGTGTCACAGCTGCTGTTCCGCGACCCGCAGGTAGCACTGCTCGCGGAACGCGCGCCCGCCGAGGCACTGCCGTTCGTGGTCCCGCTCGAGGCCCGCACCCGCTACGTCGGCACCGGCTACGTGCGCGACCTCGCCGCGGCCACCGCCGGCACCTACCAGGAGGCGGCGCCCGACATGGGCATCGTCGCCGACCTCGATGCCCTCGCCGGACCCCGGTTCGACCCCGCCACCGTCGATCCGCCGGTCCGCGAGTTCTACGAGCACACGACCCGCTTCACGCTCGACATCGTGCCGCACTGGCGCCCCTGGGTGCGGCCAGGTTACCTGCTGTACCGCACCCTGGTCGCCCGCCCGCTGGGCCAGGCCAACGTGCCCATGAACCTTCGCGAGGCGCAGCGCGGAGTGCACAGCCGCATCGACACCATCACCGGCGCCGACGGCGTGGTGTCGACGAGGGGCTGGATACGGACCTTCGCCGGCACTGGAGAACCGATTTACGTCGGCATCTACACGACCTACCGGCACGAGGACACCGGCTACGTCAGCGTCGGCTTCCCCTTGCCCCAGGCCAACTTCACCGCAACGCTCGCACCGCGCTCACGCGACGACGGCGGGCTGCGGCTGACCAGCCGCGGCGGGGACGGACAGACCGGGCACTACCTCAGCTACATCGATGCGCAAAGCCGCGCACTGACCACGCTCGCGGTGCACGGCTTCGCCGAGGAGCTGGACGTCCACGTCGACGAGGCCGGCGAACTGCGCGCCGACCACGCGTTCTCGATGTTCGGGCTGCCGTTTCTGACCCTGGAGTACCGCATCAGCCGAAAACCGGCGGTCACCGGATGACGGTGACCAGGCCCGTCGCGCCCGGGTGGAGCGTGGCGACCGGGCTGGCCTTCTGGGATCGCTGGGCGCGGACGCTGGTGCACCGGCGGCACTCAGGGCACCTGCCGCCGCCGTCGATACTGCTGCCGAGCTGGCAGGCGCTGCCCGGGCCGGTCGCCGCGAGGCTCGCGGGTGCCGCCGGCCGAGGACGCCGACCTGGAGGTCCGCAAGGCCGAAACCCCGGTCGTGGCCGGGATTCTCGCCGCCGGCCAGGGGCACCTGCCGCACCGGTATGTCCCCCGCAACACGGCGATGGACCGCATCGAGGCGGGCGCCTGAGGCACGGGTACGCTCCCCCGCCATGGGGGATCCCTTCGCCGGGCTGGACACCTCGTGGGCCAAGGCCGCCGAGCGCAGGGCCGTGCGCGCCAACCGCTTCCGCCGGCTGGGCGGGCTGTTGCGCCGCCGTCGCCGGGGCGGCGGGTCGCGCGGGCGTCGGCGGCTGCTGCTCATCGGCGGCATCGCCGCGGCCGCCGTGGTGGCGTCGTTCGGGCTGTCGTTCCTGCTCAAGCGCGGGCCGTTCGACGGCACGCCGGCCGAGGACTACGCGCGCGGCGTGGCCGGCATCGGGCTGCCCGCGGCCGCGGCCGTCGAGGGGTTCACCGCCGGGCAGGTCGACGACGCGCTGCGGCAGGTGCGCGCGGCACTGGTCGCCGCCCGGCTCGACCCGCGGATGCTCACCGGGCACGACCCGGCCGCGCTGGTGGCCCTGCTCGCGCCGCAGCAGCGCGAGTCGGTGAGCGGCTGGTTCGGCGACCCCCGCCAGCACGGGTTCGCGACGTTCGTCGACCCGGCCGCGCGGCTCGACGCCGACGAGGAGCCGCGGGTGCGCGGCACGGTCACGTACAACGCGGACACCGCCGACGGCCGCCCGACGCTGCACGTGCTGACAAACTTCGTGTGGGTGTACGCGTTCGCCGGCGACGGGCTCGCCGCGCCCTACGCGGCCGTCCACGACCAGCTGCGGTGGGACTTTCCGGCCGGTCAGGGCATGTGGCTCGGCACCGGCCGGTGGTACGTGACCCACATGGACTGCGACGCGCTGCGCCACGGGCTGCTCTCGCCCATGCGGCAGGCCAAGATCAAGGCCGGCATCCAGTTCAAGGACCCGCGGGACTACCTCGACGCCGGCCACACGATGGACGTCACCAACACCTGCGACGGCTAAGGCCTGGCCGCGGGGACGTGCTGGTGTTCGTCACACCAGTTCGGCAGGAGCGGGGAGGCGAGCGCTTCGCCGGTGTGGGACGCTCTTCTGACGATAGGGGGGTCCCGTGCCGGACGCGATCATCGAGCTCGATCTGAGCACTCCGTGGGAGCCGCTGGAGTCGCCGCCCTCACCGCGCCGACGTATGCAATGGCAGTGGTTCGCGCTCGCCGCGGTCGCGTTACTCACCGCAGGTCTGCTCGTGGCGGCCGTGCCGGCCCGGGGCTTCGGACCGGCGTTCACCGTCGACGACTCGGTCTTGAGTGTCAACTTCGCCAACGGCCGGCTCGTCCTGAGCCAGTCGTCGGGTGCGATCGAGGTCCTGAGCCTGAGCGACGGCTCGCGGCTCTGGTCGGTGCCGTCCGACGGCAACCACAACGAGCATCTCGCGATCGTGACCGACCAGGTGGTCGGGCTGATCACCGGGTTCGGCATCACCGACCGGGGCAGCACGCTCACCGTGCTCGACTTGGCCACCGGCGCGCGGCTCTGGCAGCGCAAGCAGGTCGGCGAGTTCGGGCCGGCCGGTGGGCGGTTCATCGTGGAGGACCTGACCGGGGTCGTGGATCGCCTGACCACCGTTTCCTATGGCGCCGATGACAACTCGTCCAACCCCCCGGCGGAGCAGCGCGACCAGCGGTTCCTCGCGCTCGACGAGCGGACCGGTGCCACGGTCTGGGAGGTCGACGTGCCGAAGGGCTCGCTGGGCGCCCTCCCGTGGAGCAGCGTCGGCTCCGTCGAGCATATGACGGAGCTGAGCCCGACCGGTCTGCTGCGGATCCGCGACGTCGGCACCGGCGCCGTCACCGCCGCCCATCAGCTGTCCTGGTCGGGCACCATCTCCTCGTACACGACCGGCACCTCGTTCCCGGGCTCCGTCGCCCCGGCCCGTGACCAGGTGGTCATCTTCAAGGCCGGCGACCGTGGCGCCGACGTCTACGACCGCGGCAGCGGCCGACTGCTCTGGCACTGGCAGGGCCAATCGCCGTTCGGCGGGCCCTCGACCTGCGGCGCGGAGCTGAACTGCGTGCAGAGCCGGGACGGCATGTACGCCCTCGACGCGCACACCGGCCGGACCGTGTGGCGCGTCGAGGGGTACAACATCATCCTGCGCGTCGAGGCGGGCATCATCGCGTTGACCAGGTGGTCAGATTCAGGCAACCTCACCCTGAAGGGCGTCGCGACCGTCGATGTGCGCACCGGCCAGGTCCTGCGAAAACTCGACAATTGGTCCGTCGCGCAGGGCGGTTCCAGGGACCGGTTCGTCGTCTGGAAGCTGCTGGACGACCACTCCGCCGTGCTCGGTGTCCTCGACCCGCGCACCGGCGGGGTGACCGTGTTCGGCAAGGCCAGGGACTGGTACGGGCGGCCCGCCTGCATCCAGTCCGGCGACGATCTGGCCTGCGTGGCGGCCGGCAGCCTCTCGGTGTGGAAGCTGCCCTGATCATCAGCACAAGCTGCGACGACTCCTGTCCGCCAGCCATCAAATATCGACCCGGGTGAACGTGAATGGCCAGCGCACTGGATCAGGCGTCGAGGTCCTTGCGGATGTCCTCCAGGATCCGCGCCGTATCCGTCGGCGGGCGGGCCTCGACGCACAGGCGCTCCATCGCCTCGGCGTAGAGGTCGACGTCGTCGCGCTTGTCCAGATACAGCGCCGAGGTCAACTGCTCGATGTAGACCACGTCGGGCAGGTCCTCGTCCGGGAAGCGCAGGATCGTGAAGGCGCCGCCGGCCGCGGCGTGGCCGCCGGCGTTGAACGGGATGACCTGGAGCCGGACGTTGGGCAGCGTGCTGTTGATCTCCAACAGGGCCTCGACCTGGCCGCGCATGACGTCCAGGCCGCCGATCGGGCGGCGCAGGGCGGCCTCGTCGACGACCATCCACAGGCGGGGCGCGTCGGGGCGGGTCAGGATCTGCTGGCGCTGCATGCGCAGCTCGACCCGGCGCTCGATCTCGTCCTCCTTGGCCCGGCCGTGGCCGAGCAGGACGACCGATCGGGCGTAGTCCTTGGTCTGCAGCAGCCCCGGCACGAACTGGACCTCGTAGGTGCGGATGAGCGCCGCGGCGGCCTCGAGGCCGAGGTAGGACTGGAACCAGTTGGGCAGCACGTCGCCGAAGCGGTGCCACCAGCCCGGGTTGTTGGCGTCGCGGGCCAGCGCGAGCAGGCGTGTGCGCTCCTCGGGGTCGTCGACCCCGTAGAGGGTGAGCAGGTCGGCGACGTCGCGCTCCTTGAACCCGACGCGGCCCAGCTCCATCCGGCTGATCTTCGACTCCGACGAACGGATCTCCCAGCCGGCGTCCTCCCGGGTCACCCCCTGCGCCTCGCGCAGGCGCCGCAGATGGGCGCCGAGCAGCATCCGGAGGACCGTGGGGCCTCCGGATGCGCCTCCTTCAGTTAGACCGGTCGTCACCGTGCTGCCTCCGGGACCGTCTTGGTCGAACAGTCTCGCTCCGCGGGGCACCCCGCGGACCCGAGTAAGCATGCCATGACCGGACAGTAAGCGGGAGTGGGCTCGCCTCGGTCGGCGGGACGCGAGCCTGCTCGATCTTCAGCGGGGCTTTACTCACCTAACAGATTGTCGAAGTCTCCGTCGCGCGCGCCGCCGATGAAGGCAGCGATCTCGTCGTGCGTGTAGATCAGCGCCGGCCCCTCGGGGTCGCGCGAGTTCCTCATGGCGAAGCCGGTCCCGTCGGGCAGGCGGGTCAGCTCGACACAGTTGCCGCTGGGGTTGCTGCGGCGGCTCTTCTGCCAGGTCACACCGGAGATGTGACCGGCCGGCATCCCGTTGTACGTCTGCTCCATGGGCATCTTTCTGAGGACCTTGGTTGAAAGTTCACCAAGCGAAGGGCGTCTGCACGTGCATCGGCTCTTGCTTCTGCAGCCGATAAAGCGCATGCTAGCGCATGTGCGAATGTCAGGGCTCGCTCACAATTCGTGATCGAAACCGGACGTTCGCTCCCAAATGATCGGGCGGCTTCCCCAGCTGCGATCCATGGAAGGGACGCGCGCATGGATCCCCTCGCCTTCCTGGCCGGTGCGGCCGCGGCGGCTGGGGCGTGCGTGGCCATTCCTGTCTACCTACGCGCGCGCCGCGCGGAGCGGCTCGCCGAGCTGCTGAGCGCCGAACTCGAGGTGCAGCGCCACGCGGCGTTCCACGACCCGCTCACCGGCCTGGCCAACCGCCGCGCGTTCTACCAGCGCGGCGCCGAGCTCGTCGCCGACCGCGCGCGACACCCCCTCGTCGCCGTCGTGCTCGACGTCGACGGGTTCAAGCAGATCAACGACGTCTACGGCCACACGGCCGGCGACCAGATGCTCGTGACGACCGCCCGCCGCCTCTCCGCCTACGCCGCCGAGTCCGGGATCGTGGCCCGCCTCGGCGGCGACGAGTTCGCCGGGCTGCTGGCCAGCGGCCCCGGATCCCCGCAGGAGCAGGCCGACCGGCTCGCGGAGGAGCTCGCCGCGCCGATGCGGCTGCCGGGGTTGCCGGCCGGGCAGGTCATCACCGTGAGCGTGTCCGTCGGGCTCGTCCCCGTCGAGCCCGGCGCGCACCTCGCCGACGCCGTGCACCGCGCCGACGCCGCCATGTACCGCTCCAAGGGTGCCCGCCGCCGTCACCACCCGGCGGCGCAGCACCTGGCCGTCCACCCGGCCACCCGTCTGGTCGAGCACCAGCACGTGGTGCGGGTGAGCAAGCCCCGCGACACCTCCCCCTTTCCGACCACGGCGACCTAGAGGATTCGCTATGGAGCTTCCCGACCTCGTCCGCCAGCGCCGTCGCCACCAGCCGCGCCCCCGCGGATGGCTGGCCGCCAAGCTCAAGCGCGGCGAGCTGTGCCGCGACTGCGGCCGGCCGTGGCCGTGCGACCAGTACGTGACCGCCCGCAACTCGGTGCTCGTCTACGCCCTGCGACGCCTCGAGGTCGCCCGGCCGGGGAGTCTGGGGTGAGTGCGGCGCACATTCCGGCCCGGCCCGAGTGGCGGTGCACGGGATGTGCCGAGCCGTGGCCGTGCGCGACCAAGCGCGAGCAGCTCACCGCCGAGTACACGGACAATCCGGCCGAGCTGCGCACGCTGATGGCGCTGCGGGTGGCCGACGCGGCCGAGGATCTGCGGCAGTACGGCCAGGAGCAGCTGTGGCAGCGCTTCCTCGGCTGGCTGCCCGCCCCCGGTCCCGGCCCGATCATCCGCTGGGTGGCCAACCCGCCGCTGGGCGGGTTGCGCCGCTCGCTGCCCCCGCGCGAGCAGATCGACCCGCGCACCTCCGGCAGCGCCGCGCAGGCCGCCGCCGCCCAGGTCTCTACGCTGCCCGGGCCACCAGCGGGTAGTGGTCCGAAGCGGATTCCGCCTCCCCGCCGGTCACGACGAAGCACTCGCTGAACCGCCCCGCCACGCCCGGCGTCGCCCACGCGTAGTCCAGCCGCATCTCGGTGAACTCCGCTCCCCCGCCGCGGGTCGTGGGCACGGTCCACGCCTGCCCGCGCCCGCAGCGCCGGTAGAGATCCACGAGCCCCCGCCGGGCCAGCAGCGCCGTGGCCCGCGTGTCCGGCCTGCGGCCGTTCAGGTGCCGGCGGCGGTACGGCATGGACAGCGTCGCCAGCGACACCGAGTGCTCGCCCCACGGGTCGAGCGTGTTGAGATCGCCGAGCAGCACCGCGTCACCCGTGACGAAGCCGGCGAGCCAGCCCGCCTCCACCTGCCGGACCCGTCCCCAGTACGGGAACAGGTGCGCCGACACGATCGTCAGCGGCCCCAGGTCCGTCGCGACACGCACCCACGCCGCCGCGTGGTGGAACGGCCGCGCGATCCGCCCGGCCCCCAGCACCCGCAGGCGCCGCGAGACGAGCAGCCCCACGGGCTGTCCGCGCCGCGAGCGGGCCGTGAATTGCCGCATTCCGGTCAACGCCCCCAGCGGCGGCTCCCCGCGCAGCTCCTGAAGGGCCACCACGTCCGGCTCGGGCCCGGCCACGACCCGCCCGATCGCCTCGAGCCGATCGCCGCCGCCGCTTCTGATGTTGTACGTCATGAGCGTCAGCGACATATGTTGCCCTCGTGAACCATGCAGCCCAGCCTGTTCTCGACGCTCTGCGCGCGGCCCGCCCCGAAACCGTCGCCACGCTGAGCGACCTGATCCGGATACCCAGTGTGGGCGGCAGCGCCGCGGAAAGCGAGATCGTGCACCACGTCGCCGCCCGGCTGCGCGCCGAGGGCGTCGAGATCGACCTCTGGCCGATCCCGGTCGCCGAGCTCGCCGCCCGGCCGGACTTCCCCGGCATGGAGGTCCACCGCGACGAGGCCTGGGGCCTGGTCGCCCGCCTCCCCGGCAGCGACCCCGGCGCGCCGTCGCTCATGTTCAACGGCCACCTCGACGTCGTCCCGCCCGGCCAGCCCGCCACCTGGAGCATCGACCCGTGGTCCGGCGAGGTCCGCGACGGCCACGCGTACGGCCGCGGCGCCTGCGACATGAAGGGCGGCTTCGTCGCCGCGCTGCAGGCGTTCCTGGCCCTGCACCGCACCGGCACCCGTCCCCGCGGCGACCTCCTGCTGGCCGCCGTCGTCGGTGAGGAGGACGGCGGCCTGGGCACGTACGCCACCCTGGAGCGCGGCTGGCGCGCCGACGCCTGCGTCATCACCGAGCCCACCGCCCTGGACGTCCTGGCCGCCAACGGCGGCGCCCTGACCTTCCGCCTGCGCGTCCCGGGCCTGGCCGCGCACGCCTGCGCCCGCACCAGCGGAGTGAGCGCGGTCGAGAAGTTCCAGCTGATCTTCCCGGTCCTGCGCGCGCTGGAGGCCTCCCGCAACCGTGCCGTCGACCCGATGATGCGCCGGTGGGACATCGCGTACCCGCTGGAGATCGGAACCGTCCGCGCCGGCGACTGGGCCTCCACGGTCCCGGATCTCCTGGTCGCGGAGGGCCGCTTCGGCGTGGCCCTGGACGAGCCGGTGGACTCCGCCCGCGCCGAGTTCGAGTCCACGGTCGCGCAGGCGTGCGCCGCCGACCCGTGGCTGAAGGAGCACCCGGTCACGGTCGAGTGGTGGGGCGGGCAGTTCGCCTCGGGCCGCTGCCCGGCCGGCAGCGACCTGGTCCAGCGTGTGGTGTCGACCCACGCCGCGGTCCACGGCGGCGCGGAGCCCGCCGTGGTCGGCGCCCCGTACGGCTCGGACCTGCGCCTCCTGACGGCGGCGGGCATCCCTGCGGTGCAGTACGGCCCGGGCGTCGGCTACGGCCACTGCCCGGACGAGCGCGTGTCCCTGGACCAGGTCCACGCCTGCGCCGAGACCCTGGTGCACCTGGCCCTGCCGGAGTAGCCGCCCAGCTACTGTACGTAAGAATGTAAATACATTTCGTGTTCGAGGGTGCCGAAGCATTGACCCGCTGCTGTTAAGACAGTTAACTAAAACACATCCAATCGAGTGCGGCCACGACAGCCTGTCAACCGTTCGGTTGATGGTATATATCGACAATCTTTATATAGTGATGGGTATGACTGGCTTACCGTTACGCGAACCGACGTTTCTCGTGCTCACCGCGTTGGCGGCCGAGGCGCAGCATGGATACAGCGTCCTGGACGACGTGCGCCGCATCTCCGAGGGAAGGGTGCGGCTGCAGGCCGGGACGCTGTACGGCATCCTGGACCGGCTTCGCGCCGACGGGCTGATCGAGGTGGATCGCGAGGAGGTCGTCGCGTCGCGGCTGCGGCGGTACTACCGGCTCACCGGGGTCGGCCGGGACCTGCTCAGCGCCGAGACCGACCGGCTGCACCGCAACGCGGCCGCGGCGGATCGCCGACTCCGGCAGCTCAGCCTGTCGACCAACGAGGCCGCGGCATAACGCACCACGCGGGGCGATCGACCGACCGCCGCCGCACGGTCGAGGGCTATCAAATTTCGGATAAATCCGGGCACCTCATGCCGGGATTTATCCGATTTTTTTGTCGCGAATTCGGCCACCCGGACCGGTTTGCCCGCCCGGCCGCCGCACATGCCGATAAATCGTGATATGTCCGAAAAGTCGTGGCGCGGCAGCGCCCGAGTTTTCGGACATATCGCCGATCAGGCGGAGGCCTCAGGAAGCCGAGATCCGCAGCAGTATCTCCCGCAGCCGGGTCAGCTCCGCGGACCCGAGCAACTCCGCGAAGTCCCGATCCACCGCGGCCATCGCCGCCGGCGCCTCGTCCCGGAACCGCTCCCCCCGCTCGGTCAGGGAGACGACGACGGCCCGCTGATCGGTCGCGTGCGGCCGCGACCGCACGTAGTCGAGCGCCTCGAGCTCCTTGACCAGCCGCCCCATCATCTGCCGCGTCATGCCGGCCCGCGCCGCCAGATCGGTGATCCGCGTCCCCTCCGGATCGAGGTTCGTAATCACGGGCACGTGCCCGAGCCGGATCTCCGCATGCCCGCTCGCCTGCAGCTTGGCCAGCGACGCGGCCTGGGCCCGCCGGTGGGCGTGCAGCAGCAGGCGTCCCAGGGGCAGAGCGCGCAGCTCGGCGTCAGTGAGGTCCGACATGCGAAACCCCGTTTACAAAGTACGAAACCTGGTTTAGTTTCAAGGCCACACACCAACCGACGGGAAGGGAACAACCAGACGATGAGTATCGTCCGTGCGGCCACGGCGCCGCGATTCGAGCTGGGCGGCACGCGGTTCACGGTGTATGCCGGGCCCAGCCACGGCTCCCAGGAGATCTGCACCTGGCGGCTCAGCGTGCCGGCCGGGCAGCAGTCCATGCCGCACACGATCGACCGGGACGAGGTGTTCATGGTGCTGTCCGGCGCCATCCACCTGGAGCCGGGCGGGGAGGTGCTGGGGCCGGGCGACTCGGCCGTCGTGCCGGCCGGGGAGAAGATCGAGATCGGCAACCCGGGCGACGAACCCGCCGAGGTGTACGTCGCGCTCAAGGCCGGCGTCACGGCCTACCACCTGGACGGGACACGGTTCGGCACGCCGGCCTGGGCCGCGTAGGCGCCCGGCGTGACGCCGACGTACCGCTTGAAGTGCCGGTGCAGGTGCGCCTGATCGTGGAAGCCCACCTCGGCGGCGACGTCGGCCGGGCGCCGGCCCGCCAGCAGGAGCCGTCGAGCTCGCTCGATGCGGCGGCTCAGGAGGTACCGATGCGGCGGCAATCCGAACGTGGACGTGAAGGCCCGGACGAGGTGGCCGGGGTGACTGCCCAGCAGGGCGCCCGCCTCCTTGAGCGTGATGCCCGTGGCGGTGCGGGCGTCGATCAGCTCGCGCAGCCCGTCGGCCAGCCGCCGGGGCTGCGGTACCGCCGGGTCCGAGACATGGTGCCGATCCAGGTGCTCACGCAGGCGGCCCCGGATCAGCGCGAGCCGGCTCTCCGCCTCCAGCTCGTCACCCGGTGAGTCCAGGGCCTGGTGCAGCTGGTGGATGCGCGTGCGCAGCAGCGGGTCGTCGAAGCCGGGCTCGTCGACGGCGGCGGCGGCCAGGGACGGGGGCAGGACGGCCGCGTCGAGGTACACCACGCGCTTGCGAAACCCGTGGTGCGTCGCGGCGCGGCCGTCGTGCGGGACGTCCGGCGGCAGGATCGTGACGCTCGCGCGGCCGGCGGCGCCGCGGTGGTGGCGGTCGAGGTCGAAGCGGATCGCGCCGGCGTCGACGATGAGCAGGGTCCAGGCGTCGTGGACGTGCGGCGGGTACGCGTGGTCGACGAAGTGCGCGTGGAAGACCTCGGCGACGCCCGGCACCCGCGGGCGCCACGCCGTGACCAGCTCGGACGCCATGTTCACAACGTACAAGCCAGGGCGGGCGCCGTACCGCAGGGTCGTACCATGACGTTCCCCACCAAGATCGCCGTGCTGCTCCGCGACGACCTGCCCGTCTGGCAGCGGCTCAACGTGACCGCGTTCGTCGTCAGCGGGGTCGCTGGCACCCAGCCGGAGCTGCTCGGCGAGGACTACGCGGACGCGGACGGCACGACGTACCTGCCGATGTTCGGCCAGCCCGTGCTCGTCTTCGAGGGCGACGCAGCCGCCCTCGCCGCCGCCCACCACCGGGCCGTCGAGCGCGGCGTCGCATGTGCAGTTTTCACACAGGAGCTCTTCGAGACCGGCAACGACACCGACAACCGGGCCGCCGTACGCGCCGTCGCCCGGGCTGACCTGCGGCTGGCCGGGCTGGCGGTGCACGGGCCGAAGAACGCGGTGGACAAGATCCTCAAGGGGGCCCGGTTGCATGGTTAGATTCCGGCGGTTGCCCGCCCGAATCGAGGAGAGCAAATGGCCACCCCCGCCCGCGTCGTCATCCCGTTCGAGGGCGAGGGGGCCGGCCGCGGCCCGCTGTCCTGGGGGCAGATCGAGAGCTGGCAGGCCGTGCAGCGGCTCGGGCACTGGATGCCGATCGGCGGCGTGCGGCCGGTGCCGGCCGGGACCACCCTCACCGACCTCGTCGGCGAGCTGCGGTTCACGGTGCAGCGGCACGTTACGCTGCGCACCCGCCTGCACGTCCCGGACGACGGCGGCACCCCGGAGCAGGAGGTGTTCGCCGCGGGCGAGCTGGTCGTCGAGGTGTACGAGAACGTCGATCCGGAGGCGATCGCGGACGGGTACCGTGTCCGGCCGTTGAACTTCGCCACCGAATGGCCGATCCGCGCCGCGGTCGTGTGCCACGACGGCGTCCCCGCCTTCCTGGTCGCGCTCATCTCGCACTTCGCGATGGACGCGGCCGGTGCCGCGACGATGCTGCGGGAGGTCGCCGAGCGTCCGCAGGAGCCGCCGGCCGGGCTGACGCCGCTGCAGCAGGCCGCGTGGCAGGCCTCGCCGTCGGGGCGGCGGCAGAACGCCTCCGCCCAGCGCCACTTCGAGGCCATCCTGCGGACGATGCCGCCGCAGCGCTTCGCGACGCCGGTCGTGCCGCGCTCCCCGCGGTACTGGCGCGCCCGCTTCGACTCGGCGGCGCTGCCGCTGGCGCTGCGCGCGATCACGGACCGGCTCGAGGTGGACCCGGCGGTGACGCTGCTGGCGGTGTACGCCGCGGCGCTGCACGAGACGTTCGGCCTGAACCCGGTGGTGATCCGGCCGCTGGTGAGCAACCGGTTCCGCGCCGGGCTGAGCGACATGGTGTGCACCGCGGTGCAGGCCGGCCTCTGCGGCGTCGACTGCGAGGCCGGCTTCGACGAGATCGTGGAGCGGACGCGGAAGGCGGCGCTGGCCGGGTTCAAGTACGGGTACTTCGACCAGCGCGACCTCTGGGCGCTGCGGGACCGGGTGGCGGCCGAGCGCGGCGAGCCGCTGGAGATCGGCTGTTTCCTCAACGACCGGCGCGGGCCGGTGCCGATGGACCGCC
Source organism: Dactylosporangium sp. CA-233914 (assembly GCF_050942935.1). NCBI lineage: Bacteria > Bacillati > Actinomycetota > Actinomycetes > Micromonosporales > Micromonosporaceae > Dactylosporangium > Dactylosporangium sp. CA-233914. The sequence continues at coordinate 2,852,178 of NZ_CP192030.1, read as the reverse complement.
CCTCCGCCGAGCAGATCGAGGCGGCGCTGCCCGAATCCCGGCTGTCCTGGATCACCCGGCAGGATCACCCGGCGCTGGAGCCGCTGATCCTCGACGTCGAGGACCTGCCGGAGGTGCCCGGGGCGGTCCGCTGCACGGCCCACACCGACACCGCGCTGCTCGCCCCGCGCGACGCCGAGCGGGTCCTGTGGAACATGGAGCACCTGGCGGTGTCCTTCGCGCACCCGGCCCATTCGTCCTTGGGGTGAGATCGGACCTGGTCGAGGACGCCACCAATCGCGTCGGAGCGCGCTCGGCGCGAAGGTCTATTAGGATCGAGCACTGTGACGGTCCAGCGCAGGCTCGCCACCGTGTTGCTCGCGTTCGTGTTCCTCGCCGGGTGCAGCTCAGGGCATCCGGGGGAGATCACGGTTACGAAAGTGCAGAGCGACCCGGTGCGGTATGCCTCACTCCAGGAGTTCCTGGCGGCCGTACCAATGATCATCACCGGTGCCGTGACCGACACCGTGACCATCGCCAAGGAGGTTCCGCCCCCCAACGGCGGCGGCCGCGACCTCTACGGCAAGATCACCTTCCAGCCGATCGACCTGCTCAAGGGCGACCCGCCGACGGGTGGGCTGACCGTCGAGTTCGCCAGCGGCAAGCGGCACGACGACAACGGGCCCGACTACACCGGCTACCAGGTCGACCGCCTCGAGGCCTTCCAGCTGGCCGACTCCACCCTGCTGCCGGTGACCGCCTTCGCCGGGCGCAGCTACATCGTCTTCGCCACCCCCGCCCCGCGCCCGGTGATCTCCGAGGGCTTCACGTGCCTCGTCGTGGCCGAGGTGCTGGGCGGCGGCCAGCTGAAGTTCCCGCAGAACGGCTCGCCGGTCCACACCCAGGGCCAGCCGGTCACCATCTCCCTGGACGACATCAAGGCCGCGCTGAACTACCAGCCGAAGCAGCCGTCGCGCTGAGACCACGACCGCGTAAGAGCGGTTTCAGCGGCGCGTCAGGATCGCCGCCCATCGTGGTCACATGGATGTCGTGCCCCTGCAGCGGCCGCCCGGCGAGCCACCGGACGCGATCGTCGAGCGCCTGCCGGTCATGGACCTGCTCAACAAGCTACCGCCACGCCGCCGCGCGGTCCTGGTGCTGCGCTACTGCTACGACCTGTCGATCGAGCAGACGGCCCGAACCCTGGGCTGCAGCACCGGCACCGTGAAGAGCCAGTCCGCACGAGCCCTCGCCACGCTGCGTAACCACATGGTACGCACCGGGTTCTCGTCCTGAGATTCTGTCGTACCCGGATGCCAGGATGCGGAGCATGGAACTGACCACGCGCGGCACCGGCACCCCCGTCCTGGCGATCCACGGCTGGACCCCCGACCACCGGCTCATGCTCGGCTGCCTCGAGCCGCTGTTCGCAGGACGCCCGGGATACCGCCGGCTCTATCCGGACCTGCCAGGCATGGGCCGCTCCCCCGCGCCGCCCGGCATCGACTCCACCGACGACGTTCTCGCCGCGCTGGAGTCTCACCTCGACGAATGGATCGGCGACGAGCCATACCTGGTCGTCGGCGAGTCCTACGGCGGCTACCTGGCCCGCGCCCTGGCCAACCGCCACCAGCACCGCGTGCTCGGCCTGGCCCTGCTCTGCCCGATCGGCACCGCGGTCAAGCACGCCGAGCGCACCCTGCCAGCCCACGTCACGCTACGCGCCGACCCCGCCCTGGCTGACGCCGACCCGGGATTCCTGGAGATGGCGGTGGTCCGCACCCCGGAAACGCTGCGCCGCTTCCAGACCGAGATCCAGCCCGGCCTGGACACCGCCAACGCGACGGCACTGGCCCGCATCGGCGCCCGCTACGCCCTGTCCACACCACCGGAGTCAGGCTTGCCGTATGCGCGACCGACCCTGATCCTGACGGGCCGCCAGGACTCGGCAACCGGCTACGCCGACCAGTATGCGCTGCTGCCCCACTACCCGCGGGCCACCTACGCGGTGCTGGACGTCGCCGGCCACAACCTGCAAATCGAGCAGCCGGCCCTGTTCGAGGCCCTGATGCACGAGTGGCTGGACCGCGTCGCGGAGTCAAGCTGACGGCCGAGCACCCGGCTCGAAGCCGCTGGCCCCATCACGGAGTCAGGTTGACGGCCGGGCGTCCGGCTCGGAACACGACCACGCCACGCAGCCCACCGACAAACAAGCACCCGGCCCGGGGCGCGGCTACGACCACGTCACGCAGTCACGCCCACGGCCGAGCATCCAGCTCCGAGCACGGCTGCGGCCGAAGCGCGGAGTCAGGCTGACGGTCGAGCATCCGGCTCGGAACGCGGCTGGGACCACGTCATGCGGGCAGGCTGACGGCCGGGCATCCGGCTCGGAACGCGGCTGGGACCACGTCACGCGGGCAGGCTGACGGCCGGGCATCCGGCTCGGAACGCGGCTGCGACCACGTCACGCGGGCAGGCTGACGGCCGGGCATCCGGCTCGGAACGCGACTGGGCCCGTCACAGAGTCAGGCTGAGGGTCGGGCGTCCGGCTCGGGGTGCGGCTGGGGCTGTGATCGGGGCTGGGGCTGGGGGGTGTGGACGGCGGCGGCGCTGGCGGCGACCAGCAAGGCCAGGGCGGCTGGCAGGATCAGGGCGATCGGGAGGGAGACGGCCCTGGTGGCGGCCCCGATGAGGACCGGGCCGGCGAGGAAGCCGGCGTAGCCCATGCTCACCGCGACCGAGAGCGCGCGGGCCGGCTGGGCGGGGTTGCGCGCGGTGGCGGCTGAGAACACCTGCGGGGCGACGCAGGACAGGCCGGCGCCCAGGGAGGCGAACCCGGCCACGCCCGCGAAGCGGTTGTCGACGAGCAGGGCGGTGCCCAGGCCTGCGGCGGCGAGGAGTCCTCCCGCGCGGACCAGGCGCACGGGGCCCAGGAGGGCGGTGAGGCGGTCACCGACGAGGCGGCCGGCGGTCATGGCGATGGCGAACGCAGCGTATCCGGCCGCGGCGAACCCGGCGGTCCCGCCCAGGTTGTCGCGGAGATACACGGCGCTCCAGTCCGCCGCGGCCCCCTCGCCGACGAGCGCGCAGAACGCGAGGGCGCCGAGGAGGTAAACGCCGTCCAGCCGCGTGGTGGTCGCGGTGGTGGCGGCGTCGGGGGTGCCGGGCGGCGGCTCGGGGGCGATCCAGGTCAGCGACCACGCGGCCAGGGCGGTGGTGATGACGGCCATGAGGAGGAAGGTGCCGCGCGGCGACCAGCCCGCGTGGGCGCACAGACCGCCGAGCGCGGCACCGGCGAAGCCGCCGATGCTGTAGACGGCGTGGAAGGAGGAGATGATCGGGCGGCCGTACGCACGCTGGACGCCCAGGGCGTTGGCGTTCATCGACACGTTGAGGATGCCGTGGTTCACGCCGAAGACGAGCAGGGCGACGGTCAGCAGCACCAGCGACGGGGCGTAGGCCGTCGGCAGGAGCAGGACGCCCTCCAGCAGGGCCGTCGGCGCCGCCACCCGCACGCTGCCGAAGCGGTCGACGAGCCGCCCGGCGCCCAGTTGCCCGGCGATCGCGCCCGCGGCCAGGCCCAGCAGGGCCGCGCTCAGCCGCCAGTCGTCGAGGGCCAGGCCGTGCTTGATGGCGGGGACCCGCGCCGTCCAGACTCCCAGGGCGCCGCCGAACAGCAGGAAGAGGAGGGCACCGGCGAACCTGGCGCGGCGAAGCTGGACTCGCACACCGCACGGTAACCGATAACCCCTCGGATCCGCAGACCACCGACACCGAGCCCCACCACGCCCACCATCACGAACGTAACAGCCACGGCCTTGAATACCGTCCCGCGCACCCGACACCGCCGCGCGGGCGTAAACATCGGGGCGTGGGCTTCGGGCTTGCGGTGTGAACTGCGGGAACGTGTGCCACCGGGCGGTGGGCGCTGCGGCGGCGGACCGGCTTCAGGTTCGGGGTCAGTTTGGCAGGCCGCAGGTCTTCGCCACCTGCCCGGCCGCCGTCAGGTTGCCCGTTCGGGCCAGGAGGATCGCCTCGTGGCGGGCTGTCGCTTCCGTTGGGGCGGCGGCTCTCGCGATTGCCATCAACGGCTCGTCGCCGGCCTCCGCCGCGGCTGCGGCCAGGTGCTCGGCGGTGCGGTCCCGCGCCTCGGGGGGCAGGGCGGCCAGGGCCTTCTCCAGGTGGGAGTGGGTGGCGGGCGGCAGCAGGCGGGTGGCGCCGGTCGAGGTCGCGCGGTCGGCCAGGGACGCGACCGCGGTGCGGGTGCACTCCTCGGGGTGGGTCGTGGGCAGGGCGGCGGCCTCGATCGCCTCGACCATGATCGGGGAGCGGGCCATCCAGCCGCTGTTCTTCGTTCCGACCAGGGCTGCCAGGTCGTGGCCGTCCTCGCCGGCGACGGCCGGGGCGGCGGTGACCAGCTGCTGGTCATACCACCGCAGGCGGGTCCGGAAGGTGTCGGCGTAGGTCTCGTTCAGGGTCTTGCGGAGCAGGGGGTCGCCCAGGCGGTACACGTGGATCAGTACCTCCGTGATCACAGTGGCCAGCTCCTGGGGGATGATCGCCTCGCCGGTCAGCGCGCCCAGGATCTCGCGCAGGCGCGCGTCGGTGGCCTGGTCGGGGTGGGCAGCCAGGTGACGGGCGATCTCGCGGGTGAGATACGCGGGGCCGTAGCCCGACACGCGGCAGTCGCGCATGCCGGCGAGGCTCCGCAGGGCGTCGTCGACCTTGCCGAAGCGTAGTTGGAGGGTGCCCAGGCGGTGGCGCCACATCTGCTGCTCGTCGCGGGTCCGGCCGGTCTTCGGGCACTTGCGCCACGCGGTCAGGAGGCGGTCGCCGTCCGTCGTCTCGATGCGCATCAGGGCCGCCTGGCGACGGCGGGGGTCCAGGCGGGTGGTCAGCGTCAGGGCGTCGTCGAGGCGGCCGGCGCGGGACAGGGCCCCGGCCAGGGCGGGGCCGTCGAAGTCGTCGACCGTGCCGCAGCGGGCGTCGATCTCGGCCAGGCCCAGCGGGGCCAGCTGCGTGGCGGCCGCGGCCAGGCGCGGCCGGTCGCCGAACTCGGAGGACCCCAGGATCGCGGCCCAGCGATCGAGCTGGGCGGTGTCCGATGCCGGGTACGCGGCGGAGCAGGCGGCGATCGCGCCGGAGACGCGTTCGCGGCGGTTGAGGTGCCCGGGGTAGCGCCGCTCGTGGTCGGTCGGCGCCATGACCGCGCGTAGCAGGGCCTCCTCCGGCTCCGGGTGACCGGCCACGCACGCGGCGAAGGCGGCGGCGACGTGGTCCGGTGGGTACTGGCCGCTGGTGCTCCACCACCGGGAGTACAGCTGCGGGCTGTCGAGGATGGGGCCGATCCGCTCCTCGGGCGGGAGCACGGCGAGGATGCGGGGGCCCTCGGTCACGAACGCCTCCCCGACGCCGCCGGCCAGGCGACGAAGGAGCGCACGGGCCGCGGGCTCACGGTCGCCGGCGTCGAACCAGGAAGCGAGCCAGCGAATCTCCACATCGGTCATCGCGCGACTCTATCTCCGTGAACTCGGTAAATATTTGCACTAGTAACCTCAACGTATGGCGCCCTCAGCATCGCAGCTCTTCGCCCGGATCAGCACGCCCCAGCCGCCCGGCCCGCCGCGCGTGCTCATGCGCCGGGCGGTCGTGCTCGGCGGCAGCATGGCCGGGCTGATGGCGGCGCGGGTCCTCAGCGACCACGCCGAGGAGGTGCTCATCGTCGAGCGCGACCCGACCGAGGGCCCGGGCCCGCGCCCGGGCGTGCCGCAGGGCACGCAGGTGCACGCGCTGCTGCCGGCCGGCCAGACGCAACTGGAGCGCTGGTTCCCCGGCTTCTCCGCGGAGGCGGTCGCGGCCGGCGCGCCGGGCTCCGCGCGCACGGACAACCGGGTGTACATCAACGACCGGCTCCGCGAGGTGCCGGACCCGCCGCCGACCCGCCCGATGCTCATCACCACGCGCCCGTTCCTGGAGTCGCAGGTTCGCCGCCGGGTGCTGGCGCTGCCGAACGTGACGATGGCGTACGGCCGGGCCGAGGGCCTGCTCTTCACCGGCACCGCCGTCCGCGGCGCGGTCTACGTGCCCGACGGCGCCGACGAGCCGGCCGAGGTCGAGGCGGATCTCGTCGTCGACGCGACGGGGCGCTCCAGCCGCCTCAACGACTGGCTGGAGGCGGCCGGCTGGCCGCGCGCGCCGATGGAGCGGATGCCCATCAAGCTCAACTACGCCTCGGCCCTCTTCGAGCGCGACGAGTCCGTCAGCGACACCTGGGTCGTCGTCACCCAGACCACGCCCGGCGAGGGCCGCGTGCCGCGCATCGGCGGGGTGCTCTCCGTCGAGGGCGACCGGTGGCTGATGCTCGTGGCCGGCTACGACGAGGACCGCCCGTCCCGCGACGCGGCCGAGTACGCGGCCCACTGCCGGGCCCACTTCCCGTCGATGTTCGGCGACATCGCCGAGCGCGGCCGCATGATCGGTGGCGTGATCACGTATCACCAGGCCGACTCGCGCCGCCGCGACTTCCATCTCGTCGACCGCCTGCCCGCCGGGCTGGTCGCCGCGGGCGATGCGGTGGCGTCGTTCAACCCGGTGTACGGGCAGGGCATGACCTCGGCGGCGCTGCATGCCTCGTGCCTGTCGGGCTGGCTGCAGACCGGGCCCGACGTGCGCACCGAGCCGGCCCGTGAGTACTTCGACAAGGTCCGGGTCGTCGTGGACGCCGCCTGGCAGGTGTCGACCTTCGCCGATCTGGGCCTGCCGCACATCACGTCGGGGCAGCCGCGCGGCTACCGCGTGATCCGCTGGGCCAGCGACCTGCTGCTGCGCGCCTCGATGAAGGACGAGCCGACGTGCCGGCGCCTCAACAGCGTGACGGCGATGGAGACCCACCCGGCCGCCCTGGCCAAACCCGGTGTCGTCCTGCGCGCCCTGCGCCTGCGGCTGCTCGGGCGCGTGTGAGGGCGTGGCCGGTTCCGGCCACGCCCCGGGGATCACGCCGCCGGCTTGGCGTCCTGCCAGGCCGAGACGCGACGGACGATGACCGCGCCGAGGATCGCGGCCAGCACGCCGGCGCCGCCGGTGACCGCGGCGACGAACGCGGGCGTGTGCACCTGCGTCGCGCCGCCGGCGTACGTGGTGGTTTCGGTGTACGAGACCAGGCTGACCAGCAGCGCGACCCACCAGGCGGTGACGACGCGGCGCGAGGTCCAGGTGCGGTCGGGCGAGCTGCGCGCGTAGACCTCACCGACGACCAGGCTCGGGATGACGAGGTTGGCCAGCGGGATGAACCAGCCGCCGATCGTCCAGCCCTTGCGCCAGTTGACGTTGTCGTCGTTGCGCCGGTCGAAGTTGTCGCGGGCCAGGTAGAGCCAGACGATGAAGACCACGAGCACCAGCAGGCAGGCCGCGTTGACGAGGGTCGAGGCGAGGCCCTCGCTCGCGAAGACGCCGAGCCCGGCGCGGCCCGCGGTCGCCACGACCCGGCCGGTCTCCCCGTCGGCGTCCGTGGTGCGGAACGAATCGACGACGGCGAAGAGATGGGCCAGCCCGGTGGCGGCCAGGGCGGCGACGACGATCCAACTGAACGACTGCAATCTATGTGGCATGCATAACCTTCCGAGTCGGTCCGAAAGCGTTACAACTGGCCAAAGATCGTAGGAGGATCGCGCAACACGCGGGGCGGCCCCGATCAGTGGCGGCGGCGGGCGATGGCGAACAGGTCGCGCGCCGGGCCCGTCAGCTGGTGGCCCACCGGCCACACCACGTGCAGGTGGCGCTGCAGCGGTACCGCCGCCGCCGGCACCGCCACCAGCGACCCGGCCGCCAGTTCCGCCACCACCGCGAGCGAGCTGAGCACCGCCGGCGCGTTGCCCGCCGCCACGGCGTGTTTGATCGCCGTCGTCGACGACAGCTCCAGCACCGGCGCGGCCGGCGCGCCCTGCCCGCACGAGGCCAGTGCCGCCTCCAGGGCGCCTCGCGTCCCCGACCCCGCCTCACGCGACACCAGCGGCGTCGCGGCCAGCTCGGCGGCGCTCACCCCGCGGCGGCGGCGCGCCCACGGATGCCCGGGCGCCACGATGACCGTCAGCCGGTCGGCGCCGACCACCGTGGCGTCCAGGCCCGGGGGCACTTCCGGCCCCTCGACGAAGCCCAGGTCCGCGTCGCCGGCCAGGACGCGGGTGGCCACGTCGGCCGAGTTGGCCGCCCGCAGGGTCACGGACAGGCCGGGGTTGCCGGCGTGCAGGGCGACCAGCCACGCCGGCAGGAGATACTCCGCGACCGTCTGGCTCGCCGCGACCGTCAGACGGCTGTGGCGGGACGCGCGCAGCGCGGCGATCCCCGCCCCGAGCGCGTCGGCGGCGTCGACGGCGCCACGGGCCCAGTCGGCGATGAGCGCGCCGGTCCCGGTCAGCGTTGACCCCCGCGGGCCGCGGTCCAGCAGCGTCACGCCCAGCCGCCGCTCCAGCTGCCGCAGCCGTGCGCTGGCCGCCGGCTGGGAGATGCGGTGCTCGGCCGCCGCGCGCCCGACCGAGCCCAGGCGCGCGACCGACAGCAGCAGGTCGAAGCTGGTCAGGTCGGTCACCGTCGGCGGGAGAGGCATAACCGTACCTTATGACCTCACAGGCCACGGCCGGCTACCGGCCGGCGGTCGTCGCGGGCAGATTCAAGGTCATGTTCAAGGGCGTGGAAAACCTGCCGCTACGGCCCAACCGGTTCGCCGCCGTCATGGGCACCGGAATCGTCGCCAACGCCGCCCCGCCCGCGCTGCACCCGGCCGCGGCCGCCGTGTGGGTGCTCGCGTCCGGGCTGCTGGCCGGCATGACCGTCGACGGCGTGCGCCGGGCCCGGGCCGGCGGCCTGGCCCTCGACCCGGCGACCGCGCCGTTCTGGGGCGCGCCGCCGATGGCGCTGATGACGGTTGGCGCCGGCACGCTGCTGTTCGGCCCGCACGCGGCCGTGCCCGTCGCCGTCGCGCTGTGGCTCGCCGGCACCGTCCTGGGGCTCGTCACGACCGTCGCCGTGCCGCTGCTGCTGACCAACCGCCGCGGCCCCGCGGTGACCGGCGCGTGGCTCATGCCCGTGGTGCCCCCGATGGTCTCGGCCGCCACCGGAGCGCCGCTCATCGCCCATTTTCCGGCGGCGGTACGCCCTGATGCCCTGCTGTGCTGCTACGCGCTGTTCGGGGTCAGCCTGTTCGCCGCCGTCGCGGTCATCGCCCAGCTCTGGGGCGGCCTGCTCCACCACGGCCCGGGCGAGCCCCGCACGGTCCCCACCCTCTGGATCGTGCTGGGCCCGCTGGGCCAGTCGGTGACCGCCGCGCACGCGCTCGCCGGTGCGGCGCACGGGGTCCTGCCCCCGCCGTACGCGCCGGGAGCCGAGGTCTTCGCCCTGCTCTACGGCGTCCCGGTGCTCGGCTTCGCGCTGGTGTGGCTCGCCTTCGCCGCCGCCGTCACGGTGGGCACGGCGCGCAGACCCGGGGGCCTGCCGTTCACGCCGGCCTGGTGGGCGTTCACGTTCCCGGTCGGCACCTGCGTCACCGGCGCCGCCGGCCTGGCCGCCCAGACCGGCTCGCCGCTGCTCGCGGGCGTCTCGATCGCCTTGTACCTGCTGCTGGTCACCGCCTGGGCGGGCGTCGGGACGCGGACGCTGCTCGCCGGTGGACTCAGTGCCGCCCGCCGTGCCACGGTCCGGTGATCACGCAGGTCACGCCCGGGTACTGCACGTTGATGAACAGGTACTTGCCGTCGGCGGTGAACGCGGCGCCGGCCAGTTCGCTGGCCCCCTTCGGACCCGGCTGCGGGAAGTCCTCCGGGCTCCAGTAGTGCAGGTCCAGCGGCTCGATGACCTGCGCCAGGTTGGCGATGAAACCGGACGGGGTCAGCACCCGCAGCCAGTTGTCGCCGCCGTCCTCGTCCTCGCCGTCGCCGTCCTCGGCGAGCAGCAGCGTGCCGTCGGGCGCCATGGCCACGGTGTCGGGCTGGTTGAGGGTCCTCGGATTGGGCGACTCGAACAGCAGCTGCAGCGTTCCCGTTTCGTGGGAGGCCGGGGTGTACCGCCAGACCTGGCCGTTCTCCCCGTCGCCCGCCTCGCTCGCCACGAACGTCACCGAGCCGTTCGACCACGCGGAGCCCTCGAGCCCGAGGAAGCGGCAGCCACCCTTCGCGCGCCCCTGGGAGTACACCGAACCGGGGTTCTCCTCGGCGTCGGACGGGTCCGGCTCGTCGATGTCCACCCAGTGCGTGTCGAGCACCTCGCCGACGCGCTGCCCGGTGGCCGTGTCGTAGTTGCGGTCCCCGGTGACGGCGAGCATCTGCAGCTTCCCGCCGGCGGCGAGCTGGCCGGGCCGGCGCGGGACGAACCGGTAGAACCCGTCGCCGGGGTCGCCGTTGTCCTCGGTCATGTAAACGATCCCGGTCCGCGGATCGATCGGCGCCGTCTCGTGCTCGAAGCGCCCCATCGCCTTGAGCGGAACCGGGTTCACCGGCCCGCGCGCGTCGGACGGAATCTCGAACACGTATCCGTGCGGCTTGTCGAACCCCGCCTTCACCCCGTCGGTCGTCTCCTCGCACGACAGCCAGGACCCCCACGGGGTGGCGGCCCCGCTGCAGTTGGACAGCGTCCCGTTGAGCACCAGAAAGCTCTCCAGCAGCCGTCCGCTGCCGAGGTCGTACAGCGACGAGGTGCACCCCGCCGGCGCCGCCCGGTCGTAGGCGTTGCGCGGCCCGATCGCCCGCTGCTTCGCCCCCGGGATGTCCAGGTCGATCTCGTGGTTGCGAACGATCCGGACCCGCCCGCGCCCGGCGTCGAACACCGCCTGCCCGTCGTGACACCCGGGCGTGGCGATCCCGTCGCTCATCCTCGTGCCGGCCGACCCGAAGGTGCGGTACGAGAATCCGGCTGGTAACGCGAGCTCCTTGCCGGCCTTGACCAGCGGCCCGTACCCGTCCTTGAGCTGCGGCGCCCCCGCGGCGGCCACGCCCCCGCCGAGAAACGCCCCGCCCAGCCCGCCGCCCACGAGCCCGAGCCCGGTGACGGCCAGAACATCACGCCGATTCATCGTCATGAAGGCACGCTCGTCCCGGATCCGGTACGCCCGCAAGCGCAGGTCATGAACATCGAGTTCAGCGCAGTTGAACGTGAGAGGCGGCGTGTTCGCTCCGGAGGACGTATCGCGCCCGGAAACCCGCCCGGGTATTGTCTGGCGATCGTCGTCGATCTTGTGAGGTGGGTCCCGGTGGGTGGTCGGTCGTACATGGTCGCGACCCGGATTCCTATGTCGCGGGCCGGGTTCGACAGCTGGCTCACCACGCCGCTGCCCGGGCTGGACGTCATCGAGAACCCGCGGGACATGTGGCGCGGCTGGGCGCTCGACGGTCAGGACGCCGACTGGGAGTTCGCCGCCATCGCCGATTCGCCCGCCGCCGTCGCCGGGTTTCGCGAGGACCGGCGCCGGACACCCGTGGAGCTGCTCGCCGCCCGGGCCGCCACCGGGTTCACGCTCGCCCGGCACCGGGAGCAGGCGCTGGAGATCTACCTCTACGACTACCACGCGGACGTGTACAACACGCAGACCGAGCTGTTGATGCTCGCCGGGGCCGGCCGGTTCGCCGACGCCGAGGGCGCGGTCATGTACTGGGGCGGCAACGTGTACCCGGACCTGCCCATCGACGGGGACGAGCCGCTCGCGGTGCTGCTCGCCGGCGCCGACGGTGCGCGCTTCGCCGGCCGGTACCCCGTCGACCGGCTCATCGAGCAGCTGCGACCGGTCGAGGCGGCGTTCCTCGGGGCCGTCGTGGACAGCGGCGACGAGAACATCGGCTGGGACGACTCCGAGATGCTGGATCCCGCGGTACGGGCGCAGCTCACGAAGCGGTAGCCCCGCCAAACAGATCAGGCCCTATACCTGCGAGGGGATTCCCTACACCGCCCCCAGGACAGGCTGCAGTTACGCGAAGGTGCCTTAGGGTGTCACACGCCGTTCAGCTTCCGCGCCTAGCGTCAGCCGAAACCCACGTCCACCTGGAGGTCCGGGTCAATGTCCCGTGCGCTCATCCGGCGCGTCATCGTCACCATATCGTTGTCCACAGCCGGCCTGACCTGGCCATTATTCGCCGACCCGGCCGCCGCGAACCCGGCCGGCACGGGTCTGGTCATCAGCGAGGCATACGTCAACGGCGGCTCGTCCGGCGCCAGCTACCTCAACAAGTTCATCGAGCTGTACAACCCGACCTCGAGCCCGATCCCGCTGTCCGGCAGCACGCTGCAGTACCGGGCCCCCACCAGCACCGTCGTGCCGAGCGGGGCACAGGTGTTCGCGCTGTCGGGCACGGTGGCCGCGCACGGGCACTTCCTGATCCAGCTGCCCAGCAACAACGCCGCCACCAACCCGGGCGCGCCGCTGCCGGCCGCCGACCTCAACACCGGGACCAGCATCAACCCGGGTGCGGGCGGTGGGACGCTGTTCATCGCGGCCTCCGCCGGCGGGGTGCTGCCCACCGACGCGTCGGTGATCGACAAGATCGGCTGGGGCACCAGCAACTCGCCCGAGGGCTCCGTAACCTCCGGTAACGGGCTCACGCTGAGCTACCAGCGCGACGCGGCCGGGGCGGACACCGACAACAACGCGGCCGACTTCCACACCGCCGCGCCGGAGCCGCAGAACGCGGCGTCCGACGGGGGCACCGCCACCGTGACGGTGACGAACCCCGGGGCGCAGAGCGCGACGACCGGCACCGCGATCGCGCCGCTGACGCTGACGGCGTCGGGGGGCACCGCGCCGTACAGCTGGAGCGCCTCCGGTCTTCCCGACGGCCTCGCCATCTCCGCGGCGGGCGTCGTCTCCGGCACGCCGACGGCGGCCGGAACCTCCTCGGTGACGGTGACCGCGACCGACGCGAGCAACGTCAGCGGCTCGGCGACGTTCGCGTTCACGGTGAGCTCGGCGACGACGGTCCTGTCGATCGCGCAGATCCAGGGCACGAACACCGACACCTCGCCGTACACCGGCAAGGGCGTGACGACCGAGGGCGTCGTGACGGCCGTGTACACCACCGGCGGCTTCAACGGCTTCTTCCTGCAGACGGGCGGCACGGGCGGCGCCGAGTCCAACGACGCCACGCCGGGCGCCTCCGACGCGGTCTTCGTCTTCGGGTCGAACTCGGCGGCGCAGGTCGCGATCGGCGACAGCGTGCGGGTCGCCGGGACCGTCCAGGAGTACCAGGGCGAGACCGAGATCACCTCGCCGAGCGTCAGCAAGCTCGCCACCCCGCTGCCGAACGTCGCGGCGGCCACGATCCCGTGGTCGAGCCTCACCACCGATGCGCAGAAGGAGGCGCACGAGGGCGAGCTGATCGCGCCGCAGGGCACGTTCACCGTGTCGGACAACTACGACGCGAACTGGTACGGCTCGTTCACCCTCGCCGCCGGCGACACCCCGCTGCGCCAGCCCACGGACGCCGGCAAGCCCGGCAGCCCCGAGGCGATGGCCGTGGTCGCCGACAACGCCGCTCGCAAGGTGACCCTGGACGACGGCGCGAGCGTCAACTACAGCGGCGCCGCGAACACCGGCACCCCGCTGCCGTGGCTCACGCCGACCAACTCGGTCAGCGTCGGGTCGAAGGTCGCGTTCCACCAGCCGGTGATCCTGGAGTACCGCTTCTCGCTGTGGAACTTCCAGCCGACCCACCAGGTCACCGACGACGGCGCGGCGGTCGCCACGTTCAGCGACACCCGCACCGGCAACCAGCAGCCGGCCAACGTCGGCGGGAACCTCCGCCTGGCGACGTTCAACGTGCAGAACTACTTCCCGCTCACCGGTGAGGCGTACGTCGCGAAGGGCCTCGGCACCTGCGTGTTCTACGACGACCGGGCCGGCAACCACATCGCCAACAAGTCCTGCACCGGCCCGAACAACGCGGCCGGCCCGCGCGGCGCCGCCACCGACGCCAGCTTCCAGCGGCAGCAGGCGAAGATCGTCACCGGCATCAACCGGCTCGGCGCCAGCGTCGTGTCGCTGGAGGAGGTCGAGAACTCGGCGAAGTTCGGCGGGGACCGCGACGCCGCGCTCGCGCAGCTCGTGACCGCGCTCAACGCCGCCGCCGGCACGAACGTGTGGGCCTACGTGCCGTCCCCGCCCGCGGACCAGCGGCCGGCGATCGGCGACGAGGACGTCATCCGCACCGCGTTCATCTACAAGATCGCGGATGCCGTACCCGTCGGGCCTTCGAAGATCCTCACCACGTCCTCGGCCTCGGGGCAGCCGTTCTCCATCGCCCGCGAGCCGCTCGCCCAGGGCTTCAAGAAGGCGGGCGCCACGGACGCCGACGCGTTCCTGGTCGTGGCGAACCACTGGAAGTCGAAGGGCAGCGGCACCCCGCTGTACCCCGGCGACGAGGAGAACACGTCCTCCCTCGCGGTGAACCAGGGCTCGTTCAACGCGACCCGCGTCCGCGAGGCGCAGGACACGACCGCGTTCGCCACGCAGGCGGCCGCGGCGCTCGGCACGGACCGCATCTTCCTGGTGGGTGACTTCAACAGCTACACCCAGGAGGACCCGATGCAGGTGCTGTACCAGGCCGGCTACACCGACCTGGCCTCCGCCCTGGACTCGGGCGAGACGACGTACGCGTTCGACGGCCTGCACGGCTCGCTCGACCACGTGCTCGCCAACGGCCCGGCCCGCGCGCTGGCGACCGGGGCGGACGTGTGGCAGATCAACGCGCAGGAGGCGATCGCGTACTCCTACAGCCGGTACAACTACAACGCGACCCTGCTGTTCAACGGCTCGGACCCGTTCACGGCCTCGGACCACGACCCGGTCGTCGTCGGGCTGAACGCGCCGGTGACCCCGCAGCTGCCGGCGTGGAGCGCGTCGAAGGTGTACCTCGGCGGCGACAAGGTGACCTACCAGGGCAAGGTCTGGCAGGCGCTGTGGTGGACGCAGAACCAGACCCCGGGCGACCCGTACGGGCCGTGGCAGGAGATGGCGACGGCGTCGGACGGCACCGCGATCTGGACCGCGTCGCGCATCTTCAACAGCGGCGACGTGGTCGTCTACCAGGGCAAGAAGTACGTCGCCCAGTGGTGGACCCGCAACCAGGCCCCCGGCGACCGGTGGGGACCCTGGAAGGCGCTGTAGTTCGGTCTCGTACTGCTGAGTTCTTCTGGTAGTGCCCGGGCCGCCCTCGCGACTTCGCGGGGGCGGCCCTCTTCTACGCTCGATCCGTGGTTACTGAGATCGGGGTCGAGCTCGCCGACGGGCGGCTGCTGCACGCGTACGACACCGGCGGCGACGGCCCGGTCATCTACTGGCACCACGGCACCCCGAACATCGGCGAGCCGCCCGCGCCGCTGCTCGGCGGCGGGGTCCGCTGGATCTCGCACTCCCGGCCCGGGTACGGCGCCTCGACGCCCAGCCCCGGCCGGAGCGTGGCCTCGGTCGCGGCCGACGCCGCCGCGGTCGCCGACGCGCTGGGCGTCACGAGCTTCGCGGTCATGGGCCACTCCGGCGGCGGCCCGCACGCCCTGGCCTGCGCGGCGCAGCTGCCCGGCCGGGTCACCGCCGTCGTGGGCATCTCCGGCCCCGCGCCGTACGAGCCGTTCACCGCCGCCGGCCTCGACTGGTACACCGGCATGGCGGACGGCTCGGCCGAGTCCCTGCGCGCCGCCCGCGCGGGCCGCGAGGCGAAGGAGCGCCAGCTGGCGGCGGCCACGGGCGAGGAGGACATCGGTTTCCGGCCCGCGGACTGGGAGGCGCTGCGCTCGGACTGGGCGTGGCTGGACTCGGTGGTGGCGCCGGCACTGCTCATGGGCCCAGCGGGGCTGATCGACGACGAGCTCGCGATGGCCGGCGACTGGTCCTTCGACCCGGCGACGATCACCTGCCCGGTCCTGCTGATGCACGGCGAGGCCGACGGCATGGTGCCGGCCGCCCACAGCGCCTGGCTGGCGGGGCACATCCCGGGCGCGCAGGCGCGCCTGCTGCCGGACGAGGGCCACATCACCGTTCTGCGCCACGCGAGCGCCGCCCTGGACTGGCTGCACGCCCGCCCCTGATCTGAACGTCCGTCGTCGGATTCCGGGACGAGGAGGCCTGGCGCCGGTCGCGTAACGCAGCCCTGGAAGGACCGCTATCGGAGTAGGCCGCGCCGGTAGCCCTCTCCGACAGCGGCGGCCCGGTCCCGGACGCCGAGCTTGTCGTAGATGTGCTGCAGGTGGGTCTTGATGCTCGCCTCGCTGACGAACAGGAGTCTCGCCACCTCCCGGTTGGAGGCGCCGTCGGCGACCAGTTGGAGTACTTCCAGCTCTCGATTGCTCAGCGCCAACCCGGTCGGTCTGCGGACCCGGCTCATGAGTTGACCGGCGGCCGAGGGCGCGAGTACGGACTCCCCGCGATGGGCGGCCCGCACGGCACGGATCAGCTCCTCGGGTGGCGTGTCCTTGAGCAGATAACCGGTAGCGCCCGCCTCCACCGCCGGCAGCACGTCGGTCTCGCTGTCGAAGGTGGTGAGCACCAGTACGTGTATCGGGAGCGCGGTCTGGGCGAGGGCGGCGATCGCCTGGACGCCGTTCATCTCCGGCATCCGCAGGTCCATCAGCACCACGTCGACACGCAGCCGCACCGCCTCGGTCACCGCCTCCCGGCCGTTGGCGGCCTCGCCGGCCACCTCGATGTCGGGCAGGTCCGCGAAGGCCCCCCGAAGTCCGTTACGAACGATCGGATGGTCGTCGGCGATCAGGATGCGGATCATGATGCCACCATCGGGATCGCCGGCACCCGTACGCTGATCGCCGTGCCCTCGCCAGGAGCGCTCTCGATCTCCATCACACCTCCCACAGTCCGGACCCGCTGCACCATGCTCCTGAGGCCGAATCCCTGAGCCGAGCCACCGTTCATGCCCCGCCCGTCGTCGCGAACATCGAGCAGGACCACATCGGTCAGGTAGGAGAGGGTCAGCCCCACCCGGGATGCGCGGGCGTGCCGGACCACGTTGTGCAGCGCCTCCTGCGCGACCCGGAACAGCGTGACATCGATGGCCGGGCTCAGTGCGACCCGTTCGCCGGTGACGTCGAATCGCAGGGTTATGCCGGTGTCGTTCGCCCAGCGCCGGGCCAGGTCACCCAATGCCTCCGGCAGGTGGGCCCCCTCCAGTTGGCGCGGCCGTAACGCCTGCACCGACCGGCGGGCCTCGTCCAAGCCCTCCCGGGCCAGGGCCAACGCCCGGTCCACGTGCTCACGCGCCTGCGTCGGCGAGTGCCAGACCCGTTGGGCCGCCTGCACCTGGGTGACGATGCCGGTCAGGCCCTGCGCCAGCGAGTCGTGGATCTCCCCGGCCATACGCTGCCGCTCGTCCAGCACGCCGGCCTCGCGGGCCTGGGCCAGCAGCTGGGCGTGCAGGCCGGCGTTCTCCTCCAGCGCCGCCTCCAGCCGGGCGAGCATCTGCTCACGTCGCTCGTGCTGCTCGGCACTCTTCTCGGCCAGCACGATGCCGGAGCTGATCGCCGCGGTCTGGATCACGATCACTCCCAGGTAGGTTCCGAGCGACTGTACCGTCGCGGCCGGCATATCGGACGCCATGGTGTTGATACAGATCGACGTTCCGAGCACGCCGGCCGCCCCCAACGGCCACGGTCGCAACTGGTACGCGTGGAAGAACCCGGTGATGGCGAAGAGCAGGAAGATCACGTCACGGGCCATCAGCGCGACGCAGAGCGTGAGCAGCCCGGCGAAGTAGATCAGCATCGGCAGGGTCCGCTTCCGGCGGTCCTGCGGCACCCGGGTGTGCCCCAGATACATCCACCCGGCGGCCGCCCCGACCAGGCCCAGGGTGATCGCATGGTCGTTCCAGGTCCGGCCGGGCTGCGCCAAGGCGATCGCTGTCGAGGCGGGGAGCAGCAGCCAGGGCACTACGACGAGCAGCTTCTCGTACCAGCGGTCCCAGTCGGGGCCGGCGTCACCGCTCATCGAAGCTCGCACCTTCGGCTCATTCCCAGCGGAACAGCTTCGCCGCCGCACCACCGGCCACGACCGCGAACAGCGCCATTATCCCGAGTTGCAACAGCTGCTGCGACGAACCTGCCGTCCCGGCCCCCACCACCGCGTCACCCGACCAGCCCGCCAGCAGCGACTGCGCCCCGGGCGGGGTGTAGTCGCCCATTCGCATCAAGAAATCCGGCAGCAGGAAGCGTGGCAGGAAGACGCCTCCAGCGAACATCGTCACCATGTACACGACGGTCGACAGCCCGGTGGCGACCCGGGAGGTGGGCGCGACCGCAGCGATCAGCATGCCGATCGCGAGCACCGCGCCGAAGCCGAGCAGGAACGCGATCGCGAACCCGAACGGGTGCCGCGGCAGTGGCACGTCGAGTACCAGCCAGGCCGAGACGATCAGCAGCGCGGCCGCCGCGACCGCAGCGGCCAGGGCGACGATGAGCTGCGCCGCCAGCACCTTGCCGGGGTGGATCGGCGTGGTGGACATTCGCCGGAGGATGCCCCGCTCCCGGTAGGTGGCCACCGCCACCGGGATGTGCTGCAGCCCGACGATGCCGAGCCCGAGCACGAGTGCGCTCGGGGCCCAGAGCTCCACGAACCGCACCCCGCCGAACTGCTCCGACGGCTCCCGCAGCGTGGGGACAGCACCGAGCCCGAGAAGGATCGCGGCCGGGAACAGCACCCCGAAGACGACCGCCATCGGCTCCCGCAGGAACAGCTTCGCCTCGGCGACAGTGAGTTTGTACAGAGCGGACATTACGACAGCTTCCTTCGAGTGAGGGTGACGAAGGCGTCGTCCAGGCTGGCCTGCTCGACTCTGAGATCCCCGGCGATGATGTGCTGCTGAGCCAGGACCGAGGTGACCGCCTGCAGCAGGTTTCCAGTGCCCGTCACCAGCACCTGCTGCCCTTGGCGCCGCACGCTGGTCACCTCTGGCAGGCCGGTCAGCAGCCGCTCGTCCAGGCAGGTCGATGGCCGGAACCGCACCCGCTGCTCGGCCCCAGCGCGCGCGACCAGGCCGGCGGGGGTGTCCAGAGCGACCACGCGCCCGGAGTCGATCAGCGCGAGCCGGTCACAGAGCCGCTCCGCCTCATCCATGAAGTGGGTGACGAGGACGATCGTCACGCCCGAGTCGCGCACCTCTTCGACCAAGTCCCAGGTGTCCCGCCGGGCCTGCGGGTCGAGCCCGGTGGTGAGCTCGTCCAGCACCGCGACGGTGGGACCACCCGCCAGGGCGAGCGCGGCCGAAAGCCGCTGCTGCTGACCACCGGAGAGCTTCCGGTACTGCGTGTTGCGCTGCTCGGCGAGCCCCAGCATTTCCAGCAGCCGCCGCCCGTCCGCCGGCTCGCGGTAGAACGAACGGTACAGATCCATCGCCTCGGCCACCGTCTGCTTGTCCGGCAGCCGGTGCTCCTGCAACTGGACCCCGACCCGTTCCCGCAACTCACCCCGGTCCCGCCGAGGATCGAGGCCGAGCACCGTGACCTCGCCACGATCGGGAGTACGCAGGCCGCTCACGCACTCGACCGTGGTCGTCTTGCCAGCGCCGTTCGGACCGAGAATTCCGAAGATCTCGCCCGCCTCGACCGTGAACGACACATCGTCGACGGCAACCCTGTTCCCGTATCGCTTGTGGAGGTTCGTCACCTCGATGATCCCCATGGCAGCGAGTTTCGCCCGCCACCGACGGTTGCCGATTCACCCAGCCGGCACCGAGGTCGGTCGACCCTCGCATCAACCGATCGGTTGACCCATACCGCCCGACGCGCCGGTGCAGGCCCGGTTCACTCGCGGCGATTCACCGGATCTGGTACTCGCCGCCGCATGCCTCGGCGAGAGCCGGCCCGAACAGCGCCGCCGGCGTGTACGCGCCGGGCTTGCCTTGCCCGTCCAGCAGCCGCCGGACCACCTCGGCCGGCACCGTGGCCGTCCAGGACTGGGCCTCGCCGACCCGCAGCCAGCCCTCGCGGATGCTGCCGTCCGGCCACTCCACGACGGCGTGGCCCCAGGAGTGCGCACGGGGCTTCGGCCGGGCCTTCGTCGGTACCGCGGCCAGCCGTCGCCGGGCGAAGGAGCGCACCGGGCCGATCGCGAGCAGGGCGGTCGCCACGGGCAGCACCGCGCGGACGACCGGGGAGGACGGGGCCTCGCTCGACGCGGCGAGCACGTCCGCGGCGCCGCTGGCCCGCTGGGCGGCCATCAGCTCGCCCAGCGGCATGCCCGCGGTGGTCACCGTGGAACCGTCGGGCAGGACCAGTTTCATCGGGTCACCGGCGAGACGGGCTGGTGCGAGCCGTCCGTTGCGGTACCGGCGGCCTTGGAACCGCCCACCGCCCTCAACCCCGGGGATGCCCTCCACGAGGGTACCGGCCAGGGCGTCGCCGACGACGCCGTCATCGGCGGCCAACGAGGGCACCATGTCGACCCGGACCCGCCGCGGTGCCGGCCGCCCTTCGCACAGCTTCACCACGACGCTCTCGGTGGCGGTCACGCCGAACCCGGCGCCGGTGACGGCCGTGCGCCCGGCAGCCGTCAGCTCCCCGCCCCGGCCGAGGATCGCCGACACCGCCGCCAGATCGTTGGCGAGGTCGAGGTAGTGGCCAGCCGGAAGGCAGGCGCCCAGCAACGGCGCGGCCGTCTCGAGGAACGGTCCGACGGTGTTGACGACCACGGCCGGCCGCTCCCGGCGGATCGCGGCCGCGGTCTCGCGGACCGATCCGGCCACCAGCGTCGGCAGACCGCCGGCCGCCGCCTTCAGCCGTTCGGCGTCGCGGCCGACCAGCGTCGGCTCGATGCCCCGGCGCCGCAGTTCGGCTGTGATCGCCCGCCCGCTGCGGCCGGTGCCGCCGAGAATCCACACGTCCGTCATGGCACAGCTCCGCCCTGGTGCGGCGCCCGCCCCAGTGACGACACGCCGTGCCATCACCATACCTCCAACGACACGGGATGTCATCACGGCTATACTGACGTCATGGCCCGATGGCGACCGGACGCTCGCGAGCGCTTGCAGCAGGCGGCGCTCGAGCTCTTCGCCGAGCAGGGCTTCGCCGCGACCACGGTGCCGGCGATCACCGCGCGGGCCGGCCTGACGACGCGCACGTTCTTCCGGCACTTCGCCGACAAGCGCGAGGTGCTCTTCGCAGACGAGGCCGAGATCCCCGCCTTCGCCGCGAAGCTCATGACCGAGGCGCCCACCGGCGAACCGCTGACGATGATCGTCGCGGGCCTGCGCATGGTCGCCGAGACGTACTTCGAAGGCCGCAAGGATGCCCTGCGGCAGCGGCGCGCGATCGTGGCATCCGACCCGGGACTGCGCGAACGCGACCAGCACAAGCGCGCGACGCTGGCCCAGGTGGCGCGGGACGGCTTCCGCGCCCGCGGCCTCGACCCGCTCCGGGCCGGCCTGCTCGCCGAGACGGCGGTGACCCTGATGTACGTGTCCGTCGCCGAATGGCTCGACACTGACGACGATCGCCGGCTCCGCGACATCATCGACGCCGCACTGGCGACGCTGCGCGCGGAATTGGCGGGCTGAGACGCCTCCCCCGCGCGGTTCAGACGTTCAGTCGGGGTCGCCCGGTTGCCACTCCTCCATGCTGAGCATCAGCTGGGTGCAGGAGGACACCTCCGGGCAGTTGCTCTCGTGGGCGAGGTTCCGGTCGTCGGCGTTGACGGTCATCCGGTACGTGGGCGGGTAGACCAGGCTGACGCAGCCTGCACCCCCGCCGCAGCGATTCGCCCCGGGCAGCGCGCCGACCTGCTGGAACCGTTCGGAGAGGGCACTGAGCGCAGCCGGCCCCGCCATGTTCGGCGCTATGTAGAAGCGCGTCCAGAACGGTTTGCCGGAGGGATACTTGTCCTCCAGCGTTGCCGTCACCCGCCACCCCTCCGGCAGGGTGATCCGGTCGAGGGCGGCGTACGCGGCGTCGTTGCGCTGCGCAGCGGGCCGGTACGAGAAGTACCAGTAGCCCCCGCCGATGAGGGCGAGGACCGCAACGACTCCGGCCGCGATGATCCACTGGTCTCGGGTTCTGATGGCGCGCTCCACGACGTCGAACGGTCTCCGGCACAGGCAGTATCCCTCATCGATCCTTCGCCGTGGGGCACCCGTGGCGCTTGAGCCGCGACGAGCACCTCGACCCACTCGTTCGTCACGGCGGCCGACGTCTACGGAGAGTGGGGTTCGCGCCGGGCTGGCCTCGCCGCGCGGGGCATCACCAGCGTCGATGTGGCGGGTGGCGACCGGACGCCTGGTCGCCACCCGCCGGGCGGGCCGGTGCGCGGAGGCGCTCAGCCGTTGTAGACGCGCAGCTCCGAGACCTGCCCGGCCGGCCAGCCGGTGTTCGCGGTGAAGGTCAGCCGCAGGTAGCGGGTGGTCACCGTGGACGGGAAGGTGATGGTGACGGTGTTGCCGGTGGCGGGATCGAAGGTGTACCCGGCGGAGCCCACGATCGTGGAGAAGCTCCCGCCGTCGGGGCTGCCGCTCACCGACAGCGTCTGCGTGCGCGTCGCCCAGGCCGGCTGCGGCGGCAGTGTGAGCACGATGCGGCGGGTGGCCGTCGCGCTGCCGAGGTCGACCTGCAGCCACTGGGGCCACGAGTTGTTGGCGCTCTCCCAGTAGGTGCCGGTGTTCGCGTCGACGGCGTTGCCGCTGCCGTACACCTGGGTGTGGCTGCTCTCCGCCGTCGGGCGGCCCGCGGCCAGGTTCGTGGCGTTGTCCGGCGGGGCCGAGGTCGTCGCCGCGACCGCGTTGGAGGCGCCGGAGGCGTTGCCGGCCGCGTCGAAGGCGGCGACGGTGAAGGTGTACGCCGTGGCCGCCGTCAGGCCGCTGACGGTGAAGGCCAGCGTCGACGTGGTACCGATGACGCTGCTCGTGGATCCCGAAACCCGGCTGATGCGATATCCCGCGACGCCGACGTTGTCGGTGGCGGCGCTCCACGCCAGCGCGACCGTCGTGTCGGTGACGCCGGTGACGCGCAGGTTTCCGGGCACGGTCGGGGCGGTCTGGTCGGCGCCGGTCGGCAACGGCACCGTGAAGCGCGTGGCGGTCAGCGCGACCTGGCCCTTGAGCATCCGCCCGCCGTCGGCGGTCAGCCGCAGGTAGTAGTCGGACGAGCACGGCGTGCCGTCCTCGTCGAGGGCCCGCATGCCGGAGTTGGTGGGCTGCCAGGCCGCGCTCTCGGCCGTCTTGGCGATCTGATTGCCCTCGTTGAACTCGTCGAACATCGAGATGTACACGCTCTGCACGCCGGCCCGCGTGTGGTTGAAGAACTGCCGCCACATGAGCTCGCCGTGCCGGCGGTGCCCGGCCGCGAGGTCGCCGGGGATGACGCAGGGCTGGTAGTCGATCCCGCGGGCGCCCAGATCGGCGAGGTCGGGCAGCACGCGGTTCTGGTAGAACCAGTCGGCCCCGGCGTTGTCGCTGATCCGCCCGACCATCCACGGCGAGACCATGTCGAACGCGTGGTACACGTCGATGAAACCGGCCCGGGAGTCGTCCGTGCCGAGCCGCCAGTGCGTCGGCACGCCACCGATGACGTAGCAGCCCTGCCCCTTGAACCAGTTGACGACATCGAGGCACGCGGACGGCGTGAAGGGCCGCCCGTCGTCGTTGAACCCGAACCCCCAGATGCACACGACGGGCTTGCCGTTCTGGCGGGCGTAGGTGGGCGAGGCGGTGTGGGCGGACATCTTGTTCGTCCAGTCGGCCTTGATCTCGCCCTGCATGTTCAGCCACCACGTGACGTCGTACATGATGTAGAACTTCCGCC
The DNA here is from genome assembly GCF_050942935.1 of Dactylosporangium sp. CA-233914. Lineage (NCBI taxonomy): Bacteria > Bacillati > Actinomycetota > Actinomycetes > Micromonosporales > Micromonosporaceae > Dactylosporangium > Dactylosporangium sp. CA-233914. The sequence continues at coordinate 2,828,436 of NZ_CP192030.1, read as the reverse complement.
CGTACGCCTCGGCGGCCTGGCGGACCTTCTGCGCCATCGCGTCGCGGGTGGCGCCCTCGCCCCCGTTGGGGTTGAACCGCTGCAGCGCGGCCGTGTCGCACCCGTTCTGCTGCATCCAGCGCAAATGCGTGTCGACGGTCTGCTGGTCGCAGGACGAGAAGAGGTTCGCCGGCTGGCCGTTGCCGAGGTTGGCGAAGTTAGTCCGGTACCCCTTCGTGAAGTCCCGCATGTCCGGCCAGCAGGTGATCGAGCACGCCCCGGGCGCCGGGCTCTGCGACCAGTTCGGGCTGTAGTGCCACCATCCGTTGATCGGCGCACCGTCCCCGATGCAGGCGAACCAGCCCTGGTAGCCGACGGTGACCTTGCCGACCACGTCCCCGGGCGGGCTGACGGCGTAGGCGACCTCGGCGCCCTGTGCCCCGATCGGCAGCGCGCCGGCGGCGGCCCCGGCGAGGGAGGTGGCGATGACGGAGCGGCGGGAAACTCCCATGTGGACTCCTAGGGATGTCGCCCCTGAGGCGGCGTCTCCCCGGTCGGCGGTCCAGGGCAACGCATCGGAGTTCGCCTTCGGGGCACGGCGGGGGAACGGGCCTGAGCGGGGCCCGCGCACCGGCACTGACCAGCCCGGACTCCCGAGGGAGCCCGGTTGGCGGTGCTGACCACATGACGGCTTCTGGCGTGAGATCCTGCCAGCCGCGACACACCGAGCGCAATACTTCGATGTGATCGTCGCAAATTCACGACGAACTTCTGTTGCTTTGGACGTTTGTCCATCGATAGCTCAGGTACAGGCCGGGTAGGAGGTGATCCAGCGGCCGCGCACGTCCCAGGTCCCGCCGCCGGCCGTGGCGCCGCGCAGTCCGTGCAGGGTCTGAGCTCCGGCGAGGGCAGGGAGGCGGGAGTCGTACAGGGACGCGAAGGCGTAGGTGCGGGCCGGGTCCCAGTCGGTGGAGTGGCGCAGGCGGCGGGCGAGTTGGGCGAAGCCGAGCGGAGCCGCGGCCATCACCCACGCGTCGGGTAGTTCCGCGGTCAGTCTGCTCGCCGGACGCAGCCAGGACGCGGCGTTTTCGGGCCAGTTCACCACGGCGAGTACCTTGCCGCCGCGGGCCTTCCATGCGGCGGTGAAGGCTTCAGCCGCGTCGCGGGAGGGGTCGTCCCTGCTGTGGCCGACCGCAACGGTCCCGATCCGCGACTTCGGCCCGGTCAGCAGGGCGAGGAGGGCGGCGAACTCGGCGTCGGTGTGGGGGCCGGGCGCCGGGAGATCGCCGTATCCGGCCAGGTCCGCGGCGCTGATCAGCGGGGAGCGGGAGTGCTTTCGCTCCTTGAGGATGCTGTTCGCTTTCCAGTGGGTGTGCCTTTCCGGCAGACACACCGCGCAGGGCCGGTATCCGGCCGTGATCGCGGTGGCCTCGTCCGGGAAGAACACCCGGTGGTTCACGTAGTGACCGCGGGCGATGGCTCGCAGTGCGCATGGGCAGTCCAGCCGCCCGTACAGCCGGCCGCGCCGGTGCCCGCCGAGGGCGCCGGGGGTGCTGCTGTGATAGGGCTTGCCGTCCGGGCCGAGCAGCGTATAGATGCGCCGGCCCTCGGGCGGGCCGGGTACGGCGGGCATCATGCGGCGTCGTGGAAGACGAGGCCAAGGGTGCGTCGGCGGCCGGAACGGACCGTGCTCACCCCGTGCCGCATGGGCCCGTTGGACCAGCCGCGCTTGGACGGGACCGGCCTGTCGCGGGTGGTGAAGATCAGCCCGTGGCCCTGTGGCAGGGTCGTGGACGAGCCCCTCGACTGGGCACGGGGGCGCTGCTCGGTCATGATGAACTCGCCGCCGGTGAAGTCGACGCCGGGCGCGTCCAGGCCGATGACGACCTGGAGCGGGAAGAGCATGTCGCCGAACACGTCGCGATGCAGGGCGTTCCAGTCGCCGGGGCCGTAGCGCAGCAGGATCTGCGCCGAGCGGTCCTGCCCGGCCGCGTGGCACATCGCCAGCCACTCCCGCAGTGTGTCGGGCCATGGCGCGGACCTGCCGAGCTTCTTGGCCCAGTCGCGGGCGATGGGCAGCAGGTGCGGATAGAACGCCTCACGCAACTGCCGTATCACGTCCGGCAGGTCGTGGGTGAAGTAGCGGTACTGACCGGAGCCGAAGCGGTGGCGTGCCATGTCGATGGTCGTGCGGAAGCGGTCGGCCTCGTCGTACAGTCCGGCGATCGCTGCGCATTCGGCCGGAGTGAGCAGCTGCCCGGTGAGTGCGTTGCCGTAGTCACTGAGCTCGTCGGTCAGCGCGCCCCAGTCGCCCGCCGCGACCCGGTCGCCGACGCGTCCGGCCGGCTGGATGGTGTCGGTCATGGTGACTCCTTCGATGGACGCGGGCGCCCCGGCTCCGCGGGCATGGCAGCCTGGTGGACGTGCTCGGAGTCCAGCGGCTGCGCCGCTCGCGCCGGTGTCAGATCAGCGTCGGCTGCAGGACACCCTCGTGGGTGAGGAGCTGGACCTTGCGCTCGACGCCGCCGGCGTAGCCCCGCATGGTGCCGTCGGCGCCGATCACCCGGTGGCACGGGCGGACCAGCAGCAGCGGGTTCGCGCCGATCGCCGCACCCAGCGCCTGGATCCGCTCACGCGGCAGGCCGAGCTGTTCGGCGAGCTCGCCGTAGGTGGTCGACGTGCCGTACGGAATCTGCTCCAGTGCGTGCCACACGCGCTGCTGGAAGTCCGTGCCGCTAGGTGTGAACGCGATGTCGAACTCGGTGAGTTCACCCGCGAAGTACTCCTCCAGCTGGCGGGCGATGTCCGCGAAGCGGTCGGGGTCGTGGAGCCAGCCGGCCTGGATGGCCGGGGCGGTCTTCTGGCCTCGCATGGACAACGAGGTCAGCGTGACGCCGTCCCGCGTCTCCTCGCCGACCAGGAGCAGGTCGCCCAGCGGGCTGGTGATCGTCGCGTAGGCGGTCATCGTAGGCTCCTCTTCGTTTGCCTTCATTCCACCTTCAACGATGAGGTGTAGCGGCCGCGTTTGCTGGCGGTATTCGGACGTCACGCTGTGGCGGTGCGGCGCTGGCCGGCGGCGTTCCAGCAGTGGCGCATCCCGGTGTTCGGTGGCAGGGCATGCGCCGGTCCAGGTCGCGGGCAGCTGTCGAGTCGCGGCATGGTGATGAACAGGTGCTCGGCGGTGCCAGCCGGTCCAGGATCGGCCTTCGAAGGGGTCGAGGCCCGCGGCCGGTCTTGAGGTCGGGGTAGTCGTGTTCGATCGGCCAGCGGGTCTTGGGGTGCCGGATCAGGTCGGTGGCAGGGACCGACGATCACGACCGGGTCCATCGTCACGCGGCGGGCGAGGAACGACAGCGTGTCGTGCGTCTGCGGGTCCAGCCACCGCACGTCGTCGGCGAGGACGGCGACCGGCCGGTCCGCGGCCGCCTCGACGAGGATGTTGAGCGCCGCCAGCGAGACCAGGAACGGCTCCGGGCTGGCGTCGGCGTCCGCGCCGGATGCCGCGCGCATCGCGTCGACCTGGCGCTGCGGCCGGCGGCCGGCGTAGCCCATCAGCGGTCGCAGGAGCTGGTGGAGACCGGAGTACGGCAGAGCTGTGCCTCGGCGTCGACTCCGATGGCGCCGAGGGTGCGGAAGCCGGCGGCGCGGGCGAGCTCCCGCGCCGCCTCCAGCAAAGCGGACTTGCCGATGCCGGGCTCGGTCAAGAAGCACCACGGCGACATCCGCGTCAGCTCCGAGCCCGGCGACACCCGGTTCACGGTGCTGCTCCCCCTCCGCGAAAGCCACCAAGCCCGTCGGCGAGGGGACCGGCCTCGGCCGGTGAGCACCACGGCCGCGCCCGCCGGCTCGTCACCGTCGCCGCCACCGGCGAACAGCGCACCCAGCCCGGCCGGCTCCGCGTCACGGCCGAGCAGCTCGGTGCCCAGCGGTCCGGTCCGCCGGCCCGGAACATCACGACAGTAGCCACCTCCCCGCGCATCGACGATGCGCATGCTCACACCGGCCGCCCCGGTCAGCCACAGGGCCCGGACTGCGCGCGTCAGTCGATCGACTGACGCCGGCCGGGCTCGGACCGCACGATGAGGACCGTCTTGCCCGGCTTGCGCGGCCGCGTCCCGCCGGCATACGCGGCGCGGCCATCGGCCAGTGGGAAGGTGCTGCTGACGACCGGGCGCAGCCGGCCCGCGTCGGCCAGCGCGGCCAGCCGGCCCAGCTGCGTTCGATCCGGGCGGACGACGAAGAACATCGCGTGTACCCCGTGCGCGGCGGCGAGCTCGCGGTCGGGCGGGGCGCCGAGCGTCACGAGCCGGCCGCCGGGCCGCAGCACCGGGTAGGAGCGTGCCAGCGTGGAACCGCCGACAGTGTCGACGACCACGTCCACCCCGGCCACTACACGGTCGAAGTCCTCCCGGGTGACGTCGATGAAACGGTCGGCGCCCAGCGCCCGCACTGTCCGCGCGTGGTCCGGGAGGTCGGTGGCGACGACCGTGGCGCCGAGGTCAGCGGCGAGCTGGGTGACGTAGACGCCGACGCCGCCCGCACCGCCGTGGACGAGTACCGTTTCGCCGGCGGTGAGCCCGGCGTGGTCGACCAGCGCCTGCCAGGCGGTGAGCGCGGACAGCGGCAGGGCGGCGGCCTCGGCGTGCGACAGCGTGGCGGGTTTGGCGGCGAGCGCCTCGGACGGCACTGCGACGAACTCGGCGGCCGCGCCGTCCCGGTCGAAGTCGATCAGGCCGTAGACCTCGTCGCCGGTGTGCAGGCCGGTGACCGCGGCACCCGTCGCGACGACCGTCCCGGACACCTCGTGGGACGGGATGACCGGGGTGCGGTCGCGGCCGTCGCGCGTGGTCCACGACAGGTCCCAGCCCAGCTCGGCGAAGGTGATCGCGGCGGCGTGCACGGCGACGAGCACCTCCCCCAAGCCCGGGCGGGGTCGCGGTGCGGTCTCGTAGACCAGCTGTTCGGGGCTGCCCCGGGCATGCGCCCGCAGCGCCATCATCGTGTCGTCCACAACAGGCACTTCCTTTCCTGGTCGGGTGCCGATCGACCGGCGCGACGCCGGCCGATCCACCAGTGTTGTGATGTCACAGCAGCGGCCCGCGATCGGCGTTGCCGGTCGCCACCTCGGCCGGCGAGTGCGGCGCGAAGTTCGCCACCGCCGCCTCGAATTGCGGCCGGCCCGGGGCCGGGACCGTCCACCGCTCGGGCTCCTCCGCGCTTACCGCGCTGCCGAAGCTGTACTGGAACTCGTCGGCCGTCAGCGACACCGCGTGGTGGACGTTGGCCGGGTTCCTGAGCACCGGGCTCGCGGAAACGGGGCCCAGGAGGAGGGGTGCAGCCAGAGGCCGTGAATGAAGAGGACTGGGATGGGCGACTCGGGCATGAGGTACCTCGTCTCGTTGCGTAACGGTGGTTGCTCCGCGATGGTGGCTTCTGGACCACGGCATCGGGGTGGGACACCATCACCGCGTGCGAGGAGCGCATCGTGCGGATCCGGGCGTGGGCCCGCCCGGCCATCATCCGCTGCCCGGCCGGGTTGATGGCGTGATCCGCCAGGGTGATCATCGGCACCGTCCGCCAGGCGGGCGCGAGGGAGAGTTCGGTGAACGCGAGCGGCCGCTGGGTCACCGCCATCAGGTCGGCGGTCGCGGCGAGCACGTCACCGGCAAACACCGGCCCGGCTTGATCGTGATGTCCACGTCGGCGCCGGACCCGGCCGGGTTGGGCCACGGGGCGCGTCGCGGTGGGTGCCGGGGCCGAGCAGCGACGGGTACGTCGCCGGATCGGGCACCGTGGCGATGCTCTCGCCCCGGCCGGGCACGAATGCGCCGACGTAGACCAGGGCCCGCACGTTCGGCACGCCACGGGCGGCGTTGGCGATGACGGCGCCGCCGTAGGAGTGCCCGACCAGCACGATCGGTCCGTTGATCGACTGCAGCAACGCCCGGACGTAGTCCGGGTCGCTGGTCAAACCCGCAGCGGGTTCGGCGCGGCGACAACCGGGTAGCCGAGGCACCGCAGAGTCCGGACCTCCGCGTTCCAGCCGCTGGAATCGGCGAACGCTCTGGCCGTCGTGTGCTGTGCGTTCTTGTTCATGCACCAGGACGATGGTCGGCTTTCCGCGGTTGTCGTCACCGCCCTTTCCACGATGGTCGAGCTGACAGCGACCATCGTGGGGACCCGCGCCGCGGCTGGTCTTCCGTCAGCCGGCGGTACGCGCCACCGTCGGCCGGCTGCCCGGCCGCTCGATGACTCGCGGGCAGCCGGGCGCGCCGTCACCCGCCCGATGCCCGGGCGACACCGATCGCCACACGATGGCCGGCATGCGAACCGTCGCGACACTGGCCCTCGGCCTTGTCGCCATCCTCTGCCCGCCCGTCTCGGCGCACGAGTCGCGGGTGCCGGCCGGCTTCGCCGAGCGGCGCGCCGACTTCGGCGGCATCGGCATCAACTATGTGCGCGGCGGCCACCACCCCCAGACCTGGTACGAGTGGCGCGGCCTGCTGCCGGAACTCGGCGAGCACTAGCGCCCGGCCTGCGCGGCGCGGGCAAGAGCGACGCACCGCGGGGCGGCTACGACAAGAAGACGATGGCCGCCGGCATCCACGGCCTGCTGGTGCGGCTCGGCCTCGACCATGACGTCCGGCTCGTCGGCCACGACACCGGCACGAACGCCTACGCCGCCCACCCCGCGGACGTGCGGCGGCTCGTCCTCAGCGAGGCGCCGATCCCCGACCCGGCCATCTACACCTTCCCCGCGCTTCGGCTCTCCGGCCCCGGCATCTGGAACCTCGGGTTCTTCACCCTCACCAACGGCCGGCCCGAATCGATGATCAGGGGGCGCGAGCACCGATACCTACGACGGTTGTCGAGCGAGCCGCCGCACCGGTCGGCGCGGCGGCTCGCTCGCCGCTGTGGCGGCGGTCAGGCCGCCTTCAGGTAGCGGCCGTCGTGGTACAGCAGCGGCGCCCCGTCCGAGTGTGCGCCGTGGATCGGCTCGGCCAGCACGATCGCGTGGTCGCCCGCGTGCACTCGCTCGGCCACCCGGCACACCAGCACCGCCAGGGCGTCCTCCAGCACCGGGACGCCGTCGGGGCTCTCCCGCCAGGTCAGTGGCGGTGCGAAACGGTCGATCCCGCTGGTCGCGAACCGGCGCGCGACCGGCTCCTGGGCCGCCGTCAGGACGTGGACCCCGACGTGGGCGGCGCGCTGGACCGTCGGCCAGCTCGATGAGCGGCGGTCCAGGCAGAACGATACCAGCGGCGGCTCCAGGGACACGGACGTGAACGACGTCGCCGTGAAGCCCGCCGGGCCGGGCGCGGTGATCACCACCACGCCGGCGGCGTGGCGACGCAGCAGAGCGCGGAACAGGTCCGGGCCGATTGCCGTCAACTCCGGGCCTCCTCTACGAGACGGTGAGAATGGCGGGGGCGGCCGGGTCCGCGCGCAGGCGCTCCAGCCACTGCACGACGTGCGCCGCCACCGTCCGGTGCGTGATGTCGTTCAGCGCGTCGTGGCGGCCGTCGCGCACGGTGGCCAGCTCGGCCCGCGGGAGCGAGGCGGCGAGCCGGCGGACTCCGGCCAGCGGCGCGACCGGGTCGGCCTCGCCGTGGATCAGCAGGACGGGGACGGTGATCTCGGGCGGTACCACGGCGGCGGCCAGATCGGCGGGAACCTCCGCGGCCAGGGCGCCGCGGGCGAACGCGCCGTCGCCGGTCAGCCGGGAGCGGTGGGTCGGGCACGCGGTGCGGGCCTCCAGCTCGTCGTCCCACCCCAGCAGCGAGGGCGAGGAACCGGCGGACCACGGGGTGCCGGCGGCGATGACCCCGGCGGCGCCGGCCGCGTGGGCCAGGGCGAGCGCCCGCAGCGCGCCGGTGTCGGAGCCGGCCAGCACCAGCGGGGCGACCGCCTGGTCCGGGTCGCCCGCGCGAAGCCGGTGAGCCGGACTGGGCGGGCCGGACGCGCGGACCGCGTAGCCGTCGGCGGCGAGGCGGCGGCCGAAGCGCTCGTACACGCCGGGGTGCTCACCGCGCCCCGGCAGCACCAGGACCGTGCCGCGCACGGCGATCTCCGGCGGCGGATCCCAGCGCAGGCCGGCCAGGACCGAGGCGGTCACCGGGCACCCACCGGGACCGCGGCGGACGCGGCGGCCCGGTGGGCGAGCTCCTGGCGGACCAGTGGCAGCAGGTGGCGGCCGTAGTCGATGGCGTCGTCGAGGGGGTCGTACCCGCGGATGAGCAGCGTCGTCACGCCGATGTCGACGTAGTCCAGCAGCGCCTTGGCCACGGTCTCGGGCGTGCCGACGAGCGCCGTCGAGTTGCCGCCGGCCCCGGTCGCCTTGGCCGGCGCGGTCCACAGGGCGCGGTCGTGCACGTCGCCCTTGGCCGCGGCGGCCAGCAGGCGCTGGGAGCCGACGTTCTCCGGCGGGCCGTCGCTGCGCCAGGCGCGCTGCGGCCAGTTGGAGCGGCCGGTGAGGACGGTGTCGAGGATGGCGTGTGCCCGCTCCCAGGCGAGCTCCTCGGTCGGGCCGAGGATCGGGCGGAACGAGACGCTGATGCCCGGCGGCTCGCTGCGGCCGGCGGCGGCCGCGGCGGCACGCACGGAGGCGATCTGCTCGGCGGTCTCCGCCAGCGGCTCGCCCCACAGCGCGAAGGTGTCGGCGTGCTTGCCGCCGACGCGGTACGCGGCCGCGGAGGAGCCGCCGAAGTACAGGGGAATCCGGTGCGCCGGCTGGACGTGGGCGGAGAAGTCCTCGAAGCGGTAGTACTTGCCGTCGTAGTCGAACGGCTCGGGCGAGGACCAGGCGCGGCGCAGGATCTCCAGGTATTCGTCGGTGCGCGCGTATCGCTCGTCCTTGCCGAGGTAGTCGCCGTCGCGGCGCTGCTCGTGGTCGTTGCCGCCGGTGATGGTGTGCACGGCGACGCGCCCGCCGCTGAGCTGGTCCAGGGTCGCGAACGTGCGGGCGGCCAGCGTCGGGGCGACGAAGCCGGGGCGGTGCGCGACGAGCAGGCCCAGGCGCTCGGTGTGGGCGGCGACGTGCGCGGCGACCTGGCCGCCCTCGGGCCAGCCGGAGCCGTACCCGATGAGGATCCGGTCGAAGCCGGCGTCCTCGTGGGCGCGGGCGAAGCGGCGCGTGTACGCCGGATCGACGAGCGGTCCTGAGGGCGCATGGATCTCGGAGGCGTGCTGCGTGCCGATCATGCCGATGAACTCGACCGTCATGGCGTGGATGTCCTTTCGTAGCGGGCCAGCGCGGCCTTGCCGGCCACGGCGAGAATGGTGTCGTCCTGCGGGGTGTGGATGCGGGCGCAGAGCACGTCGCGCAGGTGACGTTCGAGGGGGTTGCGCCGGTTGAGCGCGTTGTTGCCGACGAGGGCGACGGCGTCCTGGACGCTCTCGATCGCGGCGCGGGTGCCGGCGAGCTTGCCGAGGCCGGCTCGGCGGATCGACTCGGGGTCGCCCGCGTCGACGCCGGCGGCGAGAGCGCGCACGAGGACCTCGGCCGAGAGCAGCCGGGCCTCGATCTCGCCGACCGCGGCCTGGAACCGCGGCAGGGTGGCCAGGGGCTGGCCGAGCGAGGTGGGGACCCGCTCGTGCAGGAAGCGCACGAGCCAGTCGCGGGCCGCGTTCGCCACGCCGAGGTACAGCGCCGTCAGCCCGAGGCAGTTCCAGGCGAACAGCTCCGCGCCCCGGGCGTCCGGCACGGGCGCGGCCAGCTCCACGGTCGCGTCGATCGGGACGCGCACGTCGGTGAGGACGACGTCGTCGCTGCGGCTCGCGCGCAGGCCGAGGTGGTCCCAGGTGGGCTCGATGCGCAGGCCGGGGCTGCCCCCGCGGACCAGGAACGAGCCCGTGCGCGGCTCGTCCTCGTCGGTGCGGGCCCAGACGAGCATCCAGGCCAGGGCCTCGGCGCCGGTGGAGAAGATCTTCCGGCCGGTCAGGGCCCAGCCGCCGGCGACCCGGCGGGCCACGGTGGCGGGCAGGCCGCCGCGGGCCGGGGTGCCGAGCTCCGGCTCGACGCGCAGCGCGTTGACGAGCGCCGGGCCGCCCGCCGACTCGGCCAGCAGCTGCCGGTAGTGCGGCGCGGGCCAGCTCGACGTGCGCGCCTGCCCGGCGTGGGTGAACAGCGTCATCGCGGTGACGAGCGCGACGGCGGGGTCGCCGGCGCCGAGGGCGGTGAGGATCTCCACGGTGCGGGCGAGCCCGGCGCCGGGACCGCCGTAGCGCTGGGCGACGGTCGCGGTGAGCAGGCCGTGCCGGTGGACCAGCGCGATGCCCTCGTGCGGGAACGTGGCCTCGCGGTCGTGCTCCTCGGCGCGCTCGGCCAGCTCGGCCGTCACGGCGGCCAGGTCGGTGGCGGTGGCTGTCATGGCATCCTCCGGATCGCCGGTGGTTCGTGGACGGTGACCGGGGGCGGCTCGCCCCGGTACCGCTCCACCTGTACCAGCGCGTGCTGGCCCGTGCAGCCCTGGGAGAGCCGCGAGCTCGGCGCGTCGGCGGTGAGCACGTTCGGGTTGCCGTGCGCGCACAGCACGCCCTCGGGGGTGTCGACCGGGTCGAACCACGCGCCGGTCGGCAGCCGCAGCACGCCCCGCCGCAGCCCGTCGTCGATGACCGCCCCCGCGAGGCAGGCGCCCCGGTCGTTGAACACCCGCACGACGTCGCCGGCGGCGATGCCGCGCTCGGCCGCGTCGAGGGGGTGGATGCGCAGCGGCTCGCGGCCGGCGACCTTCGCGGCCCGGCTGACCGCGCCGACGTCGAGCTGGCTGTGCAGGCGCGTCTCGGGCTGGTTGGCGATGAGCAGCAGCGGGTGGCGGGCCGCGGCCGGGCCGCCGAGCCACTCCTCGGGCTCCAGCCACGCGGGGTGGCCGGGGCAGTCGGGGTAGCCGAAGGCGGCGATGGTCTCGCAGTACAGCTCGATCCGCCCGCTCGGTGTGCGCAGCGGGTGGCCGTCCGGGTCGGCGCGGAAGCGCTCGAAGAGCGTGAACCGCTCGGGGCCGGGCGGCAGCTCCAGTTCCCCGGCCGCCCAGAACTCCTCGAACGTCGGCGCGTCCGCGGGGCGCCAGCCGTCGTAGAGGTGCCGCAGCCACTGCATCGGCGTGCGCCCCTCGGTGAAGGCGGCGCCGTAGCCGAGCCGGTCGGCGAGCCCGGCGAGGATCGCATGGTCGTCGCGGGCCTGCCCCAGTGGCGGTACCGCGCGGTGCATGGCGATGAGATGGGTGTCGCGGCGCCCGCCCCCGATGTCGTCGCGTTCGAGGGTCGTGGTGGCCGGGAGCACGACGTCGGCGTGGCGGGCGGTCGCGGTCCAGTGCGTTTCGTGCACCACCACGGTGTCGGGGCGGCCGAACGCGCGCCGCAGCCGGGCCAGGTCCTGGTGGTGGTGGAACGGGTTGCCGCCGGCCCAGTGGACGAGCCGGATGTCCGGGTACGTGCGGCGCTGCCCGTCGTAGTCGTAGGCACCGCCGGGGTCGAGCAGCATGTCGGCGATGCGGGCGACCGGGATGAAGTCGGTGACCGGGTTGGTGCCCTGGGGCAGCCACGGCAGCCGCGCGGCCGGGCCGTGGTCGCCGACGTCGCCCATCGAGCCGTACCCGTGCCCGAACCCGCCGCCGGGGAGCCCGATCTGCCCGAGGGCGGCGGCCAGCGCGAGACCGGCCCAGACCGGCTGCTCGCCGAAGCGGGCCCGCTGCAGCGACCACGTGACGGTGACCAGGGTGCGCCGGTCCGCCATCCGGTGCGCGAGGGCGCGAATGTCCTGCGCCGGGATGCCGCAGATCGGCGCGGCCCACTCCGCGGACGTGGGCGTGCCCTGGATGTACCGCAGCAGCCGGGGGAATCCGACGGTGCAGCGGTCCAGGAAGTCCCGGTCGTGCCGGCCGGCCTCGACCAGCGTGTGCAGCAGTGCCAGCATCAGCGCGGTGTCGGTGCCGGGCACGATCGGCAGCCAGGTGGCGTCCAGTGTGGACGGCAGGTCGGCGCGCAGCGGGCTGACGAGCACCACGGGCGCGGCCAGCCGGGCGAGGTGGCCCGGGGTGGCGTGGCGGGTGACGCCGCCGGGCGTGACGTACACGTTCTTGGCCGGGATCCCGCCGAACGCGACGACCAGCTCGGTGTGCTCGGTGATGGTCGGCCACGAGGAGGCGTTGCGCAGCACCTCCTCGGCGTCGCCGACGACGTGCGGCAGCAGCACCAGCGACGTGCCGAGGCTGTAGGAGTTGCGGGAGCCGGTGTACCCGCCGCCGAGGTTGAGGAAGCGGTGCAGCTGGCTCTGGGCGTGGTGGAACCGGCCGGCGCTGGCCCAGCCGTACGAGCCGCCGAACACGGCCCCGTCGCCGTGCTCGCGCCGCACCCGGGTCAGCTCGCCGGCGACCAGGTCCAGGGCCGTGCCCCAGCCGACCTCGACGAACTCGTCGCGGCCGCGCCGGTCCGTCGGGCCCGGGCCGCGCTCGAGCCAGCCGCGGCGGATCGCCGGGGCGCGGACCCGCGTGGCGTGGGTGACGCCGTCGGCGACGTTGCCCAGCAGCGGGGACGGGGCCGGATCGGCCGGATGCGGGGCGACGGCGAGGCCGCCCGCGCCGGCGGTCACCCGGTAGGCACCCCAGTGCGAGGTGGTCGGGGTGCTCATACCAGCGCCCCCCAGGCTCCGGCGCGGTGGCAGGCGACCGCGCGAGCGCCGTCCACGGTGGACAGTTCCGGCTCGGTGGCGCAGCCGTCGGTGGCGAAGGGGCAGCGGGCGGCGTATCCGCAGCCGCCGGCGTACCCCTCGCCGTCGCCGCCACGCAGGCGGGCCGCCGGGATCGGGTGCTCGCGGCGGACGCTGGGCGAGGAGGCGGCCAGCAGCGCGGTGTACGGGTGGCGCGGCTCGGTGAGCACCGGGCCGATCGGGCCGTGCTCAACGAGCCGGCCGCCGTAGAGCACGGCGACGCGGTCGGCGATCCCGGCCAGGGAGCTCAGGTCGTGGGAGATGACGACGAGGGTCACGCCGCCGGTGTCGCGCAGGTCGGCGAGCAGGCGCAGGACGTGGTTGCGGTTGGAGGCGTCCAGGGCGGAGACGGGCTCGTCGCACAGCAGCAGCCTCGGCTCGACGGCGAGGGCGCGGGCGAGCAGGACCCGCTGGCGCTGGCCGCCGGAGATCTGGCCGGGTGTGCGAGGGCCGAGCGCGGGGTCGAGGCCGACGCGGGTCAGCGCGGCGGCGACTCGCTCGGCGATCCCGCCCGGGGCGAGCCGGCCCGCGATGGCCAGGCCCTCGCCCACGATCGTGTCGACCGTGTGCTGCGGGTCGAGGGCGCGCAGCGGGTCCTGGAAGACGTACTGCAGCACCCCGGTGCGCCGCCACGCCCGCAGTGCCCGGCCGCGCAGCGCGGTCAGGTCGGTGCCGGCGAAGCCGATTCGTCCACTGTGGACGGGCGCGAGCCCGGCGACGGCGCGGGCGAGGGTCGTCTTGCCGGAGCCGGTCTCGCCGATGACGCCGAGGATCTCGCCGGGCTCGACGGTGAGGTCGACGCGGTCGAGGACGGGGCGCTCGCCGTACGACACCGTGAGCCCCTCGACCGAGAGCAGGGCACTCATGCGCCCACCAGCGCCAGCTCGGCCGCGCGGTGGCAGCGCACCGCCCGGTCGTCCAGTGTGGACATCGGGACCGGGTCGGCGCACACGCCGGAGGCGTATGCGCAGCGGGGCGCGAAGCGGCAGCCGGCGACCGGGGTGCCGGGCTCCGGCGGGCGGCCCGGGATCACCTGCAGCGTGCGGCGGCGCCAGTCGCCGAGGGAGGCGACGCTCAGCAGCGCCTCGGTGTACGGGTGCCGCGGGCCGGCGATGACCTCGGCGGTCGGGCCCTGCTCGACGATCTCGCCGGCGTAGAAGACCGCGACCCGGTCGCAGACCTGCGCCACGACGGCGAGGTCGTGGCTGACCAGCAGCAGCGCCAGGCCGTCGCGCTCGCGCAGGTCGCGCAGCAGGTCGAGGACCTCGGCCTGCACGGCGGGGTCGAGGGCGGTGGTGGCCTCGTCGGCGACGAGCAGCTCTGGCCCGCCGGCGACGGCGATCGCGATCAGGGCGCGCTGGAGCATGCCGCCGGAGAGTTCGTGCGGGTACTGGTCGTAGACGGTCCCGGGGCGGCGCAGGCCCATCGCGGCCAGCAGTTCGACGGCCGCGGCGCGGGTCGCCCGGCGGGGCAGGCCACGCTTGAGGCGCAGCTGCTCGGCGAGCTGGCGGCCGACGGTCAGCGACGGGTTGAGGTACGACCCCGGGTCCTGGAAGACGGCGGCGAGGCGGCTTCCGCGCACGCGGTCCCAGCCCGTGCGGGTGAGCGCCGTGAGGTCCGTGTCGCCGAGGGTGACCCGGCCGCCGGAGACCGCCACGCCGGGCGGCAGCACGCCGAGGATCGCGCGGCAGGTGAGGGTCTTGCCGGAGCCGGACTCGCCGACCAGGCCCAGCGACTGTCCCTTGTGGAGACTCAGCGAGACCTGCCGGACCGCCTCGGCCCCGCCGGGCACGGTGACATGGAGGTCATCGACGCGCAGCACGGGTCCCCCGATCGTCGGCGAGATTGTTGAGCGCGGCCACGGTCAGCGCGATCAGCGCCGCCGGGATGAGCGGCGCCCACGGCTGCTGGGCCAGAAAGCCCAGGTCGCTGGCGAGGACCCCGCCCCACGTCGGCGCGGGCGGCTGGACGCCGATGCCGAGAAACGTCAGCGACGACACGGCCAGCAGCGCGCCGCCGGTGGCCTGGGCGGCGGTGACGGCGACGGTCGGCAGGACCTTGCCCCACACGTGGGTGCGCAATATCCGGCCGCGGGAGGCCCCGAAGAGCTCGGCGGCCTCGACGTACTGGGCCCGGGTGAGGCTCAGCCCGGCGGCCCGGGTGACGCGGAAGAACAGCGGCGCCAGCAGCAGCCCGATGGCGAGCATCGCCTGGGTGAGGCCGTTGCCGAGGATGCCGGTGACGGCGACCGCGAAGACGATGAACGGCAGCGTCATGAGCGCGTCGGCGGCCCGCAGCAGCAGCCACTCGACGCCGCGGCCGAGCCACAGCGACGCGAGGCCGGGAACGACGCCGAGCAGCAGCCCGACGCCGACGCTCTCGATCGCGGCCAGGACGGTGGTGCCGGTGCCGGCGACGAGGCGGCTGAGCACGTCGCGGCCGAGGTAGTCGGTGCCGAACGGGTGGGACCACGACAGCCCGCGCAGCGCGAGGTCCGGGTTCTGGTGCAGCGGGTCGTGCGGGGCCAGCAGGCCGCCGGCGACCGCAAGGACGGCCACGACCGCGAGGATCGCCGCGCTGCCGGCGGTGGCGCGGCTCATGACCGCCGCCCCTGCGGGGTGAGGCGGGCCAGCGCCAGGTTGACCAGCGTGTTGCACAGCAGCACGACGGTGACGGTGACGAGCAGGGTGCCCTGGATGAGCGGCACGTCGTGCTGCGCGGAGGCCTGCAGCGTCAGCTGGGCCAGGCCCGGCAGGTTGAAGATCTTCTCGGTGACGACGGCGCCGCCGAGGACCATCGGCACGCCCATGCCGAGCACGGTCAGCGCCGGGCCGGCGGCGTTGCGCAGGGCGTGGCGGAACAGCACCCGGCGGGCGCCGAGGCCGCGCACGACCGCGCCGGTGACGTAGTGCTCGCCGAGCTGCGCGACCAGCGAGGTGCGCAGCTGGCGGGCGATGGAGGCGGCGATGTCGAGGCTGAGCGCCAGCGCCGGCAGGATCGCGAAGCGCAGCCAGGGGCCGAGGCCGTGCTCGGGGCCGACGTATCCGCCGGCCGGGAGCGCCTTGAGCAGCACTGAGAAGACGACGACGAGGCCGATGCCGATCGCGAACGGCGGCAGGGTGCCGAGCGCCGAGGCGACGAACGTGACGGCCCGGTCGAGGCGACTGCCCTGGCGCAGGGCGGCGGCGATGCCGGCCGCGCCGCCCAGGAGCACGGCGAGCAGGACCGCGAGGCCGGCCAGGGCCAGGTCGACCGGGAGCGCGGCGAAGATGCTGTCGGAGACCGGGATCGTGGTGAAGTACGAGCGGCCGAGGTCGCCGGTGAGCGCGTGGCCGAGCCAGTCCGCGTAGCGCACCAGGAACGGCCGGTCGAGGCCGAACTCGTGGTTCATCCGGGCGATGTCGGCCGGCGTGGCGGTCTCGCCGAGCACGGCCGCCGCCGGGTTGCTCGGCGACAGGGCGCCGAGGCCGAACGTGAGCAGCGACGAGAACAGGAACACCACGACCGGCGTGGCCACCGCGCCGATCCAGCGGCGGCGCCGGCGCTGCGGCGGGGTCGCCCCCGAAGGGGCACGCGGCGGCGCCGGCGGCCGTTCGAGCAGCGTGGTCATGAGACGGTCACCCCTTCGAAGCGCTGGACGACGGTGAACTCGGGGATGGCGGAGACGTTCGGCCGGCGGGCGAGGATGCGCGGGACCGTGTAGAGGAAGACGTTGGGCATGGTGCGCACCGCGACCGCCGTCGCCGCCTGCAGCACCGTGGGGTAGCTCGGGTCGCCGAGCGGGGTGCGGCTCACCTTGGCCAGCGCCTCGGCGAGCTCCGGCGGCTGGACGCGGCCGGGGTTCATCAGCCCCTCCTTGCCGAAGAGCACCTGGAAGGCCTGCACGGCGGCGTCGCGCCCGGCGAACTGGTCGACGAAGAGGGCCTTGCTGTGCTGGACGTACACCAGCTGCGTCGACTGGGCCTGGGGGATGACCTCGATGGTCGGCTTGAACCCGGCCGCCTGCAGCTGGGACTGCAGCTGCTCCGGCACGCCGGCCGCGGTCGCCGTGGTGATGACGACGTCGACGGGGGCGCCGCGGTACGACGACTCGGCCAGCAGCTGCTTCGCCTTGCCGGGGTTGTAGGCGTAGATGCCGTCCAGGGCGGGGTTGTAGCCGGCGTAGCCCTTCGGGAACGGCTGGTACGCGACCTCGCCGTGGCCGAACTGGGCGGTCTTGAGCAGCGCGGCGCGGTCCACGGCGTAGCGCAGGGCCTCGGCGACCTTCGGGTCGTCGAACGGCTTCTTGGTGATGTTCACGTCGAGTACGGCGACGACGAGCGAGGGGATCACCTGGACCTGCAGCCCGGCCGCCTTGGCCGCCTCGACCTGGCTGCCGGGGATCTGGGCGACGTCGTACTGCCCCGACTGCAGCGCCGCCACGACGGTCGCCGCCTCCGGCAGCGGGTACGCCTCGAAGTTCTGCAGCTTGATGCTCGCCGCGTCCCAGTAGCTGGGGTTCTTCGCCAGAACCGCCTTGGCGTTCTGCGCGTAGGAGGTGAGCGTGAACGGCCCGGCACCGGCCGGCTTGGTGGCCAGGGCCTCGGCGTTGGACTCGAAGGCGGCCGGGTTCACGATCATGCCGGTCTTGCCGGCGAGCAGGTTGGGAATCTGGAAGTCGGCGACGCCGAGCTTCAGCACGACCGTGGCCGGGTCCGGGGCGAGGATCTCCTTGACGTTGACCAGCTGCGGGCCGACCAGCGACTTGGGGAAGTCCCGGCCGCGCTCCAGGCTCTTCTTCACCGCGGTCGCGTCGAGCGGTGCGCCGTCGCTGAAGGTGAGGCCGGGGCGCAGCGTGAAGGTGACCTCGGTGCCGTCGGCGTTGTACTTCCAGCCGGTGGCCAGGGCCGGCGCGGCGTCGCCCCGCTCGTCGAGCTTGGTGAGCCCGGCGTAGACGAGGGAGAGCACGTGCACGTCCCAGCCGGCCGACGAGGTGACCGGGTCCCAGCTGGTGGTGAGCGCCCAGCCCCACTTGAGGGTGCCGCCCGCCCCGCCGGCGCCGGGGCCGGTGGTCCCGTCGCCGCACGCGGTGAGCAGCGCGGCGCCGCCCAGTGCGGCGCCGAGGCCGAGGAACGACCGGCGGCTCATGATCGAGGAATTCATGACGGCTGATGCCTTTCGAGGGTCTGCGGGTACGCGGAAGCCGCGCCCGGACAGACGCGGGCGCAGAGATGGTGCCAGGAAAAGGGGAGTGAGAAAGGGGCCTAGCGACAGAGCGCGCTTGCCGTGCGGGTCATGCGTCCTCCGCTTCGCTCCGGCCGCACGCCTTCCGAACTGAGCCCATGATGACCGGCCTCCTTCACTTCGCTCCGGAACCGGTCATGGGCCCATCATGCGGAGCGCCGCGAACTGTCGTCAATAGCCATCGGGATGTGTCCTATTTATCGAGACGAAGCCGATGGGTTTGATAGGAATTAGCGCGCCCGTGTGGCAGGATGGGTGCCGGCCTCGCCGGGGTCCAGGAACACCGGACCGCCGGGGGTCGGCACGGTCACCGCGCCCGGAGGCGGGGCGTCGGACCCCAGCAACAGGCGGGTCTCCGGGCCGGTGACGCTGCGGTAGTCCGCCAGGCCGCCGCACGCGGGCGCCACCCGCACGCTGCCGGGCGCGACCGCCTCGGCCGCCTCCAGGTAGCGCTCCAGCGTCCGCCAGCCCGGCACGATCGCGCGCCCGCGCGGGCCCTGGAAGATCAGGGTCGGGAAGGCATAGCGCAGCCCGTCCTCGGCCTCCTTCGCCGCGCCCGGATGCGGCCCGTCCGCGCGCAGCCCGACGACCTCGGGCGCGGGGCGGCGGCACTCGCGGTAGTCCCGTGCGGCCGCCCGCCGGGTCCACGGGGCGCGCAGGTCGGCGGCCAGGCGCGCGGTGTCCAGCCCGGGCACGCCGCGCACGGCGTCCAGGGCGTGCTCCTCGGTGTCGGCCGGCTCACCGAGGACGAAGAACGTCTCCCGCAGCCGGCGCAGCACCCGATCGGCGACCGCCGCGCCCTGCCCGCCCGCGGCCGTCGCCACCAGGGACGACGGCACGCTGGACAGCGCCACCCGGGAGAGGCGCGCGGGCCACGGCGCGCCGGTGTGCCCGGCGATCTGCTGAACGTGCCGGTGGTACCACGCCGTCTCGGCCGCCGGGTCCGGGGCCGGGTCGTCGTCGGGGTGGAACAGGATGCCGAACACCCGCCGCCAGGGCGCCGGGGCGAGGGCGGCGCGCAGGTAGCGGAAGACCGGCTCCGAGCCCCACGCCCACGGGCACATGGGGTCGGTGTGCTCCACAATGGACAGCTCGCCGCTCACGGACGTTCGACCGGCGCCCACAGGCTCGGCAGGTTGACGACCACGCCCTCCTGGCTGCTGCGGGCGATGACGACGACCGCCTCCTGCGCCCCCGGGTTCTCCTCGCGGTGCGCGACGTAGGGCGGGACGAAGATGTAGTCGCCCGGCCCGGCCTCCAGGCGCACCTCCCGCTCGCCCTCGGCGAAGACGAAGACGGGGTGGCCGGAGACGATGTAGATGGCGGTCTCGGCCTCGCCGTGGTGGTGGTCGCCCGAGTTGGTGGCCGGGGCCACGTGGGTGCGGCCCATCCAGAGCTTCTCCGAGCCGACCGTCCGGCCGGAGATCGCCTCCAGCCGGGTCATGCCGGAGGTCTGGCGGGTGTCGCCGCTGAGCTCGGCGGCGCGGATGTGGCGCAGCGGGGCGTGCCAGTGATCGGTCATCGGGCGGCTCCTTGGTTGGCGTACAGCAGGTCGGCGACGGTCGTGCCGGTCAGGATCTCCTCGGTGCGGGCCCGGATCTCCCGCCACACCGCGGCGACGGCGGGCGCGCGGCCGGGATCGTCGTCCGGCCCCTCCCCGTGGACGGTGAGCAGCTCGCCGTCGACGGCCGCGACGACCTCGGCGAGGGTGATCGCGGCGGCGGGGCGGCCCAGCCAGTAGCCGCCCTCGCAGCCGCGCTGGCTGCGCACCAGCCCGGCCCGGCGCAGGTCGCGCAGGACGGCCTTGAGGAAGCGGAACGGGATGTGCTCGTCGGCGGCGATCGACTCGCACACGAGAGGGCGGTCGGGCTCGGCGGCGAGCGCGGCCAGGGCGCGGATGGCGTAGTCCGCCTTCGCCGAGATGCGCATGGTCCGAAACCATACCAAGGAACTCTGATTTGTATCCATTGCCCTGCGAGTACAATCGCGGCGTTTGAGACTTTTTGCCCGATTTGTCGTTGACCCCCTCGGTGGCCGGGCACGAGGCCCGGACGGACGGGAGTTCGACATGAACCGCAGGAGCCTGCTGCTGGCAGCCGGCGCCGTCGGCGTCACGACCGCGGTCGGGGGTGCGGCGGCCGCGATCGCCGCGGACGACCCGGAGGCGGGCCGCAAGCCGCGGCCGATGCTGACCTGGGAGCTGGTCGGCGGCTTCGTGCCGGCGGGCTGGAACGCGCTGCGGGCGCCGCGGCTGGTCGCCTACGACGACGGGGTGCTCATCGCCGACGCCGCCCGGCGCCTGCGCCTCGGCCAGGGCGAGCTGCGCTCCCTGCGCAACCACGCCACCACGGTGCTGCGCGACCCGGCCAACGCCCGCCGCCGCCCGGGCGCGCCGATCATCGCCGACGTCCCGTCGACGGTCTTCACCGCCCGCACGAACGGGCGGAAGTTCAGCCTGCGGTTCGAGGGGCTGGAGGAGACGCGGCGCGACAAGGCCTACCCGCCGCCGGCGTACTCCCTGCTGGAGCACCTCACGCAGCTGCGTGACCGGGTGAACCGCTCCGGCGCCCAGTGGCACCCGGACGCGGTCCGGCTCGTCGCCAACCTCATGCAGGCCGCCCAGCCCAGCACCGGCGCCGTCCCGCCGTGGCCGGCCGGCGTCCCCGTCCCGCAGTTCCGCAAGGACGAGTTCCTGGCCCAGCTGGACCTGCGCGACCGGCAGGCCCGCGCGCTCATGCGCGCGCTGCCGCACCCGGACCAGGCCCAGTGGCCGGTCCACCGGCTGCCCGACGGCCGCCGCGCCCAGGTCAGCTGGCGTTTCCTGCTGCCGCACGAATGAGCTTCATCGTCTCGATGAGCACGCGGTGGCTCTCGGCGAGGTCCTGCCCCAGCTGGAAGGCCCCCTCGGTGTGCAGCACCGCGAAGCCGTGCATCGCGGCCCGCAGGACGCGGGTCGCGTGCACGAGCCGGTCGCCGTCGAGGTCGTAGCCCTTGAACACGGCGAACACGACCGCGAGGAACCGCTCCCCGGCCGCGGTGACCGCCGCGTCGCCCGGGTCGGGCCGCTGCGGGACGAGCGCGTAGCGGTGGGGGTGGCGCGTGGCATAGGCGTGATACGCCACCATGAGCGCCTCCAGCGCGCCGTCCCCGCTGCGCCCGAGCATCGCGGCGGTCACCTCCGCGGTGAGCTCGTCGACGATCCGCGCCGCGAGCCGTCCGCGCAGCTCGGCGAGCGAGGCGACGTGCTTGTAGAGCGACGGCGTCGCCACCCCGCACTCCCCCGCCACCGCCGCGAGGGTCAGCGCCGCCGGCCCGCCCGCGTCCACCACCCGCAGCGCCGCGTCGACCACGGCGGCCGGGCTGAGCCCCGCCCTAGGCATCCGCGCGCGCCGCGAGGAACGCCAGCACCGCCGCGGCGGTCTCCTTCGGCATCTCCGAGTGCGGGTAGTGCCCCGCCCGGTCGATCATCGCCACCGCGCCGCCGACCCGCCCGGCCACCAGCCGGGCCTCGGCCGCCGGGTCCGGGAAGTCGGGGTCCTTGCCGCCCATGACGACCAGCGTCGGCGTGCGCACCTCGGCGAAGCGCGCCTCGCACCCGGACACGTCGGCGGCCATCATGGCCCGTAGCGCCGCCATCCGGCCCGGCTCGGCCAGGTTCGCGGACAGCGCCGCCTTCTCCCCCGGGTCCGGCCTGCCCGTCTTGTACAGCGACGCCCAGTACGTCACCCAGAGCCGGCGCGACGCCGACACCGCCTTGATCGCGGTCCGCATCAGCAGGTTCGGCGCGGGCAGGACCCGGGCGAACGGGTCGGAGAGGACCAGGGCCGAGAAGAGCTCGGGGGCCTCGGCGGCCGCCCAGATCGCGCTCGCGCCCGTGTAGGAGTTCGTGAACAGCACGGCCGGCCCGGCGTCGAGGTGGCGCAGCAGCGCGATCGCGTCCCGGGCGACGGCCTCCGGCGAGTAGTCGCTCCAGACGGCGTCGGTCTCGCCCTCACCGCGCAGGTCCATGGTGACGACCCGATGGCCGGCCGCGGTCAGCTCGGGCACGAACGGCGCGTAGGTCCGCCGCGTGACCCCCAGGCCGGGCAGGCACAGCACCAGCGGCCCGTCGCCGAGCGTGTCGTCGTAGGCAATGGTCCCGCCCTCGTGCGCAAAGCTCATTGTCATAGCTTTAAAGCTAATGCCGTTAGCTTTCCTCGTCAAGCCCGCGCTGCATCAGCACGGTGCCGACCCATCGCCCGTGCTTGAACCCGACCCCGCCCAGCCGCCCGGCCTCGCGGAACCCGAGCCGCCGGTGCAGCGCGTGGGAGGCGTCGCCGCCGGCGTCGGTGATGACGGCGATGACCTGCCGGGCCCCGGCGCGGGCACACTGGTCCAGCAGCGCC
Source organism: Dactylosporangium sp. CA-233914 (assembly GCF_050942935.1). Taxonomy (NCBI): domain Bacteria; kingdom Bacillati; phylum Actinomycetota; class Actinomycetes; order Micromonosporales; family Micromonosporaceae; genus Dactylosporangium; species Dactylosporangium sp. CA-233914. The sequence goes on along the minus strand of NZ_CP192030.1, from coordinate 2,806,146 downwards.
CGCAGCAGCGCCGAGCCGATCCCCCGCCCGCCGTACCCGGGCGCGAGGTAGATCGAGTCCTCGACGGTGTGCCGATAGGCCGGCTTGGGCCGCCACGGCCCGGCGTAGGCGTAGCCGGCGACCCGGCCCCCGACCCGGGCCACGAGGAACGGAAGCCCGCGCGCGGTCAGGTCGTCGAGCTTGGCGCGCCAGTCGTCCACCGTCGGCGGGTTCTCCTCGAACGTGATGACGGTGTCGGTGACGTACGGCGTGTAGATCCGCTCGACGGCCGCCAGGTCCGCGATGACCGCCTTCGCGATGGTGAGATCCGGTTCCATGGGGGCATCGTCGTACGCCGCCGGCCGGACTGCGCGGGCGGGCCGGAGTCGGTAGGGTTCGGGCCGTGGGAGCGCTTGGGCGGGCCGGACGGGAATACCGGGCGCAGCAGCGGGTTTCGCTGCTCGAAGGACGGCTGGACCTCGGCCTGCCCGAAGGGGCCCGCGTCGAGGCCCGGCCGCAGTCGCTGATGGGGGTCGCCACCGCCGGGGTCACCGAGACCCGTGTGGTGTACGACCTTGACGGGGAGCGGCTGGTGCTGCTCGCGACCGAACTGTTCCGCACCGCGCCCGGGGACCTGCACCAGAGCGTCGGCCGGATCGTCGAGGCCTGGGAGCTGCCCGCCGGGCAGCGACTCGTCCCCGTCCCGGCCGAGGCCGACGGGGTTCAGGTCGCGGCCTACGGGTTCTGGCCGCTGGACTCGAGCCGCCAGGCGGTGCCGATCGCGGACGCGTTCGTGCGGGCCCCGGACACGACCGTCATCCGGGTGCAGATGTTCGTGTCGCCCAACGCGGCCGACGACCGGGAGGGGCTAACCGAGCTGGCCGGGGCGGTCCTGCGCACCCTGTCCGCCGGACAGCGTGGCGTCGACGCCGGCGGTGGGAGCCGGCGCCTGTCCGGGCTCGACGGGGAGGCCATCCTGTCCGTCGACGTACCGAAGGGCTGGGTGGCCTATCAGGAGCCCGGGCTCTCGTTCGTCGTGCTGCGGCTGCTGCGCCTCACCCCGCTCGGCGGGCCGTTCGCCACCGTCACCGTCTACCGGGGCAGCGCACCCTCGCTGGTGCACCAGCGATTCCCCGCCGACGCGGTCACGCGGGCCGGCGGGCGGCTGCTCGGGCTGCCGACCGACTGGGTGCACGTGCACACGGGCATCGGGGGCAGTTCCGCCGTACACATGCAGGAGGCCCTCGTCGAGGACGGCCAGGGGCAGTTCGTGCACGCCCTCGCCGAGACCGACGACCCCGGCCTCGAGGACGAGATCGCCGCCCTGCTCGGATCCCTGACGCGGGTCTGATCAGAGGAAGTCGCGGCCCGGGGTCAGGCCGGCGGCAGCACCAGCTCCTCGGCGGACTCGATGAGCTGCAGCGAGTCCTCGGCTCCGAGACGGCGCTCGCAGAGGTAGCCCAGCAGCGACCAGGTGGTGTCGTAGACCGCCTGGGGCGGGAACGCCTCCAGCACGCCCTCGGCCCCGAGCTGGCTGCGGATCAGCGCCTCGGCGACCGCTGGGTCGACCTCGACGTCCTGCCGCATGCCTTCGACGAACCCGGCGATGTCGTCGCCGGGCGTGTCCTCGTCGAAGAGGCTGCGCACGGCCAGCCCGAGCGCGGCCTCGAGCACCGGCGCGTCGTGCTCCTGCGCCGGCATCTCGGCGGCGCGCCCGGCCGCGTCCTCGTCCCCGTTCAGCAGCGCGACGACCACGGCCCCGACCCGGGACCGCGGCTGCCAGCCCTCACCCTGCTCACTGCCCATGTGATCGAGAGTAGCGACCCGACGCGCGGGTTCCCGGCCCATGGGACGGAAGCTGAGCGGCCGCCTGGCGGGAGGCTCCGCCCGCCGGTCGGGGTCACCCGGACAGACCGCCTTCTTGACGGTTCAGGCACTGCTTTCCGCATACACCATCCGTACCGTGACGAACACGTAACGCAACTTCGGTTGATGGAGGGAGAAGTGATGCGAGGAAAGACGCGAACCGGCCTGGTCGCGGCTCTGTCGGTGCTGGCCACCGCGGGAGCGGTCGCGGTGGCGACGCCGGCCGTGGCGAACACTCGGGACAACGCGGGCTCGTACATCAACACGAGGACGAACCTCAACTCGGTGCCGGGCGCAGCCTGGTATTACTGGGCCAACTCCGGCGTCGGGGTGTGGATGGACTGCTGGACCCAGGGACCGCTGGCGGACGGTCAGTACAAGTGGTTCAAGGTGACGGTCCGCGACGGCACGGGCTACGGCATGGTCGGATACGTTCCAGCCCCGCGGGTCAGCAACCAGTGGACATCATCGCCGCTCTGCCCACCGTGGTGATCCCGGCGAAGCGGTCCGCATCCGTTCGAGGCTGACGATCCGGACGACGAACAAGGCGGCGCGCGACGCCTTGTGACGGGACGACGGACCCGCGCCAGAACCTAGAGGGCACGGCGCAGCCACTGTTCGACGCCGGCCACGTGGATGGCCGCCCAGGAGCGGGCCAGGTCGGGCTCGCGGGCGGCGATCGCGTCGACGATGGCCTGGTGCTGCTCCCGCGTGCGGGCCGCGGCGCCCTCCTGGGTCAGGCCGCGCCAGATGCGGGCCCGGGTCGTCGGGCCGGACAGGCCGTCGATCAGGGAGCACAGGACCGCGTTGCCCGAGCCGGCCGCGATCAGGCGATGAAACTCCAGGTCGTTGGCGACCAGGGCCTCGATCGGCGGGTCCTCGCCCAGCGCGTCGAGGACCGCCTGAAGCTTCGCGACCTCCTCGTCGCTCATCCGCCCGGTGGCCAGGGCGGTGGCGGCCGGTTCCAGGATGCGGCGGACCTCCAGGAACTGCAGGACGGTGTCGTCGCGGTGGAAGTCGACGACGAAGCTCAGGGCGTCGAGCAGGAGGTCGGGCTCCAGGCTCGTCACGTATGTGCCGTCGCCCTGGCGGACGTCCAGGACCCGGATCATCGACAGGGCCTTGACGGCCTCGCGCAGGGAGTTGCGTGACAGGCCCAGGCGCTCGGCCAGGTCGGCCTCCTTGGGCAGGCGGTCGCCCGGGCCCAGCTCACCCGAGGTGATCATGCCCTTGATCTTGTCGATTGCCTCGTCGGTCAGTGCCATACGACCCTCCGCGGCGACTGTACGCCGTAGACCTCGGCCGCCGTGGCGGCGAAGACCCGTTCGTGCTCGGCCGCGGGGACCAGCTCCTCGGCGGCCGCCAGGACCCGGGCATACGGGGCGGCCAGGGTGCAGACCGGCCAGTCCGAGCCCCACATCAGGCGGTCGGGGCCGAAGAGCTCCAGTGCGGACTCCGCGTACGGGCGCAGGTCATCCACCGTCCAGCGCTGCCAGTCCGCCTCCGTCACCAGGCCCGAGAGCTTGGCGGTCACGTTGTCGCACCGGGCCAGCACGGCCAGGGCGGTGTACCAGGTCACGAATGCTCCGGCGGCTATGCCGGGCTTGCCCAGGTGGTTAAGGACGAACCGGACGCCGGGCAGGGCGGCGGCGCAGCGGGCGGCGGACGGGAGCTGGTCGGCCCGGATGACCAGGTCGAACACCAGGCCCGCGCGGCCGTAGGCGGCCAGGCCGGCGCGCACGTCGGGGCGGTCCAGGTAGCCGGCGTCCTCGGCCTGGACCTGCGCGCGCAGGCCGACCAGGTATTCGGCGCCGGGCAGGTCGCGATACGCGGAGAAGCCGGGAGCGGCGGGATCGTCCCAGGCCACCACGCCGGCGATCTCCGGGGTGGTCATCGCGTGGGCGAACAGCAGCCCGGCCTCGGCGGCGTCGCCGCGGCCGCCCTCGACCAGGATCGTGTGGGTGACGGCCGCCGGGTGCAGCTCCGCGCGCAGGTCGGCCGGGGTGAAGGTGCGGCGGATCGGGGCCAGCCCGGGGGCGTCGAGCCAGGCGTAGCCGCCGCCGAGGTGCCACAGGTGGTGGTGCGCGTCGACGATCACAGCAGGCCCCGCTCGCGCAGGGCCGGCCACAGCGACGCCGGCGGCGGAGTCGCGAAGAGGGCCGCGTTGCGCCGCACCTGGCCGGCGTCGTCGGCGCCGAGCACGACCGTGGTCACGGCCGGGGCGCGGGACGGGAAGGCGATCGCGGCGGCGGGAAGGGTGGTGCCGTGGGCGGCGCAGACCTCGGCGACGGCGGCGGCGCGGGCGACGAGGTCCGCCGGCGCGGGTGCGTACTCGTACGGCAGCCCCGCGCGCGGCTCCTCCCGCGCGAGCAGGCCGCTGTTGAAGACGCCGGCGGCCAGCACGGCGACGCCGGACGCGGCGCAGGCGGGCAGCAGGTCCTCGGCGGCGGGCTGTTCGAGCAGCGTGTAGCGCCCGGCGACCAGCACCACGTCGGGGGTGCACTCGGCGACGACCCGGGTCAGCACCGCGGCGTCCTTCGAGCCGGCGCCGATCGCCCCGACGACCCCCTCGGCGCGCAGCTCGGCCAGGGCCGGGAAGCCCTGCCGCAGCGCCTCCTCCGGGTGGTGCTCGGGGTCGTGCAGCAGCGCGACGTCGACCCGGTCGAGGCCGAGACGGCGCAGGCTCTCCTCCAGCGACCGGCGGACCCCGTCGCGGCTGAAGTCCCAGACCCGGCGGTGGGTCCTGGGCACCGCGAAGCCGTCGGCGAGGTCGTCGCCGTCCTCGCCGACCGGCTCCAGCCGGCGGCCGACCTTGGTGCTCAGCGTGTATCCGGCGCGCGGGCGGTCGCGCAGGGCCGCGCCGAGGCGGCGCTCCGAGAGGCCGAGGCCGTAGTGGGGTGCGGTGTCGAAGTAGCGGATGCCACACTCCCAGGCGGCGTCGACGATGGCGCGGGCGGCCTCGTCGGAGCGCTCGTGATACAGGTTGCCCAGTTGCGCGCAGCCGAGGCCGAGGTTCACGTCTTCGGCCTCACGCGCAGGCCGTGCATGCCGCCGTCGACGGCGAGCACGGTGCCGGTGGTGGCGCCGGCCAGCGGGCTGGCGAGATACGCGATGGCGTGCGCGACCTCCTCGGCCGACACGAGCCGGCCGGTGGGCTGGCGGGCCCGCAGCGCGGCGAGCTCGGCGTCGGGGTCGGCGGCCTGGTCGAGCAGGCGGCGCACCCACGGGGTGTCGGCGGTGCCGGGGTTGACGCAGCAGACCCGGATGCCCTCGCGGACGTGGTCGGCGGCCATCGCGGCGGTCAGCGCCTGCACCGCGCCCTTGGTCGCGCTGTAGAGGGCCCGGTCGGGCAGGCCCGCGTGGGCGGCGATCGAGCAGGTGTTGACGATCGCGGGGTGGGCGGAGCGGCGCAGGTACGGCAGCGCGGCCCGGGTCACCCGGACCAGGCCGACGACGTTGACGTCGTACACGCGGTGCCACTCCTCGTCGGAGTTGGCCTCCACGGTGCCGACGGCGCCGATGCCGGCGTTGTTGACCAGGATGTCGATGCCGCCGAGGCGCTCGGCGGCGGCGGTGACGCCCGCGCGGACGGCGGCGTCGTCGGTGACGTCGGCGGCGAACCCGACGATCGGCTCGGGCAGGCCGTCGGTGTGCAGGTCGAGGCCGGCCACGCGGGCGCCGCGGGCGGCCAGGTGGCGGGCGGTGGCCAGGCCGATCCCGGAGGCGGCTCCGGTCACGACGGCCGCGAGACCGTCGAACTCAGTGTTCACGAAGCTCTCCCATACATCGGAGGGTTGCTGTCTACCAGCCGGACATCACGGGCCGCAAGGGATCGCCTCGCGTGGATACATCGGACGTTCTGATCGCGACGAGCAGGACCAGGCAGAGCAGCGTCAGCAGGCTCAGGGGCGGGGCGAGCCACACCAGGCGCAGCGCGAGCACGACACCGGCCGCCACGGCCAGCGGGCGGCGGACCACGAGCAGCGCCGGCAGCGCCCAGACCAGGTGGTGGACCCAGGTGAAGGGGCTGACCAGGCACATCGTGACCCCGGTCAGCGCCAGGCCGGCCCAGTCGCCGGCGTGGCGGACGCGGGCCGCCCAGACCAGCAGGACCGCGACGGCCAGCGGCGGCCAGAGCAGGTCCGGGGCGCCGAGGCGGTGCAGGGCGCCGGCGAGGGACTGGTCGGCCGGCTCGCCCGCCTCGCCGATGCGCGAGACCTGCCAGGCCAGGCCGCCCCAGTAGCGCGCCGACGCCGCGGGCTCGGCGAGCCAGGTGGCGGCGGTGGTGGCCGCGGCGGTCCCGGCGGCGACGAGCGCCTCGCGGTAGCGGCGGGCGATCAGCAGGTACACGATGAACAGCGCCGGCGTCAGCTTCACCGCCGTGGCGATCCCGATCAGGGCCCCGCTGCGCAGCCGCAGCAGATCGAGCGCGACGAGGGCGAGCAGCACCAGGTTGACCTGGCCGAAGCCCAGCGTGTCGCGCCAGGGCTCCAGCGTGGTGAGCAGCACCAGGGCGGTCAGCACCGGCAGCGCGCGGCGCAACCGCAGCCGCAGCACCGCGACGGTGCCGGCGAGCGAGGCGGCGGTGAGCACGCCCGCGGCGCCCGGCAGTGGCAGCAGGGCGAGCGGGGTCAGGACCAGCGCGGCGAACGGCGGGTAGGTGAAGCCGTAGTCGCGGTGCGGGCCGGGCTGGCGGTAGCCGTAGAGGTCGCCGCCGGCCAGCCACAGCCGGATCGCACCCTGGTAGATGCGCAGGTCGAACCAGTCGTGCCAGCGCGCGGAGACCACGACGAAGGCGGCGGCGGCCATCGCGAGCGCCGCCAGGCCCACCCAGGCCCGCGCGGGGGCCGCAACCTCGACGTCCGTGGCAGCGACGTTACTCCATACCGCGCTTGCCCGGCGTCCAGAAGGGTTTCGTCAGCACCGAGCGGCGCGGCCAGCCCCGGTCGCGCACGAGGTGCTGCCGCACGGCCTGCACGGTGCGCGCCTCCCCCGCCACATACGCCCGCCCGGGCTCCCCGGGAAGATCCAGCAGTTGTACCGCGCGGACGAGGCCCTTCGAGTCGGCCGCGCTCTCGCCGTCGCGCTGGACCCACGTCACGTCCCCGTCCAGGTCGAGCCGGTCCTCGGGGCCGGCGACCTCGACCACGGCCCGGCTGGCGGCGCGCTCGGGCTCCGGCAGCGCCCGCAGCATCGGGCCGAACGCGACCGAGGCGGTCTCCTCGCCGACGAAGAGGTGATACGGCGCGGTGCGGGTCACGAAGTCGCCCTTGGGCTTGCTCAGCAGCACCTCGTCGCCGGCCCGGACGGCGGCCGTCCAGCGCGCGCCGGGGCCGTCGCCGTGCAGCAGGACTCGCAGCTCGACCGTGTCGCCGGCCCGGTCCCAGACGGAGTACGTGCGCAGCACCGGCGCCAGCGCGCCCTCGGCCCCGACGTGGAGGCGGACCTGCTGGCCGGGGCGCCACTCGGCGTCGCGCAGCGCGCCGGCCCGCAGGCGGACGTGACGGAACCGCCCGGTGCTCTCGGCCCGGTCGACCGTGGCCCGCACGAACAGCATCTCCCACAGCTTCATGGCGGCGACGCTACAGCCTATCGGCGATATATCGGAACCTTCGCAGGATGCATTGCTGCAATGCATCAGGCGCAGGGCCGGCCGTAGTCGTACGGCAGCGCCTGCAGCCGCTCGACGGGGATGTCACCGAGGATGAGGTACTTCTCGGCACCGTCGGGCACGATGTCGTCGGGGTCCATCAGCGCCGGGTACGGGTCCGGCTGCCCGGTCGCCAGCATGTACGGGCGCGGGTCCTCGGCGTACGTGACCAGCGCGCCGGCCTTGTCGGTGAGGATCGCGCCGTACTCCTGCATCGCCCGCGCGATCATCCGCGCGACCGGGCTGCGCACGGTGCCGATGTCGAAGGCCGGGTCGAGCCGGAACCGCTGCCCCTCGCAGGCGATGTCGGCGCCCTCGGTGTTGCCGTCGTCGCGGGTGGCCGGCCAGGAGTGGCAGTTGGCCCGGGTGCGCACGGTGGCGATGTTGACGGCGTGGTCGATGTACCCGCGCCGGAGCTCCTCGATGCGGATCGTGAACGCGCCCATGGGCAGGCCGGTCGCGGTCGCGCCGAGCGGGTTGGCGAAGATGCCCGGGTTCTTCGAGTAGTGCTCGATCCGGCCGCCCCAGCAGGCCGACCAGTGCCCGTCCGGGGCCTGCTCGGCGCGCCAGAAGTCCCAGTACGTGTCCGTGGACGGCTGGTAGATCGTGACCGCCGCGTCCGTGCCCTTGGACGGCGTCAGGTTCGCCGGGGTCGGCACCGCGGCCAGGCTGTCGGCGATGACCGGGGCGAGCTCGGGCTTGTTCAGGCAGTCGGAGAAGGTCCAGCGCTGCCTCGGGGTGCTGCGCCCGACCGTGTAGATCGGGGTCGAGTACTCGTCGGTGTTGACCGCCCACGACCCGTAGTTGTTCACCTTGTCAAGGCGGATGTTCTCCACGACGGCCGCGGAGTTGGCCGCGAGCGGCACGTTCCTGGGCAGCTTCGTGTTCCACGGCCCCCGGGCGGAGAACCCGTTGGCGGGCTTCGGCCGGTCATGCCGGTCCGGTGCCGCAGCCGCGGGCTGCGCCAATCCGATCCCGGCCACGACGATCATCGCGACAGCGGCGAGTCTCATGCGCGTGAGAGTAGACAGCGGCGGCGGGCCCGGCCCCGAATCGGCCGCCAGGCCCCGCAAACGCCCACGTCGAGCGTGAAACTTCCGGTCGCCTCACCGAGGAAATGTCAGATGTCCTCGTCCAGCTGGGTGCCGCGGCGCGGGTCGCGGATGCTGCGGCCCGTCGAGTCGACCGCCCCGGAGTCCACCAGGCCGCCACGGGCCAGCTGGTGCTGCAGGCTCTGCTGCCGCTCGGCCTCCCGGCGCGCCGCCTCGCGGGCCTGCGCCTCGGGGCTGTTCGGGTCGATTCCGGTCGGATCAGGCGCGTTCATGCTGCTCACTCCCACTGCTCGGCGGTACGGGGACGGCGGTCGGGTCACCTTACCCAGCTCTATCTGGGCTAATCCAGATCCGGAAGGCGGCAGATTTTCACAGCGCGTGGATAGATTCGGCAGCGAGGATTCTCGACTCCCGAAGGAGACCTGACGCATGTCAGCACAGAGCAGCGCGGCGAATGCGGGCACCATCGACGTCGGCGGCGACATGACCGTCAACCGGCTCGGCTTCGGCGCGATGCGCATCACCGGCGACGGGATCTGGGGGCCGCCGCGCGACCCCGACGAGGCCAAGCGGGTCCTGCGCCGCGCCGTCGAGCTGGGCGTGAACTTCATCGACACCGCGAACTCCTACGGCCCCGACATCAGCGAGGAGCTGATCGCCGAGGCGCTGCACCCGTACTCCGACGATCTCGTCATCGCCACGAAGGGCGGCCTGGTGCGGCCCGGCCCGAACCGGTGGGAGGCCGACGGCCGCCCCGAGCACCTGCGCGAGGCCCTCGACGGCAGCCTGCGCAAGCTGCGGCTGGACGCGATCCCGCTGTACCAGTTCCACCGCCCCGACCCGAAGGTGCCGCTGGAGGACTCGATCGGCACGATCGCCGAGCTCAAGGCCGAGGGCAAGATCCGGCACATCGGCGTTTCGAACTTCACCGAGGAGCAACTGCGGGTCGCGCAGCGCATCACCCCGGTCGTGTCCATCCAGAACCGGTACAACGTCGACGACCGCGGCTCCGAGTCCCTGGTCGACCTGTGCGAGCAGGAGTCGATCGTCTTCCTGCCGTGGGCGCCGATCCAGAACCTGGAGGGCAACGCCGCGATCGAGGCGGTCGCCAAGAAGTACGAGGCCACCAGCCGTCAGATCGTGCTCGCGTGGCTGCTGGCGCGCTCGTCGTCGATACTGCCGATCCCCGGCACCGGGTCGGTCGGGCACCTGGAGGACAACATCGCCGCGGCCGGCATCCAGCTCACGCCGCAGGAGGTCTCCGACATCACCCGAAACTCCTAAGGCCTGTTGCAAACTCGGGTTTGATGTCCGGGTTGTGAACAGTCCGGGTTGTGCGTCTCGTCGTTCCGGTGTGGTCCCGCATGTTGGGGTGCGGGGCTGGTCCGGGGTTGTCGAGGGCGTCGTTCCGGCAGTTCGCCGAGCACGCCGGCACCAGCCATCCAGGATGGCTGGTGCTGCGCTGCGGCCGCCGCGGCCGGGCACCGGTTGAGTGCCGGCCGGGGCGGTGGTGTCCGCTTGACTCGAGCAGGGCTCCTTGCAGCCCCTCATTAATGGCATCCACGCCGTGGGTAGCGAGAGTGGTCTGCGCGGCGACCCAATCCACCCGGGCCGTGCCGGGCACGGCCGGGTCGCTCAGCACCGTGTGCGCCCCGACGAGAGCCGCGACAAGGTCCCGGTCGCCGGTCAGACCGCACTGCGGGCAGGTGTGACGGCGGTGATGCAGCTGTTTGGGGACGCGGGCGGTGCAGAGGCAGTGCTGGGTCCAGGCGGTGTGCCGAGTCCCGGCCCGGACCAACCCACCACCACCAGCCAACGCGGCAACCTTGGCGGCTTCCCGATCGACGGCGGCCAGGAGCATGCCGGGGGTGAAGGCGTGGATGCCGCGACCCCACCGCCGCGCCCACGCCCGCAGGTCACCGGCCTCGACAACCAGGTTCGGGCCATGGGCGGCCACAATACCGGCGGCGACGATCCGGGCGCGGGTACGCCCGGCCTGGGTACGGGCCGCGCCGTCAGCAGCCGCCTGCCCGCGCAGCCGCAGGTAGCCGGCCGAAAGCTGGTCGCGGCGGTAGGCCTGCACCGGAATACCCGCCGCGTTGGCCATGCGGGCGCCGCCCGGCACCGCGACCTGTGCCGGGCGCAGGCCAGCGGTTCGGCGACGGTCGGCTCGCCGCTGCTGCCGGGCGGAGAGCCGGTACTGGCTTGGGTTGGTGGCGCGGCGGGAGCGTTGCAGGGCGCGGTCACGCCGCCGCTGCCGCAACCGTTCCGCCGCGAGCCGGTCGGCGTCGGCGCCGGTCTTCGCGATCTGGGTGGCGCGCACCCCGCCGCCACCGCGGTCGGTGTCGATCGGGACGGAGACGACGGCCAGGTTGGACACGTTGACGTCCACGCCGCCGCGCCGGTGCAGGGCCGCGGCCGTCCGGCGGCGGGCCACGACCGTCGGGGAGGTATGGCCGGGGCCGAGGATCATCAGGTGCGCCTCGTAGCGCCACCCACCCAGCGTCCCTGGGTCGCGGTACCGGACCAGGTCGATCTTGTGCCAACGCTGCGGGTCGGCGAGGTAGTGCTCCAGCACCGGCCGGCGGCCCGGACCCTGGGGCAGGCGGACCGGCAGCGCCAGGTCCCGGGCGCCGGTGCCGGTCAGCACGACGGCGAGGGGGCCGTCGTGGTCCCACCACGACCGCACCGGCCGACCACCCGCGGTGGGGGTGACGGCGGGCATCCGCCGCGGCTGCCACAACCGCCCGGCCCGGTCGAACACCGCCTGATGCCCCGCCAGGGTCCCGGCCAGGCGGAACGTCTCCCACTTCCGCACCCTGGTATGCGACCGCGCCCGCCCCGGAATACGGCTGAACGTCCACCAGCCGCCGACCTTCGGCCCGCCGTGGCGGCGTCCGGTCGCGTCGGGGAACAGGTGCCGATCGGCAGCCTGCCACACGCTGTCGGCGACGTGCATCGCCACCGCCTTCGTACAGGAGCGGCGCAGATGCGGGGCACGGTCCAGGTGCCGGTACGCGGCATGCTCCAACCCGGCCCGGGTCAACCCCAGCCGGTCACGGACCACAGCCGGACCTACGGCGGCTCGCATGCGGTGCGCCGCCCAGTACGCGTCCACCCGTGCGCGGGCGTCACGCTGCACCGCCCGCCGCACCGCGAACACCGCCGCGAACACCCGCTCCACATGCCGCCGCACCCCGGATCATGCACATCCAACGGCAGCCGCAACACCGACACCGGACCGTCCCACCGCCACGGCACCACCCGGTTCGGTCCACGCCGCCGTATCGACCCCGCTGCCGCCACACCGACCAATATAGGGCCACACGGCCCCCGGCACCATCGCTGTGCCGTGCCGGTACGCCCGGATCATCGCCGTGCTCGCGCGCATGACGCGGGATGTCGGGCTCGCCGCGGAGCTGGCCCAGGACGCCCTGGTGGCGGCCCTGGAACAATGGCCGGCCCGCGGCGTGCCCGACGATCCCGGCCCGTGGCTCATGGCGACCGCCAAGCACCGGGCGGTCGACCATCTGCGCCGTCAGGAGAACTACCGTCGCAAGCTCGCCGTCGTCGGTGCCGGCCCGGACTCGGCCGCGTTCGAGCCGGACCTCGTCGACGCGCTGGACGACCACATCGGCGACGACCTGCTGCGGCTCATCTTCACCGCGTGCCACCCGGCGCTGAGCACCGAGTCGCAAATCGCGCTGACGCTGCGGATGCTGGGCGGTCTGCGTACCGACGAGATCGCCCGCGCCTTCCTCACCACCGAGGCGACCGTCTCCCAGCGCATCCTGCGTGCGAAGAAGACCCTGGCCAAGGAGCGCGTGCGCTTCGAACTGCCCCCGCCGGCCGAGATCCCGGCGCGGCTGGCCGCCGTGCTGGGCACCGCGTACCTCATCTTCAACGAGGGCTACTCGGCCACGGCCGGCGACGACTGGGCCCGGCCCCAGCTGTGCGAGGAGGCCATGCGCCTGGGCCGGGTGCTGTGCGGGCTGCTGCCGGGTGAGGCGGAGGTGCACGGGCTCAGCGCGCTGATGGAGCTGCAGGCCTCGCGCATCGCCGCGCGGACCGGCCCCGACGGCCGCCCGGTGCTGCTGCTCGAGCAGAACCGGCGCCGCTGGGACCGGCTGCTGATCCAGCGCGGGCTGGCGGCGCTGGAGCGCGCCGCCGGCCTGGGAACCCTCGGGCCGTACGGGCTGCAGGCCGCGATCGCCGCCTGCCACGCGCGGGCGCTCACCGCCGCGGCGACGGACTGGGGGCGGATCGCGGCGCTGTACCGGCTGCTGTCCCACGTCGCCCCGTCGGCGGTGGTGGAGCTCAACCGCGCGGTGGCGCTCGGCATGGCCGACGGCCCGGCCGCGGGCCTGGCGATCCTCGACGAGCTGGCCGCGCAGGGCTCCCTGGCGTCCTACCCGCACCTGCCGGCCGCCCGCGGCGAGCTGCTGTCCCGCCTGGGCCGGGCCGAGGAGTCGCGGGCCGCGTTCGCGCAGGCCGCGGCCCTGACCCGCAACCAGGCCGAGCGCGATCTGTTCACCCGCCGGGCCGGGGGCTGAGTCACCAGCGCCGGCCGCCGCCAGGATCCACGCGCGTCCGTGGACCGTTTCCAGGTCACCGGATCGGGGTTGCTTCGCCGGTGCGCGAGCGGTGCGGTGTCGTTCCCGCTTGAATCACCCTGAACGGGGGAAGAGGACCAAGTGCGGGTTCTGGGCGGTCGGTACCGATTGCAGCGCAAGCTGGGCGAAGGAGGCATGGCCAGCGTCTGGCGGGCGCACGACGAGGTGCTGGACCGCGAGGTGGCGGTGAAGCTGCTCACGCCCGAGCACACCGCGGACCCGGAGGCGTTCGAGCGGGCCCGCAACGAGGCGCGCTACGGGGCCCGGTTCGCCCATCCGAACGTCGTGTCGGTGTACGACTTCGGCACCTCCCGGCGGGCCGGGCGCGGGACCGCGTATCTGGTGATGGAGCTGGTCGGGGGGCAGTCGCTGGACCGGGTGATACTCGACGGGCCGCTGGACTGGCGGGTCGCCGGGCGGGTCTGCGCCGAGGTCGGGGCCGGGCTGGCCGCCGCGCACGGGCACGGGATCGTGCACCGCGACATCAAGCCGGCCAACGTGGTGCTGACCTCGTCGGGCGCGAAGATCCTCGACTTCGGGGTGGCGGCCCGCGCCGGGCAGCCCGAGCAGCTGCCGGACGGGACGCTGCTGGGCACGCCGGCGTACCTCGCGCCGGAGCGCCTCGAGCTGGGCGTCGCGGCGCCGCCGGCCGACGTGTACGCGGTGGGGGTGCTGCTGTACCAGTGCCTCACGGGGCGGCTGCCGTGGCCCGCGAACACCGACGAGCAGCTGCTGCACGCCCACCGGCACGCCTCGCCGGCGCCGCTGCCGGCGATCGCGGGCCTGCCCGACGAGCTCGCCGAGGTCTGCGCGGCGAGCCTGGACAAGCTGCCGGAGGCGCGGCCGACCAGCGTAGCGCTCGCGCTGATCCTGTCGGCCGCGGTCGACGTGCCGGTGCACGTGCCGCCCGTGCTGCAGCCCGCGCTCGCCTCGCCCGTGCCGCCCGTGCTGCAGCCCGCGCTCGCCTCGCCCGTGCCGCCCGTGCTGCAGCCCGCGCTCGCCTCGCCCGTGCCGCCCGTGCTGCAGCCCGCGCTCGCCTCGCCGCTGCCGCACACGACGACCGAGCGGATATCCGCTTGACCTCCGTGTGAGGGTCGTTCTGTGAGCCAATCCCTTCGGCTGAACCTCGCGCAGTGGGACGAGCGCGCTCCGGCACACGCGGCCTCGGACGGATACGGCATCCAGCGTTTTGTCGACGATCCCGGGCACCTGAGCGACGTCGTGCGCTTCGACCGGCCCCGGCTGGGCGACATCGCGGGCCTGCACGCCGTGCACCTGCAGTGCCACATCGGCACCGATACGCTCTCGCTGCACCGCCTCGGCGCCCGGGTCACCGGTCTGGACTTCTCCCCCGCGTCGCTGGCCGAGGCCCGCGACCTGGCCCGGCGCACCGGGGCGGAGATCGAATACGTCCAGTCCGAGGTGTACGCCGCGCTGGAGGTCCTCGAACCGGGCGCCTTCGACCTGGTCTACACCGGCGTCGGCGCCCTGTGCTGGCTGCCCGACATCCGCCGGTGGGCCGCGGTCGTGGCCGGGCTGCTGCGCCCCGGCGGCCGGCTGTTCATCCGCGAGGGCCACCCGATGATGTGGAGCATCGACGAGACGCGCGAGGACCGGGCCCTGGTCGTGACCTTCCCGTACTTCGAGCAGGCCGAGCCGCTGGTGTGGACCGACGACACGACGTACGTCGACACGACCGCGAAGTTCGAGCACAACACGACCCACACGTGGAACCACGGCCTCGGCGAGATCGTGACCGCCCTGCTCGGCGAGGGCCTGGAGCTGACCATGCTGCAGGAGCACGACAGCTGCCCGTGGGACCCGATGCCGGGGATCACGGTGGGCGACGAGCACGGTGAGTACCGCCTGGCCGAGCGACCGGAGCGGCTGCCGTTTACATACACTCTTCAGGCACGCAAGCGCCCGAACTAAAGTTTTCCTGGAGGAGTTGCGCCGTGGCCGATGAGCAGGACGTCAACGAGGTCGTGGCCGCGGCGGCCCGCTCCGCCCGCGCCGCCGCCGGCTCGCTCGCCGCGGCACCGGCCAAGACGATCGACGAGGCGCTGCGCGGCATGGCCCGCCGCCTGGCGGCCGCCCCCGGCACGATCCTCGCGGCCAACCGCGCCGACGTCGAGGCCGCCGAGCGGGAAGGGATGAGCGGCGGCCTGCTCGACCGCCTCCGCCTCGACGAGGCCCGCCTGGCCGCGATGGCCGAGCAGATCGACATCCTCGCCGACGTCGAGCCGGAGCCGGCCCGCCGCACGGTCCGCGAGCTGGGCGGAGGCCTGGTCCTGCAGGAGTGGCGCCGCCCGGTCGGGGTGATCGGCGCCAACTACGAGGCCCGCCCGAACGTGACCGTCGACGTGGCCTCCCAGCTCATCAAGTCCGGAAACGGCGGCGTGCTGCGCACCGGCTCGGCGGCCCTGGCCTCGGCGATCGCCCTGATGGACGAGATCGTCGCCCCGTCGCTGGCCGAGGCGGGCCTGGACCCGGCGGCGGTGCAGCTGATCCGCGCCCGCGGCCGGGCCACCGCCGACGCCCTCGTCGCCCAGCCCGGGCTGATCCCGCTGGTCATCCTGCGCGGCAGCGGGGAGAGCACCCGGACGCTGGCCGAGAAGGCCGCCCTGCGCGGCGTGCGGACCCTGGCCCACGCCGACGGCGGCGGGGTGTTGTACCTCGACGCCGCCGCCGACCTGGACAAGGCGTTCGCCCTGATCAACGCCGGCCTGGACCGGCTCGGGGTGTGCAACCGGCTCAACCTGCTGCTCATCCACCGGTCCCGCTACGACGAGCTGCTCCCGCGCGTGACCGCGGCGCTCGCGCCCCGCGTCGCCGTGTCGCAGCCGCCGCACGAGCACCCGCTCGGCTACGAGTGGGCGCTGGACTCCGCCCGCGAGGCGACCATCACCGTGGCGCCGGCGGACGGCCCGCTGGACGCCGCCCGCCTGGCCAACGACGAGACCTCGGGCCTGGCCGCGGGGATCGTCACCGAGGACGCGGCCGCCGCCCGGCAGTTCCTGGGCGCCTATGCCGGGACCGGGGCGTTCTGGAACGCCACCACCCGGCTGCTGGACGGGTTCAAGCTGCTCAACGTGCCGGAGACGGGCATCAACATCGACCGCGTGCCCGGCCCACGCGGCCCGGTGACGTTCCGGGACCTGTCGCTGCGTCAATACACGGTCGTGCCGGCCGACCGCCTCGCCGACCTGGACTGATCTCTTGGTTGAGGCGCGCCCTAGTTGAGCAGCGCGCCCTACTTGAGTAGTGTGCCGTGGATCCAGCCGGCCAGCGGATCCACCCGGGTGGTGGCCTCCTCCCGGTCGTGCGGGCAGGTCGGGCCGGTGCTCTCGACGGAGACGAGGACCGGCCGGCGGCCGTTCCCGGCGAAGTACGGCGCGCCCGAGTCGTACTCGCACGCGCTGGTGGTGGGCGCCGGCCGGTAGCCCTTCACCCCGACCGTGGCCGCGGCGACGGACGACACCTTCAGCTGCCCGGTCCGCAGGTGCTGCGACGGGGCCGGGTCCGTGGCGGCCGGCTTGCCCCAGCCGGTGATCCGCAGCACGTCACCCGCCTTCGGCGCCTTGTCGGCCACGCGCAGCGGCTGGACGTCGTAGACCGGCTTCGCGAGCTTGGCCATCGCGATGTCGCCGCTCGGCGCCTGCTGCACCGAGACCACGTCGACGACGTGGCCGGTGCGGTGCGACAGGTCCGCGCGGCCGATCGTCGCGGTGGTCCCGTACGGCACCGGCCCCGACACCGGGTTGCGCCGCGGATCGTGGAAACAGTGCCCGGCGGTGATGATCCACCACGGCGACAGCAGGGCCGCCGAGCAGGCGCTGTCGTAGTGGCTGCCATCGGGGCGCGGGATGCCGGTCATGGTCAGCTTGACCGAGAACCGGTAACGCCCCTCGGGCACCGAATCTCCATCGGCGACGGCGTCGGCCGGTGTGGCGAGGCTCAGTCCGGCCGTCGCCGCCACCGCGGCGAGGACGACCGATCGAGCGAGCCGCTGCACCATGCGACTCCTCCCGGCGGGGCCCGCTTCCGATGCGGGCCCGGCGCGTCGACCAGCGTCAGCACGCGGACGCGCAGATCGGCGTCGCTCGCCGCCGCCGGTCAGCAGGCGCGTGGCCGCATCGGTGATCGCCTGGCGGGCTTTGGAGGACATCATGTCGCTCACCCTGGTCAACCTGTTCGAGGTGGCGCCCGAGCAAGACGCCGAGTTGCGAGCGCTCGTCAGGCGTCGACCAGCTCGCCGTAGGACGTGACCGTCAACTCCTGCAGCTGGGTCGCTGGGTCGCCGCGGTCCCAGATACGCTGGTTGCGGATCGTCGCCCCGGTGACCCGGGCGTTGACGGTGATGCCCGCGGCCGGGTTGGTGGCGGTGCCGTTGCCCCGGATGCGGTTGTTGACCAGGAACGGGTCGATCAGCGCGCCGTCGATGCGGATGCCGTCGCCGGCGTTGTCCCAGATGTCGTTGCCGTCCACGACCATGTCCGCGGCCGGGATGCGGATCGCGCCCGGGAGGTTGTGCTGGCGGTACCCGTGGCCGCCGTTGCGGCTGATCCGGGTCGCCGACACCGTGTAGCCGCCCGGGGTGTTGCCGATGCTCACGCCGTCGCCGGGGTTGTCGTCGATGAGGCAGCCGGTGACGACACCGTAGCGGCCGGCCACGTGGGTGGTGCCCTGGCCGGAGACGTCGAAGCCCGCGGTGTCGTTGTCGATCATGGTGCAGCCGGAGACCAGCAGCCCGTCGGCGCCCCAGTCGGAGATGCCGTACTTGTTCGCCTCCGCGTGGCACCCCAGGATCCGGATGCCGCGCGGCGGGGTCCAGGCGGCGTCCTGCAGCTCGACGAAGATCCCGTTGGTTCCGTTGTGCCGCGTGACGCACTCGCTGACCGTGAGCCGCTCGATCGCGCCCCACCCGCCCACGCCGATCCCGATGCCCGCGCCGCCCTTCTCCCAGCCGGAGTCCAGCCGGCCGCAGTGCACGGCGACGACCCGCTCCACGGTGCTGTCCTGCAGGAAGTCGCAGCCGAAGCCGGTGGCCGGCGTGTCGTGGATGTAGAGGTCGCGGAAGGAGCCTCTCAGGACGTACTGCATCCCGAGGCCCTTGGCGAGAACGTCGTAGGCGGGGAGGGTGAGCTGCGCCCCGTCGATCTCGAAGCCGGCGAAGGTGACGTCCGCGACCGGGCGCTCCGCGGCGGCGCCGTGCTGCAGGACGGTGCGGAACACCAGCGGCACCGGGGTGGTGGGCGCGCCCGGGTTGGACAGCACGAACCGGGTCGCGGCCGGCCCCTCGCCGATCAGGGAGACCCCGGTGCGCCAGACGGTGCCGGCGTCGCGGATGGCGTAGGTGCCGGCGGGGCAGTAGATGACCTCGCCCGGGCCGCAGGAGTCGACGAGCCGCTGCAGGGCCGGCTGGTCGTTGGTGACACCGTCGCCGGCCAGGCCGTGCTCGCGCGCGTTGATCACGCCGGGTCGGATACCCGCAGCGCGGCGAGTATGCGCGCCAACTCCGCCCGGTCCCGCTGCGGCAGCGCGGCGAAGAAGCGCTCCCCCTGGGCGCCGCGCTCGGCCTTGATGCTCTGCGCCGTGGCGGCGCCGGAGGCGGTCAGCGCCACCAGCGTCGCCCGGCGGTCGGCGGGGTCCGGCAGCCGCTCGACCAGCCCGCGCGACTGCAGCCCATCGACGACCTCGGTCGTCGAGCGCGGCGCGATGCGCAGGTGCTCCGACAACTCGCTCGGGCGCATGGTGCCGTGCTTGGCGACCACACCCAGGGCGCGCGCCTGCCCCGGCGTGATCCCCCACGGCTGCAGCGCCTCGTGGGACTGGTGCCGCAGCCGGCGCGCGACGCTCCAGAACAGCTCCGAGAGGCTCTCCTCCTCCACGGGAAGAACATAGTGCTGTGACCACAAACGTTCCCTGCGTGGGGGTGGTGTTTGCGGTTCCTCGCCGTGTGGTGCAGGCGAGCGACTCCCCGCCACCGGTGTTGGTGGTGGGGCGGGCCTCAGCCGGCCAACGGACCCCGCTGCCGCCACATGGTGTGGTCGGCGGGGGTCACGCCGGGACGGTCCGGCACCGGGCAGGTGCCGTCCCGCTCGACGGTGCGTGACCACGCGCGGCAGCACCGCTACCGCCGTGGTGGTGATCCCGCCACTGTCAGCACCGGTTGGGGTGCGGGTGGCGATGGTGGCCGCCGCGAACAGGTCACGGTGCCCGATCGTGTGGCAGGTGGTGCAGGTCATCGTCCGGCCGGCGGGTTTGCGGACCCGGGCCCGGCAGGCGGGGCAGGTCGAGGAACTGCCACGTTCGTCGACCAACTGGAGGGTGATCCCGGCGAGTTCGGCCTTGTCCCGCAGGATCGCGATGGCCCGGCCGAGCTGCCACTGCCGCAGCCGCAGGTTGTGCCGCCGCCCAGCATCCAGGCTCAGAACACCGCGAGGGTCACCGACCGTCAGGGTCCCGACCCGCTGCTGCACGGCCCACGCGATGACGGTCTTCGCGGCCTCGTGGTGGGCCTGCCGAATTCTTCGCCGGTGCCGGCCCTCGACGAGACGGGTGCGGTGGCGGGACTGCCGCCACCGCCGCGACCCCTTCTGTCCTGGTTTCGGTGCCCGTTTCGCGACCGCGCGCTGGCGGGCTTTGGTGTCGGCCAGGTGCATGCGGTGTTCGGCGCGGACCGCCCGCCCGGACACCAGCAGACCGTGCCCGTCCGGCCCGGCGACGGCGTAGGGGTGGATGATGCCCAGGTCGACCCCCGCCACGCGGCCCGGGTCCGGGCCAACCCCGGGCGGGTAGGTGGTGATCGGGACTTCGGCGGTGACCTCCAGCCACACCCGGCCACCGTCGGCGAGCAGCGTCACGGACCGCACCTGCCCGGCCGGGTACGGTATCGCCCGGTCCAGCCGCAACCACAACGACGGCTTCCCGACGGCGACCGGCAGCCGCAGCCGACGCCCGTCCAGCCGGAACGTCCCGTAATACCAGCGCACCGGCACCAAACCACGCCGCCGCCGCGGAAACCGCGCCGACCCATCCCCAGCCTTGCGGCGCTTCGCCGCCGCGAACCACGCATCCGAAAACCGGTGCAACACCGAGCGGGCCCCGACACTGTCCAGTTCGCCGAACGTGCCCGGCCCGGCCGCGGCCAGCTCCCCGAACAGCTCCCGAATCGACGCCAGCGGCGCGTCACCCCGCCGGCGACGCCACCCGTTGAGCTCCAGGACGCACGACCACACGTCACCGGCCGAGCGCAGCAACCCGAAACACCGCTGCCGCTGCAATCGGGTCAGCCGCAACCCGACCCGGGTGGTGCGATACACCACCTGTGGCGCACCAGCAGCACGACATCGAGGCACGACATCACATTTAGCACACACGTTCCCATCACGGCGACCCCGCGTTTACGGTCGCCGCAATAGCAGGGATTGGTGTCAGTACTTCATAGTGAGGTAACCTCATCATATCCGACCGAGAGGTGTCACCCTTGGAGCCCAACCACCCCACCCGCGCCCGCGGGTCCCGAAAGCTCACCGCCGCCGAGAAGGCGCAGGCCAAGCAGGTGTCGCTGGCCCGCATCGGCCGCCTGTTCACCGCCCACCGCGGCCGCCTGGCCGCGGTGGTGCTCATCATCGTGGTGTCGTCCGTGTTGTCGATGGCCGCGCCGTTCCTGCTGCGCGAGGTCATCGACCACGCACTGCCCGCCCGCGACACGCGGCTGCTGGTCTGGCTGGTCCTCGGCATGGTCGCCGTCGCCGCCGTGACCTCCGCGCTCGGAGTGATCCAGACCTGGCAGTCGACCAAGGTCGGCCAGCTGGTCATGCACCGCCTGCGCGTCGACGTCTTCACGCACCTGCAGCGGCAGTCCGTCGGCTTCTTCACCCGCACCCGCACCGGCGAGGTGCAGTCCCGCATCACCAACGACATCGGCGGGATGGAGACGGTCGTCACCAACACCGCCACGTCCATCGCCTCCAACCTGACCACCGCGGTCGCCACCGCCGTCGCGATGGCGGCGCTGTCCTGGCGGCTGTCGCTGGTCTCCCTCGTCGTGCTGCCGCCCGCGATCTACCTGACCCGCCGGGTCGCGAGCATGCGCCGCGAGATCACCGCCCAGCGCCAGCGCGAGCTCGCCGACCTCAACGTGACGATCGAGGAGGGGCTCTCCGTCAGCGGCGTACGGCTGTCCAAGACCATGGGCGCGGGCGGCGCCGTGGTCCGCCGCTTCACCGAGTCCTCCGAGCGCCTCATCGCCCTGGAGCTGCGCTCCGAGCTGGCCGGCCGCTGGCGGATGGCGTCGATGAGCATCATCTTCGCCGCCATCCCGGCGGTCATCTACCTCAGCGCCGGACTCCCCCTGACCGCCGGCACCCTGAGCATCGGCACGCTGGTCGCGTTCACCTCCCTGCAGGCCGGCCTGTTCCGCCCGCTCATGGGCCTGCTCGGCGTCGGCGTGCAGCTGACCAGCTCGCTGGCCCTGTTCGCGCGCATCTTCGAATACCTGGACCTGCCCGTCGAGGTCGCCGAGCCCGCCCACCCGGTCCGCCTGGACAACGTCCGCGGCCACCTGCGCTTCGAGGACGTCACGTTCACCTATCCGGGCAGCGAGACGGCCGCGGTCGCCGGGGTCACCCTCGACGTGCCGGCCGGGACGTCGCTCGCTCTCGTCGGCGAGACGGGCTCGGGCAAGAGCACGATCGCCGCGCTCATCGCCCGCCTGCACGACCCCACCGCCGGCCGGATCACCATCGACGGCGTCGACCTGCGCGACCTGCGGCTGGACGACCTGGCCGCCATCGTCGGGGTGGTGAGCCAGGAGACGTACCTGCTGCACACCACGGTCCGCGAGAACCTCCGATACGCGCAGCCGTCCGCCACCGACGCCGAGATCGAGTCCGCGGCCCGCGCGGCCCAGATCCACGACCTGATCGCTGCACTGCCGGACGGCTACGACACGGTCGTCGGCTCGCGCGGCTACCGCTTCTCCGGCGGAGAGCAGCAGCGCATCGCGATCGCCCGCACCCTCCTGCGCGACCCGCGCGTCCTGGTCCTCGACGAGGCGACCAGCGCCCTGGACACCGAGACCGAGCGGGCGGTGCAGAAGGCGTTCGAGGACCTGGCCCGCGGCCGGACGACGATCACGATCGCCCACCGCCTGTCCACGGTCCGCGACGCCGACCAGATCGCGGTGGTGGACCACGGCCGCGTCATCGAGCGCGGCACGCACGCCACCCTCCTGTCCGCCGCCGGCACCTACGCCACCCTGGCCTCATGATTCCGGGAACTCCCTGATGACGGGGTGGCGCGGCAGGAGCATGCTTGGGGCATGGGTCGTTTCCTGGTTGGTGCCGTCGCGGTGGTCGTCGGCCTGTTCGTCGTCGGCGCGATCGCTGCGTGGGTCTTCCACGCCTTGCTGAGCGTGCTCGGCTACCTCATCGTCGGTGCCCTGGTGGTGGGCGGCGGCCTCTGGCTCTACGGCCGCGCCAAGCGGGGCCTGGGCAGCACCCGCAACCAGCGCCGCCTGGAGGCCGGCCTGACCACCTGGCGCCAGCGCAACCGCTGACCTGCTGAGCCCTTCCAGCGCCCAGGTCATGCTGAGGGGGCGGCATCGCTTCACGCCGAGTCACGCGATTTCACGCTGAGTCACGCGGAAAGCGGAGATTTGAATACGGATGGTAAGGTGCTTGACAGCGGAACGGCACCTCACCGGCCTCGTGCCATGTCTCCTCCCTGATCCCGCGCGCCACCCCTGCCACCCCTGCCACGACGGCTTCTCCAGGCGGCGAAACCAGCGGTCGTCGCGGTCACGGCGGCGGTCGTCCGGAGCGGGGCGGGCCCGTGCGTGCGTGCCCATCGCTCGTGCCCGATTTCCGCGCCCGTTCGCCTTCGGCGCCCGGCCACGTTCCGCCGCCGGTCACCCTTTCGGCTCCCGGGGCACGTTCGGCGCCTCATCCGCCGGTCACCTCTCAGCGGTCGATGACCTCGAGAACCCGCGCCGCCGGGGCCGTGTCGCCGTAGCGGTCGCGCAGCGCCAAGCGTTCCGGGTCGCCCATGAAGGCGTCCAGGCCGGCCCGCGACTCGAAGCGGATGACCTGCACTTCGGTCTCGCCCGTGGTCAGCCGCCGTTCGAGGACCCCGCCGTGGCGCGGCAGCAGGGCCAGCACCTCGTCCTCGTATCGCGCCGAGTCCGCCTCCGCCCCGGGCACGAGATCCACCAGCGCCACCAGCAGCAGCTTCCCATCCGTCACCGAACCAGCCAACCACACCCGCCCATCCGGGCGGCCGACGTGATTCGCTCCCGCCCATGCAGGGCTCCTCGCTGCCCCTGCTCGACGATCAGCTTCGGGAGGGCGGGGCCGGCGCGTCGCGGGGGAGATCCTCGAACTGGCTCGGAAGTGCGGGGCGCGGTCGTCCTCTCCGCGATGAACGTCGACGAACCGCTCGTCCCGCTTCGCCGGGGACCGCAATAAGGAGGTCGAGGCGGCAGCGGGCTGTCGTGGGTCAGCCTCCGCGCGAGCTCGTTCGCCGGCAGCACGGCCCGCGCGTTCGGGCCGCGGTTGCGGGCCGGCGACGTCGTGCGGTACAGCTTCTGGAGGTTTGAAGAGACGATCGTCGATCTCGCCGCGCGGGCCCCACCGGCCTGCAGCAGGGCGCCCAGCGGATCGGCCGGGCCGAGGGCGCCGCGGGCGGGTCACCGAAGGCGCCGGCCGCGGCCAGGCCGTCCGGGGCGATGGTCGCGATCTTGGCATGGCCGGTGACGGCTGGCGCGGAGCGCCCCCTCGACGGTGGGTCCCACCGGCGCGACTCACGGCCCTGACCGCCTCCCCGGCGGCGGTGAGCGTGGCGACGAGATGGCGCCCGCGACCAGGATCATGACGACCCCTTCCCGGTACGCTGTCTTCGACGGCGATATCTTACGAATCTCGAAACAAGATCATATGAGTTCCGTACCACCTTCGCGCCGGCGGTCGACCAGCGCCATCAAGGAGTCGCTGCGCGCGCTGAGCACCCAGCTGTCGCTGCTCAACCACCGGGTGGGCGCCCAGCTGGAGCTCAAGGACGTCGACTTCGACTGCCTGGACCTGATCAACCGCCACGGCCCGCTGTCGCCGACCGCCCTGGCCCGCCGCGCCGGCCTGCACCCGGCCACGATGACCGGCATCCTGGACCGCCTGGAGCGCGGCGGCTGGGTCGCCCGCGACCGCGACCCGTCCGACCGCCGGGCGGTGATGGTCCGCGCCCTGCGTGAGCGCGACGCCGAGATCTCCGCGCTCTTCGCCGGCATGAACGGCCGCATGGACGCTCTCTGCGCCGACTACGACGAGGCCGAGCTGGCCCTGCTGGCCGCCTTCCTGGACCGCGTCACCGAGGCCGGCCGCGCTGCCACCGATGAGCTCAAACCCGGCGAGTCCTGACGGCCCACAGCGCCTGCCGGCGTCACGGGCCGCCGGAGCGGCTCGCCGCCTCCGCCAGCAGGTAGAACGCCTGGGCCTCGGCGGAGGTGCCCGGGCGGTCGAACGTCGGGGCGCCGCAGACCGAGGTGACGAGCCCGTCGCGCACGTGCGGCTCGACGGCCGCGCGCAGGGAGTCGGCGACGCTCGCGTAGGAGCCGGGCAGCCAGCCGGATTTCACGCCGGTGTACGCCGCACAGGCCAGCATCTGCGCGAGGTTCGCCTCCCGGAACGAGCCGGGGTCGTCGAGCACGTCGCCGAAGAGCCCGTCGGGGCGGCGCCGGGCCAGGCAGGCGTCGATGACCTCGCGGGCGTGCCCGGCCAGCGGGGCCGCGAGTGCCGGGTCGTGGCGGATCGCGCGGGCCAGCCCGGCCGCGACCCAGCCGCTGCCGGTGCCCCAGAGCTTCGGGCGATTGTCGGCGGCCAGGTAGAGGCCGTCGCGGCACAGCCGGGCGCGGTGGCCCTCGGCCTGGGCGACGGCCAGGTCGCCGCGGCCGGCGAAGGCGAGCATCGGCACGACCATGTAGACCGTGTCGGCCCAGACCTCCGGCGCGTCCAGCACGTGATAGAGGGTGCCGTCCGCGGCCCGGGGCGCCCGCTCGGCGATCCATTCGAGCTGGCGGTCCGCGGCGTCGGCGAGCCCGAGGAGTACGACTCCCTCGTAGTTGGCGGCGGAGTTGACCGAACCCAGCTCCCCGCCGATCGTGCCCAGCCGGCCGTCGGGGCTCTGGTGCACCGCGGCGTCGCGGGCGAGGCGGCCGGCCAGGCCGGTGAGGCCGAGATCGAGCAGGGCGTGGACGGCCACGCCCTGCTCCCAGTTCTGCCGCTGCATGGCCAGCAGCGTCAGCAGGACCGGATGATCGAGCAATGCTCAGTCTCGCGGGCTGAGCACGAAGACGGGGATGGCCCGGTCCGTCTTCTTCTGGTACTCCGCGTAGTCCGGCCAGGTCGCGACGGCCCGCTCCCACCAGGCGTCCTTCTCCGCGCCGGTCACCTCGCGCGCGGTGTAGTCGCGCCTGACCGCGCCGTCCTGCAGCTCGACGTGCGGGTTGGCGACGAGGTTGTGATACCACACGGGGTGCTTCGGCGCGCCGCCCAGTGACGCGACGACGGCGTACTGCCCGTCGTGCTCGACCCGCATCAGCGGCGTCTTGCGGATCTTGCCCGACCTGGCGCCCAGCGACGTCAGGAGGATGACCGGCCGGCCCCGCATGGTGTTGCCCTCGGCTCCGTCGGTGCGCTCGAACAGTTCGGCCTGCTCGCGCGACCATTCGCTGGGGCTCGGCTCGTACTCACCGCTCAACGGCATGAAGAAAGCTCCTTACTTGTCCGTGACCTCCTTTGCGACGCTACCCTCCTCGCGAGCCGGCTTCGCCTCGTTCTGTTGCTCCTCCGTCTGCTTCTCGTCCTCGTCGGCCGGTTCGGTGCCCGGCGGTTCGTGGTCGTCGGTCGGCTCGCCCAGCGGGTGCTCGGCGAGGTACCGCACGGCGGTGTTGCCCACCGCGAGCAGCGGCACGGCGACCAGCCCGCCCACGATCCCGGCGGCCACGACACCGGTGGTGATCGCGAGGATGACCGCGAGGGGGTGCAGGGCGACCGCCCGTCCCATGATCAACGGCTGCAGGACATGACCCTCCAGCTGTTGTACGGCGATGACGACGCCCAGCACCAGCAGCGCGCTGACCGGCCCGTTGGTGACGAGCGCGACGAGCACCGCGACCGTGCCCGACAGCGTCGCGCCGACGACGGGGATGAACGCGCCGAGGAACACCAGCGCGGCCAGCGGCAGGGCGAGCGGCACCTGGATGACCACCAGGCCGATGCCGATGCCGACCGCGTCGACGAAGGCGACCAGCACGGTGGCGCGGACGTAGGACACGAGCGTGTACCACGAGTAGTGCCCGGCCCGCGCGACCGGCAGCCGCGCCTGCTGCGGCAGCAGCCGGCACAGGAACGACCAGATCTGCCCGCCGTCGCGCAGGAGGAAGAACAGCGTGAAGAGCACCAGGAAGAAGCCGGCGGCGACCTCGCCGATCGTCGTCGCGGTGGTCAGCGCGCCGGAGGTCAGGGCGCCCCGGTTGGCGGTGACCTGCCTGCGCAGCGAGGACCAGGCGTTGTCGAGCTGCCGTTCGGAGATGTGGAACGGGCCGGAGGCGAGCCAGCCGCGGATCTCGTTGAGGCCGCCGGCGACGCGGGTGGAGAGGTTGTCGAACTGGTTGATGAACGTGTAGATGATCAGGCCCAGGCCGCCGAAGACCACCACGAGGCCGCCGACGAGGACGATCGCGGCGGCGAGGGAGCGGTGCACACCGTGGCAGCGCAGCCAGCCGGCGGCGGGCTCGAGCAGCGCGGCGAGCAGGATCGCCACGACCACCGGGATGACCATCAGGCGCAGCGCGGCGATGAGGTGCAGCAGCAGATACGCGGCCAGGATGAACAGCACGATCCGCCAGGCCCAGGCGCCCGCGACCTTGATGCCGCGGGGAATGCCGTCTTCCACAGTGGACGCGGGCCGCACCTCGATCTGCCCGGCGAACGGCGGGACGCTGCGCGCGGTGCTCAGCCGCGTCCGCGCCCGCTCGCCGACCTGCGAAATCCACTGTGTCATGCCATGGCAGTACCCCTATCGCAGCGCCGCCAACCCGCTGTTACCGCGGCCGGCCGGACCGCTACTTCTGCCGGTCGTACCGCGCGAAGTCGTCCGGATTGTCCGTGCGCGAGGTGCGCCAGATGTCGCCGTTGCAGGTGTACGTCGTCGGGTCGAGATTCGGCTGCAGCTCGATGCGGCCCTTGTCCACGCCGTCGACGCTGATCGTGACGACCGTGGTGGCCTCGCCGCCGGCGAACGACATGACGCCGTCCTTGGTGGTGATCTTCCACTCGGTGCGCCCGGCCCAGCGGGCGTTGACGGTGCGGCCGTCGTCGGTCTTGCCGCTGTACACCGTGTTGGTGTCGTCCTCGATGGCGTTGCCGTCCTCGCGGATCTCCCAGATCTTCCCGCCGCCGCTGAACTTGACCTTCGTCAGGTTGGCGCGGGCGGCGAGGTCGGTGCTGGTGAGGTCGACGACCTTCTGGTACGTCGTCTGCTTCCACTTGCCGACCAGGCACTTGTCGAGGCCGGCCGGCGACGCGGAGGCCGGGGGCCCGGCGGCGGGGTGGTCCGGTTCGCGGTTGAGCGCGACCACGACGATCGCAATCACCACGACGACGAGCAGCACCGAGCTGATGATCAGCGCCGGGAACCAGCGGTTGCGCCGGCCGGAGGGCGGGGCGGAGTCGAGTGGCGGGGCCGAGGTCTGATACGCGGGCGGCTGCGGGTAGGCCGGCTGCGCGGGGGGCGCGCTGTAGGGCTGGGCGGCGTACGGCACCGCGGAGTACGGCTGGGCCGGCGGCGGCTGCTGGTACTGCGGCTGGGCCGGCTGCTGGGGATACTGCGGATACTGGGGCTGGGGTTGCTGGTGATGCTGGGGTTGCTGGTGATGCTGGGGTTGCTGCGGATACTGGGGGTACTGCGGCTGGGCCGGCGGCGGATACGGCTGGCCGTAGGGCGGCTGGGGCTGCTGCGGCGGCTGGGGTGGGTAGCCGCCCGGGGGCGTCTGACCGTAGCCGCCGCTCGGGTCGGGCTGCTGCCACTGCCTGCTTGGGTCCACGTTCCCTATTCCTCCCCCGTGCCGCCGCACGGACGTCCCGCGACAAGTCGCCTCGCGATGTTCACACGCGGATTCCGCGCCATTCGCCGTCGAGAATGGCATATGTCGACATCTTTCGCAGGTCGCCTGATACGACAAATGCCGCGTATCGCCACGCCGCTGACCAGCGAAATGACACTCGGCGCCAACCGGCGGACCCACGGGGCCGGTTTGTGTGTGACGATCGATCGCAGCGGGTACACGTCGCGCACCGGGCAGGCCCGTCGGAGGAGGTTGGGCGTCATGCTCAGCGAGAGCGAGCAGAAGCGGCTCGCAGACATCGAAGCCGCACTGCGGCACGACACGCGCTTCGTCAATGGTTTCAACCGGGCCATGACTCGCCGGATCACGCCCCGCCGCGTGACCTCGGTGATCATTGCCATAGCCGCGATCGTCGGCGTCATCATCGGCCTGGCCACCGGCAGCGTCTTCGGAGCGGTGCTGGCGATCTGCGCCCTCGGTGTCGCCGGCGGTGTCTGGACCTACCGGCCGGCCCACCCCGAGCCACCGGCCCCCGCGGCACACCCCGACATGGAGCAGTAACCACCCGCCAGCGGCGCTTCCCCCGCGCCGAGCGGCGACCTCCGCGTTCCCCGGCACCGGCCATCGGCGCCGGGGAATCGCACTTTCGCGGCCTTCCCCCGCCGGCGCGGGCCCGCCCGTCCTCGTGAGTCCGATTCGCGACGGCTTCCTTTCGTGTGCTGATCTTGCGGGACCGCCGGTCGGGACGAGACAGTTGTGCCGTGCTGCCCCCGATCGCCCGGCTCAAGGTGGCGCTGAACGGCGGTCGGCCGCCCGGCGCACACCCCGGGCTGCCCTGCTCGCCCGACGAGCTCGCCGCGGCCGCCCAGGCTGCCGTGGCGGCGGGGGCGGAGGCCGTACACCTGCACCCACGCGCCGAGTCCGGGGCCGAGTCGCTCGCGGCGGCCGACGTCGGGGCGGCGGTGGCGGCCGTGCGCCGCAAGTGCCCGGCCACCCCCGTCGGGGTCACGACCGGGCTGTGGATCACCGGCGGGGACGCCGGGGCGCGCCAGGCGGCGGTTGCGGGGTGGGCGGGGCTCTCGCCGTACGAGATGCCGGATTTCGCCTCGGTGAACGTCTCCGAGGCCGGATTCACGGCCCTCGCCGCCACGCTGGGCGAGCTCGGCATCGCCGTCGAGGCGGGCGTGTGGAGCCTGCAGGACGCCGGGGCGCTGTCGATCGCGGCGGACGTCCCGCGGGTCCTCGTCGAGATCATGGGGCCCGGCGACGATCCCGAGACCATCCTGGCCCGCCTCGACGAGGTGGGGGTGGCCGGCGAGCGGCTCCTGCACGGCGAGGGCGCGCGGTGCTGGCCGATCGTGGCCCTGGCCGGCCGGCTGGGCCTGCCGACCCGCATCGGGCTGGAGGACACGCTCGCGGGCCCGGACGGCGCGCCCGTCGCGGACAACGCCGGGCTGGTCCGCCTCGCGTTGAACGTCTGGTCGCGTTCGCGCGCGTCAGCCGGTTAGGGTTCGCGCTTCAGCGCAGGTCCCAGGCGATCTTCGACAGGACCGTGCCGAGCGGGGCGTCCACCAGGATCGAGGCGAGGGCGTCGCTGCGCGTGGGCCCCTGGTTGACGATGGCGATCGGCAGCCCGAGCTTGGCCGCGCGAACCACGAACCGCCGGCCCGACATGACGGTCAGCGAGGAGCCGAGCACCAGCACGGAAGCGGAGCGCTCGACGAGCTCGAAGCACTCCCCCACGCGCGGGGCGGGCACACTCTCGCCGAAGAACACCACGTCGGGCTTGAGCATCCCGCCGCAGTCGGTGCAGTCCACGACCACGAACCCGGCGGCCTGCTCGTCGGTGAGGTCCACGTCGCCGTCGGGGTTGACGCCGCCGGCCACGGCGTCGTAGCCGGCGTTGGCCGTCGCGAGGCGCCGGTCGAGCTCGTCGCGCCCGGAGAGCTCGCCGCAGTCCAGGCAGATCACGCGGTCGAGCGCCCCGTGCAGCTCGACGACCCCGCCTGCCCCACCGGCCTGGTGCAGCCCGTCGACGTTCTGCGTGATGATGCCGGTGAGCAGCCCTCGCGCCTGCAGCCGCCCGACGGCGTGGTGCCCGGCGTTGGGCGCGGCCCGCGCGATGGTGCGCCAGCCGAGGTGGCTGCGGGCCCAGTATCGCCGGCGCGCGACGGGGTCGCGCGTGAAAGTCTGGTACGTCATGGGCTGCGCGTTGCGCTTCTGCCCGCTCCGCCCCCGGTAGTCGGGGATGCCCGACTCGGTCGAGATCCCGGCCCCGCTGAGGACGAGCACGCCCCCCTTGCCGACGAGCGCACTGAGCCCCGCCACTGACTGCTCCACGGCACCAATCTTGCCTCGCCGCCGCCCGCGCCGGACTCGGCGCATGCTCGCCGATCTCGCACCGCAGCATCCCGACCACGCCGCGACACCGGCACAATTCGGGTCATCGACCGCATCACCGTCCACAGTGGTCAGCACCCGGCGGAGCTCGCACCCTGACCAGCCCTCGCACACGGCGATTCCCGACGCGACCCGGCGATACGGAACAACGCCGGGGCCCTGGCATTCCCGGACTTCGGTCAACCCAGGTAGCTCTGGTTCAGCCAGCCACCATTGCCCTGGAAGGTGAACTCGATTCGCGGGTGGAACGGCCATCGAGTGCTACCAGCGCGCCCTTGTCCTGAGTCGCGAACTCGGCAGAGGCGGACATCCTCCACAACATCGGCGCTGCCACCGGAAACGTCACCACCGCCGAAGCCGCGTGGCGGGAGGCCCTCGCCATCCTCGACGACCTCAATCATCCCGACGCCGAACCGCCCGTCGGGCGGCCACCACGTAGCGCCGCCGGCCTTCTGTCAGCCGCCGCGACGGCAGGCGGCGGGTAGGTAAGCGGCACGGGCGCCGATAGGGGATATACCCCGAAATGTAGCTTATTCCCGACTTTTGGGAAAGTTCCGCGGGCGCGGGGGTGGAGATCTGCTGAATGGGAGCGCGGCGCTGGGAAGACGCGTGACGGGGCGCACAGTTCGTCCGGCGGGGGACGTATCGTGTTCGACATGGGTTTGGTGAGCAAATTCAACGCGTGGCGCCGGAAGCTGCAGGAGCAGCCGGGCACCACGATCGACCTCGAACCGATGCGCGCCCTGCTGCCGGAGATCGAGGAGCGCGAGGCCGAGCTGTCCGAGCTCACCGACGACGAGCTGCGCGCCGCCGCCAGGGCACTGCATCAGCGGGAAGACCCCAAGGACTTCGTCGAGGCGTGCGCGCTCGGGCGGGAGGCGGCCAAGCGGGCGCTCGACGAGCGGCCGTATGACGTGCAGCTCCTCGGCGCCCAGGTGCTGCTCGCCGGGCACGTCGTCGAGATGGCGACCGGTGAGGGCAAGACGCTGACGGCCGCCATCGCCGCGGCGGGGTATGCCGCCCAGGGGCCCGTGCACGTGATCACGGTCAACGACTACCTGGCCCGCCGCGACGCGGAGTGGATGCGGCCGGTGTACGAGCTGCTCGATCTCACCGTGGGGTGGGTCAACGAGTCCTCGACGCCGGAGGAGCGCCGTAGCGCCTACGCGCAGGACATCACCTACGTGTCGGTCAGCGAGGCGGGCTTCGACCTGCTGCGCGACTCGATCGTCACGGACACGGCCGACCGGGTGCACCGGGAGTTGGGCACGGTCATCATCGACGAGGCGGACTCGATCCTCATCGACGAGGCCCGGGTGCCGCTGGTGCTGGCCGGCTCCACCATCGCCACCGAGGACCAGCCGCTCGCGATCGCCGAGATCATCGGCGGGCTGCACCGCGACCACGACTACGAGGTGGTCGACGAGGGGCGCACCGCGCACCTGAGCACGCAGGGCCTGGCCAAGGTCGAGTCGGCGTTGGACCTGGACCTCTACGCGGAGGAGAACGTCGACACGCTGACCGCCGTCAACCTGGCGCTGCACGCCGAGTCGCTGCTGGTCCGCGACGTCGACTACATCGTGCGCGAGGAGCGCGTCGAGCTCATCGACGAGTTCCGCGGCCGGGTGGCGCAGCGGCGCCGGTGGCCCGACGGGCTGCAGGCGGCGGTCGAGGCCAAGGAGAAGATCCGCTCCAGCGGCGGCGGCACCGTGCTGCAGACGATCACGGTGCAGGCGTTCCTCACGCAGTACAAGAAAATCTGCGGCATGACGGGCACGGCCATGCCGGTCGGCGAGCAGCTGCGGGAGTTCTACAAGCTCGAGGTGGCGGTCATCCCGCCGCACCTGCCGAACATCCGCAAGGACTGGCCCGACCGCGTCTACGCCTCGGCCGAGGAGCGCGACATCGCCGTGGTCGCCGAGATCGCCGCGATGCACGCCACCGGGCGCCCGGTGCTGGTCGGCACGCTGAGCGTCGCCGAGTCCGAGCGGCTGGCCGCCACCCTCGCCGAGGAGGGCGTGGAGTGCGTGGTCCTCAACGCCAAGAACGACGAGGCCGAGGCGGTGATCGTGGCCGAGGCCGGCGCGGTCGGCTCGGTGACGGTCTCCACCCAGATGACCGGCCGCGGCGTCGACATCCGCCTCGGCGGCTCCGATGAGAAGGAGCGCGACCGGGTCGCCGACCTCGGCGGGCTGTTCGTGATCGGCACCGCCCGCAACGACTCGCGCCGCATCGACGACCAGCTCCGCGGCCGCGCCGGCCGGCAGGGCGACCCGGGCGAGTCGATGTTCTTCGTCTCGCTCGAGGACGAGCTCGTCGAGCGCTACGGCCCGGAGCCGATGCCGATGGGGCGCGCGGACGCCGACGGGGCGATCGACGACGAGGACGTGCGGTGGGCGATCGGCTCGGCCCAGCGGGTCGCCGAGACCGTCAACCTGGAGATCCACCGCAACACGTGGCGATACAACTACCTACTCGACCAGCACCGCCAGCTGCACGGCAAGCGCCGGGAGGAGCTGCTGACCACCGACTCGGCCGGCGAGCTGCTCGCGGAGCGGGCGCCGGACGACTACAACGAGCTGTCCGAGGAGCTCGGCGAGGACACGGTCCTGCGCATCGCGCGCCAGATCGCGCTCTTCCACGCGGACAAGGCCTGGTCGGAGCACCTGGCCGACATGAGCGAGCTGCGCGAGGGCATCCACCTGCGGGTGCTGGGCTCGCAGGACCCGCTCGACGAATTCCACCGCGAGGCGATCCCGGCCTTCCGCGGCCTGCTGGCCGAGATCGACGACCGCACGGTCGGGCAGTTCGAGGAGCTGGAGATCGAGGGGCCGGACTGGCAGCCGGACGACGCGGGCCTGGTCCGGCCGAGCGCCACGTGGACGTATGTGGTCAGCGACAACCCGTTCGGCTCGGAGATGGAGCGGTTCTTCGCCGGCATGGTGAAGCTGTTCCGCAGCGGCAAGGGCGTCAAGAAGGGCTGATCGAGCGGGCCCCGGGCCGGCCCACCGGCCCGGGGCCTGACGATCACTTCGCCGCTCTCCTTGCAGAACGCCGGCAGGTCGTCCGGCTTGCGGCTGCCGTCCACGACGAGCTCCTCGTCGACACGATCCGCACCCCGTTATCGCGCGCCTTTCACGCGGTACATGGCCGCGTCCGCCTCGTGCAGCAGCTGCTCGGCCGTCGGGTGGCGGCTGCTGGTCGTGGCGCCGATGCTCACGCCGATCTCGACCGTGGCCGCCTCGAGGTGGAACGGGGCGCGGATCGCGGCGGTGAGCCGGGCGGTGATCGCCGCCAGGACCGGGCCGTCGGTGACGCCCGGCAGCAGGACCAGGAACTCGTCGCCGCCGAAGCGGGCCGGCACGTCGCTCGGGCGCAGGCAGGCGCGGATACGCTGGGCGACGCGGACGAGCAGCTGGTCGCCGGCGGCGTGGCCGAGGGTGTCGTTGACCCGCTTGAAGCCGTCGAGGTCGAGGAAGAGCAGGGCGAACGGCTCGCCGCCGCCGGCCGCGGCGTGGACCGCGGAGTCCAGCGTGGCCAGGAACGACGTCCGGTTGGGCAGCGTGGTGAGCCGGTCGGACAGGGCGCTGCGGCGCAGGCGCTCCTCCTGCTCGCGCAGGTCCAGGGCGACCGTGAGCAGCGCGGCGCACTGGTTGGGCAGCTCCCGGCCGTCCTCGACCTCGCACTCGACGGTGTCGACGAGCGCGAGCCAGCCGTGGTCGCTGCCGTTGGTCCTGGCCGGGACCAGGAAGATCGTCTGGCCGGGCTCCGCGGCGGCGATCAGCTCGGCCGGCGGGAACCGTTCGACCGTCGTTGGGCCGGACGGGATCGGCGGGCCCGGGGTGCGCCGCCA
Source organism: Dactylosporangium sp. CA-233914 (assembly GCF_050942935.1). NCBI lineage: Bacteria > Bacillati > Actinomycetota > Actinomycetes > Micromonosporales > Micromonosporaceae > Dactylosporangium > Dactylosporangium sp. CA-233914. Next base: position 2,771,609 of record NZ_CP192030.1, on the reverse strand, counting down.
GCCGGGGGTGCGGGCCAGCTCGCCGTCCGGGCCGCGCAGGGCGATCGCGGCGGCGCTCGCCGGGGTCGCGGCCAGCCAGGACGGGTCACGCGGGTCGGTGTCGCGGGTGTAGAGCAGGGCGGTGTTCAGGGCGTACTGCGTGCTGATGAGCGACCGCAGGTGCCGCCGGTCGGCGAACTGCGCGCGGTTTTCGGCGCGCCCGAGCACCATCATGAGCTCTTGGACGCACTCGCCGACCCGGCGGGCGCCGGGCACGTCGAGGTCCGGCAGCGTTTGGGCGTACTCCTGGATCGCCCGGAAGATCAGCCGCAGGATCTCGGGCGCCGGGTGCAGCGCGAACAGCTCCCCCACCGCGCCCGCCAGCGCCGTGATGCCGACCGGGCCGCCGGTGGCCGCCGCTGTGAGCGCCTCGACGGTGGCGGCGACGGCCCGCTCGGCGAGCGCGTCGGCGCCCGCGGGCCGGATGCCGGTCGGCGGCAGGGTGGCTCCGAGGCGCTCGGCGAGCCGCTCCCGCGCGCCCGCGGTGCCGGACGGGGGCAGGGCGGTGGCGAAGTCGGTGCAGCCGCACGAGGCACGCGGGACGAGGACCGCCGGCAGCCGATGCGGCCCGGGCGCGACCGCCTCGCCGGAGAGCGCGCGCAGCAGCAGCTCGACCGCGCGGTCGCCCATCGCGTCGAGCGGCTGCGCGGCGCTGGTCAGCTCCGGCCGCAGGAAAGCGGCGACTTCGATGTTGTCGAACCCGGTCAGCGCGTAGTCGTCCGGGCAGGCCAGCCCCGCGGCGGAGAGGACCTGCTGCGCGCCGATGGCGTTGCGGTCGGTGGCGGCGACCAGCGCGTCCGCGCCGAGGCGGCGCCACTCGTCCGCGGTCCAGGTGATGCCGCCCTCGAGGTTGTCGGTGGCGGTCAGGAACAGCGCCGGATCGTCGTCGAGGCCCAGCGCGGCGACCGCGGACCGGTAGGCGTGGTAGCGCTCGGCGACGTCAGTGGCGGCGAGGTACCCCGTGAACGCGATGCGCCGGTGCCCGTGCCCGGCCAGGTGGGCCATGATCTGGCGGATACCGGCGCCGTTGTCGGGCAGCACCGAAGGGCAGGCGACCTCGGGGACCTCGTGCCCGATGAGCACGACGGGCTTGCCGGCGGCGATGAGGCGCACGAGGTACGTCGGCGTGACGGCCTCGGCAAGCACGACGAACCCGGCGGCGTGGCGCCAGGCGACCGGCTCGTCGAACGCCGGGTTGCCCCCGGTGACGGTCACGTCGGCGGCGGCGTCGAGCGCCTGCACGGCGATCGTACGCACGCCCCGGCTCGCGCCCGCGGCCGTCACGCCGGCCACGAGGCGGCCGTAGTACGTGCCGCCGACGAACGGGGACAGCACACCGATGACCAGGCCATCGCCCCAGCCGCTGTCCATGCACCACCTCCGCAGCCGACATCGGCCGATGCGCGGCCGAGTTGAGCGGCCCGGGTCAGCGGGGCGCGTATACCACCGGCACGACGATGCCGAGCACCGCGAGCACCACGCCGACGAGCTCCCAGCGCCGCTCGACCGCCGGCTCGCGCACGCTGGGGGTACGGGCTCGTGCGCAGCGCCGGCGCGGCCTCGGCGTTGATGATCACCTGCGAGACCACGGTCTCACGCGGCGCTCCGATGCGGCGCTGCTCATCGTCACGGCCTCGGTCCCCGGGCCGTTCACGCGGACCGGCGAGGACTTGGGCGACGTCGGGCAGCGGATCACCGACCGGCCGGCCCGGGAGCGGTCGCTCACGCCGGACGTCGCCTCGGCGCTGGGCCGGCTGCGGCAGCGGCGGCACTGCATTCCGCGGGACGCGGCGACGCCCGAGGGGTAGGTTGCCGCTCCGTGGAGATCACTGTGCGGCGCGCCGGTGCCGCTGACGCGGATGAGCTGGTTCGGCTGCGGATCGTCATGCTGGAGGCGATGGAGGACGGCCCGGTGACGCCGGGCGAGTGGTCGCGGCGCACGGCCGAGTCGCTGCGGCGGCGGCTGCCCTCGCCGGACGCCACGATCGCCGGGTTCGTCGTCGATCGGCCGGACGGGTCCGGGCTCGCGGCGTGCGCGGTCGGGACGATCGACGAGCGGCTCGGGTCGCCGGGCAATCCGGGCGGGCTCACGGGGTACGTCTTCAATGTGGCGACCGACGAGGCGTTCCGGCGGCGCGGCCTGTCCACGGCATGCCTGACCGCGCTCCTGGAGTGGTTCACCACCGGCGGTGTGTCGCTGGCGCGGCTGTTCGCGACGGCCGACGGGCTGCCGATGTACGAGCGCCTCGGCTTCACCAGGGAGGACACCCCCGCGCTGCGGCTGCGGCTGCCGCGGTGAGGGTGCTCGCAGGAAAATGTCGTACCCCCGGGCTAGAGTTCGGGGCGTTCAGAGGGCGGTGTAGCGGCCCTCGTGGTAGACGAGCGGGGTGGCCTCGGCGTCGTCGTGGTGTTCGGCGTGGACCGGGGACGCCACGACGATGATGTGGTCGCCGGCCTCGATCTGGTTGACCGGGTGGCAGACGAGGACGGCCAGGGGATCGTGCAGGAGGGGGACGCCATCGGGGGATTCGTGCCAGGTGCCGCCGCGCGACTCGTAGGCGGCGAAGCGGTCGATGCCGCCGGTGGCGAACACCCGGGCCACCGGTTCCTGGGCCGCGGTCAGGACGTGCACGGCCAGGGCCGGGGCGGTGCTCACGTTCGGCCACGCGGAGCCGGCCGTGGCCACGCAGAAGGAGACGAGCGGAGGGTCCAGTGAGACGGATGTGAACGACGTCGCCGTGAACCCGGTCGGTCCCGGGGCCGTCACCACCACGACGGCCGCCGCGTGCCGGCGCAGGACGCGGCGGAAGAGGCCCGCATCGATGGCGGCGATGGTCACGGCTCCACCCTACCCGCGGGTATCACCGCCGGACCCCGCTGCGCGGGCGAGATCACACGGCCGCCGGCGCCACGCGGAACGAGACCGCAGCGGCGCGCCTGGGCCGGGGCGCCAGCGCGGCAGGCCGGGCCGGGGCCGCCGGTGCGGCAGGCCGGGCCGCCGGCACGCCTGGGCCGGGGCCGCCGGTGCGGCAGGTCGGACTTGAGCAAGGCGGAGAACGACTCGGCGACCGCGTTGTCCTGGCGCCGGTGTGTTGCGGGAGGTCGCCCGTGGGCCGGGAGGTCTTCATCGGCCGCGCAGAAGGCCACTGCCGGCTGCAAAATCTCGATGTCTTCGTGCACTCGCCGGGATCAGCCCGCTCGACCCGTCACTGCCGCACGCCGGCCGGTCCGGCCGAAGTCCCTGGTCATCCGGGGCGGGGTCACGGGGAGGTGGGGGTGGTCTCGCCCCAGAGGCGGAGGCGGGCCATGCCGCCGTCGGGGTAGATGTCCAGGCGGACGTGGGTGGCCTCGTGGGGGCTGTCCAGGCGGAAGCGGTGTCTCGTGTCCGGTTGCAGGCGGGTTCTCGGCAGGAGATCGAACCAGGCCGAGTCGTCGGACGGGTCGGGCGTCGCGCGCAGGGACGCCTCGCCCGGGGCGTTGCCCTTGAAGTGGGTGGTGTCCAGCTCCGCCAGGCGGATGCGGCCGGGCGCGGCCAGGTGGACCAGGGCCCACTCGTTGCCGTCCTCGCGGCGGCGGGCCGTCTCCCAGCCCTCGCTCATCTGCCGGGGCCGGTCGGGCAGGAGGAGGTTGCCCGGGGAACCGTAGAACATGTTGCTGCAGCCGGCGATCACGGCGCCGAGCTCCATCGCGGCCAGGTCCACCGTGAGGCCGTGGAGGAGGGCCGGGTCGGGGATCACGGTGCCGTGGACCCGCAGGCGGGCCACGCCGCCGTCGGGGTAGATGTTGAGGCGGACGTGGGTGTAGCGGGCGGGGGCGGTCACCGGGAAGTGGTTGCGGGTGTCGCCCTTGACCGGGGACCTCGGGATCAGCTCGGTCCACGGGGAGTCGGCCAGCTCGGCCGGGGAGGGGTGGCCGGGCAGCTCGCAGGCGTCGACCGAGACGTAGGGCGGGTAGTTGCCGGTGAAGTGGGCGGTGTCGATCACCACACCGCGGATGACGCCCGGGGCGCCCAGGCGGACCACGGCCCAGTCGTGGCCGGGGGTGCGGCGCCGGCGCGTCTCCCAGCCGTCGTAGACCTTGCCCTTCGGGCCGTACGTCCACGTTTCGAACTGCGACGGCTCCGGGTTGACGAGGTTGTCCATCGCCGCGAAGAACTCGTCGTTGGCGGCGACCACGCCGCCGCCCAGGGCGCGGGAGGCCAGGTCCGTCAGGTCGGTGAAGGTCACGGGGCGTCCTGCGGCGTCGGGCGGGTCAGGAAACGGCCCCGCGGGGCCTCGTCGACCGGGGTGCCGCGCAGCCACGTGGTGTGGACCACGCCCGACAGCTCGCGGGCGGCGTACGGCGTCACCGGGTGGCGGTGGTGCAGGGCCGCCGGGTCGACCACGAAGGTCGCGTCCGGGTCGAAGGCGACGAGGTCGGCGTCGGCGCCCGCGGCGATGCGGCCCTTGCCGCGCAGGCCGGCCAGGTCGGCCGGGCCCGCCGACATCCAGCGCACCACGTCGGCCAGGGTGAAGCCGCGCTCGCGGGCGGCGCTCCACACCGCCGGCAGGCCCAGCTGCAGCGAGGCGATGCCGCCCCAGGCCGCGGCGAAGTCGCCCGTGTCGCGGCGCTTGAGCTGCGGGGCCGACGGGGAGTGGTCGGAGACGACGATCGAGATGGTGCCGTCGGCCAGACCGCCCCACAGACGGTCCTGGTTGGCCGCGTCGCGGATCGGGGGGCAGCACTTGTACTCCGTGGCGCCGTCCGGCACCGCTCGCGCGTCCAGCGTCAGGTAGTGCGGGCACGTCTCCGCCGTGACGCGGACGCCCTCCGCGTGGGCCCGGCGCAGCGCCGGCAGGGCGTCGGCGGCGGACAGGTGCAGGATGTGGACCCGCGCGCCGGCCTCCCGGGCGAGCGACAGGGCCAGGTCGACGGCCGAGACCTCGGCGGCGGGCGGGCGCGAGGCCAGGAAGTCGGCGTAGGCGCGCGACGGCCGGGCGGGGTGCAGCCGCGCCGGGTCCTCGGCGTGGACGACGAACAGGGCGTCGACCGCGGCGAAGGCCTCGGCCAGGCCGGCCCCGTCCAGCGGCGGGAACTCCGGGACGCCGGAGTCGGCCAGGAAGCTCTTGAAGCCGAAGACGCCGGCCTCGTGCAAGGGGCGCAGGTCGGCCGCGTTGCCGGGGACCGCGCCGCCCCAGAAGCCGACGTCGACGAAGCACTGGCCCGCGGCCGCGGCCTGCTTCTCGCGCAGGGCGGCCACCGAGGTCGTCGGCGGCAGCGAGTTCAGCGGCATGTCCACGATGGACGTTACCCCGCCGGCCGCGGCGGCGCGGGTGGCGGTGGCGAAGCCCTCCCATTCGGTACGGCCGGGCTCGTTGACGTGCACGTGGGTGTCGACGAGCCCGGGCAGCAGGCTCAGCCCGCCGAGATCCGTCACCAGGCCGTCCACAGTGGACTCATAGTCCCCGACCGCGGTGATGACGCCGCCGTCGACGGTGACCGTGGCGGCTCGGGGGCCGCCGGGCAGGTACACCTGGCGGGAACGCAGCGAGAAGGTCACAGGGCCTCCAGCACCTCGATGGGGTGGCGCACGTCGCCGGGGCGCAGGGCGCCGCAGTGCAGGCCGCGCAGCAGGAAGCGGGCCATCGCCCGCGCCGTGGCCGGCTCGTCCAGGTGGCCGCGGACCCGGCGCCCGAGGTAGTGACCGAGGCGGATGCGGGCCTCGTCGACGCCGTCGCGGAAGAACTCGAACGTGGCGCCCCAGCGGGTCACCAGGTGGCCCGGGTGCAGGTCCCAGCCGCGGTAGATGCCGCGTTCGAGGCTGCGGCGCACCAGCCGGGCGTGCAGGGCCCAGGCGCGGTGGACCTGCTCGGTGTCGCCGGTGGGCAGGACGTTGGTGGAGCCGTCGCTGACGTGGACGCCGGTGCCGGCCGCGGCCACCAGCATCACCGCCTTGGCGTGGTCGGCGACCGGGTGCTCCAGGCTCTGCAGGCCCGGCGCGATGCCGAGGGCGGTGCTGTAGTCGTAGGTGCCGTAGTGCAGGCCGGCCAGGCGGCCCGCGGAGCGGACGATCATCTCCGGCAGCGGGCTGCGCCCGTCGGGGCCGAGGATCGCCTGCGGGGTCTCGATCTGCAGCTCGAAGCGCAGCGTGCCCTCGGGCAGGCCGTGGGCGTGCTCCAGCTGGTGGCACAGCAGCACGGCGGCGTCGGCGTGGGCGGCCGAGGTGGCCTTCGGAAACGTGATGACGAACCCGGGCGGCGGCGTACCCAGGGCGGTGAGGAACGCATCGACGGTGCGCGCTGCCCGCAGTACGGTATCCGGCTCCAGGCTCTTGCAGCGCAGGCCGGAGAACGGCGGCGGGTCCGTGCGCAACGCCTCGCCGGCGGCGGTGGCGTGCGCGTCCTCCTCGTCGTCGGGGCGGCGGCCGTAGCCGTCCTCGAAGTCGACCCGCAGGTCCTCGATCGGCTGGGTGACGAGCTTGCCCAGGACCAGCTCCACGATGTCGTCGGGGAACGGCGGGCGGCCGTGGTCGCGGACCAGGAACCGGGCCTCGCTCGCCCACTCCCCCACGGTCGCGGCCGAGAACCGGTCGGCGGGGACGTAGACGGTGTGGATCGGCTCGCGCACGAGTGGGGTCTCGGCCTGGCCGGGCAGCCGCAGGCGGTCGAGGTGCTCGGCGCGGGCGGCGAGCTCCTCCAGGTCGCGCTCGGTGAGGGCCATCTCAGGTTCCCGTCAGGTGCTCGGGGCGGACCGGGACCCGCTTGAGCGGCAGGCCGGTGGCGGCGCGGATCGCGGCGACGATCGCCGGGGTGGAGGAGATGGTCGGGGGCTCGCCGATGCCGCGCAGGCCGTACGGGGCCTCGGGGTCGCCGAGCTCCAGCACGTCGATGCGCATCGGCGGCACGTCGAGGATCGTGGGGATGAGATAGTCGGTGAAGGACGGGTTGCGGATGCGGCCCTCGACGACCTGGATCTCCTCCATGACCGCCAGGCCCAGGCCCTGCGCGGTGCCGCCGGCGATCTGGCCGCGGACCGACTGCGGGTGCAGGGCGCGGCCGACGTCCTGGGCGGTGGCGATCTCGACGACCCGCACCAGGCCCAGCTCGACGTCGACGTCGACGGTGGCGCGGTGGGCGGCGAAGGCGTACTGCACGTGCGCGTCGCCCTGCCCGGTGCGTGGATCGATCGGGAACGTGGGCTTGTGCCGCCACTCGACGGTCTCCTCGACCGGCTCCTCGCCGAGCACGGTGACGAGGTCGGCGACCACCTCGCCGGCGGCGTCGATCAGCTTGCCGCCCGCGAGCCGGCCGTCGCTGACCCCGGCACGGCGCAGCACCTCCCGGCGCACGGCCTCGCAGGCGGCCTTGACCGCGCCGCCGGTGACGTACGTCTGCCGCGACGCCGACGACGACCCGGCGCTGCCGACCGAGGTGTCGGCGGTGGCGACGGTGACCTGGTCGACGCCGAGCTCGGTGCGGGCGATCTGGGCCTGGATCGTGACGAGGCCCTGGCCGACCTCGGCGGCGGCGGTGTGTACGACCGCCGCGGGCTCGCCGCCGACGACCTCGAGCCGGACCCGGGCGGTGGAGTAGTCGTCGAAGCCCTCGGAGAAGCCGACGTTCTTGATGCCGACGCCGTAGCCGACGCCGCGGCGCACGCCCTCGCCGTGCGTGGTGTTGGCGACGCCGCCCGGCAGCTCACGAGGGTCGCTGCGCGAAACGGGGGCCGGGGGCAGGTCGCGGACCCGGCGCAGCAGCTCGGCGACGGGGGCCGGGCCGGTGACGACCTGACCGGTGGGCATGGTGTCGCCGGGCTCCAGGGCGTTGCGGGCGCGAAGCTCCACCGGGTCCAGGCCGAGCGCGGCGGCCAGCCGGTCCATCTGGGACTCGTACGCGAAGCAGGCCTGCACGGCCCCGAAGCCGCGCATCGCCCCGCACGGCGGGTTGTTGGTGTAGACCGCGTAGCCGTCCATGGTGACGCTGGGGACGCGGTACGGGCCGATGCCGAGCGTGGTGGCGTTGGCGACGACGGCCATGGACGTGGACGCGTACGCGCCGCCGTCGAGCACGATCCGGGCCCTGACGTAGAGCAGCCGTCCGGTCTCGTCGGCGCCGTGCTCGTAGCGCAGCCGCGCCGGATGCCGGTGCACGTGGCCGAAGAAGGATTCCTCGCGCGAGTACACCATCTTGACCGGCCGCCCGGTGTGCAGCGCCAGCATGCACGCGTGGACCTGCATCGACACGTCCTCGCGACCACCGAAGGCGCCGCCGACGCCGGCGAGGCTCAGGCGCACCTTCTCCCGCGCCAGCCCCAGGCAGTCGGCGACCTGGGCGAGGTCGCCGTGCAGCCATTGGGTGGCGATGAACAGCTCGACGCCGCCGTCCTCGGCCGGGATGGCCAGGCCCGACTCGGGGCCGAGGAACGCCTGGTCCTGCATGCCGACCTCGTACTCGCCGGTGACGACCACCGGCGCGGTCGCGTCCTGCGGGCCCTTGCGGATCGGCACGTGCCGCAGCAGGTTGCCGGGCTCGTGGACGTGTTGCGCGCCCGGCTCCAGCGCCGCCTCGCTGTCCACGACGGGCGTCAGCACCTCGTACTCGACGCCGATGCGGGCGGCGGCGCGCCGGGCGGTCTCGGGGTGGTCGGCGGCGACGATCGCGACCGGCTCGCCGGCGTAGCGGACCTGGCCCATGGCGAGCACCGGCTGGTCGCGGTGCTCCAGGCCGTAGTGCTTGGCGCCGGGGACGTCCTCGGCGGTGAGCACCGCGTGCACGCCGGGCAGGGCGAGGGCCCCGGTCAGGTCGACGCGCACGATCCGGGCCCGCGGGTGGGGGCTGCGCAGGGTCGCGCCCCACAGCATGCGGTCGGCCCACAGGTCCGAGGAGAACGCGAACTCCCCGGTCACCTTCAGCGTGCCGTCGGGTCGCACGGGCGAGGTGCCGATGCCGTTCGAGGTCCGGGTCTCCACCCGGGTCGTCATCGCAGCCTCCCGGCGGCCCGGGCCAGCGAGGCGGCGAGCGCCGGTTCGTCCACGGTGGACAGCGCGCCGTCCTGGACCACGGCGCGGCCGCCGACGAGCAGCAGCCGCAGCGGCGCGGCCGGGCCGAAGACCAGCGCGGCGACCGGGTCCTCGATGCCGGCGTGGCCGAGGCCGTCGAGGCGCCACAGCGCGATGTCGGCGAGCTTGCCGGCCTCCAGCGAGCCGAGCTCGTCGGCGCGGCCGAGGCAGCGGGCGCCGCCGATCGTGCCCAGGGCCAGGGATTCGCGGGCGGTCAGGGCGGCCGGGCCGCCGCGCAGCCGGGCGAGGTAGAGCGCCTGGCGCAGCTCCGCCCCGAGCTGCCCGGCCTCCTGGGAGGCGGCGCCGTCGACGCCGAGGCCGACCGGCACGCGGGCGTCGAGCAGGTCGCGGACCCGGGCGATGCCGGCCCCGAGGCGGCCGTTGGAGCTGGGGCAGTGCGCGACGCCGGTGCCGGTCGCCCCGAGCCTGGCAATCGCTGAGTCGTCGAGGTGGACGGCGTGGGCGAGCCACACGTCGTCGCCGAGCCAGCCGAGGCGCTCGGCGTACTCCACCGGCGTGCACCCGTGCACGTCCCGGCAGTACGCCTCCTCCTCCACCGTCTCGGCCAGGTGCGTGTGCAGCCGTACGCCCTCGGCGCGGGCCAGGCCGGCCGCCTCCCGCATCAGCCGCGGGGTGACCGAGAACGGGCTGCACGGCGCGACCGCGATGCGCACCATGGAGCCCGGCGACGGGTCGTGGAAGCGGTCGATCGCGTCCTTCGTGGCGTCCAGGGCCGCGTCGGTGTCCTCGACGACGGAGTCGGGCGGCAGGCCGCCGTCCTTCTCCGACAGGTCCATCGAGCCGCGGCCGGGGTGGAAGCGCAGCCCGACCGCACCGGCGGCGGCGATCTCGGCGGCGAGCAGGTCCCCGCCGTCGCGGGGGAACACGTAATGGTGGTCGGTGCTCGTCGTGCAGCCCGACAGCGCCAGCTGGGCCAGGCCCGCGGCCGCCGCGGCGTGCACGGTCTCGGCGTCGATGCGGGCCCAGACCGGGTACAGCTCCTTGAGCCAGCCGAAGAGGATCTCCTGCTGGGCGTAGCCGCGGGTGGCCCACTGGTACAGGTGGTGGTGGGTGTTGACCAGCCCCGGCGTGGCCAGGCAGCCGCGGCCGTCGACGCGGGTGACGCTCTCGTCGCCGCGAAAGCTCCCCGCGCCGACCGCGACGATCCGGTCGCCGGCGACGACGATGTGCCCGTCGGCGTGCTCGGTGCCGGCCGCGTCGACGGTCGCGACCGCGCAGCCCTCGATGACGATCATCGCGCGGCCGCCAGCTTCACGGCCGCGACGATGTGCTCGTAGCCGGTGCAGCGGCACAGGTTGCCGGCCAGTGCCTCGCGGATGTCCGGGTCGCTCGGGGCCGGGTTACGCTCCAGCAGGTCGTGCACGGCGACGACGAGGCCCGGGGTGCAGAACCCGCACTGGACGGCCCCGGCCCGCAGGAACGCCTGCTGGATCGGGTGCAGCCCGTCGGCGCCGGCGAGCCCCTCGACCGTGCGCACCTCGCGCCCCTCGGCCTGACCGGCGGCGACGAGGCAGGCGCAGACCGGGGTGCCGTCGAGATACACGGTGCAGGAGCCGCACTCGCCCTGCTCGCAGGCGTTCTTGGCGCCTGGCAGGCCGAGCCGCTCGCGCAGGACGAACAGGAGGCTCTCGCCCTCCCACACGTCGTCGGCGGCGACCGGTTCGCCGTTGACGGTCACGTTGACGCGCATCGGTACTCCTCCCAGGCCCAGCGCAGCGTCCGTCCACCGAGGACGGACAGGGCGTGCCGGCGGTACGCGGCGCTGCCGCGCACGTCGTCGATCGGGCGGGCCGCGGCCGCGACGAGCTCGCCGAAGCGCGCGACCGCCGAGTCCGGCAGCGGGTCGCGGGACTCCCACGGCAGTTCGGAGGCGAACGACTCGGCGTCGGGGGCGCGCAGCGGGGTCGGGCCGGCCGAGCCGATCCCGGTGCCGGCGGTCCGGTTGACGGGGTCGAGCGCGAGGGCGAACGAGCACACGGCGATGACCATCGCGTTGCGGGTGCCGACCTTGGCGAACTGCTGCGCGCCGGCCGCCGGCGGGACGAGGAACGCGGCGATCAGCTCGTCCGGGGCCAGGGCGCTACGCTTTGGGCCGGCGAAGAACTCGGCGACCGGGATGCGCCGGGTGCCGCGCACCGAGGCGACCTCGACCCGCGCGCCGGCGGCCAGCAGCGGCGGGTGGGCGTCGCCGGCCGGGGACGCGGAGCCGAGGTTGCCCCCGACGGTGCCGCGGTTGCGGATCTGCGGCGAGCCGACCGTGCGGGCCGCCATGGCCAGGCCCGGCAGGCTCCCGCCGAGCTCGTCGATGATGCGGCGATACGTCACCCCCGCCCCGACCCGCAGCACCACCCCGTCGGGGCCCCATTCGGTGATCTCGTGCAGCCGTGACAGGTCCAGCAACGCGGACGGCCGGCGCCGGTCGAAGTTCAGCTCGACCATGACGTCCGTGCCGCCCGCGATCGGCACCGCATCCGGGTGCGCGGCCTTGGCCCCCAGGGCCTCGTCCCAGGTGGACGGTCTCAGATACTCCACACGACCTCCTGCGGGATCGGCGCGCCGTCGCGGCGTACGACGCCCTCGATCAGGCCGTAGGGCCGGTCCGCGGCGTAGTAGACCTCGTTGGGGTTGTCCAGGCCGAACGGGGCCAGGTCGACCAGGAAGTGGTGCCGGTTGGGCAGGGAGAGCCTCACCTCGACGACGTCGGGGCAGCGCTCCAGCACCCGGGACCCCATCGCGAACAGGGTCTGCTGCAGGGCGTAGCTGTAGGTGTCGGCGAAGGCCTCGACGAGCGCGGCGCGGGCCGGCTCGGGGTCCGCGGGCGGCCCGGCGGTGCGCCAGGTGGCGTCGACCGAGGTGGCGAGGATGCGGTCGCGGGCCTCGGGCAGGGTCGTGTACTTGTCCTTCGCGAATCCGTGGAACTCGGACTCGGTAGTCTTGAGCAGCACGAGGCCGGTGACGCCGGAGACGGTCTGGGTGCCGTATGGTCCATGGTGGACGGTCGCCGTGCGGACCTCGCTGCCGTCCCGGCGGAAGGCGTGCCGGCCGTCGACGCTCTGCCACGGGTGCTGCTGGATGGAGACCCTCGCCTCGTGAATGGTCGGCTGCGTGGCGACGAAGTGCTCGGCGAGCCGGGCCGCGAAGGTCTCGATGCTCGCGATGCCGAACTCGCGGGCGAAGGCGTAGACGGTGTTCTTCTGCGTGTCGGTCGGCAGCACGGCGGTGTTGTCGCCGGTGAGGTGGCTGGCTGCGAGGTCGCCGCGCAGCGCCACGCTCACGTTGAGGTCGGTGAGGCGATCGCCGCCGGCCTGGCGCTCGACACGCACGAGGCGGATCTCGGCCTTGCCGTACTGGTTCGGGCCCAGCTCGAAGGTCGGCACGTGCTCAGCTCCCCCGGTAGGTCGAGTATCCGAACGGGCTCAGCAGCAGCGGCACGTGATGGTGCCGGGCCTCGGTGATCGTGAACACGATCGAGACCTCGGGGAAGAAGGCATCGGGTCCCAGATACGCGGCGGTGTCGATCACCATCCGGTAGCGCCCGGTGCCCACCTCCTCCCACCGCAGCCGCCCGTCCGAGTCGGTGAGCCCGTCGCCGACGAACACCTGCTCGGCCGTCTCCAGCCGGATCGGCACCCCGGCGGCCGGGATGCCACGAGCCGTGTCGAGCACATGCGTCGACAAACTCATGCCAGCCCCTCCGCAACGCCGCGAGACAGGCCTGAAACCCCGCACTTGCGACGAGCGGCCACTCCGCTTCGCTTCGTACCGCTCAGACCAGCCCCTCCGCTGCGCTCCGGTGCAGGCCTGAAACCCCTGCGCCACTGATGAGCGGCCACTCCGCTTCGCTTCGTACCGCTCATGCCGCGGCCTCGGCCAGCCGCTCCAGCCGCAGCTCGACGATCTTGCGCAGCTCGCCGCGGACCACGGTTTGCTCGGTATCGTCGTCGTTGCGCATGCGTCCGCGGGCGGCGGCGAGGACCTCGTCGGCCGACTTGCCGCTGGCGAAGATCAAAAACAGGTGGCCGAAGCGGCGCTCATATGCCTCGTTGACCTGCGCCAACTCCTCGGTGGCACCCTCGACCCCCGACTGCTCGCGGCGGGACCAGGCGGCCTCGGTGCTCTCCCCGGCCGGGCGCTGCCCGATGCGCGGATGGGCCTGCAGCACCTGCCACAACTCCGCCCAGCCCAGCTCGTCGAACGCGGTCACGCCGGCCACGACCAGGTCGGCGGGGGTCTGATACGGCCTCGCCGCGACCACGCGGGCGGCCCAGCCGGGCGACGCGCAGCAGGCGAGCAGGGCCTCCTCGGCGGCCTCGGGCGCGAGGCCGTTGAACCGGTCGAGCATGACACCCCTCTCGTATCCTCGGCACAGTACTCCGGGGATGTTTCATGTCCAGACCTTCGCAGTCATGTCCAGTATCCGCGTTTTGTCCGAACCCGCGAGGCCAGAGCGCGGAAACGCCAGCGCCATGTACGTGAAACCGACGATGACGGCGGGAAGCCAAGATCGTTGGCGTGGCCAACATCGCCGCCTGCCCGAAGCACATGACGCACGGTCCGTGCGCCGGTGTGGCGGCCGGCGGCGGGTGCGAGGTCCCGGCCGCCGGCCCGTGCGCCTTCCCCGGCCCGACCTGGCCGTTTCCCACCGCGAAGGGAGCCGATCGGCTCCGGCTGCCCAAGCCGTTCGTGCTCACCGACCTGCCGGCCGCCCCGCTGGACACCGTCGCGCTGCGGGCCTCGCCCCGGCTGCTGGCCGGCACCGCGGACGCGCTCCTGCTCGGCGACCACGCCGAGTGAGCGGGTGCAGTTTCCGCCGTCGTACCCCGCCCGCGTCCTCGCCGACGAGGGGCTCGCCGCCTGGCCGGGCATCAACTGCCGGGACCGCAACCGGGCCGCACTCAACGCCGAGCTGGCCGCGACGCCAGGGCGGCCAGGGTCCACTGCGTGACCGGCGACCAACCCGCGCTCGGGCACCGCCCGGACGCGGCCACCGTCTTCGACCTCGACTCCGTCGAGCTGACCGCGCTCGCCCGCCGGCTCGACCTGGTGGCGTCCGTCGCGCACGCGCCGGCGGCGCCGCCACTGCAGGTACGGCTGCCGGGGGTGTTGACGAAAGTTGCCGCCGGGGCGGACGTGGTCGTGATCGTCACTGCGGCGGGCCCGGTCGCGCGGCGCTGCGGGTGGCCGGGTTCGCCGGAACCGTGCGGGTCGCCACCGACACGTTCTCCGCCACCGTGCTCGCGGGTTCGCCGGGGACCGGCTGCCGTCCGGTTACCTGGCGGGGCTGCACGAGGCGCCGGACCCGCGCGCGGCCGGGATCGCCGCCGCCGTCGACCTCGCGCGGACGCTGCTCGCACATCCGGGCATCGACGGGGTCAACCTGTCCGCGGGCACGCGGGCCGGGCACGAGCTCGCCATCGCGCGGGACCTGGCCACCATCGGACGGGAGCTGCGGGCGTGACGGTTCTGGGCACCCTCGCCAACGGCCGCATGGCCGCCGTCTCCATCCACGATGGACGCATCGCCGCGGACACCGTCCTTCGTGGAGCGCCCCTCGACAAGGCGCTCACCGCATCCACGGTGGACGACCCGCTCGGCGCGCTCGTGGCCAAGGCCGGCACCGACACCGGCGTTGCCGGCGGCCCGGCGACAGGCTTGCAGAACGTCGCGCCGCAGATGTACGCCGACACCAAGGTGATGCACTTCCAGGGCGCGACCGGCATGGGCATCCTGAAGCCACCGAGCGGGTGCGGTCGTTCGGCGGCACGGTGACGGCAGGTGCCCGGCGCTTCGGCCCCGCGGGCCTGCTCAACCCCGGGAAGCTGCCACGGGTGATCAGATGAGCGAGATGTCCCGTTCCCCGGTCAGGTGATCCATGCGCAGCCGGCACAGCAGGTTGCCCGGGCCGCTGTTGACCTCGCCGTAGCGCTCCGCCTCACCCTCGGGCACATAGCGCTCGGCGATGCGGCTCGCCCAATCCTGCAGATCGGGCGGGTCCTCGGTGACTTCGACGGCCCCGCGGGCGGCGACGAAGTGGTACGGGAACCGCTCGATGTCGACGGTGAGCGCCGCCTGCGGATTGGCCCGCAGGTGGCGCCCCTTCACCGACTCGCGGCCGGTGCTGAAGACGAGATCGCGCCCCTCGACGAGGAACCAGACCGGCGCGACGTGCGGCTCCCCGTTCACCCCTGCGGTCGCGAGCTTGCCGGTGTGCGTGCCGTCGGCGAGAAACTCGATCGCCTCGGCCTCGGTCATCGTGGTCACCCCTGAACCGTGCCTCGCGCCCCTCCCGGCCGCATGACCCGCGAGTGGCATTCCGAGGGGGCTCGCCGGCCGGCCGGGACGGGCTCAGCGGGGACGAGTTCCCGTGACCGCGGCCGCATGGGCACTGCCGGACGTCAGTAAGTCAGGACCCGGCGGACCGCCGCGACGAGCGCGGCCCGGCGTTGGGTCCGGGAGAGCCGGGGGATGAAGACGTCGAACTCGGGCGAGGCCGACGACCAGATCTGCGCCAGGTGGAGCACGAGCCCGAGGATTGTGACAGGGTCATCGTTGGCCGGCAGGTCACCGCGGGCCTGGGCGGCGGCGATCGCGTCGAGCTTGTCACGGATGTTGTCGACGACCGGTTCCAGCGGCGAGGTGGTGCCGCCGCGTTCCAGCCGGTACCAGGTCGCCATGCGCAGCAGTTCCGGCCGGGCTTCGTAGCCGTCGAACAGCCGGCCGGCATACTCCGGCAGGTCCAAGGGGTCGATCGGAGCGTCCTGGATCGACGCGACGACGAGCGCGTTGAACGCGGCGTTGAACATGCCGTCTTTGCTGCCGAAGTACTGGTATATCTGGGCTTTGTTGGACTGGGCGGAGGCGGCGATGCGGTCGACCCGAGCACCAGCGATGCCGTAGGCCGCAAACTCGGTGATGGCCGCCTCGATCAGGCGCCGGCGGGTGGCTTCGGAATCACCTGGCATGCGGTCGCTCTCTTCCCTGGGTTCGGGTCACTCTACGTCAGCGCCGCGACACGTAGTAGTTCATATGTGCTGACCGACAAATCTCTAACCAACTGGTTGATAACATGGTGGGAGTCAACGGCGGCGATCTCGACCTGATCGACCATGCGGAGCTCGTCTGGGAGGGTGGCAGCCTCGGCGAGCGGCGCGGCATCGAGGCGTACAAGGCGATGATGGGCGCCGGCACCGGCACGAGTCGCTGGGTCGGTCTGCACCTGCACGTGCTCAACGTCTTCGAACAGGGCGACATGGTGGTTGTGCAGTTCACCAACAGCGGCCGGCGGGCCGGGCGGCTGTTCGGTGTCCTGCCGTTCCGCAGCCGTCGCGGCGTGTGGAACGGCGTGGGCATCTACACCCTGCGCGACGGCAAGATCGCCCACTCCTGGTTCGTCGAGGATGTCGTGGCCATGCTGCGCAGTCTCGGACCTCGCGGCGCGATCAACCTGATGACCTCCGGCCGCAGCTAACCGCACTCGCCACGGCATCGATGGGCCGCCACGGCCCCCGGCGGCGATGCCGGGCCGCGCGTCCTGGCCGACCGGTGACCGACCGCAGGCGACGCCTTGGGGTCGATGCGCCGGTTACGGGTAAAGGTTGCCCCCGAATGTGCGTGGTTCGGCCACGATGTCCAGGATCAGCCGGGCCAGGTCCGCATACGTCGTGGTGGTGAGGGAGCGGGGCGGGACGTCGAGGTTTGGGCGCAGGCCGCGAGCGGGTGCCTCGACGACGCGGGCCGGCCGGACGACGGTCCAGTCCAGGCCGCTGGAGGCCAGCAGACGGTCCTGCAGCCGCCGTTGCCGGATGGCCGCAGCGGCCACGGTGCGGTATGCCGCGGCCGTGATCCGCGGTACGAGCCCGGCGGTGTGCGGCGGGTAGACGGCTTCGGACAGCACGATCAGGCGCCGGACGTGCTGGGCGCGCATCGCCTCGATCGTGATGGTGGTGCCGGTGGTGAACACCGGGGCCTGCCGGTCACGTCCCAGCCCGACGGCCAGGATGGCGGCGTCGGCGCCGGTGAGCGCGTCGTGCACGCTGGCCGGGTCGAGGATCGAGCCCCCGACGATCCGCTCGGCGGGCGATCCGCTCAGCCGGCCAGGGTTGCGCCCGTGCGCGGTGACGGCGAGCCCAGCCTCGCCCGCGCGCTCGAGCAGCGCATGGCCGGTGCGGCCGGTGGCGCCGAAGACGGTGATGCGCGACGGTGCTGCCGCCGCACGGGGATCGGTCATGACGTTGTCTCCTGTCGGATGCGGATCGGGGTTGCCGGAGCCAGCTGTCGTGGCCGCAGCGGCGCCGTGCCGCCACCTGTTGCAACCGAGCTGGTGGCTGGGCGCCGGCCGCGCTCGGGGATGCGCCCGGGGTGAGGCAGCGAACCTCGCGCAGCGGACCGGGTCGGCCCGGTCCGCTGCGGTGCCGTCAGTGCCGCAGGAGCTTGCCGACGCCGTCGGCTGCGGCGGCGCCGTCGCTCAGGCCGAGTTCCACGGCCTTGGGCCGGACCTTCGGGTCGAGAGCGCCCTTGATGACCTCGTCGGAGCCGGGACCGCCGGTGATCCGCACGACCCGCAGGCCGCCCGCTTCGAGCCGCTTGAGGGCATCCTCCTCGACGGTGTTGGACAGGTTCGGCGTCGGCATCCCGATGTAGATGATCGCATCGAGGTGCTTCTCGGCGACCAAGGCGGCCGAGAACGAGGTACGCGGCGCGTCGGTGTAGTGCTGGCCGTTGATCTCCACCGTGGGCAGGAAACCGGGCACGGCCGCGGAGGACGCGACCGCGGCCGCCAGCGGGACGCCGTCCGCGCTCTTCCACAGCACGGTCTTGCCGGTCTCGGCGTTGACCGACGTGGCCCGGAAGTCCAAGGCTGGCCACTGGGTGGCCGGCAGCATGGTGGCGACATAGCCGACCAGGTCGGCGCTGGAGATCGGCAGCTTCATGCTCATCGCCAGCGCGCCGATCCGCTTGTCGCGCTCCTCGATGGTGCCCTCAGTGGAGCCGAGGGCGGCGAGCATCTCGGGCGGGATGGCGCCGCCGGCACCGGGAGTGACCGGCGCGGACTTGACGCTGCCGGTCTTCTCGTTGCTGACGAGCCGGTGCAGGTCAGCCTTGGAGCTGAAAGCCACGCCGGCGAACGCGCCGGCGGAGGTGCCGACGACGACGTCCACGACGTCGGGGGTGAGCCCGGCCTTGTCCCGCAGGGCGGCGAGCACGCCGGTCTGCCAGGCGATGCCGGTCTCGCCGCCGCCGCCGAGGATGATCCCGACCCGGGGGCGCGCCGACGCGGGCGACGCGGCGGCGCTACGCCCGGCGGGTTGGGCGGTGCTACTGGGCGATCCGCACGCTGCCAGCAGCGGCAGGCCGGTCGCGACAACGGCCGATACGGCGAGGAGTCGGCGACCGAGTCGAGAGCTGGATTGGGTAGGCATGAACGTCCTTTCGGGTTGACCCACACTTCTGACTGACCGGTTAGTTAGATAGAAGCAGCGCAGGTTTCGCTTGTCAACTATCTGGTTAGTCGACACGTCAAGGGCGAGCGCTCAAGGGCGCGGCAGGACCGTTCGCCGGGTTTTCATCTATCCGGTTAGTCGGTTAGGCTCAGGGGATGATGCGAGACGCGCAGGCGACCCAGCAGCGGCTGCTCGAGGCGGCTGCGGACGAGTTCTCGGCGTACGGGATCGCGGGTGCGCGGGTCGACCGGATCGCGGACGCCGCGAAGAGCAACAAGGCGCAGATCTACCACTACTTCGGCAGCAAGGACCGGCTGTTCGACGCGGTGATGAACGACATCGTCAGCCGCACGGCGGGCAAGGTGCCGATCACGGTCGACGACCTGCCCGGCTACGCCGGGCGGCTGTTCGACGTCTACGAGGACGACCCGCGGATCGCGCGGCTGGCGACGTGGTACCGGCTGGAGCGGGTGGGTGATCCGCGGCAGCTGGAGGTGCTGTCCGAGACGATCGCCGACGAGCTCACCCAGATCCGCCGGGCGCAGCGGGCCGGTCTGCTGGCCTCCCGGTACCGTCCGGCGGATCTGCTCAATCTGGTCCTGCACATGACGTTCCTCTGGGCGTTTGTCTTCCCGGAGCTGCAGGCACAGTTCGTGCGCACGACTCGCGGTCACCGCCGCCGGGTGCTGGTCGAGTCGGTCGAGGCAATGCTGCGGCCCGATCCGGCCGCCGATCCCGAACCGAGCTGAAACCGGGCGATGCGGGCCGCGACGCGGCTTCGGTGGCGTACCCGCCGGGCTCAGCCGGGCTGGTCGACCGCGCCCAGCTGTTGCAGCATGCCGAGGATGTCCTCGGCGAACCAGGCTTCGCTGATCCGGCCGTCCCGCACGGTGTAGATGCCGATGCCGAGCCATTCGGCGTGTCTGCCGGTTGCGGGGTGGCCGCGGAAGGTGCCGGTGTGGGTGCCGCTGTTGGTGAACCGGACGACGACCTTGTCGCCGTGGCTGATCACCTCATGGATGGTGAGGTGCATGCCGGTGAACGCGGCGCCGGCGTCAGCGCCCAGCATCTGCCGATAGGCGTCGATGCCGTAGACGTCGCCGAGGCTGCCGCCGTGCCAGGCCAGGTCCGCCGCCCACAGGTCGGCGACCAGATCGAGGTGGCCGCCATTGATCACCTGGTCCAGGAAGCGGCGCACAACGATCTCGTTCCCGTCGGTCTCGTCCGCGGCGGGCTCACGCACACGGGCTCCGGTCGTGTCGGTCATGATGTCTCCTTGAGCGTGCGACTGGCGTATCCGGTCAAAGGGTCGGGGGCCGGCGGCTGGTATTGGCTCGGGAGCCGGTCGGGCGGCCGCGGCTGACGCTGGACCCGGTGGTGGATCTGGCGAGGCAGGCCGCCAGCACGATGCCGGCCAGAGACAGCACGGCCGCGGTGCGGAATCCGGCCTGGACGCTGCCGCTGCCGATCGCGACGAGGAGGCCACCGCCGGCTGCACTGGCGATCTGCTGGACGGTGTTGAGCACCGCACCGGCATCGGCCGCCTGGTCGGGTGCGGTGGCGTTGAGTCCGAGCGTGAACAGGGGGGTGGTCAGAAACGCGATGCTGGCGCTGAGCAGTAGGTGCGCGGCGATCGTCCAGCCGGTATTGGTGTGCGGGCCGAGGAGGGCGAGGGTCCACAATGCTGCGGCGAGGCCGAGGGCGCCGGTGGGCAGGACCGCTGCTGGGCCGTGCCGGTCGTAGAGTCGCCCGACGAGCGGGGCGAGGATGCCGGTGACGAGGCCGCCAGGCAGCAGGAGAAGACCGGTCTGGCCGGCGCTGTGGCCGTGGATGTGCTGCAGGTCGATCGGTAGTAGCAGGAGGGACCCCGCCAGGCCGACCATGGTTACGGCGAGCATGCCGACGGCGCCGGTGAACTGCGGCACGCGGAACGGGTGGAGGTTGACCAGGGCCAGCGGGCCGAGCCGGCGTTGCCGGGCGACAAACCCGACAAGAGCCGCGCCACCGCCGGTGAGTGCGGCGATCGTGGCCAGCGGGCCGCAGCCGCCGGCCACGCCGAGGACGATCCCGCTGAGTCCGGCGGCGGCCAGGAATGCGGAGCGCAGGTCGAAGCGGACCGGTCCGGTGGTGGTGATGTCCCGCACGGTGGCCAGTCCCAGGGCAAGGGCCGCGGCGGCGGCGGACAGGGTGAGCCAGAACAGGGCCCGCCAGCCGAGGCAGTCGACGACGAGCCCGGCCAGGACCGGAGCGAGCGCGGGTGCACCGGCCATCACGAGCGTGATCAGGCCCATCGTCCGGCCGCGCCGCTGCGGCGGGACGAGCACGGCGACGACGGTGAGCAGCAGCGGGGTGATGACCGCGCCACCGGCGGCCTGGGTCATCCGTCCCGCCAGCAGCACGGTGAAGCCGGGGGCGGTGGCGGCCAGCACGGTGCCGGCGAGGAAGACCGTCATGGCCGTCAGGTACAGCGGGCGGAGCCGGAAGCGGCGGGTCAGCACCGGCGTGGCCGGGATGACCGCGGCCATGGCGAGCATGTAGCCGGTGGTCAGCCACTGCACGGTGGTGCCGGGGACGCCGAGGTCGCGGCTGAGCGCCGGGCCGGCCACCGTGGTGAGGGTGGCGCTGATGACGGTCAGGAACGTTGCGGTGAGCATTGCGGCCAGGATCGCGGCGTCGCGGCGCGGGGTTCTGGCCTCGGCCGCCGTCGGGCGGAGGGCGAGGAGGGTCATGGCGCGTCCTTTCCGCGGCCAGGGCCGGTCGCGGTGGCGGCGGCGTCGCGCCGCCACCGGCGCTGGGATGGGCTGTTCGGAGGTGGGGCGGGTGGTTCACGCGGTTCAGGCCAGAAACCCGCCGTCGACGCGGAAGAAGGTGCCGGTGATGTACGAGGCCCGGTCCGACAGCAGGAAGCAGATGGCCTCCGCGGTCTCGCTGGGCTGCCCGGAGCGGCCCATCGGCACCTTCGCCTCAGCCGACGCTGTGGCCTGCGGGTCGGTACGCGACAGCGGGGTCGCGATCACGCCCGGCTGCAGCTCGTTGATCCGCACGCCGGTAGTCGCGTGTTCCAGCGCGGCAGCGCGGGTCAGGCCGCGCACGGCGTGCTTGGTGGCGGTGTAGGCGGCGTAGCCGACGTGGCCGCGGTCGGCGTCGACGCTGGAGACGTTGACGATCGCGCCGCCACCGGCGGCGATGATCGCGGGGATCTGGTACTTCAGGCCGTAGAAGACCGCGTCCAGATTGACGCCCATGACCTGCCGGTAGGCGTCGACGTCCAGGTCGACCAGGCGGCTGGCGCCGCCGGACACCCCGGCGTTGTTGACCGCGAGGTGCAGCGCCCCGCCACGGCGGACGGCGAAGTCGACCGCGGCGGCCACCTGGCCCTGGTCGCTCACGTCGGCCGGGAAGGGATACGCGA
This sequence comes from Dactylosporangium sp. CA-233914, assembly GCF_050942935.1. Classification (NCBI taxonomy): domain Bacteria; kingdom Bacillati; phylum Actinomycetota; class Actinomycetes; order Micromonosporales; family Micromonosporaceae; genus Dactylosporangium; species Dactylosporangium sp. CA-233914. The sequence continues at coordinate 2,749,660 of NZ_CP192030.1, read as the reverse complement.
TGCCGCCGGTGGCGCGGATGCTGTCGGCTGCCTCCTCCAGCGGAGCGGGCCGCCGTCCGACGAGGATGACCGCGGCACCCTCCCGGGCGAGCTGCTCGGCGGTGGCCAGCCCGATGCCCGTCCCGGCGCCGGTCACCAGCGCGACCTTCCCGGCGAACGGCTTGAGCGGGTCGATCATGTTCGTGCTCCTTTCAGCTGCGGATCGGAAGAACCCGAGGTCGGATCGGCGTCAGGGCTGCAAGTGGACGCCGGTGAGCCGCTCGCTCTCGGACCACAGCCGGGCGCCCTCGGCCGGGTCGCCGGCCCCGGCGGGCAGGTTGAGGCGCTTCGGGGTACCCGAGGTCTGGTCCCGGCCCGCCGGCCCGTAGAAGCCGCCGCTGACCACATCGGGGCTGGTCGCCGCGAACAGCGACGGCCAGGCCGCGCCCTGCGGCGAGCCCATGGCGATGTGCCGGGTGATGCCGATGACCGCCCGGGTGAGCGGGCCCTGGTTGTGCTGCTGGAGATTCGTCATGGCCGAACCGGGGTGCACCACGACCGGGGTGATGCTTGTCCCGGCCAGCCGTCGGGCCAGCTCGGCGGTGAACACGACGTTGGCCCGCTTCGACTTCGCGTACGCACGCATCGGGCCGTACCGGCGCTCGCTCATCAGGTCGTCCAGCCGGCCGACCCGCCACGTCGCCGCGACCGCGCTGACCGTGACGATCCGCGCGGCCGGCGCGCGCAGCAACGCGGGCAGCAGCCCGGCCGTAAGGGCGAAGTGCCCGAGATGGTTGGTGCCGAACGTGAGCTCGAACCCGTCGGTGGTGGTGCGCCGCTCGGGGATGTTCATCACCCCGGCGTTGTTGACCAGCAGGTCGACCGGCCTGGTCCCGGCCAGCCCGGCGGCCGCCGCCGACACCGACGCCAGCGATCCCAGGTCCAGCACCGTGGTCTCGACGGCCGCGCCCGGCCACTCGACGCGCAGCGCGTCGGCGGCCTCGTCCAGCTTGCGCTGGTCGCGGCCGGCCAGGATAACCGTTGCGCCGTGACGGACCAGCACGCGGGCGGTCTCCAGCCCGATGCCACTGTTCCCTCCCGTGATGAACGCAGTACGGCCGGACAGGTCGGGAATCTGCTCGGGCGTCCAGTGCGACGCCGGACGTGACGAGACCGTTCTCATGATCAACTCCAGGGTGGGAATGTGGCATGTGAGCGATGGGACGGCAGGGTGGTGCGGTTTGGGGAGCGCCCCGGCGAGGCCGGAACCTGGACTTGAGCCGGCCGGCTAGACGGCGCGGAACGCGGCCACGGCGGACGCGGCGGCCGCACCGTCACGTAGACCGAGCTCAACCGCGTGCGGACGCAGCTTCGGGTCGAGTGCCTCGCGGATCAGCTCCTCCGAGCCCTCACCGCCGGTGATCCGCACGACCTGCAGCCCGTCGGCTTCGAGCCGGTCGAGGGCGTCTTCCTCGACCGTGTTCGACAGGCTCGGCGTCGGCATCCCGATGTAGACGATCGCGTCGAGCTGCAGCTCAGCGACCAGGCCGGCCGAGAAGGAGGTCCGGGGCGCGTCGGTGTAGTGCTCGCCGTTGATCTCGACCACCGGCAGGAAGCCGGGGACGGCGGCCGAGGATGCCACCGCCGCAGCCAGTGGCACCTCGTCGGTTCGCCGCCACAACACCGTCCGCCCCGTCGCCGCATTCACCGACGTCGGACGAAAGTCGACCGCCGGCCAACTGGGGCCGGGCAGCATCGTCGCCACGTACGCGACGAAGTCGGCGGTGGAGATCGACAAGGGCGTCTGCAGTGCCAGCGCGCCGACCCGCCGCCCGCGCTCCTCGATGGTTCCCTCGGTGGAATTCAGCGCCGCGATGATCTCGGGCGGGATCGCGGTCATCCCGCCGCCGGCCGGCAGCGGCGCGGTCGCCACCTCACCACGCCGCTCCCGCTCGACCAGGTCCTGCAAGTCGAGCCCGGCGCTGAAATACAGCCCGGAGAACGCCCCGGCCGACGTGCCGACGACCACGTCGACCGTCGCCGGCGTGAGCCCGGCCCGCTCACCGAGGGCGGCGAGCACCCCGGCCTGCCAGGCTATGCCGGTCTCGCCGCCGCCGCCGAGCACGACGCCGACTCGGGGACGCCTCGACGCGACATCGCGGTGCGCTGCGGCGTGGCTGATTTGCATGGGATCGCTCCTCACAGTTGCTGCCACCCGGTTTCATCTGACCGGTTAGTTAGAAGATAGCGATAGACACTGACTCCAGTCAACTATCTGGTTAGTTGCACGCGTCGGTGGGCACGCGTGGAGATGGCGGTTCCTGGTTCCCCGCCAGCCAGGCCGGCGCGCCTGTCATCTATCCGGTTAGTCGATTACGCTGGGCGCTATGGCCAGAGACGCGCAGGCAACCCGGAGGCGATTGCTCGCTGCGGCGGCCGACGAGTTCGCCGCGCACGGCATCGCCGGCGGTCGGGTCGATCGGATCGCGGCCGCCGCGGGCAGCAACAAGGCGCAGATCTACCACTACTTCGGCAGCAAGGAGCGCCTCTTCGACGCGGTGCTGGACGACGTCGTCCGCCGTGTCGCCGCCGAGGTGCCGATCGACGTCCGCGACCTGGCCGCCTATGCCGGCCGACTGTTCGACCGCTATGAAACCGACCCGCGCATCGCTCGGCTCGCCATCTGGTATCGCCTGGAGCGGCCCGCGCCACACCCGCACAACGGCGCACTCGCCGCGACCATCGACGACGAGCTGATCCGCATCGGCCAAGCCCAGGCCGACGGCATGCTTCCCGCCGCGCGCCGCCCGGTCGACCTGCTCACCCTCGTGCTGCACCTGTCGTTTCTCTGGGCGGCCGGGTTCCCGGAGCTCGAAAGCCGGATCGCCGCCACGTCCCGGGAGCATCGTCGTCTCGTGCTGACCGACGCCGTCCGCGCGCTGACGACACCGCAATCCCCGGTAGGCGTCATACCCCAACCCGCGTAATCCGCGGGGCGCACACCGAGATCGTCCGCGACTGATGGAATGGGAGCCGGGGGCGGCTCGACCGTCGCGACGGCCACGTTCGCGCGGACGGCAGTTCCTTTGCGGTCGACGTTCATCCTGCTGCGCGGAGATCGACTGGGCCGGCCCGCTGCTCGGCGACGAGGAGACCGCTGTAGCTGCTTGCCGTCGCGGCGGGCGCCCGGGGGGCGGCGGACGCGACGCGGGTCCGCGCGGCCGCCACGACGGTGGCTCGTCCAGCCTCGGGATCGAATGCTCTTGCGCGGCTGCGGACCCGGTGATCCGGCAGCGCAGCGCGGCCGGTGCCCGCGAAGCGGGCATGGGGGGTGCGGGGTGGGAACCCCCGCCCGCGCCGAAGGCGCGAGCAGTACAGCCTGCTGTACCGGCGTCCGGCAGCTGCTGGGAGTGACCTTCACCGATGGGGCTGGTGTGCTCGGGGCATACGTTCACCGTCCCTTGTGGAGGATGTCATGCGCCGCCTTGTGCAACGATTTCCCGTTGCCACGTTCTTCGTGCTCGCCTTCGGGGTGAGCTGGCTGGCCTGGGTGCCGTACGTGCTGTCCCAGAGCGGGCTCGGGCTCGTGCCGCTGCGGATTCCGTCGCTGCTGGGCAGCACGCAGCTGGTCGGGTTGCTGCCGGGGGCCTACCTGGGGCCGTTGACCGCCGCGTTCGTCGTCACCGTCCTCACGGAGGGGCGGGAGGGGCTGCGGCGCTGGTCGCGGCGGCTCATCCGGTGGCGGGTCGGCTGGAAGTGGTACGCGCTGGTGCTCCTCGCCGTTCCCGCCGGAATCCTGCTCGCGACGTGCGCGCTGCCGGGCGCCTGGGGGCACATCGCGCGGCCGTCGGCGGCGATCGTCGTGGCGTACGTTCCCGTGCTGCTGATGCAGATCGTCACCACGGCCATGGCCGAGGAGCCCGGGTGGCGGGACTTCGCGCTGCCCCGCCTGCAGAGCCGCTTCGGCGCCCTGGCCGGGACCGTTGTCCTCGGTGTGCTGTGGGGCTGCTGGCACCTGCCGCTGTTCCTCACCGAATGGGGCGGCTGGCCCGACGTGTGGTGGGTCTCGCCGATCGAGTTCGTCGCCTGCTGCGTCCCGCTGAGCCTGGTGATGACGTGGGTGTTCAACCGCACCGGCGAGAGCCTGCCGGTCGTGATGGTGCTGCACGCCGGGATCAACACGACGTACTCGCTGATCTGGAGCGAGGTCTTCCCGACGCTCAACCCGGTCCGCGACACTCCGCACGCCACGCTGATCGGCTCGACCGCCGTGGCCCTGATCCTGATCGCGGCGACGCGCGGGCGCCTCGGGCTGAAGACCCGCGCCGCCCACGAGGTACGACAGCTTCAGGAGGCCTCAAGGTAGTGCAGAACGGCGGCGACCCGGCGATCGGTGCGGTCGTCGGGTGCCAGTTCGAGCTTGGCGAAGATGCTGCGGATGTGCTTGTGGACGGCGCCCTCGGTGACGAAGAGGCGCTCGGCTATCGCTGTGTTGCCCAGGCCCTCGGCCATCAGGGCCAGGACCTCGCGCTCGCGGGCGCTCAGGCGCTCCAGGCGCGCGTCCGGGCGGCTGCGGCTCAGCAGTTGGGCGACCACGTCCGGGTCGATCGCGGTGCCGCCGCCGGCGACGCGGTGCAGGGCGGCCAGGAACTCCTCGACGCGGCCGACGCGCTCCTTGAGCAGGTAGCCCAGGCGGGCGCCGCCGGCCGCCAGCAGGTCGGTGGCGAAGGCCTGCTCGACGTACGCCGAAAGGACGAGGACCGCGAGCTCCGGCCGGCGGCGGCGGGCCTCGACGGCGGCCACGATGCCCTCGTCCGTGTGGGTCGGGGGCATGCGCACGTCGACGATGGCCACGTCCGGGCCGTGCTCGTCGACGGCGGCGAGGAACGTCGTGGGGTTGTCGGTGGTGGCCACGACGTCGAGGGACTCGGCGCGCAGCAGCAGCGCGAGGCCCTCGCGCAGCAGGGCGTCGTCCTCGGCGATCACGATCCGCACGGCAGGCTCACCTTCAGGATGGTCGGACCGCCCGGCGGGCTGGTCAGGTCAACGGTTCCGTCGTGGGCCTCGGCGCGCTGACGGATGCCGGCCAGGCCGGAGCCGCCGCCCGCGTCGGCGCCGCCGCGGCCGTCGTCGGTCACGGTCAGTTCAAGACGTCCATCGACACGCCGCAGTCGCAGCTCGGCATGCTCGGCGCCGCTGTGCTTGGCGACGTTGGTCAGCGCCTCGGCGGCGACGAAGTACGCGGTCGCCTCGACCGACGCGGCGCAGCGCACCGGCAGTTCGGCGTCGACGGCGACCGGGGTCGGGCAGGTGGCGGCGAGCGAGCGCAGCGCGTCCGGGAGGCTGCGGTCGGTGAGCACCGGCGGCAGGATGGTGCGCACGACGGCGCGCAGGTCGGCCAGGGCCGCCTCGGCCGCGCCCTGCGCCCGCTCCAGGATCTCGTCGGCGGTCGCCGGGTCGCGCGCCACGGCCCGCCGTGCGGCGCCGAGCAGCACGTTGACGGCGACGATCCGGTTCTGGGTGCCGTCGTGCAGGGCGCGCTCGATGCGGCGCAGCTCGGTGGCGTGGGCGTCGAGGGCGGCGGCGCGGGTCGCGGTCAGCTCGGCGACCCGCAGCATCAGGTCGGTGCCGGGCGCGGGCGCGAGCAGCCGCCGCCCCGGCCATTCCTGCAGCCGCGCGAGACAGGGCGTGGCGAAGAAGACCAGGGCCAGCCAGACCAGGCCGAGGGCGGAGACGACGAGGGCGCCGGTTTGATCGTGTACTACGGGAAAGCCGATCGACGACGTCGCACCCGACTCGGGCAGCAGCCGCCACCACAGCGCGAACGTCCCGTCGCGCAGCACGTTGACGGGCAGCGAGATCGCGAGGATGCCCAGGAACAGCCCGGCGCTGCCGTGCACCGCCGCCCAGGCGACCTCGCGCCGCACGGCCGGATCGGTGACCGCGTCGCGCACCCGGGTCGGCGCGGGCAGGTGGCCGAGGATCTCCGGCCCGGTCCGGGACAGCCGGTCGCGCTCCCGGTCGGCGACGACCCGCAGCAGCCGCAGCGCGAACGGCGCGATGAGCAGCCCGACGCCGATCAGGCAGGCGGCCATCGTCACCACCACGGTCAGCAGCGCGACGAGCGCGAGGATGCCCGTGCCGAGCCCGCCGACGAGCCGCTCCAGCGCGTCGAGCGCGATACGGGTCCGCGCGGACGCGTGCCATCGCGGTAGAGCCATGCGCCGAAAGTACAGCCTGCTGTACCCGCCCCGTGCAGCGCACGCCATCGACCGCCCCGGGCCGGCGTCATAGCGTCGAAGACGACACCGATTGACGAAGGAGCACGTGATGTCGAACGAACGCCGCACCACCGTCCTGCTGTGGACCGCCCTCGCGATCGCCGCGGTACTCAACGTAACCCTGTCCGCCGTGAACCCGTTGCTCGGCGCCGGCTTCGGCGTCGTGGTCCTCGCCTGCGCGGGCGCGCTGATCATGCGCCACCGCCGGGCCCGCTCCTGAACCGCCAGAGCGTTGCAGACCTTGGCGTTGCGGCGGTACCGGTTGACGTACTGCTGGGATGATGCTGCCCATGCTGTACGGGCTGGGGCGGGGCGACGAGGTCAAGGTGCTACGGCTGGACGGCGACCGGGCCGGGGAGTTGCTCGCCGCGGCCGTCGGGCACCCCGGCGGCACGGCCGCCTACCCGCTGGACGAGGCCGCCCTGCTCGACGTGGCCGAGCGCGCCCCCGAGGCGACCTGGCGCTGGCTGGCCGGCGACGTGGAGTTCGTGGCGTTCGCCGACTCCGCGGCCGTACACCATGGGGATCCGCGAGTCGCAGCGCTGCTGGCGGCCGCCTGCGCCGGGCGGGTCGAGGAGCCCGGGGGCGCGACGCTGCTGTGGCGCCCCGTCGGCCCCGGCGAGCTGAACCTGATCGAGGCGTCCGGCTGGGGCGCGTTCCCGCCCCGGCTCGCGGACCAGCCGATCTTCTACCCGGTGCTCAACCGCGCCTACGCCGAGCGGATCGCCCGCGACTGGAACGTCCCGGCGAGCGGGCGCGGCTACGTGACCGAGTTCCGGGTCGACACGGCGTTCGCCCGGCGATACCCGAGCCGGCGGGCCGGTGGCGCCGGCGTCGACGAGCTGTGGGTGCCGGCCGGGGAGCTCGACGAGTTCAACGCGCACATCCGCGGGCCGATCGCCGTGGTCGCGGAATTCGGTTGCGAGCCGCGGCGACCGGGTGTCGGGTGAGTCCATGGACGTCAATGAGATCCTCGCCCGCTTCGACCGGGACGTCCGGCAGCGGCCGCAGGAGGGCCCCGGCGCCGTGGTCGAGCGCGAGCCCGGCGTCGTGCGGGTCGTCGCCGGGGACGACGGCTGGACCGGCATCACCTGGTCCGGCCTCGACGGCCTGGACGCCGACGCGGTCATCGCGGCCCAGGTCCGCCGGTTCGCAGTGGCGGGAATGCCCTGGGAATGGAAGCTGTACTCGCACGACGCCCCGCCCGACCTCGCCGCCCGCCTCCTGGCCGCCGGCTTCGAGCCCGGTCCGCCCGAGTCGCTGCTGGTGGCGGAGGTCGCCGCCCTGCCCCGGCGCCCCGAGCTCCCGGCGGGCGTGCGCCTGGAGCCGGTCACCGGCCCCGAGGGCGCCGAGCTGCTGGTCCGGGTCCACGACGAGGTCTTCGGCGGCGACCACTCGGCCGTCGGCCGCGCCGTGCTGGCCCGCCCCGACGAGGTGAAGGCGGTCGTCGCCATGGCCGGCGACCGCCCGATCTGCGCCGGCCGCCTGGAGTTGCACCCCGGCACCGAGTTCGCCGGCCTGTGGGGCGGCGGAACCGCGGCGGACTGGCGGGGCCGGGGCGTCTTCCGCGCGGTGGTCGCGTACCGCGCCGCCCAGGCCGCCGCGGCCGGCTACCGCTACCTGCAGGTCGACGCGAGCGACGACAGCCGCCCGATCCTGCGGCGCCTGGGCTTCACCCGCCTGGCCACGACCACCCCGTACGTGCACGCCTGAAACTCCTACCGCACCCGGTCAGCTCCTCCGGCACTGGGCCACGAGCAGAACGCCGGCTCCCGCCAACCCGATCGGCATGCCGTGACCGGGCCGCCACGCGGCGGCGACGCCGCACAACTCGGCCGGCGCCAGCATCGGGCGGGCCCGGGCCAGGTCGAGCCGCGCGGGCCGCGGTGTCAAGGGCGGTCAGGCCAGCGGGTCGGTGAGGGCAGGCCCCGACCGCCCCAGCGGGCCCCGCGGCGCGCCGTACGAGCGACCGGCCCCGTTCCGGGTGGCCGGTCGCTCGGACGACTGGAGTCAGGCCTTGCGGGACAGCAGCGGGACCAGGCTCAGCAGCAGGCCCGCCACGGCCACCCCGGTGACCAGGTCGACGCCCGGCTGGAACTGGGTGAAGTCGAGCCTCGCGGCCGGGCTCGCCGCGGCGACGAGGGCCGTCACGACCGCCAGGACCAGGGCCGCGCCGACCTGGCCCGAGGTTTGGACCAGGCCCGAGGCCAGGCCCTGCTCCTCGTCGGCGATGCCGTCGGTGGCCTGGGCCATGATGGAGCTGAAGCCGAACGCGAAGCCCCCTCCCAGTAGCAGCATCGTCGGCAGGGTGGTGACCGCGTAGTGCGGGGCGTTGCCCGCCGTGAGCAGGAACCAGCCGTAGCCGAGGACCAGCGAGAGCATGGACCCGGTGATGAGCGGCGCGGTGCCGAACCGCGTGATGAGCCGCCCCACGAACGGCGAGCCGAACGCGACCAGCAGGCCCGCCGGCAGCAGCGCCAGGGCCATGCGCAGCGGCGACCAGTGCAGGACGTCCTGCAGGTACAGCGTCATCATGAACTGGAAGCTCAGGTAGGAGCCGAACAGGGCCATCATGCCCAGGTTCGCCCGCACGATCGAGCCGATGCGCAGGATGCCGAGCCGGACCAGCGGGTGGGCCACGCGGCGCTCGACGGCGACGAAGGCGGCCAGGAGCGCCACGGCGGCGAAGGCCATCGCCAGGGTCAGCGGGTGGAGCCAGCCGCGGTCCGGGGCGGACACCACGGTGTACACCGTGAGCAGCATGCCGCCGACGAGCGTCGCGGCGCCGGCAATGTCGTGGCCTCCTTCGGCCGCCGGGCGGTCGCGCGGGATCAGGGCGATGCCGGCGGCGAGCGCGGCGACCGCGAGCGGGACGGGGATGAGGAACGTCCAGCGCCAGCCGACGCTGGTCAGCAGGCCGCCGAGGATCAGTCCGGAGGAGTAGCCGCTGGCGCCGAAGACCGAGAAGACCGACAGCGCGCGGTTGCGGGCCGGGCCCTCGTGGAAGGTGGTGGTGAGGATGGACAACGCCGTGGGTGCGGTGAACGCGGCGGCCAGGCCCTTCACGAACCGGGTGGCGATCAGCAGCGTTCCGTCGTCGACCAGGCCGCCGATCAGGCTCGCGACCGCGAAGACCGCCAGGGCGATCAGGAAGACGCGGCGGCGGCCGAGCAGGTCGGCGGTGCGGCCGCCGAGCAGCAGCAGCCCGCCGTAGCCCAGGACGTAGCCGTTGACGATCCACTGCAGGGAGGTGGTGGACAGACCGAGCTCGGAGCCGATCGACGGCAGCGCCACGCCGACCATGGAGACGTCCAGGCCGTCCAGGAACAGCACGGCACACAGCACTGCCAGCACACCCCAGAGCCGTGGTGTCCAGACCTGCTCTGCCGCCCGTGGCGCCTTGGTGAGTGTCATAGTCACGGGTCGTGACACTAAATGCGCGTGCATTCAATGTCCATGCACTAAATCTTCGAGCATTTAATGCAAGTGCATCCTGATGTGGTGGGGAGTAGGATGCCGCCCATGAGGTCCGACGGAGTCCTGGTCGAGCGCTGGCGGTCGCTGCTGACCAGCTACAACGAGATCGCGGGGCACCTGGAGCGGGCGCTGTCGGAGCGGCACGGGCTGACGCTGAGCGAGTTCGAGATCCTCGATCGTCTCGTGGCGCAGGATTGTGAGAAGCGCCGCATGCAGGACCTCGCCGCGGACATGTATCTGAGCCAGAGCGCCCTGTCCCGCGCGGTGGCCCGGCTGGAGAAGCACGGCCTGGTCGCCCGCGCGCTGTGCGAGGCCGACCGGCGCGGGGTGTTCGTCAACCTCACCGAGGAGGGGCTGACCCGGCACACGGCCGCGCGCCGGACGCACCTGTCCATCCTCGCCGAGCACCTGCAGCCCGCCTGATGAGCTTCGAGCGCCTCGACCTGACGGTGCCCGTGCACCGGATCGGGCTCGGGCTCGCCGCCGTGGGCCGACCCGGATACATCAACCTCGGCCGCGACCACGACCTGCCCGCCGACCGCTCGATCGCCGCGCTGCGCCGCCGCAGCCACGAACTGCTCGACGCCGCCTACGCGGCCGGGGTTCGCTACGTGGACGTGGCGCGCTCCTACGGCCGGGCCGAGGAGTTCGTCGCCGGCTGGCTCGACGGGCACCAGGACGTGGTCGTCGGGTCGAAGTGGGGATACACGTACACCGCCGGCTGGCGGGTCGACGCGGCCGTCCACGAGGCCAAGGACCACTCCCCCGCCACGTTCGCGCGGCAGCTCGCGCAGTCGCGGGCGCTGCTGGGCGGGCGCCTGGACCTGTACCAGATCCACTCCGTCACCCCCGACAGCCCGGCGCTCACCGACCGGGAGCTGCACCACGGCCTCGCGGAGCTCGCCGCGACGGGGGTCACGATCGGGCTGTCGGTCAGCGGGCCGCGCCAGGGCGAGGCGATCCGCGCGGCGCTGCGCGTCGAGGTGGACGGCGAGCCGCTGTTCCGCACGGTGCAGGCGACCTGGAACCTGCTGGAGCGCTCGGCCGGGCCCGCGCTCGCCGAGGCGCACGCGGACGGGCGGCGCGTCATCGTCAAGGAGGCCATGGCCAACGGCCGCCTGGCGGGCCGCGACGCGCAGGCCCTCGCGGCCGTGCTCGACCAGCCCTTCGCCGATGTCGTACTGTCCGGTGCCGCGACACTCGCCCAGCTCGCGAGCAACCTGCGGGCACTTCGCACCGAGGCGGGGCCGGTGCCCGACGCCGAGGCGCCGGACGACTACTGGCGCACCCGCTCGGGGCTCGCCTGGTCATAGGGCGCGGCCCCGCGGCGCGCCGCCAGCACCACGAGCCCAGCGACCGCCACGCAGCCCAGCGCGCCCAGGGTCAGCCCGCCGGGGCGGTGGACGATCCACTGTGGAATGTCGCGCTGCGGCACCACGACGGCACCGGCGAACGCGCCGAGCAGGCCGAGATACGAGCCGGTCATGAACCGGCGGTGGGTCCGCACGCGGCCGGTCACCGCCGCCCACAGCCCGATGCTCAGCGTCACGAACGTGAACACCGACAGGCCGTGAATCCAGCTGAAGTGCCCCGGGTTCAGGGCGCGGATGGCGAATGAGCTCAGGATCGTGCAGTACATGGCCGCGACCCAGACCCGGCCGGCGAGCCGGTGCGCGCGGTCGCCGCGGGCGCGGCGCAGCAGGTTGTAGGCGCCGAGCAGCAGCGAGATCGTCGCGGCCGCGGCATGGAGCGGAATAACAACGTTATCGCTCATAACACTGTTATAGTCCTGGTCGTGGCGGTCGTCAACACCGAACTGACCGCGCGGCTGGTCGACGCGGCAGCCGCGATCCTGGTCTGCGATGGGCCCGGCGGGCTGTCACTGCGCAAGGTCGCGGCGGCCGCGGGGGTGTCGACGATGCCGGTGTACACCCTCTTCGGCGACAAGCAGGGGCTGCTCGACGCGATGCACCGCGAGGGGTTCCGGCGCCTGGGGCTGGCGCTCGCGGCCGTGCCGCGCACGGACGAGCCGCTGGCGGACCTGGCGGCGCTCGGCCTCGCCTACCGGGAGGCGGCGCTGGCCAGCCCGCACCTGTACGGCCTGATGTTCACCGGCGGCTTCGGGCACACGGAGGCGGCCGAGGCCACCTACCGGCCGCTGGTCGATGCGGTGGCCCGCTGCCAGGCCGACGGCGTCTTCGACGGCACCGACCCGGAGCCGATCGCGCTGCATCTGTGGGCGCTCGCGCACGGCCTGGTGAGCCTGGAGCTGGCCGGCAAGGTGAGCGGGGAGTCCTATGCCGAGCAACTCGGCTATGCCGCCTTGGCGTTCCTGCGCCGATAGTGGGAGTGCACCGCGTCCTGGCCCGTGTAGTTCGGGCCGGCCCGGTCGTCGGCGCCCAGGTAGTCGTAGGGCAGGTCCACGTCGCCGCGGTCGTCGCGGCCGATGCGGCGGCGGCGCCCGTCGTAGCTGAAGCCGGCCTCGCGCAGGTCCGCGGCGAGGCGACGGCCCGCGGGGACACCGTCCGCCAGCCGCACCGAGGCGAGGTCCAGGTCGGCGACCAGCCGCCCGCCGTCGGTGAGCCAGCCCGCCGCGCGGGCCAGCAGGCCGAGCTTGTCGCCCACGTAGTGCAGGCCGTGGACGCTGGTGATGAGGTCGTAGCGCCGGTGCGGCGCCCAGGTCAGCACCGGCGCGGCGGTCAGGCGCAGCCACGGCACGTCAGGGGCCGGGTCGAAGGCGTCGACGAGGTCGACACCCTCGACCAGGACCCGTCCGGCCACGCCCTGCTCGTCGAGGCGCGCGGCCGCCTGGATCAGCGCGCGGCCGGAGCCGCAGCACAGGTCGAGCCAGGCGACCGTGTCCGGCGCGCCGGTGACCCGCAGCAGGGCCGCGATCACCTCGACCGGGTTGAAGCCGAGCTCGCGCTCGTAGCTGTCGACCCCGTCGAGCTGGCGCTCACGGTTCATCGCGGAGTTCGCCACCACTGCCGATCCGGCGAGGGCGTCGTCGTCGAGCAGGGGCACGGCGACATGATCGCAGCTCTTACCGGCGGCCGGAACCCCCATGATCGTCGCCGCCGCGGTCGTCGCCCCCGTGGCCGTGGCCGCCACGGTCGTCGCCCGGCCCGTCGTCGGCCCCGTGACCGCCGCCGCCGTGGTTGTCGTTGCGGAGTCCGCCGTGGTCATCGACGGTCCGGGTCGGTGCCGGGGTGCCCGCCGGGACGCTCGTCGCGCGCTCGTGCGGGGTCGGGTTGTCGTCCACCCCTCGGGACGGGTGGTCTTCCACTGGGCTCTGCGAAGCACCCGGACTGACCACGATCTGGGACGGGTGGTCGTCGTGGCGCCCCGGACCGCGCGAGCCCGAGCCGCCCGAGGCCGCGAGGGCCGTGCCGCCGATCGCCATCGCCGCGACGGTCGTGGCGCCGATGATGAGGAGTCTGCGCATTGGAGGTACACCTTCCTGGTCTTGGCTTGTGCGACCAACGCTCCCGTGCGCTTCGTCAAGGCGGTCCTGGCGCGAGGCTAAGGATCGGTTAAGAGCTCCAGGGTCACCCGGGAACCCGCGACGGTGAGGCGGCCGCCGGTGGACTCCGCGGTGCGGCGCGCGATGTCCAGGCCGAGCCCGGTCGAGCCGCCGCCGCTGACCCCGCGGGCGCCCGCCGCCGGGTCGAAGCCGGGCCCCTCGTCCGCGACGACCAGCAGCGTGCGCCCCGGCTCGGCGCGCAGCGTCACCGCGAAGCCGATCCCCTCCTCGGTCTGCGCGAAGACGTTGCCCAGCAACGCGTCGACGGCCGCGGCGAGGTCGGCGGCGGCCACCGGCACCGGCAGCGGCCCGGCCTCGAGCTCGTCGCGCGCGGCCCGGCCCTGGTCCTCGGCGAGCACCGCCCAGAACGCGACCCGCTCGGCGACGACGGCCGCGGCGTCGCAGGCGGGCGCGCCGCGCTCGCGCCGGGCGTCCTCGATGACGGCGGTGAGCGCGCGGTCGAGCGCGTCGACGTGCCCGAGCATCCGGGCCGCCTCGGCCGGGTCGGCGAGCCCCTCGGCGTCCAGGCGCAGCGCGGTCATCGGGGTGCGCATGCGGTGCGACAGGTCGGCGGCGGCCTCGCGCTCCTGGCGCAGCAGGTCGCGGATCCGGGCGGCGAGCCGGTTGAGCGCGGCCGCGACCGCGCGCACCTCGGGCGGGCCGTCCCCGGCCGGGGCGCGCCGGTCCAGGTCGCCGCCGGAGAGCCCCTCGGAGACCGCGGCGAGACTGCGGATCGGGCGCACGACGGCGACCGCGAGCCGGTCGGCGACGGCGAGGCCGAGCAGCAGCAGGCCGGCGCCGACGACGGCGAGCACCAGCCAGGAGCGGGCCACGCCCCGGCGCAGGTCGGCCTCGGGCACGAACGAGCGCACGACGGCGGTGCCGCCGGGCAGCCCCTGCACGGCGATGACGACCTCCCGGCCGTCGGCGTGGGCGACGCTGAGGCTGCCGTGCTGGGCCGCGAAGCGCACCGCCGGGCTCGCCGCGACCTGGGCGCCGACGACGGTACCGCCGGGAAGGTAGACCGACACCGGATGCGCACCGTCCACATTGGCCTGTTCGACGCTGAGCCGCAGCGACTGCGCGTCGGCGGTCGCGACCAGCGCACCGAGCGCCTGCGCCCGCGCGGTCGCCGCGGCCACGGCCCGGTCCTCGGCGGCGGCCCGCAGCAGCAGCGCCAGCGGCACCAGGAACGCGACCAGCACCAGGGCCATCGCCGCGCTGACCAGCAGTGCCAGCCGGCGTCTCACGGCAGCGGCCCGAAGCGCACCCCGACCCGGCGCACGGTGTGGATGCGCCGCGGCTCCTGCGCGGTCTCCCCGAGCTTGCGCCGCAGCCAGGAAAGATGGACGTCGACGGTCTTGTCGGCGGCCGCGTACGGCACCTGCCACACCTCGGTCAGCAGTTGCCGCTTCGAGACCACCTCCCCGGCCCGCGCGACCAGGTAGTGCAGCAGGTCGAACTCCCGCGGCGTGAGCTCCAGCGCCGCCCCGTCGAGCGTCGCCGTGCGCGCCCGCGGGTCGACCCGCACCCCGTCGGCCTCCACCGCCGGGTCCCGCACCCGCTCCACCGGCGCCGAACGGCGCAGCACCGCCCGGATCCGGGCGTCGATCTGCTCGGCCCCGTAAGGCTTGACGACGTAGTCGTCGGCACCGGCGTCCAGCGCCCGGACCATCTCCCCCTCGGTGCGCCGGGCCGTGACGACGATCACGGGCACCTGACTGACCGCCCGCAGCATCCGCAGCGCCTCCCGCCCGTCGAGGTCGGGCAGCCCGAGATCGAGCAGCACCACGTCGGGCGGCTCGGCCACGACCAGCTTGAGCCCGTCGAGCGCGGTCCCGGCCGGCACGACGACATGCCCGCGCCCGGTCAGCGCCCGCACGATCCCGGTGCGGATCGTCGCGTCGTCCTCCACGATCAGCACCTTCGCCATATCGCGAGGTTAACCGCTTCTTATCCATCGACCGCGCAGACTGGTGGCATGAGGATGCGCTGGCCGATCGCGATCGCCGCCTGGCTCACGGCGGCGGCCCTGGCCACGGCGGCGTCGCTGGGCGCGGTGGGCGCCCTGCAGCGCGGCCTGTTCGGCCCGTCGGACCCCCCGCTGACCGAGGCGGACGTCGAGGCCAAGCTCTCCTCCGCGCCCCCGGCCACCTCGTCGTCCCCGGCCCCGGTTGCGTCCCCGGTCGCCCCCTCCGCCGTCACCCGGGCCCTGTCCACCGGCGGCGGGAGCATGGTGGTGTCGTGCTCGGCCGGCGAGGCGACGCTCATGTCCTGGATGCCCGTCTCCGGCTACGAGGCCGACCACGTGCAGCGGGGCCCGGCCTCGGTGGTGTCGCTGCGGTTCAAGGCCCGCTCGGGCGGCGGCTCGGTGCGCGCCCAGGTCACCTGCGCCGGCGGCGAGCCGACCCTGACCATCGGCGGCGACGACTGAGGTCGGCTCGTACCGCTGACGATCGATTCCCGGCCGGGTCGCCCCTCGCGCGGCCCGGCCGGGGCGTTGTACGCTGATCGGGATGCTGAACATCGAGCGCAGATCGGGGGTTCCGTCCGCAATAGGTGAGTGCTGATGCGCTCCGAACTTGCGAACGGGCTTTCCCGGCTTCAGTTCTGGCTGCGGGTGCGTGATTTCGCCGTCCCGCCGCCGATGATCGAAACGTCCACCGCCCGGCGCCTGGCCGGCGACTGGGCCGGCGCGTGCGCGGCCGCTCGCGTCGACGTGGACCTCAACCTCCGGCTCCTGGCGCGGCAACGCGGCCCCGATCTCGCCGCCCGAATCCGGGCGGACCTGCGACATCTGGCCCCGGACCTGCTGCGCTGGCACCTGCCGCGGATCGCGCCGGACGGCCGGCTGCGCCCCGGCCTGACCGTCGCCCTGGCCCGCTACGACGACGGGCCGTGCCTGGTGGCACGCACGCCGCCGGCCTGGGCCGACGCCGGGCAGCGGATCGGCCTCGCGCTGTGGGACGGCGGGCCACCGCACCCCGACCGGCATTTCCGGCTCGACCTGCACCGGCACCTGTGGGACGCCCGGCGGGCCGGCGAGCTGCGGATACGGGCGCGGCCCGACTGGGCGGCCGAGGCGGCGATCCTGCTGCGGGCCGACGGGCGGCGGGCCCCGGGTGTACTGATACGTCAGCGCGGCGGCCGCCGCCTCCTGCTCGACGTGGAGTCGGGCACGACCCGGCCCGCCCGCGGGCGTGACGGCGCCGCGCCGGTCCTGCCCCACGCGGCGACCTGGCCGGCCCCCGACGCCGAACTGCTCGACGCCGGCCTGCTCGACCCCGACGCCCTGCACCCGCTCGTCGCCGAGGCCCTGGCCCCGGGCCATCCGCCGCGCCCCGCACCGGCGCCGGATGGGACCCGGATCGTCGAGTGCGGCGGCGAACAGCACCGCATCGCGCTCGTCGGCGGCGTCCTGACCGCACTCGACCACGACCCCGCCCAGCTGCACCGGGAGGAGCTGCTGGGCGCGCTGGGCGGCCCGGCCGTGCCCTGCCTGCGGGCGATCGCCGGGGCACACCACGACCCGCAGCCCCCGGACGAGGACGTCCGGGCGCTCGTCCTGCACGGGCTGTTCCGGGCCGGCCTGTCCCCGCAGCGCCGGCCCGTGCCGGCCCGCGATCCGCGCCGCCGCGGCGACGTGCGCACCCATCCGCGCAACGCCCTCGCCGCCCGCTGAATCCCTTCCCCCACTTCGCTTCCCAAAAGGTGATGCCGCATGACCACGCTCGAAACCGCCGCCGACCTGCTGAAACTGCTGCACGACACCGAGACCGAGCCGCGCGCCGACGTGCAGCTCGAGGCGCTCACCCTCGCCGTGGCCGCCGACCTGCCCGTGCTGCTGTGGGGCGAGCCCGGGATCGGCAAGACGGCCGCGCTCAACCAGCTCGCCGAGAACCTCGAACTGCCGCTGACCACCGTCATCGCCAGCGTCCACGAGCCCTCCGACTTCGCCGGGCTGCCGGTGCTCGGCGACGATCCCGCGGTGCAGGGCGTGCCGATGGCGCCGCCGGACTGGGCCGTGCGGCTCGTACGGGCCGGACGGGGGCTGCTGTTCCTCGACGAGCTGTCCACCGCGCCGCCCGCCGTCCAGGCCGCCCTGCTGCGGGTCGTGCTGGAGCGGCGGATCGGGGCCCTGCGGCTGCCGGCCGGGGTCCGGATCGTGGCCGCCGCCAACCCGCGCTCGTCCGCCGCCGACGGCTGGGAGCTCAGCGCGCCGCTGGCGAACCGGTTCGTACACCTGCAGTGGGGCTTCGACCACGACGTCGTGGTCCGGGGCCTCGGCGGGGTCTGGCCGCGGGCGCAACTGCCCGGCCTGGACGCGAGCGGGCTCGCCGAGGCGGTCGCGTACGCCCGGCGGGCCGTGTGCGGGCTGCTCGCCGCCCGGCCGAAGCTCGTGCACCAGCTGCCCGCCAACGAGGTCCGGCGGGGTGGCGCCTGGCCGTCGCCGCGCAGCTGGGAGATGGCGCTGCGGCTCGTCGCGTTCGCCACCGCCGCGGGGACCTCCCGGGAGGTGCTGTCGATGCTGGTGCGCGGGGCCGTCGGCGACGGGCCGGGGCTGGAACTGCTGGCGAGCCTGGACCGGATGGACCTGCCGGACCCGGAGGCGATCCTGCGGGAGCCGCTGCGGATCGGGCTGCCGGAGCGGGGGGACCTACGCCAGGCGGTGCTCGACGGGGTCGTGGAGGCGGTCCGGCGCGACACGACCCGGCCGCGCTGGGACGCCGCCTGGACGGTGCTGGCCCGCGCCGTGGAGACCGGGCCGCCGGACCTCGTCGTCGTGCCCGCCACCGGCCTGGCGGCGCTGCGCCGCGACGACTGGGAGGTGCCGGCGGCCATCGAGCGGCTGGCCGGCGTGGTGTCGCTGTCGCGCCGCACGGACCTTGCGGGAGCCCGATGAACGACGGGATCTGGGACTCGCTGGACACCGAGAAGCTCTACGCGGCGCGGCTGTTCGCGACCAGGATGCGGCCGTACCTCGCCGCGGCGCTCTTCGCCCTCGACCCGGTCCCGTCGCGGCACGTGCCCACCATGGCCGTCGACCGCCACTGGCGCTGCTACGTCTCCCCGGCGTTCGTGGACCGCACGCCGCTGGACGAGCTCGCCTCCGTCTGGGTGCACGAGGTCTCCCACCTGCTGCGCGACCACCACGGCCGCGGCGACCGCCTCGCCGCCCGCGACGGCCTCGACGGGCCCGGCGACCGGCTGCGGATGAACATCGCCGCCGACTGCGAGATCAACGACGACGCGTTCGGCGACGGGCTGCCGGAGCCCGACGGCGCGGTGCGGCCCTCGCGGCTGCGACTGCCCGAGGGGCAGCTCATGGAGGAGTACCTGCCGCACTGCGCGGTCACCGGGCGGTTCGCGTGGCTCGACTGCGGCAGCGGCGCCGACGGGCTGGCGCGCCCGTGGGACCTCGGGCCGGACGGCGCGCACGGGCTCAGCCCGCAGGAGCGCGACGCGGTGCGGTTCCGGGTCGCCGAGGGCCTGCGGGGGCGCGGGGACGTGCCGCGCGGCTGGCAGCGGTGGGCCGAGGAGGTCTTCCACCCGCCGCAGCCGTGGCGGCAGCTGCTCGGCGCCGCGGTGCGCACCGCGGCGGCCGGTGCCGGGGCCGGCAACGACTACACGTACGCACGCCCGGCCCGGCGCGGGACCGCGGTCCCCGGCGTGATCCTGCCCAGCCTGCGCCGGCGGCCGCCGCAGGTCTGCGTGGTCGTCGACACGTCCGGGTCGGTCAGCGACGCCGAGCTGGGCACCGCGATCCTGGAGGTGGCGGCGATCACGCGGGCGGTCGGCGGGCGGCGGGACCTGGTGTCCGTGGTCCCCTGCGACGCGGCGGCGCCGGTGACGTTCCCGCTGTGCCGCGGGGAGGGGATCCCGCTGCTCGGCGGGGGCGGCACCGACCTGCGGGCCGGGTTCGAGCGGGCGCTGCGCAACGCACCGCGGCCCGACGTCGTGGTGGCGCTCACCGATGGGCAGACGCCGTGGCCGGTGCGCCGGCCGCCGTGCCGGACCGTCGTGGGGCTGTTCCGCCGGCCCCGGCACACCCGGCCCGGCGAACAGCCCCCGGACTGGGCAACGACCGTCGCCATCGGATGACGGCCTGCCATACTCCTGGGCGTGACGACGCCAACGCCGCCGCGACCGAGCGGGCCGCGAACCGGGGTGCTGCTCGCGATCGTCGGCGGGCTGCTCGCGCTGTGCTGCGCCGGCGGGGCGGCGGCGGCGTACGTCGTGGAGAAGGGCCTGCCCGACGTGTTGCCGACGAACCTGTCGCACCGGCAACCGCAGGACCCGTGCGAGCTGCTGGGCAAGGACGCGTTCGGCACCGACTTCGGCGGGGTGCTGACCGGGAGCGAAAAGGGCGACCGGGGCGTGTGCGACTACATGTTCCAGCGCGACCCGCGCGGGCCCGCCCAGCCGAACCGGCTTCGGCTGCTCGTCGACGTGAGCGCGCAGGCCGGGACCGAGTTCGACGCGGCGCGGAACTCGCCGTCGCGGCTGCCGGTCGAGTGCGGGCAGCGCGCCTACGCCACACACACGATCGACCCGGCCGGCGAGAACGCCGAGGCGACGCTGTGGTGCGTGGACCGCGACGTCTACCTCATGCTGACCTTCCGCGGGTACGACCACGACCGCTTCAGCGGCCTGCCACTGGACGAGACCATGGCCGCGCTGGGCCGCACCGCGCTGAGCAACGTCCCGAAGGCGTAGCGGCCCCGAACCACCGCCGGCACCTCCCGGCCCGACCGTGTCGGCACACGGGTCGGGGCTGCGCTGTGGCGATCGCCGTGGCCGCCGGCGCCGGACGGGTACGGAGTCCAAAGTAGACGCGGCCATCGCCCGGCCGCCGGTGTGGCGGGCGCTGCCCTCGGCCGGGCGCGTCGCGACGACCGTCGTCAGCCCGGTGCCGGGGCGGCAGGCGACCGGGGTCACCGACCCGCCGATGTTCCTGGTGAACATCCCGTCGCTGCTCGACCCGCTGATGCGCCCGCCCGGTGGCGGACACCCGGGAACGGCTCGCGGAGCCGGCCGAGCCCGTTCTGTCGCCGTCCGTGTGCAGCACCGTGCCCGTGGCGGGAAGCCGTCGCTACTGATCTTCGGACCTGCGCTGCTGCTTCACCGACCAGACTGGTTGCCCCTCGCGCATCAGGGCACGGGCGCCGAACGTCGACGGAGGCCACCATGCCCAGCCCGGGTGTCCACCACGAGGCTTAACGCCAGCCTCGTGAAGACGACGCCCGGCGCCCGGACACGTGTGACGTGCCTTGACAGGATCAGCTCCACCTGACATGGTCAACCATGTCGTTGATAAAGCGATAGGTTGATAAAGATGCCGATTGACAAATGGGACGACGGGCAGCTCGACCGGGCGTTCACCGCGTTGGGCGATCCGGTGCGGCGGGCCATGGTCGCGCGGCTGTCGCGCGGCGAGGCGACGGTCAACGAGCTTGCCGAGCCGTTCCCGATCACCAAACAGGCCGTATCGCGGCACATCCAGGTGCTCGAGGCGGCCGGGTTGATCACCAGGAGCCGGGACGGCCAGCGGCGGCCGTGTCGCCTGGACCCGGCGGCGCTCGAGGCGCTGACGAGCTGGATCGACACCTACCGACTGGCCACCGAGGCGCAGTACCGGCGCCTCGACGACGTCCTCGACACGTTGAAGGAGCAGCAGAGATGAACCCGACGACGATCACCGCCCAGCCCGGCACCCCCTACATCGACGTTGTGCGCGAGTTCGACGCGCCGCCGGAGCTGGTGTTCCGCGCACACACCGACCCGGAGCTGGTGGCGCGCTGGCTCGGCCCACGCGGCATGCACATGGAGGTGGTCGAGCACGACGCGCGGGCTGGCGGCGGCTACCGTTACGTGCACCGCAGCAGAGAGGGCGAATTCCGGTTCCGCGGCGTGTTCCACACGGTCGTGCCGGACAAGCTGATCGTGCAGACCTTCGAGTACGAGGGCACGCCGGAACACGTCAGCCTGGAGACGGCGCGGTTCGAGGACATCGACGGCCGGACCCGGCTGACCAGACGCAGCGTGTTCGGCTCGGTCGAGGAACGCGATGCGATGGTCGCGTCCGGCATGGAGAACGGCGTACGCGACTCGATGGAACGACTAGCCGAGCTGCTGCGACCGGGACGGGTGATCGTGGACATCACGATGTCGCTCGACGGGTACGTGACCGCGCCCGGCGTGGACCTCGAGCACGGCCTCGGCGTCGGTGGCGAGGCACTGCATGCGTGGGTGTTCAGCCAGACACCACGGGAGCAGGCGATCCTGGCCACGACGTTCAAGCGGACCGGCGCGGTGGTCATGGGCCGGCGGTTGTTCGACATCGTCGACGGCCCGCACGGCTGGTCGGACGAGATGGGGTACGGCGCACGCCAGGACCAGTCGGCGGCACCGCCGGTGTTCGTGCTGACCCACGAGGCGCCCGAGAAGGTCCGGCTCGCCGACCGCTTCCGCTTCGTGACCGACGGCCCGGCCAGCGCCATCGGGCAGGCGAAGGCCGTCGCGGGCGACAAGGACGTGGTCATCATGGGTGGCGGGAGCACGTGTTACGAGTTCCTCCAAGCTGGTCTCGTCGACGTGCTGACCATCCATGTGGCGCCCCTCATCCTCGGCGGCGGTACTCCGCTGTTCCGGGGCGATGCCAAGGTGCGGCTCGAACTGCTCGAATCCGAGATGACGGCGTACGCGCAGCACCTCACCTACCGCGTCCTGGCCGACAACTGACGCCGACACCAGCAACGAGAGGCAGCAGTCATGCGAGACGTCATTCTGTACATGTCGATGTCGCTGGACGGGTTCGTCGGCAGCGACCGTGAGCACCCGGGGGTCGCGGTCCCCGAAGGCGCTGAACTGAAGCAGTGGAAGCTCGACCGCATCAGCCGGGCCGGTGCCCATCTCATGGGTCGCATCACGTACCAGGAGATGTCGTCGTACTGGCCGCGGTCCGACGACCCGTACGCGTCGCCGATGAACGACATCCCCAAGGTGGTGTTCTCGAAGACGCTGAGCGACGCCGAGGCCAGCTGGCCCGAAACCCGGGTCGCGCGGGGCGAGCTCACCACCGAGATCGCCGCCATCAAGGCCGAGCCCGGCCCGGACGTGATCGTCTGGGGTGGTGGCCGGTTGGCCGGCGCGCTCGCCGCGGCCGACCTGATCGACGAGTACCGCCTACTGGTCCAGCCGCTGGCCCTGGGCCGCGGACAGGCCCTGTTCGGCCAACTGCCGCAATCGCGGCGCCTGGACCTCGTCGAGACCACGCCGTTCCCCAGCGGCGTCGTCGTCCACATCTACCGACCCGAGCACTCCTGAGAAGGGACACTCCATGGGCATAGTGCAGGCGCAGGCGAACATGTCTCTGGACGGGTACGTCGCCAAGCAGGACAACACCATCGGCCGGCTGTTCGACTGGCTGCAGAACGGCGAGGTCGCGATGCCGACCCCGGCTGGGGACTTCACCCTCCACCTCACCCCGCAGAGTTCGGAGCACATGCGGCGGTGGGTGTCCTCGCTGGGCGCGCTCGTCTGTGGCCGGACGCTGTTCGACGTGGCGGACGGCTGGCAGGGCCGGCACACCCTGGACGTCCCTGTTGTCGTGGTGACGCACCGAATCCCGAAGGACTGGGTCGACGCGCACCCCGACGCGCCGTTCTCGTTCGTGACCGACGGGGTGGAGGCCGCGATCGCCCGGGCCCAGGAACTCGCCGGCGACGCGGTCGTCGCCGTCACTGGGGGAACCATCGCCCGGCAGTGCCTGGAGCTGGGGCTGCTGGACGAGGTGGCCATCGACTTGGTGCCGGTGGTGATGGGCGCAGGAAACCGGCCCTTCTTCGGTGAACGCTCCTCAGAAGACGTCCTGCTCGGCAACCCGACGGTCTGCGTCCAAGGCGACCGGGTCACCCATCTCGTGTTCCCGGTGCTGCGGTGACCCTGCTTCCCGGGTTCTTCTGGATCATCGTCGTGGCCGCATGCCTGCTGCGCCGCCCCGCCGGACCGCAAGGCAGTACAAAGTGAGCCGAGCGACGTCGTGTCGCGGCGGGCCGAGGCCGGTCGAGGATCGCGCCGCGTCGAGCGGCCACGCCCGCACGGCGCGGAGCACTGTTCTTCGTGTGCGAGGTCGATGTGCCCGTCTCGACTGGTCGCCTCGCGGTGGACGGCTTGACGGCGGCGGAGGGACCTGGAGCGGGACCTGGGGCTGCGGCGCGGCTACGCGCCCTCGTTCCCCGGCGGGCCGCTGAGCGCCCGGCCGGCCCGCGACCGCCCGCTGACCCCGCTGCACCACGCCGGCATGCGGGGCGCTAGCGGCCCCAGCGCCGCCGGGCCCCCTGAGGAGTTGTTCATGACCTGGCTACCCGGCAGTAGGGTGTGCTCCGCCCGGAAACGGCGCTAACGTCCGGGAATGGACGCGACCGAGCTCGCCCGGCGGCTGCTCTCCCCGATCCCCGCCCACATCACCCTCGGCCTGGAGGTCGTGCGCGCCGCCGACGGCGCGGCCGAGGTCGCCGCCGAGGTCCCGCCGGCCCTCACCAACGTCATCGGCTCCCTGCACTCCAGCGGCCTCATGGCCCTCATCGACGCGGCCGGGCTGGCCGCGCTCATCGCCGCCGTCGAGCACCCCGACGACTTCGCGGGGGTCGTGCCCCTCGGCGCCGCCGCCGAGCTGCGCTTCCTCGCCCCGGCGCGGGGCCGGCTCGTCGCCTCCTGCCACCTGGAGGACGAGGAGCGGGCCGCGATCAAGGCACTGTTCGCCGGCGAGTCGGACGCGGCCCGGGCGATGACCGAGGCCGAGATCCGCGACGTGTCCGGCGAGGTGGTGTGCCGCGGCAGCTTCGACTGGAGCCTGCGCCGCCGCTGAGATCTTGCCCGTCACCTGACCGCGCTACGGTCGTCGCCAGCGCCTGCCTACGACAGGGAGTCCCATGGCGACGATCGCGGTCATCGGTGACGTCGGCGGCTGCGCGAAGCAGCTCGCGGATGCCGTCGACGGGCTCGACGACCCGGACACGGTGGTGATCCAGGTCGGCGACCTCGTCGACCGCGGCCCGGACAGCCCCGGCGTGCTGTCCTACGTGGCCGACCGCCTAAACCGCGGCTCGTGGGTGCAGCTGGTGGGCAACCACGACGCGCAATACCTCGGCCTCCCGCCGTTCTGGCCCGAGCGGCTCGCCGACGCCGACGCGGCCCGCCTGCGCGAGTGGTGGCTGTGCGAACGGCTGCGGGTCGCGGCCGCGGTGCGCACCGCCGACGGTGAGGAGCTGCTCGTCACCCACGCCGGGCTCACGCCGTGGGCGTGGCGGGAGCTGGGCGCGCCGGTCAGCGCCGCCACCGCCGCCGCGCTGCTCAACACCCGGCCGGAGCCGCTGCTGTGGCACGACGACGGGCCGCTGTGGGCCGAGGCGCCGACGAAGCTGTACCCGGCGTGGCTGGAGTCCGGCCCGCCGATGCCCTTCTCGCAGGTCCACGGCCACTCCGCGGTCGTGGACTACGACCGGCGGACCTGGCTGTGCCGCGAGCGCATCCGGGACCGCACGAGCGTGGACTGGGACGCCCGGCACACCGTCACCCGGGCCGGCGGCGCCCGGTTCATCGCCGTCGACCCGCGCCACGGCCGGCACGGCGCCCCGTCGTGGTCCCCGCTGATCCTGCGCGACGCCGCGCTGCTGGACTGAGACCGCGGGCCGCCCCTACACCCGGCTGGTCTCGCGGGCCGCCCCGACCCGCACCGCCGCCTCGGCGAAGGCCCGGATGACCGCGTGGACCGTGGTGCCGCGCCGGCCAGTTGTGGCTGGAGCAGGGTGCCGAGCATGAACGGGTGGCCGGAAAGCTCCGCCAAGCCTCATCGTCCGCCGGGCCCGCCCATCGCCATCGTCGCGGCGAGCAGGGCCAGCAGAGCCCGGTCCCGCCCCGGCGGGGCGACCAGCGCGATCCCGGCCGGCGGCGAGGCGCCGGTCGGCACGCTGACGCTCGGCAGCCCGTACGCGCTCGCCGGCACCGAGCACCGCAGGACCGACCGCCGCCACTCGTCCCGCCCCGCCAGGCCCAGGTCGCGGGCGTGCCCCGGGCCGCCGGCCGGCAGCACCAGCCAGGCGTCGCCGCCGAGCAGCTCCAGCAGCTCCGCCCGCCACGCCGCGATCCGCGCCCGGGCCTCGGCCTCCTCCTCGGCGCCGACCCGCGACCCGAACCGGAACCGGCTCTCGACGTCGGCGGCCAGCGCCCGCGGATGCGCCTCGATCCAGGCGCCGTGCAGCCGCCACGCCTCGGCCGCCTGGACCCGGCGGAAGGCCAGCACCAGCGGGTCGGGATCGTCCCAGGTGGACAGCGTGATCTCGGTGACGGGAAGGCCGAAGCGCCCGGCCTGCTCGGCGGTGCCCCCGACACACAGCAGCCGCGCCGGCAGCTCCCGTGGCCCGGGCGGCAGCAGCACGTCCCCCACCGCCGCCAGCGTCGCCGCGTCGCGGGTGATCCAGCCGACCGTGTCGAACGACGGCGCCAGCGGCAGCACCCCGCCGGTGGGCACCGCGCCGAGCGTGGGGCGGAAGCCGAACAGGCCGCAGCAGGACGCGGGCACGCGCACCGAGCCGCTCGTGTCCGTGCCCAGCCCGACGTCGGCGTGGCCGGTCGCGACCGCCGAGGCCGGGCCGCTGGAGGAGCCGCCGGTCACCAGCCCGGGCGCGGCCGGGTTCGGCGGGGCGCCGTAGTGCGTGTTGTGGCCCGAGAGGGAGTACGCCAGCTCGTCGGTGTGCGCGATGCCCTGCACGATCGCGCCCGCGGTGCGCAGCCGGGCCAGCGCCGGGGCGTCCTCGGCGGCCGGGAGCGCCTCGGCGAGCCAGGCCGGATTGCCGCCGCCGACCGCGAACCCGGTGACGGCGAAGAGGTCCTTGACCGCCAGCCGGACCCCGTCCAGCGCCCCGTGGCCGGTGGCCGGCGCCAGCGGCATGCCCTTGACCCGCCACACGCTGGGGTCAGCTGTCACGAAGAGCAGCGTACTGCCCAACCACCGCCCGGCGCCCCTACCAGGTCGGGGCGCCCTGCCAGGCCGCGGTGGCCAGCGCCCCCTGGCCCGTCGCGTTCGGGTGAAAGAAGTCCTGGGCGGTCACCATGTCGAGGGTGAACCGGACCCGGTGCACGGCCCCGCCGTCGGCGCGGCACCGCGGCCCGTACGCCCGGCACGCCGCCGCCAGCTGCTCGTTGTACGCGTCCACGCGCGCCCCGAACGCCTTGCGCCGGTCCACCACGTCCGGCGCCGTCGACGTCGGCTCGGCCAGCAGCGCCGGGCACACCCCGAAGTTCCACGCCTTCACCGCGAGCGTGTTGGTGTGCCCGATCTCCCAGAGCCGGTTGACGTCGGGGATGCTGGCGACGAGCACCCGGGCGCCGGGCGCCTGCTCGCGCAGCACGGCGAGGGCCTGGTCGACCTGGCGCCGGAACGTCTCGACGGGCGTCATGTCGGCGAGGGACCCGCGGCAGGCGTCGTCGGCGCCGACGAGCACGGTGACGTACTGCGGCGAGGCCTTCACCGCGGCGGACGCCTGCCCGGCGAGCGCGTCGGCCCGCGCGTTGGCCGCCGCGTAGTTGTGGTTGTTGCCCCGCAGCCCCGGGTTGTCCTTGAGCAGCCGCTTGTAGTGGCTGCCGACCTTCGTCCCGTCGCCGGTCGCCCACGAGTTGCGCGGGCAGGGACTCGGCGCCAGACACGACGCGAACGCGTTCGTGATGGAGTCCCCCAGCGCCGCCATGGAGACGAGCCCGCCGCTGGGTCGGGAGCTGGGGCCCGGCCCGGCCCCGGCGGCCCCCTCACAGGCGATGGCGAGCAGCGCGAGCCCGGCCAGCAGCAGGGTCCACCCGCGCTTGCCCACGCTCCGTGCCCACCGGTTGACGATGCGCGACAGTCTATGCCATGATGCCCAACGGCGTCCTAGGATCCTAGTTCTGGAACTCCGATCACCGGGAATATCGACCGGCGGCCCGGTGTTGGCCATGGTCTGTGAGTGAACTTCCGCTTTCCGTCCTCGACGTCGCGCCCGTGGCCGCCAATGGCTCCGTCGCGGAGGCGCTGCACAACACCACCGAACTCGCCCGGCGCGTCGAGGCGCTCGGATACGGCCGGTTCTGGGTCGCCGAGCACCACAACATGCCGGCCATCGCCAGCTCCTCGCCCGCCGTGCTGCTGGCCCACCTCGCCGCCGCGACGTCCACCATCCGCGTCGGCTCCGGCGGGGTGATGCTGCCCAACCACGCCCCGCTCGTCGTGGCCGAGCAGTTCGGCACCCTGGAGGCGCTGCACCCCGGCCGCATCGACCTCGGCATCGGCCGGGCGCCCGGCACCGACCAATACACGGCCCTGGCGCTGCGCCGCAGCATGGAGGGCCTGTCGGCGGAGAACTTCCCGGAAGAGCTGCAGGACCTGATCGCGTACTTCGAGGGCGGCACCCGCATCCTCGCCTCCCCCGGCAAGGGCTCCAAGCCCGACGTGTGGCTGCTGGGCTCCAGCGGCTTCAGCGCCCAGCTGGCCGGCCTGCTCGGGCTGCCGTTCGCGTTCGCGCACCACTTCAGCGCGCAGAACACGCTGCCGGCCCTGGCGCTCTACCGGCAGAACTTCCGCCCGTCCAAGTGGCTCGCCGAGCCCTACGCGATGGTCGCGGTGAGCGCGATCGCCGCGGAGACCGACGAGGAGGCCGAGTTCCTGTCCGGCCCCACCGCGCTGTCATTCCTGCGCCTGCGCTCGGGGCACCCCGAGGCGCTCGCGACGCCCGAGGAGGCGGCGGCGTATCCGTACAGCGAACGGGAGCGCGAGTTCGTGCTCTCCAGGCGCGAGGGGCAGGCGCTCGGCTCCCCCGCGACCGTTCGCCAGCAGCTCGCCGACCTGCTCGCGGCCACGCGGGCCGACGAGTTCATGCTGACCTGCATGGTGTACGACCTCGAGGCGCGCGCCCGCTCCTTCGAGCTGATCCGCAAGGAGGTCGCCCCCGCCCTAACCAAGCCGGCGGGCTAACTCCCTCGCCCGGGCCTGCTGGACGTTGCGGGCCTGGCGGGTCGCGAACCGGCGCAGCAGGGCCGGGGACGCCACGGTGATCGTCTCGGTCACCTCGGTGCCGCCGCCCCCGTGCGGCACCAGGTCCACCGCGGCGCGCAGCCGGACCCGGCCCGGGCTCACCACGTCGCTGACGATCGCCGACTCGCCGATCCTCAGCGTGACCCGGATCGCGTTACGGTACGGCCCGAAGCGCTCCACCGCCGTGTACCGCACCACGTCACCGGCTCTTTCGACGTCGCGCACCGCTACGACCAGCGGCGACAGCCCGACGTACGAGGCGGGATCGGCGAGGTGGTCGCGGACGACCGGCGGCGGCGCGGCGACGACGAACGAGTGCGCGAACACATCGACGGGCATGACCGCAGAGGGTAGCGTCACGCGATTACGGACGTCACGCCGGATGGCGTGGGCCGCGATCTTCCGCGAAGATGGCGGCGATCTTGCCGGTCGAGTTGAGGTGGGGGCGTGTGAACAACAAGACCTGGGTGCGGCTGCGGCCGGTGGCCGAGGGGGACCTGGCGATGTTCCGGCGGTTCGCGACCGAGCCGGGGCTCGCCGGGGCGGCCTGGACCGGATACCAGGAGCCCAACGGGCCGGCGCGGCGGTTCGCGCAGGACGGATACCTCGGGGCCGAGGACGGGCGGCTCATGGTCGAGGCCGACGAGACCGCGGCCGGGTTCGTGCAGTGGTTCGCGGTCGGGGCGGGGATCGCGCAGTACTGGGGGATCGGGATCGTCCTGCTGCCCGAGTGGCGCGGGCGCGGGGTCGGCTGGCGCGCGCAGACGCTGCTGTGCGACTACCTGTTCGCCAGCACCCCGGCCCAGCGCATCGAGGCGCGCATCCAGCCCGAGAACATCGCCGAGCAGAAGGCCCTGGAGAAGGTCGGCTTCCTCAGCGAGGGCATCCTGCGCTCGGCCGACTTCCGCGACGGGGCGTGGCGCGACGTGCTCGTCTACGGCCGTCTGCGCGGCGACCGCTAGGGCCTTCTCAGCTCACGCCGGGGAGCGCCCGCAGGATCGCCTCGACGATCTCGTAGGGCGGCGGCTCGACCGACACCTCGGTCACGTCCTCGCCCGGCCCCGGCGGCTCCAGGTCGGCGAACTGGCTGTCGAGCATCTCCGCGCGCATGAAGTGGCCGTGCCGGGCCGCGAGCCGGCGCGCGATCAGCTCGCGGGAGCCGTCGAGGAACACCAGGCGCACCTGGGGCCGGCCGCGGCGGAGCCGGTCGCGGTAGGCGCGCTTGAGCCCGGAGCACGTGACGACCCCGGGCTGCCCGGCCGCGGCGCGCTCGTCGATCCAGCGCCCGATCGCCGCCAGCCACGGCTCGCGGTCGGCGTCGGTGAGCGGGATGCCGGCGGACATCTTGTCCACGTTGGCGGCAGGATGGAAGTCGTCGGCCTCGGCGTAGAGCCAGCCGAGCCGGCCGGCCAGCATCGCGCCGACGGTCGTCTTCCCGGTGCCGGCCACACCCATGACGACGAACACCGGCGGCGCCTCTGGCATGCCGACACCGTACCCGCGCGGCCTTCACGGCACACAGCGCGCCCGCCGCGCCCGATAGGGTCGCCGATGTGATGGTGCGCGATGTCGAGGACGGGGATCGCGCGTGGGTCCGCGAGGTGCTCGCCGGGGCGTGGGCCGGCACGCGCGTCGTGGTGCGGGGGCGGTCGCGGGACGCCGCCGGGCTGCCGGGGTTCGTCGCCGTCGAGGACGGCCGGCGGGTTGGACTGCTGACGTACGACACCGGCCCCACCGGCCTCGAGGTGGTGACCCTCAACGCCGTCGAGCCGGGAATCGGGGCCGGGACCGCGCTGCTGGACGGGGCTCGGCGGGTCGCGGCGGAGCACGGCCTGACCAGGGTCTGGCTGATCACGACCAACGACAACGTCGACGCGCTGCGGTTCTACCAGCGGCGCGGGATGCGCATCACGGCCGTGCACCCCGGGGGCGTGGACCGAGGGCGGCTGGTGAAGCCGGCGATTCCGCTCGACGGGAAGTACGGCATCGAGATCCACGACGAGATCGAACTGGAGGCGACCGCGGCGGGCGTGCGGATTCGCGACGGGGCGATGACCGACATCCCGGCGGTGCTCGGCCTGCTCGACGCGGCGACCGAGTGGCTGGTGTCGCTCGGGCGGACCGGGCAGCGGGGTACCGCGCCACACTCGACCAACCCGCGGCGGCTGGCCGCGATGGCGGCGTGGGTGTCGGCCGGGCACCTGCACGTCGCCGAGGTCGGCGGCCGCCCGGCCGGCGCGCTCGCCGTCGGCACCGCCCCCGACTACGTGCCGTCCGTCGCCGGACCCGAGCTCTACGTCAACCTGCTCGTCGGCAGCCGCGCCCACCGCGGGATCGGCGGCCTGCTGCTTGGCCACGCCCGGGTGCTGGCCGTGCGGCGGGGGCTGCCGCTGCTGCGGGTCGACTGTTACGCGGGTGGGGACCGGGCGCTGGCCGGGTGGTACGAGCGACAGGGGTTCACCGCGACGGACCCGTTCACCGTGGGCGACTGGCCGGGCCAGGTCCTGCAGCAGCGCCTCTGAGAGAGTCCGACCCTGGGTTGAGCACGATACGAACTGGGCTCCATCGCGGCCCTCATGACTGGCCCACCCCGAGCGGACCGCAAGGGGGCCGGGGTGACGATGCGTGAAGACCGAGTCCGCTGCGATGGTGCCAGGAGAGCGCAAGTAGCCGATGACTGGGAACCGCGCGGTGTTCTTGAACCGTTCCTCAACCGCGGACGGTGGCCACCGAGCGCATCAAGCAGGTCGCGCTCGTAGACCCTTGGAAATCGCTCAGATCTATTGCTTTTCCTCCCCTAAATTTCAAATGCTGTTCGGCTCTTGATTTTCGGCTCGCATCCGTAAGAGTGCCGGCCGGGACCCACGGCGGCCCCCACGTTCAAGCCAAAAGCAAAAAGCACTTCAATTTTTAGGAGGGAAAAGCAATAGGTTTGGGCTGTCCCCGAAGAGTTTACGAGCGCGACCCGCTTGATGCGCTCGGTGGTCACCGTCCGCCGTTGAGGGCGCGGTTCCGCGTCCATCGGCGAGGTTCGCGGCCGCGGCGACCGGGATCGCCCGCACGCCGCGACACGCGACACGACGTTCAAGAATCGGCAGTAGACCGCACGGTCAAGAGCAGACTTGGCACACGATCCGCCGGCGGCCGTGAGCGCGAGGTCGACGAAGTCCGTCACGCCTCGAGTTCCAAATCACAAACGCGAAGCGGCCGGGTCGATCGCGCCCAGGGGATGAAACGCGACCGGCGGCAGGTCAGGACTTCGCTTCGTCGCGTTGGCGGGTTGGCGTTTCGGCCTGCCGCGACGCAGGCCGGGCGGGCGCAGGCGGAGCAACCACTGCCGGGCCTCTAAGCCGATATTTCGGAAATGTCCGAAACGTGGCGGGCCTCGGTCACCGCGCTCAGCGGCAGCGGCGCGTACAGGTGCGGGAACGTGCCGTGGGCGTTGTCCTCCCAGCGCAGGTCGGCGCCGAGGAGGTCGGCGTCGACCGCGAGGACCACCAGCTCCGGCTCGCCGGAGAAGTATCGCGAGGCCGTGCGGTGCAGCTGTTCGGCGCTGGAGAGGTGGACGAAGCCGTCCGCGCGGTCCAGCGGCGAGCCGGCGAACACCCCGGCGGTCTCGAACTCGGCCCACTCGGCCGGGAGAAGGATCTTGTAGATCGGCACCCGGTCAGGCTATTCGAAGAACGAGCCGCGTCCCCCGCCCTCGCGGGCCCGGGCCCGCCGGCGCAGTTCGACCACCACCGCGTCGACCAGGGCGGTCGCGGCCACGACGAAGAGCGCGACCGCGAGCCAGGTAAGGCCCGCGGCCAGCGACAGGGCCCCCAGCACCGCGCTGATGAACAAGCCGAACACGGCCAGGGTGAGGCGGAGGTTCAGGGCGCTGTACGGGTGCCCGGCGGTCCCGCGGGCGCCGCGCGGCTGGGCGCGCATGAGGGCTCATCCCTTCAGCTGGGTGATCTTGTCCTTGAGGATCGTGGTGGCGATCGCGGCCCGGTGCGGCTGGCCCCTGAGGAACGACTCGGCGAAGTGGACCGCCTGCTGGTAGGTGACCTTCGCCGGCATCGGCGGCTCGTTGGCGTCGACGGCGACGTCCACGACCGCGGGCCCGTCGAAGGCGAGCGCCTCGCGCAGCGTCTCCTGCAGGTCGCCGGGTTCGCTGACCTTCGCGCCGAAGCCGCCGCAGCCGCGGGCCCAGGCGGCATAGTCCGGGGCGGGGTCGCCGAAGCGGACGCCGTACTCCGGCAGGCCCAGCACCATCTGCTCCCACACGATCATGCCCAGGGCGTTGTTGTTGTTGACGACGACCTTCACCGGCAGCCCGTAGCGGGCCGCGGTGTGGAACTCGGCCATGAGCATCGCGAAGCCGCCGTCGCCGACGAAGGCGATGCACTGCCGGCCCGGGTACTCGTGCTGCAGCGCGATCGCGTACGGCAGCCCGGGGGCCATCGTGGCGAGCGTGCCGGAGAGGTAGAACTCGCGCCGGCCGACGATCTGCCAGTGGCGGGCGGCCCAGGTGGCCACGGTGCCCGAGTCGCAGCACAGGATCGCGTCGGCGGCGGCCGTGCGGTCCAGGGTCGCGGCCAGGTACTGCGGCGCGATCGGCGAGCGCTCCGCGGACTCCAGCGGGGCCAGGCGCTCCCGCCAGTCGGCCATCTTCTGCTGGTACCGCTGCAGATGCTTGCGCTCCGGCCGGCGCCGCAGCCGGGGCAGCAGCGACTCCAGGGTGGCGGCGGCGTCGCCGACCAGCGGCACGTCCGTCGGGATGCGGGTGCCGGCCCGGGTCGCCTCGGTGTCGATCTGCACGACGTGGGCCTGGCCGGGCTCGGGCAGGAACTTCGTGTACGGGAAGTTCGTGCCCACCATCAGCAGCGCGTCGCACTCGGCCATGAGGTCCTCGCTGGGCGCGGTGCCGAGCAGGCCCAGGCCGCCCAGCGCGAACGGCGAGTCGTCCGGCACGACCATCTTGCCCAGCAGCGACTTGACGATCGGGGCGCCGAGCACGTCCGCGGTGAGCTCGACCAGCGCGCCGGCGCCGCGCGCGCCGATGCCGGCCAGGATCGCCGGGCGCTCGGCGACGTTGAGCAGGTCGGCGGCGGCCTGCAGGTCGTCGTCGGCGGGGCGGGCCGGCGGCGGCACCCACACCGGCGCGGTGGCGGGCTCGCGGATCGGGCCGACGTCCTCGTAGGGGTTGTTCCCGGCGGCGGCGACCTGCACGTCGTTGGGGACGGTCAGGTGGGCCACGCCGCGGCGGGCCAGGGCGGTGCGCACGGCGATGTCGACCAGCGCGGGCACCTGGGCCGGGTTGACGATCGGCTCGTTGTACTCGGCGACGTCCTCGAAGAGCCGATCCAGGTGTACCTCCTGCTGGTACGCGGTCCCGAGCACGGCCGACT
The DNA here is from genome assembly GCF_050942935.1 of Dactylosporangium sp. CA-233914. Taxonomy (NCBI): domain Bacteria; kingdom Bacillati; phylum Actinomycetota; class Actinomycetes; order Micromonosporales; family Micromonosporaceae; genus Dactylosporangium; species Dactylosporangium sp. CA-233914. Next base: position 2,715,943 of record NZ_CP192030.1, on the reverse strand, counting down.
CCTGCATGCCGGTGATCGCGAGCACCGGGGCGTGGTCGAGCTTGGCGTCGTAGAGCCCGTTGGCGAGGTGGATGCCGCCGGGGCCGGACGTGGCCAGGCACACGCCCAGGCGCCCGGTGGCCTTGGCGTGCGCGACGGCCATGAAGGCGGCGGCCTCCTCGTGGTGTACCAGGACGAACCGGACACGGTCGGCGTTTCGGCGCAGTCCCTCCATGAGCCCGTTGATGCCGTCGCCGGGGAGGCCGAACACCGTGTCGACACCCCAGGCGGCCAGTCGCGCAATGATCGCCTCACCCACCGTCTGCTTGGCCATAACCATGTGCTTTGCCGGTTCGGACGGGACGAAACATGCGCGGGAGATCCGGTACCGTACGCGCACATGGGGCTGTTCGACCGGTTGCGCGGCACTGCCGAGGAGCGCTTCGCCAGGCGCGTGCTGGGCGCGATGCGCGACGCTGGCGTGGCCCGGGCGCGATACCTGCCCGACCAGTTCGCGATCGAGGTCCACCGCGACTCCGCCGACGACCCGGGGACCATCGCCTACCTCGGCAACATCTTCCGCGAGTGCGAGCGGGCCGGCCGCGGCGAGCAGCGTGAGCGCATCGCCGCGTTCCTGGCCGCGATCATCTACCACCCGGGCGCGCCGGAGAGCTGGGAGGGCGTCGCCCCGCTGCTGCGGCCCCTGCTGCGCACGGCCACGTTCGGGCTGGGCGTGGCCCGGTCCGGGCCGGGTCCGCTGCGCCGCCCGGCGTGGGGCCACCTGGCCGAGTTCGTGGTGGTCGACCAGCCGACGTCGCTGCTCTACGTGACCCCCAAGCAGCTGCAGGACTGGGGCGTCACCGAGCAGGCCGTCTTCGACCGGGCCCGGCGCAACATGACCGAGCTGGCCCGGCGCACGAGCGAGGCGAGCGAGGCGAGCGAGGCGCCCGGGCCGCGCTCGCTGATCCGGATGGTCGAATCCGGCGACGCGTACTGGGCCTCGCACCTGTTCGTCGAGGGCTGGCTGGCCTCGCTGCGGTCCCGGGTCGGCGGCCAGCCGCTGCTGTTCGTGCCCGACACGACCGGGGTGATGCTCGTCGGGCGCGGCGCCGAGGACACCCCGGACAGCCTCGGGAAGGTCTTCGCGCTCGTCGAGCAGGAATACCACGAGGCCGCCCGGCCGATCTCCCCGATGGCGTTCACGGTCGACGACTCCGGCACCGTGGTCCCGTTCCTGCCGCCGCCCGGCGACCCGCTCCACGAGATCGCGCACCGCACCGAGGTCATCATCGCGTCGTCGGAGTACGCCGCGCAGGCCCAGCACCTCGAAAGCGACGCCTTCGTCGCCGCCTGCACCGTCGTGCAGCGCTCCGACGAGACGCTCTTCACGGTGGCGAGCTGGGCCGACAAGGTCGACACCCTGCTGCCCCGGGCCGACTTCGTGGCGTTTTCCGCCGACGGCGCCGAGACGTTCTTCGTGCCCTGGGCCGCCGTCGAGCGCGAGGTCGACCTGGAGCCGGAGCCGGGCCTCGACCCGCCGCGCTACCGGCTGCGCGAGTGGCCCCACCCGGGCGTCATCGAGCGGCTCCGCCGGGTCGCGACCCGCCCTTGAGCAGGGCGCGAAGCCGGGACCGCACCGCCGGGTCCTTGGCACCCGGGTGCGGCTCGGCGACGCGCTGCCCGTCGAAGAAGAGCCCGGAGCGCGTCTCGTCGAGGATGAGCCGCAGCGTCGCCGCGCCGCCCTCCTCGACGGTGGCGAAGGGGGTCTGGCCGTATTGCCGGACCATCGCGGTGTCCATGAACGTCGCCGGGTGCAGGCAGTTGGCGTTCACCCCGGAGCCCCTCAGGTCCTCGGCGAGATCGAAGGTCCAGGCGGCGAGCGCGAGCTTGCTGCGCCGATACGCCTCGACCCCGTCGTAGTGCCGCTCCAGCTGCGGGTCGTCGAAGTCGATCGGCTGCTGCCCGAGCGAGCCCACGTTGACGACCCGGGCGGGTGCGTTGGCTTTCAGCGTGGGCAGCAGCGCCTCGGTGAGCCGGACCGGGGCGAGCAGGTTGACCGCCCAGCGCAGCTCGTAGCCGTCGGCGGAGACCTCCCGCTTCCCGTCGCGCTCGCCGAACCCGACCCCGGCGTTGTTGACCAGGATCGTCAGCGGCCGGTCGCGGACCTCGGCGGCGAGCCGGTCCACGCCGGCGAGCGAGGCCAGGTCGGCGACGAACCCCTGGGCCTTGCCGCCGGCCGCCTCGACCTCGGCGACCCCGCGCCCGACCTTCCCGCGGTCGCGCCCGTGCACCAGCACGGTCAGCCCGGCCCGCCCGAGCCGCGGCGCCAGCCAGCGGCCGAGCCCCGAGGTGGCGCCGGTCAGCAGCACTGCGCTCATGGGAAAAAACTAGCGCGCAGGGCGGCGAGGCCGCCCTGCGCGCGTGGCTGTCCTGAGTCCGCGCCGTTAATTGCCGCCGACATTCAGGCCGCCGGACGCGTCGGGGGCCTGAATGTCCAGGATGTCGACGTAGAAGCGCAGATCGCCCGGGGGATAGCCCTCGGCGTTCTGGTAGGCCTCCTTGACCGGGATGTCCAGGATGACCCGGCTGCCGACCTTGAGGCCGACCAGGCCGCGGTCCCAGCCCTCGAGGACCTGGGGCTTCTGGCCCTGCTCCAGCATGCCGACCTGCACCGGGAAGGTCTGCTTCTTCTCCCAGGACGAGTCGAAGATCTTGCCGTCCTTGTAGGTCAGGCCGACGTAGTTGACCACGACCGTGTCGCCGGCCTTGACCGCCTTGCACTTGCCCTGGATGAGCGTCTCGACGTGGCGGACGGGGACGCTGGCGTCCTTGCCGGCCTCGGTCTTGGGCTCGTCGGCCAGGCGCTTGTCGAAGCCGCCGAGCAGCGGCGGATACGCACTCTGGTCCGGCTTCTTGCACTCGGTCTTCTGCTTCTCGGCGCGGTCGCCGAAATACCACACGCCGGCGAACGCCCCGCCGACGGCGAGCAGCACGATGATCGTGCCGGCGATCGCCTGCCCGGCGCGGCGGCGGCGGGCGACCTTGCGGGCGGCGACCCGGGCGGCGGCGCGCTTCTCGGCCTTGGTCAGCGGAGCCGGGCCCTTGCCCTTGGCGGGCTTCTTCTCCTGGTCAGGCTCGTCCGACTTCTCAGACTCGTCCGATTCGCCGCTCTCGTCCGAGGCGTCCGGTTCGGCCGAGGCATCGCTGTCGGCGGCGTCGCTGTCGGCGGCGGCGTCCTCGGTGGCGTTGTCCTCAGCGGCGGCGTCCGGCGTGGCCGGTGCCTCCGCTTCGACCTCTGCCGATGGCTCGGTCGTCTCCTGCGCCGACTCCTCCGGCTCGGCCGCCTTCGGCGGGGTGGCCTTGGTCGACCTTGCCGGGCGGCGGTTACTGCCCCGATCGCTCACGATTCGTCGACTCCCCTGGTGGACCTGAATTTTGTTCGGCAGAGCTTCCCATACCACACCCCTCGCGGCACGCACCGGGGTAGGGCCGCGATATGGCCTAAGGTCGGCGTATGGGCAACGCTACGGGCGTCGAGATTACCGGACCGCTCGGCGATCGCTTCGCCGAGATCCTCACCGAGGAGGCTCTGAGTTTCCTGGCAGAGCTCCATCGCACCTTCGACGGGCGCCGGCTTTCGCTGCTCGCGCTGCGCAAGGAGCGCGAGGCCGCCCTGCAGGCCGGCGGCACGCTCGGCTTCCTGCCCGAGACGCGCGACGTGCGCGAGGGCGACTGGCGGGTCGCCGAGCCGGCACCGGGCCTTACGGACCGCCGGGTCGAGATCACCGGGCCGACCGATGCCAAGATGACCATCAACGCGCTCAACTCCGGGGCGAAGGTGTGGCTGGCCGACCACGAGGACGCCAACACCCCGCTGTGGGACAACGTGATCCAGGGGCAGCTCAACCTGCGCGACGCCGTCGCCGGAACGCTGTCGTTCACCTCGGCCGAGGGCAAGGCGTACTCGCTGAGCGACGGCCCCCGGCCGACGATCGTGGTGCGGCCCCGCGGCTGGCACCTGCCGGAGAAGCACATCCTGGTCGACGGGCAGCCGTCCTCGGGCTCGCTGACCGACTTCGGGCTCTACTTCTTCCACAACCACCTCGCCACCCGGCCGTACTTCTACCTGCCCAAGATGGAGTCGCACCTCGAGGCCCGGCTGTGGAACGAGGTGTTCGCCCTCACCGAGGAGCGCTTCGGCCGCCCGACCGGCACGATCCGCGCCACGGTGCTCATCGAGACGTTCCCGGCCGCGTTCGAGATGGAGGAGATCCTCTACGAGCTGCGCGAGCACTCCGCCGGGCTCAACGCGGGCCGCTGGGACTACATGTTCAGCGTCATCAAGAAGTTCCGCACCCGCGGCCGCGACTTCCTGCTGCCGGACCGCAACTCGGTGACGATGACGGTGCCGTTCATGCGCGCCTACACCGAGCTGCTCGTGCGCACGTGTCACAAGCGCGGCGCCCACGCGATCGGCGGCATGGCGGCGTTCGTCCCGAGCCGCCGCGACCCCGAGGTGAACAAGGCCGCGTTCGAGAAAGTTTCCGCGGACAAGACCCGGGAGGCCGGCGACGGCTTCGACGGATCGTGGGTCGCGCACCCCGACCTCGTCCCGCTGTGCCGGGAGATCTTCGACGGGGTCCTGCACGAGCGGCCCAACCAGCTCGACCGCGTGCGCGAGGACGTGAACGTCACCGAGGCCGATCTGCTCGCGGTCGGCGCGACGCCCGGGCAGCGCACCGAGGCCGGGCTGCGCAACGCCGTCAGCGTGGGGGTGCAGTACCTCGACGCCTGGCTCAAGGGCAGCGGCGCGGTGGCGATCAACAACATGATGGAGGACGCCGCGACCGCCGAGATCTCCCGCTCGCAGGTCTGGCAGTGGCTGCACAACGACGTCACGCTCGACGACACTGGAGAGAGGGTCACGAAGGCGCTCGTCGAGCGGATCGCCGGTGAGGAGCTGGCCCGGCTCGGCGGGGACCACACCGCGGCGCGGGAACTTTTCATGGAGGTGGCCGTGGCCGACGAATTTGTGGACTTCCTGACGATTCCGGCGTACGAACGTATGCCATGAGCATCGCTGCGCTCTCCGAGGCGGTGCGCGGGCTGCTGCGACCCGATCAGGTCATCACGGACCGGGCGCGGCTGCGGACGTACGAGTGCGACGGCCTGGCCCATTACCGGGTCGTGCCCGGCATCGTGCTGCTGCCCCGCACCGCCGAGGAGTGCGCGGGCGTGGTGCGCGCGTGCGTCGCGCACGGGGTGCCGTTCGTGGCCCGCGGCTCCGGCACCGGCCTGTCCGGCGGGGCGCTCCCCCACGCCGACGGGGCGCTCATCGTCACCTCGCAGCTGCGGGCGATCCGCGAGGTCGCGCCGCAGGACGAGCGGGCCGTGCTCGAGCCGGGCGTGATCAACCTGCAGGTCTCCCGGGCCGCGAACCCGCACGGGTACTACTACGCGCCCGACCCCTCCAGCCAGCAGATCTGCTCGATCGGCGGGAACGTGGCCGAGAACTCGGGCGGGGCGCACTGCCTGAAGTACGGCTTCACCGCCAACCACGTGACCGGCGTGCAGATCGTGACGCCGGACGGCGACCTGGTGCGCCTGGGCGGGCGGGCGCCGGATTCGCCCGGATACGACCTGCTCGGCGCGTTCGTCGGCTCGGAGGGCACGCTCGGCATCGCCACCGAGGTCACGGTACGGCTGATGCGCCTGCCGGAGACCGTGCGCACCCTGCTCGCGGCGTTCGCCGGCCCCGGCGAGGCCGGCGCGGCCACCTCGGCGATCATCGCGGCCGGCGTGGTGCCCGCGGCCGTGGAGATGATGGACGCGCTCGCCATCGAGGCGGCCGAGGCGGCGGTGCACTGCGGCTACCCGGCCGGCGCGGGCGCGGTGCTCATCGTCGAGCTCGACGGCCCCGCGGCCGAGGTCGACGCCCAGTTCGCCGCGGTCGAGCGGTTCTGCCGGGCCAGCGGGGCGTTCGAGATCCGTATCGCCGCCGACGACGCCGAGCGGGCCCTGTTCTGGAAGGGCCGCAAGTCCGCGTTCGCCGCGGTCGGGCGCATCTCCCCCGACTACATCGTCCAGGACGGGGTCATCCCCCGCACCGCGCTGCCCCAGGTCCTCACCCGCATCGGCGAGCTCGCCCGCGAGCACGGCGTCCGGGTCGCCAACGTCTTCCACGCCGGCGACGGCAACCTGCACCCCCTGGTCCTGTTCGACGAGGCGGTCGCCGGCCAGGCCGAGCGCGCCGAGACGGTCTCCGGGGCGATCCTCGACATCTGCGTCGAGCACGGCGGCTCGATCACCGGCGAGCACGGGGTCGGGGTCGACAAGGCCAAGCACCTTCCGCGGATGTACTCCGACGACGACCTCGACACGATGCAGCTGCTGCGGTGCGCGTTCGACCCGCGGGGGCTTTCCAACCCCGGCAAGGTGTTCCCGACCCCGCGGCTGTGCGGCGAGGTCCCCGGCCGGCGCAAAGGCCCCGGCCCCTGGCACGAGGCGGGCGTGGAGGTGTTCTGACGGTGACGGTCGTCGACGAGATCGCCGGGGTGGCCGCGGCCATGGTCGCCCGGCCGGACTCGACCGCGCAGGTCGCCGGCGTCGTACGTGACGCCGCGCGGGACGGGCTCGCGCTGGTCGCCCGCGGCGCCGGCACGAGGCAGGACTGGGCCCTGCCCCCGCAGCGCCTCGACGTGATCCTGGAGATGGGCGGCGTGTGCGGCGTGGTCGAGCACGCCGCCGGTGACCTGGTCGCGATCGTGCGGGCCGGCACCCCGCTGCGCGAGGTCCAGGAGGCCCTGCGCCCAGCCGGCCAGCAGCTGGCCCTCGACGAGCCGATCCCCGGCGCGACCGTCGGCGGCACCGTCGCCGTCAACGCCTCCGGCCCCCGCCGGATGCTCTACGGCACCGTCCGCGACCTGCTCATCGGCGTGACGGTGGTGCGCGCCGACGGGGTGGTGGCCCGGGCCGGGGGCAAGGTCGTCAAGAACGTGGCCGGGTACGACCTCGGCAAGCTCGTCGCCGGCTCGTACGGCACCCTGGGCGTCATCACCGAGTGCGCCTTCCGCCTGCACCCGCTGCCCGCCGCCGCCCGCTACGTCCGCGCCCGCACCGAGTCCCCCGACGACGCCGGCCGCGCGGTCGCCGCCGTGCTCGCCGCGCAGGTCGTCCCCAGCGCCCTGGAGGTCGACCTGACCGCCGGCGGCGGCGCGCCCGAGGTCACCGCCCTGGTCGAGGGCGTCCCGGCGGGCGTCGAGCGCCGCGCCGCCGACCTGGAGAAGCTCCTCGGCGACGGCGCCGGGCAGTGCGCGGACCCGCCCGAGGGCTGGGGCACCTACCCGTGGTCGCCCGGCGACGTCGGGATCAAGCTCACCTGCGCGCTGTCGAGGGTGCCGTACCTGCTCACGGCGGCCGGCGTCACCGCGCAGCTGCACGATGCCCCGCTGCGGGTGCGCGGCTCGGCCGGCACCGGGGTGCTCTACGCGGGCCTGCCCGCCGCCACCGACCCGGGCGTGGTCGCGGGCGTCATCAGCGATCTGCGCGCCGCGACCCGCGCCGGCGCCGGGCACTGCGTGGTGCTGACGGCCCCGCCGGCGGTCCGCACGCGGGTCGACGTCTGGGGCCACGTCGACGGCCTGGACCTCATGCGCCGCGTCAAGGAGCAGTTCGACCCGGCGGGCACCCTCGCCCCCGGCCGCTTCGTGGGTGGCATCTGATGGACGACCGGGCCGAACTGATCAACGACTGCGTCCACTGCGGCTTCTGCCTGCCGACGTGCCCCACCTACACGCTGTGGGGCGAGGAGATGGACTCCCCGCGCGGCCGGATCCAGCTGATGCTGCAGCAGACCGAGGGCGAGCCGCTCACCCCCGCCATGGCCGGCCACTTCGACGCGTGCCTGGGCTGCATGGCGTGCGTGACGGCCTGCCCGTCCGGCGTCCGCTACGACGAGCTGATCACCGCGACCCGCCCGATGGTGGAAGAGGTCCGGCCACCCGCGGGCCGGGCGCTGCGGGCGGCCGTGTTCGCGCTGTTCCCGTATCGCCGGCGGCTCGCGCTCGCCAAGGCGCCGCTCGTGGGGTACCGCATGATCGGAAGCCCCCTGCGCCGCCACCTGCCCGCCACCCTGCGAACCCTCCTGGACCTGGCCCCCGCCGTGCGGCGCACCGTGGCCCTGCCGGCGGTCGTCCCCGCCCTGGGCCGCCGCCGCGCCCGCGTGGGGATGCTCACCGGCTGCGTCCAGCACGCGTTCTTCCCGTCGGTGAACGCGGCGACCGCCCGGGTGCTGGCCGCGGAGGGCTGCGAGGTGGTGATCCCCGAGTCGCAGGGCTGCTGCGGCGCCCTGAGCCAGCACAGCGGACGCGCTCGCGAGGCGTCCCGGTTCGCGTCCTCCGTCGAGCGGGTCTTCGCCGATGTCGACGCCCTGGTCGTGAACGCGGCGGGCTGTGGCTCGTCGCTGAAAGAGACGGTGTCGATGCCGGTCCGCGACCTGTCGGAGTTCCTCGTCGAGCTGGGCCCGGTCGCGCCGCGGCACGAGATCCCGGTGACGGCGGCCTACCACGACGCGTGCCACCTCGCGCACGCCCAGGGCATCCGCTCCCAGCCGCGCGCCCTCCTGCGCGCCATCCCCCGCCTGACCCTGCGCGAGATCCCCGACGGCGAGATCTGCTGCGGCTCGGCGGGCATCTGGAACATCCTGAACCCGGGCCCGGCCGCGGAGCTGGGCGACCTGAAAGCCCGCAACGTCCTGTCGACCGGCGCGTCTCTGCTGGTGACGGCGAACCCGGGCTGCCTGATGCAGATCGCGGCCGCGGCGCGCCGAGCGGGCGCCCCGCTCCGCCTGGCCCACACGGCCCAGGTCCTGGACGCCTCCATCCGCGGCGTCCGTCCCTGAGCACAGGTGCCGCCGCCCGGGCGTTTGCGACCCGAGCGCCGTCGTGCGGTTGCGGACCGTTGTAGCCTTTAATCGCATAGCGCAGAGGGAGGCACGATGAGCGCCGAAGCCGTGGGCTCGGGAATGCCGACGCATGTCACGTTGGATGACCTCGCCGCGATGGCGGCGGCCGACGAGAACCACCGCTACGAGCTCAGTCCCGAGGGAGTATTGTCCGTTATGCCGCCCGCGGATCCCGAACACGCCCTGATCGTGTCCCGGATGTTCGCCTGGTTTCTGACCAATGGGTACGGTCCGGAGCAGGTGGTGACGGACTGCGGTATCGACGTCGGCGGCGGGCGAGTCCCGGATCTCACCGTGTGGGCGAAGAACTCACCGCCGCGTCCGGCGCGGTCGAGCTACGCCGGCACCGCCGGGTTACTGCTCGCCATCGAGGTCGTATCCCGCGGCTCCGAGGTCGTCGACCGGATCATCAAGAAGGCGGAGTACGCCAGAGGCGGAATCCCCCACTACTGGTTCGTGGAGCGCGACGGCGCCACCACCGTGCACCGGCACACCCGCAACGCCGGCACGGGTGAGTACGAGCCTGTCCCCGGCGGCGCCCAGCCGCTCGCCTGGCTGTTGAGCACCGTCCCCGATCTTTCGTGATCCGCACGGAAGCCGGGTTGGTGACGTGGTGAGCCGGGGCCGCGCGGTGGCCAGGCCAGTCGCGGCGGAGATGAGGGCGGCCGTCGACGGTGAGGTCGATCGGGGACGGGTTGGCCTGCTGCCGCAACGCCGACGCCGCGGCGCGTGAAAGGCCCGGCGCGGGACACGCGCCGGGCCCGGTAAGCGCTGGTCAGTTGGGGCGCAGGGGGCGGCCCTGGCCGTCGACCGGGCGGCCCGCCAGCATCATGATGCCGTCGATGATGAACCACAGCCACAGGCCGCCGGTCACGACCCACGGGATCGCGAACAGGAACCAGCCGCAGATGAACGCGACCCAGCCCACCGCGAAGCTCAGGATCAGCTGGGTCACGCCCAGGGCGATGTTGCCCGCGTAGAGACGGCCGATGCCGCCGATGGCGAAGAACAGGCCCGGCAGCAGCTGCAGCAGGCCCGCGGCGAGCTTGCTCTTGTCGGAATACGGCTGGCCCGTCAGCGGGTCGTAGGCCGCCGCCACCGCGACCGGGTAGCCGGCCTGCTGGGCGTAGGCCGCCTGACCATACGGGTCGTAGCCGCCCGCGGCCGGGGCGCCCGAGACCGGGGGCATCTGGTAGGGCTGGCCCGAGGCGGGCGGGGACGAGGCGGGCGGGCTCGACATGGGCGGCGGCAGGGCCGGCTGACCGTAGGGGTCGGACTGGTTGTAGGGCACCGGCTGTCCGTAAGGCGCCGGCTGCCCGTACGGCGACGGCTGTCCGTACGGATCCGGCTGCCCATACGGATTGGGGGATCCATACGGTGGCTGCGTCATGACGTGCAGGCTACAACGCCCGCCCAACGTTTTCCGCCCCCGACTCGGTTGTGACGCGATCGACGGTTCGCACTACTTGCCGGGCCCGGCTCGGCGCGCGAGATGGGCTTTGCCGCGCGCCGGCCGGTGCGTACGACATTTTGCCTGCTCACGCCGTCGCGGTGGCGGCTGGTGGCGATGGTGCGCCGCCGGTCGGGTGCGCGCGACGAGGAGTTCCGGCGACGGGTCGAGAGCTTTCGTCGACGAATGCCGATCACCGGGCGCACGCGGCTGGAGCAGGAGGCCGTGCACCGCATGCGCGGGGCCGTCGATTCCGTCCGGGCCGCGCGGGAGCGAATCGAAGAAGGTGAGACGATCGCGTTCGTGGTGGCGCACCGCCTGGCGACGATCCGCGATGCCGGCCGGATCGCGGTGCTCCGCGGCGGGCGCCCGGCGGAGTTCGGCACGCACGCGGAACTCATCGCGGCCGGCGGATCTTCGCGCGGCCGCGCGGGCTGCGGTCGGTCTGAGCGCGAGCCATGCGGCGGCTCGCCAGCAACCCGCCCGGGCTCCGGCGGGTCTGGGATTCAGCGACATCTGCCACACTGTGCCGATGAGGGAGACCGAGGAGCTGGCCAGCGCGAGCCTGGTCGAGCTCGCGGTGTCCCGGCTGACCAGGGAGATCCTCAGCGGCGGCACCGAGCCCGGTGAGCGCCTGGTCGAGGAGCAGCTGACGAAGCGCTTCGGCATCAGCCGCGCGCCGCTGCGGGAGGCGCTGCGGCTGCTGGCCCAGCAGGGGCTCGTCGAGCACGTGCCGCGCCGCGGGGTGCGGGTGGCGATCCTGTCCGACGCCGACATCCAGGAGCTTTACGCGGTCCGCGACGTCCTGGAGCGGCACGCGATCGCCGCCACCCCGCCGGGGGCGGACCTGGCCGGCATCACGGCGGCGATGAAGGCGATGCAGGAGGCCGACGCCCGGGGCGACCAGTTCGACGTGGCGACCGCGCACCGCGACTTCCACGTGGCGGTCGTGGCGTTGGCCGGCAACCGGCAGCTGACGGCCGTCTACGAGTCGATCCTGGTCAAGATCCAGCTGTACATGGCGCTCAACCTGCGCCGCGAGGCCGAGGTCGCCCGGCCGCACGACGGCGTGCACCGCCACGAGCGGCTCTTCGACGCCGTCTCCGGCCGCGACCCCGAGGCGATCCTGGCCGCACTGAACGAGCACGGTGCGCAGTCCTACCTCGCTTAGAAGTTCCCGACATCAATGCGTTACACGGCGTGCCGGCCGCCGTAACAGGATTGTCGACAATCGACAGCATGGCCAGGACCACCACCCGACCCGGGGCATCCGGCGGAGCGCCACCGACGCGCTCCGCGCCCAGCACCGGCTGCAGGCCGCGGCGCTCGGCCCTGCCGACGATCCCGACCACGTTCACGCCGGAGGAGGTCGCCGCGGAACCGTTGCGGCGCGATGCGGTCCTCGGGCGCTACACGCAGTTCGCCGACCGGCTCGACCTGACCGTGGTGACCGTCCCCAATGGACACACGCCCGACGGCCGGCCCGCGAGCCTGTCGCTGATCGGTGCCGCGTTCCCGGAACCGGCGCTGCCGGCGCTGGGCGGGTTTCTTCCGCAGGAGGGTTCATGAGCGCAACCATCGGCCCGGTCACCGGCGCGCAGCCGTACGCCTGGCCCTACGACGGCAGCGTGCCGGTCGAGCGTACGGCCCTGCTGTGCATCGACTGGCAGACGGACTTCTGCGGGCCGGGCGGCTACGTGGACAGCATGGGGTACGACATCGGGCTGACCCGGGCCGGGCTGCCGGCGACCGCGAAGCTGCTCGACCATGCCCGCGGCCTCGGGATGCTCGTCGTCCACACCCGCGAAGGCCACGACCCCGACCTGTCGGACCTGCCGGCGAACAAGCGCTGGCGCTCGGCGCGCATCGGCGCCGAGATCGGCTCGACCGGCCCGGGCGGGCGGATCCTCATCAAGGGCGAGCCCGGCTGGCAGATCGTGCCCGAGGTCGCCCCGCTCGCCGGCGAGGTCGTCGTCGACAAGCCCGGCAAGGGCGCCTTCTACGCCACCAACCTCGACCTGGTGCTGCGCACGCACGGCATCACGCACATCATCCTGACCGGCATCACCACCGACGTCTGCGTGCACACCACGATGCGCGAGGCGAACGATCGCGGCTACGAGTGCCTGATCCTCTCGGACTGCACCGGCGCCACGGACCCCGGCAACCACGCCGCCGCGCTGCACATGGTCACCATGCAGGGCGGCGTCTTCGGCTGCGTCGCCCCTCCAGCGACGTGATCGCGGCAACGTCCATCTAAGGTCTGTATCAAACTCGGGTTTGGTGTCCGCGAGATGGAACAGTCCGGGTTGTGCGTCTCGTCGTTCCGGTGTGGTCCCGCATGTTGGGGTGCGGGTCTGGTCCGGGTTTGTCGAGGGCGTCGTTCCGGCAGTTCGCCGAGCACGCCGGCACCGGCCGTCTGGGGTGGCTGGTGCTGCGCTGCGGCCGCCGCGGTCGGGCACTGGTTGGGTGCCGGTCGGGGCGGTGGTGTCCGGTTGACTCGGGCATTGTGAACATGAACGTCGGAAGCGAGGCAGACAAGGATGGTGGTCTCGTGGATGGCGGTGCTGCATGAGAGATGGAGGTTTGTTGGCCCTCTGGAGTCGTCTTGCGGAAGGTGGCTCTAAACCGCCGCCTGGGGCCTTGGCTGAAGACCGTGGTCTTGAACGTTGGCGGAAAAGGCGCGGCGATGACTGCGTCAGGTGTGGATCGGGAAGATGAGCGATGAACGGAAGTTCTCTGCCGTTGACGTATCGAAATCAAGATAGGTGACATCAGAACCGGGGCCGTGCTCGAGTCCCGGGATGAGTCTGGGAGAAATTCCGCTTACTGCCCAGGTGGTGTCCGGTATACAGGCAGCATGAGCCCGGTCCAGGCTCTCATGTGGAACATGTGAAGGCACGAACGAAACTACTGGACGGTGCCCGGAAACGGGAACCGGATCGGTGAGAGGGAGAATCCCAAGCGGCGGAATCCGCGAGGGACTGAGTACCGTCGCGGGAGTGCTGGCGGACTCGCCCGTAGTAGCTGTGATCCGCCTGCGTATCGCAGTGGGTGGGGGAGCGAAGGGGTGGGGTCGTCCGGGCGAACGCATGTGATCAACCGGAAGGGAGGAGTCGCATGAGTGAGCCGAGGTTGCAGGGCAAGGCGTATGACATCCCTAAGCGGTTGGTGTGGGATGCGTGGCTGAAGGTGAAAAGCAAAGGCGGAGCGGGCGGGGTTGATGGGGTGTCGATCGAACAGTTTGAGGTGAACCTGAAGGATAACCTCTACAAACTGTGGAATCGCATGTCGTCGGGGAGTTATTTCCCTGGCCCGGTCCGGGCGGTGGAGATACCCAAGAAAGGCGGGACAAGGGTCCTCGGTATCCCGAATGTGGTCGACCGGATCGCTCAGACGGTGGTGGTGTCCGTGGTGGAGCCGAACGCGGAACGGGTGTTCCACGATGACTCCTACGGGTACCGGCCGGGGCGGTCGCCGGTAGATGCGGTGCGGGTGTGCCGGGAGCGGTGTTTCAGGAAGGACTGGGTCGTCGATCTGGACGTGCGGGCCTTCTTCGATTCCGTGCCGTGGGCGTTGATGCTGAAGGCGGTGGCGCGTCACACGGACCAGCAGTGGGTCTTGTTGTATGTGGAGCGCTGGTTGAAAGCGCCGATGCTGATGCCGGACGGCACCTTGGCCGCGAGGGTGAAAGGAACCCCGCAAGGGGGTCCGGTATCCCCGTTGATCGCCAACATTTTCCTGCATTACGGCTTCGACAGCTGGATGGGCCGGGAGTTCCCGGCCGTGCAGTTCGAAAGGTTCGCGGATGATGTGGTGGTCCACTGTGTGAGTGAACGTCAGGCACATCAGGTGCGGGAAGCGATCAGCGTCCGGATGGTCGAGATCGGGTTGGCACTCCACCCTGACAAGACGAAGGTGGTGTACTGCAAGGACTGGCAGCGGCGGCAGGAGTATGAGCTGGTGTCGTTTACGTTCTGTGGGTACACGTTCCGGCCCCGAAAGGCGTTTTCCCGGACACGGAAGCAGGCGTATACCGGCTTCCTACCGGCGGCCGCCACGGAGAAGCTGACCGATATGAGCCGCAAGGTGGCGGCATGGCGGTTACACAGGCACACGACCTGGACACTGAATGACCTCGCTAAGGAAGTGAACCCGGTCCTTGCGGGCTGGTTGAACTACTTCACCGTGTTCTACCCGAGCGCGGTGATCCCGCTCTGCCAACGCGTTGATCGCCATCTGATGCGTTGGGCGAGGTGGAAGTACAAACGCCTGGAACGCAGCGAGAAAAGAGCCAGGGATTGGTTGGACGGCGTCCGGCAACGGGCGCCCAACCTGTTCGCGCATTGGCAGTTGCGGTACTGACAGCCCGTCAACTGGACGACACGAGCCGGATGAATCGAGAGGTTCACGTCCGGATCTGTGGGGGGCCGCGGGTGAGACTCCCGCGGCCTACCCGGCGGGCTCCTTGCAGCCCTTCCTTGATGGCATCCATGCCGTGGGTGGCGAGGGTGGTCTGCGCGGCGGCCCAATCCACGCGGGCGGTGCCGGGCACGGCCGGGTCGGTCAGCACGGTGTGCGCCCCGATGAGAGCGGCGACAAGGTCGCGGTCGCCGGTGAGGCCGCAGTGTGGGCAGGTGTGACGGCGGTGGTGGAGCTGTTTGGGGACGCGGGCGGTGCAGAGGCAGTGCTGGGTCCAGGCGGTGTCCCGGGTCCCGGCCCGGACCAACCCACCACCACCGGCCAGGGCGGCAACCTTGGCGGCTTCCCGATCGACGGCGGCCAGCAGCGTGCCGGGGGTGAACGCGTGGATGCTACGGCCCCACCGCCGCGCCCACGCCCCCAGGTCACCGGCCTCGACAACCAGGTCCGGGCCGTGGCTGGCGACGATGCCGGCGGCGACGATCCGGGCGCGGGTACGCCCGGCCTGGGTACGGGCCGCGCCGTCAGCAGCCGCCTGGGCGCGCAGCCGCAGGTATCCGGCCGAAAGCTGGTCGCGGCGGTAGGCCTGCACCGGAATACCCGCCGCGTTGGCCATGCGGGCGCCGCCCGGCACCGAGACCTGCACCGGGGGTAGGCCGGCGGCTTGGCGGCGCTGCGCCCGTTGCTGCTGCCGGGCTGAGAGCCGGTATTGGGTGGGGTTGGTGGCGCGGCGGGAGCGTTGCAGGGCGCGGTTACGCCGCCGCTGCCGCAACCGTTCCGCCGCGAGGCCGGTCGGCGTCGGCGCCGGTCTTCGCGATCTGGGTGGCGCGCACCCCGCCGCCACCGCGGTCGGTGTCGATCGGGACGGAGACGACGGCCAGGTTGGACACGTTGACATCGACGCCGCCGCGCCGGTGCAGGGCCGCAGCCGCCCGGCGGCGGGCCACGACCGTGGGGGAGGTGTAGCCGGGGCCGAGGACCATCACATGGGCCTCGTACCGCCACCCACCCGGGGAACCCGGGTCGCGATACCGCACGAGGTCGATCTTGTGCCAACGCTGCGGGTCGGCGAGATAGTGCTCCAGCACCGGCTGACGGCCGGGTCCCTGCGGCAGGCGGACCGGCAGCACCAGATCCCGGGCGCCGGTGCCGGTCAACACCACGGCGAGAGGGCCGTCATGGTCCCACCACGACCGCACCGGCCGACCGCCGGCGGTGGGGGTGACGGCGGGCATCCGCCGCGGCTGCCACAACCGCCCCGCCCGGCCGAACACCGCGTCATGCCCAGCCAGGGTGCCGGCCAGGCGGAACGTCTCCCACTTCCGTGCCCTGGTATGCGACCGCGCCCGCCCCGGGATACGGCTGAACGTCCACCAGCCGCCGACCCTCGGCCGGCCGTGCCGGCGTCCGGTCGCGTCGGGGAACAGGTGCCGATCGGCGGCCTGCCAGACGCTGTCGGCGACGTGCATCGCCACCGCCTTCGTACAGGAGCGGCGCAGATGCGGGGCACGGTCCAGGTGTCGGTACGCGGCATGCTCCAACCCGGTCCGGGTCAACCCCAGCCGGTCGCGGACCACAGCCGGACCTGCGACGGCCCGCGCGTGATGCGCGGCCCTGTACGCGTCGACCCGTGCGCGGGCGTCACGCTGCACCGCCTGTTGTACCGCGAACACCGCTGCGAAGACCCGCTCCGCATGCCGCCGCACCGCTGGGTCATGCACATCCAACGGCAGCCGCAACACCGACACCGGACCGTCGTACCGCCACGGCACCGCATGGTTCGGCCCGCGCCGCCGTATCGAGCCCGCTGCCGCCACACCGACCAATATAGGGCCACACGGCCCACAGTGCTAGATCTCCGTGCTCGAATTTCGAGACACGGCCGACGAGAGCCCGTATCGAAGTCAGTGATGTGCACAGATCCGGCGTGCCGGTGGCCGAGACATCGCGCGGTCTGCGGTACGAGGGGTTTCGACGTCACACGCAGACCTCGTGACCACAGCAGCGGTGCATCGACGGCACGACCGCACCGACCGGCTGCCAGCGGGCGGTCCTCGAACCACTGCCGGCCCACCGGACCCCGGCCCGGCCGGCAGCCCACCCGGACGAAACAGCAACCCCATCGACGCGACTCGGCGACGGACCCGGCCGGGACACCATGGCGGGACAACGCAGTGCCACAGCCGTTCGGGCGGCGGGGTACAGCCTGCCCCGCCGCCGGCAACCGGACGGGACCCGGCCGCGAATCCCGACCGTGTCACAGGCCCTCGCCGACCCGGCCGGGCGAATCACCTGGGATGCGTCCGTGGACTCCACAATCCCCCGGGAACACCAGCACACCGCCGAGGCGCGCAACAGGGGGATCTGCAGGCCCGACCGCCCGGCCGGGGGTTCGTGAGGAGCCGGCGGCACACGCACCGGGCCGGTCTCGTGGCAGGCTGACCACGAAGCCGCATCCCGGCTGCGAACAAAGGCCAGAAACCGTTGCCGATCATGTCGACCACCAAGCAACGCGGGGACAACCCCAGCACATCCCGATCCTGAACGACATCCGGATACCCCACCTCGGCGAGGGCCGACCCCGGACCCACCCCGACCAGGGATTGGCCGACAAGGCCCACACCCCACAGGCGAACCGCCGCTACCCACCCCGGCACGGGATCAAGGCCACAATCCCATCCAACGCCGACTCTGATACAGGCCCCTAGAACCGCCGCCGCGCGAGCGATCGGCCGCGCGCCTACGGCTCGTCGCGCGGGCGGGGCGGCAGGGCGACGAGCATGGCCGCGAGCAGCGCCGCGCAGACGCCGAGCATCGCCAGGCCCGCGGTCGCCGGGACGTACCACCGCGGCGCCTCGGCGGCCACGTCCGCGCCGATCTCGGCCGCCGAGGCGCCCGGCCCGACGATCCGCGGCGCGACGATCGTGCCGCGGCCGAACAGCGCCGGGGCGAGCCCGGCGGCCACCAGCGCGCAGACCAGCCACACGACACCGCGGCGCAGGCTCTGGGCGGCGTATCCGCAGCAGCCGGCGGCCGCGACGGCGAGCCCGAGTCCGGCCAGCACCGCGATGCGCCCCCGGTCGGCCCCGCCGGCACCGTACGCCAGCTCGTAGCCGGCCTCGACGCTCTCCCGCGCCACCACGCCGGCCAGACCACCGGCGAGCGCGGCGGCCCCGGCGGCCAGCAGCACCCACCGGGCCAGCCCGCGGGCGAGCGCCACCGAAGCGTCCACGCCCCCGATCCTCCCAACCGCAAGCGCCTGAAACCCGCCGCCGCAGCGGATTATTCCGAGTTCTAACACACGCCGCGGCAGCGCCCGGGCCGCTCTAGCGTGAGGCCATGAAAATCGTGTTGACCGGGGGTACCGGATACATCGGCTCGGCCGTCGTGCGGGCGCTCGTCGCCGGCGGGCACGGCGTCACGGCGCTGGTGCGCGGCGACGAGGCGGCCGCGAAGGCGCGCAAGAACGGGGCCGAGGCGGCCGTCGGGGACCTGTTCGACGTGGAGTGGACCGCGGCGCGCTTCGCCGGGGGCGACGCGGTGGCGCACATCGCGGCCACCGGCGGGCCGGACAGCCCGGACCTCGACCGGGCGGTCGTGGCCGCGGCGGTGCGGGCGCTGGGCGGCACCGGCAAGGCGTACGCGCACACCAGCGGCATCTGGCTGTGGGGCGACAACGCCGACATCAGCGAGGAGTCGCCGCTTTCGCCGCCCGCGCTGACGCGGTGGCGGGTGCCGGTCGAGCAGTCGGTGCTGGACGCGGATCTGCGCGCCACGATCGTCGCGCCGGGCATCGTGTACGGCCACGGCGGCGGCATCCCCCACGGCGTGCTCGCCCCCGCGCGCGACGAGCGGGGCCGGGTCCGGCTGATCGGCGACGGCTCGCAGCGCTGGACGACGGTGCACGTCGACGACGTCGCCGCGCTGTTCCGCATCGTGCTCGAGCGCGGCGAGGCGCTGGGCCGGGTCGTCGTGGCGTCGGGCGTGAACCCGACCGTCCGCGAGCTCGCCGAGGCCGCCTCCGGCGCAGCGGGCGTCGCCCCCGAGACGCCGGAAGAGTCCCGGGCCCGGCTGAGCGCGCCGTTCGCCGACGCGTTGCTGCTCGATCAGCAGGCGACGGCGGCGAAGGCGCGCTCGCTGGGCTGGACGCCCACGCGTCCACCACTTGTCGACGAACTTCGATAGATTCTCACACCGGCAGCAGCGACGAGTCGGCCTCGGTCAGGGCCAGCACGTCGCTGGTCAGCGGCTGGTAGACGCGGCGCAGCAGCGCCGGGTCGCACGCGCCGGCCACAGCGGCGAAGACCGCCCGCGCGAGGGGCTCCGCCTGCGCGGGCGGCACGTCGGCGCGGGAGGCCACGTCGGCCAGGAAATCGAGGTGTACCTCCTGATCGTAGAGGTGCTGGAAGGACCACAGGGGCTCGGCGAGAGTCGGCGGGAGTTCGGCGGCCAACTGGTGGACCCAGCCGTCGGGCAGCCGGTTCGCCAGCGCGTGGAGCACACCGCGCAGGGCCCGGCGGGCGCGCTCGGCGTCGGCGATGCCGGTCTTCTCGCGTATCTCCGCGATGAACACGTCTTCATACATGCGGCTCACGCTGCCGGGGCCGCAGGTGAGCGGCCATCACTCGGCGCTCGGGAAAAGGCGCGTCCCCCGCGGCCTGACTTATCGGACTTTTCGCCTGACGCACGATATATCCGTTAAGTCCGTTACCGGCGAGGCCCGGCGGCGCCGCTCATCCTTCGCGGGTGGGACCGGCTCACCCCGCGCTCGCCCAGCATGGCGGGGTACCAGGCATCCCGCCAACTTGGGAGGCGTCACCATGACACTGCTGGTCACCCGTCCCCGCCGGCCCCTGGCCATGTTCCCGGCGCTGGGGCTGCCCGTGACGAGCGGCGCGCCCGTCGACGTCGAGGAGACCGGCGACGCGTTCCGGATCGAGCTGGACCTGCCGGGCGTGGCCACCGACGACGTCCAGATCGAGCTGTGCGACAACGACATCCGCGTCTTCGGCACGTTCGGCGAGCGCCCGCGCGAGGGCACCCTGCGCCATCACGCCAGGCGGCAGGGCGAGTTCGACTACATCGTCGAGCTCCCGGGCGGCGTCGAGGCCGACGGCGTGACGGCCGACCTGGACGGCGGTGTGCTCACCATCGTCGCGCCGAAGGCGCACGGCGCGCAGGCGCGGCGGATCCCCGTGGGCCGGACGATCGAGGGCGGCACGAGCACCGCGGCCGGCCCGGGCAAGGCCAAGAGCCCGGGCGCGGCGCAGGGCCCCGGCGCGAGCGGGGCCGAGGGCCCAGTCGTGCCGGACACCGCCGAGGGCAAGGTCCCGCTCGCGCCGGACACCCCGGCCGCGCAGGCGAAGCAGATGCGGGAGGGCCGGTCCCGGCCCGGGCCCGCGAGCCAGCAGACAGGCTCGACGGGCGTGGGCAGCACGGGCCAGGTGGGCCGCAGCTCGACGCCCTGAGCCACGCCGACGGACCCGTACGCGGTGCTGGGCGTCGACCGCGGTGCCGGGCCGGACGAGATCCGGCGCGCGTACCTTCGCCTGGCCCGCCGTCACCACCCCGACGTCAGCGCCGAGCCGGGGGCGCAGGAGCGGTTCAAGGAGATCGCCGCGGCGTACCGGACCCTGGCCGGGCGGATCGAGATCGACCTCGGCGCCGAGGTCACCGTGGCCGTGGAGGTCGCCTTCACCGGCGGCCGCGGGCGGGTCACGGTCCCCGGCCCCGCGGGGCGCCCGCGCCAGTACGACGTGGCCGTCCCGGCGGGCGTCGCCGACGGCGTGCGGCTGCGGCTCGCCGGCGGGCTCCTGCTGGTCGTACGGCTGGCGCCGCACCCCCGCCTCAAGGTCTCCGGGCGCGACGTGATGGTCGAGGTGCCGGTGAGCCCGTGGGAGGCGGCGCTCGGCGCGGCCGTTCCCCTCGCCCTGCCCGCCGGCGACCTGCGCCTGGACGTGCCACCGGGCTCGTCCTCGGGCCGCCGCCTGCGCCTGCGCGGGCACGGCCTGCCCAACCCGCGCGGCCCCGCCGGCGACCTGTTCACCGAGCTTCGCATCGTCGTACCGCGGCGGCTCACCCCCGGCGAGCACGCGCTGTTCACGCGTCTGGCCAGCGAGTCGCCCTTCGACCCCCGTCAGTTCTAGATTTCGTGGAAGGGGATCACATGCTCAAGAGGGAAGCCTGGCTGCTCGGCATACGCGGCGTGCTGGCGATCCTGTTCGGCATCGTCGCGTTGATCTGGCCCGGCTTGACGGTCATCGCGCTGGCGGTGATCTTCGGCATCTTCGCCATCGTGACCGGCGTCGAGCAGCTCGTACACGCAATCCGCCCGGTCCCCGGGCCGTCGAACCCGGTCACCGGCTTCGCCGACGGCACCGGACCGCGGCTCGCCCGCGGCGTGGCCGGCGTGGCCGGTCTGGTCCTGGGCATCATGGTGATCGTCTGGCCCGGCGTGACCGCGATCGCCCTGGCCTTCCTGGTCGGCATCTGGGCCGTGATCACGGGCCTGTCCGACCTGTGGCTGGCCACCCGGCAGCACGGCGGCTGGAGCCTGGCGCTGATCGGCGCCCTGGCCATCGTGGCGGGCCTGTTCATCATGGTCCGCCCGGCGGCGGGCGCCCTGGCCATCGCGTGGGCGATCGGCATCTACGCCATCGTCAGCGGCGTCCTGCTCCTGGTCGCCGCCTACCAGCTGACGCACCAGGGCACGGGCCGCGGCCACATGGCCCCGGTCCACTGACCGCGGTCCTGCGCGAGTCCGGCCACGCGCCGGGCTCGCGGGGGCGCCGGCGCAGCTCATGGCCGCGGGCCCGGGCTGAGTAGACTGCGGGCATGTTCGTGGAGTTCGTGCCGCGCCGCGTCGCCCCGGGCCTGCAGCGACTGCGGGCGTGAGCACGCCGGAGCACTGGGGGACCCGGGCCGTCCGTGTCGAGGGCGGCATCCGGGCCCGCAGCACGCGCGGCGCCATCGGCGAGAGCTGGTGGTCGCGGCGCTTCCTGGCGGTGCTGGAGTCCTTCGCGCTCGGCACGCGCCTCACGCGGGGCCGCAACTACG
Source organism: Dactylosporangium sp. CA-233914 (assembly GCF_050942935.1). Taxonomy (NCBI): domain Bacteria; kingdom Bacillati; phylum Actinomycetota; class Actinomycetes; order Micromonosporales; family Micromonosporaceae; genus Dactylosporangium; species Dactylosporangium sp. CA-233914. The sequence goes on along the minus strand of NZ_CP192030.1, from coordinate 2,694,074 downwards.
CCCGCGCGGGTCAGGTCCTGAAGCTGGACGTCGCCCCGGGCACGGTCACCGCCACCGTGCAGGGCTCGCGCCCCCGGCCCTACTCCGTCTCGATCGGCCTCGCCGTCTTCTCCGACACCGTCTGGGCCGGCATCGAGCAGTCCCTGGCCGCCGAGGCGCTGGGCGCCGCCAAGCTGCTGGCCGGCGAACTGCCGCCGCACGTCGAGGACGTGTTCCGGGCCGCGTCCGCGCCGCTGTTCCCGGCCCGCCTGAGCGACCTGGCGCTGCGCTGCAGCTGCCCCGACCAGGCCGTGCCGTGCAAGCACCTGGCCGCGACGTTCTACCTGCTGGCCGAGCGCTTCGACGCCGACCCGTTCGGCATCCTGCTGTGGCGGGGGCGCTCCCGCGAGGCGCTGCTGTCGGCGCTGCGCCGGCTGCGCTCGGGCGATGCCGGACCCGATGAGCTGGAGCCGGTTGCCGGTGAGGTCTTCTCGCCCGTCGGGACCGCCGGCGCCCTCGCCGGCCTCGCCGAGCCGGACGTGGAGATCGAGCGCTTCTGGCTCTCCCCCGTCCCGCTGACCGATCCGGAGCCGTCCTTCGTGACCGAACGGGACCTGCTCGTCCGCCAGCTTCCGGCCCCGCCGCCGGAGCTGGGCGGCGCCGAGACCCTGCGCCTCCTGCGTCGCTGGTACCACTGAGTTCCCGGCACTACCCGGTTCCCGGCGAACCGGTCGAAAGTACGGTCGTGACGCTGCTCCGTGGTGCGCGAAAGCTACCATTGCGCGTCTGGTGTCGTACCGAATGATCGGAGCGAACGCGTGAACCCGTGGGAGCAGGTCGAGGCGCTGCGGTTTCCGGGGCGGGAGTTCGACCCGGCCACGGGGGTGGCGCGCTTCCACTATGCCCTCGACGACCTCGTGCTGAGCGAGACCGTCGACTTCGGACCGCCCGCCACCGAGCACCCGGCGCTGGAGCGGGTGCTCGACCTGCTCTACGTGGCCGCCTCGACGTCGTATTACAAGATCGCGGCGCCGCGGCAGGTGGTGCTCGACGGGGTCGCGCTCACCGCCGGCGCGCTCGGCTGGGTGCGGGCGCTCTTCCACGACGGGCTGGGCGAGTTCGCGTACCGCAACAAGCTGGAGTACGTGCTGGACCTCCCGGTCGAGACCGGGGCGAGCGCCGAGCCGCCGGCCTGGACGCACACGCCGTCCGGTGCGCCGCTCGTCGCCGTCGGGGGCGGCAAGGACTCGATCGTGTCGATGGAGGCGCTGCAGCTGGGCGGCCTCGAGCCGGTGCTGTTCGCGGTGAACCCGAACGCGATCATCCGCAGCGTGATGGCCGTCTCGCCGCAGCCGGTCCGCACCGTGCAGCGCCGGCTCGACCCGCGCATGCGGGAGCTGAACGAGGCCGGGGCGTACAACGGCCACATCCCCGTCACCGCGATCAACTCCCTGATCGCGGTGGCCACGTCGCTCATGCACGGGCTCGGCCCGGTCGTCATGTCCAACGAGAGCTCCGCGTCGGTGCCCAACCTGAGCTGGCTGGGGCGCGACATCAACCACCAGTGGTCCAAGGGCCTGCCGGCCGAGCGGCACCTGGGCGAGGCGCTGCTGGCCCACGCCGGGCTCCGGGACGCGTATTTCTCGCTGCTGCGCGGCCTGTCCGAGCTGCACATCGCCGGGCTGTTCGCCCGGTTCACCACCTACGACGAGGTCGTGACCAGCTGCAACGCCGCGTTCAAGCTGCGCGACGCGTCCGAGCGCTGGTGCGGGCACTGCCCGAAGTGCCGGTTCGTCTTCCTCGCCCTCGCCCCGTTCACCGGCCGCGAGCGCCTGGTGCACATCTTCGGCAGCGACGTGTTCACCGACATGACGCAGCTTCCGGGGTACCGCGAGCTGATGGGCCTCACCGCGCACAAGCCGTTCGAGTGCGTGGGCGAGATCGAGGAGTCGCTGGTCGCCCTGCGGCTGCTGACCGAGCACCCGGACTGGCGCGACTCGCCCATCGTGACCGCGCTCGCCGCAGAGGTGCCGGCGCTGCCCACCGACGCCGAGGTCGACGCGGCCTTCGCGGGCGACGGCCCCAACCTGGTGCCGGCGCGCTATCTCGCGGCCCTCACCTCGCTGGGGTCTCCCCGGTAGGCGAGGCGACCAGCGCCCGGATCGCCGCCACGATCCGCGGGATCTCCCGCCGCTCCAGCTGCGTGAAGCTGTCCCCGTAGGCCGCGTCCCGGACCAGCATCGCCAGCCCGTCGCTCACCCGGCACCGGGCGACGGCGCGGGCGATCATCGCGACCGGGTAACCCCCGGCGGGCCGCGCGAGCAGCCCGGTCGTCCACTCGCGGGTCTCGGGGATCTCCTGCATCTCGGTCCACTCGAAGCGCCCGATCACCCACAGCGCCCCGACCTCGATCTCGTCGATCTCCTCCCGCGGCCGGCCGAAGCGCTGCTTGACGAAGCGCGAACGCCGCTCGACCACCGGGGTCGGCGCGATCCCGGCCGCATACAGGTCCATGGCCGCCTGCCCGGACGTCACCCAGGACCGCTCGGTCGCCTCCCGCGCGTCGGCCCGGGCGTCACGGTCCCCGCGGCCCGCCACGCGCCGGCGCCGCTGCAGGCACTGGATGCACAGGGCCGGATAGCCCTCCCCGGTCACCTCGTTGTGCGCCTGGTGGGACATGCAGAACGCGCGGCCGCACTCGCGGCACCGCCCGATCGCGAGCACCGCGCATCCATCGATCGCACACTCGGCCGGCATGGGCCGACCATATCGCGCCCGCCGCGCCCCGCATCGATCCCGGGAGACGCAGGTCACACCCGGCGGGTCTCACAATCCCGCCGGGCCGTTCGTCCCTCCTGCGTACGAATCCGGATCTCCCGCGTGGAAGGAACCTCATGAGCTCAGCGCTGGCAAACCTTCGCCGTGACTTCGGCGGCGACATCATCGAGCCGGGCGCAGCGCAGTACGAGTCGGCGAGCCGCTCGGTGCTGGCCTCGGGCCGTCCGGCCGGTGTCCTGCGGCCCGAGAGCGTCGAAGACGTGCGGGCCGGCGTCAGATTCGCCGCCGGCGCCGGGCTGGTGCTCTCCGTGCGCGGCGGTGGCCATGCCTTCGCCGGCTTCGCCACCAACGACGGTGGCGTCGTGATCGACCTCGGCAGGCTCGCGAACATCGAGATCGTCGACGCCGAGCGCCACCTCGTGCGGATCGGCGGCGGCGCCAACTGGGGTCAGGTGGCCGCCGCCCTGGCCCCGCACGGCCTGGCGATCTCCTCGGGCGACACCCGCAGCGTCGGGGTCGGCGGGCTGACGCTGGCCGGCGGCATCGGCTGGAAGGTCAGGAAGTACGGCCTGGCCCTGGACAGCCTGGTCGCCGCGGAGGTGGTCACCGCCGGCGCGGAGCTCGTGCGGGCGAGCGCGCAGGAGAACCCGGAGCTGTTCTGGGCGATTCGCGGTGGCGGCGGCAACTTCGGGATCGTGACCGCCTTCGAGTTCGTGGCCCACCCGACGACGGACGTCTTCCACGGCCGGATCACCTTCCCGGCGTCGGAGGCCGCCACCGTGCTGCAGGGCTGGGCGGAGTACCTGCGCACCGCCCCCGAAGCGCTCACCTCCGTCGCGAACCTCGCGAACCCCATCGCCGGCGGGCCCGAGGCGCCGGTCGAGATCTGCGTCGCGTTCGACGGCGACGACCCGCGGCTCGCCGCGACGGCGATCGACCCGATCCGCGGGCTCGGCACGGTGCTCGACGACGATGTCGCGCTGAAGCCCTGCGCCGACACGCTCGTGGACGGCATGACCCCGCCGCCCGGCATCCAGCTGGTCACCCGCAGCGCCTTCGTCGACAAGGAATCGGTGTCCGAGGTCCTGCGGATGCTCGCCGAGATCGGGGCGGCGAAGGGGTCGCCGTTCATCTCCGTCCGCAGCGTCGGCGGCGCGGTGTCCCGGGTCCCCGCCGACGCCACCGCCTACGCGCATCGCCAGGCGGAGCTGATGTTCGTGACCACCATCGCGGGTCCGAAGCCGGTTCTCGAGGCCGCCCGTCCCGCCCTGGAGGCGATCTGGGGCCGCCTCGCGCCGCACGTCAACGGCGTCTACGCGAACTTCCTCGCCTCCGCCACCGAGGAGGATGTGGCGGCGATCTATCCAATCGAGACCTATCGACGGCTCGCGGTGCTCAAGCGTCAGTACGACCCCGGCAACCTGTTCGCCGGCAACCACAACGTCCGGCCCGCGGGGCCGCACACCGGGGACGGCGACGCGCTCCGGTAGTGTCGGCGCCATGACCGGCGCCTTCCCCGAACCGCCGCCCCAGCCGCCCTACGCGTACGGGCCGCCGGCGGCGCCGGGGCCGAGGCCGGGCGGCGGGAACCGCACGGCGATCATCGCGGTCGTGAGCATCGTCGGGGTGCTGGCGCTGGCGTGCGTGGCCGGGATCGTCGGGGTGTTCTGGTTCGTGAACCGGGACAACGACCGCGGCGAGGGCGCCGGCGGGGACATCACCGGGCTCATCGACTACCGGACCACGCACCCCGACTGGCTGGAGCGCGATCACCTGCAGCCCGGCGAGACGATCGAGTATCCGATGAAGCCGGCCGCCGGCGGCAAGCACGCGGGCGTCTGGCAGCGGTGCGCCGGGGATGTGTACGACGAGCCGGTGGCCGAGGGCATGGCGGTGCACAGCCTGGAGCACGGGGCGGTCTGGATCACCTACCGGCCCTCGCTCGCCCGGGGCGACGTCGACCAGCTCGCCGCGAAGGTGCGCAGCAACGACTACCTGCTCATGAGCCCGTACGACGGGCAGCCCAGCGCGGTCTCGCTGCAGGCGTGGGGATACCAGCTGCGGGTCGACTCCGTGAACGACCAGCGGATCGACGCGTTCATCACGAAGTACCGGCAGAGCGCCTCCCTGGAGCCGGGCGTGCCGTGCAGCAACGGGCTGACGACCGCCGAGGCCAGCACCGGCGGATGAGGAAGGGGCCCGGGTCAGAGGGCCGCGAGCACCGCCAGGGTCGCGTCCGGGTCGTGGCTCAACGCCGGGCCGGACGCCAGCCGCGCGGCCTGGATCGTCGCGACGGCGGGGCGGCCGCGTACGATGGCCAGCCGCAGGCGCACCGGCGTGCGGCCGGCCGGTGGCAGACCGAACCGCAGGACCGTCAGCAGCGCGGCGATCGCGCCGGGCTCGTCCACGCCCGCGGGGAAGACGATCAGGCCGCCGTCGCCCATCTGCTGCAGGTACACCCGCGCGAACTCGATGCCGGCGAGCGTCGTGGCGCGCTCGACCGCCGCGTGCAGGCGCCAGTGCAGCTCCCGCCGCGGCGGCGGCTCGCGACGGTCGAGGGCCAGGCCGAGGAAGGCGCATAATCGCGCGTCGGCGCTCATGACGGGTCGAGGGTCAGCAGGGCGCGCAGGTCGGCCGTGGACAGCTCGGTCAGCCACTGCTCGCCGGTGCCGACGATCTTCTGGGCCAGGCCGCGCTTGTCGCCGATCAGGGCGGCGATCTTCTCCTCGACCGTGCCGGCGGTGACGAACTTGCGGACCTGCACGGCGCGGCGCTGGCCGATGCGGAACGCACGGTCGGTCGCCTGGTCCTCCACGGCCGGGTTCCACCAGCGGTCGACGTGGATGACGTGGTTGGCGGCGGTGAGGGTCAGGCCGGTGCCGCCGGCCTTCAGCGACAGTACGAACAGCGGCGGCGAGGCCGCGGACGCCTCCTGGAACCGGGCGACCAGCGCGTCGCGGGCGGCCTTGGGCACGCCGCCGTGCAGGAAGGCGACCTCGCGGCCGAAGCGGGCGGAGAGCTCGGCGCGCAGCATGGCGCCGAACTCGGCGTACTGCGTGAAGATCAGTGCCCGCTCCCCCGCCGCGAGGATCTCCTCGGTGATCTCCGTAAGGCGGGCGAGCTTGCCGCTGCGCCCGGGCAGGCGGCTGCCGTCGCGCAGGGCCAGGGCCGGGTGGTCGCAGATCTGCTTGAGCCGGGTCATGGTCGCGAGCACGAGGCCGCGCCGCTCGATGCCGCCGCTGCCGTCGATGCGGGCCAGCATGTCCTCGACGACGGCCTGATACAGGCTGGCCTGCTCGGGCGTCAGGCTGCACACCACGTCCATCTCCAGCTTCTCGGGCAGGTCGGAGATGATGGTGCGGTCCGTCTTGACGCGGCGCAGCACGAACGGCTGGGTGACGCGGCGCAGGCGCTCGGCGGCCTCGGCGTCGCCGAAGCGCTCGATGGGCTCGGCGAAGCGCTCCTTGAACTTCGTGGCGCTGCCCAGCAGGCCGGGGTTGGCGAACTCCATGATCGACCACAGGTCGGCGAGGCGGTTCTCGACCGGGGTGCCGGTGACGGCGATGCGGTGACGGGCGGGCAGCCGGCGTACGGCGGTCGCCTGCTTCGTCGCCGCGTTCTTCACGGCCTGGGCCTCGTCGAGCACGACCCGGTGCCAGTCGACGGCGGCGAGGGCGTCGGCGTCGCGGGTGGCGACGGAGTAGGTGGTCACGACGACGTCGAAGTCGGCCGGGTCGAGGGCGCGGGCCCGGTCGGCGCCGTGGTGGACGTGGACGCGCAGGCCGGGCGCGAACTTCGCCGCCTCCCGCTGCCAGTTGCCGACCAGCGACATCGGGCAGACCAGCAGCGTCGGGCCGGGCGCGCCGGCGGCGAGCAGGGCCAGCAGCTGGACGGTCTTGCCCAGCCCCATGTCGTCGGCGAGGATGCCGCCGAGCCCCGCGGTCTCCAGGAAGCGCAGCCAGCCCAGGCCCCTTCGCTGGTACGGCCGCAGCTGCCCGCGGAACCCGGCGGGCACGTCCGCCTCGCCGATGCGCACGTCGGCCTCGCCGCTGAGCAGGTCGCCGAGCCAGCCGTCGGCGGCGACCTCGACGACCGGCAGCCCGCCGGGGCCCTCGGCGGCGCCGCCGGCCAGGTGCAGCAGGTCGGCGACGGTCATCGCCTCCAGCTCCCGGTGGCGCTCGATGAAGGAGAGTCCCTCGGCGAGCCGGCGCGGGTCCAGCTCGACCCACTGGCCGCGCAGCCGGACCAGGGGCGCCTTGAGGTCGGTGAGGCGGCGCAGCTCGTCCTCGGTCAGCGGCTCGTCGCCCAGCGCCAGCTCCCACCGGTAGTCCACGACCGCGTCCAGGCCCAGGCCACTGTCGGTGGCGACGGTGCCGGGGGCCGCCCCGGACGAGCTCTTGGCGGTGAGCCGGGCGCCGAGGCGGGCCGAGGCCTTGCGCCACCAGCCGGGCAGCACGACGCCGAAGCCGGCCGCGGCCAGCAGCGGTGCGTGCTCGCCGAGCAGCCGGTGGGCGCCGTCGGTGTCCAGGCTCAGGGCGACCGGGCGGGCCTCGCGCAGGGCGTCCTCCAGCGCGGGGTACAGCCGGCTGGCCCGTCCCAGCTCGGCCAGCAGCGTCTCCTGCGGGGCGGGGATGTGCCGCTGCAGGGCCTTGAGCGCGCCGCGGGAGCGCCACACCCGGCCGGCGTCGACGACGAGCGTCGGCTCGTCGGCGGCCTGCAGCGCGAACTCGAGTGTCCACCGCTGCTCGGGCGGCGGCTCCTCGCCGTCCTCGGGCTCCGGTGGCTCGACCAGGCGGAAGCAGGCCCGCACCGCGCCGCCGACCGCGTCGGCCTCCCACGCGGCCAGGCGCCGCCGGAGCCGGTCGAGCTCCTGCGGCCCTACGCCCGCGATGCGCCGGTCCCGGCCGGTCAGCGCGGCCAGCCACGGCTGCGCCGGCGGGGAGTCGGCGGGCAGCGTGGCCCGGGCCGCCGCGTCGACGAACGCGTCCAGCGCCTCGCTCACCACGCTCGCGCGGGTCGCGGCCGGGGCGGCGGCGAGCGCGGCGGGGGCAGCGCGAGGGCCAGGGCGCGGGCGTAGGCGGCATCGCGGCCGGTGAGGACGGGCGCCCAGCGGGCCTCGGCGCCGACGATCACGGGCAGCAGCCGGCCGCGGGCGACCAGGCCCGCGGCGAAGGACGCGAGGCTCGCGAACCACTGGGTGGTGCCGGCGAGCGCGATCTCCTCGCCGGCCATGGCGAGCAGGCCGCGCAGCAGGGCGGGGGCGTCGTCGGGGGTGTACTCGACGGTGTCGACGATCCACCCGCGCGGCCGGGCCGTGCCGGCGGCGACCGGCGAGGCCTCGGGGCGGCCGTCGAGGGTCGGCAGGGTCAGCGCCCGCTCGGCGGTGATCCCCGCGTCGCCGTCGAGTTTGAGACCGGAGACGGCGAAGGGGTGCCGGTGCTCGCCGCTCGCGGGCAGCGACGGGTCCTCGGCCCACAGGCCGAGCCGGCCTTCGACCCAGAGCGCATGAACCACGAGCACTGCAGAAGCGTAGTGGAGGCCCAGCGTATCGGCGGGACAAGCCTCTGTTCAGTGACCGGTGTCGTTGTTACCATCCGGTAATCCGAGTCATTTTCATATTGACTCGCAACCCGGAGGGGATCCGCCATGTCCCTGCCCGTCGTCAAGCGCGCCCTGAGCGCGTTACTGCTCGCCTCCGCGGTGCTCGTCGCCCCCGCGCTCGCCGCGCCGGCGCAGGCCGCCGTCCTCGCCCCGAACGACTACTGCCTCGACCAGTGCAACGACATCCTGCCGCCGGGTCAGAACGGCAACGCCACGCTCGCCGACATCCTGGCCCACAAGGCGCTGGGCTTCCGCCCGGCGCACTCCGCCGACCAGCTCGGCCCGTACGCGAACCTCGTCTCCGCCTACACCGGGCTGACCGACGAGCAGATCTCGTCCTTCTACGACGATGCCTCGTTCGGCGTGCCGGCCGGACAGGTCGAGCGCAGCTACAGCCCGCGCTCCGACGTGACGATCGTGCGCGACAAGGCGCTCGGGGTGCCGCATGTGACCGGCACGACGCGGGCCGGGACGATGTTCGGCGCCGGCTACGCCGGGGCCGAGGACCGGCTCTTCGTGATGGACCTGCTGCGCCGGGTCGGGCGCGGCAAGCTGACCCCGTTCGCCGGCGGCGCACCGGGCAACCGGGAGCTGGAGCAGAGCATCTGGCGGCAGGCCCCCTACACCGAGGCGGACCTGCAGGCCCAGGTCGCCGCGCTGCGGACCGAGGGAACCCGGGGCGCGCAGCTCTACGACGACGTGCAGAGCTACGTCGCCGGGATCAACGCCTACATCGCCGCGTGCATGTCCGGGCGCAACTGCCCCGGCGAGTACGTGCTGACCGGGCACCTCGACGCGATCACGAACGCCGGCGGGCCGGAGCCGTTCCAGATGACCGACCTCATCGCCATCGCCGGCGTGGTCGGCGGGCTCTTCGGCGGCGGCGGGGGCGGCGAGGTCGAGTCGGCGCTGGTTCGGGTCACCGCGCGGGCGCGCTACGGCGTGAGCGAGGGCGACCGGCTGTGGGCCGCGTTCCGCGAGCAGAACGACGAGGAGGCCGTCCTCACGCTGCACAACGGGCAGTCCTTCCCGTACGGCGCGGCCGACCCCGACGCCGCCGGCGTCGCGCTGCCGGACGCGGGCAGCGTCACCGCGCAGCCGGTGGTGTTCAACCCGACCGGCTCGGCCACGTCGACCTCCGGCTTGGCGCCGGGGTCGGCGACCAAGCGGGGCATGTCCAACGCGGTCGTCGTCGACGCGGCCCACTCGGCCACCGGGCACCCGATCGCGGTGTTCGGGCCGCAGACCGGGTACTTCTCCCCGCAGCTGCTCATGCTGCAGGAGCTGCAGGGCCCGGGGATCAGCGCGCACGGGGTCGCCTTCGCCGGGCTCAACCTCTACGTGCTGCTCGGCCGCGGGCAGGACTACGCGTGGAGCGCCACGTCGGCGGAGCAGGACATCACCGACACGTACGCGGTCCCGCTGTGCAACACCAACGGCACGCCCGCGACCACGCAGTCCACGGCGTACCTCTTCCACGGCACGTGCACGCCGATGGAGGCGCTGACCCAGACCAACTCCTGGACGCCGACCGTCGCGGACGGCACGGCCGCCGGGTCCTACCAGCTGATCACGTACCGCACGAAGTACGGCCTGGTGGCGTGGCGCGGGACGGTCGGCGGGCAGCCGGTCGCCTTCACCCAGCTGCGCTCGACGTACCGGCACGAGGCCGACTCGGCCATCGGCTTCCAGGCGTTCAACGACCCGGCCGCCATGGGCACGCCCGCCCAGTTCATCGCCTCGGCCTCCGCCGTCGGATACGCGTTCAACTGGTTCTACGTCAACGCCACGGACACCGCGTACTTCAACTCCGGCAGCAACCCGGTGCGCAAGGCGGGCGCGAACCCGAACCTGCCGACGAAGGCGGATGCGGCCTATGAATGGTCCGGCTGGAATGCGGATACGAATACGGCCGACTACATCGCGGTGTCCCAGCATCCGCAGTCGACCGGACAGGATTATTTCGTCTCTTGGAATAACAAGCAAAGTAAGGACTTCGGGGCGGCGGACGGAAACTTCAGTTTTGGTGCCGTTCACCGCGCGGATCTGCTCGACCAGCGGGTGAGGTCCGCGCTGAGCGGCGGCAAGAAGGTCGACCGGGCCGGGGTGGTGCGTATCGTCGAGGACGCCGCGGTGACCGACTTGCGCGCCGAGAACCTGCTGCCGGAGCTGCTGCGCATCCTCGACCCGTCCGGCACCAGCACCGATGCCGGCGTCGTGGCGCTGCGGGCGTGGCAGGCAGCCGGGGCCGAGCGGGTCGAGACCTCGCCCGGCTCGCACGTGTACCAGCACGCGGCCGCGATCCGCACGTTCGACGCCTGGTGGCCCAAGCTGGTCGACGGCGCCTTCCGGCCCGGGCTCGGCGACGACGTGTACGCGGCCCTGACCAGGGCGTTGCAGATCGACGAGTCCCCCTCGGGGGCGACCGGGCCGACGAATGCCGGCTCGCTGAACCAGACCCAGGCCCACAAGGGGTCCGCGTTCCAGTACGGGTGGTGGGGGTACCTCGACAAGGACCTCCGCTCGGTCCTCGGCGACCCGGTCCGCAGCGGCCTGGGTAGGACCTACTGCGGTGGCGGGGTGCTCACGGCCTGCCGGCAGGTGCTGGTCACGACCCTCGCGGCGGCCGCGGCCGAGCCCGCGACGACCACGTACCCGGGCGACGCGAGCTGCTCGGCCGGGGACCAGTGGTGTGCGGACACGATCATCCAGTCGCCGCTGGGCGGGATCACGCACGACAAGATCTCGTGGCAGAACCGGCCGACGTACCAGCAGGTGGTGTCGTTCCCGGCCAAGCGCGGCGACGACCTGACGAACCTCGCCCAGGGCCGAAGCGTCAGCGCCAACGGCACCTTCATCGGCTACTCCGCCGGCGCCGCCGTCGACGGGGACCCGACGAGCCGGTGGGCCAGCTGGTGGAGCGACAACCAGTCGATCACCGTCGACCTGGGCTCGGCCAAGCAGTTCCGGCGGGTGATCCTGCGCTGGGAGGCGGCCTACGGTTCGCGGTACCGCATCGAGGTCTCCGCCAACGGCAGCTCCTGGACCACCGCGGCGAGCGTCGACGCCGGCAACGGCGGGATCGACAACGTCACGTTCGCGCCGGTCAGCGCCAGGTACGTGCGCATGACCGGGGTCGCGCGCGGCACCGGGTACGGCTACTCGCTGTGGGAGTTCGAGGTGTACAACCGCTGATCGGCGAAGCCGCGAGGCGAAGGCCGATATTCACAGCGCCGCGCGGTGGCGGCCGACCGGCAGCTCGTTCGCGGGCTCGGCGGCCGCCGCCCAGGTCACGTACTGCCCCGCCCGGCTCAGCACGCACGTGCCCACGAGCAGCTCGACGAGCACGTGCCGGCCGAAGCCGGGCGGCGGCGCGGCCAGGGCCCGCTCGGCCACGAACGCCGCGGCCACGCTGCGCCGCAGCGCCCGGTCGCGCGGGAAGATCGCCCGCCCGGTGAGGTAGAACGCCTCCTCCGGCACGTCCATGGGAAAGGTGTGCAGGGCGAAGCGGCGCCGGCGGCATCCCGGAATTTCAGTCGCTCCTGGGACGCCGCCAGCCCTCGATGAGATCTTGTACCGCATCAGCGACCTCGTCCGCGAACAGCTCGTCGGTGTCCACGACGGCGCCCAGCTCACGCAGCTCGCGGCGGACGGAGAGGTACGCGCCCAGGTCGTCCAGCCGCCACCCCCGCGCGTCCGGGCTGTCGTCGGCCTCGACCCGCTCGACCAGCGCCCCCGCCGAGACGTCCAGCAGCACGTGGCGCACCTCGTGGCCGCGGTCGCACAGCGCGCCGAGGATCTCCTCCAGGTGCCGGCGGCGCAGCATGGTCAGCGGCACCAGCAGCGGGTCGGCCCCCCGGGCCTGCCGCGCCGCGGCCGCGACCGTCGCCGCGCGCCACGCCGGCGAGTCGCGGTAGTCGCCGTGGCGGACCAGCCCCGCCGTGCGCTGCAGCACCCAGCCGGTCCGCTCGGGATCGAAGGCCCGGGCCCGCGGCTCGCGGCGGCACAGCTCGGCGGTCAGGGTCGCCTTGCCCACGCCGGACGGGCCGTTGAGCCACACGATCACGGGGGCCTCCTGTCTGGACGTTCAGGATTCTCGCAGGTGGAACCGAGGGGGATGTCAGGCCGACACGCGATAAATGAGGCATGACGATCCTGACCCTCCCGACGCGGACCCCGTCCAAGCGCATCGACGTGCTGCTCATCGCGCCCGCGCACCGCCTGTCCGACCTCGACCGGCATCTGCCCCAGGACTGGGTGGTGACCCGCCGGGCCGAGATGCCGGCCGGGTGCCGTGAGCCCGACATCGTCCTGCTCGACGACCCCGGCCCTCGCTCGGTGACCGCCGCCTGCCTGCGGCACCCGGCCGCCTCGGTCGTGGCCGTGCTGAGCCCGTACAGCGACCACCAGGCCGTGGTCGACGTGCTGGAGGCCGGCGCGGACGCCTGTGTGCGCTCCGCCACCGCCCCCGTGATCGCCGCGCACCTGGAGGCCTGCCGGCGGCGCCAGGCGGCATAACGGGATTTGGCGTTTCCCACAACATATTCCAGAGAGCGCTCTCAACCGATTCTGTGATTGACATTGAGCTAGTCATGAGCCAGTCTGATTCCAGTCATGAGAGCGCTCTCCGGCCGAACGGCGGACCGGGTGACCGGCGGATCGGACCGGCGAAATCGTGATCAGGGTGTATCCGGTGTGAGGGTGCGACGGGCGATGGAGCGACATGCTCCATCGCCCGTCATTGTTTGTGCACTACACATTGCTGAGCTTCAGTCATGATGGTCCGGCAGAACAGATATGGGGGACGACACAATGGTGATGTCGGGGCGGGACCGGCCCACACTCGAAAACGTCGCGCAGCGCGCCGGAGTGTCGCGGGCCACGGCCTCCCGCGTGGTCAACGGGTCGACCTCCGTCGCGCCGCACATCCGCGACAAGGTGCGCAGCGCGGTCGAGGCCCTCGGTTACGTGCCCAACCAGGCCGCCCGCAGCCTCGTCACCCAGCGGACCGACTCCATCGCCCTGGTCGCCTCCGAGACCGCCAGCCGGGTCTTCTCCGACGATCCCTTCTTCTCCAGCATCATCCGCGGGGTCAGCCTCGAGCTCGAGGCCGTCGACAAGCAGCTGGTGCTCATGATGGTGGGGCCGAGCGGGCCGAGCCACGACCGGGTCGAGCGCTACGCGACCGGCGGGCACGTCGACGGGGCCATCATCTTCTCCATGCACGGCGCGGACCCGCTGCCGGAGCGGCTGAGCCGGGCGGGGGTGCCGGTGGTGTGCAACGGGCGGCTGCTCATCCAGTCCTCGGTGCCGTATGTCGACGTGGACAACGAGGTCGCGGCGCGCACCGCGGTCCGGCACCTGCTCGACACCGGGCGCCGGCGGGTCGCCACGATCGCCGGGCCGCAGGACATGAGCGCCGGGATCGACCGGCTCAAGGGGTACCGCGCGGCGATGCAGGACAGCGGGCGCCGCTCGCTGGTGGCGGTCGGCGACTTCACCCGGCAGTCCGGCGCCCTGGCCATGAGCCAGCTGCTCGGCGACGACCCGGAGCTCGACGCCGTCTTCGCCGCCTCCGACGCGATGGCCGAGGGGGCCCTGCGGGCGCTGCGGCAGGCCGGCCGGCGGGTCCCCGACGACGTGGCCGTGGTCGGCTTCGACGACATGGACTTCGCCCGCGACACCGAGCCGCCGCTGACCACCGTGCGCCAGCCGATCACCGACCTCGGCCGGATGGCCGCCCGCCAGGTGCTGCGGATGGCCGCCGGCGAGCAGATCGAGCCCGTGCTGCTGCTGCCGACGGAATTGGTGAAGCGCGAATCGGCGTGACGGTGACAGGGGTAGGCTCCCGACGAATGAGACTTGCCACCTGGAACGTCAACTCGGTCAAGGCCCGGCTCCCCCGGCTGCTGGAGTGGCTGGAGCTGGCCGGGCCCGACGTGCTCTGCCTGCAGGAGACCAAGCTCGCGGCCGGGGCGTTCCCGGCGGACGAGGTCAGGGCGCTGGGATACGACACCGCCCATCACGGCGAGGGGCGCTGGAACGGCGTCGCGCTGCTGTCGCGGGCCGGCCTGGACGACGTGCGCCGCGGCTTCGACGGCGACCCCGGCTGGTCCGGCGAGCCCGGCGGCGAAGAGGCGCTGTTCGAGGAGCCCCGGCGGGAGGCCCGCGCGATCTCGGCCGTCTGCGGCGGGGTGCGGGTGTGGTCGGTCTACGTACCCAACGGGCGGACGCCGGAGTCGGCGCACTACGGGTACAAGCTCAACTGGCTGGAGGCGCTGCGCCTGGCCGTCGCCGCGGACCTCGCCACCGGCGGGCCGGTCGCCGTCTGCGGCGACTTCAATGTCGCCCCCGCCGACTCCGACGTCTTCGACCCGGCTGCCTTCGCCGGCTCGACCCACGTCACGAAGCCCGAGCGGGACGCCGTGGCCGCGCTGCTGGCGACCGGGTTGTCAGACATCATCCCGAAGCCGATGAAAGGTCCCAATCCATTCACCTACTGGGACTATCGGGCGGGTATGTTCCACCAGGACAAGGGCATGCGCATCGATCTGGTCTGCGCCAGCCCAACAATCGCGGGTGCGGTCAAGGGTGCCTACATCGACCGCGAGGCCCGCAAGGGCAAGGGACCCTCGGACCACGCCCCCGTCGTGATCGATTTCGATATTTGAACACGCTGTGTCACCATGGTCCCTGACCGGACCGTACTGTTAAGTGTGAAACGATCAACGATCGTCCTGGATAGCCCGTTCTCGCCAGTCTTGGCGCCATGTATCCACCACGGTGCGTGATCTCACCGTTACGATTCGCCGGTTATTCGCCCGTTTAGGGGGTGTATGATCCATAAGTCACTGTGCTTGGATCACGCCCTCATCACGGCGCGGCGTGGACTTGATTACAGGACAGGGGGTGACCCTTGACGATCGGCCGAACGGGAGACAGGGTTCGTCCAACGAAGGCGACGACACCACGTCGGCTTCGTGCATGCTCTGCCCGTGGACCGAACCTGCGGATAGGGCACCAGGAGTCCACGAAGACACAGCCGATCGGCTGCTGACTGCCACGGGCCCCGGTCTGGCCGACGCATGCTCGCAGCACGGCGCGACGGCCATCGCTGGCGGCTTCAGGCGGGCAGACGGCCGGGGAGAGGGGCACCACGCCCATGACTATGGGACCCGTCACGTCGAAGAGCGACGAGCAGGTGCCGACGGTCGAAGAGGCGACCGCCACGCCTGCTGGTGTTCCCGCGAAGGCCATCGAAGGCCGCTCGCTCAGTCAGATCGCGTGGACCCGGCTCAAGCGCGACAAGGTCGCGCTCTTTGGAGGCGGGTTCATTGTTTTCCTGGTGCTGGTCGCGGTGTTCGCCCCTCTGATCAACAAGGTCTGGGGCCACCCGGTCAACGAGTTCCACCAAGACAAGATCGATCCGGCGCTCGGCGGCATCCCGCCCGTCGGCACCTGGGGCGGCATCAGCAAGGAGTTCATACTCGGCGTCCAGCCGGTCACCGGCCGCGACCTGTTCACGCAGATCATCTACGGCGCACGGGTCTCCCTGCTGGTCGCGCTGGCCGCCACGATCGTCGCGGTGGCCCTCGGCGTGGTGCTCGGCGTCGTCTCCGGCTACTTCGGCGGCGCCGTCGACAGCCTCATCAGCCGCCTGATGGACCTGATCCTGGCCTTCCCCTACCTGTTGTTCTCGATCGCGCTGATCTCCGTCGTGCCGGCCAGCACCGGCTGGCGCATCGGCGTGGTCATCTCGGTGATCGCGTTCTTCAGCTGGCCGTATATCGGGCGCATCGTGCGCGGCCAGACTCTCTCCCTGCGGGAACGCGAGTTCGTCGAGGCGGCGCGCAGCATCGGCGCGGGCCCGTCCCGCATCCTCTTCCGCGAGCTGCTGCCCAACCTCGTCGCGCCGATCCTCGTCTACGCGACGCTGGTCATCCCCACGAACATCCTGTTCGAGGCCGCGCTGTCGTTCCTCGGCGTCGGCGTGCTGCCGCCCACTCCCTCGTGGGGCCGGCTGCTCTCGGACGCCGTGGGGTACTACGAGTACGACCCGATGTACATGTTCGTGCCCGGCGTCGCGATCTTCCTCATGGTCCTCGCCTTCAACCTGTTCGGCGACGGCCTGCGTGACGCCCTCGACCCGAAGGCCAACCGATAGCCCGCACGGGAGATCGTTCGGCCCACCGGCCCGTCATGCACACCGGCAGCACAGCATCTCTGGCCGACCCACACCGCACCGTGCCCCTGGCCGACCCGCACCACAACACGTCCGGCCTCGCCCGCGAGCCCGGTCGAACCCTGTGCATACCCCGGACCAACTCGCACAGCAGCGCAGCTCGGACGGCCCGTCCCTCGGCGGGTCGCGCCAAACAAGGAGGGAAACCCAGTGAGAATGAGGACAGGGGCACTGGCGGCCGGATCGGTCGCCGTCGCCCTGGTGCTGTCCGCCTGTGGCTCGGGCGGCGACTCGCCCAAGAGCAGGCAGAGCGGCCCCGGCTTCAACGTCGCCACCAAAGAGGTCGTGAACCCGTCGGACAAGAAGGGCGGCACGCTCAAGCTCGTCAACCAAGCCGACCCGGACTCGTTCGACCCGGCGCGCGCCTACTACGCGTACGTGTGGAACTTCATGAAGGGCTACTACGTCCGCACCCTGCTCACCAATGAGGCGAAGCCGGGCGAGGACGGGCTCAAGCTGGTTCCCGACCTGGCGCAGGCGCTGCCGGAGATCACCGACGGCGGCAAGACCTACACCTTCAAGCTCAAGACCGGCGTCAAGTTCGAGGACGGCTCGCCGATCACCTCGAAGGACATCAAGTACGGCATCGAGCGCAACTTCGCCATCGACGTTCTCTCCGGTGGCCCGCCGTACCTCAAGGACGTCCTGGACCAGGGCCAGAAGTACCCCGGCCCGTACCAGGACACCGACCCGAACAAGCTCGGCCTCAAGTCGGTCGAGACGCCGGACGACAGCACGATCATCTTCAAGCTGGCGGAGCCGCTGTCGGACTTCTCGTACCTGCTCGCCATGCCCGGCGCCGGCCCCGTGCCGCAGGCCAAGGACAAGGGCGACAAGTACGGTGAGCATCCCGTCTCGAGCGGCCCCTACAAGTTCCAGTCGTACGACCAGGGCAAGAAGGCCGTCCTGGTCCGCAACGACCAGTGGGACCCGAAGAGCGACACCGTCCGCAAGGCGCTGCCGGACCAGATCGACTTCACCATCGGCACGGCGGTCGACGAGATCGACAACCAGCTGCTGAGCGGCGAGGTCGACATCGACACCGGGCAGACCGGTGTCCAGCAGGCTGCCCAGGCGAAGATCCTGCTCGACGCGGTGAACAAGTCCAACGCGGACTCCCCGAACACGGGCTTCATCCGCTACTTCTCGATCAGCACCAAGGTCGCCCCGTTCGACAACATCCACTGCCGCAAGGCCGTTCAGTACGCGACCGACAAGGTCACGATGCAGACCGCGCGCGGTGGCGCCGACGCCGGTGGTGACATCGGCTTCAACATGCTGCCCCCGAACATCGCGGGTCACGACGACTACGACCCGTTCAACACCAAGTCGGGCAAGCCGCAGATCGACAAGGCGAAGGAAGAGCTGGCGGCGTGTGGCCACCCGAACGGCTTCGACACCGTCATCGCCACCCGTAACGCCGGCAAGGAGCCCAAGACGGCCGAGGCGCTGCAGGCGGCCCTGAAGAACGTGGGCATCAACGCCCGCCTCGACCCGACCGAGCCGTCGCTGTACTTCCGCTCGACCATCGGCGCGCCGTCCAACGTCGCCGCCAAGGGCTACGGCCTGATGATGGCCGGCTGGGGCGCGGACTTCCCGACCGGTTACGGCTACCTGTCGGTGCTGGTCGACGGCCGCAACATCTCCGCGTCGGGCAACAACAACTACGCCGAGCTCAACGACCCGGAGATCAACACCCTGATCGACCAGGCCAAGGCGGAGAGCGACCCGAAGAAGGCCGCCGACATCTGGCAGAACATCGACCACAAGGTCATGGACGCGTCGGTCATGGTGCCGTTCGTCTACGACAAGGCGCTCAACTACCGCAACCCCCGCGTCACGAACGTGTTCGTGACGGAGTACTACGGCATGTACGACTTCGGCAGCCTGGGCGTGCAGTGACCCTCGGGTCCCTGCGCTAGTCCAAGAACCGAACCGGCAACAAGCCTGCACAGCCGGTAACCCGCCCTTCACGAGTACAGAAGGCAGGTGAGGGCCACGGCGCCGGCCGGTGAGACGGGAACCCCGTCGAGCCGGCCGGCACCAGGCCGCACACGTGATCAACTACATCCTGCGCCGCCTGGTCACCGCGGCACTGCTCATCGTGGCCGTCTCGATGGTCACCTTCGCGGTCTTCTTCCTGATCCCGAAGGCGGCGCACGCCGATCCGGCCGAGATGTACGTCGGTAAGACGGCGACCCGCAGCGACGTCGAGGCGACGCGGATCAAGCTCGGCCTGGACAAGCCGATCTACGTCCAGTACGGCAAGTTCGTGAAGGGCCTCGTGGCCGGCCGCGACTACAACAGCGGCCCGACGGTCACGCACTGCTCGGCCCCCTGCTTCGGATACTCGTTCCGCACCGACCGCGAGGTCTGGCCCCTGCTGCTGGACCGCCTGCCGGTCACCATCTCCCTCGCCATCGGCGCCGCCATCCTCTGGTTGTTCGGCGGTGTGGCCGGCGGCGTCATATCCGCGCTGAAACGCGGCCAGATCGCCGACCGGGCGGTGATGTTCATCGCGCTCGCCGGCGTCTCGCTCCCGGTCTACTTCACGGGCCTCGTCTTCCAGACGCTCTTCGTCCACCAGTGGAAGATCTTCAAGGGCGGCGAGTACATCAACTTCGTGGACGACCCCCTCGGCTGGGCCAACAAGCTCTTCCTCGCCTGGGTGAGCCTCGCGCTGCTGTTCGCCGCGACCTACGCGCGGCTGACGCGGGCGCAGATGCTGGAGACCCTCGGCGAGGACTACATCCGCACCGCCCGCGCGAAGGGTCTGAAGGAGCGGGTCGTCATCGGCAAGCACGCCATGCGCGCGGTGCTCACGCCGATCGTGACGATCTTCGGCCTCGACCTCGGCACGCTGCTCGGCGGCGCGATCCTCACCGAGCGGGTGTTCAGCCTGCCCGGCATCGGCAAGCTCAGCATTGACGCGGTGGCCCAGAAGGACCTGCCGATCATCCTCGGCGCGACGCTGTTCGCCTCCTTCTTCATCGTCATGGCGAACCTGATCGTGGACGTGCTCTACGCCGTGATCGACCCGCGGGTGCGGCTCGGATGACCCGTCCCCCGTCCCGGTCCCCGCACGGCACCCCTGGAAAGGAGTGAGCATGTCCAGCAGCCTGCTCACCGACGGCACCCCGAGCCCGGGCGGCTCGGGCCCGCAGACCGGACAGTCCTTCCTCGACGTCCGCGACCTGCGGATCCACTTCAACACCGACGACGGCGTGGTCAAGGCCGTCGACGGCCTGAACTTCCAGCTCGAGCGCGGCCAGACCCTCGGCATCGTGGGCGAGTCCGGCTCCGGCAAGAGCGTCACCAGCCTGGGCATCCTGGGCCTGCACCGCCGCGGCTCCGCGAGGATCTCCGGCGAGGTCTGGCTCGACGGCGAGGAACTCGTCGGCGCCTCGCCCGAGCGGGTCCGTCTGCTGCGCGGCAACAAGATGGCGATGATCTTCCAGGACCCGCTGACCGCGATGCACCCGTACTACACGATCGGCGCCCAGATCGTCGAGGCGTACCGGGTGCACCACAAGGTCAGCAAGAACGAGGCCCGCAAGCGCGCCATCGAGATGCTGGACCGGGTGGGCATCCCGCAGCCGCAGCGGCGCGTGGACGACTACCCGCACCAGTTCTCCGGCGGCATGCGCCAGCGCGCGATGATCGCGATGGCCCTGGTGAACAACCCGGAGCTGCTGATCGCCGACGAGCCCACCACGGCGCTCGACGTGACGGTCCAGGCGCAGATCCTCGACCTGATCCGCGACCTGCAGTCGGAGTTCAACTCCGCGGTCATCATCATCACGCACGACCTGGGCGTCGTGGCCGAGGTCGCGGACGACATCCTGGTGATGTACGGCGGCAAGTGCGTCGAGCAGGCCACCGCCGAGACGATCTTCCGCCGCCCCGAGCACCCGTACGCCTGGGGCCTGCTCTCGTCGATGCCCCGCGTCGACCGGGAGGTGCGCGACCGGCTGGTGCCGATCAAGGGCAACCCGCCGTCGCTCATCAACCTCCCGAGCGGCTGCTCCTTCCACCCGCGCTGCCCCTACGCGGAGCGCAACGGCATCCCTTGCAAGACGGTCGAGCCGACCCTGGCGGAGGGCACGCCCGAGCACGGCGTCGCCTGCCACATCCCGCCCGCGCAACGGCTGGCCGTCTTCAAGTCGGACATCGCCCCGAACCTCTGAGGAGCACGACAGTGTCGACGACGACCCAACCCCAGCCGGCGGCGGCGCCCGAGCGCGGCGGCGAGAACCTCCTCGAGGTACGCGGCCTGGAGAAGCACTTCCCGATCATGCGGGGCGCCTTCATCAAGCGGAAGGTCGGCGCCGTGCGCGCGGTCGACGGGATCGACCTGGCCGTCAAGGCCGGCGAGACGCTCGGCCTGGTCGGCGAGTCCGGCTGCGGCAAGTCCACCACCGGCCGCCTGATGACCCGGCTGCTGGAGCCCACCGGCGGCAAGGTGCTGCTGGAGGGGCGGGACATCTCGCACCTGGGCGTGGCCAAGATGCGCCCGCTGCGGCGCGAGGTCCAGATGATCTTCCAGGACCCGTACTCGTCGCTGAACCCGCGGCACACCGTCGGCTCGATCGTCGGCGCCCCGCTGCAGGTGCAGAACATCAAGACGGCGCACGGGCAGAAGCGCGAGGTCCAGCGCCTGCTGGAGCTGGTCGGCCTCAACCCCGAGCATTACAACCGCTACCCGCACGAGTTCTCCGGCGGCCAGCGCCAGCGCATCGGCATCGCCCGGGCGCTGGCCCTGCAGCCGAAGCTCATCATCGCCGACGAGCCCGTCTCGGCCCTGGACGTGTCGATCCAGGCGCAGGTGGTGAACCTGCTCGACGACCTGCAGCGCGAGTTCAACCTGACGTACGTCTTCATCGCCCACGACCTGTCCGTCGTCCGGCACATCTCGGACCGGGTCGCGGTGATGTACCTGGGCAAGGTCGTCGAGGTCGGCGGGCGCGACGGGCTCTACGCCACGCCGCTGCACCCGTACACCTTCGCCCTGCTCTCCGCGGTGCCGGTGCCCGACCCGGGCCGGCGGGACAAGGCGCAGCGGGAGCGGATCCTGCTCACCGGCGACGTGCCCAGCCCGATCGACCCGCCGTCCGGCTGCCGCTTCCGCACCCGGTGCTGGAAGGCGCAGGACCTGTGCGCCCAGGAGGAGCCGCCGCTGCGCGAGCTGCTGCCGGGCCAGACGGTCGCCTGCCACTTCCCGATCACCGACGAGGAGCGCTCGGCCCGCGGCGCGGCGGCGGCCCGGGCGGCCGCGGCGGAGATCCCGGTCGACACCGCCGAGGACCCGTTCGCGGAGCCCATCGCGTAGCGGTCATCACCTGAGTTTTTTCCGACAGTCCGGGGAGTCGCCATCTGGCGGCTCCCCGACTCTGTCACGGCCCCGGCGCGCCTACGATGATCGTCATGGACGCCGCCGACCACATGCGCCTGGCCCGCCTCGAGCGACAGGTCGCCTTCCTGTATCGCCACCTCGGCCTCGACCCGCAGCTCGCCGACGCCTTCCCGGCCGCGGGCGGAATGCCGCCGGAGTTCACCGAAGCCCTGCGCCAGCAGAACCTCATCGCCGCCATCAAGATCTACCGCCAGGTCACCGGAGCCGGCCTCGCCGAGGCCAAGGACGCTGTGGAGCGGATCGCCCGCAGCGTCTGAGCCTAGGATCATGGCCGTGGTGTACGAGGCGGCTTCGGGCCGATACCAGGACATGCTCTACCGGCGCAGCGGCCGCAGCGGGCTCAAGCTGCCGGCCATCTCGCTGGGCCTGTGGCACAACTTCGGGGCCGAGCGGCCGTTCGAGACGCAGCGCTCGATCGTGCGGCGCGCCTTCGACCGCGGCGTGACCCACTTCGACCTGGCCAACAACTACGGGCCGCCGCCGGGGTCGGCCGAGGAGAACTTCGGGCGCATCCTGGCCGAGGATCTGCGGCCGTACCGCGACGAGCTCATCATCTCCACGAAGGCCGGCTTCGACATGTGGCCGGGGCCGTACGGGGAGTGGGGGTCGCGCAAGTACGTGCTGGCGTCGCTGGATCAGTCGCTCAAGCGGATGGGGCTCGAGTACGTCGACATCTTCTACTCGCACCGCCCGGACCCCGACACCCCGCTGGAAGAGACCATGGGGGCGCTCGACGCGGCGGTGCGGGCCGGGAAGGCGCTGTACGTCGGCATCTCCAACTACAGCGCCGAGCAGACCGTGGCGGCCGCGCGGATCCTGCGCGAGCTGGGCACGCCCCTGCTGATCCACCAGCCGCACTACTCGATGCTCGACCGCTGGATCGAGCCCGAGCTGCTCGGGGTGCTGGAGGAGGCGGGCGCCGGCTGCATCCCCTTCTCGCCGCTGGCGCAGGGGCTGCTGACCAATCGGTACCTCGACGGCGTTCCCGACGACTCGCGGGTGCGCACCAGCCGCTTCCTCAACGAGAGCGACCTGACCCCGGCCCGGCTCACGCTGATCCGGGCCCTGGACGAGGTGGCCCGCGAGCGCGGCCAGAGCCTGGCCCAGCTGGCGCTGGCCTGGGCGCTGCGCGACCCGCGGGTCACCTCGCTGATCATCGGTGCCTCGAGCGTCAAGCAGCTGCTGGACAACCTCGGGGCGCTTGCGAACCTGGCTCTCGGCGCGGACGAGCTGGCCCGGATCGACGCACTACTTGCTCAGGAAGGCGCCTAGCGCACTGATCACCGGCGCAAGGGCGGGCGGGATGGCCCCGTCCTTCGCCGTGATCTGCTTGCCGGCATAGGTGAGCGTGTACGTGTAGGCGTCGGCGACCGCCCCGTTGTCGTTCACCGTCGGCAGCTTGTTGAAGTCGGCCGAGCTCAGCGCGTCCTTGAGCGCGGCCAGCTCCTCGTCGGTGAGCTTGCCCGTCCTTGTGCCCTGCCTGGTCTGAATGGTGTACGAGCCGTCGGGCTTGACGGTCAGCGTGTCGTTGTTGCCGGCCAGCCCGCCCGTGCGGTTGAACGTCACCAGCGCGTCGGTGGCGGTGGTGTTGCCGCCGGTGTTCGACTTCGAGCTGGGGTCCGTCTGGGGCCCGGCGCTCGTCCCACCGGTGCCGGCGCCGGCGCTCGCCCCCGACGAACTGCTGGCGGCGGGCGCGCCCGTTGACGCGGTCCCGCTCGCTCCGGCTCCCGCCTTGTTGTCGGCGCTGTCCGAGCAGGCCGCCAGCGCGAGCGTGAGCAGGGCGGCGACGAGGATTCGGGACTTCATCGTGGTTCAGCTCCATCCATAGGTCTTGCTCATTGGACTGCGGCCCGCCTCATCCGGTTCCCAGGTGACGTTCCGCACAATCGCCGTGGTTCGCCCGCCGATTCTGTCGTACCCCCGCGACATGATGACCACATGCACCTGACTGCGTACCGCCGCGTCCTCGCTCTACCGGGCGTGCGGCCCCTCATGGTGCTGGCCCTGCTCGCCCGCATCCCGATCACCGCGATCGGCGTGACCATGACCCTGCACGTCGCCCAGAACCTCCACCAGGGGTGGGGCGCGGCGGGCCTGGTCGGCGCGGCGCTGACGGTCGGCACGGCGCTGGGCGGCCCGCTCAACGGCCGCTTCGTCGACCGCCGCGGCCTGCGCCCGATGCTGCTGGTGACCACCGCCGCCGAGGCCGTCTTCTGGTCGGCCGCCCCCTTCCTGCCGTATGCGGCACTGCTCGTGGGCGCCTTCGTCGCCGGGGTCTTCGCCCTGCCGGTCTTCTCGGTCATCCGCCAGTCGCTGGCCGCCCTGGTCCCCGCCGACCAGCGCCGCCAGGCCTACGCGCTCGACTCGATGTCGGTCGAGCTGTCCTTCATGGCCGGCCCGCCCCTCGCGGTCGTGCTGGTCAGCACCTTCTCCGGCCGCACCGCCATGTGGTCGATCGGCGCCGCCCTGGTCCTGGCCGGCGCCGCCCTCTTCATCACCGATCCCCCCGTCCGCGAGGCGGACGAGCCCGGCACAACGCCGGCCGAGCCCCCGACGCTTCGCCGCCGCGACTGGCTGACCCCGCGCTTCGTCGCCGTCTGCGTCGCCACGTCGGCCACCACGATCGTGCTGGCCGGCACCGACCTGGGCATCGTGGCCCTGCTGCGCGGCGCCGGCGAGACGGGCCTGGTCGGCCTGCTGCTGGCCGTCTGGGCGGTATATTCGCTGGCCGGCGGCTTCGTCTACGGCGCCCTGCCCCGCGCGGTGCCGCTGGTCACCCTGCTGGGCGCCCTGGCCGTGTTCACGGTGCCGGCGGGCCTGGTCGGCGACGCCTGGCCCCTGCTGTTCCTGACGCTGCTACCGGCCGGCGCCCTGTGCGCACCGACCCTGAGCGCAAGCGCCGACCTGGTGAGCCGCCTGGTCCCCGCGTCCGCCCGCGGCGAGGCGATGGGCTGGCACGGCTCCTCGCTGACGGTGGGCCTGGCCATCGGCTCGCCACTGGCCGGCTGGGCAATCGACCTGGGCTCCCCAGCCTGGGGCTTCGCCACGGTCGGCCTGGTAGGCGCAGCCGCCGCAGCCGTGCTCCTAACCACAGGCCGCCTGGACCGCACACCCAACCCCCCAACGACTCCCCCCACAGCCAGCCCCACCGCCCCCAACGCCCCGTCCACCACCGCCCCCTCCCCCACCGCGAGCACCTTGTCCCCCACCGCCAACGCCTCGTCCCCCACCGCGAGCGCCCCGTCCCCCACCGCCCCGTCCCCTACCGCCAACGCCCCGGCCCCGGCGCTCCCGACCGCCCCATCCCCAACGGCCGCGCCCTAACGCCGATTTTCGCGGCTGGGCTTTTCCGGGGCTGGGGAGAGTCGAGGACGTGGTCCGGGGATGGTGTCGGGTCGTTACGGCGTTGCCAGGTAAGGAAGCCGTAGGCCCGAGGTCGTTCACACACGTATCATCGAGTGAGGGGTACTCGCTGACTGATCGACCTGGTTCCTAGTGGTGTTTCGGCGGCGACGATCCCGATACGGGCGAACCGGCGGCGGTACCCCTGAGGCAAACCCTTGTAGTTTGAGGACTTGTAGGGCCTGGAAGCATCGAAACGGCCGACGTGCCCAGCCTTGACTCTGGACCGGCCGCGAGCGGTGTGGTTGACTACCGGCATTGACCAGTCAGCGAATAAACCTCAGCCCATCGCGATGCCCGGACGACCCGCCCGTGCCGGTGGGGAGTTCTTCACCGATCCTGCGCCCGGTCCGCAGCGCCGGTACGAGGCGTTGCGCGCCTACCTGCTCGACGGCGAGCCCGCACACAGCGTCGCGGCCCGGTTCGGGTACACCGTCGCCGGACTGCACTCGGCGGTGGCCGACTTCCGCGCCGGGGCACGGGACTTCTTCGCCCCGGCGCGGCCCGGCCCCAAACGCGCTCCGGGCAAGGACGCCGCCCGGGAACGGATCATCGCGTTGCGCGCGGAGGGCTACTCCATCGACGAGATCGGCCCGGTACTGGCCCGCGAGGGCATCGGGTTGAACCGGACCGGGATCAGCGAGGTGATCACCGAAGCCGGACTGCCACGGATCTGGCGGCGCCCGGACGCCCAGCGCGGCGGACCCCGCCGCGACGACCTGCCCCGCGCCCGTGCTCTGCAACCTGACGACTACCACGCCCTGGCCACCGGCACACCGACCCGCCTGGCCGGACTGCTCCTGACCATCCCGGACCTGCTGGCCCTGGACCTGCCCGACATCGTGGGCCGCGCCGCCTACCCCGGCACCCGTGACATCCCAGCCCTGAGCTACGTGCTGAGCCTGCTGGCGCTGAAGCTGACCGCCACCCGACGCGTCTCACACGTGCACGACATCGCCGCAGACCCGGCCACGGCCGTGTTCACCGGCCTGACCGCGCTGCCAAAGACCACCGCCCTGACCAGTTACTCCTACCGGCTCGCCCACGCCAAGCAGGCCGCGTTCCTGACCGCACTCGACAGATCCATCATCCACAATGGACTAGCAGTCGGCGAGGTCGTCAACCTCGACTTCCACGCCGTCATGCACTGGGGTCAAGACCCGGCGTTGGAGAAACACTACGTACCCTCCCGCTCCCAACGCACCCGCAGCGTGCTGACCTTCTTCGCCGAAGACGCCCACAGCCACGCCCTGCTCTACGCCAACGCCGACCTGTCCAAAACCACCCAAGCCGGCGAAGTCATGGCGTTCGTCGAGCACTGGCACGCCACCACCGGCCACGACCCCGATCTACTCGTCATGGACTCCAAAGTCACCACCCAGGACCAACTCTGGGCCCTGACCCAACGCGGGATCGGGTTCATCACGCTCCGCGCCCGCACCGCCAAACTCACCGCCGCGCTGCATGCCCTACCTGCCAAGGCATGGACACCGATGACCGTCGACCGTGCCGGCGGCAAGACCCGCACCGTCCGCGTCATCGACAACCCCACCACACGCCTGAGCAAATACCCAGACACGCTGCGGCAGTTGGCCGTCGCCGGACTCGGCCACGACGAACCCACCCTGCTCATCACCAACCGCGAACACCTACCCGCCAAACAGATGATCGAGACCTACGCCCGCCGAATGAACATCGAGCAACGCCTCGCCGAGGCCATCCGCTCCTTCAGCCTGGACGCCCTAGCCGGCGCCGTCACCCTCAACATCGACCTCGACGTCGTCCTGTCCGTCCTCGCCCACGCCGTCTGCGCGGCACTGCGCCGCCGCCTGCCCGGCTACGCCACCGCAACCCCCGACACCCTGCAACGACGCTTCCTGTCCACCGGCGGACACATCCTCACCCGCAACAACCAGATCATCGTGCGCCTCGACCGCCGCGCCTACTCACCCGTCCTCCGCCAAGCCGACCTCCCACAACACGTCACGGTTCCCTGGCTCAACGGCCGCACCCTGCGCTACGAGTACACCTGACCAACCCGCAAGTGAGGGCCAATTCGCTGCGTGAAAATCGGCGCTAATCCGAGACCACCGCCACTCCACCCAGCCGAATCCCGACGCTCCCCAGCCGCAGCCCGCCCGTCCCACCCCAAGATCGCCACGACTCTTCCCAGCCGCAACAGCAACCACGGCCTCGACGCGCCCAACCGCCAACTCCCCGGACCGCCCCGCACCCCAATCCAAGGCCACCGCCACTCCCTCCGACCGCATCTCCAGCCGGCCACAGCCCCGACACTCCCGAACGGCCCACCCCCGGATCGCGCCCTGATCCGAGACCACCGCCACTCCACCCATCCGGGCCACAGCTTCTCTGCCCCCAACAACCGCAGCCCGACCCGAGACCGCCACGGCTCTTCCCAGCCGCAACACCGACCACGCCTCGACGCTCCCGACCGCCGCGCCCCAGATAATCAGCACGAGCCGCGCGTCGGACGACTCGGACGGTGATAGTCGGCGCTCGGGTTGGCTGCCGCGACTTCGCTGCGGGGCCGAGTTCATCGCGGGGGACGCCGGGCGGCGATGCGCGGCGGCACTGAGAGGGGTCGGCAGTAGGTCGGGCCCGCGCCTCATCGCGGCGGCGCTTCGAGACTCGGGCCTGCCGTGCCGCAAGCGGACAGGCGCAGGCGGGCCCTATTGTCGGGCGCTCTGGGAGTCGTCGGCCGGAGGCGTGTCAGCCGTCTGGGCTCACCGTCGCCGTCGCCGTCGCTGTCGGCCTCGGGCGAGGGCCGCGTCGGTGGATCGCCTCGCCGGTCCGTTCGCGGCAGCTGTTGCCGGAGCGCTTCGCGGGCGGCCCGTCGGAGCGATGCCCGGGTGGTGCCGGGCGATTCGCGGGCAGCGCGCAGGGCGATTTCGCGGGCGCCACGCCAGGGCGATTCGCCGGCAGCACGCCAGGGCGATTCGCCGGCAGCGCGCCAGGGCGATTCGCGGGTGGCACGCCAGGGCGATTCGCGGGTGGCACGCCACGGCGATCCGCGAGCGGTGCGCGACCGGAGCCGATTCGCTGGCGGCGTGTCGAAGCGATTCGCGGGGCGGGGCGAAGGCGGCGAAGGCGACGAGGGCGGCCAGTGCGCCCGGGCGATCCGCGGGCGATGCGCCAAGGCGATTCGCAGGCAGTGTCGAAGCGATTCGCGGGCGATGGGCGCGGGCTATTCGCGGGTGGTGGGACGGGGCGATTCATCCGCTTCGCGGGGGTGGCGGCGACGTGGCGGAGGGCCTCATGCCGTGGTCCGATCGCCGAGCCCGGGCGCTGAAGTGCTTAAACGTTCAACAGAAAACGAGGGTCGTCAGTTAAGACGGAAAAACTGGAGCGCTTCCAATCTTCGGATTGCGCGTGAGCGAATGCTTGCTCACAGCAATGACGAGGGCGGAACAAACGTATAGCCCAGTGACTGCATGCCGTCGATCAACTGCGCCAGGTATTCGAGACCCAGGAACGGGTGATAGAAGAAGCCGGCGACGTTGTCCCGGACCACGAGTTGGCGCTTTGCTGAGACCAGGATATCCGGGACAAGTCGGACACCGTGCTGGTTAAATCTTTGTGTTGCAACGTTTCCAAGTGTTTCCGGGATGACCGGCGTCCCATATGCGTCTTTGACGAGGTATGGGAAATACTGGCTCACGGAGCGTGTACCCGTGCCGCCCAGGATGCCGTTGAAATACATGACCTGCTCGTAGCGCGCCCGGATCCCCGGAGCCGTGGCGATCGCCCGGTAGTCCACCGCGCTGGCCGTGTAGTGCGGGAACTCCCAGATGTCCGGGGGCGTCAGGCCCGCCTTCACCCACTCCCGGCGGGCCGCCTCCAGGCGATCGAGGGCCCAGGCCGCCGAGTCGCCCGGGACCGGGCCGTCGAGCTGAACCGCGCCCGCCGCGTCGACGTGGGCGCGATAGAACTCGTAATCCTCGGCGCTCACGCCGTACGGATTCGCGGCACCCGCGAAACCGTGCGTGTAGCCGTGCATGATCAGGGTTCCGCCGCGTTCCCGCATATCCGTCAGGGCGGCTACCACCTGCGGGGATTCGCTCAGGGTGCGGTGCACCGGCACGCCGCCGGAATAGATGCCCGCCGGGTCGTCATAAACGGGGAAAACCGCGACACTGAACGGGACGTTACGGGATTGCAGATATTGCGCTATCGCGCGCAGTTGAGCGGGGTCCGAATGTGGGCCCACGTCCTCGATGCGGACCAGGGCGCGGTGGCGCGGCGGGGCGGAGGGGGCCAGAAGGTCGTACAACAGGTCCGCCAGCACGAGGTAACGATCGTCGAAGGTGACGTACGTGAACGGGACCTCCGCGACGAACGTCAGGGCGCCGACGCGCACCGCCCAGGGCGCCGAGGCGCCGTCCGGCGTGACGGCCTCGGCGAGCGTCGTGGAGTACACCCCCTGGGAGAGCACCGCGTGAACCGTGCCGCCGGCGGCCGGATTTCTCGTGAGCTCGGCGCCCCGGTATCGGACCACCGTCGGGTCGGCATCGTCGAGCGTCGCTGTCTGGAAACCGATTCCAGGGTACTTGCGGATCAGCTGCCACAGGTTGGCGCCCAGCCACAGCACGGGCGCGCCGGCGGCCACGTCGGCGAGGAACGCGTCGGGCAACGGCTCGTCATACGTCGATCCGATATAGATCGTCAGCAGGTACTTTCGCGCCGATCCGGACGTGTACTTCGTCACTGGCACGGCCTGCCAGGCACCGAAGTGCGACGCCAGATTGCCTGCTTGGACCGCGTACAGCTCGCCCAGTGATCCGTATTGCCCGCTTGTGTCATACAGGACGAGCACACCGCTCGCCGGGTATGCAGGAGAACGGCCCGGCGAAGGGCTCGTCCCGGAAGTACCGATTGGAGAGGTTTTGCACCCGCTCAGGCCGCCCGCGGCGACGACGACCAGCGCTAACCCGATGACCATGACGGCCAGGCGCCGCTCGGGCCCGAAGGTGACAGCCAGTATTCGGCGGACTGCAGCTCGATGCATGAGTAACTCTCCGGAGAAGTCTCCATCAATGCTATCAAATCGGGCGCAATACCTCGCTTGTCCGGGCTTCTTCGGCGGGTCCGCGGACAAACGAGATGGTTGCGTCCGTCACTCAGCGCGGTACGATCCGGCAGAGCCGCCCTGCGGACATCGGTGTGGAACCCCCTCCACATCGCACCGCGTGTGGCACACCCGACGGAGGGCGATCTTGATTTTCAGCTGCCCGCTTGCAGCCCGCACACCGGACACGCGGGGCCGTTCGCGGCCACCGGCCGGGACGGTGGTCGCGCGGTCGGCAGCCGCCCTCGGCGAGGCACGGCTCCATAGCGCTGAGAGGTCCGCATGAGCACGGCGATGCAGGTGCGGCTGCGTCACTGGCCCGGGATGAAGGTTTCCTGGCTCGGGGCCGGTGCGGTCGTCCACTCCGGTGACGAGCCCAGCCCGGGCGCGGCGGCGCTGGTCGTCTCGCCGCACGGGTCCACCGAGTGCGCGGTGGTGATCAGCTCTCACACGGTCAAGCTGCAGCCGGCGATGATCGAGGAGCTGGCCGAGGTCCTGGCCAACGGGCTGCCCCGCGGGTTCTCCGCGATGCGCTTCGTCGCCTGGGACGGCGCCTGCGCCACCAACGAGCGCCCCGCCGCCGCTCACATGATCGCCATGCGGCTCGGCATCGACGTCATCGCCGCCGCCGGCCCGCTGCTGGGCGTGCCCGGCGGCTCACTCTTCGCCCCGGTCGGGCGCGGCGAGCAGCGGCCCGGCGGCTTCTGGCGCTTCCGCACCGGCGCGCAGGCGGTCCGGGTCGGCTGGCGCTTCCCGGCCCCGGCCTGGGAGTCGGACCTGTGCACCGAGATACCTGAGCTGCCCGGCGACCTGGTGCTCGACCAGATCCCGGCCGGCCTGTGGCTGCACCGCCGGCGCGTGGGCAGCGTGACCGACCTGGCCTACTCGGTGCCGACCGACCACGCCAACCCGGCGATGATCCTCGGCCACCCCGGCGACACCCCGCTGCACCGCGAGGAGCTCGCCCGGGCGGTCTCCTCAGTGCCGACGCTCGCCGCGGATCGGTGCGTCTTCACGCCGTATGGGCAGAATCCCGTCGCCGACGGCCCGGTCGGCCCCGTCGTGGCCGACGTGCTCGGCCGGGCCGTGCACGTGCGCACCGGCCTGCCGTTGTGCGCGCCCGCCGGCCAGCGGGCCGTGGTCACCATCGACAACAAGGGGCTGCCCCGCTGGCGGACCTTCGCCCGCGAGCTGTGGCACGCGCCCCGCACCGGCGCGCCCCGCCCGGTCGACTGGGTCAACCCGTGCCCGGACGTGCTCGGCACCCCGGCCGGCCAGGCCACCTTCTCCCTCGGCTCCGGCTGGGTGCTCGAGGTGGTGCAGGCGGGCCTGTGGATCCGCCCGGAGCACCTCAACGACCCGGCGGACTGGATCCGCGGGCTGCCGGTCGACGTGAACCGCTGCGCCGTCATCGTCGGCGCGCCGAACGGGGCCGAGCTGCCGCCGCCGGCCCACACGATGGCCGAGATCCTCGAGAAGCTGCCGATCGACGCCCGCAAGCGCGCGTATATCGCCGTGCCGCGCGGCGCCGCGCCGAACGTGTTCATCCTCGCCACCGGCCTGCTCGACTCGCTGCCCGAGCCGGGCGAGGTCGAGCTGGTCACGCCGCCCGCCGGCACCGCGCCGTCCAACACGGGCTCGTTCACCGTGGTGACGGACGCGGCGCGGCACGCCGGCCACGCGGCCGAGGAGCGCCACGGCGACGTCAACGGGCCCTATCTCGTCGACGGGCGGCCCGCCAACGGTCACCCGTCCGGCGCGCACCCGACGGTGTCGCTGCGCCCGGCCGAGCAGGACTACGAGCGCCGTCCCGACTTCGACCCCACCGACCGCGGCTCGCGCACCGGCTCGTTCCCCGCGTTCCCGGCCGCCTCCGAGGCGCCGTCGGGCGCGTTCGAGGCGCCACGGGCGAATGGATACGAGTCGAACGGATACGACGAGCGCGACCCCCGCACCGGCGCCGAGTCGCACACCGG
Source organism: Dactylosporangium sp. CA-233914 (assembly GCF_050942935.1). Classification (NCBI taxonomy): domain Bacteria; kingdom Bacillati; phylum Actinomycetota; class Actinomycetes; order Micromonosporales; family Micromonosporaceae; genus Dactylosporangium; species Dactylosporangium sp. CA-233914. The sequence continues at coordinate 2,661,597 of NZ_CP192030.1, read as the reverse complement.
CTCGTTCGCGCCGCTGACGCCGAACGGGGCGCCGCGGCCCGGGCGGCATCCGGCCGAGCCCCCGATGTCGCAGCCGCGGCCGCGACCGGGCGAGACCACCGGGTCGTTCCCGGCGGCGGCGTTCCGCAACGGCAGCCCGGACTCGACCGCGCCGATGGTCCCGGTCGTCCACGGCCCCACCCCGGGCGGTCCCGCGAACGGCCACGGTCCGGTCAACGGCCACGGACCCGTAAACGGCCATGGTCCAGCGAACGACCACGGTCCCGTCAACGGGCACGGACCCGTGAACGGCCACGGTCCTGTCAACGGGCACGGTCCCGTGAACGGCGACGGCAACGGGCACGGCGGGGCGGTCTACGGGCAGGGCGCTCCGGCACAGAACGGCTACGCCCGGCCGCCCGCGAACGGGCAGATGGGGCACAACGGGAACGGATACGCGGGGATGCACCCCGAGGTGCACGTCGCCCCGCCGCACGCGTTCCACCGTGAGGACCAGCCGCCGCCGCAGGGACAGCAGCAGGGGTACAGCTTCGACGCCCCGAACTACGACGAGCACCACTTCGACCCGGTCACCCCGCCGACCCGGCACCACGAGGAGCCGACCGGTCGCATGCCGGCCCAGCGAGCCCCGATGTCGGACGAGCAGAACGAGCCGGCCGAGGACACCTCCACGGTCAACACGGGCCGCGAGATCCGCTCGCACAACAAGAAGGGCAAGACGGTCCGGGCCGACGACAAGACGAGCACGCAGGAGCTCGACCGGCTGCTCGGCTTCTTCGACGAGATCCGCCGCGCCAAGGCCTGGGACGAGGACTCCACGCCCGAGCAGCAGGCCGCCGCGCGCGCCGCGGCGGGCCAGCCCCCGGCCGGTAAGCGGCGAGCCCGGCACTGAACTAGACGCGCCAGACCGGCCCGTCCGTTGCCACGGACGGGCCGGTTTTTTGCCGTGGCCGATCCCCGCCTGTCACGCTTAAGCCCCGTCAGGCGAAAAATCCGGATATGTCGTGGTGCGCAGCGCCCGACATATCCGGATTCGGCGCCCGGGGAAGGCACGCCCCGACATGTCCGGGCCGGAGGGCTGGGCCGTTAGGATCGGCCGGTGCTGGACATCATGCTGCCGCACTACGGCGGGCTGGCGTTGCTCAAGATCGCGGTGGAGAGCATCGTGGCGCAGACCGACGAGCGGTGGCGGCTCACGGTGTTCGACGACAACCCCGCCGATCGGCAGACCGGCATCCCGGAGTACTTCGCGGCGCTCGGGCACCCGCGGGTGCGGTACGAGCGCAATCCGGAGAACCTGGGCATCACGCGCAACTTCCAGCAGTGCGTCGACCGGGCCGAGGCGCCGTTCATGGTCATCATGGGCTGCGACGACGTCATGCTGCCGCGATATGTCGAGCGTGTCCACGCGCTCGTCGACGCGCACCCCGGGGCGGTGCTCGTGCAGCCCGGCGTCGAGGTGATCGGGGCCGACGGGGCCGTGGTGCGGACGCTGACGGACACGACGAAGCGGCGGGTGTACGCGCCGAAGATCGACGGAACCGTCACCATGGTCGGCGAGGAGCTCGCGGTGAGCCTGCTGCGGGGCAACTGGCTGTACTTCCCGTCGCTGGCCTGGCGTACCGGCGAGATCCGGGCGGTCGGGTTCGACCCGCAGCTCAAGGTCATCCAGGATCTCAAGCTCATCCTGGAGCTGGTGACCCGCGGCGGGACGCTGGTCGCCGACGCCGAGGTCGTGTTCCAGTACCGGCGGCACAACGAGAGCCTGTCGGCGTCCTCGGCGGTGACCGGCAACCGGTTCAGCGAGGCGCAGGCGTTCTTCCTGTCGACGGCGGCGCGCATGGACGCCCACGGCTGGCCGCGGGCGGGGCGGGCGGCGCGGTGGCACCTGTCCTCGCGCATCCACGCGCTGACGATGCTCCCGGCGGCGGCCCGGCAGCGCAGTGCCGGCAGCGTGCGGGTGCTCACGCGGTACGCCTTCGGGAAAACGCGTTAGAAGCGCCCCAGCGCCCCGAACGGGGCTCAGGCAGACACGGTCATGGATTGCCGGGTGGAAACGGCCCAGTGGCCGTCACAGAGGCGGGAAGGGTGGGAGTCGAACCCACACGGGCGTGAACCCAACGCCGTTTTCGAGACGGGTGCCGGCACCAATCGGCTGGCCTTCCCAACAAGGCCACGCGGAAAGTGAGGGAATCGAACCCCCGCGGGGTCTCCCCCGTCGACGGCTTAGCAAGCCGCAGCCTTACCACTCGGCCAACCTTCCTCGAGTACCCGGGAGAGGACTCGAACCTCCAACCTCCTGGACCTGAACCAGACGCCTCTTCCGTTGGGCTACCCGGGCGTGGACCCGACCGGACTCGAACCGGTCACCTCCGCTTTGCAGGAGCGGCGCTCTGCCAAGATGAGCTACGAGCCCGAAGGGCCCCGGCGGCGGGCGGTAGCGAAGAGCCGGCCGCCGGGGCCATCTATCAGCGCTGGACGAGCGCGCTCCACGTCGGAACCGACGGCTTGACGCGCAGCACCAGGCCCGCTTCGGCGGGGGTGCGGTCACCCTTGCGCTGGTTGCAGCCCGTGCAGGCCGCAACGGTGTTCTTCCAGGTGTTCCGGCCGCCGCGGGAGCGGGGCAGGATGTGGTCGATCGTCGTCGCCTCGGCGCCGCAGTAGCCGCAGCGGCGGCCGTCGCGGGCGTGGACGCCGGCGCGGGACCACGCCGGGCCGACGGTGAACCGCCAGCGGGTGACGACGTACGACACGAGCCGCACGACCCGCGGGAGCGGGTAGACCCCGATCAACCGGTCCGGCTCCGCCTCGTGAACGACGGCCACCTCGCGCAGGAGCATGCGGATGGCGTGGCGGAGTGAGACCCGGTGCAGGGGTCCGAGGTCGGCGTTGAGTACGAGAACCGCGGTCACCGGGCCTCCTCCCTTCATCTGCACGAGCAACCGACATACGAAACCGAACGATCTTGCGTGTCGCGAGCGGGAGTCGAACCCGCACCGATCCCCTTTTGAGAGGGACGCCTCTACCGTTGGGCTACCGCGACCTGAAGAATGCAATTTTCAATGAACAACTTCAATGCATAAGTGCACAAAAAAACCGCCCGTTGGTTGGCCCGGGCGGCTGGCGAGTCGGGGTGTACTCCCCTAGCCTCGCCACCTACCCGTAGCCTTTGACAAGCCGCTGAGCAGCCAGGACCGACCGCCGACCGACAGCGCGGCGGCACCGGTCGCGCTGGGCGCTTCCAGTCGTAGCTCGCGGTGCCCGTTCATCGTCCGATCCCTCTCATCTCGCTGTCCGTCGCCTCGATGTGTTCAAAGATAGGCGCGCCGTCCGGGCGGCGCAAGAGATTAAATGGCGGCCGTGTAATGCGCGAGGTACAGGTTCATCTCGTCGGTGGACTCGTCGCCCTCGTTCACGCTGAACCACAGCGAGTTCTCCAGCCAGAAGCGATGGATGAACTGCTCGAAGCCCTCGGAGGCGCGGACCATGTTGGCGATCAGCGTGTCGCGGTCGACCTCCTCCAGGCCGACGACCTCCAGCAGCCACGGCGAGGCGATCACGAACGGCTCGGCGCCGGGGCGCAGGTAGAGGTACCAGATGACGGCGTCCTGCTGGTCGCGCAGGAACCGCACGAGCTGCGCCGACGGCTCGACCGGGCTCGGCACCGGGCGCGGGGCCAGGTCGAAGTCGCAGCCGGTGCAGGAGGGGATGGCGTCCATCAGGACCTGGCTGCTCATGAACCGCTTGAACGGGGCCGGCAGCGCGATGTGCTCGCCGAGGGCGGCGACGTCCATGGCCCGCAGCGGGTCGTGCGGCGCGCCGGGGGCCAGCCAGGAGAACGTGCCGTCGAAGCGGGACTCGTCGACGACCGGCAGGCTCTCGATGGGATAGAGCTCGTACGTTCCGATGCTCGCCCGGGCGGCACCCAGATCCGTGCCCCACCAGCCGTTCGGGAAGTCGATCGTCATGCGTGGCACGGTAGTTCGACGCCTGGGGTTCTTCCGTCGCCTATCGGACCATCGGGGGTGCCTTTCGGGTCAGGATCCCAGATCAGGCACTCACGGCGGGCTCGGGACCGGCCAGTGGGACGAGGCCCAGATAGGTCAGTTTGGCGACGATCGCGTCGTTGGTGAACGGCTTGATCACGTATTCGTGGGCGCCGGCGGCGAGCGCGCGCACGATCTGGCCGTGCTCGCTCTCGGTGGTGACCATCATGAGCGTCATCTGGCGCAGGTGCTTCTGCTTGCGCACGGCCATCACGAACTCGAGCCCGTTCATCTCGGGCATGTTCCAGTCGATGAGCGCGAGCGCGGGCTTGAGGTCGTCGTCCCAGATCTGGTCGAGCGCGTCCTTGCCGTTGGTGGCCTCGCGAACCTCGAACCCCAGGGGCAACAGAATCCGTTTCAGGATGCCCCTCATCGCGCGCGAGTCGTCGATGACCATGGCGAGCTTGTTGTCCATGCGGGCCCTCCCTCGCGTCCCTGATCGGCACGCGGGCCCACCACCTGAGCAAAGCCGCGTCAGGGGGCCTTGCTGGTGCGCTTGAGCCGGGTGGTGGTCGTGGCGTTGGTGAGGCTCATGGCGACCGACCCGCAATTGACCTTCATCGGCGGGGGCACCCGGGCCTCCAGGGGGCCGCTGTAGTCGGTGTGGCCGTTGCGGATGAAGGTCTCGGTGCCGGACGGGCGCGGCGAGGAGTACGTCACGGTGCCGTTCGCGTATTTGAACTGGTAGGAGATGTAGCCGGAGAAGACGTAGTCGAACTGGGTGGAGCCGTTGCTGCCGCGCAGGTGCATGCCGTCGCCGTAGTCGATCACGACCCGGCCGCTCTCGTTGTAGCGATGGTAGGCGCCGTTGCCGGTGAACGGGAAGGTGCCGGTGTTGAGCACCGTGACCTGCTCGTCGTGCTGCTCCTCCAGCCAGACGCCGAGGATGCACGGCGCGGCGCCAGGGCTCGCGGACGCGGATTCGCCCGCACCGGGCAGGTCGCCGAGAGTGCCGGTCGGGGTGGGGGTGGGCTCGTCCTCGGCCAGGGTCGGCGAGACGCTGGCGGCGACGACCGGGTTGGTGCCGCCGGTGCTCTGGGTCTGCTTGTCGCCGCTGGAGGTGGCGGCGTAGACGATCACGGCGCCGACCAGCACCAGGGCGACGACGCCGAAGATGATGCCGGGGATCAGCAGCGGGTTTCGCGTTCGGGGCGGGGGCGCGACGGCCGGATAGGGCTGCGGCGGCGGGAAATACGCGGCGGGCGGCGGCTGCACCGGCGGAGGCGGCTGGACTGACTGAGGCGGCTGGACCGGCTGCGCTGGCTGAGGCGGTTGCACCGGTTGCGCCGGGCCCCGGTAGAGGCGGCACTTCACGCAGTAGCCGGCGGGGTCGATGCCCTCGGCTGCGCAACGTGGACACTGCACTCGACCGCTCCCCTCCAACCAGGGGTCAATCTACCGCGACGTCCACAGTGGAGGCAGCCCCGCCCTGCGGCTCAGCCCTCGAAAATGGTGAGACCGGCATCCACGGGGGAAGACGCCGGTCTCGTTGAAAACTGTAGAGCGCCACACGCCTTTGCGCCAGCGGTGAAAGATGGCAATCTCACGTCAACACCCAGCGAAGTCGGCCGATCACCCAACGCTACGCGAAGTCGGCGCGCGGCCGGTGGCCTCGTGGCGACCGGTATCGTGTCGAGCCAGGCGCGATCGCTGGGAGGAGGCGGATGTCGACCCTGTTCGTGGCCGGGCTCGGCATCGTCGGCCTGGCGCTGCTGACGTACGGCGCCGACCAGCTCGTCGTGGGCGCGGGGCGCCTGGCGACGGTGCTGCGGGTGGCGCCGGTGATCGTCGGGGTCGTGGTGATCGGCCTGGGCACCAGCGCGCCGGAGTTCGTGGTCTCGGGCACCGCCGCGGTGCGGGGCAACGCCGGGCTGGCGCTGGGCAACCTGGTCGGGTCGAACATCCTCAACCTCACGCTGATCCTGGGCGTGGTCGCGGTGGTCTCGCCGGTGCTGGTGCGCTCGTCGGTGCCGGTGCGCGAGGCGCCGCTCATGGTCGCCGGGGTCACCGTCTTCGGGGCGTTCGCGCTGGTGGGGCTGAAGTTCGTGGCCGGAATACTGCTCGCGCTGCTCAGCATCGGGGCGCTGGTGCTGCTGGTGCGCCTGTCGCGGGTGCCGCCGGACGACCCGCTGCCCGACGACGTCGCCGCGTTCGTCGAGCCGCCGCCGGCGCCCGGGCGGTGGTGGGTCGAGGCGACGCGGACCGCGCTCGGGCTGGCCGCGACGCTGGGCGGGGCGCAGCTGCTGGTCGCCAACGCGTCCACGCTCGCGCACCGGTGGGGCGTCAGCGACACGGTGATCGGCTTCACGTTCGTCGCCGTCGGCACGTCGCTGCCCGAGCTGATGACCTCGGTGCAGGCCCAGCGGCGTGGTGAGGGCGATCTGATGGTCGGCAACCTGCTGGGCAGCAACCTGTTCAACAGCCTGATCGGCGGGGCCGTGGTGGGGCTGGCGGCCGGGCCGGGCCGGATCGCGCCGTTCGGGTTCGCGGCGGTGACCGCGATGGTCGTGGCCGGAATCCTGGCGTGGCTGCTGCTGCGGCGGAACAACCGCATCACCCGCGCGGAGGCGTGCGTGCTGCTGTGCGCATACGCGGTGATGCTGCCGTTGTTGATCTCCGCCAGCCCCTGACGTTTCCGGTTTCACGGGCTGGGTACGCGGTCGTAATGGGCGACGCAATGGTCCGGACCCACCAGTCCGGCGAGCTACCCGGCGGCACGGTCGTGGTTGAGGTCCTTGGCCCGCTCGAGGCGGCCACCGTGGGCGCGCTGCGCTCGGTGGTGCTGGACACCGTGGAGACGTACCGGCCCCGGCTGCTCGCCGTCGACCTGCGGCGGGTGCCGTTCATGGATTCGATCGGCATCGGCGCGCTGGTCGCGGCGAACAACAAGGCGCGCGAGGTGGGCGGCACGATGGAGGTGCGCAGCCCGTCGCCGTTCGTGCACCGCCTGCTGCAGATCACCGGCCTGACGGAGCTGTTCGGTCTGCCGGACCTGCCCGACGACGCCCCCGTCTCGGGCGCGTCGGCCGACCTGGGCGAGCCCCGCAAGTCCTGAGTCACCGCGCGTCGCGGTCGACGACGATCGTGCAGATGCCGCCGGCGGCGTCCACCCCGCAGCGCGAAGAGCCAGCCGCCGAAGCCGAGGAGGTCGCCTCGTGCGCGCCCTTCGAGCTAGAAAGGAAGACCGCCCCAGTGCCGATGCTCACGCGCCCCGCTCCCCCGCCGGCCCACACCCGCACCGGCCTGAATGCGCACTGGGACGGTGCCCTCGGCGCCGGGGAGCGCGAGGTCGATGGCACAGACCCCGCCGACGAGGGACGACGGCCCGCCGGGATCGCGACACGCGGGGTTTCAGCGATGGCGGGCATGCCATTGGTGGTCTCCCGGTCCGCGAACGGGCAAACCTCGCAGGCAAGACCGAAACAAAAGACCAGGAACCAGGAGTCCAGGAACCAAGAACCGGGGCCGCCGCCACGGGGGAAGCGGCGGCCCCGGCGTCCTTGGGTTGCACGAAATGTACTCCCCCCGCGCCGCCCTGCACAGCCCCCAATTCGTGCCGTCTTGCCAACCGTGTGGATCTGTCCAATGTGGAGCACAAGATTGCACACGATCGCACAATCGTTGCCACGCCACGGATTCCGCGACGCAGTACTGGCAGGAAGGTTTCGAGTTCAGGCCAGCTGGGCGGCGCGGTGGCCGGCCTCGGCGGGGGTCAGCAGCTCGCCGTCGAGGACCACGGCCCAGAAGGCATCCAGCGGGATCCGCTCGAACAGCGGGGAGCCCAGGCCCTCGAAGACGTCCTCGGGCACGAGCTTGAGCGACGTCGTCACCACGATCGTGGGAATGCTGCGGGCCAGGGCCAGTGTGCCCTTGATGTTGAGCACGCGGGTGGGGCTGATCGCGTCGGCGCCGGCGACGCCGGTGGCGGGCTCCAGGCCCTCGGTGCCGGCCCGGTCGACGGTGCCGGCGGGCAGCGGGGCGACGGCGGCCTTGACCAGCGCGCTGCTGGGGGCGGTGCGGACCCAGCCGCCGCGCTGCTCCAGCAGCCGCGTCGCCACCGCGACCGAGCGCTCGACGTCGCGGTCGAGCTGGTCGCGGATGGCGCGCAACGCGGGGCCGGGGTCGGAGCTGTTGGCGGCCCGGGCGATGTGCCACATCGAGGCGTACCCCGGCAGGAGCCCGGGCAGCGGCGCCACCATCGCACGCAGGGTCGCCAGATCATGCACGAACTCGGCGAGGCCGTCGAGGACCTGCCGGGCTACCCCGGTGGCCCCCGACGTGCGGTCCTGCACCGCCGCGCTCAGTAATGGCGACAACGTTGGCGCGCTCATGCTGGCTCCGTATGCTCACCTGTCGGAAAAACGGACAACGACCCCAGACGGACTCATGTATGAGACAGCTGGGGTCGATCTCCGTCAAGTAGACAAACGAGCAAGAACCGCTCGGCGCAGCGGGTCTTTACCGTGCGGCAATCGGCGTGTAATCCCGTGCCCCGTAACCGGTGTAGACCTGGCGCGGACGGCCGATCTTGGTCTCCGGGTCGTTGATCATCTCGCGCCACTGGGCGATCCAGCCGGGCAGCCGGCCGAGGGCGAACAGGACCGTGAACATGGTGGTCGGGAAGCCCATGGCCTTGTAGATCAGGCCGGTGTAGAAGTCGACGTTGGGGTACAGCTTGCGGGAGACGAAGAAGTCGTCGGCCAGCGCGATCTCCTCGAGCTGCATGGCCAGGTCGAGCAGCGGGTCGGGCGTCGACATACGGCCCAGGACCTCCTGCGCGGCCTTCTTGACCAGCGCCGCGCGGGGGTCGTAGTTCTTGTAGACGCGGTGGCCGAAGCCCATGAGGCGGACGCCCGCCTCCTTGTTCTTGACCTTGCGCACGAACGACTGGATGTCGCCGCCGTCGGCGTGGATCTCCTGCAGCATCTCCAGCACGGCCTGGTTGGCACCGCCGTGCAGGGGACCGAAGAGCGCGTTGACGCCGGCCGAGACGGAGGCGAAGAGGTTGGCCTGGCTGGAGCCGACGAGGCGGACCGTGGAGGTCGAGCAATTCTGCTCGTGGTCGGCGTGCAGCAGCAGGAGCATGTCGAGGACCTTGACCGCGACCGGGTCGACCTCGTACGGCGTGGAGGGGACGCCGAAGGTCATGCGCAGGAAGTTCTCGACGTAGCCCAGGGAGTTGTCCGGGTAGAGCATGGGCTGGCCGATGGCCTTCTTGTACGCGTACGACGCGATCGTGGGCACCTTGGCCATGAGCCGGATGGTGGAGATCTCCACCTGCTCGTTGTCGAACGGGTTGAGGCTGTCCTGGTAGAACGTCGACAGCGCGCTGACCGCGGAGGAGAGCACGGCCATCGGGTGCGCGTCGCGCGGGAAGCCGTCGAAGAAGCGGCGCATCTCCTCGTGCAGCAGCGTGTGGTGCTGGATGCGGTCGGTGAACTCCGCGAGCTGGGTGGTGCTGGGCAGTTCACCGTGGATGAGCAGGTACGACGTCTCCAGGAACGTCGAGCCCTCGGCCAGCTGCTCGATCGGATAGCCCCGATAGCGCAGGATGCCCTCGTCCCCGTCGATGTAGGTGATCGAGGAGACACACGACGCCGTGTTGACGAAGCCGGTGTCGAGGGTGACCTGGCCGGTCTGCTTCAGCAGCGAGCCGATCTCCAGCCCGCCGGGGCCCTCAGTCGCCTTGTGTACCTTGAGCTGGAGCTCGCCGTCGGGGTATGTGATGTTGTACTCACTCATGCGCGTCGTTCCCGTCCCATCCCGCAGTCCGGCTCCTGGCCGCGGCCGCCATTGCCCACGACCGGCGCTTATGACGCCTTCGCGCAGGATTACACGAGAACACGCCCGAACGTTCGGCGGGGCAGGCCACTGCGACATATTTCCTACTCGTGACGTCCGTTCGCGCCTGAAATTCATCGTCGCAGCGGCAGTCACACCGGACCATCTTTCCCACCGTCCCTCGCCGGAGGTGTGCCTACTTCACCCACTTTACTGGTGATTTGTACGGCATGCAGGCACTCCTGACGGCGGTCGGCGCACTCGCGCTGGCCCCCGCCGCCGGCCCGAGCGGGGCGGTCGCGCCCGACACCGTCCGACCGGGCGCGGCCGTCACCTTCAGCGTGGACTGCGCCGAGGGGGTGCGCTCGGCCGACGTCGCCGGGACGGCACTGGGGCTGCCCGCCCTGATCCCGATGACGGCGCAGGCCCGATCGGGGGCGTTCGCCGTGACGGCCGGCCTGCCCGAGAGCATCCAGGAGGGGACGTTCAACGTCGGAATCGGCTGCGGGGACGGCACCTCGACCGTGGTGCAGCTCGTGGTCTCGCCCGCGGGCGGGGTGGCGACCGGGGACGGCACCACCGCCCGGGGACCGGACCACGCGCTCGCTGGGCTCGGCGGTGCTCTGCTCGCCATCGGCGCCGCCGGTGTCTACCTGCTGCGGCGGCTGCGCTACTGATCGCCGGGGCGCTGCTGGCGCGCACCGGCGTGCTGTCCGAGCCCGCGCGGCAGCCGTCCGGGGCGACCGGTCGAGCCGGTGGGGTGGTACCGGCGCGGGCCGGCCCCGGGCGAGCGCGGCAACGCCGTGCTCGCCGGGCACGTCGACTCGGCCGCCTCCGGCCCGGCGGTCTTCTACGGCCTGCGCCGGCTCGAACCCGGCGACCGGGTCACGGTCGCGCGGGCGGACGGCTCCACCGCCGCGTCCCGGGTCGATTCCGTGCGCCTGTTCGACCGGGCCGCCTTTCCGGCCGCGCTCGTGTACGGCCCGGCGCCCGACGCCCACCTGCGGCTCGTCACGTGCGGGGGCGCCTTCGACCGGGGCCGGGGCGAGTATCTGGGCAACACCGTGGTCGCCGCCTCGCTCACGTACTGAACGGCTCCAGCGTGACGGCGTGCATCCGGCGCGGGTCGACGCCCCGCTGCCGGAGCATGTTGCGCATGACGCCGACGGCGAGGGGGCTGCCGCTGATGTACACGTCGTGCGACGTCCACTCCCCGAAGTCCACGACCACCTGGGGCAGGGAGCCGCTGAAGTACGGGTGCGCCGGGCCCCGCGCCACGACCGGGTGCACGGTCGCGTGGGCGCAGCGGGCCGCGTGCTCGCGCAGCGACTCGAGGTCGTAGAGGTCGTCGCGGGTCGACACGCCCCAGAACAGGTGCACGACCCGCTCGTCGCGGCGCTCGGCGAGCTCGCTCAGCAGCGCCTTGACCGGGGTGACGTGCACGTCCTCGGCGACGATGAGCACCGCGCCGGACGCGCCGCGCTCGATGACGAAGTCGCCCTCGGCCCGGTGCAGGCGGATCGGGTCGCCGACGCGGGTGTCCCGCACGAGCGCGGCGGTCGCCCGGTCGCCGGGCACCGCCTGCACGTGGATCTCGATGTGGCCGTCCTGGGCCGGCGGGTCGCCGATCCAGCAGGCGCGCCAGGCCCCCGGCACGTCGTGGCACTCGACGATGGCGCGCTGGCCGGCGTGGAACGGGTACGGCAGGTCGGTGCCCACCGTGAGCACGACGACGTCGTCGCGGCGGCGGTCGTGGGCGAGCACGGTGCCCGTCCAGAACGGCGTCTCGCCGTGGTACAGCTGCGCACCCTGGCGCAGCCAGCCGGTCGCGAAGCGCCACAGGTCGCGCCAGGCGCTCGCGTCCTCGTCGCTCCAGCGCCCGCCGCGCTCCTCGCGCACGGCCGCCAGCAGTGCGTCGCCGAACAGGTCGAGCTGGCGCCCGCGGGTGGCCAGCAGCGCGTCGAGCGCGGGTGCGAGCCGGCCGAGGGCCGGCACGACGGCGCTGGGCTGGTCGAAGTGCTCCAGCAGCCAGGTCAGGGACCGCTCGGCCGCGGCCGGGTCGGCGGCGACCGCCGTGTGCAGGATCGTGCGCTGCTCCGGCGGTACCTCGCACAGCCGCCGCACCACCCCGTGCACGTCGCCGACGGCGTCGCGGAGCCGGGCCTGCAGCTGCGGAAGATAGCCGTGTTCGCCCTCTTTCGGCCCGTCCACCGGCCCGTCTTGTGGGAGACTGTCCTGTGGACCCGGATTTACGCGGCGATCGCCCTTCTGCACCGACCTCTGCTGTTTGGGCGGGGCTTGCCGGTTTTCGCCCGCCTGTTCGAGCCGCTGCCGCCAGGACCACAGCACGGTGAGCGGCTCACCGCCGCTGCCCACGGGTCCGACCTGCGTCATGGTCCGATTTTATCCGGATAAATCCGAGTTTCGGCCGGTACAGAAAATGTCGCACCCTACTCGTAGAGTGCCCTGCATGTCGTTGGATCTGCTGGAGCTCCTCCCCGCCGGCTGGCGTGACGTGATGAAGCCGCATCTCGACCTCGAGGTCGTGCAGCGCCTGCAGGCGTTCGTCGAGCAGGAATACGCGGCCGGCCCGGTCTACCCGCCGCTGCCGGACCTCTTCACCGCGTTCCGGCTCTGCCCGCCCGAGCAGGCCCGGGTGCTCGTCCTGGGCCAGGACCCCTATTTCAAGGAGGGCCAGGCCCACGGCCTGAGCTTCTCGGTGCGCCCCGGCGTGTCCGTGCCACCGTCGCTGCGCAACGTCTACAAGGAGCTGCGCGACGACCTCGGCGTCACCCCGCCGAAGAACGGCGACCTGACCCCCTGGGCCGCCGACGGCGTCCTGCTGCTCAACGCGGTCCTGACCGTCCGCGCCGGCAAGGCCGCCTCGCACGCCGGCCGCGGCTGGGAGCACTTCACCGACGCGGCGATCCACGCGCTGAACAATTTCGAGCGGCGGGTCGTGTTCGTCCTGTGGGGCGGATACGCGCGCAAGAAGGCCGTCCTGGTCACCAACCCGCAGCACGTGGTCATCGAGGCCGGCCACCCCAGCCCGATGAACCCGGCCGGCTTCCTCGGCTCCCGCCCGTTCAGCAAGATCGCGGCCGCCCTCGACGAGGCCGGCCTGCCCCCGGTGCACTGGGTCTGACATGGCCGGCGGGGGGCTGCCCGGTCTGGAGGGCCCGCTGTGGCGGGCGCTGCTCGTCTTCCGCGTCACCGCGCTCGGCTACGCCGCGGTCCTCATGGTCAACAACTTCCGCGGCTACGCCTGGCCCCCCGGCGGCTGGTTGATCATCGCCGTGATGACCGTCTGGACGGTGGTGAGCAGCCTGGCCTACGCGCGCCCCGAGCGCCGCGGCTGGCCGCTGCTCACCGCCGACCTGGCGGTCGCCGCGGCCTGCCTGCTCGCCTCCCGCTGGATCGTCCACCCCCCGGGCCTCGGCGTCGGCGCGCCGACCCTGCCCATGGCCTGGGTCGCGAGCCCGGTCGTCGCCTGGGCCATCTCGGGCGGCCGCCGGCGCGGGGCCGTGGCCGCCGTCCTGCTCAGCATCGCCGACGTGATCGTCCGCAACGGCTTCAGCCAGGCCACCGTCAACGGGCCGGTCCTGATGATCCTGGCCGGCATCGGCGTCGGGCACATCGCCCGCCTGGCGATCGACGCCGAGGCCCGCCTGCAGCAGGCCACCGAGCTGGAGGCCGCCACCCGCGAGCGCGAGCGCCTGGCCCGCGGCATCCACGACTCGGTCCTGCAGGTCCTGGCCCTGGTCCAGCGCCGCGGCGCCGAGCTGGGCGGCGAGGCCGCGGAGCTGGGCCGCCTGGCCGGCGATCAGGAGAAGGTGCTGCGCACCCTGGTCACGTCCGCCCCCGCGGTCTCGGCGCTGCCGCCCTCCCCCGCGATGGCCCCCTCCCCCGCCGCGCCGGCCTCCCCGGCCGCTGCTCGTTCGCGCTTCTCCGGCCCCCGCTCCCCGGGCCGCTCCTCTCGGTCGCGCTCGTCCGGCCCCCGCGCCTCCGGCTCCCGCTCGTCCAGGTCCCGCTCGTCCGGGTCCCGCTCCTCCGGCTCGCGCCCGCCCGCCCCGCCCGAGCCGGCCGATCTCAGCACGCTGCTCGGCTCCCACGCCTCGGACACGGTCACCGTCGCCGCGCCCGCCGCGCCGGTCCACCTGCCCGCTCCGGTCGCCGCGGAGGTCGCCGCGGCCGTCGCCGCCGCCCTGGACAACGTGGCCCAGCACGCCGGCCCGGCCGCGCGCGCCTGGATCCTGCTGGAGGACCTCGACGACCGGGTCGCGGTGACCATCCGCGACGACGGCGCCGGGATCCCCGACGGCCGGCTGGCGGAGGCCGAACGCGCCGGCCGCCTCGGCGTGGCCCAGTCGATCCGCGGCCGCATCCGCGACCTGGGCGGCACCGTCACCGTGACCTCGTCCCCCGCCGCGGGCACCGAGATCGAGCTCACAATCCCCCGCTGACCTCCGCTCCCAGACCACCCAGATCGTGCGCAAGCCTCGCATCGCTGCGGTAGGAGCGGATTCACGGACGCGGCTTGACCCTCACGTCGCGTGAGGCCGGAGGGTGGGGTGCATGAGCAACTACTACAACGCTTTCGAGATGAGCCCGGTGCCGAGTCCCGGCCCGGATGCGGTTGCGCCGGAGCCGTTCCGGGGCATCTATGGAATGCCCGCGTTCGTGACGATCCCCACGAGCGATCTGGCGGCGTCGGTGGACTTCTGGAGTCGTGGGCTCGGGTTCTTCGAGCTGTTCAGCATCCCCGGCAGGCTTGTGCATCTGCGCCGGTGGGCGTTCCAGGACGTGCTGCTCGTTTCCGCGGCGAGCGTCCCGGCGCAGGCACCGGCGATGAGCGTCAGTTTCGCGTGCGTGCTCAGCCAGATCGATTCCCTGGTCGAGGACTGTCGTGCGGTGAGCCCGAACTCGGTCGACGGCCCACGGGAGACTCCCTGGAACACCCGCGATGTGGAGGTGATCACCCCCGAGAACGCACGGGTCGTGTTCACCGCGGCGAAGCCCTTCGATCCGGCCAGCCAGGAGGCGCGGAACCTGGAAGCCATCGGGATCACCCCACCGGGCGCCGACCGCGGCGACAATGAGGAGCATGCCTGATGCCGCTGCCGTCGATGGCCTGACCGTCGGTCAGGTCTCGACGTGGTTGGGCGTGACAGTCCGCGCGTTGCACCACTGGGATGACATCGGTCTGGCGCGACCGTCGCTGCGCACGGCTGGAGGATACCGGCTCTACACCGCCGGCGATCTGGAACGCCTGCACCGCATCGTCGTCTACCGGGAGATCGGCCTCGGCCTGGACAGGATTCGGGCCATCCTGGACGATTCGACCGCAGACGTGCCCGGCGCGTTGCGCGCGCAGCGCACCGAGGTTGCCCAGCGGATCGAGCGCCTCCAGCAGCTCAGCGCCGGCCTGGACCGGATGATCGCCGCCCACGAGCGCGGCCTGCTGCTGACCGTCGAGCAGCAGGCCGCGATCTTCGGCCCCCAGTGGAACCCGGACTGGCCCGCCCGAGCCCGTCAGCGCTACGGAGACACGACACAATGGCAGCAGTACGCCGAACGCTCAGCCGCTCGCAGTCCGCAGCAGTGGCAGGCCATCGCCGACACCATCGCCGAGCTCGACCGTGCCTTCGCCGACGCGATGGACGCCGGTGTCACCCCTGGCAGCCCAGCAGCGAATCAGCTCGTCGAGCGGCACCGCGAAGTGTTCACTTCGTACTTTCCCCTCACCAGGCAGATGCAGGTCTGTCTCGGGCGCATGTATGAGGCCGATCCGGCATTCGCTGCCCACTACGACGGCATCCGCGCCGGCCTGGCCACGTGGTTCCGGCAAAGCGTCGACGCCAGCGCACGCGCCCACGACATCGACCCCGACACCGCCACCTGGCAGTAGGGCGCGGTGTCGGGACACCCGGTGTCCGGAGCCGGGGCGGAAAGGCTCAGCGTTTATGGTGCTGGGGTGGAGAGCGGGGCGAAGCTGCGGGTGATGGTGGTCGATGACCACCCCATGTGGCGCGAAGGGGTCGCGCGGGATCTTTCCGAGGCCGGATACGAGGTCGTGGCCGCCGTCGGCGAGGGGGCCCAGGCCGTTCGCATCGCCGGGTCGGTGCGGCCCGCTGTCGTGGTGCTCGACCTGCAACTACCGGACCGGTCCGGGGTCGAGGTCATCCAGGGCATCCTCGCGTCGTGCCCCGAGGTGCGGATCCTCATGCTGTCCGCCAGCGGGGAGCAGCAGGACGTGCTCGACGCGGTGAAGGCGGGCGCGACCGGATACCTGGTGAAGTCCGCGGCGCGCGAGGAGTTCCTGGCGGCCGTGCGGCGCACCGCGGAGGGCGACCCGGTGTTCACGCCGGGGCTGGCCGGGCTGGTGCTCGGGGAGTTCCGGCGGCTGGCGAGCGTCACGCGGGCCGAGGACCCGGACGCGCCGCGGCTCACCGAGCGGGAGACCGAGGTGCTGCGGCTGGTGGCGAAGGGCGTGACGTACAAGGAGATCGCCGAGCGGCTGGTCCTGTCCCACCGGACGGTGCAGAATCACGTGCAGAACACGCTGGGCAAACTGCAGCTGCACAGCCGCGTGGACCTGGTCCGCTACGCCATCGAACGCGGCCTCGACGAATAGACCGGCGCGGGCAGCCGTCCAGCGCGCGGCTTCTCGCGCCCAGGCGGGGTCAGACGCCGAAGATGTCGAGCAGGTAGTGGCCGAGCACCTCGGCGTGGTTGAGGTCGAGCACGAGCACCAGGAAGACGTTGGGCCGTTCGCAGTTGACCAAGACATGTTGCAGGTTGCCCCGGGGCATGTGCCACGCGTACGTGACGGTGCCCTCGGAGAAGTCGTGGCCGGCCAGGTCGGACTCGGGTATCTGGTCGAAGTACGCCCAGAAGTCGAACGGGGGATCGTCGTCCGGTCCGATCTGTACCGGTTCGGGCTCCATCGTCGCCTTGTACTCAGCCTCGGTGAGCAACCGCATCACGACAGCATGCTCGCACCGGGCGGCCTGGGAACACGCGGGTACTCAGGCGGGATTGAGTAGCCCAGCGGTGCCGGCCGGCGGGCGGGCCGGCGCATCCTGATCGGCATGGTGAGCTATCCCTGCCCCTTCTGCGGTGCGCCGGCCGGCCTCGAGTCCGGCTGCCGCGGCTGCGGGCGGCCGCCCTACCCCGACGCCGCCGAGGTCGTTCGCCTCAACGCGCAGACGCGGGAGCTGTACGCCGAGGTCCAGGCCGCCCGCGTCCGTTACGGGGCCGCCGCGTTGCGTTACAACACAGTGGTCTCGCAGCGTAACCTGCTCGCCGCGCGGGTCAAGGCCGCGGTATCCGACGCGCTCCGGCCCCCGATCACAGCCCGGCCGGCGAGCGACGCGCCGGGGTCGGCACCCACCGGAAGCGGACTCGCCACCGACCCGAGTGCCGGCGGATCGGGCGGAACCGGGGCTGCGGCGGGCAGTGGCGGGGTCCCGCGGGGGGAGGCGGCGCCGCGGACGGTACAGAACGCGCTCTTCGTGCTGGGCGGGTTGTTGCTGGCCAGTGCGGCGGTCGTGTTCGCGGCCGTGGCGTGGGCCGCGTACGGGGTGACGGGGCGCGCGGTGATCCTGGCCGCCGTCACCGGGCTGACGCTGGCCGTGCCGCCCGTCGCGCTCTGGCGGAAACTGCGCGCCACCGCCGAGACGTTCGCGGCGCTCGGCATCCTGCTGGTGGTGCTCGACGGATACGCGGCCTGGTACGTCAACCTCGCCGGGCTCGCCGACCTCGCCTCGCCGCAAACGTACGCGGGGTGGACGTTCGCGGTCGCGGCGGGCGCCGGGGGCGGGTACGCGCTCGCGACCCGGCTGCGGGCGCCGCGGCTGGCGGCAGTCGTCGCGGTGCAGCCCGTCCTGCCGCTGCTCGCGCTGCACCGGGGGCTCGGGGCGACCGGGTGGACGCTCGTGCTCGTCTGCGTGGCGGCGGTCGGGGTGCTGCTGGCGCGTACGGCCGAGCGGGTCGCCTGGGTCGCGGCCGGCCTCGCCGCGCTGGCCGCGCTGCCGCCGGCGTTGCACGCCCTGGCCACCGTGGACGGTGTGGCCGGGGCCGCCCGGATCGCCGGTGTCGTCGCGCTGCTGGCCGCGCTCGTCGTCGCGGCCGGGGCGATGCACCCGCGGACCGTGCAGCCGGCGGCCGGGATCGCGGCCGTGATCCTGGCGCCGGCCGCGGCGCGGCTCGTCGCCGAGGTCCTTCCCGGGCAGCGATACGTCGCCTTCGCCGCGCTGACGATCCTCTTCGCCGGGCTCGCGCTCGTCGTCCCGCGACGGGTCCGGGCCGGGGTGCGGGCCGGGGCGCTGGTGGTGACGGGGGCGTTCGCCGCGCCGTACGTGGGGTTCGCGCTCGTGGCGGCCGTGCGGACCGCATCCGCCGGGCTGCCGGCCTGGCCGGCGCGGGTCGCCGAGGCCGGGCACCTCTTCGGCTGGCAGGAGCCGGTCGCGCTGGTGCTGCTGGCCGTGGCGCTGGGGCTGCTGGTGCGGCACCGCGCGGTACCGTGGACGGCTCTTGTGCTTGTCGCTTTCGCCGCCCCGATGGCGTGGGACGCCCCGGCTTCCATTGTGGATGGTGTCGCGCTGCTCGGGCTGCTCGTGGCGGCCCTGCGGGCCGACCGGGTCGCCCTGGCGGCCATGCCGTTCGTGGCCGCGCACCTGGCGGTCGCCGCTCTGGCGAGCCCGGCCGCGACCCTGGCCGCCTACGCCTTCCTCTGTGGACTGTCCACTGTGCTGGCCGTCCGCGCCGCCGGGCGCGGCACCGGACTCCCGGCGGCCGTCGCGGGCCTGCTCGCCCTGCCCGTGGCGGCCGCCGCCGCGGGACGGCTCCTCGGGGCCGGCACCGGGCCGGTCCCGCCCGCGCTCGCCGGCGCCACGGCCGGCCTGGTCCTGGTCACGGCGGCCGCGCTGGCGCTGGGCAACCGGGCCTGGAACGCGGGCACGATCGCCACGGCGACGGCGGGCGCGGGCGTGGCGGTCGCGGCGGCGGCGTGCTCGGGGGCCGACGGCGGCTCGATCTGGTTCGGCACCTACGCGGCCGCCGCGCTGGCCGGCACGTGGCTCGCCGCCCGCGGTTTCCGCCCGCTCCCGGCTGCCGCGCCGGAGGGTTCCGGGCGGCCCTGGGCATCCACTGTGGAGGGTGTCCGAACCGGGCACGCGGGCGCGGCCGTGGTGCCCGCGGTGCTGGTCGTGGTGTCGCTGCTGCCGGCCGTCGGCGAGGCGCTGCTGCGGCCGCTGGCCTGGCTCGGCGCGGTCTGGCGCGGTGCGCCCGCCGGGGTCGGCCTCGGCCCGGACGGCACCGAGTTGTGGGCGGGGCGGCCGCCGGCCTTCGGGGCCGCGGCCTCGGCGGTCACGCTGGCGGTGCTGGCCGGGCTGACCTGGTTCGTGGCCGGGCGGGCCGGCGCGCCGCGGTGGTCCTCGGCGGCGGCGCCGGCGGGGCTCGCGGTGGTGCTCGGGTGCGTCGCGGCGGGTGCGCCGTGGCCGGTGGTACCGCTCGTGACGCTGGCCGCGGGGCTGGCCGGCGGGCTCGGGGCGGCGCTGCGGCGGCCCGCACCGGGGGCGGTGGTCGCCGCGGTGGCGTGCTGGTTCGGGATCGTGCCGGGGCTGGCGGGGTGCCTGGCCGACCGGGCGGCGACGCTCGCCGGGCTCGGGGCCGTGGTCGCGGCCGGCGTGGCGGCCGGTGCCGCCGGGCGGTCCGCCGCCGCGCGCGCCGTCGCCTGGCCGATCGCCGCGCTCGCCGGGGCCTGGCTGGCCTTCGCCGCGGGGCGGGCGGCCGAGCTGCCGCTGCGGGCTACGGCGTACTGGGTGCTGCTCGCGGCCGGGATCGCGCTCGCCGGCGGCTACCTGCTGCGGCGGCGCCGGCCGGAGGGGCGGGCGCTGGACGCCGTCGCGCACGGGGTCGCGGTCGTGGCGTTCCTGCTCGCGATCGGGGACGTCGCGGCGGCGGCCGGGGTCACGGGGCTCTGGGGTGTCGCGCTCGGGCTGCGGGCGCTCGCGGGCGGGGCGCGGATTCCGTACACCGTGGGGGCGGTGGTGGCCGAGTTCGTCGCGTACGAGCTGGCGCTGGTGGCCCGCGGCGGGGCGGTGACCGAGGCGTACACGGTGCCGATCGCCCTCGCGCTGCTGGTCGCCGGGTGGGTGGCCGCCCGGCGGAACCCCACGCTTCGCAGCTGGACGGCGTTCGGGGTGGGGCTGCTGGCCGGATTCCTGCCGAGCCTCGCGCTGGTGCTCGTGCAGCCGGGGGCACCCGGGCGGCGGTTGGTGCTCGGGGCGGCGGCGGTCGCGGTGGTACTCGCCGGGGCCCGGCTGCGGCTGCGGGCGCCCATCGCCGTCGGCGGGCTGGTGCTCGCCGTGCTCGCCGGGCACGAGGTGGTCCTGTTCTGGGACTACCTGCCGCGGTGGGCGCCGCTGGCGGTCGCCGGGGCGCTGCTGGTCGGGTTCGCGGTGACCTACGAGCGGCGGATTCGCGACCTGAACCGCCTCCGGGCGGCGATGGGCCGGATGCGCTGAGCCTCAGACCGTGACGATGGTGGCCGTGTGGCGGGCCTGCTCCGCCGCGGCGAGGATCCGCACGACCTCGGCGCCGAACCTGGCGTCGCAGCCGTGCGGGGTGCCCGTCGCGGCGGCGTCGAGCAGGGCCGAGACCGCGGTGCCGAACGCCTCGACCTGGGTGGCGTCCCACTCGGGCAGGGTGGTGGCGCCGTGCTCGCCGAAGTACGAGAAGCCGAAGCTCGTCGCGTCGGGGGCCGCGTTCAGGGTCAGCGAGAGCGTGCTCGCGGCGCCGCCCTCGTGGCGCAGCAGGAGGTGGACGGTGTCGCGGGGGCCCTCGGCGGCGGAGAGGTCGACGACCGGGCCGAGCAGGGGCAGTACGACCGAAAGGGCGTGCGGGCCGACATCCCACAGGCCGCCGTGCCGCTTGCGCCAGACCGAGCCCGCGTAGGGGTTGCCGGGCTGGAAGATCGAGGCGTACATCGTGCCGTGGGCCGCATACCAGCCGCCGACGGCCGCGTTGTCGCGCAGGAACGCCTCGACCGAGGGCACGAACCGGTTCGTGAAGAAGACCAGCGTCGCCACGCCGGCCGCGTCGGCGGCGGCCACGACCTCGTCGGCCGCGGCCGGGTCGAGCGCCAGGGGCTTCTCGAGCAGCAGGTGCTTGCCGGCCTTGGCGGCCTTGACGGCCAGCGGCGCCTGGACGTCCGGCGGCAGCGCGATCGCCACGGCGTCGACCTCGGCCAGGAGGGCGTCGACGTCCTCGTAGGCCGGGACGCCGTACGTCGAGCCGAGGTTCGCCGCCTTGTCGGCACTACGGCCCCAGACGCCGACCAGCGTCGCCGAGGGATGCGTGGCCAGCGCCGCCGCCTGCGTGACCGTCGCCCAGTGTCCCGTGCCCAAAACGCCGAATCGCATCGGACCATTGTCCCCTACGCACCCGCCCCCGCGATCACCGACCGGATCCTCGCCACGCGATGTACGACAGCCGCCGCCGGCCCGGCCGGGTGGGGGCGGATGCCGTGGTGCAGGACCGCGCGGACCATCCCGACCTCGTACGCGCCGAGGCGACGGGGCCGGTGAGCCAGGGCGGTGCCGGATCAGCCCCGCTTGCGTCGGGTGCGCTGGGCGGGCGGGGTGGCCTGGAAGTAGCTCGGCGGCGGGCCGGACTGCCCCGGCCGGCCACCGCGGCGGCTCGGGTCCGGGTCGGGGTCGTTCGGGTCGTTCGGGTCGCCGGGCGGCGGGGGGCCGCCGGGGCCGGGGCCCTGCGGCGGGCCGGTCGGCGGGCGGGACGCCTCCGCCGGCGCCTCGACGTTCTCGGTGATCGCCGGCAGGTTCTCGTCCGGCCCGCGCTGGGCGACACGCAGGTCGCAGGCGGTGTCGTTGAGCTTGAAGTCGCTCGGCGGCCGGGGCTGGCCGCCGTGGCCCCACACGCCGAAGGTGACCGCCTTGCCGGGCGGCAGCGGGGACTGGCCGGCGACCTTCTGCCCGCCGACGCCGGCGGTGTAGGCGCCCGCGCCGTCGACGCGGTCGACCTGCTGGCCACCCCGGAAGATGAAGACCAGCTGCCACGGGTCCAGCGTGCGGTTGCCGATGTTGGCAACGGTAACGCGGGCCTCGAAGCCGCGGTCGACCCCCGGCAGGAACTGGGGATGGATGTAGAAGTCGACGTTGCAGCCGGGCTTGGGCGCCCACGGCTTCCACACGACCATGCCGGTGGTGGCGCCGGCGGCGGCGACGGTCGCGGCGACCGCGGCCCAGGTGCGCCGGGCGGTGCGGTTGGGCGGGCGGTGGTTGCTGCCGCGGCGGGGCACCGGGAGCAGCTCCGCGCGGCGCAGCGACGACGGGGTGTCCTCGTTGACCGGCGGGGCGTGGACCTCCTGGGTGGAGGAGCCGTCCTCGCCGGGCAGGACGACGTGGATGCC
The DNA here is from genome assembly GCF_050942935.1 of Dactylosporangium sp. CA-233914. Taxonomy (NCBI): domain Bacteria; kingdom Bacillati; phylum Actinomycetota; class Actinomycetes; order Micromonosporales; family Micromonosporaceae; genus Dactylosporangium; species Dactylosporangium sp. CA-233914. The sequence continues at coordinate 2,639,337 of NZ_CP192030.1, read as the reverse complement.
GGTCGCGGCGGCCAGGACCCGGGCCACCTCGGCGGCGGACGGGCGGGCGTCGGGGTCCTTGGCCAGGCACCGGGTCACGAGCCGGCCCACCTCGACCGGCAGGCCGGGGATCTCCGGCAGCGGGTGCGGCGGCTCGTACACGTGGTTGGCGATCATCTGCGTCGGCGTGTCCGCGTGCCAGGGCAGGCGGTCGGTGAGGCAGCGGTAGGCGAGCAGGCCCACCGTGTAGACGTCGGTGGCCGCGATCACCCCGCCGCCGAGCAGGCGCTCCGGGGCGAGGTACGCGGGCGTGCCGAACACGGTGCCGTCGCGCTCGTCGTCCGGGTCGTAGGAGCCGGTCAGCCCGGCGACGCCGAAGTCGAGGATCTTGGCACCGGCCGCGGTGAGCATGACGTTGCTGGGCTTGATGTCGCGGTGCACCACCCCGCGGTCGTGCGCGGCGGCGAGCCCGGCCGCGACCTGCGCGCAGACCTGCGTGGCCCGGCGCCACGACATCGGGCCGGAGCGGAGCCGGTCGGAGAGCAGCTCACCCTCCAGCAGCTCCATCACGACATAGGGGCGGCGGCCGTTGCGCCCGGCGGAGACGTCGCCGGCCTCCCCGTAGTCGTGCACGGCGGTGATGTTGGGGTGCTGCAGCCGGGCGACGACCTGCGCCTCGGAGCGGATCCGCTCGCGGTTGCCCGCCTTGCCGGCCAGCTCCGCGGCGAGCAGCTTGACGGCGACGTCCCGGTCGAGGACGAGATCGCGGGCGCGCCATACCACCGCCATGCCGCCTGTGCCGACGGGTGCGATGAGCCGATATCTGTTGCCGAGAACCTCGTCGGCGCTGCCGCTCAACCCAGTTGCCGTCCTGATCGACTCCGGTCGCTGTACCTCGGCCACCGTACCGGGGAAGGAACATTGTGGCGAGACCCAAAATATGCCTGACCCCGGCAAATAGGCTCGCCGGGGTCAGTCGGAAGTCGGTCAGAAGCCGATGTATCAGAGAGTTGGATCACAACGTCAGGAGGTTACCCTCCGGTACGACGATCTGCGGCCGGCCGTGCTCCAGGATCGCGGCGGCCTGCTTGGCGGCGAAGCCGGGTGCCTCGGCGATCGCGGTGGAGTACACCGCGGCGGTGTTCGCGGCGATCGTCGCCCAGCCGTAACGCTCACTGACCATGAAGCGGGCCTGCTTGGCGACCCGGCGGGCGAACGGCTCGTCCGAAAGCAGCGTGCCGACCGAGACGGCGAGCGCGTCGGGGCTCTTGGCCGGGAAGGTCACGCCGGTGACGCCGGGCTCGACGATCTCGGCGAGGCCGCCGGTCGCGGCGACGGCCAGCGGCGCGCCGGCCGAGGCACCCTCCAGGGCGACCATACCGAAGGGCTCGTAGATGCTGGGCACGACGAGGGCGTCGGTGGCGGCCATCAGCGCGGGCAGCTCGCCCTCGCCCATGAAGCCGGCGAAGCTGACCGCCCGCTGCAGCCGCAGCCGGCGCACCTCCTCCTGCAACTCGCCGCGGTGCGGCCCGTCGCCGGCGATGACGACCCGCAGGCCGTTGTGCCGGGCGCGCAGTTCCGGCAGCGCGGCGATGAGATCCTGGACACCCTTCTCGTAGACCAGGCGGCCGGCGTACCCCAGCAGGGGGCCCTCGCCGGCGAAGCGCGCGCGGGCCGCGTTGACCGCGCGCGACGGCGCCCGCCAGACGCTCGCGTCGACGCCGTTGGCGACCACCGACACCCGCGCCGGCGCGAGGTCGAGCAGGCGGGTGACCTCCCAGCGCATGTACTCCGAACAGACCACGACCCGGCAGGCCTCGTGCCCGAGCCACCACTCGACCGAGTGGATGCACTTGTTCATCTCGTCGGGCAGCCAGCCCTGGTGCCGCCCGGCCTCGGTGGCGTGGATCGTGGCGACCAGCGGCAGGTCGAGGCACTCCTTGAGCGTCACCGCGGTGTGCGTGACGAGCCAGTCGTGGGCGTGGATGACGTCGTACTCCCCCGTCGCCGCGGCCCGCAGCGCCGCCCGGGTGAGCGTGTGGTTGAACGCCATCGTCCAGGCCAGCAGGGTATGCGTCGACAGGGGGAACAGCGGCGGGTCCTCTGCCGCCCGGACGATCCGGACGCCCTCGGCGTACTCCTCCAGCGGCGCACCCGGGGCGTGCCGCGTCACCACCGTCACCTCGTGCCCCGCCGTCACCAGCGAGGTCGCCAGGGCGTGAACGTGCCGCCCGAGGCCCCCGACGACCACCGGTGGGTACTCCCACGACAGCATCATGATTCGTAATGGTCGATACCCGGTCCCGATTGGCTCGCTCACGTGGCCGCCCCCACAGATCGTTGATCAAAACGCACGCCAAGGTACCCACGCACAACTGGGCCAACACACGCGAATTCGCCCCCGCGTGTGAGCCGTTGGGTGGGTTTGAGACTCATCCTGCCCGGCGAGGGTTACCAGGGCGGCAAATCTCATTTCTAGGGTGTAACGGTCAGCCGACATTCCTCCGAACGCGTAGTACCTCGGCGACGGACCAGGCCTGGAACGGACAGCCGGTGGCCCGGTGCGGGGCGTCGCCGTCCGCGGTCTCGCTGACCGAGCCCACACCCCAGTCCCACAGGTGCGCCTCGATACCCCGCAGGAGCTCACCGTGATCGCCGGTGGGCCCGGCCGGGTGGGCATCCGCGTACGGGCCGATCATCCAGGGCCACACCGTCCCCTGGTGGTAGGCGGCGTCGCGCTGCGCGGGGCCGCCGGCGTGGACGCCGACGTAGCCCGGGTCGCCGGCCGCCAGGCTGCGCGGCCCGAGCGGTGTGAGCAGGGCGGACACGACCTCGGGGACGGGCCGGCCGCGCATCGGGCCGCCCGGCAGGCTCCACGCCAGGAGCTGGTTGGGCCGCAGCGCCGGATCGTCCCCGCCGGGCCCGTCGACGACGTCGTAGAGGGGCCTCGCATCCTGCGCCCCGGTCGCGGACGGCGACCGGGGCGCGACCGGAAAACGCCGCTCGAAGCTCTCCCGAGCCCGCCTCCGCAGCGCCAGGGTGTCGCTCGCGTCACGGCCGAGGCGCTCCTTGAGGGCCGCGATCCCGGCGAGGCCGTTGACCCACAGCGCGTTCACCTCGACGGGCTTGCCGGCCCGGGGTGTGATCGGAATCCCATCCACGCGGGCGTCCATCCAGGTGAGCGCGACGCCTGGGGCACCCTGGGTGATCAGGGCGTCGCCGTCGGCCCGGATGCCGTAGCGGGTGCCGCGCAGGTGGGCCGCGACGACCTCGTCGAGGGCCGGGAGGAGCTCGGCGGCGAGATCGTCGTCACCGGTGGCGCTCACGTGCCGCTCGACCGCGTGCAGGAACCACAGGGTGGCGTCGACGGTGTTGTGCTCGGTCCGGCCGGTGTCGGCGGTGTTGGCGAGCATGCCGCCGTCGAGGGTGGCCGCGTACGCGCGCAGCAGCTCGCGCCCCTCGTCGTACCACCCGGTGGCGAGGAACAATCCGTCGTAGGAGGTCATCGTGTCGCGGGACCAGGTGCCGAACCAGGGATACCCGGCCACCACGTCAGGGGCGGCCGAATTTCCGTCGAAGGACGCCCCGGCGACCACGAACGCGTCGGCCGCGAGCACCAGGGCCCGGTCGACGTCGTCGGTCGCGTCGTGGGTGAGCGACCGGTTGCGCAGCCGCGCGCGCTGCACGATCCGCCCGGCGCCACGGCGGGCGTCGTCGCCGGCCCAGGCCTCCACCTCCAGGCTCTCGCCGGGCTCCAGGCGCGCGGTGAAGGCGCCGGCGCACCAGAGGTCCTCGTGCGCCGCGAGGCCGCGCTCGCCCTCGACGCGGGCGCGGGCACCGCGGTACCACTGCCCGATCGTGACGAAGCCCTCACCACTGAGGCGGAAGGCGCCCTCGACCAGCGCCCCGGCGTCGTGGGCCACCACGTGCGGGGCCGGGCCGGCGGCGGAGCGCTCGCCGTGCGCGTCGCGCCAGGTGACCAGCGCCTTCAGCGTGAGGGTCACCGGGCCGGGCGCGCTCACCAGCCGGTGCACGACGCCGAGGTGCGATCGGCCGTGGACCATGGCCAGCTCGCGCTCCAGCACGACGGGGCCGATCCGCCAGCGCCAGCGGGGCAGGCCGTCGACGAGGTCGAAGCGCTCGAGCAGGGTGTGGCCGGCCGGGCTGATCGCGCCGCCGGCCCACTCGTGAACGGCCAGCTCGACCTCGGCGCCGGACGGCAGGGTCAGGACCGGGTCGAGGGCGGCCAGGGCCAGGTGGCGGCGGGCCGGCCGGCCGGGCTCGGCGACGACGAGCAGCCCGTGGTAGCGCCGCGTGCGCAACCCCGACACGGTGCCCATCGCGTACCCGCCCGTCCCGTCCGGGACAAGCCACTCACGCGTGGCTCCAACCGACAAATCCCCACATACCTGTGCGCCGTACACCACCATGCGCACAATCTTGGTGGCTTGGGGTGGCGAGCGGCGAGCGCTTCGCCACAAGATTATTGATCAAGGGGCAACTTGGTGTAGGAACAAATGCCACAAACGGGTTCGAATGGTCGAGTCCTCAACTTGACCGAAACATGAACAACGGAGAATAGCCGCGTGATCGAGGACGATGGGAACGCCGAGCGCCGAAGGCTGGCCGAAGCCGACAGCGGGGAGCGCCCATGGCGGGGCTGGGGGCCCTACCTGTCCGAACGAGCCTGGGGCACGGTCCGTGAGGACTACAGCGCCTACGGCAACGCCTGGGACTACTTCCCGCACGACCAGGCCCGTTCCCGCTGTTACCGCTGGAACGAGGACGGGATGGCCGGCATCTGCGACGACCGGCAGACGTTCTGCTTCGCCCTCGCCCTGTGGAACGGCAAGGACCCCATCCTCAAGGAGCGGATGTTCGGCCTCGGCGGCGACCTCGGCAACCACGGCGAGGACGTCAAGGAGTACTGGTGGTATCTGGACTCCACCCCGACGCACTCCTGGATGCGGTGGCGCTACCACTACCCGCAGAACGCGTTCCCGTATGACGACCTGGTCGCCGAGAACTGCCGGCGGGGGCGCACCGACCCGGAGTACGAGCTGGTCGACACCGGCATCTTCGACGAGGACCGCTACTGGGCGGTCGACGTCGACTACGCCAAGGCCGGCCCCACCGACATGTGCGTCAAGATCCGCATCCGGAACATGGGGCCCGAACCGGCGACCCTGCACGTCCTGCCGACCCTGTGGTTCCGCAACACCTGGGCCTGGGGGCTGCCCGGGCGCGACTACCGCCCGGAGATCCGCGCCAAGGACAACGGCCTGCTCGCCGAGCACCGCCTGCTCGGCCGCCTGGCGCTGACCGGCGACGGCGCGCCCCGCCCGCTGTTCTGCAACAACGAGACCAACGGCCCGCGGATCTGGGGCAAACCCGGGCAGGAGTACCCCAAGGACGGCATCGGCGACCACATCATCCACGGCGCCGACAGCGTCAACCCCGACGGCGTGGGCACCAAGGCCGCCCTGCACTACCTGATCTCCGTCCCGGCCGGCGGCACCCACGAGATCCGGCTGCGGCTCAACCTCAACGCCCCCGGCGCCACGGACCTCGCCCCCGCCGACCTCAAGGCCGACTTCGAGTCCACGATGAGCCGCCGCCGGGCCGAGGCCGACGAGTACTTCGACGAGCTCGTGCCGGCCGCCGCCACCGCCGAGGAGAAGATGATCGTCCGGCAGGCGGTCGCCGGGCTCATGTGGGGCAAGCAGTTCTTCCACTTCGACGTGGCCCGCTGGCTGCAGGGTGACCCGGTCTCCGAGGCGCCGCCGGACAGCCGCCGCTACGGGCGCAACAGCCACTGGTGGCACATGAACAGCTGCGACGTGCTGTCCATGCCCGACCCGTGGGAGTATCCGTGGTACGCCGCCTGGGACCTGGCGTTCCACTGCGTCGCCATCGCCCGGGTCGACCCCGGCTTCGCCAAGGAGCAGCTGCTGCTCCTGCTGCGCGAGTGGTACATGCACCCCAACGGCCAGATCCCGGCCTACGAGTGGGCCTTCGGCGACGTGAACCCGCCCGTGCACGCCTGGGCCGCGCTGCGGGTCTTCGTCCTCGACGGCTCGCGCGACTTCGACTTCCTGGCCCGGGTCCTGCACAAGCTGCTGCTGAACTTCACCTGGTGGGTCAACCGCAAGGACGCCGAGGGCAACAACGTCTTCGAGGGCGGCTTCCTCGGCCTGGACAACGTCGGCCCGTTCGACCGCTCCGCCGCGCTGCCGGTCGGCGGCCGGCTGGAGCAGAGCGACGGCACGGCCTGGATGGCGATGTACGCGCTGAACCTGCTCGACATGTCGCTCACCCTCGCCGTGCACGACCGCGTGTATGAGGACATCGCCGCCAAGTTCCTCGAGCACTTCGCCTACATCGCCGACGCCGCGTACGAGTTCGGCCTGTGGGACGAGGAGGAGGCGTTCTTCTACGACGTCCTGCGCACCGCCGACGGCCGCCAGATCCCGCTCAAGGTCCGCTCGGTCGTCGGGCTCCTGCCGCTCACCGCGACCACGATCATCAGCTCCTCGACCCTGCGCCGCCTGCCCGACGTGGCCGCCCGTCTGCGCTGGTTCCTGACCAACAAGCCCGAATACGGCGACGTGGTCGGCGCGAAGAAGAGCCGCGGCGGCCAGCAGCTGCGCCTGCTGTCGATGGTCGGGCCCGACCAGCTGATCCGCATCCTGCAGCGCATGCTGGACGAGGACGAGTTCCTCTCGCCCTACGGCCTGCGCACCCTGTCACGGGCCCACAAGGACGAGCCGTTCACGGTGTACCTCGGCGACCACGCGTACACCGTCGGCTACGAGCCCGGCGAGTCCACCTCGGGCCTGTTCGGCGGCAACTCCAACTGGCGCGGGCCGATCTGGATGCCGGTCAACTACATCCTGATCGAGGCAGTACGCCGGTTCGCGGAGTTCTTCGGCGACGACCTGCAGGTGGAGTACCCGGCGAACAGCGGGAAGATGGCAACGCTGGCCGCGGTCGCGGACGACCTCTCGCTCCGGCTCGTGAAGCTGTTCCTCAACGGCCCGGAGGGAAACCGGCCGTTCTTCGGCGACGTCGACCTGTTCCAGAACGACCCGGAGTGGCACGACCTGCTGCTCTTCTACGAGTACTTCCACGGCGACACCGGGGCCGGGCTCGGCGCGGCCCACCAGACGGGCTGGACCGCCCTCGTGCTCGACCTGATCCTGACCCTGCGGACACCACCCCAGCCGCCGCGATAGGTCGTCGCGGGATTACAGCATCGGGGTGCGGTGGCGCTCCAGGTAGGCCTCGACGTGCTCGGCGTGATCGGGTGGGTTCAGCACGAAGCCCTGGCCCAGTGGACAGCCCGCGGCGCGGACCACGTCGACGTGTGACTCGGTTTCCAGGCCGCAGGCGATCACGTCGATGCCCAGGCGGCCGGCCAGCGCGACCACCACGTCGACGATCGGGGTGGCCGGGCCGCGGCGGCCCGCCGGTTCGGTGAAGAGGGACTGGTCGATCTTGAGCACGTCGATGGGGAGGCGGCGGAGGTGGGCCAGGGCGGTCGGGCCCGTGCCGAAGTGGTCCAGGGCCGTGCGCACGCCCAGGGCTCGCAGGCCCGCGAGCTGGTCCACCGCCAGGGTGTCGTCCGGCAGGGTCGCCTCCGTCACCTCGATGACCAGGCACTCGGCGGGGACGCAGTGGGTGTCGATCGCCGTCGCGACCGCGGGCAGCCAGGGTTCGGCGGCCAGCTGGCGGGCCGTGGCGTTCACCGAGATCCACAGGTCGCGGCCGTCGCGGCGCCAGCTGGAGAGCTGGCGGCAGGCGCTGTGCAGGACCCAGGAGCCGATCTCGTCCGCCGTGCCGCCGCCCAGGTCCTCGGCGATCGGCAGGAACTCCGCCGGCGCGATCGTGCCCAGCCGCGGGTGGCGCCAGCGCAGCAGGGCCTCGACACCGACCGGCTGGCGGGTGGCCAGCTCGGCGATGGGCTGGAAGACCAGGTCCAGCTCGCCGCGGCCGATGACGCCGGGGAGCTGCTGCTCGATCTCGGTACGGCGGACCAGAGCGGCCTCGAAGGACTTGTCGTAGCACTCGACCCGGCCGCCGTCCCGGCCGCGGGAGGCCTGGCGGGCCCGGCGCCTGGCCACGTCGGCGTGGCGCAGGGCCTCCTCGGCCGAGCCGGCGCCCGGCAGATCGGCCACGCCCACGTCCGCCGACAGGTGCACCGTGTGCTGCGGAAGGTGGAACGGCTGGGCCAGGGCCGTGGCCAGGCGGGTGGCCAGGGCGAAGGCGTGCACCAGCGGGGCTTCGGTCAGCACCGCGAAGGCGGCCGGGCCCAGGCGGGCGGGCAGGGCGTCGGGCCCCGACGCGGCGCGCAGGCGGCGGGCGGCCTCGATCAGTACCGCGGTGGCGACCACCGGCCCGTGCAGGTCGGCGACCGTCTCGAAGCGGTCCAGCTCCAGGACCAGCAGGGAGCCGGGGCGGGACTCGCGGCAGGCCTCGTCCGCGGCGGCCACGAACCGGCGGCGGTTCGCCAGGCCGGTCTGATCGTCGGTCCAGGTGAGCTCGTCGAGCGTGCGCTGGAGCTGGGCCCGGTCGCCGATGTCCCGGACGTGTACGACCAGGCCGGCGACCTCGGCGACGGCGCGCTGGTCGCTGACCGTGGACTCGGTGTCGCGCCAGCGGCCGAAGCCGTCGCGCAGGCGGGCCTGCACGAGCAGGTCCTCGCGGCCGTCGAGCACCGCGCGCAGGGCGGCCCGGACGGGCTCGGCGTCGGCCGGATGCAGCAGGTCCGTCAGGGGGCGGCCGAGGGCGTCCTGGTCCGACAGGCCGAACTGGCGCGCCGCCGCGGGGCTCTGCCAGCGCACCACGAGGTCGTCGTCGAGCACGATCGTGACGTCCGTGGAGCCGGCGACCAGGGTGCGGAAGCGGGCCTCGCGGCCGGCGAGCCGCTGGGAGTACCGGCGGATGTCCGAGGCGGCGAGCAGCTCCCGGACGGCGAGCGCGCCGAACGCGGTCACGCCGAGGCTGACCGAGACGCCGTCGAAGCGGCCACCGGTGAGCAGGTGCAGGAAGGAGACCGCGACGGCGAGCAGGGCAGGGCCGATGAGCAGCGGGTACGCCGCCAGCGACCCGTCCTCGTCGAAGGCCCGCGGGCGGGTCGGCGCGTCGCCGGCGCGGCGGGCGCCGGCGGTGATGAGGAACGGGCCCGCGACCATCGCCAGGCCCGCCGCCACGAGGCCGGCGATCACGGCGGGCGGGGCGTCGAGCCAGGCGCGGTCGTGGCCGAGGAGCAACAGGGAGTACACGTCGGCGCCCACGATCGACAGGGCCGCTCCCCCGCTGCAGCCCAGCGCCGCCGGCCGGTGGCGCACGGCGCGCAGGCCGGTGACGACCGCGACGGCGACCGCCACGCAGCCGGTAAGCGCCACGGCCAGGCGCAGCGGCGCAGTGCCGGGGGTCGAGCGGCCCAGGGCGAGGACCCACGCGCAGTAGAAGAGGCTCACGCCGATGCCGGCGCCGTCGAGGAGGCGGCGCAGCCGGGCCCCGAGGGTCGGCGCGGTGCCCGGGAGCAGGAGCAGGCCCAGCACGTACGTCGGGGCGGCGATCAGGGTCGTCGCCGCGGCCATCGAGCCCGTGTCCACCGCCGGCAGCGCGGTCGCGGGGATGCCGATGCCGGTGATGAGCGCGCCCATGCCCAGGAAGCCGGCGCCGCGGCACGGCCCGAAGTCGTGTCGTCCGGTCCGGGTCGATCGCAGTGATCGCGGCGTTGCCTCGTCGAGCCGGAAGTGGATGCGCAGGGCCAGCCGGATCAGCGCGCCGGCGTGGACCAGCGCGGCGGCCCCGGCGGCCACCGCGACGGCGGCGAGGCCGAGGAGCGGCCCGACGGCGACGGCGGCGCCGAGTGCCGCCGCCGTGGTGAGCAGGACGAGCCAGAACGTGCGCGGGTTGCTGACCACTGGGGTGCCGCTTTCGCGAGGGGAGCGCTGGGGATGTGCTCATCGTGCCCAACGACGGCAGCCGCCCGCGGTTACTGGCCGGTTGGAACAATTTGTCCGACGGCCGCGAGGCGCTCCCGGCGTTCGCCGGCCGTGACGGCACCGCGGGTGAGCTCGTCCAGCAGCAGCCCGTCGATCAGCCCGATGAGCAGCCGCGCCCGGGCCCGCGACCCGGTGATCGCCTCGGCCCGCTCGACGAAGCCGTCGGCCAGGCGCGCGGCGGACTCCCCCAGCTCGCGGCGGGCCTGCGGGTCGAGCATGAGCATGAACCGCGCCCGGGCGCGCGGCGAGTCCGCCCAGAGCTCCAGCACGCCGGCCAGGTCCCGCCCCTCGGAGTCGGCGAGGTCGAGCTCGGCGATGCGCTCGAGTGCGGCGGTGAGCAGCGCGTTGCGGGTCGGGAAGTGGTAGCTGCACGTGCCCTGCGGCAGTCCGGCCCGCTCGTCGACGGCACGGTGGGTGAGCGCCCGGACACCGTCGTTGCCGAGCACGTCGATGGCCGCGTCGGCGAGCCGGCCCTTGCGATCCTTCACAGCCCGGATACTACAGGTGTAGCGTATTGCTACAGCTGTAGTGGATCGAGTCTCGGAGTGTTCGGATGCGTGCGGTAATCGTCGGCGGCGGGATCGGCGGGCTGGCCACGGCGCGGGGGCTCGCGCTGCGCGGGTGGGACGCGACGGTGCTGGAGCGCCAGCCGCGGCTGGAGGCGGCCGGGGCGGGGCTCTCACTGTGGCCCAACGCCCTGCGCGCGCTCGACTGGCTCGGGATCGGCGATCGGGTCCGCGCCGCGGGTGCGCCGATCACCGGGGGCGGCTTGCGGACCTGGCGCGGGGCCTGGCTGTCGCGGGTCAGCGTCGCCGGGCCGATCGTGGTGCACCGCGCCGACCTGCACGAGATCCTGGCCGACGGGGTGCGCGTGCGGACCGGCACCGCGGTGACCGACGTGCGCGACCTCGACGCCGACCTGATCGTCGGGGCGGACGGGATCGGCAGCGCGGTGCGGGCGCAGTATGCACCGCGGGTCCGCATCCGCGACAGCGGGCAGGTGTCGTGGCGGGCGGTCGTGCCGGACCCGGGGATCAAGGGCGGCGGGGAGACGGTGGGGCCGGGCGGGGTGCGGTTCGGGCACATCGGGATGGGACGGCGCGGGGTGTACTGGTACGCGGTCGCGCCCGCGCCCCTGCGCACCACGTCGCCGGACGAGCAGCTGGCCGAGCTGCGACGGCTCTTCCACGGGTGGCACGAGCCCATCCCGGCGCTGGTGGCCGCGACCGAGCCGGCGGCGCTGCTGCACCACCCGCTGCTGGACCTGCACCCGGTCGCGCCGATGCGGTTCGGGGACCGGGTGGCCCTGGTCGGGGACGCGGCGCACGCGATGACGCCGAACCTGGGGCAGGGCGCCTGTCAGGCCCTCGAGGACGCGGTCACGCTCGCCGCGCTGGCGGATGCCGACGTGGCGGGGGCGCTTCGGGAGTACGACATGATCCGGCGGAAGCGGGTGACGATGGTGGTGCGGCGCTCCTGGCAGGTGGGCCGGGTCATGGGTGCCCGCGGTGCGCTGACCGGGGCGCTGGTCCGCACCGCGGCCCGGCTGGCCCCGTCCGGCGCGACGAGCAGGGCGGCCGAGCGCACCGCCGCCTGGGAGCCGCCCACGCCGGCCCCCGGTGCGTAGCCGAGTCAGGCCGGCAGGCGGGCGTTGCTGATCTCGTCGCGGCCCAGCCAGTGGCGCAGGCGCTGGCGCAGGCCCCGGCGCTCGGGCACGTCGTCGCCCACGATGTCCGCGACCACGGCGGTGATGTTGTCCGGGCCGCCCGCGCGCAGGGCCAGGTCGACGAGGCGCTCGACGCACTCCTCGACGTCGGTGTACTCCCGCAGCGCCTCCTCGATCGTCTCCGCGCGCAGCACGCCCGACAGCCCGTCGCTGCACAGCAGATAGCGGTCGCCGGCACGGGCGGCGGTCACGGAGTACACCGGATCGGTGGGCTGGCCCTGCAGCACCCGGCTGACCAGCGAACGCTGCGGGTGCGTCGCGGCCTCGTCCAGCGTGATGCGGCCCTCGTCGACGAGCAGCTGGACGTAGGTGTCGTCCTTGGTGATCTGGGCGAACTCGTCGCCGCGCAGCAGGTAGGCGCGCGAGTCTCCAATGTGGACCAACCCGATGCGGTCACCGGAGAACAGGATCGCCGTCAGCGTCGTGCCCATGCCCAGCTTGGACGGATCCTCCTCGACCTCGTCGCGGATGCGCCGGTTGGCGTCCGACACGGCGGTGCGCAGCGCCGTGAGCAGGTCGTTGCCGGCGAACTCCTCGTCGAGCGGCCCCATCGCCTCGATCACGAGCCGGCTGGCGACGTCCCCGGCCGCCATCCCGCCCATCCCGTCGGCGACGGCGAGCAGGCGATCGCCCGCATACATCGAGTCCTGGTTCATGCCCCGCACGAGTCCCGTGTCGGTGCGCGCCGCCCAGAGCAGCGCGAGCGGCTGGGGCCCGGCGTCGACCGTCCCCTCGTCGACCTCGTCCTCTGCCACACCCTCAGCCATGCCTGACAGCGTGCCGTATCGATCCGGCGGGCGTCTCTACGCACTTGTGCGTATCGTGGCCGCATGCCGAGCGCCCCCTTCATCGGACGAGCCGCCCAGCTCGCCGAGATCGCGGACGCGTGGGCCTCCCGCCGGCCGGGGATCATCCTGATCACCGGGGAGGGCGGCAGCGGCAAGAGCCGGCTGGTGGCGGAGGCACTCTCCCGGCTCGATCTGTCCGGCACCATCATCCTGCGCGGCGCGGCCCGGGCACAGGGGGCGGCGCCGCACGACTGGCTCGCGTCGGTGCTGAGCGGGCGGCCCTCCGGCGACCTCCCCGTCGAGGAGTCGCTGCTGAACCGGCTGGCGCAGCGCTCCGGGGACGGCAGCGAGCCGCGGCTGGCGCCGGCGACCACCCTGCGGGCCGCGGTCGACGTCGTGCGAGCATTGCTGCGCGCTACTCCCCCGGTCGCGGCTTCCGAGCCGGACGAGGGCGCTTTTATCCGACATTTCACGAGATTTCGTGTTCGGTCCGATTCGGCGGGGTCGCCGCTCGGGATCATCGTGGTCGAGGACCTGCACGATCTCGATCCGGCCAGCCTGGCGCTCGTCGCGGAGCTGGCGGCCGCGGCTGAGTCGCTGCCCGCACTGCTGCTCGTCACGAGCCGCCCCTCGCAGGAGGCGGCGTTCGCCCCGGCGGCCGCGCGCACCCTGCGCCGCCTCGGCGGTGGCCCCTCCGTCCTGCGGATGCACGTCGCGCCCTTCAACGCGCGCGAGACCGCGGAGCTGATCGAGGCCACGTACGGCAGCGCACCCGCCCCCGAGGCCGTCCGCGGCGCGCTGCACCGCACCGGCGGGAACGCGTTCTGGCTGGCGGAGCTGCTCGTGGCGTACGACACGGCGGACGACCTGCCCGCCGCACCCCTGCCCGCCCACGTCGTCGGCCTGCTGGTCGAGCCGCTGTCGAGCGAGCCCGCACTGGTCGGCCGGGTGGCCCGGGCCGCGGCGCTGCTGGGCGACCCGGTCGAGAGCGACGTGCTGTTCCACGTCTGCGGCGGCGACGTCGAGCCCGCCCTGCGCCGCCTGCTCGACCTCGGCCTGCTGCTCATCGCCCCGGACCTGGCGCCCGCCGGCTCGCTGCGCTTCCGCCACCCGCTGCTGCGCGAGGCCCTGGCCGCCGGCGTCATGCCCCGCGAGCGCACGCGTGTGCACACCCTGGCCCGCCGCCTGGCCGTCGAGCTGGGCGACGACGCGGCGCTGGCCCGGCACGCGGCCGCGCTGGGCCGCACGGCCGAGGCCCGGGCCGCCGCCGCCCGCGGAGCCGCCGCCAGCCTGGCAACGGGTCTGCCGGACGCGGCGGTGGAGCTGGTGGCACTGGGCCTGCGCCTGCCGGCCAACCCCGCCCCGCCGCCGAACCTCACACCCCGGACCGCACCCACGGCGCAGCCCGACCCGCCCGGGGACGGGGAGCTCGCGCACTCCCCGCACGCGAACGCGCACACGACGGGCGAACACACGCGCCTGACGCAAGCCGACGCGCACGCAGAGCCTGAGCCCACGCACCCGGCGCACGCGAACGCGCACACGACGGGCGAACACACGCACCCGGCGCACGCGGACATGCACACGCCGGGCGAACGCGCAGGCCTGGCGCAAGCCGACTTACACGCGGCGGACCTGCGGGTATCGGCCGAGCGGGGGCGTTCGGCGTCAGCGGAGTCACAGCCGGCGGCCGGGCACGGGCAATCCGTGGAAGGCCGTGTACGAGGCGACTCCGCGGCGGGGGACCTGCACCGGGCGACGGACGTGGCGAGTGACCCGTGCCTGCCTCCGGACGCGACTGGCGATCCGCGTCTGCGGTTGCGTGCGGCTGGCGGTGATGGCGGGTCCGGCGAGGTTCGGCGGGCGTTGGTGGCTGTCGGGGCTTCGGCCGCGTTCGTCAGTGGGCGGTTCGCGGTCGCGGCGGATCATGCGGCCGATTGGCTCAACGAGGTACAGCTTGCGGGCGACGCCGACGCCATCGCCGACGCGCATCGTCAGCTTGCGGCGGTGCGATGGTGTCTGGGCGACGCCGCCGGGCATCGGCGATCGTTGGATCGGGCCGCGGCCGTCGGCGGGTCGGCGGAGTCGCTCGCCCGGCAGCGGGCGGCCGAGGCCGAGAGCGCGCTGCGGACCGAGGATGCCGCAACCGCGTTGCCGCTGGCCGAGGGGGCGCTGGCCGCCGCCGAACGGACCGGTGCGGGGATCGGCTCCGCGTCGGTCACGCTCGGCACCGCGCTCGCGCTGACCGGGGAGTTCGAGCGCGGGGTCGCACTGCTGCGCGCGGCGCGGCAGCTGGCCGCGCGGGAGCACGATCCGGTGACGATCGGGCGCGCGGTGCACAACCTGGTCGCGGTCAGCCTGCCGCGGCTCGGGGAGGTGCTGGGCTGGCGGCTGTTCGACGAGGCGATGGCGACGATCGGACGATACGGGCTGGAGTTCTGCGCCGGGAGCACCACGACCCTCGGCGTCGCGCACGCGCTGCGGACCGGCGACCTCGCGCGGGCCGAGTCGCTGGTATGGTCGCGGCTGCCGATCGAGGGCGATCCCGTCGAGCGGGTGCGGTTCACGGCCCGCGCGGGGCTGCTCGCACTGGAGCGGGGCGACGACCCGCTCGCGGTGCGGATGCTGGCCCGGGCCGACGCGGAGGGTCGCGACTCGGGACTGGTCCGCGTCTTGCGCGTGGCGGTGGCGGCTCGTGGCGTACACCCTGTGGACCCCGCCGAGGCGCTGCGTGACTGCGTCGGGCGCTGCCGTCCGGCGCGGCTGGCCGAGGCCGCCCGCTGGGCACTGCGCGGTGGCGTGCCGGCCGCGGTCGTCGCGGAGCATGTGCCCGACCAGAGCCCGCGCCTCCGCCTGCTGCTCGCGGTGGCCGCCGGACGCGACACCGACGCGGTCACACTCCTGCCGGCCGCGCTCGCCGGGGAGAACTCACTGGCGGGCGGCAACCGCACCGCGGGGAGCAAACCCGACGGCGGACTCGCAGGCGGTGCACGCCTGGACACTGGCGGCCACCTCGCGAGCGACGGGCGCGCGGGCAACCGCGGTGGACTCGTGGAGACCGGCGGTCACCTCGCGGGTGGCGGTCGCACGGGCGGCGGCCTCGTGGGCACCGGCGGCAGCCTCGCAGGCGGTGGGCTCCTGGACACCGGCAGTCACCTCACGAGCGGCGGGCACACGGGCAACCGCAGTGGACTCGTGGAGACCGGCGGTCACCTCGCGGGCGACGGGCGCGCGGGTAGCGGTGGCGGGATCGGGTTCAAGCGTGGCGGACGGCACGGGCGGGCCGGGCGGAACGGCACACTGTCCTCGGACGGGGTGCCGGGCGGAGACGGGAGCGCCGGGCGGGCCGCGGGAGGGGCGGCCGCGGGTCGCGGGGACGTGGACGGGCGGGCCGAGGACGCGGCGGTGCATACCGCGGTGGCGCATGCGCTCGTACGGCTCGGGCGTGCCGGTGAGGCCAGGCGGCACGCCGAACGGGCGGTGGCGCTGCTGGCACACTGGCCCGGGTGGCGGCTGGCCGATGCCGAGACGCTGCTGCACAGCCTGCGGGCGGGCGGCGATCTCACCGCGCGGGAGCTGGAGGTGCTCGGATGCCTCGCCGCGGGGATGACGAACCAGCAGGTGGCGAGCTCGCTGGGGATCTCGGTCCGGACCGTGACCGTGCACGTGTCGAACCTGCTGCGCAAAACCGGGGCGACCTCGCGGACGGAGGCGGCACTCTGGGCCGTCCGCCACCGACTCGCGCCCGAGCGCTGACCCCGCGTCGAAATTCGCGTATGCGAAAAATCCGATAAATCCGGACACAGAGTGTCTGGATTTATCGGAGAGGAGCTTCTGACTCTCGGGGACGAAGTGTCTGGCTTCGGAGACGAGGTGTCTGACCGACGGAAACGAAGTGTCTGGAGTATCGGGGGTGGAATGGCTGGCTCGGGGACGGAGTGGCTGGCCGGCCGAGACGGAGTGGCTGGCTCGCGGACAGAGCGACTGACTCGGAGACGGAGCGGCTGACCGGCCGAGACGGAGTGGCTGAATCGGAGATGGAGTGGCTGGCCGATCGAGGCGGAGCGAACGACTCGGGGACGGAGCGACTGGCTCGGAGACGGAGCGGCTGACCGATCGAGGCGGAGTGGCCGACTCGCGGACAGAGCGACTGACTCGGAGACGGAGTGGCTGGCTCGGGGACGGTCCCTGGGTCAGGTTGAGAAGGTCTTGCCGAAGTTGGCCACCGCCGCGTCTAGTTCATGGTATGCCGCCTCGCTGATGGAGTTCTCGCGTGTGCGGTCCAACAGGTTCTTGCGCAGGGCCTCGATGCGGCGGGACGCGTCCGCGGCGTCGCCGTAGGTGAGCAGATTGTTCACCTGGTTGCGGATGTCCAGGGCCACGTCCTCGCGGATCTCGCCCGTGGCCGAGCGGCGGTCGACCACGTCCAGGACCGCCCGGGCCGCCCCCTGTCTCGTCTGTGGGCTCGGGGCGGTCGACGGGGGCGGGCTGGCCGGGCCGGGGTTCGTGCCCTTCGACCCGTGGGGCTGGGTGGGCGTCGCCTGAGTCGTCTGCGGGGTCGTCGGGGCGGGCGCCACCGAGACGACGATGCTCACCGTCGGGCGCGGGGCCGCGCCGTCGTCCGACGGGTGCTGCGGGTCGCGGTCGCGAAGGAGGAGCACAGAGAGTACGGCTGCCACCGCCACCGCGACCGGGACGGCCAGCAACGCCCGGCGGCGGGTGAGCACGGCGGACGTCGCGGAGCGCGCCCCGAGGATGCTCGCCATCTCGGCGGCGGTCGGGCGGCGCAGGGGGTCGCTGGACAGGCACCTGAGACAGGCGGCGGCCACCGGGGCGGGCAGGCCGGGGACGTTGAGGGCCGGGCGGCGCTCGGCGGCCAGGGCGCGCTCGAGCTCCTCCCAGGTGGTGGCGGGGAACGGGGGCGCGCCGGTCAGCATCTCGTAGAGCAGCACGCCGAGGGCGTAGACGTCCGTGGCGCCGCTGGCGGGGGCACCGACCAGGCGTTCGGGGGCCACGTACGGCGGGGTGCCGAACGTCATCGCCTCCTCGCGCTGGCCGATGTCGGCCGCGATGCCGAAGTCGAGCAGGCGCACGCCGTCGGTGGTGAGCATGACGTTCTCGGGGGTCACGTCGCGGTGCACGACGCCGCGGCGGTGGGCGGCGTGCAGGACGTCGGCGACCGTCGCGGCCACGGCGAGCGCCTCGGGCCACGGCAGCGGGCCCTCGTCCAGGCGGACGGCCAGGGAGGCGCCGTCGAGCAGCTGCATCACGACGTACGCGGCGATGCGGCCGCGCGGGGTGACCGTCTCCCCGTAGTCGTAGACGCCGATGGCGTTGGGGTGCTCGATCCGGGCGGCCGCACGCGCCTCGCGGCGGACGCGGTCGCGCTGGCCGCCGTCGGAGGCGATGGGGCCGTCGAGGACCTTGACGGCGACCGTGCGCTCCAGGGTCAGGTCCCACGCCCGCCACACGACCGACATGCCACCCGCGCCGACGGCCTGTTCGAGGATGTAGCGGCGGGCGAGAATGTCGCCCGGCTGTATTTGTGCACCGCGCATCCTACGTGGATGCCCGCACAACGAGTTCGGTTGGCAGGACGGGGTTGTCCGTCGTCGGGTCGAGCAGCAGGGCGGCCGTGACCGCGCCGAGCTCCTCGACGGGCTGGCGGACCGTGGTCAGGGCGGGTGCGGTGAACGCGGCGAGCGGGGCGTCGTCGAAGCCGATCACGGCGACGTCCTCGGGCACCCGGCGGCCCGCCTTGCGCAGCGCCTGGAGGGCACCGGCGGCCATGGCGTCGGAGGCGACGACGAGCGCGTCGAGGCGGGGGGTGCGGTCCAGCAGCCACGCCGCGGCATGGCCACCGGACGGGGTGGTGAAGTCACCGTACGCGATCAGCGGCTGGCGACCGGCGGCAGTCATGGCGCGACGGTACCCCTCGAGGCGGTCGGCCGCCGCCGGGGAGTCGGGCGGACCGGCGATCGTGGCGATCGTCCGGCGGCCGCCCAGCAGGAGGTGCTCGACGGCCTGGCGGGCGCCGTCGCGATTGTCGACGTCGACGAAGGGCACGGTGAGCTCGGGCCGGCCCGCGGCCCGCACCGGCACGCGGGAGGTGGCCAGGGACACGGCCAGGGGATGCCGGCCCGGCGCGCCGACCAGCAGCACGCCGCCCACGCCGCCGCCGGTGAGGAACTGGGTGGCACTGGAGACCGTGCCGTGGGGCGCGGACATGGTGAGCAGCGGTACCCCGCGCGTGGCGAGCTCCTCCTCGGCCCCGGCGAGCAGGCGGGCGACGAAGCCGTCGCGGAAGAGCCGGGCGGCGGGCTCGAACACGACGGCGGCCACGGGCAGGCCGGCGCTCTGGTGGTCGGTGCGGCGGGGGGCGCGGTGGCGGACATACCCCAGCCGGGCGATGGCGTCGTGCACGGACACCCGGGCAGAGGTGCTGACCCGCACCCGGCCCGTGAGCACGCGCGAGACGGTGGCGGCGGAGACCCCCGCGGCGGCGGCGACCTCGGTGACAGTGGGTTGGGCTGGCTCGGCAGCATGCTGGGCAGGCATCAAGTCTCCTGTGGGAGCGACTCGTGCGGTCAGCGTCAGCCACGAGTTACCGCGATGTCAACTATCGGTTTCGATCGCGCTCATGGTCACGATTGGGGCTATCGCAAGCGTGACCGAATAGGGAATAGTCGTCGATTGTGTCCGGGATCGAGGTTGGCCGCAGGGTGCTCGACCGCTACCTGCTGGTCCGCCCGATCGCCCGGGGCGGGATGTCGCTGGTCTACGAGGCCGTCGATCTGGAGCGGATCCGGCCGGCCGCGGTGAAAGTGCTGGCGCCGGCGTTCGCGCACAACACCCGGGCCTGTTACTCCGCGCGACGCGAACCTCACCTGATGCAGCGGGTGCGCCACCCCACGGTGCCGAAGGTCTTCGCGTTCGGCGAGGTCGAGACCGACGGCGCGTCCGTTCCGGCCGTGGCGATGGAGCTGCTCAACGGGGTGCCGCTGGCGACCCGCCTGGCTGAGGGGCCACTGCCCTGGCCCCGCGCGGTGGAGATCGCGGCCTCGGTCGCCGAGCTGCTCGCGGTCGCGCACCGGCGGGGCATCGCGCACCGCGACCTGACCGCCGACAACGTCATGCTCACCACGGCCGGGGTGAAGATCATCGACTTCGGGCTGGCGGTGCCGTTCGCGCACCCGTCGGCGACGCGGGTCGAGCACGCTCCGGCGTGGGACGTCTACGCGCTGGGCGTCCTGCTGTATCACATGCTGACCGGCCGCTCGCCCCACGCGCCCGGCGCCCGGCTGCTGCAGGCCGCACCGACGCCCGTGGTGCTCACGCCCGGCCTGCCACGCTCGGTGGCGGAGCTGTGCCGCCAGTGCATGGCCAAGCGCCCGGACGAGCGGCCGGAGAGCGCCGCCGTCGCGCTGTCGCTGTGGGCCGAGTTCGCACCCGACTGGCAACAGACCACGGACTTCACCGAGAGCTACAGCACACCGTCTCATCACGGTGTGTAGTCAGCGCATTTTGCCTGCGTAAGCGCTTTGTCGGGTCCTCGGTTGGACTTCCCGCCCGCACCCCCGTTACCCGTTGTAATCGCCGACCGGGGGCGCCAAGCTTCTCGGACAAGGTGCACGACGGTTGCCGGCAGGGAGCCGCCGGGCACCACCACCGGATAGCCGAGGGGAAGCTGTCATGTCAGGTTCGAAGGTCACCGGCGTGGTCGTGACCGGCGGAGCCACCGCCGGGTCACTGCCTGTCACCGGAAGCCCGGTCTTCGCCATCGTCGTCGCCGGCGTCGCGCTCGTCGTCACCGGGTTCCTGATGGTGCGGGCGTCCCGCTTCAAGCGCAGCGCCGCCTGAGCCATGACGACGATCCTGCTGGTCGGCTTCGCGCTGCTGACGCTGTGGCCGGCGTACAACCTGGCGCTGGTGGCGTTCAGCGCCGGCGACGCGGCCACCGCCGGACGCCGCCGCCGGCGCGACGCCATCGCGCCGAACGGCAACGAGCCGCTGACCTTCTGGATCGTCGTGCCCGCCCTCAACGAGGAGCGGGTGGTCGGCCGGACGGTGGGCGCCGCCCTGGCGCTGGCCGGACCGGAGGGCACGCGCACCAGGGTTCTGGTGGTCGATGACGGATCGGACGACGGCACCCCGGACGTCCTGGCCGCCATCGACCACCCGGGCCTGACGGTCCTGCGCCGCGACTTTCCCAACGCCCGCAAGGGCAAGGGCGAAGCGCTCAACGCGGCGTTCCGGGCGATCCGGGAACTCTCGCTCGCCGGCGGGGAGGACCCGGAGCGGGTCGCGGTCGGCGTCATCGACGGCGACGGGCGCGGCAGCGCCAACCTGCTCTCGGAGGTTTCGCGGCTCATGCGCGACGCCGAGGTCGGGGCGGTGCAGGTCCGCGTGCGCATCCACAACCGCGACAAGGTGCTCGGTGCCGTACAGGATCTCGAGTTCGCCGCGATCGCCAACGCCAGCCAGCTGCTGCGCGACGCGGCGGGGACGGTCGGCCTGGGCGGCAACGGGCAGTTCGCCCGGCTGTCCTCGCTGATGCGGCTGGGCAACGCGCCCTGGTCGCACTGCCTGGTCGAGGACCTGGAGCTGGGGCTGCGGATGCACCTGGGCGGCGAACGCATCCGGTACACCTCGCTGGCCCACGTCAAGCAGCAGGGCCTGGTGGACGTCAAGCGGCTGGTCCGCCAGCGCACGCGCTGGGCGCAGGGCAACCTGCAGTGCGTGTCGTACGTCCCGAGGCTGATCGCCTCACGGCGCATCCGCAACCACGCACTGGTGGAGATGCTGTACTACCTGCTCGCGCCCTGGATGAACGCATTCGGCACGGCGGCGGTGTTCGGCCTGTGGGGATACGCGATGTGGCGCCTGATCCCCGGGCACGGCGACACGTTCATGATCCACTCATGGTGGCAGATGGGCGAGGTCGCGCTGTTCTGGGCGATCGGGATGACGGTGCCCGGGCTGGTCTGGGCCGCCGTGCACCGGGTCCAGCTGCGCGACGAGAAGGCCTCGACACTGCTGCGGGCGGCGCTGGCCTACCCCTTCTTCCTGATGCTCGGCCTGGTCGCGACCTGGCGGGCGATCGGCCGGCAGGTCGCGCGGCGACAGGCCTGGGCCAAGACGGAGCGGCTCGCCGAAGAGCCCGCGGCCGCCTAGTTCCGACCCAATTTATACCGATAAATCCGCACGGATGCGGCACTTACCTTCATCAAAGGTGACGCAACATGCTTCCTGAAGTCTTCCTGATCGCCGGCACCCGCCCCGAGGCCATCAAGCTCGCCCCCGTCGCCGCCGCGATGCGCGCCGCCGGCCGGCTCAGCCCGGTCCTGGTCGCCAGCGGCCAGCACCCGACGATGGTCACCCAGGCCCTGGCCGCCTTCGACGTCGAGGCCGACGTGACGCTGCCGCTGCAGCGCGTGACCGGCAGCCAGCCGGAGCTGCTCACCGAGATGATCAAGCAGCTGGACTCGCTGCTGGAGACCCGCCGGCCGGCCGCCGTGATCGTGCAGGGCGACACCACCACCACGCTCGCCGGCGCGATGGCCGCGTTCTGGCGCCGCATCCCGGTCGTGCACCTCGAGGCCGGGCTGCGCTCCGGCGACCTGGACTCGCCGTTTCCCGAGGAGGCCAACCGCAAGCTCGTCGGCCAGCTCGCCGCACTGCACCTCGCCCCGACCGCGCTCGCCGCGACGAACCTGCTCGACGAGAGCGTGGCCCCGGCCAACGTCCTCATCACCGGCAACACGGTCGTCGACGCGGCGATCGAGATCGCGGCCCGCGAGCTGCCGTTCGACGACGCCCGCGTGGCCGCCGCGGTCGACGCCGCCGAGCACGGCGAGGCGCGCCTGGTGCTGGTCACCGCGCACCGCCGCGAGTCGTGGGGCGAGCCGCTGGAGCGCATCCTGCGCGCGGTGAAGCGCCTGGTCGAGGCGTACCCCGACATTCGCGTCGTGCTGCCGGCCCACGCCAACCCCGCGGTGCGGGCCCAGGTCGAGGCGGGTCTCGCGGGTGTACCGCGGGTGACGATCACCGACCCGCTGCCCTACCCGTCCCTGGCCCGCCTGCTCTCGCACGCCTACCTCGCGCTGACCGACTCGGGCGGCATCCAGGAGGAGGCGCCCACGTTCGGAGTTCCCGCGCTGGTACTGCGTGAGGTCACCGAGCGCGTCGAGTCCCTGCACGCCGGCTGCGCCAAGCTCGTCGGCACCGACGAGGACCTCATCGTCGCCGAGGCCGCCCGGCTGCTCGACGACCCGGCCCTGCGCGAGGCGATGACGGCCAGCGGCAACCCGTACGGCGACGGCCTCGCCTCGACGCGTACCGAGCAGGCGGTCGCCGCCCTGCTGGGCCTCGCGCCGATCCCCTCTCCCATGCCCGACTTCGCGCAGTCCACGTCCGGCTCGCTCGTCTGATTGGTGTTCCGTTCCATGCGAAAGCTGTCCGCTCTGCTCGGCCTCGTGCTGGCCGCGGTGCTCGGCGTCGCCGCCCCGGCGGCCCCCGCGCTCGCCGCGACCACGGCGAAGGTCGCCTCCGGCACCGGCGCCCCCGGCTCCAGCGCCTCGACGAAGACGCTCGTCCTGTACGACTACACCGGCCCGTACGCGTGGCTCGGTGAGGACTACGCGATGATGGCGACGAACCTGGTCTCGCACTTCGGGGCCTGGACCGCCCACCCCGTCGGGTCCTACACGGCCGGCGAGCTGTCCAAGTACAGCGCCGTGGTCTACGTCGGCTCCACGTACGACGAGCCGATCCCGACCGCCTTCCTCGACGACGTCCTGGCCACGAGCAAGCCGGTGGTGTGGCTGTACGACAACATCTGGCAGCTGACCGCGCGCTCCGCGGACTTCGCGACGAAGTACGGGTACACCTGGAAGGGCTTCGACGTCTCCGCCGTCGCCAAGGTCGACTACAAGGGCACGGCCCTGACCCGCGACACGCGCAACCTCGCCGGCATCATGGACTACGCCGTCTATGACAGCGCCAAGGCGGTCAGCGTGGCCGACGCCGTGCGCGCCGACGGCACGAAGTTCCCGTGGGGCATCAAGTCGGGCAACCTCACCTACATCGGCGAGATCCCGTTCTCGTACATCACCTCCAACGACCGGTACCTCGCGTTCTCGGACCTGCTGTACGACGTCCTCGCCCCGAAGACCGCGCAGCGGCACCGTGCCCTGGTCCGCATCGAGGACGTCGGCCCCGACGCCGACCCGGCCGAGCTGCGCGCCATCGCCGACTACCTGGGCAGCCGGAAGGTCCCGTTCACCGTCGCCGTCTACAGCCGTTACCGCGACCCGAAGGGCGTGAACAACAATGGCAAAGCCGAGGACTACACGCTGCGCCAGCGGCCACTGGTGGTCAGCGCCCTGAAGTACATGCAGAGCAAGGGCGGCACGCTGCTCATGCACGGATACACGCACCAACTCGACGCGCTGAACAATCCGTACGACGGCGTCTCGGCCAACGACTTCGAGTTCTTCCGGGCGCATGTCGACGCCAACGACGCCGTCATCTACGACGGGCCGGTCAAGAACGACTCGGCCGCCAACGTGACCGCCCGCGTCACCGCCTCGCGCGCCGACTGGCGCCTGGCCGGCCTGTCGCAGCCGACCATCTTCGAGCCGCCGCACTACGCCGCGAGCGCCCTGGACTACAAGACCATCAACTCGCTCTTCGGCGTCCGCTACGACCGTGGCCTGTACTTCCCCGGCGTGCTCGCCGGCGGCACGGTCGACAACAGCGTGGCGCACATGGTCGGGCAGTTCTTCCCGTACACGGTGCGCGACGTCTACGGCTCGACGGTGATCCCGGAGAACATCGGCAACATCGAGCCGGAGCCGTTCAACCAGCACCCGGCGGTCCTGCCGGCCGACCTGGTCGCGAACGCCAAGGCGAACCTGGCGGTCCGCGACGGCGTGGCGAGCTTCTTCTACCACCCGTACCTGGGCACCTCGTACCTGAAGCAGACGGTCGAGGGCATCCAGGGCCTGGGCTACACGTTCGTCTCCGCGGCGTCCATGTCGTCCTGAGCGGTTGCTCCGCCGGCTTCGGGCCGGGCTCTCCACGGAGGGCCCGGCCTTCGCCGTTTCCCGGGGCGGCTCCGCCTTCACGGCCTTCGCCGTCTCCCCGGGGCGGCCCCGCCTTCACGGCCTTCGCCGTCCGCGGGAGTTATCCACAGGCCGGAAGTTTGTCTTGCCTGCGGGCCGCGGGAGAGGAAGGCTCGAAGCATGACCAGCACGGGGATCGCTCGACCGCTTCAGCCGCCCGCCGGCCATGCCGTCAACCGTGGACCGCCCCTGGCTTCGGCGTGACGCCGCCGGGCGCGGCGGTTACTGCTCCAGAAGGAGGTGGGGCATCAGGCGCTGCACGGCGTCCAGGTCGTAGACGCGGCGGATCTGCGTCACCAGGCCCGCCTCGTTGATGGTCAGGAACTCCGCCAGGCGGAAGGTTTCGCCGTTCAGGGTGCAGTCGTAGATCAGGGCGGCACGGCCGCCCAGGATCGTCTGGGAGAAGACCGCGATGGTGTCCAGCGCCGCGGCGTAGGCCGTCAGCAGTTCGATGAAGTCGCCGTCCGGGTCGAGGTTGGTCTCGATGCCCGGGGCGGCGGCCAACAGTTTGAAGAGGTCGGCCGTGCGGCCGTTGGTCCAGGCCGCGACCCAGCGGCCGACGACGTCCTCCACCGAGTTTTCCATCGCCACACATCCTCGCATGCCGCCTTCCGGGCGTGCCGCGCGATCGCCCGGTCCGCGGGCCGGTGGACGTCGGGCGCGGGCGGGGTTTCAGGAAAGGGCTTTCCTCAGTACTATCCGGAGGCATGTTGCGCATCGACGAGGACATCACGGCGAAGGCGCTGCTCGCCGCCGTGGAGCGGATGTTCGAGCTCTCCGCCGGGAAGATCCTGGCCCTGGACCCCGACGGGGGCGACGGGTCGCCGGTGTTCACGGTCGACGGGCGATACACGGCGCGCGGGTGGACGGAGTGGACGCAGGGGTTCCAGGTCGGTTCGGCGCTGCTGCAGTTCGACGCCACCGGGGACGAGCGGTTCGGCACGCTCGGGCTGGAGCAGACCCGGAGGCTGATGGCGCCGCACGTCAGCCACGTCGGCGTGCACGATCACGGGTTCAACAACGTCAGCACCTACGGGGCGGTGCTGCGGCTGGTCAAGGAAGGCCGCATCGACGCGCGGCACCGGGACGCGGCCGAGCTCGCCCTCAAGGTCAGCGGGGCGGTGCAGGCGGCCCGGTGGCAGCCTATCGAGGACGGCACCGGGTACATCTACAGTTTCAACGGGCCGCAGTCGCTCTTCGTGGACACCATCCGGTCGTGCCGGGCGCTCGCCCTCGCGCATCAGCTCGGGCACGTGCTTATGGGCGAGCACGACGAGCGGATCGACCTTCGGCAGCGGATGCGGCAGCACGCGTACAACACCGCGAGGTACAACGTCTTCTACGGCACCGGGCGCGACGCCTACGACGTGCGGGGGCGCACCGCGCACGAAGCGCTGTTCAACGTCAACGACGGGCGGTTCCGGGCGCCGAGCACCCAGCAGGGGTACTCCCCCTTCTCCACCTGGACCCGCGGCCTGGCCTGGGCGATGCTCGGCTTCGCGGAGCTGCTCGAGTTCTCCCCCGACGACACGTTCGCCGAGGCGGCCCGGGCCACCTGCGACTTCTACATCGACTCGGCGCCGCGCGACGGCGTGCCGTATTGGGACACGGGGGCGCCGGGGATCGCCGGCCTGGACCTGGACGCGCCCGCGGACCCGTTCAACGACTTCGAGCCCGTCGACGCGAGCGCCGCCGCGATCGGGGCTCAGGGGCTGCTGCGGCTCGGGCGCGCGCTCGGCGACCCGCGATACACCCAGGCGGGCCTGACGGTCGCGCGAACGCTGCTGGCCGAGCCGTATCTTTCCACCGACCCGAACCACCAGGGCCTGCTGCTGCACTCCGTCTACCACCGGCCCAACGGCTGGGACCAGGTCCACGAGGGGCAGAAGGTCCCCAACGGCGAGTCGAGCATGTGGGGCGACTACCACCTACGGGAACTGGGGCTGTATCTGCTCCGCCTGGAGAATGGCCCCTACTACACGTTCTTCGGCGGTGTCGCGTGAGCGGTCCGGAGCGCAACGGCGCCCGATGTGGGTCGATCGGCGCGGAGCCAAATCGAGCCAGGCTGGGTGTTGGGGCCGCTCACCATGGACTCAGTTTCCTCGCGCCGGCACCGGAGCGTGCGGCGCCTGGCCCGAGCCGACCATCGCGAAGCCTCACCGAACCACACTCGACGGCGCCTGGCCCGAGCCGACCATCGCGAAGCCTCACCGAACCACACTCGACGGCGCCTGGTCTGGGTCGATCATCGCGAAGCCTCACCGAGCCGGACTGGGCGGCGCCTGGCCTGAGTCGACCATCGCGAAGCGTCGCCGAGCCGGACTGGGCGGCGCCTGGTCTGGGTCGATCATCGCGAAGCGTCATCGAGCCAGACTGGGCGGAGGTGCTGGCGTGAGCGCCGCCCTGGTCACCGGCGCGTCCCGCGGGATCGGGCGGGGCATCGCGCTCGCCCTGGCGCGGGCCGGGTGGGACGTCGTGGTCAACTACGCGAGCAACGCGGCCGCCGCCGAGCAGGTCGCGGCCGAGGTGGAGAAGCTCGGAGCGAAGGCGGCAACCGTCCGGGCTGATGTGGGCGATTCCGCGGACCGCGCCCGGCTCGTGGCGGAGGCGTACGAGGCGTTCGGGGACGTCGAGCTGCTCGTGAACAACGCGGGCGTCGCGCCCTCGGTGCGCGCCGACATCCTGCAGGCCGGGGAGGAGTCGTTCGACCGGCTCGTCGGGATCAACCTCAAGGGGCCGTATTTCCTGACGCAGGCCGTCGCGAATCGGATGATCGCGGCTGGGACCGCCGGGCAGATCGTGACGATCTCGTCGATGAGCGCATACGCGGCGAGCGTGAACCGCGGCGACTACTGCATCACGAAGGCCGGGCTGTCGATGCTGACCAAGCTGTTCGCGGCGCGCCTGGCCGAGCACGGCATCAACGTGTACGAGGTGCGGCCCGGCATCATCGCCACCGACATGACCGGCGGGGTCAAGGAGAAATACGACCGGCTGATCTTCGACGAGGGCGTGACGCCGATCCGGCGCTGGGGCACTCCGGAGGACGTCGGCAAGGCGGTGGTGGCGATCGCGAGCGGGCTGCTGCCGTTCTCCACCGGCCAGGTCATCGACGTGGACGGGGGCTTTCATCTGAAAACCTTGTAGGGCGCCGATTCGGTTGTCACGGCCGCCGGTGTGCTTTTTCACGTGTCGCCGGCGGCCCGACCGGGTAGGGATTAAAGGGTGCGTCTTCGTCCGAATGTTGCCCTGAAGGCCGTCTCCTCGCTGCTGCTGTGCGGATTGTTCGCCGGGGTGGTGGTGGCCGCGGCGGTGTTCCCCGGGCTCGCCTTCTCCGGGCTGGCCGCGAAGTCCGGGGCCGACACCTTCGAGGATCTGCCCACCGACCTCGACGTGCTGCCGTCGCCGCAGATCTCCTACATATACGCCAGCGACGGCAAGACGTTGCTGGCGATGATGTATGACGAGAACCGGCGCGACGTGCCGTTGTCGGATGTGTCGCCGTTCATGGCGCAGGCGATGGTCGCGGCCGAGGACACCCGCTTCTACGAGCACCGCGGCGTCGACCTCAAGGGCGTGGCCCGCGCGTTCGTCAACAACCAGGAGGGCGGGGACCAGCAGGGCGCCTCGACGCTCACGATGCAGTACGTGCGGCAGGTGACCTCCTACTCGGCCCGCACGCCGCAGGAGGTCGTCGACGCGACCGCCAAGACGCCGGCGCGGAAGCTGCGCGAGATGAAGCTTGCGATGGCGATCGAGAAGAAGCTCACCAAGCAGCAGATCCTGGAGCGGTATCTCAACATCTCCTCGTTCGGTCACGGCGCCTTCGGCATCTACGCGGCCGCGCACGTCTACTTCGGCAAGGACCCCAAGGACCTCACGCTCGGCGAGTCGGCGCTCATCGCCGGTCTGGTGAAGGCGCCCTCGACGAACGACCCGGCGACCGCGGACGGGCTGCCGCGGGCGGTCGCGCGCGAGGGGTACGTGCTGGACCAGATGGTGACGATGAAGTACATCACCCCCCAGCAGCGCGACGAGGCCAAGGCCGCCAAGCTGAGCGTCGTCGGCCAGCGCACCCCGGAGGGCTGCGAGAACATCCAGCGCCCGGATCTCGGGGCCGGTTTCCTCTGCGACTACCTGCGCCGCTGGTGGCTGGAGCAGCCGGCGTTCGGCGCCGACTCCTACGAGCGGGAGAACCGGCTGCACTCCGGCGGGTACACCATCATCAGCTCGCTCAACGTGCAGGCGCAGGCCGCCGCGTTCAAGTACGCGAAGGACCAGCCAGACGTCGGGGGCGCGAAGATCGGCATGGGCGACCCGGAGGCGGTGATGGTCGCCGCGGTCGAGCCGGGGACCGGGCGGGTGCAGGCGCTGGCCACCAACCGCAACTTCAGCAACGACCAGACCCACAACGGCCCGAGCACCAACTCGGGCAAGAAGGGGCAGAAGGGCAACTACCCCAACACCACGGTGCCGTTCATCACCGGCGGGCCTGAGGTGCCCGGCTACCAGGCCGGATCCACGTTCAAGATCTTCACGGCGGTCGCGGCGATGGAGTCGGGGCTCGCGCTGTCGCACACCGAGGACGTGCAGGCGCAGTTCGTCTCCAACTACCCGATCGACGCGAACAGCCCGGCGGCCTGCAACGGCCCGCACTACTGCCCGAAGAACTCCGAGGGCGACCCGACCGGCACGTTCAACATGTGGCAGAGCTTCGGCATGTCCCTGAACACGTACTTCGTGCCGCTGGAGCAGCGCGTCGGCGCCGACCACGTGGTCGACGTGGCCAAGCGGCTCGGCATCCAGTTCCGCGCCCCCAGCGACGCGAGCTTCGCCAAGGACGCCAAGGAGTGGGGCGCGTTCACGCTCGGCGTGTCGGACACCACGCCGCTGGACCTCGCGGGCGCTTACGCGACGCTCGCCGCCGACGGCAAGTACTGCGCGCCGACGCCGATCACCGAGATCCGCGACGCCGGCGGCAACAAGATCGACGCCGGGCAGCCGCAGTGCAAGCAGGTCGTCGACCCCGACATCGCCCGGGCCGCCGTGGACATGGCCCGGTGCCCGGTGGGCGACCAGTCCGCGTTCGGCGCCTGCCCCACCAGCGGCACCGCGATGGGCACCCGGGGCGACGTCGGCCGGCCGGTCGCGGGCAAGACGGGCACCACGGACAGCGGCAAGAGCGCGACGTTCGTGGCGATGACCCCGCAGCTCGCCGTGGCCGGCATCCTCACGGACCCGGACGACCCGCGGACGAACCGGAACATGTCACACCCGGTCATCAACAACGCGGTGACGTACACGCTGAAGGGCGCCCTCGCCGGGATGCCGGTGGTGCAGTTCAACCCGCCGAGTCACCAGCAGGCGTTCGGGAACTGACCGCGGCCGGTTCGCCGGCCGCCCTGGCCCGCAGCAGCTCGTGCACCTCGTCGATGTCCCGCGGCGAGGTGCGCGAGGCCAGCCAGTACATGATCCCGGTCGGGATGAAGAACACCTGGAACGCGGCGAGCCCGATCGCCAGGTTGGCCGGGGGCGGGAAGCTTCGGGCCAGGGCGGCGAAGACCGCGCCGACGAGCCCGTTGCCGGCGGCGCGGCCGACGCCGTTGACGAGGTTGCCCATGGAGTACACCGTGCCGCGGTGCTCGGGCGGGTTGACGTCGGCGATGAGCGCGAACCAGTTCGGCGAGTTCGCCGAGGTGAGCGCGAGCGCCAGCAGTGCCAGCGCGAACGCCCCGGCCAGGCTCGGCGAGGTGAACAGCGAGCCCAGGACCAGCTCCAGCGCCGGGCGGCCGTCCGGCTCCGGCAGGCTCAGCGGGGCGAAGAACAGCAGGACGTACAGCGGGACGCCGGCGAGAATCCCGATCGCCGCCACCTTGGCCCGCCCGCCCCCGTCGCGGCGCTGCCAGCGGTCGCCGATCAGCCCGCCGACGATCGAGAGCACCCCGCCGAGCTGGAACAGCGTGGCGAGCAGCCCGCCGATCGCGATCGCGGTCCGCTCGTCGTAGCCCTGCTCCTCGGCCCGGGCCTGGAACAGCCGCGGCAGCCAGACCAGCGACCCGAACGCGGCCTGCGCCGTGAGCCCCTGCATGACCAGCCAGACGTTGGTGCGCCGGGCCGCGATGCGTGGCAGGTCGTCGCGGGAGATCCGGTGCTCGTACTCCTCCCCCGCCGCGAACACCGCCGCCAGGTCGGGCTCGCTCTGGCCGCGGCGGATGTCGGCGGTGGTGAAGTACGCGACCCCGGCCACGACGCCGAGCGCGGCGAGCACGTAGAAGGGCGTGCGCCAGTCCTCGCCGCCGAGCTGGCTGGCGACCAGCACGCCGGCGAGCGTGCCGACGCCCTGCGACAGGCCCCACAGGCTCATCACCAGGCCCCGCCGCCTCGGCGAGATCAGGTCGCTGACCACGGAGAAGCCGACCGACCCGACGGCCCCGAGCCCGACGGCGGCGAGCAACTGGGCGGCGAGGAAGCCCCAGTAGCCGGTCGCGAACACCGTGAGGCCGGTGCCGGCGGCCCAGATCAGGGTGCCGACCATGAGCACGGGCTTGCGGTCGGTGCGGTCGCCCGCATACGCCCACAGCACCGCGGCCACGGCCGTGACCAGGTAGCTGATGGCGGTGACGACACCGAGGGCGCCCTCCCCGACGCCGAGGGCCCGGCTGATCGGCGAGTAGAGGGGCGGGACGAGCCCGATGGCTACGTTGTCGAGCGAGGCCAGAATGATGAAGACGACCACGCTGTACACCCGATGCACGCTGCCCACCCAATCACCGCCGCCCCCACTTTGGCCAGCGCAGGTGATCGGTTGTTGATCAAGTGCCCGGCAATCGGCCCCCTGCCCGCGCCCGCCTGCCACCACGCGCTCGCCTCGGCGGGTCCAAGCGCCAAGGAGGCCGAACACGATCTTGGCCGCCTGCCGGTCGCCCCCGAAGCGCCTGCGCCCGTCCGCCCGTGCCCGCCGTCCGTCCGCCGCCGTCCGCCGCCCCGCGTCCGCAGCGCGGCAGTTCAAGCACCAACGCGGCGCCGCGGTCTCGATTCCCCCTGTCGATCAACTTAGCCGATTTATCAGTATTTGACTGATAAAAAGTCCGAAGCCCGCGTGATTCGGGTTTATGACCCGACAGGCGAAGAATTCGATATGTCGGGTGGCTCGACCGTGAACTCCCCGACATATCGGGGTCGCCGGACTCCCCTGGGCAAAGCGGGCACTGGCGACGGACAGGGTGCGCAGGCGCTGGATGGCGTACGCCGTGGAGGCGATCGTGAACACGTCCGGCATTTCGGGGGAATCGCCGGACTGCCCTGGGCAAAGCGGGCGCCGGCGACGGGCCAGGGGGAAGTCCGTCGCCGGCGTGCTTGTCAGCCGGTCTCGCCGGCGACGGACAGGGTGCGCAGGCGCTGGATGGCGTACGCCGTGGAGGCGATCGTGAACACGCCCGCCATGACGCAGCTCAGGGGGACCGCCACGTTGCCGTGCAGCAGGTCGGTCGGGGCCAGCCAGTCGACGATCGCCTGCACGTACTGCTGCACCGACAGCTTCTGCGTGCCCGACAGGATGTTGCCAAGCACGCCCTCCCAGAGCACCACGTACGCCAGGCCGACGAGCACCGGGCGGCGGGTCAGCACGCTCATCATGAGGAACAGGCTGCAGTATGCCAGGGAGCCGATCACCGCGCCCACGAACAGCGCGAAGGCCAGGGCCGCCTCGCCGGCGATGAGGCCGACGATGAACAGTGGCACGCCGGCGAAGAGGGCGGTGATGCCGGTGGCCACGATGAGCTTGGTGAAGATGATCTCGGAGCGGGGCAGGGGCTTGGCGAGGATGTGCGTGATGGTGCCGTCGTCGATCTCGGAGCCCAGGACGCCGGTGCCGATGATGAGGGCGATCACGGGCAGTACCGCCGAGAAACCGAGCCCGCCGATGACGCCCTCGCCCCATTCTGCCGGCGCCGGCCCGAAGGCGCGGACCAGCAGCGTGAGGCCGATCAGGACGAGCGGCAGCGGCACCAGGAGCCAGATCCGGCGGCGGCCGAGCAGGCCGCGGGTCGTGATCATCGCGACTGTGGCGTTCATCGGGCACCCACCAGGTAGGAGAAGACGCTTTCCAGGGACTCGTCGGCCGGGATGAGCCGCCGCACGCGGACGCCTTCCTTGAGCGCGATGCGCGGCAGGGCGCGGGTGAACGTGCCGTAGTCGGACGCGCGTACCTGCAGGCCGGTGGCGTCGATGTCGACGCCGGCGACCGAGTCCTGGGCCATGAGGGCGACCGCGAGGCGGCGGTCGTCGCTGGAGCGGATCGTGAACACGTGCGGGCGGTTGGTCATGAGCCGCCGGATGGTGCGGAACTCGCCGGAGGCGGCCAGGCGGCCCGCGACCATCACCTGCACGGTGCCGGAGACCTGCTCGACCTCCTCCAGGATGTGGGAGGAGAACAGCACGGTCCGGCCGTCGTCGCCCATCTTGTGCAGCAGGTCCATCATGTGGAAGCGCTGCCGCGGGTCCATGCCGTTGAAGGGCTCGTCGAGCAGCAGGACGCTGGGCTCGTGGACCAGGGCGGCGGCGACGCGGATGCGCTGGCGCATGCCCTTGGAGTACGTCTCGATCCGCCGGTCCTGGGCCGGCTCCATCTCCACCAGGGCGAGCGCCCGGCGGGCCGCCTCCTCGGGATCGGGCAGCCGGAACAGTTTCG
Organism: Dactylosporangium sp. CA-233914; assembly: GCF_050942935.1. NCBI lineage: Bacteria > Bacillati > Actinomycetota > Actinomycetes > Micromonosporales > Micromonosporaceae > Dactylosporangium > Dactylosporangium sp. CA-233914. Next base: position 2,606,014 of record NZ_CP192030.1, on the reverse strand, counting down.
CGCTGGCGAGCACGAACTCCTTGCCGGTGAGGAACCCGTGCACCGACTCACGCTCGGAGACCAGGCCCAGGGTGCGGTACACGTCCGGGTTGCGCCAGGTCGGGGCGCCGTCCACGGTGAGCGTGCCGCGCGACGGCGCGAGGAACCCCGACATCATGTGCAGCAGGGTGGTCTTGCCGGCACCGTTGGGGCCCAGCAGGCCGGTGACGCCCGGCCCGAGGGTCATGGTGACGTCGTTGACGGCCACCACGTTGCCGTACCACCGCGAGACGTGCTGCAGGTCGACGGTGCTCATCTCAGGCGGCCACCTTCCGGTAACGCAGGATCAGGAGTCCGACTGAGCCGCCGAGCAGCACCAGCGCCCCGAGCCCGTAGGCGGGGCCCCAGTCGCCGATGGGCAGCCTCGTCGCCTCGGGGCCGAAGATCCACTGCTGCAGGCCGAGCATCAGCGTCATCGGGTTGGCCAGGAACGACAGGTGCTGCAGGGTGTCGTTGCCGAGGAACGACAGGATCGCCACGATCGGCGAGCTGATGAGGAAGACGCCGACGATGAACGCGGCGGCGAACGCGCGCCGGCTGCTCAGCGAGGCGATGAGCAGCGAGACGCCGGCCAGGATGAGGGCGCGGATTCCGGCTCCGGCCAGGCCCGGTCCCAGGTCGCCGAGCTCCAGCCAGGCGCCCTTGAACCCGTCGGTGCGGGTGAACACCGCGCCGAGGTAGATCAGCAGCTGCGGCACGCCGAGCAGCAGCACCACCGCGGTGACGAGGGCCGCGTACTTCGCCAGCGCGTAGTCCGTGCGGGACAGGGGCCGGGAGAAGTACAGCGGGAGTGTGCGGTCGCGCAGGTCCCGCGAGACGAGCTCGGGGGCGACGATCGCCAGGAACAGCATCACCGGGTAGCTCAGGCCGTCGGCGTAGGCGCGGTAGGACATCAGGGTCTGGCCGGAGATCGAGCGGTACGCGATGACGACCACGGCGACGAGCAGCACGATGCCGATGATCAGCCACGGGAAGATCTTGGCCTTGGCCCCGCGGCCGATGCCGAACGCGGCCCGGACGCTGTGCTCGTAGAGGGAGCGGTTCGCATACCACCGGCCGAGGCGGGCTCCCGTGTACCGCTGATAGCCGATGTCGTGGATGACACTAGTCTGCGGCGCCACGGCCGGCCTCCTGAACAGCGCTGACCGCGGGTGCGGTGACGGTGTGGGTCTGGAACAGCTCGGCCACCCGGTGGCGGCGCTGGTCGAGCCGGTGCAGCGGCAGGTCGAGCTCGGCGACGGCGACCAGGATGCGGTCGTACACGTCCTCGCCGTCCAGCGGCACGTTGAGCGCGGCCCCGTCGCGGCTGGCCGGGATGCCCAGCTCCGCGAGGCGGGCGGTGAGCTGGTCGACGCCGTCGCTGACCTCGACGGTGAGCACGTCCCGGCTGGTCGTCATGTCCTCGACGCTCGCCGAGCGCAGCAGCCGCCCGCCGTCGATGGCGATGATCGAGTCGCAGATGCGCTCGACCTCGCCGAGCAGGTGGGAGCACACGACGATGGAGATGCCGAACTCGGTGCCGATGCGGTGCACCAGCTCCAGCATGGCGTCGCGGCCGGCCGGGTCCAGGCCGTTGGTCGGCTCGTCCAGCAGCAGCAGGTCCGGGTCGTGCGCGAGGGCCTGGGCCAGCTTGACGCGCTGCTTCATGCCGGTCGAGTAGCCGCCGATCTGGCGGTAGCGCTCCTCGTAGAGCCCGACGTGGCGCAGCGCCTCGGAGGCGCGCTCGCGGGCGGCCGTGGCGGGCAGGCCGCTCATGCGCGCGAGGTGGGTCACGAACTCGGCCGCGGAGACCTCGCCCGGCAGGCAGTCGTGCTCCGGCATGTAGCCGACGCGGGCCCGCACGTCCTCGGCCTGCGTGGTCGGGTCGAGCCCCAGGACGCGCAGCTCGCCGGACGAGGGCCCCAGGAGCCCCAGCATGATCTTGATGAAGGTGGACTTCCCGGCGCCGTTGGCCCCGACCAGACCGATGATCCCCGGCTGGACGGCCAGGGTCAGGTCCGACAGGGCGATGACGCCGCTCCCACCCCCGTAGCGCTTCGTCAGCGCACGCGTCTCGATGAGTGTCACGCCGCCGAGACTACGGAACGTGTACGGCCCCGACCATCCGGAACGCACCTGAAAGCCGTTCCTTAGGGGTTCTACCTGTGATGATTCTCAGGTTCGGCATCCATTCAGGTCAGGGTCGAACGCGCCGGGTGAGGGGTATGCGGGCGAGCGCGACCTGGCGGTCCGGGGGGTGGCGGTCGCGGGCCGCGGACGCCGAGACGCACCGGATCAGGTCCGCGCATCACCTGCCGCGGGATGCAGGCCGGCCAGCCTCAGCAGCAGCTGCTTGACCTCGGTCGCCTTGACGGGGCCGGTCCGCAGGTCCGGGTCGCCGCACAGCCAGACCGGGCCGTCGCCGGGGTCGGCGGGAAGCAGCCCGTGCGAGCCCTTCACCGCGCGGGCGCCCGCGTCGAGGCCGACCGCGCTCATGAGGTACCGCATCCCGAGCTTCTTGCGCAGCAGCGCGAGCCCGGCCCGGGCCTTCGCCGCGCCCGGCCCGGCGGGGTCGAAGAACAGCTCCGCGGGGTCGTATCCGGGCTTGCGGTGGATCTCGACGAGCCGCGCGAAGTCGGGCGCGCGGGCGTCGTCGAGCCAGTAGTAGTACGTGAACCAGGCGTCGGGCTCGGCAAGCAGGACGAGCTCGCCGGAGCGCTCGTGATCCAGGCCGGCGTGCCGCTTGCCCTCGGCGTCGAGCACCTCGCCGACGCCGTCCAGGCCGGAGCACAGCTTGCGTACCGTGGAAACGTCCTGCGCATCGCGCACGTACACGTGCGCGACCTGGTGGTCGGCGACGCAGAACGCGCGGGACGTCCACGGGTCGAGGTACTCCATCCCGTCCTGGGTGTAGACGTTGAGCAGCCCCTCGGCGCGCAGCATCCGGTTGACGTCCACGGGCCGCGACACGTCCGTGATGCCGTACTCCGACAGCACGACCGTCGTGGCCCCGCGCGCCTCGGCGGCGTCCAGCAGCGGCCCGAGGACGGTGTCGAGCTCCGCCGCGGCCCGCGCCGCGCGGGGGTCGGACGGGCCGTAGCGCTGCAGGTCGTAGTCGAGGTGCGGCAGGTACACGAGGGTCAGGTCGGGCCGCTTGTCGGCCAGGATCCGCTCGGCGGCCCTGGCGATCCAGGCCGAGGAGGGCAGGCCGGCGCCCGGGCCCCAGTAGGTGAACAGCGGGAACGGGCCGAGCGCGTCCTGCAACTCGTCGTGCAGCGCGGGCGGGAAGGTGTAGCAGTCCGGCTCCTTGCGCCCGTCGGCGTAGTAGATAGGGCGCGGGGTGACGGTCCAGTCGACGTCGGCGCCCATCGCGTACCACCAGCAGACGTTGGCGACGGTGTAGCCGGGCTCGACGCGCCGGGCGGCGTGCCAGAGCTTGTCACCCTGGACGAGCGCGTTGTGCTGGCGCCAGAGGAACACCTCGCCGAGGTCGCGGAAGTACCACCCGTTGCCCACGATCCCGTGCCCGGCGGGCGGCTCGCCGGTGAGGAACGTCGACTGCACCGGGCAGGTGACGGCCGGCAGCACGGGCTCGAGCGGGACGGCGGGGCCGAGGCGGGCGAGGTTCGGCATGTGCGGCAGCAGCCGCGGCGTCAGCCCGACGACGTCGAGCACGACAAGGGGACGGCTCATGGGGTGCGCTCCAGGGATTTGAGGCCGAGATCCTGCAGGGTGTCGCGCGCGAACGCGAGCTCGGCGGCCATGCCGTGGGCGAGGGCGAGCGGGCCCTCGGGGCGGCGGCCGGGTGGCAGGACGCTCCAGGTGTACGTCTCCACCTCGAGGTGGTCGCAGGCCGCGATCGGGCCACCGACCAGGGCGCCCAGGCCGGCCCGCAGCACGCCGGTCGTGGCCCGCAGCGGCGGCTCCGGCTCGGCGTGCAGCGGCACGTGGTAGTGCACCCGCCACGGGCCGTCCGCCCCGGCCCGCAGGGCCTCGTCCAGGTCGTCGTAGGACTCGCGGCAGCCCTGGGTCCGGGTCTGGTGCAGGAAACGCGGCTCGGCGTAGCGGGCCAGCACGTCGCGGGCCCCGGCCGGGTCGGGGACCTCCAGCGCGGCCGAGACCTGGACCTTCACCACCGGCAGACCGGCGCGGGCCAGGCGCTGCACAGCGGTGACCGGGTCCTCCCAGGCGCACGCCAGGTGCGCCAGGTCGACGCAGACGCCCAGGAAACGGCGGTCGACCCGGTCCAGGTGCACGGCGGCCTGCAAGGTGTTCTCGATGACGCAGCCGGGCTCGGGCTCGAAGGCGACGCGGATCGTGCGGCCGGACCGGGCCGCCACCGCCGCGAGGCCCTCGGCCAGGGCGTCCAGGGTCCGGCCGACCCGGGCCACCTGCGGAGCGTCCCACGGGTTGCGCCAGCCCAGCGGCAGTGTCGAGATCGAGCCGCGGGCGGCGTCGTCCGGGAGCAGGTCGACCAGGATCCCGGCCAGGTCGAGGGTGTACCGCAGGCGCCGGGGATCGGCCCAGTCCGGGCTGTACACGGCGCGCTTGACGATCGGGGCGTGGAACTCGCGGTACGGGAAGCCGTTGAGGGTCACCACCTCCAGGCCGCGGGCGTCGAGCTCGCGGCGCAGTCGCCGGCGGCCGGCCACGTCGGCGGCGAGCTCGGCCGCGACGCCCGAGCTCAGCCACAGGCCGAGGCCGAGCACGCCGGTGCCGAGCCGTTCGCGCATCGGCGTGGCGTAGGTGTCCAGCTGCTCGACGATGCCGCGCAGGTCCTCGGCGGGGTGGACGTTGGTGCCGTACGCAAGGTGCACGATCTGGCCGTCGCGATGCCGCAATCGCATCAGTCACCCCCGCGCCGGATCGAGTTGCCCGCGTACGCCTCGTCCCGCTCCACCGCGGACAGCTCCAGCCGGCCGGACTGGCCGTAGAACTCGACCGGGTTGCGCCACAGCACGCGGTCCACGGTGTCCTCGTCGAAGCCGGCGGCCAGCATCGCCTCGCCCGTACGCCGGGTGAGCAGCGGATCCGAGCGGCCCCAGTCGGCGGCGGAGTTGACGAGCACGCGCTGCGGGCCGTACTCGCGCAGGATGTGCACCATCCGCTCCGCCGACATCTTCGTGTCGGGGTAGATGGAGAAGCCCATCCAGCAGCCGCTTTCGGCGACCTGGGCGACGGTGACCTCGTTGAGGTGGTCGACGGCGACCCGGCCCGGGTCGATGCCGGACTCGCGCACGACCGCGAGCGTCCGCTCAGTGCCCCGCGCCTTGTCCCGGTGCGGGGTGTGCACGAGCGCGGGCAGCTCGTGCTCGACGGCGAGGGCGAGCTGCGCGGCGAACACCTCGTCCTCCTCCGGGGTCATCGAGTCGTAGCCGATCTCGCCGACCGCGACGACGCCGTCCTTGTCCAGGTATCGCGGCAGGACGTCCAGGACCTCGCGGCAGCGCGGGTCGTTGGCCTCCTTCGGGTTGAGCGCGATCGTCGCGTGGTGGCGGATGCCGAACTGGCTCGCGCGGAACGGCTCCCAGCCGACGAGGGCGTCGAAGTAGTCGACGAACGACCCGGCGCTGGTGCGCGGCTGGCCGAGCCAGAACGCGGGCTCGACGAGCGCCCGCACTCCCGCGGCGGCCATCCGCTCGTAGTCGTCGGTGGTCCTCGACGTCATGTGGATGTGGGGGTCGAAGATGCGCATGAGGGCCCCTCTGGCAGGAGTGGGTGGGTCAGCGGGCGCTTGAACGGATACGCTGCAGCAGCTCGGTCGCGTCGGCGGCCAGCGCCCGCCCGGCGGCCCGGCGCTCCTCAGCGAGCCCGGCGAGCATTTCCGCCAGCTCCCCGTCGGCGCGCTCGTCGAGATCGGCGACGCCGGCCAGCGGCAGCTGCATGAACACCGCCTTGAGCACCCCGTGCCGCCACGCGGGCTGGTCGAGGTGCCGGGCGGCGGGGCCGAGCGCGGCGGCGACGAGCCGGGTGTCGTTGGTGCGCAGCGCGTCGTGCAGGATCGGCTCGGCGACCTCCCGCGGCAGGTCCAGCCACGGCAGCGCCCGCAGCACAGCCCGTTTCTCGGCGGCGTCGCCGTAGCGGTACAGCATCGGGATCTCGGTCTTGACCGGCAGCCGGGTCAGCAGCAGCACCCGGGCGGCGTCGTCGCTGCTCCAGCCGGGCGGCTGCGTGAGCATCCAGCGCCCGCAGCGCCGCCCGGCGGCCGGGAACAGCCGGGCGATGGCGGCGGGCTGGCGGGCCACGGTCGCAAGCGCCGTGTCGAGCCAGACCGGGTCGGTCAGCTCGGCCCGCAGCCCCTCGGCGACCGTCTCGATCCTCATCGTTGGGGTCCTCACGACACCGCCTCCTTCTCGCGCAGGAAGGCCAGGGACTCGCGGGCGACGGCCGGGGCGGCGTGACTGTGCCGCGGCAGCTCGACCGCGACCAGGCCGCCGTAGCCGATCTCGGCCAGCGCGCGCAGCACCGGCGGGAAGTCGACCTCCCCCTGGCCGAACTCGAGGTGCTCGTGCACGCCGCGGCGCATGTCGTCGATCTGCACGTTGACCAGCGACCCGGCGGCGCGGCGCACGCACTCGTCGGCCGGGACCGGCTCCAGGCAGCGACAGTGCCCGATGTCCAGCGTCAGCCCGAAGTGCAGGGGCGCGCCGAGGTCCGCGCGCAGCCGCTCCCAGTCGGCCATCGACTCGACTAGCATGCCCGGCTCCGGCTCGAAGCCCAGCATCATCTCCGCCCCCTCGGCCGCGGCGAGCACCTCGGCGCAGCCGCCGACGAGCCGCCGCCACGCCTCGGCCCGGTCCAGCCCGTGCGGGGGCACACCGGCCCAGAAGCTGACCGCCTCCGCGCCGAGGTCGGCCCCGATGCGAACCGCGCGCCGCAGGAACTCGATCCGCGGCCCGGGCTGGTCGTCCTGCAGCGTTGGGGCATGCTTGTGCCATCTGTCGAGCAGGTATCGAGCCCCCGTCTCGATCACCACCCCGAGGCCGTGGGCCTGCAGCCGGCGGGACACGTGTTGCACCTGGCGCGCGAGGTTGCCGTCGAACGGGTCGAGATGATGGTGGTCGAGGGTGAGCGCGACCCCGTCGTACCCGAGCCCGGCGATGACGTCGATCGCGTCGTCGAGCCGATGGTTGCTGAAGCCGTTGGTGCCGTAGCCGAACCGCAGCCCGCTCACGCCGGCACCTCCGCAAGCTCCGGCGCCGGCGCGAGGAAACTGAGCCTATGGTGAACGGCCCCTCCGCTGCGCTCCGGACCGCTCACGCCGGCACCTCCGCAAGCTCCGGCGCCGGCGCGAGGAAACTGAGCCTATGGTGAACGGCCCCTCCGCTGCGCTCCGGACCGCTCACGTCGGCGACACCTTCCGCGACAGGCGCCGCGCGACGGGCGCGGCCGCCGCGACGGCCAGGCCGGTCAGCGGGGCCCCGGCCCGGGCGGTCAGCGCGCCCTGCAGGACGGGAAGGTTGAGGATGCCGGCCCCGACCGCGCCGCGGATGTGCGCCGCGTCCGGATCCCGCACCGCCTCCACCTGCGGACGCCCGAATCGGACCGCGTACCAGGCCGCGAGCGCGGTCGCCACCGGCCGCCCGAACACGGCCGCCGGCTTCGGGCTCCCGGCCTCCGCCCTCGCGGCCACCGCGACGGCCGCCGTTGCGGCCAGGGTAGCTTTGGGCAGCTCGGGTGCTGCGCCGTCCACCTCGGCCCCGGACAGGGCGGTCACCGCGTAGGTGTGGGCGAACACGGTCGCCGCCGGCCAGAGCGCCTGCCGCAGCCGCCCGTCCGTCGCGCCCAGCAGGACGTTGAGGCCGCGGCAGGTCGCCATCACGGCCGGATACTTCAGGCGCAGGTCGTAGGCCCAGATCGCCCCGGCCAAGGGGACCGCGACCGCCAGGGCCCGCCGGCCGCCGGTGAGGCCCGCCGCGAGCACGCCCGCGGCGGTGAGGCCCGTGGCGACGCCCAGTGCCGTCGCCGGTGTCACGCGGCCGGACGGGATCGGGCGGCCGGGGCGTTCCTTGGCGTCGATTTCGCGGTCGGACCAGTCGTTGGCGGCCATGCCGGCCCAGTACAGCAGGACGCTCGCCCCGGCCAGGCCCGCCGTGCGCGGACCCAGCCGCCGCGCGGCCGCCGCGCCGGCGATGACGTCACCGGGGACCGAGAGCGCGGCCGGGGCGCGGACCAGTTCGGCCAGATCGCGCCAGGTCCCGCTCCGGCGAAGGCCGCCGGTTCGCCACGGTTCGGTCAGCTTTCGCCGCTTCATCGCAGGCTCTGCACGAAGGTGACGAGCGCCTCGAACTGCTCGGCCAGGCCGTGCGGGGGCGCGGTGCCGAGCGGGTCCTTGAAGAAGAAGGCGAGTTCCGGCAGCGGGCCGCAGAGTCCGTTACGGTGGGCGGCGGCGGTGATGCGGGCCAGGTCCAGGACCAGCGGCGCGGCGAGGGCGGAGTCGCAGCCGTGCCAGGTGAACTCCATGCGCATCGGGGTGCCCAGGAAGCCGGCGAAGGTGACCAGGTCCCAGGCGGTCTTGAAGTCGCCGATGTCGGGGACGTACTCGATGCGGGTGTGCCCGTCGGGGACGTAGCCCAGGGTCTCGCCCAGGACCCGCTGCTTGCTGGCCGACTTGGCGGCGTTGGCGGCCGGCTCCGACAGCGTGGCGCCGTCGCCGCCGCCGAGGAGGTTGATGCCCGACCAGGAGCGCACATCCAGCCGGCGCATGGCGAACATCGGGGCCAGCACGGACTTGAGCAGCGTCTCGCCGGTCTTGCCGTCGTGGCCCGCGTACGGGACGTTCTGGCGCGACGCGAGCTCGTGCAGTGCCGGGAGGCGGGTGCCGGTGGACGGGGTGAAGTCCACGTACGGGCAGCCCGCGCTCAGGGCGGCGTAGGCGGTCAGGGCGCTTGCCGGAAGTACGACATCCGGGGTTGCCAATGCCTGACGGAGACTCTCCAGGCTCTCGTGCGCCGGGTGTCTCGCGGCGGCGGGCTCGGTCGAGGCCACGTTGACCACGACGACCCGCTCCAGGTCGTGCCGCTCGCGGAAGGAGGCGATGTCGGCGGCGATCGCCTCCGCGGTGTCACGCTGGGTGTCCGCTCGCGGTAACGGTCGTACCTCCTCCTCCACTGTAGACAGTTCACTGTGGAGCGCGGCGACCAGTGGCGTGGGCACGACACCGGCTGCGGCGAGGGCCTCGGCCCGTTTCAGCAGTCCGGTGTCGGCCACGTCGTGACCACCGAACACCAGGTCAGCGAAGCCGGGCAGGGCCCCGCTGCGCAACCGCGGATGCTCGCAGACGCAACCGGCCGGTTCGGCGAGTCCGGCCTTCAGCGCCGCAGCGCCGACGATGCTGGTGACGGCGACGGAACCGCGCGCGCCTACCAGCCACACACCCGTACGCACGGGCTCCTCCTAGCGGGTGAGGAACTGTGGAGCTGAGGCGACATCGCCGACTGTCGCTGGGTACGAAGCCTAGATCCCCCTCCACCCTTTCCGCCAGTACCAACCGAACTTTCGTTGAAATCAAGGGAAGTTTGCGGCTATGTGAACTAAAGTCGAGGCAGGAACACCCATCGCTCGACGGCCGTCCACACCCCGGTCGTGACCAGGTAAATGCCGGCCGCGAGCGGCACGAGCGGCGCGAACACCACCGTCCCGAAGGTCGCCACACGCACGAGCCGCGGCGCGTCGGCGGGCAGCCGGCGCAGGTTCCACACCGCGACCGCCACCAGCAGCGCGACGATGATCCACCCGGCCAGCAGCGCCGGGTGCGCGATGAGCCGCAGGGTCAGGTCGGCGCCGAGCAGCGTATGGTCGTGCATGCCGCCGTTGGTGAACTCGCGATACAGCAGCCAGACGAACGGCGCCTGCGCGAGCACCGGTACCAGCCCGGCGAACGGCCCCGACCCGGCCGCGCGCAGCACGGCCGTCGTCTCCTGGGCGAGCACCACGGGCTCGTGCCCGTGCCGCTGCCGAAGCTCGGCGATCCGGGGCGCCAACCGCGCACGGACGCGCTGGGCGTGGTACGACCGCATACTCAACGGCAGCAGCAACGCCCGCAGCACGAGGGTGGCGACAACAATGGCGGCCGGCACCGATCCCAGCAACCCGGCCAGCCCCAGCAAAACATGATGAACCACGATTCCGACCCTTCACTGGTCGCAACGTCAACGTTTCTCGATCTCGACAGCCGCCACCGACCCGGCCGCGCGATGCGGTGCCCGGGTGCGATGACCTGGTTGATGCGCGTTCCTTGTGGATCTGTGCTGAACGCCGCTCGTCAGCCCGGCGGTGCGGTGGGTGAGCCCTTGGGTCGGGGAAGGCCGGGGGTCCCGGCGGTTGTTCCGGGTCGCGTCGGGACTTCGACCGCCGCGCTACGGACATCCAGGCATCCCGGCGTCGTGTTACCCGCACTGCGGAGTCCGGCATTGCGGAATCAGGCACGACGGAGCCCGGCACCACGGAACCCGGGACTGCGGAGAACCCAGCACCGTGGGATCCAGCACCGCGAAGTCGGCACGAGGACCCCGGCGCTGCCGGACCCGGTGTTGAAGATTCCGTCGCTACGGGGGCTTCAGCGTTATGGGTGTTTCAGCGCTGTGGCATCCCCGTCGCAAAGGCGCTTCGCGGCGGATTTTGGCCTGGGGTGCAATTCCGCGGCCGGCCACATCGCCTCATCGGGCATTGCCTGGAACCGGCCGGCCGCGCTGGGCAATGGCGATCCGCATGGCGGCCGACCCATTGCTCACACAGCGAGGCGATTCCAGTTTCAGCCCGGCAACCCGACCGCCGTGCCCACCCGTCACCGGAAGCCGGCCCGCTCTGCTCAGCCGACCAACCCATGAGCGGGCGGCCGAGCGGTGCCGTCGGGACGAGGCGGCGGGTTCAGATTCCGGGCGCGCGGGGCCGGGGACGGCCGGCCGCATCGGGATCGACGCTGCGAATGGGCTGCCGCCGGGCGCTACGGGCCCGGGCCGGCACGGCCAGCATCCGCGCGGAGGTCGCGGGGGCCCCGGCCACGAGCCGGGCGGCGAGCACGACGGCCAGCGCGGCCAGCACTGCGGTGGCCACCGCGACGACGTCACCGGGCGAGCCGGCGAAGGCCCACGCGGTGAGGAGGGTGGTCAATGACCACGACATGCGTCAGATGCTACCGAGCCAAGGCAACCGCGAACCAGGTTTGCGGCAAGACCGGCACAGTTCAGGCATGAGAGCCTGGGCGTCGCGATCGACTTGGCCCTGGACACAAGCAGGTCGACGCTGGTCGGCGGAGCGGTTGGCAGAGATGCGCACGGCCGGAGAACGGGTAGATCCTGACGCAGGTGGATCTGGGGATGGGCCGCTGTAGTGCAAGCGCGGGGCGGATGGGCCCCGAGGGTGGTGAGCCCACGGCGGCGGAGATGGGCCGGCAGAGTTCGGACGGCCGCGCTGGCGCGGGCGGCGGGTGGCGGTGGGCCACGTGGCGCGAGTCGTGGGCGCGGGGCAGGGGCCTGAGTCGTGAGCGCGGCCCGTGGGGCGTGGGGCGTGGGGCGCGAGACCTGGGCGCGGCGCGTGGGGCGGGGCGGGGGCACGGGCGCGGGGCACGGGGCACGGGCACGGGGCACGAGCGCGGGGCACGGGCACGAGCGCGGGGCACGGCGCGGGGCGCGAGACCTGAGCGCGGCGCATGGGGCGGGGCGGGGCACGGGCACGGGGCACGGGGCACGGGGCACGGGGCGCGCGGGGCAGAGCACGGGGCGCGGAGCACGGGCACGGGGCGCGGAGCACGGGCACGGGGCGCGGAGCACGGGCACGGGGCGCGGAGCACGGGGCGCGAGACTGGGTGCGGCGCGTAGGGCAGGACGTGGGGCGTGGGGCAGGGTGTGGGGCGTGGGGCAGGGTGTGGGGCGTGGATTCGTGGGTCAGGGAGTCGGGGTGCTGCGGGACTTTACCCAGGCGGCTATCTGGGTGCGGGAGTCCAGGTTGAGTTTGTTCAGGATGTTGGAGACGTGGACGGCGGCTGTTCTTGGGGAAATGTATAGGCGGCGGGCCAGTTCTGCGTTGGTCAGGCCCTCGGCCAGTAGGACGGCTACCTCGCGTTCGCGGGGGGTCAGGGACTGGTCGGCGGGGCCGGTGGACGGCGGTGCTGACAGGCCCAGGCGGCTGCGTAGGGCCGTCAGCTCGGCCACGCGCCAGCCCGCCCAGCGGGACAGGTGGGGCTCGGCGGCTCGGGTGTCGGTGCGGGCCGCGTCTGGGTTGCCCAGGGCCAGGTGGCAGCGGGCGGCTCCCAGGTGGCCGGTGCCGCGCTGGGCCGGCAGGAGCATGGTGGGCTCGGCGACCGCGGCGCGGTAGAGGCGCAGGGCCTCCTCGGTGTCGCCCTCGGCCTCGGCGATCTGGGCGTTGGCGAGCCAGCGATACGCATCGTCGAAGAGCGGGTCGTCGATGGCCTCGGCCAGGGGGCGCAGCTCGGCGGGGATGAGGCCGGCCGAGAGGCCCGCGGAGATCAGGTCGTGGGCGAAGTCGCGGCCCGTCACGCCGGTGACCCGCACCGCGTCGAGGACGGTGCGCAGCAGCTCGCGGGCCTGGTCGGTGCGGCCCAGGCGGCAGGCCAGATGGAACTGCAGGCCGGGGACCGAGGTCTGGGTGAGCATCGTGTAGGCGTCGGTGGACTGCTCGATCAGGCCGCGGATGACCATGTCGGCCTTGTCAAGCTCGCCGGCCTCGAGCAGGAGGCCGGCGAAGAGGACGCCGTGGTAGTCGCTGCCGTTGCGGGTGCGCAGCAGGCCGCGGTCGCGGCGGCGGGCCGACTCGAGCTCGCTCAGGGCGGCGCCCAGGTTGCCCTCCTGGACGGAGAGGCGGGCCCGGCCCTGGAAGTAGGCGGCGACGGCCAGCGACTCGAACCCGGCCCGCTCGGCGAAGGTGCGCATACGCTCGAGCGCGGCAGACCAGTCGGCGGGGCCGCCCGGGAGCAGGTTGTAGAGGTTGTTGAGCGACCGCGCGGCCAGCAGCCACTCGCCGGCCTCCTCGGCCTCGCGCGCGGCCTCGTTGAGCAGCTTGACACCCTCGTCGACGCCGGCGGCGACGTTGACCAGGGCGGAGCCCTTCTCGACCTTGCCGGCGAGCCAGACGGCGGGCAGCCCCAGCTCCTCGCCGAGGGCGATCGCCATGTCGGCCCAGGCCACGGCGCGCTCGGTGTCATCGTGCAGCATGTACGCCTGGGCGATCGCCGCATACGCCTGCGCCTTCGCCGGGCCGTCGTCGAGGTGCGCGATCTCGGCCCGCAGCTGGGCGGCCCGCTCCTGCATGCTGCCGCTGCTGCCGATCTCCCAGCTGAGCCGGACCAGCAGCCGCAGCGCGTCGGCGCGCTCCTCGCGGGTCGCGGCGGCGGCGAGCCAGCGCCGGCCGAGCTCCTGCGCGTCGTCGAGGAGGCCGGCCAGCCACGCGGCCCGGGCGCCGCAGGAGAGCAGCTCGACGTCGTCGGGCAGCTCGTCGAGGCCCATCTCGGCGAGCTGGAGCGCCTGGTAGGGCGAGCCCATCGCCAGATAGACCACCAGCCCGCGCCGCGCGGCCTCGACCATGTCGAGGTATCGCCCGGCGCCCTTGGCGTGGTGCGCGACCAGCGCGTAGTCCTTGCTGCCGGTCGACAGCAGCGTCTCGAGCGCGAGCTCGTGCAGGCGGCGGCGCTGCCGGGCGAGCATCTCGTCGACGAGGGCCTCGCGGGTCAGGGCGTGGCGGAAGCTGAACTCGTCGTCGCCGGTCTCGACCATGAGGCCGCGGCGCACCAGGGCCCGCAGGCCGTCGATGAGCTCGTTCTCGTCGAAGCCGGTGACGGCGGCGAGCAGGTCGAACGGGACCTTGCGGCCGAGCACGGCGGCCGCCTCGACGATGCGCTTCTCGGCGTCGTCGAGGTCGTCGAGCTGGCGGCGCAGGGCCTCGGCGACGTTCCACGGCAGGGGCCGGTCACACAGGGTGTCGAGGTCGCCGTCGCCGTTGGCCTTGAGCAGCTCCTCGAGGAAGAACGGGTTTCCGCCGGTGCGGTTGTGCATGGACAGCGCGGTGCGATATGCCGGAGGGCGCCCGGTCGCGGACTTCAGGAACATCGACGTGTCGGCGAGGCTGAGGCGCTCGAGCCGCACGTTGGTCACCGTGTATCGCCGTTCGAGCCGGGTCAGCAGGTCGGCGAGCGGGTGCCGGCGGGTGACCTCGTCGGGCCGATAGGTCCCGATGAGCAGCCGGGGGCCGGGCAGCTCGGCGATCCGCTCGAACAGCGCGACGCTCTCGGAGTCGGCCCAGTGCAGGTCCTCGAAGACCACGATCGACGAGCCGGGCGTGGTCAGCTGGCGCACGATCTCCAGGCCGGCCTGGATGCGGTCGATCATCGAGCGGGACGCGTCGGTGACGATCGTCAGCTGCTCCGGCTCGAGATGCTCGGAGCGGTTACAGCTGTCGATGGCGTCGAGGAGGACCTCGAAGGGGCGGCTGAGGGTGCCGGGATCGGCCTGGCCGTCGAGCACCGGAACCGTCTCGGGCTGCCCCGCGATCAGTTCCTGGACCAGACGGCTCTTGCCGATGCCCGGCTCCCCGCCGAGCATGGCGATGGAAGGCTCGGACGTGTCGATGAGGCGGCGCAACCGGCGCAGCTCGTCGCCGCGGCCGACCATCACCTGGCTCATTCCGCTACGGCTGGCCCGCACGCCACCAGCCTACCGGCGACCGGCCGGTGCTCCGGCTGTGACGGACGCGACCCGCGCCACCAGCGGCGGCGCCTGCCGCGGCCGGCCGCGCGGGCGTGCGAGCCGAGGCCGAGCAGGCCCTGCTGCCGGTGCTGGAGCTGGCTGAACAGAAAAACGGGGTGCATCATCTCGACTCCTTGGCCGGGTGGTTCCTTCGATGACTCCATGCTGTCGAAGTAAGGCCCCGGTGCCATCTGCACCTGTTACGTATTCTGACGCCTCCGGCCGCTCTAGTCATCGGGTTGGCACCTAACTAAGGCCTGTTCAGCCGAGCACGCCGACCGGAACCTGGCGGCTGGTGCTGCGCTGCGGCCGCCGCGGATCGGCATCTGGATGATGGCGCCGCCGGGGCGGTGGTGTCCGGAATCAGGCGCAGATCCGATGGCACGTCGCTACACCGTCAGCCAAGTTCGAACCACGGATCCTTGGTCATCACACTTGGGGACCCCAGAACCAGAGCAGCCCCGGTGCTGCGGCGCGGACCACCAGCAGGGGTATGGTCCACGCCGACGCACCGGGGCTGCTCTCCCCCGCGGTTCGGTCGCGGCAGGTTCGGGCACCGGACAGGCCGCCTTCCCGGGCGGCCCTCGCAGCGGCATGTCAGGCGGTTGCGCGCTCGCGCTCGCGCCGCGTTCGACGCCGCAGCTTCACGCGGCTTGACCAGTGCTTGGCCTCGTCGAGCATGTCCAGGTGGCGCTGGCGGACGAGCTCGGTGAGCAGACCGTCGTGGACGTTCATGGTCGGGACCCCTTTCAACCTTGTGACTCCATCCTGTCGGAGTAAGGCCCACGCTCCATCGGTATCACTTACGTAATCCCACCTCCCCGACATACGTAGACGGCACGGGCGGCCGTCTACGTATCCCTAGCCCCGTCTAGTCATCCGGCGTTTGCGCAGGTTACGGCGGCCTCAGCCGGGGAATTGGTCGATACATGATGCGTATCGGGACCTCCGGCTGGCAGTACCAGGACTGGCGGGGCCGCTTCTATCCCCGCGACGTCCCGCACCGCCTGTGGCTGGAGCACTACGCGGCGGCGTTCTCGACGGTCGAGGTGAACAACGCGTTCTACCGGCTGCCCGAGCGGCGTACGTTCGAGGACTGGCGGGCGCGCACCCCGGCGGACTTCGTCGTCGCGGTCAAGGCGAGCCGCTTCCTCACGCACGTCAAGCGCCTGCGGGAGCCGACGGAGCCGGTCGAACGCCTGATGGACCGGGCCGCCGGGCTGGAGCGCAGGCTCGGGCCGGTACTGCTGCAACTGCCGCCGACCCTTCCCGCGAACCCGGAGGCCCTCGACGAGACGCTGCGGGCCTTTCCGCGTGGGGTGCGCGTCGCCGTCGAGCCGCGTCACAGTTCGTGGTGGAACGGCGACGTCAGGGCGGTACTGCTGCGAAATGAAGCGGCCTTGTGCTGGTCGGACCGCAAGGGCCGCCCGCAGGCGCCGCTGTGGCGCACCGCGAAGTGGGGCTATCTGCGCCTGCACGAGGGGCGCGCAGCGCCCTGGCCGCGTTACGGCCGCTCCGCCCTCGACACCTGGACGGGCCGTCTGGCCGAGGCGTTCCAAGATTCGGACATTTACGTGTACTTCAACAACGATCCCGGATGCGCCGCCGTCGCCGACGCCGTGGCGTTCGCCCGCCTGGCGCAGCGGCGCGGACTGGCGCTCGGGCGCGCCCCGGAGCAAGTTCCGCGCTGGTCGTAGGCTTCCTTCGTGGCCAAGTTCTGTTGCGCGGTGTTCGTGCTCGCCGCATTTTTCGCGCTGCTGGTGTGGCAGCGCCGCCACCTGCTCAACCGCGACCACGACGACCGCCGCCGCTGATTTCACGCGGCTGCGCGCCCGAAGACGTCCGCCGGTCGCGATGGCCGACGTTCGGGATGAGCGGCAACCGGCAGTTCAGGCCGGGCGGGCCACTACGCAGCGCCACCGGGAACCGGCAGAAGCACCGGCAGAACCACGAACGTCACCGTCGAGGCCTACGCCACACCGATCGGCGCCGATGTATCAGACGGGTCGCATCGCCACTCTCCTCCTGTGCGGGCGGCGACGAGGAGCCTCCCGACGACCACAAGAGGTTTCAACTCATCGGATATCCGGCAGAACAGCCGGACAAACCCGGTAAACGCCCAGATGGCAGCCACCGGAGGGTCGCGAGAAGGTTGCCCAGAGTGACGATGGAACAACGGAACCAGGACGTTCCCGATATTCTGTGTACTCGATGTGGGGACCGGAGGGGGGCCGCCCATATGGGCAAGCACGGGGTCGCGGCGGATCGAGCAGGAACGCGCGGAACACGGTGACCACAACGCTCGGCAAGAACGGCTCCGGCGCCTTCGACGGGGCGACCGAGGCCGTGCTCCACCTGCACCGCGCCGCCAACGCCGTGCGCCAGCACGTCGAGCAGGAGGTGCTGCGGGCCCATCAGCTGACGTGGACCGGGTTCGTCGTGCTGCGCACCGTCTGGGCCGCGCGCCGCATCGAGACCCGGCACGCCGCCGAGCAGGCGGGCATCTCCAAGGCCACCCTGACCGGCGTGGTGGACACGCTGTCCGGGCGCGGGCTCATGCGGCGCAGCGACCACCCCGACGACGGCCGGCTGGTGCTGCTGCAGCTGACCCGCAAGGGGCACCGCCTGATCCGGGATCTGCTGCCGGAGTCGCAGGGCGCCGAGGCGTACGCGCTGTCGTATCTTGAGCCCGGCGAGCTCGCGGTCATCACGACTGCACTGCGTGGACTGGTCGACCACCTGGAGCGACCTCGCTAACGGCGCGCCAACCCCCAATGGCCCCGTTGAGGGGAATTGCGTCATTCTCCGGCCCGCCGATCGTTGGAGAAAGACCGGAACAGTGCCATAACAGGTGTGACCTCCGGCGCGGACGAACGGGCTTGCCTGGACTACTGTTCGAGGCAGCGTCGACGACGATCCGCAGCACACAAAGGTGTCCGAACGGACACATGGGATGCATACAGCGTGGTCTTTTCATCGCCCGATGAAGGGATCAGACTGCACGAGAACGGCCCGACACCCCCGGACCCGCGAAGACCGTGGAAGGACCCCGATGACCGAGGCAGGCAAGCACGACGACGCCGGCGAGTCCGGCCCGCCGGACCTGCCGCTGCGCTCGGCCGCGCCGGCCCGGCGCGCCACCGTCGGCGACCTCACCCCGAACGACCCGATCCGGATCGACGAATACCGGCTGCTCGGGCAGCTCGGCGTCGGCGGCATGGGCACGGTCTACCTGGCGCAGTCGCCCGAGGGCAACCGCGTCGCGGTCAAGCTGGTCCACCAGCACCTGGCCCGCGACCCGCGCTTCCGGGTGCGCTTCGCCGGCGAGGTGCGCGCCGCCCAGCGGGTGCCCGGCTTCTGCACGGCGCGAGTCCTCGACTCGGGCGTGTTCGAGGAGCGGCCCTACCTCGTGACCGAATATCTCGAGGGCATCCCGCTGTCCCGGCTGGTCGCCGACGACGGCCCGCTCGACCCGGCCATGCTGCACAGCGTGGCGCTCGGGGTCGCGGCCTCCCTCGCGGCCATCCACAACGTCGGCCTCGTGCACCGCGACCTGAAGCCGAGCAACCTGATGGTCACGCTCGGTGGCGTCCGGATCATCGACTTCGGCATCGCCCGGGCGCTCGACGCGGCCAGCGACATCACCGGCACCGGCAACATCGTCGGCAGCCTCGGCTGGGCCTCCCCCGAGCAGCTGCGCGCCGAGGAGCCCACCGCGGCGATGGACATCTTCGGCTGGGGCTGCCTGGTCGCCTTCGCCGCGACCGGCCGCCATCCGTACGGTGGGGAGGAGGCGGCCGCCCGCGCCTGGAAGATCCTCGAGGGCGAGCCGGACCTCAGCGGCGTGCCCGACCCGGTGCGCGACCTCGTCGCCGCGGCCCTGAGCCGCGATCCGCAGGACCGCCCGGACGCGCGGCAGCTGCTGCTCGGCCTGGCCATCGACGACCTCGAGACGGCGACCGTCCCGGTGCAGCGGCGCTGGCTGCGCGGCCCGGCCCAGATGTCGCGCCGGCGGGTGACGTCGATGGCGATCGCCGTACCGATGGCGCTGGCTCTGGTCTTCGCCGCCGCCGAGACGACCTCGGACCTGATGGGCGGCACGCCCAGCACCGACACGCACCACGGCACGACCGGCGGCGACTCGGTCACCACCAACCTGTCGCCGCTGCCCGTGCCGCACGCGACCGGCGGTGCCGACAGCCGGCCCAACGGCGGGGCGACCGCGACGCAGATCGGCAACCCGACCAACATCGCCCAGACTCCGGCGCCGACGCAGACGGTCGACGGCCCGGTGACCACCCCGACGACGACGACCCCGGTCCCGACGACCACGCCGCCGCCGGTGGTCACCACCACCACCACGACGCCGCCGGACCCCACTACGACGGCTCCCACGCCGGTCGACCCGACGACGACGAATCCGGTCAACCAGCCGCTGGTGCACCTGCCGTAGGCCTGCCCTCAGACGACGTGCTCGAGGTACCGCTGAATGGTCTCCTCCAGCACCTCCTGGCCGGGGCGTGACCACAGGTCCTCGTGGAAGACCTCGACCTCGATCGGCCCGGTGTACCCGGTCGCGTCGACGGCCTCGCGGAAGCGGCGCATCTGCACACAGCCGGTGCCGGGCAGCCCGCGGCCGAGCAGCACCCCCGCCGGCAGCGGCGTGATCCAGTCGGCGACCTGGAAGCACGCGATCCGCCCCGCCGCCCCGGCCCGCGCCAGCTGCGCCCAGACCTGGTCGTCCCACCAGAGATGGTACGTGTCGACGGCGACCCCGACGGCGTCCGCCGGGAACGGCTCGGCGATGTCGAGCGCGTTGCCGAGCGTCGAGATCACGCACCGGTCGGAGGCGAACATGGGGTGCAGCGGCTCGATCGCGAGCTGAACCCCGGCCCCCTGCGCGTGCGGGACCAGCCCGGCGATCGCGTCGGCGACCCTTTGTCGCGCTCCGTCGATGTCGCGGCTACCGTCCGGCAGGCCGCCGCTGACCAGGACGAGGACGGGGGCACCGAGCGTGACGGCCTCGTCGATGGCGCGCAGGTTGTCCTCGCGCCAGGCGTCGGCGGTGAAGAACCCGCCGCGACAGAGCGTGGTGACGTCGAGCCCGGCGGAGCGGACGAGGGCGGCAGTACGCTCGACACCGTACGTGTCGACCTGGTCACGCCACAGCCCGATCCCCGTCACACCGGCCGCCACACAGCCGGCGACGGTGTCCTCCATGGGCCAGCGCTTGGTGGTCGCCTGGTTCAGCGAGAATCGCGACAAGTCACCCAAAGTTGCCTCCATTGCTTGAAAATTTCGCACTTGTACCGCATGTGCCCACCCGCTGCCGGGCCGCCCGGGCTCGCACAGCGCAAGTCCCCACCCACGACGGGCACGGCCGTTGCGCCGTCCGGGCCTCCCCTTGCAAGAATTCGGCCGCCCCGACCGCTCCGCGCACAACCGTTCCCGCCGGTGGCAGGCCCGCGCCGAGAGCGGGCCGCAACGCGACCACGCCCCTGTCGTGCAAGGCACGTTCCGCCAGTAGCACGCCCCGTGCCAGGAACAGACCGCCACGTGCAAGAACAGAGCCGCAACGACGACTCCCGCCAATGGCACGCCCCTTGCCGCAGTCGGGACGCCGCTTGCGACAAACGAACCGCCACGACCGCGCCAGGCACGACGACCGCCAGTGGGGGCACGCCCGTTGCCAAAGAGCGGGCCACCACGTGCAGCACCTGGCCGCGACGACCGCATCCCCGCACGACCACTCCTGCCAGGAACACGCCCCTTGCCACAGCGGGCCTCCGTTTGCCAAGTCGTGACACCCGTGCCACAACGGGACGCCGCGCACCACCGCCAGAACGCCCCTGCCAATGCCCGAACGCCGCTTGCTGCTGCGGGGGCGCCCCTGCCAGTGCCCGAACGCCGCGCACGACCGCCGGAACGCCCTTGCCGCTGCCGGAACGCCGCTTGCCGCTGCCGGGGCGCGGCGAGCCGCAGCTGTGATGCCGCTTGCGAACCGCCGCGACCGCGCCGTGCACGACGACCTCCGCCCGTGGCATGCCCGTCGCCACGTGCACGACCCCGCCGCCACAAGCGTGCCCGGCGCGGCGATATCCAGCGTGGGCACGAGCGGGTCGGCGGGTGTGGGCGTCGAACACGGTGTGGCCGGTGAGCGTCGTCGCGGTGCTGTGGTTTACAGGTCCAGAGACGGGATCTCGATGCGCCGGCCGGTGCGGGCCGACTCGAGGCCGAGTTCGGCCAGCTGCACGCCCCGGGCGCCGGCCGCGAAGTCCCAGGGGAACGCCGTGTCGTCGACCACGTGGCGCAGAAAGCGCTCCCACTGTACCTTGAAGCCGTTGTCGAACGGCTCGTTGTCCGGCACCTTCTGCCACTGCTCGCGGAAGCGCTCCGTGGCCGGCAGGTCGGGGTTCCACACCGGCTTCGGGGTCGCGCCACGGTGCTGGATGTGGCATTCTCGCAGGCCCGCGACCGCGCTGCCGTGGGTGCCGTCGACCTGGAACTCGACCAGCTCGTCGCGGTGCACGCGGACCGCCCACGAGGAGTTGATCTGGGCGATGATGCCGCCCTCCAGCTCGAAGACGCCGTAGGCCGCGTCGTCGGCGGTCGCGTCGTAGACGGCGCCGGACTCGTCGACCCGCGTGGGAATATGTGTCGCGATGGTCGCCTGGACAGAGCGTACCGGGGCGAAAATGCGCTCCAGAACGTACTGCCAATGGGGAAACATGTCCACGACGATCCCGCCGCCATCGGCCGATCGGTAGTTCCACGACGGGCGCTGCGCCGCCTGCCAGTCGCCCTCGAACACCCAGTAGCCGAACTCGCCGCGCACGGACAGGATGCGGCCGAAGAAGCCGCCCTCGACCAGCCGCGCGAGCTTGCGCAGGCCGGGCAGGAACAGCTTGTCCTGCACGACGCCGTGCTTGACCCCGGCGGCGCGGGCCGCGCGGCACAGGTCGGCGGCGGCGGCGGTGTCCTCGGCGAGGGGCTTCTCGGTGTAGACGTGCTTGCCGGCCTCGATCGCGGCGCGGATCGCCTTCTCGCGCTGCTGGGTCACCTGCGCGTCGAAGTAGATCCGCACGTCGTCGCGGTGCAGGGCGGCGTCGAGGTCGGTGGTCCAGTCGGTGAGGCCGTGCCGCTCCGCGATCTCCTGCAGCTTGGCCGGGTTACGGCCGACGAGGATCGGCTCGGGCCAGATGCGGCGGCCGTCCCCGGCGGGCAGGCCGCCCTCCTCCCGGATGGCCAGCAGCGAGCGGACGAGATGCTGGCGGTACCCCATGCGGCCGGTCACGCCGTTGAGGACGATGCCGATCGGAACGCGGTTCACGGGTCTCCTTCAGGGAATGTAGATATCAAGCAGGCCGCACATGCCGTGCCGCCCCGACTCGGTCGGCGCCGGCAGCACCTCGATGCCGCCGGCCGCCAGGTGCGTGAGGTCGCCGTTACCGAGTGCGTCGAGCTGCCGCCCGGTCGCAAGGGCCACCTCCAGCGCCCCGGACTCCCACCGCTGCCGCCAGTCGGCCAGGCGCGGGGCGACCAGCTCGGCGGCGGCGCGGCAGAACGCGGTGAACGCCTCGGGGCCACCGGCGCGCATCGCCAGGAAGCCGGTGACGGCAAGGTCGCGGCGGCGGTACGCGGGCGCGAGGTCGGCTCCGCCGGGCAGGGTCGCGGCGGCCCGGTACGCCTGCGGGTCGCCGACGACGTCGGACGGGAACGTCAGCACCGCGTCGCCGGCCTCGGGCAGGCCGCTGTTCTGCATGAGGACCACGATCCGCAGCCCGCCGTCGTTGACGAGCCGGTGGATGGTGCCCGGCCGGAACCAGGCGACCGTCCCCGGCGTCAGCGCGGTCTCGCGGTAGCCCTCCCCCGACAGCGTCTGCACACGGCCCGTTCCGGCGAGCACGACGTACCCCTCGGAGCACGTCAGATGCATGTGCGGCGTGCCCCCGTGCAGCCCGTCGGGCGCGGTCGTGTCGTACACCGACAGCCGCGACACGCCGACCGCGCCGGGCAGATGGGACCCCATGGAAACCCTCCGGATTCAGGAAACCGCTTTCCTGAGGCTAGCCGGTACGCTGAGCGCGGGTCAATGGAGAGGAGTCCCGATGGCGACGCTCGCCGACGTCGCCCGCCGTGCGGGCGTGTCACCGGCTACCGCTTCCCGGATCATCAGCGGCAGCACCAAGCTCGTCACCGACGAGTTGCGCGCCCGGGTCCTGCGGGCCGTCGACGAGCTGCAGTACGTGCCGAACGCGCACGCCCAGCTGCTGGCGAGGGCGCAGCGCACGGCGGTCGGCGTGATCGTGCACGACGTCTCCGACCCGTACTTCGCCGAGATCACCCGCGGGCTGCAGCAGGTCGCCACCGCGCACGGCCGGCTCGTCATCATCTGCAACAGCTACCGCGACCCGGCGCGCGAGCTCGAGTACGTCGAACTGCTGCGCGCCCAGCAGGTCGCCGCGATTGTCCTGGCCGGCTCGGGCTACCACGACGCAGTGTTCACCAAGGCGCTGAAGGGCAAGCTGGCCGCGTACACCCGCACCGGCGGCCGGGTCAGCGTCATCGGCCGCCACGAGCTGCCCGGCGACGCGGTCATGCCGGCCAACGAGGAGGGCGGCTACCTCGCCGGCCGCGAGCTGTTCGGGACCGGCCACCGCAAGGTCGGCGTCATCGCCGGCCCGCGCGTGCTCACCACGACCACGGACCGCCTGGCCGGCCTGCGCCGGGCCGCCCGCGAGTCCGGCCGCACGCTGCCGGCGCGCCGGGTGGCGTACGCCGGCTTCGACCGCGACGGCGGCGCCGAGGCCACGGCGGAGCTGCTGAGCTCCTCCCCCGACCTGACGGCGATCGTGGCGCTCAACGACCAGATGGCAGTGGGCGCCCTGAGCACCCTGCGCGAGCGCGGAGTCGCGGTGCCGGAGCAGATCTCGCTGATCGGCTTCGACGACATGCCGATCGCCCGGGACGTGACCCCGGCCCTGACCACGGTCCGCCTCCCCCTGGCCGAGATGGGCGCCCGGGCGATGTCGATGGCGCTGGAGGACGGCAACGGCGACGAGTCACGCATCGAGCCGGCCGAGGCGACCCTGATCCGCCGGGCGAGCACGCAACCGCTGCCGTCCTGACCGGCGCTCAGCCGTTGACGTCCTGATAGCTGGGCAGGTCCGCCCGGACCGCACCACCGTCGCGCACCGCCGTGGCGGTCTCCACCACCGCGGCCAGCGAGGCCCGGAAGAGCAGCGACCCCATGCTGACCCGCGCGACACCGAGTGCAGCCAGTTCGCGCACGGACGGCCCGCTTGGAAGCGCAAGAACATTCAGCGGTACCGCGAGCGCTTCCACTATTTCCGAAATCTCCGATCTGTCCGACATCCCCGGTACGAACACTCCATCGGCCCCGGCATCCTGATACATCCGCGCACGCCGAACCGCCTCGCGCACGTCCCCGGCCCGCAACCAGTGCGTATCGGTCCGAGCGTTGACGAACAGGCCGGGCACCGCCCGCTTGATGTCCCGGATCAGCCGGGCGTGCGCGGACGGCTCCGCGAGCCCGTCCTCGACGTTGACCCCAGCTCCCCCGGCCTCGGCAACCGCGCTCGCGGCCGCGACCGACCCCCGCTCGATGTCGGCCGAGACGAACACCGGCAACGAGCTCAGCCGCCCGACGAGCCGCAGGGTCGCATCGACGGCGGCCCCTTCGCCGTCGGGGACGCCGTGACCGGCCGCCACCCCGAGACTGGTGGTACCGACGGCCGCGAACCCGGCCGCGACCAGCGCCCGCGCCGAGGCGACGTCCCAGGCGTTGGGCAGCACGAGCGGCTCCCCGGCCCGATGCAACTGCGCGAACTCACTCCCGCTCACCGCAAGGCTCCTTCCACCAGCGCAAGCGCGTGTTCACGGCCCGGGCACGCTCGCGGCCCCGACCCGAACGGCGCATCCTTCAGCGGCACCGCGATGACCTCACCGTCCGGCGCCACCCGGCGGGTCGCGACCACCGGCGGATCGTCGCGCAGCACCTCCTGCACCGGCCTCGCCCGCGCCCGCTCGATCAGCGCCGCCGTGGCGTCGCAGGCCTGCACGAGCACGGCGACGTATGCGGCGGTCCGCTCGTCGTACGTGCCCCCGAACGCCGCGACGAGCCGATCGACGGCGGCGTCGGCCGTGGTGTCACCGGTCTGATAGGCCCCGGCCGCGACCCGGACGTCAGCGACGACGCCGGGAACCGCCGATTCCGCGATGCCGAGGGCACCGGCGAGCCGCCCGGCGGGATGTCCGGCATACGGCTCGCGCAGCGCGGCAGGATCGATCCCGGCCAGCAACTCCTCGACCGCCGCCCGGCGCCGGGCGTGCACGGCGCCGTTGCTGAACCGGCTGACGGTCGCCCGCAGCCACCCGATGCCGGCCGCGGCGGGCCCGGGTTCGGGGACGGGATACCAGAGCTGACGCATACCGCCGACGCTACGACGGGAACCGTTCGGCCCCGGCCGAACCGTCCGCGCGGATGATGGAGCCAGGGGGTTCCCAGACACCGTGCCCGGACGACGCGGAGAGGACCGAGCCATGAGCACCGACGCCCGTCAGCTCGCCGCCCTTGCGACACTGCTCGCGGACGAGACGCGGGCGGCCATGTGTCTGGCGCTGCTCGACGGGCGCGCCTGGACCGCCGGCGAGCTGGCCCGGCACGCCGGGGTCGCCCGCTCCACCGCCACCGAGCACCTGCACCGGCTCGTCGGCGGCGGGCTTCTGGCGCAGGAGCGGCAGGGCCGGCACCGGTACGTCCGGCTCGCCGACGCCTCCGTCGCGCACCTGGTCGAGGATCTCGCAGCCCGGCTCGAGCCCTGCGGACATCCCGGCCGGGGGCTGCGGCAGGCCGCCGCGACGGAGGCCATGAAGCGCGCGCGTACCTGCTACGACCATCTCGCCGGCGAGCTCGGGGTCGCGGTCACCGACGCCATGACCGAGCGCGGACTGCTCGATCAGCGCGCCGGCTTCGCCCTCACCGACGCGGGGCTGGCCTGGCTGACCGGCGATGGCGGCATCGACCCGGCGTCCCTGCGGCGCCAGCGCCGCCCGCTCGCCCGCGGCTGCCTCGACTGGACCGAGCGCCGGCCGCACCTGGCCGGCGTGGCGGGGGCCCAGCTGTGTGAGCGGTTCCTGGCGCAGCAGTGGCTGGTACGCATCGGCAGCGGCCGGGCCGTCAAGCTCACTCCCGCCGGCCGCACCGGCCTGCGCGACCTGCTCGGCATCGGCTGACTCGCCCCAGCCGTGCACAGATCAACTGGGACGCGGGCAAACGCTGTCGACACCGCACCAGGACGTGGTCCATTGCCGCCTCGGTCCAGCAACGCGCCGGCGCGAATCTGGCGCCGGCCTGCTGGACCGGGCCCGCGACGACCAAGGCGACCCGCGCACGCCGAAGCCATGATGAAAGTTGCGATGATCCGGCTGGTGGCCGCCCGCCTCGCCGGTGAGGACATCGAGCCGAAGTAGCCCGACCGGCAGGTGATGGTCAGGCGCGCGGGGCGGCTGTGCTGGCGCGGATGATCAGGTCGGCGGGGAGGCACAGGTGTTCGGCCGGGGCGGGGTCGCCCGTTCTGGACGCCTCGATGGATCGGGTCAGGGCGGCTGCCGCCGCGTGGCCCTTCGCGTGGATGTCCTGGCGCACTGTGGTCAGGGGCGGGCGCATCCGGGCCGCCGCCGGGCTGTCGTCGAAGCCGACCACCGACAGGTCGCCGGGGACGGTCAGGCCCGCGTCCACGGCGGCCTCCATCACGCCCTGGGCCAGGGCGTCGGAGAAGCACAGGAT
Source organism: Dactylosporangium sp. CA-233914 (assembly GCF_050942935.1). Classification (NCBI taxonomy): domain Bacteria; kingdom Bacillati; phylum Actinomycetota; class Actinomycetes; order Micromonosporales; family Micromonosporaceae; genus Dactylosporangium; species Dactylosporangium sp. CA-233914. Next base: position 2,579,488 of record NZ_CP192030.1, on the reverse strand, counting down.
CGCCGTCGGGGGGTTGGGGGCGGCCAGGAGGAGCTGGGCCGCCTGGTAGCCGGACTCGGGGTGGCCGTGGGGCCGGCGGGCGATCGACGGCGTGATGCCCGCCGGGGTGAGGGCGTCGAGCCAGCCCCGCAGGCGCTGGGAGCCCACGAAGCCGTCGATCATGTCGTCGGGGCTGACCATGCCGTGGCCGCCCCGCATGCCCGCCGTGACGATGCCCACCCGGCGGTGGCCCAGGTCGACCAGGTGCTGGGCCGCGGCCCGGGCACCGTCACGGTCGGCGACGTTCACCGCGGGGACGCCGTCGGCCGGGATCTGGTCGATGAAGACCAGGGGGATCTTGCGGCGCAGGAGCCAGTCGACGCCGGTGCTCTCCGGGTCGCACGAGTAGACCAGGGCGCCGTCCATGGCCACGTCCCGGGCCGGGATCACGTTGCCGGCCTCGGTCGTGGTCAGCAGGGTCAGGCCGAGGCCGGTCGGGGCCAGCTCGTCGGCGATCGCGCCGAGGAAGGTCGTGGCCACCTCGTCGCCGAAGGCCTTGCTCAGGGAATCGGTGAGGAGGATGCCGACCGCGCCCGTGGTGCCCTTGGCCAGCGCCCGGGCGGCGGGGTCCGGGCCGACGTAGCCCAGTTCGTCCGCCACCGCCAGGATCCGGTCGCGCAGGGTCGGGGACAGCTGGTCCGGGCGGGAGAACGCGTTCGACACCGTCATCCGGCTCACTCCGACCTGGTCGGCGATCGTCTGCAGGGTCACCCTCCCCACCGCTGCGCCTCCCATGTCGATCGGTGCTCCTGCCCAGACCTTAACGCGCCAGGCAGACCTTAACGTGCCGGCGTCGAGCGCATCGCCGGGGCGGGGGCCACGGCCTCCGCGGCGCGGTGCAGTGTCGCGGCCAGGGCCGCCCGGGTGCGGTACGCGCGCGGCGGCCGGGCCGGAGCGTCGTGGGCGACTACCGGGGCGCCGGGCAGGGCGCTGGCGTACTCGAACTGCTCGCCGTTCCAGGCGCCGCCGAACTCCTCGGACAGGGCGGCCTGGGAAACGATCAGTAGACCCGCGGCCCTGTACCGGTCAAGCCGTTTTCTGTCAGCGGCGGCGAACCCACCACAGGGCGGCGCCGCCGAGCAGCAGGACCCCCGCGACCGGCCAGATCCAGACCGGCGACGAGGACGAGCCGGAGGGGGCCGGCGCGGCGGAGGACGGCGCCGGCGGGGGCGAGCAGGTCTTGGAGTCCGGCATCGGCGTCGCGTCCGCGGCGGCGACGTGCAGGACGCCCTCGCACCGGCCGATCGCCGGGGTGCCCATGTCGGCCACGACGGTCCAGTCGCCCGGGGCCAGGGTCCCGCTGTACGTGACCGCGTCCCCGTTGCGCTTCAGCGGCGCCGGCCCGACCCGCTGCCCCGCGGCCGACGTCGCCAGCATCGTCATGCCGATCGGCTCGGTGACCGGGTGGCCGTCCTGCCAGACCGCGGTCACCCAGACCGAGCCGCGGCCGTCCCCGTGCAGGGTCAGCACGACCCCGGCGTGCGCGCCGGCGCCCTCGGCGAAGCCGAAGACGGCGATGGCGACCGCGATGAGGGTCGCCGCGAGACACGCCGCGGTCCGGCGCCACAGGGGCGCCGGGCCAGGACGTTCGATCGGGGGGTGTGTCATGCCTGCTGCGGCACCCAGCTCTGGTACCGCGCACCGCCGGCCTTCTGCAGCACCAGCAGGCGGCTGCCGAAGTACTCGTTGTTGCTCACGCCCACGACCAGCCCACCGGGCGAGGTCAGGGCCACGCCGTAGTCGGTCTTGGCGACCGTCCACTTGAGGGCGGCACCGCAGTCCGTCTGGACCACCGTGGCGCCTGCGGCGTCCTTGTTGCCCGCGGTGCTCAGGCACTCGTTCGTCGCCTTCGAGCGGACCACGAACGCGTTGCCCGCCGGCTCCAGCTTCCACTGCTGGTTCGCGCCGTTGTGGCGGCTGTACAGGATCACCGGCGTGCCCGGCGCGCGGCGGGCGCCGAACAGGTCGACCACCCCGCCGGTCAGGCTGTTGCCGAAGACCGTCCAGGCGCCCGCGGCCGGGGCCTTGGCCGCGGCGGTGTGCACCGTCACGGTCTTGGTCCACGGGGTCAGGGTGCCGTTCTGCGCGAGCGAAATCCCGATCTGGTAGTCGGTGTCGGGGCGCATGCCGACGATGCGGACGTTGGTGACGGAGACGCGGCCGATGGAGCGGCCGCCGAGCATGACCGCGTAGCGCGCGCCCTTCCCGGCACCGTCCCAGGACAGACGAACAGAGGTCGCGTCGACAGCACTGGTCCGCAGCTCCTTCAGGCCGCCCGTCGAACTCCCGGTCGGCGTCGGAGTCGGGGTCGGGCCGGCCGTCTTCGTCGGAGTCGGCGAGGCGGTGGTCCTGCTCGGCGACGGGCTCGGCGAGGCCGTCTTCGTCGGGGTGGGCGAGGCCGTCGTCTTCGTCGGCGTGGGTGAGGCGGTCGGGGACGGCGGCGGGGTCGTGCCGCCACCGCTGCCGGCGATCAGGAACTGGTTGTTGGCCACGTTCCAGTTGTTCGCCAGGTAGCTGCCCGGGCTCGGGTTGGTGTTGTAGTAGTCGTCGTGGTTGCAGTCGAGCCGGTCCTCGTGGGCCCGGTCGCTGCACTTGACGCTCGTCTTCAGGCCACCCGAGTCGTTGTAGCACATGATGTCGTACTCATCGAGGCAGTGCGCGGCCTTGCTGGAGTTCGGCGCGTTGTTGTTCACGGCGCCGAGGTTGTGGCCGAGCTCGTGGGCGGCGACGCTCGCGGCCCAGCAACCGGTGTCGCTGCGGCCGTAGCCGGGGCCGCCGTTGCTGCGGTTGTTCGCGCCCGGCTGGGTGTCGCCGGCGAAGGTGCCGATCCCGCAGTACACCTTCGACTCCCCGAAGATCATGTACTTGCGGTCGGTCCGGTTGTAGCCCAGCGCCTTCAGGCCGTTGATCGTGGCGTCGAAGGTGTCCAGGCCGCCGGCCGGCAGCTCGACCTCGCGGACGTCGACCTTGCAGTCGGAGGTGGTGACGAAGCGGACGTGCCGCTCGCCGCCGGTCTCCTGGGCGCTGGCGTTGTAGATGGTGTCGACGCCGGCCGACCAGGTCCGGAACGACTCGAGGTACTGGCTGAAGCGGCTGGCGGTCTTCGCGTCGCGCACGTAGAGCACCTGCACGCGCTTGCCGGTGACCCCGTCGCCGTCGCAGGCGACGCCGCTCGATCCGACGGTGACCGCGGCGGTGCCGTCGGAGGCCGACTCGGGCACGACCGCGAAGCCGCCGTCGGCCCCCTCGGCCGCGCCGTCGTCGGCCAGGACGGTGGTCTCCGGCGGGGCGGCGGCGGTGTCGGTCTCGGCCACGGTCTGCTGCGTCGCGGCGGCGACCGGCTGCACGTCGGCGTGGACGCTGAGCCCCGGCGGGGGCACGTCCGGGCCGTGGCTGCACTGTTCGCGCTCGGTGAGGACGTATCCGCCGACGCAGGGCTCGCCCTTCTTCGCGGGCGTCAGGCCCTGGTACACCAGGCCCAGGTCGGGGTTGTCGGCCGGGGCGTGTCCGATCGCGGTCGGGCCGCGGTCCTTCTCGTGGAACAAGGACTGAAAGGCGCCAGGGCCGGCGATCGCAGTGCCCGCGGCGAGCACGACGACGCCCAGGGTCGTCACAACACGGCGCATGAGGCGGCGGGACTTCTCGGGTCGCGCTTGCACGCTCGGTTCCTCCGGGAGGGGAAAATGGCGCGCGGCGAGGACCGGCACAGGGCAGAGGTACCGATCCCCGCCGCGCGCGGGACGCCGGCCTTCGGGAGTGGCAAGGCGGGTGAGTGCCGGGCGTCCACGTGGGAACGCGCTGACGATAGCCAGGCCGACGGCAACCTATCCACCCGAAAGAGGTCAGTTAAGCCACATCTAATCCAGACTTGTTCCGGCCCTCAACGGTCAAACAGTCTTCCTATCCGGAGACCTCAGCAGGACCAGTTCGGGGACCGCGGTAAGACCTATTCGAAGGAGCGGAAGAAGCCGCGGCCACGGCGCTCGTTGGGCTCGCGGGACAGGCGCCCGACCAGCCAGCGCGACGGCGGCGGGGCCTCCTTCGGGGCCGGGTCGGCGTCGGCCATGACGATCACCACGCTCGCCCCGCCCAGGGCGCTGGTGCCGATGTTCACGGTGCCGTTGCCGGCGACCGCGACCCGCCGCACGATGTCCAGGCCGAGGCCGGTGGAGCCCTGCTGGCTCTCGCCGCGCTGCATGGCGAGCTCGGGGTCGGGGATGCCGGGGCCACCGTCGTCGACGCGCAGCACCACGTATCCGTCCTCGCGCCGGGTCACCGCGACCTCGAACGGCACGCCCTGCGGGGTGTAGCGGATCACGTTGCCGATCAGGGCGTCCAGCGCCGCGGCCAGCTCGCTCTTGGGCACGGTGACCGGGGCGGGCGAGTCGGTGCCGATCGCCTTGCACTCGCGCTCCTGGTCGCCGGCGACGGCCGACCAGAACATCATCCGGTCCCGGACGATCTCGGCGACGTCGCAGCCCTCCTCGCCGGTCGACGCGGCGGCCCCGTCGGCGCGCTCGCCGCGGTCGGGGGTCGGCGAGTGCGCGTCGATGGGCTCGCGCATGGCCCGGATCAGCTTGTCGACCTCGACCTCCAGCGCGGCGATCGCGTCGCGGATGCGCTCGGCGTCCTGGGAGTCGTCGAGGGTCTCGGCGTCCAGGCGCAGCGCGGTCAGCGGGGTGCGCAGGCGGTGGGAGAGATCGGCGACGAGCTCGCGCTCGTTGGACAGCAGCGCCATGATCCGGTCGGCCATCACGTTGAGCGCGAAGCTCGCGTCGGCCAGTTCCCGGGGGCCCTGCGGGTCGATGCGGACGTCGAGGTACCCCTCACTGAGCGCCCCGGCCGCCCCGGCCAGTTGCCGCGCCGAGATGATGATCTTCGCCGCGAGCCGGTCGGCGACCCACACGGAGGCGACGATCAGGCCGAGCGCCACCGCGGCGAGCGCCCACCACGCGCCGCTGACCCCGCTTTCCAGCTCCGAGGCGGGGATGAACACCTCGACCACGGCGGTGTGCCCGGAGCCGAGGTCGACCGGCTCCAGGTAGGACTGACCGCCCGGCACGTCGGCGATCACCGGCGCGGCCTGGTCGGCGGCGCGGTCGAGGTCGCCCACGGCCGCGTGGCCGGAGCCGATCTCGGTGCCGTCGTCGCCGAGGTTGTGCACGGAGACGCGCGAGACCGCGGGGCCGCCGGTGCTGGCGATGGCCCGCTCGATGCTGAGCGGGTCCGTGGTCACGGTGAGCACCGCCACGACCACGGCGGTCTGGCGTTCGGCGTCGGCGAGCGCCCGCTCCCGGGCGAGTTGCTGGACGACGAGACCCAGCGGGATCAGGAAGGCGAGCGCCACCATCGTGGTGACCGCCGCGGAGACGTAGGCGAGGGTGCGCCTCAGTCCGGCGCGCTGAACCTGAAGCCCACGCCCCGCACGGTGTGCAGGTATCTGGGTGCTGACGCGCTCTCGCCAAGTTTCCGGCGTAGCCAGTACAGATGCACGTCGATCGTCTGGTCCTCGCCCACTGAGGGTTGCCGCCATACCTCCTCCAACAGCTCACGGCGTGAGACCACCCGGCCGGGCCGGGCGGCGAGGTACGCCAGCAGGTCGAACTCCTTGCGGGTCAGGGTCAGCGGCTCGCCGTGCAGGTAGGCCTGGCGCTGGCCGATGTCCACCCGCAAGCCTCCCACCTCGATGGTGGTGGGCTCCTCGCGACTCGCCCGTCCCGTGCGGCGCAGCACGGAGGTCATCCGGGCGTCCAGGTGGGCCGAGGTGAACGGCTTGATCATGTAGTCGTCGGCGCCCGCCTTGAGCAGCCGGACGATCTCCGCCTCGTCGTCGCGGGCGGTGGCGATGATGATGGGCGTGTCCGCGATGCCGCGCAGCATGCGCAGCGCGTCCGCGCCGTCCAGGTCGGGCAGGCCGAGGTCGAGCACGACCAGGTCGGGGGTCTCGGCGGCGAAGCGGCGCAGCGCCTCCAGCGCGGTGCCGACCGCGTGCACCGTGTGACCCCGGTCGGTCAGGGAGCGCAGCAGGGCGCCCCGCACGACATGGTCGTCCTCAACCAGCAGCACCGTGGCCATGCGAAGAAGGTACTGCCTGTGTCCAGCCGGAGTCCCGACGGCCGATGGACGAATCCGACATGTACTAATTTTCGCCAACACAACCTGGCGGACCGCCAGGCGGACGCCGAATGGATGCCTATCCGCGCAGGGTCGGCCTAAACCCGCTCCGGGCGTAGGCCCACGCCGATGACCCGCGCGGGGATCGCGCGCAGCAGCGGGTGGCGGTCCAGCAGTCGGATCGGCAAGGGTGGCCGGGTCGGGCGCCCGGTCACCGCCGGCGCGAGCACCGCCCGCTGCAGGGCGCGCTGGACGAGCTGGGTGCCCGCGGTCGGCAGGGTGCGGCGGCGCTGGAGCGCGGCCAGCTCCCGCTCGGTCGGCGGGCGCCCCTGCTCGAACGCGCCCGCGATCACCCGGGCGGCGGCGACCGCGTCCTGGATCGCCAGGTTGATGCCGACGCCGCCGACCGGGGACATCGCGTGCGCGGCGTCGCCGATGAGCAGGGCGCCGGGGACGTGCCAGCGGTACAGGCGGTCCATGCGCACGGTCAGCGTGCGCACCTGGCCCCAGTCGCGGATCTCACCGACCCGGCCGGCCAGATAGGGCACGCTCGCCGCGATCCCGGCCCGGAACTCGTCCAGCCCGGCGGCGCGGATGCGCGCGTCGCCGCCCTTCGGCACGACCCAGCCCATCTGCCAGTACTCGCCGCGGTCGATGCCGATGAACAGCCGCCCGTCGTCGACCCGCCCGGCCAGGCCCTCGGGGTCGTGCGGCTCGCGGGGCAGGCGGAACCACAGCACGTCGATCGGCGCCCCGAAGTCCTTGGAGCGCAGGGCGAGCTCACGGCGTACGATCGAATGGCGCCCGTCGCACGCGACCGTCAGGGGCGCCACGACCTCGACCTCCCCCTGCGGGGTGCGCGCCGTCACCCCGACGACCCGGCGGTCCCGGCGGTTGACCGCGACCACCTCGCAGCGGCGGTGCAGCGCGAAGTCCGCGTGCGCCGCCAGCAGCTCGAGGAAGTCCCACTGGGGCAACATCATGATGTACGGGTGCGGGGTGTGCAGCCGCTCGAAGTCGACCGGGCGGAACGTGCCCTCGTCATAGGTGAAGTGGATCTGGCGCACGATGCGGTGCGGCAGCCGGGCCAGCTCCTCGCCCAGGCCGAGCTCGTCCACGAGCCGCAGGGTCGAGGGGTGCACGGTGTCGCCGCGGAAGTCGCGCAGAAACGTCTCGTGCTTCTCCAGGACCACGGTGTCGACGCCGCGCCGGCCCAGCAGCAGCGCGAGGACCAGCCCCGCCGGTCCGCCGCCGACGATGCACACGTCCGCTTTGACGATCATCACGAACCTTCCAAGAGCCGCCCGATGATCTCCAGTGCCTGCTCAACGTCCGGCTCGCCATCCGCGATGGCGTCCGCATACAGGAAACTCTCCCCGATCCGCACGATGACAAACGCGAGCGTGCGCGCGTCGAGCCGCGGCGCGAACGCTCCCGCCGCGATCTCCTCGTGCATCAGGTTCTCCAGGTGGGCGACCACGCGGCCCTGGACGATCCCGCGCTTGGAGGTCAGGATGCGAAGCGCCGCCTCGGGCTCGGTGGCCAGGAAGTGGCGCAGGCTCGGCTGGTCCTTGACCGCGTGCAGGAAGTGTCCGATGACCGCGACGACCCGCTGGGGCCCACGCAGCCCCTCGGCGTGGCGGACCGCCCGGTCGAGGTTACGGTCGGTGAGGTACCACAGCACGTGCCCGAGCACCTGGTCGCGCCCGCCCGCGCGGCGGTACAGCGTGGCCCGCCCGATGCCGAGCTCGACGGCGAGGGAGCGCATGTCGATGCGCCGCCCGGCGAGGAACCGCTTCAGAGCCGCGTCGAAGACCTCATCCGGCGGCATGCGCGGTCTCGGCGAGCAGCGTCGCGGGGTCGGTGTTGGCCCCGCACAGCACCACGACCGCGGTGCCGGGGTCCTCGACGAGCGCCAGGCCGGCGAGCGCGGTGGCCGCCCCGTGCTCGACAGCCAGCCGGTGCTCGCGCCACAGCTCCCGCCGCGCCGCGACGATCGCCTCGTCGGGCACGAGGATGCTCTCCACCTTGTGCCGTACGGCAAGATCGAAGGCGATCGCCCCGACCCGCCGCGCCCCGAGCGAGTCCCCGGCGACGCTGTCGACGCCCACGTCCACGGGCGCCCCGGCCGCGAGAGCCGCGTGCAGCGCCGACGCCCCCTCGGGCTCGACCGCCACGACCCGCGCCCGCTCCCCGACCGCGGCCGCGATCCCGCCGACCAACCCACCGCCGCCGACCGCGACGAGCACCGTGTCGGCCGCCGGCAGCTCCAGCCCGACGGTCCCCTGCCCGGCGACGATCTCGGGCTGGTCGTAGGCGTGCACGAACAGCGCCCCGGTCTCGGCGACCCGGACCGCCGAGGCCGCGTAGGCCTCCGCGTACTCCCGCCCGTGCTGGTGGACCCGCGCCCCGAGCTCGCGCAGCCGGGCCACCTTGGTCTCCGGCGCGGTCACCGGCACGAACACCTCGGCCGGCACCCCGAGCCGCCCGGCCGCGTAGGCGACCCCGAGCCCCGCGTTGCCGCCCGAGGCCACGACGACCCCAGGCGCGGGCAGCGACCCGTCCGCGCGGGCGGCGAGGATACGGTTGAACGCCCCGCGCGCCTTGAACGACCCGCTGTGCTGCAGCATCTCGAGCTTGAACCACAGGCCGGGCCGCACCTGCCACGACGGCGTGGGCCGGACGTGCCCGTCGATCCGCCGCGCCGCCGCCTCGACATCCGCCCTGTCCACCATGCCGATTACCCTAGTCCCGCACCGTGGCGCCCCTCACCGGCCGCGAACCGGGCCGCGCCGAGCGATGCGCCACTCGCCAGCGACCGCACGCCGAAGCGGTGCTCGGTCGCGAGGCCGTCCTCGACGCCACGGCCCAGGGAGTCGTACAGCGAGAGCCGGTCGTTGCGCAGACACTCCTGCGGCAGCGCGCTGAGCTTCCCGGCGAGCGCCTCGGCGGCCTCGCGGGCGGCACCGCGCGGCACCACCCGGTCGGCCAGGCCGATACGGTGGGCCTCCGCGGCGTCGACCGGCCGCCCGGTGAGGATGAGGTCGAGGGCCCGGCCGGCGCCGATCAGCCGCGGCAGCCGCACGGTGCCGCCGTCGACGAGCGGGACGCCCCAGCGGCGGCAGTACACGCCGAAGACCGCGTCCTCTTCCACCACCCGCAGGTCGCACCAGATCGCCAGCTCCAGCCCGCCGGCCACGGCGTGCCCGGCGACGGCCGCGACGACCGGCTTGGACAGCCGCATGCGGGTCGGGCCCAGCGGCCCGTCGCCGTCCGGCTCGACGCGGTTGCCGCGCCCGGCGGCGACGGCCTTGAGATCGGCGCCGGAGCAGAAGGTGCCACCCGCGCCCCACAGCACGGCGACGTCGGCGCCCGGGTCGGCGTCGAACTCACGAAAGGCGGCGGCGAGCGCCTCGGCGGTCGGGCGGTCGACCGCGTTGCGGGTTTCGGGCCGGTCCAGCACGACGGTCAGGACCCGGCCGCGGCGTTCAATCCGAACGGTCATACGCCCAGTCTGGCCCCGGCCGGGCTTCGTGAATGCCGGCTCGGGCCGGGCGGGGCTAAGGTCGTGTCATGGCTACCGCACAGTTTCGGCGGGAGACCTCGGCCCGGGGTGAGTTCGTCCGCCAGCCCAACCGGTTCACCGGCCGGATCACCGCTCAGTCGGCCTCCGCGCCGGGTGAGGGCCCGGACGAGCTGGACCGCTGGCCCCTGGAGGCGGGTCGATACCGGCTGATCTGGTCCCGGGCCTGCCCCTGGGCGCACCGCGCGGTGATCGTCCGCGGCCTGCTGGGCTTGCAGGACGCCGTCTCGCTCGGCACGGTCGACCCGATCCGCGACGAGCGCGGCTGGCGCTTCACCCTCGACCCGGACGGCCGCGACCCGGTGCTCGGCATCGAGTTCCTGTCCGAAGCATATGCGCGCACCGACCCGCAGTATGAGGGTCGCGTGACCGTGCCCGCCCTGATCGACACGCTGACCGGCCACGTGGTGAGCAACGACTACCCGCAGATCACCCTGGACTTTTCCACCGACTGGGCGCCCCTGGCCACCCAGTGGCCGGACCTGCTCCCGGCCCACGTGCGCGGCGAGATGGAGCAGCTGATGCAGGAGATCTACGAGGACGTCAACAACGGGGTGTACCGCTGCGGCTTCGCCACCGGCCAGGAGGCCTACGAGGAGGCCTACGACCGCCTGTTCGCGCGCCTCGACCGGCTGGAGTCACGCCTGGCGTCCCGCCGCTTCCTCTTCGGCGAGCACATCACCGAGGCGGACGTGCGGCTGTTCACCACCCTGGTGCGCTTCGACGCCGTGTATCACAACCACTTCAAGTGCAATCGCAACAAGCTCACCGAGATGCCTCACTTGTGGCGCTACGCACGCGAGCTGTTCAACACCCCGGGCTTCGGCGACACCGTCGACTTCGACCAGATCAAGCGGCACTACTACGGCACCCACGCCCAGCTCAACCCGTCCGGGATCATTCCGAAGGGTCCGGACCTGGCCCCCTGGACGGCGTGACGGGCCCCTGCCGGACCTCCTGGGTCACGGGGCGCAGCCGCTCGGCCGAGGGGCGGTAGATCTCCTCGGCGACGCTGAGCAGCCCGCCGTGCAGGTTGCGCCGCCGGATTCGCCTCGCCAGCAGCACCAGGGCCCCGAGGATCACGGCGAATGCCGCCCCGACGAGCAGGAGCGCGCGCAGACCGTCCATGGCTGCAGAGCGTACGGCCCGCGCGCGACTGCCGGCTATCGCCGGGCGTAGCGGCGGCGCCGGTACGAGCCCCAGCGACCCGACGTCCAGGTGCCAGCCCCGGCGAGGTGCAGGGCGATGCAGAGGAACCCGGCGAGGCTCAGGGTGCCGACGTCGAGAATCGGGCCGGTGCCGGCGCCGAGCAGGTCGATCAGCAGGGCTACCGCGAACAGGATCGCGGCGATCACAGCGAACACGTCAGCCTCCGGGGGTTCGTAAAGGTTGACCGCTGTCTACCCAAAGCCGCGAAATCCTAATCGACGCCCGGTCCCTCCCCGCGGTCGAGTAGCTCGGGCACCGCGGCCGGCATGCGCGCTCCTGCGGCGTGAGCCGAGCCGTGATCGAGGCGGGCGACGAGCTTTCCGCCGCCGGGTTCGCGGTGACGGTCTTCGGCGAGCGGCACGCCCAGATCAGATCGTCGAGGGCCGCATCCTTCTTCGTACACGGTGGCGTCCGTGGCCGTAGAGACGGCGCTGCCGCCGATCAGCGGTCCGTGGACCAAGTTCGGGGAGGCCGCCGACCGTGCCCCGGGGCGGGTGATCCAGGTGCGGAGCTGATGCTCAGCACCCTGGGGCAGAACTCGGCCCGCACGCTGCCCGGCGAGCGGGGGCTGGCAGGAGGTCCTGCCCCACGGCGAGTCCACCGAGCTCTGACCGGAGTCGCCACCCATCTCCCCTGCTTGGACCGCGTTCACGCGCGGCGCCGGTCACCGGTGCGTGGCCGGCATGCCGGATGAGTCGGGCAGGTGGCCGCCGGTGCTGGCCGGAGTGTGACGGGCCGCCGCCCGGGGAGCTGGCGGCGCGCCCGCCCGGTGGCCTTCACCGCCGCGTTCGAGCGCCTCGGCGAGCCCGTCGAGGCGGCTGGCCGCCCGCCCGTGGCGGGCGCTCGGCGCCGAGGCGACCGAGCGCTGCGCCACGCTGCTCGCGCCGATCGCCACCCGGATCACCAGGCCGCGGCGAGCTGCCGGCCCCGGCGCCGGACAGCCCGAGGCACCGGTCCTCGCGGTCGGGGCGTACCTGCTGGAGGCCGGCGTTACACCCGTCGACCGGTGCGCGGCCGCCGTCACCGCCGTCACATGCGAGTTAGTTGACTTGCGGAATACTTCTGACGCAAGTAGCGTTGTCCGCAGCGTCAACCGCACGCGACTCCGGAGGAGGGGTCATCATGCCCGCCGTTACCGTCGACAACGTTCTTGCGCTTCCGCGCGTCGTCGCGCCCGATCCGGTCGGGGCGCAGGCGCGGCCCGTCGTGTCCGTCACAACGGCGCCGAAGGGGTTCGAGGGCGAGGGGTTTCCCGTCCGGCGCGCCTTCGCCGGCGTCGACCTGCGGGCGCTCGACCCGTTCATCCACATGGACCAGATGGGCGAGGTGGAGTATGCGCCGGGTGAGCCCAAGGGCACGCCGTGGCACCCGCACCGCGGGTTCGAGACCGTCACCTACATCATCGACGGCGAGTTCGTCCACCATGACTCCAACGGTGGGGGCGGCACCATCACCAACGGTGACACGCAGTGGATGACCGCCGGATCCGGGATTTTGCACATCGAGACGCCGCCGGAGCACCTGGTGGTCAGCGGCGGGCTGTTCCACGGGTTCCAGCTGTGGGTCAACCTGCCCAAGGCGAACAAGCTGGCGGCGCCGCGCTACCAGGACATCCGCGGCGGGCAGGTCGCGCTGCTGTCCAGCACCGACGGCGGAACACTGCTGCGGGTCATCGCCGGTGAACTCGACGGGCACGCCGGACCGGGGATCACCTACACGCCGATCACACTCGTACACGCGACACTGTCCCCCGGCGCCTCACTGACACTGCCGTGGCGCAAAGACTTCAACGCGCTCGCCTACACACTCGCGGGCAAGGGAACCGCCGGAGTGAAGGGGCGCCCGGTGGAACTCGGGCAACTGGCCGTATTCGGAGCCGGGGACACCATCACAGTGACCGCCGACGCCAAGCAGGACCCGCACCACCCCACTATGGACGTACTCTTCCTCGGCGGACAGCCGATCCGCGAGCCCGTGGTGGCGTATGGTCCGTTCGTCATGAACACCAAGGCCGAGGTCATGCAGGCGTTCGAGGACTACCAGGCCGGCCGGCTCGGCAGCATCCCCGCGGCGCACGCGGACGTTCGGGGAGAGGCTTCGGGTGACGCCTCGTAGCCCACTGAGAGACCTCACGGTCGCTGATAGTCTGACCACACAGGGCCAGGTGGAGGGAGGTTCGATGAGCGCGCCAGCTCCAATGCGGTGGCCAGTGCCGCCACCTGGTGGGTTCACCGCGGAGGATCTCGATCGTCTCCCCGACCTTCCGGCGCACACCGAGCTCATCGACGGGAGTCTGGTGTTCGTGAGCCCGCAGAAGGCGTTCCACACACTTGTCCTCGACCTGCTGGTCACGGCCCTGCGTCTCAGCGCACCCAAGAACCTGCGAGTGCGGCGGGAGATGTCCGTCGTCCTGGACCGTCGTCAACGACCCGAGCCCGATGTAACGGTCGTGCGGGCTGACGCAGTGACAGGAGGGGACCAGACGGCGTATCCCGCCGACGCCGTCGTGCTCGCGGTCGAGGTTGTCTCACCCGACTCCGAGGTACGTGACCGCGAACGCAAGCCGCAACTGTACGCCCGTGCGGGCATCGGGCACTTCTGGCGCGTGGAGGACGACGGCTCAGGCAACGCCATCGTCTATATCTACGAACTCGACCCAGCCAGCAACGCCTACGCCCTGACCGGCATATTCCACGATCGGGTGAAGGTCAATGTTCCGTTCGACATCAACGTCGACCTGACCGAGATTCAACACCTCTGATCGCGCAGCTCGCCGCCACGCGTGCGAGCCTGCCCTCGGCGGGCGGCCACCTCGGCAGCATCCCCGCGGCGCGCGCGGACGTTCGGGGTGAACGGCCGAGTGGTTCACGCTGCTGTCCTGCAATTTCGCGATGTACGACCCATTCGGGGCACGCAGTACAAAATTCCTGAAGATACCATATCGGACATGGATGGTGATCCACATGCGGCTTTTGGTCGATTCCGATGTGGGTGTGGACGAATGACCGCCGGCGGGCTGTTCCACGGGATCCAGCTGTGGGTCAACCTGCCCAAGGCGAACAAGCTCGCGGCGCCGCGCTACCAGGACATCCGCGGCGGGCAGGTCGCGCTGCTGTCCAGCACCGACGGCGGAACACTGCTGCGGGTCATCGCCGGTGAACTCGACGGGCACGCCGGACCCGGGATCACCTACACGCCGATCACGCTCGTACACGCGACGCTCTCCCCCGGCGCCTCACTGACACTGCCGTGGCGCAAAGACTTCAACGCGCTCGCCTACACACTCGCGGGCAAGGGAACCGCCGGAGTGAAGGGGCGCCCGGTGGAACTCGGGCAACTGGCCGTATTCGGAGCCGGGGACACCATCACAGTGACCGCCGACACCAAGCAGGACCCACACCACCCCACCATGGACGTACTCTTCCTCGGCGGACAGCCGATCCGCGAGCCCGTGGTGGCGTATGGTCCGTTCGTCATGAACACCAAGGCCGAGGTCATGCAGGCGTTCGAGGACTACCAGGCCGGCCGGCTCGGCAGCATCCCCGCAGCGCACGCGGACGTTCGGGGAGAGGCGTCCTGAGTGGACTTCCAGGTCGTTGACAACGCCGATCACAACCGGTTCGAGATCCGGGTCGACGGTGAGCTCGCGGGGTCGGCGTATTACCGGCTCCGCGAGCAGGAGATCACCTTCACCCACACCGAGGTGGAGGCGGCGTTCGAGGGCAAGGGCGTCGGCAGCAAGCTCGCCAACGGCGCCCTGACCCTCGCGAAGGACCGCGGGCTTCAGGTGGTCGCGCAGTGCCCGTTCATCGCCGCGTATCTCAAGAAGCACCCCGAGCTGGCATAGGCAGGTTGATCCAGGTCGGGTAGAAGTCCCGCAGCACGTCGGTGATCCGGGTGGCGATCGGCGCGAGCAGCGTGGCGCAGCGCTCGGTCGCCTCGGCGCCGAGCGCCCGCCACGGGCGGGCGGCCAGCTGGTCGGTCGCCTCTTCCAGGGTGGCGTACGCCGTGCGCGCCTTCTCCGTCGCCGCCCCCTCGCCGTCGAGGTAGCCGCGCCGGTGGAGCCGGCCGCGGGCGGCGTCCCACTCCTCGTCGCTCCAGCCACGGGCCGGCTGGGCCATGCCGCGTCCGCGGCCCTCGTTCAGCGCGACCCGCCACACCATCGCCTCGCAGCCGTCGAGGCCCTCGACGAGCAGGGCGGCGAGGTGGCCGTCGCCGCGGTGCTCGCGCAGGATCGTGGCGGCCTGCCACAGGATGCCGGGGGTGTCCGACGGCCACGGCAGGGCGGCGTTGGCGGCGGCGAGCACTCGGCCGTGCGGCTCGGCACCCTGAGCCGCCACCTTGAGCAGTTCGGCGGCCTCGTCCGCCCCGGCGGTCCCGTCCAGCGCCGGGGCGAGCGCGCGGCGGGCGCCGTCCAGCCGGGCGGCCAGCGCGCCCTCGGAGGTGATACGGGTCCAGACGTCGGGCAGGGCCCGGGCGACCATCGACGGGGCGAAGCCGTAGAAGGCGCCGACGACCGGCCCGGGGCCGACGGCGCCGAGCGGGGCGGCGCGGCCGGCGAAGTACCCCCGCCAGAAACCGCGCAGGCCCGCCTCCTCGAACGCCGCCCGGCCCTGCGGGGCGAAGTAGGTGACCGCGTGCAGCGGCTCGAAGAGCGACCACATGCGGCGCTCGGTCGACAGCTCCGTCGTCATGAACCTGACGATAGGTGGGAGCGAGCCCCGGCAGTACCGCCGGGACCGCCCGGTTTGTCACAGCGCCGCTCTGGTCCGGCGCGGCCACCCGAAGCGTTCGACCTGCGTAACGCCGCATTCGCCCCGTGAGAACCTCGGTGTGGCGGCGCTCACACAAGCGGTGTACGGAACGGTTTCGTTTCGCGTTGACGGTCGAGCTACATTTCGAGACGGAACGGTTCCGTACACCTTGTTTCGGGGAGGTCAGCGTGGGTACGGCGACGAGGCCGGAGCGGCGCGAGGCCATCTGCGAGGCGGTGTTCGAGCTGCTCGGCGAGGTTGGGTACGACCGGATGTCGATGGACGCGGTGGCGGCGCGGGCCCGCGCCAGCAAGGCGACCATCTACCGGGGCTGGCCGAGCAAGCCCGAACTGGTGATGGAGGCGATCGAGCATCGATACGGCGGGGCAATGGAGCCCCCCGACACGGGCTCGCTGCGCGGCGACCTCATCGCCCAGCTGAACGCCGTGTGCGCGGCGGCCGGCGGGGCGGACGGGGCCGTGTTCACGGGGCTGCTGACGGCGGCGACGCACAACGCGGAGCTGGCCGAGTGCATGTTCCGGTGCGCCTACGAGTCCAAGCACGTGATGTACGAGTCCATGCTCAAGCGCGCGGTGGAGCGCGGCGAGCTGCCCGAGGGCACGCGCGCCGACCTGCTGCACGAGGTGCTGCACGCGATGGTCACGAGCCGGCGCATGTGGCAGACCGGTCCGCTCGACGCCGCGTTCGTCGAACGCCTCGTCGACCGCGTTCTCATCCCCGTGCTGCACACCTGACGCTGCAAGCGATGTCGTGATCCGTCCGCGGCGCGCGGACGGAGGTTTCCCGCTGCCCTGGAGGCTGGCTACATGGCAAACGACGCGGTCTTCACGCCCGAAATATCGGTTAAATCCCCTTCTTCGGTCCCACCCGATCCGCGCCGCTGGCTCGCGCTCGCCGTCATCGCCGTGGCGCAGCTCATGGTCGTGCTCGACGCCACGATCGTGAACATCGCCCTACCGTCGGCACAGCAGGCCCTGGACATCTCCACCGCCGACCGGCAGTGGATCGTCACGGCGTACACGCTCACCTTCGGCGGCCTGCTGCTGCTCGGCGGCCGCATCGCCGACTTCTTCGGCCGCAAGCGCACCTTCCTCATCGGCCTGCTCGGCTTCGCCGGCGCCTCGGCGCTGGGCGGCGCCGCGGTCAACGCCGGCACCCTCTTCGCCGCCCGCGGCCTGCAGGGCCTCTTCGGCGCCCTGCTCGCCCCGGCCGCCCTGTCGCTCATCACGGTCACCTTCACCGAGGCCCGGGAGCGCGCGAAGGCCTTCGGCGTCTTCGGCGGCATCTCCGGCGGCGGTGCCGCGATCGGCCTGCTCGCCGGCGGCGTGCTGACCGAGTACGCGGACTGGCGCTGGTGCCTGCTGGTGAACATCCCGATCGCCGTGTTCGCGTTCGCCGCCGCGATCCCGCTGGTGCGCGAGAGCAAGGCGCAGGGCGACACCCGGTACGACATCCCGGGCGCGGTGCTGGCGACCGCCGGCCAGGTGGCCCTGGTCTACGGCTTCACCAAGGCGGCCACCGACAGCTGGAGCTCGGGCGTGACGATCGCCTGGCTCGCCTCCGCGGTGGTACTGCTCGGGGCGTTCCTGTTCTGGGAGGCGCGCACCGCCCACCCGCTGCTGCCGCTGCGCGTGCTGTTCGACCGCAACCGGGGCGCGTCCTACCTGGTCTCGATCCTGCTCGGCGCGGGCATGCTCGGCATGTTCCTGTTCATGACGTTCTACCTGCAGCAGACGATGGGCTGGTCGGCCCTGAAGAGCGGCGTGGCCTACATGCCGTTCTCCGGCGGCATCATCGTCGCGGCGATCATCGCCTCCCGCCTGCTGCCCCGCACCGGCCCGAAGGTCCTGATGTCGGTCGGTGGTGTCCTCGCCACCGCAGCGATGATCTGGCTGACCCGCCTGGACCTCGGCTCCAGCTACACGGTGGACATC
Source organism: Dactylosporangium sp. CA-233914 (assembly GCF_050942935.1). Classification (NCBI taxonomy): domain Bacteria; kingdom Bacillati; phylum Actinomycetota; class Actinomycetes; order Micromonosporales; family Micromonosporaceae; genus Dactylosporangium; species Dactylosporangium sp. CA-233914. The sequence goes on along the minus strand of NZ_CP192030.1, from coordinate 2,561,834 downwards.
CTGCCGGCGTTCGTCGCGATGAGCCTGGGCATGGGCCTGGTCTTCGTGCCGCTGTCGAGCCTGGCCCTGTCCGGCGTGGCCAACCACGACGCCGGCGTGGCCAGCGCCATGGTGAACACGACCCAGCAGGTCGGCGGCTCGCTGGGCACCGCCCTGCTGAACACCATCTTCACCACGGCGGTGACCGGCTACGTGACCGACCACGCGGCCTCGGCCGCCCAGGGCGGCGCCGCGGGCGCGCAGCTGCTGCAGGCCCACGCGGCGATCCACGGGTACAACGTCGCCTTCACGGCGAGCGCGGTCCTGCTGGCCATCGCCACGGTGGTGGTGATCGTGATGATCCGCAACTCCTCGGCCACGACCGCGACGACGTCCCCGGACGCGGCTCCGGTCCACATCGGCTGACCCTGTGCCGCTGCGCGGTCCTGGTGCTGCGCATCAGGGCCGCGCAGCCGCTCGTCTTCGCCCTCAGGTATGCCCTCGCGGCTTCAGATGGGGGCGGAGCTGCCGATGTGAGGAGGCACGTCACATCAGGCGTAAGGGAGTCGCGAAATGCCCGGGGTGCTCTCCTGGCTCATGCCGAAGGTCAGGCTCAGCGACGCCGCGTTCCGCTCACGGCACCGGGCGCTGACCGCCGTGCTGTGGCTGCACCTCCCCGTGCTCATCATCATGAGCCTGGTCAACGGGCACAGCGTCGTCGGTGAGCACGTGCACGCGGCGAGCTGGGTGGTCTGGTGTTTCATCGCGGGCGTGTTGCTGTGCGCGCTCGCGGCCGGGATCGCGCGTACGCGGCGGGGCGGGTCGGTCGCGGTGTCGATCGGGCTGCTCCTCGCGGCCATGGCCCTCGTGCACGCCGGGAACGGGCTCACCGACCTGCACTTCCACTTCTTCGTGGTGGTCGGGCTCGTCAGCCTGTACCAGGACTGGATCCCGCTCGCGCTGGGCGTGCTGCTCGTCGCCGTGCACCATCTGGCGATCGGGCTGACCATGCCGGAAATGGTGTTCTCGAGCCCGCAGGCGCGCGCCCACCCGGTCTGGTACGTGCTGCTGCACGCCGGGTTCGTGCTCGCGATGTGCCTGACGCAGCTGACGTACTGGCGATTCGCGGCGCACGCCGAGGCCGAGGCCGACGCCGAGCAGGAGCGGCTGGCCGCCGAGAACCAGGACCGGCTGCGCGCCGCCGCCGAGGCCGCGAGCCGGCGCGAGGAGGAGGCCGCCGCCAACGCCGCGGAGCAGGTCGCGCGGAGCGAGCAGCTGGGGCGGCGCCTGGAGACGGTACTCGCCGACGTCGCCGACGCCGGCGTGCGCCTCGGTGCCGAGGCCGGCTCGGCGATGCAGTCCTTCCAGTCAGCGCTCGCGGGCATGAACAACACGGTGCAGGGCGCCGTCGGCGACGTCGAGGCGGCGCTGAACGACTCGAACCACGCGCGTCGCGTCATCTCGGAGCTGGAGTCGGCGGTTTCCGACATCGCCACGGTCGCCGGCCTGATCCAGGCGGTCGCGGACCAGACGAAGCTGCTGGCGCTCAACGCGACGATCGAGGCCGCCCGCGCGGGCGAGGCCGGCAAGGGCTTCGGCGTGGTCGCGAACGAGGTCAAGGATCTCGCGGCGCAGACGGCCGCGGCCACCGCCCGCATCGAGACGACCGTCGGGCAGGTGACGGCCGGCGCCGCCGCGGTGGCCGGGGCCGTCGGCGGGGTCGCGGACCGGCTCGGCGCGGTGGCCACCGCCCAGCGCGAGGTGGCCGCCTCCCTCAACGAGCAGACGAGCCTGGCCGCCGCGACCCGCGGCTCGGTCGCCGCGGCGGCGGAGAAGGTCAGCGCGTCCGCGCAACAGTCGTAGCGTCCGCCTCTCGGGCCGGCCCATCTCGTCATGTCGGGTGTTCGGCGTCGGCTCGCTCGCGCTGCCGGACAAAGTCCCGCCGACCTTGGCGGGATGACGTGGCCGGGGGCAGGGCGATGCGGTTGCGGTTGGGGGTGCCGCTGCGCAGCACCGCGGCGAGCCTGGTGACGGCGGACACGGTGCTCCGCATCTGCTCCGGGTAGCCGGCGACCAGGAGCGACGACACCGAGCGCGCACGGCCGGAGCGGCCGGAAGCGTTCAGCCCGTCGCGCCGGCCGGGGCCGGGGACGTCGCCGGGGCGGGGGTGCGAAACGCCGGGGCGAGCAGCACGATCCCCGCGGCGAGCCCGGCCGGGATCGCGAACGCCCAGCGCAGCGACAGGCTCTGCGCCACCGCGCCGATCAGCCCGGCGCCGACCACGAAGCCGACGTAGTTGAACAGGTTGACCCGCGCGATGGCGATGCCCGTCCCGGCCGGGTCCAGGCGGCCCGCGGCCGAGAAGGACTGGGGAACGACCAGGGACAGGCCCAGGCCGACGATCGCGAAGCCGGCGATGCTCAGCGCCGCCGTGCCCGAGACCGCCACCAGGATCAGGCCCAGGCCGCCGACCACGCCGCCGACCGAGACCGCCGCGGTGGGGCTGAAGCGGCTCACCAGGCGGTCGCCGGCGGTGCGGCCCAGGAGCATCGTCGTCTGGTACGCGGCCAGGCCCAGCGCGGCGACGCTCGTGCTGGCGTGGAGGGCCTTCTCGATGAACACGGAGCTCCAGTTGGAGACCGCGGAGTCGGCGATGAACATGAGCATCATCGCGATGCCGACCAGCACGATCGGGCGCCACGGGACGGCGGCCTCCGCGGCGGCCTGGGTCGCGGCCGGGACCTGCTGGGCCTCCTCCGCGCGGCGCAGCTGGCCCGGGCCGGCGAGCAGGGCCAGAACCACGCCGGCGGCGGCCACCGTGGCCAGGGACTCGGCGGTGGACCAGCCCAGGTGCGCCGTGCCGGACGTGGCCAGCGCGCCCAGGATCGCCCCGGCGCTCCAGACGGCGTGGAAGGAGTTGAGCACCGGGCGCGCGTATCGGCGCTCAACCCCCACGCCCTGCATGTTCATGGTCGCGTCGACGAGGCCCAGCATCAGGCCGACGAGCGCCAGTGCGACGTACAGCTGCCAGCGCTGCCCCGCGAAGCCCGTCAGGGCGATCGCCACCGCCACGCCCGGGCCGCCCGCGCGCAGCACCAGTGAGCTGCCCAGGCGCGCGCTCAGCAGGCCCGCGACCACGCTGCCGACGCCGGCCACGACCGGCACGGCCAGCAGGACCAGCGACAGCTGGGTGTCGTCGAAGCCGAACTTCTTCTGCAGCGAGGCGACCTGGGTGAGCAGGCCGGCGAAGCAGAAGCCCTGCGCGAAGTACGCACCGGCGACGGCGAGCCGCGCCCGGCGATCACGCTGATCCACTGGCCGGTCTCCTCGATGAAGAGAAGTGAAATTATCTCGGAAGCATTGTCGACCGCGCGGCCGAGCGCAAGAGCACCGTACGGTTCACAGGTTGAGGTCGCGGCCGCGGAAGAACCGGGCGGCGGACGATCACTCGGGCGACGTACCCACCGGGGCGTCGAGCAGAGCCGTCAGCAGGTCGCGCAGCAGCCCGATGCCGTCCTGGCTGAGCACGGACTCGGGGTGGAACTGCAGGCCGGCGAACGTCCTGCCGCGTAGCGCGTGCACGTCGCCGTTGTGCGGGTCGCGGGCGACCTCGACCGGCCCGTACCCGGTGTCGAGCCGCTCGCTGTCGTGCGTCGCCGCGAAGGTGGAGTAGAAACCGACCCTGGCCGCGCGGCCGAAGAGCTGGATGTCGCGCTGCATTCCCTGGTACGGCTGGGCCTTCCGGCGCAACGGCAGTCCCAGGAGGCCCGCGGTGAGCTGGTGGCTCAGGCAGATCGCGAGCATGGGCCGGCCCTCGTCGAGCAGCCCGGCCACGATCCGCCGCATGCGCGCGATCTTCGGATCGTCCAGCTGTCGCGGGTCGCCCGGGCCGGGCCCGGGGATGACCAGGTCGAACTCTTCGACCGGGATTTCGCAGTCGTACCGCACGAGCCGCGTCGAGAGCCCCAGCACCCGCAGCTGATGCACGAGCATGCCGGTGAACGTGTCCTCGGCGTCGACGACCAGGGCGCGCCGGCCGGCCAGCGCGGGATCGGCGGCGAGGCCGTCGCGGGGCTGAAGCCAGAACGGCGCGAGGGTCGCGTTGCGCGCGACGAGCGCGGCCTGCACCTCGGGATCGGCCGCGAGCGAGGCGGGCGCCTCCGGGCCGGCCGCGGATGCCGTCGCGCCGGAGTTGCCGGCGGCTGAGCCAGGCCCTTCGGAGCCGGCCACGGCGGGCGTTTCCGGACCCCTCGCGGCCGATTTGTCCATTGTGGACTGTTGGGGGTCGAGGCCGAGCGCCCGGAGTACGGCTGCGGCTTTTGTATGGGTTTCCAAAACCTCGCCGTCGGGCGTGGAGTGGCGGACCAGCGTGGCGCCGACCGGGACCCGCAGGCGGCCGGCGTGGTCGATGTCGGCGGTGCGGATGAGGATCGGGGCGTCCAGCGTCGGGCGGCCCTGGGGGTCGCGGCCGAGCAGGGCCAGGACCGCGCCGTAGTAGCCGCGGCCGCGGCGCTCGTGGCGGGCGACCACGCGGCAGGCATTCTCGATCGGGCTGCCCACGACCGTCGGGGCGAACATCGTTTCACGCAGGACGTCCCGCACGTCGCGGGAGCCCCGGCCCGCCAGGAGATACTCGGTGTGCACGAGATGGGTCATCTCTTTCAGATACGGCCCGATGACCTGGCCCCCGAGGTCGGCGACGGTCGCCATCATCTTGAGCTCCTCGTCGAGGACCATCGACAATTCGTCGATCTCCTTGCGGTCGGCGAGGAACCGCAGCACCGCGGGCCTGGTCGGGGTGCCGCGCAGGGTGCCGCTGATCGGGTTCATCATGACCAGGCCGTCGTCGACGCTGACGTGCCGTTCGGGGGTGGCGCCGACCAGGGTCCGCTCGCCGGTGTGGACGACGAACGTCCAGTACGCGCCGCGCTCGCGGGTCAGCAGGCGGCGGAAGACCGTGAGCGCGGCCGCGACCGGGTCGCCTTGGAGGTCGGCCTCGAAGGCACGGTGGATGACGAAGTTCGAACCCTCGCCGCGACCGATCTCGTCCCGCAAGACCGTTCGCACGATGTCCGCGTACTCGTCGTCCGCCACGTCGAAGCCCGCGTTGTCCAGCACGATAGGGTCGTCGGGCAGCGCGGCGACGAGGTCGGAAACGGAAACCTCGTGCCGACTCCGAATGTGCAGAACCGACAGCGGAGTCCCGTCGTCGACGCAGTCGAATCCGCGCTCGCGAACCTGCCAGAACGGCACCAGTGCAAGGCATTCCTCGGGAAGGTCGGCGAGACGCTCCACCGTGGACACCGGCCCGGCGAGCACCTCGACGGCGTCGCGCCCCTCCCGCCGCAGCAACGCGAACGGAGTCCCATGCGGCAGCGCGTTCCCGGCCGCACTCGCGAGGCGGGTTTCACGCGGCGGCGCGGACGGGGCCTCGGGTGGCGACGCGTTTCCGGCGGCCGGTTCGACGCGCTCGCCGACCGGTGGGTGTGCGGCGGCCCGGGCCGGCGCGGGCTGAGCCTTGGGGTTGCTCGTCATCGGTTTCCCTTCGGGGTCGGTGGCCGCCTGCGAGGCGGCCCCGGCTTCCCGGGAAAGCACAACGGCCGCCTCGATGGGCGGCCGCGGATGGTGTCGCGCGGAAGTGTGGCCGCCTCGTCAGGCGGGCCACCAGCAACTGTTCATGCGCGCGGACACGAGCAAGAGCGTACGGGGCGAACCCCGCCGGCGCCAGCACCCCGGCGGAGTTCGTCGAAACGGCGAGCGCCTCAGGTCACCTGTTGAGGGAGCCCATCTCGGCGTAGCGGGCGCCCGCCACCCCGCGGCCGATGGAGAGTTTCTCGATGGCGGCCAGGTCGTCCGCCGTGAGCTCGACGTCCAGGGCCGCGGTGTTCTGCTCGACGTACTTGCGGCGCTTGGTTCCCGGGATGGGCACGATGTCGTCGCCCTGCGCGAGGACCCATGCCAGGGCGAGCTGGGCGGCGGTGACGCCCTTGGCCTCGGCCAGCTGGCGTACCTCGGTGACCAGATCCAGGTTCTTCTGGAAGTTCTCGCCCTGGAAGCGGGGGTTGGTGGCCCGGAAGTCGCCGGGGCCGAACTGGTCGGGGCTGGTGATCTCGCCGCTGAGGAAGCCGCGGCCGAGCGGGCTGTAGGCGACCAGGCCGATGCCGAGCTCGCGGAACAGCGGGAGGATCTCGTCCTCGGGGTCGCGGCTCCACTGCGAGTATTCGTACTGGCCGGCCGTGACCGGGTGCACGGCGTGGGCGCGCCGGACGCTCTGCGCCGAGGCTTCGGAGATGCCCAGGTGGCGGACCTTGCCCGCGGCGACCGCCTCGGACAGGGCGCCCCAGGTCTCCTCGACGGGGACGGTCGGGTCGACGCGGTGCTGGTAGTACAGGTCGATGTGCTCGACGCCGAGGCGCTGCAGCGACGAGTCGACGGCCCGGCGGACGTACTCGGGGCTGCCGTTGATCCGGCGCGCGCCGCCCTCGCGCTGGATGCCGAACTTGGTGGCCAGCACCACCTGGTCGCGCCGGTCGGCGATGGCGCGGCCGACGAGCTGCTCGTTGGTGAACGGGCCGTACATGTCCGCGGTGTCCAGCAGCGTCACGCCCAGGTCGAGCGCGCGGTGGATGGTGGCGATGGACTCGGCGTCGTCGCCGGGGCCGTAGAACTCGCTCATGCCCATGCAGCCGAGGCCGAGCGCCGAGGTGGTCAGTGCACCGAGGTTTCTCGTTCGCATGCCCCCTACGTTCCCCCTTGGAGCGCGCTCGAAGTCAAATACACTGCGAAAACATGGAAGCCGGGTTCACCATCGCGGAAGTGGCCGAGCACACCGGGCTGACCGCGCACACGCTGCGCTACTACGAGCGCGCGGGGCTGCTGAGCCCGCCGTCGCGCGGCACGAACGGGCATCGCCGATACTCGGAGCTCGACCTGGGCATGTTGCGAATCCTCACCCGGCTGCGGGCGACCGGGATGTCGATCGCGGAGATGCGCCGCTACGCGCAGCTGTGCCGCAGCGGGCCGGCGACGTTCGAGGCGCGGCGGGTGCTGCTGGAGGAGCATCGCCAGCAGGTGCTCGACCGGATCGCGGGGCTGCGGGCCGACCTGGAGAGCATCGAGACGAAGATCAAGCTCTACGCGGAGGGCGACTCGCGGGACCTGCCGGTCCGGCGGGAGCGGGCCAGGCCGTAGAGGCAGACCAGGGCGGCCAGAACCATCGGCGCGCCGTCGCGGATCAGGCCGTCCGCGCCCAGGAGCAGGTAGCACAGCGTGGGCTGCACCAGCAGCACGAACGCGGAGATGCAGCCGAGCAGCAGGCGGGCCCAGCCGTGCCCGAACAGGGCCACGAAGCTGATGATGCCCGCCACCAGGCCGATCGCCAGGCCCAGGACGAACCAGGAGACCACCAGCGGCACCGAGATCTCCGGCCGCAGGCGTGGGATGTCGAACAGCGAGCCGAGCGCGACCAGGCACGGCACGAGCATCAGCGCGGAGTAGGACAGCGCGGCGACGCGGGCCGTGAGGACCCACGGCGGTACCACTCGCCGGGGCTGGCGGCGGGTGAGGTGCTCGTCGATGCCGGGCGAGCGGAACAGCTGCCAGAGGACCGCCGCGCACAGGGCCGCGACCACGACGAGGCCGACGATGACCGGGACACGGGGCAGGAGGGCGCCCTCCTTCGGCTGGACCAGCCGCGCCGAGGCGAACACCGTGGTCACGGCCAGGATCAGGCCGAGCGGGCGCGCCGTGAGCCGGCCGAGGCGCACCTCGCGCATCAGCAACAGCAAGCCGATCGCGCGCAGGATCGCCCAGAACGTGCGTACGCCCAGGCCGAAGCCGGCCTCGGCGGAGTACCGCAGATTGATCACGTCGACCACGACGGTCGCCACGGCCGTGAGCAGCAGGAGCCGGCGCAGCCGGCGGCTCGCCGGGGTGGGCGGCGGCGGGCGCTCGAACCGCACGAGGTCGCTCAGCGAGCGTCCCGCGCCGTTCATGGAACCGCACGCTAACATCCGGGCTCGCGGCTTATCGTGGGGGCATGCTGGAGCACCTTCGCGTCCTGGTCGTCGACGACGAGCCGGATCTGTGCGAGATCGTGCGCAGGGTGCTCAGCCGGGCCGGCGCCGAGGTGCTGACCGCTTCGGGGCTGGCCGGGGCCCAGCGCTGCCTGGCCGAGCACCCCAAGGGCATCGACCTGGCGATCACCGACCTGAAGCTCAACGACGGCTCCGGCACCCAGGTCGCCGAGGCGGTGCGCGCCAGCAGCCCGGACGCGATGATCATGTACATGTCGGGGCTGCCGTACTTCGACGCCGCCGTCATCGAGCTCGGCCCGGACGCGTCCGTCATCGCCAAGCCGTTTCGCGCCACCGAACTGGTCGACACCGTGCAGACGGCACTCATCAGGGCCGGAAGGGTCGCCCCGGAACGTTAACGGGCGGTCACCGCGGGGCATAGGGTCCTTACACCGTGTCCCCGGGAGGTGGCGCACTCGATGACTGCCAAGCCTTCTGAGCCTTCTGACGACTCGGTCACCGAGGCGCAGCCCTCGGACGATCCGGTCCCGGGCGGGCCCGATCGGCCCACGCGCCTGAGCCGGCGCTCGTGGCTGGGGGTGCTCAAACGCACCGTCAAGGAGTTCAACAACGACAACCTCACCGACTGGGCCGCCGCGCTGACGTACTACGGCGTCCTGTCCATCTTCCCGGGCATTCTGGTGCTGTTGTCGGTTTCGGGGCTGCTGTTGACCGACACGACCCAGGATGCGGTACTGAACAATGCTCAGGCGCTCTTCCCGGCCTCGATCGCGGGGCCGATGACCGCCGCGATCACCGAGCTGAAGCGGGGCTCGCACGTGGCGGGTCTCCTCGCCGTCATCGGCCTGCTGGGCGCGATCTGGACGGCATCCGGATACGTCGGGGCGTTCATGCGCGCCTCCAACGCCATCTACGACGTGCCGGAGGGGCGGCCGATCTGGAAGGTGCTGCCGATCCGGCTCGGGATCACCATCGCGGTCGGCACGCTGATCGCTGCGGCGGCGCTGAGCGTCGTGTTCACCGGCCGGTTCGCGGAGCAGGCCGGCGGGTGGGTCGGGCTGTCCAAGGAGTCGGTGCAGATCTTCGACATCGTGAAGTGGCCGGCGCTGCTGGTCGTGGTGATGCTGATCCTGGCGATCCTGTACTGGGCGGCGCCGAACGCCCGCCAGCACGGGTTCCGCTGGATCACGCCCGGCGGCGTGCTGGCCGTGTTCATCTGGCTGATCGCCTCCGGCGCGTTCGCCGTCTACGTCTCGAACTTCAGCTCCTACAACAAGACGTACGGCACGCTCGGCGGGATCATCGCCTTCCTCGTCTGGTTGTGGATCTCCAACATCGCGATCCTGCTCGGCGCCGAGTTCGACGCGGAGCTGGAGCGGGGCCGGGCGATGGAGGCCGGACTGGCGGCCGAGGACGAGCCCTACGTGCCGCTGCGGGACGACCGCAGCGTCAACAAGGACCAGCAGACCGGCCTGAACTGATCAGCGGGTCGACGGGGTCAGGGCGGCGCCGACCTGCTCGACGAGGCCCGACATCTCGAAGGCCACCTGCCCCACGTCGCAGCCCGGCTGGACCATGGCCGCGAGGCTGGCCAGGTTGTCGCCCTCGCCCAGCGCCATGACGAACAGCAGGCTGCGGTCCATCTCCACGATGGTGCGCAGCACCGGGCCCGACGCGGTGCAGGCGGACAGGCCCTGGGCCAGGCTGACCACTCCGGCGACCATGGCGGCAAGCTGGTCGGCGCGCTCGGGCGGCAGCTCGTTGGAGGCGGCGACCAGCAGTCCGTCGCCCGAGACGGCCACCGTGTGGCGAACGCCGACGACGCGTTGCGTGAAGCCGCTCAGCAGCCAGTCCAGCCCGGTGGTCGGTGTCATGCCGCAGGAGGTCCTTCCGTGTTCGTGGCCGCGGTCACCGGATGCGGGGTGGCCGCCTGCTGGTAGCCGGTCAGGAGATCCCGGACGGCCTCGGGCTCGAGGTCCACGGTAGGGCCATCGGGCGTGCGTACGGGACCCCGGACGACGGGGACGAGGGTCGAGCGCGGGTGCGGCACGTCGACCGGCTCGCCGCCCGGCAGCGCCTGGCCGCGTTCGAACGGGCGCGGCGGGAGGCGGCGCACCACCGGCGGGTCCACGGCCGGCAGCGGGGCGCTCAGCACCAGGGCCGGCGGCAGCTGGACGATCGCGCGCAGGCCGCGGCCCGACGGCGGCGGGCGCAGGGTGACGGTGAGCCCGTGACGGGCCGCCAGCCGGGCGACGACCGCGAAGCCCAGGCGGTGCGCCTCGGCGGCGTCGAGCGGCGGCGGGTCGGCGAGGCGCGCGTTGTGCTCGGCCAGGGCCGGGGCGGGCAGGCCCGGGCCGCGGTCGGCGATCTCGATCACGGCGCCGGCGCCGGCGCGGCGGGCCTCCACCAGGACCGGGCGGTCGGGCGGGCCGTTGCGGGTGGCGTTGTCGAAGAGCTCGGCCAGCAGGTGTACGACGTCATCGACGGCCTCGGGCGCGATGTGGACGTCGGCGGCGACCCGGACGTATTCGATGCGGGGGTAGTCCTCGATGCGGGACTGGGCGGCGCGGACCAGGTCCAGCAGGGTGACCGGGTCGCGGCGGCCGACGGACGTGTCGGCGCCGGTCAGCACGAGCAGGCTCTGGTTGTCGCGGCGGATCCGCGTCGCGAGGTGGTCCAGGGCGAACAGCTGGGCCAGGCGGTCCGGGTCGGCCTCGTCGCGCTCGGCGGCGTCGAGGTGATGGACCAACTCGTCGGCGAGGTGCTGGCTGCGGCGGGCCAGGCCGATCACGGCGGCCGAGGTGCCGGCGCGCAGGGCGGCCTGCTCGGCGACGGCGCGGGCGGCCTCCTCGCGTACGACGTGGATGTCGGAGTCCACGTCGAGCAGCACCGGCGCGACCCGGCGCGGGGTCCGCGCGGTGCGCACGGCCAGGGCGATCGACGCCGCGACCAGGGCCAGAACGGCCACCAGGCCGGCGATCAGGGTGCGGTTCTGCTCGTCGCGGGCGGCGCGGGCGAGGGCGGCCTCGTCGGCGCCCGCGGACGCGGCCAGGGTGCTCAGCGCGTCCAGGGCCGGCTGGGCGTCGCCGGCCAGGCCGGACGGGACCCGGGCCAGGCGGTCGCGCCACGCCGGGGGCACGCTCTCGCCGAAGCGGCGCAGGGCGTCGAGGTGGGCGGCCTGGTGCGCGGCGAGGCTCTCGTGCCAGGCGGGGGTGTCGTCGCCGCGCAGGTCGAGGAGCTGGATCTGGGCGAGCTGCTCGCGGGCGACGGCGAGCCAGCCCGACGCACGGGCGGCGGCCGCGACGGACGGCGGGGCAGGGCGGCGGGTGGTGTCCTGCCGCAGCTCCACCACGTCGGCGATCAGCTGGGTGTATTGCAGGAGGAACTCCCCCGCCCCCACCCCGGGCGAGCCGGCGGCGGCCCGGGTGCGCAGGTCGCCCAGGGCGTCGAGCTCCGCGACGAGCGCCGGGGTGAGCAGGCCGGCGGCCGCGGCCCGGGCGCGCAGGTCCCGCAGGGCCGGGTCGGCGGCGGCGATCTTCTCCTGCAGCGCGACCTTCGCCTCGCCGGTGCCGGACAGCAGCACGCGGGCGGCGGCGTAGCGCTCGGCGCCGAGGGCGGTGGCCGCCGTGTCGGCCGCGACGCCGGCCGCGATCGCGGGGCGCGGGTCGGCCAGGCGGCCGTTCTGCCCGGCGTACGCGTAGGCGGCCACGCCCGCGAGCGCCAGCAGCCCGGCCACCGGCAGCAGCAGCGCGAGCAGGAATCGGGGACGACGACTGGGCGCAGCATCGATCGGCACCGCTACCCCCTGACCTCATGTCCGGTCACTCATACGTACCACCCCTCGCAGGGAGTACGGAATAGATGACTTTTGGTAATCACGATTCATCCAGCTCACGCTGCCGGTTTCACCCGCTTTTGCGCGGAAGGCCGGGCACTTAAGCGAGAAGAAAGACAAAGTTGAACCGTGCTCGCACCTGGCCGCTTGAGGCCCGAACCGGCGCTCACTAGATTCTGCAGGCGTGGCCGAACGGCTCTTCCCGGATGACCCGGGCGACGCGCCCAAGAAGGTGAAGGGCGCGTTCTTCTCCGACTACACCGGCGAGTTTCCCATGCCGCGCGTCCTGCAGTCGGCGAAGGAGGAAGCCCCGCGGCAGCCGGCCGCGAAGCCGGCCCAGCCGAGCCGGGGCCCCGCTCCGGCCTGGCTGCGCACCGGGCGCCCCGCCCTGCACGAGCTGACCCGCAACCGCCGGCAGGCGCTCATGGCCCTCGGCGGCGGCGCGGTCGCCCTCGGCGCGCTCGGCACGACGGCCGCGGCCGTCTTCGGCCCGCCCGCGGCCGACCCCGACGACTTCGTCAAGACCGGCAGCGGCGGCGGCAACATCTCCCCGCACGACGCCGGCTCGTTCTCCAACCGCGACGCGAGCTACACCAGCGGCCAGGGCGACCTCAACGACCTCGGCGCTTCCGGCACCGCCGACACGCCCTCGGCGGCCGCGGTCGCCGCGATGCGCGCCACCCCGCGCTTCCCGACCCCGCTCACCCGCGACCCGGTGCTGCACCTGCTGCGCCGCGCGACCTTCGGAGCGACCCCGGCCGACGTGGCGCTGGTCAAGCAGATCGGCATCGACGCCTGGATCGACCAGCAGCTGGAGCCGGACAAGATCCCCGATCCGGTCGCCGACGCCGCGCTCAAGGCCGTGCCGACCGTCACCATGACGACCGCGCAGATCCGCTCGTCGGTCAAGGACGGCGACGGCAAGCCGATGATGGAGCTCTCCCGCGCGGTCATCGCCCGGCAGATGTGGAGCAGCCGGCAGCTGTTCGAGGTGATGGTCGACTTCTGGAACAACCACCTCAACGTGACCAGCCCGTTCGACGGCGGCTGGGACGTGCGCGGGCCGTACGACTCGGGCGTCATCCGCAAGCACGCGCTGGGCAAGTTCTCCGACATGCTCATCGCCTCGGCGCGCGACCCGGCGATGATGCGCTACCTGGACAACACCTCCTCGGACCAGCGCAACGTCAACGAGAACTACGGGCGCGAGCTGCTGGAGCTGCACACCGTCGGCATCGACGGCGGGTACAACGAGAAGGACGTGCGCAACTCGGCGTACCTCATGACCGGGCGCACCGCGACGCGCGAGGGCACGTTCAAGTACGAGCAGAACCGCCACCGGACCGGCGCGGTGAAGGTGCTGGGCTTCCAGCACGCCAACAAGTCCCGCACGGACGGGCTCGCGGTCGGGGACGCCTATCTGCTGTACCTGGCCACCCACCCGTCGACGGCCCGATACGTGGCCCGCAAGCTCTGCGTGCGCTTCGTGTGCGACACCCCGCCGCAGGGGCTGGTGGACCGGCTCGCCAAGGCGTACCAGGAAAGCGGCTCGGCCGTCGTGCCGGTGCTCAAGGTGCTGTTCCGCTCGCTGGAGTTCTGGATCGCCACCGGCCTCAAGACGCGCCGGCCGCTGGAGAACTTCATCGCCACGGGGCGGGTGGTCGGCACCGCGCCGGGCACGGACACCGCCAAGGCGCTCGAGGACCTGTACAACTTCACCAACAAACTCGGGCAGCCACCGCTGGGCTGGGGCCCGCCGGACGGCTACCCGGACGTGGCCACGGCGTGGAGCTCGGCGGCGGGCATGCTGGAGACCTGGAACGCGCACCGCATGTTCCTGCAGCAGTCGTGGAAGGGCCTGGCCAACCCCAAGGCCGACAGCCTGGTCACACAGCCGGCCGCGACGCTCGGCACGTATCTCGACGTGCTCGCCAACCGACTGCTCTTCCAGCCGATGCAGCCCGCCGAGAAGGACGCGCTCATCAAGTTCCTCGGGGCCAAGGCCGACACCCGCATCACCGACACCAACCTCGGCGGCAAGCTGCCCCTGCTGGCCCCGCTGGTCCTCGACTCCGTCTACCACGCGCTGCGGTGAGGGACATGACCGACTTCCCGGACTTCCCGGACTTCCCGGAGGGTGAGCGCCGTCCTCAGAGCCTCGAGGAGCTGCGGCGGCACGGGCCCAACCTGTGCGAGGCGGCGATCCGCGTCCACGCCGAGAAGGTCACCGACGAGCTCGCCGCCGAACGCGACAAGTGGAGCAGGGGCTTCACCCGCCGCCGGCTCGTGCAGGGCGCGGGCTTCGTCGGCGTCGCGGCGCTCGGCACCCAGCTGGTGACCAGCCGGGTCTCGTTCGCCGCGCCCGAGGACAACAAGAACACGCTCATCGTCATCTTCCTGCGCGGCGGGATGGACGGGCTGTCGGTCGTGGCGCCCGGCGACGACGCGAACTACAAGCAGATGCGGCCGAACATCGCGGTGCCGATGGCGGCGATGAAGCCGGCCGGGCGCGGGTTCGGGCTCAACCCGGCGATGACGGCGCTGTACCCGCTGTGGGACGCCGGCAAGATGGCGGCCGTACACGCCGTGGCCTCCCCCGACGCGAGCCGCAGCCACTTCCAGGCCCAGGACGCGCTCGAACGCGGGGCCGCCTCGGTCGCGGTGCGCACCGGCTGGCTCGACCGCGTGCTGGCGCAGATGGGGCCGGGCACCACGTTCCGCGCCATCGCACAGGGATCGGCGCTGCCCCGCTCGCTCGTCGGCGGCGAGCAGGCGATCGTGCTCAACGGCATGCGGGACTTCCGCATCGACAACGACAACATGCGCAGCCAGACGATGGAGGCGCTCAAGACGCTGTACACCGGCCTCGACCACCCGCTCGCGAGCACTGCGGGCTCGACGCTGCAGGCGATCAACACCGCGCAGAAGCTCGCCACGACGCAGTACCGGCCGGCCGAGGGCGTGACGTATCCCGGCGGCGGCCTCGCGGACCGGCTGCGCGACATCGCCCAGCTGCTCAAGGCCGGCGTCGGGCTGCGCATCGCCGCCCTCGACGTCGGCGGCTGGGACATGCACACCAACCTCGGCGGCGTCGGCGGCGGCGACATGAAGAACTCGCTGACCAACCTCTGCGAGGCGATCGGCGCGTTCTGCACCGACATCGGCCCGCTGCTGGACAACACGACCGTCATCACGATGAGCGAGTTCGGCCGCCGCGTGCAGGAGAACGGCAACGCCGGCGTCGACCACGGCCACGGCAACGCGATGCTGCTCTTCGGCGGCGGCCTCAACGGCGGCAAGGTGCACGGCAACTGGCCGGGCCTGGCCGCATCGGCGCTCGACCAGGGCGACGTGGCCGGCGCCAACGACTACCGCGACATCCTGGCCGAGATGCTCAAGAAGCGCTTCAGCGTCGGCGACTCAGCCGCCATCTTCCCCAACCACGACTTCAAGACCCTCGACGTCTTCAAAGGCTGAACACGGGGCCCGTCGTCGTCTGCAGGGTGCACGCGTTGCCGAAGGTGTGCTGGTACGCCACCTTGCGCCCCTTCCAGCGGCCGCTCGCGGTCACCGTCACCGGGTCCCACTGCATCGTGCACAGGCCGCCGCCCAGCTGCAGCTTGTCGAAGCGCCCGCCGACCCTGGCGAGCTGCGCGCACGCCTCGCGCGCCTGGTGGTGGCTGCCGCCCGCGGGCTGGCAGCGCAGCGAGGCGCGGCGCTGGGCGGGCTGCGTCGAATCGCCCTTGGCGACGGTGAGCACGAGCTGGATCGGCTTCGGTCCGCTCGCGGCCTGGGCCGCCCCCGCACTCGCCGCCTCGACCGCGCCGACCGCCGCCAGCAGCATCGACGCTGCCGCGACCGCTCGCGTTACACCCATTCGTGTCCCCTGTTCGCGCGTTGACCCGTGCGGAGAGTCTACGCCGGACCGGCGAATTTTCCGGACATTTCATGATTTTTCGGTACTGCCCGTGCTGGATTCATGCGGGCCTTGCTCCCCGTTGATCGTCGCGCGGGATTAGGGTGCTCTACACGCGCACTTCCACCGCCGGAGGTTGGCCCCGTGCCCCTGGAAGCACAGGCCCAGAAGCTCGTCGCCGGCTTGGTCCGGGTGGCCGCGATGGCCCCCGTGGACGGCCCGGCGCCGGACCATGGGCTGCCGCCGGCCCACCGCCAGGTGATGCTGCTGCTGGGCCGCCGCGACCGCGAGTATCGGCTCTCCGACCTCGCCGCGGACCTGGGCGCCTCGGTCGCCGCGACCATGGCCCTGCTCTCCCCGCTCATCGCCGACGGCCTGGTGGAGATGAGCCCCGCCCCGTCGTATGCTGCCCGCGACATGCGCGTCGCCGCCACCGACCGCGGCCTGTCCACCACCCCCGCCCCTGCCAACTGGGCCGACCGCCTGCTCGCCGAGGTCGAGGGCCTGAGCGACAATCAGCAGGCCCGCCTCCTGCGCATGGTGACCGCACGGATCGGCCTGCTGCAGCAGCAGGGCAGCATCCCGATCACGCGGATGTGCCTGTCCTGCCGGTTCTTCGACGGATACCGCCACCCCGGCACGCCGGCCCCGCACCACTGCTGGTTCGTCGACGCCCCGTTCGGCTACCGCGAGCTACGCCTGCACTGCCCCGACCACATTCCCGGCGCCCCGCCCACTCCCGGCCGATAGGACCTTCACGCTCCGTGCACGGCCACGGCCCGTCGGCGCCCCACATCGGTGAACCTCGGCACGCTGTCCCGTGCGCGGGGCAGGAAGTGCTTTTATGCTGTTCGCGTGACAGGTTGGGGTACGCCATGAGCATGTCGGTGACGACCAACGTCATGATGGACGGATCGACCGTACTCTCCGTCCGGGGTGAGATCGACCACAGCAACGCGACCACACTCCGTCAGGAAATCGTGTCAGCCGCCACGCAGCGCCGCCCCGGCGCCCTGCGGGTCGACCTGGGCCTGGTGACGTTCATGGATTCGGCCGCGGTGGGCGCCCTGGTCGCAGCCCAACGCGAGTCAGGCGCCGAGGGCGTCCGGATGGTGGTATGGCGAGCCAGCCCGTTCGTACACCGCCAGCTACGCACAGCAGGAGTCCACGAGATCCTGGGCACCCCAGCCGAACAGGACACCGACCACATCCCGTTCTGACGGCCCCTTCCCGCCACGCTTGCGACTCGACCTCCCGGCTCGAACGTTTCCGGCCGCGGTTACTGATTGCGACACCTCCCCGTTTCATCGCCCAGTCCCCCCTGGCCAGCCCCAACACAACTACGCTCCGCGGGAAGCACCATGCCGGATTTTTCGCCTGCCGGGAGAAAAATCGGGCGTGAGGCACGGTGCGAGCCGGCCAAGACGCCGAGCCAGCCAGACCGACGAGCTGGACTGACCGACGAGCTGGGCCGACGAGCCGGGCCGACGGGCCAGTGGGCCGCCAACAAGCCAGTTGCGCTGCCGGCGGGCGAGGCCAGCAAACCAGGCTGGACCGCCGACGAACGACAGCGCTCAGTGCATCCGCGAGTCGGTCGACTCCGTCCCAGCCGGGCGCCTGCGGCTGATTCTGTGTGCCCGCTCCCCCGCCGTCACGCTGCAAATCGCTGACAATGGGCTCCTGCAGGCCCTGCGATCACGGGCCGGATTTTTACCTTATAGGGCGAAAAATCCGGCGCGCACGCCGGATCGCCAAGCTGAGCCGCTGGCGAAGAACCCCTTGGGGCCTCCCACTCCGACACGACGGCGTCGCCGCCGCGCGGCGAGAGCAGCATGTCGGATTTTTCGCCCGACGACGGATAAATCCGGCGCGGAGCGCCGGATTCGCTGCAGAAGACGGCGACGACGCACGGGAAGACGAGGGTGGAGGGGTCGGACGGACCCGGGCACGTGGACTCGCCGGGAACCATGCCAGAGGGCCGAACGAACGGCGTGAATCTGCCGGAACCGTGGGCAAAGAGCCGGACGCCGGAGCGTGGACTCGCCGGAACCCGGCCAAAGAGCCGGACCCTGGAACGTGAACCTCCCGGAACCACAGCAGAGGACAGAACCCGGGAGCATGAACCCGCAGGCGTCAACGACGCTCGAAATTTGACCCTCTGGCGACGCGCCTCCCGCAGAGGGTCATTTTTCGGCCGTCGTCGACAGCCGGAACCGGGGCAAAGAGTCGGGCCCTGGAGCGTGAACCTGCCAGGAACCACAGCAGGGGCCGGACTGGGCGGCGTGAATCCGCCGGGACCGGGGGCAAAGAGCCGGACGCCGGAGCGTGGACTCGCCGGAACCCGGCCAAAGAGCCGGACCCTGGAACGTGAACCTCCCGGAACCACAGCAGGGGTCCGAACGAGGCGGCGTGGACTCGCCGAAACCCGGGCAAAGAGCTTGAACCTGCCGGAGCCAGAGCGGAGGGCAGGAGCCGGGATTGAGCCCGCCGGAAATCAGAGTCGACGGGAACAGGAGCTTGGCAGGGACGGTGGTGGAGGGGCCGCGTTGACCGGCCGGATACCCAGCACCGGAGCGGGGGTGTTGGAGTCGGGGCACCAGAACGGGCTGGAAACGGGTCGGTCCTCCGAAGTGGCCCGTGCGGCGGCGGGGGGCTTCGGAGGACCGGTTGGGTCGCGGGAAAGTTTCTTCAGGCGTTTGAGATGTCCGACGATACCGGGGACGGGACCGCGGCCGGCTGGGTTGGGACCTCGTAGCGGTTGGCCGGGGCTGGGCGGACGTCGTCGTGGGGGAAGACCCAGACTCGGTAGGCCCACAGGCGGAAGACCATTGCCAAGGCTACGCCGATCACCATGCCGAAGATGAAGTCGGAGAGCTCCTCGACTGTGCGGCTCACGTTGGGCACGTGCAGGCCGAAGATGTACTGGGCCACCCACAGCGGGGCCGAGTTCAACGCTACGCCAATGCCGTTGACCACGGAGTACAGCAGCATCTCGTGGTGCCGGCGGCGGCCGCCGCGGGTGCGGAAGGACCACTCGCGGTTGAGGAAATACGAGACCACCGTGGCGATGACGTTGGCGATCGTCAGCGCGGTGACCGGTTTCGCATCGAGGACGGTCAGGCGTAGGCCGTAGTTGAGGACCAGGCTGACCACGTAGCAGAAGCCGCCGACGATGAGGAACTTCACCGTCTCGCGCTTCCTGCGGAGCAGGTCCGCTACCTGCCCCGGCAGCAGATTAAGGGTCCGGTCTATAAGCCGCATCGCCGCGACTATACCCGGCAAACCTTGCGCCACGCGCACCGCTGCTAGTGAAAAACTGTCCGGTACCCCTCAGCGACCCACCGTGCACACGGATGCCGCGAGCGTCATCGAAACCGACTCCTGCAGGGGGCCGACCACGACGCAGTACGCGACGGCGGGGTCGACGCCGCGCACGACGTACTCGGCGGTGCCGGGCGGGACGGTGCCCAGCACCGTCGCGGGGGCACCGGCGCGGGACAGCGCGACGACGATCGTGACCGGGAGCGCCGCCCAGGTGACGGTCAGCTCCTTGCCGCCGTCGCGCAACCGTAAGTCGCGGATCACGGCGCCGGACGGGGCCGCCGACGGCGCCGATGACACCGGGGGCGGCGTGGCGGTCGGCACGCTGGGCTCGAGGCCCGCGGCGGCCGAGGCGCCGGCCCGGGGGCCCGCGTCCGGGAACTGTTGCCAGAGGACAAGCCCAGCGAGTACGGCACCCAGGAAGAGCACGACCACCACGGACATCAGCGGCCACACGGACCTCGCCGCCGGCGCGGGCGGCGGCTTGGACGGCGCGACCGGGTCGACGACCGTCGGCGGCGGCGCGATCGAGACCGGGGCCGAGGGCATCGGGGGCTCGACCGCCGCCAGCTCCCACTCCACGGCCTTGGTGAACGGGTGGCGGGTGCCCAGCCGGGCCCGGGCGGCCGCGTGGGCCAGCGTGAAGAGGCGGCGGGCCTGCAGGGCGTCGCCGGTGGCGTACTGCAGCGCCGCCAGCTCGGCCGCGATACGGATGGTGTCGAGATCCTCGGCGCCGTACTCGCGGCGGTGGATCACGTAGGCGGCGTTGAGCATACTCAAAGCCAGGGCCGTCTCGCCGCGGTCGCGCTGGAGCAGGGCCAGGTTGACCCGGGCCAGGCGCACGGCGCGGCAGACCGGGTCGGTGCCCTCCTCGTCGATGCCGCTGTCCAGGACGCGGTGGTAGAGCCGCTCGGCCTCGTCCCACTCGTCGTGGTCGTGGCGGACCGCGGCCAGCACGGCGACGGCGTGGACCGTGCGCGGGTCCACCTGGCCGTATCGCCGCTCGGCCTGCGTGGCGACGGCCTCCGCCAGGTCGTAGGCGGCGTCGAGCTCGCCGAGCTCGCGCAGCACCTCGGCGAGCAGCCGGCGCGCGGTGAGCCGGTCCTCGTCGGACAGGGCGGGCTCGGACAGCAGCCGCTGGACCTCGTCGCGGGCGCTGGTGAAGTCCCAGCCCACGATGAGACGCTCGACCTCGTCCAACCGGTCGGTGACATCGACAGTACTCACAGTATCCCTCCGCCCCCGAGAGCTTAGGGATGCCGATGACGCAACGCCAGCTTTCGATCACGCAAAGATGCGGACCGTGCGACAAATGGCGTCGGCCCCGGCAGCCTGCCACGTCGCTGCCGGAGCCGAGCCGTCCGCGTCACCGCGTCAGAAGCCGCGGGCGCCGCACACTGTGAAGGTTCGGCCACCCGCGGAAAGCCTTGAGGGATTCAGCCGACGATTCGCTGGTACAGCCGCAGATAGTCGGCCACCATGCGCTCGGCGGAGAAGCGTTCGAGTGCGCGGGCGCGGACCCGGGCGCGGTCGAGCTTGAGCGCGTCGTCGAGCACGCCGGCCGCCTCCTGGACGCCCGCCGCCAGGTAGCCGGTGACGCCCTCGTCGACGATCTCGGACATCGAGCCGAGCGGATAGGCGACCACGGGGGTACCGCAGGCCATCGCCTCCACCACCGACAGCCCGAACGGCTCGGCGAAGCCGATCGGGTGCAGCAGGGCCGCGGCGGAGCCCAGGATCTCGGCGCGCTCGGCCGGGCCGACGTTGCCGCCGTACACGATCTGCTCGCCGTCGACGTGCGGCAGGACCTGCTCGGCGTGGTACTCCCGATCGTGCACCGGGCCGCAGATCAGCAGGCGGCGGCCGGTCGTGCGGGCGATCCGGATCGCCTCCGCGGTGCCCTTGTCCGGGTGGATGCGCCCGAACGCGACCAGGGTCTCCCCCGGCTCCGGGCAGAACGGGAACTGGCGCACGTCGATGCCGTGGTAGATCGTCGCGGCGTAGTCGAGGCCGGGGCCGCGGTCGGCGTCGGAGATCGAGACGAAGGCCGAGCGGGAGCGCTGGTACGCCGGGAGGATCGCCGGCGAGCAGAAGCCGTGCACGGTGGTGAGCAGGCGCGTGCGGCAGAACTCGCTCATCGCCAGCGGCAGCCAGTCGAGGTGGTTGTGGACGAGATCGAAGCGGCCGCTGCGCTCGTAGCAGTGAGCGACGTGGATGGCCTCCCAGACGCGGCCGTCGTACGTGGCGTCCTCGTTGTACGGGCGCCCGACGACGCCGTCGAGCCGGGCCGAGGTGATCGAGTCCAGGCTCGCGAAGAGCGTGACGTCGACGCCGCGGGCCACGAGACCCTCGGCGAGCAGGGAGACGACCTGTTCCCACGGGCCGTACGCGCGCGGCGGCGTCCGCCAGGCGATCGGCCCGAGCAGTGCGACCTTCATCGGAGCCCCCTACCCCCGCGCCCCCGCGCGAATCCCCTTACACCGGCGGGCCGGGCTGCCGATAGGACAACGGATGAATCGCCCGAAGCCCCGCCCAGACCGAACATAACCGAAATATCGGATATGTCGGTGTGCGAAGCGCCCGACATATCCGGATCACGAACGCTTTCGAGGAAACTTCCACCTCGTCACCGCACAGGGAGACCGATGACCGCTTGGCGCTGGTATGCCGGCCTCGGGCTCGGCGCCGTCGCCGTCGGCGGGTTTCTGCCGGTCATGGCCAGGCAGGGGCTGTACACCCTGCTGGGCATCGCCGCGGCCGTGGCCGTCACCACCGGGATGCGCCGGTACCGGCCCGGCGACCGGCGCAGCTGGCACGTGTTCGCGGCCGCGATCTGGAGCTCGGTCGCGGCGGCGCTGCTGTACGGGGCCGAGTACGCGATCAGCGGCCGGATCGGCTTCCCGGCGTGGAAGGACCTGCCGTTCCTGGCGTCGTACCTGCTCATGGCGGTCGGAACGCTGCGCTGGGTCCGGCCCGACCCGGCCCGGCCGCGGGCCGAACGGTTCATCGACTCCGGGATCGTGGCCTCCGGCGTGGCCGCGCTGGCCTGGACGTTCATCGTGCACCCGCTGCTGTTCGAGCACCGCGCGGACGTCGCGCACGAGGTGAGTCACATGACGTACGTCGTGATCGACCTGATCCTCGTGGTGCTCACCGCGCGCATGATCTTCACCAGCAGTGTCCGCAGCCCGGCGCACGCGCTGGTGTCGTGCGCGCTGTCGAGCGTCATCGTCGGCGACGTCGTCTACTACGCGGCGATCGCCTGGACCGGCAGCACGAGCGGGGACAGCCTGTCGACGGTGCTGTACCTCTGCGCGTACACCCTCATCGGCACCGCCGCGCTGCACCCCTCGATGGCCGGGGCGGCCGGCCGGCCCGAGCGCTCCCAGCAGGTCATCCCGCGCCACCGCGTCCACCTGTACTCCGTGCTGGCCCTCGTCGGCCCCGCGGTCGCCATCACGATGCTGCTGGCGGCGCGGCCGCTGCCGTCGCGCTGGTGGGTGCTCGTCCCGCTGGCCACGTCGGTGGTGACGTCGGTGCTGCTGATCGCCCGGCTGAGCCAGCTGGTGCGCTTCGCCGACCGGCGGGTGCACGAACTCGACGCGCACGCCGCGGCGCTCGGCGAGGCGCTGCGCGAGCAGGAGGCGCTGCGCCAGCAGCTGACCCATCGGGCGCTGCACGACGCGCTCACCGGGCTGGGCAACCGCGCGCTGCTGCAGGAGCGGCTGGAGCACGCGCTGGCCCGCTCCAGCGCCGCGCACGGGCTGCTGCTGCTCGACCTCGACGGGTTCAAGGACGTCAATGATACGTACGGCCACCCGACCGGCGACGCGCTGCTCATGGAGGTCGCGGCGCGGCTGCTGGGGGTCGTGGGCACCTGCGACACGCTGGCCCGGCTCGGCGGCGACGAGTTCGCGATCCTCATGGAGGACGCGGACGCGCAGCGGGTCGAGCGGGTCGGGCGGCGGGTCGTCGAGGACCTCGGGCAGCCCTTCGCCGTGCACGAGCGCGAGCTGTCGGTGACCGCCAGCGTCGGGTCGCTGCTGTTCGCGACCCCGACGACGCCGTCGGAGGCGCTGCGCAACGCGGACCTGGCGCTGTACGCGGCCAAGGCGGCCGGGAAGAACCGGCTGACGGCGTACGACCCCCGCCTGGCCTCCGAGCGCACCGAGCACATGCGCATCGCCGCGGAGCTGCGCCGGGCCATCGCCGGCGAGGAGTTCACGGTCAACTACCAGCCGGTGGTGGACCTGGCGACCGGGCGGGTGACCGCCGTCGAGGCGCTGCTGCGCTGGTCGCGCGACGGGGTCGCGGTGCCGCCGCTGGACATCATCCCGGTGGCCGAGCAGCACGGCCTGATCGTGCCGATCGGCGCGTGGGTGCTGCGGCGCGCGTGCCGGGACGTGCGCACGTGGTACGAGCGCTTCGGCATCTCGGTCACCGTGAACGTCTCCGGCCGCCAGCTGCGCGAGCCCGACTTCGCCGAGACCGTGATCGCCGCGCTGCGCGACGCCGGGGTGCCCGGCACGGTACTCATCCTGGAGATCACCGAGAGCGTGCTGGTCTCGGCCGGCTCGGCCGCCGACGACGTGACGGCGCTGCTGACCCGGCTGCGGGCCGAGGGCGTACGGGTCGCGGTGGACGACTTCGGCACCGGGTACTCCTCGCTGGCCTACCTGCGCCACCTGCCGGTCGACATTCTCAAGATCGACCGGACGTTCACGCCGGACGGCGGGATGGCCGAGGAGATGGCGTTCACCCGGGCCATCGTCGAGCTCGGCAACAGCCTGCACCTGTCCGCGATCGCGGAGGCCGTGGAGACGCCGGAGCAGGCCGAACGCCTGCGGGAGCTGGACTGCCCGCAGGCCCAGGGGTACCACTTCTCCCGGCCGCTGCCCGCGGCCGACCTCGACGAGGTGCTGACCGCCTCGGGCGGGGTGCTGAGCCGGGCTACGCCTTCCGCAGCAACCGGTGCTGCCTGACGACCGGGACGGCGAGCGTCTTGTACCCCACCTGCTCGAACAGCACCGTCATCTGCTCGCCCGCGTAGGACAGCACCACGCCCTTGCCCCACTCGCCGTGCCGGACCTCGCTGTGCACCGGGAACGGCGCGTCCGCGGCGGCGGCCAGCCCCGCGGCGGCGCTGCCGTCGGTGCAGTTGTCGCAGTGGCCGCAGGTGCCGTCGAGGTGCTCGCCGAAGTACGCCAGCAGCGCCGCGCCCCGGCACTGCTCGGTCTCGGCGAAGTTGCGCATCATGTCCAGCCGCGAGCGCGACACCGTCTGCTGCCGCTCGGCCTGGGCCTCGGCGAGCTCGGCGGCCTTGGCCGGGGTCGGCGCCCAGCGCGGGGCCTTCACCTTGCTCCCGTGCAGCATCCGCGCCCCGCCGACCTCCTCCAGCAGGGCCAGCAGCTGCCCGAGCTTGCGCTCGCCGAGCCCCGTGCGCTCCTCGAGCTCGTCGCGGGTCAGCGGCTCGCCGGCCGCCCGCAGCAGGGCCGCGAGCGAGGCGACCTCGTCACGGTCGACGCTGACGTTGGTGAAGAACTTCCGAAGACCGCTGTCCTCGGTACGGTGCAGCAGCAGCACGTTCGCCGGCTGCCCGTCGCGCCCGGCGCGGCCGATCTCCTGCAGGTAGGAGTCGGGCGAGTCCGGCAGCGAGACGTGGTTGACCCAGCGGATGTTGGGCTTGTCGATGCCCATGCCGAACGCGGTCGTGGCGACCATCACCGGCACCTCGTCGGCGAGGAATGCCTCGTGGGCCCGCTCACGCTCGCCGGCGCTCATCCCGCCGTGGTACGCGACCGCCTCGATGCCCTCCTCGACCAGGCGCTCGGCGAGCTCCTCGGTGCCGCGACGGGTCGGGGCGTAGACGATGCCGGGCGGGGCCGAGGAGCGGATGCGCGCGACCAGGCGGCGCCAGCGGGTCTCCTCGTCGGGGCAGTGGACCGACTCCAGGTACAGATTCGGCCGGTCCAGTCCCGTGACGACGACCTCCGGGTCGCGCATGCCGAGCCGCTCGATGATGTCCTCGCGCACCGGCGGCGACGCGGTCGCGGTCAGGGCCACCACCG
The DNA here is from genome assembly GCF_050942935.1 of Dactylosporangium sp. CA-233914. NCBI lineage: Bacteria > Bacillati > Actinomycetota > Actinomycetes > Micromonosporales > Micromonosporaceae > Dactylosporangium > Dactylosporangium sp. CA-233914. The sequence continues at coordinate 2,536,679 of NZ_CP192030.1, read as the reverse complement.
GCGGGCGGCCCAGCTCCCGGATGAACTGCCCGAGCTGCAGATAGTCCGGGCGGAAGTCGTGGCCCCAGGCCGACACGCAGTGCGCCTCGTCGACCGCGACCAGGCTCGGCTTGAGCGCCTTGATCTGGCGGACCCGGGCCGGGTCGGCGAACTGCTCCGGGGTCAGGAACACGAACTCGGCGTCGCCGGCCTTGAGCGCCTCCAGCGCCTCCTCGCGCTCGCTGCGCCCCTCGGCCGAGGAGAGCCGTACGGCGACCAGTGACTCGTGGTGGCGCGCGGTCAGCGACGCGATCTGGTCCTGCTGCAGCGCCAGCAGCGGCGACACGACGATCGTCGGCCCGGGCAGCAGCGGGGCCGGTACCTGGTAGATGGCGGACTTCCCGGCACCCGTCGGCAGCACCGCCAGCGCGTCCCGGCCGGCCATCAGCGCCTCCATGGCGCGCAGCTGCTCGTCGCGCAGCCGCTCCCAGCCGAAGCGCTCCTTGGCGACACGGCGCAGTTCTTCCGCACTCATGCGCGCCTTCCTATCATCCCGGCGCCCGTTTCTCTGATAGGACCTCAGGTATGCCTATCGAGACGCAAGGTGTGGTCGCACTGGGGAAGGGCCGGCCGGTCAGCCTGGAGACGATCGTCGTACCCGAGCCGGGCCCCGGCGAGGCGCGGGTCGAGGTGCAGGCGTGCGGCGTCTGCCACACCGACCTGCACTACCGCGAGGGCGGCATCAGCGACGACTTCCCGTTCCTGCTCGGCCACGAGGCGGCGGGCATCGTGGAGTCCGTCGGCCCCGGCGTGACCGACGTGGCCCCCGGCGACTTCGTGATCCTGAACTGGCGCGCCGTGTGCGGCCAGTGCCGCGCCTGCCTGCGCGGACGCCCCTGGTACTGCTTCAACACCCATAACGCCAAGCAGAAGATGACCCTGTCCGACGGCACGCCCCTGTCCCCTGCCCTGGGCATCGGCGCGTTCCTCAAGCACACGCTGGTCGCCGCCGGCCAGTGCACCAAGGTCGACCCGCAGGCCCCCGCCACGGTCGCGGGCCTGCTCGGCTGCGGCGTCATGGCCGGCATCGGCGCCGCCGTCAACACCGGCAACGTGACCCGCGGCGACTCCGTGGCCGTCTTCGGCTGCGGCGGCGTCGGCAACGCGGCCATCGCCGGCGCCCGCCTGGCCGGCGCGAAGACGATCATCGGCGTCGACGTGGACGTGCGCAAACTGAACTGGGCCACCGAGTTCGGCGCGACCCACGTCGTCAACTCCCGCGAGACCGACCCGGTGGCGGCGATCCGCGCCCTGACCGGCGGCTTCGGCGCCGACGTGGTCATCGAGGCGGTAGGGTCGCCGCAGGTGTACGAGCAGGCGTTCTTCGCCCGCGACCTGGCCGGCACCGTGGTCCTGGTAGGCGTGCCCCGCCCCGACATGCAGCTGACCCTGCCGTTCCTGGAGGTTTTCGGCCGCGGCGGCGCGCTGAAGTCCAGCTGGTACGGCGACTGCCTACCCTCCCGCGACTTCCCCATGCTGGTAGACCTGCACCTGCAGGGCCGCCTGCCCCTGGACAAGTTCGTAACGGAGACCGGCAGCCTCAACGACGTGGAGGAGGCCTTCCACAAAATGGAGCGCGGCGAGGTCCTACGCTCGGTAATCGTAATCTGACCTACCGCTCCCCCGGCCCGTGGCGCCTCCTCACCGCGCCACGGGCCGTTTCACGCAACGGGCCAGCCGCCCCGCGCCACGACTCAACACCTCACACCCGATGAATGAGGCCGCTTACCATCGCGACTCGAAGCTGGACAAACAGTCCCCCGCATCCGCATGCCCGCCCGCCGCAAGCCCGCGTCGCGACAGTTCGGCAGCGCAGCATGGTCTGGTCTCGCATCGGTCAGCAACGCCGAGTGTCCGGTCCGGCGACCCGGGTGACGGCGGAGCCTCGACCTCCACCTGATGACGACATGACGGTCAGTTCGGCGGGGACCGTGCCCCCGCTGCTGTTGTTGTTCGATCCCGACTACCCAAGGCAACGAACGCGAGGAGCACCCGACCCGGCGTCGTCCTCCGTGGTGATGTGGTCGAGCCGCGCGTCCATCGACCGCCTTCTCGCCGTCCGGCGACCCAAGCCCACGGCCGGCAAGATCGGGCGCGCGGATGACGCGGTGAACGCGCCCCGGGAGCAGCATGTCGCGGCCAGCCCGAAGGTGGGCTCAGCGGCGACGAGGGCTGCGCCAGTGCGACGGCGGCCCGACCGGTGGCGGGCGCCGGGGAGGTGTGCGGTGACGCAGCGTCGCTGGAACAGCTCGACCGTTGCCGCGGCGGCGGTGACGCGGAGTCACCAGAACCGCTCGACCGTCGCGACGGTGACGGTGCCGGTGGCGGTGACACAGCATCGTCGCCGCAACGGTCTGGCCGGTGCAGTGACGGTGGCGCGCCGGCTCGACAGCACGCCGACCGGACAGGCCGGGAACGCAGCGACTCAAGCGGCCCGGAACACGGTGGCGGAACCGGCCGAGAACGCGGTGACTGAACCGGCCCGGAACACGGTGGCGGAACCGGCCGGGAGTGCGGGGGCGTCGGTGCAGGCTGGGAACGCGACGACGGCGAGGGCCTTGGCGAACGTTCCGGCGAAGGCTCTGGCGATGGTGCACGGGACACCGGCGGCGATGGTGGCCTCGGCGACGGTGTTCGAGATGTCGGCGGGGGCTGCGACGGTGGGGCAGCAAGGTCGTGCGGACGAGACGGTCCGGGCGGGGTGGGCGCGGTCGGATCGGAGCGAGGGTTGGGCCGGACGGACGGACAGCGGGGACCGGGCTGGATACGCAGACGACCGGAGTCGGACTGCGTCACCGGACCGCTGGAGTCGGGCTGCACAGGCGGACAACCCAGGCCAGGCCGAGCCGACAGACAGCGGGGACCAGGCTGGACACCCACACGACGGGAGTCGGACTGCGTCACCGGACCGCCGGGGCCGGGCCGCATCACCGGACCGCCAGAGTCGGACTGGGACCCCGAACCGCCGGGGGCGGGCTGCGCTGGCGGACAGCCCGGGCTGGGCCGAGTCGACGGACAGCGGGGAGCGGGCTGGATAGCCGGACGACGCGAGTCGGGCCGCATCACCGGACCGCCAGAGTCAGGCTGGGACCCCAAACCGCCGGAGTCGGGCTGGGCCGGCGGACAGCCCGGGTCAGGCCGAGCCGACGGACAGCGGGGAGCGGGCTGGATTGCCGGGCGGCGGGGGTCGGGGTGAGTCATCGGACCGTGGGAGACGGACTGGGCTGGCGGGAGGCGAGAGTCGGGTCGAGCCACCGGCCCGCCGGGGTCGGGCTGGGCTGGCGGACGACCCGGGCTGGGCTGAGTTGACGGGCGGCTCGGGTTGGGCTGGGGCGCCAGGGAGCGGCGGCGGGCGGCTCGGGCGTCCTGCTCTGCCCAGTGGGCGGTGATCTCGGCGGTGCGGGCCTCGGCGTCCAGGCGGGCCAGGCGCTCGGCATGACGCGCCTCCAAACCACGGCGGCGGGCCTCGGCGAACTCGGCGCGCACCGCACGACGACGAGCCACCCGACGACGGTGCTCGGCCAGCATCGCATCCAACCGAACACGCCACTCCGAATCGGTAATCCCGGTCAGCACCTCACCCATGACAAGAACCTAGAACAGGGGTACGACAAAAACCCCTGAGCAGGGGAAACAGGCGGCGGCAGGTGATGCGTCGGGATTCAGAGTGGTCATGCCGGATGGCACGGGTGCCCGACATTTCGGATCCGCACCACGGCGGCGGTTGAGCCCGTTCCGCTCGACCGTCGCGGCCAGATGCGTTCGCGTCCGATTTGTCCGGCATAAGGCCCCGCAAATCGGGCGTGCGTAGCCGTGGTCACCGGAGAGGGACTATCGGAAGGGGTTGTCGGCGATAGGTTTCCGATATATCGTCGAAGTATCAGAAGACGATAGAACCACGAGATGGGGGATGCGATCATGAGGTCGCGACACGGATTCTTTGACACCGGCGCCTGGCAGCGGGGGTTTGGCAGCTTCGTTCCGCCGTTCCCGCCTGGCGAAGGGCGCGGCGGCTGGGGTGGCCGTGGGCATCACGGCGGGCATGGGCGCGGGCGGGCCCGTGGCGGGCGGCCGAACGTGCGCAACGCGGTTCTCGCGCTGCTGCACGAGCGTCCCATGCACGGCTACGAGATGATCCAGGAGCTTGAGCAGCGTACGGGTGGCATCTGGCGGCCCAGTCCGGGCTCGATCTACCCGACCCTGCAGATGCTGGAGGATGAGGGGCTCATCAGCGCGGAGGAGAGCGGTGGGCGCAAGCGATTCGTGCTCACCGACACCGGGCGGCCCGAGGCCGAGGCGGCGGCGCAGAACGCGCCCTGGCAGGAGTACGGCGACGAGAACGTCTCGCAGGCGCAGGAGTTCCGCGACGCCGCGTTCGGGATCATGGACGCGCTGCGGCAGGTGGGCTTCAACGGCACGAGTGAGCAGCGCGCCCAGGCGCTGGAGGTGCTCACCGAGACCCGCCGCAAGCTGTACGCCATCCTCGCCGATTGACGCCGACAGATCAAAAGCCGATCAAAACCAGACCCGGTCCCGGGGCGTGCGGGCCCCGGGACCGTACCGCGCGCAGAAGGAACCGCCATGCGTTGGTGGACCATCCGCCCGGCGCCGTTGCCACCCGCGCCGGCACCGGAGACGACTAAGGCCGCCGGGCCGGATCCTCGTTCCGGCCACCCAGCGCCGCCCAGACCTGGTTGACCGTCTCGAATTGCGTGTCCTCCGGCAGCCGCTCGAGCGCGTCGAGCACCTCGTCGGGCGCGTTGAACTCGGTCGCGCCGGCGATCAGATCGTCGCGGTCGCCGGGCAGGCTCGCCATCGGGATGTACCGTCCCAGATTGCTCCTGCCCTCGACCTCGTCGGCCGTCATGCCGACCGGTGCCCCGAAGGTGCGGGTGCCCTCGCCCTCCGGGTCGACCTGGCGCGCCTCGAGCTCCGCCTCGCGCTGAAGCCGGTCGTCGAGGGCGACCCCGTGCTTCGTGTTTCCTCGCTGCATGGCATCCATGAATCCGCAGGTACCCGGGCGAATTCCCGCCAAACGGGTGGTCCCCCGATTGGAAACCGGTGGGTCTGGGTAGCTGGATAACACTCGCCCGATTCACCGGACTCCGAACCCCCCGGCGTGCCGGACCGGGCGCTTCGCAGGAGGTGAACACGCAGTGGCACCACGCATCGGGCAGATGTTCGGCGCCCGCACCGCGACCGAGCGCGACGGCGTGGACGACCGCGCCGAGGCCCGCACCTGGCGCCTGGGGCGCAAGCACGACAAGGACGGCGACGGGATCGACGACCGTACCGAAGCCACCACCACGGGCACGATTCCCGCGGTCGGCGTCGTGGACCCCGATCGCGACACCGCGCCCATCCGGCGCACGGTCGACCGCGAGCCGGTGCCGGTCCGCCCGGCCACCGCGCGGGCGAGCCTGCTGGCCACGCTGGGCCTGATCCTGGGTGTCGCGGGCGTCGCGGTCGCGCTGACCGGGCTGCTGGCCCCCTGGGCGATCGCCGTCGGCGCGCTGGGCCTGCTCTTCTCGTTCGGCGGCATCATCGCCGGCGTACGCCCCGATGTGGCCGGCCGCGGCCTGGGGACGCTGGGCGTGCTGCTCAGCGGCACGGCCGTGGTGTTCGGCATCCTCGCGATGACCGGGCAGGTCGGCTGGCTCTCCACCGACACCGACCAGGTCGCCCGGCTCAACGACTGGCTGGACACCAAGCTGCCCTGGATGAAGGACTGGTGATCGCGTCGGCCCCCCGCAGTTCGCGCACGGCGCCCCCCGCCAAGGGGTCCGGGCACGCGTGCCCGGACCCTGCTCACGCGGCGGGGGCCACCCGGGGTGCGGGCTCGGGGCCGGGGGCCTTGCGGCGCGTGGCGAGGATCGAGCCGGCCAGGATCAGCGCGAACGCCACGCCCGTCAGCCAGGTCACCTCCTCGCCCAGGACCAGGGCGCCCAGGACCACGGCCACGGCGGGGTTGACGAAGGTGATCACGGTGGCGCGTACGCCGCCGACCTCGGCGATCAGCGCGAAGAACAGCACGAACGCCAGCGCCGTGCAGATCACCGCCAGTGCCAGCGCTGCCAGGGCCGGGCGCAAGGTCAGGTGGCTGAGCAGGGCGGGCAGCTTCGGCACCGAGACCGGCGCGAAGAGCAGGGCGCCGACGACCAGCGAGGCGGCGGCCACGCCGTAGCGGGGCACGTCCGACAGCCAGCGCTCGATGATCAGGGGGCCGATCGCGTAGCAGACGACGACGCCGCCCAGCTCGAGCATGGGCCGGGCCCCGCCGCCGCCCGCGTGGAAGCCCAGCAGGACCGCCACGCCCGCGAAGCCGACCAGCAGGCCGCCGACCCGGGTGGCGCTCAGGCGCTCGCCGCGGTCGCCCAGGCGGGCGATCACCGCGGCGACGAGCGGCACGCCGGCGATGACCAGGCCCGTGAAGGAGCTGTCGACGTGCCGCTCGGCGTCCGACAGCAGCAGCCAGGGCAGGCCGATCTCGACGACCGTGTAGACGAGCAGGGGCAGCCACGGGCGCAGGGAGGCGCGCACCTCGCGGCGGGCCAGGGCGACCGGCAGCAGCAGCACCGCGCCCAGGGCGGTGCGGACGAAGACCAGCTCGGCGGGGCCGATCTCGCGGACCGCGACCTTGATCAGCAGGTAGGGGATGCCCCACACGACGCACATCGCGCCGAAGAGGAGCCAGCCACGACGACTCATGGCCCCGATTTCACGCCGGCCGGCGCATCGCGTCTTGAACGCTGTTGCGGAACGCCGCCGGGGTGACGCCCGTCACGCGCTTGAACCACCGGGTCAGGTGCGCCTGGTCCGCGAAGCCCACGGCGCCGGCCACCTCGGCCGGGGTGCGGCCCGAGGCCAGCAGGTGGCGCGCGTGGCACACCCGCTCCAGCACGAGCCAGGCGTGCGGCGGGAAGCCGGTCGCTTCGCGAAAGACTCTCAGCATGTGGTACGGCGAGAGCTCCACCCCCGCCGCCAGTTCCCGCAGGCTGGGCGCGCAGCGCAGGTCCGCCAGCAGCCGATCGCGGATCTCGGCCACCTTGCGCCCCGCCGCCGCGTCGCCCGGCTTCGGCGCGCCGGGGGCCGGGCGCAGCGCGCCGTGGCGCTGGACGACCGCCTCCAGGGCCCAGGCCAGCTTGGACTGCGCCGCGAGCGGGTCGACACCGGCGGTCAGCTCCTCGTGGGCGGAGCGGACCAGGTGCACGCTGCGCGGGTCGGTCACGACGGGCTCGCGGAAGATCGCGCGCTCGGTGCGGCCGTCGAAGAGCAGGGACTCGCTCGGGTACAGCACCCGGTAGGCCCAGCCCTCCGGCCGGGCCGCCATGCCGTCGTGGGGCTCGTCCGGCTCCAGGATCGCGAGCGTCCCGACGCCGGCCCGGCGCAGGACACCGCGGTAGCGGAACTGCTCCTCGCCGCAGGTCACGACGCCGATCGCATACGTCGCGTGGCTGTGCCGGGCGAACTGGTGGCGGTGGTAGCTCGCGGTCAGCAGGTCGAGCGCTTGCCGCCCGTCATCGACCCGCGTCCACTCCGCCGACTCCCCCACGCAGCGAACGTAGCACTGTGCGAGCCGGATCAGGCGTGGGTCGCGACGCTCAGCACGCGGTCGGTCAGGGTGGGGTCGGCGCGCAGCTCGGCGGCCGAGTGGGTCGCGGCCACGACGCCGTCGGCGAGCAGCGCCACGCGGTCGGCCACCGCCAGCGCGTGCTCCGGCTGCTGCTCGACCAGCAGCACCGTCAGGCCCGCCCGGGCCAGCTCGGCGACGACCGCGCGCACCCGGTCGGCCAGGTCCACCGCCAGGCCCTCGCACGGCTCGTCGAGCAGCAGCACCGTCGGCTGGGTCAGCAGGGCCCGGGCGATCGCCAGCATCTGGGCCTCGCCGCCGGAGAGCTGGTCGCCGCGGTTGCGCTTGCGCTCCTGCAGGCGCGGGAGCAGCTGCAGGACCCGCTCGACCGTCCACTCGCCGCGGCGGCGGGACAGGGTCAGGTGCTCGGCCACGGTCAGGCTCGCGAAGACGCGGCGCCCCTGCGGTACGAGCGCGATCCCGGCCCGGGCGACGCGGTGCGCGGGGCGGCCGGCCAGCTCGGCCCCGTCCAGCGTCACCGCGCCCGCCTTGGGCTTGACCAGGCCGCAGATGGTGTGCACGAGCGTGGTCTTGCCCGCGCCGTTGCGGCCCAGGACGGCCAGGGCGGTGCCGGTCGGGACGGTGAGGTCCACGCCGTGAAGGACGGTGCCGCCGCCGTATCCGGCGTGCAGGCCCTGGACGGTCAGCGTCACGACGTCGCTCCTGTGATTCCCGCGTACGCGGCCTTGACCTCCGGCGAGCGCCGCGTCTGCTCGACCGTGCCGGTGTGGACGTGGCGGCCCGAGTGCAGGACGGTGACATGGTCCGCGAAGCCGTACACCAGGTCGAGATGGTGCTCGACCAGCAGCACCGCCACGCCCTCGGGCAGCGTGGCGAGCAGGCCGGCCAGCAGCTCGACCTCCGGCGGGGCCAGGCCCGCGGCCGGCTCGTCGAGCAGCAGCAGCGCCGGCTCGCCGGCCAGCGCCATCGCGAGCTCCAGCTGGCGGCGCTGGCCGTGGGACAGCGAGCCGGCCTTCGTCGCGGCCACGTCCGCCAGGCCGACCGCGGCCAGGTGATCGCGGGCGCCCGGACGCAGCCGGCCCCACGGGCGGCGGGCGGCCACGAGCACGTTGTCCAGGGCCGTGAGCGTCGACCAGACCGCTGGATGCTGGTGGGTACGGCCGATGCCCAGCCGCGCCCGCCGCGCCGGCGACATCCGGGTCACGTCGCGGCCGTTGAAGCGGATCCGGCCCGACGTCGGGCGCAGGGCGCCCGCGACCAGGTTGAGCAGCGTGGACTTGCCTGCGCCGTTGGGGCCGATCAGGGCCCGGCGCTCGCCGGGGGCCAACTGCAGGGCAACGCCGTCCAGGGCGGCCAGGTCACCGTAGCGGCGGCCGAGGTTCTCGACGGTCAGGATCATCGCGCCGCCCCCGTCGTGGTCTCGTCGATCGGGGCCCGCTGGGCCGGGATCGGCGGCGGGGCGGCCGGGCGGCGCCGGCCGAGCCGGGTCAGGAACGACAGGGCCGCCCGGTCGCCGAGCAGGCCGTTGGGCAGCAGGTACACGCAGGCGATGAACAGGATGCCCAGCAGGAGCGGCGCGTGGCCGGCCTCGGCGAGCCAGTCCCGCGTCGCCACCACCAGGCCCGCGCCGACCAGCGCGCCGACCATCGACGTGGCGCCGCCGATCACCACGGCGAGCAGGATGAGCGCGGCGACGTCGAAGGCGCCGTCGCTCGGGGAGACGTACGAGTTGACCGTCACCAGCAGCGCGCCGGCCACGCCGGCCAGGGCGCCGGCGACCACATAGGCGACGGTGAGATAGCCGTTGACCGGATGGCCGCTGGCCTTCATGCGCCGGACGTCGTCGCGGGTGGCCCGCAGCAGCGCGCCCGCGGGCGAGCGCAGGGCCAGCAGGACGGCCGCGACCAGGACCGTGACGACCACCAGAGTGTAGAGGTACACCGCGGAGTCCGTGTCCAGCTCGGCCAGGCCCGGCAGCGGCGTCACCTTGGCCAGTGCCACCATGCCGTCGGTGCCGTGGGTCAGCGACTTCCAGCGGCCGGCGACCGTGGACGTCAGCTCGCCCAGGGCCAGGGTGATCATCAGGACCACCACACCGCGGGCGTAGACCACCAGCGGGGCGGTGATCAGGGCGAAGAGCGCTCCGGTGCCGGCCGCGGCGAGCAACTGCAGGATGCCGAGGTCGACGTCGTGCTGGATGAGGATCGCGGTGGTGTAGGCACCGACGAGGTACGGCGCCGTCTGCCCCAGCGTCGGCAGCCCGGCGACGCCGGTCAGCAGGGCCACGGTCACCGCGAGCAGGCCGACGATCAGGATGCGGGTGAGCATCAGGTTGGCGTACTCGTTGAGCGTCCAGGCGAACGACGCGAGCAGCCCGAGCACGGCCGTCGTGACGAGGGCCAGCAGCCACTTCATGCCGACCGTCCCGAGGGCAGCAGGCCGCGGGCCCGGGCGGCCAGGGCGATCGCCATCGCGCCGAAGAGCACGAAGGGCGCCGCGGTGGAGAAGTTGGTGACGCCGACAGTCTGGATCTCGCCGACCGCGATGGCGGCCACGAGGGCGCCGGCGATCGAGCCCATGCCGCCGAGGACGACGACGACCAGGGAGAGCATCAGCACCTCGTCGGCGGTACGCGGCCCGGGGCCGATGATCGGGGCGCCGAGCGCGCCCGCGAGGCCGGCCAGGGCACCGGCTCCGGCCAGGACGCTGGTGCGCACGGTGAACGGCGAGACGCCGAGCATCGCGACCATGTCCCGGTCGTCGACCGTGGCGCGGACCAGGTGCCCGGCCCGGGTGCGGGTCACCACCAGGCCGAGCGCGGCCGCGATGAGCGCGGCGACGACGATGAGCGCGAGGCGGTACCCCGGATAGCTGTGCCCGGCCAGGTCGACCGGCCGATCGAGCACCTTCGGCACGACGACCGGGAGGTTGTCCCTGCCGAAGATCGCGGTGAGCCGGTCGCCGACCACCAGCGCGACGCCGAAGGTGAGCAGCGCCTGGGCGAGGTGGCCGCGACCGGCCAGCGGCACGAGCATCACGGAGAGCAGCGCGCCGCCGAGGGCCGCGGCCGCGGTGCCGACCAGCACCGCGAGCGCGAGCGAGCCCCAGCTGCCGTCGCTGATCTTCGCGGCGGCGTACGCGCCGAACGCGAACAGCGTCCCGTGCGCGAGGTTGAGCACGTCACCGACGCCGAAGGCGAGGGTGAGCCCGGCGGCGACGACGAACAGCAGCAGGCCGTAGGCCACGCCGTCGACCGCCGGGATCAGGTACGTTTCCAAGGAACTAGGAGCCGACCGTCGCGAGGTCCTGCACCAGCACGTTGGCCAGCGCACGGCCGTCGTTGCGGACCTGACGCAGATACCACTTCTGCACCGGCGCGTGGGTCTTGGCGCCGAACTGCCACTGGCCGCGCGGGCTGGAGATCTGGCCCAGCTTGCCGATCTGCTCGTTGATCGACTCCGACGTCGGGTTGGCCCCCGCCGCGCCGATGGCCCGGTCGAGCACGGCCGCCGCGTCGTAGGAGGCCATCGCGTACGTCGTCGGGGTCGCGTCCGGGTAGGCCTGGCGCCAGGCGGCGACGAACTTGCGGTTCTCCTCGTTGTCGAGGTCGGGCGAGTAGTTGCAGACGGTGAAGACGTCCTTGGCGGCGTCGCCCTCGGCCTGCAGGATCGAGCCCTCGGTGACGAAGGCGGCGTAGAGCGGGATGTCCTTCACGTCGGACTGCTTGTACTGCTTGACGAAGTCGATCGCGGCCTTACCGGCGTAGAAGGTGTAGACCGCCTTGGCGCCGCTGGACTTGATCTCGTTGAAGTACGGCAGGAAGTTCGTGGTCGCCGGGAACGGCGTCCACTTGGTCTTGCCGCCCGGGTTGGCCAGCTGCCCGCCGATCTTGGCGAACTCGTCGGTGAAGCCGCCGACCTCGTCCCAGCCACCCTGGTAGTCCGGGCCGATCGCGTAGACCGGGCCGTTGACCTTCTCCTTGATGTACTGCGCGATGGACTGCCCCGGGTCCGACGACATGAAGCTCGTCATCCACACCCGGCTCAGGTCGTCGAGCTTCGGCCGGCCGTTGGAGCCGACCAGCGGGATCTTCGCCTGGTTGAGCATGTCCGCGACGGCGGCGACCGAGCCACCGCCGACGATGCCGGTCACCGCGACGACCTTGTCGTCCTTGACGAGCTTGGTCGCGGCCGGAACGGCGGTGGCCGCGCCGTCGCCCTCGTCGGCGATCCTGAGGTCGATCGGGTGACCGCCGAGCTTGCCGTCGTGCGTCTTGAGGTACAGCTCGAACCCGTTCTTCAGGTCCGTGCCGACTGCCTGGTAGGTGCCGGTGATCGCGCCGAGGAAACCGATCTTCAGGGTGGACGCCGCACCGGCACTGTCGGACTTGTCGTCCTTGGCGCACCCGGCGCCGGCGAGCACCAGGCCGGTGGCCAGCGCGATGCTGACCAAACGTCGTGGCAGGAACATTGTTCTCCTTGAGGGGTTATCGGCGAGCCCCGGCGCGCTGCGCGAGGGCATGCTCGGTCACGGCGACGAGGATCTCCTTGGCCGACGCGCGCGAGCGCACGTCGGCGTCGAGCATCGGGACACCGCGGTGCACGGCCAGGGCGTCGCGGATGTCCTCGAGGTGGTAACGCGCGGCACCGTCGAAGTTGTTGACGGCCACCACGTAGGGCAGGCGACGGTTCTCGAAGTAGTCGATGGCGCCGAAGCAGTCCGCCAGCCGCCGTGTGTCGGCGATGACGACGGCTCCGATGGCGCCCCGGCACAGCTCGTCCCACATGAACCAGAACCGCTTCTGGCCGGGGGTGCCGAAGAGGTAGAGGACCAGGTCGGAGTACAGCGTGATGCGGCCGAAGTCCATCGCCACCGTCGTGCTGCCCTTGTCGGGCACCAGGCTAGCGTCGTCGTGCGCCAGGCTGGCGGCGGTCATGACGGCCTCGGTGGTCACCGGCGGGATCTCGGAGATCGAGCCGACGAGCGTGGTCTTCCCCGCACCGAAGCCGCCCGCGATGATGATCTTTACGGCGGTCGGGCGCCCGCGCCGGTGCGGATCGCTCACGACGGGCCCCGCACCGCGGGGGTGAGCGCTTCGCCGATGCGGTTGGCGAGCTCGGTCATCTCGTACGAGACCTTGCCGACGTCGGCGTAGGGCGAGGCGAGCACGAGCAGCGACGCGCCGTCGCTGAAGGCCATGCAGAACATGAAGCCGCCGTCGAGCTGGGTCACGTTGGAGATGACCTGGCCGGCGTCGAAGAAGCGGGCGGCGCCGGCGAGGAGGGCGACGAGACCGCTGCCGGTGGCGGCCAACTGGTCGGCCCGGTCCCGGGGCAGGGCCCGGGTGTGGGCCAGCACGAGACCGTCGGTAGAGATCGCCAGCGCATGGCTGACGTCGGGGGTGCGGCTCGCGAAGCTATCCAGCAGCCAACCGAGATTACTCGGGTCGGTCACAGACGTGGTCCTCTCCAGCTGTTGCAGGTGTATCCCAACGGTTCCCCCCGGAGCCGATCAGCCTTGCGGGCGTCGGTTCGCGACGCCACGTGCGTATGCCGACATCGCCGCCGCCACCTGCGAGGGGTCCCGCTTGGGCGTGCCCGTCTGGACCGGCGCGCCGGGGCGCTGGGCCGGCTCGGCCGCACCGGGCACCAGCTGGCGGCCGGCCGCGCGGACCGGCAGGCCGGCCGCGGTCGTCGTGCTGACCTCCGGCGTCGCGGCCGCGGCAGCGGCCTTCCAGCCGGCGTCGGCGCCGGACTCCCAGTTCAGCGGCTCGGCGATGGCCGCGGGCTCCAGGCCCGGCGGCGTCTCGGTGCGGAACCAGCCGTTGACGGACTGGAAGATCGGCAGCTCGATCTCGTCGTCGGCGCTGGCGAGGGCCGCCGGCACATCGGGCTCCGGCAGCGGCGGCCACATGCCGGGTCCGGGCGGGGCCGGGGGCGGCGGCAGCTGTATCGCGGGCTGCTGGATCGTCTGCGCCATCGACGCGGACGGGTAGCCGGCCCCCACCGGCTGAGCCGGCCGGTCCGCCGGCTGCATCGGCTGGATCGGGGCCAGCTCCTGCGTCGCCCACTGCTGGGCCTGGGCCGGCACCTCGAACAGGCTCGGCTCGCTGGGCCGCTGCGGCGTGAACAGGTCGTTGGGGCGCCCGCCGTTGCCATTGCCGTTGCCGTTGTGCCCGTGCTCCGCAGGGACGGAGACCGGCGGCAGCTGGGGTCCCCGCTCCGATGCCATGATCGGGCGGAAGACATCCTTGGGGATGACGATCTCGGCGAGCGTGCCGGTGTGCTGGCCGGGGCGCAGCTGGACGGTGATGTTGTACCGCGCGGCGATGTGCCCGACCACGGTCAGACCCATGGCGCGGACCGCGGCGATGTCGATCGCCGGCGGCTGCGAGAGCAGCTGGTTGAGCTGGTCCCGGCGGGTCGGCGACAGGCCCACGCCGACGTCGACGATCTGCACGATGACCCGGTCACCCAGGCCGCTGGCGGTCACCCAGACCTCGGACTCCGGCGGCGAGTAGCCGGTCGCGTTGTCCAGCAGCTCGGCGAGCAGGTGCACGATCTCGTCGACGGCCTCGGCGACGACCGCGACGTCGTCGTCGACGCTGCCGAAGCGGACCCGCACGTAGTGCTCGATCTGCGAGATGGCGGCCTGCAGGACCTTGCCCAGCGGCGCGTCCTCGCGGCGGACGCGGGCGGCGCCGGAGCCACCGAGCACTAGCAGGCTCAGGTTGATCCGGGCCATCCGGGTGGCCAGGTGGTCGAGCTGGTAGAGCTCCTGCAGCCGGTCCGGGTCGGTCTCGTCGCGCTCGACCTTGTCGACCTGGGCCAGCACCGCGTCGACCAGTCGCTGCTCGCGGCGGGACAGGTGGACGAAGATCTCGGCGACGTTGGAGCGCATGACGGCCTGCTCGCCTGCGATCTTGACCGCCTCGCGGTGGACGGCCCGGAAGGCCTGGGCCACGTCGGCGACCTCGTCCGAGCCGGCGACCACGAGGGTCGAGGACGCCCGGTCGGCGACCTCGTCCGGGTCGACGGTGCCGGGCGCGGCGGCGCGCAGCTCCGCCACGACGGAGGGCAGCTGGTCGTAGGCGACCGTCCGCGCGGCGTCCTGCAGGTAGCGCAGGCGCCGGGTCAGGCGCCGGGCCACGTAACTGGTGAGCACGATGGCGACGAGCAGGACGATCGCCACGCCGGCGCTCTGCAGCGCGGCCTGGGTCATCTGGTCGTCGTGCACGACCTCGACGGCCTGCTCGACGTCCTGGTCGACCTGCTGCTCGACCCCGTAGAGCAGGCCCTCCCAGCCGGACATCGCGTTGATCCAGGCGGCCGCGTCGAGCTTGAGCGGCGTCCCGGTCGCGGTGCGGCCGACCTGGTCTTGCTGGCGCTGGGCGGTGACGACCTGGTCGCCCATGCCGGCCTGCTCGTACCAGGTCCGCCACTTGGCGGGGGCGAGGGAGTTGAACGCGACCGTCTGCTCCGTGAAGCTCGTGCGGGTCGCGGTGATCTCCTGCTGCAGCGCGGGGGTGAGCTCGCGGGCGGCGATCGCGCGGAGCACCGCGGCCTGCTGCTGCCCGACGGCCTCGGCGGCGCGGGAGAGGGCGGCGGCGGCGCGGATCTCGTCGGCCAGGTCGGTCGGGGCGCCGGAGCGGGCCACCGACTCCCGGTAGTCCAGCAGGTCGGCGATGAGGATGCGGTAGCTGAACGCCACCGCCGAGACCGACGCTTGCTTGCCGTTGCGGACCTGCTCGCGCAGCTTGGTCAGGGAGTCCAGGCCGGTGTCGATGCGCTTGAGCGTCTCCGAGTCGCCGCCGCCCGACAGGCCCTTGCGCTGCTGCTGGTAGATGCGGACCGCGTCGTCGGTCAGCATCGTCTGCTGCTGGAAGGCGTCCTGCTGGGTCGCCTCGGTCTTGAGTACGACGTTGACGGCCGCGGCCCGCTCGCGCTGCAGCGCGTGGGCCAGACCACCGGCGTCGGTGGCGAGCGCGGCGAGGTCCTGCAGGGTGCGCGCCCGGTTCACCTCCTGCACGGTGGCGATGAAGGCGACGCCGGCGAAGACGATGACGGCGACGAGCGGCAGGGCGACGATGAGGCGGAGCTGATCGACGATGCGTCGGCCGGTCCGCTGTCCCGGGCGTCGCTCCTCGGCGCCGCGGCGCGGAGGCTGCGGCTGCTCACGGCGGGCGAGTGCGGCGGTATGGCGAGTTGGCCGACGCTCGGGGCTCTGCCGCGGGTCGCGACCCTGCCATTGGGCGGGCACGGGCAGCGAGCTCTGGCTTTGGGTCACGAAAAGTCCCCGCAGGCATCCGAGATTGACAATGCAGTTCGATGCGGCCCGAACGGCACGGGCGGAGGCCCAATATCCCGTCGGTCGCATCGACGTTGTGCACAATCACAGAGCGGCCGATCCGTGTCAATACCGACGTACGTGATCGCGCGACGATCGCCCCATTCCAGCTCATCCGTTCGCCGCGACTTAGCCAACCCGTACGGACCCAAACGGCTGCACCGGACGGATTTCCGACTGATGTCTTCCGATATGAGCAACGCCGGTGTGATGTTAACTTTACGCTGCCGCAATGATCACTGAATGCGTTGTCGACAGTACGCGCAGTGAGTTATTGTCGCGCAGAAATATGTTTTGCCGACAATGTTCATGCGCAGGCAAATATCTCACCGGCTTGGGCCGGCCGCTCCCGCGACACGCGGAGGCGGCCCGCGAAGCCCGGCCGCGCTACGCCCGTGCTCGACCCGGAGAAACGGGTCTGACCAGGGCATTTGTCCGCGATCGGGGGCCCGATACCGGCGCCAGCCGCAGCTGTGCGCGTAGGCGCGCCTCGGCGAGCAGCGGCTGGGCCACCCGCGGTGCCCGGGCGATCTCCGCAGCGGCCAGGCCACCGGCCGCCGTCTGCACTGCGGGCATGATCACGATCCGCCCGACCGGCAGCCCGATCGCGTCCTCGGCCTCCGTGTGCTCGGCGCCGCCGAGCACACGGCCACGAGCCCGGGCGCCGCGACGGACCGGGTGGCCCGCGGCACGGCCCCCGGCGGTTTCGGCCATTCGGCCACGCCGCCCCGGTCTCACGCGCGACCGTAGGGGTGACGATCCAAGGAGGAGACATGGCTTCCGACGCCGTCACACTGATCATGAACGACCACCGGATCATGGAGCAGCTCTTCGAGCGGCTGGAGGCCGCGGAGGGCGACCTGCAGGTGCTGCTCGACGAGTGCGCCGCCCGGCTGACCGCGCACAGTCACGCCGAGGAGCAGAAGGTGTACCCCGTGCTGGCCGAGCTGGACGAGCAGGCGCGCCAGGACGCCCACCACGGCGCCGACGAGCACCACGACGCCGAGCGGCTCCTGCACGACCTGCAGCGCATCTCGCCCGAGGGCCCGGACTTCTTCGACCGCCTCGAGAACTTCATCGCCACCGTGCGCCGGCACGTGGAGCACGAGGAGACCGTGCTGCTGCCGGCCCTGCGCGCGTCCCTGACGCTCGAGCGGCTGGAGGAGATGGGCGCGGCGTTCCAGGAGGTACGCGCGGCCGAGCTTGCGGTGGCCGGAATCCGGGTGTAGTCGCGGGGTCGTCCGTGCTTGCCGATTGGCTGCCCTTCGGTACAGTCGGGCTGGTCATGGTCAGTTTCGGCGGCCTCATCGGGGACCCTGTCGGGGCGGCGCGCCTGAGCGACCTGCCCGTGGGGCGCTCACCCGTGCAGACCGCGAACCACGTGGTGATGCTCGTCAGCGCTGGGCAGGGCACGCACGGGCTGGACTTCGTGACGTACGCGTGCCGCCCCGGAACCCTGGTGTGGGGCCGCCCGGGCCAGGTCCACCAGTTCGGCGGCCAGGCCGGCTTCGACGCCACCGTGCTCGCGTTCTCCCCCGCCGTCCTGCCCGAGCTGCCGCTGCCCGAGCTGGTCGCCGACCCGTTCGCGCCTGCCTGCTGGCAGCCGGCCGGCGAGGACGAGGACGCGATCGTCGCCGAGATCGCGCAGATCGGCGTCGACCAGGTCCGCTACGGCGGGACGCCCTTCGGCACGACCCTGCTCGCCCACTCTCTGGCCGTATTGCTTATGCGCATCGCGGCGCTTGCTCCAGCGCCACGGCGAAGCCCGGCAGATTTACTTATAGGGCAGCTGCGGCGGGAGCTTGAGCGGGAGGTGCGCCACCGCCGGGTCGAGGACTACGCTGAGCAGCTACGATGCTCGGTTCGGACCCTGACCCGGGCCTCGCTCGCCGTGACCGGGCGCAGCGCGAAGCAGCTCATCGACGAGCGGGTAGCGCTGGAGGCCAAGCGGGTGCTCGCGACCAGCAGCCTGCCGGTGTCCGACGTCGGGCGGCAGCTCGGGTTCGAGGAGCCGACCAACTTCGGGCGGTTCTTCGCCCGCGAGACCGGGCAGTCGCCGGGGACGTTCCGGGCGGCGCTGCGGCGCTCGCCGGTGCCCCGGGTGCCGCACCAGCGTTCGGCCCTGCCCGGGCGGCTCACCCCGCGCACCGCGTGAGCTTCTCGGGACCGTACCTACCGCTGAGCCAGGTTGCCTCTCACCGGAGCCCACACCCGCCGCACCGACGGACGCTTGAGCAGCCCATTCTGACGTCGACTCTGGCGATACGCGGGCCTCCGCCCGCCAGCCGCAGCGGGTGTCCGCCAACCCGCACCCTCAGCCCGCAGCGGGCATCCACCGACACCCCGCGCCCGCGCCTGTCAACGGTCAGGACGAAGCGCCCGAGCCCACCAGCCTGCCAGCCTGCCGCGCGTCCGCGTTGCGGCAGTGCGAGCCGCTCAGCATGGTCTGGGCTCACGTCGGTCCGGTGCGCGGGGTGGCCAGGTCGGCGACCAGGGGGACGGCGGAGGCTCAGCTCCGCCTGGTGACGACATCACGGTCACACTTCGGCGGCGACCGTGCTCCCGCTCCCGCTCGCCCCCTACCGCCCGAGGCGGCGAGTGCGGGGAGCCACGGACCCGGGGCCGGCCATGGTGGTGTCGTCGAGCCATGCGGCCAGCGGCTGCATTCAGGCCGCCTGGTGCTCGATGGCGACGGCCGGCGCGATACGAGGCGCGGATGACGAGGCGGACGCTGCCCGCGAGCAGAACGTGGTGGCCTGGTCGAAGGACAATTCGGCGGCGGCGAGGGATGCGCCCGTGGTGCGGGGGGCCGGTGGGTGGCGGGCGCCGGGGAGGCGGGCGGTGGCGCGGCGTCGCCGGAACGGCTTGGCCGCTGCGGTGCTGGTAGCGGCGGCGTGGCATCGCCGGAAGGGATTGGCCACTGCGGCGGTGGTAGCGGCGGCGTGGCATCGCCGGAAGGGCCTATCCGCTGCTGCGGCAGCGGTGACGCGGCGTCACCCGACCGGCTTGGCTGCTGCTGCGGTGGTAGCGGCGGCGTAGCACCGCCGGAAGGGCCTATCCGCTGCTGCGGCGGCGGTGGCGCGGCGTCGCCGGAACGGCTTGGCCACTGCGGTGCTGGTAGCGGCGGCGTGGCGTCGCTCGACCGGCTTGCCCGCTGCGGCGGTGGGGGCGACGCTATGGATCGAGAGCACGACGGCTGAACGGGCCGAGGGCGCGGTGGCTGGACGGGTCGGGGGCGCGCCGGCGTAGATGCGGGCCGGGAACACGGCGGCAGCGAAGGGCTTGGCGAAGGCTCTGGCGATGGCGCACGGGACACCGGCGGCGACGGTGGCCTCGGTGACTGCGCAAGCGATGCTGGCGGCGGCTGCGATGCTGGGGCGGCAAGGCCGTGGGAGCGCCACGGCCCGGGCGGGGCGGGCGCGGCGGGCGCGGACGGATCACAGCTCGGGTCGAGCTGGGTGGCCGGCCCTCCAGAACCAGGCCGGATCACGGGCGCTCGAGAACCAGGCTGGGTCACGGGCCCGCGAGAACCGGGCTGAGTCACGGGCAAGCGGGAATCGGACTGGACCACCGGACCGCCTGAGTTCGGCTGGGTCACCGGACGGCGGGAGTCGGACTGGGCTGCTGGACAGCGCGGGTTGGGTTGAGGCTCTGGACGGTGGGGGCTGGGCTGGGTGGCCTGCGAGCGGCGATGGGCGGCTCGGGCATCCTGTTCAGCCCAATGGGCGGTGATCTCGGCGGTGCGGGCCTCCAGGTCCAGGCGGGCCAGACGCTCGGCATGGCGCGCCTCCAAGCCTCGACGGCGGGCCGCCGCGAACTCGGCACGGACTGCACGGCGGTGGGCCACACGACGGTTGTGCTCGGCCAGCATCGCGTCAAGCCGGCTACGCCATTCCGTCTGGGCGGCTGCGGTCAGCACCTCGGTCATGAGCAGAACCTAGAACAGGGGTACGACAAAATCCGCTGAGCAGGGGAAACGGTGGCCCGGCCGGTGCCAAGCGGGCGACCGCGCGGATCTTGAACCATCGGCGGTCGTTCCAATTCGCGGCGCGAAGTGTCCGACTTGCCGGCAGCTGCGAGCGCCCGTCGACAGGCGCTTGGCCATCGGTCGTCAGCCGCGACGCCGAAATACGCCTCGGCACGGCTGGGGGGCGCGCATCGGCGGTTCGAGCGGCCGCAATCCTGGCCCGTTGCCGAACCGAGGTAATTGCCCGAATTGCGTGGACCCAAAGCGCAACCGGACGGTGCGATCAACGCAACGGAAAGGAGCGAAGAACGGCCGGGCGGCGACAATTTCCTGCGGCTATTGCGACAATTCTCATATGCGAAATGTCGGATATGTCGCGACGCGGAGCGCCCGACATATCCGGTATCAGCACCAGGACCAGCCAGGCGTCACGGGGTGATCCGGCACTCCGCGGGCTTGGCCGGGGTCGATGGCGGCGGCTGGTCGGCGTCCAGCTCCAGGGCCGCCTCCTCGCGGCCGAGGAACGGCACCAGCGTGAAGTACGCCAGGGTCGGCAGCAGCTCCGGCAGCTGCTCGACGCGGCCGGCCGCGACGTAGCGGTACACCGTGGCGTAGATGCCGCCCACGATCGTCTCCACCAACTCCTCCGGCATCGGCAGGTCCGACGCGCGCGGGGCCTCGGCGAAGAAGCGGTCGAAGCGGCGCAGCATCTGGGCGCGCTCGTTGCGGCCGTGTGGGCCGGCGGCGTCGATCTCGACGATCGCCATCGTCGCGAAGGCCGGCAGCTCGGCCAGGACCTGGAGCATGACGCGCAGGGCGGCGCGGGTGCCCTCGCGCCAGCCTGGCTCGGCGCGATACGCCTCCTCCATGATCTTGAACAACAGGTCGGCGCCGTGACGGTAGGTCGCGATCAGGGCGTCGTCCTTGCCGGCGAAGAGGGCGTAGAACGCGGGCCTGGTCACGCCTGCGGCGCGGCAGATGTCGCTCACGGTGGCGTTGGCGTAGCCCTTCGCGGCGACGGTGTGCACGAGGGCGTCGTAGAGGCGATCACGCTGGTTGGCGGCGACTACCTCGGGCGGGACCCGGCTCGGGCCGCGCTTGATCGCGCGGGCGGGGTCGCGGCCCTCGCGCGCCCCGGGCAGCGGGGTGAGCGGTTGTCTCGCCATCGGTCAAGTATCGATCGAGGTCCCAAACCGTGCCCATCACGGCTCAGCGACCTGAGCCGATCATGGGACATCGGCCGCACCGGGTGGCGGGCGGGCGGGGGGACAGGGCACAGTATCCGCGTGTCCTCGTCCGCCCAGTTGGCCAACGCCGTGCACGGCGCGCGGGCGCTGTCCGCGCAGGGTGACAAGCGGGGCGCCCTGGCGCTGCTCGACCAGGCGCTGGACGCGGCGGCGCTGACGCTGGGCTCCGACGATCCGGACGTGCTCGCGGCGACCGCGCAGCTGGCGCGCTACCACGTCGAGATCGGCGAGCTGGGCGACGCGCGGCGGGTGCTCGAGGAGGGGCTCGCGGCCGGGCAGCACCGCCTCGGCGACGGGCACGGGGTGATGCTCAACCTGTCGTTCGAGCTGGCCCGCATCGCCGACGAGCTCGGCAACGTGTTCGAGGCCAAGCGGCGTTACAATCAGCTGGTCAGGTTCGGCCCGCAGGCGCTCGGCGACGGGCATCCGAGCGTGCGGGCGGCCCGGGAGTATCTGGGGCTGCCCGACCCGGCCGGCGCCGCCCACGCGAGCGCTCCCCCGCCGCCGGCGTTCGCCCCGGTGGTGAGCCCGCCGCCGTCGTTCGCCCCGGTGAGCCCGAGTCCCGCGTACGACCCGGTGAGCCCGGCACCCGCGTACGACCCGGCAGGCCCGACGACCGCGTTCCACTCCGGTGCGAGCCCCGCGACCGCGTACGACTCAACAAGCCCGGCGACCGCGTACGACCCGGCGAGCGCGCCGCCCGCGTACGACCCGGCAGGCCCGGCGACCGCGTCCCACTCCGGTGCGAGCCCCGCGACCGCGTACAACCCGGCGAGCGCGCCGCCCGCGTACGACTCAGCGAGCCCGGCGACCGCGTTCGACCCGGTGGGCCCCCCGCCGCTGGGGCCGCCGCCGACCTTCGACCCGGTCACGCCGCCACCGCCGTCGCAGCATCCTCCGATCTACCGCCCCGAGCCGCGCGAGGACAACTACGCGGCGTACAAGGACGAGGACGACGACGAGGACGACTACCAGCCGGCGCCGTGGCAGCGGGCCGCGCCGGGAGTGATGCAGCGCGCCTCCTACCAGCCGGCGGCCATGCCAGTCACCGCGCCGCCGCGGCCGGTCGGCGACCCGCCACGGCGGCGCCGCTCGCCGCTCGCCGCCATCCTGGTGATCGTCGCGGTCGCGGTGCTCGGCGGCGGTGTCGCGGCGGGCATCGCGTTCGTGATGGCCAGCAAGGACGGCGGAGGCAACGAGCCGGCGCCGGGGCCTACGGTCGCCGCGCCCGAGCCCGGGCCGGTGTCCCAGGCGCCGTCCGCGCCCGCCCCGGCCGGCAACACCCGCGCACCGGGCGGACTGGCGCTGCGGGACGACAAGACCAGCGTCACGCTCACGTGGAAGGACCCGACGAAGGGGACCGTGCCGTTCATCGTCGCGGGCGGCACCCAGGGCACGATGCGCGAGCTGCAGGGGCTGCCGGCGGGCACCGCGAAGTACACCATCAACGGCCTGAACCCCAAGCTCGACTACTGCTTCACGGTCGCCGCGGTGTACGGCACGCAGGACGTTCAGCTCTCCGACCTGGCCTGCACCAAGCGTCAGTGAACCATCCACCACCGTCCGTAACCACGGGTATCGCCCACCCATCGACCGGAATATGATGGGCGCCGGTTTCGGGGAGGGGGCCGGGAAGGTGACGAGATGCGCCTGAATCTGCGCTCGGGCAAGAGCGGCGGGCTGATCACGCTCGGCACCATCGTGGCCCTGGTCGCGGTGCTGGGCCTGACGCTCTACGGCACCGGCGCGGCGAACCACGCCGTGGCGAGCTTCGACGTCAGCGCCTGGCTGTGGAGCAACGACAAGGGCGAGCTCGCTCGGGTCAACGGCGTCACCGGCAAGGTGGACACGCGCACGAAGATCACCGATGCGCAGGGCCACACGATGCAGGTGACCCAGAGCGACCGGTTCGTCATCCTCCGGGACCTCAACACCGGCAAGGTCAGCGTGCTGGACCTGTCGAGCCTGAGCCTGGGCGCGACCACGCAGTCGACGCCGGGGCTGGGCGTGACGGTGGCCGTGCACGACGACACCGCGTTCGTCATCGACACCGTGCAGGGCCAGGTCCGCCAGCTCGACCCGATGACGCTGCTGCCGGTCGGTGAGACGCTGAGCTTCCCGCCGGGCATCTCCGGCGGCACGTTCGACGACAGCGGCAAGCTGTGGCTGCTCGTGCCGTCCGAGGGCACGGTCGTGGCGATCGAGGCGGCGCCCGCGAAAAAGGCGTCCCCCGCGGGCGGGCAGGGCGGCGGGTTCACCGGCGACCCGGTGAAGGTGAAGACCGTCGGCGTGGCCGACCCGAGCCACGACCTGGCGCTGTCCATCCTCGACTCCGGCGTGGCCGTGCTGGACAAGACCGCGACCACGCTCACGACGCTGCGCGGCGACACGGTGAAGAAGGTGCCGCTGAAGCTCGACGGCGAGGGCGCGATGCCGGGCCGCACGGTCGGTGGCGAGGTGCCGGTCACGGTGGTCGACGGCGCGCACGTCTACGTCGTCAACAACGACAAGGTCAGCGACTTCGCGGTGCCGGGTGACAGCCCGCGGCTGCAGCCGTGCGTGGCCTGGTCGGGCCGGTTCTACTGCGCCGACGACGCGACCGGCACCGTCTACGTGCTCGACTCGCAGGGCAAGGCCCTCGACCCGATCCGCATCCAGGGCGGCGGCAAGCCGCTGGAGATCGAGGTCCGCGAGGACCGCATGTTCATCAACGCGCCCGGCGGCTCGACCGCGCGGGTCGTGGACGACAAGAACCACGTGACCACCGTCGACAAGTATGCCAACGACGTCCTCGGCGGCGACGCCCCGCCGGCCCCGCCCCCGCCGCCGCCGAGCAAGCCGCCGGTCGGGCCGCCCGGGGCGCCCGCGCGGGTCAACGCCGTCGCCGGCAACCAGACCGCCCGCGTGACGTGGACCGCCGCGCCGCCGAACGGTGCCGCGATCACGAAGTACGTGGTCGAGGGCGACGGGCAGCCGCCGCACGAGGTCGGAGCGAGCCAGCGGGCGCTGGACATCACGGGGCTGACCAACGGGCAGACGTACAAGTTCACGGTCTATGCGGTCAACGCCAAGGGCAGCGGGCCGAAGAAGGCCGCGAACCCGGTGGTCCCGACCCGTGACGTGCCCGACCCGCCGGCCAGCGTGGCCGCGGTGGCCAACCCGGACGGGACCGTCGCGGTGACGTGGCCGGCCGCCAACGGGCAGGGCCACAAGATCACCAAGTATGTCGTCACGACCGTCGGCGGCGGCGAGTCGAAGACCTACGAGTCGGCGCAGCCGCAGTTCACGGTGCCCGCCGGGGAGCTTGCGTACGGCACCCAGGTCGCCTTCAAGGTTGCCTCGATCAACGACATCGGCGCCAGCTCCGAGCAGTCGCCGCTGAGCCCGTCGGTGGTGCCGTTCAACAAGCCGGGCGCGCCGACCGCGCTGGCGGTCAAGGCGTCGCAGACCAAGCGCGGCACGGTGGTGGCGACCTGGAAGGCGCCGGCCGACAACGGGGCGTCGCTGAGCGGCTACGAGGCGACCGTCAACGGCACCAAGATGAACATCGACACCGCGCTCACCCACGAGTTCGGCGGGTTCAAGGACGCCGAGCACGTCACGGTGCAGCTGCGGGCGGTGAACAAGGCCGGCCAGGGCGCGGTCACCAGCGCCGCCGGGGACACCCTCGCCCAGCCGAAGATGAGCGTCACCGGCAGCAACGCCGGGCTCAACTCGATCACCGTGACGTTCACGGCCACCGACGGCGGCGCGCCCGGGACCTGCCGGCTCGACGTGGCCGGGGCCGGCGGCACGCAGGGCAACTGCTCCGGGTCGCTGACGATGAACGGGCTGTGGCCCAACACGGCGTACAGCTACACCGTCTCCATCACCAACGGCGCCGGGATGGCCGCAACCGGGACCGGGTCGGCGAGCACGCCGGTCTACAAGGGCACCGTCGTGTGCACCGACAACAGCTACTGCGGGCACGGCGCGAAGGACGGCGGCATCTGGGTGTACAAGACGCCCTCGCAGAGCGGCGCCTCGGTCGGGGACGTCTACGCACCCGACAGCTACGTCGCCGTCTGCCAGACGAACACCAGCGTGAGCATCAACGCCGAGCCGTACGGCGGCAAGAAGAGCACGCAGTGGATCAAGATCCAGTTCCAGGGCGAGAACTACATCCCCTACGCCTGGTTCAATCTGCCCAGCGGCACGGGGCCGCTGAAGCAATGCTGATGGAGCACCGTGATCTCGGCTGAACAGTCCTTCGAACAACCGGGCAGGGAACCCCAGGGTCCCCCGAGCAACGAGGAGGTCAGCGCGGCCGCCGAGCTGGTGGGCCGGCTCGCGCGCAACGTCGAGTCGATCGTGCTGGGCAAGCCGCACGTGGTGCGGCTGACGATGGCCGCGCTGCTGGCCGAGGGGCACGTGCTGCTCGAGGACGTGCCCGGGGTCGGCAAGACGACCCTGGCGCGGGCGCTCGCCGCGAGCGTGCAGGGGCAGTGGCGGCGCATCCAGTTCACGCCCGACCTGCTGCCCTCCGACGTCACCGGCGTGACCATCTTCAACCAGGCGACCCGCGGCTTCGAGTTCCACCCGGGGCCGGTCTTCGCCAACATCGTCATCGCCGACGAGATCAACCGGGCCTCGCCGAAGACGCAGTCGGCGCTGCTGGAGGTCATGGAGGAGCGTTACGTCACCGTCGACGGCGTCCGCCACGGGGTGCCCCGGCCGTTCCTCGTCGTCGCCACGCAGAACCCGATCGAGATGGACGGCACCTACCGGCTGCCGGAGGCGCAGCTGGACCGGTTCCTCATGAAGCTCGCCGTGGGCTACCCCGCCGAGGAGGTCGAGATCGAGGTGCTGCGCGGCGCGGTCAGCCGCTCCCCCGAGGCGCTCGACCCGATCACCGACACGCAGGTCGTGGCCCAGCTGGTGCGGCTGGCCCGGCGGGCGCACATCGCCGACCCGCTGCTGGGCTACGCGGTGAAGCTCGGCAACGCCACCCGCGCCCACCCGCAGGTCCGCATCGGGGTCAGCCCCCGCGGCGTGATCGCGCTGACCCGGGCGGCGAGCGCCTACGCGCTCACCGACGGGCGCGGCTACGTGGTGCCCGAGGACGTCAAGGCCCTCGCCGAGCCGGTGTTCGCGCACCGGCTGGTGCTCTCGCCCGACGCCCAGGTGCGCGGCGTGGCCCCGGCCGACGTGGTGCGCCAGGTGCTCGACACGGTGCCCGTGCCGTCCCCCGTCGCGGCCTGAGCCGATGCGCCTCACCGCTCGCGGGGCCGGGCTGTGCGCGGCGGCGGCAGCCCTGCTCGCCGTCGGGCTGATCTTCGGCTACCGGCACCTGGTCGTGCTCGGCACCGCGTGCGTGGCATCGCTGCTGTTCGCGGCCGGATACGTCTGGTGGCGCCCGCGCCTGACCGTCTCCCGCGGCGTCGAGCCGGACCGGGTCATGGGCGGCGAGTCCAGCACGGTCACGCTGCGCGTGGGCAACACGAGCCGGTTTCGGGGCGCCACGCTGGTCGCGCACGACCGGTGCGGGCCGGCGTCCGTGCCGGTCCCCCTGCTGCGGCTGCGGGCCGGCGGCGAGACGACCGCGCAATACGCGGTGCCGACCGCCCGCCGGGGCGTGGTCGCGATCGGGCCGCTGCGCGTGGTGCGCCGCGACCCGCTCGGGCTGATGGCGCTCGCGCGCGGTTACGGCGGCACGGCGCAGGTTTGGGTGTACCCGCGGGTGCACCGCCTCTCCGCGGTGCCGACGGGCATCACGCGCTCGCTCGACGGGCGCGACGACCGGGTGCCGCACGGCACGATCACGTTCGACACGCTGCGGGAGTACGTCGTCGGCGACGAGCTGCGCCGCGTGCACTGGCGCACCTCGGCCCGGGTGGGCGAGCTGATGGTGCGCGAGCAGCTGGACACCAGCCTGCCCCGGTTGGTCGTACTGCTCGACGACCGCCGGGCCTCGTATCCGGACCCGGAGCTGTTCGAGTCCGCCTGCGAGGCCGCGGCCTCACTGGTCATGGCGGCGTTCCGCGAAGAGCTGCCGATCGCGCTGCGCCTGCTCTCGGGCCGCCACGCCGCGGGCAACGCCACGCGCGACTACCTGGACCTTCTGGCCGAAGCCGAAATATCCGACATATCCGAAAAATCCATCGAGGAGCTCCGCACCCGGCGCGCGGGCGACACCCTCGTCTACCTCACCGGCGACCCCGACCTCTCGCGCGTGAGTGCGCTGAAGACCGCCTACCCAACGCTGGTCGCCGGCGTCTTCGGGGAGGCTGCACCGGCGCTGGAGCGGGTCGTCGTGCTCGCCGTGCGCGACGGCACCGAGTTCGCCGCCGCCTGGGACGGGGTGCGGACGTGGTGAGGCGCCTGTTCGTGCCGGCCGCGCTGCTCGGCATGCTGGTCCTGGCCGGTCTCGCGCTCGCCCCCATCTACAACGGCACCCTGCTGCCGTTGCTCACCACGGTCGCCGCGGCCGCCTCGGTACTGATCAGCGTCGCCGTGCGCCGGCTGCCCGCCTACACGGCCGCGCCGGCGTCGGTGCTGGGCCTGGCCGGCATGGTGTACGTGACCGTGCGGGTCAGCGCCCAGGCCGGCCAGATCCCCGGCGCCGTGCCGGACGTGGCCCGCGAGGCGCTGCGCAACAGCATCCCGCGCCTGCTCACGGCGCTGATCCCGATCGAGCCGCAGCCCGACACCGTGCTGCTGCCGGTGATCGTGACCTGGCTGGCGGGGCTCGCGGCGGCCGAGTGCGGCGTGCGGTACAACCGCGTATTGCTCTCCTACACCGCGCCCACGGCGCTGTTCGGCGGCGCGCTGTACCTCGTCGGCCCCGACACGACCGCCGCTCGCGCGACGACGTGGATCCCGCTGGCGTACGCCGCGTTCGCGATCCTCGGGCTCATCGCCAGCGCCCGGCCGGACCTCGGCGGCGACACGCTCACCGGCGCCCAGCGCCGCACGCTGGGCCTGCGCGTCGGCGGCGGCGCGGCGGCCGGCCTCGCGGTGATCGTCGTGCTGTCGCAGCTGCTCGGCCCGACCGTCGCCGAGCAGGGCAACGACACCCCGGTCGACCCGCGCAACTACGTGACCCCGCCGCAGTTGGACGCCCTCGACGAGAACCCGCTGGTACGGCTGTCGGGCTGGAACCTCAACAAGGACCAGCACCTCTTCGACGCGGTCGTCACGCCCGGCCCGGACGCACAGCCCGAGCCGCTGATCCGCCTCGCGGTGCTCAACGACTACGACGGGGTGACCTGGCGGATCGGCTCGGTGTACCGCAACGCCGGCCGCGTCCTCGGCCGCTCCGACGGCGCCGGCCCCGAGGTCACCCAGACCATCACGATCGACGAGCTCGACGGCCGCCTGCTGCCCGGCATCGCCACCCCGGAGCGGGTCGAGGGCGTGCGCGTGGCCTACGACGCCGAGACCGGCACCGTGGCGCTCGCCGACAGCCTGCGCAAGGGCCTGACGTACACCGTCACCTCCCGCCAGCGGCCCCGCCCCGACGACCAGGCGCTCTTCGCCGCCGAGGTCCCCTCCCCCGAGGAGGCGGCCCGGTTCGTGGCGCTGCCGGGGAAGGTGCCGGACTCGATCGCGCAGCTCTCGGCGCACCTCGGCGAGGGCGTCTCCAACCCGTACCAGCGTGCCTTCGCCATCCAGCAGTGGCTCGAGGAGCACTACAAGCTCGTCGCGGACGCGCCCAGCGGGCACGCGTACCCCAACGTCGAGCACTTCCTCTTCGGCAGCAAGCAGCTCGGCGGTCAGAAGGGCACCTCGGAGCAGTTCAGCGCCGCGTTCGCCGTGCTGGCGCGGCTGGCCGGCCTGCCGACGCGCGTGGTCGTGGGCTTCGGAACCCACAAGGGCCAGAAGGCGGTCCGCGGCGCCGACGCGATCGCGTGGCCGGAGGTCGAGTTCAAGGGCTTCGGCTGGGTGGCGTTCGACCCGCTGCCGAAGTCCGACACGGTGCAGCGCCCGGTCGAGGACGACTTCCGCCCGAAGGCGCCCCCGTCGCAGCCGCCGCCGCAGTCCGTCCCGCCGCCGTCGGTGAGCGCCAGCCCGCCCGCGTCGCACTCGGCCGGCCCGTCCGCGGCCGCCGCGCCCCGGTCGGAGGACCGGACGACGCTGCTGGCCGTCTCGGCCGCCGCGGCCGCGTTCCTGCTCGTCGTCGCCTATTTCGCAGCAGTACCGCTGGTGCTTGCCCGACGCCGCCGACGCCGCCTGAGCGAGGGCCCGCCGGCCGTGCGCATCGACGCCGCCTGGAACGAGGTGCTCATCGGCCTGCGCCAGGCCGGGCGACCGGCCCCGCCGCACCTGAGCGCGGGCGAGATCGCCAGCTACGCGCGCAACGCCGCCGAACCGCGCGCCCACGCGAGCGCCCGCACCCTGCGCCCGGCGGTCCCCCCGGTCGACGAGCTGGCCGCCCTGGTCAACGCGGTGGCGTTCGCGACCCCGGCGGCCGGCCCCGGCGAGCCCCAGGCGGCCCGGGCCACGGCCCAGGCCACGGCGTACGTCGACGACCTGCGCGCCCGCCGCCCCTGGTGGCGCCGCCTGCTGTGGACCCTCGACCCGCGCCCCCTGAGGTGGCACCGCCGCCGCTGAAGTTACCGCCCGGCCGCGCGGGGTTCCACTGAGTCACATCGGTGTGATTCGGCTCGGCACGGCGCCGTGGGCGGACCGGCAGGGCCATAGGATTCCGGCATGAACGTCTCGCAGTGGCTGCTCGACGGCGATCCGGCGATCCGCTGGCAGGTGCTGCGGGACCTCGTGGGCGCGCCGGCCGAGAAGGTCGCCCGCGAGCGGGGCCGGGTGGCGTGCGAGGGATGGGGCGCCCGGCTGCTCGACCGGCAGGAGGCGGACGGATCGTGGGCCGGCGGGGCGTACGCGCCGCGCGGCTACGACTGGCCCGAGCAGGCCACCGGGCAGCCGTGGACGGCCACGGCGCACACCCTCGCGCTGCTGCGGGACCTCGGCGTGGACCCGGCCGACGAGCGGGTGGCCTGGGCCGTCGAACTGGTGCGGGACAACGTGAAGTGGGAGGAGGGCGGCCAGGACTTCTTCGCCGGGGAGGTCGAGCCGTGCGTCAACGGGCTCACCGTGTCCGTCGGTGTCTACTTCGGCATCGACGTCTCCGGCATCGTCGAGCGCTTGCTGCGCGACCGGCTCGCCGATGGCGGCTGGAACTGCTGGGCGCCGACCACGGCCTCGTTCGCGTCGACCGTCAACGTGCTCGAAGGGCTGCTCGCGTACGAGCGCGCAACCGGCGTCGCCATCGCCGAGCGGCGGGCCGCCGAAGAATACCTGCTGGAGCGGGGCCTGTTCCGGCGCAAGCGGACCGGCGACGTCGCCGACTCCGCCTGGCTCGAGTTCTCCTTTCCGGCCCGGTGGCATTACGACGTCCTGCGGGCGCTGGAGTATTTCCGCACCACCGCGGAGCCGCCGGATCCGCGGGTTTCTGAGGCTCTGGACATCGTGCGGTCGAAGCGGTCGCCGGACGGGACCTGGCCGCTGGAGAACACGCACCCCGGGGACGCGCACTTCCACCTGGAGGGCCCGGACGGGGCGCCGAGCCGGTGGAACACGCTGCGGGCGCTGCGGGTGCTGGGCTGGGCAGCCGGTCAAAGCAGCGGCAGCGAGCCCGTCACCGGCGCAAGGGCGTCCTGCCGGGCCGGGCCGATCGCGCAGCAGGTCGCCGTCCCGGCGGCCACCTGGGTGCGGCCCGCGTCGTGAATGACCTCGACCGGAAGCCCCGCCTCCTCGGCGGCGGCGACCACGAGCCCGAGCGTGTCCTCGTCGGGGACCTTGAGCACCACCTTGGGCTGGCCGGCGCGCCACCAGTCCGCGAAGGCCGGCCGGGCCTGGTTGCGCATGGCCGCGCCGACCGCCGCGTGCGCCGCCTGGGCGGCGATCTTCCCCTTGCCCATGCCCAGGTCGGTGCGCATGACGATGACCAGCCGGGTTTCGCTCACCCGCGCACCCTACAAGGCGATGTCGAAGCGCTGCATGAGGATCGGGGCGACCAGGACCGCGCCGGCGAAGATGGCCACCGTGGCGAAGACCGTGCGCAGGAAGACGGTCTCGGTCTTGTCTCCCGCCGTCAGGGCGATGCGGTGCGGCAGGCCGAGGCAGCGCCACATGCGCCGGCCGGTCGGGATCGGCCACAGGATCGGCGAACCGTGCCGGGTGATCATGTCGCCGAGCAGGTGGACCAGGCCGCCGACGCCGACGGCGACGCCGAGCAGCGGATAGCCGCGGTCGCCGGGCAGGCGCTCGTAGACCACGAAGGCGGCGCCCGCGGCGGCCAGGGTGACGATGACCCAGCCCGCCCGCTCGGCCCACTTCTCGAACAGGCCGCGCAGGGCCAGGGCGAAGGCGACGAAGAGCACGCCCATGACGGCCCATTTGCCGTACGCCTCGCACAGGGCGAGGGTGCCGTAGCCGACGCCGACGTTGAACACGATCGTGTGGGTCAGCGTGCGGTGGCCGTTGCGCCGGGGCGGGTCGTGCTTCATGCGGGTGAGCTTGTAGACGCCGAGCGAGAACTTCTCGATGCACTCG
Source organism: Dactylosporangium sp. CA-233914 (assembly GCF_050942935.1). Taxonomy (NCBI): domain Bacteria; kingdom Bacillati; phylum Actinomycetota; class Actinomycetes; order Micromonosporales; family Micromonosporaceae; genus Dactylosporangium; species Dactylosporangium sp. CA-233914. The sequence continues at coordinate 2,504,941 of NZ_CP192030.1, read as the reverse complement.
GCGAGGAACAGCGAGATCACGCCGAACGTGTGCGCCACGGTCGCGCCGCCCCGCCCGGTGGTGACCCGGCCGGAGAGGTCGAGGTCGGGCAACAGCGCACCGCCGGCGCAGATCGCGGTGCCGACGGCGAGCTGTAGCGGCGTCTGGTGGAAGTGCGCGAGCTGATCCAGCGCGAGCGAACCTGTCAACCAGACGGCCGCCCCGGAAAGCGCATGCGACGAGCCCATCATGACGCATGACTATCCCATGTGGACCATCATTCGTACATAGGATCTACAGTCGCATCAATGTGCCCGCAACGTCGAGTGTCGTTGCCGTCATGGTCGCCGCGGCGTTGGAGGCCAGGTAGAGGGCGGCGAAGGCGGCATCGTCCACGGTGGACTCGCACGGTGTCCAGGACACGACATTGGCCCGCACGCCCGCGGACGCGAACAGCCGGGCGTAGTGCCGGGTGAGCGCGGTCACACCGCCGCCGACCGCGTTCGTGGCCGGGTCGGGGCCTGCGGGGGCGAGCGTCACGACCGCGCCGGCGCCGGCCTCGGCCATGGCGGGCACGAACGCCTGCAGCGCCAGGAAGGTGGCCGTCAGTCCACTGTCGACGGTCCGGCGCCAGCCGCCGGCCCCGGACGGGCACGGCAGGACGAACAGGATCTCCGGCGGGCCCAGCTCGCCGGCGACGCTGGCGCGCACGGCGTCCATCGCCGCGGCGTCGGCGTCCCCGAGGCCGGCGGCGACGATGCCGACCGCCTCCGCGCCGCCCCACCGCAGCTCGTCGATCAGGTCGGAGAGCGACAGCTCGTCGGGGCCGACGACGGCGACCCGCGCGCCGCGCTCGGCGAGCAGCCGGCACACGGCCGCGGCGACCCCGTCGGCCCCGCCGAGCACCACCGCGGTCCGGCCCTTGAGCTCCAGCGACGTTCCAAACACGGCGACCTCATCCCTTCGAATCGGCGGGGGCCGCCGCGCCCGCGGCGGCCCCCGGTGGTGTCAGCGGGTCCAGCCCTGCTGCCGGTCCGACGCGGCCCCCCACGGTCCGCGCCCCCAGCCCTGCGGCCCGTGGCCGTGGTGGTGACCCCACGGCCCGCGGCCGAAGCGCGGCCCGGACCCGCCGTACGCCCGCCAGCGCGCATGCCTGGCCAGGCCGAACACCATGAAGAAGAGCGGGATCGCCGGCCAGAAGAAGTGCGCGCCCGACAGCACCCACAGCCCGGTCAGCGCCGCGGCGACCACGGCGACGAAGCCCGTGTGGCCCCACAGGTGCCGGCGGCTGTCGCGGGCGAACCGCTCCTTGGCCTCCGGCGTCTCGTGCAGCCCGCGCCGGCCGCCCTCGGGCAGGTCGGCGGTGAGCGGCGGCAGTTCGTCCCGATACTTCGCGGCGTACACCTGGGTGAGCCGCTCTTCGCCCTCCTCGAGCGTGAGCCGGCCCTCGGTCATGCCGGCCCGCACCATGTTGGCGTACTGTTCGCGCTCCTCGTCCGAGGCGCGCATCCGTTCGCCGGCCATGTTCTCGGCCCCCTTCCGTTGATGAGTACAGCGTGGCGAAAGACCGGCCGTTCGCGCGTCGCACCGGCGACGGCTCATGCGGTACCTCCCGCGGCGCAGCGGGGACCGGCGACTACTCCCGCGGGAGTAGTCGCCGCGCGCCGGGGAGGCGATGCCGCAGGTGAGGCGGCTCCACTACGGTTTGAGACGTGAGACACCACGCGCCCTGGGCCGCCGAGCACCGTGCGGCGCGCCTCGAGCGCAAGTTCCAGCGCTTCGAGGAGCGCATCGAGCGCCGCCGCGCGCACCGCCGCACCGGCCCGCACCACGTGCCGGTGGCGGTGTTCATCGCGCTCGTGCAGGTCTTCGGCACCCGCGCGGCCGCCTACGGCTCGACCGGGCACGTGCTGGACCAGACCGGTTACCTGCTGCTCCTCGCCGGCCCGGCCGCGCTGGTGTTCCGCCACAAGCTGCCGCTGTTCGCGCTCGCGGGCGCGCTGAGTGCCACGGTGGCCTATTTCTCGCAGCTGTACCCCAACGGCCCCGGCTTCATCGCCGCGATCGTGGCCGTCTTCGGCGCGCTGTCGGCCGGTTTCCGCTGGCTGACGTGGATCGCCGTGGTGGCCTCCTACGTCACCTACGTCGTGCTCGTCCTGCCCCACGCGTCCGTGGAGCGGCTGGTCGTCGTCGGCGTCTGGTGCGTGATCATCGCGTTCTTCGGCGAGGCGGCGAGGGTGCGCGCGCAGCGGTACACCCAGATGGCCCGCGACCGCGCCCACCAGGAGGCTCTCGCGCGCGCCGAGGAGGAGAAGGCGCGCAAGGAGCAGCAGCGCCGCCAGGCCAGCGACGAGCGCCTGCTCATCGCCCGCGAGCTGCACGACGTGATCGGCCACCACCTGTCCCTGATCAACGTCCAGGCCGGGGTCGGGCTGCACCTCATGGACGAGCAGCCCGAGCAGGCCCGGGTCGCGCTGAGCGCGATCAAGCACGCCAGCGCCGAGGCCCTGCGCGAGACCCGGGCGGTCCTGGCCGGCCTCAACCCCGGCGAGGCGGCCCCGCGCACCCCCGCCCCGGGCCTGGCGGACCTGGAGCGGCTGGCCGCCGAGGCCCGGGGCGCCGGCCTGCCGGTCGCGCTCGACACGCTCGGCACCGCGCGGGCGCTGCCGCCGCAGGTGGACCGGGCGGCGTACCGGATCGTGCAGGAGGCCCTGACCAACGTCCGCCGCCACGCCGGTCCGGACGCGACCGCGACGGTGATCGTCGGCTACTCCCCCACCGAGCTGAGCCTGATCGTCCGCGACGACGGCACCGGCCCGGCGTCCGGCGAGGCCCACACCGCCGGCAACGGCATCGCCGGCATGCGCCACCGCGCCGCCACGTTCGGCGGCTCGGTCGAGGCCGGCCCGCGCCGGGACAATGGCTCCGGCGGCGGCTTCGAGGTCCACGCCCGCATCCCCCTCAGCGAGGAAGACACGCCGTGATCAAGGTTCTGCTCGCCGACGACCAGGCGCTCGTCCGGGCCGGCTTCCGGGCCCTGCTCGACGCCCAGTCCGACATCGAGGTCGTGGGCGAGGCCGCCGACGGCGCTGAGGCCGCCCGGCTGGCGGCGCGAACCCGCCCGGACGTCATCCTGATGGACATCCGCATGCCGGTCCTGGACGGGCTGGAGGCGACCCGGCTGATCGCCGCCGATCCGGCGCTGGCCGACGTGCGGATCGTCATCCTGACGACGTTCGACCTGGACGAGTACGTCTTCGAGGCCCTCCGCGTCGGCGCCAGCGGCTTCCTGGTGAAGGACACCGAACCGGTCGACCTGCTCCGTGGCGTCCGTGCGGTGGCCGCCGGCGACGCGCTGCTCTCGCCGGGCGTGACCCGCCGGCTGATCGAGGAGTTCGCGAGCCGGTCCCGCGCCCCGCTGGCCCCCATGTCCCTGGACACCCTGACCGACCGCGAGCGCGAGGTCATGGCCCTGGTCGGCGCCGGGCTGTCCAACGAGGACATCGCGGCGAAGCTCTTCGTCAGCCCCGCCACCGCCAAGACCCACGTGAGCCGCGCCATGATCAAGCTGGGCGCCCGCGACCGCGCGCAGCTGGTCGTCTTCGCCTACGAGGCCGGCCTGGTCCGCCCCGGCTGGCTAGGTTAAGTATCCAGGCCGTTTCTCGCGATCACGCCGCGGTACCACTCGGCGCTGGCCTTGCGCCGCCGGTCCCGGGTGTCGCGGTCGACGCGGATGAGGCCCCAGCGCTGGGAGTACCCCTCGGCCCACTCGAAGTTGTCCAGCAGCGACCAGACGTGGAACCCCTGCAGCTTCACGCCGGCCTGGATGGCCCGGTGCGCCGCGGCGAAGTGGTCGCGCAGGAACGCGATCCGGTCGTCGTCGCGCACGTCGTTGACGGTCGGCATGCCGTTCTCGGTGATCGTGAGCGGGATGTCGCCGTAGTCGCGCTTGATGCGGGTCAGCAGGTCGTAGAGGCCGTCGGGGTACACCTCCAGCCAGCTCGCCTGCGTCGTGGGGTGCCGGACCACGCGCCCGCCGTTCGCGCTCACGTAGGCGGGGTTGTAGTACTGCACGGCGAGCAGGTCGGTGCGCTCCCCGATCGTGGCGAGGTCCCCGTCGCGGATGGCGGCCCGCACCTCGGCGGCCTGGTGGTCCAGCCACGCGTCGGGATACCGGCCGAGCAGCACCGGATCGAGCCAGCGCCGGTTCTCCTCCAGGTCCAGCGCGTCGGCCTGCTTCCGGGCCGCGGCCGAGTCGTCGGCGGCGTACACCGGCGAGAGGTTGAGCGCCGCGCCGATGCCGCCCTTGCGCCCGGTCTGGCGGAACGCCCGGACGGCGAGCCCGTGGCCGAGCAGCAGGTGGTGCCCGACGATGTCGCCCAGCCGCCGGTCCTTCTTGCCGGGGGCGTGGACGCCTGCGACGTAGCCGAGCGAGACCACGCTCTTGGGCTCGTTGAGCGTCAGCCAGGTCGAGACCTTGTCGCCGAGCGAGTAGAACATCTGCTGCGCGTAGTCGGCGAACCACTGCGCACAGTCCCGCCGCTCCCAGCCGCCCTTGTCCTGCAGCGCCTGCGGCGTGTCCCAGTGGAACAGCGTCGCCACGGGCGTGATCTTCCGCTCCAGCAGCCCGTCGACGAGGCGGTGGTAGAAGTCGAGCCCCTTGGCGTTGAGCGCGCCGCGGCCCTCGGGCAGCACCCGGGACCAGGAGATCGAGAACCGGTAGCTGTTGAGCCCGAGGTCCTTCATGAGGTCGAGGTCCTCGTAGACCCGGTGGTAGTGATCGGCGGCCACGTCCCCGGTGTCCCCGCCGCGCGTCCGCCCGGCCTGGTGGCTGAACGTGTCCCAGACGGAGGGCCCCCGCCCGTCCTCGGCCGCGGCCCCCTCGACCTGATACGCCGAGGTCGAGGCCCCCCACGCGAACCCCTCGGGAAACGCCGGCCCACCCGCTGCCAGGCTGGGCCGCTGACCCGTCGCCGGGCTCCCGCTCCCGGGCGGCGGCTTCGCCTTGTCCTCATCGGAGCAGCCGGCCGCGACCGCCCCCACGGCGGCGAGCGTGAGCACATGGCGCCGTCGCATCCCGAAACCGTAACGGGTCCGCGCCACCGCCGGCCGGGGCCGGCGCGGAGTGACGAAACGGCCGCCCCCGGCAGATCGGGAAGCGGCCGTTGCGGTGGAGCCGGAGTCAGTCGGCGAGCGTGACGATGCCCTGAGCCCAGCGGAAGTACTTGTTCGTGCCCAGGTCGCGGACCGTCTTGATGTTGAAGGCGGCCAGCAGCTTCTCGGCGTCGCCCTCACTCACGCCGGCGATCGCGGTCACGGGGGCGTCGGCGAGCTCCTGCGCGCTCTTGCCTTCCCATTCCTTCATGAGCTTCTTTTCCAGACCAAGCATGTTGCGCTCCATTCTCTCGGAGATGAAACCCGCGACAGGCTACGTCGCACGCCTACCGGCTGCAACGTGAGGGGTCCCGGTGGAGGGTTGCCACATCGGCCGTTTCGCGGAGATGATCGCCTGATGAACAGCCGATGGGGGCTGACGATTCCGTTGACGGGAATCCCGCTGCCCGACCACGCTGCACTGCTCAAGACGCTACCTGATCTCGGGTACACGGACGTGTGGTCCTCCGAAGTCGCGGGCACGGACGCGTTCACCCCGCTGGCGCTCGCCTCCGCCTGGGCGCCCCGGCTGCGGCTCGGCACGGCGATCGTCCCGGTCTTCACGCGCGGGCCGGGGCTGCTGGCCATGCAGGCGGCGACCCTCGCCGAGGCGGCACCCGGGCGGTTCGCGCTCGGGATCGGAGCCTCCTCGCCCGTCGTGGTCGGCGACTGGAACGCGGTGCCGTTCCAGCGGCCGTTCGAGCGGAGCCGGGACGTTCTGCGGTTCCTGCGCCGGGCCCTGGCGGGCGAGCTGGTCGACGGGGACTTCGACACGTTCTCCGTGCGGCGGTTCCGGCTCGAGCGAGCACCGCAGGTACCGCCGAAATTGCTCTTGGCGGGTCTTCGCGCCAGGATGCTGCGCCTCGCGGCGGCCGAGGCCGACGGGGCGATCCTCAACTGGCTGTCGGTCGAGGACGTGGCGACGGCGCGCGCCGAGCTGGCGGGTGCGCCCGAAGGCTTCGAGGTGGCGGCGCGCATCTTCGTGTGCCCGACGCAGGACGCGGGCCAGGCGCGGGCGATCGGGCGGCGGCTGATCGCGGCGTACCTGACGGTGCCCGCGTACGCGGCGTTTCACCGGTGGCTCGGGCGCGGCGAGGTGCTCAAGCCGATGTGGGACGCGTGGGCGGCCGGGGACCGGCGGGGCGCGCTCGCCGCGATCCCGGACGAGGTCGTCGACGCGCTCATCGTGCACGGGGCGCCCGCGGACTGCCGGGCGCACGTGGAGCGTTACGCGGCGGCGGGCGTCACCACCCCGGTGATCGCGCTGCTGCCGGCGCAGGGCACGGACCCGGTCGAGACACTGCGGGAGCTGGGGGCACGGTCGTGAAGGTTGACGGCAGAGTCGTCGTGGTGACCGGGGCGGCCGGCGGGATCGGGGCCGCGCTCGCCCGGCGGTTCGCCGCGCAGAAGGCGGCCGCGCTGGTCCTGGCCGACCTCGACGGGGCCGCCGCGGCGGCGCTGGCGGCCTCCCTGCCGGGCGAGGCGATCGGCGTGGAGGCCGACGTGACCAGCGAGGAGCAGGTCGCGGAGCTGGTCGCCGAGACGCTGGCGCGCTACGAGCACATCGACCTGTTCTGCGCCAACGCCGGGATCATCACCGGCGCCGGGCTGGAGGCCTCGGACGAGATCTGGGCGCGCACGTGGGCGGTGAACGTGCTCTCGCACGTGTACTCCGCGCGCGCCGTGCTGCCCTCGATGCTGGAGCGCGGGTCCGGGTACCTGCTGCACACCTGCTCGGCCGCGGGCCTGCTGACCGCCGTCGGCGACGCCCCCTACGCGGTGACCAAGCACGCGGCGGTGTCGTTCGCCGAGTGGCTGTCCATCACGTACGGCGGGCGCGGCATCAAGGTGAGCGCGCTGTGCCCCCAGGGCGTGGCGACGCCGATGCTGCAGGAGGGGCTCCAGGAGGGGCACATCGGCGCGAAGGTCACCGCGGCCGGCGGGGCGGTGCTGTCGCCGGAGTCGGTCGCCGACGCGGTCGTGACCGGGCTTGCGGCCGAGAAGTTCCTGATCCTGCCGCACCCCGAGGTCGCGAAGTACTACCTGAACCGCGCGAGCGACACCGACCGCTGGCTCGCCGGCATGCGCAAGCTGCGCGACACCCTGTCATGAGGCCGCCCGAAGTGCTGCCGGCGGCCCTGGACGTGGTCGTGCCGTTCGCCCGCGGGCGGGCCGGCCGCACGATCATCGGGATCTGCGGGCCGCCCGCGGCCGGCAAGTCCACCCTGTCGTCGGCACTGTCGGACGCCCTGAATGTCCACGATGGACTGTCCAGTGTGGCCGTACCGATGGACGGCTTCCATCTGTCCAATGTAGAGTTGACCCGGCTCGGCCTGACCGAGCGCAAGGGCGCGCCGGAGACGTTCGACGCGGCCGGGTTCGTGCACCTGCTGCGCCGGCTGCGCGCGGGCGAGGACCTCGTCTACGCGCCCAGCTACAGCCGCACGCTGCACGAGTCGATCGGCGGGGTCATCCCGGTCCCCGCGGACGTGCGGGTGATCGTGGTCGAGGGCAACTACCTGCTGCTCGACCACGGCCCGTGGGCGTCGGTGCGCGGGCTGGTGGACCTGGTGCTCTACCTCGACGCACCCGACGACGTCCGCCAGGAGTCGCTGGTGCGCCGCCAGCTGGCGAAGGGCCTCGACCTGCCCGAGGCCCGCGACTGGGTGTTCCGCAGCGACGAGCGCAACGCCGAGGTGATCGCCGGCACCCGCGACCGCGCGGATCTCATCCTCACCCGATGATCTCCCAGCGGACCGCGTCCAGCCACGCCTCGCCCGGGTCCAGCCTCACCGCGGAGGGGTCACGGCCGGCTTGGGGTCGGGCGCATCGCACGTGCACGTCCTGCGCCTCGTCGGCGCTGCCGAGGTACACCGCGAGCTGCCCCGCGATGGGCGCGAACGCGGCCGCGTAGCACTCAGCGAACTCCGGCGGCAGGCCGGCAGCGGGACACCGTCGAGCGTATGGATCGTCGTCATGATCCATACACGCCCACGGCCGGGCGGGGTTGTTCGCGCGGGTGTGCCGTCTCCCCGGCGGCGAACCCGGTGCGCCTGGGGCAAAATGGGGCGGTGACCAACACGACGCGACGTTGCCTGCACGGGCTGGCCGAGCTCGTCCTCGCCGGGCCGCAGCATCGCACCAGCGGCACCATCCGGCTGCGCGTCACCGGCGGCGGGTTCGCCACCGTGGCCGCGCCCGACCTGCTCGTGACCGCCGACGCGCTCGTCGCCGGCGGCCGGCGCGTCCCGCTGGCCGGGCGCACGCTCGGCGAGGTGGCGGCGGAGGCCGGCGTGGCGGCGGGAGCGCCGGAGGGCCTCTACCGGGACGGCTCCGGCGCCGCCCTGGACGACGTGACGGTGCTCGACGGGGCCGCGGAGATCCTGGACGGGTTCGCGGCCGGGGACGCGGCGCTGCGCGCGTTCGCCCCCGAGGCCACGCCGGTGCTCTGGCCCGAGCACTTCGACCTCGGCATCTCGCTCGACGAGGTGAACTACGGGGTGTCCGCGGGCGACTCGGCGATCGAGGAGCCGTATGCGTACGTCGGGCCGTGGAAGCCCCGCACCGGCGACTTCTGGAACGTCTCCTTCGGCGCCGCCCACCCGCTGCGCGAGGTGGCGTCCCTCGAAGCCTTCTTCGCCGAGGGACGCCGGCAGGCCGCGCAGAGTTGACCGAAGACGGCGGTGACGGAAATCGCTGATCGCCTATCTCGCGACGCGAATTTCCGCGAATCGGAAACTGGCCCGAGGTCTCCGTCGCCCAGGCATGAGCAACAATCTCCGAATGGATCGCGTGACCGTGTGGGACGACGGCCTCGACGACACCGGGCGGGCGCTGCTCGCCCCCGGCCGGGACGCGCTCGATCGCAGCCCCGACGTGCTGGTGGTCGGGGGCGGCGTGATCGGCCTGGCCGCGGCGGTGTTCGCACGCCGGGCCGGCCTCGGCCGGGTGCTGCTGATCGAGCGCGCGCCGCGGCTGGCACCCGGCCCGTCGACGGGCAACGGCGGGGCGATCGCGCCGGACATGCACGAGCTCACGGACCCGGCGGAGTTCGTCGCCTTCGGGCGCAGGAGCCGGCAGCTGTACCGCGACCTCGACGCCGAATGGTCCGGCGCGATCGGCACCCGCCCGGTCCGCTGGCTCGACATCCGCCCCGCCGACTCCTTCACCAACCACGCGGATCCGCTGGACGAGAGCGAGCTGCGCTCACTCGAACCCGACGTGCGCCTGCCCGACGGTGCGGCCGCCCGGCTGGTCGAGGGTCAGCTCGCGGTCGATCCGCTGCGCCTGGCCGTCGCGCTCGCGGCCCGCGCCGGCACGCTCGTCACCGGCGTGGGGCTGCTCGGCGTCTCGGTCCGCGGCGACCGGGTCACCACCGTGCACACCACCGCCGGCGACCTCACGCCCGGGGCGCTGATCGTCGCCACGGGCCTGGTCCCGCCGCCCTGGCACCGCGGTGTTGCCCAGCGCCGGGTCAAGGGCCACATGCTGGCGGTCGCCCCGGGCCCCTGGCGGCTGGGCAGCGTCCTGGCGGGCCCGTACGGCGGCGGCACGCCCCTGCCCGGCGGCGGCATCGTCATGGGCGGCACCTTCGACGAGGGCGACCCGACGCCCGACGTGCGCCCGGAGATCGCCGACCCGATGGCGGCGGAGCTGGCGACCCTGCTGCCGGCGGCCACCGGCGCCCGGATCAGCCACCGGTGGTGCTGCTTCCGCCCGCGGATCGAGGGCCGCCAGCCGGTGATCGACCGCCTGCCGGGGGTGAGCAACGCCTGGTTCGCCGGTGGCCACTTCACGACGGGTGTCATGATGGCCCCGGCCACGGGCGCGGTCCTGGCCGACTGGGTCGCGACCGGCCGGACACCCGCGGACGTCACCACCTTCACCCTGCCCGAGCCGCCGTATCCCGGGCTCGCCCCCTGACCGGTGCCGAGCAGGGAAAACGGCCGTGCTCTTGCTTTGATCTTTCGAGTTGGGGTCTGCTGATCAGGCAGTGGCCCGTGTTGCGTCCGCCGCGTGCAACGGGCCGTCCGGCACGTCCCCGCGGGAGGACCCATGGCCTGGAATCAGCGCGTCCGTGTGAGCCTTGACGTCGACGGCAGCCGCTACGTCGACGATGTCGAGCCGCGGACCCTTCTCGTGCACCATCTTCGTGAGCGGCTCGGCAAGGTTGGCACGGTCGTCGGATGCGACACCAGCAACTGCGGCTCGTGCACCGTGCTGATGAGCGATGCCGACGGCGTGCCGCGCAGCGTCAAGAGCTGCTCGGTGCTCGCCGTGCAGGCCGACGGCACCAGTGTGACCACGATCGAGGGGCTCGCGGCCCCGGACGGGGCGCTGCACGCGGTGCAGCGGGCGTTCCACGAGCTGCACGCACTGCAGTGCGGATACTGCACGCCCGGCATGATCATGTCGGCCGTCGACCTGCTGCGGGACAACCCCGACCCGTCCGACGAGGAGGTGCGGGAAGGACTGTCCGGGAACCTGTGCCGGTGCACGGGATACCAGAACATCGTGCACGCCGTGCGGGCCGCGGCGGCCGAGATCCGCGCCGGGCAGGGGGCGCCTTGTCTGGGTCGATCCTCGCGAAGCCTCATCGAGCCAGACGGGGCGGTGGCGGCATGACCGCGACCGTCGAGCCCGAGGTCGGGGCGGCCCGGCGGCGCAAGGAGGACGCGCGGCTCATCACCGGGCGGACCCGCTGGACCGACAATATCGTCCTGCCCGGGATGCTGCACCTGGCGATCCTGCGCAGCCCGCACGCCCACGCGCGGATCGTGCGCGTCGACGTCTCGGCCGCGCTGCGCCGGCCGAACGTCGTGGCCGCGTTCTGCGGGGCCGACGTCGCCGACGTGCAGGGGAGCCTGCCGTGCGCGTGGCCGGTCACCGAGGACATCGTGCACCCGGCGCGCCCGCCGCTGGCCGTGGACGTCGTGCGCCACCACGGGGAGGCGGTGGCCGTCGTCGCGGCCCGCGACGCCGCGAGCGCCGTGGACGCGCTGGAGGCGATCGAGGTCGAGTACGAGCCGCTGGACGCCGCGCTCGACCTGGCCGCCGCCGCCCGGGACGAGGTGCTGGTGCACCCGGACAAGGGCACCAATCGCTCGTACACCTGGATCTTCGACTCGGCCGAGGCGGGGACCGGCGGCAGCGTTGCCGAGGCCGGCGGCGAGGTGCGCGTCGAGCGCCGCTACGTGCAGCAGCGCCTGATCCCGGCGTTCATGGAGCCGCGCAGCGTCGTGGTGGACCCCGGCGCCGGGGAGTACACCATCTGGTCGGCCACCCAGATCCCCCACATCCTGCGGGTGTTCTACGCGCTGCTCACCGGCGTGCCGGAGCACAAGATCCGGGTCATCGCCCCCGACGTCGGCGGCGGGTTCGGCGGGAAGCTGCAGGTCACGCCGGAGGAGATGATCGCCTTCCTGGCGGCGAAGCGGATCGGCCGGCCGGTGAAGTACACCGAGACGCGCGGCGACACCATGCTCAGCGCGCACCACGGGCGGGACCAGATCCAGGACATCACGCTCACCGCCCGCCGGGACGGCACGCTCACCTCGATCGACGTGAAGCTGATCGCGAACATGGGCGCGTACCTCGGGCTGGTCGGGCCGGGCGTGCCGATCCTGGGCGCGTTCATGTACAACGCGATCTACAAGGTCCCGGCGTACCGCTTCGAGTGCACCGGCGTCTTCACCAACACCACGATCACCGACGCGTATCGCGGCGCGGGCCGGCCCGAGGCGACCTACGCGATCGAGCGCGCCATGGACGAGCTCGCCGCCGAGCTCGGGCTGGACCCGATCGAGGTGCGGCGGCGCAACTGGATCAAGGCCGAGGAGTTCCCGTTCACGACCGTCGCCGGGCTGGTCTACGACTCCGGTGACTACGACGCGGCCACGGACCGCGCGCTGGAGCTGTTCGGCTACGACGAGCTGCGCGCCGAGCAGGCGAAACGCCGGGAAGCCGGGGATGTCGTACAGCTGGGGCTCGGCGTCTCCACGTATACGGAGATGTGCGGCCTGGCGCCGTCGCGAATCCTCGGCGCGCTGCGATACGCGGCCGGCGGGTGGGAGAGCGCCGCGGTGCGCGTCCTGCCGACCGGCAAGGTCGAGGTCGTCACCGGCACGAGCCCGCACGGCCAGGGGCACGTGACGGCGTGGAGCCAGATCGTCGCCGACGAGCTCGGGGTCGCCTTCGACGACGTCGAGGTGCTCCACGGCGACACGCGCACCTCGCACAAGGGGCTGGACACGTACGGCTCCCGCTCGCTGGCCGTCGGCGGCGTCGCGCTGGTGGAGGCGTGCCGCAAGGTGCGGGACAAGGCGCGGACGGTCGCCGCGCACATGCTCGAGTGCAGCCCCGACGACCTCGAGTTCACCGCGGGGGCGTTCCGGGTGCGGGGTACCCCCGAGGCGGCCAAGACCGTCGGGGACTGCGCCTTCGCCGTCTTCGCCGCCCACGACCTGCCCGACGGCGTCGAGGCGTCGCTGGACGCCGACGCGACGTTCGACCCGCAGACGTTCTCCTTCCCGCACGGCACGCACCTGTGCGCCACCGAGGTCGACACGGCGACCGGGCGGGTCACGATCCGGCGATACGTCGCCGTCGACGACGTCGGCCGGGTGGTCAACCCGCTGATCGTCGAGGGTCAGGTGCACGGCGGCGTGGCCCAGGGCATCGCCCAGGCGCTGCACGAGGAGGCCGTCTACGACCCGGGCGGCACGCTGCTGACCGGGTCGTTCGTGGAGTACACGATCCCGAGCGCGGCGGATCTGCCCACGATCGTCACCGACCGCACCGAGACCCCGGCGACCTCGAACCCGCTGGGCGTCAAGGGCGTCGGCGAGGCGGGCGCGATCGCCGCGACCCCGGCCGTGGTCAACGCGATCGTGGACGCGCTGCGGCCGTTCGGGGTGCATGACGTACCGATGCCGTGCACCCCGGAGCGGGTGTGGCGGGCCGCGAAGCGGGGAGGCATAGCATGAGGAACTGGGGAGGCATGGCATGATCCCGGTCCCGTTCGACTACCTGCGCCCGGCCACGCTCGCCGAGGCGGTCGCCGCGCTCGGCTCGGCCGAGGAGGGCAAGCTGCTCGCCGGCGGCCAGTCGCTGCTGCCGGTGCTGCGGCTGCGGCTGGCCGCCCCGACGCTGCTGGTCGACCTCGGCGCGGTGCCGGGGCTGCGCGGGGTGCAGCTTTCGGGCGCCGACCTCGTCATCGGCGCCATGACCACGCACGCCGAGGTCGCCGCCTCCGACCTGGTCCGCGAGCACGCCCCGCTGCTCGCCGCCGCGGCCGCCACCGTCGGCGACCGCCAGGTCCGCCACCGGGGCACCCTCGGCGGCTCGCTCGCCCACGCCGACCCGGCCGCCGACCTGCCCGCCGTGGCGGCGGCGCTGGACGCGGTGTGCGTCGTTGCGGGCCCGTCCGGGCGGCGCTCGATCCCCGCGGCGGACTTCGCGGTCGACCTGTTCACCACGGCGCTCGCCCCCGACGAGGTGCTGGTCGAGGTGCGGCTGCCCTCGACGGCGGGCTGGGCCGTGCACTACGAGAAGTTCCACCGTACGGCCCAGTCGTGGGCGATCGTCGGGGTGGCGGCCGCAGTACGGCGGGACAACGGCGGCATCGGCGCGGCCCGCGTGGCCCTGACCAACGTCGGCCCGGTCCCGCACCGGGCCCGCGGTGTCGAGGAGGCCCTGGCCGGTGCCCCGGCGACCGCGGAGGCCATCGCCACGGCGTGCGCCGGCGCCGCGGAGGGCACCGACCCGGTCGACGACCTGACGGCGTCGGCGCGGTACCGCCGGGAACTGGCCCGCGTGCTGAGCACCCGGGCGGTGTGCCGCGCACTCGGGGTCCGGGCTGACTAACGTGAGGGTGGCCCCGGCGCGCGGCCGGGGCCACCGACACATCGGAGGCGCACCAGTGCAGCTGGAGAACTCCTTCACCGTGCCCGTCCCCGTCGAGCAGGCGTGGACGGTGCTGCTGGACATCGAGCGGATCGCACCCTGCATGCCCGGCGCGACGCTGACCTCGGTCGACGGCGACGACTTCACCGGGACCGTGAAGGTGAAGCTCGGGCCGGTCAGCCTGACGTTCAAGGGCGCCGGGCGCTTCGCCGAGCGCGACGAGGCCGCGCGGCGCGTGGTGATCAGCGCCAACGGCGCCGACAGCCGCGGCGGCGGGACCGCCCGGGCCACGGTGACCGCGGCGCTGGTGGCCGACGGCGACGCGACCCGGGTCGACGTCTCGACCGATCTGGAGGTCACCGGCAAGGCCGCCCAGTTCGGCCGCGGGCTCATCGCAGACGTGAGCGGCCGGCTCATCGGCCAGTTCGCCGACTGCCTGGCCGGCAAGCTGGCGGGGGAACCGGCCCCGGCTCAGCCCGCGGTGACGCAGCAGCCGGCGGTGACCGGGAAGCTGGAGACCGCCGAGCCGCTCGCGCCGGTGCGGCCCGACGCGGAGCCGATCGACCTGCTCGCAGTCTCCGGCGTGGGCGTCGCGGTCCGGCGCGCGGCGCCGTACGTGATCACCGCCGTCGCCGGCTTCGCCGTGGTGCTCGGCATCGTCTGGTGGATCCGGCGCCGCTGAACGGTCTTGATCCACAGCGCCGATTCATCCGTTAAGGTGACTCTGAGTGACTTTCAGACTACCGAAGGTGATAGCGGATGATCGGCACTGGAAGACGGCGCCGCGTCGGCACCCTGGCGGTCGCGGTTCTCGCCGCGCTCGCCCCGGGGCTGCCGGCGAACGCCGCGCCCCCTATGGGCGTCGTGCACAACGAGGCCCAGACCGGCGAGTCCAACGGATACGTGATCATGCTCAAGGACCCGCCGGGCGCGCAGAGCGCCGGGCAGGCCAAGGCCGCCGTCGCCGACGCGGCCGAGCAGATCTCGCAGAAGTACGGCGGCGAGGTCCGCGAGCAGTACAGCAGCGCGGTGCGCGGCTTCGCGATCGACAACATCGACGACACCGCCGCGAAGCAGATCGCCGCCGTGTCCAACGTGGCCCGCGTCGAGAAGAACATCATGCTGCACACGACGGCGACCCAGAGCTCACCGCCGTGGGGCCTGGACCGCATCGACAACCACGCGAACAACCACGACGCGTCGTACACGGCCCCGAACGCAGCCCCGGACGTCACGGCGTACGTCGTCGACTCCGGCATCCGCATCAGCCACAACGACTTCGGCGGCCGGGCGTCCTACGGCCACAACTTCGTCGACCGGGTCACGAACTACTACTACAACCCGGCCAACGGCGCCAACAGCAACGACCCGAACAACGCCGACGACTGCGACGGCCACGGCACGCACGTCGCCGGCACCATCGGCGGCACCAGCTACGGTGTGGCCAAGCAGATCTCGCTGGTCGCGGTGCGCGTGCTGGACTGCAGCGGCAACGGCTTCCTCTCCGAGATCGTCGGCGGCGTCGACTGGGTCACCGCCCACGCCCAGCACCCGGCCGTGGTCAACATGAGCCTGGGCTCCGACAGCACCACGATCATCCTCGACGCGGCCGTCAAGCGCTCGATCGGCTCCGGCGTGACCTGGTCGGTCGCGGCCGGCAACGGCGACGAGAACGGCAACCCGACCAACGCCTGCGACAACTCGCCCGGTGACGTGACCGAGGCGATCGTCGTGGGCGCCTCGACGTACGACGACCGCCCGGCCTACTGGTCCGACTACGGCCCGTGCCTCGACCTCTACGCCCCCGGCGTCGGCATCACCTCCGACTGGATCGGCAGCGACTCGGCGACCAAGTCCCTGGAAGGCACGTCGATGGCCGCGCCGCACGTCGCCGGCGCGGCCGCGCTGATCCTGCAGACGCACCAGGGCTACAGCCCCGCGCAGATCCGCAACGCGCTCGTGCAGGGCTCGACGGTCGGCGCGCTGGACATGAACTACTACCCGGAGTACGCCCGCGCCGGCTCGCCGAACCGGGTGCTGTTCGTGCGCCAGAGCGACCCGCCGCGCCCGGACGGCCGCACGCAGAGCCTGTTCAACCCGCGGTTCGGCACGACCGAGGTGTACGCCCGCTCGGCCGGCAGCGACCACCTGATCTACGCGTACTGGTCCGGCGACTGGTCGGACTGGACCGACCTGGGCGGCACGCTGGTCGGCGACCCGGCGGTGCTCTACAACCCGCGCTTCGGCACCACCGAGGTGTACGCCCGCCTGTCGAACAACCACCTGGCGTACCGCTACTTCTCCTACGGCTGGTCGGACTGGATCGACCTGGGCGGCAGCCTCGCGGGCAGCCCCGGGGTCATCTACAACCCGACGTTCGGCACGACCGAGGTGTACGTACGCACCACGACCAACTCGCTGGCCTACGTCTACTACTCGGGCGGCTGGTCCGGCTGGAACGACCTGGGCGGCACCCTGACCAGCGACCCGGGCGTGCTCTACAACCCGAAGTACGGCACCACCGAGGCCTACGTCAACACCGCCTCCGGCCTGGCCTACCAGTACTACCTGGGCGGCTGGTCGAACTGGATCGGCCTGGGCGGCACCGTCTCGGGCAGCCCGGCCGTGCTCTACAACCCGAAGTACGGCACGACCGAGGTCTACATGCGCACGGCCGGCGGCGCGCTGACCTACGTCTACTACCTGGGCGGCTGGTCGAGCTGGATCGGCCTGGGCGGCAGCCTGGACCAGGACCCGGGCGTGGTCTACAACCGCTCCTCGGGCACCACGGAGGTGTACGTCCACACACCGGGCGACGAGCTGCAGTACGTCTACTACCTCGGCGGCTGGTCCGGCTGGAACAACCTCGGCGGCGCCAACGACGGCAGCCCGTCGGTGCTCTACAACCCGCGCTTCGGCACCACCGAGGCGTACGTCCTCGGCCAGGACGGCCACGCCTATTACAAGTACTACGCGGGCGGCTGGTCGGACTACATCGACCTGTCCCCGTGACGTGAGCAGGCGGCCCGCGCGACGAGCGCGGGCCGCCTCGCCGGTCAGTACTCCGGGGCCGGAACCACCAACGGACGGTCGACGGCGTCCAGCGCGGCCAGCATCTCCAGCTCGGCCCGGTAGCCCCGGCGGTCCAGGTCGCCGTGCAGAAGACGGGCGGTGGCGGCGCGTTCGGCGTTGGCCAGGCGGCGGTGCGGGCGGTCGGCGGCGGTCGCCTTGTGCAGGTGACGGGCGACCAGAACCACGTAGACGCCGGCGATCGCCGCGGCGGCGAGCATCGTCGCGAGCATCTGCAGGATGCTACGTGGACCGTCCGGCCCCCGGAACCGCCCTCGCGGGTCGAATCAAAGGGCTCCTCGGCGGCGACCGCCTGGCTGCTCAGTCGTGGTGGATCCGGCCCGCCGTCGTGGTGAGCCGGGCTCCCCCGCCGCCCCAGCGGCCGGCGATGATCTCGGCGGCGATGCTGACCGCGGTCTCCTCCGGCGTGCGGGCGCCGAGGTCCAGGCCGATCGGCGAGGAGAGCCGGGCCAGCTCGGCCTCGCCGACGCCGGCCTCGCGCAGGCGGGCCATGCGGTCGTCGTGGGTGCGGCGGGAGCCCATCGCCCCGACGTAGGCGAAGTCCCGGCCCAGCGCCACCCGCAGCACCGGCACGTCGAACTTCGGGTCGTGGGTGAGCACGCACACGACCGTGCGGTCGTCGACGCGGCCGGCGTCGATCTCGCCCTGCAGGTAGCGGTGCGGCCAGTCGACGATCACCTCGTCGGCGCCGGGGAAGCGCTTCGGCGTGGCGAAGACCGGGCGGGCGTCGCAGACGGTCACGTGGTATCCGAGGAAGGTCCCGATCTTCGCCACCGACGCGGCGAAGTCGATCGCGCCGAAGACGAGCATCCGCGCGGGCGGGGCGTAGGAGGCGACGAAGAGCGTCAGGCCCTCGCCGCGGCGCTCGCCGTCCAGGCCGTAGTGCAGCATGTCGGTGCGGCCGGCGGCGAGCAGGCCGCGGGCGTCGTCGGTGGCGGCGGCGTCCAGCCGCGGCGAGCCGAGGGTGCCGTCCGTCGAGCCGGGCCAGACCACGAGCCGGCGGCCGATGCGCTCCTCGGGGCCCTCGACGAGCGACACCACGGCGACCGGGTCGCGCCGCTCGATCGCCGCGGCGACGCGCTCCAGGGCCGGGAACGTGGTCCGCGACACCGGCTCGACCAGCAGCTCGATGATGCCGCCGCAGGTCAGGCCGACGGCGAAGGCGTCGTCGTCGCTCACCCCGTAACGCTGCACGACCGGGCGGCCCGTCCGCACGACCTCCTGGGCCAGCTCGTAGACGGCGCCCTCGACGCAGCCGCCGGAGACGCTGCCGACGGCGGTGCCGTCCGGCCCGGCCAGCATCGTCGCACCCGGCGGGCGCGGCGAACTGCGCCAGGTGCGCACGACGGTGGCCATGCCGACCGGCTCCCCCGAGCGCCACCAGCCCAGCAGATCGCCCAGCACCTCACGCACGACGCACCTCCAGGTTCTGCACCAACGCCTCCAGCGCCGCGATCGTATGGCCCGCGACGAGGGCGTCGACGTGCGGCATCACGGCGGCCAGGCCCCCGGCCGACGGGGCGAAGCCGGGGCGCCCGGCGTGCGGGCTGACCCAGAGCACCCGGGCGGCGAGCCGGCGCAGGTGCGCGGCCGCGTCGCCGAGGCGCTGCGGGTCGCCGGTCTCCCAGCCGTCGCTGAACACCACGACGACCGCGCGGCGGGCGGCGCCGCGGTGGCCGTCGCCGCGCACGAACGCGCGCAGGGTGTCGGCGAGGCGGGTGCCGCCGCGCCAGTCCGGGATCGCCTGGCCGGCCGCGCGCAGCGCCGCCTCGGGGTCGCGGGTGCGCAGGGCGGCGGCCAGCGGGGTCAGGCGGGTGCCGAGCGAGTACACCAGCGTCCACCGTGGACGGTGGCGGACCAGCGCGTGGGCGAAGCGCAGCAGGGCGTCGGCATACGGCGACATCGACCCGGACACGTCGACCAGCAGCACCAGCCGCCGCGGCCGCGGCCGGCGCTCGTGGCGCAGCAGCACGTCGGGGCCGCGCAGCAGGGCGCGGACGGTGCGGCGGCGGTCGACGGCGCCGCGGGCCGACGGGGTGTGCCGCCGCCCGGGCCGCATCGGGTGCACCCGCGCGGTCAGTTCGATGAGCCGCCGGGCCTCGTGGCGCTCGACGGCGGACAGCGTCGCCAGGTCGCGGTGGCGCAGCACCTCCGCGCCGCTGGCCCGCACCGCGAGGGCCGGGTCGCCCTCGGCGGCGGGCGCGCCGGGCGGCATGGTGGAGCGCAACAGCGACCGCTCCGGCAGCCGGCGCACCTGCCACGGCGTGCCCTTCGGCGCGGGGTCGCGGGGCCGGCCGTGCCAGGCCGCGTCGTAGCGGGCGATGTCCTCGGGCGAGCCGCACAGGGTGAGCCGCCCGACCCAGTACGCATGCTCGGGCCCCACCGCGTCGAGCGCGGCGAGGCAGGACAGGCGGCGGTCAAGCGAGTACATCGGCGCCCCGCACCAGCTCGATGTCCTCGCGCACCTTGAGCACCACGCCCAGCGTCTCGGCGCCGGGAACGCTCAGGCCGAGTGCGTTCAGGGCCGCCGCCCAGTCGATGGCCTCCGCCACCCCCGGCGGCTTGACCAGGTCGAGGGTGCGCAGCCGGGCGGTGGCCTCGGCGACCCGGGCGGCGAGGCGCTCGCCGACGCCGGGCAGGCGGGCGCGCAGGATGGCGGCCTCGCGCTCGGGGGTCGGGTGGGCGACCCAGTGGTACAGGCAGCGCCGCTTCAGCGCGTCGTGCACCTCGCGCGTGCGGTTGCTGGTGACCACGACGACCGGCGGCACCTCGGCGACGATCCGGCCGAGCTCGGGGACGCTGACGGCGGCGTCGGCGAGCAGCTCCAGCAGATAGGCCTCGAACTCGTCGTCGGCCCGATCGATCTCGTCGACCAGCAGCACGCAGGGTGAGCGCTCGATCGCCTGCAGCAGCGGCCGGGCGAGCAGGAACCGCCGGTCGTAGAGGCCGGCCTCCAGCTCGTCGGCCGACAGCGGCCCGGAGGCGGCGGCCTCGACGGCCCGCAGGTGCAGCACCTGGCGGGGGAAGTCCCAGTCGTAGAGCGCCTGCGCCGCGTCGAGCCCCTCGTAGCACTGCAGCCGGATCAGCTCGACCCCGGCGGCCTCGGCGAGCGCGGCGGCGAAGGCGGTCTTGCCGACCCCGGCGTCGCCCTCCAGGAAGATCGGCCGGTGCAGGCGCAGCGCGAGGAAGCCCGCCATCGCGAGCCCCTCGTCGGCGAGGTAGCCCGCGTCGGCCAGGCGCGCCGCGAGAGCGGCCGGCGACGCGAAGTCCGGCACGCCCCCAACTATGCGCCACGGACGCCGGTTGCCGGAAATGCTACGACTCGGGCGGCACGTCCAGGTCGGTGTCGTCGGCGATGTCCTCGCAGGGCACGCCCTCGACCTCACCGGAGTGGGCGACCAGGTAGGCACGGGCGCCGACGTCGGCCGTGGCCAGGGTCGTCACCCCCGGCCAGTGGTCGCGGCCGAGGATCACGGGGTGGCCGCGCTTGCCCTTGTACGTCGCCGTGAGCAGCGCGCCCGGGCCCTCGGGGGCGGCGGCGAGCAGCCGGGCGACGGCGTCCGGGCCGATGCCGGGCGTGTCGACCAGGAGCACGGCCACGGCCTGAGCGTCGGTGTCCGCCAGGGCCGCGAGGCCGACGCGCAGGGACGAGCCCATGCCGCTCTTCCAGATCGGGTTGTCCAGCAGCTCGACCCCGTCCAGCCGCGCCTCGTCACGGACGCGGCCGGACTCCGCGCCCAGCACGACCCAGATGCGTGTGCAGCCGCCGTCGCGCAGCGTGGCGACGGCGCGCTCGACCAGCAGGCGGCCGTCATCGTGGCGCACGAGGGCCTTGGGCCCGCCATAGCGGCGGCCGCCACCTGCGGCGAGAACGAGTCCGACTATCGCGCTCAGCGGGGCTCTCCTACGTCCGACGGTCAGCACCGACTCGGATCAGATTAGTACCCGCTCGGTAGGCTGCATCCTCATGGCCCTCCATGATCACTGTTCGTATTGCGGCGCCGCCTTTGCGCAAGGGGCGCCCTGGCCGCGGCGCTGCGGCGCGTGCGGCGAGACCACGTGGCGTAATCCCCTGCCGGTGGCGGTGACGCTGCTGCCGGTCGACACCGATCAGGGGCGCGGCATCGTGGTGGTGCGCCGCGACATCGAGCCGATGCGCGGCGAGCTGGCGCTGCCGGGCGGCTTCATCGAGCTCGGCGAGTCCTGGCAGGAGGCGGCGGTGCGGGAGCTGCGCGAGGAGACCACGATCCACGCGGACGCGACCGACGTGCGCCTGTTCGACGTGCACAGCGTGGCCAGCGGCAACCTCATCGTCTTCGGGCTGCTGCCGCCGCGGCCGCTGGCCGAACTGCCCGCGTCGGCGCGGACCGAGGAGTCCCAGGGCTTCGAGATCTCCGTCGGGCCGCAGCGGCTGTGCTTCCCCACGCACAGCGACGTGATGGCGGCCTATTTCGCGTCGGCGTAGCAGTCCACGACCGACACGTCCAGCGGGAAGCGCACCTCGGTGTCGCCGAAGAGCAGCCGCCGGGCCTCGTCGGCGGCGGCCCGCACGGCGGCGGCGACACCCTCGGCCTCCTCGCGCGGGCAGTGCACGATGACCTCGTCATGCTGGAAGAACACCAGCTCCGCGCGGCGGTCCGCGATCGCCGCGCGCAGCCGGGCGAGCAGCACCAGGGCCCACTCGGCGGCGGTGCCCTGGATGACGAAGTTGCGGGTGAAGCGGCCGCGGGCCCGGCCCCTCGCCCCGCCGCGGGACTCGACCTCGGCGCCCGGCTCGTCGAACCCCTCCCGCCAGGTCACCGACGACGGCGGGCAGGTGCGCCCGAGCCAGGTGCGCACCAGTCCCCCGCTCTCGCCGGTGCGGGCGGCCTCCTCGACGAGGTCCCAGGCGGCCGGATAGAAGCGGCGCAGCGCGGCCAGGGCGGGCGCGGCGTTGCCGCCGGTCTGGCCGTACATCGCGCCGAGCAGCGCGATCTTCGCCTTGGCCCGGTCGCCGTCGAACGCCTCGGCGGCCAGGGCGGCGTAGAGGTCGCCGGCCGCGGCCGCCCGGGCCAGGCGCCGGTCGCCGGAGACCGCGGCGAGCACGCGCGGCTCCAGCTGCCCGGCGTCGGCGACGACGAAGGTCCAGCCGGGGTCCGCGACGACGGCCTTGCGCACGACCCGCGGGATCTGCAGCGCGCCGCCGCCGCGGGTCGCCCAGCGGCCGGAGACGACGCCGCCGGGGATGTACTCGGCGCGGAACCGCCCGCCGGCGACCCACTGCTCCAGCCAGGCCCAGCCGTGCGCGGTCCAGAGCCGGGACAGCTCCTTGTACTCCAGCAGGATCGGCACCGCCGGATGCTCGACGTGCTCCAGCTCCCACTTGCGCGTGCTGCGCAGCATGATCCCGGCGCGGGCGAAGGCGCGCAGCAGCTCGGCGGGCGAGTCGGGGTGGACCCGCCGGCCGAAGGCCTCGTCGATCCGGGCGCCGAGCTCGGCCAGGCGGGCCGGCGGGCCGCCGACCGGCGAGGGCGGGCCGAGCAGCTCCCGCAGCAGGGCGTCGTGCACGTCGGTGCGCCAGGGCAGCCCGGCCAGGCCCATCTCGACGGCGACGAGGGCGCCCGCGGACTCCGCGGCGATGAGCGTGCGCATCCCGCCGGCGCGGGGCGCGAGGGGGTGGGCGGAGGCGAGCTCGGGAAGGGCCTCGACCCGTCGCCGCTGCGCCTGATGAACCGCCAAGAGCTCATCCAGCGGTACGGCCGGTGCGTCAAACGCGTCGAACAGCGAATCCTGCGACAAGCCCGGCGGCTCGGCTGCCCGCGCCGGCGGGTCGGGCGGCACCGGCCGCCCCGCCAGGCGGGCGCTCGCCGCGGCGAGCGTTCGCGGCTGCCCCCAGGCACCCTCGGCGCCGAGCAGCAGCGCCTCGGCGAGCTCGAGGTCGTAGCAGCGCTCGACGCGGACACCGGCGCGCAGCAGGCGCGGGTAGATCTCGGCCGTGGCGGCCCACAGCCAGCGAGGGCGGTCGCGTGACTCGACTTGCGCGACCGCCCCCGCCAGGTCCTGGACGTGCCGCTCGGCGCCGGTGGGCGTGCCGTCGTCGGCCAGCGGCCTGAGCAGACCACCGGCGCCGGAGGGCGTCACCGCGACGAGCATGTGGGCATTACATCGCACGGCCCCGGTACTTCTCGACGGAAGCTCCGGGGCCGCGCGGGTCTGTGTCGCGGCTTACTTGGAGACGCCGCTGGTGAGGCCGGCCTGGACCTGGCGCTGGAAGACGATGTAGACGATCAGCACCGGCAGCATGGCCATGGTGAGGCCGGCGAACAGGCCGGACCAGTCGGACTTGTACCCCTGCTGCACCGACAGGCTGATCAGGCCCTGGGCGAGCACCTCGTGGACCTTGCCGGCGCCGCTCGTGTCCTGCATGAGCACGGTCGGCAGGTACCACTGGTTCCACTGGCCGAGCACGTTGAAGATGCCGATGCTGATCAGGCCGGGCTTGGCCATCGGCAGCATGACCCTGAAGAACAGCGTGCTGTGCGAGGCCCCGTCCACCAGCGCCGCCTCGGCGACCGAGGAGGGCAGCGTGCGGAAGAACGAGTGCATGAAGAAGATCGTGAACGACAGCGACCAGGCGACGTACACCAGGATCAGCATGAACCGGGAGTTCAGGCCGAGCAGCGGGAACGTGGCGCCGGAATTGAAGACGCCCTTGAACAGCGGCACGACCGCGAGGTACACCGGCAGCGTGAGGCCCGACAGGAACAGGAAGTAGATCGCCCGGTTGCCGGGGAACTCGTAGCGGGCCAGCACGTAGGCGGCCATCGAGCCCAGCAGCATGGTCAGGATGACGCCGCCGCCGACGACGATGACGGTGTTGAAGAAGAACTCGCCGAGGCCGCCCTTGCTCCAGGCGCGGACGAAGTTGTCCCAGTGCAGCGAGTGCGGGTTGAGCGACAAGGGCTCCTTGATGATGTACTTGTCCTCCTTGAAGGACGAGATCACCACCCAGAGGATCGGGTAGACCACCATCAGGGCCCAGACGATCAGGAACAGGTGCGAGAAGCCGCCGAACACCCGGTCGCCGAGCCGGAGCGGCTCCGAGGGGGCCTTCGGTGCCGCGTGGCCGCCATTCCCGGCCGGGGCCGTCCGCCTGTCGTTCACCACCACGTCAGCCATGTCAGAACTCGATTCGTTCGCGGCGGGTAAACCGCAGCTGGAGGGCGGCGATCAGCATCGTGAAGATCGCGAGCGTCACGCCGAGGGCGCAGGCGTAGCCGAACTGACCGCGGTTGAAGGCGGTGAACTGGATCACCGAGGCGAAGATCTCGGAGGCGTGGTCGGGGCCGCCCTGGCTGGGGGTCATGACGTAGACCAGGGCGAACATGTCCAGCGCGGTGATGCCCAGGTAGACCCAGGCGACCGAGATGTTGTCCCGCAGCAGCGGCAGCGTGATGCGCACGAAGGTGTGCACGCGGCCGGCGCCGTCAAGCAGCGCGGCCTCGTAGATCTCCTTGGGGATGCCCTGCATCGCCGCGGAGAACAGGACCATGTAGAAGCCGACGCCGCTCCAGACCGCGATGATGAGCAGCCACCACAGTACGGCGGGGATGCCGAGGATCGGGGTGGGGTCGGCGACGAAGAGGTTCGGGTGCTGGGGGTCGATCAGCCCGAACTTGATGAGCAGGCCGTTGAGCAGGCCCTGGTCGTCGGTGCGGTAGATCTGCTGCCACATGACAGCGATCAGGACCAGGGAGAGCACCTGGGGGAAGAAGAAGATGACCTTGTAGACGCTGGACCCGAAGACCCCCTGGATGCCGGCCCTGTTCCCGCGCCCGCCCACGTTGAGCAGGAACGCGAAGAACAGGGCCAGCAGGATCGTGAACAGCGGCACGGTGACCAGGAAGAACACGTTGTGCCAGAAGGCCTTGTGCACGAGCTCGTCCTTGAACACGCGGACGTAGTTGTCCACGCCCACGAAGTTCTGCTTGCCCGACAAACCGCCCCAATCGGTGAGGGAGTACCCCACCGCCTGGGCGAACGGCCACACCACGTAGAACACGTAGAGCAGTACTGGTAGGGCGAGGAAGCCCGTCACGAACCGCGCTTTACCGTGCCGCATGATCAGTCACTACCTAACCGGGAAACGGGGTCAGTTGGTGCGGGTCTGCTTCTTGATGTTCGAGTCCTTGGCGATCTTGTCGGCGGCCGCCTGCATCTTGCTCACGAACCCCGCGGCGTCGGTACGACCGGCCATCAGGTCCTCGGCGAGGTTGCCGCTCTCCTTGTCGTAGTCGGCGTAGAAGTCCGCGAACTTGAACGAGATGAGTTCCGCCGGGGCGCTCTTCATGAGGGTGTTCGCCGAGGCCAGCGCCGGGTCGTCCACCTTGTCGCCGGAGCCCTTGACGGACGAGAGCGACTTGGTGAGCGAGGCGAAGGTGCCGGCACCCTCGGTGGACAGCATCGCGCGCAGGTACTCCTTCGCGCCGGCGGCGTTCTCCGCCTTCGCCGGGACGACCCAGTCCTCACCCGCGCCGGCGAAGACCGCACCGGGCGCCTTGGGGCTGGCCACGTCCCAGTAGTTCGACAGGGTCAGCTTGAAGTCCGGCGGAAGGGTCTTCGCCATCTCGTTCTTGTACCAGGTGCCCAGCTGGATGAAGGCGGCCTTGCGGTCCAGGTGCGCCTGCTGCGACTGGGTGTGGTTGAGGCCCTGGGAGCCGGCCAGGATCAGCTGGTCCTTGACCAGTTTCTCGATGTTCTGCAGGCCCTCGAGGATGCCCGGGGCCTTCCACGCGTCGGGCTTGAGGTTGTCGATGTCGACGACGGCCTGCTTGCCGGCCGCGTTCCACACGGTCTGCATGATGTGCCAGCGCGGGTAGTAGCCGTGCACGCCGTCGTAGACGAACGGCGCGATGCCGGCGGCCTTGATCTTCGGGGCCAGGGTGAAGAAGTCGGCCCACGTCTTCGGCGCGGTCCAGCCGTTCTTCTCGAACAGGGCGGCGTCGTACCACATGCCGTACACCGTGTAGGCGTACTTCAGCGCGTAGAGCTTGCCCTGGAAGGTGCCGTCGTTGATCGTGCCGGGCAGCAGCGTGTCGCGGACCTTGCCGTTGCCGTCCCACGCGGGGGCGTCGAGCAGGTCGTCGAGGGGCTGGATCGCGCCCTCGTTGATCAGCGTGCTGGGGTCCATCTGGTCGGCGCCCGCGTTGTTGATCAGGTCGCTGGGAGTGGTAGCCATCTTCGGCTGCTCCTGCGTCTTGATCTTCTGGGTCGCGCTCTGGTTCACCGTGACGTTCGCGTGCTTCGCGTTGAAGATCGTGATGTCCTTCTTCGCGTACTCGGTGCCCAGACCGCCGTCGAAGACGACGACCTTGACGGTGGTGCCGTCCTTGACGCCGAACGGATTGTCGGCCGACTTGGTGCCGGTGTTGCTGTCCTTGTTGTCGGACCCGGAGTCGGAACCGGCACAGGCGGAGAGCAGCCCGGCGGCCGGCGTGGCGAGCAGGCCCGCAGCCGCCGCGCGCCGCAGGACGGTACGACGATTCAGTTCGTTGGACATATGGGGGTCTCCTCGGTTCGGGTCAGGCGGTTCGCCGGACACGCCCGGCGTACCGCGACTCGAGGGTGTGGTTGTGCTCGTCCCCGCCGGGGACGTTTGCGGACAGGTAGACGGGAGCCACCTCGCCCGCGGCCTCGATGCGTCGCACGACCTCGGCGACCACCAGCTGCGCGATGAGCGCGTTGGTGACCGACGAGACCGGGCAGACCGCGCCGCCGCTATCCAGCGACAGCAGTGCGTCGCCGTACGGCGCGCCGTTGTCCAGCACGACGTCGGCAA
Source organism: Dactylosporangium sp. CA-233914 (assembly GCF_050942935.1). Taxonomy (NCBI): domain Bacteria; kingdom Bacillati; phylum Actinomycetota; class Actinomycetes; order Micromonosporales; family Micromonosporaceae; genus Dactylosporangium; species Dactylosporangium sp. CA-233914. The sequence continues at coordinate 2,477,997 of NZ_CP192030.1, read as the reverse complement.
TGTCGGCGAGCCGCTGGCCCGACGGGTGCCTGGGGGACACCCGGGCGGTGTGCTCGGCCGATGTGATGGCGATCAACTTGTGCCCGCGCTGCTTGATCAGCAGCGCCATCTCGACGATCCCCCCGTTGATCCCCGACTGTGAGGCCATCACGAACACGTCCTCGGGACGCGGCGCGGCGATCTCGTAGAGCCGGCCCGCGATACTGGGATCGCGCTCCAGCTTCTCGTCTTCGAGGATCTTCGGGTCCGCGCCGCCGTAGACGACGAGGTCCCGAAGGAGAATCTTGTTCGTCGGCACGAGGCCCCCGGCGCGGCCGGCGAAGTCCACCGCCACCGCCTCGGAGTGTCCCGTGCCGAACGCCTGGAGGAGGCCGCCGGCGCGCAGCGCGGCGGTGATGTGGTCGGCCGCCTGGCTGACGGGGTCGACCTGGGTGAGGGCGATCCGGTCGATGACCGACTGGATCGCGGAGACGTAACCGTGAGCGGTGACGGCCATCCCGTCGCCCTTTCTCGCGCGAGCGTCCTGGATAGTGGTCACGACGCTTCCTTTCCGGACGCCGACCGGTGACCGGCGACCGCCTGGGCCGTGACGGAGAACGCTGCGTGGGCGCGCTCGTGGGTGCGCTGGGCGACCGCGATGTACAGCAGGTCGAGCACCACGAGCTGCGGGTGCCGGGCCGAGAGGGCGTCCGGCCGGAAGGTGGTCGCCTGCGTCGCGGTGAGCAGGACGATGTCGGCGACCTCGGCCAGCGGCGAGCGCGGGAAGCTGGTCAGCGCGATCGTCGTCGCGCCCCGGCTGCTCGCCTCGGCGATCATCTCGATCGTCTCGCGGGTCTGCCCACTGTGCGAGACGCCCAGGGCCACGTCGCCGGCCTTGAGCAGCGCCGCGCTGGCCAGGCCGTTGTGCACGTCGGTCCAGGCCCAGGCGGCGATGCCGATGCGGTGCAGGCAGAACTGCATCTCCCCGCCGACCAGCGCGCTGCCGCTCGCGCCGTAGATGTCGACCCGGTCGGCGCGGGCGATGGCCTCCGCGGCGCGCTCGACCTCGGCCAAGTCCAGCAGCGACGCGGTGTCGTGCATCGCCTGCGTGTCGGCGGCCATGATCTGGCCGAGCACGCGCTCGAGGGGATCGGTCGGCTGGATCTCGCGCCCGATGTCCATCGTCCAGCCGCCGGTGCGGGCGGCCCGGCCGGTCTCGCCGGCGATCGCCAGCCGCAGGTCGGCGTAGCCGACGAAGCCCAGCGCCCGGCAGAAGCGGGTCACGGTGGCCGGGGAGGTGCCGCTGCGCTCGGCGAGCTCGACGATCGTCGAGCGGGCCGCGGCGGCGGGGTCGGCCAGGATCAGCTCGGCCACGCGCTGCAGGGCGCCGGTGAACTCGGGCAGCCCGGCGCGGACCCGGACCAGGACGCTCTCGCCGTTGCCATCGGCCGGCGACACCGGGACGGCCAGGCCCGAGGGGGTCAGCACGGGGGCACTGACAGCGGCCGGCACCGCCGTGAGTTCCTCGCGAGACACCATCTCGATCCCTTTCAGCAAGGTTCCTTAACTGTTAGTGGTAAAAGTTCTTACTGCGGGGCCCTTCTTGTCAAGGAGTTGGGTGAAGTTTTCAAACTGTTACCTGCCGAGTGGATCTTAAAGGCACCTAAAAGCCCAGCTCAGACTAGATGTCGATCTTGACGCGAGCGCGCCCGCCGCCCGCCCCAGGAGACCACCCGAGACCGGCGTGACGGCCGGGGCCCCGCGAACTACGCCCGATTTGTTACAAGCGCCGACTGGGCGGGATTCCACCGGTTTCCAGCGAAAAGGCCGAACCAGCCCTTCTGAGCGGGTTCGGCCCTGTCGTTGATCTTCGTGTTGACCTGGGCGTTCTCAGTTCGAAACAGTTCCGTGTTCGTGCAGGGCGTTGGTCAGAATTTCCAAACCCTCGCGCGCCTCGGCCTCGGTGAGGTTCAGCGGCGGGCCCATGCGCAGCGTCGTGCCGTACAGCCCGCCCTTACCGACCAGCAGGCCGTCACGCTTGCAGGATTCGAACACCGCGGTGGTGGCGGCCACGCTGGTCAGCTCCACGCCGATCATGAGCCCTCGGCCCCGCACCTCGGCGATGATCGGGCTGTCGACCGCGCGCAGGCCGCCGAGCAGGATCGCGCCCATCCGCGCCGCGTTGGCCTGCAGGTCGTGCTCGACGATGTAGTCCAGCACCGCGTTGCCGGCCGCCGTGGCGATCGGGTTGCCGCCGAACGTCGAGAACGAGATGCCCTGCACCGACTCCAGCACCTCCGCGCGCCCGACCACCCCGGCCAGGGCGAAGCCGTTGCCGATGCCCTTGGCGAACGTGAGCAGGTCCGGCGTGACGCCGTGCGCCTGGTAGCCCCAGAAGTGCTCGCCGGTGCGGCCCCAGCCGGTCTGCACCTCGTCGGAGATGAGCAGGATGCCGTGCTCGTCCAGCACCCGCTGCCACACCGCCATCAGCTTGTCCGGCCCGTGCGTGAACCCGCCGACGCCCTGGATCGGCTCGGCGATCAGGCACGCGACCGGCCCGGCGGTCGTGGTGGCGAGCACCTCGCGGAGGTCCTCCTCGGCCGCTTCGAGGTGCCGCTCGTCGCTCATGCCCCGCAGCAGTCCGCGCAGGCGGTCCCCGGAGTGCAGGTAGCTCACGTTGTACGGGCTGTACGCCGACGCCGACCAGGCCCGGTTGCCGGTCACCGCGATCGTCGCCGCCGTGCGGCCGTGGTAGCCGTTGCGCACCGCCAGGATGCTGTTGCTGCCGCGCTTGTTGGTGGCGACCTGCAGCGCGGCCTCGTTCGCCTCGGTGCCCGAGTTGGTGAAGAACACCCGCGCGTCGGGGATCCCCGACAGCTTCGCGATCTTCTCGGCCAGCTCCACCTGCGCCCGGATGAGGTACAGCGTGGAGGTGTGCACGATCCCGGTGCGCAGCTGCCGCTCGACCGCCTCGCGCACCTCCGGCAGATCGTAACCGAGCGAGTTGGTCAGCACCCCGCCGAAGAAATCCAGATACGTTTTTCCATCACTGTCCGTGACCCGGGCACCCTTACCGGTGACGAGCTCGATCGGCTCCTCGTAGTACACGGGCATCCAGGCGGGCATGACCCGCCGATGGCGGGCGAGAAGGTCATCCATGCCGTACATTCTCGCGCTGGCGTTTTCAGGGCGCTTCGATATGCTGTCCCGCGATGTTGACGGCACCGAGACGATTCCTCACGCTGTTGGTCACTACGTTGGTTCTGGTGGCCACGTTCGGTAACCCCGCAACCGCGGAACCAACCCCCGGCGCGGACGAGGACGGCGGCCAGAACCTCACCGTGCGTCAGGCTCTGGACAAGGCGACCGCGGAGTACAACGACGCCAAGGGCCGCCTGGACAAGTCGGTGGCCGATCAGGCGGCGATCTCTGACCAGATGGGCAAGACGCAGGCCCGCCTCGGCGAGTTGCAGGCCTCCACGGCGACGATCGCCAACGCGGCGTATCGCGGCCACCGCGTCAGCATCGTCAACGTCGTCATCGGCGCCGACAACCCCGACGACATGCTGCACAACATGGTCACGGTCGAGTACATGCTGCAGCAGGAGAACAACCAGCTGCGCCAGGTCACCGAGGCCCAGCGGCAGCTGGAGCAGCAGCGCAAGGACATCGACGCGGCCGTGGCCAACCAGCAGGCCCAGCTGAAGGTCATGGAGGCCAACAAGAAGGCGGCCGAGGACGCCCTGCGCAAGGCCGGCGGCGGCGCGGACGCGGGCTCGGGCGCCCCCTCCGGCGGCAAGGTCACGACCAACTCGGGCGCCCGCAACTCCGACGGTTCGTATCCGAAGGAGGGCTGCACCCTCGACGACCCGACGACGAGCGGCTGCATCTCCCCGCGCATGCTCAACGCCTACAACGAGGCGCGCCGCGCCGGGTTCACGCACTACACGTCGTGCTACCGCAGCGGCGGGGGCGGCGACCACCCCCTCGGCAAGGCCTGCGACTTCTCCGCCAACGCCTCGACCTTCGTCAACGCCCGGGCGACCGGCGCCGACAAGACCTACGGCGACAACCTGGCCGCCTGGGCACTGGCCAACGCCAAGAACCTCGGCGTGAAATACGTGATCTGGTACAAACGCATCTGGCAACCGAGCAGCGGCTGGAAATCCTACGGCGGCGACGGCACCCCCGCCGGCGACCACTACAACCACGTACACATCTCGATGCAGTAGGTCAGCTGCGCAGGGCGTCCAGGGCCAGCAGTGCCACGTGCAGGGACAGGCAGGACCGCACCGAGTCGAGGTCGGCGCTGAGGATCTTGCCGATCTTGGCCAGGCGCTCGTAGAAGGCCGGTCGGGACAGGTGGCTGTGCTCGGCCGCCGCGGACTTGTTGCGCCCGCAGTCCAGATACGCGCGCAGCACCTCCACCAGCTGCTCGCGCGGGTGGCGGGCGTCGTAGGCCAGCAGCGGGCCCAGCTCGCGCTCCACGAACGTCTGCAGGCGGGGCTCGTCGCGCAGCATGTGCAGCAGGCCGGCCAGACCCACGTCGGTCAGGCGCACCACGCCCGTCGCCGGGTGCCGCACCGCCTCGGCGACCTGGGCGGCCTCGACCAGCGACCGGCGCGCCTCACGCGGAGTCGACACGCCCTCGCCGGCCGCGATCACCACGGAGCCGTCCGAGCGCTGCAGGCGTTCCGCGAACCGCCGCAGGGTCTCGGGCTCCTCGGAGCGGTCGCGAAGCGTCAGCAGTACACCCGCGGAATGCTGGTCCAGAGTGCCGACGAGGGCCTTGACCGACATCTCCGACAGGACCCGCTCCGCAGCGGCCGCCAGCGCCGGGCGCAGCACCAGGCCGACCAGGTGGCGGCGCTCCAGCGGCACACCCAGCGCCCGGGCGCGCAGCATGACCTCCTCGACCGGCATCGTGTGGTTGAGCAGGGCGGTGAGCAGCGTGCGCTGCGGCCCTTCGGGGTCGGGGTCGATCAGGCGGCCCAGGGCGAGGGTCGAGGCCGCGCGTTCGATCAGGATGACGTACCGCGCCTCCGCCGAGGGCACCCGCATCAACAGCCGCCCCCAGTCCTGCCCGCGCGCGCCCACGGCGGTCACCAGCCACCCGGAGCCCGCGTCGAAGCCGGTGCGCCCCGGCGGCCGGATCGCCCGCGAGTGCGCCTCCCAGCTGGCCAGCAGCAGCTGCGCGGAGCCGCCCGCCGCGGAGTACGCGAGCACCTGCCGCGACAGGTTCTCCAGCACCACCGGCGCCCCGGCCAGCACGGCGGCCTGCGCGACGACCTCGGCCGGGCCGGCGCCCTCGACCGAGAGGTCGGTGAAACGTTGGTGGATCTCCTCCGTCGCGCGCAACTCGGCCAGCTGGGTGTCGATGATCATCGAGTGGACGGCCTCGGTGATCGCCACGAACGGCGTGCCGCGGTGCAGCTCGACCAGCGGGAGCCCGAGTTCGTCGGCGGCGCGCACCATGGCGGCCGGCAGCCGGCGGGCGTAGCGCCGGCCGAGCTCGACGGCGAGCCCGCACGCCCCGATCCCGGCGAGGTCGCTGACGTACTGCCGCAGCCCCGCCTCGTCCGGCGGCAGCCCGATCCCGGTGGTCAGCACGAGCTCCCCGCCGCGCAGCAGCGTCGCGATGTCCGGCACCTCGGAGCTGTGCACCCAGCGAACGGCCTGGTCGAGCCCGCGCTCGCCCGCGACGACCCGCGGGGCGCCGTTGCGTACCGGCTCCAGGTCGAGCACCTCGCGGACGGTCGGAAACATCAGCGGGATCGTACAAGCAGAATCGGCCCCATGGCCCAACTGACCGCTTGCCGGTTCCCTTCCCCCGGCCAGGCAGAACCCCGGAAGCGTGCGGCCGATCCCACACAAGGGTCCGCCATATCACCCTGGCGCCCGGAATTCGCGACGGGAGCACTGGGTTGTCGGCGGTATGACGACGATCGGGCTTATCGGTAGTGGCCACATCGGGGGCACGGTGGCGCGGCTGGCGGTTGCGGCCGGCTATGACGTGGTGTTGAGCAACTCGCGGGGTCCCGAGACCCTGGCGGATCTGGTCGCCGAGCTCGGGCCGCGCGCGCGGGCGGGCCGGCCGGCTGATGCCGGCTCGGCGGGCGACATCGTGGTGGTGACCGTGCCGCTGAAGGCATATCGCGACGTGCCGGCCGAGCCGCTGGCCGGCAAGGTGGTCATCGACACCAACAACTACTACCCGGAGCGCGACGGGCAGTTCCCGGAGCTGGACGCCGCGTCGACGACCAGCAGCGAGCTGCTGCAGCGTCACCTGGCGGACGCGAAGGTGGTCAAGGGCTTCAACAACATCTTCTTCAAGCACCTGGAGTCGCTGGCCCGCCCGTCCGGGGCCGCCGATCGCACCGCCCTGCCGATCGCGGGCGACGACGCCGAGGCGAAGCGGGCCGCGGCCGCGTTCCTGGACGCCATCGGCTTCGGCACCGTCGACGTGGGGACCCTCGCCGACAGCTGGCGCACCCAGCCGGGCACCCCCGTGTACGGCGCACCCTACGGCGAGTTCAGCGACCCGGTGGGCACCTCGGCGAGCGCGGAGACCGTCCGGGCGGCGGTGGCCAAGGCGCAACGCTGAGCCGGCGTGCCGCGGCGCCCGCCCACGTGCCGCGTGGGCGGGCGCCGCGGCACGGTCAGTGCAGCATCTCGACGTAGCCGCCGGTCCCGTGCAAGCGGATCCGCTGCCCGTCGGGGATCAGCCGGGTGGCGTCCACCACGCCGACGACGGCCGGCAGGCCGTACTCCCGCGCGATCACCGCACCGTGCGTCATCAATCCGCCGACCTCCGTCACCAGGCCCGCGATGGCGACGAAGAGGGGCGTCCAACTCGGGTCCGTGTGGGGCGTGACGAGGATGTCGCCCGGTTCGAGATCGGCCTCGGCCATGTCCAGGATGACGCGGGCCCGCCCTTCGACCGTCCCGGCGGAGACCGGCAGGCCGACGAGCGCGCCGGGCGGCACGTCGTCGCGCCGGTACACCCCGGCGATGGCCTCGCCGTCCGATGTGAGCACCCGGGGCGGCGTGAGCGCCTGGTGCGAACGGAACACGTCCTTGCGCCGGCGGATGAGCCGGTCGTCCGCCCGGTTCGTGCGCACGACGTCGTGGAACTCCTGGAACGTGAGGAAGAAGACGTCCTCCAGCTCGCGGATCACCCGGGCCCGCACGAGGCGCTCGGCCTCGGCCAGCAACGCCTGCTTGTAGACGAAGTAGCGGCTCACGATGGCGTACTTCGGGTACTCCCGGTAGCCGATGAAGGTCCGGACCCGCTCGATCATCCGCTCGACCTCGCCGGCCTTACGCTCCCCGTCGGGCCGGGCCCGCACGCGTTCGAGCACCTCCTGCGTCTTCTTCTCCGCCTCCTGCTGCCCTTGCTCGAAGCGCCGCTCGGCGGCGCCCGGCTCGAAGTTCCTGACGTTGTCGAGGATCACGGGCACGAGTGTGGAGGGGCGCTCGCTCCAGCGCGGCCTCGTGATGTCGATCTCGCCGACGCAGCGCATGCCGTACTTGTCGAGGTAGGCCTCGATGGCCTCGCGCGCTTCGGTCCCGCCCGCGAGCTTCGGCAGCTCGTCCAGGAAGCCCTCGTCCCCGACATCGCGCAGGAACGCCACCACGTCCGGATACGGGCGGATCACGTCGGCGACGTCGAGGAGCGCCAGCCCCATCTCCGACGTGATGTTGCCGGGGGCGGACAGCGTGAGGGTGTCGGCCGCGTTCGTCTCGCCCAGCCACTCCCGCAGCTTGTCGTTGAGCCACCACGTGGCCTCCATCCCCGCCATGATCGCCTGCACGCTCAGCGGATCACCGAGGACTCGCTTGTGCTCCTCGAAGGCCTCCCGCAGGAAGTCGAACAGCGCCGGTCCGCGGGCCGTCCGGACATCGCGCCGCAGGGCGGCGATGGACGCCTGGCTGCGCTCGATCAGCTCCGTGACGATCGCCGGATCGGTCTCGATCGGGGCGGGTGCGCGGCCGGGCGGCGGCCCGCCGGGTCCGGCGTCCGGAAGCGACGCGACGAAGTCGCCGCGGTCGAGGATGGTCCGCAGCGCGTCCGCGGTCAGCGGATCGGACTTACCCATGAGCTCCAGGAAGCCAGCCCGGCTCGTTGGCGAGGCCAGGCGCCGGGTGGCGTCCACGAACAGCCGCCCGCCGGCCTCAAGCATCGGCGCCATGGCCGTCAGCTGCCACATCGAGAGCCCCAAGGGCTTCATGGCGTCGGTCATCATCTGCTGGTGACCGACGGACAGGTAGACGTGGTTGTCTCGGTCGCCGGCCGGCGGAACGGGAAACAGCGTGGTGATCGGCCGGCTCTGGACGATGTGGAAGTCCTCGCCGGTCAGGCACCACTCGATGTCCTGGGGACAGCCGAAATGCGCCTCGATCCGCCGGCCGAGCTGCGCGAGCCGCACGGCCTGCGCGTCGGTCAGCGCCGGCCGCCGCTGCCGCTCCGCCTCGATCGCCTCTTCCCGCGTCCCGCCTGCCGGCCGGGCGTGGATGGCCCGCTGCTTGGCGGCGATCGCCTTGGCGATGACTTCGCCGTCGCGCACCTTGATCACGTCCGCGTTCACCAGACCGGAGACCAGGGCCTCGCCCAGGCCGAAGCCGGCGTCCACGGAGGCGACCTTCCGGTTGCCCGTGACGGGGTCCGCGGTGAACAGGATGCCGGACGCCTCCGGCCGGATCATCCGCTGCACGACCACGGCCATGTGGACCGTACGGTGGTCGATGCCGTTGCGCTGGCGGTAGATCACGGCCCGCTCGGTGAAAAGCGCGGCCCAGCACCAGCTGACGTGCTGGAGGATCGCGGCCGGCCCCACGACGTTGAGGTACGTGTCGTGCTGGCCCGCGAACGAGGCCGTCGGCGAGTCCTCTGCCGTCGCGCTGGACCGGACGGCGTAGGCAGCTTGCTCGCCGAACTGGGCGAGAGCGCGCGTGATCGCCGCCGCGAGATCGCCAGGAATGGCGTTGCCTTCGATGATCCGGCGGATCTGCGCGCTACGGGTGCGGATCGCCTCCCGGTCATCCGGGTCCAGCCGCGACAGCTCATCGAGCCGATCATCGAGCCGACCCTCGATCGAAGGCCCTTCCGCGATGATCCGCCGGAACGCGTCCGTCGTCACGCAGAAGCCGGCCGGCACGCGGATGCCGTCGATCCGCGACAGCGCCCCCAGGTGCGCGCCCTTGCCGCCAACGACCGCGACGTGCGTCTCGTCAACCTCGTGCAGACCCAGCACGTACTGCCCGATCATCTCGACACCTCCGAAATGTCGGCCGTCCGCTGCGCCCGTACCTCCAGCACACACACCTTGTTCACCCGTCTCCTCGTCGGCGCTCAGCCCGGCCGACGATTCTGCGGCAAGACCCGGGTCTTGCCACAAGCCCCCCGGTGTGTTATACGTTGAAAGTGGCAGGGGAATAGATTTCCCTGCCTTTACTTTTGTCGTCCGGCGGTGCAAGACCGGCACAGCCGGCCGCCGCCCCCCGTGTGGCGGCGGCCGGCGTTGCCCCGGTTCGGCGGTCCTGGCTCAGCGGTCCTGATCGAGGAACGCGAGGGTGGCCGCGGCGAACAGCGGGGACAGGAAGATGTCGTAGTGGGTCAGGCCGGGCAGGATGGCCAGCGCGTGGCCGCCTTTCGGGCGGCCCTCGCCCATCCAGCCGCCGTCGCGCAGGCCGCCGTCGAGGAGGTTGAAGACCTCGGCGTAGTGGCTCGGGGGCGCCATGTCGGCGTCGGCGGCGACGATGAGGGTGGGGACCTGCAGGCCGCGGACCTCCTCGGTGTAGTCGAAGTCCTTCGCCATCGCCTCGCCGATCTTGTCCAGCAGCCGCGGGAAGTCCCCGGGGCGGGGCGCGACCCGCTGGTACAGCTCGTACATCGGGGTGTCCTTCATGAACTCGGCGGCGGCCGCGCTCACCTGGCCCTGCTGCTGCAGCATCTCCGGGTAGATCGCATCGCGGCGGATGTTGGCCGACGCGGAGACCAGCCGGCCGACCTTCTCCGGGTGCCGGATCGCGACCTGGAGGGCGACGCCGCCGCCGAGGGAGTAGCCGACGACGTCGGGCTGGTCCAGGCCGAGGTGGTCGATGAGGGCGGCGACGTCGTCGGCCATCAGGGGGACCGCGAGCGGCCGGTCGATGTCGGCGGTGCGGCCGTGGCCCTGCAGGTCGACGGCGATGACCTGGTGGTGGCCGGCCAGGACGGGCAGGATCGGCCCGAACATCTCGCCAGAGCCGAGACCGCCGTGCAGCAGGATCATCGGGCGTCCGCCGCCGTGGGTCTCGTAGTACAGATTGATGCCGTTGACCTCGGCGTACTGCCCAGATCCGGCGGTGTCGGCGCTCCACTCGGCGGCGGTCATGATCTGCTCCTCAAGGTCTGTTCAGGGCCTGCAGTTCGTACTGTCGCCGGTTCAGACCAGGCGTGCACGGAGAACTCATCGCTCGAGGCGGGGAAATTTTCCGCGCCGCCTCGGCTAGGTTCGGATGATGAGCGATGTGGCGGCAAGCACGTCGATCGAGTCGCAGCTGGAGCCGTACCGCACGGAGCTGACCGGATACTGCTATCGGATGCTGGGCTCGGCGTTCGAGGCCGAGGACGCCGTCCAGGACACGTTCGTGCGGGCCTGGCGGGGTTTCGAACGGTTCGAGGGGCGCTCGGCGCTGCGGTCCTGGCTGTACCGTATCGCGACGAACGTGTGCCTGACCATGCTGGGCAGCGCGCAGCGGCGGGTACGGCCGATGGATCTCGGTCCGGCGGGGTCGGGGCGGGCGAGCGATCCGGGTGAGCCGCGCCCCGAGCAGATCTGGCTGGGGCCGGTGCCGGACGGGCGGGTGCTGCCGGAGATCGCCGACCCGGCCGACGTGGTCGCCGCGCGCGAGTCGGTCCAGCTGGCGTTCGTCGCCGCGCTGCAGCACCTGCCGCCGCGGCAGCGGGCCGTGCTGATCCTGCGGGAGGTCCTCGCGTGGTCGGCACAGGAGGTCGCCGACCTGCTCGACACGTCGGTGGCCGGCGTCAACAGTGCCCTGCAGCGGGCCCGGGCGACGCTCGCGGCCACCGACGTCACCGCCGCCGCCGACCCTCTCGACGAGGAGCAGAAGGCGCTGCTGGCGCGGTATGTGCAGGCGTTCGAGGCGTACGACCTGGAGGCGCTCACGGCGCTGCTGCGCGAGGACGCGACGCTGTCGATGCCGCCGGTGCCGCTGTGGCTGCGCGGCCCCGCCGACATCGTCGCGTGGATGCTGGGCACGGGCAGCGGCTGCCGCGGGTCCCGTCTGGTGCCGGTGACGGCGAACGGGATGCCGGCGTTCGGGCAGTACCGCCCGAGCCTCACCGGTGCCGGACACGACCCGTGGGCGCTGATCGTGCTGGAGCTGTCCGGCGGGCGGATCGCCGCGCTCAACAACTTCCTCGACACGCAGCGGCTGTTCCCGCTGTTCGGCCTGCCGGCCCACCTGGACTGACACTGCCGTCGTGGTCCGCTCCCGGCCGCCACCCGAACGCCGTCACGCTCGTCACGGCCGCTCGATCAACGGGGCGTCGAGCCCGATCAGCGTGATGAGCTGCCGCAGGTGGGGGCCGGCCCCGGTGACGACGAGCCGCCGGCCGTGCCGGCGCGCGGTGAGGTGCAGCCGGGCCAGCGCCTCGACCGTGACCGCGTCCGGGCGCGCGACGGCGGCCACGTCGCAGTGCACGACGCCGGGGCCGGTGCCGCGCAGCAACTGCGCGAGGTCACCGCACAGGACCGGGATGTCCGCGCGGGTGACCGCCGCGCCCAGCAGGAACCTCGCCTCGGTGCCCATCCCCGGTAGGACCGCCCGCGGCCGCGGAACTCATCGCTGCGCCGGCTTCGGGTCAAGGGTGTACGAGCCGCCAGCCGCCGGAACGTATGGTCATTTACGGGTGTCGCGCAGCTTCAAACGTTCCCGAACGTACCAGGCCACAAAGACTGCGAGCGGCACCGCACAGATCGCCATGGCGACGGGTTGCGATACATCGAGGCCCGCGAGAAACCAACCAAAGACGAATGCCACGGGAAGAGCCACGATGATCGCGACACGCAGCTTGGCGCGCGACGCCCCACTTGGTCGCGGTTGGCTCATCGATGTTCTCCTCAAATCAAATCGCCGCGCAGCCCGGGACTTTATCACCGGCAGAATGGCCAGCACCATCGCAAACGTCCACCTACCACCCGCTGCCCCGTGCGGGACGCGATGACTCCCCGTCCCCGGCGCAAGGCAGAATTGACCGGGTGCCGACCATCGAGACGATCACCGACGACGACGAGCGCCTCGGCGACTACCGGGCGCTCACCGACGTCGAGTTGCGCACCCGGTGGGAGCCGCCCAACGGCCTGTTCATCGCCGAGGGCGAGCTCGTCCTGCGCCGCGCTCTGCGGGCCGGCTACCGCCCGCGCTCGGTCCTCGTGGACGCCAAACGCGTCGGTCAGCTCGACGGCCTCCCCCTGGACGACGTCCCCGTCTTCGCCGGCGACCAGGCCGTGCTCGAGGCCACGACCGGCTTCCACGTCCACCGCGGCGTCCTGGCGAGCTTCCACCGCAAGCCGGACCGCACCGCATTCGAGGTCCTCGCGTCCGCCCGGCGCGTCGCGATCCTGGAGGACGTCAACAACCACACCAACGTGGGCGCCATCTTCCGGGGCGCGGCGGCGCTGGGCATGGACGCGGTGCTGCTGTCGCCGTCGTGCGCGGATCCGCTGTATCGCCGCAGTGTCCGCGTGAGCATGGGCGAGGTGTTCGCGGTGCCGTACGCCCGCCTGGACCCCTGGCCGTCCTCGCTCGCTGCCGTTCGCGAGGCCGGGTTCACGCTGCTGGCGATGACCCTGGCCCCGGACGCCATCCCGATGCGGGACCTGAGCGAGCGGCAACGCTCACGGACGGCCCTGCTGCTCGGCGCCGAAGGCCCGGGCCTTACCCGGGCGGCGATGGAGGCGGCCGACGTCCGCGTGGTGATCCCGATGCACAACGGCGTCGACTCACTGAACGTGGCCGCGGCGGCCGCGGTCGCCTTCTACGAACTCTGCCGCTGACCCCGCACGCGAGGGGCATGACCAGGGCCGCTCGCCCCCGCGGGAGGAGTGAGCGGCCCCAGTGGTGTCGTGCTGTCAGGCGTTGTCGCGGTGCTGGTCCGGCGCCGGGTCGTACACGGTGGCCGGGATGCCCTGGGAGCCGGGCAGCTCGCGGGACGGCTGCTCGCCGCCCGAGACCTGGGCGGCCGCCGCGGCGGCCTCCGCGTTGGCCGCGGCCGCGGCCTCTTCGGCCGCGCGGCGGGCCTCCAGGACCTCCGCGGACTCGGCCTCCTCCAGGGAGCTCTGGTCGACGTGGCGGGAGCGCTCGTCGTTGGACATCTGGCCGATGCCGCCCAGGGCGCCACCGATGCCCTCCAGGGCCTTGGTCAGCTCGACCGGCAGGATCCACAGCTTGTTGGACTGGCCGGCGGCGATCTGGGGCAGGGACTGCAGGTACTGGTACGCCATCACCTTCGAGTCCGGGTTGGCCAGGTGGATGGAGTCCACGACGGTGCGGATGGCCTTCGCCTGGCCCTCGGCCGTCAGGATGCGGGACTGCCGTTCGCCCTCCGCCCGGAGGACTGCCGCCTGCTTCTCACCCTCGGCGGTGAGGATCTGGGACTGCTTGAGGCCCTCGGCGTGCAGGATCGCGGCGCGGCGGTCGCGCTCGGCGCGCATCTGCTTCTCCATCGAGTCGCGGATGCTCGGCGGCGGCTCGATGGCCTTGATCTCGACGCGGGTGACCTTGATGCCCCAGCGGCCCGTGGTCTCGTCCAGCACGCCGGAGAGGTGACGGTTGATCTCGTCACGGCTGGTGAGCGCCTTCTCCAGGTCGAGCGAGCCGATGACGTTACGCAGCGTGGTCACGGTCAGCTGCTCGATGGCCTGCAGGTAGGAGAAGATCTCGTAGGTCGCGCGGACGGAGTCGACGACCTTGAAATACAGGACCGTGTCGATCGACACGACCAGGTTGTCGGACGTGATGACCGGCTGGGGCGGGAAGTTGACGACCGCCTCACGCTTGTCGACCTTGTTGCGGACCGAGTCGATGAACGGCACCAGGATGTTCAGGCCCGGGGTCAGCGTCCGGCTGTACTTGCCGAGGCGCTCGACGACGTACTCCACCTGCTGCGGTACGACCTTCACCGACTTGGCCACGGTGATGATGGCGATAAGGGCGGCGACGATCACCACGATCGCCAGGAACGTGCTCGGATCCACTTGGGCCTCAGTCCTTCCACACCATTGCGGTGGCACCCTTGATCTCGATCACCCGGACCCGCTCGCCGGCGCTGAAGCGCTGCGTGACGTCGTAGGGCCGGGCGCGCCAGAGTTCCCCTTCAATCTTGATCATGCCGCTGTCATTGTCGACGTCCTCCAGCACGAGCGCCATCGAACCCTCGATGGCCTCGACACCCATCTGGGTGTCGCGTTCGTCGCGGTGCATGTATCGGCGCAGCGTGGGCCGCACCGCCACGAAGGACAGCGCGCTCACCACGGCGAAGACGGCGGCCTGGATCGGCTCGTTCGCCCCGAGGGCGGCGGCCCCGGCGGCGGCGAACGCACCGATCGCGAACATCAGCAGCACGAACGTGGTCGTGAAGACCTCCGCCGCGACGAGTGCGGCGCCGACGATCAACCAGACGATCAGCCAGACATCCACACTTCGATCGTGTCACGCCGGTGCACGTCCCGTCGCCCGCGGGAGCCTCCGGTTGCGAGAACCTTGCAAAACGACCGCGACCCTTGCGCCCGGTGCGCAGTTGGGCTGATCGTGACCCGCGTGCCCCTCCTGCCCGAGACGACCGCCCGCATCGACGAACTGGTCGCCCGCGCCCACGCGAGCGCCCGGGTGCCGACCCTGGTCGCGGGCGTGGTCCGCGACGGGACGCCGGCCCACGTGGCCGCGGCCGGGCCGTACCTGGCCGGCCAGCAGTTCCGGATCGGCTCGATCACCAAGACGATGACCGCCGCGCTGGTGCTCGCCCTGCGCGACGAGGGCAAGCTGGCGCTCGACGACCTGCTGTACCGCCACCTGCCCGGCACACCCGTCGGCGCGGTGACCCTGCGCCAACTGCTCGGCCACGCCGGCGGCGTCCAGCGCGAGCCCGACGGGGACTGGTGGGAGCGCAACGCCGGCACCGACGTCGACACGTTCCTGTCGACCCTCACCGCCGACAAGGTCGCGTACCCGCCCCTGCACGGCTTCCACTACTCCAACCTCGCCTACGGGCTGCTCGGCGCCGTCGTCGCCCGCCTCGGCGGCGAGGACTGGCGGGAGATGGTCCACAAGCGGCTGCTGCGCCCGCTCGGGCTGAAGCGCACCACGTACGCCGCGGCGGAGCCGTTCGCCAGGGGGTACGTCATGCATCCCTGGCTCGACCAGATGCGCGAGGAGCCCCGCCTGGACGCGGGCGCCATGGCCCCGGCCGGTCAGCTGTGGTCGACGGTCGAGGACCTCTCGCGCTGGGCCGCGTTCCTGGCCGACCCCGACCCCGCCGTCCTCGCCCCGGCCACGGTGGCCGAGATGTGCGCCCCGGTGGTCCTGAGCGACCTGGAGAGCTGGCGCGAGGGCCACGGCGTGGGCCTGCAGCTGTGGCGGCGCGGCGAGCGGGTGTTCGTGGGGCACAGCGGGTCGATGCCCGGTTACGTCGCGGTCCTGGCCGTCCACCGCCCGTCGCGCACCGCGGTGGTGGCGTTCGCGAACGCGTACACGATGCATCACCCCGGCGGGCTGAGCGGCTTCGGCCTGGACCTGCTGGAGACGGTCCTCGACCGCGAGCCGGCGCGTCCGGCGCCCTGGCGGCCGGGCACTGCCCCGCCGGCGTCCGTGGCACCGTTGACGGGGCGCTGGTGGTGGATGGGGCGCGAGTACGAGGCCGGCTGGGTCGACGACGCCCTCGTGGTCACGCCGCTGACGACGGGCGACGCCCCGTGGCGCTTCGAGCCGGACGGGCCGGCGCAGGATCGCTGGCGGGGCCGCTCGGGCGAGAACGACGGCGAGATCCTGCAGGTGCGCCGCTCCGCCTCGGGCGAGGTCGTGGCGCTGGACATCGCCACGTTCGTCTTCACCCGGGACCCGTGGCCGGACCTTCGCTGAGCTGCGCTTTACGAAAAGTCGGGCGCTCCGCGCCACGACTTTTCGGATTTATACCCCGACAGGGCATAAGTCCGATATGTCGGAGCGGAGCGGCGCGGAGCGCCCGACATATCGGAAATTCCCGTTGCGGTACAGCCGGAGCTAACCGGACAAATCGCTCAGACATCCTCGTCGGGCTCGGTCACGAAGTCGATCAGCCGCTCCATCGAGTTGATCAGCGGCGTCTCCACGTCCCGGAAGCTCGACACCGACGCCAGAATCCGCCGCCACATGTCGGCCGGCTCCGCGACCCCCAGGGCCGCGCAGACGCCCTCCTTCCAGGGCCGCCCCGGCGGCACCACAGGCCATTCGCGGATGCCCACGGCGGAGGGCTTCACGGCCTGCCACACGTCGACGTACGGATGCCCGGTCACCAGCACGTACGGCGACTGCACCGCCGCCACGATCCGGCTCTCCTTCGAGCCGGGCACCAGGTGGTCGACCAGGACGCCGAGGCGGGCCACCGGCCCGGGCGAGAACTCCCGCACGGCCGCCGCCAGCTCGTCGATGCCCTCCAGCGGCTCCACCACCACGCCCTCGATGCGCAGGTCGTCGCCCCAGATGCGCTCCACCAGGGCGGCGTCGTGGACACCCTCGACCCAGATCCGGCTGCGCCGGGCCACCCGCGCCGAGTGCCCGGCCACGGCGATGGACCCCGACGCCGTCCGCTTGCGCTGCTCCACCCGCGCGGGCGCCGGCCGTACGAGCGTCACCGTCTGCCCCTCGAGGAGGAACGCGGCCGGCTCCAGCGGGAAGTTGCGCCGGTTGCCGAAGCGGTCCTCGAGCACCACGGCCCCGAACTCGAACCCGACCACGGCCCCGCAGAAACCGGAGTCGGCGTCCTCCACGACCAGCTCCAGCTCGGCCTCGACCACCGGCACCGCGCGCCGGCGCCGCCAGTCGTTGTTCGCCAGGACGTCCATGGCCGGGAAGCGTATCGGCTGACGGCCCGTTCGCCTGCGAGACATACCGGCACGTCAGCACGTACCCTTGCTCCCATGTCCCCCGCAGCACGCGCGGCGACCCTCCAGGCGCGCCGCTCGGCGCGTTTCGTGGCATGGGTCCGGGCGTGGCGCGCCGGCCTGGTGCCGTGCGACGACGCCGCCGCCGAGATCTCCGGCGACGAGGAGCACATGGTCTCCGACGTCCCCGGCACGTGGACCGACGTGCCGCTCGCCGACGCCCTGGCGTCGCTGTCGAAGCTGCACCCGGATGAGGTACGCCTCGTGCTCCCCGCACCCGGCGACCCCCGCGGCCTGCCGGGCCCGGGCCCCTTCACCGGTGCCGCCCTGCTCGCCGGCGAGGGCGTGATCGCGGGCGGCCTGGGCTTCGTGCCGGAAGTACGCTTGCACACGTCGGGCTCGGGCGACGAGTTCGAGACCGTACGCTGGCAGGTGTTCGCACTACCGCAGGACCGGCCGGCGACCCACGAGCCGAACACGGCCGAGGCGGAGGCCGAGCTGTCCGCGGAGCTGGCCACGGCCACGCGCACCCTCGCGAAGCTCGACATCGCCCAGTGGCGCCCGGAGCTCGCCGGCGCGATCGAGGCCCTGCGCAAGCCCGACTCCGCGGCCGACCTCCCGCCGGGCTACGACCCGAGGGCCCGCCGCCTGTTCGCCCGTGCGAGCATCCTCGACCGCGTGCTGGCGCTGGCCGAACACGCGGCCCCGGGCGGCGCGGTCAACGGCTACGAGGTCCAGCAGCGCGACGCGGCCCTGCGCCCGCTGACGACGGCCTGCCGCCGGGCCCTGGTCGCCGCCTGCAACGCCCCGCTGCTGTAGGGCCGTTCCCGGTTCGCGAAAAGTCGGGCGCTCCGCGCCACGACTTTTCGGACTTTTCGCCTGACAGGTCATAAATCCGATATGCGGGAGCACAGCGGCGGGCCGCGGTCCAAGAGAGACCGGCAGCGGGAGCACAGCGGCACGGGCCGCGGTCCAACTAGAAGAGACCGACAATCGGTCAAGATCACGCCTCGTCGCGGCGGGCGCCTCACCCCCTTGGACCTGCCGCGCCGCGGTCGCACGGCGGGCGGGGAGATGCAGGCAGGGCGCCTGTTGCCGGTCGCTCCAAGGCGCAAGAAAAGCCCGGCACGGACCACCAGCCGGAAACGGAAGCGCAAGAAGACTCGGCACGGACCACCAGCCGAACGTGCGAGCGCGAGAAGTCCGGCGCGGGGCGCCGGACCTCTGCGTCGGGTCGTCAGACCTCGTCGATCAGGTGCGCGACCGAAGGGATGATCCGCGAGGGCCGGTACGGGTACCGCTCCACGTCCGCCGTGGTCGAGATTCCGCTCAGCACCAGGATCGTCTCCAGGCCGGCCTCCAGCCCGCACAGGACGTCGGTGTCCATGCGGTCGCCGATCATCGCCGTCGTCTCCGAATGCGCGTCGATGCTGTTCAGCGCCGAGCGCATCATCATCGGGTTCGGCTTGCCGATGAAGTATGGCTCGATGCCCGTCGCCTTCGAGATGAGGGCCGCCACCGCGCCGCAGGCCGGCAGGGCGCCCTCGTTCGACGGGCCGGTCGCGTCCGGGTTGGTGCAGATGAACCGGGCGCCGTCGTTGATGAGGCGGATGGCGGTGGTGATCGCCTCGAAACTGTACGTGCGGGTCTCCCCCAGCACCACGTAGTCGGGCTCGGTGTCGGTGAGGATGTACCCGACCTCGTGCATCGCGGTCGTCAGCCCCGCCTCGCCGATGACGTAGGCGGTGCCGCCCGGGCGCTGGGTGTCCAGGAACTGCGCGGTCGCCAGCGCCGAGGTCCAGATCGCCGACTCCGGGACGTCGAATCCGATGCGGCGCAGCCGGGCCTGCAGGTCGCGTGCGGTGTAGATGGAGTTGTTGGTCAGGATCAGGAACGGCTTGCCGGACGAGCGCAGCCGGTTGACGAACTCCGGTGCGCCCGGCACGGGCTCGCCCTCGTGCACGAGGACCCCGTCCATGTCGGTGAGCCAGGACTCGATGGGCTTGCGTTCTCTCACGCGCAACATACTCCCTCGGATACGTTTCAAACCTATGCGCGTTTCGGTGACGCGCAGCAGTCAGCGGGGCAGAAATCCCAGGTCGGGACGGTTCCCAGCGCGTGACGCACATTACTGTGAGCAAGGACGCGCTCGTCGACGAGCTGTCGGATCATGTCCACGAAGCGCGGGTCGGCGCCGGGGGTGGCGGCGCGGGCGTAGGCCAGGCCGAGCCGGGCGGCGGTGGCACGGGCCTCCTCGTCGAGGTCCCAGATGACCTCCAGGTGGTCGGAGATGAACCCGATCGGGCTCACCACGACCTCGGTCACACCCCCCTTCGCCAGCGCCTCCAGGTGGTCGTTGACGTCCGGCTCCAGCCACGGCACCTGCGGCGGGCCGGAGCGGCTCTGCCAGACCAGGTCCCAGGACAGCTCCGGGGCGGCCTCGGCGGCGACCAGGGCCGCGGTCTCGCGCAGCTGCGCCTCGTAGCGCCCGACGCCGCCCGGGCCGCTGGCCGCGTTCATCGACACCGGGATCGAGTGTGCGGTGAAGACCAGCCGGGCCGCCATCCGCGACGGCAGCGCGGCCAGGGCGGCGCGCACGGCGTCGGCGTGCGGGTGGATGTACCCGGGATGGTCGTGGTAGTGCCGGATCTTGTCGATGACGGGCGCGCCGGGCACCTCGGCCCGGGCCCGGTCAATGT
The DNA here is from genome assembly GCF_050942935.1 of Dactylosporangium sp. CA-233914. Lineage (NCBI taxonomy): Bacteria > Bacillati > Actinomycetota > Actinomycetes > Micromonosporales > Micromonosporaceae > Dactylosporangium > Dactylosporangium sp. CA-233914. The sequence goes on along the minus strand of NZ_CP192030.1, from coordinate 2,458,175 downwards.
CCTGCAGGTACTGCCGGCACGAGGAGTACGACCCGAACGGGCTCGTGGCGAAGGCGATCACGCGCCGCACGCCGTCGTCGCGCATCTGCCGGACGGTGTCGGCGAGCATCGGGTGCCAGTTGCGGTTGCCCCAGTAGATGGGCAGGTCCAGGTGGGGGCGGAGGGCCTCGATGAGCTCGCGGCACTGGGCGTTGATCGGTGAGACGCCGCCGAAGTGGCGGTAGTGACCGGCGACGGCCTCCAGCCGCTCGCGTGGGATGCCCCGGCCGCGGGTCACGTTCTCCAGGAAGGGCAGGACGTCGTCCTGCCCTTCCGGGCCGCCGAACGAAAGCAGGAGGAACGCGTCATAAACCACGTCCCCCATTCTGCAACCGCGTCAGGAGGAGCCGACCGCGTGGTAGCCGCCGTCGACGTGGACGATCTCGCCGGTCGTGGCCGGGAACCAGTCGGACATGAGGGCGCAGCAGGCCTTGGCCGCGGCGGCCTGGTCGTACAGGTCCCAGCCGAGCGGCGCGGCCTTGGCCCAGGAGTCCTCGAAGACCGAGAAGCCCGGGATCGACTTGGCCGCCATGGTCCGCAGCGGCCCGGCCGCGACCAGGTTGACGCGGATGCCGCGCGGCCCGAGCTCGCGAGCCAGGTAGCGCGACGTGGACTCGAGGCCGGCCTTCGCCACGCCCATCCAGTCGTACACCGGCCAGGCCTTCGACGCGTCGAAGTCCAGGCCCACGATCGACCCGCCGTTGCTCATGAGGGGCAGGCAGGCGACGGCGAGCGACTTGAACGAGAACGTCGAGACGTGCACCGCGGTGGCGACGTCCGCCCACGGCGCGGCCAGGAAGTCGCCGCCGAGGCAGCTCGCCGGCGCGAAGGCGATCGAGTGCAGCACGCCGTCGAGCCCGTCGGCGTGCTCGCGCACCTTGTCGGCCAGGCCGTCGAGGTGCTCCTGGTTGGTCACGTCGAGCTCGATGACCGGGGCCTCCTGCGGCAGCCGCTTGGCGATGCGCTCTACCAGCGACAGCCGGCCGAAGCCGGTGAGCACGACCTGGGCGCCCTGCTCCTGGGCGACCTTCGCGGCGGAGAAGGCGATGGACTGTTCGGTGATGATCCCGGTGATCAGCAGCCGCTTGCCTTCGAGAAGTCCTGCCATAGTTCAGGCGTCTCCTAAGTGATGAGTTGTCCGCGGATCAGACCGTCAGTGACCCATGCCCAGGCCGCCGTCGACCGGAATCACAGCGCCGGTGATATACCCCGCGGCGTCGCTCGCGAGGAACGTCACCACGTCGGCGACCTCCTCGGGCTTGGCCATGCGGCCGAGGGGGATGCTCTTCTTGTACTCCGCCTGCGTCGCCTCGGGCAGCACCGCGGTCATGTCGGTCTCGATGAAGCCGGGCGCGACCACGTTGGCGGTGATGTTGCGGCTGCCGAGCTCCCGCGTGATCGAGCGGGCCATGCCGACCAGGCCGGCCTTGCTCGCCGCGTAGTTCACCTGGCCCGGGCCGCCGTAGAGACCCACGACCGAGGAGATGAAGATGATACGGCCCCAGCGGGCGCGCAGCATCTTGCTCGCGGCCCGCTTGGCGCAGCGGAACGAACCGGTCAGGTTGGTGTCGACGACGCCGGTGAACTGCTCCTCGCTCATGCGCAGCAGCAGGGTGTCCTGGGTGATGCCGGCGTTGGCCACGAGCACCTCGACCGGGCCGAGTGCGTTCTCGACCTCCGTGAACGCGGCGTCGACGGCGGCACTGTCGGTGATGTCACACTGCACGCCGAAGAGACCCTCCGGAGCGCCGGAACCGCGGTGCGTCACCGCCACCCGGTCGCCCTGCTTGGCGAACGCCTGCGCGATCGCCAGTCCGATGCCCCGGTTTCCGCCGGTGACCAGCACGGTCCTCGCCACGGGTGCCGCCTTTCAACACGTGAGGGAAATTCTGTAGGGAGAGTAGGTGCTACCGCATGGTAGGACCCAACGAGCCAGGCGGCTGATGGCGGGCGTGACGGCCCGGCGTACGATGAACCCGTCTGGATGTCCGGCCGCGGTGACGGCTGGGCCCGTTCTCCTACCGGCCGGTCCGGTAGCCGCTCCCAGGAGGTGATCGCTGTGCGAAGTAGCGATCCCTCCAGTCGTGGCCGGTAACAGCAGATCACCCGCCACGGCTTTCCGCGTGTCTGTTCTCTCTTTCTCGCTGAGACAACACCCGTTGGGAGCATGTCGTGAACCGTTTTGTCGCGCCCGTTGGCTTTTTCCTGGCCGCCGTGTGGGTCGCCGCCCTCTTCTTCATGGTCGGCGCCCACTAACTGGCCAGGGCCGCCGCTAGGGAAGCCGGGAGCCCCACAGCAGGCTCAGCGCACCCGCACACAGGGCCATCAGGAACCCGAATCCCAGATACCACTGGGTGATCTCCTGAGGCTTGGTGCGGAAGCCGATCGAGCTGCCCATGTCGGAGTACACCCGCTTGAGCTCTTCCTTGCTGGCGGCTTCGTAGAAGTACCCCTTGGTGACCTCCGCCACCTTCTGCAGCGAGGGGCGGTCCACCGGCACCCGCTGCGGCGTGTTGCCGATGCGGACCACGCCCTCGTCCGTGCCGAACGCGATCGTCGACACCGGCACGTTGGCCGCCGACGCGGCCGCGGAGGCGTCCTCCAGCGAGCGGCCGGCGGTGCGGAAGCCGTCGGAGAGCAGCACGATCCGGGCCGGCGGCGGGCCGGCCGCGCCGTCGGCGGGCACCGTGCGGATCGCGTCGAGGCTGGTGAAGACCGCCTCGCCGGTGGCCGTCGATTCCTGCAGGGTCAGGCCGTCGATGGCCTGCATGATCGAGTCGCGCTCCTTGGTCGGCGAGACCAGCACGCTGGCGGTCTTGGCGAAGGAGACCAGGCCGACGTTGAAGTTCGCCGGGAGCTGCTTGACGAAGTCCTGGGCGGCCGCCTTCGCCGCGTCGATGCGCGTCGGGGCCACGTCGGTCGCCTGCATCGACAGCGACACGTCGATGGCGAGCATGATGGTCGCCCGCTCCAGGGGCTCCTTGGTGTCCACCGACGGGCGGGCCATGCCGAAGGCCAGGATCACCAGGCTGAGCAGGAACGCCGCGGCGCTGACGTGACGACGCACGCCGATGCCCTTGGGCACCAGGCTGCTGAGCAGGTCCACGTTGGTGAAGCGGACGGCGAACGCGCGGCGGTGCAGCTGGCGCCACACGTACACGCCGATGACCACGGCGACGGGCACCAGGGCCAGCAGCCACCACGGTGAGAGCAGACGGATCATCGGGTCGTTCCTCGAGTTCGGGCGTGTCGCTGGGCCGCGACGAACCGGACGATGTCCAGCAGCCAGTCGGAGTCGGTGCGCAGCCGCAGATGGGCCGCGTTCGCGCCGCGCAGGGCCGAGGCTATCTCGGCGCGCTGGGCGGCGGCCGCGTGCGCGTAACGGTGGCGCAGCTTCGGGTCGGCGGTCTGTACCTCGTGCATCCGCCCCGTCTCCGGATCGACGAGCGCGATCACGCCGACGTTGGGCAGCTCCAGCTCGCGCGGGTCGACGACCTCGACGGCGAGCAGGTCGTGGCGGACGCCGAGCTTGCGCAGCGGCCGCGCCCACTGCTGCGGCGGGGTCATGAAGTCGGAGATGACCACGGCCAGGCCGCGCCGGCGCGGGGGCCGGTTGAGCATGTCGATGAGCGCGCCGAGGTCGGCGCGGCCGGGCCGGCCCCGGGTGAGTGCGATGGTGCGCAGCAGGCCCTGCGCGTCCTTGCGGCCCGGGCGCGCCGGGAGGCGGTCGAGGGCATCGGCGGTGCCGACGACGGCTCCGATGCGGTTGCCGCCGCGGACCGTGAGGTGGGCGACGGCGGCCGCGGCGGCGATCGCCAGGTCGCGCTTGAGGTAGTTCGCGGTGCCGAAGTCCAGGCTGGCGCTGAGGTCGACGGCGAGCCAGGTCTCCAGCTCCCGGTCGGCGACGGTCTGGCGGACGTGCGGCAGCGTGGTGCGCGCGGTGACCGGCCAGTCCATGCGCCGCACGTCGTCGCCGGGGCGATACTCCCGCGACTCACCGGCCTCGGTCCCCGGCCCCGGCAGCAGGCCCAGGTAGTCGCCCTGCAGCAGGCCGTCGAGCTTGCGGGTGACGAGCAGCTGCATGCGGTTGAGGACGACCTCGGCGCGAGCGTCGTCCAGGCCGGTCCCGCTTCGGATCCTCACCGACCGGGCCACGTCGTGATGGTCGTGGTCGCCTGCGGCTGACCGGGTTGCCCGGGTTGACCCGGCTGCCCGGCCGGCGCGGTGGTGGCCTGCTGGCGCGGAGCGACGGTGGGGGGCGCCACGGCGGCGAGCACCCGGCGCACCACGTCGTCGGCCGGGATGTCGTCGGCGAGCGCGTCGTAGGACAGCACGAGCCGGTGGCGCAGGATGTCCGGGGCGATGTCCTGCACGTCCTGCGGCAGCGCGTAGTCGCGGCCGCGCAGCAGGGCGAGCGCGCGGGAGGCGCGCACGATGCCGAGCGAGGCGCGGGGACTCGCACCGTACTGAATGAGGTGGGCGATGTCACCCAGCCCGTGCTCGGCCGGGGCGCGCGTGGCGACCACCAGCCGCACCGCGTAGTCGACGAGCGCGTTGTGCACGAACACGTCGTCGGCCTTGTCCTGCAGCGCCATGAGCTCCTCGGTGGTGAGCACCGCGACCGGCTCCGGGGTCTTCACGCTGACCCGGTAGACGATCTCGCGCTCCTCGGCGTCGGAGGGGTAGCCCACCTGGATCTTCATGAGGAACCGGTCGCGCTGGGCCTCGGGCAGCGGGTAGACGCCCTCCTGCTCGATCGGGTTCTGCGTGGCCATGACCAGGAACGGCCGCGGCACGTCATAGGTCTCGCCGCCGATCGACACCTGCTGCTCGGCCATGACCTCCAGCAGCGCCGACTGCACCTTGGCGGGCGCACGGTTGATCTCGTCGGCGAGCAGGAAGTTGACGAACACCGGGCCGAGCTCGACGTCGAACTTCTCGCTGGACTGCCGGTAGATCCGGGTGCCGACGATGTCGGCGGGCACCAGGTCGGGGGTGAACTGGATGCGGGAGAACGTGCCGCCCACGACCCGGGCCAGGGTCTCCACGGCGAGCGTCTTGGCCACGCCGGGCACGCCCTCCAGCAGCACGTGGCCGCGGCAGAGCAGGGACACGAACATTCGCTCGATCATGCGGTCCTGGCCGACGATGACCCGCTTGACCTCGAATAGGGCCCGTTCGAGCACGGTCGCGTCCTGAGCTGGGGTCGAGACAGGGTTGCTCGGCTGGGTCACCGGTCCTCCACGCAGATGTTCGTCTTTGCTGCAACCCTAGCGTCGCACGGCGCGGCGAGCGCTCGCGATCTGACACCGCTGAGAGCCTACTGGGAGTTCGCATCCAGGTACCTTGGGGCGATATATCGCATATGTGAACATCTATTGTGGGGATTTTTCTTACCGGTCACCGGCGACGACTGGACATCACCCGTACCGCAGCGGGTACCATTCACCCCGTCGCCGGGCGGCTTCCCCCGTGGCCGCCCGGCGCTCACACTTTCCACGTGGACGAGCTGATCTGCTCCGCGAAGGGGTGCCGCGCGCCGGCCACCTGGCGCCTGCTGTGGAACAACCCGAAGCTGCACACGCCGGAGCGACGCAAGACGTGGCTGGCGTGCGACAATCACCGCGAGTCGCTCTCGACCTTCCTCGATGCGCGCGGATTCCTGCGCGAGACCACCCCCATCCATGATCAAGATGCGATCAATGAGGCGGATAGGCTCGAGGAGTGAACGCTCCGGTCGCACCCGACCCGCTGCGCCCCTGGCCGGACACGGTCGCGTGGCGGCCGATCTCCCCGCGCTACTTCCTCGTCCGGCTCGCCGTGCTCGCCGTCTGGGTCCTCGTGCTGGCGCTCGCCTGCCTGGTCACCGGCGTGCTGTGGTCGGCCTGGTTCTTCGCCGCCGCGGCCGCGATCGTCGTCACCGGCGTGGTGCGGGCGGCGTTCATGCGCCGGTCCATCCGCTCCTGGGGCTACGCCGAGCGGGCCGAGGACCTGCTGGTCCGCCACGGGCTGCTGGTGCGGCGGCTGTCCATCGTGCCCTACGCGCGGATGCAGTTCGTCGACGTGACCGCCGGCCCCGTCGAGCGCGCCGCCGGCCTGGCCACCGTGACCTTGCACACCGCGGCCGCGGCGAGCGACGCCACCGTGCCGGGCCTGGAGGCCGCCGAGGCCACCCGGCTGCGCGACCGCCTGACGGCGCTGGGCGAGATCCGCGAAGAGGGCCTGTGAGCGGTCCGGAGCGAAGCGGAGGGGCCGCTCACGAGTGGCCCAGCGACGGGACGGAGCGAAGCGCAGGGGCCGCTCACCAGTGGCTGGGGCCGGCGCCGGTGGCGGCCGAGGCGCTGCCGCGGCAGCGCCTGCACCCGTTGACGCCGCTGGTGCGCGGGGCGAAGCTGGTGGCCCTGGCCGCCGTCGCGGTGTCCTGGCGCGGCCTGAGCGACCTCGGCCTCGGGCACTGGCTGATCGCGATGACCGTCGTGCTGGTCGGGGCGGTGCTGGTCTCCGCGGTCGTGTGGGCCGTGACCGGCTACGAGGTCGTCGGGCGCGAGCTGCGCGTCCACGAGGGGCTGCTGTCGCGGCGGGTGCGGACCATCCCGCTGGAGCGGGTCCAGGCCATCGACGTCGTCCGCCCCGCCCTGGCCCGCGTGTTCGGCCTGGCCGAGCTGCGCCTGGAGGTGATCGGCGGCGGCAAGACCGAGGCGCCGCTGGCCTACCTCACCCTCGCCGGCGCCACCGCGCTGCGCGCCTCCCTGCTGGGCCTGGCCACCGGTGCCGCCCCGGCCGAGCCCGCCGACGAGCGTCCGCTCTTCGCCGTGGGCAACTCCCGGCTGCTGCTGGCCCAGTTGCTCACCCCGCAGACGTTCTCGGTCCCGATCGGCGCCGCGTTCGTGGTCTGGCCGGCCCTCACCCACCCCGACTGGACCCTGATCGGCGTGGCCAGCACGATCACCGCGTTCCTGGGCGTGTTCCAGGTGACGGTCCGCCGGGTGCTGGACGAGTGGGACTTTCGCATCGCCGACGGCACGGCCGCGCTACGGGTCCGCCAGGGCCTGCTCAACAAGCGCAGCCAGTCCGTACCGCCCCGGCGCATCCAAGGCGTGAAGCTCACCTGGCCGCTGCTGTGGCGGCCGGCCGGATGGGCCCGGGCGCGCATGGACGTGGCCGGCTACGGCGGGGACGGCGAGGAGCAGCTGCGCGCGGGCACACTCGTCCCCGTCGCCGCGACGCCGGACGCGGTCGTGGTGGTTTCGTCCGTACTCGCAGCAGCGGTCGACCCCCGCCCCGCCCCGGCCCCGATCGACGCGGCCGCCCTCGCCGTGAGCGGCCCGCCACGCCGCGCCCGCTGGCTCGCCCCGCTGGCCTGGTCGCGCATCGGCGTCGCCGTCACCGACGACGTCGTCGCGGTCCGGGAGGGTGTGCTGACCCGCGAGCTGGTCGCGGTCCCCCTGGCCCGGGTGCAGAGCGTCCGGGTCACCCAGGGCCCGCTGCAGCGTCTGCTGTCGCTGGCCACCGTCACCGTCGACACCGCGGGCGGCCTCGACGCGACCGCCCGCCACCGCGACGCCGCCGACGCCTACCGCCTCGCCGGTGACCTGGCCGACCGGTCGCGCTCGGCCCGCCACACGTTCTCCGCCCGGCTCAGGTCCGGACGGAGTTAGGCGACCAGCCGCGGCAGCACCTCGCCGATCGGGTCGCGGATCACCTCGTCGGCGATGGCGTCGTACGGCGTCTCGGCGTCGTTGAGGATGACGATCCTGGCGCCCTGCTTCGCCGCGACCTCGAGCAGCCCGGCGGCCGGGTGGACGGTCAGCGAGGTGCCGATGGCCACGAACGTGTGGCAGGACACCGCCGCCTCCGCCGCCGCGGTCAGCGTCGCCATGTTCATCTGCTGCCCGAACGAGATCGTCGCCGACTTCAGCAGTCCCCCGCAGCTCAGGCAGGCCGGGTCGGGCTCGCCGGCCTCGACGCGGTCCAGGGTCGCGCGCATCGGCCCGCGCGCCCCGCAGTCCAGGCACTCGGTCTCGTGGATCGTCCCGTGCAGCTCGATGACCTTCGCGTCCGGCAGGCCGGCGCGCTGGTGCAGCCCGTCGATGTTCTGGGTCACCACGACGTCGAGCCGCCCGGCCCGCTCCAGGTCCACCAGCGCGCGGTGGGCGGCGTTGGGCTCGGCACCCCACGCGGGGTGGGTGAGCCGCTCCTGCCACGACCGGCGCCGCACGTCCGGGTCGGCCACGTAGTGCTCGATCGACGACAGCTTCATCGCCTCCGGGTCCCGCGTCCACACGCCCTTCGGCCCGCGGAAGTCCGGGATGCCGGAGTCGGTGGAGATGCCCGCCCCGGTGAGCGCGACGACGGACCCCTGGGCGAACCACTCGGCGGCCTCATACATGGCGATCAGGGTAAGCGGGGGTCACTCGGCGCCGCTGCCGGATTAATCTGGAACCATGCAGCCTCCTTCGGTCGATGCGGCATCCTGGGTCGGCGCGCTCACCCGCGTCGAGCTGACGGTCACCGACGCCGACACGGCCCAGGCCCTCGGCTCCGGCGACGTGCCCGTGCTCGCCACCCCGCGCCTGCTGGCCCTGGCCGAGGCGGCCACGGTCGGCGCCACGGCCAGCCGCCTCCCGCCGGGCTACACGACCGTCGGCACCCGCGCCGACCTCGAGCACCGCGTCGCCACCCCGATCGGCGGCCGGGTCGTCGCCGAGGCCCGCCTGGCCAAGGCCGACGGGCGCCGCCTCATGTTCGAGATCGTGGTCCGCGACGCCAACCGGGTCGTCGCCGAGGGCCGCGTCGAGCGGGTGATCGTCGAGCGCGCCCGCTTCCTGGCCAAGGCGCTGGAGCCGTCATGACGTTCCTGCGGGAGATCGCCGCCGGGGTCCACGTCCTGCGCCACCCGGTGCTGGACGTCAACGCCACCCTGGTCGTCGGCGGGCGGGCGGCCCTGGTCGTCGACACGCTCTCGTCGGCCCCGCAGGCCCAGGACCTCCTGGCGGCCGTGCGCCGTGTGACGCCCCTCCCCCTCGTCGTGCTCAACACCCACCACCACTTCGACCACTGCTTCGGCAACATGGTCTTCGCCGCCGACGGCGCCCCGATCTGGTCCCACGAGGAGGCCGCGGCGCTGATCGGCCCGGCCCTGCGCGAGCGCGCGGTCCTGGAGTTCCCGGAGCTGGCCGCGGAGATGGCCTGCACCACCCCGGCCGTGCCGACCCGGCTGTTGCGCACCGCCGCCGACCTGGACCTCGGCGACCGCGAGGTGCGGCTGCGCCACTTCGGTCGCGGCCACTCGATCGGCGACGTGGTGGCCCTGGTGCCCGACGCCGACGTCGTCGTCGCGGGTGACCTGGTGGAGTCCGGCGGTCCGCCGCAGTTCGACGACGCCTACCCGCTGGAGTGGCCCGACACCGTGGCCGCCGTGATCCCGGCGCTCACGGCGGACACCCGGATCGTCCCGGGCCACGGCGCCGTGGTCGACCGCCGCTTCGTCCTCGCCCAGCACGAGCAGCTGGCCGCCCTGGCCTGGCTCATCCGCGAGGGCGACGCCGACGGCGCCCCGGCCGAGCGGGTCGCCGCCAAGTCCCCGTTCCCCCAGGACGTCACCCTGCCGGCCGTGCACCGCGGCTACGTGCAGCTCAACGCCTGAGCCGCGCGGCGATCTCGAACAGCGCCCCGGCCAGCTCGCGGCCGCTCATCGCCTGCTCCGGCACGACGAGGTGCTGGACCACGACCCCGGTGAGCAGCGCCTGGTAGAAGCCGCCGATCCGCTGGGCCAGCTCCGGCTCGGCGGCCGGGTCGATGTGGTGGAACAGCGCCGCCAGGGCCGCCTGGGCCTCGCGCTGGGGGCCGCCCCACGACGCATCCGGCTCCGCCTGCCGGCCCAGCCGCGTCACCACCTCGAACTGCGTGGTCCACAGCGACCGGTTCCGCGTCACCGACTCGATCACCCGCACCCAGATCGCCTCGAACCGCTCGGCCGGGTCGGCGACGCCGGCCGCGCCGCCGAGCGCCCGCTCCAGCTCCTCGCCCCACTGCTCCAGCGCCCGGCGCAGGGCCTCGTCGAGCAGCGCCTCGGTGGTCCTGAAGTGGTAGTTGATCGCGGCCAGGCTCACCCCGGCCGCGGAGGCGATGTCCCGCGCGGTCGTGGCCGCGTACCCCTTCTCGAGCAGGCACTGCAGCGCGCCGTCGAGCAGCTTCTCCCGGTTACCCATGTCTGAAGCATACGTCTAAGAAATCTGTCTTGGACATTTGTCTTAGAATTCCGTACAGTCGTTGCCGGCAGGAAACACATCGACCAAGGGGAGACCGAAGATGTCCGTCATCGCCATCACCGCCGCCGTCGCGACCGCCGCCGGGGCACCCCTGGCCTACCGGGCCCTCCGCCAGCGCCGGCGCGCCGCCGAGGCCCGCATCACGAGCCCGAACGGCATCGTCGAGGGCCGCTACCTCACCATCGGCGGCGTCGAGCAGTGGCTGCAGATCCGCGGCGAGGACCGCGCCAACCCCGTGCTGCTCGTCGTGCACGGCGGCCCCGGCTCGCCGTACTGCGTCTTCACCCCCGCCATGCGCGAGTGGGAGAAGCACTTCACGATCGTGCACTGGGACCGCCGGGGCGCCGGACGGACCCTGCGCCGGGGCGGCTTCCACCCGCGGGAGATGTCGTTCGAGCTCATGGTCCAAGACGGCATCGAGGTCGCCGAGCACCTGCGGGAGCACTTCGGCCAGGAGCGCATCGTGCTCATGGCGGGCTCGATGGGCACGCTCGTCGGCATCCCGATGGCCCGGCGCCGCCCGGAGCTGTTCCGCGCGTACGTCGGCACGGACTTCTACGTGAACATGGTCGAGAACGAGCGCCGCGGCCGCGTGGAGACCCTGCAGCGGCTGCGTGAGGCCGGCAACCGGCGCGGGGTCGCCGCGCTGGAGCGACTGCCCGCCGACCCGCGCACGTGGGACGTGCAGCAGTGGGGTGTGCGGATGCAGTGGAGCATGAGCACCGATCCGACGACCGGCAACACCGCCCTGACCCGGCTGTTCGAGTTCCTGCTGACCAAGCCGGACTACTCCCTCGCCGACGTCGCCGCGTGGCTCAGGGGCTTCGGCCGGACCCGCGACACCATGTTCGAGCAGTTCATGGCCTGGGACGCGCGGGCGCTCGGCACCACGTTCGAGATCCCGTTCTTCCTCTTCCAGGGCGCCCACGACGTGGTGACGCTGACGGCGCCCGCACAGGAGTACTTCGCCGAGGTCGAGGCCCCGCGCAAGGAGCTCGTCCTCATCGAGGGCGCGAGCCACTTCGCCGCGTTCAGCCGGCCCGCCCGGTTCCTGGAGGCCCTCCGGCTGGTGCGCTGCTGAGCCAGAAGGGTGACGACGGTGCCGCGAGATTCTTCACGACGCCACCACGACCTCGGTCCCGGCGCGGCGGATCGCCTCGACGTGCTCCGGGTCGGCGCTCGCGTCGGTGACGAGGACCGACACGTCGGTGATGGCGCAGATCCCGGCCAGGCAGTTGCGCCCGATCTTCGAGCCGTCGGCGACCACCATCACGCGGTCGGCGCGGCGGATCATCGCCGCGTTGGTGTGGGCCTCGATCTCGTCGTGGGTGGTCAGCCCGCCGCGGGCGCTGATGCCGTCCACGCCGACGACCGCGACCTGCATGTTGAGCCCCGACAGCGCCTGGTCGGCGATCGGCCCGACCAGCTCGTAGGACTGGGTGCGGGAGACGCCGCCGGTCATGATGAGCTTCAGCCGCGGCCGCAGCACGAGCTCGGAGGCGATGTTCAGCGCGTTGGTCACCACGGTCAGGTCGACCCGGTCGGCGAGCAGCCGCGCGAGGATGAGCGTCGTCGTGCCGCCGGTCAGGCCCAGCGTCAGCGGCCCGCGCGGGAGCAGCGCCGCGGCCTTCTGGGCGACGAGGGCCTTCTCCTCGCGATGCTGGCCGCCGCGGTAGCGCACGGGCAGCTCGTAGGCCACGTCCACGGCCACCGCGCCGCCGTGCGTGCGCGACAGCAGCCGCTGCTCCTCCAGCACCTGCAGGTCGCGGCGGATCGTGGCGGCCGAGACGTCGAACTCCTCGGCGAGCGCGCCCGCGTCCACGGAGCCGTGCCGGGACACCCGCTCGAGGATGGCCGACATGCGGTCGGCCCGGCGCAGCGAACTCTCAGCCATCCACGCTCCGGCTCTCGGGCTTGGGAACTCCATCGATGATCAAACGCGCACAGACTATAGTTCGTTTGCGCACGATTGGTCAAAGAACCTTGTGCGATGCTGCACGACCTGCCGACAATCCCGGGCATGACTGTGATCACGTTCCTCGGCGCCGGCAGCGTGGTGTTCACCCGCGAGCTGCTCGCCGACCTGCTCTCCTTCGACGAACTGCGCGGCGTGACGCTCGCCCTGCACGACATCGACCCGCAGCGGCTGGAGACCGCCGAGGCGATCGCCCGCCGCACGGCCGAGCAGCTCGGCGCCGCCCCGAAGATCACCGCGAGCCTGGACCGGCGCACCGCGCTCGACGGCGCGACGTACGTCATCAACGCCATCCAGGTCGGCATGCACGCCGCGACGGTGCGCGACTTCGAGATCCCGGCCCGGTACGGCCTGCGCCAGACCATCGCCGACACCGTGGGCGTCGGCGGCATCTTCCGCGCGCTGCGCACCTTCCCGGTCCTGGCCGGCATCGCCGCCGACATGCGGGAGCTGTGCCCGGACGCGTGGCTGCTCAACTACACCAACCCGATGGCGATGAACGTCGCCTACCTGGCCGCGATCGCCCCGGACCTGAAGGTGGCCGGCCTGTGCCACTCGGTCTTCTGGACCGTGCACGACCTGTGCGCACTGGTCGGGGCGCCACTGGACGAGGTCGACTACCTGGCCGCGGGCGTGAACCACCAGAGCTGGCTGCTGCGCTGGGAGCACCGCGGCGAGAGCCTCTACCCGCGCCTGGACGCGCTGCTGGCCGGCGACCCGCAACTGCGCCGGCGGGTGCGCATGGACATGTACCGCCGCCTGGGCTACTTCCCCACGGAGACGAGCGAGCACAGCTCGGAGTACGTCCCCTGGTACCTCCACCACGACTCGGAGATCGAGCGGCTGCGCATTCCCGTCGGGGAGTACGTGCGCATCAGCGAGGCCAACCTGGCCGACTACGCCGCCACCCGCGCGGCGGTCCTGGCCGGCGAGCCGCTCGATCTGCACCGCGAGGCCACCGAGTACGCCCCGCAGGTCATCCACAGCATCGAGACCGGCACGCTGCGGCGTATCCACGCCAACGTCGCCAACCGGGGCCTGATCGCCAACCTGCCGGAGGGCTTCGCGGTCGAGGTGCCGTGCGTGGTGGACCGCCTCGGCGTGCGCCCGGAGCGGGTCGGGGCGCTGCCACCACAGTGCGCGGCGGTCAACCGCGGCTTCGTCAGCGTGGGCGAGCTGACCGTCCAGGCCGCCCTGACCGGGGATCCCCGCCTGGTCCGGCAGGCCGCGATGGTCGATCCCAACACCGCCGCCACCATGACGGTGGAGCGGATCTGGGCGTTGTGCGACGAGCTGACCGCCGCCCACGGCGACCTGATCCCGGAGCCCCTGCGCGCTTAAGTGTGCAATCCGGAATGTTCACTTGCGCAGTCAGTCTTGTGGAGCGTGCATAAACGCGCATAGCGTTCGCGCATGAACGACACTGCGCTCGAAATCGCCAGTCAGCCGGCCGTCTGGGGGCAGGGGCTCGCCCTCGCCGCTGAGGCCCGCGCCGCGCTCGGTGCGCCCGGGGACCGCACGCTCGTGCTGGGCTGCGGCACCTCCTGGTTCGTGGCCCAGAGCATCGCGGAGCTGCGGGAGGCGGCCGGCCTGGGCGAGACGGACGCCGTGTGCGCGTCGGAGTTCGTCCCCCGCCGCCGCTACGACCGGGTCGTCGCCATCACGCGCTCGGGCACCTCGACCGAGGTCCTCGAGGCGCTGCGCCGGCTGCCGTCCGGCGCGCACCGGGTGGCGGTGACCGCGGTCGCCGGCATGCCGGTCGACGACCTGGTCGACACCCGCGTCCTGCTCGACTTCGCCGACGAGCGCAGCGTCGTGCAGACCCGCTTCCCGACCACGACCCTCGCGATGGTCCGCGCCGCCTTCGGCGAGGACCTCGCCCACCTGGTCGCCGACGGCGAGACCGCGCTCGCCGCGCCGCTGCCCGCCGACCCCGCGCGGATCGAGCACCTGGTGTTTCTCGGCACCGGCTGGACGGTGGGCCTGGCCCACGAGGCCGCGCTGAAGTGCCGCGAGGCCGCGCAGGCGTGGTCGGAGTCGTACCCGGCGATGGACTACCGCCACGGCCCGGTCGCCGTGGCCGGCCCGCGCTCCCTGGTCTGGTCCTTCGGCGCCGTCCCCGCCGAACTCGACCAGGTCGTGCTCGACGCCGGCGCCACGCCCCACCGCGACGGCCTGGACCCGCTCGCCCAGCTGGTCCTCGCCCAGCGCTTCGCGGTCGCGCTCGCCGGCCACCGCGGCCTCGACCCGGACACGCCCCGCCTGCTGACCCGCTCGGTAGTCCTGGCCTGACCCAACCTCGCCATTCCCCCAGGTAAAGAGGTCTAGCGATGAGAATCCCCTCCCGAGGTAACGGCCGGATCCGTTTGCTGGCCGGCATAACCGGAGCCGCCGTGCTGCTGAGTGCGTGCAGCGGCGGCTCCAAGGCGAGCTCCGGCAAGGACGCCGCCGAGGGCTACGACCCGGCGGCCCAGGTGACCATCACCTGGTGGACCGGGCAGACCACCGAGGCCGAGAAGACGGCGGAGGACCTCGCCGCGCAGTACACCAAGGCCCACCCGAACGTCACGATCAAGACCTCGACCGGCGCCTCGACCACCGACGACCTGCTCACCAAGCTCTCGGCCGGGTTCACCGGCGGCAGCTACCCGGACATCTCCTACGCCTACGGCAGCTGGGCCGGCGAGCTGGCCACCAGCGGCCGCACGCAGGACCTCGCCAAGTGGGTCGCCGAGGAGTCCTTCGGCTGGTCGGAGATCCCGGCCGCGGCCCGCGAGACGGCGACGTACGAGGGCAAGGTCATCGGCGTCCCCGCACTGGTCGACAACCTGGCGCTGATCTACAACAAGCAGCTGTTCGACCAGGCGGGCGTGGCGTACCCGACGGACCAGTGGACCTGGGACGACTTCCGCGCGGCGGCGAAGAAGCTCACGGACCCGGCCAAGAGCCAGTACGGCACGGCGTACTCGGTGTCGGGCAGCGAGGACACCACCTGGCACCTGTGGCCGATGCTGTGGCAGCGCGGCGGGAAGATCCTCGACGGCCGCAAGCCCGCGTTCAACTCCGACGCCGGGGTCGGCGCGCTGGAGCTGCTGCGCGCGATGGCGGTCGACGACAAGTCGATGTACCTCGACCAGACCGACGAGAAGTACGGCCCGCTGTTCAACGACGGCCACATCGCGATGATGATGTCCGGCCCGTGGGCGCTGCTGGAGATCAAGGAGGCCGGCCTCGACTACGGCGTGACCCAGCTGCCCGGGTACAACGGCGACCACCAGACCGTCTCCGGCCCGGACCTGTGGGTGCTGTTCGACCACGGCGACGCCAACCGCGCCGGCGCCTCGCGCGACTTCATCAAGTGGCTGACCAGCAAGGAGATCGACGCGAAGTGGAACCTCGCGATCGGCAACCTCCCGCTGCGCTCCTCCGAGCAGGGCACGCCCGAGTTCGCCGCGTACGTCAAGGAGTACCCCGGCGGGCAGAAGTTCTTCGAGAACCTCGCGAACGCCAAGCAGGCCCGCCCCACCGTCGCCGGCTACGAGGAGATGTCACGCAACGTCGGCGACGCGATCTCCAAGGTGCTGCAGGGCGCTGCGAAGCCCAAGGAGGCGCTCGACGAGGCGGCCAAGAAGTCGGCGGGGGCGATCGAGTGACGCTCACGTTCGCGGCCTCGGCCCGCTCCGGTGCGCCGCCCGGGCCCTCGGCCAGGCACCGCCGCAGCCGCCCGGGCCTGCGCCGGACGCTCACCGGCTGGGCGTTCGCGGGGCCGGCGACGCTCGTCGTGGTCGGCCTGTCGCTCTTCCCCGCGGTGTGGGCGTTCTTCATCTCCCGCACGAAATGGAACGGCATCGCCGAGCCGCAGGACATCGGCTGGTCGAACTACGAGCGGCTCGCGCAGGACCCGGACCTGGCCGCCGCGGCGCAGCACACGCTCGTGCTCACCGCGCTGTTCGTGCCCGGGTCGATCGTGCTGGGCCTGCTGCTGGCGATCGCGCTGAACCAGCGGATCCGGCTGATCGGGTTCTACCGGACGTGCATCTTCGTGCCGTACGTCGCATCCGCCGCCGCGACCGGCATCCTGGCCGGCTACGTGTTCAACCCGCAGTTCGGGGCCGCGAACGAGGCCCTGCGCCGGGTCGGGCTGCCCGCGCAGCAGTTCCTGGAGAACCCGCGGCAGGCGCTGGTCGTGGTGGTCGTCGTCGCGCTGTGGGGCGAGGTCGGGTTCACCTCGGTGGTGTACCTCGCGGCGCTGCAGGACGTGCCGAAGGAGCTCATCGAGGCGGCGACGGTCGACGGGGCCGGGCGGTGGCGGGTCCTGCGCAGCGTGACGCTTCCGCAGCTGCGCCCGGTGACGCTGTTCGCCACGGTGTGGCAGACGATCACGGCCCTGCAGCTGTTCGACCTCATCTACACCACGACCCGCGGCGGGCCGATGAACAGCACGCAGACGGTCGTGTACTACGTGTACGAGCTCGCCTTCCAGACCCGCCGCCTGGGCTACGGCGCGGCGGTGGCGTATCTGCTGTTCGCGGTGACCCTGCTGCTCACGGCCCTGGCCATCTGGCGCGGCCGGCGCAGCGGCGAGGAGGCGTTCTGATGCGCAGACGACTGCTGCCCTTCAGCCCGTGGCACCTGGTCCTCATGCCGGCGGCGCTGCTGTTCGTGCTGCCGCTCGTGCACATGGTGCTCACGTCCTTCATGTCCGAGCGCGAGATCAACCGCTTCCCGCCGAAGCTCGTCCCGAGCGGGCTGCACTTCGACGGGTACCGCCAACTCTTCGGCGAATCCCACATCCTGCTGTGGCTGGGCAACACAGTGTTCGTGTCGGCCGTCTCGGTCGTGGCGCACCTGGTGCTGTGCTCGGCCGCCGGATACGGCTTCGCGCGCCTGAAGTTCGCCGGCCGGGGCCTGGCGTTCGCGGCGGTCCTGGCGACCGTGATGATCCCGATCCAGCTGCTGATGATCCCGACGTACCTCATGTTCGCCCGCCTGGGCATCGTCGACACCCTCGCCGCGGCCTTCGTCCCGTGGCTGGCCTCGGCGTTCGGCATCTTCCTGATGCGCCAGTTCTTCCTGTCGCTGCCGGCGGAGCTGGAGGAGGCGGCGCGCATCGACGGCGCCGGGGTGTTCCGCACGTTCGTGAGCATCGTGCTGCCGCTGGCCCGCCCGGCGCTGGCGACGCTGGCGGTGTTCACGCTGCTGTCGAGCTGGAACGACCTGCTGTGGCCGCTGGTGGCGATCAGCGACGACCACAAGTACACGCTGCAGGTGGGCCTGGCCACGTTCCAGGGCATGCGCCGCACCGAGTGGTCGCAGCTGATGGCCGGCAACGTGGTCGCCACGATGCCGCTGGTCCTGGCGTTCCTGATGGCCCAGAAGCGTTTCGTGGCGACGATGACCCTCAGCGGGCTGAAGGGATGAGCTCGTCGCGTTCTGGCTGGGCGGCCGTGCCTCCGGCGGCGCGGGTGCTGAGCGATCCGGCCCGCGCCGCCCAGGCCACCGCCTCGGGCAGTGCCTCGCCGCCGAGGCGGGCGGCCAGGAACCCGGCGTTGAAGCTGTCACCGGCGCCGGTGGTGTCCACGACGTCCACGGAGAGCCCGGGCGCGGCCGCTTCGCCGCCCGGCCACCAGACGCGTCCGCCGCGGGCGCCGTCCTTGAGCACGACGGTGGTCCCGGCCGCGACCAGCTTCGCGGCGGCCTCGTGCAGGTTGCCGGCTTTCGAGACCGCGAGCAGCTCGGCCGCGTTGGGCAGGAACACGTCGGTCACGGCCAGGATCTCCTCCAGCCCGCTCCAGCGCCCCGACGGGTCCCAGTTGGTGTCCAGCGACGTGCCGGTGTCGTTCGCGCGGGCCCGCGCGAACACGTCCGCCAGCCCTTCCTGCAGGCCGGGTTGCAGGAACAGCGACGCCACGTGGACATGCCGGGAGTCTTTGATCAGTTCGTCGGTCACGTCGGCCGGACGCAGCAAGGGGATCGCGCCGGACAGCGTGAGGATCGCCCGGTCGCCGGGCGCGGACAGGATCACGCTGATCCCGGTCGGCTCCTTGGCCTGCGCGTGGTCCGGCACGAGCAGCTCCACGCCACGCTCGGCGAGTCGTTCGCGCACGAACGAGCCGAAGACGTCGTCGCCGACGGCGGCCAGCAGCCCGGTGCGCAGCCCGAGGCGGGCGCAGCCCATCGCGGTGATCGCCGCCGACCCGCCGAGCACCAGGTCGGCCGCGTCCAGCAGCTGCTCCTCCTGCCCGAAGCGCGGCCGCACATCCCCGCGCAGCACCAGATCGGGGTTGGCGTCGCCGACCACGAGCACGTCGAACCGCATGATCACTCCTCCGCGTCGCTGTTCGAATGGACAGTATCAGCCGCTCGATCATGCGCGTACTGGCGATTTTCGTGCAGAATCAGCCATTGACATGTACAGATTTATGCGGTTTGATCGCTCCGAGCGATCGAGCCCAGCCGGTAGTGAGGACGTCCTCGAGCCCGGCACACAGGTCGCCAGGGTGCTCGGCACCCGAGGCGGGGCAGATCCCGAAACCCCTCGGAGCTCCCCCTGTGAACCCCATCCTGCGCCGCATCGGCGCTCCCGCCCTGACGTTGCTCGCAGCCGTCGGTACCGTCATCGGACTCGGCATGGGCAACGCCGATGCCGCCACCTACACCCTTCCGCCGGCCAACGCGCAATTCGACTACCAGATCGGAGCCGCGTACGCGCCACCGTCCGGCGTCAAGGTCGTCAGCCGCGACCGGACGGCCACGCCGGCGGCGGGGCTGTACAACATCTGCTACGTCAACGTGTTCCAGACCCAGCCCGGCGAGATCGCCTGGTGGCAGGCGAACCACGACGACCTGCTGCTGAAGGACGGCTCGGGCAAGTACGTCGTGGACAGCGCCTGGGGCGAAAATCTCATCGACGTCTCGACCCCGGCCAAGCGCACGGCGGTGGCGGCGATCGTCAACGGCTGGATCGACGGCTGCGCGGCGAAGGGCTTCAAGGCCGTGGAGCCGGACAACATCGACTCCTACGAGCGCTCGAAGGGCCTGCTGACGAAGGCCAACGCCGTGGCGCTGCTGAAGCTGCTGGCCCCGCACGCGCACGACAAGGGGCTGGCGATCGCGCAGAAGAACACGACGGACCTGGGCAGCGCGGGCAAGAACGCGGGCCTGGACTTCGCCGTGGCCGAGGAGTGCGGCCGCTACAACGAGTGCGGCGACTACACCGACGTGTACGGCAGCCACGTGATCGTCATCGAGTACACGAAGAACGCCTTCACCAAGGCCTGCAACAGCTACGGCTCGACGCTGTCGATCGTCCTGCGCGACGTGGACGTCACCGCGCCGGGCAGCGGCAGCTACAAGTACGACGCCTGCTGATCCGGCGGCTCCCCGCGGGCGGCGCCGCTCCCGGCGATCCCGGGCTTCGGCGCCGCCCGCACCTGAGCACCGGAGGTGCCGCGTGATCCTGACCGTGACGCTGAACCCGGCCCTGGACCTGACGTACGCTGTGGACGAACTCCGCCCGCACACCACCCACCGCGTGCGAACGGTCCACGAGCGCCCCGGCGGCAAGGGCCTGAACGTGGCGAGCGTCCTGCACATGCTGGGCGAGCCCGTGCACGCGACCGGCCTCCTGGGCGGCGCGACGGGAGCCCGCGTGCGGGACCTGCTCGCCGCGACCGGCCTGCCGGCAACCTTCAGCCCGACCGCGGGCGAGACCCGCCGCACGGTGACCATCACCGACGGCACCGACGCCACCGGCCTGTGGGAGCCCGGCCCGGCGGCCACAGAGCCCGAATGGCAGGACTTCCTGCGCCTGTACCGGGAGCTGCTGGCCGGCACCACGGTCGTGGCCCTGTCCGGCTCGCTGCCGCGCGGGCTCCCGCCGGACGCGTACGCCGTGCTGATCCATTCCGCGCGGGAGTACGGTGCCCGCACGGTCCTCGACACCAGCGGCGAGCCGCTGCGGCTGGGCCTGACGGCCGGCCCGGACCTGGCCAAACCGAACGCCGAGGAGCTCGCCGCGCTGGTCGGGCCCCGCGCCGCTCGGGCCGCCGGGGCCGACGGTCCGGCCGCCGGGGCCGACGGTCCGGCCGCGGAGGCCGACGGCCGGGTCGCGACGGTCGCGGTGGCGCGGGCCTTGGCCGCGGACGGCTGTGGCCTGGTCGTGTCGCGGGGGCGGAGGGGCTGCTCGCGGTCTGCGACGACCAGGCCTGGCACGCGGCGCCGCCGGCCCCGAGTCCGGAAATCCCACCGGCGCCGGCGATGCCTGCGTGGCGGCGCTGGCCCGCGGGCTGCGCGACCGCACGCCGTGGCCCGACCTGCTCGCCGACGCCGTGGCGCTGTCCGCCGCCGCGGTCGCCGCCCCCGTAGCCGGCGCCGTGGACGACGGCCACTACCGCCGGCTCCTCCCCCGAATCACCGTCACGCCGGTCCCGCGCCCGCAGGACCCGCGGCAGCAACCAGAACACGAGCAGAGCCACCGGAAACAGCCCCAGGCTGAGCAAGGAGCGTCGCCATGCTGACCCCAACCGGCGAGATCGTCGCGGACGCCCGGCGGCGGGGCGTCGGGGCCGGGGCGTTCAACGTGATCACCGTCGAGCACGCCGAGGCCGTCGTCACCGGGGCCGAGGCGGCCGGCTGCGCCGTGATCCTGCAGATCAGCGAGAACGCCGTACGCTTCCACCACGGGCGGCTCGGGCCCATCGCGGCCGCCGCGCGGGCCGTCGCCGAGCTGGCCTCCGTGCCGGTCGGGCTGCACCTGGACCACGTCGAGAGCGACGAGCTCTTCGATCAGGCCGCCGGCAACGGGTTCGGGTCGGCGATGTACGACGCTTCGCGGCTGGAGTACGACGCCAACGTCGCCGCCACCGCGGCCGCCGCCGGGCGGGGGCACGCGTGCGGGCTCTGGGTGGAGAGTGAGCTCGGCGAGGTCGGGGGCAAGGACGGGGCGCACAAGCCGGGGGTGCGCACGAATCCCGGGGAGGCGGCGGCGTTCGTCGAGGCGACCGGGGTCGACGCGCTCGCGGTCGCCGTCGGGTCGTCGCACGCCATGACGACCCGGGACGCCCGGCTCGACCACGAACTCGTCCGCCGGCTGTGCGCCGCCGTCGCTGTGCCGCTGGTGCTGCACGGATCGTCGGGGGTGCCCGACGACGAGCTGCGGACGGCGGTGCGGGGCGGGCTCGTGAAGATCAATATTGGCACCGCCCTCAACATCGCGTTCACCGGGGCGATCCGCGACGCGATGCGGCGCAATGCCGAACTCGTCGACCCGCGCAAATACCTGCTGGACGCCCGGCGGGACATGGCCGAGACCGTCACGCGCGCGTTGCAGGTGATATCGCGCTAATGCGGTGCCGTTCGTTCCGCTGCCTCACACGCTACCCGACTCCGCCTAATCGATCTCGGCCTCGTGGCGCACCGTCACGCCGGGCCCACCGACAGCACCCGGACCGCGGCGGCGCCCAGGGCGTCGGACTCGGCCAGGTCGACCTCGGCGACGATGGCCCAGTCGCGGTCGCCCTCGGGGTCGTCGAAGATCTGGCGGACGTGCCAGCGGTCCGGCTTCTGCTCGATGACGAGCAGGGCCGGGCCGCGGGCGTCGGGGCCGACGCCCAGGGAGTCGTACTCCTCGAAGTATCCCTCGATCGCATCCTGCCAGGCGTCCGCCGTGAAGCCGTGCTCGCCGTCGAGCTCGCCCAGCTCGTCGTAGCGGCGCAGGGCCGCGAGCTCCACGCGGCGGAACAGCGCGTTGCGGACCAGGACGCGGAAGGCGCGCAGGTTGCGGGTGACGGCCGGCGGCCGGTCGTCGCGAACAGCGGTCTCCTCGACGAGCGAGGGATTGCGCAGCCGCTCCCACTCGTCGATGAGGCTGGAGTCGACCTGGCGCACCAGCTCGCCGAGCCACTCGATGATGTCGGTCAGGTCCTCGGTGCGGGCGTCCTCGGGCACCGTCTGGCGCACGGCCTTGTAGGCGTCGGCGAGGTATCGCAGCACCAGCCCCTCGGAGCGCGACAGCCCGTAGAAGCCCACGTACTCGACGAACGTCATCGCCCGCTCGAACATGTCGCGCACCACGGACTTCGGCGACAGCACGTAGTCGGCGACCCACGGGTGGCCCTGCTTGTACAGGTGGTAGGCGTTGTCGAGCAGGTCCACCAGCGGCTTGGGGTGGGTGACGTCGTCGAGGAGCTCCAGGCGCTGCTCGTACTCGATCCCGTCGGCCTTCATCGCCGCGACCGCCTCGCCGCGGGCCTTGAACTGCTGCGCGGAGAGGACCTGGCGCGGGTCGTCCAATGTGGACTCGATGACGGAGAGTACGTCGAGGGCGTAGCCGGGCGCCTCCCGGTCCAGCAGCTCGATGGCGGCGAGCGCGAACGGCGACAGCGGCTGGTTGAGCGCGAAGTCCATCTGCAGGTCGACGGTGAGCCGCACCCGGCGCCCCTCCTCGTCGGGTTCGGGCAGTTGCTCGACGACCCCGCCGGCCAGCAGGGCGCGGTAGATGGCGATGGCCCGCCGGATCAGCCTGCGCTGCGCGGACGGGTCCTCGTGGTTCGCGGTGAGCAGGTGGCGCATCGCCGCGAACGCGTCGCCGGGGCGGCTGATCACGTTGAGCAGCATGGCGTGCGAGACCTGGAAGCTGGACTTCAGCGGCTCCGGCTCGGCCTCGACGAGCCGCTCGAAGGTCGGCCGGCCCCAGCCGATCGAGCCCTCGGGCGGCTTCTTGCGCACGACCTTGCGCCGCTTCTTCGGGTCGTCGCCGGCCTTGGCGAGGGCCCGCTCGTTGTCGATGACGTGCTCGGGCGCCTGGACGACGACGGTACCCACGGTGTCGAAGCCGGCCCGCCCGGCGCGCCCGGCGATCTGGTGGAACTCCCGGGCGTACAGCAGCCTGGTCTTCTGTCCGTCGTACTTGGACAGTGCCGTGAACAGCACGGTGCGGATCGGCACGTTGATGCCGACGCCGAGCGTGTCGGTGCCGCAGATGACCTTCAGCAGCCCGGCCTGGGCGAGGGTCTCGACGAGGCGGCGGTACTTCGGCAGCATCCCGGCATGGTGCACCCCGATCCCGTGCCGGACGAGCCGCGACAGCGTCTTGCCGAACCCGGCGGTGAACCGGAAGTTGCCGATCGTCTCGGCGATCATGTCCTTCTCGGCGCGCGTCGACACGTTGACGCTCATCAGCGCCTGCGCGCGCTCCAGTGCGGCGGCCTGGGTGAAGTGCACGATGTACACCGGAGCCTGCCGCGTGCTGAGCAGCTCCTCGATGGTCTCGTGCATCGGGTCCATGGAGTAGGTGAACATCAGCGGCACCGGCCGCTCGGCGTTCTTCACCACGGCGGTGGGCCGCCCGGTGCGCCGGCTGAGGTCCTCCTCGAACCGGGTGACGTCGCCGAGCGTGGCGGACATGAGCACGAACTGCGCCTGGGGCAGCTCGATCAGCGGCACCTGCCACGCCCACCCGCGGTCGGGGTCGGCATAGAAGTGAAACTCGTCCATGACGACGATGCCGACGTCGGCGCGCTCGCCGTCGCGCAGGGCGATGTTGGCCAGGATTTCGGCCGTACAGCAAATGATCGGCGCATCCGCGTTGACGCTCGCGTCGCCGGTGAGCATCCCGACGTTCTCCGGCCCGAACTGCTCCACGAGCGCGAAGAACTTCTCCGAAACCAGCGCCTTGATGGGCGCGGTGTAGAACGTCGTGCGGTCGGTGGCCAGCGCCGCGAAGTGCGCGCCCGCGGCGACGAGACTCTTGCCCGACCCGGTCGGGGTGTTGAGGATGACGTTGGCGCCGGAGACGATCTCGATGAGCGACTCCTCCTGGTGCGGGTACAGCGCCAGGCCCTGCTCCCGCGCCCACTCGGAGAACGCCTCGAAGACCGCGTCGGGGTCCCCGCCCCGCGGCACGCGCACAGCCAGATTCTTCATGCCTGCGCCCCCGCTTCGCTCCGGCCTCCGCTTCGCCGCGGGCCGCTGCGCTCGTACACCAGGTCGTAGGCGGTCCGCCCGGCACGCACGGCCCGCAGCTCGAACTTCGTCACCGGCCGCGACTCGGGCCGCGGCGCGAAGCCCGCGAAACGGTTCACCAGCCCCGGGTCGGCGTCGAGCGTGTCCAGCATCGTGTGGGCATAACCCTCGTCGTCGGTGGCGCAGTGCAGGATTCCGCCGTACCGCAACCGCCCCCGCAGCACCGCGACCCGCTCCGGCACGATGAGCCGCCGCTTGTGGTGCCGCGACTTGGGCCACGGGTCCGGGAAGAACACGTGCACGGCGGCGAGGCTCTCGGCCCCGATGTGCTCCCGCAGCAGCTCGAACGCGTCGACGGCCGCGACCCGCAGGTTGGTGAGCCCGCCCTCGTCGATGAGGTGCAGCAGGTTGGCGACGCCGGGCGTGTGCACCTCGACGGCCAGGTAGTGTCGGTCCGGGTCGCCGGCCGCCATCCGCGCGGTCGCCTCGCCCATCCCGGACCCGATCTCGAGGACATCGACGGGCTCCCCGGGCACGAAGGAGTATCGCGCGGCGAGCCGCTCCAGCGCGTCGAAGTGCCGACCGCTGAGCCGCCCGCGGCGCGGGTGATATGTCCGGACGGTCCGCAGCGGCCGGTCGACGGTAGTCATGGGGCGCCAACTCTACCCGAAACGCCGCTCCCACCCGCCCCCGGCCAGAATTTCCGACAAATCGGACACAAGTCCCGCACCCGGTCCGCCGCGCCCGCCCGCGCGACGGCAGCAACCCCGGCGCCACGAAGCGGCCGCCGGGCGAACAAATCGGATTTATGGCCGGGCAGGTATAAGAGGCCGCGCGAATAGGTCAAGATCATGGGCCGGGGCGCTTGTCCCACCGGTACAGGGTCCACGCCTGTCGACGCACGTGCCTCGTGCGTCGTCGTCGTTCTTGAGGCGCACGGAAATGCTGGTCGGTGGTCCGTTGGGATAGGGCTGGACGGATTTCGTGCGTGAGATTTCCCCGGGAACAGTTCTCATGTGCTGGCAGGCGCTGATGCTCGCCGGTATTGCTTCGCGGTGTCGTGTCGGCGGGCCGGCGCGGATTCTCGCGGGCGTGCCCGCGCCGCGCCGACGGGCCGGCGGGATGGCGCTGATGCGGTGGGTGCGGGTGGGCGCTGCGAGGCGGGGCCGGGTTGATCGGCGCCATGCGTCGGGTGCGGCACTGCGGTGTGGTCGTCCGGGCCGGTATCGATCGCGGGGCGGTCCGGGCTGCACGGGCGCTTCGGCAGCTGGCGGTGCTTCCGCCGGTGGCGGTGCTTCCGCCGGTGGCGGTGCTTCCGCCGGTGGCGGTGCTTCCGCCGGTGGCGGTGCTTCCGCCGGTGGCGTGCCGAGGCCCTGTCCTTGGCCGACGGTGCCGAGGTCCTGGCTGGGGCCTTGGTCGGCGGCTGCGCCGTGGCCGTGGCCGTGGCCACGGCCGTGGCCATGCGCGGTGCCGGGGTTGTGGCTGGGCCATGCCGGGGTCGTGCGTCGCGCCGAGGTCGGGGCCGTGGCGGGGGCGGGGGCGAGGGCGAGGGCGAGGGCGAGGGCGAGGGCGAGGGCGAGGGCGAGGGCGGGAGCCGGGGTGGCTGGTTCGTTCACTGCGTCTTCCCGGCCGTCGGCAGCCACGCTTGCCGGCGAGGTGCTCGCGCGTATTCGGCGGAGTTTCTCGGCATGTCGTTGAGCGAGACCCCACGCGCGATGCCGAGCATGTTCCCGACGAAACTCCTCATTCGCCACGGAATAACGACGCGACCTGGTCCGGTCACGCATGGCAGCCAATTCAGACTTGCAAAACAATTGCAGCTGCCCCATGCATTCATTCTCCCAGAATCCAGCCCGACCCGCCGCCCCGAACGGCCGACGGAAATGTCAAATGGTGCACGCACACACCGCGGCGAGGCTTGCCACCCAACGCGACGGAAGCTGGGTCGTCGGCCACAAAACATGCCGAATACACGGGCACCCGATCACCGCGCCGGGTCACTGCGGCACTTCGCCCCGGCGTCGTGGTGCTTGACGCAGAAAACCTGGACCAAAGGCAGACGACAAAACAGCTCGACAACACCGACGCCCCCGCCGTAGCAGGCCTCATCGAACGCCGCCCATGTGAGGTCAACAGATTGTCAGCCCGGCCCGGGAGGACATCGCCATGGACGGATGCATCACCAAAGCTCCCGGCGACGGTGAGGTCCCCGGCCAGCCCCCGGCCAACCGGGGCAAACATGGGATAAAACGCCCCAACACGGTCGAGGGCACAGGAATCCCCCAGGACCGGGTCCCAGCCAGCGCGAACCGACACGAACCACCACTGCCGCTGGGACCAACCCCCGACACACCAGACGCGTCCGATCCGCCGCCCGAGCAGGTGACGGCGCATCTGGACACCGGCGACGACTCGGCGGTCACCCACGAGGTTCCGGCTGCCCGAACCCTGGACGGTGAAATCGCCCAGCAAGGCGACAAAGCGCCCATCCAGGCGAGCCGGAGATGGCACGTCGAGCGGACGAACTCCCTCGCACAACAGCTACCAACGCACAGCACGCGTCATCAACGCGTTCCTTCACCTCGCCGACACCATCATCACGCCACATAGCCCGATCCGGCAGACGTGGACCCCGTACCGGTGGGACAAGGCGCCCGCGCGGACTCAGCGCCGCAGGGCCTCCTGAGCGGCCTGCACGAGCGCCATCACGTCCTCCCCCGCCGAGTCGGCGGACCAGACCAGCGCGAACGTCAACCGCAGCGACCCGCTGGACAGTGGCACGAACCGCACATCGGGCCGCCGGACGGTGTCGACGAGCAGCTGCGGCACCGGCAGGGCGCCTCGCCCCGCGGCGACCAGGTCCAGGGCTGCCACCGGATCGTCGACGGCCTCGGGCGCGAGCCGGACCCCGTCGGGCAGGGGTACGCCACGGGGCAGCAGGAGGCGTCCCGCGCGGTCGAGGGGCAGCGACGAGGTGCTCGACAGCGGATCGGCGGCGGACAGCGCCAGGTGGGACAGCGGCACATGGAACCGGGCGGCGCTGGCGAACCCGGGCGGGAACGGGGTGCTCATCAGGGCCGCCGAGACCCGGTGACCGGTCAGCGCCTCGGTGGCGGCGTGCCAGCCGGCCGGTACGAGCTGCAGGTCCAGTCCCGGCTTGCGCAGGGTGAGGCGGCGCGCGACCCGGGCCGCGAACCCGCCGGCGAGCGGTGCATAAGCGAGGCGAATCGCGTCCGGGGCGGGCACGGCCAGCCGGGCGGCCTCGGCGGTGAAGGCGGCGGCCTGCTCCAGCAGCGCGGACGCGTGCGGCAGCAGGGCGAGGCCGGAGTCCGTCAGCGAGACCTCGCGGCTGGTGCGCGCGAAGAGCCGGAATCCCAGCTCCCGCTCGAGCCGCGCGACGGCCTGGCTGACGGCCGGCTGGGACACGCCGAGGGCGGATGCGGCGCGCGAGAAGGAGCGGTGCCGCGCCACCAGCGCGAAGCACTCGATGTCCCGCAGCGCCGCCACGCCGACCAGTATCGGCCATAAGCGCTGGTGATGGCTGCGGCGCGAGCGCCCCGGAACCGGACACGATCCGCGCCGTGACCAATGACTTTCCCGCCTCCACGGTGCTCGGCTACCCGCGGATCGGCCCGGACCGGGAGCTCAAGCGCGCCCTCGAGGACTCCTGGGCCGGCCGGATCGACCGGTCGGCGCTGGAGGAGACCGGCCGCCGGCTGCGCGCGCAGACCTGGCACCGGCTGCACGAACTGGGGCTCGAGGGGCTGCCGTCGAACACCTTCTCGGCGTACGACCACGTGCTCGACGCCGCCGTGGCGGTCGGCGCGGTCCCGGACCGGTACCGCGGCGCGGCCGACCCGTACTTCGCGATGGCCCGCGGCGAGGGCGACCTCGCCCCGCTGCGGATGACGAAGTGGTTCGACACCAACTACCACTACATCGTCCCCGAGATCGGGCCGCGCACCCGCTTCCGCGCGGTGCCGGACAAGCCCGTAGCCGAGCTGCTGGAGGCCCGCGCGCTCGGCTACGAGACCCGGCCGGTGCTGCTCGGTCCGGTGACGCTGCTGCGGCTGGCCCAGAATCCCACCCCGGACCGCCTCGACGACCTGCTGGACGCCTACGCGGGGCTGCTCGCGGCGCTCGCCGACGCCGGTGCCGGCTGGGTGCAGCTGGACGAGCCGGTCGCCGTGATCGACGGTGGATCGCCCGCGCTGCGCCACGCCTACCGGCGCCTCGCCCGGCTGGACCGCCGCCCGAAGCTCATGGTCGCGACCTACTTCGGGGACGCCGGCGACGCGCTTCCGGCGCTGTCCGTGGCGCCGGTGGAGGCCGTCGCGGTCGATCTCACGCATGGTGTACCGCAAAATCTTCAGCTCTTCGAGGGTCGCACGATCGTCGGCGGCGTCGTGTCCGGGCGGGACGTGTGGCGCACCGATCCGGACGCGGCGCGGGCGCTGCTGGCCGCGGCCGGGGCGACGTCGGTGAGCACGAGCTGCTCGCTGCTGCACGTGCCGTACACGCTGCGGGGCGAGCCGGGCCTGCCGCCCGGGCTCGCGTTCGCGGAGGAGAAGGTCGCCGAGGTCGTGGCGCTGGCCGCCCTCGGGCCGAAGGCGGGCCCGCTGCCGGTCGCCCCGCGCGCCGAGGGCAGCGTGCCGGTCGAGTCCCGCGCGGACTTCGCGACCCGGCTGGCGGCCCAGGCCGACCTCGGGCTCCCGGCGCTGCCGGTGACCACGATCGGCTCGTTCCCGCAGACCGGCGAGCTGCGGGCGGCCCGGGCGGCGGTGGCGGCGGGGCGGCTGCCGGTCGCCGAGTACGAGGCGCGCATCGAGGCGGAGATCGCCGGCGTCATCGCCGAGCAGGAGGCGCTCGGGCTGGACGTGCTGGTGCACGGCGAGCCGGAGCGCAACGACATGGTGCAGTACTTCGCCGAGCACCTCGACGGCTTCGCGGTCACCCGCAACGGGTGGGTGCAGTCGTACGGCTCGCGCTGCACCCGCCCGCCGATCCTGCACGGCGACGTGTCCCGCCCGGCGCCGATCACGGTGCGGTGGGCCGCGTACGCGCAGTCGCGCACCACCCGGCCCGTCAAGGGCATGCTGACCGGCCCGGTGACGATCGTCGCCTGGTCGTTCGTGCGCACGGACCTGCCCCTGCGGGACGTGACGCTGCAGGTCGCCGACGCGGTGCGGGCCGAGGTGGCGGACCTGGAGGCGGCCGGAGTCCGGATCATCCAGGTCGACGAGCCGGCGCTGCGCGAGCTGCTGCCGCTGCGGCGCGAGGAGCAGGAGTCGTACCTGCGGTGGGCCGTCGCCGCCTACCGCCGCGCGACCGCCGGCGCCGCGGCCGGCACCCAGATCCACACGCATCTTTGCTACAGCGACGCGGCCGAGGTGCTGCGGGCGATCGACGCCCTGGACGCGGACGTCACGAGCATCGAGGCGGCCCGCTCGGGCCTGACCCTGCCGCCGGGCGCGTTCGCCCGCGGGATCGGCCCCGGGGTGTACGACATCCACTCCCCGCGCATCCCCGGCCGCGCCGAGATCGAGGCGCGCCTGCGCGCCGCCCTCGACGCCGTCCCGGCGTCACGACTGTGGGTGAATCCGGACTGCGGCCTGAAGACCCGCACGTACGCCGAGGTCCGCGCCGCCCTGGCCAACGTCGTCGCGGCCGCCGGAGCCGTGCGGGAGTCCGTAAGATGACGACATGTCATATCCACCCGCGGTCTACTCCGGCGAAACCGGCGAGCTCAACGCGACCTACCGCCCGGCCGGCACCGAACCGGAGCTGACCTACGCCAACGGCAACACCGTGCGCTACCTCGCCACGGGCGCGTCGACGAGGGGGCAGTTCGGGCTGTACCGCTGGGTGGTGGGCCCGCAGCCCAGCGGTCCGGACCCGCACTTCCACCGCTCGATCTCGGAGAGCTTCTACATCCTGCGCGGCTCGGTGCGCATCTACGACGGCAAGCGCTGGATCGACACCGAGCCGGGCGACTTCGTCCACGTCCCGGAGGGCGGGATCCACGCCTTCCGCAACGAATCCGGCGCCCCGGCGGAGATGCTGCTGCACTTCGCCCCGGGTGCTCCGCGGGAGGGATACTTCGAGGGCCTGCCGGACCTGTCGAAGATGACCGAGGACGAGCGGGCCGCCTTCATGCTCGAGCACGACACGTTCTGGATCTGAGGCGGCGGCTACGCGGTGCCGGTCAGGCGGGCGTACTCCTCGGCCGTGCCGATCGCCGCGCGGCGGTCCGGGTGCTCGACGTAGTGCTCGACCACCGAGCCGAGGAAGACCGGCTCCACGGCCAGCAGATCCAGCGGGACCAGCAGCCAGCCCGGCTCCGGCCGGCCGGGCCGGCGCACGCTCAGGGCCAGCTTCGGGGCGCGGACCGTCAGCGGCAGCGGGTTGCCCGGGACCATCACCAGGTCGTCCCAGGCCAGGACGCGCCGGCCGCCCGCGCGGATGTTCAGGCCGGCCGGGCTCACCACGATCCGCGGTCCCCGCAGCAGCGGCAGGACGGCACCGGCGATGACCAGGGCGGCGCCGCCGTTGATGGCCGTGCGGGTCGACGCCGGCAGGGCCGGGTCGCTCTCCAGGAACACCGTGCCCAGCAGCGCCCAGCCCATGGTGAGCCGGCCCATCAGGATCGGGGAGCCGGGGACCACGAACGCGTCGCCGCGCACGCGCAGCGCCACCGGGGGCGGGTGCTGGATCGGGCGGAAGACGATGCCGACGGCGATGAACGCGGCGCTGAGCACGACGACCGGGGCGAACAGCAGGGCGGCGGCGGCCCAGGCCGGCGTGTCGGCGGGGGTGACGCCGAACTCGTAGGCGACGCGCAGCGCGACGATCAGCAGGGCGACACCCACGGCCGTCGCCTTGCACCCAACCACGTAGCGGCCGAACCGCCCCGGCGTCACACCGCCAAGTCTACGAAGCGGGCGCGCAGGTCGGCGACCGTCGGCATCGACACGGCGCCGCCCGGGGACTCGCAGACCAGGCCGGCGACGTGGACCGCGACGCGGGTCAGGGTCGCCCAGGCGCCGAGGTCGCCGGGGCGGCCGTGGGCGAGGATCCCCCAGCTCAGACCGGCCATCGTCGCGTCGCCGGCGCCGGTGGCGTCGACCGGGGCGATGCGAGGGGCGGGCACGAGTACGGTCGATGGGCCCTTGGCCACGAGCGCGCCCTGCGCACCGAGCGTCACCACGACGGCGCCGGCGCCCGCGGACAGCAGGCGCGCGGCGGCCTGCTCCGGCGAGTCGCCCCACAGGGCGCTCGCGTCGGCGGAGCTCAGCTTGACCAGGTCGGCGGTGGCGGCGAACTCCTCGACGACGTCGGGGTTGACCCCGACGATCGGGCGGACGTTCGGGTCGAAGACGCGGACCGGGCCCGGGACGGCCCAGGCGCGGCGGGCCGCGGCGAGCACGGACGGGGCGAGCAGGCACATCGACCCGCAGTACAGCAGGCGCGCCCCGGCGATGAGCGACTCGTCGACGTCGGGGGCGCCGAGCAGGCCGTAGGACGGGGGTTCGCCGTAGAAGCGGAACGTCGGCTCGTGGCCCTGGAAGGTGGTGACGGCCAGGGTGGTGGCGACGCCCGGGATCGTGACGGCACCATCGGTACTGACGCCGGCTTTGTCCAGGAAGTCCAGCAGGCGGTGGCCGAACGGGTCGTCGCCGAACGAGCCCAGGAAGTGCACGTCGGCGCCGAGGCGGGCGATGCCGACCGCGACGTTGAACGGGGCGCCGCCGACGGCGGGCCGGTAGACGAGCTCACCGCCGGACGTGGACTCCAGCAGATCGATCAGCGCCTCACCGAGTACCACGCCGTAACCCGTCATGCGGCCAGTATCCGGCGCACACGGGCCCGTTGGCCAGCGATCACGGCAGGGGCTCGGCCACCGGCGGCTCGGTGAACGTCGGGCGCATGGTGCCGGTGACGAACACCGCGTGCCACACGCAGAAGACCAGCACCGTCCACAGCTTGCGGGAGTGGTCGGCCTCCTTCTTGCGGTGGCCCCGCAGCAGGCCGCGGACCACGTCGAGGTCGAGCAGGTCGCCGGCGTCGGAGGCGTCGAGCAGGCCGTGCGCCCAGTCGTACATCTCCCCGCGCAGCCACGGCCGGATCGGCACCGGGAAGCCCAGCTTCCTGCGGTGCACGATCGGCTCCGGCACGACCCCGGCCAGGGCCCGGCGCAGCGCCGCCTTCGTCTCCTGCGAGCGGGGCGGGACCTTGAGCTCGCTGGGCAGGCCGGCGGCGACCTCGAACACGGCCCGGTCCAGGAACGGGGTGCGCAGCTGCAGCGAGTGCGCCATGGTCATCCGGTCGGCCTTGACCAGGATGTCGCCGCGCAGCCAGGTGTAGAGGTCGATGTACTGCATCGTCGTGACGTCGTCGAGCGCCCCGGCCTCCTTGAACACCGGCGCGGTGACGTCGGTGTGGCGCACGTCGGGCTCGTAGTGGCGCAGCAGCGCGGCCTTCTCCTCGTCGGTGAAGATCCGGGCGTTGCCGTAGTAGCGCTCCTCGATCGGGGTCGTCCCGCGCTCCAGGAAGCTCTTGCCCTTCACGCCCTGCGGGATGACCCGGCTGACGGCCCGCAGACCGCGCCGCATCGAGTCGGGCAGGTGGCTCACGCCGGCCAGCGACAGCGGCTCGCGGTAGATCGGGTATCCGCCGAAGAGCTCGTCCGCCCCGTCGCCGCCGAGCACCACGGTCACGTCCCGGGCCGCCCGCTCGGCCAGGAAGAACAGCGGCACCAGGGCCGGGTCGGCGACCGGGTCGTCGAGGTGCCAGACGATGCGCGGCAGGGCCCGCATGAAGTCGGCGGCGGTGACGACGGTCGCGTCGAGCGGGACGCCGAGCGCGCGGGCGGACTGCTCGGCGACGTCGATCTCCGAATACTGCGCGCCGGGGCCGGCCGCGTCGTAGCCGACGGTGAAGGTGCGCAGCTGCGGGTCCTTCTCCGCGGCGAACGCGACGATCGCCGTGGAGTCGATGCCGCTGGACAGGAACGCGCCGACCGGGGCGTCGGCGTCCATGTGCGCGTGCACGCTGTCGCGCAGCGCCGCGGCGATGCGGCGCACGACGGCGTCGGGATCGGAGACCGGGGCGGGGTGGAAGCTCAGCTGGCTGTATCGCCGGTTGGCCAGCGGCCCGCCCGGCGTGTAGACGAACGACTCGCCCGCCCCGAGCCGCCGCACCTCGGGGTGCATGGTGGCCGGCTCCGGCACGTATTGCATGGTCAGGTAGTGCTGCAGCCGCACCGTGTCGACCGCGGCGGGGTCGCTCACGAAGGGCAGCAGCGCCTTCTTCTCGCTGGCGAGGTAGACCCCGTCCGGGGTCTGCAGCTGGAACAGCGGCTTGATGCCGAACGGGTCGCGGGCGCCGAACGCGCGCCGGGCCGAGCCGTCCCAGATCACGAACGCGAACATGCCCCGCAGCCGGCTCACGGCGCTGGGGCCCCAGTGGTGGTAGGCGGCCAGGATCACCTCCGCCTCGCTGCCGGTGGCGAACTCGGCGCCCCGGTCCTCGACGAGTTCGGCGCGCAGCTGCTCGGCGTTGTAGATCGCGCCGTCCAGGACGATGAGGTAACGCCCGGCGGTGACCCCGGACGGCGGGTAGGCGACCGGCTGGCGTCCGCCCGGTGCGTCGGTGACGGCGAGCCGCTCGGCGCCGAAGACGACGTCGTCGGTCGCGACCACCTGCTCCTCGTCCGGGCCGCGGTGGCGCAGCCGACCGAGCGCGTCGGCGACCGCATCCCGCTGCCTCGCCGCGCCGCCCCGGGCGCTGACGAACGTGAGAAGACCCGCCATGGCAAGCATCCTCGCACGGGGTATGGTCCCAGGTGGAGCACGAATTCGCGGCGGATGGAAGCGGGGTCGCAATGGAGGATGCCGTCGGCAGCAAGTCACACGACCCGGACTTTCCGGAGCGGTTCCGGCGGTTCATGCGCACCGGCTGGCGCGACACGACCCTGGAGGTGTCGCCCCGCACGGAGGCGCCCGACCACGCCAAGCGCCGGGCCGAGCTCTCCGCCGCGTTCCCCGGTGAGACGTTGATCATCCCGACCGGCGTCGAGCGGGTCCGATCCAACGACACCAACCACGCCTTCCGCCCCGGCACCGAGCACGTGTGGCTCACCGGCGAGCGCGACCCCGACTCGGTGCTCGTGCTGCGCCCGAGCGACGGCGGCCACGACGCCACCCTCTACGTCCGCCCGCGCTCCCCGCGCGACACCGACGAGTTCTTCACCGACCGCAACTACGGCGAGCTGTGGATCGGCCGGCGCCACACCCTGGCCGAGAAGTCGACCGAGCTGCAGCTGCAGACCGCGCACCTCGACGACCTCGCCGCCGCGCTCGACGACACCGCGCCCGGCCGCACCCGGGTCCTGCGCGGCTTCGACCCCTCCGTCGACGTGGCCGTGCGCTCCACCGACCCCGAGCGCGACCGCGAGCTGGCCTGGGTCCTGTCCGAGCTGCGGCTGGTCAAGGACGCGTGGGAGCTGGAGCAGCTGCAGGACGCCATCGACGCGACGGTCCGCGGTTTCGAGGACGCGGCCCGCGCGATCCCGGCCGACCGCGCGGTGAGCGAGCGGCTGATCGAGGGCGTCTTCGGCCTGCGGGCCCGCCACGACGGCAACGACGTCGGATACGCCTCGATCGTCGGCAGCGGCGCCCACGCCGCGATCCTGCACTGGACCCGCAACGACGGCCGCACCAGCCCCGGCGACCTGCTACTCATGGACATGGGTGTGGAGAACCGCAACCTCTACACCGCCGACGTCACCCGCACCGTGCCGGTGTCGGGCACGTTCACGCCGCTGCAGCGGGAGGTGTATGACATCGTCGTGCGCGCCCAGCAGGCCGGCATCGACGTCATCCAGCCCGGCACCGCCTTCGACGACGTCCACCAGGCCTGCATGCGGGTCCTGGCCGAGGGACTGGCGGCGCTCGGCGTGCTGCCGGTCAGCGTCGACGAGGCGATGGCGAAGGACAGCATTCTGTATCGCCGGTGGACCCTGCACGGCTTCGGCCACATGCTGGGCCTGGACGTCCACGACTGCGCCAACGCCCGCAAGGAGCGCTACCGCGAGGGGCACCTGGACGCGGGCTACGTGCTCACGGTCGAGCCCGGCCTGTACTTCCAGCCCGAGGACGACCTGGTCCCGGCCGAACTGCGCGGCCTGGCGGTCCGCATCGAGGACGACGTCCTGGTCACCCCCACCGGCGCCCGCAACCTCTCCGACGCCCTGCCCCGCTCGGCCGACGACGTGGAGTCCTGGCTGGCCGCCCGCCGCACCGAGGAGTTCCGCCTACCCTGAGCCGTTCGAGACCCAGACCCGCCGGCGTCCCTCTCCGCGGCCACCCTGCTCCGGTCCGGTTCGATATATGGCCATATGTTGCCTATGGTTTCACGATGCCGCGCTTGCGACCGATCGAGGAACTCGACGTCGATGACCTCGTCTCGCTGCCGAAGGAGTATCGGTACGAGCTGCACGAGGGCAACCTCGTCATCACGACGCCATCGAGCTTTTGGCACAAGGCGATGGCCCGCCGCCTGTTGCTGATGCTGCACGCCGCCGGCGCGAACGTCTTCCAGGACCCGGGCGTCCGGGGCGACCGCCCGCGCGACAACCGCCTCCCGGACCTCGGCGTGGTGACCCGGCTCCCACCGGGACTCGCCACCTACTCAAATCTGCCCGGCTCGGCGTACAGCCTCGTCGTCGAGATCGTCTCCGAGCACTCGGAGAACGGCGAGTACACCGACAAGGCCGTCTGGTACGCCCAACGAGGAATCCCGGAGTACTGGATCGTCGACCAGACCCCCGCCCGGGACGACGACGACGCGAATGTGCTGGTCCACCGCTTGACCCTGTCCGGTGGCAAGCCCGCCTACGTGCGCGACCGGACCCTGCTCCTGTCGGACCTCGAGGCCGAGTATCGACAGCAGCCCCAGCATCCGTGACCACTCACTGACACCGCGTGTCGGCAGGCATGATCAATTAGGTCGGGCTGGGTAAGATAGAAAATCAAGACGGTCCGGCCTTTCGGCGGATCGCGCCCGGGGTCGGAAGACGCAGACCGCGGACCTGATACAGCACATGTGTGTCGGATGGGCGACCGTTAACCGGCCCCGGCAACCCGCGCCGGTCACCATGCGGCCATGACTCCACTGATCGTCCTCGGCGCCGTGGTCGTGATCGTGATCGCGCTGCTGTGGTGGGCCGTGGCCACGTACAACGCCCTGGTCAAGGCCCGCACCCAGGTCGAGGCGTCCTGGGCCCAGATCGATGTCCAACTCAAGCGCCGCCACTCACTGATCCCCAACCTGGTCGAGACCGTCAAGGGCTACGCGGCGCACGAGCGCGGCACGCTGGAGTCGGTCATCGCCGCGCGGGGCGCCGCCGCCTCGGCCGCCGGCCCGGCCCAGCAGGCCCAGGCCGAGGGCATGCTCACCCAGGCCCTCGGCCGGCTCTTCGCGGTCGCCGAGGCCTACCCGGCCCTCAAGGCGAACCAGAACTTCCTGCAGCTGCAGGGCGAGCTGGGCAACACCGAGGAGAAGATCGCGTACGCGCGGCAGTTCTACAACAGCGCCACGCAGACGTACAACCAGAAGATCCAGACGCTGCCGACGAACCTGATCGCGGGCGTCGGCGGCTTCCACGCCCGGCCCTACTTCGAGGCCGCCGCCGGCGAGCGCGCCGACGTCAACGTCCGGTTCTGATGGACGCCCTGGAGATCGACCCCCGACTCCTGGTCGAGGCCGGCATCGCGCTGGCCGGCCTCGCGGTGTGGCTGGTCGCGT
This sequence comes from Dactylosporangium sp. CA-233914, assembly GCF_050942935.1. Taxonomy (NCBI): domain Bacteria; kingdom Bacillati; phylum Actinomycetota; class Actinomycetes; order Micromonosporales; family Micromonosporaceae; genus Dactylosporangium; species Dactylosporangium sp. CA-233914. The sequence continues at coordinate 2,421,119 of NZ_CP192030.1, read as the reverse complement.
TCTGGGGCGCCCTGCTGTGGACCCGGCCCCGGCCGATCGCCGCGCCGCCGCCCACGCAGGACTTCGGCGGGCCCGAGCCGCCGGCCGTGGTGAGCATGATCACCGGGCGGTGGGAGCTGAGCGAGGACGCGGCCGAGTCCACGTTCATCGACCTGGCCGCGCGCCGGGTGCTCGAGTTCCGCCAGCCGGGCAACGACCCGCTGCAGACCACGGTGCACGTGCGCGACGAGCGGCCGGAGGGGCTCAACGCGTACGAATCCATGATCTTCGAGCGCGTGAAACGCCTGGCCAAGGGCGGCATGGTGCCGCTGACCGCCCTCACGTTCCGCGACGCCGCCGAGGCCGGCGGCTGGACGCGGCGGCTCAACGCGGCCATCGTCGCCGATGCTCGCTCGCGCGGGCTGTCCCAGCGCCGATTCTCGCCCGCGCTCGTCACGGCGCTGACCATTCTCGCGGCGATCCCGTCGTTCGCGCTCGGCCTCGCCGTCTACCTCTACGTCCGCCGCACCGGCGGCGACACGGGCGGCGCCTTCGTGCCGATCCTGTTCATGTGGATCATCCTGGGCGTCGCAGCCGGCAAGTCGCGCGGCGAGCGCGCCACGCCGGCGGGGCGCACGGCGGCCGCGCGCTGGCTGGGCCTCAAGTCGTTCCTGCGCGCCCACGAGAGCTTCGCCGACCTGCCGCCGGCCGCCGTCACGGTGTGGGACCGCTATCTTGCCTACGGTGACGCCGTCGGCGCCACCCGCGTCTGCGCCGCCGTGATCGACCTGGGCATGGGCAACCGCCGGCGCGTGTGGAGCTCGCTCGGCGGCACCTGGCACCGGGTCAGGGTCACATACCCCAGATTCTTCCCACGGTACGGCCAGAAAGCCGTCCGCCTGGCGGCCAAGGGCGTCCTCGCCCTGGTCATCGCCGCGCTGATCGTGCGCTTCAACGACCTCGCGTTCGACTTCACGCCCGGGTCGATCTCGGCGTGGGTGACGCTCGCGGTGCGGCTGCTGATCCTGTGGCCGCTGCTCTACGGCGGGTACACCCTGCTCGGCACCCTCGTCGACGTCCTCACCCCGGTCACCGTCACCGGCGAGGTGCTGTGGGTCGAGACGTGGAAGACCAAGAGTCAGGGCGAGAACTCCCCGTCCATCCCGATCGTGCACTATCTGGCGGTCGACGACGGCACCGCGGAGCGCACCGTGGCCTGGGCGTGCCCGTCGGGCATCGTGCACCGCGCCAACGTCGGCGACCTCGTCACGCTGACCGCCCGCCGCTGGACCCGGCGGGTGGTGGAGCTGCGGGTGGACTCCAGCGCGGGGGCGCGGTCGCAGACGTACGGCGACGAGAAGACCGACCAGCTCATCCTGCGCGCGATGAACGCCGGCGCGCCCGCCCTGGCCACGGCTGTCCGGCCGTCCCGGGTCGTGGCCGCCGAGCTGGTCTCGGCGCAGGAGGCCGGGCGGGTCCTCGGGCGGCCGGTGACCCTGACCGGCGCGGACCGCGGGGTAGCGGTCGGGCCGATGACGATGGCCGAGTTCCGGGCGGCGGACGGCTCCGCGCTGATCCTCACGGTGACGACCGGCGACGCGGCGGAGCTGGCGGTGCGGGCGCACCGCGGCGGCACCCCCGTGCCCGGCGTGGGCGACGAGGCCTTCGCCTCCGGCCAGTGGGCGGTCGCCCGCAGCGGCCAGGTCGTCGTGAGCCTGGAGCAGCGCACGCCGGGCCCCGTGCACCAGCCGTACCTGGTCTGGTTGCTCGGACTGGCCGTCAACCGCCTCACTTGAGACCCCCGGTCGTTGGGTAAGAGGATGCCCGGTAGACAGCTGTAGCCACTCGCAAGGAGATTGCGCATGTCCGATCGTCCGCGCCCGCCGTCGCCGTACGACTTCCTGCCCGCGGTGCCGGCGTTCAGTTTGACCAGCGAGGACCTGACCGACGGCGGTACCCTGCCCGACGCCCAGGTCTACGAGCGTGGCAACACCTCTCCCCACCTGGCCTGGCGGGGCGCCCCGCAGGGCACCAAGAGCTACGCGGTGACCTGTTACGACCCGGACGCCCCGACGGGCGGCGGCTTCTGGCACTGGATCGTGTACGACCTGCCGGCCGACGCGACCGAGCTGCCGACGGGCGCCGGCACCGGCGACAAGGACGGCATGCCCGACGAGGCGATCCACGCCCGCAACGACTACGGCACCCGCGACTTCGGCGGTGCCGCGCCGCCGCCGCAGGACGCGCCGCACCGGTACTTCTTCGTGGTCCACGCCCTCGACACCGACTCCCTGGGGGTGGACGCCGACGCCACCGCCAACGTGGTCGGCTTCAACCTGACGGCCCACACCCTGGGCCGCGCGATCCTCGTCGCCTCGTTCGGCTTCTGAGTCTCCACCTTCGGGCCCCGCCCGCCGGCAACGTCGCCGGCGGGCGGTCCGGGCGCGCAAGCAAGCCGTTTGCAAGGCGTACCACGGATGCTGGTTGTCGTGACTGCTTTGCTGTTGGTACGCCGGGTCCCGCCGGCCCGGCTCGAACTCACCCGGGCGACCACCATGCAGTGGCACGCGGGCCTGGCGGGCGACCCGTCCCTGCAGTGGTGGGAGCTGGTCGACCCGGCCGCCGACGACGCCCAGCCCGCCGCCGCCCTGGCCGCCCTCCGACCGGGCGACGAGACCGTACGCCTGGCCGCCCTCGCCACCCCGCCCGGCCGCCGCGACCGGGCCGTTCAGGTGTTGACCGCTCTGGTCGATGCACTGCGGGCCACGTCGGCCCGTACGCTCGAAGCGACGCCGTCCGCCGAGCTGCTCGGCATCCTGCGTGATGCGGGGTTCCGGCCCGGGCCGGACGGCCGGGAGGTCGTCGAGCTGTAGATTGGGAACGCCGGTTGGAGTTGCGGATCCTTGGCGCGCTGGAGGCGCTGACCTCCGACGGCGCCCAGATCGACCTGGGCACCCCGAAGCAGCGGGCGATCGTCGCCATGCTGGCCGCCCAGCCCGGCCGGGTCGTGCCGGTCCACCGCCTGATCGACGAGCTGTGGGCGGACGAGCCCCCGGAGCGCGCGCTAGCGACCCTGCAGGCGTACGTCTCCCGCCTGCGCCGCGCCCTGGAGCCCGGCCGCTCGTCGCGGGATCGTTCAACAATCCTGGTGAGCCGGGCGCCCGGCTACCTGTTGTCGGTGACGCCAGCTCAGGTGGACGCGGCCCGGTTCACGGCCGCGGTGGAGGGCTTCGAGCCGGACGGCGACCCGGCCGCGCTGACCGAGGCGCTGTTGCTATGGCGCGGTGACCCGCTGCCGGAGCTGGGCGACTCACCCTTCGCCCAGGCCGAGCGCTCCCGCCTGCAGGAGCTACGCTTCACGGCGATCGAGCTGCGCTCCGACGCACTGCTGGCATGGGGCCGCCCCAGGGACGTGATCCCCGCGACGGAGTCGGCGCTGGCCGAGTCCCCGTACCGCGAGCGCCTGTGGTCGCAGCTGATGCTCGCGCTGTATCGCGCCGGCCGGCAGGCGGAGGCGCTGAACGCCTACGCACGGGCACGCACGATGCTGGCCGAGGACCTCGGCATCGAGCCGGGCCCAGCGCTGCAGAAACTCGAAAAAGAGATTCTCCGCCAGTCCCCCGCCCTGAACCCGCCCGCCGCCGCCTCCAAGCCAACGGCCGCGGCGCCTTCGCCGGATAAATCCGAAATAACGGAAAAATCCGACAAGGCTGGCCGGGCCACGGCGGCAAGCACCGCCAACGAGCCCGGCCCGGCCGCCACACCGAACGGCGCGCCAACGCCGAGCGCCACGACGATGCGAAGCACCCCACCGACACCGGGCACTCGAGCAGAAGCACCAGGCCCGGCCGGAGCGCCGAACGCAACCCACGCGCCAACGCCCAACAACACCCCGCCGACGCCGGCCGGAGCACCGAGCCCAGCGGAATCGCCCAACGCCACCGGCACGCCAGCACCGAACACTCCGCAGGCACGCGAGGTCCCCACCGGAGCCGGAAGCACGGCGGAACCAGCTGACGCCACGCGCACCGCGGCACCAGATATCCCGGTCACCTCTGCCGGACCGATAGGCCCAGCGAGATCAGCCGACGCCGGTCTCACGCCGGGGCCGGACCCGGGCACCTCGGCGACTGCGGGCGATCGCGAGCGGGCGTTCGGGGCGGGGCACGGCGATGCCTGGGTGGCGGGCGGCGGCGGGGAGCGGGCCGGGCTTGTCGGGCGGGACGCTGAGCTGGCCGTCCTGGACCGGCTGCTCGACGAGCGGGGCCGCGGGCGGCTGCTGCTCGTCTCCGGCTCGCCGGGAATTGGCAAGTCGGCGTTGTTGCGGGAGCTGGCGGCACGGGCCAGTGCCCATGGGTATGCCGTCGGGATCGGTACGGGCGTCGACGGGCGGCCGCCGCCCGTGTTCGTTCCCTGGGCGCAGGTGCTGCGCGGTGTCGCGAGCACCGCGGACAAGGACGCCCTGGCGGCCGCGTTCGCGCCGTTCGGGAATCTCCCGGCGGTTCTCGATCCGGCGCTGGCGGACGTCCTGCCGCTGCCCGCCCCCGAGCGCCTGGCCGACGCCGAGCTCGCGCGGTCCCGGCTGTTTCAGGGCATCGTCAACGGGCTGCGGCGCCTTTCCACCCACACCCCCCTCCTCCTCATTCTCGACGACGCCCACCTCCTCGACAAACCATCCGCCACCCTGCTCACCCTCTGCGCCCGCACCATCACCGGCGACGACATCCTGCTGGCCACCGGGTTCCGGGACGCGGAGCTCGACCCGGGGGACGTGATCGCTGGGCTGAAGGGGGAGGCACAGGCCGTACGGCTGCGGCTTGAAGGGCTCAACGCCGAAAACCTCGCGGAGCTGGGGGCGCGGATCGCGGGGGCGCCCCTGGCCCGGGAGACGATCCGGACCCTGCTCGACCGCAGCGGCGGGAACCCGTTCTTCGCCGGGGAGCTGGTGCAGGAGCTCATGATGCGGGGCCGCGACGCCGGGATCCCCGTGCGGGTGCAGGAGGTGCTGCGGCGGCGGCTCGAGCGGCTGCCGGGGCAGGTCGGGGCCGTGCTCGCGGTCGCCTCGGTGCTCGGGCGCGAGTTCGACGTCGCGGTGCTGCGGGAGATGACGCAGCTCGACGAGCTGGAGCTGTACGACACGCTCGACACCGCCGTCGTGACCGGGCTCGTGCACGCCGACTTCCCGAACGTCCGCTTCGTGCACGACCTGCTGCGGCAGGCGGCGTACGAGCAGCAGGGGCCGCTGCGGCGGGCCCGGCTGCACGCGCGGGCCGGGCGGGCGATCCGCGCGGCCGGCGGGTCGGCGACGGACGTGGCGGCGCACCTGCGGCTGGCACTGCCGGTGCTCGCGGCGCTGGAGGTCGCGCCGGTGCTCGGGGACGCGGCCGGGGAGGCCTACGAGCGGACCGCCCACGAGGAGGCCGCGGCACTGCTCGAAGAAGCGTTGACGGTACTGCTCACCGCCAAGGCCTCCGAGCAGCGCGACGTCCAGGAGCTCGACCTGCGGGTCCGGCTGGCGTTCATGCATCAGGCGACCGACGACTACCTCGCCGGGCCCGTCGCCGAGCAGTACGCGCTCATGGAGCCGGTGCTGCGCCGCGTCCGCGACGTCCCCGGGGTCCTGCCGGCGCTGTGGGGGTACGCCTCCTTTCACACCAGCGCGGGCAACCCCGGCAAGATCGCCGAGGTGGTGCCGCCGGGCCCGGTCGCCGACGTCCACGCCGGCTACGCCGCGTTCGCCGCCGGCGATCTGCCGCGGGCCCGCGAGCTGTTCCGGCAGGCCTTGCGGGAGCTGCCGGCGGCGGAGGCGTTCCCGATCATCGACTGGGACCCGCGGGCCGGCATCCTGGGACCGGCCGCCGCGGCCGAGAGCCTGCTGGGCAACCGGGCCGCCGCCGAGCAGATCCTGGCCGGGGCGCGCGGCGGGAGCCTTTTCCAGCGGATGTACCTCAGCCAGTACGCCGCTGGCATCGCCGTCGACCACGACGACCCGGCCGGGGTCGCGGCGGCCTCCACCACGACGTTCGAGCTGGCGGAGCGGGGCGGGCACCCGGAGTACCGCGCGATGGCCCAGACCATGCTCGGCTGGGCGAACGCGGACGAGGCGCTGCTCACCGAGGGCGAGGCGGCCCTCGGCGAGACGCTGTGGCGCTATCCTCGCCTGCTGCCGCTGCACCCCGACCTGCTGCTGCGCGCGGGCCGGCGCGCCGAGGCCGCCCAGCTGGCCCGGGACCGGCTCGTCATCCCGCTGGACGGGCTGAACCGGTTCGCCGAGCCCGAGTTGCGCCGGGTGCTCGGCGCGGCCACCGGTGACCGCGCCGAACTGGAGCGCGCGCTGCGCCTGGCCCGCGACCTGGGCCACGCGCCGGCGGCGGCGCGGATCGCCGGGGTCCTCGAGCGGGGCTAGGAACTCCAGGCGATTGCCGAGGGGGATCGTGGGTGCTCGTCGCCCCACGTGAGCTCGTGCCCGGCCGGCGCCAGCCGGGCGGCGAGGCCGTCGAGATCGGGCCAGAGCAGCCCGGGGTGGGCCTTGCGGGCGGGGGCGAAGGGCTCCTCGACCCCCAGGTGCAGCTCGATGCCGTGCCCGCGGAACCAGCAGCCGCCCCGCCCGGCCAGCACCGGCGGCTTCGGGATCTCCGGCAGGCCGAGCAGGTCGCCGTAGAAGGCGCGGCACACCGGCTCCGAGCCCGCCGGGCAGGCGATCTGGACATGGTGAATCATGGCTCACAGCTTGGAACAGCCTTGCCTATCTAACAAGACGGACGTACGGTTTTCTTGACACCCGGAACCCCGCGACCTCGCGTCGCCGCACGCTGGGGAAGACTGGGTACTGGGGAAACACGACTTGACGGAAGAGGAGCACACGCCGTGGCGAGCCTCGACTCCTTCGGAGCAAAGAGCCAGCTGAGCGTCGGCGACGCCAGCTACGAGATTTACCGGATCGGCCAGGTCGAGGGGGCCGCTCGGCTGCCGTACAGCCTGAAGATCCTCCTGGAGAACCTCCTGCGCACCGAGGACGGCGCGAACATCACCGCCGAGCACATCCGGGCGCTGGGCGGCTGGGACGCCTCGGCCGAGCCGAGCGTCGAGATCCAGTTCACCCCGGCCCGGGTGCTGATGCAGGACTTCACCGGCGTGCCGTGCGTGGTCGACCTCGCCACCATGCGCGAGGCGGTCGTGGAGCTGGGCGGCGACCCGAAGCGGGTCAACCCGCTCGCCCCGGCCGAGCTGGTCATCGACCACTCCGTCATCGCCGACCTGTTCGGCCGCCCGGACGCCTTCGAGCGCAACGTCGAGCTGGAGTACGGGCGCAACCGCGAGCGCTACCAGTTCCTGCGCTGGGGCCAGACCGCGTTCAACGAGTTCAAGGTCGTCCCGCCGGGCACCGGCATCGTGCACCAGGTCAACATCGAATACCTCGCCCGGGTCATCATGGCCCGCGGCGGCCAGGCCTACCCCGACACCGTGGTCGGCACCGACTCGCACACCACGATGGTCAACGGCCTGGGCGTGCTCGGCTGGGGCGTCGGCGGCATCGAGGCCGAGGCCGCGATGCTCGGCCAGCCGGTGTCGATGCTCATCCCACGGGTCGTGGGCTTCAAGCTCAGCGGCGAGCTGCCGGAGGGCACCACCGCCACCGACCTGGTGCTCGTGATCACCGAGATGCTGCGCAAGCACGGCGTGGTCGGCAAGTTCGTCGAGTTCTACGGCCCCGGCGTGAGCGCGGTGCCGCTGGCCAACCGGGCCACGATCGGCAACATGAGCCCGGAGTACGGCTCGACCGTCGCGATCTTCCCGATCGACGACGAGACCATCAAGTACCTCCGGCTGACCGGCCGCGACGAGGCCCAGGTCGCCCTGGTCGAGGCCTACGCCAAGGAGCAGGGCCTCTGGCACGACCCGGCCGCCGAGCCGGACTACTCCGAGCGCCTGGAGCTCGACCTCAGCACCATCGAGCCGTCCCTGGCCGGGCCGAAGCGCCCGCAGGACCGGGTGCCCCTGAGCAGCGCCAAGCCCATGTTCCGCTCCGTTCTGAAGGACTACGTCGGTGACGGCGTCGAGGGCCCGGCGGACGAGGCCAGCGCCGAGTCGTTCCCGGCCAGCGACCCGCCGGCCAACACCCTGACGGCCAACGGCGACCGCCCGCACGAGCTGGTCTCGGCGGCCGTGGGCGCGAACGGCCGGCAGTCCAAGCCGGTGCGGGTCGAGGACTACGAGCTCGACCACGGCGCGGTCGTCATCGCCGCCATCACGTCCTGCACCAACACGTCCAACCCGCAGGTCATGATCGGCGCGGCGCTGCTGGCCCGCAACGCGGTGGAGAAGGGCCTGGCCCGCAAGCCGTGGGTGAAGACCACCCTGGCGCCCGGCTCGAAGGTCGTCACGGACTACTACGAGCGGGCCGGCCTCACGCCCTACCTCGACAAGCTCGGCTTCAACCTCGTCGGCTACGGCTGCACCACCTGCATCGGCAACTCCGGCCCGCTGCCGGAGCCGATCAGCGCCGCGGTCAACGAGCACGACCTCACCGTCGTGTCGGTGCTGTCGGGCAACCGCAACTTCGAGGGCCGGATCAACCCGGACGTGAAGATGAACTACCTGGCCTCGCCGCCGCTGGTGGTCGCCTACGCCCTCGCCGGCACCATGGACATCGACCTGACCAGCGACCCGCTGGGTACCGGCTCGGACGGGCAGCCGGTCTACCTGCGCGACATCTGGCCGAGCCCGAAGGAGATCGAGGACACCATCGCCTCGGCCATCGGCTCGGACCTGTTCTCCACCCGCTACGCCGACGTCTTCGCCGGCGACGAGCAGTGGCGCTCGCTGCCGACCCCGACCGGCGACACGTTCGACTGGGCGGGTGACTCGACCTACGTGCGCAAGCCCCCGTACTTCGAGGGCATGGCCGGCGAGCCGTCGCCGGTGAGCGACATCAGCGGCGCCCGGGTCCTGGCCAAGCTCGGCGACTCGGTCACCACCGACCACATCTCGCCGGCCGGCTCGATCAAGGCGGACTCCCCCGCCGGCAAGTATCTCGCCGAGCACGGGGTGGAGCGCAAGGACTTCAACTCGTACGGCTCCCGCCGCGGCAACCACGAGGTGATGATCCGCGGCACGTTCGCCAACATCCGGCTGCGCAACCAGCTGGCGCCCGGCACCGAGGGCGGCGTGACGGTCAACCACCTCACCGGCGAGCAGAGCACCATCTACGACGCCTCGGTCGCCTACGCCGAGGCCGGCGTGCCGCTGGTGATCCTGGCCGGCAAGGAGTACGGCTCCGGCTCCTCGCGCGACTGGGCCGCCAAGGGCACCGCGCTGCTGGGCGTGCGGGCCGTCATCGCCGAGTCGTACGAGCGCATCCACCGCTCGAACCTCATCGGCATGGGCGTGCTGCCGCTGCAGTTCCCGCAGGGCTCCTCGGCCGACTCGCTGGGCCTGTCCGGCACCGAGACGTTCACGATCACCGGCGTCGAGCAGCTCAACGAGGGCGGCACCCCGCGCACGGTGAAGGTGAGCACGGACACCGGCGTCGAGTTCGACGCGGTCGTGCGCATCGACACGCCCGGCGAGGCGGACTACTACCGCCACGGCGGCATCCTGCAGTACGTCCTGCGCAAGATGATCGCCGCGTAGCCGGCACCGTCACACGCGAACGGCGGCCGTAGGCTCCGCCCGGTCTGGCTCCGTGAGGCTTCGCCGAGACGGACCCACACCGGGCGACGGCCGCCGTTCTCCGTTTGCGCCTACTTGCCCGCGGGGATCTGGTAGCGGTACACCTTCGCGTTGTCCTTGTCCAGGAGCACCAGCGAGTCGTTGCTCAGCGACACGTCCTGCAGCAGCGTCGGCACCCCGCCCGAGCCGATCACCTTGCCGTCGAGGCTGTAGATGCAGGCCTTCCAGGTGGACTTGCCCGGCACGACGCTCTCGATGACGACCTTGTTGCCGTAGCCGGCCTGGACGTCCTGCACCGACAGCCCCTTGCCCAGCACGACCTGTTCGTTGCCGGTGGCCGGGTCGACCACGGCCGCGTCGCCGATCGAGTCGAACACGCCGTGACCGCGGACGAGCTTGCCGTCCATCACGACCCAGTTGGGCTCCTCGGTGCCGGTCAGGGTGCCGCTGCGGTCCTTGATCGACGGCTTCTTCCACTTGGCCTGGCCGTTGGTGGTGTCGATGGCGATAAGATCGTGCTTGTCGGAGCCCCGCTCGCCCGCGACGCAGATCTGCTGTTGCCCGCACGGGCGCAGGTCGTCGACCTTCGTGCCGGAATCCGCCTTGAACTCCCACGCCTTCTGCCAGTTCTGGATCTTGTACGCCACCACGCTGCCGTCCGCGTCGGGCCGGAACATCGCCAGGTCGTTGTAGACCAGCCAGGAGTCCTTCGTCATGCCCTTGGTGTAGGTGCCGGAGGCGGTCTGCTTGCCGGTGTTGAGGTCGATGGTGGCGGCCTTGGTGTCGCTGAGCAGCTGCACCGCGAAGGCGCCGCCGGTCAGCGACTCCTGGAACGGCCAGTAGCCGGAGAACGACAGCCCGTAGGTCGGCACGATGGTCCCGGCCCCGGTGTCGGAGGTGGGCCAGTGCAGCGCCGGCTTGGCCCCGCGCTGGCCGTTGATGCGGTGGCCGCTCTGCTCGACGCCGGCGGACCACTTCGTCGAGCCGTCGGCGAGGTTGACCCGGTCCAGGGTCGGCTTGCTCCAGTCGCGGTGCTCCACGATGGCGTCGGTGCCCAGGTAGATCAGGTCGATCCGGTCGTCCCAGGGCTTCGTCCACACCGCCTTCTGGGTGGCCAGGTTGATGACCGAGCGCGACTCCTGCTTGCCGTCGCCGCCGAGCTTGGCGTCGTCCTCGCCGTCGACGATGAGCAGGTTGCCGATCACGCGCAGCGCGAGCTTGGCCGGCTCCATCTGCAGCTGCACGTTCCAGATCGACTTGCCCGCGGTCTCGTAGCCGGTCACGACCGTCGCGCCCGCGTTGACCTGCGCGGTGTAGATGTTGCCATTGCCGGCCACGGCGGCGATGGCGCCGTCGGAGTTGAGCTGGATCACCTCGCCGGCGTTGAGCCCGTCGACCTGGCCCGGCCCGTCGGTTCCGGTGTCGAAGCCGGGGAAGCCGTTCTTGGCCGACTCGAACTGGTCGCCCACCCAGCCGAAGAACCGGTTGCCGCCGTAGACGCACCCGCCGATGATGGCCAGCACGATCACGAGCGCGATCCACGGCCCGGTGCGCCGGCGACGCTCGCGCACGATGATCGGCGGCCCGTAACCCGGCGGCCGATTCAGGCCCGGAGGCTGGTTCAGGCCCGGCGGGGCCATGGGCGGCGGCGCCGGGGTGCCGACGGCCATGCTCGGCGCGACCGGCCGCTGTGGGCTCAGCAGGCCCGGCGGCTGCCCGCCGGGCGACGCCGGGGCGGCCGGGAACGCCTGCGAGGTGAGGCCCGCGGGCGAGCCGTAGGCGCCGGGAGAGGTCTGCGACGTCGGGAGGCCGGAGACCGGGAAAGCGCCCGAGACCGGGATGCCGGTCGGCGGCAGGAAGGCGGGCGACTGCCCCGGGGGCGGCGCGGGCGTGCCCGGGGCCGGGCGGGGGCCAGGGACCGGCGGCGCGTCGAACTGCTGCTGCGACGGGGTGCCGACGGCGAGCATGCCGCCGTAGGCGACCGGGAGCTCCGGCTGCTCGGGCACGACCGGCGCGACCCCGAACCGGGCGTGCAGGCGGCTCGCGACGAGCGGGATGCGGCTGGACCCGCCGACCAGGAAGATGCCGGCGAGCTGGCGCACGTCGACGCCGGCCCGCTCCAGCACCCGGCGGGTCTCGTCCACGGCCCGGTCGATGAGCGGCCCGGCGACCCGCTCCAGCTCCTCGCGGGTCAGGTGCAGCGCCTCGTCGGTGCCGGGCAGGTGCACCGGCGCGGACGCGGCCCGCGACAGCATCTCCTTCGCGGCGCGGACCTCGGTCCACAGCTCGCGGCGGTCACGCTTGGCGGCGACGCTGTCCGGGTTGGCCAGCCGCTGCCACAGCTCGGGGTGACGCAGGTTGATGAGCTGGCCGAGGTGGCCGACGAGGGCCGCGTCGATGTCGACGCCGCCGAGGTCGTCGAGGCCGCCGACGCCGAGGACCCGCAGCCCGTCGAACTCGCGGCGGACCACGGAGACGTCCAGCGTGCCGCCGCCGAAGTCGAACACCGCCAGCGACTGCAGCGGGGCGACCTGCTGGCCGAGAACCCGCAGACAGTACGTCGCTGCGGCGATCGGCTCGTCGACGAGCACCACGGGGCCGAGGTTGGCCGCGCGGGCCGCCTCCAGCAGCACCCCGCGGCGCTGGCCGCCCCAGTCGGCCGGGCAGGTGAGCACGGTCGAGCCGACCGGGTTGACGCCGGCCTGCAGCGACTCCTCCGCGGCCCGGCGCAGCAGCGAGGCGAGCATCTCCACGATGGTGACCTCGACCGAGCCGAGCAGGGCCGAGCCCTCGTCGATGCTGCGCTTCGGATAGGGCTCGAAGCGCTCCGGGGCCAGCTGGGAGAGGCGCTCGGCGTCCCGCCCGACGCTGATACGGCCCTGCTCGTCGGCGTAGATGCCCGACGGCATGACGGGCGAGCCGTCGAAGAGCAGGGCACGGGGCGCCTCGTCGCCGCGGTGCACCACCGCGACGGTGTGGCAGGTGCCCAGGTCGATCGCGAGACGATGGGTCGGGGTCGGGGCCACCGCGAGCTCACCTCCAAAGACTCCCGGATGCTACGGCAGTGGTACGACATTTTTGATCGGCGGCTTGGGGTAGACAAGAACCTGACAATCTAGGAGGCAACCCGATGCGTGCGGTGGTGTTCGGCGAGTACGGCGATCGCTCGGTCCTGCGAGTGCGGCAGAGCCCCGATCCGCGGCCCGGCCCGGGCGAGGTCCTGGTGCTCGTCGGCGCCAGCGGGGTCAACTACATGGACGTGTACCAGCGCACCGGCACCTACCAGGTTCCGCTGCCGGCGGTGCTGGGCAGCGAGGGCGCCGGCACCGTGCTCTCCTTCGCCGACGACGTGCGCGGCCTGGCCCCCGGCGACCGGGTGGCCTGGACGGGCGTCCCCGGCAGCCACGCCGAGCAGGCGCTGGTGCCGGCCGATCGGCTCGTGCCCGTACCCGAGGAGGTCAGCACCGAGCAGGCGGCCGCGGTGATGCTGCAGGGCCTCACCGCCCACTACCTCACCCACGACTCGTTCGCCGTGCGCCCCGGCGCGACCGTCCTCGTCCACGCCGCCGCCGGGGGCATGGGGCAGTTGCTCACCCGGATCGTCACGCACCTCGGCGGCCGGGTGCTCGCCACGGCGTCCACCCCGCAGAAGCGGAACCTGGCGGAGGCGGCGGGGGCCGTACGCGCCGTGCCCTACGACGCCGCCCTGGACGCGGTCCGCGAGCTCACCGGCGGCGCCGGCGTCGACGCGGTCTACGACGGGGTCGGCGCGGACACGTTCGACACCAGCCTGCAGGCGCTGCGCCCGCGGGGCACGCTGGTGCTCTTCGGCGCCGCCAGCGGCAAGGTCCCGCCGTTCGACCCGCTGCGGCTGATGGCCGGCTCCTATTTCCTCACCCGCCCGACGCTGGGCCATTTCATCGCCTCGCGCGCCGAACTGCTCGACCGCGCCGGAGCACTGTTCCGCTGGGTCGCCGAGGGCGTCATCGACCCGGCCGTCACCGGGCGCTATCCGCTGGACGCGGTGGCCGACGCATACGCGGCGCTGGAGGGCCGGCAGACCACCGGAAAACTGCTCGTCATTCCGTGACCACGGTCTCAAAACACGAACCTGGCGGAATCCGCGAGCGGCCGCGCCAGTAGACCTTCAATGGTTTTCAGGAGCGATCGCGACAGTCCGCGCGGAGGGGAACCCGCACCATGAGTCACGCGTCCACCGGGGGTAAGCACGCGGCCACCGCCGTGCTGACGCCGCTGCACGCGTACCCGCGACGCTGGTTCGCCCTGGCGATCATCGCCGTCGCCCAGCTCATGCTCGTGCTCGACGCCACCGTCGTGAACGTCGCCCTGCCGCACGCCAACCAGCAGCGGGTGGTCGCAACCTACACGCTGACCTTCGGCGGCCTGCTGCTGCTCGGCGGCCGCATCGCCGGCTACCGGGGCCGCAAGCGCACGTTCGCCGTCGCCTCGGCCCTGGGCGGTGGCGCCTGGAATGACACCTCTTTTTCGGACTCATACCACGTCAGGCGATAAATCCGGCCAGTCGCGGCGCGGAGCGCCCGACTTGTCGATCCAGAGCCCAGGCCACGGCCTGTCGGGAACAAGCCCGAACCTGCGGAACCGGCGACCACCCTCCCCGCCGTCCGCGCCGCTGCGGCCCCGCCCGGCCACGAACCCGGGCGGGGCCGCAGCACCGTCTCACCGCACGCCGGCGTCGTGCAGCAGCTCGACGATCAGCGGCTCGGGGTCGATCGCCAGCCCCTTGCCCGTGAACCAGTTGGCCACGTTGGTGACGTCCCGGGCGAGGAAGTCGGCCCCGTTCGGGTTGATCACCACGTCGACGATCTGCGGCAGGTCGATGAGGACCAGCCGGGAGCCGTCGACCAGCAGGTTGTACGGCGAGAGGTCCCCGTGCGCCAGCCCCGCCCGGGCCAGCACGCGCAGGGCGTCGACGAGCTGCCACCACAGGTGTTCCAGCTCCGGCCGGGTGGGCCGGGTCTGGGCCAGCCGCGGTGCCGCGGTCCCGTCGGGCGCCCCGACGAACTCGAGCATGAGTTCGGTGCCGAGCAGCTGCACGGGGTACGGCACGCTGACCCCGAGCTCCCACAGCCCGGCGAGCGCGGCGAACTCCGCCGCCGCCCACTGCCCCGCGATGGCCTCGCGCCCGAAGGCGGTGCGGCCCTCCATCGCGCGGGTGACGCGGGACGCGCGGACGCGGCGCCCCTCGAGGTAGCCGGCGTCGCGGTGGAACATCCGGTGCGAGGCGTCGCGGTATCGCTTGGCGGCCAGCAGCACCGAGCGCCCCGTCCCGGGCACGGCCCGCTCGACGAGGTGAACGTCGGCCTCCTTGCCGGTCTTGAGCACCCCGCGGTCGGTGTCGCGGGCGGCCAGCTCGGTGATCACCCAGTCGGGCCGGGGCTCGGGTCCGTGCTGGACCCCGCCGGCGCCCCAGGTGGTCCAGCCGGCTTCGTCGTCGTTCTGCGCCGAGTCCCACGCGACGTCGAAGTCGTGGGAGAGACGCTTCAGGAAGGTCGGGTCGTCGTCATCGAAGCGGCGACGACGGGATGAGGCGAAGTTTCGGTCGCGCAACGCGAGATCTCCTGAGTCGAGAGAAGAGGAAGAAAGGTGGGCATGCGGAAGCGCGCCGTGACGGCAGCCATGCGAACCAACCCCCTCTCGTCGACTCGGAGCGATGGGACCCAACATGCGGTACGACCAAAGGAAGCGCAACCGATTTTCTCAGCGCGCCGCCATCACCTCGGCGATCGCGGCGATCACGCCGTCGGCCGTCCTGGTCGGCGCGTAGCGCCGCTCGCTCCAGCGGCGGCCGCGATGCAGCCAGACGCTACGCACCCCGGCCGCGTCGGCGCCGCCGATGTCGGCCTCGGGGCTGTCGCCGATCATCCACGCGCCGCCCAGGCGCATCCGGGCGCGCTCGGCGGCGATGGCGAAGATGCGCGGGTTGGGCTTGCGCACGCCGGCCTCATCGGAGACGACCCAGTCGGCGAGGTACCGGTCGAGCCCGGTCTTTCGCAGCTTCTCCTCCTGCTGCCGGGACTCGCCGTTGGTCACCACGACCGGCACCCAGCCGGAGTCCTCGGCGATCGCGAGGGCGCAGGCGGTCAGCGGGTCCAGCCGGACCCGGTCCATGATCGCGCCGCGAATCTCCTCGACGAGGTCCAGCGCGCTGTACCGCAGGCCGTACCGCTCGCGCAGGCCCTCGGCCACGTCCCACGTCGAGTTCATGCCGTCGGCGTCGACGGAGAGCAGCCACTCGAGGTCGTACTCAGGGGCGCCGATCTCCCGGAGGAACTCGCTCGCCCACGCGCGGAACGCCCCAGCCCTGTCCAGCAGGGTGTCGTCCAGGCTGAGCAACAACAGGGGCACGCGGGCAGGTTACGTGACCGGATTGATATCGAACAGATCCTCATCTCTGTGTAGCCATCGACAAAACGGCGCAAAACTGGTCAAAAGACCGGCATGAAACAAGCCGGCAACACCCTTGTATGCAAACCGTATGTACGGCTTGCATAATCGACCTTGTGCCAAGGGTGAGCCAGGACCAGCTCGACGCGCGCCGGAGGGAGATCCTCACCGGCGCCCGGACCTGTTTCGCCCGCCACGGCTACGAGGGCGCGACCGTTCGGCGCCTCGAGGAGGAGATCGGCCTGTCCCGCGGCGCGATCTTCCACCACTTCCGCGACAAGGACTCGCTCTTCCTGGCCGTCGCCGAGGACGACGCCACCGCCATGGTAGCCACCGTCGCCCAGCACGGCCTGGTGCAGGTCATGCGCGACCTGCTCACCGACGCCTCGGCCGCCGGCACCGGCGAGCCGGACGTGACCGGCTGGCTCGGCAGCCAGCTGGAGGTCTCCCGGCGGCTGCGCACCGACCCCGAGTTCGCCAAGCGCTGGGCCGCCCGCTCCGAGGCCGTCGCCGAGGCCACCCGCGAGCGCCTGCAGCGCCAGCGCGAGGCCGGGGTGCTGCGCGACGACGTGCCGATCGGCATCCTGGCGCAGTTCCTGGAGCTCGCCTACGACGGCCTGGTCCTGCACCTGGCGACCGGACGCCCGGCCGCCGACCTGGAGGCGGTGCTGAACCTGGTGGAGGCGGCCGTACGGCGCAAGTGAAGGGTCGCTGTCCGCCACAAGGTTTCCTCAAGTGTCCGGCCGGCGACACGCCGCACTCGACAGTGCCGCCCACACTGGGCCCATGACGACATCGATCGTGGCGGGGCCGGGCGACACCTGGGGCGTCCCGGGCCCGCAGTTCCTGTGGCTGTACTTCGGCCTCGCCGCTGTTGCGATCATCGGCGTGCTCATCTGGCGGCGCTCGTACACCGGCGGCCCGTCGCTGCGCAACGCCCGCGACCTCACCCCGACCCAGGCCGCGCTGATCAACGGGGATCGCCGCCTCGCCGTCTACAGCTCCCTCGCCGCCCTGCGCGCCGCCGGCTCCATCGAGAGCGACAAGCGCGGCTACCTGCGCCAGGTCGCGCCGCCGCCGACCGGCGCGTCCGAGCTGGACCGGGTCGTCCACGCGCTCACGCTCAACGGCATCACGACCACGGGCGCGCTCACCCACGCCAACGCCCGGTCGATTCTCGACCGCACGGAATCCGAGCTCACCCAGGCCGGCTGGATCCTCGACGAGCAGGGCCGCCGGGCCGTGCGCACGGGCTCCCTGGTCGTCTTCGCCGTCGTGGCGCTGGGCATCGCCCGGATCTTCGCCGGTGTCGCCAACGACAAGCCGGTCACCAACCTGGTGCTGCTCATGATCCCGGTGGTCATCGCGGCCTTCGCGCTGCTGGCCGTGCCGCGGGTGACCTCGTCCGGCAAGAAGATCCTCAACAAGATGCGGCGTGACGCCCGCCACCTCGCGCCCAGCCAGAAGCCGTCCTGGGCCACCTACGGCCCGCAGGCCGCGGCCCTGAGCGTCGCCGTCTTCGGCGTCGGCGCGTTCTGGCTCGCCGATCCGGCCTTCGCCGCCGAGGCCGAGCTGCAGCGCAACATCGCCCAGACCGGCACCGGCTACTTCGGCTCCGGCTCGTCCTCCTCCAGCAGCGACTCCAGCGGTTCGTCGTGCTCGAGCGGTTCGAGCTGCAGCGGCGGATCGAGCTGTGGCGGCGGCGGAGGATGTGGCGGATGAGTGTGTCGTACGGTGTGGGCATCGGCTGGCGGCCGGAGATCGCCGGCTATGTGGCGGGCCTGCCCGGGCTGCGCTTCACCGAGGTGGTCGCCGAGTCCGTGCACACCCACGCGCCCCTGCCCGACGCGCTCGCCGAGCTCGTCGCCCGCGGGGTCTGCGTGGTCCCGCACGGCGTGAAGCTCTCCCTCGGCGGCGCCGAGCCGATCTCCGACGAGCGCGCCGCCCACCTCTACGAGTGCGCCCAGCTGCTCAACGCCCCGCTGGTCAGCGAGCACATCGCGTTCGTGCGCGCCGGCGGCCTGGAGGCCGGCCACCTCCTGCCGGTCCCCCGCACCCGCGAGTCGCTCGACGCGATCGTCGCGAACGTCCGCCGCACCCAGTCGGCGCTCGGCGGTGTGCCGCTGGCCCTGGAGCCCATCGCCGCCCTGTTCGACTGGCCCGACCCGGAGCTGACCGAGGCCCAGTTCCTGACCGAGATCCTCGAGGGCACCGGCTGCGGCCTGCTGCTGGACATCGCCAACGTCTACGCCAACGCCCGCAACCGCGGCGAGTCCCCGGCGGCACTGCTGGACGAGCTGCCACTTTCGCGCATCGCGTACGTTCACGTGGCCGGTGGCATGCAGCACGGCGGCTACTACCACGACACCCACACCGACGCGATCCCGCCGGAGGTCCTGACCCTGGTCAAGGACCTGTGCGCCCGCACCACCCCACCGGCCCTGATGCTGGAGCGCGACGGCGAGTATCCGCCCGCGGCCGCCCTGTCGGCCGAGCTCGACGCCATCGCCGCGGCCGCGGGCCGGCCGGCGATCACATGAGCGCACCCGATCTGGCCGCCCGGCAGCAGGCGCTGGTCGCGGCCCTGGTCGCGGGCGGCGAGCTGCCCGCGGGCTTCGACCCGGCGGCCGTACGCGCGACGAAATCCGCGCTGCGCCGCAAGCGCGCCGGCGAGGTGGCCCGCACGTGGCCGTTCCTGGCCGCGTCGTACGGCCCCGACTGGCCGGGGGTCTTCGCGGCCTGGGCCGAGGACCGCCCGCCGAACGGCTCGCTCCGCGACGGCTGGGACTTCGCCAGGGCCCGGGGCGGGGCGCTGCCCGCGCTGGCCCGGGAGGAGCTGAGGGAGCGCGAGGCCGAGTACACCTACGACGGCTCCTGCGCCCCCGTCCCCCGCCGCCGGGGCCTGTTGTCCCGCCTCCGCCGCCGCTGAGCGCCGCGCCTTACGTGGCCCGGCCGCCCAGCCCCTGGTCACCGACGGCGCCCGGGCGGTCGACGCCGGCCCCACCGAGTTGGCGGTCCGCGCGGCCGTGTCCGCCCCTGGGCCCGGCGTGGCCCTCCCCGTCGACGGCGGCAGCATCGCGGCCGTCTGAAGCATCCCGGCCGCCGCCCGATCACCATGGGCAAGGATCGAACGGACCCGAACGATCTGCCCGGACTTGTATCAGCGACGACCAGCCCGTCCTCATGTCAGCAAGACGGCGCCGCCCACCGACCCGGCGACGCCCGAACGGGGACGGAGACACTCATGCAGCGAAGGCACCGCCGCTTACCTGGCACCCGCTCGGCCACCACCCCCAGGAGCCGGGCGTGCGTCCCATTCGCCAGACCATGACTGCCGACGACCCCGACGAGGCACTGCTTGCCGAACTCCGCCGCGTGGCCGCCCTGGCCGACCCGGCGCCCTCGACTCCGCCCGCACCACCACCGGACCTTTCATCGATAGTGTCCGATTTGCACGCTTGAGCGGGTATCGCGAATCCGCCAGTCCACGGCACCGAACCGCCAGCACCCTCCGTGACGCCATCTATACGAAGGCCCACTCAACCTCACGGGGGAACTCATGAAACTCGCAGTGTGCATCGGCATCAACGACTACCCTGGCACCGCCAACGACCTGTCCGGCTGCCGCAACGACGCCGAGGACTGGTCCGCCGCGCTGCAGTCCCGCGGCTTCACGACCCGCCGCCTCCTGGACGAGGCCGCCTCGGGCGAAGCGATCCGAACGGCCATCCGCTCCCTGCTGTCCCAGGCAACGACCGGCGACGCGGTGGTGATCACCTATTCGGGCCACGGCACCTGGCTCCCCGACACCAACGGCGACGAGCCCGACCACCGCGACGAGGCGCTCTGCCCCCACGACATCGCCGAGAACGGCCCCCTGCTGGACGACGAGCTCCACGACCTGTTCGCCCTGGCCCCCGAGGGAGTCCGCACCGTCCTGATCTCCGACTCCTGCCACTCGGGCACCCTGACGAGGCTCGCCCACGCCCCCACGCCGCCGCTCGCCCTGACCCCTCTCGACGTCACCGCCCCGCACGTTCTCCCCGCCCGCCCCCGCTTCCTGCCCCCGTCCACGTTCCTGCCCCCGCAGGGCTATCTCCGCGCGGCCGCCGCAACGAAAACGCCCCGCAAGCCCGACCCCCGCCCGACAGCCCTGCTCCTGTCCGGCTGCACCGACCCCGAGTATTCATACGACGCCACCTTCGACGGCCGCCCCAACGGCGCCTTCACCTACGTGGCCCTGACAACCCTGGCCGGCCTGCCCCCGAAGGCCACCTACCGCGACTGGCTGAACGCCATCCGCGCAACCCTCCCCAGCGAGACCTACCCGCAGACCCCGTCCCTCCAAGCCACCAAGCCCCAACTGGCGTGGCCGCTCCTGTCGTAACCTCGTCCCCCGCAGACCAAGGCGCCCCCGCCACCGAGGCCTCGGCCCGAAAAGGTCACCGGCACAACGGCACGGGCGAGTTCCCCCATGCCCGCCCGTGCCCAAGCCGCTCCCCCATCGGCGGCGGCCAGCCCCCACCAGATGTCCTGCCATGCTCCAGCCAACCACCAAGCCAGACCCAACCCGCTCACCGCGCGACGGAGCCCGCAATAGGCCCATCCGGCCGCGCCATCAGCCGTGGCAACGCGAGCACCGCAGGCGCCCGCCGAACCGCCGCACACGCAGAACCGCGCACTCTCGTCCCGCCAGCGCGGACATGGCCCGCGACAACGCACCGAACGATCACCAACAGTAGGGGTGGGAGCAAAACAGACAACCCAGCAAACGATCCCATCGATCACCGCAAACAGCCGCCAGCACCGACAGAAGGCCCGACCACATCCACCGCCCGCCGACATCCACGATCCCTGAGCAGTCCCGGCGCCGCGACCACGCCAGCACCCCACCAGCCGCCCAACGACGAGCAGGCGCAGGCCCGTGGCGCACGGGCCAGAGCGAGCCCATGAACGCGCGAGCCGGCGCAGGCCCTTGCGCGGGTGGGCAGGCGTGGGTGTCGATCCCCTGGAACCGTGAAGGACTCCGTTATGCGGCTTGAGCCTCCATCGCCCGAGGTGTTGATCGTTCGTGACCGATGGATGAACGTCCGTCGCAGACGGAGTGACGCTGGCGACGGTTGTCGAAATCGGTGATCCAGGTGGCGATCCAGCCGCGCCTCGCCGCGAGTGCGGAACTGGCGACGGTGGACGTACTCGACCTTGATGCTGGAGAAGGTGGCCTCGGCCACGGCGTTGTCGAAGCGCGAGCCGACCCGGCCCATCGACTGGCGCACCTTCCAACGGGCGAAGGAGCGCGCGAAGTCGGCCGATGTGTACTTGAGCTGGGCAGGCGCGGCCCATGCGACGGGCGAGCAGGCGCGGCCCATGAGGGCGCGGCAGGCGCGGCCCATGAGGGCGCGGCAGGCGCGGGCCCTTACGCGCGTGGGCAGGCGCTGCCCGATGAACGCGCGAGCAGGCGCAAGCCCGTCGAGGGGCCAGCACGCGCAGGCCTGTGGCGGGCGCACAGGCACGAGCACGTAGACACGCGGGCTGGCAGGCGCGGTCCGTCGACGGGCGAACGGACGCGGGGCCGTGAGCGCCGGCGTAGGGCGTAGCTCCCACCGGACGCGGGGCCGTGAGCGCGGGCGTAGGGCGTAGCACCCGTTAGGGGGTTGGGACTGAGGGGGCGGTTGGGTGGGGTATTGGGGACGTTGGGTGGGGCAAGGGGGAGTCGACTACGGCGAACTGGGTTCGGTACAGGTCGGCGTATAGGCCGCCGGCCGTTACCAGGTCGTCGTGGGGGCCTCGCTCTACTATGCGGCCGTTGTCTACCACCAGGATCTCGTCGGCGTCTCTGATTGTGCTGAGGCGGTGGGCGATCACCAGGGCCGTTCGGCCGGACAGGGCTTCGGACAGGGCTCGCTGGACCGCGGCCTCCGATTCTGAGTCCAGGTGGGCCGTGGCCTCGTCCAGGATGACGATCGACGGGGCCTTCAGCAGGAGGCGGGCGATCGCGATGCGCTGCTTCTCGCCGCCCGAGAAACGGTAGCCGCGTTCACCGACGACCGTGTCCAGGCCGTCCGGCAGGGACTCGACCAGGTCGCCGATCTGGGCGCGGCGCAGGGCCGTCCACAGCTCGTCGTCCGTCGCGCCGGGCTTGGCGTAGCGCAGGTTTTCCGCGATCGTCTCGTGGAACAGGTGGGAGTCCTGGGTGACCACGCCGATCGTGTCGCGCAGCGACTGCAGGGTCGCGTCGCGGACGTCGACGCCGCCGACCAGGACCGCGCCGCTCGTGGCGTCGTAGATGCGGGGCAGAAGCATCGCCGTCGTGGACTTGCCGGCGCCCGACGGGCCGACCAGGGCGACCATCCGGCCCGGCGCGACGGTGAAGGAGACGCCGCGCAGGACCTCCTCGGTGACCGTGCGGTCCAGGGCGGCCACGTCCTCCAGGGAGGCCAGCGAGATCTCGGCGGCGCTCGGGTAGCGGAAGTGCACGTCGCGAAACTCGACCGTCGCGGCGTCGCGCGGGATCTCGCGGGCGTCGGGACGCTCGGCGATCGATGGG
This sequence comes from Dactylosporangium sp. CA-233914, assembly GCF_050942935.1. NCBI lineage: Bacteria > Bacillati > Actinomycetota > Actinomycetes > Micromonosporales > Micromonosporaceae > Dactylosporangium > Dactylosporangium sp. CA-233914. The sequence continues at coordinate 2,398,495 of NZ_CP192030.1, read as the reverse complement.
GCAAGGTCGAGAACCTCGAAGACGCGCTCGAAGCTCACCAGTGCGCTCATGACGTCGACGCGCACGTTGGACAGGGCCGTGAGCGGACCGTAGAGCCTGGTGAGCAGCAGGGCGAGCGTCACGACGGTGCCGGCGGTGATGCGACCGTGCACGGCGAGCCAGCCGCCCAGCCCGTAGGTCAGCGCCTGGGCGAGGGACGCGACGAGCAGCATGCTGACGAAGAAGACGCGGCTGAACATGGCGGTCTGGATGCCGATGTCACGGACCCGGCCGGCGCGCTCGGCGAAGCGTTCGGCCTCGGCGTCGGGGCGGCCGAAGAGCTTGACGAGCAGGGCGCCGGCGACGCCGAACCGCTCGGTCATGGTGGCGTTCATCTTCGCGTCGAGCTGATACGCCTCGCGGGTGATGGCGGCCAGGCGCCGGCCGACCCGGCGGGCGGGCAGGATGAACAGTGGCAGCATCACGAGCGACAGCAGGGTGATCTGCCACGACAGGGTGAGCATCACCGCGGCGGTCAGCACGAGCTGGATGACGTTGCTGACGACGCCGGACAGGGTCGAGGTGAAGGCGCGCTGGGCGCCCTGCACGTCGTTGTTGAGCCGGCTGACGAGCGCGCCGGTTTGCGTGCGGGTGAAGAACTGCAGGGGCATGCGCTGCACGTGGTCATACACCAACCGGCGCAGCGAGAGGATGATGCCCTCGCCGATCCGCGCCGAATACCACCTCTGGGCGAGCGACAGGAGCGAGTCCACGACGGCGAGCCCGCCGATCAGCAGCGCGATGCGCACCACGGCCGTCCCGGCGTCGGGCCCGCCCGCATTGATCTTGTTGACGACGTCACCGGCGAGATAGGGCGTGGCGACGCCGATGCCGGCGCCGAGCACCACGGTGATCAGGAAGATCACGATGTCGCGCCGGTAGGGCCGGGCGAAGCGCAGGATGCGCCGGGTCGTGTCCCGGCTGAGCTTCTTGCCCGCCAGCTCGTCGGCCTTGCGCAGCGAGCGCAGGGTCTCCCACCCCGTCATGCTGCTCATCGGCGAGGACATGCCGCACACCCCCGGTCGCTTCGTACCTACCGGGGATGATTCTGCCCGGCAGGTACGACAACTTTTGGAGGGCACGAAGCCTTCCCGTCCGCGACCAGGTCTTTGGTCCTACTCCCCCAGTCCCGACAGATCCGCGATGCGCCGCAGCTGGGCCGAGCGCTCCGCGGCCTCCTGCTCGGCGAACGAACGCCCGGCGGCCTGGGCCAGCAGCGCCTTGATCTCGATGACGGCGTCGCGGGGGCCGGCGAGCACCGCGGCGGCGAGGTCGCTGGCGGCGTCGTCGAGCTCCGCACGGGGTACGACCACGTTGGCCAGGCCGATCTGTGACGCCTCGGCCGCCGCCACGCGCCGCCCGGTGACGCACAGTTCGAGCGCCCGGGCGTAGCCGACCAGCTCGACCAGGCGCTTCGTGCCGCCGAGATCCGGCACGAGGCCGAGCTTGATCTCGGCCATGCTGAAGGAGACGTCCTCGGCGACGACCCGGAAGTCGCAGGCGAGGGCGAGCTGGAAGCCGCCGCCGATGGCATGGCCCTGGACTGCTGCGATGGAGATCAGCGAGGGCCGGCGCAGCCAGGAGAAGGCCTCCTGGAAACCCGCGATGCGGGCGTCGGAGTCGGTGCCGACGGCGAGGGCGCCGAGCATCTTGGTCGCGGCGTTGGTGTCGAGTCCGGCTGAGAAGGCCCGACCCTCACCGCGGACGATGACGACGCGTACGTCACCCGGCAGCTTCCGTCCGAACTCGCGCAGATCGGCCCAGAGCTCGGGGGTCTGCGCGTTGAGGACCTGGGGCCGGCACAACGTCACCGTCGCAACCGGCCCGTCGAGGTCGAATCGCGCTTCTCCCGATTCGGGATCGGCGCTTGCCGAGGGGCTGACGTTCACGCCTTCTTGCGGCGCCGGGCGCCGCCACGTTGACGAAGCTGAACGCCGGATTCGGTCAGCACGCGGTGCACGAATCCATAGGAACGGCCGGTGGAAGCGGCGAGCGCACGGATACTCTCACCGTTGGTGTACCGCTTCACGAGGTCCTTCGCCAGCGTCTGCCTTTCGGCGCCGACGATCCGGCGACCCTTCTCGGTGCTGGTGGTGGCGGTGGCTGCCATGCTGATCCCTCACGTCCCAGACAGAGCGGTTGGTGCGGTCCCACCTATTAGACCGCCTCGAACGATCATGCGCTAGATATCGACGGCACGCCAACCGACACGCAGAGCATTGTCAGCTACCCGATACCGTGATGGGCCGTGATGAGCGAACCGCCCTCCGACCCGCCACGGACTGCGCAACGTGAGCGCCGCGATGCGCTGTGTTGGCTCCTACTGGCCCTCGGCGGCCTCGCCCTGGCCGCACTCGCGGTGCAGCTCGACGCTCGCCTGGGCACCGCCAGTGCCCCCTTCCTCGGTAGGTACAAGATCAGGGTCGGTCCGGGCTCGGTTCTGGCCCCGCTCGTCGCCGCCGGGACGCTCTGGTTCGCCGCGTCGGGAAGGTTCACCCGCCTGAGGTGGCACGAAATTCAGCTATTCGGGTACACGGTAGGGCTGGCGTGGGCAATTGCTTTGGCGCTTGTCGATGGTTGGTCGGGCCTTACGAAAGCCCTCGGGTCACCCGAGGAATACCTGGGCGACGTAAGGCAGGTGGGTGACGAACCGCTGACATACCTCAGACATTTCACGGCCGACGCCGCGTACCACTCGGTAGCGTCCCGGGGCCATCCGCCGGGCCCCGTGCTCTTTTTGTGGGCACTGCAGCGAATCGGGGTCACCGACCACATTATCCTCGGTTTCCTGATCACCGCCGTATCGGTGCTCACGATTCCGTTGGTACTCGCCGCCGTGCGCGACTCGGTCGGCGAGGAAGCGGCCCGGCGGTACCTTCCGGTGCTCGTCCTCGCCCCTTACGCGATCTGGACGGCGGTCAGCCTGGACGGCCTCGTGGCGGTCCTGGGCGCCGCCGCGATCGTCTCGGGCCTGCGGGCGAGCCGGCGCCGGATGCGCGGCTGGGCGGCCACGGGCTGGGCCGTCCTGGCAGGCCTCCTCGTCGGGGTGGCCGCCCTGTTCTCCTACTCCGCGCCGTGGCTCGGGCTCTCCCTGGTTTGTGTGTACTTCGCGAGGCGCCGCGCCGCCCTCAACGTCCTCAGCGGCGTCGGCGCCCTCCTGCCAGTCCTGGGCGTGCAGCTGCTGGGGTTCGAGTGGGCGGACGGGCTCGTGGCGGCGGAGACGGACTACGCCAGCCGTGTCGCGCCGTACCGCTCGGTGCTGTGGTGGAGCGCGATCAGCGTCGTCGTCCTGCTGCTCGCCGCAGGGCCGCCGCTGTACGCCAGCGGACGGAAGGTCAGGAACACCGCCATGTGGCCCTTCCTCGTCGGCGCCGGGGCGGCGGTGGTGTTCTCGATCGCCGCGGGGCTGGCGCGTGGCGGGGTCGAGCACGCCTGGCTGCCGTTCTTCCCGTGGCTGACGGTGGCGGCGGTGGCGCCCGAGCGGCCGGCGGGGGATCCGCCGCCGGCACCGCTGCTCCTGGTGGGGCTGGGCGCGGTCGCGGCGGTCCTGATCGAGGGCGTACTCGTCACACCCTGGTGAAACGGACTTGCCGCCTGTCAGGCGAAAAATCCGATATGTCCGGCGCGCCAGCGCCGGACATATCGTGATGGAAGGTACTCAAACGCCGGACGCTTCGCGATGGAGGGCGCCCAGGAACCGGACATATCGCGACGGAAGACACCCCAGACGCCGGACACTTCGCGATGGAGGGCGCTCAGGCGCCAGACATATCGCGAATGGAAGGCACCCAGACGCCGGACATATCGTGACGGAAGGCACTCAGGCGGCCGGACGTTTCACGATGGAGCCGGACATTTCGCACGGAAGGAGCTCCGGCAAGGGCACGACGGCCAAACGGCAATGCCACGGTGCGGCGCGGGATGGGGCAGTCAGCCGCCCCGGCCACGAGACCCCCGACGGTCCGGACATGCAACCTCAGGCGAGCTCGACCAGCTCCAGCAGATCGTCGCTCCAGGCATCCTCCACCCCGTCGGGCAGCAGGATCGCCCGGTCGGGCTTGAGCGCCTGCACGGCCCCGGGATCGTGGGTGACCAGGACGATGGCGCCCGGGTATCGCGCGATGGCGTCCAGCACCTGCTCCCGACTCACGGGGTCGAGGTTGTTGGTCGGCTCGTCCAGCAGCAGGACGTTGGCGCCGGAGCAGACGAGCGTGGCCAGGGCGAGCCGGGTCTTCTCGCCGCCGGACAGGACGCCCGCCGGCTTGTCGACGTCGTCGCCGGTGAACAGGAAGGCGCCGAGGATCTTGCGCAGCTCGGTGTCGTTCTGCTCGGGCGCGGCCGAGCGCATGATCTGCAGGATGGTGCGGTCGACCTCGAGCTGCTCGTGCTCCTGCGCATAGTATCCCCGCTGCAGCCCGTGCCCGGGGGTCACCTCGCCGGTGTCGGGGTCGAGCTCGCCGGCCAGCATGCGCAGCAGCGTCGTCTTGCCGGCGCCGTTGAGGCCCAGGATCGCCACGCGCGAGCCGCGGTCGACGGCGACGTTGACGTCCATGAAGATCTCGAGGGAGCCGTAGGACTTCGACAGGCCGCGGGCGGTCAGCGGGGTCTTGCCGCAGGCCTTGGGCTCGGGGAAGCGGACCTTGGCGACCTTGTCGGCGACGCGCACCTCTTCGAGGCCGTCGAGCATGCGCTCGGCGCGGCGGGCCATGTTCTGCGCGGCGACGGTCTTCGTGGCCTTGGCGCGCATCTTGTCGGCCTGGGCGAGCAGGGCGCCGGCCTTCTTCTCGGCGTTGGCGCGCTCGCGGCGGCGGCGCTTCTCGTCGGTCTCGCGCTGCTGCTGGTAGAGCTTCCAGCCCACGTTGTAGAAGTCGATCGTGGCACGGTTGGCGTCGAGGTACCACACCTTGTTGACGATCGCGTCCAGCAGGTCGACGTCGTGGGAGATGACCACGAGCCCGCCCTTGTGGCTGGACAGAAAGCCGCGCAGCCACGAGATGCTGTCCGCGTCCAGGTGGTTGGTGGGCTCGTCGAGCAGCAGGATCCCGCCGCCGGTGGCGCTCGCGTCGCGGAACAGGATGCGGGCCAGCTCGATGCGGCGCCGCTGACCGCCGGACATGGTGCCGATGGTCTGGCCGAGCACGCGGTCGGGCAGGCCCAGGTTGGCGCAGATGCGGGCGGCCTCGGCCTCGGCCGCGTAGCCGCCGAGCCCCGCGAACTGGTCCTCCAGCTGGCCGTAGCGGCGGATGAGCCGCTCGTCGTCGCCGAGCCGGGCCTCCAGCGCCTTCATCTCGGCGTAGATGGTGTCGAGCCCGCGCGCGGAGAGGACCCGGTCGCGGGCGGTCACCTCGAGGTCGCCGGTGCGCGGGTCCTGGGGCAGGTATCCGACCGGGCCGCGCCGCTCCACCTGCCCGGCGTGCGGAGTGCCCTCGCCGGCGAGCACCTTGAGGGTGGTGGTCTTGCCGGCGCCGTTACGGCCCACGAGGCCGATGCGGTCGCCGGGCTGGACGCGCAGGTTGATGTCGCTGAGCAGGATGCGGGCACCAGCGCGCAACTCAAGACCGTTTGTCGTGATCACAGCGGGAACTCTTTCTCGAGTGGGGGGACAGACTCCTGGTGACAGACTTCTGGTGTCTCAACAGGGTCACTCCCTCTGCGTGATCACGGCGATAGTCTACCGTGCGACCCGAGTGGCCCCGCCACACGATTCCGTCACAAGATCAACGGGTACTCCGCTCAAGCAGACGCCGGTCGATACCAACCCCCCGAGGTGCGCGATGGAGTTCAACGACGACGCCGATCTCGACAGCAGCCAGGTCAACGACCTGCGCGGGTCGGGCGGCGGTGGAGGCGGTAGCGGCTTCGGCGGCTTCGGCGGCCTGGGCGGCATTCCGATCCCGATCGGGGGAGGCCGCGGCGGCATCATCATCACGGTCATCATCCTGGCGGTGGTGCTCTGCGGCGGTGGCGGCCTCTTCGGCAGCGGCCTGCTGGGCGGGGGCGGCGGCGGCGACAAGAAGGCCGACAACGGCAAGATCAACAAACAGTGCGACAAGTCGAACCCGGACCGCTTCAAGAACGCCGACTGCCGCAACGTGCTGTACATCAACTCCGTCCAGGCCTACTGGAAGACCGAGCTGCCGGCGGCGTTCGGCAAGCAGTACAAGCCGGCCCAGACGAACTTCTTCAGCCGGTCCGTGAGCACCGGCTGCGGCGCGGCCGACTCCGGCGTCGGCCCCTTCTACTGCCCGGCCGACAGCCAGGTGTACATCGACCTGACCTTCTACAACGAGCTCAACAGCCGCTTCGGCGCCAAGGGCGAGTTCGCCGCGCCGTACGTGATCGCCCACGAGTACGGCCACCACGTGCAGAACCTCCTGGGCACCAACGCCAAGGCGCAGCAGGGTTCGCAGCAGGGAGCGAACTCGGCGTCGGTACGGCTGGAGCTGCAGGCCGACTGCTACGCCGGCACGTGGGCCAACCACGCCACGCAGACCAAGGACCCGCAGGGCGACGCGCTGTTCAAGTCCATCAGCGAGCAGGACATCGCCGAGGCCGTGCAGGCCGCCGAGGCGATCGGCGACGACACGATTCAGAAGAAGGCCGGCGGCCGGGTCAACCCCGACGGGTTCACGCACGGCACGTCGGCGCAGCGCAAGAAGTGGTTCCTGCAGGGGTACAACACCGGCGACCCGCGCCAGTGTGACACGTTCAACACCAGCAACCCGTGACGGGCGATCTCCTCGAACGCCTCCGGCACGTCTTCGGCGCGGCCGCCGACCCCGGGCGGGCCGCGCCGATGCGGGCCTACATGCGCGAGCAGTTCGAGTTTCTCGGCATTCCGAGCGTCCCCCGCCGGGAGCTGACCCGGGTCGTACTCCGCGGAGCGGGCCGGCCCACCGAGCGCGACCTCACGCGGGTCGCGCTCGCGTGCTGGGCGCTGCCGGAGCGGGAGTACCAGTACTTCGCCTGCGACTACCTGCAGAAGCACGCGAAGGTCCTGACCCCGGCCGCGCTGCCCGTGCTGCGCGAGCTCGTCACCACCAGGTCCTGGTGGGACACGGTCGACATCCTGGCCTCCAACGTCGCCGGCCCGCTGGTCACCGCCCACCCGCAGCTGCTGTCCACGATGGACGCCTGGACGGCGCCGGGGACGAACCTGTGGCTGGTGCGCACGGCGATCCTGCATCAGCTGCGCTACCGCGAGCAGACCGACCGCGACCGGCTGTTCGGCTACTGCGCGCGCTGGGCGGGCGAGCCGGACTTCTTCATCCGCAAGGGCATCGGCTGGGCGCTGCGGGAGTACGCCAAGACGGACCCGGCCGGGGTGCGCGAGTTCGTCGCGGACCACCCCGGCCTGTCCGCCTTGTCCAAGCGGGAGGCTCTCAAGAACCTGGCTTGACGACGAGCAGCACCGCGAGCACGGCGATGAAGGCGCTCGACACGATCGCCGTCCAGAATCGCCCGCGGGCCCCGGTGAGCACCCGGCCGAGCAGCGTCCCGCTTCCGGCGAGCATGAGCTGCCAACTGGCGGAGGCGGCGAACGCGGCCGCCACCCAGACGGCCTCGGCCGCGGCGGAGAGCCCGTCGTCGGCGCGGCGGCCGAGAACGAGCGCCCCGAAGTACACCACGGTGGCAGGGTTGAGCAGTGTCAGCCCGAGCAGCGCCAGGTACGCCCCGAGGGGCCGCCCCATCCGCCCCTCGGCCGTGCGCGCCGTGGCCCGTTCCCCGCGATGCCGCAGTGCTTCCCAACCGGTCTTGGCGGCCAGGCCGAGCAGCACCACGGCGGCAAGCCACCGCAGGGCTGCGGACATCGGGGCGATGAACCCGGCCAGAGCGGCCCCGCCGAGCACCGCGATGACCGCGTAGATCCCGTCCGCGGTGGCGACCCCCAGCGCGGCGGCGGCCCCGACCCGCCACGAGTGGCGCGAGGCGAGGCCGACGATGAGCGCACCGATGGCCCCGACGGGGATGGCGACGCCATATCCGGCGAGGAGGCCGCTGCCGACCACCTCGCCGATCCCGGCGCTCACGCCCGCGGCTTGCGGCTCGCCTCCGTCACGGCGCCGGACTGCTGTCGCGCGAACCCCTCGCCGGCGGCGGTGGATTCGGGCAGCGACGGCGCTCGGAAGCAGGTCATGCGGCGATGATGCCGACCGCGAGCCCCACTCGCCAGCGATTTAGCGGTGACGCCGCATTATCATGATAAAGGCGATAAATCCGGATACGGAACGTGTCCGGATTTATCGGGACAGCACGGTCCAGACTCGGGCCGGGACAGCACGGTTCAGACGTTGAAGCCCAGGGAACGCAGCTGGTCGCGGCCCTCGTCGGTGATCTTGTCCGGGCCCCACGGCGGCAGCCAGACCCAGTTGATGCGGATGTCCGAGACCAGCCCGCCGCCCGGGCCCGTGCACAGCGCCTGGCGGGCCTGGTCCTCGATGACGTCGGTCAGGGGGCAGGCCGCTGAGGTCAGGGTCATGTCGAGGGTGGCGACGTTCTCCTCGTCGACGTGGATGCCGTAGACAAGGCCGAGGTCGACGACGTTGATGCCCAGCTCGGGGTCGACGACGTCCTTCATCGCCTCTTCGATGTCGGCCAGGACTGCGGTCATGAGGACTCCTCAGGAGAAGTGGAGGCGCGCATCAGCGCGTCCTTGTAGGCCATCCAGGGCAGCAGCGCGCACTTCACGCGGGCCGGATACTTGGCCACGCCCGCGAACGCCACCGCGTCCTCCAGCACCGCCTCGTCCGGCTCGACCTTGCCGCGGCCGGCCATCAGCTCGGCGAAGGCCTCGTGGCGGCGCAGGGAGTCCTCGACGCTCGCGCCCTTGAGCAGGTCGTAGAGGACGCTGGCGGAGGCCTGGCTGATCGAGCAGCCCATGCCCTCGTAGGAGACGTCGGCCACGCTGCCGGACTTGAGCGACACGCGCAGGGTCACCTCGTCGCCGCAGGTCGGGTTGACGTGGTGCGCCTCGGCGTCGAAGGGCTCGCGCAGGCCGCGGCCGTGCGGATGCTTGAAGTGGTCCAGGATGATCTCCTGGTACAGCTGGTCGATCTGCATCAGGCGAAGACCTTCCGGACCCGTTCGACCCCGCGGACCAGGGCGTCGATCTCGTCGTTGGTCGTGTAGAGGTAGAAGGACGCGCGGGTCGTGGCCGGCACGCCGAAGCGCACGCACGTGGGGCGGGCGCAGTGGTGGCCGACGCGAACCTGGACACCCGAGTCGTCGAGGATCTGGCCGACGTCGTGCGGGTGGACGCCCTCGACGGTGAAGGAGATCGTCGCCCCGCGGTCCACAGTGGACTTCGGGCCGATGATCCGCACGTACGGCAGCGAGCCGAGCGCGTCCAGCGCGTACGCGGTCAGGGCCTTCTCGTGCGCGACGACGTTGTCCATGCCGACGCCCGTCAGGTAGTCCACCGCGGCGCCGAGGCCGACGGCCTGGGCGATCGGCGGGGTGCCGGCCTCGAAGCGGGCCGGCGGCGGCATGAACGTCGTGCCGGTCATGGAAACCGTCTCGATCATCGAGCCGCCGCCGAGGAACGGGGGCATCGCCTCGAGCAGCTCCAGCCGGCCCCACAGCGCGCCGATGCCGGTCGGGCCGAGCATCTTGTGGCCGGTGAAGGCGACGAAGTCGGCGCCGAGCGCGGCCACGTCGACGGGGATGTGCGGCACCGACTGGGAGCCGTCGAGCAGCACGAGCGCTCCGACCGCGCGGGCCCTGGCGACGAGCACGTCGACGGGGTTGATGGTGCCGAGGATGTTCGAGTAGTGCACGAACGCGACCAGCTTGGTGCGCGGGTTGATCAGCTCGTCCATGTCGGACAGATCGAGGCGGCCCTCGTCGGTCATCCCGAACCAGCGCAGGGTCGCGCCGGTGCGCTGGGCGAGCAGCTGCCACGGCACGATGTTGGAGTGGTGCTCCATCTCGGTCACGACGATCTCGTCGCCGGGGCCGAGCCGGAAGCGCGAGTCGTCGCCCGGTCTGGGTCGGTCTCCGCGAAGCGTCGCCGAGCCAGACTGGGCGTCTCGCGGGGTGAACGCGTGTGCGACGAGGTTGATCGCCTCGGTCGAGTTCTTCGTGAAGACGATCTCGGCGGACGACGGGGCCCCGACGAAGCCCGCGATCCGGTCGCGGGCCCCCTCGTAGGCCTCCGTCGCCTCGGTGCCCAGGGTGTGCACCGAGCGGGCCACGTTGGCGTTGTGCTGCTCGTAGTGCTCCCGCACCGCGTCGATCACCTGGCGCGGCTTCTGCGAGGTGTTCCCCGAGTCCAGGTAGACCAGCGGGTTGCCGTTGATCGTGCGGTCGAGGATCGGGAAGTCCTTGCGGACGGTCTCGACGTCGAGTGCGGTCATGGTGTCGTCCCTCAGGCGATCGAGGCCGGGGCGGCGTCGGCGAGGTACCGCTTGTACCCGGTGTCCTCCAGCTGCTCCGCCAGCTCCGGGCCGCCCTCCTCGACGATCCGCCCGCCGACGAAGACGTGCACGAAGTCCGGCTTGATGTATCGCAGGATGCGCGTGTAGTGCGTGATGAGCAGCAGCCCGGTCGCGCCCTGCTCGCGCACCCGGTTGACGCCCTCGCTGACGACGCGCAGCGCGTCGACGTCGAGGCCGGAGTCGGTCTCGTCGAGCACCGCGATCCTCGGCTTGAGCAGCTCCAGCTGCATGATCTCGTGGCGCTTCTTCTCGCCGCCGGAGAAGCCCTCGTTGACGTTGCGCTGGGCGAACGCCGGGTCCATCTGCAGCTTCTCCATGGCCCCGCGCAGCTCACCGGCCCAGGTGCGCAGCTTCGGCGCCTCGCCGGAGATGGCGGTCTTGGCGGTGCGCAGGAAGTTCGCGACCGAGACGCCGGGGACCTCGACCGGGTACTGCATGGCCAGGAACAGCCCGGCCCGGGCGCGCTCGTCGACGGTCATCGCCAGCACGTCCTGGCCGTCGAGCGTCACGGCACCGCCGGTGACCTCGTAGCGCGGGTGCCCGGCGACCGCGTACGCCAGGGTGGACTTGCCGGAGCCGTTGGGCCCCATGATGGCGTGGGTCTCCCCCGCCCGGACGGTCAGGTCGACCCCGGCGAGGATCGGCTTGAGCTCACCGTCGGGCAGCTTGACCGAGACCTGCAGGTTGCTGATCGAGAGCTCGCTCACGTGGTTACTCCGTTGCTCGGGTTCAGGTCGATGTAGACGTCGCCGTCGCGGATCTCGACCGCGTAGACCGGGACCGGCTCGGTGGCGGGCAGCCCGGTGGGCTCACCGGTGCGCAGGTCGAAGCGCGAGCCGTGCAGCCAGCACTCCAGGGTGCAGCCCTCGACCTCGCCCTCGCTCAGCGCGACCGCCGCGTGCGAGCACTCGTCGTAGACGGCGTAGAACTTGTCGTCGTCGGCGTGGACCAGTGCGATCTCGGTCCCATCGACCGTGACCTGCACGACCTCGCCCTTGGCCACGTCGGCCACGGAACAGACTCGAATCACGAACCGGCCTCTTCCAGCCGCGCCTCGATCGCGGCGCCGAGGCGCTCGCGCAGCCCCACGACCGGGATCTTCGCCAGCAACTCGTGGAAGAAGCCGCGCACGACGAGCTTGCGGGCCTGGTCGTCCGGGATGCCCCGGGACATGAGGTAGAACAGCTGCTCGTCGTCGAAGCGGCCGGTGGCGCTCGCGTGGCCGGCCCCGGCGACCTCGCCGGTCTCGATCTCCAGGTTGGGCACGGAGTCGGCGCGGGCGCCGTCGCTCAGCACGAGGTTGCGATTGATCTCGTACGTGTCCGTGCCCGTCGCCTCCGCCCGGATCAGCACGTCGCCGACCCACACGGTGTGCGCGTCCGCGCCCTGCAGCGCGCCGCGGTAGGCGACGTAGCTGCGGCAGTCCGGCACGGAGTGGTCGACGAGCAGCCGGTGCTCCAGGTGCTGGCCGGCGTCGGCGAAGTAGAGCCCGAACGCGTCGAGCTCGCCGCCGCGGCCGGTGTAGTCGACGCTGGTGTACTGCCGCACGAGGTCGCCACCGAGGGTCACCTGCACGTGCGTGACCTTGGCGTCGCGGCCGATACGGAAGCGCACGTGCTGCGCCTGCACCGCGTCCGCGTCCCAATCGGTGACGGTGACGAGCGTCAGCTTGGCGCCCTCGGCGACGAGCACCTCGACGTTGTCGGCGAGCGTGACGGTGCCGGTCTGCTCCAGCACGACGACGGCCTCGGCGAACCGGCCCACCTCGACCACGGTGTGCCCGTACGCCAGGTCGGCGCTCGCGCCCACCAGACGTACGACCGCGGGCTCTTGCAGAACCGCGTCGGGCGCCACCGCGACCAGCAGCGCCTCGCTCGCGCCGCCCGCGGCCAGGGCGCTGATGCGGTCGAACGGGGTCAGCGCCGAGCCGACCCGCGGGTCGCTGCGCTCGACGGTGGACACGGCGACGCCGACCGGCAGCGCGTCGGCCTCGACCTTCGGCGTGGTGGCGCCGGGACCGGTCGCGCTGGCCAGCCCGCGGAGGCGCTTGAGCGGCGTGAAGCGCCACTCCTCCTCGCGGCCGGTGAGCGCCGGAAAGTCGTTGACGTCGAAAGATCTGACCTGCTGAGCCCGGGTCTTGGGCGGGACCAACACGGGTGCGCTCATCCGACTGCGCCCTCCATCTGCAGCTCGATGAGCCGGTTGAGCTCCAACGCGTACTCCATGGGCAGTTCCTTGGCGATCGGCTCGATGAAGCCGCGCACGATCATCGCCATGGCCTCGTCCTCGGTGAGGCCGCGCGACATGAGGTAGAAGAGCTGGTCGTCGCTGATCTTCGACACGGTCGCCTCGTGCCCCATCGACACGTCGTCCTCGCGGATGTCGACGTAGGGGTAGGTGTCGGAGCGGGAGACCGTGTCGACCAGCAGGGCGTCGCACTTGACCGTGGACTTCGAGTGGTGCGAGCCCTCCAGGACCTGCACGAGGCCGCGGTACGACGTGCGACCGCCGGCGCGCGCGATCGACTTCGACACGATGGTCGAGGAGGTGTGCGGCGCGGCGTGGACCATCTTGGCGCCGGCGTCCTGGTGCTGGCCCTCGCCGGCCATGGCGACGCTGAGCACCTCGCCCTTGGCGTGCTCGCCGGTCATGAAGACCGCCGGGTACTTCATCGTGACCTTGGAGCCGAGGTTGCCGTCGATCCACTCCATGGTGGCGCCCTCGTGGCAGACCGCCCGCTTGGTGACCAGGTTGTAGACGTTGGTCGACCAGTTCTGGATGGTGGTGTACCGGCAGCGCGCGTTCTTCTTCACGATGATCTCGACGACCGCGGAGTGCAGGGAGTCCGACGAGTAGATCGGCGCGGTGCAGCCCTCGACGTAGTGCACGTAGGCGCCCTCGTCGACGATGATCAGGGTCCGCTCGAACTGGCCCATGTTCTCGGTGTTGATCCGGAAGTACGCCTGCAGCGGGATCTCCACGTGCACGCCCTTCGGCACGTAGATGAAGCTGCCGCCGGACCAGACCGAGGTGTTGAGCGCGGCGAACTTGTTGTCCCCGACCGGGATGACGGTGCTGAAGTACTCCTTGAAGAGCTCCTCGTGCTCGCGCAGCGCCGTGTCGGTGTCCAGGAAGACGACGCCCTGCTCCTCGAGGTCCTCGCGGATCTTGTGGTAGACGACCTCGGACTCGTACTGCGCGGCCACGCCCGCGATCAGCCGCTGCTTCTCGGCCTCGGGGATGCCCAGCTTGTCGTAGGTGTTCCTGATGTCCTCGGGCAGGTCTTCCCAGCTCGCCGCCTGCTTCTCGGTCGAGCGGACGAAATACTTGATGTTGTCGAAGTCGATGTGCGACAGGTCCGCGCCCCACGCCGGCATCGGCTTGCGGTCGAACAGCCGCAGACCCTTGAGCCGCAGGTCGAGCATCCACTGGGGCTCGGACTTCTTCGCCGAGATGTCGCGCACGACGTCCTGGTTGAGGCCGCGGCGCGCCGAGGCCCCCGCGATGTCGGAGTCGGCCCAGCCGTACTCGTACCGACCGAGGCCGGCCAGCTGATCGGCAGTCGTCATCTCACGATCCTTTGCCTGTCGGAACGGGCTCCGGCATGGACCGGGGCCGGAATGTGGGTGGTGCAGACACCGTCGCCGTTGGCGATGGTGGCCAGCCGCTGGACGTGCGTGCCGACCAGGCGCGAGATCACCTGGGTCTCGGCCTCGCACAGCTGCGAGAACTCGGCGGCGACGTGGGCCACCGGGCAGTGGTGCTGACACAGCTGCCCGCCGGAGGCGATCGTCGTCGCGCCGGCGGCGTAGCCCTCGGCCGTCAGCGCCCGCGCCAGGGCCTCGGCCCGGGCCAGCGGGTCGACGCCGGCCTCGGCCATGGCCGAGCGGCAGCGCTCCTCCAGCCCCGCGACCTGGGCGGCGGCGAACGCGGCGACCTCGGCCGGCCCGCCGTGCTCGGCGATCCAGCGCAGGGCCGCGGCGGCCAGGCCGTCGTAGGTGTGCGGCAGCGTCTCGCGGGCGGCGGCGGTCAGCGTGAACACGCGCGCAGGGCGGCCCCGGCCGCGCGGGCCGCGCTCGGGGCGCTCACGGCACTCGACCAGCCCCTCGGCGTGCATGACGTCGAGGTGGCGGCGCACCCCGGCAGGGCTCAGCCCGAGGGCGGCCCCCAGCTCGGTGGCGGTGGCGGAGCCCTCCTGCAGCAGCAGCTCGGTCACGCGGTCACGGGTCCGCACGTCGAGCGCCGCGTCGGCGCGCGCCGGTACTTCACCGTTTTTCACAACACCAACGTTACGTAATTCAGGGTGGTCGGGCAAACCACCGCCCGGGTGATCCACCGCACGGAAGGTAAACCTAACCAAACCTCGGGCGGCTGCGGGGCGATATGTAGCCTGGCGTAGTATCGCCCGCGTGAGTTGGGTGGGAGTGTGGCTGGAGCGGCCCTCGACGCTACGGCGCGCGGCGCTGGCGTCGCTCGTGGCCAACATCGGCATCGTGTGCACCGGCGGCCTGGTCCGCCTGACGGGGTCGGGGCTGGGCTGCCCGACATGGCCACGGTGCACCGACGACTCCTACGTGACCACCCGCGAGATGGGCTACCACGGGATCATCGAGTTCGGCAACCGCACGCTGACCGGCGTGCTGAGCGTGCTCGCGCTGGTCGCCATCGCCGCGGCCTGGCGGCAGCGGGCCCGCTCGAAGGCGGCGCTGCGGGCGGCGGTGTGGGTGCTGGCCGGCATCGCGGCGCAGGGCGTCCTCGGCGGCATCACGGTGCGGCTGGCGCTCAACCCGTGGAGCGTGGCCGTGCACTTCCTCGCCTCGATCGCGCTGATCGCCCTGGTCTTCGTGTTCTGGGACCGCACCCGGGCGGAGCCGCCGCGCTGGAGCGCCCCGCGGGCGATGCGAACCGCCGGCGTGGTGATCACGGTGGTGTCGGCGGCGACGCTCGTGCTGGGCACGATCGTCACCGGCAGCGGCCCGCACTCCGGCGACACCCGCGCGACCCGCACCGGCTTCGACCCGCAGGCGATGTCGCAGCTGCACGGCGACGCGGTGTTCGTGCTGGTCGGGCTCTCGATCGCGATGTGGTTCGGCCTGCGCGCCCTCGGGGCACCACTGCGGGTCACCCGCGCCGCGGCGATCCTGGTGATCGTCGAGCTCGCGCAGGGGGTCGTCGGCTTCGTGCAGTACTTCACCGGCCTGCCCTGGCCCGTGGTCATCCTGCACATGCTGGGCGCCTGCCTGGTGTGGACGGCGACGCTGAACCTCATGGCCCGCGTCGCCGCGAAGCCCGCTCAGTCCGGGGCCGACTCCGCCGAGGGCGACCGCGACCACTCGCTGGCCAGCACCGCGTAGCGAGCGTCGTCGGGCCGTTTTCCCCTCCCCTGCCGTCCCCCTTCCCCCAACCCGCTCTGCAGCTCCAGGCCCTCGCGGCGGAACCCGAGCCGCGAAAGCAGCCGCGCCGAGCGCGCGTTGCGCCCGTCGACCGAGGCGTGCACGCGGTGCAGGCCCTCCCCGACGAGCAGGTGGTCGACGACCCGCCGCACGGCCTCGGCCGCGTAGCCGTGACCCTGGGCCCGGGGCTCGAGCGTGAATCCGATCTCGGCCTGCCGCCCGAGGTCGTGCCGGTTCACGCCGACATCGCCGATGAGCAGCCCGTCCTGCGTGCGCTCGATCGCGTACTGGAACCAGCCCTCGGCGCGCGGGTCGCGCCCGTCCAGCCCGGCGATGAACGCGACGGCGTCCCGCAGCGGGAAGGGCGCGTCCCAGGACTGGTACCGCGCCACCTGCGGGTCCGACCGGTAGGCGGCCAGCACCGGGGCGTCATCGAGGCGGAAGGCCCGCAGCAGCAGTCGCTCGGTCTGCATCAACACTGCGCGACTGTACGGCGAGCGCCCCCGCCAGCAGCGCCACGGCCACCCCCGACAGGAGCCGGACGCCGAGGACGTGCACGCGGTCGGGGTAGCCGAACCACTCGAGGCGGTGCTCGCCCAGCGCCCAGACCAGGGCGAGCGCCGCGGCCCCGGCGGCGACCGCGACGCCCCAGAACCGGGCCATGCGCCGCGGCACCTGCGGCGCCTCGCCGTGCCACTCGCGGATCTTGTGGCGCAGCCCGGCGTACGCCATGAACAGCGGCAGCAGGAGCAGCGCGGCGCAGTCGCTGGCCCGGCGGATCGACCACCACGCCTCGACCGGCCCGGGGTGGGTGACGAGATCCCACAGCAGGTGGCTGACCGCGCCGAGCAGGGCGGAGCAGGCGGTGACGTACCAGCGGTGCCGGACCCGGCCGAGCACGCCGTACTCGCGCAGCCACCCGGGCAGCCACCGTGGGACGTGCGCGGCCACGGCGGGCGCCCCGAGCCGGATGACCCACGCCGTCGCGACCGCGGCGGGCACGCTCCACCAGAACAGCGCCAAAACGGTGTGCGAGTGGATGCGCAAGCCGATCCCGTCGAAGGCGTACGCCATGTCGGGCGCGCAGGCCCCGGTGGCCAGCGCCACCCCGTCGAACCAGCGGGGCCGCCAGAGCTTGAGCGGTAGCACGGCGAGCGGATGCGTCGGCAGTGTCGAAGGCACGCCCCGATGCTGGCAGCGCGACCGGCCCCGGGGACGGTCATCCACCGGATCTCCGCGAACCCCTCACAACGGGCTACAGCACAGTGCCGGCCATCATCACACACCCAAGGCTTGTGAATCCGTTCGCCGCATCATTGCCAAGTTGTAAATTCATCTGCACTTTCTTTGGGCCCGGATGACCGGTGTGCAACTCTTCTGCAATGGGGCACACGGAACCGCTCATCATGCAGATCTACTGCCGCCTCGAGGTTGCGGTCACCGATCCGGAGGCCGTTGCGAAACTGGCCGGTCAGCAGCTGCGCGAGGCAGAGATCGACTGGTCACGGCGGGAGGAGGACCTCGACGAGGCGGTCCACCAGCTCGAGTCAGATCTGTCACAGGCATTGGCGTGTGTAATTGAGCACGATCGCATGATCGAACACCTGCCGGGCGTGGAACCGCGAGGCGGCCTCGCCTTCACGGCATTCGGCAAACCCGACGACCGATTCCGGCCGGGGTTCACCGACTTTCTGTGACAGACCCCGGCGCCGGCCCCGACGAGGGGGCCGGCGCCGGATTTGTCGTGATCGGGGCGGTGAGCCGGGGAGCTGCCGCGCAACCAAACCGGCCTCCCGAGGCGTTGATCCCGTCATGGAGCACGGACCGGCCCGGCTGCGGGCCACCGCGATCACGAAGCGGTACGGGCGCCGCACCGTCCTGTCCGGCGTCGACCTCACCGTTCACGCCGGGCAGGTCGCGGCGATCGTCGGGGCCAACGGCGCCGGCAAGTCGACGCTGCTGAAGATCTGCGCCGGGCTCATCAGCCCGGACTCCGGCACGGTGCGCATCGACGGCGCCATCGGATACTGCCCCCAGCAGGCCGGCCTCTTGCAGTTCCTGCGCCCGGACGAGCACTTCGAGCTCTTCGGCGCCGGGCGAGGCGCGGGCCGGGCGGCCTCGCGGCGGGCCGGACGGCGGATGGCGCGCGAGCTGTCGTGGGACGCGAGCGCCCCGACGATGGCGCGGCACCTGTCCGGCGGGACCCAGCAGAAGCTCAACCTGGTGCTGGCCGCGCTCGGCGACCCGGGCCTGATCCTGCTCGACGAGCCCTACCAGGGCTTCGACCGCGGCTCCTACACCGACTTCTGGGAGTGGGTGTTCCGCTGGCGGGCCGAGGGCCGGGCGGTGGTCGTGGTGACCCACATGCTCAACGTCCTCGACCGCGTCGACACCGTGCTCGACCTGACCCCGGTAGGAGTGTGACGTGCGCCGCTCGCTGATCGTCGCCGAGATGGTGACCCGGGACCTGATCCGCCGCCGCGCCGCGCTGGCCCTGCTCGCGCTCGTGCCGCTCGCCTTCTACCTGGCCCGGCACGACGAGAAGGTGGGGCAGTCGATCCGGTTCGCGAGCCTCGGCCTGGCCTTCGCGGTGAGCGCGCTCGGGCTGTTCTCCGGCACGGCGGCCAAGGGCTCGGAGCCGCGCCTGCGGATCAGCGGATACCGGCCGCTGCAGCTCTACGCCGGGCGACTGCTCGCGCTCGTCGGCATCGGGTTCGGCCTCGGCGCGGTGTACTGGGGCATCATCGTCGCCGACCAGGACCTGCGCCGGCCGGGCGCGGTCGCGCTGATGCTGGCGGTGACGGTCGTCGTGGCCGCGCCGCTGGGCCTGCTCATCGGGGCCGTAGTGCCGCGGGACCTGGAGGGGGCGCTGCTGCTCATCTCGATGATCGGGCTGCAGTTCCTCATGGACCCGGCGAAGAGCTCGGCGCGGCTGCTGCCGCTGTGGTCGAACCGGGAGCTGGGCACGTACGCGGTGGACCTCACCGACTCGGGCTACCTGCAGCGCGGTCTGGTGCACGGCGCCGCCTGCACGGTGCTGCTGGTCGGCCTCACGGCGGCGCTGACGTCGGTGCGCCTGCGCCGCCGCCGGCACATCCGGCTCAGCTCGACAGCTTGACCAGCAGCGGCGCGAGGGCGGCCGGGTCCACGTCCTGGGTCTGGCCGGCGAGGACCTCGAACCGCGCGCCGCGTCGCGCAGGAACTCGGAGGTGGCGCCGCCGTTGACAACCAATTGGTTGTCATTGCAGGGTGTGGGTCACCCGCTCGGCCTCGCCCAGGGTGCGCAGTGCCTCCGGGGTCGCGTTGGCGCACACCACCACGCTCGCGCGGGCCGACAGCGGCGCTAGCAGCCACTTGACCGGGTGCTCGTGCTCGGCCGCGGCCACGAGCAGGCGGTCTCCGGGGTGCAGCCCGATCCGGCCCGCCAGCTCGCCGGCGACCGCGCCCCACTCGCCGTAGCTGGTGCCGTCGGGCGTGGCGGCGTCGGTGGACCGGGTCCGGCCGTAGGCCGGCACGTGCGGGGAGTACTCGTCGAGCTCGGCGAGCAGGTCGCGGTACGACTCCGGGGGCTTCGGCGCGAACAGCGAGAACCGGTGCCGGGCGGCGGGGATGTTCTCCAGCCAGGAGCCGATGCGGTCGGCGGCGACGAAGGAGGCGTCGTAGGGGTCGCCCGCGCCGGGCTCGGCGACGCTCAGCCCGGCGGTCGCCCGGCCCTGTAGCGACAGCGCGACGCCGGCGGACCAGCCACCGAGCAGCACGGCGGCGGTGAGCCAGTGCGGCGGGAGCAGCACCGCGACGCGCCCACCCCCGGTCAGGCCGCAGCCCTCGCGCAGCAGGCCGGCGACGCGGGCGGCCCAGCCGCCGAGCTCGGCCGCCGAGAGGTCGGCCCGCTCGCCGGTGGCGGCGTCGACGAAGGTGATCAGCGCCGCCTCGGCGCGCTGAGGTGTGGCGGTCGTCATGCCCTACAGCATGACGACCGCGCTGCTGCGGGCGACCTCCGGCTCGGCCGGGGGGAAGTTCTCGTACTTGCCCAGCACGGCATGGATGACGAAGACGTACGGCACCTTGGAGGACAGCCCGGTGACCGTCGCCGAGACGCGGCTGCAGCCGGTGCCCTTCGGCACGGTCTGCCAGATCCAGGCGGGGGCCGGGCCCGCGTACAGGTCCTGCGACACGGCGGCCAGGCGATACTCGACCAGCGCCGGATCGCCGACGTTCCACCAGCTCACCACGGCCGAGGCGGTGCCCGGGGCCACGTCGGCGCCGTTGACCACGCCCTGGCGGTGGACGCCGGTGCACTCCGTCGGGCGGTAGCTCGGCGTCGCGGTGGAGCGGGTCCGCCTCGGCAGCGGCGACATCGACGCGATCGGGCCGCGCACGGGGGCGCCGGTGGCGAGGCCCGCCGACGGGTCCACGGATTCGCCGCGCAGGTACACCGTCCTCTCCGGCAGGTTCACCACCTTGCCCGACCCCGTGCCGGTGCTCGTGCCGCCGCCGCTGCCCGAGCCGCCGAGCCCGGGCAGCACGCCGCAGCCCGCGACCCCCGCCAGGAGGGCGGAGAACAGCACGAGGCCCGCGCCGATGCGCCGTTTCACACCGGGAACATCGGCACGGCCGGCGGTTACCTGAGCCGGCGCTCGACCGCCGCGGCGAAGCGGTCCGCCGCGCCCTCGGCGTGGGCGAAGAACAGCGACGGCTCGGTGAGCTCGACCTCGATCACCACCGGCCCGTCCGGGGTCGGCAGCAGGTCGACGCGGACGTACAGCAGGTCCCGCGCCGGCAGCGCCTCGAGCACCCGGGCGGCGAGCGCGTGCTCGGCCGGCGACGGGGTGCGCGGCTGGATGTTCTCGATCTGGTACAGCTGGTCCGCGGCCACGTACGGGCCGGTCAGGATGGCGCCCTTGCGGATCGCGTGGCTGTACTCACCGCCGAAGTACAGCAGCGCGGTCTCCCCGGCCGTGTCGACGGCGTCGAGATAGGGCTGGACCATCACCAGGCGGGCATCGTCCTGCAGGCGCCGCACGTGCGCCGCGGCGAGGCCGGCCTGGGTGGCGAGGTCGTACCGCCCGGTGTCGATGCTGCCGGCGCTGACCGCGGGCTTGACGACGATCTCGCCGCCGTCACCGGGCGCCCACGCGTCGCCGGGCTCGACCCAGGTCGTCGGGACGATCGGCACGCCGGCCGCCTCGAGCTCGCGCAGGTACACCTTGTCGGTGTTCCACGCGATGACCTCGGCGGGGTTGGCCAGCCGCGGCACCGAGCGCGCCCAGGCGACGAACTCGGCCCGGCGCTTGGCGTAGTCCCAGGTGTTGCGCACGACCGCCAGGTCGTAGGCGGCCCAGTCGGCGCCGGGGGCGTCCCAGGCGACCGGCTCGGCGGCGATGCCGCGGGCGGCGAGGGCGGGCACCAGGGCCCGGTCGTCCTCGTCGAGGTCCGGCAGGTCGGCGCAGGTAACGAGAGCGACCCGGGCGGCGGCCCGGGTCGCGTTGGAAAGGAAAGGATCTTGGTTCACGCAGCGAAGATACCCGCGGCGGGCGGGCCCGTCGCTAGCGAGACAGCGTGCGGCGCCCCATCGACCGCCACAGGTCGTTGCTCGGCCGCATGTGCTCGAGGAGCTCGCGCTCCCATGCGTTCTCGATCGTGACCCCGGCCTGAGCGCAGGCGGAGCGTGCGACGTCCGTGCCCTCGGCGAACTGGTCGCCCCAGACGCCGTCCTCTCCGACGAGCACGATGCGGGCACCGCGCCGGCCGACGTACTCGATGACCGCCTTGGCGCCGCCGTGGTCCTCCGCGAAGGACTTGAGGCCGGCGATCAGGCCGCCCGGGACCGGGCGGTTCAGGGTCATCGTCGTATCGGAACCATCTGCCATGAGCGCCACACTAAAGGGACAACGGGACACGTGCGGGTGAACTGCGGCCCCGTTGTGATCGTTGTTACCAACACGTTTAACGGGCCCGCCAGTATATTTGCCCGGCCATGTCCGTAAATATCCGGATCTTCTTCATGACTTTTCGGTGCTCAAAGCGAGACAAACGTCACGTGTCGTGATCGGTGGCGGCGTGGTCACAAAATTCGGGCGTTTCTGGCTTAACTTTCGCTTAGGCGCCCATTTCACCGGCGGTTCGGGCCATCGGTACTTGCCGCGCGCCTCACTGGATCAGGGCGTCCACGGCGATCGCGACGAACAGCAGCGTCAGGTAGGTCACCGACCAGTGGAACAGCCGCATCGGCTTCAGCGGCTCCTCGCGCCGCGCCCGGCCGTGCAGGCGATGCGCCTCGACGAGCAGCATCGCGCCGGTGACGAGCGCGACCACGCCATACAGCGGCGTCATCCCCATCGGCCAGAGCGCGACGGAGGCGCCGACCGTGAGCCAGCTGTACACCACCGTCTCCAGGCCCACGCGCCGCATGCTGCGCACGACCGGCAGCATCGGGATCCCGGCCCGGGCGTAGTCCGCCTTGAACTTGATGGCCAGCGCGTAGAAGTGCGGCGGCTGCCACAGGAACACGATGGCGAAGAGCACCCACGCCGTCCACGACAGCCCGCCGGTGACCGCGGCCCAGCCGATGAGCACCGGCGCCGCCCCGCACGCGCCGCCCCACACCGTGTTCTGCGGCGTCGTGCGCTTGAGCCACAGCGTGTAGACGAGGTCGTAGTAGGCGATCGCGCCCACGGTCACCAGCGTGGCGAGCAGGTTGGTGAACGTCGCCATCAGCACGGTCGAGACGACGGCGAGGGTCAGGCCGAAGATCAGCGCGCTGCGCGGCGACACGGTGTGCGTGGCCAGCGGCCGGCGCGACGTGCGCTTCATCACCTGGTCGATGTCGCGGTCGATGTAGCAGTTGAGCGCGTTGGCCGCGCCGGCGGCGAGCGAGCCGCCGACGAGCACGACCAGGACCAGCCACAGCGAGGGCAGGCCCCGGTCGGCGAGGAACATCACCGGGACGGTCGTGACGAGCAACAGCTCGATGATGCGGGGCTTGGTCAGCGAGACGTAGGCCTTCACCACCGCGCCGAGGCCGGCGCGGCGCGCGGAAGCCCGCTCCTGCTGCATCCGGGCCAGGGCCGCCGCCGAGGTGGGACGGACCGGTTCGGACGCGCGCTGATCAACGACTGCATGATCGACGAGCTGCGTCACTCGGGGTTGCCACCTTCCGGCGTCGGCCGTGCCTGCTGCCCGGCCGGCCGGGCAAAGCGTGCGGCGGAGCGAGGGTCCCGCCGAGATCAGCGGGCCCCCGCATCGTAGAACAGGATCGGCGCAGGTCGGACGGCGCCCCCACACCGGCCGTCACGCAGTGTCCCGGCGCGCTGAACCAAGTGAATTCCTGGCGGACGGCGCGCGGCGATTTCGCGCACAGCTGAATCGATCCAGCTCTGGAGCCGCATGCCACATCGCGGCTCATCCGTGCCCTGGGGCCCGGATGTGGCCATCGACTACGGTTGTCGCAGGCAGTGTCGCCGATGTCCGAAAGCTGGTCGACCGCGCGTGGGGCTACCCGATCGTGGGTAGGGTCGACGTGGTAATCCCCTTCGAGCCCTGCATCACTCGAGGAACGTAAGCACACCTCACCCCGTTCGACAGGAGCAGCACCGCCGTGAGCGTTGAAGAGGTCAAGGGTCCCGAGCTGTCCTGGTCCGACGTCGACCGGCGCGCGGTCGACACGGTCCGGGCGCTGGCGATGGACGCCGTCGAGAAGGCCGGCAACGGCCACCCCGGCACCGCGATGAGCCTGGCACCGGCCGCCTACCTTCTGTTCCAGAAGGTCATGAAGCACGACCCGACCGACCCGGCCTGGCTCGGGCGCGACCGGTTCGTGCTGTCCTGCGGCCACTCCAGCCTGACGCTGTACATCCAGCTTTACCTGGCCGGATACGGGCTGAGCCTGGACGACCTGAAGTCGCTGCGGCAGTGGGGCTCGCTGACCCCGGGCCACCCCGAGCACGGCCACACCGCCGGCGTCGAGACCACCACCGGCCCGCTGGGCCAGGGCATCGGCAACGCGGTCGGCATGGCCATGGCCGCCCGCCGCGAGCGCGGCCTGTTCGACCCGGAGCCGGGCGCCGGCGAGAGCCTCTTCGACCACGATGTCTATGTGCTGTGCTCCGACGGCGACATCGAAGAGGGCATCAGCCACGAGGTCAGCGCGCTGGCCGGACACCAGAGGCTGGGCAACCTGACCGTCATCTACGACGACAACGAGATCTCGATCGAGGACGACACCCGGGTCGCCAAGAGCGAGAACGTAGCGGCGCGCTACGAGGCGTATGGGTTCCACGTCCAGGTCGTCGACTGGCGCAAGGGCCACGACGCCGGCGACGGGGTCTACACGGAGGACGTCCAGGCGCTCTGGGACGCCGTCCAGGCCGCCAAGGCGGTGACCGACAAGCCGTCGTTCATCGCGCTGCGGACCATCATCGGCTGGCCGGCCCCGAAGAAGCAGAACACCGGCAAGATCCACGGCTCGGCCCTCGGCGCCGACGAGGTCGCCGCCACCAAGCAGGTCCTCGGCTTCGACCCGGCCCTGTCGTTCGAGGTCGCCGACGACGTGCTCGCGCACACCCGCGGCGCCATCGAGCGCGGCAAGACGCTGCACGAGGAGTGGGACAAGGGCCTCGCCCAGTGGCGCGAGGAGGCGGGCGAGCGCGCGGCGCTGCTGGACCGCCTGCTCGCCGGCGCGCTGCCGGACGGCTGGGAGAAGGCGCTGCCGGAGTTCCCGGCCAGCGAGAAGGGCCTCGCCACCCGCAAGGCCTCCGGCGACACGCTCGGGGCGCTGGCGCCGGTCCTGCCGGAGCTGTGGGGCGGCTCGGCCGACCTCGCGGAGAGCAACAACACCACGATGGAGGGCGAGCCGTCGTTCCTGCCGTCGGAATACGCGACGAAGGCGTTCCCCGGCCATGAGTACGGGCGAACCCTGCACTTCGGCATCCGCGAGCACGGCATGGGTTCGATCCTCAACGGCATCAAGCTGCACGGCCCGACCCGGCCCTACGGCGGCACCTTCCTCGTCTTCTCCGACTACATGCGCCCCGCGGTGCGCCTGGCCGCGCTCATGAAGCAGCCGGTCGTCTACGTGTGGACGCACGACTCGATCGGCCTCGGCGAGGACGGCCCGACGCACCAGCCGATCGAGCATCTCTCGGCGCTGCGCGCGATCCCCGGCCTCGCGGTGGTGCGCCCCGGCGACGCCAACGAGACCGCGCAGGCCTGGAAGGCGGCGCTGGAGCGCACGGACCAGCCGGTGGCGCTCGCGCTCACCCGGCAGAACCTGCCCACCCTGGACCGCACGGTCTACGCGCCGGCGGAGAACGTGGCCAAGGGCGGCTACATCCTCAAGGACGCCTCCGACGGCCAGCCCCGGGTGATCCTCGTCGCCACCGGCTCCGAGGTGCAGCTCGCCGTCAAGGCGCAGGAGCGCCTGGAGGCCGAAGGCACGCCGGTCCGGGTCGTGTCGATGCCGTGCCAGGAGTGGTTCGAGGAGCAGGACGCGGCGTATCGCCAGCAGGTGCTCCCGACCGGGGTCAGGGCGCGCGTGACGGTCGAGGCCGGCATCGCGATGTCGTGGCAGAAGATCCTCGGCGACTGCGGCGTCCCCGTGAGCATCGAGCACTACGGCGCGAGCGCCCCCTATGGGGTGCTGTTCGAGCAGTTCGGCTTCACCGTCGACAAGGTCGTCGCCGCCGCGCACGCCTCCCTGGCCAAGGTGGGCGAGATCACCGGCAGCACCACGGGCAACTAGGCAAAAGGAGTCCTCATGAGTTCCGATCGGCTGGCCGAGCTCGCCGCCGCTGGGGTGGCGATCTGGCTCGACGACCTTTCCCGGCAGCGGCTGACCAGCGGCGGGCTGGACAAGCTCCGCCGCGAGCAGCACGTGGTCGGCGTGACCACCAACCCCACCATCTTCGCCAAGGCCGTCACCTCCGCCGAGGACTACGCCGGGCAGGTCAAGGACCTGGCCGTGCGGGAGACCTCGGTGGCCGAGGCGACGCGCTCGATCATGGGCCACGACGTGCGCTGGGCCTGTGACGTCATGAAGCCCGCCGCCGACGCCAGCAAGGGCATCGACGGCCGGGTCTCGATCGAGGTCGACCCGTTGCTCGCCGCCGACACCGCCCGCACCGTCGCCGAGGCGAAGGAGCTGTGGTGGCTGGTCGACCGCGACAACCTGTTCATCAAGATCCCGGCGACCCAGGAGGGCCTGCCGGCGATCACGGCCACGCTCGCGGCGGGCATCAGCGTCAACGTGACGCTGATCTTCTCCCTGGAGCGCTACGAGGCCGTGATGAACGCGTTCTTCGACGGCCTCGAGCAGGCCAAGGCCAACGGCCACGACCTGTCCAGGATCGGCTCGGTGGCCTCGTTCTTCGTCTCGCGCGTCGACACCGAATACGACAAGCGCCTCGACAAGATCGGCACCGACGAGGCCAAGGCGCTCAAGGGCAAGGCGGCGATCGCCAACGCGAAGCTCGCCTACAAGCTTTACGAGCAGCTGTTCTCCTCGCCGCGCTGGCAGACCCTGGCCGACGCGGGCGCGCACCCGCAGCGGCCGCTGTGGGCCTCGACGTCGACGAAGAACCCGGAGTACCGCGACGTCATCTACGTCGAGGAGCTCGTCGCCCCCGGCACGGTGAACACCATGCCGGAGTCGGTGATCCACGCCTTCGCCGACCACGGCGAGGTGCGCCTGGACGCCATCACCGGCGGCTACGAGGAGGCCCAGCAGATCATGGACTCCCTGGCGGCCCTGGGCATCGACTACAGCGACGTCGTCGAGGTCCTCGAGCGCGAGGGCGTCGAGAAGTTCAGCGTCAGCGGCAAGGAAATGAACGACACGGTCCAGAAGGCCCTGGGCTCGGCGTCCTGAGGTTCGCGGGACCTCCCGGGTGCCGTGCCGTGCCCGCCCGGTGCGGGCACGGCTCACCCGCGGGGGTCCCGCACCCGCCTCGCTCGGGCGCGGCACGTTCGCGAGTTCGCGTCGCGCCCGCCTCGCGCGGGCGCCAAGATGAGGGCATGCAGGGGGTGGCGGGTGTCTGATCTGCTCGACGAGGTCGTGGCGGCGGCTGGGCTCACGGTCTTCGGCGCCACCGAGACCACGCGTCCGGCGGACGCCCCGGCCCCTTCGCCCTTCCTGCCCGGGCCCGAGCTGACCGACCGGATCGCCGCCTTGCGCGCCGGCCTGCGGGCCGCGGGCCTCGACCGGTTCGTCCTGGTCGCGACCGGCGCCCCGGCCGCCGGCGCCGGGGCGATCGCGGCCACGCTCGGGCTGAGTCTCACGGTGCTCGACGCGCCCGACCCGCACCGGGCGCGCGCGGCCCTGGCCGACCGCCTGGAGCGCACGGCGGTCGTGATCGCCTCCCCGGGCCCCCTCTCCCCCGCGGCCGACGCCTACCGCCAGGCGTTCCTGCAGGCATTCCAGGACGCCGGCCGGACCGATGTGGGCCCGCGTTTCGTCGTGGTGACCGCCCCCGGTTCGCCCCTGGAAGCGACCGCCCGCGACACCGGCGCCCACCTGTTCCTGGCCGCGGAGACCGCCTCCGCCCTGAGCGCCTACACCCTGGTCCCGGCCGGCCTGGCCGGCGCCGACGCGGCCGTCCTGCTCGCCGAGGCCGAGGCCCTGCTGACCCCGCCGGCGTCGGCCGCCCGCCGCCCGATCGGCTTCGCGGCCGCCCCGCCGTCCGCCGGCGAGGCTCCTCCCGCGCCACCGGCCGCCGACGACTCCCGCGGCGCAGACCGGCGTCACCAGCCCGGCGTCGCGCTCGGGGAGACCATCGCCGCGGCCGCGCGGGCCGGGCGGGACAAGCTCGCCGTGGCCTCCGACGGGACCGGGATCGACGGGCTCGGGCCGTGGATCGAGCGGCTCTTCGGCGACGCGGTCGTCACCGTCGCCCTGGAGAACCCGTCGTCCTGGGGGCACGAGGGCCCCGACGTGCTCGGCGTGACCGTCGGCGGCGCGCTCGGGCGCGCCATCATGCCCGGCGGCGGCATCAACCCCGATCTTTGCGTCAACGGCCCGCTCGGCGCGCAGCTGCTCGCCTGGGAGCAGGCCGCCCTGGTGGTGGGCGCCGCCCGGCCGGCCGCGGCCGGCGACGACCGCCTGCTGCGCCTGCTCGGCACCGGCCTGCCGCGGCAGGTGCCGTCTCTGGTAGAGGGGGCCATCGAGGTTTACGGCGAGACGGCCGCCACCACGCTCATCGACGCGGTCGACGCGCTGGCCCGCACCGTGCCGCCCGGCGGGCGGCTGGCGATCGAGGCGCACCTCGACCCCGGCGGCGACGCGGCCGCGGCGCAGGTGCGCGACGCGCTCGCGGGGCGGGTGGCCCGGGCCGTGACGTTCGGCTGGGGCCCGCGGACGGCCCCCGGGGCGGGCGCGACGCTGCGGATCACCGGCGCCGTCACCGGCGACCTGGCGGTGCCGGGCCGGCCACACACCTTCGGCGAGCTGCAGGCGGCGGGCGCCCAAGCGGTGCAGGAAAACGAGCCCGGAATGCGCTTGCACCTGACCGACCGGGTAACCGGTATCGAACAACTGTTGGCCGCCCTCGGAGGGTGAGAAACTGATGACCAATCCGCTGCGGGACCCGCAGGACCGGCGACTGCCTCGGATTCCCGAGCCGTGTGCGCTGGTCATCTTCGGCGTCACCGGTGACCTGGCCCGCAAGAAGCTCATCCCGGCCGTCTACGACCTGGCCAACCGGGGCCTGCTGCCGCCCAGCTTCGCCGTGCTCGGCTTCGCCCGGCGCGACTGGGGCGACGGCGACTTCGAGGACCTGGCGCGCAAGGCGGCCCAGAACGGCGCCCGCACCACGTGGCGGGAGGAGGTTTGGTCGCGGCTGTCGGGCAACATCAAGTTCGTGCCGGGCTCGTTCGAGGACGACCAGGCCTTCGACCACCTGGCGCAGATGCTCAACGACCTGCACGACGAGTCGGGCATCCCCGGCAACGCGGCGTTCTACCTGTCGATTCCGCCGTCGGCGTTCCCGGTCGTGCTCAAGCAGCTGGAGCGCACCGGCATGTCGGACAACGCGAAGTCCGGCGGGTGGCGGCGCGTGGTGGTGGAGAAGCCGTTCGGCTACGACCTCGGCTCCGCCAAGCAGCTCAACGACCTCGTCGACGACGCCTTCACCGCCCAGGACGTGTTCCGCATCGACCACTACCTGGGCAAGGAGACCGTCCAGAACATCATGGCGCTGCGGTTCGCCAACAACCTGTTCGAGCCGGTGTGGAACTCCAACTACGTCGACTCGGTGCAGATCACCATGGCCGAGGACGTCGGCATCGGCACCCGCGCGGCCTTCTACGACAAGGTCGGCACGGCCCGCGACGTGCTGCAGAACCACCTGCTGCAGCTGCTCGCCCTGGTCGCGATGGAGGAGCCCACCGCGTTCGACGCGGACGCCATCCGCACCGAGAAGCTCAAGGTGCTCAACGCGATCAAGGTGCCGGCCGACGTGTCCACCAACACGGTCCGGGGGCAATACCTCACCGGCTGGGTGGCCGGCGAGCGCGTCCCCGGATACCTGGAGGAGAAGGACGTCCCGGAGGAGTCGAAGACGGAGACGTACGTCGCCGTCCGCCTGGGCATCCAGAACCGGCGGTGGGCCGGTGTGCCGTTCTACATCCGGGCCGGCAAGCGCCTGCCGCGGCGGGTCACCGAGCTCGCCGTGCTGTTCAAGAAGGCCCCGCACCTGCCGTTCCACGAGGCCGACGTGGAGATGCTTGGCAACAACCAGCTCGTCATCCGGGTGCAGCCGGACGAGGGCGTGATGCTGAAGTTCGGCTCGAAGGTGCCGGGCACGACGATGGAGGTCCGCGACATCGCGATGGACTTCCAATACGGCGAGGCGTTCACCGACGCGAGCCCGGAGGCGTACGAGCGGCTGATCCTCGACGTGCTCATCGGCGACAAGACGCTGTTCCCGGACTCGGCGGAGGTCGAGGCGAGCTGGAACGTGATCGACCCGCTGGAGGAGGCCTGGGCCGGTTCGACGCCGCAGCCGTATCGCGCGGGCGAGTGGGGACCGCGGGCGGCCGACGAGATGCTGGCCCGCGAGGGCCGCGTCTGGCGCCGGGCCTGAGCACGGCCGAGAGGGAGACATAGACATGATCGGTTTGTGGGACACCACCGGTATCGAGGTGGTCAAGGCCCTGGCCAACGAGCGGCGCAGCGCCGGTGGCCTGACCAGCGGCCTGGCCCTGACCCTGATCGCGGTGGTCGACGAGCGGCAGGTCCGCGAGGCCGAGGCGGCGGCCACCATCGCCGCCTCCGCGCACCCCTGCCGCCTGCTGCTCATCGTGCGCGCCGACGTGACGCAGCAGCGCTCGCGCCTGGACGCCGAGATCGTCGTCGGCGGGCGGCTCGGCCCGTGCGAGGCGGTCGTCATGCGCATGCAGGGCCGCCTGGCGCTGCACGCCGAGTCGGTCGTCATGCCGCTGCTCGCCCCGGACGTGCCGGTGGTGACGTGGTGGCAGTGCGCGCCGCCGGAGCGGATCGCCTACGACCCGCTGGGCGTCGTCGCCGACCGGCGCATCACCGACAGCGCCCAGGCCGACGACCCGGTGGCGGCGCTGCGGGTGCGCTCCGACGACTATGTGCCCGGCGACACCGACCTGGCCTGGTCCCGGATCACGCCGTGGCGCACCCTGCTGGCCGGGGCGTTCGACGCCAACCGCGTCAGCGTGCGCTCCGCGACGATCGTGGCGCCCGAGCACGACCCGACCGCGCTGCTGCTCGGCGGCTGGCTGGAGGCCCGCCTGGGCGTCCACCCGTCCCGGCGGACCGGCTCCGGCCGGATCATGGAGGCCGTCAACCTCGAGTTCGAGGACGGCAACACCATGAACCTGATCCGCGACCTCAACGCGGGCGTCGCCACGCTGCAGCGCACCGGCCAGCCGGACCGCATCCTGCCGCTGAGCCGCCGCCCGCTCGGCGACGAGCTCGCCGAGGAGCTGCGCCGGCTCGACCCGGACCAGCCCTACGCGCACGCCCTGGCGGCCGGCACCGGCAAGCGCGGCCTGGACGAGCGGGCCACGCCCCGCGTGCACATCTGGAAGGACCCGGCCCTCGCCGAGAAGCCGGAGGCGACCACCGCACCGCTGCAGGAGAGCGTTCCTTCATGACCCAGGCGAAGGTTGTCGTACACACCGAGCCCACCCTGCTGGCGGAGGCGGCCGCCGCGCGGCTGATCGTCCGGCTCACGGACGCGCAGGCCGAGCGGGGCGAGGCCACGGTCGTGCTGACCGGCGGCCGGATCGCGGCCCAGATCTACCAGGCGGTCCGCGAGAGCCCCGCCCGCGACGCGGTCGACTGGTCCCGGGTCAACTGCTGGTGGGGCGACGAGCGGTTCCTGCCCGCCGGCGACGGGGAGCGCAACGAGACCCAGGCCCGCGCGGCCCTGCTCGACGCGCTGCCGCTGGACCCGGCGCGAGTCCACCCGATGCCGGCCTGCGACGGCCCGGACGGCAACGACGCCGAGGCGGCGGCCGCCCGCTACGCCGAGGAGCTGGCCGCCGCGGCCCGCCCCGGCCACGCGGAGCTGCCGCACTTCGACGTGGTCCTGCTCGGCGTCGGCGAGGACGGCCACGTCGCCTCGGTGTTCCCGGAGCACCCGGTGACGCTGGAGAACCGCCCGGTCTCGGCGGTGCGGGGCAGCCCGAAGCCGCCGCCGGTCCGCACGACGCTGACCCTGCCGGCGATCAACACCGCCGACGAGGTGTGGCTGATCGCCGCGGGCGACGGCAAGGCGAAGGCCGTCGGCCTGGCCCTGGCCGACGCGGGCCCCCGCCAGATCCCGGCGGCCGGGGTCCACGGCCGCGACCTGACGCTGTGGCTGCTCGACTCGGCCGCGGCCCACCAGCTGCCGCCGAAGTTCCGCAGCCTGGTCTGAGCATCCCTGAAAAGAAGGGCGCCGGTTTTCACCGGCGCCCTTCTTTCGTCGCTAACCTCGTCGCTGGCGCAGTCGCGCCAGGGCCTCCTGGAGGATGGCCTCGCCGTCGGCGTCGGAGCGCCGCTCCTTCACGTAGGCCAGGTGGGACTTGTACGGCTCGGCCCGCGGGCGCTGCGGTGGGGCCTGCTCGTTCTGGCCGGCCGGGAGGCCGCACCGGGGGCAGTCCCAGGTGTCCGGGGGCGTGATCTCCGCGGCGAAGGCCGGCGTGGTGACGTGCCCGTTGACGCAGAAGTAGGTCACGCTGCGTCTGGGGGCCTGTTCACCTCGCTCGGGCATGCGCATCGGGCCTGAGCCGACCCGGGTTCCACGGATGGCATTGCCAGCTGCCACGGCTGCTCGCTCCTGTTCGTCGGGGGGGACGACGTCTTACGGAGTGCAGGAGTGTGGGCCAAACACCTGCGCGCGGCCCGTATCGTCACGGACCGCGCGCATGAGTCTAGGACCACCGGTGTGCTCAGGCACCACCGTTCTGGACAATTTTCAGCCAGAGGCCGAGACCGACGATGCAGGCGAACCAGATGATGCCCACCAGCAGCGTGTAGCGGTCCAGGTTCTTCTCGGCGACCGAGGATCCGGCGAGGCTCGAGGACACGCCGCCGCCGAACATGCTGGACATGCCGCCGCCCTTGCCGCGGTGCAGCAGCACGAGCAGGGTGAGCAGCACACTGGTGATAACCAGCAGCACGATCAGGGTGTAGGCGAACGCCGTCATGGCGCGGTCGTCCTCTCGGTGGGTGCCTGTTCCGGGTCGATCGGAGCGAGCCTCATCGAGCCGGACTGGGCGAAGGTGTCGGACAGCGGCTGCCAGCTTACTAGGCGAGGCCGAGCGCGCACAGGTCGGGCTGGCCGAACCGCGGGTGGATGAAGCCGCCGCGGATGGTCGTGCCGGCCATGCGCAGCGCCGTCATGTGGTCCTGGTTGTTTCGTCCATCGGCAGCGTCAGCGTCAGCGTGTTCGCACAGGGCTTGCCGTTCTTCTGCTGGTCCTCGATCAGCTTGCGGGCCACGTCCGGCTTGCCCTCGGCGTTGTTCGCGCTGTCGAACACGTCGAGCGGTGGTGGATGGAGCCACTGCCGGCGGCGTTCAGCCGCCGCGGAACCGGGGCGGGGCGCACAACACAACGTCGCGCGGCCCCGTCCGGACCGCGCGACGCTGGGTGTTTCGCTGACTACGGTTGTTACTTGCCGAGCCGGACAATCCTCGCGAAGCCCTCGGCGTCGATGCTCGCGCCACCGACGAGAGCACCGTCGATGTCGGGCTGCTCGATGATCGCCGCGACGTTGTCGTGCTTCACCGAGCCGCCGTAGAGGATGCGCACCCGGTCGGCGATGCCGCCGGTGTACTTCTCGGCCAGCCGGGTGCGGATCGCCCCGATGACCTCCTGCGCGTCCTGCGGCGTCGCCACCTTGCCGGTGCCGATCGCCCAGACCGGCTCGTACGCGATGACGATCTTCTCGACCTCGTCGGTCTTGATCTTCTCCAGGCCCGCGTCGAGCTGCGCGAGGGTGTATCCCACGTGCTCGCCCGACTCCCGGATCTCCAGGCCCTCGCCCACGCAGAGGATCGGCGCGATCCCGTTGGCCAGCGCCGCCTTCACCTTGGCGTTGACCAGGGCGTCGTCCTCGCGGTGGTACTGCCGCCGCTCCGAGTGCCCCACGACCACGTACTGGCAGCCCAGCTTGGCCAGCATGGCCCCGGAGACCTCGCCGGTGTAGGCGCCGTTCGTGTGCGCGGAGATGTCCTGCGCGCCGTAGCCGATGAGCAGCTTGTCGCCGTCCACCAGCGTCTGCACGCTGCGGATGTCGACGAACGGCGGGAGGACCACGGCCTCGACGTCGCCCAGCTGCTTCTCGGTGAGCGTGAAGGCCAGCTGCTGGACCAGCTTGATGGCCTCGAGGTGGTTCAGGTTCATTTTCCAGTTGCCGGCCATGAGCGGACGGCGTCCGGTCGCCTCAGCCATCGGGTCAGACCTCCAGCGCCGTGATGCCCGGCAGGGCCTTGCCTTCGAGGAACTCCAGGGAGGCGCCGCCACCGGTGGAGATGTGGCTGAAGCCGTCCTCGGGGATGCCCAGCGCGCGGACCGCCGCGGCCGAGTCGCCGCCGCCGACGACCGTGAAGCCGTCGACCTTGGTGATCGCCTCGGCGACGCCACGGGTGCCGGCCTCGAACGGGCGCTTCTCGAACACGCCCATCGGGCCGTTCCAGAAGACCGTCTTGGCACCGGCCAGGATGCCCGCGAACTCCGACACGCTCTGCGGGCCGATGTCCAGGCCGAGCTCGCCGGCCGGGATCTCGGCGATGCCGACCGTCTTGGTGGCGGCCTCGTCGCTGATCTCCGTCGCCGTGACGACGTCGGTGGGCAGCACGATCTTGCCCGCGCCGCGCTGGAGCAGGTCCTTGCAGGTGTCGACCATCTCGTCCTGCAGCAGGCTCTTGCCGACCTCGTGGCCCTGGGCCTTGAGGAAGGTGAAGCACATGCCGCCGCCGATGAGCAGCTTGTCGACCTTCGGCAGCAGTGCCTCGATGACGGCGAGCTTGTCGGACACCTTCGAGCCGCCGAGCACGACGACGTACGGCCGCTCCCCCACGCCCGTAAGCTTGCTCAGGACCTCGAGCTCCTTGGCGACCAGGTAGCCGCTGTAGTGCGGCAGGAGCGCGGCCACGTCGTACACGCTGGCATGCTTGCGGTGCACGGCGCCGAACGCGTCGTCGACGTAGACGTCGCCGTGCGCGGCCAGCTCCTGCGCGAACGCCTTGCGCTCGCCCTCGTCCTTGCTGGTCTCCCCCGCGTTGAACCGGAGGTTCTCCAGCAGCGTCACGTCACCCTCGCCGGAGTCGCCGAACGCGACCGGGGCGCCGAGCAGCTCGCCGAGGCGGGCGGCGACGGGCGCCAGCGTGTACTTCGGGTCGGGCGCGCCCTTCGGCCGGCCCAGGTGCGACATCACGGTCACCCGGGCGCCCGCCTCACGCAGTGCGTTGAGGGTGGGCAGGACGGCGCGGATGCGGCCGTCGTCGGTGATCTTGTCTCCGTCGAGCGGGACGTTCAGGTCGGCGCGCAGGAGCACGCGCCGACCGGCGACGCCCTCGCTCAGGAGGTCGTCGAGCGTCTTCACAGGCCGGTGCCGACCAGGGTGACGGCGTCGACGAGACGGTTGCTGTAGCCCCACTCGTTGTCGTACCAGCCGACAACCTTGACCTGGTTGCCGATGACCTTGGTCAGGCCCGAGTCGAAGATGCACGACGCCGGGTCGGTCACGATGTCGGTGGAGACGATCGGGTCCTCGGTGTAGACGAGGATGCCGGCCAGCGGGCCGTCGGCGGCCGCCTTGATCGCCGCGTTGACCTCCTCGACGCTGGTCTCGCGGCCGACGGTGACCGTGAGGTCGGTCGCCGAGCCGGTCGGGACCGGCACGCGCAGCGCGTAGCCGTCCAGCTTGCCCTTGAGCTCCGGCAGCACCAGGCCGATCGCCTTGGCCGCACCGGTCGAGGTCGGCACGATGTTCAGGGCCGCGGCGCGGGCACGACGCAGGTCCTTGTGCGGGCCGTCCTGCAGGTTCTGGTCCTGCGTGTACGCGTGGATCGTGGTCATGAGGCCACGCTCGATGCCGAACGTGTCGTTGATGACCTTCGCCATCGGCGCGAGGCAGTTGGTCGTGCACGACGCGTTGGAGATGATCGTGTGCTTCGCCGGGTCGTACTGGTTCTCGTTCACGCCGAAGACGATCGTGAGGTCCTCGTTCTTGGCCGGGGCCGAGATGATGACCTTCTTGGCGCCCTGCTCGACGTGCACCTTGGCCTTGGTCGCGTCGGTGAAGATGCCGGTCGACTCGATGACGACGTCCGCACCGAGGTCGCCCCACGGCAGCTTCGACGGGTCACGCTCGGCGAGCGCCTTGAAGGTCTTGCCCGCGACGGTGATCTCGTCCGCGGTCGCCTTCACCTCCTCGCCCAGGCGGCCGAGGATGCTGTCGTACTTCAGCAGGTGCGCCAGCGTCGCATTGTCGGTCAGGTCGTTCACACCGACAACCTCGATGTCGGCGCCCTTCTGCAGGGCCGCACGGAAGAAGTTGCGGCCGATCCGGCCGAAGCCGTTGATGCCAACCCGGATGGTCACTTCGACACATCTCCTCGTCTCTTCGCACCCCGGCCGCGTTGCCAGTGCCGGTGCCGGGTGCGGATGAGTGTTATTGGCTCGCCCACCCTGGTCCCGCCGGTCCGGACCCACCCGATCCATGCCGGGTCCGGCCGCGTGTCGCGGCGGCGATCGAACAGCGAGGAGCGACCCGAGTCGGCCTCATCGCCGAACACGGAAACCCTATCGTCTCGAACCGGTCACGATCCCGCGGGGGTGTCGGAGCCCACGTTTCAGCGTACGGCCTCCCAGCCGCCCAGCGGCCCATGATCGGCAGCCTCCGGCCAGGTCCCGCTCCACCCCGCATCCGGCCACCGCCACCATGTCCGTCCGCAGCATCGCAACCGCCCAGGTCCGCCCGCTGCTCGGGGCCCGGTTCCGCATGGCCTCACGACCATCGCGTCCGCCCACGGCCAGCGACCCGGCCGCGCCGGGTCCGCCGACTCACAGGTCACGCCACTGCCCCCGCACCCAGCCGGATTTATCGGACATATCACGATTTTCCTACCCAACACCCAGCCGGCCCGGTCGCATGAGGGCCGGGCCGGGTGCTGCTGGGGTCGAGTGGTGGGTGGCCGACGTTCAGCCGACGAGCATCTCCGGGGTGACCGCGGACTCGGTGTCCGGGATGCCCAGGTCCCGCGCCCGCTTGTCGGCCAGGGCCAGCAGGCGCCGGATACGCCCCGCGATGGCGTCCTTGGTCAGCGGCGGGTCGGCGAGCGCGCCGAGCTCCTCCAGCGAGGCCTGCCGGTGCTCCAGCCGCAGGGTACCGGCGCTGGAAAGGTGCTCGGGCGCGGTGTCGGCGAGGATCTCCATGGCCCGGGCGACCCGCGCCGCGGCGGCGACCGCGGCCCGCGCCGAGCGGCGCAGGTTGGCGTCGTCGAAGTTGGCCAGCCGGTTGGCGGTGGCCCGTACCTCGCGCCGGACGCGCCGCTCCTCCCAGGTCAGCACGCTCTGGTGCGCGCCGATGCGGGTCAGCAGCGCGGCGATCGCGTCGCCGTCCTTGACCACGACCCGGTCCACCCCGCGTACCTCGCGCGCCTTGGCGGTGATCCCGATCCGGCGGGCCGCCCCGACGAGCGCGAGCGCCGCCTCCGGCCCCGGGCACGTGATCTCCAGCGCGCAGCTGCGCCCCGGCTCGGTCAGCGACCCGTGCGCGAGGAATGCCCCGCGCCACGCGGCGACCGCGCAGCACATGTTGGCCGAGACCACGTGCGGCGGCAGCCCGCGCACCGGGCGTCCGCGCACGTCGAGCAGCCCGGTCTGGCGGGCGAGGGCCTCGCCGTCCTTGACCACCCGCACGATGAAGTGGCTGGCCTTGCGCAAACCGCCGGAGGCCAGGACGTGAATTTCGCTGCCGTACCCGTACACCTCCGACACCTCCCGCCGGAGCCGTCGCGCGGCCGCGTTGGTGTCGAGCTCGGCCTCCACGACCACCCGCCCGGAGACGATGTGCAGCCCACCGGCGAAGCGCAGCAGCGCGGCCATCTCGGCGCGCCGGCAGCACGGCTTGGCCACGTCCACCCGGCTCAGCTCGTCCTTGACCGCAGCGGTCATCGCCATTCTGTCGTCACCTCGCGGTTTTCGTGTTCAGCGTCATGTCCTCGTCCGTGCCGGTACGCGCCCGGCCCCCGTTGCCGGCGTGGGCTCGCGAGCCGTTCTCGCCCTGCGCACCCGCGCCGCCGGCACTCCGGCCCGGGCGAGCCCGGCCGTCGCCCGTGCCGCTCTCATCGTTTCCTGTGCGCTTGCTGCCCGAGCGGCTCGCGCTGCCCGGGACGCTCACGGTTCCCGGGCTCCTCGCGTCGCCCGAGCCACTTGCACCGCCTGAGCGGCCCGCGTGCCCGTTGCTCGCCGCGTCGTCGCCGGCGTGGCTCACGCCGCGCGCGGCGACGGTGCCGCGAGCGTCGGCGCGCAGCAATGGCTCGAGCGCCCGGGCCAGGCCCTGCGGGTCGTGCCGGGGCGCCCCGTCGCCGACGGCGACCGGGGCCAGCACGAGCCGCGCACCAAGCGATTCTGCCGCACGATGGACCGGTTCGGGGTCGCCTACGGCTTTCCCGTCGGCAAGAACTACATCGACCTGCAATCCAGGAAGGTAACGACGCAGGGCGGCAAGGTGTTCCGGCAGGGTCAGCCCCGCGGTCTCGCTGTCGGCGGCGAGGTTGAGCGTGACCAGCCGCCGGGCCGCGCTGGCCCGGATCGCGTCGGCCAGCCCCGGCACGAGCAGGTGCGGGATCACGCTGGTGAACCAGGATCCGGGCCCGAACAGCAGCCAGTCGGCGTCGAGCACCGCCCGCACCGCCTCGGCGCACGCCTCGGGTTCGGCCGGGGTCAGCCGCACGCGGTCGATCGTCTTGGTGGTCACCGCGACCTCGTGCTGCCCGCGTACGGTGACAACCTCGCCACCCTCCGAAAGCTCCGCCTCGATGTGCAGCGAATCGCGTGACATGGGCAGCACCCGCCCGCCGCAACGCAGCATCTCCGCCGCGCGGTCGAGCGCCGCGACGGGGTCACTGGCGAGCTCCATCAGAGCGCAGAGTACGAGATTTCCGACCGGATGCCCGGCGATGTCATCCTCACCGGTGAACCGATGCTGGAACAGGTCCGCCGTCGAGGTCTCGTCGGCGAGCGCCGCCAGCGCCTGCCGCAGGTCTCCGGGCGGCAGGATGTCCCGCGTCTTGCGCAGCCGCCCGCTGGACCCGCCGTCATCGGCGACGGTCACCACGGCCGTGATGTCGAGCGGCATCCCGCGCTGCACGACCCGCAACGCCCGCAGCGTCGCGGACAGCCCGTGCCCGCCCCCGAACGCCACCACCCGGACGGCCCTCGCCCCACGCTTGGATCGGCCGTGGCCGTTCGAGCGAGCGGTTAACGGCACGCTGTTGTCGTCCGGCTGCGGCTCGTCGCCCGTGCCTGGATTCCGTGCGGCACCGTTGCCGCCCGTGCTTCGCCCTGTCATTCGCGTCCCAGGTCGCGGTGCTGGGGAGAGGCCGCGAGCCGCATCTCGCGCAGCCGCCGTGCGAGCTCCTCGGCGATGGCGACGCTGCGGTGCTTGCCACCGGTGCAGCCGACGGCGATCGTGAGGTAACGCTTGCCCTCGCGCTCGAACCCGGGCGCGGTCGCGTTGATGAGCCGGGCATACGTCTCGACGAAGGTGATCGCCCCGCGCTGCCCCAGCACGTATCGACTGACGTCGGTCTCCTTCCCGGTGTGCTCCCGCAGCTCGGGCACCCAGTAGGGATTCGGCAGGAACCGCGCGTCGAGCACGAAGTCAGCATCGGGCGGCAGCCCGTACTTGAAGCCGAACGAGAGCACCGTCACCCGGATCTGGGTCGTGTCCTCCTCGCCGAACATCTCCTCGATACGCCCGCGCAGCTGGTTGACATTGAGATGGCTCGTATCGATCAGCACGTCGGCCTGCTCGCGGGCCTCCTGCAGCAGCTTGCGCTCCGCGGCGATCCCGTCCGACAGCCGTCCCGCCCCCTGCAGCGGGTGCGAGCGCCGCACGCTCTCAAATCGCCGGATCAGCACCTCGTCATCGGCGTCGACGAACACCATCCGCGGGTTGAACCCCCGTTCGCGCAGCGCCTTGACCGCGCCCGGCAGGTCCGTCGAGAACGCGTGGCTGCGAACGTCGAGCACCATCGCCGTGCGCCGGGCCGCCCCGCGGGCGGCATGGGCGAGCTCGGCCATGTCGAGCAGCAGCGCCTGGGGCAGATTGTCGACGACGTAGTACCCGACGTTCTCCAACGCCCGCGCCACGGTGCTCCGCCCGCCGCCGGACACGCCGGTCACGATCACGAGGTCGGTGGTGTTGCGGCCGGGCAGCGCCCCCTCCTCGGAGTCACCGAACGTCTCCCCCCGATACGCATCCGCGCTCACCAACGCCCCGCCCAATGCCCCGCCCACCGCCACGGCCTCGCCACCGACCGAGCCGGCCCCGGCGCTCGAAGCGCCCCCGGCGCTCGAGCCGGCCCCTGTGCTCGAAGCGGCCCGGGCGTTCGAGTCGCTGCCCGTGGTCGAAGCGGCCCGGGCGTTCGAGTCGCTGCCCGTGGTCGATGCGTCACCGGTGACCTGGTCGCCCTCGGTGGCATCGTCAGCGTTGACGACACGATCGGCGGCCTCCTGACCCGGCGGCTGAGCGCCGCTGTCGGGCGCGGTGGCGTCTCTCGGCACGTCGCCTTCTCTCGACACGTCGACGAGTTTATGTCGTCCCGCGGATCACATCGGACGGTCGGTCAGTTTGCACCATTTAGCGGTATACACCGCATGCGTCACAACCGCCCCTCCTCACGCGCCTCCTCCCGGGAGAACGGCCGCGGCAGCACCGCGCCCGTCTCGACGTGCGACGCACCGGGGCCGGGCTCCTGCGCCGCTGCCGCTGAGCTTTCGGAAGAGGAGGGTGCGGCCTCGGGACCAGGCGCCCCGGAGGTGTGCGACGCCGGCGGCCGGGCCGAGGCCAGCGGATCGCCGTTGAGCGCCGCGAGGATCGCCTCCGCGGTGCGCCGCCCGATGCCCGGAACCTCCGCGATCTCCTCCAGGCTCGCCGCCTTCATCCGTTTGAGTGAACCGAAGTGCCGCAACAGCGCCTTGCGGCGGATCTCCCCGAGGCCGGGGACCGCGTCCAGCGTCGAGGTGGTCATGCGCTTGGAGCGCTTCTGCCGGTGATAGGTGATCGCGAAGCGGTGGGCCTCGTCGCGGACCCGCTGCAGGAGATAGAGGCCCTCGGAGGCGCGGGGCAGGATCACCGGGAACTCGTCGTCCGGCAGCCACACCTCCTCCAGCCGCTTGGCGAGTCCGCAGATGGTGATGTCGTCGATGCCCAGATCGAGCAGGACCTGGGCGGCCGCGTTGACCTGGGGCTGGCCACCGTCGACGACGACCAGCTGGGGCGGGTAGGCGAACTTGCGCGGCCGCCCCGTCGTCGGGTCGATGCCGGGCCGCGACGGGTCGACCTCGGCGGCCTCGTCGATCTCGACCTTGCTCTCGAGATAGCGGGCGAAGCGGCGGCGCAGGACCTCGGAGATCGCGGAGACGTCGTCGGTGGCGCCGTTGATCGCGAAGCGGCGATATTCGCTCTTGCGGGACAGCCCGTCCTCGAAGACGACCATGCTGGCGACCACGTCGGTGCCCTGGATCTGCGAGATGTCGTAGCACTCGATGCGCAGCGGCGCCGTCGACATCGACAGGGCCTCGGCGATCTCCTCCAGGGCCTTGCTGCGGGTGCTCAGGTCGCCGGCGCGGCGCAGCTTGTGCTGCTGCAGCGCCTGCCCGGCGTTGCGCGCCACGGTCTCGGCCAGGGTCTTCTTGTCGCCGCGCTGCGGCACGCGGATCGACACCCGGCTGCCGCGCAGCCGGCTGAGCCAGTCGGCGAGCGCGTCGACGTCGGCCGGCAGCTCCGGCACGAGCAGCTCGCGGGGCAGGTCGGCGGCGTCGGCGCCGGCCTCGCTGCCGTAGATCTGGGTGCAGAAGTGGTGGACGAGGTCGCCGGGGGTCAGGTCCTCGGTCTTCTCCACGATCCAGCCCCGCTGGCCGCGCACCCGCCCGCCGCGCACGTGGAAGACCTGGACCGCGGCCTCCAGCGGGTCGTCGGCGAAGGCGACCACGTCGGCGTCGGTGCCGTCGCCGAGCACGACGGCCTGCTTCTCCATCGCCCGCCGCAGCGCCCCGAGGTCGTCGCGCAGCCGCGCGGCACGCTCGAAGTCCAGCTGGTCGGAGGCCTCATACATCTCCCGCTCGAGCTGGCGGACCATGGTGTCGGTGCGGCCGGCCATGAAGTCGCAGAAGCCCTCGACGATCTGGCGGTGCTCGGCCTCGCTGACCCGGTCGACGCACGGGGCCGAGCACTTGCCGATGTAGCCCAGCAGGCACGGCCGCCCGATCTGACCGGCCCGCTTGAACACGCCGGACGAGCACGTGCGCGCCGGGAACACCCGCAGCAGCAGGTCGAGAACCTCGCGGATGGCCCAGGCGTGTGCATAGGGACCGAAATAGCGCACGCCCTTGCGCTTCGCCCCGCGCATCACCTGCAGCCGCGGATAGGCCTCGTCGAGCGTGACGGCCAGATACGGATAGCTCTTGTCGTCGCGATAACGGACGTTGAAGCGCGGGTCGTAGGCCTTGATCCAGTTGTACTCCAGCTGCAGCGCCTCGACCTCGGTGCCGACCGTCACCCAGTCGACCCGCGACGCCGTGGTGACCATCTGCTGGGTGCGCGAGTGCAGCGTCCACAGATCGGCGAAGTAGCTGCTGAGCCGCTGCCGGAGGCTCTTGGCCTTGCCCACGTAGATGACCCGCCCGGACGGGTCGTAGAAGCGATACACCCCCGGGGTGTCCGGAATGGTCCCCGGTGCGGGTCTGTACGTGGACGGGTCAGGCACCGTTCGAGCCTATCCGGGGGGTACGACAGAAATCGGAGGGCCGGTCACCGCCACGGCAACCGGCCCAGAACACGAAATAATATGAAATGTCCGAAAAATCCTGATGACGCCAGGCATCGGGATTTTTCGTCCCCGCGACGCGTCAGGTCGTGATGTAGATGTCGTCCCCGTCGAAGCGGAGCTTCTTCTCCTTCAGCGGCTCCGTCGCCGGCGGGTTCGTCGCCGACCCGTCCGAGGCCGAGAACGTACTCCCGTGGCACTTGCAGTTGATGTTGTTGTTCGCCACGTCCGTGACCACACACAGTTGGTGCGTGCAGATGGCGGTGAACGCCTTGTACGTCCCCGCCTCCGGCTGGGTGATCACCGTGCCGCCGTCGTCCGACACGATCTTGCCGCCACCGACCGGAATGTCCGCCTTCTTGGCGACCGGACCACCCGGGCTGGAATCGGCGCTGGTGTTCGAGCCGCCCTTGTCGTCTCCACAGGCGGCGAGGACGGACACGGCCGTCACGCCGACCGCTCCGGCGAGCACCGCACGGCGGGTCGTCTCACTCATCAAGCTCCTCCATCGGTCGTTAGCCCGCAGGGCTGCGGCCAGAGATACACCGAGCACGGAGGATACGGTTCAATGCTCAACAAAGTCTGGGAATCCCGCACCCGAACCGCAATCACGGACATACCGTGCGTGATCGCTCAGGCCCGGACCACGTAGCCGCTCTTCACGCCGACCTTGACGCTCTTGAGCCCGCGCGGCGCCGGCCCGTCGACCCGGCTGCCGTCGGCGACCTTGAACTTCGAGTTGTGCCGCGGGCACATGATGATCGGGTTCCCGTCGAACGGCGGGTCCACGATCGCCCCTTCATGCGGACACACGGCGTCGT
Source organism: Dactylosporangium sp. CA-233914 (assembly GCF_050942935.1). NCBI lineage: Bacteria > Bacillati > Actinomycetota > Actinomycetes > Micromonosporales > Micromonosporaceae > Dactylosporangium > Dactylosporangium sp. CA-233914. The sequence goes on along the minus strand of NZ_CP192030.1, from coordinate 2,355,294 downwards.
ACGCCTTGAAGCTCCCCTTCGCCGGCTGCAGCACCAGCACCGTGTCCTTGACGATCACGCCCCCGCCGACCGGCACCTCCCCCGCCGCGACCAGCGCGTTGGCCGGCACCTGCGGCGCAGCGCCCCCGCCGGAGCCGCTGTCGTCGAACGGGTTCCCGCCAGTGGTCGCCGGCGCCGCGGGCGCGCTGGAGACGCCCGGGCTACCGCCGGCGCCCGGGGTGGCGTCCGAGTCGCCGCCGCAGCCGGCCAGCACGGCGATGCCCATCGCGCTCGCGCCCAGCAGCAGCGTGCGCCGCGCGGCGCAGGGGTTGAAGACGTCCTCGTCCGGCACCTGGTTCCTCCTGAGGGTCAGCCTCGCCAGCGGCCACCGTAACAGCGTGCCCCGAAGCGCCGAAGCCCCTCGCTCAACCCACTAAATGATGATATGTCCGAAAAGTCGTGGCGCGAAGCGCCCGACTTTTCGCAAAGCAGGCCCGGCGCCGAGACACGACGCCGGGCCGGGGCCGGCTACTTCTTGGCCGCCGCCTTCTTGGCGGGTGCCTTGCGTGCCGCGGTCTTGCGGGCCGGCGTGGCCTTGGCGGCGGCAGCCTTGGCGGGAGCGGTCTTGGCGGCCGCCTTGCGCGGTGCCGGCGCCGCCTTGCCCTCGCCGTTGGCCAGTGCCCCCCGCTCCCGGGCCGAGGGATCCCCGCTGGGCTCCCCGGACAGGTCCAGCACGTGCCGGAGGAACTGCCCGGTGTAGCTCTCGGGCAGCTCGGCGACCTCCTCGGGCGTCCCGGCCGCGACGACCGTCCCGCCCTTGTGGCCGCCCTCCGGCCCCATGTCGATGATCCAGTCCGCGGTCTTGATCACGTCGAGGTTGTGCTCGATGACGATAACCGTGTTGCCCTTGTCCACCAGGCCCTGCAGGACCAGCAGCAGCTTGCGGATGTCCTCGAAGTGCAGGCCGGTGGTCGGCTCGTCGAGGACATACACCGTCCGGCCGGTCGAGCGCTTCTGCAACTCGGAGGCGAGCTTCACGCGCTGGGCCTCGCCGCCGGACAGCGTCGGGGCCGGCTGGCCGAGGCGCACGTAGCCGAGGCCGACGTCGACCAGGGTCTTGAGGTGGCGGTGGATCGCCGGGATGGCCTCGAAGAAGCCCGCGGCCTCGTCGATCGGCATGTCGAGGACCTCGGCGATCGTGCGGCCCTTGTAGTGCACCTCGAGGGTCTCGCGGTTGTACCGCGCACCCTTGCACACCTCACAGGGAACGTACACGTCCGGGAGGAAGTTCATCTCGATCTTGATCGTGCCGTCGCCGGCGCAGGCCTCGCAGCGGCCGCCCTTGACGTTGAAGGAGAAGCGGCCCGGGCCATAGCCGCGCACCTTCGCCTCGGTCGTCTCGGCGAAGAGCTTGCGGATATTGTCGAACACGCCGGTATACGTCGCCGGGTTGGAGCGCGGCGTGCGCCCGATCGGCGACTGGTCCACCCCGACGACCTTGTCGACGAGGTCGAGCCCGGAGATGCGGGTGTGCCGGCCGGGCACGAGCCGGGCGCCGTTGACCGTGTTGGCCAGCACCGCGTGCAGGATGTCGTTGACCAGCGTCGACTTGCCGGAGCCGGAGACGCCGGTGACCGCGGTGAGCTGCCCGAGCGGGAACGGCACCGTGAGGTTGCGCAGGTTGTGCTCGCGCGCGCCGACCACCACGAGCTCGCGGCCCGGGGTGCGCGGCCGGCGGATCTGCGGCGTCGGGATGCTGCGCCGGCCGGACAGATACGCCCCCGTCACCGACTCCTCAGTCTTGACCAGCCCGTCGTAGGGGCCGCTGTGCACCACCTTGCCGCCGTGCTCGCCGGCGCCGGGCCCGATGTCGACGATCCAGTCGGCGGTGCGGATGGTGTCCTCGTCGTGCTCGACGACGATCAGCGTGTTGCCGAGGTTCTTCAGGCGCACCAGCGTCTCGATGAGCCGGTGGTTGTCGCGCTGGTGCAGGCCGATGCTCGGCTCGTCGAGGACGTAGAGCACGCCGACGAGGCCGGAGCCGATCTGGGTGGCCAGCCGGATGCGCTGCGCCTCGCCGCCCGACAGCGTGCCGGCGGCCCGGTCGAGCGAGAGGTAGTCCAGACCCACGTCGACCAGGAAGCGCAGCCGGGCGTTGATCTCCTTGAGCACCCGCTCGGCGATCATCTTCTGCCGGTCGGTGAGCTCCATCGCGCCGAGCAGGTCAGCGCACTCCCCCACCGACAGGTTGCACACGTCGGCGATGCTGCGCCCGGCGATCGTCACCGCGAGGATCTCGGGCTTGAGCCGGGTGCCGCCGCAGGTGCCGCAGGGCACATCGCGCATGTACCCCTCATACTTGTCCCGCGACCAGTCGCTCTCGGTGTCGGCGTGGCGGCGCTCGATCCACTGCACGACGCCCTCGAAGCCCGTGTAGTAGGAGCGCTCGCGACCGTACTTGTTCCGGTAGCGCACGTGGACCTGGTCCTCGGAGCCGTGCAGGATCGCCTTCTGCCCGCGCGAGGACAGCGCCCGCCACGGCGTGTCGAGGTTGAAGCCCTCCTCGTCGCCGAGGGCCTCCAGCAGGCGCAGGAAGTAGTCCAGCGTGTGCCCGGTCGCCCAGGGCGCGATGGCGCCCTCCCGCAGCGTGCGCTCCGGGTCCGGGACGATCAGCTCCGGGTCGACCTCTTTCTTGGTGCCGATGCCGCTGCAGTCGGGACAGGCACCATACGGCGCGTTGAAGGAGAACGACCGCGGCTCGAGGTCCTCGATCGACAGCGGGTGCTCGTTGGGGCAGGCGAGGTGCTCGGAGAACAGCCGCTCGCGGTGCTCGTCGTCCTCCGGCAGGTCGACGAACTCGAGGATCACGATCCCGGCGGCGAGCTTCAGCGCGGTCTCCACCGAGTCGGTGAGCCGCTGCTTGGCGCTCGGCTTCACCGCGAGCCGGTCGATGACCACCTCGATGGTGTGCTTCTCCTGCTTCTTGAGCTTCGGCGGCTCGGTGAGCGGGTGCACGACCCCGTCGATGCGGGCGCGCGCATACCCCTTCGACTGCAGCTCGGCGAAGAGGTCCACGTATTCGCCCTTGCGCCCGCGCACGACCGGCGCGAGCACCTGGAACCGGGTGCCCTCCGTCATGGCCAGGACCCGGTCGACGATCTGCTGCGGCGTCTGCTTGGTGATCGCCTCGCCGCAGACCGGGCAGTGCGGTTCGCCGACGCGGGCGAAGAGCAGGCGCAGGTAGTCATACACCTCGGTGATGGTGCCGACCGTCGAGCGCGGGTTGCGCGAGGTCGACTTCTGGTCGATCGAGACCGCCGGGGACAGGCCCTCGATGAAGTCGACGTCGGGCTTGTCCATCTGGCCGAGGAACTGGCGCGCGTACGACGAGAGCGACTCGACGTAACGCCGCTGCCCCTCGGCGAAGATCGTGTCGAACGCCAGGCTCGACTTACCCGAGCCGGAGAGCCCGGTGAACACGATCATCGCGTCGCGCGGCAGGTCGAGACTGACGTCGCGGAGGTTGTGCTCCCGTGCGCCACGGATGATCAAGCTGTCGGACATGCTTCCCCTTGGCGAGTAATTCGTCCGTTCATGCAGTCGGTGTCCCGATGGCCCCCGAAACCCCGATGGCCCCCGAACATCGTCCGGGTGTCAGCCGCCAACTCTAGCCAGGGGGTATGACATTTTTCGGCACCCGCCCACCCACCGAATACTCGAACGGGGGAAGAGTGCCAGCTAGCCCCGGGCCGGTCGGCGGCGCTCGCGGTTCTCGCGACGCACCCGGCGTACTGCTGCCAGCTTCTGCTCTTGTTGCAGTTTCTGCCAGCTCGCGTATCGCCGAGGGCTCAGCTCGCCCTCCTCGACGGCCGCGCGCACGGCGCATCCGGGCTCGTCGCCGTGGCGGCAGTCCTGGAACCGGCAGTGCCGCGCGAGCAGCGTCACATCCTCGAAGGCCCGGTCCAGGCCGGCCACCGTGTCGAACATGCCGACCAGCCGTACGCCCGGCGTGTCCAGCACCGCCCCGCCGTCCGGCATCGGGATCAGTGCCCGGTATGTGGTGGTGTGCCGCCCGCGCCCGTCGGCCCGCAGTGCCCGTGTCTGCATCACCGGCGCCCCCGCGAGCGCGTTGACCAGGCTCGACTTGCCCGCCCCGGACTGCCCGAGCAGCCCGAGCGTGCGCCCGTGCGCCACCAGCGGCCGCAGCGCGTCGAGCCCCAGCCCGGTCCGCGCGCTGACCGCGTGCACCTGCACGCCGGAGGCCCGCCCCGGCATCTGCGCGGCGATCGCCTCGGGGTCCGCGGCGAGATCAGCTTTCGTCAGTACCAGATGTGGTTTTGCCCCGGACTCCCACGCGAGCGCCAGCAGACGCTCGATACGCCCCAGGTCGGGTGAGGGGTCCACGGGCTCGACGACGGCGACGGCGTCGATGTTGGCCGCCAGGACCTGCCCGAACGACTCCTCGCCGGCCACCGCGCGGACGATCGCCGTGCGCCGGGGCAGTACTGCTTCCGCGGTGATCCGCTCGTCCGGCCAGGTGCGCACGACCAGCCAGTCCCCCGCGCACGGCAGCGCGCCCGGGTCCCGCGCGGCGCGCGCCAGCAGCCCGCCGGACAGGCTCGCCCGGACCGGCCCCGCCACCGTGAGCGCCGTGCAGACCCCCCGGTCCACGCGGCTGACCCGCGCGGGTCGCTGCCCGGGCACGGCGAACCCCCGCGCGAAGGCCGCGGCGAAGGCGTCGTCCCAGCCCAGGGCCGACAGGTCGATGCTCACGCTCGTCCTCTCCGTACGAACTGCTGTTCGGAATTCACGGTAGGCAGCGCGCCCACCCCGCGAAACCGAATATCGGGGCTATGGTCGGGGACGTGCTCCCCTCGCATGTGCTCGCCGGCGCGGTCGGGCTCCGCCTCAAACGGGCCGACGTGCAGTGGCACGTCACCCACGGTCAGGACGACTCGCTGATGCGGTTCTGGCTGACGTTCGGCGACACGTCGTACGGGTTCCACGTCGGCGCCGAGGACGAGATCCTCGACGTGATCGTCGAGGAGCGCGGGACCGACGCCGACATGGGCGTCTACGGCCGCCTGGAGGTAAGGGCCGCCGCAGGCCGCGACCCGGCGGCCTACGCGGTCGGCCAGCGCTTGGTGGTGGTTCATGATCTCTTCGCGGGGTACCTCGGCAAGCCCATCGGCGCCCGTCTCTGCTTCGAGACCGTCGACCTGAGCGTCGCCGACTGGGAGGACGAGCTGCACTGGGCCGCCGGCGACCTGCCCCCCGCGGTGGGTGTCCGTCAGCGCTAGGGTGTCCGTGTGACGGCCGACCCGCTGGTGCTGCACCCGGAGCTGAAGCGCGCCACCGCGCGCCTGATCACCACCGTCGAGTCCCTCGACGACGACGCGCTGGCCGCACCCTCGCTGTGCCCCGGCTGGACCCGCGGCCACGTCGTCTCCCACCTGGCCCGCAACGCCGACGCGTACTGCAACCTGCTCACCTGGGCCCGCACGGGCGTCCGCACGCCGGCCTACGCCGGCCCGGAGGCCCGCGACGCCGACATCGAGGCCGGCTCGTCCCGCCCGGCCGCCGCCCAGCTGGCCGATCTCATTGCGGCCTCCAGCCGCTTGGCCACCGCGATCGACGCCCTCCCGGCCGAGGCCTGGCCGGCGATCATCGCGATGCCGTCGGGCACCGGGGTCCCGGCCGCCCGCCTGGTGTGGTCTCGCATCTGCGAGGTGGAGCTCCACCACGTCGACCTGGACGCCGGCTACGCCCCGGCCGACTGGCCCGACTCCTTCCCGACGCGTCTGCTGCACGACCCGGCCACCCCGCGCGCCGCGACCCTGGCCACCGAGGACGGCACCGTCCTGCTCACGGTTCCGTCCGCCCCAACCGTCACCGGCCCGGTCCATCTGCTGGCCGCCTGGCTCTCGGGCCGCAGCGCGGGCAAGGGCCTGACCGGCGACCTGCCCAGCCTGGAGGCCTGGAAATGAGCACCGGACTCGAGATCACGTCCCTGTCCGTCGGCCCGATGGACAACAACGCCTACCTGCTGCGCTGCCGCGCCAACGGCGAGGCCGTCCTCATCGACGCCGCCAACGAGGCCCCGCGCCTGCTACGACTCATCGAGCCGGGCGGCATCACGACGGTCGTGACCACCCACCGCCACCAGGACCACTGGATGGCGCTGCAGGAGGTCGTCGACGCCACCGGCGCCCGCTCGCTGGCCCACCCGGCCGACGCCCCGGAGATCCCGGTGGTGACCGGCCACCTGAACGAGGGCGACACCCTGCGGGTGGGCGACTGCTCACTGTCGGTCATCCACCTGGTGGGGCACACGCCGGGCTCGATCGCGCTGTACTACGCCGAGGAGGGCGGCCACCTCTTCACCGGCGACGCACTGTTCCCCGGCGGCGTCGGCAACACGCACGGCAACCCGAACGACTTCGACTCCCTCTTCACCGACGTGACCATGAAGATCTTCGACCGCATGCCGGACGGCGTCACGTTCTACCCCGGCCACGGCAAGAACTCCACCCTCGGCGCCGAGCGCCCGAGCCTCCCGGAGTGGCGCGCCCGCGGCTGGTGAGCGGCTCCGGCGGCGAACGGCCTCGACTGTCCGGTTGCCGCGCCGTCACCTGAGCGTGATGGCCGGCTTCTACCGTTGGCCTATGCGGCGGCCGAACAGATCGCGGATGACCGTGAGCGCCTCGGTGGCTTCAGCTCCCCGGACGAGCTTGTCGTGTACTGCACCGGCATCACGCCGGCTCAGCTCGGCAACATCCGCGATCGGCTGGTGTTCCTGCCTCGCTGACCACGACCTCCGCCGCCACCGTCGGCTCAGTGGCGGTAGTCGCGGTGCCGCCAGAGCATCGCGGCGAGCATGGCCGGCAGCATCAGCAGGTGACCGCCCATCATGAGCGCGGCGCCGGAGATGGCGCCCATCGCGTAGGGCACGAGCAGCGCCACGAACGGCAGAACCATCGCGGCCGACATCTCGGCGATCAGCCGCCACGAGTGGCGCCGGACGCGCATCCAGGCGCTCATGCCGATGGTCATGTTCGCGGCCATCACGAGCGCGTTCACCGCGGGGCGGTCGTCCAGACCGGGCCAGGCCCAGGACCAGAGGGGGCCGAGGAGCAGCATGCCGGCCAGCATCGAGACGACCATCTCCACGTAGTGCAGCGCGAAACGGAGGTTCTTCCGGGTGGCCGATCGGGCCGGTGCGTGCGATCCATGCGTCGATGTCATGCCCGAAAGCGTGCGGCGTGCCGCTGGCGGGTACACGTGCCAGAGGTCATGGTCGGCGGTCATGACCGTCCTTGACGGCATTCGCGATCAGAGCAGGCCGAGCGCGCGGGCCCGCAGGGCGGCCTGGGTGCGGTCGCGCGCGTTGAGCTTGGCCAGCACGTTCGTCACGTGGTTCTTGACGGTGCCTTCGGCGAGGAAGAGCTCGGTTGCGATCTCCCGATTGGTCCGGCCGTCGGCGAGGAGCCGGAGCACGTCCAGCTCACGGCCGGACAGCGGCACGACGAGCGGCTGGGGCTTCGGGGCCGGGTCGCCCTCGGGCAGCTGGGCGAACCGGGCCACGACCTTCGCCGCCACCGACGGCTGCAGTACCGACTCGCCGCGGGCGGCGCCCAGCACGGCCTCGACGAGCCGAGCCGACGACGCGTCCTTGAGCAGGTAACCCACCGCACCCGCCCGAAGCGCGGCGAACACGTCCTCGTCGTCGTCGAACGTGGTGAGCGCGATCACCCGCACGCCCGGCTGTTCCACCCGCAGCCGGCGGGTGGCCGCGATGCCGTCGAGGACGGGCATGCGCAGGTCCATCAGGACGACGTCGGGGCGCAGCTCGGCCGCGCGGGTCAGCGCCTCGTCGCCGTTGCCGGCCTCGCCGACCACGACGATGTCGGTGCGCACCCCGAGCAGCACGGCGAGCGCCTCGCGGAACAGGGACTGGTCGTCGACGAGCAGTACGCGTACGGGCTCGGCGCTCACCCGGGGACCTCCACGCTCAGTGTCGAGCCCTGCCCGGGCTCCGACTCGATGCTCATCCGCCCGCCCGCATGCGCCGCTCGCTCGCGTACCCCCAGAAGCCCGTAGCCGGCCGTCGCAGCCGCGCCCACGGCCGGGTCGAGACCGACGCCGTTGTCGCGGACCTCGAGCCGGACGGCGGCCGGGCGGGTGTAGTCCAGCCGGAGCTCGGCCCGGGTCGCGTCCGCGTGCTTGCGGACGTTCGTGAGGCCTTCCTGCGCGGCCCGGTAGAGCGACTCCTCGGCGTCGGCGGGAAGGGGCCGCGCCGCACCGGACACGCCCAGGCTGGTCGGGACGCCGGCGGCCGAGGCCTCGTCGGCCAGAGCGCGCAGGGCCTCGGACAGGGGCACCGGCGGCCGGGGCTCGCGCAGCGCGCCGACCGACCGCCGGACCTCGGCGAGCGCCTCCTCGGCCTGCCGCTCGGCCTTCTTCAGTACGGCGTCGGCCCGCTCCGGGTCCTGCTCCAGCACCGCCCGGGCCGCCTTCACCTGCATCTGCACGACGGTGAGCGAGTGCCCGAGCCCGTCGTGGATGTCGCGCGCCACGCGGTTGCGCTCCTGCGCCGCGGCGAGCCGCTCGGCCTGCAGCGCGTACTCCCGGAGGCGCACGCGCGCTTCCTGCTCCCGGACGAACAAGTAGGTGAGCACCGCGGCGAACACGGCCGCGGCGAGCATGCCCAGCCCTTCGCGCAGCCCGTCGCGCCACGCCATGCCCAGGTGCGCGAACGGGACGAGGCAGACGACCACCGCCGCGCCACGAAGCGAGAGCAGCAGGACTGTCTGGCTCACGAGCACGAGCAGCAGCAGTACGGCGCCCACCGTCGCGCCGGACAGTACGAAGACGACGTAGCCGAGCGCCAGCTGGACCGCGACGTAGGCGATGGCCGGCCACCGCCGCCCGCGGCGCCGCACCCATCCGAAGCCGATCGTCGCGAGGGCGAGGTACACCAGGCCGGCGATGAGTGGCGCGACCGGCCGCTCGGCGTCGGACATACCGACGACGAGCGTCAGGAACGCGGCCAAGGTCAGCGCGTCGAGGGCCCGATTCACGCCCCTAACTGTGGCGTGCCCTCGACCGCGGGTCAAAGCCGTATATTGTGGCCAGAAGCGGTGTATACGAGGTGGTGCACCGTGACCGAGTCCCTCATCGACATCGACGACGAGGCGCTCGCCGAGGCGGCCGAGCTGCTCGGTACCAAGACCAAGAAGGACACGGTCAATACCGCGCTGCGCTCGGCCGCGCAGCAGCTGCGCCGCCCGAAGGCGCTCTGCTGGACAAGTCGACGTACCGCCCATGATCCTGGCCCGGTTCCTGGCCGTCATGGGCATCTGCCCGATCACCGAGCTGGAACTGCTGCACAGCGCCCGGTCCAAGGCCCATCGCGACCCGTGGCTAGCACTGCTCAACGCCACGTTCGCGTGGGTCGCGATGCCGGACCAGGTCTACGGTCGCGCAGCCGAGGTCCAGGCGGCCATGACGGCCCGCGGCACGCACCGATCGGCCGGCGCGGTCGATCTGCTCCTCGCCGCCACGGCCGACCTGAGCGGACTGATCCTGGTGCACTACGACCACGACTTCGACGAGATCGTCAAGGTGACGGGCCAGCCGGCTGCGCGGGTCGCCGCCGCAGGCTCGATCACCTGAACCAGGAGCAGCTTCGATCAGGCACTTGGGACGCCACTCCGGAACGGGGCAATGGCCACGCAGAGCCGCTGCTGTTCCTGGCGGCGTTGGCAGCGCCCACGGCAGAAAAGGCCGGCACTCGGCCTTCTACCCCGGCCACGGGAAGAAGCCGACCATCGGCACCGAACGCCCGTCGCTGGACGAGTAGCGCGCCCGCGGCGGGGTGTATGGCGGCCAAGTGACCACGTCCGGCTCGGCTGGATGACCACGGAAATGGCGGCCATCTCACCGTTGATCATGCTTGGACGACATACTTGGGGCCATGGTGGACCTGGTACCCAGACATGCCCAATCGCTCGTCGCTGAGGCGCTCGCCGACACGCGGGTGGTGCTGGTCAACGGGGCACGGCAGGCAGGGAAAAGCACCCTGACGCGGCTTGCCGCGGCGAATGTCTCGCCGACCGTGATCCGCCTCCTCGACGATCCGGCCACACTGCGAGCGGCGCAGGACGATCCGACCAGTTTCGTCGAGCACCCGGGGCTTATGGTGATCGACGAGATTCAGCTCGTTCCCGAGCTGCTACGCCCGATCAAGGTAGTGGTGGACCTCGATCCAACACCGGGCCGGTTCCTGCTCACCGGGTCTTCGCGAGTTCTCGCGCTGCGGACCCTTCCCGACGCGCTTCCGGGACGCATGGAGATCATCGAACTCTGGCCCTTCTCTCAGGGCGAGATGACCGGTGAACCCGACCGGTTCGTTGACGCCGCGTTTCGCCACGGTCCCGGTTTGAGCCACACATCGCAATGGCGGAGAAAGGACTACCTCGAGCGAGCCGTCGTCGGCGGATTCCCCGAGGCGGTTCGGCGCAACCAGCGACGGCGAGCCGCGTTCTTCGACTCCTACCTCACCACGCTGGTCGAGCGCGACGTTCTCGAACTGGCGAACATCGAGCGCCGCGGTGAGATGCTCAAACTGCTCGGACTGCTGGCGGGCCGAGCCGGCCACCTCCTTGTGCCAGGCACGCTCGCCGGGCAATCCGGTATCCCGCGTACGACCCTCGTTCGCTATCTGGAACTGCTCGCCTCGGTGTTCCTGATCAAAAGCGTTCCGGCCTGGTCGTCGAACCTCACCCAACGAGCCATCGGCACACCGAAACTGGCCTTCGTCGACACGGGCGTGGCATGTCACCTGATCGGCCAGGACGCCGCCCGCCTCGGCGAACCTGGCGGCGCGGCCGGACCGATGATGGAAAATTTCGTGCTCATGGAGCTGGCCCGGCAACTCACCTGGTCCGACGAACGCGGATCACTCCATCACTATCGAACCAAGGATGGCGTTGAGGTCGATGCCGTAATCGAGACGCCCGATGGCCGGGTCATCGGCGTCGAGGTGAAGGCCGGAGCAACAGTACGGGCGGAAGACCTGGCCGGATTACGGTCGTTGGCGAGTTCGCTCGGTGAACGATTCGTCGCCGGCTTCGTTCTGTACACAGGCCAGCAGACACTCCCATTTGGCGACAGGATTCGCGCCATTCCACTGGACGCGCTCTGGCGGCTCAAACCGTGACACCAGGCATTGGTCCTGCTCGACCGGCCGGTGGACACTACTTCCACAGCACGTCGAGCGGCACGACGTGCGTTCCGTCGTCGTGGGTGTAGGCCAGCGGGCCCGTGTACAGCACGATCCCCGCGGTCAAGCGGTCGCCGAGCCGGGCCCGCAGCGCTCGCATCCCGCGCAGGTCCTCGCCGTGGACGCGCGTCCCGGACTTGATCTCGAATGCGATGACGCATCCGTCGTCGCGTTCGAGCACGAGGTCTACCTCGTCGGCGGCCGGCGTGCGGAAGTGGCCGGCGGCCACCGGTGCGTCCCACCAACTGACCTGCTTGAGAATCTCACCGACGGCGAATGTCTCGATCAGGTGGCCGTAGTCGGTCAGCACCGCCGGATCGGACTTCGCGATCTTCTCGGGCATCAGTCCGAGCAGCCACGCCATGACGCCGGCGTCGACCAGATGGACCTTGGGCTGACGTGCCACGCGCGAGCCCAAGGTCGTACCCCACGCGGGCAGACGCTGGATCAGGAACACAGCCTCCAGCAGCCGCAGATAGTTCTCCGTGCTGCTCTTCTCCATGCCGACCGCCTGCGCGGTCGCCGCGATGTTCAGCACCTGCCCCGACCTCGCGGCCAGCTGGTTCAGCAACCGGGGAAGCATCTCCCGCTGGCGAACGCGACTGAGCTCGATCACATCGCGCTCGATGACGAGCTCGAGATAGTTGCTGAACCAGCGTGAACGCGACCGTCCAGGCGGACGCCGCAACGCGACGGGCATGCCGCCCGACGTCACGCGCCGGGCGTACTCATCCCGGCTGGTCGACGACGGTTCCGCCGACGTTGGCGGCGGCACCCCACCGAGCAACCGGTGAACAAACGGCTCGCCCCGACCGCCGTCGATTTCCAACTGCGCGAGTGGCAGTACGTCGATGATGTCGACTCTTCCCGTCAGCGACTGGCCGGCCTGCGGCAATGTCGAGTACCGGGTGGAACCGGCCAGCACAAACCGTCCCGGGCGCAGGTCGCGGTTGAGCTCGGCCTTGATCGCGTCGAGAAGCTCCGGGACATGCTGAAACTCGTCGATGAGTACCGGCCCGGGTCCGGCAACGAAGCGCCCCGGATCGTTGCGAACGGCACCGCGGGTTGCGGGATCGTCACAGTCGATCACCGCTGCGCCAAGACGCTGCGCGAACGTATGCAGCAGAGTGCTCTTGCCGACCGTTCGAGGCCCGTTCAGCACCACGGTCGGCTCCTCGCACAGCCGATCGGCCAGCACTGCGGCCAAACGTCGGTCAGCCAGGCCCGTCAACGCACCATCCATGCTCAGACCATCTCACCTCTTCCGCATCTGAGCCACTTTTGTTCCGCATTTGCAGGACACAAGTTCCGCATTCTCACAGAAGCCCGAACGGGTGTCCCTTTCGGATCTTGGCCGGCAACGGCGAACTACTGCAGTCCATCCGGGTAGGCGGGGCGCCGTCGCGATTGGGGGGCTCCCGCCCCCGGCCCTCTGGATTCGCCAGGCGACAGGAAGATCCGCAACGGCTGCGCGCCCGCGGCTGGTAGCTCGCGGCGGGCCTCACCGACCTGGTCCCCTTTGTCGAAGTGGGCTGCGCCATCCAACTTTCGTCATGCGTGGGGCCATGTTCCGGCTACGCGAACCGCGCTGCGAGGCACACGCGCCGGGGAAACAACGGCAACGCCTTGGATCAACGGCTACCCCGTCCGGCGCCTCCACTCTCCGGACGGAACCTGACCCACCGCGACGCCCGACCGGTATACCCTGCAGTAGACTGACAGGTATGAGCACTACAACAATCAAGGTCGACACGACCGTACGGGACAGGTTGGCCGTCCTGGCGCGGGAGCGTGGGACGACGATGGGCGCCCTGCTGGCCGAGGCCACGGAGTCTCTTGAGCGGCAGGCGTTCTTCGCACGGGCCCAAGAGCAGCTTGAACGGCTCCGCCAGAACCCGGACGCCTGGGCGGCGGATCGCGCCGAGTCGCGATCGTGGCAGGCCGGCACGGATCGTGACGCAGTCGCGATGGACGACGCGCCGGGCTGGTGGGAGTGACCAACGTCAGCACCGGCGAAATCTGGCTTGCCGAACTCGATCCGACGGTGGCTCATGAGCAGGGCGGTCGACGCCCGGTCGTCGTCGTGTCCTCAAATGGGCTGCACTCCTTGCCGATCAGCATGGTCGTCGTGGTTCCGCTCACCAGCCACGATCGAGGTCTGGTCACCCAGCCGCGGATGACCGGTCGCGAGTCGGGCCTCCGCCAGGCGAGCTTTGCCCGGCCGGAAGACATGCGAGCCATCGACGCCGCGCGCCTCCAACGGCGACTGGGTCGAGTCAGCGACAACGACCTGACCGAGATCCGCAAAGTGATGCGGTACTTTCTCGATTTTTGAGCACTATCGCCCCCCATACCCGCCGCTGTTTCATTCCGCATCTGAGCCACTTTTGTTCCGCATCCGCATGGCACAGGTTCCGCGTTCCCGGACTTGCCTCCACTGCGCGGACCGACGGGACTGACCTTCTACGCCGGCCACGGCAAGGCACCGAGCGCCCATCCCCGAAGGAGTGGCGCACCGGGGGCTGGGAACGCAGGACGCTCTGGGTGATGCGGTACTTCCTCGACCTCTGAGCGGCCCACCATGCTTGCCCTCACACATCCACGAGATTCTCATCGAGATGTTCCGGGGTCGGCCGGCGCTGGCCGCCGAACTCTTGACCGGCCCACTCCACCTCACGGTGCCGAACTTCGAGAAAGCTCGCCTGTCGCCAGGTGATCTCACCGGCAGACGCGGTGGTGACGCTGGACGACCACGGCGACACGGTGGTGTGCCCCACCCCGCCCGTCGCCGAGTGGTGCGCAGCGCCGATCACGATGGGGCCTGGCTCGGTGGTAACCCCGTTCGCGCTGGTCCCCGGACAGGTTCCCGTCGTCACCGACCTCGACGAGGCCCGCCGCATCCCCGAACTCGCGGTGCTCTCGGCCCTCGCGCACGGAACGGGGCCCGACCCGACGCCAATCTTCGAAGCCCTGCTCACCGCACTTAACGTCATCGATCATGACCATGCCAACCTGTACGCTGACCTTGTACTCGCAGTGCTGCCGGCGGCTGCCCGGGACTGCTTGGAGGAACTGATGACCACCACGAGCTACCGGTACCGGAGCAACTTCGCCCGCAGATACTTCAGCGAAGGTGAGGCCAGCGGAGAGGCACGCGGCGAGGTCAAGGCCTTGCTCACCATCCTCGACGCCCGCGGCGTCGAGATCCCCGACGAGATCCGGGCCAACATCGCCAACTGCACCGACCCCGACCAACTCGGCGTCTGGATCCGCCGGGCCGCCACCGCGAACAAGATCCAAGACCTGGAATACCCAGATCACGAGTGAAGCGCTCACCACAAGGGCTGTCCCCGCCCGGTGCCGAGCGCCCGTCGTTGCCGGAGTAGTGGCGTGAACGCGGCTGGTGGCTGATGAGGGTGCGCCCGGACCGGACGATAGATTGCGGGCCATGACCGGATCGACGAAGCCCGTCTACCTCCTGGACTTCATGCCCGAGGACTGGCGCGAGGCGGTCAGCCCGTACGTCGACCCCGGCGTCGTCGCGCGGCTGTCCTCGTTCGTTGTCGAGCAGTACCGGTCGGCCACGGTGTACCCACGGAAGCAGGACATCTATGCCGCGTACCGGCTGTGCCCGCTCGCGGCCACCCGGGTCCTCATCCTCGGCCAGGACCCGTACATCCAGCCGGGACAGGCCCACGGGCTGAGCTTCAGTGTGCCACCGGGCGTCCCGGTCCCGCCGTCCCTGCGCAACGTGTACCAGGAAATGCGTGACGATCTGACGGTGGAACCGCCCCCGTCCGGCGACCTGACCGCGTGGTGCCGGCAGGGGGTGATGCTGCTGAACTCCGTGCTGACCGTCCGCGCCGGCACCCCGAACTCACACAAGGGGCGCGGCTGGGAGAACATCACCGACGCCACGATCCGGGCGCTGAACGAAAAGACGGACCGGGTCGTATTCGTACTCTGGGGCGCGGCCGCAAAGGCGAAGGCGCCCCTGGTAACGAACAATCAGCATGTCGTACTGCGCGCCGGGCACCCCAGCCCGATGAACCCCGCCGGATTTCTCGGCAGCCGACCATTCAGCCGCATCAACGCAGCACTCGTAGCGGCCGGAACACCACCGGTGCGCTGGTCACCGGCCATGCCGCGGCAGTGACCACGCCCGGTCGCGGCGGCCGCCCGTCCGCAACTTGTTCCATTTTGCGTGATACAAGTTTGGCGCACCGTGAGCACCCTCGCTAGGGTCCTCCTCCGTGCCATCACACATCCACGAGATCCTCATCGAGATGTTCCGGGGTCGGCCGGCGCTGGCCGCCGAACTCTTGACCGGCCCGCTCCATGTCACGGTGCCGGACTTCGAGAAGGCTCGCCTATCGCCAGGTGATCTCACCGACATCGCCCCGACCGAGTACCGGGCAGACGCGGTCGTGACGCTGGACGACCACGACAGCACGGTGCTGGCGGTCGTGATCGAGGTCCAGTTGCGCATCGACCAACGCAAACGGCGCAGCTGGCCCGCGTATCTGGCCACGCTGTACGCACGGCTCGACAGCCCGGTCGTGTTGCTTGTGGTGTGCCCCACCCAGCCCATCGCCGAGTGGTGCGCGGCACCCATCACGATGGGGCCCGGCTCGGTGGTGACCCCGAGGGCGCTCGGTCCGGACCAGGTCCCAATCGTCACCGACCTCGACGCGGCGCGGCGCATCCCTGAGCTCGCGGTGCTCTCAGCCCTCGCCCATGGCGCCCGTCCCGACCCCACGCCGATCTTCGAAGCCCTGCTCACGGCCCTCGACGTCATCGATCATGACCATGCCAACCTGTACACTGACCTTGTACTCACGGTGCTGCCAGCGGCCGCCCGGGACTGCCTGGAGGAACTGATGACCACCACGAGCCACCGGTACCAAAGCGACTTCGCCCGCAGATACTTCAACGAAGGTGAAGCCAGCGGAGAAGCACGTGGAGAAGCGCGCGGGGAAGCACGCGGAGAAGCACGTGGAGAGGTAAAGGCGCTTCTCACCATCCTCGACGCCCGCGGCGTCCAAATCCCCGACCAGATCCGCGCCGACATCACCAAGTGCACCGACCTCGACCAACTCGGCATCTGGATCCGCCGAGCCGCCACCGCCAACACCATTCAGGATCTGGACAACCCAGATCGCGGGTAAGCCCAACCCACAACGGCTGTTGCGCGCTGAGAACCTTCACGGCCGGCCGCGGCGAGCAGGGGCATCCGGCCGTTGAGTGCGAGGGCGACGCCGTCCAGTACGGCTGGCCTGCCTGGAGGAACTGATGACCACCACGAGCCACCGGTACCAAAGCGACTTCGCCCGCAGATACTTCAACGAAGGTGAAGCCAGCGGAGAAGCACGTGGAGAAGCACGCGGAGAGGTAAAGGCGCTCCTCGCCATCCTCGACGCCCGCGGCGTCCAAATCCCCGACCAGATCCGCGCCGACATCACCAAGTGCACCGACCTCGACCAACTCGGCATCTGGATCCGCCGAGCCGCCACCGCCAACACCATTCAGGATCTGGACAACCCAGATCGCGGGTAAAGCGCAACCCACAGCGGCCGTTGAGCGTGAGGGCGACGCCGTCCAGTACGGCCGGTTTCGTCCGGATCATCCAGGGCAGCACGGCGCCGTGGACGTCGCCTGTTGCCGGGGAGGGTCGACATGACCGTGCGGCTCAGCTTGCTCAACGCGGGCCAGACGGAA
Source organism: Dactylosporangium sp. CA-233914 (assembly GCF_050942935.1). Taxonomy (NCBI): domain Bacteria; kingdom Bacillati; phylum Actinomycetota; class Actinomycetes; order Micromonosporales; family Micromonosporaceae; genus Dactylosporangium; species Dactylosporangium sp. CA-233914. Next base: position 2,338,313 of record NZ_CP192030.1, on the reverse strand, counting down.
TTCACCGACACACAACTGGATGAGCTGCGGGCGATGTTCCACGGCCCGCTCATCACCCCCGAGGATCCGGGTTACGACGAAAGTCGTGTCACGCAGAACGGCATGTTCGACCGTCATCCTGGGCTTATCGTCCGGTGTTCGGGCACGGCGGACGTGATCGACGCCGTGCGCGTCGCTGGGGAGCGTGACCTGCTGGTCGCCGTGCGGGGTGGCGGCCACGGGATCGCGGGTCACAGTGTCTGCGACAACGCGCTGATGATCGACCTGTCCGCGATGCGCGGGGTTTGGACGAATCCCGCTGAGCGTATCGTTCGTGTCCAAGGCGGGGCGACCTGGGCAGACGTCGACCGCGAGGCCCAGACCTTCGGGCTTGCCGTGCCGGGCGGTGTGGTGTCGACGACCGGCGTCGCCGGTCTGACGCTGGGTGGCGGGCTCGGATGGCTCCATCGTAAGTACGGCCTCACCTGCGACAACCTGATCGCGGCCGAGGTCGTCACCGCCGATGGAAGTCTGGTCCGGGCCAGTGGCACCGAAAACGAAGAACTCTTCTGGGCGCTGCGGGGCGGTGGCGGCAACTTCGGCGTCGTGGCCGCGTTCGAATTCCAGGCCCACCCGGTGGGACCCGTCGTCATGTTCGGGTGCGCGATGTACGCCGCCGCGGACGCGGAGGAAATTCTGCCGGCCTGGCGCGACTGGACAGCCGGCCTGCCGGACGAGGTCACCAGCCGGGTCCTGTTCTGGACAATGCCCGCGACACCGCTGTTGCCGCAGGAGGTACACAACCGAGATGTGTTCATCGTGGCGGCCGTGCACGCGGGTTCGCCGGACGATGGCGCGTCCGCCGTCCGGCCGATCGGACGGTTCGGCACGCCACTGGCCGACCTGAGCGGCCCGGCGTCCTTCCGGGACGTACAGAGAAATCTGGACTTCATGTTCCCCAAGGGACAATTGCGCAGCTACTGGAAGTCGGTGACCGTGAACGAGCTCGGCGACGATGTGCTCGACGTGCTACTGCGCCGGGGGCTGAACCGGCCTCATCCCCGCACGCTGGTCCACGCGCCGCAGATGGGCGGCGCCGTGCGACGGATGGGTCCGGCTGACACCGCCCAGGGCGACCGGGGCGCCGCCTACATCGTGAGCTTCGACGGCAACTGGACCGACGCCGTCGACAATGCCGCGAGCATGAATTGGGTACGGGACGCCTTCAACGAGGTACAGAGGCTACCGTCCGCAGCCGGCACATACCTCAACTTCAGCGGCGACCGGGACCTCGACAGCGCGACCAGGCAGGCGGCATTCGGCCGGAATCTCGATCGGCTCGTACGGACCAAACGAGACTTCGACCCCGAGAATCGCTTCCGGCTCAACAACAACATCCAGCCGGCGAGCCCCTCATAACCGTCCCCGGCAACGCTCCTGGCGAACCGAGACGCGGCCTTCGCGTGGACCACGACTTCGGCGGGGTCATCACGTGACCTGAGCCGGCGGGAACATTGACCCGGGCATGGGCGTTGGATAGCGTGCTGATCATTCGTTTGGTTACGGGTGGCAATGATCATCACGCTGATCATCGATACGTTCAACGTCGGCAACAACGGCACCACGATCTCGGCGATGCGGTTCGCCGACTCCCTCGTCTCGCGGGGGCACGCGGTGCGCGTGGTCGCGTGCGGCGGGCCGGGTGACGCGACCGGGTCCGGCCACGAGGGGCCGGAGATGTACTGGGTCCCGGAGCTCGTGGTGCCGATCGCGAGCCGCTTCGCGCACCGCCAGAACACCGTGTTCGCCAAGCCCGTGCGCTCGGTGCTGACCGAGGCGATCACGGGCGCCGATGTCGTACACATCTATCAGCCTTGGGCGCTCGGCCGGGCCGCCGAGCGCATCGCCCGCCGGCTCGGGGTGCCGGCGATCGCCGCCTTTCACGTCCAGCCCGAGAACATCACGTACAACATCGGTCTGGGGTGGTTCCCGCCGGTCGCGCACCTCGTCTACGTGCTGCTGCGCCTGGCGTTCTACGGGCGCTTCACCGACATCCACTGTCCGTCGACCTTCATCGCGGCGCAACTGCGCCAGCACGGGTACCGTGCCCGCCTGCACATCATTTCCAACGGCGTCGGCGACGCCTTCCGGCCGGGGCCGCCCCGGGCGCGGGGCGACGGCGAGCCGTTGCGGATCCTCATGGTGGGCCGGCTGTCCCCCGAGAAGCGCCAGGACGTCCTCATCCGGGCCGTCCGGCGATCCCGCCACGCCGCCGACATCGAACTGCACTTCGCCGGGCACGGCCCGCGCGAGCAGCGCCTGCGCCGGATGGCCGCGAAGCTGCCCAACCCGGCGCGGTTCGGCTACTACTCGCAGGACGCGCTCCTCGGGCTGATCCGCGCCTGCGACCTGTACGTGCACGCCTCCGACGTCGAGATCGAGGGCGTGTCGTGCATGGAGGCGTTCTCCTGCGGCCTGGTCCCGATCATCTCCGACAGCCGCCACAGCGCGACGGGCCAGTTCGCGCTCACACCGGCCAACCTGTTCCACGCCGGCGACCCGGCCTCGCTGGCCGAGCGCATCGACGCCTGGATCGACGACCCGCCGGCGCTGGCCGCCGCCTCGGAGGCGTACACCCGCTACGCCGAACTGTACAGGGTCGACCGCAGCGTGAAGGCGATCGAGCGCGTCTACGCCAGGGCCGGCCACGCCCCGGAGGCCCCCGCCGGATACGCGGGCCGCGTGTACCGCCTGCTGTCGAACGCCTTCTACTACGCGATCGCCATCCCGCTGCTGTTCCTGTGGACCCGAGTGATCCTGGGCGTACGCACCGAGGGCGACAACCGCCTCCCCCGCACCGGCGGCGCCCTCACGGTGTGCAACCACGTGCACCTGCTGGACAGCGCCCTGGTCGGCCTGGCCCTGTTCCCCCGCCGCCCGGTCTTCACGGCCGCCCCGATCAACCTGGACAATCGATGGTACGGCGGCCTGGTGCGCCTGCTCGGCGGCGTCGCGGTCCCCCGCAGTCCGGCGGGTCTGCCGTCGTTCTTCTCGGAGCTGGAGCTGTTCCTGGCCCAGGGCCGGATCGTGCACTTCTTCCCGGAAGGGGAGCTGAAGCCGTACGACACCAGCCTGCGCGACTTCAAACGCGGCGCGTTCCACCTGGCCGCCCAGGCCCGCGTCCCGGTGGTACCACTGTCGATCCGCTTCACCCCACCGGCGGGCGTGGGCCGGATGTTCCGCCGCAAACCGACCATGGTGATCGTCATCGGCGAGCCAATCGTCCCGACGATGACGGACCCGAGAAGCGACCGCCGAATCCGCATGGAACTGGCCCGGCGCCGAATGCACGACCAGATCACCCGCGCGGCGTGAGCAGCGGGCCCGCCCGCAAGACATGCGATCTGTGGCGTCACGCCTCGCCCGAGGCGTCGGACATCCGCTCGTCCAACGACGCGTGGAACCGGTCGTAGAAGATCGCGTGCGCGACGCTGCCCGGGATCCATGCATCGTCGAGATCGCGTTCGACGTATCGCCGGATCGCCTCGGTCAGGCCGGCCGGGCCCGAGCGCGCCGCCTCCCACGCGGGGCGGCCCTGGGCGACGATCCATTGACAGAGGTCTTCGGTGTCGTCCTCGGAGTATGGCACTCCGTCGACGACCGGTCCGTCCCAGTAGTCGGTGATCTCCTCCGCGGCCAGTTCGTATGCGAGCTGGAAGGCGACGATCTCGTCCTCGCTCGCGCCGCGCAGCCAGGCGGTCAGGCGCTGGGTGCTGGGCGCGTGCGCCTCGAGAACATTCCAGAACCGGTCCGGAACATCCACGACCGCCCCCTCTCGTCAATGCGCTCTCCGCGACAACAGAATGCGAGGTCAGCGCCCACTTGTACAGCGCAAGCCGGGCCGTTTTCTTGGCGTGTGACAGCGGCCCGCCTACGCTCCTGCAGCGTGTCGCCACAACTTCCCGAGATCGTCATGGAAATGCTCCGCGATCGGCCGGCGCTGGTCGCGGAACTGCTGACCGGGCAGCTCTACATCGAGATTCCGGAATTCGAAACGGCAACGCTCGCCCCGGCGGATCTGACCGGATACCGGCCGGACGCGGTGATCACGCTGAACGGCGCGGACGGTCCGGTGCTGGCGGTCGCGGTCGACGTGCAGCTGGGCATCGACCCGGCCAAGCGCCACCGGTGGCCGGAAGGCCTGGCCGTGCTGCACGCGCGGCTCGACTGCCCCGTTGCGTTGCTGGTGCTGTGCCCCGGGCAGGACGTCGTCGACTGGGCCGGTGGCCTGATCCACATCGGGCCGCCGAGTTCCGTCGTGACGCCGCTGGCGCTCGGGCCCCACCAGATCCCGTACGTCACCGGCCTCGACGCGGCCCGCCGAAGCCCCGAACTCGCGGTCCTGTGGGCCCTCGCGCACGGCAGCCACCCCGGCGCCGGGGCGCTCGACGAGGCACTCGAGGCCATGGATCATGAGCGGGCCGAGCGGTACCGCGGCCTGCTGAGCGAAGCGGTGTAACCGTTCCAGCCGGGCCGCGTTGGACGGCGCGGCCCGGCTGGTCGCGGGCTGATCAGTCGGTGCCGAGCTCCATGGCGGCGCTGTCCAGCAGTTCGGCGTCCTCCGGCGTTGCCGGGCCGCGGGACGCGATCGCGGCCGCGCCGCCCGCCGGCATCGCGCCCAGCAGGTCGGCCGACGGGGTCTGGTTGGCGCCGATCAGCATCGGGTGCGGGCTGCCGATCACGTTCAGCGAGACGTACTGCTCCAGCTTCGCCCGCGAGTCGGCGATGTCCAGGTTGCGCATGGTCAGCTGGCCGATGCGGTCGACCGGGCCGAACGCGGCGTCCTCGGTGCGCTCCATGGAGAGCTTGTCCGGGTGGTACGACAGGGCCGGGCCGGTGGTGTCGAGGATCGAGTAGTCCTCGCCGCGGCGCAGGCGCAGCGTCACCTCGCCGGTGACGGCGGAGCCGACCCAGCGCTGCAGCGCCTCGCGGAGCATCAGGGCCTGCGGGTCGAGCCAGCGGCCCTCGTACAGCAGGCGCCCGAGCTTGCGCCCCTCGTTGTGGTACGCGGCGACCGTGTCCTCGTTGTGGATCGCGTTGACCAGCCGCTCGTACGCCGCGTGCAGCAGCGCCATGCCCGGCGCCTCGTAGATGCCGCGGCTCTTCGCCTCGATGATGCGATTCTCGATCTGGTCGGACATGCCCAGCCCGTGCCGCCCGCCGATCGCGTTCGCCTCCAGCACCAGGTCGACGGCGGTTGCGAACTCCTTGCCGTTGATCGTCACCGGGCGGCCCTGCGCGAACCCGACGGTGACGTCCTCGGACGGGATCTCAACACCCGCGTCCCAGAAGCGCACACCCATGATCGGGTCGACGATCTCGATCCCGGCGTCCAGGTGCTCCAGCGACTTCGCCTCGTGCGTGGCACCCCAGATGTTGGCGTCGGTCGAATACGCCTTCTCGGTGCTGTCCCGGTACGGCAGGTTGTGCGCCAGCAGCCACTCCGACATCTCCTTGCGCCCGCCGAGCTCACCGACGAAGTCGGCGTCGAGCCAGGGCTTGTAGATGCGCAGTGCGGGGTTGGCCAGCAGGCCGTACCGATAAAAACGCTCGATGTCGTTGCCCTTGAACGTCGAGCCGTCGCCCCAGATCTGCACGTCGTCCTCGAGCATGGCGCGCACCAGGAGCGTGCCGGCCACGGCCCGCCCGAGCGGGGTCGAGTTGAAATACGCCCGGCCGCCGGAGCGGATGTGGAACGCCCCGCAGGCCAGCGCCGCGAGCCCCTCCTCGACGAGGCTCGCCCGGCAGTCGACCAGCCGCGCCACCTCGGCCCCGTACGCCGTGGCGCGCCCCGGCACCGAGGCGATGTCGGGCTCGTCGTACTGACCGATGTCGGCGGTATACGTGCACGGGATCGCGCCCTTCTCACGCATCCACGCGACCGCTACCGAGGTGTCGAGCCCTCCGGAGAAGGCAATCCCGACACGTTCGCCGACAGGCAGAGAGTTGAGCACCTTGGACACGGGTGAAGCATATACGAGGGACTGCATAACCATGCAACCCCCTTCCACGTCACAGCGCCGATTGCGCCGCGCACAGCTGGGACCGCAGATTCAACACTTGTCAACAAGTTCTATCAAACATCGACGTACTTACGCATAATGAAGCGTCGATCGGTCTCGGCTGCCGCCATCGGCCGGGCTTTCCTGCGGTACCGCGCGGCAACCCCCTCGAACGAAAGAGGTCCTCCCGTGGTCAGTCGATCACGACCGGGCCGGCGCCGGAGAATGCTCCTCTCCGCCGCCGCCAGCCTGGCCCTCACCGCCGCCGCCCTCGTCGGGCTCACCGGAACAGCCCAGGCCGCCGGGCCGCTGCCCTGCGACATCTACGCCTCGGCCGGCACGGCGTGCGTCGCCGCGCACAGCACGACGCGGGCGCTCTTCGCGGCGTACAGCGGGCCGCTCTACCAGATCCAGCGTGCCTCCGACGGCGCCCTGCACGACATCGGCCTGCTGGCCGCGGGTGGGTACGCCAACGCCGGCGACCAGGACGCGTTCTGCAACGGCTCGACGTGCCGGATCACGAAGATCTACGACCAGACGAGCAACCACAGCGACCTGACGATCGCGCCGGACGGCGGCGCGGGGTCGGGTGACCGGGGCGCCGACGCGAGCGAGATCGCGGTGAGCGCCGGTGGTCACAAGGTGTACGGCCTGTGGGTCTCCCCGGGGGTCGGATACCGGTTCAACGGCCGGGCGCCCGGCGTGGCGGTCAACGGCCAGCCCGAGGGCGTCTACATGGTCGCCAGCGGCACGCACGTCGGCTCGGACTGCTGCTTCGACTACGGCAACGCGGAGGCGACGCCGTACGACATCGGCAACGGCCACATGGACGCGATCAGCATCGCGACGACGTGCTTCTTCCCGCCGTGCCAGGGCTCCGGCCCGTGGATCGAGGCGGACATGGAGAACGGCATGTTCCAGGGCGGCAACGGGTCGAACCCGAACCCGGGGAACAACTCGGCATACGTCACCGCGGTGCTGAAGAACAACGGCCAGACGACGTACGCGCTCAAGGGCGGCAACTCCCAGTCCGGCGGGCTCACGACCTGGTGGAACGGGGCGCTGCCGACGGACAAGCCCGGCTACCGGCCGATGCACCAGGAGGGCGGCATCATCCTCGGCATCGGCGGTGACAACAGCAACCGTAATCGGGGCACCTGGTTCGAGGGCGCGATGGTGTACGGCTACCCGAGCGACGCCGCCGAGAACGCCGTCCAGGCCAACATCGTCAGCGTCGGCTACAGCGGCCAGACCAGCGTCCCGAACGGGCCGCAGGGCACGATCGCCGGGCCGGGCGGCAAGTGCGTCGACGTCGCCGCGGACGACACCGGGGGCAACCTCGCCGCGGTGCAGCTGTGGGACTGCCAGACGTACGCCGAGGACCAGCACTGGACGCACTTCGCGGACAACTCGCTGCGCACCCTGAACCGGTGCCTGGACATCAACGGCAACGGTACGGCCAACGGCACCCAGGTCGAACTGTGGGACTGCAACGGCGTCGGCGGCCAGCAGTGGATTCAACAGGCCGACGGCTCCCTGCGCAACCCGCAGTCCGGCCGCTGCCTCGACTCGCCCAGCGGCGCGACGGGCAACGGCACCCGCCTGCAGATCTGGGACTGCAACGGCTCCGCGGCGCAGAAGTTCGCCGTCAACGGCGGCGGCACCGGCGTCGGCCCGGGCGGCAAGTGCGTCGACGTCGCCGCGGACGACTCGGGCACCAACGGCTCGGCCGTCCAGCTCTGGGACTGCCAGTCGTACGCCGTGGACCAGCACTGGTTCCACCAGTCCAACGGCGCCCTGCGTACGCTGGGCCGCTGCCTGGACATCAACGGCAACGGCACCGCCAACGGCACCCAGGTCGAGCTGTGGGACTGCAACGGCGTCGGCGGCCAGGTCTGGCAGCAGCAGGCCGACGGCTCCCTGCGCAACCCGCAGTCCGGCCGCTGCCTGGACTCCCCGAACGGGGCGACGGCCAACGGCACCCGCCTGCAGATCTGGGACTGCAACGGCTCCGCGGCGCAGAAGTTCGCGCTGAACTAACCGCTAGGTGAATGGGGGCGCGGAAACGCGCCCCCATGCTCAACGCCCGGCCCGCGCCCGCTCGATGACCTCCTCCGGCGACAGTGGCGCCGCCGGGTGGTACGAAAGGCACATCGGCGCAGCCATCTTCACGAACGAGAATCCTTCTCCGGCCGCGTAGAAGCGCCCGCTTCCGAGCATCCCGATGTCGGGCAGTTTCCCGCCCTTCGCCTGAGCCAGCTCCCGAGCCGCGTCAATCTGCGCCGGCGCGTTCAGCAGCCCGAAGAACTGCGTGGTGGCGTTCCCGGAAATCTGATTGTGCAGCCCCTTCGGCGCCTGGGTGGCGAACACCAGCCCGAGCCCGTACTTGCGTGCCTGCGACGCCAACGCGATCGTGCTGGCCGTGCACGGCGTACTCCCACTGGCCGGCGCCAGCGTCTGCGCCTCGTCCATCACGAAAAGCCCACCCAGCGGCCGGTCGCCGGCGGGATTCCGCTTGATCCAGGCGAACAACGCCATCTGCAACTGATTGACGAAGCTCTGCCGCTGCTCGTCCGAGCTGAGCCCGGCAAGACTGATGACGGAGACACGGGCCCGCCGCCCGGCCCGCGGCGTGAACAGTTCCCCGGGATCCACCGGCGCCCCATGCCCACCGAACAGCGGATCCGTGACCATGGCAGCCTTGAGCGTCTCGGCGACCTCGCCGGCCAGCTTGCCCGCCTTCGCCATGCTGCTCACGCCGTCGGGGAGATCACTGAGGTACTCCGTGAAGCCCCGCAGCCCCGAGTTCCCCGACCGCGCGTAGGCGATCAGCGCCTCGGTCAGCACCGCCTTGCCCTGCTTGGCCAGCCGGGTGCCGGTATGTACTCCGGCCCGGGACGCCAACGCCTCAACGGCGGACGTGATCGCCTGATCGAACTCATCGGCCGAGTCCCGAACCGGCCCGAAGTCCGGCAACGGCTGAAACGCGAGCGGCCGCCCACTGGTGACCCGAGGCGTCCAGATCACCACGTCGGTGGACCCCAGATACTCGGCCGCCCGCGCGTCGTCCCCCGGCCCCCATCCACCAGGCGCCGACGGCCACGCATCCCCGAGCCGGGCGAGGTCATTGTTGGGATCGAGCACGATGGAGGAGACTCCGGCGAGCGCACACTCCTCCACAAGCCGCCGAATGAGCACGGTCTTACCGGACCCGGACCCGGCGAACACCACGGTATGCCGCCGCAACGACTCCAGCCCGACTGTGAACGGCTCCCCGCCTTCAGCGAGCGCTCCCAGCGCAATCCGCCCAGCGGCAACAGGTGCGACAACGGCTGCTTCCTCAGCCGGCTCTGGTTCCCCCTCCGAGGCGTTCTCCCCGGCCGACTCGAGCAGCTTCGAGAAGAGCTCAGTCCGGCTGGCCGGCCGCCGGGCCCGCAACCACTCCTGGAAATGCCGTGGCGGCGCGACACCAAGATGCTTGAGCGCGGCGAAGACCTTGAGATCCCTCTCGGAGATCTTCGCAACGGTCCCCCCGGCCGCCGCGAACGCCTCGATGATCTCCTTGGTCCGCTTCCCGGTGGGCCAGGGAGAGTTCCGCAGCACGACGAGCCGCCGCTGCGGAACGGCCTTGTCGAGCCCGGCCATGGTCGAGGCGGCTTTGACCCGGCTGATGACGGCGATCGCGTTCGGGCTGTTGATCGCCCGGAACGCCCAGTGCGCCTCGTTCTCGGTCGACTCGTCGAGCACCTTGATGAGCCGCCCGTGCAGCGCAGGCTTCCGGCTGGGCAGCGGGTCGTGCTTGTAGGTGGCCCCGGTCGGCGCCTGCTCATCGATCCAGGCGTTGAGCCCCGCCGCGAGCAGAGAGGGCATCTCGGCGTCTTCGGTCTCATACTGCAGCGCCGCCGACACATCAAGCGCCCCAACAAGCTCGGCGAACCGAGCGTCAATCTCTGGGAAGTCGCTCCCCGGATCCGGGGGCGGAACAACCACCGTGCCCTTGTCGTCATCCGGGAACTTCTCCAACTCGGCAATCCGGTCCTCTTCGAGACACCGATGGATGTGCCGCTCGACCTTCCGCAGCAGGGCCCGCGGTGTGTGCTTGTTCGCGATTCCCTCGAACGCCTTGGGTAGCACCGGCCACGTGTCATAGGTGGCACCGAAACGCGTGGCTCCGAGGCGCCGTGCGACGATCTTCTCGGCAATCTCGTCGGAAGGAATCCGGTCGGGCAGCGTCTCACGCCGGAACCGTTGACCCACCGGGCCTGGCGCGTTCCTTTCAATCAGGGCCCAGATCTCCGGCAGGCAGGAAACGACGATAAGGGTGCGGCGGGTGATCTCCCGAAGGTTCAGCAACCCGTCGGCGACCTGACCGAGAAGACGAGCGTCGTCGTCCTCCAAGCTCTCGCGCTGGTCGAACACCGTCGTTGTGGTCTGGGCGAACAGCGTGTCGATCTGGTCGACCGCGATGACGGTCGGATCCATGGGCAGCGCCATCAGCCGGGAGATGTCCCGCACGATCTGCTGGGGACTGCGGACCGCCTGCGACATGCCCCACTTGGTCCGTCCGTCGGGATCGCCGAGTTCGGATATAAGGTGTGCATATCCGACGTCCTGCGCCTCGAAGTCGTTGGATCCGTTGAGCACCAAGGCACGGGCCGTGTCCTGACATTCCTTGCCGACGTCACGGTGCTCCGTGCGCAGGGCGATGATGAACGCGTCCAGATGAGCCCGCGTCAGCACACCATCCCCCGCGATCGCATCTCGGACATCGGCCGGCAGATGAAGGTCGGCCGAGAGATTGCGCAGGAATCGTACGAGCTGGCTGGGCCACCCCTTCGCGGGCTGGTCAAGGCACTCAACCATGCACAGCGCGGTGCTGTCCCAGAATGTCCGGCCGCTGATCATGTTGACTAGGACGAAATAGCCACCTGCGGTCTGGATCTGCTCCCGGATAGCCCCGAGCAGATGTGTCTTGCCCACACCCGCCCGACCCTCCATCGCGACGCTGAGGGGTTTGGAGATGTCGTCGCGCCGGGCCTTGTTGACGCCGCTGACGATCTCCTTGGCGGTCTTCTCGTGCAGCTCCGGGACGTTGTATCGCAAGTCCCGCCAGACATCGTCGGGAGTCGGTGCTGGGTTGAAGTCGAACGCCATCAGTGCGGCACGCTGCGTGTCGGTGATCATGATGACTCGATCGCAATCATGTGGCTGTCCTCGCCGCCGATCCTCACCGCGGCATCGCGGTCCCGCGGCTTCAGTGCCTTCGTGTTCGCCACCGGAATGATCCGCACGCCGGGCTTCGGCAGCATGGCCCGCAGCGTGGCGTCGACCGTCTCCTTGTCCAGGCCCAACAGGCGGTCGCGCAGATCGGCGAGGCCCACCCAGCCGCCGGGCGGGTTGGCGAGCGCCTTGTAGGCGGCCCGAACCGCCCCCTCGACGTCCTGCGGCACCACGGAAATGGTTGTCTGCTTGAAGAACTCACCGTGGCTGATCTGCAGGCGCTCCAGCGCCCGGGAGACGTTGGCCATCAAGGTGAACAGGGTCCGGATCGCCGAGCGGCCCTCCTCCGGCGGCGTGGTGTTGTGCAGGGTCCGGACCAGGCGCCAGCCCTCGTCGGTGAGCTGGTGCGAGTAGGGCTTGGAGGTGCGGTCCGTCTCGACGTAGCCGAGCTTCTCCAGCCTGCGGTTGTCGTTCCCGGTCAGCGAGAAGCCGGCCGCCTCGGCGAATTCGTTGTTGTTCAGCTCGCGGGCCTCGGCCATCAGCACGACAAGCGCCAGGATCTGGTTCGGCGACAGGGATTTCGGCTTCGGCACCGTCAGCGAAATCAGATACTCCCGGCCGGCGTCAGTCAGGGTGTGCAGAAGCGGTCGTCGGTTTTGCGTCGTGACCAGGCCCTGGTTCACGAGCAGCGCGTTGTCCTGGCCGGTCAAGGTGCTGCCCGCGAGTTCCTTGAGCTGTTTGTTGTCCAGCGTGCCGCCGTTGTCGCGCAGGGCGGTCAGGATTTTGACCAGGGTCTGCTTCATTGGGAGGGGCCTCTCCGCCGCTGTTCGAGCAGCTGTCTGATGTTGTGGACTACGAGCAGGACGTCGGTCAGGACCTGCTCGTTGGTGAAGCGCAGGACGTCGTTGCCGTGGAGCTGGAGGTGTACGTCGCGGCGGTGGTCGTCGGCGAACTTGGCCGCGCCGCGGTGGTCGTCGCCGTCGACCTCGACCACCAGGCGTTCCGCCGGCCAGAACAGGTCCAGGCGGTACCGGCGGCCGAGGATGTCGGGCTCGTAGTCGTGGTTCCAGCGGCGGCCCCGCGCCCACTCGCTCTTCGCCAGGGCTCGCTCCAGGGCTTGCTCGGCCTCGCTGTCGGCGCGTGGGAAGCCCGAGCGTGGCGGGTACGTCACGCGCGGGCCCGGTGCCGGGCGGGCAGGCAGGAGCCCAAGGGCCGCGGCCTCGGCCGGCAGGGCCGCGATCGACGGCGGCAGGGCGATCCGCACGGACCGCACCCGGTCCACGCTGCGCAGCGGCGCGCCGGCGAGCCACACCGTCACGCCGCCGTGGTGGACCAGCCACTCCGCGGCGTGCACGAGCGCCCGCTCCGCGGCCGGGCCCAGGTCGTCGGGCAGCTCGACGATGACGACGAGGTGTGAACGGCCGTACGCCGCGGCGATGACCCGCGCCAGGCCCGCCGCGCGGACTTCGGGCGGGAAGGACGGAGGGCGGTCGAAAGCCAGGCGACGCAGCGAGCGGGACGCGAGGTCGGCGAGGAACGGGCCGAAGTTGTGGGAGCCGGCGGCCGCGCGCTCGGCCAGGGTGCGGACCGCGGCGACCCCGAGGGTGCTGGGCCCGTCGAGGGTTTCCGCGCCCGGGAGCCACAGCGGGTACAGCGAAATCGCCGCCTTGTCGAGCTCCCGCAGGACGACGTGGACCTGGTCGCCGGGTGAGCCGGGCGGGGCCGGGCGGAAGGACACCACGGCCGGCGCGGCGGACGGCAGCGGGTCGAGCGCGACGGTCAGCAACTCCGGCGCCGCCCCGCTCAGGTGGCTGACCTGGCGGCGCGGCGGTACGTCCCACCAGTGCGCCACCGCTGCCGCGGGGGACATGCAGGCACCGTACTGTCGGCGCCCATCCGGAGGCACTCCGTTGATCAGGGCGGGGCCACTGCCGCAACGGACGACGCATTCCGGCTCGCGTCCAGGGTCGGGGACATGCACATCCACCGCTCTGAACACCAGGCGGGGCCGCTCGGAGCGTGGCTTCAGAGGTAGGCCGGCAGCCCCGCGCGCAGGCAGGCCAGCATCGCCGCACCCTCGGCCGGTGGCATCGCGGCCGAGGCGCGGCCGACCGCCGAGAGTACGTCGTCGAGGGAGAAGGCCGGGTCAGCGCCCGGGGCGTGGTGGCGCACCTGCGCGGCGAGGTCCGCGACGTACGCGACCAGGTCGTCCGGGGTGGTCTCCCACAGCCACGCGAACACCTGGCCGAGTGCCTCGCCGGCGTGCAGGTCCGCGCCGCGGGAGCGCTGGGCCAGCATGGCCGCCGCGGACTCGCAGATCAGCGCGCCGATCAGCTTCTCGAAGATGTGGTCAGGCACCTCGCGCGTCCGCACATCACACTCCCGCACCTCGATGTGACGAGGGGTGATGCTACCGCTTCAATGTGTCATCGACGTATCGTTGATCAAAGTTCATGAACTGTTTTGGTACCCCGGCGCACCAGCACCCGCATCGCGATCGCCGGGCGCAGCAGCGCGGCCGGCGGGTCGAGCAGGTTCGTGACCCGGTTGAACGCGAGCGAGACGACCTCGTCGCGGGCGGCGGTGGCGTAGAGGCGGTTGAGGTACCGGTTCACCATCCGCGTCCGCGCGTCCCTCGGCCCGTCCACGCCCGGCAGGGCCGCGTCGCCGCCGGTCGCGATCTGCCACGGGATGTCGATCACCGGCCGGACCGCGCGGAAGAACCGCAACGCGTCGAAATCCCCGCCCTCGCAGAGGAGGTCCCCGAGCCTGAGCGCCTCGACGCCCGCCACGGACATGCCTTGGCCGTACATCGGGTTGAAGGAGCACATCGCGTCCCCGACGACCACGAAGCCCTTCGGGAAGCGGCGCAGGCGGTCGTACCGCAACCGCGTGCTCGCCGGATACCGGAGCTTGACCGCGTCGTCGAGCGGGGTGGACGCCTCGATGATGTCGGAGACGTACGGCAGGGGCAGGCGCTTGGCGTACGCCCGGTAGCCCGCGTCGTCCAGGGGCGCGTGGTCGCCGAGGATGCCGAACAGGGTGACGACCGCCCGGCCGCCCTCCTGCAGCATCACCGCGCCCCCGCGCGGAGCGGCCGCCGACGGCCCGATGATCATCGCGATGTCGCCCTCCAGCAGCGCCGGATCGACCTCGTAGTGCCGCGACACGTACGCGAGGTCGACGTGCAGCCGCTCCTCCTGCGGCGGGGCGAAGCCCAGCTCCGCCAGCCACCGCGGCGCCCGGGAGCCGCGCCCGGTCGCGTCGACGACCAGGTCCGCCGCGAGCGTCTCCGGCGCGCCGTCGCGGGCCTGGACGCGCGCCCCGGTCACCCGCGCCCGCGCCGCGTCCACCACGACGCCGACGATGTCGTGCCCGCCGCGGACCGTCACGCCGGGCAGGGCGAACACCTTGGCCCGGACGTACGCCTCCAGGTACGGCCGGCTGAACGACAGCGCCGCCATGCCGGACGGCACCTGCTTGAGCCGGTACCCGTTCACGCAGAACCGCACGTTGCCCAGCACGTCGCCGGCGGGCACGCCGGCCGCGACGAGCTCCTCCGCGGCGCCCGGGAACAGCTCCTCGATCACGTGGAGGCCGGCGGCGAGCAGCCCGTGGGCGTGCCGGCCCTGCGGCACCCCGCGGCGCACCTCGCGCTCGCGCGGATCGGCGCCGGGGTCGCCGGCCCAGCCCCCGGCCAGTTCGTCGCGCTCGACGATCGTCACCCGCTCGAAGTGCCCGGTCAGCACCCGCGCGGTGAGCAGGCCGGCCATGCTGCCGCCGAGTACGACGGCGTGTCGTTGCCTCATGCCCTCCGGGGCGTTCCATCCCGGGACAGCCGGCTTCCCGGCCGGGTTTGCGACACTGGGGTGGAAGACTGATCCCCATGACGACGCTGGGTGCCGTGTTTCTGCCACAGCTGCCGCCGGAGCGGCTGCGCTCGATCGTGACCGCCGCCGACGAGGCCGGGCTCGAGGAGCTGTGGCTGTGGGAGGACTGCTTCCTGGAGGGCGGGCTGACCATGGCCTCCGCCGCCCTCGCGTGGACCACCCGGCTGCGGGTCGGGGTCGGGCTGCTGCCGGTGCCGCTGCGCAACGTGGCCATCGCGGCGATGGAGACCGCCACGCTGTACCGCATGTTCCCCGGACGCGCGGTCATCGCCGCCGGGCACGGGGTCCAGGACTGGATGGGGCAGGTCGGGGCGCGGGTCTCCTCGCCGCTGACGCTGCTGCGGGAGTACACCCTCGCCCTGCGGGCCCTGCTGGCCGGCGAGCGCGTGTCGACACCGGAGGGCCGCTACGTCCGCCTGTCCGACGTGGCCCTGGACTGGCCGCCGCCGCAGCGCGCGCCCGTGCTGCTCGGCGCCACGGGCCCGAAAACGCTGCGCCTGTCGGGCGAGGTCTCCGACGGCACGGTGCTGACCGGCGGCACGGGCCCGGACGACGTACGCCGCGCCCGCACCCTGATCGACGAGGGCCGCACGGCGGTGGGCCGCTCGGACCCGCACCCGATCGTGGTGTACCTGCACGCCGCGACGGGCCCGGACGCGCTCGAACGCCTGGCCACGGATCGGGTCAAATGGGGCTACCCGGACGACACCGACGTGCTGATCTCCGGCGACGAGCACGATTTCGCGGCCGCGATCGAACGCTGGTCCGCCGCGGGCGCGAACCACGTGATCCTGCAACCGACGCCGGACGACCCGGATCCCGAGGGTTTCGTACGGTTCATCGCAGAACGCGTCCGGCCGCTCGTTCCCTGAGGATATTCCGGATATGTCCCCCGATACTGGATCGAACGCCGCGATTGACGGGGTCGCCGCCGCCGGCATTCCGTTCCGGGTCGTCGAGCACGGCCCGGTCGGCAGCCTGGCCGAGGCGGCCGCGGCCCGGGGCGTCGAGGTCGCCGACGTGGTGAAGACGATCGTCGTACGCCTCGCCGACGACGACTTCCGCTTCGTCCTGGTCCCCGGCGGCCGCGTGATCTCGTGGCCGAAGCTGCGCGCCCTGCTCGGCGTGGCTCGCGTGTCGATGCCCGACGCCGCGACGGCCAAGGCGGCGACCGGGTACGAGCGCGGCACGATCACCCCGTTCGGCTCGGCGACGGCCTGGCCGGTGATCGCCGACGAGCACATCCGGGGCCGCGAGATCACCCTCGGCGGCGGCCGGCACGGCGTGGCCCTGGCGGTGCCCGCGGACGCCGCGATCGAGGCGCTGTCGGCCACCGTGGCGGACGTCTCCGACCCGGAACCGCCTCGCTGACCCCACACCCCCGGCAATCCCTCGCGCACGGGGCGTCGAATGCTAGATCGACGTGGCTATTCTCCGCCGGTACATCCGGAATGAATCCCCGCCGATGTGGATATTTTTCCGAATTGCCCGACTGATCGGATACGTCGGTTTAGTTTGGCTCTCGGCAGTGATCAGTTGCCCGGGTCTCCGGTGCCGGGGGCGGTGAACATTTCTCCGTCGCCCCGGTCACCCCGCGAGTCCGGCCGTACGGGCCGGGCGAGCGGGACCGGAGAGCGCACGAGTGCCCCGGGCCGAACGGGGGAGCCACACCTGAGCACTCATCCGTTACGCCGCGGCCTCGCGGCGGCCACGACCGCCTGCACGATCGCTTGTACCGTTCTGGGCGGTGCCCTGATCAGCGGCAACTCGACCCACGTCGCCGCGTCCGAGGCCGCCGCGCCCGACGAGGCGACCACCACGACCCGGGCGGTGCTCCCGGACCGCCTGATCGAACTCCGGGACGCCTCCCGGGGCATCCGTCAGCCACCACCGCCCGCGGCCGCACCGGCCCGGACCGCGACGGCCCCGGCCCCGCGCACCGAGTCGGCCCGGGCCGAGACCACGAGGGCCTCCCGCGCCACGAGGTCCCCGCGCACGCCCCGCACCACCGACCGCGCCACGACGCGCCCCCGCCCCATGCCGGCCACCGGCGCGCCCCGCACCCAGACGCGCCGCCCGGCCCGCGGCCCGGTCGCGGGGTACTCCGGCGGCGGCGTGGTCGGCTTCGCCATGGCCCAGGTCGGCAAGGGTTACGCGTACGGCTCGACGGGCCCCGACGAGTTCGACTGCTCGGGCCTCGTCGTCGCCGCGTATCGCCGGGCCGGCATCAACCTGCCCCGCTCCACCGGCGGCCTGGCCGGCACGGGCCGCCCGGTCGCGCGGGCGGACCTCCAGCCCGGCGACCTGATCTTCCCGTCGACGGGCCACGTGGGCATCTACATCGGCGGTGGCCGCATGGTCCACGCCTCGACCGAGCGCGGCGGCGTGAAGATCTCGAACATCTACGCCTTCCGCTTCGCCCGCCGCGTGCTCAACTGAGCGGGGCCGGGCTCGGCGTCAGTCGTCCAGGCGGAAGTCGGCGAAGTCGAAGCCCGGCGCCACCACGCAGCTGACCAGGACCGGCTCGTCGCCGGCCGGGTCCGCGGACTGCCAGACGCCGCCCGGGATCAGCACCTGGGGGCACTGGCCGGCGGCCACGCCCGCGCCCAGCACGACCTGCGGGCCCGCGCCCGGGTGGTCGCCGCGCCCGCCCAGGCGGAGCAGGAGCGGGCCGCCCGAGTGCCAGAACCACAGCTCGTCGGAGCGGACCACGTGCCAGGCCGACCGCTCGCCCGGGTGGAGCAGGAAGTAGATCGCGGTCGCGGCGCTCCTCGGGCCGTCGTAGCCCTCGGGGGTGAAGGCGACCGGGGAGCGCCAGGTCTCGCGGTACCAGCCGCCCTCGGGATGCGGCCGCATGTCGAGCTGCTCGGCCAGGTGCGGTCTCATGGGGGTACCGTATCCGGCCTTTCGCCTGGTGTGAGCTGACGTCCGGTTTGCGATGCTGGGCCGGTGAGACTGCAATCGCGAAACGGGGCCCACGTCGAACTGCGAGCCGTGGAGGCGACCGGCGAGACGCTGGTCGTCGAGGGGGTCGTCGACGCGCTCGACGGGCGGGCCTGGATGTTCCGGGCGCCGTGCCTGACCCGCGCCGAGGCCCGCCAGCTCGGGGACTGGCTGCTCAAGGCGGCCAAGGGCCAGATCGAGCTGCTGGAGCGGCTCGGCTTCGCGACCTTGTCCTTCACGCTGGACGAGCACGAGTACGGGCAGCCGCGGATCACCGTCGGCTTCTCCGGCAAGACGGCACCGGCCTGGCTGGGGGCGGAGCGGGAGATCACGTTCGACTATCCGGTCACGCTCGACCTGACGCCGGAGTCGCTGGAGGCCGCGGCGGTGGACTGGGAGCGGGAGCTCAAGCGCCACCGCTGACAACCGCCGCGGAGCGCCCCGACCTCGTCGTCAGCGCCGGGCGCCACGAACAGCGATCGGCGGGAAGCGGTGAGCGACGCCGATGAGCCGGGTGACGCGGACCGCTACCATCGCCCAATGCGACGACAGTTCGGGGCAATGCTGCTGGTGGCGGCGCTGACGCTGGCGGGCTGCGGTGACGAGCGGCTGCCCGCCGATCCGGGCGACCGCCTGCCGGGCTCGTCGGACTCCGCGAGCGCGTCGGCGGGGGCGTCCGGCGAGGCCGAAGGCGGCACCGGCGGCACGGGCGGCATGGGCGCGGCGCCGAGCAAGACCGGGGCGGGCGCACAGGCCGGGCAGTCGTTCACCAACGGCAACCCGGGCGGCCACGCCGCCGTGCCGGCCGAGGCGCAGGCCGCGGACTCGTCCAACCCCACCTGGATCGTCGGGGACGGCTCGCCCGCCGGCTGCACGTCCGAGAGGTTCGTCGCGGCGGTCGCGCAGGGCGGGGTGATCACGTTCGACTGCGGCCCGGACCCGGTGACGATCGTGGTCAAGCAGACCGCGAAGGTGCGCAACCGCTCGTCCAAGGTGGTCATCGACGGCGGCGGCAAGGTCACGCTGAGCGGTGAGGGCAAGCGCCGGATCCTGTACCAGAACACCTGCGACAAGGAACTGGAGTGGGCCACCGACCACTGCCAGGACCAGGCGACCCCGGCCCTGACGGTGCAGAACATCGCCTTCGCCGACGGCAACTCGGCCGGCGACAAGACCGAGGGCGGGGGCGGGGGCGCCATCTTCGTGCGCGGCGGCCGGTTCAAGGCGGTCAACACCCGCTTCGTGCGCAACCGCTGCGACGACACCGGCCCGGACCTCGGCGGCGCCGCGATCCGGGTCCTCAGCCAGTACCACAACCAGCCCGTCTACATCGTCGGCAGCACCTTCGGCGGCGCGTCCGGCCAGGGCGGGGTCTGCTCCAACGGCGGCGCGCTGAGCAGCATCCAGGTGTCGTGGGTGGTGCTCAACAGCGTGTTCTCGTACAACTCGGCGATCGGCAAGGGCGCCAACCCGGCCCGCTCCGGCACCCCGGGCGGCGGCAGCGGGGGCGCGATCTACTGCGACGGCGACAACTTCACCGTGAAGATCGCCGGCACGCTGATCGAGCAGAACAAGGCCAACGAGGGCGGCGGCGCGGTCTTCTTCGTCAGCAACGACAAGACCGGCACCATGTCGATCGAAGGCTCCACGCTGCGCAAGAACCCGAGCGCGGGCTTCGAGACGGACGGCTTCCCGGGCATCTTCTTCCTCGGCGCGAGGCCGCCGTCCGTCTCGGGATCGACCCTGAGCAGATAGGTTCAGCGGATCAGGACCTAGGACCAGCGGATCAGGACCGCAGGCAGGCGCAGAACGGGTGGCCGGCCGGGTCGAGCAGCACCGTGTACCGCTCGCCGCCCGGCTGGAACTCCGGCTTGCTCGCACCCAGCTTCAGCGCCCGCTCCTCGGCGTCGGCCAGGTCGTCGACGTAGAAGTCGAGGTGGAACTGCTTCGGCGTCGGGCCCTCGGGCCAGGTCGGCGCCGCGTAGCCGGCGATCTGGCCGAAGCCGACGGACGTGGTGCCGTCGGAGATCATCGCGTACTCGGCCTGGGTGTGCGTGACCTCCCAGCCGAGCATCTCGCTGTAGAAGGCGGCCAGCGCCGGCGGCTCGGCGCAGTCGATGTTCACCATGATGAGGCTCGCGAATCCGGTCATGCGCCCATCGTCGCGCCAATTCCTGCCACCCTGTGTCAGGAATTCTGGCCCGTAACCAGAAACTACGACGGCGTCGGCGCGGACCAGTTGCGGCGGATCGCGATCATCCGCAGCACGAACGTCAGCGTCGCGGCCAGGGCGATCCCGGCCGGCCGGTGCACCCCGACGGCGTCCAGCGCCACGATCGACCCGCACCCGAGCAGCCCCGCCACGGCGTAGATCTCGCGGCGCAGCACGGACGGGATCTCACCGGTGAGCAGGTCCCGGGCGAGGCCGCCGCCGATCCCGGTGATCATGCCGATGATGCAGGCCCCGATCGGCGGCAGCCCGGCGTCGAGCGCCTTCAGCGTGCCGGTGACCACGAACAGCCCGAGCCCCGCGGCGTCGAGCACGAGCACCGTCCAGCGCAGCCGGCTGACCGCCGGGTGGAGCCAGAAGGTCGCGGCGGCGGTGAGGACGGCGACCAGGGAGTACCGCCAGTCCACGAACGCGTTGGGCTGGACGTTGACGAAGACGTCGCGCATGATCCCGCCGCCCAGGGCCGCGGTGAACCCCACGAACACCACGCCGAACAGGTCGAGCCGCTTGGCGACGCCGGCGACGGCGCCGGAGGCCGCGAACACGGCGATGCCGACGAGGTCGGCCACGAGCAGGGGGCTGAGCGATGTCACGGGGATCATGTATACCGGCCGCCCGGCCCGCGAAAGCGCGGGCCGGGCGGGGAACCGGGTCAGATGTTGTTGATCACGGCCATGCTGGCCTCGTGCTGCATCGCCAGCATGTCGGAGACCGCCCCGGCGTCGTAGTAGCCGCCGGAGGAGCCGGACGAGGCCGCGTCGCCGTCGGAGGAGCCGGCGGAGACCACGTCGCCGTCGAGGTTGCCGCCGGAGCCGTCGTACTCGTCGTAGCCGGGGTCGGCCGAGCCGGTCAGGTCGTAGGTCTCGCCCGTGGCCGGGTCGTAGGCCACCTCGTACACCCCGTCGCCGTCGCTGTCCAGGGCGGCGATGTCCATCTGCCCGTCGTGGTCCAGGTCGCCGACCAGCACGTTGCTGCCGTCGTCGAGGGTGTAGATCGCGGCCGGGTCGTCGGTGCCGTTGCCGTCGAGGTCGGTGCTGAAGTTCGTGTAGTCGTCGCTCATATCGAGGTACCCCATCAATTAGCGGTTGAAGAACGTGCACCGCGAACGTTATGGCCTCGGGCGGCCCGCTCACTCCCCGATTGCTGCCAAGCCGACACCGGAAGCGACGCGGGTCACGGTGGCCGCGTTTGCCGCACGGCGCCGCTGGGGTATCCATTCGTCGATCTCGTTCAGGAGAAGACGAAGGAGGCGGAGCAGTGGGCCGGGGTTCCTCGATCGGCGGGGTCATCCTCGCCATCTGGCTGATCATCGGCGTCATCGCGGCGGGCCAGCGCGGCTACTTCAACGGCGACGACGCGAACTGCGCCAAGGCGGGCACCATCGCGGTCACCATCATCGCGGGGCCACTGAACTACGTCGGGGTCAACCCGAAGATCAGCTGTGAGCTGCCGCAGCCGTCCAAATGACCTCAACGCGAAGGCCCTGCGCGCCCGATGTTCAGCCAGTTCTCAGGCTCCGGAGCTAACGTTCCGGGATGGATGAGTTCGAGGCGCGCAGGGTCGTCGACTCGCTGCGGGAGCGCGGCGTGCCGGCCCATCTGGAAATGGCGAAGGCCGGGCTGTCGCAGTTCGGCGTGCGGGTGCAGCTGTTCGACGGCCGGGTCGCCGTCTGGGACACCGACGGCACCGCGGGGCTGGAGGCCCAGGTGATGCGGGACGGCATCCTCGTCGGTTTCGTCCCGATGATCGAGGGGTCCGATCACTTCACCGAGGCGCAGATCATCGACGCGATCGCGCGGACCGACTACGACCGCCCGATCGCCCGCCAGCGCGCGTCCGCTCCCCCGGCCTCCGCGCCGCTGCCGCAGGAGGGCGGCTTCTTCCGCCGCTTCCGCAACGGATTCCGCAATTAGCCTCGGCAACTCAACTAATCGTGCAGCTCCGCGCGCTCGATCTCGGTGAAGGCCCGCTCCAGGAGCTTGGCGAAGCTGCGGTGCTGCAACAGATCGTCGATGAGCAACGGCGCGTGCGCGGCCAGGGCGCGGGGTGAGACCGGAGCATCCTCGTCGGTCTCGTGGATGCCGAGCGCGCCGATCAGCAGCACGACCATGACCTGCGGGTCCACGTCCCGCCAGGTGCCGGCGGAGCGCACCGCGTGCTCCAGCGCCGCCCGGATGTCATCCCCGTCCAGCCCGTCCGGATGCCGCGCCTCCAGCAGCGAGCGCACCACGGCCCCGAGGACCCGCCCGGCCTGCTCCGGGTCCAGCGCGGCGAGCCGGTCCACGGCGGCGTCGTAGGCCTCCGCGTCCCGCGCCCGGGCCGCCTCGACGGCCTCGACCGCGGCGACGGCGATCGCACGAGCGGCGGGCGGCAGGTGGCGCCAGGTCGCGGACGTCATCGGCAAACCCTAACAAGTGCTCCAGCCCACACTCGGGACTGTCACGCCCGCTCGCGGGTAGCCGTCGTCACGTTATGACCTACAACCAGGCGCGCATGAGCGTCAACCAGGTCTCCCCCGAGGCGTACCGGGCCGTGTCGGGCATGGAGAAGTACATCCGCAAGCACGTCGACAGCCACCTGCTGCACCTCGTCAAGTTGCGTGCCTCGCTGCTCAACGGCTGCTCGTTCTGCCTCGACATGCACAGCCGCGAGGGCCTCGCCGACGGCATGGACACCCGGCAGCTGTTCGCGGTCGGGGCGTGGCGCGAGGGGCCGTTCTTCGACGAGCGGGAGCGGGCCGCGCTCGCGCTCACCGACGCCGTCACGAAGCTGGGCGAGGACGGGGTGCCCGACGAGGTGTGGGACGCGGCGGTCAAGCACTTCGGCGACGAGGGCGTCGTGAACCTCCTGATGGCGATTGCGACGATCAACGTGTGGAACCGCCTCTCGATCGCGACCCGGACGCAGCCGCCGACGGGGTGAGCGAATACGAGAAGCATCGCCCGATGCTGTACGGCCTGGCGTACCGGATGCTGGGCAGCGTCCACGACGCCGAGGACGTGCTGCAGGAGGCGTACCTGCGCTGGGGCGCCGCCGAGCGCACCGACGTCGCCGAGCCGCGCCGCTACCTGACCCGGGTGGTGGCACGGCTGGCGGTGGACGCGCTGCGGGCCCGGCAGGCGCGGCGCGAGGACTACATCGGGACCTGGCTGCCGGAGCCGGTGTCGACCGAGGCGTCGCCGTTCGGCGCGGTCGACACGTCCGAGCTGTCGATCGCCGTGCTGCACCTCATGGAGCGCCTCACGCCGCCGCAGCGGGCCGTGTACGTGCTGCACACCGCCTTCGCCGTGCCGTACGCGGAGATCGGCGCGATCCTGGAACGCTCCCCCGAGGACTGCCGCCAGCTACACCGGCGCGCGGTCGCGGCACTCGGCGGCCGAGCGCGCTTCAGCACCGACCCGGCCGAGCTCGCCCGCCTGCTCGACGGGTTCGTGGCAGCGGCCCGCCGCGGCGACGTCGAGCGGCTGGAGCGGATGCTGCACGACGACGTGGTGGTGTGGAGCGACGGCGGCGGCCGGGCGCGCACGGCCCGCAACCCGATCCTGGGGCGGGCCAAGACGATCCGGTTCTTCGTCGCCGTGGCCGCGCGCCGGCTCACCGCGACGCCGGCCGAGCTCAACGGGCAGCCGGCGCTGCTCATGGACGGCCGCCACCGGTACACCCTCAGCCTCGCCGTCGCGGCCGGGCGCATCAGCGGCGTCTATCTCGTCGCGAACCCCGGCAAGCTCGCAGGCATTGACGGGTACAACTAGGCCTGACGTTTCATTTGTTCAGCGCTCCGCCCTCGCGCTTGTATGCCGCTTGCTCATATTCCGCTTCTTGCTCATATGCCGCTTCGGCGCAGGCCCAGGACTCATATGCCGCTTCGGCGCAGGGCCAGGACCGTCGCGAGGGGCCAGACCGACTCCGCGCCGGCGGCCAAGCGCTCGGCCAGCCCGACCAGGACGCCGCTGCCGAGGGCGATGGCGAACAGCAGCACCAGCGCGACCATGACCAGCGTCGCGGGAATCATCACGCGCACAGGCGGCCGGGGCGCCCCACCGCCGCCTTGTCGCCACAGGGCCGGCCACAGCGCGAGGCAGACGAACGCGAAGGTCGCCGCGACCTGATGCGCACCGGAGGTGCTGGCCGCCGGCACCGGAAACGCGCCAGCGCCGAGCGTGGCAGCGCCGCCGAGCCCGAGCATCACCCGCGCCGGCTTGGCCAGTGGCCGCAGCCCACACGCGGTGACGATGTGGGCAAGCCCGAGCCCGACGAGCGCGACAGTCATCACCCAGCGATGCTCGACCCCGTCCGCGGCAAGGGCACTGATGGTGTCCCGCAACGAGTCGTACCCGGGTTGCAGCGCAGCCGCGACGGTCCACCCCCCGATGAGCAACACGGGCGCGACGGCGGAGGAAACGAGGGCATACCCAGCGACGGCATCGCGACGCATGGCCCCCAGTATTCCGCTCACCCCGCCACCGTCCGACCACGCCCACGCGGGCCACGCCTCCCCGCACCCCATCGCCCCCGCGCCCTCGCTCCCACCCCGCGACCCCGTACGCCCCCGCGACCTGCTGCGGCCCTGCGCTCCAGCCCGTGAGCCGCATCGAATGCTCTGTCGGTCGCGTCTCACTTCGGTCGCGCACGACTTAATCGTGCGCTACCGTTGGCGCCGTGGACGTCCTTCCGCTTGACCGGCAGGTCTGCTTCGCGCTCTACACCGCCACCCGCGCGGTCACGGCGCGCTACCGGCCGCTGCTCGACGAGCTGGGCCTGACCTACCCGCAGTACCTGGTCCTACTCGCGCTCTGGGAGCGTGACGAGCGGACCGTGAAGGACCTCGGCACGGCGCTGCGGCTGGACTCCAGCACGCTGTCACCGCTGCTCAAGCGCCTCGAGGCGGCCGGCCTCGTAGCGCGGGAGCGGCGCACCGACGACGAGCGCTCGGTCGTCGTGAGACTCACCGGCGACGGCGCGGCTCTGCGTCAAAGGGCCGCCACGATACCGGAGCGGCTGGTCTGCGACGGCGGGCTCGGCGGCGGCGAACTCGCGGAACTCCGCGACACCCTCGTGCGGCTCACCGCCGCACTCCAGCGACAGGGAGAGATCGATGCAGGTGCTCTACACGGCTGAGGTCGCCGCCACCGGCGACGGCCGCAACGGCCACGTCACCAGCTCCGACGGCATCGTCGACTTCGACGTTCGCATGCCCGAGGAGATGGGCGGCGCGGGCGGAGCGACCAATCCCGAGCAGCTCTTCGCCGCCGGCTATGCGGCCTGCTACCACAGCGCGCTGCGCAGCGTGGCCCGCCGCCAGGACGCGCTCGCCGCGGTCGAGGGCTCCGAGGTGCGGGCGAAGGTCGGCATCGGCCCGAACGGCGCCGGCGGATACGGCCTGGAGGTCTGGCTCACCGTGACCCTGCCGGCCACCGACCCCGGCACCGCCCAGCAACTCGCCGACGCCGCCCACCAGGTCTGCCCCTACTCCAACGCCACCCGCGGCAACATCGACGTGCACATCGAGGTCACCAAGTGACCGGCACCGTCAACCGGGTCTGGCACCTGGCGGCGCGCCCGACCGGCTTCCCGTCGGAGTCGGACTTCGAGCTCAGGCCGGAGCCGGTGCCCTCGCCCGGGCCCGGCCAGGTCCTGGTGCGCAACGAGGTCATGTCCGTCGACCCGGCCATGCGCGGCCGGATGAACGACGTGAAGTCCTACGTCGAGCCGTTCCAGCTCGGCGCCCCGCTGGACGGCGGCGCGGTCGGCACCGTGGTCGCGTCGCGGTCCGGGGACGTCGAGGCCGGCCAGAGCGTGCTGCACGGCCTGGGCTGGCGGGAGTACGCGCTGCTGGACGCCGCGCGGGTGCGCGTGGTCGACACGACGGCCGCGCCCGCCTCCGCGTTTCTCGGGGTGCTCGGCATGCCGGGCCTGACCGCCTACGCCGGGCTGCTCGACGTGGCCCGCATGCGCCCCGAGGAGACGGTGTTCGTCTCCGGCGCGGCCGGCGCGGTCGGCACGCTGGTCGGCCAGATCGCCAGGCTGCGGGGCGCCCGCCTGGTGATCGGCTCGGCCGGCACACCGGAGAAGGTGCGATACCTCACCGAGGAACTGGGCTTCGACGGGGCCTTCAACTATCGCGACGGTGACATCCGCGGCCAGCTCAAGCGCCTGGCCCCGGACGGCATCGACGTCTTCTTCGACAACGTGGGCGGCGAGCAGCTCGAGGCGGCCCTGTTCCGGATGAACCTGCACGGGCGGATCGCGGTGTGCGGGGCGATCTCGCAGTACAACACCCCGGACGCCACCGGCATCCGCAACCTGAGCCTGCTGATCAGCAAGCGCCTCACCATGCAGGGCTTCCTCGTCCTGGACCACTGGTCCCGGCGCGAGGCCTTCATGGAGGAGATGACCGCCTGGCTGCGCGAGGACCGGATCAAGGTCGCCGAGACGTTCGTCGACGGCATCGACCACGCGGTGGAGGCGTTCCTGGGCATGCTCAAGGGCGCCAACCTGGGCAAGATGATCGTCCGCCTGACCGCGTGACCCGCCGGCCACGGCCGGGGCGACGCACGCGCGAACCCCGGCCGGGGCGGCGCGACGCCCGGACCTCAGTTCGCGGCGGGGCCGATCGGGAGGTGAAGCTGGAAGGCGACCTCCGTGTAATGGATCACCGGGGGTGGCAGCGCCTCGAGCTGGCGCTCCAGCACCACCAGCAGCTCCCGCGGCGGGGCGACGGGGCGGGCCATGATGCGCACCGCCACCGGCCGGTTCGGGGCCAGACGGAACTCCACCATCAGCTCCTCGGTGTGGTGGCGCACCCCGGTGAAGAGCCGCTCCACCACCCGCCGGGCGCGGTCGAGGAAGTCGCTCAGCTCGGCCGGTGTCGTGGCCTGGCGCAGCTGCTCCTCGCTCGTCAGCAGCACGATCCGGCCGGGGCGCGGGGACGGCGCCGGGGCGGCGGCGGGCGGGGCGGCCATCGTGGTCGCCGCCGGCACGCCGTTGAGCAGCGTCGGGGACAGGGCGTTGACCGCGTCCGGGCCCTCCGGGACCTCGGCGTCCTCGGCCGACGGGTGGGTGACCCGGAAGGCGAGCGCCCGCACGGCGCCGCCGGGCAGGCCGATCTCGACCGGGCGGCCGGCCTCCACGGCCTGCAGGAGGCGGGCGTGCATCGCGCCGGTGAGCAGCACCGCGAAGCCGTCCTCGACCTGCCGCGCCGTCGGCTGCTGGACCGGATCGCCGGGGGCGGCACCGGGCCGGGCGGCGGAGCCGCGCACGATCAGCAGGAAGTTGCAGGCCAGCCTCGTCGCGCGCTCGCCGCCCGGGGCGACGATCGCGGCGGGGCCGGACTGGCCGGGAGACCACACGTAGGTCTTCGGCGTGCCGGCCAGCCCCGGCAGGTACGCGCAAACCTCCGGCGCCTCCCGCATCGCCTCCCGCAGGCCGGGTAGCTCCTCGGCCGGCACCGACAGCTCCAGCCGGTCGCCGTCGTGGACCACGTGCAGGAACGGCAGGTTGTACGCCGGCGCGCGGGACAGCATCGTCGCCGCCCGGAACTCGGCGTCGGAAAGGACCGGGGCGCGGCCGGGCCGGAACCACCACGGGTGCGGGTAGTAGCGCTCCTGGGCCCCCAGCAGGGCGAGCACCCGCGCGTGGCCGAAGCGCTGCACGATCGCGGTCTCCCCGCCCAGCAGCGGCAGGGCGATCAGCGGCGGGCGCGGCAGGTCCACAGTGGACGGCAGGGCGGCCGGCGGGTCGGCGTAGACGAAGCCGGTCACGCGCTCGTCGACGTCGACGCCCGGGCGACCGAAGACGCTCACGTCGCCGGCGTCGACCAGGCGGCCCTCGGCGGCGAAGCGGTGCACGGTGCGGGCCATGGTGAGCGGGAAGCCCGGTGCCGGCGCGCCGGTGCGGGCAACCGCGAAGACCATCTCCCGCTGGCCGTGCCGCTCCAGGCCGTCGGTGGTGTAAAGCAGCGCGGGCAGCATCCCGCCGGCCGTGCGGATGCCACCCTCGTCGATGGCGACCGACAGCTCGCCGGGGATGAGTATCTCCCGGCCGACGGGTAACGCGGAGCCCACGGGGCCGATCATCGCACCCGCGTGCAAGGGTCCCGGACACACGATCGCGGTGGGACGATGACAGGCATGCGCGTTGGTGTGATGCGTATGACATCGGAGCCCCCGCCCGGCTACGTCGCGTTCGTCACCCGGCACCTGGAGCCACTGCGCCGCGACGCCTCACAGGTCGCCGGCGCCGAGGACGCCGACGTCCTCTACGCCGACGTGCTCACCGACGTGGCCACCCACTGGTCCTGGCTGGAGCTGCGGCGAACGCGCCTGGGCCGTCCGGAGGCGGCCGAGGACTTCCTGGGCCGGGTCTTCCAGCGCCGCTCGGAGCGCTGGTTCGGCTCCGGCGAGGAGTCCGGCGAGGAGGAGGACCGCCAGATCACGGTCACCCCCGAGGAGCGACCCGAGAAGCCGCAACGCCGGGTGTACGTCAGCACCGCCGTCCGCCTCGCCCCGATGGTCGTGCCGCGGAAGGCCCGCCCGCGCAACTTCGTGGCCGGCCCGGTGTCGGAGGCGGCGATCGCCTGGTGGCACGCGTACGAGAACATCCGCCGCCGGCGGCTCGTCTACGCCGGTTTCGTGGTCCTCGCGCTACTGCTCGCCCTGGCCCAGTTCAGCGCGCCGGCCCCCGAGATGTAGCCAGCACACATGTAGCCATGCTACTCGTCGAACTCGGAAACGCTCACGGGCGCGGCGCCGGATTCGTGTTCCGCAAGACCAGCGACACTGCTCTTCGCGCCCTGTTCGCGTTCTCGTCCGTGGTCACGCCGTTCTCCTTCGCCGCCGCCGGCGGGGTCGCCTCGGGCCGGGGTGCCGCCCCGGACCGCGGGCCGCGGCGACTGGAACCCGGCATCGATCGCGACCAGGGCCGTATGCGCGGTACCTCGCCGCGGTCTTCCTCACCCACAGCGCCCGGCGCGAGGACCCGGACCTGGTGCCGGGCTGCTCGCCGTGAAAACTCGACGACAGCCGGCTCGCCGAGCGGCTGCGGGGGTGGGCGACGGCGCAGGCCACGGGCGTCGTCGGTGTCGCGGCCACCCCGGCCGTGATGCGCGCCACCCTCTGATCCTGACGCCGTCGCCGTGGTGGCTTTTCTGCCTGTTTCAGGCGCCTGTGGGCGATTCATCTGGCCGGTCTGCGGACGGCGATCGTTGACAAATCCTGCTAGTGTCCGCCGAAGCTATGGGTGACGTCCGGAGGTTGAGGCGCTGGAGCGCGGCGGCGAGTGCCGTCGCGATCGTCGGCGTCGGCACGCTCGCGCTGACCGCCACGCCCGCCTGGGCCGCCGACCCGCTCGAGATCAAGGTCGACAACAGCGTCCAGGGCAAGGTCGGCGACAAGGTCACGGTCCGCTTCGTGGTCAAGAACAACTCGAAGCAGCCGGTCGAGGACGTCACCGTGCTCGTCCAGGCCCCCAGCAACGCGGTCATGGACCCGGACAACAACCCCGGCTGCGCCGTCGGCGGCGCCGGGCGCGGCGCGACCTGCCGCTACGCCAGCATCGCCGCCGACAAGTCCGCCGGCGGCCAGGTCGTGCTGATCGTCAAGAGCGCCGGGCAGGCCAACGGCCGGGTCTCGGTCGAGCACGGCAACGCCGACAACTTCGCCCTGCGCGCCACCGGCGGGCCCAGCGCGACCGCGAGCAGCAAGTCGCCGAAGCCGACCAGGTCCAGCGGGGCTTCGGCCAGCGCCGAGCCGACCATCGCCGACGACGGCACCTTCGCCCCGCCGCAGGCCGGCAACGGCGTGGCCATCGAGCCGACCACCGCCCCGACCACCACCCGCACCGGCGGCGACGGCGGCGGGCTGTCGACGGGCCTGTGGGTCGGCATCGCGGCGATCGTGGGCGCGCTGGGCCTCATCGGCAGCCTCTTCTGGTTCCGCCGCAAGGACCGCAACGAGCCCGAGACGGGCATGCAGCCGGCGGTCCCGGCCCCGGGCGGCTTCCCCATGAACTACGGTCCGGCCCAGCCGACGACGTATGGCACCCCGGCCACCCCCACGACCTACGGCTCGCCGGCCGCCGGCGCGACGCAGATGATCCCGCCGGTGAGCAGCGCCCCGCCCCCCGGGCCGACGCAGATCATCCCGCCCGGCCAGCCGCCCCAGGGCGGCGGCGACCAGACCGTCATGTTCAAGCGGCCCGACGACTTCTAGATGGACCGGGCCCGGGTGAACAGGGCGGCGCTGGGCACGGCCGTGGTGTTCACGGCCAGCGGCACCGTCATGGGCGGCTGGGTCTCGCGTATCCCCGCGGTCGTGCGCCACCTGGACATCAGCACGGGCGAACTCGGCCGGGCCCTGCTCGCCCTCGGCATCGGCTCGCTGCTGTCCATGCCCGTGACCGGCCGCGCGTGCCGGCGCTTCGGCACCCGCGCCTGGGTCGCGCTCACCGCCGCCGGCTCGGCCGCCGCGCTCGCCGCCGCCGGCTTCGCGGGCGGGCTGTGGCCGCTCACCGGCGCCCTGTTCGCGTTCGGGCTCGCCTACGGCTCCTGGGACGTGGCGATGAACGTCCAGGGCAGCCACGTCGACCGGCGGGCCGGCAAGGAGTGGATGCCGCAGTACCACGCCTGCTGGAGCCTCGGCTCGATCGGCGGGGCGGCCGCCGGGTCGCTCGCCGCCCGCGCGGGTATGGACGCCGGTGCGCACCTGGCGGTCGCCGCGGCCGTCGCCCTCGCCGCGGCGTACGCCGGCATCACCCTGTATCTGGACGAGCGCCGCGACGCCGTCGAACCGGCCCCGCAGGGGCACCGGCGCCGCCTCGGCCTCGACCGGGCCCTGCTGCTCATCGGGCTGCTGACGTTCTGCGCCACGGTCGCGGAGGGGGCGGCGGGCGACTGGCTGGCGCTGTACCTCGACACGGGCCGGCAGGTCTCCCAGGCCTCCGCCGCGCTGGGCTACACCGTCTTCGCCGTGGCGATGACCGCCGGCCGGTTCGCCGGCAGCACCGTTATCGCGCGCCTCGGCCGCCCCGCCGCGGTCCGCCTCGGCGGGCTGCTGGCCGTGGCCGGGGTCGCCGCGGCGGTCCTCGCCCCGTGGATGCCGCTGTCGTACACCGGTGCGCTCCTGTGGGGCCTGGGCGTCTGCCTGGTGTTCCCGGCCGCGGTGAGCGCGGCCGGCGAGACGGCCCGCCCGGCCGACGCGATCGCGCTGGTCACCAGCATCGGGTACGGCTCCATCCTGGTCGGCCCGCCCCTCATCGGTGCCCTGGCCGACGTGGTCGGCCTCGGCCGCGCCCTGCTGGGCCTCGCCCTGCTGGCGGCCGGCATCGTGGCGCTGGCCCCGGCGCTGCGGGTCACGGCTCAGCCCGACAGCGCGTCCATCGCGCGGTAGATGCGCACGTCGGAGACCGGGTAGGCGGTGCCAAGGGCCTGCGCGAACAGCCCGACCCGCAGCTCCTCGATCATCCAGCGGATCTCCCGCAGCTGCGGTGACATGGTCATCGTGTTCACCAGCTGGTCGTACTCCCGCTGGACCTCGGCCACCGTGAGCATCCGGTCCCGGTCGCGGGCCGGGTCGCTCGGCACCTTCTCCAGGCGCTTCTCGATGCCGCGCAGGTAGCGCTCCAGGTCCGGCAGGCGCTGCCAGCCGGTGTCGGTGACGAAGCCGCGGTACACCAGCCGGGACAGCTGCGTGCGCATGTCGGTCAGGGCCGGCAGCAGCAGCGGGTTCTTCGTGCGGGCCAGCTTCTGCTCGGCGTCGTAGGCCGCGGCGAGGATCTTCCGCACGCTGCCGATCACGTCCAGGGTCAGGTCGACCACGTCGGCGCGGACCTTGTCGCGCAGGGCCGCGAACCCGGCCTCGTCCCACGCCGGGCCGCCGGCGTCGGTCATGAGCTGGTCGACGGCGCAGGCCGCGCAGTCCTCCAGCAGGTCCACCGCGTTCTTGTGCGGGTTGCGGCTCAGCGCCAGCTTCGCCTCGTTGGACAGCCGCCCCTGCACGAACCGGGCCGGCGGCGGCAGCGTGAGCTGCAGCAGGCGGCGGGTGCCGGCCCACATCTCCAGCCGCTGGCGGGCCGACAGATCGAACGCCCGGACCGCGACCGAGGTGCCCTCGTCAACCAGGGCCGGGTACACGGTGAGGGTGTGCCCGGCGACCGTGCGCGACAGGCTCGTGGGCAGCGTGCCGAACTCCCAGCTCGTCGCGCCGGTGCGGGTCACGTCCTCGGCGGCCTGGGCCACGGTCGCCTGGACCTTGGGGGCGAGACGCTCACGCAGTACACCCAAATCCTTGCCCTCGCCGAGGACCTTGCCGGCGTCGTCGACGATCCGGAAGGTCGTCTTGAGGTGCTCGGGCACCTTCGCGAGGTCCCACTCCTGGCGCGGCACCGCGACTCCGGTCATCCGGCGCAGCTGGTGCGCCAGCGCGTCGAGCAGGTCGCCGTCGCGGGGCGTCATCTCCGCGAGGGCGTCGCGGGCGGTGTCGGGGGCCGGGACGAAGTTGCGCCGGGTCGCCTTCGGCAGCGACTTGATCAGCGCCGTCACGAGATCCTCACGCAGCCCCGGCACCTGCCACACGAAGTCGGCGTCGCGGACCCGGCCGAGCAGCGGCAGTCCGATGTGGACGGTCACGCCGTCGGCCTCGGTGCCCGGCTCGAACTGGTACGTCAGCGCGAAGCGGTGCCCGTCCTGCTCCCAGGCGTCCGGGTACTGCTCCTGGCGTACGGCGTCGGCGGAGGCGTTGACGAGCATCGCCGGGTCGAAGGTGAGCAGTTCGGGCTGCTCGCGGCGGGTCTTCTTCCACCAGCTGTCGAAGTGCCGGCCGGAGACCACCTCGGCCGGCAGCCGCTCGTCGTAGAAGGCGAACAGCGTCTCGTCGTCGACGAGCAGGTCCCGGCGGCGGGCCCGGGCCTCGAGCTCCTCCACCTCGTCGAGCAGGCGGCGGTTCTCGGCGAAGAACGCGTGCGGGGTGTCCCAGTCCCCCTCGACCAGCGCGTGCCGGATGAACAGCTCGCGGGCCAGCGGCGCATCGATGCGGCCGAAGTTCACCTTGCGGCTGGTGACGATCGGGACGCCGTACAGCGTGACCTTCTCCGAGGCCATCACCGCGGCCGGCTTGCGCTCCCAGTGCGGCTCGCTGTATTGCCGCTTCACGAGGTGCCCGGCCAGCGGCTCGATCCACTCGGGCTCGATGCGGGCCACGACCCGGGCCCACAGCCGCGACGTCTCGACCAGCTCGGCGGCCATCACCCAGCGTGGCGTCTTGCGGAACAGCGCCGAGCCCGGGAAGACCGCGAAGCGCGCGTTACGGGCGCCGAGGTACTCGTTCTTCTCCGCGTCCTTGAGCCCGATGTGCGACAGCAGGCCGGACAGCAGCGAGACGTGGATCGGGTACGCCGCGGCGGGCTCCTCGTTCGGCGTGACGTCCATCGTCTTGAGCACCTGGCGCAGCTGGCTGTAGATGTCCTGCCACTCCCGCACACGCAGGTAGTTGAGGAACTCGGCCCGGCACAGCTTGCGGAACTGGTTGCTGGAGAGCTCCTGCTGCTTGTCCTGCAGGTAGTTCCAGAGGTTCAGGAAGCCGGTGAAGTCGGAGTCCTTGTCGGCGAAGCGGGCGTGCAGCTGCTGGGCCTGGGCCTGCTGCTCGGCCGGGCGCTCGCGGGGGTCCTGGATGGACAGTGCCGCGGCGATCACCATGACCTCGCGCACGCACCCGTTCTTCTCCGCCTCCAGGACCATGCGGGCCAGCCGCGGGTCGACCGGCAGCTGCGCCAGGCGCCGCCCGAGCGGGGTCAGCCGCGGCCCGGCCTCGATCGCGCCGAGCTCCTCCAGCAGCTGCACGCCGGCGTTGACGTTGCGCCGGTCCGGCGGGTCGATGAACGGGAACGCGGCCAGGTCGCCCAGCCCCAGCGAGATCATCTGCAGGATGACCGACGCCAGGTTGGTGCGCAGGATCTCCGGGTCGGTGAACTCGGGCCGCGCGTTGAAGTCGTCCTCGCTGTAGAGGCGGATGCACACACCGTCGGACGTGCGCCCGCAGCGGCCCTTGCGCTGGTTGGCCGACGCCTGCGAGACGGGCTCGATCGGCAGTCGCTGCACCTTCAGACGGTGGCTGTACCGCGAGATGCGCGCCGTTCCCGGATCGACGACATACTTGATGCCGGGGACCGTCAGCGATGTCTCGGCCACGTTGGTCGCGAGCACCACCCGGCGGCCCGAGTGCGGCTGGAACACCCGGTGCTGCTCGGCGAAGGACAGCCGGGCGAACAGCGGCAGGATCTCCGTGTTGGGCAGGTCGAGGCGGGCCAGGGCGTCGGCGGCGTCGCGGATCTCCCGCTCGCCGCTGAGGAACACCAGCACGTCCCCGGGCCCCTCGGCCTGCAGCTCCATGACGGCCATGCAGATCGCGTCGAACTGGTCGACCTCTTCCGCACCCTCGTCGGGTGCCTCCACGGGCCGATACCGCACCTCGACCGGGTACGTCCGCCCGGACACCTCGACGATCGGAGCGTCGCCGAAGTGCCGCGAGAAGCGCTCGGGGTCGATGGTGGCCGAGGTGATGATGAGCTTCAGGTCGGGACGGCGGGGCAGCAGTTGCTTGAGGTATCCGAGAATGAAGTCGATGTTGAGGCTGCGCTCATGGGCCTCGTCGATGATGAGGGTGTCGTACTTTCGCAGCATCCGGTCCTGCTGGATCTCCGCCAGCAGGATGCCGTCGGTCATGACCTTGACCATCGTCCGGTCGCTGGAGTTGTCGGTGAAGCGCACCTTGAACCCGACGGTCGAGCCGACCTCGGTGCCCAGCTCCTCCGCGACCCGCTCGGCCACGGTCCGCGCCGCGATCCGCCGCGGCTGGGTGTGCCCGATCTGCCCGCTCACGCCCCGCCCCAGCTCCAGGCAGATCTTCGGCAGCTGGGTCGTCTTGCCCGACCCGGTCTCGCCCGCGACGATCACGACCTGGTGGTCGCGGATCTTCTCGAGGATCTCGTCCTTGCGCTGACTGACCGGCAGCTGCTCGGGATACCTGATCTCGGGCCGCGCGGCGCGGCGGGCGGCGACCCGCTGCTCGGCGCGCTCCACATCGGCCTTGATCGCCTCGGCAATGGCATCGGCGTTACGGGACCGGCGAGCCCCGTCGATCCGCCGTCGCAGGCGATGCTGGTCCTGCGGCATGAGCCCGGCGAGACGCGCGCGCAGTTCGCCGAGACTGGTCGGCTGGGACGTTTCAGACATGACGCAGGCAAGAATAGGCACGCGTCGCCGCGTTTGCCCGGTGATTTTCCCGTCACCCGGTCTTCCAAGCCCTCACCACCGCGGCTAACGTGCCCCGCCCCGGCTCACAGACCCCCACCACACGGCTCGCAGAGCCCACCCCCACGGCCTTCCGGCACCGCCCCACCCCCCGACTCACAGCAGCCCGCCCCGCAGCCTCCAACCGCCCGCCCCACAGCTCCCAGGGCCCCACCACACGGCTCTCCAGGGGCCGCCCACAGCTCCCACGGCCTGCCCCGCGGCTTCTCAGGGGCCGCCCACAGCGCCCCCGCCTCGCGGAGATTCGCTCGCCTCGTGTGCCCTTGTGCGTGGGCGAGATATCCGCTTCTGTCCGACCACGAGCACGGTCGACGGTGACTGCGGTTGCACGGCGACATCGGCCGCGCTTCTCAGCTGCCGGCGGGCGAGCCGTTCCTGCATTTCACGGCTCTGCAACGAAGCGGAAGGTGGCGCCCCGGAACGAGAAAAGAGGACCCTGGTCCTGCTCCTCGTCCGGGGCACGCCCCGCCTTACCAGGCCAGACCGGACGATCACAGCATGAGCATGAGCTTGCCGCCGGGTCGGCCAGACCGGCTGAGCTTGGCCGCTTCCTGGATTTGGCCGAGGGTGTAGGTGCGGGCGACCGGCACGGTCAGGATGCCTTCGCCGGCGAGTCGTGCGAACTCGTCCAACTGCTCGTAACTGATCTCGGTGGTGATCCGGACACCCAGTTCGGCCGCGGCGGCGAAGTCCGAGACGGTGAGGACGTGGTCGGGGTCGCCGGTCAGCTCGATCAGGGTCGGTAGCACGCCGCCGGCCGGGCTGGGCTGATCCGGGCGGTCGATCCGGCCGCCGGTCGGGGCCGCGTCCAGGGCCCGGTCGACGCGGCCGGCGGCCAGCGCGGTGACGCGTTCGGCCATGCCGTCGCCGTAGGCGGTCACTCGGGCGCCGATCTGTTCCAGTGCGGCGGACCGCGTCGGCCCGGCGGTGGCGATCACCCGGATGCCCCGGTGCAGCGCGAAGCGCACCGCCGCCTCGCCAACGGTGCTGCCCGCGCCGTGGACGAGCAGCAGCTCGCCCGGTTGGACGCCGAGGTCGCCAAGGGCGCGCCACGCCGTCTCGGCCGCCATCGGCAGCGCGGCGGCCTGCTCGGCGGTGACGCCTTCGGGGATGTGCGCCCAGGCCGGCATCAGCGCGTGTTCGGCGGCGCCGGCAGTCGGGCCGTGGAAGGTGGCCGGGCCGAACACGCGGTCGCCGATCTGGACGCCGGTGACAGCCTCGCCGAGCGCGTCGACGATCCCCGCGACCTCGAAGCCAAGCCCCCGCGGCAGCGGTGGCAGATGGTCGGCGAGGAGGCCGTCGACGACGTGCCAGTCGGCCGGGGTCAGGCCGCACGCCTGGACGGCGATCCGGATCTGGCCGGGTCCCGGCTCCGGTGCCGGGACCTCGCGCAGCTCGATCACGTCCGGGGATCCGAACCGGTCGAACTGAAGAGCCTTCATGACGATCTCCATGGTTGATAACAGCATCTGTTGTCATTGACTCTAGCATCGCGATGACAGCTTCTGTTGTCATACTCTGGTGGGCATGCCGAGATGGGAGTCCGACGCACAGGGCCGGCTCGAGCGCGCGGCGCTCGAGCTGTTCGAGACGCAAGGTTTCGAGCGCACCACGGTCGCGCAGATCGCGGACGCCGCCGGCCTGAAGGAGCGTTCCTTCTACCGCTACTTCCCCGACAAGCGGGAGGTGCTCTTCGCCGGCAACGAGTTCGAGGCCCACCTCGTCGACCATGTCGATGCGGCCGACCCGGACCTCACGCCGATCGAGGCCGTGCTGAGCGCGCTGCGAACCGCCGACGGGATCTTTCCGCGTGAGCTCCTGCTGCGCCGCGTCAGAGTGATCGCCGCCAACCCAGCACTGGCGGAGCGCGATCTGATCAAGCTCGCCGACATCGCCGACGCGCTGGCGCGGGCGATCGAACGCCGCGGCATCGAGGCCGGCAAGGCGCGCTTGATCATCGACGTGGTGATGGCGATCCACCGGCGCGCCACGTCCAGCTGGCTGGCCGATCCCGACGCATCCCTGGCCGGGCTCATCACCCAGGCCGCGGCCGAGCTGCGCGAGGCGGTCACGCTGCCGGCACCGACAGTCCGCTGAGCCCGCCGCAACGAGGAACGACAGCTCCCACTCAGCCGGCTCCCGATGGATCGGCGTTTCTTGGGTTTCCCCGGGTCGGGGGGACAGGCACTGTCCGGTACTTGCCTTTTGGCGGCTTTTGGCGAATCCTCCCCACGGGGCCGCTGTGACGGATTGTCACTCCTGCCACTAACGTCACACCCATGGCCATGCCCGCCGTCCCCTCCCAGCCGTTACCCTCCGGCGCGGTGCCACCCCGTCCGGGCCCCCGCCACGCGGCCCCGACCCGAACGTTCTCGGCCGGGACGTTCGCGACCGGCGCGTTCCCGACCGTCGCCGCCGGCCGCCCCGGCCCGGCCCGCCCGCGCCCGCCGAAGGCCCTGACGCTGGCCACACTGGAGGAGGACGACCTCCGCGACGCCGGCGCCTACCAGGCCATCGGCTTCTACGACCTGGCCCTGACCGGCCGCAGCGCCCGCTCGGCCGAGTTCGTCCAGTGCCGATTCAACCGCGCCGACCTCACCGGCACCGCCCTGTCGGCCGCGATCCTCACCGACTGCCTGCTGGAGGGCACGGTCCTCGACCACGTACACGCCGACCACGCCGTGCTGCACCGCGTGACGCTGCGCGACTGCGGCCTGGCCGACCTGCAGTGGCTGGGGGGCACGCTGCGCGACGTCACGGTCCGCGACTGCCGCGCCGCGCGCAGCGTCTTCCGCGACGCCCACCTGCAGGCGGTGTTCTTCACCGACACGGACCTGACCGGCGCCGACTTCACCGACGCCGACCTGACGGGCGCCACGTTCACCGGCTGCGACCTCAGCGGCGCGACGTTCACCGGCGCCGCCGGGGCCGGCGCCCGCTTCAAGGCGTGTGCCCTGGCCGGCGTGGCCGGCATCGAGGGCCTGGCCGGTGCCACGGTCACCGACACCGACCCGGCCGAGCTGCTCCCCCTGCTGGCGACGGCCCTGTCGATCACCCTGACGGAGGTATGACGGCTATCCGATGCTCGCCTGACGCGGCCACCCGAGCCCGGGCGCGACCCCGCCTCCGGCCCGCCGCGCCGTCACCTCGATCTCGATCCGCATGCGAGGGTCGGACAGCCCGCACACCTGCATGGTGGCGGCCGGCCGCACGTCGCCCATCCACCGCTTCAGCACCGGAAAGCAGGACTCGAAGTCGGCGGCGTCGGGCAGCAGGTATCGCACCCGCACCACGTCCCCGACCGACGCCCCGGCCTGCTTGAGCGCCGCGTCGA
The DNA here is from genome assembly GCF_050942935.1 of Dactylosporangium sp. CA-233914. Lineage (NCBI taxonomy): Bacteria > Bacillati > Actinomycetota > Actinomycetes > Micromonosporales > Micromonosporaceae > Dactylosporangium > Dactylosporangium sp. CA-233914. The sequence continues at coordinate 2,299,354 of NZ_CP192030.1, read as the reverse complement.
TGTTCCGCCAGCACTGCTCGGCCTGCTCGACGACGTCGTCGGAGATGCTCATCGCCGAGTAGTCGAACCCGGTCGTGCCGGACACGTGCACCCAGTCGCCGTCCGCGACCGCCCGCGAGTACCCGATCTCCGCCTCGAACGTGGACCCGCTGGAAATCAACCGCCGCTCGCCCATACCGTCAGACGCTAGACGTGCCGCAGCAGGTCCACATCGTCAGGATGTCGTTGACCCGGATCCTCAGCCGCCGCCCGGACGCCGCCTGCAGCGCCCGGGCCCGCGCCACCAGCCCCTCGGCGGACACCCATCGACGTCTGTGCCGGACCGGCCCCGGCGCCCTGGCATGCTTGTCCGCATGCCGTCGCGAGTGAACCGCCCCGCCGCCCCGCGCGTGCGCTTCACCCGTGAGGAGCTCCTGGCCGCCGCCGGTCGCCTCCTGCCCGACGTGATCGCCCCCGGCCTGGACGTCCTGCTGTGCGGCATCAACCCGGGCCTGTGGTCGGCGGCGACGGGCCACCACTTCGCCCGCCCGGGCAACCGATTCTGGCCGGCCCTGCACCTGAGCGGCTTCACCCCGCGGCTGCTGCGCCCCGACGAGCAGGCGCTCCTGCCCGGCTGGGGCCTGGGCATCACCAACCTGGCCGCACGGGCCACGGCCCGGGCCGACGAGCTCACCCGCGAGGAGCTGACCGAGGGCGCGGCGATCCTGCGCGCCAAGGTGGCCGAACACGCTCCCAGGTGGCTCGCCGTCCTGGGCGTCACGGCGTTCCGTACGGCCTTCGGCCTGCAGGCGGCGAAGGTCGGCCCCCAGGACCTGGCCACCCTGTCCCCGACGCGGATCTGGATCCTGCCCAACCCGAGCGGCCTGAACGCCCACTACCAGCTTGACCGGCTGGCCGAAGAATTCGCCCGGCTACGCGAGGCGATCGAGGTGCCGGCGTAATACGCCCCGTTATACTTTCGACGTGGCAGACTCCTACCGGTGGCCCGCAGAGGGCCCCGGTGACCTTCGTGACGGCCTGACCGCGAAGGATGTCATCGACGCGCTGCACGCGCCGGCCACACTCCGGATGGACAACCGCGTACCACCACGGAGGCCGACGTTCCTCACGGTCTGCGCACCGACCTCCGCCGAACAGCGACTCATCATCGTCACGTGCACCCGCGACGAGGACGACGTCTGGACCATCGTCGGCGCCCGTGAAGCCGGCATGAACGAGCGCCAGATGTGGAGGAAACACACATCATGACCAAGAAGCGTGAGGATCTGGCCGGCATGCCACCCGCCGAGGCCGCGGAGTTCGCACTCAACAACGACCTCGGTGACCTGTTCGACGAAGCAGAGGTAGTTCGGGAACGACGCCCGGCCAAGATGGTGACCACGCTGCGCCTCGATCTGGACATCCAGGCCGAGCTCGAGGCCGCGGCCGGCGCTCGGGGAATCGGCTCGTCAACCTTGATGCGGCAGATCATCGAGGAGTGGGTGGCCGCCCATCGAGGGGGGCCGGTCCCGAACCAGTTCGGTGAACTGGTTCGTCACCTCGACGCAGCTCGTCAGGCGGCGGCCTCACTTGCCAGGGAAGCCGCCGCCTGACTGTTGTCGCGCGCCCCGAACAGCCTGAACGCCGGCCGAGCAGGGACGTCATGACCGAGCCCATCGAACCACCCGAGGCCGACTGCTGTCTGCATCCGCACGCGGTGCCCGGGGTCTCGGCGATCGCGGGGCGAGGGCTGTTCGCCCGGGCGCCGATCGCCGCCGGGACCGTCGCGGCTCGGCGGCCGGCTGGTGGAGTGGGACGAGCCGCGGCGCCCCATCGCGGCCGCGACGCACCACGTGGACACCATCACCGTCACCTGGCGGCTCAAGGGGCCCGGCAACCACGGATGCGACCCCAGCCTGTGGTGGTCCGGGCCGTACACGCTCGTCGCGCGGCGAGACATCGCGGCCGGTGAGGAGCTCACCAACGACTATGCGACCAGCACCGCCGACCCCGGCTTCCGCATGCCCGTGCGCGTGCGGCACGGCGCTGTGCCGCGGCACCGTCACCGGTGACGACTGGCGCCGCCGGGATCTGCAAAGCGTTACGAGGGGCACTGGGTGCCGGCGCTGCTGGAGCGGATTCAGGCGAGCTCGGCCGGGGGTTCGTAGCGGGCGGCCCGCTCGGCCAGGAGCTGGCCGAAGACGCCGCTCGGGCGGCCGCAGTCGGCGCAGACGAAGTTGTCGTCCAGGCGCGGGCCGCCGCAGTGCTCGCAGGCGCCGCGGTCGCGCGGGTCCTGGTACGCCCGCAGCGCCTCGCCCAGGGCCTTCACCACCGGCGCGCGCAGGGCGACGACCTGCTCGCCGACCCGGACCGAGGCCACCGGCGGGCCGGGCGCCGGGTCATACCCGTCGAGGCGCTCCGCGAACTGCCGCAGCGCGGCGGCGACCTGCTCCTCCACGGGTTCGACCCTAACCCAGGCCGCCCGGCAGCAGAAGGTTCACGTCCCCGAACTCGTGCCAGAGGTACCCGTGCCGGATCGCCGCGGCGTAGCAGGCCCGCAGCACCGGCGCGGGCGCGACCGCCGCGAGCAGGTCCAGGTGGGACGCGTGCGGCTCGTGGAATCCGGTCAGCAGCCCGTCGACCACGGCCACGCCCCGGGACGGGGTCACGACGAGGTCGGTGTACCCGTCGCGGGCGGCGACCCGGCCGTCCGGCCCGACCGAGCTCTCCAGGGCCCGGACCGCGGTCGTGCCCACGGCGACGATCCGGCCGCCGGCCGCGCGGGCGTCGTTGATCAGGCGTGCGGTGGTGGCGGGGACGGAGAACCACTCCGGGTACGGCCGCTCGTGCGCCTCCGGCGAGGCGACCCCGGTGTGCAGCAGCAGCGGCGCGAACTGCACCCCGGCGGCCACGAGCCGCGTGACGACCCGATCGGTGAACGGGCGGGCGGCGCTGGGCATCTCGGCGCTGCCGGGCACCGTGGCGAACACGGTCTGGTAGTCGGCCAGCGGCCACCGGCGGCGCACGTAGGGGTAGCGGATCGGCTCGCCGTACCGCTGCAGGAAATCGACGACCGGCAACCCCGAGCGGATCGTGGCGGCCCACAGCCGGCCCCGCGTGTAGGGCTCCTCCAGGGTGGCGGTGGCGCCGCCGGGCAGCTCGAGCGCGCCGGGCCGGCCGGGCAGCGGGCGAAGATCACGGCCCCGCACCTCGACCGCCCAGCGCCCGTCGGGCAGCTCGGTGGAGAAGTGCAGCCGCATCGGTACGCCGGAAACCTCCACCGCCGCGGCCAGCGTCCCGGACGTGTTGACGACCAGCACGTCCCCGGCGCGCAGCAGCCCGGGCAGGTCCGTGAACCGGTGGTGCGCCACGCCCGCGGCGGAGCCCACGAGCAGCCGGACCCCGTCGCGGGCCAGGCCCCGGGCCTCGGGCGGCTCGTGCGCCTCCAGCTCCGGCGGCAGCTCGAAGGCCGGCACCGGGGCCGTCGCGACACTCACAGCCGCACCCGGCCCGACTCCGGCCGGGTCGCGAGCAGCCGCAGGAACGCGGGCGTCACCGACTCGGGCAGCGGACGGTCGCTGATGTCCTCGCCGGGGAAGGCCTCGGCGTGCATCCGGGTGCGCAGGTCGCCCGGGTCGACCCACCAGACGCGCACCTTCGGCTCCTCGGCGGCGAGCACGCTGGACAACTGCTCGACGGCGGCCTTCGCCGAGCCGTAGCCGCCCCACCCCGGATACGCCCCGGTCGCCGTGTCCGAGCTGACGTTCACGACCGCACCGCCGTACTCCCGCAGCGCGGGCAGCGCCAGCTGGGTCAGGGCGAGCGGCGCGACGACGTTCACCTCGTAGACGCCGCGCAGCACGTCGAGCGGGTAGTCGGCCAGGACCGGCTGCGGGCTCGGGCCGAGGATGCCGGCGTTGTTGACGAGCAGGTCGAGCCGGCCGGTCTCCAGCGCGGTCTCGACGAGCAGGGCACGGTGCCAGGAGTCGGTGACGTCGCCGGGGACGGCGATGACGCCGGGGATCCCGGGGTCCCGCAGGGTGCGCCCGTCGCCGACTACGGTCCACCCCGCGCCCGCGAGCGCCTCGGCGAGGGCCCGGCCGAGCCCGCGGGTCACGCCGGTGACGACGGCGGTCGGTGCGTCAGGATTGCTCATACCTGCGACGCTAGGAAGCGCCCGGCCCCGTGCCATCGGGCGGCGGACCGGGCCCCGCCTAGGACCATGGTCCTAAGCCCTGCAAAAGCGGACCCCGGCGTCGGTACGGTTGGTGCGTGGCCGGATGCGATCGGGACGAGCTGCGCGAGGTGAGCGCCGCGGTGCTGGCCGTCACCGCCCACCTGTCGGTCCGCGAGGTCCTGCAGACGATCGTCTCCGCGGCCCGGCGGCTGCTCGGCGCGCGCTACGCGGCCCTGGGCATCCCCGACGGCAACGGCTCGTTCCGCGAGTTCCTCGCCGACGGCCTCACCGACGAGCAGTGGCGCGCGATCGGCCCGATCCCGCGCCAGCACGGCCTGCTGGGCGTGATGCTGTCCGACCCGCACCCGGTCCGCTCGGCCGACATCCGCACCCACCCGCGCTTCGAGGGCTACCCGGCCGCGCACCCGGAGATGGTGGACTTCCTCGGGATGCCCATTGTGGACGGTGACGAGATCCTCGGCGAGCTGTTCCTGGCCGACAAGGAGGACGGCCCGTTCGACGCCGACGACGAGGAGCTGCTGAAGCTGCTCGCCGCCCACGCGGCGATCGCGATCGTCAACGCGCGGCTCTACGAGCGCGGCCGCGAGCTGTCCATCGTGCAGGAGCGGCAGCGCATCGCCCGGGAGCTGCACGACGCGGTGACGCAGAAGCTGTTCAGCCTCCGGCTCACCGCCGAGGCCGCGGCCGCGCTGGTCTCCCGCGACCCGGACCGCGCCGCGGCCGAGCTGGACACGGTGCGCCGCCTGGCCGCGGAGGCGACGGCGGAGCTCAAGTCCATTGTGGTCGGCCTGCGCCCGGTGGACCTGGCCGGCGACGGGCTCGCCGCGGCCCTGCGCCGCCAGGCGGAGCTGCTCGACCGGGTGCACGCGGCCCGGGTCACGTTCGCCACGGACGCGGTGCCGCGGCTGGCGGCGGCGCGGGAGGAGGCGGCGTACCGCGTGGCCCAGGAGGCCCTGCACAACGCCCTGCGCCACGCGGACGCCGGCCACATCGCGGTGGAGCTGCGCCGTGCCGGCCCCGGCGTGGTCCTCACGGTCGCCGACGACGGCCGCGGCTTCGACGCCGGGCGCGTGGGCGGGGCGCACCGGCGGCGCCTGGGCCTGGCGTCGATGCGCGAGCGCGCCCGGGCGGCCGGTGGCCGGCTGCTGATCCGCTCGCGCCCGGGCGAGGGCACGACGGTCACGATGGAGGTGCCGGGTGGCTGACCCCATCCGGGTGCTCGTGGTCGACGACCATCCGGTGGTCCGGCAGGGGCTGCGCACCTTCCTCGACCTGCAGGACGACATCGAGGTCGTCGGCGAGGCGGAAGACAGCGTCTCCTGCGTCGCCGAGGCCGCCCGCACCGACCCCGACGTGATCCTGCTCGACCTGCGCATGCCCGGCGGCGACGGGGTCGAGGCCCTGCAGGGCCTGGGATCTTCCCGCGCCCGCGTCCTCGTCATCACCAGCTTCACCGACCCGGCGGCCGTGCTGCCGGCGGTGCGGGCGGGCGCGGCCGGGTACGTCTTCAAGGACGTCGACCCGCCCGCGCTCGCCGCCGCGATCCGCGCCGTGCACGCCGGGCACGTGCTGATGCACCCCGACGTGGCCCGCCTGCTCGCCGACAGCGGCCCGCCGCCCGGGGCCGCGCACCTGACCGCGCGGGAGCGGCAGGTGCTGGCCGAGGTGGCGCGGGGCCGCTCCAACCGGGAGATCGCCCGCGCCCTGGGCCTGGCCGAGAAGACCGTGAAGACGCACGTCAGCGCGATCCTGACCAAGCTCGGGGTGCAGGACCGCACGCAGGCCGCGCTGTATGCCGTACGGCACGATCTGGGTTAGCTCATCTTCAGTGCCTCGTCCAGAATGGACAGTCCCCGGTCGATCTCCTCGTCGCTGCTCGTCAGCGGCGGCGCGATGCGGAACGTCCCGCCCATGCCCGGCAGCTGCACCATGTTCATGTGCAGCCCGAGCGCCAGGCACCGCTGGGTGACCTCGGCCCCGAGCTTGTCCGCGCCGGTCTTGCTCGCCCGGTCGGTGACGAGCTCCAGGCCCTGCAGCAGCCCGCGCCCGCGCACGTCCCCGACGACCTCGTGCCGGCTCCGCAGCTCCAGCAGCCCCGTGCGCAGCCGCTCGCCGAGCTCGGTCGCGCGCCGGTCGAGCCCGTCGCGCTCCAGGATGTCCAGCACGGTGTTGCCCACGGCCGCGGGCAACGGGTCGCTGACGTGCGTGGTGTAGAAGAGGAAGCCGCGCTCGTACGCCTGCTGCTCGATCTCCGCCGTGGTCACCACGGCTGCGAGCGGCAGCCCCGCCCCGAGCGTCTTGGACAGCGTGATGATGTCGGGGGCGACGCCGTCGCGCTCGAAGGCGTACCACGTCCCGGTCCGGCACAGCCCCGTCTGCGCCTCGTCGAGGATCAGCAGCATGCCCCGCTCGCGGCACTTGCTCCGCAGCGCGGCGAAGTAGCCGGGCGGCGGCTCGATCACCCCGCCCGAGCTGAGGATCGGCTCGACCAGGCACGCGGCCGGCGCCCCGACCGACTGCGCGTCGAAGAGCGCGAACGCGTGGTCGAGCTGCCGCCGCCAGTCGAGGTTGCCGTCGGCGTCGACGAAGTCGGGCCGGTACGCGTCCGGCGCCGGGATCGCGAAGTTCCCGGGCGCGGCGGGCCCGTAGCCGCGCCGCCCCGCGCTGTACGTGGCCCCGGCCGCGGCCTGCGTCATGCCGTGCCACGACCGGGCGAACGAGACGATCTCGTGCCCGCCGGTGACGAGCTTCGCCATGCGCACGGCGGCCTCGTTGGACTCGGCCCCGGTGGTCAGCAGCAGCACCTTCGAAAGGTCTTCTCCGCTCTTCGCGGTGAGCGACTCGCCCAGCCGCCGCGACAGCGTGACGACGGGCTCGGACAGCATCCCGCTGAAAAGATGATCGAGGGTGCCGACCTGGCGCCGCACGGTCTCGACGATCTCGGGGTGCGAGTGCCCGAGGATGGCGCTCATCTGCCCCGACGTGAAGTCGAGAATCCGCCGCCCGTCAGCGGTGACGACGTGGCTGCCGTCGGCCCGGACAATGATCTCCGGCGTGAACGCCCCGCCGTACCGCACGACATGCCGCTGAACATCACTCCAGAAATCCGTCATGCTCAGGACGCTACGACGGTCCCCTGTTCACATCCAGCGCACATTTTCGCACAGGTTGTTCGGTGCTGTCGTACGGTTGGCGGATGCTGGATCCGTGGCGCCTGAAGCTCCTGGCCGACCTGGCGTCCCTGGGCACCGTGCGGGCGGTGGCACAATCGGCGCACCTGAGCCCGTCGACGGTTTCGCAGCAGTTGTCGGTCCTGGAGCGCGAGTCGGGCGCCCGCCTGTTCGAGCGCGCGGGCCGCCGCCTGCGCCTGACCGAGGCCGGCGAGACCCTGGCCCGCCACGCCCGCGTGATCCTCGACCAGATGGACACCGCCCGCGCCGAGATCGCCGGCGACACCGCCCCCACGCCCACGGGCCGCCTGACGATCGGCGCCTTCACGAGCGCGGCGAACACCTTCGTCCTGGCGGCGGTGCAACACCTGCACACCCAGGCCCCCCGCCTGCGGGTGGACATCCAGGAGCTGGACCCGACGGAGACCCTCCCAGCCCTACGCCGAGGCGCCTGCGACGTGGCAGTGACCGCGGACCTGTTCGACAGCACAGCGCCGGCCCCGGTCGACGCCGAGATCCTCCACACTCCCCTGGCGACCGACCACGTGGTCCTGGTGACGCCGGCCCCACCCACCCCACTGCCCCTCGCCGCCCCACCGCACCTTGGCACCCCGCCGCGCGCCGCCCAGCCGCCCGCCGGGCCCGGCTCCCACACGCCCCCCGTCGGCGCGCCGCCGGCCCCTCGCCCCGGGACCGCCCGCGCTCGCGGCGCCTGCAAGCCGGCCGCGCCGGCGGCGGCGAGCACCGCAGCCACGCGGGCCGCAGCAGGCGGTGCAGCGGCTCCTCGGGCAGCGGCGGACGACGCCGCCCCCGTGGATCTGGCCGACTACGCCGAGGCCCGTTGGTCGGCGGAGCGCCCCGGCAGCTGGACCCACGACCTCATCACCTGGGCCTGCCGCCGCGCCGGATTCGAGCCGGACGTCACCGGCCTCTTCGCCTCATACGGCCCGCTGCTGGCGCACGTCGAGGCCGGCCTCTCGGTCACGCTGCTGCCCGAGCTGGCCGTCGACCCGCGCTACCGGGTCACGGCGCGGCCGCTGCGCGAGCCTGTCAAGCGACAGATCACCGCGGCCGTGCGCGCGTCAGCCGCTCAACGTCCGTCGATCGCCGCCGTGCTCGCCGCCCTCGAGGCCACCGCGGCGGCGTCCAGATAGCACCATGCCCGGCGGAGCGATGCCGGTTTCCCCTTACGCTACAACACCCCGCCAAATTCTCATGATCGTCATGACCCACGGTGAGCGCCCCGCAACCGCTCCAGGACCAGCGGGTCGATCGCCCCCTCGACCAGGCGCTCCTCCAGGTTCTCCACGCCCGCCCACGCGTCCAGCGACGCGTAGCCGAGCACGGCCAGGCGGTCGCGCACCTCCGTGGCCAGGTCGCCCGCAAGCGGCAGCAGCGTCGCGGGGTCGGGCTTGCCGAAGTACAGGTCCCAGAGTTCCACCAGGCCGCCCAAGCGTGCCACCGGGTCCGGGTCGTCGTCCACGCGCAGGTCGACCTCGACGTCGCTCATCCCGCCGTACCCGGCCCCGCGCCGCACCGTGAACAGGGCCGCGCTCTGCCGGCCGCGGCGATCGCCACCGGCGGCGTCGCCGGCGGCCAGAGCGACCCGCAGCCGGCGGGGCAGCGGCAGGCCGGCGCCGGCGAGCCAGGCACGCTCCATCTCGGCGACGACCTCGGGGCCGGTCAGAATGTTGCCCTGGATCGCGTACCCGTCCCCGGCCACCCCGCCGGCCCAGTCGAAGCACTCCTCGCCCGTGAACGTCGCGCCCGGGCCCGACGGCCCGACGACTCCCAGCTGGCGGCCGGCCCGGCCGGAGTCGGCCGCGGTCAGGCCCGCGATGACGTGCGCGGCCGAGGCTCCGGTCCGCAGCATGGCGAGGCCCTGGACGCGATACGCCAGGTTCGCGAACGCCTGCGTCGCCAGCGCGCCGACGCCGGCCTCGGCGGCCGGGACCGCCGCCCCGACGGCGAGGAACTTGCTGGCCACGGCGACGCCGAGGGACTGCCCGTCGGTCGAGCGCCCGACGATCGAGAACGTCATTGGGACACCGTACGGAAAAGCAACAAGGATCACTCGGCCGGCGGCTGGGAGAGGCACACGAACGGGCCGCGGACACCCGCACTGAAGCGCTCCGCGGCGCGCAGCGCGATCTCGACCCGGCGCTGGGGCAGCATCCGGGACTGGGCGGTCGCGAACAACGCCCCGAGCGCGATCTCGTCGCCGACCCCGACCGCCGCGTAGCCGTCCGCCGCCTCGGCGACCTGGTAGTCGTCGTGGACCGTGAACAGGCGCCCCTTCACCCCGACCAGGAACGTGCCGCCCTCCTCGCGTTCGCTGTCGCGCCGGGCCCAGCCGCCGGTCTTGAGACACTCGCGCACCGCGTCGATGAACTTGGTGGCCATGAAGCGCTCGATGTCGCCGACGGGCTTCGGGGGCTTCAGGGAGTACCGGATGAGCTGCCCCATGCGGAACGACGTGGTGAAGCCGAAGAGGTATCCGTTGTTGTGGAACACCTTCTGGTCAGCGCGGACCGTGAGGCTCCAGCCGGACGCGCCGGCGCTGTCGCCGCCGATGTAGACGGTGCCCCGGTGGACCAGGCCGACGATCGCGGTCACGCGGCGCCCCCCGCGGGCGCGGCGTGGCGGGCGAGGCCGTCGACCATGATGTCGATGGCGAACGCGAAGCGCTCGTCGCCGCTGCCCTGGATCATCGTGGGCGCCACGGCGACGAGGTTGGGGAACTCGTCGGCGGGCAGGGCGGCGAAGTAGTCGTGGACCTGGGCGAGATAGGGCGCGGCGTCGGCCTCCGTGCGCCGCCCGAGGTCGGCGTGGATGGCCTGCTCCACCGCGTCGGCGATGATGACCATCGCCATCTGGTCCATCGCCCAGGCGGCGATCCGGTCGGGGATCCCGGCCCCGCGCAGCAGCCCGAGCAGCGCCTCGGTGTAGCGCAGCGAGTTGGGCCCGACCGGGATGCTCGCCCGGGCGACCTTGGCCAGGTCGCGGTGCGAGCAGAACACCTCGCGGCTGGCGTAGCAGCTGCGCTTGACCTCGCCGACCCAGTCCGCCGCGCCGCCGTCGGGCAGCGGGATCTCCCCGACGACCCGGTCGAGCAACTGCTCGAGCAGCTCGTCCTTGTTGGCGAAGTACGCATACAGCGACGCCGCCCCCGTCCCGAGCTCCTGCGCCACCCGCCGCATGCTCAGCGCGTCGAGCCCGTCCCGGTCGACCAGGCGCAGCGCGGTGGACAGCACCGCCTCCGCGCTGAGGGGCTGGCGGTCGGCGGGCGTCTTTCTCGGCGCCCGCCACGGTGGGGCGGGAATGGCGGCGGCAGGCACCCGGCTATCGTACTTGACACGAACGGCGTTCGTAAGTAGAACGATGTTCGTGACCTACGAACACCGTTCGAACCAGCCGTACCGCTGGAAATGGGCCGTCCTCGCCGTCGTCCTGGCCGCCGAGATCATGGACCTGCTCGACGCCACGATCATCGCCATCGCCGGCCCCGCCGTCCGCGCCGACCTGGGCGGGGGAACCGCATTCCTGCAGTGGCTGGCCGCCGGCTACACCCTCGCCTTCGCTGTGGGCCTCGTCACGGGCGGCCGCCTCGGCGACATCTTCGGCCGCCGCCGCATGTTCCTGCTCGGGGCGGCCGGCTTCACGCTCATGTCCCTGGCCTGCGCACTCGCCCCGGGCCCGGCCTGGCTGGTGGCGTTCCGCGTCCTGCAGGGCCTCTTCGGCGCGGTGCTGATCCCCCAGGGCCTGGGCCTGATCAAGGCCGCCTTCCCGCCCGACAAGCTCGGCGCGGCCTTCGGCGCCTTCGGCCCGGTGATGGGCCTGTCGGCGGTCTGCGGCCCGATCCTGGCCGGCGTCCTGGTCGATGCGGATCTCTTCGGTACCGGCTGGCGCATGATCTTCCTCGTCAACCTCCCCGTCGGCGTGGCGGCCCTGGCCGGCGCGGTCCTGGTCCTGCCCCGGGCGGCCGAGCGCGACCGCACCCTGCGCCTGGACCTGCCCGGCACGGCGCTGCTGGGCACGGCGCTGCTGCTGCTCGTGTACCCGCTGGTGCAGGGCCGCGAGCTGGGCTGGCCGTGGTGGTGCTGGGCCGCGATGACCGCCTCGCTGCCCGCCTTCCTGCTGTTCCAGCGCTACGAGCGCCGCCGGGTGCGCGCCGGTGCCACGCCCCTGGTCGAGCCGTCCCTGCTGGCCAAGCGGCGCTTCAACGCCGGGCTCCTGGTCGGCCTGATCTTCTTCGCCGGGCTCATGGGGCTGACGCTCATCATCAGCGTGTACCTCCAGTTGGGCCTCGGCTTCAGCCCCCTGCGCGCCGGCCTCACCCAGTCGCCGTGGGCCTTCGGCACCGCCCTGGGCGCGGTCGCCGCCCAGCCGCTGAGCGCGCGCTTCGGCGGCCGGAAGGTCCTCGTCGGCGGCACGGCGGTCGGCGCCCTCGGCGTGGCCGCGCTGCTGGTCACCCTGGCGGCGACCGGCGGCCCGGCGTCGCCGTGGCCCCTGCTGCCGGCGCTGCTGGTCCTGGGCGTCGGGATGGGCGCCTCGATGGCACCGTACTTCGACATCGTCCTCGCCGCCGTCGACGAGCACGAGGTCGGCACCGCCTCGGGCACACTGACCGCCGCCCAGCAGGTCGGCGGCGCGATCGGCGTGGCGATCCTGGGCACGGCCTTCTTCTCCTGGCTGGGCCAAGGCGACTTCACCGGGTCGCTGCAGCGGGTCCTGTGGCTGGAGCTGGCGCTCCTGACCCTGGCGGGAGCACTGTGTTTCCTGCTGCCACCCCGCGCCCGCGAGGAGCCGGCCCCGGAGCAGGCCCACGACGCGGAACCCGCACCCGCCACCTGACCGGCCCCGCGCCGCTTCGAGTCCGACAAGCCGGTCACCCCGCCGTGCCCACCGCCGACGACCACGCCGACGTGTGGGTAACCCCACGGACGGGTTACCGTCGCCACGCCGAGTGCCCAGAGCCGGTTTCACCCCTGGCTCGACGCGCTGCCCGCACCGCCTCGCCCGGCGCGCACCCGCCGCCTGACCCGCCCCGCGCCGCACGTCCGGCCTCCTACTGGACATCGCGCCGACGCGAGATCCAGGCGTGAGCGAGCAATGGGTCGTAGTGGTGACCGACGCTGAGGCGGTGCGTACGGCGCTGCACCCGCTGTACGGCGACGCGCTCACGGTGGTGCGCAGCCAATGGCATCAGGAACTGCTCGACGAGATCGCAAACGTCCTGGCAGCCACCACCGACGTGTGCTCTCTGGGCACCGGGCGGACGCCGGACCACCAGGTCACCGTCAAAGCGAGCGTGCTGCACCTGCCGTCAAGGCCAGCCGCCCGGCTCGCACGCTACCCCAAGAACGCGATCTCCCTCACCGCCGTCGTCGTACCGGCGGATTAGGGCAGCACTGGGGGTGTTGCTAACGACATACGAACAAGGGATCAAAAAGTTGATCCAGGCCCCCGAGGCACCTTCGCGGGGCAATGATCAGCCCCGTCTCGGTCGGTCGTCGTTCTCGGCCGTGATGCGGGCGGAGGTTTCCTCCCCGACCTGCACGTAGATGCCGAGGGTGCCGGTGGCGGGACTTGGCCGGCAGCTCGGCCGCGCGAACGGCCTGGTCGGCCCAGCCCGCCGCCACACCGTCCGCTCCGACGCCTTCGGCGACCAAGGCCATCTGTTCCCGCGACAACGGGCCCGCTGAGCTCCGCCAGCCGGCGCAACGCCGCATCGGGCAGCGCGCGCTGCCCGCCGTCTACCAACAGCTCCGCCTCCGTCGATCGTGCTCAATCGCCACCAACCTATCGCCACCAGCCTACGGGACCACCGCATCTGCTGACAGATCCACGGCCGTTCCCGCTGACAACGACATGGCCGCCTGCTGACAACGATGCGGTCGCTCCCACCGCCCGCCGGCCGACCCGCACATCTCCACATAGCAGGCGTTTCGACATGTCGGGCGATTCGCCGCCAAACCACCCGACATATCGGATTTTCCGCCTGTCAGGGCATAAATCCGTTATGTCGCGGCGCGGCAGCACCCGACATAACGGTCCGTGATGCGTAAAACCGAGGAAGCCGGGCAAAGTTCACCGCAGAGCGGCGCCACGAAGACACAACGGGTTAGCCCCGGCTTCGGCTGGGCATCAATTACTTAGAGGGTGTTGGGCTGCTTGCTGCTTGTGTGCTAGCGAGAGGAGAAGCCTTGACCATCCTCCCCGTCCTAAGGACAGGGATTCCCTGGGTCGCCCCCGGGGGTTCCTGCTTCACCGACGACCGCCCCGTCCGAGAGGACTCTCGTTGAGGTCTTACACCGCCTCCACAGGCAATCACGGAGAGCCCCTCCGCGAGGATGTTGCGGGCCGCGTTGACGTCACGGTCGTGGACGGTGCCGCATCGGCACGTCCACGACCGCACGTGCAGCGGCATCCGCTCAGCGAGCGCACCACACGCCGAACACAGCTTCGACGACGGGAACCAGCGGTCCACCACGACCAGGTTCCGGCCGTACCAGTCAGCCTTGTACTCCAGCATGGTGCGAAACTGCCGCCAGGCCGCGTCGCTGACAGCGCGGGCCAAGTGGTGGTTTTTGACCATGTTGCGCACGGTCAGGTCCTCGATCACGATCGTTTGGTTCTCACGAACGAGCCGAGTGCTCAGCTTGTGCAGGTGGTCACGGCGGCGGTCGGCGATCCGGGCGTGGACATGGGCCACCTTGCGGCGGGCCTTAGCCCGGTTCGCCGAGCCCCGCTCCTTCCTGGCAAGGCTCCGTTGGGCGCGGGCGAGCGCGGCCCGGTCGCGGCGCTCATGCTTCGGGTTGGTGATCTTCTCCCCGGTGGACAGAGCGAGCAGGCTGTCCAGGCCCGCGTCGGTCCCGACCGCGCCCGTGGCCGGGACCGGCTCGATCACGTCGTCGCAGAGCAGGGACACGAACCAGCGGCCCGCGGCGTCCCGCGACACGGTCACCGTGGACGCCGAAGCACCCTCGGGCAGCGGCCGGGACCACACGATGTCCAAGGGTTCGGTCATCTTCGCCAGGGTGAGCCGGCCGTCGCGGTAGCGGAACGCGCTGGTGGTGTACTCCGCCGACCGGCGGGACTTCTTCCGGCTCTTGAACGTCGGGTACCCTGCCCGCTTGGCCCAGAAGTTAGTGAACGCGACCTGGAGGTGGCGCAGCGTCTGCTGCAACGGCACGGAGGAGACCTCGTTGAGGAACGCCAACTCCTCGGTCCGCTTCCAGCCGGTCAGCAGGGCCGACGTGGCGTTGTAGTTGACCCGTTCCTGGCGCAGCGTCCACGCCTCGGTCCGGGCCTGCAACGCCATGTTGTAGACCAGCCGGACACACCCGAACGTGCGGGCAAGCTCGGAAGCCTGCCCGGGACTCGGATAGAAGCGGTACTTGAACGCCCGCTTCACAGCCCTGGCCATCGCTCAGACGATAGCGGTTCAGCTAGTGAATCTTGCGGTGACACGCGGGGAGACGCCTGTCCGCCTCGGCGGCGGATCGGCTTCCCCTGCCCTGCTCCGCAGGGGTTCCGTTTCCTCTCCGGCCTGAAGGCCGGAGTATCCACGGAAGGAATCCGATGACGTCAACCCTGAACAACCGCCCGGCCGTCACGCCGCGCGTCCAGAACCCGATCACAAGACCGGCGCCCGAGACGGCCGACCGATCCACGGCCGAGCTCGTCAAGCTCGCTGCCGAGCAGCTCTCCACGCTGGTCCGCGACGAGTTGAAGCTCGCCCAGATCGAGCTGACGCAGAAGGGCAAGCGGGCCGGCGTCGGCGTCGGGATGTTCGGCGGGGCGGGCGTCGTCGCCCTGTACGGCGTCGGGGCCCTGCTCGCCGCGCTCATCATCGGGCTCGCCGCGGTCATCCCGGCCTGGCTCGCCGCGCTCATCGTCGGCGTCGCGCTGTTCGTGGTCGCCGGCGTGCTCGCGCTGCTGGGCCGCAGCCAGGTCAAGCGGGCCGTGCCGGCGATGCCGCAGGAAACCGTCGCCGGCGTGCGGGCCGACATCGACACGATCACCGCCTCGGTCAAGCACGGAGGTCATCGATGACCTCGACCGAGTCCTCGTACAGCCACAACGGCCACAGCCGGACCGCCGACCCGGACGCGATCAGGGCGGAGATCGCCCGCACCCGGGCCGGCCTCGGCGAGACCGTCGAGGCGCTCGCGGCCAAGGCCGACGTGAAGGCCCGCGCCCAGGAGGCGGTCCACTCGTCGGTGGAGGCGGCGAAGCTGCGCATGCGCGAGGGGGTCGAGCAGGTGGCGGTCAACGCCGCGTACGCCGGGCGCGAGCTGCGCACCCATCCTCGCCAGAGCCTGCGGGCCGGGCTGCGCCGCATGGTCGACTCGGCGCGGGAACGCCCCGCACCCTGGGTCGTGGGCTCGGCGATGCTGGTCCTGATGGCCCTCATCGGCTATCGCAACCGGCGCGACTAGGACAGGGCACGAAACAGACAGACCCGAAATAAGGCATAAATCCGATAAGTCGCGGTGCGGAGCGCCCGACTTGTCGCGGCGAACCACAGGAGCGGTCGTGAACAAGCTGATGTACAAGCCGTTCAGCGTCGCGTTCGGCGTCGCCGGCGGCATCGCGGCCGGCTTCGTGTTCAAGCAGATCTGGAAGCGGCTGTCCGGCGAGGAGGAGGCGCCCGAGGCGACCTCCCGGGAGTATGGCTGGGGCGAGGTCATCGCCGCCGCCGCGCTGCAGGGCGCCGTTTTCGCGGCCGTCCGGGCGGCGATCGACCGGGGCGGTGCGGCCGGGGTGCGCCGGCTCACCGGGAACTGGCCCGACTGACCAGGAATCAGGGACGAGGGCCTTCCGCCGGCGCGGGAGGCCCTTTCTCCCGATCCGCTCCCGGACGGGACCCGGCCGGCGCAACCGGACGGGCGGAGAGTCGGTGCTGCGCCAGACGTGATGGAGCACCGGCACCGCACGAGGGAGCGGCCCGGTGCGAGGAGATCCGGCGCCGGGTCGTTGGCGGACGACCCGGCGCCGGACCCACTACGTGAGCAGCGCCCGCGCCCGGTCGCGCACGTCGGCGTACACCTTGCGGACCCCCGCTGCGGGCGCGGCCGTCGCCTCGGCCGCGGACACCGGCCACGCCGGCGCCTCCGCCGTGCCCCGCAGGGCCCACGCCGCCTGCCGCGCGGCGCCCAGCGCCACGTACTCCCCCGGCTCCGGCACGCTCACCGGCACCCCGAGCAGCCCGGGCGCGATCGCCCGGACCGCCGGCGACGCCGCCGCGCCGCCGATGAGCAGCACCCGCTCGACCGGTACGCCGAGCGACCGGACCGCGTCGAGGCCGTCCGCGAGCCCGCACAGCATGCCCTCGTACGCGGCCCGGGCCAGGTTCGCCGGGGACGCGTTGCCGCGCGTGAGCCCGTTGAGCAGGCCGCGGGCGTCGGGCAGGTTGGGGGTACGCTCGCCGTCGAGGTAGGGCAGCAGGGTCAGTCCCCCGGCGCCCGGCTCGGCCGACAGCGCCAGGTCGTCCAGAGTGGACAGTGCCACGCCGAGCAGCCCGGCCGCCGCCGTGAGCACCC
This sequence comes from Dactylosporangium sp. CA-233914, assembly GCF_050942935.1. Lineage (NCBI taxonomy): Bacteria > Bacillati > Actinomycetota > Actinomycetes > Micromonosporales > Micromonosporaceae > Dactylosporangium > Dactylosporangium sp. CA-233914. Next base: position 2,282,459 of record NZ_CP192030.1, on the reverse strand, counting down.
GGGCCGCGTTGAGCGTCGCCACCAGCGGCAGGTGGCGGCCGCTCGCGTCGGCGAAGCCGGCCACGGCGCCGCTCGGGTCGGCGACCGGCGCCTCGCTGACCCCGAACACGGTGCCGGACGTGCCGAGCGACACCACGAGGTCGCCGGGGCGCAGGCCGAGGCCGAGCGCCGCGGCCATGTTGTCGCCGGTGCCGGGGGCGAGCAGCGCGCCGGACGCGGTCTCGCCGACGACCTGCGCCGGCCCGGCGACCCGGGGCAGCGCGAGGTCGCGGCCGAACGCCATCCGGACCAGATCGGGGCGGTACTGCCCGGTCGCCGGCGACCAGTATCCGGTCCCGGACGCGTCGCCCCGGTCCGTGGTCGGTCCGCCGCCGCGGTCCGCGCGCAGCAGGTGCGTGATCCAGTCGTGCGGCAGGACCACCGCGGCCGCTCGGGCCGCGACCTCCGGCTCGTGCCGGGCGACCCAGCGCAGCTTGGTGACGGTGAAGCTCGCGACCGGCACCAGCCCGACGGCCTCGGCCCAGCCGGCCGCTGCGCCGGGCAGCTCGGCGATGAGGTCCTCGGCCGCGCCGGCGGAGCGGGTGTCGTTCCACAGCAGCGCGTCGCGCACGACCTCGCCGGCCTCATCCAGCAGTACCATCCCGTGCTGCTGGCCCCCGACGCCGATCGCGGCCACGCCGTCGAGCAGGCCGCCCGCCGTCGCCTCCTGGAAGGCGCGCCACCAGTGCCCGGGCGCGACCTCGGTCCCGTCGGGATGCCCGGCGCGGCCCTCCCGCACGACCGCACCGGTGTCCGCGTCGCAGACCAGCACCTTGGTCGACTGGGTGGAGGTGTCCACCCCGGCGACGAGCGTCATGAACGGACCCCGAGCAGGTGCTCCATCGCGAGCTGGTCGAGCGCCTCGAAGGCGCCCCCGCGCGCGGCGAGCTTGTCGACGTCGAACTCCTCCTCGCGCAGCGACTCGATGGTCTCGCCCGCGGCCAGGGTCGGCTGGGACAGCTCGTCGACGCGCGCCGCCGCCAGGGCCGCCCGCACGTCCGGGTCGGCGCGGAACGTGCGGACCCGCTCACGCAGGATGAGGTAGTTGCGCATGCAGGCGCGGGCGGTCTCCCACACCCCGTCGTAGTCCTCGGTGCGCGGCGGCTTGTAGTCGAAGTGGCGGAAGCCGGTGTAGCCGCCGGTCTCCAGCACGTCGACGGTCCAGAACGCGCCGCGCAGGTTGCCCGCGCCGAAGCGCAGGTCCTGGTCGAAGCGCGGCCCGTGCTGGCCGTTGAGGTCGATGTGGAACAGCTTGCCGTGCCACAGGGCCTGGGCGATGCCGTGCGCGAAGTTCAGCCCGGCCATCTCCTCGTGGCCGACCTCGGGGTTGAGCCCGACCCGGTCGGGCTCGTCGAGCGTCGCGATGAGCGCGAGCGCGTGGCCGATGGTGGGCAGCAGGATGTCGCCGCGGGGCTCGTTCGGCTTGGGCTCGAGGGCGAAGCGGATGTCGTACCCCTGATTGCGCACGTACTCGCAGAGCAGGTTGAGGCCCTCGCGGTAGCGGTCGAGCGCCGCGGCCACGTCCTTGGCGGCCCCGGACTCGGCGCCCTCGCGGCCGCCCCACAGCACGTAGGTCTCGGCGCCGAGCTCGGCGGCCAGGTCGATGTTGCGCAGGACCTTCTTGATCGCGAAGCGCCGTACCGCGCGGTCGTTGGAGGTGAAGCCGCCGTCCTTGAAGATCGGGTGGCTGAAGAGGTTCGTGGTCACCATCTCCACGCGTATGCCGGTCTCGGCCAGCGCGTCCTTGAAGCGCCCGATGAGCTTGTCCCGGGTCGCGTCGTCGCTGCCGAACGGGAACAGGTCGTCGTCGTGGAACGTGACCGCGGCGGCGCCGAGGTCGGACAGGCGGTGCACGGCCTCGACCGAGTCCAGCGGGGCACGGGTGGGGCCGCCGAACACGTCCTGGGCCTGCCAGCCGACGGTCCACAGCCCGAAGGAGAACTTGTCTTCGCGGCGGGGCTGGTAATCGTTCATGGGCACCTCTTCGCGGCGGGGTGTTGGCGGATGTGGGGCCCAGGTTACGCCGACCGCAGGGGTTTGTTCAAGATAAGAACTAACCCCGGGCTCAGGCCCGGAAGACCACCCGGTAGTACGTCTCGGAGTGCTGCAGCGCCAGCAGTACCGCCCCGCGGACCTCGGCGTCCGGCCCCAGCTTCGACGCGCGGATCTCGACCCCGCGCAGCGCCGGCGCGAGCGTGTGCCGGGCCGCGGCCGCGCGCAGCGGGCCGAGCAGCGGGTCCCCGATGGCGGCCAGGCCGCCGCCGACGACGACGAGCGCCGGGTTGTACGCGTTGATGAGCCACGACGCGGCCAGCCCGAGGTGCTCCCCGGCCTCGGCGATGACCCGCCCGGCGACCGCGTCCCCGTCCCGGGCCGCCGCGGCCACGTCCCGGGCGTCGAAGTTGTCGATCCCCGCCAGCCTCGTCGGTTCCCCCGCCTCGACGGCCCGGCGCGCGGCCCGCACGATCGCCGGCCCGGACGCGACGGTCTCCAGGCACCCGACCTTGCCGCAGTTGCACGGCTCGGCCAGCCCCGGCACCGCGTTGTGCCCGATCTCGCCGGCGGTGCCGCCGACGCCGTGGAAGACCCGCCCGTCGGAGAGCACGCCCGCCGACAGGCCGGTCCCGGCGTACAGCAGCGCGAGGTCCCCGGCCCGCTCCCCGGCGCCCTCGAGGTTCTCGGCGACGGCGGCGGCCTGACCGGCGTTGTGGACGTACACCGGAGCGCCGTCGAGCTCGGCCGCCAGCACGTCGCGGACCGGCACGTCCCGCCAGCCGAGGTTCGGCGCGAGCAGGCACACGCCGGCGTGGAAGTCGGTGAGCCCGGGCAGCACCGCCCCGACGGCGGCGATCTTCGCCCCCGGCAGCCCGGCACCGGCGATCGCGTCCTTGGCCTCCGCCGCGACCCGCCTCAGCACGGCCGCCGGCTCCCGGTCGCCCGCGCCGGTCGGGGTCGCAAGCTCCCGCCGGACGATCTCCTCGCCGGCGGCGTCGCCGATCGCGACGGTCGTGCGCCGCGCGCCGATGTGCACACCGACCACGAGCTGGGAGCGGGCGTTGAACTCCAGCAGGATCGGCGGCCGCCCGCCGCTGACCGCGGTCGAGCCGGGCCCGATCTCGCGCACGAGCCCGTCGGCGATGAGCTCGTCGACGATCGCGGAGACCGTCGGCTTGGCCAGCGTCGTGGAGCGGGCGATGCTGGCGCGTGAGACCGGCCCGCCCTCCTTGACCAGGGCCAGCACCAGCGAACGGTTGACCTCCCGCATCACGTTGTGGTCGGCGCCGCGGCGGGGCTCTTCTGGTCGCATAATCCGACAACGCTACCCCGGCGATCTCCCGCGAACGGGCACCCTACATTGTTATCGGACAAACCTTCCTCACCAGCCCGGCCGGAAAGGCAGTCTTTCGATGCACATCTCGGCGCGCGGGGACTACGCGGTACGCGCCTCCCTGGGGCTCGCGGCGGCCTACCCGGCGGTGGTTTCGGCCGCCGGACTCGCCGACGAACAGGACATGCCCAGAAAGTTTCTCGAGGCCGTCCTGGGCGACCTGCGCCGCGCGGGCCTGGTCCGCGGCCAGCGCGGCGTCGACGGCGGCTACGTCCTGACCCGGCAGCCCTCCGAGATCATGGTCGGCGACGTCCTGCGCGCGGTGGACGGCCCGCTGGCGGAGGTGCGGGGCGTGCGCCCGGAGGAGGCCATGTACTCCGGCACCGCCGAACACCTCCAGCAGCTGTGGGTGGCGGTCCGGGCGGCGGTGCGCAACGTCCTGGACGAGGTGAGCCTGGCCGACGTGGTCCGCGGCCGCATGCCGGCCCACGTCCGCCGGCTGACCACGCCCCCGGCCGCCTGGCAGCCGAGATAACCCCGATTCGCGCCACGACGGGCCCGGGCGGACCTACGCTCGGGTTATGTCGAAAGCGCACGACCCGTATCTGCAGGCCGCCGAGGGCTTCCTGCACAGCATCCGCGCCGAGCTGGACATGGCCGACGACCTGGAGATGGACCGGACGCTGCGGGTGACGCAGACCTACGCGCTGGTCAGCATCGCCCGCTCCCTCAATGTGCTCAGCGACCACGCCGCCCCCGAGGAGTCCCTCTCGCTCGTGAGCGCCGCGGCCGCGCAGCACAACTGACGCTAGACGCCGGCGGCGAAGGAGCCGGCGATCCGCGTGACGTATCCGGCGACGGCGGTGCCCGCGTCGGCCAGCTCCGGCTCGGCGAGCGCCAGGCCCGGCTCGACGGGCGTGGCGCCGAGCTCGCCGAGCAGCTCCCGCAGGTGCCGCGTGGCCGCGTCGGCCTGGGGCTGCACGCCCGCGGTGACCACGCTGACGGCCGCGATGCCCCGCAGAGCGTCCGCCGGGAGCTGATCCAGCAGCACCTTGAGCACGCCGGTGTAGCTGCCCTTGTACGTCGGCGTCGCCACCACCAGCAGGCTCGCCCGCCGCAGCGTCGCGAGCGCCTCCGCGACCGCCTCGTCGCCGGACTGCAGCAGGCGCGCGCCGAGCTCCGCCACGTCGACGGTCAGCGGTGCCGGCCGGCCGAGCCGGGCGGCGAGCGCGCCCCCGACCGCCTCGGCGAGGTGCAACGTCCGCGAGTCGGGCCGCGGGTTCCCAGACACGACAACAATCACGGCCCGATGCTATCTCCTATTTATCCGATAGAAAATAGCGACTTGGAGTCCCGGCGCGTCTACACCCAGGCCCGCGGATCGGCGACCAGGTCGCGGACCCGCTCGGGCAGCTCGCCCGTCACGACGTCCTCGATCGTGACCGTCTCCAGGATCAGCCGCTCGTTGGCGCGCAGCGCGATCCAGACGTCCTGCAGCGCCTGCGCGGCACCGTGGTAGCCCAGCTCCTCCGGGCGCTGGCCTCGCACATTGGCCAGCGGGCCGTCGATGACGCGGATGACCTCGGCCAGGGAGATGTCGCCGGCCGGACGGGCCAGGCGGTAGCCGCCCTCGGGGCCGCGCTGGGCCACGACGACGCCGCCGCGGCGCAACTGGAGCAGGATGCTCTCCAGGAACTTCGGCGGAATCTGCTGGGCGGTCGCCAGGCGATCCGCGGTTACCAGTTTGGCGTCGGCGGAGCTGGCCGCCAGCTCCGCCACCGCGCGCAGCGCGTAGTCAACTCGGGCCGAAAGGCGCATATGCTCATCCTCCCACGCGCCGCAACAGACCCTCCTGCACGGCCGTGGCGATGTGGCGGCCGTCCAGCGTGAACATCCGCCCCGTGGCCAGGCCCCGGGCACCGGAGGCCGACGGGCTGGAGCTGTCGTAGAGGAACCACTCGTCGGCGCGGAACGGGCGGTGGAACCACATCGCGTGGTCGAGGCTCGCGCCGACGAAGCCGCCCGGGCCCCACACGGCGCCGTGCGTGGACAGCACCGAGTCGAGCAGGGTCAGGTCCGAGGCGAACGTGAGCACGCACGTGTGCAGGACCGGGTCGTCGGGCAGCTTGCCGGCCAGGCGCATCCAGACGCGCTGGCGGGACTCGGCCGGCCGGTCGCCGGCGGGGACCCAGCCGGGCTCGCCGACGTAACGCACGTCGATCGGCTTCGGCACGAGGGACCAGATGCCGGAGCGCTCCTCGTACTTCGCCAGGCGCTCCATCATCGTCGGCACCTCGTCCGGCGGGGGCACGTCGGCCGGGGCCGGCTCCGCGTGGTCCAGGCCCTCCTCCGGGCGGTGGAAGGAGGCGGACATGAAGAAGATCACCTCGCCGTGCTGCTCCGCGACCGAGCGGCGCACCGAGAAGGAGCGGCCGTCGCGGATGTTCTCCACGGTGTACGTGATGGGCACGTCCGGATCGCCCGGGCGCACGAAGTAGCCGTGCAGCGAGTGGACGCGGCGCTCGCGGTCCACCGTACGGCCGGCGGCGACCAGGGCCTGGCCCGCCACCTGGCCGCCGAAAACGCGCTGGGGGCCGTCCGGCGGGCTCATGCCCAGGAACCGGTCGTCCCCCAGCGCTTCCAGGTCCAGGAGCCGGACGAGCTCGTCCACCGCGTCCTGTCCGCCAGCCAGTTCGCTCACACGGACAATCTACGCAAGCGGCGGCCCGCCGGGTCGCTTCAGTCCTGTGAGAGTCCTCCCAGCTGGTGCACCCTCAGCGTGTTGGTCGAGCCCGGGGTTCCGGGCGGTGAGCCGGCGACGATGACCACGTCGTCGCCGGGCGCGAGCCACGGCAGCCCGACGAGGGCCAGGTCGACCTGCTTGAACATCTCGTCCGTGTGCTCCACGAACGGCACGTCGAAGGTCTGCACGCCCCAGCTGAGGGTGAGCTGGTTGCGGACCGTCGGCTCCGGGGTGAAGGCCAGCAGCGGCAGCTCGCAGTGCAGGCGGGCGAGGCGGCGGACCGTGTCACCCGTCTGGGAGAACGCGACGAGCGCCTTCGCACCGATGTTGCGGGCGATGTTCGACGCGGCCGAGGTGAGCGCGCCACCCTTGGTGCGGGGGTCGTGCTGCAGGCGCGGCACGGTGAGCGCGCCACCCTCGGTGGTGGCGACGATGCGCGCCATCGTGGAGACCGTCAGGATGGGATACTTCCCGACGCTCGTCTCCCCCGACAGCATCACCGCGTCGGCGCCGTCGAGCACCGCGTTGGCCACGTCCGAGGCCTCGGCCCGGGTCGGCCGCGCGTTCTCGATCATCGAGTCGAGCATCTGGGTCGCGACGATGACCGGCTTGGCCTGCTCGCGGCACAACTGCACCGCGCGCTTCTGCACCAGCGGCACCTGCTCCAGCGGCATCTCCACGCCCAGGTCGCCCCGAGCGACCATGACGCCGTCGAAGGCGCCGACGATGGCCTCGAGCGAGGCGACCGCCTCGGGCTTCTCGACCTTCGCCAGCACCGGGCGGCGGATGCCCTCCTCCGCCATGATCTCGTGGACGAGCTTGATGTCGTCCGGCGAGCGCACGAAGGACAGCGCGATCCAGTCCACGCCCAGGCGCAGCGCGAAGCGCAGGTCCTCGGCGTCCTTGTCCGACAGCGCGGGCACGCTCACGGCCACGTTCGGCAGCGAGACACCCTTGTTGTTGGAGACCATGCCGCCCTCGGTCACGAGGACGGTGATGTCGTTGCCGGTGACGGCGGTCACCTCGACGGCGACCTTGCCGTCGTCGATGAGCAGCCGGTCGCCGGCCTTGACCTCCTGGGGAAGCTTCTTGTACGTGCACGACACCCGGTCGGCGGTGCCGACGACGTCGTCACTGGTGATGACCGCGGTGTCGCCGGTCCGCCACTCGTGCGGACCATCGGCGAAGCGGCCGAGGCGGATCTTCGGACCCTGCAGGTCCGCAAGGATGCCCACGGGGCGGCCGGCGCCGATGGCGGCCTCCCGAACGAGGTTGTACACCGAGGCGTGGTCCTCGTGGCTGCCGTGGCTGAAGTTGAGCCGCGCGACGTCCATCCCGGCGTCGACAAGGCCACGGAGCCGCTCAGCCGATGATGTGGCGGGGCCGAGCGTACAGACGATTTTGGCGCGTCGAGTCACATCCCTGAGGCTAGTCCCTCCGCCACGGGGCGTATCCGCTGCCCCAGCCACGCCGCCATCAGTTGAGACTCCGTCCACGCAGGCTTTCCCCGCTACTGGCCCGATGTCCACCCTGCACCGCCCACAGGCCGCGCCCGTGCACCCGAACACCAGCGGTGACCCCCGCTCGGCTGACGGCGGCGCGGCCGCTCACCGCCTGTCTCACAGTCCCCACCTGGGCCGCCGCACCGCCCACAGCCATCCCGCACCGCCCACGCTCAATCCCGCACCGCCCACGCCCATCCCGCACCACCTACCGCGATCCCGGCGCGCCCCGCCGCGCGCGGTGCAGGCGCTGGCGAACTTGTCGGACTTTTCCATCTTTTTCCGATCACAACTCCGGCCCGGTGAACGCCTCGGCCCGGGCACGCCCGTCGACGCTGTGGCTGAACACCCGCGAGTCCCCGTCGGTGGTGACCGTCTGCCCGGTGAGCGTGGCGTGCAGCGGCATCGCCGAGGTCACCTCCGCCCGCACGCGCGGCAGCGCCGTCGGGTGCGAGTCACGCAGCCAGGCCACGAGGTGCTCGCGTATGAAGCATCGCAGGTCCCACAACTTCGGCGCGTCCGTCGCGCTGACCAGCGCCCGCAGCTGCATCGCGCTGCCGGTAGCCTCGACGACCTGCAGGACCGACACCCGCCCGTCCCACAGATCGGTGGACTCCAGCGCGCGCCGGAGTTCTTCGCGCATCTCCGGCACCGGCAGCCACCAGTCGACGTCGAACATGACGGCCCCGAGCAGCGCGGAATCGGTCCGGGTCCAGTTCTCGAACGGTTTCTCGGTGAAGTACGAGGTAGGAAGGATCAGACGCCGGTCGTCCCAGACGTGCACGACGACGTACGACAGCGTGATCTCCTGGACCCGCCCCCACTCCTTCTCGACGATCACCACGTCCCCGAGCCGCACCGCGTCCGAAAACGCCAGCTGCAGCCCCGCGAACACGTTGCGCAACACGCTCTGGGCCGCCAGCCCGGCGAGGATGCCGGCAAACCCGGCGCTGGCCAGCACGGATGTCCCCACCAGCCGCGCCTGCGGAAACGTCATGAGCATGACGGCCCCGGCGATCACGGCGATCACGGCCACGGTGACCCGCCGGATCATGACAACCTGGGTATGGACACGCCGAGCCGTACGGTTGTCGGGCACATCGGTCCGGAACCGCGCGAGAGCCGCGTCCTCGCCCACGACGAGCAACGCCCCGATCAGCCACGCCCCGGCCGCGATGATGATCAGCTGATCGGCGTGCAGAAACGCGTGCCGCCACGAAGCCCCAGCGGCCGTGGCCCGCACCGTGAAGTACACGGCGCACAGCACCACGACCCACTGCGTGGGCCGATGCGCCCGCAGCGCCAACTCGGTGACCAGCGCCGAGCGCCGCCCGGCCCGAGCCAGAAGCTTGTGCAGAACATGTACCGCCAGCAACGCCAGAAACGCAGCTCCAAGCGCAATCCCCAGCAGCACGAGCGTGTCAAGGACCGTATCCCGCATTCTGCGCGCCCTACCCGCGAGGGGTGATCCCCACACGCCGAGGCCGGGTGACCAACGCTGAAACTCAAAGCAACACTGGCCCGGTCTACTGCCGCGCCCTGGCCCGCAACAACAGCCCCAGCCCCGCGAGCAGCACAACGAGAACCCCACCACCGAAAGCCCACTTCACCGCGCTGCCACCGGAGTCGCCCGGGCCGGCAGCATCGGACGGCGGCGCTCCGACCGACGAACTTCCATCAACAGAAGGCGAGGCCGGCGACACATCGGCGGTCAATGCGGCGACAGGATTGACGATGCCATACCCGAACTCGTCGTCTCGCCCCGGTCTCCCCTTGTCGGTTGCCGTAGCCGTGATCCGGCGCACCACCTCGGGGCCAGACAGGTTCGGGTACTTGGCCCGCACCAGCGCCACAACTCCGGAAACAATCGCCGTCGCATCGCTCGTCCCAGTGCCGACCGAGTACCTGCCAGACGGGCTCGTGGAGACAATCTTGACTGCAGGGGCGGCAACAACCATCTCCGCACCGGTCGCCGAGATGTCCGCATGATCCCCGGCGCTATCGGTTCCACCGACAGCCAATACACCCGGCACCCTTGCCGGAAACGCAATAGAGGTCGAATCTGGCTTGTTGCCGGCGGCAGCGACCACAACAACATCAGATCGCAACGCGCGTTCGACGGCTTGCTGGACATGCTCGTCTTCGTCAGTCGCTGCAGCGATACAGATGACTTTGGCGCCTCGGTCAACAGCCCAGTCAATGCCGGATGCGAGTGGCAACGGGGAGCCGAATCCGTCGTCGCGGCTGAGCGTCTGAAGCGGAAGAACCATCGCCTTCGGCGCGACCCCGAGAACCCCACCACCATTCGGAAGGCCACGCCCAGCAATGAGGCCCGCCATCGCGGTTCCGTGACCGATTCGATCGACCCGGCCGTCGCTGTTGTTGCCCTCGCCAAAACCCTTGCCCGGCAAAACAGCCCCGGCAAGCTCTGCATGCCTGTCGTCAACGCCGGTGTCCGCTACAGCAACAACCACGCCTTCACCCTGGCTGACCTGCTGCGCCTCCGGAATCCGAAGGGCGGCAAGGTGCCATTCTTGATCCCGAATACTGTCGGCAACCGCCGGATTTGCAACCACTAACAGAACTAATGCGGTGGTCGCCATGCTCACCACGGCTCGCCAGGCCCTGCCGATCAACGGTCCATCCCGATCACACCTGGACCAGGATCATGGGGCCGCTCAGTCGCCACATCGATCACCGGCGGCACCCCTTCCTCGACCGACCACAGCTCCTCGCCTTCGGTGTGCTTCGACCGCCGACGCTCAACATAGGACTCGAAAGATCGATCCCGGTAGCCACCGCTTGCGGGACCGTTTCCTCGCGCCCCGCCCGCGTCCGGCTGGCCGATCGATCGTCCTGCAGCCGACCGACGTGACGTTGCGGTCGGATTCGTTCGCGAGCCCGGGCCAGCCATCGGAACAGCACCCGGCTGGCTTCCGCCTGGGCCAGTCGGCCGTGATGTACCGATCACGCTGCCTGGCGGAAGCGCGAAGGGGTCGACTCGCCCGACTGCTGGACTGCCAGTCTTCGCACCGTCGTTTCCAATGATCAGCCCGGTCGGACCTGGCACCGATGTCGGCACGGAGGTGCCAGCCGACGCCGGCTGAACACCGGATCCCCCGGTGAGCATCAGGCCATCGTCGCCGCGAACTCGACCGCCCTCGAATGCGCTGGAGCCGTCATCCGCCCCGGACGGAACCGGCGGATCGAACACGGGTGCTCGAAGCATCGCCGACTGCGCGTTTTGGCCTGACGTATGCGACCCTCCGCTACTGCCAGGACCGGCTACGCCAGACTGATCCGTGCTCGCCAGTTCGCGAGAGTCTTCTTTCTGGTAGTGCCAGGCGATACCAGAATTGATCAGCACAGACGCCCTGACAACCTTGGCATCCGCAGCAATGTAGGCATCGCGGGCTTGCTGGTCGAGTTGGGGATTGCCGGCATTCGAAACCGTCAGGCCGGCGCCCGCAGGACGTTTCGAGTACTGGGCCATCATCGACTCCAGTTGACGCCGAACCTCTCGCATGGCCGAGTACGCCTCATCGACACCGACGCAGATCCGCCCGGTTGCGCCGGCCGTGGCGGTCAACACGTCGATCAAGCCGTTGATCCGGTCCACAAACGTGGCCGCCGCCTCGCTGCGTTCCGGGGGCCAGCCCTCGACGAGGCGATCCCGGTGAATCCTAAGGTTGTCGCGCTGTTGCTCAAGCGCGACGCGAAGCCGGTTTAGGGCGTTGACATGCGCAAACCCGGCCTCGGGGTCCTCTGCCGCGACAGACTTCCACAGATCCGGCAGTCGGTACTTCGCATACGTCTCCGACATCAAACCGGCCTTCCCGTGACCGGATCAACAACAAGGGCATCCGCGTCGGTCTGCTGCTGTGCCACGCCGACCGCCCTGTGCACGTCGTCATCAGAGATCGCATCCGCCTCTGCGTACGCATTCGCGATGGCTTGCGCGGCACGAGCCATGACCGCACCCTCGTGCAGCAACGCATCCATCGTGTCGAACAGCTCCAGCAGCTTGCTGCGATAGTCCGTCGCCGCTTGGTGGACGTCAGGGCTCGCGGTGCCCGAGCCGAACAGCTGAGCCTCCGAGAAGATGTGCAGGGTCTGGACCTTCTCCGAGGACAGGTGTGCGTCCAGGTCGTGCTGGAAGTCGAGGCCGAAGGTCTCCAGGGCCCTCGGGTCGACGACGAAGCCGCTGCTGTGTTCACTCATCGCGCCCTCCCCGCCACGATGCGCATCGAACACGGTGACCGTACCGGAGCCCTCTCCCGCCCGACGACCCCCAAGCGGACTTCCTGCACAACGCGCAAACCGGGCGCTCGCCAACGAACCGCTGAGCGGTGCGGGAACGCTTCATCAACGGGGTCACGCGAACGGGGGCCAGGAAGGAGTGGTGGAGAGGTGGATACGGATCGGGTGGGCAGGTCGCAGAACACGGGTCGCGCGCCGAGATCCCCAGGGGCAGGCCGCCGGTGCGGATCGCGGCGCCGGCTAAAGCAGTCCGCGCTGCTGGATGCCGTGGCCGTGCTCGTGGCCCAGCAGGTAGAAGAAGACGACGGCGTCGCCCATGTCGTTGTAGGCCTGCTCGGACCGGTTTCGGTCGTAGGCGAGGAAGTCGCCGGATCGGGCAATATGCCGCGTTCTCGGCCGGGATCGGCTGGGTCCGCAGGAGATCTGGCCGTCCACGGCGTACGGGATGGTTCTCGAGATCCGGCGGGAAGCCAACGATCTTCGCGGCCCAGTGGTGCTCGGAGCGACGTTCAGGTGGCTGGCGAAGCGGCCCGGGCGGTCTTCGCGGGCAGCCAGCACAGGCCATACCCGGGAGCGGGCGGGTGAAAGTAGCCCGCTCCCGAATGGCGCCTCAGGCCGACAGGGCCACCGCTGACGGGTCGACCGGCGAGGGCAGGGTGCCGTCGCCGCCGAGATACGCGTGGATCGACGCCGCCGCCGCGCGGCCCTCGGCGATCGCCCAGACGATCAGGGACGCGCCGCGGTGCATGTCGCCGGCGATGAAGACGCCGGGGGCGCTGCTCTGCCAGGTGCTGTCGGTGTCGATGCCGCCGCGGCGGTTGCGGGTCAGGCCGAGGTTGGCCAGCAGCGGGCCCTCCTCGGTGCCCTCGAAGCCGATGGCCAGCAGGACCAGCTCGGCGGGGTACTCGCGCTCGGTCCCCTCGACGACCGTGACCGTGCGGCGGCCGCCGACGCGGCTGACGCTGACCTCGGCGATGCGCACCGAGGTGAGGTTGCCCTCGGCGTCGCCCTCGAAGGACGTGACCGCCACGGCGAAGGCGCGCTCGCCGCCCTCCTCGTGGGCGGGGTAGTTGCGCAGGATCCACGGCCAGGTCGGCCACGGGTCGCGGGACTCGTCGCGGTCCTCCGGCGGGGTGGGGTACTGGTCGAGCTGCAGTACGGAGCGGGCCCCCTGGCGATGGGCGACGCCGAGGCAGTCGGCCGCCGTGTCGCCGCCGCCGATGATGATGACGTTCTTGCCCTCGGCGGTGATGGCCGCGGAGGGCTGCTTGCCGGCGACGACCCGGTTGGACTCGACCAGGTGCTCCATCGCGAGGTGGATGCCGCGAAGCTCGCGCCCGGGGGTCTCGGCAGTGTCGCGGCCGGCCAGGGCGCCGCAGGCCAGCAGCAGGGCGTCGTGCGACGCGCGCAGCTCGTCGACGGAGACGGTGACGCCGACGTTGACGCCGGTGCGGAACCGCACGCCTTCCGCGCGCAGCTGCTCCAGGCGGCGCTCGATGTGCACCTTCTCCAGCTTGAAGTCCGGGATGCCGTACCGCAGCAGGCCCCCGAGCTCGTCGTCGCGCTCGTACACCACGACGTCGTGCCCCGCGCGGGCCAGCTGCTGGGCGGCGGCGAGCCCGGCCGGGCCGGAGCCGACCACGCCGACGCTCTTGCCGGAGCGCTCGGGCGCCGGGCGGGGCCGGACCCGGCCGGCCTCCACCGCGCGGTTGATGATCTCGACCTCGACCTGCTTGATGGTGACCGCCTGGCCGCCGGCGATGGACAGCACGCAGGCCGCCTCGCACGGGGCCGGGCAGAGCCGGCCGGTGAACTCCGGGAAGTTGTTCGTGGCGTGCAGCGCCTCGATCGCGAACTCCCAGTCGCCGCTGCGGACCAGGTCGTTCCAGTCCGGGATGCGGTTGCCCAGCGGGCAGCCGTCGTGGCAGAACGGGATGCCGCAGTCCATGCACCGGCTGGCCTGTTCCCGGACGAGCTCGTCGCTCGCCGGCGGGTACACCTCCCGCCAGTCCCGCAGCCGCACCGGCACCGGCCGCCGGGCCGGCAGCCGCCGCTCGTAGCGCAGGAAACCGTTCGGGTCAGGCACGGGCCACCTCCATCACAGCCGCATCCACGTCGCGGCCGGCTGCCTCGGCGGCCCGCATCGCCTCCATCGCGCGCTCGTAGTCGCGCGGCATGACCTCGGTGAACTCCGCCAGGGCGGCGCCCCAGTCGGCCAGCATGCGCTCGGCCACCGCCGAGCCGGTCTCGGCCAGGTGCTCGGCCACGTGGCCGCGCAGCGCCTCCGGGTCGCTCACCGCGCGCAGGTCGACCAGCTCCGCGTTGACGAGGCTCCGGTCGAGCTTCCAGACGTACGCCACGCCGCCGGACATGCCCGCGGCGAAGTTGCGGCCCGTGGTGCCGAGCACGACGACGGTGCCGCCGGTCATGTACTCACACCCGTGGTCGCCGACGCCCTCGACGACCGCGAGGGCGCCCGAGTTGCGCACCGCGAAGCGCTCCCCGGCCCGGCCTCGCATGAACAGCTTGCCGCCGGTCGCGCCGTAGAGCACCGTGTTGCCGCCGATCGTCTGCTCCTCGGCGACGAACGGCGCCCGCTCGTCCGGGCGCACGATGAGCCGCCCGCCGGACAGACCCTTGCCGACGTAGTCGTTGGCCTCGCCCAGCAGCCGCAGCGTGACACCGCTGGGCACCCAGGCGCCGAAGGACTGCCCGGCCACGCCGCGCAGCGTGATGTCCACGGTGTCGTCGGGCAGGCCGTTGCCGCCGACGCGCCGTACGACCTCGCCGCCGAGCATCGCCCCGACTGAGCGGTGCTCGTTGCGCACCGGGATCTCCAGCTTGATCGGCTCGCCGGCGTCCAGGGCCGGGGAGACCGCGGCGATGAGCTGGTTGTCCAGCGCCCGCTCCAGCCGGTGGTCCTGCTTGGTGGTCTGGCGCCGGACGGCGTCGTCGGCGAGCGGCGGCACGTGCAGCAGCGGGGTCAGGTCGAGCCCGCCGGCCTTCCAGTGGTTCACGGCCGGGCGCACGTCGAGCAGCTCGGTGTGGCCGATCGCCTCGTCGAGGGTCCGGAAACCGAGCTCCGCCAGGTAGCCGCGGACCTCCTCGGCCAGGAACCAGAAGAAGTTCTCGACGAACTCGGGCGAGCCGGTGAACCGCTTGCGCAGCACCGGGTTCTGCGTGGCGATGCCGACCGGGCAGGTGTCGAGGTGGCAGACGCGCATCATGATGCAGCCGGAGACGATGAGCGGCGCGGTGGCGAAGCCGTACTCCTCGGCGCCGAGCAGCGCCGCGATGATCACGTCCCGGCCGGTCTTGAGCTGCCCGTCGACCTGGACGCTGACCCGGTCGCGCAGGCCCGACAGCAGCAGGGTCTGCTGGGTCTCGGCCAGGCCCAGCTCCCACGGCGTGCCCGCGTGCTTGAGCGAGTTCAGCGGCGAGGCACCGGTGCCACCGTCATGTCCCGAGATCAGGATCACGTCGGCCTTCGTCTTGGCCACGCCGGCCGCCACCGTGCCGACGCCGACCTCGGAGACCAGCTTGACGTGCACCCGCGCCGACGGGTTGACGTTCTTGAGGTCGAAGACCAGCTGGGCGAGATCCTCGATGGAGTAGATGTCGTGGTGCGGCGGCGGGGAGATGAGCCCGACGCCGGGCGTGGCGTGGCGGGTCCTGGCGATCCACGGCCACACCTTGTTGCCCGGCAGCTGGCCGCCCTCGCCCGGCTTGGCGCCCTGGGCCATCTTGATCTGCAGGTCGTCGGCGTTGACGAGGTACTCCGTCGTCACGCCGAAGCGGCCGCTGGCGACCTGCTTGACCGAGGAGCGCCGGCGCGGGTCGTGCAGCCGCTCCGAGTCCTCGCCGCCCTCGCCGGTGTTGGACTTGCCGCCGATGTTGTTCATGGCGATCGCGAGCGTCTCGTGGGCCTCGGCGGAGATGCTGCCGTACGACATGGCGCCCGTCGCGAAGCGCTTGACGATCTCGACGGCCGGCTCGACCTCGTCGATCGGCACCGCCGGGCGCGCGCCGGTGCGCAGCTCGAACAGGCCGCGCAGCGACCCGGCCCGGCCCGCCAGCTCGTCGACCTTCGCGGTGTAGCGCTGGAAGATGTCGTACTGCCGCGAGCGTGTCGCGTGCTGCAGCAGGAACACCGTCTCCGGGTTGTACAGGTGCAGCTCGCCCTCGCGGCGCCACTGGTACTCGCCGCCGACCTCGAGGCGCCGGTGCGCCCGCTCGGCCTCGTTGGACGGGTAGGCGCGGGAGTGCCGGGCGGCGATCTCGGCGTGCACCTCGGCCAGGCCGATCCCGCCGATCTTGCTCGGGGTGCCGGTGAAGTAGCGCTCCACCAGGCGCGGGTCGAGGCCGACGGCCTCGAAGACCTGGGCGCCGCAGTACGACGAGACGGTCGAGATGCCCATCTTGGACATGATCTTCAGAACGCCCTTGCCGAGCGCCTTGACGTAGTTGTGGATCGCCTTGTCCGCGTCCAGGCCGGGCAGCGACCCGGTGTTGATGAGGTCCTCGACGCTTTCGAAGGCGAGGTACGGGTTGACCGCCGACGCGCCGAACCCGGACAGCAGAGCGACGTGGTGCACCTCGCGGCAGTCGCCGGACTCGACGACCAGCGACACCTGGGTGCGGGTCTGCTCCCGGACCAGGTGCTGGTGGACGGCCGCGGTGAGCAGCAGCGACGGGATCGGGGCCAGGTCGGCGGTCGAGTCGCGGTCGGACAGCACCAGGATGCGCACGCCGTCCTCGATCGCCTCGGAGACGCCGCGCATGATCTCGACGAGCCGGCGCTTGAGGCCGGTCGCGCCGTCGCGGACCGGGTAGAGGCCCGACACCCGCACGGCCTTGAAGCCGGGCAGGTCGCCGTCGTCGTCGATGTGCAGGATCTTGGCCAGGTCGTCGTTGTCGATGACCGGGTACGGCAGGGCGATCTGCCGGCACGAGGCCGGGCCCGGGCGCAGCAGGTTGCCCTCGGGGCCGATGGTGGCCGCGACGCTGGTCACCAGCTCCTCGCGGATCGCGTCCAGCGGCGGGTTGGTGACCTGCGCGAAGAGCTGGGTGAAGTAGTCGTACATCAGCCGCGGCCGGGTGGAGAGCACGGCGACCGGGGTGTCGGTGCCCATCGAGCCCAGCGGCTCGGCACCGGCGCGCGCCATGGGGCCGATGAGGATCTTGAGCTCCTCCTCGGTGTAGCCGAACGTCTGCTGGCGGCGCTGCACCGAGTCGTGCGTGTACACGACGTGCTCGCGCTCGGGCAGCTGGTCGAGGTCCATGAGGCCGGCGTGCAGCCACTCCTCGTACGGCTCGGCGGAGGCGAGCCCGGCCTTGATCTCGTCGTCGGTGCGGATGCGGCCCGCGGCGGTGTCGACCAGCAGCATCTTGCCCGGTGCCGAGCGGCCCTTGGCCACGATGGTGGCCGGGTCGAGGTCGAGCACGCCGGCCTCGCTGGCCAGCACCACCAGGCCGTCGCTGGTCTGCCACCAGCGGCCCGGCCGCAGCCCGTTGCGGTCGAGCACGGCGCCGACCACGGTGCCGTCGGTGAACGCGACGCTCGCGGGGCCGTCCCACGGCTCCATGAGGCACGCGTGGAACCGGTAGAACGCCCGGCGCAGCGAGTCCATGCGCGGGTCGTTCTCCCAGGCCTCCGGGATCATCATCAGTACCGCGTGCGGCAGGCTGCGCCCGGCCAGGTGCAGCAGCTCGAGGACCTCGTCGAAGTTGGCCGAGTCCGACGCCTCCGGCGTGCAGATGGGGAACAGGCGGCGGATGTTGCCGGGGAGGTTCTCGGTGGCCAGCAGCGCCTCGCGGGCGGCCATCCAGTTACGGTTGCCGCGGATGGTGTTGATCTCGCCGTTGTGGGCGATGATGCGGTACGGGTGCGAAAGCTCCCAGGAGGGGAACGTGTTCGTCGAGAAGCGCGAGTGCACCAGGGCGATCGCCGAGGCGACCCGCTCGTCGGACAGGTCCGGGTAGAACGACACGACCTGATCCGGGGTGAGCATGCCCTTGTACGTGATCGTGCGGCAGGACAGCGACGGCAGGTACAGCTGGATGCCCCGCTCCCGCGTCTCCCGCTCGGCCTGCTTGCGCACGCAGTAGACGACCCGGTCGAGCTCCAGGCCCGCGAGCACGGTGCCGGGCGCGCCGAGCTTCTCCGCGCTGAGGAACACCTGGCGGATGCGGGGCATGGCGGCCAGCGCGGTCGCGCCGAGGTCGGTGGCGTCGACGGGCACGTCCCGCCAGCCCAGCACCTGGGCGCCCTCGACCAGCGCGTACTTCTCCAGCACCCGCTGCGCGCGGGCGGCGGCCTCGTCGTCGGTGGGCAGGAAGGCCAGGCCGGTCGCGTATTGCCCGGCGGGGGGCAGCTCGAACGGCACGACCTCGCGCAGGAACGCGTCCGGGATCTGGATCATGATGCCGGCGCCGTCGCCCGTGTTGGGCTCGGCACCGCGGGCGCCGCGATGATCCATCCGGCGCAGCGCCGAGAGCCCCTTGAAGACGACGTCGTGGGACCTGCGGCCGTGTATGTCGGCGACGAAGGCGACCCCGCACGCGTCGTGTTCAAAGGCAGGGTCGTAGAGGCCCTGCTGCTGCGGTCCGGGGTACACCATCGGGCCTCCTGCTGACGTCATCGGGTGCAAATCGGGACAACGTCGGCCCTGAGGAGCGGTCTTGCCAGTGTACGCGAAGAGCGGGCGCAAGTTGCATGATCGATACTCGAGTCCATATCGCATGCCCAGCGCGCCCGCCGCGTATGTTGCCGCACAACCTACCGTGTACACCGGCGCGAGACCTACAGCGCGTGATCGTGACAAATCCCACGAGTTGGCAGGTCGGACCCCGGTTCGGACGCCGTTACAGAACTGTCACGCAACCTCTGACAGTCCGGAAGACGTCCATGGAGCGGATGGCCTGGGTCATCCGTTACTTCCTACGATGATGCACGGCAAGATCGCCCGCCACCACGCACTTTCCGGAACATTGAACTGGTGGCACTAACACGGGATACACCGGTGTCGTAACCGGTGCATGCTCTAGCCCAACGAAGGAGGTGTGGACATGGGAGTCTCCGCACGAGCACTGGCCACGATCGCCGCTCTGACCAGCGTCGTCGTCCTCGCTGCGGGCTGCAGCAGCGACGACGGGGCCAAGCCGAAATGGAGCGGCGCTGACAGCAGTGCCGGCGGCCCCTCGGCTTCCGCGTCCGCCGCCGAGCTGCCGAAGGCGGCCTTCGCCGCTCCCAACGACGGCGCGAACAACGTCTCCACCGCAACCGAACTGTCCCTGCAGACGACCCCGGGCTCCAACGCCCAGGTCGCGCTGACGGACGCCTCGGGGGCCGCGGTGACAGGCGCGCTCAACGCCGACGGGACGGCCTGGATCCCCGCGACTCAGCTCAAATACGGCACGCAGTACACGGCAACCGTGACCTCCGCCGGCGACACGGCCGGCAAGAAGGTCACGTTCACCACCATGGGGAAGCCCGGCAAGACGGTCAACGTCTCCACGGCTGTCTCCGACAACAAGACGTACGGCGTGGGCATGCCCATCGTCGTACGGTTCGGCTCCAGCGTCCCGCAGGAACTGCGGGCCTCGGTGGAGAAGCGGCTGATCGTCACGTCCGACCCGCCGCAGATCGGCACCTGGTACTGGTTCAACGGCGGTGAGGTCCACTACCGCACGAAGGAGTACTGGCAGTCCGGCACCAAGATCAACGTTCGGCTCGCCGTCGGCGGGCTCCAGCTCACCAAGACCGGCTGGGGTACCAAGGACGTCACGAGCACGTTCAGCATCGGCGACAAGATCGTCATGACGACCGACGACCAGACCCACCAGATGACGGTGGAGCAGAACGGCCAGGTCATCAAGACGCTCCCGGTCAGCCTCGGCAAGGCCAGGACCCCCTCGTCCTCCGGGAACATGGTGGTCATGGACAAGAACCAGTCCGAGCTGTTCGTGGGGACCGACCCCGAAGACCCGTACCGCGAGACCGTCTACTGGACGCAGCGGATGACCAGCGGCGGGGAGTACATCCACTCCGCCCCGTGGTCGGTCGGGGACCAGGGCAAGCGCAACGTGTCGCACGGCTGCACGAACGTCTCGGAGTCCAACGCGAAGTACCTGTACAACCTGACCAAGATCGGCGACGTCGTGATCGTGAAGAACACGACCCGCAAGCTCGCCTGGGGCAACGGCTGGACCGACTGGGACAAGACCTGGGACGAGTACGTCAAGGGCAGCGCACTGCCGCCGCCGGCCGCGACCACGACGTCCCCCTCGACGTCCGCGTCGTCCGCGGCCTCGGCCTCCGCTTGATGCATCACAGGGCAGCAACATCTTCGGCAGGGCCGTTGCTCACCCGGTGAGCGACGGCCCTGCCGCTTGTCGTAATCCCTACATGCAACCGGGCGCGGATCCGATGACACCCCGCTGCATCATCATCGATGCAACAGGAGCTAGCCTCTCGCGCATGGCACTGGTCCGGCGCAACGCCGTCCTCGGCTCCTCCAGCAACCGGGTCGTGGCGGCCGCCACGGTCGCACCACAGAACCTCGCGCCGGCTCCCTCCCTGGCCGAGGACGTCACGCAGCGCATCCCGGCCCAGGCAACGCCCCCCGCCGCCGAGGTCGGCGCCGCCCTGGCCGCGGTCGGCACCGAGGCGCCCCCGGCTCCCGGCGGCGAGGCCGCCGCGGTGGCCACCCAGCCGGCGAGCATCGGCGCCCTGATCACGGCCTTCCTGCTGATGGCGGCGGGCGGCGCGGGCTCGTGGGCGCTGTACCACTGGGGCGTCAACGCCGACGAGATCCACCTGCCGGACGCGACCGCCCTCTTCGGCGTGCTGTTCGCCTTCGCCACGGCGGTCGAGCGCATCCTGGAGCCGTTCGCCCGCTTCATGCCGGGCCAGCACGCCAAGGGCGAACTGGAGAAGGCGGTGGCGAACATGGCGAACAAGTACCACGACGCGACCCTGGACGACCTGATCCAGGTGGCCCACGCCAAGTCGATGGTCGACCGCGGCCGCGCCAACCGCGGCCTGATCTCATGGGGCATCGCGGTCGCCCTGGCCACGGTAGCCTCGTCGTCCGGGGGCCTGTACCTGCTGCACTCCATCGCCGGCGACGGCTGGCAGGGCATCCCGGTGTGGATCGACGCGATCATCACCGGCGTGGTGGTGGGCAGCGGCACGAAGCCCCTGCACGACGTGATCAGCAAGGTCCAGAAGAACAAGGAGAAGTCCGAGGACACGACGGCCGCATAGCGTCACCGTCCACGCACCGTCCGACTTTTCCGGATCGATTAGGTCGGGTGGACTAGTGTTCCGTGATGCTGGTTGTGTTATGTGGGGTCGGTCGTTGATCCTGGTGTAATGCTGACCGAGGCCCAGACCGCGGAGCTGCGGGCGGTGATCAACAGTCGGGACGTGCCAGCGGTGGTGGCGACTCGGGCCCGGATCGTGTTGTGGATGGCGGAGGGTCGGCGTCGGAAGGATGTTGCGGCGCTGGCCGGGGTGTCACTGCCCACTGTGGACCGTTGGGTCGACAGGTACGCGGGCAACGGGCTGGCCGGCTTGGCGGATGGATCGCACGCAGCGCCCCGTGAGCAGGTGCCGGCCGCGGTTCGGGCCCGGGTCCTGGCGTTGAGTCGGGCCACGCCACCGGTGGAGACCGGGTTGTCGCACTGGTCGAGCCGGCAACTGGCCGCGTACCTCAAACGGACCGAGGGTGTGTCGGTGTCCTGGCACTACGTGGCGAAACTGTGGCGGGACAACGATCTCAAGCCACACCGGCAGGGCACCTTCAAGCTGTCGAAGGACCCGCGTTTCGCCGAGAAGGTCGCCGACATTGCCGGCTTGTATCTCGCCCCGCCCGGCGGCGCGGTCGTGCTCTCGATCGACGAGAAGACCCAGATCCAATCATTGGACCGAACGCAACCGTTGCTGCCCATGGACTTCGGGGTCACCGAGCAACGCACCCACGACCACAAGCGCCATGGCTTCACCAACCTGTTCGCCGCCCTGGACGTCGCCACCGGGCACGTCGTCGCCGACTGCCAGCCGGTCCGCGACAGCGCCCGGTTCCTAGCGTTCCTGCGCAAGGCCGTGAAACCCCATGCCGGGAAAGAAATCCACGTGGTCCTGGACAACTTGTCCACCCACGACACCCCCGACGTGCGGGCCTGGCTGGCGGCGAACCCGAACGTCACGGTCCACTTCACCCCGACCGGCAGCTCCTGGCTCAACATGATCGAGATCTGGTTCGGGCTCATCACCCGCCAGTCCATCCGCCGCGGCACATTCACCTCTGCCAACGCCCTCATCGTCCGCATCCGCGACTACGTCGCGCACTGGAACACCGACGCCAAACCCTTCACCTGGACCGCCAGCACCGAGGAGATCCTCGCCAAGGTCCGCTGGGCCCAGACCAGCGTCAAGCAACTCGTCAACAACAATGGGAGGTAACGACACCAGGATCACGCAACACTAAAGGATGTCTCGTAACTCGGATCTCGGGTCTCCGCGGCGGGTTCGGCGTCATCGGGTGAGGGCGATGTTGTGGAGATGGGCGATCGCTGAGGCGGTGTGCGCCAGGGTGTGCGCGGCGCGGCGGTAGTCGCGCAGGATCTTGTAGGTCTTCATCCGGGCGAAAGTGTGTTCGATGCGAGCGCGGATGGTGCGGTGCGTGGTGTTGAGGTGTTCCTTCCAGTCCGGTAGCGGGGTGCCGTCCGGCGGCTTGCGGTACGGGATGATCACCTCGGGGTTGCCTCGGTAGCCGCCGTCAGCCATCACGGTCCGACCGGCCAGAGCCTGTTGGATGCCGTTGGTGCGGTAGACGACGGTGTCGTTGCGGTTGCCCGGTTGCGGCTCGCCCAGGGCGATCACCAGGCGGGTGTTGGCGTCGATGGCGACCTGCAGGTTGGTCGAGTAGCGGTAGTTCTTGCTCTGGGCGGCCAGTCTATGGTCGCGGGTAGGGATCAGGGTGCCGTCGACTACAGCGATCTGCTTGGCCGGTCGACGGCGGACCGGCAGCAGAGTCAGCAGCGGTCCGAGGCTGTCGATGACGCGGTGGGCGGCGGAATGCGACACCCCGAACAGGGGCCCGAGTTGGCGCATGGTCAGGTTGGTGCGCCAGTAGGCGGTGACCAACAGGACCCGGTCGGCCAGTGGCAGCGTCCACTGTCGGCCGGGGCGTCCGCCGGCGATGGCGTCCCCGCCGCGTTGGGCGACGAGGCGCACCAGCCGGCGGAACTGGGCCGGGCGTAACCCGGTGAACGGCACGGTCCACTCCGGGTGTGCTGCCGAGATCACCTGCACCGGGACATCGTCATGGATGACTGGACGGTTTCCGGCGCCGGGTGACGAGACGTCGTTTGGCGGCTGTAGCGTTGTCTGCCTGGCGGGAAGGGGTGCGCGTGGACGTCAGGCGTGACGAGCCGGTTGTCGTGGTTCCATTGGAGCACGCCATCGAGGTGGCTCGGGTCCTTGAAAACGTCGTCATCTCGCTGGATCGGATCGGCTCCCGTGAGGCGTGCGGCGACGCCGATGTCCACACGTTCGACCAGTTCCTCAAAGAGTGGTGGGTCGGCCCCCGGCTTTCCCATGTGCGGGTGCTGATGTGGGAGGCGATCGCGAACGCCATCGGAGCGGAGGCCGTGGAGGAGATCGCCGAGGCGGTGCCTCGCTTCCCTGACCCGGTGCCGGAGGAAGTACGGCGGTTCGTTGCCGAGCGGAACGCACGGTGGGCCGCATACGACGAATCCCCATAATCCGCCAACAGACGCCGACAGAGTTACGAGACATCCTTTAGCCTGAGGAAATGAGGAACAGCCCCGGCGAGGCGTCTACCGGCGTGGCTTGGCCGCACCGCCCGATCCAGCCCCGCTGACCCACTCGGCCCTTGCTCGACTCGCCCGCCCGCACCACGCGCGCGGCGGTTGTCGTGCAGCAGGCGCGGTTACTATGCGGCCAACGCGGTTGTGGTGCGACCGACGCGGTTGTTGTGCGGCCGGCACGGTTGCTACGGCGGCCTTACAGCACCAGCAGCCCGTCGCTCTGGCCGCGCGCGGTAAGCTCGGCCAGGGCCGCGTCGGCGTCGAGGAACGGCAGGTAGGGCAGGTCGTAAGGCTGGGCCCGCAGCACCTGCGTGGCATGGTGGGCGGGCACGGCGCCGGATGGGTAGGCTCGCGCGCACCGCGTGTCCACGAGCGCGTGCCGCGTCCCGAAGCCGGCCACCGCCTCCCACTCGACCAGCGGCGCGGTCGTCGGCAGCGGCACCCCCGGCGGCTCGGGCAGCACGTCGACGGCGGTGTAGGGTTCGCTGCCGGCGAGCCACCAGGACAGCGCCGCGACCGTGGAGCGCAGCGGATACTCGCACCAGTAGGGCACCAGCCCCGCCCGCACCACGTGCCAGGGGTCGAGCAGGCGCCCGCACTCGACGACGAGCCGGTTGCCGGTGCGGTCGCCGGCGCGCAGCCACGCGCGGTAAAGGTCCGCGACCGCCGCGCTGAGCACGTCGGGATGGCGGTAGAGGACCTGGCGCACCGGGTGACCGTGCGCGGCCGCGAAGCGCCGGAGGTCCTCGACGAGCGCGCGGTCGACGCTGCGCTCGCCGTCGCTGTCCGCCGGCTGCTCCCCGAGGACGGCGGCGTCGCGCCGGTCGAGGTAGTCGGCCGGGCTCAGGCCCGAGGCGCGGGCGCCCAGCTGGAAGGCGTACCCGCCGGCGCCCGCCACCGTCAGCCAGCGGCCCACGTCCCGCGTCACGATGACCGCCGCCCCGGGCCGCAGGCGCTCGGCGATCAGGTCGCGGTACGCGCCCGGCAGCCGGCGCCACCGCACCACCGCGTACGCGGTCGCGGCCGCCGACCAGCCCCGCCACACGGGGTCGTAGACCTGCCGCACCGTGACGTCGGGGTTCGCCTCCAGCACCGGCCGCGCCGCGAGCTCTCCCGCGCGGGCGGCGGCGGTGTTGTCCGCGGCGGCGCCCCCGGATCGCCGCGCCGCGCCACGACGTCCGGCGTGGGCAGCTCGAACCCGGCGGGCAGCCACGGCACCCCGAGCGCCGCGGCCAGGTGCAGCGACGACCCGTGCGGCGAGCCGATCACGAGGCCGCCGAACCGCCCGGGCGGCAGTTGTCCGGTGAGCCAGCGGGCCACGGCCTCGGCGTCGACGACCGCCGCGGCGTCGCGCCGC
This sequence comes from Dactylosporangium sp. CA-233914, assembly GCF_050942935.1. Lineage (NCBI taxonomy): Bacteria > Bacillati > Actinomycetota > Actinomycetes > Micromonosporales > Micromonosporaceae > Dactylosporangium > Dactylosporangium sp. CA-233914. The sequence continues at coordinate 2,257,392 of NZ_CP192030.1, read as the reverse complement.
GCATGCCGGCCCGCCCCGACACTCCACCACGACCCGGTGCCCCGGCCCGTCCCGGCATTCCCGTTGCGGTCGGCGGTCGCCCCCGGACCCGCGCCCGTACTCGTCGCGTCATCGCGCCGCGCGTGCCGCCCCGTCTCCGTACCCGGCCCGGGCCCGGCGTCCGCGCTCGCCTCGTCGTCGTCGTGGCGGGCATGCCGGCCGCTCGTCGCGCGTTGCGGCCCGGCGTCCGCACCGCTGCCGGCGTCGACGTCCGTCTCTTCGTCGCGGCGGGCATGCCGGCCGGTGGGCTCGGCACCCTCGCCCGGCTCCGAGCCCGGCTCGGCGCCGGCTCGCGGAGGCCGGTCCGTCGACGTGGTCCAGCGGGGGGCGGCGACTGCCGCGCGCGGGACGCCGCGGCGGTACGCCAGAGATCGGCCGGACGCAATCGCCAGCGCGGTTCCCAGGCCGGTGGGCCACTGCAGCTCGACGTCCCGCGCGGTGTCCGACCGCCGCCTCATGCTTCGCACCCGTCCGCTTCCCCAATCCGTGTGGCGTGCCACGGGTCCTGCCCACGGCCTGGAACCCTAAACCCCTGCCGTGGCGCGGCGGCGAGCTAACCCGTAGACTCGCTACACATGAAGGCGGACGCGCTACGCGGGCATCTCGACGCACTCCTGCTCGCGGTGCTCGACGGCGAACCCCGCCACGGTTACGCGATCATCGAGGCCCTCCAGGAGCGCAGCGGCGGCTCGCTGGCCCTGCCGACCGGCACGGTCTACCCGGCCCTGCGCCGCCTCGAGCGGGCCGGCTACGTCGAGAGCGCCTGGTCCACGGTCGGCGGGCGGGAGCGGCGGACCTACCGGCTGACCAACGCGGGCCGCAAGGTGCTGGCCGAGGAGCGCACGGCCTGGCAGGAGTTCACCACCACCATCGGCGCGGTGCTCCTGCCGCCGCCCGCCACGACCTGATCCGGCCAATCGGAAGAAAGCCACGGAAGCGGCAGAAGCCGAAATAATACGAAATTTCGGCTATCCCTTCCGGATTACGCCTCGCAGGCGTGAAATGGGACGTCGGCGCCCGACCTGATGGGTCACGCACTGTCGCCTTGAGCACGCCGGTCAGCATGTCGGTTCCCGACGAGGAGCACGAGCGGCTCATCGAGCGGGTCTGTGCGATCGACGCGTGGCCAAGGAATCAGGCAAGAGTGCCGGAAGAGAGAGACGGGCAGGTCAGACGGCGACGCGGTTGCGCAGGGCGGTACGGGCGAACTGGACGCAGCGAACCGACAGCACGCCCGCGTAGCCGAAGGCCGCCAGGTTGACCAGCATGCCCAGGATGACCGGGGGCCAGGTCGCCGCGGCCGGCCACTGGTAGATGCTCAACCCGAACACCACCGCCCCCACCACGCCGTGCAGGCCCAGGAACGTGACCGCGCCCAGGCCGACGATCCGCGTGAAGCGTACGCCGTCGCGAAGGTAGCGGCTCCCCCACGAGAAGCCGAGGACCACCAGGGCGGCGACCGCCGCGGCCAGGAACGACGTGTACTTGAAATGGTCCACGAGCACCCAGTAGAGATGGGTGGCGTGGTTGGCGACGCTCCACGGGCTGTCCCACCACATGAGCGGGGCGAGGACGTTGACCAGGGGCAGGGCCAGCGCGATCCATGTCGCCGTGCGGCGGCCCTGCTGGGCGGCCAGCTCGGCCTGGTATCCGGGGACGACCTCGCCCAGGGTGCCGAACTCGAGCACCGCGCGGCGCTGGGCGTCCAGGGGCGGCAGGCCGAGATCGTCCTGGAAGGCGGCGGCCGCGTCCTGCAGGCTGTGGCGCGCCTCCGTGATCATTTCAGCACGCGTGCGGAGCGGCCCGCGCAAGGCCGCGGCGAGCCCGTCGACATACGTGTCGATCGGCCCCGCGTCGTCGGGCAGAAAGACCCTGGACACCCGTCAAGGGTCGCACACTGCCGGAACGCTGTGCAGTCGCCCGTCGGCGACCGTGACGACGTCGTCGAACCGGTCGAGGTCGGCGCGGCGGTGCGTGACGACGACGACCGTGCGCTCCCCCGCGGCCCGCAACGCCGTGGCGAGGACCGCGTCGGCGGCATCCGCGTCGAGGCCCTCGGTGGGCTCGTCCAGCAGCAGGACCGGTGGCGCGTCCAGCAGTGCCCGGGCGAGCAGCAGCCGCTGCCGCTGCCCTCCGGACAGCCGCCCGCCGTCCTCGCCCACGACGTCGTCGAGCCGGTCCCCGTACTCCCCGAGTCCCGCGGCGGCCAGGGCGGAGCGCATTGCCGCATCGCCGAACCCGTCCCGCCCGAGCGTGAGGTTCTCCCGGACGGTGGTGTGGAACACGTGCGCGTCGGCGAACACACCGCCGGCCACCTGCCACGCCTCGGCACCGTCCGGCACTCCTTCGACCCGCCCGGCGACGACCGGCGCCCGGCCCGCGATGACGTCCAGCAGCGTCGACTTCCCGGCGCCGCTGGGGCCGACGACTGCCACCCGCCGCCCGGCCGGCAGTTCGAGATCGACGTCGGCGAGGGCGTCCCGGGCGCCGTGCGGATACCGGACCCTGACTCCGCGCAGCCGGACCGAGACCGGCTCGGCCAGCGCCCGCCGGTCCGGCGGCGGCGAAGCCTCGGCCCGATCACCGACGAGCGCCCGGACCCGCCGGACCGCCCCGAGCACCTCGCCGTGGCGGGCCGCCGCGGCGGCCAGCGGTACCACGACCTCACCGACGGTCAGCGCGACGAGCGCCGGCACCGGGCCGCCGCCGAGCGCCCCGATGGCCAGGGCGGCACCGGCCGGCACCAGCGCCGCCGCCCCGCTCACGACCCCGCTGAGGGCGGCGGCCCGGGCCTCCAGGCGAGCCAGCCGCCGGCCCCGCGCGGAGGCGGTGGCCAGCGCGGCGGGCAGGGCGCCGAACGCGGTCAGCTCGGCGGCGCCATGGGCGAGGTCCACGGCGCCGGCGGCCACCGCGCCGCGCGCCGCGGCGAGCCCGGCCGATCCACGCGAGCCGGCCCGCCCGAGCAGCGGCAGCAGCACCCCGCCGAGCACCAGGGCGACGGCGAGCACCAGCCCGGCCACGGGCGAGAACAGGGCGACCCCGGCGACGGAGGCGGCACCGATCACCGCCGCGACCCCGGCCGGCAGCACGGCCCGCAGCAGCAGATCCTGCACGGCGTCCACATCGGACACCACGCGGCTGAGCGCGTCGCCGGCCTTCACGTCGGCCAGCGAGGCGAAGGCGCGCGCCCGCAGGTCGGCCAGCACCCGCAGGACGACGTCGTGCCCGGCGAGCCGCTCGACGTATCGTATCCCGCCCTTGAGCAGTGCGAATGCCCGCACCGCGGCGATCGCCACGGCAAGCGCGGCCAGCGGCGGCTGATCCGCCGCCCGCACGATCATCCACGTGGCGGTCCCGACCAGCCCGACCCCGGCGGCCTCGGCGAGCACCCCGAGCACCCCGGCGGCGACGAGCCGCAGCACCACGCCCGCGCTCACACGGCCACCTCGGCCTGGTCTGGCTCGATGGCGCTTCGCGGTGATCGACCCAGGCCAGGCGCCTCGCTCAGCCGGCCGTCCACGGTGACGGTCCGCGTGGCGATCGACAGCAGCGCCGGCCGGTGGGCGACGAGCAGCGCGGTGCGCCCGGCGGCGAGCCGGGCCGCCGACGCGACGACGGCCGCCTCGCTGGCCGGGTCGAGCCGCGCGGTCGGCTCGTCGAAGAGCAGCAGCGAGGCGTCGCGCCGCAGCCAGGCCCGCGCCATGGCGAGCCGCTGCCGCTGCCCGCTGGACAGCCCGTGCACCGACAGCTCGGTGTCGTACCCGTCCGGCAGCGCCCGTACGAACCCGTCCGCCTCGGCGGCCCGCGCGGCGGCGACCACGGCGTCCAGCGGCGTCGAGGGCGAGCCGAGCCGGATGTTGTCGGCGACGGTGCCGGCGAACAGATGCGGCCGCTGCGGCATCCACGCCAGCCGCGCCCGCCACGCGTCCAGGTCGAGCGCGGCGAGGTCGACGCCCCCGACGAGGACGCGCCCGGCGGTCGGGGCGGTGAACCCGAGGATCAGCGACAGCAGCGTGGACTTGCCGCCGCCGCTGGGCCCGATCAGCGCCACCCGGTCCCCGGGCTCGACCTCCAGCGACGCCTCGCGCAGCGCCACGACGTCGCCGTAGCGCACCTCCACGCGCTGCAGGACCAGGCCGGCGTCCGCCGGTGGCAGGCGCGGTTCCGTCGTGGCTTTCGGAGCATCCAGCAGTACGGCATGAATCTCCGCCGAAGCCGCGAGCCCTTCCTGGCTCGCGTGGAACTTGGTGCCGAGGGCGCGCAGCGGCAGATAGGCCTCCGGCGCCAGCAGCAGCACCGTGAGCGCCGCGGCGAGCGTCAGCCGCCCGTCGAGGAGCCGCAGCCCCACGGGGACGGCGACGAGGGCGACGGAGACGGTCGCGACCAGCTCCAGCACCAGGGCGGACAGGAACGCCAGGCGCAGGGTGCGCATGGTGGCGACCCGGTACGCCTCCGCGTTCTGGCGCACCCGGCGCACGTAGGCGGCCTCGCGCCCGAACGCGCGCAGGGTCGCGAGGCCCCGGACGGTGTCGAGGAAGTGGCCGCCGAGCCGGCTGAGCTCGGCCCATTGGCGCTGGGTGCGGGCGCCGGTGGACTTGCCGACGAGGACGCCGAAGACCGGGATGAGCGGCAGGGTCAGCGCGACGACGACGGCGGAGGCGAAGTCGGTCAGCGCCAGCCAGCCGAGGGTGGCGAGGGGGACGAACGCGGCGAGGAAGACCTGCGGCAGGTAGCCGGTGAGGTATCCGTCGAGGCCGTCGACGCCCCGGCCGGCCAGGGTGGCGAGCTCACCGGCGCGGCGCCCGGCCAGCCAGGCGGGGCCGCGGCGGGCGGCGGAGTCGAGCAGCCGCTCCCGCAGGTGGGCCTTGATGCCGGCGGCCGCCCGGCCGGTGAGCGCGGTGAGCGCCCCCGCGTGCAGGCCCCGCAGCAGTACCGCGCCGAGCCCGACGGCGAGCGCGACCCGGTCGAGGCGCCCGTCGACGGCCGCGGCGAGCAGCTGCGCGAGGCTGACGGCCTGCGTCACGGTGAGCACCGCGGCCAGCAGCGCGGAGCCGGTCAGCACTGTCGCGTAGCGCCGGACCGGGCCGAGCCGCAGCAGTCTTCTGTCCACGTATCGCGCCGCCCTACCAGTACAGAGACGTCCGACGCCGGAACAGCCACCAGCAGGCGGCCTGGACGGCGACGAGCACCGGGAGCAGCGGGGCCGCGCCGAGGGCGAGCAGCCGCAGCGTGTCGCGGCCGGCGGCCGCGGCGTCGACGGTCACCGTCGCACCCGGGTCCACCGTGGACGCTAGCACGGTGGGGAACAGCGCTGACGCGGCCGCGACGACGGGTAGGGCGCAGGCCACAGCGGTGAACCCGAATGCCCGGCCGGCGGCACCGCGGCGGGCCAGCGCCGCGGCGGCGAGCGTCGCCGCCACGATCGCCCCGCCCAGGACCGTGCCGGCGACGGGGTTGCGGATGCCGGCGGGCGCGGCGAGGTACCAGCCGCCGATCGCCAGGGCGCAGACACCGCCGGCGATCGGGGCGAGGCGGGCGACGAGGCGGCGCATCCGCTCGTCGCGCCGCTTCCACAGCAGGTACGCGGCGCCGTTGGCGAGCACCAGCAGCACGTTGGCCAGCGCGGTGAACCAGACCTCGGGGGCGGCCAGCGGGGCGAGGCCGTGGACGTGGACGTCGGCGGTGAGTGCGACGCCGTGCAGCAGGACGCCGAAGAGCAGCCCCCACGCGGTGGCGAGGGTGACGCCGCTGGCTGCGATGAGCGCGTCGAAGCCGCCCCGGCGCCGGCCGCGGCTGCGCAGCTGCACGCCGGCGTTGAGGGCGAGCAGGCCGAGGACGGCGGCGACGAGCACCGGATAGGCGGCGCCGAACAGCTCGCCCTCCAGCCGCGGGAACGCGGCGATGAGCACGCCGGCCGCGCCGACGATCCAGACCTCGTTGCCGAGGAACATCGGGCCGATCGCGTTGAGGGCGGCGCGCCGCTCGCCGTCGCCCCGCAGCACGGGCAGGAGCATGGCGACGCCCTGGTCGAGGCCGCCGAGCGCGAAGTAGGTCGCGAAGAGGGCGCCCAGGATGCAGTACCACACGGTGCTCACACCGTCACCTCCTGCTGTTGGATACGGATCTCCTCGTCCTGCTGGCCGAACTCCCCACCGGGTTTTCTGGCCGCGGCCCGGGCCAGCAGCCACCAGTCGACCAGGACGAGCCCGGCGACGACGACGCTGAAGCCGAACGTGGACCAGCGCAGGGCGTCCGCGCTCATCGGGGACACCGCGTCGGCGGTGCGCAGCAGGCCGTACACCGCCCAGGGCTGCCGCCCCTCCTCCCGCACGAACCAGCCGAGGATGCCGGTGAGCATCGGCACGGGGATGAGCGCGGTCAGCAGCCAGGACATCGGCCGGGCCCAGCGGCGGCGGACGAGCGTGTCGCGGAAGGTCAGGACCTGGGCGATGAACAGCACCAGGAACAGCAGGTTGGCCACGCCGATCATCGAGTCCAGCGCGGTGCGGACGTGCTCGCTGACGAGGTAGTCGCCGGGGCCCCAGCGCTGGACCATCTCGGCCTGGTGGGCGAGCGCCTCCTCGCCGCGGGCCAGCTTCATCGGCTGGTTCTCGTCGATCGGGCCGAACTGGGCGTAGCCGAAGCCGATGGTGAGGAAGGTGCCGACCAGCCCGGTCCGGATGCCCAGGCGCAGCGAGCGGCGGAACAGCTCGTGGTCCGGCGCGGCGAGCGGCCGCCGGCGGCGCAGGCGCCAGGCGCTGATGCCGGCCATGAGCACGCCGCCGGTGAGCACGGTGGCCGAGACCGCGTGCACGAGGGCCATCCACAGGGCGCTGTTGCCCAGCAGCGCGCCGAAGCTGGTGAGGCGGGCGGTGCCGTTCGCGTCGATCGCGTACCCGACGGGGTGCTGCAGGAACGAGTTGCTCACCAGCACCCAGAACGCGGACAGCAGGGCGGTGGCGGCGACGCCCCAGATCAGGGCCAGGTGCAGCCGCTTGCCCAGGCGCCCCCAGCCGAAGATCCACATGCCGAGCAGCGTCGACTCGAGCACGAACGCGATGAGTGTCTCCAGGGCGAGCGGCGCGCCGAAGACGTCGCCGGTGAGCCGGGACAGCCCGCTCCAGTTGAGGCCGAGCTCGAACTCCATGACGAGCCCGGTGGCGATGCCGACGGCGTAGTTGATCGCGTAGAGCTGGCCCCAGAAGCGGGCCATCCGGCCGTACACCGGATCGCCCGTCGTCACGAAGCGCGTCTGCATCACGGCGACGAGCAGGACCAGGCCGAGCGTGACCATGACGAACGTGAAGTGCAGCGATGCGGTGAGACTGAACTGCAGCCTGGCGTACTCCAGCGCGCTCATACGTCGCCCCTCGACATGTACCCGACCAACATGTCGGCAGGCTACACGTAGACGCGCACGACAAGAAGCGCCCCCTCGCTCGGCGAGGGGGCGCTCTCAGCGCGTTCTCAGGCGGCCCGGTGCTTCGATGCGACGCGGGCCAGCTCCACCAGGGCCTGGGCCCGGGCGTACTCGGCCGGGGTGAACGCCGGCGCCGGCCGCCGGACGTAGAGGGTGCCGCCGGCCGGGTCCTGCAGCTGCATGCCGGTGGCCGTGAAGCCCCCGGCGCCGGTGGAGGTCTCGGCCCGCCAGGAGATGTCGCAGTCGCCGAGCAGCGCGGCCAGGGCCTCCTGGAGGCTGGAGGTGCCGTCGAGGACCTTGGCGGCCAGGGTCAGCACCCGGGTCGGCTCGTCGATCAGGCCACGCACGTCGGCCGGGGCGACCCACGGGTCGCGACCGCGGCCGCGCAGCACGGCGTCGACGAGATCGGCCCGGGTGAGCGTGTCGGGCGCCTCGACGAGGAAGTCGTCGAGGGCGCCGGACTCGGTGGTGTGCACCTGGACGGAGAGGATGTTGACCTTCCGCAGGGCCAGGCTCGCGGTGAGTACGGACAGGAAGCCCGGACGGTCGTCGACCGTCGCCCGGATGCGCCAGAGCGTCATGGGCCGAACTCCCTGTGACCGCGCTAGGCCGTCCATGTGGAGGGGCTTGTGCCGGCGGGCGCGGGGGTTCCGGCAACGGAACTCCCCGCCTTACCCGGTTCCGCCAAACCGGGCCCCGCCAGCCGTTCCCCGAGCACAGATGCGGTTGCACCGACCAGCTGCGCCAGCCGCTCCACCTCGGAACCGTGGAACGGAGGTGCTCCAGCGTCGCCGTCCGCCCCGCCGCGTCCGACAACAAGGACCAGGCCCCCACGCTGGAAAGGCGCGACAGCGAGATGAACGCCGTCAGCTGCGCTCAGAGCGCGGGGCCGCAGTGGTGCGATGTCCACCTGTGGGGGGACAACCGGAGCGCGCCAACTGGCGCTGACCACCGAGGATTCGGTCCAGGCCTGGGCACGCGCGCCGCCGCCCGCCCAGTCGGAACCGATCTGGATCGCCACCGCCCAGTCCGCGCCGAACAGTGCGGGCGCCGCGTCCACGACCGTAGCCAGGCCGTGATCGGGGTTCGCCGCCACCTGTCCGATGAGCGCGACCTCGCGGCCGCTGCTCGGCTCCGACAGCTCGGTGCCGCGCCACACACCGTCCACGCGTACGCCTGGGATCGCCGCGAGGCCGGTGAGCACGCGGTCGACCGGGCCCGAAGCCGGCCAGACCACGGTGAAGTCGTCCACCGCACGACCGCCGACCCGCTCCAGTACCACGACCGAAACGATGTCCGCGCCGACCACACCCAGCGTCCGGGCAACCTGCCCGAGTGAGCCGGGACGGTCGGGTAGTGCAACTCGCAGCCTGAGCAGCATGTGAGTCGACCTCCCGTCGTCCTGGGCTTCAGGATGTACGCCGCCGTTGGTGTACGCCTTGTGCTCTCCGGTACTGCGAACAGGTTGCCTACCGCGAGTTTCCGCGCCGTTTCGCAGCGGTGTCGGTGCCGGAACGTTTACCCGGCCGCCGAACCGTATATACCGGTTCAAAAAGCCACACGATGCTTGACAGGGAACGTGTCTCAACCCTGGACTGATCGAATGAGCACCCCGCCCGGTCTCGACCCCGCCCGCCTGCAGGCCTACCTGGACGAAAAGGCCCCCGGCCTGGTCAGCGCGCCGCTGACCGCCGAGCTCGTGGCCGGCGGACGCTCCAACCTGACGTACTTTCTCAACGAGGTCTTCGTCCTGCGCCGTCCGCCGCTCGGCCACGTCCTGGCCACCGCGCACGACATGACCCGCGAGTTCCGCGTGATCTCCGCGCTCGGCGCCACCGCGGTCCCCGTCCCCGAGGCACTGCTGCTGTGCGAGGACGACAGCGTCCTGGGCGCCCCGTTCTACCTCATGGCCCGCGTCCCCGGCGTCGTCCTGCGCCACCGCGATCAGACCGACCCGCTCGGCGAGCAGAACCGCCGCAAGGTCGCCTTCGCCATGATGGACACCCTCGCCGAGCTGCACCTGGTCGACCCGGCCGAGGTGGGCCTGGCGGAGTTCGGCCGGCCCGAGGGCTTCCTGGAGCGCCAGGTCCGCCGCTGGAGCAAGCAGCTGGAGAAGTCGTACAGCCGCGACCTGCCCGCCGCCGCGGCCCTGCGCGACAAGCTCGCCGCGACCGTCCCCGCCGGCCCGCGCGCCGGCATCGTGCACGGCGACTACCGCCTCGACAACCTCATCGTCGACCCGGACACGCTGCGCGTCGCCGCCGTCCTGGACTGGGAGATGGCCACGATCGGCGACCCGCAGACGGACCTGGGGCTGCTGCTGGCGTACTGGAACGTGCTGGAGCGCATCAAGACGGTCCGCAACCCGATCGCCGACGGCCTGGGCGTCGCCGCCGGCTTCCCCGACGGCGACGAGCTGCTGGCCCGCTACGCCCGCACCGCGCCGCTGAGCGAGAACCTGGACTGGTACGTCGGCCTGGCCTGCTACAAGCTCGCCGTCGTGCTCGAGGGCATCCACTACCGGTACACCCACGGCCAGACGGTCGGGGCCGGCTTCGACGAGATCGGCGAGCTGGTCCCGCCCCTGCTGGAAGCGGGCATCGCAGCGATCGACGGAGAGAGCTGATGGACTTCGGTTTCGACGAGCGCACCGCCGGACTGCACGAGAAGCTCACCGCCTTCATGCAGGAGGAGGTGTACCCCGCGGAGCCGGTGCTGGAGCGGCAGCTGGCCGAGGCCGCGGACCCGTGGGCCCGCCCCCCGATCATCGAGGACCTCAAGCGCTCCGCCCGCGACCGGGGCCTGTGGAACCTCTTCCTCCCCGACGCGACCCACGGCGCGGGCCTGACCAACCTGCAGTACGCCCCGCTGGCCGAGATCACCGGCCGCAGCCCGAACCTGGCCCCCGAGGCGCTCAACTGCGCCGCCCCCGACACCGGCAACATGGAGGTCCTGGCCCAGTTCGGCTCCCCCGGGCAGCGGGACCGCTGGCTCAAGCCCCTGCTCGAGGGCCGGATCCGCTCGGCGTTCTGCATAACGGAGCCGGAGGTGGCATCGTCGGACGCGACGAACATCTCCACGCGCATCGAGCGCGACGGCGACGCCTACGTCATCAACGGGCGAAAATGGTGGTCGTCGGGCGCGATGAACCCCAACTGCCGGCTCCTCATCGTGATGGGCAAGACGGACCCCGCCGCGCAGCGCCACCGCCAGCAGAGCATGATCTGCGTCCCCCGCGACACACCGGGCATCACGGTCAAGCGCGGCATGCACGTCTTCGGCTACACCGACGCCGCCCACGGCGGCCACGCCGAGGTGCTGTTCGAAAACGTACGGGTCCCGGCCGACGCCCTGATCGCCGGCGAGGGCGAGGGCTTCGCGATCGCCCAGGCCCGCCTGGGCCCCGGCCGCATCCACCACTGCATGCGCCTGATCGGCATGGCGGAGCGCGCCCTGGAGCTGATGTGCGGCCGGGTCAGCCGGCGCGTGGCGTTCGGCCGCCCCCTGGCCGAGCAGGGCGTCGTCCAGGAGTGGATCGCCGAGTCGCGGGTCCGCATAGAACAGGCCCGCCTCCTGGTGCTCAAGACGGCCTGGCTGATGGACAAGATCGGCAACAAGGGCGCCCACACCGAGATCCAGGCCATCAAGATCGCGGTCCCGTCCATGGCAGAGTGGGTGATCGACAAGGCCATCCAGGCGCACGGCGCCGGCGGCGTGAGCCAGGACACGCCGCTGGCGTCGCCGTGGGCGAGCGCGCGCTCCCTCCGCTTCGCCGACGGCCCGGACGAGGTCCACCGCGCGTCGCTGGCCCGCCGCGAGCTGCGCAAGTACAACTGATCCGGGCTCCACCCCGACGCCCGCGGGCGTGGGCCGCAGGTCCGATAAGTCGGGCGCTCCGCGCCACGACTTATCGGATTTATACCTCGCCTGGCGAAAAATCCGTTATGCCAAGATCCAGCATGCTCTGGACGGTCTCGACGAGGGTCGTCTCGGCCGGCCGGGGCCGGAATCCCAGCTCCCGCCTCGCCCGGTCGTTGTGGATGGTGAGCGGTGGCGGTTCGTCGCCGGACGCCTCGTCGAGCGTGACCCGCCCGGCGAATGCTCCGAACCGGTCGCGGAACAGCCGCGCCACCTGTACGAACGTGGTCGTCGGGCCATCGGCGAGCGCGAGGTAGCGCCTGCCGGCCGCCTCGGGCGTCCGCATCGCCGTGATGTGCAGTTCGGCGACGTCCCGTACGTCGGCGACGCCGAAGCGCTGACGTGGCACGACGGTCACGGTCCCCTCGATGAGCGCCTTGACGACGTGCAGCGAGGACCGCACCTCGGTGGTGAGCGTGGGCCCGGCGATCCAGGTCGGGTTGATCGCGACGAGTTCCGTGCCGCCGCCCTCACGCTCGACGAAGTCCCAGGCAGCGCGTTCGGCGATCGCCTTCGAACGCGGATACGGTGCGAGCCCCGGGGTGTCCGGGTCCGTCCAGTCGTCCTCGGTGTAGTCACGCCCCGGCTTCGGCGAATAGCCCACCGCCGCGAACGACGAGGTCAGCACGACCCGCCGGGCGCCGGCGTCCCGGGCGGCGCGCAGGACGTGCAGCACGCCGTCGCGGGCGGGCCCGACGATCCGCTCCGGGTCGAGCCCGTGGTGCATCGGCGTGGCGAGATGGTAGACCTCCGCGACGCCCGCGAGGGCCTGGTCCCAGCCGTCGGCGGCGGTGATGCCCGCCACGACGAGTTCGAGACCGTCGTCGTCGGTGCCGCCGCGGCGTACGGCCTCACGCAGCCCCGCCTCGACGTCGAGGGAGCGGACCGCGGCGCGCACCGGGGTCCCGTCGCGCAGCAGGTCCGCGACCAGGCGCGTGCCGAGGTAGCCGTTCGCGCCGGTGACCAGGACCCGGCTCATCGCAGCACCGCCTCGAGGCTCGGGAGGATGTCCCGTACCCGCAGGTTCGCCTCTTCCTCACTCGCGACGTCTCCGCGGTCGCGGGCATCCCACAACACAGCCTTCCGCCGCAGGTATTCGAGGTGTACCTGGAGCGTGGCGATCTGGCCTTCGATCCGCTCGGCGTGGCGGCGCAGTAGATCCCGCTGCTCGCCCGCCGCGGCGCGTCCCAGCGCACGGTTCGCCTGGTAGGTGCGCATATCCTCGATGCCGACGCCCATCGCGCGCAGGCAGGCCAGCGCCTGGAGGGTGTCGAGGTCCTCCTCGCGGTAGCGGCGATGCCGGCTGCTGGGATCGCGGCGGATCGGACCGATGAGCCCGACCTCCTCGTAATAGCGCAGCGTCGCCTCACTCAACCCACTGCGCCGCGCAACGTCTTGAATCGTCAACGTGGTCACGAGACCAGCGAATCAAACCTCAAGCGCTTGAAGTCAAGACCCACGCGCCCCAAGCACCAAGGCGCCCGCGATCTCTCGCCGACCACCGCCAGTTCAAGATCACACCGTCGCCCCTTGACGTCAGCCGGGCCGCCGTTTGCCCTGGTCACCGGGTTTTGTCGTACCCCTGTTCTAGGTTGTCTCCATGAGCGAGGTGCTGACCGGGACCGCTGATTCGGAGTGGCGTGTTCGGTTGGATGCGATGCTGGCTGAGCAGCGTCGTCGTGTGGCTCGTCGTCGTGCGGTGCGTGCCGAGTTCGCTGAGGCTCGCCGTCGTGGTTTGGAGGCGCGTCATGCCGAGCGCCTGGCCCGTCTGGACGCCGAGGCCCGGACCGCCGAGATCAGCGCTCATTGGGCCGAACAGGACGCCCGAGCCGCCCGCCGCCGCGCTCTGACCACCCACCCCGGTCCGGGCCGCCCGTCGCCCCAGCCCGACCGGGGCAGTCCACCAATCCAGCCCGACCCCGGCCTTCCACCGACTCAGCCCAACCCCCGCCGCCCGCCGCCCCAGCCCGAATCCCACCGCCCACCAACCCAGCCCAACCCCAGCCATCAGCCGACTCAGCCCGAATCCCGCCGCCCGTCGACCCAGCCCAACCCCGGCCATCAGCCGGCTCAGCCCGAATCCCACCGCCCGTCGACCCAGCCCAACCCCGGCCGGCCGGCCACCCAGCCGAACCCGCGCTCCGATCCATCCGCGTCCGCCCTGCCCGGACCGTCTCGCCCTCACGACGTTTCCGCCCCATCGATGCCGCCGCCGACATGTCGTACGGAGTCGCTGAGGCCATCGTCGCCGCCGATGTCTCGTGCATCGCCAGGGCGTTCGCTGTCGCCGCGTTCCCAGCCCGCACCGAGGCCACCGCGCACCCGACCGGTCCAGTCGGCGTGCTGTCGATCCGTAGTGTCATCACCAACGCACCAGCCGAGCCGTTACGGCGACGACGCTGCGTCACCACCGCCGAAGCAACGACCGAGCCGCTCCGGCGACGCCGCTCCACCACCCACCGCGCCACCACCTACCGCTCCGGCGCCCGCCATCGATCGGGCCGCCGCTGCACCGGCGCATTCCTCGCCACCGCTGAGCCCGCCTCCCGCGACAGCCGCCGCAGGTAGTGCAGCTTCACGAAGTGCGGCGGGACCGGGGGGCCGCCGGCCGGCCCGGACGCCATGTGCTTCACCCAGGTCGCGTCCGCCTCGTCATCCACGCACCCGATTTCGCCGACCGTCGTCTTCGACCGCCAAATGGCCTCGAAGCGGCCGCTGGACACGCGGCTCGACGACATCGCCACGGCCGGCTCGGGGTCCGGCGCTCCCCGCGTTCGCCGCCTCGGCGGGCAGGGGCGCAGCAGGAGCGGGAGCACGGTCCCCGCCGAAATGACCGTGATGTCGTCACCAAACGGAGTTGAGGCTCCGTCGTCGCCCTGGTCGCCGAGCCGATCGCCCGGCTTCGCTGACTCATGCGAGCCCGGGCCATGCCGCGCGGCCTGAACTGCCGCGACGCGGGCACACCGGCGGGTGGGCAAGCGCAAGCTGGGCCTGTCTGTCGGGCTCCACGCCGCTACGCGAAACGCCCGGATTCATCGCGCGCAGAAGTCGAAAGGGAGCCCGACAACAGGCGATCCGGACGTGTCGTCATTGGAGTGGGTCACGGGGTCTATCGATCATGGGGGTCTCTCGCTCCGTGAGCGACTACCGGGTGCGCTCTGGTCGGCATGCGAGGCGACCGGCCCCCGGCGACCGCTGGCCGGCACCCCGCACGGCGCCGGCATGCGAGGCAACCGGCGACCGCGGGCCGGCACCCCGCATGGCGCTGGCATGCGAGGCAACCGGCGACCGCGGGCCGGCACCCCGCATGGCGCTGGCATGCGAGGCGACCAATGACTGCGGGCCGGCGCCCCGCATGGCGCTGGCATGCGAGGCGGTTCGGGCAATTCGCGGATTGTCTCAGTTCGGCGGGGGGAAGACCGGCTCGTACGGGGCCGGGGGCTCTGCTGACGACGGTAGGTGGTCCGGCTCGTCGTTGGCGCCGAGGCGGGCCGACGCGGCCTGGATGGCCTTCGGGGCCGAGGCCGCCGCCGCCCAGCCCACCGCCACGCCGCCCAGGACCGCCACCGCGATCCAGCCCCACGGCTTGCGCGGGCGGCGGCCGGACAAGGCGTCCAGGGCCAGGTTCGCGCGCTTCCAGGCCTCCGTGCTCGCCGAACCGACCCGGTCCGACGCGGTGCTGTAGCGGTCCGAGGCCTCACCGGCCAGGTCGGATGCGCGGTCCTTCATGCTGCCGCCGAAGGTGCGCGCGCTGTCCAGGGCCGAGACCAGGTGCTCCCAGGCCTCCTCGGCCACACTCTGCGCGCGGCGCCGCCGCTTCTTCCACTCGTTGCTCATCGACTCTGCCACCTCCTCCGATCTCCCGGTGCCCGTAACCGCCGAAACGCAAACGGGAGGGCGGGGGGGCTCAGGCCGAGGCGCGGCGGACCAGGTGGGTCTCGACCATCACCGACGAGGACGCGGCGCCGGCGATGCGGGAGATGAGCAGGCGCGCCATCTCGCGGCCCATCGCCTCGACCGGCTGGTGGACGGTGGTCAGCGGCGGGTCGGTCTGGCGGGCGATCGCCACGTCGTCGAAGCCGACCAGGGCGACGTCGCCGGGAACGTCCTTGCCCAAGGACCGTAGCGCGCGCAGTGCGCCGACCGCCATCAGGTCGGAGGCGGCGAAGACCGCGTCGATCGTCGGGTCGGCCTCCAGCAGTTCGCGGACGGCCCGCTCGCCGCTGGCCTCGGAGAAGTCGCCGTACGCGATGAGGCGCTCGTCCACCGGCAGCCCGGCGCGCTCCAGGGCCTCGCGGTAGCCGGTCAGGCGGGAGACGCCCACGGCCATGTCCTGCGGTCCGGCGATCGCGGCGATGCGGCGGCGCTGCCGGTCCAGGAGGTGGCCGACGGCGATGCGGGCCCCGCCCTCGTTGTCGGCGTCCACGTAGGAAAGCTGCGAGAGCTGGGCGGTGAAGTTGAGCTGCTCGTCGTCGACGAGCATCTGGGCGGGGCGGCCGCCGAGGACGACCGGCAGGCCCCGGCGCTCCAGCAGCAGCGGCAGCGGGTCGGCGTCGTGCAGTGACAACAGCATCACGCCGTCGACGTGCTGGCTGGTCAGGTGGTGCTCGACGCGGTCACGCTCGGCCGGGGACTGGGCCATCGCCAGCCAGAGCTGCAGCTGGGTGTCGGCCAGGGCCGAGCTGATGCCGCGCACGATGCCGGCGAAGAAGGGCTCCCCGAAGACGCGCTCCTCCGACTCCGAGACGACCAGGGCGACCGAGTCGGTGCGCTGGGTGACCAGGGCGCGGGCGGCCCGGTTGGGCACGTACCCCAGCTCGTCGATCGCCTTCTGCACGGCGGCGCGCGCCTCGGGGCTCACCTGGGGCGAGCCGTTCACCACGCGCGACACGGTGCCGCGGCCGACACCGGCGCGCTGGGCGACCTCGTCGAGCGTGGGGCGGCCGGCGGAGCGGGGGCGGCCCGGGGACGGGATGTTCACGCCTCATTGTGCGCACATTCCGTCACCCGGCCACCGGTGGGACTGACGATCTTTTTCAAGAAATCGTCAAATTGACCTCAACGTCCGCGCCGGCGGGGGCCAGCGGGAGGACCGCGTCGGGGTCGGCCTCGTGCCCGTCCACCGTCAACGTGCGCACACCGCCGCGCTGGACGGTGATGTTGTACGTCGCCCCGCGGAACCGGCGCACTGCGGTGAATCCGGACCATTCGGACGGCATGACCGGATTCAGGCGCAGACCCGTGAGCTCGGGCCGGATGCCGAGGATCCACTGCGTGATCGCGGCGTAGTTCCAGGCCGCGGTGCCCGTCAGCCAGGAGTTCTTCGCCTCGCCGTGGGTGGGGGCGTCGCGGCCGGCGATCATCTGGGCGTAGACGTAGGGCTCGCACCGATGCACCTCGCTGATGGCCTCGCGGGCCGCCGGCAGGATGCGCTTGTAGTAGTCGAACGCCCCGTCGCCGTTGCCGACGATCGTCTCGGCGATCATCAGCCACGGGTTGGTGTGGCAGAAGATGCCGGCGTTCTCCTTGTAGCCGGGCGGGTAGGAGGAGATCTCGCCGAGCTCGATGCGGTAGGAGCTGTACGCCGGCTGCTGCAGGACGATCCCGTGCGGCGTGGCGAGCCGCTCGCGCACGCTGGTCAGGGCCGTCGCCGCGGTGCCGTCCTCGACGCCGACGCCGCCCATGATGCACATGCCCTGCGGCTCGATGAAGATCTGTCCCTCGTCGTTGGAGGCCGAGCCGACCACGTTGCCGTGGAAGTCGTACGCCCGGCGGAACCAGGCCCCGTCCCAGCCGTGCTCGGCGATCGTGCCGGCCATCTTCTCGGCCGCGTCGAGGTACTCCTGCGCGGGCTTGCCCACGAACGCGGCGATCCCGGCGAGCTCCCGCGCGGCGAGCACGAACTGCCCGGCGATGAAGACGGACTCGGCGACCCCGCCGATGGCGTTCTCCGTGGTCTGGAAGGGCTCGCCGGGAGTGTCGGAGAAGCAGTTGAGGTTGAGGCAGTCGTTCCAGTCGGCCCGCCCGATCAGCGGCAGGCCGTGGGGGCCGAGGCGCTCCAGGGTGTACCGCAGGGAGCGCTGCAGGTGCTCGTAGAGCGGCTGCTCCGTGCCGGGATCGTTGTCGTACGGCACCGCCGCGTCGAGGATCGAGGTGTCACCGGACTCCTTGAGGTAGGCCGCGACGCCCAGGATGAGCCACAGCGGGTCGTCGTTGAAGCCGGAGCCGATGTCGTTGTTCCCGCGCTTGGTCAGCGGCTGGTACTGGTGGTACGCCCCGCCGGTGGACAGCTGCGTGGCCGCGATGTCGAGGATCCGCTCCCGGGCCCGCTCCGGGATCATGTGCACGAAGCCGAGCAGGTCCTGGTTGGAGTCGCGGAAGCCCATGCCGCGGCCGATGCCGGACTCGTAGAACGAGGTCGAGCGGCTCAGGTTGAACGTGACCATGTTCTGGTACGCGTTCCAGATGTTGACCATCCGGTCGGTGTCCGAGTCGGGGGTGGCCACCTGCAGGCCGCCGAGCAGGCGGTCCCAGTTCTCGCGCAGGGCCGCGAAGCCCTCGTCGACGGTCTCCTGCCGCAGCCAGCGCTCGATCACCGGGCGGACCATGTGCTTGTTGACGGTCTGCGAGCCCGGCGGGTCGAACTTGGCGTCGCGCGGGTTCTCCCAGTAGCCGAGCACGAAGCCGATCTCGCGGGTCTCCCCCGGCTGCAGCGTGACGCGCACGTGGTGGGAGCCGTGCGGCTGCCAGCCGTGGGCGATCGAGTCGCTGGAGGCACCGCGCTCGACGGCGATCGGGCGGTCCCACGAGCGGTACGGGCCGAGGAACGCCTCGCGCGCGGTGTCGAAGCCGGCCAGCGGCTCGCTGCAGGCGAAGTACGCGAAGTGGTCGCGGCGCTCGCGGTACTCGGTCTTGTGGTAGATGACCCCGTCGACGACCTCGACCTGGCCGGTGCTGAAGTTGCGCTGGAAGTTGGTGGCGTCGTCCTGGGCGTCCCAGAGGCAGAACTCGACGGACGAGAAGACCGACAGCTCCGCGGCGGAGTCGCGCTCGTTGGTCAGCCGCAGCCGCCACACCTCGAGGGTCTCGCCGAGCGGCACGAAGTACGACACCTGCGCCCTGACCCCGCGGTAGGCGGAGGAGATCCGCGTGTAGGACAGCCCATGGCGGCACTCGTACTCGTCGAGCTCGGTCTGCGTCGGCTGCCAGGTGGGCGACCAGAACTCCCCGCTGCCGGCGTCGCGCAGGTAGAGGTAGCGGCCGCCGAAGTCGAAGGGCGCGTTGTTGTACCGGTACCGGGTGAGCCGGCGCAGCCGCGCGTCGCGGTAGAACGAGTAGCCGCCGGCGGTGTTGGAGATGATGCCGAAGTACGCCTCCGTGCCCAGGTAGTTGATCCAGGGCAGCGGGGTGTCGGGCCGGTCGATCACGTACTCGCGACGTTCGTCGTCGAAGTGGCCGAAGCGCACGGTTGCCTCCTGCGGGGTCTTAGGCCGACTCGCGCACCACGAGGTGCGTGTCGAGCACAGTCGAGTGGGCCGGCCCGCCGGCGATGCGGGCCAGCAGGAGCCTGGCCATCTCACGACCCATCCCCTCCACCGACTGGTGCACGGTGGTGAGCGGCGGCAGGGTCTGCCGGGCCACGGCGGAGTCCTCGAAGCCGACCACGGCGACGTCCGCGGGGACGTGGCGGCCCTGCTCGCGCAGGGCTCGGATGGCCCCCGCGGCCATCAGGTCGGAGGCGGCGAAGACGGCGTCGAGCCCCGGGTTGAGATGCAGCAGGCGGTACATAGCTTCGGCGCCGCTCGCCTCGCTGAAGTCGCCGTATGCGACGAGACGGTCGTCGAACGGTTGAAACGCGAGGCGCAGTGCCTCCCGGTAGCCGAGCAGGCGGGCCTTGCCGACCCCCATGTCCTGCGGGCCGGCGATCGCCGCGACGCTGCGACGCCCCAGGTTGAGCAGGTGCTCGACGGCCAGCCGGGCGCCGCCCTCGTTGTCGTTGTCGACGAACGAGACGCCGTGCCCGTTGTGACCGTCGGTGTTACCGGCAGTGTCACCGGTGAAGCCGGCCGCCTCGAGCATGTGCGCGGTGCGCCCGCCCAGGACGGTCGGCAGCCCACGCCCGGCCAGCAGGCCGGGTAGCGGGTCGTCGTCGTGCAGCGACAGCAGCAGGACGCCGTCGACGTGCTGGTCGGAGAGGTGTCGCTCGACCAGCACGCGCTCGGAGACCGACTGCGCCATGGCGAGCCACAGCTGCATCTGGGTGTCGGCCAGGTGCGAGCTGACACCGCGGACGATGCCGGCGAAGAACGGCTCGCCGAAGACCCGCTCCTCGGACTCGGAGACGACGAGCGCCACCGAGTCCGTACGGCGGGTGACGAGCGCGCGGGCGGCCCGGTTGGGCACGTACCCGAGCTCGTCGATCGCCTTCTGCACCGCCGCCCGCGCCTCCGCGCTCACCTGCGGCGAGCCGTTGATGACCCGCGAGACCGTGCCGCGCCCGACACCGGCCAGGGCAGCGACCTCGTCAAGTGTCGGGCGGTGCACGCTACTGGGCCAGGCCGTTGCGCTTGATGACCTCGCGGTAGCGGTGCCCGCTGGTCTTCATCGTGCGCTGCTGGGTGGTGTAGTCCACGGCGACGAGGCCGAAGCGCTTGGTGTACCCCCACGCCCATTCGAAGTTGTCCAGCAGCGACCACGCGAAGTACCCCTTCAGCGGGGCACCCTGCTCGAGCGCGGCGAGCGCGGCGCGCAGGTGCGCGTCGAAGTACGCGGCCCGCTCGACGTCGTCGATCTGCCCGTCGGGGCCGGGGACGTCGACGTACGCCGCCCCGTTCTCGGTGACGTAGAGCGGGATGGCCGGGTAGTCGCGCGCGACCCGGACCAGGGTCTCAGTGAGCCCGGGCGCGTCGACCTCCCAGTCCATGTCGGTGACCGGGACGCCGGCTCGCTTGAGGAACCGCACGTCCTCGCTGCCCGGCCACGACGTCGGCGCCCGCCAGTAGGGCTCGACGGGCGCGCCGGGGTCGGGCGCGGCGACGACGTGCCGGCTGTAGTAGTTGATGCCCAGCAGGTCCAGCGGGGCGGCGATCGTTTCCAGGTCGCCGTCGTGGACGAAGCCGAAGTCGCTGATCCCGGCGAGGTCCGCCCGCACGTCCTGCGGGTAGGCACCGCGGAGTACGGGATCCAGGAAAATGCGGTTGGCCAGGCCGTCGATGCGCCGGGCGGCCTCGAGGTCGCCGTCGCGGGCCGGGTCCGCGGGCGAGATCGCGTAGAGGTTCAGCGTGATGCCCAGCTGCGCCTGCGGGTCGTTCGCGCGGATCGCCCGGACCGCCTCGCCGTGGCCGAGCAGCAGGTGGTGCATGGCGGCGAGGGCGTCGGGGGCGTGCCTGCGGCCCGGGGCGTGCACGCCGGAGGCGTAGCCCAGCAACGCCGAGCACCAGGGCTCGTTGAGCGTGGTCCAGTGCCGCACCCGGTCGCCGAGCGCGCCGTGCACGAGCGCGGCGTACTCGGCGAACCGGTGGGCGGTGTCGCGGGCCGGCCAGCCGCCGGCGTCCTCGAGCTCCTGCGGCAGGTCCCAGTGGTACAGCGTGACCCAGGGCGTGATCCCCTGCTCGAGCAGCTCGTCCACGAGCCGCTGGTAGAAGTCGAGCCCCTTGTCGTTCATCGACCCGCGGCCGCCCGGCTGCACGCGGGGCCACGCGATGGAGAACCGATAGGAGCCCAGCCCCAGATCGGTCATCAGCGCGACGTCCTCGCGGTAACGGTGGTAGTGGTCGCACGCCTCGTCGCCGGTGTCGCCACCCTTGGTCCGCCCGGGGGTGTGGCTGAACGTGTCCCAGATGGACGGGGTGCGGCCGTCCTCGGCCGCCGCCCCCTCGATCTGGTACGACGCGGTCGCCGCCCCCCACAGGAATCCGGGTGGGAACGTCAGCGGGTCGATGTTGCTCACGCCTTGACCGAGCCTTCCATGATGCCGCCGATGATCTGGCGGCCGAATGCGATGAACACGATGAGCAGCGGCACGATCGCCAGAGCTGTCCCGGTAAAGACTTGCACGTAGTCCGTCTTGTAGTAACCGGTCGCCAGAATGTTCAGCGAGACCTGCACGGTCGGCGTGTCACCGTTGAGCACCACATACGGCCACAGGAAGTCGTTCCACGTCTCCATGAACGTCAGCAGGCCGAGGACGGCGGCGGCGGGGCGCAGGGCCGGGAGCACGACGCTCCAGTAGGTGCGCCACGTCGAGGCGCCGTCCACGCGGGCCGCCTCGATCAGCTCGTCGCTGATCGCGGACTCGGCGTACTGCCGGATCATGAACACGCCGAAGCCCTTGACCAGGAAGGGCACGATGACCGCCTGCAGCGTGTTGGTCCAGTCGAACTTCACCATCAGCAGGTACAGCGGGATGATGTTGACCTGCGTCGGAATCATCATCGTCATGATGATGACGAGCAGCAGCGCGTTCTTGCCGCGGAACTTGAGCTTGGCGAACGCGAAGCCGGCCAGGGTGGAGAAGAACACCACCGACAGCGTCACGCAGCTCGACACGATGGCCGAGTTGATGAGGCCGTAGACGAAGTTGGCGTCGGTGTTCTCCAGCACCCGCTGGGCGTTGGAGAAGAAGTTCGGGCCCGGCAGGAGCGGCGGCGGGATGGACGACACCGCGCTGTTGTCCCGCGACGCCACGATGAACGACCACACGATCGGGAAGACCGACAGCACGATCGTGATGATCAGCGCGAGGTACGTCAGCGGGCTGGCCTCCCACAGCGCCGCGGAGGCGCTGCGGACCTTGCCGGCGCGCTTGGGCGCCGGGCCGGCGGGCGGGCGGGCGGACTTGACGGGAGTCATCGTGCTCATGACGTCGTCCCCTTGACCGACCGACGAACCAGCAGGAAGTTGACCAGCGCGAAGATGAGGATGATCAGGAACAGCAGCCAGGAGATCGCCGAACCCTTGCCCACGTTGAAGTTGTTGGAGAACGTGGTCTCGTAGATGTACATCGCGACGGTCTGGAACTCGTTGAGCGAGCCGCCCTGGATGCGGCCGTAGTTGAACAGCAGCGGCTCGGTGAACAGCTGCATGCCGCCGATGGTCGAGATGATCACCGTGAAGAGGATCGTCGGCTGGATCAGCGGGACCGTGATCCGCCAGAAGCGGCGCATCGCCGAGGCGCCGTCCAGCGAGGCCGACTCGTAGAGCTCCTTCGGGATGGCCTGCATCGCGGCGAGGTAGATCAGCGCGTTGTAGCCGGTCCAGCGCCAGTCGACCATGAAGGCGATCGCGGTCCACGAGGACCAGCGGTGGTTGCGCCACTCGATCGGGTCGAAGCCGACGCTCTGGATCAGCCAGTTCGCCAGGCCGTAGCGGTCGGCGAAGATGAGGCCGAAGACGATGCCGACGGCGGCGACCGAGGTGATGTTCGGGACCAGCACGCCCATGCGGATCGCGGTGCGGGCGCGCATCTTCTTGTTCAGCCAGCTCGCGATCATCAGCGCCGCGATCAGCTGCGGCACGGTCGAGACGATGAACAGGCCGAACGTGTTGCCGATGACGATCCAGAAGTGCTCGTCGGTGAGGACCTTGGAGTAGTTCTCGAAGCCGACGAAGCCCTGGTCGCCGCCGGTGAGCGTGTTCTTGCGCAGCGACAGGACCGCGGTGTAGACGAGCGGGTAGGCGCCGAACACCGCGAACAGCACGAAGAACGGCGCGACGAAGAGGTACGGCGAGATCTTGAGGTCCAGCCGGCCGATACGTACGGAGCGCCGCCTCGGCGGCGTCACCTGGTCCTGTCGCCCGTGACGAGGCCGGGCGACCCCGACGTTGGTGGTCATGGTGGTGGTCCTTCTTCCGTAGCGTGCGGTTGCCGGTCGCTAGCGGGCGGAGGTGGCGAGTTGCCGCCACCTCCGCCCGGTGTCGATCGGCTACCGATCAGCCTTCGGCCAGCGCCTTGCTGTCCTTGATGGCCTTGTCCCAGCCCGCCGCAGCGGAGAGCTTGCCCTGCTCAGCGGCCTGCATGGCCGGCTCGAAGCCGTTCTCCCACAGGGCCTGGTGCTTCGGGCCCAGGTAAATCGGCTTGAGGGTCTTCGCCGCGTCGACGTAGATCTTGCCGACCGGGGCGTTGTTGAAGTACTCGTTCGTCGCGCCGGCGATCTGCGGGTCGGCCAGGGCCGCGTTCGACGACGGCAGCGGGCCCGCCTCCTTGAAGGCGTCGATGCCACCCTGCTTGCCGGTCAGGAACTTCACGAGCTCGAACGCGGCCTTCTTGTTCTTGCTCTGCTCCGGGATGGCGAGGTACGAGCCGCCCCAGTTGCCGCCCTTGCCGGGGATCGAGGCGATGTCCCACTTGTTCTTGCCGGCGTCGCCGGCCCGCTCCTTGATGACACCCGTGTACCACGGCGGGCACGGCACGGTCGCGAACGCGGCGTTCTTGAACGCGGCGTCCCAGTCGGCCTGCCAGCGGGCCAGCTTCGCGGTCAGGCCCTTGGCGGCCATGTCCAGGCCCAGGTTGTAGGCCGTCCGCACGGCCGGGTTGCTGTCGCCGATGTACTTGTCGCTCTTGTCGTAGAACCACGTGTCGGCGTTCTGCATGATGTACGGCTGCATGATCGACGTCGCCGAGTCGATCCACGCGGCGCCGGTGTTCGCGGCCTTGAACTTCTCACCCTGCTTGACGTAGTCGTCCCAGGTCGGCCACAGCTTGCTGACCTCGTCGCGGCTGATCGGCAGGCCGGCCTTCTGGAAGAGGTCGGTGCGGTAGCACATGGCCAGCGGGCCGACGTCGGTGCCGAGGCCGACGAGCTTCTTGCCGTCCGCGGTGAACGCGTTCTTCCACTTGAACGGCAGGTACTCGCTCTCCAGCGAGGAGGCGCCCAGGTCGAGCAGGTTCGCGAAGGACTTGTTGTCCTTCAGGTACTGCAGGAGCATGCCCTCTTCGAGCATGACCACGTCGCTCGCGCCACTGCCGGCGGACAGCTGCTGGGCCAGCTTCGGCACGAAGTCCTTGGTCTGGCCCTCGTTCTTGACGTCGACCTTGATGTTCGGGTTCGCGGCCTCGAAGTCCTTGACGGCCTGCGTGAACCCGGGCGTGCCGAAGTAGGACAGCGAGATGGTGACGGGCCCGTTGCTGCCGTCGGAGCCGCCTTCGTCCTTCTTGGCACTGCAGGCGCCGATGCCGAGGGCGAGCCCGACGGTCAGCGCGGCCGCGGCGACGGATCGCATGCGGCGCGAGGTGAAGCTCATCCTGACCCCTCTCTCAGGTCGTGATGGGTGTGCGGGTGTGGGGGTGTTGATGCGTGCGGCGGCGGGCACACTGGAATCCCCGCCGGGGTATGGCGGACATGCGAGTTGATGTCTCCCACGGCTGCGGGGTGTGTCACCGGCCACAGCCGCGGGAGCGCTCCCATGAGCCTGGACTGCGAACGCCGACGTGTCAATGGGGCAATGGGAGCGTTCCCATTTCGTTACCGCAAGATTTCTTAGGGGCGATTTGTACGGCTTTATCGCGCCATGGCACTTTGCCGGGTTCTACGCAGGGTCATGACCCGCATGCGGGGCTGGACCCATCGATGCGATAGGAGTTTCTATCGACGAGAACGCATCGGTACCGGCGGCGAAACTTACCGGACCATCGATCTAGGTCATGCGGCGCAGGAGGGTGGTGCGCGGCCCCGGGTCGAACGCGGCGGGGTCGAACGGGCGGCCGAGCCATTCGTGCATGGCGGCATGGTCGGGGTGGTACGGGTCGGCGTACGCGGCGAGGAACTCGCGGTAGCCGGCCGTGCCCCCCACGTCCTCCGGCGGGCACGCCCGCTCGCCGCCGGCGCACACCGGATAGCGGGCGCCGAGGTCGGCCGGGGCCACGTCCTCGACCGTCACCTCGTGCTCCCACCAGTCGCCGAAGTCGTAGGTGTATCGTAGCCGCGATCCCCTGCCCACCACGGCGTCGAGGCGGTACTCGATCTCGTCGCGGACCTCCAGCAGCCCGTCGGGGTCCGGCACCCCGTACTGCACCCCGTCGATGTCGAACACGTGCAGGTGCCGGTCGCTCCAGCCCATCGCGAACTGGATCACCCGGTGCAGGCGGTCCAGGGTGAACGCGCCGGGCACGAGCACCCGCCGCCAGACCGGCGGGTCGACGTCCCGCAGCGCGATGCGCAGCTGGTAGATCATGCGAGCCATGGTGGAGCCATTGTCGGGTGTACGGGCCGCGCCGCGCAGCAGGAACGCATGATCCGGGCGAGTAGGGTTTCCAGGTGCGCAAGCTCTACCCGGCGGCCGACCAGCCATCCGACCTCGTCGATCTCTACCGGCCCCCGCCCGGGCCGTGGCTGCGACTGAACTTCGTCTCCAGCCTCGACGGGGCCGGGCACGTGGACGGGCGCAGCGAGCCGCTGTCCGGCCCGGCCGACAAGCGGGTCTTCGGGGTGCTGCGCATGCTGTGCGACGCGCTCGTGGTGGGGGCGGGAACGGTGCGCGAGGAGGGATACCACGCGCTGCGCCTCGACGCCGGCCGCCGCGCCTGGCGGGCGGCGAACGGCCTGCCGGAGTACCCCGTCCTGGTCGTCGTCTCCGCGCGCCTCGACCTCGACCCGGGCCACCGCGCGCTCGCCGAGGCCCCGGTCCGCCCGATCGTGCTCACCCACGCCGGCGCCGAGCCCGGCCGGCTGGCCGAGGTCGCCGACATCGTCGCGGTGGGTGACGGCGAGGTGGACCTGGCGGCCGGCATCGCGGCGCTGCGCGAGCGCGGCCTGGCGCACATCCTCAGCGAGGGCGGGCCGCGGCTGTTCGGCTCGCTCACCGCGGCCGGGCTCGTCGACGAGCTGTGCCTGACGCTCTCGCCGCTGCTGGCCGGGCCCGGCGCCGGCCGCATCACCGCGGGGCCGGGCGTGGACGCACCAACCCATCTCACGCTGCGTCACGTCCTGCTCGACGACGGGTTGCTGTTCCTGCGGCACTCCCGATAACCACAGGCCCATCCACAGCCCTGTGGAAAACCGGCCGCGGGCCTGTGGACAAAGGTGTGTCTCGGCCGGTTTCGTACCGTTTTGTCCAGTTGAATCGGACACTCATCCATCCACCGCTGGCGTGGTGCCTTCGACCTCGCGGCGATGGTGGGGCACGATGCACAGGCGAACACATGTACTGGGGGTCGACACCATGGAGGACGAGTCCGCGCCGGCTCCGGGCGGTCCGATCGTCGGGCGCGTGCTCGGCACGGCCGACGCCACGCCGCTGACCTTCTGGGTCGCCGTGGAGGACGGCGCCTACCTCCAGCTCGACGACGTCGTCGTCACCGAGCGTGACCTGCCCGAACACGACCCGGTGACGATCGCCGGCGTCGTGACCGCGGTGCGGGCCCGGCACGAGGGGGTCGTGTTCGACTCCGACGTGTTCCTGGTCGCCGACGGCACGCTGCCGGCGACGATCCAGGAGGCCGCCGAGATCACCACGACCCGGGTCGACCCGGAGGTGTACGTCCCGCCGACCCCGGGCGCGCTGGTCCACCGGGCGCAGGGCGACGCGCGGGCCGGGGCGCTCTACTTCGACCGGATGGACCGCACCATCCCGATGGGCTTCGGGCGCGACGGTGCGCCGATGTATCTCAACGCCGACTTCCTCGACGGCTCGCGGGGCGCCCACGTGTCCATCTCCGGCATCTCCGGCGTGGCGACCAAGACCAGCTTCGCGACCTTCCTGCTGTACTCCGTCTTCCGCTCCGGCGTGCTCGGCGGCGCCGGGGAGACGGCCAACACCCGCGCGCTGATCTTCAACGTCAAGGGCGAGGACCTGCTCTTCCTGGACCACCCCAACAGCCGCCTGGTCCCGCAGACCGAGGACGCGTACGCGCGCCTGGGCCTGGTCGCGGGCCCCTTCCCGGACGTGCGGGTCTACGCCCCGCCGCGGGCCGGCGACTCCTCCGGCACCCCGGACGTGAGCAGCCGCCTGTCGGGCGTGGACGCGTTCTACTGGACGCTGACGGAGTTCTGCACCGATCGCCTCCTGCCGTACGTCTTCGCCGACGCCGACGACGAGCGCCAGCAGTACACGATGGTGGTGCACTCCGTCACCGCCCACCTGGCGCGCGTCGCGCAGCCGGCCGAGGGCGGCGTCGCCGTCGACGGCACCCGCCTGAACTCCTACGCCGACCTCGTCGACTACCTCGTCGAGCAGCTCAACGACGACGCCACCCGCGGGCAGTGGGCCGGCAGCGCGGTCGGCCTCGGCACCGTCAACGCCTTCGCCCGCCGGCTCATCGGCAGCAAGAAGGACCTGTCCCGGCTCATCCGCGGCGACCTCGCGCAGCGCAAGCCGCACCAGATCAACACCGCCGAGTCGGCCCAGGTCACCGTCGTGGACCTGCACAACCTGCCGGACCGGGCGCAGCGCTTCGTCGTCGGCGTGACCCTGCGCACCGAGTTCGAGCGCAAGGAGAAGGCCGGGACCGCCAAGCCGCTGCTGTTCGTGGTGCTCGACGAGCTGAACAAGTACGCGCCGCGGGAGGGCACCAGCCCGATCAAGGAGGTGCTGCTGGACATCGCCGAGCGCGGGCGGTCGCTGGGCGTGGTGCTCATCGGCGCGCAGCAGACCGCGAGCGAGGTGGAGCGGCGGATCGTGGCGAACTCGGCGATCCGGGTCGTCGGGCGCCTGGACCCGGCGGAGGCGTCGCGGCCCGAGTACGGCTTCCTCCCGCCCGCCCAGCGCCAGCGGGCGCTGCTGGCCAAGCCCGGCACCATGTTCGTGTCGCAGCCGGAGATCCCGGTGCCGCTGTGCATCGAGTTCCCGTTCCCGTCGTGGGCGACCCGGCCCGCGGAGGCCGGCCCTCCCCCGTCCTCGACGCTGCGCTCGATCGCCCAGGCCGCCACCGACCCGTTCGCCGTCGTGGCCCGGGTCGGCGCCGGCGGCATCAGCGATGACGACATTCCGTTCTAAGGAAGGACACGGGTTTGCGCGTCCTGCACACCTCCGACTGGCACGTCGGCAAGGTCCTCAAGGGACAGTCCCGCTCGGCCGACCACATCGCGGCGATCAACGGCCTGGTCGACATCGCGAAGGCCGAACAGCCCGACCTGGTGATCGTCGCCGGCGATCTCTACGACACCGCGACCCCGACGCCGGAGTCCACGAAGATCGTCACCCGGGGGCTCTCGGCCCTGCGCAGAACCGGCGCCGAGGTCGTGGTCATCGGCGGCAACCATGACAACGGCAAGGCCCTCGACGCGCTGCGCCCGTGGGCCGAGGCCGCCGGCATCACCGTCCGCGGGGCCATCGGCAAGCCCGAGGAGCATCTGCTGTCCGGGACTACCGGTGGTGGAGAGCAGTGGCGGCTCATCGCGCTGCCGTTCCTGTCGCAGCGCTACGCCGTGCGCGCCAGCGAGATGTTCGAGCTCTCGGCGGCGGAGATCACCCAGTCCTACGCGCACCACATCGGCGACCTCGTCAACCGGCTCGCGCAGGGATTCGGCACGAACACGGTGAACCTGCTGACCGCGCACCTGACCGTCATCGGCGCCACGATGGGCGGCGGCGAGCGGGAGGCGCACACGATCATGGGGTACGCCGTGCCCGCCTCGGTCTTCCCGTCCTCCGTGCACTACGCGGCGCTGGGCCACCTGCACCGCGCCCAGAACGTCAGCGGCCCCTGCCCGATCCGCTACAGCGGCAGCCCGCTGCCGATCGACTTCGGCGAGGAGGAGAACCTCGCCTCCGCCGCGGTCGTCGACGTCACCGCCGCCACCGCGGCCCGGGTCCGGGAGGTCCCGCTGCCCGTCGCGACGTCGCTGCGCACCGTCCGCGGCACGCTGGCGCAGCTGGCGACGCTGAAGACCGGCGAGGCGTGGCTGCGGGTGTACGTCCAGGAGGCCCCCCGCGCCGGCCTGCGCGAGGAGGTCCAGGAGCTGCTGCCCAAGGCCCTGGAGGTGCGCATCGACCCCAAGCTGCTGCCCGGCTCCGGCTCGGGCAAGGCCGAGCGGGCCCGAGCCGGGCGCTCCGCGGGCGAGCTCTTCTCCGACTACCTCGACCAGCGCGGGCACGCCGACGAGGCGACCGTGGCCCTGTTCCACCGCCTGCACGACGAGGTGATGCACTCATGAGGCCCATTCGGCTGGACCTCGACGGCTTCACCGTGTTCCGCGAGCCGACGACCGTGGACTTCACCGACACGGACTTCTTCGCGCTGGTCGGGCCGACCGGCTCGGGCAAGTCCACGGTGCTCGACGCGATGTGCTTCGCGCTGTACGGCACGGTGCCCCGCTGGGGCGACCGGCGCGCCATCGCCAACGCCCTCGCCCCGTCGGCCGCCGAGGCCCGGGTGCGGCTGATCTTCGAGTCGGCCCAGAAGCGATACGTGCTCACGCGGGTCGTGCGCCGTGACGCCAAGGGCGCCGTCACCACCAAGCACGCGGGCCTGGAGATGCTCGCGCCCGGGCTCGACCTCGGCAAGCTCGAGTCCGGCCTGGAGCAGCAGGACATCGCCGAGGTCCTGGCCGGCACGCCCGGCGAGGTCGACACCGCGGTGCTGACCGTGGTCGGGATGCCCTACGAGCAGTTCACCAAGTGCGTCGTGCTGCCGCAGGGCGAGTTCGCCGCGTTCCTGCACGCCAAGCCCGCCGAGCGGCAGAAGATCCTGGTCAACCTGCTCGGGCTGGAGGTGTACGGCCGCATCCGCGAGCGCGCCCAGACCGAGGGCGCCACCGCCGAGGCGAAGCTCAAGGTCCTCGACGACACGCTGCACGCCTTCACCGACATCGACGACGCCACCCTGGCCGCGGCCGCCAGGCGGGTCGAGAGCCTGCGCGGGGTCGCCGCCGCCGTGGAGGAGATCGCGCCGCGGCTGGCCGACGCCGGGCACGCCGCCACAAGCGCGAAGGCCACGCTGGACACGCTCGATGCGCAGATCGCCCGCCTTTCAGCTGTGACAGTACCGTCCGATGCGGCCGGCCTGGCCGCCTCCGCCGCCACCGCGCGCGCGGCGGTCGCCGGGGCGATGGACGCCGCCCGGGCGGCCGAGGAGCGGGAGGAGAAGCTGCGCGGCGAGCTGCAGTCCGCCGGCGACGCCACGGCCCTGCGCCGCCTGCTGGACCGCCACGCCGAACGCGCACGTCTCGTGGCCGAGTCCTCCTCGGTTCGTTCGGCTGTCACGGCCGCGGAGCGCGAGCACACCACGGCCGCCGCGGCGCTGGAGTCGGCCCGCGCCGACGCGCGTTCGGCCCTGGCCGATCTGGAGGCCGCTCGCGAGGCCTATCAGGCCGCCGTCGCCACCGACCGCGCCGTGGCCCTGCGGCCGCACCTGAAGGTCGGCGACTCCTGCCCCGTCTGCACGCAGACCGTCCACGAGCTGCCGGCCGTGCCGCACGACTCGGCCGTCGCCGCCGCCGAGACCGCCGGAAAGCGGGCACGCAAGCGCAGCGAGGCCGCGGATCGCGTGGTGGAGGAGCGCGACCGCGCGGTGCGCGACCTCGACCGCGGGCTCGCCGCCGCGCGGGCGCACGCTCAGCAGTTCGCGCAGCGGGTCGAGGCGCTGGATCGCGAGCTCGAGGGCGCTCCCCCGGCCGAGGTGCTGCAGCGCGACCTCGACGGGATCGCGGCGCTCACCCGGCGGCTGGACCAGGCCGGGGCCGAGGTCCGCAAGGCCCGCGAGGCCCACCGCACCGCGGCCGGCCAGGCCGACCGGGCCGAGGAGCGGCTGCGGACCGCCTGGCGCGGCTTCGACACCGCGCGCGACGGGCTCGCCGCGTTCGCCCCGCCGCCGGCCAACCGCGACGACCTCGCCGATGCCTGGTCGACCCTGCACGCCTGGGCCACCGGCGAGGCCGGGCGTCGCCGGGCCGGGCGCCAGGCCACGCTCGACGAGGTCGCCGCGGCCGAGCGGCGCGCCGGCGACGTGCGCGACGAGCTGGCCGCCGCGTTCACCGGGGCCGGGCTGCCGGCGCCCGGCGGCGACCCGGTCCGCGACGCCGCCGTCGCCCTGGAGCGCGCCGACGCGGCCAGGCGGCGCATCGAGGAGCGGCGCGCCGACGCCGAGCGGATGCGCGCCCAGCGCGACGAGCTGGCGCGCGAGGCCCAGGTCGCCAAGGCCCTCGCCCAGCACCTGCGGGCCGACCGGTTCGAGCGCTGGCTGCTCGCCGAGGCGCTCGACACGCTGGTCGACGGGGCGTCCAGCACGCTGCGGGAGCTCTCCGGCGGGCAGTACGACCTCGGCCACGACAAGGG
Organism: Dactylosporangium sp. CA-233914; assembly: GCF_050942935.1. Taxonomy (NCBI): domain Bacteria; kingdom Bacillati; phylum Actinomycetota; class Actinomycetes; order Micromonosporales; family Micromonosporaceae; genus Dactylosporangium; species Dactylosporangium sp. CA-233914. The sequence goes on along the minus strand of NZ_CP192030.1, from coordinate 2,225,804 downwards.
CGAGTTCTACGTCGTCGACCACCACGACGCCGGGCTGCGCCGCGCCGTGCGGACCCTGAGCGGCGGCGAGACGTTCCAGGCCTCGCTTTCCCTCGCGCTGGCCCTGTCCGAGCAGCTCGCGGGCCTGTCGGCGGCGTCGGCGAGCCTGGAGTCGATCGTGCTGGACGAGGGCTTCGGCACCCTGGACACCGCGACGCTGGACACGGTGGCGGTGACGCTTGAGAACCTGGCCGCCCGCGGGGACCGCATGGTCGGCGTCGTCACCCACGTCGGGGCCCTGGCCGAGCGGATCCCGGTCCGCTTCGAGGTGCGCCGCGACGCCCGGACCGCCCGGATCGAACGGGTCGGGCTGTGAAGCTCCACGTCGATGCCTGGGATCCGGGGTACGGCCAATCCTTCGAGGCCTCGGAGGGGCCGCAGGGGCAGAGCAGTGCACAGGTCGAGCCGGACGTCGAGCTGCCCGCGGACGCGTGGCGGCCGCTCGACCCGCCGCCCGGCCTGCGCCCGCCCGGCACCGTGCTCATCGTCGACGGGGTGCAGCGCATCGACGCCCGGGTCTGGATCACCGACGACACCGGCACCACCCACCCCGGGATCGCCGCCTCCTACGCCGCCGGGGTGGTCCGCTGCGACCTCGACCGCGGGGCCGCGCAGATCGCCACGACGCGGATCGAGCGGGGGCTGTTCACGCCGGTCGAGCACCTGCCGGCGATCGTGGCGGGCAGCATCCGGTACCCCGGAAGGCGCGTCTCCCGCGGCGAGCCGAAGGACCTCGCGCTCGGCGTCCAGCGGCACATGCGGGCCCTGGAGGTGGGCGTCTCCGGCGAGGAGCGCACCGACGACGACCTGCTCGTCGTCGACGGGCCGCTGCAGGAGCGGGCGCACCTGCCGCGGGCGCTGGGCTACATCAAGACGCACCGGGTGGAGTACCTGCCGGCGGAGCTCACCGCCGTGGTGACCGCCCTGCGCGGCGGGCAGCGCACGCCGGTGTTCCTGCTCGGCACGTCGTGGAACCGGTTCGCCTGGTACCTGCGCCTGCCTGGGCCGGCCGGAGCTCCCTGGTCCGGGATCGTGCGCGTCGAGTGCTCGGCCGACCTGACGCACGCCGCCGCGGTGGCGCTGGCGCACCTGTCGGCGGTCACGCTGCCGCGGTTCGCCTCGCAGGCGTACAAGGACCCCCGCGCGCCGCAGAACCTGGTGCCGATCGCCGGGCTGGAGCGTAAGCTGCGCGCCATGCTCGGCGACGCCCGGCTGCTGCACCGGGCCCTCTCGCGGGCCGCGGCGTGAAAGTTCCGCCGCGGTACGACCTGGCCGGCACGATGCGCGGCCTGGCCCTCATCCACGGCGACCCCACCCTGGCCGCCGGCCCGCGGACGTCCTGGTTCGCCACCCGCACCCCCGCAGGCCCCGGCACGCTGCGGTTCGATCTGGCCGGGGAGGAGCTGACCTGGCAGGCGTACGGCCCGGGCGCCGGCTGGCTGCTGGAGCGCGCCGACGCGATCGCCGGGCTGCGCGACGACGTGACCGGCTTCGCCGAGCTCGCCCGCGCCCACCCGCTCGTGCACCGGCTCGCCCGCGAGCACGCCGGCCTGCGCATCGGCGCCACTGGCCGGGTCTTCCACCACCTCGTGCCGGCGATCCTCGGGCAGAAGGTCTCCGGCAAGGAGGCCCGCGACGGCTACGTGCGGCTGCTGCGCAGGTTCTCCGAGCCCGCGCCCGGCCCGCGCGCCGGGCTCTTCCTGCCGCCGGAGCCCGGGGTGATCGCGGCGACGCCGTACTGGGCCCTCCACCCGCTGGGCATCGAGCGGAAGCGGGCCGACACCCTGCGGCGGGCCGCCGCGCAGGCGGCCGCGCTGGAGCGCTGCCCCGATGCGGTGAGCTGCACGGCGCGGCTGGTCAGCATCGCCGGGATCGGGCCGTGGACGGCGGCGGAGGTGACCCGGGCGGCGTACGGCGACGCCGACGTCGTATCCGTCGGCGACTACAACATCAAGAACAACGTGGCGTTCGCCCTGACCGGGGCCGCCCGCGGCACCGACGAGGAGATGCTGGTCCTGCTCGCGCCGTTCGCGCCGCACCGGGGCCGGGTCTGCGGGCTCATCGCCCGGTCGGGGATCGGCGCGCCGCGGTTCGGCCCGCGCGTACGGATCCGGTCCTTCGCCCGGTTCTGATTTCCAGACCTTCGCGTTTCTGATTTCCGGGCCGGAATCTTGTCGTACCTGTGTGGTTGACTTGGCCACGTGGAGCTGCCTGTCCTGCCGCCAGTCGAGCCGATGCTCGCCAAGAGCATCCCCAGCCTGCCCAGCGCCCCTGGCATGAGCTATGAGCCGAAGTGGGACGGGTTCCGCTGCATCGTGTTCCGCGACGGCGACGAGGTCGAGCTCGCCAGCCGCGGCGGCAAGACCCTGACCAGATACTTTCCCGAGGTCGTGGAGCAGGTGCGGGCCCAGCTGCCGCCCCGCTGCGTCGTCGACGGCGAGATCATCGTGATCCGCCGCGACCACGGCGAGCCGAAGCTCGACTTCGAGCTGCTCGGCCAGCGCATCCACCCGGCCGCCTCCCGGGTGCGGCTGCTCGCCGAGCAGACCCCGGCCTCGTTCGTCGCCTTCGACCTGCTGGCCATCGGCGACGAGTCGCTCGTCGGGCAGGGCTACGCGCGGCGCCGTGCCCGCCTGGCCGAGGCGCTCGACGGGGTGAAGCCGCCGGTGCACGTCACCCCGGTGACCACGGACATCGCCGTCGCCCAGGACTGGTTCGAGCGGTTCGAGGGCGCCGGGCTCGACGGGGTGATCGCCAAGCCGGCCGACGGAGCCTACGAGCCGGGCAAGCGCGCCATGTTCAAGATCAAGCACTCACGCACGGCGGACGCCGTCGTCGCCGGGTTCCGCTGGCACAAGGACGGGCCGATCGTGGGATCGCTGATGCTGGGCCTCTACGACGAGGAGGGGCGGCTGCACCACGTCGGCGTCGCCGCCTCCTTCACCCGCGAGCGGCGGGCCGAGCTGGTCGAGGAGCTCGCGCAATATCGCGAGGGCATCGAGGACCACCCGTGGAACTGGGCCGGCCAGCTCCCCGGCAGCGCGGCCACGAGCCTGGAGTCGGCGCCGGCCGAGGCCGGGACCCGGGTGCCCGGCGCCGTGAGCCGCTGGACCGGCAAGAAGGACCTGTCGTTCGTGCCGCTGCGCCCCGAGCTGGTCGTCGAGGTCGGCTACGACGCGATGGAGGGCGACCGGTTCCGCCACACCGCCCAGTTCAAGCGCTGGCGGCCGGACCGCGACCCGAGCTCCTGCACCTATGAGCAGCTGGACCGGCCCGTGCGCTTCGACGTCGAGTCGGTGCTGGCGGGCCGCCCGTGACCCGGTCGAAGAGGCTGCTGCTCCTGCCGCTGCTGCTCGTCGTCGCCCTGGCCGCCGGCTGCACCAAGCCGCCGCCGGAGTTCACCAGGCCCACCTCGGGCCGCGCCCTGGACAAGCCGTCGGCCCAGTCCTCCGGCGCCGGCAACGCCTCGCAGTCCGGCGGGCTGGACATCCCGGCCGCGGACTGGAAGGCGTGCCCGGACGCGTACAAGGGCGTCTTCCCGACCCCGCCGCAGAACGTGCAGTTCTCGTGCGCCACCGTGAAGGTCCCTCAGGACTGGGCCCGCCCGAAGGACTCGGGCACGTTCGACATCGCCCTGGTCCGCGGCCGCTCCACCACCCAGCGCGACCGCGTCGGCTCGCTGTTCATCAACCCGGGCGGGCCGGGCGGCTCCGGCTTCGAGTACGGCGTCTACCGCTCGGTCTACCTGCCGGCCGAGATCGTGCGCCGCTTCGACATCATCGGCTTCGACCCGCGCGGCGTCGGCCGCTCCTCGCCGGTCAAGTGCTTCTCCGACGCCGACCTGGACCAGAACTTCGGCATCGACCCCGACCCGGTCAGCGACGAGGGCTTCCAGACCAGCGTCGCCCTGACCCGGCGCCTGGCCCAGAGCTGCGGCGACAAGTACGGCGACAAGCTGCCCCTGTTCTCCACGGAGCAGACGGCCCGTGACCTCGACGCCCTGCGCGCGGCGGTCGGCGAGCGGCAGCTGACCTACCTCGGCTACAGCTACGGCACCCTGCTCGGCGCCGTCTACGCCCAGCTGTTCCCGAAGAACGTCCGCGCCCTGGTGCTCGACGGCGCCGTGGACCCGACGCTCACGATGCAGCAGGCGGCGGAGAAGCAGGCGGCCGGCTTCGAGCTGGCCTTCACGAATTTCAGCAAGTGGTGCACCGGCAACGCCACGTCCTGCCCGATCGCCCCCGACGCCCGCGCGGTGGTCACCAAGGCGATCGCGGACGCCCGCACGGCCCCGGTCCAGGGCGCCGGCGGCCGCAAGGCCACGTCCGGCTGGGTCTTCACCGCGGTGGTCTCCTCGCTCTACAGCGAGTCCTCCTGGCGCCTGCTGGCCCAGGCGATGCAGGACCTGCGCAACGGCAAGGCGGACAAGCTGTTCCAGCTGGCCGACGCCTACGCCGAACGCGACCCCAGCGGCAAATACTCCAACATGTTCGACGCCAACTCGGCCGTCAACTGCGCCGACTCCGACAACACGCCGACGCTGGAACAGGACCGCGCGCTGCAGTCCCAGTGGCGGCAGAAGTATCCGCTGTTCGGCGGCCCCCTGGCGCTCAACCTGCTGTGCTCCCAGTGGCCGGGCAAGCGCGACCCGTTCCCGACCGGCCCGGCCACCGGCTCGGCCCCCATCGTCGTGATCGGCACGACCGGCGACCCCGCCACCCCCTACGAGCAGGCCCCGGCCCTGGCGAAGATGCTGGGCGTCGGCACACTGGTCACCTGGAAGGGCGAGGGCCACACCGCCTACCCGCAAACGGGCTGCATCATCGACGCGGTAAACCGCTACCTGATCGACCTGAAGGTGCCTGCCGCCGGCACAACCTGCGAAAAGTAACCCACCACCGACCGCCGTGCCCCGGGCCGCCCGCCGCACCCGGCCCGGGAGACCACGATATGCCGGCTACGCCTCGGCTTTCCTCGCCCGGCTGGGCTGGACGCGCATGGGTTCGCCCTCCATCTTCGGATACTCGGGCGGATACGGCATGTCCCCCTCGCCGTTGGCCACGTCCCGGGCCGCCCACTCCAGCAGTTCGCTGATGTCGTAGGCCACGTCGTCGATCCCGGCGTGCGCGTCCCCGATCTCGGCGATGCGGGCCGGCACCGTGCGCAGATCGAAATCGTCGGGCTCGACGTCCCCGAGCTCCTCCCACCGCAGCGGCGTCGAGGCGGTCGCGCGCGGGTTGGCCCGCAGCGAGTACGCGCAGGCGATGGTCCGGTCGCGGGCCATCTGGTTGAAGTCGATGAAGACCCGCTCGCCGCGCTCCTCCTTCCACCACCTGGTCGTGGCCAGCTCGGGCGCCCGCCGCTCGACCTCGCGGGCCAGCGCGATCACGGCGCGGCGGGCCTCGACGAAGCTCCACGAGGGCTTGATCCGCACGTACACGTGCAGCCCCCGCCCACCCGAGGTCTTGGGCCACCCGACGAACCCCAGCTCGTCGAGGACCCCCTTGAGCACCCCGGCCACGACAACGGCGTCGGCGAAGTCGGTCCCGGGCTGCGGGTCGAGGTCGATGCGCAGCTCATCGGGCTGATCGACATGCCCCCGCCGCACCGGCCAGGGGTGGAACACGATGGTCCCCATCTGCGCCGCCCAGGCCACGTGAGCCAGGTCGGCGGGGCAGAGCTCGTCGGCCTTGCGCCCGCTGGGAAACGCGATCCGCGCCGTCTCGATCCAGCCCGGCACCCCGCGGGTGGGCACCCGCTTCTGGAAGAACGCCTCGCCATCGATCCCTTCGGGGAACCGCTGCAGCGTGGTGGGCCGATTCCCGAGGGCCCGCATGATCCCGTCCCCGACAGCCAGGTAGTACTCGAACACGTCCCGCTTGGTGAACCCCCGCTCGGGAAACACCACCCGCTCGGGGCTGCTGAGCCGCACGGCCCGCCCCGCGACCTCGACCTCCAGCGCATCGGCCATGCCAAGGACCTTACGCCGAACCACCCCTCAAAATCGTTCAGTCCGAACGGGGGCGAGGCCGTGCCGCGCCCGGCGGCACTGTCCACCGGCCGGCCGCCGGGGCACGATTGCCGCATGGGGGGCTGGACATCTGGCGACCTTCAGGCGGAGTTCGAGCGGCGGCTCGACGATCTGCTGGCCGAGTGCTGCCCGGATTGGCAGGCTCCTGAGCCGTTGTCCGGTGACCAGCGTCTCGTGGCGTTTCGACAGCGGAATGCGAAACGCACACAGCTCGGTGACGTCCTGACGGCGCGACCGGACGTGGCCGTCGCCGCCGCTGGCCGCCTGCTCGACGTGATCGCATGCGATGAGGACCTGTCGCGCAACCGGCAGCTGATCGAACCGCTCGTGACAGCGGTCGGGCGACGCACCGTGCAGCGTCACCTGATCTCGGTGATCGAGACCGGGCCGGAGCACAAGAAGGTGTGCGCCATGCACGCCTGGTACTGGTCCCAGGTCACCCTCGTCTACGAGAGCTTCCAGGACTTTGACGCGCGCAGGCCCACGCCGGCCAGCCGGGCCGCCGCCGCCGACGTGGCCGACCTTCGTGGCCAGTATCGGATCGCCTGCCTGAACGCGTTCGTCGCCTGCCAGTACGTGCCTACCCGGGAACGGTTGGCCGACGGATTCCTGCTCGTGGACGAGTACTACCCACCGCACCTGCGTGACCTCGTGGCGCGAGCCCTGGCCATCGCCGAGGCAGACCCGCATCGATACAAGAACCTGCTCGCCAGGCAAGACGAAGAAATAGGCCTGGACCAGATCGGCTCCGCCAGCACGTAGCCCCAACGCACGGCGCACCCTTGCAATACGGCGCAAGGCAAGCCGGCAGGCTGGACGCCGCAGGTTCGATGCTGCCGTTCGAGCCGTTCGGCGGGCGCTCCTTCCGCGACTAGGCTCGGTTTTAGGGGGTGATCTCGATGCCTAGATTCCTTTTCGAGGCGACCTATACGCTCGACGGACTCCGCGGGCTGTTCAAGGATGGGGGCAGCGGACGGGTCGAGGCGGCCCGGAAGACGGTCGAAAGCGCCGGCGGGCGGCTCGAGTCGTTCGACTTCAGCCTGGGTGAGCACGACACGTACACGATCTGCGAACTGCCGGACAGCAAGTCGGCCGCCGCCGTCGCTCTCGCGATCGGCGCATCCGGCGGAGCCAACACCAAGACCGTGGCGCTGCTGACCCCGACGGAGATCGACGAAGCGGTTCACCAGACCGTCGACTACCGCGCGCCCGGCGCCTGACCTGACCGCGTCCCGTTCACGCCATCGATGCAGATGGCGCAGACCTTCGGCAGGACGTGGGCAGAGCGAGCGCGATGCGCGCTGGCGGACTGAGCGCCCGCACAGAGACTGTGCGGGCGCTCAATCTTCGCTATAGGTTCCCTGCCGGGCCGGTCAGACGCCGCGGACGTTCTCCGCCTGCGGACCCTTCTGCCCCTGGGTCACCTCGTATTCAACCTTCTGGCCTTCCGTGAGCTCACGGTATCCACTGCTGGCGATGGCCGAGTAGTGGACGAACACGTCCGCTCCTCCGTCATCCTGCTGGATGAAGCCGAAGCCCTTTTCGGAATTGAACCACTTGACAGTACCGCGAGCCACGCGTTCCTCCTGACGAGGGCGGGAACCCGTCCATCGCCAATCGCCGGCGACAAACTCCCACCCAGACTGACCATACCCTCCTCAGGGAGAGCAAGGAATCACCGGCTCCCACCCGACAGCCGCGGACGGCCACCATCCGGCCGTACGCATGGCCGGATGGTGGCCTTCGCCATGGCCGATGCACTACCCGATCGTGTCGCCCTCTCCCGTGTGCTTCCTGGCCTCCTGTACACCCTTGTCGATGTTTTCGGTGTACTTCTGGTCGGTGCGCTGGTCGGCCTGCTCGCCGGCCTTGTCCAAGCCCTTGTCGACGCTGTGGTCGTGCTTGGTCAACAGTTCCTTGGCCTTGTCCAGAAGCTTGCTCACGGCTGGAGTCCCCTCCTCATCGACGTGGAAATCCACTCCCGCGACCGGCGCCGCGAGCGCCGGCGCTTCGCGGCCAGCCGCGGTGGTGAATTCCGTCCGCCCAAGACGACGGCATTCTGGACCTACCCCGGGATGCCTCGGCCATGCCTCGACGACGACGGCCGTGGCCATCCCAGCCCTGGCCGCGCGAAAAGTCAGGTCACGACGCCGAGCCGCGGAAAACACTCGCCCTGCCATGACGTGGCCACAGTTGAAGGGTCCGGGATGGGCCATATGGCGATCGGACGTGTTCACACAGGCCGTGATGCGCGCCCGGCCCGGCAAGGGAAGCCGTCACGCCGCTCCGGGTCGAGGCCCGCGGTCGGCTCGTGATCGCGGCGGTGCCGGGGGCCGGTTGCCGCCGCTATGCTTGCCCGCGCGCGGCGATGACGGCCTGGATGCGCCGCACGGTGCGCAGGGCCTTCTTCGCCGCGACACGGACCTCGCCGTCGAAGACCGTCGCGCCGCTGTCCTCGGCCTGCAGACGCTCAAGGGTCGGCACGACCCGCTCGTCGCCGGTCGAGCCGAGGGCGACTGCGGCCCAGTAGCGACGATTGGGATCCCGGTCCGCAGCCGCCTCGACCAGCCGCGGGATGACGTCCGGGGTGAAGAGGGCCAGACTGCTGGCGATGTAGCCGATCCGCGGGAAACGACGGTGCTCGAACTCGTACCACAGCGCCTCCAGGGCCTCGGCGCCGCCGATCATCGCGAGCGCGTCGGCGGCACGCTGGCGCACCCACTCGGCGCCGTCGCCGAGCAAGGGGCGCAGCGCCGGGACGGCTGAGCCGTCGCCGAGCACACCGAGCGCCTTGATCGCCTCGTCCACGGCGATCCACTGTGGGTGGTCAAGTAGTTCGATCAGCTGCGGCACGGCCGCACGCACGTCCATCGCGGCGCAGCCCATCGCCGCCCAGGCCTGGCAGTTGTACCGCGTGTCGGCCAGCGCCTCGAGCAGCGGCTCGCGCAGGCCGGGGTCCGCGAACACGGCCGCCTGATTCATGGCCCGGGTGTAGAGCGACCGATGGTATCCGGAGTAGTCGCGAACCATCGCCTGTAGCGCCGCGATCGCCGACGGATCGCCGTGGTCGCGGGCCCGGTCGAGCAGCCGGTAGAGGTGCTCCTCCCGGGTGTCGAGGTCGCCATTGCGCAGGCCGGCGAGGTCGGGATTCACAGCAGTCCCCGAACCCGGCCGGCGAGTCGCCGCGCCATCTGTTCGGGGATTACCGTCGTCGTGGCGGTCACGCCCGGGATCATACGGCGCAGTTTTCGGACATCGGACTCCGACGCGTAGCAGCATCCATGGGTCACCGCGGTGAACACCGGCGGCGTGGCAACCGACGGAATGTCAGTTCAGGTAGGACGAATCGGACATAACACCCATTCGCCACCAACAGCGCGTGAGCCGGTTACGTTCGCCTGTGTCACCCTGCGTAGCCGGTCCGGTTGCGAGTCGCCGCCGAGGGGGCCTGCCCGGTGGCGCACGCGCTCGTGGACATCAGTTGTGAGATCTCGGCACCGTCCCGCGTGCGTCGTTCTTCCAACGTGGAGACGAAGTCCGCCACTTGAGCCCCGGCAACGAAAATATGGCGACGTCCCACCGCGGACACGGACGGCGTGACGGTCGCCGTCAGCGGATGCGGCGGGACGGCTGGGGACGCGGCCGGCGGACGCCGTCCAGGGTGGGCTCGTCGTCGGGGACGAGGCGACGGCGGCGCGGGGCCGGCACGCGGGTCGGCTCCGACTCCTCGTCGCGGTCGCCACCGAGGCGGGTCAGGTAGAGCACGCCGGCACCGCCGATGATGAAGGCGAAGCCGATCGTGGTCATCAACGACGACGTCGGGCCGGTGACCGGAAGCTCGCCGAGCGAGGCGACACCCGCGCCGCGGCCCGGGATCGCGGTGGCCCCGCCGCCCGGCGCGCCGGCAACGCTGCCCGTTCCGCCGCCGCTCAAGCTCGTGGTCCCGGGCCTGCTCCCCCCGCCGCTCGGGCTCGTGCCGCTCCCGCCTGTGGCCTGCCCGCTGCCACCGCCCGCCGGCCCGCCGTTGCCACCGGTGGTCGGGCCACCGTTACCCTGCCCGCTGCCGCCACCGTTCGCGCCCGGCCCGTTACCGTTCGAGTTGCCCTGCCCACTGCCACCGCCAGGCGTGGTACTGCCGGTCCCCTGCCCGTGACCGCCACCGCGATGCGTACCACCCGACCCGCCGCCATACCCACTCCCGGCGCCACCGTGACCATGCCCGGAGCCACCGTGACCGTGCCCGGCGCCGTGACCCGAACCACCCAGACCATGACCCAAACCAGAGCCCCACCCCGAGGTGCTGTGGCCGCCATAGCCCAAGGCGCCGGAGCCGTGACCCGCACCACCCTGACCATGACCCGAACCGGAGCCACGCCCCGACACGCCATGGCCGCCATAGCCCGAAACGCCGGAGCCGTGGCCGGAACCGTCCTGACCACCGTGTCCCCAGCCGGCACCGGTCCCCCCGCCGGCGTGGGCGCCGTGGGGGGAGCCGGCGACGTTGCCCGAATCTTGAGTCGTGTCGGGGGCGGCTCCGTGGGTCGGAAGGTCGCCGTTCCAGGTGCGGGCGCCGCCGCCGGAGCCGTAACCGGTCGCGGTGTCGTGGCCCGAAGTTCGGCGTGAAGCCGCATGCCGAGTCGCTGTCGCACCCGCCCGGCGGGCCTGGGCCGAGTGGTGGCCGGACGCCGCGGCCGTTGCGGCCGACGTGATCCGGTGAGCCGAGGTCGCCTGACCTGACGGTGTCGCGGCCGGGACGGCGTGGGTGCCGGCCGTCGTGGCGGGGCGGGCTGGGTTCCACGAGGTGTTGGTTGTCGTCGGGGTGTCCCCCGGCCGGGCGGGCGGGGCCGGCAGTGCGGTCTCCGTGCCGGTCAGGGACAGCGTGCTGGGCCGGGGCGAGGTCCCGGCGGTGTCCTGGGGCTGGTCCGGCAGAGCAGCCGCCTGGGCGGCGGTGGCCAGGGACGTCACGCCGGCGGCACTCAGGGCTACGGCCGTGTACAGCAGCCTCATCGACGCACCAACTCCCCCAAAGACGGATAAGTCTTAAAAGTCCGAATCGTGGCTTTCGGAGGAAAGAACGACCCAGGCACCTCGGACGATTCGGGCATCTACCAGCAAACGTCACAAGCCGCCAACAGTGGACCGGCTGCCGCGTTCGTGGGCTGTAATGGCCGGGGCCGGGGGCACGGCCTACCGTTGAGGCATGACCGAGCCACTCGTCACCCTGCCGACCACCGACGCCGAGTGGCGGGCGCGGCTTTCCCCGGACGAGTTCCGGGTGCTGCGACTCGCCGGCACCGAGGCGCCGTGGAGCGGGGAGTACGTCGAAACCAAGACCGAGGGTGTGTACCACTGCCGCGCCTGCGGTACCCAGCTCTTCGACAGCGAGACCAAGTTCGACTCGCACTGCGGCTGGCCCTCATTCGACGATGCCATCCCCGGCACCGTCAAGGAGATCGAGGACCGCTCGCACGGCATGGTGCGCACCGAGATCCGGTGTGCGCGGTGCGACTCGCATCTGGGCCACGTGTTCCGGGGCGAGGGCATGACCCCGAAGAACACGCGGCACTGCGTGAACTCGCTGTCGATCAAACTGGAGCCGAAGGCGTAGCTAACGCAGGGGGCCGAAGCAGAGCACGACGTCCACGCTGAGGTTGTCGACCTTCTGCGAGTTGCCCTTTCAGTCCCACGAGTAGCTCTTGTCGGCGCCCGCCACGTCGTGGCAGGCGCCGTCGACCTGGAAGGACAGCACGTTCGTCACGCGCTTGAGCACCTTGTGGTCGGCCTGCGCCGAGCCGCAGTCGGCCCGCTGCGGCTCCGGCGGGTCCAGGTCGACGCAGTCGCCCTCCTTGGCGACGTTGATCGCCTTGGCCGGGTCGACGTCCTTGGTCCCCATACAGACCACGTGTTCGCCGGTGCTCGCCGACGACGCCCCGGCCACCTCGGCGCACGACCTGCCCGAGGAGCCCCGGACGGCGAGCACCCGATACTTGGGCACGACACCGGCCGGTAGGGCTCGTCGGGCGCGTCGCGCACGCAGTCGCCGGCCTTGGCCGCGTCAACGCGGTCGGCGCCCAGCACGAACTTGGATTACAGTCCGATCCCGACCGCGACCAGCAGGATCACCAGGTACACCTTGGTGGTGCCGACTACGCGACCGGCCGGACCATGGGCACGTGCTCGATCCCGTCGTCGTCGTAGGCGGGCCCGTCGACGACGAAGCCGAATCGCTGGTAGAGGCCGGTGGCGACGGTCTGCGCGTCGAGGACGGCGACCCGGGCGGGCCCGATGTGCTCGAGGGCCGCGCCGAGCAGCTGCCCGGCGAGCCCGCGGCCGCGCGAGGCCGGGGCGGTCACCACGCGGCCGATGCGGGCCTCGCCGCCGGGCTCGCGCAGCACCCGCAGATACGCGGCGACGGAGCCGTCGGGCGCGTCCAGCCACATGTGCAGCGTCCCGGGCTCGGCGTCCCGCCCGTCCAGCTCCGGATACGGGCAGTGCTGCTCGACCACGAACACATCGCAGCGCAGCTTGAGGATCCGGTACAGCTCGGCCGCCGAGAGCGAGGCGAAGTCGGAGATCACGACGCCGACTGTAGAGCCTCGGCCGCCTTGCGCGCCGCGATGAGCACCGGGTCCCACACCGGCGCGAACGGCGGGGCGTAGGACAGGTCGAGGGAGGTCATCTCCTCGACGGTCATGCGGTGCCACAGCGCCACGGCCAGGGCGTCGATGCGCTTCGCGGCACCCTCCTGGCCGACGATCTGCGCGCCGAGCAGGCGGCCCGAGGTACATTCGGCGATGATTTTGATCTTGATCTTCTTCGCGCCCGGGAAGTAGCCGGCGCGGGTCGTCGACTCGGTCACGACGCTGTAGACGGCGAAGCCCGCGGCCTCGGCTTCGGCGGTGGACAGCCCGGTGCGGGCCACCTCGTTCGCGCAGATCTTCGTCACCGCGGTGCCGACGACGCCCGGGAACGTGGCGTATCCGCCGCCGATGTTGATGCCGGCGGCGCGCCCCTGCTTGTTGGCGTGCGTGCCCAGCGCGATCGCCACCGGACGCTGCGAGACCAGGTGCAGGTTCTCCACGCAGTCGCCGGCGGCCCAGACGCCCTCGGCCGAGGTGCGCATCCGCCGGTCGACGCGGATGCCGCCGGTCTCGCCGATCGCGATGCCGGCGTCGCGGGCGAGGCCGCTCGCCGGGCGGGCGCCGAGGCCGAGGATGACCAGGTCGGCGGGGATCTCGCCGGCGCTGGTGCGCACGGCCGCGACCCGGCCCGCGCGGGTGTCGAAGCCGCCGAGGCGCTCGCCGAGGCGCAGGGTCACGCCTTCGGCGCGCAGCGCGTCGGCGACGAGCCCGCCCATGTCCGCATCCAGGGTCCGCATCGGCTGGTCGGCCGCGTCGACGAGGGTCACGTCCAGGCCGCGGCGCAGCATCGCCTCGGCCATCTCCAGGCCGATGTACCCGCCGCCGACGACGACCGCGCGGCGCGGCCCGTGCGCGTCGAGGTAGGACAGCAGCCGGATCCCGTCCTCGAGGTTCTGCACGCCGTGGATGCCCTGCGCGTCGGCGCCGGGCACGTCGGGGCGGGCCGGCACCCCGCCGGTGGCGATGACGAGCTGGTCGAAGGGTTCGCGGTACTCGCGCCCGTCGCCGCGCACCGTGACCTCGCGCCGGTCCGTGTCGATCGCCACGACGGTGCTGGACAGGCGCAGGTCGATCCGCTGCCGCTCGCGGAACTCCTCCGGGCGGCGCGCGACGAGGTCGTCGGGCTCGCTCACGTCGCCGGCGACGAGGTACGGGATGCCGCACGCGGAGTAGGACACGTGCTGCCCGCGCTCGAAGGCGACGATGCTCAGGTCGTCGGCGGGGCGCCGCTTGCGGGCCTGGGACGCGGCGCTCATCCCGGCCGCGTCGCCCCCGATGACAACCAGCCGCTCCGGACCGCTCACGTGAGGTCCTTCGCCATCTGGATCGCCATGGTCTGGAAGCCGAGGCTCTCGTAGAGCCGCCGCGCACCGGTGTTGACCCCGAAGACGTTGAGCCCGAGGCTGGTGATCCCGCGCTCGCGGAGCACGTCCTCGGCGGCGAGCATGAGCGCCCGCCCGTAGCCGTGGCGGCGGTGGCCGGGGTCGACCTGGATGTCGTACACCCACGCCTGCGGCCGGGCCTCGGTGGGCAGGGCGAGCCAGATGTACCCGACCGCCGCCCCCTCCTCGTCGACGCCGGTGAACAGCAGCTGGCCGTCGGTGCCGACCCCGTCGGGCAGCAGCCGCGCGAGCAGCGCCGCCACGTTGGCGTGCACCGTCTCGGGCCGGTCGCGCCCGGCGCGCACCTCGTCCTGCGCGTAGTCGCGCTGGAGCACGGGCAGGCGGGCGTCGAGCTCGTCCTGGGTCATCGGTCGCAGTCGAAGCATGCGATCACCATACGAAGGCATCATCACAACACGAAGGCATCTGTCCACAGCTGGCGCGAACGGCCGGAGAGCGCCTCCAGCAGCCCGACCGCCTGCCCGTCGGTGAGGGCGGCCACGAAGTCGACGATCGCGCGCCCGCGGGCCATCCCCGGCACGTCGAGGCGCTCGAGCCCGTAGTCGGCCGGGGTCACCGCCAGCGCCTCGGCCTCGGCCAGCTCCACGAGATCGTGCAGCCGCCGGGGCAGCCGCGCCTCCTCCCCCGGGTCGGTCAGCCACGCGTGCAGGGCCTCGACCAGCCCGGCCAGCAGCCGGGCCTGGCCGCGCTGGTGCAGGGCCAGGTCGGGCCGCTCCAGCACGAAGCGGTGATGGATGAACTTCAGCACCTGTACCTCATGCCACTGCGCGGTCGCCAGCAGCACGTGGCCGGAGCGGACCGGCGGGTCGGGCCGCACGTGCACGGCGTCGATGAACCGGCGGGTCCAGCGGGCCGAGAAGCGCGCGACCGCCTGCTCGGCGTCGATCGAGCCGTCGAACGGCGCGGCGAGCAGCCCGTCGGCCAGCTCGCCCCGCACGTGGGCGACCGCGGCCGCGAACGCGTCCTGGTCGTAGATCCAGCCGTCCTTGCGCCGCAGGTCGCGCCGCAGCTGCTCCACCGAGCGGCCCGGCCGGCGGGCGACCGCGCGCAGCCCGGCGTCAGGCATGTCGCGCAGCTCGGCGGCGTCGCGCTGCCAGGCGACCAGCTCGGCGGCGACGGCGCCCTGCTGCAGGACCCCGACGCGGTGGAAGTCCTCGAGGTCGTGGATGGCGTAGGCGATGTCGTCGGCGGTGTCCATGACGGACGCCTCGGCGGTCTGCTGCCAGTCGGCGAGGCGGCCCGCGAACGGGGCGCGGGCCTGGCGGACGTCGGCGAGCTCGCTGACGTACGCGCCGAACTTGCTCGATCCGACCGCCGGATCGCCGCCGGCGCCGCGGGGCGTCGGGTCGAGGTGCATCGGGTGCGGGTCCGGGTACGTGCGGCGGGTCCACGGGTACTTCAGCAGCGCCGCCCGTACCGCCGCGGTGAGGTCCAGCCCGATCGCCGCGCCGCGGACCTGGGTGCTGGTGACGATGCGGTACGACTGGGCGTTGCCCTCGAACCCGTCGGGCAGCCCGAGCCGCTCGCGGGCCAGCCGGTCCAGCACGTGCTCGCCGAGGTGCCCGAACGGCGGGTGGCCGAGGTCGTGGGCGAGCGCCGCGGCCTCCACGACGTCGGCGTCGCACCCGCCGAGCTTGTCCAGCAGCGGGTCGCTGCCGAGGCGCTCGACGATCCCGCGCGCGACGGAGGCCACCTTGAGGCTGTGCGTGAGCCGGTTGTGCACGAGCAGCCCGGAGCCGCCGGGGCTGATGACCTGGGTGACGCCGGCCAGCCGGGCGAAGAACGGCGAGGCGACGATCCGGTCCCGGTCCACCCGGTAGGGGCTGGCGGTGAGATCCCCCGGGGCGACGACGGCCCCGCCGAACAATCGTTGCGCGCGCAGGTCTTCCATGAGACCAGTTCTATCAAGAGAGTAGGGCCCATCAAGCGGATGCTTTGCGGACCTCGATCACGAACCCGCTGGCCGCCTGGGCCGCCATCGGATGGTGCACGAGCAGCAGGTCGAGGAGCTTGAGCGGGGACAGGACCCAGGTCAGCGGCAGGATCGCCCGGTAGAGGCGGCGGCTGCCGAAGGAGAGCAGCATCGCGAGCCACTCCTGCAGCACCCACAGCATGCCGGAGGTGGGGCCGGCGCCGACCCGGACCGCGAGCACCTCGAAGTCGCCGAACTGCTCGCGCAGGCCGACCTCGGTGAAGCGCTGGAAGTCGTACGGCGAGGCGTGGAACGGCTGCATGAAGGGCACGAAGACGAGCATCCGGCCGCCGGGGCGCAGGACGCGGTGCATCTCGGCGATGTGCCGGGCCGGGTCCGGCACGTGCTCGAGCACGGCGATGCTGATCCCGCCGTCGAGGCTGCCGTCGGCCAGGGGCAGGCGGCGCAGGTCGGTGACGAGGTCGACGTTGCCGTACGAGCCGCCGTCCATGCAGATGATCCGCGGGTCGCGGCGGTGGGTGCCGCAGCCGAAGTCGGCGACGAGGTCCCGGTCGAGGTCGAAGCTGCGCAGGAACGGGGTGACGAGCCCGGGCCGGTCCTGGACCGGGGAGAGCACCTTGATCGCGGCCGGGTACAGCCGGTGGAACCGGGTCTTGACCAGCTCCTTGACCCGGTTGAGGGCGTCGGCCTTGAGCTCGGACTCGCCGAACCCGCCGAAGTCGAGCTGCTCGCCGCGGCGCGTGCCCATCGGCCCGCACACCACGCAGACCAGCGACGGGTCGAGCCGAGCGTGACAGCGGGGGCACGCGAGCACCTCGGCGAGGCGGCCCTGGCGTGTGTCCGTGATCGTGTCGTGCATCGTCGTCACCCCAACTCGTAGATCGCGATACGGCCCGCGCGGAAGCGGAACTGGGCGTAGTCCTGGATCCAGGTGGAGGGCAGCAGCAGGTAGCCCTCGTCGGCCATGAGCCATTTCACGTGGTACTGCTCACGCAGCTTGCCGATCGTGGCCGCCGTCGGGTGGTAGAACGCGGCGTCGTTGTCGGCGAGCTTCTGCGGGTCCCAGTAGGGCGCGAAGATGGCGTTGACGTGTGCCTTCGCCGCCTCCTCGTGCGCGCGGTTCGTGAAGCCCCAGCCCTCGACGAGGAAGCGGCGCTCGCTGTAGGCGGAGAACCAGAAGTGCCGGTTGTCGCAGCCCTGCAGGGAGTACGGGTCGCCGACGCAGTGGGCGTTGGTGGCGACCAGGTCGCCGGGCGCGGAGTGCTCGCGCAGCCAGCGGCCGGCCTCCTGGGTGCCGGGCGTGACGAAGGTGGCGATCTGCACCACGCCGCGCCAGCCGCCGAGGTGGGAGGCGCGGGTCATGAGGTACACGTGCTGCAGGGCGGTGATCATGCAGGCGCCGGCGAGCATCGCGCACACCAGCGTCCTCCAGGCCGGGATCCTTCGCTTGTACACCCACCAGCCGGCCGCCCCCAGCAGCCCGAAGGAGAGCAGGTACGGCCAGACGAGGGCCCACAGCGTGAGCCAGAGGCTGCCGGTGTTCTGCAGCTTCGGGGTGTGCATCGAGCCGAGCTTGTGCACGGCGAACAGGATCGCGGCGCCGGCGGCGATCGCGAGGTACACCTGACGCAGCAGCCGCTTCGCGGGCAGCCCCGGCGGGGTCAGCAGGACCAGCCCGACCACCGAGGCGAGCGTCAGGTAGGGCCGGGCGGAGACCATGAACCAGCCCTCGGCGCCGGCCTCGTGGCCGAAGACCATGAGCGCGCCGACGCCGGACAGGCCGATGCCGAACATGAGGATCACCGGGTCGGCGGCGATGCCGAGGTCGCGGCGCATCCGCCGGGCGTGCTGGATGGTGGGCGCGAGCCGCCCGAGGCCGAGCAGGCCGGGCCAGATGCAGGCCCAGCAGCTGATCGTGATCAGGGTGACGACGAGCAGGCGCCACGGCGGGTGGGGGTACTCGGGGGCGGCGAACTTCAGCGTGTACGGCGCGCCGGAGATCTGCGCGAAGTGCAGCGGGTCGATCGCCATGCCCTGCGAGGCGCCGCCGAAGAGCACGAACTGGGCGAAGAGCAGCCCGAGGAGGGTGATCCCGGCGGCGAAGAGCGCGCCCGGGTGCACGCGCTTTCTGGTGACGAGCCGGACGGCGACGACCAGCAGCAGCCCGGCCAGCAGCATGGGCAGGAACGTCGCCTTGGCGCCCGTGACCGCGGCGGTGAGCAGGACCACCATCGACCAAGCTGGTTTGGTGTGGGTGGCCATCGCCTCGACCAGGGCGAGTGCGAGGCCGGCGAAGAGCAGGGCGCCGAACGTCTGGGTCGGGCTGGTCCACAGCTGGGCCCGCAGCGAGGAGCCGTCCTCGTACGCGTTGGTGCCGAACGCCGAGAACCAGCCCTCCAGCGGCCAGTGGTACGGCAGCGGGGTCAGCACGAAGAAGGTGACGACCGCGGCCGCCGCCCCGGCCCACCACACGCCGGTGAGCCGCCGCCCGATGACGCCGAGCAGCGCGACGAGGCCGAAGAGCATCGGCAGCGGGGCGAGGCGGACCAGCAGCACGTGCGGCTCGATGCCGGTGACCCAGGAGGTGGCGGCCATCTCGGCGTAGACGAACCAGTGGTACAGCACCGGCTGGTCGGGCAGCCACGGCGACAGCAGCGGCATGTGGTGCTTGGCGTCGCCGATGAGCGCGAGGTGGAACGGCGAGTCGGCGTCGGGGCTGAGCATGCCCGGCTCGCGCAGGTCGTGCGTGCGGAAGAAGCGCACGCAGCTCCAGTAGAAGACGACCGCGGCGGTGCCGGAGAGGAGCACCGACCACCACAGCGGGGTGCGGTCGGCGGGGTCGGTGCTGCCGCGCCAGTACCGCCGCAGCTTCGGCACCGCCGCGAAGAGCGCGAGGACCGCGGCGGGCCAGGCGAGCACCAGCAGCGGCAGCCCGATCGCGCGGGCCGGGATGTAGGTGAGCACCTCGCCGGCGTAGCCGATCGCGAGGCCGGCGCCGAGGTCCTCGACGAGCCACCCGCAGCGGCGGCGGATCGCGCGCCAGATCAGGGTGCCCGGGGCGATGACCGCGCACACGACGTACACCGTGAAGATCGCGGTCGTCGAGAACGGGACCCCGTAGAACTTCAGGCCGGCCGCCACGAGCACGACGACCGCCGCCGGTGGGATCCAGGCCGCCGCGACCCGCCGGGAGGGGGCCGCGGCGACGGGCACCGGGGTTCGCCGCTCGACCGTTGCTGTCACCCGCGCTCCGCTCTCCAAGATGTCTGACGCAACGTATGCAACGGCAGACCCGGGGGTGAGGGAGCGCGGATTTTTCCCCCGATGGTGTTTTTATGCCTCGGCGCGACGCTTCATGAAGGCGTCCAGGCCGTCGAGGAAGCGCTCCACGCCGAAGTCGAAGTCGTCGTCCGGGCGGGAGTCGGAGGTCTCCAGCACGCCGGAGGCGAGCAGCTCGCCGACGGCCGGGAAGCGGACCGGGTCGGCCAGCAGGTGCAGCAGCCGGCCGTACTCGAACATCGCCTGCTCCGTCGTGCCGCCCTGGGACTGCGCGGCGGCGTCGATGTCGGCGGTCAGCAGCGCCCAGTTCCGGGCGATCCCGCTCACGATCATCATCGCGGAGAGCCGCTCGTCGTGGCGCAGCGGCGTGTCGCGCATGATCGCCAGGCCGTGGTTCATCCAGGCGATCTGGTTCGGGGTGATCGGCGGGGTGGTGATCGGCACCCGCACGACCCAGGACTGGCGGCGCAGCAGGGCGAGGTACTCCGCCGCGAACCGGCGCAGCCCCGCGCGCCACCCCAGCGCCGGGTCCAGCTCCGGCGGCGTGCCGAGGGCCGCGTCGACCATGAGGTCCAGCAGCTCGGTCTTGGCGGTGACGTAGCGGTACAGCGACATTGTCGCCGCCCCCAGCTCGCTCGCGACCCGGCTCATCGACACCGCGCCGAGCCCCTCGGTCGCGGCGACCTTCACCCCGGCGGCGACGATCCGCTCGAGCGTGAGCCCCGGCCGGGGCCCCTTGCCGGGCCGCTCCCGCAGGCCCCAGGCCGCGGCGAGGACCGGGGGTATGCCGTTTTCCTGCTCGCTCATTGACTGGGATTCTACTTCTGCGTATAACGTACGCATAGCTTATGGCGTACGCAGTAGAGCGTACGTCGCACGCAGAAGGGATCACGGTGGACGACCTCGCGATCGAGGCGACCGGCCTCACGAAGTCCTACGGCAAGCTCAAGGTGCTCACGGGGGTGGACCTGCGGGTGCCCGCCGGGACGGTGTTCTGCCTGCTCGGCCCGAACGGGGCCGGCAAGACGACCACCGTGCGCATCCTGACCACCCTCACCCGCCCCGACGGGGGCACCGCCCGGGTCGCCGGCCACGACGTGGTCCGCGAGCGGGCGAAGGTGCGCGCGTCGATCAGCCTCACGGGGCAGTACGCCGCGGTCGACGAGTTGCAGACCGGCGCGGAGAACCTGCGGATGACGGGCCGGCTCTCGGGCCTGTCGCGGCGCGACGCGCACCGGCGCGCGGACGAACTGCTGGAGCGCTTCGGGCTCACGGCGGCGGCGCACCGGCGGGCCGGGCAGTACTCCGGCGGCATGCGGCGCCGCCTCGACCTCGCCGCCGGGCTGACCGGCGCGATCGGCCCGGCGACGGTCGTCTTCCTCGACGAGCCGACCACGGGCCTGGACCTGACCAGCCGCCAGGCGATGTGGGAGGTGGTCGACGAGCTCGTCGGGTCCGGGGCCACGGTCCTGCTCACCACGCAGTACCTCGAGGAGGCCGACCGTCTCGCCGCCCGCATCGCCGTGGTCGACCACGGCCGCGTGGTCGCCGAGGGCAGCCCGGCCGAGCTCAAGCGCCGCTTCGGCGACCAGCGCCTCGACCTCGACCTCGCCGACCAGGCCGCGTTCGAGACCGCCCTGGCCCTACTGGGCGCCCGGGTCGTCCAGCGCGACGAGGCCCGGCTCACCCTCGGCGTGACCACGGACGGCAGCGCCGCCCACGTCCGCTCGGTGCTGGACGAGATCGACCCGTCCGGGGCCGGCGTGCGCCGCTTCTCCCTGCACAGCGCCACCCTCGACGACGTCTTTCTCTCCCTCACCTCGAGTAAGGAGCTCGCCGGTGTCTAGCACCGCATTGACCCAGTGGAGCGTCCTCGGCGGCCGCTCGCTGCGCCTCGGCCGGCGTAACGTCGAGGCCCTGATCATGTCGATCGCCCTGCCGGTCCTGCTGATGATCGTCTTCGTCTACCTCTTCGGCGGCGCGATCCAGACCGGCACCGAGTACGTCACCTACGTCGTGCCCGGCGTGATGCTGCTGTGCGTCTCGTTCGGCTCGGCGATGACCGCGGTGTCGGTGGCCAACGATCTCAAGGGCGGCATCGTCGACCGGCTGCGCTCACTCGACGTCGGCGGGGCCGCGGTGCTGTCCGGTCACGTGGCGGCGAGCCTGGCCCGCAACATCGTCTCCAGCGCGCTGGTGCTCGGAGTGGCCTTCGCCATCGGCTTCCGCCCGCACGCCGGCGCCGGGCAGTGGCTGGCGGCGCTGGGCATCCTGGTGCTGACCATCGGCGCGGTGTCGTGGCTGTCGGCGGCGCTGGGGCTGCTGGCCGGCTCGCCCGAGGCCGCGAGCGGCTACACGTTCGGGATCACCTTCCTGCCGTACGCCAGCAGCGCCTTCGTCCCGATCACCACGATGCCGTCGTGGCTGCGCGGCTTCGCGGGCAACCAGCCGGTCACCCCGATCACGGAGAGCCTGCGTGGCCTGCTGCTCGACCAGCCGGTCGGCGACGCCCCGTGGCGCGCGGTGGCCTGGTGCGTGGCCATCATGCTCGCCTCGGTGATCGCGGCGGCGCTCCTGTTCAAGGCGCGGTCGAAATAGCAAATATTCGGACATGTCCGGATATCACGGGTTACCGTGCCCGCATGCGGAGCCTCCTCGCCGTCGTCATGCTCGCCGGTCTGCTCAATCCCGTGCCGTCCCCCGCCGCGGCGGACAACGGGCCCGCGCGGGCGGGGGCCCGCGACCGGGTGGAGGCCGCCGCGGCCGTCCCCGGGCCGCAGTACACGGTCAAGGGCATCGACGTCTCCAGCCACGACCACAGCGTGTTCAAGACGATCGACTGGGGCGCGCAGGCCGCGCAGGGCGTCAAGTTCGCCTACATCAAGGCGACCGAGACCAACAACTACGTCAACCCGTACTTCGCCAGGGACATCGCCGACGCCAAGCGGGCCGGGCTGCTCGCCGGGGCGTACACGTGGGCCCGGCCCGACCACGGCGACCCGGTCGGCGACGCGAACATCTTCATCGACAACGCGGCCTGGGTGAACGACTCGAAGACCCTGGTGCCGTTCGTCGACCTGGAGTGGCCGTACTTCAAGACCGTCGGCCCCTGCTACAACCTCGACCAGACCGCGATGCGCGCCTGGATCCAGGCGTTCCTCGACCAGATCCAGGTCCGCATCGGGCGCAAGGCGATGATCTACACGGCCGCGAGCTGGTGGAACCAGTGCGTCGGCAACACCACCCAGTTCGCGTCCTACCCGCTGGACGTGGCGAGCTGGAGCGGCACCACCCCGAAGCTGCCCAACGGCTGGTCACGGTGGACGCTGTGGCAGTACACCGGCGGGGACAACAACCAGCTGGGCAACTACGACAAGGACGTCTTCAACGGCGACCTCGAGCAGCTCAAGCGGCTGGCCGGGATCGACCCGCCGGAGCCGCTGATCGCCAAGCCCGCGGTGATCGCGCACGCGGCGACGGCGCAGATGCAGGTGTACACCGACGCCGGGCACGGGCTCTCGCAGCGCTTCTGGAGCCCGGGCTACGGCTGGTCGAGCTGGAGCAACTTCGGCGGCGGGATCGCCGGCACCCCGCACGTGCTGCAGAACCCGGCGTCCCGCACGGTCGAGGTGTACGCCCGGACCCGCGACGGGCGGCTGGCGCAGAAGTACTGGCAGGCGGGGCGCTGGTCGGACTGGACGGATCTGGGCGGGGACCTCGCCGGGGATCCGGTGGTGTTCTACAGCCCGCGGTACGGCTCGACGGAGATCTACGCCCGCGGCCGCAACGGGCATCTCATGCAGCGCTTCTACGCCGGCGGCTGGTCGGGCTGGAACGACCTCGGCGGCGACCTGGCCGGGGACCCCGCCGAGGTGCTCTACAACCCGGTGTATCGCACCACCGAGATCTACGCGCGCTCCACCTCCAACGCGTTGGTCCAGCTCTACTACGGTTCCACCTGGTCCGGCTGGAGCAGCCTCGGCGGCGACCTGCGCGGCGATCCCGTGGTGTTCCGCAGTCCCCTCTACGGCACGACCGAGATCTACGCCCGGACCGGGGGCGGTCATCTGGCGCAGAAGTACTATTCGGGCACGCAGTGGTCGGGCTGGAACGACCTGGGCGGATCGTTGAGCGGGGATCCGGCGGTGTTCTACAACCCGCAGTACCGCTCGACGGAGATCTACGCCAGCGACGGCGGCACGCTGCGATACATCCTGATCATGCCCGGCGGCGGGTGGATGCCCTGGACCGGGATCGGCGGGGCCCTCGACACGGACCCCGCCGTCGTGCTCAATCCCTGGACCGGCAACACCGAGATCTACGCGGTGTCGAACGGCAATCTCGTCACGCAACTGTGGTTGCGCGGCATGTCGGTGTGGTCAGGCTGGTCGACCATCATGCAGTGATCGCACGTCGGGGCGGTCTTCGGTCCGTTGTTCACGGCAGGTTGGCCACCAGATCGGCGATGTCGCGGCGACGGCCCGTGTAGAAGGGGGTCTCCTCGCGCACATGGCGGCGGGCCCGCGACGCGCGCAGCTCGCGCATGAGGTCGACGATGCGGTGCAGCTCGTCGGCCTCGAAGGCGAGCATCCACTCGTAGTCGCCCAGGGCGAAGCTGGCGACCGTGTTGGCCCGCACGTCCGGGAAACCGCGGGCCTGCTGGCCGTGCTCGGCGAGCATCGCGCGGCGCTCCTCGTCGGGCAGCAAATACCACTCGTAGGAGCGCACGAACGGGTAGACGCACAGCCACTCGCGGGGCTGCTCGTCGCTGAGGAAGGCCGGGATGTGGCTCTTGTTGAACTCGGCCGGCCGGTGCAGCGCCAGCTGCGACCACACCGGGGTCATCCGCCGGCCGACGCCGGTGCGGCGGAAGGCGGAGTACGCCTCCTGCAGCGCCTCGGCGCTGGGCGCGTGCCACCAGATCATGAGGTCGGCGTCGGCGCGCAGGCCGGCGACGTCGTAGGTGCCCCGGACCACGACGTCCTTGGCCGCGAGGTCGGCGAAGAAGGCCGAGACCTGGGTCGTGTCGCGGTTGTCGGCGCCGTAGGGCGTGGCGAGCCGGAAGACCGACCACATGGTGTATCGGATGCTGTCGTTGATCTCCCGGATGCGTGCGGCGTTCGTGCTTGTCATGATCCCTATTCTCCCAACTGCCGCAGGACCGCCTCCGCCGCGGCCTGCCCCGACGTGACGCAGGCCGGAATGCCGACGCCGTCGTAGGCCGCGCCCGCGACGGCGATCGGCGGGCGCGCGGCCAGACCCGCCCGCAGGGCCGCGACCCGGTCACGGTGCCCCGGGGTGTACTGCGGCAGCGCCCCGCCCCACCGGAACACCGCGCGACCCAGCTCCTCGGGCAGGGCGTCGAGCCCGACGAGCCGGGCGACCTCGGCGCGGACCACCTCCACGAGCCCGTCGTCGGTGCGCTGCAGCTGCCGCTCGTCCCCGTGCCGCCCGACCGAGGCCCGCAGGATCGTGACGCCGGGCCGGCGCAGGTGCGCCCACTTGTGGTCGAAGAACGTGACCGCCTTCACGGCGAGCCCCTCGGTCGCCGGCACGAGGAACCCGGACAGGTCGGGCAGCTTGGTCTCCGGCAGCGCCAGGGCGACGAGCGCGATGGAGGCGTACTCCAGCTCGATCGCCGCGTTGAGCAGTCTCGAAGCCGGTTTCGCCGGCACCGCGAGCACCACGGCGTCGGCGTCGAGCGTCGCCGCGTCGCGGGTGGAGCCGAGCACGAGCCGCCACCCGGCGCCGTGCTCGTCGATGCTCCGGACGGTGGTATTCGGCCGCACGTCGGGCAGCGTGGCGGCGATGGCGTCCACGAACCGGCTCATGCCGCCCTCGATCGCCCCGAACACCGGCGCACCCGGCGTGCGCGGGGTCTTGCCGACGGCCTCGGCCAGCGCCCCGGTGAGCGTCGTGTGCCGCTCCGCCGCGTCGGCGAGCCCCGGCAGCGCCATGCGCAGCGAGAGCCGGTCGGCGCGCCCGGCGTACACCCCGCCGAGCAGCGGCTCGACGTAATGGTCGACCACCGCGTCTCCCCGCCGCGGCCGCACCAGCTCCCCCACGCTCATGTCCGCGCCGGGCGCGAGCAGCGGCGTGTCCCGGGCCGGCTCCTCGCCTTCCCGCAGCGGGATCCCCATGAGCGTCCCGGCCGGCAGGTCCTGCAGCGTCCCCCCGATGGCGACGGCCGCCTTGGCCGCGCTCGGGTGCACGACGGCGTCGCCGAGCCCGACCTCCCGGGCCAGCCGCAGCGCCGCGCTGGGGCCGCCGACCAGGAACGACTCGGCCCCCCGCTCGACCGGAAACCCGGCCAGCGTGCCGGTGGACAGCTTCCCGCCCGGCCGCTCGCGCTGCTCCAGCAGGACGACGTCCAGGTCCGGCCGGAGCGTGTGGACGCGATGCGCCGCGGCCAGCCCGGCGATCCCCGCACCGATCACCACGACGCGTTTTGTCATACCCGGAGTCTATTGTCGCGGCAGGGACGAGCGGCGGGTGGCAGTGATCACGGGCGCGGCCCACGGCATCGGCCGCCGCACCTGTCCAACCGCTCCCGCTGACCCTCACCGCACCCCTCGGTTTCGCTTCCCATGTGCGTCGATATGTCAGCGAGTAGGGTGATCGTCCGCCCCGGGATGTCCATCTGAGGGGCGAACCCCTCTGGAAGATCTTCGGCAAGGCGCGCACACTCTCGGAGATGAGCGACCTCGCGTCCTCCCGCCCCGTCCCCGACGAGCCGCCGGACCCGCGCCCCGGTGGCCCCTCGGACGTGTCCGGCCTGTTCCCGAGCGCCGCGGAGCTGTTCGTCCCGGCGGCGCGGGACCCGTCGGACCTCGACGAGTACGCGCTGAGTCCCCTCGCCGAGATGATCGCCGACCTGGCCGACCTGGGCCCGCCCTCCTCCGGCGTCCCCGGTGATCCCGCCCGCTTCGGCCCCGGCGGCCAGGCCGGGCCGCCCGCCGCCGCGTCCGACGACACCGAGCCGACCGCCCGCACCATCGCCGCCCTGCTCGCCGCCCCGCTGACGACCCCGGCGGAGCTGGCCGACGCGGTCGCCTGGTGCTACGACGACGCCGCGCTGCCCCTGCTGCTGCCCCTGGCCCGCCATCCCCACGCCGCCGTGCGCCGCGCCGTGGCCCAGGCCCTGCCGAGCGTCCTGGGCGAGGCCGCCCCGGAGGACACCGTGCACGCCCTGATCGCCCTGAGCGCCGACCGCGACGAGGACGTACGCGACTGGGCCTGCTTCGCGCTGGGCACGCAGCTGTCGGAGGTCGACTCGCTGCGGGTCCGCGACGCGCTCGTCGCCCGCCTCGACGACCCGCACGACGACACCCGCTGCGAGGCGCTGCTGGGCCTGGCCCGCCGCCGCGACCTGCGGGTCCTGCCGGTGCTGCACGAGCGCCTGTCCCGGGACAACGTGTTCTCCCTGGAGATCGACGCCGCCGGCGCCCTCGGCCACGCGTCCCTGCACACCCTCGTCCGCGGCCACCTGTCGGGCTGGGACGACGACGTGGTGGCCCGCGTCTGCGCCGCGCTGCGCCTGACCGACCCGGACGGCGTCGGCGACGACCTGCTCGACGGCCTGTCCGACTGGTTCCGCGCCGGCGCGCCCCACGCGACGGACGAGGACCGCTACTGGTGGTCGGTGACGCTGCAGCTGCTCGAACACGCCGAGTACCGCGCCCCGGAGATCGCCGAGCAGGTCCACTACCGCCTGCAGTTCGCGGAGCCGGCGACGACCCTGATGCTGGGCTCCCGCCTGTCCCAGCTGGCCGGCGACCACGGCTGGCCCCGCTGGCGCCCGTCCTGCTGACCGGGGTCAGCGCCTCCGCCTCCGCCTGACGCCCTCGGGGCCGTCAACTCACGCGGAGTGGATCAGCTCCACGAGTCTGCTCAGCGCGTCCGGGTCGGTTTCCGGGAGGACGCCGTGGCCGAGGTTGAAGATGTGGCCGGGCGCCTTCTGGCCCTCCGTCAGGATTCGGCGCGCCTCCTGCTCCACGACCTCCCATGGGGCCAGCAGCACGCACGGGTCCAGGTTGCCCTGCAGGGCCTTGCCCGGCACGCGGGCCGCGGCCACGTCCAGGGGCGTGCGCCAGTCGACGCCCACCACGTCGGCGCCCGCCTCGGCCATGGCGGGGAGGAGTTCGGAGGTGCCGACGCCGAAGTGGATTCTCGGCACCGCGCCCGTCAGGCCGGTCAGGACCGATCGGGAGTGGGGCAGGACGTAGCGGCGGTAGTCGGCCTCCGACAGGGCGCCGGCCCAGGAGTCGAAGAGCTGGATCGCCTCCACTCCCGCGTCGATCTGGACCTGCAGGAAGGTGCGGGTGATGTCGGCCAGGCGGGTGCACAGGGCGTGCCAGACGTCGGGCGCGCCGTACATGAGGGCCTTGGTCTTCGCGTGGTGCCGCGACGGGCCGCCCTCGACCAGATAGCTGGCGAGGGTGAACGGGGCGCCGGCGAAGCCGATGAGGGCGGTCTGGCCCAGCTCGGCGAGCAGGAGCCGGATCGCCGCGGCCACGAAGTCGACCGCGGCCGGCTCCAGCGGGGCGATGGCGTCGACGTCGGCGAGCGAGCGCACCGGGTCGGCCACGACCGGGCCGGTGCCGGCGACGATGTCCAGATCGATGCCGGCAGCCTGCAACGGTACGACGATGTCGCTGTAGAGGATCGCGGCGTCGACGTGGTGACGGCGCACCGGCTGGAGGGTGATCTCGCAGACGAGGTCGGGGCGGCGGCAGGACTCCAGCATGCCGATGCCGGCGCGCAGCTCACGATACTCGGGCAGGGACCGGCCGGCCTGGCGCATGAACCAGACCGGGGCGTGGGGAACCGCCTCGCCGCGGGCGGCGCGCAACAACAGTTTCATCGGATCCATCGTTTCACTCAGTGTGTACGGGCGGCGCGGCGGCACCCCCTTCGCGCGTTTCCGTCTTAGTCTTCCGTTATGGCGCCATCGACCGCGACTCCACCCACGTTCACCCGGGCGGTGGAGGAACTGCGCGCCGTGACCGCCCGGCCGGAGATCACCCTCGAGGAGGTCCCGGCCCCGCAGCGCCTGGCGCCCTACGCGCACGCCATCAGCGGCACCGTCCTGCGCCACGGCGACGAGGTGGCCACCGGCCGGCTGATCCTCCTGCACGACCCGGCCGGCCACGACGCGTGGGACGGCACGATGCGGCTGGTGACCTACGTGACCGCCGAACTCGAGGCCGAGCTCGCCACGGACCCGCTGCTGCCCGGCGTCGGCTGGAGCTGGCTGGTCGACGCCCTCGACGGGCACAGCGCGGCCTACACGGCCATCGGCGGCACGGTGACCCAGACCATGTCGACCCGCTTCGGCGACCTGGCCGGGCCCCCGGCCGCCGCCGACCTGGAGATCCGGGCGTCCTGGACCCCGACCGGCGACGACATGCAGGCCCACGTCCACGCCTGGTGCGCCCTGCTCGCCTCGACGGCGGGCCTCCCGCCGCCCGGCGTCACCGCCCTGCACGCATGAGCAAGCGCCCTCCGTCCGGGGACGGAGGGCGCCGGAGCAGTACCACAACGCGGGCGGGATCAGATCCCCAGGATCACCTGAGCCTCGTTGCAGGGCTTCTGCAGCTCGTTGAGCTTGTTCTGGGCCGTGGTCTTGTCGTTGGTCGACGCGGCCTCGAGCAGCAGCCGCAGGCAGGTGCCGATGACGTCGCGCTGGCGCTTGGCCTCGGTGCTGTCGGCCTGGGTGCCGCGCAGGTTTTGCTCGGCCTTGGTCAGCTCGTCGGCCTTGGCCTTGAGGTCGTTGCGGGTCTGCTCGAGGTCCTTGTTCGACTGATCCAGCGAGGCCTGGCGCTGGGACGAGAGGGTCTCGGACTTGTCGAGCTTGCCGGACTTGTCGACGTAGAGGCCGACGAACACGCCCGCGGCGATGACCGCCAGGGCCAGCAGGCTCGCCAGCAGCGGCACGGCGACGCCGCGCTTCTTCGGCGGCTCGACCGGCGGATAGGCAGCCGGCAGGCCGGGGAAGCCGGCGATGGGCGGGGCGGAGACCGGGCCGTACGCCGTCGGCGGGCCGGACATCGGCGGGCCCGACATGGGCGGCGCGGACATCGGCGGGGCCGGCTGCGCCATCGGCTGCAACGGCGGCTGCATCGGGGCGGTCGGCGGGGCCGAGACCGACGGGTCGAGGTTGTAGGAGGCCTCGCCGCCGTACATCGGGAGCTGCGTCGTGCCCTGGTCGTGGACGGGCTGCGGCTGCGGCGGCACGGGCTGGCCGTACTGCGGCTGCGCCGGTACGGGCTGGCCGTACTGCGGCTGCGGCTGCGGCTCGCCGAAGGGCGCGGCGGGCGGCGGCGGGTAGGCACCGGACGGCGCGTTCGGGTCGGGGTAGCCGTATCCCTCGTTCGGATTCCCGTGGGGGTTGCCGGGGTATGCCATGGTCTCTTTCCTCCTGATCGTCCCGCCGGGCAGCGGCCCCGAGGGGAGTCGTACGGCCGGCGACCGGGGATGCGCCAGCGATGTCAAGCACTCAAAAGATCAATGCACAACGAGTCAGCAGACCGACGGGACGGTCTCGCAGACGACGGAGATCGGGATGGCCAGGCCGATGCCCTCGGCCTGCTGGGCCTTCAGCGTCGCGACGCCCACCACCTCCTTCTTGGCGTTGAACACCGGGCCGCCGGAGTTGCCCGGGTTGATGGCCGCGTCGAACTGCATGAGCGACTCGCCGTTGAGGGTGCGAAACGCGCTCACGACACCGGTCGTGACCGTGTCCTCCAGGCCCATCGGGGAGCCGATGACGAGGACCGGCTCGCCGACCTTCGGCACCGCGGAGGCGGGCAGGAGCTTGGTGAACTCCTCGTCGGTGTGCAGCACGGCGAGGTCCTTGTCCGGGTGCACCTCGACGATCTTGCCGGGGAAGCGCTGGTCGGTGCGTTCGAGGCTGACGTCCTTCTCGCCCTTCGCGTACGCCTCCTGGACCACGTGGTAGTTGGTGATCAGGTTGGTGCCGCCGCCCGCGGGGGCCTTGCCGATGGCGAACCCGGTGCCGATGGAGGACCTGGTGCTGACCCGGAAGACGCTCGGGCGCACGCTCGCGGCGACCTCGGCGGCATCGAGGCTGCCGCCGGTCTTCTGCTCGATCCGGTCGGCGCGGTCCTCGAGGGCCTTGAGCCGGGCGGCGTCGGCGGTCTGGGCGGCCTTGGCGGCCGAGTCGGCCTGGTCGACCTTCTTCTCCAGGTCGACGATGAACGCGGCCTGGACGCCCACGACGATCAGCAGCAGGATCGCCACGACGAGCGCGACGGCGCCGAGCGCGCTGCGGCGCGGGCGCGGCGCGGCGGAGACCGGGGGCACGCTGTGCGGCGGCGCGACGGCGGGCGCGGAGACCGGCCAGGCGCTGGTGGGCTGCGCCGGCATCGACCCGGTCACCGGCGGGAACGAGCCGGTCTGGGTCATCCGAGGGGGAAGTGGACCGAGTCGCTCCTGATCGTCGCCGGGGCCGCCCGCGTGGTGCGGACGGTCGTCGAACGTATCGGAACTGCCGGAAGCCACCGGGTTGGAGGGGTCATACCCGGCCGTCATGCTTCTCGTTTCCTTCCTGTCACGGTTCCACCCGTTCACGGTTCCACCCGTTCACGGTTCCAACCGTTCACGGTTCCACCCGTTCACGGTTCTACCCGTTTCGCCACATTTCGAAAAGCGCGGCGATACCGCAGTCGGCCCTCACCCTAGACGGCCTGCACAAGTGCCGCGACCTACGAAGCAGCCTCTGTACACAACCGGACCGTCCGCGCACGGGAACCGTACCGGCAACGACACCCGCCCGTCCGCCCCGTCCACGATGTCTTCACGGTGTCGGTGGACACTCAAGAACCTCGACGCGCCGGACCGGCTGCAGCGGGGGACCTATGGCGCAACGTACGGTTGTCGCGTGACCGACGAACCCCCCGCGCGGCGTCGGGACGAGGAGCCAGACAGTCC
This sequence comes from Dactylosporangium sp. CA-233914, assembly GCF_050942935.1. NCBI lineage: Bacteria > Bacillati > Actinomycetota > Actinomycetes > Micromonosporales > Micromonosporaceae > Dactylosporangium > Dactylosporangium sp. CA-233914. The sequence goes on along the minus strand of NZ_CP192030.1, from coordinate 2,194,526 downwards.
GGGCAAACCGGACCACGAGACCGAGCCCGTCCTGCTGACCGCCCCCCGAGACGGGACCCCCGAGCCGATCGCGGACCGGGCCGAGCTGGCGCGCGCCGTGGAGCGCTTCGCCGGCGGCACCGGCCCGGTGGCCGTGGACGCCGAGCGCGCCTCCGGCTACCGGTACACCCACCGGGCGTACCTGGTCCAGCTGCGCCGCGCCGGCGCCGGGACGGTGCTGATCGACCCGCTGCCCTTCAGTCAGCTGCCCGAGCTCGACGAGGTGATCTCGCCCACCGAGTGGATCCTGCACGCCGCCAGCCAGGACCTGCCGTGCCTGACCGAGCTCGGACTGCGCCCGACCCGGCTGTTCGACACCGAGCTCGCCGCGCGGCTGTGCGGCTTCGAGCGGGTGGGACTGGCCGCGCTCACGGAGTCGCTGCTGGGGTACACCCTGGAGAAGCACCACTCCGCGGCCGACTGGTCCACGCGGCCCCTGCCCACGTCCTGGCTGACGTATGCCGCCCTCGACGTGGAGCTGCTGCTGCCGCTGCGCGACACGCTCGCCGAGGAGCTCGCCAAGCAGGGCAAGACCGAGTGGGCCGCGCAGGAGTTCGCGGCCCTGGTCGCCTCGGCCGGCGACCCGCCGCGGGTGCGGGCCGACCCGTGGCGGCGCACCTCCGGCATCCACCGGGTCCGCGGCGCCCGCGCCCTGGCCCGGGTCCGCGCGCTGTGGAGCGCCCGGGACGAGATCGCCCAGCGCCGTGACGCGAGCCCCGGCCGGGTGCTCGCCGACGCCGCGATCATCGCCGCGGCCGAGGCCGACCCGAAGGACGAGCGGTCGCTGCTGGCCCTGGCCGGCTTCGGCGGGCGCTCGGTGCGCCGACTGGCCCCGACCTGGCTGACCGCGCTGTCCGACGCCCGCGCGCTGTCGGACAAGGAGCTGCCCACCACGCCCCCGTCGGAGGGGCCGCCCCCGCCGCACCGGTGGGCCGAGCGCGACCCGGTCGCGGCGGGGCGGCTGGTGCGGTGCCGCGAGGTGGTGACGGGGCTCGCGACGGCCAGCAACCTGCCGCCGGAGAACCTCATCACCCCGGATTCCGTACGCCGCCTGGCCTGGTCGCCGCCGGAGGAGCTCACGGAGGAGGCGGTGGCGGCGGTGCTGTCCGGCTACGGCGCGCGCCCGTGGCAGGTGGGGCTGGTGTCCCCGGGGCTGACGGAGGCGCTCAAACCGGCCTGAGGACGGCGCAACCGGTCTGCCGCGGGTGAAAGGGTTCACAACCCGGCGCGACCTACTGGCGAGTAACATTGCCGGTAACTCGTTGCTAGGAGGACTCGTGCCCCGTGCTGTCCGCGACGTCGTCTTCGTCGACGGCGTGCGCACCCCGTTCGGCAAGGCCGGTGGGATGTACGCCAACACCCGCGCCGACGACCTCGTCATCCGCTGCATCCGCGAGCTGCTGCGGCGCAACCCGCAGTTGCCGCCGGAGCGCGTCGACGAGGTCGCCATCGCCGCCACCACGCAGACCGGCGACCAGGGCCTGACCATCGGCCGGACCGCCGCGCTGCTGGCCGGCCTGCCCAAGACCGTGCCCGGCTACGCCATCGACCGCATGTGCGCGGGCGCGCTGACCGCGGTGACCACCGTGGCCGGGGGCATCGCGTTCGGCGCCTACGACGTGGCCATCGCCGGCGGCGTCGAGCACATGGGCCGCCACCCCATGGGCGAGGGCGCCGACCCCAACCCGCGTATCCTCGCCGAGCGGCTCGTCGACCCGTCCGCGCTGGTCATGGGCTCGACCGCGGAGAACCTGCACGACCGGCTGCCCGGCATCACCAAGGAGCGGGCCGACCGGTTCGGCTACGCCTCGCAGGTGAGGACCGCCGCCGCGTACGCCGCCGGCAAGCTGCAGCCCGACCTGGTCAGCATCGCCACCCGCGACCCGGAGGCCGGCTGGGGCCTGGCCACCGTCGACGAGGCGCCGCGGGAGACGAGCCTTGCGAAGCTCGCCACGCTCAAGACCCCGTTCCGCCCGCACGGCCGGGTCACCGCGGGCAACGCGGCCGGCCTCAACGACGGGGCCACCGCCTCGATCATCGCGGCCGAGGAGGTCGCCCGGGAGCTCGGGCTGCCGGTCGGGATGCGCCTGGTGTCGTACGGCTTCGTGGGCGTCGAGCCCGAGGTGATGGGCTTCGGGCCGGTCCCGTCGACGGAGAAGGCGCTGCGCCTGGCGGGGCTGCGCATCGACGACATCGGCCTGTTCGAGCTCAACGAGGCCTTCGCGGTGCAGGTGCTGGCGTTCCTCGACCACTTCGGCATCGCCGAGGACGACCCGCGGGTCAACCCGTGGGGTGGCGCGATCGCCGTCGGTCACCCGCTCGCCTCCTCCGGCGTGCGGCTCATGACGCAGCTCTCGCGGCAGTTCGCCGAGCGCCCCGACGTGCGCTACGGCCTGACGGCGATGTGCGTCGGCATCGGCATGGGCGCGTCGGTCATCTGGGAGAACCCGAGCTGGGAGGGCGCCAAGTGAGCGCAGCACTGACGAACCCCAATGAGGTCGTGACGAAGGCGCTGCTGCGCTTCGTGACCCTGCCGAGCCGCGAGCGCGCCGCGCTCATCACGCTCGACAACGGATTCGACCACACCAAGCCGAACTCGTTCGGCCCGGCCGGCCTGGCCAGTCTCGAGGCCGCGATCGACGAGGCGGTCGCCGCGGCGCCGAAGTTCATCGCACTGACCGGCAAGCCGTACATCTTCTGCGTCGGCGCCGACATCACCGGCATGCCGCTGCTCACCGAGCGGGCGCAGGCGCTGGAGCTGGGCCGGTACGGCCACCGCGTGTTCAAGAAGTTCAAGGACTCCCCCGTGCCGACCTTCGCGTTCATCAACGGCGCGGCGATGGGCGGCGGCCTGGAGCTGGCCCTGCACTGCCACTACCGGACCGTCTCCTCCGGCGCGGCGGCCCTCGCGCTGCCCGAGGTCGCGATCGGCCTCGTCCCCGGCTGGGGCGGCACCCAGCTGCTGGCGAACCTCATCGGCATCGCCCCGGCCGCCCAGGTCATCCTGCAGAACCCGCTCACCCAGAAGCAGCTCAAGCCCGCCCAGGCGCACGAGCTCGGCATCGCCGACGCGATCTTCTCCCCGGCCGACTACCTGGAGCGCTCCCTGGCCTGGGCCGAGGGCGTCGTCGACGGCGAGATCACCGTGACCCGCCCGGAGATCGACCGGGACATGTGGGACGGCGTGCTGTACTTCGCCAGGCACCAGCTCGACGAGCGCCTCCACGGCGCCGTGAACTCGGCCAACCAGGCGCTGGAGCTGCTGGCGCTGGCCAAGGACGCCTCCTTCGAGGACGGCACGGCCGCCGAGGACGAGGCCCTGGCCACGCTCATCATGGGCGACCAGGCCCGGGCCAGCCTCTACGCGTTCGACCTGGTGCAGCGGCGCGCCAAGCGGCCCGCCGGCGCCCCCGACAAGAACCTCGCGCGGGACGTCACCAAGGTCGGCATCGTCGGGGCCGGGCTCATGGCCTCCCAGCTGGCGCTGCTGTTCGTGCGCCGGCTGGAGGTGCCGGTCGTGCTCACCGACCTCGATCAGGAGCGGGTCGACAAGGGCGTCGGATACGTGCACGCCGAGATCGACAAGCTCGTCGGCAAGGGGCGCCTGGACGCCGGGAAGGCGGCGAAGTACCGCGGGCTGATCGCCGGCTCGGTCGACAAGGCCGCGTTCGCCGACGCCGACCTGGTGCTGGAGGCGGTGTTCGAGGACCTCAAGGTCAAGAAGCAGGTGTGGGCCGAGGTCGAGAAGATCGTCCGCGACGACTGCGTCCTGGCCACCAACACCTCCTCGCTGCCGGTCACCGAGCAGGCCGCGGACCTCGCCCACCCGGAGCGGGTCGTCGGGCTGCACTTCTTCAACCCGGTCGCGATGATGCCCCTGCTGGAGATCGTGCGGGCGGCGCAGACCGACGACGCGACCCTGGCCACCGCGTTCGCCGTGGGCAAGGCGCTGAAGAAGTCGGCGGTGCTGGTCAAGGACGCCCCGGCGTTCGTCGTCAACCGGCTGCTGACCCGCTTCCTCGGCGTGGTCACCGCCGCCGTCGACAACGGCACCCCGATCGACGTCGCCGACTCGGCCCTGGACCCGCTCGGCCTGCCGATGCGCCCGATGGCCCTGCTCACCATGGTCGGCCCGGCCGTGGCGCACCACGTGGCTGAGACGCTGCACCACGCGTTCCCGGACCGCTTCGGCGTCTCGGCCAACCTCGGCCGGGTCGTCGAGGCCGGCAAGCGCGGCTTCACCGACTCCGACGGCAACCCCGACCCCGAGGTCCTCGCCCTGCTGGAGGTCGGCGACTCGCCGTCGACCGCCGAGCAGTTGCGGGCCGAGGCGACCGGGGCCCTCGCGCGCGAGATCCGGCTGATGCTCGACGAGGGCGTCGTCGCCGACCCGCGCGACATCGACCTGTGCATGATCCTGGGCGCCGGCTGGCCGTTCCACCTCGGCGGGGTGACGCCCTACCTGGACCGGGAGGGCATCTCCGAAACGGTGACCGGCTCCCGCTTCCTGCCGGAAGGTGCGGCAAACGCCCCCCACTAACGGCGAATGTCCCCTAAAGAGTGAATAGATCCAGAACTGTCGGACCCCGGACCCCGCCCGCGCCTAGCGTTGGCGGGGTTCGCGGTCCCCCCGGCCCGAGCGCAAGACTCACTCGTCCCGGGGGTGCACCATGCGAAAATCGATCTTCATCGTCGCCGGCGTCGTCGCGGCCGCATTGGTACCACCGGTGCAGGCGCAGGCCGCCACCACCACGGCGACCGTCGTGTCGCCCAAGCGCCCGCTGAACGTGCGGGAGGGCGCCGCGGTGTGGACGCGCTCGCTGCGCACGCTGCCCAGCGGCACCGCGCTCACCATCGAGTGCCAGGTCAAGGGGCAGCTCATCGACCAGGGCCCGGTGCGCGTCACCGACCAGTGGGACCGGCTCGCCGACGGCGCGTTCGTCAGCGACGCGTGGGTGCGGCGGGCACCTGGGGTACCGGTGCCGGTTTGTGCCGAGGGTCAGCCGGCCGCGGCCGCCGCCGCCTCCCCGACCACGGCGGGCGCCGTGGCCTCCGGCGCGATCCCGCTCAAGACCCGCGGCGGCCCGGCCCGCGCCGCGCAGTTACTCAGCGCCCTGACGAACGGGACGCCGCTGAACATCGCCTGCCAGGTGCCGGGCGAGCGGATCGCGGGAACGATGCGGGTCACGGACCGGTGGGACCGCCTGGACACGGGGGCCTACGTCTCCGACGCGTACGTCAACCGCGGCGCCACCCCGCCCGCCTGCACCGCCGCCGCGCCCGCGGCACCGGCCACGGCCCAGACCCCCGCGCCCACCGCTGCGGCCGGCCGCTGGGTGAACCCGCTGCCGGGCTTCTCGGCGCGCCCGGGCTTCCGCACCCCGACGAACCCCAACCACGTGGGCGTGGACATCATGAGCTTCGTCGGCACCCCGATCCACGCCGCCTCGGCCGGCACGGTCGTCGAGGTGGTGTGCAACATCGAGGCGGGCCACAGCTGCGACCAGACCGGCAGCGCCTCGATCGGCGGCTGCGGCTGGTATGTGAAGATCCAGCACGCCGGCGGCGTCTCGACGCTGTACTGCCACATGGTCCGCCGCGGGGTCGTCAACGCCGGCCAGCACGTCGAGGCCGGCCAGGTCATCGGCTACGTCGGCAGCTCCGGCAACTCCTCGGCGCCGCACCTGCACTACGAGGTCCACGTGAGCACCCCGCCCACGTCCCCGGCCAACGCGATCGACCCGCTGCCCTTCATGCGCGCCCACGGCGCCCCGATCGGCTAGTGTGGTTTTCCGCAGTACGAATCGAAGGATCGCCGCATTACGGCACGCCGATACCGTTCCTAGTGTTTCGACGTGCGATATCCACTGTTGCTCGTCGGCTGTTCACTGTCGTTGTTCGCGATCCACGCCCGCTGGGACCTGGCACTGGCCGCCTGGCTGTGCAACATCTTCCTGCTCCAGTTCGGCCGACAGAGCCGCTGGTGGGTGGCCTGGCTATGGACGTGGCTGGTCATGGCGCTCGACCTGACCGTGTGGCTATGGCAGGCGGACCTCAGCGGCGCGGCCTTCGCCCTGATCGGCGGCGCGCTGAGCCTGGTGTTCACCGTGCCGTACCTGGTCGACCGGCTGGTCGCGCCCCGGCTCAAGCACCGGGCGCTGTTGAGCACCCTGCCGTTCCCGCTGGCGAAGGTGACCGTCGAGTACCTGGTCTCGACCATGACCCCGGTCGGTGGCATCTACGGTGTCTTGGGCACCACCCAGCACGGCAACCTGCCGCTGGCGCAGCTGGCCTCGGTCACCGGCGTCTACGGCGTCAGCTTCATGGTCGCCTGGTTCGCCTCGGTCGCCGTCACGTGCTGGCAGGGCTGGCAGGACCGGTCGCAGCTGCGGCGGCTGCGGGCGACGGTCGTGACCTACCTGGGCATGCTGGCGGTGGTGCTCACGGCCGGCGGGGTACGGCTGGTGGCGTCCGCCCCGGGTGGCCAGACCGTGCGGATGGCCGGCGTCGCGCCCTCGCCCAGCGCGTGGGGACACACCATCGACGGGCTCGCGCCGTTCAAGTCGGTGGAAGAGCTCAACGCGGCCGATCCCGCCGTGCTGCGCGAAGCGTTCAGCCACGTCGTGGACGACCTGCTGGCCCGGACCGCCCGCGAGGCCGACGCCGGGGCGAAGCTCGTGGCCTGGCCGGAGTCGGCGGTGGTGACCATGGAACGCGACGAGGTGGCGCTGCTGGCCCGGTTCCGGGACTTCGCCCAGCAACACCGGATCTACCTGTCGGCGGGCATGACCGTCTACACCGGCACGGCGCCCTACGTGCGCAACCAGACCGCGCTGATCGCGCCGAGCGGCGAACCCTTGTGGACCTACCAGAAGGCGCATCCCATCCCGGTGCTGGAACCGTACGCCGCCGGCGACGGCGGGGTGCCCGTCGCGGACACCCCGTTCGGGCGGATGGCCACGGTGATCTGCTTCGACACGAACTTTCCCGCACTGCTGCGCCAGGGCGGCCGGCAGCGGGTGGACATCATGCTGGCGCCCTCCAACGACTGGCGCGGGATCAAGGACCTGCACGCGGAGAACGCGCGGTTCCGTGCGATCGAGAACGGGTACGCCGTCGTGCGGCCCACCACCGAGGGCATGTCCGAGGTAGTCGACCCGCTGGGCCGCGTCCTGGCCTCCGGCGACTACTTCCGCAGCGGCGACGATCCGACGCTGGTGGCCTACGTCCCGACACGCGGCACCCGGACCGTGTACGCAACGGTGGGCGACCTCTTCGCCTGGCTGTGCCTGATCGCGCTGGCCGGACTGATCGCATCGCAGGCCGTCCGCCGCCGCCTCAGCCTCTGACCAGCCTTACCGCTAGTTTCCACAAGATCGTCGGTCAAGGGCCGGGAAGAGACTCACCGTCGCCGACGACCGATGGCGACTCTCAGTGCAGTCACAGGCGTCGAGGACGATGATCGGAGGCATGAGCGCACCGGTACGTGAGCATGGGTGGGCGGCGCTGTCCGGTGCTCGGGCTGGGGGAATCCCGTGAGTGCCGGACGGGACGAAGGCCGCCGGGTCTCAGCACGCGTGGTGTTCGCCTATGGTGCTGCCCTGGCGATGACGCCGTATCTGCTGATCAAGATTTCCTGGGTCGTCGCCGCCTTGTCGGGTCTGCTGCCCCGGGCGGAGCACTTGAGTGTGGCGGGCTTCGTGGTGCTCAACACGGTCACGATCGGCATGGCCGCAGCCGGGATAGCGCTCGCGTTGGCTCTGGTCCGGCCGTGGGGCGAACGGATTCCGGCCCTTGTGGTGTTGTCGTGTGCTTGGATCGGCTGTGGGTTCCTGGTTCCCATGACTCCTTACGCCGTGCTGGACACGCTGTTGTCGGCCGGGGACGAGGCGTCCGGCAGCGAGGCTTCCGTCATGCCAAGCTGGGAAGCCTCCCTGATCCAGGTCAGCTTCCTTGGGATGAGTGTGGGGCTGGCCGTCGCCCTGCCGTTCTACTTGCGAGCTCGGTGGCCGGCCGCGTTTGCCGGCAGGGTCGGGGACGGCACGGCAGCCGTACGTCCGTCCGGCGCCTACCGGCCGGGAGCGGCGATGATCGCGTTGGTCGGGGCCTTGGTTGTCGGCATGCTGGATCTGTACTGGGCGGCGGGCGGCACGATCGGGTTGCGGCATCCCGCTGAGCGGGAGCTGACCTGGTATCTCCAGGCCGGCAATACCGGGATCTGGTCGCTTGCCGGCGCGTGGGGCGTCTGGGTCATTGCCCGTGCTCGCCAGGCCGTGCCGCTGTGGATACCGGTCAGTGTGAGCTGGCTGGTGTCGGGATTCCTCGTCGCCTGGGGCTGCTGGAAGCTCCCGTTCGCGGTGTACCAGGCCGTAGGGTCCGAGGTGGACACGGTGTGGCCGGAACACCTCGGTGTCGCGGCGGCGCAGTTCCTGATCAGCATTGCCGCGGGCACCGCGATGCTCAGCACCGTCTTGCACGCCTATCGTGCACGGCAGAGCCCACACGACGCACGAATCTCGGCATATCAAGCATGAGAACCTGTTGGAGTGCACCGGTACGGGATGGAATACGGTCTCAACCTCAAGCAGACCGCGCCCCGGACTGCGCCGGCGTGCGGATGCGGTATGCCGCGACGATGCCAATCACGAATGCGAAGACCCCGGCCGTGAGATACAGATCTTGAATGGTCAGGTTGTGTCGGGTTCGAGTGTGAGTCCGGTGTGGTTGAGGAAGCTGTCGAGAAGGTCGGTGCGGTACTGGATGCTCTTGAGCCGGTTTTTGATGATCGCCTGGAGGTGGTCGACGCCGCGGACGGCGAGGTTGCCGATGCTGCGTTTCAGGTGTGACCAGACCGCTTCGACGGGATTGAGGTCCGGGGCGTAGGCAGGCAGCCGGATGATGTGCAGCCAGTCCCGGGCGGCGATGAGTTCGCGCATGGCGGCGCTGACGTGGGTGTTGAGGTTGTCCCAGACGGCCACGATCGGGGCGGCCAGTTGCTGGTGGGCGGCGTCGAGCAGGGTGATGTAGTCGCGTTCGCTGAAGCTGCGTCGTTCACCTTTGCGGTTGCGGTGCACGATCGTGCGGTAGATGAACCGGCTGCGCCGGCCGGGCTGGTAGCAGGTCAGTCCCGCGATCGACACACGTCCGGATCCTTTGCCGGACACCGGGATCACCGGGGTCTGACCGCGGCGGCCCCAGGTCCGTGCTTTCGGTGGGCGCAGCGTCTGACCAGCCTCGTCCTCGAAGCAGATCCACGCGTCGCGCTGCGCCGCTACCGTTTTCCCGCCGGCCACGCCTCCCGCCGCCAGGACGCGATCGCGGCCTCGTCCCGCTCGACCGCACGATGCTTCGGAACCTGAACCGAGAAACCGAGGCGGTGCAACACATTCGCCGTCCCGCGCAGGGTGTAGCGGGTATGGAACATCCGGGCGATCAGATCCGACACCCGGGCCAGGGTCCACCGCTGATCCTCACCAAACCCGTGCACGGCAGGACCCTCGTCCAACGCGTCGGCAAGACGCCGCAGCCGGGACCCGTCCAGCCGACACCGGCTTCCGCTGGCCCCTTTCGACGCCAGAGCCGTTTCCCCGCCGGCCTTCCAGCGTTGCCGCCACCCGTACACCGCGGTCTGTGACACCCGCAACCTGCGGGCCACCTCCGGCACGGTCACACCCTCAGCGAACCAACCAGCCGCCTGCCGGCGCACCGCTTCGCGTTTGGCCCGCCCCTGCGCGGTCAGGCCGCCACCGTCGGGATACCTCATCCCTCCGGCTTACGACAGCCATCGGCCGATGTCACGCCGACACGCCGGAACTGCATCGATAAACCTGACCATTCAAAATCTGTAGCTCAACGAGGTCGACATACCAGCCCATCGGCTGGTCCCCGCCGGCACGTCGCTACGCGGCAGCCACAAGCGGACCGTCGAGATCGCCGACGGGACCCTGTCGTTCTCGATCCTGGGCACGACGAACGTAGCGGCCCGCATCGAGCCACCGGTCGAGCTGGACACAGTCCGCGCCGGCCGTCATCTCGTGGACACGGTCCGCTTCTACGCCGACGATCCCCCGGGTGCGCTCAGCCTTATGAATTCCAGCCGATCGCAACCTATGTGAGCGCTGATCGTGCATCTGATCTCGCACTCTGCGGGACGGTACTCGCGGGCTTGACCCCTATGTAGAGCGTCGATACAGTGGCGGGCATGCGGATCACCGTACCGACGGCGCGGGTGCTGGCGGCGCTGCTTGCCGCAGCCCACGCAGATCATTACGGGCTCGACCTCATGCACCGCACCGAGTTGGCCAGCGGAACGCTGTACCCGATTCTGAACCGGCTGACCAAAGCTGGATGGCTGGAGCGGCGCTGGGAGGAGATTGACCCCGCCGTGGCCGGGCGGCCAGCGCGGCGGTTCTACCGACTCACCGCCGAAGGCGCGGTCCAGGCCCGGCAATGCCTGGCGGAGCTCCGCGCCCAACTGGACACCTCAGGCGCGCTCGACGCGCCGGGCAAGGCCGGCAGTCCGAGACCGGCATGGTGACCCGCCGTCTCGCCGCGCTGCTGCTGACCCTGGCCGCCCTGCGCTGGCCGGCCGAACTGCGCGAGGACATGCTCGCCGAGTGGTCGGCGGAGGTGCACACGCTCGCCGGCACGGGCCGGCACTGGCCGATGCTGCGCTTCGCGGCCAGCCTGGCCGCTACCCGCGCCCGGGTGCGCCCCTTCTCCCTGGCGACGACCGCCCACCGTACCTGGGCCGGGCTGCGGATGCTCCTTGTGCTGCCGGTCGCGGCGCTGGCCGTCGGCACGCTCGGCGGCTCCTTTCCGATCTTGGCGATCGCCGGCGCGGTGCTGATGGCGGTGCTCGGCCGCACCGCCTTCCCGCGCCGGATGCCGGTGACCGTGCTGATCCCTGCGGTGACCGTGCCCGGCTGCGCGCTGTACACCGTGTTCCACGCTCTTGGCACCAGCAACATGGTGGAGTCCGGCCAGCACGCCCTCGAAAGCCTAGTGTTCTGTGCCGGGCTCACGCTCATCCTGGCCGTGGTTGCGCGGCTGGTTCACCGCGGACGGCAGCGGCAGGCGTGGCTGGTCGGGATCGTGGGCGCCGTCGTCGCGGCCGACGTGGCCGTGGCGCTGCCCTATCTCGGCCACGCCGGGCTCCACCCGGCCGGCGCCCCGATGTGGTTCGTGGCCGCGATCACCGACACCAGATTCGGGCTGCCGCACCCGAACGCCGAGGAGATCTTCACCATCCGCGACATCACGAATCCGCCGATATTCCTGGCACTCGCCGGCCTCGCACTCGGCGCGGTCGTCACCGCCCGAACTCGCATCCCGGCCACGGCGGACGGCTGATCCTCGCCGGGCAGACGGTCAACGGACGCGATCTTGGCGCCCTCTCATGCCGCAAATGGGATCGTCGCGACCTTGTGAGAGGCAGGCAGCTACTCACTGACACGGCGGTGATGCCGACGGTTGGTCACCAGTTCGGCTTCGCCTACTCGTCGCAGGTAATGCCGAGTTGGGTTGGGTTAGGTGGGTGGGTGGGGTCCACCGACGCACGGCGGTTAGCTGCGGCCCACGACGAGTGTCAGCACAGCGAGGACGAGGGCGTACGGGCCCCAGAAGTAGCGTTCCCACGGGCTGCTGGAGGCGACGTTCATCAGCGTCCCGAGCGATAACAGTCCAAACAGGATCCAAGTGATCCAAGTGGTCCAGGCGACCGGCGGCAGCGGTCCGAGGCCAACCCGGGCCAGCACTACCAGCGCGGCGAACGACCAGATGAGCATGGCGAGGACGCTGGCTGCGCGTAGCCCGGCGGGCAGCTGGCCGGAGATCGCACCGCCCCAGGCGGCCCGGCCGAGCGGGGCGCCCATGGCGAGCGCAAGCTGGAACAGGGCGATGCCAGCGAAGCCTGTGGCCGCGGCGATGGCGGCGGCGCGGGTCGCTGGCAGGGTCTGCATAACGCGGGTCATCGGGTCTCGTCCTTGTCTGCGGGGTTGGGCCGCATGGTGTCCAGCGCAGCCAGGCTCTCGTCCGCCCAGGCAAGGGCGGCCCTGGCGCTGTGCCGGCCCGCGGAGATGGTGAGCAGCAAGAACGGCGTGTCGTCAGGGTGCTGCGTTTCGCCGGCTACCTGCGCGGCGATCGTGTCGAGCTCGTCCAGTTGGCGTTGGGCATCGGCTTTGGCCTGCGCGATGAGCGCGCGGCACGCGTCGACCCCGAGGGTGCGGCCGAAGAACAGGCGCAGGAGTAGGCCGTTTCGCGGCGGGGTGGCCTGGACGGGCTGCGTGAGCAGGTCCCGCAGCCGCTGGGTGCCGGATGGTGTGATGGCGAACATTGACGAGCCTGCTCGGGTGGAGCCGCTTCGCGTTACGTAGCCGTGGCGTTCCAGCTCGGCCAGCGCCGGGTAGATCTGGCCGAAGCTTTCGCTCCAGAAGTGACCCAGAACGTCGCGGATCGCTTCCCGCAGCGCATAGCCGGTCATGGGCTCGATGCTCAACGCACCCAGCACGGCCATCTCGGTCTGCTTCCCGCGCGTGCTTGCCATGCCAACCTCCACGTATATCTGACAGATATAACTACCAGATATAACTGAACCGAGCAACCCGCCGCCGCCCCGATCGGCTAGTGGCCCCTATAACCCCGATGGGGGTATACAGGTACCGTGCCGAAAATCAACGTGTACCTCCCGGATGAGCTCGCCGAGGCGGTGAAGGCCGCCGGCGTGCCGGTCTCGGCGGTGTGCCAGCGCGCCCTGGAGCAGGCCGTGCGCCGGGTGACCGCGATCCGCGAGACCGTCCTGGGCGACCTCGACGACGCCGCGCTGGCCGCCCGCCTGCCGAACTTCACCGCGCGCGTGCGCACCGTGCTGCGCCTGTCCGCCGAGCGCGCCGCGGCGGAGTCCGCCCCCGCCGTCGGCACCGGCCACCTGCTGGCCGGCCTGCTCGCGGAGGGCGGCAACCTGGCCCTGCACGTCCTGCGCGCGATCGACGTCGAGCCGGACCGGCTCGCCCAGGACCTGGCCCGCCAGTCGCCGGCCGAGCCCGCGGTGAGCGACGACGCGACCCGCCGCTTCAGCGCCCCGGCCGCTGCGGCCCTGGAGCTGACGGTGACCGAGGCGACGGCACTGGGCCACAACTACGTCGGCTGCGAGCACCTGCTGCTGGGCCTGATCGCCGAGCCGGACGGCGCCGGCGGCCAGGTGCTGCGGGCCGCCGGCGCCGAGCTGCGCCTGACCCGCCGCGCGGTGTCCGCGGCCCTGGCCGGCTACGTCCACCTGCGGGCCCAGACCCCGCCGCCGGCGTCGGCCGAGGCCGCCCTGGCCGCGGCGCTGGCTCCCCTGCTGGAGCGGATCGAGCGCCTGGAGGCCCGGTCCCAGTGAGCCGGCGGGTGCTGCTGCTGGCCACGAAGGACACCATCGCGTACGGCGCCGGCTCCGTCGCCACCGGCGAGGAGCTCCTGGCGGCCGCCGCCGCGGCGGTGACGGACGTGGCCGTCGAGGACGTGTTCGCCGAGCCGGGGTGGGACACCACGCCGGCGTCGATGGCCGCGGTGGCGCGCCGAGTTCGCCGGGCACTGGGCGAGGAGGGCTTCGGCGGGGTCGTCGTCACCCACGGCACGGACACCCTGGAGGAGGCCGCCTACCTGGCCGACCTGGTCGCGGGGGCCGCCGCCCGGCGCGGCGCGATCGTCTTCACGGGCGCCTCACGGCAGCTCGACGCCCCGGACAGCGACGGGCCCGGGAACCTCGCCGCGGCGCTCGCGGCGGCGGCCGATCCCGCGCTCGCCGGCCTCGGCGCGGTCGCCTGCGTGGACGGGCGGCTGCACGCGGCGCGCTGGGTCCGCCAGGTCGCCACGGACGGGCCGGGGGCGTTCACCTCCGCCCCGCATCCGCCGCTCGGGCACGTCCGCGCGGGCCGGATCGACCTCACGGCCGCCCCGCCGCCCCGGCCGCCGTCGCCCCGGGGCGAGGCGGAGACCAACGTCGCGCTCCTCAAGGTGTACCCCGGAATCGAAGCGAACCTGCTCACCGCCGTGTCCGACGCCGGGGCGCGGGGTGTGGTGCTGGAGGGCACCGGGCGGTACAACGTGCCGGTCCCGCTCCTCGGCTCGATCGCCGAGCTCGTCGCGGGCGGCGTCCCCGTCGTGATCGCCTCGCGCGCCCACGTCCGCGGCGAGCCGGTGGCGCCGGAGGGGCTCGCCGGGTCCGTCGGGGCGATCATGGCCGGCGGCCTCCCGCCCGGGAAGGCGTTCGCGGCGCTCATGGTGGCGCTCGGCAGCGAGGGCGGCGTGCGAGCGGCGCGGGAGTACTTCGAGCGGCTCGGCGAGTACGACTAAGGCTGGCCGCCGAGGGCCGGTAGGGCTCGGGCCGCGGACCGCACGGCCGCGATCGCGGCCTCGACCACGTCGTCGGGCCCGCCGGGGCGCACGTGGAGGTGCACCTCGTACGTCAGCGGCGCCTCGTCGACGACCGGCACCCACACGAACCGGTCTGCGTGCCGCCCGCCGAACTCCATGCCCGGCTTGAACGGCAGCGCCGCGTCGGATGGTGCCACGAGCACCCGGCCGTCCCAGCGACCGCCGGAGTCGTGGCGCAGGCGCAGCACCGCGCCGGCGATGTCGCCGGTGCTCGTCCCCGCACCCACGCCCTCCAGCCCCCACGCCGCGATGCGGTCGCCGGGGACGCCGGTGAGGTGCGGCATCGGGTGGTACCGCCGCAGCAGATCCTCCAGCGGCAGCCGTCCGTGCGGGAAGATCCCCGCCGGGACCATCGCCTCCAGGCGTGCGGTGTAGAGCGGGACGGACCGCCCGCCCCCGGTTGCCGGCGCCCCGACCACCAGGGTGTGGCGGCGCAGCTCCGGGGCCACGTGCCGGTCCGGCTCGAGGTATTCGACCGCGACCCGCACCCGCCCGAACCGCTCCAGCAGCCGCGCCTGCGCCGGCGCGACGAACGTGGCATGGTGGGGCAGGCAGGCCAGGCTGGTCAGCCCGTCGTCCCGCCCGGCGCGGCGCATCAGCTGATACTCCCCCACGACGCTGCGGGCCGCCCGCTCGAACTCCCGCCCGCGCTCGGTCAGGCGCAGCTGGCCGCGGTTACCTTCGAACAGCGGCTCGCCGCACCAGCGCTCGATCCGCGCGATGGTCTTGCCCACGAGCTGCCGCGCGTATGGTCGATCGCGCAGGTGCCGCGGCCGGGTCGGCGAGAGCGCCTCGGCGGCCCGGGTGTGCTGCCGGTGCTCGGCGACGGCGAGGAACACACGGCACTCCCACTCGTCCGGCGCCACGTCGTCGCTCACGGCCATGGTCCGAGAACCTAGGAGCGTCGCAAGCACAGCTCAAAATTTACGACCAGCTTTTCGCCGCATGGGCAAATTCCGTCGGCACCCCCTTGCGTTCGTGACCGTCGGTAACGCGACGTATCAGAGACTTCATAACGCTCTGTGATATAGACCATAACGAGGCGATCGCACGGAGCACTTTGCACGATCCGTAGAGACTGGGTCACTCCACGCCGAGTGATGGAACCGCAGGGGTGCGCACGACCAGGGCGGTTACGGTGCGCACGCGCGACGGGAGCGGTAGACAGGTGAGCAGCGGGTGGGACGGCAGCGGGCTCGGCACCGGAGGGGACCAGGTGGCGCAGGCGACACCGACACGCGTCGAGAAGCTGACGATAGAGTTCGTCCAGGGCGGCACGGTCCGCGCCACGGTAACCGTGCGCGCCACACCCCCACCGCCCGCCCCACGCGAACTGGTATCAGCAAGAACCACGGAAAGTTAGGCGAACTCACGCTCCGGAGTTCAGTTTGTTTCAATGGACTACGGTGAAGAAAGTTCGGAGCACCACCGCCGCCGGCCAGTCCTCTTGAGGCGCCCCAGCCGGCTCGATGGGCGCGGGGAAGACGGCGGTCAGGTGGCGCGGTGACGGCCGGGGCGGGCGGGGCCGTTCTTCACGGCGTACATGGCCTGGTCGGCGGTCCGCAGCACCGTATCCGGCTGCTCGCCCGGCGCCGCCAGGTGGACCCCGATGCTCGCCCCGATCCGGACCTCCTGGCCGAAGATCTCGAACGGTGCCGCCGCGGCGGTGCGTAGGCGCTCCGTCAGGGCCTCGGTGTCCGCGGCGGTCGCCACGCCCGGCAGGAGCAGGACGAACTCGTCGCCGCCGACGCGGGCCAGCACGTCGCACGGGCGCAGGCAGGCCGCCAGGCGCGTGCCGACCTGGCGGAGGAGGTCGTCGCCCGCCTCGTGGCCCAGCTCGTCGTTGACCGGCTTGAAACCGTCCAAGTCGACGAACAGCACCGCGACCGGCCGGGTGCGCAGCGAGTCGGCCAGGGTCTGCTGCAGGCGGCGGCGGTTCGGCAGGCCGGTCAGCGGGTCGTGGTGGGCGTCGTGGGCCAGGCGGTCCTGCATCTCGCGGCTGTCGGTGATGTCGCGGGCGTTGATGACGATGCCGTCCAGGGCCGCGTTGTGCAGCTGGTTCGAGGCGGTGAAGTCGAACCAGCGGTAGTTTCCGTCGGCCTGGCGCACGCGGACCTGCATGCGCTCCAGGCCGCCGCGCTGCGGCACCAGCGCCGCGAAGCGGTCGCGCACGTTCGCGCGCTCGTCCGGGTGGATGAGGTCGAACACGGAGGTGCCGACGGCCGACGCGCCGAGGATGCGCCGGCCGCTCGGGCTGGCGTACACCACCCGCCCGGCCCCGTCGAGGACCGTCACGACGTCGGGGGCGTGCTCGACCAGGGCCGAGAAGCGCTCCTCGGCGCGGCGGCGGACCAGCTGCGAGCGGTAGCCGAGGATCGCCAGGCCCGCCGCGCCGACCAGCAGCATCGTGAGCAGGGCCAGGTTGATGGTGAGGCTGCGGTTGCGCACGGGGCCGTCGAAGGCGGCCGTGGACTGGGTGCGCACGTAGGCCCAGCCGCCGGGCAGGCCACCGTGGACGGCGGCGATCATCGAGCGGCCGTGCTCGGCGTAGGTGACGAAGATCGACTCGGTGGAGGTGATCCTCGCGGCGATGGCTGGGTCGACGGTGGTGCCGAGCAGCGCCGGGTCGCTGGCGGCGCCGACCTTGCCGGTGGCGTCCACGAGCATCGAGCGGTGGGAGTCGTCCTTGAGCTGGACGAGGTACTCCTGCAGCTGGCTCGTCACCACGGGAATGAACCCGTAGAGGATCGCCTCGGGCGCGCTGCCCACCACGATCGGCACGGCCACGGCCTGCAGGAGCGTCCCCCGGACCGTCATGAGCGAGGAGAACCCGGGCCGGCCGAGCGCGAGCGACGAGATCAGCGGCCCGAACGCCGGCGACAGCGGGTCCGGCAAGGAGCCGCTCGCCTCGGTCGCGTTCAGCGGATTGCCCGTCAGGTCGGTCAGGAGCAGGCCGTAGCTGAAGTGGGAGGACTTCCGCGCGTACTCCGCCAGCGCCGCCTGATCGCCCGGGTCCCCGGCGGTCATCGACAGCGGACGGCTGGTCACGAAGGCGTTGAGCTCCTTCGCGGAGACCAGCTGCACCTGCGCCGCGAGGCCGCCGTTGTTCGTGGCGAGCACGAGCGAGTCGGCCCGGTGCACGGTCTCGGCGGCGCGCAGCGCGGAGCGGTTCACGCAGATGCCGACGACACCGATCGCGAGCAGCAGCGCGACGCTGATGCCCACGACCAGCCAGCTGCGCAGCCGCATCGCGCCCCGCCCCCATCATCGCGACGAAGAACCTGCAAACGCGATCAAGATCGGCGCGCGGGAGGGCGGAGCTGAACCTCTGTGCCCGCGATCACGTTCAGGCGGCGGGGCGCACGGACGCGGTGCCGCTCAGCACCGGCGTCACGGCCGCCGCGGGGAGGGAGACGGTGACCTCCAGGCCGCCGCCGTCGAGGGCGACCGCGCTGACCCCGCCGCCGTGCGCCTCGCAGACCGCCCGCACGATCGACAGGCCGAGGCCGGTCCCGCGCGCCCCGGTCCGCTCCCGCCCGCCGCGGCGGAACGGCTCGAACAGCGCGGGCAGGTCGGCCGGCTCGACCTCGAAGCCGGTGTTGCCGACCACGAGCCAGGCCAGGGTCTCGTCGGTGCCGGTGCGCACCCAGATCTTGCCGGCCAGGTGGTTGTACCGCACCGCGTTCTCGATCAGGTTCCCCGCCAGCCGCTCCAGCAGCGCCGGGTCGCCGACCACGTTGGCCGGGGCGAGGTCGGTGCTGACGTCGAGCTTGAGCCGCTTGACCTCCTTGCCCATCGCCGAGAGCGCCACCGTGACCCCGGTCGCGAGGTCGGTGCCGACCTTCCGGCCGAGCCGCCGCCCGGCCTGGGCCTCGGTGCGGGCCAGCAGCAGCAGCGACTCGACGAGGGCGTTGGCCCGCATCGAGGCGTCCCGCACGACGGTGGCCATCCGCTGGTACTCCTCGAGGTCGGCCTCGGGATCGTCCAGCGTGACGTCGACCTCGGTCCGCATCACCGCCAGCGGCGTGCGCAGCTCGTGGGAGGCGTTGGCGACGAAGCGTTTCTGGGTCTCGAAGGCCGCGGCGATCCGGTCGAGCATCGCGTCGAACGTGCGCGCGAGGTCGGCGACCTCGTCGTCGGCGCCGTCGTAGTTGATGCGGGCGTCGAGGGACTCGCCGGAGAGGCGCTGGGCCGTGCTGGTGACCCGTTGCAGGGGACGCAGGGCCCGCCCGGCCACCACGTAGGCGCCGGCGACCCCGACCGCGCCGATGAGCAGCAGCGCCAGGCTGCCGCGGGTGAGCAGCTCCCACTCGGCGGAGTCGACGAGCTCGGTCTGCCAGGTCCGCGCGTCGGTCTCGGTGCCGTTCTCCAGCACCACCCGGGTGCCGGGCTGCAGCTGGTCGGCGGGTTTGAGGGCGCCGTCGACGAGAATGTACGCCAGCACGACGAGCACCAGCCCGGCGCCGACGAGCAGGATGCCGTTGAGCAGCGTGAGCCGCAGCCGCAGGGTGGGGCGGAAGATGGCGGTGCGGCGGGCGTCGTAGATCGTCATTGCGGCGACCGCGTCCGGTAGCCGGCACCGACGACGGTCTCGATGAGTGCCGGCTCGCCGAGCTTCTTGCGCAGCGTCATCATCGTCACCCGCACGGTGGTGGTGAACGGGTCGGCGTTGGCGTCCCAGACCCGCTCCAGCAGCTCCTCGCTGGACACGACCGCGCCGCGGGCCTTGAGCAGCTCCTCCAGCAGGCCGAACTCCTTGCGGGTGAGGTCCAGCGGCTGCCCGGCCCGGGTGGCGACCCGCTTGGCCTGGTCGAGCACGAGGTCGCCGATGGTGAGCACCGGCGGGGCGGCCGGGGTGGCGCGCCGGCCGAGCGCCTGGACGCGGGCGACGAGCTCGTCGAAGGCGAAGGGCTTGGGCAGGTAGTCGTCGGCGCCGATCTGCAGGCCCTCGACCCGGTCGGCGACGGTGCCGCTGGCGGTGAGCATCAGCACCCGGGTCAGCGCCCCGGAGGCGACCAGGTCGGCGCAGATGTCGTCGCCGTGCACGCCCGGCAGGTCACGGTCGAGCACGACGACGTCGTAGCGGGTGACCATGGCCATCTCGTGCCCGGTGGTCCCGTCGTAGGCGACGTCGACGGCCATGCCCTGCCGCCGTAACCCCCGGACGATCGCGTCGGCGAGATTCGTCTCGTCCTCGATCACCAGCACGCGCACGCCTTCACCCCCACCCGATCCGGGCCAGTCTCAACCAGGGCATGTGAAGTCCCCGTGAGCCAATGTATCTACCCCGGCAACCGCCACAGACGGACCGAGTCACCGCCGGCGAGGCAGGCGAGCCGGTGGTGGCGCGCCGCGCAGCGCGACGGGATCGCCCCGACCCGCCCGAGCGGGGTGATCGTGCCGGTGCGCAGGTCGATGCGGGCGATCCGGGAGCCGTCGTCCTCGGGCCGCTGGACGAGCGCGGACCCGGCCGGGGCGAGCCCGATGTCGTCGTCGTCCGTGCCGTCGCTGGCGGTCGGCACCACCGCCCAGCCGGCAAGGTCCGCGCGGTCCTCACCGGTGTGCCAGTCGACGATCCGCACCCGGGTGAAGTCGTCGCGGTCGCGGGCGACGAGCACGCCGGGGCCGGCCGCGTCCAGCTGCACCGGGCGGCGCCAGGCCTCGATGCCGGTGGCCGGGTCGAGCACGGCGAGGTCGCGCCAGTTCGGCACGCACACCATCGGCCCGCAGGCGACGACGACCGGGCCGTAGGCGATCTCGGCGATCGGGGCCTGGTCGGCCGAGGAGAAGAGGATGTGCCAGCGGTACTGCAGCCCGTCGCGCTGGTACGCCGTGATGAGCGCCCCGTCCGCGCGCACCGCGACGATCACGAGCAGGTCCCCGACGATCCGCACGCTCGTCGGCGGCGTGTCGGCGAGCTCGGGCAGCACGGCCGCGGCGGTCAACCCGCCGGTGGCCGCGTCGCGGACCTCGGTGCGCCCGCCCGGGTACCACGCCGCGAACCACCCGCTGCCGGGCACGTCCGGCGCGACGAGCCGGCCCCCGCCGGGCAGGTCGAAGGCCCACCGGATGTCGCCGGTCTCGGCGTCGAGGCCCGCCAGGTGGACCGGGTTCGGCGCGGCGTTGCGCGGCGGCACGACCGGCGGGCAGACGGCGGCGCGGTCGTCGACGGTCAGCAGCCCGGGCGCGGTGCCGGGCCGCCCGGCGAGGACGGCGATCGGCGCGCCGGCCCGGGACCACCGCGCCTGGCCGGTGCCGGGGTCCAGCCGCTCCAGCCTCCAGCCGACGGCCGCGGTGCACGGGCGGTGGCGCAGGTACGCCCGGTCCGCCGCGAGGTACACCTGCGCACCCCCGCCGGTCAGCGACCGGCTCCAGCGGGCCTTGCCGGTGCTCCAGTCGAAGGCGGCGATCGCCGGGTCCTCGCGCATCACGTAGACGGCCCCGCGGTCGGCGACGAACGCCGACGCGTGCTCGGCGAGCACCCCGGCGTCCTCGATCGCCGCCGAGGGCCGCGACGCGGTGGCGAAGAGCACCACGAGCGTCAGCACCATGATGATCGGCCACTGCCGCCGCCCGGTGCCGCGCGGCGGCGGCCACTGCAGGACGTCGCCGTCCACCATCCCGCGCGATTCGCCCAGATCGATAAGCTCGCCCACGTTACCAGCGTCCCCGGTCGCGCCCCAGGTTTCCAGTCGAAGCAGCGGTCGGCCCCGCACGCCACCAGTGCCCCCTGCAGCTCGCACGGGGTGAGGTGGCCGGTCAGCCAGGACCGGCCCTCAATCGCGGATCGCGGGCGGCAGCCGCCAGGCGGTCATGTCGCCGACCACGCCGCACGCGAGGAGGTCGCCGTCGGCCGCGCAGCCCGGCGGCCCGCCCCAGGCGTCGCCGGTGCCGACGACCGCGACGTGCCCGGTGGCCGGGTCGACCACGCCGACGATGACGGCAAGCTCGTCCTCGTCGCGCCGCCACACCACGACCCGGTTGCCGTCGGCCTGGATCGGGTGCCAGCCGTCGAGGCGCCGGCGCACCGCGCCCGTGCGGGCGTCGACGGCGAGCAGCGTGGCCTCGGTGCCGCGGCTCAGCCCCAGCAGCAGCGCACCCCGGCCGCCGCCGATGACGGAGTCGTACCCGTCGGCCCGCCACGCCGGCCGCCCGGTCGCCGCGTCGAGCGCCACGAGCGCGGGGCCGTCGCGGCGGCACCACAGCCCCGTCGCGCAGCCGGTCAGCCCGCCGTTTCCCCCGGGGCCGGCGCTCCACAGCAGCCGCCCGCTCGCCCGGTCGTACACCTCGTCGTCCCCGGTGTCCGACGAGAAGACCGCGACCTGCCCGGCCCGCGCCCCGGGCGGCCCGCCGTCGCGCCCGTCGTCGCCGACCTGGAAGCCGCCGGGCACCCCGAGGCCCCGCAGCCGGTCGGTGCGCAGGACCGCCCCGGTGGCCAGGTCGTAGGCGCGCAAGGTGTTGTCCGGGTCGAGGACGTTGAAGGAGGTCACGTCGTACGGCCGGCGGAGGTCGCGGCCGAAGGTGACCGGGAACCCGCCCGGCACGCTGCGCTCCCACACGAGCGCGCCGGTGCGGGCCCGCACGGCCGCGACGCGCAGGGCCGGCAGCCCCGCCGGCTCGGTCCCGGCCCACTCGCGGGTGTCCTCGTACAGCAGCAGCTCCCCGGCCCGCCCGAGGATCGACGCCGCGCCCCGCGACCACAGCTCGGCGCCGGTGCCCGGGTCGAGGGCGGACAGCGTGGCCAGCGCCGCCGGCAGCCCGGTGGGCTGGTTGGTGACCAGCACGACGTCGGCACCGGCGTAGGCGACCTGCCGCCCGTCGGCCAGCGCTCGGCTCCACAGCGCGGCCCCGCCCCCGTCGTACGCCTCCAGCCGGTGCGGCCCCTCCCCCGTGAACCGGGTCAGGAACAGCCGCCCGCCGCCGGGCAGCATTCCGAGCGCCCCGGTCCCGACCCGCAGCACCGGCCCGCCGGCGGCCGTGTCGGCGACCGGCAGCCCAGCGGCGAGCGCCGCGACGACCAGCACCGCCAGCCAGCGCGGGGGCCGCCTGGCGAAGGCCTGCTCCGGCGGCCGCCAGGGCGCGGCGTCGCCGAGCTCGATGACGACCGGCCCGCTCACGGGATCTTCCAGACGGTCAGCCCGCCGTTGAGGCAGGCGAGGCGGCCGGAGCCGGCGGTGCAGTACGGCTGCGGCCCGACGTCGCCGCGGCCGACGATGCCCACGCCGCCGGTACGCGGGTCGAAGACGCCGACCAGGCTGGCGCCGGGCGGGTCCGGGCGGGCGACGACGACGACCGCGTCGCGCGCGAAGGGGCCGACGACCCAGCCGTCGAGGCGGTGCCGGATCGCGCCGGTGCGGGCGTCGGCGACGAGGAGCACCGGGTCGTGGGTCGCCGCGGCCGAGGTGCCGAACCCACCGAGGACGACGGCGTCATCATCGGTGACCACGAAGACGTGGTTGTAATCCGGGACGCCCCACACCGGCCGCCCGCTGGTGGCGTCGAAGGCCCGCACGCCGGTCCCGTCGATTCTGCACCAGCGCCCGGTCCCGCAGGGGTGAAGCCAGGAGTTCTCGACGTTCCACAGCCACCGCCCGGTGGCCCGGTCGAAGACGTCGGCGCCGCGGCGACCGGCGGTGCTGACGACGACCTGGACGGCGCCGGTCGTGAACCAGGACGGCGTCCCGCTCCAGGCCAGCTGCTCCCGCCCGAGCACCGCCCCGGTGACGAGATCCCGCGTCTGCAGGACCCCGTCCGGGCCGAGCTGCCGGACCGCCCGCTGCTCGATGTCGTACTCCACCTGCGCCCCGGCCGGCACCGTCGCGCTCCACGCCGGGGCGCCGGTGCGCTCGTCCACGGCGACCAGGCGCGTCTCGACCTGCGGCGGCGTGCGGTTGATGCTGAAGTCCGCGACCGGCTCCGCCGCCGGCTCGGCCGCGCCCCGCCCGCCGAGGTCCTCCAGCAGGATGCGGCCGCCCGCGGCGCCGTGCGGAGCCGCCGCCGAGCGCCGCCACAGCTCGCGCCCGGTGCCCGCGTCGAGCGCCGTGACCGCCCGGTCGGGGGGCGGGGTCCGCATCGTTGCTCCGGTCGCGAGCAGCACGACCCCGGGCGTGGCCAGGGTGACCACCTGGTCCGGGTCGGTACCGGGCAACGTCCACAGCCGCCGGCCGCCCAGCGCGTAGGCCGAAAGCTCCGGCCGCTGCCCGGCGTCGACCCGCTTCACGTACAGCCGCCCGGCCAGGATTTCGAACTCGATGACGTAGCCGGCCACGTGCAGTACCGGCTCCCGGGTCTGGAAGGTGTCCGCGGTCAGCAGCGCGCCGGCCAGGGCGAGCACGGCGAGCGCCGAGGGCCACCGCCGCGCGAGCCGGCCGCGCGGGCGCGGCGTCTGCGGCGGGGCCCAGTCGGCGGCCTCCCCGAGGTCGATCAGATTCACGGCCGGGGCCAGACGTGGAGCACCCCGAGCGCGAGGCAGCCGACCCGGTCACCGGTGGCCGCGCACTGCGGCGAGCCGTAGAAGTCCTCCGACCGCCCGAACACCGCGACGGAGCCGTCGGCCGGATCGATCCGCCCGACGATCGCGGCGGTGTTGCTCACCGGGCGCCAGACGAAGGGCCCGGGCAAGCTCATGAACCGGTAGTTGTCGATGGCGAGCAGCCAGCCCTGCCGCCGCCACAGCAGCGCCCCGCGCGAGTCGAAGGCGGCGATGTCGTCGGGGTGGAACTCGTTGGCGACCTGGCGATACATCAGCAGGCGGTCGCCCGAGTCGGACATCAGCGCCGAGTAGCCGGACGCCCGCCACAGCCGCGCGCCGGTGGCCGCGTCGAGCACGTCGGTGCCGGAGGCGCCGAAGATGCAGTACCGCACGCGCAAGCACGGTACCGGCCCGTTCCAAGCCGGCGCCTCACCCGCCCAGTGCCATAGCCGCCGCCCGGAGGCGAGGTCGAAGACGTCGACGCCCTGCTTGCCCGGGGGCCAGACCACGACCTGCCCGGGCACCCCGGCCTGGTGGCGGGCGACGACCCCGGAGCGCTGCAGCTGGTACGTGCCGGTGACCGCGCCGCTGCCGGGGTCGCGCACCCGCAGCACGCCGTGCTCGTCGAGCTCGCTGAAGCCCAGGATCCGCGGATGGTCGACCATGAAGATGGCCGGCACCGTGCCGGGCGGCACCTCGACGCTCCACACGACCGCGCCGGTGCGCCGGTCCAGCGCCGCGTACCGCTCGCGGTGCGGCAGCAGCGGCAGCGCGGTCTGCGGATCGTCCGGCGACCCGTACGACGTGTCGAACCCGCCCGGCGCCGGCTCCCCCGGCCCGGGCAGCTGCCACACCAGGACCAGCCCGGCCGGGGTGAGGCCGACCATCCGGACCTGCGTCCGCTCCCACCGCACCGCCCCGGTTTCCGCGTCGAGCGCCCGGATCAGCCCGGCCTGGACCCCGTTCTCGTCGGCCCGCTCGACCTGCACGAGCGGGCCCTGCTCGTCGACGGCGGCGAGGTTCTCGTCCGGCTCGACCGGGCGCTGCCACAGCGTTCGGCCGTCGCGCGCGTCGAGCGCCACGAGGGTCGGCTTGGTGGCGCCGGAGTACCGGCTGACGATGAACCGCCCGCCGCCGGCGTTCACCGCGAGGACCTGGAAGTTGGAGCTGTACGCCGGCGCGAGCCGGTGCGGTCCGGCGGCGGCCGCCGGCAGCAGGGCCGCCACCGCCAGCACGGCGAGCCCGGCCGCCAGCCGCCGCCCGGGGCGCCCCCGGGCCGGCCGGGACCGGGGCGCGTCGGGCGGCTCCCACGGCGTGCTGATGTCGAGCTCGATGACGGCCTCGGGCACGGGCCCCCTCTCCACGCACAAGAGAGTCCCATGCCCGGCGCCGGGTTGCGGCCCCGCGCGGGGGCGGGCGGATCAGCGCCGGGGCGCGCGGGCCCGGGTCGGCGCGGCGGCCGGCAGCGGGGCCGGCTCCTCGATGCGGCTCACCCACTCGGTGACCTGGCGGGCGACGTCCTGGGCGGTCAGGCCCAGGTCGGCCAGGATCTCGTTGCGCGAGCCGTGCGGGTGGAAGCCCTGCGGGACGCCCAGGTCGCGCAGCGGGACCCAGACCTCGGCGTCGCGCAGGGACTTGGCCAGGGCGTCGCCGACGCCACCGGTGCGCACGCCGTCCTCCAGGGTGACCACCAGGCGGTGCTCGCGGGCCAGGGCGACCAGCTCGACCGGGACCGGGCGGACCCAGCGCGGGTCGACGACCGTGACACCGAAGCCCTGCTCGGCCAGGCGGCCGGCGACATCGACGGACATGTGGGCGAAGGCACCGACGCTGACCAGCAGGACGTCCTTGCGCTCGTGCTCGGCGAGCACGTCCACGCCGCCGAAGCCGTCGACGCCGCCCACGCGGCGCAGGGCCGGCAGGTCGGCCGGGACGGAGCCGGTCGGGAAGCGCAGGATCGTCGGGCCGTCCTCGATGCCGACGGCCTCGCGCAGCTCCTCGCGGACCGTCTGGGCGTCGCGCGGGGCGGCCAGGCGCAGGCCCGGCACCACGCCGAAGACCGACATGTCCCAGATGCCGTAGTGCGACGGGCCGTCGGGGCCGGTGATGCCGGCCCGGTCGAGCACGAACGTCACCGGCAGCCGGTGCATGGCCACGTCGAGCAGGACCTGGTCGAAGGCGCGGTTGAGGAACGTGGCGTAGACGGCGACGACCGGGTGCAGGCCGCCGATGGCGAGGCCGGCCGCGGAGGTGGCCGCGTGCTGCTCGGCGATGCCGACGTCGTAGGCGCGCTCCGGGTATTTGCGCATGAGCTTGGCGATGCC
This sequence comes from Dactylosporangium sp. CA-233914, assembly GCF_050942935.1. Taxonomy (NCBI): domain Bacteria; kingdom Bacillati; phylum Actinomycetota; class Actinomycetes; order Micromonosporales; family Micromonosporaceae; genus Dactylosporangium; species Dactylosporangium sp. CA-233914. Next base: position 2,168,276 of record NZ_CP192030.1, on the reverse strand, counting down.
GGTCGGCTCGGCCATCGCGGCGGTGATGCCGACGATGTCGGCCCGCTCGTCGGCGATCGCGACCAGCTCGTCGGCGAAGACGCCGGTCCACTTCAGCGAGGCCGGGGCGAGCAGCTTGCCGGTCTCGATGTCGAAGGCGCCCGGGCCGTGCAGGCAGTCGGCCTGGTCCTCCATCGCCGGGCGGTAGCCGAAGCCCTTGCGGGTCACGGCGTGCACGATGACCGGGCCGCCGAAGTTCTTGGCCTTGCGCAGGGCGGACTCGACGGCCTCGCGGTCGTGGCCGTCGACGGGCCCGACGTATTTGATCCCGAGGTCCTCGAACATCGCCTGCGGCGCGACGGCGTCCTTGATGCCCTTCTTGACCGCGTGGAGCACCTCGTAGAGCGGCGGGCCGACCAGCGGGGTCCGGCCGAGGGAGTCCTTGACCAGGTCGAGGACCTTCTCGTAGCCGGGGTTGAGCCGCAGGTTGGACAGGTGGTCGGCGAGCCCGCCGATGGTCGGCGAGTAGGAGCGGCCGTTGTCGTTGACGATGATGACCAGCGGGTTCTTGGCGGCGGCGATGTTGTTCAGCGCCTCCCAGCACATGCCGCCGGTGAGCGCCCCGTCGCCGACGACGGCGACGACGTGGCGGGGCTCGCCGCGCAGGGCGAAGGCCTTGGACAGGCCGTCGGCGTAGGACAGCGCGGTCGAGGCGTGCGAGTTCTCGATGATGTCGTGCTCGCTCTCGGCCTGGCTGGGGTAGCCCGTCAGCCCGCCGCGGCGGCGCAGGAGGTCGAAGCCGTCCTGCCGGCCGGTCACGATCTTGTGCACGTACGCCTGGTGGCCCGTATCGAACAGAATACGATCCTTGGGCGAGTCGAAGACCCGGTGCAGCGCCAGGGTCAGCTCGACGACGCCGAGGTTGGGGCCGAGGTGACCGCCGGTGCGGGAGACCTTCGCGATGAGGAAGTCGCGGATCTCCGCGGCGAGCACGTCGAGCTGCTCGGCGGTCAGATTACGAAGATCACCCGGGGCCCGGACCGTGCTCAGCAGGGACGCGGCCTCGTTCTCTTCTGTACTCATGACCGCCGAGTCTAGTGGGGCCGGGACTGCCCGTACCTTGGCCGAAGGAATCTTGACAGGTTCCACACATCCCGGCCAGGTGTTCACGCCCGCCCGACCGCGACCACCCCGCGGGTGAGCGAGCCGGCCACCCGGGTCCGGCCCACGCGGCATCAACCGCCGAATCAGGCCGGCGGCGGCGCCACCCACTGCGAAGCCGCCGTCGCCGGGGTGATGCCGACCTCGGCGGCCAGCACCGGGGTCGACAGCGGCTCGAGGCGGGCGCGCAGGTCGGCGTACGCGGTCACGGTCAGCACGTCGGTGAGCATCTTCATGCCCGACTCCAGCAGCGTCGAGAACACCTGGCTGACGACCACGCCGGCGACCGCCGCGGCGGTCAGTGCGGTGCCGCTCGCGGCCGAGCCGGTCCCGGTGAAGGCCGCGGCGATGATCTGCGCGACGACGTACGACACGATGCCGATCACCAGCGTCAGCCCCGCGATCGTGGCGATGCGGGCGGCCGCGCTGCCGAAGTCGCGGTGGAAGATCTGGAAGCAGCGCCCGATCGCGCCGAGGTTGCGCTCGAAGGTGACGACCGCGGGCAGGGTGACGAACACGGCGTAGAGGTAGATGCCCGGGAGCAGGCACGCGCACACGCCCAGCCCGATGATCACCGACGCGAGCAGCTGCCAGCCCCACAGCGGCAGGAACCGGCGCGCGGCCAGGCCCAGCGCGGGGCCGATCCGCGGCGGCACCCCGGCGGCGACCGCGACCGCGATGTGGTTGCCGGCCACCGTGATCACACAGCCGACCAGGCCGGCCAGCACGGTGCCCACGAAGATCAGCGCGAACGGGGCGAGCAGCCCGGTGAGGTCGACGTTGCCGACGTCGCCCTCGCTGGTGGTGTAGATGCCCTCGAAGGCGGTCGCCGCCCAGATGCCCTCGGGGATGAGCACCGCGAGGGTGAGCACGAAGCCGATGAACTGCAGGACCGCCAGCTGCCGCCAGGCGCCCTTGAAGATCGTGAGGCTACGCTGCCACCAGCCGTTGTAGTCCGGGCTGATCATCGGGTCGAAGCCGGCCTGACCCGAGGTCGGGATGCCGTACCCCGAGGTCGGCACGGCCTGGTACACCACGTACGCCTGCGCCGGGTCGTAGGACGCCCCCGGTGCGTACTGCGGCGGCTGCTGCGGCTGCGGCAGTCCGCCCGGTCCCGGCTCGGTCGGGGGGTGGGTCATTGTTCCTCCGTATCGTGCGGCTCGACACAGAAGATAGGGGCCGGGCGCCAGCCGCGCTGCCCGCCCCCCGGGTCAGCGGGTGGGCGGCGGGACCATCTGGGCGTACACGATCGCGAGGACCAGCCCGGCCAGCCACAGCCCGCCGGCCCACCAGACGGCCCGCGGCGGGGTCCGGCCGCGCAGGGCCTGGACCGCCACCGCCGAGGCGAGCACCATCAGCCCGACCCCGGTCCCCCACACGCCCCAGTCGGCCGGACTCCGGTCGACCTTGAGCTTCGTGAGCCCGAGCGCGGCCCGCCCGATCGCGAAGACGAACGGGACGGTGAAGACGACGACAGTCTGCGCGACGGTCTTGCGCAGCGCCCGCCTGGGGTCGCGGCGCGGGCTATCCTCGCTCACCGGCGTACTCCGGCGAGAACTGCGACAGCAGTCGGACCGTCTCCTCGAAGGGCAGCTGGCCCGGGGCGGGCCGCCCGCCGATCGCCGAGTAGGTGACCCGGGACCCCAGCAGCGGGAAGAACACGCGCGTCCCGGCGCCGACCGGCCCCATGCCGATCACGATCATGGGCTCGTATCGCAGCAGCAGCCCGGCGAGCACCTTCAGGTCCGCGGTCCTGTGCACCATCGTGCTGATCTTGACGACGTCGGCGCCCGCGTATCGGGCCGCCTCGACGGTCGCCCGCAGCGCGGCCTCGTCCGGGGTGCGCTCGAAGTCGTGGTACGACACGATGACCGGCTTGCCGGCCGCCCGCGCCGCGGAGATCACGTCCGGCAGGATCCCGGACGCGGACAGCTCGACGTCGACCGCGTCGACCCCGGGCAGCACGGCCTCGAACAGCCGCAGCCGGGTGGCCTCGTCGCCTTGCCAGTAGCCGCCCTCGGCCTTGGAGCGGATCGTGGCCAGCGTCGGCAGCCCTGCGGCCCGGAACGGCGCGATGGCGCGCAGCACGGCCGCCGGCGCGGTGTCCCGGTGCCAGTCGATGCGCAGCTCGGCCAGGTCGACCCCGGCCGCACGGGCGCGGGCCGCGTGCCCCGCGGCGTCGTCGTCGCCGAAGCTGACCGCGACCAGCGGCGCCGCGCCGGTCAGCCGCGCCCGCAGCATTGCCTCGGTTGCCAAGCCCGCTCCCCTGGTTCGTCGTCGTCCCCGTGCCTCGGCCGCGAGTCTAAAACCGGATGCCGCACCGCCGCAGGCTGGCCCATGCTGGCCCAATGCATCGCTTCGATCTGCGCGCTGCGGATCTGCGGGTTCTCAACTCCCTGACGAAGTACCCGTCGATCCCCACCTACCATGAGCTGGACCCGCGCGACGGCACCCTGCTGGAGTCCGCCACCGCGTTCCCGGCCGACATCATCGCGACCGAGAAGGTCGACGGCACCAACAGCCGGATCGTCCTGCTGCCCGACGGAAACTACGTCATCGGCTCCCGCGAGGAGCTGCTTCACGCCCGCGGCGACCTGATCGGCAACCCGGCGCTGGGCATCGTGGAAAACCTGCGCGCGGTCGCCGACCGGCTGGTGGAGACGCACGAATCCGGGCTTCACGTGTACTTCCTGGAGCTCTACGGCGGCAAGGTGGGCGGCGCGGCCAGGCAGTACACGACCGACCCGGCGAGGTTCGGCTGGCGCCTCTTCGACGTGGTACGCCTCGAGAACTGGTCCGAACCATTCACCTGGCCGCAGTCGCGGATCTCGGCCTGGCGCGAGGCCGGCGGCCAGCCCTTCGCCGAGGAGCAGGACCTGACGGACCTGGCCGCGACCGCGGGCCTGGAGCTGACGCCGCGGCTGTTTCGCACCGACACGCTGCCGGAGTCGGTCGAGGGCATGCACGCACTGCTGACCGAGCGGCTACCGAAGACGCTGGTGGGCCTGGACGAGAAGGCCCAGGGCCGCCCGGAAGGCATAGTGTTGCGAAGCCCGGACCGCAAGGTGATCGCCAAGGCCCGCTTCCAGGACTACACAAGAACCTTGAAGCGCCGCCGGTAACCTGGCGATCACGGAGAGACATATTTGAAGATCCAACTTTTGTGGGGATGGTAGGATCAGGTTTGGATCGGAGCGCCACCGCCGGAGTCCTGCGCCGAAACGGGGTGCCGAAACGAGCTGCTTCGAACGCCGTTGTGCCAAGCCGCCCGGCGATCGGCGCCGCCCGGCGGCCGCGAGCTAGCGGAGCCTCGCGCGGGGTCAGGCGGCGAGTGGCTCTCGCGGAGTCAGGCGGCGAGCGGCTCGCCTCAGGCGCCCGCGAGGGGCTCGCGCGGGGTCAGCAGGCCGATGGTCTCGAAGTGCTGGGTCATCGGGAAGCTGTCGAACGCGCGCATTCCGGTGAGGGCGTAGCCGAGTTCGCCGAACGTGCGCACGTCGCGGGCGAACGCCGCCGGATCGCAGGCCACGTAGGCCACCGCCCGCGGCGCGCGGGCCGCGATCGCCGACACCACCGCGCGGCCCGCGCCCGAGCGGGGCGGGTCCAGAACCACGATGTCGACCCGGCGCCAGTGCGGATTGGCCAGGACCTGGGCCACGTCGCCGCGGGCGAACGTCACGTTGGCCAGGTCGCGCAGGGCCCGGCGACCCGACGCCACCGCGCGGGGGTCGGACTCGACCACCGTGACCGGGCCGCAGTGCGGGGCCAGAGCCGCGGCGAAGACGCCCGCGCCGCCGTACAGATCCCAGGCCCGCTCGGCCGGGGCGGGGGCCAGCATCCGCAGGACCGTGGTGGTGAAGGCCTCCACCGCGTGCGGGTGCACCTGCCAGAAGCCGCCGGCGTCCAGGACCCACTCGTGGCCGGCCGCCTGCTCGCGGATCTTGGGGATCGGGCCGGTCGGCGGGCCGGTGCGCGAGCCGCGGGTCAGCACCGCCGTCTCGCCCGTCGACGACGCGGCGGCCTCGATCACCGCGCCCGGGGGCCAGGACCGGTCCAGGATCGGCAAGGCCTGAATCGCCGGGTGCGCGATGCGGCAGCGGTCCACCGGGATCACGTCGGCGGAGCGATGGCGGTGGAAGCCCGCCTGCCCGGACTCGTCGACCGCGTACTGGACCCGGCTGCGCCAGGACAACGGGCCGCCCGGAAGCGGCTCAACCAGTACCGATAAATCCGAAAAATCGGAAATTCCACCCAAGCGGGTCAGCTGCTCGACCAGCACCCGCGACTTCAGCGAGCGCTGCGCCGGCCACGAGGCATGCTGCCAGTCGCAGCCGCCGCACGCGCCGGGGCCGGCGAACGGGCAGGGCGGGATGACCCGGTCCGGCGAGGGCAGCAGGATCTCCACCGCATCGGCGCGCAGGAAGCCCTTGCGCCGCTCGGTGATCCGCGCCAGCACCCGCTCCCCCGGCAGCGCGTGCCGCACGAACACCACCTGCCCGTCGTGCCGCGCCACGCACATCCCCCCGTGGGCGACGGAACCGACCTCGAGCTCGAGCAGGCCGGTCACGACTCGGGGGTGGCCGCCGAGCGGGGCCCGCGCTTCGGGCCGCGGCTCAGCGTCGCGTCCAGCCGGTCGATGTCCACGTCCCCGATCGAGCTCAGCTGCCACGGCACGCTGGTCACCATCACGCCCGGCTCGAACAGCAGCCGCCCCTTGAGCCGCAGCGCGCTCTGGTTGTGCAGCAGATGCTCCCACCACTTGCCCACCACGTACTCGGGAATGAACACGGTCACCACGTCGCGCGGGGAGTCGCGGCGCTTGCGGCGCACGAAGTCCAGGATCGGCCGGTTGATCTCACGATATGGGCTGTCGATGACGGTCAGCGGCACCGGAATCTCGCGCCTCTCCCAATCCTCCTGCAGCGCCCGCGTGTCGTGGTCGTCGACGTTGACGGTGAGCGCGGTCAGCGAGTCCGGGCGGGTGGCCTGGGCGTAGGCGACGGCGCGCAGCGTCGGGCGGTGAACCTTGGAGACGAGCACCACGGCGTGGTTGCGGGCCGGCAGGACGGGCCGGTCCTGCGCGGGCGTCAGCTCGCGGGCGACGGTGTCGTAGTGCTTCTTGATGCCGACCATCAGGAAGTAGATGACGATCATCGCGATGATGGCGATGTACGCGCCCAGCAGGAACTTGGTGATGAGCACGACGATCAGCACGGCGCCGGTGAGGGTCAGGCCGATCATGTTGATGGTCCGCGAGCGGATCATCCGGTTGCGGGCCTGCTTGTCGCGCACCGTGCGCAGCAGCCGGTTCCAGTGCCGGATCATGCCGGCCTGCGAGAGCGTGAAGGACACAAAAACGCCCACGATGTACAGCTGGATGAGCCGCGTCACCTCGCCGTTGAAGCCGATGATGAGCACCATCGCGGCGAGGGCCAGCAGGATGATGCCGTTGGAGAAGGCGAGCCGGTCGCCGCGCGTGTGCAGCTGGCGGGGCAGGTAGCGGTCCTGGGCCAGGATCGAGCCGAGCACCGGGAAGCCGTTGAACGCGGTGTTCGCGGCCAGGAACAGGATCAGGGCTGTGATGACCGCCACGACGTACAGCAGAACGGAGCCGGCCCCGAACACCGTCTGGCCGAGCTGGGTCGTGACCGTCTTCTGCACGTAGCCGGCCGGGCCGCTCTCGATCTGCCCGGGGTTCTCCACGAACTTCAGCCCCGTTTTGTTGGCCAGCATGATGATGCCGATCAGCATCGTGATGGACAGCGTGCCGAGCAGCAGCAGCGTCGTCGCGGCGTTCTTGCTCTTCGGCTCCTTGAACGCGGGCACGCCGTTGGAGATGGCCTCGACGCCGGTCAGCGCCGCGCAGCCGGAGGAGAACGTGCGCAGCAGCAGGAACGCCATGGCCAGGCCGGTCATGTTGGCGTGCTCGGCGTGGATGACGAGGTCGGCGCTGGGCGCCTTCAGGTCCTGACCGAGGACGAAGATCTTGAAGAAGCCGGTCACGACCATGCCGATCATCACGATCATGAAGCCGTACGTCGGGATCGCGAACGCCGCCCCGGACTCCCGGATGCCGCGCAGGTTCATGGCGGTGAGCAGGGCGATCGCGATGATGGAGATGGCGACCTTGTGCGTGGCGACCCACGGGACCACGGAGCCGAGGTTGGCCACGCCCGAGGCGGTGGAGACGGCCACGGTCAGCACGTAGTCGACCAGCAGGGCGCTCGCGACCGCCACGCCGAAGCGGGGGCCGAGGTTCACCGTCGCCACCTCGTAGTCGCCGCCGCCGGAGGGGTACGCGTGCACGTTCTGGCGGTAGCTCGCCACCACTGTGAGCATCACCACGGCGACGGCGAGGCCGATCCACGGGGAGATGGTCAGCGCCGACGCGCCGGCGATCGACAGGGTCAGCAGCACCTCGTCGGGCGCGTACGCGACCGAGGACAGCGCGTCCGAGGCGAACACCGGCAGCGCGATGCGCTTGGGCAACAGCGTGTGTTTGAGCCGGTCCGAACGGAACGGTCGGCCCAGGAGCAGCCGCTTCATCAGGGAGGTGGGACTGGCCACGACATCTAAGCGTACGGGCCGCCCCGCCTCCACTTGCACCGGTCCGCATCGCACATGACATCCTCGTGACGGAGTGCCGGAGGACACGGAGGCGGGGACGTGCACGTCGTGATCATGGGGTGCGGCCGCGTGGGATCCACGCTGGCGCAGAGTCTGGAGCAGCGCGGACACACGGTCGCGGTGGTCGACGTCGATGCGGACGCGTTCCGCCGGCTGGGCTCGGAGTTCCAGGGCACCACGGTGACCGGGGTCGGGTACGACCGCGAGGTGCTGGTACAGGCCGGCATCGAGCGGGCCGACGCCTTCGCCGCCGTCTCGTCGGGCGACAACTCGAACATCATCTCGGCCCGCGTGGCCCGGGAGACGTTCGGCGTGGGGCGGGTCGTGGCCCGCATCTACGACCCGAAGCGCGCGGAGGTCTACGAGCGCCTCGGCATACCGACCGTGGCGACAGTGCGCTGGACCGCCGACCGGATGATGCGCCACCTCGTGCCCGAGGGCAACGTGGAGATCTGGCGCGATCCGACCAGCACCGTGTCGATCGTCGAGGTGCCGATGCACCCGGACTGGATCGGGCACACGGTGGCCCAGCTGGAGCAGCGCAGCGGCGCCCGGCTGGCCTACCTGATGCGCTTCGGCGTGGCGATGCTGCCCACCGCGTCCACCGTGATCCAGGACGGGGACCTGGCGTTCATCCTGCTGACGGACGAGGTCGCCGCCGCTGTGACGAAGGTCATCGGCTCGGCGCCCGAAGGGGGACACTGACCATGCGCATCGCGATTGCCGGGGCCGGCAACGTGGGCCGCTCCATCGCCAAGGAGCTCGTCGACAACGGCCACGAGGTCATGCTCATCGAGCGGGTGCCGCGGATGGTCCGCCCGGAGCGGGTGCCCGCCGCCGAATGGATTCTCGCCGACGCCTGCGAGCTTTCCAGCCTGCAGGAGGCGGACCTGTCCTCCTGCGACGTGGTCGTCGCGGCCACCGGCGACGACAAGGTCAACCTGGTCGTGTCGCTGCTGGCCAAGACCGAGTTCGCGGTCCCGCGGGTGGTGGCCCGCGTCAACCGGGCCGAGAACGAGTGGCTGTTCAACGAGCAGTGGGGCGTCGACGTCTCCGTCAGCAAGCCGCGGCTGATGGCGGCGCTGGTCGAGGAGGCGGTCTCGGTCGGTGACCTGGTCCGGCTCATGACGTTCCGGCAGGCCGAGGCCAACCTCGTGGAGATCACGCTGCCGGAGAACGCGCCCTACGTCGGCCACCCCGTCCGCGACGTGCCGCTGCCGCACGACTCGGCGCTGGTGGCCGTGCTGCGCGGCCGCCGGGTGCTGGTCCCGACCCCCGACGACCCGCTGGAGGCCGGCGACGAGCTGGTCTTCGTGGTGACCGCGGAGATGGAGGAGTCCGTCCGGGCGGTGATCCTGGGCGAGGAGTCCCGCCCGCCGCGCGGGAAGGTGTTCTAAGCCGCCTCGGGTTCGGCCTCGGGTTCGGGCTCGTCGCGGAGGATCCGGCGGGCCCGCCAGACCGTGAGTGCGGCCAGCAGCGCATAGGGTGGCCAGCCCAGCGCCAGGCGCGCGATGCCGAGCAGGTCGTCGGAGTCGGCGCTGCTGTCACGGTAGAGCAGGATCTGCACGCCGAGCTTGAGCGCGTAGACGACGGCCCACAGCACCGTCAGCCACATGAAGGACCGGCGCAGGCGGGCGTTGTCGTACCAGCGCGTCGTGCCGCCGTCCAGGGTCACCGACCACAGCCAGCCGACGAGCGGGCGGCGGATGGCCACCGAGACGAGCATGCCGAGCACGTATCCGACGGTGAGCAGCATGCCGGGCAGGTACACGTCCTTGGCGTCGCCGCTCTTCCAGGCGATGTAGGCGCCCAGCGCGATGCCGAACACGCCGTTGAGTGCGTGGCGGACCGGCTCGCGGCGGGTGAGGCGGTAGACCGCCATCGACAGCGCCGCGCCGACGGCGATGATCAGCGACGTCTGCAGTGACCACCACTTGTAGTGATCGCCCAGGAAGTTGACCACGATGAACAGCGTGATCGGGATGCTGGACTCCACGAGCCCGCGCACCCCGCCGAGCTGCTGCGCCATCTGGACCGAGAACGGCGGGAGCGGCTCCTCCTCGTCGCGGTCCTTGGCGGCGGGCGTGGTCTCGCTACCTGGATTCGCTGGCTGCATCCGCCCTCATCGTGGTGTGTCGAGCTCGTAGTACGGGTTGTAGAGCACCTTACGACCATCCCGTACGGCGATGCGCCCCTTCGCCGTGATCGCTCGACCCGGCTCGATGCCGGCGATGTGGCGGCGCCCCAGCCACACCAGCGTGACGAGGTCGCTGCCGTCGAACAGTTCGGCCTCCAGGGTCGGCAGGTTGGTGCGCGGGGTGTACACCACCGTGCGCAGCCGGCCCTTGAGGCTCACCACCTGGCCGCGCTGACACGCCAGCGCCGGCATGCTGCCGCACTCCTTCGCGTCGCGCTGCAGCTCCTCCGCCTCGAGCTCGGAGTCGCTCGCGGTCAGCCGGCGAAGAAACTTTCGCAGGCCCCGTTCCTCGACCGCGTTCTCACTGTCCGTGGCCATGATGACGGTGCTCTTCCCTTCGGCCGCCATGACACCCTTGTTACGACGGTACGCGCTTTTTCGCTACTTGCGACGTGGCCTCGGTGACGGCTTTCGGCGCTCCGGGGAGGTACCATCCACGCCGTTCGGCCCGTCCTCGGCCTCTCCGGACTGGGCGCCGGCCTCGGCGACCTCCTTGGGCAGGTGCAGCGGCAGCGGCTCGCGCACCGGCATGGCCTCGTGGCCGCGGTCGACGACCAGGTTGTGCAGGCACTCCAGCAGCGGCTGGGCCGCCTGCGGGTCGATCGCCGCCGGACCCTGGAAGACCGCGCGGACCAGCCAGCGGGGGCCGTCGACGCCGACGAAGCGAATGTCGGTCAGGCCCTCCGGCGTGCGGACCCGGGCGCGCAGTTCGGCGCCGTAGTCACCGGAGACCTCCTCGGCCGCGACGCCGTCGTTGAACAGCTGCTTGCGGATCTCGCCGCGCACCTCGCCCCAGATGCCCTCACTGCGCGGCGCGGCGAACACGCCCAGCTGCAGCGCGCTGTCTGCGAACACGAGCACGATCTGCTGGATCCGCCCGTCGTTGTCGGCCTGGACCCGCACCTCGACCCCGTCGACCGCGGGCACCTTGAGGGCGCCGAGGTCGAGCTGGGCGATGCCGGCGGGGGCCTCGGAGATGTCGTAGGGGCCCTCGGGGCGGGCCGACTTGCCCGCGCGCGGCTCGTCGTCCTCCTCGACCGCGTCGAGGTCGTCGTCGAACTCCTCGTCGAGGTCCCGGTCGAAGGTCTCCCGGGCGCGCGGGTCCGACTTGGCGTGCCGCCCGCTCCCGCCGCGGTTGCGCGAGAAGATCACTGCTCTGCCTCCAAGTTCGCTGCCGGCACGAGTCCGGCATGCCCGCCGGTCGACCCGTGGCCACCGGCCCCGCGCACAGTATCGGGAAGGTCGTCGACGACGTGGAAGTGTGCCCGCTCCACGCGCTGGATCACAAGCTGGGCAATTCGGTCACCACGGGATATCTTCGCCGATATCACTCGATCGTGATTGATGAGGTTCACCAGGATTTCGCCCCGATACCCCGCGTCGAGCGTGCCCGGGGCGTTGAGGACGGTCACCCCCATCCGCGCGGCCAGGCCGGAGCGCGGGTGCACGAGGCCGACGTACCCCTCGGGCAGCGCGATCGCGATCCCGGTGCGCACCAGCGCCCGCTCACCCGGGCCCAGCTCGACGTCCTGCGCCGCGTGCAGATCGGCGCCGGCGTCGCCCGGGTGCGCGTAGGCGGGCAGGGGCAGTCCCGGATCCAGCTGCCGCACGAGCACGTCCATCCCATTACCTCCGTTCTGCCGCCTATCCTGCCCGGTCACTCCGGGGCCCGAACACGTACCCTCGCCTACGTGGCCCCGAACAACCCGTACCGCGAGCGGCTCAGCCTGTCGTGGTGGCTGTGGCTGCCCGCCGTCGCCGTCGCCGCGGCGCTGGCCGCCGAGGTGAAGCTGGGCGCCCCGGGCGCGGCGACGTGGATCGCCTACCTGGTGCTGCTGCCCCTGACCCTGGTCGGCCTGTGGTGGCTGGGCCGCATCCGCATCGAGGTGTCCAACGGGGAGTTCCGGGTCGACGACGCGCGCATCCCGCTGCGGTACGTCGGTGAGGTGACCCCGCTCGCCGCCGCGGACAAGCACGACCTGCTCGGCCCGTACTCGGACCCCGAGGCGTTCGTCGTGCAGCGCCCGTGGATCGGGCCGGCCGTGCGCGTGGAGGTTCGCGACGAGGCCGACCCCACGCCGTACTGGCTGATCAGCACCCGGCGCCCCGAGGCGCTCGCGGACGCGATCCGCCAGGCGGCTCAGGCCTCGATGGCCGGCTGAGCCTGGCTCCTGAGGTCCTTGCGGATCTCCTCGCCGAGGGCGAGCGTGGCGCGGCGGTTGAGAAAGCCGCCGACGGCCGCGCCGGTCAGGAACGGCCCCATGGTGGACAGGTTGCGCCCGAACCGCCTCAGCAGCCGATCGCGCAGCTCCTTGCGCAGCGCGGTGCCCATCGCGGCCGCGACGCTGCCGCCGACCCGCAGCGGGTTGACCCCCCGCCGCTCGGCCCAGGCCTGGATGAGCGCGAGCGCCCGCTGGGTGCCCGAGCCGGTGACCGGGTGGCCGTAGACCGCGTGCAGCTCCCCGATCAGCTTCATCTCGACCGCCACGACCGCGACGGTCTCGGCGGCCAGCAGCACCGGGGCGGAGAGCAGGGTCGGCGTGGCGACCCACTCGATCGCCGCGACGCCTCCGCCGGCCGCGCCGATGCCGGCGGTGACCCGCGCGGCGTTGCGCACCAGCCGCTCGGCCAGCGCGTCGCCCTCCAGCCCGGGGTAGTGCACGCGCAGCGTCGCCAGGTCGCGCACCGGGATGTGCGGCGCGACCCTGGTCACCGAGTCGGTGATCCAGCCGATCGCCTTCTTCGGCCGGAAGACGTCCTTGACCCCGCGCTCGCCGATCTCGAGGCGCACGAGTCGCCCCAGCAGGCGGCGCCGCTCCTCGACGGGAACGTCGTCGCCGGTGAGCGCCACCACGGCCTGGGAGAGCGCCGCGTCGTCCGCCGGGGCGGCCGGCTGAGCGGCGGCGGCCTGCCCTTCCGGCTGGACGGGCGCGTTCTCGGCCGCCTCGTCGGCGGGCACCGGCTCGACCATCGTGAACCTCCGGGGGTACGGCAAATCGGTCGCCGATTCAAACTGAAGCACGCCGGCGCCAGTTCCGCGTGATCAAATCGCTACCGTACGGAACAGTCGTGCACGTGACGGCGGTCACGCACACTCGCGGCAGATCAGCTCCCCGTTGCGCTCGACGGCCAGCTGGCTGCGGTGGTGCACCAGGAAGCAGCGCGAGCAGCGGAACTCGTCGGCCTGCATCGGCAGGACCTTCACCGTCATGTCCTCGTCGGCGAGGTCGGCGCCCGGCAGCTCGAAGTTCTCGCCGACGTCGGAGTCGTCCACGTCGACGGTCGCGGACTGCGCATCGGTGCGGCGGGACTTCAGCTCCTCGAGGCTGTCCTCCCCGAGGTCGACCTCGTCGCGACGTGGCGCGTCGTAGTCGGTGGCCATCGGTGTTCACACTCCCAATTTCAATGTCGCCGGGTTCGCAGGGGCGCCCGAAGCAACGTCGTCTTCAACGTCCAGGGCGGCGTACCTTACCGCCCTCGGACGTTTGTTGTACGCCCGCACACGGAAACTTGTTCCCACTGTGACCGAGGCGACACCACAATCGTGGCCGGCTTGTCCCGAGACGCGCTGACGATACCCCCCGCCCGCCGGTTCCCGCGGGGAGTCGTCCGGGGCAGCGAGGAGGAACTTTGTGGTATGTCCGGTGGCGACTTCAGCAAGTCCCGGGCCCAGGCGCTAACCTCTCCGGCAGCCAGAGCGTCTTCTCTGGTGACAGAGCAACGTACGAGGCGGGACGCGGGGAGCGGGCCATGAGTTTTGCGCGGGTGAGAGCGCTCGCGGTGATCGGCATCCTCATCGTCGCCGCGGCCGTGTTCGTGATCGTCGCCGTGGTCAAGGACCACCAGGGCGGCTCCGCCGGCGATTCCAAGAAGTGCGCCGAGGGCGCGGTGATGGCCAACGCCAAGCTGCCGACGCAGGAGGAGGTCAAGGTCACGGTCTTCAACGCGACCAACCGCGCCGGCGCCGCCTCCGACGTGGCCAACGACTTCCTCAGCCGCCGGTTCAAGGAGGCGAAGGTGGTCACCGCCGCGCCCAACCCGCCGGTGAACAAGGCGCAGGACGTGGTCGCGGTGATCCGCTACGGGCCTCAGACGGTCGGGGCGGAGTGGCTGGTGCGCGCGTACTTCCTGGACCAGGCCCGGTCGGAGTTCGACAAGGCCCGCCAGGACGACAAGGTCGAGATCATCCTGGGCGGCCGGTTCAAGCAGCTGCCGACGACCACGGAGGTCAACCAGGCGATCGCGGCGCTGGGCAACCCGGAGCTGCCGGAGGGCACCTGCGCCAAGGAGGACAGCTGAATCTTCAGCAGCACCGCATGGGCGTCCCCGGTCTACGGCCCTCCGGCCGCATCGAGCCGGCTGAGGCGCGCGTGGAGCTGTTCGTGGAGTCCGGGCGGCGCGGCGATGAGCATCGCCGGCCCCGGCTGCGCGCCGTCCAGGCCGGTCACCAGAGCGCCGGCCTCGGCGGCGATGAGCCCGCCGGCGGCGCGGTCCCAGTCGTTGAGGCCCTTCTCGTAGTATGCGTCCAGGCTGCCCTCCGCCACGAGGCACAGGTCGATCGAGGCGGCGCCGAAGCGGCGGATGTCGCGTACGTGCCCGATCAGCCCGGCGAGCACCCGCGCCTGGTGCAGCCGGCGCTCGGCGGCGTATCCGAAGCCGGTCCCGACCAGCGCCTGGCCGAGGTCGGTCTCGCCGGAGGCGACCAGGCGCCGCTCGCCGCAGAAGGCGCCCCCGCCCCGGGTCGCGGTCCACTCCCGGCCGGTGGCGGCGTTGCGCACCACCCCGGCGACGACCACGCCGTCGACCTCGGCGGCCAGCGAGACCGCGTACTGCGGCAGGTCGTAGAGGTAGTTCACGGTCCCGTCGATCGGGTCGACGATCCAGCGCACGGTGGTCCGGTCCTGGCCGCCGCCGTACTCCTCCCCCAGCACCGCGTCGCCCGGGCGGGCCGCCCGCAGCCTGTCCCGTACATGTTGCTCCACCGCGCGGTCGGCGGCGGTGACCACATCGGTCGCGGTCGACTTGGTCGCGACGGGGTCCACGCCCTCGGCGCGCATCCGGTTGGCCAGGTCACTCGCGGAGCGGGCGACGTCCACGGCAAGGGCCAGAAGTTGTGCCGGTCGGTCCATGGTCACCATCCTTACAAAGCCGCCTCCGGTCCCCCGCAGCCCATCCGTTCGGTCACAAGACGCGCGTCCAGCCCCCTCAAGAGGGGATGTTGGGGCAAGAGAGCGTTACAATTCACGCGCTGCCCGCTGTCGTTCGTGAATCCGCCCGGAGCCACGACGAACTCGGGCGCCACCACCACAAGCAACCCGGCCACTCAGCACGGCCGCGCCGTGCGCGAACCCGGCCGCATCGGCCGTCGCTCGCTCATCGCACCGGAAGGTCGTTCGTGACTGCAGCTCACCAGCCCAGCGTTGACGTACGTTCCCTCGCCGACACGCTGATCGCGCGTGCGGCCGCCAATGGCGGTCACTTGACGTCGGCGGAGGTCGCGCAGGCGGTCGACACCGCAGAGGTAACCCCGGCGCACGCCAAGAAGCTGCTGAGGAGCCTGGCCGAGGCGGGCGTCACCGTCGTGGTCGACGACTCCGCGCACAGCCGGCGCCGGGTCGCCGCGGCCCGGTCCGCCACTCCCGCGTCCAAGGCGGCCACCGCCAAGGCCGCGCCGGCCCATAAGGCACCCGCTGCCAAGCCGCTCACAGCCGTCGAGTCCCGTGCACCGGAGCCGGCGGCGGCGAAGAAGGTCCCCGTGAAGAAGGCCGCGCCATCCGCGCCCACCGCATCCGCTGCGGCTGCCGCCGCGCCCGCCGCCGCCGCTTCGGCCGCGGCACCGGCGAAGAAGGCCGCGCCCGCCAAGAAGGCGGCGAAGAAGGCCGCGCCGGCCAAGGCCGCCCCGGTCGCCACCAAGAAGGCGTCGCCCGGCGAGGCCGCCGAGCCGGCCGCGCCGACCGGCACCCCCGGCGAGGAGCCCGACCTCGAGGAGCTCGACGACGCCGCCCTGGCCGCCGAGATCGAGGACGTGATCGTCGACGAGCCGGTCGAGGCGACCAAGGCCGCCGAGGCCGACGCGGAGGCCACGGCCACCGACGACGACTTCGCGTGGGACGACGACGAGTCCGAGGCCCTCAAGCAGGCCCGGCGCGACGCCGAGCTCACCGCCTCGGCCGACTCGGTCCGCGCCTACCTCAAGCAGATCGGCAAGGTCCCGCTGCTCAACGCCGAGCAGGAGGTCGAGCTGGCCAAGCGCATCGAGGCCGGGCTGTATGCGGCCGAGCGCCTGCGCGCGGCCGAGGACGCCGGCGAGCCGATGCAGATGCCGGCCAGCCGCGACTTCATGTGGATCTCGCGCGACGGCGAGCGGGCCAAGAACCACCTGCTCGAGGCCAACCTGCGCCTGGTCGTCTCGCTCGCGAAGCGCTACACAGGTCGCGGCATGGCGTTCCTGGACCTCATCCAGGAGGGCAACCTCGGCCTCATCCGCGCCGTCGAGAAGTTCGACTACACCAAGGGCTACAAGTTCTCGACGTACGCCACCTGGTGGATCCGCCAGGCCATCACCCGCGCCATGGCCGACCAGGCCCGCACCATCCGCATCCCGGTGCACATGGTCGAGGTCATCAACAAGCTCGGCCGCATCCAGCGCGAGCTGCTCCAGGACCTGGGCCGCGAGCCCACCCCGGAGGAGCTGGCCAAGGAGATGGACATCACGCCGGAGAAGGTGCTGGAGATCCAGCAGTATGCGCGCGAGCCCATCTCCCTCGACCAGACCATCGGCGACGAGGGCGACAGCCAGCTGGGCGACTTCATCGAGGACTCCGAGGCGGTCGTCGCCGTCGACGCGGTCTCGTTCTCGCTGCTGCAGGACCAGCTCCAGCAGGTGCTGCAGACCCTGTCGGAGCGGGAGGCGGGTGTGGTCCGGCTGCGCTTCGGCCTCACCGACGGCCAGCCGCGCACCCTGGACGAGATCGGCCAGGTCTACGGCGTGACCCGCGAGCGCATCCGCCAGATCGAGTCGAAGACGATGTCGAAACTGCGCCACCCGTCGCGTTCTCAGGTCCTGCGCGACTACTTGGACTGAACGATCGTTTTTCGCTCTGCGCGAACCCGGGCCGCCCCATTTGGGGTGGCCCGGGTGTGTTTCCGGTCACCGAGGGCATTACACAGGCGTGGGCGCCACGCCAAGCCACTTGTGATCGCAAGCAAGGCGCGATAGGAAGCACGTAGCGGGTGTTCGGTCCGGCCCAGGAGCGGCCCCCGCGGGCACGACGGAAATGTGACATCGGTCCCGCGCACGAAGCGGGAACGATGTCGGGCAACACGGTGTTGAACCATCTGTGAACGACGCAAGGAAGCGTTCGTCGGTGACGATCAGAGGAGGAAGGCGATGACCCCGACCCTCACGCCGCCGCCGGAGACGGCGGCGCCCCCCGCCGCCGAGGAACGGTGCGACCGCTGCAACGCGGCAGGGAAACTCAGAGTGAGGCTCGCCGAAGGCGGCGACCTGATCTTCTGTGGACATCACGCCAACAAGTACGCCGACCAGCTGGTCAAGATCGCTGTCGAGTACGCCGTGGCCCCGGACTTCGCGTGGCGCGGCTCCGAACTTTCGGCCGGCTGAGACCAATACGCACGACCGCAGGGCGCCCCCCCGGGGTGCCCTGCGGTCTTTTCCGCCCCGGTAACGGCCGGCATCATCCGATCCCCCGGCCACCCGACCCCCAAGCCCCGCCACGAAACCCTCCAGCGTGCACGGCCTTGGCACCGCGCCCTTGGCCCCCTGGGCGCCGCACAACCGGGCCCTCACAGCCGCCCAGCACCGCGCCCCTCTGGCCCCTGAGCGCACAACCGGTCCCTCACAGCCGCCCGGCACCGCGGCCCCCGAGCCCCTAGCCCCTGAGCGCACAACCGGGCGCTCACGCCGCCCGGCACCGCGCCCTGGCCCCCTGAAGCGCCACAACCGGCCTCACACGCCCGTGGCACAGCGGCGCCCTGCTCCAACGCACCATCCGGCCTCACGGGACCCCTGAGCAGCCCCTCCGGCGCTTGTCGCCCTGAACCGCGACCCCACCACCCCGCCCCCACCTGGCCCGTGGGCCTTCGACGCTGTCCGCCCCAAACGCCCTCAACAGCACGCTAGCCCCGAACCGCCCCAGCACCGCCGCGCCCTCGACCACACCGCCGGCTCCCAACCGCCCTCAACAGCACCGCCAGCCTCGAACCGCCCCCAGCACCGCCGCGCCCTCGACCACGCCACCGGCTCCCAACCGCCCTCAACAGCACCGCCAGCCTCGAACCGCCGAGCCGAGCGCCGCAGCGCCCTCGACCGCTCCACCGGCCCCGAGCCGCCCCGTCGCCCCCCAGCACCGCAGCGCCCTCGACAGCACCGCCCAGCCCCGAACCGCCCGTCGCCCCCAGCACCGCCGGCCCCGAACCGCCCCGCCGAGCCGAGCGCCGCAGCATCCCGATCAGCCAGCGCCCACGCCCCCAGGCCGAGACACTCAGCCCGTCCGCTCGCCCGGACGACGCCGTTGAGACCCTCGAGCACGAGTGCCGACCGATGGGCTCATATCGGTACAAATCCGAAATGCCACCCAGGACGGCCCGGTCAGAATGTCTGGATCGTGGCGATCCGCTCCTCGAGCTGCTCGATCGTCGCCTGCGCGCTCGGCGGGCCACCGCACAGCCGGCGCAGCTCCGCGTGGATCTTCCCGTGCGGCAGCCCGGTCCGGTGGTGATGCGCGGCGACCAGGGTGTTGAGCTGCCGCCGCAGCACGATCCGCTTCTCCCCGGCCGTCTTCGGCTGCTGCGGGATCTCCGGTGCCACCGTGGCCGGGGCGGCCGGACCCCTGCGCCGCTCGGCCGCGACCTGGTCGGCCTGGCGCTTCTGCAGCAGCGCGGAGACCTGGTCGGGCGTGAGCAGACCCGGCAGCCCGAGGTACTCCTCCTCTTCGGCCGTGCCCACCTGCGCCGGCATGCCGAAGGTGGCCCCGTCGTAGATGACCTGGTCGAGCTCGGCGGTCGCGAAGAGCGCCTCGAAGGAGTTCTCCAGCTCGCCGCTGGCCTTCTCCTCGCGGTTGGCCCGCTCCAGCTCATCGTCGTCGTACCCGTCCTTGGTCTTCGGCTCCCCCAGGACGTGGTTGCGCTGCGCCTCCATCTCGCTGGCCAGCTCCAGCAGGTGCGGCACGCTCGGCACGAAGACCGTGGCCGTCTCCCCGGGGCGCCGGGCGCGCACGAACCGCCCGATGGCCTGGGCGAAGAACAGCGGGGTCGAGGCGCTGGTGGCGTACACCCCGACGGCGAGCCGCGGGATGTCGACGCCCTCGGACACCATCCGCACCGCGACCATCCACCGCTCCTGCGACGCCGCGAAGGCGGCGATCCGCCCCGAGGCGCCCACGTCGTCGGAGAGCACGACGACGGGCTTCTCGCCGGTGAGGTCGGTGAGCAGCTTCGCATACGCCCGGGCGTTCTGCTGGTCGGTGGCGATCACCAGGCCGCCGGCGTCCGGTATCCCGTCGGCCCGCAGCTTCTGCAGCCGCGCGTCGGCGGCCCGCAGCACCTGGGGCATCCAGTCGCCCCTGGGGTCCAGCGCCGTACGCCACGCCTGCCCGATGAGATCCTGCGTCATGGGCTCGCCGAGCCGCGCCGACAGCTCGTCGCCGGCCGAGGTCCGCCAGCGGGTCTCTCCCGAGTACGCCAGGAAGATGACCGGCCGCACGACCCCGTCCCGCAGCGCGTCGGAGTATCCGTACACGGTGTCCGAGCGCGAGCGCTGAATCCCGTCGGGCCCGCGCTCGTACTCCACGAAGGGGATCGGGTTCTCGTCCGAGCGGAACGGCGTCCCGGTGAGCATCAGCCGCCGCACCGCCGGCTCGAACGCCGCCCGCACCCCGTCGCCCCAGGACTTCGAGTCCCCGGCGTGGTGGATCTCGTCCAGCACCACCAGGGTCCGCCGCGTGATGGTCCGCCGCTTGTGTACCGCAGGTGCGATGCCCACCTGCGCATACGTCACCACGGTCCCGTGGAAGTCCGACGCGGCGTGCACGTCGGAGTTGCGGAACCCGGCGTCGAGGTCGATCCCGACCTGCGCGGCGGCCTGGGCCCACTGCGTCTTGAGATGCTCGGTGGGCGTGACGACGGTGAGGTTGTCGATGGTCCCGTCCGCGAACAACTCCAGCGCCACCCGCAGCGCGAACGTGGTCTTGCCGGCGCCCGGCGTGGCGACGGCGAGGAAGTCCTCGCGCTTGCCGCGCAGATACTCCATCAGGGCCTTGCGCTGCCACACCCGAAGCGTCTGACCTTGCTGCACCACCGGACGCGGCGGCATGCGGCACCCCTCCCGATACGTCACGTACGCGCCGAACTCCGCGGCTTCTCCGAGGCCCTGTCACCGCCCGGTCTCCCGGGCCGTGGCCGGCCTCTCCCCTTCGGCCGACCGCCGAACAGTTCCTTAGCGATCGACGCGGCTTTCCGGTTACGACCGCGCCGAGGAGATCCGCCCCGTTCGTCCGCTTTGGCACGAACCTAGGGCGCATGAAAACGCCCTCGCGTCAGCGCGGACCGCGAAGGCGTTGACAGCCTAGCGGGCTACGGCCGGCGATGCGCCGAACCGAGCCGAACGTCACGAGCTCGAGTCGTCGTTCTGAACAACGTTCTCGTAGAGGTCCTTGCACACCGGGCAGACCGGGAACCGGCTCGGGTCCCGCGAGGGCACCCAGAGCTTCCCGCACAGCGCCCGCACCGGCGTGCCTTCGATCATGGCCTGCATGATCTTGTCCTTCGGCGCGTAGTGCGAGAACTTCTCGTGGTCGCCGGCGTCGTAGCGATAGTCGGTGCTGGTCTGCTCTTCGACGCGCTCGTCGGTGAGAGTCCCGCCACCGTTTTCGGGAGTGGTCGTCACGGCTCCCAGTCTGCCAGGCCCGGCCGGAATTGGCCCGTACCGCGGGCCCGCCTGTGGACAACCCCCGCCCGGCAGGACGCCCTGTGGATAACTCCCCGGCGCCCGGCACCGCCTCCCTGTGGACAACCCGAGGCCACCTCACCCGCTCGGGCTATCGTGACCACGTGATCAACCACGTCATTCGCTTCGGCCCCGAAGTCGAGGCCGCCCGCAACGCCGGCGCGCCGATCGTCGCGCTGGAGAGCACGATCATCTCGCACGGTCTCCCGCGCCCGGCCAACCTCACCGTCGCCAAGGAGATCGAGTCGACGGTGCGAGCCGCCGGTGCCGTCCCCGCCACCATCGGCATGATCGCCGGAGAGATCGTGGTGGGCCTGTCCGAGCCCGAGATCGAGCACCTCGCCGGGAGCGACGACGTGGTCAAGCTCTCCGTCCGCGACCTGGCCCCGGCCGCGGCCGCCCGCGCCGATGGCGCCACCACGGTCGCCGCCACCTCGGCCATCGCCGCGCGGGCCGGCATTTCGGTCTTCGCCACGGGCGGCCTGGGCGGCGTCCACCGCGGCGCCGCCACGACGTTCGACGAGTCGGCGGACCTGACCGCCCTGTCCCGCCTGCCGATCGCGATCGTCTGCGCCGGCGTGAAGTCGATCCTCGACGTCCACGCCACCCTGGAGCGCCTGGAAACCCTGGGCGTCAGCGTCGTCGGCTACGGCACCCGCCGCTTCCCGGGCTTCTACCTCACCGACGCCGGCTTCGACCTCGACTGGTCCGCCGGCGACCCGGCCGCGATCGCCGACATCATCCGCGCCGCCCGCACCCACGACGTCCACCAGGGCGCCCTGATCGTGGCCAACCCCCTCCCGGCGGACGAGCAACTGGACCCGGCCCTGCACGACCGTGTTCTGGCCGAGGGCCTGGCCGGCCTGGAGCGCGACGGCATCACGGGCAAGGACGTCACGCCCTATCTGCTGTCCTACTTCCACACCGCGACGGAGGGCCGCAGCCTGGACGTCAACGTCCGCATCATCCTGCGCAACGCCGACCTGGCCGCCCGCATCGCCACCGCCCTGTGACCAAGGCCGCCGAGATGCGCCAACTCGCTGGACCCCACCGCGGCGCCAACCCCGGCCGCACCCGCGCCGAGCAGCCAGGACCGGACCGGCACCGGCCGAGACCG
Organism: Dactylosporangium sp. CA-233914; assembly: GCF_050942935.1. NCBI lineage: Bacteria > Bacillati > Actinomycetota > Actinomycetes > Micromonosporales > Micromonosporaceae > Dactylosporangium > Dactylosporangium sp. CA-233914. The sequence continues at coordinate 2,146,232 of NZ_CP192030.1, read as the reverse complement.
CACCCGCACCGGACGGGGTCGGCTCAGGACCAGCCCGGACGAGACCGCCGCATCACCGACCAGAACGAGTCCCCGGGCCAGCCCTTGAACGATCCGCCGGACTCCCCGATGCAAGGCCGGCAGCCGGCCAAGACGTCCCAGCCATCGACGGGATGCCAGCGGATCTGGACGACCGAGCCGCTGCCCGGGGCGGTCTCGACGCCGCGACGAGCCGCAGTCCGGATCCCCGTCAGCGCGAGGCCGGGTGGGGCGCCGTGAGCGTGCTCGTCATCGGTGACGTGGTCACCGACATCCTCACGGTGCACGAAGGGCCGCTCGCCATCGGCTCGGACACCATCGCCCGGGTGCGGATCGCGGGTGGCGGCTCGGCGGCGAACACCGCGGCCTGGCTGGCCGTGGCCGGGTGCCCGGTCGCGTTCGCCGGGGTCGCGGGTGCGGACGAGCCCGGGGACACCCGGGTCGCCGAGCTGCGGGCGGCGGGGGTGACGACGAGCGTGCGCCGGGTGCCGGGGGTCGCGACCGGCACGGTGGTGGTGCTGACCTCGGACGCCGAGCGCACGATGTTCACGGATCGGGGCGCCAACCGGCTGCTCGGCCCCGAGGACGTGCAGCGGGCGCTGGACCTGCCGGGGCTGCGGCACCTGCACCTGTCCGCATATGTGCTCTTCGACGCCGACTGTGCGCCCGCCGGCCGGCTCGCGCTGGCCGAGGCCCGGCGCCGGGGGCTCACGACGAGCCTGGACGCCGCGTCCGCGGCGCCGCTCCAGCGGCTCGGGGCGGGGGCGTTCCTGCAGGCGGCACCGCGGCCGGACATCCTGTTCGCCAACCTCGACGAGGCCCGGGTCCTGGGGGCCGACGAGCCCGCTGACCTGCTCGCCTACGCCGATGCGGTCGTGGTGAAGTCCGGCCCGCACGGCGCCGCCTGGGCCGACGCGAACGGCAGGTCCTGGGCACCCGGCGTGACCGTGCCGGAGGTCGTCGACCCGACCGGCGCCGGCGACGCGTTCGCCGCCGGGTTCCTCGCGGCCTGGCTGGGCGGGGACACGGTGGAGGAGTCGCTGCGCCGCGGAAACGAGCTCGGCGCCCGCGCGGTCGCCACGCTGGGAGGCCGCCCCTGACGAAGACAGACCGGAAAGTGCGTCAGTCGGCGTCGATGACCTTGTGCTCGCGCTCCGAAAGGGCGTGGTCCGGGTCCGGGTGGGACTGTTGCTTGCGGTGGAAGCGGTTGCGCAGGCGCTTCTCCGGGCGCGGTGGAGCGTCGTTGGCCAGCATGACCGCGATCATCGGCAGGAAGACGCCGCCCGCGACACACAGCGTCAGCCACAGCCAGAGCAGAGGTGGACGGGTTGCGACCAGGATGGCGCCGACCACCACGCAGGCGGCACGCAGGAGCATCATCAGCACATAGCGCACCTCGCGGGCGCGGAGCTCCTGTTCGGGGCTGCGTGCCGCGTCGGTGATCAGCTGTGGGCGTTCCCGGCGGGCCATTACTCCGAGTCTGCCACGGCCCTGTGAACCGTGGGGACTCAGGTGGAGGTGAGCCTGGTGCATAAGACCCACCCGGCGAGGGGATTCCTGGCCGCCGTCCCCTTCGCGGGCCGAAGCGCGGTCGGATTGCGCACGGATGGAAGCTCGACGTGCGGGGGACTCAGCCGCCGGCTCGCCCGGGACGGGGTGGTCCACCGGCCTTGTGAGCAGGGACTCGCAGCCGTGGCACGGCTGGGTGCCCTGCTCGCTCGGCGTGGGGATCTAGACGGTGGGCTTGGTGGGCGGGGCCTGGTGGGCGCCGACGGGCTGGGCCTGGTCGCGGGCCGTGGTGCCGGTGGCCAGGAGGTCACGGATCTCGGTCAGGAGGCGGATCTCCTCGCTCGGGGCCTCGGGCTCGGGCACGAGGCCGCGCTTGCGGCGTTCGGCCAGCTTGTTCATGGGCAGGACGACCAGGAAGTACACGGTCGCGGCGGTCAGCAGGAACGCGATGACCGCGTTGACGAAGCCGGGCCAGTCCAGGACCTGCTTGCCGATGTGAACACCCGAGGCGTCGTTGATGCCGATGCCACCGGTCAGCTTGATCAGCGGTTGCAGAAAGCCCTCGGTGAACGCCTTGACGACGTCGTTGAAGGCGGCGCCGATGACGACCGCCACGGCCAGTTCGATGACGTTGCCACGGGAGATGAAATCCCGGAATCCCTTCAGCACGAGAGGCACCTTACGACCGGCGAGGCCCCGGCGCATCCGTTGCCGCGCCGGGAGAATGCTCCGACCGGCCGGGCGGTCGCGACAACCACTCCGGCGCGCGGCACGGCCCGTCGCCGCCGACCGGCGCATCGACCACGGCCGGGCCGCGCGGCAGGCCCGGAAGAAACACGGCGCGGCCGAGAAGCAGGACCGGAAGAACCCGGACCCGGCAAACGAACGAGAACCGGAGGAGCAGAACCGGAAGAACCCGGGACCGGCGCAGGAACAGGAGCCGGCCGAGGAGCAGGACCGGAAGGACCCGGGACCGGCGCAGGAACAGGAGCCGGCCGAGAAGCAGGACCGGAAGAATCCGGGACCGGCGCAGGAACAGGAGCCGGCCGAGAAGCAGGACCGGAAGAATCCGGGACCGGCACAGGAACAGGAGCCGGCCGAGAAGCAGGACCGGAAGGACCCGGGACCGGCACAGGAACACGAGTCGGCCGGGAAGCGGGAGCGGAGAGAGCAGGGTCCGGCCGGTGGGCGGGTCCGCAGAGGGCGGGGCCCGGGGCGGGGAACAGCGTTGGCCGGGGAAGATGCTGGTCAACGTGCGCGGGGCGTGAGACAGTCTCTCGGCGTGGACGGGTTGGCTGAGGCGGTCGCGGCGCGGTATGGGGTGCCGGGTGAGAAGGTGCACGCCGGGCCCGAGGGTGGGGTCAACACCGTGTACTTCCTGGGCGATGACCTGGTGCTGCGCGTTCCCCGGACTCGGCGGGCCGCGGATGGGCTTTTCACCGAGGCGGCGATCATTCCGGCGGCGCGCCGGGGCGGGGTGCTGACGCCGGCCGTGGCCGAGTTCGACGCCACGGTGCCGTACCTGCTCACCGAGCGCGTGCGCGGGGTGGATGCGCAGGCACATGCGGTACTGAATCCGGAGCTCTTCGAACAGGTCGGCCGGGAACTGGCGAAGCTGCACCGGATCGCCCCGCCGCCGGGGCTGCCCGCCGACGGGTCGCCGCCCGATCCGTGGGCGCTGGTGTCGGACCTGCGCGCGGAGGGGCGGCTGGACCAGGACGGGGCGGAGTGGCTGGCCGGATGGTTCGACCGCCTCGCGCCGCGGGTGCCGATCGCGCCACTGCGGGTGCCGGTGCACGGCGACGTGGCGCCGCAGAACATCATGGTCGCGGGCGGCGCGCTGGCCGGGCTGGTGGACTGGGGCGACGCGATGCTCGCCGATCCGGCCGTCGACTTCGCCAAGCTGCCGTTGACGGTCGTGCCGGCGGCCTTGCGCGGGTACCGCGGAATCAACATGGAGCCGCGCGTCCTCTGGCACCACCTGGTCTGGGCCCTCGCCCGGCTGCGCGACCCCGAGCCGTCGGCGGCCCGCCACTGGTCGGCGCCCCCGGCGAGCCGCCTGCTGGGCCTGCTGCGCTTCTTCGCCACCACGGCGGCCTGGCGCGACCTGGTCTAGGTGTCGCTGCCGCTCATCCCTTGGCCGCTTTCGCCTCCGCCTTCACCTGCTTCTTGTACTCCCGCACCCTGACCAGCGAGTCCTGGTCCACGATGTCGGCGACGGACCGGAACGAGCCCTCCTCGCCGTACCCGCCGGCAGCCTCCCGCCAGCCCTCGGGCCGCACCCCGCACTGCTTGCCCAGCAGGGCCACGAAGATCTGCGCCTTCTGCCTGCCGAACCCCGGCAACCCCAGCACCCGCTGCAGCAGCTCCGCGCCGTCGGCGACACCGGCCCAGATCCCGGCCGGGTCGCCGTCGTACCGCTCGACGATCACCCGGCAGACCTCCTGTACCCGAGCCGCCATCGCCTTCGGGAACCGGTGCAACGCCGGCGGCGTCGCGAAGATCTCCACCAGCGCCTGCGTGTCGAAGTCGGCAAGCTCCTGCGCGGTCGGCTCGTGCCCGAGCCGCTGCGTCAGTACCCACGGTGAGGTGAACGCCTTCTCCAACGTGATCTGTTGATCGAGCGTCATGCCGATCAGCAGCGCGAGCGGGCTGCGGGTGAGGTACTCGTTGGCGCCGTCGTCGATCGGCAGCGTGATGGCCATGCCGCCATCCTGCCCCACAACCCGGCGCGATCAGGCGAAGGCCGCGGGAAACCGTTTGATGGGCCGGGAGCCGGCCTGCGATGATCCGCCGGTGGCAGCCTCGGCCGAGAGCCTTCTGGGCATCTACGACGCGCAGCTGCGGGCCCGGATCCCCCCGCCTCCCCTTCCCCTCGGTACGGTGTACGAGCAGGACGGGCCGGTCGTACGGGCGCACTACGGCACGCACGGCACGGTCGAGCATCGTGGTCCGCTGGGACCCGAACCGGAAGCACTGATCCGGCGGCAGCAGGCGGCCTTTGCCGCCCGTAGCGAACCAGCCGAGTGGAGGGTCCACGCCTCCGATCCGCCGGAGCTGCCGTCGTACCTCGTCGCCGCCGGCTTCACGCCCGGCTGGGACCGGCATCTGCTGATCGCCGACATCGACACGCTCACCCCCGAGCCGATCGCCCTCCCCGCCGGGCAGCGCATCCGGGAGGTGAAGTTCGGCGAGCACTCACGTATGGCTCGGGTCCACGACATGGCCGCGGCATCCGGCCCGCACCGCACGCCCTTGAACGAGTCGGATGCGGACGGTGACCTCGTCGGCTGGGGGCGCAACCTGTCGGTCGTGGAGGTCGACGGCCGCGCCCGGGCCGCCGGCTGGGTGGTCCAGGTGGCCGGGACCGAGTTCGTCTCCATCGGTGGAATGACCGCCCCCGAACCCGCCATGCTGCCGGCATGGGTCACCTGGAACGCCTTTCGCGCCCGTATCCCGGGAAGCACCCTCCCGGCGAGCGGCGGCCGGTGGCGGTACCTCATCGCCGAGGCCGACGGCGAGCTGCGCGAAATGCTCGTTCGAGCGGGCTTCCAGAAGGTCACGACCGTTCAGTCGTACCACTGGTCCCCGCCGGGCCGGCCGGCCGAGGAACGACCGGTCGTGCTGGTCTTCGACGACCCGGCGGGTGACGCGGTCTGGCGCCGCTTCCTCTCTCACTGGGCGTTCTCGGGGGACAGCCGGAACGGTCCTCCGACCGAACCGCCGGACTCGGTGACCTGGCAGCTCAGCGCGATCGACGGGGACACGACGGCCGTCTCAGCGTTGGAACGCATCGTGCAGCGCGGTCTGCGGCTGGCCGTTCACCCCGGCGAACGGGTTTACGCCCTCAACGCATACACGCAGGGCTACCATTTCGATCCGCGCCTGACGGGCGGCCCGGGACAGCCACCGCCGCCACGCTGCGCCTACCCCGACCGGGGCGACGACCGCCTTTACACGACCGCGGATCTCCGCACCGGCACGTACGGCGACCCCTGGGAAGCCTCGCTCTGCGTCTTCGGCACAGAACTGCTCCGCGAGGTGGAGGCCGACCTCACCGCGCTGCTCGGCGTCGTCCTGCGCCGCGGCGGCCGTCCTGTCGGCAACGTCTGGACCTTCGGCCCAGAGGGCAACACCGTCACCAGCCCCTGATCGCTGCGACTCGAATTCTCCCTGGTTCAAGCATCTGCTGGTCAAGCGTGAGACCCAGCACCAGCGCCAACGCATCATGATCCAGCAGCGCGTTCGCCTCAGCGGGAATCGGCAACGAAAACGGCATACCGACATCCTCCCCCGACACCGGCAGGACGCGACCACAACCAGCCTCGGTACGCCCACACAAGCACCGACAACACGAACCGCTACCACCGCATCGACGCATCGTCGATTGTCCAGGCCTGCCTCGACCTGGTCGACTGACCAGGGCGGCGCACCGCTACGGGCCTGATGGATCAGGTTCCCGCCGGTCGACCGGGCCGGCGGCGCGGCGGCTTGTCCTGCGGCGCTGCGGTCGTAGCGCCCGGAATCAGGTTCGTCGTGAGCAGCTGCCGGCACTCGCCATGCGGTACGTCGCCCGCGAGCTGGCCGATCAGCAGATCCGCCGCGGTCGCGCCGGCCTCCGCCGAGCGCGCCGACACCGTCGTCAGCCGAGGGTGGGTCTGCGTGGCGAGAACATCGTCGCAGCCGATGACGCTCAGCTCCTGTGGCACCGAAACCCCGCGCTCGGCCAGACCCGTCATCAGGCCGTGGGCGAGGAGGTCGTCGAAGGCGATCACCGCGGTCGAGCCCGATGCCAGGACGGCCTCGGTGGAGTTGCGACCGACCTCGTACGACGAGCGGCGTCCCGACAGCACGGTGACCGTCATACCGCGCAGCTCCCCCGCCCGCTTGACGGTGTCGCGCCGCTGGCCGTTGGACCAGGAGCGGATCGGGCCGCTCAGGTACGTGATCTCACGATGCCCGAGATCGGCCAGGTGTGCCACCGCCTCGCTCACCCCGCTCACCGTGTCGATCAGGACTCGGGGCAGCGGGCTCAGGTCGCGGTTGACGAGGACGATCGGGCGCAGTTTGGCGTAGGCCAGGATCACGTTCTCGTTCATCCGGCTCGACGCGATGATCATGCCGTCGACCTGCGGGGTGAAGCGGTCCAGCAGGCGCTCCTCGCGCGCCGGGTCCTCGTCGGTGTTGCCCAGGAACACCGCGTAGCCGGCCGCGTCCGCCTGCCGCTCGACCGCGCGGATCATCGGGGGGAAGAACGGGTTGGCGGTGTCGGCGACCACCAGGACCAGGTTCTTCGTCTGCTGGACGACGGGCGTGGTGGCGCGACGGTACCCCACCTCGTCGGCCGCCGCCATGACCCGCCGCACGGTCTCGGCCAGCAGCCGGTGCGGCTCGCTGTAGGCCCGCGACGCCGTGGCCCGGGACACGCCGGCCCGTTGCGCGACCATGGCCAGGGTCGGCGGCTTCCTGTGGGGTGCGGACATCGTTCACGCTCCTGATCACCGCTGCGACGGCGAAAGATCCGAGGCGCCGATTCTGCCTCACCGGTACGCCGCCCGGAGCCGGCGCTGAGCACTGGGGTCCGCGCCGGCCCGGTCCAGGCCGAGCAGCGCCGCACCCAGCACCGGCGCGGCCGTGACGAGCGTCGGCCGCGCGTTCGGCGCGACCCCGGCCAGCAGGCGCACGACGGTGTCGTTGAGCTGGGCGTGCCCGGCCGCCAGCACGGACCCGCCGAGCACGACCGGGATGTCCGTGTCCAGCGCGTCGAGCCGGCGCAGCGCCACCGTGATCATCGCGACGATCTCCTCGGCCTGGCGGCGGACGACGGCGCCGGCGACCTCGTCGCCCCGCGCGGCCACCTGGAACAGCAGCGGGGCCGCCTCGAGCCGGCGGCCGTCCGGGATGTCGCCGAGGTGTGTCGCCTCGATGAGCGCGGCGACGCAGGAGAAGCCGTAGTAGCTTGGCAGGGCCTCCATCAGCTCCGTCGCGGGTCCGCGGCCGTCCTCGGCGCGCGCCGCGGCCCAGAACGCCTCGTTGGACAGCTGCCGGCCGCCGCCCCAGTCGCCGGAGATCGCGCCCAGGGCGTGGAAGCGCGAGGTCCGCCCGTCGGGGAGCAGGCCGACGCAGTTCATGCCGGTGCCGCACACGACGGCCACGCCGCGGGGCTCGTCGACCCCCGCCCGCAGCACCCCGAAGGTGTCGTTCATGACGTGTACCTCCAGTGCCCACCCGCGCTCGCGCAGCGCGGCGGCGAACTGTTCCTCCTCGACCGGCAGGTCGGCGTTGGCCAGGCACGCGGACAGCTGCCCGGCTTTGGGCATCCGGACGGCCACCCGGTCGACGAGGGCGGCCAGGGCGTCGAGCGCCGCCGCGGCCCCGGCCTGCTGCGGCTGGAACCCGCCACCGCGCGCGGTCGCGAGCAGCGTGCCGTCGGCGCCGACGAACGCGACGTCGGTCTTGCTGTTGCCGGCGTCGATCGCCAGGACGCCGCCGTCCGGGCTCGTCATGCCCAGTCCAGGTAGGCGCGGTTGTGCGCGAGCAGCCGCGTGGTCAGGTCCTCGGCGAGGGCGGACTGCCCGACGAGCGGATGGGCCAGCAGCGCGTCGAACACGCGCCGTCGCCCGCCGTGCAGCGCCGCCCGCAGCGCCAGGTCCTCGTACGCGGACACGTGCGCGACGAGCCCGGCGAAGAGCGGTTCCAGCGGCTCGACCGGCTCCGGGGCCGCGCCCGCCGCGCTGACGCGGGCCGGGACCTCGATGACCGCGTCGTCGGCCAGGAACGGCAGCGTGCCGTCGTTGCGGGCGTTGACCACCTGCACGTCGCCGGTGTCGTTGAGCAGCGACGCGGTGAGCGCGACGGCCGCCTCGGAGTAGTAGGCCCCGCCGCGCCGGTCGAGCAGCTCCGGCTTCTCGTCCAGCGCCGGATCGGCGTACAGCGCCAGCAGCTCGCTCTCGAGGGCGGCGACCTCGGCCGCGCGCGACGGCGCGGTCCGCTGCTTGCGCACCATCTCGTCGTGGGCGTAGTAGTAGCGCAGGTAGTAGGACGGCACGACGCCGAGGTCCCGCAGCAGCCCGGCCGGGAGCCGCAGGTCAGCGGCGAACTCCTCGGCGTGGCGCTCCAGCAGCTCCGGCAGCACGTCCCGGCCGCCCAGGCGGACGCCGCGCACCCAGGTCAGATGGTTGAGCCCGGCGTGGTCGAGCGTGATCTGCTCGGCCGGCACCCCGAGCAGCCGGGCGAAGCGCCGCTGGAAGCCGATGGCCACGTTGCACAGCCCGACGGCGCGGTGCCCGTGCGCGAGCAGCGCCCGCGTGATGATGCCGACCGGGTTGGTGAAGTCGACGATCCAGGCGCCGGGGCTGACCTTCCGCACGCGCTCCGCGATGTCCAGCACCACCGGGACCGTGCGCAGCGCCTTCGCCAGCCCGCCGGCCCCGGTCGTCTCCTGGCCGACGCACCCGCACGCCAGCGGCCACGTCTCGTCGTCGTTGCGGGCCGCCTGCCCGCCCACGCGCAGCTGCAGCAGCACCGCGTCCGCGCCGTCGACGCCCGCCTCCAGCTCCGTCGTGGTCGTCACACGGCAGTCGTGACCCTGCCGAGCGAAGATCCGCCGGGAAAGCCCGCCGATCAGTTCGAGCCGGTCGGCGGCCGGGTCCACGAGCACGAGCTCGGCGACCGGCAGCGTGTCGCGCAACCGCGCGAAACCGTCGACGAGCTCGGGGGTGTAGGTGGACCCGCCACCGACGACCGTGAGCTTCAACCTTTGACTCCTGTCAGCGTGACGCCCTCGACGAAGGCCTTCTGGGCGAAGAAGAAGACGATGACGACCGGCGCCATGACCAGCAGCGTGGCGGCCATGGTGAGGTTCCAGTCGGTGTGGTGCGCGCCCTTGAACGAGGCCAGGCCGTAGCTCAGCGTCCAGGCGGCGGGGTTCTCGCTGGCGTAGATCTGGGGGCCGAAGTAGTCGTTCCAGCAGGCGAAGAACTGGAACAGCGCGGCCGCGACGATCGCCGGTCGCGCCATCGGCAGGACGACCCGCACCAGCGTCTTGAGGTCGCCGCAGCCGTCCATCTTCGCGGCGTCGAGGTACTCCTGCGGGATTGTGAGCAGGAACTGCCGCAGCAGGAACACGGTGAACGCGTCGGTGAACGCGAGCGGGACGATGAGCGGCCACAACGTGCCGGACAGGTGTAGCTGCCCGGCCCAGAACAGGTACATCGGCACGATCACGACCTGCGGCGGCAGCATCATCGTGGCGATCACCACGACGAGCACCGCGTTGCGCCCGCGGAAGGAGAAGCGGGCCAGCGCGTACGCGACGGGAAGGCTCGACACCAGCGCCAGGACGGTGCCGAGCACGGCGTAGAGCAGGGTGTTGCGCCACCAGGTCAGGAAGCCCGGCGTCGACCAGACGGTCCGCAGGTTGCCCCAGTGCCACTCGTGCGGCCAGAGGTCGCGGGTGAGGGCCTGCCGGTCGCTCATCAGCGCGGTCAGCCCGATGAAGACGAACGGCAGAACGAAGAACAGCGCGGCGCCGACGGCGAGCGAGTGCAGGGCGATCCAGGACAGGACCCGGGACCGGCGCGGCGCGCGGGCGGAGATGGACGTCACCGGCGGCCCCTTCAGTCGGCGGCGGAGAGCAGGCCGCCGCGGCGGCGGATCAGCAGGGCGGTCGCCGCCATCGCCAGCGCGAACATCACCAGGGCGATGACGCACGCGGCGCCGGTGTCGAAGCGCTGGAACCCGAGGTGGTAGACGAGCTGCGGCAGCGTCAGCGTGGACCTGGCCGGATAGCCGGGCTCGAACTGCTGGCCGGAGCCGCCGACCACGCCGCTGGCGACCTTGCCGGCGACAATCGGCTGGGTGTAGTACTGCATCGCCTGAATGACCCCGGTGACCACGGCGAACACCACGATCGGCGCGATGTTCGGCAGGGTCACGTGCACGAAGCGGGGCCAGGCGCCGGCCCCGTCCAGCGCGGCCGCCTCGTACTGTTCCCGGGGCACGTCGAGCAGCGACGCCATGAAGATCACCATCAGGTCGCCGATGCCCCACAGCGCGAGCAGCGTCAGGGCCGGCTTCGACCACTGCGGGTCGTTGAACCAGCCCGGCTGCGGCAGCCCGAGGCGGCCGAGGACCGTGTCGGCCGGGCCGGTGCCCGGGTTGAGCAGGAACGCGAACGCCATGGTCGCCGCGACCGGCGGCGCCAGGTACGGCAGGTAGAACAGCGTCCGGAACACGCCCGCGCCGGTGCGCAGCCTGGTGACGAGCAGCCCGACGCCCAGCCCGAAGATCACCCGCAGCGTCACCGTCACGGCGACCAGCCACAGCGTGTTGCGCAGTGCCGGCCAGAAGAACGGGTAGTCGCCGAAGACGTACCGCCAGTTCCGCAGCCCGGCGAAGGTCGGCGGAGTGAAACCGTCGTAGCGCATGAAGCTGAAGTAGATCGTGGACAGCAGCGGGTACAGGAAGAAGACGCTGACCCCGATCAGCCATGGCGAGAGGAAGGCGAGGTTGCGCAGGGCGCGGCGGCGGCGCGTCATCGGCTCTGCGCGAGGTCTTTGTCGATCTGCGCGTCGGCGGCCTGCAGCGCGGCCGGCAGGTCGGCGATCTGGCCCGACTCGTAGCGGTAGCCGACGTCTTTGAGCGTGAGCAGGTAGGCGCCGCCGTTCGGGGTGGCCGGCGGGCTGATGCTGTGCTGGTCCTGGGCGATGCCGATGAAGACCGCCATGGCCGGGTCCTTGGCCAGGTTCGGCGAGTTGAGCGCGGCGAACGTCGACGGCACGTTGTGGATCGCGTTGGCGAAGCCGACCACCGCGTCGGTGTCCGTGGTCAGGTACTTCGTGAGCTCCCAGGCCGCGTTCTGCTTCTCGCTCCTGCTCGAGACGCCGATGACGGTGCCGGCCAGCCCACCCCGGCCGTAGGCGTCGGCCTGGTCGTCCGGCACCGGCAGCGGCGCCACCCCGACCTCGAAGGTGACCCCGGCCTCGGCGGCCATGTTCGCCCGCCACTCGCCGTCGAACGCCATCGCGACCTGGCCGGTGTGGAACGGGTTCTTGGCGCCGAACTCGTCGCCGAAGGTGGTCCGGAAGCGCTCCAGCTTCGCGTAGCCGCCGAGCGCGTCGACCAGCCGCTTCTGGGTCTGGAACATCTTGCCGACGTTCGGGTCCCGCGACGCGTTGGCCTTGCCCTGGTCGTCGAAGTAACGCGCGCCGAATTGGAAGCCGTACTGCTCCAGGCCCGACTCGTAGCCGTGGTAATTCGGCATGAAACCGAGCTGGCTGTACGTGTCGCCGGTGCTCTTCGTCAGCTTCTGCGCGTCCGCCTCGAACTCGGAGAAGGTCTTCGGCGGCGCCGTGATCCCGGCCGCCTTGAACGCGTCCTTGTTGTAGTAGAGCCCGTAGGCGTCGGCCAGCAGCGGCAGGGTGCAGCGTTTGCCGCGATACTGCGTGTAGTTGCGCATCGGGGCCGGAAACGTCTTGTCGAGGTCGATTCCCGACTTCGCCAGGAATGGGGTGAGGTCGACCAGCGCGTTGGTCGAGCAGAAGGCGCCCACATTGGTGGTGGTGAAGGACGACACCACGTCGGGTGCGTCCGACCCGCCGGTACGCAACGCTTGCTTGATCTTGTCGTCGTCGATGTTGCCGACGGCCTTCACGTGGATGTTCGGGTGCTTGCGCTGAAACGCCTCGACGTTGGCGGTGATCGCGGCCAGCTCACCCGGCGCGCTCCAGCCGTGCCAGAAGGTGATGGTGACGTCCTTGGTGGGATCGTCCTCGGCCTTCGGCGCCGACGGCGTCCCGGTGCAAGCGGCGGTGAGAGCGACGCCGGGCGACGGCCGCCACCAGCACGCCCGCCCTGTGCATTCGAGCCATGGATGTCCTCCCAGGTATCCGAATTGGAAGGTTGCCTGACAGACGCGGCAGATTAACGTGCACATCAGAGTCTGTCAATCAGGGTTTCATTGATGGGTAACGGATACTTAAAGGCTCCTCAAGGGAGGTGACAGAGATGGGCGTGCACTTTATACTCGCCGCCCCAAAAAAGCGCCAGAGAATGGGGGGTGACAGAAGTTCGGGTACACCTTATAGTCCACGGCCATCGAGATGCGCCGCTCAATTCTGAGTGACGCCAGCGCACGAAAGGAGCACCCATGCGTTTCTCAGCCCGCCGTCCCCTCCTCATCGGCCTCGCGGGTCTGGTGGCGGCCGGCACGCTGGCCGCCGGCACGGCATACGCTTCGGCTTCGGCTTCGACGAAGCAACAGGCTCAGGCGGCGGCCGCGACGGTCGTGCGCGACCAGTTCGATTCGCTGAATCAGAACGTCTGGCACTGCGAATTCACCTGCCCCACGATTTCCGGGGGCCTGGCGAAATTCAATCTGAAGCCCGGAATCCCGGCGAACCAGGCCGGTTCCTGGTCCAAGATCGGCTACCGGCCGAAGCGCTTCACGAAGGGCTCGTTCACCATTCGGTTCGCACTGACGCAGCGCCCGAAGCAGCCGGTGTGGTGGGGACTGGCACTCTGGGACGATGGCCCCGCCGCCAACGGGAGCCAGTTCAACGAAATCAACTTCGGCTACACCACCGACCAGAGCTTCACCAACACCCAGCTGCGTTTCGAAAGCGCGAAGCGCGGCCATGACGTCTCGCTGAAGGTCGATACCGGCGTCAACCTCTACGACGGCAAGTTCCACACCGGCACGCTGGAGTACGCCAGCGACTACGTGGCGTTCTACCTCGACGACCGGCTGCTGAAGGTGATCAGCGACGAGAGCGTCATCCCGACCGACCCGATGGAGCTGGTCATCGGTCCCCGTCTGGTGGCCGGCAAGGGGAACCTGACGCAGACGTTCACCGAGACCGTCGACTGGGTCAAGATCGAGTCATGAGCAGGTGATGGCCCCTCGCCCCGCCGACGAGGGGCCACCGCGCCGTCATCTTCCGCGGAACGGATCGTGATGCCACCGAACAGCTCTGCCCTGCGTGTGCGGCGCGACGACGATCCCGCGTCGTCGGGCCGGGCCGCGGCCGCCGATGCGGCCGACGCGCTGCGCGACGCCCTGGCGGCCAACGGCGCGGCGCGGGTCGTCTTCGCCGCCGCCCCCAGCCAGCGACATCTCCTGCACCACCTCGCCGAGCAGCCCGGCATCGACTGGGCCCGCGTCACCGCCTTCCACATGGACGAGTACATCGGCCTCGCCCCCGGGTCCCCGCAGCGCCTCGGCAACTGGCTGCGGGCGGCGTTCTGCGACCGGGTCCCCCTCGGCGCCGTGCACCTCATCGAGCCCGGCGACGCCCCGCAGACGGCCGCCCGCGAGTACGCCCGCCTCCTGGGCCAGGCCCCGATCGACCTGGTCTGCCTGGGCATCGGGGTGAACGGGCACCTGGCCTTCAACGATCCGCCCGTCGCCGACCTGGCCGACCCGGACGCGGTGAAGGTCGTGGAGCTCGACGAGACCAGCCGCCGCCAGCAGGTCGAGGAGGGGTGCTTCCCCGGCCTCGACGCGGTGCCGCGGCAGGCGCTCACGCTCACCATCCCCCGGCTGCTGTCCGCCGGGCGGCTGGTCGCGGTGGTCTCCGGCCGGCACAAGCGCGAGGCCGTCCGGCGCACGCTCCAGGACCCGGTCGGGGTCGCCTGCCCGTCCACCGCGCTGCGGACCCATCCGTACTGCACGCTGCACCTGGACGCCGACGCCGCGTCGGCGCTGCCGCCCGAGCCGGCCCATGCCGGCTGAGCGGACCGTCACCGGGCGCGACCCGGCGACCGGGCGGCCGCTGCGCGTCACCGTCGCCGGCGGCATCATCGCCGCCGTCGGCGACGGGCCGCCCGACGAGACCCGCTGGCTCGCCCCCGGCCTGATCGACCTGCAGGTCAACGGGTTCGGCGGGCACGACCTCAACGCCGCCGGCCTGGCCGCGGAGACCGTCGCCGCCCTGACCGCCGGCCTCCGCGCGCGCGGGATCACCACGTTCGTCCCCACGCTGGTCACCGCCGAGCACGAGCGCATCACGCACGCGCTGGTCGCGATCGCCGCCGCCCGCCGGGCCGATCCCGGGGTGCGACGGGCCATCCCGTACGTCCACCTGGAGGGCCCGCACCTCTCCCCCGAGGACGGCCCGCGCGGCGTGCACGACGTGCGCCACATCCGCCCGCCCGACCTCCGCGAGTTCGACGCGTGGCAGGCGGCCGCCGGCGACCTCGTCGGCCTGGTCACGCTGTCGCCGCACTACCCGGGCGCCGACGCGTACATCCGGCAGCTCGCCCGGCGCGGCGTGCACGTGGCGATCGGGCACACGCATGCGACGCCGGAGCAGATCCACGCGGCCGCGCGGGCCGGAGCACGGCTGAGCACCCACCTCGGCAACGGCGCGCACGCCGTCCTGCCCCGGCACCCCAACTACCTGTGGAGCCAGCTCGCCGACGATCGGCTGACCGCGGCCTTCATCGCCGACGGCCACCACCTGCCGGCCGACACCCTGACGGCGATGCTCCGTGCCAAGGGCTTGGACCGCTCCGTGCTCGTCTCCGACGCCGTCGCGCTCGCCGGCCTGCCGCCCGGCCGGTACGACACCCCGGTCGGCGGCCGCGTCGAACTCTCCGGCGACGGCCGGCTGACCGCCGCCGGAACCCCCTACCTCGCCGGGGCCGCCCGCTGCCTCGCCGACGGCGTCGCACACGTCGTGCACGCGTGCGGGCTCAGCCTCGCCGACGCCCTCCGCCTGGCCACCGCGCGACCCGGACGCTTCGTCGGCGGCCGCGGCCGGATCGAGCCCGGGCAGCCGGCCGAACTCGTCCGCTTCGCCTTCACGCCGGGCGATCCGGGCCTCCGGCCAGACGGTGTGTGGGCCGGGCCGGAGCACGTACACTCCTGAAGGCGCCAGTGTCCGGGGAACTGGTTGAGCCACAGGACCAGGGCCCGGGTCGCCGTCAAGCTGTTCGTCGCCAACGACATCGACCTGCAGCGACTCACCCCATTATCAAAGGCTTTCATCAAATCTCCGGGCCCCAAGGAATGACCGCACTCCGACTACGATGCTCGCGTGTCGAACAAGTCAGGGGCGACGGTGATCGGAGCGTCGCGGACCGCCGCGATCGTCGCAGGCGTTGTACTGCTCGCCGCGGGCGCCTGCAAGAACACCGCCGGCAGCACATCGGTTGCCGCGCGACCATCGGTGACCGGGAGCCCGGCGCCGTCTGGGCCGGCCTTGGAGTCCTCCACCGCGTCGGCCAGCGCGACCAGCCCGAATAGCACCGCAACGACGCGCACCCCGCGGCCGGCCGCCACCACCGGCAAGCCCGCCACCAAGACGACGGGTCCGGCGGCGCCCGGCGTGTCCGTCACCGACGTGACACTGACGCTGAAGACCACCGGCAATGCCGGCGTTTGCTACCCAGAGGGTGTCCCGGTCGACATGTCGTGGGTCCTGCACGTCAACACGCAGGCGCCGACGCAGGTCCGGCTCGAGGTCCAGTCCAGCGACGGGATCGTCCTCGGCGGCGCCAGCATCGGATACACCGCCTTCGACGGCGTTGCCGACGGCCTGGCTCACCATACGGTTCACTGGGACAAGGACCATGCGCAGCGCACGGTGGAATACTGGATCCAGGTGCTCGCCCCGAGCCGCGTGCAATCCAGTCACGTGAAGTTCAGCATCAGCTGCCGCACACCCACTCGGGGCGCTTGACGCCGCCGGTGGAGCCGTCATAGATACCGGTTCCGCGATCCACATCGTCGTAGGCAAACACGAGGTGACGGTGCTTACACGGCCGGCGCCGTCGTAGGTGTAGGGGTGCCGCCTGCGTCGGGACTGTACAGATAGCGGCGTATTGGCCGATCAAGGCAGAGACGTCAGCAGCGTGATGGCCATGCCGAACATCCTGCCCGCGGGCCGCCCCGATCGTCACGCGATTCGCCGTACGTCACGACTACGCTTGGGACACACGAGGCTGGAGGTGACGTGGCGACGCCAATGCGACCCCGGATCGAGCTGCGCACCCTGGGAGACCTGGTCCACGAAGTCCGGCGCGGTGCGGTGCGGATCCCTCAGTTCCAGCGTGGGTTCAAGTGGGATGCGGACGACGTCGTCAAGCTGTTCGACAGCGTCCTGCGCGGTTATCCGATCGGCAATCTCCTGTTCTGGCGGCGCCCCGCGCCCGCTCAGACTCTTCATCTCGGACCGCTGACCATCGATGCTCCGCAGTCGGACTCCGCGTGGTGGGTCGTGGACGGCCAGCAGCGCATCACGTCGCTCGTCGGGGCCCTGAGCGCCGCCGACACCGCCACCGACCTGCGCTTTCGGGTCCACCTGGATCTGGACTCCGGCGAGTTCTCCACCGCGGGCATTCGGCAGCAACCGCCGGGCACCTGGGTCCCCGTCAGCTTCCTGCTCCACGACAGGACGCTGCTGAGCTGGATGAAGGCAAACCAAACCTGGCTCTCGGAAGCACAGCTCGACCTGGCGGACCGTGCGGGACTCGCGATCCGGGACTACGAGATCCCCGTCTACATGGTGGTCTCGGACGAGGAGAGGTCGCTGCTGGACATCTACACCCGGATCAACACCGCTGGAAGACAGCTCACGAAGGCCGAGGTATTCCAGGCGCTGCACACTCTGGCCGACGGTGATGCCCCGCTTACCCTGGAGGCGATCGGCCGCGGGCCGGCCGAACTCGGCTTCGGCGCGCTGGACGACCAGCTGGTGATGCGGTGCCTGGATGCCTACCAGGGCGGCGACGTCGTCCGCTCCGGCTTCACCGGGGCCTTCGAATCAGACCAGGATCGTGAGGAGACGTTCGGCGCGATAGCCGCGATCCTGCGGGACGTCATCGCGTTCCTGCGGGACACGGCCGAGATCCCGCACGTGAAGCTGCTGCCGCAGCCTGGCGTCGTGCCGCTGCTCGTCCGGTTCGTCAAGCTGCACGGCGCGCCGGAAGGACGAGCCGCCACGCTGCTGCGCCGGTGGATCTGGCGCAGCGCTGTGGCTGGCGCCCGCGTGCGGGGTCACACTCGGACGGTGGAGAAGCCCGACCCGGTGGCGGCCGCGAGCGCCCTGCTGCAGCAGGTCCCGCCGGACGTCCGCTTCGTCGCCGACCTCAACAAGGTGCATCTCGGCCAGACGACGTCCAAGATCAATATTCTGGGCCTCTGGTCGGCCGGGCCGCGGGATCCCTCGAATGGCAGCCCGGTCGACATCGCCCGTCTGCTGGATCACAGCAGCCCGCTACGGCCGATCTTCGACGACAGCGACCTGCCGTTGACCGGCACGATCGCCAATCGGATCATCGCCGCTCCCGGCCCAGCGCTGCGCCAGGCTCTGGCCACGGCATCCCTGGAGGTGGCGGAGAGCCACCTCGTCGACGAGGAGGCACAACACCTGCTGGCCAGAGGGGCTACGAGCGATTTCCTCGCCCGGCGCGCCGAAGCGACCGCTGTCGGGCTGCAGCGACACGTGGACCGCATGGCGGAGTGGGGCGCGCGCGACGGTAGGTCGATCGCTGATCTGCTCAGGACGGGCTGAATGCGGACACCGGGAGCTGAGGTCCGCCTGCACGGGCGCCGCGTCGGACTTCTACGCTTCGTGAAGGGCCGCGCCGAATTCACATACGAGGACGATCTCGACTCGCCCAACCACCGCACGCTCGGGCAGATCTTTGAGGACGACCCGGGAGCCGTACGCCGCCCAATCGCCGGGGTCCCGGCCTGGTTCGCCAACCTGTTGCCCGAGGGCGCCCTGCGTAAGCAGATCATCCGCGAGCTCGGCGGTGGCAACGTCGGCGATTACACCCCGCTCGTAAAGCTGGGAGCCGACCTCCCCGGCGCGGTCACCGTCCACGGGGACGACGTACCGGACGACGATGTCGCCCCGGACACGCCCCATGACGTGCCCGACTATCCGCTGCGTCATTCGCTCGCCGGAGTACAGCTGAAGTTCTCCGTCGCCAGCGATCGGCTGACCTCGCGGGTGAGCGGGGCCGGCAGCTGGTGGATCGTCAAGCTCCCCGATCGGACGTTCCGCGACCTGCCCGCCAACGAATACCTGACCATGCGCTGGCTGGCCGCTACCGGATTCAACGTTCCGGCCGTCGACCTCGTGCCGGCGAAGACCATCGCGGGCATCCCCGAGGGCCTGGCCGATCCGGACGAACGGCTGTACATCATCGAGCGGTTCGACCGGACGCCTGCGGGGCGCGTCCACGTTGAGGACTTCGCACAGATCGCCGACCTGGAGCCGGCGTTCAAGTACGCGACTTCATCCGGCGGCTGACCGCGATGATCGTCACCGGGAACACCGACGCCCACCTCAAGAACTGGGCGTTGCGCTATGCCGACGGCCGGACGCCGCGGCTCGCGCCTGTGTACGACTTTCACTCGCTGACGATCTACAGCCGGTACCGCTACGAGCCGCTGGCACTGAGCATGAACGGCGAGAAGGTCGCGCCGTCCCAGGTCGTGCTGGACGACTTCCGGCGGATGGCGGAGCGGATCGGGGAGGACCCCGCGGTGACGGCCCGCATCGTCGGCGAGACTGTCGAGGGAATGCGGGCCGCCTGGGGCGGTGAGCTGCTGGACGAGGCGCGCGGGCGGTTCGAGGCGCTCGCGGGGCACTACGCGCAGCGGCTGCGGTCGCTGCCGATCAGCGCGGGGTCGGCGGGCGGGTGAAGCGCGCCCGGGACCACAGGTAGCCGATCACCGCCATCCCCGCGCACCATGCGACGGCTGGCAGGAGGTGCTCGTCGAGCGGGCCGCCGGTCAGGGCGCCGCGCAGCGTCTCGATGATTGGGGTGTACGGCTGGTGCTCCGTGAATGCCCGCAACCCGTCCGGCATGCTGGCGGTCGGTGAGAAGGCGCTGCTCAGGATCGGTAGGAGGGTCACCGGGAGGGACGCGTAGCTCGCGGCCACGATGGTGCGCGCGGACAGGCCCAGCGCCGTGGTCAGCCAGGCCGTCGCGAACGTGGCCAGGGCGACGGTTCCCGCGACCGTCAGCCAGCCGAGCGGGGTCGCGTGGGGGCGGAAGCCCATGAGGACCGTGACGGCGAGGATGATCGCCACGCACAGCAGGGTGCGCAGGACCGTGCCGAGGACGCGGCCGGTCAGGACCGCGGCGCGGGAGATGCCCATGGTGCGGAACCGGTTGATGATGCCCTCGTTCATGTCGGTCGCCACCGCCAGGGCGGTCTGGCCGACGCTGTAGCCGATGCTGAGCACCAGGACGCCGGGGACGACGTAGTCCAGGTACGCCGACGTGCCGAGCCGGGTGGCGCCGCCGAAGAAGTACACGAACATGAGCAGCATCATGATCGGGGCGATCAGGGCGCCGAACATCGTCGACGGGTTGCGCCGGTTGTGCAGCAGGTCGCGGCGCAGCATGGTCAGGGCGTCGCTCATGCCGCGACCTCCGCCACATGGGTCAGGGCGAAGAACACGTCGTCCAGGTCGGGGGTGTGCACGCTGAGGGTCTCGGGCTCGACGCCGGCGGTTTCGAGGCGGTCGAGCAGGTGGCGCAGGTCCGCGACCGTACCGTCGCCCGGAACCCGCAGCGCCAGGTTCTCCTCGTCCGGGGTCGCGGCGGGCAGGGCGGAGCGGGCGGCCGCGAGCGCCTCGGCGCCGGCGAAGCCCAGGCGGACGTGCGCGCCGGGGACGCGGCGCTTGAGCTCGGCGGGAGTGCCCTCGGCGACGATGTGGCCGTGGTCGAGCACGGCGACGCGGCCGGCGAGTTCGTCGGCCTCGTCGAGGTACTGCGTCGTGAGGAAGATCGTGACGCCACCGGCCGCAAGCTCGCGCACGGTCTGCCACACCGCGCGGCGGCTGCGCGGGTCGAGGCCCGTCGTGGGCTCGTCGAGGAAGATCACCCGCGGGGCGCCGACCAGGGTCATGGCGAGGTCCAGGCGGCGTTTCATGCCGCCGGAGTACGTGGCCGGGGTGCGCCGCGCGGCGTCGGTGAGGTCGAAGCGTTCGAGCAGTTCGGCGGCGACTCGGCGACCGGTGCGCCGGCCCAGGTGGTGCAGGTCGGCCATGAGCAGCAGGTTCTCCTCTGCGGTGAGCAGGTTGTCGACGGCGGAGAACTGGCCGGTGACGCCGATCGCGGCGCGGACCGCGGCGGCCTGCGCGGTGATGTCGTGCCCGGCGACCGTGGCGGTGCCGCCGTCGGCCGGCACGAGCGTGGCCAGGATGTGCACCATCGTGGTCTTGCCGGCGCCGTTGGGGCCGAGCAGCGCGAAGATCGCGCCGGCCGGCACGTCCAGGTCGATGCCGTCGAGGACGATCTTGTCGCGGTACGACTTGCGCAGCCCGGAGACCGTGATGCCCGAGTCAGTCATGGCATCACTATGGCACCATCCGTGGCGCCATTCAAGCGACGAATGGCGCCAAGTACTCCAGGTGCCGCTCGCGCTGGTCGCGTACCGGCTCCGTCTCCTCGCTGAACACGGACGCGAAGATCCCGGCCGGTGCCGGGTCTGCCAGGCCCGTGCAGGCGGCCCGCGTCTCGGCCGCGACCTGGTCGGACTCGGCGGCGAGGGCGGCGCGGAACCCCTCGTCGGCCCAGCCGCGCTCCGCCATGAGCCGCTCGAGGCGCGCGATGGGGTCACGATGGCGCCACGCCTCGACCTCGGCGTCGGAGCGGTACCGGCGCGGGTCGTCGGAGGTGCTGTGGCCGGCCATGCGGTACGTCATCGCCTCGATCAGCACCGGCGGCCCGCCGCGGCGCACCGACTCGGCGGCCCGGGCCGTGACCGCGTGCACGGCCAGCACGTCGTTGCCGTCGACGAGGTACGACTCCAGGCCGAAGCCCACCGCGCGCCGATGCAGCGGGGCCGCCATCTGCCGGCTCGTGCGGGTGGAGATCGCCCACTGATTGTTCTGGCAGAAGAACACGACCGGCGCGCCGGCCACCGCCGCCCAGTTCAGGGCCTCGTTGACATCGCCCTGGCTGCTGGCGCCGTCGCCGAAGTACGCGAGCACCACCTCGTCGGAGCCGTCCAGCCGTACGCCGAGCGCGTATCCCGTCGCGTGCAGCGCCTGCGCGCCCAGCACCAGGCTGTAGATGTGGAAGCGGTACCGCGCCGGGTCCCAGCCCCCGTGCGTGACCCCGCGCCACTGCGCGAGCAGCTCGGCCGCGCCCAGCCCCCGGCACCGCGCGGCGGCGTGCTCACGGTAGCTGGGGAACACGTAGTCGCCGGGGCGCACCGCCCGCACCGAGCCGACCTGGGCCGCCTCCTGCCCCAGCGACATGAGCCACAGCCCGAGCTCACCCTGCCGCTGCAGCGCGAGCGCCTCCTCGTCGAACCGGCGCGCCAGGACCATGTCCCGCAGCAGGCTCCGGCACAGTTGCGGGGTGACCTCGATCGGTGCCTCATCGTCCGTTCGCAGCGTTCCATCCGGCGCCAGCAGCTGGATCATGCCCCCATCTTCGCGCTTCGGGGGCGATCGATGGTGGGGGCGGCGTACGCGAATTTGCCATACTTGCCACATGGACCTCACCCGGTACGTCGACGGCCTGCGCGCCGAGCTGCTCGCCGCGGCCGGCCCGCAAGAGGCCGCGCTGGCCGAGCGCCTCGCCGCCGCGGTGGCCTCGGCGACCCGGCTGGCCATGCTCGACGTGCTGTCGGACGCCGCCGACGAGATCACCCGCGACCTGGCCCCGGGCTCCGTCGAGGTCCGCGTCCGCGAGCGCAACCCGTACTTCGTCGTCACCGCCCCCGACGCGCCGCCCGCCGCGCTGCCGGAGGCCGAATCCGCCCCGGAGGGCCCCGTCGGCCGGATCAACTTCCGCCCGCCCGAGCAGCTCAAGCAGCGCATCGAGGAGGCCGCCGCGCGCGAGGGGCTGTCGGTCAACGCCTGGATGACCCGTGCGCTGAGCGCCGTCGTCGCCGGCGTCCCGGCCCACCGGCCGCCTCGCTCGGACCGCTCGTTCGTCGGCTGGGTCGGCTGATCTCCTGGCACGGCCCTCCTACCCTGGGCCGATGCTGCAGCGCAGGGTGGTCGGAGCCTGGTCGGTGTTCGGGATCGTGGCGGTGGTCTCAGCCGCCCTGGCCTGGCTGCGCCCCGCCGGCCAGCGCCTGTCCGACCTGCACATCTACTACGGCGCCGCGCGGGCGGTGAACGAGGGCCGGCCGCTGTACGACTACGTGGCCGACAACGGCGGCCCGTTCACGTATCCGCCGTTCGCCGTCCTGCTCCTGCGCCCCCTCGCCCTGCTGCCCGAGGCCGCCGTCGGCGTGGCCTGGCCGGCGCTGACCTGCGCGGCCGTAGTCGCCCTGGCCGTGGCGGTCGGCCGGGGCCTGTCCGCGTCCCGCCTCGCCGTGGCGGCCATCGCCTGCGGCCTGCTCGTCTCCGCGCCCGTGCAGAGCAACCTGCGCTTCGGCCAGGTCAGCATCTTCATCGTCCTGCTCGCGCTGGTGGACGCGATGGGCCTGACCCCGCGGCGGTACCGCGGGCTGCTCGTCGGCCTCGCCGCCGCGATCAAGCTGACCCCGCTGCTGTTCGTGGTGTACTTCCTCGCCTCGAAGCGCTACCGCGACGCGGCTCGGGCGGCGGCCGCCTTCGCCGCGTGCGCCCTGCTGGGGGCGGCCCTCCTGCCCGGCGACAGCCTGCGGTACTGGACGGGCACGATGCTGCAGACGTCGCGCATCGGCGACCTGGCGTCGCTGGGCAACCAGTCGGTGCAGGGCATGCTGATGCGGGCGGGCCTGCCCCCCGAGGCCCTGCCGCTGATCTGGGCGGCGCTGATCGCCGCGATCTGCGCCGCGGCGCTGTGGCGCGCCCGGACCCTGGAGCTGCGAGCCTCTTCCCTGGAGTCGGCCCGGGCCTCTGGCGCCGACGGCGAGCGGGTCCGCGCCGCGGTGCTCGTCGGATGCGCGACCGTCGCCGCCTCGCCGGTGTCGTGGACCCACCACCAGGTGTGGACGGTGCTCGCCGCGATGCTGCTGGTCGCCGCCGAGGGCGCCTGGCGCCGCGCGGCCGGCGCCGCGCTGCTGGTCGTCATGACGCTGTCGCTGGGCGTGGTGCTGCGGGGGCTCTCACCGTACCCCGGCTGGCAGTTCGTCCTGGAGAACGCCCGCTCCCTGGGCATCGTCGCGGTCTGCCTCGCCGGCTTCGGCGGCGCCGTGGCAACCGCAGCGACCGCGGCACACGCACGCACGACCGCGACGGCCACAGCCCCCGGGCGGCAACGCGCCGCAACCGCGAGGAGCGCCGCAACCGCGAGGAGCGCCGCAACCGCGAGGAGCGCCGGGCGGCGCAGGGTCTGGCTGCGGCCGGTGGTCGCCGTGGCGGTCGGGCTCGTGGTGCTGGCCCTGACGCCGCTGCCGGCCGGGGCGGACCCGACGTTCAAGGCGTACACCGCCGCCGACCTCGCCAACCCCCGCTACTTCTACTACGCCGCCTCGCCCGCAGGCCCGGCCGGCGCCGCGATCGACTTCCAGGTGCGGCGGGAGAGGACCAAGACGCGGGTCAACGGGGTTGTCGGGGACGTGGTGGCGCAGCTGCGGTACTCCTCGGCGCCCGGCGGGGTCGCCCGCTCGATTCCGCTGCTCACGCCGATCGTCGCGACGGGGCCGGACATGGCGCGGCTCGGGGCGGAGACGCAGGCCGGCGTGCGGACCTTCTCGTTCCGCAGCGCCAGCCTGGCCCACGGGCGCCTCGAGGCCGTGGCGGCGGACGGATCGGTGCTGGCGACGTTCACCGAATTCGTCGTGAGTGAACCGGATTCGTCGTGAGCGAACCGAATTCGTAGAGAGCGAACCGTGAGCCGTGACGTGACCCGACCACCGGCCGACCGGGTGCGCGCTGCTCAAAAACACCCTACATCAGTGAGGGAAATTCACGTTTTCCTCCTCACCCAGCGTGAATCAGCCTCACGCAGCGCGAGCACCGCCGTTAACGCGCCAGCGGAGCGCCCGTTTCCAGCACCGTCTTCAGGCCGCTGACGATCCGCGACCATACCTCGTCGCGCTCGACGTCCGGGCGTACGTCCAGGTCGTCGCAGGTCAGGGCGACCCGGGTCAGTGCCGGCTCGACCGGCGTCAGATCCCAGGTCAGCCAGCAGTGCGCCTCGGGTTCGGGGCCGGTTCCGGTCAGCAGATTGTGTATCAGCTGACAGCCGGGGCTGGCGTGGATGATCTCGCCGTACAGGGCGTCCGGGACCGGACCCTGCATGGTGCGGAACAGGATCGGCGCGCCCGGCTCCCAGGTGGACTCGACGGCCAGGCCCAGGTAGTAGCACCGGGTCTGCGCGGGCTCGGTGAGGGCCCGCCACACCTGCTCGGGCGTGGCGGCGATGTACAGCGTGAAGGTCCGCGTTCTCATGCTGCAGAATCCTCCGGGCCGGACTTGCCGGCGACTTGAGAGCGGCTTGGGCCAGACGACGAGGAGCGCGAGGACAGTGGACGAGTTGATCAGGGAGCTGGAAGAGCAGGAGTCCCGGCTGGTGTTCGACCGGTTCGACAACGACGACGCCTGGGCGCTCGGGTGCCTGCTGGTCGAGACGGCCAAGGAGCGCTCGCTCGGCATCACGATCGACATCCGCCGCGACGGCCAGCAGCTGTTCCACGCGGCGCGGCCGGGCACCGCGCCGGACAACGACCGGTGGATCGAGCGCAAGATCAGGGTGGTCGAGCGGCTGCACGCCTCGTCGTACCTCGTGGGCCGGCGCCTGGCCGCCCGCGGCAAACAGTTCGACGCGGGATACGGCGTCGACCCGGCCGAGTACGCCACGCACGGCGGCGCCTTCCCGATCCGCGTCCGCAATGTGGGCGTCGTCGGTGTCGTAACGGTGTCAGGACTGCCGCAGGCCGATGATCACGCGCTGGTGGTCGAGGTGCTCGGGCGTTTCCTCGCCGCCGTGTCGTGATTCCGACATGCGCGGACGGGCGGATAGACCCCACCATCCCGCATGTGAAGAAGCGAGCCTTATTGGCGACCCTCCTGCTCGTACTGGCCGGCTGCTCCGACGACGAGACCGCCGAGTCCAGCGCCCCAGCCTCGAACCCGGCCGTCGCGCCGACAAGCGAGGCGGCCGCGCCGAGCAGCGCCGCGCCCAGCGCGGCACCCTCGAGCAAGGCGAGCGGGGCCGGCTCCGGCTGCCCCGTCACCGCGGCGGCCCTGCAAAAGGCCTTCCAGGCCAACGCCGAGGTCGCCTCGGCGCTCGTACTGGGCAAGGGGTTCAAGGACATCAGCTGCTACGAGGGCTGGGCCACCGCCGTCACGCAGCCGACGAACCTGGACGCGGCCGTCGTGCTGTTCAAGTACGACACCGCCAAGAAGACCTGGGCCGCCGTCATCGGCGGCACCGACGGGGTCTGCCGGGAGAACGTTCCGGCGGACATCGCGACACACCTCAAGGGTTGCCAGAACTAACCTGATCGAGTGTCGTAAATTGCCGGAGTGAGATACACACTCCTCGCTGTCTTCGCCGGAGCGGCCGCCACCCTTGCGGCCTGCTCCGGCGGGTCAGCCAGCAACAGCCAGACCCCGGCCCGGCCCACTCCCGACCAGACCTCCCTGCTCCCCCAGACCGGCCCGGCGCCGCTGAAGCCCGGCGCGAGCCCGCAGGCCGGCTGCCCGGTCGACGCGGCCACCCTCGAAAAGGCGCTCGCCGGCAACGAGCAGCTCGCCGCCGCCGTCCAGCTCGGCACGGGCCTCACCGACGTCAGCTGCGCGAAGGATTACGCCACCGCCCGCACCGAGGGCGACCGCGCGACGGTCCTGTTCAACTACGACGCCACCCGGAAGATGTGGGTCGCGCTCGCCGGTGGACCGAAGAACGCCTGCGACAAGGCGCCCGCCGAGATCCGAAAAGAGCTCAAGAACTGCGGCTAGAAATCTGGTGGAAATCCCTGCTTTATGGTCATATTGCTCATGGAGCGTGAAGCACTGCTCCGGCTCCTCGCCGGGGAGCCGGGAGCGGCGTTCGAGGCGTGCCGAGCCGCGATCCGTGCCGGGGCCGAATACGTAGTCTGGGACCACCTGCTACCCGCCGACCAGCTCGCGCGCAGCTACTCCCGCCGCGCGCAGCACATGGCGAAGATCGGCAACCCGATGCTGGGCGGGGCCGAGGCGATCGAGCAGCTGCAGACCTCCGGCGACCGCCCGCTGCGCGTCGGCGAGGCGAAGATCGAGAACCCGCCGACCCACTTCCAGCTGTTCCTGACCGAGGACGCGTCCCGGGTGGTGGCCTGCATAGGCATCGATCAACGCTGACGTACCAGGATGGCAGGGTGGACGCACTGCTCACCACCACCGCCCTGGCGCAGCTTCGCGAGGCGCTCGGCACCGCGCAGTACACCTCGGAAGGCATCAAACGCCACCTCGGCGAGGAAGCGGCCGCCGCCTGCGCGCGCAACGACTTCCGAGCCGCGCTGCGGATCACCGAGAACCAGGGCGACCGGCTCGCGACGCTGATCCGCCTGTTCATCTGCGGCCAGACCGAGCCGCTCGAGCGCGTCGCCGCGGCCCTCGCGCCGCTGCCGCTGGAGTCCGCGGCGGCACTGCTGGAAGCAGACCCGGAAGGTGTACGCGCCGGGCTCGAACTGGAGCCCTACGGCGACTGGTGGGTCGTGGCCGACCTCTCCGCCGGCATGCGCCCCGGCCGCCCGCTGCCCGGCGACCACGTCCTGGGCATCGGCGGCGCCTCGAGCACCCTCGCCGCCGCGACCCTGCGCCACCCCGTCGGCACCGCCCTCGATCTCGGCACCGGCTGCGGGGTACAGGCGCTGCACCTGTCCACCCACGCGGCGCGCGTCACCGCCACGGACGTCCTGCCCCGGGCCCTGCGCTTCGCCGCCACCACGGCCGCGCTCAACGGCCTGGACTGGGAGCTGCTGCAGGGCGACCTCACCAGCCCGGTCGCCGGCCGCCGCTTCGACCTGGTGGTGAGCAACCCGCCGTTCGTCGCCGGCCCCGGCACCACCGCCCACACGTACCGCGACTCCGGCCGCCCCGGCGACGCCGTCTGCGCCGAGCTCGTCGCCGCCGCGCCGGGCCTGCTCGCCGACGGCGGGCACATGCAGTTCCTGGCCAACTGGCTGCACGTCGCCGGCGAGGACTGGCACGAGCGGGTCAACGACTGGCTCGCCGGCACCGGGCTGGACGCCTGGGTCATCCAGCGCGAGGTCTCGGATCCGCTCGCGTACGTCAACCTGTGGCTCGCCGACGCCTCCGAGGACCCCGCGCGCCAGCCGGCCCTGGCCGCGGCCTGGCTCGACTGGTTCGACGCGCAGAACGTCAACGCGGTCGGGTTCGGCCTCATCACGCTGCGCGCCGCCGGCCACGACGACCCGACGGTCCGCATCGAGGACCTGCGCCACAGCGTCGGCGGCGACCTCGGCCCCCGGATCGGCGACTGGTTCGCCCGCCAGGACTTCCTGCGCCACGCGGACCTGCTGCACAGCCGCCTGGTCGCCGCGCCCGGCCTGCGCCTGCGCCAGGACGCCGGGCTCGGACCCGAGGGCTGGGAGGTCGGCCAGCAGCTGCTGGTGCTGCCGGACGGCCTGCGCTGGGTGGAGGAGGTGGACCCGGTCGCCCTGTCGCTCGTGGGCGCCTGCGACGGGACCGTGACCCTGCAGGATCAGGTCGATCTCCTCGCGGCAGCGCACGGGGTGCCGCCCGAGGTCCTCGCCGAAGTGGCCGTTCCGCTGGTCTCGCACCTGGTCGAGCGGGGGATCCTGCTGCCGTGCGCGCCCTAGTCCAGACGGTGAGCCGGGCGAGCGTCACCGTCGACGGCTCGGTGGTCGGCTCGATCGCCGACGGGCTGCTGGTGCTCGTCGGCGTGACTCATTCTGACACTTCCGAAATTTCCGAAACGCTGGCCCGGAAGGTGTACGAGCTACGCATCCTCGACGACGAGCAATCGGCGGCCGACACCGGCGCGCCACTCCTCGTTGTCTCACAGTTCACCTTGTACGGCGACGCGCGCAAGGGCCGCCGCCCCACCTGGGCCGCCGCGGCCCGCCCCGAGGCCGCCGAGCCACTCATCGAGGCGTTCTGCGCCGCCCTGCGAAACCGGGGCGCAACCGTGGAAACCGGGCGATTTCGCACCCACATGCTCGTCGAAAGCGTGAACGTCGGACCGCGGACCGTGTTGCTGGAGGTCTGAGACTCACGGTTTCGTGCCACGGCTGCGCCGCCTCACCGCCACTTCACGCCCGCTGGGCGAAGCTACTTCTCGCAGGAATGATCGCGCCACTTGTCAAACCACGGGAGGCGATAGAAGTGGCCCAGCCGCTGAGCGACACCACGGAGTTCAACGCCGCCGACATCGAGGCGGACGAACAGCACGAGCAGGAGCACGCGCTCGACAACACGGGCGTCTCAGCGGATCTGGTTCGCGCGTACCTCAACACGATCGGCCGCACCAAGCTCCTGACGGCGGAGCAGGAGGTCGAGCTCTCGAAGAAGATCGAGGCCGGCTTGTACGCCGAGGAGAAGCTCGCCAGCGGGATGGTGCACCCGGCGTGGATGAAGACGTACGAGATCGTGGTCCGCGAGGGGCGCGCCGCCAAGGCCCACCTGCTCGAGGCCAACCTGCGCCTGGTGGTGAGCATCGCCAAGCGGTACACGGGTCGCGGCATGGCGTTCCTGGACCTCATCCAGGAGGGCAACCTCGGCCTCATCCGCGCCGTCGAGAAGTTCGACTACACCAAGGGTTACAAGTTCTCGACGTACGCCACCTGGTGGATCCGCCAGGCCATCACCCGCGCCATGGCCGACCAGGCCCGCACCATCCGCATCCCGGTCCACATGGTCGAGCAGGTCAACCGCATGGTCCGCGTCCGCCGCGACCTGTCGGCGAGCCTGGGCCGCGAGCCGGTGGTCGCCGAGATCGCCGCGGCCCTGGGCGTCGAGGAGTACCAGGTCATCGAGCTGATCTCCTACGACCGCGAGCCGGTCAGCCTCGACCAGGCCGTCGGCGAGGACGGCGAGAGCGCCCTGGGCGACTTCGTGGCCCGCATCGACCCGCGCGAGGAGCCGGGCGACAGCGTCTCGCAGGGCATGCTGCGCTCCGAGGTCGAGATCGTGCTCTCCACCCTGTCCCAGCGCGAGCAGGCGGTCATCCGCCTCCGCTTCGGCCTCGACGACGGCCGCCAGCGCACCCTGGACGAGGTGGGCCGCGAGTTCGGCCTGTCCCGCGAGCGCATCCGCCAGATCGAGAAGGTGACCCTGCTGAAGCTCCGCCACCCGTCCCGGGCCAAGCGCCTCGAGGCCTACGCCTCCTGACCTGCCCAAACCACGGAAAGGGCCGCCCCGCTTCGGGCGGCCCTTTCCGTATGCCGGGTTACGGGCGGGCGCGACATGTCGGGCGCTCCGCGCCACGACATGTCGGATTTATACCCTGTCAGGCGAAAAATCTGATAGCCGTGAACGGCACCGAGTGAGCCCGTTGCATCGTGGGGTTGTCGCAGGTCATCCCGTGATTCGACAGGACTGCTGATGCTGCATTGCTGCAGGCCAACCGCTTGATCACCGAGTTGGCCGGCCTGGAACCTGAGGCCTCGCCATGTCTTCATACCGGCCCACGACACCGGCCAACGCCCCGGGCGGCCGCTGGCTGACGTTCACCGCCGCCGTCGCAGTCTCGGCCGCCACCCGCCAACAAGATCACCGTACGGCGATGGAAGATCCGCTCCCGGTGACACACGCTTGACCCCACCACCCAGGCCACCCTCGTGCCGGCATTCCTGCGCACCAACCTGACCCATGCCGAGCTCGCCGTCGCCAACGCGACCAGCACTGCCACCTGCCGACGCATCATCAACGAAGGCATCGACCTGCTCGCCGGCCGCGCCATCCGCCTGTCCGAGGCGGCCCGCCCGGCCCGCAAGGCCGGCTGGGAGTACCTACTCATCGACGGCGTCAACGCCCCCACCGTCGCGCTCGCCCGCCGCCAACGCCGCTACTCGGGCAAGCACAAGCGGCACAGGGGTGAACGTGCAGACCCCCGACGGCCGGCTGCTGTGGGCCTCGGCCGCCCTACCCGGCAAGGCCAACGACATCACCGCCGCCCGCCACCACCACCTTCCAACGCGCTCGGGCCGCTCGGCGTTCTGGGCTACCCCGGCCTCGACGGCGTCGCCACCGGGTTCCGCCGCCCCCGTGGCGGACAACTGACCCTGGCCCAGCAGGCGGCCAACTGACTCCACACCGCCCTACGCCGCCTCGGCGAACGCGGCAACGCCCAGCTGAAGTGGTTCCGCGTCCCGGCAACCGAGCTGCGCTGCCGCCCCAACCGCTGCACCCGCATGATCAAGGCCGCCCTGACCGTCCACCAGCCGTTCGCGGCGTGCGACCACCACACTTCCGCGAGCCATATCAGGATGATCAAACACCTGAGCAGTGCAAGAGTCGATCAAGTCTCGCTGTCAAACCAGGACCCGGCCAGGATAAACGTCAGGATGAATTGAGCTCGCTGCTGCAGCTTCTTGCGCCGGTGCAGCTTCAAATGTGAAGGAAGCGGTCGACGCGCGTGCCTCATGCGTCGTCGCCGTTCTTGAGGCGCTCGGAATTCTGGCCGGTGGTCCGTTGGGATAGGGCTGGACGAATTTCGTGCGTGACATTTCCCGGGAACAGCTCTCATGTGCTGGCCGGCGCTGATGCTCGCCGGTATTGCTTCGCGGTGCCGTGGCAGCGGGCCAGCGCGGATTCTCGCGGGCGTGCCCGCACCGCGCCGACGGGATGACGCTGATGCAGTGGGTGCGGGCCGGTGCTGCGAGGCGGAGCCGGGTTGATCGGCGCCATGCGTCGGGTGCGGCACCGCGGTGTGGTCGTCCGGGCCGATATCGATCGCGGGGTTGCCCGGGCTGCGCGGGCGCTTCGGCCGCTGGTGGTGCTTCGGCCGGCTGCGGTGGTTCGGCCGGTGGCGTGCCGAAGCCCTGTCCTTGGCCGGCGGCGCCGAGGTCCTGGCTGGGGCCTTGGCCGGCGTCCGCGCCGAGGTCGTGGTCGTGGCTGGCGGCCGTGCCGTGGCCGTGGCCGTGCGCGGTGCCGGGGTTGTGGCTGGGCCATGCCGGGGCCGTACGCGGCGCCGGGGCCGGGGCCGGGGCCGGGGCCGGGGCCGGGGCCGGGGCCGGGGCCGGGGCCGGGGCCGGGGCCGGGGCCGGTTGGTTCACTGAGCCTTCCCGGCCGTCGGCAGCCACGCTTGCCGGCGGGGTGCTCGCGCGTATTCGGCGGAGTTTCTCGGCGTGTCGTTGGGCGAGGCCCCACGCGCGATGCCGGGCATGTTCCCGGCGGAACTCCTCATTCGCCGCGGAATAACGACGCGACCTGGTCCGGTCACGCATGGCAGCCAATTCAGACTTGCTAAACAATTGTAGCTGCCCCATGGATTCATTTTCCCAGAATCCAGCCGGACCCGCTGCCCCGCACGGCCGGCGGAAATGTCAAATGGTGCACGCACATGCCGCCTTTAGGCTTGCTACCCAACGTGACGGAAGCTGGGTCATCGGCCACAAACATGCCGAATACAGTGGCACCCAATCATGACGCCGGATCACTCCGGTACTTCGCCCCGGCGTCTTGGTGCTTGATGCAGGAAAGCCGGACCGAAGGCGACGACGAAGACGGCTCGACAACGCCGATGCCCCGGCGTGGCGGGCCTCATCGAACGCTGCCTGGGCCCGCACACCGTGCGACGCTTCGCCACCGCCGCCTGTGTCGACGACCTTCTCGTCCACACCCGCCGCGACACCCTGATCGACACCTTCAAGCCCTACCTCGACCAGCGGTTCAACGACGGCTGCACCGACGCCACGATCCTCCACGCAGAGAGCAGAGATCCGCCAACGCGGCTTCCGCGGCAGCATCAAAACGGTCCGTCGATACATCCAACCATTCCGCGCCGCCAAGCCCGCGCCGCCAGCCACCCCCGCTCCACCCAAGCTACGCCACGTCACCTCGTGGATCATGACCAAACCAGCCAACCTCACCACCGACGAACAGGCCAAACTCACCGCGACCACCGGCCGCGGCCCGATCCTGAAGAACCTGACCGAACACGTGCGCACCTTCGCCGACATGATGACCAACCTTGCAGGCAACCGACTGCCCCAATGGATCAACACGGTCCTCGCCGACGACACCCTGCCCGGCCTGCGACGCGACCTGGCCGCCGTCACCGCCGGACTCACCCTGCCCTGGAACTCCGGAGCCGTCGAAGGCCAGGTCAACCGCATCAAAATGCTCCAGCCCCGAACCATCTTCCATTGCCGTACGGTGATCTTGTTGGCGAGCCAGTCGCGAGTGGCGGCCGAGACCGCGGCGGCGGCGGCGAACGTCAGCCAGCGGCCGGTCGGGGCGTGGGCCGGTATGAAGACATGGCAAGGCCTCTGGTTCGAGGTCGGTCTTGGTCGAACCCATCGCGTCGTGGTCGGTGTCGATCGTTTGTGTTCGGATTGTGATCTTCTCGACCGGGAGTCCGGTTCCAGGCCGGCCACCTCGGTGATCAAGCGGTTGGCCTGCAGCAATGCAGCATCAGCAGTCCTGTCGAATCACGGGATGACCCGCGACAACCCCACGATGCAACGGGCTCAGTCAGCAGCGCAGGGCATCTCAGGGCCAGAACCCGCCACGACCGGCCCGCCCTGATGACCGGGAGCGGCACTGAGCCAAGAGCGCGCGCCGGGAAACCTCGGTCAGAGCCGCCGCGGCCCGCTGTCGGGGCGGGGCTGGTGGGGCGCGAACTCGGCGGTCGCGTGCAGCACCGCCAGCCCCGACGGGCGGGCCAGCACCGGATTCAGTGTCAGCGAGGACAGCGACGGCTGCTCGTCCACCAGGCGGCCGACCCGCAGCAACAGGTCGGCCAGGGCGTCGAGGTCGACGGGGTCGGCGCCCCGGTATCCGGTCAGCAGCGGCGCCGCCCGGGGCGCTCGTACCAGTGCGGCCGCGTCGCGGTCGGTCAGCGGGACCGGGCGCCAGGCGCGGTCGCCCAGGAGGTCGGCCGCCTCGCCGCCCAGGCCGAAGCCTACGACCGGGCCGAACGACGGGTCGTCGACGACCTCGACCACGCAGGCCACGCCCGGCGCGACCATCGGCTGGACCACCACCTCGACGCCGAGGCCGAAGAGGCGCTCGAGCTCCTGGTAGGCCTCGGCGACCGCCTGCGGCGTGGTCAGGTTCAACCGTACGGCCCCGAGGTCGATCCGGTGCCGCCACGGCTTCGTCGCCACCTTCAGCGCCACCGGCAGGCCGACCGCCGCGGCGACGTCGAGCACCCGGTCGCCGCAGGCCCACCGGCTCGGTACGACCGCAATGCCGTAGGCGGCCAGCAGCTCGTCCGCCTCGCCGCGGTCCCCGGCCCCCGCCTCCGCGAGCCGGGTCGCGATCTGGGTGCCGAGCACCGTGTCGACCCCGGGCAGGGCGGGCCGGGCGCCGACGGGTTCGCGGCGCCACGCGGCGTAGCGGGCGACGCGGCCGAGCGCCCGGACGGCCTCCTCGATGGCCGGGAACATCGGCAGCGCCGGCGGGTCCTCGTCGCTGTAGGCGGGGGCGACCGTGAACGACGGGTCGGCCGGCATCACCACGGCGAGGGGGCGGGGCGCGTCGGCGGTGGAGGTGCGCAGCAGTTCGGCGACGCCGAGCTGGTCGCCCTCGGCCAGGGCGGGCGCGTACGCGGCCACGACGGCGTCGACCCGCTCGTCGTCGAGGGCGGCGTGGACGGCCCGGACGAAGTCGACCTCCGTCACGGCGGGGCCGAGGTCGCGCGGGTACCCCTCGGCGATGCGCAGGCCCGCCGCGGGCGCCTTGGCGACCGTGAGCACGCCCAGGGCGGCGGCGTTGGTGACCACCGCGATCCGGTCGCCGGTCGGCAGCGGCCGGTCCGCGATCAGCAGGCCGACGTCGAACAGCTCGGCCACCGTGTCGACGCGGATGACGCCGGAGCTGGCGAAGAGCGCGGCGACGCCCCGCGCGTCGGGGCCGACCGTGACCGCGTCCAGGGCCGGGGGCCGCACGGGGCTCGCGACCGCGGCGACCGGCTTGCGGCGGGCCAGCTCGCGGGCGATGCGGGCGAACTTGCGCGGGTTGCCGAAGGTCTCCAGGTAGAGCAGGACGGCGTCGGTGTGGGGGTCCTCGCGCCAGTACTGCAGCGCGTCGTTGCCGGAGACGTCGGCCCGGTTGCCGGCCGAGACGAACGTCGACAGCCCCAGCCCGCGCCGGTCGGCCTCGGCCAGCAGGGCCGTGCCGAGCGCCGCGGACTGGCTGAAGAAGCCGACCCGGCCGGCGCGCGGCAGGAGCGGGGCCAGGGTCGCATTGAGTCGTACGCCGGGATCGGTGTTCGCCACCCCGAGGCAGTTCGGCCCGACGAGGCGCATGCCCTGGTCCCGCACGGCCCGCAGGAGTGCCGCCTGCGCCCCGGCGCCGGCCGGGCCGGCCTCCGCGAAGCCGGCCGAGACGACGACCAGGCCGTGCACGCCCGCGGCGGCGCAGTCGGCCACCACGCTCGGGACCGCCTCGGCGGGGACGGCGACGACGGCGAGGTCGATGGCGCGTGCGGTACTGCTGAGGGATGTCACGGCGGGCAACCCGCCGACCACCGCAGCGCTCGGGTGGACCGGAACCAGGTCTCCGGCGAAGCCGGCGGCTTTGAGGTGCGACAGCAGGACGGCGCCGACCCCCGTGCCGCCCGAGCGGGCGCCGTAGACGGCGACGCCGCGCGGGTTGAGCAGCCGGCCGATCGAGCGGGCCTCGGTGCGCTGCTCGCGGTCGCGCTGCACGCGCATGGAGTCGGGGGTGGCGGCGATCGGGAACCACAGGTGCACGACGCCGTCGGCGAACTGGCGCTCGATGTGGAAGCCGGCGGCCATGAACACGCGCAGCATCGCCTGGTTGACGGGCAGCACGTCGGCCTCGAACTCGGTGATGCCCTCGGTGCTCGCCGCGGCCACCAGGTGCTCGATCAGCACCGAGCCGATGCCCCGGCCCTGGTGGGCGTCCTCGACGACGAAGGCGACCTCGGCCTGGTGGGAGCCGTGGCCGAGCCGTTCGTAGCGACCGACGGCGATCAGCTCACCGGCGTGCTCGACGACGAACGCCTCGCGGTCGTGGTGGTCGACGTTGACGAACCGGTCCAGGTCGCGCTGCGGGATCCGGGGGTAGGCGGAGAAGTACCGCAGATAGCGCGTCCGCTCCGAGAACCGCGAGTGCAGCGCGACGATCCGGTCCGCGTCGTCGGGCCGGATGGGTCGCAAGTGGACGGTGGTCCCGTCCGAGAGCAGCACGTCCGCGGCTCGGCCCGAAACGTCGTTCACCCACCTAGTTTCCCACTCGCTTGGGTTACCGTGTCTCGCATGATGCTGACCCCGGCGGATGTGCAGGCCCTGCGGTTCGCCAAGGCGCCGTTCGGCAAGCGCGGCTACGACGAGGACGAGGTCGACCAGTTCCTCGACGTGGTCACCCAGACGCTGATCGCCCTGCACGACGAGATCGCCACCCTGCGGGCGAGCGCGTCGCCGGACGCGTCCTACGGCACGTCGGCGGCGGCCGAGACCGAGATGCTCGCCGAGCTGGACCGCATCAAGCGCCGCCTGACCCGCCTGGAGGCCGCGGTCCGTCATTAGGGCTATGACTCGGGTCCGCGTCACCTGCGGACCGCCGCTCCCGCCAGACACCGTTCGGCCGTGGCCGGCCTCTCTGCCAGGTCCGCGTGGCCAAGACCCGCACGGAGGCGCCGATCAGTCGCGAGGATCGTGCGGGTCGAGTCCGAAGAAGGGAAAGACCGCCCGCCGGGTCGCCATGATCGTGCGGTCCACGGCATCCGGCGACTCGCCCGGCACCCACGGCGCGTAGTCCGGGCTGCCGCCGTCCGTCATCGTCGAGGGCAGCGGGTGATCCGGGCGGCGGGCGGCGGCCAGATCGCGCCACTCGGCCGGCAGCGCCAGCGCCGGGTCGAGGGCCTCGCCGGTCATCACGGCGAGCAGGTGTGTCCAGGCCCGCGGGACGCATTCGACGAGCGCGTACCCGCCGCCCCCGCTGGCGACCCACTTCCCGCCCGCGACCTCGGCGGCGAGATCGCGCAGGGCGAGGTACGCGGCCCGCTGCCCGTCGACGGTGAGCCACAGGTTCGCCAGCGGGTCGTGCCGGTACGTGTCGGCGCCGCACTGCGTGAACAGCAGCTGCGGGCGGAAGGCGCGCAGGACGCCGGGGACGACGGCGTGGAAGGCGCGCAGCCAGCCGGCGTCGCCGGTGCCCGGCGGCAGGGCCACGTTGACGGCGGAGCCGGGCGCCTCGGGGCCGCCGGTCTCGTCGGGGAAGCCGGTGCCGGGGAACAGCGTCCGCGGCGACTCGTGGAGGCTGACGGTCAGGACGCGGGGGTCGTCGTAGAAGACGGACTGGACGCCGTCGCCGTGGTGGACGTCGATGTCGACGTACGCGACCCGCTCCGCCCCGAGCTCCAGCACGCGCTTGATGGCGACGGCCGGGTCGTTGTAGACGCAGAAGCCCGACGCCCGGCCGGGCATGGCGTGATGCAGGCCGCCGGAGGGGCTGACCGCCCGGTCGGCCTCGCCCAGCCAGACCGCCTCCGCCGCACGGCGGGTCGCGCCCGCGATCAGCGCGCTGGCCTCGTGCATGCCGGCGAACGTGGGGTTGTCGGTGGTCCCGAGGCCCATGGTGCTCAGCCGCCGGCCGGTCGAGGCCGCCTTCACCACCGCGATGTAGTCGGGATCGTGCACGGTGCTCAGCATCTCGTCGGTCGCGGCCGCGGCCCGCTCCAGCCGGACGCCGGGCCGGTCCAGCACGCCGAGGCGCCGGGCCAGGTCCATGGTCAGCTCGACGCGGACGGGGTCGAGGGGATGGTCTCCCATGTCGTACTGCAGGAGCCGCTCGTCCCACACGACCAACGTGTTCACGCGGGCTCCTCCCCCGTCGCCACCGGCCGGCCCGGGTCGGTGATCCAGTGGCTCCACGATCCCACGTAGAGCGCGGCCGGCACACCCTGCTCGTGCAGCGCCAGCACCAGCTGTGCCGCGGTGACGCCGGAGCCGCAGTAGGCGCCGACCCGGTCACCCTGGACGTCGATCGGCTTGAGCAGACCGCGCTCGTCGACCGTCTCGGCGGCGGGCAGGTTCCGCGCGCCCGGGATGTGCCCGGCGACCCGGTCGACCGGCTCGGTCTCCCCGCGGTACCGGGCCCCGACGCGCGCGTCCAGCAGGGTGTTCGCGGGATCGCTCGCGTCGCGCTCAGTCCAGACCGGCATCCCGCCGGGTATGACCGTAATGTCCCCTTCATCCGGCTCGACCGGATCCGTGGTCACGGAAAGCCCCGCCGCGACCCACGCCGCGAAGCCACCGTCGAGCACCCGCACGTCCGGCACACCCGCCCAGCGCAGCGTCCACCAGGCCCGCGCCGCGGCCCCGGTCGGCCCGGCACCGCCCGCGTCGTACACCACCACCGGGTGCCCGGCCCGGACCCCGAGCCGGCGCAGCGTGGCCTCCAGCGCGGCGGGATCGGGCAGCGGATGGCGCCCACCGTCACCCGGCGGCCCGCAGAGGTCCTCGTCGAGATCGGCGAAGACCGCACCGGGCAGATGCCCGAGCGAGTACGCGGCCCGCCCGTCCTTCGCGAGGCTCCAGCGCACATCGAGCATGGTCAGCGGCTGGGCGGACCGCACCAGCTCAGCGAGGGCGGCGACGTCGAGGATCGCGCGATTGGTTGTCACGCCCCCAATCTTGTCGCACGCGGCGCGTGCCGTCGCGTGCCGGGAGGCGTAGTCAGCCCGCGCGGCGGGCCCGCCGCCGCCCGCCGGACGGACGATCTGTTGGCCGCGCAGGGCCACGTGGACGAACTTCGCTGCCGATCGAGCCGGCCCCGCCGGACGTGCTGGCACAGTTGCCGGACCACCAGCCGGGCCGACGGGATTCCATCGAATCGGCACGGCCGGCACGCTTGCTGGCCGTTCTTACCGGCATCCCACGCCGCGTGAGAGCGTCTGCGGCTGCGAAGACGTGGTCAGTCGCATGCCTCGGACATGAGTCGGCGGAGGTCCTGTGTGATGGTGGCGCGCAAAACGTCGTGGCGAGGGCCGAGCCGGTGTTCGCCGGCGTTGCGGACGGAGCCGTAGTTCCATACGGGGCCAGTCCGGTACTGCTCAGGCTCCCAGCGATAGCGGGCCTGGACGTGCGCGTGCAGGTGCTCCCAGGTGTTGCCGAGGATCGCGTAATTGATCCGCCAGAACTCCGTGTCCAGCTTGGAGCAGGCGCCTTGGACGGCCTGGCCGAGCAGGGCCATGTCCCGCAGGAACAGCATCTGCTCCGGCAGGGGCAGATCGGTGAGCCCTTTGGCGTCCCCGCCATGGAGCAGCAGACAATAGCCCGGAAGGTACTGACTGTCTCCGATAACTGCCCAGCCGGTGCGCATCCGAGCGATCACCGTTGGGTTCTCACCCCGTTCGGCCGATCGAAGCCGATCCGCCCGCCAGTCCACGCGCCCACCTTCTCCCGCCGTCCGTGTACGGACATGACCACGTTGAAGCTCAATGATCAATTTTGGTGGTCCCTGAGGTGGTCGGCCACGTTGTACTTCGTGAGCCGTAGCCGGCCGGAGGAGCCGTCGAACTCGGTGATCGACCCGTTCGCCACCGTCCCGGCCTGCATGATCGCGGCCAGTTCCCGAAAGCTCAACTCCTCCACGACGTAGCGCATCATCAGCACCACGGCGTCATGGGCGACGAGGGTCACCCGCCTCCCGGCATACAGATCGTTGACGTCCCGCAGCAGCGCCGAGAGCCGGACAGCGATGTCACCGAAGGATTCGCCACCTGGCGGACGGTACCCGAACTCGCCGTCCATCCGCCGTCGAGCCGCCTCGGCGGGAAACCGGGCGGCGATCGCGGCCGTGGTCAGCAGCTCCAACTGCCCCATCAACCGATCACCGAGACGATGGTCGAGGACCTCCTCGGGCACCCTCGCATCGAGTCCGGCAGCGGCCTCGACGGCGATCCGCCAGGTCTGCCGTGCCCGCAGATACGGCGAGCAGAGCACATGTTCGGGGCGGCGCTGCACCGGCAGCCCGGCCAGCCACCGACCCAGTGCCTCGGCCTGGGCGCGACCCAACGCCGACAGCTCCACCTCGGCATCGCGGCCGGCCACCCCGGACTTGAGCAAGCCGGCGGCTTCCGCCGCGGCGAACGCGACGTTCGCCGTGCTCTGCCCATGACGGATCACGGTCAGCGCCGCCACAAGACCCCCCATCTGGTCCTCCTTTCGTCGTTCGTGTCCACCCCCCCTTCAACACGGCGGGGCTGAGGGTCCATCCCGTCACCTGGGCTGCGCCATGCCGGGCAGGTGACGGGATGGACCCGACCGGCGACCCCATGCTGGTCGGGTACCCGTGCGCGGCCGTCCGCACGGCGCGTCCCTCCGCGGTGCTCGGCTCGACGTCGTCCGTGCCGATCGAGGCTGCCTCGGCCTCGCGGGCCTGACGGTGACACGCCCGGTGCTCGGCAGCGGCCGCCTGGTCCTCGTGCACGCCGACGCGGGCCACGGCGGCTGCGGCGTCGACGTCGGCCACCGTGACGTCCGGGTCGCGCGACCAGCTCCCCCTGCTCGGGGGCGGCCCGAAGCGATCACACAGCGCAGGACGAGGACCGGAACCTTATCGCGGCGTTGAAACCCCTGCCGGTGGGACCTGTCCGGCGGGATCAACATCGTCCCGGCCGCCGGGGCCGGGGTGAGCCGGGGCGCCCGGAACGCCCCGGACCTTCCCGGTGCGATCCTCGATCTGCACCGCCACGCCGGTCAGGTCGGTGAGCCCGACTGGGCCGATGAACCGGGAGTCGTTCGCAACAGCACGATTGTCGCCGAGGAGGAAGATCATGTGATCCGGCACCGTGTTGGCGGGGAACGGCTCGGTGACTGTCGCACCGAGGTATGACTCGGGCACGCGTGTTCCGTTGAGCTCGACTGCGTCACATTTCCCGGTCGGACCGGCAGGGCACCCGATCGTGTCGCCGGGGAGGCCGACGACCCGCAGCATGGCGTCGTACGTGTCACCGTTACGGGCGAGGCGCACGATGACGACGTCGCCGCGCGTGGGTGCCAATTTCTTGTTGAGTACGACGCGTTCCCCCACGTGCACGGTGGGCTCCATGGCGGCGCTCGGCTGGGTGACGGTGACGTAGTCGCTGCGGCCGAGCAGGGTCGCCGCTGCCAGCGTGGTCACCATCACGAGACCACCGCCGGCGCCGGCCGCGACCTTGCCCAGGCGCCGTGCGCGTCGCTGACGGCGGGCGCGGTCGAGGACCACCCGGGCCAGGTCGGGGCGGGCGTGTACCGTCGGCGCGGCCGCCGTCGCGAGCCTGCGCAGTTCCTCGGCCGGCCCGTGCAGCGAGGGCTGAATCGTGTTCATTGCGCCGTCTCCTCTGTGCAGGCAAGGGAAGATTCCAG
Source organism: Dactylosporangium sp. CA-233914 (assembly GCF_050942935.1). Taxonomy (NCBI): domain Bacteria; kingdom Bacillati; phylum Actinomycetota; class Actinomycetes; order Micromonosporales; family Micromonosporaceae; genus Dactylosporangium; species Dactylosporangium sp. CA-233914. Next base: position 2,105,338 of record NZ_CP192030.1, on the reverse strand, counting down.
GGCGGTACGGACCTTGTCCAGTCCGCGCGCGAGGTTGCTTTTGACGGTTCCTGGCGAGCACTGCATGATGACGGCCGTCTCGGCTTCGCTCAGCCCATCGACAACACGCAGCACGACCGTGACCCGCTGCCGCGGCGGGAGGACGGCCAGGAGCTGGTCAAGGTGCGCCCGCGCCGCAATCGCCTCAGCGTGATCGGGCCCGGCGGTCGGCAAATCCGAGTCGGCCTGCACGGGGACAGGGATGAGGTGGCTGCGCCGGCCCCGGTCCTTCGCGAGATTCACAAGTGTGGCTCGGACGTACGCTTCGGGGGAATCCAGCTGCCTCGACCAGTGCCTGGTCAGCCGCATCAGGGCGGTCTGCAGGAGATCCTCGGCCTCGGCGGCGTCCGGCACGAGCAACCGCGCAAGCCGTAGCAGCCGGTCTGCATGGGCATGCACGAACTCCGTGAAGTCCTGCTCCTCTGAGGGGGTCACACCCACCAAAACGAGACCTGTTCCGAAGGCGTTGCATCCGTAAACACCCGTCGATGACATACGCGTACTGGCGGGGTCCTGCCCCATCGTCGTGCCGTGCCGGAGGTTCGCTCCTCGACCTGCCGGGGATACCAGCTACGCAAAGTTACTGATGGTTACTCGGAAAACCTCATCTCGTGCGATACAGCGGCGGAATGATGTCGATGCACGCGCAGCCCCGCAGCGGACCCGCGAGATTCCTGCCGTGACGGATCCCAGGGCTGCACGTCTCGTGGATCCCGCCCTCGATGATCGCCGGCCGGTTCCCTCGGCGACGGCCTGCGGTCCTGGGACTCGAGAGCACCTTCTGGCCACTGTCCGGCGTCGTCCACGGTTTGCCGTTCGGACGCTTCAAGCCCGCAGTCGTACCACGGGCGCATCACGTCGCGGACCGTCCCGCCGATCGGCATGAGGCCGGCAGCCTGCGGGGATCCCGGCAGCGGTCGCCGGCCGTCGGCCGTGGAGGGATCGTCAGTTCCGCTCCGCCTCCGGCCGGGGCCTGCCGCCGCGGGTGCCGGTGGAGACGTCGTTTTCGATGAATACCTGGGCAACCAGGTAACCTCGATGGGCGGCCAACTCCCGGCAGTCCTGCTCCTGGCTTCCGATGCCGCACTCCAGGCCCTCACGGTCCTCGGAGATGCGGCAGCAGATGCGGGCGCGTTTGCGCTGGTCGGTCAGGGTTGGCCCCGGTGGTTGATGATCAGCTTTGCGACTAAACTCACCTGTTGGTACACGAAAATGACATGGACGGCGGCTGTGGCACCTGAAGGCTGTGCCCCGAGCGAGGACGGTGGTACCCATTAACGATCTGGTGGACACCACCGAGATGTACCTGAAGACGATCCTGGAGCTCGAGGAGGAGGGCGTCGTTCCCAAGCGCGCCCGCATCGCCGAGCGGCTGCACCAGAGCGGCCCCACCGTCAGTCAGACCGTCGCCCGGATGGAGCGCGACGGCCTGCTCATCGTCGAGGGCGACCGGCACCTCGCCCTGACCGACCAGGGCCGCGAGAACGCGGTCGCCGTGATGCGCAAGCACCGCCTGGCCGAGCTGCTGCTCGTCAACGTGATCGGCCTGCCCTACGAGGAGGCCCACGAGGAGGCGTGCCGCTGGGAGCACGTCATGAGCGACGCCGTGGAGCAGCGGGTGTACGAGCTGCTGGGCCGCCCGACCCGTTCGCCGTATGGCAACCCGATCCCAGGCCTGGACAGCCTGCAGGGCGCAGCGCCCGACGAGGTCCCCGACCCGGAGCGCAACCTGGCCTTCCCCGGCCTCGCGGGCGCGGTGATCGTCAGCCGGATCTGCGAGTCGGTGCAGACGGACGCGGACGTCCTGCGGCAGCTGCACACGGCCGGCATCGACCCGGGCGCGACGGTGACGGTGGCCCAGGAGCGCGACGGCGTGTCGATCGACCGCGAGGGCGAACGCATCCGCCTCCCGCGCGAGGTCGCCTCCCGCGTGTTCGTAGCCGCGGCCTGAAGCCCTCCGTCGCTCTTCGGGAGGTGGTGACCACGGCCGGCCCTGGACCCGAGACCGGTCCGCCACCCCCGTGCGGCCGGTGCTCGGTCGAGGAGATCCTGGACCGGATCGGGTCCAAGTGGAGCGTCTGCATCCTGGTGGCCGCCTCGCCGGGACCGATCCGGTTCTCCGGCCTGGAACGCGCGATCCCGGGCATCAGCCGCCGGATGCTGACGCTGACCCTGCGAAACCTCGAGCGCGACGGTTTACTGGTCCGAACCTGTTACCCGACCGTGCCACCCCGGGTGGAGTACTCGCTGACCCCGATGGCCCTCGAACTGCGCACAACGCTGACGGCCCTGACCGGCTGGGCCCGCCGGCACCAGGGTGATATCGCCACCGCCCGGGCACGATACGACGAGCGGGGCGCATGATCGCCGCACTCCGGCGCATACGCTGAGCCGGCAAGCACCACCCGCTTACGCTCGCACGCCGAGCGCAAGCGCCACCCAGCTCGCCAGGCGGACGCCGCATCATTCACCTGGCGAGTACTCCAACTCACGTGCCCTCGGCAAGCACGGCCCGGGTCGCCGGTGCGTTGTCGCGTCGACCATCCGGCAAGTGCGCCAGCTCACGTGCCCTCGGCAAGCACGGCCCAGGTCGCCGGTGCGTTGTCGCGTCGACCATCCGGCGAGTGCGCCAGCTCACGTGCCCTCGGCAAGCACGGCCCGGGTCACCGGCGAGTTGTCGCATCGGCCATCCGGCGAGTGCGCCAACTCACTTTGCCCCGGCAAGCACGGCCCGGGTCGCCGGTGCGTTGTCGCGTCGACCATCCGGCAAGTGCGCCAACTCACTTTGCCCCGGCAAATGCAGCCCAGGACCGCCGGTGAGCACGGCCACATCCGGCGGCGGTTGTCGCGTCGTCCACCTTGGCAAGTGCGCCAGCTCACTTGCCAAGGCAGGCCGGGCCGCCGGCGGGTTCGTCGCGTCGATCACCAGCAAGTGCGCCAGCTCATTTGCCCAGGCAAGCGCGACCCGGGATCGCCGGCGAGCACGGCCTCGTCCGCCGGTGAGCGCCGCGTCGCTCGCCGGCTGAGCACCCGCCCCCGCACCGCCGACCACTCCAGCCGCACCCCCACCTCGCTCGTCAGCGGAGCACGCCGCCTCGCTTGCCCGCCGAGCGCGACCCGTTCGCAGGCGAGCGGCGCCCCGTTCGCTCGGCGAGCCCGTTTCACCAGCGAGCGGGATCTGCCCGGCGAGCACTCATCGCCCCGCGGTGGCCCACCGCACCAGATGGCCGCCGGCGGCCCTGATTCCGCTGGGAGCACCGACGCCCGGGTGATATCGCGGCGATCCGAGAACGATATGGCGAGCGCACCATCTGACCCGATATTTCAGTACTTAGTCTGAGTTAGTGGTTTTTGAGCAGGCGCACACGGACGAAATACTGGAAAAGGCACTCTGGTCGCTGACCGACGACGGTGATCCCTCGCCGGCGCTGGAGCTGATCGCCGACACAACGGACGTCGACCGCCGCGAGCAGGCGGTCGCGGCGCTGGGCGCCGGCGGCGTCCTGCGAATCGAGCAGCTGCGCGAGCTGGCGGCCCAGCAGCCGTACTACCCCGAGCGCTGGCTGCTCCTGGGCGCCTCGCTCTCGGCCGCGGCCTGGTCGGCCCGCGAGAGCACGGGCCACCGCCCGATCGTCACCGACCGCCTGGTCCAGCGCCAGCAGGCCCTGATCGCCGAGGCGAGGACGGCGCTACGCCAGGCAGCGACCCTCTCGCGCGACGACCCGGTCCCGTGGAGCGAGCTGGCCGGCGCCGTGATCTGCGCCCCGCTGCACCGCACCGAGGTCGCCGACGTCTTCAAGCGGGCGTGCGTGCTCGCCCCCGACCTGTACGCGGCACACACCCGCCACCTCACCGCCCTGACCCGCCGCTGGTACGGCAGCCAGCACAAGGTCGTCGCCTTCGCCCAGGTCCGCACGGCCGAGCGCCCGGACGGCCATCCGCTGCACGCGCTGGTGGCGCTGGCCCACATCGAGGGCTACGTGGACAGCGTCCTGCGCGGCAACCGGGTGGGGCGGTTCTGGCGCGCGTGGCGATACTTCGCCAACGCCGAAGTACGCCGCGAGACCGACGCGGCCTCCGCCCGCCTGCTCGCCGCCTCCCCCGGCTCGAATGCCGGCATGCCCACCCAGCGCGAGCCTAGCGCCGACAACGCCACCATCCAGGCCCGTGAACCCGCCGCCGTCGAATCCGGCGCCCGCAAAGCCACCCCGCACGGGTCCGGCGCCCCCGAACACGCGGCCCCGGAACACGCCACGCACCGACACGGACACGCCGCCGGCGAACACGAATACGCCACGGGCGAACGCGGCGCCCGCGAAGGCGAACGGCAACACGAGGCCCTCGGGGGCCGCGTGGGCGGCGGGGGCGGCGGGGGCGGCGGGTCGGAGGGCGACGCCGACGAGCGTGGCGGCCAGGGTGGCGAATCCGGGCCGGGCGGTCGCGACCTGCGGGCGCATCCATGGGCGATGGCGGCCCATCAGGCGTTCGCGGCGTTCTACCACCACGCCCATGACCCCGTGCTGGCCCGGGCGCACCTGGAGCGGGCCGGGGATCGGGCGGCGGTCTGGCCGTGGCGCTACTTCGGCGACCCGGAGGAGCAGTTCGCGACCGCTCGGGCGGCGGCCGGGCTGTAGGACCGGGTGCCGCGCCGCTTTCCTCACCCTACCCCACCCGTCCAAATCCCGGCCAAAACACGACTCCCGTGCGCGCTCAGGCCATCACAGGCTGCTCAGGTCGATGAGTTTGGCCAGCTCCACCAGCTTCGGCATCGCCTCGGCGGCCTTGTCGTCGCCGGTTCCGGGAGCGAACCGCAGTGACAGCTGGATGATGCGCTTGTTGCCGGCGAGCCATCCCACCTCGACCCCGGGGCCCGCCTTGCCCGCGGCCGGAGTCGGCATCTGGTAGCCCGCGACGCCGAGGCCCTGGACCGGCTGGGCGTCCTTGGGCTGGATGTTCGAGCCGAAGACGTCGGCGCCGATCGTCGTCGTGCTGACCGACAGGACCAGGTCCGGATAGCTGGCGCCGGCGGCCTGCAGCACGCACGTGAACGTGTTGTCCATCGACGCGCCCGCGGCGACGGAGAGGTTCAGGCCCAGCTTGGCGTTGACCATGCCGTAGTCGAGCAGCTGGCAGGCGCCGCCGGCGGCCGCGGCCGGGGCGGTCGAGGACTGGGCGGCAGCCGGACTCGCGCCGGCGTCGTCGCAGCCGGCGACGAGCAGCGCGGACAGGGCAACGACGGCGATCAGCACCCTTCGCACAGCGGGCACCCTATACCGGCAGCCGCGCGGTGATGTACTTGGCGATCTCCAGCGAGCTCGTCGCGGCCGGGGACGGGGCGTTGAGCACGTGCACCTGCCGGCCCTCGGTGACGATGAGGAAGTCGTCGACCAGGTCGCCGGCGGGCGTGATGGCCTGCGCGCGCACGCCGGCCTCGGCCGGGACGAGGTCCGCGGCGGTCACGGCGGGCACCAGCCGGGCGAGGCTGTCGGCGAAGCGTTTCTTCGACAGCGACCGGCGAACCTCCGTCATCCCGTACCGCAAATGCTTGCGCCCCAGCCGCCAGAGCCCGGAGTAGGAGGCGGCGTCGGCGATGTCCCGCGGCCGGATCCTCCCCCACGTGTAGCCCTCGCGGGCCATGGCCAGCACCGCGTTCGGTCCGGCGTGGACGCTGCCGTCGACCATTTTCGTCAGGTGTACCCCGAGGAAGGGGAACTGCGGGTCCGGCACCGGATAGATCAGCCCGTTGACCAGGTGCCGGCGGTCCGCGCGCAGCTCGTAGTACTCCCCGCGGAACGGGATGATCCGCGCCGGCGGCCGGATCCCGGCCATTCGCGCCACCCGGTCGGCGTGCAGGCCGGCGCAGTTGACGAGCACGTCGGCGGTGATGTCGCCGGTCGTGGTCCGGACAACCACCTCGCGGCCGGTGGCCCGGATGCCGATCACGGCGGTGTTGAGGCGCAGCGTGGCGCCGGCCTTCTCGGCGACCTCGGCGAGCTTGACGCACACCGCCTTGTAGTCGGCGATGCCGGTCGAGGCCACGTGGATGCCCTCGACGCAGGCGACCTCGGGCTCGTACTCCCGCGCCTCCGCCTGGCTCACCACGCACACCGGCAGCCCGTTGGCCTTCGCTCGCTCGTACAACGCCCGAAGCCGCGGCAGCTCCTCCTCGGCGGTGGCGACGATGAGCTTCCCGGTGACCTTGTGGGCGATCCCGTGCTCGGCGCAGAACTGGACCATCGAGGCGCTGCCGGCCTTGCAGAGCGTCGCCTTGAGGCTGCCGGGCTTGTAGTACACCCCGGCGTGGATGACCCCGGAGTTGTGCCCGGTCTGGTGCGCGCCCCAGTCCTGCTCCTTCTCCACCACCGTCACACGGGCGCCGGGCTGGTCCAGGACGAGCCGGTGGGCGACGGCCAGCCCGACAATTCCCCCACCGATGACCACGTACCGCACGGCGACTCCTCTACTCCGATCGCGCCATCTTAGGGGTCCAAGATGGCGTGCTAGCGTGACCGACCGTGAGTGGGGTTGCGATGGACGACGGCCCGGCCTCCCCAGCGGCGCCGGCAAAGCCCGCCCGGCCCTGGCGAGCGCGCCTGATCCAGGCGGTGCGCATCCTCGCGGCGCTCGCCATCGCGTATTTCATTGTCGCCACCACCGTCCAGCAGTGGTCCTCGGTGTCGGCAACCTTCCGCGGCCTGTCGTGGCCGTCGCTGATCGCGTCGCTGGCCGCGGCGGTGGCGTGCCTGTGGGCCACGATGATGGCCTGGCGCGCGATGGTCGGCAGCCTCGACCACCCCCTGCGCATCCGCGACGCGGCCCCCATCCAGCTCATCGGCGCCCTGGGCAAGTATCTGCCCGGCACCGTCTGGGCGTATGTGGTCCAGATGGAGCTCGGCCGCCGGGTCGGTGTCTCGCGCGCCAAGGTCTTCATCGGCTCGGCGATCGTCACCGGCCTGGGCGTGACGGTCGGCCTGGTCCTGACCTCTCCCGGCTTCGGCGTGGCCTTCGACGGCGCCGACGCGACCAGCCACCAGACCTTCGCCGCGATCGCCGTGTGGTGCGCGGTCATCCTGCTGCCGTTCGGTCTGGCCTGCTGCTACCCGCCCCTGCTGACCTGGCTGGTCGGCCGGGCCATGCGGATCCTGCGCCGCCCGGCCCTGGACCGCCCGCTGACCTGGAAGCCGGTCCTGGTCAGCAGCGCGTGGTGCGCGGTGGGTTACCTCGCCGCAGGGCTGCACGTCTGGTTCCTGGTCCGCGCCCACCTGCCCGGCCTGCACGGCCTGGTCGGCAGCGTCTTCGCCATGGCGCTGGCCATGAGCATCAGCACGTTCGTGATCGTCGCCCCGTCCGGGCTGGGCGCCCGCGAGTTCCTGATGGCGATCGCGCTGTCCGGATTGGGCGTGCCGTGGCCGACCGCCTGGGCCCTGACCCTGGTCTCGCGCCTGCTGTTCACCCTGGCCGACGTGGCGGCGGCCGGTGCCTCGGCCGCGGTCGGCCTGCGCCGCATCCGGCACACGGCACCGGCACCAACCGCCTCCGAGGCCTGATCCGCCCGGGTCCGGCTGGAGGCCGCCGCGGTCCCGAATCGCTGCCCCCTGTCCGCGCGCAGCGAGAGGGCGTCAGAGGGCGACGACTCCCGCCGGTGTCGGGGCGAAGCCGCAGCGCTCCAGGTAGAACGTCGACAGGTGGGGCTCGAAGTCGACGTGCAGCCAGCGGCAGCCGGTGGACCTGGCCCGCTCGGCGGCCAGGGTCACCAGGCGCGTGCCGGCGCCCTCCCGGCGGTACGCCGGATCGACCATCGTGTCGAGGACGAACGCGTGCTCGCCGCCGTCCCAGGCCACGTTGACGAAGCCGGCCAGGGCGCCGGAGCGCGCGCGGGCGCAGACCCAGCCCAGGCTGTGGGCGTTGACCTGCTCCCACCAATCCCTGAAACCGCCGCCGAAGCAGGCCGCGTGCAGGTCGCAGAGCTCGGCCGAGGTGAACGGGGCGCGCCAGGCGTAGGTGAGCGTCACCGGGCCAAGGTTAGGTGGCGCGGCATCGGCAGGCGGTGCTTGAGCGCCAGGACCGGGCGCTCGACCAGGTGCCAGGAGAGTGCGGCGGCGAGCAGGACCGGCGGCAGGCACAGGGCGGCGAACGGCAGCGGGCCCCAGGCCCCGCCGCCGAAGTGGGCGACCGCCTGCTGGATCGGGAACGCGTAGATGTAGATGCCGTAGGAGTAGTCGTGCTCGCGGCCGACGCCGTGCAGGCGGGGCGGGACGACGCAGGCGGCGTACAGCGTCAGATAGGCGAAGGCCGGGTAGCCCGCGACGAAGAAGCCCCCGTACCCGAGGCTCATCGCCAAGATCAGGAAACTGGAGCAGGCGAGTGCCGGGTGCAGCGGGATGCGGTGCGCGTACAGCTGCGCGGACGCGCCGAGCAGGAACAGGAAGCCCAGGTAGCAGGCGAGCTGCAGGTCGACGTAGCCGAGCAGCGGGAACGGGCCGAGGCCGCCGCGGTAGTGCGGGGTCGTCGGGTCGTGCAGGGCGTCGACCACGAGGACCAGGTAGGCGCCGGCGGCGAGGACCGGCACGAGCCACGGGGCGCGGCGGGGCAGCCCGAGCGCGACGAGCGCGGCGAGGCCGCAGTAGCACAGCAGCTCGTACACGAGACTCCACAGCGACCCGTTGACGACGCTGCCGGAGACGAGCCGGCCGTAGGGCGTGTCCTGGAACAGGGTGCCGATGCCCCACTGGTGCACAGCGCCGAAGAAGTTCTCCCGCACGAACCCGGGACCGCCGGCGTGCCCGGTGAGCGCGGCGGCGAGCGCGGTGACCGCCAGGCACACCCACAGCCCGGGGAAGATCCGCAGGAAGCGGTGCCAGGCGAAGCGCAGGGCGTTGCCCTTGCGGGCGCTCGCCGCGACGAGGAAACCCGACAGGACGAAGAACCCGTCGACGGCGAGGGTGCCGAGGTCGGTCTGGCCGCGGGTGAGGCCCTGGCCGGGGTTGGGACGGGCGATGCCGAGGGGCCAGGAATGGGCGAGGAGCACCGTCAGCGCGAACGCCAGCCGGAGCAGGCCGAGGCCGTTCGCCTTCGGGTCGTACCGGTCGCGGAGGGTGGCCACGAAATGCGTAACGATCCGGACAATGACGAAGTTTCCCGATAAATCGTTATACCTCCGTGCCGCTCCCCCCTTCCTGGCGTGTACAACTGCGCATCCCCGCCCCGGTCGCGCTCGCGTGGCTGCTGGTCATCGCCCTGTACGCGATCCACGCCGCATTCGTCGTCCCGCCCCTGCTGCTGATCGCCACCGCGTCCCTCCTGCGGGGCGGGCGCAGCCTCCTGGACCGCCTGATGCTCGCCACCGGCGTCCTGCTCGGCGCGACCTGCCTGGCCGGGCTGGTGTTCTCGTACTGGCCGTGGGGCCTGCACCCGGTCGCCGTGGCCGGCACCGCCGCGACCGTCCTCATCACCATCGGACGCCGCCCGAGCCTGCCGAGACCGCGCTGGTCGGACGCGGTGGCCGTCTCCGCGGCGGCCGTCGTCGGCGTGGTCGCCGCCTGGCCCGTCTGGCACGCCACCCCGGCCGGCCGCCTGGCGATCATGCTCGACGGCGAGGACCTGGCCCGCCACGCCGCCGTCTTCGACGCGATCCGGCGCACCGGCGGCTACCTGTTCACCGACCACGCCCGCGCCGAGCAGTACGTCTACGGCGGCATGATCGACTACCCGCAGGGCTCCCACCTGCTGGCCGCTGTCCTGGACGGCTTCGTCGGGGACAACGGCAGCGCGACGGCCATGCTCGCCCATTACCTCGGCTACGTCCTCGGCGGCTACGTCCTGCTCGCCCTGACCCTGGTCTGGGCGGCCCAGTGGATCGCGGCCGGCGCCCTCACCCCCGCCCGGCGGCTCACCCTGGCCGCGGTCATCGCCGCCGTCTGCGCCGCCGGGGAGATGCTGGAGCTGCTCAGCTTCGGCTACCCGAGCCAGGTGCTGGGCCTGGCCGAGGCGGTGCTGCTGCTGGCCCTGCTGATCCGTCCCCTCGCCCGCACCCGCGACCAGCTGCTGCTCGTCGCCGTACTGCTGGCCGCGGTCGGCTTCACGTACTACCTGTACCTGCCCCCGGCCGGCCTCGCCGCGCTGATCTGGCTCGGCACCCACTGGCGGCGCCTGTCCGCCCGCCCGGTCGCGCTGGCCCTGGCGGTCGCGTGCGGCCTGGCCGCGACCGGCCCGATGGCCTACGGGCTGCTCTACGCCGACCAGGCCGGCGCCCTGTTCGTCATCGGCTACCTCGTGCTCAGCCGCGACGCCCTGCTCGCCCTGGCCGCCCTCGTCGCCACCGGCCTGCTCACCCGCCGCGGCCGGCACAGCCGGATCTGGCGCGCGTACGCGCTCGCGTTCGTCCCGGTCGCCGCGTTCGCCGGCATCCTGCTGGCCGGCCAGCGCCTCTTCGGCGTGGGCAGCGGCTACTACGCGAACAAGGCGCTGTACCTCGTCTTCGCCCTCCTGCTGACCGGTGCCGGCGCGGTCGCCCTGCACCTGCCGCCCCCGGCCGTGTCCCGCCGCCACCGCTCGCTGCCGGCCGCGGTGCCGGCGCTCGTGGCGATCGTCGCGCTGACGGGGGCGGGGCGGGGCGACACGCCGTACCAGCCCCACCTGGGCGGCTCGTGGGGCAGCGCCTGGGTGCGGGGCCCGATCCCGGCCCGGATCGCCCAGGCCGCAATCCTGCTGCGGGCCCACGCCGAGCTGCCCGCCACGGCCCCGGTCATCGTCGTCGGCGATGACACAGGCTACGAGTCGTACCGTATGACGCTGTTCCTCTCCACCCTCCAGCGCACCTCCGGCGCCACCGCCGGCGCGATCTACAACCACCTGCCGGTGACCTCCCCCGGCCGCCTGGACGCCTCGGTCGCCTCGATGCCCGGCCCGGTCCGCCTCCTCGCCCTGTCCGACCTCGCCGAGCAGCGGGCCCGCGAGGTGCGGGCCCGCCACCCCGGCTCGCACGTCGAGGTCGTGCGGGTATAGCTTTCGGCAGATGGCGAAGGTGAAGGCGGCCGTCTTCGGGCTCGCGTTCGGTGACGCGCTCGGCGCCCCGACGGAGTTCATGAGCTACGACAAGATCATCCAGGTGTACGGCGAGCGCGGCCCCCGCGACCTGCCGCCCGGCGCCCTGGTCACCGACGACACCCAGATGACCCTGGCCGTCGGCGACGCCCTGGTCGCCGCCCTCGCGGAGGGCCCGCTCACGGCCGGCCGCCTGGAGCCCCACCTGCGCGAGACGTTCATCGCCTGGTGGGCCGGCCCCGACAACAACCGCGCCCCCGGCAACACGTGCATGGCCGCGTGCGCCGCCCTGAACCGCGGCCGGCCCTGGTGGGAGGCGACGGTGGCGGGCTCGAAGGGCTGCGGCGCCAACATGCGCGTGGCCCCCATGGGCCTGGCCCCCGGCCTGACCGACGACGAGCGGGCGGGCTCGGCCCAGCTGCAGGCCGCCCTCACCCACGGCCACCCGACGGGCCTGGCCGCCTCGGAGCTCACCGCGCTCGCCATCCGCTGGCTCCTGGACGGCCTGCCGATCGCCGAACTCCCGGCGGCCCTGCGCGCCCGCTGCTCCTCACAGCGCACGCTCTACCGCTCCGACTGGCTGGGCGACGAGCTGTGGCGCCGATCGGACGCCCCGTCGCCGGAGGCCTTCATCGCCCAGGGCTGGGACGAGTGCGAGGAGGTCCTGACCGGCCTGGAGGAGGCGGTCCACCGCATCGGCCCGAACGCGGACCCGTGCGCGGCCGGCGGCGCCGGCTGGGTGGCCGAGGAGGCCCTGGCGACGGCGGTGTACTGCCTGCTACTGTTCCCGGACTCCCCGGTGGACGCCCTGTCACGCGCCGCGGCCTCCTCGGGCGACTCGGACTCGATCGCCTCGCTGACGGGCGCCTTCGCGGGCGCGGCCCACAACGAGCCCGCCTGGCCGACGGACTGGTACGAGCGCATCGAGTACGGCCCGCACCTGGCCCGCCTCACTGCCGCCTGGTCCTGACGCTCCCCTGCTACAGGCCGATGCTGCTCTTCGGCCCCACGTACGAGCCCGCGCCCGGCCACCCGGCCCGGGCCAACTCCACGAACCGCTCACCGAACCCCAGCGCCGGCAGGTCCGCCAGCTCGACGAACCCCACCGCGCGGATCGGCCGGCTGTCGACCCCCGGCATGACCGCCCCCAGCACGCCGCCCACCCGGCGGCACTGGAAGGTGAGGTGCACGACGCGCGCCGGCACGACGTCGCACACGTACAGCAGATCGCCGACCCGCACCTCCAGGCCGGTCTCCTCCCGCACCTCACGCTCCAGCGCCGCCTCGATCGTCTCCCCGGCCTCGACCTTGCCGCCCGGCAACGACCACGACCGATCCCCTTCGGTGTCCTGGTCCAGCAGGAGAATCCGATCATCCTCGACCACGACCGCGGCGACACGCACATCCAGAGTCACCCGCCGACCGTAATCTGTGGCAAATGCCCAAGGCAGCATCGCGCGATATCGAATGACTGCGGTCGGAGCCGCTCCATCATCGGCGCGGCCGGCCGGTAGGCAGGGTTGAAATGACGACCCAGCACCACCGCGACGACGGCGACCGCCCCGGCGTCCTTCGCCGATCAACGCGCGGCAGAGCGTGAGCGACTCGCGTGGAGCGCTCAGCGAGATCCCCTCAGTCGTCGTAGCCGGCCAAGCAGTCCCGGCCTTGTTGACCATGTTGCCGCGGATTTCCTTCTGGCCAACGACAATTGACCCACGGTTCGACCCAGTCCAGGAACGTGACCGGTACGCCAACCTGCTCGCCGCAGCCGCTACCCGGCTCGGCGGACAGGCGGAACGGAAAAGAGTGCGCGTACCAGAACCTCGGCATCGCGCGTGGGCCGGGTGCGGGCTGCCGCCCGTCCCGGCACGGACCTGCGTGAGACCGGAGCAGTTCCACGGAGAGTTGGATTTCGCAGAAACGGGCGCTGCGTTTCCGCGAGCCGCTCCGCAACGGCCCAGTCGCTGTTGTTACCACCCTCGGACAAGAGAAGGCAGCCCCTCAAATGGGTCCAATGTGCCCGGAATCTGGCTGACAATGTAGTCCACGGCCGCGAGCAGCTGATCGGCGCTACTGACCACCGTCACCCCGGGCCGCCAGGCATAGTCGCGGGCCCAGTCATGCACGAGGAGGGAATCGACCAGCACCACGGGCCGGCCGTGCTCAAGCGCCAGCCGGGCCTGCATTCGCGCACCACTTCGATGCGCGGCCTCAACAACGACGGTGGCCGCGGCGTATCCGCTCATCACCGCATTGCGCATGGGGAACGCCTGCTTGGTCGGCGACGCCTCGGGCCAGAACTGACTCAGCACCAGACCCTCGCGGACGATCCGCTGCTGCAGCGAGCGATTGGCGGCTGGGTAGTGCTGGTTCACTCCTGTCCCGATGATCGCCACCGTGCGTCCACCCGCCTCCAGCGCTGCCTGGTGCGCGGCGGTGTCGATGCCCTTCGCCAGCCCCGATACGACGGTGACCCCGCTCCCGGCCAGGGCGGTCGCCGCGTCTCGGGCGATCGCGAGGCCGCGCTCGGTGGGGCTGCGCGTTCCGACGACGGCCACGGCTCGCCGATCCTTGGCGAGGGTTCCGCGGGTGAAGACCAAGGGCGGCATCTGATGAATGTCACGAAGCTGGGCCGGGTAGGAGTCGTCGAACAGGCAATGCACCCCGATGCCGTCGGCGAACCAGCCGTTCACCTCGGCCGACGCATCCCTGAGCGCGACGTCGAACGCGCTGTCGTCGTCGAACAGCGTCGCACCGCAGTACAGCGTCCGGCGCAGCACGGGCAGGGCCTCGCCCTCGGCAAGCACCTCCGCCGTCACGTCCGCCCACTTCGCCCCCCGCCGACGCAGCAACGCCACCAGGGCGGCGGCCTCGGCTAGGCGATCTTCCGGCATGGCTTCGATCCTAGGAGCCGCCGGCACCGGCGGCATGCCCGGCTTGACCTGGTCACCACCTAGGTATTCGCCTTCGAACACACGCGTTCGACAAGCATCTCGTCCGGCACGTCAGCTGATCGGCTCTGCCCAGCAGGCTGTCTCCCTTGGCCCTTGTGGGAGCAAGCATGCGGACCATTCACCGCAATGGTGCGTCATAAAAGATCAAGCATCGTGTCGATCCGCGCCGCAAGGATGCTGTCGAGTTCTCCGTGGACGCGGACGCTGACGACACTCCCGCCCACCGCCTGGGCCAGGGAGACCATGACAGGCGGAGTTCCTTGAAGCGGATACTCGAACCACGCGGTGTCGGACTCATCGTCTGTCCCGTCGAGGGCTCCTATCAGGGCGTCTTCGTCCGCGGCGTCGTACGGGTAGTCGATGTATCGACTCAGGTACTCGAGGAAGCGGACGACGTTCGTCTCGAAGACCCATCCAGCGACGGTGATCACGGCCGGCCACTATACGGCCCACAACGACTCGCCGGGCCAGCCCGTGCGGCGGTCGTGCTCGGTCAAGGGCCAGTAGCGTTCGACAGCCCGCAGACTCCCAGCGTCGTCGTAGCCTCGGAACTCGGCGACATCATCGGGTGAGCGGACCAGCCCGGGAAGCGTCACCAGGCCGCTGGGCGGGACCGGGACGGAGATCTCGTCATCCCCGTACCGCACCTCGATGGCGGTGATGGCCCGGCTTGCCATGACGGTCAGTTCCGCCAGCCAGCGGCCGCCGACGTTGGCCATCTGGGCACCCAGATTCATCAAGTCGCTGCCGCGCGAGTCCGGCAGGGGCCCGGCGGGACGGTCGAGCACCCACTCCGGCATGCCGGAGCCCGAGGAGCCGTTCGGAGCCGACCACTGGCCAGCAGGAGAACGTTCCAGCAGGTACACGTCGTCGAGCAGCGCGTTGTCTTCCGCCCAGTCACGCCGGAGGACGACGAGCGAGCCGTACCGGCCCCAGGTGCCAGCCGCCGCGATCACTACGTCCCGCGGCGACACCACCGGCGGAAGATCCGCAGCGCCGTGCTGCAAGGCGGCGAACAGCCGGGCGGGCTCCAAGGGACCCGGCTCGTCGTGGGGCTCAGACACGAGTCTCACCGTAATGCCGGATCAACTCCCGCAGCCGCGACTCGTATTCCGGCTTGAGCTGCCAGTGCAGTCCGCGGGCGTACGCGGCGACAGGGTGTGCTTGATGCAGGTGCCGCCGTCCCTGAGCAACGGAAAGTCCCCCGGACGGTAGGGCCCGGGGGACACCCCTTTGGTCAGACTCGCCAATGACGCTCTGATCTCAAGGTGCCCCTGGAGGGGACCCGCCGGGCATGGCCGGTTTACTGGTGGAGGACACCTATTCGAAGGATGCAGTATTCGTCACGCGGCGCCGACGGTCAGGTCGGGGCGGACAACGCTGGCGATCTCGTCGGCAATCTCTTGGATCGTGTATTGAGCAGTGCTGCGAGCGATCTTGTCTGCGAGCGACGGGCTTTGAGCCATTACCTCATCCTTGGTGATCTCATGCCAGATCGGAAGCAGGCTCTGCTTGCCGGAGACCTGCATGGTGACGAGGCCGTCGAGTTCATACTGTGGCCAACCCTTCCTGAAGAAGGACCGGGACAGCACCACGATGCCGAATCGGCTGCCGGCAAGGCCAGCGTCGATCTTCCGGCGGAGGCTGTCGCCGATGCGGAGTTCGAACGCGTCGAGCCAGACGGTCACGCCGAGCTCGCGCAGTCGATCGGAGAGCGGGTTGACGACCAGGGTTTTGTCCTCGCTGGCGTGCGAGATGAACACATCCCAGACTTGGGTGTTGTCGTTGTTGAGTTGCGGTGGAGCTTCGTGGCGGATCTGGCTCAGTGGGGCGGTCATCGTGCTGCTACGCAGTGCCGGCAGTGGAGGCGGTTCAACGCTCACACTGGCTCGCACGGATCCGCGGAGCCCTGCCAGGTCGATGGTCACGTGCCAATGACCGCCGCGGGGGACGGCGAGTCGGACCGGCGACGTCTTGGCAAGGCCTCCGGTATAGCTGTGCCGGCGCCCGTTCTTGTAGCTCGAGAAGTTGCTTGAGTCCATTAGGCGCACGTTCGCGGCGTTCCCCCGGAGTTGGACAACGACTACGGCGCCGCGCTTGAGCTGGCCGAGATCGTAGTGCTGGAAGTTCATACCCTTTCTCACAATCTGTCGTGGCCGTCGGGCCTGATGGGTCTTTTCGAATCTCTGGCCACTCGCGCCGCGATGAACTGTGCCCAGTCCCGTTTGGCCCAGGAGGTCCATCGCATGGCCGTGGTGATGTGCAGTCCGGTCAGATCGGCGAGGACGGAGGCGGGCAGGTCTGCGGCGAGGGCGAGGCGCGCGCCGTTGCGGCCGGCGAAGCTGTCGATGCCAGCACGCTGCAGTCGGCTGGCGACGGCGTTGTCGTGAGCCGGTCGTGTCGCTATCTGCCCTGGGAACAGCCATCCTGGTGCCCGGTCGATCCGTGCGAGTGTCGAGCGTGCGCCGGCGCGGGCCTGGAGTTGCTGGATCAAGTCGGCGAGGCGCGGCGGCAGTAGCAGCCGGTGGCCGTCGACGAGGAGGTAGGTGTGGTCCGTGTCGCGGACGACGTCGGTGCCGCGAAGATGGAGCACCCGGGTCAAAGGAAGCGCGAAGAGCAGGATCAGCGTCCCGGCGACGCGCAGGTCGAGGCCCAGCGTCTCGTCGGTGAGGCAGCGGCGCAGCTGGGCTGTGCGATCGTCATCGTCGAGCAGTACCGTCGGGGCGGCTCTGGCTGCCATCGGGACGGCGAGTTTCGTGGCCAGCCCTCGCTCGTGGGCCCAGCCGAGGAAGGAACGGACCGCGCGCCGTGCGGTCGTGCCGTCCTCCAGCCAGCGGTCGAGGACGGGTTGCGTGAGCGCGTCCAGAGTCAGGGCGTGCTGATCGAGCCAGGCAAGCAGTTCCAACGCGATCAGGATCCGTGCGCGCGCGTAGTCGGCGCTGCCGCGGCGGTAGCCTCCATTGCGGGCGGCGGAACGCCGAGCCCGGCGCAGGACGAACCACTGTGCGAACGGCTTGACGGTTCGGATGTGATGGCTGGGCTTGTCGGCAAGGACCCGGTCCAGCCACGGTCTTAGCCGTTCCAGGTGTTCGTCGCGTGCGGGCAGCACGCCTGAAGTGACGAGGACTTCGCGAATGTAGTGCAGAGGCTGCGTTTGCGGTTGTCGATCGAGGGTGTCGTGAGTGATCGGTTCGGCTGCAGTGCGACCATCAGCGGCATCGAACAATGCCTGCACCTCGTCGTAGCTCAACGGGCGGCGGCCCGGCCGGCCCTCGTACTCGGTGACGTGCGCGATCGTGTTCCATTCGCCGAGCACCTGCTGCGGCGCCTCGCCGAACCGCTCCACGCATACGTTCATCCAGCCGTAACGGGCGTCGGTGACGTAATCCAGGAACATCCGCAGGGCGCCGACGTAGCCGCGAGCAGTGGACACGGCGATCGGCCTGGTACCCGAACGCAGTTGGTCGACGAACGCCTCGACCTCCGCAGCACGCCACTGCCAGGGGTACTGATTACTGAACATCGCCAGCCGGCGAACCACGTCGACACGTCCATCAATGGTGTCTGACTGCAGGAACCTCACCCGCTGCTGCCGCGCCCAACCCTCGATCATCGCCTCGAACACCGCAGGCGCCGGATCCAGATGCACCACACCAGCGGGAATCAACTGAGGAGCAGAACAAGGAAAATCAAGATTAGGCGCGGTCACGTTGCATCCAGAGCAACATCGTTGAAAGCGTTACGGCGAGGCGTGCTGCCCAGGCGGTAGGACCCGGGCAGACGTAACGCTACTTGCGCTTGCCGGGCTTCGACGGCGTCTGCGACAGCGCGCTAGCCGCAGCCGACTTGTCCGCCTTCGACGACTTCGGGTTTGCGAGCACCTTGCCCGCCGCCGAAGCTGCGTTCGAACCGGTCTGCCGGTTGTTTCGAGCCATATTCCACCACCTCCTCCGCAGTTGTTCTGCGGCTCGAGATGTGGTGTCATGCAGGTTCTCACACCGCGCAGCGGACACCACGTCCCTGCCGCAGCGACCGTCCGACCCCTACCGACTCGGGCGGTCGCTGTCTTTCAGCCGTCGGCCGGCACGGCGCAGTAACATCGCGCAGCGCTCGGCCTCGGGCCTCGTCAAGGCGCATTCGACGTTGCAGCGAATGCAATTCCGCTCATTTTCAGCTGCAGCCGCTGGTGGAGCCGCAGCCCTCGCAGACGTAGCAGCTGCCCGCCGGGCGCATCTTCGTGCCGCAGGTGAAGCACAGCGGCGCGTCGGCGGCCTTGCCCTGGACCAGCTCCAGCAGCTCCGTCGACGAGCCGACCCGGCGCGGCGGCTCGACCTCGGCGGGCTTCGACGCCGGCTTCTCGACCGGGGCCGAGTTGCGCATCTCGGTGAGGTCCACGTCCGGGTCGGAGGCGGTGCCGGCGGCCTCGGCGCGCAGCTGGGCCGCGCGCTCCCCCGAGGTCAGGATGCCCAGCTCCGAGCGGGTGTCGAAGTCCAGGAAGTCCAGGGCCAGGCGGCGGAAGATGTAGTCCATCACGGAGGAGGCGAGCCGGATGTCCGGGTCGTCGGTCATGCCGGCCGGCTCGAAGCGCATGTTCACGAACTTCGATACGTAGGTCTCCAGCGGCACGCCGTACTGCAGGCCGATCGAAATGGCGACCGAGAACGCGTCCATGACGCCGGCCAGGGTCGAGCCCTGCTTCGACATCTTGAGGAAGACCTCGCCGAGGCCGTCGTCCGGGTAGGAGGACGCGGTCAGGTAGCCCTCGGCGCCGGCGACGGAGAAGGACACGGTCGAACTCGGCCGCTTCTTCGGCAGCCGCTTGCGCACCGGGCGGTACTCGATCACCTTCTCGGTCTTCACCACGACCTCGGCCGGCTTCTCCGCTTCCGCGGTCTTCGACGAGGCCGAGGCGGACGAGGAGACCGCGGAGAGCGGCTGGCCGACCTTGCAGTTGTCGCGGTAGATCGCCAGGGCCTTCAGGCCGAGCTTCCAGCCCTGGTAGTAGATCTCCTCGACGTCCTCGACGGTCGCCGACTCCGGCATGTTGACCGTCTTGGAGATGGCGCCGGAGATGAACGGCTGGATCGCCGCCATCATGCGCACGTGGCCCATCGGCGCGATGGTCCGCTCGCCCATGGCGCAGTCGAAGACGCTGTAGTGCTCGGGCTTGAGGCCGGGTGCGTCGACGACGTGGCCGTGCGCCGAGATGTGCTCGACGATCGCCTCGACCTGCTCCTCCTGGTACCCCAGGGTGCGCAGGGCGCGCGGCACGGTCTGGTTGACGATCTGCATCGAGCCGCCGCCGACGAGCTTCTTGAACTTGACCAGGGCCAGGTCGGGCTCGACGCCGGTGGTGTCGCAGTCCATCATCAGGCCGATGGTGCCGGTCGGGGCGAGCACGCTGGCCTGCGAGTTGCGCCAGCCGTTCTTCGCGCCGATCTCGTTGCCCAGCGCCCACTGCGCGGTGGCCGCGTCCTTGATGGCGATGTCGACGGCGCCGACGGTACCGATGGCGGCGTTGGCCTCGGCGTGCTTGTGCATGACGCGGGCGTGGGCGCTGGCGTTGCGGGCGTAGCCGTCGTAGGCGCCGACGACCCCGGCCAGCTCGGCCGAGCGGCGGTAGGCGGTGCCGGTCATGAGGCTGCTGATCGTGGCGGCGACGGCCCGGCCGCCCTCGGAGTCGTACGCCAGGCCGCTCGCCATGAGCAGCGCGCCCAGGTTGGCGTAGCCGATGCCGAGCTGGCGGTACGCGCGGCTGGTCTCGCCGATCTTCTCGGTCGGGAAGTCGGCGAAGGAGATCGAGATGTCCATCGCGGTGATGACCAGCTCGACGGACTTCACGAACCGCTCGACGGCGAAGGTGCCGTCCGCGTTGAGATACTTGAGCAGGTTCAGCGACGCGAGGTTGCAGCTGGAGTTGTCCAGGTGCATGTACTCGCTGCACGGGTTCGACGCGGTGATCCGCCCGGTCTCGGGGCAGGTGTGCCAGTCGTTGATCGTGTCGTCGTACTGGATGCCGGGGTCGGCGCACTCCCACGCGGCCTGGGCGAGCTTGCGGAACAGCTCCTTGCCCTTGACGCTGGAGATGATGCTGTTGTCCAGCCGCGAGCGCAGCCCGAACTCGGTGTCGTCCTCGACCGAGCGCATGAACTCGGCGGTGACGCGGACCGAGTTGTTGGCATTCTGATACTGGACGCTGACGATGTCCTTGCCGCCGAGGTCCATGTCGAACCCGGCGTCACGCAGGGCCCGGATCTTGTCCTCCTCGCGGGCCTTGGTCTCGATGAACTCCTCCACGTCGGGGTGGTCGACGTCGAGGATGACCATCTTGGCCGCGCGCCGGGTCGCCCCGCCGCTCTTGATCGTCCCGGCGGACGCGTCGGCGCCGCGCATGAACGACACCGGGCCGCTGGCGGTGCCGCCGCTGGTCAGCAGCTCCTTGGACGAGCGGATCCGCGACAGGTTCACGCCGGAGCCGGAGCCGCCCTTGAAGATCAGCCCCTCCTCCTTGTACCAGTCGAGGATCGAGTCCATCGAGTCGTCCACGGACAGGATGAAGCAGGCACTGACCTGCTGCGGCGAGGACGTGCCGACGTTGAACCACACCGGCGAGTTGAAGCTGAACACCTGGTGCAGCAGCATCCAGGTCAGCTCGTGGCCGAAGATCTCGGCGTCGGCGTCCGTGGCGAAGTACCCGTGCTGCTGCCCGGCCTTCGTGTAGGTCGACACGACCCGGTCGATCAGCTGGCGCAGCGACTGCTCGCGCTGCGCGGTGCCGACCGCCCCGCGGAAGTACTTCGTGGTGACGATGTTGGCGGCGTTGACGCTCCACGCCGTCGGGAACTCGACCCCCCGCTGCTCGAAGTTGATCGAGCCGTCCCGCCAATTCGTCATGACGATGTCGCGACGCTCCCACGTCACCTCGTCATACGGGTGCACACCCTCGGTCGTCCAGACGCGCTCGACCCGCAGCCCCTCCCGCTGGTCCTTGCGTGCCGGCTTCGTCTTCGTCTCCCCCGCCATCCGCGGCCCCCTCATCAGCGTTGTGTCCTCGATCGTCATTTGGCGTCGTCGGTACCGCATGTGCGTACCATCGCGCCGTTTCGTCTGTGGGTCTTTCGCGCGTTTTGTCCGGTTCCCTGCGCCTGTTCGTCCCCCGGCCTCGGCGCTGGTTCGCTGTTGACGCGCTCGTTCGGTCTTTTGTCGCTTCTGCGGGCGCCCGCCGATCGACGGCGCCCGGTTCTCGCGCTCCATGCCCGCGTTCGTTGCCCGTTCGCCGCCCTTGGCGGCGCGTTGCGCTGCGTTCTACCCGTCGCCCGGGATCAGCCGGTGTTGCGGACCGGGCGACCGGCGCTGCTCAGCGCGTCGGCCGGCTCACCGGCCCGGGCGACCGGCGCCGGCGGCCCCTCCCCCGACTGCTCGGGCGGTGCGCCCTTGACCGGCGCCTGGGCCCCGGCCCGCAGCGCCGCGATCTCCCGCTCGAAGTCGCCGAGCGAGTCGAACGAGCGGTACACGCTGGCGAAGCGCAGGTAGGCCACCTCGTCCAGCTCCCGCAGCGGCGCCAGGATCGCCAGGCCCACCTCGTGGCTGGGCAGTTCGGCGGCGCCCCGGGCGCGGACGGTCTCCTCGACCTTCTGCGCCAGCAGCGCGATGGCGTCCTCGTCCACCGGCCGGCCCTGGCACGCCTTGCGCACCCCGGCGATGATCTTCGACCGGCTGAACGGCTCGGTCACCCCACTACGCTTGACCACAGCGAGCACCGCCTCCTCGACGGTGGTGAACCGCCGCCCGCACTCCGGGCAGGACCGGCGCCGCCGGATGATCTGGCCATCCTCAGCCTCCCGGGAGTCAACCACCCGCGAGTCGGCGTGCCGGCAGTACGGGCACCGCATGTCGATGGACCTCTCTCCATGGTACGCCGGATCGGGCCTTGAGAATCCGCCCAAGCCGGACAAAACTGCACGCCAAATCAGCGGGCGTCCCCGAGTGGGGTTACCCGCCGGTCAACTACGGTCAGTGAACAGTGGTTGCCGATTCCACAACCTGTGGACGACTTACACCCCTGTAACTACTACATCTAGGGGTAGACGCTATGCCGATGCCTACGCCGACGCAAGTCAAACGAGGATCCCGACACGAATGTGTCGGGCGTCTCGGCCGCCGCGCCGGGTTGCGGACCGCCGCCCGGCCGCATCCGGCCTGCTCAGCGCCTGCGGGGCAGGATAAGTCGCTGCCCGGCATCGATGTCGTAACCGTCCAGACTGTTGAGACGCCGGATCTCCTCGACCGTCCGGTCGCGCCCCTCCCGCCCCTTGGTCCGCGAGGCGATGTCCCAGAGCGTGTCGCCCGGCTGCACGACGATCGTCGGCACCGGCCCCGGCGGGTCGGCAGCCTGCCCGGGCGCGGACACGAGAGCCACGAGCCCACCGGCGAACGTCAACAGGAAGCAGAACACGACAATCCGGCCCCGCCGAGTGAGGCGGAGCGGTGCTTTGCGCTCGTTTGCGGCCCGCCGTCCCATGTCGGCCCCCTTTTCCGCACACGCGTTCGATCGAACAGCCGTACGATTGTGTATCAGAGCGGGAAGACCCGTGTCGAGCGACTCGCCGAAAAAATGGCACGCCACGTAGTACAGATGTTTGAAACTGTCGTTCCTCGGCGATACGGTGACCGACACACGATCAGGTTCTGATCGGGGTTACCAGACCTATGCGACACACCGGCCCCTCGCACCCGCGCGCGGGCCCGGGTGACGGACCACCCCACGGCCCGTCAGCAGACGCGGCGCGAACCCGCGCCTGCCAACACGAGGGAGGACGACGTGTCAGCCGACGACCGCACCGACGCACCCGCGAGCGAGCCGGGCGAGCTCATCGACGACCAAGGCGCCGAGGTCACCGCCATCGCCGGCCGCACCGGCACGCGCCGCGCCACCCGCCGCCGCGGCGGCGAGCCCGAGATGCGCGCGGTCACCGCCGTGGTGAGCGCCTTCCCGGACCTCTTCGCCGCCGACCTGACCGTCCGCCAGCGCCGGATCCTGGAGTTCATCCGCGCCGCGGTCGAGCGCAACGGCTACCCGCCGAGCGTCCGCGAGATCGGCGAGGCGGTCGGCCTGGTCTCCCCGTCGAGCGTCGCCTACCAGCTCAAGGAGCTCGAGCGCAAGGGCTACCTGCGCCGCGACCCCAACCGCCCCCGCGCCGTCGACGTCCGCCCGCCCAGCGAACTCGTCGCGGTCGACGAGGAGGCCGCCCGGGCCGCCCGCCCCGCCCCGGCCTACGTCCCCGTCCTGGGCCGGATCGCCGCCGGTGGCCCGATCCTCGCCGAGCAGGCCGTCGAGGACGTCTTCCCCCTCCCCCGCGAACTGGTCGGCGAGGGCACCCTCTTCATGCTCCAGGTCAAGGGCGACTCAATGCTGGACGCCGCCATCTGCGACGGCGACTGGGTCGTCGTCCGCCAGCAGCCCACAGCCAACAACGGCGACATCGTGGCCGCCATGCTGGAGGGCGAGGCCACGGTGAAGACCTACCGCAACCGCGACGGCCACGTCTGGCTGATGCCCCAGAACGCCGCCTTCGACCCAATCCCCGGCGACCACGCCACCATCCTCGGCCGCGTGGTGACGGTCGTCCGCCGCATCTGACCCCCACCCACTCCCCGAGCCAGCCGCCGCCCGCACGCCCACAGCCCGGGCGGCGGCCCCACAGCGATCGACCAGGTACATGATCAATGCCAGGTCATGCACCTTTCGCAGCTGTTTGAGGCCCACCTCGGCCATCGCTGGTAGCTGGCGCCGACGCGCTCACCCGCTGCAGACCACCCGCCATTTCACCCATGGCCGCCAGCAGGAGGAGCCGCGGACGCCACCCCCTCGTGCCACCACCGCACGACGGCGAAGCACAGCCATCGACGGCCGGCGACCTCCCGCACCGGGCGTGTCGGTCAACGGTCCGGAGCACAGCCGCCAGACAGCAACCGACCAACGGTAAAGGCCCCAACCGCTCGACGGTGGCCCCTCAACGACGCGGAGTGCAACCGAAACCGCCAGACAGCAACTGACCAACGGCGAAAGGCCCAACCGCCGGGCAGTGGCCAGTCAAGAGCCCGGAGCGCAACCGCCAAGCGGTGGCTGGTCAACGGTGAAAGGCGCAGCCGCCAAGCAACGACCGGCCAGCTGCGAAAGGCGCGGCCGCCGGGCGGTGGGTCGCCAGCGGTGCGGGCCCAGCCGCCAGGCAGGAAGCGGCCAGCGGTGGAAGGCGTCGCCGCCGGGCGGTGGGGCCGCCAGCGGCGCGCTATGGAGCGATGGCTGGTGCCGAAGGTGTCTGGGGCGAGGCGGCGCGCTGGTATCCGGATGTTGTTGCGGTGGGCGATGCATGCCGTGCGTGGCAGACCGAGCTCGACCGGCAGGGGATGCCGCTTCGGGCGCGCCCGCGGGAGGGCGTGGATCCGCATCGCAGGGCGACGGTCGATAACGGCGAGTTGCACGCGGACCTACAGCTAAGCCCGTGGCAGCGACAGTTCTACCTCGCGCTTCGCACCGGTCGGTCCACCCTGCTGCAGGGCTTTGCCCCAGATCTGGCGACAGCGTACGGAGCGGCACGGCTATGGCTGCCCGGGGCGCGGCCGGGACAGGTCGCAGCCGCGTGGCCAATCCTGGGTTCGGTGGCCCTCGCGGATGCCCGGGAGCGCGGCGATCCCCGGGAGTCGAGTTGGCTGTGGCTACTGCGGGGACCCGGTGGGGACCCGGCTGCAGGCCATTCGCGCTCTGGCGTTCCACGAGCCGAGACTGCGCGTCCTGCGCCCGTACACCAGCCACTGGACCCTGTGCTTCAGCAGCACGCCGCAGTGGCCCTTCACCCGGGACCATCCCACGGTCGACCCGGCAGAGACTCTCGGCCGGTACGTGGTCCGCACCCGTCCGGGCCGGGTCTACGACGAGACCGACGCCGCCGGCGCGCTCAGCACGTGCTGGCCGAACTGCCCGACTGACCGGCAGATCAACGGCGTCGCAGACGCCCACCTGAGGACTAGAACCGTCAGGCATTGGACGTCAGCGATGCATCTGGCCGTGTCGCTGGGGGGTCCGATCATGTTCCGGTCGTTCCAGGTCATTCGGACGTGCTCCCGACGCACGTGGGGCTGTCCGTAGCCGGCCGCCGGGACGGACACCAACACGCCGTGCTCCCCACGCACGGGGGTTTCCAGTCCGCGCGCGGTGAAGTCCGCCGCGGGGTCCAGCCGCCACGCAAGGAGCGGGCGGCGGTGAGAGGCATGGCCGCTGGATGGTGGACGGTCAGCAGAAGCGCAGCCAACAGGCAGGGAGCGGTCAGCGGTGCGGGGCGTAGCCGCCGCGCTGGTCGTAGCCCGGCTGGCCGCCGTAGCCGCCGCGGTCCGGGGCTCCGCCGCCGCTCGCGCCGTAGACGTTGCCGCCGCGGTCGCCGCCGGCGCCGTAGACGTTGCCGCCGCCAGGGGCTCCTCCGCGGTCCGGGGTGCCGCCGCCCGCTCCGTAGACATTGCCGCCGCCAGGGGCGCCGCGGTCCGGGGCGCCGCCGCCTGCGCCGTAGACGTTGCCGCCGCGGTCCGGGCCGCCGCCGTATACGCCGCCGCTGCGATCCGGGGCGCCGCCACCGCCGTAGACGTTGCCGCCGCCGGGGCCTCGGCCGCCACCGCCACCACCGCCACTGCCACCGCCGCCGCCAGCGCGGTCGCCGCCGGCGCCGTAGACGTTGCCAGAACGGTCGCCTCCCCCGGCGCCGTAGACGTTACCGCCGCCGGGGGTGCCGCGGTCGGGGGCGCCAGAGCCGGGGCCGTAGGCGCCGGCCGGCACGGCGAAGTCGTCGTCCTGGGACGGGCCGCGGTCGGGGCGGATGCCGCCGGTGTTCGAGCCGGCGGCACGGCGGGCCGCGCGGGAGCGGCGGATGCCCACCACGCCGGCGATGACCAGGGCGAGGCCGATCACGCCGATGGCGGCCACCGCGTAGGTGATGTCCTGCAGGGTCAGCGACTGCAGGAACGACTGGTCCTTCGCCTTCGGGGTGGGGACGTTGGCGCCGCTGCCGCCGAGGGTGCCCGAGATGTCCGTCGGCGTGTACTTCAGCAGCGGGGCCTGCTTCTTCGACGCCTCCACGTCGGAGGCGGTGATGTAGTTCTTGCCGTCCGGGGTGTAGGTGATCGACTCGCCCTGCTGCTCGTTCGGCAGCGGGGTGATGCGCGGCTTGCCGGTGGTGATGGCCTTGATCACGTCGCCACCGGCCACGTCGAACTCGTAGGCATCGGAGTAGGTGCGCACGACGACCTTCGAGCCGTCGGGCGACGACGCGGCGCCGGTGACGAGCTTCCAGCCGAGCAGGCCCAGCGGGTTGGCGGTCTTGGTCTCCTGAGCGGTGAAGTCGCCGACCTTCTTGAGCTTCGGGACGTTCTTGTCGATGTTCGGCACCAGCGGGCTCTCGGGGACGTACACCTCGCACGGGGACGTCTTCGTGATGATGATCGGGGTGCCGTCGCCGTTGATCAGCAGCGCCTCGGCGTCGTGCTTCTTGCCGTCGGGGTAGGCCAGGCGGTTGATCGTCGGCTGCTTGGCACCGTTGGCCATCGTCCAGATGGCGACCGTCGGGCGTGGAGTATCGGAGCCGCCGCTGGAGGGGTCGTTGTCGCCGATGTCGGCGATGAAGAGCGTCCCGTTCTTGTCGATCGCGGCGTCTTCCGGGTCCAGGGCCTTGCTCGGGTAGTCGATCGTCTTCACCAGCTTGCAGGAGTTGTCGAGCTGGAAGATCTTGGGCCTGGCGGACCCCGGCTGGCTGTCCTGGATGGCGTAGTAGCCGGTCTCGGTGGCCACCAGCCCCGAGATCTCCCAGGCGTCCTTGGAGTTGGGCGTGCAGACCGGCGTGCCCGCCGCGGGCGACGGTTCATAGGCCGCGGCCGGGGCGGCGGCGCCGGCCGACAGACAGATCACCGCAGCTGTGCCGCACACCACCCGTCGTCGCATCGCACAAGTCTGGCAGAGCCGGACCGGAATTGGGGGCGCCCGGTCCGGCTGTCACTCCAGGTAATCGACTAACCCAACGCAGCGTGATTAGAACGACATGGCGAACGGGGCGAGCTCGGCGGCGAGGCCCTCGGTGACCCGCGCCCGGATTCGGGTGCCTTCGGCCAGGTGGGAGGTCTCGAGGACCTCACCGATCGAGTGGACCCGCGCGACGAGGTCACCCCGCTCGTACGGCACCACGGCCGTCAGCTCGATCGCCGGCCACGGCAGCCGCCGCTCCACCGCCTCGCGCACGTCGTCGATGCCGGCCCCGGTGCGGGCCGAGGCGAAGACCGCCTCGGGCCACAGCCGCTTGAGGCGCAGCTGCGTCTCCTCGTCGGCCGCGTCGAGCTTGTTGATGACGAGCAGCTCGGGCACCGCGTCGGCGCCGACCTCGGCGAGCACCTCGCGGACCGCCCGGACCTGGGCCTCGGGGTCCGGGTGGGAGCCGTCGACCACGTGCAGTACGAGATCGGCTTCAGCGACCTCTTCCAAGGTGGAACGGAACGCCTCGACGAGCTGGTGCGGCAGGTGGCGGACGAACCCGACCGTGTCCGACAGGGTGTAGATCCGCCCGTCGGCCGCCCGCGCCCGGCGCGTGGTGGTGTCGAGGGTCGCGAACAGGGCGTCCTCGACCAGCACGCCCGCTCCGGTCAGGCGGTTGAGCAGGCTGGACTTGCCGGCGTTGGTGTAGCCGGCGATCGCCACCGCGGGCACCCGGTTGCGCCGGCGGGTGGCGCGCTTGGTGTCGCGGATCGTGGCCATCGCGGCGATCTCGCGCTTGAGCCGCGCGATGCGGGTGCGGATGCGCCGGCGGTCGATCTCCAGCTTGGTCTCACCGGGACCGCGCAGGCCCACGCCGCCGTTTCCGCTGGCCGAGCCGCCGGCCTGGCGGCTGAGCGCCTCGCCCCAGCCGCGCAGGCGGGGCAAAAAGTACTGCAGCTGGGCCAGCTCGACCTGGGCCTTGCCCTCCTTGCTCTTGGCGTGCTGGGCGAAGATGTCCAGGATCAGCGCGGTGCGGTCGATGACCTTGACGTTGACCTGCGACTCCAGCGTGCGCAGCTGCGAGGGCGACAGCTCCCCGTCGCAGATGACGGTGTCCGCGCCGCTGCTCTGCACAACGCCACGCAGCTCCTCGACCTTGCCCCGGCCGATGAACGTGGAGGGATCGGGGCGGCCGCGGCGCTGGATGAGCCCGTCGAGGACCTGGGAGCCGGCGGTCTCGGCGAGCGCGGCCAGCTCGGTGAGCGAGTTCTCGGCGTCGGTGACGGTGCCCTCGGTCCAGACGCCGACCAGCACGACGCGCTCGAGGCGCAGCTGGCGATACTCGACCTCGGTGATGTCGGAGAGTTCGGTGGACAGCCCGGCGACGCGGCGCAGCGCGTGCCGCTCCTCGAGCTCGAGATCGCCGTTGTCGACGAATTCCTCGAACTCCTCAGCGTCCGCGTCGTAGGCGTCTGCGGAAAAGCTCGTTCGTGCGCGCAACATGATCTCCTCGGTAAGGCCGTTCCGACCCCCCAATCCTGTCACCTCACGCGGGCCGTGGCACTTGATATTGCAGCGTGGCGGCATCGACGGGCCGCGATCCGGCGGTACCGGTGCTCCGGCCGGGGGATGCGGAGGGTGAGAATGGACGGGTGACACCTGCCACACACAGACTGCCCAGCGCCGGGTTCTCCATCACCATCCGCGTCTCCGTCATCGCCGACGCCTCCGCCATCGGCCGCCTGACCACCGCGGTCGGCGACGCCGGGGGGATCGTCACCGCCGTCGACGTCGTCGACTCCGACAGCGCCAACGTGGTCGTCGACCTCACCTGCGACACCGCCGACTCCTCCCACGCCGAGCAGGTCGTGGCGTGCTTGGAGAAGCTCGACGGCGTCGACGTGCGCAAGGTCTCCGACCGCACGTTCCTGCTCCACCTCGGCGGCAAGATCGAGGTCGCCCCGAAGGTCGCGCTCCGCAACCGCGACGAGCTCTCCCGCGCCTACACGCCGGGCGTGGCGCGCGTCTGCCTCGCCATCGCCGAAAACCCCGACGACGCCCGCCGCCTCACCATCAAACGCAACACGGTCGCCGTGGTCACCGACGGCTCGGCGGTGCTCGGCCTGGGCAACATCGGGCCCTACGCCGCCATGCCGGTCATGGAGGGCAAGGCCGCCCTGTTCAAGCGCTTCGGCGGGGTCGATGCCTGGCCGGTCGTGCTCGACACCCAGAACACCGACGAGATCATCGCGATCGTGAAGGCGATCGCCCCGGCGTACGGCGGGATCAACCTCGAGGACATCGCCGCGCCGCGCTGCTTCGAGATCGAGGAGCGGCTGCGCGAGCAGCTGGACATCCCCGTGTTCCACGACGACCAGCACGGCACCGCGATCTGCGTGCTGGCCGCCCTCACCAACGCGCTGCGCGTCGTGGGCAAGCCGATCGGTCAGGTGCGGGTCGTGGTGAGCGGGGCGGGCGCCGCCGGTACCGCCATCATGAAGCTCCTGCTCCGCCAGGGCGTCGGCGACGTCATCGCCACCGACCGGCCCGGCGCGCTGCACCGTGGCATGCCCGGCCTCGCGGGCCTGTCCCCCGCGTGGCAGTGGCTCGCGCACAACACGAACAAGGACAACTACGCGGGTGACCTGCGCGGGGCGGTGCGCGGCGCCGACGTCTTCATCGGGGTGAGCGCGCCGAACCTGCTCACCGGCGACGACATCGCCACCATGGCGAAGGACTCGATCGTGTTCGCGCTGGCCAACCCCGACCCGGAGGTCGACCCGCGGGCGGCTCGCGAGCACGCCGCGATCGTCGCCACCGGCCGCTCCGACCAGCCGAACCAGATCAACAACGTGCTCGCGTTCCCGGGCGTGTTCCGCGGCATGCTCGACGCGCAGGCCCGCGAGTTCACCGACGCGATGGCCCTGGCGGCCGCGCAGGCGATCGCGGACACGGTCGGCGAGGACAAGCTCAACCCGACGGTCATCGTGCCGAGCGTGTTCGACGCGCGGGTCTCACCCGCCGTCGCCGCGGCCGTGCGGGCCGCGGCCAAGGGCCCCCAGCTCGACTCGACCCCCGACGGGCAGACCCCTCAGGTGTAGGTAGGGGCCAGCTGACGGACGGCCTGCGCGTCGACGTCGCCGTGCGCGACGATGACCGCAGGCCCCCGCAGCAGACACTCGGCCGGCGACAGGGTGATCGTGAGCCGGCCGCCGGGCACGTCCACGACGACCACCCCGGACTCCAGCCCCGCGTGGTGCAGCGCCGCGGCGGCGACCGCGCAGGCGCCGGAGCCGCACGACTGGGTCTCGCCGGAGCCGCGCTCGTAGACGCGCATGCGCCGGTAGAGGTCCGCGCCGGCCGGGGGCGGGCCGACCGCGGCGAACTCGACGTTGACCCCGGCCGGGAAGATCAGCGGGTCGATGCCGGGCGGCCGGATGAGATCGAGCCCCTCCAGCGTCGGCTCGTCGACGGCGCAGACGAGGTGGGGGTTGCCGACGTCGACGGCGGTGCCGGTGAACGTCGCACCGCCGGTGGTGGCCTCGCTCTGGACGTACACCCTCGGAATGGGCATTCCCGCCGAGATCTCCTCACCCATCGTGACCGGCACGACACCGGCGCGGGTGACAAGGTCGAAGGTGCCCTCGGGGTCGGCGAGTCCGGCCTCGGCGAGGTAACGCGCGTAGACGCGGACCCCGTTGCCGCACATCTCCGACTGCGAGCCGTCGGCGTTCCAGTAGTCCATGAACCACTCGGCGCCCGCCGCGGACGCCTCGGCGTCGGGGTGGGCGGCGCTGCGCACGACGCGCAGCACCCCGTCGGCGCCGATGCCGCGGCGGCGGTCGCACAGGGCGGCGACCAGGGCCGGGGTCAGCGGCAGGGTGCCGTCGGGATCGGGCAGGATGACGAAGTCGTTGCCCGTGCCGTGGCCTTTCGCGAAGCGCATGGCGTCAATCTTGCCCCACGGCGCGCAGAGCCGCCCCGGCGACGTCCGCCGCGGCGCCGTCCAGCCAGACGATCCGCTCGTCGCGGCGGAACCAGGAGCGCTGCCGGCGGACGAACCGCCGGGTGGCGCGGGCCGTCTCGGCGCGGGCCTCGTCGGCCCCGCACGCTCCGTCGAGCATGTTCATGATCTGCCGGTACCCCAGTGCGCCCGCCGCCGTCCGCCCGTCCCGCAGCCCGTGGCGCAGCAGCTCGCGTACCTCGTCGACGAAGCCGGCCGCCCACATGTGCTCGACCCGCGCGTCGATGCGCGCGTCGAGCAGCGCCGTGTCGACGTCGACGCCGAGCTGCAGCGCGTCGTACACCGGCCGGGGCTCGGGCAACACCGCGGTGAACGCGGTGCCGGTGAGCGCGTTGACCTCCAGGGCCCGCACGATCCGGCGGCCGTTGCTGGGCAGGATCCGGCCGGCGGCGACCGGGTCGGCGGCCTGCAGGCGGGCGTACAGCGGCGCGGGCCCGGCCTCGGCGAGCTCGCGCTCCAGCGCCGCCCGCAGCTGCGGGTCGGTGCCGGGGAAGTCGAAGTCCTCCAGGACCGCCCGGACGTAGAGCCCGGAGCCGCCGACGAGCAGCGGCACCCGCCCCCGGGCGGCGATGTCGTCGATCGCGGCCCGCGCCAGGCGCTGGTAGACCGCGACGCTCGCGGGCTCGGCGACGTCCCAGATGTCCAGCACGTGGTGCGGGATGCCGCGGCGCTCGGCGACGGTGAGCTTGGCGGTGCCGATGTCCATCCCGCGGTACAGCTGCATGGAGTCGGCGTTGACGACCTCGCCGCCGAGGGCCTCCGCGAGCACCAGGCTCAGCGCCGACTTGCCCGCGGCCGTCGGGCCGACGATCGCGATCAGGTCCTTCATGCCCACGTCGCCACTACGTAATTGACCCCGTACGGAGCGGAGTCGTACAGCACCGCCCCGCGCATTGCATGATCCTTCGCCCCGGCCAGCACCTGCCAGGGTGCGCGCCCGGCGACCAGCAGCTCCGCGGCCAGGCCGGGGTCGAGCGCGGCCAGGGCTGCGGCGTCGGCGTCGGCCAGGGCGGCCACGACGGCGGCGTCGAAGGCCTCCGCACGCGGGTCGAAGTAGCCGGGGGCCTTCTCGGTGCGGCAGGCGGTGCCGTCCCCGAGCACCAGCAGCCCGACCCGGTCCGCCTCCCCGGCGAGGCCGCGGCCGAGGCGCGCGCACTCCTGCGGCGCGGCGTCGGCGGCCACGCTCTGGAAGTTTCCCGCGGCCGGCAGCAGCCAGGCACCGATCAGCAGGCTGAGGGGAAGCTGCGCGCCGGACGGGTCCCCGACCGCCAGATCGACGCCCCATGGGGACAGGGTTCCCCCGAACGGAGGGTCACGGCGTAACGTCGTGGTATCGGAACCGAGGACGATGAGCGAGTCGACCGAGGCGTTCGCCAGGTGCGCCACCGCGGCGCGGCAGGCTGCCCGCAGGTCGTCGAGCTCGTCCGCCGCGCCGGCGGCCACCTCCGGCACCAGCAGTGGTGGATGTGGGCAGACCGCGGCGGCGACGAGTGACACGGCATAACGTTATCGGGGACGGTCGCTGCGCAGCCGTGGAGGTCGGCCGAGCCGGGGGTGGCGAGGCCACGCGACCTGTGAATGGCACCGGAATGGTCACGGTTCGGCCGCAGGGCCTCGACCGGCCCCGGGGCACACCTGTGAGAATGCCCTGGGGAACTTTGCTGTGCGATGGCGGCGTGACGGTGGGATACCCGATCCCACGGGCGCCGGGAGCGAGGATGGGCAGATGAGCGACCCTACGGAGTTTGGACGGATCGACGCCGACGGCAACGTCTTCGTGAAGACGGCCGCCGGTGAGCGGCCCATCGGGTCCTGGCAGGCCGGGACACCCGAGGAGGGCCTGGCCCACTTCGCCCGCCGGTTCGCCGACCTGGTGACCGAGGTCGACCTGATCGAGGCCCGGCTCGGCAGCGGCGCGGCCGACGCCGGGCAGTCACTGTCCACCATCCGCCGGCTGCGCAGCGGCCTCGACGAGGCCCATGTCGTGGGCGACATCGACGGTTTGGCGGCCCGGCTGGACAAGCTCACCTCGATCGCCGAGGACAAGGCCGGCGCGGCCCGCGCGGCCCGCGACGCGGCCCGGGCCGAGGCCCTGGTGCGCAAGACCGCGCTGGTCGAGGAGGCCGAGCAGATCGCGGCCGAGGCGACGGGCTGGAAGACCGCCGGCGACCGGCTCAAGGAGATCCTCGACGAGTGGAAGGCGATCCACGGCGTCGAGAAGAAGGCCGAGAGCGAGCTCTGGAAGCGCTACGCCGCCGCCCGCGACGCCTTCACCCGCCGCCGCGGCGCCCACTTCGCCTCCCTGGACGCGAGCCGCAAGCAGGCCCAGGGCCGCAAGGACGAGCTCGTCGTCGAGGCCGAGTCGCTGTCGGAGTCCACGGAGTGGAACGCGACCGCCGCCCGCCTCAAGGAGCTCATGACCGAGTGGAAGGCCGCCCCGCGCGCCGCGAAGGACACGGAGCAGAAGCTCTGGGAACGCTTCCGGGCCGCGCAGGACGCCTTCTTCAAGCGCCGCAGCGAGGTATTCTCGGCTCGGGATGCCGAGTTCAAGGGCAACCTCGAGCGCAAGCAGGAGCTCCTCGCTCAGGCCGAGGCCCTCGACATCGACGGTGACCCGAAGGGCGCCCAGAACAAGCTGCGCGAGATCCAGGGCGCCTGGCACGAGGTCGGCCGCGTCCCCCGCGAGGCGCAGCCCGGGCTCGACCGTCGCCTCCGCAGCGTCGAGGACAAGGTCAAGTCCGCGATGGACGCCGCGTGGCGGCGCACCCCGCCCGAGGCCAGCCCGCTGCTGGCCCAGATGCGCGAGCAGGTGGCGCGGGCGGAGCAGCAGCTGGCCAGCGCCCAGGCCGCGGGCGACCAGCGCCGCATCAAGGACGCCGAGAAGGCGCTCGAGTCCAAGCGCAAGTTCCTGGCCATGGCCGAGCACACCGGCTGACCGACTTCCTCGGTGACGGGCAATGTCCCGTCCGACATAGAAAGTTGACCACTACACGCCGCGTGCGTGTAGTGGTCAACGCTTTTCCGGGCCCGTTCGCCGACGCGGCCGCCGGCGCCAGGCCTAGGCGCGAGGTCGGCGCAGGGTTCGGTCGGGTGGTGATGTGGCCGGCGCCGGGGATGGTCTCGAAGCGGGAGTTCGGGAAGGCGTCGGCGTATACCTGTCCGAACGTGGGTGGGACGATGTGGTCGTCTTCGCCCCAGACCAGCAGGGTGGGTGTCGGCACGTGGTGCAGCCGGCGTAGGAGCCATCCGCTGGGGCACGAAGGTCACCCAGGCGCGCCCGCTCGGCGACAGGCGACACGAACTCGTCCTCGCCGGCACCATCACGGTGACCACACGGGTACTGGTCGGCGCGGACGGGGCATGGTCCAAGATCCGGCCGCTGGTCTCCGCCGCCACACCGGCCTACTCCGGGATCTCCTTCGTCGAGACCGACCTGCACGACGCCGACCGGCGCCACCCCGCGGCGGCCGCGGTCGTCGGCGGCGGCATGCTGTTCGCGCTCGGGCCCAACCAGGGAATCCTCGGACATCGCGAACCCGACGGCAGCCTGCACCTGTACCTCGCCATCACCGCGTCACCCGAGTGGCTCACCACGCTGGACTTCGCCGACACCGACAAGATCAAAACGGTCCTTCTCGAGCAGTTCGCCGACTGGGCACCGCCGCTGAAGGCTTTGATCACCGAAGCCGACGGCGCGATGATCCCCCGCACCGTCAACGCCCTGCCGATCGAGCACCGCTGGAACCGGGTGCCCGGCGTGACACTGCTCGGCGACGCCGCACACGTCATGTCGCCCTTCGCCGGCGAAGGCGCCAACCTCGCGATGCTCGACGGCGCCGAACTCGGCAAGGCCATCGCCGAGCATCCCGGCGACATCGAGACCGCGCTCACCGAGTACGAGAAAGCCCTGTTCCCACGCAGCGCGCAGGCCGCGCGGGAAGCCGCCACGAACCTCGCCCTCTCCTTCAACGAGACCGCCCCGCAGAGCCTGCTCGCCCAATTCGCTCAAAGTCAGTGAGGAGGGCGCGGCGAGCGGGGGAAGAGGGTGCCGGCGGTGGAGGCGCGAGCAGGTTCGTCGACGAGTCGGCCGGTGTGGGCGTGGGAGTCAGCAGTGGGTGGCGGACGCCGGCTGAGGTGGCGGGGCGCCGATGGTCGGCATGCCCAGCGAGACGCCCGGGGTCCGCGTCACCCGGCCCGCCTCCCACGCGTCGCCGGCCCGCGTGCGGCGGTGCGAGACCAGGGGGCCGTCGGCGTTGAGGTGGTGCGGGGCGGCGTAGGTCACCGTCGTATGGACGATGTCGCCCGGGCGGATGCCCGCCGAGGAGTCGGCGGCGAAGTGCACCAGGCGGCCGTCGCGGGCGCGGCCGGACAGGCGGCCGGTGGCCGTGTCCTTGCGGCCCTCACCGACCGCGACCAGCACCTCGAGCGTCGAACCCACCAAGCGCTTGTTCTCAGCCCACGAGATCTCCTCGAGCGCCGAGATCAGCCGGTCGTACCGCTCCTGCACGACCGCCTTCGGCACCTGGGTGT
Organism: Dactylosporangium sp. CA-233914; assembly: GCF_050942935.1. Taxonomy (NCBI): domain Bacteria; kingdom Bacillati; phylum Actinomycetota; class Actinomycetes; order Micromonosporales; family Micromonosporaceae; genus Dactylosporangium; species Dactylosporangium sp. CA-233914. The sequence goes on along the minus strand of NZ_CP192030.1, from coordinate 2,069,742 downwards.
CCATCGTGGCCGCCGGCGTCCCCGGGCGCTTGGAGTATTGGAACGTGAAGGCGCTGGAATACCGCGCCGCGCGCACCACGTCCAGGGTCTGCTCGAAGTCCGCGTCCGTCTCGCCCGGGAAGCCGACGATGATGTCGGTCGTGATCGCCGCGTCCGGCATCGCCGCGCGGACCTTGTCGATGATCCCCAGGTACTTCTCGGCCCGGTACGAACGGCGCATCGCCCGCAGCACGGTGTCCGAGCCGGACTGCAGCGGCATGTGCAGCGAGTGGCAGACGTTCGGCGTCTCGGCCATCGCGGCGATCACGTCGTCGGTGAAGTCCTTCGGGTGCGGGCTGGTGAAGCGGACCCGCTCCAAGCCGTCGACCTCGCCGCAGGCCCGCAGGAGCTTGCCGAAGGCGTAGCGGTCGCCGAACTCCACGCCGTACGAATTCACGTTCTGGCCCAGCAGCGTCACCTCGAGCACGCCCTCGGCGGCGAGCGCCCGGACCTCGGCCAGGATGTCCCCCGGGCGGCGGTCCTTCTCCTTGCCGCGCAGCGCCGGGACGATGCAGAACGTGCACGTGTTGTTGCAGCCCACGGAGATCGAGACCCAGCCGGCGTAGGTGGACTCGCGGCGGGTCGGCAGCGTGGAGGGGAAGACCTCCAGCGACTCGAGGATCTCGACCTCGGCGGCGGCGTTGTGGCGGGCGCGCTCCAGCAGCACGGGCAGCGAGCCGATGTTGTGGGTGCCGAAGACGACGTCGACCCACGGCGCCCTCTTCACGATGTCACCGCGGTCCTTCTGGGCCAGGCAGCCGCCCACGGCGATCTGCATGCCCGGGTGGGCGAGCTTCGTGGGGCGCAGGTGTCCGAGGTTGCCGTAGAGCCGGTTGTCGGCGTTCTCCCGCACCGCGCACGTGTTGAACACGACGACGTCGGGCTCGCCGTCGCCGGCCGCCGGCACGTAGCCGGCCTCCTCCAGCAGGCCGGAGATGCGCTCGGAGTCGTGCGCGTTCATCTGGCAGCCGTAGGTGACAACTCGGAAGGTGCGGTTCTCAGCAGTCATGGCAGCACGAATACTAGTCCCCGAATCGCTCACCGGCCGTATCGACGAGACCCGGCAGGTCCACGTCGGCCGCCTCGCACGCAGACGTACCCGTCCAGCAGCCACCCGTCGTCGCTGCCGGGCTCCGCGGCCCCGCCGGCCTCCTCCATCGACATGCGGACCCCCGGCGTTGAGCGCGAACTGGCCGCTCAGCAGCGGCAGCAGGCCGACAGCCACCTCGGCGGCGGTCGGCCAGTCGGCGTCCACGGCGTCAGGCGCCACGGCGCGGTTGATGCCGGACAGGACGGCCTGCGGCGGCTCGCCGAAGGCGCCGCGCGTGGCGAGCACCCCTCGCGCCCTCGCCACGGCGAGGGCCGGCAGGCCGGGACTGTCGATGCCGTCGTCGTTCGTCACCAGGATCGCCGGGCTCTCCGCCGACGGTGCCGGCTGCCGGGGACACATCTGGCAAATCGGCCGTCGTTATCGCTCCGTGACCGCTGCGTCGCGGATCAAGGCTCTTTGCCCCGCTAACGTCGTTCACACCGAACAGCCATACGGGCATCGCTACGCAGTGGGGCGGATGATGACGGACGAGCCTCTGATCGTGCTCAACGGCGTGAACAAGTGGTTCGGCGAGCTGCACGTGTTGAAGGACATCAACCTGTCGATCGGGCGGGGCGAGGTCGTCGTCGTGGTCGGCCCGTCGGGCTCCGGCAAGTCCACGCTGTGCCGCGCGATCAACCGCCTGGAGCCGATCAACGACGGTGAGATCGTCTTCGACGGCACGAAACTGCCGGAGGAGGGCCGGCCGCTCGCGCGGCTGCGCAGCGAGGTCGGCATGGTCTTCCAGTCGTTCAACCTGTTCGCGCACAAGACGATCCTCGAAAACGTGATGCTCGGGCCGGTCAAGGTCCGCAAGGAGAAGCCGGCCGTGGTCCGCGAGCGGGCGATGGGCCTGCTGGAGCGGGTCGGCATCGGCCAGCAGGCGCAGAAGCACCCGGCCCAGCTCTCCGGCGGCCAGCAGCAGCGGGCCGCGATCGCGCGCGCCCTGGCGATGCAGCCCAAGGCGATGCTCTTCGACGAGCCGACGAGCGCCCTCGACCCGGAGATGGTCGGCGAGGTGCTCGACGTGATGACGACCCTGGCCCGCGAGGGCATGACGATGGTCGTCGTCACCCACGAGATGGGCTTCGCCCGCCACGCCGCCAACCGGGTCGTGTTCATGGCCGACGGGCAGCTGGTCGAGGAGGCGGAGCCGGCGGAGTTCTTCGCCAACCCGCGCACCGAGCGCGCCAAGGACTTCCTTTCCAAGATCCTCACGCACTGACTTTCCGAACCGCGAACACCTCGGCACACGGATCGGGCGCACCACCCCGGTGCACCGGCGGCCGCCCGGCTCGACCGGACGGCCTAGAGGTTACGAAAGGAGCACGCAAGCACATGCGAATCACGCGCATCGCGGCCGTGGCCGCCGTCGCCACGCTTTCGCTCGGCCTTGCCGCCTGTGGCAAGGAGGGCACGCCCGCGCCGGACAACCAGCCGGGCCAGTCCGGTGCCCCGACGAGCGACGCCTGCACCTCGTCGGGCGTGTCGTTCACGCCGGCCTCGGGCGTCGACATCGCCGGCAGCCCGACGTTCACGAAGATCAAGTCGGCCGGCAAGGTCGTCATCGGCGTCAAGTTCGACCAGCCGAACCTGGGTTACAAGGACGCCTCGGGCAAGCGGTGCGGCTTCGACATCGAGATCGCCCAGCTCATCGCGTCGAAGCTGGGCATCGACCCGGCGAAGATCGAGTACAAGGAGATCGCCTCCGCCAACCGCGAGACGGCGATCAAGGGCGGCGAGGTCGACTACTACGTCGGCACCTACTCGATCAACGACAAGCGCAAGGCCGACGTCTCCTTCGCCGGTCCGTACTTCATCGCCGCGCAGGACCTGCTGGTGCGCAAGGACGAAACGTCCATCACCGGCTCGGACTCGCTCAAGGGCAAGAAGGTCTGCTCCGCCACCGGCTCCACGCCGATCCAGCGGGTGCGCGACCAGAAGCTCACCGAGGACAGCAACGTCGTAGAGTTCAAGACGTACTCCGAGTGCGTCTCGCAGCTGATCGACAAGAAGGTCGACGCGGTCACCACCGACGACGCGATCCTCAAGGGCTACGCCGCGCAGAACCCGAGCATGCTCAAGGTCGTCGGCAAGCCGTTCACCGACCCGGCCACCGGCAAGCCGTACCCGGAGAAGTACGGCATCGGCCTTCCGCACGACGACAAGGCGCTGCGCGACTTCGTCAACTCGGCGCTGGAGACGGCCGAGACCGACGGCACCTGGCAGAAGATCTACGACGGCACCCTGGGCAAGTCGGGCTCCGCGGCCACCGCCCCGGCGCTGGAGAAGTACTGATCCTGACAACGGGACGCCGCCCTGCCACGGGGCGGCGTCCCGCCCTCATTTCCCCTCCGATGGGCAGCGGATGAACGAGTTTCTTCACGTCCTGACGGACAACTGGGACGTCATCGGGTCGCACTTCTGGACGACGATCCAGATCTTTCTGATCGCCGCGGTGGGCTCGCTGGTCATCGGCACCCTGCTGACCGCGATGCGCGTGTCGCCGGTGCCGACCCTGCGCGGCTTCGGCACGTCGTACGTGCTGCTGCTGCGTAACTGCCCGCTCACGCTGGTCTTCGCGCTGCTGGTCTTCGCCGCACCGAAGCTCGGCCTCAACATCGACTACTTCCCCACCGCCTGCGTCGCGCTGATCGCCTACACCAGCGCGTTCGTCTGCGAGGCGCTGCGCTCCGGCATCAACACGGTGCCGGTCGGGCAGGCCGAGGCCGCCCGGGCGCTGGGCATGACCTTCGCGCAGGTGCTCGGCCTGATCGTGCTGCCGCAGGCGTTCCGCACGGTGGTCCCGCCGATGATCAACGTATTCAACGCCATGCTGAAGAACACGACGGTCGCGGCCGGCTTCTCGGTCGCCGAGGCCGGCGCGATCCAGTTCTACCTCTCCGAGCGCGGCGAGAACCAGATCTACGTGCTGCTGTGGATAACGATCGGCTTCCTGATCCTGGTGGTACCGCTGATCGCCCTGCAGCGGACCCTTGAGCGGCGCTGGAAGGTCGCGCGATGAGCAACGTCCTCTATGACCTGCCCGGCCCGAAGGCCCGGCTGCGCAACCGCGTGTTCGGCGTCGTCACCGTCATCGCGATCGTGGCGCTGCTGGCGTACATCGTCGAGCGCTTCTACAGCACCGGCCAGTTCAACGCGGTGAAGTGGCAGCAGTTCGAGTACAAGTCCGTCCAGCAGGACCTGCTCGACGGCTACCTGACCACGCTGCGGGCCGCCGGCACGGCGGCCGTGCTCGCCCTCGCCCTCGGCGTGCTGCTGGCCGCCGGGCGGCTGAGCGACCACGCCTGGTTCCGGGCCCCGTGCTCGCTGCTGGTCGAGTTGTTCCGGGCGATCCCGCTGCTGGTGCTGATCTTCTTCGCCTACTACGGCCCGATCCAGCTCGGCTACAAAGTAGGAGCGTTCTGGCCGCTGGTGTTCGGTCTCACGCTGTACAACGGGGCCGTGCTCGCCGAGATCTTCCGGGCGGGCGTGCACGCGGTCGCGAAGGGCCAGTCCGAGGCCGCGTACGCGCTGGGCATGCGCAAGACCCAGGTGATGTTCTCGATCCTGCTGCCGCAGGCGATCCGCGCGATGCTGCCGGCGATCGTCAGCCAGCTCGTGGTGCTGCTCAAGGACACCGCGCTGGGCTTCATCATCCAGCTGCCCGAGCTGCTGTACGTCGGCAAGGGCATCGGCGGCAAGCTCGCCTTCGAGCTGCCGTACGTGCCCAGCTACCTCATCGTCGCCGCGATCTACATCACCACCTGCGGCCTGCTGTCCTGGTTCGCCTTCTGGCTGCAGAAACGCCTGATCGGCGGCGGACGGCGCAGAACCACCGCGAAACCGCTCCCGCTGCCCGACGCGGGGAAGACCGCAACGGTCGTTTGAGTTGATTGGCAAGGTTGCGCCCGGTGCGTACGCTGCGCGAGTGGCGGACACCGGCTTCAGGTTGGGCATCGACTTCGGAACCTCGAACACGGTCGCGGTCCTGCGCTGGCCCGACGGGCGCACCAAGCCTCTGCTCTTCGACGGCTCGCCCCTGCTGCCGTCGGCGGTCTACGCCAACGCCGACGGCAGCATCCTGACCGGCCGTGACGCCGTGCACTCCGCGCGGCTGCAGCCGCACCGCTTCGAGCCCTATCCGAAGCGCCGGGTCGAGGAGGGCACCGTCTGGCTCGGCGAGCGCGACGTCGCCGTCGCCGAGCTCGTCACCAGCGTCCTGCGCCGGGTGACGGCCGAGGCCGAGCGAGTCGCGGGCGCGAAGCCCGCCCAGGTGATGATCACTCACCCGGCGACCTGGCCGCCCCAGCGCCGCCAGACGCTCTCCCAGGCCGCCGTCGCGGCCGGGCTGCCCGCGCCGCTGCTGGCCTCCGAGCCCGTCGCCGCGGCGTCGTACTTCGTGAGCACGGTCGGCGCTCACGTGCCGGTCGGCGGCGTCGCGGTGGTGTACGACTTCGGGGCCGGCACTTTCGACGCGAGCGTCGTGCGGCGCAACGCCGGCGGCGGCTTCGACATCCTTTCCAGCGAGGGCCTGCCGGACGCGGGCGGCCTCGACGTCGACGCGGCCGTGGTGGCCTACCTCGGCCGCAACTTCGCCGACCGCGAGGGCGAGCAGTGGCGCCGCCTGACCAACCCGGAGAGCGAGGCGGACCGGCGCGCCGCTTGGCAGCTGTGGGAGGACGCTCGCCTCGCCAAGGAGATGCTGAGCCGGGCCGCCACGACGTACGTCCACGTGCCCCTCTTCGACGAGAGCGTCCCGATCGGCCGCGAGCAGCTGGAGCAGCTGGCCCGCCCGATCCTGGACCGCACCGTCACCGCCACCCAGATCGCGGTCAGCGCGGCCGCGCTCGGCGGCCGCCCGGTCTCGGCCGTCTTCCTGGTCGGCGGCTCCAGCCGCATCCCGCTCGCCGCGACCCTGCTGCACCGCGCCTTCGGCCTCGCCCCGACCGCGATCGAGCAGCCCGAGCTGGTCGTGGCCGAGGGCGCGCTGCACCTGGCCCCGCCGACCGGCCGGGCCACGGTCGCGGGCGCCGCCGGCGGCCCCTCGTCGCCGATCTCCGGGCCGCCGATCTCGGGCGGCCCCGGGCTGGAGCCGAGCGGGGACGTCGCCGCCGCGCCCGTCTCGGCGGCCCCGATCTCCGGCCAGCCGGTGTCACCGTCGTTCAGCATGCCGTCGAACACGCCGCACGTGCCGCCCCTGGTGCCGACCACCGCGATTCCAGCCTCGCCGCCGCCCGTGCGGCAGCCCCCGGTCGTGGCTCCCCCGGTGCAACGCCCCCCGGTGGTGCCGCAGCCGCCGGTGGCCTACCCCCAGCCGCGGCCGGTGACGGCGCCGCCGGCCAGCCCCGCGCCCGCCTGGTCGGTCCCCGCCGTGCCGCCACCGCCGCGGAAGGGCCGGGGCGGCCTCGTGGCGGCCGTCGGCGGCGGCACGCTGGCGCTGCTGCTCGTCGTCGGCCTCGTCGTCTGGGCCGTCAACCGCGGCGACGACGACAACCCCGGCGGCGACGACGGCCCGTCCAAGAACGCCCAGGCGGCGGCCTCCCCCGCGTGCGGGCGCAAGATCGCGTATCTCGGCATGTCCAGCGGCGACAACTCCGACGACGGCGTCATGATGCGCAACAGCGTCAAGCTGGCCATCGACGACTTCAACGCCGCCCACCCGAACTGCAAGGTCGGCTTCAAGGAGTTCGACACCACCGGCACCGACGACGGCAGCAAGTCCAAGGCCCAGCTCGCCGTCGACGACTCGGAGGTCATCGGCGTGGTCGGCCCCGTCTACGACAACGAGATCCTGGCCGCCGGCCCGATCCTCGACAAGGCGAGCCTGCCGATGATCACGCCGTTCGCCCCCGACGACAATCTCGCCAAGCAGGGCTGGGCCACGTTCCACCGCGTCATCGGCTCCGACGAGGACCAGGCCCGCGCCGGCGCGAACTACATCAAGAACACGCTCAAGGCCAAGAAGACCGCGATCGTGTACGACGACTCGGACTTCGGCGCCGTCGGCCGCCAGCAGGTCTCCAACATCCTGGGCAGCGCGACCGGCCAGACGGTGCACATCCGCGAGACCGACACCGACTTCGCCTCCGCGGTCAAGGCGGTCACCGACTCGAACCCGGACGCGGTGTACTTCGCGGGCCAGGCCACCGACGGCATCGGCTTCGTGAAGGCCCTGCGCACGGCCAAGGCGGACCTGCCGGTCGTAGGCTCGGACAAAATCTTCACGCAGGGCTTCGTGACCAAGACCGAGGGCAAGGCCGAGGGCGTCATCGTGACCTGCCCGTGCGTGCCGTCCAGCGACGCCGGGGCCGACTTCGCCTCGAAGTACCAGGGCGCCTTCAACGAGTCGGCGAGCTACTATGGCCCGGAGGCGTACGATGCGGCCAGCGTCTACCTGGCCGGGTTCCTGGCGGGCAAGGGCACGCGCGAGGACATGCTGAAATTCATGTCGACCTACAACGCGAAGGGCCCGACGACCGGCCGGACAATCAAGTTCGACGGCAGCGGAAACCTCTCGGCTCCCGATCCGCTGGTCTGGGCGTACCGGGTGAAGGGGAAGTACATGGTCTCCGAGTCCGCGATCCAGCCGGCCTGACGCGATCACGGCGCTTTGGACCGCGCCGTCACAGGGCGGGCGCCGGCCCGATCGGCGCAGCCGGGACCCGAATCACCGAGCGCTCCAACACCCAGCGCCCACCGCGCCGCCTGCCAAGTGCCCCAACACTAGGCGCCGACCGCCGCGCGCCAAGTGCTCCGACACCCAGCGCCAGCCGCCCTGTCCCAAATGCCCCAGCACCCAGCGCCGACCGCCGCGTCTCAAATGCCCCAAACACCCGGCGCCGACCGCCGCATGCCAGGTGCCCCAACGCCCAGCGCCAGCCGCCCCGTCTCAAGTGCTCCCACGCCTGGCGCCGTCCGTCCTGTGTCATGCCTGTGTCATGTGCTCCAACACTCGACGCCGACCCTCGCGACCTATCGGATTTTTCGCCTGGCGCGGCATATATCCGATAGGTCGTCGCTGATCACCGCGAACCCGGACTCAGCGGGCGATCTCGGTGACCCGCGACTCCCGCACGACCGTGACCCGAATCTGACCCGGGTAGGTCAACTCCTCCTCGATCTGCTTCGCCACATCGTGGGCCAGCACCGCCGCCCCGATGTCGTCGACGTCGTCAGGCCGCACCATGACCCGGATCTCGCGCCCGGCCTGCATGGCGAAGACCTTCTCCACGCCCGACTTGCCGCCGGCGATCTCCTCGATGCGCTCCAGCCGCTTGACGTACGCCTCAAGGCTCTCCCGCCGCGCCCCCGGCCGCCCACCGGAGCAGGCGTCCGAGGCCTGGGTGAGCACCGCCTCGATGGTCTGCGGCAGCACCTCGTTGTGGTGGGCCTCGATGGCGTGGACGACGTCGTCGTGCTCGCCGTACTTGCGCGCGACGTCGGCCCCGATCAGCGCGTGACTGCCCTCCACCTCGTGGGTGAGCGCCTTGCCGATGTCATGCAGGAACGCGCACCGCTTGATCAGCGCCGGGTCCAGGCGCAGCTCGGCGGCCATGATCCCGGCGATGTGCGCGGTCTCGACGAGGTGCTTGAGGACGTTCTGGCCGTAGGAGGTGCGGTATCGCAGCCGCCCCAGCAGCGTCATGAGCTCCGGGTGCAGGTCGGTGATCCCGACCTCGACCAGCGCGTCCTCGGCCGCCCGGTGGCACAGCCGCTCGACCTCGTGCTTGGCCTGCTCGAAGACCTCCTCGATGCGGTGCGGGTGAATCCGCCCGTCGAGGACCAGTTTCTCCAGCGTGAGGCGGCCGATTTCACGGCGTACGGGATCGAAGCACGACAGCAGCACCGCCTCCGGTGTGTCGTCGATGATCAGGTTCACCCCGGTCGTCGACTCGAACGCGCGGATGTTGCGCCCCTCACGACCGATGATCCGCCCCTTCATCTCGTCGCTGGGCAGGTGCAGGACGCTGACGACGCTCTCCGCGGTCTGCTCGCTGGCGACCCGCTGGATGGCATCGACGACGATGTGCCGGGCCCGCTGCTCGGCCGTGTTGCGCGCATCGTTCTCGATGTCCCGCACGAGCAGCGCCGCCTCACGCTTGGCCTGCGCCTCGATCGTCTCGACGACCTCGACCCGCGCCGCGTCGGCGGTCAGCCCCGCGATGCGCTCCAGCTCCGAGCGATGCTTGTCCTCTCCCTCAGCGAGATCGGACTCCTTGCGCACGAGGGACGCTTCGCGTTCCAACAAATCCGCTTCGGTACTGCTGATGCGCCGATCCCGCTCCGCCAGCCGCTCGGCCTCCTCGGCCAGCAGCCGCTCCCGCTCGTCCAGCCGCCGCTGCCGCCGCTCCGCGTCCTGCGACTGCTCCTTCGCGACCGCCGTGAGCTGGTTGACCTCGCGCTCCCCGGCCCGCCGGGCGACCGCCCGGGCCTGCTCGGCGTCGGTCTCGGCCTGCCGGTGCGCCCGCTCGAGCAGCGAGTCCGCCTCGGCCCGGGCGGCGTCGATGATCCGCCGGGCCTCCGACCGCGCCGCGCTGGCCTCAGCCTTCGCGGCCGCGGCCTCGGTGCGAGCGGCGGCCGCCGCGGCCCGAGCCTCGTCAACGGCCGCGGTAGCGTCCTCGGCCGCGGTCCGCAGGGACGCGAGCGAGTGCTCCTGCCGGTCCTTCTCGGCCAGAAAAGCAGGATCGTCGACGCTGGCCGCGGCCGGCGAGACGGTCCCCCCGATCCGCCGCACCACTTTGAGCGCGACCACGAGCACGACCACGACGACGACCGCAAGCACGGCCATCGCCACCGTGAGCACAATCTGCAACCCGGTCACGCCGCCACCTCGCCGGCAACCGCTCGCTCAACGCGACCCAGTCCAACGCCGACCCGCCCAACGCAGGACTGCCCGCCGCGAGCCCGCCCAGCACCACTCATCGACCGGCCATCAAGCTCCACGCCCGTCCGGCTCACGCCAACGCGGTCCGCGCACAGCCCCAAGACCCGACGCCGATTCAGCACCCCGGCCCGGTCTGCGCCCGGCTCGCCCGGTCGCGCCATCCATGGGCCGTTCCCGGACCGGGTGCCGGCCGGTGGCCGCACCGCTCGCATCCGACCCGTGCCCACAACTCTGTTCACACCTACCGCCCTGTCCGTACGGGCGGTCCCGCCCCCGGTTGCAACCCTACTTGGGCCGACCGCCGGGTTTCGCCGCTCAAGCCCGATGAGCCCGAAGCACCCGATCCGCCGCAGAACGTCTCCCCCACCGCGGATCGCTCTCTCATCCACACCGCGGGCCTCGCGCCCGCCCCGGCCGGGGGCCGCGCTCATTCCCGCACCGCGACCCGCGCGAACCGGCCCGTTCCGGTGACCCGAGCCGGACTCCCGGCCGCGGGCGAGGCTCCCGTCGCCGTCATCGCCGTCGGCATCCGGCGCGGTGCCGGATCGCTCGCCGTCGCGGGTTCGCCCCGCAGTTGCTCCCGTAGCCGTGAGGCCGCCGGGGCTTTCGGGGTCGCAGAGGATGACACGGGCGCACTCCGTCACGACGTCACCTCGCTCCGCTCGGCGCCGCGCATCTGCGACGGCGGGTGTTGTGGGAGGAGACGCCCGACCACTGCGCATCAAAATGTATCAATATCGGGCCCTAGAGGGCCCCGCTGCTGGGTCGCCGCTAGCGCCGACACCTCCCGCAAGGCGTGGCGCTGAAAGACGCTATGAACCTGGTAAACGATGCTGATCTGTGACGCGATCTATGTTGTGCGGTAAACCCGCGGTGGTTGGGCGGTCTCCATCTGGTAACGCCGAGGCTAGGTCGTGAAGGCCGCTTCGGTCAAGGACTCATGATCGGGCACCATACGGGACGTAAGTCCGTCAAGTACCGTCGCCAGCCGAAACGTCCCAGCAGCAACTTTTGTGCGGATCTTTCCGGCATGTCAGCCGTCACCGAGCCGGAAAACTCGACGCCGAGTGATCAAGGAACGACAGAGCGCAATGATACTTGACTCAGCGCCTGCAATCATTCCACCACAGACAGTGTCCGTCACCAACATCGCCATCGACGGCCGTCACACCAAGACGTCCGCCAACGGCCATCGCCACCACACTGGACGAACGTAACGCCAGCTAGCTTTATGCGATACAGCTCTACGTGTCAGCAGATCGACAGACCCCTGTCCCGTAGAGGTGCGCGCCGGACCCTTCGACCGCCGCGGACGCGAACGAGCGGCCGGGCCGGCTGTAGTGGAACCAACCGGGGATCACGGCGCGCGAGCCGGGGACCGCAGGACGCGCCGGAACGGAGTGTTACTGCACGTCGGGATCCAGGGCAGCGTCGGCCAGGGCGTCGGGGTCGATGCCGTCGGCGAACTCGGCGGCGTCCTCGCGCTCGGCCATGGCCTCCTTGACCAGCCGGATGGCCAGCCCCGGCGGGTAGCCCTTGCGGCCCAGCATCGCCACCAGGCGGCGGAACACCGACTCGGGGGTGCCACGCGTCTCCGTCCGCAGCCGGCGAGCGACCAGGGCCCGGGCCGTCTGCTCCTCCACGTCCGGAGCCAGCTGGTCGAGCGCCTCGCTGGCCTCGTCCGAGGAGACGCCCTTACGGCGCAACTCTCCGGCGAGCGCCCGCCGTGACAGGCCGCGGCCGTGATGGCGGCTGGTCACCCAGGCGCGGGCAAAGGCGGCGTCGTCGATGATGCCAACCTCGTCGTACCGATCGAGAATCTCCGCGGCGATCTCGTCCTCCACCCCGCGTTTACGCATCGCGGCGGCGAGCTCCGTCCGGGTCCGCGGCCGCACGGCCAGCTGCCGCAGACAAATCTCCCGCGCCGCCTCCCGCGGATCGATCGGCTTGGGCGGCGACGAGTCCCGCCCCCGCCGCCCGCCCGGCTTGCCCCGATCGGCACCCTCCCCACGACCCGAGTCCGACATTTCCGATTCGGACGCCGCGCTGCCGGGGCCGGAACGATCCGACCAGGGAAGGGAGAAAGCCCGCCGCGAAGCATCGACATCGTCAACCGAGCCGGACCCACCCGCACGCTGCGAACCACCAACGCGACCAGCCGAACGAGGCGACCCCGACCGCCGCGGAGCATCGACATCGTCAACCGAGCCGGACCCACCCGCACGCTGCGAACCACCAACGCGACCAGCCGAACGAGACGACCCCGACCGCCACGGAGCATCAACGTCACCGGCGGAGCGGGGCGAGCCTGACCGCCGCGGAGCATCAACGTCGCCACCCGAGCGGGCCCCACCCGCACGCTGCGAACCATCGACGCGACCTGCGGAACGAGAGGAGGCCGAGCGCCGCAGAGCATCGACGCCATCGGCGGAGCGCCATGGAACATCGACGTCACCGGCCGAACGAGACGAGCCCGACCGCCGCGAGCGAACGATGTCCGGCGAAGAAGAAGAGCCCGGCAAGGAAGAGAGATCCGCCGGGGAAGAAGGGCTCCGCAAGAAGGAGGAACCCGCCGGGGAGGAGGTGGCCGGGGAGGAAGGTGGACCAGCCAAAGGCGGAGGTTTCGAGGAGGAGCGATCCGCCGGGAGAGACGAGGAGGAGGGATCAGCCGGCCGCGGGGTCGGCGGCGAAGAGGACCTGCCCGAACGAGAGGCGGGCGAAGGAGGCGTCGCGGCGGGGTCGGCGTCGGTCCAGGGGTTGCCCGGCGGAGGCTCCCAGGCGGGGCGCGGGGACGGCTCTGACGCGAGGTCGCCGGCCGAGGTCCAGGGGTTGCCGGGCGGAGGCTCCCAGGTAGGGCGCGGCACCTGGTCCGGCGAAGGCTCGTCGGCGAAGGAAAGGCCGGACGACGCCGAAACGACGGCGGAGCCAGAAGAAGAAGAAGACGCGGGAGAGGGAGAGGGGCGGTCGCGGCGGGGAGGAGAGGCCGGGGCGGGCGTGGGGGACTCGACGAGCCACGGATTGGGGCCGCCAGGATCATCCCAGGGCAGGACCGGTGGCGCTGCCGGCCCGTCGGCGGTGAGCCATGGCTTCGTCCCGCCCGGCGACGGCGAAGGCTCGACAGCGGCGTTCTCGTCATCGCCGGGCATCGGACCTCCAGTCGGTGCGCGCCGTCAACGAGCGGCGAGCGGGCCGACGGCGCAGAGAGCAAGAGCATCGGACGGTCGTGAGACCCGGTGCCGACCGCGGCGGCTTGGCCCGCCGGACCGGCACCGGGTGGTCTCACAGAGCAAGGTCGAGGGCGAGGCCCCGAGGCCGGTCAGAAGTCGACCGGGGCGGTCTCCGGGCCGCCGGCCGCGTCGCTGGACTGGCCGACCCCGACGCCGAGCTTCTCCTTGATCTTCTTTTCGATCTCGGCGGCGACGTCGGGGTTGTCGCGCAGGAACTTGCGCGAGTTCTCCTTGCCCTGGCCGAGCTGGTCGCCGTCGTAGGTATACCACGCGCCGGACTTGCGGATGATCGTCTGCTCGACGCCCACGTCGATGAGGGAGCCCTCGCGGGAGATGCCCTTGCCATACATGATGTCGAACTCGGCCTGCTTGAACGGCGACGCGACCTTGTTCTTGACCACCTTGACGCGCGTGCGGTTGCCCACGACGTCGGTGCCGTCCTTGAGGCTCTCGATGCGCCGCACGTCGAGGCGGACCGAGGCGTAGAACTTCAGCGCCCGGCCACCCGTGGTGGTCTCGGGGCTGCCGAACATGACGCCGATCTTCTCGCGGAGCTGGTTGATGAAGATCGCCGTGGTGCCGGAGTTGTTGAGGGCACCGGTGATCTTGCGCAGGGCCTGGCTCATGAGGCGGGCCTGGAGGCCGACGTGGCTGTCGCCCATCTCGCCCTCGATCTCGGCGCGCGGCACGAGGGCGGCGACGGAGTCGATGACGATGATGTCGAGGGCGCCGGAGCGCACCAGCATGTCGACGATCTCGAGGGCCTGCTCCCCGGTGTCGGGCTGGGAGACCAGCAGCGCGTCGGTGTCGACGCCGAGGGCCTTGGCGTAGTCCGGGTCGAGGGCGTGCTCGGCGTCGATGAACGCCGCGATGCCACCGGCGGCCTGCGCGTTGGCGATCGCGTGCAGGGCGACGGTCGTCTTACCGCTGGACTCCGGGCCGAAGACCTCGATCACCCGGCCGCGCGGCAGGCCCCCGATGCCCAGCGCCACGTCCAGGGCGATGGAGCCGGTCGGAATGATGGCCTGCGGCTGCTGGACGCGCTCGCCGAGCCGCATCACGGAGCCCTTGCCGAACTGCTTGTCGATCTGAGAGAGGGCGAGCCCCAGCGCCTTCTCCCGGTCAGGTTGCACTGCCATGTCCGTCACCCCTGGGTTCGCGGTCTTCGTCGGCGTTCGCTTGGTCACGCTGACACGTTAGGCGCCGGGTATGACAAAAAAATCGAAGCGACGCCCCCAACGAGGCAGAAGAGTACCCGTACATCTGTACGATTCACACGCCGACACGCCGAAAAACATCAGCGTAAGCGGGTGGGAACACGCTCCGGATATGCCGCGACCACAGCGCGCCACACGTCCGCGGTATCGAATCCGCCGGCGAGCGCCTCCTCGATCGTGCGCCCGCCGAGCTGCGACAACACCTGGTCATGGGCGATCGACCGTGCGTAACCGGGCCCGAAGACCTGCTCGAGCCGCTGCCAGAAATCCGTCAGTCGCACCAGACCAACCTAACGAAGGACACGCGCGATCAACGGCACCACGGTCACCGCCGCGAGAAGGTTCAGCACCGCGTACCCGAAAAGGCCCACGACAACCCCGGACAACGCGCCCGCCGAGGCGCCCGCGACCCCCATGATCACATCGGAGAGCCCCTGGACGCCGGCGCGCTGCTCAAGCGGTACCGATTCGGAAAGCAGCGTCGAACCGGCCACCATCGTGGCGCTCCACCCCAGCCCGAGCAGCGCCAGCCCGATCGACAGCCGCCCGGTGTGCTCGCCGGCGGTGCCCGCCAGCGCGCAGGCCAGGACCAGCAGCGCGATCCCGCCGAGGATCACCGCCCGCCGCCCGAACCGGTCGGCGAGCCACCCGACCACGGGCGCCAGCGCGTACATCCCGGCGATGTGGATGCTGATCACGAGGCCGACGACGCGCAGCAGGTCGCCGTGGTCGTGGACGTACTCCCCGAGGTGCACCGGCGTCATCGACATCACGCCGACCATCACCACGTGCCCGACCGCCACCGCCGCGACCCCGGTCCGCGCGCCCGCGTCGGCCCGGATCGTGCGCGCCGCCTGCCGCCAGACGGCCTTCTCGCCGGGGCTAGCGCCCCCGGCGGTGAGCAGCGGGTCAGGGCGCAGCAGCGCGAAGATCACGAGCGCGGCCAGGCCGAACGCGGCGGCGCTGAACAGGTACGGCCCGGCGTACTCGGGCACGCCCCAGCGCCCCAGCAGCCGGTCGGTGACCGGCGCCAGGTTGGGCCCGGCGACCGCCCCGACCGTCGTGGCCCACACGACGATCGACAGGTGTCGGGCGCGCCGGTCGGGCGCGGCGAGGTCGACGGCACTGTATCGCGCCTGCAGGTTCGCCGCGCTGGCGCCGCCGAAGAGCAGCATGCCGAGGAACAGCAGCGGTACCGACGAAATCCGCACGGCCAGGACGACCAGCAGCGCGCCGAAGGCCCCGAGGGTGTACGCGAGGACGAGCCCCGGCCGCCGCCCGCCGGTGCGCATCAGGCGGGTCGCCGGGATCGCGATCACCGCGGCGCCGACCACCGCGCAGCTGCCGGCGACGCCCGCGGCCCACGGCCCGGCCAGGGACGAGGCGAGCAGCGCGCCGACGGACACGCCGCTGGCCACGCCGAGGCCGCCCACGATCTGCGTGTTGACGAGCAGGCCGAGCGTGCGGCGCTGCAGGGCGGCGGTGTCGGCGACGACCGGGTCAGTGAGCAAGCGCGGAGATCACAGCGTCTGCGGCCTCGGCGGCGTCCTCGCCGGCGGCACGTATGAGCACGGTGGAGCCCGCCGTCGCGCCGAGCGCCATCACGGCGAGCACGCTGCGGGCGTTCGCGGTCTTCTCGCCGAAGACCAGCTCGACGGTGCTGCGAAACCGCGCCGCCACCCGCACCAGCGCCCCGGCCGGCCGGGCGTGCAGGTCCTGCGGCAGCACCACCGAGCGCTCAGAGCTTGCGGACATCGCGGGCCTCCGTCGCCGCCTGCGTGACCGCCTCCAGGTCCGCCCCGGTGCCGGCCAGCACCGCCGCCGCGACCGCGCCCTCCACGAACGGCGCGTCCACGAGCACGGCGTCGTTGGCGACCCGGTCCGCAAGGACCGTACGCGCGGTGAGCACGGCGCTGCCGAGATCGGTCAGCACGAGCACCCCGGCGCCGCGGTCGGCCCGGTCGATCGCCACCAGGATGCGGTCGTAGCTGGTGCCCAGCCCCCCGTCGTCGGTGCCGCCGGCGGCCTCGATCGGCACCTCCTCGCCCGCGACCTGGACGAGCATGTCACGCAGGCCGTGCGCGAGCCGCTCGCTGTGCGAGACGAGAACGATTCCCACCACCCGTTGCCCACCCGGCGATCCCATGGCAGGCATGCTATGTCCATGAAGAAGTTCATCAACAACCCGGGCGACGTGGTCCGGGAGGCGCTCGCCGGGCTCGCCGCCGCCCACCCCGAGCTGCGGGTGGACCTCGAGGAGCAGTATGTCGCCCGCGCGGACGCGCCGCGGCCGGGCAAGGTCGGCCTCGTCTCCGGCGGCGGCTCCGGGCACGAGCCGCTGCACGCCGGGTTCGTCGGGCCGGGGATGCTCGACGCCGCCTGCCCCGGCGAGGTGTTCACCTCCCCCGTGCCCGACCAGATCCTGGCCGCCACCAAGGCCGCCGACGGCGGCGCCGGGGTCGTGCACGTGGTGAAGAACTACACCGGCGACGTCATGAACTTCCAGCTCGCCGCGGAGCTCGCCGACGAGGAGGGGCTGCGGATCGAAACGGTACTCGTCGACGACGACGTCGCGGTCGAGGACTCGACGTGGACGGCGGGCCGCCGCGGCACCGGCGCCACCCTGCTGGTCGAGAAGATCGCCGGCGCCCTCGCCGAGGAGGGCGCGGACCTCGCCACCGTCGCCGCCACCGGGCGGCTGGTCAACGAGCGATCCGCCTCGTTCGCCGTCGCGCTCACCGCGTGCACGACGCCGGCCGCCGGAAAGCCGGGCTTCGATCTGGCCGGCGACGAGATCGAGGTCGGGGTCGGCATCCACGGCGAGCCCGGCCGCAGCCGCGAGCGGATGCGGCCCGCGCGGGAGCTCGCCGCGATCATCGTGGACGCGGTGCTGACCGCGAAGCCCGTCGCCGGCGAGCCGCTGATCGTCCTGGTCAACGGGCTGGGCGGCACGCCGCAGATGGAGTTGTACCTCATGTTCGGCGAGATCTCCCACCTGCTGCGCGAGGCCGGGGCGAACATTGCCCGCTCCCTCGTCGGCAACTACGTGACCAGCCTCGACATGGCGGGCCTGTCGCTGACGGTGTGCCGCGCCGACGACGAGTTGCTGCGCCTGTGGGACGCGCCCGTGCGCACCCCGGCACTGCGCTGGGGGTCGTGATCATGGACGAGGCGCTGGCCCGGGCCTGGATCGCCGCCGTCACCAAGTCCGTGCGCGCCGAGGCGGACCGCCTGACCGACCTCGACGCCGCGATCGGCGACGGCGACCACGGCGTCAACCTGCGCCGCGGCTTCGAGGCCGTCGCCGCCGCGCTGGACGCGCTCGAGGCCTCCTCCGCCGGCGACGTGCTGGGCAAGACCGGCACCACGCTGCTGTCGAAGGTGGGCGGGGCGTCCGGGCCGCTCTACGGGACCGTCTTTCGCACCCTGGGCAAGACGCTGCGCCAGGGCGGGTCGTTCGCCGACGGGCTGCAGGCCGGGCTGGACGGGGTACGACAGCTGGGAAAGGCCGAAGTCGGCGACAAGACGCTCGTCGACGCGCTCACCCCGGCCATCGCGGCCTACGCGGGCGCGGCCGGGCAGGGCGAGGCGGCCGCCGCCCGGGCCGCCGCTGACGCGGCAAGAGCAGGAGCCGATTCGACGGTACCGCTGAAGGCGCGCAAGGGCCGCGCCTCCTACCTCGGCGAGCGCAGCGTCGGCCACCTCGACCCCGGGGCGGCCTCGACCGCGCTCATCCTCGAGTCCCTCGCGGAGGTCACAGCCCGAGCGACCGGCCGATGATCTCCTTCATGATCTCCGTGGTCCCGCCGTAGATCGTCTGGACCCGGCTGTTGAGCCACGCCTTGGCGACCGGGTACTCCATCATGAAGCCGTAGCCGCCGTGCAGCTGCACGCAGCGGTCCGCCACCTTGTTCTGCAGCTCGGTCGTCCACCACTTGGCCTTGGCGGCGTCGGCGACGCTGAGCCGGCCCGCGTTGTGCTCCAGAATGCAGTGGTTGAGAAACGTCCGGGCGATCGTCACCTCGGTGTCGAGCTCCGCGAGCAGGAACCGGTTGTGCTGGAACTTGCCGATCGGCCGCCCGAACGCCTCGCGGTCGCGCGCGTACGACAGCGTCATCGCGAGAATGGTCTCCGCCGCGGCCACGGCCGCCACGGCGATGCCGAGCCGCTCGCGGGGCAGGTTCGCCATGAGGTGGTAGAAGCCGGCGTTCTCCTGACCGATGAGGTGGTCGGCCGGAATGCGGCAGTCGTCGAAGAACAGCTCGGCGGTGTCGTTGGCCTTGAGCCCGATCTTCTCCAGCCGCCGCCCGCGGGTGAACCCGGGCGTGCCGGTCTCGACGCCGAACAGGCTGATCCCGTGCGCCCCCTTGGCCGGGTCGGTCTTGGCCACGACCACAACCAGATCGGCCATCTCGCCGTTGGTGATGAACGTCTTCTGCCCGTTGAGCACCCACGAGTCCCCGTCGCGCACGGCGGTCGTGCGGATGCCGGCCAGGTCGCTACCCGCGCCCGGCTCGCTCATCGCGATGGCGGTCACGATGTCGCCCGAGCAGAACCCCGGCAGCCAGCGCTTCTTCTGCTCCCCGGTGGTCAGCTCGGTCAGGTACGGCGCGACGACGTCGTTGTGCAGCCCGAACCCGAGCCCCGAGGCCCCCGCCGCGACGATCTCCTCGACCAGCACGGCGTTGAAGCGGAAGTCCTTCTGCCCGCCCCCGCCGTACTCCTCGCCGACGTCCATGCCGAGCAGCCCGGCCGCGCCCGCCGTGCGCCAGACCTCCCGGTCGACGATCCCGGCCTTGTCCCACTCGTCGTTGTGCGGCACCGCCTCGCGGGCCAGGAACTCGCGGCACAGGTCCCGGAACGCGTGGTGCTCCGCCTCGTACAGGTGCTGCTCCATAGGCGCCAGTCTCCTGCGCGAGACACCGTCTCGCCTAGGGCCCCAGCATCCCGTACAGATGGTCCGGCAGCGGCGGCGCGTTCTTGGGCTCCTCGGCGCTCACGACGGCCCCGAAGTCCGAGTACGTCGCCTCGACCGGGTTCCCGGGAATGCTCACCTTCATCCCCACGAGCCGGTCCTGCCCGTCGACGGTCGCCTCGAACGGAATCGCCCGGGCCGCGTCCCCGAGCGACATGACCTGCGAGACGTTCACGGGCCCCCAGGCCACGACCCGCGTCATGTCGACCGTCCCGGTGTAGCGCACCCCGTCCCGCCGCACGTCATGCGTGGCCGCGACCAGCGCCTGCACGCCGGTGGGGTCCTTGATCGCGCTGAGCCCGAGCGCCCCCGGCCGGGTGACCCTGGCCGAGTCCAGGCGATACCAGGTGGCGCCGTCGAACCCCGGCAACGGCAGCCCGGTCAGCCGCGTGTAGGCCGACCCGCGCACCGAGACGGTGTCGATCTTCAGCGAGGCCCCGTCGGAGCTGACGCTGACGGAGGCGTCCAGCAGATCCGCGACAGGGTCGATCGCCCCGGTGTACGACCCTTCCTTGGCCACCACCTCGAACCGGTAGCTGCTGAACCCGAGGTGCCACACGCCCGCCGCCAGCCCGGTCGGCGAGGGCGCGGCGCTTGCCCGGGGCGCCGCCTTGTCCTGGGTGGCCTTCCCGGTGCACCCCGCGGCCAGCACCAGCACCGCCGCCAGCCCGAGAGCCCGCTCCAGCCACCTGGTCATCCGCCGCAGCGTAGTACCAGCGCCCCGCGCGCAGCTTCCCGCGAAATCGAAACTTCAGTTGTTCAACAGGCTGTACACAGCGGCATTGGCCGCCGCGACCTCACTGCCCTTCGGCACCGGGATCTGCACGATCTTGCCCTGATCCCGATAGTCGACGGCCAGCGCCCGCTCGGCCGTCTTCCCGTACGCCGGAACCGTGATCCGCACCGACGCCAACCGCCCCTGCGCGTCCAGCACCACGGTGAACGGCACCGCCCTGGCCCGCTCCCCCAGCGCGGTCAACCCCGCCTGATCGGCCAGCCCGAGGTCCCCGCCCCGGGTGAGGTCGTACGTCCCCGTGATCCGGCCCCCGCTGTCGAGCCGAGCGTCCGCGACCCGCCCGGCGAAGTCCTGGCTGCTGGTCGGATCGGTGGTCTCGAAAAGCCCGATGATCCCGGTCTTGGCCACCTTGGTCCGATCGAACCGGTACCACCGCTTGGCGCTGACCCCGGTCGCCGGAATGCTGGTCCGGAAGTACCGCTCCCCTCCCCCGAGCACGATCCCCTCCAGCGAGAACTTCACCCCGGAGGCCACCGAGTCCAGCCGGGCCTGCCGCTTCCCGGCGGGATCGACGACCCCGGTGACAGTCCCCTCGTCGATCTTCATCGTGTACGCATAGGTGGACCCCTGCAGCGCCTTGACGGCCGCGGCAAGCGCCTCCTTCCCGGCCGGATCGGCAGAAGCCGCCGCCGAGGTGGCGTTCCCGCCGTCGCCGCCCCCGCCGCACCCGGTCAGGACGAGCGCGACGAGCACCGCCACCAAGCCCGCACCCCCGAGCAGCCCGGACCGCCGCCACCGGTCCCCGACCAACCCGGCCGCGCGCACCTGCACTCCCCTGACCACCGGCTCCCACTCCTCCCCCGAGGCACCCCGCCCCGACTCAACAGCCGACGACCTGTCCAACCGCCCCACCGGTGCCGACGTCGCGGCCTGTGCACAATCGGCCAAAACCCGACCGGCCCGGACACAACGCACCAGCCACGAACCGGCACCTTTGAGCCGAGACGGCAAGGCGCCGACCGGCAGGGAGAACGGAGCCGGCATCCGCCGCGGGAATTGGCACCACCGGGCGCGACAGACCGTTGACCAGCGCCAGGTCGGCACCGCCGCAAGGAACACGGCGGACGCGGGTCGCATCAAGCAAGCCCCGCGGAGGCCGACCGGCCGCGCTGGGCGGCGGCCGGTCCCTCCGCGGCGGCGGCCGGCTATGCGCCGTTGAGCAGGGAGTAGGCCGACTCCGGGGCGTCGATCATCTCGGAGGCGGCCGGGGTCGGGGCCAGGACCGGGGCGCCGAAGCCCGTGTAGGTGATGGTGACGTTGTCGGCCTTGGTGCCGGAGTACGCCGGGACGCTCACCTTCACCGAGGTCAGGTAGCCCTTGTCGTCGACCGTGGCCGTGAAGGGCACGGCCTTGGCCAGGTCACCCAGGCCCTTCAGGGCGTCCTTGTCCACCAGGGCGAACGATTCCTTCGTGACGTCCAGGGTGCCCGTGAACGACCTGCCGTCCGTCGTGGTCGCCTGGGTCACGAGCGTGGGCAGGACCGACAGGCCGGTCGGGTCCTTGACGTCGGCGGCGCTGATCATGTCGCTGTTCTTGACCTTGGACGGGTCGACCTTGAGCCACTTCTTGCCGTCCAGGCCGGGCAGCGGCAGGCCGGTGATCCTCACCAGGTAGTTGCCGGAGGTGAACAGGGTTTCGAACGTCACCTTCGTGGACTCCACGGCAACCACGAGCTTGCCGACGCTGGTCGGGCCGGCCGGGTCGGCGGCGCCGTCGATGGTGATGTCATTCGAGATCGTCTTGTAGGTGTAGGTGCCGCCGCCGGTCTTGGACGCGGCGGCGGAGAGCCGCTCGGTGGCGCCGAGGCTCTTGGCCGGGGCGGGGCTCGCCGCCCCGGCCGGGGCGCCCGCGGACGCGCCGGCGCCGGGCTTGTCCTTGCCGCTGCAGGCGGCGACGAGGGCGAGCGAGGTCACGGCCACGAACGCGGCGAGAACACCCTTTGCGATCTTCACGCTGGTTTCCTCCCTGGATGCGGGCGCCACACGCCCCCGTTTTCGCGTGCGGCGCCCGGTCGGTGGGGACAGTAGCGGGAGGGTCCGACATTTTTGGGTTGAGGCTGCTCAGGCCCGGGCGATATTGTACTGCCACAGTATAGATTTTGTACTAGTACAAAGGAGCCCAGTGGACACGTATCAGCAGACGGCGCGCAGCACGCCGCGGCGCATGCCCGAACGGGCCTCCTACGACGTCGCGCTCGCGCACGCGGTGCTCGACGAGGCGTACGTGTGCCACCTGAGCTTCGTCGCGAGCGGCGAGCCGCGGGTGCTGCCGACGCTGCACGCGCGGGTCGGCGACACGCTGTACCTGCACGGATCCACCGGCAGCCGCCCGCTGCTCGCGGCCCGCGACGGCGGCCTGCCGGTGTGCGTCGCGGTGACGATCATCGACGGGCTCGTGCTCGCGCGCTCACAGTTCCACCACAGCGCCAACTACCGCTCGGTGATCGTGCACGGCACCGCCCGGCTCGTGACCGACGAGGCCGAGCGGGCGAACGCGTTCGCCGCGCTCGTCGACAAGGTCGCGCCGGGGCGCAACGCCGACAGCCGGCCGCCGAGCCGGCGGGAGTCCGCGCAGACCGCGGTGCTGGCGCTGCCCCTGGTCGAGGTCTCGGCAAAGGTCAGGACCGGCGGCCCGAAGGACGATCCCGAAGACGCCGGACTGCCCCATTGGGCGGGTGTCGTACCACTTGAGCTCACCCGGTCACTGCCGGTGCCGGCGGAGGCACTGGGGGTACCGATGCCGGATTATCTTCGTCCGGAGCGCGATGCCTGGCACCACCCGATCACGCTGCGTGGCGACCACGTCGCGCTCGAGCCCCTCGACCACGCCCACGCGCCCGAACTGTTCGCGGTGCTGGACGATGCCGAGGTCTGGACGCATCTGACCAGCCCGCGGCCGGCGTCGGTGGCGGACATGGCGGCGATCGTGGCCACAGCGCTCGCCGACGCCGACCGAGTGCCCTTCGTGCAGCGTGAGGTCGCGACCGGCCGGATGATCGGCAGCACCTCGTTCTACACGCCCAACGCCACACAGCAGACGATCGCGATCGGTTACACGATGCTCGGCCGGCCCTGGTGGCGTACCGGCGTCAACACCGAGTCGAAGCTGCTCATGCTGCGTCACGCCTTCGACACGCTCGGCGCACTGCGCGTGGAGTGGCACACCGACGTGCGCAACGAGCGGTCACAGAACGCGATCGCGCGGCTCGGCGCGCAGCGCGAGGGGATCATGCGCAGCCACCGCCGGCGCCCGGACGGCAGCCGGCGCGATACCGTGCTGTACTCCATGCTCGCCGACGAGTGGCCTGTCGCCCGGGACCGGCTGGCCGCGGCGCTGGACGCGGGAGGCGTAACGTGCTCGGTGTCACCAACCCTGTGACGTACGTCCTCGGCACCGCCGCCATCGTGCTGCTGCCGGGGCCGAACTCGCTGTACGTGCTGTCCGTCGCCGCGCGGCGCGGCGTGCGCGACGGCTACCGGGGCGCCGCCGGCGTGTGGCTCGGCGACGCGGTGCTCATGACCCTGTCCGCGGGCGGCGTGGCGTCACTGCTGCACGCGCAGCCGTGGCTGTTCGGGATCGTGAAGTACCTCGGCGCCGCCTACCTGGCCTTCATCGGCATCCGGCTGGTCATCGGCACGCTGCGCCGCCGTCGCACGGCGGAGGCGCCCGCGACCGCCCCGGCGCCGCCCGCGGACCGGCCGTTCCGCCGCGCGCTGACGATCAGCCTGCTCAATCCGAAGGCGATCCTGTTCTTCGTCTCGTTCTTCATCCAGTTCGTGGACCCGGGCTACCCCTACCCGGCCGTCAGCTTCCTGGTGCTCGGCACGATCGTGGAGGTGCTCAGCGCGCTGTACCTCACGGCGCTGATCTTCGGCGGCACGTTCCTGGCCGGCCAGTTCCGCGCCCGGCGCAGGCTCGCCGCCGGGCTGTCCGCGCTGGTCGGCGGCGCGTTCGTCGCCTTCAGCGTGAAGCTGGCGACCTCGAGCCTGTCCTGACCGCAAATCGGGGTCCCCCGCCCGCTGGGCAGGGGACCCCTTCGCTGCCCGGCCAGGCAAGTCGTGGGAGGTGGCCCGCTCGGGTTCCGCCGCGGGTGTGCAACACAGTAGCCAATCGTCCCAATTCGGGCAAATCGCCGCCGCCCCCAGGAATTGTCGTACCCCCGGTGCAGGATTGGGGGCATGGCAGAGCTGGACGGTTTCGGAGCGGCCACCCGCGAGTGGTTCCGCGCGGCGTTCGCGGCGCCGACCAGGGCACAGGCGGGCGCCTGGCAGGCGATCAGCGCCGATCGGCACGCGCTGGTCGTGGCGCCGACCGGCTCCGGCAAGACGCTGGCCGCGTTCCTGTGGTCACTCGACCAGCTGGCCGCGCACCCGCCCGCCGACCCGGCCCGGCGGTGCCGGGTCCTCTACGTCAGCCCGCTCAAGGCCCTCGCCGTCGACGTCGAACGCAACCTGCGGGCGCCGCTGGCCGGCATCCGGCAGGCCGCCGCCCGCCTCGGCCAGGACCCGCCCGACATCCGGGTGGGCATGCGCACCGGCGACACCCCGGCCGACGAGCGCCGCGCGTTCGCCCGCACCCCGCCGGACATCCTCATCACCACCCCCGAGTCGCTCTATCTGCTGCTCACCTCGCAGGCGCGGGAGTCGCTGCGCGGGGTCGAGACGGTCATCGTCGACGAGGTCCACGCCGTGTGCGCGACGAAGCGCGGCGCGCACCTGGCCCTGTCACTGGAGCGGCTCGACGCGCTGCTGGAGCGCCCCGCGCAGCGGATCGGGCTGTCGGCGACGGTGCGGCCCATCGACGAGACCGCCCGGTTCCTCGGCGGCGCCGCCCCGGTGGAGGTCGTCCAGCCGCCCAGCGCCAAGACGATCGAGGTCGAGGTGCAGGTCCCGGTCGAGGACATGACGGCGCTGGGCGAGTCCACACCCGGCGAGGACGACGACGGCGCGCCCCGGCAGGCCTCGATCTGGCCGGCGGTCGAGGAGCGGGTGCTCGACCTGATCGGGGCGCACCGGTCCACCATCGTGTTCACCAACTCGCGGCGCGGCGCCGAGCGGCTCTGCGCGCGGATCAACGAGCTGGCCGGGGCTCGCTCCGGGGTGCCGCAGCCCGCCCCGGCCCGCACGCCGGCCGAGATGATGGCCCAGGCCGGCATGGCCGGCGGGGCGCCGCCGGTGGTCGCCCGCGCGCACCACGGCAGCGTGTCGCGCGAGGAGCGCAAGCAGATCGAGGAGGCGCTCAAGTCGGGGCAGCTGCCGGCCGTGGTCGCCACGTCCAGCCTGGAGCTGGGCATCGACATGGGCTCGGTCGACCTGGTGGTGCAGATCGAGGCGCCGCCGAGCGTCGCGGCCGGGCTGCAGCGGGTCGGCCGGGCCGGGCACCAGGTCGGGGCGGTCTCGCGCGGGGTGGTCTTCCCCAAGCACCGCGGCGACCTGGTCTCCTGCGCCGTCGTCGCCGAGCGGATGGTCGAGGGCGGCATCGAGGAGCTGCGCTACCCGCGCAACCCGCTCGACGTGCTGGCCCAGCAGATCGTGGCGATGGTGTCGATGGAGGCGTGGACGGTCGAAGATCTCGCCAAGCTGGTCCGCCGGGCCGCGGTCTACGCCGACCTGCCCGACTCGGCGCTGTTCGCGGTGCTGGACATGCTCGCCGGGCGCTACCCCTCCACCGCCTTCGCCGAGCTGCGCCCCCGCGTCGTCTGGGACCGCACCGAGGGCGTGCTCACCGCCCGGCCCGGCGCCCAGCGCCTCGCCGTCACCAGCGGCGGCACCATCCCCGACCGGGGCATGTTCGGGGTGTTCCTGGCCGGCGCCGAGAAGGCCGCCCGGGTCGGCGAGCTCGACGAGGAGATGGTCTACGAGTCGCGGGTCGGCGACGTGTTCCTGCTCGGCTCGACGTCGTGGCGGATCGAGGAGATCACGCCCGACCGGGTGCTGGTCACGCCCGCACCCGGGGCGGCGGCGAAGATGCCGTTCTGGAAGGGCGACTCGCCCGGCCGCCCGGTCGAGCTCGGGCGCGCGATCGGCGCGCGGCTGCGCGGGTTCGTCAAGTCCGGCGACGAGGCGGCCCGGGCACACCTGCGCACCGGCGGCCTGGACGACTGGGCGGCCGACAACCTGCTGGCGTATCTGCGTGAGCAACGCGAGGCGACCCGCCATCTGCCCGACGACCGCACGGTGCTGGTGGAGCGGTTCCGCGACGAGCTCGGCGACTGGCGGATGACCGTGCACTGCGTGCTGGGCGCGCGGGTCAACGCGCCGTGGGCGCTGGCGATCGGGCGGCGACTCTTCGAGCGATACGGCGTGGATGCCCAGGTCATGCCCAGCGACGACGGCATTGTGGTCCGGCTGCCCGACATCGCCGACGAGCCGCCCGGGGCCGACCTGGTCGCATTCGACCCGGACGAGATCGCCGGGATCGTCGAGGAGACGGTAGGCACCTCGGCGATGTTCGCCGCCCGGTTCCGCGAGTGCGCGGCCCGGGCGCTGCTGCTGCCGCGCCGCGACCCGCGCCGCCGGCAGCCGCTGTGGCAGCAGCGGCAGCGCTCCGCGCAGCTGCTCGACGTGGCCCGGGACTACGCCGACTTCCCGATCACGCTGGAGGCCGCGCGGGAGTGCCTGCAGGACGTGTTCGACGTGGCCGGGCTCGTGGGCGTCATGCGTGACGTCGCCGGGCGCAAGCTGCGCCTGGTGGAGGTGGAGACCGAGCGTCCGTCGCCGTTCGCGCGGTCGCTGCTGTTCGGATACGTCGGGGCGTTCCTCTACGAGGGCGACGCGCCCCTGGCCGAGCGCCGCGCCGCCGCCCTCGCGCTCGACCCGACGCTGCTGGCCGAGCTGCTCGGCCGGGTGGAGCTGCGCGAGCTGCTCGACCCCGCGGTCGTCGCCGAGACCGAGCAGGGCCTGCAGTGGCTCGGCGAGCGGCGCACCCCGCGCGACGCCGAGGACGTCGCCGAGATGCTGCGCGTGCTCGGCGACCTTTCCGACGAAGGGCTCGCCGCCCGCGGCGCCGACCCGGCCTGGGCCCGGGAGCTGGCCGCGCAGCGCCGCGCGGTCGAGGTCCGCATCGCCGGCGAGGCCCGCTGGATATCGGTCGAGGACGCCGGGCGCTACCGCGACGCCCTCGGGGTGGCGCCTCCGGTCGGGTTGCCCACGGCCTACCTGGAGCCGGTGGCCGACCCGCTCGGCGACCTGGTCAGCCGTTACGCGCGCACCCACGGGCCGTTCACAGCGACGGCCTGCGCGGCGCGGTTCGGGCTCGGGGTGTTCGTCGTCGAGCAGGCGCTGCGCCGGCTGCCGTCCGTGGTCTCCGGCGAGTTCTCGCCCGACGGCGCCGGCACCGAGTGGTGCGACGCGGAGATCCTGCGGCTGCTGCGGCGCCGCTCGCTGGCCGCACTGCGCCGCGAGATCGAGCCGGTGCCACCCCGCGCGCTGGCCCGCTTCCTGCCGCAGTGGCACCACATCGGCGGCTCCCGGGCCCGCGGGGTCGAGGCCGTCGCATCGGCGATCGAGCAGCTTCAGGGCGTCGCGATGCCCGCCTCGGCCCTGGAGCGGCTGATCCTGCCGGCCCGGGTCGCCAACTACAGCCAGGCCTACCTCGACGAGCTCACCGCCTCCGGGGATCTGGTGTGGGCCGGGACCGGGGCGATCGGCGAGCACGACGGGTGGGTCTGCCTGGCCTTCGCCGATGCCGCGCCGCTGCTGCTGCCCCCGCCGGCCGACGTGGCCGGGCCGCTGCACGAGGCCGTCCTCGACGCTCTCGCCGGCGGGCAGGCGCTGTTCTTCCGCGGCCTCGCCGAGAACATCCACGCCTCTGAGGAGGATCTCGTCGCCGCCCTGTGGGACCTGGTGTGGGCGGGCCGGATCTCCAACGACACCATCGCGCCGCTGCGCACGAAGCTCGGCGGGGGCGGGGCGCACCGGTCGCGGCCGTCGGCACCGAAGTCGCGATACCGCAGGGCGGGGAGCCTGTCACTCGGCCGTGCCTCGCTGGCCGTGGCCCGCA
The DNA here is from genome assembly GCF_050942935.1 of Dactylosporangium sp. CA-233914. Taxonomy (NCBI): domain Bacteria; kingdom Bacillati; phylum Actinomycetota; class Actinomycetes; order Micromonosporales; family Micromonosporaceae; genus Dactylosporangium; species Dactylosporangium sp. CA-233914. The sequence continues at coordinate 2,041,510 of NZ_CP192030.1, read as the reverse complement.
GCGGTCCGCCGACCGCCGCCGGCCGGTGGTATCGCCTGCCCGAGCGCGACCTCGACCCGACCCGCCGCGCCACCGCCAACGCCGAGCTCCTCCTCGACCGCCACGGCGTCGTCACCCGCGGCGCCGTCATGGCCGAGGACCTGCCGGGCGCCTTCGCCGGCGTCTATCCGGTCCTCGCCGCCATGGAGGAGCGCGGCGCCGCCCGCCGCGGCTACTTCGTCGAGGGCCTCGGCGCCGCCCAGTTCGCCCTGCCGGGCGCCGTCGACCGCCTGCGCGGCGGCACCGAGCACCGCGATGCCCTCGTCCTCGCCGCGACCGACCCCGCCAACCCCTACGGAGCCGCCCTGCCCTGGCCGGACCGCGTCATCGACACCGGTGACGGCGAACGCGCCGGCCATCGCGCCGGCCGCAAGGCCGGCTCCCTGGTCGTAACGGTCGGCGGCGACCTGATCCTCTACGTCGAACGCGGCGGCCGCACCCTGCTGTCCTACGCCGACGACCCCGACCTGCTCGCGCTGGCCGCCAAGGCCCTGGCCGACGCCGTCTACGCCGGCGCCCTGGGCGCCCTGTCGGTCGAGCGCGCCGACGGCGAATCGATCCTGCACTCCCCGCTCCGCGACGCCCTGGCGGGCGCGGGGTTCCGCAGCACCCCGAGAGGCCTCCGCCTCCGCGGCTGACCCATCCCCGAACCTGTCCACCGCCCCCCACCGCCGGGCCGTACCCACACCGCCCGCCGGCCGCGCCACAACGTCGCCGCGAGCACGGGGCCCGCCAACCAAGCGGCGCGGCCAAGCGGCGCGGCCAAGCGGCGCGGCCAAGCGGCGCGGCCAAGCGGCGCGGCCAAGCGGCGCGGCCAAGCGGCGCGGCCAAGCGGCGCGGCCAAGCGGCGCGGCCAAGCGGCGCGGCCAAGCGGCGCGGCCAAGCGGCGCGGCCAAGCGGCGCGGCCAAGCGGCGCGGCCAAGCGGCGCGGCCAAGCGGCGCGGCCAAGCGGCGCGGCCAAGCGGCGCGGCCAAGCGGCGCGGCCAAGCGGCGCGGCCAAGCGGCGCGGCCAAGCGGCGCGGCCAAGCGGCGCGGCCAAGCGGCGCGGCCGCCGCTGTCCTTTCGCGACGCGTTGGTGAGGCCGCTCGGTGCGGGTGGCAGAAGACTGGGGGCGCGTCGTGAGGCACGACCAGCGGATGCGCGCAGACACACCGTAAGGCGAGCCGATCGCGAAATGCCCTCGGCTGGGCGAGGGCAAGGCTGTCAGTAGGTAATGGTCACGTGGTCGCCCGGGGCCAGGGCGAGGCTCTTCGCGGCGTCGCCGCCGTTCACGGCCACCGCCGCGTAGCCCGCCGAGTCGGCCAGGAGCACCAGCGCGCCGGCCGGGGCGTTGCCGAACGTGGTGGTGTGCACCGCCGGGGTGTCGTTGACCAGGACCGTGGCCGGGAGCGTAGACAGCAACGGGGCCCGGGCCGCCAGCTGGACGTTGCCGAAATGGTCAATGGTCTGGACCTCTGCGATCAGGCGGCCGGGGATCTGCTCGACGTACAACATCGGCAGCCGCACCACGTCGGTGATCTCGGGGCCGGCATCGCGGAGCGGGACGCCCCCCGCCAGGCGGGCCGCGACCGGGGCGAAGATGTCGCGGCCGTGGAACGTCGCCGAGACCTCGGAGGCGAACCACTCACCGTTGGTGAGGTGGACGGCCGTCGCGATGCCGCCCAGGGCCTCGGCCGCATCCACCAGCAGGCCGTTGTCCGGGCCGACGAAACGGCTTCCGTCGTGGGCGGCCAGCGCGATCGGCCGCCGGGCCGTGCCCACCCCAGGATCAACGACCGCCAGGTGTACGCCCTGTGGCAACGCCGTCACCGTCTGCGCCAGGACCACGGCGCCGCGGCGGACGTCGCCTGGCGGGATGAGGTGGGTGATGTCCAGGACGCGGACCTGCGGGGCCAGGCGCGCGATGGCGCCGTGACACGCCGCTACGAAGCCGTCCGAGAGGCCGTAGTCGGTGGTGAACGAGATCATCACGTTAGTGTCGGTCCCATGCGGCTTTGCGTGTTCACCGAGCCCCAGCTGGGGGCCACGTACGAGGACCAGCTCGCCATCGCACAGCGGGCCGAGCGGCTCGGGTTCGAGGCGTTCTTCCGGTCCGACCATTATGTGACCATGGGCGGCGACGGGCTGCCCGGGCCGACCGACTCCTGGGTGACGCTCGGGGCGCTCGCCCGCGAGACGTCGACGATCCGGCTCGGGACGCTCGTGACGTCGGCGACGTTCCGGCACCCGGGGCCCCTCGCGATCGCGATCGCGCAGGTCGACGCGATGAGCGGCGGGCGCGTCGAGGTGGGGCTGGGCGCCGGGTGGTACGAGCGCGAGCACACGGCGTACGGCATCCCGTTCCCGAGCGTCACGGAGCGTTTCGATCGGCTCACGGAGCAGCTGGAGATCCTCAAGGGGCTCTGGGCGACGCCATCGGGCGAGACGTACAGCTTCGAGGGGCGCTACTACGACGTCGTCGACTCGCCGGCGCTGCCCAAGCCGGTGCAGCCCGCGGGGCCGCCGGTGATCATCGGCGGGAAGGGGCCGAAGCGGACGCCGAAGCTCGCGGCCCGCTACGCCGACGAGTTCAACGTGCCGTTCTCGTCACTGACCGACACGGACGCGCAGTACCGGCGGGTGGTCGAGGCGATCGAGCAGGAGGGGCGCGACGGGCGGGCGCCGATCGTCTTCTCCTTCGCGCAGACGATCGTGTGCGGCGCCGACCGCGCCGAGGTCCGCCGCCGCGCGGAGTCGGTCGGGCTCGACCCGGAAAAGCCACAGGACGGGCAGCTGTACGGCACGCCGGAGCAGATCGCCGACCAGCTCGGCGGCTTCCTGAAGGCCGGCGCCTCCCGCGCGTTCCTGCAGGTCCGCGACATGCGGGACCTGGAGCACCTCGACCTGATCGCGTCCGAGGTCGCGCCACAGCTCGCCTGAGGCGACCAACGGAAAAGGGCGCGCCGGCCGGTCGGTAGACCCCGGGAAATCCGGGCAGATGCCCGCGGTGGCGCAGGACACAGGTGCGGACCAGCACCCGACCGACGCAACCCACGACATCGAGCAGGCAGCCGACCCGGCCCGCGAGGCAGCACGTCCGGACCACGACCACGCGACCGGCGCGACGCAGGAGGTTGAAGGTCCGGACCAGGTGTCGAACGGGCCGGGGCGGGCCAAGCGGCCGACCGGGCGTAGTGCGCTGCAGCGGCGCCAAGCCGGGAGCGTCGCGCTCAGGAAGGGCGCGGCGCTCGGGGCGGCAGTGCTGGTGCTGGTCGCGGCACTCGCGGTACCGCTGCAGGAGCCCAAGCCCATTCGCGTGCTGTGCGTGAGCGACGACGTCCAGGCCCGGGCCGTGGCCGGGCTGGCCAACTTCTCCGCCTGGCTGCGGCGCAACCACGCCACCGGGTTCATCGGCGAGATCGGCTGGCCGTCGGACCGTGACGCGGAGCAGTGGAGCCGCGTCGCCGAGGTCTGGTACGAGGCCGCGGACGCGATCGGTCTCCCGGTCACCACCTGGGCCGCCGGAGCGTGGCCGGCCAACTACCCGATGGCCGTGTACCGCCCGGTCGCGCAGGGCGCGCGGGTCGACGTGGCCGGGCCGCAGGCGCGGATCGTCGAGCATCACGGCAGTACACCCGGATATCTGCGGGGCGTGAACCTCGCGGCTGGCTCGTTCGCCGCTTCGGACAGTAACGGCGGCTTCGGCACCACGAATCCGGGCCATTACGGGCAGGATTACACGTACGAGACTCCGTCGAGTTACCGGTTCCTCGCGGAGCGTGGCGTCCGGCTGGTACGGCTCGCGGTGAACTGGGAGCGGCTGCAGCCGCGGCCGTTCGGCCCGCTGGACGCGACCGAGCTGGGGCGGGTGCGCGACGCGCTCGGGCACGCACGCGCGGCCGGGCTCATGGTCATCGTCGACCTGCACAACTACGGCGACTACGCGCTCGGCGGCGGCCCGGCCGGCCCGCCGCGGATGCTGCGGCTGGGCGACGCGGCGCTACCCACCACGGCGCTCGCGGACTTCTGGCGGCGGATGAGCGTCGCGGTGCGGAACCCGGCGGTGATCGGGCTGGGGCTGCTCAACGAGCCGACCCGGCTGGCCGCGGACGGGCGCGCGGGAGCGCTGATCTGGGAGCAGGCGGCCCAGGAGGCGGTCGACGCGATCCGGGCGACCGGGGACCGGCGGGCGGTCCTGGTCAGCGGGTACGTGCCGATGGGGCCGCCGTCGTGGGGCCAGATGCACCCGACGGCGTGGATCGACGACCCGGCACACCGGGTGGCGTACGAGTCGCACGCGTACTTCGACCATGACGGCAGCGGGCACTACTGGATGTCGTACGAGGATGAGCTACGCAGCGTGACATGGCCGCCACCGGCACACTGCCAACGGTTGACACCGCTGGCCCGGCAGGTGCTGACCGCCTAAGGCCTGTTGGTGCTGGGAGCCGGGCGCGGACACGGCGGCTGCAGGCGGGCGGGTGGGGGCGCACCACGCTGTGGACGCGAAGGCCGGGTACCACCCGACCGGCCGGACATCGACGCTCGTCGGCGGCGACGGGACCATGCGACCGCAGCGCATCGGCTAGCCTCAAAGCGTCATGAGGCGTTGGGCGATACTGCTGATCGGGCTCGGCGTTGGACTCTTCGCCGGCTCGCAACTCGCGTCGTCGCGGGCCCAGTCGACCGCGCTGTGGTCCGGCGTGGTCGCCACCGTCGCCGGGATGATGGTCTTCGCCGCCAGCAAGCCGCTGACCTCGGAGGACGACGGCGAGGATCCGGACGGCGACGCGCCGCGGCCGACCATGTCCGGCATCGGCACGCGGGTCGAGCAGATCCTGCGCACGGCCGAGCAGCAGGCCGCGGACCACCTGCGGCAGGCCGAGAAGGACGCCCGCAAGGTCCGCGCCCGCACCGAGGCGGGGCTATGGGTGGTGCTGCGGCAGGGTGACGACGGCGAGCGATACGAGGTCGCCCGGCTCGAGTCACGATCCGACGCCGACTCCGTCGTGGCCGCCCTGGAGGCGCGCGGCCACCTGCAGCGTTACTCCGTGGCGCCGGCCGGCGACTGAACGGGACCGCCCCAGCTCCAGCGGGGCATCGCCAGGCCTGGCCCACGCCAGGTACGCCCGGAACTCGGTCCAGCGCCGCAGCGGCGAAGCGCCCCCGAAGTCCGAGTCGCTGCCCTGGCGCGCGTGCAGGTCGAGAGCATCACCGAGCGGCCGCCCAGTATTCGGCCAGCCACTGCACGCGATCGGGATGGGGCACTCGGGAGCGCCAGGAACGCGGGCGCGCCACCGGCGAACTCGTAGAGTGACGGTCGGCTCATACCACGCGACTGCGCCACGGATCGGAGGGCCCGGCGTGCCCGAGGGCGACACCGTCTGGAACACCGCGCGCCTCCTGGGCGACGCGATCACCGGCCGGACCGTCACGCGCAGCGACTTCCGTGTGCCGAAGCTGGCCACCGCCGACCTGTCCGGCTGGACGGTCGCCGACTCCGCGTGCCGTGGCAAACACCTACTGTTACGCCTCGCCCGCGAGGGCCGCGAGCCACTGACGCTGCACTCCCACCTGCGCATGGACGGCACCTGGCGGACGTACAAGCCGGGCGAGCGCTGGACCGGCCGCCCCGCGCACCTGATCCGCGTCGCGCTGCACACGCCGGCCGCCGTCGCCGTCGGGTTTCACCTGCACGAGCTCGCCCTGGTGCCGACCCGCGAGGAGGAGCGGCTCGTCGGGCACCTCGGCCCCGACCTCATGGGGGATGACTGGGACGCCGCCGAGGCCGTGCGCCGCCTGCTCGCCCGCCCCGAACGGTCGGTGTCCGACGCGTTACTCGACCAGCAAAATCTGGCCGGTATCGGCAATCTTTACAAAGCCGAGTCACTGTTCCTGCGCGGACTGTCACCGTGGACGCCGGTCGGTGCGGTCGACGACCTCACCGCGCTGGTCGAGAAGGCGCACGCGCTGCTCAACTCCAACCGGGGCCGCTGGACCCAGGCGACGACGGGCTCGCTGCGCCGCGGCGAGACCAACTGGGTGTTCGAGCGCGCCGGTCAGCCCTGCCGCCGGTGCCGGACCACCATCCGGCGATGGACTGGCGGCGACCACGAGCGGATCACGTACTGGTGCCCGCACTGCCAGCCCGGCGTCGGCCCACCGCGCCCGTGACGGCGGGGCCGCACGAGCACGAGATCACCCTCGGCATCGAGGTCGACAAGCCAGAAGCCCTGGATGTCGTACGGCATGTGCACGCTCGTCACGCTACGCACCCGGCCCCGCAACGCCTCCCCGAATAATCCAAATTTGAGGGTCCGTTACAACGCGGCCCAGGTGCCGGCCCGTTCGTATCCGCCGGGCCCGGCGCGCGTTACCTATCGCGAGCGTTCGTACACACGGTGGCGCCGGCGCGTCGCCTTGATGACCGGCGCGAGTCCGGCGGCCCCGCACGCGATAGGGTGCTTCGCGGAACCGGTCGCCGGGTACGTCTCATGGGGAGGGGCGATGGAGACAGCGGGACCTCAAAAACGGCGGCCCTCGGTGTGGGCGGCCCGGTGCATCACCGGCTGAGCCGCCGTGGCCTGCTGACCGGGCTCTTCGCCGCGGCCGCGCTGGCCGCGTGCGACGACACCCCCGGCATCACGGCGACGCCGGCCCCCTCGTTCGACCCGCCGCAGGACGAGCCGGTGGCGACCTGGGAGCTCACGGGCGGGCTGACCGCCGCCGGGATCGCGGCTTTGCGCCCGCCCCGCCTGGTGGTGTACGGCGACGGCGACGCGATCGCCGACGCGACCTACCGGTCCCGCCTCGACCCGGACCAGCTGCGGACCCTGGCCACCGCCGTCGCCGACGACCTGCGCTCGACCACGGCCCCGAAGAAGCCCACCCCGGCCGCGACGATCGTCGACGCCCCGGTCACGAAGGTCACCGTGTGGTCCCCGACCGGCCCGCTGACCTTCACCGCCGAGGCGTTCGACGAACTCCGCGCCGACCATGTGTACTCCGACGCGCTCTACACCGCCCGCGACCGCCTCGCCGCCGTGCACAAGACCGTGTCGGCGACGGCCCAGCCGTATCTGGCCACCCGCGTCCGCGTCGTCGCCGTCCCGGCCCTGGATGGCCAGTCGGGCACGGCCGGCACCGGCTCCCCGATCATCACCGACCCGAGCGCGTCCGCCGCGGTGTCGTCCTGGCCGGCGGGCGTACAGCTGCCGCCCCCGGATCACGAGGGCCTGCGCCGAACCGATCTGGACGGCGACGCCGCCCGGGCCGCGGTGCGCATGCTGACCAGGGACCTGGACCAGCGCGGCGCCTGGCCGACGTACCGCATGGCCGACGGCATCATCGTCCGCGCCAGCTGGCGCTACCTGCTCCCCAACGAGTAACTGCCCCACCTGAGCCCGCAGCTCAGCGTCTCCGCGGAGACGAGACGCGATCTTGGCCGCCCACCGCCGTTGTCGGATTTATACTCTATGCCGCCTGTCAGGGTATAAATCCGACAAGTCGCGGCGCGCCGCAGCGACCGACCTATCGCGAACAGCACCGGTCAGGCGGTCTGGGGACGGGGCATGGCCTGCGGGTTGCGCAGGTCGGCCAGCCCCTCGGCGACCCCGCGCAGGAACGCCGTCGCGTCGTGCAGGTTGCCCACCGCCAAGTTGTCCTCGGCGACACAGCCAGCCGCCGCGGTGACGAACTGCTCGTAGGCGGCGACGCCCTGCTCCAGCTGCTCGGCGAGCGCGCGATGGGCCGGGCGGAGGTTTGCGCCGGCGGGGCCGATCTGCATGGCGCGCTCGACGGAGGCGCAGCGCTGGGCGAGGTCGCGTAGCTGGCGTTCGGCGACGGTGGCGTCCAGGACGGCGGCCTCGGCGGCCGGGCCCAGGCGGCCGACCAGGCCGCTGAGCATCGTCGCGGCGCGGTCCAGGCGGCGCCAGGGCTCGGCGACGGTGAGGCCGCGCAGCTTGAACGACTCGCGCTGGCGGTCGAACTCGGCGATCGCGGTGCGGCCGGCGGGGAGGCGCTGGACGAGGCCGACGAGCTTGTCCCGGGCCACGGCGCCCGCGAGCGCCGGGTCGGGCTCCGGTGGCACGGGCAGAGCCCGGAAGGCCCGGTAGTCGTGCCACCGCCACCAGGTCATGGCGATCGAGCCACCGGCCGCAGCCGCCCAGAACGCGTCGGGCAGGCCGAGGCCGCTGTAGGGGATCAGGATCGCGGTCGCACCGGTCAGCAGGCCGGCCCGCACAGACCAGCCCCGGGCGGAACGGTGCAGCTTCCGCAGCCGTTTGAGGTGCTTGGTCCGATCGCTGGCCATGAGCCGCCCCCCGGGGTCGCCGCCTGCTCGGTCAGCCGGCGCTGGCCGAGTCTCCCGCCTGCTTGTCCTTCATGCTGGCCCGGATCTCGTCGAGCCGGGCAATGCTCGCGTCCTTCGGGCCGGGCGAGGCCACCGCCGGCGTCTCGGGCGCGGCGGCGAGCTTCTCGCCGGCCATGCTCGCCCGGATCTGGTCGAGGCGGGAGCTGCCGGCCATATCGAGCGTAGAGCGCTGGACCTCGAGCATCCGCCCCTCGACGGAGTTGGACGCGAGCTCGGCCCGGCCCATGGCGTTGGCGTAGCGCCGCTCGATCTTCTCCCGCACCTCGTCCAGCGACGGGGTATTGCCGGGGGCCGCGAGGCCGCTCATCGACTCCAGCGACTTGGCGACGGTCTCCTGCATCTTCGCCTGCTCCAGCTGGCTGAGCAGCTTGGTGCGCTCGGCGAGCTTCTGCTGGAGCATCATGGCGTTGTTCTCGACGGCCTTGCGCGCCTGGGCGGCCGCGTTGAGCGACTGGTCGTGGAGGGTCTTGAGGTCCTCCATGCCCTGCTCGGCGGCGACCAGCTGGGTGGCGAACACCTGCGCGGTCTGCTCGTACTGCTGGGCCTTGGCCTCGTCGCCCTCGGCGCGGGACTTGTCCGCGAGGGTCAGCGCCTGACGCGCCGAGCCCTGCAGCTTCTCGACCTCGGACATCTGCCGGGACAGCCGCATCTCAAGCTGCCGCTGGTTGCCGATCACGGCCGCGGCCTGCTGCACCAGCGCCTGGTGCTGACGCTGCGCGTCCTCGATCGCCTGCTGGATCTGCACCTTCGGATCGGCGTACTCGTCGATCTTGGCACCGAACAGCGCCATGAGGTACTTCCAGCCCTTAGCGAACGGATTCGCCATCTCGCGGTCCTCTCTCGGCCAGCACTCGTACGTGCGGCTTCTATCGTGTCAGGCTCGCGCTAGAGCGTCACGTCCGCCCGAGGGGCAAAGGCCGGGAATTTAGCGCCAAACCCGTACATTACGGTCACAAGTCAGGGAGAAGTCAGGGCTGGACACCCGGGACATCCCCACCGGGGGCCCCACCTGCGAGTGCCGAGCGTGACAAGCGCTCGGCCTCGGCCAGGCCGGCGCGCAGGCCCTCGAGATCATTGGTGAGCTCGGCCACCTTCGATGCGGTCAGCGGCGCCCCGCCGACCGTGGTCGCGTGCAGCGCCACCAGCTCCGCCATCCGCGCCACCAGCCCCTCCAGGCCCAGCACCGCGGACTGCATCCGGGCCAGCAGCATCTCGCGCGCCTCCCGCAGCCGCTGCCCGACGGCGAGCTGGTCGGCGACCGCGCGCCGGGCGCGCTCGCGCTCGTCGCGCAGCGGACCGGGCGACAGGCCGGACACGCCGCGCTGCAACTGGTTGTACTCCTGCCGCAGCCGCTGCGTGTTGATCCCGGACGCGCTCTGCTCGATGAGCGTCACCTGCCCGGCGAAGCGGGCCAGGTCCGCCAGGGCCCCGGCGGCCGAGTCGTCGACCTCGCCGATCTGCCCCCGCAGGACGGGGTCCCCGGCACCCTCGGCCTGACGGCGCAGCGTTCGTACGGCGGTCTCGGCGCGCCGCAGCCACCGCTCCGCGTCGCTGCCCCGCGGCGGCGTGGGCAGGCTCGGCGGCGGCGCGGCCCGCAGCGGCCGGGGTGAGTCGCCGCCGCGGTCGCCGAGCACGCCGAGGCCGACCCTGATCCCGTACACCGCGCCCGCGACCGCGAGCCCGACCGGTACGCCGACGAGCAGGCCGGCCGGGGCGAGGGCGGCCGCGACCGCTCCGCCCATGCCACCCAGCACGCCGGCCGCGACGAGGCCCCACGGCTCGGTCAGCTGCTCCTTGACGCCCACGACCGTAAGTGTGCCTTCTCCGCTTCGGGATCAGAAGTTGCTGAGCACGTTCACGAGGACCTTGTCGATGGTTGTCGGGTCGCTGGCGTCGTACGCCGCCGCCCGCGAGGCCGCCGAGATCTTCTGCAGCACGCCCAGGTCTGCCTGCCCGCCGTACGCGATCGTGAACACCCGGACCGGGATCTCCTTGTCCGAGGTGTCGGCGTCGCGCACGAGCGCATCGAGGTCGCTGTCCTTGGGGTATTCGTTCTTGCCGTCCGTGAGCACCACCACGGCGTTGATCCGGCCGGGGTCGCTGAGCTCGGCCATCTTGCGCTGGGCGGCCCGCGTGGTGGCGTACAGCGCTGTGCCACCCTCGGCGCTCAGCGACCTGATCACCTGCTCCAGCTTCGGCTTGTTCCCGCTCAGCGCGCCCACGGGCACCTGCTCGGTGTACGGCGTGCTCGCCCCGCCCACCTCGGTGGAGAACGTCCACAGCCCGACCTCGTCGTCCGGCGCGAACAGCGTCAGCGCCTGCAGCGCGGCCTGCTTCGCCAGCGCCAGGCGGGTGTTGCCGTTACCGGCGTCGTTGTTCATCGAGCCCGACACGTCGAGCACGAGCAGCACCTTGGCCCGCTTGCGCTGCGCGTCCCACGTCGAGAGGGCCTTCTCCAGCACCTGCGGCGAGGGCGGATCGATGACGGTGTACTTCGCGTCCGGCGTCAGCCCGTTCTCGCGGGTGAGCCCGGCGCCGGGCTTGCCCTCGTACGTGCGGAAGGCCAGGTCGGTGAACCGCTTCTGCTGCGCCGGGTCGCGCACGTACGCCAGGAAGTCCTCCGCGGCCGCCTTCTGCTCGTCGCTGGCGTTGGTGAGCACCACGTACGGGTGGTCGCTCACCAGCGTGCCCTCCTTCGGGTACACCGCCACCAGCGGCACCCGCGGCTTGGCCCCCTTGCCGGCCAGCGCCGGGTCGCCGGTCGGATTGCCGGTGTTGTAATCGAAGACGGACTTCTCCTCGACGGCGACGGCGCTGACGTAGTTCAGCCCGCGCCCGCCCTGGTCCGCGGCGGCCTGGTTCGACAGGAAGGTCAGCGTGGTGTCGCCGTAGTGCACGACGCTTCCCTCAACCGACTTGACGTACTGCAACACCTTCGGGTCGGCCAGATCCTTGTCGGTGAGGTCCGTCGAGCGTCCGGTCGCGGCGAAGTAGGAGCCCACGGTCGCGTTGAGCCCCGACGTCGAGAAGTGCGGGTTGGTCTTGCCGAGCCGGAACTTCCCCCACTCCGGGTGCCCCTTCGAGCCCCACCCGTTCGGGTCGTTGACCAGCGCGAACACGTCCCCCCAGCCGATCGGCCGGTCGGGCCACCCGAGCGCCTCGGCCATGGGCTTGGGCATCGCCAGTACCAGTGGAGACTGCGCGATCATCGGCAGCTTCCCGTCCGGGACCAGCGCGCCCTTGTCCCCGCCGGCCAGGCGCTGCTTGAGCAGGGCCACCCACGACGCCGACGCCGGCGTCCAGACCGCCGGCTGCGGCCCGTCCCGCCCGACGTCCCACCCGGCCGCGAGCGCGTCGAGCGCCGCGCCGGAGGCCTTCGTCTGTACGACGGGGTCGGCACACTTGCCGTCGAAGCGCCGGTTGGCGGAGATGTAGCTCTTCGCCAACTGCGTCATCAGCGCGGCCTTCTCGCTGGACGCGGTGATGTTCAGCGCGATGCAGCCCTCGCGGCGCGGGTTGTCGGCCTGCTTGTCGCCGCCGCCGTCGCCGCCCCGGTTGGCCAGGACGAGGTACACGCCGCAAATCGCGAACACCCCGACCACCGCGGCGATGATGATCGGAAGGGGATTACGCCGCCGGTTCGGTGCCGGGTAGCTCACGGGTGACTCGCCTCCGCGCTGCTGCCGTTCTCACGCGCCCCGATGGGCGCGGCACCAGTGTGTCAGGTCGCGTCTACTCCCGATCAAGCCCCAGGACACCTGGTGTTCACGGAGTCGGGCGCTGCTGCGGCCGGGGCGGGCCCGTCGCCACCGTGTTACCGCGGATCGAGATCGCCCGGCCGGTTCGGGCGACCCCGAGGTGATGGAGCTCGAGGAGGACTTCCTGGACGCCTTCGGAGGCATACGCCACGGCAGGACAGCGGCCATCAGCCTGGCGGCGGTCGCGCTGGATGCCCATGCTGCGGGTCGGATCTCCGCAGCGGGCGGCCGGGTGCCTGGACGGGTGGGCGGTGGCCCGGCGGTCAGGCGGCGTAGACGACGTCGCGCTCGCGGTCCGCCGAGCCGCGGGTGGCGCGCAGGGTCGTCCGCAGCGGACCGTCGTGGTGCACGGCAACCGACAGCTTGGCCTCGGGCGAGAGCTTGGCCTTGGGGGCTCCGCGCATGAGCCGGCCCTGCGGAGCCTCGGCGGACGCGCTCGCCGCCGGCACCGGCTCCCCCGCGGGCGCGGGCACCGCAACGGCGGCCGAGGTCGCGTCCTGGGAGTCGTCCGGCCTGGGCTCGGGGGCACCGACCGGCACCAGCACGGGCGGCAGGTCTTCCGAGAGGGCGAGCGTGTCGCTCACGTCACGCAGCACCTCGGACAGGGCCGCGCCCAGGGCCTCGCAGATGGCGGCCAGCAGCTCGCTGGACGCCTCCTTCTGGCCGCGCTCGATCTCCGACAGATACCCGAGGCTGACGTTCGCCGCGGTGGAGACCTCGCGGAGTGTCCGATGCTGGGCCTGCCGTCGCGCTCGCAGCGCGTCACCGATCACCCGACGAAGCAGCACGGTGGCACCCCCTCTGGACGCAGCTGGCAGGTCCGCGAAACTGGTACTCGCCACGGTACCTGGTGCGGCGCCGATCGACACCCTGCCCCGCCGTTATGAGACAGCGAGGGTCTCCGCGAGGAGCCCCACCGCGGCCTGGACGGCGCCGGTCCGCACGGCAGCGCGATCGCCCGGAAGGGTGAACTCGCGCACCTCGACGCGCTCCGGCTCGCCGCGCACCGGCGCCGGCCCGACCACCGCCACGTACACCCGCCCGACCGGCTGACCAGCCTGGGCGTCCGGCCCGGCGACCCCGGTCGTGGCAGCCGCCCAGTCCGCCCCGCACCGCTCCCGGGCCCCGGCCGCGAGCGCCGCGGCGACGGCGGGATCGACGGGCCCGTGCGACGAGAGCAGCGGCGGCGGTACCCCGAGCAGCTTCGCCTTCAGCTCCGTCGCGTACGCCACGATCCCGCCCCGAAACACCCGGCTCGCCCCCGGCACCTCCACGAACGCCGCCGCCAGCAGCCCGCCGGTCAACGACTCCGCCACAGCGAGGGTCTCCCCGCGCCCCCGCAGCGCCTCCAGAATCGCGCCCGCCAGTTCGTCCCCCACCCGAGCCTCCTCACCGACCGCGCCGACTTGCCTCCACTCTTACTCCCGCCCGGCTCCGCCCTCCGCACCACCCCAGCCCACCCGCCGAGCGCCAAATCTCACATAACCGACAAATCGGATTCAGCGGCGCCTTGACGCTCAGACCTGCCGTGCCGCAGACGCGCGGCGAGCGGGCAGGGGCGGCCCCTTGTCGAACGCCGTCAGCGAGACCGCTGGTAAGGAAAAGCGACAGCAGGTCGAGATCGCGTCTCGTGGCGCCGGTCGTCGCGCAACCCCCGAGGCGTCTTGGCGCTGGGACCCGCCGCGCCGCGGGGCACGACAGGCAGGCACAGACGGACGCCTGTTGTCGAGGGCTCTCATTCGGCAGACGGAACGGGCCGGACCCGTGGCTGCCGTACGACCTGACGCAGCGCACTCGACGGCCGCCAGCCGCACGACGCCCCAAATCGCAGCGACCACGGCGTCAAGCGCCGTGACCAGCCGATACGCCGAAATATCGGATTTGTCCGGACTACGTCAGGCAAGATCCACGCAGCCCAGCAGGCCCGCCAGCACGGCAGGGCACGCCGAGTGAGGGGCGCGGCACGGCATGCGCCCGGCGCGACGGACATGACATGGCACCCGTCGGCTGTGCAGGACACGACACGACACGGCAAGGCGGACCGAATGCAGGACCCGCTGGGCGCGGGGACGACCCAGGGCCGGCACGCCGGACAGGGAGCCGCGTAGCCAAGAGGGGCTTCGCGGGCGGTAAGCAAGCCGACCGGGCCGGCACGGTGTCCCTCGCCCAGCGGCGGACGCGCAGCCGAGATGGGCTTCGCGGGCGGTAGCAAGCCGGCCGGGCCGACGCGGTGCCGCCCGCCCGGCGCCGGACAGGGAGCCGCGTAGCCAAGAGGGGCTTCGCGGGTGGTAAGCAAGCCGACCGGGCCGGCACGGTGTCCCTCGCCCAGCGGCGGACGCGCAGCCGAGATGGGCTTCGCGGGCGGTAGCAAGCCGACCGGACCGACACGGTGCCGCCCGCCCGGCGCCGAACGCACAGCCGCGCGGCCCAGATGGGCGGCCTGGCAGGTGGTGGGCAAGCGGACCGGGCCGGCGCCGAACACGCAGCCGCGTGGCTGAGATGGGCTTCGCGGGCGGTTGGCGCGCCGGCCCGGGCCGGCGCGCGGTGGATTCTGCTCAGCGCCGGGCGCGGAGCCACCGCAGGTCGGGCTGGGGTTGCTCAGGCCACGGGCTCGTCGGCCTGCGGCGCCACCGCCGGGGCCTCGTTCGTCACCGGAAACGGTGCGCCCGGCGAGCCCGGCGCGGCCGAGGCCAGTGACTCGCGGCGGATTCGGATCGCCCGCAGCACGTAGTCGGCCCCGGTGACCACCGTCACCACGACCGCCGCGAACATCAGCCAGGGGCCGATCGCGGCCAGGCCGGACGGCAGGGGCGTGAGATACCACCCGATGGCCAGGATCTGCAGCGCCGTCTTGATCTTGCCGCCCCGGCTGGCCGGGATAACGCCGTGCCGGATGACCCAGAGGCGCAGCCCGGTGACCCCCCACTCCCGCACGAGGATGACCGCGGTGACCCACCACGGCAGGCGGTCGTAGAAGGACAGCAGCACCAGCGCGGCGCCGGTCAGGGCCTTGTCCGCGATCGGGTCGGCGACCTTGCCGAACGACGTGACCAGGTTGTGGGCACGGGCGATCCAGCCGTCTACGAAGTCGGTCGCCGAGGCCACGATGAAGGTCAGGCCCGCGGCGAGCTGCCAGCCGTCGTGGGTCATGCGGCTGGCGACGACGCACAGCACGAAGACCGGCACGAGCACCATCCGCACGACCGTGAGGACGTTGGCCGCGTTGAGCAGCGGGACGGGCTTGACCGCCGTCATGGCGCCGCCGAGCGGGGAGCCGCCGGGCTGAGCAGCTCGGTCGGGGTCGCGATCAGGTCGACGCCGATGCTCTCGGTGACCTTGGCGCGCACGAGGTCGCCGGGGCGCAGGGTGGCCAGGTCGAGCAGGTCGGAGCCGACGAGGGTGGTGGAGCCGTCGACCTCGGGGGCCTGGTGGGCGCCGCGGCCCTCGATCTCGACGCCGTCGGCGTCGTGCTCGACGGTGTCGACGAGCACCTCGACGACCGAGCCGACGCGGTCGCCGGCGCGCTGGGCGCAGAGTTCCTCGGCGAGGGCACTCATCCAGTCGTATCGCTTCTTGACGGTCGAGGCCGCCACCTTGTCCGGCAGCCCCGCCGCCTCGGTGCCGTCCTCGTCGCTGTAGTCGAACACGCCGATCGCGTCCAGGCGCGCCTCGGTGAGGAAGCGGGCGAGCTCGTCGACGTCCTCGCGGGTCTCGCCGGGGAAGCCGACGATGACGTTGCTGCGGGCGCCTGCCTCCGGGTCGAGCCGGCGGACCGAGGCGAGCAGGTCCAGGAAGCGCTCGGTGGAGCCGAAGCGGCGCATGCGGCGCAGGACGGGCTCGCTGGAGTGCTGGAAGGACAGGTCGAAGTAGGGCGCGACGCCCGGCGTGGTGGCGATCGCCTCGATGAGGCCGGGGCGGGTCTCGGCGGGCTGCAGGTAGGACACGCGCACCCGCACGATGCCGGCGGTGGCGGCCAGCTGCGGCAGGAGCTTCTCCAGCAGGCGGGGGTCGCCCAGATCCTTGCCATACGACGTCGAGTTCTCGCTCACCAGCACCAGCTCGCGCACGCCGTTGGCGCCGAGCCACTCGGCCTCGGCCAGGATCTCGTCGGGCGTGCGGGAGACGAACGCGCCGCGGAAGGACGGGATGGCGCAGAACGCACAGCGCCGGTCGCACCCGCTGGCGAGCTTCAACGGCGCGACCGGCCCCTTGTCCAGGCGATGGCGCATCACCCCGCGCAGGTGGGCGGGGAGGTGGCCGGGGGTGACGACGGCCGCCTCGCGCCGGGCGACCGGGGTGAGCGGGAGCAGGGTGCGCCGGTCGCGCGGGGCATGCGAGGGGATGGTCTCGCCGGCCAGGATCGCGTCGAGGCGGGCGGCCATGTCAGGGTAGTGGTCGAAGCCGAGCACCGCGTGGGCCTCGGGCAGCTCGCCGGCCAGCTGCTCACCGTAGCGCTCGGCGAGGCAGCCGGTGGCGACGACCTTCGCGCCCGTGTCGGCCGCGGCCAGCAGGGTGTCGATCGAGTCCTGCTTGGCCTTGGCCACGAAGCCGCAGGTATTGACGAGCACCACGTCGGCGTCGGTGCCGTCGGTCGTCACCGACCAGCCGCCGTCGGCCAGACGGGCGGCGAGCTCCTCGGAGTCCACCTCGTTGCGGGCACAGCCCAGGGTGAGCAGGGCTACGCGGCGGTCAGCGTTGGTGGACATGCTGTCGAGGGTACCGACCAGGGCTGACATTTTGCGGAGCGGATCCGGCCTCAGGGCGGCGGGAAAGTGTCGCGGAAGGTGAACGCCGAGGGCGACGGCCCCGCATCCCGCAGCAGGTCAAGCCGCTCGCGCGCCTCGGCGAGGGCCGGCCGGTGCCCCTCGGGGACCCACCACATCACCAGGTGCGGCTCCCCCAGTGGCACGAACCACTCCCGCCGCCGTCGCAGAACGTCGAGGTGACCACTGCGGAACGTGTACTCCCGCAGCGCCGCCAGATCCGTCCACACCGACATGTTCACCATCAGATCACCACCGAACGGGCGCAGCGCGGTGGCATCCGCGCCCGAGTCGTCGACCAGCCGCCACACGAAGCCGGGCCAGCCGTCGGCGGCGGCGTTGATCCGTTCGAGCTCGGCGTAGAAGTCCGCCATGCGCGGGTCGTCGCGCGGCCCCACGGGCACGCCGACGTTGAGCTGAGCAAGCTGAGCGGTCATGGCGGCAGTCTAAGACAAATCTTCATTGTTTTTAGTACCGCCAGTGCCCCGATCCACAACCACACAGCACCCGTCGGGCCGCGGATCGATCCGGACCCGCCCGCCGAGGGCCCCCGCCAGCAGCGCCAGGTTGGCCCCGCACACCACGCCCGGATGGGTGCGCGCCACCGAGTCGAACGGGCAGTTCCGCAGCCGCCACACATCCCCGTCCGCGTACGGCTCGTACCCCAGCCCCCGCAGCGTCTCCTCGGCGCCGGCCCCGGCGAGCCGCTCCCCCGTGCGCCTCGCGGCCGCGTACAGCGCGGGCTCCACCCCGGCCTCGGACACCGCCTCCGCGAACACCTCGGCCAGCACCCGGTATCCGCGCGGCGGCAGGCTCACCGAGTGCTCGGCGGCGGAGCGGCGGTACAGCTTCGCGGGCCGCCCGGCCCC
Organism: Dactylosporangium sp. CA-233914; assembly: GCF_050942935.1. Classification (NCBI taxonomy): domain Bacteria; kingdom Bacillati; phylum Actinomycetota; class Actinomycetes; order Micromonosporales; family Micromonosporaceae; genus Dactylosporangium; species Dactylosporangium sp. CA-233914. The sequence continues at coordinate 2,023,731 of NZ_CP192030.1, read as the reverse complement.
CGGCCCGCTGCGCCCGCCCAGCCGCGCGAACGCCACGTCGAGCAGTCCGGCCTCGGCGAGCCGGTCGAGGTGGTGGGCGGCGAGGGTGCGCCCGATCCCGAGCGCCTCGGCGACCTGGTCCCGGCTCAGCGCCGCCCCGGCCGCGGCCACGTGCTCGTACACGGCCCGCCGCCGCGGGTCGGCCAGCACCGCCAGCGCATCGAGCTCCTCATCCGGCACGCACCAACTATTGCAGCAGGGTGGCGGCGACCGTCAGCGTCGCCATGGACAGGGCGGTCGAGGCCACGATGACGTCCCGCGCGAAGGTTCCGTCCACCCCGTAGGCCCGCGCGAAGACGAACGTGTTCTGCGCGGTCGGCAGCGCCGCGCACAGCACGGCCCCGAGCAGCACCGGCCCCGTGAGCCCGAAGACGAGCCGGGCCAGCAGATAACACAGCAGGGGCTGAACAGCGGATTTCAGCAGTACCGCGAGTGCCACCTCGGCGGGCCGCCGGGGCTCGCCGTCGCCGGGCTCCCGCGGTACGAGCGACAGGCCCAGCGCCACCAGGGCCGAGGGCACGGCCGCGTCCCCCAGCAGCGCGACGACGTCGCCCGCGAGCCGGGGCAGATGGACGTGGGCGGCGCCGAGGAGCATGCCGAGCAGGCAGGCGAGCATCACCGGGCTGCGCAGCGGCACGGTCAGCAGCCGGCGCCAGCGCCCGGCCGGGTGGTCGCTGCGCGCGATGTCGAGGGTGCCGAGGATGAGCGGGGTGAGGATCGTCGTCTGGATGAGCAGGACCACGGCGATGAAGTTCGCGTCGCCGAGCACCTGAACGGCGACGGGGATGCCGAGGTTGCCGGCGTTGACGTATCCGGACGCCATCGCCGCGATCGTCTGCTCGGCGAGCGGCCGGTGGAAGATCCACCGCGCGGCGGCGAACCCGGCGGCGCCGATGAGCACGGTGGCCAGCGCGAACGCGGCGACCGCCCACCCGGCCGGCCGGCCGATCGGCTGGCGGGTGAGCGTCTCGAGCAGCGCGGCGGGCATGGCGACGTAGAAGACGAACCGCCCGAGGACGTCGACGGCGGCCGGCCCCAGCACACCGGTGCGCCCGGCGAGGAAGCCGACGGCGGTCAGGGCCCAGATCGGCAGGAATGCGGCGAGCACGGTCCCTCGCGCTCCTCCGCCCCTGCCGATGCCCCGCTTCGCCCCTGCCGATGCCCCCGCTTCGCCCCTCGCCGCCGTGCCTCAGTCGTCGTCCTCGGCCGCCTTGAGCGCGCCGAGCACCTCCGGCAGCGCGTCGGGCTTGATGAGCACGTCGCGGGCCTTGGAGCCCTCGGACGGCCCGACGATCCCGCGCGTCTCCATGAGGTCCATGAGCCGCCCGGCCTTGGCGAACCCGACCCGAAGCTTGCGCTGCAGCATGCTGGTGGAGCCGAACTGGCTGGTCACGACCAGCTCGATCGCCTGGATCAGCAGCTCGAGGTCGTCGCCGATCTCCTCGTCGACCTTCTTCTTGCCCTCGTCGCGCTTGGCGGTGACGTCGGGGCGGAACTCGGGCTCGCGCTGGTCCTTGCAGAACTTGACGACGTCGCTGATCTCCGTCTCCGACACCCAGGCACCCTGGATGCGGATCGGCTTCGAGGCGCCCATCGGCAGGAACAGCGCGTCGCCGCGGCCGATGAGCTTCTCGGCCCCGGGCTGGTCCAGGATGACCCGCGAGTCGGCGAGACTGGAGGTGGCGAACGCCAGCCGGGACGGCACGTTGGCCTTGATCAGGCCGGTGACGACGTCGACGCTGGGCCGCTGGGTGGCCAGCACCAGGTGGATGCCGGCCGCGCGGGCCAGCTGGGTGATGCGCACGACCGAGTCCTCGACGTCGCGCGGGGCGACCATCATGAGGTCGGCGAGCTCGTCGACGACGACGAGCAGATACGGATAGGGCCGGATCTGCCGCTCGCTGCCCGGCGGCGCGGTGATCTGCCCGGCCCGGACCTTGCGGTTGTAGTCGTCGATGTGCCGGACCCCGGCCGCGGCCAGGTCGTCGTAGCGCATGTCCATCTCGCCGACGACCCAGTCGAGGGCGTCGGCCGCCTTCTTCGGGTTGGTGACGATCGGCGTGACCAGGTGCGGGATGCCCTCGTAGCTGGTGAGCTCGACCCGCTTCGGGTCGACCAGCAGCAGCCGCACCTCCTCGGGCGTGGACCGGGTCAGCAGCGACACGAGCAGGCTGTTGAGGCAGCTGGACTTGCCCGCGCCGGTGGCGCCGGCGATGAGGATGTGCGGCATCTTGGCGAGGTTGGCCACGACGTAGCCGCCCTCGATGTCCTTGCCGAGCGCGACGAGCAGCGGGTGCTGGTCGGAGGTCGCGGCCCGGGAGCGCAGCACGTCACCGAGGGCCACGTTCTCCCGATCGGAGTTCGGGATCTCCACGCCGACCGCGCTCTTGCCCGGGATCGGGCTCTGGATGCGCACGTCGGCGGACTTCACCGCGTAGGCGATGTTCTTCGACAGGGCGGTGATCCGCTCGACCTTGACGCCGTGGCCGATCTCCACCTCGTAGCGGGTGACCGTCGGGCCGCGGGTGAAGCCGGTGACGACCGCGTCGACGCCGAACTGCTCGAACACGCCCTGCAGCGCGTTCGTCACCTCGTCGTTGGCCCGGGTCCGGCCGCGGGGCGCGTCACCGGTGCCGAGCAGGGTCGGCGGCGGCAGCTTGTAGTCGGCGTCGGTGAGCGCGAGCTGCTCGGCCCGCGTCGGCATCGGCGAGTGCTCCGGCGGCTCCTTGTCGGGCGCGGCCGGCTTGGGCTCCTTCTTCTTCCGCCCGGCGGCCGGCATCCGCGGCAGGACCACGGTGTCGTGGACGAGCTCCGGGTCGAGGTCGGGCGCGGCGGCGTCGAACTCGTCGGGGTCGAGGCCGAGCGGGTGCGGCAGCCGCTCGGGCTCGGCGCCGGCCCGGGAGCCCGGCCGGCGCCGGGCGGGGCGCCGCGCGGGCCGGTCCTCCTCCGGCTCGTCGTAGAGCTCCTCGTATTCGTCCTCGTCGACCAGGGTCGGGTCCTCGACCCGGCCCAGGGCGAGGTCGCGCAGCTGGCGCCAGCGGTGCGGGATGCGGCTGATCGGCGTGGACGTCACGACCAGCAGGCCGAAGCCCGACAACAGCAGCAGCAGCGGCACCGCCACCCAGGCGGTGACCGCCATCTCCAGCAGCCCGCCGCCGCCCCGGCCGAGCAGCCCGCCGGCCCGGTCCATGCGCGCCGGGATCGTCGGCGAGCCGGCGACCAGGTGCATCAGGCCGGTGCTGCCGATGAACAGCGCGCCCCAGCCGATGATGCCGCGGCCGCGGTGGTCGGAGTCGGGGTTGGCCCGCATGATGCGGATGCCGCCGATGACGAGGAGCACCGGCAGCACCGCCGAGGCGGCCCCGATGAAGGTGTGGCAGATGTTGGCCAGCCACCGCCCGACCGGCCCGGCGGCCTGGAACCACAGCGCCGCGGTGAGCAGCACGGCGAGGCCGATGACGCCCAGCCCGGCGCCGTCGCGGCGGTGCTCGGGGTCGAGGTCGCGGGCGCTCGCGGCCTGCCGGCCGACGGCCCGGGCCCCCCAGCCGACGCCGTGTGCGATGCCCATCCAGGTGGCGATCATGCCGCGGCCGAGCAGGCCGAGCGGCGTGGCGACCATCGCCCCGGTGCCGCGCCGCCGCCTGACCGGGGTCGCGGCCCGGGTGCCCGGCGCGGTCCGGCCCCGGCCGCGCGCCGGCGGCGCGGCCTTGGTGGCCGTCTTCGCGGGGGTAGCCGCGTTGCGGGCGCGGGGTGTGGCCCGCTTCTGAGCTGCCGACGAGGCGGTAGCACGCGTGTTCGAACCGCCGCGGGCGTTGGACGAGCCTCCGCCGCGGCCGGCCTGGGAGGTGCGGCCCGCCATGGTCACACCGTATCGGTCGGCTACGACATTTTTCGCTCGGCACGCCGGTGGCGCAGCTTCACGAGCGCCACGGCGTAGGAGAACCCGACGAGCACACCCACCATGACCTGCAACAGGTGCGTATAGCGCTCAGGGTAGAGAACATTCTCGATGTACGTGTCGATGAAGCCCTTGTCGGCGACGGCCTGCCCGGCCCGCCGCCGCGCCCAGTGCTCGACGACGGTCAGCGGGCACGTCAGCGGGATCGACACGACGGCCAGGCCCCACGCGGCGGCGGCCAGGTGGGGCCAGAAGGCCTTGGGCCACCGCCAGACGAGGAAGCCACCGAGCACGACATAGGCCAGGAAGCAGAAGTGCAGCACCAGGACCGTCGTCGCCAGGGCCGCGTACATCGCTAGACCTCGACGACCGTCGGCACAATCATCGGGCGTCGCCGGTAGGCCTCGTTGACCCAGCGCCCGACCGTGCGCCGCACGATCTGCTGCAGCTGGTGCGGGTCGGTGATGCCATCGGTGGCCGCCTTGTTCATGGCCTCGGTGACCAGCGGGAGCACGGCGTTGAAGACCGCCGGGTCGTCGGAGAACCCCTTCGCCGACACCGTCGGGCCGGCCACGACCTTGCCGGTGACGGAGTCGATCACCACGGTCGCGGCGATGAACCCGCCGTCGCCGAGGATCCGCCGCTCGGTCAGCAGCGACTCGCCGACGTCGCCGATGGCCAGGCCGTCGACGTACACATAACGGGAGCGGATGTGCCCGACCAGCCGCGCCTCACCGCCGACGAGGTCCACCACGTCGCCGTCCTCGCACAGCACCACGCGCTCGTCCGGCACGCCGGCCTCCCGGGCCAGCTGGGCGTGGGCGCGCAGGTGACGCCACTCGCCGTGCACCGGCATGAAGTTGCGCGGCTTGACGACGTTGAGCAGGTAGAGCAGCTCGCCGGCCGGGGCGTGGCCGGAGACGTGCACCTTGGCGACGTCCTTGTGCACGACGATCGCGCCGGCCCGGGACAGCTGGTTGATCACGCGGTAGACCGCGGTCTCGTTCCCGGGCACCAGCGAGGAGGCGAGCACCACGGTGTCGCCCTCGCCGATCACGATGTGCCGGTGATCACCGTTGGCCATGCGGCCCAGCGCGCTCATCGGCTCGCCCTGCGACCCGGTCGACATGAGCACGATCCGCTCCGGCGGCAGGCTCATCGCCTCGTCGATCGCGACGACCAGGCCCTGCGGGATGCGCAGCAGCCCCAGGTCGCGGGCGATGCCCATGTTGCGCACCATCGAGCGGCCGATGAGCGCGACCTTGCGCCCGTGCGCGTGCGCGGCGTCGAAGACCTGCTGCACCCGGTGCACGTGCGAGGCGAACGAGGCGACGATGATCCGCCCGGTGGCCCGGCCGAAGATGCCGCCCAGCACCGGGCCGATCTCGCGCTCGGGGGTGACGAAGCCGGGGATCTCGGCGTTGGTCGAGTCCGACAGCAGCAGGTCGACGCCGTCGGCCCCGAGGCGCGCGAACCCGGCCAGGTCCGTGATCCGCCCGTCGAGCGGCAGCTGGTCCATCTTGAAGTCGCCGGTGTGCAGCAGCGTGCCGGCGCTGGTGGTCACGGCGACCGCGAGCGCGTCCGGGATCGAGTGGTTCACGGCGAAGAACTCGCACTCGAACGGCCCGAGGCGCTCGACCTGGCCCTCGCGGACCGTCAGCGAGTAGGGCTCGATGCGCCGCTCGGCGAGCTTCGCCTCGACCAGCGCGAGCGTGAACTTCGACCCGACCAGCGGGATGTCCGGCTTGTGGGCGAGCAGGTAGGGCACCGCGCCGATGTGGTCCTCGTGCCCGTGTGTGAGCACGATCGCCTGAACCTGCGCCAGGCGGTCGAGGATCGAGGAGAAGTCGGGCAGGATGAGGTCGACACCGGGCTGCTCCACGTCGGGGAACAGCACGCCGCAGTCGATGATCAGCAGCTGGCCGTCGATCTCCAGCAGCGTCATGTTGCGACCGATCGCGCCGAGCCCGCCCAGCGGGGTCACTCGCAGCGAGCCGGGCGCCGCCGGAGGCGGCGGATCGAGGTCCATGTGCGCCACCGTCATAGGGCCACTCCGAGTTCGTTGTGATGCGCCATCTGGTCGGCGGAGCCGATCGTGCGACCCGCCTCCGCGCAATCCTCCCGCAACCGGCCGAGTTCCGCCGCATTCGCGGGCACGAGCGGCGGACGGACCGGCCCGGCGGGCAGGCCGAGCAGCATCAGGGCGGCCTTGGTCAGGATGACACCCTGCGTGCGGAAGAACCCGCAGAACGCCGGCAGCAGCTTCAGGTGCAGCTCACGCGCCTGCGCCACGTCGCCGGACTCGTACGCCATGATCATCCGCTTGGTCTCGGGCCCGAAGATGTGCGTCGGCACGCCGACCACGCCCACCGCGCCGACCGACAGCAGCGGCAGCGTCAGCTTGTCCTCACCCGAGTAATACGCCAGATCGGTGCGCTTGATGACCCAGGCGCTCTCCCCCAGGTCGCCCTTGGCGTCCTTCACCGCGACGATGCGCTCGTGCTCGGCGAGCCGGCACATCGTCTCGGTCTCGATCGCGACCCCCGACCGGGCCGGGATGTCGTAGAGCATCACGGGCAGCCCCGAGGAGTCCGCGACGGCCCGGAAGTGCTGGACGAGGCCGGCCTGCGGCGGCTTGTTGTAATAGGGCGTCACCACGAGCAGCCCGTCGGCGCCGGCCTTCTCGGCCGCGCGCGCAAGCTCCAGGGAGTGTGCGGTGTCGTTGGTGCCGACGCCGGCGATCACGGTCGCCCGGTCGCCGACGGCCTCCACGACCGCGCGGAGCACCCGGTCCTTCTCCGCGTCGCTCGTGGTCGCCGACTCGCCGGTCGTGCCGTTGATCACGAGCCCGTCGTGCTCCTGCTCGTCGACCAGGTGCACGGCGAGCCGGGCGGCGCCGTCGGCGTCGAGCGACCCGTCAGGCCGAAACGGCGTGACCATCGCGCTGAGCAGCCGGCCGAACGGTCGGCCGGGGACGGAACCGGTGCGTGTCATAGGCACAACCTAGCGGAAGCCTGCGCGGAGCATTTCTCAAGATTCCCAGGTGTACTGCGCCGACGCCACCTCGGTCCCGTCGGCGAGCTCGGCGATCGTGAAATCCCCGAAGACGCTGGGCGCGACCCGCTGCAGTTCCCGCAGGCAGGCGACGGCCACCTCGCGGATCTCCACGTCGGCGCCCTCGGTCGCCCGCATGGTCACGAAGTGCCGCCAGGCCCGGTAGTTCCCGGTCACCACGATCTTGGTCTCGGCCGCGTTCGGCAGCACCGCCCGTGCCGCCTGCCGGGCCTGCTTGCGCCGCGACGTCTTGTTCTCGACGTCGGCGAACTTGGCCTCGAGCCCCTCGAGCAGCTCGTTGTACGCCCGCAGCGCCGCCTCGCCCGCCTCGACGAACGTCTTGTGCAGCGCCGGGTCCTCGGCGATCGCCGCGGGCTCGACCATGACCTGCTCACGCCCGGGCACGTAACGCTGCGACAGCTGCGAGTAGGAGAAGTGACGGTGCCGCACGAGTTCGTGCGTGAACGAGCGCGACACCCCGGTCAGGTAGAACGTGACCGTGCCGTGCTCCAGCACCGAGAGGTGCCCGACCTCGAGGATGTGCCTGAGGTAGCCCGCGTTCGTCGCGGTCGCCGGGTTCGGCTTGCTCCACGACTGGTAGCACGCCCGCCCGGCGAACTCGGCCAGCGCCTCCCCGCCCTCCGCGTCGGTCTCCCAAGGCACCTCGGCGGGCGGTTCGAAGTGTGTCCAGGCGATGGCTTTGACGGAGAGCATCCGCAAAGCCTACTGGCCCCGGCAGCCTGACCTGTCAAGACGTGCCCGGGCCGTGAATCGCGTCGCAGCCGCCGGGCCCAGACCAAGAAGTAGGTCGGGTCAGACAAAGAAGTAGGTGAAGGGCGCCCAGGGCAGGTTGCGCAGGACCGAGAAGACCAGCCAGGCGGCCAGGAAGCCGATCAGCGCGCCGTTGGAGATGCGCAGCATCGGGAGCTTGAACGGCAGGTTCAGCCGGTTCACGGTCCAGGCCACGTAGAGATACGCCAGGAACGGGGCGACGAAGACCAGCGGGGCGTGGTGGTGGGCCGCCGCGGGGATGTCGCCGTGCAGGAGATACCACGCGGCCCTCGTGCCGCCGCAGCCCGGGCAGTCGAAGCCCGTCAGGAGCTTGACCAGGCACGTCGGCTGGTCGCTGGCGCCCGCCGAGGTGGGCTTCATCAGCAGCGTGTAGGCCACGCCGCCCGAGATCAGCACGCCCGCGCCGGCCGGGGCGGCCCAGGCGGGGAGGCGCTCGATGAAGCGCTGGAAGCGGCCCTTCCGAGGCTGGTACGCATACTGATACACCGGCGGGACCGGCCCCTGGGGCGCCGCCGGGTCGGCGGGCTGCCCGAGTTCGGGCACGGCGGGGAGCGCTCCCTGGAGCGACCCGGGCGCGGGGGCCGACATCGGTGACGTCACTCCACCAAGCTACACCGCCCCCGCTCCCTGGCGACCCGACCAGACGTCCGATGATCGACAGCCGTCCGCGCGACCCGGCCGGAAAGGGCCGGATCAAGCGGTCGGCGCCGAGGACGCGAGCAGGGCCTTGGTCAGGGGCTCGGCGAAGTCACCGCGCTGGGGCGCGTCGATCTCGTCCAGGCCCAGCCAGCCCGCGAAGCGGCGCAGCTCCGTCGCCAGCGAATCGGCGACCTCGGCCGGCGCCGGGGCGCCGCGGCCGGTCAGGGGCTCGATCCAGGCGGCGGGGATCTGCAGGGTGCCGGACTTGCGGTCGGCCTTCAGGTCGACGCGGGCGGCCAGGCGGTCGCCCAGCAGGAAGGGCAGCACGTAGTACCCATAGAGGCGCTGCGGCGGCGGCACGTAGATCTCGATGCGATACGTGAAGCCGAAGAGGCGCTCGACCCGGGCGCGTTCCCACATCAGGGGGTCGAACGGGCTGACCAGGGTCGCGGCGGTGATGCGGCGCGGAATGCGGGCCTCGGCGTGCAGGTAGGCGCGCGGGGCCCAGCCCTCGACCTCGACCGGGACGAGCTCGCCGGACTCGACCAGGTCGGCGATGGCCTGGCGGGCGCCGGCCAGCGGGAGGCGGAAGTAGTCGCGCAGCTCCGGCTCGGCGGCGACGCCCAGGCCGCGGGCGGCGACGCGGACGAGTTCGCGGAAGGCGTCGGCGTCCGGCGGGGTCGGGGCGTTGACGACCTCGGGTGGCAGGACGCGCTCGGGAACGTCGTAGACGCGGGCGAAGGCGGAGTTGCGGCGGGCGACGCTGACCTCGCCGGTGTAGAAGAGCCACTCGATGGCGGTCTTCGTGTCGGACCAGTTCCAGCCCCAGTGGTCCTTGCGGCGGGGCCGGTCCAGGTCGCCCTCGACGCCGGCGGCGCTGATCGGCCCCTTGGCGCGGATCTCTTCGCGGACCCAGCGGACCAGGTCGGGCTGCTCGCGGGCGATGTGGACCATCCGGCCCCAGGCGGCGCCCGAGCGCATGCGCCAGCGCAGCATCGGGTGGAGGCGGACGGGGACGAGGGAGGCCTCGTGGGCCCAGTATTCGAACAGGTCCCGCGGCTTGCGGTAGGCGAGGCGGTCGAGCAGAGCGGGGTCGTAGGGGCCGAGGCGGCTGTAGGCGGGCAGGTAGTGCGCGCGCTGGACGACGTTGACGGAGTCGATCTGCAGCAGGCCGGTGCGCTCCAGGACGCGGCGCAGGTGCCGGCGCTCGGGCTCGGTGCCGGGGACGCGGTCGGCGAAGCCCTGCGCGGCGAGGGCGACCCGGCGGGCCTGGGCGAGAGTCAGGTACTCGGTCATCGCCAAGGAGGCTAACCCGGGGGTACGACAAAAAATGGATCGCGGCCCCGCAGGGGGACCGCGATCCGTCAGGCCTCGACTAAGGGCCGTCCCGGCCGGGTGTCGGTGCCGTGAAAGGCCGCGTTGACCTTCTGGTCGATCTCCACCAGGTCGGGCACGTCCTCGACCGCGGGGCCGCCGGCCTCGCCGGGCTCGGTGGCGGGCCGCTGGCTCGCGCCGGTGTCGGCGGGTTCCCGGATGGGCAGGCCGAACAGCAGGCCGATCATGAGCAGGATGTACGCGTTGCCGCCGATCAGGCCCAGGCCGTCGAACTTGGCGTGGAAGGCCCACGGGGTGCGGCTGCACAGCAGCGCGAACGAGAACCCGAAGGCGATCGCGAGGTTGCGCCGGCGCCTCGGGTCGAGGGAGCGGTCCGTCGCGTAGTCGAAGAGGACCACGATCGCGGGGAGCGTCCACACCAGGTGGTGAATCCAGGTGATCGGGCTCACCATGCAGCCGACGACGCCGGTGAGGGCGAGGCCGGCGACCTCGTCGCGGTTCTTCACGGCGCGGCGGGAGCGGCGGTACCACACCGCGAGGGTGATCAGCACCAGCAGCAGCCACAGCGGCTTCATCGGGTCCGGGTTGAAGATCCGCCCGACGAGGCCGGTGAGCGCCTGGTTGGACACGAACGTCGGCGAGCCGACCCGGTCGGTGTTCCACACCGCGTCGGTCCAGAAGACCCGCGAGGCGTCCGGGGCGAGCGTCGCCGCGGCCCAGGTGGCGGCGGTGGCGGTCGCGGCGGAGACGGCGGCGGCGCGCCAGCGGCGGGTGACGATGAGGTAGACGATGAAGATGCCGGGGGTGAGCTTGATCGCGGTGGCCAGGCCGATGCCGATGCCGCCGAGCTTGTGCCCGCCGCGGACGAGCAGCATCACGTCGGCGACGACCAGGAACAGCGCGAGGATGTTGACCTGGCCGAAGTTGACGGTCTCGCGGACCGGCTCGAACGCGGCGGCCATGGCCATGGCGACGCCCATCGCGAACCAGAACTTCCAGCCCTGGCGCTTGATGACCGGGCCGAGCAGCCAGGTCAGGATGGCGAGCATGGCCAGGACGTTCATGGTCACGCTGATGAAGATCGCGGTGTTCCAGCCGATGAGCGACATGGGCGTCATGAGCATGGCCGCGAACGGCGGATAGGTGAACCCGTAGGGCGTGCCGGGCGTCAGGTAGTCGTAGATGTCCCCGCCGCGGTTGACCCAGTAGTCCATCGCGCCGTAGTAGACCTTGAGGTCGAAGAACCCGTTGTGCGCGGCCGACACGGACAGGAAGGCCCACACGACGGCCCAGACGGCCACGACGGTCAGCGTCTTCTTCACGCCTGGCCGCAGCCTGGGCCGGACGGCGCTCGATTCGGCGACCCGTCCCCGCTCCGCCACCTGCTCTGCCCTCCAACTCGGTCGCCGCTGCGCAGTTTCCATCACTGACCTCAACGGTCGCGAAGGTCCAACTGTGACGAGCGGGCGCTACCCCGCCGCGTTGTGATTCACACAAAATCCGTAGGCTGCTACTTCATGACGCTCGGGTTCGTCCGTCCGGCGCGACTCGACGACGTCGCCGAGATCACGCGCATCCAACTCACGACCTGGCGGGTCGCCTACCGACGGCTGCTGCCCAAACACATCCTCGACCGGTTGGACGAGGACTGGATTACCCGCAGGTGGCGAGACGCAATCGCGGAGCCGCCGAGTCCTGCGCACCGGGTCCTCGTGGCCGTGGAACAGGTCGATTCGCCCGGGTCGCAACCAGAGTCAGCATACGTCGTGGGATTTGCCGCGTCAGGTCCGGCAGACGACACCGCACTCGCTCCGGATGAAGATCACATCGCCCTTGACAAGGCATTTGCGGCGACGGCGGCGATCACGGACCTGCTGGTCGAGCCCCGCTGGGGCCGGCGCGGCCACGGGAGCCGTTTGCTGGCGGCAAGTGTGGATTTGTGGCGAACTGACGGATTCACGACAGCCCTTGCGTGGACGTTCGCCGACGACCGTGTGACGGGCCGATTTCTGGAGGGTGCCGGGTGGGCGCCGGACGGCACTCGGCGATCGCTTGACGTCGATGATTTGCTCGTACCACAGATTCGCTGGCATGTATCCCTGGAGGAGCCCCTCGAAGACTCCTCCGAGGATCCCGTTACCCCCGCGTGACGGTGTTGCGGCCGAAAGGTGGCCGCCCGCTCCCAGAGTCTGGGACCCTCAGCCGAGCAGCGGGCCGAGGCCGACCGTGAGCCCGGGCCGGGCGAGGACCGAGCGCACGGCGAGCAGCACCCCGGGCATGAACGACGTCCGGTCGTAGGAGTCGTGGCGCAGGGTGAGGGTCTCCCCCACCGTGCCGAAGAGCACCTCCTGGTGGGCGACGAGGCCGGTGGCCCGCAGCGCGTGCACACGCACGCCCGCGACGTCGCTGCCCCGGGCGCCGGCCATCTCCTCCTTGGTGGCGTCCGGCACCGGGCCCAGGCCCGCGGCCGCACGCGCCTGCGCGATCAGCTGCGCGGTCCGCAGCGCCGTGCCGCTGGGGGCGTCGATCTTCTTCGGGTGGTGCATCTCGACGATCTCGACGGACTCGAAGAAGCGCGCGGCCCGCTCGGCGAAGTCCATCATGAGCACCGCGCCGATGGCGAAGTTCGGGGCGATCACGATGCCGAGCTCCGGCCGGGCCGCGAGCCGCTCGCGGACCAGCTCGATGCGCTCGGGCGTGAAGCCGGAGGTGCCGATGACCATGTTGACGCCCTGGTCGACGCACCACTGGACGTTGTCGAGGACCACGTCGGGCGTGGTGAAGTCCACGACGACCTGGGCGCCGGCGTCGGCGACACCGTGCAGCCAGTCGCCCTGGTCGACCATCGCGACGAGCTCCATGTCCGCGGCGCCGTCGACGGCCTTGCACACCTCGGCGCCCATGCGCCCGCGCGCACCCAGCACCCCGACCCGGATCGGCTCACCCTGTTCGCTCACCGGCTCAACGTACCGAACGGTCCGAACGGCCCGCGCAGGCGCCCGGCGATCCGGGCCGGATCAGTCGAAGGCGCCCGCGAACGCGCCTTCCTCGAAGTCGCCGATCACGGCCAGGGACATCGGGCGGGCCAGCAGTTCGCCGGCGACCTTGCGGACCTGTTCGGGGGTGACGGCGTCGACCCGGCGCAGCACGTCGTCGACGGAGAGCAGCTCGTCGTACAGCAGCTCACCCTTGCCCAGCCGGCTCATCCGCGATCCGGTGTCCTCCAGGCCGAGCACGACGGCGCCCTTGAGCATCCCCTTGCCGCGCTCCACCTCGATGTCGGTCACGCCCTCGGCCGCGACCCGGGTGAGCTCCTCGCGGGTGATGTCGAGAACCTCCTCGACCTTACCGGGCGCGCACCCGGCGTAGACCCCGAAGAGACCGGCGTCGCTGTACTGCGAGGTGAAGGAGTACACCGAATAGGCCAGCCCGCGCTGCTCGCGGATCTGCTGGAACAGCCGGCTGGACATCCCGCCGCCGAGGACGTTGTTGAGCGCGCCCAGCGCGAAGCGGTCGTCGTGCTGGCGCGGGTAGCCGGTGCAGCCGAGCACGAGGTGGGCCTGCTCGGTGTCCTTGTTGCGCACCACGATCTGCCCGGAGCGGGCCGGCACCCGGTTGGTGCGCGAGCGCCGCGGCACCGGCACGGCCGGGGTGTCGCCCCAGCCGGCCTGGTCGAACGCCGCACGGACGGCCTTGACCACCTTGGCGTGCTCGAGGTTGCCGGCGGCGGCTATGACCATGGTCTCCGGGCGGTACCGGCGGCGGTAGAAGCCGTCGATCTGCTTGCGGGTCAGGGCCGAGATGCTCGTCACCGTGCCGGAGATCTGCCGGCCGAGCGGGTGGTTGCCGTACACGGCCTCGGTGAAGACGTCGTGCACCTCGTCGCCGGGCTCGTCGTCGTGCATGGCGATCTCCTCGAGGATCACGCCACGCTCGGTCTCCACGTCCGCCTCGGCCAGCACCGAGTCGGTGACGAGGTCACAGACGACGTCGATGGCCAGCGGCAGGTCCGCGTCGAGCACCCGCGCGTAGTAGCACGTGTACTCCTTCGCGGTGAACGCGTTGGTCTCCCCGCCGACCGCCTCGATCTGCGCGGAGATGTCCAGCGCGCTGCGCTGCTTGGTGCCCTTGAACAGCAGGTGCTCGAGGAAGTGCGAGACGCCGGACAGCGTCGGCGTCTCGTCCCGCGAACCGATGCCGACCCAGACCCCGAACGAGACGCTCCGCATCGCGGGTATCGCCTCGGTCAGGATCCTCAGCCCGTTGGGCAGCACGGTGCGGCGCACCGTGCCCCCCAGCGGATCGTCGGACAGCGTCTGGGTCGTCGCTCGGCTCGTCATAGGTCAGTCGCGCCGGCTGCGCCGACGGCGGAACTCCCCGCCCTCTTCGCCGGAGGGCGCGGCCTCGCCACCCTCCTCGGCGGCCGGCCGCGGCGCCCGGTCGCTACGCTCGCGCCGCGGGCCGCGGTCACCGCGGTCACCGCGCTCACGCGCCGGCCGCTCGCCGCCCTCGGCCGGCGCGGGCGGCTGCTCGCCCTCGGCCAGGACCTTGTCGAGGTAGATCTTGCCGCGGTTGTCGATGTCCGCGATCTGCACCTCGACCTTGTCGCCGACGTTGAGGAAGTCCTCGACCTTCTCGACCCGCTTGCCGTTGCCCACCTTGGAGATGTGCAGCAGGCCGTCGCGGCCGGGCAGCAGCGAGATGAACGCGCCGAACGCGGCCGTCTTCACCACCGTGCCGAGGAACTTGTCGCCGACCTTCGGCATGGTCGGGTTGGCGATCGCGTTGATCCGCTCGACCGCGGCCTCGGCGGACGGGCCGTCGGTCGCGCCGACGTAGATCGTGCCGTCGTCCTCGATGCTGATCTCGGCGCCGGTCTCGTCCTGGATCGCGTTGATGGTCTGGCCCTTGGGGCCGATCACCATACCGATCTTGTCGACCGGGATGCGCACCGTGGTGACCCGCGGCGCGTACTGGCTCATGCCCGCCGGCGACTCGATCGCCTCGGCCATCACGTCGAGGATGACGTGCCGCGCGTCGTGGGCCTGCTGCAGCGCGCCGGCCAGCACGTCCGACGGGATGCCGTCGAGCTTGGTGTCCAACTGCAGCGCGGTCACGAACTCGCGGGTGCCGGCGACCTTGAAGTCCATGTCGCCGAACGCGTCCTCGGCGCCGAGGATGTCGGTCAGGGTGACGTACTGCGTCTTGCCTTCGACCTCGTCGGAGATCAGGCCCATCGCGATGCCCGCGACCGGCGCCTTGAGCGGCACACCGGCGGACAGCAGCGCCATGGTGGAGGCGCAGACCGAGCCCATGCTCGTCGAGCCGTTGGAGCCCAGCGCCTCGGAGACCTGGCGGATCGCGTAGGGGAACTCCTCGCGGGCCGGCAGGACCGGGATCAGAGCCCGCTCGGCGAGGGCACCGTGGCCGATCTCGCGCCGCTTCGGGGCGCCGACGCGGCCGGTCTCGCCGGTGGAGTACGGCGGGAAGTTGTAGTTGTGCATGTAGCGCTTGGACTTCTCCGGCGCGAGGGTGTCCAGCGTCTGCTCCATGCGCAGCATGTTCAGCGTGGTCACGCCCAGGATCTGGGTCTCGCCGCGCTCGAACAGCGCCGAGCCGTGCACGCGGGGCAGGACCTGCACCTCGGCGGTCAGCGGCCGGATGTCGCGCGGGCCGCGGCCGTCGATGCGGACCTGCTCGCGCAGCACGCGCGAGCGGACCTCGTTCTTGGTCAGCGACCGCAGCGCGGCGCCGATCTCCTTCTCACGCCCCTCGAGCTGGCCGGCGACCCGCTCGAACGCGGCGTCCTTGATCCGGTCGAGGGCCTCCTCGCGCTCCGCCTTCGAGGCGATGCGCAGGGCCTCGGCGACCTCGTCGCGCACCGCGGCGGCGACGGCCTCGTAGGCGTCGGGCTGGTAGTCGAGGAAGACCGGGAACTCCTGCACCGGCTTCGCGGCGACCCCGGCCAGCTCCGACTGCGCCCGGCACAGCTCGCGGATCGCGGGCTTGGACGCCTCCAGGCCCCCGGCGACGACCTCCTCGGTCGGCGCGGGCGCGCCGCCGGCGACCAGGCCGACGGTGTGCTCGGTGGCCTCGGCCTCGACCATCATGATCGCGACGTCGCCGTCGGGCAGGACCCGGCCGGCCACGACCATGTCGAAGGTGGCCCGGGTGAGCTCCTCGATGGTCGGGAACGCCACCCACTGGCCGTCGACGTGCGCCATGCGGGTCGCGCCGATCGGGCCGGAGAACGGCAGGCCCGAGAGCTTGGTCGACATCGAGGCCGCGTTGATGGCCACGACGTCGTACGGGTGGGCCGGGTCGAGCGCGAGAACGGTCTCGACGACCTGGACCTCGTTGCGCAGGCCCTTGACGAAGCTCGGGCGCAGCGGCCGGTCGATGAGCCGGCAGGTGAGGATCGCGTCCTCGCTCGGGCGGCCCTCGCGGCGGAAGAACGAGCCGGGGATGCGCCCGGCCGCGTACATCCGCTCCTCGACGTCGACCGTCAGCGGGAAGAAGTCGAACTGGTCCTTGGGCTGCTTGCCGGCCGTGGTCGCGGAGAGGACCACGGTCTCACCGAGCTGGGCCAGGGCGGAGCCCGCGGCCTGGCGCGCCAGGCGACCGGTGGAGAAGGTGATCTCCCGGGTGCCGAACGGGCCGTTGTCGATGACGGCCTTGCTGCTGTGGGTACCGAGAGTGTTCTGCTCGGTCATGTGGTGTGTTGCTCCCTTTTGGGTCGTTGGTTCGCCCTCGGCGGAGCTGTCTGCGGCCGGTCTTCGATCGAAGCTCACGGGGTGTGTACTTCACCCGGAAGCCACTACCGAGGACCGGTGCGCCGACCCGCTCGGCGGGGCGCTGCCATTTCAGTGTGTCACTACTCCACGGGGGAGTGGCGAATTGTCGCCACTCCCCCGTGGGTGAGTCGTTATCGCCGCAGACCGAGCCGCTCGATCAGCGAGCGGTAGCGGGCGATGTCGCTGCGCTGCAGGTAGTTGAGCAGGCGGCGGCGACGGCCGACCAGCAGCAGCAGGCCGCGCCGGCTGTGGTGGTCGTGCTTGTGCTGCTTGAGGTGTTCGGTAAGATCCGCGATCCGCTTCGTGAGCATCGCCACCTGGACCTCCGGCGAACCGGTGTCACCCTCGACGGTGGCGTACTTCGACATGATCTCGGTCTTCTGCGCAGAGTCGAGCGCCATGATCTCCCTTTGCCGTGGATTCGTCGGCAGGCCCCCGCGGCGTCGTGCAGGCAGCCTGACCCCCGCCGGTCACCCGGCGTCTAGCAAAGGCTAACAGACCGGCCGTCCGACCCGCGCGCTCACCCTTGCGCCGAGCCGTCGAGCAGGATCTCGCGGGCCTGTCCGACATCCTCGGCGATCTGCGCGACCAGCGGTTCGATCGCCTGGTACACCCGCTGCTCCCGCAGCCGCCCGGCGAAGTCGAGGCTCACCCGCTCGCCGTAGAGATCGCCCTCGAAGTCCAGCACGAACGCCTCGACGCGCCGCTCCTTGCCCGAGAACGTGGGGTTGGTGCCGATCGACACCGCCGCCCGGTGGCGCCGGCCGTCGCGGTCCCGGTTCAGCCACGCGGCGTAGATCCCGTCCGCCGGCACCGCCGCGTTCGCCGGCACCAGCAGGTTGGCGGTCGGGAAGCCCAGCTCGCGCCCGCGCTGGTCGCCGCGCACCACCACGCCCTCGAGCCGGTGCGGCCGTCCGAGGGCGCGCGCCGCCGCCACGACGTCCCCCGCGTCCACGCAGCTTCTGATGTACGTCGAGGAGAAGACGGTCCCCTCGCCGGCGACGAGCGGCGCTCCCTCGACCGCGAACCCGAACGCCCGCCCGAGCTTCGTCAGCAGCGCCACGTCGCCGGCCTGCTTGTGCCCGAACCGGAAGTTCTCACCGACGACGATCAGCGCGGTGTGCAGGTTCTCGACGAGCGCGTCGTGCACGAACTCCTCGGGCGACAGCCGGGAGAACTCGGCGGTGAACGGGACCACGCAGAGCACGTCGACGCCGAGCGCCTCGATCAGCTCGGCCTTGCGCGCCGGCTCGGTCAGCACCGCGGGGTGCGACCCGGGCCGCACGACCTCCGCCGGGTGCGGGTCGAACGTAACGACGACCGACTGCACGCCCAGCTCGCCGGCCCGCTTCACGGCGTGGCCGATGATCTGCTGGTGGCCCCGGTGGACGCCGTCGAACACGCCGATCGTCGTGACCGCCCGGCCCCAACCGCCGGGCGCCGCCTGCGTTCCCCGCCACCGCTGCATGCCCTGAGCGTACTTGCCCCCGCCCGGCGCCCGATCGCCCCGCCCTGGACTTGCTCGCGGACAAGTCGGGCGCTCCGCGCCGCGACTTGTCGGATTTATTCCTCGCCTGGCGAAAAGTCGGGCAGATTGGACTCCGGCCAGCACGAGGACCGCGACGTCGGTACGCCTCGTTGCGATGCGGTGTCCGCTACGGGACGAGGACGATCTCCGGACGGGCGCGGCCGGCACGCTCCTGGACGATCGCGAGCACCGTGCCGTCCGGGGCGAAGACCGCGTACGGCCCGGCGATCCCGACCGCCGCCAGCGGCCCGCCGTGGGAGAGCACCTTCGCCTCGTCCGGCGTCGCGTCGCGCCGCGGGAAGCAGCGCGCGGCCGCGTCCGGCAGGGCCAGCGTCACGGGGTCGGGCCGCTCCGCGAGCTCCTCCAGCGTCGCCGCCTCGGCCAGCGTGAACGCCCCGACCGCGGTGCGCCGCAGCGCCGTGAGGTGCCCGCCGACGCCGAGCGCCGCGCCGAGGTCGCGCGCGAGGGCGCGGATGTACGTGCCCGACGAGCAGGCCACATCGACGTCGAGGTCGACGTACGCACCCGCGCGGCGGGTCGCCAGGACGTCGAGGCGGGAGACGGTGACGGGGCGGGCCTCGAGCGCGACCTCCTCGCCGGAGCGGACACGGTGGTACGAGCGGACGCCGTTGACCTTGATCGCCGACACAGCGCTGGGGACCTGCAGGATGTCGCCGCGCAACGGCTCCAGCGCGACAGCGATCGCCGCGTCGGTGACGGCGGACGCGTCCGCGCGGGCGACCACCTCGCCCTCGGCGTCGTCGGTGACGGTGGACTCGCCGAGGCGGATCGTCGCGGTGTACTGCTTCGTGCTCCCGATCACGTACGTCAGCAGCCGCGTCGCCTTCTCCACGCCCACGATCAGCACGCCGGTCGCCATCGGATCGAGGGTCCCGCCGTGCCCGACGCGCCGCGTCCGCGCGATGCGGCGCATGCGCGACACCACGTCGTGCGACGTCATGCCGCCCGGCTTGTCGACGACGACGAGGCCGCCCTGGGTCGCCGCCTTCTGTGCCATGCGCGACACCCTAGCGGTTCAGCCGAACCGCACGAGGCAGTGCCACAGCTCCTTCAGCAGCTGCGGCGCCTCCGCCGGCCCGCCCCAGTCCGCCCACGCGCCCGGATTCGCCACGACGTCGCGCGCCCCCGCGCCGATGAGGTGCCGTGAGCGCACCGAGCGCGGCCCGCGTGCGGGGCGGCCCCGAAGCGTTCACGGAGTTCGACCGCCGGCCTCCGTGCCTCGGGCGCGCGAAACTCGCCGGGAATGTCCGACGGCACCGGGCGGAGCCCCTCGCGCCACTCGACCCGCACCCCGGAGCGTCCGAAGCCGCCGTCCAGCACGAGCGCCTCAACGGCGTCGGCCAGCCGCCCGTCTCGACACGCCCCCGCGCGGCAACCGGGCCCCGGACACGCAGCCGGGGCCGGTTCAGCGCACCGCGCCGGCGACGGCCCAGGCGTCGCCGGTCAGGCGGTACAGCAGGCCGGCCAGGCGCAAGACGATGAACAGCGTCAGGGCGGCCCACACACCGCGGAGGCCCAGGTCGAGCAGGTACGCGAGCCAGATGCCCGGCAGGAAGCCGCCCAGGGCGCTGACCAGCGTCAGGTTGCGCAGGTAGCGCACGTCCCCGGCGCCCAGGAAGATCCCGTCCAGGGCGAAGACCACGCCGGCCGCCGGCATCATCGCGACGAAGAACCACCAGGCGTGCCTTGCCTGCGAGTACACCTCCGGGTCGGCGCCGAACCAGGGGCGGACCGCCAGCAGCGCCGCGGCCACCAGCGCCGCGAAGGCGCCGCCCGCCAACAGGCCCGACAGCGTGATGCGGCGGGCGAGGTGGCGGGCCTCGGCCACGCGATCGCCGCCCAGCGCGGCGCCGATCAGGGCCTGGGCGGCGATGGCCAGGGCGTCGAGGGCCAGGGCGGTGAAGAAGAAGAGCTGAATGGCGATCTGGTGGGCGGCCAGCGCGGCGTCGCCGAAGCGGGCCGCGACCGCGGATGCGGACAGGAAGCAGGCCTGGAAGGCGGCGCCGCGCAGGAGCAGGTCGCGGCCGAGGGCGAGCTGGCGGCCGATCACGGCGGGGCGCGGGCGCAGGGCGACGTTCTCGGTGACGAGGGCGCGTACGAAGAGCAGGCCGACGACGGTCTGGGCGGTGACGTTGGCCACCGCGGAGCCGGTGAGGCCGAGGCCGGCGGAGTACACCAGCAGCGGGCACAGCGCGGCGGAGAGGGCGTTCGCGGCGAGGACGTAGTACAGCGGGCGGCGGGTGTCCTGCACGCCGCGCATCCAGCCGTTGCCGGCCGTGCCGAGCATGAGCCCGGGGGCGCCGAGCGCGGCGATGCGCAGCCAGCCGGCGGCACTGTCGGCGACCGCCCCGGCGCCGCCCGCGAGGACGCGGGTCAGCGGGCCGGCGACGGCCTCGAGCACCACCAGGATGGTCAGGCCGCCGGCGAGGGCGAGCCAGGACGCCTGGACGCCCTCCTCGACCGCCTCCGCGCGCTGGCCGGCGCCGAAGCGGCGGGCGGCGCGGCCGGTCGTGCCGTAGGCCAGGACGGTGCCCAGCCACACCGCGAACGACATGACGGACCCGCCGATCGCGAGGCCCGCGAGCTGGGTGCGCCCGAGGTGGCCGACGACGGCGGTGTCCACCAGGACGTAGAGGGGTTCGGCGGCGAGTACCACGAGCGCCGGGAGGGCCAGCGAGGCCACCCGGCGCATCGGCGGAGCCTGATCGACCGTCACCCGGTCATCGTAAGGCGTTGCCGGGGGTACGGGACTTACGGCACAACCTCCGGGAAACCGTGACGTCGACGTGAGGGCGTCCCGGCTTCCCGGAGCTTGTGTCGAACCGGGATCAGCCGCGGCGGTCCATCGACATCTGCAGGGCGGCGCGGGCGCGCTCGCGGGTCTCGGCCGCCGGCTCCTGCGGCTTCGGCTGGGGCTTCTGCTGCTCAGGCATGACGCTGGTCTCCTTCGTGCATGGTGCTGATGGTCGGTGCGAGCTCGGTCGCGCCGGGGTCACCGGCTGACACGCGCAACGCACGCCAAGGAGACCAACATGGGTGGTGTCGGCCGGTTGACACGGGTTGCGGCGCACAGGATTCCTCGCTTCCGGCGGAGTGGATCGGGCCGTTCACCCGCCGCCGGGTTCCGCCGTCAGAAGCGGTGCGCCCGGGGCGGGCAGCGAAGAATTCGTACTGCACACATGCCGACTAAGCTATCGTTCAGGTCCAACATCTGCGACGTTATCCCGGAATCTGGAACGGCGTGTCGTCCATCAGTCACGATCATTGCCGCAGCTCAGCGGGCCAGGAAGTGCCAGCCGAGCCACCACCAGAAGCCGAACATGGCGATCCGGCCGACGGGGAGCGGGCCCACGCGATACCGCATGACGACCCCGCACACGTCGCCCAGACTCGGCACCCGCGAGCCCTCCCGGCGGGAGGCGATCTCGACCGCCGCGAAGAGCACGAGCGCCACGACGAACAGCGCGGCGACGGCAACCCGCCCGGCGCTCATCGGCGCACCATGCCCCAGAACGCCCACAGCCAGCCGAAGTACGCGGCCGCGCGGGCCCAGTAGTGCTCGAGCACCGGGTCGGCGAGGCGGGACAACGTCGGGTACGACTCCGTGCCGTTGAGGAACGTCGCGCCCTCGACGACGCCGAAGAGCAGCAGCGGCACCAGCCACCACGCCGCGCCGCGCGGCAGCCGCGACGGGGCCGGGCGGCGCGGCACCGCGGCCGACATCCCGAGCCAGAACAGCACGCCGCCGGTGGCGAGCACGAGCAGGTTGGCCCGCAGGCCGAAGGACGGCGAGGCCCCGCCGACGAGGGAGATCAGGGCGAAGACGGGTGTGAGGACAACCGGCCGGGCCCAGGCGCGGTCGACCTCCGCGGCGAGCTCGGGTCGGTCCATAACATCGATTGTCGCCGGATATACACCGTCCGGCCAGCATTTATCACCCGGAGATTGACCCCGAAGCAACCCTGAGCCGGACGCGGATCGAGGCGATCACGTCCTCGACCGTGCCGGCGCCGCTGAACCCGGCCGCGAAACGGTGCCCTCCCCCGCCCAGCGCCACCGCGACCGCGCTCACGTCGACGCCGCCCTTGCTGCGCAGCGACACCGACCACTCCCCCGGGCGCGCCGGCTTGACGACGCACGCGACGTCCGCCTCGGCTGCGCAGCGCACGGTGTCGATGAGCGCCTCGACCGCGGCCGGCGGCTGGCCGTGGGCGGCGAGGTCCTCGAGCGTGAGGTACGTCCAGGCGAACCCCAGCCCGCCCGCGCCCTCGCGCTCCAGCACCGTCCGCGCGAGCGCGACGCCGAACAGCCGCAGCGCCCCGACGGGCCGCGTGTCGAAGACCCGCCGCGAGATCTCGCCGACCGGGATGCCGGTCGCGATGAGCCGCGCCGCGAGCTCGTGGACGGCGGGCGTGGTCGAGGCGAACTTGAAGGACCCGGTGTCAGTGGCCAGGGCCACGTAGAGGCACTCGGCGATCTCAGCATCGAGTCGTACGTCAAGACGCCGCAGCAACCCGTCGGCCAGCACGGACGTGGCGGCCGCCGCGGGGTCCACGAGGTTGATCGCGCCGAATCCCGGGTTGGAGGCGTGGTGGTCGAGCACGATCCCGACCGCCGCCGCGCGCAGCCGCCCGGCGAGCCCGCCGAGCCGCTCGATGCTGGCCACGTCGAAGACCAGCATGGCGTCGGGCGCGGGATCGGCGTCCTCCTCCGCGACCAGCAGCTGCGTGCCCGGCAGCGTGTCGAAGGGGGCGGGCAGGACCATCGGCCCGGGGAACGTCGCCGCGAGGTGCCCGATCCCGAGCTCTCCCGCGATCTGCCGCAGCCCGAGCCCGGTCCCGAGCATGCTGCCGAGCGCGTCGCCGTCCGGGTTCACGTGGCAGGCGAGCAGCACCCGCGCGCCCGCGGGAAGCCCGCGCAGCGCCGTCACAGCCGCCACCCACTCCGCCTCGCCGGGCCGCTGCTGCGCGCCGGCCTCGCCCGGACGTCGCTCCGTGGCCGCCGCGCCCGGCTGTTGCTCGGTGGCGGCCGTGTCCGACTGCTGAATCCCGCCAACCTTGCCCGGCAGTTCCTCCATGGCGGCCGCGCCCGCCGGCTGAACCCCGCCGGCCTCGCCCGGCAGTTCCTCCATGGCGGCCGCGCCCGACGGCCTGCCCTCGGGCCCGCCGCTGACGGTCGTGCCGTCGGCGAACGCCCGCACCGTGCTCGTCTGAACCCCGCCGACCTTGCCCGGCAGTTCCCCCGTGGCGGCCGCATCTGGCGGCTGAACCCCGCCGGCCTTGCCCGGCTGTTGCTCGGTGGCGGCCGCGCCCGACAGCTGAACCCCGCCGGCCTCGTCCGGCTGCTGCTGCGCGGCGGCCGGGCGGGCGGTGGCGAGTGCGGGGCTCGCGCCCGGTGTGTCGCCGGGCGCGAGCCCGGTCACCGCCGGTCCTGGCCGACGACCACCTCGTCGTCGGCGCCGTCGACCCCCAGGTCCAGGTCGTCGTCCTCGTCGTCGAGCTTGTAGGGCTGCGGGTCGCCCGCGTAGTGTGCGCCGGCCGCGAGGCGCTGCACCTCGGCGTCGGCGTCGCGGGCACTGGCCAGCAGCTCGTCGATGTGCTTGGCATGCTCGGACACGTCGTCGTGCACGAACGTGAGGCTCGGGGAGTGCCGAAGCCCGAGGGCCTTGCCCACGGTGGAGCGCAGCAGGCCCTTGGCGCTCTCCAGGGCGGCCGCAGTGCCGGCCTGGGCCGCCGCGTCGCCGAGCACCGTGTAGAAGACGGTCGCCTCGCGCAGGTCCGCCGTGATCCGCGCGTCGGTGATCGTGATCATGCCGAGCCGCGGGTCCTTGATCTGCGTCCGCACCACCGATGCGACCAGTTCGCGCACGCGCTCGGCGTGCCGCCGCACCTTCGCCGGATCCGTCATCTCGAACACCTCCGCAGCCAAACGGCCCCACGCCGGCCTCGCGGCCGTGCGTGCGGACCTGAAGATCTGACCAACGCCTTGACAGTACCCGCGCCCCGCCGTTGGGGCCGCGTTGAGAAGCCAGGATTACTCGTCGTCGTCACCGTGCAACCGACGGCGCACGGAGAGCAGCTCGAACTCGGGCCGCCCCGCGACCGCGCGCTCGCACGTGTCGAGCACCTCGCGCACGTGCCCGGCCTCCGCGGCGACGACGGCGACGCCGACCTCGGCCCGGCCGGTCAGGTCGAGGGCCCCGACCTCGGCGACGGAGACCTCGAACTTGCGCAGGTACGCGATGAGCGGCCGCACGTACGAACGCTTGGCCTTGAGCGATCGGGAGTCACCGGGCAGAAGGAGGTCGAAGACCGCGGTTCCGGTATACACGGCCCAAGATCCTAACTGCCGCTCCGCCTTCCCGCGCTGCCATTTTGCGGCCGTCGCCGTCGCCAAGGTTCGACAAGCGGGGCGCGGCGACGCAGAGCGCTCCGCGAACGGCAACTCTGCTGGATGGCTGGGCACCTCGGTCCGGCGCCGCGAGCGGCCATGACCAAGCGCCCGGCAACAGGCGGCCCACCGCACCCAAGCGATCTTGACCCACCGCCGGTCCCTCATATCGGATTTTTCGCCTGACAGGCGAAAAATCCGTTATGTCGTGGCGCGCCAGCGCCCGACATAACGGGCGACCACCCGCCCGGACCCGGCGCTCAGGCGTGGCGCGCCAGCGCCCGACATAACCGGCCGACCACTCGCCCGGGCCCGGCGCTCAGGCAACCAGGAACGGGCGGACGCCGGGCGAGGGCAGTGACTCCGGCTCCGGGCCCAGAACACGCCCCAGCCGCGCGATCAGCGGCGGCTCGGGCTCGATCGGCAGCGCCGCCGCCCCGGCCGCCGGCAGCGGACCGCGCCGCCGCGGCTCGACCGCCCCCGCGCTGCCACCGCGCCCGCGGTAGACATACAGCGAGTCGGGTGCAACCGCATCCAGCGCCGCCACGACGGCGGGGAGCTGACGGAACCGCTGCCATTCGGCGGCGTCGGCGAACCCGATCTCGAAGACGACCCCGAAGTCCTCGGATCGCCAGGCCCAGTCGCGGGCCCCGTGGGTGACCGCGGCCTCGATGAGCGCCGCGCTGTGGGCATCTCGCCACTGCCGCGCCGGATACTCCCCGGCGCGGACCTCGATCGACCACCATGACAGGTCCATGATGTGACCGAGGTTACTCCCGGCGCGAGACAGCGAAAAGGGCCGCGGCGCAAAACCGCGGCCCTCTGCGCTCAGAGCGTCACGTGCGGGGCTTCTCGCGAAGCTCCCACGTCTCGATGACGTCGCCGACCTGGATGTCGTTGTACGTCCCGAGCGTGATACCGCACTCGAAGCCCTCGCGGACCTCGGTCGCGTCGTCCTTGAAGCGGCGCAGGCCGGCGATCGTGAGGTTGTCGTTCACGACCGCGCCGTCGCGGATCAGGCGCGCCTTGCTGTTGCGCCGGATCAGGCCGGTGCGGACGATGCAACCCGCGATGTTGCCGAAGCGCGACGAGCGGAAGACCTCGCGGATCTCCGCCGAGCCGAGCTCGACCTCCTCGTAGACCGGCTTGAGCAGGCCCTTGAGGGAGGACTCGATGTCCTCGATCGCCTGGTAGATGACGGTGTAGTACCGGATCTCCACGCCCTCGCGGTCGGCCAGGTCGCGCGTGCGGCCCTCGGCCCGCACGTTGAACCCGATGATGATCGCGTCGGAGGCGCTGGCCAGGTTGACGTCGTCCTGCGTGACCGCACCGACACCGCGGTGGATGATCCGCAGCTGGACCTCGTCCGAGACGACGATCTTGACCAGCGCGTCCTCGAGCGCCTCGACCGAGCCCGAACCGTCGCCCTTGAGGATGAGGTTGAGCGTGGTCTTCTCGCCCTGCTTGAGCTGGTCGAACAGCGTCTCGAGGGTGACCCGGCCGGTGCGCGCCGCCATCTCGGCCGCGCGACGGCGGGCCTGCCGCTGCTCGGCGATCTGGCGCGCGGTGCGGTCGTCGTCGGCGGCGAGGAACGTGTCGCCGGCGCCGGGCACCGAGGTCAGGCCGAGCACGAGGACCGGACGGGCCGGACCCGCGTGCGGCACGGGCTTGCCGTTCTCGTCGAGCATCGCGCGGACGCGCCCGTAGGCGCGGCCGGCGACGATCGAGTCACCGACGTTGAGCGTGCCCTTCTCCACCAGGACGGTGGCGACCGGGCCGCGGCCGCGGTCGAGGTGCGACTCGATCGCGATGCCCTGGGCCGGGCCGTCGATGGGCGCGCGCAGGTCGAGCGCGGCGTCGGCGGTCAGCAGGACCGCCTCGAGCAGGCCGTCGATGTTGATCCGGCTCTTCGCCGAGATGTCGACGAACATCGTGTCGCCGCCGTACTCCTCGGCGACCAGCCCGTACTGCGTGAGCTCCTGCCGCACCTTGGCCGGGTTGGCCTCGGGCTTGTCGATCTTGTTCACCGCGACCACGATCGGCACCTCGGCCGCCTGGGCGTGGTTGAGCGCCTCGATCGTCTGGGGCATCACGCCGTCGTCGGCCGCGACCACCAGGACCACGATGTCCGTGGCCTGGGCACCGCGGGCACGCATGGCGGTGAACGCCTCGTGACCCGGGGTGTCGATGAAGGTGATCGCCCGGTCCTCGTCGCCGTGCTCGACGTGGACCTGGTACGCGCCGATGTGCTGGGTGATGCCGCCGGCCTCGCCGCCCGCGACGTTCGTCTGGCGGATCGCGTCGAGCAGCTTCGTCTTACCGTGGTCGACGTGACCCATGACGGTCACCACCGGCGGCCGGATGACCAGGCGCTCCTCGTCGACCTCGGCGTCGAGGTCGATGTCGAAGCGGGCCAGCAGCTCGCGGTCCTCGTCCTCGGGGCTGACGATCTGCACGTCGAAGCCGAGGTGCTCGCCGAGCAGCTGCAGCGTCTCGTTGGTGCACGACTGGGTGGCCGTCACCATCTCGCCCAGGTTGAACATCTCCTGCACGAGGGAGCCGGGGTTGGCGTTGATCCGGTCGGCGAAGTCCGACAGCGACGCACCCTGCGGGAGGCGGATCGCCTGACCCTGACCCCGCGGGGCGCCCGAGCCCATGGTGGGCGCGGAGAGGTTGTCGAACTCCTGTCTGCGCTGCTTCTTCGACTTGCGGCCGCGCGTCGGCCGGCCACCGGGACGCCCGAAGGCACCCGCGGCACCGCCGCCACGACCGCGACCGCCCGCGCCGCCACCCGGGCGACCGGCGCCGCCGGCACCCGCGCCGGGCGCGCCTCCGCCGCCACCGGGACCGCCGCGGAAGCCACCGCCGCCACCGCCACCACCGCCGGGACCGCCGCGGAAGCCACCGCCGCCACCGCCACCGCCGCCGGGGCCGCCGCGGAAACCGCCGCCACCGCCACCGCCACCGGGACCGCCGGGGCGACCGGCACCGCCGCCACCGGGACCGCCGCGGAAGCCGCCACCGCCACCACCGGGACGACCGGGACGGTCACCGCCGGGGCCGCCGCCCGGACGACCGGGCCGCTGGCTCGGCATCTGGGACGGGTTGGGGCGCGGACCACCCATCGAGGCCGGGTTCGGCCGCGGGGGCATGGAGGACGGGTTGGGCCTTGGAATGTTGCCGGGCGTCGGCGGGCGCGGGGTCGCGCCGCCGGAGACGCCGAACGGGTTGTTACCCGGAGACCGGGCCGGTGGACGGCCACCGCCGCCGGGGCGCGGGCCCTGACCGGGGCGCTGACCGCCCGGAGCCGGGGCGCCACCGCCGTCCCGGCCCGGCGCCGGGCCGGGACGGGGGCCGGGCGTGGGCGCGGGCCCACCGCCGGCGGGCGGCTGCGGGGTGTCACGCCGGGTGTTCTCCCGCTGACGGGCCTGCTGGGCGGCCTTCATCGCCGCTTCCTGCTCAGCCTTCAGCGCGGCGGCGCGCTGCTCCGCGGCCGCCACCTCGATGTCGTGTGCGCTCGTGGGCCGGACCGCCGGCGGGGCCGGACGCGGCGGGCCGGGCACGGGGCCACGGCCGCCCCCGCCTCCGGATCCACCTGATCCGCCGCTCGCGGGCGGCTGGGGCCGCTTCGGGGGTGCAAAGGGCTTCGCCGCCGGGGACGGCGTGGGACGGGGTGCCGCCGGAACGGGTGCCGACGGGGTCGCCGCTGACGGCGCAGGAGGTGCCGAGGGCGCCGGTGCGGACCCTCCACCGTTCTCGAAGCTCGCTCGCAGCCGGCGCGCCACCGGCGCCTCGACCGTGCTGGATGCGGACTTCACGTACTCGCCAAGCTCCTGCAGCTTCGCGAGCACGGTCTTGCTTTCGACCCCGAGCTCTTTCGCAAGCTCGTGTACGCGGGCCTTGCCTGCCACTACACTCCTCACCTCGAGGCCGGGCGGCAAGTTCCGCTCCGACCTCACTCGTGCACTTGAAGCCTGGTCATCTCAGGGACTTCATCGTGTGCTCATGTCCGTCGTCCTACCTTGCGTGTCCGGGTGGGGCGTCGCGCTCCCACCACCGGCGGTTCCGGTTACTGCGTATGCTCCGGCTCCGTCACCGCCGCCGAGGCGACGGCTTCGGCCAGCGGACCGGTGTCCAGGACTCCGGTGAGACGCAGTGCCCGCCCGAAGGCGCGCCTGCGCTCCGCCAGCGCGAGGCAAGCCGGATCAGGATGCAGGTGCGCTCCCCGGCCCGGCCGTCTGCGAGCCGGATCGGGGACAGCCCTGAACTGGCCAGGGCCGGTCTCGATCGCGACAAATCGCAGCAACTCGGAGGATGACGCACGCTTCCGGCATCCGATACAGGTGCGAACCGGCCGCGCAACAAACAGGGTCGGTTTCGCGGGCATGCCAGCCGGGGGCGTGCGACGTACCGTCAAGAAGTCTACCCTGCACTTTCGGCGCGCGCCGCGCCCGGTCCGGTGACGTGATCGACGTTGCTGTCCGGAGCGTTGTCCGGCTTGATGTCGATCCGCCATCCGGTGAGCCGCGCGGCGAGCCGCGCGTTCTGGCCCTCTCTGCCGATGGCCAGGGAAAGCTGGAAGTCCGGGACGGTTACCCGGGCGGCGCGGTTGGCCGCGTCGACGACCTCGACGTTGAGCGCTTTCGCGGGAGAAAGGGCATTGCCGACAAACTGCGCAGGGTCCTCAGACCAGTCGATAATATCAATTTTCTCACCGTGCAGCTCGCTCATGACCGCGCGAACCCGCTGCCCCATCGGGCCGATGCAGGCCCCCTTCGCGTTCACCCCCGCGACCGTCGAGCGGACCGCGATCTTCGTGCGGTGACCTGCCTCACGCGCGATCGCGGCGATCTCCACGGTGCCGTCGGCGATCTCCGGGACCTCCAGCGCGAACAGGCGCTTCACCAGGTTGGGGTGGGAGCGGGACAGGGTGACCTGGGGGCCGCGGAAGCCCTTGGCGACGTGCACCACGATCGCCTTGATCCGCTGGCCGTGCTCGTAACGCTCGCCGGGGACCTGCTCGGCCGCCGGCAGCATCCCCTCGATCTTGCCCAGGTCGATGGTGACGATGCCCTTCTCGGCCCGCGCCTCGTGCGCCTGGATCACGCCGGTGACCAGGTCGCCGTCGCGGCCGACGTACTCCCCGAAGTGCGCCTCGTCCGTGGCCTCGCGCAGCCGCTGCAGGATGACCTGCTTGGCGGTCATCGCCGCGATGCGCCCGAAGTCGTGGGGGGTGTCGTCGTACTCGCGCACGATCGCCCCCTCCTCGTCGACGTCCTGCGCGAGCACGGAGGCCGCGCCCGTGCGCCGGTCGATCTCGACCCGGGCGTGCGGGTTGGCCCCCTCGGTGTGCCGGTACGCGGTCAGCAGGGCCGTCTCGATCGCCGCGAGGATGGTCTCGAACGGGATCTCGCGCTCGCGCTCCAGGGCGCGCAGGGCCGCAAGGTCGATGTTCATGCCCCGCCCTCCTCTTCCTCGTCGTCTTCGTCGTCGTCGGCGTCGATGTCGTCTTCTTCTTCTTCGGGATCGGGCAGCTCGGCCAGCCGTTTGAGCTCGATTTCGACGCGGCCGGGGCCGAGGTCGGCGTACGAATACGTCTCCTTCGCCCCCTCGACGTCAAGCGTGACCCCGTCGTCGTCGGTGGCCAGCACCCGCCCGGTCACCTCCCGCCCGGCCGCCCTGACCTTCACCAGGCGGGTGCGGTTGCGCCGCCAGTGCCGCGGCAGGGTCAGCGGCCGGGACACCCCGGGTGAGCCGACCTCCAGCTCGTACTCCCCCGCGATGAGCTCGTCCCCCTCGGCCTCGGCCTTGTCCAGCGCCGCGGAGATGCTGCGGGAGAGCTCGGCGACCGCGTCCAGGTCCACCCCGGCGTCGCTGTCGACCGCGATGCGTAGCAGGTGCCGCCGCCCGACCCGGGTGACGGAGAGGTCTTCGAGGTCATAGCCGCCGGCCGCGACGACCGGCTCGACCACCGCCAGGAGGCGCTGTCGATGCTGCTGCGCCATTGATCGACACCCCTCCTTCAGACGCCCGCACGGGCGCACGACTCCACGCCGCCTGCGTCTTGGCGCGCGGGCGGCTCGTGCAGAGCGTAACGCGACGTGACTCGGGTCGTCCCGGCGGCGCTCCGAACGCCACCCGGGAGCGCCGTCGACCAGGGCTTCACAAGGGCGGGTACAGCACGAGGAGGGGCGATGGTGTTGACTAATGGCCGTGCCGATCCGCCGACGCGCCCTGCTCGCCGCCGCCGTGGCGGCCCCGACCGCGGTGCTGGCCGGCTGCGATCCGGGTGGCAAGGACGAGGGCCCGCGATACGACCCGACAACCGACACGCTCATGCCGCTGCTGACGCGCACGGTGGCGCTGCGCGAGCGCTACGGCGAGGTCCTGACCGCGTTCCCGGCGCTGCAGGACCGGCTCGGCCCGCTCAAGGACGACCACGCCGCGCACGTGATCGCCCTCGCCCGCGAGATCGGCCTGCCCGAGAACGGCCCGTTCCCGGCGCCGAGCGGCGCGACCGCGAGCGGCCCCGGGGCTGCGAGCGCCTCGCCGGTGCCGGCCGAGCAAGGCGCCGCCCTGAAGGAGCTCGCCGCGCTGGAGAAGGCGGCCCGGCAGGACGCGGAGGGGGCGTGCCTGGCCGCGCCGTCCTACCGCGCGGCCCTGCTCGGCTCGATCACCGCCTGCCGCGCCGGCCACCAGGAGGTGCTGGCGTGACGCCCGCCGACGAGCGGCTGATCGCCGCACTGGAGGCCGAGCACGCGGCCATCTACGGCTACGGCGTGCTGGGCCCCAAGCTCGACGGCGCCACGGCCGGCCTCGCGCACGACGCCGACAACGCCCACCGGGCCCGCCGCGACGCGCTCATGGTGCGCCTCGCCGGTGCCGGAGCGACCCCGCCGCCGACCGGGGCCTCCTATCAGCTGCCCTTCGCCGTCACCGACCGCGCGGCCGCGCTGAAGCTCGCGGTGCTGCTGGAAGAGCGCACGGCGGCGCAGTGGCGCCCGGCCCTGCCCGCCACCGACGGCGACCTGCGCAAGATCGTCCTCGACGCGCTCGTCGACTGCACCACCCGCGCGGTCGCGTTCCGCAAGGCGGGCGGTATGACCCCGCTCGTCCCGGCATTTCCGGGCAAGACCGGCTGAGTCCGGGCCTGCCGCCGGATACTCCCGAACTTGTGCCACAGCAAGGCCGCGGCACCCCGCCGGGCTGTCCGCTCCGCGACGATCGTTGCATCACGCCACGAGCGTCTAGACGAGAGGAGGGCCAGACATGCGCCGCACCGCGTGGGCCGGTCCGACGATGCAGCCGCGTCGTTAACGAGAACGCCGTCTCGTGAGCCTGCCGTCTCGGGGATGAACCGCCCCCGAGACGGGTCAGGCCGCGATACCGATCAGATGACCGATGAGATACGTCGCCCCGGCCGCCGCCGCCCCCAGCAGCAGCTGCCGGGCCCCGGACAACCACCAGGCCCGCCGCGTGAAGCGGGCGATGAGCGCGCCGGCCACGAACAGCCCCACCCCGCCCGCGCCCAGCGCGATCGGCAGCGACGCCGCGCCCAGCAGATACGGCAGCAGCGGCACCAGGGCCCCGAGCGAGAAGCAGACGAACGACGAACCGGCCGCCGTCCACGGCGAGGGCACGTCGGCGGGGTCCACGCCGAGCTCCTCCTGCGCGTGCACCCGCACCGCCGCCTCGGGGTTCTGCCCGAGGATCGTGGCCACCTCAAGAGCGAGTTTCTCCGGTACCCCCCGGGCCTGCCAGATCCGTGCCAGCTCGGCGGCCTCGGCCTCGGGGAAGCGCGCCAGTTCCCGGCGCTCCTTGAGCACCTCGGCCGCGACCTGCTCGTTCTGCGCCCGCACGCTGGTGAACTCGCCCAGCCCCATCGAGATCGCGCCCGCGACGAGGCCCGCGGCGCCGGTCAGCACGATCTCCCGCGGCGCCACCCCGCCCCCGCCGACGCCGGCGATCAGCGCGATGTTGGTGACCAGCCCGTCCATGGCCCCGAACACGGCAGCGCGCAGCCAGCCGCCGGAGACGTCGGCGTGGTGATACGCATCCTCCGCTGCGGGGTGGCTCACGGCAGGGTCAGGATCTCGAAGCCGTCCTCGGTCACCACGATCGTGTGCTCGAACTGCGCCGTCCATTTGCGGTCCTTCGTGACGACGGTCCAGCCGTCCTTCCAGATGTCGTACTCGTGGGTGCCCAGCGTGATCATCGGCTCGATGGTGAAGGTCATGCCGGGCTCCATGATCGTGGTGAGCCGCGGGTTGTCGTAGTGGGGCACGTAGAGCCCGGTGTGGAAGACTTCGTTGATGCCGTGCCCGGTGAAGTCGCGCACGACGCCGTAGTGGAAGCGCTTGGCGTACGCCTCGATGACCCGGCCGATCGCGTTGAGCGGCCGGCCCGGCGCGACCGCGCGAATCCCCCGCATCATGGCCTCGTGCGTGCGCTCGACGAGCAGCCGGGCCTCCTCGTCGACGTCGCCGACGCAGAAGGTCTGGTTGGTGTCGCCGTGCACGCCGCCGATGAACGCGGTCACGTCGACGTTGAGGATGTCGCCGTCCTCGATCACGGTGGAGTCGGGGATGCCGTGGCAGATGACCTCGTTGAGCGAGGTGCAGCAGGACTTCGGGAATCCCTTGTACCCCAGCGTCGACGGGTAGGCCCCGTGGTCGCACAGGAACTCGTGCACCACCTGGTCGATCTCGTCCGTGGTGACGCCCGGCCGCGCGTGCTCACCGGCCAGCACGGTCGCCTGCGCCGCCAGCTTCGAGGCGACCCGCATCCGCTCGACGATCTCGGGGGTCTGCACGTCGGACCCGCGGTGCTTGGCGGGCGCGCGCTTCCCGACATACTCGGGCCGCTTGACGGGGCCGGGAACCTGGCGCCAGGGAGTCTGCGTGCCGGGGGCAAGCGGAGCGCGAACCTTCATGGCCAGAAGCCTAACGCGCATCAACACAGGCCCGTCCGGGTAACCCCTCAGGCATGATCGACGACGAACGCATCCGCGACCGCTGCGACCTGCTGCCGGAGGAGCTGGCGGCCGGCAGCGACGACCCGCGGGCCCAGGCCGAAGCCGTCCTGCGCGACTCCGACGACCGGGAACAATACCGCGAGACCGCGCCTGACCTGCGCATCGAGCACCGTACGGCGGCCGAGGCTACCGCCGACTGACCGCTTCCCGGTGGAAGCGCTCCACCAGGGCCCGCGCCTCGTCCTCCCGCCCGGCCGGCACGACGAGGTCGGCCGTCTGCTCGCGAATGGGGTTGCCCCACTTCGTGCGCCGCGTCGCGGTGAACACGACCCGCATCGGCGACGCGGCCACCAGCTCCACGCCGGTCAGCGTCCCCGTGGGCGCAAACGCCGCGTACGCGCCCGGGCGCCGCAGCACCCCGAGCCGCCCGACCAGCACCTCCCCCGCGCGGGCGCGCCGCGCCGCCGGCCCGCCGCCGCCGAGCCACAGCACCAGCCCGCCGGCCGCGCCGGTGAGCACCAGGGCCCCGAGCACTGCCAGCAGCGCGGACACCTCGGTCACGAGCGCGGCCGCGACGGCCACGCCGACGACGACGCCGAGCGCGATGAAGGCGGGCCGGTTGAGCCGCCACTGCCGGGCGCGCTCGGCCGCGACCGCGGACGCCCACTGCGGCTCGTCGTAGCTCCACCTGACCCAGCCGCCGCCGGCCTCCAGTTCGGCCATCTCCTGGAGGTAGCGCTGCGGCCGCGTCAACCGCAGCACCACGAACCCCCCGATCCCCCAGACGATGGCCACGCCGGCCGCGACCGGCAGCAGATCGCCGGCCGGGCCCGGCCCGGTGAGCAGCCAGAAGACCGCCCCGAGCACGGGCGCGAGCCCGAAGATCATGACCAGCTGAATCCGTACGTGCTCAACCGCCAGGAGTCTGTTCACGGCCGCCGAGGGTAAGCAGGCTCACACGCGCCCCCGCCGCCTCGGACGACAACCCGACACCGTTACGTGCCGGTTCGGGGGGTCAAGGGCGGGTGGCCACCTGGTCCCGGCGGGCGCGGGCGGCCTCCACGAAGGCCGCGAAGAGGCGGAAGTCGGTGGTGTCCTCCGGGTGCCACTGCACGCCGACCGCGAACGTCTTCGACGGGTCCTCGACCACCTCGATCAGGTCGTCCTCCGGGCACCAGCCGGTCGGGACCAGGCGGCCCGGGTCGGCGCAGCCCTGGTGGTGGAACGAGTTGACGATCACCGCGTCGCCGAGGATCGCCGCCGCGCGGGAGCCGCGGGCCAGGCGGACCGGGTGCTCGCCGAACTTCGGGCCGCTGACCGGGCGGTGGTTGTGGTGGCCCAGCACGTCGGGCAGGTGCTGGTGGAGGCGGCCGCCGTACGCCACGCACATGAGCTGCATGCCGCGGCAGATGCCGAACAGGGGCAGGTCGGCCTCCAGGGCGGCCCGCATGAGCAGCAGCTCGGCGGCGTCGCGCTCGGGCTTGACCTTCGTGGTGGCGTGCGGGGGCTCGCCGTAGAGGTCCGGGTTCACGTCGGAGCCGCCGGTGAACATGATGCCGTGCAGGCCGTCGAGCACGTCGGCGTCGGGGTCGTCCGGGGTGACGAGCACCGCCCGGCCGCCCGACGCGTGCACCGCGTGCACGTAGGACAGCGGCAGGACCGCGGAGAAGGTGTCGTTGAGGCCGAAGCGGGTTTCCTCGGCGTACGTGGTCAGGCCGATGACCGGTCGCGACATGCCCTCAACTTAGCCCTACGGGGGTGAGGTTGTGCAGGATGTCCAGGGCCCGTTCCTCGGCCGCGACGGGGTCGACGTCCGGCCCGGCGATCGCGGGGTCGAAGTTGAGGTCGTAGAAGAGCTCGGTGACGCCCTGGGTGGAGAGCCACGCGACGTCCTCGCGGATCTTCTCCCAGGGGCCGTTGAGCAGGTCGCGGCCGGGCCGGAAGAGCACGCCGCGGCACACGATGCGCAGCGTGTCCGGGTCACGGCCGGCCTTCCGCGCGCCCGCGCGCACCAATGCGACGTCCTCGGCGATGCGGGACAGGTCCTGCGCGCTGCGGCTCACCCAGCCGTCGGCGATCTCGCCCGCGCGGCGCAGCGCGGCCGGCACGGAGCCGCCGAGCAGGATCGGCACGCCGCCCTCCTGCACCGGCCGCGGCCGCATGCGGCTGGGCGGGACGGTGTAGAAGTCGCCGTGGAACTCGCTCACCTCGTCGCGCCACAGCGTGCGCAGCACCGCGACGTACTCGCGCGCCCGCGCGGCCCGCTGGCCCCCGCTCGCCCCGGTGGCGGCGAACTCCGTCTCCGACCATCCGGTGCCCAGGCCGAGATCGACCCGCCCGCCGCTGAGCACGTCGAGGGTGCCGACCTGCTTCGCGACGTACGCCGGAGAGACGAACGGCAGGTTGACCACGGCCACGCCGAGCCGGATCGACTCGGTGCGCGCCGCGGCGAACCCGAGCGTGACGAGCGGGTCCAGCACGCTGCGATACACAGGGTCCAGCGGCTGGCCGTCGCCCACGAGCAGCCGCTGGAAGGTCCAGAGGGAGTCGTACCCCTGCCGCTGCGCCGCCACCGCGATGCGCCCCACCCGATCCGGCGTGGCCCACGTCCCCGACACCGGCAGCCCGAAACCGATCAGCATGCCCTGAACGTACCCAGATCCGGGCTCGCTCAGACGGAGTCGACGAGCGCGGCGAACGGCCGCACGTCGCCCGCCTCCTCCGGGTGCCACTGCACGCCGAGCACGAACCGGCGCGCCGGGTCCTCGACCGCCTCGATGACGCCGTCGTCGGCCCAGCCCGTGACGGTGAGCGACCCGGGCGAGTCGACGGCCTGGTGGTGGTACGAGTTCACGTCCGCCTCGTCCCCGAACACCTTCGCGGCCTTCGACCCCGCGGCGAAGCGCGCCGGATGCGCCCCGTACACCCCCGGCGCCGGCTGATGCCGCCCGTTGCCGAGCACGTCGGGCAGGTGCTGGATCAGCGTGCCCCCGTACGCGACCGCGAGCAGCTCCATCCCCCGGCACACGCCGAGCACCGGCCGGTCGGCGTCCAGCGCCGCGGCCAGCACCGCCAGCTCCCCCGCGTCGCGGTCCGGGCGCGTCTTCGTCGCCGGGTGCGCGGCCGCGCCGTAGCGCCCCGGCTCGATGTCCGCCCCGCCGGCGAGCACGAGCGCGTCGAGGCGCCTGACGAGGTCGGCCGCGTCATCGAGGTCGTCGGGCGGCAGCACCACGGGCCGGGCCCCGGCCTCGCGCACCACCCGCACGTAGGCCTCGGGAACCAGCACCGCCCGCGTGTCCCAGACTCCCCAGCGCGCCGCCTCCGCGTACGCGGTGATCCCCACGACCGGCCTCGCCATGCTGCTCTTCGCCCTCTCCCAAAAGCCGTAGCGCTACAGCGGCGTCACGTAGGCGCCGGTGATGCCGCCGTCGACCAGGAACGTCGACGCCGTGATGAACGAGGCGTCGTCGCTGGCCAGGAACGCCACCGCGCCCGCGATCTCCTCCGGCGTGCCGAACCGCCCCATCGGCACGTGGACCAGCCGCCGCTGCGCCCGCTCCGGGTCCTTGGCGAACAGCTCCATGAGCAGCGGCGTCGCGATCGGCCCCGGGCACAGCGCGTTCACCCGGATCCCCTGCCGCGCGAACTGCACCCCCAGCTCGCGCGTCATCGACAGCACGGCGCCCTTGGAGGCCGTGTACGCGATCTGCGAGGTCGCCGCGCCCAGCAGGGCCACGAAGCTGGCCGTGTTGATGATCGAGCCCTTGCCCTGGGCGAGCATGTGCGGGATCGCGTACTTGCAGCAGAAGTACACGCTCGTGCTGTTGACCTTCAGCACGCGCTCCCAGGCGTCCACGCCGGTGTCGAGGATGGAGTCGTCGTCGGGTGGGGAGATCCCGGCGTTGTTGAAGGCGATGTCGAGGCGTCCGTAGCGCTCGGCGACGCCGTCGAAGAGGGCCTTGACCGCGGCCTCGTCAGCCACGTCGGCGGCCACGAACTCGCCGCCGACCTCCTGCGCGGCGGCCCGGCCGGCGTCGGGGTTCAGGTCGACCGCGACCACCTTCGCGCCCTCGGACGCGAAGCGGCGCGCGGTCGCCAGGCCGATGCCGCTGCCGGCGCCGGTGATGACCGCGACGCGGTCCTGCAGACGTGGCTGCACCTATACCTCCGTGCTGAAGTAGACGTTCTTGACTTCACAGAACGCGGCGACCGCGTCCGGGCCGAGCTCGCGGCCGAGGCCGCTCTGCTTGACCCCGCCGAACGGGGTCCAGTAGCGCACCGAGGAGTGCGAGTTGACGCTGAGGTTGCCCGACTCCACGCCGCGCGCGACGCGGATGCCGCGGCCGAGGTCGCGGGTCCAGATCGAGCCGGACAGGCCGTACTCGGTGTCGTTGGCCAGCCGGACCGCGTCGTCCTCGTCGTCGAAGCGCAGCACGGACAGGACGGGGCCGAAGATCTCCTCGCGCCAGTGCCGGTCCCTGGTGGACCCGGCCGTGAGGACGGTCGGTGCCATCCAGTAGCCGGGGCCGTCCGGGGCCGTGCCGCGGAAGGCGACCGCCGCGTCGTCCACATAGGACCGGACGCTGTCGAGCTGGGCGGCGCAGATGAGCGGGCCCATCTGCGCCGACTCCAGGGCCGGGTCCTCGCAGCGGAACGCCCTGACGGACTGCTCCAGCAGGCCCATGAACTCGTCGTACACGCTCGCCTGGACCAGCAGCCGCGAGCGGGCGCAGCAGTCCTGGCCGGCGTTGTCGAACACGGAGCCGGGCGCGGACGCGGCGGCCTTGGCGAGGTCCGCGTCGGCGAAGACGATGTTGGCGCTCTTGCCGCCCAGCTCCAGCGTCACCCGCTTCACCTGCTCCGCGCAGCCGGCCATGATGCGCTTGCCGACCTCCGTGGACCCGGTGAAGCACACCTTGCGCACGAGCGGATGGGTGACGAAGCGCTGGCCCACGACGGAGCCCTTTCCGGGCAGTACGGTGAAGACCCCCTCGGGCAGGCCGGCCTCCAGGGCCAGCTCGCCGAGGCGGATCGCGGTCAGCGGGGTGAGCTCGGCGGGTTTGAGGACCACGGTGTTGCCCGCGGCCAGGGCGGGCGCGAAGCCCCAGCCGGCGATGGGCATCGGGAAGTTCCAGGGCACGATGACGCCGACGACGCCGAGCGGCTCGTAGAAGGTGACGTCCAGCCCGCCGGGGACGGGGATCTGACGGCCGCTGAGCCGCTCCGGGGCGCCCGCGTAGTAGTCGAGGACGTCGCGGACGTTGCCGGCCTCCCAGCGCGCGTTGCCGATCGTGTGGCCGGCGTTGCGGACCTCGAGCCGCGCCAGCTCCTCGTTGTGCGCGTCGACCACGGCGGCGAAGCGGCGCAGCAACCGGGCCCGGTCGCCGGGCGACACGGCCCGCCACGTGGCGAACGCGGCGTGGGCGCGCTCGATCGCGGCGTCGGTCTCCGCCTCGGTCAGCGACGGTACTGTCGCGACGACCTGCTCGTCGACCGGCGAGATGACCTCGTGCATTGGTTTACCCCTTAGAGACGTTCGAAGCCGCGCATGAGCTCCCAGTCGGTGACCGCCGCGTCAAACGCTGCCAGCTCGATGCGGGCCATGTTGGCGTAATGCGCGACGACGTCCTCGCCGAACGCCTCCCGCGCGGCCGCGCTGCCCTCCCACAGGACCAGCGCCTCACGCAGGGTCGCCGGCACGCGCGGAGCGGCGGCGTCCTCGTAGGCGTTACCGGTGTAGACGTCCTCGAGCTCCAGCGAGTGCCGGATGCCGTGCAGCGCGCCCGCGCACATGGCGGCGATGGCGAGGTAGGGATTGACGTCGGCGCCGGGGACCCGGTTCTCCACGCGCATCGAGGGGCCGTGCCCGACCAGGCGCAGGGCGCAGGTGCGGTTGTCCAGGCCCCAGCGGACCGCGGTCGGCGCGAACGAACCCGCCTGGAAACGCTTGTACGAGTTGATGTTCGGCGCGTAGAACAGCGTGAACTCGCGCAGCGTCGCGAGGATGCCGGCCATGGCACTCGCGAACACCGGCGAGACGCCGTGCCTGCCGTCGCCGGCCACCACGGGGTGCCCGCCGGCGGTGGAGCGCAGCGAGAAGTGGATGTGGCAGGAGTTGCCCTCGCGCGCGTTGGGCTTGGCCATGAACGTGATGGAGACGCCCTCCTGGGCCGCGATCTCCTTCGCCCCGTTCTTGTACAGCACGTGCCCGTCGGCGTTGGGCAGCGCGGCGTCGTAGCGGAACGCGATCTCCAGCTGCCCGAGGTTGCACTCACCCTTGGCGCTCTCCGGGGTGAGCCCGGCGCCGGCCATCCCGTTGCGGATGCGGCGCAGCAGCGGCTCGACCCGCGCGGTCTGCAGCAGCGAGTAGTCGGAGTTGAACAGGGTCACCGGCGTCAGGTCGCGGTATCCCTGGCGCAAGGCGTCCTCATAGGACTGCCGGAACGCGATGAACTCCAGCTCCGTGCCCGTGTAGGGGGCGTATCCGGCCTCGGCGAGCGCGCGCAGCTGGGCCTGCAGGATCTGCCGCGGCGAGGCGGTGACCGGCCCGCCGTCGAGCAGGCGCAGGTCGGCCAGCACCAGGGCGGTGCCGGGGTGCCACGGGATGCGGCGCAGCGTGGTGAAGTCCGGGATCATCGCGAAGTCGCCGTAGCCGCCGGCCCACGAGGACATCGCGTAGCCATCGACGGTGTTCATGTCGACGTCGACGGCGAGCAGATAGTTGCAGCCCTCGGTCCCGTGCGCGACGACGTCGGCCAGGAAGTGCCCGGCGTGGAAGCGCTTGCCCTGCAGCCGCCCCTGCATGTCCGTGATCGCCACGATGACGGTGTCGATCTCGCCGTCGTCCACGGCGATGCGCAGCTGCTCGACGGTCAACATCGGCTTCCCCTAAGGTCTAGAACCAAACCATAAACTCAACCCAGCAGGCCGCGCAACAACGCCGCGGTGGCGTCGCAGTGCTCCTCCATCTCGGCGCGGGCCACCGCCGGGTCACCCGCCAGGATCGCCTCGACCACCCGCTCGTGCTGGGCGTCGGAGTGGTCGAGGTTGCGCCGCAGCACCGGGATCGCGGCCAGCAGCCGGTCCAGGCGCAGCTGGACGTCGGCGATCGACGCCGCCACCGACGTGGAGCCGCCGGCCGCCGCGATCGCCAGGTGCAGCCGCGAGTCGTTGATCCGGCGGGTGAGCGGGTCGCGCGTCCGCGCGGCGGCCAGGCACGCCACCAGGTGCGCGCGATCGGCCGCCGACAGCGCCCGCGTGGCGGCCAGCGCCGCCGCGCCGGGCTCCAGCACGCGGCGGAAGTCCAGCGCGTCGTGCAGCGCG
Organism: Dactylosporangium sp. CA-233914; assembly: GCF_050942935.1. NCBI lineage: Bacteria > Bacillati > Actinomycetota > Actinomycetes > Micromonosporales > Micromonosporaceae > Dactylosporangium > Dactylosporangium sp. CA-233914. The sequence continues at coordinate 1,982,944 of NZ_CP192030.1, read as the reverse complement.
TCGCCCATCTCCCGGGCCAGCGCCGCGGCGTCCTGCGCCTGGCCGCCGTCCCCGGCCTCGCCGGTGGCGCGGACCACGAACGTGCCGCCGGAGCGGCCACGGCGCGACTCGAGGAATCCCGCCTCGCGCAGCGCCGCGATCGCCTCCCGCAGCGTGACCCGGCTGACCTGGAGCCGCTCGGCGAGCTCCCGCTCGGGCGGGAGCCGCTCGCCCACCGGCACCAGGCCGAGGCGGATCGCCTGGGCCAGCCGGGCGACGGTGATCTCGAACGCGTTGCCGCCCCGGACCGGCCGCCACATCGGCACACCCGACAGGGGCTCCGTCGCCACCGGCACCCGACCTCCCCGATAGGTCTCCGGGCCGGCGCGCGACGGCCGGCCCGGGACCATCATCCCCTACTCCGCGGCCGCGGCCGTGTCCTCGGCCAGGGCCTCGTCGATGGTGCGGATCGGGCCGTTGAACCACTTCTTCGCCGACAGCGCCCACCACAGCGCGGCACCGCCGATGACGATGAGCAGGGCCAGCGGCGCGTAGTTGACCGCGGTCCAGGTGAAGCCCTCGTGGCCCGGGATCGCGGTCGGCGTGAACGGCATGATGAAGTAGATCGACACGACGACGATCTCCACCACCGCGATCCAGCCGAGCACCTTGTACTTGCGCCCGAGCGTCCACGGACCGGGCACGAACCGGTCGCCCATGCGCAGCCGGAGATAGATCGGGATCAGGAACGCGACGTAGAGGCCGATGACGGCGACGGAGACGACGGCGTAGAACGCGGTCGGCGCGCCGGTCGGGCTCTTGTACAGCGCGGGCAGCGTCAGCACCAGGCCGGCGGCCGCCGCACCGATGATCGCGTTGACCGGCGTGCCGTTGCGGTCCACTTTGGACCACAGCCGCCAGCCCGGCACGGCGCGGTCGCGGCTGAACGCGTACGTCATGCGCGACATGCTCGTCACGCAGCTCATGCCGCAGAAGAACTGCCCGATCGTCGAGATGAGGATGACCGCCTTGAAGAAGCCGGAGCTCAGCGCGGTCTGGAAGATAGCGCCCGAGAAGCCGCTCGCCTTGGTGATCGCGTCGACGTCCGTCGCGGCGAACAGGAACGACAGCAGCAGAATCCAGCCGCCGATCGCCGAGTAGAAAATGGACTGCCACAGGCCCTTCGCGGCCGCCGTCGACGCGCCCTTGGTCTCCTCCGAGACGTGGGCACAGGCATCAAAACCGGTGATGGTGTACTGCGTGAGCAGGAACCCGAACGGCAGCACCAGGAACCAATAGGTGGCGTCGGAGTATCCGGAATTGTTGAAGCGCTCGGTGAACACGAACGACAGGCTCTGGTGCTTCTCCGGCACGAACACCAGGATCAGCACGACCGCGGCCGCGCCGACGACGTGCCACCACACCGAGACGTTCTGCAGCAGGTCGATGATGCTGTGGCCCCAGATGTTGATGGCCACGTGCGCGGCCAGGATCACCACGAAGAGCAGGAACGTCAGGTTGAGGTTGGTGCTGTCCCAGTCGGTGTAGGCGTCGAGCACGAGGCTCATGAAGGTGGCGCAGCCGTAGTCGACCGACGCGGTGACCGCGACGAGGCCGACCAGGTTGAGCCAGCCGGTGAACCAGCCGTGCACCGGCTTGCCCATCCGGGCCGCCCACCAGTAGATGCCGCCGGCCGTCGGGTACGCCGAGACCAGCTCCGACATGCAGAAGCCGATGATGAGGATGAAGATCGAGATCAGCGGCCAGCCCCACGAGATGGCGATCGGGCCGCCGTTCATCCAGGCCTGGCCGAAGGTCGTGAAGCAGCCGGCGAGGATCGAGATGATGGAGAACGAGATGGCGAAGTTGGAGAAGCCGCTCCACTTGCGGCGCAGCTCCTGCTTGTAGCCCAGTTCGGCGAGCCGCTTCTCGTCGTCGTCGATCGGCAGGTCGGCCTGGGTCGGCGATGCCGGCATGGCACCTCCTCTTTCACGGGGTTGGGATCCCTTTCGGGGGGGGTTGGGATCCTCAGGGGTTGGGGGTAGCGGTATTCCTTCCGGTCACCGTGCCCAGGAGGCGTCCGAGCCCGGGGTCGGCGAGCGCCTGCCGCGCCTGGCCCCACTTGTCGGCCGCCTCCGCCTCGTAATCGAAGCCCACCGGGTCATCGCCGCGGGCGGCGGCGAGCAGTCCATGGTGGACGGTGAACCACAGCGCCCAGGTCACGTTGGACGCGATGTGAAACAGCCGGACCCGCGCCAGCAGCGCCTCGCTGTGCTCGTCGCCGAAGTACGCGCCGGCCAGCCGGCCGGTGAGGTCCGGGTCGTAGTCCGCCTCGGCGGCGATGTCGGCGAGCTCGAACGCCGGGTCGTTGTTGCCGGAGAGCTGGTAATCGATGATCCGCACGCCGCTGGGCGTGGCGATGAAGTTCTCCGCGAGCAGGTCGTTGTGGCACGGCACGGCGCGCAGCGGGCGCTGCCCCAGCGCCGCGCGGATCGCGTCCACCGCGCGGTCCCCGTCCCGGTAGCCCTCCGGCAGCGGCAGGCCGTTTCGCGCGCAGACCTCGAGCAGCTCGTCGCGCTTGGCGAAGATGTCGAAGTCGTTGCCGAACGCGGGCCCCGCGTGCAGCCGCCGGCACGCGTCGGCCAGCGCCGGGATCACCTCGGACCGGCGCACCTCGGCCGGGCCGAGCGTGCGGCCGGGCAGGAACTCCAGCACGATCGCGGGGACGTCGGGCAGGGTGGCGTACACCTGCGCGCCGACCGTCGCCGCGGCCGTCTCGGTGTTGGCGATCTCCCGCTCGGGCGCGACGCCGAGCCCGGCGGCGGACACCGCGGGCTCGAGGACCCGCAGCACGTACGACACCCGCTCGACGTCGATCCGGAAGACATGGTGCGACAGCCCGCCCTCGAGCCGGCGCCACTCGACCGCGCGGCCCTTCCACGACGGGACCCGCTCCAGCAGGTCCGCGACCGACGGCACCGCACTCATGGCATCCGGCCCCTTCACCGCGATCCGCCGGCTCGAATTCGGGCGATGCCAGGCCTTTAACCCGGCGGGCGCGAAGTGATCGGCGTCATGGTGTGACCGAGTTAACGCCCCCGTCAGCCGCCCGTCAAGAGCAGTCCTCACGTTTACGCACCCGAAACAAGTGGCACGTGTTCAGACCTTTTCCGGGATGTGGTATTGGGGCCACAATCATGCGATGTCGATCGAGACGTACCCGGCTCCGGACCCGGCGGCCTGTCCGTTGCGCCTGGCCGTTGCCGCCGAGCTGCCCGGCGCGGCCCGCGCGGTCGTGATCGGCGGCGGGGTCGCCGGCTGCTCCATCGCGTACCATCTCGCCCGCCTCGGCTGGAGCGACGTGCTGCTGCTGGAGCAGCACGAGCTCACCGAGGGCACCACGTGGCACTCCGCGGGCTTCGTCGGGCAGCTGCGCTCCACGGTCAGCCAGACCCGCATGATCATGTACTCCTCCGGCCTCTACGCCGAGCTGCGTGAGCTCACCGGCCTCGACCCCGGCTGGCGCGGCGTCGGCGGCCTGCGCCTGGCCACGACCCCGGAGCGGGTCGAGGAGCTGCGCCGCCAGGCGAGCTCCGCGACCACCTACGGGCTGGACATGGACCTGCTCGGCCCGGCGGAGACCGTCGACCGCCTCCCGCTGCTCAACGTCGCCGACGTGCGCCTGGCCGGCTGGCTCCCCGGCGACGGGTGGCTCGAGCCCGCGCGCCTGGGCACGGCGCTGGCCGCGGCCGCGCAGCGCCTCGGCGTCCGCATCGTCACCGGCGTGCGCGTCACGGCCGTGGAGGCCGAGGGCGGTCGCGTCCGCGGGGTCGTCACGACGCGGGGCGCGGTCGCCGCCGAGGTGGTCGTCAACGCCGCGGGCGCGGCCGCGGGCCACGTGGGGCGCCTCGCCGGCGTGGAGCTGCCCATCGTGCCGATCAAGCATCAGTACGTCGTGTCGCGCCCGATCGCCGAGTCGTCCACGATGGACCTGCCGACGGTGCGCGACCCGGACCGCATCGTGTACTTCCGCGGCGCCGACGACACCGCGCTGCTCGTCGGCGGCTACGTGCGCGACCCGGCCCCGTGGCACCCCGACGCCGGCGCCCCGCTGGACGTCGCGCGCACCCTGTTCGAGCCGGACATGGCCAAGTTCGCCGAGTCGTGGGCCAACGCCCGCCACCGCGTCCCCGCCCTGCGGGAGCTGGAGATCGCCCGCGTCGTGCACGGCCCGGAGGCGTTCACCCCCGACGGCGAGTTCCTGCTCGGCGAGACCCCGGTCGCGGGCTTCTGGGTCGCCGCCGGCTTCTGCGTCCACGGCCTGGCCGCCGCGGGCGGGGTCGGCAAGGTGATGTCCGAGTGGATCGCCGAGGGCACGCCGGAGTACGACGTGTCCACGATGGACGTCCGGCGCTTCGCCGGCCACGCGGGCAGCCGCCGCTGGGCGGGCGCGCGGGCGCTGGACGGCTACTCGCGTTACTACGACGTGGTCTTCCCCGGCCAGGAGTGGGCGACCGCGCGACCGCTGCGCCGCTCGGCCGTCTGGCCCCGCCTGGCCGAGCTCGGCGCCGCCCTCGGCGAGAAGGCCGGGTGGGAGCGCGTCAACTGGTTCGGCGTCAACGCCTCGCTCACCCCGCAGGCCCAGCGCCCCAAGGGCTGGGCGGGCCGCGCCTGGTCACCCGCGATCGCCGGCGAGGTCGCCGCGACCGCGGGCGCCGCGGGGCTGTTCGACCAGTCCTCCTTCGCCAAGCTCGACGTGCGCGGCGCGGACGCGCTGGGGCTGCTGCAGCACCTGTGCGCCAACGACGTGGACCGCCCGGCCGGGCACCTGACGTACACCCAACTGCTCAACGCCCGCGGCGGCGTCGAGGCCGACCTCACGGTGACCCGCCTCGGGCCCCGGCACTTCCGCCTCGTGACGAGCACCGCCAGCGGCACCCGCGACGCGGACTGGCTGCGCAAGCACGCGCTGGCGCGCGGGGCGGACGTGCTGGTCGACGACGTGACGGGCGCCTACGGCTGCCTGTGCCTGTGGGGCCCGAAGGCGCGCGAGATCCTGCAGCCGCTGACCGACACGTCGCTGGCCGACGCCGACTTCCGGTTCATGCGCGCGGAACGGCTGTTCGCCGGCCCGGTCCCGGTCCTGGCCCAGCGCGTCACCTACGTCGGCGAGCTCGGCTGGGAGCTGTACGCCCCGACCGAGTACGTCCTGACGCTGTGGGACCTGCTCATGGAGGCCGGCGCCCCGCTGGGCCTGCGCCCGGCCGGCTACCGCGCGATCGACTCGATGCGCCTCGAGAAGGGCTACCGCGTGTGGGGCAGCGACCTCACGACGGACACGAGCCCGCTGGCGGCCGGCCTGGAGGCGTTCGTCCGCCTCGACAAGCCCTTCCTGGGCCGCGAGGCGCTGCTGGCCGAGCGCGAGGCGGGCCCGCCGCCGCGCCGGCTGCGCTGCCTGGTCCTGGACGACCCGGGCACCGTATGCCTGGGCGGCGAGCCGGTCCGCGTCAACGGCGTGCCCGCGGGCCGCGTGACCTCGGGCGGCTTCGGCTACCGCGTGGGCGCCTCGATCGCGTACGCCTACCTGCCCGGCGACGTCCCCGCGGGCACCCCGGTGGACGTGAGCGTCTTCGACCGCTGGGTCCCGGCGGTGGTCCGCCAGGACCCGCTCTACGATCCCAAGTCGCTGCGCGTGCGCGCCTGAGCGGCCGCCGCCCGCCGGCCGCTCAGCCGGCGTTCTCCGGGCGGTCGATCACCCGCAGCCAGCTGCCGTCGGGCTGGCGGCGGACCACCTGGACGCGGCCGCCCGTGCCGTCCTTCGCCCTGGTCGAGGTCAGGGCGAGGTCGCCGTGGTGGATCGTCGGGAGGGGCTCCTCCACCTCGAAGTGCGTGACGTGGCGCAGCATCTGCTCGCACACCGCCTGGATGGCCGCGCGGCCGACCGTGGTGCGGCCGGGCGGGTAGGCCAGGACGGCGTCGGGCTCGTACAGGGCGGCCAGACCGGCGGCGTCGCCGGCGTTGGCGCGCTCCACGAACAGGCGGGTCAGGTCTTCCGGGGTCATTGCCTTCATGGCTTCCACGCTCCCGCGCGGCATTCAGAAGACCAAGACCGGTTCGGCATGGCATCTAGAATCGCCGGTTATGGAGCTGCATCAGCTGGCGTACCTCGTCGCCGTCGTCGACGAGGGCGGCTTCACGCGCGCGGCCGCGCGGCTGCGGGTCGCCCAGCCCGGCGTCAGCGCGCAGATCCGCAAGCTCGAACGGGAGCTCGGGCAGCCGCTGCTCGAGCGGACCACGCGGTCGGTGCGGCTCACCGCCGCCGGGGAGGCCGTGCTGCCCTACGCGCGGGCGGCGCTCGCCGCCGTCGACGGGGCGCGGCAGGCCGTGGACGAGCTGGCGGGGCTCACGCGCGGGCGCGTGGCCGTCGGCACCGTCACCTCGCACACCGTCGACCTGGCGCGCATCCTCGCCGACTTCAACGCCCGGCACCCGGCGGTGGAGATCACGCTGGTCGAGGACGCGTCCGACCGGCTCGCCGACGCGGTGCGCGACGGGCGCCTGGACGCGGCGATCGTGGCGTTCGCGGAGGTGCCGGAGGGGCTCGGCGTGCACGTCGTGACCGACGAGGCGATCGACGCCGCGGTGTGGCCGGGCCACGAGCTCGCCGGCCGCGACGAGATCCCGCTCGCCGCGCTGCGCGACCGGGCGCTGGTGTGCCTGCCGCGCGGGGGCGGCATCCGGGCCGTCCTGGACGCCGCCTGCGCGGCGGCGGGCTTCGCGCCGCGGGTCGCCTTCGAGGCGGGCTCCCCTGCGGTCATCGAGCAGCTCGCGGCCCGCCGCCTCGGCGTGGCGATCCTGCCGGAGTCGATCGCGCGGCACCGGCCGCACCTCCACCCGCTGCGCATCGTCGAGCCGCAACTGCGCGGGCGTCTCGGCCTGGCCTGGCGCCGCGCCGGCCCGACCAGCCCCGCGGCCGCGGCCTGGCTCGCGCACGCCCGCGCCTACCTGTGACGCCGCCCCGGCCGCAATGAGGCGGCGGCCCGGTGCGCTACCACGGCACCGGGCCCTCGTCGTCGAAGCAGCCGCCCGTGGGCCCGTCCGCGGGCAGCGTGGCGAGCCGGATCGCCGCGACCGCGCCCTGCGCGGGGGTGCGGGGGCCCGAGAAGTGGTTGAGGTCCGTGGCACAGTAGCCGGGGTCGGCGAGGTTGACCTTGATGGCCGAACCCCGCAGCTCGTTGGCGTACGCGAGCGTCACCGCCGCCAGCGCGGACTTCGAGGAGTTGTACGCCAGCAGCGGATTGCGCGCGTAGACGTGCCCCGGGTCGGAGGCGAAGGCGAGCGAGCCCAGCCCGCTGCCGAGGTTCACGATCCGCGCGGCCGGGGCGCGGCGCAGGGCGGGCAGCAGCGCATTGGTCACCGCGACCACGCCGAACACGTTGACGGCGAAGGTCTCGCGCAGCATCCCCACCGGGGTACCGCTCGGCGGGGCGCCACGCTCCAGCAGGATGCCGGCGTTGTTGACGAGGACGTCGAGCGTCTCGACCTCCTCGGCGAGGCGGGCGATCGAGTCCTCGTCGGTCACGTCGAGCCGCACCGCGGTCGCGCCGATCGCCTCGGCGGCCTCCTTGCCGCGGATGGGGTCGCGCGCGCCGAGCAGGACGTTCAGGCCGAGGGCGCGCAGGCCCCGGGCGATCTGCAGGCCGATGCCCTTGTTGGCCCCCGTGACGAGGGCGGTTCCGGTCGTCATGCGCTCCACCGTGGCGCCCCGGGCGCGGCCGCGGCAGAGACCGTGCCGAACATCGGATCGGCGGTCCCTGGTTCGGGGCGGCGCGGTCGCGCAGCATGAAGGGCATGAACCGGGTACAGCTGGCCGAGTTCCTCAAGGACCGCCGCGCTCGGGTCAGCCCGGGCGACGCGGGCCTGGCCCCGGGAGCGCGGCGGCGCACGCCCGGGCTGCGGCGCGAGGAGGTGGCCCGGCTGGCCGGGATCTCCGTCGACTACTACGCGCGGCTGGAGCAGGCCCGCGGCCCGCGCCCGTCCCGCCAGGTCCTGGCCGCCCTGGGCCGGGCGCTGCGCCTGCACGAGGACGAGCGCGCGTACCTCTTCCAGGTCGCGGGCGAGCCGCCCGGCCCACCGGCGGGCCCGTCGCGCGTGGTGCCGCCCGGCATCCGGCACCTGCTGGAGCGCCTGGACGACACGCCGGCCTTCGTCATCGACGCGAAGTACGACCTGCTGGCCTGGAATCGCATGGCCGTGCGCCTCATGGGCGAGCCTCCGCCCGAGCGCAACATGATCTGGAACGCCTTCTGCGGCCCCATGCCGCTGACCCTGGACTCCCCGGCCGAGTTGCGGTCCTTCGCCGACGAGTCGGTGGCGGACCTGCGCGCCGCGTCCGTGCGCTACCCGGACGACGAGGGCATCCGCGCGCTGATCGACCGCCTCCTGGCGGCCAGCCCCGAGTTCACCCGCCGCTGGAACGAGCGGCGCGTCTGTGTGCGCCGCACGACGGTCAAGACGCTGACCCATCCGGTGTACGGCGAGCTGACCCTGGAATGCCAGGTCCTGCACGCCGACGAGGGCGGCCAGCGCGTCGTGTTCTACACCGCCGCCCCGGGCTCCCCCACTGCCGAGGTCCTCGCCCGCCTGAGGGAGCCGGCCCTCATCCAGGAAACCGTTTAGGAATGAATCCGTGTCACCGACCAAGCATGCCTGTGACCTGGGCGAACGTCTGAGTCTGAGAGGTCTCAGTCTAGGTCGTTGCAGGTACTCTGCACCTGGTGCGAGGTTGGCCCACCTCGGGACATACCAGCACTCTTCGAACTGGTGTACGATCTAGGGGCTGCTTGCGAGGTGTGGCGACAGGGGGCGGTACCGTTGACGGAAATGGTGGATCTGCCTCGTGTCATGCCGGTTGCGCCCCAGACGGTCGCGGCCTACCTTGCGGTGCTTGACGTCGCTCGCCTGCGAGGCATGCAGATCACTCGGACCAAGATAGCCAAGCTTCTGTATCTGACCGATCTCTGCGCCATTGAGGATGGTTCCAACCCGATCTCGGGCGTGGAATGGAAGTGGCTCGATCACGGCCCCTACAACAACGATCTCATCTCTCTTGAGAACCTTCTCGTGTCAACGTCGCTAGTTTCACGGCAACGCGAGGAATTCTACGGCGGCTGGGAACTGAGACTTTCAGGTGAGTTACCGCCGAATTTTGAGCTGCCAGAAGAGGATCGAGAGCTCCTCAATCGAATGATGGAGCGGTTCGGACGCTACGCAGCTACCACGCTCAAGGACATGAGTTATCAGACGTCTCCCATGGAAGATGCGCAGCGACGTGGTCGTGGCGTCGTGCTGAACCTCAACCTGGCTCGACCGCTCCCCGCTCTCAACCGAACGTCTGCTCGCATGAAGGCAGTCTTGCGTTCCCTCGCCGAGCAAGAAGATGATGAGGGTGCAATGGACGAGCTTGCCGAAGAGATCAACACCTTCAGCGCTGGGCGCATAACTGCGAACAGGACGCTTCTCGATGACAACTAGTGGGGCCGTCGTGCAAGGCGGCCTCTACTGGGTGAGCGACGCAGCTCTGACGCTTCCTCCCAACGACGATCGCCAGCTTCATCCGCGACGGATGGTCGTGGTACTTAGCGGACCCGATACCAACAGCGACCCAACGTGGCGATTTGTGTCTGTCGCGCCGCTGCCATCTGAGTCTTCGCGCAAGACACGATTCTGCGTGAGGATCCCAGCTGTAGGCGTTCTTGGCGCTGATCGCCTTGCGGAAATCCAGGCTCGCTTCTGGCAATACCTCGGCATGGTTGACGATTCAGCCGACGAGGACGATCCGTTCTAGGCCGCCGCTTGCGCCGCCAGCTGGCCGAGCGCGGCCGGCGTCGCAAAGCAGCCAGCCGTTCCCCGCCCGTCGTGGAGTCTCCCCGTATGCCATCGGCCACGCTCCAGGGAGTTGTGCTCGTGCATCGAGGAATCACTCGCGGAAGCGGGCATCGACGTCGAGGCCCTGGCAGCCCGGAACGGCCTGGCCCCGTCAGAAATCACGGACGAGTGGCGTGAGTAATGACCCGTGAGGCGCGCGCTGCATGAAATTCCGGCGCTGAGCTGGCCAAACAAGGGTCAAGATCATTGCACGTGTCCTGCACGGAGGGCTGCAACAGGGGCTCAGAGCGACTTTCATGGCCCCTGACTGCACATTCGTCGAGAGACAGTATCCGCAGGTCGCGACCAAATGAGAGTGCTGCGACACACGGTTTAGGAAACCGGCTCGGTCGCGTCGGGGTCAAGGCGGCGAGTCGCGTCCGGGTCGAGGCGGCGGGTCGCCTCCGGGCCGACGAACTCGGTCGCCTTGTCCGAGGAGTGGCTCAGGCGCACCGCCAGCAGCGACGCCTGCCGGGCCAGCCCGAAGGCCACCCCCGGCACCAGGGGCAGCAGCCAGTCGGCGAAGACGCCGGTGGCCGGCAGGTGGACGATGATCAGCGCGGCCAGCCCGATCGCCCCGCCCTCGGCGAAGCCGCGCCAGCTGGCCCGGGACGCGGCCGTGAACACGGCGCGGCGCGGGGTGCGGGCGTCGATGGCGTCGGCGGCGGCCAGGTCGCGGCGGCCGAAGTTGAAGCCGGCCACGCCCGCGGCGGCGGACAGGCCCAGGACGGTGGAGGTGAGCCAGCTGTGCGTGAAGACGTACGCCAGACCCAGCACCGCCCCGCCGGCCGTCACCGCGACGAGGGCGCGCAGCCACTCCTTCTTGTCGCCGGGATACCAGTAGTAGCGGGTCGTGTTCGGCCCGATCTGCCGGATCATCTGGCCCATGCGAGCTTCTCCTCGTTCGGCCGCTGCGGGTCCCTCGTGATCATGCGCCTCGCGAGGGGGGTTCCGCCGACATTCCGGACAAATCCGGTGTTAGAACAGAACCGTCGCGAACGTGCCGACCTGCTGGAAACCGCAGCGTTCGTACACGCGGCGGGCGGGGAGGTTGTAGTCGTTGACATATAGGCTGACCGATGGCGCGACCCGGCGCAACGCGTCTCGCACCACGGCGGCGATGCCGGCCGTCGCCAGGCCGCGCCCGCGCAGCTCGGGGTCGGTCCAGACGCCCTGGATCTGGGCGGTGTGCCGGGTGACGACGGCGAGCTCCGCCTTGAACACGACGCGACCCTGGTGGAAGCGGGCGTAGGCGCGGCGGGCCCGGATCAGCTCGCCGATGCGCTCGCGGTAGGAGCGCTCGCCGCCGTCGGTGGTCGGGGAGACGCCGACCTCCTCGGTGTACATCGCGACGGCGGCCGGGAAGAGCAGGTTGATCTCGTCGGGGCGGACCAGGCGCACGCCCGGGTCGGGCGCGACCGGCGACGGGGCACTGATCGCCATGAGCGGCTGGTTGGGGCGCACGTCGCGGGACGGGCCCCAGGCCGGCGCCAGGTGCGACCAGAGGCCGAGGACCGCCTCGGCCGAGCCGACGATCGAGGAGCAGCCGCGGGGCTCACCGGCGACCATCTCGGCGAAGGCGGCGACCGCGGCGGCCGAGGCGTGCACGGGGATCAGGTTGGCCCCGACCCAGCACAGCGACTCGAGGTTGCGCCGGGAGCCGTATCCGAAGATGCGCGCGTCCTGCCGCCACCACGCGAGCCCCGCCATGGCGACGCGCTCGGCCACCTGCGCGCCCCCGAACGGGTCTCGATCGAGCAGCCGCTCGACCGATCCGCGCTCGGCGTCGCCGAGCAGCCGCGCAGCAACCGTCAGCATGCGTACCAGCCTGCCAGATCTTCCGGAGTATGGCTTCTCATACCCCCGGCCCGGTGAAAGCGGTCCCCGCCGAGGACGACGGGGACCACCGGGACGAGGTGCACCAGGACGATGTTCAGTGAACCGTCACGGACGGGCCGGCGCCGCGCAGCTCCTCGGGCAGGTCGACGCCCTGCTCCTCGGCCAGGCGCAGGGCCTCCTCGACCAGGGTCTCGACGATCTGCGACTCGGGCACGGTCTTGATGACCTGGCCCTTGACGAAGATCTGGCCCTTGCCGTTGCCGGAGGCTACGCCGAGGTCGGCCTCGCGGGCCTCGCCCGGGCCGTTGACGACGCAGCCCATGACCGCGACCCGCAGCGGCGCCGGGAAGCCGTCCAGCGCGGCGTGGACCTGGTCGGCGAGGCTGTACACGTCGACCTGGGCGCGGCCGCAGGACGGGCACGAGACGATCTCCAGGCCGCGCTCACGCAGGCCGAGGGACTCCAGGATCGCGGTGCCGACCTTGATCTCCTCGACCGGCGGGGCGGACAGCGAGACCCGGATGGTGTCGCCGATGCCCTCGGCGAGCAGGGCACCGAACGCGACCGAGGACTTGATCGTGCCCTGGAACGCGGGGCCGGCCTCGGTGACGCCGAGGTGCAGCGGGTAGTCGCACCGCTCCGCCAGCTGGCGATAGGCCCGGATCATCACGACCGGGTCGTTGTGCTTCACGGAGATCTTGATGTCCCGGAAGCCGTGCTCCTCGAAGAGCGAGCACTCCCACAGCGCCGACTCGACCAGCGCCTCGGCGGTCGCCTTGCCGTGCTTCTCCAGCAGCCGCTTGTCGAGGGAGCCCGCGTTGACGCCGATGCGGATCGGCACCCCGGCGTCGGAGGCCGCCTTGGCGATCTCCTTGACCTTGTCGTCGAACTGGCGGATGTTGCCCGGGTTGACGCGGACCGCGGCACATCCGGCGTCGATGGCGGCGAAGACGTACTTCGGCTGGAAGTGGATGTCGGCGATCACCGGGATCTGCGACTTCTTCGCGATCGCCGGCAGTGCCTCGACGTCGTCCTGGCTCGGCACGGCGACCCGCACGATCTGGCAGCCGGACGCGGTGAGCTCGGCGATCTGCTGCAGGGTGGCGTTGACGTCCGCGGTGAGGGTGGTGCACATCGACTGCACGGACACCGGCGCACCGCCACCGACGGGCACCGAGCCGACCATGATCTGACGGGAATCGCGCCGGGGCGCCAGCGGTGGCGGCGGCACAGTGGGCAGGCCGAGGCTGACAGCGGTCATGGGAGAGGCCCTTACCTTCGCGAAAGAGGTCTTACTTCAGCGTGATCGGGTTGACGAAGTCGGCCGTCACCGTCAGCAGGACGAAGACGCCGAGGACACCTATCACGGCCAGGGTGAGAGGCGCCAGCTTGTAGTAGTCGACGCGACCTGGGTCGGGCTTGCCGAGCCTCGCGGCGATCCACGAGCGGACCCGTTCGAACCAGGCGATCGCGATGTGCCCGCCGTCCATGGGCAGCAGCGGGAACAGGTTGAAGATGCCGAAGAACAGGTTCAGGGTGGCGAACAGCGACAGCAGCGAGGCCCAGTCGCCGAGCTCGAACAGCTCGCCGCCGATCCGGCTGGCGCCGACCACGCTGACCGGGGTGTTCGGGTCACGCTCCGCGCCGAAGATCGCCTTGAACAGGTTCGGGATGCGCTCGGGGATCGCCTTGAACGAGGCGAACGTGCGCTCGACCAGCGTGGCGGTGGCCGAGGCCGTCTGGCCGGCGCCGTCAACCGGGCCGTAGCGCAGGACGGGCAGGTCGGCGCTGCGGATGTCGACGGTGATGCCGAGCATCCCGCCCCGCTCGAGGTCCTCGGCGGTGACCTGGTCGGCGGTCTTCTCGACGCCGAGCCTGAGCCGCTGGGCCTCCGGGATCTGCGCGGTGCCGCTGAGGGTCTCTTCCCCGCGCTTGTACTGCACCGTCACGCTCTTGCCGACGTCGGCCTTGAGCTCGTCGCGCAGCGCCTGGTTGCCGCCGATCGCGTGCCCGTCGATGGCGAGGATGACGTCGCCGGGCTGCAGGCCGAGCTGGGCGGCCGGGCTCTTGGGGTCGGAGTTGGGGTCGCAGGCCTTCTGGCTCTTGGTCTGCGGGTCGTACACGAACGTGGGGCTCACGCACTGGCTGACCGAGCCGACGCGGACCGGCACCTGGTTGGCGTAGCGGCCGTCGGGGATGCCGACGAAGCTGAACAGCACCCACAGCGTGATCAACGCCAGCGCGAAGTGGGTGATCGAGCCCGCGGCCATGACGATGGTCCGCTTCCAGACCGGGAATCGCCACATGGCCTTCGGGTCCTCGGAGCCCGACCGGCCGGTCTCGGGGTCGATGTCCTCCTCGTTGGGCGTCATCCCGACGATCTTGACGAACGCGCCGAAGGGCAGGGCCTTGAGCCCGTACTCCACCCCGTTGCGCTTGAACGCGAAGATCGTCGGCCCGAAGCCGATGAAGTAGCGGGTCGCCTTCATGCCGAACCATCGGGCCGACCAGAAGTGCCCGGCCTCGTGGATCGCGACTGCGATCAGGATGCCCAGTGCGAACAGGACGATCCCCAACGCGAAGGTCATTCGGCCCCTCTCCGGTCGGTGCTGGCGGCGATGAGCGCGCGAGCGTGCGCCCGCGCCCAGGACTCGGCGGCGAGCACGTCATCGACGGTACCTGGTTCGGGGAAATCCGGGGCCTCGCCCAAGGTTCGCTCGAGCGTCTCGACGATGCCGAGGAAGGGCAGATCACCCGCTGTGAACGCGGCCACACACTCCTCGTTGGCGGCGTTGTAGATCGCCGGGCGGCACCGGCCGGCCTCCCCGGCCGCCTTGGCCAGGGCGACGGCGGGGAACGCCTCGTCGTCGAGCGGGGTGAGCTGCCACGTGTGGGCCTTCGTCCAGTCGACGGCGGGCGCCGCGTCGGCGACACGGTCGGGCCAGCCCAGCGCCAGCGCGATCGGGATGCGCATGTCGGGCGGGCTGGCCTGGGCGAGGGTGGAGCCGTCGGCGAACTCGACCATGGAGTGGATGACCGACTGCGGGTGGACCATGACCCTGATGTCGGCATAGGGCACGTCGAACAGCTCGTGCGCCTCGATCACCTCCAGCCCCTTGTTCACCAGGGTGGCGGTGTTGATGGTGACGACCGGGCCCATGTCCCAGGTGGGGTGGGCGAGCGCGTCGGCGACGGTGACGTTCGCCAGCTGCTCTCGGGTGCGGCCGCGGAAGGCGCCCCCGGAGGCGGTCAGCACCAGCCGGCGCACCTCGCCGCGGGCGCCCCCGCGCAGGCACTGGGCGAGCGCGGAGTGCTCGGAGTCGACCGGCACGATCTGGCCGGGCCGGGCCGCGGCGCGCACCAGGGGGCCGCCGGCGACCAGGGACTCCTTGTTGGCCAGCGCCAGGGTGCGCCCGGCCCGCAGGGCGGCGAGCGTGGGCGCGAGGCCGAGCGAGCCGACGACGCCGTTGAGCACCGTGTCACAGGGCCACTGCGCGATCTCGGTCATCGCGTCCGGGCCGGCGAGGATCTTCGGCAGCCGGAAGTCGCCGGTCGCCCAGCCGCGCCGCTGCGCCTCGGCGTAGAAGGCGAGCTGGAGGTCCTGGGCGACGCTGGCCCGGGCCACCCCGACCGCCTCGACGCGCAGCTCGAGCGCCTGCCGGGCGAGCAGGTCCACATTGGCGCCGCCGGCGCCGATCGCCACGACGCGGAACCGGTCGGGGTTGCGCCGCACGATGTCGATGGCCTGTGTGCCGATCGATCCGGTCGAGCCGAGAAGCACGATCTCGCGGGAGGTCACATCCTCATTGTGTCAGGCCGCGCCGGCCCGCGACCGCCACGTGGCCCCCGTCTGCGACAAACGTTCACGAAAGTACCCAGGATTTGTGAGTCCACTGTGGAATCGGGCCGAGGGGTGGCCGGCAGAATCCCCCCGCCGGCCACCCCTCACCGTGCTCCCGACCAGCCCCGCCGAACCCGATCAACAGCGGTTTGAACTGGTCCGATGCGACGCACGCCGAGCGCGCTCCGCATCCGTCAGCGCATCAGTCCCAAATGCCGTCCCCGTTCGTACACATGTATTAATTATAGATCATCACTTGTTACCTGACAATCGATTTTCTACGGGGCCAGCCGGTGCAGGTCGCGCGGGAACAGGGTCGTCTCGCGCACGTTCGCGGCCCCCGACAGCCGGGCCAGGAACCGCTCCAGGCCGATCGCGAAGCCTCCGTGCGGCGGCATCCCGTGCCGGAACGCCTCCAGGTACCCGGCGAGCCCCGCCGTGTCGCCCCCGAGGGCGGCGACGTAGTCGGCGTACACGTGCCGCCGCTGCCCCCCGGTCACCAGCTCCATCCCCCGGAAGAGCAGGTCGAAGGAGTTGGACCAGCGCGGGTCCGACGGCTGCGGGTGCGTGTAGAAGGGGCGCTTGCTCATCGGGTACCCCTCGACGTACAGCAGGTCCGAGCCGTGCTCCCGCGCCGCCCACACGCCCAGCGCCCGCTCGTGCTCGGGCGCGAGGTCGGGCTCGTCCGGGTCGGCCCCGGCCAGGCGCAGGGCCTCGGTGAAGTGCACGACGGGAATTTCGTCCGGCATCCGTACCGCGCCGAGCCCGGCCGCCTCCACCATCGCCCGCACGCACCGGGTCAGGACCGCCATCACGTCGCGGTGGTCGCGGATGAACCCGAGCTCGGCGTCGAGTGACGTGTGCGCGGCCAGGTGCCGCGAGGTGTCGTGCGGCTCGGCCCGGAACACCGGCCCGGCCTCGTAGACGCGCTCGAAGACCCCGACCATCGTCTGCTTGTAGAACTGCGGCGACTGGGCGAGGTACGCCTTGCGGCCGAAGTAGTCGAGCGTGAAGACGTTCGCACCGCTCTCGGTGGCGCTCCCGACGATCTTCGGGGTGAAGATCTCGGTGAATCCCAGCCCGTCGAGGGTGCCGCGGAACGCCGCGACGGCGGCCGCGCCCGCGGCGAACACCGCCCGGCGCGCGGGGTGGCGCAGGCTGACCGCGGCGTGGTCGAGCAGCGCCGGCAGCCCGGCTTCGAGCGCCGGACGGAACAGCTCGACCGGGGGCGCCTCGGCCGGCGAGATCACCTCGATCGCCCCGTAGGCGACCTCGTGCCCGCCCGGCGCGGCCGCGTTGGCCACGACGGTGCCGGTGACCTCGACCACGGACTCCTCCGGCGGCACGGGTACCCCGGCGGGCACCACCACCTGGGCGAGGCCCGCGCGGTCGCGCACGATGAGGAACGTGACCCGGGCGAGGACCCGGCGGCGGTGGACCCACCCGGCGAGCCGGACCGGCTCACCCGGATGCTCGGCGATCTCGGCGGACAGCACGCGTTGCGACATGAAACACCTCCTGGAAGGGACACTCCCCGGGGGTGTGGGCGATGGGGCCGGTCGCGGTGCCACCACACCTTCGCCGCGGCGGGTTGCCGCGGCCTCTCGGCCCCATGACGTCGGGCCGTCCCGGCGGGGCATTCACGGCGGTCGTCACTCGCCGCCCCGCACCCCCGAGCATGCCGGGTTCGCCGCGCGGGCGCGACAGGTATTTCCGCACGGGTGAGCAGCGCTCGGCACGGCACCGTGCCGTCGGCGGCCCTGCGGTGGGGCACCAGCGCCCTGCTGCTGCGGGCGAACGTGACGGGGATCGTGCTGCGCTTCGGCATCGCCTTCGGCGCCCAGCTGGAGGCCCCGCCACGTCGGCGTCCCGGGCGCCCGGCCGGTGGGCCCCGCCCGGACACGTCCGCCGCACCGCGTGAGCGCCCGCCTCAGCGCGGGCGTCAGCGGCCGGCGGTGACCTCGGCGCGGCCGGTCGCCTCGACGCGTACGCCGCCCAGGTCGGCTCGCTGCCCGGCCTCGTTGCCGGCCTCGAAGCCGCCACCGCTCAGGCGGCGGCGACGACCGGCGCGAACGTTCGGGTACTCGGCCTCGACCGCCAGGTCCACGGCCCGCTCGCGGTCGGCGAGGACCAGCGCGGTCCCCGGCGCCGCCGGCTCCCGCTCCCGCGCGGCCGCGGCGGTCAGGCGCTGGGCCACCGCCGAGCCGAAGCCGATCAGCCACGAGCGGCGCCACGCGGCCGGCTGCTGACCGCCGGGCACCGGCTCGCGCAGCAGGCCCCGCGCCGCCTGGACCAGCAGCGACGCGAACAGCAGCTCGACGCCGGCGACGTCGGAGTCGAAGCCGAAGAGGTGCACGGACACCTTCAGCCCGTCGGCGGTGCGCCGCTCCAGGCGGATCGAGCGGCACCGCAGCGCGGCCGCGACCACGTGCAGCAGGTAGGCCTTCTCACGCAGATAGGGCGCGTTGAGCTCCACGAGCCGGCTGCCGACCACCGCCGGGCGCTCCCGCCGGGCGTCGAGCAGGGCCTGGTCGATGCCGTACTTCGCGATGAGGGCGGCCGCCTTGGCCGTCAGCGCATCGGCCTCCGCCGGCGTGCACGCCGGATCCTCGGCCTTGGCCAGCAGCTTGCGAACCTTGTCGAGCACGGGCGCCGCGTCACTCGCCGATCGGGGTAGCAGCGGCCGTTTCCGCGCCCGGGGCCGGGGTGCCGGCCGGACGCGAGCGCAGCTCGTGCCCGACGCTGGTCAGGCAGCGGCCGCTGGGCAGGTCGAACTTCCAGCCGTGCAGCTGGCAGGTCATGGTGTTGCCGTCGATGATGCCGAAGCGGGTCAGGTCGGCCTTGAGGTGCGGGCAGCGCCGCTGGACGATCCAGTCGCCCAGCTTGACGTCCTCCGCGTCGGGCTTCTGCTCGGAGAACCAGCCCTCGGCGTACTGCAGCCGCTCCTGCGACAGGCACTTGAAGAACGAGTAGACGAACTCGTTGTACTGCCCGATCCGCGCGGCCGAGAACCGGCAGGACAGGAAGAGCGAGTTGACCCAGTCGATCTCCTCGATGAACAGGAGGTGCTCGATCAGCGCGCGCTCGGTCCGGAAGCGGTACCGCACCTTCTCCTCGGCGTAGGCGCGCACCTGCTTGCCGGGGAAGTCCACGACGATCGACTCGACGGACTCGCCGTCGTAGCCCACCAGGTCGAAGCGCACGGGTCCGCCGACGCCCTTGGCCAGGTACACCGACTCGTCCAGCAGCGGCTCGATGCGCCGCTGCATCTCCTTGAGCACGTCGATCTCGGGGTGGCGCCAGGTCGCCTTGGCCGCCTCGATGACGGGCTTCTTGCGCTCCCGCATCTCCTGCAGGTGCTCACGCTTGTGCGCGAAGAACTCCTCGACGTCGCTCGGGTGCGTGGTCTCGGCCGAGTCCGCGGTGAGCTCCATCACCGAGCCGGGCAGCAGGACCGTGGAGTTCGTGCCGCCGGCCTTGGCGTATTCCTGCTGGAAGACCCACTGGTCGGGGAAGATGTTGCCCTCGTCGCCGAAGATGTCGTTGAACTGCCACAGCTCGTCGTCGAGGAAGCACGGCGGCCCGGCGATCGGGATGACGTTGGAGGCCTTGAGGTCGTCGATGTAGCGGAACGTCCGGTCGAACTGGCGGTCCCGCTTCTGCTTGCCGAACGCGCGCTTGGCCGCCTCGGGCAGCTCGTAGACCATCGGATACCAGATCGCGCCGGAGAACTGCAGCAGGTGGGCGTGCACGTGGCCGAGCGCGTGGAAGGTGGTCAGGTCCGTCGGGCGCGCGTCGTTCTGGTTGAGGATCCGCACGCCGTCGTACTCCACCCACAGCGACGAGTCCCCGATCGGCCCGTCGGTCGGCGAGGTCAGCGCCTGGATCATGATCTTCAGGCCGCCGTCGAGCTCGTGCACGTGATCGGTCTGGGTCTCCAGGAACCGCGTGAAGCCCAGCGCCTCGAGCTCGTCGCGCATCTCGCTCGTCGGGAACTCGGGCAGCAGCACGGTCGCCTTCTTCGACACGAACCGCTTGAGGTGCTCGGCGTCGAAGTGGTCGCGGTGCAGGTGCGAGACGTAGAGGTAGTCGCAGTCGCCCAGCGCCTCCCAGTCAAGCTGCGAGTTGTCCGGGAACGGGAACCACGAGGCGAAGTAGGCGGGGTTGACCCACGGATCGCACAGGATGCTCCCGGCCGGGGTGTCGATGCGCAGGCTGGCGTGGCCGGTCCCGGTGATCCGCACCGCTGTCCTCCTCGATCTGGTACCCGCACCTTGCGCGACCGACGCTACCCGACCGACCCGCAACCGTCCCGGGCGGTGCCGCATGCCAGACTTTGTCCTGAGAACTTCGCTGCCACCGAAAGGACGAGCCGTGTCCGAGCACGAGCCAGTGACCTCACCCGACCAGCACAAGCCGGGTCACCCGCGCGCGGCCCGCATCGGGGCAGCCGTCTCGGCGCTCGTCCTGCTCTCGATGCTCATCGGCAACCACCGCGGCCGGGTCGAGGACATCTTCCTGATCGTGGGCGCCGCCATCCTCGTGCTCGCCCTGGTCGGCGACTGGGTCCTGCGCCGCAACGGCCTGCGCTGACCCCGCCGGGCGCCGGTCGAGGCGTCCATGCGGCCGTCAGCCACCCCGCCGGCCCGGACAGCCCGGCGCGCCCCGTTTCGAGCGCCGGGCGATCACGTTGCGTAGCGATCTCGCTATTGCCGAGCAAGTGTCATGTTTCGAACTGCACATGCGAAGAGGGCGCGCCGGGCGCGCCCTCTTCCACGTTCTGCGATCGGTCAGCGACGCCGTGTGACGATGTCGCGGACCTCCTTCAGCGCCGCGTCGACCTCGGCCTCGAAGTAGCCACCCGGCACCAGGTTGAAGTGCGACGGGTCGAGGTCCCCGTCGGTCAGCGGGCCGCCGCGGCCGGTCAGCGAGGCCATCACGCCCTCGAAGAGGCGGTCGACCTGGGACCGGTCGTAGCCACTGCCGAACCGGCGCAGCTGGAAGGTGCGGCGCAGCTGGTCGATGCGGGCCACCTCGGTGGACTGGTGCTGGACCGGCGGGCCGCCCTGAGGCCCGCCGTACGGATCACGCTCGGCCGGGGCGCCGTACGGCTCGCGCTCGGGCGGGGCACCGTAGGGGTCGCGCTCGGGCGGAGCGCCGTACGGGTCACGCTCGGGCGGGGCACCGTAGGGGTCGCGCTCGGGCGGGCCGCCGTACGGGTCGCGATCCATGCCGCCGGCCGGGATCGCACCGGTCATCGAGCCGCCCATCGGGCCGGGGCCGGGGCCGGGGCCGCCGCCGTAGGTCGGGGGCTCCGGGCGGTCGAGGCGGATCTCGGCGGTCATGTCCGCACGCGGGGCCCGCGGGGCCTGGTCGTAGGGGGCGCGGTCCTCGTCGAAGGCGCCGCCGTAGGTGGGCTCGTCATAGCGGCCGTACCCCTGGTCGCGCGGCGGCTGGCCGCCCGGCGCCGGGGTGGGCCGGGTCGGCAGCGGGGCGCCGGGCGGCGGAGGTGCCGGGCGCTCCATCGTGCGGTCCATGGGCGGCGGGCCCATCCGGTCCATCGGCCGGTCCATGGGCGGCCCCATGCGCTCCGGTCCGGGGGGCGGCCCCATCCGGTCGGCGCCGGGCGGCCCCATGCGCTCCGGTCCTGGCGGCGGCCCCATGCGGTCAGCGCCGGGCGGCCCCATACGGTCCGGTCCGGGTGGCGGCCCCATACGGTCCGGTCCTGGCGGCGGCCCCATCCGGTCAGCGCCGGGCGGCGGCCCCATGCGGTCGGGTCCGGGCGGGCCAAGGCGGTCGGGCGGCGGGGGCGCCATGCCGACCCGGTCGGGCATGCGATGCGACTCCATGCGCTCCGGCATCCGCTCGGGCTGCATGCGCAGCTCGCCGCTGCGGGAGTCCAGGGCCCGGCCGAAGCCGCCGCCGCTGCCGCGCTCCTCCAGCTCGGCCAGCTGGCGCTCGACGCGGTCGAGGTGCAGGTCGACCTGCCACTCGTCGTATCCGCCGAAGCGCACGCGGAAGACCACGTCGTGGACCTCCTGCGCGCTCACCGGCGCACCCATCGGGTCTCCGGAGAGGGTGGCCTCCACCCGGTCGAGGAACGAGTCGACCTCGTCGACCTTGTATCCCCGACGCATCGCACGGCGCCGGAACCGCTGACCCTGACTCACTGTGTCTCCTCGTTCGCTCGCCGTGCTAGCAAGCCGTTCTCACGCTCTCCCACCTTGCCACCTCCGGAGGCGGCAAGCTGCCCGCAGGCACCGTCAATCTCCCGACCCCTGGTGTCACGCACCGTAGTGGGAACACCGGCGGCCCGAAGTCGCCGGACGAACTCCCGCTCAACGGGCTTGGGGCTCGCGTCCCACTTGCTGCCCGGTGTCGGATTGAGCGGGATGAGATTGACATGTGCCAGACGGCCGGACAAGAGCCGACCGAGCAGATCCGCCCGCCACGGATGGTCGTTCACATCCCGGATCATTGCGTACTCAATGGACACGCGCCGTCCGGTGCGAGCCGCATACTCGAACGCGGCATCAAGCACTTCGGCGACCTTCCAGCGTTGGTTGACCGGTACTAGCGTGTCGCGCAGATCATCATCGGGCGCGTGCAGCGACAGCGCAAGCGTCACCGACAGCCCCTCCTGCGTCAACCGGCGGATGCCGGGGACCAGCCCGACGGTCGACACCGTGATGTGCCGCTGAGACAGGCCCAGGCCCTCCGGGGCGGGCTCGGTCAGCCGCCGCACGGCGGCGATCACCCGGTTGTAGTTCGCAAGAGGCTCGCCCATGCCCATGAACACCACGCGGGAGAGCCGGTCGGGGCAGCCGGGCAACGCGCCGCGGGCGGCGAGACCCGCGAACCACACGACCTGGTCGACGATCTCCGCGGTGGACAGGTTGCGGGTCAGCCCGGCCTGGCCGGTGGCACAGAACGGGCACGCCATGCCGCAGCCGGCCTGACTGGAGACGCAGACGGTGACGCGGTCCGGGTATCCCATCAGCACGCTCTCCACGAGCGAGCCGTCGTGCAGCCGCCAGAGCGTCTTGCGGGTGGTGCCGTTGTCGGTGGCGAGCTCGCTGACCGGCTCCAGCAGCCGCGGCAGCAGCGTCCCGGTGATCGCCTCGCGGGTGCGGGCCGGCAGGTCGGTCATCGCCGCGGGCTCGCGCACCAGGCGGCCGAAGTAGTGGGCGGAGACCTGCTGCGCACGGAAGGCCGGCTCCCCCAGCTCGGCGACGGCGGCGCGACGACCGGCGAGATCGAGGTCGGCCAGGTGCCGCGGGGGCAACGAAGCGCGACGGCCGGCGGGGGTGGTGCCGGTCGCCTCGGAGGACAGGTTGAGTACGGGCAGCTGCGTCATGGCGATTCCAGTGTCCCATGCCGCGTCGCGTGTTCTCCAAGACCGCTGGACAGCACGGCCGGGCGACCTGCGGACCGACGCCGGGCCGTCGGCCGGACCGCCCGAAGCCTGCTCGGGCCGCCCGGAGCCTGCTGCGCCGGACCGCCCGGAGCCTGGTCGGACCGGCTGGAGAGCCGCGAACAGGCCGCCAGGGGGAGCTGCTGGTCCGGCTGGGGGCGCGCCTGGCCGGCCGGTGAACGCGGCCGGCCGCGGCGGGGTTCAGACGGGGAACGGGGGATTGATCACTTCGTCCAGGGGACGAGGAAGGCCAGCACCGCGTAGGCGGTCGGCAGCGCCAGCAGGACCGAGTCCAGCCGGTCCATCAGGCCGCCGTGGCCCGGCAGCAGGTTGCTCATGTCCTTCACGCCGAGGTCCCGCTTGATCAGCGACTCGCCGAGATCGCCGAGCACCGAGGCGATGGACACCGCCACGCCGAAGATCGCGCCGTGCCACCAGACGGCGTCGTCGAGCAGCAGCGGCAGGGCGATCGCGCTGCCGGCGCCGGTCCACACGATCGAGCCGGCGAAGCCCTCCCACGACTTGGCGGGGCTGACCGACGGGGCCATGGGGTGTTTGCCGAGGAAGACCCCGGTGGCGTACCCACCGGTGTCCGACAGCACGACGGCGAGAATGGTCACCAGGACCCGCGCCGCGCCGTCGTGCGCGGGGTAGGCCAGCAGCGCCGCGAACGAGCCGAGGAAGGGCACGTAGACGGCGATGAGCGCGCCGGCGGTGACGTCGCGCTGGTAGTGTGCCGCTCCCTCGGCGAAGCGCCACACGAAGATGAGCAGCAGCGTGCCGAGCAGGCCCAGGGGCAGCCGCGCCGCGCCGCCGAACCAGGCCAGGCAGACCATGGCGGGGGCGCCGAGCAGCAGCGGTACCAGTGGCGGGCGGGCCTTCTGGACGCTGACCGCGCGGACCATCTCCCAGACACCGACCATGACGGCGGCGATGACCAGGCCCAGGAAGAGCCACTTCTCCAGCACGAACAGGGAGAGCACGACGAGCCCGCCCAGCCCGACGCCGACCCCGATGGCCGCGGGCAGGTTGCGCCCCGCCCGGCTCTTGCGCGGAGCCTGGTCGCCCGGTTGTACGGGGTGACCCGGTGTCGCGGGGCCCGAGGACAGAGCGAGCGGGTGGGGTACAGTATCCGGCTCTTGCGCTCTTGGCTCTTCCACAGACGACTCGGGCGCGGCATCGTCCTGCCGCGCCCGCGTCGACGACGGGTCGTGGGCCTTCTGAGCCCGGTCCAGATGGGCCATCAGACCTCGAGTAGCTCGGTTTCCTTGTGCTTGAGCAGCTCGTCGACCTGCGCGACGTACTTGTGCGTCAAATCCTCGAGCTCCTTCTCCGCGCGGCGCACCTCGTCCTCGCCGGCCTCGCCGTCCTTGACGATGCGGTCGAGCTCCTCCTTGGCCTTGCGGCGCACGTTGCGGATCGCGACGCGCGAGTCCTCGGCCTTGTTGCGGGCGACCTTGATCATGTCGCGGCGCCGCTCCTCGGTCATCTGCGGCAACAGGATCCGGATCTGGGTGCCCTCGTTGTTGGGGTTTACACCCAGATCGGAGTCGCGGATGGCCTTCTCCATCGCGCCGATCTGCGAGGTGTCGTACGGCTTGATGATCGCCATCCGCGGCTCAGGGATCGCGATCGAGGACATCTGCGGCAGCGGCGTCGGGGTGCCGTAGTAGTCGACCATCACCTTGCCGAACATCGCCGGGCTGGCGCGGCCGGTGCGGATGACCGCGAACTCCTCCTTGGCATGCTCGATCGCACGATCCATCTTCTCTTCGGCCTCGAAGAGTGCTTCTTCGATCACGTGGTCTGTCCTCCTCGATCCGGGACGGGCTCGGCGGTGATGAGCGTGCCGATCCTCTCACCACTCAACGCGCGAGCGACGTTGTCCTCCCCCTCCGCGCCGAAGACCAGCATCGGCAGCGCGTTCTCCTGGCAGAGGCTGAACGCCGTCTGGTCGACCACCCGCAGCCCCTTTACCAGCGCCTCGGCGAACGTGAGGCTGTCGAGCTTGCGGGCCGTCGGATCGGTGCGCGGGTCGGCGGTGTACACGCCGTCGACGCCGTTCTTGCTCATGAGCACGGTGTGCGCGTGGATCTCCAGGGCGCGCTGGGCGGCGACCGTGTCGGTGGAGAAGTACGGCATGCCGGCGCCGGCGCCGAAGATGACCACGCGCCCCTTCTCCAGGTGGCGGATCGCCCGCCGGGGGATGTACGGCTCGGCGACCTGGGCCATCGTGATCGCGCTCTGTACGCGCGTGTCGATGCCCTCCTTCTCCAGGAAGTCCTGCAGCGCCAGGCAGTTCATCACGGTGCCGAGCATGCCCATGTAGTCGGCGCGCGAGCGGTCCATCCCGGCCCGCGAGAGCTCGGCGCCGCGGAAGAAGTTGCCGCCGCCGACGACGACCGCGACCTGCACGCCCCGGCGCACGACCGTGGCGATCTGGCGCGCCATGCCGCGCACCACGTTGGGGTCGACGCCGACGGCGCCGCCCCCGAACACCTCACCGGAGAGCTTCAGCACGACGCGCCGCGCCCCGATCGGGGCGGGGGTCAGGGACTGCCTGGCCGCTTCGACGGCGGTGTTCGTCATGTGCGCACCCTTCTGTCTCGTGGAAAGGGGGTCACGGTCTGCATCCAGTAGACCGTGACCCCCTCACTGCTGTTGTACTGCCGGTCAGGCCTGGCCGACCTCGAAGCGCACGAACCGTGTGACCTCGATACCGGCCTCGGCCAGCACCTGCTTGACCGTCTTCTTGTTGTCGCCGACCGAGGGCTGCTCGATCAGGACGAAGTCCTTGAAGAAGGCGTTGACCCGGCCCTCGATGATCTTCGGCAGGGCCTGCTCGGGCTTGCCCTCCTCGCGGGCCGTCTCCTCGGCGATGCGCCGCTCCGACTCGACGACCTCGGCCGGCACCTCGTCGCGCGTGAGGTACTTCGGCCGCATCGCGGCGATCTGCATCGCCACGCCGCGGGCGTCGGCCACGGCCGCCTCGTCGGTCTTGCCGGTGAACTCGACCGCGACGCCGACCTGCGGCGGCAGGTCCGGGCTCTTGCGGTGCATGTAGATCGCGGCCGGCTCGCCCAGCACCGCGATGCGGTTGATGACGAGCTTCTCGCCGATGCGGGCCGACTCGGCCTGCACCAGGTCGGCCACGGTGGCGTCGCCGAGCTTCGAGGCCAGCAGCGCGTCCACGTCGGCCGGCTTGATCGCGTCGACCTGGGCCGCCAGCTTCTGGCCCAGCTCGACGAACGCCTCGTTCTTGGCGACGAAGTCGGTCTCGCAGTTGATCTCGACCAGGCCCGTCCCCGAGTGCGCGACCAGGCCGTTGGCCGTCGTGCGCCCGGCACGCTTGCCGACGTCCTTGGCGCCCTTGATGCGCAGCAGCTCGACGGCCTTGTCGAAGTCGCCCTCGGCCTCCTCGAGCGCCTTCTTGCAGTCCATCATGCCGGAGCCGGTCAGTTCGCGGAGCCGCTTGACGTCCGCGGCGGTGAAGTTGGACATGACTCTCTCTCGCTCTGTGGGGTTACGCCTGGTTGTTCTCTTCGGCGGCCGGAGCTGCCGGAGCGTCGCCGGACTTGGCACCCTCGAGCAGCTCGCGCTCCCACTCGGCGAGCGGCTCGTCGCCGGCCACGACGCCCGGCTCGGGCTTCTGGTCGGCACGGGTGGCGCGCCCGGAACGCGCGATCAGCCCGTCCGCGACCGCGTCGGCGACCACGCGGGTCAGCAGCGCCGCGGAGCGGATGGCGTCGTCGTTGCCGGGGATCGGGAAGTCGACCTCATCCGGGTCGCAGTTCGTGTCGAGCACGGCGATGACCGGGATGCCCAGCTTGCGGGCCTCGTCGACCGCGATGTGCTCCTTCTTGGTGTCGATGACCCAGATCGCCGACGGCAGCTTCTGCATGTCGCGCAGACCGCCCAGGGTCCGGCTGAGCTTCGTCTGCTCACGGGACAGCTGCAGGGTCTCCTTCTTGGTGTACCCCTGCGCGGTGCCCGTCAGGTCGAGGCTCTCCAACTCCTTCATGCGCTGCAGCCGCTTGTACACCGTCTGGAAGTTGGTCAGCATGCCGCCGAGCCAGCGGTGGTTGACGTAAGGCTGGCCGACCCGCGTCGCCTGCTCGGCGATCGCCTCCTGGGCCTGCTTCTTGGTGCCCACGAACAGCACCGAGCCGCCCTCGGCCACCGTGTTGCGGATGTAGTCGTACGCCTTCTCGATGTAGTCGAGCGTCTGGCGCAGGTCGATGATGTAGATACCGTTGCGCTCGGTGAAGATGAAGCGCTTCATCTTCGGGTTCCAGCGGCGGGTCTGGTGCCCGAAGTGCACGCCACTCTCGAGCAGCTGACGCATGGTCACGGCCATGTTCGGCGGGATCCCTTCGATCCTGGTTGTACGGCGGACCGGTCGGCCCGTCGTCCTGGCGCCCAGTCGTCGGCCGTCTCACCCTTCGCGCACGCGGTCTCGCGTGTTCTCATGGGACCAGGGCGGCCGCCGCCCTTTGAAACGCTCACCCGGCACGGAAGAGAATGCGGCGGGCTAAGGGAGGGCGCGCGAGGTCGACCGCACGGTGTGCGGTCGCCGGGGGAAAGTGTACGCGCCAGGCGGCGGTGACCACGAATCCCCCCGGTCGCGTGTTCTTCGTCCGGTTACGTGGCGAAATTTCCGATTCGGCGCGAGGCGGCCCGCCGGCGGGTCACCGCGCGAGGCTTCACTCACGCGACGACCGCGTCCGTTTCACCCACGGCACCACCCCCGCGGGCCGCGCCTTGTTGTTCGCTTCTTCCGCGGCCTGCCTCGTTCGGCTGCCTACCTCGTTCGGCTGCCCTATCTCGTTCAGCTGCCCTATCTCGTTCAGCTGCCCTATCTCGTTCAGCTGCCTTATCTCGTTCAGCTGCCTTATGAGGCGGCAAGTCCGGCCGCGAGGAACAGCAGCAGCGCCACCGGCAGGTACACCAGCGGGGTACGCAGCCAGACCCGTCCCCCGGGCGTGGCCGCGGCCGCCCCACCGATCAGGCCGTACAGCCCGAGCGCGAACATCGGCAGCGCCGGAATCATGAAGATCCCGGCGAGCGTGGCCCCGGCGGGAATCTCCTTGGCGGTCATCGCGCTGAGGAAGAGCCGCAGCACCGGCACCTCGAACAGAACCGTCAGCAGCACCAGCACCGTCGCCAGCCCCGGCCGCTTGCTGCGGTACACCGCACCGCCGGGCTCCCCGGCCCCGAACTGCTGCTGCGGCGCCGGCACGGCCGCGGTCAACGCCGTAGGGGCGGCGAACGCGTTCGTGGCCGGCCCCGGCGCACCCGCCCCGGCCGGCCCACCGGACACCGGCCCGGCACCCCCGCCACTGGGCTGGATGGTCGGCATCTGCATCGGCGCCCCGGAAGTCAACCCGGGAATCGGCGCTCCGGAGGTCGATGCCCCCGAGGTCGGCACCCCGGAGATCGGCGCGCCGGAAGTTGGCAGCGCCCCTGGCGACAACCCCGGAATCGGCGCCCCGGACGACGACAGCCCGCCACTGGCGGATGCCCCGCCACCGGAGACCGGTCGTTGAAGGGCGCTGCGATCGAGCGCCTCCGACCGCCGGGACCGGCTGACGAACTCCCCGGACAGCTCCCCGGAGTCTGAACCGCGCCCCGGCTCGGACGGGCGCGCCAGGTCCGACGGCCGCCCGGGGTCCGACGGGCGCCCCAGGTCCGACGGGCGGCCGGCGGCGGCCGGCGTGCTGAACTGTCCGCTGGGGCTGTCGCCGTAGCTCAGCGGGTCGCTGTCGTACCCGCGCCCGCCTCCCCGAGGCTCCGGAACCCGATACCCGCCGTCGTCGTACTCCCGCTCATCCGCATACCGCGTCGGCGTGTACCCGCGATCCGCGTCGTCCCGCCCCCGCGACTCCCGCGAGCGGTCGTCCCAGTCCCGATCGTCACGGCGGTCGTGATACCCGCGCTCGTCCGAGTACCAGCGCGAATCCGCGTCCGGGTCCTGCGAGTAGTTCCGGCGTCCATCCACGGTCCGTCACGGTAGGCCCTCCGCATGATCCTCGCCACCCGGCAAAGGTCCGTGTAATCTGCGTCGCTGCCAGTCAAGCGCCGCCGCCACCCGCCTGGCCTCCCACGTATCGCGCCCTGCCGACCACGCCTCCGGCCTCGGCCTGTCCGGTTCCCGCCACGGTCGTCGCGGTCTGCGACGGCCGCCATCGGCCCAGACCGCTCGCGCGGGAAGCCTCTCGCCCGCCAGGGGGTGAGAACGACGCACCCACCTTCCGCAGCGCCGCCGCTCAGGCACCGTAGCTCCTGGTAGCTCGGGCAGTACCGCTCCCGACCGCCCGGACGCGGCCCCTCCCGGCAGCCCAGGTGCCACCCCTCCCCGCAACCGAGGCACCACCTTTCCCGGCAGCCCAGGCACCGCCACTCCCGGCAGTGCAGGCGCTGGCCGAGCCTGTCCGGTCGCCGCACTGTCCGGCGCTCCGCCCGATGGCCGCATACTCTGGGGGTGACAGACGCCTCGCGTGATCCGCTCGTCGCCCGCATGCGCCCGTTCGGCACCACCATCTTCGCGGAGATGTCGGCCCTCGCCGTACGCACCGGCTCCGTCAACCTCGGCCAGGGCTTCCCCGACACCGACGGCCCGACCGCGATGCTCGACGCGGCCGCGGCGGCCCTTTACGGCGGCCGCAACCAGTATCCGCCGGGCCCCGGCATCCCCGAACTGCGCGCCGCGATCTCGGCGCACCAGCGGGCGTTCTGGGGCCTCGAGTACGACCCGGACGGCGAGATTCTCGTGACCGCCGGCGCGACCGAGGCCATCGCCGCGAGCATTCTCGCCCTCTGCGAGCCCGGCGACGAGGTCGTCTGCTTCGAGCCCTACTACGACTCCTACGCCGCGTCGATCGCGCTCGCCGGCGCCGTCCGCCGCCCGGTGACGCTGCGGGTCACCGACGGCCGATACTCCTTCGACCCGGCCGAGTTGCGCGCCGCCTTCGGCCCTCGGACGCGCCTGGTCCTGCTCAACTCGCCGCACAACCCGACCGGCAAGGTCTTCACCGCCGCCGAGCTCGCCCAGATCGCGGAGCTGTGCGTGGAGTTCGACGTGCTCGCGGTCACCGACGAGGTGTACGAACACCTGGTCTTCAGCGACGCGACCGCCCCGCACGTGCCGCTCGCCGGCCTGCCCGGCATGCGGGAGCGGACCCTGCAGATCTCCTCCGCCGGCAAGACGTTCTCGTGCACCGGCTGGAAGATCGGCTGGGTGTGTGGCACTCGCCCGCTGGTCTCGGCCGTCACCCGGGTCAAGCAGTTCCTCACCTACGTCAACGCCGGCCCGCTGCAGCCGGCCGTCGCGGTGGCGCTGGACTTGCCGACGTCCTACTACCAGGAGTTCCGCGACGATCTGCAGCGCAAACGCGACCGCCTGTGCAAGGGCCTGGCGGAGGCCGGGTTCGCGGTGCTGCAGCCCGAGGGCACGTACTTCGTCACCGCCGACATCACCCCGCTGGGCGGCACCGACGGCGTCGAGTTCTGCCTGTCGCTGCCGGAACGCTGCGGCGTCGTCGCCGTGCCGACGCAGGTCTTCTACGACGACGTCGCAGCCGGCCGGAGGCTCGTGCGGTTCGCGTTCTGCAAGCGCGACGAGGTTCTCGACGAGGCCGTCGCCCGCCTGCAGCGGCTCTGACCCGATCACCGGCCCCCGTCCCCGCCCGACCGCCGCTTCCCGTCTGAGCCCCTTCACCGGTCCTCCTCCTCGCCGATCGGGGCCCGCGGCGTGCTGCGCAGCCGATACCCGTCCGGCCCCGACACCACGAACCCGAGCTCCTCCAGCAGCGGCAGGCTGCGCCGGGCGTCACGCCCGCTCACCCCGGCGACGGCGGCGATCTGCTCCGCGGTCATAGCCCGCCGCGGCCGGACGGCGTCGAGGATGCGAGCCTGCAGCGGGTCGAGCACGTCCTCGGGCCGCCCCGCGCCCTGGATCGGCTCGGCCAGCTCACCCACGCTGCCGACCTCCTCGATGATCTCCTCGACCCTGCTCACCAGCACGGTCCCCGGCTGCCGCAGCTCGATGTGGCAGCCGACCGACATCGCCGAGTTGACCGGCCCGGGCACGACCATCGCCGAGCGTTGCAGCAGCCTGGCGTATCCGAGCGTGCTGCGCGCCCCGCTGCGCGACCCGGCCTCGACCATCACCGTGCCTCTGGTCGCCGCGGCGATGACCCGGTTGCGGGTCAGGAACCGGGTCTTGTGCGGCTGCGTGCCGGGCGGCCACTCCGTCAGCAGCAACCCCTCGGCGCCGATCTGCTCCAGCACCGCCGCGTTGGCCGCCGGGTACGCCCGGTCGATCCCGCAGGCCATCACCGCCACGGTGTCCCCGCCCCCGGCCAGCGCGCCGCGGTGTGCGGTCACGTCCACGCCGAGCGCCCCGCCGGAGACGACCGTCCAGCCCCGCTCCGCCAGCCCGTACGCGAACTCGGACGCCACATACCCGCCGTACCCAGTGATTGCCCGTGCTCCGACGACCGACACCGACCGCTCCAGCGTCTCCGCGAGCCGCAGCGGCCCACGCAGCCAGATGCACATCGGCGGATCTGTGTCCCGCCGCAGCATGTTGCCCTCGCGGCTGGCCCGCACCAGGTCGTCGAATGCCGCCGGCCACTCCTCATCGACGGCGGTGATGATCCGCGCCCCGAGCCGCTCCGCCAGCCCGTCCATCTGCTCGGCGAGCTGCCCGGCCAGGTCCGCCGATCCCTCCACGCCGGCCGCACGCATCCTGGCCCGCACCGCCCCGGCCAGCGCTGGCTTGACACCGAACCCGCCGACGGCCCGCCCCAGTGCCTCCGGCGCCCCGACGTTGCGGACCAGCACGCCGAGCTCCCGGCTGCCGGGCTCGACGAGCATCCCCAGCGCCATACGCGCCACCCGGTCCTCGCCGGCCCTCATCGCGCGTTCCTCGATCGCAACTCGAGCGCCTCACGCACATCGGCGGTCTCGGGGCGGACCCGTCCTTCGAGGTCCGCGATCGTCCACGCCACCCGCACCGCCCGGTCGAAGCCCCGGGCCGAGAGCCGGCCGCGGTCCATGGCGTCGGTCAGCGGCTTCACCACCGTCCTGGGCAGGAGAAACCTCGGATCGCGCAGCAACGGGCCGGGCGCCTCACCGTTCGACCGCGCGGCCGGCTTCCACCGCTCGCAGGCCGCACCGCGGGCGGCCAGGACCCGCTTGGCCACCACCGCCGTCGGCTCGACGATCTCGTTGGCGACGAGTGCGGCAGAGCGCACCGGGTCCAGATCCACCTGAAGATCGACGCGATCCATCAGCGGTCCGGAGAGCCGTGCCTGGTAGCGGCGGCGCACGATCGACGGGCACTCACACATGTGCTTGCCGCCCGGTTTCGCGCAGGGACACGGATTGGCCGCGAGGACCAGCTGAGTGCGCGCCGGATACACCGTCTCGCCATGGGCCCGCCGCAGCCGGACCTCACCCTCTTCCAGCGGCTGCCGCAGGGCTTCCAGCGTCCCGCTGGGGAACTCCGCACACTCGTCGAGAAAGAGCACCCCGTGATGTGCCAGGCTGATCGCGCCGGGCCTGGCCAGCCCGCTTCCGCCACCGACGAGAGCAGCGACCGAGGCCGTGTGGTGCGGCGCCTGCAACGGGGCACGGCGGATCAGCGTGCTGCCCGGCGTCAGCGCCCCCGCGATCGAGTGCAGGGCCGTCACCTCGATGGCCTCCTGGTCGCCGAGGGGCGGCAGGACGCCGGGCAGGCGCGCGGCGAGCATGGTCTTGCCGGCGCCGGGCGGGCCGAACATGGCGACATGGTGCCGGCCCGCGGCAGCGAGCTCGATCACGCGACGGCCGCGCTCCTGGCCGAGGACGTCGGCCAGGTCGAGCGGGGCGGCATCCGGAGACGACGGCTGGGACGCCGGATCGAGCAGATCCTCGGTGCGGTGCAGGTAACCGATGATCCGGCCCAGGCAGTCCGCGGCACGAACCTTGATGTCGGGCACCAGGCGGGCCTCGGTGACATTGGCGGGTGGCACGAGGGCCAGACCGACCCCGGCCCGGCTGGCCGCCAGCACGGCCGGCAGCACCCCACGGACCGGCCGAAGGGTGCCGTCCAGGCCGAGTTCGCCGAGCACGACGGCATCAACGAGGCGACCGATCGGCAGTTGTGCGCCGGCAGCGAGGACAGCCAGGGCGACCGCCGCATCGAATCCGGAGCCGTGCTTGCGGACGTGGGCCGGGAGCAGGTTGACGGTGACACGGGCCTGGGGCCAATAGGCCCCCGAGTTGTGCACGGCCGCACGGACCCGGTCGCGGGCCTCGCTCAGCGCGGCGTCCGGCAGCCCGGACACCACGAGGCTGGGCAGGCCGGGTGCCACGTCGGCCTCGACCTCGATCACCTCGCCGACGACGCCGTGCAGGGCGACGGAACGGATCTTCGCGTAGCCCATCAGAACGCTCCACGCAGATGCTGCAGCGCCACCGATCTGCCGACGAGCACGCTGATCACGTCGAAGCGCACGTGTTCGCAGCGAACGTCATTGGCGGCGAGCCACATCCGGGCGAGCGTGCGCAGGCGCCGGACCTTGGCCGGCACGACCGATTCGGCGGGCATGCCGAACCGTGTGCTGCGGCGGGTCTTGACCTCGACGAACACCACGTCGGGGCCGTCCCGGGCGACTACGTCGAGCTCGCCGGCGCGACTGCGCCAGTTGCGATCGAGCAGCACGAGGCCCTGTGACACGAGGTATCGGCAGGCGACGCGTTCGCCGAAGCCGCCGACGAGCTGGTTGCGGTTCGTCATGCGGGCGACTGTCGCGGATTCAGGCGATCAATGCGGCGCAGTGAAGATCAAACTGTGGATAACCGAGTGCTTGTGGATGAACTTCGGACAGTTATTTGATTTTGGTATGGGCTGGGGTCGCAGCGCAGGCCGGACCGGATGTGGCCATTACACGGCCCGATTCAGAAAATTTTGCGCCAGTGCTGGTGGACGAGGTCCAGGCCGTACGCCGGCTTGCGCTCCTCGTGGTCGAGCTCGAAGCCGGCGCGCCGGTAGAGGTGACGCGCGGCGTCGAGGACGTCGTGCGTGAACAGGACCATGTCGCGATATCCGGCGCGCTGGGCGAATCGGACGCACTCCTCGACGAGCCGGCCACCGACGCCCAGGCCGCGGGCCTTCGGCTCGACCAGCAGCAGTCGCAGCTTCGCGGTCGACTCGCTCGCGCGGACGCAGAAGATCGACCCGACGGGCTCGCCGTCGACCTCGGCGATCCAGCCGCGGTCCCAGCGCTCGTCGTGCGAGTCGGCGTAGTCCGCGACGATGCGCGCGACCATCGCCTCGAACTCGGCGTTCCAGCCGTACTCCGCGGCGTAGAGCGCACCGTGGCGCTGAACGACCCAGCCGAGGTCGCCCGGGCCCGGGGGCCGCAGCACGACGGTGGGCGCGGATGGGGTGACACCGCCGAGAATGGACTCGATCGCGCTCATGGCACCGGCCAGGCGGCGCTCGTCCGCCCGCGTCGCCGCCGACAGCAGGGCGGCGGCCTGCGCGTCCGAGCGCTTGTCGAGCTCCGCCTGGGCCGCCCGGCCGGCGTCGGTCAGCCTGATCCGCTGCTTGCGCGCGTCCACGTCCGAGCGCTCCCGCACGACAAGGCCGTCGGTCTCGAACCGGCCGAGGATGCGGCTGAGGTAGCCCGCGTCCATGTCGAGCCCCTGACGCAGATCGGCGACCTCCAGCACCCGCGCGGGCGCGGCGGCGAGCTCGTACAGCACCCGCGCCTCGGCGAGTGAATAGGGCGAGTCGAGCAATCCGGCCCGCAGCACGCCGATCAGATTTGTGTAGAAGCGATTGAAGCGCCGTATCGCAGCAACCGTCTCGATAGTCATAGTTGACATCGTCAGGTGATCTGTTGACGTTGTCAACTAATTTCGGAAAGCCGGGCGACGTGGCGTTGTAACTGCCGGGAAACGCGGCGTCGTCAGGCTGGGGCCCATGTCGCTACGTCACGTAATCGTCGAACTTCCCGACCGGCCCGGCTCCCTCGGCCAGGTGACCACGCTGCTCGGCCGCCTGGGCGTCGACATCCGCCAGATGCGGGTGCTCGGCCGCGACGGCGTGGTGGCAACCGACGAGTTCGTGGTCACCGTGCCGGGCCCGGTCATCGATCGGACGCTGCCCGAGCTTCTCGAGGAAATTCAAGGTGTACGTGTCGTGTCGATGGAGCCGACCGAAAGCGATAGCGGGATATCGGGCGCTATCGTCTCCGTATGACCGCTGCTGTCGACAAGCTCGTGGAGCTGCTCGAGACGCTTCCTGTCGCCACCCGCCAGGAAATCACCGCCTGGCTGCTCGGACGCACCGATACGACGGACCGGCGCGCCCTGTTCGCCGGCGAGGCGACCCGCGGGCACCGGCTCGTCGGCGCTTCCGCCCTCGGTCCGGAGCCGGCGGCACAGGGCACGCTCGGCGGTTTGCTGCCAGTCGGCACCGACAGCCAGCTCGTGACGTTCCGCCTGCCGGCCGAACGGCACGCCGAGCTGCGCGCCTGGTGCACCGAGCACGGCTTCACGATGGCGGCCGTGGTGCGCGGGCTGATCGAGCGGTTCCTCGAAGAGCAGCAGCGACGCAGTTGAAGCCGCCCGAATCGACACCCAGCGGCCGCGCGGACGTGCCGGCCACGGACGCGTCCGCACGGCTTCACGACGCTGATGTGTCCACGGCAGGCGGCGCAGCAGCCAGCCAGCCCGCGCCCGCGCGTCTACGCGACGTCATGGCGTCCGCGCGGGCCACTCGCGAGGACGCGCGGACTCGGCCGAGCGCTCAGCGAGCCGCGCCGGGCGCGAGCCCGGGTGCTGGCCAGGGCGGCCTCGACGCCGCGCGGGCACAGGACGACCCTGACGGCGTCCAGAGCCAGGCCGAACGGCACGCCGAGGGGAGACCGGCCGAACGCGGTGACAAGGCGGTGACAAGCAAGCCGGAGCGGGCCGGGCCGGGCCGTGGGCAAGGACGGTCCGCGCGGGGCACTACCAGGAGCACCGGCACCCGACGAGAACGCACCGACGCTCCCGCGCCGGGGACCGCGGAGATGCACGAACGGTTGCCCGCGGCCATGCGGGATGCGGTCGACGACTTCGCGCGATACCTCGCGGCGGAGCGGAACCGATCGGCGCACACGGTGCGGGCGTATGTCGGCGATGTTGTTTCGCTGCTCGACTACGCGGCGGCCGGGGGCGCAGACACGCCCGCGCGACTGACGCTCACGGTCCTGCGGGGGTGGCTCGCGCGGAGGCGGTCGGCCGGGGACGCGCGCACGAGCCTGGCCCGGCACGCCGCGGCCGCGCGGACGTTCACCGCGTGGGCGAAGCGCGAGGGACTGGTCGAGGCCGACCCCGGGCAGCGGCTGGCCAGCCCCAAGGCCCACCGCGACCTGCCCACCGTGCTGCGCGCCGAGCAGGCCGAGACGCTGGTGACCTCGCCAGCCGGGCGCGCGGACGCGCTGGGCCTGCGCGATCGCCTGGTGCTGGAGCTGCTGTACGGCACCGGGATCCGGGTCAGCGAGCTGTGCGGCCTCGACCTCGGCGACGTCGACCGAATGCGGCGGGTCGTGCGGGTCGTGGGCAAGGGCAACAAGGAGCGTTCGGTGCCGTACGGCCTGCCTGCCGACGGGGCGCTGACCGCCTGGCTCCGGCACGGCCGGCCCGCGCTCGAGGGCGCACAGAGCGGCTCGGCGCTGCTGCTCGGGGCGCGCGGTGGCCGGCTGCAGGCGGGCGCGGCGCGACGGATCGTGGACGCGTACGCGCGGGCGGCCGGGCTGCCGCACACGTCGCCCCACGATCTGCGGCACTCCGCGGCCACGCACCTGCTCGAGGGCGGCGCCGATCTGCGGTCCGTGCAAGAGCTGCTCGGACACGCCTCGCTGTCCAGCACGCAGATCTACACCCATGTGTCGATCGAGCGGTTGCGCGCCGCGTACGAGCAGGCGCATCCGCGCGCGTAGCCGCGCTGACCGGCCCAGGCGGATCGTGGAGTGGTTTGCCGGCCGGGTGGGACTGCCGACCGAGCGGCCGGGCAGCCGGCTGGCCAGGTAGCTGGATACGCCGGGCGGCCGGACGCCCCAGGCGCTCGGACGCCCCAGGCGCTCGGACGCCCCAGGCGCTCGGACGCCCCAGGCGCTCGGACGCCCCAGGCGCTCGGACGCCCCAGGCGCTCGGACGCCCCAGGCGCTCGGACGCCCCAGGCGCTCGGACGCGGCGGGACGAGGTGAGCCGGACAATGGACCGGAGCCGTGCAACTGGGCGCGAGTGGCGGGATGGAGCCCTAAGATCGTTGATGTGTCCGCACCCGAGCCGATTCCGGGCGCGCGGCTGCTGTTCTCGCACGACGCAGCCGTCGCGCATCTGAACCACGGGGCGTTCGGGATGGTGCCGATCGCGGTGCAGCGGGCCCAGCAGCGGCTCCGCGACGAGATGGAAGCCAACCCGCACCGGTTCTTCGCCGTCGGGCTGGAGGAGCGGATCGCGCACGTGCGACGCCATCTCGCCAGCTTCGTCGGGGCCGATCCGGACGGGACCGCGCTGGTCGAGAACGCCTCCACCGGGACGTCGACCGTGCTGGGGAGCCTCGATCTCGGCACCGAGGACGAGATCGTGACGACCGATCACGGCTACGGCGCCGTGGATCTCGCGGTCGCAGCCACGTGCCGGCGCACCGGGGCGGTGCATCGGGTCGCGCGGGTGCCGCTCGCCGCCGACGACACCGCGGTGACCGCCGCGGTGCTGGAGGCGACGACACCGCGGACCCGGCTGGTGATCGTCGACCACGTCACCGCCGCGACCGCGCGCGTCTTTCCGGTGCGCCGGATCATCGAAGCGGTGCGTGGGCGCTGGGGCGACCAGGTGGCCGTACACGTCGACGCCGCGCACGTCCCGGGGATTCTCGACCCGGCCGTGAGCGAACTCGGCGCGGACTCCTGGGTCGGCAACCTGCACAAGTGGGCGTTCGCGCCGCGCGGCACCGCTCTGCTGGCCGTCGCGCCCGCGCGGCGGGACCGGATCCGGCCGCTGGTGCTGTCATGGTCTGCCGAGGCTGGCTTCCCCGCGAGCCTGGAGTGGCTCGGGTCGCACGATTACACCCCCTGGCTCGCGGCGCCGACGGGGCTGTTCGTCCTGCGCTCGCTGGGAATCGAGCCTGTACGGAGGCACAACGCGGCGCTGGCCGAATACGGGCAGCGCGTGGTCGCGGAAGCGCTCGGAAGCGAGGTTCCGCCGGCGACCGGGCTGCCCATGACCCTGGTCCCGCTGCCTCCGGGCGTGGCGAGCGACCCGGCGGCCGCGTCCGGGCTGCGTCGCCGGATCTCCGACGAGCTCTCGGCCGAGGTGGGGCTCGCCGGCTGGCGCGGACGCGGGTATCTCCGGCTGTCAGCGCAGATCTACAACCGCCCCGAGGACTACGAGCGCCTGGCCACCGGCCTGCCGAAGCTCCTCGCGCGCTCCTGAGCAACTCGCGCGGACGCGGCGGTCCCGGCGCCAGCAGGCGACACGCCCGACGCACGGGCGGGGGCGCCCGACGCACGACAAAGGCAGGCCACTCAGAGGGCCATGAGTCGGTGCCGGAATGGCGCACAAGTGGCAGGCGAGGGCACGGCAGGCCAGCGCCACGACACGCAGGCGCGGAAGGCGGAAGCACGACACGCAGGCGCGGAAGCACGACGCGAGCAACGCGAGGGCGCGGAAGCGCGACGCGAGGGCGCGGAAGCGCGACGCGAGGGCGCGGAAGCGCGACGCGAGGGCGCGGAAGCGCGACGCGAGGGCGCGGAAGCGCGACGCGAGGGCGCGGAAGCGCGACGCGAGGGCGCGGAAGCACAGGCAGCGCGACGCAGAAGCCGGCACGCAAGGCGCAAGCAAGACCGCGACACGCAAGCACGCAGGCGGGGAGCCGAGCCGCGGCGCAGCCGCGCGCTGAAGCCGACGCAAGGGCGGAAGCGGAGACCACGACACGCAGGCAGGAAGGCGCGAGCCGCGCAGGCACAGCGCGACGCGGACGCAGGCCCCAAGGCGAAAGCGAGACCGCGACACGCGAGCACGCAGGCGGGGAAGCGCGGCGGGGAGGGCACGGAGGTGCAGGCACAACACGGTACGGAGGCAGAGGGACAGCGGCCGGCAGGCGGGCACGCACGGGAGTCAGTGGCTCAGCGAGCGCCCGCAGGCATCGGGAGGAGGCCAAGCCGGGGACGAGGCCGCGGATCAGGTGATCGGGAGGAGCCTCACGCGATGCCGGCGGAGGAGGCTGAGCGGGTCGAGGTACACATTCTGGTCTGTTCTCAGGCCCCAATGCAGGCACGCCTCGTCCGGGCACGGGTGGCCCGGTCTCAGCGTCCCCAGCGGCGTCCCCGCCGCCACCGCCTGCCCCGCCACCACCGAGGCCGCGACCGGCTCGTACGTGGTCCTCACCCCGCCGGGATGCTCGACGCTCACCACCGGCCGCCCACCCACCATCCCGGCGAAGACCACCTTGCCGGGGCCGGCGCTGCGAACCGTCTGCCCGGGCACGCCGACGAGGTCGACGCCGCGGTGGCCGGCCGCGTATCGGTCGGAAGGCGGCTCGAAGCCCCTGGTCACCGTCACCGGCCCGTCAAGGGGTGCCTGGTAGTCGGCGGCGGGCTCGTCGGGGGCCTCGTGAGCGGATGGGCGGGGCGTGGCGAGGGCGGCGGAGGCGGCCGCGAGCGCGGAGCCGGCGGCGGCGAGGACGGAGGCGGCGAGAACGAGGAGACCGGCGCGGAGGAGGTTCTTGAACATGCGTGCCAGGGTGGCGGAAACGGCCGGGCGGAGTGGACGTGATCATGGCGAACCTGTGGACAACCAGGCGCCTGTGGATAACGGGGCAGCCGGACTCGAAGTGTGCTAGACGAATCGGACCCGCACGGTGACGTGCGGGTCCGCGGTGAGACAGATCGACGAAGTCAGCTGCCGAAGCCGTTGTCGGGCAGAGAAATATCCGGCTTCTCGAGCTCCTCGACGTTGACGTCCTTGAAGGTCATCACTCGGACGTTCTTCACGAACCGGGCAGGCCGGTACATGTCCCAGACCCAGGCGTCGTGCATCTCGACCTCGAAGTAGACCTCGCCGTCGGAGTTGCGCACGTGCAGGTCGACCTGGTTGGCCAGGTAGAACCGGCGCTCGGTCTCCACCACGTAGGAGAACTGGCGGACGATGTCGCGGTACTCCCGGTAGAGCTGCAGCTCCATCTCGGTTTCGTACTTCTCGAGATCTTCGGCGCTCATCGCGGTCCGCCTTCCATAGCCACATTGTCGCCCACTTGCGCCGGAACCCGTGCGGCCTCGCCGGGCGCCACGCCGACGTTACCGCGCCTTTCGCCCGGCCGCCCCACCGCCGCCACGTTCGCGTAGGAGAAACGGTGCTCCGGGCAGGGGCCGTGGGCGGCGAGGGCGGCGCCGTGCACCGGGGTCGAATAGCCTTTGTGCTCGTCGAAGCCGTACTGCGAGTACGACTCGTGCAGCTTCTGCATGATCCGGTCCCGCGTGACCTTCGCCACGACGCTGGCCGCAGCGACGCAGGCGGCGACCTGGTCGCCCTTCCAGACGGCGAGGCCGGGAATGCCCAGGCCGTCGACCTTGAAGCCGTCGGTGAGGGCGTACTCGGGGCGGACCGACAGGCTCGCGAGGGCGCGGCGCATGCCGGCCAGGTTGCACACGTGCAGGCCGCGGCGGTCGATGTCGCCGGGCGGGATGACGATCGCGCTCCACGCCTCCGCGCGGCGGACCACCTGCTCGTAGACGCGCTCCCGCGCGGTGGCGGTCAGCAGCTTGGAGTCGTTGAGCTCCTCGATCTCGCCGCGGCGGCCCTGCGGCAGAATGACGGCGGCGACCACGAGGGGCCCAGCACAGGCCCCACGACCCGCCTCGTCGGCCCCGGCCACCCGGTTGAAGCCCCGCCGCTGCAAGGCCCGCTCCAGGGCCCACAGACCGGCTGCGCGATGCACCACAGTGCGAGGAGGCGCGAGCATCTCAGCCCACCTCCCGCAGCAACGAGGCGAGGTCCGCCGGGTAGAAGCGCTCCGCGGTCGCGTCCAGCTCGTCGGCCGACCACCAGCGGGTGACGTCGATGGTGGCGGCCTCGTAGCCGGCGAAGTGGGTGACGTCGGCGGTGAACGCGTCCGTGCGCACCACGAAGAACGCCTGCTCCTGGGAGTACCACCGACCGTCGAAGGGGAACTGGACCTGATCGGTGCGGACTGGCCCGACCAGGTCGCCCGCTGCGATGCGCAGCCCGGTCTCCTCGTAGACCTCCCGCACGGCCGCGTCGGCGAGCGTCTCCCCTGGCTCCAGGCCACCGCCGACCGTGAACCAGTAGCGGTGGTCGGGGCGGGCGGGGTCGCACCCGCGCAGCAGCAGGACGCGACCGGACGGGTCGAGCAGCAGGACCCGGGCCGCCCAGCGGTCGATCTCTGCCGCAGCCTCCGTCATACCGACGAGCCTACGGCGTTGTCACTTCGATGTCGGATCCGGCACCTTGTCGAAAGTGCCGGGGACGCTGAGCCACTTGGCCCGCGAGAAGGGCCAGAAGACCACGAAGGCCCGGCCGATGACATCGTCCTCGTTGATGGTCGCCTGGTTGGGGTCCTTCGTGCGGATGAAGTTGTACCGCGAGTCGCCCGACCGCGAGCGATGGTCGCCCATCACCCACAGGCGCCCCTTGGGCACAGTGATGTCGAACTGCTCCTCGCTCGGCAGGTCCTGCAGCCCATCGGCGTTTGCGTAAATGTAGGGCTCGTCCAGCGGCGTGCCGTTGACCGTGATGCGCTGCTTGTCGTCGCAGCACACGACGTGGTCGCCGCCGACGGCGATCACCCGCTTGATGAAGTCCTCCTCGGACGGGTCGTTGCGCCAGGAATCCGGCGCCGTGAAAACGATGACCTCGCCGCGGTGGGGGGAGCGGAAGTCGTACACCAACTTGTTGACGAGCACCCGGTCCTTGATCAGCAGCGTGTTTTCCATCGACTCGGACGGGATGTAGAACGTCTGCAGTACAAAGGCCCGCACCACGACGGCGACGATGATCGCCACGCCCAGCAAAACCGGCAATTCGCGCCAGAAACTACTGGGCTTCTTGGTCTGCTCGTCAATCACGCCCTGAAGGGTACGTGTTACTCACCATCGACGACGCCTCAACCGCTCCTGACGCGCCGAACGGGTCGAAAGCGAAACGGACACGACGATCGGGGCAAGCACCATATCCGGGATAAACGGCGTGACGGGGGCGGGCGTGACGCGCGGGCCGGGCGCGGGCATCGCCGCCGGTTTCGGAACGTTCTTGAACGTGTCGGGCACTGGTAGCCAGGCCCAGCGGCTGCTCGGCCACAGCACCACGAACGCGCGGCCGATCACGTTGTCGATCGGCACCTGGCCCTGGCAGCGGGAGTCCTGCGAGACGCCACGATGGTCGCCCATGACGAACATCTGGCCGGCCTGAACCTTGATCGGTCCGAACCGGCGCGCCGTGCACTGCTTCGGGTTCGGGGCGGCGTCCAGCGGCGAGTCCTCGTAGAGATACGGCGACTCGTCGAGCGGATAGCCGTTGACCGTGACACGCCCGTCAACGTCGCAGCACGCCACGGTGTCGCCCGGGAGCCCGATGACCCGTTTGATGAAGTCCTTCTCACCGGGCTGGGAGAACCCGACGAGGTCGCCGACGGTGCGGCCGAGCTCGGCGAAGAAGCCGGCGTCCTTGTGGACCTGGTTCTCCGGTGCCCAGGTGTCCGGGCCGGTGAACACGACGACTTCGCCCCGCTCGGGCTCCCGCACGTCGTACAGCACCTTGTTGACCAGCACGCGGTCGCCGACGAGGAGGGTCTGCTCCATCGAGCCCGATGGAATGAAGAACGCCTGGACGAGGAACGTTCGGATGAGCACGGCCAGGCAGAACGCCACGATCAGCAGCAGCGGCAGTTCCTGCCACAGCGGCATGTTCTTGCGCTTGCGGCGGACCTTGCTGCGCCAGTTGGAGACGGAGTCGTCGTCGTAGGAGGCGCCCCGCCGCGGCCGCGCACCCGATCCCGTTGAGCGCTCGCCCCGATCGAAGCCTCTCTCGTACCGCGCCGAGCGGTCCCGATCCCGCCGGTCGCCGTAGCCGGGCTCGTCGTAGCCGTCGTCCTCGAACGCGCGGTCGCGCACCATCGGCGGCTCGTCGCGGTCCCGGCTGCCGCGCCGCGACCCATACGGATCGTCCCAGGAGCGGCCCCGGTTCCAGTCCTCGCGGTCTGGCTCGCCGCGACCCCAGTCGTCGCCGCGGCCCGGCTCCGCCCGGCGCTCGTCGCGACCCCAGTCGGCGCGCCGGTAGTCCCGGCTCGGCTGGACGCTGCGCCGGTCGGGCACGACGTCGCGGCCGGGAGACGCGTCACGGCGGTCGTGGACGTCGCGGTCGTCGCCGCCCGCCCAGCCGCCGTCATGGACACGCTGCACCTCCGCGGCGTCCGGGCGACCCGTGGTGGACCAGTAGTCGTGGCCCGGGTAGCTGACGCCGCCGAAGGGTTGCTGCTGCCCACGCTGCTCCCCCGCCTGATCCAAGCGGCGGTCGCGTGAGTGTGTCTCGTCGGAGCGATCGTCGTAACGATCGCGCCCGTAGGGGTCACTTGCCATCGGCGCCAGCCTAGATGCACGGGACCACTTTGGGGAGCCCGGCTCCACTTGACCGAAAAACCCGATCCGGACGCGACACGGGGAGAGTGCGCACCGCGCCCCTCCCCGTCGTCGATCCGCGCGGTCGCGAGGTCAGCTGCTGACCTTGGTCTCGCGCTTCTCCTTGATCTTGGCCTTCTTGCCCCGCAGGTCACGCAGGTAGTACAGCTTGGCGCGGCGCACGTCGCCGCGGGTCACGACCTCGATACGGTCGACGGCCGGGCTGTTGACGGGGTAGGTGCGCTCGACACCGACGCCGAAGCTCACCTTACGGACGGAGAAGGTCTCCCGCAGGCCGGAGCCCTGGCGACGGATCACGACGCCCTGGAAGACCTGGACCCGGGACCGGTTGCCCTCGACGACCCGGGCGTGCACCTTGATGGTGTCGCCGGCACGGAAGCTCGGGATATCGGTCCGCTGCGACTGTGCGTCCAGCGCGTCCAGCGTGTTCATCGCGGAAGTTCCTCGTCACTCAAGGCACGTCCGCTCTCCGCGGCGCGCGAGGGTCTGTGATCATGGGTCAGCCGGACACGTC
Organism: Dactylosporangium sp. CA-233914; assembly: GCF_050942935.1. Classification (NCBI taxonomy): domain Bacteria; kingdom Bacillati; phylum Actinomycetota; class Actinomycetes; order Micromonosporales; family Micromonosporaceae; genus Dactylosporangium; species Dactylosporangium sp. CA-233914. The sequence continues at coordinate 1,938,734 of NZ_CP192030.1, read as the reverse complement.
AGGCCGCGGCAACCTCACCACTTTGCCACATCCACGCGCCGAACCTGAAATCAGGCCCCTTGATCACCATCGCCGGCCCTCCGTTCGAGGGCGGCGATGAGGTCGGGGCGGCGTTCGGCGGTGCGCCGCAGGGCCTGCTCCCGCCGCCACCTGGCGATGCGGCCGTGGTCGCCGGAGCGCAGGATCTCGGGCACCTCCAGGCCGCGCCAGCTGGGCGGCTTGGTGTACATCGGCGCCTCCAGGACGCCGGCGGCGTGCGACTCCTCCACCAGCGAGTCGGCGTTGCCCAGCACGCCCGGCAGCAGCCGCGTGACCGCCTCCAGGATCACCAGAACCGCGACCTCGCCGCCGAAGAGCACGTAGTCGCCGAGGGAGACCTCGCTCACCCGCATCCGCGCGGCGGCGTGGTCGAAGACCCGCTGGTCGATGCCCTCGTACCGCCCGCAGGCGAACAGCAGGTGCTCGTCGCCGGCGAGGGCGCGCGCGGCCGCCTGGGTGAACGGGGCGCCCGCGGGGCTGGGCACGATCAAGTGCGTGTCCGGGCCGGCCAGCTCGTCCAGGGCGAGGCCCCACGGCTCGGGGCGCATGACCATGCCGGGGCCGCCGCCGTACGGCGTGTCGTCCACGGTGCGATGCACGTCGTGGGTCCAGCGGCGCAAATCGTGTACGGCAAGCCGCAGCGTCCCGTTCGAGCGCGCCTTGCCGATCAGCGACAGATCCAGCGGGGCGAGGTAGTCCGGGAAAATTGTGACGACGTCGACCCTCATAGGTCGAACAGGCCTTCCGGCGGAGTGATCACGATCTTCCGCCCGGCCACGTCGACCTCGGGGACGATCTCCCGCACGAACGGCACGAGCCCGGTCCGCCCGTCCGTGAGCCGCACCACGAGTAGATCGTGCGCGGGCGCGTGGTCGATGCGCAGCAGTTCGCCGACGCGCTCCCCCGCGGCGTCGACGACGTCGAGCCCGACCAGCTCGTGGTCGTTGAACTCGTCCGGGTCGTCGCTGGCCGGGATCGTGGCGCTGTCCACACACAGCAGCACGCCGCGCATGTCCTCGGCGAGGTTGCGGTCGTAGATGCCCTCGAAGACGACGAGGAGGCGGGCCTGATGCGGGCGTACGGACTCGATCGTCAACTCCGGCGGCGGCCGCCACGCCCCCGGCGGGACAGTCTGCAGATGCCGCACCGCCGTCGAGTCGGTCTGCACAACCGACCCGACGGCGAAACGCTCTGCCGGCGCATCCGTGCGCACGTCCACGACGACCTCGCCCCGGACGCCGTGCGCGCGGATGACCTGGCCGACGACGAGCAGCATGTGGTCAGTACGCGTCGACGATCTCGACGCGCACGCCGCGGCCGCCGATCGACGTGATGACCTGCCGCAGCGCCTTGGCCGTCCGGCCACCGCGCCCGATCACCGTGCCGAGGTCCTCCGGGTTGACCCGGACCTCCAGCCGCTGACCGCGGCGGGAGTCGACCATGCGCACGCGGACGTCGTCGGGATTGTCGACGATGCCCTTGACCAGGTGCTCGAGCGCCGGGCGCAGCACGTCAGGCCTCCGCGCCGGCGCCGGCACCGGACTGCTCCTCCGCCTGCGCGGCCGGAGCCTCGGCCTCGGCCTTCTTCTTCGGTTCCGCGGCCTTCTTCGCCTTCGGCGCGTCGGCCAGGCCGGCGGCGGCCTGCGCCTCGGCCTCGTAGGCGGCACGGCGGTCGGGCGCCGCCGCGGCCACCTTCAGCGGCTCGGCCGGGGCCGGCAGGCCCTTGAACTTCTGCCAGTCGCCGGTCTTCGACAGGATCGCCTGCACGGCCTCGCTCGGCTGCGCGCCGACGGAGAGCCAGTGCTGGACGCGGTCGGAGTTGACCTCGATGCGCGAGGGCTCCTCCTTCGGGTGGTAGAGCCCGACGAACTCGATCGCCCGACCGTCACGCTTGGTGCGCGAGTCGGCGACGACGATGCGGTACTGCGGGTTGCGGATCTTGCCCATCCGCAGGAGCCGGATCTTGACGGCCACTTGGTTGCTCGCTCCTGGATCTGTTGGAAGCCGAGCGACCGCCCGGACACCGTGGGGATGGTGCCGTCGGCTGCTCTGTTGGACTGGCACGACGCCGGGTTAGAGGGCTCGGACGCGCACCGGATACCAGCAGACCATTGTGCCAGACCGACTACCGTGCGCAAAAACGACCCCTGGATTCCGCATCTGCGCCCCTCGTGGCCGCTCAGCCCGACTTTCCCGGGCCTTCCGCGTCGTTCCGCCCGTCAACGCAGCGGCGGACGGTCCCACCCGGGCGTGAGATCCGGAAGCTCCCACTCCGGCGCCGGCCGGAAGTCGGTCCAGGTCCCGTCGAACGGAAACGCCCCGGCCTCGATCTCCTCGACGACGCGCAGGCCCTCGTCGCGTACGGCGGCCTCGTCCTCGACCCAGTAGTGATCCGGCAGCGCGAGCCGCTCGAGGAACTCCTCCTCGTCCTTCCACTGCCACGTCCGGCCCGGCGCGACGAGGATGTCGAGGTCCTCGTCGGTCACGTCGACCCCGGCCGCGGCGCCCGGGTCGCTCCAGCGGATCGCCGGGCGTTCCAGGTTGACGTACCACCCGGTGAACTCCCCCGCGTCGTCGCGGAACCACCACACGGAGTGCGCGGGGTCGCCGGGCCGGTGCAGCTTGAGCACCCCCGGCCCGTTCCACGTCCCGTGCTTGAGCGAGGTCCCGAGCGTGACGTACTCCGTGAACGGCATCGTCCGCATCCCCCGCCCGTCCCCGGACACCTCGTTCACCACCGGCGTGCCCCGCTCGATCCACAGCAGCAGCCCGCGCTCGTCGTCGGACACGACGCGCGCCGGCCGCACCCACCCGATCCGCCCCCGCCGCACGTTGCGGTGCATGATCACCTGGCCGGGCGTGAAGACGACGCTCAACCGCGCTCCCTAGGTCGGTTCCAGCCCTCCAGCACGGGCTCCGGGGTGGTCCAGTCGTCCGGCGGCCGGAAGTCGGTCCAGGTGCCGTCGAACGGCCACTCCCCCGCCTCGATCGCCGGCACGATCGCGCGCCCTTGCGCCCACACGGCCTCGGGGTCGCTCACCCAGTACTCGTCCGGGTACGCCAGCCGCTCCGTGAACTCATCCTCGTCCTTCCAGCCCCACCGCCGGTCGGGCCAGATCCACAGGTCGAGGTCCTGGTCGGTGAGGTCGATCCCCGCGACCTCTCCGTCGTCCCAGGCGACCCCCGGCTCCTCGAGGTTGACGTACCACGCGCGGAAGCGCCCCTCGGGGTCGAACAGCCACCAGACCGAGTACGCCGACCCACGGGGGTTGAACTTCAAGATGCTCGGCCCCCGGTACACGTCCTGGATGACCTTCTTCGGCTCCGCCAGCCATCGCTCGAACGGCATCCCGCGCGGCCCCTCGCCGTCCTCGTTGACCTGCCGGATCACGGGGCTGCCGGTAGCGAGCCACAGCCGCGTGCCCAATTCGTCGTCGGACACGACGCGGGTGAGCGGCGCCCAGACCAACGTGTCACGGGTGAAGTGCCGGTGCAGGACGGGTCTTCCGGGTCGCAGCGGCACGCCGAGATTGTATCGGTCGCGCGGGGGCGTCCGGCCCCACCGACCACGACTGAGCACACCGGCACCACCGACCACGGCGGCCTCACCGGCCTGAGCAGGCAGGCGCGGGCGGGGCCACATGGGCGAGACCCGCACGGACGCGAGATGCGGCCATGCGGACGAGACCCGCACGGACACGAGACGCGGCTATGTGGACGAGACCCGCACGGACACAAGCGCGGCCATGTGGACGAGACGCGGCACCCGTGCGGTCGCGGGGCGCTCGGGCGCTGTGGCTCCTACTAGCGGACCACGCGGCCGCGCAGGACGATGCGGCGGGGGCGGAGCAAGGTGGTGAGATCGGTTCGGGGGTCCTCGGCGTAGACGACGAGGTCCGCCAGGCCGCCCTCGACCAGGCCCGGGAAGCCGAGCCACTCGCGGGCGCCCCAGGAGCCGGCGCGCAGGACCGCCTCCGCGGGCAGACCAGCCTCGCGGTGCAGCAGCAGCATCTCCTCGGCGGCCAGGCCGTGGTTGATGCCGCCGCCCGCGTCGGTGCCGACGTAGATCGGCACGCCCGCCTCGTGCGCGGCACGCACGATCGACGGGAAACGGTCGTGGAGGGTAAGCATGTGGCGGGCGTAGGCCGGGAACTTCTCCTCCGCCTGCGCGGCGATGTTGCCGAACGTCGCAATGTTGATCATCGTCGGGACGAGCGCGGTGCCGCGGCGGGCCATCTCGCCGATGTCCGACTCGTTCAGGCCGGTGCCGTGCTCCACCGAGTCCACGCCCGCGCGCACGAGCGCTGCCACCGACTCCTCGGCGAACGTATGGACCGCCACCCGGGCGCCCGCGGCGTGCGCGGCCGCGATCGCGCCGGCCATCGCGGCGACGTCCCACGCGGGCGCGAGGTCGCCGCGGCCGCGGTCGATCCAGTCGCCGACGAGCTTCACCCAGCCGTTGCCGCGGCCCGCCTGGCGTGTGATCTCGGCGGGCAACTCGGCCTCGCCGACTTCCACGCCGATGTCGCGCAGGTATCGCTTCGGGGGCGCCACGTGCCTCCCCGCACGGGCGAGCCGGGGGACGTCGTGGTCGTCGTCGAGCGACTCGTACGGAATCGGGGACCCGGCGTCGCGAATCGCCAGAACACCCGCGTCGCGATCGATGACGGCGAGCGACCGCGCGGCATCGACGTTCTCCGAGGGCCGCCCGCCGGCCTGGATGCCGAGGTGACAGTGGGCATCGACGAGGCCCGGCAGGATGTATCCCTCGTCGGCGACCGTCATCGCCCCGGCGACCGGCGAGAACGTGACCCGATCGCCGACGAGCCAGATGTCGCGCCGCTCCCCGGACGGCAGCACCGTCCCCCGCACGTGCAGGGCCGGCTCGGCGCCCCGCGTCCACTGCGGCGCGGACGCGGGCGAAGGCGCGGACGGGCGTCCGGGCTGGGGCGTGGGCTGGGCGGAGTGGGGCCGGTCGGCGGATCTTGTGGACAACGGCTCAGGCGTCCTTGTCGCGCTTCTGCAGCTTGGAGAAGTCCAGCTTCGGAAGGCGGAAGCCCGGCGGCATGCCGGCGGCGTTGGGGTCCATCGCGGCCGGGTCGAAGCCGGGCGGGAGCTGCGGCAGGCCGCCGCCGAGGCGAGGCTGGCGCATGCCACCGCTGTTGCCGCCCTTGTTGCCCTTGCGCTTGTTCTTCGGGGACTTCGTGGCCTTGCGGCGTCCGCCGGGCAGGCCCATCATGCCGCCCATCTGCTTCATCATCTTCTGCGCGTCGGCGAAGCGGGTCAGCAGTTGGTTGACGTCGGTGACCGAGACGCCGGAGCCGTTGGCGATGCGCACGCGGCGGGAGGCGTTGAGGATCTTCGGGTTGGCGCGTTCCTTCGGCGTCATGGAGCGGATGATCGCGGTGACCCGGTCGAAGTGCTTGTCGTCGATCTCGGCGAGCTGGTCCTTCATCTGGTTCATGCCCGGCATCATCGCCAGCACGTTGGCGATGGGGCCCATGCGGCGCACGGCCTGCAGCTGCTCCAGGAAGTCCTCGAGCGTGAAGTCCTGGCCGCCCATGAGCTTGGCGGCCATCCGCTCCTTCTCGTCCTCGGCGAAGGCCTGCTCGGCCTGCTCGATGAGGGTGAGGACGTCGCCCATGCCGAGGATGCGGGAGGCCATCCGGTCGGGGTGGAAGACGTCGAAGTCCTCGGGCTTCTCACCCGTGGACGCGAACATGATCGGCTGGCCGGTGACGTGGCGAACGGACAGCGCGGCGCCACCGCGCGCGTCGCCGTCGAGCTTGGAGAGCACGACGCCGGTGATGCCGACGCCGTCGCGGAACGCCTCGGCGGTGGCGACCGCGTCCTGGCCGACCATGGCGTCGATGACGAACAGGACCTCGTCGGGGTCGACGGCGTCGCGAATGTCGGCGGCCTGCTGCATCATCTCGGCGTCGATACCGAGGCGGCCGGCCGTGTCGACGATCACGATGTCGCGCATCTGGCGCTTCGCGTGCTCGATCGAGTCGCGGGCGACCTGGACGGGGTTGCCGACGCCGTTGCCGGGCTCGGGCGCGTAGACCTCGACGCCCGCGCGGCCGCCGAGCACCTGCAGCTGGTTGACGGCGTTGGGCCGCTGGAGGTCGGCGGCGACGAGCAGCGGCTGGTGCCCCTGCCCCTTGAGCCACCGCGCGAGCTTGCCGGCGAGCGTGGTCTTACCGGAGCCCTGCAGACCGGCGAGCATGATCACTGTCGGCGGGTTCTTCGCGAACTGCAGCCGCCGCGCCTCGCCCCCGAGCGTCGTCACGAGCTCCTCGTGGACGATCTTGATGACCTGCTGGGCCGGGTTGAGCGCCTGCGACACCTCGGCGCCCCGCGCCCGCTCCTTGAGCCGGGCGATGAACGCCTTGACCACGGGCAGCGCGACGTCGGCCTCGAGCAGCGCCAGGCGGATCTCCCGCGCGGTCGCGTCGACGTCGGCGTCGGTGAGCCGCCCTTTGCTCCGCAGCTTCGAGAAGATGCCGGAAAGCCGGTCACTCAGGGTGTCAAACACGACGGATCCGTCCTCGGGTGTAGGAGTCCCTTGAAGGGTACGCGACAGCGAACACGTCGTCGCGGCCCGCGGCGCCACGCACCCGCGCCCGATCACCGCCGGACGGCCCTCCGAAGCCCGGCGAAACCCGCACGAAAGTAGCAAATCACAGCCCCGTCAAGTCACGCGGCGACCGACACGCCCGAGGCTCGGACGCGGTACGACGGGGTTGGGATAGGACGAGCGGGGCGAGACACGGGACACGACACGCCCAGCGCGCGGACGCGGCGGCCAGGGCAGGAACAGGGCCGTCAGGCGGAGACGGAGCGCCGAGGGTCCGAGCGACAAGGCTAGGTCGCCGGGCGGGAGACAAGACCCAAGGCGCGAGGCCGGGTCGCAGAGGCAGAGACCGGGCCGGAGGCACGAAGCGAGGTCGCGAAGGGCGCAGCGGAGGAGACGGGACCGGACACGCCAGGCGACGTCGCGGAGGGCGCAAAGGAGGAGACGGGACCCGACACACCACGCGAGGTCGCAGACAGGCGGAGAAGGAGACAAGGACGAAGACGCGAGGCGGGGTCGGGCCGGGGTCGGGGGTCAGTGGGTGGTGGTGCGGGTCAGGATGGGGTGGCGGCCTGCAGGACCGCGGCCTCCGCGCGGGTCCGGGACGGTTCGTCCCACTCGCCGGCCAGGTAGAAGGCGTCCACCACGTCGCCGCCCAGGGTGGAGATTCGGGTCGAGCGTACGTCCGCGCCGATGTCCTCCAGCGCGCTCGCCACCCGGAAGAGCAGACCTGGCGTGTCCGTCGCGCGCAGTTCCATCACGGTCGCGTCCGTCGCCGCCGTCGACGGTTGCCACACCAGGCGCGGGGACGCGCTCGCGCTGCGGCGGGTGGAGCGTTCCCGGGCAGCCAGGCGCTCGGCGACCGGTAGGTCACCCGTGACGGCGCGGCGCAGGTCGGAGACGACCGCGTCGCGGTCGATGTCGCCGTAGCGGGGCTGGACGGCGCAGACCATGCGGGCCAGGCCGTCCACGGTGACGGTGTCGGCGGTGACCACGTCCAGGCGGTGCAGGGAGAGGCAGCCGGCGACGGCGGCGAGCAGGCCGCGGCGGTCGGGGGCGATCACCGAGACCCTGTCGGTCTCGACCTGGACCGCCGGGAGCTTGGCCGGGACGGTCAGGGCGGCGGCCGGCGACGGGGGCGGCGCGACCACCCCGGTGTCCAGGGCGCGCTCCACGTGGCGGACCAACTCGTTGATGAGGCGGCCCTTCCAGTCCGACCAGGCCGCCGGGCCCGTGGCGGCCGCGTCCGCGCGGGCGAGGGCGTGCAGCAGGGACAGGGTGGAGGCGTCGCCGACGGCATCGGCGACCGTGGCGATGGTCTGGGGGTCGGACAGGTCGCGGCGGGTGGCCGTGTCGGGGATGAGCAGGTGGAGGCGGACCACCTTCTCGACCTGGGCGACGTCGGCGGCGCTGAGGCCCATGCGCGCGGCCGCGGCCGCGGCGATCGGGGCGCCGACGATGCTGTGGTCGCCGGGCAGGCCCTTGCCGATGTCGTGCAGGAGGGCGGAGAGGACGAGCAGGTCGGGGCGGTCGACGTCGCGGGTGAGGCCGGCCGCCTGGCGGGCGGTCTCGACCAGGTGGCGGTCGACGGTGAAGAGGTGGACCGGGTTGTGCTGGGGCAGGCTGCGGACGCGGGCCCACTCGGGGAGCCAGTTGACGACCAGGCCGTAACGGTCGCAGGCCTCCCAGACCTCGATCATGGACTTGCCGCTGCCCAGGAGGGTGAGCAGGGCGTCGCGCGCGGGGGCGGGCCAGGGACGGGGCATGGGGCCGGCGAAGCCGCCGAGCCACTCCAGGGTGGCGTGGGCGATGGGCAGGTCGGCGCGGGCAGCGGCCGCGGCGACGCGCAGGGGCAGGGCCGGGTCGGGGCGGGGCGTGACCGCGGCGCGGGCCAGGACGACCTCGCCGCGCTGCTCGACGACGTCGCGGGCGAGGGGGCGGCGCTCGGAGTGGCCGCGGGTGCTCGGGGCGGCCCAGCGCTCCACGGCGCGCCACGCGTCGTCGCTGGCGTAGGCGATGGTGCGGGCGGACTCGGCGATGCGGCGCAGGACGTCGTCACGGTCGCCGAAGCCCAGCATCTCGGCGACCTCGTCGCGGTCCTGGGCGAGGAGGCGGTCGACGCGGCGTCCGCGCACGGTGTGCAAGGCGTCACGGACGTCGAGAAGCGTGCGGTGGGCGCCGCGGACGGCGGGGCGGGGGCCGTCGGCGACTCCGGCGAAGCCGATTCCGCGCAGCACACCGAAGTCTCGAAGGCCGCCGCGCGACTCCTTGACGTCGCCCTCCAGGAGGAACGCCAGCTCGCCGTGGGCCTTCCAGCGGTCCTGGGTGAGGGCGCGCAGGGCCGGCAGCAGGTGACGCGCCTCGCGGCGCCACTGGGCCACGGCGTCGGCGTGCAGGGCCGCGAGCAGCTCGGGGTCGCCGGCGACGAGGCGGGCGTCGAGCAGGCCCAGGGCGACCTTGAGATCGGACCGGGCCAGGGCCAGGGCCTGGCCGGGGCTGCGGGTGGAGTGGTCGAGGGCAAACTTGGCGTCCCAGACCTGGTACCAGATGAGGCTACCGAGCTCGTCGGCCGCCGCCTCGTCGCCGGGGCCGCCCGGGTGGAGCAGCACGAGGTCGAGGTCGCTGCGCGGAGCGCATTCGCGACGCCCCAGTCCGCCGACGGCGACGAGCGAGGCACTCGTGGTACTGCCGCCAGCACTTGAGAAGATCTTCGACAGCCACTCGTCGATGGCCGCGGAGCGCTCGGCACGCGCGTCGGCGCCCGCCCCGGTCGTTAGGACCGGAACGGGCGCCGACGGTTGTGTCATGTGATGAGGATAGAGATCAGCAGCGGCTTACAGCGCGTCGAGCCCGCGCTCGCCGGTGCGGACGCGGACCACCTCGTCGACCGAGGTGACCCACACCTTGCCGTCACCGATCTTGCCGGTGCGGGCGGCAGTGACGATGGCGTCGACGACCTTCTCGAAGTCGAGCTCGTCGGTGACGATCTCGACCCGGATCTTGGGGACGAACTCCACCGTGTACTCCGCACCGCGGTACACCTCGGTGTGGCCCTTCTGACGGCCGTAGCCCTGAACCTCGCTCACGGTGAGGCCCGCCACGCCGAGCGCGTGGAGCGCCTCCTTCACCGCGTCGAGCTGGTACGGCTTGATGACCGCGGTCACCAGCTTCATGCCCATTCCCTCCGACATCCCTCGACGCTATCCGGCTACCTTTTCCGACGCCGGGGCTTCCGCCGCCGGCGCGGGGGCCTTGCTCGTGCCGACGCCCGCCATCGCGAACGCTCCCGCGCTGCCACCGGTGCCCGGGGTCAGGTCGTAGGCACTCTCCGCGTGCTCGGCGATGTCGATGCCCTCGACCTCGGCGTCCTTGCTGACCCGGAAGCCGATCGTCTTCTCAATGATGAAGGCGAGGACGAACGCGATGACGAACGAGTAGATCGTGACGATAGCGCTGGCGCCGGCCTGCGCGCCGAGCTGGCCCGCGCCGCCGCCCATGAACAGGCCGTTCTTGGCGCCGAGAGCGCCGCTGATGGCCGAGTTGAGCTTGTCGTTGGCGAAGAAGCCCAGCCACAGGGAGCCGATCCACCCGCCGACGAAGTGGACGCCGACGACGTCGAGCGAGTCGTCGAAGCCGAAGCGGTACTTGAGGCTGACCGCCAGGGCGCAGACGATGCCCGCGACCAGGCCGAGCAGGACCGCGGCCCACGAGTCGATGAAGCCACACGCGGGGGTGATGGCGACCAGGCCCGCGACCGCGCCGGAGGACGCGCCGACCAGGGTCGGCTTGCGGTCACGGATCCATTCGACGATGACCCAGCCGAGGACCGCGGCGGCGGTGGCGACCTGGGTGTTGACGAAGGCCAGGCCGGTGACGCCGTCGACGGTCAGCTCGGAGCCGGCGTTGAAGCCGAACCAGCCGAACCACAGCAGACCGGCGCCGATGGCGACGAAGGGCACGTTGTGCGGCTTCATGCTCTCCCGCGGCCAGCCGACGCGCTTGCCGAGGACCAGGGCGACGCCGAGCGCGGCCGCGCCGGCGTTGATGTGGACGGCCGTACCACCGGCAAAGTCGAGCGGGTGCAGCTTCTGGGCGATCCAGCCGCCGCCCCACACGTTGTGGGCGACGGGGAAGTACACGAGCGTGGCCCAGCCGAACGCGAACAGCAGCCAGCCGCCGAACTTCGCCCGGTCCGAGATCGCGCCGCTGATGAGGGCGACGGTGATCACCGCGAATGTCATCTGGAAGACCATGAAGACGTACGTCGGGATGCCGATCCCGCTCGGGTTCTCCGCCGTCGCGCCCCACATCTGGTCGATGTAGGTCTTGCTGCCGAAGTACTGCCCGAGGTCACCGAACAGGCCACCCGCGGTGTCGGAACCGAACGACGCGCTGAAGCCGTAGAACAACCACAGAACGCTGACGAGCCCGATCGTCGAGAAGCTCATCATCATCATGTTGAGGACGCCCTTGGAGCGGTTCAGGCCACCGTAGAACAGTGCCAGAGCCGGCGTCATGAGCAGCACGAGAGCGGTCGACACCAGCAGCCATGCGGTATGGCCGGGGTCGATGGTCGCTTCAGGCACGCTGGCCTCCTAGTAGTCGAGATCCTCCCTCCCGACCTTCGAGGCAGCATTGCCCTTCAGCCGGTTGCGCGAGAGCTTCCAGGGCTCACGTTTCACGCACCGGCGCTGCGCGGTTTCTACCGCGTCACGTCATGTTTCCAGCGTGTGAAGAAACGCTCACACTTTGAAAAATGCCTATCGAAGGGCGTATTCGAGCGTGTGCCGTTCGTAGTCGATGAGCCGCAGGTCACGCACGGGACGACGGAGATGCCCCTTGTGCACGATCCGCACGAATGCGGGGTCGCCCGCCGCCGCCATCCGTCGAATTCCCTCGATGTGGTCGACGATTCTCTTCCGGATGACCCGCACCAGGCGGTGCCGGTCGCGCGGGGTCAGCCCGTAGGCGTCGGCGAACATGCGCAGCCGCCGCGGGCGGTTCGGCCGTTTCCAACCGAGCGTGTACGAGTCGCGGTCGGAGAACAGCGGGACCCAGGTCCACGCCGCATACGCCACGTCGTAGATCCGCGCGCCCGGCGAGGCCAGGTCGAAGTCGATCAGCGACAGGGTGCCGTCCGGGCGCCAGATGACGTTGTGCGGCGCCGCGTCGTGGTGGCAGATGACCTCGGTGTCCGGCGGCGGCGGGCCGAACGAGCGCCACACGGCGCTCGGCGGCGGCCGGAAGCCCGCCTGGGCGTCGTGGAACATCCGCAGCATGGTCGCGACGGTGACCATCGCCTCGTCGGTCACCCAGTGCGGGGCGAGCGGATACTCGCCGCACTCGCCCTCCAGATACTGCAAGACCTCGCGGCCGCGCTCGTCGATGCCGAACGCGCGCGGCGCGCCGGTGAACCCGACGTACTCGAGGTGGCGCAGCAGCGCATGCACCGCGGGCGTCCAGGGGCCCGCGTTGCGCCGCACCGTGTCGCCCGAGCGCACCACGACGGAGGTGTTCCCGCCGTGGAGCGGGATCTCCTGCTGCGTCACGTGATCGTCCTTCGCTGACCTGACCGGGGAAACCGGGCGTTGACCTGCGCTGTGCAACTTCTCACCGGCCGCCGAGCGAGCACGGCCGGGACTTACCGTCCCAAGGTACCGTCCGAGGTTACGCGTCCGTGCCAACGAGGGCGTCGACGAACTGTCGGGCATCGAACGGAGCCAGGTCGTCGGGGCCCTCGCCGAGGCCGACCAGCTTCACCGGAATGCCCAGTTTGCGCTGTACGGCAATCACGATCCCGCCCTTGGCAGTCCCGTCGAGCTTGGTCAGGACCACCCCGGTGACGTCCACCACCTCGGTGAACACGCGCGCCTGCTCCAGCCCGTTCTGGCCGGTTGTCGCGTCGAGGATCAGCAGCGTCTCGTCGACCGGGCCGTGCTTCTCCACCACCCGCTTGACCTTGCCCAGCTCGTCCATCAGGCCGATCTTGTTCTGCAGGCGGCCCGCCGTGTCGATGAGCACCGTGTCCACACGGGCGTCAATACCCCGTTTGACCGCGTCGAACGCCACCGACGCCGGATCCGCCCCCTCGGGGCCCCGCACGACCTCCGCACCGACCCGCCCGGCCCACGTCGCCAGTTGCTCGGTCGCGGCCGCGCGGAACGTGTCGGCGGCGCCCAGCACGACGCTGTGCCCGTCGGCGATCAGCACCCGGGCGATCTTGCCGCAGGTCGTGGTCTTGCCAGCGCCGTTGACGCCGACGACGAGCAGCACCGCCGGCCGCCCGTCGCGCGGCACGACGGCCAGGGAGCGGTCCAGGTCCGGCTGCAGGGCGTCGACCAGCTCCGCGGCGAGCATGGTGCGCAGGTCGGCCGCGGTGGCGGTGCCGTGCACCCGCGCGCGCTCGCGCAGCTTGGCGACGATCTCCGTGGTCGCCTGGACGCCGACGTCGGCGCTGATCAGCGTCTCCTCGACCTCGTCCCAGGTGTCGTCGTCGAGCCTGTCGCGCGAGAGCAGGGCGAGCAGGCCCTTGCCGAAGACGTTCTGGGAGCGCGACAGGCGCGCGCGGAGGCGCACCAGACGACCGGCCGTCGGCTCCGGGATCTCGATCTCGATCCGCGGCGGCGCCAGAGGCTCCTCGACCTCCACCGGCGGCGCGGGGGCCTCCTCGACGACGGGCGGGGCCTCGACGACCGGTGGAGCCTGCGCGGCCGGAGCCTGCGGCTTCTCGCGCGGGGGCGCCGGCGGCAGTGTCGGGGGCTTGCGGAAACGGGGCGCGATCAGCGCCAGTGTGGCCCCGATCACCACGACGAGCAGCACCAGGCCGAAGACGATGTACGACTCCATGGCAGGAATCCTCCCAGATGTGGCGTGCGGCGGCCTGCGGTGGCGCCGAGACGGGCCGGGCAGGATCATTCGGGATGCAGTCGCCTCACCCGGGAGGTCCCACCACCATGTCCGAAGCCGAGCTCGACACCGACCGGGGACCCCTCGTGCTCGGCCCCGTGCTCCGCCGGGTCGAGGGCGACCGGGCGACGGTTTGGGTGGAGACAGCTCACCCGGCGACGGTCGAGGTCGACGCCGCGCCCGCGTCCGGGGCGGCCCGCACGTTCAGTGTGCACGGCCACCACTACGCCCTCGTCGTGGTCTCCGGGCTGCCGCCGGATGCCGTTACGCCATACCGCGTGCGGATCGACGGCGCCGAGGTCTGGCCGCGCCCCGACGACCCGTACCCGTCCCCGGCCATCCGGACCCGCCGCGCGGGCGCGCCCGTGCGCCTCGTCTTCGGCTCCTGCCGGGAGGCGAGCCCGCTCAGCGTGACGCGGTACCCCCCGGACGCCCTCGACGCCTACGCGGGCCGCCTCATCGAGTCGATCCGCTCGGACGCGCCCACGCAGTGGCCCGACCTGCTGGTGCTGCTCGGCGACCAGGTGTACGCCGACGAGACCCCGGAGAAGATCCAGCGCTGGCTCAAGCGGCGCCGCCGCCAGCGCCGCGCGGACGCGCCGATGACGCAGGTTCTCGACTTCCACGAGTACACGAAGCTGTACCTCGACTCCTGGAGCGACCCCGAGATCCGCTGGCTGCTCTCCACCGTCCCGAGCGTGATGATCTTCGACGACCACGAGATCATCGACGACTGGAACACCTCGCAGCGCTGGCGCGACACGATGGCCGAGCTGAGCTGGTGGGAGCAGCGCATCCAGGCGGGCCTGTCCTCGTACTGGGTTTACCAGCACATGGGCAACCTCGCCCCCAGCGCACTGGCGGAGTGCCCCGTGTACTCCGCCGCCTCCTCCACCGACGACGCGACCGCGATCCTCGACGAGTTCGGCACACGCGCCGACCGCGACCGCGCGGCCGCGTACCGCTGGAGCTACACCCTCGACATCGACCGTACCCGCCTGGTCGTCGTGGACAACCGCGCCGCCCGCGAGCTGGAGCGGGGTAAGCGCGCGATGCTGCCCGACAGCGAGTGGGCGTGGTTCGCCAAGCAGCTCCCGGGCGACTACGACCATCTGCTCATCGGCTCCTCGCTGCCCTGGCTGCTCCCGCCGGCCATCCACCACCTGGAGGCCGCGACCGAGCGCCTGGCCGAGTCTCCGCGCCGCTGGGTGGGGCGCTTCGGCGAGAAGCTGCGACAGGCGGTGGACCTGGAGCACTGGGCCGCGTTCGGGCGCTCCTTCGACGTCCTGAGCGCCCTGCTGGCCCAGATCGGCGCCGGGCAGGGCGGCGTCTCCCCCGCACCCGCCACGATCAGCGTACTGTCGGGTGATGTTCACCACTCCTACGCCGCCCGGGCCGAGCTCGGGCCCGAGGTGATCAGCGCGGTGCACCAGCTGACCTGCTCGCCCGTCCACAACGACATGCCGAAGCTGGTGCGGCCGGCGATGAAGTTCGGCTGGAACCCGCCGGCGGCGAGGATGATGCGGTCGCTGGCGCGGACGCTCGGGCTGCGCAAACCGGTCGTGCGGTGGCGCAAGACCGCCGGTCCGTACTTCGGCAACGCCGTCGGCCTGCTGCTGCTGGACGGGCGCTCGGCGCACGTGACGATCGCGGGAACGCGGCCGGACAAGACCCTGGGCGAGGTGGCGTCGCTCAAGCTCAGCTGAGCCGCGCGGACGCGACCAGCCCCCAGCTCGGACGCGCGGACGCGATCAGCCTGCAGATCGGCCCCGCGGACGCGACCCAGCCCCCAGCTCGGGCGCGCGGACGGGAGGCCGAATGGGCGTATCCGGCTCAGTTGGCCCGCGCGGGCGCGACCGGCGGGTGGGTCACCGGCGCCGCGTCGAGGTCCGTCCAGGTCCACAGGGTCGCCACCCGGGCACGGCCGGTGAGAAATGCCACAGCGGGCTCCCGGATCGGGGCGAACCACATCCGGCCGAGCCGCTCGACCGCCTCGGGCAGCGGAACCCACGCGCCCGAGCCGTCGTGGGGCCCCACCCCGGTCACCTCGAACCCCAGCATCTCGTACGCCACGCCGCCGGCGACGTAGCGGGCGACCCAGACCAGGCGCTCCGCGATCACCGAGGCGTAGCCGGCCTCCTGGCCGGCCTTGGCCAGCAGCGGCTCCCCGGCCTCCACGGCGCCGCCCGGGAGCGCCCAGTCCGGCGGGTCGCTGATGAGCAGAACGTCCTTGCCACGGCGCACCACGGCGCCGACCGCGAGCTGGAGACCGGTCACGCCTCACCTTAGGCCGCCGGGGCGGGGCGAGGCCCCGCCCGGGCGCGGGGTCGCGCGCCCGCGCGGGCATACGATCGCGGCATGAGCTTTTATGACGTCGAAATCGCCGACCTGCAGGGCCGGCCGCTCGATCTGGGTCAGTTCCGCGGACGCCCGGTGCTCGTGGTCAACGTGGCGTCGCGGTGCGGGCTGACGCCGCAATACGCGGACCTCGAGGTGCTGCACAAGGAGTACGAGGGTCGCGGGTTCTCGGTGCTCGGCGTGCCGTGCAACCAGTTCGCGGGGCAGGAGCCCGGCACCGCCGAGGAGATCGCCGAGTTCTGCAGCACGACGTACGGCATCACGTTCCCGATGACGGAGAAGATCGAGGTCAACGGGGAGGGGCGGCACCCGCTGTACGACATCCTCACCCCGGTCGCGGACGCCGAGGGCCACACCGGCGACATCCGGTGGAACTTCGAGAAGTTTCTCATCGGCGGCGACGGGGAGGTCGCGGCGCGCTTCGGGCCGCGCACCGAGCCCAAGTCGGACGAGGTCGTGAAGGCCGTCGAGGCGGCTCTCTGACGGGCGCAGCCCGGCCTACAGGCCCAGGGCGCGGCGGGGGTAGGTGAGGTCGTCGCCGGCGGTGTACCGGTAGGCGCTCAGCCCCGCCGCGCGGGCGCCCCGGATCATGCGGTCGGTGTCGTCGACCAGCAGGCAGCGCGGCGGTGGGGTGTCGATGAGCGCGCAGGCGGCCGCGAAGTACTCCTTGGCCGGCTTGTGCACCCCGATCTCGGCCGACACCGCGACCGCGTCGAACTCGCCGGTCAGGTCGAAGGACGCGAGCACGTCGCGGAACTCGACGGTCGCGTTGGTGGCGAGGCAGACGGGCAGCCCGGCGGCGCGCACGTCGCGGACGAAGCGCAGGACGTCGGGGTCGATGACGCCCGGGTACACCTCCCACTCGGCCATGAGCTCGGCGGCCCGCTCGCGGCCGCCTACCCGGCCGGCGAGGGCGTCGGCGACCGTGGCGAGCCACTCAGCGCGCGTGCGGTGGCCCGTGATGGCCGGCAGCAGGCGATCCCACTCGAGCGCCGTGTCGAGGACCGTGCCGGGCTCCAGGCCGTACAGCTGCTCGATCTTGGCGTTCTCGGAGGGGTCGAACGTGCGCAGGACCCCGTCGAAGTCGATGAGCAGGGCCGTGGGCCGCTGAGTCACGCTGCCTCTTCCGTTCGCAGGCGCTGGGAGATGACCTCGGTCACACCGGAGCGCATGGTGACGCCGTAGAGCGCGTCGGCGACCTCCATCGTGCGCTTCTGGTGGGTGATGATGATGAGCTGGCTGCGCTCCCGCAGCTGCTCGAAGAGGGTGATGAGGCGGCCCAGGTTGACGTCGTCCAGGGCGGCCTCGACCTCGTCCATGATGTAGAACGGGCTGGGGCGGGCGCGGAAGATCGCGCACAGCAGCGCCACGGCCGTCAGCGACCGCTCGCCGCCGGACAGCAGCGACAGGCGCTTGATCTTCTTGCCGGGCGGGCGGGCCTCGACCTCGATGCCGGTGGTGAGCATGTCGTCGGGGTCGGTGAGCACCAGGCGGCCCTCGCCGCCGGGGAACAGGACCGAGAAGACCTGCTCGAACTCGCGCGCGGTGTCGTGGTAGGCGCTGGTGAAGACCTCGAGGATGCGGTCGTCGACGTCCTTGACGACGGTGAGCAGGTCGCGGCGGGTGGCCTTGAGGTCCTCGAGCTGGTCGGAGAGGAACTTGTAGCGCTCCTCCATCGCCGCGAACTCCTCCAGGGCGAGGGGGTTGACCTTGCCCAGCAGGTTGAGCTCGCGCTCGGCCTTGGCGGCGCGCTTCTCCTGGGTCGCGCGGTCGTACGGCACCGGCTCGGGCGCGGGCCGGCGCTCGGCCTCCGCGGCCGCGAGCTCGGGGGCAGTCGGCGGGACGGGCAGGTGCGGGCCGTACTCGGCGACGAGTGTGTCGGCGTCGAGCCCGAACTCCTCGGCGGAGCGGGCCTCGAGCTGCTCGATGCGCATCCGCTGCTCGGCGCGGGCGACCTCGTCGCGGTGGACCGCGTTGGTGAGCCGGTCGAGCTCGGCGGTGAGGTGCTTGGCGCGGCCGCGCACGTCGGTGAGGGCGGTCTCGCGCTCGGCGCGCGTGGCGGCGAGGGTGTCGCGGGTCTCCTGGGCCTCGGCGATCGACTCGGTCAGGCGCTCCAGGGCGAACGCGGCACCGTCGGCGACGGCCCCGGCGACCCGGGCGCTGCGGGCGCGGGTGGCCTTGCGCGCGGCGGCGCGCTCGCGGGCGGCACGCTCGGCGGCGGCCTGGCGCAGCAGGGCGTCCGCGCGGCCGGCGAGGGCCCCGACGCGCTCCTCGGCGGTGCGGACGGCGAGGCGTACTTCCATCTCCTGCTGGCGCGCGACGGGCACCTCGGCGGCGAGGTCGTCGCGCTCCAGGGTGGAGGGGTCCTCGTCGATCGGGGTCTCCTCGGCCGCGGCGAGGCGCTCCTCGAGCTCGGCGAGGCTGCTCAGGCCCGACTCGCGGGCCGCCTCGGCCTTGGCCTTGGCGGCGGCGTGCCGCTCGACCTCGGCGCGGGCCGACTTGGCGGCGGCGCCGAGCTCGGCGAGGCGGCGCGCGGCCGCGTTGCGGACGCTGTCGGCCTCCTTCTTGGCCGCGGCGGTCTCGGCGACGGCCTGCTTGGCCGCGGCGGCGGCGTTGCGGGCCAGGCCGAGCAGCTCCCGGGCCTCGGCGACGCGGCGCTCGGCGTCGACCTTCTGCTGGCGGGCCTCCTCGACGGCCGCCTGGACCTCGATGAAGCTGTGCTGCTTGCCGGAGCCACCGGCGGCCGCGTAGGCGCCGATGACGTCGCCCTCGGGGGTGACGGCGCGCAGCGCGGGCGCGTAGGAGGCGATGCGGCGCGCGGTGGCGAGGTCCGGGGCGAAGACGACGTCGCCGACGGCGCGCTCCAGGGCGGGGCGCAGCTCCTCGGGGGCGCGGACGAGGTCCATGGCCCAGGCGGCGCCCGGGGGCAGCGGCACCCGCTCGACCGGCGGGGCGTCGAGCATCGGCGCGGACGCGATGAGCAGCGCGGCGCGGCCCGCGTCGTCCTGCTTGAGCATCTCGACCGCGGCGACCGCGCCCTCGACGCCGGAGACGGCGACGGCGTCGGCGAGCCCGCCGAGCGCGGCGGCGAGCGCCGCCTCGTGGCCGGGCTCGACGGACAGCAGGGCGGCGACGCTGCCGAGCATGCCCGGCACGCGGTCGGAGCGGGCCAGGAGGGTGCCGGCGCCGTCCTTGCGGCGCAGGCCCATCGCGAGCGCCTCCTCGCGGGCCTTCCACTGCGCGGCGTCCTTCTCGGCGGCCCGTTCGGCGTCGCTGTGCTGGCGGACCTCGTTGTTGATCGCGTCGAGCTCGCGGGTCGCCTCCTGGTGGCGCATCTCCAGGTCGGCGCCCTCGTTGTCGGCGGCCGACGCGCCCGCGCTCGCCTCGTCGTAGAGGCCCTGGGCCGCCTCCGCGCGGGCCTCGGCCTCGGCGAGCTGGACGGCGAGGCGTTCGATCTCGTCGCCGGCGGCGGTCGCGCGGGAGCGCGCCGACTCGACCTGGCCGGTGAGCTTGGCCAGGCCCTCGCGGCGGTCGGCGATGGCCTTGTGGGCGGCGACGATGGCCTTCTCGGCGAAGGCGAGGCGGCGCTCGAGGTCCTGGCGGTGCTCGACGGCCTCGGCGAGGCGCTCCTGGCTCGCCTCCAGCGCGGCGCGCAGCTCCTCCTCCTGCTCGCTAACCTTCTCGGCCTCGGCGGTGAGCTGGTCGGGGTCGCGCCCGGGCCGCTCCTCGACGGGCGCGGCCGAGAGGTTGCGGTGGCGTTCTGCAGCGAGCTGGTGCAGGGAGCGGTACCGTTCCTGCAGCGTCGACAGCTGGTACCACGTGTCCTGCGCCTCGGCCAGCACCGGCGCGTCCGCGGCGTGCTCGGCCTCCAGCGCGGCGAGGCGTTCGTTGATCGCCTCGACCCCGGCCTCGACCTCCTCGCGGCGCGCGCGCAGCGCGGTCTCGTCGGCGATCTCGCGGTCGAGGGTCTCGCGCAGCGTGGACAGGTCGTCGGCGAGCAGCCGCAGCCGGGCGTCGCGCAGGTCGGCCTGGATGCCGGCGGCGCGGCGGGCGACCTCGGCCTGGCGCCCGAGCGGCTTGAGCTGGCGGCGCAGCTCGGTGGTGAGGTCGCCGAGGCGGTTGAGGTTGGCCTGCATCGCCTCGAGCTTGCGGATGGCCTTCTCTTTGCGCTTGCGGTGCTTGAGCACACCGGCGGCCTCCTCGACGAAGGCGCGGCGGTCCTCGGGGCGGGCGTGCAGGACGCCGTCGAGGCGGTTCTGGCCGACGATCACGTGCATCTCGCGGCCGATGCCGGAGTCGGAGAGCAGCTCCTGGATGTCGAGCAGGCGGCAGGAGTTGCCGTTGATCTCGTACTCGCTCTCACCCGAGCGGAACATCCGGCGGGTGATCGACACCTCGGTGTAGTCGATCGGCAACGCACCGTCGGTGTTGTCGATCGTGAGCGTGACCTCGGCGCGTCCGAGCGGGGCACGGCTCGCGGTCCCGGCGAAGATGACGTCTTCCATCTTGCCGCCGCGCAGCGCCTTGGCGCCCTGCTCGCCGAGCACCCAGGCGATCGCGTCGACCACGTTGGACTTGCCGGAGCCGTTGGGCCCCACGACGCAGGTGATGCCCGGCTCGAGCCTCAGCGTCGTCGTGGACGCGAAGGACTTGAAGCCCTTGGCCGTCAGGGTCTTGAGGTGCACGGATCTCCACGGTGGTCGAGGTGTGTTACCGGGCAGGCTACCGCCGGGAGACTACCCGCCCCCGCAGCACCGCACACCATAATGCGCGTGTCGTGGGTACACCGCCCACTCAGGCCCCACCGGCCACGAACGCAACCAACCGGACGACCGGGTCGTTACATGACTGCGCGCCGAGACCCATCGGATGTCGGCGCGCGGGTTTACTTTGTAGTTCTGCGCAGGTTGCGGCGGCCTGATCTTCAGGCCATCGCCGGCTCGGCAAGCCGGACCAGGTGGTCCGTCTCCGAGGCCGCGGCGGCGAGCCGGTCGTTCTCGGCGCGGAGCCGGATGACCTCGAACTCGAGCGCACGAACCTTGGCGCGCAGTTGGGTGACCTCGTCGACAAGGCGCCGATCGGGCGCGCTGCCTACGTGGCCGTAGAGGGCCTTAGCCATATCGTCTCCTTGTTAAGCGCAGCCGGTCGACTCCGGCAAACGCGCGCCCAGCACCCGCGACCGAAGCACAGGGCATGAATGGGCGCGACTGGCGACCCCTCTATAGTCCTTCCGGCGCGCGACTTAGTCAAGCCGCAGGGCACGCCAAACGTGCTGGCCAGGGTGTTCTCACTCACCCGGGTGCGTGATCCACACCGCCGCGCCGATCGTGGCAGTGTGCCACCGGTTGCCCCGTGGCGCCACTGCAAAGTAGCGTCATGTCCGGGAATTCTGAGGACGATGGGACCGGGAGGGTGCGATGACGGCACCGCGGCCCGGCCTCGCCGCCCGGCTGGGCCCGACCGGCATCGCCGCGATCGTCGCCGGCGGGCTGGTGCTCTTCGGCCTCGGCGCCGTGATCATTCCGGGCCTCACGGGCGGCGGCTCGCAGCCACCCCGCGCGGAGGCGGAGCAACCGGTCTCACCCGGACCGTCCGCGTCGGCCGCACCCCCGCCCGGCGCTCCCCCGACCAGCGCGGCCCCGCCCCCGGCGACCGCCGCGACCACCCTCGTCGCCGCGAACTTCCACAACGGCTACGAGGACCGGGTCGTACAACTCATCAACGGCGAACGGCGCAAGAAGAAATGCGACCCGCTGCGCACCGACGCCAAGCTACGCGCGGCCGCGCGTGGGCACGCCGCCGACATGGCGGCCGGGGGCTTCACCGGCAGCCGGGGCAGCGACGGCAGCGGGGCGCAGGATCGGGTCAGCGCGGCCGGCTTCGACGGCTTCGCCGACGAGGTGACCGCCAAGGGCGGCGACCCCGGCGACGTCGTCAAGCACTGGATGCGCGACAGCAATGCGAAGGACGTGCTGCTCGACTGCGACATCACATCGATCGGCGTCGGGGCCGCGATGCGCGGCAAAACGCCTTACTGGACCGTGGACACCGGCCGTGCTTGAGGGGGCCCAGCATCGTTAGTCCGGTCGTGGACCGGGTTCCGACGCTCCTGCCTCTGCGGGCGCATCCGCTGGCCCGGCCACACGCGTGGGAGATCGTCGCGGGACACGGTCCGGCGTTCACCGTCGTCGTCGATGTCGCGGGCGGGCCCGGCAGCGGCCGGGACCCGCTGTGGACCGCGGCCATGAGCCGCCTGGCCGCGGCGGGAGTGCGACTGCTCGGCTACGTCGACGTCGACTACGGCACGCGCCCGGTCGCGCAGATCCGCGCGGACGTCTACCGCTGGGCCGGTTACCCCGTCCGCGGCGTGTTCCTCGACCACACTCCCGTCAGCCCGTACGCGATCGGCCCGGTCGCCGTCGTCGCGCAGTCCGCCGCCCGCGCCGACCTGCCCGAGGTGGTCCTGAACCCCGGCGAGCCGCCCGACGAGGCCTACCGCGACCTCGGCCTGCCCGTGTGCGTGTTCGACGGCAGCTGGCGGGAGTACCGGCGCTGGAGCGGCGAGGGCGCGCGTCCGGGCGACGGGCACCTGGTGCACGCCGTGCCGCCGTGGGAGCTCGACGAGGCCGCGCGGCTGCAGGTCAGCCGCGGCGCCGGCTTCGGGCTGGTCACCGACCTCGGCGCGCCCGACCCCTACACGGACCTGCCCGCCTGGTGCGGGCTCGTGCCCGGTCTGGGCGAGCTGGGGAGCGAGCCGGGGGCCGGTCCGACCCCCGCGCCCCGCCGCCCGCGCCCCTACCGCGCGCTCAGCGTGGTGCGAGGCGGGGCCGCGGCTGGCAGCGGGGACACGAGAACGAGGACCGGTTCATGAACGCCTCGCGGCGGATCGGGCTGCCGCACCGGTTGCAGGGCAGGCCCTCGCGGCCGTAGGCGTTCAGGGAGCGGTCGAAGTAGCCGCTCTCGCCGTTGACGTTGACGTACAGCGCGTCGAAACTCGTCCCGCCCTGCCCGATGGCCTCGTTGAGCACGTCGCGGACGTGGCCGAGCAGGCGCCGTACGACGGGGCGGGAAAGCTGCGACGTGTCGCGCACGCCGTGCAGGGCGGCCCGCCACAGCGCCTCGTCCGCGTAGATGTTGCCGACCCCGGAGATCAGCGTCTGGTCCAGCAGCGCCCGCTTGACCTCGGTGCGGCGCCTGCGCAGCCGCTCGATGAACGCGTCGTCGGCGAAGAGCGGGTCGACCGGGTCCAGCGCGATGTGCGCGAGCTCGCCCGGCAGCACCGCGCCGCCGGCCGACACGCTCAGGCCGCCGAATGTGCGCTGGTCGACGAAGCGCAGTTCGGAGCCGTCGTCGTCGAAGGTGAACCGCACCCGCAGGTGGGTCTCGGCCGCGGCGTCGGCGGGCTGCATGAGCAGCTGCCCGGACATGCCGAGGTGACCGACCAGCGCGTCCTCGTCGTCCAGGGGCAGCCAGAGGTACTTGCCGCGGCGCATGACGGGCCCGACGCGCCGGCCCGCGAGGACGCCCGCGAAGTGCTCGGCGCCAGGCAGGTGGCGGCGGATCGCGCGCGGGTGCAGCACTTCGACCGTGGCGATGCGCCGGCCGGACACCCACTTGTCGAGGCCCCGGCGGACGGTCTCGACCTCAGGCAACTCAGGCATGGAATCCCTCTAGATCGCGTAGTGCCAGACGGTGATGAGGTAGGAGCCGTACCACAGCCCGAACGCGCCGAGGCCGGTCAGGACCAGCGCCGCGGTGCGCGGCCGCGCGCGCCCGAGCGCGACCGCGGGCGGCACCAGGATCAGCAGCGCGGGCACGAGCAGGCGGGGCTTGGAGTGGT
Organism: Dactylosporangium sp. CA-233914; assembly: GCF_050942935.1. Taxonomy (NCBI): domain Bacteria; kingdom Bacillati; phylum Actinomycetota; class Actinomycetes; order Micromonosporales; family Micromonosporaceae; genus Dactylosporangium; species Dactylosporangium sp. CA-233914. The sequence continues at coordinate 1,915,014 of NZ_CP192030.1, read as the reverse complement.
AGTACCCGGCCTGGCCGAGGACCAGCACGAGCACGATGAGGCCGTACACCACCAGCGGCGGCCACACCCGCATGCGGACGGCGGTGATCGCGAGCGCCACGACGCCGAGGAGCATCCAGGCGATGCTCACCTGGATCCAGCCGTCGCCGGCCTTGAACGCGTCGCGCAGGAACGTCAGCGTGGACTCGCCGTAGTCGAACGTGGTGCCCCAGCCCGCGGTCTGGATGTCGAACCACGCGCCGAGATCGCCGACGCGCAGCCCGACCCACAGCAGGTAGGCGGGCACGCCCGCCAGGGCGACGACGGCGGCCCCGACGGGCTTCCACACGGGTGTACCCCCGGCGCCCTGCGCGTCCGCGCGTCGCTTGTACACGGCGAGCAGCGCGGCGACGGCGAGCGCGATCGCCGCGGCCGCGCCCGTGGGCCGGGTCAGGCCGGCGCCGAGCCCGAGGAGGCCGGCGAGCAGCCAGTCGCCGCGGTGCGCGCACAGCAGCATGCCGGCGACGAGGGCGGTGAACAGCGCCTCCGAGTAGCCCATCGACAGCGCCATCGACATCGGCTGCGCGCAGAAGAGGGCGGTGAGGGCCAGGCCGGCGCGCTCGTCGTACAGCCGCGTCCCCAGGGCACACAGCAGCACCGCCGCGGCGCCGCCCGCGAGCCACGACACGGTGATGGCGGCCGTGCCGTAGTCCAGGCGCGTCACGAGGTGCACGAAGCGCACCGTCATCGGGTATCCGGGGAAGAACGCCAGACCGTTGCCGACCAGATGACCGTCGATGTCGTAGCTGTACCCGCGCGGGTACCCCTCCTCGGCGACCCGGACGAAGTGCCCGCCGTCCCAGGCCAACAGGCGGTCGCGGATCTTGCCGTCGGGCGCCATCCACCACAGCAGGGCCAGCTGGACGAGGCGGCTGACGGCGTAGATGCCGAGCGGGAAGGCGATCAGCGCCGAACGGGCGCGCTGCGCGATCTCATTGACCGGCGTCATCGTGGTCATCGGCTGGCGGCTCCTCGGCCCGCTTGGGGGGTTCGGCCCCGTGGGTGTCGGCCGGCTCCGCCGCCCCGGCGTACGCGGCCGCCTCGGGCTGCACGCCCGACAGCTCGCGCCAGGCGGCCTCGGCGGCGCGCTGCTCGGCCTCCTTCTTGCTGCCGCCCTGCGCGCCGCCGTAGCGCTGCTTGGCGACGATCACCCAGGCGGTGAACCGCTTGGCGTGGTCGGGGCCCTCCTCGTCGATGCGGTACTCGGGCACCCCCAGCCCGCGCCCCGCGGTGAGCTCCTGCAGGCTGGTCTTCCAGTCCAGGCCCGCGCCGCGCAGCGCCGCCTCGGCCATCAGCCCGTCGAACAGCTTGTGGATCACCTGCGCGGTCGTGTCCAGGCCGTACTGCAGGTAGATCGCGCCGATCAGCGCCTCCAGCGTGTCGGCGAGGATGCTGGCCTTGTCGCGCCCGCCCGTCGCCTCCTCGCCCTTGCCCAGCAGCAGGAAGGGGCCGATGCCCCCGGGCCCGAGCCGCCGCGCCACGTCCGCGAGGGCGCGCATGTTCACGACGCTGGCGCGCAGCTTGGCCAGTTGGCCCTCGGCGAGCTTGGGGTGGTTCTGGAACAGCGCGGTGGTGATCACGACGCCGAGCACCGCGTCGCCGAGGAACTCCAGGCGCTCGTTGGTGGGCAGACCTCCGTTCTCGTACGCGTACGAGCGGTGCGTCAGCGCGCGTTTGAGCATCTCCGGGTCGAATTCGACACCGAAGGCGGCCTCGAGATGGTTCTGGTTCTTCACGAGCGCTCTCCCAGTGCGTCACGGATGGTGAGCCCGCCGGCCGAGGAGAGTTCGGTCAGCAGATCGTCGGCGAACCCCGCGACCGCGGGGGTGATGCGTTCGCGGTGCAGCCGCGCGGCCAACGCGATGCCGTCGGCGACGGCGGCTCCGTCGGCGGAGCCGTGGCAGACGACGACGTCGCCGGCCACGCCGAGCAGCACGGCCGCCGCCTCGTGCTTTCCGGACGTTTGTGATCTGGAGATGTCCGGAACGTGGTGGATGGCGGCCATCGCGCCCTCGATGCCCTTGAGCAGGACGTTTCCGGTGAACCCGTCGGTCACGATGACGTCGGCGGGGCCTCCGCGCGGTACGTCGAAACCCTCCACCAGACCGACGTAGCGTCCGCCGGCGGGCAACGGGATGTCGGAGAGCGCGATCGACACCGCGCGGCGCAGCCGGTCGCCCTTGCCCAGCTCACTGCCGATGGACAGCAGCCCGACGCGCGGGCGCGCGATGCCGAGGGCGACGGAGGCGAACGCGGTGCCGAGCACGGCGTGCTGTACGAGCTCGAGCATGGTCGCGTCGAGGGTCGCCCCGACGTCGACGAGCAGGACGGGCCCCCGCTCGGTGGGCAGCTGCGCGGCGAGCCCGGGGCGGCGTACCCCGCGCAGCCGGCCGAGCACGTGCGCGGACGCGGCGACGGCGGCGCCGCTGGAGCCCGCGGAGACCATCGCGTCCGCACGGCCGGCGTAGACCGCCTCCGCGGCCGCGCGCACCGACGTGGAGCGGCGGACGTTGCGCAGCGGCGGGTCCCCCATGCCGATCGCGGAGTCGACCACGACGACACTGACGCGCTCGCGGTCGGCGACCGGGAGCGCGCCAAGGACCTCGTCGGCCGTTTCGCGCGGCCCGACGAGGACGAGATGAAGGTCTGGATCGGCGCTGCATGCGCGCAGAGCGCCGTCAACCACGACGGCGGGAGCCCCGTCCCCGCCGAGGAGGTCGACGGCGATCCGCGCGACGCCGGACGGGTTCTCCCCGCCGTGCGGCGATCGGTCGGATCGCGTCACCCGGATCCGGTGGTCAGACCTCGATGACCTGGCGGCCGTTGTACGTGCCGCAGACCGAGCAGGCCGCGTGGGGCAGCTTCGGGGAGCGGCACTGCGGGCACGGCTGGGTGGAGACCGCGACGGCCTTCCACTGGCTCCGGCGCGACCGGGTGTTGCTGCGCGACATCTTCCGCTTGGGAACGGCCACGGGACCTTACTCCTCTGACGTCTTGATCTGGGACAGGGCGGCCCAGCGTGGGTCGATCTGCTCGTGGGTGTGCCCCGCGGGCAGTTCGTCCAGCGGTGTCCCGCAGTCGGGGCACAGCCCTGGGCAGTCTTCACGGCACACGGGGTTGGCGGCCAGGGAGAGCACCACCGCGTCCCGCAGTGCCGGCTCCAGGTCGATCAGGTCGCCCTGCAGCCGTCCGACCTCGTCCTCGTCCGTCGTCTCGTCCGTCGTGCTGTGCTCGTAGGCATAGAACTCTTGGAGCGGGACGTCCAGCGTGTCGCTGACCGGGCGTAGGCAGCGCCCGCACTCGCCGACCAGCGGGCCGGTGACGGTGCCGGAGACGAGAACGCCTTCGGACACCGACTCCATGCGCAGCTGGAGGTCGAGCTCGGCGCCGTGGGGCACGCCGATCAGCTCCAGGCCGAGGTCGTTGGGCGCCGGCACCTTCCGCGACACCGCATGCAGAGCGCCCGGTCGGCGTGGGAGGTCCCTCGTCTCGAGGACCAGCGGCGACCGGGGATCCAGGTGCGGGTGCTGTGGTTGATGTGGCATCTTTCAGACTCCGGCCAGGTAGGGCCGACGGACTAGGATACCCGAGCGGCTGATCTCGCGTCGAATCGCCCCCAACACTACCGCGCCCGTCAGAACGGCAGCGGCCGGTCGTCTTCACCGGCGGGGGTGAAAGAACCGATCTCCCGCAGCGCGTGCATCTTGTCGCGCCCGCGCTCGATCGAGGCGAGCGACCTCGTGAGGAACTGCTCGAAGTTGGCCAGCGCCGTGTCGACGTAGTCGTCGACCTCGTCGCGCAGCCGCTGCGTCTCCGCGCGCGCCTCGTTGATCATCCGCGACGCCTCGTGCTCCGCCGAGACGACGATCTCGTTGATCGACACCAGGCGCGTGTGCTCGGCCTCGGCCTCGGCGATGATCCGCTCCGCCTCGCGCCGCCCCGCGTCGACGATCTTGTCGCGCTCGTCGAGCAGCGCGGACGCCCGCCGCAGCTCCCCGGGCAGATCGGCGCGCAGCTGGTCGAGCAGATTGATCATGTCGGCACGGTCGAACACGAAGTTGCTCCGCGACATCGGCGCCGACCGTGCACCCTCAACCAGCGCGATGATCTGGTCGATGCTCTCGAGCGGATCCACCTGCGGTCACTCCTGTTCCCAACGCTGAACGACGTAACCATCATGCGGCCCGGACCCCGCAGCCGCTTTATCGCCACTCGGGTGTTGCACTTACTTTCGCGTCGCGGCGAACCGTTCACGCAGGCGATTCGCCACGAGATCGGGTACATGTGGCGAAACGTCGCCGCCCCATTTGGCGACCTCTTTGATGAGGCTGGAGGAGACGAAGGAGTACTTCGGGTTGGTCGGCATGAACAGCGTCTCGATCCCGCTGAGCCCGTAGTTCATCTGCGCCATCTGCAGCTCGTAGTCGAAGTCCCCGGCGACCCGCACGCCCTTGACGATGGCGTTGATGTCGTGGGCGTGGCAGAAGTCGACCAGGAGTCCCTGGAACGCATCGACCCGGACATTGGAGTACGGCGCGGTCACCGCCGCGAGCATCTCCAGCCGCTCGTCGACCGTGAACAGCCCCGCCTTGCTCTGATTGATCAGTACCGCGACGACGACCTCATCGAACACCTGCGATGAACGACCGACGATGTCGAGGTGCCCGTTGGTGACCGGATCGAACGAACCCGGACAGACCGCGCGCCTCATTGCACCAGCCCAAGCCTCATGAGCGGGGACCGTACCAAAGGATCGCTTAACCCGTGCGCGAGCCATCCTGATCGCGTCGGTCGAACCACAGAGCGCCTGCTCGCCGCGGCCGCGCCCGCGCGCCGGCCCACCTGGTCGCCGCCGGCGCTCAGCCGTCCTGCTCGCGGCGCGCGTACCACAGCGACGTCTCCCCGTATCGCCGCTGCGCCACCGCCCGCAGCCCGTCGGGCCAGGCCATCGGCACGCTCCGGCTGGACCGCTCGACCACCACCACCGCGTCCGGCGCCAGCCACCGCTGCGCCAGCCCGTCGACCACCGCACGGACGCGTTCGTCCGGCACCGCGTACGGCGGGTCGACGAACACCGCGTCGTAGCGCTCGTCCGGCTCCCCTGCCACGAGCCGCTCGACCTTGTCCGTCACCAGCCGCACCCGCGCGGCGACCCCGAGCGTCGCGATATTGCCCCGGATCACGCGGGCCGCCTTGGCATCGGCCTCGGCGAGCAGCACGTGCGCGGCCCCGCGCGAGCACGCCTCGAACCCGACCGCCCCCGAGCCCGCGAACAGATCGGCGAAGCGCGCCCCGTCCAGCTCGATCAGGTTGTCCAGGCTGCTGAACAGCGCCTCCCGCACCCGGTCCGAGGTCGGCCGCGTCCCTTGCCCGGCCGGCACCACCAGCCGCCGCCCGCCCAGCGCTCCGGCCACGATCCGCGTCACGCGCTCCAGGGTAGGCGGTGACGTACGCCACCCCGCCGACCCGCCGCCGCCCGCCGGCCGCCGCGTTCGCGCGGAATGTGATTCACCTCACGGACGGAGCGCGCGAATCAGCTCTTCTCCAGGTATTCCGCCCGTTCCTCGTCGACGAGGCGGGCGATGGTCGCCGCCAGGGCCGGGTGGCGCTCCAGCTCCCGGTCCTCCTCGATCAGCTCGGCCGCCTCCGTGCGCGCCTCGCCGATCAGATCGGCGTCGCGCAGCAGCGACAGCAGGCGCAGGTGGGACCGGTGGCCGGACTGCGACGCGCCGAGGACGTCGCCCTCGCGGCGCTGCTCCAGGTCGAGCTCGGCGAGCTTGAAGCCGTCGGTGGTCGAGGCGACGGCGTCCAGCCGCGCCCGCGCGGGCGTGCCCTCGCCGGACTCGGTGACGAGCAGGCACAGCCCCGGCGCGCTGCCCCGGCCGACGCGCCCGCGCAGCTGGTGCAGCTGGGAGACGCCGAAGCGGTCGGCGTCGAGGATCATCATCATCGTCGAGTTGGGCACGTCGACGCCGACCTCGATGACGGTGGTGGCGACGAGGACGTCGAGGTCGCCGGCGGCGAAGGTCCGCATGACGGCGTCCTTCTCCTCGGCGGGGAGACGGCCGTGCAGCACACCGATGCGCAGGCCGTGCAGCGGGCCCTCCTGCAGCTGCGGCGCGACGTCCAGGACCGCGACCGGGGGCCGGCGGCCGTCGTCGCCGACCGGCGGGACGTCCTCGCCGTCGGAGTTCGCGTCGCCGATGCGCGGGCACACGATGTACGCCTGGTGCCCCTTCGCGACCTCCTCGCGCAGCCGGCGCCAGCCGCGGTCGAGGTACGCGGGCTTCTCGGTGACCGGCACGACGTGGGAGGCGATCGGCGAGCGGCCGCGCGGGAGCTGGCTGAGCACCGACGTCTCAAGGTCGCCGAAGACGGTCATCGCGACCGTGCGCGGGATCGGGGTGGCGGTCATGACCAGCACATGCGGCGGCTGGTCGGCCTTGGTACGCAGGGCGTCGCGCTGCTCGACGCCGAAGCGGTGCTGCTCGTCGACGACGATGAGGCCGAGGTCGGCGAAGTCGACGCCCTCGTAGAGCAGGGCGTGAGTGCCGACCACGATGCCCGCGGCGCCGCTGCGGATCTCCTCCAGGACCCGCCGGCGCGCGGCCGCGCCCAGGGAGCCGGTCAGCAGCGCGACCCGGGTCGCCTCCGCCGCGGCGTCCAGCTCGCCGGCCCGAGCCATCGCGCCGAGCAGATCCGTGACGTTGCGGTGGTGCTGGGCGGCGAGGACCTCGGTCGGGGCGAGCATCGCGGCCTGGCCGCCGGCGTCGACGATCTGCAGCATCGCGCGGAGGGCACACAGCGTCTTGCCGGAGCCGACCTCGCCCTGCAGCAGCCGGTGCATCGGGTGGGCCCGCTCCAGGTCCGCCGCGATCTCCTCGCCGACGTCACGCTGGCCGCGGGTCAGCTCGTACGGCAGCCCGGCGTCGAATGTGGCGAGCAGCCCACCGGCGCGGCGCGGGCGCGGCACCGCCGGCCAGTCCTCGGCCCGCTTCTTGCGCTGCACCAGGGTCAGCTGCAGCGCGAACGCCTCGTCCCACTTCAGGCGCCTGCGCGCGATGGCCAGCGACTGCTGCGACTCGGGGCGGTGGATCTCGCGCAACGCCTTGTCCAGCGAGGACAGGCGCCGGCTCGCGCGCGTCGTCGCGGGCACCGGGTCGGGGGTCGAGGGCAGGACGTCGAGGACGGTGCGCACGGCCGCGGCGATGCGCCAGGTGGGCACGCGCGCGGTCGCGGGGTACACCGGGATGATCGCCCCGGCGAACTCCTCGACCGCCTCCTCGCCCTCGCCCGCGTCGAGCAGGACGTAGTCGGGCTGGTTGAGCTGCAGCTTGTTGTTGAAGCGGCCGACCTTGCCGGAGAACAGCCCCCAGCGGCCCGGACGCAGCTGGCTCTCCCGCCACGGCTGGTTGAAGAACGTGACGCTGATCTCGCCGCCGCCGTCGTCGCCGACGACCGCCTCGACCAGCGAGCCGCGCCGGCCCCGGGTGTTGCCCCGCTGCTGCACGAACTGCCGCGAGTTGACCCGCTTGACCTGCCCGAAGACGGTGACGTCGGTGTCGATCTCCAGTGCCCGGATGTCGGTGTGCTCGCCGCGCTCCTCGTAGCGGCGCGGGAAGTGGTAGACCAGATCGCCGACGGTGTGCAGGTCGAGGTGCTCGGCGAGCAGCTTCGCGCCGTTGCCCCCGAGCACCTTCGAAAGCGGCGTGGTCAGGTCGATGTCGGCCAACTCGGCTTTCCCCGTTCGACAGTTCGCTCTTACTCGAGGCCCACCAGCAGCGGATAGTGCGGCTGGCCCCCTTCGTAACACTGCACCTCGACGAACGGCCACGAGCCCTCGACGTGTGAACGCAGGGCCGCGCCGAGGCCCTCGGGCGCGTCGCACCCCGCGACGAGGGTGACGAGCTCGCCGCCCCCTGCGAGCATGCGGTCCAGCAGCCGCCCGGCGGTCTGCGACAGGTCCCGGCCGATGAGGTTGACCTCGCCGTCGACGATCGCGAGGACGTCGCCCGGCTGGCACCGCCCGGCGACGGTCAGCGCCTCCCGCGCGGCCACCGTGATCTCGGCGGAGCGGCACCGCGCGGCCGCCTCGGCCATGGCGATCACGTCGTCCTCGAACCGCCGGGTGGCGTCGCGTACGGCCATCGCGGCGAGCGCCTGGACCGGCGAGCGGGTCGGCACGACGTCCGCGCGGACGCCCGCGGCGCGCGCCTCTGCGGCGGCGGCCGAGGCGACGGCCAGGACGTTGGGGTCGTTGGGCAGCACCACGACGCGCGCCGCGCCCGTGCGCCGGATCGCGTCGAGCAGCTGCACGGTGGACGGGTTTCCGGTCAGCACCTCGGCGCCCTCGGCCGCGAACAGCTCCGCGAGCCCGGGTCCGGCGCAGACCACGACGACAGCGCGTTCCCGGGCGCCCGCGCCCGGGTCCAGGCCCACCGCGCCCGAGTCCCGGCCCACCGCGCCGGCGGGTGCGGGGACGGGCACCGCCTCGTCACGCACCGGCGCGGACGGCGCACCATCGTGCGCCGGGGCGCCCGCTCGGGCGCCGATCAGGTCGGCGAAGCGGGTCACCGTGATCCGGCTCGGCCGCCCCGCCTCGACGCCGGCCTCGATCGCCGCGCCGACGTCGTTGACGTGCACATGGACGTGCCAGGTCGGCTCGTCACCGACCACGACGAGGGAGTCGCCGAGCCCCGCGAGCACCCCCCGCAGCGTCCCGACCGCGTCCGTGCGCGCCTCCAGCAGGTACTGGACCTCGTACGCGAACTCCTCGGATCCCGCCTCCCGCTCCACCGTCGCGCCCGGGCGCCCGCCGGCGGGCACGACCGGCACGACGGGCGCGTCCGGCGGCGCCTGCCCGGTCAGCGTCTCCACCAGCGCGTCGAGCAGCACCACGAGCCCGCGCCCGCCCGCGTCGACCACCCCGGCCCGGGCCAGCGCCGGCAACTGCTCGGGCGTCCGCGCGAGCGCGACCCGCGCCCTTCAGCCGCCGCCCGGGCGACGGTGATGACGCCCCCGACCCGCCCGCGCTCGGACACGGCCTCGACCGCCGCTGCGGCCGCCGCCACCCCGACGGACAGCACGGTGCCCTCGACGGGCGCCGCGACCGCGGCGTACGCCCCGCGCGCGGCCGCCGTGAGCGCCGAGGCCAGCGCCGCACCGGAGACCGGCTCCGCTGCGTCCAGCCCGGCGGCGAGGCCCTTGAGCAGCTGCGCCATGATGATCCCGGAGTTGCCGCGGGCCCCGAGCAGCGCCCCGCGCGCCGCCCCGCGCAGCACGTCGGCGGCCGACGCCCCGGCGACGGTGGCGGCCGTGGCCCCATCGGCGGCGGCGGTCATCGTGAGCACCAGGTTCGTGCCGGTGTCGCCGTCGGGCACCGGATACACGTTGAGCGCGTCGATCTCGGCCTGGTGACGCCGCAGCGCGGCCAGGCCGGAGGCACACCACCGGCGGACGGTCGCGGCGTCCACACTGTCTGGCACGCGCCAGAGCCTAACGGTGAGCGCCGTCATTCCCCACCGATGCGGGCCCGAGCGGGCCGATTGGGTGTCGCGGACCCGGATCAGGTAACCTTGCCGGGTTGCCCGCCGCTCACCCGGCCGGTGACGCCTGGAACGAGGTCCGCGGCGCGGGTCCGTTCCGATCAGAGACTGCAATCAACCCAGGAGATCCCCGTGGCTAGCGTGTGCGACGTCTGCGGCAAGGGACCGGGCTTCGGCCACAACGTGTCCCACTCGCACCGGCGGACCAACCGCCGTTGGAACCCCAACATTCAGACGGTGCGCACCCCGGCCGGTGGCGGCACCACGCGGAAGGTGCAGGTCTGCACCTCCTGCCTCAAGGCCGGCAAGGTCGTCCGGGGCTGAGCCCAGAACGCCGAAAGGCCCCGTGACTGCGGTCACGGGGCCTTTCGCCATGTCCGCGTCAGAGATCGCGGCCGAAGGAGCGCACGTCGGGGTACCCCTTGTAATGCCCGAAGTCCGCGATCCTCGCATAGCCGCTGCGCTCGTAGAGCCCGATCGCCTCGGGCTGCGCCGTCCCCGTCTCCAGCCAGATCCGCTGCCGCCCGGCCTGCCGCGCCGCGTCCTCGACGGCCGCGAGCAGCGCTTTGGCGACCCCGCGGCCGCGGAAGAGCGGCGCGACGTACATCCGCTTGATCTCCGCGGTCGTCTCGTCCTCGGCGAACGTACGGAAGCCGACGCAGCCGGCCGGCTCGTGGCCGAGGTACGCGACGAGGAAGGCGCCCTCCGGAGGATCGAACTCGCCGGGCTGGATCGGGGTGCTGTCGCCCTCGCCGCCGTACCGCTCGCTCAGGTCGGCGAGGGCAGCCATCGTGAGCGCGGTGGCGACCTGCGAGCCGTAGCGGGTCAGCTGAATGTCGATCTCGTTCACGACAGTAGAGAGTACGGGCGTCCTGTTACCGGAAGTGATCCCATCCGGGGGCGCCGCCGGTGTACCTGCGCCCGTCCACGGTCACGCCGTCACCGGCGGTGAACAGCCCGGCCGGCAGGACGGATCCGACGACGAGCCACTCCTCGCCCAGCGGGGTGTCGGGCGGGAACGTGGCGGCCAGCGCATGATCGTCGCCACCGGCGAGAATCCAGCCGTACGGGTCCACGCCCAGCGCGGTCGCGGCGGCGTGCATCGCCTCCGGCACGGTGAACGCGTCGCGGCGCACGTCGATGCCGACGCCACTGGCGGTCGCGATGTGACCGAGGTCGGCGAGCAGCCCGTCGGAGATGTCGATCATGGACGTCGCGCCCGCGCGCGCCGCGACGGGGCCGAGGTGGTACGGCACGTCGGGGCGCCGGTGCGCGTCGACGAGCAGCTTCGGCGAGCGGAAGCCGCGCGAAAGGATGGTGTATCCGGCCGCGGCGTGCCCGATCCGCCCAGCGACCGCCACGACGTCCCCCGGGCGCGCCCCCGAGCGCACCACCGGCGCCCGGCCCTCCAGGTCGCCGAGCGCGGTGACCGCGATGGTCAGCGTCGGGCTCGCGGAGGTGTCCCCGCCCACGACGCTCGCGCCGGTCTTCGCCGCCTCCGCGGCCAGGCCGTCGGCGAGCCCCTCGGCCCAGGAGATCTGCAGGTCTGCCGGGGTGCACAACGCCACCAGCAGGGCCGTGGGGCGCGCGCCCATGGCCGCGATGTCGGCGAGGTTGGCCGCGGCCGCGCGGTGGCCGACATCACGCGCGCTGGACCAGTCGCGACGGAAATGCCGCCCGTCGACGAGCACGTCGGTACTCGCCACGACGCGCGCGTCCGGCGCGGCGACGATCGCCGCGTCGTCCCCGGGACCGAGCAGAACCAGGGGCGACGCCGCCCCGAGCCGGGCCGTCACCCGCGAGATGAGCCCGAACTCCCCGGTGGTCGCTACGGTCACCCCTCCTCCAATCTGATGCTCGATAGTGTCGCCGAAGCCGCGTGTCATGGCATGATCACGCACGGCGGTTGATTTGCCGATCCCATTCTTGCGGTAGGTTGACGCCTGATCAGCGCCCGGACAGCGCAGGGAGGGAGTCGTGTCGTGGTACAGGCATACATCCTGATCCAAACAGAGGTCGGCAAGGCACGCGACGTCGCCACGGCCATCCAGGGTCTCACCGGGGTGGTGCGCGTCGACGCGGTCACCGGCCCGTACGACGTTGTGGTGCTCACCGAGGCCCGCAACATCGACGAGCTCGGCCAGCTCATCGTCTCGAAGGTCCAGCTCGTGCCCGGAATCACCCGCACAGTCACCTGCTCGGTGGTGCACTTGTAGTGACCACCGACACCATGACGCGCCCCGCACCGAGCCCGGCGCGGGTCGCGACCCTCGCGGCGCTGCCGATCGCTCTGGTGGCGGGCCTGCTCGCCTTCTGGGGCCTGGGTGGTTTCCCGGGTGGGGCGAAAGAGCCGAGCGTGGCAGCCGTACCAGCTGAGGCTCCCCAGCTCGCCCCGTCCCCGGCCGCGGTGTGCCGTGCCCTGGTGGCCCGCCTCCCGGAGGAGCTCGGTGGCCTGCGCCGCCGCCCGGTCACGGCCGGCGGCGAGCAGAACGCCGCCTACGGCGACCCAGCGATCGTGATCTCCTGCGGCGTGCCGTCCCCCGCGGTTCCCCCGGAGGCGCAGCTGCTGGGCCTGTCGAACGTATGTTGGTTCCTGGAAGAGCGCTCGTCCGAGTCCGTCTGGCGGACCATCGATCGCCAGGTGCCGCTGCGCGTGGTGGTGCCGAAGTCCGCCGACGGATCCTGGCTGGTGCACCTTTCAGCGCCGATCGTCGCCACCGTGCCCGCCACGGACCCCGGCGAGGTGCACTGCTGAACCCCATCTCCTCGGTTTCGGTGTCGCGCGCCCGCGCACCGATCTCAAGGAGGCCCGCTCCGTACTCCCCCGCGACACCGCCCACCGCGACACCGCCCACCGCGGCGTCCACGGCGCGGCGGGATCAGCCCAGGGCGGCGTCCAGGGCGCGGCGGACGTCCGCGACCAGGTCGGCGGTGTCCTCGACGCCGCACGAGAAGCGCACGAGACCCTCGGGCGCGTCGTCGCCCCACTGAGCCCGCCGGTCCGCCGAGGAGTGCAGCCCGCCGAAGGACGTCGCGGCGAACACCAGCTCGGACGCGCCCAGGAAGCGGTCCACCGCGGCCTTGCCGGCCAGGACGAACGTCACGACGCCGGGGATGCGGCGCATCTGCCGGGCCGCGGCCTCGAACGCGGGGTCGCCCGGCCGGCCGGGCCAGCGCACGGACGCGACGGCCGGATGGCCGGCCAGCAGCTCGCTCACGGCCGCCGCGTTCGCCGTCTGCCGCGCCAGGCGCAGGTCCAGCGTGCCGAGCGAGCGGTGGGCCAGCCAGGCCTCGAACGCGCCCGGGATGCCGCCCGTCCGCGCGCGCCACGTGCGGATCGACGCGACGAGTTCGGGATCGCGGGCGCAGACGTACCCGAGCAGCATGTCGGAGTGCCCGGTCAGCGCCTTGGTGGCCGAGGCGACCGAGAAGTCCGCGCCCAGGTCCAGCGGCCGCTGCCCGAGCGGGGTCGGCGTGGTGTTGTCGACCGCGACGAGGCCCCCGCGCGCGTGCGCCCGCGCGGCGAGATCGGCGATGTCGCAGACGTCGAGTCCGGGGTTCGAGGGAGTCTCGAGCAGCAGCAGCCGCACGTCGTCGAACGCCGGATACGGCCCCGCCGTCGGCATCGTGCGCACCTCGACCCCGCGCCCGGGCAGGTGCTCGCCGGCGAAGGCACGAGTGAGGAAGTACCCGTCAGAGGGCAGCACCACCGTGTCGCCCCCGCGCAGCGTGGCGAGCAGGACTGCGGTGATCGCGGCCATGCCGGAGGCGAACACGACGCACTCGCCGCCCTCCAGCTCGCCGATCGCCTGCTCCAGCATCCGGTACGTCGGGTTGTCCGTCCGCCCGTACCCGTCCACGCCCGCCTGCGGCCCCGCGACCGGATCGAGGTGATACGGCGCCACGAACACCGGCGAGGGCATGAACGGCTTCCCGGCGACCGGCGCCGGCACCCCGGCGTGCACGACCCGCGTGCCGTCGCCCCGCACGGGCACGCCGGCACCCTCCGCGGCCGCGGTGGATGCCGGGCCAGCCCCGGCCCCGGCCCCGGCCCCGGCCCCGGCCCCGGCCCGGGTGGGGCCGGGGGGCTCGGTGGCGGTCATCGGCCGGTCGAGGGGACGCCCGGCCGCTCCGGCTTGGTCTCCCGCGCCATCAGGGCGGCGATCGCCTTGAGCGGGTCCACACCCTCGTGGCAGACCTGCTCGACCTGCTCGGTGATCGGCATCTCCACGCCGACGCTGTGCGCGAGGTCACGGATTGACAGGCAGCTCTTGACACCCTCGGCGGTCTGCCGGGTCGCGGCCTGCGCCTGCTCCAGGGTCTCACCGCGGCCGAGGCGCTCGCCGAACGTACGGTTGCGCGAAAGCGGGGACGAGCACGTCGCGATCAGGTCGCCCAGGCCCGCCAGCCCCGCGAACGTCATCGGGTTGGCGCCGAGGGCCGCGCCCAGGCGGCCGGTCTCGGCCAGGCCCCGGGTGATGAGGGTGGCCTTGGTGTTGTCGCCGAACCCGAGCGCGGAGGCCATCCCGTAGGCGAGGGCGATCGCGTTCTTCACGGCGCCGCCGAGCTCGCAGCCTACGACGTCGTCGTTGGTGTACGGCCGCAGGTAGCGCGTGCTGATCGCTCGCTGGACGAGCTCGGCGCGGCGGATGTCGCGGCACGCCACGACGGTGCCCGCGATCTGCTCGGCGGCGATCTCCGGCGCGAGGTTGGGGCCGGTGACGACGGCGACGCGGTCGGGCTCGACCCCGGCAACCTCGACGATCACCTCGCTCATCCGCTTGAGGGTGTCGAGCTCGATGCCCTTCATGAGGCTCACCAGGGTCGCGTCCGCGCCGATCGCGCCGCTCCAGGCGGAGAGGTTGGCGCGCAGCGTCTGCGACGGCACGGCCAGCACGACGAGGTCCGCCCCGTCGATCGCCTCGTGGGCGTCCGCGGTGGCGGTGACGGCCTCCGGCAGCCACGTCGCGGGCAGGTAGTCCGGGTTGGTGTGCCGGTCACGGATCGAGGCGGCGAGCTCGGGGCGGCGCGCCCAGACGGTCACGGCCGGGGTGCCGGCGTCGGCCAGGATCTTCGCGAATGCTGTGCCCCAGGAGCCGGCTCCCAGGACCGCCGCGCGCTGGATGCTCATGCCGCCTGCTCTTCGGGCCGCTGCGTGCGCTTCGGGGTCCACAGGGGTGGCGGCGTGCCCTCGCGGATCTGCGCCAGCATGTCGCGCAGGTGCAGCATGACGTGGTCGGTGATCTCGCCGAGGACCTGCGCCGTGGGCTGCGCGTCCGACCAGGCCGACAGGTCGAGGGGCTCGCCGGTCACGATCGTGATCTTCGCGCGCGGGAGCAGCTTGAGCTTCTTCGTCCGCGGGTCGTAGATCTGCTCCGGGCCCCACATGACGATCGGGATCATCGGCGCCCGGGTGTCCAGCCACAGCCGCGCCGCGCCGGTCTTGCCGCGCATCGGCCACAGGTCCGGCTCGCGCGTCGTGGTGCCCTCGGGGTAGATGACCACCGCCTCGCCGGCCCGCACGCCCGCCCGCGCGGCCTCGAGGGCCTTGACGGCGTCGGTGGTGCCCCGGCGGACCGGGATCTGGTGGACGGCCTTGAGCAGGTAACCCAGCACCGGCACCTCGAACAGGCTGGACTTGGCCAGGAACGACGGCCACCGGCCCGCGTCGTAGATGTAGTGCGCCACGGCGAGCGGGTCCGCGTGGGAGATGTGGTTGACCACGATGATCACCCCGCCCTCGCCCGGGATGTGCTCCATGCCCCGCCAGGTGCGGCGGGTCAGCACCTGGATCGCGGGCTTGACGGTCACGACGGCGAAACGCCGCCAGAAGCCCAGCCTCTGGCGCACCATCTCACCCTCCCCTCACGGTTCTGCTGCGAATCATGCCACTGCCGGGCGCCCGGTGGCCGTGTCAGGATGGCTCATGCACTGCCACGGCCAATCGACGCCCCAGCCGACGGCACCCGACCGGCCGGCCGCCTGGGTGGCCGTGGTCCCCGTCAAACCCCTGCCAGCGGCCAAAACGCGCCTGCGCGGCGCGGTGCCCGAGGCCGTACACCCCGATCTGGTCCTGGCCATGGCCCGTGACACGGTAGCTGCCGTCCTCGCCTGCCGCGTGGTCGCCCGCGTCGTGGTGATCTGCGACGACCCGGCGGTATGCGCGGAGCTGACCGCCCTCGGTGCGCTGTGCCTGCCCGACGCGCCCGCGGCGGGCCTCAACGCCGCCCTGGCCCACGGCGCTCAGGCCGCCCGGCGCTCCGTCGCGCCCCGCCACCCGGCGGACGGCCCCGCCGCCGACGATGCGGGCGACGTCGGCGTCGTCGCGCTCACCGCGGACCTGCCCGCGATGCGGCCCGCGGACCTGGAGTCGGCGCTGGTCGCGGCCGCGCGGGCGGGGCGGCGGGCGTTCGTTCCCGATCTCGAGGGGACGGGGACGGTGCTGCTGGCCGCGCCCGCCGGCGAGGCGCTGGCGCCGCACTTCGGGCCCGGTTCCGCCGGGGCGCACCTGCGCTCGGGCGCGACACGGCTGGACGGAGCGTGGCCGAGCCTTCGACGCGACGTGGACACCGCGGCCGATCTCGATGCCGCGGCGCGGCTGGGACTCGGCGCACATACCGGACAAGTCCTCTACACGGTAGCGTGATCGGTATGCAGGGCACGGTCGCGACATTCGACGACGAGAGTCGTACCGGCACAGTGCTGCTCGACGACGGGGCCGAGGTGACGTTCCCCGCCGCGGCGTTCGACGCTTCCGGGCTGCGGCACCTGCGGCTGGGTCAACGGGTCCGGCTCGACCGCGACGAGGCGGGCACTGTCACGAAAGTCACGCTGCCCACCCTCCCGTGACGGCCAAGCAGCGGGAAGTTCATGTTCAGACCGGCACAAACGGGCCATGATGATCCGGTGGACGAGAGCACTTCCGGACGAAGCCGACCGCGCACCGCCGCCCAGCGGCCCGACCCGGCGAGTGGACCGCCCAGGACGACGAGGTCAGGTGGGAACGGGACCCCGGCCCGGGCTCGTCGAGCCACGAAGGCCACGCGCGCGGCGGCGGCCGATGAATCGACGGTGAGCGAGGTCACGGTGAACGAGGCCACGACAGACACGGCAATGGCGCCCGAGCGGGTGCCGATCCAGAAGACCCCGGTCG
Source organism: Dactylosporangium sp. CA-233914 (assembly GCF_050942935.1). Classification (NCBI taxonomy): domain Bacteria; kingdom Bacillati; phylum Actinomycetota; class Actinomycetes; order Micromonosporales; family Micromonosporaceae; genus Dactylosporangium; species Dactylosporangium sp. CA-233914. The sequence goes on along the minus strand of NZ_CP192030.1, from coordinate 1,898,277 downwards.
CGGCGGCGGGGACGGCGATGCCCGCCGAGCCGGCGCCCGTCGCATCGACTCCCGCGGCCGAGGCCGAGCCCACGACGGGCGGCCCCGCGCCGGCCACAGACACCACAGCCCCGGACGGCGCCCGGGCGACCGGCGGGGCGGTGGCCACCGCCCCGCCGGAGGAGGAGAAGCCACTACAGGAGGACCGGTACCTCAACCGCGAGCTGTCCTGGCTCGACTTCAACGCGCGGGTGCTGACGCTCGCCGAGGACCCCGCCACGCCACTGCTGGAGCGGGCCAAGTTCCTCGCGATCTTCGCCAGCAACCTCGACGAGTTCTACATGGTGCGCGTCGCGGGCCTCAAGCGCCGCCTGCAGACCGGCCTGCCGGTGCGCCGGCCCGGCTTCCTGCCGCAGACGGAGCAGCTGGAGCAGATCGCCGAGCGCGCCTCCGCGCTGATGTCGCGGCAGTCGCGGGCCTTCGCCGAGGACATCGCGCCGTCGATGGCCCATGAGAACATCCACATCGTTCGCTGGGCGGAGCTGGACCCGGCCGAACGGGAACGGATGCGCGCGTCGTTCCGCGAGCAGATCTTCCCGGTGCTCACACCGCTGGCGGTGGACCCGGCCCACCCGTTTCCGTACATCTCCGGCCTGTCGCTGAACCTGGCCGTCGTGGTGCGGGAGAAGGACGGCGGCCCGGAGCTGTTCGCCCGGATCAAGGTGCCGAACAACGTGCCGCGGTTCTTCGCGCTGCACGCCGCGCGCGACGGCGCGCGGGTGATGCGCTTCCTGCCGGTCGAGGAGCTCATCGCCGCGCACCTCGGGCAGCTGTTCTCCGGCATGCAGGTGCTCGAGCACCACCTGTTCCGGGTGACGCGCAACGCCGAGGTGGAGCTCGACGAGGACCGCGACGAGGACCTGCTGCAGGCGCTGGAGCGCGAGCTCGCACGGAGGCGTTTCGGGCCGCCGGTGCGCCTGGAGGTCGCGGCGTCGATGTCGGACCACGTGCTGGAGCTGCTCGTCCGCGAGCTGGACATGGACTCCCACGACGTGCTGCGGGTGCCCGGGTGGCTCGACCTGACCGCGCTGTGGGAGGTGTACAACGGCGTCGACCGTCCGGACCTGAAGGACCCGCCCTTCGTGCCCGCGACGCACCCGCACTTCGCCGAGGGTGAGACGCCCCGCAGCGTCTTCGCGCGCCTGCGCGACCACGACATCCTGGTCCACCACCCGTACCACTCGTTCTCAACGAGCGTGCAGCGCTTCGTCGAGCAGGCGGCGGCGGACCCGAACGTGCTGGCGATCAAGCTGACGCTGTACCGCACCAGCGGCGACTCGCCGATCGTCGACGCGCTCGTCGACGCGGCGGAGGCGGGCAAGCAGGTGGTCGTGCTGGTCGAGGTGAAGGCTCGCTTCGACGAGAAGGCGAACATCGGCTGGGCGCGGACGCTGGAGCGCGCGGGCTGCCACGTCGTGTACGGCCTCGTGGGCCTCAAGACGCACACGAAGACGGCCCTCGTCGTGCGCCAGGAGGGCAACCACATCCGCCGCTACTGCCACATCGGAACCGGCAACTACCACCCGAAGACGGCGCGGCTCTACGAGGACTACGGGCTGCTGACGGCGGACCCGGAGGTGGGCGCCGATCTGACGGACCTGTTCAACGTGCTCACCGGCTACAGCCGTCAGACGTCGTACCGCCGGCTCCTGGTCGCGCCGCACGGGGTGCGCCGCGGCATCATCGAGCGGATCGAACGCGAGGTCGCCTACGGCGCGGACGGCCTCGTGCAGCTCAAGGTGAACTCCCTCATCGACGAGGAGGTCATCGACTCGCTCTACCGGGCCAGCCGCGCGGGCACGCGCGTCGACCTGATCGTGCGCGGCATCTGCGCGCTGCGCCCGGGCGTGCCGGACCTGTCGGAGAACATCCGGGTCCGATCGGTCCTGGGCCGGTTCCTGGAGCACTCGCGGGTGTTCCGGTTCGGCCACGGCGCCCGCGCGGAGTACTGGATCGGCTCGGCGGACCTCATGCACCGCAACCTCGACCGGCGCGTCGAGGCGCTCGTGCAGGTCACCGACCCGGCCTCGCAGGACGAGCTGAACCGCACGCTGAGCCTGATGATGCGCGACGACACCGGCGCGTTCGAGCTCTCCGGCAACGGCGAGTGGCACCGCCGGCCGGGCAAGAACCCGCAGGAGGCGCTGCTGCGCCGGATCGTCGACCGGGTGGAGTGAACCGTAGGGTGGCTGGATGCTGGAGGAAGAGCGTAAGTACCTGGCCGACGACGGGTTCACCATGCCCGACCTCAGCCCCGCCGGGACGGTGCGCGCGCGGGAGCCGGTGACGCTGCGCGCGACCTACTACGACACCGCGGAACGGCTGCTCGCGCGGCACGGCGTCGCCCTGCGGCACCGCAAGAACGACGCGCGGGCGAAGGTCTGGACGCTGAAGCTGCCGTCCTCGAAGACCGGGGTGCGCCACGAGCACTCCCGGCCTTCGGCCGGAGCGGGTGTCGTACCCCCGGAGCTCGCCGACCTCATCACCGCCTACCGGCGCGGCCGCGCACTGGAGCCGGCCGCGGTGCTGCGCACGGTGCGCACCGTCTACGAGGTGACCGACGCCGGCGGCACCGTGCTGGCCGAGGTCGCCGACGACGTCGTGAGCGTGCTCGACGGCCGCGACGTCCGGCTGCGGTTCCGCGAGATCGAGCTCGAGCGGGCTGGGGGCGGCCCGGACCTGCTGGACCGCATCGAGGAGCTGCTGCTGGCCGCGGGCGCCCGCACGGACGCGTTCGTGCCCAAGCACGAGCGGGCGATGGCCCCGCTGGCGGCGCCGGTGCTCGCCGCGCCCGGGCGGGCCCAGACCGTCTACGCCGGCGACGTGGTGACCGAGGCGATCCGCCGCGACGTCGCGCGAATCTTCGAGCACGACCCGTTCGCGCGGCTGCGCGAGACGATGCCCAACGGCGACACCCCGGTGCACCAGATGCGGGTCGGCACCCGGCGGCTGCGCAGCGACCTGCAGACGTTCCAGGCGCTGCTGGACCCGCAGTGGACGGCGAAGCTGCGCACGGAGCTGGCCTGGCTCGCCGAGGCGCTCGGCGGCGCCCGCGACGTGGAGGTGCTGCGGGAGCGACTGCGGCGCACGGCCGCGGCCGACCCGCTGGTGCCGGCCGACCCGGCGGCGGTGGCGCGCCTCGACGCGGCGCTGGCGGCGCGGCAGGAGGCGGCGCTGGGGGTGCTGGACGCGGCGCTGCACTCGAAGCGATACGTGAAGCTGCTCGACGCCCTCGTCGGCGCCGTGCAGGCGCCCCGCCTGGCGCCCCTGGCGTGGGAGCGGGCGGAAGAGGTGCTGACCGGCATCGTGCGCAAGCCGTGGCGGCGGCTGGTCGAGGGCGGGGGCGGCATTCCCGGCGCGGGCGGGCTGACCCCGGACCTGCCCGACGACGATTGGCACGAGGTCCGCAAGCGTGCGAAGCGGGCCCGCTACGCCGCCGACTCCGTCGCCGCCGTGGTCGGCCCGGAAGCGAAGCAGCTGGCGAAGGCGGTCGCGCGGGCACAGGCGGTGCTCGGCGAGCATCAGGACGCGGCCATCGCCGCCGACGCCTGGCTGGCAGCGTCCGCGGCCGCGCCGGGCGACCACGACTTGGCGGTGACGGCGGGCCGGCTGTTCGAGCGCGAACGGGCCGCCGTGACCCGCGCCCGCGCCGACTTTCCAGCCGTGTGGGAGCCGGTCATGGAGGAAAAGAACATCGCATGGCTGAAGTGAACTCGGTGGTCCGGGCGGCGGGCGGCGTGGTGTGGCGGCGGACCGCCGGCGGGGCGCCGGAGATCGTGCTGGTGCACCGGCCGCGATACAACGACTGGTCGCTGCCGAAGGGCAAGCTCGACCCGGGCGAGCACGAGCTGACCGCCGCGGTGCGTGAGGTGTTCGAGGAGACGGCGGTCGAGGCGGTGCCCCAGTTGCGGCTGCCCTCGGTGCGATACCTCACCGGCGAGCCGGGGGTGGAGAAGAGCGTCGACTTCTGGTCGATGCGCGCGGTCGCGTGGACACCGCGGCCGGCCGACGACGAGATCGAGGAGGCCCGGTGGGTGCCGGCCGGCGAGGCGCAGGCACTGCTGAGCTACGCCCATGACCGGGGCGTCGTCCGCGCGTTCCTGGCTCTGCCGCCGGTGACGGCCGTGGTGGCGCTCGTGCGCCATGCCAAGGCCGGCAAGCGCAAGGACTGGACGGGCCCGGACGACGAGCGGCCGCTGGAGCCGGCCGGGGAGCGCGACGCGAAGGCCCTCAGCGGCCTGCTGACGCTGCTCCGGCCCGACCGGGTGGTGTCAGCCACCCCCGTTCGGTGCCGGCAGACGGTGGAGCCGCTGGGGCTGCCGGTCGGGCTCGACGCGACGTTCGACGAGCTGGCGCCGCCCGAGCCGGCCGCGGCGGCGCTGACGGAGCTGGCGCGGCGCGGCGGCACCACGGTGGTGTGCAGCCAGGGAAAGCTCATGCCGCCGCTGCTCACGGAGCTCACGAAACGCGCCGACGTCAACTTCCACACCCGCAAGGGCGCGGGGTGGGTGCTGTGCTTCGCCGACGGCCGTATCGCCGGCCGGGACCGATTGACGCCGCTGACGGTTCGTTGATCCCGGACCGCTCACTCCTTTCGGCGGTTGCGGGTCATCAACTCCGTTCGGGGAATCGAGTCGTCCACCACTCCGGTTGTTCCCGAGTGATCCATTGCCTCGGTGGTACCTGGTCGCCCACCGCTTCGGTCGTCCCGAGTCGTTCACCGTAGAAATGCGAAAAGGGCGGCGCCGCTTGGTGCGGCGCCGCCCTTTTCGTTGCCTGCTTACTTGGCGGCGGCCTTCTTGGCCGGGGCCTTCTTGGCGGCGGTCGTGGTCTTGGCGGCGGCCGTGGTGGCCGTCGTCGTCTTGCGGGCCGTCGTGGACGCCGCGGCGCGGGTCGTCTTGGCGGCGGCCTTCTTCGCCGGAGCGGCCTTGGTAGCGGCCTTGGTGGCGGCCTTGGCGGGCGCGGTCTTGGTCGCGGCGGCCTTCGCCGGAGCGGCCTTGGCCGTCGTCGCCTTCGCCGTGGTGGCCTTGGCGGCCGTCGCCTTCGCGGTCGTCGCCTTCGCCACGGTGGTCTTCTTCGCGGCGGCGGCGACCTTCGGCACCTTGCCGCTGGCGACCATCTCGCGGAAGCTGGCGCCGGCGCGGAACGCGGGAACCGACGTCTTCTTCACCTTCACCGCTTCACCGGTGCGCGGGTTGCGGGCGGTTCTCGCACCGCGAACGCGCTTCTCGAAGACGCCGAAGCCGGTGATGGCGACCTTGTCGCCCTTGGTCACGGCGGCCTGGATCTCGGCCAGCACCGCGTCCAGCGCCGCGTTCGCCGACTTCTTGTCGCCCAGGCGAGCGCTGAGCGCCTCGATGAGCTCGGCCTTGTTCACGTTTCCTCCCGTACCAGAAATGAAGTCCCTGTGGGCAAGGTATCCCAACGCACACAGGATACAAACATATGACGGAAAAGAAATCGTTGTGGAGTAACGGATTTGACCGACGGCTCATCGAGACGCCCTGCGGGGGCTAGCGAACGACGGGTGTCCACTCCGGACGGCCTTGTTCGAACGCGGTGATAGCGCCCTCGTGGCGAAGGGTGAGACCGATGTCGTCGAGGCCTTCCAGCAACCGCCAGCGACTGAAATCGTCCAGCGGAAAGTCCCATTCCCGGTCGCCCGCACGCAACTGGCGGGCCTCGAGGTCGACCGTTACCGCAAGCGTCGGGTCGGCCTCGATCGCGGCCCACAGCGACTCGACGCTGTCGATGCCGAGCTCGACCGGGAGCAGGCCGCCCTTGAGCGCGTTGCCCCGGAAGATGTCACCGAAACGCGGGGCCACGACGGCCCGGAATCCGTAGTCCTGCAAAGCCCAAACGGCGTGCTCACGCGAGGAACCGGTGCCGAACTCGGGCCCGGCGACGAGGATCGAGGCGCCCTCGTAGGCCGGATTGTTCAGGACGAAATCCGGGTCCGAACGCCAGGCGTTGAACAGCCCGTCGGCAAACCCGGTGCGGGTGACGCGCTTGAGATACACGGCGGGGATGATCTGGTCGGTGTCCACGTTGGACCGGCGCAGCGGGACCGCGGTGCCGGTGTGGACGGTGAACTTCTCCATGATGTTCGTGTCCCTTTTAGTTCAGGTCGGCAGGGGCGGCGAGGTGACCGGCGACGGCGGTCGCGGCGGCGACTGGCGGCGAGACGAGGTGGGTGCGGCCACCGCGGCCCTGGCGCCCCTCGAAGTTGCGGTTGGACGTCGAGGCGGAGCGCTCGCCGGGCTTGAGCGTGTCCGGATTCATGCCCAGGCACATGGAGCAGCCCGCGAAGCGCCACTCCGCACCGGCCTCCGTGAAGATCTTGTCGAGGCCCTCCTCCTCCGCGGCCGCGCGCACGGAGGCGGAGCCGGGCACCACGAGCATCCGGACGCTCTCGGCGACGCGGCGCCCGCGCAGCACCTCGGCCGCGGCGCGCAGGTCCTCGAGCCGCCCGTTGGTGCAGGAACCGAGGAAGACCACGTCGACCGCGACGTCGCGCAGCGCGGTGCCCGGCGTGAGCGCCATGTACTCCAGCGCCTTCTGCGCCGCCACGCGCTCCGCGTCCTCGCTGAAGTCGTCCGGGCTGGGCACGAAGCCGCCCAGCGGCGCGCCCTGGCCGGGGTTGGTGCCCCAGGTGACGAACGGGGTGAGCTGCGAGACGTCCAGCGTCACCTCGGTGTCGAACTTGGCGCCCTCGTCGGTGCGCAGGCTGCGCCAGTACTCCTTGGCGCGCTCCCAGTCCTCGCCCTTCGGCGCGTACTGCCGGCCCTCGATATAGGCGAACGTCGTCTCGTCCGGCGCGATCATACCGGCCTTGGCGCCCCACTCGATCGACATGTTGGAGATGGTCATCCGACCCTCCATGGACAGCTTCTCGATCGCGGGGCCGCGGTACTCCACCACGTGCCCGCGCCCGCCGCCCGTGCCCACCTGCGTGATGAGCGCCAGCACCACGTCCTTGGCGGTCACGCCCGGCCCGAGCTCGCCCACGACGTTGACCGCCATGGTGCGCGGCCGCGCCTGCGACAGCGTCTGTGTCGCCAGGACGTGCTCGACCTCGGAGGTGCCGATGCCGAACGCGAGGGCGCCGAACGCCCCGTGCGTGGAGGTGTGCGAGTCGCCGCACACGATGGTCATGCCCGGCTGGGTGAGGCCCAGCTGCGGACCCATGACGTGGACCACGCCCTGCTGCGCGTCGCCCAGCGAGTGCAGCTTGACGCCGAACTCCGCGGTGTTGCGCCGCAGCGTCTCGATCTGCGTGCGCGAGACCGGGTCGCTGATCGTCAGCAGGTTGTCGGTCGGCGTGTTGTGATCCTCGGTCGCGATCGTGAGGTCGGCCCGGCGTACCGGCCGCCCGGACATGCGCAGGCCGTCGAACGCCTGCGGGCTGGTGACCTCGTGCAGCAGGTGCAGGTCGATGTAGAGCAGGTCGGGCTCGCCGTCTGCGGACCGCACGACGTGCGCGTCCCACACCTTCTCCGCCAGCGTTCGCGGCTGCTGTTGTGCTTCTCCCACCATCTGGACATCCTAAAATTTGGGAGGTATGTTTCGGTCTGTGGGACACAGTATGAGCGGTGTGGGCGTGCTCGACAAGGCGGTTGTCATCCTTGCCGCCTGCGTCGACGGCGCCAGCCTCGCGGAATTGGTGGAGCGGACCAAGCTTCCGCGCGCCACCGCGCACCGCCTGGCGCAGGCGCTGGAAATCCACCGCTTACTTGTTCGTGACGCCCAGGGCCGCTGGCGCCCGGGCCCACGCCTGGGCGAGCTGGCCAACGCCGCGCCCGACGTCCTGCTGACCGCCGCCGAGCCGATGCTGACCGCCCTGCGTGACGCGACGGGCGAGAGCGCCCAGCTCTACCTGCGCCGCGCCGACGAACGCCTGTGCGTGGCCGCGGCCGAGCGCGCCAGCGGCCTGCGCGACACCGTCCCGATCGGTGCCGTGCTGCCCATGACCGCCGGCTCGGCCGCCCAGGTCCTCCTGGCCTGGGAGCCCCCCGAGGCCGTGATGCCGCTGCTGCCGCGCTGCAAGTTCACCGGCCGCACCCTGGCGGAGGTCCGCCGCCGTGGCTGGGCCCAGAGCGTCGCCGAGCGCGAGGTGGGCGTGGCGAGCGTGTCCGCGCCGATCCGGGACCGCACGGGTCGGGTGATCGCGGCGATCAGCGTGTCCGGCCCGATCGAACGTCTGGGCCGCCGCCCGGGCGACCGCCACGCGATGGCGGTCGTGCGCGCCGGACAGCGCCTCTCCGGGCTGTAGCACCACCCCGGGCTGCGGTTTTCCTTTCGTCTTCCTTTCGTCGCGCCACAGCTTCGTCGGCTTCCTGACGTCCCGCCTCCGGCTCGGCCTTTCGCGGCCGGGCCGGAGGCGTTTGTGCCGCCACCCGCGACCGCACGGACGCGTCGCCATGGGCCTCGGGCCGTGCACGAGGCCGCCTCCCCTGCGCGAACCCGCCATCGGGAGTTGACACGGACGCGAAACGCGCGACGGGAGGTGGTCGGGGCGCACGGAGGCGCAGACACCCGGAGCGCCCGAAACGCTGGACGCCAATGGTGACTGGAACGCGGCACAGCCGGGCGGCGGGACCGCGGTGCGAAAGCGGGTGAGTGCGCGGGTGAGCGGCTGGGAAACGCCGGCCCGGCCCCGGCGACATGGCGTGGGTTGCGCCACGCGCGGACGCGCCTACGATCGGCGGGACGTGCCGTGCGGAGTTCCGGGAGTACCGGCGCGGGCGCGTACTGCATCGGCGGATCCGGGGCGCGGCCCCGGAGCGCATCAGCTGGAAGGAACGCCAGTGCCCGAATCGACCACACCAGCCAGCCCCGAGCCGGACGGCTCGGCGGGCCTCCACTCCTCCCCCTCGGCGGGGACGCCGGCCACCCCCTCGGGGAACGGCCCGGCCGGCCCCGACGCGCCCAACTCCCCCTCGACGCCGCAGGAGCCGCAGCTCCCGCCGCCCGCCCAGTCCAGCGGCGGCAGCGGCCGTGGCGGGTGCATGACGGCGATGATCGGCCTGTTCGTGTTCATCGCCGCGATCCTGGGCATCGCCACCCAGCTCTGAGACCTGCGGTCCGGACGCCGCCCCCTGCGCGGCGCCAGCCCGATGCAAAACGGTGGCCACCGGCCGGCACGGCAGCCGGTGGCAGACACGGTGACTCGCCCGCGCGGCTCATCGGCGCGGGCGAGTCGCCGTCTCGTGGCGCGCCGACCCTGCCGATTCGGTGGATCTGAGACGGTGCACGCCGCCACTACCATCGCGCTCAGATGAAGCGGGGGAGGCACAATCATGTCAACGACGGACAATCCGTCAGAATCTGACACCGGCCGCACCGAGCCGTCAGCCATCTCGCAGCCGCCAAGCGTGCCCGCCGACGCCGCACCGACGCCCGGCGGCGCGGACGCGAGCGCACGGCCGGACGGGAGCAACGACACGGACGCGGACGCGGGGGTCGCATCCCCCGCACCCGGGAGCTTTGCGGCGGTTGACATAGCGCTCGCGGGCGCGCTGTCCGCCGACAGCATGGGCGGCGCTCCCGCCGAGGCCGTGCGGCCGCGGCGGAGGCTTGCCATGGTGCTCAGCGCCGCGGCCGTGGTCGTGGCCGTGCTCGCGGCCGGTGGCGCGTACGCGGTGATGCAGCGCTGGCAGAAGCCCAGCGGTGCGCTGCCCGAGGACCGGATGCCGGCCTCGGTCGTGGCGTTCGCCCGGGTGAACCTGACGCCGGGGCTGCAGCAGCGGCTGAAGTTCGAGGAGCTGCTGCGCAAATCGAAGGCCACGTCGGGGCAGCAGCTGGAGGACGTCAAACGCGAGCTGTTCGAGCAGCTGCAGGCCCCGATCACGTACGCCGACATCGCCGCCTGGTTCGACGACCGGATCGGGGTGGCGATGTGGGCCGCGCCCGGGCGCCCGAGCCAGCCGGTGACGCTCGTCGTGGCGTCGGCCCGGGACGACGGCAAGGCGCGGGCGGCGCTGACGACGGCGCAGCAGAAACGCGGCACGGACCGCCTGGGCTTCGTGGTCGAGGACGGCTACGCGCTGATCGCCATCGGCCAGCTCGACGCGCAGGGCTCCGCGACCGCCGCGGCCGCGGAGGCGAGGCGGGCGCCGCTGGCCAAGGACGCCGGGTTCCGCTCCGCGATCGCGACGCTCCCGGGCGACCAGGCGGCGATCGGCTGGGCCGACCTGGCGAAGGTCAGCAAGCTCGACCCGGAGCTGCATGAGGTGTACCCGGGCGAGCTCGATCCGCAGAACGGCCCGCCACCGGGCGCCACGCCGGGCGCGGGAGCCAGCGGCGCTCAAGGCGCCGACGCCACGCCGGGCGCGGAGGCGACGTATTCGGTCCCGGTGGCCGGGCCGGGGCTGGACATCACGGGCGTCGCGGTTGTCGGTGTGCGCGCGTCCGACGACTCCCTCGAGGCCACCGTTCGCGTCATCGGGGCCGGCGGGCTTCCGCTCGGTACCGATGCCGGGAGAACGGACGTCGTGAACGCCCTCGGGGCCCTTTCCGGGGACGCTCAGAGCGCCGGGGTGCTCTCCGGACCGCTCGGGGACCTCGAGCCGCTGCTGGGCCCGGAACCGGGCTATCTGCCGCTGGACCTGCTCGGGATGGCGGATGTCGGGATGGCACCGCCGATCGACGCTTTGCCGCCGGGGCTGGCGGCAGGCGACGAGGAGGCGTTCAAGAAGTATGTCGCCGAGCACCCGGAGATCTTCGGTGAGCTGGGCAAGAACGGCGAGGTGGAGATCATCCGCCGCGAAGGTGTGCCCGCGCTCACGAACGTCGTGGATCCGCGCAAGCTCGCGGCGTCGCTCGCGTCCGGGCTCAGCTCGGCGCAGACGGTGTCGTTCACGCTGGCCGGCGAGCTGGACGGGGAGACGGCGGCGGGGCCGCTGCTGCTCGATCTGAAGATGGCCGACGCCGCCGCGGCCGCGCGGACGCAGCAGGAGCTTTCGGACCTCACGAAGATCAGCAAGGCGACGTGTGAGCAGCACGATGAGCATGTCGTGGTGCGCTCGAGCACGTACGCGGGCGGGACGTCGCGGCTGGCGGACAACGCGCTGTTCCAGCGGGCGATGGCGGGTGCGGTCGAGCGCCCGGTCGCGGCGCTGTACTTCACGGGCGCGACGCTCGGCGTACCCGCCCGGGCGGTCGGGGTGACGGCGGCGCACGAGGGCGCGGACGCGGTGCTGCACGTCCGGCTCGTCATGGCGTGACCCGATGGGCGTGGGGCGCGGCGTCGACGGGCCGGAATCGGCCCGCGGGCGCCGCGCCCGCGCGTATGGTCACCCAGACGCCGCGGCGCCGCCTGATCGCGCTGAGGCGCCGGGCCGCCACGGGCGCCGCGTAAACCGCCGCCGGAAACACGAAGGCCGCTCAGTGGCATCAAGCCTCTGAGCGGCCTTAAGGCGCTCTGTAGCCCCGACCGGATTCGAACCGGCGCTACCGCCTTGAGAGGGCGGCGTCCTGGGCCGCTAGACGACGGGGCCCCAGTACGTGCTGACGTGCGGTGAAACACTACAGCACCGCGATCTTGCTGCGGCGCTGGGGTACCAGGACTCGAACCTAGACTAACTGAGCCAGAATCAGTCGGGCTGCCAATTACCCCATACCCCATCGGCGCTTACCGCGCCGGAACAGAACTTTACCGGAGCCGCCGTTCCACGCCAAATCGGTTATCGCCGACGCGCCTATTCCAAGGTCAGGACCTTGTTGGCGAGCGCGCCGATGCCCTCGATCGAGACCACGACCTCATCGCCGTGGACCATCGGCGACACTCCAGCGGGGGTGCCGGTGAGGATCACGTCGCCGGGCAGCAGCGTCATCACGTGTGACACATATGACACCAGCGTCGGCACATCGAAGACCATGTCCTTGGTCCGGCCGAGCTGCCGGACCTCCTCGTTGACCTCGCAGCGCACCTCGACGTCGCCGACGTCCACACCGGTGACGATCCACGGGCCGATCGGGCAGAACGAGTCGAAGCCCTTCGCGCGCGTGAACTGGACGTCCTTGCGCTGCAGGTCACGCGCGGTCACGTCGTTGGCGCAGGTGTAGCCGAAGATCGCCGCGGCCGCACCCGCGCGGTCGACCCGCCGCGCGCCGGTGACCCCGATCACGACGGCGAGCTCGGCCTCGTGCTCGACCTGCTGGGACTGCGGGGGCAGCCGGATCGCGTCGTTGGGGCCGATGACGGACGTGGACGGCTTGAGGAAGAGCAGGGGCTCCTTCGGCACGTCGTTGCCGAGCTCGGCGGCGTGGTCGGCGTAGTTGCGCCCGACACACACCACCTTGCTGGGCAGGATGGGCGAGAGCAGCCGCACGTCGGCGACGGCCCAACGCTGCCCGGTGAACCGGAGCTCCCCGAACGGGTGGCCCTCGATCTCCGCGACGGTGAGCCCGGAGAGGCCGGCCGCCGGCTCACCCTCCACGACCCCGAATGACATGCCACTGCTGTGGGCGAAACGAGCGATACGCACGGGTGGAATCTACTCCGCGAGCACGTGGCGCTCCACGAACGCGTTCCGGAAGACGCCGCGCGGGTCCAGGCGCGCGGCGAGCGCGGCGAAGTCGCGTCCGCGCGCGGAGCGCGGAGCGTGCCGGAACACCTTGCCCCAGTGCGGCCGCGCCCCGAGCGGCGCAAGGGCCTCCTCCAGCGCGTCAACCGCCCGAAGAACAAGATCAAGATTCGGTACCCACGTGAAGTGCAGCGCCACGCTGTCGCGCCCGTAGTGCGGGCTGAGCCACAGCGAGTCCGCCGCGACCGTGCGGATCTCGCAGATCTGCAGCGCGGGCACGACCACGTCGCGCACCCGCCCCACGGCCGCGAACGCCTCGGCCGCGTCCGCGCGCGCCACAAAGTACTCCGTCTGCAGTTCCTCGCCGCTGCTCGGCGTGAACTCGAGCTTGAAGTGCGGCAGCCGCTCGTGCCAGGGCCCGGGCACGCCGCCCTGCTCGGTGCAGTGCACCGGCGACATCACCGCGATCGGGTGCCGCTTCCCCGCCGCCGGTTCAGCCCCGAACAACCGCGCGGGCGCGGGTGCGTCCCCGTCGCGCCGCTTGACCCAGACCTGGTCGACGGTGTCGCCGCCCCAGGCGGTGAAGAGGCTGACGCTGTACCCCGCCGCCGCGATCTCGTCCCAGTGGGCATCCAGCTGCGCCCTCGGCAGCCTCTCGAAGACGTGCTGGCTGATCTCGTACCGCGGCAGCAGGTCCAGCGTCACCCGCACCACGATCCCGAGCGCCCCGAGCGCGACCACGGCCCCGTCGAAGTCCGCGTCCCCGCGCCGGAGCGTCATGAGTTCCCCGGTTCCCGTGACGATTTCGACCCCGGCCACCGCGGTGGCGAGGTTGCCGAGTCCTGCTCCGGACCCGTGCGTGCCGGTCGCGACCGCGCCGGCGATCGAGATGTGCGGCAGCGACCCGAGGTTGTGCAGCGCGTACCCGGCCGCGTCCAGCCGCCGCGCGAGCTCCCCGTAGCGCACCCCACCCGCGACGCTGACCGTCATCCGCTCCGTGTCGATCCGCACGTCGGCCGGCAGTCCGCCCACGCTGACCAGGTCGTGGTCCGTGTCGGCGATCGGGTTGAACGAGTGCCCGGTGCCGAGCACCCGCACCTTCTCCGCCCCCGCCACGATCTCCTGCACCTGCTCGACGCGGTCCGGCCGGTGCACCCGCGCCGCCCCGAACTCGATGTTCCCGGCCCAGTTCCTCAGCCGCTCGGTCATGTCGCCTCCCCGCCGAACCGTGCCCTGCCCCGCCACCGTAGCGGCCCCGGCCCGGACGCCCGCGCCCCCGGCGCAGCCGGAACGCGCCCGCACGTGGCCCGCGTCCGCGCGCCGGGCGGCGGAGCAGGCATCGCCGATCTTCGAGCCGGGGCGACCCGAATGGGCGGGCGCCGGTCCCCGGCCGGACGTCGTTCACCACCGAACGAGGCGACAGCGGGCCACTTCGGTCGTTCCTCGGGCTCGGGCGCCCGCGCAGACTTCGCATCGTGACCTCTCAACAACCGCACGGCACCGGCCCCTGGCGGCCGGAGAACCCCGGTCTGCGGCGCTCCGCCTCGCCGTTGGAGCCGTTGCCGCCGTTCGGGCCGCCCCGGCTCGCCGGGCGGCCCCAACCCGCCGGCGGCCATGACGCCCCGGCGCCCGCAGGCGCGGGCGGTTTCGCTGCGTCCGCGCCCGGGGGCGGGGTCCGTAAGCACGGGTGGTACCTGGTCCTGGCCGCCGCGGTGCTCGGCGTCTTCGTCTTCTGCGGCATCGTGGTCGCCGCCGCGGGCAACCAGGAGAAGCCGGCGAAAACCCGGGACGTCGCGCGAAACGGGGCACTCGGCGCGCCCATCGGCGAGCCGGTGGCGTCGCATTCCGCCGTCGGCGGTGCTCAGGCCGCGAGCACGGCAGCCACCACCGACGCACCCGCGCCCAGCGCCGCGCCGACGACCGCCGCGGTCGTACCGGGCGCCACGGCAACGACGGCCGGGACGAAGCCCGCCACCAAGCCGACCACGAAGCCGCCGACCACGAAGCCGCCGGCGACGAAGACCGCGACGAAACCGCCCGCGGCGAACTGCAACCCGAACTACACGCCGTGCGTGCCGAACGATCCGGTCGACGTGGACTGCGCCGGCGGCGGTGGCAACGGGCCGTCATACGTTCAGGGGCCCGTCCGCGTGATCGGCAGCGACCCGTACGGCCTCGACAACGACCACGACGGCATCGGGTGCGAGTGACCGGCTCCCGCCGCGACACGCCCGGCGCGCGGTCGCCCAGCGCACCGGGGTAGACGCGGGGACTCAGCGGACGCCTGTCAGGACTCGGGCCGGGGCGGGCGGCGTACGGGGCGGGCACGGCGAAGCGGTGATGGGGTCAGGCGGGCTGGTTGAGGTACCGCAGCATCTGCTGGATCTCGGCGGTGCGCGACTCGTCGATTCGCTTGGCCAGGTCCAACGCCCCGGGGTTCACGCCTGTGCCGGTCTCCATCCGGGCGATCTCGATGGCGTTGTGCTGGTGGGCGA
This sequence comes from Dactylosporangium sp. CA-233914, assembly GCF_050942935.1. Taxonomy (NCBI): domain Bacteria; kingdom Bacillati; phylum Actinomycetota; class Actinomycetes; order Micromonosporales; family Micromonosporaceae; genus Dactylosporangium; species Dactylosporangium sp. CA-233914. The sequence goes on along the minus strand of NZ_CP192030.1, from coordinate 1,883,216 downwards.
TCAGCAGGTTGAGGAACTTCGTCTCGAAGCCGGCGCCGGTGGCCGACTCCAGGGCCTTGATGTCCTCGGGGCTGGCGCCGTGGGCGCCGCCGTGGCCCGCGTGGGAGGACGGGTCGGCGGCCGGGGGCTGGCCCCAGGCGCCGAGCCAGCCCTGGATGGTCTTGAGCTCGTCGGTCTCCGTGACGTCGATGGCGGCCGCGAGCGTGCGCACGTCGTCGCGGACGGCCTTGGAGCGGGCCAGGCGCACCATCTGCAGGGCCTGGCTGTGGTGGGCGGCCATCATCTGGCTGAACATGACGTCGGTGTCGTTGAAGACGCGCTGCTGCGTGGCTGCGGGGGCGGGCTGCGCCGGGGCGGCGGCGCAGCCCGCCAGCAGGAACGCCGCGAGCAGCAGGGGCGCGAAGCGTTTCATGAATCCGGGAGTCTCCTTGGGTCGGGGCGACACGCCCGGCGCGCGGGCGCGTCGCCCCTTCGTTGAGCGGTACCGGGGGATCAGACGCGCTGCCACAGGGCCGGGACGTTGGGCGGCTCCCAGCCGGGGATCGCGGTGTGCGCCTGGCGGCACTGGTACGTCACGCCGTTGTACGTGACGCGGTCGCCGACCTTGTACGCGGTGCCGGCGGCCCAGGTGGTCGTGCCCGACGGCGGCTGCGTGGGCGTGGGCGAGGTGGACGGTGAGGGGTTCGGACGCGTCGGCGACGGCGACGGCTGCGTGGGCGTCGGCGTGGGGTTGCCGCTGCCGACCTGCAGGTCGACGCACGAGTAGAACGCGTTGCCGGTGTCGGCGATGTTCCAGCGCGCCAGCACCAGGATCCGGCCGGTACGGCCGCCGAGGCTCACCGTGTGGGAGACGGTGGCGTCGGGCTGGCGCCCGCCGCCGTCGATGTTCGCGATGCGGGTGCCGCCCACGAAGTACTCGAAGTTCGTCGTGGCGTGGCGGGCGGTGAACACCCAGGTGAAGGTGACGGTGTTGCCGACCGAGGTGGCCGGCCAGCCCTTGTTCGGGTCGTCCAGCTCCGCGAACCGGGCATTGCCGCCGCTGCAGCTCGTCAGGCCCTTCGGGCCCTCGACGCTCTGCGGCTCGTAGACGATCTCGCCGCAGTTGGCCACGCGGCCCTGCGCGCACATCGCCTGGCGGCTGGGCGGTGAGGAGATGTACCCGTGCGCGGACGCGGGAGACGCCGTCACCAGGAGTGCGGCGGCCACCGAGGCCAGCGTGAGGGGTACCGCAGCGATCGCTTTGCCCATCCAATCGCTCCTTCCAGCGGTGGGGGTGATGCCGTCAATGTAAGGGAAGGATTGTTAACAGTAAATAACCTTTATGAATGTTCGTCAATGGAGCGCTCTCACCTGAGGTAGGGTTGAGGACCTTTTAAGGCGCGCCCGCACGGCCGAATCACCCCGCCCGGCGGGATTCAACCGGCGCCCCGCGGTCAATGGGGTCGCCATGCCCTTCATCACCGCCTCCGACGGAGCCAGGATCTTCTACAAGGACTGGGGTTCGGGCCGCCCCGTCGTGTTCAGCCACGGCTGGCCGCTCAGCGCCGACGCCTGGGACAACCAGCTGATGCTGCTGGCCTCCAACGGCTTCCGCGCGGTCGCGCACGACCGGCGCGGACACGGCCGCTCCGCCCAGACGTGGAGCGGCAACGACATGGACACCTACGCGGACGACCTCGCCGAGGTCATGGACCAGCTCGGCCTCACCGACGCGGTCGTCGTCGGGCACTCCACCGGCGGCGGCGAGGTCACGCGGTACCTCGGGCGCCACGGCACGTCGCGCGTGTCGAAGGCGGTGCTCGTGGGCGCCGTGCCACCGCTGATGCTCAAGACCGGCGCCAACCCCGAGGGCACCCCGATCGAGGCGTTCGACCAGATGCGCGCCGCCATCCTGGCCGACCGCGCGCAGTTCTACCGCGACCTCAGCGCTCCGTTCTACGGCGCCAACCGGCCGGTCAGCACAGTCTCGGACGGCCTGCGCGAGCAGTTCTGGCGCCTGAGCATGCAGGTGGGGCTCAAGGCCGCGTACGACTGCGTGCGGGAGTTCTCCGAGACCGACTTCACCGAGGACCTCAAACGGATCGACATCCCCGTGTACGTCGCGCACGGCGACGACGACCAGATCGTGCCGATCCAGGCCGCGGCGCTCAAGACCGTGCAGTTGCTCAAGAACGCGAAGCTGAAGGTGTACCCGGGGGCGCCGCACGGCCTCAACGGCGCGTACGAGGCGGCGTTCAACGCCGATCTGCTCGCGTTCGCCCGCGACTGACCACCGCCGCGTCGCCCCGGCTCCTCCGTCCGCTCCTCCACTGTCGCCGTTGGCCGCGATCGCTCGTCACCGCGCCGCCGACCGGTTTCGCGTGGCCTGAAGCGCCTCTCGCGGATGCCAGCCCAGCACCCGGGCTCGGACGCCCGGTGCCCCGTCGGAGGCGCCCCGGTCGGGTGCGGATGAAGGTGGGTGTCAGCCGAGGTCGTCCAGCGTTGCGACGAGGCGGCGTACCACCGGTGTGGCGGTCCGCTCGTTCCAGGCGAGGCCGATGTCGACGGTCGGCACCGGCGGGGTAAGGCGGCGCAGCACCACCCCGCGCAGCCGCAGGTCCTTTCCTCGCCCCTCGGGCACCGCCGCGATCACGCCGCCGGCCGCGACCGCGCGCAGGAGCTGCTCGTCGTCGGGCTCGTAGCGGACCAGGTTGATGCCGGCCGGCCACACCTGCGCGACGATGCGGTCGAACATGCCGGGGCCGTTCTCGCGCGGCCACATGACCGCGGGCTCGCCGGCGACCGCCTCGCGCGGGACACGCCGCAGCCGGGCCAGGGGGTGGCCGGCAGGCAGCGCCAGCCGCAGTTCCTCGGTGGCGACGAGGCGCCAGCGGATACCGGGATCGTCCAGGGGCGGCCGGACGAACGCCGCGTCGTATCGCCCGGTGAGCAGTCCCGCGACGTTCGGGGCGTGCCAGCCGGTCTCGGGCAGCACCTCCACAAGCGGGTTCTGCGCGCGGAAGCGGTCGACGAGGGCGTCGACGCGCCCGCCGCGGGCGGATCGGGTGTATGCCAGCCGGACCCGTCCGCCCTGCCCGCGCGCGGCGGCGGCGATGCGCTCCCGCGCAGCGGTGGCCTGGGCGAGCAGCAGCGCGGCCTCGGCTGCCACGACCGCGCCGACCGGGGTGAGTGCGCACGCGCCCGGGCCGCGGTCGATGAGTCGCGCACCGATCTGCCGCTCCAGCGCCCGGACCTGCTGGCTCAGCGCCGGCTGCGCGACATGCAGGCGCGCGGCCGCGCGGGTGAAGTGCAGCTCCTCGGCGAGCACCGCGAAGTATCGCAGCCGCCGAAGGTCCAGGGGGTCCATTCGAGCGAGCATAGGCGCGGACGCGGGCGGGCGCTGATAAGCGTTGCTTATCGCGCGGTAGCGTACGCGACTTGGACATGGCTCCCGGACGCTGGTTGCCTGGGGGACATGGATGACGTGATCGTGCTCGGGGCCGGGGTGATCGGCCTGACCTGCGCATTGCGGCTCCTCGAGCGGGGCGCGCGGGTGCGCGTGCTGAGCGCCGACGAGCCCACCCGGACAGTGTCGCGCCTGGCCGCGGCGGTGTGGTACCCGACCCATACCGATGCCGACCCGCGCGTCCTCGCCTGGGCGCGCCGCACGTACGACGAGCTCATGGCCCAGGCCGCGGACGGCGTACCAGGCGTCGCGCGGCGACCGACCCGCATGGTGCTGCGCCGGCCCGCCGACATCCCCTGGTGGGCCGCCGCCGTGCCGGACTTCACCGTCGTGCCGGGCGCCACGGCCGAGCCAGGCGCCACGGCCGGACCGGGTGAGTGGCGCTTCACGGTGCCGTCGGCCGAAATGGAGGTGTACCTGCGATGGCTCGTCGAGCGCGTCGCCGACTCGGGCGGCACGTTGGTGCGCGGGCGCGTCGAACGGATCGCGGACCTGGGCGGGCAGGCGGGCACGGTGGTCAACGCGACCGGGCTCGCCGCCCGTGTCCTGGCGGGCGACGACGCGGTGTTCCCGGCCCGGGGGCAGATCGTGGGTGTGGCCAACCCCGGCCTCGTGACGTCGCTGCGGGACGAGGAGCATCCGGGCGGCATGACGTACATCCACCCGCGCTCCCGTGACGTTGTGCTCGGCGGGACGTTCGAGGCCGGTGACTGGAACGAGACCCCCGATCCGGCCATCACCGAGGCGATCCTGCACCGCTGCGCCGAGCTGGAGCCCGCGCTGGCCGGGGTGCGACCGCTGTGGGAGGCGGCCGGCCTGCGCCCCGCGCGGCAGGGCGGGCCGCGGCTCGAGCTGGACCCGGCGCCGCTTCCGGGCGGCACGCGTGTCGTGCACTGCTACGGCCACGGCGGCGCGGGCGTCACGCTGTCGTGGGGCTGCGCCGACGAGGTCGCCCGCCTGGCCGGCTGAAAGCGGTCGTGGACCGGGACGCAACGCACGGCCGACGGACGGGATGCCGCAGGAGGCCGGCGCGAAGGCGCTGAGCGTCGACGGCGCCGCGCGAGACCGGCACATCGGGATCTCGCCGAAGCCGGCATCGTCTTGTGGGCGACAGGCCACCGCGCGAGCGCGCGGCCAGCACCCGCTCGCCGGACAGGGCGAGCGTGAAACGCGAGGGCCTACACACCCGCGCGCTGGACCGGGAGACGAGGTGAAGCGCGAGAGCTTACACGCCCGGGCGCGGGACCGGGCCGGCGGGAAGGACATATAGCGTTACGCCACCGCGCGGGCGTGTCGTCGGCGCACCGGCATGCCGGAACAGGGCGGCATGCCGGTGCGACGTTGACACGCGACCGCGCGGTGGCGAAGGACAGAGGCCGGGCGGGACGTCAGGCGTCGCGGGTCTTGAACAGGTACGCCGCCACGGCCAGCAGGAGTGCCGTCCAGCCGGAGAAGACCGCGAACCCTTGCCACTGGGTCAGCAGCGCGCCCGCAGGCAGGGTCGGCTCGAAGATGAGCCGGCCCGCGTTGGTCGGCATCCAGGCGTTGACGTGGGCGCCCCAGGAGCCCGGGAGCAGCTGCGTCAGCTGCGACACGATGAGGATCAGGCCCAGGACACCGGTGATGGCGCCCGCGGTGTGGCGGACGATCGCGCCGAACGCCAGTGCGAACAGGCCCAGCATCGCGATGTAGAGGCCGGCGCCGATGACGGAGCGGGTCACGCCAGGGTCGCCGAGGCTGACCGGGATGTGCTCGGCGATGATCGCGCGGCCCAGGAAGAACCCGCCGAAGGCGAGCGCCTCGCCGACCACAAGCATGAGGGCGGCGAAGACCAGGATCTTCGCGGTGAGGACCGTCAGGCGGCGCGGTTGCGCCTGGAGGGTGGAGCGGACCATGCCGGTCGTGTACTCCGCCGAGATGACCATCACGCCGAGAACCGCGATCACGAGCTGGGCGATGAACACGGGGCGGGCCAGGACGATTTCCAGCGGATGCCGGGCGAGGTAGTCATGGTCCGAGGCGCCGGCCGAGTCCCACTGACGCATGATGCTCCAGGCGATGACGGACATGAGGCCGATCGCGATGCCCGCCATGGCGACGATCGACCACACAGTGGAGCGCACCGTGCGCAGCTTCGTCCACTCGGAGCGCAGCATGCCGGGCAGGCCGGCTCGTGGCAGTACCGAATAATCGCTCATCGCTTCTCTCCTGGCACGGCGGCGTGGTACTCCACGCTGTCCTTGGTCAGCTCCATGAATGCCTGCTCCAGCGACGCCTGCAGGGGCGAGAGCTCGTGCAGGCGGACGCCGTGGTCGAACGCCAGGTCACCGACGCGCGGGAGCGGCACTTCGGTGATGAGCAGGGCGCCGTCGGGCTCGGGCGTGGCCTTGCCTCCCGCGGCGATGACGAGTTCGGCGAGGCGGCCGGGCTCGGGCGTCCGCGCGCGTACGGCGAGCGCCGAGTTGCGGTCGATGAACTCGCGCACCGTGCAGTCGGCGATCATTCGGCCCCGGCCGATCACGAGCAGGTGGTCGGCGGTGTGCTCCATCTCGGACATAAGGTGGCTGGAGACGAGCACGGTGCGGCCCTCGGCGGCCAGGGAGCGCATCAGGTTGCGGATCCACAGGATGCCCTCGGGGTCGAGGCCGTTGACCGGCTCGTCGAACATGAGCACCTTCGGATCGCCGAGCAGTGCGGTGGCGATGCCGAGTCGCTGGCCCATGCCGAGCGAGAAGCCCTTGGAGCGCTTCCGCGCGACGCCAGCGAGGCCGACGATGTCGAGCACCTCGTCGACGCGGCGGCGCGGCAGATTGTTGCTCTGGGCGAGGCACAGCAGGTGGTTGTACGCGCTGCGGCCGCCGTGGATGGCCTTGGCGTCCAGCAGGGCGCCGACCTCTCGCATCGGGTTGTCGAGGGTGGCGAAGGGGCGGCCGTTGACCGTGACGCTGCCCCCGGTGGGCGCGTCCAGGCCGAGGATCATGCGCATCGTGGTCGACTTGCCCGCCCCGTTGGGGCCGAGGAACCCGGTGACCTGCCCGGGGCGGACCGTGAACGACAGCCGATCGACGGCGACGCGTTCGCCGTACCGTTTCGTGAGGCCGATCGCCTCGATCATCGTGGTGTCCTTCCGCTGACTCGGCCGGCCCCCGCGCGGGCGCGCCGTCGCAGCGAAACTAGACGGGTGTTGCTGTGGCGAGGCTAAGAGATGCTGTGACGCCCCTCAGCCGCGCGTGTACGTCATGTCGAAGTCCTTGGCCCACGTGATGCCGTCCTTCGACATCTCCCAGTAGGCCGTGATGCGATTGCCGTCGGCGGCGATGGTGCCGGTGAAGCGCTGATTGAAGCCCTCGGCCGCGCGCCAGATGCGCCATATGGCGCCGTCGACGTCCATGCCGTACGACCGCAGGACGCCGCGGGAGTCGGAGTACAGCATCGTGAAGGTCTTGCTCCCGTCGTCGTAGCCGATGATCGACGTCGTCGGGAACGGCGAGTTCTCGAGCCATTCGCGCGGCACGTCGTCGCCCGGTGGGTCCGCGTCCGCGCGCTGGACCAGGAACTCGCCGTCGTCTGCCCATGCGAAGCTCGCCCAGCCACGCATGGTGATCTTGCCGTTGACGGAGGCGACGGTGTCCCACATGCCCAGCAGGGACCCTAAACGCCGCCGTACCTCGCTCATCGCCGCTCCCCGGATTCTCGTTCCCGCCAGAACATGAACCCGACTTATACACTAGGCGCCCGCGCGCGGGCTCCACCCAGCGGTCAGTTGCGGACGGCCGCGAGGAGCCTGTCGCACTCGGCGATGAGGCGCCCGCGCAGCGGTGCGGCGCGCTCGGCGAAGCCCCGCTGCGCCTCCACGTAGCGCGCGCGGCCCTCCGGGGTCTCGATCCGCACCGGGTCGTAGCCGAGGTCGGCCAAATCGTAGGGAGAGGCGCGCATGTCGAGCGTGCGGATGTCGCGGGCCAGCTCGAAGCCGTCGCCGATGAGCTCGGCGGACACGAGCGGGGCGAGCTTGTACGCGTGCTTGTAGAGGTCCATGTTCGCGTGTAGGCAGCCCGGCTGCTCGTTGGCGGCCTGGGCCTCCCGGGTCGGCTGCAGCAGGTTCAGTGGTCGCGCGGGCGCGGTGTAGAAGCGGAACGCGTCGAAGTGGCTGCACCGGATCCGGCTCGCCTCGACGACGGCGTCGGTGCCGGCGGCGCCCAGGCGCAGCGGCCACGCGTTGTGCCGCAGCTCGTCCTGGGTCTGGCGGTACACCATCGCCCACTCGTGCAACCCGAAGCAGCCCAGGTGCGGCGTCCGCCCGGCCGTCGCGACGAGCAACTCCCGCACCCACGCGATCGCGTCCGCGCGGCGGGCGGGGACGGTGACCGCCTCCGCGCCCGAGCCGGAGAGCACGACGCCCGCGCCCGGATGCCAGCGGCGCAGCTGGGCGGGGCGATACGAGTAGTAGGTGAACAGGAAGTCCTCGACGGGGTGCTTACGCCCGGTCCGGCGGCGGGCCAGGTGCGGCTCGATCCACGCGTCCACGCGCGCCTCGTGGGCGGCGCGGCGCGCCTCCCAGGTCGGCTGGTCCAGAACGGTGAGCTGCACCGATCAAGTTTACGGAGAGGTAGCGTCGAAGCCATGCGCAAGCTCTGTGCTCTGCTGCTCGCCTGCTTGCTCCCCCTCGCCGCCTGCTCGGACGTGTCCAAGGACCCCTCCGAGCCCGCCCCCGCGCGGCCGGGTCCTTCGAGCCCGAACGGTTCCCCGAGCCCCTCGGGGCTCGGCCAGCCGACCCAGGTCAAGGTGACCGTGCCGGCCGGGCTCGCGTCCGCGCCGTTCAACCAGGATCGGCACCTCCAGCTGCCCGCCGGCTGGACCGCCACGGTCTACGCCCGGATCGACAAGGCGCGCTTCATGGCCCTGACGCCCAGCGGCGACCTGCTCGTGTCACAGCCGGGCGCCGGAAAGGTCCAGATCGTGCGCGCGGGTGCGGTGTCGCAGTTCGCGACCGGGCTGCGCCAGCCCCACGACATGGTCTTCGCGCCGGTCAACGGCAGGACGTACCTCTTCATCGCCGAGTCGAACCGCGTCGTGCGGTATCCGTACAGCAACGGCGACCTCAAGGCCCACGACGGCGAGGTCGTCGTCGACGGCCTGCCCGACACCAGCACACCTGAGCTGCGCGGCCAGTACGCACACGTGCTCAAGAACATCGCCGTGCACGGTGACACGCTGTACGTCTCGATCGCCTCCACCTGCAACGCGTGCGTCTCCGACACCGTCAGCGACCCGCAGCGGGCCGCGATCTACACCTACGCCGCGGGCGGCACCAACGCCTCGCGGCGCCTCCTCGCGCGCGGCATCCGCAACGCCGAGGGCCTCGCGTTCCGCCCGGGCACCGACGAGCTGTGGATCGTCGTCAACAACCGCGACAACACCCTGGTGCCGGACGACCGCGACGTCGACGGCGACGGCAAGTCCGACAAGGGCAAGCGGATGTCCGAGTTCGTCGACGACTACCCGCCGGAGGAGTTCATCAAGGTCCGCGACGGCGGCTTCTACGGCTGGCCGTTCTGCAACCCCAACAGCGACAACGGCCTGCGCAACATGGGTTTCCTGCGCGACTACGAGCTCAACCGCGACGGCTCGAAGGCCGACTGTGCCAAGGCCGACCCGATCGACCTGGGCTTGCCCCCGCACAGCGCGCCGCTTGGCCTGACGTTCTTCAACGGCGCGGCGATCGTGCCCCTGCACGGCTCGTGGAACCGCACGAAGCCGGCCGGGTACAAGGTCCTCTACATTCCGTGGACCGCGTCCGGGCCCGGCGATCCGGTCGATCTGGCAACCGGCTTCGTGGCCGCGGACGGCAAGTGGTGGGGACGGCCGGTGGACGCCGCGGTCGACACGGACGGAACGCTGCTGATCAGCGACGACGGCAGCGGTACCATCCTGCGCCTGACGCCTCCGCGCGCGGGCTGACGCCTTCTTTCGCCACCACGCGGTCGGGTCGCCCGTGCGGCCCGGCCGCGACACGCCAACGCGCGGATGTGAGGGCGCGGGCGCGCGGGCACCGGACCGGCGGCGCCGTGGCTGCGGCGGCGGAGTGGTGCGGGGACGGCCGCGTGCAAGCGTGGCAGTCGCGAGCACGGAGCGCTAGGACGCGCAGGCGCGTGGGTGGAGGGGCTTGGCGGATCAGCCGGGGCGGGCGATCCGGGCCGGGCTGCCGTCGGCGTTGTGGAACGTCACGCCGAGTGGTCCATTGTGGACTGTGAGTTCGCCCGGGGCGGTGACGCTCACGTCGAGCTCGCCGTCGGCGATCTTCAGGCCGCGGATCCGGAAGGCGCCGACCGGGGACGGGGCCAGCGGGGCGAACATGATGCGGCCGGCCGGGACGTCGACGTCGAGGCCCAGCAACGCGACCAGGATCGCCGGTGCGGCCGCCGCGGACCAGGCCTGGGGGCGGCAGGCGATCGGGTACGGGGTCGGCAGGTCGTCGCCGCCATAGAGCTCCGGCAGGCGGTACTCGAAACGCTCGGCCGCATCCAGCAGCGCGCCGATGATCGCCGACGCCTCCGCGTGGTGGCCGGCGCGGGCCAGGCCCAGCAGGGCGATGGCGTTGTCGTGCGGCCAGACGGAGCCCAAGTGGTAGGAGAGGAAGTCGTACCCGGCCGATGCGGGCGCGGCCGTGCGGAGGCCGAACGGCGACCGGAGCTCGGCCAGGCGGTCGGCCACGGCCTCGCTCTCCCCCGGTGTCAGCAGCCCGGTGCCGAGCAGGTGCCCCATGTTGGAGGCGACGAGGTCGACACGTGCACCGTCGCCGTCCAGCGCGATCGCCGGGTAGCCGCCGGGGCACCAGAACCGCGCGCGGAAGCGCTCGGCGAGGTCGTGCGCCCAGTCGCGCCAGGTCTTCGACTCCGCGCCCGCGCCGGGCTCGGCCTCGTCCGGGAACTGTTCGAACAGATAGGCCGCGTCGAGGGCGGCCCGGTAGGCGTACGCCTGGACCTCGCTCAGGGCGATCGGGCCCCGCGCGCGCCGGCCGTCGGCGAACTGGACGGCGTCGGCGGAGTCCTTCCAGCCCTGGTTCGTCAGGCCCTCGCCGCCGGTGTCGTGGGTGACGAAGGCGTCGTGGCGCGCGAGCCAGGCCAGGGCGCGGCGGACGTTGGGCAGCAGGGATCGGACAGTCTCGACGGGCATACCCCAGCGGTACGCGTCCGCGAGCGTGCTCACGAACAGCAGCGTCGCGTCGACGGTGCCGTAGTAGAGCGGGGGCAGGCTGTGGCCGGTGGACTCGCGGCGTAGCTCGTGCAGGATCCGGCCCGGCTCCTCCTCCGTCGCCGGGTCGTGCCGCTCGCCCTGACGGGCCGCGAGGGCGCGCAGGGTGCCCGCGGCGACATCGTGGCCGAGCGGCAGCGCCAGCCTCGCGGCCCAGAGGGCGTCGCGGCCGAACAGGGTCAGGTACCACGGGCTGCCGGCGGCGTAGTACGCGTCCGCGCCGTCGGTGCGGCGGAGGGCATCCAGGTCCTGGACGCTTGCGCGGACCAGCGCGTCCAGCCGGCGGTCGGACGAGGCGACCCGCAGGGTGCTGAAGCGCCTGGGGCGGGCGACCGGGGGCCGGTCGGTACGGGTGATGCGCAGCTCGGCGGACCAGGTTCCGCGCGCGGGGACGATGGCTCGCCAGAGCAGGGTCGCGGCCGCGCCGTGCGCGTCCGCGCGGGTGGTGATTCGGGCGGGCGGGGCCGTTTGGATGCGAACCGACATGCCGTCGGGGGCCTGCCAGTCCAGGTGGGGCATGGGGTCGGCGGGCGAAGACGGAGCGGGGCAGGTGGGCGGTTCAGCGGCGCGGCCCGCGCGGACGGTGCCCAGCGCGGCGAAGTCGGTGGCGGCGCGGACCGCCACGTCCACCTCGATCGCGGACTGCGACGCGTTGGCCAGGGTGATCGTCTCGGTGCCGCCGGACGGCTCGGCCAGGCGGCGGAGGGCCGCGGTCAGGGCGGGCACTTGCGGTACTGCTGAAAAATGCGCGGACGCGGCGCCCGTGCGGCGGACCGTCAGCGTGACGGGCTCGGAGCCGTCCAGCGTGACGGCCAGGCGGGACAGGACGCGGCGGTCCTCGACGTAGAGACCGTCGGGATCTTGTTCCAGGCGGCCCGACGGGGCCGACAGCCACGTCGCGGGGGCGGCCACGCAGGTGATGCGGTCGTGGGTGTACGGCTCGGGCATGGGGCGCTCAGCCGCCGATGACGTTGACGGCGCGGGCGACCACGAGCAGGACCGTGACCAGGGAGATGACCGACTCCCCGACCATCAGCATCTTGGCCCACGCCGACATCGGCAGGGTGTCGGTGGGGCTGAACGCGGTGGCGTTGGTGAAAGCCAGGTAGAAGTAGTCGAAGAAGCCCGGTTCCCAGTCGTGGTGGGCCAGTTGGGGGACCTGCATCTGGGTGAAGAGGAAGTCGGGGTGCGGGGTGTCCGCGTCCGCGCGGGCGGCGGGGCCGCCGCGGTCGCCCTCCCAGAACCACAGGGCGAAGACGATGACGTTGGTGAGCCAGATCGCGGCGCCCCACAACAGCAGGTGCTCGGACGGGACCTCGCCGTGGGTCTGGGTGAAGAGGGCGCGTACGAGTAGCCCGACCGACCAGGCGGTGACGAGCGTCAGCAGAACGGCGAGGCCGATGCTGAGCGGGCGCAGGATGCGGGTCTCGCGGTTGATCCGCGTCGGGTTGACCACGACGATGCTCAGCAGCAGCGCGCCCTCCAGACCCGGAAGCAGCCAGCGCGGGCGCGGGGCCAGGTCGGCGGGCAGTACCAGGTGGATGACGATGGCGATCGCGATGACGAGCGCGGCGGGCCAGCGCTGTTCCGCCTCCGTGCGGCGCAGCCAGCCGGGCGCCTGGGCGGGCTTGCCCGGCTTGGGCGTTCCGTTGGAGCCGAGGTCCAACGCGGGCGGCAGGTCACTCACGGCAGCCAACCGTAGACCTGCCGTCGCGCGGTGGCCAGCGGGACGGCCCGCGTTTCGCGATGCGCCTGGCCGGGGCCGGCGCACGGACGCGGGCGCGACGACGCGCGGACACGAGGACGTGGGGACACGAGAACGTGGGGACACGAGGTAAGCCGACAAGACGGCCCGTGTTTCGTGACGCGCGGACGCGCATGCGCGGTGGGGGAACCTCGTGGAAGCGTGGTCAGGTGAAGAGGTGGTAGAGCTGCCAGGTGATCGCTGCGATTCCCGCCAGTGCCAAGGCGCCCAGGTAGGCCAGGACGAGGCGGGTGTCGCGCAGGATGCACTTGGAACGGGTCAGGCCACGGCGGCGGGCGCGGACGTAGCCGGCGAAGCCCAGCAGTGCGAAGCCGAGCACCGCGACCGGGCCCAGGAGCCAGGCCAGGGCCGCGATCGTGGCGTAGACACAGAGACGGAGCGGGTCGTACGGGGGTGCGGAAGGCACGGACGCGGCGGACGTGGGGGACGTGAGCCGCGCGGACGCGGCGGTCGGATGCGGCACGGACACGGCCGCTGTGGCCGGCGGATGCGGCGCGGACGTGGGGGACGTGGCCGGCGGATGCGGCACGGACGTGGGGGACGTGTGCGGCGCGGACGCGGAGGGCTGGGGCGCGGTCATCGGGTCGCCTCCGATGTCGCGGCACGTGGGGAAAGGGGCAGCAGCGTTCGGGTCGCGCGCGGCAGGCGCTGGGCCGAGAGCGCCGGCCAGGCCTGGACCGCGCAGAACGGCGCGCATTGATGATCGTCCTCGCGGCGGGTGGCCACGTGGACACAGCACTGCAGCAGGCGCTCCTCGATCATCGTGTGCAGGTCCATGAAGGGCTTGACGGTGATGCGCTTGACGCGCTCGCCCAGCATCTTGCGCAGCCGGTTCCGGCCGCCCGGGAGCGAGGACGACACCAGGGTCGTGAGGGTCGAGATGCCCAGGTCGCAGTTTTCGCAGATGTCGCGCCACAGGGAGCCCACGTCCGGGTGGGACAGCGACGACTGCTCGGACAGCAGGCCCAGCAGGGAGTCCTTGACGGCGGTGCGCAGGGCGGCGGGCAGCTGGACGTCGGCGATGCGGTTGGCGACCAGGTCGGGCGCCAAGTCCAGGAAGGACAGGAGGCGGTCGTGGCCGATGAGGGCGGTCATCGACTGCCAGCGGCCCGCGTCGTCGCGCAGCATGTAGCCGACCGAGCAGCAGTGCGGGTGGGAGCAGGGCAGGGCGGTGAGGTCGCGCCACGTGACCAGGTCGCCGGTCTGCGGGCCCAGGCGCGCGAGGACGCCGGTGTGGGTGAGGCGGTTCATCGGGTCGATCGGGCCCGAACGGCCGGAGCCGAACTGGGGCTGCAGGGAGACGCCCCCGACGTACGGGGTGTCCAGGGCGCGCTTGACCACCGCGCCGATCTCGTCGTCGTTGACGCCCAGGGCGCAGGTCATGGTGAGCGTGGTGAAGATGCCGCGCGCGGAGAGACGGTCGACGGCCTGGTCCTTGAGGCGGCGTAGGTCGGCGCCGCGGTGGTGGCGGGCGGCGCGCTCGGACACGCCGTCGTACTGCAGGTAGACCTCGACCCGCTCCCGGTGCCGCGTGAGGAGGTCCAGCAGCGCGTCGTCGCGCGCGATGCGCACGCCGTTGGAGTTGACGAGGACCCGCACGACGTTGCGCGCGGAGACCTCGTCGAGGAGTTGCTCCAGCCACGGGTACAGGGTGGGCTCGCCTCCGGAGAGCATCAGCACGTCGATACGGCCGTTCTCGCGGGCGAGCTTGGTGTCGACTCCGGCGAGGACGTCGGCCAGGGGCACAGCGCCCTCGATCGCCGGCGAGGAGTCGGTGAAGCACGTCGGGCAGCGCAGGTTGCAGCTGTCGGTGAGGTCGGCCAGCAGGATGCAGGTGTGCTGGGTCTGCATCTCCGGCAGGCCGGCCAGGTACGCCGACGGGACCGGGGCGAAGTTGCCGGCCAGATCGGGGACGTGGGTCTTCGTGGGGGCGGTCCACTGCTCCAGGTACCGCAGGATCTCCGGCTCCTCGTCGTAGAGCGTGCGCACCAGCCCGTGGGCCGGGCAGCCCCGCTCGAGCCAGATCCGCCCGTCACGCTCGGCGAGCCAGCCCGACAGGCGCTGGACCGTCTCCAGTGGACGGTCGGGGTCATCGACGGCGCAGGACGGGCAGAACGCGTTGACGTAGCGATGGATGCGGTCGCCCCGTAGCGGCATTCCGGTGGTCATGACGATCCCCCCTGGTTGACGAGAGCGAGGCACACCCCGATGCCGACGACGGGGCAGACGAGAACGCTGGCGCCCCAGCCGATGAGCAGGCCGAGACCGAGACCGCGGTCCTTGCGCACGATCCACACGATGCCGAGGGTGAGGCACGCGGCGAACAGCGCCGCCTGGAGCAGGATCTCGAGGTAGAGGCCGAGCAGGGCGTTGTCGGAGTTGGCGCTGGAGCTGCCGACGGCGACCGCGGCGACGCCGATCAGGACAGACACGACCTGGGCGGCGAAGACAATGCCGATGCCGGCGAAGACGCGCTTCGTGCGGATCGGCCGCTCCGGACCGGGTGGGGGCGGGGGCACGGTCCAGTCGTGCTGCGGGGGAAAGCTCACGTCGGCACCTCCATTTCATTCGGTACCGTACGGTCGCGGGCGCCTCCGCGCGTGCGACGCCACGCCAGGCGGGTCACGGTGAGGGGCAGCAGCGCCAGCAGGAACAGCTGGGAACGGGTCAGGCCGGCCCATACGACCTCGTTGCCGCGCACGAACTCGACGCCGAACCGAAATGCGGCATAGGCGGCGAGGTAGTACGTGAAGAGGCGCCCGGGCGCGGTGACGCGCCCGCGCAGCGCGAGCAGGGCGGCGAACGCGGCGAGGTGGAACAGGATCTCGTACGCGAACGACGGGTGCAGCGGCACGTCTGCCGGGACGTGCATGGCCGCGGCGTGCGCCTCGTCGAGCCGGATGCCCCACGGCAGGCTCGTGGGAGTGCCCGGGGGCTCCGCCAGCAGGCAGCCGACCCGGCCGACGACCATGCCCGCGGCCACAGCCGGGGCGAACAGGTTGCCGGTCTTGTGCGGATACCCGCCGATCCGCTTGCCGATCAGGGCGCCCAGGTAGGCGCCGAGGAGCCCGGAGAGGATGCTGCGGTTGCCGTACGCCCACTGCTCCAGCAGCGTGGCGTTGTCCCGCGGGTCGAGGTGCTGCGCCCAGGTGCCCAGCCGCGCCATGATCGCGCCGCCGACGAGGGCGCCGGCCAGGACGTACCAGAGGCGCTCGTCTTGGGCGCGGCGCCGGCGGATCTCCCACAGCAGCACCAGGGTGGCGACCCCGACACCGAGCGCCACGAACACGTCGTGGGACAAGATCGCCACCGGCCCGATCCGCGTGATCACCGGGTGCATGGCTGCCGAGCCTACTGGCACATCGCCGCGCCGTGCGGGTCTTCCGCGCGGGCGCGGACACGACGAGCGCACGGCCCGCGACACGCCAGCGCGCGGACGCGGCAGACGCACGCAAAACTCGACGTGCGGGCGCGGAAGCAAGGGCGCAAGCACGGTGTGGACACGCGGGCGCGGAAGCGAGGGAGAGTGCGCGGGTGCGCTGGCGCGGGGCACATGCGCGGTGCGGGACGAGGTGCGGACGCAAGCGCGACGCGGACGCGCGGGCACGGTGCGGGACAGGGTGCAGGAACAAGATCGCCGCAGACGCGCGGGCGCGGTGCGGGACAAGGTGCGGACACAACCGCGCCGCGGACGCGCGGGCGCGAGCGAGGGCGCGGATGCGGGTGCGGGTGCGAGGACACAAACGCGGCGCAGGCGCGGACGCGCGGGCGAGGGTAGGGAGGGCAAGGTAGGGGCGGGGGAGAAAGAAGACACAGGCGCGAAGGCAAGTGAAGACGCACGGCGCAGGTGCGAGGACGCGCAGGCGCGCGGGGAACGCGCCAGGAGGCGTGAACGCGCGCGGGCGTGAGGGCGCGTCAGGGCGCGCAAGGATGCGAGGACGCGCAAGGACGCGAGGACGCGCGAGGACGCGAGAACGCGCAAGGACGCGAGAACGCGAGAACGCGCAAGGACGCGAGAACGCGAGAACGCGCAAGGACGCGAGGACGCGAGGCACCAGGTTGGTGGCGGAGTGTGAGGAAGACGAAGGGAATGTGGCCGCGCGGCGAAGAGACTGTGCGGGTCCGGCGGCGGGTTGCGGGGCTGTCCTACCCTAGCGGGATGGTCACCACGGAGGACCCTCTGCCGTTGTTGCCGGACCAGCCGGTCAAGCCCCGGCGCCGGCGGTGGTGGAGTGTCGTGGTCTGGCTGATGGCGGTTCCGTTCGTGCTGTGGGCGGCGTTGCGCGTGTTCGGGCTCGACACCGGGTTTCCGGCGGTGCAGTTGATCGCGTTCACGCCGTACGTCGCGATGGCCTCGTTCGTGCCGCTCGGCGTGGCGTTGCTCACCAAGCGGCTGTGGCCTGCGGTGGTCACGGCGGTGGCGACCGTGGCGCTGGCGGCGTGTGTGCTGCCGCGGTGGATCGCCGACAGCGATCCGGAGCCGGCCAATGGGCCCGGGTTGCGGGTGCTCAGCGTGAACATGCTGATGGGGGGCGCGGACACGGCTACGATCGTCGGGCTGGTGCGGTCGCTGGGTGTGGATCTGGTGACGCTGCAGGAGTACACGCCGGAGGCGAAGGCGGCGCTGCGCACGGCGGGGCTGGACGAGTTGCTGCCGAACTCGGTGTCGTACCCGCGCCCGGGCGTGACGGGGTCGGCGGTGTACAGCCGGTTCCCGGTGACGGACCTCGGGTATCGCCAGTTCCCGTCGGACTTCGGCCAGGCGCAGGCGGGGGTGCGGGTGCCGGGGGCGGGCGACGTGCGGGTGGAGTCGGTGCATCCGTGCGCGCCGGCGACCGCGCACGGCAGCGGGTGCTGGGAGCACGACATCGTGCAGGAGCCGGCCGCGACGCCGGACGGGGCGGTGAACCTGCTGATCGGGGACTTCAACGCGACGCTGGACCACGAGAAGTTCCGGGCGCTGCTGAATACGGGGTACCGGGACGCGGCGGACGTCGCGGGGGCGGGGTTGCAGGCGTCGTGGCCGTACGACGAACGCTGGTTCATTCCGGGCGTCGTCCTGGACCACGTGGTGGCGGATCGGCGGGTGGGGGTGCGGAAGGTGTCGGTGCATCGTGTTCCGGACAGCGACCACAAGGCGGTGTACGCGGAACTGGTCCTGCCCAGGGGGGCGGCGTAAGGGGAACCCGGCGTAAGGGGCGGACTCGGACGGCCGAAGGTACCGAGGGCGTACCTCCGCCTACACGCGGTTCGTTGGCCGGGAGTACCTTCACGTACGGATCGGGCCCCCGCCCGAACGGGAACACGTTGGAGCAGATGGGTGACACGAACGTTTCGCGGCCTCGCGGTCGCCTTCGCCGTGCCGCTGGTCCTGGGCACGGCGGCCGCCTGTTCGGACAAGCAGGGTGACGGCTCGCATACCTCGTCCGACCGGCCGACGGCGGTGGTGACCGCGCAGCCGACGGACGCGCAGTCGGCGCAGGTGATGGCCGAGCAGGTGTTCGACAACCTGTCGGAGGGCGACTGGGCCGGAGCCTACGACCTGTGGACGGACAACGCGAAGGCGGCGATCGGCAAGGACGCCTACATCGACCTGGTGTCGACGTGCACGGCGCAGCAGGGCGAGTACCAGGTGACGGGCGTGACGTCGGTCGACGCCTCGACGGCGACGGTCAAGTGGACGCACATGCCGGCCGGTGGCGGCGCCAGCCGGGCCGGGGCGAGCACGGCGAAGTACCAGAACGGGGCCTGGCACTTCGAGCCGGACCCGGCGGCGCTGAACGCGTACAGACAGAACAAATGCCCATAGAAGGGAAGGGCCGGGGTTTTCCCCGGCCCTTCCGCTTTTTACGGCTCGGGTCCGCGTCACCTGCGGGCCGCTGCTCCCGCCAGACACCGTTCGGCCGTGGCCGGCCTCTCTGCCAGGTCCGCGGGGCCAAGAGCCAGGATCAGACGCGCACGGAGCTCGACAGTCCGTAGCTGAGCGCGTCGACGAGCGCCTGCCAGCTGGCCTCGACCACATTCTCGTGGACCCCGACGGTCGTCCAGTCGTCCCCGGTCGCGTGCGTCTCGACGAGGACCCGGGTGACCGCGCCGGTGCCGTGGCTGCCCTCCAGGATGCGCACCTTGTAGTCGGCGAGCTGGAACCGCCCCAACTGCGGATAGTGCCGCGTCAGCGCCACCCGCAGCGCCTCGTCGAGGGCGTTGACGGGCCCGTTGCCCTCGGCGGTGGCGATGACGCGCTCGCCGCGGACGCGGACCTTCACGGTCGCCTCGGAGACGACGGCGCCGTCCTCGCGGTGCTCGACCAGCACGCGGTACGACTCGAGCGCGAACGGCTTCGGCAGCGCCCCCTCGGCCAGTTCCGCTCGGGCGAGCAGCTCGAAGGACGCGTCGGCGGCCTCGAACGACCAGCCGCGGGCCTCCAGGTCCTTGACCCGGTTGGTGACCCGGGACAGGGCCTCGGGGTTGCCGGCCAGGTCGACGCCGAGCTCGCGCGCCTTGAGCTCGATGCTGGCCCGGCCGGCCATCTCGGTGACTAGGATCCGCATGTCGTTGCCCACGACGACCGGGTCGATGTGGTTGTACAGCACGGGATCCACTTTGATCGCGCTCGCGTGCAGGCCCGCCTTGTGAGCGAACGCTGACGACCCGACGTAAGCCTGGTGGGTGTCGGGTGCGATGTTGGCGATCTCGGCGATGGAGTGTGCGACGCGCACCATCTGCTCGATGCACCCCTCCGGTAGGACGGGTATGCCGAGCTTGAGCTGGAGGTTGCCGACGACGGCGAACAGGTCGGCGTTGCCGGGGCGCTCGCCGTAGCCGTTGGCGGTGCACTGGAAGTGCGGCACGCCGGCCTCGACCGCGGCCACGGTGTTGGCCACGGCGCAGGATGTGTCGTTCTGGCAGTGGATGCCCAGCCGGGCCACCGCTTCCTCGGCGCTGATCCCGAGCGCGACGGCCAGGCGGTCCTTGACCTCGGCGATCGTGCGGCTGATCAGCGACGGCAGCATGCCGCCGTTGGTGTCGCACATGACGGCGGCCTCGGCGCCGGCGGCAAGGGCGGCGGCGGCGACGCTGGCGGTGTAGCCGGGGTCGAAGCGGTACCCGTCGAAGAAGTGCTCGCAGTCGAGGAAGACGCGGCGGCCCTCGGCGACGAAGTACTCCACCGTCTCGCGCACCATGGCCAGGTTCTCCTCGGCCGTGGTGCGCAATGCCCGCTCGACGTGGCGCAGGTCGGACTTGGCGACCAGCGTGACGGCGGGGGTCTCGGCGTCGAGCAGGGCGCGGACCTGCGGGTCGTCCTGGACGCGTACGCCGGCCTTGCGGGTCGCCCCGAACGCGACGAACACCGCGTGCTTGAGGTCGAGTTCGGTGCGCGCTCTGCGGAAGAACTCGGTGTCCTTCGGCATCGCCCCCGGCCAGCCGCCCTCGATGAAGCCGACGCCGAACTCGTCGAGCAGCCGCGCGACGGCGAGCTTGTCGACCACCGAGTAGCTGATCGCCTCACGCTGGGCCCCATCGCGCAGCGTCGTGTCGTACACCTGCATGGTTGTGCTCCTTTGGCGGGAATGGGGGGCCTTCAGGCTCGGCGGATCAGGGGCCTTCGGCTTGCTCAGGCTCCTGGCCCAACAAAAAGACCCCTCGCGAAATGCGAGAGGTCTGCGCGTCCGGCGGAGGAGTGCCGGGCACGCTAGGGGCCAATAATGAGCCGAGTCACGTTCGGTAGCTTGCCACGCTCGGGCCCGCCGTGGCACGTGATTCCGGATTTTGAGAAACAGGGTGATCTGCTTCACGATTCACCCTGTTCGTCACGTCCTTGTAACGAGCGTCGGTCAAGGTTGGAGCCAGTCCAGGAGCGACGCCCCGGGCGGGGTGTCGATCACCGTTGGTAGGGGGGTGAGGTTCGTGTCCATCGAGACGTTGCAGGCGGCGCTCCCGCCGTATGCGCGGGATCTGCGGCTGAACCTCGACTCCGTGTTCGCCACGGACCTGCTGGACGAGCAGCAGCTGTGGGGCGCCGCGCTGGCGTGCGCGATGACGACCCGCAGCCCGCTGGTGATCCGCGCCATCGCCGCCGAGGCGGGCGAGCACCTCAAGCCGGAGGCGGCCGAGGCCGCGAAGGCGGTCGCGTCGCGGATGGCGATCCACAACGTCTACTTCCGCGCCAAGCACCTGATCGGTGATGAGGCGTATCAGGACCTGCCCGCGCGCCTGCGCCGCCAGGTCTCCTCCACGCCCGGGGTCGGCGCCGCCGACGTCGAGGCGTGGTCAGTGGCAGTATCCGCGATCACCGGGTGCGGGGTGTGCCTGGAATCGCACGAAAGATCACTTCGCGGTGCAGGGGTGTCCCGCGAAGTGGTCGACGAGGTGTTGCGCGTCGCCGCGGTAGTTCACGCGTTGGCGGTAACCCTCGATGCAGAGGCGGCTCTCGACTAGGAGCTTTCCTCTTGTACGGGTGTCGGAGTGGCGGCTCCGGCACCCGTACGCATTTTTCGGGCTTTTCCGCCCGTACTCCCCCCGTGCAAGTTGCGCACAGGGTGTCTGCGTACCCGTATCCCCGACGGCTACCGTTGCGATCAACATCGACGGGCCGGATTGGGAGTACAGCATGATCGACGGAGTTCCGCGCGAGCCGGAGGAGCCCCCGGTCGATCCCCCGCTCGGCTGCGCCGACCCGATGCTGTGGCGCGTGGCGCGGGCCCTGCACGACGCGCACCGGCCACGGACCGACAACTTCTGCGAGTGCAAGGCGTTCTGGCCCTGCGCGGACGCGCAGCTGGCCGAGGAGGCGCTGCAGCTGGCGTACGACCGGCCGTCGCCGCGTGTCCTGCGCCCGGGCGCGGGGCGCAACTCGAACCTCGGCCGCTGGTCGGCCTGAACCCCGGGCTCCTCGCGTCCCGGCCCAGGAAACGCCCGGGCGCCGCGGCACCTGCCGGCCCGCTCCTGTCCGATTCCTCGCCTGGCGGGCGACAAATCTTTCCCTCGCGAAACCGGCAAGTCAGGCAATGCGGAACGGTCGCCAATAGGCCACGACGTGCAGGGCGCCCATGGCCGGTCGATCCACTTATGTCTCGGCGCAGAGCGCACCCGACATAAGCGGCAACCACCCCGCCAACCGAAATGCCCGGAAAACGAAAAGCGGCGCCCGGCACGAGACCGGACGCCGCCCGTAAACGAATCGTTACAAAACGCGATGCACCCAGCCATACGGGTCCGGTGCCGTCCCGCGCTGGATCGAGACGAGCTGCTCCCGCAGCCCCATCGTCACGGCCCCGGCCGCCCCGTCGCCGATGGTGAACTCCGCCTCGGCGTCGCGCACGGTCCCGATCGGGGTGATCACGGCCGCCGTCCCGCAGGCGAACGCCTCCCGCAGCCGGCCGCTGCGCGCGTCGTCGCGCCACTGGTCGAACGGGTACGGCTCCTCGCGCACCGCGTGCCCCCGTTCGGCCGCCAGCCGCAGGACGGACTCGCGGGTGATGCCCGGCAGGATCGAGCCGGACAGCGGCGGGGTCGCGATCGAGTCGTCGTCGAAGACGAAGAAGACGTTCATGCCGCCGAGCTCCTCGACGTATTTGAACTCGGTCGCGTCGAGGAACACGACCTGGTCGCAGCCGTGCTGCATGGCCTCGGCCTGGGCGACGAGGCTCGCGGCGTAGTTGCCGCCGCACTTGGCCGCGCCGGTGCCGCCGCGGGCCGCGCGGGTGTAGTCCCGGGACACCCAGACGCTGACCGGCTGGACGCCGCCCTTGAAGTAGCTGCCGACCGGCGAGGCGATGACGACGAAGAGGTACTCCGAGGACGGCTTGACGCCCAGGAAGACCTCGCTGGCGTATTGGAAGGGCCGCAGGTAGAGGCTGCCCTCCGCGTCGTCGGGCACCCAGTCCCGGTCGGCCCGGATGAGCGCCTCCAGGCAGTCCAGGAAGAGCCGCTCCGGCACCGGGGCCATCGCCAGCCGGTCCGCCGAGGCGCGGAACCGGGCCGCGTTGGCGTCGGGGCGGAACATGGTCACGCCGCCGTCGGCCGCCCGGTACGCCTTGAGGCCCTCGAAGATCTCCTGCGCATAGTGCAGCACCGCGGTCGCCGGGTCCATGGGGATCGGGGCGCGCGCCTCGACGCGGGCGTCATACCAGCCCTTGCCCTCGGCATAGCGCACCGTGACCATGTGGTCGGTGAAGATCCGCCCGAACCCCGGGTTGGCCATCAGCGCGGACCGCTCCGCGGCGGCTACGGGCTGCAGGTTCGGACGAATCTCGAAATCGAGCGTTTCACCGCCGTTCATGCATGCCTCCACAAATGGTTGCGGCGGCACACTCACGCCGCGTGCCGTGCCGCAAACTTACCCGAACGGACGTTCAATCGCAGCTAGCGCGCGGAGCTTCGATTCCGTGGCGTCGCCGACACCGCCGGCGACGCCCGAACAGATCGTTACGCGACGGCCGCGGCGAGGCGGTCACCGATCGCGTCGGTGGACAGCGCGGAGCCCGGCGTGCGCGCGGACACCTCGTTGCCGACCGCCTCGGTGACGCGCGCCGCCGCCTCCGGGTGGCCGAGGTGGTCCAGCAGCAGCGCGGTGGAGAGCACGGCGGCCGACGGGTCGGCGACGCCCTTGCCCGCGATGTCCGGGGCCGAGCCGTGCACGGGCTCGAACATGGACGGGAACGCGCGCTCGGGGTTGATCGAACCGCTGGCGGCGAGGCCGATGCCGCCGGTGACCGCGGCGGCGATGTCGGTGAGGATGTCACCGAAGAGGTTGTCGGTGACGACGACGTCGTAGCGCTGCGGGTTGGTCACCAGGAACATGGCCGCGGCGTCGACGTGCTGGTATTCGGTCTCGATGTCCGGGAACTCGGCCTTGACCGCGTTGAAGGTCCGTGCCCACAGGCCGCCGGCGTGGGTGAGCACGTTGGTCTTGTGGACCAGGGTGACCTTGCGGCGGGGGCGCTTCGCGGCCCGGGCGAACGCGTCGCGGATGACCCGCTCGACGCCGTGGCGCGTGTTGAGGCTCTCCTCGGTGGCGACCTCGGCGGCGGTGCCCGGATGCAGGTTGCCGCCGGCGCCGACGTAGAGGCCCTCGGTGCCCTCGCGGACGACGACGAGGTCGATCTCGCCCGGCTTCACCCCGGCCAGCGGGCTGGTGGTGCCCGGCCAGAGGCGGGAGGGGCGAAGGTTGACGTATTGGTCGAAGTCGAACCGCAGCTTCAGCAGCAGGCCGCGCTCGAGCACGCCCGGCGGGACGCTCGGGTCGCCGACGGCGCCGAGCAGGATCGCGTCCTGGCCGCGCAGTTCCTCCAGAACACTGTCGGGCAGGACTTCGCCGGTGCGGTTGTACCGGGCGGCGCCCAGGTCGTAGTCGGTCGTCTCGACGCCGGGCAGGACCACACGCAGCACCTTCAGCGCCTGCGCCACCACCTCGGTGCCGATGCCGTCACCGGCCACAACCGCGATCTTCGCCACCACACGCCCCTTTCGTAGACCCGTCAACGGTACGCCGCCGTCCTATTCCGTGGACGCGCGTCCCGGTCAATGGGACCACACCGGCGAATCCGGCCCGGCGAGCGGGGCGCGGGACGCAGGAATGAGGGCGGGGAGCGCCGCCACGCTCCCCGCCCTCGTCGGAGGAAAGTCCCTAGTCGGCGGACAGGTCCGCCGTGCTCGCCGCGGTCGCGCCGATGGCCTGCTGGGCCTCGCCGAGCAGGTCCGCCGCCACCGCCTGGTCGACGGTCAGCGTCATGAGCGCCTCCCCGCCGGCCTCGCGCCGGGCGACCTGCATGGCGCCGATGTTGACCCCCGCGGAACCCAGTATCGACCCCACCGTGCCCACCACGCCGGGGCGGTCAGCGTAGCGGAAGAACAGCAGCACGCCCTCCGCAGCCAGCTCGAGGCTGAAGCCGTCGATCTCGGTCAGCTTCAGCGCCTCGCGCGGGCCCGCGACATACGTGCCGGACACCGAGGCTACCCGCCCGTCCGGCAGCGCTCCACGCACGGTCACCAGGTTGGGCTGCTCGGATGAGTCGGTGAAGACCGCGAGGGCCACCTCGACCCCGCGGTCGGCCGCCAGATGTGGCGCGTTCACATAGGTGACCTGCTCCGCGACCACGCTGCCGAACAGGCCCTTCGTGGCGGCCAGCTTCAGCACCGACACATCGTGCTTGGCCACCTGGCCGTGCACCTCGACCGTCACGGACGAGGCCACGCCGCCGGCGACCGCGGTGAACACGGCGCCGAGCTTCTCGGCGAGGGGCAGCAGCGGGCGTACTTCCTCGGCGACCACGCCACCGGCCTGCACGTTGACCGCGTCCGGCACGAACTCGCCGTCGAGGGCCAGCTTCACGCTGCGGGCGACCGCGAGCCCGGCCTTGTCCTGCGCCTCGACCGTCGAGGCGCCCAGGTGCGGCGTGGCGACGACGCTGTCGAAGGAGAACAGCGGCGAGGCGACGCACGGCTCCTTCGCGAACACGTCGATGCCCGCCCCGGCGACCCGCCCGTCGGCGATCGCGTCGGCGAGGGCCTGCTCGTCGATCAGCCCGCCCCGCGCCGCGTTGACGATCCGCACGCCCGGCTTGACGATGCCGAGCTCACGAACGCCGATCAGCCCGACGGTCTCGGGCGTCTTGGGCAGGTGGATCGAGATGAAGTCGCTTTCCCGCAGCAGTTCGTCCAAACCCAGCAGCCGTACTCCCAGTGAGGCCGCCCGCGCGGGCTGGATGTAGGGGTCGTAGGCGACCAGGCGCACGCCGAAGACCGCCATCCGCTGGGCGAACAGGACGCCGATGCGGCCCAGGCCGACGACCCCGACGGTCTTGCCGGAGATCTCCACGCCGGTGTACTTCGAACGCTTCCACTCCCCCGCCTTGAGCGCGGCGGACGCGGCGGCGGTGTTGCGGGCGACGGCGAGCAGCAGCGCGACGGCCTGCTCGGCCGCCGAGACGATGTTGGACGTCGGCGCGTTGACGACCATGACGCCGCGCGCGGTCGCGGCCGGCACGTCGACGTTGTCGAGGCCGACGCCCGCGCGGGCGACGACCCTGAGCCGGGGCGCCGCGGCGACCGCGTCGGCGTCGATGCGGGTCGCGCTGCGCACGATCACGGCGCTGGCGTCGGCGAGCGCGGCCAGCAGGGCGGAGCGGTCCGTGCCGTCGATGTGACGGACCTCGTAGTCGTCGGCGAGCACCTCGAGAGCGGACGGGGCCAGCTCCTCGGCGATGAGCACCACCGGGCGGTCAGGAGGGAGGGTCATCGGCGTCCTCGACTTCCAGGCTTCGGTTGGCGTCGATTGCGGGGCACGCGACATTGCCCGCCTCGCACTGGGGGAAACGCGACGGGGCCGGGCGGTCGGCCTCTTCAGGCGATGGTAGGCCCGTCGATCCATGGGTCCCGGGGCCCGAAGACGTGAGCGCGATCACACGCGCCCGCGCGCGGGCCAAGGCTACGAGGCGGGTCATGAGCACGCGGGTTTCGAGTCGGACGAAAAAACATCCACGAGGCGATCGAGCGCATCGAGGAGCGTCTCCACGGATACGAGGCGCAGGACCACCACGACTACGCCGTCGACCACGAGCCGACGTTCCTGAGCCGCGTCGGAGACGGCCGGCCCCGGTGCGGGACTCCCTGCCCGCCGGGGCCGTCCTCGGGTGGATGTTCGGGGACGTCAGCTCGCCGTGTATCGCCAGAAGTCGCGGATCCACGAGGGCGTGATCGGGGCCGGGGCACCGGCCTGGGTGAAGAGTACGGCTACGGTGCCCGACGACGGCGTCACGTACGCGGATGTCCCGGTGCCGCCGACCCAGCGGTACCGGCCCGGGACGAGCCCGGGCGCGGACGCGGAGAGGTCGACCGAGCCGCCGTAGCCCCAGCCCTGTCCGGGCTCCAGGAACAGCCCGGCGGGCGCCCGCTGCGCCGGGGTGGTCTGGTCCGTGGTCATCGCGCGTACCGCCGCCTCGGACAGGATGCGCCGCCCGCCCGGCGCCACGCCGCCGGCGAGCAGCATCCGCCCGAACGCGGCCCAGTCCGGGGCGGTCATCGCCAACCCGCCGTTGCCGAGCTGAAACGCCGGGGGCGAGCTCCACTGTCCGTCGGGGCCGTCGGCGAGCTCCAGGCCGTCGTCGCTCGAGCGGTAGTAGGCGGTGAGGCGGTGGCGCTCGGACGCGGGGACGCGGAAGGTGGCGTCGGTCATCGCCAGGGGCTCGAACACGCGCTCCGCCATGACCTCGCCGAGGGGGCGGCCCGTCACCCGTTCGATGAGGGCGCCCTGCAAGGTTGAGCTGGTGTCGTACAACCAGGCCTCGCCCGGCTGGTACAGCATCGGGACGCGGGCCAGCTGGGCCAGCCACTCGTCGCGCGGCGGGAACGCCTGCACGTCGCGGCCGTCCTGCTGGACCGGGAACAGGGCCTGGACGGCGGGCAGGGTGAAGTCGGACGAGAAGCCCCAGCCGACGGTCGACGTCAGCAGGTCGTGCACCGTGATCGAGCGGGCCGCGGGGACGACGTCCGCGGCGCCGGCGTCCGGGGCGCGGGCCACCCGCGGCTCGGCCAGCTCCGGCAGCCAGTCGGCGATCGGGTCGTCGAGGCGGATCGTGCCCGCGTCGACCAGGGTCATCAGCGTGGCGGCCGTGATCGGCTTCGTCGCCGAGGCGATACGGAAGATCGCGTTCTCGGTCATCACGCGCTCGCCCAGGATCGCGTCGCCGACGACCGCCGTCTCGAGGCGGCCCTTCCGGTCGATCAGGGCCACGGCGCCGGGGATCTCGCCGCTTCGGACATAGGGCTCGAGGACCGTACGGAGCGCGCTCACGGAATCACCGTAGCAGCGCGGTCGCATGCCGAGTTACATCGATAAATCGGATAAATCATGACAAAGGGTGGGGTTGTCCGTGGTGGCGCGGCACAGGACGCGGGGGTGCCGTTGGGAGTTGTCGATCAGCATCGACGTGGCGGCGTCAGAACCAGCCGGACATCCGCAGAACGGGTTTGGCGAGCGCCGACGCGGGGCGAAAGGCGTTGACTCTCCAGTGGCTGGAGAGTCCAGGCTTGTGGGCATGACGACGAATCTGACGCCCGAGGAGAAGCGGGAGCTGTTCGGGGACTTCGATCCCGATCAGTATGCCGGGGAGGCCGAGCAGCGGTGGGGCAGCACCGAGGCCTACAAACAGACGCAGCGACGGACCGCGAAGTACACCAAGGCGGACTGGGAGCGGATCAAGGGCGAGGCGGCGCAGAACCAGGCCGGCTTCGCGGACGCGTTCGACCAGGGGATTCCGGCCGGCGACGCGCGGGCCATGGACCTGGCCGAGGCGCACCGGCAGCACATCAGCCGGTGGTTCTACGACTGCCCGTTCGAGGCGCACCGGGGGCTCGGGGACATGTACGTCGCCGATCCGCGGTTCACCGCGAACTACGACACCGAGCATCCGGGACTGGCGCAGTACGTCCGGGACGCGATTCACGCCAACGCCGACCGTCAGGGCTGAGGCGGGTTTCCGCCCTTGGCCACGCGGACCTGGCAGAGAGGCCGGCCACGGCCGAACGGTGTCTGGCGGGAGCGGCGGTCCGTCAGTGACGCGGACCCGAGCCATGAAAAAAGCGGGACCCCTCCCGAGCGGGAGGGGTCCCTTGCTCGCTCAGGCCGTCTCGGTGATCGGGCGGTCGACCCAGCTCATCATCGAGCGCAGCTGCTTGCCGGTCTCCTCGATCGGGTGGTTGGCACCCTGCTCGCGGTACTTGGTGAAGTTCGGGCGGCCCGCGTCGTCCTCGGCGATCAGCTCGCGGGCGAACTCGCCCGACTGGATCTCGGCCAGGATGCGCTTCATCTCCTCCTTGACCCGTGCGTCGATGACGCGCGGGCCGCGGGTGTAGTCGCCGTACTCGGCGGTGTCGGAGACGCTGTAGCGCATGCGGGCGATGCCGCCCTCGTACATCAGGTCCACGATCAGCTTGAGCTCGTGCAGGCACTCGAAGTAGGCGATCTCCGGGGCGTAGCCCGCCTCGGTGAGGACCTCGAAACCGGTCTGGACCAGGGCCGACGCGCCGCCGCAGAGGACGGCCTGCTCGCCGAAGAGGTCCGTCTCGGTCTCTTCCTTGAACGTCGTCTTGATCACGCCGGCGCGGGTGCCGCCGATGCCGGCCGCGTAGGCCAGGGCCAGCTGCAGCGCGTTGCCGGTGGCGTCCTGCTCGACGGCGACCAGGCAGGGCACGCCCTTGCCGTCGACGAACTGGCGGCGGACCAGGTGGCCCGGACCCTTCGGGGCGACCATCGCCACGTCCACGTCGGCCGGCGGCTCGATCAGGCCGAAGCGGATGTTGAGGCCGTGGCCGAAGAAGAGCGCCTTGCCGGCGGTCAGGTTCGGGGCCACGTGCTCGGCGTAGAGCGAGCGCTGCGCGGTGTCCGGCGCGAGGATCATGATGACGTCCGCCTCGGCGCTGGCCTCGGCCGGGGTGAGGACGCGCAGGCCCTGCTCCTCGGCCTTGGCACGGCTCTTGGACCCCTCGAGCAGGCCGATGCGCACGTCGACGCCGGAGTCGCGCAGGCTCAGCGCGTGGGCGTGACCCTGGCTGCCGTAGCCCAGCACCGCGACCTTGCGGCCCTGGATCAACGACAGGTCGGCGTCGTCGTCGTAAAACACCTCGGCGGGCATTTTGAGTTTCCTTTCACAAAGTGTTCAGGGATGCGGCGCGAAGCGCCCTTATGAGGCGGCGCGGAGCGCCGGACCGGTCGTGATGGAGCGCGAACCGCGGCCGATGGCCACGACGCCGGACTGGACCATTTCCTTGATACCGAACGGCTCCAGGTCACGAAGCAGCGCGTCCAGCTTTTCCGACGTGCCGGTCGCCTCGATGGTGAGGGCGTCGGCGGCGACGTCGACCACGCGGGCCCGGAACAGGTTCACGGTCTCGAGGACCTGCGAGCGCACCGGGCGTTCCGCGCGCACCTTCACCAGCAGCAGCTCGCGCTGCACGCTGGCGGTGGTGTCGAGTTCGACGATCTTCAGGACCTGCACGAGCTTGTTCAGCTGCTTGGTGACCTGTTCCAGCGGTGATTCGTCCGCGTTGACCACGATCGTCATCCGGGAGACCTCGGGGTGCTCGGTCTCGCCGACGGCCAGGGAGTCGATGTTGAAGCCGCGCCGGGCGAAGAGGCCGGCGACGCGGGCCAGTATGCCGGGCTTGTTCTCCACCAGGACGGAGAGCGTGTGCTTGGCCATGGTTTGCTGCGTCTCCTACACGTCGTCCTGGTCGAACGCGGGGCGGACCCCCCGCGCGAACATGATCTCGTCGTTGCTGGTGCCGGCGGCGACCATCGGCCACACCATCGCATCCTTGCCGACCACGAAGTCGATGACGACCGGCTGGTCGGTGACCTTCATCGCGGCCTCGATCGTGGCGTCGACGTCACGCTTGGTCTCGCAGCGCAGGCCGACGCAGCCCAGGGCGTCGGCGAGCTTCACGAAGTCCGGGATGCGGTGCTTGTGGGTGCCGAGCTCGGTGTTGGAGTACCGCTGGTCGTAGAACAGCGTCTGCCACTGCCGGACCATACCCAGGTTGCCGTTGTTGATGACGGCGACCTTGATCGGGATGCCCTCCAGCGCGCAGGTGGCCAGCTCCTGGTTGGTCATCTGGAAGCAGCCGTCGCCGTCGATCGCCCACACCGTCTTGTCCGGCATGCCGACCTTGGCGCCCATCGCGGCCGGGACCGCGTAGCCCATCGTGCCCAGGCCCCCCGAGTTGAGCCAGGTGGCCGGGTTCTCGTACTGGATGAACTGCGCCGCCCACATCTGGTGCTGCCCGACGCCGGCGGCGTAGATGGCTTCCGGACCGACGATCTTGCCGATGCGCTCGATGACGTACTGCGGCGACAGCGTCCCGTCGGACGGCTCCTCGTAGCCCAGCGGGTAGCGGCCGCGGATGTCGTCCAGCGTCGCCCACCAGTCCTTGAGTGACGGCTTGCGCCCCGCCGCGTGCTCGGCCGAGACGGCGGCGATGAGCTCCTCGATCACGTGCTTGGCGTCGCCGACGATCGGCACGTCCGCGGTGCGGTTCTTGCCGATCTCGGCCGGGTCGATGTCGGCGTGGATGACCGCCGCGTTCGGCGCGAACGTCGACAGCTCGCCGGTGACCCGGTCGTCGAAGCGGGCGCCGAGGGTGATGAGCAGGTCCGACTTCTGCAGCGTGTAGACGGCGCCGACGGTGCCGTGCATGCCGGGCATGCCCATGTGCTGCGGGTGGGAGTCGGGGAACGCGCCGCGGGCCATCAGCGTCGTGACGACCGGGGCGCCGGTGAGCTCGGCGAGCTTGAGCAGTGCCGCGGAGGCGTGGGCCTTGATGACGCCGCCGCCGACGTAGAGCACCGGGCGCTTGGCCCCGGCGATGAGGCGGGCGGCCTCGCGGATCTGCTTGCCGTGCGGGTGCAGCGTCGGGTGGTACCCGGGCAGCTCCAGCGTCGGCGGCCACTTGAACGTGGTCTGCTTCTGCAGCACGTCCTTGGGGATGTCGACCAGGACCGGGCCGGGGCGGCCGGTGCTGGCGAGGTGGAACGCCTCGGCGAGCACCCGGGGCAGCTCCTCGCCGGACTTCACCAGGTAGTTGTGCTTGGTGATCGGCAGCGTGATGCCGGCGATGTCCGCCTCCTGGAAGGCGTCCGTGCCGATGTACTGCGACGCGACCTGGCCGGTGATGGCGACGATGGGGACCGAGTCCATGTAGGCGTCGGCGATCGGGGTGACCAGGTTCGTCGCGCCCGGTCCGGAGGTGGCCATGCAGACGCCGACCTTGCCGGTGGCCTGCGCGTAGCCGGTCGCGGCGTGGCCGGCGCCCTGCTCGTGGCGGACCAGGATGTGCCGGACGTTCTCGGAGTCGAACAGCGGGTCGTACGCCGGGAGGATCGCACCACCGGGAATGCCGAAGACGACGTCGGCGCCGAGCGCCTCGAGCGAGCGGACGAGTACCTGCGCCCCGGTGAGCAGCTCCGGCTGCGTCTTCTTGTCGGTGGCCGGCGCGGCGGGCGGCGCAGGGTGCCCCCGGTGGGCGAGGACTTCTGGCGTGGGTCTCGTCATCGCTGTTCGCACTTTCGCTCGAAGGTGTCTAGGCAAATACTCCGGACATGAAAAAACCCCACGTGCTCGGCACGGGGGGCTAGCGCGCTGACGGCAGGCGTCGGCGCGCTAGATGATAAGTACTCGGAGCGACCTCGACGACATGTGCCCACTCTGGCGCATCTCATGGCCTGAGTCAACCTATCCCAGGATGCGGAACGTGTCAGACTCGCAGGTATGCCCGAGCTGCGGTCCAAGACTTCCACTTCTGGTCGCAACATGGCCGGCGCCCGCGCCCTGTGGCGCGCGACCGGCATGACCGACTCCGACTTCGGCAAGCCGATTGTCGCCATCGCCAACAGTTTCACGCAGTTCGTGCCGGGCCATGTCCACCTGCGCAACCTCGGGATGATCGTCGCCGACGCGGTCGCCGAGGCCGGAGGGGTCGCCAAGGAGTTCAACACCATCGCCGTCGACGACGGCATCGCCATGGGCCACGGCGGGATGCTCTACTCGCTGCCCAGCCGCGAGCTCATCGCCGACGCCGTCGAGTACATGGTGCAGGCCCACTGCGCCGACGCCCTCGTGTGCATCTCCAACTGCGACAAGATCACGCCCGGCATGCTGCTCGCCGCCCTCCGCCTGAACATCCCCACCGTCTTCGTCTCCGGCGGCCCCATGGAAGCCGGCAAGACCATCGCCATCGAGGGCGTCGTCCACGACAAGGACGCCAAGCTCGACCTCATCGACGCGATGATCGCCTCCGCCAACGAGGCCGTCACGGACGAGCAGCTCGGCCAGATCGAGCGCTCCGCCTGCCCGACGTGCGGCTCGTGCTCGGGCATGTTCACCGCCAACTCCATGAACTGCCTGACCGAGGCGATCGGCCTGGCCCTGCCCGGCAACGGCTCGGCCCTGGCCACGCACGCCGCCCGCCGCGGCCTGTTCGAGCGGGCCGGGTCGCTGATCGTCGAGCTCGCCAAGCGGTACTACTTCGACGACGACGCCTCCGTGCTGCCCCGCGCGATCGCCTCCCGCCCGGCGTTCGCCAACGCGGTGGCGCTGGACGTCGCGATGGGCGGCTCCACCAACACCGTCCTGCACCTGCTGGCCGCCGCCCGCGAGGCGGAGCTGGACTTCTCCGTGGCCGACATCGACGCGATCTCGCGCCAGGTGCCGTGCCTGGCCAAGGTGGCGCCGAACACGCAGAAGTACCACATGGAGGACGTCCACCGCGCCGGCGGGATTCCGGCGATCCTCGGTGAGTTGTCCCGGGCCGGCCTGCTGGACGAGTCGGTCTGGTCGGTTCACGCTCCCACGTTCCGGGAGTGGGTCGAGCAGTGGGACATCCGCGCGGCCTCGCCGTCCCAGGAGGCTCTGGAGCTGTTCCACGCCGCACCCGGCGGGGTTCGCACGACCGAGCCGTTCTCCACGCAGAACCGGTGGAGCTCGCTGGACACCGACGCCGCGGGCGGATGCATCCGCAGCGTGGAGCACGCGTACACCGCCGACGGCGGCCTCGCGATCCTCTTCGGCAACCTCGCGCCCGACGGCTGCGTGGTGAAGACCGCGGGCGTGCCCGAGGAGAACCTGACCTTCTCCGGCCGGGCGCGGGTCTTCGAGTCCCAGGAGGCCGCGGTCGACGGGATCCTCGCCAAGCAGGTCGTCGCAGGCGACGTCCTGGTCATCCGCTACGAGGGGCCCAAGGGCGGCCCCGGGATGCAGGAGATGCTCTACCCGACGAGCTTCCTCAAGGGCCGTGGCCTCGGCCGGGCCTGCGCGCTGATCACGGACGGGCGCTTCTCCGGCGGCACGTCGGGCCTGTCGATCGGCCACATCAGCCCCGAGGCGGCCGGCGGCGGCCTCATCGCGCTGGTCGAGGACGGCGACCGGATCGACATCGACATCCCGAAGCGCTCCCTGCAGCTCGTGGTCGGCGACGAGGAGCTCGCCGCGCGCAAGATCGCGCAGGAGAAACGGGAGCGGCCGTACACCCCGCTGGACCGGGAGCGCCCGGTGTCGGCGGCGCTGCGGGCGTACGCGTCGATGGCCACCTCGGCCAGCGACGGCGCCTACCGCCGGGTCCCCTAGAGCCGGGTCGGTTCCACTACGATTGCGGGGTCACTGCGACTGGCGCATGCAAGGTGGAACCGACCACCGGGGAGCTTCCGTAGACCGCCGCACCGCGCGCCTGGGTGCCGCGTTCGTCGTCAGGAGGCTGCCCATGCACGCTCCCCTGTCCGCCGCGGACCCCGAGGTCGCCGCCCTCGTCCAGGGCGAGACCGAACGCCAGCACGACACCCTGCGGATGATCGCCTCGGAGAACTACGTCTCCCGGGCGGTCCTTGCGGCCACCGGCTCCGTCCTCACCAACAAGTACTCCGAGGGCTACCCCGGCAAGCGGTACTACGAGGGCCAGCGCTTCATCGACCCGATCGAGGAGCTGGCCATCGCCCGCGCGAAGGCCGTCTTCGGTGTCGAGCACGCCAACGTCCAGCCGTACTCGGGCTCGCCGGCGAACCTCGCCGTGTACATGGCCCTGGCCAAGCCGGGCGACACCGTCATGGGCATGGCGCTGCCGATGGGCGGCCACCTGACCCACGGCTGGTCGGTGTCGGCGACCGGGGCGTGGTTCCGGGCGGTGCAGTACACCGTGCGCAAGGAGGACGGGCGGATCGACTTCGACGAGGTCCGCGACATCGCCCTGCGTGAGCGCCCCCGGCTGATCTTCGCCGGCGGGACCGCGATCCCCCGGACCATCGACTTCCCCCGCTTCGCCGAGATCGCCCGCGAGGCCGGCGCGGTGCTGGTCGCCGACATCGCCCACATCGCCGGCCTGATCGCCGGCGGCGCCCACCCCTCGCCGGTCGGCCACGCCGAGGTCATCTCCACCACGACCCACAAGACCCTCCGCGGCCCCCGCGGCGCGATGCTCATGTGCGACGAGCGACACGCCAAGGCCATCGACAAGGCCGTCTTCCCCGGCCTGCAGGGCGGCCCGCACAACCACACCACCGCCGGCATCGCGGTCGCGCTGGGGGAGGCCTCGAAGCCCGATTTCAAGGTGTACGCCCACCAGATCGTCGCCAACGCCAAGTCCCTGGCCACGGCCCTGCTGGAGCACGGCTTCGACCTGGTCTCCGGCGGCACCGACAACCACCTGATCCTGCTGGACCTCACCGGCAAGGGCATCGGCGGCAAGCCGGCGGCCCGCGCCCTGGACCGGGCGGGCATCGAGACGAACTACAACACCGTGCCGTACGACACCCGCAAGCCCTTCGACCCGTCGGGCGTCCGCCTCGGCACGGCGGCCCTGACCACCCGCGGCCTGACCGAGTCGCAGATGCCGCAGGTGGCATCCTGGATCAGCCGCGCGGTGGACGCGGCCCTGAAGGACGACGAGCCGGCCCTGACGACGATCGCGGGCGAGGTCCGCGAACTGCTGTCGACGTACCCGATGCCCGGCCGCCACTGACCTGTCCGACGCGGGGCGCTCCCGGTTTTGCGGCCGGGGCGCCCCGTTCATCTACTTGCGCCGCAGGAACCGCCGGCCCTTCTCCTTGGGCTCCTCGTCGAGGTTCAACTCGAGCGGCGCGAGATCCTCGAACGCCCCGATGTCGCGCTTGCGCTGCTCGGGGATCCGCTCGCCCCCGTGCCCGTCCTGATTACGCCCCCAGCCGGCGGCGTCCGGGCCACGCCCCCAGCCGGCCGCGTCCTGGTTACGCCCCGACCCGGCCGCGTCCTGGTTGCGCCCCCAGTCGGCCGGCTCGTCGTTGTGGGCCGGCCGTCCCCCGACGCCCTGGGCCGCCCAGTCCGCCGCATCGTCGTTGCGGCCCGGTCGCGCGAAACCCTGGTCGGCCCGCTCCGGCGTCTGGCTGCCTGGCCCCGGCGGGTTGCCCCACGCCGGCTGCCCGGCGTCCGCACCGCCCCGGTCCCACCGGCTGGTCGCCTCGGTGGCCCACCCGGGCCCGCCCTCGACCGCGCCCGGCTGGACGTCGTTGTTCCGGTCCTTGTCGTTGTTCCGGTCCTTGTCCTTGTTCCGGCCCCACCGCGACTTCTTGGGCTTCTCGGCGGGTTCGGCGGCCGGGGCCTGCTGCGCGTCCCACCAGGCCTCCTCCTGCCCGCCGCCGGCGGCGGCCGGCGCTTCGGGCGCGGCGGCCCAGGCCTCGGTACGCCCGCCAAAGTCCCGCGG
Source organism: Dactylosporangium sp. CA-233914 (assembly GCF_050942935.1). Taxonomy (NCBI): domain Bacteria; kingdom Bacillati; phylum Actinomycetota; class Actinomycetes; order Micromonosporales; family Micromonosporaceae; genus Dactylosporangium; species Dactylosporangium sp. CA-233914. The sequence continues at coordinate 1,847,535 of NZ_CP192030.1, read as the reverse complement.
CGCCTCCGCTTCCCGACCCCCACCGAACGCCCGCCCGTCGCCCGCCGGGTTGAAGGCCGCCGCGTCGACGCGCCGATCCCCGTAGGGACCAAACGCCTCCGGGCCCGGACGTCCAGCGCCCTGCGAACCGAACGCCGCGTCGTCCACGCGCCCAGCACCCTGCGGCCCGAACGCCGCATTGTCCACGCGCCCAGCACCCTGCGGACCGAACGCCGCATTGTCCACGCGCCCAGCACCCTGCGGACCGAACGCCGCATTGTCCACGCGCCCAGCGCCCTGCGAACCGAAGGCCGGGTTGTCCGCGCGCCGATCACCGTACGGATCGAACGCCGCCGCGTCCGCGCGCCCAGCACCCTGCGAACCGAACGCCGGGTTGTCCGCGCGCCGATCACCGTGTGGACCGAACGCCGCCGCGTCCGCGCGCCCGGCGCCTCGCGAGCCGAACGCCTCAGCTTCCGCATTCCCGGTCCCCGCGGGCACTCCCGGCCAGGCCTCCGTACGCGCGTCCCCGGCGTCCTCAGCCGCCTGCTGCGACCGATCCCGCCGCCGGATCGACCGGGCCTGCGGGTCCGCATCCCACGACCGCTGAAGGTCAAGGGGCTGAGCCACCAGCGCGGGCGCGTCCCCGTCGAAGAGGCTCCCGCCCCAGGACGGCCGCTCCCCGCCACCGGTCTCAGCCGGCGGCCGCTCACCCGGTCCAGACTCGGCAGCCGACCGCCATTGCACGGACGGCCGAACGGCCGGCTCCCCGGCGGACCGCCGCCCAACCGTCGGCCCGTCAGACGCGGACGCCTCCCCCGCGGCCCGCCACTCGGACGCGGGCTGTTCACTCCCCGAACGCCACTCAAACGACGGCCGCTCGGCCGCGGAAGGCTCCCCCGCGGACCAACGCTCGGCCACCGACGGCTCCCCCGCAGACCAACGCTCGGACGCGGACTGCTCCCCAGCAGACCAACGCTCGGGCGCGGACGCCTCCCCCGCCGAACGCCACTCGAACGACGGCCGCTCGGACGCCGACGGCTCCCCCGCGGACCGCCACTCCACGGACGGCCGCTCGGACGCGGAACCCTCGCCCGCCGAACGCCACTCCACCGCCGGCCGCTCCGACCCGGCCGGGTCTCCCGCGGACCAACGCTCGGACGCGGACGGCTCCCCCGCCGAACGCCACTCAAACGACGGCCGCTCGGACGCCGACGGCTCCCCGGCGGACCGCCACTCCACGGACGGCCGCTCGGACGCGGACCGCTCCCCTGCAGGCCGCCACTCCGCCGACGGCCCGTGCGGCGCGGACGGCACGATCGGCGCCGGCCACTCGACCGAAGACTGTTCCTCCGCCGGCCGCCCACCGGCGGATCCGGTCACCGAGCTCCAGGAATCCTGCCACGCCTCAGAGCCCGGCACGGGCGCGCGGTTCTCAGCCACCGGCTCCGGCGCCCGGAGGTCTCGCCGGGAATCCGCCACCGGTTCGGGCGCGCGGGTGTTGTGCCACGGCTCCGATACCGGCTCGGGCATGCGGTAGTCCCGCTGCGGCTGCGCCACCGGTTCCGAAGCTCGGCCGTCACGCCACGGCTCCGCCGCCGGCTCGGACGCGCGGGTGGTTTGCCACGACTCGGCTTCGGGCTCCGGGGTCCGGCTGCTCCGCCAGGAATCGGCCGCCGGCCCCGAGTCGCTCGGGTCCCGCCACGAATCAGCGGAGCGCCCGGACGCGAAGGAGTCCCGCCACGACTCGGCGGCGGGCTGCTGCGGTTCGTGGGCGGACGCCGGGGTCCACGATTCGGACGAGCGCTCGGACGCGGGCCGCCACGCGTCCGTCTCTCGGGCGGGCTCGGCGGAGTCGGCCCAGGAGCGGCGCGGCGAGCCTTCGGCGGCGCTGCCCGACCGGGTTCCCGGCTCGTACGTCGCGTCCCCCGCGTCGTACGTCACGGGGAAGTCGTCGGCCGCGCTCGTCCAGCGGTGCCGGTCATCGGTAGCCGACGGGTCGCCGGCTACCGGGGACCAGGAGCGGCCGACGGTGGTGGGCGGAGCGTCGTCGGCGCGGCGGCGGCCGGACTCGGGCGATGCGGGGTCTGCCTCCGCCAACCACTCGGCCAGCCGGCCCGCGGAGTCGCTGTCCCAGTTTCCGACCAGCTCGCGCGTCGAGCGGGCCTCCCAGGACGCGTCCGAGCCGCGGCCGCGCGGCGGCGCGCCGTAACCGTCGTCGCGGTGGTCGCCCGACTCGCCGGGATCGCTCGTATTGCCATATACACCCAAGTCGTCTCGGTCCTCCGAACCGCGACGGCCGTCCGTGTTGCCACGACCATCTGGATTGTCGCGACCGCGCGCGGGTGCGGCGGCCGGGTCGTCGTCGTGCAGGGCGGCCCCGGACCCGCCACGCCGACGCGCGGACGCGCCGGCATCGCCGAGAGCGTCGAGTCCATCGCCGGAGCCAGAACCGAAGCGCGAACCAGCGCCCGAGCCCGAACCAATGCCGGAACCCGAACCAGAGTCGAAGCCCGAACCGGTGCCGGAACCCGGTTCATCGCCGAAAGGCGAGCGGGGCCCGGGATCGGAGCCGAGCCCCGCGCCGAAGTCCGGATCGGCGGCGCCGCCGGGGCGCGGCTCGGCGCTGGGAAGGCCGCCAGGATCGTCACCCAGACCGAAGCGGGGGCCGTCGCGATCGTCGGGGGCCGCTTCCGCGTCCACGCGGGCGCCGTTGCCGCCGCGGGCGAGGCGGCCCAGGCGCGCGCGCATCGCGCCGTTGCCCGGGCGCCAGCCGGTCGTGGGCGGGGCGTCGGCCGAGCCGACCAGGGAGGGCGGGGCGGAGATCGGGTCCTCACCCGCAGCGGCGGCGAACGCCGCGTCCGTCGGCGACGCGGCGGTGCGCGGGGGCTCGGACGGCGTCGCGGCGTCGCGGGCGAAGGTGCGCGGGAGCGGGAGGGGCTCGGGCAGCTGGTTGCCCGCCGCCATGACGAGAAGGCGCTCCATGACGTGCAGATCGACGCGGTACGGCTCGGCGGAGAGCCAGCGGCCCGCGGCGTCCGACATCTCGTGGGCGTGCACCAGGTGCAGGTGCTCGCCGGGCGCGACCGAGATGACCAAGTTCTCGCTGACGTCGCCGCGCGAGGGGGCGACGACGAGATACCCACGCACGGAGCCCCCGACCTTGGCCAACTGCTCGCGCCAGGTGTGCACCTCCGCGGCGAGGCCGTCGACGTCCTCGGAGCCGGGGACGAACAGGCGGCCCCCGCGCAGCACCTGCCCCGCGGCGTCCATCGTGAACTCGCCGTGCGGCCAGACCGTCGGCAGGAACAGGGCCACGCGGCGCCCGGCGGCGACCAGGTGCGTGCAGCCGCCCTCGCCCAGGGCGAAGAAGCGGGCGCTCGGGATCGCCTCGAGCTCCTTCAAGCGCGGGAGATGATCATCCGGCTTGCCCCACCAGCGGCGGCCGCTCACCGCCTCGTCGATGGACATTCGCGACACGCGCCGGGCGTCGAGGAGGAGGGCCGAAAGGAAAGACCCTGCCAGCGGTACGACAAAAGCCAGATTGATCCCGATGAAGCCCAGCACGCCGAGGATGTCGAACCAGCTGTCCGGCAGGCGACCGCGTGTGGCCGCACCCCACGCGACCGCGCCCGCGACAACGGCGAGGATGGCGAAGAGCGGAAAACCGCGGAGCGTGAGCACCACCACACCGGCCAGCGTCACGATCGCCGCGGCGCCCCACAGGATGCTGAGCTCGGTGATGCCCCACACGGCCACGGCCAGCGCGGCGAGGACAGCCACGGCCAGCAGAGCACCGGGCACGATGCCGGTGGGGCGGACCCCCACGCGCCTGCTGCTCTTGACGCCGTCGGTCCACGGGGCGGGCGCGTCGTGGCGGAATGTGGTGGTCAAGTCCTAGCCTCCCGCCACGGGCGGCAGCCCGCAAAGCTGGACATATCTCCGCGGATCGCCCGGCCGACCCAACCGGCCGGTCGCGATCTCGTCAAGCACAGCACCGAGCGTAACCCCGGCCGTCAGTGCTAGCGAGAGCCGCCCGGTCGCTCTCGTACACAGGTACCCATCCCCCACGGCGCTCAGTATGCCCGCCCGGCCGCGGCGAGGCAGTTCCTCGAAAGGTGGGAGGATGGCGATGTGAGCACCCAGGTCAAGGTAAAGTTCCGGCGCAGTGCAGCGCTCGCCGTCGCCGCCGGCATCACCGTGATCGGCGCCGTCCCGCTGCTCGCCGAGAGCGTCTGGTTCCTGTTCGTACTGCTGGTACCGCTCGCCGTCACCGTCTGGGCCTGGCGCGCGGGGACCGACGTCGACGAGCGGGGTTTCACGGTGCGCGCACTGTTCGGTAGCCGGACGTTCCCGTGGAACGCCGTGGACGGCCTGGTCATCGACGGCGGCACCGTGCAGGCGCGCCTGGCCAACGGCCACCTGGTGCTCCTCGACGCCGTCCGCCCCGGCGACCTCCCCCGCGTGATCAAGGCCAGCGGCCAGAACCTCGAGACCAACCGGCCCGCCGCCGAGCGCGCGGACGCGGAAGAGGACGAGGAGAGCAACCAGCCGGCGTAGCTCAGGGCGGCCACGCCCCACGCGGACGCGTAGGCGACTCCTGTGCAACAGGCCCTGGAGGGCGCGCCATCGAATCCTCGCCCAGTTGCACTGGGGGCCACATGGCCATATGTTAACCATCAGGGCCGCAAGGGGCCCGCCGAGCCAACCGGACACCACCGCCCCGGGTACCGCATCATCCAGATGCCGATCCGCGGCGGCCGCAGCCCAGCACCAGCCACCGGACTGGGGGCCGGCGTGCTCGGCGAATACCGGAAACGATGCCCTCGACAACCCCGGGATGAGCCCGGCGCAGCCACTGCGCCGGACCACACCGGAACGACGAGGCGCACACCCCCGGACTGTTCGATAGCTCCGCACTACCACGAGCTATGAGACAGGCTTAGTAACCGTCCGTCACCACGTTCTCCAGAGGCTCGCCCGCAAGGAAGCGGCGGAGCTGGGCGGCGGCGAGGGCGTAGCCGCGCCGCCAGAGGCCCGACACCGAGCCGGCGACGTGCGGCGTGATGAAGACGTTCGGCAGGCGCCACAGTTCGTGGCCGGGCGGCAACGGCTCGGGGTCGGTGACGTCCGTGGCGTAGGCGATGCGGCCCGTCCGCGCGGCCGCGGTCACCGCCTCCGTGTCCACGACCGGGCCCCGCGCCGCGTTGACCAGCAGGGCGCCGTCGGCGAGCCGGGCGAGGAAGCCGGCCGAGACGAGGCCACGGGTCTCGTCGGTGAGGGGCACCAGCAGCACGACCACGTCGGCGGCGGGCAGCAGCCGCGGAAGATCGGCGACGCCCGACACGCCGGCGCGCGGACGCCTCGCCACCCGGGTCACCGTCACGCCGAACGGGGCCAGCCGCGCCTCGACCGCGCGCCCGATCGAGCCGGCGCCGACGATCAGGACCCGTTTGCCGGTCAGCTCCCCCGTGTGGCGATACGCCCACTCCCCCCGCTGCTGCACCCGCGCGAACAGCGGAAACTCGCGCACGCAGGCGAGGATCGCGCCGACGACCCACTCGGCGGTCGGCGAGTCGTGCACGCCCCGCGCATCGCAGAGCGTCACGCCGGCCGGGAGCCGTCCGATCCACGCGTCCGCGCCCGCGCTCATCAGCTGTACCGCGCGCAGCCCCGGCAACCGCGCGACGAGCGCGTCGATCTCGCGCTCCGGCATGAACGGCGGCACCCAGAACGCCACGTCGCGCGGGTCCGATGGCAACTCCTCCGGCCCCGCCATGACCTCGACGACCACCTCTCCGGCGACACGCCGGCGCGCGGAGGCGCCACCGGCCGCGTCGAAGCCGGCAACACCGCCGCCCGAACCCGCACGCGCGGACGCCGCACCGGCACCAGCCGGTGCGGCGCCAGAAACAGCGGCGCCGCCGTCCGACCCCGCACGCATGGACGCGGCACCGGCCGGCTCGAAGCCGGGTGGACCGGGCGAGGCGGCGGGAGAATCAGCGCCGGAGGCGGCCACAGCGGCCGAGGCGGCGTGGGTCGCAGCGGAAACGCCAGGGCCGGCCGGAGCGGATCCAGCCGGCGCGGCGACCGGCGAAGAGGCCGGCGCGGGCGCGGAGGCGGCCGGAGCTGCCAGGGCGGCGGCGATCGGGGCGAGGCCGACCTCGTGCGCGATCCAGATCTTCACCATGGGTTCGATGATGCGGGCGCAGCGACGCGCCGCGGGAAGTGCGGTGGGCAAACGTGGCTCGCGGCGACCAACGCTACGCTTGGCCGGGTGAGCGCCCGGACGTACCGTTTCGCAGGCCGGCACGCCGGCCGGAGTCTTGCCGCCGTCTGCGTGGCCGCGGCGGTTCTGACCCTCGGAGCCTGCTCGTTCGGGCCGCCGCCGCCGGATGAGCTTGGGTCACCGCCGAAGCTGTCGCCGTATCCGTCGCCGTCCCGCTCGGGCGGGAGCGAGGACGGCGGGGCCGAGGTGTCGGTGACGGTGCTCGCCAAGGGGCTGGCCGTGCCGTGGGGGATCGCGTTCCTCCCGGACGGTTCGGCACTGGTTACCGAGCGTGACAGCAAGCGGCTGCTCAAGGTCGGCAAGGAGACCACGTCCGACGGGATGCTGGTGGCCGAGCTGCAGAAGATCGACGCGGCGGTGCCGGGGGGCGAGGGCGGGCTGCTCGGGATCGCGGTTTCGCCGCAGTACGACACGGACAAAACAGTATTCGTGTACTACACCGCGCAGGACGACAACCGTGTCGCCAAGCTGACGCTGGGGCAGGCGCCGACGCCGATCCTCACCGGCATCCCCAAGGCGAGCGTCCACGACGGCGGGCAGATCCGCTTCGGCCCGGACGGGTTCCTGTACGTCGCGACCGGGGACGCGAGCAAGCCGGAGAACGCGCAGGACCTCAACAGCCTCGGCGGCAAGATCCTGCGGATCCAGACCGACGGGAAGCCGGCGCCCGGTAACCCGTTCGGAACGGCGGTGTACAGCTACGGACATCGAAACGTGCAAGGGTTCGCGTGGGACAAGAACCAGCGCATGTACGCGATGGAGTACGGCGCCAACGAGGCGGACGAGCTCAACGTGATCGAGGCCGGCAAGAACTACGGGTGGCCCGCCATCGAGGGCAAGGGCAGCGACCCGAAGTACACCAATCCGATCCAGACCTGGAAGACCGCCGACGCGTCCTGCGCCGGCCTGGCCTACCTGGACGGCTACCTGGTGACCTCGTGCCTGAAGGGCCAGCGGCTGTACGTCATGCAGGCCACGGACACCGGCAGCCTGCTGGGCGCGCCCGTGCCGCTGCTCAGCGACAAGTACGGGCGCCTCCGCGCGGCCGCCGTGTCGCCCGACGGCAGCCTGTGGGTCTCGACGTCGAACAAGGACGGCCGCGGCGACCCGAAGCCGGACGACGACAAGCTTCTGCGGCTGGTCATCAGCAACGTCGGCGAGGCCGGGAAGAGTTGAGCTCGCCGTTGAGCCGTCGCGTGGCGCTGGCCGCCCGCCGGGCCCGGCGCCGCGCGATCGTCATGGCCGCGGGGCGCCGCCGCCATCCGGCGGACTCCCGCGCGAGCATGCCTCGCCACAAGTGGCTGCTGCGGATCGCGCGCGGCCTGCTCGTCGGCGCGGTCGCGATCGCCGGGATGTTCATCGGCGTCACGCTGGGCGGCAGCACGACGCAGGACATCGGCCCCTTCCGCGCGCAGCTGTCGCTGGCCCCGTCGTGGCACGGTGACACGTCGGTGGAGATCCCGCCGCTGGGCTCGCTGGAGCTGGACAGCCACGACGGCCCCGTGCACCTGCGCATCCGGCTGGAGTCGCTGGACGAGGCGCGCACCCGCGCGTTCGCGGCGAAGTCCGGCAACCTGGAGCAGGTCAGCCACGACGCGGTCGACCAGCTCAACCTGGGCGTGCGGCGCCTGGCGATGCAGACCGCCGGCTGCGGCATTCTCGGCGCGATGATCCTGGTCGCGCTGGCCTTCCGGGCCCGGCGCGAGACCGCGGCCGCGGGCCTCGTGGTCGTCTTCGCGCTCGCCTCGACCGGCGCCGCGACGCTGTTGACCTTCAAGCCGGCGGCGATCCAGGAGCCGACGTACCGCGGCCTGCTCGTCAACGCCCCCGCCATCATCGGCGACGCGCGCCGGATCACCGACCGCTACGAGGAGTACCGCGCGCAGCTGCAGAAGCTGGTGCTCAACGTCAGCAAGCTCTACGGCACCATCTCGTCGCTGCCGGTGTACGAGCCGGACAAGAGCGCCACCAAGGTCCTGCACATCTCCGACATGCACCTGAACCCGGCCGCCTGGGGCGTGGTGCGCTCGGTCGCGGACCAGTTCGACATCGACATCATCGTCGACACCGGCGACATCAACGACTGGGGCAGCGAGCCCGAGGCGTCCTACGTGAACGTGATCAGCGACCTGCGCGTGCCGTACCTCTACATCCGGGGCAACCACGACTCCGCCGTCACCGCGGCCGCGGTCGCCCGCCAGCGCAACGCCATCGTCCTGGACGACACGATCGTGACGGTCAAGGGCCTGACGTTCGCCGGCATCGGCGACCCGCGCTTCACCCCGGACAAGTCGACGGACCCGACCAACGAAGAGCAGCACCAGCAGGTCGTGACCTCGGGCGACGTCCTGGCCAAGAAGATCCGGCAGAGCAGCACGCCCGTCGACGTCGCGATGGTCCACGACCCCGTCTCCGCGCAGGAGCTGGCCGGCCTGTGCCCGCTGGTCCTGGCCGGACACCGCCACGAGCGCCAGATCTCCCGCCTGAACCCGAACCCGCCGATGGCCGCGCCGCTGCCGGCCCAGGTGACCTCACCGTCCCCGTCGGACTCGACCTCGGCCTCGGCGCCGGCGTCGGCAGCCGCGCGGGCGCAGCAGGAGCGCACGCTGCTCATGGTCGAGGGCTCGACGGGCGGGGCCGGACTGCGGGGCCTGGAGAGCTCGAAGCCCTTGCCGCTGGCGCTTTCCATCCTGTACTTCGATGAGCAGCACCACCTCTCCGCCTACGACGACATCCAGGTGGGCGGCACCGGGCTGACGGAGGTCTCGCTCCAGCGCCACCTCGTCCAGCCGGACACCAAGGCCGCACCGACCCCGTCACCGACCCCGTCGCCTTCGTCGTCCGCCTCGCCATCAGCGTCCCCGGCCCCGGCGGCCTCCTGAACGCTCATCCGGCCACAAAGCGGTAGCCCGACAAGTCGGGCGCTCCGCGCCACGACTTGTCGGATATTTCCCCCGGCAGGCGGCACACCGCCGATGACCGACAAATCGGATTCCGGTGCGGTCAGCGGAGTTTCCAGAACCACAGAGCGGACGCGCCACCACTGACAGGCAGCCCGGATACCCGCGGGGCCGGCAGAAGGTCGAGGCGACCAAGTCCCGCTGGTGTTCCTGATCACACGGACACGGCGCGGTCAGCGGCGGACGCGCCACCACTGACAAGCAGCCCGGATACCCGCGGGGCCGGCAGAAGGTCGAGGCAACCGAGTCCCGCTGGTGTTCCTGATCACACGGACACGGCAGGGCCGGGCCGGCGAATGCCGGCCCGGCCCGTTTCGCCAGGTCCCACTCGATGGCGCCGCCCGGAGACCGACCCGGCCCGGGCGCGCTGCGCAGGCGACAGCGGCCCCGAGCCGGAGATCAGGAGAGCCGAGCGATGATCAGCTCCCGGACGGTCTTGGCGTCGGCCTTGCCGCCCGTGGCCTTCATCACCGCGCCGACCAGCGCGCCCGCCGCCGCCACCTTGCCCTCGCGGACCTTGGTGGCGATGTCCGGGTTCGCGGCGATCGCATCGTCGACGGCCTTCGTCAGCGCGCCCTCATCGGAGACGACCTCCAGCCCGCGGGCGGCCACGACCTGCGTCGGGGTGCCCTCGCCGGCGATGACGCCCTCGAGGACGACGCGGGCGAGCTTGTCGTTGATCTTGCCGCTGTCGACCAGGGACTGCAGCTCGGCGACCGCGGCCGGGGTCACGCCCAGGGCGTCGAGCTCGGTCTCGGTCTCGTTGGCCCGGCGGGCCAGCTCGCCCAGCCACCACTTGCGCGCGGACGCGGGCGACGCGCCGGCCTCGACGGTCGCGGAGATGAGCTCCACGGCGCCGGCGTTGACCACCGACTGCATGTCGAGGTCGGAGAAGGCCCACTCGCGCTGCAGGCGCTCGCGGCGCACGCGCGGCAACTCCGGCAGGGCGGCCTTCAGCTCGGCGACCCACTCCGCTGACGGGGCCAGCGGGACGAGGTCCGGCTCCGGGAAGTACCGGTAGTCGGTCGCCGTCTCCTTGCTGCGGCCCGAGGTCGTGTCGCCGGTCTCCTCGTGGAAGTGGCGGGTCTCCTGCACGATCGTGCCACCGGACTCGAGGACGCCGGCCTGGCGGATGATCTCGGAGCGGACGGCGCGCTCGACGCTGCGCAGGGAGTTGACGTTCTTCGTCTCCGTGCGGGTGCCCCACGCCGCGCCCGCGCGATTGAGCGACGTGTTGACGTCGCAGCGCAGTGAGCCCTGCTCCATGCGCACGTCGGAGACGCCCAGGGTACGGATGACGTCGCGCAGTTCGGTGACGTAGGCGCGGGCGACCTCCGGCGCGCGGGAGCCCGTGCCCGGGACCGGCTTGGTGACGATCTCGACCAGCGGGATGCCGGCGCGGTTGTAGTCCACAAGGGACTCCGTCGCGCCGTGGATGCGCCCGGTCGCGCCGCCGACGTGCAGCGTCTTACCGGTGTCCTCCTCCAGGTGCACGCGCTCGATGCCGATGCGCACGATCTCGCCGTCGAGTTCCACGTCGAGGTACCCGTTCACGCACAGCGGCTCGTCGTACTGGCTGATCTGGAAGTTCTTCGGCATGTCCGGGTAGAAGTAGTTCTTGCGGGCGAACCGCCCCCACGGCGCGATCGAGCAGTTGAGCGCGAGGCCGATGCGGACCGTGGCCTCGATCGCGGCGCGGTTGGCGACCGGCAGGGCGCCGGGCAGGCCGAGGCAGACCGGGCAGACCTGGGTGTTGGGCTCAGCTCCGAACGCGGTCGGGCAGCCGCAGAACATCTTGGTGTTGGTACCGAGCTCGACGTGGGTCTCCAGGCCGATGACCGGCTCGAAGCGGGCCACCGCCTCCTCGTACGAAAGCTGCGTCACGGTGCTCATTGTCATGCCTGCTTTCAGCCTTGGTGTATCCACGCACGACATTGGGTATCCATCGCACACCTGGAAGGAGCCGCCATGCCTGTGCAGTTTCGGAAGAGCAAGAAGTTCGGCCCGTTCATTTTCCACTTCACGCAGGAGGGCTTCTCCTCGTGGAGCTTCAAGCTGGGCCCCTGGTCGTGGAACTCGCGGAGCCGGAAGAACCGTGTGGACCTGCCCGGCCCGTTCTCGTGGCGCCAGGGCAGCCGGGGCTGAGCGTTGAGCGGGGCGGCGTGACACACCGCCCCGCTTCTCATGTCTACAGCGCCGGCGGGGTCAGCGTCGGCAGCGTGGACTCCAGCGCGGCCGCGACCCGGTACATCCGGTCGTCCGCCATCGTCGGCGCCATGATCTGCAGGCCGACCGGCAGCCCCTCCGACAGCCCGGCCGGCACCGAGATGGCCGGCCCGCCGTAGAGGTTCGACGGGATCGTGTACAGGTCCGCCAGGTACATCTGGTACGGGTCCGAGGTGCGTGAGCCCAGCGGGAACGCCACGAACGGCGTCGTGGGCGCCACGAGCACGTCCGCGGTCTCGAACGCGGCGGTGAAGTCGCGCGTGATCAGGGTCCGTACCTTCTGCGCCTGGCCGTAGTAGGCGTCGTAGTACCCGGCCGACAGCGCATACGTGCCGAGGATGATGCGCCGCTTGACCTCCGGCCCGAAGCCCGCGTCGCGCGTGAGCGACATGACCTCCTCCAGCGAGTGCTTCCCGTTGTCGCCGGTGCGCAGGCCGTAGCGGACGCCGTCGAAGCGCGCCAGGTTGGACGAGCACTCGCTCGGAGCGATGAGGTAGTACGCCGGCAGCGCGAACTTGAAGCTCGGACAGGACACCTCGACGACCTCGGCGCCGAGCTTGACCAGGGCGTCGATCGACTCGCGATACGCCGCGGCGACACCCGGCTCCGCTCCCTCGCCCGCGAACTCCTTCACCAGGCCCAGGCGCACGCCGCTCAGGTCGCCGGTGGCGCCCAGGCGCGCCGCGCCGACGACGTCGGGCACCGGCTGCGGGATCGAGGTGGAGTCGCGCGGGTCGTGGCCGCCGATGACGGCGTGCAGCAGCGCCGCGTCCTCGACGGTCCGCGCGCAGGGGCCGGGTGTGTCGAGCGAAGAGCTGAAAGCGATGAGGCCGTACCGCGACGTGCCTCCGTAGGTCGGCTTCGCGCCCACGGTGCCGGTGACGGCGGCCGGCTGGCGGATCGAACCGCCCGTGTCCGTGCCGATCGCCAGCGGCGCCTCGTACGCGGCGACCGCGGCCGCCGATCCGCCGCCGGAGCCGCCGGGGATTCGCGTCGTGTCCCAGGGGTTGTACGTCGGGCCGTAGGCCGAGTACTCCGTCGACGAGCCCATCGCGAACTCGTCCATGTTGGTCTTGCCGACCATCACGAGCCCGGCCTCGCGCAGGCGCGTCATGATCGTCGCGTCGTACGGCGGGCGCCACCCCTCGAGGATCTTCGAGCCGGCGGTCGTCGGCACGCCCCGCGTGGTGATGACGTCCTTGACGCCGATCGGCACGCCGTCCAGCGGCCCGAGGCCGGCCCCCTTGGCCCGGCGTTCGTCGGCGGCGCGGGCGGCCTCCAGCGCGCCCTCGCGGTCGACGTGGAGGAACGCGTGGACCTTCGCCTCGACGGCCTCGATCCGCTCCAGGTGCGCGGTCGCGACCTCGACGGCCGAGACCTCCTTGGCGTCCAGGCGCCGGCCGAGCTCGGTCGCGGAAAGTTTCGTCAGGTCACTCACAGCTCAGGCCTCCTCGTCCAGGATCCGCGGGACGCGGAAGCGGTTCTCCTCGGCGTCGGGCGCGCCGGCCAGCGCGTCCTCGCGCGCCAGGCCGGGGACGACGACGTCGTCGCGGTACACGTTGGTGAGCGGTACCGAGTGCGAGGTCGGCGGCACGTCGGCCGCCGCGATCTCACCCACCTGGGCGACGGCCTGCAGGATCACGTCGAGCTGCCCGGCGAAGGTGTCGAGCTCTTCATCGGTGACGGCGAGCCGCGCGAGGCGCGCGAGGTGCGCCACCTCCTCGCGGGAAATCGTGGCCATTCGGCGCTGCTCCTTCAGGTCGTCGGCTTCGACGCAGCGTGACATGCCGGCGTCGACCCGACGAGTCTATTTCGTGCTGATGACAGGGCGTGCGGCAGTCTTCGACAGCCAGTCCAGCAGCCGGTCGGGGGGCATCGGGCGGGCGAAGTACCAGCCCTGGGCGACGTCGCAGCCGGCCTCGACGAGCATCCGCCAGGTGCGTTCGTCCTCGACGCCCTCGGCGACGACGCGCAGCCCGAGCGCCCGGGCCAGGTCGATCATGGAGCGCACGATCGCGGCGTCGTCGGGGTCGGTGGTCACGCCGAGCACGAACGAGCGGTCGATCTTCACCTCGGCCAGCGGCAGGCGGCGCAGGTGCAGCATCGAGGAGTACCCGGTGCCGAAGTCGTCCAGCGCGATCGCGACCCCGAGCTTCTTCAGCCGCGCCAGCGTCGCGAGGACGCGGCGCGGGTCGGCCATCAGCGCACTCTCGGTGATCTCCAGCTCCAGCCGGGACGGATCGACCGACATCTGCGCCAGCCGCGCCGCGATCCGGTCCGCGATCTCGCCCGTGTGCAGGTCCCGCACGCTCACGTTCACCGCGACCCGCACCCTGCCGGCCGCCGGCGTGCTGTCGCGCCACGCCGCGAGCTGCCCGATGGCCTCGTCGACGACCCGCAGCGTCAGCAGCCGCATCACCGAGCTGTGCTCGGCGACCCGGATCAGCTCCTCCGGGTCGATCGGCCCGCGCCGCGGGTGCCGCCAGCGCAGCAGCGCCTCCACGCCCACCACCGCGCCCGTGGCCAGCGCGACCTGCGGCTGGTAGTACAGCTCGATCCCGCCGTCCGGCCCCGACTCCAGCGCCCGGCGCAGGTCCGCGAGCAGGCTCAGCCGCTCCGGGGTGTTGTGGTCGGACTCGGGGGCGTAGACGGCGAGGTTGTCGCCGCGGCCCTTGGCGTCGTACATCGCGACGTCCGCGTGCTGCATCAGCTCGGCGAAGTCGGTGCCGTGCTCCGGATACACGGCGACGCCGACCGACGCGCCCACGTCGATCGGCAGCCCGTCCAGCAGCACCGGCTCCGCCAGCGCCGACATGACCTCCGCGGCGCACCGCCGCGCGTCGGCGGTGTCCCGAAGATGCGGTACGACCACGGCGAACTCGTCCCCGCCGAGCCGTCCCACCAGGTTGTCGGCGCCCGAGTCCCGCGCGGCCGCGGTGAGCCGCTCACCCACCTCGACCAGCAGCCGGTCGCCGACCCGGTGCCCGAGCGCGTCGTTGACCTGCTTGAAGGCGTCCAGGTCGAGCAGCAGCAGCGCCAGGCGCCGCTCGGCCGCCCCGCCCTCGGCCCGCTCGGCGTGTTCGCACAGCCAGCCCGCGACCGCGCGCTCCAGCGCCTTGCGGTTCGCCAGCCCCGTCAGCGGATCCCGCTGGCCGGCCTCGACCCGCTGCGCGGCGAGCTTGGTCATCCGCCGTACCGCGAACAGCGACACCAGCGCCAACGGCACCAGCATGACCGCGACGTGCGCCGCCGCGACGAGCCCCGGCGCGGACAGCAGCAGCGCGCCGTTGGGCAGCGCCTCGGCGACCACGGCGCGCCCGAGCACCGCCCGCCAGCTCCCGCCGAAGCGCAGCCAGACGGCCGTCGACACCAGCAGGTTGTTCACCACGAACCACGTCACGGCGGCGGCCAGCACCCACAGCACCGCCGCGCCGCCCAGCAGCGCGTGCGCGTCCCCGAGCGCCTCCCGCGGCAGGAGCATCCCCGCGGCGAGGAACGACAGCATGTACTGCGCGGCGTTGAACGCGGCCCGCCAGAACGTGTGCTTGAGCCAGACCGCCGCGACGACCACGGCCCCGAGCTGCACGACGACCGCCGGCGCGGACCCGTACGCGATCAGAATCGCGAACGTGAAGCACACCGACGGAAACGTCGGGACGGAATCGTCCCGCCCGCCCCGCACGAACGGCGGCGTGTCGGAGACCACGGCGAGCAGCGCGAAGACCCAGAACGCCGCGTCCAGCCGCACCCCGTCCCCGGCCTCGTGAACGATACTGCCCGCGAGCAGAAACGCGGCGAGCGCGATGACGAGCACGACGTAGGCGAAGAACCGATGACGATGCCGAGGCGGCGCGGTGTTGCGCAGCGCACTCTGCTCCATCCGGTACCCGCTTTCAGCTAGGCGCGCGGCCATGGGGGAAGCGGGCCGCACAGCATCGTTCGGACGCCCTGCGAGCCTGCACCCTGAACAAGGGAGATTTCAGGAAAGGATGCCGAATCGATGCAGAACCGCCACGCGATTCAACCAACCGGGCGATGCCCCAATGACAGATCAGCTTAAATATCGGTACGCCGTAACTACTCGCAAACGTTCCGTGACCATTCAACATTGAAGCCCATCACCCAATAGCGGCCGTTACCACACCATGCGTAACCGACTACACTCCGCCATTGCGACGCCTACACTCTGACGCGACCGAGCCACCAATCGGCAATCCGCACACCGGCCGCCACGCTCCCAGACCGCGCGCACCGGGCGGGGTTTCAAGCCACAGAGTCTCCAGCGAGCTATCGCGGTCCCGGGCCCCAGCCGCAGGGACTGCACGCAGCGGCCCAGCCCTCTGGTCGGCGTGCTGCGTGCGTCGACCCGCTGGCCCAGGCTGGAGAGCTCGGCCAGCACCGGGCACCTCGCATGGCGTCACTTCTGCCTCCGCCCCCACCACCGTCGTCGCCGCCCGCCCACAGCTCGAACACACCCCACACCACGGCCGCCACCGCCGCCTGCGCTTCGAGCGCGTGCCCCAGGCTCGAACCCGCACCCCGCATGACGTCACCGTGCTTCGAGCGCGGGGTCCGAGCACCAGACCAGAGTGTGCGCGCCGTCGCCGTGCTTCACCGCCGCCCCGGGCTCGGCCTCGCACTTCAGGCGCCGTCACCGCCGCTTCGCGGGCCGGCCCGGGCCTCGAGCCCGCACTTCGCCGCGCTTCGGGCGCGGGTTTCGGGCACGGCGCCACGGTGCGCGTGCGGGCTCCTGGCTCTACTCGGCGGCCGCCGCGTCGGCCGCGGCCGTCTCCTCCGCGGACATGTCGGTCCCGGTTGCGGCCGTCTCGGCAGTCGTGGCCGGCGTCGCGGCGGCCGGAGTTGTGGTGTCCGCGGGGGCGGCGGCGTCGTCCGCTGGTTGGGCGGCGGCCCGCGCCGCATCCGGGCCGGCGGTCAGCAGGATGTCGAAGCCCGCCTCGTCCAGGATGGGTACCTTCAGCGTCGCCGCCTTCTCCGCCTTTGAGCCCGGGGACTCGCCGACGACCACGAAGTGGGTCTTCTTGGACACCGAGCCGGAGACCTTGCCGCCGCGGGAGGTCACGGCCTCGGTCGCCTCGTCGCGGGAGTATTTCTCCAGCGAGCCCGTCACCACGACCGTCACGCCCTCCAGGGGGCGCGGGGCGCTCGTGTCGCGCTCCTCGACCATGCGAACGCCGGCGGCGGCCCAGCGCTCGGCCCAGGCGCGGTGCCAGTCGACCGCGAACCAGTCGTGGACGGCGCGGGCGATCGTGGGGCCGACGCCCTCGACGGCGAGGAGCTCCTCGGTGGTGGCGTTGGCGATCGCGTCCATCGATCCCAGGGAGTTGGCCATGGCCTGGGCGGCGGTCGGGCCCACGTGGCGGATCGAGAGGGCGACCAGGACCCGCCACAGCGGGCGCGTCTTGACCTCCTCCAGGTTGGCCAGGAGGCTCACGGCGTTGGAGCCCAGGGCCCCGTTCTTGTTGACGAAGAACGGGGAGCGGGCGAGCCGCTCGGCGTCGATGTCGAACAGCTCGCTCTCGTTCGGGATCACCGACTCGAGCAGGGCCGCGGCCGCCTCCATGCCCAGCGCCTCGATGTCCAGGGCACCGCGGCTGGCCAGGCCGAAGAGCCGCTCGCGCAGTTGGGCCGGGCAGAACTGCGTGTTGGGGCAGCGGATGTCGACGTCGCCCTCCTTGCCGGGGGCGAGCGTCGTGCCACAGGACGGGCACTGGGTCGGCATCACGAACGCGCGCTCGCTGCCGTCGCGGCGGTCGACCACCGGCCCGAGCACCTCGGGGATCACCTCGCCGGCGCGGCGGATCACCACGGTGTCGCCGATGAGGACACCCTTGCGCACGACCTCCTGCGCGTTGTGCAGGGTCGCCTGCTGCACCGTGACCCCGCCGACGAACACCGGCTCCATCACCGCGAACGGCGTGACGCGCCCGGTCCGCCCCACGTTGACCTGCACGTCGATGAGCTTGGTCATCGCCTCCTCGGGCGGATATTTGAACGCGATCGCCCACCGCGGCGCTTTGCTCGTCGAGCCGAGCCGGCGCTGGATCGACATCTGGTCGACCTTCACGACCACGCCGTCGATCTCGTGCTCGAGCCTGTGCCGCCGCTCGCCATACTCCTCGATGTATTTCCGCACGCCCGCCAGGTCCTCGCAGACCCGCCACCGGGCCGAGGTCGGCAGCCCCCAGGCGTGCATCAGCTCATAGGCCTCGGACTGGCTGGCCGGGTTGAACCCCTCCCGCGCCCCGAACCCATGCACCAGCATCCGCATCGGCCGCGCGGCGGTGATCTGCGGGTCCTTCTGCCGCAGGCTGCCACTGGCCGCGTTGCGGGGGTTGGCGAACGGTTTCTCCCCCGCCGCCACCTGGGCCGCGTTGACCTCCTGGAAGCCCTCCAGCGTGAAGAACACCTCGCCGCGCACCTCGAGCAGGTCGGGCAGGCCGTCGCCGGTGAGGTGCTCGGGGATGTCGCGGATCGTGCGCGCGTTGAGGGTGATGTCCTCGCCGGTGCGCCCGTCGCCGCGGGTGGCGGCCCGGGTGAGCCGCCCGTGCTCATAGGTCAGGTTGAGCGCCAGCCCGTCGATCTTGAGCTCGCACAGGTAGCGCGGCCGGCTCCCGGCATCGCGCTCGGTCCGCTCCGCCCACGCCTCCAGCGCCGGCTCGTTGAGGGCGTTGTCGAGGCTGAGCATGCGCTCGCGGTGCGCGACGGACGCGAACTCGGTCGAGAACATGCCCCCGACCCGCTGGCTGGGCGAGTCCGGGGTCATCAGCGCGGGATACTCGTGCTCGAGCGCCTCCAGCTCGCGCATGAGCTTGTCATAGTCCGCGTCGGTGACCGCCGGCGACTGGAGCACGTAGTAGCGATACTGGTGCTCGTCGAGCTCAAGGGCCAGCTCGGCGTGCCGCTCACGCGCCTCGATCGTCGGTTCGGACTCGGCTTCGGTCATGGGAGTGAACTTACCGCGAGGATACGACAAAAACCGCGTCAGTCCAGGTCATCGGTGAGGCGGCGGCCGGCCTCACGCACCGCGGTCAGCGCCGAGCGGACCCTCGCCTCGGCCGGCAGCCCGCACGGCGGTGTCACGACCGCCTGCTCGGCCATGGTCTTGAGCGGGAACCCGAGCTTGCGCCACAGGTCACGGACCTGCCCGGCCTGCTCCGCCGACGTGCGCCCGGACACCCCGGCGAAGAGCCCCATGCCGGCGTCGAGCTGCTCGCCCAGCGCGTCGAGGTCGTGCACCAGCGACAGGTCCAGCGCCACGCCGACGGCGCCGGCCTCGCGCAGGAGCACCAGGGGTACGGACGAGGCACAGCAATGGAC
The DNA here is from genome assembly GCF_050942935.1 of Dactylosporangium sp. CA-233914. Taxonomy (NCBI): domain Bacteria; kingdom Bacillati; phylum Actinomycetota; class Actinomycetes; order Micromonosporales; family Micromonosporaceae; genus Dactylosporangium; species Dactylosporangium sp. CA-233914. Next base: position 1,828,743 of record NZ_CP192030.1, on the reverse strand, counting down.
CACGACCGGGACGCCGGCCGCGGCGATGACCTCCGACAGCGCCGCCCGCGCGACCGCGGGATCGACGGAGCGCAGCGTGCCGAAGCCGCTCTCGGTCGGCACCCGCCCGGCCAGAACCGCCGGCAGCGACGGCTCGTCGAGCTGCAGCAGGACGCTCGCGTGCGGCAGCCGCGCCCGCACCTGCGCCACGTGCGCGCGGACGCCCTCGGCGAGCGAGGCCGCGAGGTCGCGCGCGGCGCCCGGGTCGCGCAGCACCTGCCCGCCGATCGGCAGCCCCAGCGAGGCGGCGAGCGTCCACGGTCCGGGCACCTGCACCTTGAACAGCCCGCCGAACTCGCCGGCCTGCTCCGTCATCGTGTCCAGGTCGCGTTCGAGCAGGTCGCGGGCGACGCGCAGGTCATGTCCGGGCCGGGCGGCGACGCGCCACCGGGCGGCGTACAGCTCGATCGGCAGCTCCACCAGGAACGCGCCCGCGCGCCCGATCATGTCGGCGCCCGGGCCGCGCGCGGGCAACTCCGGCAGGTGCGGCAGGTCGGGCAGCTCGCCCAGGACGACGCGCTGCGCCTCCGCGACGTCGGTGCCGGGCATGGAGCCGATGCCGGTCGCCGACCCCGCCGGCCAAGGGAAGCCGATCGCCCCGTTCGGCGAGGGGAAGGAGGTCATGTCCGCTCCGTGGTCAGGAAGTCTGTGAGATGGTGGCCGAGCCGAGCACGATGTCCCCGTCCGGCGACGGTTCGTAGCACACGATCGCCTGCCCGGTCGCGATCCCGCGCGCCGCCCGGTCGAGCTCCGCGACGAGGCGCCCGTCCTCCAGGCGCACCGTGGCCGGCAGCGTCTCTCCGTGCGCGCGCATCTGCACCTGGCACTCGAGCGCCCCGTCGACGGGCACCGTCCACACCGGCCGCTCCCCCACGACGCGCGACACGTCCAGCGCGGACGCGGGCCCGACGGTCACGGTGTTGGTCACCGGCGTGATCGACAACACGTAGCGGGGGCTGCGATCGGGCGCGGACACGCGAAGGTCGAGCCCGCGCCGCTGCCCGACGGTGTACGCGTAGGCGCCCTCGTGCCGCCCGATGACGTCCCCGGTGGTCGCGTCCACGATGTCGCCCGGCGTGCGCCCGAGCCGGTCGGCGAGGAAACGCTTGGTGTCCCCGTCGGCGATGAAGCAGATGTCGTGGCTGTCGGGCTTGTCGGCCACCGCGAGCCCCCGGGCGGCCGCCTCCGCGCGCACCTCGGCCTTGGTGGAGTCCCCGAGCGGGAACATGGCCCGGTCCAGCTGCGCCCGGGTGAGCACCGCCAGCACATACGACTGGTCCTTGGCCGCATCCACGCTGCGGCGCAGCAGCCCGTCCGCGCCGAGCCGGGCGTGGTGCCCGGTCACGACGGCGTCGAACCCCAGCGCGACCGCGCGATCGAGCACCGCGGCGAACTTGATCTTCTCGTTGCACCGCAGGCACGGGTTCGGCGTGCGCCCGGCCGCGTATTCGGCCACGAAGTCGTCGACGACGTCCTCGTGGAACTGCTCGGCCATGTCCCAGACGTAGAACGGGATCCCGATCACGTCGGCGGCCCGCCGGGCGTCCCGGGAGTCCTCGAGCGTGCAGCACCCGCGCGCGCCGGTGCGATACGTCTGGGGGTTGCGCGCCAGCGCGAGGTGTACCCCGGTCACGTCATGCCCGGCCGCCGCCGCCCGGGCGGCCGCGACCGCCGAGTCGACCCCGCCGGACATCGCCGCAAGCACTCTCACGCTCCCCAGCCTACCGGCGCGCCCGCGCGCGTTTCTCCGGGAGGAAAGCCTGGGTCAAACGCCGATCTCGTACGAGTCGCCGTAGACGCGCCACCGCAGCGGCGGGTCCAGGTCGAAGTTGCGCGCCGCCAGGAACACCCGCTGGGCGTCCTGGACGCGGCTCTCGTCGTCGTGGGCCCGCTCGTCCTCCATGAGCGCCACGCGGGCGTCCAGGAAGGCGCCGAGGTACGCGGCCTCGTCGCCGCCACGGGCCGGTGGCGGTGCCGCCGCGGCGGCCGCGCGGCGCAGCTTCGCCAGGCCGTTCGCGCCGTGCATGACGATCGCGTCGTAGTAGACGAACTGCCCCAGGACGCGCAGGCCGTCCTGCTTGGCCTGGCTCAGCGCCGGGTTGAAGTACCGGCGGTCGCGCTCGGCGTCCTGGGCCGCGCGGAAGGCCGGGTCGGCCGCGGCGGCCTTCCAGTCGGCGGTGAAGTTCGGGTCCAGACCGGTGTGCGCGGCGCTGCCGTTGAGGCGCTTGAGCGCCGGCAGGTACGCGGCCAGCCGGTTGCCCGGCACCGCGGCCGTGTAGCGCTCGATGACGGCGCGCATGTCGCCGGTGCCGCTGCAGAACCCCACGATGCCGCCCGTGTACCCGCGCCCGTCGTGGATGTCCTCGATGTAGCCGTACTGCGCCGTCCAGTCCAGCGTCGAGTTCTCCGCGCTGGACACGAGCCGCATGGCGATGTCCTTCTTCTGCGGGTCGGACAGGTCGCCGCGGATCTTCTGGTTCGGGCCCACGCGCACGGAGCGCCGGCCGTCGGGGCTCGGCGGCGGGCCGGCGCTCGCGCCGTCCTTCCCGGGCGTGCTCCCGACCGCCGGCGAGGCGTGCGCCGCGGTCTGGCCGGCCCCGCCGTCCCCGGTCTCGGGCCCGCGCGCCGCGAGCGAGGCCAGGGCCAGCGAGGCCACCACGAAGGCCGCGACGGCGAGGCCGCGACGCGCGGAGATGCGGGCCACTCAGGACTCCTCTGCGTCGGCGCCGCGGGACTCGGCCGAACTGGAGCGCAGCAGCGTGGAATGCGGCACCGCGTACAACACGGCGGTGTGCTCGGAAACCCGATGCTCGGGCGCGGACGCGCCCGGCACCCGTGCGACCCCTCGCCCTGCTCGACCCGAACCCGCGGACGTGGAGGCGTCGTACGCGGACGCGTCGAGCCGATCGCCGCCGCGCCCGGGCGTCCGCGCGGGAACCCAGTCGACGTCCAGCGCAGCGGCGGGATCCCCAGCCGCGCCGCGCGCGGAGACACCGTCGCCGACCCGCGCGGACGCGGGCGGCGTCGCGGGCTGAGCCGGGATCGGGGCGTTCACGCCCGCCGACCCCGCCCGGTGCAGCTTGTGCCACCGCAGCCGCGCACCGGTCAGCGCCGTCCCCAGGGACTGGATCAGGACGATGTACATCACCTGGCGGTACACGAACTGCTGCAGCGGCAGCACCCACAGCGGCCGCAGGTTCTCCTTGTCCAGGCGGAACGCCACGATCGCGGTGAGCACCTGCATCGCGAACATGATCAGCCACGCGATCGTGGTCATCTTCCAGCTGGAGAAGAACAGGCCGTACACCAGCAGGATGTCGATCAGCGGGGCGATCAGCGGCAGGGCGATGCCGAAGAACGCGATGAAGGGCAGCCCGACGCGCCCGAAGCGGCCGGAGGGGCCACTGTCCAAGATGGACCGGCGGTGCTTCCACATCGCCTGCATCGTGCCGTAGCTCCAGCGGTACCGCTGCAGCCACAACTGCCGCAGGGTGCTCGGGGCCTCGGTCCACGCGCGGGCGCGCTCCTCGTAGATGACGCGCCAGCCCGTGCGGCACAGGGCCATCGTCGCGTCGGTGTCCTCGGCGAGCGTGTCGTGGCTGATACCGCCGATGTCGTGCAGGGCCTGGCGGCGAAACGCGCCGATGGCGCCCGGGATCGTGGGCATCACCCGCAGGATGTCGTACAGCCGGCGGTCGAGGTTGAAGCCGATGACGTACTCGATGTGCTGCCACCGCGCGACGATCGACTTTCGGTTGCCGACCTTCACGTTGCCCGCGACCGCGCCGACGGTGGGGTCGGCGAAGGGCTGAACCAGATGGCGTACCGAATCCGGCTCGAACACCGTGTCGCCGTCGACCATGACGATCAGGTCGTGCCGGGCCATCGCCACGCCGACGTTGAGCGCGTTCGCCTTGCCGCCGTTGGGGATGCGCACGACGCGGACGTTGGGCAGCTCCATCGCCTCGACGAGCGCGGCGGTGCCGTCGGTGGAGCCGTCGTCGACGACCACGACCTCGATGCCGCCGGGGTAGTCACCGCCCGCGAGGGAGCGCACCGCGGCCTCGATGCCCTCCTTCTCGTTGTACGCGGGCACGATGACCGACACCGGCTCCACGACCGGCGGGCCCCACTGCCACGTCTTCGCGCGACGTTTCCGGGCGTGTCGCCCGGCGAGGAGGAACAGCGCGAGGGTGCGCCCGATCGTCAGGATGCCAACGAGCAGGAACAGCACGCGGATCAGTTCCATGATCCAGTCGGCGACGGAGACGGCGGTCACGAGCGCGAGGGCGCGGCGCTTGTCGGCCTGGCTGGCGGGGGCCTCCACGGCGATGCTGTTGCCCGCGAGCGCCTTGGCCAGGCCCCGGGAGACGGTCGTGAAGGTGTACCCGCGCTGCTGCATCATCGGGATGAACTTGTCGAGGGCCTCGACGGTCTCCTTGCGGTCGCCGCCCGCGTCGTGCATGAGCACGATCGAGCCGTTGTCGCCCTCGGGCGTCGCGCCACGCACGATGGCGTCCACGCCCGGGCGGCTCCAGTCACGGCTGTCGGTGTCCGTCATGATCGACAGGTAGCCGAGACGGCCCGCCTCCTGGATCAGCGGCCAGTTCGCGTCGTCGATGGTGCCGGCGCTGGAGGAGTACGGCAGGCGCAGCAGGGCCGACTTCTGCCCGGTCGCCTTGATGACGGCGAGCTGCGTCTGGGAGTACTCCAGCTCGCGCTGCCACTGCGAGAGGCCGTCCAGGCGCGGATGCGTGAAGCTGTGGATGCCGATCTCGTCGCCCCCGCGCGAGAGTTCGGCGACGATGTCCGCGTGGCGGGTCACCTGGGTGCCCACGACGAAGAACGTCGCGTTCACGTTGTACTTGCGCAGCACCTCCATGATCTCCGGCGTCCACTGCGGGTCCGGCCCGTCGTCGAAGGTGAGCGCGATCGTCTTGGCCGGCAACTGGTAGGAGCGCACCGCCCCGTTGCGGGTGTCGATGATCGGGCCGCCGTCGATGACCTGCTGCGGGACGTGGCTCTGTTGGCCCACGCCTTCGCTGTGGTCGGGGTGGAACTCGGCGTTGACGTACGCCTCGACGAACAGCACGCCCGCGAGCGTGCTCAGCAGGACGATGCCGAGGACGAGGCGGGTGAACGAGAGCCGCTTCCGGGCGGGCCTGCGGCGACGGCTCACGCCAGGCCCAGGCTCGCGGTGGCGGCGGGAGTCGCGCCGGCGCCGGCTCCAGCGGCGGTCCCGGTGGTCTCGCCCGTACCGCCGGGCGCGCTCACCATCGGCGTCGCGCTCGGGCGCGCGGTCGAGGTCTCACCGACCGGCACCGTGCCCTGGGTGTGCGTCGTACGGGCAGTCGGCGTCGCGCCCGGCAGCGCCGTGCCGGCCTCGCTGGTGCGCGGGGTCGCAGTGGCGGAGACCGTCGGGTCCGGCTGCCCGGTGCGGGTCGGCGTGGGCGACGGATGGTTGCTCGGGGTGGCGCTCGGCTGCGGCGGGGCGTCGGTCGACTCGGCGGGAGGCGCGGTCGTCGTGGTCGCACCCGGGCCGGGCGTGGTCGGCGCGCCGGATGGCACCGGCTGGGCGCCGCCCGGCGACGGCCGATTGTTGATCTTCTTCGCCGTGGAGACCACGGGCTGCCGCGCGCCCGGCGTGCTCTTCGCGCCCGGCTGCGACGTCGGTTGTTGCTGGTCGAGCACCGGCAGGTTGTTCACCAGCTCCGGGAACGGCACCAGCTGCTGCGGTTTTAACGGACCGCCGGCCAGGCTCGTCGCCACCAGCGCACCATAGATCAGCGTCGCTGCTCCGAGCACGCCGAAAACGATTCGGATTCGCTTTCTCCGGCGACCAGAAGCGTCGACGAAAACCGGGGACGAAAGATCGCCAACAACAATGACATCCGTGGCGTCATCCACAGAAGGGGTTTCGACAGGCACCGCGCAAACATAGGGTGACCAGCCGACTTAAGGCGCGGGAAAAACACCGAAGAACGGCCGTAACCAAATCCGCCGTCGCGCTAGCTGGCAATATTCGCCGGGGTCGGTGACAATTCACCCGTACGGATTCACCCCCACGACCGACCTCGTTCGGCTTCCTCACCCGTCGGCTCACCCGGGGTTATAGCCGTTCGAACGAGTCCGAACGACCTGTTCAGCCCACCCGCCCTCGTCGCCCGGCGGGCTCTTTCCGCAGCTCGCGACGGCTCTGGGGAGCGCGCCCGAGCCGCCTGGTCGCGGCACTGCCGACTGTAGATGGGCGGCCGGACGCGGCCACGGCCGGCACGGCGCATCTCTACACGCACGAGCGACACCCCTTGCGGCCCCTCACGCCACGCCTCCAGCGGCGCCCTCGCGGCCCTCGGACGCCGTTTCATCAACCGCGCCCTGGCGCGCCCTCACGACGTACGTGGGCGGCCCGGCGGGTGGCTCATAGCGGTGCGGAGGATCGCTCCGTTACCGTGGCGTCCGCACGGCGCCCAGGGCCGCCTCGCCGCCATGAGTCCACACAGCACCCACGGCCGCCTCGCCACCATGGCTCCGCGCGCCCACAGCCGCTTCGCCATCGTGAGTCCGCACAGCACCACCCACGGCCGCTGTCGCCGCGAGTCCGCACAGCACCCCACGGCCGCTGTCGCCGCGAGTCCGCACAGCGCCCACGGCCGCCGCCGCGACGCTGCTCAGCGGCTCTTGGTCGCCGCCCGGTGGGCCCGCTCGACGGCGGCCGGCAGCGCCGCGACCAGCGCGTCCACGTCGGCCATCGTCGAGGTGTGGCCGAGGCTGAAGCGCAGCGACGAGCGCGCCCGCGCGTCATCGGCGCCCATGGCCAGCAGCACGTGCGAGGGCTGCGCCACGCCGGCCGAGCACGCCGAGCCGGTCGAGCAGGCGATGTCCTGGGCGTCCAGGAGCAGCAGCAGCGCGTCGCCCTCGCAGCCGGGGAAGGAGAAGTGGGCGTTGCCCGGGAGGCGGTCGGCGGGGTCACCGTTGAGGATGGCCTCCGGCACGGCCGCGCAAACGCGCTCCACGAGGGCGTCGCGGAGGCGGCCGATGCGCTCGGCGGTCTCCCGCTGCGTCTTCACGGACAGTTCCAGGGCGGCCGCGAACGCGACGATGGCGGGCACGTCGAGGGTGCCGGAGCGCACGTCGCGCTCCTGACCGCCGCCGTGGGCCAGCGGCGTGCAGTCGATCTCGCGGCCCAGCAGCAGCGCGCCCGCGCCGATCGGCCCGCCGAGCTTGTGGCCGCTGATCGTGAGCGCCGCCGCGCCGCTCGCGGCGAAGTCGACCGGGATCTGGCCGATGGCCTGCACAGCGTCGGTGTGGAACGGCACGCCCGCGCGGGCGGCGAGGGCGGCCAGCTCGACGACGGGCTGGACGGTGCCCACCTCGTTGTTGGCCCACATGACGGTGGCCACGGCGACGTCGCCGGCGGTCAGGGTCTCGGCGAACGCGTCCGCGTCCACGCGCCCGGACGCGTCGACCGGCAGCCAGGTGACCTCGGCCCCCTCGTGCCGTTCCAGCCAGGCGACGGAGTCGAGGACGGCGTGGTGCTCGACGGAGCTGGCCACGACCCGGTTTCGGCGCGGGTCGGCGGCGCGGCGGGCCCAGAAAACGCCCTTGACGGCGAGGTTGTCGCTCTCGGTGCCGCCACCGGTGAAGATCACTTCCGACGGGCGGGCCACCAGCGCGGCGGCGATCCGCTCGCGCGCTTCCTCCACCCGGCGGCGGGCGTTGCGGCCGGGGGCGTGCAGCGACGAGGCATTGCCGACTTCGCGCGCCGTGGCGACGTAGGCGTCGAGCGCCTCCGGGAGCATCGGCGTGGTGGCGGCGTGGTCGAGGTAGGGCATCGAGGCCAAGCCTAACGGCCGGGCACTCCTTACTCCCCCTCCGGTTGGGCGACGATCGCCACGCTCCCGCGCGTACAGGGCCCGCACCGCCGCCGGTGAGGGCACCGCGCGTAACGACCGCCCGCCGCCGCGACCACTCATCAATCCAGAAAAATAGAGATGGCGCCCAAAATGCGCGCCATCCGATCGCGCCCACCGCACGGCGAACCGCACACGAAGCGTGACCAGCAGGCGACCGGCAGAAATGTGCCGCGTTTTCTGCCGCCGGGTGCATCCGCGCGGCCCCGGCACGCGCCGAATCCCCGGGAAGGAACGTCCCCTTCGCCGCGCCGGCTTCAGAGCCGCTCCGGACCGCCGGCGAGCGGGTGGCACGCTGTCGTGACCGCGCCCGCCGGCGGCGGGCGCGGTCACGAGCGGGGCGCTACTTGCGCTTGCGGATCTCCTCGGCGGCCTGGGGCACGACCTTGAACAGGTCGCCCACCACGCCGAAGTCGGCCAGCTCGAAGATCGGCGCCTCGGGGTCCTTGTTCACCGCGACGATCGTCTTCGAGGTCTGCATGCCGGCGCGGTGCTGGATGGCGCCGGAGATGCCCAGGGCCACGTAGAGCTGCGGCGACACCGTCTTGCCGGTCTGCCCGACCTGGAACTGGTGCGGGTAGAAGCCGGAGTCGACGGCCGCGCGCGAGGCGCCCACCGCGCCGCCGAGCAGGTCGGCCAACTCCTCGACCAGCTTGAAGTTGTCCGCGCTGGCCACGCCGCGGCCGCCGGAGACGACGATCGAGGCCTCGGCGAGCTCCGGGCGGGCGCCCTTGGCCTCGACCTTGCGCTCCACGACCCGGGCGAGCTTGTCCTTGTCCTCCACGACCGCCTCGACGGCCTCGACCGACGGGGTGGCCGGGGCGGGGGCGGGGGTGAAGGAGTTCGGGCGGACGGTGACGATCGGCAGGCCCTTGGTGACCTTGGACTTGACGATCGTCGAGCCGGCGAAGACGACCTGGGTGGCGGTGCCGTCGGGCTCCAGGGCGACCACGTCGGTGAGCACGCCGTTGTCGAGTTTGACCGCGACGCGGGCCGCGATCTCCTTGCCCTCCTGCGAGGAGGCGAGCAGCACGGCGGAGGGCGAGACACGCTGGATGAGCGCGGCGAGCGTGGTGGCCTTCGGCGCGACCAGGTACTCGTCGAGGTCCGGGCCCGCGGCGGCGTAGATCTTCGCGGCGCCGTACTCCCCGAGCTTGCCGGCGAGCGCCTCCGCGTCGCCGCCCAGGACGACGGCGGCGACGTCCCCGCCCAGCGTGCGGGCGAGGGTGAGCATCTCGAGCGTGACCTTCTTGACCCCGCCCTGCGAGGAGGCCTCGACTACGACCAGAACTTCAGCCATGGTTTCCGTCTCCCCTTACACGAACTTCTCGGAGGCGAGGTACTCGACGAGCTTCACGCCACCGTCGTCGCCCGCGTCGATCTTGTTGCCGGCCTGGCGCGGGGGCCGCTTGTTGTGCTCGACGACGGCGCTGGTCGCGCCCGCGAGGCCGACCTCGCCGGCCGCGATGCCCAGGTCGGCCAGCGACAGGGTCTGCAGCGGCTTCTTCTTGGCCGCCATGATGCCCTTGAAGGAGGGGTACCGCGGGTCGTTGATCGTGTCCCAGACGCTCACGACGGCGGGGGTGGCGGCGGTGACGACCTCGTAGCCCTCGTCGGTCTGCCGCTCGATGGTCAGCTGCGAGCCCTCGACGGTGACCTTGCGCGCCCCGGTCAGCGCGGCGACGCCCAGCCGCTCGGCGATCATGTGCGGCAGGACCTGCACGCGGCCGTCGGTCGACTCGGCGCCGCAGATGACCAGGTCGGCGTTCTGCTGAGCGATGGCGGCGGCGAGCACCTTCGAGGTGGCGACGGCGCACGAGCCGTGCAGCGCGTCGTCGACGACGTGGACGGCCGAGTCCGGGCCCATGGACAGCGCCTTGCGGATCGACTCCGTCGCACGGTCGGGGCCGACGGTCAGGACGACGACCTCGCCGCCGTGCGCCTCCTGGAGGCGCAGGGCCTCCTCGATGGCGTACTCGTCCATCTCGTTGATCACATTGTTTGCCGACGCGCGGTCGACGGTGTTGTCGTCAGTGCGCAGGTTGCGCTCCGCGCCGGAGTCCGGCACCTGCTTGACGAGTACGACGATCTTCATCGTGGTCCGAGGTCCTCCTGCTTGACAGTCACCGCTCCCTCGCGGACGACTTGCGCCAACGTTACGGCCCATATGGAGCGGTAACAGGTTCGCCTCCCAGATGTTACTGGTCAGTAGGTTCGCGGTGGCGGTGAAAAGTGTCACGAACCGGGCGCACCCTGGGGTGCGGAGGTGGGTGAAATGTCACAAAACTCCGCCATCGTCGCGCCGGCCCGGCCGCTTTCCGCAGCGGTCGCCCAGCACGCTGCGGAATTGGTCACACACCGCAGGCAGGAGGAGCCAAACGATCACTTGTGCACCTGCGGGCGGCCCCGCGAGCCCTGTGTGCGCGACACCATCCGCGAATTGTGGCGGCTCGACGAGCGCCCGTGACCGACTACTCGGCGGCCATCGCGGCGGCCAGCGCCGTGCGGGTCGCCTGGCGGGCCGGCGGCAGGGCCGCCAACGCGGCCGCGGCGGCCGCGAGCAGGGCATACAGCGCCAGTTGCGCGATCGGGACGACCGGGTGACCGTGTCCGTACTGCCTGATGAGCCCCACCGCGGCGGCCGATCCGGCCAGGACCCCCAGCCCGATCCCCACGACCGCGCCGACCACGGACATCAGCACCGACTCGAGCACCAGGGTCGCGCGCAGCTGAGCCCGGGACAGACCCAGCGCCCGCAGCAGGGCCGACTCGCGGGTGCGCTCCAGCACCGACAGGGCGAGGGTGTTGGCGATCCCGGTCAGGGCGATGACGATCGACATGCCCAGCAGCGCGGAGAAGACCAGCAGCTGCCGGTCGAGGGTCTCGGTGACCTTGGCCCGCCACTCCGCCTGGCTGGATACCTGCAGGCGGGGCTCCTGGCGCACGGCGTCGTCGACCGCGGCCCGCGACGTCTGCGCCGGGACGCCCTCGGCCGCCTTGACCAGGACCGAGTCCGGGTCCGCGGCGCCGAACGCAGCGGTGTAGTCGGCCCAGTCGAGCAGCACCTCGCCGGCGGTCGGCGCGTCGTCGTAGACCGCGACCACGCGCAACGTGCGGGCGCGCAGCGTGATCTCGGAGCCGACCCCGGCGCCCACGGCGGTGGCGAACGGGCCCTTCAGTGCCACGCTGCCGGGCCCGAGGCCCGCGACGGTGCCCCGCATGACCTCCGGGCGCAGAACGGTCTGCAGGGCGCCCGGCTCCATCGCCCACACCTCGGCGCGGCGGCCATCGACCTGGGCGCCGCGGGAGCGCGCGCCGGCCACGGCCGCGAACTCGGGCCGGGCGCGCAGCGCGTCGACGACCGCCGCCGGGACGGCCGGGGCCTGCGCGCCGCCGGCGAAGCCCCCGGTCACGACGTAGTCCACGGAGAAGTTCTCGTCCAGCTCGCGCTCCGACTGCTCGCGAGTCGTCGCCAGCAGCACGGCGAACAGGCTCATCAGCGCCAGCCCGACCGCCAGCGCGCCCGTCGTCGCCGCGACCCGCTTCGGGTTGCGCCGCGCGCCCTGGATCGCCAGCCGCGCGGGCGCGCCGAACACCCTGGCCGGCAGCCAGCCCGCCCAGGCGGTGACCCGGCCGATGACGAACGGCCCGGCCGCGACCGCGGCGGCGAACAGCCCGATGGCGCCGGCGAACACGACCGGAACCCCGAGGAATCCCGGCGCCCGGGTGCCGGCCACGACGAACAGCGCCCCGCCGGCCGCCAGCACCCAGGCCGCGGCGAGGCGCAGGCGGCGGTGCCCGGGCACGGCGGCCTCCATCGGCGCCCCGGACAGGGCGGCCATCGGCGGGACCCGGCTGGCGGTCAGCGCCGGCAGCAGCGACGCGACCATCGTGCACACGGTGCCCGCGACCAGGCCGATGACCACGGTCGACGGCGTGACGACGAGGCGGTCGATGCGCACCGCGTGGCCGAGCGCGTCGCGGCCGACCAGCAGCGCCCAGCCGACGGCAGCGCTGGCCAGCAGGCCGCCGGCGGAGGCGACGAGGCCGACGGCGAGCGCCTCCAGCACGACCGAGCCGAACAGCTGGCGGCGGGAGGCGCCCACGCAGCGCAGCAGGGCGAGTTCGCGCACCCGCTGGGCGACCAGGATGGCGAAGGTGTTGGCGATGACGAAGACCGACACCGCCAGCGCCACCAGGCCGAAGGCGAAGAGCACGACCAGGAAGCCGTCGACGTACTTCGCCGCGGCCGCCGCATACGCCTCCCGCAGCTGGTCGCCGGAGAGCACGTGCGCGTCGTAGCCGAGGCGCTGGCGCATCCGGGTCGCGACGTCGTGCTCGCCGACGCCGGGCGCCGCGCTCGCCACGACCTCCGCGTAGCCGTTCGCCCCGGCGATCGAGCGCATGTCGCCCGGGGTGAGCGTGGCCACGCTCAGGCCCGCGAAGCGCTTGTTGGCGCCGAGGTCGAAGGTGCCGACCATGCTCAGCGCCACCGGGCTGCCGCCAGGGCCGATCACCGAGACCGGGCCGCCGATGCGCAGCCCGTAGGCCTCGGCGGTGGTCGCGTCGACCGCGATCTCGCCGTCGCGCTCCGGCAGCCGCCCCGCGGCCACGTCGAACATCGCCAGCGCCGGGTCACTGGGCGTCGACACCGCCCAGCCGGCCCGGCCGAAGTTGGCGATCAGGCGGCCCTGGGGGTCGAGCATGGACAGCCGCTCGGCCATCCGCCCGTCGGCGCGGGCCACGCCGGGCAGCGCCCGGACCGCGTCCAGGTCGGCGAAGTCCAGGCGGCGGCCGGTCTCGGCGAAGCCCGAGCCCCGGTCGCCGAACGGCACCCAGTCGGGGCCCGCCGAGGCGTCGACGTTGCGGGCGGCGCGGGCCAGGTCGTCGTAGAACGCCGCCCGCGCGGTGTCGCCGTAGACGAGCGTGCCGGCGAGGAATCCCACACCGATCATCACGGCGAGGGCGGTCAGCACAAGACGTACCTTGTGAGCACGTAGTCCGGCGAGCGTCGTTCGGAACACGGCGCGACTGTAGCGAGGGGGTATGACTAATTCATGTCCATGTGGTCGGCGGTCCGGCTGTGGTTCGATCCCGACGAGGTCCGTTCGGTAGGCAGCACCCCCGACTACCGGTTCTCCCTGGCCAACGAGCGCACGTTCCTGGCCTGGCTGCGCACCGCCCTCGCGCTGATCGGCGGCGGGCTCGCGGTCGCGCAGTTCCTGCCCGAGCGACGGTTACGCATCGTGATAGCCGTGTCACTGCTCGCGCTCGGGGGCCTCGTCGCGGTCCGCGCCGTCGACCACTGGGCCCGCAGCGAGAAGGCGATGCGACTGGGTCAGGCGCTGCCCCCGTCCCGCTTCCCGGCAATCCTCGCGCTGGTGGTCACGGTCGGCGCGGCCGCGCTGCTGCTCGCCACCCTCCTGTGACCGCCGACCAGCCGCCACCGGGCGCGCAACGGGAGCGCACCCAGCTCTCATGGCGGCGGACACTGGTCTCGGTGACCGCGATCGCCCTGCTGCTGGCGCGCCTGGCGGCCGTACACCTCAAGGGTGTTGCGGCGGCCGTCGCCCTCGCCGCCGTCGCGCTGATCTGGGCCGCCGCGGCCTGGCTCACCGCCCGCCGCGTCCGCGCCATCGCCACCCCCGCCGGGCGGTCGCTGCCCGCGCTGGTCGCGCTCATCCTGCTGTACTGCGTGATGGGCACCCTGTTGCTGATGTCATGACCCCCTTCGCTGAGTCATGATGGCGCCATGGGACGCGCACTGCCCTTCCTGATCGTGCTGGTCGTTACGCTGATCGCACTGATCGACTGCCTGTCCTCGGAGCGCGGGGACATCCGCGGGCTGCCCCGGCCCGTGTGGGTCCTCGTGATCCTGCTCGTGCCCATCGTCGGGCCGGTCGTGTGGTTCTTCGCCGGCCGCCCGGTGTCGCTCGAGCAGCGCGCGGGCGTGGCCGCCGGTGGCCGCAAGCGGGTCACCGCGCCGGACGACGACCCGGACTTCCTGCGCAACATCGACACGACCCAGTCGCGGCGGGACGCGGAGCTCCTGCGCCGCTGGGAGGAAGACCTCAAACGCCGAGACGACGACGATCCGGGCGCTTGACACGAAACGCCCCAAGCCCGCGCGCGGATGCGGAGAACGCACCGGCGCGCTCAGTCCCGGGGTAAGGCCGGGCGCGCGCGGAGGCGCGCGGGCGCAGCAGCGAACAGCACACAACGCGCGGACGCGGCGAGGCCTCGCCTCAGTCCGGCGGAACGCACACGACCAGCGCGCCCGGCCGGATGCGCGCGGCCAGCCGCCGCGCGGGCGCGATGACGTCTCCGTCGAGCTCCCGGGGCTCCTCCCGGGACGCGTGAATCTCCACGGTGCGGGCCCGGAATGTCTCCAGGTCGCGCGCGTGCCCGCGCCGGGCCAGCAGCACCCCGCCCGCCAGCCGTACCCAGTCCCCCAGGTGCCGGGCGGAGAGCACCACCACGTCGAGGCAGCCGTCGTCCCCGCCCCGCAGCCGCCCCACGTTCGCCACGAGCACGCTGCTCACGCGCCGATGCAGCCAGCGCCCGCCGTCGAGGCGGATGCGCACCGACGCGCGGTGGCGGGTGAGGTCGCGCAGCCCGGTCGCCACGTACGCGCCCCACCCGAAGCGCCGCCTCGCCTCGTCCGGCGGGTCGCCGACCATCGCCGCGTCGAAGCCCAGGCCGGCCTTCACCGTGAACACGCCCGCGCCCTCGACCTCGCCCACGTCGACACGGCGCCGGCGGCCGGTGATGGCGACCGCGACGGCCTCCGCGACGTCGCGCGGAATGCCGAGGTTGGTGGCGAGCAGGTTCCCGGTGCCGGAGGGGATGAGGGCGACCGCGACGTCGGTGCCGGCGAGCTCCCCCGCGACCGCCCGCACGGTGCCGTCACCGCCGCAGACGAGTACCACCTCCACGCCGGCGGCGACGGCCTCGCGGGCCGCGCCGCAGCCGGGGTCCTCCGGCGTGGTCGGCAGCCACAGCGGCTCGGGCCAGCCCGCGTCCGCGAGGGCGCCGCACAGCTCGCGGCGGCGCTCGTCGAGGTCGACGACCTTCGCCGGGTTGATGACGACCGCGCAGCGGGTCATGAGCCGACCTTGCGGTACCGGGCCTGGAAGAAGCAGTAGGCGCCGAACGCGGCCACGCCGACGGCCACGGCCAGGAGCGGGAACTTGCCGTACGGCTGGCCGGCGATCGTGTGGATGGCGGCGTCGAGGCCGCGGGACTTCTCCGGGTCGTTCGTGACGGCCGCGTCGAGGAGGAGATAGCCGACGATGCCGAACGCCACGCCCTTGGCCGTATAGCCGATCTGCCCAGCGCGCTCGGCCACCCGGCGCCCGGGCGGGTCGAGCTGGGACGTCACGGACCGCGCCGAGGCCGTGGCGGGCCCGGGGTAGCGCAGCTTCCTGGCGAACTTGCGCTTCAGGCCGTACCACAGCATCCCGATGCCGAACGCGAGCACCGCGACGCCGGCCAGCCCGACCAGCCACGCCCCCGCGGGCGCGCTCATGACGCCGGCCGTGGCCCGCTGCTGCTGCTCGGCGCTGGAGGACGGCGCGCCGAGCACGACCTTGCCGGCGGTCCAGGCTAGGGCGGCATAGATGACGACGCGCGCGCCGCCGGAGAGGCGCTCGACGACGCGCTCCTTGCCGTCGACGTCGCGGTGGCCCCAGATCGCGAGGATCATCTGCCAAACCGCCAGCGCGAGCAGGCAGACGATCACGAACCACAGCAGCACGGAGCCGAACGGCTGATCGGCGAGTTCCCGGAAGGCGCCGGACTGGTCGCCCTCCTGCCCGCCCTGACCCAACGCGATCTGCGCCGCGACCCAGGCGAGGGCGAGGTGCAGCAGCCCGTAGCCGATGAACCCGACCCTCGTCAGGTACTTCAGGAGATCGTTGCTGGCCATGTTCTGCCCAATCCCCCGGATGGGCATCCCGGCAAACGTGGGACGTGACAGCGCGGCACTGCTCAGATCGACTGTCTTCGGTGTATCGGCACTGGTCTTCAGCCTGCTCGTGATCGCCGGGCGGGCGCGACCGGACGTGGAGAACATGGGCGGGCCGATGCCGACGTCGTCCGGGCACGTCGCGGCGACGATCCGCATCTGGGCAACCGCGGCCGTACTCGTGTGGCCGCGCACCCGCGCGTGGTGGCGGCGGTGCTGATGCCGCGGTGGGTGACGGGCTCGCGGATGTACCGCGGCATGCACCACCCACATCCTCGGCAGCGCCGTCCTCGCGGCCCGGTCGCTGCTGTGCCCCAACCACGACCTGGCCGAGGAGCCCGCGACCGCGCGGACGCCGCGCTCGGCGAAGCCGGTGACGACGTGATCACGGACTGGTTCCTCAGCGCCCGGGAGCGCGCCCTCGCTCAACGAGGCCGGGGCGAGCGCCTGGACGTGGTCAGCCCAGGGCACGCCGATCCACGTGCACGCAGCATCGACGACGCCTGGGCGACCATCGGCTCCGACGACGTCTCTTCGGAGCTGACCTGCCCGGTCGCCGACCCTACCGGACAGTACGCACGGTCACCGCGCCGGCGGATCGTCCGGGAACATCTCGGTATTGACGCCGATGGCGAGTATCCGATTACATTCATAAATGCGTTCCAGAATTCGGACGCCGAGCTGGAGCGGTGGTACGACAAGGGCGGGCACGACCCGCGGCCGCGCGGGCGCGTGCGGGGCTGCGACGCTCCAGTCCCTGACCTGGTGTGCGCGGCGGCGGCCCGGGGTGCTCCACCGGCTCGTTCACGACCCGGACGGACGACCCCGGACACTCAAACAAGCAGATACCTTCTGACGGTTTTGTGCCGTTCACTCTCCAGTCTTCTGGCCGTGCTCCCATCGCGGGATGACCGCGTGGCAACTCGCCTGCATCGACATGGCAGGCACTACGGTGCGTGATGACGGCCTGGTCGAGCAGGCCTTCACGGTGGCCTTCGCCGGTGAAGGCGTGGCCCCGGGCACCCCGCAGCACGAGCGCATGCTCGCCGTCGTCCGCAAGACGATGGGACAGAGCCGCATCGAGGTGTTCCGGCTCCTCCTCGACGGCGACGAGAATCGCGCCCAGGCCGCCAACGAGACGTTCGAGGAGGCGTACGGGCTGCTCGTCGACGAGGGCGCCGTGCTGCCGATCCCGGGCGCCATCGAGGCGATCAAAACGCTGCGCGCCAGCGGCATCAAGGTGGCGCTGACCACTGGGTTCGCCCGGGCCACCCAGGAGGCGATCATCGACGCGCTCGGCTGGTGGGGCCAGGTGGACCTGGTGCTCTCCCCCGCCGACGCCGGCCGCGGCCGCCCGTTCCCGGACTTCATGCTCGTCTCGGCGCTCAAGCTCGGCGTCGAGGACGTGCGCCGCATGGTCGTCGTCGGCGACACGCCGCTGGACCTCATCGCCGGCCAGCGCGCGGGCGCGGGCCTGCTCGTCGGGGTCCTGACCGGCGCCGGCGACCGCGCGGCCCTGCAGGCCGCCGGCGCGCACGAGGTCATCGGCTCGATCGGCTCGCTCCCGCGCCTGCTCGGGCTCGAGTGAGCGGCGCCCGGCGAGGCGCCCGCGGATCCCGCCGCGGCGGGATCCGCGAACCTCAGGCCAGGTTGGACGAGCGCGGGTAGGCGTCCTCGGGGTCGGTGAGGACGTTGACGAGGTACGGCACGCCGGAGGCGAACGCGCGCCCGAGCGCCCCGGCCAGGTCCCCGGGCTTCTCGACCGTCTCCCCGGCGCCCCCGAGCGCCTTCACCACGTCGTCGTAGCGCAGCCCCGGCTGCAGATCGGCGGCCAGGTCGTACCCGTAGATCTGCCGCATCGGGTGCTTCTCCAGCCCCCAGATGCCGTTGTTGCCGACCACGATCACGACCGGCAGCTGCTGGCGCGCCAGCGACTCGACGTCCATGAGCGAGAAGCCGGCCGCGCCGTCGCCCATGAGCACGCAGATCTGCCGGTCCGGGTACGTGATCCGGGCCCCCATCGCGTAGCCCATGCCGGTGCCGAGGCAGCCGTACGGCCCCGGGTCGAGCCACGTGCCCGGGCGGGCCGGCTCCAGATACTTGCCGGCGTAGGAGACGAAGTCCCCGCCGTCGCCGATGGTCACCGCGTCCTCGGCCAGCACCTTGCGCAGCTCGCCGTAGACGCGGCTGGGCTTGATCGGATCGGTGTCGGCCTCCAGCGCCTCGGTCTCCTTGCCCTTCGCCGCGTTCTCGGCGGCCCGCAGCGTGGCGATCCACTCCTCGTGGTCGGCGACCAGGCCCGAGTACGCCGCGAAGGCCGACAGCGTCAGCCGCAGATCGCCCGACGGCGCCGCGGCCGGCGTGACGTGCCCGGCCTTCTGCGAGGCGGCGTCGGTGACGTGCACGACCTGCGCGCCGCCGAAGTCGCCGAAGCCGAGCCGGAAGTCCAGCGGGGTCCCGACGACCGCGATCACGTCGGCGCCGCCGAACGCGGCCTTGCGCGCCCGCGCGAACGCGAGCGGGTGCCCGGGTGGCAGGGTGCCGCGGCCCATGCCGTTGGCGAACACCGGCACGCGCAGCGCCTCGGCCGCCTCGCGCAGCGCCGCGGTGGCGTCGCCGGCCCAGACGTCGGAACCGGCGACGATGACGGGCCGCTGCGCGGCGGCAAG
This sequence comes from Dactylosporangium sp. CA-233914, assembly GCF_050942935.1. Taxonomy (NCBI): domain Bacteria; kingdom Bacillati; phylum Actinomycetota; class Actinomycetes; order Micromonosporales; family Micromonosporaceae; genus Dactylosporangium; species Dactylosporangium sp. CA-233914. The sequence continues at coordinate 1,810,159 of NZ_CP192030.1, read as the reverse complement.
GAGACTGACGCCGCGGTGAACCTCGTCGGGGTCGGGCTCTTCCAGCGGTACTGCCGGAGCCTCCTGCTCCTCGATGCCGTCCGCGGTGGAGAAGACGACCTCCAGCGGCAGATCGACGAAGACCGGTCCCCGGTGCGGGGTCAGCGCGGTGAGCGCGGCGGCCCGCATCCGCGCGTAGACCTCGTCGGTGGCGAAGATGGTCTCCGCGTGCTTGGTGACCGCCCGCACGACCGGCAGGTGGTCCATCTCCTGCAGGCTGCCGGAGCCCCAGCGGAACTGCGGCGCCCGGCCGCCGAGCACGACCACCGGCGCGCCGTTGAACATCGCGCTGGTCAGGCCGGACACGCCGTTGGTGACGCCCGGTCCGGCGGTGAGCACGGCCAGCCCCGGCCGGCGCTGCAGCTTCGCGACCGCCTCGGCGGCGAAGACCGCGGACTGCTCATGGCGCACGTCGACGATGCGCACGCCGGCCTTCCTCGCCGCGTCGTAGAGCGGGAAGACGTGACCGCCGGAGAGGGTGAACATCTCCGTGACCCCGAATCCGCGCAGCGCCGCCAGCGCCAGGTCCCCGCCGTGCCCGTCGATCGTCGTCATGCGCGAATCCTACTCACGTTTGCTGGTGTGGATGGCGTGCGGATAGTGTGACCGCGCCGGAGTGATTACGCTGCGACACAACGGAAGATCCAACTTTTGCGCGTGTGCTAGGGTGCTCAAGAGACAGCGGAACGGCACCCCGCAGGACCCGTGTGACCAGCGCGGCTACGGGCTGTCGGCGCCGACCCAGCCGGCGACCGGCTCCGGCCAGTGGTCCGTGGTCAGCCGATACGACACGACCCCGGCCGCGAGCGGCGTCAGGACCAGCAGCGCCAGCACCAACACCACGAGCATGAACCGCGCGACCGGTCCCCGGCGCGGACGCGAGCCGTCGTACACATACGCGTCGCCCGCCGACCGGGACTGCACCGGCGGGCTCACGGGCCGTGACGGCGTCGGCTGCGACGGCTGGACCGGGCGCTGCCGCAGGGCCTGCGACGACGGCGGCGCGGCGTCATTGCGGAACGCGTTGCCGAGCTCGTCGTATCGCGTCGCGGCCTCAGGCACCCCGCCGCTCGATGGCAAGCCGCCGCTCGATGGCAAGCCGCCGCTCGACGGCACCGCGCCGCTGGACGGCACCGCGCCGCTGGACCGGAAGACCCGCCCGCCGCTGGCCGGCCGATTCGGCGGCGCGGACACGGGCGGCGAAGAGACCGGCGGCGACGTCCAGGCGGGCGGCATGGGCACGGGCGGCGCGGAGACCGGCGGCGGCGTGTACGCGGGTGGCGTCGAGACCGGCGGCGCGTAAGCCGGTGGTGTCGAGACCGGGGGCGGCGTGTACGCGGGTGGGGTCGAGACCGGCGGCGGTGTGTACGCGGATGGGGTCGAGACCGGCGGCGGCGCGGAGACCTGGAACGCGGGCGGCGTCGAGGCCGGGACCGGGTTGTCGGGCCACATCGGGCCGTCGGCGGGCGGCGCGGAGACCGGGGTGCCGAAGTTCCCCGCCGGGGGCATCGAGAACGACGGGGACGCGGAGACCGGCGGTGAGGAGACCGGCGGTGCTGAGACCACTGCGGGCGAGACCGGCGGGGGTGGGGCCGGCCAGGGGAAGCCGGAGACCTGCGGCAGCATGCCCGTCGCGGGGCCCGGGGCCGGGTCGGCGGTCGCCTTCGTCGCGGTCGAGCCGGTCAGCATGCTGCCCTCGGCCACCACCAGCTCCGGCTGCTCGATCGCGACCGGGGCCTGGCCCAGGATGCGGTGCAGCAGCGTCGCCACCAGCGGCATCCGGCTGGAGCCGCCGACCAGGAACACGCCCGCGACCGCGCCGTCGCCGAGCTGGGCCCAGCGCATCACGCCCTGGGTGACGCGAACGGTCTGCTCGATCATCGGCTGGGCGAGGCGCTCGAGCTCCTCCCGCGTCAGGTGCACGTCGATGTTGAGCAGCGGAATCGTCAGGTCCGACGCCGGCTGGCGGGACAGCCGCTCCTTCGCCACCCGCGCGTCGTCCCACAGCAGGCGGCGGTGCCTGCGGTCCTCCACGGTCTGCGGGTTCATCAGCCGTGACCACTCCTGCGGCGCCTGGGGCTCGCAGATGGTGCCGATGTGCTTGACGACAGCGTTGTCCACGTCGATGCCGCCGATGTCGTCGCGGCCGTCGACGGCGAGCGCCTCGAAGCCGTCCGCGGTGCGCGCGACCACGCTCGCGTCGAACGTGCCGGCGCCGAAGTCGTGCACCACGACCACCGAGCCGACGGGCACGTCGCGGCCGAGGACCTGGGTGAAGTACGCCGCGGCGGCCACCGGCTCGGGCACCAGGCGCACGCGGCCCAGCCCGGCCGCGGCGGCCGCGTCGGCGATCGACAGGCGGCGGGTCGCGCCCCACGAGGCCGGGAACGTCACGGTCACGTCCGGCGTCGCGTCGCCGACGGTGCGGACCCACTCGTCGCGCACCCGGCCCAGCACCGCGGCGATGAGCTCGTTGATCGGCACCTCGCGGTCGCCGAGCAGGACCGTGCCCTCGTCGATGCGGCGCTTCGGGTTGGGCTCGAAACGGGCCGGTTCCAGCCGGGCGCTGTGCACCGCGTCGCGGCCAACGATGATGGAGCCGCCGGGCTCGGCGTAGACGGCCGAGGGCAGCAGTGGAGAACCGTCGAAGATCAGGGGCCGGGAGCGCCCGTCCGGCCACCGTACGACCGCGACGGTGTTCGAGGTGCCGAAGTCGACCCCGAGCCGGATCCCTGGTGTAGGCATGCCCCGAAGTTTAGGCGCCGCGAACTACCCCCGCCGTGCCCCAGGATCCCGCCCGCGGATCAACCCTGACTCGTCTCCGCCGGCTTGAGCGCGGGCGGCTTCGGCGGCCGGCGCACCCACCGCCGCGAGGCCGGCAGCAGCAGCATGGCCGTCGAGGCGAGGAACACCACAGCCGGAACGAGCGTCCAGTAGCCGCCGCCCTCCCCCGTCAGCGCGAGGTTGGAGACGCCGAGGACAAGGCAGAGCGCCAAGGGGTACCAGTGGTGCCCGCTCTGCGGCCTCCGCGCCCGCATCGCGCCGTTGATCAGCAGGGTGGCCAGCACCGCGCAGATGCCGGCCCACTCCAGGGAACCGCTGGTCAGTGAGTTGACCCGGGCCTCGTCCCAGCCCTCGGGCGGGTTGGCGCGGGGGAGCTGGGGCAGGACCGCCACGAGCAGGAGCAGGCCCGTCAGCAGGTACAGCAGGATCCCGTACGTCGTCATGAACCCGGCCGGCCACCGGATCGACCACGGGCCCTTGAGCAGCGGCCGCGGCACGACCATCGGCATCGGCGGCACCGCGTACGCCGGGTAGTACACCACCTGGGGCGGCGGCGGTGGGTACACGGGCGGCGGGGAGTACACGGGCCGCTGCGGCACCGGGTACGGCATCTGGGGCCGCAGCGGCGGGCGCTGCATCGGCGGACTGACGGGAACCGGCCCCACCGCGGGCGATACGGGCGGCGCCGAGACCGACGGGGCCGGCGGGACCACGGTGGCCGGTGCGACCACCGGCAGTGACCCGCTGGTGGCCGGGAGCTCCAGGGCGCCCGAGGAGGCCGGGGTTTCCGTCGCCGGGGCGGGAGCGGCCTTGCCGGCGGACTCAGCGGGCACGGCCCGGCCGACCAGGACGCTGCCCTCGGCGACCACCAGCTCCGGCTGCTCGATCGTCACCGGCGCCCGCCCGAACTCGCGGTGCAGCTCGGTGGCGACCAGCGGCATCTGGCTCGCCCCGCCGACCAGGAAGATCCCGGCGATCCGGTCCGGGGTGAGGCGGGACAGGCGCAGCGTCTCGGCCAGCACCCGCACCGAGCGCTCGACCAGCGGCCGCGCGGCCGCCTCGAACTCCTCCCGGGTGAGCTGGACGTCCACGTCGAGCACCGGCACCATCACGGTCGCCGAGGCGGCGCGGGAGAGCCGCTCCTTGGCCTCGCGGGCCTCGTCGCGCAGCTGGCGGGCGGCCCGCGGGTCGGCGCTCACCCGCGCCCAGCCCTCCTCCGGCAGGGCGCGGCCGATCATGCCGACCACGAGCTCGTCGAAGTCCAGGCCGCCGAGGTCGTCGCGGCCGCCCACGGCGAGCACCTCGAAGCCCGCGGGGGTACGCGCGACGACGGTGCCGTCGAAGGTCCCCGCGCCCAGGTCGTAGACGACGACGGCCGAGCCGGCGGGCACCATGTTGCGCAGCACGTGGACGAAGTAGGTGGCCGCCGCGACCGGCTCGGGCACGAGAGTCGCGCCCGGCAGGCCCGCCTGGCGCACCGCCTCCTGCAGGGTGTTGCGCCGGGTCGAGGCCCAGTTCGCCGGGTGCGTGACGGTCACCGCGTCCGGGCCACCACCCGCGGTGCGGGTGAACTCCGCGAGGACGCGCTGGAACACCGCGGTCATCATCTGTGGTACCGGCACTGGCCGCTCCCCCAGCAACACCGATCCGTCGTCGATGCGGCGCTTGGGGTTGGGCTCGAAACGCTCGGGCGCACGCCGCGCGGCGTGCACCGCATCGCGCCCGACGACCAGCCCCTGCTCCTCCAGCGTCACGGCGGAGGGCAGCAGCGGCGAGCCGTCGAAGAGCAGGGGACGCGCCCGGCCGTCGGGCCAGCGGGCCACCGCCACCGTGTGCGACGTGCCGAAGTCGACACCCAGGGCCACCATGCCGCGCAGTTTAAGCGGACTGCTCGACCGCCCGCTGCAGCGCTCGATAGATTTGCCCGAATTTCGGGGAATCGGTCGTCGAATAGATCATGGCGTCACCCGCGACGGTGCGCACCCAGATCTCGTGGACGCCCTTGCCGTGGTCGTGGGCCCGGTCCAGCAGGTCGAGCAGGCCCTCCAGGCAGAACGCGACAACGCCGCCGACGACCACCACGGCGAGGATGCCGCCGGCGATGTACATCGTGCGCTGCTCGCCGCTGAAGTCGATCCGCCGCGCCGCCACCCCGGCCGCGACCAGCAGGCCGAGCACGAGTAGCACCGCGCCCCCGCGCGTGGCGAGCATGTACAGCCCGTGGCGCAGCCGCCCCGTGCGCTCGTGCCAGATGTAGGTGAGCGTGTCGAGCGGATACCACGACTCAGCGACGCGCACACCGCCCGAGCTGATGTGCACCACATTGTCGCGGTAGTACGTGGTGGCCATGGCAACTAAGACGGTACAGCGGAATACGCTGCGATCAACGACAACGACGTTGAGGAGACATACGTGACTTCCTTTGTCCGGCTCGAGGTCGAGGACAGCATCGGCACCATCCGGCTGGACCGCCCGCCGATGAACGCCCTGAACGAGCAGGTCCAGGAGGAGCTGCGGGCGGCCGCGCACGAGGCGACCGCGCGCGAGGACGTGCACGCGGTGGTCATCTACGGCGGTGAGAAGGTGTTCGCGGCCGGCGCGGACATCAAGGAGATGGCCGGCATGGGATACGCCGCGATGTCGGCCCGCGCGGTCGCGCTCAGCGGCGCGTTCGACGCCGTCGCCCGCATCCCCAAGCCCGTCGTCGCCGCGGTCACCGGATACGCGCTCGGGGGCGGCTGCGAGCTCGCCCTCACCGCCGACTGGCGGGTCGCGGCCGAGGACGCGACGCTCGGCCAGCCGGAGATCACCCTGGGCGTCATCCCGGGCGCCGGCGGCACCCAGCGCCTCGCTCGCCTCATCGGCCCCGCGCGGGCCAAGGACCTGGTGATGTCGGGCCGCTTCGTGCCCGCGGCCGAGGCGCTGGCGATGGGTCTGGTGGATCGGGTCGTACCGCGGGAGCAGGTCTACACCGCCGCGCTCGACCTCGTCCGCCCCTACGTCAACGGCCCGGCGCTGGCGCTGCGCGCCGCGAAGCTCGCCGTCGACGGCGGGCTGGACATGGACCTCGCCTCGGGCCTGGCGTGGGAGAGCCAGCTGTTCGCGGGCCTGTTCGCCACGGAGGACAAAGCCGAGGGCATGACCGCGTTCGTGGAGAAGCGCAAGCCCTCCTTCAAGGGCCGCTGACGCTCGTCCGGCCGCTTCCCGCCCGGGTCCTGCCGTTCAGGCCTGGGCGTGGAAGCGGCCGTCGATCGTCGTGAGCTTCAGCGGCATGCCGAACGTCGTCGACAGATTCTGCGCCGTGACGGTCTCGTGCAGCAGGCCCTGCGCCACCACGCCGCCGTCGCGCATCAGCATCGCGTGGGTGAAGCCGGGCGGGATCTCCTCCACGTGGTGGGTGACGAGCACCAGCGCGGGCGCGTCCGGGTCCTCGGCGAGCGCGGTGAGGCGGCGCACCAGGTCCTCCCGGGCCCCCAGGTCCAGCCCGGCCGTCGGCTCGTCCAGCAGCAGCAGCTCGGGGTCGGTCATGAGGGACCGCGCGATCTGTACCCGCTTGCGCTCGCCCTCCGACAGCGTGCCGTAGAGCCGGTCGGCCAGCCCCGCCACGCCGAGCTGGTCCAGCAGCGCCATCGCCCGCGCCTCGTCCATCGCGTCGTAGCGCTCGCGGAAGCGCCCGACCACGGCCCACGAGGCGGTCAGCACGACGTCGCGGGCGGTCTCCTCGCCTGGCAGCAGCAGCCCGTTGGAGGAGAACCCGAGGCGGGTCTTGAGCTCAGCGATGTTCGTCCGGCCGAGGCGCTCGCCGAGCACCGTGACGGTGCCGCTGGTCGGGTAGAGCCGCGCGCCGGCCAGGTTGAGCAGAGTGGTCTTGCCGGCCCCGTTCGGGCCGAGGATCACCCAGCGCTCGTCGAGCTCGACCCGCCAGCTCACCGAGCGGATGAGATGGCTGCCGTCGCGGGTGACCGTCGCGTCGTCCACGGCGATGACAAGGTCATCTGACACGCGCCAATCCAACCACGCCGGGCATATCGATGGTTGCCGGGGCCCCGCGCGCGTGACCGAACCCGTATTGTGCCCAGCGATGAGTCCCGTTCTGGAAATCGAAGGTTTGCTCAAGACGTACCAGAGCGTGTTCGGCCGGCCGCGCGCCGCCATCGACCGCCTGGACATGAGGGTCGAATCCGGGCAGATTCACGGCTTTCTCGGCCCGAACGGCTCCGGCAAGTCCACGACGCTCAAGACGCTGCTCGGGCTGCTGCACGCCGACGGCGGCCACATGGCCATCTTCGGCCAGCCGGTGCCGCGCCGGCAGGCGGCGGTCGCCCCGCGGGTCGGCGCGATCGTCGAGGCGCCGGCGTTCTTCGGCAACTTCAGCGGATTCAAGACGCTGTCGCTGCTGGCGACGGCCGGCGGGGTGCCCAGGCAGCGGGTGGGTGTCGTCCTCGAGCAGGTCGGGCTGGCCGACCGCGCCGAGGACCTGGTGCGGTCCTACTCCCTGGGCATGCGCCAGCGCCTCGCGGTGGCGTCGGCCCTGCTGAAGGACCCGGAGCTGCTGATCCTCGACGAGCCGAACAACGGCCTGGACCCCCAGGGCGTGCGCGAGATGCGCGACCTGCTGCGCGCGCAGGCCGACCGCGGCATGACGGTCGTCGTCTCCAGCCACATCCTGGCCGAGATCCAGCAGATCTGCGACTCCGTCACGATCATCTCCCGGGGCCGCACGGTCGCGGCCGGCCCGGTCGCGGAGGTCCTCGCCCTGGCGGACCAGGGCGCGTATCGCGTGCGTGTCGAGGACCACCACCGCGCCGCCGAGATCCTCACCGAGGCGGGCGCGAGCGTCAGCGTCGCCGGCGACCACATCATCGTCCACGACCTGGCCGACCCCTCGTGGGTCTCCCAGGCGCTGGGCGTCAACGGCATGTGGGTCCGCGAACTCGCCCCGGTCGCCCAGCTCGAGGACGCGTTCCTGACCCTGACCGGCGGCGGCCCGCGCCGCGGCGCGTTCCGCCCCGTCGACGACTCCGACTGGACCACCGAGGAGCACCCGGCATGACCCGCCTGTTCGCCGCCGAGTGGTCCCGGCTCTTCGGCCGCCGCGTGACGCTGGTGACCCTGGTGCTCATCGCCGTGCTGCTGGCTCTGCTCACGTTCGGCTTCACCCTCACCCGCAGCGAGCCGACCCCCGACGAGATCGCCATCGCCCGGGAGAACGCTGTCTCGGCCGCCGCGATCTGGGACCGCAACGTCGAGCACTGCGGCAACGTCCTGAGCGGCCTGGAGACCGCCGAGCCCAACGAGCAGTTCCCGACCAGCTGCGACTACGGCCCGCGTCCCACGCCCGAGTCCCTGCTCGACTACGGCTTCTCGTTCCACCGCCAGTGGCCGACGCTGTTCTACACCGCCGCGATCGTGCTGGCCCTGGCCGGCTTCGTGCTGGGCGCCTCCTTCATCGGCGTCGAGTGGAGCTCCGGCGGCATGGCGAACCTCCTGCTGTGGGTGCCCCGCCGCGGCGCGGTCCTGGGCGCCAAGCTCCTCGCGGCGCTGGCGGGCATGGGGCTCGTCTCGGTGGTGTACCTCGCCGTGTGGACCGGCGCCTTCATGGCCGTCGCCGCCGGCAACGGCACCGTGAGCCAGATGACCGCCCCGGAGTTCGGCTCGCTCGTGCTGACCGGCGTCCGCGTGGTCCTGCTGGCCCTGGGCGGCACCGCGCTGGGCTTCTCGATCGCCTCGCTGGGCCGGCACACCTCGACCGCCCTCGGCGTCGGGATGGCATACCTGCTCATCTACGAGCTCGGTGCCCTGGTCCTCTTCAGCGTGGTGCAGACGGACGACTACTCCCAGAAGTTCCGTCTGGCGCCGTACCTGTCGGCCTGGCTCACGAAACGCTTCGTGTTCGACATGGACAAGCCGAAGCCGGGCACCGTGGCGACGGCGGGGTTCTCGGGCAGCTGGCAGCAGGGCGGTCTGGTCCTCGCCGCGGTGGTCCTGGTGGTGGTGGCGCTCGCCTTCTTCTCCATGCGCCGCCGCGACGCCCGCTGAGGATGGATTGAGGCGGTGCGGCCCCGGGGTCGCACCGCTGATCGGCGCGCGAAAAAATCTTGACGCGCCGTGAAAGTTTCAGGCCGTCGAGCCGAAGACCTCCTCGCGGACCGCGTCCAGGCCCGTGAGGATCGCGCCGTGCAGGACCGGTTCTGAGGCGACCTCCGTGGCGACCACGCGCGGGGAGACCACGGCGATGGCGGCCACCTCGTGCTGCACGCGCTGGGCCAGGTCCGCGCCGCCCGCCTGGCCGATCTCGCCGGCCAGGACGACCAGCTCCGGGTCCAGCACGAGGCCCACGGAGGCCACGCCCAGGGAGATGCGGCGGGCGAGCTCGTCGAGGAAGGGGCTGCCCGCGGTGCCGGCGGCGATGGCCGCGCGCACCGCGTCGGCTGCCGCACCCGTGGACTTGAAGCCGTGGGTCTTGGCGATGGCGCGGACCGCCGCGGCGTCGACCAGGGTGCGGAAGCCGCTCTTGGAGCGGCGGGAGGCGTCCCGGGTGACCTGGGTGCCGGCCACCGGGAGGTAGCCGATCTCGCCGGCCGCGCCGACGCTGCCGCGGTGCAGGCGGCCGCCCAGGACGACCGCGGTGCCGACGCCCCGGTCGAGCCAGACGAGTACGAAATCCTGGGCTCCTACGGCGGCGCCGCTGTGCTGTTCGGCGATGGCGGCCAGGTTGACGTCGTTTTCGAACATGACCGGGCGGTTGAGGTCGTCGCGCAGGGCGGTGAGCAGGCCACGGTGCCAGCGCGGGAGGTCCCAGGCGAACGTGATCTCGCCGCTCTTCGGGTCGACCAGGCCGGGGGTGCCCAGGACGATGCGGCGGATGCGCTCGATCGGGGCGCCGGCGGCGGTCGCGGCCTCGATGACGGCGGCGTGTACGACCTTGACGGGGTCGTCGCCGTCGCCGATCGCGACGTCGGTGCGGCCCACGATGTTGCCCGTGATGTCCGCCACGCCGGCCACGACGTGCGCGGGGCCGGCCTCGACGCCGACGACGAACGCCGTCGCGGGGACCACGGCGTACATCTGCGCGTTGGGTCCGCGGCCGCCGGCCTGCTCGCCGACCCGGGCCACCAGCCCGCGCTCCTCCAGGCGTTCCACCAGCTGGGAGGCGGTGACCTTGGAAAGCCCGGTCAGCTCGCCGAGCTGCGCGCGGGTCAGCGGCCCCCGGCTGAGCAGCAGCTCCAGGGCGGCACGGTCGTTGAGGGCGCGCAGCAGGCGCGGCGTGCCGGGAAGTCGGGCGGAACTCATCGCGACGAAGACCCCTAGTATTTAGGAAACTTTCCTATTAGCGTGCCACAGGCAACCTATTCGGAAAGCGTACGGTCGGACCACCCGCTCGGCCTACGCCAACCGGTCAAGAAGCTCCTACGATCGTGGATAGCGCATCGGACGAGTGTGCAGCGGCGCCCGCCCGCCGTTCGCACCCGCGTTCGCGCTGAGGGGGGAAGAACGTGTCGACCGATCCCGGACTCCGCCGCCTGGCCCTGGGCACGCTGCTGGGCGCCTTCCGCGGGGCGCAGGCCCCGGCGTGGGCCGTGGACCTCCTTGCCGAGGGGATGGCCGGGCACCTGCTCTTCGGGTACAACATCGTCGAGCGCGACCAGCTCGCGGCGCTGACCGCGAGCCTGCACGCCGCCCGCGAGGACGTGCTCATCGCCATCGACGAGGAGGGCGGCGACGTCACCCGCCTGGCCCACCGCGCGGGCAGCCCCTACCCGGGCAACGCCGCCCTGGGTGCGCTCGGGGATCCCGCGGTCACGCGCCGGGTGTACCGCACGATCGGCGCCGAGCTGGAGACCCTCGGCATCAACCTCGACCTCGCACCCACCGTCGACGTGAACACCGCGGACGACAACCCGATCATCGGCACCCGCAGCTTCGGCGCCGACCCGATCGCCGTGGCCACCCACGCCGCCGCCGCGGTCCTGGGCCTGCAGGGCGCCGGGGTCGCCGCGTGCGCCAAGCACTTCCCCGGCCACGGCGCCACCCTCGCCGACTCCCACCGCGAGCTGCCGACCGTCGACATCGACCGCGCCGTGCTGGGTGGTCGCGAGCTGCCGCCGTTCGTCGCCGCGATCGAGGCCGGCACCAAGTCGATCATGACCGCCCACATCCGCGTCCCGGCCCTGACGGGCGACGCGCCGGCCACCTTCAGCCGGGCCGTGCTCGTCGACCTCCTGCGCCGCGAGCTGGGCTTCACCGGAGTCGTGGTGACCGACGCGCTGGAGATGCTCGGCGCGGCCCGCTACGCCGGCGGCATCCCGCAGGGCGCGGTGCTGGCCCTGGCCGCGGGCGCCGACCTGCTGTGCATCGGCGCCGACATCGACGAGGACATCACGAACGCCTGCGCGGAGGGGATCGTGGCGGCCGTACAGGACGGTCGCCTGCCCCTCGAGCGGCTGGAGGAGGCCGTGGCCCGCGTGGCCGAACTGGCGGCGTGGACGCGCACCGGCGACCGGACCGACCGCGAGGAGCCGGGCCTGGGCTACCCGGCGGCCCTGGGCGCAGTACGCATCGAGGGCACCCACGACCGCGCACGCCCGCCGCTCATCGTGCAGCTGGAGGCCGAGTCGTCGATCGCCGCGGGGCGCGTGCCCTGGGGCCTGGGGCCGCACGTCAACGGCACCGAGCAGATCCGCGTCGTCGCCGACCAGGCCGACACCGCCGACCTGCGCACCCGCGCGGGCAAGCGGCCGATCGTGGTGGTGGGCCGCAACGTGCACCGCCTTCCCGGCGCCCGCCCGCTCGTCGAGGCCCTGGCCGAAACCCACGCCGTGACGGTCGTCGAGATGGGTTGGCCGTCGTCGTGGCGCCCGGCCGGGGCGCGGGCCTTCATCGTGACGTGGGGCGCAAGCCACGCCAACGGCCGCGCGGCCGCGGAGACCCTGGGCCTGGCCGCCTGACGATTCACGCACCGACGTAGAGCCGTACGTTTCACAGCTCGCAAGGTTCCCGCCATCGCACGATGTGCGCGCCCGCGGGGCGCGGCAGCCGAGACTGGCCGCTGCGCCCCGCGACATTCCCGCCACCGCCCCGTTGCCGCAAAGAGGCACGCGGAAGCAGCGGCCGCCGGAGCGACCAACTGTCGGTCAAGATCGAACTGTCGCCTTGGCGCCGGCCGGGCCACGGTTTCCCCTGCTCAGGGATTTTTGTCGTACCCCTGTTCTAAGTTCTTCTCATGACCGAGGTGCTGACGGCAACCGCCGAATCGGAATGGCGCAGCCGATTGGACGCGATGCTGGCCGAGCACCGCCGTCGTGTGGCTCGTCGCCGTGCGGTCCGTGCCGAGTTCGCTGAGGCCCGCCGCCGAGGTTTGGAGGCGCGTCATGCCGAGCGCCTGGCCCGTCTGGACGCCGAGGCCCGCACCGCCGAGATCACCGCCCACTGGGCCGAACAGGACGCCCGAGCCGCCCGCCGTCGCTCTCTGGACAGCCTGCCCAATCCCCGCCGTCCGCCGACCCAGCCCACCCCGGACAGGCCACCCACCCAGCCCGCCTCCCACCATCCTGTGAGTAAGCCCAGCCCCCACGGCCCGGCCACCCAGCCCAGTCCCCGCCGCCCGCCGACCCAGACCACCCCGGACAGGCCACCCACCCAGCCCGACCCCCGCCATCCGGTGACCCAGCCCACCTCCCACCGTCCCGTCAGTAAGCCCAGCCCCCACGGCCCCGCCACCCAGCCCAATCCCCGCCGTCCGCCGACTCGGCCAGACCCGGGCTGCCTGCCAGCCGAACCCGACTCCCGCCGTCCGATCACCCAGCCCAACCCCCACGCCGAACCGTCCGCGCCCACCCCGCCCGGACCACCTCGCCCGCACAACCTTGCCACCCCACCAGCGCAACCCTTACCGCCCCCGACGTCTCGCCCGCAATCGCCGAGGCCACCGTCGCCGCCGACGTCCCGCGCACCATCGCCAGAGCCTTCGCCGAGTTCCCAGCCGGCACCAACGTCACCGCGCCCCCAACCGGTTCAGTCACCGCCACCCGGGCCGGTCCAGTCGTCGAGCTGTCGATCCGCAGGGACGCCACCACCGTCACCGCGGCGGCCAAGCCGCTGCGGTGGCGACGCCGCTTCACCACCACCGCAGCACCGGCCGAGCCGTCCCGGCGGCACCGCACCACCGCCCACCGCCCCGGCACCCCCCACCCACCGGACCGCCGCCGCACCTGCGCATCCCTCAATGCCGCTGAGCCCCCGTTGCGACCAGACCACCACAGGCTGCCCCCGGGCCACGTCCACCCCGTCATCCACGCATCCGATCTCGCCGGCCAGCACAGTCGAGCACCAGACGACCAGAAGGCAGCCGCCGGACGCGCGGCTCGACAACATCACCACGGCCGACCGTGACTCCGTCGCTCCCCACGTTCACCACCCCAGTCGAGCGGGAGGGCGCCGCCGACGTGACCGTGATGTCGTCACCAGGCGGAGTCGACGCTTCCGCTGTTGCCCTGGTCGCCGAGCCGGCCACCGGGCGTCACCCGCCGATGTGGACCCACGCGGCCGAGGCGACGCTGGCGGCGGCTGTGTGGGCCTCCGGCGACGGGGGCTCGGCCGCCCAGATCATGCCGAGCGGCTTGAGCTGCCGCGACGTGGGCGCACCGGCAGGCCGGCAAGCGCATGCACGACGGATCCCGTGCCCACTCCGACGACAGGCAGTCCGGATCGCCCAAATGAGCGCCTATTGCCGGAGTCTCCGAGTGGCGACGCAGAGCGCCCGACGTGTCGGAAAGCCCAAAGCTCGTGGCAACGGGAAACGAACCGGCCGGACAGGAGGACCTGTCCGGCCGGGCGTCGAGCCGTAGCGCGGTCAGGCGGCCGAGGCGCGGACCAGTGTGCGGATCTGGCGGAGCAGCACGGACAGGGCCGCCAGGTCGCCCGGGGAGTCGCCGAACTCGCCGATCGCGTTGCGCGTGCGGGCGATCGACGTCGCGTTGCTCTGCTCCCACTCGTGGACCCGCACCTCCGGCTCCGCCTCCGGCGACGTGCCGTTGAGGACCTCCGCGGTCAGGGCGGCCAGCGCGGCGTACAGGTCGTAGCGCAGCGCCATGCGGGCGAGGGTCTGCCAGCGGTCCTCGCGCGGCAGGGCGGAGATCCGCGACAGCAGATCGTCGACCCGGAAGCGCTCGGACAGCAGGTAGTACACCGTCGCGACCTCGTTCACGTCGCGGTCCGTGGCCGCGGCCACCTCGACGATGTCGAGCAGGCCGAAGCCGTACATGATGCGGGTCGTCGTCTCGGCGAGCGCATCGGGCAGGCCCAGCTCGCGCAGCCCCTCGGTGTTGGCCCGCAAGGCGTCGCGCTCGCGGCCGCGGAAGAGGGTGTCCAGCTGCGGCAGCAGGCGAGTGATGCCGGGGCGCAGGCGGGCGATCTCGCCGGGCACGTCGATCGGCAGCCGGCGGTTGGACAGCAGCCAGCGCACGGCCCGGTCGAGCAGGCGACGCATCTCCAGATACACCGCCGTCTGCGACTTCGTCGGGATCTGGTTGTCCAGCGACTCGACCGCGCGGCGCAGCTCGCTCAGGCCGTACACCTCGTTGACGACCACCGACGCGCGCAGGACGTCCGCGGCGCCGGCCCCGGTCTCCTCGGAGGCGCGGTGGAAGAACGACGTGCCGCCGCGGTTGACCGCCTCGTTGACGACCGCCGTGGTGACGATCTCGCGGCGCAGCGGGTGCTCGGCCATCGCGTCGGTGAAGCGCTCGCGCAGGGCGGTCGGGAAGTAGCCGATCAGGACGTCGTTGGTCCACTCCTCGTCGGGCAGGTCCGAGTCGAGGATCTCGTGCTCGAGGACGATCTTGACGTAGGAGAGCAGGACGGCGAACTCGGGCGAGGTGAGCCCCACGCCGCTGGCGGCGCGCTCGTCGAGCACGTCGTCGGCCGGCAGGCCCTCCAGGATGCGGTCGAGCTGGCCCCGGCGCTCCAGGTCGGCGATCAGGCGCTTGTGCACCGGCAGCAGCGAGCGGGACTGCGCCCGCGCGTTGCCCAGCGCCGTGGCCTGGTCGTAGTTGTCGCGCAGGACCAGCTCGCCGACCTCGTCGGTCATCTCGGCCAGCAGCGGGTTGCGATCGGCCGCCTCCAGCCGGCCGGCGGCGACCGCGCGGTCGAGCAGGATCTTGATGTTCACCTCGTGGTCGGAGCAGTCCACGCCGGCGGAGTTGTCGATGAAGTCGGTGGCGATGCGGCCGCCGTTGAGGGCGTACTCGATGCGGCCGCGCTGGGTCAGGCCCAGGTTGCCGCCCTCGCCGACGACCTTCGCGCGCAGCTCGCGGCCGTTGACCCGGATGTAGTCGTTGGCCTTGTCGCCGACCTCGGCGTGGGACTCGCCGGTCGCCTTCACGTAGGTGCCGATGCCGCCGTTCCAGAACAGGTCCACCGGCGCGGCGAGGATCGCGTGCATGAGGTCGTTCGGGGCGAGCGGCCCCGTGGCCGTGATCCCGAGCGCCTCGCGCGCCTCGTCGGAGATGTTGATCGACTTGGCCGTGCGCGGGTAGACGCCACCGCCCGCGGAGATGAGCGACTTGTCATAGTCGTCCCACGAGGAACGCGGAAGTCCAAAGAGCCGGGAGCGCTCTTCGAACGAGCTGCGCGCGTCGGGGGCGGGGTCGATGAAGATGTGACGGTGGTCGAAGGCCGCGACCAGGCGGATGTACGGCGAGAGCAGCATCCCGTTGCCGAAGACGTCCCCGGACATGTCGCCGACACCCACCACGGTGAACTCGTTCGCCTGGGTGTCCACGCCCAGCTCGCGGAAGTGCCGCTTGACCGACTCCCAGGCGCCCCTGGCGGTGATGCCCATCTTCTTGTGGTCGTACCCCGCCGAGCCGCCCGACGCGAAGGCGTCGCCGAGCCAGAAGCCGTACTTCACCGAGATCTCGTTGGCGATGTCGCTGAACGTCGCTGTGCCCTTGTCGGCCGCGACGACGAGATACGGGTCGTCGGGGTCGTGGCGCACCACGTCCGGCGGAGCGACGATCTTGCCGCCGTCGAGGTTGTCGGTGACGTCGAGCAGGGCCGAGATGAACAGCTGGTAGCAGGCCACGGCCTCGTCGCGGTCGCCCGGGTTCTGCTTGAGCACGAACCCGCCCTTGGCGCCGGTCGGCACGATGACGGCGTTCTTCACCATCTGCGCCTTGACCAGGCCGAGGATCTCGGTGCGGAAGTCCTCGCGCCGGTCGGACCAGCGCAGGCCGCCGCGGGCGACGGCGCCGAAGCGCAGGTGCACGCCCTCGAACCTCGGGGAGTACACGAAAATCTCGAAGCGCGGCCGGGGCGCCGGCAGGTCGGGGATCGACTGCGGGTCGAGCTTGAAGGCCGTGTAGGACTTCGGCCGGCCGCCTTCGCCGCGCTGGTAGAACGAGGTGCGCAGGGTCGCCTGGATCAGGTGCAGGAACGAACGCAGGATGCGGTCCTGGTCGAGGCTGGTGACCTGGTCGAGGTCGGCGTTGATCGCCGTGACCAGCTCCTTCGACCACTCCGAGCGGGCGGCCTCGGACAGCTGCAGCCGGTGGTCGAAGCGGGCGACGAAGAGCGCCACGAGCTTGGAGGCGATCGCCGGGTACGCCAGCAGCGTCGTCTCCATGTAGTCCTGCGAGAACACGGTGCCGGCCTGGCGCAGGTACTTCGCGTAGGCGCGCAGCACCACGACCTCGCGCCAGGTCAGGCCGGCCTTGAGCACGAGGGTGTTGAAGCTGTCGACCTCGGCCTCGCCGCGCCACGTCGCCGAGAAGGCGTTCTCCAGGTGGGGGCGGACCTCGGCGATGGCGCGGGAGTCGGGCGGCAGCTGCAGGCCGAAGTCGTACAGGTAGATCGTGCCGTCGGCGCGGACGACCTCGTAGGGCCGCTCGTCGGTGACGCGCACCCCGAGGGAGTGCAGCACCGGCAGCACGGCCGAGAGCACCATGGGCTCGCCGTAGCGGAAGACCTTGAAGCGGAGGTCGGACTCGTCCTGGCGGCGGCGGTACACGTGCATGACCAGCTGCCCCGGCTCGTCGAGCAGCTCCAGCTTCGCGACGTCCTTGACCGCCTCGTAGGGCGTGTGCTCGTCCTTGTAGGTGTCCGAGATCGCGCCGCCGTAGCGCTGGTAGAGCACCTTGGCCTGCTGCTCGTCGTTGAGCTTGCGCTCCAGCACGAGCCGGAAGTCGTCGTCCCACAGCCGGGTCGCCTCGGACAGGCGCTCGGTGAGGTCGTCGACGTCGACCCAGCCGGGCGGGTTGCCGGGCTCGGTGCGCACGATGAAGTGCACGCGCGCGAACTTCGACTCGCTGACCCGGGTGGTGTAATCCACGCCGACGCCGTTGAGCTCGGCGAGCAGGATCTGCTGGATGCGCAGCCGGTTGGCGGTGGTGAAGCGGTCGCGCGGGAGGTAGACCAGGCACGAGATGAAGCGGCCGTACGCGTCGCGGCGCAGGAACACCCGCAGCTGGCGGCGTCCGGCCAGGCGCAGCACGCCCATGACGGCCTTGTAGAGCTCGTCGGTGCCGATCTGGAACAGCTCGTCGCGCGGATACGTCTCCAGCGTCTCCATGAGGTCCTTGCCGGAGTGCGAGCGCGGGGAGAGCCCGGAGCGCTCGACGACCTCGGCGACCTTGCGCTTGACGACGGGCAGGTCGCGGACGCTGGTGCGATACGCCGCGGAGGAGAACAGCCCCAGGAACCGCTTCTCGCCGACCACGTTACCGTCGGCGTCGAACTGCTTGAAGCCGATGTAGTCGAGGTACGCGGAGCGGTGCACGGTCGCGCGGGAGTTGGCCTTGGTGATGATGAGCAGCCGCTTCTCCAGCGCCTTGGCGTAGGCCTCGGCGGTCATGGAGGACAGCACCCGCGGCTTGACCTGGTCGGCGCGCAGGATGCCCAGCCCGGTGCCCAGGACCGCCTGCAGCAGCTCCTCGCCGTTCTCACCCTTGATCAGCTTGTACTGCCGGAAGCCCAGGAACGTGAAGTGGTCGTCCGCCAGCCAGCGCAGGAGCTCGACCGAGTCGGTGATGTCCTTGTCGGGGACCGGCAGCTGAGCGGAGCCGAGCTCGTCGGCCAGCGTCAGGGCCTGGGTGCGCATCTTCGACCAGTCCTCGACGGCCTCGCGCACGTCGTTGAGCACGCGGGTGAGGTCGGCGCGCAGCTCCTCCAGCTCGGCCTCGTCGCGGATTCGGTCGACCTCGATGCGAATCCAGCTCTCGACGATGTCGCCGGCGTTCGCGTCCTCGGGCTCGATGCCGACGCGGACCCCCTCCAGCGCGCCGAGCGGGGCACGGCGCAACACCACGAGCGGGTGGACCAGCAGGTTGACGTCGATGTCGCGCGAGGACAGCGCACTGGTGACGGAGTCGACCAGGAACGGCATGTCGTCGGTGACGATCTCGACCGCGGTGCCGCCGGTGACGCTCAGCCCCAGGCGCAGCTTCAGCTCGCCGGGCGTGCGCTGGCGGGCCAGCTCCAGGTGTGACTGGGTGGCCTCCACCATCTTGGCGGCATTGCAGGCGGCCAGTTCCTCGTCGGGAACCAGGCGCCAGTAGGCCGCTACCAGTTCGGGATCCGCATCCTGCGCGGTGGCCAGCACGACCGCCTCCGCGACCAGGTGCTCCGCGTTGGGCACTGACTGCTCCAGCTCGTCGTCTTCGACCGCCGGTTCGGTTCCGCGAGCGCCGCCTAAGCCTCGCGCGGCAGCCTTCACCGGGGTTGCCCCAGGCCGATTCATCGGTTGTTCTCCCCTCGCCCACCACGTTGTGGGTTGTCCCCGCTCAGCCTAAGACGTCGTCGTGGGGTTTTCGTCGGGCGCCCGGTCCACCATCGTCGTGTACCCGATCAACCGGCGCTCGGCGTACTGAATTGTCCTACTTATGCGATCTTGGGACGTGCAGATCGTAGCTATCATGGCGCAGAATCGCCCCCATGGCCGTTTCACTGCGTCGCGTCACCGCCCTCGCCGCCGCCCTGGCGCTGCTCGGCACGCTGCCCGCGTGCTCCAGCAAACCGCCGGACGACTCGTTCAAGACCTTCCTCGGAGCGTGGGAGAAGGGCAACATCGCGGGCCTGAAGTTCCTGGGTCCGGACGGTAAAGCCCTGGCCGGCGACGCGGCGCAGAAGCTGTGGACGACCGTCGCGGGTGACCTCGCCGCCACCCCGCCCAAGCTCGCACTCAAGGGCGCCCCGGTGGTCAAGGACGACAGCAGCAGCGCCGTCGTGCACGTCGCGTGGCCGGTCGCGGACTCCACGTGGGAGTACGACACCACGGTCGACGCCAAGCGCGTGGACAAGCAGTGGACGGTGATCTTCGATGCGAAGACCATCAACCCGCAGCTCGAGGCCACCGACAAGCTCGCGATCCGCAAGACCGCCGGATCGCGGGGCAGCATTCTCGACGGCGCCGGCCAGCCGATCGTGAGCAGCAAGCCGGTCGTGATCATCGGCGTCCAGCCGCGCTCGGTCACCGACATCAACATCGTGGTCAGAAATCTGACAGACGCGTTCAAGCAGGCCAACGTCAACGTCGACGTCTCCGGCCTGCCCGATCAGGTGAAGAAGGCCGCACCCGACGCCTTCGTACAGGTAATCACCCTCCGTAAGGAGGTCTTCGACCCGATCGCCAACAAGATCAATTCTACCCCGGGCGTGCTGACCCGGAACTCGACCCAGTCCCTCGCCCCGTCCGCCCAGTTCGCCCGCGCCCTGCTCGGCACCACCGGCGAGGTGACGAAGGAGATCATGGACAAGAACCCCGGCAAGTACAAGGTCGGGGACGTGGTCGGGCTCTCGGGGCTGCAGCAGAAGTACGACTCGGTCCTGCAGGGCTCGCCCGGCGTCAAGGTGGTCGTGGCGATGCCGCAGGGCACGCCGGACAAGCAGCTCTTCGCGACCGACCCCACCGCGGGCACCCAGATCAAGCTGGCCCTCGACGTCAACATGCAGAACGCCGCCGAGCAGGCCCTCGCGGGCGAGCAGCGCCGCTCGGCGCTGGTGGCCATCCGCGTCAGCGACAACTCGATCGTCGCGGTGGCCAACGGCCCCGGCGCGGCCGCCAACAACTTCGCGCTCGTCGGCCAGACCCCGCCCGGCTCGATGCTCAAGACCATCACCGCGCTCGCGGTGCTCAACCAGGGCATGACCGGCGAGGACGTCGTGGCCTGCCCGAAGAACCTCACGGTCGACGGCCGCACGTTCAGGAACTCCCACGACGAGGAGCTGGGCAACGTACCGCTGCGCACCGACTTCTCGAAGTCCTGCAACACCGCGTTCGCCTCACTCGCCCCGAAGATCGCCCCGGACGGGCTGGGCAAGACCGCCCAGTCGCTCGGTATGGGCGTCCCGTGGGACCTCGGCACCGACGTGTTCACCGGCAAGATCTCGGTGAACGGCTCCAAGGCCGAGCAGGCGGCGGCCGCGTTCGGCCAGGGCACCAACCTCGTCTCCCCGGTCATCATGGCGGCCGCGGCGGCAGGGATCGCCCGCGGCCAGTGGAAGCAGCCCCAGCTGGTGCTCGACCCGGCCCCGAAGAGCCCCGCGGCCGACGGCCCGCAGCTGCCCCAGGCCTCGCTGGACGCCCTGCGCCAGATGATGCGCGAGGTGGTCACCGAGGGCACGGCCAGCCAGCTCAAGAACCTCCCGGGCGACCTGCGCGGCAAGACGGGCACGGCGGAGTACGACAACGACCCGGCCCACACCCACTCGTGGTTCATGGGTTACCGCGGCGACATCGCCTTCTGCGTCTTCGTGGAGAACGGCGGCGCCTCGACGGCCGCGGCGGTCCCGATCGCCGGCAAGTTCTTCCAGACCACCGGCTGAGGCCATCAGTCAACGGCCGGGTGCCCCGTCACGGGCGCCCGGCCGTTCGCCTGTCAGCCCGTGGTCTCTTCCTCCTCGACGGGTGTCCGAGCCGCCGGCACCACGTCGGTCAACGGCGACTCGGGCGCGTCCCCGACGGCCCGCCGCGCGGTCTGCGCCGGCACGAACGGCGCCGCTCCCCCGGAGGGCCGCAACCCGCCGGGGCCGATCGAGTCCCGGGGCAGCGAGTCGAGCGACATCGAGGCCGCCCGGCTGTACCGCCCGAGCAACCACTTCGGCCGCTCCCGCTTCCTGTCCGGCTCCTCATCGACAGCTCCGGGCTCTTTCCCCGCAAAGTCCTCGGCGACAAGAGCGACAGAATCCCCCGCCGAATCGCCGACGGACTCATCCACCGAGCCCGCAACCACCGTTACGGATACCCCACCGACCGGCAAGTCTTCCTCCTCTTCCTGAGCCGCCGTAGCCTCCTCGAGCACGGCGCCCCGATCCGCCGCCGCTTCCTCGACGGCCATCTCGTCAGCGACGGTCACCCCCGTCCCGCCTCCCGCGCCGAACGTTTCCGACATTTCCGAAATGCCGGGCGAGGCGAGGAGGAACACCGCAGAAGAAGGTGGCGAGTCGGACATGGTAGGCGAAAGGACCGCAGCCGGCATCGACGGGGCCGGCGGCGCGGAGGAAGTCGGGGGAGAAGGCGACAACTCCCGCACGCCAGGCGGAAGTGCCGCGCCCGGCGTCGAGAAGGCCGGAGCGGACAACATGGCGGGAGAAGGCGACGAATCCGGCACCGCAGACGAGAAAGCCGCATCCGGCACCGACGAGGCCGGAGCGGACAACACGGCGGGAGACGGCGGTGAGGGCGAGAGAATGGCGTCCGGCATCGAGGCGGGAGTGGACGACGTCGCGGGAGAAGGTGGCGCGTCGGGCGTGTGCGGCGGCGGGATCGTGTGCGGGGGCGAGGAGGCGGGGGCGACGGCCGACAAGCGCGGGGCCGGGGCGGGTCCGGCGAGCGGCGGCGGCGCGGGGCTGGCGAGCAGCGGCGGGGCCGGGGCGCGCGGGGTCGCCAGTGGCGGCGCCGAGATCGGTGGGGCCGACACCGGGGCCGCGAAGGGAGGCGCCGAGATGACCGGGTCCGGCGAGGCCGTCGCCAGGGCCGTCGAGGTGATCAGGGGCTCCAGGCCGGCGACGAGGACGTCGACGACCTCGGCCGCGTATTGCCCGTCGGGGTCGTAGTCCGGGTCGAACACCGTGACCTGGGCGCCCAGGCAGCGCGGGTCCGACACCAGGCCGCTGAGCAGGATCTCCAGCTCGCGATAGGCGATCCCGCCCACGTCGGGCGCGTCCACCGCCGGCATCACGGCCGGGTCCAGCACGTCCACGTCGATGTGGACCCAGAAGCCGGCGCAGTCGCGCAGCTGGTCGCGGGCCCACTGGGCCGAGCGCGCGGCCCCGTCGGAGCGCAGCTCCGGCACGGCCCGCGAGACGATCCCCGCAGCCTGCAGGTCAAGGCGATACTCGTCGTGGGTGCGAATGCCGAGCAGGGCCACGTCGACGTCGCGGAAGTAGGGGCGGCGCTGCTCGATCGAGGCCAGGTTCGCCTGCCCGCGGCCGGTCGCCAGGGCCAGGGCCTCGCCGGCCGCGGCGCCGACGTAGGAGGCGTTGCCGTCGTGGCGGAAGTCGGAGTGGCCGTCGACGTAGATCAGCCCGATGCGCCCCCCGGCCTCGTTCTGGTAGCGGCGCATGGCCAGGCCCGCGCCGAGCAGGATCGAGCAGTCGCCGCCGAGGACGAGCGGGAAGTCGCCGCTGCCGAGGATCGAGCCGATGCGGTCGGCCAGGCGGCGGACGAAGACGGCGATCTCGGCGGCCTGGGCGACGCCGTCGCCGGGCTGCCACCCCGCCGGGTCGTATCGCGGCGGGGTGATGCAGCCCGCGTCGCGCGCGCCGAGGCGGGCGAGCAGGTTGTGGTCGCGCAGGGCGCCGGGCGCCTTCGCACAGCCGGGCACCGAGGTCGCGGTCGGTGGCCGTAACCCCAGGTTGCTCGGTGCGTCGACGACGGCGATGCGGCGCACGGTCGGCGCCGTCAGAAGAGCGCGCTCGCCAGTGCCCGGCGGGCCTTGGCGACCGCGGGGTCGTCGGGGCCGGCGACGGTGAAGAGCGAGACGAGGTGCCTGCGCACGGTCTCGCGCTCGTCGCCCGCGGTGCGGCGGACGAGATCGACCAGGCGCGCATACGCCCGGTCGGCCTCCCCGGTCAGCACCTCGACGTCGGCGGCGAGCAGCTGCGCCGGCACGTCGCCGGGGCTCGCCTGGGCCGCGGCGAGCGCGCCGGCCATGTCGATGCCCTCGGTGCGCCGCAGGAGCCCGACCTGCGCCAGGCCGGACTCGGCGACGGCGTCGTTCGGAGTCTCGTCGAGGATCTTGCGGTAGGCGGTCTCGGCCGCGTCGAGGTCACCGTCGGCCATGGCGTCGTCGGCCGCGAGCAGCCGCGGGTCCTCGGGGCGCTCGACCTCCACGCCGGCCGCCTTGAGAACCGCGTCGACCCACTGGCGCAGGTGCGGCTCGGGCAGGGCCTGGTTGAACGCGTCGACGGGCTGCCCGCCGACGATCGCGACCACGAACGGGATGTTCTGGATGCGGAACATCTGCGCGAGGCGCGGGTTGGCCTCGATGTCGACCCGCCCCAGCACCCAGGCGCCCCCGCCCTCGGCGGCCAGGCTCTCCAGCAGCGGGGAGAACTGCTGGTGCGGCGCGCTCATCGCGACGTAGAAGTCGAGCACGACCGGCACCGTCAGCGAACGCTGGATGACGTCCTGCTGGAAGTTTGCCTCCGTGACGTCGATCACGTCGCCGCCGGCGCCGGCGGAGGTCGAGGGGTCGGCGGGCTGGGCGGCCCGTTGCGCGGCGGCCGCGTTGCTGCGGGCCAGGGCGCCGAGGTCCACCGCCCCGCGGGTGAAGATCGACTGTGACTGGCGTGGGTCCGTCATGGCCCTAGTTTTGCACGTGCCCCTAGTGCTCTGCCGCAAGTGACCGCTCGGATCCACCCGCCACCAGTGTGACGGCCCCGTCGATGTGCTCCACGGTGAAGAGCGTGCCGGGCGGGAAGTCCCCCAGGACCTCCGGCGGCAGCTGTACCGTGCCGTCGCCCGCCACCACCGCGAAGTCCTGCCCGTCGCGCCCCTCGGCGCCGACCCGGCCGTCGCGGATGGTCACGGCGCGGCCGAGCCGGGTGCCGACGTCGCTGTCGTGGGTGACCACGACGATGGTCGTGTTGCGCTCCCGGTTGACGGTCTCGAGGGCCTCCAGGACCTCGTCGCGGCCGTGCGTGTCGAGCTGGCTGGTGGGCTCGTCGACGAGCAGCAGGCCGGGGCCGGCCGCGATGCCGACGGCGAGCGCGGCGCGCTGCCGGGCGCCGGGGGCGAGCTCCTCGATGCGGGCGCGGCCGAGGCCGGGCAGGCCGACGAGGTCGAGGATGCGGTCCGGGTCGTCGAGCTTGATGCCCTCGGTGCGCGCCGCCCGGCGCTGGGCCAGCCAGATGTTGCGGTGCAGCGAGGCGTACGGCAGCAGATTGCGCGCCGCCCCCTGCAGCACGACCCCGATCTCGGTGCCGCGCAGGCGGGCGATCTCACCGTCGGAGAGCTTGCCCATGTCGTACGTGCCGATGTTGACCCGGCCGGCCGACGGGCGCATGAGCCCGGCGAGCAGCGCGATGAGCGTCGACTTGCCCGAGCCCGAGGGCCCGACGAGCGCGAGCGTCTCCCCGGGGCCGATCGACAGGTCGACGCCGGCGAGCGCGACGACGTCACCGGCCTCGGCCCGGTAGATGTGCACGACCCGCCGGCAGGCGACCGCCAGTCCGTTCATCGCGTCCCCATCTCGGTAAGGTCAGCGTTTCCGCTGAGTCGTTGCCGCCCGCAGCCGTGCGCCCGCGACGAGCGCCGCCGCGACCAGCAGTACTGAGGCCGCCGCCCAGGCGACGACGACCGGCAGGGGCGACGGCCAGTATGACGCCGTGAAACCCTGGGAGTCGTCGCTGAACACCGGAAAATACTCGCGCACCAGCAGCCAGCTGGCCAGCGCGGCGAACGGCGCGATCACCACCGCGGTGCCGACCAGGACCAGGTAACCGCTGGCGGCGGCGTCCCGGCGGGCCACGCCCTGGGCGCGCAGGGCCCGCAGTTCACCGGCGCGGCGCACCCGGTCCAGGCCCGCGACCAGCCACAGCGTGCCGACGGCGAGCAGGACCGCGAAGGCCCCGGCGAGCTCGTGGAAGCGCAGCGCGACGGCGGGGCCCTGCTTGTCGAGCGCGTCGCGCACCGGGCCGAGCGAGCGCTCGCCGCTGATCGTCAGACCCTGCCGGCGCAGCTGGTCCACGGCGTCGGCGGGGGCGTGCGGCCCGAGGAAGATCTGGGGGTACTCCGCGTCCCCGCCGTCGGCGGCGAGCCGCTCCGCGTACTCCAGGTCGACGAGCCCGCCCCCGTGGCCCAGCCGCGGCACCGTCTCGACCTCGCCGGCGAGGGTCACCGACTGCCGGGACTTGTCGAAGCCGGTCATGTGGTCGCCGAGGCCGGCGCTGCGGGCCACGACCACCGGCAGCGGCGCGGGCACGTCGGTCGGCATGATGCGCACGGCCGTGTCGGCGCCCTTGTAGTTGGAGATCTCCGCCCGCAGCCCGTCGCTCTGCGGGCTCAGCGTCGGCACGAGCAGCTTCGGCCCCGGCGACTCCGGCACCCGCCAGCCGTCGGCGTCGGCGAACGCGGCCTCGTCGACGATCTTCTGCCCGTGCTGGCTGAGGCTGTGCAGGACCAGGTTGACGTCGAAGCCGCGCCCCTCGGGCTGCTCCAGCTCCAGCGCCGCGAGCCGGCACTTGTTCACGCACATCGGCAGGTTGCGCACGTACGTCTTCCGCCCGGTCGTCACCGGCCCGAGGTCGACCCGGCCGAGCCCGGAGCCGTCCTCGGGCATCACGACGGCGACCCAGCGCACGCGGAACGCGTCGACGAGGCTGTCGATGCTGACGTCGAGGGAGATCTCCTTGTTGTCCACCTCGATCATGCCGCGGCCGGTCTCGGGGCGCAGCAGCTCGGCCGCCTTCGCCGCGGTGAGCGTCCGGTCGTCCCACAGCGCGGTGGCGGCCAGGGCCCGGCTGTCCACGGCGAGCATCGGCGGCACCTCGGTGTCCTCGGAGACCGGCAGCATCATGGTGGCCATCGCGAACTTCCCGCCCGGGTCGACCGCGCGGACCTTGGACAGCAGCGAGGAGCGCGCGATCGGGTCGACGGTGAGCACCCGGGGCGCGCCGAGCTGGACGCGGGCGCGGTGGTCGCGGGTCTGGCCCGCCGCCCCGGCCGCGGTCGCGGCGAAGACCAGCAGGCCGATCGCGACGACGAAGAGGGCGAGCACCCGCTGGGTGCCGGGGCGGCGGGACAGCGCGTAGGCGGCCAGCATCGGCCCGATCCGGCCCCGGCGCGAGGCCCGGCGGCCGACCCGCTCGGCGATGGGCAGCACGGCCCGGGCGGCCAGCAGCGCGACGGCGATCACCACGGCGGACGGGGCGACCAGCGCGAAGCCGGTGAGCCCGCCGCCGCCCCGGCGCAGCTGCACGACCGCCACGATGGCGAGCACCACGACGACGACCTCGAAGACCGGAGCGCTCCAGCGCGAGACCCGGCTGGGAACGTTGCGCAGCAGGTCGACGGTGCGTTTGGCCAGCTCCGAGCGTTGGGCGAGCAGAGCGGCCAGCAGCGCCCCGGCCAGCGAGGCAGCCGCCCACCAGTCGAGCCCGGCCGACAGCGGCACCTCCGCCGACGTGCCCAGCAACGCCCACGCGGCGAGGCGCACCACGTAGTGGCCGAGGAAGAAGCCGGCCACCGCGCCGGCCAGGATCGGCAGGATGCTCTCGCCGGCCGCGAGCCACCAGCGGCGCGGGGCCGTGATGCCGCGCAGCGAGAACAGGCCGAGCTCCAGGCGCCGCTCCTGGGTCGCCGCGGCCACGGCGATGAACAGCACGAACCAGCACAGCAGCACGAGCGGGACGGCGGCCACCGGCACGACCTGGGCGACCAGGTCCCGGTCGGCGTTGATCCGCTTGATCAGGTTGGGCAGGCCGGTCTGCACGACCGGGTGCCCGGGCAGCGCCGAGAGCTTGTCCTTGCTGGTCTCCACCTGGGCGTTGATGCCGCTCAGCGACTCCCGGGTGATCGCCGAGTCGTCGACGACCACGTCGAGTGCCTGCCTCTGCGGCCCGTGCTCCAGCGCCTCCAGCGTCAGGCGGCCGGCGAGGGCCGGCTCGGTGGTGAGCCGGTTGTTGACGCGCGGGTTGAAGTAGTCCAGGTCGGACCAGTACTGCTCGGCCTTGTCGAGCGGCTCGTACGAGCCGACGAGGGTGAGCGTGGCCTTCGGCCCGGCCTCGACGTAGTCGCCGTCCACCGAGTCGAACACGGCGAAGCAGGCCTGGAACGTCTCGCCGACGTGCACCCCGAGGTACTGCACCTGCGCCGTGCTGAGAATGACCTCGGTCTCGCTGACGAAGCACCGCCCGGCGGTGATGCGCACGTGGGCGCAGACGTCGTCGCGGTACACGAACCGCGGGGCGATCTTGGGGACCTTCGGGTCCGGCGGGCTGATCATGATGTCGTACTCGGTGCTGAACACGCTCGCGAACCCGCCGCCGGTGAACAGCTGCAACACCTGCTGCTCGAAGTCGTGGTCCTGGGCCGACGGAGACGTGCGCCGGGCCTGCACCACCCGCTCGGTGACCGGCGCGGCGAGCACCTCGCTGCGCACCACGGCGCGGTCGGCGGTGGTGGAGTACACCGGCGCGCTGACGGCCGCGGCCATCGCGAACACGGCCAGCAGGAAGGCGGTGAGGGCCTGCCCCGGCCGGGCCCGCACCATCGACAGGGCCAGCCCGATCATGCCTTCACCTCCGCAAGCTCCGGTGCCGGCATGATCGCCGAACTGCATCCATGGTGAGCGGCCCCGTCGCTTCGCTGCGGACCGCTCACGGCGCGCTCCATCCGTCGGCGAAGTAGGGCAGGACGTCGCCGATGTAGGCGCGGATCAGCGCGGCCAGGATCAGCCCGAGCACCAGCGAGGAGACGGCCAGCACCAGGTACCCCTCGACGCTCACCCGCCCGATCATGCGCGCGGACGCGCCCTGGGTCCGCAGCGCGCCGAGCTCGCGGGCCCGCGGCCGGCGCTCGACAGCGGCGACGACGCTCGCCGCCCCGATCGCCAGCGCCAGCCCGACGATCGCGGACAGCAGCATGAACTGCAGGGTGAGCGGCGGGCCGAACGACGCGTACTTGTCGGCGGTCCCCGCGATCGACTCCTCGCCCAGGATGATGACCCCTTGCGCCTGCAAAGCCCGGACGATGCCCGGCGGGGCGCCGTCGTTGAGCCAGACCTGCAGCGACTCGCCCGCGCCGAAGTCGGCACCGAGCCGGTCGGCGTACTCCAGGTCGAGCAGCACGCCGCGGTCGCCGAGGCGGGGCAGGTAGCGGGCGGTGCCGGCGATCCGCTCGGAGATGGAGACCGAGCCGTAGCTGACCCGCTGGTCGCCGACGAGCCGCGGCTGCATCCGCGTGGCCCGGACGCTGGCCAGCGGGGCCGGGGTGTCCAGCGGGTAGACGCCGGCGTCGCTGGCCCCGCCGGTGCGGATCGGGGCGACGGTGAGGCGCAGGCCGCCGGCGTCGGGCACGACGATGAGGTTGGGCGGGTTGCCGTTGACGCCGAGGCGCCACCTGGTGCGGTCGGAGAGCATCTGCTGGCTCAGCGCCGGGCGTCCGCCGGCGGTGATGCCGTACACCACCAGGTCGACGCCGGGGCGGGCGGCGAAGAAGATCTTCTGCTCCAGGGTGCTCTGCACAATCTGCAGCGAGCTCAGCCGGCAGCCGGGGGCGGCCGCGCAGGCCGGGATCTGGGCCTTGAGCACCTGCCGGCCCTCGGCGAGCGGCCCGAGCCGCGCGGCGATGCGGGCGCCCTTGGCGTCGGCGAGCACGACGTCGAGGAACACCACCCGGCCCGGGTCGACGACCGAGTAGTGGTTGGTGAGCTCGACGGCCAGGTCGCCGCCGGTGACCGTGACCGGCTCGGGCGCGGCCGGGTGCAGCAGGTCCGCGGTCCGGGCGGCGCTCAGCCCGTACTCCGGCCGCCACTTCGCCACCTTCGCCAGGCGCGGGCTGTCGACGAGCAGGATCCGGTCCGAGCCCGACCGTGTCGACTCGACCGCCGCCATCGCGTGCTGCCCGAGCGGGTCGGCCGCGCGCACCGCGTTGAGCAGCGCGAGCCGGTTCTCGGCCCGCACGCTCAGCACCCGGTCGGCGCCGACCTCGAGCTGGGCCCGCGTCTGGCCCTCGCCGCGTCCGTCGCTCCAGGTGAGCGCCGAGGTGCACAGCAGCGCCACCGTCGCGATCATGAGCGCGGCCAGCCGGTGCACGCCCGGGCGGCGGGCCAGGTAGATCGCGGTGAGCGCGCGGGCGGGGCGGCCGTGGCGCAGCGCGTCCTCGACCATCCGGGCCGCGGTGAACGTGATGACCCGCGCGGCGACCAGCGCGAAGGCGAGCGCGGCGAGGCCGGGCGCGAGCAGCGCGAGGCCCGCGGCATCGCCCGAGGCGCGGTGCTTGACCTGGTAGACGGCGACGACCGCGAGCGCGACGAGCAGCAGGTCGAACAGGTCGCGCCAGACCCGGCTGCGGGCCGAGGCCTGGCGCAGCAGCTCGGAGACGCTGGAGCCGAGCGCGCGCCGCTCGGCCAGCAGCGCGGCGAGCAGCGCGCCGAGCACGGCCAGGGCGACCGCGCCCACCGACAGCCCCGCGGCCTGCGCGTTGACGTCCGCGTCGTGGATAACCCCGGTGACGGCCGTCGCCGCGACGTAGCCGATCGGCAGGCCCAGCAGCGCGCCGGCCAGCATCGGCAGCGCGCTCTGCCCGCCGACCAGGGCCCAGGTCCGCGCGCGGGTGGCGCCGCGCAGCTTCACCAGGCCGATGTCGGGACGCCGCTCCTCGCCGGTGTACTTCACCGCGAGGTACAGCGCGAACCAGCACAGCACGAGCAGCTGGAAGGCGCCGACGGGTACGCCCAGCGACACCAGCCGCCGGTCCCGCTGCACCTTGTCGATGGTCGCCTGCAGTTGCGTGTTGAGCGTCAGCCGGTTGTTGCGGGCGTCGACGGTCGCCGCGGCGATCCGGTCCCGCACCTCCTCCGGCGCGTTGTCGACCAGCAGCCGCGGCTGCGCGACCATGTCGACGATCGTGCGCAGCGAGATCCCCGCCGGCAGCCCCTTGTCGAACAGCGCCGGCGCGGCGAGCAGCGCGTCGTCGACCGGCTCGGTGATCTCCGGCGCGGCGCTGGTCGGCAGCGCCTTGGCGACCAGGTCCTCGTTGCTGCTCCAGTACGGCGCGGCGGGGTCGTCGGGGCGGTAGACGCCGACGACCTTGAGCTGCAGCGGGTGCGGCAGCCCGGACGCGGCGTACGTCATCGTGTCGCCGGCCTTGACCCGCAGCCAGCGGGCGGTGCGGTAGCTGACCGCCACCTCGTCCGGGCCGCTGGGGCAGCCGCCCTCGAAGGTGGCGTGGTCGCAGGCGTCGGTGCGCAGGGCCAGCTGGGAGTCGGTGCTGCGCGCGCCGGCGGCGCCGCCCGCCGACTGGCCGCTGCCGGTGCTCGCCTGGCCGGGCAGGAACGCCTCGGTGTAGGTGACGAAGCCGCCCGACATCCCGACGATCCGCTGGCTCTGCTCGGCCCGGGCCGCGAGGTGCGCCTCGACCGAGCCGCCCTCGACGGGACCCTCGCCGATCGTCTCCAGGGCGCGCTCCTGGATCGCGGCGCTCTGCACGTGCCGGGTGGCGATCCGCTCCGTCGAGGCCAGCACGTACCAGGGCGCGGCCGCGGCGGCGGCTGCGGCAAGGGTGCTGAGCAGCACCAGCGTCAGCGCCTGGGCGCGCCGGGCCCGCAACGCCGCGAGCACGAGTGCCAGCAAGGCCCCTCCCCCGTGGTCAGGTCATCGTAGGAAGACCAGCGGGGGAAGGTGACCGGTTGCGCCGTTGCGTTACGGTTCGATAACGTTCGATAACGCCCGTACGGTTAGCCGCCCTCAGAACCGGGCCGGTTCGCGGTAGATGCCCCACTCGCCCTTGAGCGCGCCGCAGATCTCGCCGAGGGTCGCCTCCGCGCGGGCGGCGTCGAGCATCGACGGGATCATGTTGTCCCCGCCGCGGGCCGCCGCGATCATCCGCTCCAGCCGCTCCTTGACCGCAGTGTTGTCCCGCCCGGCCCGCCGCGCCGTGAGCAGCTTGTTCTGCTCCCGCTCGACCTCGTGCGACACGCGCAGGATGTCCAGGTCGCGGGTGAGCGAGCCGGTGTGCACGTTGACCCCGACGACGCGCTTGTCGCCCTTCTCCACCGCCTGCTGGTAGACGAACGCGCTGTCGGCGAGTTCGGAGGAGAACCAGCCGTCCTCGATCCCGCGCAGGATGCCGCTGGTGATCGTGCCGTCGCCGCCCATGTCCCGGATGCGCTGGAAGATCGCCTCGGCCTGCTCCTCGATCTTGTCGGTGAGCGCCTCGACGTACCACGAACCGCCGAGCGGGTCGGCGACGTTGGCGATGCCGGTCTCCTCCATGAGCACCTGCTGGGTACGCAGGGCGATCTCGGCCGCCTCGTCGCTCGGCAGGGCCAGGGTCTCGTCCAGCGCGTTGGTGTGCAGGGAGTTCGTGCCGCCCAGCACGGCGCAGAGCGCCTCGACGGCGGTGCGCACGACGTTGTTGTACGGCTGCTGCGCCGTCAGCGACACTCCCGCGGTCTGCGTGTGGAAGCGCAGCCAGAGCGCCTTGTCGCTGGTCGCCCCGTAGACCTCGCGCAGCCAGCGGGCCCAGATGCGCCGGGCGGCACGGAACTTGGCGATCTCCTCGAAGAAGTCGATGTGCGCGTCGAAGAAGAAGCTCAGCCCGGGCGCGAACGCGTTGACGTCCAGCCCGCGCGACTGCCCGAGCTCGACGTAGCCGAAGCCGTCGGCGAGGGTGAACGCGAGCTCCTGCGCGGCGGTCGCCCCGGCCTCGCGGATGTGGTAGCCGGACACCGACAGCGGCTTGTAGCGCGGGATGCTCCGGTTCGTGTACTCCATGAGGTCGCCGATGAGCCGCAGGTGGGGCTCGGGCGGGAAGAGCCACTCCTTCTGGGCGATGTACTCCTTGAAGATGTCCGTCTGTAGCGTGCCGTCGAGCTTCGACAGCTCGGCGCCCTGCCGCTCGGCCGCGACGAGGTACATGCAGAAGACCGGCACCGCGGGACCGGAGATGGTCATGCTCGTCGTCACGTCGGCCAGCGGGATGCCGTCGAAGAGCACGTCCATGTCGGCGGCGGAGTCGATCGCGACCCCGCAGTGCCCGACCTCGCCGAGCGACTGCGGGTCGTCGGAGTCGCGGCCCATCAGCGTCGGCATGTCGAAGGCGACCGACAGGCCGCCCCCGCCCGCGCCGAGCAGCATCTTGTAGCGCGCGTTGGTCTGCCGCGCGTTGCCGAACCCGGAGAACTGGCGGATGGTCCACGTGCGGCCGCGGTAGCCGGTCGGGTGCAGGCCGCGGGTGTACGGATACTCACCCGGCCAGCCGATACGCTCGAAGCCGGGCACGTCGGCGCCCTCGGGCGGGCCGTAGACGGGCTCGACCGCCGTGCCGGAGAGCGTGGTGAAGTCGGCGTCGCGCAGGCGGGCCTCGTCGTAGCGGCGCTGCCAGCGGGCGCGCCCATCGGCGATGTCTCGGGCGTCCATGGGTGTCGGCGCTCCTCGGATGCGGCGGATGGTCCGTACCCTCGATGCTAACCGTCACCTGAACGATCGCTAAGCCCGCGCCGCGAACCCGCGGCGCGGGCGCGACCGGACCTTACTCGGCGGCCTTGGGCGCCCGGTCCTTGTCCTCGACGTGCACGTCGTCCACGACGATGTCCACCGCGGTCACCTCGAGGCCGAGCAGGTTCTCCACCGAGCCGATGACCTGGGTGCGGACCTTCTCCGCCACCGAGTACACGACGTAGCCGTACTCGATCACGAGGGTGACCCGGACGGTGGCGTTGCGGCCCTCCAGGCGCACCGAGACGCCCCGGTTGCCGGTCTCGCGCTCGTCGTCGCCGAGCCCGATGCGGTCGCGGACCGCGGCGAACACCCGGGCGACGTCGCCGCCCAGGTCGTACACTCCCTCGACCTGGCGCGCGGCGATGCCGGCGATCTTCTCGACCACCTCGTCGGCGATCGTCGTCGTGCCCCGATCGGCGGGCAGCTCCGCGTTGTTGCGCAGTCGTTCGACGACCTGCGACGCGACCCGCCCGGACGCCGCGGCGGTGTTGGTCGCGAACTCCCCGACCTTGTCCGCCGCCCCGGCCGCGAACGTGGTCACCTTCTCGGCCGCCTCGTCGAACCGCGACTGCTCCTGCGCGGGCGCGCCCGCCTGCGCCGGAACCGGCACCGCGGCCGAGGCCGGCTCGACCGTGGCCAGCGCGTCGCCGGTCAGGTCCGGGTCGTCGATGTCGGTACGCGCGGGAAAGCCCGCGGTGGTCTCGCTCATGTCGCTACTCCCCATCGTCCCCAGGTCTCAAAACGAGGCGAGCGTACTCGCGCGGGGCCGCCCCCGGGAGTCGGCTTTAAGCACCGGGGGCGTTGCGGTGCCCGGCGGTCTCCCGCGGCGGCGAGCCGGCCGGCCACGGGCAGCGCGACCAGAGAAAAACACGGCCGGGGCGTCGGCATGAGGGCGACGTCCCGGCCGTACCGGACACGAAGCGCGTCAGCCGCGGACCAGCTGTGCCGCGCCGTCGGACAGGTGCAGCTCGCGGTCGCAGGCCGCGGCCGCCTCCGGGTCGTGCGTGGCGAAGACCACCGCCGCGCCGCGGCGGGCCTCCTCCTGCAGCAGCTCCATGACCTTCTGCCGGTTCGTGGCGTCCAGCTCGCTGGTCACCTCGTCGGCCAGGACCACGGCGCCGTGCAGGGCCAGCCCGCGCGCGATCGCCGTGCGCTGCTGCTGGCCGCCCGACAGCTCCTCCACCAGCTGGTCGGCCTGCCCGGCAAGCCCGAGGCGTTCCAGCGAGGACACCGTCGCGCGCCGGGCGTCGGCCGGGGCGGCGCCGCCGGCGATCATGGCGACCTGGATGTTCTCCTGGGCGGTCAGGATCGCGGCGAGGCCGTTGTCCTGCGGGATGAGCACGACCCGCTCGGCGACGGCGTGGTCGCGGTCCCGCAGCGGGGTCTCGTCGACCGAGACGCTGCCCACGGCCGGGCGCAGCAGGCCGGCCATCGCCCACAGCAGCGTCGTCTTGCCCGCCCCGGAGGGGCCGGTCACAGCCAGGATCTGGCCCGGGGACACCACTACGGACACATCGCGCAGGACGGGGCGGTCCCGCTCGTACGCGACCGTCACCCCGTCGACCGTCAGCGTCTTCACTGCACACCCTCCACATCGGCTCGAGCAGGCACGAGCAGCGCCGTGCCGCCGGGCTGGGGCGCGACGCCCACGAGGGTCCCCGGCGGCAGCAGGCGCAGCACGTCCTGCGGCAGGTGCACCGTACCGTCGCGCCCGGCCACCGCGTAGTCCTCGCCGCGCCGCCCCTGCGCGCCGACCCGGCCGTCGCGGATGGTGACCGCCCGGCCCATGCGCCGCCCCCACGTCCGGGTCGTGGGTCACGACCACGACGGTCGTGCCCGCCCGGCGGACCGCGCCGAGGGCCGTGAGCACCTCGTCGCGCGCCCGGGTGTCGAGCTGGCTGGTCGGCTCGTCCGCGAGCAGCAGGCCCGGCCGTCCGGCCAGCCCCACGGCGAGCGCCAACCGCTGGCGCTCACCAGGAGAGAGTCGCTGCGGGCGCTGCCGGTTGCGTCCGCGGCCCGTGAGGCCCACCGCCGCGAGCACCTCGCGCGGGAGGGGCAGGTCGCGGCGGACAGGCCGTCCGTGCGACGGTGCTGGATGCCGCGCAGCATGACGGTCCAGGCCGTCACGTGAGCCCCCAGCGGTGATTTGACGCGCGGACACTAACCGAGCTGCGCGAGCAGGGCATCCGCCGCCGCATAGGGGTCGATGCGCCCGGCCATGACGTCGCGGGCCAGGTCGGACAGGGCGGTGCCGCTGCGCAGGTCCTGCATCCGCGCGCGCAGGGCGCCCAGCGCGATCGCCTCGACCTCGGCCTCGGCCCGGCGGGCGCGGCGGGCCTGCAGCTCGCCCGAGCCGAGCAGGTGCGCGCGGTGCGCCTCGAGCGCCTCGACCAGTTCGTCGATGCCCTCACCGCGGGCGGCGACGCAGCGCACCACGCGCGGGCGCCACTGCCCCGGGGCCCGCTCGCCGAGGCCGATCATGCCCTGGATGTCGCGGTACGTCGTGTCCGCGCCGTCGCGGTCGGCCTTGTTCACCACGAAGACGTCGGCGATCTCCAGCACGCCCGCCTTGGCCGCCTGGACGGCGTCGCCCATGCCGGGTGCGAGCAGCACCACGGTGGTGTCGGCGAGCCCGGCGATCTCCACCTCGGCCTGGCCGACGCCGACGGTCTCGATCACGACCGGGTCGCAGCCGGCGCCCTCCAGCACGCGGGCGGCCTGGGGGGTGGCCGCCGACAGCCCGCCGAGGTGGCCGCGGCTGGACATGGAGCGGATGTACACGCCCGGGTCGGTCGCGTGGTCCTGCATGCGCACCCGGTCGCCGAGGATGGCGCCGCCGGTGAACGGGCTGGACGGGTCGACGGCGAGCACGCCGACGCGCCGGTCCGCCTTGCGGAAGGCGCGGACCAGCTCGTTGGTGGTCGTGGACTTGCCCACGCCCGGGGAGCCGGTGAGGCCGATGACGGCAGCCTCACCGGTGTGCGGCGCGAGGGCGGCGGCGATGCGCGCAAGCGCCTCGTCGCCGTCCTCCACCAGGCTGATCAGCCGCGCCACGGCCCGCGGGTCGCCCTCGCGGGCGGCGTCCACGAGCGCGGGCACGTCGCGGGAGCGGCGGAGCGTCACCGCTTGGGCACGCGCAGCAGCAGTGCGTCGCCCTGGCCGCCGCCGCCGCACAGGGCCGCCGCGCCGAGGCCGCCGCCGCGGCGGCGCAGCTCCAGGGCGAGGGTGAGGGCCAGCCGGGCGCCGCTCATGCCGATCGGGTGACCCAGGGCGATCGCGCCGCCGTTGACGTTGACGATCGCCGGGTCGATGCCGAGGTCGGCGGTGGACTGCACGCCGACCGCGGCGAAGGCCTCGTTGATCTCGACCAGGTCGAGGTCGTCGGTGGTGAGCCCGGCCTTGCCCAGGGCGTGCCTGATGGCGTTGGAGGGCTGGCTGGTCAGCGAGTTGTCCGGGCCGGCCACGTTGCCGTGGGCGCCGATCTCGGCCAGCCACTCAAGGCCCAGCTCCTCGGCCTTGGCCTTGCTCATGACCACCACGGCGCAGGCACCGTCGGAGATCGGCGAGGCGGTGGCGGCGGTGATCGTGCCGTCCTTGGTGAACGCGGGGCGCAGCTTGCCCAGGCTCTCCACGGTCGTCTCGGGCCGGATCTGCTCGTCGTCGGTCACCACCAGCGGCTCACCCTTACGCTGCGGGATCTCGACAGGAACGATCTCCTCCGCGAAATGGCCGTTCTTCTGCGCGGCGGCGGCCTTCTGGTGACTGGCCGCGCCGAACGCGTCCTGCACCTCGCGGGTGATGCCGAGGCGGACGACGTGCCGGTCGGTCGACTCGCCCATCGACACCTGGTCGTAGGCGTCGGTGAGGCCGTCCTGGGCCATGTGGTCCTTGATCACGACGTCGCCGTACTTGTACCCCTGCCGCTGCCCGATGAGCAGGTGCGGCGCGTTGGTCATGGACTCCATGCCCCCGGCCACGACGATGTCGAACTCGCCGGCCCGGATGAGCTGGTCGGCCAGCGCGATCGCGTCGAGGCCGGAGAGGCAGACCTTGTTGATCGTCAGCGCGGGGACGCTCATCGGGACGCCCGCACCCACGGCGGCCTGGCGGGCCGGCATCTGCCCGGCGCCGGCCTGCAGAACCTGCCCCATGATCACGTACTGCACCTGCTCCGGCGCCACGCCGGAGCGCTCGAGCGCGGCGCGGATGGCGATCTCACCCAGCTTGGTGGCCGGAAAGTCCTTGAGCGCGCCGAGCAGGCGCCCCATCGGCGTGCGGGCGCCGTTGACGATCACCGACTGAGTCATCCAGAGGCCTCCGAGAGAAGGTTCACATCGCATCTTCGCGACCTGAACGTTGAGTAAGTTCAGACTATCGCCATGGAGACTTCGACTCAGAAGTTGGATATATCACCCATCGGCATCCAGCGGATCGATCACGTCGGCATCGCCGTCGCCGACCTCGACGAGGCGATCGAGTTCTACGCGCGGGTGTTCGGCATGCGCTGTGTGCACGAGGAGGTCAACGAGGAGCAGGGCGTACGCGAGGCCATGCTGTCGGTCGGCCCGACCCCGCAGGGCGGGTGCCTGCAGCTGCTCGCGCCGCTCTCACCCGCCTCGACGATCGCCAAGTTCCTCGACCGCAGCGGCCCGGGCATGCAGCAGCTGGCCTACACGGTGACCGACGTCGACGCCGCGTGCGCCGCGCTGCGCGAGCGCGGGGTCCGGCTGCTGTACGAGGAGCCGCGCCGCGGCACCGCGGATTCCCGCATCAACTTCGTGCACCCCAAGGACGCCGGCGGCGTGCTGGTTGAGCTGGTCGAACCGGCCAGTGCAAATTCCCACAGCGAGGTTCCCGAGCAAACTACTGGGCAGTAACGTCCGGCCCGGGGGATCGAGATGTGTTGCCGATCCCCATGGTCGCCCGCCCCGCCGCGCGGCGATCCTCTTCCCGGACGTTAGGAGCGCCAGCCGTGGAGCACATCCTCGACGCGATCATGCAGGCCGAAGGGGCGGCCGACCCCGCGGCACATCTGCGCGCGGTCGCCGCCCTGCCGATCCCGGACAGCTACACCGGCGTGGTCGTGCGCTCCGACGAGGAGCGCATGTTCGACGGGCTCGACACACGCGAGAAGGACCCTCGCAAGTCCCTGCACGTGCAGGAGGTCCCCACCCCCGAGGTCGGGCCCGGCGAGGCACTCATCGCGGTCATGGGCAGCGCGGTCAACTACAACACCGTGTGGACCTCGATCTTCGAGCCGGTCTCGACGTTCGGGTTCCTGAAGCGGTACGGCCGGCGCGACTCCCTGAGCCGGCGCCATGACCGCCCGTATCACGTCGTCGGCAGCGATGCGGCGGGTGTCGTACTGCGGGTGGGTCCCGGGGTGAGCAAGTGGCAGCCCGGCGACGAGATCGTGGCCCACTGCCTCAGCGTCGAACTGGAGGACGCGGCCGGCCACGACGACACGATGCTCGACCCGCAGCAGCGGATCTGGGGCTTCGAGACCAACTACGGCGGGCTGGCGCAGCTCGCCCTGGTCAAGGCCAACCAGCTCATGCCCAAGCCGGCACACCTGTCGTGGGAGGAGGCGGCCTGCCCGGGGCTGGTCAACTCGACCGCCTACCGGCAGCTGGTCTCCCATCACGGTGCGCAGATGAAGCAGGGTGACACCGTACTGATCTGGGGCGCCTCGGGCGGCCTGGGCTCCTACGCGGTGCAGTTCGCGCTCAACGGCGGGGCGACCCCGATCTGCGTCGTGTCCAGCCCGCAGAAGGCGCAGCTGTGCCGAGCGATGGGTGCCGAGCTGGTGATCGACCGGTCCGAGTACTCCTTCTGGAAGGACGAGCAGACCCAGGACACCGCCGAGTGGAAGCGCTTCGGCGCCCATATCCGGCAGCTCACCGGCGGCGACGACCCGGACATCGTCTTCGAGCACCCCGGACGGGAGACGTTCGGCGTCAGCGTGTTCGTCGCCAAGCGGGGCGGGACGATCGTCACGTGCGCCTCGACGTCGGGGTTCATGCATCAGTACGACAACCGGTATCTCTGGATGAACCTCAAGCGCATCATCGGCAGCCACTTCGCGAACTACCGCGAGGCGTGGGAGGCCAACCGGTTGATCACGCGGGGGCGCATCCATCCGACGCTCTCGCGCTCGTACCCGCTGGCGCAGACCGGGCAGGCGGCGTACGACGTGCACCGCAATCTTCACCAGGGCAAGGTCGGCGTCCTGTGCCTCGCCCCGCACGAGGGGCTGGGCGTGCGCGACCCCGAGCTGCGGGCCCGGCACGAGTCAGCGATCAACCGTTTTCGTGATCGTTGAGCGCTCTACTTGCCGTTTTGCTGATCGCCCGACACGCCCATAAGGCCTGTCAAAACGTGGCGTGTCCTGGCCTGGGCAAGTTGACCATGCAGGCTGTGCGGAAGATGGCCGTTCCACCCTTGCGAACTCCCCCGGGTGGTCTGCAAGTATGTGCCAATGGCCCAGCAGCAGTCCTCGGTTGACTTCTTCCAGCACGGCTCTGATCACGAAGAGCTGAGTGTCGTCCTGCGCGGTTACGACCGTCAGCAGGTCGACAGCAAGCTGCAGCGCCTCAACGCGCAGCTGCAGCAGGCCAGTCAGGCCCGCGAAGAGGCCGAGGGCCGACTCGCCGAGGCCCAGCGGCGGGTCCGCCAGGCCGAGCAGCGCCTCGGCACGATGGAGCAGAAGCTCAGCGACACCAACAAGCAGCTGGAGGAGAACAACCGGCCCACGCTGTCCGGCCTGGGCACGCGGGTCGAGCAGATCCTGCGCCTGGCCGAGGAGCAGGCCAACGATCACCGGGGCGAGGCCAAGCGCGAATCCGAGGGCATCATCTCCGCGGCCCGGCTGGAGGCCCGCGAGATCACGGACAAGGCCCGCGCCGAGTCCGCCGCGATGAAGGCGACCGCGGAGCGCGAGGCGGGCAACCTGCGCACCGCCGCCGAGCGGGAGGCCGCCGAGGTCCGGGTGCAGGCCCGGCGCGAGGCCGACACGCTGCGGGCCGACGCCGAGCGCGAGACCAAGCAGCTGCGCACCGCCACCGCCCACGAGGTCGCCGAGCTCAAGGCGACCGTCGAGCGGGAGGTGGCGACGCTGCGGGCCACCGCCGAGCGCGAGATCACCCAGCTGCGCGCCAAGGCCGCCCGCGAGGCGGAGGAGAAGCGCGCCGAGGCGACCAAGCTGCTGACCGACGCCCGCGACAAGCGTGACAAGGACCTGCAGTCCCTGGCGCTGGAGATCGCCGAACGGCAGGAGAAGGCCGAGCGCGAGGAGTCCGCGCGCCACGCCTCCGCCGTCGCCGCCACCCAGAAGCTGGTCACCGAGGCCGAGGGGCGCGCCCGGGCCGCGGAGGACCGGGCCAAGGAGATCGAGCAGCGCGCCGAGACGCGCCGGGTCGAGTCCGAGCGGGCTGCCGCCGAGACGGTTGACAAGGCCAAGAACCTCGCCGACAAGACCGTCAACGAGGCCCGCGCCGAGGCGCACCGCCTGCTCAGCGAGGCCCGCTCCGAGGCCGAGGACACCACGCAGCGCGCCCGCCGCGAGGTCGAGGACCTCACCCGCCAGAAGGACGCCGTCACCTCCCAGCTCGGCCAGATGCTCTCGGGCCTGGCCGGCATCATGCCGAACGTGGGGACGGGCGGCGGCGACGCCAAGAAGGGCAAGTCGGGCGATGGCGAGAAGGTGTCAGCCTGAGGGGTAGAGGACACGGTGATCGTGCCGTTTCCTGAATCATTCGCGGGGAGTTCGATCGCACGTCCCGTCACGCGCAGTGTGTAATTGCGCGTGGCGGGACGTTGCGTGTGAGGATGGGTGTTATGTCAGACGGCGGGGACCTCTTCAACTCGGGCACGGGCGTGTCATCGGAGCCGGACTTCGAGACGGCGATCCGCGGATACCGGCGCGATCAGGTCGACAAGTACTGGACGCAGTCCGAGAACGAGATCGCCGCGCTGAAGCTGGAGAACGAGGATCTCTGGGGCCAGATCCAGGGGCTCGCCTCCCAGGTCCAGGACCTGCAGATGGAGCTCGCCGAGCTGCGCCGCCACGCCCCCGGCCGCGGCGAGGTGCTCTCGTTCCGCCACCTCGGCCCCCGCGTCGAGCAGATCCTCGGCCTCGCCGAGGATCAGGCCGCCGACATCCGCGCCAGCGCGGTGCAGGAGATCGCCGGCCTGCGCGCCGAGGCCGAGCGCCTCCTCGCCGACGCCCGCAACCGCGCCGCCAAGGCCAACGAGGACTTCGAGCTCGCCCTGGCCGCCCGCCGCGCCGAGGAGGAGCGCTTGGTCGCCCAGCGCCGCTCC
The DNA here is from genome assembly GCF_050942935.1 of Dactylosporangium sp. CA-233914. NCBI lineage: Bacteria > Bacillati > Actinomycetota > Actinomycetes > Micromonosporales > Micromonosporaceae > Dactylosporangium > Dactylosporangium sp. CA-233914. The sequence goes on along the minus strand of NZ_CP192030.1, from coordinate 1,769,356 downwards.
GCCCTGGACGGCGAGGCCCGCGCCATCGAGGAGCGCGCCGCCCGCGCCCGCGACGAGGCCGAACGGCTCGTCGCCGCCGCCCAGGCCGAGGCCCAGCGCATCGCCCAGGTCACCACCGCCCAGCTCGAGCAGGCCCGCGCCGAGGCCGACCAGCACGCCCACCAGGTCCGCACCGCCGCCGACCAGCACGCCGCCGCCGTCAAGGCCGAGGCCGACCAGCACGCCCACGCCGTGCGCGCCGCCGCCGAGCAGGAGACCGCCGGCGCCAAGTCCCACGCCGCCGCGATCGTAGCCCAGGCCCAGGAGCAGGCGGCCGCGGTCACCGCCCAGGCCAAGCACGAGGCCGACACCCTCACCGCCCAGTCCCAGCAGACCGCCGCCGCGGTCACCACCCAGGCCGAACAGACCGCCGCCGCGGTCACCGCCCAGGCCAAGCACGAGGCCGACACCCTCACCGCCCAGTCCCAGCAGACCGCCGCCGCAGTCACCACCCAGGCCGAACAGACCGCCGCCGCAGTCACCGCGCAGGCCGAACAGACCGCCGCCTCGGTCACCGCCAAGGCCGAGCAGACCGCCGCCGCAGTCACCGCCAAGGCCCAGGCGGCCGCCGAGGCGGTAGCCGCCCAGGCCCAGGAGCACGCCGCCACGGTCGCCACCCAGGCGAAGGAGGCCGCCGACGCCCTGGCCGCCCAGGCCCAGGCCGCCGCGACGGAGGCCGCCGAGCAGGCAAGGCTGAAGCTCGCGGCCGACACCGACGCGGCCAAGCAGGCGGCGGAGACCGAGGTCGCCGCCCACCGCGAGACCCTGGAGCAGGAGCTGCGCGACCTGCGCGCGGCCCACGAGTCCGAACTGGCCGAGCAGCGCGCCACGGCGGCCACGGAGGCCGAGTCCCTGCGCACCACCGCCGCAGCCGAAGCCGGCTCCCTCCGCACCACGGCCGCGACCGAGATCGAGTCCCTGCGCACCACCGCCGCTGCCGAGGCGGAGTCCCTGCGCGCCGCCGCGGCGACTGATGCCGACCAGGTGCGCGCCGCCGCCTCCACCCACGCCGACGAGGTGCGCGCCGCCGCGGCGACCGAGGCCGACCAGGTCCGTGCCGCCGCCTCCGCCCACGCCGAGGACGTGCGGGCGAAGGCCGCCACCGAAGCCGACTCCTCCGCACCGCCGCCGCGGCCGAGGCGGAGTCCCTGCGCGCCGCCGCGGCGACCGACGCCGACCAGGTGCGCGCCGCCGCCTCCACCCACGCCGAGGACGTGCGGGCGAAGGCCGCCACCGAGGCCGAGTCCCTCCGCGCCGCCGCGACAGCCGAAGCCAACGAGGCCTTGGCCACCGCCGAGGCCGCCCGCACCACCGCCGAGACCGCCCGAGCCGCCGCAGAGGCCGAGACCGCCGAGATCCGCGCCGCGGCCGACACCGAGGCCGAGTCGTACAAGGCCCGCATCGCCGCCCTGGAGTCGGAGGCCGACTCCCTCCGCGCGGCGGCGGCCGAGGCCGAGACCCTGCGCGCGACCGCCGCCGAGGCTGACTCCCTGCGCGCCACCGCCGCAGAGGCCGAAACCCTGAAGGCCCGGGTAGCGACGCTGGAGTCCGAGCTGGCGGCAGCGACGGACCGAACGATGGCCCTGCCCATCCCCAAGCCCGCCGCAGACACCAAGCCCGAGGCGGACGCGGACGCCAAGTCGAAGGCGGACACCGAGAAGGCGAAGTCGGACGCCGGCAAGGCCCAGGCAGCGGCGGCGAAGGCCAAGACCGAGGCGGACAAGGCGAAGGCGGCGGCCGACAAGGCGAAGGCCGAGGCGGAGGAGACCGAGAAGCGGCTGGCCGACCTGCTCAAGCAGGAGGCCGAACTGACCGCCCGCCTGGCCGACCTCAACGAGGACGCGACCGCGACGGCCCCGTCCAACGGCAAGGTCACAGTCGAGGCCAACGGCACCCGCTGACCCCTCGCCCGGACCGCTCCCGTCCGCCACGCGCCCAGCGCCTTGCGGCCGACCTGTTCTCACCCGCCACCATCGCCCGGTCCGCGCATCGACGCGTCTCCGGCCCACCTCAAGACCGCCATATCGGACAATCCGCGCCGCGACATAACGGGCAGAACGCCCGGCAGTAGGCGCCCTTGCCCGCGCCCGCCAAGCGCCGGGCCGCGCGATGAACTCAGCCGCTTCGCGTCGCGACGTACAGCTCGACAGACAGGCTCCTGCTTGCGCTTGCCTGGCCACCGGTGCGCCCGCGTCGCGGCAGTTGAAGCCGCGCAGCATCGTCTGGACTCACATCGGTCAATGTGCCAGTGGCCGGCTCGGCGACCCGGGCAACGGCGGAGCCTCAACTCCGCCTGGTGACGACACCACGGTCACGCCGGCGGAGACCGTGCTCCCGCTCCGACTCGGCCCCTGCCACCCGAGGCGGCGAACGTGGGGAGTGACCGGCCCAGCGTCGTCGGCCGTGGTGATGTGGTCCAACCGCGCGTCCAGCAGGTTCCTTCACGCCGTCTGGTGGTAGACGGCGACGGCCGGCGAGATTCGGAGCGCGGATCACGAGGTGGACGCGACCCGGGTGATGCACATGGCGGCCTCCGCCTGTCCTGAGCGGGGCTCGGCGACGGCGAAGGATGCGCCGACGCGGCGGCGGGCCGACCAGTGGCGGGTGCCTGGGAGATCGGCTGCGGTGGCAGGGCGTCGCCGGAATGGCTCGGCTGTTGCAGCGGCCGCGGCGGCAGGGCATCGCCGGAACGGCTCGGCCGTTGCAGCGGCGGCGGTGACACGGCGGCGTCGCAACGGCCTGTCCGGTGCGGCGGTGGTGACGCTGCGGATCGGCAGCACGACGACTGGACCGGTCGGGAGCCTGGTGACTGGGCCGGTCGGGAGCGCGGTGACGTCGGTGCGGGCTGGGAACGCGGCGACAGCGAAGGTGTTGGCGAACGCTCCGGCGATGGTGCACGGGACACCGGAGGCGACGGTGGCCTCGACGACTGCGTACGAGATGTCGGCGGCGACGGCTGCGCCGGCGGGGCGGCGAGGTCGTGCGGGCGAGACGGTCCGGGCGGGGTGGACGCGGCCGGACCGGAGCAGGGGTTGGGCTGCGCCACCGAACCGCGGGAATCGGGCTGGGCCGGCGAACAGCCCAGGGTCGGGCGACCCGACGGACGGCGGGAACTGACCCGGGTAGCCGGACCGCGGGAGTCCGGCTGGGACCCCGGACGGCCGGAGTCGGTCTGGGCCGGCGGACAGTCCGGGGTGGGCTGGGTCGACGGGCGGCCCGGCCCGGGTTGGGTGGCCAGAGCGCGGCGGCGGGCGGCTCGGGCGTCCTGTTCGGCCCAGTGGGCGCTGATCTCAGCGGTGCGGGCCTCGGCGTCCAGACGGGCCAGCCGCTCGGCATGACGCGCCTCCAAACCGCGACGGCGAGCCTCAGCGAACTCGGCACGGACCGCACGGCGACGAGCCACACGACCCCGGTGCTCAGCCAGCATCGCATCCAAGCGGCTACGCCACTCCGACTCAGCGATCCCGGTCAGCACCTCACTCATGAGGACAACCTAGAACACGGGTACGACAAAAAACCGCCAGCGCGATCTTGAACTACTGGCGGTCGCCCTTATGCCCCGTCGGGCGAAAAATCCGAAAAGTCGTGGCGCGGCAGCGCCCGACTTTTCGTGCGGAACCCCGCGAACCCGGCCCGCCCGGTGAGGGCGAGCCGGGAAAGCGGGTCAGAAGGTCAGGACGGACTTGGTGACCGTGTACGCCTCGGCGTAGTGGGCCCGGCACTCCATGCCCCGGATGCGGGCCAGGCCCAGGAACACCTCGTCGTCCCACCAGTCGCGGGCCTTCTGGGACGGGAAGTGCTCGTGCAGCAGTGATACCTTGCGCCGGCCCTGGTCCGGCGTCAGCGGCACGTACACGTTGCGCCGGGAGAGGTCGCCGTCCCACTTCGGGATCTCGTAGTGCAGGACCAGGGAGTTACGGAAGGCAGTCGAGGCCAGCGTACCCAGCAGCCGGTGGTCCTGGTGGGCGTCGTCCGTCGACGGGGCCAGTACCAGGTCCGGCGTGCCGAGGCGGGCCGCGGCCTCCACGATCTCCTTGGTCTCGTTCCAGTGGGCCGGCAGCCGCCCGTCGGGCAGGTCGTGCAGGTGGAACGTCAGCGCGGCCGCCTGCGACAGGAACGCCGTCGCCGCCGCGCGGGCCTCGGCCTGGCGGGCCGGGACCCCGGTGGCCAGCACGTAGTCCACCGTCGCGCCGCCGGGCAGGGAGAGCAGCAGGCCGCCGGCGGCGATCTCGATGTCGTCCGGGTGGGCGCCCAGGGCGACGACGGACCGCACGGCGGAGAGCGAGAATCCGATCACGAGGCCGGACCCCGCATCGCGTCCCACAGCATCCACGGGCAGTTGCCGCTGCTGTACGCCTCCTCCATCTCCGCGCGGTCCTTGAAGGTGTCGATCGCGCGCCAGAAGCCGTCGTACTGCTGCGCCATGAGCTTGCGCTCCGGGATCAGCCGGTCGAAGGCGTGCGGGACCATGTCCTCGCCCTCGCGCAGGGCGTCGAAGATGCCCGGGCGGAGGATGAAGTACCCGCCGTTCTCCCACGTCATGAGCTCGCGGAAGTCGCGCACCCGGGAGACCGAGCCGTCGGCGTCCATCTCCACCACGTGGTGGGTCGACACCGGCGGCACCGCCAGCATGCTCACGGTCGCCTCGGAGTTGCGGAACCGCTCGACCATCTCGGGCAGCGGGGCGTCGGTGAGCGTGTCGGCGTAGTTGGCGAGGAACATGGGCTCGTCCTCGACGTACTTGCGCACGCGCATCAGCCGCTCGCCGATCGTCGCCTTCAGGCCGGTGTCGATGAACGTGATGTTCCAGCCGGTGATGTCCGTGGAGAACAGCTGGACGTCGCGGTCGCCGCCGGTGAGGGTGAAGTCGTTGGACAGCGTCTCGTCGTAGTGCAGGAAGTAGTCCTTGACGACCGCGGCGCCGTAGCCGAGGGCCAGGATGAAGTCGGTGTGCCCGAAGTGTGCGTAGTAGCGCATGACGTGCCAGAGCAGCGGCCGGTCGCCGATCATGGCCATCGGCTTCGGTGCGTTGTTCGTCCCCTCGCGCATACGCATGCCGAGGCCACCGCAGAACAGTACGACCTTCATGAGCGGGATTACCCCTCTACCTCGAGTGCGGGGATCGGGTACACCAGCTTGCCGCCCCAGTCCTTGACGTAGGAGAGCTGCGCGCTGATCTCGGTGCGCAGGTTCCACGGCAGGACCAGGACGTAGTCGGGCCGGTCGGCGGCGATGCGCTCCGGCGCGTGGATGGGGATGTGCGTGCCCGGCAGGAACATGCCCTGCTTGTGGGGCGAGCGGTCGACCGTGTACTCCAGCAGGTCCTCGCGGATGCCGCAGTGGTTGAGCAGCGTGTTGCCCTTGCCGGGCGCACCGTAGCCCACGACCCGCTTGCCCTCGGCCCGGGCCTGCATGAGGAAGGTGAGCAGGTCCCGCTTGATCGTGAAGACCTCGTTCGCGAAGCCCTGGTGCCCCTCGAAGGTGTGCAGCCCGGCCGCGGCCTCGGTCTCCAGCAGGGTCTTGACGGCCAGCGACGGCTCGCCGGCGTGGTCGGTGTGCTTGGCGTGCACCCGCAGCGACCCGCCGTGCGTGGAGAGCTCCTCGACGTCGACGACGGTGAGCCCGCCCCTGGCCAGGGCCCGGGAGGCGGTCAGCAGCGAGAGGTACTGGTAGTGCTCGTGGTAGATGGTGTCGTACTGCCGCCGCTCGATCAGGCGCAGCAGGTGCGGGAACTCGAGCGTGACGAGGCCCTCGGGCTTGACCAGGTTGGCCAGGCCCTGGGAGAAACCGATGATGTCCGGAATATGCGCGTAAACGTTGTTCGCGGCCACCAGATCGGCGCGTCCGTATTGTTCGGCGACGGCCGCCCCGGTTTCCGGACCGAGGAAACACACTTCCGTCCGAACGCCCTTTTCCCGGGCGACCGCTGCGACATTTCCGGCGGGCTCAACGCCGATGACGGGAATACCCGCGGCCACAAAATGCTGCAGAAGGTACCCATCATTACTGGCCACTTCGGCGACCAGACTGTCGGCCGTTAGGCCGAGCTTCTCCGTCATCGCCACCGCGTAGCGGCGGGCGTGCTCGACCCATGACGTCGAGTAGGAGGAGAAGTACAGGTAGTCGGAGAAGATTTCCTCGCCGGCCACGTAGGCCGGCAGCTGCACGAGCAGGCACTCGCGGCAGATGCGCACGTGCAGCGGGTAGAACGTCTCCGCCGCGTCCACCTTGTCCGCCGGTACGTAGCTCTCACACAGGGGAGACATCCCCAGGTCGACGAAGGTCTCGGTGAGCTCTGCCCCACACAACCGGCACGAGACAGCGGGCATGCGTTCCCCCTCAGATTCGATGGCGCTAGGCTGCTGGCCGGACAACCAACCCGCCGTGCGACGCGCAAGCTTAGATCAGAAGCCTGAACCCGGAACCAGTCGCCCAGAAACTAGCGGTTCGGTTCGCCCGGCGGTAAACGACAAAGTAAAAAGTCCGACAGACGATCCGGAGCCGTTTTGGGCGGCTTCTAGACTCGCCTTCCAACCCGCTGAACGTTCGGGAGCTAGCTCATGCGCGTACTCGTCACTGGCCACGACGGATACATCGGCAGCGTGCTGGTGCCGATACTCTGCGAAGCCGGGCACGAGGTGGTCGGCCTCGACACCGGACTGTTCGCGGACTGCGTCCTCGGACCCGCGCCGGAGGAGGTCAAGACCCTTCGCGTCGACCTGCGCGACGTCGAGCCGCAGCACGTGACCGGGTTCGACGCCGTGATCCACCTCGCCGCGCTGTCCAACGACCCGCTCGGCAACCTCGACTCCGACCTGACGTACGACATCAACCACCGCTCGACCCTGCGACTGGCTCGCGCCGCCAAGGCCGCCGGCGTGCCGCGCTTCCTGTTCTCGTCGTCCTGCTCGCTCTACGGCAAGGGCGAGGACGACACCCCGCTGGACGAGACCGCGGCCTTCCAGCCCGTCACGCCCTACGGCGAGTCGAAGATCCTCTCCGAGCAGGGCCTGCTGGAGCTCGCCGACGACGATTTCTCGCCGGTGTTCCTGCGCAACTCCACGGCGTACGGCTTCTCCCCGCGCCTGCGCGGCGACCTGGCGGTCAACGACTTCGCCGCGCACGCGCTGCTGACCGGCAAGGTCGTGCTGCTCTCCGACGGCATGGCGTGGCGCCCGCTCATCCACGTCAACGACATCTCGGCGGCGTTCCTGGCGCTGCTTTCGGTCGAGCGCGAGCGCATGCACGCGAAGGCCTACAACATCGGGCGGACGAGCGAGAACTACCTCATCCGGGACGTGGCCAACATGGTCGCCGAGATCGTGCCGGGCAGCGAGCCGACCTTCGCCGAGGGCGCCGGGGCGGACCTGCGCAACTACCGCGTCACGTGCGACCTGATCGAGCGCGAGATCCCCGAGTTCCAGCCGCAGTGGAACGTCAAGCTCGGCGTGGAGCAGCTGATCGAGAACTACCAGCGCTACGGGCTGACCATCGAGCAGTTCAAGAGCGAGACCCACCAGCGGATCAAGCGGATCAGGTCGCTGATGGACGCGGGCAAGCTCGACGGCAAGCTGCGCTGGACCAGCGCGTGAGCGCCCCGGCCGAGAACCGGTTCTGCGACGCCTGCGGCGAGGACCGGCTGGTCCCGTTCGCGGACCTCGGTGAGATCCCGGTGCTGTGCGGGGTGCACTGGGAGGCGCACGGCGACGCGGTCGCCTCGCCGGTCGGGCGGATGCACCTGGCCGCCTGCCCGCGCTGCGCCTACGTGCGCAACATCGCGTTCGAGCCGGGCAAGCTGGTCTACGACACGACGATGGACACGAACCTGCACTTCTCCCCCGCGTTCCAGAAGTTCTCGGCGGAGCTGGTGGAGAGCCTCAACGACCGCTACGACCTCAGCGGCAAGCTGGTGCTGGACATCGGCTGCGGGCAGGGCGAGTTCCTGCGCGAGCTCACCCACGCCAGTGGCGCCCGCGGGGTCGGCTACGACGCCATGTACGCGGGGGTCGAGGGCGAGCAGGGCGGCGCGACGTTCCACTGCGGGTTCGCCCCGCGCGGCGCCGGCCTGCCGAAGTACGACTTCTTCACCTCCCGCCACTGGTTCGAGCACATCGACGACCCCTACGAGTTCCTCGTCGACCTGCGCGAGCAGGCGAACGGGCGGCAGGTGTTCGGCTACGTCGAGGTGCCCGACGCCGTCTACGACCTCGCCACCGCCGGCTGGGAGGTCATCTATCCGCACGTGTCGTACTTCGACGCCTACTCCCTGGCCGTCATCTTCAGCCGGGCGGGCTGGACGGTGGAGTCGACCGGCACGCTGTTCTCCGGCATGTTCCGATACATCGAGGTCTCGGCCAACCGCCCGCGCACGGGCGGGCACGCGGCGTACACCGGCGAGCTGCCGTCGCTGCGCGCCCGGGACAAGCAGCTGGCCGCGATCGCGGGCTTCGCCGATCGCCACCACGCCGAGCGGCAGCGCTGGCGGGACACCATCGCGCGGCTGGGCGCCGAGGGGGCCAAGCCGGTGCTGTGGGGCGCGGGCTCGCGCGGCGTGCAGTTCCTCACGCTGGCCGACCGTGAGCTGCAGCTGGCCGGGGTCGTGGACCTCAACCCGCGCAAGTGGGGCCGGTTCCTGCCGGTCACCGGGCACCGGGTCGACCCGCCCTCGACGCTGACCGCGCTGCAGCCGAAGGCGGTCGTCATCACCAACCCGGCGTACAAGGAAGAAATCGCCAAATCGCTGGCGGATCTGGGCGTCACCGCCGAAATCCTCGTCGCATAAACAAAGCGCGCACCAAAGCGCTCCCTAGGGCCCCGCATTCGTACGAATGCGGGGCCCTCGCACGTCAGGAATACGACATATCTAAATCTGTGGTTACTGGCTAGTCTGGCCGGACCACCATTCGCGGCCGCGCCCCGCCGCATTCCCACCGCGGTTCACCGGCCGTTCACCCCTCACTCCAACGATGGAGGCCGCATGTCGCGGACGCGACGCGCGTTACGTTCGGCCCTGGTCGCGAGCCTCGTCGCCGCGGTCGTCACGCCGATCACCGCCACGGTGGCCGCCACCGCGGCGCTGCCGGCCGGATTCCAGGAGCAGGTCGTCTTCTCCGGGCTCACGCAGCCGACGAACATCGAGTTCGCCCCCGACGGACGGGTCTTCGTCGCCGAGAAGGGCGGCAAGATCAAGGTGTTCGACAACCTCGCGGACACGGCCCCGGACGTCTTCGCCGACCTTTCCGTCGCCGTGCACAACCAGTGGGACCGCGGCCTGCTCGGCCTCGCGCTGGCGCCCGGGTTCCCCACCGACCCCTCCGTCTACGTCCTCTACACCTACGACGCGCCGCTCGGGCAGACCGCGCCGGTCTACAACGACGTGTGCGCGGACGCCAACGGCGGGGCCTGCGTGGTCTCGGCGCGGCTGTCCAAGCTCACCGCGTCGGGCAACCACATGACCGGCACCGAGCAGCTGCTCATCAGCGATTGGTGTCAGCAGTACCCCAGCCACTCCATCGGCGACCTCAAGTTCGGCGCCGACGGGGCGCTGTACGTCTCCGGCGGCGACGGCGCGAGCTTCAACGCCGTCGACTACGGCCAGCTCGGCTCGCCGAAGAACCCGTGCGGCGACCCGCCGGGCGGCGCGATGACCCCGCCGTCGGCCGAGGGCGGCGCCCTGCGCGCGCAGGACGTGCGCTCCACCGGCGACCCGGCCGGGCTCAACGGCTCGATCCTGCGGCTGGACCCGGGCACGGGCGCCGCGCTGGCGACCAACCCGCTTTCGGCCTCCCCCGACGCCAACGCGCGGCGCATCGTCGCGCACGGCCTGCGCAACCCGTTCCGGATGACCGTGCGGCCCGGGACCAGCGAGATCTGGACCGGCGACGTGGGCTGGAACACCTGGGAGGAGATCGACCGCGTGGTGAACCCGGCCACGGGGCCGGCCAACTTCGGGTGGCCGTGCTACGAGGGCAACGCGAAGCAGGCCGGGTACGACAGCGCCGACCTGACTCTGTGCGAGAGCCTCTACGCGGGACCGGGGCAGACCGCGCCGTACTACACCTACAACCACGGCTCGAGGGTCGTGGCGAACGAGTCCTGCCCCTCCGGCGGCTCGTCGATCTCCGGCCTGGCGTTCGCGCCCACCGCGGGCGGCTCCTACCCGCCGGCGTACGCGGGCGCGCTGTTCTTCTCCGACTACAGCCGCAACTGCATCTGGGCCATGATGCCCGGCACCGGCGGCCTGCCCGACCCGGCGAACATCGTCACGTTCGACGGCGGCGCGAGCAGCCCGGCCGACCTGGCGATGGGCCCGGGCGGCGAGCTGTACTACGCGAGCCTCGGCACCGGCCCCATCGGCGGCCAGATCCGGCGCATCCGCTACTACCCGAACAACCAGCCGCCGGTCGCCGCCGTCACGGCCACGCCCACCTCGGGCAGCGCACCGCTCACGGTGAGCTTCAACGGCACCACGTCGTCGGATGCGGACCCGGCCGACCAGGGCCGGCTGACGTACGCGTGGGACTTCACCAACGACGGCACCACGGACGCCACCGGCGCGACGGCGAGCTACACGTACGCCACCGCGGGCACGTACACCGCGAAGCTGACAGTGACCGACACGGCGGGCGCGACGAACAGCAAGACGGTGACGATCACGGCCGGCAACGAGGCGCCGACCGCCTTCATCGACACCCCGGCAGCCGCGGCCACCTGGGCGGTCGGCGACACGATCGCCTTCTCCGGCCACGCGAGCGACCCGCAGCAGGGCGCCCTGCCGGCCTCGGCGCTGAGCTGGCAGGTGATCCTGCACCACTGCATCACGCCGGACAACTGCCACGAACACCCGATGAACACCTTCACCGGTGTGGCGAGCGGCACGATCATCGCGCCGGACCACGAGTACCCGTCCTACGTCGAGTTCCGGCTCACCGCGACCGACTCCGGCGGGCTGACCAGCACCGCCAGCGTCTCGGTGCAGCCCAGGACGGTCAACCTGGCGTTCGACTCCAGCCCGTCGGGGCTGCAGCTGACGGTGGGCTCGACCACGAAGGCGACGCCGTTCAGCCTGACCGTCATCCAGGGCTCGACGAACTCGATCTCGGCCCCGACGCCGCAGTCGCAGGGCGCGACGTCGTACGCCTTCGACGCCTGGTCCGACGGCGGCGCCCAGACGCACGTCATCACCGCGCCGGCAACCGCGACGACGTACACGGCCACGTACACCGGCAGCGCGCCGCCGTGCGGGGACTCCTACGGCTACACCTGCACCGCCGGGGCGCGCACGTGGGTGCCGGCCGACCAGACCGTGCTGAGCCTCACCGGTGACGACAACTACCAGCAGGTGGCCCTGCCGTTCCCGGTGACGTTCTACGGCCAGGCGTACACCAGCGCCTGGATCGACACCAACGGCGTGCTGAGCTTCACCGCCCCCGACGGCTCGTCGTGGAACCACGGCGCGATCCCGTCGGCCCCGGCGGCGAACAAGCCGAACGCGGCCGTCTACCCGATGTGGACCGACCTCAACGTCGACGCCTCGGCGAGCGTGCGCACCTCGGTCCTCGGCACCGCCCCGAACCGGCAGTTCGTCGTCGAGTGGCGCAACGTGCAGTTCTGGGACAACACCGCGGCCCGGGTGTCGTTCGAGACCGTGCTGGAGGAGAACAGCGACATCGCCGTGGCCTGGAAGGACATCGACGCGCTGCCGATCGAGCAGGGCTCGAACTCCACCGTCGGCATCGAGAACGCGGCCGGGACGGTGGCGCTGCAGTACTCGTTCAACCAGCCGAACCTGCGCTCGGGCAACGGCGTGCTGTTCCACCCGCCGACCGGCCCGCCGCCGCCCACCGGCAACACGCTGACGGGAGCGGTGACCGAGTCGGGCTCGGGCGCGGCGCTGGCCGGGACCCGGATCAGCCTGTCGCCGGGCGGGGCCACCGCGGTGAGCGGCGCCGACGGGACGTATCGCGTCGACGGCCTGGCCGCGGGCACCTACGCGGTGACCGCGACCGCCCCGGGCGGGCAGACGGCGACCGGCAACGCCACGGTCGGCTCGGGCCCGGCAACGCTCGACCTGCCGATCCTGCTCAGGGACTCGTTCGGCTACACCGCGACGCCGGGGCCGCGGACCTTCGTGCGGGCCGACCAGACGGTGCTCACCCTGACCGGCGATGACAGCTACCAGCAGATCACGCTGCCGTTCCCGGTCAAGTTGTACGGTACGACGTACACGACCGCCTGGGTGGACACCAACGGCGTGGTCACCTTCGTGCAGCCGACCGGCTCGGCGTGGAACCACACGGCGATCCCGTCGGCGGCGGCGACCGGCAAGGCGAACGCGGCGGTGTACCCGTTCTGGGAGGATCTCAACATCGACGCGTCGGCCAGCGTCCGCACCGCGGTCACCGGCAGCGCGCCGAACCGGCAGTTCGTCGTCGAGTGGCGTGACGCGCAGTTCTTCGAGGCCGCCAACACGCGGGCGTCGTTCGAGGTGATCTTCTTCGAGAACGGCGACATCGCGGTGGCCTGGACGGACATCGACGGCACGACATACGAGCAGGGCGCGTCGGCCACCGTCGGCATCGAGAATGCGGACGGGACGATCGCATTGCAGTACTCGCTCGATCAGCCGGTGCTCCGAAACGGTCAGGGAGTCCTGTTCCATCCGCCCGCTTAAATCAGCGGAACTCGGCCGGCGGAAAAACGCCTCGAAAACCGTACAAACGCCGCCCGGGTCTGGCCGGGCGGCGTTTGTGCCGTATCCGTACGCTCGGTTGCCGGTCTCGCCCGCACTTGGGTAACGTCACGTGCGCGCTCGCGTTGGGAGGTGCTCGGGTCGGATCGATGACGGCGGTATTCACCCCCGCCAGGGATCAAACCTTCAATGCCCCACGGGAGGAAGAAGCAAGATGCCCGCGATTCGCCCGCCGGACCGTCCCCGGTCCGACGGTGACCCAACGCCACCCCCGCGTCCCCCACGTCCCCCGCGCCCGCCTCGCTCGGAGCACCCAACGGGTGAATTCCGCCCCGAACGTCCAACGGGCGAATTCCGCCCGGAGCGCACGACCGGGGAAATTCGCCCGGAGCGCCCGACGAACGAATTCCGTCCGGAGCGCTCGACCGGAGAATTCCGCCGGGAGCGCCCGACCGGAGAATTCCGCCCGGAGCGCACGACCGGGGAATTCCGGACAGAGCGACCGACCGGGGAGTTTCGCCCCGAGCGTTCGACCGGCGAGCTGCGCCGGCTTCCCGCGGCACCGCCGCCCCCGCCGCAGCGGGGTATGTTCCGCAAGCCACGGTTCTGGCTGGCCGGGGCGGTCGTCATCGCCGTGATCCTCGGCGCGGTCGCCGTGGCGCAGTGGGCCCGGCAGCCCGGCGCCAAGGTCACGAGCGGCGACGCGTCGCCGACCGTCGCGCCCGGCCCCGAGAACGGCTTCGTCGATCCGGGCGGCCTCGGCGGTCTCGGCTCGGCCTCGGCGTCCGCCTCCAGGTCGGCCTCGGCCAGCGGCAGCGCCGGCAAGACCAGCGCCCCGGCGGTCGGCCCGCGGGTCGGCGGCGCCTTTCCCGGCCCCGGCAACACGGGCATCCCGAGCGGCACGAAGCTCAGCGCGTACAGCGGCCCGTGCACCATCGACAAGGCCGGCACCGTCATCGACGCCAAGACCGTCAACTGCGACCTGGTCATCAAGGCCGCGAACGTCACCATCAAGCGCAGCAAGGTCAATGGCGCGGTGATCCTGGACACCGACGTCTCCGGCTCCAGCGGCTGGTCCTACACCCTTTCGGACTCCGAGGTCGACGCGGGCGTACGACAGTACCCAGCCGTGAGCTACGGCAACATGACCATCCTGCGCAGCAACATCTACGGCGGCGAGACGAGCGTCCAGTGCGGCGAGCACGCGGTGTCGTGCACGGTGCAGGACTCGTGGCTGCACGGCCAGCGCATCCCCGACAACGCCAACTGGCACCTGGGTGGCTTCCTGTCCAACGGCGGCCGCAACATCCGCGTGAAGCACAACACGATCGTCTGTGACGCCCCGGTCAACTCGGTCGGCGAGGGCTGCACCGGCGATCTGAACCTCTTCGGGGACTTCGCGGTCATCTCGGACGCCATCGTGGACAGCAACCTCTTCGGCGCCACCATCAGCTCGTCGTACTGCCTCTACGCCGGCGACGCGGCCAGCAAGAAGTTCCCCAACGCCAATCACGTACAGATCATCAACAACGTGTTCCAGATCGGCAGCAACAAGAAGTGCGCGGCCTACGGCCCGGTCTCGGGCTTCAACCCGGCCGGCGCGGGCAACGTCTGGAGCAACAACACGTGGGAGGACGGCACCCCCCTGCATCCGGCGAACTGATCGAGTGGAATTGTTCGTCTGACGCAAATCCGTCACCCCCGTGGCGCCCCCAGGCGTGTCCCGTAGGATCGCGCCGCCTGCATACCGTGTGAGCTGGAGTCACGTGACCACCTCGGAAGCACCAACGCATGCACCAACCGAAGCCCCCACCGAGTCGATCGGGCGCAAGGCGAAGCGCGGACTCCGGTGGAGCCTCGTCGGCACGTTCATCAACAAGGTCGGCTCGTTCGCGATGGGCCTGGTCCTCGCGCGGCTGCTGACCCCGGAGGACTACGGCGTCTACGCGGTCGCGCTCAGCGCCATGTTCTTCGTCATGCACGTCAACGACGTCGGCCTGATCGCGGCCACCACGCAGTGGCGCGGCAAGCTCGAGGAGATGGCGCCGACCGCGACGCTGCTGGCGATCGTGTTCAGCGTCGCCACGTACATCGGCTTCTGGTTCGCCGCCCCGGCGCTGGCGGACCTCTCGCACGTGCCGGCGGCGACGAACGTCATCCGGGTGCTCACGATCATCATCCTGATCGACGGCGTGACCGCGGTGCGCAGCGGCGCGCTCATGCGCGAGTTCCGCCAGGACAAGCTGATCCAGGCCAACATGCTCGGCCTCGTGGTCAACGCGGCGGTCGCCATCAGCATGGCGGCGCTGGGCGGCGGCGCGATGAGCTTCGCCGCCGGCATGGTCGCGGGCACCGCGGTCACCGGCATCATGGTCTTCACCGGCGCGGGCGTGCCGTTCCAGCTCGGGTTCGAAAAGCCGATCGCCAAGCGGCTCATGAGCTTCGGCATCCCGCTCGCGGCCAGCCTCGGCGTCGAGTCCATCCTGCTCAACACCGACTACGTGGTCGTCGGGCACGTGGTCGGGGCGGGCCCCCTGGGCGAGTATCTGCTCGCCTTCAACATCTCCACGTGGGCGCTCAGCGTGGTGAGCAGCGCCATCCGGTACGTCTCCGTCGCCGGCTTCTCCCGCCTGTCCGAGGTGGACGCCGAGACGCTGTCGGCCGGCGTGCGGCGCTCCCTGCCGCTGCTGTTCACGGTGCTGGTGCCGATCGTCGTGCTCTCGGCGTCGCTGGCCTACCCCCTGATCCAGGTCCTCTACGGCGAGGAGTGGACGCCGTCCGCGGTCGTCCTGCCGTACCTCATGGTCCTCACCGCCGTCCGGGTGCTCACCTCGTTCGCGATGGACATCCTCATGGGCGCCGGCGCCACGAAGTGGACGCTGTGGTTCAACCTCGCCTGGGCGGTCGCGCTCGTCCCGGCGCTCATCTACGGCACCAACATCGACGGGACCCGCGGCACCGCGATCGCCCACGCGATCGTCGGCCTGGTCGTCGCCGTGCCGTTCATGGCCTGGGCGCTGCACAGCATCGGCGTCCGCCTGGCCCCGCTCGGCCCGCCGATGCTGCGCCCGCTGCTGGCCGGCATCGCCTCCGCCGCGGTCACGCTCCTCGTCGGGCACGCGATCGGCCCGTCGATCCCCGTGCTCAAGCTGGCCGTGGCGGGCCTCGCCGGCCTGATCGTGTACGGCGCACTGGCGCTCTCCCGCGCACAGCTGCGCGAGATGCTGGGCAAACTCCGACGGGAGGAACCGGATGTCGTCGCTGAGTGACGTGCTCGTCTCCGTCTGCCTGCCGGTGCGCAACGGCGCATCGAGGCTGCCGGCGGTGACGCGCTCGGTGCTGGAGCAGGACCACACCAACCTCGAGCTCGTCATCTCGGACAACGCCTCGACGGACGACACCGAGCAGGTCGTCCGCGCGCTGGCCGCCGAGGACCCGCGGATCGTGTACCACCGCCAGAGCGAGAACGTGGGCCTGCTGAACAACTTCGTCTCGGCCATGCACCGCGCCACCGGCACCTACCTGCGCTGGATCGGCGACGACGACGCGATGGAGCCCAACTGCATCTCCCGCAGCCTGCGGGCCTTCGCCGAGGACCCGCGGCTGATCCTGGTCACCTGCGCCGCCGACTTCCACGGCGACGACGGTGTCGTGCGCACGGCCGAGTACCACGGCGCGGCCCTGCGCTCCGACGACCCGCTCGAGCGCCTGGCCGAGATGCTGCGCCTGCTCAACGACAGCTACCTGCTGATGGACCCGCTCTACGGGGTCATGCGCCGCGACGCCATCAGGCCCATCCCGCGACGCAACATGCTGCGCGAGGACCAAGTGTACTCCACCAAGCTCGCCCTGGCCGGCCCCTGGGGCCACGTCAACGAGGTCCTGTACCGCCGCGGCTTCCAGCGCGACGAGCGCCGCCAGGAGCTGGCCCGCCGCCTGGGCGTGCCGGCGTGGACGGCCCGCGCGGCCAACACCCTGCAGGCCCGCGAGATGCTGCGCTGGGTGAACGAGGGCGCGGACCTGAGCCCGGAGCAGCGCCGCCGCGCCCGCGCCGCCGTGCGCAAGTGGTACCTGGACCGCCAGCAGCTCATCCTGGCCCGCCGCGGCCGCCGCCTGGTGCAGGTGGTCGGGCTGGGCGGCAGCCGCAGCACGGCTGAGCAGCCGGGCTGACCCTCGGTCTTCACGACGCGCCCGCGCCCGACCCCGGTTCTTCCGGACAAGTCGGGCGCTTCGCGTCTGCGGCCGGGGCGGCTCAGCGGTGCTGTTCGGCCACGACGACGAGGTTGACCAGGAAGGTCATCGTCGTCGCCGCGGCGCCGTGCTCGCCGTTGAGCAGGCCGTCCAGCCACTGGCGGTTGACCAGGGGCGACTCGTAGAGGGCCTGGCACACCGTCGGGTCGGCGCGCCAGTGCTGCAGCACCAGGTCCGCGATCTCGGCCGCGCCCAGCTGCGGGCGGCGGGCGTTGGTCAGGCGCTGACGGACCTTGCCCGCGACCTTGCGGGCCGTCGCCGTGGCCACCGTCATGCGGGTCGCCATGCTGCGGGTGCCCAGGCGCGCGGGGACGAGGCCGGTGTCGAGCGGGATGCGGGCGAGCTCCGCGTCGAGGCGGCTCATGATGCGGCCCAGCAGCAGGGAGTCGCGCTTGTCGGCCGGGGCCACGCCGAGCGCGAGCTCGATGAAGCGGCGGTCGAACATCGGGTTGACGAAGTGGCGGCGGACCGCGGCGGCGGTGCCGTGGGCCGCGGACCAGCGGTGCATGCGGTGGTACAGGTAGAAGTGGTCCGTCGCCCGCAGCCAGTCGCCGGCCGGGAAGAGGCCGGCCAGGGTCTTGTGCGTGTAGGCCTGGGCCGCGGCGTGGAAGTCCTTGTCCAGCGCGGCGGCGTCGACCGCCTCGTTGGAGAACAGGCGCCAGCGGGCCAGGCGCTCGACGAGGGCCGGGGAGGTCTGGGCGCCGACGGGCTGGCCGGCGTAGTAGAAGCCGCGGGCGACCTCGCCGCCCAGGCCGGACAGGCGGTGGCCCTGGTCCAGCTTGGCCTCGACGCTGAGCAGCGGGGCGAGCGCCATCGGGCTGCCGAGCGTCTCCAGGGCCTTCGACGCGCTCAGGGCCAGCCGGTGGGCGTGCTCGGGGCTGGGCGGGGCGTGCTCGTCGAGGCGATACACCTCGTGGCGGATGCCGTAGCGGCGGGCGAGCCGGGCCGCGATCACGACGTCGGGGCTGGTCTCGGAGCCCAGGGTCAGCGCGCGCATGCCGTTTCTGAGCTTCTCCGGGGTCGCGCCCAGCAGGATCCGCGAGTCGTGGCCGCCGGTGAGCTGCAGCACCGACTCCGGGTGCGCCTCCAGATACGCCGTCTGCCAGCGGGTCAGGATGTCCGACATCTCGGCGACCGCGTCCTCCAGGGCCGGCGCGGGGCCGTCCTGGCTCACGGGCTCGGCGTATTGCCGGATCCGCAGCGCGCCGCCGTCCAGCGAGGCGAGCGTCGCCGGCGGGCAGGCGCGGACGCCCTCGTAGATGGTCTGGTCGGTGATCTGCCAGCCCATCATCGCCTGGGTGCCGAGGCCGTCGAGATCCAGCGGCGCCCCGGCGAGCACGGCCAGGGCGCGGGCGCTCGTGGAGACGGCGGCCGCGCCGTCGCCGCGCCACCAGTAGAGCTGGCGGAAGCCGAGCCAGTCGTTGGCCGCGACGATCGGGCCGCCGGCGCGTCCGCGGTGCACGGCCGCGAACGGCGGCAGCAGCGCGGTCAGCCCGGCGTCGGAGCCGCCGGTCAGCAGGGCCACCACGTCGGCGGCGGAGAGGTCGGCGTCGCGGGTGCGCAGCAGCTTGCCCAGCACCACCGTGAAAGCGCCGCCGGGCTCACCGAGCAGGTCGGTGTCGTCGGGGTCGGTGAACGCGACCCAGCCGTCCGCGGCGGGGTCGACGCGGGCCACCGCGACGTCGTCGTCGGCGAGGCAGGCCACCGCCGCCTCGACCGGGTGGCGCAGGCGCTCGGCGGCCTGCGGGGCGAGGGAGACGGCGAGAAAAGCTCTCATAGGAGCCCGAACGTACCCGCCACGCGACCGCCCGACCAATAGGTCGATCGGTTATCCGTCAAGGCTTTCGGGCCCAAGCCGCAAGGCACAATGGGCGTGATGAAAGCGTCTCTGAGAATCTACGGAAGGCTGTGTCGGGGTGCTGGCCGGGTGTGTGGCGTTGCCGTCACGTGCCGGTGGAATCCTCGGCTCAGCCGCCGACTATGGATGCGGTCGGCTCGTGTTCTCGTTGCGGCTTTCGCCGTCGGCACCTGGCCTGTGATGGTGCTACAGGTCTGGGGTGGCCGCCCCGCCGGACGCTGACCAGTCACCCGTGGGGGCGTGACTAGGGCGGGGACCTCACGTCGCACGGGCGTGAGGGGTGTGGTGTTACAAGCCGCAGCCTGAGGGCTGCGGGGCTTGGGGATGCGCCGGACGGGCCCGTCCACGGTTCTCGCCGTGCGGATCCGGCCGGTCTTGCGGTCGCGGTAGGCGTGTGCCTGGCCGAGCAGGCCGCGGGCGAGGATACGTTCTGCGGCGGCGTGGTCCCGATCCGTGGAGAGGCCGCAGGCACAGACACTCCACTTGTGTCCCGGTTTGGTAGGCCGGTTCGGTGCCCGCACGTGCCTGAAGCCGGGATGTCGGCCGGCGTGGCCCTTCGCTGCTTCGGTCGTGTACCGGCCACAGCGTGGGCAGCCGGTGCTCGTACCCCGTGCGGGCACGGTCACGACGGCGATCCCCTCGGCCACGGCCAGGTGGCGGAGGGCGTCGAAGACCTGGCCGCGCACGTGGCCGCTGAGGCGGCGGTTCATCGACCGGCCGAGCCCGCGGGTTTCGAGGGTGGTGAGGTCCTCGATGGAGATGACGGTGCATCGGTTCGCGAGGGCGTGGTCGACGGCCCAGCGGGCAGCGTTCCAGGCGAGGGCCTTGTTCAGGTTACGGTATCGGGCGTTGATGCGTTCGGCCTCGATCTGCAGGACCGCGCGTTTGGCCGCGAGGGTCTCGTCCGGCCGGCCGGCAAGGAGTCGCTGGTAGTGGTCGAGGCGGGCGCGGACGTGTTCGCGGTGCGTGCGGAGCCTTTCGAGTTTCGCGCTGACGCCGGTCGCGTCGAAGGTGAGCGGACGGCCGTCGGTGATGACGCGGGCCCGCCCGCGCCGGTCCTCACCAAGGCGGCCGACCGCACCCGTGAGCAGCGTGTTGTAGCCCCAGTCCAGGCCCAGGGCGCGCCGGTGACCCTTCATGGCGGGCACTGGCGCGGGCCGTGTCCAGGGCAGGTCGACCCGGACGCGGCCGTGCACGAGCCTCAGGGTCGGTGACGCGAGGTCCGCCGCGACCGGGACCGTGGCAGGAATGTTCGCGTCGAGGATCACCCACGCCCAGTCCCGGTACGAGGCGGGGTGCTCGACCGTCGGGAGCAGGACCCGCAGCGCGAGCCGACGCGGATCGCCGATGTCCCGGGCGACGGTGACCTGCTGCTTGTCCGCGGCGGCCAGCAGCACCTGCCCGGACACGCGCGGTACCGGCTCGGCCTCGGTGATCGAGGAAGGCAGCCGCCCATGCCCGGCCAGGAATGCTGCGACCTGGCGGGTCCGGTTGCGGATCTCGGCCGTGGACGCTTCCGGTGCCGCAGCCCGCAACGCATCCCACTCCGCGATCGACCGCTTACCCGGGTCGGCCGGCCACGTGCTGGTGACCGCGGACAGCAGGCGGTCGCGGTGCACGGCGAGGCGCAGCAGCCGGGCCGCGTGTTCCTCCGCGATCCGCCGGACCCGGTCTGACACGACCATGCCGGTCGGGGCGGTCGCGGTCATCCCGAGCCGGCGTTGCGCCATCCACCCGTTGGACGGCAGCCGCTGCCCCGCCGCGTCCACGCCGCAGGCGTGCGCAGCGACGGCTTCGGCCGTCCAGTGCTGATCGAGAAGCCGGCGGGTCATGTCCCGCACAATCACGCAGAGCAAGGCGACCCGCTCCGCGACAGCGGCAGCGTTGAGAACCCGGCCGGTCGATACCTCGACCCCGCGCAACGAGGTGCAGGTCGCGGTCGCGGTCACCGGGACATGGCCGACGATGTGATGGCGGAGCTTGGTCATGATTGTCACCCGCTCGTCGGCGTCTGAAGGCGGATGCGGGCGCTGCCGAGGAGCGGCTGCCCGGCCCCGCGGAAGCGGATGCCGTACATCCGTCCAGCGAACGCGGCGACCAGACTCACAAAGTCGTCGAGGAGTTCGTCCACCCCACCGGCAGAGCCCTTCGGGCGCCCTGGGCGCTTCTCCCGCTATCTGCTGGCCCGGTCCTGGTACACGGCAACCACGTCACCGGTCGCTGCCGAGTGCAACCTGCGCGGTCAGGCTCGGCTCCTGGCCACTGCCGCCGGGCACCCGCACGCAGAGCGCTTCCCGCAGCACCGGCTCAACAGACACCGCCGCGGCGCCCATGCACGCGTCCAGGTCGTCCGGTTTGAACCGCCGCTCCGAACCGACCCATGTCACCGACACACCACCGGAATCAGCCCGCAACCGCAACATCTGCGGGTAAATCCCGAGACGCGCCACAGCCGCCGACAACCGAAACATGCTCACATTGTAGGCTACCGAGGTATTTCTAGATTCCTTAAGGAAGTCACGCAGCAGTTCAAGACCCTGGATCGTGGGGGCCGGCTGCGTGCTGCTCTTCACCGCCGTCTACCTCGTCGCGGTGCGCACGGTGCCCGGTCAGCGCTTCGAGGATGCGGTACTCTCCGCCGCCGAGGCCCGCGCCGGCACCGTGAACGACGAGCGGGCGGAGCGGGTGCTGAGCCTCGTCACGACGGCCTCCGTGGCCGTGGTGGCCGCGGCCGTACTCGCGATCGGCTTCGCCCGCCGCCAGTGGCGCCTGGGCGTGCTCGCCGCAGCCGTGATCCTCGCCACCGTGATCGTCACGCAGATCATGCAGTGGGCCCTGCCGCGCCCGATCCTGCTGCACCGCGGCTACCGGCGCGACGACCAGAGCTTCCCCAGCGGCCACACCGCGACCGCGATGGCCATGATGTGCGCGGTCGTCCTGGTCGTCCCGCTGCGGTTGCGCGCGGCCGTGCTGGGCGCGGCGTCCCTCTTCGCCGGCGGCATCGCGGTCGCCACCGTCACCGCGAGCTGGCACCGCCCGAGCGACACCCTGGGCGGCGAGCTGATCGCGCTCGCCGTCTGCTGCGCCGCCGTGGCGTGGCTGCGGCCGCGAGGACACGGGCCGGCGCGCGCGCTCAACGTCCTCGGCACCGTCTACGCTGCCGTGCTCGTCACGGCCACCGCGCTGGTGTTCGCGGTCGGCCCGCTCGACGCCCAGCCGGGCGCGGATGCCGCCCTCGGCTCGGCGCTGCTGGCCGGGCGGGCGATCGCCGTCGCCGGGGCCGCCGCCACGGCCCTGGCGCTGCTGACGGTGCTGGGAACCGGGGAGCCTCAGAACCGCGCGCGGATGGCGGCGCGCAGGGGGCCCCAGCTGCGGTACCGCTGAAACGGCAGCTCGAAGAAGCGCGAGAAGGCCCAGGCGAAGGCGATCGCGACCGGGGCCGCGAGCGCCACGTTGGCCCAGAACGTCGCCACCGTGCCGGTGACGTGCGGCTCCACGAGCTTCGCGTGGATGGCCACGACGATCGGGGCGTGGGTGAGGTACAGGCTGTAGGAGAACGACCCCAGCGAGCGCAGCGGCCGCGTGTCCAGCAGCCGCACCAGCCACACCGGGCGCCCGGTCGCGACCGCGGCCAGCAGCAGCGCCACCGCGGGCCCGAAGGACATGTCGACCCAGTAGAAGTGCTGCACGGTCCACACCGAGCCGTTGGAGGCGATGAGCCCGAACGCCGGCACCGCGGCGACGAGGGCGAACCAGTGGTACGGCAGCCGCCGCACCCGCTCCGAGGCGCGCAGCACCCCGGTGGCGACCAGCCCGAGCGCGAAGAGCAGCGCGAACTGCGGGGTGAGCCGGATGAGCAGGTCGACCACTGACACGTGCGGCGCCAGCACGCCGATCCAGGTCACCACCACGGTCACCGCGGTCAGCATCACGATGGAGCTGAGCTTGCGCAGGACGATGAGCAGGAGCGGGAAGACGATGTACAGCTGCGCCTCGATCGCGATCGACCAGAACGCGCCGTTGGGCGACGGGGAGCCGAAGACGTCCTGCAGCAGCAGGCCGTAGATGAGCACGGACTTGCCGGTCGGCTCGGGGGTCTCCGGCTGCGGCACGACGGTCCAGGCGATGATCAGGCTGAAGACCAGGGCGGCCCAGTACGGCGGCAGGATGCGCCAGGCGCGGCGGTGCGCGAAGCGCTTGGCGCCGCCGAGCTGCCAGTCGTGACGGGCCGGGGAGACGCCGAGGGAGAAACCGGACAGGGCGATGAAGATCACCACGGCGAGGTGGCCGTAGAGCAGCCAGGCGGCCCAGACCGGGCCGGTGTTCTCGGGGTACCCGGGAAACGCCAGCAGGTAGCAGTGGTGCAGCATGACGAACAGGGCCGCCACGCCCCGGATGCCGTCGAGGCCGAGCAGCCGCGGGCGTTCCTTCGGCGCGGTGGACGGCGACGCCTCCGCCGCGGGAGCCGCCCGCTTCGCGAGGTCGGTCATGGAACGAACACTCCGATCTGCCTCGTTCGCACGGCGGCTATTCTTTGCATCGCCCTGCGAGGCATCTGCCTACGAGAGGTGGTCCGGTGGAGACACCGTTGGTCAGCATCGTCATTCCGGCGCACAACGAGGCATCGGTGATCGGGCGCAATCTCCGCCGGCTTCTGGAGGGCACCGAGCCGGGCGAGTTCGACGTCATCGTCGTGCCCAACGCCTGCCGCGACGACACCGCGGCGCAGGCCGCGGCCGTGCCCGGCGTGCGGGTCATCGAGTCCGAGGTGCCCGGCAAGGTGCCGGCGCTGCGCCTCGGCGACGCCGCGTGCCGGACGTTCCCGCGCATCTACCTCGACGCCGACGTGGAGCTGACCAGCGACTCGGTGCGCGCGCTCGTCGCCGCGTGCGCGCGCCCCGGCGTGCTGGCCTGCTCCCCCGTGCCCGAGCTGGACATGGCGAAGGTCGGCGCCCTCGTGCGGCGTGTGCACCGCGTGCACGACCGCATGATGGCGCCGAGCCGCGCGCTGGCCGGGGCCGGCGTCTACGTGCTCACCGAGGCCGGCCATGCGCGGGTCTTCCCGATGCCGGACGTGATCTCGGACGACGGCTGGGTGCACGCCAGCTTCGCCCCGCACGAGCGCGCGGTGGTCGTCGAGGCGCGGTCACTGGTACGACCGGCCCGGACCGTCGCCGCGCACCTCAACCGCCGGGTCCGGGTGCGGCGGGGCAACCGGCAGCTGGCCGCCCTCAAGGGCGGATCCGGGGAAGGCTCCCTGAGCCTGGGCTCCCTGGTGCGCCTGGTCCGGCGCCGCTCCGTAAGCCCCGTGGACGCCACCGCGTACCTGAGCGTGCTGGTCCTGGACCGCGCCGTGAGCCGGCTGCGCCGGGATGACGACGCCTGGGGCAGCGACGCCAGCACCCGCACCGCTTCGCTGGGCGGGAATTGAGGGGCCGCCGGCCTTCTTGGCGTAGGCGGCCTCGTAGGCGGCCAGCAGCGCGATCTTCGAGTTCTCCCACGACAGCGGGCCGCTGACCCGGGCCTGGCCCAGCTCGCCCATGCGGCGCCGCTCGTCGGGGTTGTCCAGCAGATACGACACCAGCTTGGCGAACGCCGACTCGTCGTTGGCGGGCGCGTAGAGCGCCGCCTCGCCCGCCGAGACCCGCGCCTCGCGCAGCTCGAAGGAGACGATCGGCTTCGACATCGCCATGTACTCCATGATCTTGTTCATCGTGGAGACGTCGTTGAGCGGGTTGAGCGGGTCGGGCGAGAGGCAGACGTCGGCGGTGGAGAGGTACCGCAGCAGGTCCTCGTCCGGGATGCGCCCCGTGAACGTGACGGACTCGCCCAGACCGAGCTCGACGGCGAGCGCCTGCATCTGCTCGAAGGTGTCGCCGGCGCCGATGAACGCGGCGTGCCAGTCGGTGCGCCCGACCTCGTCGCGGAGCTTGGCCAGGGCGCGCAGGGCGTAGTCGACGCCGTCCTGGGGGCCCATGACGCCGAGGTAGCACAGCAGGTACGGCTTCCCGCGCTTGATGGACTCGTCCGGCGGCACGTGGTGGAAGCGCTCGACCACGGGCGCGCTGCGGACCACGAAGACGTCCTCGGGGCGCTTGCCGCCGCGGGTCAGGGCCGCCTGCCGGTAGCTCTCGTTGGTGGCGATGACCACGTCGGCGGCGTCGTAGGTGGCCTTCTCGGCGCGCACGACCCCGCGGTAGAGCAGGTCCTTGCCGCGGTTGAAGCGGGACAGGTACAGCTCCGGCACCAGGTCGTGCTGGTCGAAGATGAACCGGGTGCCGTGCCGGCGCAGCCGCTTGGCCACCACGTAGAGGATGTCCGGCGGGTTGCACGCGTGCACGATGTCGACCGGGCCGACCTTCTTGGCCAGGCGCAGCGTGTGGCGCAGGGCGGCGGAGTACTCCTTGGCGTAGCCGAGCGGGCCGCCGGTCGCCGCCTCCAGCGGATACCGATGAATCTTGATCCCGTTGATCTCCGCATAGGGCTCGGTGTCCCGTTTGGTGCCCTGCGGGCAGATGACGCTCACGTCCCAGCCCGCGTCGCGCAGCGCCAGGCTCTCCTGCCACACGCGCCGGTCGAACGGCACCGAGAGGTTCTCGACCAGGATGAGCGCACTTCTACCGGCCATTGCCGACGCCTCCCAAGAAACTAGCGCTTGGCGGCGCGCAGCCTGCGCACCACCCGGCGAAGGTGCGGGCCGAGCGGCGACGCCTTCGCCGCCGCCACGAGGGACTCACGGGCCCGCCGCACGGCGCGGCGGACGTTGCTGCGGGTGACGATGCCCTGACCGACGAGGGTCTCGCCGGTCTTCGCCCGCCGCTTGTACTCGTCGTCGCCCCGGCCCAGGTCGATCCGGGTGAAGCCGAGGGCGGGGGCCGCCATGACCAGCTCCCGCAGCAGCATCCAGCCCGGCGCCAGCCCGGCGCGCGAGGGATCGTACACCGGGAACCACCAGTGCAGCACCGCTCCGGAGCGGATGCCGAAGTGGGCCGCGAGCAGCTGGTCGCCGGCGTAGAGGGTGGACAGGATGCCCGCGAACTCGGTGCCGCGGGTGTGCAGCAGCGAGCGCAGCAGCCGTTCGCGGTCGGGCTCGGCGAAGTAGTCGCGCGCACCGGTGGCCGCGTACTGGTCGCGCTTGAGCCGGATCACCTCGGCCAGCGCCGCGTCGTCGACGACGTCGGCTTCGAAGCGGATCGGCCCGATCTCCCGCTCGGCCTTGTTGGCGCGGCGGCGGGCCTGGCCCATGTTGTCCTTGCCGGACTTGGAGGCGCGGGAGAGGTACCCTTCCAGGCCCCCCGTCGTGTCGACGAAGGGCGAGGGCCGGGTCGTCTCGGTCCACTCCTCGAAGTCGCCGGCGAGCGGCAGCAGGTGGTCGAACTCCAGCGCGCTCACGCCGCCGGTGAGCAGCCCGGCGATCGGGTACTGCGCGCCGGGGGCCAGGATCGGGCCCTGGAAGTCGGCGCCGGGCCAGCCGACCGGGCGCAGCAGGGCGCCCTCGCGCTGGACCGGGAACAGGCTCTCGATCTCGCCCGTCTCGCCGCGCCCGACGTACACCTGCACGGCCCGGCCGCTGTCGTGCACCGCCTTGGCGAAGCCCGGGTGGAAGTACGGGCTGTCGAGCATCGGGTTGACGTCGCGCAGCTTGTGCCATGCGTCGAGGTGGGCGTCGGTGAGGCGGTCGAACGCGAGCGCCTCCATCGGGGTGCGGGCCATGCTCAGTCCGCCAGCCGCGGCGGGTTGGACGGGTGCATGAGCGCGGCCACCGAGGCCTTGGCGATGCGCCGGCCGCTGACCGCGCGCACCGACTCGCCGAGCAGGACGGCGCCGTAGTACGCCGAGCCGGCCAGCGCGCCCCGGCGGCGGCGGAACAGCTTCACCTTGTTGACGGTGAGCAGCGCGGCCAGCGTCGGGTTGACGCCCGAGTCGCCGCCGATGTGCTCGACCACCGCGGCGGGGGCATACCACAGCGCGTAGCCGCGGTCCCGGGCGCGAAGCATGTACTCGGTCTCCTCGCTGTAGAGCACGAACGACTCGTCCCAGTCGCCGAGCTCGCGCACGACGTCGGCGGAGATGAGCAGCGCGGCGCCAGTCGCCCAGGCGAACTCGCCGGCCCGCTCGTACTCCCGCGGGTCGGTGATGAGCTCGCCGAGCTTGCCGATGCGCCCGGCGCGGTCGCCGCCGATGACGGCCTCGACGAGCGCCCGGCCCACGGTCGGCATCCGGCGCAGCGACGGCTGCAGCGATCCGTCCGAGTTGAGCATCTTCGGTACGGTCATGCCGCGGCCGGGCTCCTTCAGCGCGTCCGCGAGGATGGCGAGGGTGCTGGGGCGCATGCGCACGTCGGGGTTCATCACCCACAGCGCGTCGTACTTCTCCTCGCCCAGCGCCGCCAGCCCCGCGTTGATCGCCGCGGCGTAGCCGGCGTTGCGCCCGGTCTGCACCGAGCGCACCGGCAGCACGTCGGCGGCGCCGAGGGCGACGGCGACGGAGTCGTCCTTGGAGTTGTTGTCCACCACCACGACGGCGGCGATATCCACGCCGTCGGACGGCACGAGGGAGCGCAGCGCCCCGTCGAGCACGTCCCCGCTGTTGTAGGTGACGATCACGATGGCGACCCGGTGACGGGCCGGCTGCTCAAGGTCGGTCACGGTGCTCCCCGCAGTCTCTTGACGCGGCGCGCGACGATCCGTCGCGCCTGCACGATCGGTGAAGCCTTGCCGTTGTACACCCGCTCGATCCACGCGGCGTCGAGGTCGGGCCCGATGCTGTTGCGGGCCTGCAGCCACTCGCCCGGCCGGGCCGCCCCGCCGTCGCTGGTGTAGACGCGGCGCATGCCGGCCCGGCGCAGCCGGGTGAGCACGACGCGGTCGTAGGAGCCGAACGGGATGGCGACGTCGGTGACCGGCTCGCCGGTGATCTCGCCGATGACCCGGTTGGCCTCGCCGATCTCCTGCTCGGCCTCGGCGTCGCTGAGGCGCCGCCAGTCGCGGTGCGCCCAGCCGTGCGAGCCCACCGGCATCCCGGCCTTGAGCAGCTCGCGGACCCCGGCCACGTCGAGGCGGCCCGGTTGGCCGAACTCCCCGGCGAGCACGAAGAAGTGGGCCTTCAGGCCCCGCTCGAGCAGCCGCGGCAGCCCGATCTCGACGTCCGAGGCGTTGCCGTCGTCGAAGGTGATCCGGACGTCGTCGCGGCCCACCGCCGCGTCCAGCGCCCGCTCGAACTGCTCGATGCTGGCCCAGACCTGATCCTCACCGGGGTCCAGCGGGCGCGAGGTCGGGTGGGGACCGATTCCGTGCACGTTGATGATGACGACCGAGGTCGGCATGCCGACTTGTCCTCCCACGTTTGAATGCGCCCTTGCCACGCGCCGCGCGCCGATGCTCGGCTGCCTCCGAAGCAGCGCGCGATGCCACCCCCGCCAAGGGACCAGGCGATCCTGGTACGGGGGCGGTGCGGGCAGCATCGGTTTTTCGGGCAGAGATATTGTCTAGTACGCGACATGCGTAGGTTTTTCAGCTTTTCATCAGCTGTCCTGGAGTTCGCTACGGGTCTCTCGGCCAGTAAGGTGTCGGCACGCGGCCCGCCCCCGTGACCGTTGTCCGACCCGTCCTTGCTGTCCGGCCTGCGCCACCGGACACTGGATGCGCCGGCATCGCGGGGGGCGCACCATGCGGTCATCGAGAGGACGAAGTTGGACTTCTGGGACATCACGAAGCTGCTGGTGCGGCGCTGGCAGATCGCACTGCCGATGCTGGCGCTGTCGGCGGTCATCACGGCGGTGACGGTCAGCCAGGTGAAGCCGGACTATGTCGCCACCGCCTACGTCCAACTCGTGCCGCCCAACGCGGGCCAGCGCGAGCCCGGCGCGATCACGCCCGACCAGCAGAACCAGTGGATCGGCCAGGGCCTGCAGACCCTGGGTAACGCCGCCATCGTCCAGGTCATGGACCAGACGGTCGTCGACGAGTTCAAGCGCAACGGCTACAGCGACACCTTCACGGTCACCATGGGCCAGAGCACGCCGCTGATCACCTTCGAGGTCACCGGCGCGTCCAAGGCCCAGGCCAAGGAGACCGCCGACGCGCTGGTCACGAAGTTCACCGACAGCGTGACGAAGCTGCAGAAGGACAACGGCGTCTCCAACAAGGCGATCATGATCACCTCGAGCCGCCTCGACGCCGGCGGCAACGTCAAGAAGTCGACCTCGAAGGTCAAGCGCGCCCTCGTCGCGGTCGCCGCGGCCGGGCTGCTGCTGACCGCGGGCGCGACCATCGGCTTCGACGCCTGGATGCGCCGGCGCCGCAAGAACGCCGCCGGGCCGGTCGAGGACGCCGAGGACACCGCGTCGACGTCGCCGATCTTGGCCTCCGGCCAGGCGCGCGGCGGTGCCCACGTCGGCGGGTCCGCCCGGGGCGGCGCCCCGGTGCGCCCGGGCGGGACGATCGTGAAGTCCGGCGACCGGCCCCTCGTCGGGGCGGACCAGCACGGGCTCACGGTGGAGTATCAGCGCCCGGCGACCGCGGGCGCGCCGGTCGACGGCAAGCCCGAACTGCGCAAGCCGGCCGCCGACGAGACCGCGATCATCGTGCCCGACGCCGAGTCCACTGTGGTCATCCCGCTCGCCGCGATGCCGCCCCGCCCGGCCTCGGCCAAGCGGGGCAAGAACCATTAACGGAGCGCCCGGGGGCGTTGGAGCAGTTCGGTGACGATCGCGACCGAGGAGTACATCTCCGCCGACCTGGAGCCCTCATACGTCTCCGGCAAGACCTACGTCACCCGCCGCCGCGTCACGCGCATCGACGCGGCGGTGATGCTGAGCATCGCGATCTTCCTCATCACGGTCATCCCGTCGCGGCTCATCGTGCCCGGCATGACCGACGTGGGCCGGCCCGGACTGGTGGTCGGCCTGGCGCTGTTCATCTGGTGGGTACTGGCGCGGTTCACGCCGAACCTGTCGATGACGGGGCCGCAGCCGATGCGCTGGGCGCTGATGTTCTTCCTCGTCTCAGCGCTCATCTCCTACGCGATCGGCTTCATGCGCGGCCTGACCACGATCGAGTCCAACGCGGCCGACCGCATGATGCTGTACCTCATGTGCTTCTCCGGCGTGCTGCTGACCGCCGCCGACGGGGTGCCGAACTGGATTCGGCTACGCGGTGTGCTCAAGGTCCTGGTGGCGTGCGCCGCGGTCGTCGGCTTCATCGGCATCCTGCAATACGTCACCAAGGTCGACTACACGCTCTATCTGAACATCCCCGGCCTGCAGGTCAAGACCGAGGCGCTGGGCTTCGAGGTGCGCGGCTCCGGCATCCGGGTGGCGAGCACGACCACGCACTACATCGAGCTGGCCGCGTTCCTGGCGATGGTGCTGCCCTTCGCGATCCACTTCGCGCTCTTCGCCGGCACCCCGCAGCGGCGGCGCGCCTCGGCGATCGCGTGCTTCGTGATCGCGGCCGGCGTCGGCGTGACCGTGTCGCGCACGGGCATCATCGCCCTCGGCGTCACGATGCTGTGCCTGTTCCCGGTGTGGAAGTGGCGGACGCGGTACAACATCGGGATCATGGCGGTCGGTCTGCTCGCCGCGCTCGGCGCGGTCAGCTCCGGCCTGGTGCGCACGATCTTCGGGCTGTTCGACAACGCGTCGGACAACTCCTCGATCAACGCGCGCACTGAGCGCTATCCGATGGCGTTCCACTACATCTCGCAGCGGCCGTGGTTCGGGCGCGGGACGGGGACGTGGGTGCCGCCGCAGTACCAGGTCATGGACAACCAGTGGCTCATCACGCTGCTGAGCGTCGGCATCGTCGGGGCGGTCACGATCGCGGCGCTGCACATCACCGGCATCACGCTGGCCTGGCTGGCCTACCGCCGCGCGACGGAGCTCGCCGACAAGCACCTGTGCGCGGCGCTCATCTCGACGCAGATCATCGCGCTGCTCGTCGCGGCCACGTTCGACTCGATGAGCCTCAGCTACAGCACGTACGTCATGACGCTCGCCCTGATGGCCGGGCTCTGCGGCACCGTCTGGCGGCTGACTCACCCGGCCCGGACGATCCGCACGTCCACGACCCGCTGGTTCCTGTGATCTTCACCGTATGACGACCTGATGAATTCTGCGTCACGAAAACGGCCGCCGTGCTGAGCACGGCGGCCGTTTTCGTGACGCTGCGTAGGCGGATCAGCCGGCGACGCTCTGCGCGGGAACCTTCTGCTCGTCGCGCCCGCCGCCATCCTCGATCTTCTCGAGCCAGATCTCGCGCCAGTACGGCGTGATGGCCCGCGGGCAGTTGGCGTTGAACGCGCCCTCGCAGATGACGTTGTCGAGCACCCAGCAGGGGCTCTTCATGTAGATCATCCGTCCGGTGTTCTCGTCGATGATCTGCTCGACCCGGCGCTGCACCCGCGCGCTCCGCCCGCAGAAGCGCGCCATCTCGGCGTCGAAGCCCATGCCGCGGTTGAGCAGCTCGGCGTTGAGCGTCGGCTCGATCTCCTTGCGCGACTTGACCCGCACCAGGTCGCCGGCCCGCAGGCCGGTGCGCGCGTCGGGCGTCTTGCCCTCCGCCCGGCCGCGCAGGTAGCCCCACTCCCGGCCGCCGCGGATCCGGGCCCACCGCGGCAGGGACTTGTTGCTGGCGCGCTGGAAGCGGTTGTACACCCCGACGCCGAAGGCCCGCACCGTCCAGCCCACGCCGAAGTTGCCGGTGCGCACGTCCTTGGTGAACTGGCCGAGCTCGAGCAGGGGCAGCACCGACGGGGCCGCGCGCAGCAGCTCAGTGGCTTGGCACTTGAAACGCTCGGCGCCGTCCTCGAACGCCGCGCCGCGGGCGTTGATCTCGATGAGGGGCAGCGTCTTGACGCCGGCCGGCGCCTCGGGCGCGGGGGCGGCCGCCTCGGCGCCCTCGATCTTGCGCAGCCACGCATTCTTCCAGAAAATCATGCATCCGGCCTGGCAGCCGCCGTGCCCGCCGCCGTCGCAGCGCAAGCCCTGCAGATGGACGGCGTTCTCCATTTTCCGCATGCCCGAGCGAGTCATGGTGTCACACGTCTTGTGTGCCGATTTGTACACCCGGAAACGCTTGCCGCAGTACTGCAACATTTCCGGCATGAATGGCAGAGCCTCGTATTCCCCATGCTCGTCCAGTGTGGCGAGAATCTCCTCCGCACTGAGCACCTCGACGAGGTCGCCAGCTCTCAGGTCAAACAGTTCGCGCTGTTTGGATGATTGCGTTTGCACGTCAGACCGCCTTCGTCAGCCGCCCGCGGCACGCCGCGGCACTACCCCTACCGAACAGACCTTCGAACTTCCGGATCGCCTTGCGTGAGGCCAACTTCCGCCACGTCGGACCGCCCCGGCCAGGCTCGCGGCGCGCGCTGTGAGCCAGGCCGCCAAAATTCACGGAGAATGCAGAATCCGGCATTTCAACACCCCCCGGGTGGCACCGGTCGAGCAACGGCATTCGCCGCCCGGACCATGCATACCGAACTCCGACTGTTATCCGACTGGGGACGCGCGTACTCTACGCAACCGAGATCCGCACCCGGGGATTATGACAGATTTGTGACGCCTCTTTTCGATGAAGAGGGTATCAGTTAAGTTCGGCACCGGACGTCCGACGGCCACGACCATTTTTGGGGGGTCTAGTGACCGCGCAAACACGCCCATTTCATTTCATCACGTCGATGCCTGTCCTACGGCGGCCGTTGGCCACATGGCGCGAGCGGCTCCGCCAGATCGAGGACCTCGGCTTCCACACCGTCACCGTCTCGGATCACCTCGGCGACGGCTGGACAATGGATCCGTTGCTGACCATGGCGAGCGCCGCCGAGGCCACGACCAACCTGCGGGTGGCCACCGGCGTGCTGTGCAACGACTTCTACCACCCGGTGCACCTGCACCGGTCCATCAGCAATCTCGACGTGCTGTCCGAGGGGCGGGTGACCCTGGGCCTGGGGGCGGGCTACCGGCTCATCGACTACGACGTCACGGGGGTGCCGTTCGACCCGGCGCCCGTGCGCATCGCGCGCCTGGCCGAGTCGATCACGATCCTGAAGCGGCTCTTCGCCGGCGAGCGCGTCGACTTCGACGGCGAGCACTTCCACCTCAAGGGCCTGACCGGCGCGCCGCCACCGGTTCAGCAGCCGGGTCCGCCGATCATGGTGGGCGGCGGCGGCAAGCGGATGCTCGAGCTCGCCGCGCGGCTGGCCGACATCGTGAACATCAACCCGCGCCTCAGCAAGGATCTCTCGGTCGACCGGATCGAGCACGAGCTGAGCACCGAGGGCCTGCGGGCGAAGGTCGACACCATCCGGGAGGCGGCCATGGCCGCCGGGCGGGACCCGGACGAGCTGCGGCTGCAGGTCAGCATGCTCGACGTGCGGGTGCAGGACCGGGATGCCGAGCACCACTGGAGCTCGGGACTGCTCGGGTGGCTGCCCGAGGGGGTGTACGACAAGTCCCCCCTGGCGCTCGACGGCGATGCCGAGCGCTGCGCGGACGTGCTGCTGGGGCTGCGCGAGGAGACCGGCATCAGCGAGATCCACCTGGGCGGCAACCCGCTCGCGGTCGCGCCCATCGTGAACAAGCTGCGCTGAGCTTCGCCGCATACGAAACGCCCCGGCGGTCCTCCGCCGGGGCGTTTCCTTGCTGAGGTGGGGCGTCGTCGTGCTGAGGTGCTGTTCCTTGCTGAGGTGCCGGGGTGCTGCTTCCTTGCCGGGGTGCTGCGTCTTGCTGGGGTGTCAGTAGGCGCCGGTGCCGCGGACGACCGCGTTGACCGTGCGGGCCAGGATGCGCAGGTCCAGCAGCGGCGTCCAGTTGTCGACGTAGTTGAGATCGAGGCGCACCGACTCCTGCCACGACAGCTCAGAGCGGCCGCTGACCTGCCACAGGCCGGTCATGCCCGGCTTGACCAGCAGGCGGCGGCGCACGTCGTCGTCGTAGCCGGCGACCTCCGACATCAGCGGCGGGCGCGGCCCCACCATCGACATCGTGCCGTTGATGACGTTGAGCAGCTGCGGTAGCTCGTCCAGCGAGGTCCGGCGCAGGATCGAGCCGACCTTGGTCACCCGCGGGTCCCGCTTCATCTTGAACAGCAGGCCCTCGGTGTGCTGGTTGAGGTGCGCGATCTCGTCCCGCTTCTTGTCCGCGTCCTTGATCATCGTGCGGAACTTGAAGCAGGTGAACTCCTTGCCGTTGATGCCGGCGCGGGGCTGGCGGAACAGCGCCGGACCCTCGCTGGTGGTGCGGATCAGGATCGCCATGACCAGCATGAACGGCCCCGCCAGGATCAGCAGGATCGTCGCCAGCAGCCGGTCGAGCACATTCTTCACCGCGCGCTGCGGGCCGGTCAGCACCGGGGCGCGCACGTGCAGCAGCGGGCCGCCGCCGCTGGGCAGCACCGCGACGCGCTCGGGCGCCACCTCCGGCAGGGCCGGCGCGACCAGCAGTTCGATGTCGTTGTCCGACAGCTCCCAGGCCAGGCGGCGCATCTTGTACGGGTCCAGCTCCAGCGGCAGCGCGACCAGCACGGCAGTGCAGCCGGCGCCGAGCGCGGTGCCGGCCACGTCCTTGAGGTCGCCGTAGACCGGGATGTTCTGGGCGGTGATCTTGCGGGCGTCGTCGAGGTCGGTGATGCAGGCGCCGGCGACGCGCAGTCCGTAGGAGCGGTCGCGGCGCAGCGCGGTGAGCAGCCCGACGACGGAGTCGGCCGGGCCGATGATGAGGGCGCGCTGGCGGATGTACTCACGCTGGACGGTGTTCAGGACCGCCAGCGTCGTGTAGCGCCCGACGATCGTCAGCGCGGCGGCGACCGGCACCGCGACGATGATCGGCTTGAGCAGGTAGAGCAGGTCGAACAGCACGCAGACCGGCGCGAGGATCGCGACGGCGACGACGGCGGCGCGCAGGCTCCGGTAGATCATGCCGGTGCGGTTCTCCAGGAACCAGCGGTCGTACATCCGGCTGCCCGCGAGCAGCAGCAGCCAGAACAGGCCGAACCCCGTGACGGAGTAAGCCGGCGGTACGCCCTCCCCCGGCACGACGAATGCTCCACCCATCAGGTCATCGGCCATGAACAGCACGACGGTCGTGATGGCGATCGTCACCGCCAGCACGTCGCCGAGGAAGGCGACGAGCAGGTTGCGCCCGGTCGACCTGAGCCGGCGCCGCTGGACTCCCGGGAACGCCGCCATCACCGCGGTCTCGACCGTGGCCGAATCCGCCAGAACCATCCCAACCCCCTTACGTGCCTGTTCAGATCCACTTATCGAAGGTGAAATGTGGTGGCGCTCGCCGTCGCGACTGCCAGTGCGCGGTCGAACCCCGGCGGTAAGCTACCGGGGATGCCGCAAAGCCGGTACCGTCGTGCCGCATTCCCGACGTGGCTGAAGGTGCTATTGACACAGCCGATGCAGCACCTTTGGCGGAACCGTCGTCCAATAAGGGAAAAAAGGACAAGACGCCGCCCCTCGGTGGCAAACTTCCCGGGTAATCACGCTGCGTCGCCTTAATTGAGTTCTATGCCGGACTTAAAAGATCAAAGAGAGACAACTAGCGATCTCCCCCGCCGGGAACGACCAGTTCGGAGCCTTGATCACACTCGGCTTCCGCATGATCACCCCCCGTCGAACCGATCGCCGCTCACTGCGGGGACTTAAACCGAGCGTCACCGTCAAGCCGCTACCCCCGACCGCATCCGCACTTTGCCGTTCTCCCCGTTACCGTTTCACTCCCCCGAATGGCCGGAGAAAAGCAAAGGCGCGCGGAATATCTCTTTGCAGAAGCACAAATAGCGGACCGGGCTTTCCTGCGCCGCCGAGGGGAGGATAGCAGCGTCCGGCCACGTGGCGGCAGGCGGATCCGAGGCGAGTTCGTGTCCGGATTCTACGTTTTAGCAGCTCGCAGGCCCCGTTGGCCGGGATCTCCCGCCAGCCTTCCGGCGGACTTCCCGCAGTACTTTCGGCTCATTCACCCTCGCCACCGGTACTATCCGGGAAGTTTTCGACCGCCCTCTGACCCGAGGGAGCCGCTCGTGTTCCGCAGCACCGAACCCGTCGTCAGTATCGTCACCGTCGCGCACAACGCCCGCGAGGGCCTGCTGCGGGGTCTGGCCGCGGTCCAGACCGGCACCGAGGTCCCGACCGAGACGGTCGTGGTGGACAACGGCTCGACCGACAACACCGCGGCCGCCGTACGGCACGCCTTCCGCGAGGTGAAGCTGCTGCGCCGCTCGGAGGCACTGCCCCCGCTGGCAGCGGTCAACCTCGGCGCCGCGCGGGCGAAGGCCCCGTGGCTGCTGCTGCTCGACCCGGGCCTCGGGCCGGTCGGGGACGCGGTGCGGACGCTGGTGGAGTACGCCGGATCCCACCCCGAGGACCGCCTCTACACCGGCCGCACCCTGCGCGACGGCTCGGACGACGGCCGCACGCTCGAGGCACCGCCGACGCTGTGGGGCACCGCCTGCCTGGCGTTCGGCCTGCCGTTCGAGCCCGAACGCCTCCCGAAGCTGGATCGCGCGATCGGCGGCGAGGTCCCCGCCGTGACACCGCGGATGCTGCTCGTGGAGCGGGAGTTGTGGCGGCGGCTGGGCGGCTTCGACGAGCGCCTGCCCGCGGCCGACCTGTCCATGCGCGCCCGCTCCCTGGGCGCCCGCCCGGTCCTGATCCCGGACGCGCAGATGACGGCGCTGACGCCGCAGCACCCGCCGGCCCGCCTGGTCTCGACCGCCCTGCTGACGGAGCGCATGGCCTTCGCCCACCGGCACTTCACACCACAGCGCGCCCGTGCGGCCGGCTGGCTGCTCAGCACGGCAGCGCTGACGCGCTCGATCACGGGCGAGCCCTGGCTGTCAATCTGGCGCCGCCGCGACTCCTGGCTGTCCACCCCCGACCCGATGCCGTTCACGAGCTCGTCCCCAGGCCTCTCCCCGTCCCCGGGCCTCTCCGGGTCCCCGGACGCTTCGCCGCCCTCGGGTTTCATACCGTCGCAGGGCCGCACGACGGGCCTGTTCGACCGGGACGCCGCTCAGCCGTAGTGGGGCGCGCCGCGGCCACGCTGGATGTTCGGCCCGCGGCGGTCCCGAGCACGCCAGCAGCCGGTGTGCCAGTGCCGCCGGTCGGTCAGGTCCCCCCGCTCATCGGCCGGCCAAGCCACGAGGTGCGGCACCCCCGGGGCGATCTCGTGGTCGCAGCCCGGACACCGATACGCCTTGACGGCCGCCCCAGCCGGAATGTTGCGCACCTGCCACTCACCGTCGCTCCACTGCTGCACGGCACCGACGCCCCGCTTGATCCGCTCAAGATCAAGCGCCGGCGGCGCATCGTCGCGCTTGGGGTGGTTCCGACGAGGTGACACGATCTCAGCGTAACGGCCAAGCCCACCCAGCAACGCGCCCCGCGACCGACCAGCCCCCTGGCAACCGCCGCCCGCCCAGCCGACAGCCCGGCCCCAACCAACCCGCACCACGAAGCAGCCCACAGCCTCAACGACCAGCCTGCAGCCCGACACAGCCCACAGCGCACAGCCAACCCACAGCGCCAACGACCAGCCCCCAGCCCGACGCACAGCCAACCCACAGCGTCAACAGCCAAACTCCAGCGCGACACAGCCCACGGCACACAGCCAGCCCGCGGCGCACAGTTAGCCGACAACCTCGCGGCGCGGACGTAGCCGGGCCGGCTGCGGCGCGGGTGGGGGTGGTGGGTGTGGCCGGGGGCGGTTCAGCGGTTGGAGTGGTCGCGGAAGCCGCGGCCTGCCTTGCGGCCCAGGTAGCCGGCCGTGACCAGGTGTTCCAGCAGTGGGGCGGGGGCGAAGCCGGGCTCGCGTAGCTCCAGGTAGAGCTCGCGCTGGATGGCTAGGGCCACGTCCAGGCCGACCACGTCGAGGAGTTCGAACGGGCCCATCGGGTAGCCGCAGCCGAGCTTCATCGCGTGGTCGATGTCCTCGGCGGTGGAGTAGGAGGCCTCGACCATTTTGACGGCGTCGTTGAGGTATGGGAACAGCAGGGCGTTGACCACGAAGCCCGAGCGGTCCGCGCACACCACCGCGTGCTTGCCGACCGTGCGGCAGATCGCGGTCGCGGTGACGAGCGTCGCCTCCGAGGTGCGGATCGTGCGGACCACCTCGACCAGGCCCATCACCGGGGCCGGGTTGAAGAAGTGCAGGCCCACGACGTCGGCGGGGCGCTCGGTCGCGACCGCGAGCTCGATGACCGGCAGGCTCGACGTGGTCGTGGCGAGCACGACGCCGGGCTTGCAGATCTCGTCGAGCGAGGCGAACAGGGCCTTCTTGACCGACAGCTCCTCGACCACGGCCTCGACCACGAGGTCAGCGTCGCAGAGGTGCTCGATCGTCGCCGACCAGGTCACCCGGCCCAGCGCCGCGTCGCGGTCGGCCTCGGTGAGCCGGCCGCGCACGACGCCCTTGTCCAGCGACGTCTTGAGCGCCTCGCAGGTGCGCCCCGACTGCTCGGCGCCCCGCGTGACCGAGATGACCTCGAGCCCGGCCTTGGCGAAGACCTCGATGATCCCGGTGGCCATCGTGCCGGACCCGACCACGCCGACCTTGGCGATCGCGTGCGCCGGGCGGCCGGCCTCGGTGCCGGCCGGCGGCGTGGCCTCGTCGGGCACGACGACCGGCGAGCCGGGCTTGTCGTAGGTGTAGAAGCCCCGCCCGGACTTCCGCCCGAGCAGCCCGGCCGTGACCATCTGCTTGATGAGCGGCACGGGCGCGTGGCGGCGGTCGCGGCCACCGCGGCGATACATGGTGTCGAGGATCTCGTAGGCCGTGTCGAGGCCGATGAGGTCCATCAGCGCGAGCGGCCCCATGGGCAGCCCGCACCCGAGCTTCACCGCGGCGTCGATGTCCTCACGGGTCGCATACTTCGCCTCGAGCATCGACACGGCCTGGTTGAGGTAGCCGAACAGCAGCGCGTTGGCGATGAATCCGGCCCGGTCGCCGATCGTCACGTCCACCTTGCCCAGCCGCGCGCAGAGCCCCTCGATGTCGGTGACGACGTCCTCGGCCGTGACGACGGTTCGCACGACCTCGACGAGCTTCATGATCGGCGCCGGGTTGAAGAAGTGCATGCCGACGACCTGGTTGGGCCGCGAGGTGGCCACCGAGATCTCGGTGACCGACAGGCTGGACGTGTTGGTGGCCAGGATGGCCGAGGGCTTGCAGACCCGGTCGAGCTCGGCGAAGATCCGCTGCTTGAGCTCGAGCTGCTCGGGCACCGCCTCGATGACGAGGTCGACGGAGTGCAGGGCGTCGAGCCCCACGGCGAAGCTGACCCGGCCGAGCAGCACGTCCCGCTCGCCCTCGGAGAGCTTGCCCTTGCGCACGGCCCGCTCGACGCTGCCGCGCAGGATCTCCTCCCCCCGCCGCAGCGCCGCGTCGGCGATCTCGACCGCGGTGACGGCGATCCCGTTGCGGGCGAAGACCTCCACGATGCCGGCGCCCATAGTCCCGAGGCCGACCACGCCCACGGATCCGAATTCGCGCCCCATCGCACACCCCTCCTGAACGACCCCTCAAGTTACCGGCGAGTCTGCCATGCCGGGCCGCGACGTCGCGCGACCTGTGGCACATCCCGCTGTCATCAGGTCCAGCGGATCGTCGCCTTCTCCCGCCACAGCGACAGCACCGACTCCTCGCCCCGGATGTCGAGCCCCTGCGGGTCTCGCCGATTCCACAGGGCCAGATAGAGCGCGCTCGCCGGCCCGGTCAGCGTGCAGTCCGCCGCACCCGGGGCGCCGCGGACGATCGTCGCGCCCCGCGGCGTCATCGTGACCGTCCAGGCGCGCGGGCCGTCGGACTCGGCGCCGTCGGTCGCGTGGACGGCCAGGGTGCAGGCGGTCTCGGAGCGCAGGCGGCCGCCGCGGGTGCCGTAGAAGCCCATCAGCAGCTCGTCGATGCCGTCCAGGCCGAGATCCGCCTCGACGCCGGCGATGTCGCCGACCGCGCCCTGCAGGTCGGCGCGGTGGACGGTGGT
This sequence comes from Dactylosporangium sp. CA-233914, assembly GCF_050942935.1. NCBI lineage: Bacteria > Bacillati > Actinomycetota > Actinomycetes > Micromonosporales > Micromonosporaceae > Dactylosporangium > Dactylosporangium sp. CA-233914. Next base: position 1,729,530 of record NZ_CP192030.1, on the reverse strand, counting down.
CTCGTGGGCCTGGCGGCGGGCCCAGAACGAAAGCGGCGTCGGGGCGGGCAGGAAGTGCCAGCAGCGGGTGTCCGCCGGGGCGGCGCGCAGCAGGTCGACCAGGGCGGTATGGCCGGACTGGAACCACCCGATCAGCTCGTCGTCGGGCGGCATGGGGCCGACCGCCCGCTCCTCCTCGTCGTCCGACAGCACGCTGACGCGGCCCCCTCGGACGTAGGCCGCCGCCCAGCGGTGCACGTAGCCCACGTGCTGCACCAGGTCGCGAACCGTCCACTCGGGGCAGGTCGGGACCGGGGCGTCGAAGCCCGCCTTCTCCGCGGCGTCGACGAAGTCCAGACCGGCACGCTCCAACGCGTCGATGTGCCGACCGATCTCCATGCCGACACTGTGCCAGAGGGGTACGACAATTTCGGTCGGATACCGGCTTGACGCTCACGCCATCCGGACGCCCGCGAGCCAGACGGCGGCGATCAGCAGGCCCGTGGCCAGCTCGATGAGCATCGTTGCCGCGGCGGGTCAGCTCGACAAAGTCTCAAAGCCGAGGACGAGGCCCAGCACCAGGCCGATCACCGGGATCAGGACGCAGAGGAGACCGCCGCTGTCCGTGGGGTCCACAAGGAACAGCGGCGGCCTCACGCACTTCAGGAGCCGACGACCTCCTTCAGGACGGCGGCGAACTCCTCGGGGCGCTCGACGTGCGGGCTGTGCCCGACGCCGGTCCAGGTGTGCTCGGTGAAGGCGCCGCCCTTCTCGGCGTACTGCTGCAGCACCGCTCTGGTCTGTCCCACCATCGGCTGCGGCGGGCACTCCTCTTCGCCGGGCCAGCCGGGGACGAGCCCGAGCTTGCCGAGCTGGGCGAGGTCGAAGAACGAGGCGTCGGAGACGATCGCGTCCTGGTCGCCGCGGATCCAGGTGATCGGCGGCTTCGGGTCGACCTCGACGATCCCGGACAGGTCGAGCCAGCGCGGGGACATGGTGTTGAGCACGCCCTTGGTACCGGGGGCCATGCCGGGCCAGTTGGCGCTCGCCGTACCGTCGCCGGGGTATTGCTCGTCACCGATCGCCGTGGACAGCATCGTGTCCAGCAGCAACTCCTCGTCGGCGCCGAAGTCGAAGCCCGGGGCGGCGTAGAACGCGCGCAGCACGTTGCGCGGGCTGGACTGCTCCGCGGTGCTGCGGTCGCCGGCGGCCAGGAGGCGGACGAAGTCGGCGTTCACGGAGCCGCCGCCGGTGCCGGCGAAGTCGGGCGTGGTCGGGGTCCCGGTCAGGTCGCGGGTGCCGCCGAAGCCGAAGGGCGAGACCGGCGCCTCCAGGACCAGCGCGCCGATACGCTCGGGGTGCTCCAGCAGCAGCTGCATGGCGACGCCGCCACCCATCGAGTGGGCGACCACGGTCACGTTGTGCCCGAGGTCGGCCAGGAGCGGGGCGACGTCGTCGGCGAAGTCGCGCAGGCCGCGCGTGGCGTCGACGCCGAGGGCGGGACTTTCGCCGTATCCGCGCAGGTCGGGCAGCACCAGATGCCAGTGCTCCGGCAGGTGGCGCAGCAACGGCTCCCAGTAGCCCGACGAGGAGCAGTTGCCGTGGATGAGCAGGACGGGAGGGCCGGTCTCGGGGCCGCGCTTGGTGACGTGCATCACCGCATGGTCGCACCGGTCGTGGGCCGGTCACATGTGGCCGGCCCACATACCTCTAGCTCAGAACGGCCTCGTCACGCCCATACCTCGTCAGCGCCCAGATGACCGCGATGTCGGCGCCGATGATCAGCATCGACCACAGCGGGTAGTACGGCAGGAACAGGAAGTTGGCGATCGCGCTCAGCGAGGCCAGCACAATGCCGAGAACCCGCCCCCACAGCCGCCCGGCGAGCACGGCGCCGCCGCCGAGGACGACCAGTATGCCCAGGGCGAGGTGGACCCAGCCCCAGGTCGTGACGTTGAAGCCGAACAGATAGTCGCCAGTGAGGATGTAGAAGGTCCGCTCGAAGATCGCCGTCAGCCCGACCACGATCTGGAAGATGCCGACGACGAGCATCATGCTGCCGGCGAACATCGCGAAGCCGGTTACCCACGGGGACCGCCGTTGCAACGTCTCCATGCGCAAACGGTCGACGATTCCGGGGTGGGCCCCCCTCACCCGCCGGCGGGGAATCCAGACTACTTGACGATTCAAGTATCCTCTGCTTGAAGCGTCAAGCAATCAGGGAGTACACCATGAACGTCCTGCTCTGGGTCCTGCAGATCGTGCTGGGCGCGGCCTTCCTCCTGGCCGGGCTCATGAAGGTCAGCCAGCCCACGGAGAAACTGGCGAAGAACATGACCTGGGTGAACCGGTACAGCACGGGCACGGTCAGATTCGTCGGCACCACGGAGATCCTCGGCGGCCTCGGGCTCATCCTGCCGTGGGCCACCGGCATCGCCACGATCCTCACCCCGCTCGCCGCCGTCGGGATCGCCCTCATCATGGTGCTGGCGATCGTCGACCACGTGCGCGCCAAGGAGTACCCGATGATCGGCATCAACGTGATCCTGGGCGCCATCGCGGTGGTGATCGCGATCGGCCGCTTCTGACGCGTATCGGACGCGTCGTTGGCCCCGGAACACAAGATCAAGGCACCATGGATGGCATGACGGACGAGCCACGATGGCTGGACGACACCGAGCGCCGCGCTTGGATGTCGCTGCTGGCCGTCGTGCTCGTCGGCTTCCCGGAACTGGAGCGGACCTTCCGCCCGCACGGGCTGGTCCACGTGGAGTTCGGACTGCTGGCGGCCCTGAGCAACGTCGGCGAAGGGCTGCGCCTGTCCGAGCTCGCCGGGGTGATGAACATGTCGCCGAGCCGCCTGAGCCATCGCATGCGCAAGCTCGTCGACCTCGGCTACGTCGAGATCAGCGGGGACGCCTGCGACGGGCGGGTCAGCATCGCGCGGGTCACCGAGGCCGGCCGCGAGTTCGCCGCGCGGGTCGCCCCGGCCCACGTGGCCGACGTGCGCCGGCTGATCTTCGACCACCTCGACCCCGCCCAGACCGCGGCCCTGGCCGACGCGCTGAGCGTCGTCGCGGAGAAGCTCGGCGAGTCCTGCCCCGGCTCCGCGGCGGCGCCGAAGGGACCATCCGTGCCCGGCGCACGGGCAATGTAAATGACCGCCGGACAGGAATAGAGTGACCGCATGCGTGCCGTCGTGATCACCGGAGTGTCCCGCGGCCTGGGTGCCGCCGTCTTCGACGTGTCCATCGCGCGCGGTGATCGCGTCCTGGCGGTCGGCCGCCACTTCACCCCCGAGCAACAACGGTTGCGCGACGAACGGCCGGGCGACGTCACGCTGTTCTCGACCGACATCGCCGACGCGCACTGGCTGCCCGACTACGACATCCTGCGCGGCTTCCTGCGCGACGCCGACGAGGCCGTGCTGATCCACAACGCGGCCGTCATCGAGCCGATCGGCGCCGTCGGCCGGCTCACCACCCAGGCGATCACGAACGCGGTCGCGGTCAACCTCACCGCCCCGATGGTGCTCACCAACACGTTCCTGCACGCGGCGCCGAGCGAGGCGAAGCTGCGGCTGCTGTTCATCTCCTCGGGCGCGGCGCACCGGATCGTCGACGGCTGGGCGCTGTACTGCACCACGAAGGCCGCCGGCGAGACCTTCTTCGACGCCGTGGCCTCGCAGGTCAGGGACGACGAGCGGATCACCGTCGTCAACGTCGACCCCGGCCAGATGAACACCGACATGCAGGAGAGCATCCGGCGCGCGTCCGCCTCGGGCGCCTACTTCCCCAGCCAGCAGCGCTGGGTCGACGCGTCGGCGGAGGGCCGGCTCGCCGACCCCCTCGCCGTGGCCGAGCGGATCATCAAGGAGCACGCCTCCTAAGCGTCGCCGCGCAGCACCTCGCGGAGCTTCGCGGCGAACGGGGCCGCGTTGCCGAAGCCGCCGTGCCCGCCGGGGAACTCCTCGACCGTCGTCTCCAGGCGGGCGGCCAGCTCGCGGCCGGCCCGGTTCGGCGGCTCCCCGGTGCTGGACGCGCCCACCGCCGGCACGATCCGCACGGCGCCGGCCCGCAGGCCGTCGAGGTCGGGCACGTAGGTGGCGACCGGCGGCACCTCGTAGGCGACGAAGGTCTCCAGGTTGGCCCCCATCCGCGCCGCGGCCTCGGCCGAGGGCGGGGTGCCGGGCGTGTCGTCGTCACCGTGCATCCCCAGCGCGGCGCCGAAGACGCCCATGGCCGCCTCGGTGCCGTTGTCGCGGTACGCCTCGGCGACCTGCCCCATGACGGTACGCCAGTGGTCGAAGTCGGGCAGCAGCTCGAACACGGGCGGCTCGTGCGCCACCACGGTGCGCACCATGCCGGGGTTCCGCGTGGCGAGCTCGAGCGCGAAGACGGCCCCGGAGCTGTTGCCGAACACGTCGGCCGGCTCGTACTCGTCCACGCCGACCGCGCCGAGGATGCGGTACGCGTCGTCGGCCTGCTCCTCCAGGATGATCGGGGCGGGTGGGCCGTCCAGAACGCTGCGGGAGTTGCCGCGGCGGTCGTAGGTGACGACGGTGTACTCCCCGGCGAGCTCCTCGGCCAGGGCGGCGAAGCCGTCGGCGTCGTAGATGCCGCCGCAGATCAGCAGCAGCACCGGACCGCTGCCGCGGACCTCGTAGTGCAGGGTCGCGCCGGGGACGTCCAGCTTCTCGGCCTTCACGGGTGCCATGTGTGTTCCTCCTGCGGTCGTTGTACCCAACGATCGGAGTCGTGACCGTGTTCTCGACACCGGACGGCGGCCCACTCAGGCCCTACTCGTGAGTAATTTCCGGGTTTAGACTCGCGCCATGACCGCCACGCGAACTCCCGGCGTCCCCGCCATCGACGAGGGCTCGCTGATCTCGACCAACCCCGCGTCGGGTGAGGAGGTCGGCCGCTTCCCGGTCGCCTCCCCCGATCATCTCACCGAGGTCGTGGCGCGGGCACGCGACGCGGCCGCGTGGTGGGCCGGGCTCGGATTCGCCGGGCGCAAGCGGCGCCTGCTCGCCTTCCGCAGCGTGCTCACCAACCGGCTGGACGAGCTGGCCGGGCTCATGCACCGCGAGGGCGGCAAGCCCCGGGCGGACGCGCTGGTGGAGGCGATCGCGGCGATCGACCACATCGCGTGGGCCGCGCAGCACGCTCGCAGGGTGCTGGGCCGGCGCCGGGTGGGCAGCTCGCTGCTGCTCATGGAGCACTCGTCGTACCTGGAGTACCTGCCCTTCGGCGTGATCGGGGTCATCGGGCCGTGGAACTACCCGATTCTGACGCCGATGGGGTCGATCGCATACGCGCTCGCGGCCGGCAACGCGGTGGTGTTCAAGCCCAGCGAGTACACCCCGGCGGTCGGTCAGTGGTTCGTGGACCGCTTCAACGAGGTCGTCCCCGAGCACCCGGTCCTGCAGATCGTGCACGGCCTCGGCGACGTCGGCGCGGTTCTGTGCCGCAGCGGCGTGGACAAGATCGCCTTCACCGGGTCGACCGCCACCGGCAAGAAGGTCATGGCCGCGGCCGCCGAGACGCTCACCCCCGTGCTGCTGGAGTGCGGCGGCAAGGACGCGATGATCGTCGCCGCCGACGCCGACCTGGACGCGGCCGCCGCCTCCTGCGTCTGGGGCGGCCTGACCAACGCCGGTCAGACGTGCGTGGGGATCGAGCGGGTGTACGTCGCGGAGCAGGTCTACGACGACTTCCTCAACCGCGTGGTGGCGCGCGCGGCCAAGCTCAGCGTCGGCGCCTCCCCGGGCGACGACATCGGCCCGATCACCATGCCCTCGCAGATCGAGATCATCCGCCGCCACATCGAGGACGCCCTCACCCGCGGCGGGCGGGCCGTGCTGGGCGGCGCGGAGGCGGTTCAGCCGCCGTTCGTGAGCCCGACGATCCTGGTCGACGTCCCCGAGGACGCCGCCGCGGTGCAGGAGGAGACGTTCGGCCCGACGCTGACCGTCACCCGGGTCCGCGACGCGGCGGAGGGCGTACGGCTGACCAACAGCAACGGCTACGGCCTGGGCGGGGCGATCTTCTCCAAGTCGCAGGGCCTGGAGCTGGCCCGGCAGGTCCGCTCCGGCATGACGTCGGTCAACTCGGCCCTCACCTTCGCCGGCATGCCGACCCTGCCCTTCGGCGGCGTGGGCAACTCGGGCTTCGGCCGCATCCACGGCGAGGACGGCCTGCGCGAGTTCACCCGCCCGAAGGCGGTGGTCAAGCGCCGCGGCCCGACGGTGCTCGCGGCGGCGACCTTCGAGCGGACCGAGAAGACCATGCAGCAGATCGTCCGCGTCGTGAAGCTGGTCCACGGCCGCTCTTCGTGATCACACCCGCGACGTGAGCGTGTCCATGGCGCGGTCGATCCACCGCGTCATGGGCTCGTCGGCGCCGGACGCCAGCCAGGCGTGCTGGGCCGCGACCAGGCAGCCGAAGGCCGCGGCCGTGAGCGCCCGCGGCGCGGGATCGTCGGCGGCGTACTCGGCCCGCTCCAGCAGCACCTTCACGACGTCATCCTGGAGAATCTGCAGCCGCTGGAGGTAGACGGCCAGCAGCGCCGGCGTCTCGAAGACCATGCGCACGATCGGCTTGACCGACCCCCGCCCCTCGCGCGCGTCGACGACGTCGAAGAGCCGGCGCAGCGAGGCCCAGACCGGCTCGTCGCCGGGCCGGGCGCGCAGGACGCCGAGCATCTCCTCCGCCCCGAGGTCGAGCTTGCCGACGACGATGTCCTCCTTCGTCGCGAAGTAGCGAAAGACGCTGCGCTGCGACATGCCGACCGCGGCCGCGACGTCGTCGATGGTCGTGGCGTCGTAGCCACGCGCCACGAACAGCTCCAGCGCCGCCTCGGCGATCTCCTCCCGCACCGCACGCCGGGTGCGCTCCCTCAGGCCGCTCATGATCTGCCCAGGTTAGCACCAGCCGCCGCACTTGACAGTGACTGACATGTTCGTCGCACGCTGACGTCATGCCCAAGACGATCGTCATCACCGGCGCGAGCGACGGCATCGGCGCCGCGGCCGCCCAGCAGCTGCACGACCACGGCCACCGGGTCGTGGTAGTCGGCCGCTCCCCGCAGAAGACCCGGGCCGTGGCCGCCCCGCTCGGCGCGGACGCCTTCGTGGCCGACTTCACCCGCCTCGACGAGGTGCGCGGGCTCGCGGCCGCGCTCGGCGCCGCGTATCCGCGCATCGACGTGCTGGCCAACAACGCGGGCGGCGTCTTCGGCGACCCAGCGCGGACGGCCGACGGCTTCGAGCGGACGTTCCAGATCAACCACCTGGCGCCGTTCCTGCTCACCAGCCTGCTGCTGCCCACCCTGATCGAGTCGGGCGCGACGGTGATCCAGACGTCGAGCATCGGCGCGCGCATGGCCGGCCGGCTCGACCTCCGCGACCTGAACCTCGAACGCGACTTCTCCCCGATCCGCGCCTACAGCGCCGCGAAGCTGGAGAACATCCTGTTCACCAAGGAACTGCATCGCCGGTACCACGGACAGGGCGTCTCGGCGGTCGCCATCCACCCCGGCAACGTGGCGACGAACTTCGCGTCCCAGACCACCAGCCAGCTGATGCGGTTCATCGCGACGAACCGCCTGACCCGTTCACTGCTAATCTCTGCGGAACGGGGCGCCGACCAGTTGGTCTGGCTGTCACAGAGCCGCCCCGGCATCGACTGGGAGCCCGGCGGCTACTACGAGAAGCGCAAGCCGGCCCGGCGCATCAACAAGCAGGCCCTCGACGCCGACCTGGCACGCGCCCTGTGGGACCGCTCCGAACAGCTCGTCTCCCAAGACCGACAAAAGTGACCGCCCACAGGTCAAGATCGGGCTGTCGCCCCTTGGGCCGGGCCTGCTCACCGATTTTTTGTCGTACTCTTGTTCTAAGTTCTTCTCATGGATGAGGTGCTGACCGCGGCCGCCGACTCAGAGTGGCGCAGCCGCTTGGACGCGATGCTGGCCGAGCACCGCCGTCGTGTGGCCCGTCGCCGTGCGGTCCGTGCCGAGTTCGCCGAGGCCCGCCGTCGCGGTTTGGAGGCGCGTCATGCCGAGCGGCTGGCCCGTCTGGACGCCGAGGCCCGCACCGCCGAGATCACCGCCCACTGGGCCGAACAGGACGCCCGAGCCGCCCGCCGCCGCGCTCTGGCCACCCACCCCGGGCCGGGCCGCCCGTCGACCCAGCCCACCCCGGGCCGTCCGCCAGCCCAGCCCGACTCCAGCCGTCCGGTGCCTCACCCTGACTCCCGCCGTCCAGCCACCCAACCCAGTCCTCGCCCCGCCTGTCCAGAGCCACAGCCCGACTCCCGCCATCCATCGACTCAACCCAACTCCGGCCGCCCGGTGCCCCATCCTGACTCCCGCCGTCCAACCACCCAACCCAGTCCTCGCCCCGCCTGTCCAGAGCCACAGCCCGACTCCCGCCATCCATCGACTCAACCCAACTCCGGCCGCCCGGTGCCCCATCCTGACTCCCGCCGTCCAACCACCCAACCCAACCCCCGCCATCCGGCGACTCAACCCAACTCCGGCCGCCCGGTGCCCCATCCTGACTCCCGCCGTCCAACCACCCAACCCAACCCCCGCCATCCGGCGACTCAACCCAACCCAGACTGTCCGCCAGCCCAGCCCGACTCCCGCCATCCGTCGAATCAGCCCAACCCTCGCCGTCCAACCGCCCAACCCAACCCGCGCTCCGATCCGGCCGCGCCCACCCCACCCGGACCGTCTCGCCGGCACGACCCTGCCACCCCACCGGCGCCGCCCCCGCCACCGACATCTCTTGCGCGATCGCCGAGGCCACCGTCGCCGCCGACGTTTCGTGCACCATCACCAGAGCCTTCGCCGTCACCGCGTTCTCAGCCCGCACCGACGTCACCCCGCCCCCGACCGGTCCAGTCACCGCGTTCCCGGTCTGTCCAGCCGTCGTGCTGTCGATCTGTAGCGTCACCACCACCGCCGCACCCGCCAGGCTGCTACCGCTGCGACACTGCGTCGCCACCACCGCCATACTGGCCATGCCGCTGCGGCAACGCTGCGCCACCGCCGCGGCAAGGGCCGAGCCGTTGCGGCGACGCAGCGGCACTGCCCACCTTCCCGGCGTCCGCCACCCGTCGGTCCGCCGCCGTATCGGCGCATCCCCCGCCGCCGCTGAATCCCGCCGCGGCCCGGCCGTCCCGGGCTTCTCCTGGGCCGCGTCCCGAATCTCGCCGGCCGTCGCCTTGCACCATCAGACGGCCCGAAGGCAATCGCTGGACGCGCGGCTCAACCACATCACCACGGCCGACCCCTGGTTCGTCGTTCCTCGCGATCGCCACCTCGGGCGGCAGGGGCCGAGCAGGAGCGGGAGCGCGGTCGCCGCCGACGTGACCGTCATGTCGTCACCGAGCCGAGTCGACGCTCCGCTGTTGCCCTGGCCGCCGAACCGGCCGCCGCGTCACCGACACGACCGATCCTGCTGAGCGGCTTGCACTGCCCCGCCGCGAGCGCACTGCGGGCGGGACGGACGCACGGCGGGCGGGACGGACGCAGGCAGGGCGCCTGCTGTCGGCCGATCGGCACCGCGATCGCCAACGCCACCCGCCGCCCTAATCGGATTTTTCACCCGTCGGGGCATAAGTCCGATTATCGGGCTTTCGGGGACTTTGCCCAGCTTCGGAACGTCCGAGGCGGCTGGGTGCTTCTGACCGGGCTGCGGCGACGGTCCTGACGGGGTTCGGGCAGGCACACGAGGTCACCCGGGTCCAGGTCGAGCGCGATGCTGGAGCGCCGGCGGCTGGTCGCGATCGGGGTGCGGTCAGAAGAGCGTCAGCTCGTCCTTCTGCACGCCGCGCAGCGCGTTGTAGTCGAGCACCACGCAGCGGATGCCCCGGTCCTCGGCCAGCACCCGGGCCTGAGGCTTGATCTCCTGCGCGGCGAAGATGCCGCTCACCGGCGCCAGCAGCGGATCGCGCCCCAGCAGCTCCAGGTATCGGGTCAGCTGCTCCACGCCGTCGATCTCGCCGCGGCGCTTGATCTCCACCGCCACCGTCGCGCCCTCGCCGTTGCGGCACAGCAGGTCGACCGGGCCGATGGCGGTCATGTACTCGCGGCGGACGAGGGTGAAGCCCGCGCCCAGCGTCTCGGGGGCCGCGGCCAGCAGCTCCTGCAGGTGGGCCTCGACGCCGTCCTTCACCAGGCCCGGGTCCACGCCCAGCTCGTGGGAGGTGTCGTGCAGAACCTCCTCGATCGTGATGCGCAGCTCCTCGCCGGCCTTGTTGACCACGCGCCAGAGGCCGTCCTGCTCCTCCAGGCGGCAGGGCGGGCTCATCCAGTTCAGGGGCTTGTACGCCCGGTCGTCGGCGTGGATCGAGATCGAACCGTCGGCCTTGATGAGCAGCAGGCGGGTCGCGGGCGGGAGGTGGGCCGTGAGCCGGCCGATGTAGTCGACCGAGCACTTGGCGATGACGAGACGCACGGCCGACAGCCTAACCCGCGAGCGCGGCGGGGCTGGCACCCCGATGTCATGCTTCAGGGGTGTTGGAGTCATTGACGGGTCTCGGCCTCGCCACGTCGGCCGGGCTCAACGCGTACATCCCGTTGCTGGCGATCGGTGTGCTCGCGCGATATACGGATCTCATCACGCTGCCGTCGAACTGGGCGTGGATGGAGAACGGCTGGACGCTGACGATCGTCGCGGTGCTGCTCGCGATCGAGTTCGTCGCGGACAAGGTGCCGATGCTCGACCACGTCAACGACGTGATCCAGACGTTCATCCGGCCCACCGCCGGCGGTCTCGCGTTCGGTGCCGCGTCGAGCTCGGAGACGGTCACCGTGACGGACCCGGGCTCGTTCTTCACAAGCCATCAATGGATACCAATCGTGGTCGGCGGGGCCGTATCGCTCGGCGTGCACGGGATGAAGGCCGTGTCCCGGCCGGTCATCAACGCGACGACCGTCGGGTTCGGGGCGCCGATCGTGAGCACGATCGAGGACGTCGTCAGCGTCCTGCTGTCGATCGTGGCGATCGTGCTGCCGGTGGTCGTGCTGCTGTTCCTGCTGTTGCTCTTCCTGAGCTTCGGCTGGCTGATGCGGCGCCGGAAGAGGCGCAAGAACGAGAAGGCCGCGGCGGAGTGGGCCGCCGCGCAGGGCTGGCGGCCCAATACCTAAGCTTTAGTTTTAACCTGTGATCTTGGGTTTTGTTGCTGTTGGTTCGTCCGTTGCGGGCTTCTTCTTCCCGACGGGGTAGTGGGTTCGTGGTGGTCGGGTGCTGCCGGTGGGGCGGCCGGGTCCGGGGGCGGTGAATTTTGGTCTACCGGCCGGGGTGCCCAGGTGTCGGCGTAGTTGGCCGAAACCCCGCCGGACCCTGCCCGGGGTGATCGGTGTACCGGTTGGGATCGGTTGCTGCCAGGGCCGGCGCAGATCGGTGGTGAGGGTCCTGGCCAGCCGAAGCTGGGTGTGCGCGGCTATGATCAGCCAGGTCCAGCGCTGCGCCTGCTGCGGGGTGCGGATCTGCGGTGCGGTCCAGCCGAGGGTCTGCTTGAGCAGCCGAAACGTGTGTTCCAGATCGAACCGGCGCAGGTACGTTTTCCACAGCAGGTCCAGGTCGAACCCGGTGCCGGGCGGTGCGGTGTGCCACAGCCACACATCGTCTGGCTTACGGTTGCCGGGGAGGTGCTCGACCTGGATGCGGATGACCGTGCCGGGCACGATCGGTAACACACCGGCGAAGTCGGTCCAGCCGGCCTGCCTGCCCAGCTTCTGGTGCAGTCCATGCCAGGCACTGACCTGCACCTGACCATAGCGTGGACTCTGTGCGGACAACCGCTCATCGGCTGGTGGCAGCGACGCGGGCGTGGACAGTTCGAACCGGTCGCCGTGCCGGCGTGGCCGCCCCGGCCGGCCGTCGACCCGTCCGGCGTAGCCCGGCGCGGCGTAGAACACCCGGTCGCTGCGGACCCGGCCGAGCACCTGCACCCGCGCGCCGCGGGTGCCGAGGAGGTAGCTGATCCTGGTCAGGTCGTAGCCGGAGTCGAACACGAATATCGGGGCGGGCCGCCCCACCAACATGCCGGCCGTGTCCAGCCGCGCGGACACCTCGGCGACCTGCTCGACCGTGACCAGGGTCGGGTCGTCGTGCGGGCCGATCCGTACCGCGTCCAACAGCGTCGTCCACGACGAGGCGCCCCACTGCAGGCCGGCAGCGAACGAGAACGGCCACCCCGGGATCGTCTTACGGGCCCCGTCGCAGCGGCAGGCGGTGTAGCAGTGACACCGTTCCGGGAAGTTTCCGCGTCCGGACGCGGCCACGACGACACATCCACCGCGATCTTCACCGGCCCGTCGTCCAGACCGTCCCACGAACCGGCAATCAGCTCGCGCAGCGCCGCAACATCGATCACCCCGCAGGCCAGGGCGTCGTACAACGCCCCATGACCCCGCCGGAACGCCTTCTCCAGCGACAGCTCCACCAGCGAACCCACCGGCCCCTGCGCGGTGAGCACCGCATCGACCAGTTCGAACAGGGCATCCGCACGCCTGCCGAAACACCGGTACAGCGCCGCCCGCCACGCGATCAGCCCGGCACGACACACCACCGGCTCAGCCGCGACCACCGCCCGCAAACCTGGCATAGTAGGCCCCACGGCCACCCCACATCCTTCGAAGCTTCAGCACTCCGAATGATCACGGGTGGCCGTACCCATGTCCTTACGACACACCGAAACCGGCCCAAAAGATCAAAGACCTCTGAACCGGCCGGTTAAAACTAAAGCTAAGGCCCAATACCTATAAGGCCCAATACCGAAGGCCCAATGCCTAAATGGCCAGGTGGTGTGCCTCACGGACGACGGTGACCAGCTCGTCGATGACGTCGGTGATGGCGAAGTCCTTGGGGGTGAAGACCCGCGCCACCCCCGAGGAGCGCAGGGCGGCGGCATCGCCGGGAGGGATGATGCCGCCGACCACCACCGGCAGGTCGCCCAGCCCCTCGGCCCGCAGCCCCGACAGCACGCTCGCGACGGCGGCCAGGTGGGAGCCCGAGAGGACGGACAGGCCGACCAGGTCGACGTCCTCCTCGACCGCGGCGGCCACGATCTGCGCGGGGGTCAGCCGGATTCCCTGGTACACCACCTCGAACCCGGCATCGCGAGCCCGCACGGCGATCTGCTCGGCGCCGTTGGAGTGCCCGTCCAGGCCGGGCTTGCCCACGAGCATGCGCAGGCGCCCGGTGCCGAGGTCTTCGGCGGTGCGGCGAACCCGCTCACGGACCCGCTCCAGGTCGCCCGCCGGCGCCGAGACCGCGGCGGCCAGACCGGTCGGCGCGCGGTACTCCCCGAAGACCTCCCGCAGCGCACCCGCCCACTCCCCGGTCGTCACGCCGGCCGCGACGCAGGCCAGGGTCGCCGCCATGAGGTTCGCACCGCCCGCCGCGGCGGCGCGCAGCCCGTCGAGGGCCCCGGTCACGTCGCCGCGCTCGGCGCGCCACTGCCGCACGCTCGCGATCGCCGCCTGCTCGACGGCGGGGTCGATCCGCTCGATCGCGGCGGCGCCGGCAGCCATGAGCGGGGACGGCTCGGTCTCGGTGAAGCGGTTCACGCCGACCACCACGTCGTCGCCGCGCTCCATGCGGGCGCGGCGCTCGGCCAGGGAGCCGACGAGGGCGCTCTTGAGGTAGCCGGACTCGACCGCGGCGACCACCCCGCCCATGTCCAGCACCCGCTGCAGCTCGGCGGTCGCGCCGGCGACGATGTCGTCGACGAGGGACGTCATGACCTTCGATCCCTCGAAGAGGTCCGGGTACTCCAGCAGGTCCGACTCGAACGCGAGCACCTGCTGCATGCGCAGCGACCACTGCTGGTCCCACGGCCGCGGCAGGCCGAGCGCCTCGTTCCAGGCCGGCAGCTGCACGGCCCGGGCCCGGGCGGCGCGGGACAGGGTCACACCGAGCATCTCCAGCACGATGCGCTGGACGTTGTTCTCCGGCTGGGCCTCGGTCAGGCCGAGGGAGTTGACCTGCACGCCGTAGCGGAACCGGCGCGCGTCGCTGTCGCGCACCCCGTAGCGCTCGGCGGTGAGCCGGTCCCACATCGCCGTGAACGCGCGCATCTTCGCCGTCTCCTCGACGAAGCGCACGGAGGCGTTGACGAAGAACGAGATCCGGGCGACGACGTCGCCGAAGCGCTCGGGCGGCACCTGACCCCCCTCGCGCACCGCGTCCAGCACGGCGATGGCGGTGGCCAGCGCGAACGCGACCTCCTGCACGGGCGTGGCCCCGGCCTCCTGCAGGTGGTACGAGCAGATGTTGACCGGGTTCCATCGCGGGCAGTTCGCGACGGTCCACGCGATGGTGTCGGTGGTCAGGCGCAGTGACGGGCCGGGCGGGAAGATGTGCGTGCCGCGGGAGAGGTACTCCTTGACGATGTCGTTCTGCGTGGTGCCCGCGAGCCCGGCGATGTCGACGCCCTGCTCCCGGGCGCAGGTCACGTAGAGCGCCAGCAGCCACATCGCCGTGGCGTTGATGGTCATCGAGGTGTTGGCGCGTTCGAGGTCGATGCCGTCGAACAGGGCGTGCATGTCGCCGAGGTGCGCGACCGGCACGCCGACCCGGCCGACCTCGCCGCGTGCCAGCTCCGCGTCCGGGTCGTAGCCGGTCTGGGTCGGCAGGTCGAAGGCGACCGACAGCCCGGTCTGGCCCTTGGCCAGGTTGCGGCGGAACAGCGCGTTGGACGCGGCGGCCGAGGAGTGGCCGGCATATGTCCGCATGACCCACGGTCGGTCGCGTTCGGAAAGCCTCTCGGAGCCCATGCGATCACCGTACTGAAGGGTAACTAGGGGTACCCGGTGAAAGTTGTCACCGACCTATAGTGGTCGCCGTGACGGATGCGATCACGGTGCGCGGCCTGCGCAAGGCGTACGGCAAGGCGGTGGCCGTCGACGGAGTCGACCTCGACGTCCACGACGGCGAGGTGTTCGCGCTGCTCGGGCCGAACGGAGCCGGCAAGACCACGACCGTGGAGATCCTGGAGGGCTTCCGCCGGCGCAGCGCCGGGGACGTGCGCGTGCTCGGCGTCGACCCGCAGCAGGGCGACCAGGCGTGGCGGGCGCGGGTCGGCGTGGTGCTGCAGAGCACCGGCGAGTTCGACGACCTGACGGCCCGGGAGGTCGTCCACCACTTCGCCAAGTACTACCCCGGCGCCGCCGACCCCGACGAGATCCTCTCGCGGGTCGGGCTCGCCGGGAAGCAGAACGACCGCACGCGTACCCTCTCGGGCGGTCAGAAGCGCCGGCTGGACGTCGCCCTGGGCATCGTCGGCCGGCCCGAGCTGCTGTTCCTGGACGAACCGACCACCGGCTTCGACCCGGAGGCGCGCCGGGAGTTCTGGGGCCTGATCCGCGACCTCGCCGCCGCCGGCACCACGATCCTGCTCACCACCCACTACCTGGACGAGGCCGAGGCCCTGGCCGACCGGGTCGGCGTGCTCACCGGCGGCCAGCTCATCGCCGTGGACACGCCCGCCCGGCTCGGCGGCCGCGGACAGGGCGGCGCGACCGTCGCGTGGGAGGGCCCGGACGGGCCGCTGTCCGAGCGCACCGACGCGCCGACCGCGCTGGTGCAGCGCCTCGCCGAGCGGTTCGGCGGCGAGGTGCCGGGCCTGACCGTCACCAGACCGAGCCTCGAGGATGTGTACCTGCGGATGATCGGCGCCGGCGAATGACGACCCTGCGGCTCGGCCTCCTGCGCGGCGGCCTGGAGATCAAGCAATTCCTGCGCAGCCGCGAGTCGGTGGTGTTCACGCTCGCGTTCCCGCTGATCCTGCTCACCGTGTTCGGGGCGGTGTTCGGCGGGGAGATCGCGCCCGGGGTGACCTTCACGCAATACTTCGCGGCCGGCATGATCGCCGCGGGGCTGCTCTCCACCGGCTTCCAGAGCCTGGCGATCCAGATCCCGATCGAGCGGGAGAAGGGCATCCTCAAGCGGCTGCGGGGCACGCCGATGCCGCGGGCGGCGTACTTCATCGGCAAGGTCGTGATGGTCCTGGCCATCGGCCTCGTCGAGACGGTCCTGCTGGTCGCGGTGGCGTCGCTGTTCTTCGGCGTGAAGCTGCCGGCGGGCGGGGCGCAGTGGCTGACGTTCGTGTGGGTGGCGCTGCTGGGGATCACCGCGTGCACGCTGTGCGGGATCGCCTTCTCGTCGCTGGCCCGCACCGGCCGCAGCGGGCCGGCGGTGGTGACGCCGGTGGCGATCGTGCTGCAGTTCATCTCGGGCGTCTTCATCCAGTACACCTCGCTGCCCGACTGGATGCGCACGATCGCGTCCGTGTTCCCGCTCAAATGGATGTGCCAGGGCATGCGGTCGGTGTTCCTGCCCGACTCGTTCGCCGCGCAGGAGCCCTCGGGCGCGTGGCAGCACGGCACGATCGCCCTGGTCCTCGGCGGCTGGATCGTGATCGGCCTGGCCCTGTGCCTCGCCACGTTCCGCTGGACCGACCGCGACTGACCCGAGGCTCGCGGCTTATCAGCGCGCAAACCCTCAAGGGGTGCGGATCGGTTGCCGATCAGTGTTGGGTGACGGGTCGGCTCCGCAAGGCGGTCCGCCAGGTCGGCTGGGCCGGTGTACTGGCGATCGCGCTCGTGCTCGCGCTCGGCCTCGCCGCCTCCTGGCACGCCGCCCACACCATCCGGCAGGGGCAGCGGGACCGCGCGCAGGCCGTGCTCGACCGGGCCGCCACGCTGTCCGACGCGTCCGTGCGCTCCGAGATCCACCGGTACCTCGACACGCTGCGCACCGTCGCCGCGGCCGCCGGCTCGCACACCGATCTCACCCGCGGCGACTTCGCCGCGACCACCGCGCCGCTGCGGGAAGCCGGGCTGGTCGGGGCGACCTCGCTGGTGTTCCTGGTCGCGGCGGACGACTCGCAGATCGCGGCGGTGCAGCAGTACTGGCGCCAGCGCGGCGCTACGAACCTCACGCTGTCGCCGCAGGGCAACGGGGGCCAGCACCTCTTCACGATCTTCGCGCAGCCGCTGGACGACACGACCGTCCTGCCCACCGGCACCGACCTGTCCCAGGCGCCCGAGCCGACCGCGGCGCTGTGGGAGGCGCGGCGCTCGGGGCAGCCCGCGGTCTCCGACACCTACGTGCTGCTGCGCGACCGCGGCCTGCCCGAGCACCGTCAGCAGCTCTCGTTCGTGCTGGCCGCGCCGGCGTACGGCGATCCGGCACCCGACGGCTCGCGCGAGTTCAAGGGCTGGGTCGTGCTCGGGCTGCGCGGGCAGGACTTCGTCGGCGGGGTGCTCACCCAGGCCATGCAGGGGCAGGCCGACGCCGAGCTGTGGGCGCGCAACGGCAACGGGCAGGAGGCCCGCGTCGCCCAGCTACACCAGGGCGGCCACCCCGACCTCAAACGCGACATGCGGGTGCAGATCGCCAACCGGCAGTGGCGGCTGGTCGTCTCGGCCGACTCGGCGCGCCTGGGCGGGTCGGCGCCGGCGCCGGTCGTCGTGGGCATCGGCGGGACGCTGCTCACGCTGCTGGTGTGCGCGATGCTGTGGGGGCTCGCCGGTGCGCGCGGGCGGGCCGAGGAGCGGGTGCGTACCGCCACCACGGAACTGCGCGAGGCCGAGCGCAACGCGAGCAACCAGGTCGCGCTGCTCAACGGGATACTGGAGCGGATCAGCGACGGCGTCGGCGTGGTCGACGAGACCGGCGCGTTCCTGGTGCACAACCCGGCGGCCAGGGACATGCTCGGCGTCGCGCAGGACATCGACGGGGCCGAGCGGTGGCAGGACGGGTACGGCATCTTCCGGCCCGGGGACGGCCGCCCGTTCCCGACCGCGGAGCTGCCGCTGGTGCGCGCACTCGCCGGCGAGTCGACCGACGGCGTGGAGATGGTGATTCGCAACCCGGAGCGCCCCGACGGCATCCACCTGTCGGTGAGCGGGCGCCCGCTGGACGTCGACGGGCGGCGCGGGGCGATCGCGGTGTTCCACGACATCACCGAGGCCCGCGAGCGGGAGGCCGACCTGGCGGCGTTCGCCGGGATCGTCGCCCACGACCTCAAGAACCCGCTGACCGTCATCGGCGCGCACGCGGAGATGGCCCGCGACGCGCTGCCGGACCGGCCCGAGCACGCCCACGAGAGCCTGGAGCGGGTCGGCGCCGGGGTGGTGCGGATGCGGCGGCTGATCGAGGACCTGCTGGCCTACGTGACCGCGCGCGACGCCGCCCTCAAGCCCACCGAGGTCGACCTGGCGGGCCTGGTCGACGACGTCGTCGCCGAGCGGGTCAACCACCTGCACGTGCGGCCGGACGTGTACGTCGGGGCGCTCCCCCACGTCGTCGCCGACCCGGCCATGCTGCGCCACGTGCTGGACAACCTGGTCGGCAACGCGCTCAAGTACGTGCAGCCGGGCCGGGTGCCCAAGGTGGACATCAGCGCCGAGCCGGCCGGCCCGGACTGGGTCCGCGTCGAGGTCGCCGACCGCGGGATCGGCGTCCCCGACGCGGACAAGCCGCACATATTCGAGTCCTTCCACCGCGCGCACGCGGGCCAGTCCTACGGCGGCACCGGCCTGGGCCTGGCGATCTGCCGCCGCATCGTGGACCGGCACGGCGGCACGATCGCGGTGACCGACAACCCCGGCGGGGGCAGCCGGTTCAGCTTCACGGTGCCGGCCGCCCTACCGGTGGCGCCGTCGGCGGCGCAGGACGTTCACGAGTACGTCTAAGGTCTGTATCAAACTCGGGTTTGGTGTCCGCGAGATGGAACAGTCCGGGTTGTGCGTCTCGTCGTTCCGGTGTGGTCCCGCGTGTTGGGGTGCGGGTCTGGTCCGGGGTTGTCGAGGGCGTCGTTCCGGCAGTTCGCCGAGCACGCCGGCACCGGCCGTGGTGGCTGGTGCTGCGCTGCGGCCGCCGCGGCCGGGCACCGGTTGGGGCGGTGGTGTCCGCTTGACTCGAGCAGGGCTCCTTGCAGCCCTTCATGGATCGCTTCGATGCCGTGGGTGGCGAGGGTGGTCTGCGCCGCGGCCCAGTCCACCCGGGCGGTGCCGGGCACGGCCGGGTCGCTCAGCACGGTGTGCGCCCCGACGAGGGCGGCGACGAGGTCCCGGTCGCCGGTCAGGCCGCACTGTGGGCAGGTGTGGTGGCGGTGGTGGAGCTGTTTGGGGACGCGGGCGGTGCAGAGGCAGTGCTGGGTCCAGGCGGTGTGCCTCGTCCCGGCCCGGATCAGCCCACGTTGAGCGACGTTGGCGGCTTCCCGGTCGACGGCGGCCAGGAGCATGCCGGGGGTGAACGCGTGGATACCGCGGCCCCACCGCCGCGCCCACGCCCGCAGGTCACCGGCCTCGACGACCAGGTTCGGGCCGTGGCTGGCGACGATGCCGGCGGCGACGATCCGGGCGCGGGTACGCCCGGCCTGGGACGGGCCGCGCCGTCAGCAGCCGCCTGCCCGCGCAACCGCAGGTAGCCGGCGGAGAGTTGGTCGCGGCGGTAGGCCTGGGCCGGCACGCCTGCCGCGTTGGCGATGCGGGCGCCGCCCGGCACCGCGACCTGCACCGGGGGCAGGCCGGCGGTTCGGCGACGGTCGGCTCGCCGCTGCTGCCGGGGCGAGAGCCGGTACTGGCTTGGGTTGGTGGCGCGGCGGGAGCGTTGCAGGGCGCGGTCACGCCGCCGCTGCCGCAACCGTTCCACCGCGAGCCGGTCGGCGTCGGCGCCGGTCTTCGTGATCTGTGTGGCGTGCACCCCGTCACTACCGTTGGCGTCGATCGGGACGGAGACGACGGCCAGATTGGACACGTTGACATCGACGCCGCCGCGCCGGTGCAGGGCCGCAGCCGTCCGGCGGCGGGCCACGACCGTGGGGGAGGTGTAGCCGGAGCCGAGGACCATCACATGGGCCTCGTACCGCCACCCACCCGGGGAACCCGGGTCGCGATACCGGACCAGGTCGATCTTGTGCCAACGCTGCGGGTCGGCGAGATAGTGCTCCAGCACCGGCTCACGGCCGGGTCCCTGCGGCAGGCGGACCGGCAGCACCAGATCCCGGGCGCCGGTGCCGGTGCCGGTCAGCACCACGGCGAGGGCGCCGTCATGGTCCCACCACGACCGCACCGGCCGGCCACCCGCGACGGGGGTGACGGCGGGCATCCGCCGCGGCTGCCACAACCGCCCAGCCCGGCCGAACACCGCGTCATGCCCCGCCAAGGTCCCAGCCAGGCGGAACGTCTCCCACTTCCGCGCCCTGGTATGCGACCGCGCCCGCCCCGGAATGCGGCTGAACGCCCACCAGCCGCCGACCCTCGACCGGCCGTGCCGGCGTCCGGCCGCGTCGGGGAACAGGTGCCGATCGGCAGCCTGCCAGACGCTGTCGGCGACGTGCATCGCCACCGCTTTCGTACAGGAGCGGCGCAGATGCGGGGCACGATCCACATGCCGGTACGCGGCATGTTCCAACCCGGTCCGGGTCAACCCCAGCCGATCCCGGACCGCGGCCGGACCGGCGACCGCCCGCGCGCGGTGCGCCGCCCAGTACGCATCTACCTTGGCGCGGGCGTCACGCTGCACCGCCCGCCGCACCGCGAACACCGCCGCGAACACCCGCTCGACATGCCGCCGCACCCCCGGCTCATGCACATCCAACGGCAGCCGCAACACCGACACCGGACCGTCCGACCGCCACGGCACCGCCTGGTTCGGTCCGCGCCGCCGGATCGACCCCGCTGCCGCCACACCACCCAATATAGGGCCACACGGCCTCCAGTGTCATCCACGGTCTGCGGTACCAGGGGTTTCGACGTCACACTCAGACCTCGTGACCACAGCAGCGGTGCACCGGCGGCGCGACCGCACCGACAAGCACTGTGCAGTCCTGCAAACCGCTCCTGCCTGTCGGCCGCCGGCCGGGTTGGCCGCCCTCATCGACGAAACGGCAGCTCATCGACGGTATCCGGTGGCGGATGAGGGCCGGGACACCGTGGCGGGACATCCCGGAGTGCTACGGCTCCTGGGCGGCGGCGGCCAGTCTGTTCCGCCGCTGGCAGCGCGACGGGACCCGGGGCACGGATCCTGACCGCGCCTCGTCGCCGGGGTCCCGCAGCGTCGCCTCCCACCCGGCCTGCGCGGCGACCTGGGCGATCCCCGCCTCCATGAGCCCCGCCGTTGACCATATCCGGCTCCGAAACGTGATCAAATGGTGGCAGACTGTCAAGGTGCCTCTGATGTACCTCGCGGGCTGGGCCGCCTCCGCCGGCGTGCTGGCCGCGCTGCTGCTCATCATCCGGCTGCTGAGGTACGGCGCCCCCGCCGCCCCGCCGCCAAGGACCGCCGACTACGGCCTGCTGCGCACGGTCTCGAAAGTGGGCGACCTGGCCTTCGCACGCGAGATACGCGACCGCCTCCGTCACAACGGCGTCCGCGCGACGCTCGCCACGGGCCCCGACGGGATGGTACGAATCCTGGTCTTCGCCGACGAACTGGACCGCGCCCGCCGCCTGATCAACTCGTGACACGGCGCCCAGCACCCGACCCCGCCACGGCCCGCCGGCCGGAGGATGAGTCAAGCCCGACTGACCGCATTTCTCGCCCGACGCGGGTTATATCCGGAAATATCGCGGCGCGCCAGCGCCCCGACATTTCCGGATCCAAGCGGGATCAGAAGTCGAACTGATCGGGCGGCGCGACCGCCCGCTCCACGGCGACCCCGAGCGCCCGCAGATCCGACTCGAAGCTGGGATAGCCCCGGTCGATGTGATGCACGTGGCGCACTTCCGTGATCCCGTCGGCGCAGAGCCCCGCGATCGCCAGCCCCGCCCCGGCGCGGATGTCGGTCGCGGTCACCGGCGCCCCGGAGAGCCGCTCCTTGCCCCGCACGACGGCGTGATGCCCGTCGGTACGGATGTCCGCGCCGAGCCGGGACATCTCGTTGATGAACATGAAGCGCCCGTCGAAGATGTTCTCCGTGATCAGCGCCGAGCCCTCGCTCACCGCCGCCAGCCCCACCGCCATCGGCAGCAGGTCGGTGGCGAACCCGGGGTAGGGCAGGGTCACCACGTCGACGGCCTTCGGGCGGGACGGCATCACCACGCGGAACGAGTCCGCGGCTGTGGTGACCTCGCCGCCGGCCGTGACGACCTTGTCGAGGGCGATCTCCAGGCACGCCGGGTCGATGCCGTGGACGGTCACGTCGCCGCGGGTCATCGCCGCGGCGAAGGCCCACGTGCCGGCCACGATGCGGTCGCCGACGGTGCGGTGCTCGACCGGGCGCAGCTCCGTCACGCCCTGGATGGTCAGCCGGGAGGTGCCGGCGCCCTGGATGTCGGCGCCCATGTCGGTCAGCATCCGGCAGATGTCGACGATCTCCGGCTCGCGGGCGGCGTTGTCGATCTCGGTGCGGCCGCCCGCCAGGACCGCGGCCATGAGCAGGTTCTCGGTCGCGCCGACGCTGGGGAAGTCGAGCCAGATCGTGGCGCCGTGCAGCTTCGGCGCGGTGGCGATGACGAAGCCGTGCTCGCCGGAGATGTCGGCGCCCATCCGGCGCAGGCCCTCGACGTGCATGTCCAGGCCACGGGAGCCGATCGCGTCGCCGCCGGGGTGGGCGACGCGGACGTGGCCGCGGCGGGCCAGCAGCGGGCCGAGCACGCAGATCGAGGCGCGCAGCCGGCGCACCAGGTCGTAGTCGGCCTCGGTGCCGAGCTCCTCGGGCACGTCGATGATGACGCGGTCGCCGTCCTGCTCGACGTCGCAGCCGAGGCGGCGCAGCACCTCGGACATGATGGCGATGTCGGTGATGCGCGGCACGTTCGTCAGCACGCTTCGCCCCGTGGCCAGCAGCGCGGCGGCCATCAGCTTCAGCGCCGAGTTCTTCGCGCCGACCACGGATACGTCCCCGGCGAGCCGGGTCCCGCCCTCAACACGGATCACGTCCACGTCCGTCATCGTAGGGGGATTCCGTACCGTGAAAACCATGGCCATTCACCTCACGCGGATCTACACGAAGACCGGCGACACCGGCACCACGGGACTGGGCGACTTCTCGCGGGTGTCGAAGACCGACCCGCGCCTCGTCGCGTACGCCGACGTTGACGAGGCCAACGCGGCAATCGGCGCCGCGCTGGCGCTGGGCTCGCTTGCCGAGCGGATCGCGGCGGTGCTCCAGGTCGTGCAGAACGACCTCTTCGACGTGGGCGCCGACCTGTGCAACCCGATCTCGGCCGACCCGCCCCACCCGCCGCTGCGCGTCACCGCCGAGCAGGTGACCCGGCTGGAGAACTGGTGTGACGAGTTCAACGCGGAGCTACCCAAGCTGGACTCCTTCATCCTGCCTGGCGGCACCCCGGGCGCCGCGCTGCTGCACGTCGCCCGCACGGTCGCCCGGCGGGCCGAGCGCAGTGCCTGGGCGCTGTGGGAAGTCGACGCGGACCGGACCAACGAGATCGCGCTGCAGTACCTCAACCGCCTGTCCGACCTGCTGTTCATCCTGTGCCGCGCGGCGAACCCGGGCGGCGACGTGAAATGGGTTCCCGGCGGGGAGCGTTAGAAACTCGGCTCAGCCCGCCTTGTAGCGGTAGGGGCGCGTCTCCGGGGTCGGGTCCCCCGGGGGCGCCGCCTCGACCCAGGACAGGAAGCCGGTCAGCGCCCGCTCCGCCATCGCGATCTCGACGGGCGCCTGGCGGCTGACGCACCGCACGATCACCCAGTCCGGCGGCAGCACCAGGAGCTCGGCCGCGTCGGGCGTGCGGCGGCGGTCGACGGCGAGCCCGCGCCGCGACAGGACGCGGCGCGGGCCCGGCCAGAAACTGAAGATGCGATACCACCGCAGATCGTCGCCGGCGAACCGGGCAAGGCCGGCGGACCAGCCGCGGCCGGGAACGATGGTGCTCAGGCGGACGCCGAGCTCGATGGTGCCGCCCAGCCGGGCGATCGCGAGGCGGCGCAGGAACAGCACCGCCAGGGCGGCGAGCAGGATCAGGACCGCGATGCCGATGCCCTCGACGATCCTCACCTGTGCCGCCCGGCCGTCAGTGGGCGGCGGAGGCGGTGGCGGGGGTGCAGCTCTCGGCGAGGACCGTCACGCCGGTGCCGGTGACGGAGATGAACCCGCCGGCCACGTCGTAGGCCAGCTCCTGGCTGCCCTGCTTGATGCGCACCTGCCCCTCCTCGGCGAGCTGACCCAGGAGCGGTTCGTGGCCGTAAAGGACGCCGAGCTCACCCTCGGTGGTGCGCGCGACGACCATGTCGGCGTCGCCGGACCACACCTTCTCCTCGACGGCTACGAGCTCGACGTGCAGCTGCCTCGCCACGCTAGTTACTCCTCGTGTGCGCGATTCGGTTTGGACGAGTCTAGTCAATGATCCGACGCGCCGAGCAGTGGGCCTCACCACGTTGGCACACCTGGTGAACGGCCTCCGCGGCGGCGTGCGCGGAACCTCGGGACGAACACTTCAGAGCGTGACGCATGTCACCGCTCGGCGAAGCGCCTTTGCCGAAAATTTCAAATGTCCACAAGCAGAAGAAAGGCGCGCCACCAGACGGCGACGCGCCCTTCCCGAAGACCGACGAAGGTCAGTCCTTCATCAGCTCGTGCGCCTTCTTCTCGAGGTCCTCGAGGCCGCCACACATGAAGAACGCCTGCTCGGGGAAGTGGTCGTACTCGCCCTCGCTGATCTTCTTGAACGCCTCGATCGTCTCCTTGAGCGGCACGGTCGAGCCCGCCACGCCGGTGAACTGCTCGGCGGCGTAGGTGTTCTGCGACAGGAACCGCTCGATGCGACGGGCGCGGGCGACCGTCACCTTGTCCTCTTCGGACAGCTCGTCCATGCCGAGGATGGCGATGATGTCCTGCAGGTCCTTGTACTTCTGCAGAATCCGCTGCACCTCGCGGGCGACCGTGTAGTGCTCGACGCCGACGAACTCCGGCGCGAGGATGCGCGAGGAGGACGCCAGCGGGTCGACGGCCGGGTAGATGCCCTTGTCCGAGATCGACCGCTCGAGGTTGGTCGTCGCGTCCAGGTGGGCGAACGTGGTGGCCGGCGCCGGGTCGGTGTAGTCGTCGGCGGGCACGTAGATCGCCTGGAGCGAGGTGATGGCCTTGCCCCGCACGGAGGTGATGCGCTCCTGCAGCAGACCCATCTCGTCGGCCAGGGTCGGCTGGTAACCGACGGCGCTCGGCATGCGGCCGAGCAGCGTCGAGACCTCGGAGCCGGCCTGGGTGAACCGGAAGATGTTGTCGATGAAGAGCAGCACCTCCTGGTTCTGCACGTCGCGGAAGTACTCCGCCATGGTCAGCGCGGACAGCGCGACCCGCAGACGGGTGCCCGGCGGCTCGTCCATCTGACCGAAGACCAGCGCGGTCTTGTCCAGGACGCCACCTTCGGCCATCTCCAGGATGAGGTCGTTGCCCTCACGGGTGCGCTCACCCACGCCGGCGAACACCGACGTACCACCGAAGTTGCGGGCAACGCGGGTGATCATCTCCTGGATGAGCACCGTCTTACCCACGCCGGCGCCGCCGAACAGGCCGATCTTGCCACCGCGCACGTAGGGCGCGAGCAGGTCGAGCACCTTGATGCCGGTCTCCAGCATCTCGGTCTTCGGCTCGAGCTCGGCGAACTTGGGCGCCGAGCGGTGGATCTCCCACCGCTCGTTGATCTCCAGCTTCGACTCGTCGGCGTTGAGCACCTCGCCGAGGGCGTTGAACACGTGGCCCTTGGTCACGTCGCCGACCGGCACCGAGATGCCGGCACCGGTGTCGCGCACCTCGGTGCCGCGGACCAGACCGTCGGTGGGCTGCATGGAGATGGCACGCACCATGTTGTCGCCGAGGTGCTGGGCGACCTCGAGCGTCAGCGTCTTGGTGCCCCCGGAGAGGGTCACATCGACGTGGAGCGCGTTGTAGATGTCGGGCATGGCGTCACGCGGGAACTCGGCGTCGACGACCGGGCCGATGACCCGGACCACGCGGCCGACCGCGGTCTTCGTGTCTGCTGGTGCAGTCATCACACATCACTTCCCGCCGCCGCCAGCGCGTTGGCGCCACCGACGATCTCGCTGATTTCCTGGGTGATCGCCGCCTGCCGCGCGGAGTTCATCTCGCGGGTGTACCGCTTGAGCAGGTCGTCGGCGTTGTCGGAGGCGCTCTTCATGGCGCGCCGACGCGCGGCGGACTCGCTGGCCGCCGAGTCCAGCAACGCCGCGAAGATCCGCGTGTTGATGTACTTCGGCAGCAGCGCCTCGAGCAGCACCTCGGCCTCCGGCTCGAACTCGTACGCCGGCAGCGGCCCGCTGACCTCCTGCTCCTCGACCTCCAGCGGTGCGACGATGCGCGCCACGGGGGTCTGGGTCATCAGGGAGCGGAACTGCGTGTGGACCATGTAGAGCTCGTCGATGCCGAGGATGCCGTCCGGGCCCGGGCCGTCGACGGAGTCGTCGGCGCCGTTGACGAAGGCCTGGATGAGCGTCTCGCCGATGTCGGCCGCGTTCTCGTAACGCGGCTGCTCGGAGAAGCCCGTCCAGCTCCCGGCGATCTCGCGGCCGCGGAACCGGTAGTACGCCACACCCTTACGGCCGGCGACGTACAGCGCGACCTGCTTGCCGTCCTGGCGCAGCTTGGCGATCAGCTGCTCCGCGGTGCGCAGCGCGTTGGCGTTGTAGCCGCCGCACAGCCCGCGGTCGCTGGTGACCACGAGCACGCCGGCCCGACGGACCGGGGTGCGCGGCACGAGCAGCGGGTGGTCGATGTTCGCGTTGCTCGCCAGTGCCGTCAGCACGCCCGTGATCGCGTCGGCGTAGGGCAGGGAGGCGGCAACCCGCTCCTGCGCCTTGCCGATGCGGCTCGTGGCGACGAGCTCCTGCGCCTTCGTGATCTTCTTGGTCGACTTGACCGTGCGGATCCTCCGGCGCAGTGCCTGTACCTGACCGGCCATGCGTCAGCCCGACTTCCGGACCTGGCGGGTGACGGTCTCGCGGGACTGCTCGCCCTCGATCGCCTTGGCCGGGGCCTCGTTGACCGTGATGTCGTCGCCCTTTGCCGAGAAGACCTGCTTGAACGAGCTGATCGCGTCGGTCAGGCCGTCGATCGTGCTCTGCTCGAGCTTCTTGGTCTCGGCGATCGCAACCAGCAGCTCCTTGCGGCTGGAGCGCAGGTGCTGCAGGAACTCGCCCTCGAAGCGGCGGATCTCGCCGACCGGGATCGAGTCGAGCTGGCCCGTGGTGCCGGCCCACACCGAGACGATCTCCTCCTCGACCGTGAAGGGCGAGTACTGCGGCTGCTTGAGCAGCTCGACCAGGCGGGCGCCCTTGTCCAGCTGGGCGCGCGAGGCCTTGTCCAGGTCGGAGGCGAACGCGGAGAACGCCTCGAGCTCGCGGTACTGCGCGAGGTCCAGCCGCAGCCGGCCGGCGACGTCCTTCATGCCCTTGACCTGCGCCGAACCACCGACCCGGGAGACCGAGGTGCCGACGTTGATCGCCGGCCGGACGCCCTGGTTGAACAGGTCGGACTCCAGGAAGACCTGGCCGTCGGTGATCGAGATGACGTTGGTCGGGATGTAGGCCGAGATGTCGTTGGCCTTCGTCTCGATGATCGGCAGGCCGGTCATCGAGCCGCCGCCGAGCTCCTCGGAGAGCTTCGCGCAGCGCTCCAGCAGGCGGGAGTGCAGGTAGAAGACGTCACCGGGGTATGCCTCGCGACCCGGCGGGCGGCGCAGCAGCAGCGAGACCGCGCGGTACGCCTCGGCCTGCTTGGTCAGGTCGTCGAAGACGATCAGGACGTGCTTGCCGCCGTACATCCAGTGCTGGCCGATGGCCGAACCGGTGTAGGGGGCGATGTACTTGAAGCCGGCCGGGTCGTCCGCCGGAGAGGCAACGATGGTGGTGTACTCCATCGCGCCCTGCTCCTCCAGCGTCCCCTTGATGGCGGCGATGGTGGTGGCCTTCTGGCCGATGGCGACGTAGATGCAGCGAACCTGCTTCTTCGGGTCGCCGGACTTCCAGTTGTCCCGCTGGTTGATGATCGTGTCCAGCGCGACCGTGGTCTTGCCGGTCTTGCGGTCACCGATGATCAGCTGGCGCTGGCCGCGGCCGATGGCGGTCATGGCGTCGATCGCCTTGATGCCGGTCTGCAGCGGCTCCTTGACCGGCTGGCGGGCCATGACGTTCGGGGCCTGCAGCTCGAGCTCGCGGAAGCCCTCGTCCGCGATGTCGCCGCGGTCGTCGATGGGCTCGCCCAGCGGGTTGACCACGCGGCCGAGGAAGGCGTCGCCGACCGGGACCGAGAGCACGCGGCCGGTCCGCTTGACCTGCTGGCCCTCCTCGATGCCCTCGAACTTGCCGAGGACGACGACGCCGATCTCGCGGACGTCGAGGTTGAGCGAGAGGCCGAGCGTGCCGTCCTCGAACTCGAGCAGCTCGTTGGCCATCGTCGAGGGCAGGCCCTCGACCTGGGCGATACCGTCGCCGGCGTACGAGACGACGCCGACCTCCTCGCGGGAGATCTTTGAGTCAACGGACGAGACGTAGCGCTCGAGTGCGCCCCGAATGTCGTCCGAGGAGATGGTCAGCTCGGCCATCCTCAACCTTCTATCTGGAGTAACAAGCTTCGGGGTAATTACTTCGAGAGCGCTGTCTTGGCCTCGGCGAGACGCCGGGCGACCGTGCCGTCGTAGAGGTCGGCGCCCACCTTGACCCGCACGCCTCCGATGATGCGCGGATCGACGTCGACCTTCAGCGAGACACTCCGACCGTACAGCTCGGCCAGACGGTCGGCCAGGCGCTGCTCCTCGGCGTCGGTCAGCACGACGGCGGTGGTGACGTAGGCCACCGACCGGTCCCGCTTCGCGGCGGCCAGCTCGACCAGGCGGGTGAGCGAGGTTTCGAAGCCGCGACCGCCGAAGCCGGCGACCGCGAGCTGCGCGAGGCTGATCGTGGCCAGCTTGGCCTTGCCCTCGAGCAGGCTCGACACCAGTTCCGTGCGGGCCGCGACGGGCGCGGTCGAGTCGCTCAGAGCCCCGGCGAGTCGCGGGTCACCCGCGACGATCTGGCTGAAGCGGAAGAGCTCGTCCTCCACGTCGGCCAGGTCCCCGCCGCGGTCGGCGCCGGCCAGCAGCGCGTCGACGCCGAGGCGCTCGACGCCGTCGAGCAGCGCGCCCGGCCCGGACCAGCGCCCGGACACCAGCGCGCCGAGCAGTCCGACCGTCTCGGCGCCGACCTTGCCCGACAGGATCGAGCTGATCAGCCCCGCGCGCTCCTCGCCCGGGCGGGCCGGGTCGGCCAGCGCCCGGCGCAGCCGCGGCTCGCGCCGCAGCAGGGCCGCCACCGCGAGAGTCTCGTCGGCGACCTTGGTGATCGCAGCGACGTCAGCGCTCGCCGAGTATCCGGCGAGCTTGTCGGCAGCGGCCCCGTAGGCCTCGCGGTTGATGTTGTCCATCAGCGCCGCCCGGCGACACCGGCCGCGTCGCCGCCGCCCTCGCCGATCTCTGCGAGGAACCGCGCGACCGTGCCACGGCGGCGGGCCTCCTCCTCGAGGGACTCGCCGACGATCCGGCCGGCAAGGTCGACCGCGAGCGAGCCGATCTCCGTCCGCAGCTGGCGAACGATGGTCTGCCGCTCGGTCTGCAGGGCGTCGCGTCCCGCGGCGATGATGCGGTCGCTCTCCTCGCGGGCCTTGGCGAGGATGTCCTCGCGGATGCCGGCGGCGTCGGCGCGCGCCTCGTCACGGATGCGGGCCGCCTCGGTGCGGGCCTCGGCCAACTGCTCCTTGTATTGCTGCAGGAGCCGGTTTGCCTCGGCCTGCGCCTCCTCGGCGCGCTTGATCCCGCCCTCGATCGCGTCGACCCGCGCCCGGAAGGTCTCCTCCATGCGGGGGAAGACGAACTTCATCAGCACGAAGCAGAGGATCGCGAAGGCGATGCCGCCGACGACGATCTCCTGCCAGATCGGGATGATCGGGTTGTGCTCAGCTTCTTCAGCGAAGATCAGCATGGGAAACCTCCCGGGCTTGAATCGGAGGGAGGATTACTTGAACACGAAGCCGAAGGCGATACCCAGCAGGGCGAGCGCCTCGACCACGGCGAAGCCGAGGAACATGTAGGTGCGGGTCAGGCCGGCCGACTCGGGCTGACGGGCGGTCGCCTGGATGTACGACGCGAAGACGATGCCGACACCGATGCCGGGGCCAATCGCGGCGAGACCGTAACCGATGGCGGAAAGGCTACCGGAGACTTCAGCGAGAGCCATTTGTGTTTCCTCCTGGGATCTCGCGTGACCAATTCACGCGGGACAACTGAAAAGGGTGGAGCGAGAACGCTTTCGAGGCTTTGAAGCGGGGGTGGGACGTGCGAGGCTCAGTGCTCCTCGGCGAGGGTGCCCGCGAGGTAGTTGGCCGTCAGGAGCGTGAAGACGTAGGCCTGCAGGGCGGCGATCAGCAACTCGAAGAACGTCAGCATGATCGTCATCGCCCAAGAGACCACCGAGATCGGCTTGATGAAGAGGCTCTCCGCGTTGAGCAGCGCGAAGCCGCCCAGCGTGAACACCAGCAGCAGCATGTGGCCGGCGAACATGTTGGCGAAGAGTCGCAGCGCCAGCGTGACCGGCTGCAGGATGAACGTCTGCAGGGCCTCGATCGGCAGCAGCAGGGGCTGCATGAACCACGGGGCGGGCATCACGGTCGCGTGCTTGAGGTAGCCGAGGAACCCGTGTTTCTTGAAGCCCTGGAACAGGTACAGAACGTAGGTGGACAGCGCCAGCATCAACGGGAAGGCGATGTGAGCCATAGGTGAAACCTGGATGAACGGCACGATCGAGAAGACGTTGCCGACCAGGATGAAGATGAACAGGCTCGCGAGGTAGGGCGCGAAACGCAGCCCCTCGTGGCCGATGACGTCCTTGGCCACGCCCTCGCGCACGAACCCGTAGAGGCTCTCGGCGAGCCACTGGCCCTTGGTGGGCACGATCTTCGGGCTGCGGTAGGCGACCAGGAAGAACACGATCACGATCGCGGCGGCCAACCACAGGAACAGGCTGAACTTGGTCAGCCACGGAGCGGCGTCCACCAACGCGGGTGGGTAGATGTCGTTCACGCTGGGCGGGAAGGGCACCTCCGCCAGAACCTGACCGCTCACCACGTTCCTCTCGATATATAGGTGCCGCCGGGCTCAGGCGCCCAGCCGCTTGACCACCAGATAGATGCCGCCAGCGGCGCCGAGCACGCATCCGATCGCGGTGGCGATCCCGTCCCACTCGAGCCAACGGTCGACGAGCCAGCCGACGAAACCCCACACGGCGATGCCCGAGATGAGGTATCCGACGGCGGCCCAACCCTGGTTGGCTCCGCTCGAACCGGACTGCTTGGGTGTCTGGTTACCGGCCATGACGCGGTGACCATATCAGCCTGCCGGGAGCACCTGTGCATCGACCCCCGCGTGCTCGTCGCGCGGGGGTTCGCTCATCAGGCCGGGGACATCAACCGGCGGCCGTCAACGTTACTACTCCGAATCCTCGCAGAACGTCAACTAGACGACTCATGCGTGAGTGAATGTTGCGCACCGTCACTCCTACCGGGTTAGCTGAAACAGCAGAATAACAGTGGGTACAGGAGTGGTGACCTTGCGCAACGCCGGCATCGCCTTCTTGCTGATCCTCGCGGTGGTCGTCGTCACCAGGACCGGCCGTGACGAGACGCCCCGCCCGACCGCTGGCACGGCCGGATCGGTGTGCTCCATATCACCGCAGCGCGTGACGCAGCGTGATGGAAAGCTGGTCGCCGCCGCGCAGTTCCGTTGCGCCGACCCCGGCCCCGACCGGCTCGTGGTGACCGTCCGGCTGCAGCGCAGCACGGATTCGGGCTGGCAGACCGTGACTGAACAAACGTTCACCGCGGCGAAGGCCGATACGTTGCGCTCCGTGCCGTCGGCCCAGCGCACCCGCCAGGTAACGGCCGCCTGCCAGGCCGGCTCCTATCGCACCCAGGCCGCGTGGACGGTCGACAACGGCCGCGTCAACACCGCGCTGGGCTCCGAGCGCCGGAACCCCTGCTAAACCTCGACGTACGGAATCTTGGCCCGCCACACCCACACGGCGTGCGCGGTCATCCACGCGATCACCGCGACGATGACCGCGACGCCCATCCAGGGCAGCCCCGACCATCCGGTGCTGAGCACGACCCACATCGCCAGGCCGATCAGCGTGAACTTGATGAGATAGGTGGCCAGCGCGACCGGCAGCAGCAGGTGCCGCGCCCGCAGGTCGGTCCAGGCGATGACCAGGCTGGAGACCACGTAGCTCAGGGTGACCAGCGCGACCCCGGCCACGTCGCCGCCGGCCCCCGCCCCGCCGTCGCGCCACAGCGCGATGGGGACGGTGACGACGAGCACGATCGCCATGGCGATCAGCTGGGCGGGCAGATGGGTAAGGCGCTTCTTCATCGGGGTGAAGGATACGCCGGGAAGGACGCGGTGAGCTCGCGCACCTCCTCCCCGACCGGCTCGCCGCGCACCGCGGCCGCGATGAGCGCGGCGATACGCAGCATCTCGGGCTCCTTCATGCCCTGCGTGGTCACCGACGGGGTCCCGACCCGGATGCCCGACGCGGTCATCGGCTTCTCCGGGTCGTACGGAATGGCGTTCTTGTTCAGCGTGATCCCGGCGGCGTCACAGCGCTCCTCCGCCTCGCGGCCGGTGATCCGCAGCGCGCGCAGGTCGACCAGGGCCAGATGGGTGTCGGTACCCCCGGAGACGGGCCGCATCCCCTCCCCCGCCAGCCCCTCGGCGAGCGCCCGCGCGTTGGCGACGACCTGGCGGGCGTAGTCGGCGTAGGCGGGCTGGGCCGCCTCCTTGAGCGCGACCGCCTTCGCCGCGACGGCGTGCATGAGCGGGCCGCCCTGCGTGAACGGGAAGACCGCCTTGTCGATGCGCTGCGCCAGCTTCTCCCGGCACAGGATCATGCCGCCGCGCGGGCCGCGCAGCACCTTGTGCGTGGTGGCGCAGACCACGTCGGCGTGGGGCACCGGCGACGGGATCGCCCCGCCCGCGACCAGGCCGATGAAGTGGGCGGCGTCGACCATGAGGTAGGCGTCGACCTCGTCGGCGATCTCGCGGAAGCGCGCGAAGTCGATCAGGCGTGGATACGCGGTCGCCCCGCAGATGATGAGCTTCGGGCGGTGGGCCAGGGCCAGGTCGCGGACCTCGTCGTAGTCGATGAGCTCGTCGTCCTTGCGCACCGGGTAGCCGACCGTGGCGAACCACTTGCCGGAGAAGTTGACCTTGCTGCCGTGCGTGAGGTGCCCGCCGTGCGGCAGGTCCATCGCGAGCACCGTGTCGCCGGGCATCAGCAGGGCGGCGTAGGCGGCGAGGTTGGCGCTGGACCCGCTGTGCGGCTGCAGGTTGGCGTGCTCGGCGCCGAAGAGCGCCTTGGCCCGGTCGATGGCGAGCGACTCGGCCCGGTCGACCTCGGCGCAGCCGCCGTAGTAGCGGCGCCCGGGGTAACCCTCGGCGTACTTGTTCGTGAGCGTGGAGCCGAGCACCGCCAGAACGGCGGGCGAGGTGAGGTTCTCGCTCGCGATCAGCTGCAGGTCGCCGCGCAGGCGCCTGAGCTCGGCGAGGACGACGTCGGCGATCTCCGGATCGGTGTCCCGCAGGGCCTCGAAGTCGGGCCCCCAGTAGGTCTCGCCCATGAAATGAGTCTAGGGGCCGATTGCGCAGGGTAAGCATGAAGTCATGCGATGTCTCGTGACCGGTGCGACCGGGTACGTCGGCGGCCGGCTGGTGCCGCGACTGCTGGCCGCCGGCCACGACGTGCGGTGCCTGACCCGCGACCCGCGGCGCCTGCGGGACGTGCCCTGGGCCGCACGGGTCGAGATCGTGGAAGGCGATGTGTCCGAAGACGTCGGCCTCGCCGAGGCGATGCGCGGGATCGAGGTGGCGTACTACCTGGTGCACGCCCTGGGCCAGGAGTCGTTCGAGGACGTCGACCGGCTCAGCGCCCTCAACTTCGCCATCGCCTGCGAGGCGGCGGGGGTGGAGCGGATCGTGTACCTCGGCGGCCCCGTTCCGCCGGGCCGGGCTTCGGCCCACCTGCGCTCCCGCGGCGAGGTCGGCGACATCTTCCTGCGCTGTGCGGTGCCGGCGACCGTCCTGCGGGCCGCCGTCATCATCGGCTCGGGCTCGGCGTCGTTCGAGATGCTGCGATACCTCACCGAGCGCCTTCCGGTCATGGTCACCCCGGCCTGGGTCCGCAACCGCATCCAGCCGATCGCGATCCGCGACGTGCTGCGCTACCTGGTCGCCGCCGCGACCGTCTTCCCCCCGCCGGTGAACCGCGCGTTCGACATCGGCGGCCCCGACGTGCTCACCTATGCCGGGCTCATGCAGCAGTACGCCGCGATCGCCGGCCTGCGCCGCCGCATCCTCATCCCGGTGCGCGTCCTGACGCCCTCGCTCTCCTCGCGCTGGGTCGGCCTGGTCACGCCCGTGCCGAACCGCATCGCCCACCCGCTCGTGGGCAGCCTCATCCACGAGGCGGTCTGCACCGAGCACGACATCGCGCACTACGTGCCCGATCCCCACGACGGCCTGACCGGCTTCGACAACGCGGTGCGCCTGGCCCTGCGCCGCATCCGCGACGCCGGGGCCGAGACAAGCTGGGCGAACGCGACGCTGCCGGGCGCGCCGAGCGACCCGCTGCCGAGCGACCCGGCCTGGTCGGGCGGTTCGGTGTACCGCGACGAGCGCGCCCACTACGTCGCCGCCGCGCCGGACGACCTGTGGCGCGTGATCGAGGCGGTCGGCGGGGAGAACGGCTGGTACTCCTGCGCCCTCGCGTGGTCCGTGCGCGGGTGGCTGGACCGGCTGGCCGGCGGCGTGGGACTGCGCCGGGGACGGCGCGATCCCGAGCACCTGCTGGCCGGCGAGGTCGTGGACTTCTGGCGCGTCGAGCAGATCGTCCCCGGCGAGCTGCTGCGCCTGCGCGCGGAGATGAGGATGCCGGGGCACGCCTGGCTGGAGATGCGCGCCGCGGTCGACGAAGAGGGCCGGACGGTGTACGAGCAGCGGCTCGTCTTCCTCCCCCGGGGCCTGGCCGGTCACGTGTACTGGCTGGTCGCGGCCCCGTTCCATCCGCTGGTCTTCGGCCGCATGGCGCGCAACGTCGCCCGCGCCGCCGAGCGACCCGGTCGCGACATGTGGGCCGCGCTGAAGGGCGTGCGGTCCGGCGCCGCGCGCCGCGACATGTCGGATATTTCCTGACTCAGCGGGCGAAAAGCGCCGCGGCCAGCGGCTTCGTGGTCGCGTGGATCTCGTCGGCGACGCGGCTGAAGTACGCGTCGGCGCGCCCCCACGGGTCGTCCAGCTCGTCCGCGGCCCGGGCCGCTCGCCCCGCCCGGGCCGCGTCGGCCAACTCGACGAGGGCGACGCCGCGCGAGTACACGTCCGGCAGTCCCAGCGGCAGGCGGACATCACGGATCAGGCGGCCGAACTCGCCGAAGACGAACGTGCGCGCCGCCGCGTCCGGGCGCAGGGCGACGACGAACTCGACCTGCTCGATGGTCGCGGTCAGCACCAGGTCGGAGGCGTCCACGTGCTCGGTGAGCAGCTTGCGGGCCCGGAACCCGCTCACGTCGCCGCCGCGGGAAAGGACCTGCTTGGCCGCCTGCGGGTCCATCGACTCGCCGGCGTGCCAGCCGCCGGTGCCGGCCCCGTGCACGTAGAGATCGGCGTCCGTGCCGCCCAGCGCGAGCGCGTCGGCGACGAGCAGCCGCTCGGCCATCGGCGACCGGCAGATGTTGCCCATGCAGACGCACAGAACGCTGAACGGCGCCATCAGGACTCGGGCGCGATGAGGTCCGGCACGACCTCGCGGAGCTTCTCCAGCGGGATCGCGCCCGCGCGCAGCACGCGGTGCTCGTCGCCGACGATCGAGATGATCGTGCTGGCGACGGGCTCGGGGCAGGGGCCGCCCTCGAGGTAGACGCTCACGGAGTAGCCGAGCTGCTCCCGCGCCTGCTCCGCCGTCTCGGCCGGCGGCTGCCCGTGCTTGTTGGCCGAGGAGACCGCCATGGGGCCGGTCTCGCGCAGCACCTCCAGCGCGATCGGGTGCAGCGGCATGCGCACCGCCACTGTGCCGTCGGTGCTGCCCAGGTCCCACTGCAGGCTCGGCGCGTGCTCGACGACGATCGTCAGCGCACCCGGCCAGAAGGCGTCGACCAGGTCGCGGGCAGGCTGCGGCAGGCCGAAGACGAGCCCGTCCAGCGTGTGGCGCGAGCCGACCAGCACCGGCACTGGCGTCGTGCGGCCCTTGGCGTTGTTGAGCGCGGTGACGGACCAGGTCTTGAAGGCGTCCGCGCCGATGCCGTACACCGTGTCGGTCGGCATCACGATCAGGTCCCCGCGGCCGACGGCCTCGATCGCGGCGGCGATCCCGCGCTCGCGCTCGGCGAGCACGCTGCAGTCGTAGAGCATCACGAAAGGCTATCCTGCCACCGCAGCGTCGACGACCGGCGGTGCGGGTCACGGGTCAGACCCGCCTGGCCGTGGTGAAGCGCGGCCGGCCGGCCAGGTCGCGATGGTCCACGATCTCGTCGAAGTCCCCGCTCGCGCGCAGCAGCGCCGGCAGCGACTCCCCCTGCGAGTCGTCGTGCTCGATCCCGAGCCGGCCGCCGGGGCGCAGCAGGCGCGCGGCGGTGCGCGCGACCGCCGGCATCAGCTCCAGCCCGTCGTCACCGGCGAAGACCGCCTCGCGCGGGTCGTGCTCGGCCACCTCGACGTCGACGGGCGCCGCGGCCGGCACGTACGGCGGGTTGCACAGCACCAGGTCCACGCCGCCGTCGAGGTCGGCCAGCACCCGTCGGTCGGCGATGTCGCCCTCGGCCACCCGGACTCCGGGCGCGTGCTCGGCCACGTTGCGCCGAAGCCACGAAAGCGCCGCCGGGGAGCGCTCGACGGCGGCGACGGCGGCGGCGGGCCGGTGGGTGGCGAAGGCCACGGCGATCGCGCCGGAGCCGCTGCACAGGTCGGCGACGACGGACGCCGGCTGGCCGAGGGCCCACTCGAGGAGCAGTTCGGTCTCGAAGCGCGGCACGAACACCCCCGGCCCGACCGCCAGTTCGAGGCCGTAGAAGGGCGCGCTGCCGGTCAGGTGCTGCAGCGGTACCCGCTGAGCCCGCCGGGCGACGAGGTCCCCGAAGGCGCGCGCCTGGGCCGGCGTCAGCGCGGCGGCGGTCAGCAGGCGCGAGCGCGGGATGCCGAGCACGTGCGCGGCCAGCAGCTCAGCGTCGACGCGCGGGGAGGCGACGCCGGCCCCGGCGAGGGTCCGGGTCGCGTCCGCGAGGGTCACCGAAAGCGTGGTCAAGTCGCGTTCGGGCGTGTCATCTTCGAGGCGGTGCACCCCATAATCATGGGGCGCGCTGGAAGGGGGCCCGGATGGCGGTTGGCGACCGCACGTCGGAGCTGGCACGCGCCCGGCGTCTCATCTTCGACGACCGCCTCGGCGAGGCGCTGACGGTCGTGGAGCGCGTCCTGCACGGCGAGCAGACCCCGGCGGAGCGGGTCGAGGCGCTGAAGCTGCGGCTCGTCGCGCTGATCAACATGGGGCGCACCGAGGACTACACGGCCGCGCTGGACGCCGGGCTCGCCGCCGCCCGCCAGGTGCAGGACCCCGGGCAATACGGTGAGCTGCAGGCCCTGGCCGCGATCGTCGCCCTGCGCGGGGGCTCGCTCGACCACTGCGTCCGCGCCCTGGTGCACGGCTCCCGGGCGCTCGCCGCGGTCGAGCTCACCGACGAGCAGACGGCGTGGGGCTGGCACAACCTCGCGATGGCGTATTCGTACACCGGTTTCCACGGCCATGCCCTGTCCGCCATGGAGCAGGCCCGGCAGGTCGCGATCGACGTCGGCGTGCCCACCGCGGGCACCGACTTCGCGGCGCCGCAGATCCGGCTGCGCCTGGCCCTGGACCTCGACCACCGCGGCGACAGCGAGGGCTGCCTGCGCATCCTGCTCGACATCGCCGCCGACCTGGAGCGCCGCGTCCGCGACGTCGAGACGGCCCTGCTGCGGCCGATCGCGCGCGGGGCGATGGGCTACGCGGCCGTGCGCCTGGGCACGCTCGGCGCCCCGGTCCCCGCCGTCGACCCGTGGCCGCTGCTGGAGTCGGCGGGCTTGTCCACGCGCGCCGCGGACCTGCGCACGCTCGGCGCGGCCTGCCAGGCGATCGCCGAGCGCCGCCCGATCGAGGCCGTGGCCCGCCTGGAGACCGCCAAGGTCAACGACGACTCGCTGGGCGCCGCCGAGCTGCCCCGCCTGCGTGCGCTCGCCCACCTCGGGGCCGGCGACTACCGCTCGGCGTACCACGCCGACCGCGCCGCCTTCCGCGCCGCCAACGCCCAGCTCGACCTGCTGCGCGACCTCTTCGTCGACGGCGTCGCGGCGCTGCTGGACCGCGAGGACCTGGTCCGCCGCGTCGACTTCCATCGCGGCGAGGCCCAGACCGACCCGCTCACCGGCCTGCCCAATCGCCGCTACCTGGAGGAGCACATCACCAAGCTGGTGGCGGCCGGCGGCCACGCGGCCCTGGGCGTGTGCGACCTGGACGGGTTCAAGGAGGTCAACACGGTCCATGGCCACCTGTCGGGCGACCTGGTCCTGCAGCGCGTCGCCGGCGTGCTCAACCGCGTGATGCGCAAGGGCGACTTCGTGGCCCGCTACGGCGGCGACGAGTTCGTGGTGGTGCTGCCGACCACCTCGGAGGGCGAGGCGAGGGAGATCTCCCGCCGCATCGAGTCGGCGGTCGCCGCGGAGGACTGGAACGCGCTGGTGCCCGGCACCCCGGTGGGCGTGACCATCGGCTGGGCCGGCCTTTCGGGCGAGGACTTCGGCAGCGTGACCGAGGCCTTCGAGGCGGCCGACCACGCGATGCTGCGCGCCAAGACCCCCCGACCCCGCACGGCCCCCTGACACTCCGCGAACCCTCACCGCGGCACCCCTGGCGAGCACCCGTGACAGGCCCGTGCCGCCAGGCGTGCGATTTCGTGTCTCCTATGCGGACGTCCAGAGGCGGACCCGACCCGTGCTCGTCGTCACGGCACGGATCTCGGCGGTGGCGCTCCGACTTATCCACCGTAACATGCTCATTCAAATCTGATGATCTTGCAGTTACGGTGCGTGGTCAGCGCGCCACGCCGGCGGGCGTCAGCAGGATGCGGGCGTTCTCCTCGCGGATCCGGGCGCGCTCCTGGTCGGCGCAGACCGCCGCCCACGCGTTCGCCTTCGCCGTCGGGACCCGGTCGGCGCCCAGCACCGAGCAGCCGACGCGGAAGATCAGCTCGGCGGCGGTGCCGACCACGGCACGCGGCGCCGCGGAGATGTCCACGGGGGACGACGACGGCATGGCTACCCTCCCGGATGGTGGCGGCGCTCACGTTGGGTGCAACTCGTTCGCGTCGAAACGCTACCCGAGACCAGCGTGACGCTGCACCGTTTCCGGAATGTGACGTCGGCGTTAGACGCCCGTCACCCCCGGCTGAGCTGGTCCTCACCCGCGAGGCGGGCCTTGCGGTCGGCCTCGGCCAGGGCGTCCAGCACGCCGTCGAGCTCACCGCCGAGCGCCAGGTCGAGGTTGTACGCCGTGTAACCGATCCGATGGTCGGATATCCGATTCTGCGGGAAGTTGTAGGTCCGGATGCGCTCCGACCGATCGACCGTGCGCACCTGCGAGCGGCGGGCGTCGCCGGCCGCGGCCGCCGCCTGCTCCTCGGCCAGGGCGACGAGCTTCGCGCGCAGCATGCGCATCGCGCGGTCCTTGTTCTGCAGCTGCGAGCGCTCGTTCTGGCAGGACACGACGATGCCGGTCGGCAGGTGGGTGATGCGCACCGCCGAATCGGTGGTGTTCACGCTCTGCCCACCCGGCCCGGAGGAGCGGAACACGTCGATGCGCAGGTCGTTCGGGTCGACCTCGATCTCGCCGGTCTCCTCGGCCTCGGGCGTGACGAGCACGCCGGCGGCGGAGGTGTGGATGCGGCCCTGGGACTCGGTGGCGGGGACACGCTGGACGCGGTGGACGCCGCCCTCCCACTTGAGCCGGGACCAGACGCCGTTGCCGCCGTCGGGGATGCCGCGGGTCTTGATCGCGATCGCGACGTCCTTGAAGCCGCCGAGATCGGACTCCTGCGAGTCGAGCACCTCGGTCACCCAGCCGTGCCGCTCGGCGTATCGCTGGTACATCCGCAGCAGGTCGCCCGCGAACAGCGCCGACTCCTCGCCGCCCTCGCCGGCCTTGACCTCGAGGATGACGTCCTTGGCGTCGTTGGGGTCGCGCGGGGCGAGCAGCTCCGCGAGGCGCTCCTCCAGCTGCGGGACGCGCTCCTGCAGCTCCTCGGCCTCGGCGGCGAACGCGGCGTCCTCGGCGGCCAGCTCGCGGGCGGCCGACAGGTCCTCGCGGGCCTGGTCGAGCTCACCGGCGGTCTTGGCGATCGGGCTCAGCGCGGCGAAGCGCCGGCCGGTCTTGCGGGCCAGCGCCTGGTCGGCGTGGATGCCAGGATCGGCGAGCTTCTGCTCAAGCTCCTGGTACTCCGCCAACAGCGTGGCGAGCCGAGTGTCGGCGGCCATCACCCCTCCATCCCCATCAACCGGACATCAAAAAGGGCGCCCGCCCACGCCCTCGAGGGACCGTGGTGCGGGCGCCGGAAGCGCAGCTACTTGCCGGCCTTCTTGGCCTGGACCTTCGCGTACTTCTGCTGGAACTTCGCGACCCGGCCCGCGGTGTCGAGCACGCGCTGCTTGCCCGTGTAGAACGGGTGGCAGACCGAGCAGGTCTCCACGTGGATCTGCCCGCCCTTGGCGGTGCTGCGGGTCGTGAAGGAGTTGCCGCACGAGCAGGTCACCTGCGTCGGCGCGTACTCCGGGTGAATGTCCGGCTTCATGGCCGTGGTCCTTTCGCTCGTCGGTCGCCGGGTCGCCCGCAACCGCGGACGTGAACCGGAACCTGAAATGGCCGTCGGTCAAGTCTGCCATGCCCTCGCACAGCACCTCGACCGAGGGCTGTAACGCCCCCCGCCCGGCCCGCATTCCCGCTCCGATAAGGCGTCGCACACGCGAGCGTGGCTCTCATACGCTGTACCGCGCTATGAGCCTCCACATCAACGAACTCTGCGATCCGAAGCTGCTGGCCGAGATGGTCGGGGGCGGGTACATCCGCACCCAGACCCACCCCGCGCTGCCGTTGCTGATCCACAACTACACGGAGCGGACGCAGTACGAGGGCGTATGGAACGCCGCGACGCTGGCCTGCCGCGGGCTCGTCGTGTCCCGCGACGGCGAGGTGCTCGCCCGGCCGTTCGCGAAGTTCTTCAACCACAACCAGCCCGGCGCGCCCGAGCTCGACCTCGACGGGCCGGTCTCGGTGACGGACAAGGCGGACGGCTCGCTCGGCGTGCTGTTCCCCACACCGCAGGGCTGGGCGGTGGCGACCCGGGGCTCGTTCGACTCCGGGCAGGCGCGGCACGCGACCCGGGTGTGGCGCTCGCGTTACGCCGGGCGCTTCACGCCCCCGGCGGGCCTCACGGTGCTGTTCGAGATCATCTACCCGGCCAACCGGATCGTGCTGGACTACGGTGATCTGGACGACCTGGTGCTGCTGGGCGCCGTGGAGATCGCCACCGGCCGCAGCCACGGCCCGCAGGCGGTGCCGGACTGGCCGGGCCCGGTGGTCGAGGCGTTCGATTACGCCACGCTCGCCGAGGCGCTCGCCGCCCCGCCCCGCGACAACCGGGAGGGGCTGGTCGTGCACTTCACGGGGCCGGACACGCGGCTGAAGATCAAGTATTCGGAGTACGTCCGGCTGCACCGCATCGTCACCGGCCTCAACGCCCGCGTGGTCTGGGAGGCGATGGTGGCGGGCCGCCTCGACGAGCTGCTCGCGCCGCTGCCCGACGAGTTCCACGCCTGGGCGACCGGCATCGCCGCCGGGCTGACCGCCCAGGTCGAGGCGCTCGCCGCCGAGGTCGAGCGGGAGCACGCCGCGGTCGTGGCCGGCCTGTCCGAGGGCTGGGCGCGCAAGGATTACGCCATCGCCGTGTCCCGCCACCCGCTGCGCGGCTGCCTGTTCCTGCGCCTGGACGGCAAGGACTTCCGGCCGTTGCTGTGGCAGCAGGTCCGCCCGGCCGTCGGCGATGAGCCCGGCCGCGAGGAGGCCGAGTAGTTGACGACGCTCACCATCACCCGGGGCCTGCCCGCATCGGGCAAGACCACGTGGGCCAAGCAGCAGCGACACCTGGTCCGGGTCAACCGCGACGACCTGCGGCACATGCTGCACGGCGGCCCGGTCGAGGACCCGCAGCGCCGCGGCCGCGCCGAGCGCGAGGTGACGGCCGCGCACCACGCCGCCGTCGAGGGCCTGCTGCGGGCGGGCTCCGACGTGGTCTGCGACGACACGAACCTGCGCGGCCGCGTGGTGCGCGAGTTCGCCGAGCTCGCCGCGCGCTGCGGCGCCCACTTCACGGTGCGCGACTTCACCGACGTGCCGGTGGAGGAGTGCGTCCGCCGTGACGCGCTGCGCACCGGCACCGGCCACGTCGGCGAGGACGTCATCAGATCAATGCATCAGCGGTACCTCGCGGGGCGCACGCTGCCGCTGCCCCTGCCCGTGCTCGACACCGCCCGGGGCGCGCCCTACGAGCCGCCCCCGGACGCGCCGCGCACGGTGCTCGTGGACATCGACGGGACGGTGGCGCTGTTCAACGGCCGCAGCCCGTACGACATGACGCGCGTCGGCGAGGACCTGCCCAACGCCCCCGTCATCGCCGCCGTGCGGGCCATGCACGCCGCTGGCCACGAGATCGTGTTCTGCTCGGGCCGCAGCGACGACTGCCGCGAGGCGACGCAGGAGTGGCTCGCCCGGCACGTGGCCGTGCCGTATCGCGCCCTGTTCATGCGCCGGACGGGCGACCAGCGCCGCGACTCGGTGGTCAAGGCCGAGATCTTCGACACGGAGATCCGCAGCCGGTATCACGTGATCGGCGTGTTCGACGACCGCCAGCAGGTGGTGCGCATGTGGCGTGGCCTCGGCCTCACGGTCTTTCAGGTGGCCGAGGGCGACTTTTAGCCTCACGTTGTGTGAATTTTCGAGCACCGGCCGCGCCGATCGGGATCATTGCCGCGGGCTGAGGGCTTCGGGCAGAATCCTGGCGGCGCGCGGGCGGGCGCCGCGGGTGATAGACATGGGTGACGCCCAGTGAAGGCAGGCTCAGTGGGGGATGGCAGCGAACCGGACAACTCGGACCGGCTGCGCGCGACATTAACGGACCTTTCGGGCATTCCGGCTCCGTCCCTGGAAGGCCTGGACCTGCGTTCCATCGACCTCGGTGCGCTGGGTGACGGCGTGCTGGCCCACACCATCCGCCGGGTCCTGGGCGAGATCGACGAGCCGCACGAGACCGTCGCCGGCTTCAACTCGAGCATCTGATCGGCCGCCGCCCTGAACGCGCCCGCCGGAGCTCTGCAGATCGCCGCCGCGGACCTGGACGACCTGGCCACGGGCCGCGGCGGCGTCGCGGTCCTCGACACGCTGCGCGCCGGCCAGGTGACCAAGCACATCCTGCTCATCCGCCAGGCCGCCCACCTGGCCCGCACCCGCCCCGGCCTGGCCGAGCCGTCGCGGGCCCTCGCCGAGGCCGAGCCCCACGCCCACACCCTGCTGGCATACCCGCTGATCGGCGCCTGGGCGATCCGCTGCCTGACCGCGGGACGCGCCGCCGATCTGAACCACCTCCACGGCGTGGCGGCCGCCGCGACGCTCGCCGCCGGCCGCGAGATCACCTGGCCCCTCCCCGCCGGCACGCACATCCCGGCCGCGGGCCCGCACCGCCTCCGGGCCGGTTCCCAGATGCTGCACCTTGATGACGCCGACCCGTATCGCGACGTCTTCGACCTGCCCCTCTCCCCCCGCCTCTCCCCCGCGCAGGCCGCCGCCTGGCGCACGGCCACGGCCGAGGCCGGCGAACTGCTGGCCACCCACCACCCCTGGCACGCGAGGTCGATGGCCCGCTGCCTGTCCGCGGTGGTGCCCCTCGCCTCCCCCGGCCGCAGCGCCACGTCCCGCGACGCCTTCGGCGCGGCCGCGCTCGCGCTCCCCGAGGACTCCCGCCGCCTGGCCGCCGGGCTGGTCCACGAGCAGCAGCACGC
This sequence comes from Dactylosporangium sp. CA-233914, assembly GCF_050942935.1. Classification (NCBI taxonomy): domain Bacteria; kingdom Bacillati; phylum Actinomycetota; class Actinomycetes; order Micromonosporales; family Micromonosporaceae; genus Dactylosporangium; species Dactylosporangium sp. CA-233914. The sequence continues at coordinate 1,685,406 of NZ_CP192030.1, read as the reverse complement.
CAAGCTCAACGCCCTGCTGTTCTTCCACGACCTCCTGCGGCCGGGCGCGCTACCGGGCCGCTACTACGCCCCGTGGCGCACGGATCCCCGCCCGGCGGGCGCGCTGCTGCACGGCTGCTACGCCCATCTGGCGATCGCGGACTTCTGGCGCACCGAGTTCACGCGCACCGAGGACGAGACCGCGGCCTTCGAGTTCGACCGCTGGCGCCTGGCGGTCACGGCGACGGCCGAGACCCTGGCCGCGTCCGGCACCCTGTCCCCGGCCGGCACCCGCCTCGTCTCAGGCATGCGCGCCCGCCTGGCCGCCTGGCACGGCGACACCGTCCCGCGCACAGCCCACCGGCGCGCACTGGCAGCGCTGGAAGCCCACCGCGATGAGCACGCGGTCGCCTGAGATCCGCTGTCTTCCCCGACACGTCGGGCGCTCGCACCGGTCTCACCGCCCTACCCGCCGACGCAGCAACACTTCCACGACCACCCGGGGGTTTGGGCCTGCCTGCCCCGCCAGGACCATCCACTACCCACGTCCAATCGGCTACGCCACTGCGATTCGGCGGTTGCGCTCAGCACCTCGGTCATGAGGACAACCTAGAACAGGGGTACGACAAAAATCCGTGAGCAGGGGAAACAGGCGGCCCGGCCGGCGCAACGCGATCTCGACCGGACAGTGGCCGATCATTTGTCGCCCGGCGAGGTATAAGTCCGAAATATTCGGAACTTCGGCCACGAAGTTCCGGATATTTCGCCCGAAGCCTCAGGTCGCGGGCAGTTCGAGGTCGAACTCCAGTCGCCGCCCGGCGAGCGCCGCCACGGTGTCGGGGTGCGCGTCGCCGAGCCGCCGCCGCAGGGCCTCGGCCGCCACGCTCACCGCGCCCCGGTCCTCGCCGGCCGGGTGCGCGGCCCGCAGGTCGAGCGCGTGGTTGAACGAGGCGACGAGCAGCGCCGGATGCTGGACCCCGAACGCGGACTGCGCCACCCGCACCGTGTCCCGCGACGCGATCACGGCGCCGGACGCCTGCCCGGCCAGGGCCAGGTCCGAGGCGTACCCGATCGCGCACGCCACCGCGAACGGGTGCTCGGCCCCGACCGAGCGCGCCAGCCCCACCAGCGCGTGCCGATCCAGGTCCGCGGCCGAGCCCGCGTCGCCGGAGGCCCGCACGGCCGCCGCCAGCGTCGCCTCGGCCGCGTGGGTGAAGGGGTGGCGCGGCCCGAGGACCGCGGTGAAGCCGTCGACGGCCCGGGTGGCCGCGGCGTGGGCCACGGCCTGCTCACCGGCGGCGAGGGCGCAGTTGGCGTACGTCAGCACGGCCGAGAGCGAGTCCGGGCTGTGGTCGCCGTACTTCTCCAGCCACAGCGCCATCGTCGCCTCGGACTCCTTGCGGGCGCGGGCGTGCGACCCCGCGCGGCGCAGCGCCATCGCGAGGTAGCGCATCCCGGTCAGCACGCCCGGATGGTCCTCGCCGAACGCGTCGGCGTGGGCGGGCAGGGCGTCGGTGAGGATTTCGATCGCGACCTCGTGTTCGCCGAGCCCGAAGCGGTTGTGGGCCAGGCTGATGAGCGACCACAGGGTCTCGGGGTGCGGGTGCGGCAGGACGCGGCGGCGGTGCATGAGGGTCTGCTCGTCGATGATGCGGGCCTGCCGGAAGTCGCCGAGCAGGCGCATGTCGACAGCGAGGTTGTTGGCGCAGCGCAGGGTGCGCGGGTAGGCCTCGCCGAAGAGGCGGCGGTACCGGTCGAGGTTGTCCAGGTCGACGTTGCGCGCCGCGACGAACTCGCCACGCAGGCGCAGGTCCGCGCCGACGCTGTTGGCAGTCATCAGGGTGCTCTCGTCGTCGTCGCCGAAGACGCGGCGCAGGGTCGCCAGGGTCTGCTGGTTGAGCTGGGCGGCCTCGTCCTTGTCACCGGCGGCGCGCAGGGCGTTGGCGAGGTGGTACGCGGCCGAGAGGGTGTCCTCGTGCTCGTCGGAGAGGGCCACCCGCCAGCGGTCGAAGGCGTTGCGGGCCACCGCGCGGCTGCTGTCGTAGTCCCCGCGCACGAACAGGAAGCGCACGTAGTGCAGCATCAGCTGGCGGGACTCGTCCGTCGCGCCGGCGAGCAGGTCCGAGTAGAGCAGGTGGGCGCTGAGCTCCTCGTATCGCGGCCAGCTCGACGGGTCGTCGGGCTTGGCGGGGTCGGCGGCGGTGAGCACGTCGTGCGCGGCCTGCTGGAAGCGCGGGTAGTCGGCGACCTCGAGCCGCTCCAGCAGCAGCAACTGGCCGAGGCGGTGGACCTGCACGGACGAAAGCGCCGGGTCGACCTGGGCCAGGCCGAACTGCGCGAGCTCCCGCAGCGCCGTGCGCAGCGCCTTCTCCACGCGTACGAGCGAGCCGAGCGGGGCCGGCAGCCCGGCGCCGCGGCTCTCCCACAGCACGTTCCACGACACCGGCTCGCCGGCCAGGAACGCGCACACGTCGAGCAGCCGGGCCGCGCCCGGGTTGCGCTCGGCGAGCTCGCTGTAGGCGAGGTTCCACGTCACCACGATGGGGCTGGGGTACTCCGGGCGCTGCTGCGTGCCACCCATGTCGCGGCGCAGCTCGTCGTAGCGCTCGGCGTAGTCGCCCGCCGCCCAGCCGGTCGCGTTCTGGGTCGCGGCGGCCTGCTCCATCGCCATGGGCACGTCGCCCAGGCGGACGGCGAGGGTGTGGGCCTGGGTGCTGCTGATCGACGGGCTGCGGCGGCGCAGCAGCAGGACGCTCTCCGCCCGCGTGAACGCGCCGACCTCGATCACGCGGCCGACGTCGGCCCAGCGTGGGTTGCGGGACGTGATGAGCACGTGGCCAGTGCCGCGGGGCAGATAGGGCTCGATGTCCTCGGGCCGGCTGGCGTTGTCGAAGACCAAAAGCCAGCGGCGGTACGGCACACCGCGCTCCAGCGTCACGCGCAGCACCTGCAGGGTCCGGTTGAGGTCCGGGCTCTCCCGCACCCGCAGCGCGCGGGCGAGGCCGGCCAGCGCCGCCCGCATCGGCGCGACCTGCTCGGCCGGCACCCACCACACGAGGTCGTACTCGCCCGAATGCCGGTGCGTGTACTCCAGCGCCAGCTGGGTCTTGCCGGTGCCGCCGAGCGAGTGCTGGGCGTCCGGCAGCAGCACGACCGGGCCGGAGCGCAGCCGGCGGGCCATCTCCTCGAGCACCGCTTCGCGCCCCACGAAGCCGGAGTTGCGCGGCGGTACCGCGTTGCGGACCTGCTGCGGCGTCCTCACGTGCACATCCTGCTCCACGGCCGATTCCGTGCCCGCGCCACCCGGTGCACCGTCCCCCTCGGTCTCGGCGGCCTCCAGCCGCTCCTGCCCGTCGTCCGTTTCGCCGCCCGGCCCCGCCGACCCGGTCGCCTCCCCGGGCCGCAGCAGCTGCTCGGCCAGCTCCACGTGCGCGCCGCCGAGGCTGCGCAGCACCAGCGCGGAGGCCTCGGCGAACGGCCGGCCCAGGCCGCGCAGCCGGGCCACCTCGCCGCTGGCGACGACGGCGCGGAAGTCCAGCGGCGTGCCGAGTCGCTGGGCGATGTACGCCGACACCCGCCGTACGACCTCCAGCGCCTCCGTGGCGTGCAGCGAGGGCAGCAGCACCACCCGCACGCCCTCGTGGAAGTCGTAGACCTTCTCGTCGTGGGGGTCGGTGCCGGGGCCGGCGTCGGGCCGCGGGCGCAGCAGGCCGCCGAGGAACACCTCCGCCAGGTGCGCGGGCTGCGAGTCCGGCAGCATCGCGGCCTGTACGAGCCGCATGACCGGCACGGTCAGCGGGGCGGCCGCGAGGTAGGTGGCGAGGGTGTACGCGGCCGGCGAGACCGACGATCGGAACGCGCGGACGCGCTGCTCGGCGGTGGGCGGGACGGCCGGCGCCGCGGGCTCCTCGTCGGGGCGCTCCGCGGCGAGCCGCCCGGTGAACAGGGCGAAGCCGGGGACGGGTTCGGCGGCGGTACCACTGGCCAGGGCGGCCCACGGCCCGAGGAAGCGCGGATCGAGCTCGACCACCGGCACCGCCACGCCCGCCCCGGCCGGATCGAGCGAGCCGTCGGGCACCTCGACACGCAGCCGCGTGTTCGGCACGCCGGGGCCGTGCGCGTGCAGGCGGACCCGGTGGAACGCGGGCCGGCAGCGCCGCCACATCCGCCGGGGCAGCGTCTGTACGACCGCGGCCAGACCGGCGGCGCCCCAGCGGGCCAGCAGCGGGGCCATCGCGCCGCCCCAGGCCGGGCCGATGCAGTCGCTGACGATGAGCACGAGCCGCCGCCCGGCCGGGTCGACCAGCTCGGCGGGGTCGCGTGGGGTGTCGGAGCCGGCGGCGTAGAGGGCCGGGGCCGTCTCCTCGGCGGTGTCCAGGCGCCAGAGCCGGATGTCGCGGAACGCGCCGAGCAGCTCGAGCAGCCGGTGCAGCTCGGCCGCGGTACGCCGCCACAGCACCATCGACGGGCCGGAGTCGACGACGAGCGCGAGGTCGAGCCAGGGCTGGCGGCCGGGGCGCAGGACCGGCAGCCACAGGTCGGACTCGGCGATCCGCGCGGCGGTGGCCGGCTCGTCGACGACCGGATGGCGCCGGTTCGGCCGGGAGCGGCGCAGCGGTCGCAGGGCGCGGACCAGCCCGAGCGTGCCGGGCAGCGCGGCGACGGCGGGGACGCGGGCGGCCGGCAGGGCGGCGGCCGGGCCGGCGTCGTCGCCGGGCGGGAGGTACAGCTCCGGCGACCCCGGGCCGGCCGTGACCGCCCGGTGCCGCGCCGCCGCCGGGACGACCGGCTCCGGCTCACCGGCCGGCTCCCCGTCCCGCGGCGGCACCACGACCGGGGCCGGCTTCGGCTCGGCCGGCGGCGACCCCCGCACGGCGGCGCCCTCCGGCAGGTGCTGCGCCAGCCACAGCGCGTCGGCGAGTTCGTCGGCTTCCGCCGGGCGGCGCAGGGCGGCGATCAGTCGGGCGATCCCGTTCCCGCCGCTGGGGACACCCGGCGAATGGCTCATTGACCGTTGTCGCCGAGCGGCCGCAGCAGCGCGCGCTCCATCTCGGGCGCCAGCGGCCGGCCGTTTCCGGCCGAGGTCGCCAGGTAGATGGCGTTGAGCAGCTGGTCGGTGGCGATGTCGCGCTTCTCGCGGCGGTCCAGGAACCGGTCGATGATCTCCTCGCTGCGCTCCAGGGCCGCCTCGCCCAGCTGCGCGGCGATGATCTCGGCGAGCCGGTCGCGGCTCGGCGGGGCCATGTCGAGGCGGATGCAGCGGCGCAGGAACGCGACCGGGAACTCACGCTCACCGTTGCTGGTGATGACCACGAACGGGAAGGCGTGGCAGGCGACCCGGCCGCCGCGGATCTCGACCCGCCGGCCGTCGGCGGTGGTGACCTCGCTGACCGGCGGGTCCTCGGGCAGCCGGGAGAGCTCCGGGACCGCGAAGCCGCCGTCCTCGAAGACGTTGAGCAGGTCGTTGGGCAGGTCGATGTCGCTCTTGTCCATCTCGTCGATGAGCAGCACCCGGGGCAGCGCGGTGGGCAGCAGCGCGGTGCCGAGGGGGCCGAGCTGGATGTACCGGCCGGTCTCGGGCACCCGCACCGGCCCGTCGCCGCCGAGCTTGCGGAAGTTGGCCTCCTGCAGCCGCGCCAGGGCGTCGTAGTGGTAGAGGCCGTCGCCGATGGCCGAGCGGCTGGTGATCGGCCAGTGCAGCACTGGGCCGAGGCGCAGCTCGCGGGCGACGCTGCGGGCCAGGCTGGACTTGCCGACGCCGGCCTTGCCGGTGACGAGCAGCGGGCGGCGAAGGTACAGCGCGGCGTTGACGAGCGCGACGGTGTGCGGGTCGGGCCGGTAGCTGCGGGCCATGACCCCGAGGCGCCGGCCGGCCGTGTCCGGGAGGTCGTCGGACGGGATCTCCAGCGGTGGTACCAGCGGTTCGCCCTCGAAGGTGCGCCACGGCGGCGGGGCCGGCAGGCGGGTGGCGACCCCGTCGTGCGGCCGGGTGTCACCGCCTCGGTAGATCAGCCAGTCGTTGTCCGTGGGCTCACCGCTCACCCCTGCGCACCTTTCACAACGTCGGGTGTTTCCACTGATCCGCCGGCTCCTCGGGCCAGCGCCCGAACTCGTCCCACAGCAGCGCGAGGTGCCGGCCGGGCTGGGGGTGCTGGTCGTGGCCGCGGACCGCCTCGCGGCGCAGCCGGTGCACCAGCCCGGGCAGCTCGGCCACGCTGGAGACGTCGAGGACCTCGTCGAGCCGCCCGGCCGTCTGCGGGTCGAAGCCGGGCCGGCACCAGACGGCGACCGGCAGCCCCATCGTGACGGCGACGCCGAGCTCGTCGGCGTCGAGGCTCGGCGTCTCGCTGGGCGCGAACTCCTGCATGAAGCAGATCCGCGGCTCCTCCCACAGCTCGGAGCCGAGCGCGCTGAGGTTCGGCTCCGGCCGATCCAGGCAGTACACCGCCTTGGCGTCGGTGAGGTGGCCGTGCGCCCGCAGCCGCTTGGACTTGGTGTTCCAGTAGGGGCGCAGTGCCGGGTTGGTGCCGCGGTCCCAGGAGCGCACCACGACCGGATGGCGCACGCCGAGCTCCAGCGGGGCGGCCCGGAACGCGGGGCCGACCGGCCACTGGTCGACCGGGAGGTTGAACAGCGCCTTGGGCAGGATGAACTCGACGAGGACGTCGTTGGCGTCGTACGCGTACGACGTGAGGATGGTGTTGAGGTGCCGGTCAATCTCGGCGGGCAGGCCTTCCTCGGCGACGACCTCCTCGCCGGCCGCGATGCTCACGCCGGGCGTCCCGTCCTCGGCCTGGAACCAGGCCGACACCGTGTAGCCCGCGCTGACCCAGTCCTGCTCGATCTGCACGACCAGGATGGTGCGCGAGCCGCGGGCCGCGACCGGGGTCAGCGCCGCCAGCCACTCCGCCGGGGCGCCCCGCCGCGCGAGGTGCGCCTCCAGCCAGGCCCGCAGCTCGGCACGCAGCTCCGCGTCGGCCTCGGCGGCCAGCGCCGCGACGAAGGTGAGCAGCTGCGGCGGGGAGTCCTTCGGCAGCAGCAGGCCCTCGAGGTACATCATGACGTCGCCGGCGCTGCGCAGCCCCTCGGGCCGCTCGGGCCCGACCGGGCCGACGGCCGCGCGGTAGGCCCCGGCGATCGGCACACGGGCGGCCCGCTCGGCGAGGCGCAGCAGGCGGCGGCGCTCCCCGGGCTGCAGCAGGGGCTCGGGAACGGCGCGCAGCTCCGCCTGGAAAGCGGCGATGGCGGGGTCGCCCGGGAAGTACACCTGCAGCACCTCGGCCAGCGTGTGCAGCGCCCCCGGGAAGCGCCGGCACTCCTTGAGCAGGAACAGCAGGCTCAGCCTCGGCTGCTCCGCGCGCGGCGCGTCGACCTTGTAGCCGAGCAGCCGGTCGAGGTCCTCGCGGATCATCCCGCGCAGCGCCGGCAGGTTGAGCTGGTCGGCGAGCGGCGCCAAGGCCTCGGCCATCGCGGCGAAGTCGGGGTCGCCCAGCATGCTCACGGCCGCGCCTTACCCTTCCTCCGCGGCGCCGAGGCCGGCGGCTCGGCGGGCATCGTTCGATCTGCGTCACCGTACGCCAGAGAAGCGTCACTGAACATCCGCCCATCCGGCTGGGTTTGTCCGGCTGCTCAGTCTTGCGACCGAAGGGTCGGCCATCGCTGAGCCGGGCCTCCGATGGCCGGGGCGGGCGCGGCGTCCGATACTGATGGCGTGGCGGAATCTCCAGTCCGCGTGCAGCCCGATTCCCAGGGCGGCGCGGTGGTCGCGGTGCACGGCGAGGTCGACGTGACTTCCGCCCCGGCGGTGCGCGAGGCCCTGGTCCGGGCGATCGACGGGTTGCCGATCCGGGTGGTCATCGACCTGGCCGGGGTGTGGTTCATGGATTCCAGCGCGCTGACGGTGCTCATCAGCGGCTACAAGCGGGCCCAGAGCGCGGGGGTGCCGCTGGTCCTCGCCAGCCCGAGCCCGACGGTGTACCGCCTGCTGCGCACCAGCGGCATGGTCGAGATCTTCGAGATCCTCGACCCGCCCGACCCGACCGGCGAGATCAAGGGCCGCTGAGCGGTCATACGCAAGCGCCCCCGGGGTCTCCCGGGGGCGCTTGCGTCATGGGTGCCTACTCGCCCGGCGTGGTCTGGGCGATCTGCATGAGGAACTCGACGTTGGTCCGGGTCTTCTTGAGCCGGTCCAGCAGGAGGTTGAGCGCCTCCTGCGAGTCGAGCGCGTGCAGCACCTTGCGCAGCTTGATGACGATCGCGAGCTCGTCCGGCGCGAGGAGGATCTCCTCCTTGCGGGTGCTGGACGGGTCGATGTCGATCGCCGGGAAGATGCGCCGGTCGGCGATCTTCCGGTCGAGCTTGAGCTCGGCGTTGCCGGTGCCCTTGAACTCCTCGAAGATGACCGTGTCACCGGTGGAGCCGGTCTCGACCAGCGCCGTGGCGATGATGGTCAGCGAGCCGCCGTTCTCGATGTTACGGGCCGCACCGAGGAAGCGCTTCGGCGGGTACAGCGCCGTCGAGTCGATACCGCCGGACAGGATGCGGCCGGAGGCGGGCGACGCGTTGTTGTACGCGCGGCCGAGCCGGGTGATCGAGTCCAGCAGCACGACGACGTCATGGCCGAGCTCCACCAGGCGCTTGGCCCGCTCGACCGACAGCTCCGCGACGGTGGTGTGGTCCGTCGGCGGCCGGTCGAAGGTCGAGGCGATGACCTCGCCCTTCACCGAGCGCTGCATGTCGGTGACCTCTTCGGGCCGCTCGTCGACCAGCACGACCATGAGGTGGCACTCGGGGTTGTTGCGGGTGATCGCGTTGGCGATCGCCTGCAGCACCATGGTCTTGCCGGCCTTCGGGGGCGACACGATGAGCGCGCGCTGGCCCTTGCCGATCGGCATCACCAGGTCGATGACGCGCGTGGTCAGGATGTGCGGCTCGGTCTCCAGCCGCAGGCGGTCCTGCGGGTAGAGCGGCGTGAGCTTGTAGAACTCGGGGCGGCGCTTGGCCTCCTCCGGGTCCATGCCGTTGACGGTGTCCAGGCGCACGAGCGGGTTGTACTTGTCCCGCCGCTGCTCGCCGTCGCGCGGCTGGCGCACGGCCCCGGTGACCGCGTCGCCGCGGCGCAGGCCGTAGCGCTTGACCTGCGACATGGCGACGTACACGTCGTTGGAGCCCGACAGGTAGCCGGTCGTGCGCACGAACGCGTAGTTGTCGAGCACGTCGAGGATGCCCGCCACCGGCACGAGGACGTCGTCCTCGCTGACCTGCGGCTCGTTGCCGCCGCGCCCGGTCGCCTCGGCGCCGTCGCGGTCGCGGCCCCGGCGGCGGTCGCGGAACCGGCTGCGCCGCCCGCGACGGCTGCCGTCGTCATCGCCCTCGTCGTCGAAGCCACCACGCTGGTTGCGATCCGCACGGTCGCCCCGCTCGCCCCGGTCGGCGCGCTCGCCGCCGTTGCGCTCGGCCCGCTCCGCGCGCTCGCCGCGCTCGGCCCGGTCACCGCGCTCGTTGCGCTCCGCACGCTCTCCACGCTCGGCCCGCTCCGCACGCTCGCCGCGTTCGGCCCTCTCGGCCCGCTCGCCGCGCTCCGCCCGCTCGGCTCGCTCGGTCGTGGTGCGCTCGGCCCGCTCGGTCGTGGTGCGCTCGGCGCGTTCGGTCGCCCCGGCACGCTCGGCGCGCTCGGCGGCCCGCTCGGCTCGGCTGGGGCGCTCGGCCCGCTCGGTGACCGGCGGCGCGGCGGCCGCGGCCGGCTCGGCGGGGGCCTCTTCGCGCACGCGGCGCTCGGGCGGCCCCGCGGCCCGGGTGGCCCGACGAGGGGTGCGGGCGACGGGCGGCTCGGTGACCTCGGTGGCCGACGGCCACTCCGCCTCGGGGGCCTCGGTGCGGGTCTCGGCGGCAGCAGCGGCGCTGCGCGAGGCGCGGGTCCGGGTGGGCGCTGCCGTCGTGGTGGCGGCGGCCGGGCGGGATTCGCCCGCCTGGCGCTCCTGGATGGCGGTCACGAGCTCGCCCTTGCGCATCCGGGCCGTGCCGGAGATGCCCAACGAGGCGGCCATGCTCTGCAGCTCGGGGAGCAGCATGGCGGCCAGCCCCGTGCCCGAGCGGCGCCGACGGGTCGCGCCGGGCTCAGCGGCGTCGGCCTCGACCGGGGCGCGGTCGGTGGTGACATCCGACGTGACGTCGGTGGTGTCGCTCAATGGATTCCTTCCCTCGTTAGGCCGGGGCAGCCCGATTCGACGAACGGTGGCCGGGCGGCCCACGGGTGCTCCCGCCCCGCCGTGCGGCGCCGGAGGTCTTGCTCACCCCCGCCGCGCCCAGGCACAGCGAGAGGCCTTGCTCTGTCTCCGCCCCGTCATGCGTCGCGGAGCCTTCGTGCGGTCCCCGCCCCGTCATGCGTTGCGGGGATTCGTGCCATCCCCGTGTTGCGGGGGTCCCTACTGCCCCACTCCGTCATGCGTTGCGGGTTCGTACCGTCCCCGCCCCGACATGTGTTGCGGCGGTTCGTGCTGTCCCCACTCCGTCATGCGTTGCGGAGCTTCGTACTGTCCCCCGCCCCGACACGCGTTGCGGAAGTTCTTGCCGTCCCCGCCCCGGTCAGCGTTGCGGGTCCTGCTCTGTCCCGCCCCGGCACGCGTTGCGGAAGCTGTTGCTGCCCCCGCCCCAACAGGTGTTGCGGAGCTTCGTGCTGCCCCGCCCCGGCACGCGTTGCGGAAGTTGTTGCTGTCCCCGCCCCGGTCAGCGGTGCGGGGTCCTGCTCTGTCCCGCCCCGACATGCGTTGCGGAAGTTCTTGCTTTCCCCGCCCCGGCCAGCGGTGCGAGGTCCTGCTCTGACCTGCGCCGACGTGCGGCGCGGGGTCGTTCCCTGCTCCGCCCCGGTGCGCGGCCGAGGTTCTCGCCTCGGCTCCCGCTCCGGCCGGCGGCGCGGAGGCCTTGCGCTTTCCCCGCCTCGGCACGGCGATGCGGAGGCCTTGCTCTCCTCCTGCCTCGACGCGCGATGCGGCAGGTCCTGCCCCGTCCCGCCCCGACCGGCGACGCGGGAAAGGTGTTGCGATGTCCCGCCTCGGCAAGCGGTGCGGGAGGTGTTGCAGCGCTTTGCGGTGGGCTTCGACGCCACTATTTGCATCGTTGACCCTGGCCGTGCGCGCGCGACCACACGAGACGCGGGTCGGCGGCCGGGCGTGCGCAAAGGGGTGCCACGGAATTCGGAGCACGCCGCCCCGCATGAGATCGCCGCACGGAGCGGCTGCTTAGGACTAGAGAGTAATCAACTCCGCCAGCCAGCGGCAACAGGGTCCCGCTCGGCGTGTTCCAGAGTACCTCATACCAGGTCACTCCCGAGGCGTGCGCCGGTCATATCGACGTCCAGCGGCAGAACACGCCAACCCGGCACCGGCCCCGGGGTCCAGCCGTCGATGCCGAAGGCGAGCACGCTCGGCCCGGCCCCGGAGACAACAGCGGCCACGCCCTCGGCGCGCAGGCGGGCCACGAGGCCGGCGGTCGGCGGCATGCCCTCGGCCCGATAGTCCTGGTGGAGGCGGTCCTCGGTGGCCGCGAACAGCCGCCCCGGGTCACCGGCGAGCGCGTGCACGAGTAGCGCGGCCCGGCCGGCGTTGAACGCGGCGTCGGCGTGCGGAACGGTCTTGGGCAGCGCGGCCCGGGCCGCCTCGGTGAGCCCGCGCTCCTCGGGGACGAAGACGACGGGACGAATGCCGGCTGCGGGCTCCCGGCGTACGGCGGCCGCGCCCCCGTTCTCCGTCCACGCGATCGTGAAGCCGCCGAGCAGGCAAGGCGCCACGTTGTCGGGGTGTCCCTCGATCGCGTCGGCCAGCGCCAGCGCGGCCCGGTCGTCCATGCGCGCGGGTCCGTCCTCGACCAGCCCGCGAACGAGCACGATGCCGGCGACGATCGCGGCCGACGAGGAGCCGAGCCCGCGGGCCTGCGGGATACGGTTACGGCATCGCAGCGCAAGGCCGGGTGGCTGCTCGCCGAGCTCATCGAAGGCGCGCCGCATCGAACGCACGACCAGGTGGGTCTCGTCGCCGGGAAGCTCGCCCGCCCCCTCACCGGTAACCTCGACGGTGACGCCACCGTCCGTGACCCGCGCCTCCACCTCGTCATACAGCGTGAGCGCCAGCCCGAGGGCATCGAACCCGGGGCCGAGGTTGGCACTGGTCGCGGGCACCCGGACGACAACGGGGCGGGGCAGGAAGGCCATGGGTCAATCTCACCATGAGGACGCCGATGCTCAATCCTCGGGATCACCGGGACCGCTGCGGCGCCGTGCCGGAGGCGAGGTCCATGGGGCTGTTGGAGTCGGAGGATTCCACGCCCACCGCGGCCGGCGGACCCGCTGGGGCATGCGAAGCGCGGTGAGCGTCGGCGGGACATGGCTGTCGGGCTGCCCAGCAGGGCGAGCGGGTGGCCGGGCAGCGCTCAGCCGGGCTCGTCGGCGTCGTCGGGGGTGTCGGGCTGGGCGGGTTGGAGGCGTTTCGGGTCGCGGCCGGCCTGCCGTAGGGCCAGTCGGAGGGCGAACTCGATCTGGGCGTTCACGCTGCGCAGGTCGTCGCCGGCCCAGCGCGCTATGGCGTCGTAGACCTGGGGGTCCAGCCGCAGCAGCAGCTTCTTCCGCTCGGGCACGAATCCCGCCGTTCTCTGCGCTTCTCGTTGGCGTTTGATCAGGCGTCGCCGGTGTCGCGGTCGTCGCGTGGGCGGCGAGCTGAAAGGTCCGGGTGGCGGGCGCCGGGACTGGCGCCCGCGGGTGACCGGATCGCTCAGGCGTAGAGGGTGCCGGTGTTGACGACCGGCTGGACGTTGCGGTCGCCGCACAGGACCACCAGGAGGTTGGCGACCATCTGGGCCTTGCGCTCCTCGTCCAGCTCGACCACCTGCAGCTCACCCAGGCGCTCCAGGGCGCTCTGCACCATGCCGACCGCGCCCTCGACGATCTTGAAGCGGGCACTCACGATGGCGCTGGCCTGCTGACGGGCGAGCATGGCCTGGGCGATCTCCGGGGCGTACGCGAGGTGGGTGATCCGGCTCTCCAGGATCTCCACGCCGGCCAGGGCGACCCGCTCGCCCAGCTCCGTCGTGAGCTCCTCGCTCACCACGTTGCCCTCGCGCAGGCTGGAGCGGCCGTCGCCGTGCGACTCGTACGGGTAGCTGGTCGCCAGGTGCCGCACGGCCGCCTCGGACTGCACCGCGACGTAGGAGACGTGGTCGTCCACACCGAAGGAGGCCTTGAAGGTGTCGACCACGCGCCAGACGACGACCGCGGCGATCTCGACCGGGTTGCCGTCGGCGTCGGAGACCTTGAGGCGGCCGGTCTCGAAGTTGCGCACGCGGCGGGACAGGCGGCGCTTCGTGCTCAGCGGGACGGTCCAGTGGAAGCCGGCTTCGGAAACCGTGCCGACGTAGCGGCCGAAGAACTGCACCACCCGGGCCTCGTTGGGGTTGACCACCGTGAACCCGCTCAGGATGACCACTGCCAGGAGGGCCAGCAGGATGATGATCAGGGCGGCGGTGTCCTCGGACAGCGTCGCGGCGGCGACGGCCCCGAGCGCCGCCAGGATGAGCAGCACGCCGAGCATCACGAACCCGGCTACCCGAAACGCCCGTCGCTCCATGACTCCTCCTGAGGGGCTATCGAAGTGATATCACCACGATAGCTCACCCTCGCAACGGCGGGAAGTTCCCCCTGGCTGCGTGGGTACGGTGGCACGCGAGGGCGGGAGGTCTCGTGCGTCGCCGCGGCGGACTCAGCGACGGCGCCGGCGACCGGGTGCCTGCCGGCGTCGACCGAGCCGGCCTGGGCCGGGCTGTGCTCCGCCCGCGGGCTGTCGGCGGTGCCCGGGGCCGGTTACTTGGCGTGGCAGCGCGACCGCCTCGGCGTATGCGGTGGCGGCGGCCGGGAACTCGCGGACCACCTCGGCGCGGTCGCGGCGGCCGGCGACTCACGGACCACCTCGGCGCGGTCGCGGCGGCCGGCGACTCACGGGCCGCCTCGGCGCCCGCACGATCGACGCGGAGCCGTCCATGCCACTTACTGGGCACGGTCGGTTACTGAGCGTGGCCGACTACTGGGCGTGGCCGCGCTCGGGGCGCTGTTCGCCGCCTACTTCGGGGGGCTGGGGTCGGTCGAGAGCGCCGGGTTCCCGCCGGGCTGCGAATCGTCGCGGCGCAGGGTGACCACGGCCCAGGCGGCCGAGTAGAACAGCGTCACGGCGCCGCAGGCCGCGATCAGCACGCGCGGGTCGACCGTGTCGACGAACGCGCCGACCGCGAGCTGGCTGGCCGCGACCGAGAGGGTGGCCAGCATGAAGTCGGTGGCGAACACCCTTCCGCGCAGGGCGTCGGGCACCTCGGCCTGCAGCACGTAGTTCGACATCATCCAGTTGCCCCCGGCGGCCAGGTGGGCGAGGATGACCCCGGCCAGGGCCAGGGGGAACCAGGTCGTCAGGCTCACGCCGAGATACGCCACGCCGTACAGCGACATCGACAGCGCCAGCCCCGGCAGCAGCCAGGCGCGGTGGGACAGCACCCGGCGCAGGACCATCGGGCCGATCAGGGCGCCGAGACCGCGGGCCGCGAACAGCAGGCCGGTGCCGAGCGGGCCGGCCCCGAGCACGGCCGCGAGCAGGGGAAACACCGTAAGCACGCCGTTGCCAAGGCCGACCGCGGACTTCACGGTGACCAGCGAGGCGACCCTCGAGTTCGCGCGGACGTACCGCAGCGCCTCCGCGATCGCCGTGAACGCCCGGGCCGGGTCGCCGGAGCGCTCGGCCTGCAGGGGGCGGCGCACGCGCCAGACCTGGAAGGCGGAGAAGAGCAGCAGGGCGGAGGCGAGGACGAAGCAGGGGTACGCCCCGAAGGCCTCGGACGCGATCCCGCCGAGCGAGGCACCGATGACCAGCATCGTGCCCCAGGCCGAGCCGCCGAGGGCGTTGGCGGCCGGGAGGTCCTCGGCGTCGACGACGTTGGGCAGGGCGGCCTGCGCGGCGGGGCTGAAGAACGCCTTGGCGACCGCGATCGCGCCGACGGCGGCCAGCGCCACCCAGGCCGTCGCCTCCGTGCGGACCAGCAGCAGGAACATGGCGCAGCCGGCCATGGCGAGGTCGGCGGCGATGAGGATGCGCCGGCGGTCCAAGCGGTCGGCGATCGTTCCCGTGTACGGCAGCAGCAGCGCCGTCACCCCGGTGTCCACGGCCAGCACGAGCGCGCCCCACAGGCCGGAGCCGGTGAGGTGGGGCAGCAGGGTGAGCAGCGGGATCATCACGAACCAGTCGGCGCCCAGGCCGATCAGGTCAGCGGTGAAGAGGTTGCGGAAGTCCCGGTTGCGGACCAGGACTGTAAGCGCTGGCGGCACGGCTCACACCGTACTGGCCTTGCTCTTGGCCACGCGGGCCTGGCAGAGAGGGCCGCCAGGCCCGAACGATGTCTGGCGGGAGCAGCGGTCCGCAGGTGAGACGGCCCGAGTCCCGGAAATTACGCGAGATCCAGCGCCTTCGCGGCGGCGAGCGCGTCGGCGGGGATCGTGGTCGGCGCGGGCGCGGTGGAGATCGCCCACTCCGGGTCCTTCAGGCCGTGGCCGGTCACCGTGCACACGATCGTCTGGCCGGGCTCGATGCGGCCCTGGGCGCTGGCCTGCAGCAGGCCGGCGACGCTGGCCGCGCTGCCCAGCTCGACGA
Organism: Dactylosporangium sp. CA-233914; assembly: GCF_050942935.1. Classification (NCBI taxonomy): domain Bacteria; kingdom Bacillati; phylum Actinomycetota; class Actinomycetes; order Micromonosporales; family Micromonosporaceae; genus Dactylosporangium; species Dactylosporangium sp. CA-233914. Next base: position 1,669,753 of record NZ_CP192030.1, on the reverse strand, counting down.
AGACGCCGACCGAGCGGGCCAGCAGCCGGTAGGCCTGCAGGATGTCCCGGTCCGTCACCGCGTCGATGAGCCCGCCGGACTCGTCGCGGGCGTCGACCGCCTTCGTCCAGCTCGCGGGGTTGCCGATGCGGATGGCGGTCGCGATCGTGCTGGGCTCGCGGACCACCTCGCCCTTGACGATCGGGGCGGCGCCGGAGGCCTGGAAGCCGAACATGCGCGGGCGGCGCGTGGCGTTGCCGGCCTCGTGGTCCTCCTTGTAGCCCATCCAGTACGCCGTGATGTTGCCGGCGTTGCCGACCGGCAGGCAGTGGATGTGCGGGGCGTCGCCGAGGGTCCGGACGATCTCGAAGGACGCGGTCTTCTGGCCCTGCAGCCGGTCGGGGTTGACCGAGTTGACCAGCGAGACCGGGTAGTCCAGCGCGAGCTTGCTGGCCAGCGCCAGGCAGTCGTCGAAGTTGCCGGAGACCTGCAGCAGGCGGGCGCCGTGCACGAGGGCCTGGGCCAGCTTGCCCAGGGCGATCTTGCCGGTCGGCACCAGCACGGCGCAGGTGATGCCGGCGCGGGCGGCGTACGCGGCCGCCGACGCCGAGGTGTTGCCCGTCGAGGCGCAGATGATCGCCTTCGCGCCGTCCTCGATGGCCTTGGAGACCGCGACCGTCATGCCGCGGTCCTTGAACGAGCCGGTGGGGTTGGCCCCCTCGACCTTGAGATACACGTCGCAGCCGGTGCGCGCCGAGAGCTCCGGCGCCGGCAGCAGGGGCGTGTTGCCCTCGTGCAGCGTCACGACCGGGGTCTGCGGCCCGACGGGCAGCCGGTCCCGGAACTCCTCGATAAGCCCACGCCACATGGCAGCTTCCTTCGACACGGAGGCTACTCCCCTTCGACCCGCAGAACGCTCGCCACGGCGCGAACGATGTCCAGTGCCCGCAGCTCGGCGACGGTCGCGGCGAGGGCGCGATCCGGCGCGGCGTGCGTGACGATGACGAGCACGGCCTGGTTGCCGCGGCCGGACTGGTTGACGGTCGCGATGCTGACGCCATGCTTGGCGAAGACGCCCGCGACCGCGGCGAGCACGCCCGCCTTGTCCGAGACGTCCAGGCTGATGTGGTACCGCGTGAGCACGTCCCCGATCGGGGAGACCGGCAGATCCGCGTAGGCCGACTCCGAGGCGCTGTGGACGCCGGCGAGACGGTTACGGGCCACGGCGACCACGTCGCCGAGCACCGCGGAGGCGGTCGGGGCGCCGCCGGCGCCGCGGCCGTAGAACATGAGCTGGCCCGCCGCCTCGGCCTCGACGAAGACCGCGTTGAACGCGTCGCCGACGCCCGCGAGCGGGTGGGTGCGCGGGATCATCGCCGGGTGCACGCGCACCGAGACGGCCCCGTTCGCCTTCGAGGCGATGCACAGCAGCTTGATCGTGCAGCCCATGGCCTTGGCGCTGGCCACGTCGGCCGCGGTGACCTCGGTGATGCCTTCGCGGTAGACGTCGGCGGAGGTGACCCGGCTGTGGAAGGCCATCGAGGCGAGGATCGCGGCCTTGGCGGCGGCGTCGAAGCCCTCGACGTCGGCGGTCGGGTCGGCCTCGGCGTAGCCCAGCTCGGTCGCCTCCTCCAGCGCCTCGGCGAAGCCGGCGCCGGTGGCGTCCATCGAGCTCAGGATGAAGTTCGTGGTGCCGTTGACGATGCCGGTCACCCGCGTGATCCGGTCGCCGTGCAGCGACTCGCGCAGCGGGCGCAGCAGCGGGATGGCGCCGGCGACGGAGGCCTCGTAGTACAGGTCGGCGCCGCAGTCGGCGGCGGCCTTGTGCAGCGTGGCGCCGTCCTCGCCGAGCAGGGCCTTGTTGGCGGTGACCACGCTCTTGCCGGCGTGCAGCGCCTCCAGCAGCCAGGACCGGGCCGGCTCGATGCCGCCGACGACCTCGACGACGATGTCCACGTCCTCGCGGGTGACCAGGGCGTGCGCGTCCGTGGTGAACAGCGACGGGTCGACGGGCAGCTCACGCGCCTTGTTGAGCCGGCGCACGGCGATCCCGACAAGCTCCAGCGGCGCGCCGACGCGGGCCGTGAGGTCGTGCTCCTGCTCGTGCAGCAGGCGAACGACCTCGGAACCGACGGTCCCGCAGCCCAGCAGCGCTACCTTCACCGATTGCGGCATCTGTCACCCCACGTCCAGTCTCAGCAGGTCGTCCACGGTCTCCCGGCGGACGATGACGCGCGAGGAACCGTCGGCCACCGCCACGACCGGCGGGCGGGGCACGTGGTTGTAGTTGCTCGCCATGCTGCGGCAGTAGGCACCGGTGCCCGGGACCGCAAGAAGATCTCCGGCCGTTACGTCGGCCGGCAGGAATTCATCTTTCACGACGATGTCCCCGGACTCGCAATGTTTTCCCACCACGCGGGCGAGAATTGGCGGTTCGGTGGACGCCCGCCCGGCGACCGTCGCCGAGTAGGCGGCGTCGTAGAGGGCCGGACGGATGTTGTCGCTCATGCCGCCGTCCACCGAGACGTACGTCCGGATGCCGTCGACGTCCTTGACCGTGCCGACCTCGTACAGCGTGAACATCGCCGGCCCGACGATCGCCCGGCCGGGCTCGACGGACAGGTGCGGAACGCCCAGGTGCAGCGCGGCACACTCCTGCTTGACGATGCGCAGCAGGTCGCCGGCGAGCTCGTGCGGGTCGGCGGGCTCGTCCTGGGTGGTGTACGCGATGCCGAACCCGCCGCCGAGGTCGAGCTCGGGCAGCTCGCGGCCGTGTACCTCGTTGACGCGGGCCTGCAGCGTCAGCAGCCGGCGCGCGGCGACCTCGAAGCCCGACGCGTCGAAGATCTGCGAGCCGATGTGCGAGTGCAGGCCGCGCAGCTCCAGCACGTCGTCGGCGAGGATCTTGTCGACCGCCTCGGCCGCGGCCCCGCCCGACAGCGAGAAGCCGAACTTCTGGTCCTCGTGCGCGGTGGCGATGAACTCGTGCGTGTGCGCCTCGACGCCGACGGTCACGCGGACCATGACCCGCGGCCGCTTGCCCGCCTTGAGCGCGATCTGGGTGAGGCGCTCGATCTCGTCGAAGGAGTCGACGATGATCCGCCCGACGCCGGCCTCGACGGCGATCGTGAGCTCCTCGACCGACTTGTTGTTGCCGTGCAGGCCGATACGCTCGGGCGGCATGCCTCCCCGCAGCGCGACGGCGAGCTCGCCACCGGTGCAGACGTCGAGGCTGAGGCCCTCCTCGACCAGGATCCTCACGACCGCCGTGGCGAGGAACGCCTTGCCCGCATAGTAGACCTCGGCGCCGCCGAACGCCTGCTTGAACGTGCGGCAGCGGATCCTGAAATCCTCCTCGTCGAAGACGTACGCGGGGGTGCCGTGCTCTTCCCGCAGTTTGTTCACGTCCACCCCACCGACGTGGAGTGCGCCATTTTGTCCGCGGGTGACCGTTTTGGGCCACAGAATCGGGACCAGTGCGTTGACATCGCCCGGGGTGCGGAGCCAGGACGGCCCCTGGGAGCCGAGGTCCGCGTGGAGCGCCCCGGCCTCGTGTGCGCGCATCTCTCTACATCCGTTCCGGCGCCGAGACGCCGAGCAGGTCCAGCCCGTTGACGATGACCTGGCGGGTGGCGTCGTTGAGCCAGAGCCGCGCCCGGTTCGTCTCCGTGAACCGCTCGTCGCCCATCGGCAGCACGCGGCAGTTGTCGAAGAACCGGTGGTAGGCCCCGGCCAGGTCCTCCAGATAGCGTGCCACGCGATGCGGCTCCCGCAGCTCCGCGGCCGTCGCGACGACACCGGGGAAGTCCCCGAGGGCCTTGAGAAGATCAAATTCCTTCTCGTGTACCAACTGTGCCGCGTCGTACTCCTCGGAGCGCTCGAAGCCCAGGTCCGCCGCGTGGCGCGCGATCGACGCGGTGCGGGCCCCCACGTATTGCACGTAGAAGACCGGATTGTCGTTCTTCTGCCGCGTGATGACCTCGATGTCCAGCGTCAGCGGGGAGTCCGTGGAGGAGCGGGCCAGGGAGTAGCGGGCCGCGTCCACACCGACGGCGTCGATGAGCTCGTCGAGGGTGATCAGGGTGCCGGCCCGCTTGCTCAGCCGCACCGGCTCGCCGCCGCGCAGCAGGCTGACCAGCTGGCCGATGAGCACCTCGATGTTACGCTGCGGGTCGTCGCCGGCACAGGCGGCGATGGCCTTGAGGCGGCCGATGTAGCCGTGGTGGTCCGCGCCCAGCATGTAGATGCAGCGCTCGAAGCCCCGCTCGCGCTTGTTGATGTAGTAGGCGGCGTCCGCGGCGAAGTAGGTCTTCTCGCCGTTGGAGCGGATCAGGACCCGGTCCTTGTCGTCGCCGAAGTCCGTGGTGCGCAGCCAGACCGCACCGTCGGACTCGAAGACGTGGCCCTGCTTGCGCAGCTCGCCGAGGGCGTGCTCGACGGCGCCGCCCTCGTGCAGGGTCTTCTCGGAGAACCAGACGTCGAAGTGCACGCCGAAGCGCTCCAGGCTGTCCCGCATCTCCTTGAGCATCGCCTGGTAGGCCAGCTCGAGGAACGCGACCCGCTGCTCGTCCTCGGACCTCTGCATGATGTCCGGATTCGCGGCTTTGACCGCTTTCGCGACGTCCTGGACGTATTCGCCCGGGTAGCCGTCGGGCGGGGTCGGCTGCCCGTGGGCGGCGGCCATGACGGACTCGCCGAACCGGTTCATCTGCACGCCGGCATCGTTGATGTAGTGCTCGCGGGTCACGTCGGCGCCGGCCGCGGTGAGGATGCGCCCCAGCGCGTCGCCGACCGCGGCCCAGCGGGTGTGCCCGAGGTGGACCGGCCCGGTCGGGTTCGCCGAGACGAACTCGAGGTTAATCTTCTCCTTGGCCAGGGTCTCGCTGCGGCCGTAGCCCCGGCCGGCCCGCACGATCATCCCGGCCAGCTCGCCCACGGCCGCCGCCGCGAGCCGGATGTTGAGGAATCCAGGCCCGGCGATCTCGACGCTCGCGATCCCGGGAGTTTCCTGCAAGTTTTTCGCCACCGCGGCGGCCAGCTCGCGCGGGTTCAGCCCGACCTTCTTGCCCACTTGCAGGGCGATATTGGACGCATAGTCACCATGCTCCGGGTTTCGCGGTCGCTCCACGCTGGTCGTCGCCGGGAGCACGGACGCGTCGAGGTCACGCTCGGTGATAGCCGCCCGGGCGGCGGCGAGGACTGCTACGGCGAGTTCAGCGGGAGTCACCGACAAATGCTATCGGGGGTAGACTCCGGTACTTGGCGGCGGCCCGTTGTGCTGGTCACAATGCGGGACGGCTGGGACTCGCACGGGACCCCGCCGAAGCAATTCCCGCCGTGACCCCCGACCGTTGACCGAACGAGGCCCGATGAGCGAGCACAACGCTGAGCGTTGCGAGGCGACGAGATGAGCATGAGCACCCAGCACAGTGGCGGCAACCGTAAGCCGTCCACCAAGGCTGTCTCCGGCGCGAAGCCGAAACAGGGCGGCGACGAGGAGGAGCTTGACCTGGACGCCGACGCGGAAGTCGCCGAGGATTCGGACGTTTCGGACTCTTCCGAAACGGCGGCGCCGGCCAAGCCGAAGGCGAACCCGCGCAAGTCCGCTCCGGCCCGCAAGACCGCCTCCGCCGGCAAGTCCGCTCCCGGCGACAAGACCGCTCCCGCCGGCAAGCGGCCCGCCCCCGCCGGCCGCCCCGCGGCCAAGAAGATCGCCCCGGTCAAGGTCAAGCAGGGCATGAGCTGGGGCCCGATCGCCCTGTTCACCACCGTCGGCGTGCTGGCCCTGGGCATCGTGGGCTTCGCCGGCTACCAGGTGTATGAGAACGGTCTGGGCTGGCACGACCGCGCGGACCAGATCAGCGGCATCCAGGACTACTACAAGCTCGACAAGGCCATGATCGGCCAGCGCGAGCACGTGTGGGGCCCGCAGACGTACAAGCTCAGCCCGCCGGTCGCCGGCAACCACAACGCCAACTGGCAGCGCTGCCTCGGCGACGTGTACCCGGCCGCGATCGCGAACGAGCACGCCCTGCACAGCCTGGAGCACGGCGCCGTCTGGATCACCTACAACCCGAGCCTGCCCGCCGACCAGGTCGAGAAGCTCGCCAAGCGCGTGCGCGGCAACAACTACATGCTGATGAGCCCGTATCCGAACCTGGACAAGCCCATCTCCCTGCAGGCGTGGGGCTTCCAGCTGAAGGTCGACAACGCCGACGACAAGCGCATCGACGAGTTCGTCAAGGCCCTGCGCGAGAACGCGAGCCTGGAGCCCGGCACCCCCTGCTCCAGCGGCCAGATCATCACCGAGACCGGGACCACGCCCCGCGATCTCGGCAAGGACACCGGCTCGACCCAGATGGGCGGCAACTAGCCACCGTGTTCACGCAACTTTCACGGCGAGCACGCCTGAGCCTCGGCGTGCTCGCCGCCATCCTCCTGTTGGCCGCCGGCACCGCCGTCGGCTACCTCATCCCCACCCTGAGCCGCCCGGGCGACGACTCGATCGACGCCGGCTTCGCCCGCGACATGAGCGTCCACCACGCCCAGGCGGTCGAGATGGGGATGTTCGCCTACCGCCTGGGCACCACCGACGACATCCGCAACCTGGGCTACGACATCGCCGCGAGCCAGCAGTGGCAGATCGGCCAGATGCAGACCTGGCTGACCGAGTGGCACCTCTCCCCCACGTCGTCGAACCGCGCCATGGCCTGGATGCCGACGGGCATGAACACCCTCCAGCCGGACGGCCGCATGCCCGGCATGGCCTCGGACGACGAGCTCAAGAAGCTCAAGTCCTCCACCGGCAAGGACTTCGACACCCTGTGGTGCCAGCTCATGCTCCGCCACCACCTGGGCGGCATCCACATGGCCGAGATCGCCGCCAAGGACGCCGAAGACCAGGATGTCCGCGCCGCCGCGGAGAAGATGCGCGTCGCCCAGTCGTACGACATCTCCCAACTGACCGAAAAGCTCAAAGACCTCGGCGCCCAGCCCCTGTCCTTCTAGCACCCAGCCCCCACCCACCCACCTCAGCCGCCACAGGGGAACCAGTGCGCGGGTAGGGTTGGGGCTCTGCTAATCTGTTCGAGGTCGCAAGGCCCCCGTAGCTCAGGGGATAGAGCACCGCCCTCCGGAGGCGGGAGCGCAGGTTCGAATCCTGCCGGGGGCACCACCCGCCACAAGGCGGTCTATCAGCCAGAACGAAGCCTCGGAGCAGCACATACGCTGTCCGAGGCTTCCTCGTTGCATACGGCTGTAGCTGGCACTTACCGGCCATGATCGGTCGTCTGTTCCCAACCTGTTCCCAAGTTCTGCCCGGTACAGAGACGACTGCACGGCCCGCCTACCCGCCGGTTCCTGCGTGCCGACAAGCCCATGCGCCGCCCCCGAGCGCTCCAGAGGGAGCCGGTAACTGGCGGGCGAGACAGGCGCCAGCTGTGGAACCATCACGCCGTGACATTGGCAGGAGTTCAGTTGAAGATCAGCCGCGCCCGAGCGCGGCTTGAAGAGCTGACCACGAGCATCGAAGGCTGGTTGAAAGAAAATCCAATCAGCGTCGAGGAGCGCGAAGTCGACTCAGATCGAGTCGAATACGTATATCGGCAACGGGAGTCGGTGCCAGAAGAGCTGGGAGCGATCATTGGCGAGTCCCTCCACTGCGCCCGGACGGCACTCGACCATCTGGCATGGGACCTCGTCGTAGCTGGCGGCGGTAGGCCAGACAAGCGGACATATTTTCCAATCTTCGATAAGCCTCGCCCGCGGAGCGCTGTCGCTGACGCGATGAAGGGCGCTTCGCGGCAAGCAGTTCAGGACGTGTTCGACCTCAGCCCTTGGCGTGGCGGTGACGACGAGTTGTGGCACCTGCATGAGTTGGACATCGTGGACAAGCATCGGCTGCTGCTGGCCGTTGGCTCAGCACACCGCAACGTAGCGATCGGTGGCGGGCGGTGGAACCCTTGGGGGGACGAGCGAGGTTTTGAGATGCCGATCCTCTTCCTACGTCCAGCAGATCAACAGTTCCCGATGCAAGACGGTGCGGTGCTCTTCTCAACGTTGCGCAGTGCTGTCGCCGATGGAATGACGCTGGCAAGATTCGCCGGGGCGACTATTGAGATTTTGTTCGGGCCGGATACTCCGTGCCCGGGAAAGCCTTTGGCCGGCTACACGCTGCAACTAATCTCGCGGGCAGAAGCTGTAATTGACCTCCTCAAACCGCATCTCTGAGAGGCTATCGATAGCCTAGTGACGCCTGCACACGCTGGCGCAGAAGAGTTGCGCCGCCGTCAAGGCATTTTGCATAGATGCGCAACAGCACCTCAACTGACTGGCCCGCCCACTCTGCGACCTGTGTTGGCGGTACTCCCCCGTTTAGCCACGTAGACACGGCAGCGTGCCGGAGATCGTACGGACGCTTCGCGAGCGGCGAGGCTGAAACTTCTTCCGTAAAAGTCTCGTCGCGTGCACGCTTCCATGCGCGCACGATCGTCAGCTTTGGCATCTCCTTGCCGTTGCGCTCGCCGACGAAGATCCGGCCGTCCGTGCCGGTGCCGAACTCGCGGATGTGGGCGTGAATCAGCGCGGTCAGCTCGGGCGGGCACGGCGCCGTTCGAGACTCGCCGCGCTCGCGCTGTTTGAGCTGCCGCCGGTCCCGGTTCTCCCCCGAATCGGTCCACTCCTTGCCAGCGTACGGCTCCGCGCCGTCGAGATGGAACTCTCCCCAGCCACTCTCCGGGAGCGCAAGGTGCCGCTTGTTGAGTGCTGCAATCTCCTCCGGGCGCATCGCGGCGAAGTAGATGCAGCCGAAGAACGCAACAAGGCGGCGGCCGGTCTCGCCCTGGTCTCGCAGCGCGTTGATGAGGGTTCGGGCTTGCACGGGGTTCGGAACGGCACGCCGGTCGATCACCTGAACTGGCTTCGGCGCCTTCCACTTCAGCGCCGGCAGGGGGTTCTTCGTCAGGAGCTTCTGCTCGACCGCGTACTCGGCGGCGGTGTTGAGGATCTTCCGGCGCCGGCTCACGACGCTTGGCGCGGCCGGCTTGCCGCCGAGCTTGACTGTGAGGGAGTTGAGGAGCGGTCGTAGAACCGTGGCGTCGGCGAGCGAGGAGACCGGCCGTGTGTGGCGCTGAACCCACTTCAACGCTGTCTGGACCTCCTCCGGGCATGCCGGATCGTCGCGGCGGGCGGTGTTGAAGCCCCACCGGCACAGAGCCGAGCGAATGAGTTTGTCGTCCGGCTTGCCGCGCCGGTCGGAGAACATCGCCGTCGTCAGGGCCGTCATCGCCTCGGCGTGGGTCCGGCGGGTGGTTGCCGCCACGTGCGGCCACTTCATGTCGACGAACTTGCAAGCGAAGTCGTACCACGACATGTCGGCGTTGGTCCGCGACATCGAGACCGGAAGGCCGGTGTCGACGTAGAACGCCTCACCCTTGCGAGCGGCGGCGACCAGCTCGGAACGGAAGCTCTCGGCCAGGGCCGCCGTCTTGAACGGCTCTTTGATGCGGCGGTCGGCGACCACCCACAGCACCTTGTAGGTCGTGGTGCGCTTCCCGGCGGTACACGTCGGTCTTGTAGATGCGGACGTCGTAAGTGGTCTCCATTAGGCGGCCTCCTCCGTGAGTGCCGAGAGCCAGCGTTCGTAGTCGGTGCGGCGGATGCGGAGGTCGCCGTTCGGCAACTTCAGGCACGGGGGTGCCTTTCGCTTCGCGCGCCAGTCGTAGAAGGTCGAGCGGGAGATGCCGAGGTCTGCGCAGACGTCGGCGATGGTCAGGTGACGGCGCTGACCCGTGCCGCGCGCGGTCGTGATGCTGGTCGGCTCCGCGGAATCCGCGATATCCGCAGAACGGCGCGGTTGCGGTGCAGAAGCAGGGGTTTCGCGGATTCTGCGGATTGCGCGGGCGGCTCATCCGGCCACCGCCGAGAGCGGATGCACCGTCGCAGCGGGCTTCGTGACGTCCGGGTGCGTCAGCCAGGCCGGCGAGGGCGGACGGCCGGCTCCCGCCCGTTCGGGAGTCGGTTCGGCACGGACGAATCCGTGCGCCTGCAACAGGTTGAGGGCCGGGTCGAGGTCGGCGGCCTTGCGGAATCGGCCGCGGGAGAGGGCGCTGAACAGGTCGCGTTTGGTGAAGCGGCGGCAGGCGGTGCGTTCGATCCAGCCGAGGATGTGTCGGGCGTCGTCGACGACGGGATCGGTGCCCATGTCGTCAAAGGCAGCGAGGGCGTGTTCAGCGAAGTAGCGGCCGAGCGTCGCGGCCTGGTCGACGGTTCCGGCGTCGATCGGTCGTGTGCAGCCGTCGCCGCCGTGTGCGAGGTGGAGCAGGCCGGCGATTCGGGCGATGGCGCCGGTGTACTTGCTGCCCCGGTCGACGATGTGTGCCCATGCGCCGGTCGGGCTGAGGCGGGGTTCGACGTCGAGTTCGATGTCGAGCACGCGGGCGTTCGCCGCGGGCAGTAGCGGCATGATGGCCGGGTCGGTCCACTCGTCGAGCGCGCCGACCAGGGCGCCGAGCCGGTCAGCATACGCCGTCCCTGGCACCGCGCTTGGCGATGGCCTGGTTGATGCTGGCGATCGACGAGCGGCGACCAGCTGGCGCGCACCATCGGCGTCAGATCCGACGCCAAGATCGTCGTCTTTAAGTCCGTTGCCGATGCGGGGATTCTCACCGTGCGTCTTGTGGAGCACGTCCGGCCGTTAACTATGGGCGCGGACGAGGGGTTGTCAGTACAGCAGTAGCGCGGCTAGATGCGGCAGGCGTTGCCTCATCTGCTGTTCGTCGTCGAACTCCCAGGTCTGCTCCAGACGCGCGAGACGGCACAGACTCACTTCCCGGCGAGCGCATCGAGCCAGGCCGCAGCGGTCGGCCGGGTTCCCGCTGCCCCAGCGGCATCGGCGAACGTGGCGGCGATCCGTTCAGCGACCTCGATCGGAATGTTCGGCAGAAATCGCAGCGGCTCACCCGGCATAGTGTCGCTCTTCCGAGTGAGTACTCGCCCAACGAGCAGGGCGAGCTTGTACCGATCGGAGTCCGCCGACAGTTCTGTCGGGCCAGCGAGTGGATCAATCCACTCCGGCGTTTCCGTTCTGGCCAGCACCGGCGGCAGCCGCACGGGTCGGACCCCGTCACAGTCGAGCAGAAGCGGGTGCACCGGGGGCGGCGACCAGAGTAGGTTCGTCATCGACACGTCACCGACGACGAGAGCGTGCCCGTGCAGGAGTTTGAACAACTCGGCCGCCTGACGCACGAATTCCAAGCGCCCGGCGGTGTTGAGCGGTTCGATCCCGTGCCACAGTGGACTCGGCTCGTACAGCAGATACTGCAGCTCGCGTAGCCTTGCGCCGGCGGCCGTCTCACCCCAGAAGCGTGATGGCGCCCGGCGCATGATGAACCCAACCGTCTTGCTTCCATCCGTGACTTGCGCGAGCGGCCAGGCCGTCCGACTGAGCAGAAGTCTCTGTTCCACATTGGTGAGCGTTTGTGGCAGGTTGATGAGGTGGGCGAGGGTCGCGGTGTTGGTCGCCCTTGCGCGGTACTCCTTGTATACATAGTCCGCTTGGCGGCCCATCAGTTCGTATACGACCGCTTGGCCGCCCTCGCCAAGCTTGCTGCCGATCGCCAGGCCGTTACGCTCGACCTGCGGCTGGGTTGGCAGACTAGATGGCATCGAAATCGATCGCAGTGTAGCCAGGCGTGGAGTCAGGCAGGATGAGCCGCACGCCCGAATAGCCGTCGGAATTGCCCGCGCCCGAGCTTACGACAGAACGGATAAGCGATGAAGCATAATCGCGTACCGCCTCGGCCAGGCTGACAACGTCAGCGACGAAGCCCCTCACGGTGGCCACCTGCAGTACTGTCGCTGGGTCTGCGTCGCCGAAACCGAATGCCAGGATGTTCGGACGGATCCCCCTCGGATCCACGAGTCGCGCATAGGATGCTTGCCACCTATCAAAGTCGGTAGGACGGCCTCCCGTCACAAAAAAGACGGCGGGTCGGAACGTGCTGTAGCCGTCCGCCTTCAACGCAGTATCGTTGGTGGCGATAGTTTCCCGCAGCAACTCGAAAACCGGCTCGTACCGCGTCCCGCCACGGGCTCGCAGTGCCGGAAACGTTGGGAAGGTCTGGACATCAGTCAATGGCATAACTACTTCAGCCGTGTCCGAAAACGTGATCAGACTTATTCGGGTCTTGGCGGCTAGTATCGGACTGCTGCCGATCTCTAGGTACAGCTCCGCGAAGGCGTTGCCTATCGTCTCAATCGGCTCATCGGCCATGGCCGCCGACGCTTCGCAGACTACGTACAGGGGCAGTATCTGCGTGCGACTCGCTTCTCGGCGCTCGGGCACCACGGCTCGTCCGACAGACTGCTCTGCCGGGTAGGCGAGGCTGAAGGCCGGCAACGGTGCGGGCACCGAAACGTAGGCCGTGTTGCGGGTGAAGCCAAACTGGTCAGCTTGGTCAACGTTGCGCTGGTTGGGTGAGGGCAGCCCCCGCGCATGCAGTCGCTGACGCAGGTGCGGATAAAGCGCTGCGAGGCTCAGCGTCGGCGGACCACCAGGAACGCCGGCCCGGACGGTTGCTGCCAGCTCCTCCGTGAACGACGTCGCCGTGTCCCACTGCCTGTCGAATGGCACGACGTGCGCCGTGCTGTCACTGGCCGTGAGGACGTAGGTGCCCCGTATATCGGTGATGTCGGCGACCTCTGCCGCAAGTGACTCGATCGCCCGGCCCGAGTAACAGCAGTCCAAGATGACGATCTTGAAGTGCGCGGCACTGTCATACAGCACCTCACGGACCTTGGCGTAGTCTATACCCGTAAGGTCCTCGTCGCGTTCCTCCGTGTCGGTCAGCGTGAGGTACAGCTGGCCGCGCCGGCCTATGGTGCCGTGCCCGACGAAGTACACCAGCAAGACGTCACTCGTCGACTCCGCTATCCGGCGCAACAGGAACAGCGGGTTTTCGGTCTTCCAGCTCGGGTTTTCCACGAGGTGCACCCGATCCTGCGGCCAACCGCACAGCGCTGGGTCGACCAGCAGGCGCTGCATTTCGATGAGACTATTCGCAGCCGCTGGCAGCGGCGGGTAATGGCGGCTGCGGTACGCCGACGTCCCTATCAACAGCGCCGCAGAGCGAACCAGGTCAGCCATCGCGTGCCTGGAGTACGCGCTCAAGAACCGGCAGCACGTCAGCCGACGCAAGGTTGGTTGCGGCTACCTTCACGACACCAACCTCGGTGCTGACGGTGACTGACACGTCAGCGCGGCGAGAGCGGAGCCAGGTAAGCAGCGACTGCGCAAGCACGGCGCCGGCGCCCCCGGCACCGAGAGCAACGACGAGAATGTCCGCCACGCCGCCGAGGTGCCCATCCTCGATCGGCTGCGGAACACGTCGCACGAGGCCAGCCAAGGCGCGTTCCTTCCGCAGCCATTCGTGCAGTTCACCGACATCCCCTACGTCGTCGACGCCGGATACCACAAGCTCAACATTCACCGGATCATCTCCGCAGTCAGATTCCGCCACCAACATTGACGCACAGCCGCTGTGTAGGCACCCACGGTACGACAACCCGACGAGTGCACAACCGAAGCGGTCAGAACGCGACAGCGGGAGCTGCTCGTCGGTGCAGCACCATCCACATTCCCCTGGCCGCGCTCGGGTCCGCCGTGTCCGCGGCCGCCCCGATAGCCCGTCGCCGGTCGCGTGGCGGTACTCGGTCAACCCAGCCGGGCACCTCAGTGATGCCAGTAACCTAAGCGATGACATGAACCATCAAGAGCCCAGTCGGCGACCCAGATGAACGACGGCCAGTCGGGCGACACTGCAAACGACCAGCGCTACCGCCAAGTCGGGGTGCACTGTGCTCGGCAGGGTTAGAACGTCCGCTCCGGTAAGTCATGTGCACGCACATCGAGCAGATGAGTGCGCGTAGTTGTTGCCGACGCAACGAGAGCCATACTCGCGAGCCCGGGAGCGTCCCGATCGCCAGCGAACTGGACCGGGTCCGGAAGCACCAACCTGCAATCGCTTCAGCCGGGCAAATCCCAGGTCAAGGCTCTGCCCAGCTAAACCTGGGTGCAGTCGCGATCAAGTTGTGCAGGTTTGTCTGTAGCCGGGGACACACATTCGGACATGCCGCCCCCGATCGGCGAATGCGCTGGTCAGGGCGCCGATTTAGGCGTCACGAATGTCGCAGTCGGACATTTCAGTTCGCTGCCACGTTTCGTTGTGGCAGGTTTGAGAGGGCGGTCCGTGGGGTTATGTCCGTTATGACTCTGGCGTTGGGTTAGGGCTGCTGGTGGTGGGCTGAGCAAGGGCGAACAGGCCGGGCTCAGCTTCGGTCAGCACGCTGCGGGCGACGAGGCGTTTGAGTTTGGCGCGGAGGCTTTCGGTGTGGTTGGCGGTGGTGCCGACGCCGAGCGCGTGGCAGATATCCTTGGCGCGGAGCCCGCTTTCGGTGGTGGCGAACACGGCGAGGATCTGCTGGTAGGCAGTGCTGGCCAGGGTGGCGTCCGTGGATGCTGTGCTGTCGGTGGTGATGGCCAGCCGTAGGAGGGTGCCGCGGGTGGTTGCGAGGTCTGCCAGCTCGGTCTCGATGGCGGCGAGCTGCTCGGTGAGCGTGTTGATCTGCTCGCGTAGCTGCTCGGCCTGCGTAGTGGCGGCGGTTTCGCGGGTGGTAATCAGGTCCAGGATCTGCTCGTGGTTCACCCGTGACGCCAGGTCGGGGTGGTGGTGCCGGTGAGGCGGCGGACCAGGTTCGCGGTGCCCGCCCACCAGGTGCGCGACTCGCTGGACGCCTCGCGGGTTTCGTACTCGCGCGCGAGCCGGCGGTGCAGCATCAGGGTGCCGTTGACCTGTTCGACCACCCACCGCTTGGCGATCGGCACGAACCCGGGCCTGGTGTCGGTGCGTTTGACCTGTTCGACGTCGATGCCCATAAGCGCGCCGTGGATCGCGACGTCGTCCTTGAACCCCGCGTCCACCCACGCTTTGCTCACGGTCGGGGTGTGCGCGACGACTCGGTCGAGCAGCCGCGCACCGATCTGGTTGTCGGTGGCCGAGGCCGCCATCACCACCACAGCGATGATCAGCCCGAGCGCGTCCACGGCCAAGCCCCGCTTGCGGCCCGGCACCCGTTTCGCGGCATCTTTGCCGGTGGTGGCCGCCGGGATGTGGTTCGCCGCGCGGATCGACTGGGTGTCCAGCACGACCGCGGTCGGATCCTCGGCCCGGCCGGCCTTCTCCCGGGCTTGGCAGCGCAGCAGGTCGTGGATCGTCTGGTCGGTGCCGTCGTCGCGCCACAACGCGAAGTAGTAGTACGTCGCCGACTTCGGCGGCAGGTCGTGCGGCAGGTACGCCCACTGACAGCCGGTCCGGTTCTGGTAAAAGATCGAGTTCACGATCTCCCGCAACTCGTAGCGGCCCTGATACCCCGACACCGACGGATGCCGAGCCTTCCACGCATCCAGGAACGGGCCGATCACCGCCCACTGCTCATCCGTCAGATCACTCGGATACCGCTTCCGTTCGCCCACGACCAGCCCAACGTGGGCTCCAGTCGGCCAGACATCGGCACAGCCCGAACATCACGACATCCAGCGATGACAAACTACCAAAACCTCACAAACCACCCTCTGAGCCGTCCTCCCGGAGAGTATCTCGCACGCCTGGCGTTGAAGACGACACCGAGGACGACGTGCGGCCGGGTTTACGGCCACCGACGTGGAATGAGGTCCCGCTCGGCGGAGGCTGTCTCCGCCGAACGGACACGGTGTTGGCGTCGGTCGGTGCAACGTATCGATCTTGGTGGCCCAGCTGTGGTATGACCGTGCCGTGGTGATGCTCGGCATCGACTTCGGGACCTCGTCCACCGTGGCAGTCGTCAAGCTGGACGACGGGCGGACGGTGCCTCTGCTGTTCGGCGAGACACCGCTGCTGCCTTCCGCCGTCTGCGTCACACCGGGCAGTGAGCTCCTCGTCGGCCGTGACGCGATACAGGCGTCCCGGAGTAGGCCGGAGGCGTTCGAGGCGCATCCGAAGTCCCGCATCGACGACGGGGAGGTCTTGCTCGGTGACCAGGCGGTGCCGGTGGCCGAGCTCATCGGGGCGGTGCTGCGGCGGGTGCATGACGAGGCGGTCCGGGTCGCGGGTGCCGCGGTCGGCCGGCTGGTTCTGACGCACCCGGCGGGCTGGGGCGCCCGCCGGCGGCGCACGCTGCGGGAGGCCGCCACCGTCGCGGGCCTGCCCACGGCGGTGCTCGTCGCCGAGCCGGTCGCCGCCGCAGCGTACTACGTGCATGTGCTCGGTCACGCGGTTCCGCCGGGTGGTCTCCTGGTGGTGTATGACTTCGGGGCGGGCACGTTCGACGCATCCGTGGTCCGACGCACCGGTGACGGGTTCGAGGTGCTGGCCGAGGCGGGCATTCTCGACGCCGGCGGCCTCGACATCGATGCAGCCATCGTCGCGCACCTCGGCGCCGTCCACGGCGTCAGCGACCCCGAGGGCTGGCGCCGGCTCACCGCCCCGACCACCCCGGCCGACCGACGGATGTCCCGCACCTTCTGGGACGACGTACGTATCGCCAAGGAGACGCTATCCCGCACCTCCACGACGACGATCTTCGCGCCAATTCTTGAACGCGATGCGGTCCTCGGCCGGGAACAACTGGAACACCTCGCCCGGCCACTGCTCGACCGGACGGTCGCGGCGACCCGCCTCGCCGTACGCAACGCAGGGATCTCCACCAAGGAGATCGCGGCGGTGTTCCTCGTCGGCGGCTCCAGCCGCATGCCGTTGTCTGCCACGCTGCTGCACCGATCGCTGGAAATCCCGCCGACAGTGATCGAACAACCCGAGCTGATCGTGGCCGGCGGCACCCTACACGTGCACGGCGCCGACCCGCGCACCGCGGAACCGCCGTTGCAAAACAAAGCGCCGACGTCGGTACCGCAGGAAGCCTCGCCACTCGCGGTAGTCCAGCAACCGACGCCGCCAACACCCGTGCTGCCGGACCCACCCGCGCCGACCTCGCCTGTCACAGTGTCACCCGCGCCATCTTCGCCGGCGTACACGCTTCCTCACACGTCTGTGCATGCGGGACATCAACCGGGTGGTAGGGATGGGTTGAGCGCCGGCCGGCCTGTCCAGACCGCCGCGCCGATCGCCCCCTCGCATGCAGACCAAGGCCAGCCAAGGACGACCGTCGAGGTCACGGGGCCGACAGCTCCGGCACGCAGGCGGCGTCGCCTGCTCGCCATCGTCGCTACCGCCGTGGCCGTGATCATCATCGTCGTCGTTGTAGCGATCGCCCGGCAATCCGAGCCTCCGGCCACTGACCCGACGCTCACCAAATCATCCGGCAACGCCCTCACCAACCCGGCGGAATCCAGTACAGCGTCAGCCACGATCACGCCCACAATCAACCCGACCCGGCTCGCCACCCTCACCGGCCACAAGGATTCGGTGTGGTCGGTGGCGTTCAGCCCGGACGGCAAAACCATGGCCACCGCCAGCAGGGACAAGACGGTGATGGTGTGGAACGTGGCCAACCCGGCCACGCCGACCCCCATCACCACCCTTACCGGCCACAAGGACTTCGTTCAGTCGGTGGCGTTCAGCCCGGACGGCAAGACCATGGCCACCGCCAGCAGCGACACATTGATGGTGTGGAACGTGGCCAACCCTGCCGTACCCACCCCCATGGCCACCCTCACCGACCACAAGGACTCGGTGGGTTCTGTGGCCTTCAGCCCGGACGGCAAGACCATGGCCACCGCCAGCGCGGACAAGACGGTGATGGTGTGGAACGTGGCCAACCCGGCCACGCCGACCCACATCACCACCCTTACCGACCACAAGGCCTGGGTGCCTTCGGTGGCGTTCAGCCCGGACGGCAAGACCATGGCCACCGCCAGCGCGGACAAGACGGTGATGGTGTGGAACGTGGCCAACCCGGCCACGCCGACCCGCATCACCACCCTTACTGGCCACAACGATTCGGTGTGGTCGGTGGCGTTCAGCCCGGACGGCAAAACCATGGCCACCGCCAGCGCGGACAAGACGGTGATGGTGTGGAACGTGGCCAACCCGGCCACGCCGACCCGCATCACCACCCTTACCGGCCACAACGATTCGGTGTGGTCGGTGGCGTTCAGCCCAGACGGCAAAACCATGGCCACCGCCAGCAGGGACAAGACGGTGATGGTCTGGAACGTGGCCAACCCAGCCACGCCGACCCGCATCACCACCCTCACCGACCACACGGACTCGGTGGGTTCGGTGGCGTTCAGCCCGGACGGCAAGACCATGGCCACCACGAGCGACGACGACACGGCGATCGTCTGGCGGCTTACCGCCACCTAACGATATGTCAGCGTCATGATGCGGCCCGGGCGACGCCGCGCGAGTCAGCGCTTGGACGCACCACCGACTGACAGGACACGGCCGGACGACCTACTTCGGCGGCAGGGTAACCGGCATTCGATCTCTAATGGCGAACGTTTCCGCAGCTCAGATGTTGTCGCGGATGCTTTGCGCGTCCCGCCGGGGGCACCATTGATCAAATCACCTTCCAGCAGCCGAATCGGCGTCGCTGACCTGCGAATATGCGGGTCAGCGTCCGGCCTTGATCGGCCAGCCACGCCACCGGCGCGCCACCGTTTGGGAACGCCCTGGGTGTGCCTTTACAGCCAGGGCGTGACGTTCCTTGCGGACGGGCTCTTCCCATCGCAGCCCGGACTCAGCGCGTTCGGGAACACCGGTAGCAGTGCGGCCACGCCTCGCCGCCGGCGCTCCTCCGGTCTCGGCACCGGGAGTGCCTGTTCCCGGTGCCGATTGACCAGCGCCGTTAGTCTCCCGTAGTAGTTGCCGCTCGGCGGAGCGTACGCGAGAGGAATGTCCATGCGTCGTATGGTGACGTCCTGGTCGCGGCAATGACCATGGTGTTGCCGGGGTGTGGTGAGCCGGGCGTCGGGGACCTCGGCAGGACCGACGGCGTCGAGGGTGTCGTGGAGGTCTTCGAGGCATGGGCCAGGGCCCTGGCCGATCACGACGGTACGCGCGCCTGCGGGTTGATGATCGCCACCGCCGCCCGCGACCTCACGACCGAGTTCGGTGCCGTCTCCTGCCCGGCGGCGGTCACGGCGCTGCACGGGAGGCTGACCGTCGACGAGCGAGAGGTGCTCGCCTCGGCGAGGATCGATCGGGAGACGCTGAACTTCGACTCCGACGACGCGGCGCGGATATGGCACAGCGATGTCCGGTCCACCAAGGGTCCGTTCGTACTGCTGCCCGGGCGGAACTGGAACGTGACCGTCCTCTGCCGGTGTGACGACCGCTGGCGGGTGCAGTACCCGGCCGAGTTCCGGCAACCTTCCGGCTGACGCGACGCGGGCCACCCCTGCCCGCTCAGCCGGCCACGCCTTCCACCTGTTCGGCCTGCTGCCGGGTGTGGCAGAGGGCAACGGCGAGTTCCATCCGGCACGGGAGCTCAACGGTCGGCTGGAGTTGTCTACTGCCTCACCACCGAGGTCGACGCTGAGACCGACCCCGCGAGGGTGTGCACCGCCGGCCCATGGGCCGGCTCCAGGTCGGGCGGCTGCCGGAAGACGGCTCGCGGGGCGGTACCCCAAAGCATCGTCCTGGGCGACCGGGGGATAGCCCCCGATTGCGTTCGGGGGGTGGTCGGATGGTTACCGGCGGGCGGTTCGCCGAGGCTGAGGGGGCATCCACCACCATCGTGGCGGCCGGTTGGGACCGTCCGCTCGTCCCTGTCTGGAGCGTCCGATGAACGTTCTTACGAGGTTTGTCCACGCGGTGCGTGGGTGGCACCGGCCGCTGGTGCTGCACGCGGCGCTCATGTTCGGGTTGGCGGTCGTCTCCGCGGTGGGAGTGTTCACCGATGATCGGCTGTTGCTGGGCGAGCCCGTGTGGACGAAGCCGATGAAGTTCGGCGTGGCCATGGGCGTCTACAGTCTGACGTTGGCGTGGCTGCTCACCCGGCTGGCGAAGGGGCGGCGGGTCGGGTGGTGGGTCGGGACCGTGTTCGCGGTCGCCGGAGTGCTGGACGTCGGGGTGGTGACCTGGGCCGCGGCGCACGGGACGTTCAGCCACTTCAACAAGGACACCGATGACGTGGCCCGGACCGTGCAGACGGTGTTTTCCTTCGGCATCCCGCCGTTGATGCTGGCCACGCTGGTGATCGCGGTACTGCTGCTGATCCAGCGGACCGGCGACCGCGCCCTCACCCGCGCCCTGCGCGCCGGGCTCGGGCTCGCGTTCGCCAGCATGGTCGTGGCGCTCTGGCTCAGCATGTCCGCCGGGTCGACGCCGCGTACGGAGATCGACGCGAACGGGCACGCGGTGCCCCTGGTCGGCGCGCACGGCATCGGCGACCCGGACGGGCACGGCATGTTCCTGACGAACTGGAGCACCACCGGCGGCGACCTCCGCGTGCCGCACTTCGTCGGTCTGCACGCCATCCAGGTGCTGCTGGCGGTCACCGCGATCCTGAACCTGCTCGCGACCCGGCGTGCGTGGCTGCGCGCCGAGCGGGTCCGTGCCCGTCTGGTCGGGGCCGCCGCGTTCGGCTGCGCCGGCGTGTTCACCGTTCTGACCTGGCAGGCCAAGCGAGGCCAGTCCGTGCTGCACCCCGACGCGCCGACCCTGGTCGCGTTCGGCGCGGTCGCGGTGCTCGCCCTGGTGGGAGTGGCCACGGTAGTCACGGCAGCCCGCAGGCAGATCGTGGAACTCGCCGCCGTGAATGCCCGAGGCGTCGAGCCGCCCGCGCCAAGGGCGCCGACCGAAACGGCCACCGTCAATCTTCTCGCGCCGTGCGGGCTCGCCGGCGCCCTCCTGGACAGGTCGTACGACCGGTACGCCGGACAAGTCAACGCGGTGAAGTAACAGCCATCCGAACATCCTCGTCACCGGGCCGAGCGCATTCATCGGATGCGCTCGGCTCAAGCAGTTGAGGATGCGATCGCCGTCCTGGGCGCGCCGGCGCCGGCTATGAAAGTCGACGCGTCGGGCATGGACCCCAGTAGCGGGCTATTTTCAACGGCGAGGTAACCGACGAGCTCGCTCAGGCGTGTCCCCCATAACGGCGAGAGGGGGGTGGATGCGCGACAGCGACACGTTCGACGAGTTCTACGCGAGCAGCGCGAGCAGGATGGTGACGCAGCTCTACGCGATGATCGGTGACCTGGCCGAGGCCGAGGACGTGGTCCAGGAGGCGTACGCCAGGGCCTGGCAGCGCTGGCGCCGAGTGAGCGCGTACGAGAACCCGGCGTCCTGGGTGCGCACCGTGGCCTATCGGCTCGCGGTCAGCAGCTGGCGGCGGTCACGCAACCGGCG
Organism: Dactylosporangium sp. CA-233914; assembly: GCF_050942935.1. NCBI lineage: Bacteria > Bacillati > Actinomycetota > Actinomycetes > Micromonosporales > Micromonosporaceae > Dactylosporangium > Dactylosporangium sp. CA-233914. The sequence continues at coordinate 1,648,427 of NZ_CP192030.1, read as the reverse complement.
GACCGCCGATCAGAGGTTCGAGGCGGGCCGACAGGTGCGGGAGCTCAATCCCGACACGGTCGCGCTCGTCGCCGCGCTGCGGCAGATCTCGGCGAGCCAGCGCCGGGCGATCGTGCTGTACCACCTGATCGGCCTGTCGGTGCGCGAGATCGCGCAGGAGACCGGCTCGTCGCAGAGCGCCGTCAAGGCACAGCTGAGCCGGGGGCGGCAGGCGTTGGCCCCGCTGCTCGGCGTGGAGGAACTCACGGAGGCGAGGCATCATGCGTGACCAGCTGCAGCATCGGCTGACGGCCCTGGCCGACGACATGGGGAGCGCGGTCCGGGTCGCGCCCGTGGACCAGGTACGGGCCCGGGGTGACCGGCGACGGTCCAGGTTCTTGGCGTCACAGGCGGCAGCCATGGGTGTCCTCGTCGTGCTCGGGCTCGTCGCCGCCGGCCTGGCGGGCGGTCCGTCCACCGCGGAGGTGGCGGCCGGGCCGCAGATCCCCGACGCCCTGCGGCTGCCGCGAGAGGGCGCACAGGGCTGGCAGCGCAACGACGACCCGCGCGTCGCCAGCGCGTTTCCCGGCTGCGGCACCGTCGACCCGACCGGGCGCGGACGCACGGACGCCCGGACGGCGACTGGACCTGGGTCGGCGCGGGAGGTGGCCGGCGTGCCGGCCCGCGTCACGATGCAGCTGTTCTTGTACGACACCGACCAGGACGCCGCCGCAGCGTTCGCGGCACTGCGCAGAAGTGTGGATCAGTGTAACTGGACCATGCGCTTGGAGGGGTCGGACGCTGTGACGGGTGACGAGCTGTGGGCCAGTCATTACACCGGAACCGACGACAGCAACGGCGGGGCGCAGGGCGAGTACCTGGCGGGATTCCGTTCCGGCAACGCGATCTTCTTGACCTTGGCGGCGTTCGGTGGCGGCGGATGGTCGAGCTACATCTCCGCGCTGCGCGACGACGTGTTCCTGGACATCGGCGAGCAGCTGTGCACCCACATGCGCATCTGCGGCGTCTGGTCGCCCGGCCGAGGCTCGGCCGGCCCATCCGTGCCGCCCTACAGCGGCCCCGAAGCGTTGCCCAGCGGCGCCGGGGCCTCGCCGGCGAACTGACAGTGGTGCCGGGTCCGGGCGGAGGAGCGGATCACGCAGAGCGCCGCAACGGAGGCGAAGATCTGGCCGGACACCGGAATCTGCCGTTGACGGCCGCCCTCACCCTCAGCGATGAACACCCGCCGCGCGGCCACCCGCAGATCCGTCAGCCGGCGCCCGTGCGATGGGGCCAGGTAGCCGGCCAGAACTGCCCCGCTATCGGCGAAGATCCGGCCTCCCGGGAGACGATGGGTGGAGCACCCGGATCACCCGTCATATCGTATAAATCGTAACAAGTGCCGAGTCCGACCCTGGATGGAGATGTCGGATGGCTGTGAGCGGAATGCGACCTGCCCGGGATCCGCCCATTCGGGGCGTCATCTTGCACGAGAGCGAACGCGCGCGCGTGACTCGGCTGTTTCTCGGTGGGGGTACGGCCATCGTCAAGGAGCCGCTCGGACCGGACGCACAGCGCCGGGTGCAGCATGAGTTGGCGATGCTGGAGCGGCTGCGTGGCGTGGCGGGCGTCGCGCAGCTGGTGGAGGCGCCGCGGCGGCCTGGGTCCATCGTGCTGGCGGATGCCGGTGGCGTGAGCCTGGCCGGGCTGGCGAAGCCGCTACCGGTTGAGGACCTGGTCGCGATGGCGGTGGGGTTGGCCCGGGCGGTGGCGGGGATGCACCGGCGGGGGGTCCTGCACCGGGACATCGGTCCGGCGAACATCGTGGTCTCCCGCGACGGTGGGCCGTGCCTGGTGGATTTCGGGTTGGCGTCGTCGCTGGCCGAGATTCGTCCTGGGTTCACGCATCACAGCGAGATTGTTGGGACGTTGGCGTATCTGGCGCCGGAGCAGACCGGCCGGACGGGCCGGTCGGTGGATCAGCGGGCGGACCTGTACGCGTTGGGTGCGACGTTGTATGAGCTGGCGACGGGGGCGCCGCCGTTCGGTTCCGGTGATCCGCTGCGGCTTACGCATGATCATCTGGCCCGGGTGCCGGTGGTGCCGGCCGCGGTGAACCCGGCCGTGCCCCCGGTGTTGTCCGAGATCATCATGCATCTGCTGGAGAAGGAGCCGGATCGCCGGTATCAGACGGCCGACGGCGTGGTCTATGACCTGGAGCGGCTGCGGGACGGTGGGGCGGCCGCGGCGGTTGGGTTGCGGGTGGGAGAGCACGACGTTCCGGTGCGGCTGTTGCCGCCGTCGCGGCTGGTGGGGCGCGACGCGGAGGTGGCGGCGCTGGAGGCGGCGTTCGCGGGTGCGCTGGCGGGCCGGTGTCGTGGGTTGCTGGTCGGCGGGGCGCCGGGGGTGGGCAAGACGGTGCTGGTCGATGAGTTGCGGCCGGTGGTGACGGGCCAGGACGGCTGGTTCGTGGTGGGGAAGTTCGACCAGTATCGGCGGGATCTGGAGTTCGACGCGATGCATCAGGCGTTCCGGGCGTTGGGTCGGTTGTTGCTGGCGGAGCCGGAGGATGAACTGGCCGAGGTCCGTGAGCGGATCTTGGCGGCGGTCGGGGCGAACGCGGGTCTGCTGACCGCGGTGCTGCCGGAGTTCGCGGCGTTGCTGGGCGTGCCGCCCGATCCGGGGGATCCGCTGACCGCGCAGGTACGGATACAGCGAGTGTCGGTACAGCTGCTGCGGGCGGTCGCATCGCGAAAACGTCCGGTGGTCTTCTTCGCCGATGACCTGCAGTGGGCTGGGCGCACGCCGCTCGGTCTGGTCGATCTGCTGCTCGGCGAGGAGCCGGTCGACGGTGTGTTGCTGGTTGGTGCGTACCGGGAAGGCGACGTGGATGCGGCGCATCCGCTGGCGGCGCCGTTGTCGCGGTGGCGTGAGCAGCCCGCGGTGCGGCATCTGCGGTTGGTCAACCTGCCGGCGTCCGGCACGGCCACCATGGTCGCCGAGATGCTGCACGCGGACCCGGCTTGGGCGGTCGGCCTGGCCGAGGCGATCCACCCGTTCACGTCCGGCAATCCGTACGAGACGGTGGAGCTGCTCAACGCGCTGCGCCACGACGGCGTACTGACCGCGACGGCCGCCGGGTGGCGGTGGGACGCGGCGGCCGTGCGCGCTCACCTGGGCCGGTCGGAGGTCGCTGGGTTGCTGGCGGCGCGGGTTGAGGCGGTGCCGGCGCCGTCGCGGCAGGTGGTGGACGCGATGGCGTGTCTGGGTGGGCGAGCCGAACTGAGCCTGCTGCAGACCGCCACCGCCGAGCCGGCGAGCGTGGTGGAACAGCGGCTGGCGCCCGCCCTTGACGACGGCCTGCTGGTGGTGGAGCCGGGGATGCATCAGGCGGTCCGGTTTCGTCACGACCGGATCCGTGAGGTGGTCCTGCGCGGGCTGGACCCGCACCGGCGATGCGTCATGCAGCTGGACATGGCGCGGCGGCTGGCGGCCGTGCCCGAGTTGTACGCGGTCGCGGCGGAGCAGTACCTGCCGGTGGTCGACGCGGTCGACGACCCTGCGGAGCGGCGTCGGGTGGTGCGGCTGCTGCGCAGCTCCGCCGGCCAGGCGGCGTTGATCGGGGACTACGCGTTGGTGAACGCGCTGCTGGCGGCCGCGCTGCGGCTGATCGACCCGGGTGAGACCGCCACGCTCGTCGAGGTGCTCACCGGCCGTCACGCCGCCCTGTACTGCCTGGGCCGTTTGGACGAGGCGGACGACGAGTACGACACGATCAAGCGGCTGTGCACCACCGCGTTGGATCGCGCGGAGGCCGCGGCGGTGCAGGTGTGCAGCCTGACCCACCGGACCCGCCTTGCGGAGGCGATCGGGCTCTGTCTGGAGTCGCTGGGTGAGCTGGGTGTTACCGTCCCGGCGGCGAACCAGCTCCAAGCCGAACTCGATCGTAAGTTCGATCATCTGTACCAGTGGCTCGACCGCACCGACAGCGCCGATGAGCTGGCGCGACCGGAGATCACCGACCCGACGCCGCGTGCCATCGCCCGTCTGATCAACCGGGCCCTGCCGGCGGCCTTCTTCGCCGGTGAGTTCGCCACGTTCAACTGGCTGTGCCTGGAGGCGTTGCGGATCTGGCTCGCGCACGGCCCGAGCCGCGCCCTGATCGGGCCCGCCAGCTCCGCCGCGACCGTTGCGATGGTCCGTGGGAACTACGCTGCCGGGTACCGCGCGAGGCGGCGGGCCGTGGCGGTGAGCGAAGCCCGCGGATACGAGCCGGAGACCTCGCAGGCGTACTACGTGTTCGCTCTCAACTGCTGCTGGTTCGAACCGATCGAGAACAGTATCCGAGCAGGTCAGCGGGCCCGGGAGGGACTGATCGCGGGGGGCGACCTGGCCCACGCCGGCTACACCTACTACGCGACCGTGCCAGGCCTGCTGGACAGCGCGCCATCGCTGGAAAGCTTCGTCGCCGAGGTGGAGACGGGTCTGGCCTTCATGCGGCGTACTGGCAACGAACAAACCGCCCGGGTTCTCGACGGCTACCGCTGGCTGGCTGGTGTGCTGCGCGGCGGAAGCGCAGCCGCCGCCGGTGAGGCGGAGCCCGACCGGCACGTCGACAACCAGCATGTACTGTTCCACGCACATGTCAACCGTGCGCTCGCCGCTGGCATCTTCGGCGACCCGCCCGGCCTGGCCCGGCACACCGCGGCGGCGATGCGGCTGCTACCGGCTATCCGCTACCCGAGCGCCGTGGGCCGGCTGCTGCGCGGGCTGTCCCTCGCTGGGCAGGCCCGTGACTGCCACGGTGCCGAACGCGACGCTCTGCTGTGCGAACTGGACGACGTGACGCAGTGGCTGGCCGCACGCGCCGCGGACGCACCGGAGAACTTCCTGCACCTCTTGTGGCTGGTCGAGGCTGAGCGAGCCTGGGCGGTCGGCGACTTCCGCGCTGCCGCCCTCGCCTACGACGCCGCCCAGCGCGAGGTCGCCGGCCGCCGACGGCCCTGGCACCGGGCCCTGATCGCCGAACGTGCGGCCCGCTTCCACCTCGCCCACGATCTCGAATACGCCGGCTACCACCTGCTCCTCGAAGCACGCCAGGAGTACCTCGCCTGGGGCGCCACCGCGAAAGTCGACCAACTCGACTGGGCCTACCCGAGCCTTCGTCCACATCCTGACGCCACCGTCGCGCAGCGCGCGCACCAGAGCGGTAACCCGCCCGAGGACGTCCCGCACCAGCGGGCCACCGTCACCACCGGAACGCTCGACCTGCTCGGCATCTTGTCCGCCTCGCAGGCACTGAGCTCCGAGACCAGCATCGAACGGCTGCACGCCCGCGTGGTCCAGGTGCTCAGCGCGATGACCGGCGCCACTGCGGTACACCTGCCGCTGCGCAGCGACGACCGACCGGACTGGCTCCTGCCCACCTCGATGAACAGCACCGGAAACGAACACGCAGTCCCGATGTCCGTGCTGCGCTACGCTCAGCGCACCGGCGAGCCACTGGTCGTGGCCGACGCCACCCGCGACGACCGCTTCGCCCGCGACCCCTACTTCGCCGACCTCACCTGCTGTTCGCTGCTGGCGCTTCCCATCCTCAGCCGGGGCACGCTACGGGCGGTGCTGCTGCTGCAAAACCGCCTCATCAGCGGCGCGTTCAACGCCGAACGACTCGACGCCGTCAAACTCATCGCCAGCCAGCTCGCCGTCTCCGTCGACAACACCCACCTGTACGCCGAGTTTCGCCGCATCGCCGACGAACAGGCGGCCCTGCGGCGCGTGGCTACCCTCGTCGCCCGGGGCGTCAGACCGGAGCTCGTGTTCGCAACCGTGGCCGAAGAAGTCGCCACACTCTTCGGCGCCGACGACACCGTAATCACACGGTTCGAGTCGGACGCAGAAGCCACCGTGATGGGACACTACCCATTCCAGCGCTCCCGATCCGGTGTGCGCGGCCAACTCGACCCCCGCTCGGCCATGGCCTCGGTCCAGGCGACCAGCCGAGCGGCTCGCCGCGACGCGGACGACCCGAAACGCGCGAACCTCGCCGGCGCGGCCCGCTGCGCGGTCGCCAGCCCGATCGTGGTCGAGGGCCGGACCTGGGGCGCCATCGACGTCGAGTCCCAGCACCAACGGCTGCCCCAGGACACCGAGCAACGCCTGGCCGATTTCACCGAACTCATCGCCACCGCCATCGCCAACGCCGAAAGCCGCACCGAACTCACCACCTCACGCGCGCGCATCGTCGCCACCGCCGACCAGACCCGCCGCCGCATCGAACGGGACCTGCACGACGGCGCCCAGCAGCAACTGGTCACGCTGGCGCTGCAGCTGCGTGCGGCACAGGCGGCGCTGCCACCCGAGCTCGACGCGCTCCACGAACAACTCGACCACGCCGCCGCCGCGGCAACCGGCGCGCTGGACGAACTGCGCGAGACCGCACGCGGCATCCACCCGGCGATCCTCACCGACAGCGGCCTCGGCCCAGCGCTACGCGTGCTCGCCCGCCGCTCACCGATCCCAGCCAGCCTCAACATCCGCGCGCCGGCCCGCCTACCCGAACAGATCGAGGTCAGCGCCTACTATCTCGTCGCCGAAGCACTCACCAACGCGGCCAAACACGCCCACGCCTCCACCATCACCATCACCGTCCACACCGACACCTCCGGCAGCATCCTGCGCGTCACCGTCCACGACGACGGCACCGGCGGCGCCGGCTTCACCCGCGGCACCGGCCTGCTCGGCCTCAAAGACCGCGTCCAGGCACTCGGCGGCCGGCTCGCCCTGCACAGCCCGTGCGGGGCAGGCACCACCCTGTCCGCGGAACTCCCGCTCACCACCCCGAACGGCGAGAGATCGTGAGCTGTCGCCCACACTGATGGCGCACCACGAAGGGCGGGGCGGTCGGTTCACGGCGGAGGCAGCAGTGCTTGAGATGACCTGGGTGGCGCTCGTCCTCGGCGCCGCTTGCGCAGCGGTCGGGCTTGTGACCACGGTTGCCGCCCTCGCGCCTATGGGCATTGCGGTTGCGGGATTCTTCCGCGCGCAGGCGCCGCCCAGAGCATGACCTCGACCCGCCGGCACGCCGGCGTCAGGCGGGCCACGCCAGGTCGTCGATCGCGAGAAACGGCACCGTCGCGAGCGTGGCGGGCGTGGTCCCGGTGAAGGCCAGGACCTCCCGATGGAGGTGGGACTGGTCGGCGTAGCCGCTGGCCGCCGCAGCCGCGGCGACGCTCTGCCCGGCGGCGAGGCGGTGGGCGGCGTCGTCGAAGCGGACCAACTGGGCGGCACGCTTGGGCGTCAGGCCGAGTTGAGAGCGGAATCGGGACCACAGACGCTTGCGGCTCCAGCCGACCTCGGTGGCCAGCCGCTCGACCCGCACCTGCCCGCGGCCGACCATCATCTGCTGCCAGCAGAACTCGACCTCTGGATCGACCGCACGACCGGCGTCCACCCGCCGTGCTATCGCGGCCGTGGCAATCGCGAACCGGTCTTCCCAGGACCGCGCCGCGCGCAGTCGCTCCTGCAGTCGCGCGGCCTCCCGCCCCCAGAGGTCATCGAGCGCTGCCACCGCGCCGCTGAGCTCCGGCGTGGCGCCCAGCACCGCGTGAGCGACCACCGGTGACAGCCGAACCTGAAGGCACTCGAAGCTCGGTCCCCCGAGCATGCACATCACGACCGGCTCGTCGCCGGAGCGCCATCGCTCCAGGCCCGGCGAGCGCCGCTCCTCCACGTCCCAGACCTCGGTGTCGAGGGCCAGGTCCGCCCCGACCCGCTCCCGGATCCGCGCGGCCGCGATGCCCAGCAGGGTCGCGCTGAAGTCGAGGCCGAGGTAGCGCCGCGGTGACCGGCCGCGCTCGGCGAGCCCCAGCAGGAACGCGACGCTGTGCCGCCCGTTGCCGGGCCCGACCTCGGCGAGGTCGCGCAGCCCCAGATCGCGCACGCCGGAGTTGAGCAGCGTTTCCGACTCATTGGCCGCCGTGGCCATCATGCCGGAGTAGTCCGTCGTGCTCTCGTATCGGTCGTGGGTGTACGCGGCCGATCCCGCGTATGCGTACTTCAACGGGACGGTGCCGGCCGAGATTGAATCGATCAGGGCTCTTCGGTGCCGGTTGTTCTCGAAATACGAGGCCCGGCGAGGTTCGAGTAGATGCACGTCGTCCACTGCGATGCCGCCTCCCCCCGGGTGCGGTTGACCTGCCCCGCGCGGTCTATCTCCAGTGAAGCGCAGGATGCGGACGCGGTCAACGTTCAATCACATTCTTGAGTTATTCATGCCGGCCCGTTGAGTATGCCTCGAAGACCAATTCATCCGAACGGCCAGGGTCATTCCAGGTTTGGTCCCGACACCATTTCGCAGGGATATGACGCATCGACCTCGGTCACGCGATCGGCGGCCCGGACGACCCGGCCGCACCCTCCATCATGACATCCACACGCATGCATGAATGCCGGTCGGTGCGCGGGTCCGCACCGCGTCGGCCGATGAGAAGTCGCCGCCCGCTCGTCCTGGTTGGTATGGCGATCGTTGAAGTTGACATCTCGATGTCCGTTGACGGGTTCGTGACCGGGCCCGAGCTCGGGGAGTTTCCCGGCCTGGGGCGGGGCGGGGAGGCGCTGCACGCCTGGCTCGGGCACGAGGCGGGGCGCGAGCTCAGCCGGGCGACGTTCGCGGCCTCGGGGGCCGTCATCACCAGCCGGCGCGTGTACGACGACACCTCGGGCTGGCAGGCCGAGGACGGGTTCTTCCGGATGCCGGTCTTCGTCGTGACGCACCGGGCGCATGAGGTGCTCCGCAACGGGAAGACGACGTTCACGTTCGTGACGGGCGGGGTCGGCGCGGCGATCGGGGCGGCCTCGGCGGTGGCCGGCGATCGGCGGGTACACATCATGGGCGGGGCGAGCATCGCGCAGCAGGCCCTGCGGGCGGGGCTCGTCGACCGGCTGCGGCTGCACGTCGCGCCGGTACTGCTGGGGTCGGGCACCGCACTGTTCGCCGGGGCGGGGCCGGCGCTGGAGCACGCGGAGACCGTCGACACGCCCCACGCGACGCACGTGACCTACCGGGTGCTGAACACGGCTATGCGGCCGGCGCCGGAAGGGTGCCCCTGACGGCTTGGGCGGCGGCGTCGGCCAGGTCCGGGATCGCCGCCTCGTCGAGGGCGGAGACGGTGATGCGGACGGCCGGCGGCGTGGCGATGCGGTAGAGGGCGCCGGGCGCCACGGCGTAGCCGTGCTCGCGCAGGCGGGTCACCGCCGTGGTCTCGTCCGGCACCGAGAGCCAGACGTTGATGCCCGTGCGGCCCGTGGCGCTCAGGCCCCGGGCGCGCAGGGCGGACAGCAGGCCGGTGCGGCGGGACTCGTAGGCGGCGCGGGCCCGGGCGACCGTCTCGGCCACCGCCGGGTCGGACCACAGGTCGGTCACCACGCGCTGGAGGAGGGTGCTCACCCAGCCGGTGCCCACGCGCTGGCGGCCGGTCACCCGGGCGATGCCCGCCGCGTCGCCGGCCACCACCGCCAGGCGGAGGTCGGGGCCGTAGGGCTTGCTGACCGAGCGCACGAAGGCCCAGGAGCCGGTGGAGCCGGCGAGGGGGTGCAGCGGATCGACCGACAGCTCGGCGGCGTGGTCGTCCTCGATGACCAGGACGTCCGGGTGGGACCGCAGGACGGTGCGCAGCTCGCGGGCGCGGGACGCGGTGACGCCGGCGCCCGTCGGGTTGTGGGCCCGGCTCGTCACGACCACCGCGCGGGCGCCCGACCGCAGCGCGTCCGACAGCGCCTGGGGGTCCGGGCCCGAGTCGTCCACCGGGACCGGCACCGGGCGCAGCGCCAGGGCCGCGATCAGGTCCAGGAGGTTGGCCCAGCCCGGGTCCTCCACCGCCACCCGGTCGCCGGGAAGGAGGTGGGCCGTGAGGAGGCGTTCGATGCCGTCCAGGGCGCCGCCGACCACCGCCAGGTTGGTGGCGTCCAGGCCGTCCCTCGCCAGAAGGGCCCCGGCCGCCGCCTTCAGGGGTGGGTACCCGGCGCCCGACGCGTAGCCGGTGGGGGGTGCCGCCGCGGCGGCTCTCGACAGGGCCGGGGCCAGGTCCGGCAGCAGGCGGGGGTCGGGGCCGCCGGCCGCCAGGTCCAGGACGCCCTCGGGGACCTCCAGGCGGAACTGGCCGCGCGCGGGCGCCACGGCGGGGCGGGGGCGCACCCGGGTGCCGTGGCGGCCGGCCGACTCGGCTATGCCGCGCTGGCGCAGGGACTGGTAGGCGGCGGCCACCGTGGCCGGGCTGACCCCCAGCTGGGTGGCCGCGGTGCGGATGGGGGGCAGGGCCGCGCCGGGCTGGAGCGTGCCGGAGCGTACGGCGGACTCGACGGTGGCGGAGATCTCGCTCGCCGTCCGGCCTGCCATGGCGAAGCCCGCGCTCACGATTCGACCCTACGGCACCGGCTTCACTGCGCGGCCGGGCGCACGAGGCCCGTCTCGTAGGCGAGGACGACCGCCTGGGCGCGGTCGCGCAGGTCGAGCTTGGTGAAGATCCGCGCCACGTGGGTCTTCACCGTCGCCTCGCTCAGGCCGAGATCGGCGGCCAGCTCGGCGTTGGACCGGCCGTGACCGAGCAGGGTCAGCACCTCCAGCTCGCGCGGGGTGAGCGGGGTCAGGTCGCGGTGCAGCGGCGGCGGGGCGGCCTCGGCCGCGAAGCGCTCGACCAGGCGGCGGGTGATCGACGGGGCGAGCAGGGCGTCGCCGGTGCTGACGAGGCGTACGGCGTTGGCGAGGTGCTCCGGGGTGACGTCCTTGAGCAGGAAGCCGCTCGCGCCCGCGGCCAGGGCGGCGTACACGTATCGGTCCAGGTCGAACGTCGTGAGCATGATGACCCGGCAGCCCGGGTGGCGGGCGAGGATCTGGCGGGTGGCGGCCAGGCCGTCGAGGTTGGGCATCCGGATGTCCATGAGGACCACGTCGGGGCGCAGTCGCTCGGCGGCGGAGACCGCCTCGACGCCGTCGGCCGCCTCGCCGGCGACCTCGATCCCGCGCGCGTTGAGGATCATGCGGAAGCCGGTGCGGACCAGCGCCTGGTCGTCGACGATCAACACCCTGGGGTCGCCGGTCATGCGGCCTCCAGCGGGATACGGGCGCGGACGCGGTAGCCGCCGCCGAGGCGCCGGCGGGCGTCCAGGTCCCCGCCGTAGACCGCGACCCGCTCCCGCAGGCCGAGCAGGCCGCGGCCGGTGCCGGCGGCCGGGCTGGCGACCGCGCGGCCGGACAGGACGCTCGGGCCGGTGTTGACGACCTCGACGCGCAGGTAGCGCTCGGCATACCGGACCTCGACCTCGGCCCGGCCGGCCTCGCCGTGCTTGAGGGCGTTGGTCAGAGCCTCCTGGATGATTCGGTACGCCGTGGTGTCGACCCCGGCCGGCAGCGGGCGAGGCTCGCCGCTGATGCGCACGTCGACGGGCAGCCCGGCGAAGGCGATGCGGTCCACCAGCCGGCTCAGCCGGTCCAGGCCGGGCTGCGGGGCGAAGTCCTCGCCCTCGTCGGAGCCGTCGGCGGCCGGGGCGAGCAGGCCGAGCAGGTGGCGCAGCTCCTTGAGCGCGTCGCGGCCCGCGCCCTCGACCGCGGCCAGCGCCTCGGCCACGTCCGGCGGGACGGCCGGGCCGGCGGCGAGGACCTCGCGGGCGGCGCCGGCCTGGACCACCATCACGCTCACGTTGTGGCTCACGATGTCGTGCAGCTCGCGGGCGATCCGGGCGCGCTCGGCGCCGACGGCGGCCGTCGCGGCGGCCTGGCGCTCCCGCTCCAGCAGCCAGCCGCGCTCGTCGAGGGCGCGGCGGTGCCGGCGCCGGGCCCGCGCCGCGGCGATCCCGAGCGCCGCGGCGGCGGCCAGCGCCACCACCAGCGCCGCGACCAGGGCGCCGACGAGGAGGTCCACCCGGTCACGATGCCAGACGGCCCGGCCGCGGCGCATCCATCCTCGGTTTCAGTGGCATACATCTGCAGGATGACGGCCGTGGGTTGATTGCATCGTGCAGCGGACGCTGCCAGCCGGGCCGGCGAAATAGCTTGTCGAGTATGACGACGGTGGTGCGGCTCGACGATGTGCGCAAGGAGTACGGCGGGACGATCGCGCTCGACGGCGTGTCGCTGCGGATCGGGGCGGGCGAGGCGGTCGCGGTCATGGGGCCGTCCGGGTGCGGAAAGTCGACGCTGCTCAACATGATCGCCGGGCTCGACCGGCCGACGGCGGGGCTCGTGGAGGTACACGACGAGGATCTGGGGAGCATGACCGAGACGGGCCTGGCGCTCTTCCGGCGGCGCCGCATCGGCATGATCTTCCAGTTCTTCAACCTCCTCGACGACCTGCCGGCGCTGGACAACGTGGCCCTGGCCGCGCAGCTCATGGGGCTCAGCGCGCGCCAGGCGCGCCGGCGGGCCCTGGAACTGCTCGACGAACTGGGCATCGCCGAGCGGCGCAACGCCTACCCGGCCACGCTCAGCGGCGGCGAGCGGCAGCGGGTCGCGGTCGCCCGGGCGTTGATGAACCGCCCGGCGCTGCTGCTGGCCGACGAGCCGACGGGGGCGCTCGACAGCCGCAGCGGCGAGCAGGTGATGGATCTGCTGCTGGACCTCAACCAGATCGGGCAGACGCTGCTGCTGGTCACGCACGATCGCGTGCTGGCCGAGCGCTGTGCGAGTCGAGTCATCGAGCTTGCCGACGGCAAGATCGCCGCAGAGCGCTCGCTGGAGCGGGCGAAGTGAGCGCGGTCTGGCGGGCCGCGCGGGCGGCCGTGCGCCGGCGCAGACTGCAGACGTTCGTGATCGCGCTGGTGGTGCTGTTCTCGACGGCGACGATCGTGGTCGCGCTCGGACTGCTGGACGCCTCCAACGGGCCGTTCGACAAGGCGTTCGCGCGGCAGCGGGGGCCGCACGTCATCGCCACGTACTCCACGACGACCCCGCCGGCGAGCGCGCCCGGCGCCGCGGCGGCCGCCGGCCCCTTCGGCGAGCTGGTGCTGGACGTGCCCGCGGACGGGGCGCCGATCTGGGCTGTCGGGCCGCTCACCGTCGTCGGGCGGGCCGACCCGTCCGGCAGCCCGGTCGACCGCGTCGACTTGTGGGCGGGACATTGGGCCGACAACGTTGACGAGGTTGTCATCAACGTTGACCCGCCCGCGCCGGACAACGTCGACATGTTCGCCCCCGAACTGCTTGGCAAGACAATCACCGTGCCGGGCCGGCCGACGCTGACGATCGTCGGGCTGGCGTACAGCCTGTGCCACACCGCCGATGCCTGGGTCTCCCCCGGCACGCTGGACAAGCTCGGGCCGACGGGCTCGCAGATGCTGTACCGCTACACGGGCCCCGATCTGGACAGCTTCATCGACGCCGTGCCGCGCGACGGGCTGGTGGCCACGCAGTCGTACCTCGTGCGTAAGGCCGCCGTCGCGGCCGGCCCGGGCACGATGGTGCCGTTCCTGGTCGTGTTCGGCGTGCTGGGACTCGTCGTCGCCGTGCTGATCGTGGCCAACGTGGTCAGCGGCGCGGTCATCTCCGGCCTGCGGCACATCGGTGTGCTCAAGGCGCTCGGCTTCACCCCACGCCAAGTGGTGTTCGTCTATCTCTTCATGGTGACGGTACCGTCCCTGCTCGGCGCGGTCCTCGGCACCGCGCTCGGCACCGCCGCCGCCCGACCCCTGCTGCGCAACGCCTTCCAGGGCCTCGGCTTCGGCGGCGACGTGCAGACCGGCGCCTGGGTGCCGCTCGCCGGCGTCCTCGGCGTGCCGGCGCTCGTGGTGCTGACCGCGCTCGTCCCCGCGGCGCGCGCCCACCGGCTCTCCGCCGCCGAGGCGATCAGCGCCGGCTCCGCCCCGCGCCCGGGCCGCGGCCTGCGCGTGCAGCGAGCACTGTCCGGCACCCGCCTGCCCCGCGCGGTCAGCCTCGGCCTCGGCCTGCCCTTCGCCCGCCCCGGCCGCACCGGGCTGACCATGGCCGCGCTGCTGCTCGGCGTCACCACGGTCACGTTCGCCGGCGGCCTGGCCACGTCGGTGATCCGCTACGGCGACGCCGTGGACCGGGCGGACGCGGTGCAGGTACAGGTACGCCCGGAAAACCCCGCCCTCGGCGCGAACCGGTCACCGCGGACCGACCCCGAGGTCGAGACGCTGCTGCGGGGGCTGCCGGGCACGACGTACGTCACCGCCGACCTCACCCTCGAGCTCACCGCCGCCGGCCACAGCGACCCGGTCAACGTGGACTTCCTGCGCGGCGACTCGACCACGCTCGGCTACCAGGACCAGCTCACCCAGGGCCGCTGGCTGGCGGGCCCGGGCGAGGCGGTCGCGTCCTCGGCCGCCCTGCACGACCTCGGCCTGCGCGTCGGCGACCGGGTGACCCTGGTCCACGACGGCCGCAGCCTGCCGCTGACCATCGTCGGGCGCACGATGGAGGCCGGCATCGGCAACGGCGACCTGTTCGCGGACTGGTCCGCGTTCACGACCCTGGCGCCCGGCTACCACCTGGTCAACCACGAGGTCATGTACTTCGTGCGGATCGCGCCGGGCACGACGGTCGAGGGCTACCTGGCCTCCGTCCGCGCCGCCGACCCCGGCCTGTACGCCTGGTCCGCCGTCGCCGGCCTCGGCAACCCCTACACCGTCTCGGTCGTCACCGTCTCGACCGCGTTCTCGCTGATGATCGGCGCGGTGGCCGCCCTGAGCGTCTTCAACACCGTCCTGCTCAACGTCCGCGAGCGCCGCCGCGACCTGGGCATGCTCAAGTCGATCGGCATGACGCCCCGGCAGGTGGTCGCGATGGTCGTGACGTCGATGGCGGCGCTGGGCGTGGCCGGCGGCGTCGTGGGCATCCCGATCGGCATGGCCGCCCACCGCCTGATCCTGCCGATGGCGGGCCGCGCCGCGAAGATCGATCTGCCGGCCGGCCTGTTCGAGGTGTGGAATCCGGGCGCGCTGGCCCTGATGGCCCTGGCCGGGGTGGCGATCGCCGTCCTGGGCGCGCTGGCGCCGGCGCGGACCGCGGCCCGCCTGCCGATCGCCGAGGTCCTGCACAACGAGTAGACGGCCCCGGCCGCGCTCAGTCGACCGGCAGGTCGAGGTCCGGGTCGTCGGCGGGCGGGCGCAGCGCGGTCAGGGTCGCGTACCCGGCCGTGAGCAGGGCAAGATCGGTGTCCGGCGGCGGGGTCTCCTCGCGGACCACGACGGTGATCCGCGCGTAGTCCCGGGCCGCCTCGGCCACGCTCATCCGGACCTGCCCGAACGGGGCCGGAACGGCGCGACGCACGCCCCGGACGGCGGGCCGAGGGCGGTTGGGCACGTTGAGGTTGAGCACGGTCGCGGGCGGGGCCTCGGCGAGCCAGGACAGCAGGTCCATCGCCAACTCCCCCGCGGTCGCCCAGTGCAGCGCCTCGCGCCCGGCTCCGTCCTCGCGCCCCCGCAACAGCACGCCGGCCGAGCCCTCACGCGGCAGCACGCCGGCTGAGGGCTCCCGCGCCAGCGCGCCGCCCGAGCCGTCGCGCTCGCGGAACAGCGCGTCGGCGCCGGGCAGCGCGGTCAGCACGTCCAGTGAGACGGCCAGGGCGCGCAGGCCCTCGGTCGCGGCGGTCAGGGCGGCGCCGACGGTGCCGGAGTGCAGGATCGCGTGGCCGGCGTTGGCGCCGCGGTTGATGCCGGAGAGCAGGATGTCGGGGGCGGGGCCGAAGACGCCGAGGGCGGCGAGCACGGCGATGTACGCCGGGGAGGCCGCCACCGAGAACGCCTGCCCCGCCGCGGCGAACGCCGGGCCGCCGTCCAACTCGACCCGCGACAGCACCAGACGGCCGGACGCGGTGACCGCGTTGAGGGCCGCGCCGGAGCCGCTCGCCTCGCGGTGCGGGGCGGCCACGGTCACCTCGTGGCCGGCCTCGGCCGCGGCCCGGGCGAGGGCGCGCAGGCCCGGCGCATCGATGCCGTCGTCGTTCGTGATCAACACTCGCACGAAGCGACACACTAGTGCTGTGACCGCAAACGTTGCCCGGGTTGGGGTGGTGTTTGTGGTTCCTCGCCGTGTGGTGCAGGCGAGCGACTCCCCGCCACTGTTGGTGGTGGGGCGGGCCTCAGCCGGCCAACCGACCCCACTGCCGTCACGTGGTGTGGTCGGCGGGGGTCACGCCGGGACGGTCCGGCACCGGGCAGGTGCCGTCCGGCTCGACGGTGCGTGACCACGTGCGGCAGCACCGCTGCCACCGTGGTGATCCCGCCACCCTTGGGAGTTCGGGTGGCGATAGTGGCCGCCGCGAACAGATCACGGTGCCCAGTCGTATTGCAGCTCGTGCAAGTCATCGTCCGGCCGGCCGGTTTGCGGACCCGGGCCCGGCAGGCGGGGCAGGTCGAAGAGCTGCCACGTTCATCAACCAACCGGAGGGTGATCCCGGCGAGTTCGGCCTTGTCCCGCAGGACCGCGATGGCCCGGCCGACCTGCCACTGCCGCAGCCGCAGGTTGTGCCGCCGCCCGGCATCCAGGTTGAGGACACCGCGGGGGTCACCGACCGTCAAGGTCCCGACCCGCTGCTGCACGGCCCAGGCGATGACCGCCTTCGCGGCCTCGTGCTGGGCCTGCCGGACCCGCCGCCGATGCCGACCCTCGACGAGCCGCGCCCAGCGGCGGTACTGCCGCCACCGCCGCGACCCGCACTGCCCCGGCTTCGGCGCCCGCCCGGCGACCGCACGGCACCGGGCTTTGGTGTCGGCCAGATGCATGCGATGCTCGGCGCGGACCGCCCGCCCGGACACCAACAGACCATGCCCGTCCGGCCCGGCGACGGCATAGGGGTGGATGATGCCCAGGTCGACCCCCGCCACGCGGCCCGGATCCGGGCCCGTCACGAGCGGATAGGTTGCGACCGGGACTTCGGCGGTGACCTCCAGCCACAGCCGGCCGCCCTCGGCCAGCAGCGTCACGGACCGCACCCGCTCGGCCGGATACGGAATCGCCCGGTCCAGCCGCAGCCGTAACGGTGCGTACCCGGCCGCGGTCGGCAGTCGCAGCCGACGGCCGTCCAGCCGGAACGTCCCGTGGTACCAGCGCACCGGCACCAACCCACGCCGCCGCCGCGGAAACCGCGCCGACACATCCCCAGCCTTGCGGCGCTTCGCCGCCGAGAACCACGCATCCGAAAACCGTCGCAACACCGACCGCGCACCGGTCGTGTCCAACTCGCCGAACGTGCCCGGCCCGGCCGCCGCCAACTCCCGGCACAACCCCTGATACGACACCAACGGCGCATCACCCCGGCGGCGACGCCACCCGTTGAGCTCCAGCACGCACGCCCACACATCACCAGCCGACCGCAACAACCCGAAACACCGCTGCCGCTGCAACCGCGTCAGCCGCACCCCAACCCGGGCGGTCCGATACACCACCCGCGGCGCACCAGCAGCACGACATCGAGGCACGCCACCACATTTAGCACACACGTTCCCATAGCCGCTACCCCGCCGCCGGCACCACCAGCCAAGCCGCCAACACTGTGAACGTTTGTGGTCACAGCGCTAGCGTCGAACGCATGTCAGTTCTTGTCGCGTTCAGTGTCACGCCGCTCGGGGTCGGGGAGGACGTCGGGGCGCTCGTCGCCGAGGCGGTTCGCGTGGTCCGAGCGTCCGGGCTGCCCAACCGCACCGAGGCCATGTTCACCACGGTCGAGGGCGAGACGTGGGAGGAGGTCATGGGCGTGGTGCAGGCGGCTGTGGCCGTGGTGCAGGCCAGGTCGCCGCGCACGAGCACCGTCATCAAGGTCGACTGGCGGGACGGGCCGGTCGGGCGGCTCGACGCCAAGGTCGCCTCGGTGGAGCGGCATCTCGCGGAGTAACGACGGGACGGCTCCGGTGGGCGTTCCCGTCCTGCCTCACTCACCGTACCATGCCGAGAAAATTTCACATTTTCCCGGCCACCCTCCGCGATCGATCAAATACCGTCCAGGAAGCGCAGGGCGGCACGGGCGTTCTCGTGCCGCCACGCGGCCAGGATCGCGGCGAAGCCGGGAGCCTCCGCGCGGCGGCGTGCCAGGGCCGGCTCCAGCGGGGCGATCACCGCCCGCTGGGCCGACACCAGATCGGTCAGAGAACCACCGCGCCGGGTCAGCAGGGCCAGCTTCACCAGGAACTCCGAGCGTAGGTCCCGCACGTGCGCGACCGGCCGCCCGAGCCACTCCCGCACCGCAGCCGCGCCCGCGGGGGTGGCGCCGAGGATCGAGCGCTGCGGGCCGCGGTGGCCGGCCTGGGTCTCCGCCATGACCAGCAGGCCCGCCGCGGTGAGGCGGTCGACCGCGCGGTACACGATCGGGCGGGGCACCTGCCACACCCGCCCGACGTCACCGTCCTCGGCGGTCAGCGCGGCGATCGCGAACCCGTGCGCGGGGGCCTCGTCGAGCAGGGTCAGCACGATCCATTCGGGCAGGGACAGTGACGGCGGCACGCCAGCGAGCCTATGCCGCACTCCGGTAGTCTCATTGTGACTACCGAGGAGGTGGGCGGTGCTCGGGCGGCTGGACGACGGGACGCCGCACTACGCGCCGATCGGCGAGCTTCCGGTCGACGGTGACCGGGTCTGCTGCCACCTGTGCGGCCGCTGGTTCCTCTCCGTCGCATCCCACCTGCGCGTCCACGGGTGGACGAAGGCCGGCTACCTGGAGGCGTTCGGCCTCGAACGAACCAATCCGCTCAGCGGGCCCGCGACCCGCAAGCGGCGCGCGTCCGCGCTCGGCGCGCGCGGTGCGGAGCCCGCGATCCGCGACGCGCGGCGCGCCGCCCGCGAGCGGGCCGGCAGCGGGGCGCTCACCGCGGCGGCCGCGCGAGCCGCGCGCGGGCGGGCACATCCGGCCGAGCGCCGGGTCAAGACGCTGGCCGCGCTGGCCACGATCGAGCCGGCGGCGCGGGCCGCGGGCAACCGGCGCCGCGGCGAGGAGCACCGGGCACGGGTGGCGGCCGCGGTGGCGGCGCGGTCGGGGTTCGCCAGCTTCGGCGAGTACGTCACCGCCCGCGTGCGGGCCGGGCTCAGCATGGCCGCGATCAGCCGCGAGGCGGGACTGCACAAGGACTGGGTGAGCCGGCACGCGCCGGTGCCGCAGCGTCCGCCGCCGGGCGAGACGCGGCTGGCGCCGGTCGCGCGGGCGCACGGATTCGACGGCGTCGGGGCGTATCTGCGCGCGGCGCACGAGGAGCAGCACCGCAGCGTCGCCGCGATCGCGCTGGAGGCGGGGGTGTCGCGCTGGACGGTGCTCGCCGCGCTGCGCCACCACGGCATCGAGCCGACCGCGCACGCGGCCAAGCGGCACGGCGCCACGGCCCGCGCCAGTGCGGCCGCCCGGGCGCTCGGATTCTCCTCGATCGAGGCGTTCGTGGCGGCGCGCCGGGCGCAGGGCCTGCCGTGGCACGCGCTGGCGGCGGAGTCCGGAATCGCCCCGACGAGCCTCCGCCGATACCAGAAACGCGAAGCCGATACCAGAAAAACGAAGCCGACACCAGAGACCACGAAGCCACTACAAGAGACCGCGGAGCCGAAGCCAGAGACCGCGAAGCCGACACCGGAAACCACGTAGCCGACACTGGAAACACGAATTTAACATTGATGTATACTGATCTTACTTCTATCCCAAGAAGGATTACTCAACGGGGTTGACGGACACCATTGCACTACCCCACGATCGCAGGCGATCACTTTCCGCGAACATTTGCGAAGGGAACGTCAGCGTGACCGAAACCCCTCTTTGGCTGCAGGGCCGTTCGGCCGTCGTGGAAGCCACGGACCCGGCCGACTGGCGCGAAGGCACCCCGGACTACCACCTGTCCCACACGGTGATGCCCGGGCAGCGCACGCACCACTTCGCGCCGGATTCACTGGAGGCCGTCGTCGAGCGGATCGTGCAGGTCTTCGAGATGGAGGTCTCGCACAAGAAGGACCCCGCGACCTGGGTGTCGATGGTGACGGAGCACTTCCGCACCAACGTCAACGGCGGGGCGTGGGCGAGCGCGCAGGACATCGCCGACATCGGCAGCTACAACATCCTGATCGGCGACAGCGCCTTCTACAAGTCCGGCCAGGAATCGTTCGAGTCCTCGCACCACATCTTCCACAAGGCATTTCCCGGTGGTTTCTACTGGGAGGTGCTGGAGGTTCTCAGCCCGCCCCCGGTCGTCACCTTCAAGTGGCGCCACTGGGGTGCGTTCACCGGCGAATACCACGGTTTCCAGCCCACCGGCGAGACCGTGGAAATGTTCGGCATCAGCGTCGCGAAGGTGACCGGCGACCTGAAGCTGCTCGAGGTCGAGCACTACTACGACCCGAACGCGTTCCTGGGCAGGCTGACCGGCGGCTGCCCCGTCGCGCACTGAGCGGAGGCGCCGGGATCAGGACAGCTCGTGGCCGGTGGTGCTGTCGACGTGCGCGGGAATCCGGCCCTCGTGGTGGTCGCCGGTGGTGAGGGTGCCGGTCGGCTCGAACATGAGGATGGAGCCGCCCGGGGACGAGGGCTTGTGCTCGGTGCCGCGGGGGACGACGTACGTGTCGCCCTGGTAGAGCACGACGGTGTGCTCGTGGCCGTCCGCGTCGCGCAGGGCGATGTCGAACCGCCCGTCGAGCACCAGGAAGAACTCGTCGGTGTCGGCGTGCGTGTGCCAGACGTGCTCCCCACGCGCGTGGGCCACGCGCACGTCGTAGTCGTTCATCCGCGCCACGATGCGCGGGCTGTACACCTCGGTGAACGACTGGAGCGCCTCGGTCAGGTTCACGGGCTTCGCGTTCATATCTCGATTCTGCGCCCGCGCGGCCTCCCCCGCCGGGTACGAACGTCACCCGCCGCCCACCGGGCGGCGGGTGACATGATCGGGCCGTGTCCGACCGCTGGCAGTACGATCCCGACCCGGCCCTGCGCCCGGTGGCCCGCACCCCCGAGGTTCGCTTCGACAGCGCGGGCGTGCCCCTCCTCGGTGTCCTGCACGTCCCCGCCGGACCCGGACCGCACCCGGTCGTCGTGCTCCTGCACGGCTTCCCCGGCAACGAGCGCAACTTCGACCTCGCCCAGGCGATGCGTCGCGCCGGATACGCCGCGCTCGTCTTCCACTACCGCGGCTCCTGGGGCGTCGGCGGCGACTACCGCTGGTCCGGCGTCCTGGCCGACGCCGCCCGGGCGGTGAGCGCCGTGCGGACCTTCGACCCGGCCTTCGGCCTCGACCCGGGCCGCGTGGCGGTGGTCGGCCACAGCCTCGGCGGCTTCGCGGCCCTGCACACCGCGGCGAACGACCCGTCCGTCCGGGCCGTCGCCGCGATGGCCGCCTACGACTTCGGGGCCATGGCCGCAGAGCCGGAAGTCGTACGTCATGAGGCCCGCGCCATGTTCGGCTCGGATCTGCTGCCGTTGCGGGGCACCAGCGGCGACGCCCTCTACGAGGAGATGCTCGCCCACGGCCCGCTGTGGCGCCTGGCCGGCCTGGCGCCCCGGCTCGCGGACCGCCCGGTCCTGCTGGTCGCCGCCGGCAACGACACGGTCGCGCCCCCGCCGCTGCACCACGAGCCGCTCGTGGCGGCCTACTCGCGAGGTCAGCGCTTCGAACCGGTGACCCTGCCGTCCGACCACGCCTTCTCGGACCACCGGGTGGCCCTGACCCGCACGGTCATCGACTTCCTGGACCGATCGCTATAGACCCGCGCGGTGGCGGGCCGGGTGCTCGACGGCGATCGTGCCGTCCGGGTTCTCCGCGGCGGGCACGTAGCCGGCCGCCCGCAGCGCGGCCAGCGTCTCCGCCGGGGGCAGCGCGCTGGACAGCACGGTCGGGGCCAGCTCGGTCAGCTCCAGCCGGGCCAGGCCCCGCACCTGGCGGATCTCGCCCAGCAGCGCGGTGTCGTCGCTGCGCAGCACGCAGCCGACCGTGCGGACCCGGACGTTGCCGTGCTTGCGGCCGAGGTCGGCGACGAGGTACTCCAGCGGCTGCGGCACCCGCCCGCCGGCCGCCGCGGTGCGGATGCGGGCGATCAGCTCGTCGGCGGTGCAGCCCGCGTCGAACGCGCGGCGCACGGAGGACTCGGTGAAGCGCCACGTGGAGCCGCCGCCGCGGGACTCGCGTTCGGCGGCCAGGTCCAGCAGGGCGCTCAGAGTCGCCGACGGGGTGCCGGTGACGACCGCGGTCAGGTCGCTCTGCAGCAGTACCGTCTCCTCGGCCGCCGGCAGGAAGTCCTTCAGGGCCGCGGCGAGCCGGTCGCCGTCGCCCGCAGCCAGGGCGTGACACAGCGACGTCGGGGCGTAGTGGGCGCCGACGCCCATGAGCTCGTACTCGCGCCAGAGGGCCTCCACCATGGGTACGACCTCTTCGGCGTCCCCGGCCACCAGCGGCCGCAGGTAAGCCAGCATCGTCGCCAGCCCGTCGATCCCGGCCGCGGCCCGGCCGATGCGCAGCGAGGCGAGCACCGCCGCCAGCGTCACGCGCAGCAGCGCGCTGCTCTCGTCGTGCTCGCCGCCGACGAGGGCCGGGCGGCCGTCGAGCAGCAGCGGCGCGGCCGGCATCCGGAACCAGCCCTCCAGCAGCCAGCCGAACTGCTCGGCCGGGGAGAGCTTGAGCCAGTTGTCGAACTCGGCCGACGGGGCCACCCGGTCGCCGGCGATGCCGATCAGCCCGTTCATGCCGGCGACGGTCAGCCAGAACCGCACGCCCTCCTCGTCGGAGCCGATGAGCCGGGCCAGCTTGCGTACCTCGCGCAGCCCGATCCCGCCCGCCTTGAGGATCGGCACCGGGGTGCGGCCGCACTCCTCCAGCAGCGTCACGATCGAGCCCAGAGCCGCCCGGGCCGCCGCCGCACCCGAGCGCTCGACGGTCCCGGCCGCGGCCGGCGCCGACGGCGGGGCGGGCGGCGTGGTGTCGAAGCCGGCTCGGAAGTCCGGCCGCAGCGCGGCGCCGACCTCGCTGGGCATGCAGATCGCGGCGCCGTAGTACTGGTTGAAGATGAGCAGGCCGCGGTCGACCGCCCAGCGCAGCGGCGAGACGCGCCGCCCGGTGCGCAGCGCGAGCATCGCGTTCGGGTCGGCGTAGAACGGCTCCCCGACCGCCATGCCGAGCATGATGTCCTGGGCTGCCCGCGGCGCGAGGCGGAACTGCTCGCGCACCAGGTCCGGGTCGGCCAGCGCCGCGCCGATCGCCTCGACCAGCCGCCGCTGGTCGCGTCCGACCGGGGCGCCGAGCTCGAAGGCGATGCGCTGCAGCTGCTCCAGCGGCAGGTACGCCATCTCGTGCTCGGCGGCCCGCCCGAACCCGTAGCTGTTGGCGAGGACCTGGTGCAGCGCCACGGTGCGGATCCACTCCGGGTCCCGCTCGTCCGGCCGGGCCAGCCCCGATTCGTGCAGTGTCCGCAGCGCCGCGGCGAGCCGGGGGTCGTCCTCGGAGACGCCCAGTGCCCGCGCCAGATCGCGCCGCCGCGTGCCCGCCGCGCGCAGCGAGAGGACCTCGGCGACCTGCAGCTCGGGCAACGTCAGCAGCGACGCGAGCTGAAGGATCTGCGCCGTCTCCACCGGCGCGATCCTATTCCGGCGCCGCATTCTCCACCCAGCGTGCTCACACATTGACGCACAGCATTCGCGAATACCCTGGCCCCGTAATGGTTTCACCACATTGAGTGGTCGGTCGAAGCATTGATCTTCACTATTTTTTCGAACAATTCAGACATAAGCGGATCGGTCGCAAATTTCCCGGGCGTCACGGCTGTTGTCCACCGGGCGATCCGCACTATGTTGTGTCGTCGCTAAGTTCCACCCCGTAGGAGACGACGTGAAGAACACGCTGTTCAGGAGGGCTGTCGTCGGCACGTTCGCCGCGGCCGCCGCTTTCGGCCTATCGGCCCTCTTCGCTGCCCCGGCAAGCGCCCACAATGCCGGCCCGTCCGGCAAGGCGGTCTGTGGCGATGACGGTAAGTACGTGGTCACCTGGACGGTCAAGAACGACTTCGGCACCAAGGTCACGCTCTCCAACATCAAGATCCTGTCCGGCGGCAAGGTCGTGCCCGGCGACAGCATCCCCGCGGAGATCACGCTGACGGGGTACGGCAAGGAGACCTTCACCACCACCTACGCCGGCGACACCAGCAAGACCCTCGTGCTGAGCGTCGACGGGCTGTGGCAGGACGGCCGGGACAAGACCTGGCCCGAGAACGGCAAGCCGCAGAACTTCACCAGCGACGGCGTGAAGCTCACGGGCGACTGCAAGCCGGACACCCCGACGCCGACCCCGTCCAAGACGACCCCCGGGCCGCAGCCGTCGGCCTCCAAGCCGGCGCCGCGCACGCCCGAGGCCTCGTCGAGCGCGCCGCCCGGGCTGCCGGTCACCGGCTCGTCCAGCACCCTGCCGATGGTCGGCACCGGCGCGGCCCTGATCGCGGGCGGCACCGTCCTGGTCGTGACGCTGCGCCGCCGTCGCCGGGTCACCTTCACCGCCGAGTAGACCCAGCACCGCCGCCGGCCCGCTCGACCCACCGGTCGGGCGGGCCGACGTCGCGCGGGGAGGCCTCGGTACCGTGTCCGGCGAACACCGTACGCGCCGTGAAGCCCCCGAGGAACGCCCGTGACCCGAACAACACTGCACGTCGGCTGCGCCATGTGGACGCTCAAGGCCTGGCAGGGCCGGTTCGTCGAGCATCCGCTGGCGGCCGGGGAGCGGCTGCGCGCGTACGCGGGCTGGTGCAACGCCGTCGAGGGCAACACCACGTTCTACGCCACCCCGTCCCGCGAGACGGTCGCGACCTGGGCGGCCCAGACCGCCGAGGACTTCCGGATGGTGCTCAAGCTGCCCCGGCCCGTCACCCACGAACAGCGCCTGGCCGCGGCCACCAGCCCCGAGCTGACGGCGTTCCTGGACGCGATCGAGCCGCTGGGCCCGCGGGCGTACGCGCTGTGGATCCAGCTGCCGTCCTCCTTCGGGCCGCCGGACGTCCCGGCGCTGGACGCGTTCCTGCGCCGGCTGCCGCAGCGGTACTCGACCGCGGTCGAGGTGCGGCACAACGCGTTCTTCGCCGAGCGCGACGCCGAGCGGCGGCTCGAGGACGTCCTGTCGGCGCACGGCGCGGAGTGGGTGCCGTTCGACACGACGGCGTTCTTCGCGGCCGCGCCGACCAGCGACGCCGAGCGCGA
Organism: Dactylosporangium sp. CA-233914; assembly: GCF_050942935.1. NCBI lineage: Bacteria > Bacillati > Actinomycetota > Actinomycetes > Micromonosporales > Micromonosporaceae > Dactylosporangium > Dactylosporangium sp. CA-233914. Next base: position 1,623,306 of record NZ_CP192030.1, on the reverse strand, counting down.
CGCGTGGACGAAGAAGCCGCGGACACCCCTGCGGAGCAGGGCGCTCACGCAGCGGCCGATCGTGCGGTACCTCGGCCGGGACGACACCACCGAGACCGTCCGCGGCTGGCAGCGCTGGGTCGCCATCGCCGCCGAATGGCTGCGCGAGGGCCGCTCCCCCACGTTCTTCATCCACACGCCCGACAACGCCGACGCGCCGCGGCTCGCCCGCGACTTCCACGCGGCCGTACGCGCCCGGGTGCCGGACCTCGCGCCGCTGCCCGACCCGGAGCCGGTCGGCCCGCTCACCCTGTTCTGAGCACGACCTCGGTGCCGGAGGGCAGCTGCAGGAACTCCAGCAGCCGCAGCGCCTCCGCGTGTACGGCGGCCGCGTCGCGCAGGGCCCGCAGCGGCACCACCTCGAGCCGGCCCGGCCCGATCGACCAGGTGCCGGCGACGAAGCCGTCCTCCAGAAAGGTCGGCCGGACGACCGAGTAGCCGGGGCAGATCACGGCGCGGTCCGCGGGCGAGGCGACGATGCGGGAGCGGTCCTCGTGGCTGAGCACCAGGTTGTCGAACTCGGGCAGGAAGCGCACCCTGGCCGGCTCGTCCGGGCCGGCCAGGTCGAGCTCCGGCAGGTCGAACAGCTCCCGGCCGGCCTCGTCGGTGTACACGCGCAGCCGCGCCCGCAGCCGTTCGGCGTCGGCGTGCAGGCCGCGCAGTCCCGACCAGTTGCGCAGGTCGGCGATGGTGGCCGGGCCGCAGCTTGCGAGGTATCGCCGGAAGAGCTCCTCGATCCCGGCCCCGGGCGCCAGCGGCGCGTCCAGCCAGTCCTCGGCGAGCGCGACGTGCACGTGCCCGCGGCGGCGCCACACCCCGGTCGGCGGCGGGTGTACGAGCGCGAGCTGGTGCTGCGCCACCCAGGCGAGCGCGATCGCCTGGCGCCCGGGAAAGCGATTTCCTAAGGCCTTGGCGAGCTGCGGCCGGGTCAGGACGCGCCCGCGCAGCTCCTCGCGGGCGGCGTCGAGCAACTCGCCGAGGTCGATACCCTCGATCTGCCGGCGGAACGGCGAGAGCCCGTTCCCGCCGATCCGGGCCTTGATCAGCGGCCGCAGCCACCGATAGTCGGCCGCGGCCGCGATGTGCTGGGTCCCGCGCAACAGCCCGCCGCGCACGACCGCGCGCTGCCGCAGGGCCGCGGTCAGCCGCTCGTGCGTGAAGCCGGGCAGCCGTGCCCACAGCCCCACGTAGGGCGCGTCGACCTCCTGCGCCTGGACCGCGACCAGCCGCGCGACCGCCTCGGGCACGCCCAGGTCCACGTCGTCGAGCAGCAGCTGGCGGCGCAGGTAGGTCCGGTTGAGGGTTCTCGTGTCGACCTTCACCCCGCCGACGCTACGGCCGGATGCGGTCAGGAACTGGCCGCATCGGTGGGTATACAGACCGCATGAACGTCATCACCAACGTCATCACCGAGGGAAACCCCGACGCGCCCGCGTACGTGTTCCTGCACGGCTGGCCGGAAACCGCCCGCTGCTGGCGCGGCGTGATGCGGCTGGCGGCGGCGGACGGCGCGTACGCGGTCGCCGTCGACCTGCCCGGAATCGGCGCCTCCGCGGCCCCCGAACCGCCCGGAGCAGCGAACGCCGAGACGGGCAAGGAAGCAAACGCCGAACCGCCCGGAGCAGCGAACGCCGAAGCGGGCGGGGGGCGAACGCCGAAGCGGGCGAGGAAGCGGGCAACGAAGCAGGCGACGAGGTGGGCGGGGCGGCCGGCGGGACCAAGGCGGCGCTGGCCGCGGCGGTGCGGGACGCGATCCGGCCGCTGGGGCTGCGGGACGTCACGCTCGTCGGGCACGACTGCGGCGGGATGGTCGCGTTCGCGTATCTGCGTGCGTTCGGCGGTGAGCTGCGGCGCGCGGTCATCATGAACACCGTGGTGCCGGGCGTGCCGCCGTGGGAGGAGGTGCGGCGCAACCCCTACATCTGGCACTTCGGCCTGCACGCCGTGCCCGGGCTGCCCGAGCTGCTGGTCGCCGGCCGCGAGCGGGCCTACTTCGACTACTTCTACGACGTCCTCTCCGCCACGCCCGGCGCGGTGCCGGACGACGCGCGGGCCGACTACGCGGCGGCCTACGCGACACCGGGGGCGCTCGCCGCGGGGTTCTCGTGGTATCGCGCGTTCGCGGCCGATGCCGCCGCCAACGCCGAGCCCGCCGACGTCACGACCCCGCTGCTCTACCTGCGGGGCGAGCACGAGGGCGGCGACATCGCGGCCTACGCGGCCGGGTTTCGCGCGGTCGGCGTCCGGGACGTGACGACGGGTGTCATTCCCGGGGCCGGACACTTCGCCCCGGACCAGTCCCCGGCCGAGGTCTGGAGATTGGTGCAGTGAGCGGTCGCGCGTGCTGTTCCGATGCTGAAGCTTAGCCGACCCAAACAAACCCGCATCGCAGCGTAGTCACCACATTACCGGGAGGGCCGGCGTCCCGCACGAGGACGCCAGCCCCGCGATGGACCCCGGTCTAGCAGTGGCCGAGGTCTTCCCAGTTGGCGGTCCAGCCGGGCTCGGAGCCCTGCGTCCACCACTTCGCGCGCCACAGGTGCTTGCCCTGGCCCGAGGCCGGGCCGCCGGGGTCGCCGTTGGCGCTCTTCTCGTGCTTGACCGTCTGGCCGGCCGTGTAGATGCCGCTGATCGACCACTCGGGAGCGGTCGCGCAGTTGGTGGCCGGCGGGGTGGACGTCGACGGCGACGCCGACGGGGACTTGGACGGCGACGCCGAGGTGCTCGGGGTCGCGGAGCCGGTCGGCGTCACGCACGGGCCGGAGGAGTCCACGGTGTCCGTGAACGCGCTGCCCGCGCCGCGGTAGGCGGCCGCCTGCGCCGTCGCCTGGCTCGGGGTGAGGACCTGGTTCTTGGCGTACAGCACCCAGTCGACCTGCTGGATGTAGGTGCTCAGGCCCCCGGTGTGTGCCGCGGTGTCGATGAACCACAGGTTCCAGTTGATGGTCATCGTCTGGCGCGGGTAGAACTTGCCGGAGTGGTCACCGACCTGCTGGCCGTCGATGTAGTAGATGACGTGCCCGCCGGAGACGGTGACCACGAGGTCGTGCCAGCCGTCGAAGCTCCTGCGCTCCTCCGAGTGCACGTTGTCGGCGTACCACGGGTCGTTGCGATACGTGTACCACGTGGTCTGGTAGTTGATGGGCCCGGTCTCGCCCCAGCCGCCGTTGGGCAGGTACTCCGAGAAGTCCAGCTCGCTGTAGGTGGGGTCGAGGTCGCCGTTGAGCGGGCTGATGGTGAAGAACGTCTCGTTGATGTGGTCGCCGTCGTTGCCGCTCGCCGGCGCGTCGGTGAAGCGGATCCGCGAGGCGTAGGTGCCCTCGAGGTAGCGCTTCTGGGCGGTGTACAGCTCGGCCTGGTTGGTTCCCCCGCTGGTGCCGTCCGTGGACGCGGTCAGCTGCATGACCTTCTGACCGCCGTTGGTCGGGAAGGAGATGCTGTTGGCCGACCAGGTGGCGCCGGGCACGCCCGGTCCGCCGGAGTAGGTGCGCGGCACCCATCCGTGCGCGGTCAGCGACGCGTCCGAGGACGAGCTGTAGTTGAAGTCGTCGAACAGGTAGCCGCAGTTGTTCGCGGCGGCACTGGCGGTGCCGACGGTGGCCGCGGTGATCGCGAACGCCCCGACGGCGCCGGCCAACGCGATGCCGGACGCGATCGCAATAGATCGACGTGTGCCAATTGACATGGGCAGGGTCCTCCTGAGGGGATAGGAGACTACGGCCCCTAGAGACCGTTACTTGACCGCGCCGGCGGTCATTCCGGCGCGGATGTGCCGTTGGAACGCGACATAGGCGATGAGCACCGGCAGCATGGCGATGGTGAGGCCGGCGAACAGTCCGCTCCAGTCGCTGCGGTAGCCCTGGCTGACCGACAGGGAGGCCAATCCCTGCGCCAGGACGTACCGGTCCGGGTCGGGGTTGAGAACCAGCGGAAGCAGGTACTGGTTCCAGAGCCCGAGAAAATTGAAGATGCCGACGGCGACCAGGCCCGGCCGGGCCATCGGCAGCATCACGCGGAAGAACACCCCCGCGTGCGAGCAGCCGTCCATGAACGCGGCCTCGGCGACCTCGTTCGGCAGCGTGCGGAAGAACGAGTGCAGGAAGAAGACGGTGAACGGGATCGCGTAAGCCGCGTAGACCAGAATCAACCCTTGGTACGTGCCGAGCAGATGCAGCTGCTGCACGACGAAGAACAGCGGCACCAGCGCCAGGAACACGGGGAAGAACATGGCCGCGACGAAGGTGTAGTAGACCAGCCGGTTGCCCCGGAAGTCGTACCGCGCCAGCGCGTAGGCCACCAGCGCCCCGAGCAGCATCGTCACCAGCAGCGCGCCGCCCACGACGATGACGCTGTTGAGGAAGTACCGGCCGATGTCGGCCTGGGTCCAGGCGCGCGACCAGTTGTCGAAGTGCGGGTCGCTGGGCAGCGACCACGGGTCGTTGAGGATCTGGTCGTCGGTCTTGAAGGAGCTCAGCACCGCCCACAGCAGCGGCAGCGCCGTCACGACGCCCCAGCAGAGCATCGCCACATGCGGCAGGACGCGCTTCACGCCAGCTCGACCCTCTCCTCGCGGCCCGCCCGCAGGGCGAGCACGGCCAGCGTCAGCGTCGCGAAGAACAGCGCGACCCCCATCGCCGAGGCGTAGCCGAACTTGCCGTAGGTGAAGGCGTTGCGGTACAGCGAAAGCCCGATCACCTCCGTGGCCCCGTCGGGTCCGCCCGGCCCGACCGTCATGACCTGGACCACGGCGAAGCCGTCCAGCGCCCCGATGCCGAGGTAGACGAACGCGACCTGCACCGTGTCGCGCACCAGCGGCAGCGTCACCTTGCGAAAGGTCGCCCAGCCGCTCGCGCCGTCCAGCCGCGCCGCCTCGAACAGCTCCTTCGGGATCGAGTCGATCGCCGCGCTGAACAGCACCATGTAGAACCCGACCGACGACCAGACCAGCACCGCCATCACGGCCGGCAGGGCGAGGGCCGGCTCGGCCAGCCAACTGCGGGCCAGCGAGTCCAGCCCCACCCCGCGCAGCACCCCGTTGAGCAGGCCGGTGTTCGGGTTGTAGATGAAGCCCCACAGCACCGCGATGACGACCAGCGACAGCAGCTGCGGGAAGAAGTACACGATCTGGTAGACGCGCGACCCCGCGATCCCCCGCCGCCCGTCGCGGCCGCCGAGGTGCAGCATGCTGGCCAGGAACAGCCCGAGGCCGACGGTGACGATCGGCACCACCGCGAGCATGACGGCGTTGTTGCGCACCGCGTCGAGGAACAGGGAGTCGCCGCCGAGGCGGGCGTAGTTGCCCGCCCCGACGAAGTGCGCCTCGCCGGCCACGCCGGTCCAGTCGGTGAGCGAGAGGTAGAACGCCTGCGCGTACGGCGACAGCACGAACAGCACGTGCAGCACCAGTGCGGGCACGAGCGCACCGAACAGGAACCGGAGCCGACCGTGTTTCATCAGCGGGTGTACTTCTTGACGCTGGAGTCCTTGGCGAGCGCGTCGGCGGCCTTCTGCACGCGGTCGGCCCACTCGGCCGCCGTGGCGCGCTTGTTCACCAGCTCGCCGGTCGCGTCGTCGACGGCCTTGGCCAGCGGCGCGTACCAGGTGCGGAACCTGAACGTGAAGGCCTCCTTGCCCGCGGCGGTGATCGCGTCGCGGGTCGAGCCCAGGCCGCTGGACAGCGTCAGCCCGTCGGTCGCCCCGGCCACCGCCGGCAGCGTGCCCGCGCTCTGCGCGAAGGCCTTCGCCGACTGCTTGGAGAACAGGATGCGCAGGTACTCCATACCGCCGGCGGCGTTCTTCGCCTTCGCCGGCACCAGGAACGACTCCGAGCTCGCCGCCTGCACCGCGGCCGCGCCCATCTTGTCGCTGCCGGTGCGGGGCGGCACCGCGCCCATCACCATGTCGAAGCCCTGGGGCGCGACACCCTTCTGCTCGCTCGGAAGCCACGAGCCGCACGGGATGAACGCGGCCTTGCCCTGGCACCAGGCGGCCTGCGCCTCGGTGTGGGACAGGGCCTCGGAGCCGCTCATGATGTACCCCTTGCCGGCCAGCTCCGCGAAGGCCTCCGCGGCGGCCTTGAGCCCGTCGGCCTTCCAGGCGTTGGGCTCGAGGTTGTCGACCGACTTGAGCAGGTCCGCACCGCCGATCTTGGCGGCCATGGTGAGCAGCGGGTCGTTGATGTACTCCGGGTACTTGCCCTGGTAGGTCCAGGGCGCCACGCCGGCCGCCCTGATGGTGGCGCAGAGCGTCAGCATCTCGTCCCACGTCTTCGGGTACGTCCAGCCCTTGGCGGCGAACAGCGGCTTGGAGTACCACAGGCCCCACACCGTGTAGGTGAAGTTCAGGGTCAGGACCTGCTTGTCGAACGTACCGTCGTCGATGACGCCGGGCAGCAGCGTGTCGCGGACCTTGGTGCTGGGGTCGTCGAACGACGGGGCGTCCAGCAGCGGCGCGAGGTCCGCCAGCTGCTTGGCCCCGACCAGGGTGGCCAGGTCGAGCCGGCCGGCGCCGGTGTTGTCCACGACGTCCGGGGGCGTGTTGGCCACGAAGCGCGGCTGCAGCGCTTCACCGACCTTCTGGATGCCCTTGTGGTCGATCGCCGCCTTGCTGTACTTGCCCTTGTAGAGGTCCTCGGCGTGCTTGGCGTAGTCGTCGCCGTAGCCGCCCTTGAAGATCACGACCTCCAGCGGCGCGTCGTCCTTGACGCCGAGCGGGTTGTCCGCGCTCTTCGCCCCGGTGTTCGCGGCCGGCTGCTCGTCGTCGCCGCCACTGGTCACACAGGCGCTGAGCAGCGGCGCGGCGATGGCAACGCCGGCGGCGCCTTTCAGCAGCGAGCGGCGGCTGGGATAGGTTGGGAGTGAAGGTGAGGGGTTCATGGCAAGGCTCGCTCTCCTTTTATGCGGTACGCCGGATGCGCCCGGCGTACCGCGCCTCAAGTCCTGCGTTGTGCTCCCGTCCGCCCGGCACGTTGTCGGACAGGTAGACCGGCGGCGTGACACCGAGCGCGAGCAGGCGCGCCACCACCTCGGTGACGATCTGCTGCGCCAGCAGCGCCGCGGTGATCGAGGAGACGGCCCCGACGGCACCGCCGCCGGGCAACGGCAGCGACGCGTCGCCGTAGGGGGCCCCGTTGTCGAGGACCACGTCGGCGAAGTCGCTGAGCTTCATCCCGCTGCTGTGCCGCGAGTCCACGCGCGAGGAGTGCTCGAGCGACGTGATCGCGATCAGCGCGTGCCCCCGCTGCTTGACCAGCTGCGCCATCTCCACCACGGCGCCGTTGACGCCGGAGTTGGAGGCGATGACGAAGGTGTCGTCGGGCTTGACGGGGGCGAGGTCGTAGAGGCGGTGCGCGACGGTGGGCGTGCGCTCCAGGTTCGGGTCGGCCAGGGCACTGAGCGATTCGCCGCCGTACAGCACGATGTCGCGCAGCGCGATGCGGTTGGTCGGCACCAGGCCGCCGGCCCGCCCGGCGATCTCCATGGCGAGCGCCTCGGAGTGCCCGCAGCCGAACGCCTGGATCACCCCGCCCGCCCGCACCGTGGCGGTCATCAGGTCGGCGGCGTGCGCCACCTTGTCGCCCTGGGTGGTCCCGACCCGGTCGATCGCGGCGCGGATCACCTCGACGTAGTCGGCACTTCTGATGGTCACAGCGGCTTTTCCCTCCGTGGTCGCTTGCGGTTGCTGGTCGTCTCGGGCACCCGGTGCGCGTCGACGGCGCGCACGGTGAGCTCGAGGGCCTCGGCGGTGCGCTCGTAGGTGCGCTGCGCCACCGCGACGTAGATGAGGTCCAGGACCAGCAGCTGCGAGTGCAGCGCGGAGAGGGCCGCCACCCGGAAGGTGGTCTCGTGGACCGAGGTGGTGAACACGACGTCGGCCACCTCGGCCAGCGGCGAGCGCCCGAAGGACGTCACCGCGACCGTCGTCGCCCCGTGGTCCGCGGCCTCCGCGAGGGTCTCGATGACCTCGCGGGTCCGCCCGGAGTGCGACAGCCCGATCGCGACGTCGCCCGGGCCCAGCAGGGCCGCGTTGGTGAGCGCGGTGTGGCTGTCGGAGCGGTACCAGACCGGGACGCGGATGCGTTCGAGGCGAAAGGCCATCTCCCGGCCGGCCGTGCCGCTGGAGCCGAACCCGAAGATCTCCACCCGCCCGGCCCCGGCGATCGCCTCCGCGACCCGCTCGACCGCGGCGACGTCCAGCCCGGCCGCGGTCGCCTGGATCGCCCGCGTGTCCGCCGCGGTGATCACCCCGAGCACCCCGTCGAGCGGATCGCCCGGCGCGATGTCGCCGCTGATGTCGGTCTCCCACCGCGCCTGCTCGGCCCGCCCGGTCTCGGTCGCGATCGCCACTCTCAGGTTCGCGTACCCCTTGAAGCCGAGCGTCCGGCTGAAGCGCGTGACGGTCGCCGTCGAGGTGCCGGAGCGCTCCGCGAGGTCGACGATGCTGGCGTGCGCGGCCTCCTCGGGGTCGCCGAGGATCGTCTCGGCGATCTTCGCGAGGGCCTCCGGCATCGTCGGCCCCTCGATGCGGAGCCTGCCCAGCAGCCCGCCACTCTCACCGGTCACAGCTTGGTCATCCTTTTCATCGTTCCGCCTTGGCGATGAAAATTACGACCACTTCAACTTCTAGTCAATAAGCATTTTCTATGTTTCGATCGTGGCCATGGCTGTCGTGGTTGGTGTGGACGCGGGCGGCACCGCGTCGAAGGCCGTGGTCGTCGACGGTTCGGGCACCGTGCTCGGCCGCGGGGCCGCGGGCCCCGGCAACCCCTCGGCCGGCGGCCCGCCGGCCGCACGCGCTGTCGGGTCGGCGCTGCGGTCGGCGCTGGCCGGCCTGGACCCGGCGACGGTCACCGCGGGCGTCGTCGGCGTGGCCGGCGCCAGCGCCCTGGCCGACCCGGCCGTCGCCGCGGCCTTCGCCGAGGAGTGGGTGTCGATCGGCCTGCGCTGCGAGATCCCGATCGTCGGCGACGCGGTCACCGCCTTCGCCGCGGGCGGCGACTGGAGCACCGGAGCCGTGCTGATCAGCGGCACGGGGGCGGTCGCCGCGCTGGTCGACGGCCTTTGCACGGTCCGCGTCGCCGACGGCCTGGGCTGGCTGCTCGGCGACGAGGGCTCGGGGATGTGGCTGGGCCTGCAGGCCGTACGCCATGCGGTCCGGACATTCTCCTCACCCCTGGCCCGCGAGGTCGCCGCACACGCGGGCGCCGCGACCCCCGACGACCTCGTGCACTGGGCCGGCACCCTGCCCCCGTTCGGCGCCGTGGCCCCGCTGGTCTGCGAGCTGGCCGACGCGGGCGACCCCGACGCGGCGAGCATCGTCACCGAGGCCGCGGCGCGCCTGATCGCCACCCTGGACGAGCTGGAGTCCCCGCACGCCCCGGTCGTGCTGGCCGGCGGGCTGCTGGTCGCCGGCACCCCGGTCCGCCGCGCGGTGCTGACCCGGCTGACGGCCCGGGGCACGGCGGTAGGCACGGCGACGGACCCGGCCCTGGGCGCCGCCCGCCTCGCCCTGCGCCGCTGATCAGCAGGCGGCGGCGCGGTTGAGCAGCAGCGTGCGCTCGCGCTCGTTGCGGGTCATCGCCGCGGCGCGCTCGAACTCGGCCCGGGCCTCGTCCGTGCGGCCCAGCTTGAACAGGAAGTCGGCGCGGACCGAGGGCAGCAGGTGGTATCCGCGCAGCGACGGGGCGTCCAGCAGCGGCTCCAGCACCGCCAGGCCCGCCTGCGGGCCATCGGCCATCGACACCGCCACGGCCCGGTTGAGCTCGACGATCGGCGAGGGGGTCAGCCCGGCCAGGTCCGCGTAGCGCGCGGCGATCTCCCGCCAGTCCGTCTCCTGCGGCGTGCGGGCGCGGGCGTGGCAGGCGGCGATCGAGGCCTGCAGCGTGTACGGGCCGCCGCCGAGCCGCTCGGCCCGCTCCAGCGCCGCCAGGCCGCGGGTGATCAGCAGCCGGTCCCACCGGCGGCGGTCCTGGTCCAGGAGCATGATCGGCTCGCCGTCCACGCCGGTGCGCGCGGCCGACCGGGAGGCCTGGATCTCCAGCAGCGCGATCAGGCCGTGGGCCTCCGGCTCGGCCGGCATCAGGCCGGCCAGGACGCGACCGAGACGCAGCGCCTCCTCGCACAGGGCCGGGCGCATCCAGTCGTCGCCGGCGGTCGCGGAGTACCCCTCGTTGAAAATCAGATAGATGACCTCCAGGACCGAGGCCAGCCGCTCGGATCGCGCCGCGCCGGTCGGCAGCTCGAACGGAACCCTCGCCTCCGCCAGGGTCTTCTTGGCGCGGCTGATGCGCTGGCCGACGGTCGCGTCCGGGACCAGGAACGCGCGGGCGATCTCGTCCGTGGACAGGCCGCCGAGCAGGCGCAGGGTCAGGGCGACGCGGGACTCCTGCTTGAGCACCGGGTGGCAGGCGGTGAAGATCAGCCGCAGCAGGTCGTCCTCGATCGGCTCCTGCTCCAGCACCGCGTCGAACTCGGAGGCGTCCGTGTGCTCCTGCGGCGCCAGGGCGGGCAGGTGCTTCTCCAACACCCGCTGACGCCGGATGGTGTCGATGCCGCGCCGCTTCGCGGTGGTCATGAGCCACGCGCCGGGGTTGCGCGGGACGCCCTCGGCCGGCCACTGCTCCAGCGCCGCGACCAGGGCGTCCTGCGCAAGCTCCTCCGCGAGCCCGACGTCGCCGACGAGCCGGGCGACCCCGGCGATGACCCGGGGTGCCTCGATCCGCCAGACGGCCTCGATGGCCGATTTCGCGTCGGTACCGCTCACGCGCCCAAGATAAGCTACTCGTACTCGGACACCTTGCGGACCTCGATCTCGATGTCGTGGTCGAACAGCGCGGCGAAGCGCGTGGCCCACTCGACCGCCTCGGCCTGGTCGCGCACCTGCAGGATGCCGAAGCCGCCGATGACCTCCTTGGCCTCGGCGAACGGCCCGTCCACGACGGTGGTCGCGCCGTCCTTCCTGGTGATGATCGCCGCGCCGGCCGAGCTGGGCAGCAGGCCCTCCGCGGCGAGCAGGACGCCCGCCTTGCTGACCTCCTCCATGTACTGCCCGAACCTCGCGATGAACTCCGGGTTCGGCTGCCACAGCGCCGGGTTCGAGTCGTCGAGCTTGTGCATCAGCATGTACCGCATCGTCGTGTCCTTCTCGGTAAGGTGGCTGGCCGTTCGCTCAGCCTCTACCACCGCGTCGAACGACGCTCGCCGTCTTCGACAACGCCCCGGAAAAGTTTGGAGCCGAGGTTCCGATGCGCATGCTGTTCGCGTTCGCCGGTGGCAACGGCCACCTCCAGCCGCTGCTCCCGCTCGCCCGCGCCGCCGCCGGGCGCGGCCACGCCGTCGCGTTCACCGGCCGGCCGGGCCTGCTGCCCGAGGGGTACGAGGGCTTCCCGGCCGGCGCCGACGCCCCGCAGGACGAACGCCGCCCGCTGCAGCGCCTGGACCGCGACCGCGAGGAGCGCGAGTTCCGCGACGGCTTCGGCGGCTGGATGGCCCGCGAGCGCGCCGCGACCACCCGGGCCGCCGCCGCGGCGTGGCGCGCCGACCTCGTGGTGTGCGACGAGACCGACTTCGGCAGCATGATCGCCGCGGAGTCGCTGGGCCTGCCGCACGCGTCCGTGGTGGTCCTCGCCGCGGGCCGCTTCGGCGGCGCTGCGGGCCTGGCGCCCCTGCTCGACCGGACGCGGTCCGCGCACGGCCTGCCCGCGGACCCGGACCTGGCGATGCTGACGCGCCACCTGGTGATCTCCCCGGTCCCGCCCAGTTTCCGGGTCGCGTCCTGCCTGATGCGCCCGATGGCGGCTCCTCCGCCCGCGCCGACCACCCCGCCGACGGTGTACTTCACCCTCGGCACGGTCTTCAACACGGAGTCGGGCGACCTCTTCACCCGCCTCCTGTCCGGTTTCCGCACGCTCCCCGTCGACATGGTCGTCACGGTGGGCGGCGCGGTTGACCCGGCCGAGCTCGGCCCGCAGCCGGCGAACGTGCGCGTGCAGCGGTACGTCCCGCAGGCCGAGCTGCTGCCCCGCTGCTCGGCGGTCGTCTGCCACGCCGGCTCCGGCACCGTGATCGGCGCCCTGGCCCACGGCCTGCCCCTGGTGCTGGTCCCGATGGGCGCCGACCAGCCGGCCAACGCGGAGCGCTGCGCGGAACTGGGCGTGGGCGTGGTCCTGGACGCGCTGTCCAGCACCCCGACGGACGCGGCCGAAGCCCTGCGCACGGTGCTGACCGAGCCGTCCTACACCACGGCCGCCGCGGCCCTGCGCACCGAGACCGCGGCGATGCCGAGCCCGTCGCAGGTCGTACCGTTGCTGGAAGCTCTGGCCTGAAAGGTGAGCACGAGTGATCGAGCAACGGCACCTGCGGACGGTCGACCAGCACGGCGCAACGGCGCCGATCACTCTGCACATCGACGCCGGCACAGCCCAACAGACGCGGATCACCGCCGTGACCGCGGCCGAGACGATCGGCCCCGTCGCCGGCGCGGACCTGCTCGAACCGCTCATCGAGATACGCCGTCGGCTGGAGGCCCGCGGACTGCGCCTGTGCTGCCAAGCGGCGCGGGTCAACGTCTGGGCTTCCGGCCAACTGCGCCAGTTCACCAGCGGCCGGCAGGGATACGTGCTGACCGAGACACGGCGCCCGAGTCCCGAAGAGCCCTTCGAGGTCGTCGACTTCCTCGCCCCAGCGCCCGCCGGCCAGGTCACGTCCCTGGAGGAGCAGTACCGATTCGTCTACGCCTTCCACGGACTCCAGAAACCCCCAAAATGAAACGCCCGTCGGCTCGCCCGCCGTATTGGCCACGCGGGCACCGCCGGGCACAGGGTGCGGGCCGGCGGCTACGGGAGCCAGCGGCGCAGTTCGTCGGCGCCGTCGGCGATCTCGCGGCGTAGCAGGGGGTCCAGGTCGGGGCGGGCCAGCAGGGCGTCGGCCGGGGCCAGGGCCGCCGGGCTGTGGACGGGGAAGCTCAGCCGCACCACCTGCAGCGCCGCCAACAGGTAGCGGTCGGTGAGCATCGCCGGGGCGTCGGTGAAGTAGCGCTCGACGTAGGGGTCGGTCAGCGCCTCCTGGCCCGGCTGCCAGAACGCCCCGGCGTTCGCGACGGCCAGGCGCGGGTTCGGGTCGGTGACGATCGCCGACCAGGCGGCCGCCTTCGCCTGTGGGGTCGGCAGGGCGGCCCGGGCGGCGGCGGCCCGCTCGGCGCCCTTCGCGGTGGGGTCGCGGCGCTGCTCGGCCGCGATCTCGTCCGGCGTGGCGGCGCCGAGCGCGCACAGGCGCAGCAGCAGCGCCCAGCGCAGGTCGGCGTCGACCGCCAGGCCCTCCGGTGCGCCGGGGCCGGCCAGCCAGGAGCGCACCAGCGGGGCGTCGGCGACGCTGAGCAGGGCCCGGGCCGCGGCCAGCCGGCGGCCCGGGCCGGGGGCCGCGCCGGCCAGGGCCCCCGCGCAGACCTCGGCCAGCGGGGCGAACGGGATCAGGCCGCGGCGGGCCAGGCAGTCCCGGGCGAAGGCCAGGACCTCGTCGAAGATGCCCTCCTGGCGCTCCGTCGGCAGGGCCGCGACGAGCAGCGCCAGGAACTCCGACGGGGGGATCTCGCCGTCGCGGACGGCGTCGATGACCGCGGTCCAGATCACCGCCCGCGCCAGCGGGTCCTCGACGTCGGGCAGGACCGCCGGGAGCGCGGCGCGGCTGAAGGGGTCGAAGCGGATTTTCGCGTACGTCTCGTCGCCGTCGTTGAGCAGCAGGACCGTGCCCGCCGGCGCGGCGGCGAGGCCGGGAATCGTCGCGGTGGCGCCGTCGATCGTGAACGGCACCCGGCGCACCGAGCCGTCGGAGGCGTAGGCGGAGGCCGTCAGGCGGTGGGGGCGCAGCGGGCGGCCGGTCTGCTCGACGACCAGCTCGCCCGACGGCAGCGGGCGCAGCGTGTTGGCGCCGGTGCTGCGCAGCCACAGCTCGGCCCAGCCGGTCAGGTCGCGGCCGGCCGCGGAGCCCAGGACGGCCAGCAGGTCGGCCAGGGCGGCGTTGGCGAAGCGGTACCGCCGGAAATAGTCCCGCACCCCGGCCAGGAACACCTCGTCGCCCAGGTGGACCGCGAGCTGGCGCAGGGCGGCGGCGCCCTTGGCGTACGAGATGCCGTCGAAGTTCTGGAAGGCCACCGCGGTGTCGGCGACGTCCTCGGGGGCGACGGGGTGGGTCGACGGGCGCAGGTCCGCGGTGTAGCCCCAGCGCTCCCGCCAGATCGCGAAGTCCGCCAGCGCCGCCGGGTGCCGGCCGGTCTGCGCCGCGACGCGCCAACCCATGTACTCGGCGAAGGCCTCGTTGAGCCAGACGTCGTCCCACCAGCGCAGGGTGACCAGGTTGCCGAACCACATGTGCGCCATCTCGTGCGCCATCACCACGAACCGCCGGTGCCGGTCGCTGTCGGTGGCGCCCGCGCGGAACAGGAACTCCTCGCGGAAGTTGACCAGGGCGGGGTTCTCCACGGCGCCGCCGGGAAACTCGGGGATGAAGGCCTGGTCGTACTTGGCGAACGGGTAGCGGGTGTCGAACAGCTCGTGGTAGTGGTCCAGGCTCGCGGCCGTCGCGCCGAAGAGCTCGTCCGCGTCGGCGTCCAGGGCCGGGGCGAGGCTGCGCCGGCACAGCAGGCCGAGCGGGATGCCGTCGTGCTCGCGCTCCAGGACGTGCCACGGGCCGGCGAGGAAGCTGAACAGGTACGTCGACAGCGGCGGGGTCCGCTCGAACTTCCAGCGGCCGTCCGCGCTCGAGCGCACGGGCGCGTTGGCCCGGACCGTCCACTGGGCAGGGGCGAGCACCGTCAGCGAGATGGGCGCCTTCAGATCGGGCTGGTCGAAGCAGACGAACATGCGCTGGGCGTCGTCGATCGGCGCCTGTCCGTAGAGGTACGTCCGAGCGTCCTCGGGGTCGGTGAAGCGGTGGACGCCCTCGCCGCTGTGCGAGTACGGCGCGCGGAACGAGGCCTCGAGCCGGTTCTCGGCGGCCAGGTCCCGCAGCACCACGCGCCCGTCCACGACCGGCGCTTCGCGTCCGTTGAGCCTCACGTGTACGGCCTGAGCCCCCTTCACCTCCGCGAAGGTCCCGGCGCCGGGTGAGGCGCACGAGAACTCGGCGACCGTGCGCGACGTGAACCCGTCGCCGGAGGTCACGTCCAGCTCGATCGCGTACGAGCGCACGGTGATCAGCCGCGCGCGCTCCACCGCCTCGGCACGGCTCAGGCTCGACACGATCCAGACGCTACCCGCTCGCCCGGGCGTCACTTCCCGTGGCTAGCGTCCGGGGATGGACGGGTACTGCGAGCGCCTCGGCCCGGGCCTGTGGGCCGAGCCCCTCAACGCGGTCTCCAACGTCGCGTTCCTCATCGCGTGCGCGGTGCTGCTGGTGCGGACCCGCCACCGGCTGCTGCCGATCCTGCTCGGCGTCGTAGGGCTGTGCAGCCTGTCGTTCCACACGTTCGCGACCGGGCCGACCGCGGCCCTGGACTCGCTGTCGATCCTGGTGTTCGTGCTCGTCGCGGTCGTGCTGCTGGCGCGGCACGGCCTCGGGGTGCGGCCCGGGCTCGCGTGGCTGGCCGCGCCCGCGTTCGTGGTGTTCGCCGGGTTCGTGGATCTGCTGCTGGCGCTGGCGGGCCGGCAGTTCACCCTCGGTGGCTATCTCCCCGCGGCGCTCGGGCTCGCCGGATTCGCCGTCGCCCTGCGCTCGCGACCGCTGGGGATCGCCACGGCGGTCTTCGCGGTGTCGCTGACCCTGCGGACCCTCGACGAGCCGCTGTGCGGGTCGGTGCCGATCGGCCTGCACTGGCTGTGGCACTGCCTCAACGCGGTGGTGCTGTACCTCGTGGCCCGCGACGTCGAACGGCGGCTTGTTCGATAGGCCGGTGTCGCTCGTTCGGCTGGTCGGCACCCGGCGGTCAGGTCGGAACAAGAGGGTCAGCCTCATGAGTTCTGGAGATATCGGACAGGTCGGGCGGCGCTCGCTGCTGCGCGCCGCCGTGGTCGCGCCGGCCGTCGGGGCGGTGGTCGCGGGGGCGGAGCTGCCGGCTTTCGCAGGCGCAGGTCACGGAGGCTCCGCCGACCCGGGGATCCCGCGGTTCGCGCTGGCGGTGCTGCCCGACACGCAGTACCTCTTCGACGAGGACTCCTCGCGGCCGGAGCCGCTCAAGGAGACGTTCGACTACCTCGTGCGCGAGCGCAGCGAGGCGAACATCGTGTTCATGTCGCACCTCGGTGACGTGACCGAGCACGGCTCCGAGCACGAGATCGGGCTGGCCTCCGACACGTTCCGCGCGCTGGACGGGCGGGGGTGTCCTACAGCGTGCTGGCCGGCAACCACGACATCGCCTCGAGCACCGACGACCAGCGCGGCGACTCGGCGTACCTGCGGGCGTTCGGCGCGAAGCGCTACTCGCGCATGCCCACCTTCGGGGGCGCGTCGCCGGACGGGTACAACTCCTTCCACATCATCGGGGCGGGCGGCCGGCAGTGGCTGATCCTGGCCCTGGACTGGCGGGTCTCCGACCGCGGCCTGGCCTGGGCCCAGGGCGTCCTGAACGCGCACCGCACGCTGCCGGTCATCCTCACCACGCACGAGCTCGCGTACTCGGGCGACGACGGGGTCGCGCAGCTGTCCGGCTACGGCCGCCGCCTGTGGGACGGGTTCATCAAGCGCAACGACCAGATCTTCCTCACCCTCAACGGGCACTTCTGGCCGCCGGGGCGCACCGTGCTGCGCAACGACGCGGGGCACGACGTGCACGTGCACATCACGAACTACCAGGACCGGTACTACGGCGGCGCGGGCATGATCCGCCTGTACCACTTCGACCTGGCCCGCGACGTCATCGACGTCGAGACGTTCTCGCCGTGGTTCCTCAGCCGCGATCCGCACAAGCGCAACCCGCTGGAGGCCGAGACGATCGAGCTGACCGGGCCGGCCGACCGCTTCAGCCTGTCGATCGACTTCGCGGCCCGCTTCGAGGGCTTCGCGCCGGTCACGCCCCCGGCCCCGCGCCCGCCCGCGGCGGTGATCGGCCGCGACACGGCCGCCTACTGGCGCTTCGACCCGGCCGGGCTGCCGGCGGCGGGCCAGGCGGGTTCGGCGGTGTCCGACGGCACGCTCGTGCGGGACCTGACCGGCAAGGGCAACGACCTGACCGTGCGCCGCCTGCACACCAGCCCCGCCGGCGCGCTGACCTGGTCGCCGGAGCACCACGCGGGCCAGCCGGCGCACGCGAGCCTGCGCTTCGACGGCGGCAAGTCCCCGGACCGCGGCGCGATCCTGGAGGCCGTCGCGGCCGCGCCGATCAACCGGATGCGCTTCGAGCGGGGATACACGATCGAGGCGTTCGTGAAGCTGCCCGACCCGTTCGAGGGCGACCACGCGTGGATGGGCATCCTCAGCTGGGAGGGGCGCAACGGCGACGCGGGCAAGACCAGCGGCTGGTCGACGGAGGAGCCGACCTGCAGCCTGAACCTGTCCCCGGAGCGCTTCCTGCAGTTCGTGGTGTACCCCACGGACCGCGACGCCGACCCGACCTCCTGGAGCCACGCCCTGCCGGTGGGGCGCTGGATGCACCTCGCGGTGGTCAACGACGCCCGGCGGACCGTCGTGTACGTCGACGGCTCCCCGATCGCGCGCAACCCCACGCAGCCGTCGAAGGGCATCACCACGCTGGGCAAGCCGTTCGTGATCGGCGCGACCCAGTTCGCCGAGCAGTTCGGCCAGGGCTTCTACGGCTGGATCGGCGACGTGCGCATCACCGCCGCCGCCCTGCCGGTCCGGCAGTTCCTGACCACCTTCTGATCGCGGCCCCGGGCCGGCGGGACAAAGTTCCCGGCGCCCGGGACAGGCGGGTGCTGCCGGGCCGGGTCGGCCGGCCGGGATGGTGCCCGCATGACTACTACTACGAACAGCAGGGCGTGGGCGTTCGCCGGGGCCCTGGGTGGGATCGCCGGGCTCGTGGGGCTCTTCCTCGGGTCCGGCCTCACCGGCGACGTCGGGGACGGGATCAAGGACAACGCGCTCGTGGTCGCCGCCGTGAGCGGGCAGCGGCACTACGTCTGGATCACCCAGGTCGTCTGCGCCGTGGCGGCCGTGTGCCTCGTCGTCTTCGCGGCCGGGCTGCGCCGGCACCTCGCGCGGCAGGAGCCCGCCGGGAGTCTCGTGCCGGCGGTGGCGGCCGGCGGGCTCGGGCTCGTCGCCGTGCTGCTGCTCGTCGGGGGCGGGATCTGCACCGAGCTGTACTGGGCCCTCGGCGAGCCCGAGCGCTGGGACCCCGACACCGTCGCCGGGCTCGTCGAGGTCTACAACACGCTGCCGTGGCTGTGGGCCGGGGCGGGGCTGAGCGCGGCGGCGGTCGCCGTCGGCGGGTTCCGGCACGGGTCGGCCAGCACGTGGCTGGCGGCGGCGAGCGCGGTTGCCGCCTTGCTCGTCGCGGCCACGCAGGCATTTCCCGCGCAGTACGGGGCGCTGTTCCCCGGGGCCGCGTGGGTGTTCGTCGCCGGGCTCGGATTCGCCTTCTCCGGGCGGGAGACGCCGCGGGAGAACGTAGTGTACGGGCGATGAGGGCGTGACTGTGCGGGCGATGCGGGCGTAGCCGCTGTACCTGGCAGGTCCGGTGCTGGCCGGGCTCGCCGGGTGGCTCGCGGTGCGCAATGCCGCGCCCGCGGGCGAGGTGGCGTACCTGCCCGCCGTCGCCGCCTGTGCGCTCGTCGGGGCGCTGATCACGGTGAAGCGGCCCGGGAACACCGTGGGGCCGCTGCTGCTCATGAGCGGGCTGGCGTTCGTGGTGCTGGAGTGCTGCGGGCAGGCGGCGGTCGCCGGGGTCACGGCCCTGGCGTGGCCGCAGACCTGGCTGTGGGTGCCGGCGAACCTCGGGATCGCGCTCGTCCCGGCGTACTTCCCGCTCGACCGGCCGCCGAGGTGGGCGGCCGCCGGGCTGGTCACGCTCGCGGGGCTCGCCGCGCTCACCGGGGCGTTCCAGCCGGGGGTCAACGACCAGGTGCGGCCGCAGGCGCCGGCGAACCCGCTCGGGGCCGGGTTCATGGCCTCCGTCGCGCCCGTGGCCGGGATCGCGTTCACGGCCGGGGCGGCGGTCGCGTTCGTGGCGGGGGCCGTGGCCGTGGCGAGCAGGGCCCGGACGCTTCCGCAGGCGCGCTGGCTGGCGTACACCTGCGGGCTCGTGGCCCTCGTCGTGCTGGCGCGGTTCGCGGCCGGGCTCGCCGACTCGGACCCGGACCGGATCTGGCCGCACGACAACGCCGGGTGGGACGTGGCGGGCGGGCTGGCGATGGCGCTCGTCCCGGCCGGCATCGGGGTGGCGATCCTGCGCCACCGGCTGTTCGACATCGATCTGCTCATCAGCCGTACCGTGGTCTTCGCCGCCCTCACCACCGCGGTCACCGGCGCCTACCTGCTCGTCGTCGGGGTTCTCGGAGCCTCCTCGGTGCTCGCCGCCGTGGCCGCCGCGCTCGTCTTCGGCGGGCTGCGGCAGTGGGTGCAGCGCCGGGTCAACCTGCTGGTGTACGGCGAGCGCGACGACCCGTACACCGTCCTGGCCCGCCTCGGGGAGCGCCTGGCCGCCGTGCCGGACCCGGGGGCGATCCTGGCCGCGAGCACGTCGACGGTGAAGGAGGCGCTGCGGCTGTCGTACGTCGGGATCGAGGTCGACGCCGGCCCCGTCTACGAGCTCGGCGAGCGCCCCGCCGAGCCGGTCACGTTCCCGCTCGTGGCCGGCGGGGAGCCGGTCGGCGCGCTGCGGCTCGGGCCCCGCCCGGGCGAGGCGGCGCTGGGAACGCGGGACCGGCGGCTGCTCGCGGACCTGGCCCGGCACATCGGCGTCGCGGTGCAGGCGGTGCGCTACTCCGCGGACCTGCGCCGCTCCCGCGAGCAGCTGGTCGTGGCCCGGGAGGAGGAGCGCCGGCGGCTGCGGCGGGACCTGCACGACGGGCTCGGGCCGACGCTCGCCGGGCTGACCATGCGCGCGGAGGCGGCCCAGGAGGTCGGCGGCGAGCGGGCGCGAGAGCTGCTGGCGGAGATCGTCGAGGACGCGCAGACCGCGGTCGCCGACGTGCGGCGGCTCGTCGAGGGGCTGCGACCGCCCGCGCTGGACACGCTCGGGCTGGTCGGGGCGCTGCGGGCGCACCTGGCCAAGCAGCCGGCCGGGCCGCGGGTGAGCATCGAGGCACCGGCGGAGGTCGGCGGGCTGCCGGCGGCGAGCGAGGTGGCCGCGTACCGGATCGCGGTCGAGGCGATCGCGAACGCCCGGCGGCATGCCGGAGCGACGGCGGTACGACTGGAATTGCTTGTCGAGAACGATCGGTTGTGTCTGACCGTCACCGATGACGGGCACGGCACATCGCCAGTCAAGGTGGGTGGAGTGGGCATGCACTCGATGCGGGAACGGGCCGAGGAGCTCGGCGGCGAGCTGGACGTGACGTCGACGCCGCACGGCACGTCGGTGACAGCACGGTTGCCGCGATGAGCGAGCCGGTGCGGGTGCTGGTTGTCGACGACCATGACCATTTCCGGGCCGGGTTGAAGGCGTTGCTGGCCACCAGCGACGAGGTCGAGGTCTGCGGGGAGGCGGCCAGCGGCGAGGAGGCGCTCGCCGCGCTGCCGCGCCTGCAGCCGGACGTGGTGCTGCTGGACCTGGTGATGCCGGGGATGGGCGGGATCGCGGCGACCGAGCGGATCGTGGCCGCCGCTCCGCACGTGCGGGTGCTGGTGCTGAGCATGGCCGACGACGACGATTCGGTCTTCGCGGCGGTTCGGGCCGGTGCGCGCGGCTACGTACTCAAGGGCGCCCGGCGGGTGGAGATCATCCGCTCGATCCGGGTGGTCGCGGACGGTGAGGCGATCTTCGGGCCGGCGATCGCGGCCCGGCTCATGGGGTTCTTCGCCGGGCTGGACCGCACCGGGCCGGAGGTGTTCCCGGAGCTCACCGCGCGGGAGCGGCAGATCCTGGGCCACATCGCCCGGCACCTGACCAACCCGCAGATCGCCGAGCGGCTGGGCGTGAGCCAGAAGACCGTGCGCAACCACGTGTCGAACATCTTCGCGAAGCTGCAGGTCGCCGACCGCGCCCAGGCGATCGTCATCGCCCGCGACGCGGGTCTGACCGGCGAATGATGATCTCGGCGACGGCGAGGTTGATGAGCCAGCCGGCCACGAGTGCCACGCAACGCCATGACGGATAGCTGGGATCGTCAACGTTGACTGGCAACAGTGGCAAGCTGGTGAAGACTTGCGTGCCGGCACCCATGGCGATCGCGTAGGCACGCATCATCCACGCCTTGTGTGTGTGGAAGTCGCGCCGGCGGATCGCGATGAAGCCGAGCACGATGGCGAGCAGCATGACGGTGCCGAAGATGTACCGGAACACGCTGAGCACGTCGTTGTCGCCGCGGGGCAGGTCGTAGAAGGCGGTCATCCACAGGCCGGACAGGGCCACGGCGATGCCGGCGACGGCCACCACCCGGCCGCAGACGCGGTGCCAGCGCCGGTGGCGTCGGCGAAAGCCGGGGGCGAACTGCAGCGCGCCGAGGAACGCGAACGCCACCGCACCGAAGATGTGGACCAGCACCGGGGCCGGCATGTCGACGAAGCGGGCGTTGGCGGCGGTGCGCTCGACGCCGCCGGTGAGCTGGGCGACGCGCACGCCGCCGGCCAGGGACGGCACGAGGGCCAGCAGGAACAGGCCGGCGACGATGGGCCAGTCGCGGCGCGGGCGGCGGCGGATCGGGGCGGTCACGGTCGTCATGGACACGATGGTGGGCCGCGCACGGGGGCGATGCATCGCTCCTTGGGCCGGACCGGAGCCCGACCAAAGTTCAGCTCCCGGGTCTGACCCGGTCCGTCTCGTACGCCCACATCGCGATCTCCACCCGGTTGCGCACGCCGAGCTTGAGCATCAGCGCGGTCACGTGGGTCTTGACGGTGCTCAGCGTGATGAACAGCTCGTCGGCGATCTCGTTGTTGGTCCGGCCCCGCGCCACCCGGGCCAGCACCTGCTCCTCGCGGTCGGTGAGCGGCTCGATCGGCTGGCGGGGCGGCCCGGCCGGGCCGGTGTCGGCGAACGCCCGCAGCAGCCGGGTCGTGACGCTGGGCGCGATGAGCGCGTCGCCGGCCGCGGCCGCGTGGACGGCCTGGGCGAGCAGGGCGGGGCCGGCGTCCTTGAGCAGGAAGCCGCGGGCGCCGGCGCGCAGGGCGGAGTAGACGTACTCGTCGAGGTCGAACGTGGTGATGACGACGACCGCGATCGGGTCCTCGACGGCCGGCCCGGCCAGCTGCCGGGTCGCCTCCAGCCCGTCCATCGCCGGCATGCGCACGTCGAGCAGGCACACGTCGGGGCGCAGGCGCCGGGCCAGCTCGACCGCCCGGCGGCCGTCGGCGGCCTCGGCCACGACCTCGATGCCGGGCTGGGCGTTGAGGATCATCGTCAACCCGGTGCGGACGATCTCCTGATCATCCGCGACCAACACCCGCACGGTCACCGGCCAATGCTACGGGCCGAGCGGCACCGTCAGATCCGCCGAAAGTACGACCGGCGACCAGCACCCCGGCGACGGCGGGGACGAGCGCGACCGCGAACGCGGCGGCGTACGCGACGGGGCCGACGTCCACGAGCGCGGCGAAGAGGGCGCCACCGACGGCGAGCGCGGTGGTGGTCAGCAGCGCGTCGCTGACCTGGAGGGCGGAGCTGTTGGCACCCTGCTCGGCCGGGGCGGAGTAGCGCAGGACCAGCGCGGCGGAGGCCGGGGACGCCAGACCCATGCCGAAGCCGCCCGCGCACCAGCCGGCGACGACGACCACCACCGGTACACCTGCGAAGGCCAGCGACATCGCGGACAGCACGCCGACGGCGATGCCGGTCGCGCCGAGACGGAGCCGGGCCGCGTCGGAGAGCCGCTGAGCCTGGCGGGCCTGGACCCAGGAGCCCGCGGACCAGAACAGCGCGCCGGCCGTCACGGTCAGGCCGGCGAGGGCCGGGGTGAGGCCGCGCTCGCGGGTGAGCATGAGCGGGATGAACACGTCGGTCTGCATGAACGCGGCGCCGGCGAGGCCGCGCAGGAGCACGACGCTGGGCAGGCCGCGGGCGGCGGCGAGCGTGCCGGGCGGCAGCAGCCTCGCACCGCAGACCAGGGCGACGGCCAGGCCGGCGGCGAGCAGCGCGGCGCCGCGCGGGCCGGTCTGCTGGCCGCCCAGGTAGAGCAGCAGCGCGCCGGCGGCGGTGCCGATCGACCACGCGAATCGGTTGTTCCGCGCTGTGTGCGAGCTTTCCGCCCGAACCGTCCGCACGCGCGGCCAGATCAGCAGCATCGACGGTACCGCCACGGCGATGACGAGCAGAAAGACCCAGCGCCAACCGGCGAATTGGACGATCAACCCGGCGAGCGCCGGACCCGCGATGGCCGGCAGCACCCAGGCGGCGGAGAGGAACGAGAAGACCCGGGCGTGCTCGGACACCGGGTAGGCCCGGCCGACGACCACGAACAGCGCCACCGCGACCAGGCCGCCACCGAACCCCTGCACCAGCCGCCCGGCGACCAGGACCCACATGTGCGGGGCCAGTCCGGCCAGCAGCAGGCCCGCGCAGAACAGGGCCACCCCGGCGGCGACCGGCCGGGCCGGGCCGGCCCGGTCGCACCAGGCGCCGGCCAGCACCATGCCGACCACGCTGGTGGCGAGGGCGCCGCCGAAGGCGAATCCGTACAGGGCCAGGCCGGAAAGGGCCCGGGCGACGGCCGGCATGGCCGCGGTCACGGCGACCGCCTCGAAGGCGACCAGCGTGACCAGCGTCACCATGCCGACGGTGAGCGCGCGTCGGTTCTCCACCCCGGCAACGTCGCACCTCAACAGGGGTTCAAGTCAAGCCCGCAACGACGGCTGCGGGCTGGTCCGCCCGGACGGGTGCACGGCCTGCAGCGGCACCGAGGGAGACCTCACCGTCGCGCTCCGCACCCATCTCGGCGGCCTCCGGTGATCCCCGACACCTCGGTATGACGATCCCTTGACATGGAAGCGTTGATCGATGTGTCATGCCGGTCACAGAGCGGTTTCTCGTTGGGAGTTCGACCGCCGCACGGTCGAGCCACACGGGGACGACGGAACGCTTGCGAGACGTGCCGGGCCCCGCGCCGCCACGGGGGCCCGGCACCCTCTCAGCCGTGCAGGCGGGGCTGCTGCCCGGGCTCGACGACCACGAACTGGCCCATCATCCCGTTGTCCTCGTGCCTGAGGACGTGGCAGTGGAACATGTAGGCCGTGGTCGGGTCGGCGTAGTCGGCGAACCTCGCGATCACCGTGTACCGCTGGTGCGGCTCCAGGAAGACGGTGTCCTTCCAGCCGCCCAGCTGCGGCGGGGGCGCCTGCCCGTCCACCTTCAGCACCTGGAACTGCACGTCGTGGATGTGGAAGCTGTGCGGCGTGTCGTGGCCGTTGGCGACGTTCCAGACCTCGGTCGTGTCCTTGACGACCACCGCGTCGGCGCGGCCCATGTCCATGCCGCGGCCGTTGATCTTCCGGCCCTGAAACGTGAAGCTGCGGGTCTGCGCGGCCTGCGCCGGGTCGAGGCGCGGCGTGCTGAGCAGCGTCCCGGGCAGCGTCGCCGGGGTCAGCGCCGGCGCGGCGCGCAACTGCAGGATGTCGAAGGAGTCCTGGCCGCCGTTGAACTTGCTGTCCAGGCCCCCGCCCAGCGGCCTGGTGCTGCGCAGCGCCACCCGCTCGCCCGGGCGCAGCGACACCACGATCTCGGCCCGCTCACCGGCCGAGAGGCGCACACGGTCGGTCATGTACGGCTTGTCCAGCAGGCCGCCGTCGGTGCCGACCAGCGCGAACGGGCGGCCGTCGGCGAGGGTGAAGCTGTAGACGCGCGCGGTCGAGGCGTTGAGCAGGCGGAGGCGGACGAGCTCGGAGCGTACGTCGAGGAACGGGGCGGGGGTGCCGTTGACGAGGATCTCGTCGCCGAGCACGCCGATGTCGCTGCCGAAGCGCTCGTCCATGCTGAGCTGGTCGCCGTCGAACTTCTTGTCCTGCACCAGGACCGGGATGTCGTCGACGCCGTAGTCGTGCGGCAGGGCCCGCTGCGCCGGCTCGCCGTCGTCGACGATGAACATTCCCGCGAGGCCGCGGTACACCTGCGTCTCGGTCCGCTCGCTCGGGTGGGGGTGGTACCACAGCGTCGCCGCCGGCTGGTCGATCGTCCACGCCGCCTGGAAGAGCCCGCCGGCCGGGATCGGGTGGTGCGGCCCGCCGTCCTGGCTGGCCGGCAGATGCATGCCGTGCCAGTGCACGGTCGTCGGCTCGGCCAGCGTGTTGCGCACATTGATGTTTACGTGCTCGCCTCGCTTGGCTCGCAATGTCGGGCCAAGGTAGCTGCCGTTGTAACCCCACGTGCGAGTCGAGCCATGCCCCAGGTCGGTGTCGCCCGGCTGCGCGCGCAGCTCGAACACCCGCGCGCCCTGCGCGTCGACGGTCGACTCGGCCAGCGGCGGGATCCGCAGGGACCGGTTGAAGTCGACGTGGACGTCCAGCGGCGACCGGACGAAGTACCAGGCGATCGCGACGGCCCCGCCCCCGCACAGCACCAGGAGCAGCCCCAGGCCGCCCAGCAGCCACTTCCGCACGTTCTTTCTCCCTACATGTAGGTCAGCTACATGTAGGCTCCCTTGTGCCGGCGGCGGGCCGCCAGAGCCGCGACCCGAACCGGGGGAAACCTCAGGGTCAACCCGGAACCCCGCGCGCGGCCCCGTGACCATACTGAGTTGGTGCTTACCGCCGGCCCCATCGACGCCTACGTCGCCGACCTGCGCGGCGCCCTGCGCGGGCCGCGCGCCGCCAAGGCCGACCTCGTCGCCGAGGCCCGCGACGGCCTGATCGACGCCGCCGAGCGCTACGAGCAGGACGGGCTGGACCGCGCCGCGGCCGAGCGCGCGGCGGTCGAGGAGTTCGGGCCGGTCGCCGACCTCGCCCCGGACTACCAGCGCGAACTGGCGCTCGCCCAGGGCCGGCGCACGGCGATCCTGGTCGGCTCGGCGGTCGCGGTCCAGGCGCTCGTGAGCGAGATCGCCTGGCGGCGCGCGGCGACCGGCTGGACCTGGCAGCCCGGCCACGCGTACACCGTGCTGGCCAACACCGTCGACTACGCCACGTACGTCGTCGTCGCCGGCGCCCTGCTCGCCACGCTGGCGTGCGGGATCGGCAGCCGGTGGGTCGGCGTCGACCGCTCGTTCGTGCGCGCGACCGGCATCGCCGCGATCGGCATCGTGGCCTTCTTCATCGCCGGCGGCCTGCTGCTGTCCATGTTCAGCCCGATGTGGGGTGCGCACCAGAGCGGCGACGCGTCCGCGCTGCCGGCGGCCGCGTCGGCGATCACGATCTCGCTGCCGGTCTGGATGACGTACTCCGGCCTGCGCTGCCTGCGCGTCTGCGCCTGAGCCCTCGTCACGGCACCGGGTCGGCCGTGCCCCGCGGCGTCGACGGGTTGCAGCGCCGGATCCGGGCCGCCGTCAGCCGCGAGCCCTCGACGAGACCGTAGCGCTGCACGGCCTGCAGGCCGTAGTTGCTGCAGGACGGGACCTGCCGGCACCGGGTGGGCAGGTGCGGGGAGAGAAAGCGCTGGTACCCGCGGATCGCCGCCATCCCCGCCCGCCCCGGCCCCGAGGCCGTGCGCCGCGGGGTTCGCGACGGCGCGGAGACCGCCATCAGCGACAGCAGCGAGCCGAGCATGAACGGGCTGCAGTCACAGCCGCCGCAGTCCCAGTCCGGCCCGCAGTCGCGGTCGCGACGCCGTCGCTGCTCGTGCTGCCGCATGCGCCGGTGACGCCGCCGCGCCCGCCAGATCCCGGCAATCTCACCCAGCTTCATGACCGGATTGTCGCCATCGCCGCACCTTATGATCAAGAATCGGTCAAGGTTCCGACGGCGGGGCCGCCGATCAGCCGCCGCGCCGCACGCGAAAACGCACCCGGATGGCCGACTTCGTGCGGGCGGCCGGGAATGTCCGGACAGTCCCGGACACCCGGACGAAGTCGAACAACCGAGTGCGTCGCGTACGGGCTGAACTGCTCTTCGTGGGCGGTGGGGCGCCGGCCGGCGGGGCTGATCCGCCGGCCGGGCCGAAGCCACACCATGAACGGGGTCTTTACTTGGCCGCGATCTCCGTCTCGCCGCCGCCCGAGCGGAACTCGGTGCCCTCGGCGAACGCGGTGTCGAGGCGCTGCTGCAGGGCGTCGAGCTCGCTGAACTCGGCCTGGTGCGCGCTCTCGCTACCCTCGGCCACGAACACGTGGTCGTCGACCGACGCGTCGTGGCTGTAGTTCGTGTAGTCGTCCGACTCGAAGTGCACGGCGCCCGGCTGGTCGTACTCCGTGTGGTGGCCCTGCGAGAAGTCCGTGGACTCCTGGGCGTGGTGGTCGTTCTCGTACACGCCGAACTGGCTGTTGTAGTCGGCCTCCGAGCCCTGCGCCTGGTGCAGCTGGTCGAGGGCGTCGTGCTGCTGGCCGGCCTCGTAGTGGCCGTAGTCGACGTCGTTGCCGCCGTTGCCGCCGTCGTAGCCGGTGTCCATGTCGCTCATGGTGCGCTCCTTCTGGGATGTGGTTGGTGTGGCCTTGCAACAAGAACGGTACGGTCGCGGGCCACCCGCCGAATCCCGGAAACGTGCCATGGGCCCACGGCCGCCGCAGCGCCTCCGCACGGCACGGCCACGGACCGCGGGGGCACGAATGCTGGGCGGAGCGTGCATCGGGATGAAAGACTTCGTGGCCGTGGACAGCGATACTTTCTGGTCGATCATCGACGGGGCCCGGTCCGCCGCCGGGGAGCGCGTCTCGCCGGGCTTCGCCGAGCGCTTCACCGCCGCGCTGCGCATGCGGCTGGCCACCCTCGACAAGAGCGAGCTGCTGGACTTCGACGCCCACCGCACGCGGCTGCAGGCCCGCGCCAACTCCTCCGCCATGTGGGCCACGGGCCGCGTGGTCGCCCGCTACGCCGACGCGTTCGTGGACGGCCTGATCGCCCGGGGCCGCGAGCCGTACGAGCGCGCGGTCGCCGACCCGGACTCCCTGGCCGACGACCCCGTGATCCGGGCCGTGGCGGCGGGCGAGATCCCGGCGCACGAGCTCGCCCCGCGCGAGGTGGAGGACCTGGCCGAGGAGCTCTACGGCGAGACGGACGACTACCCGATGCTGCTGCGGGCCCGCACGGGGCAGGTGGCCCCGCTGCTCGAGGACGACTGGGACGACGACAGCGACGAGGAAGTGCGCAAGCACCTGCCTCGCATCGCGGCCCTGTTCCTGCGGTAGGCCGGGCGCTCATCGCGATGAGTCGGGCGCTCCGCGCCACGACGTATCAGATATTTCGTATATGCCGGTTTCCGGTGGCGCGGCTGCTACGCCACCGCGCCGGCGTGTTTGCGATGGTAGGCCCGGACCAGGTCCTCGACCTCGGCGCGCCGGGCCAGGAACTCCGGAGTGCGCTTGGCGGCCAGGTCGCGGTCCTCGGGGAGCGTGACCCGCACGGCGTGTACTCACCGGCGACCGGTGGTTACTTTCGTTTTGCTCGACTATTGCGCGGGTGTAACCAGGCGATCGGTCACCTTGCGCGTCTGCTCCACCTCGTCGGCGAGCACCGTGGCGACGAGCCCGCCCCCGGCAAGCTCCATGACGGCCGCCGCTGACGTGGACGTTGACGCTGACGTGGACGTGGTAATCAACGTTGACGTTGTGATCAGTGTTGACAGGACGCGCGCGCCGCCCAGCAATGCCGGGCCGTTGACGTGGCTCGGGCCCACGGCTACGTCGCTGCGATACCAGGGACGTGAAGCTCGCCTGATCGACGTCGACAGTCGCAAGTCGCCCGACGGCTCGTCGTGGCGGCCGAAGACCGCCTCCTCGCGCCAGATCAACGTCGCGCCGGCCGCCAGGTCGACAACGGCGACGTTGTGGTGGCGGCAACGCGCGGCCGCCACGATCGGCTCGGGCAGGAAGGCCAGGAACGCGTCCTCGGCCACCACCGCGTGCATGGACAACACCGACTCGGCGCCCGAGCGGCCCGGCAGCGCGATGCTCGCGGCGACCGTGCGGACCCACAGCTTCGCGCCCGGGCCGACCTCGATCTCCAGCCTCAGCTCGTCGCCGCCCAGCGGGCCCGCCGCGCCACCGACCAGGTGGACCTCGCCGGGGCCGGTGCGGCGCGGGAGGAGGGGTGCCTCGCCCTTGAGCACCCGCAGTACTGTCCGATCACCCGCACGCTCCGCGACGATCCGCGCGGACGCCCTCATGCGACCGACGAGGCGACCAGGCCGCGGATCCACTCCTGCACCGGCTTGGCGGCGCGGTCCTCGACCAGCGACAGGAACACCGTCGGCAGGTCGCCCCGGCGGACGGCCGCGTCGCGCTGCATGACGGCGAGGTCGGCGCCGACCAGCGGGGCCAGGTCGGTCTTGTTGATGACGAGCAGGTCGGCGCTGGTGACGCCGGGGCCGCCCTTGCGGGGCACCTTGTCGCCGCCGGCCACGTCGACGACGAAGATCTGCCGGTCGACGAGGCCCTTGCTGAAGGTGGCGGTGAGGTTGTCACCGCCGCTCTCGACCAGGATCACGTCCAGCGGGCCGAGGCTCTCCTCCAGCTCCTCGATCGCATCGAGATTGGCCGAGATGTCGTCGCGGATCGCCGTGTGCGGGCAGCAGCCGGTCTCCACCGCGCGGATGCGCTCGGCCGGCAGCACCCCGTTGCGCAGCAGGAAGTCGGCGTCCTCGGTCGTGTAGATGTCGTTGGTCACGACCGCGACCCGCAGATCCTCGGACAGGCTGCGGCACAGCGCGGCGACCAGGGCGGTCTTGCCCGAGCCGACGGGGCCGCCGATGCCGATGCGCACGGCCCGCCGGCTCGCCGGGAGCGGCTCGTGCGGGTCGGCGTCCGGATGCGGGTGCGTGTGGGGAACCTCGTCCGGGCCGTGCTCGTGCCCGTGCTCGTCAGGATGCAAAGAGCCTTACCTCCCATGCGGCGTGGTCCTCGGCGGAGACGTCCAGCAGCGGCGCCGATGCCGCCGGCAGGTCCTCCACGGGGCCACGGGCGTGTGTCGCGGCCTCCCGCGCCACCTCGTCGCACTCGCCCGCGAGTTCGGCGAGGACGGCGTGTACCCGGTACGGATCGAGCCCGAGCAGGCGGACCGCCGCGCTCGCCGGGCCGGAGACGGCGTGGTACGCGGCCAGCAGCGCCGCCTCCTCGGGGCTGAGCCCGGCCGCGTGCGCGGCGACGCCCAGCGCGATCGGCTGTGAGACGCGCGCCTTCGCGGCCCGGGTCACGTGCTCGCCGGGCCAGACCACGAGCGCGGCCCGGCACAGCGAGCGGCCCTGCCGGCGCGCGGCCAGGCGCAGCGCCGGCGACGGGGTCCGCGCGTCCAGATCCTCCTCGAGCGCCTCCATCGCCTCCGGCCGGGCGCACGCGGCCGCCGCGAACGCCGCCCCGACCAGGCCCGCCGTGCGCAGCCGGCCGCGCAGGAACGCGCGCAGGCCGTCGAGGTCGCGCACGCGCCCGTGGGCCACCGCCGCCTCCAGGCCGCCGGAGTGCGCGTGCCCGCCCGCGGGGAACCGGCCGTCGGCCAGCATCAGCAGATCGGTGAAGGCTCTCATGTCAGAACAGGAAGTACCGCTGCGCCATTGGCAGTTCCTCGACCGGTTCCGGCTCGACGACCTCGCCGTCGATGCGCACGGTGAAGGTGTCCGGCTCGACCTCGATGCGCGGCTGGGCGTCGTTGCCCGGCATGTCGGCCTTGCCCGTCGAGCGCGTGTCGGCGACGGCGGCGAGGCGGCGCTGGAGCCCCAGCCGCTCGGCGAGCCCGTCGTCGAGCGCCGCCGGCGCGACGAACGCGAGGCTGGTGGCCGGGGCGGTGCGGCCGTAGGCGCCGAACATCGGCCGGGACAGGATCGGCTGCGGCGTCGGGATGGAGGCGTTCGCGTCGCCCATCGCGCCCCACGCGATCGCGCCGCCCTTGACCACCACGTGCGGGCGCACCCCGAAGAACGCGGGGTCCCACAGCACGAGGTCGGCGAGCTTGCCGACGGCGACCGAGCCGACCTCGTGGGCGATGCCGGAGGCGACGGCAGGGCAGATGGTGTACTTCGCGACGTACCGCTTCGCCCGCTCGTTGTCGGCGGGCCCGTCCCCCGCCAGCGCGCCCCGGCGCCGCTTCATCACGTGCGCGGTCTGCCACGTGCGCAGGACGACCTCGCCGACGCGCCCCATCGCCTGGGAGTCCGAGCCGATGATCGAGATCGCGCCGAGGTCGTGCAGCAGGTCCTCGGCCGCCATCGTCGAGGGCCGGATCCGGCTCTCCGCGAACGCCAGGTCCTCCGGGACGCTCGGGTTGAGGTGGTGGCAGACGATGAGCATGTCGAGGTGCTCGCTGAGGGTGTTGCGGGTGTACGGCCGGGTCGGGTTCGTCGACGACGGCAGCACGTTCGGGTGCGAGGCGACCGTGATGATGTCCGGGGCGTGCCCGCCGCCGGCGCCCTCGGTGTGATACGCGTGGATGCTGCGCCCGGCGATGGCCCGCAGGGTCTCCTCGACGAACCCGGCCTCGTTGAGCGTGTCCGTGTGGATGTTCACCTGCACGCCCGAGGCGTCGGCGACCCGCAGGCAGGCGTCGATCGCGGCCGGGGTGGTGCCCCAGTCCTCGTGCAGCTTGAAGCCCCCGGCCCCGGCGCGCAACTGCTCCCACATCGCCTCCTCGGAGACGGTGTTGCCCTTGCCGAGCAGCAGCACGTTGACCGGCCACGGGTCGAGCGCCTCGAGCATCCGGGCGAGGTGCCAGGCGCCCGGCGTGACCGTCGTCGCCTTGGAGCCCTCCGCGGGCCCGGTGCCGCCGCCGACGATCGTCGTGATGCCGCTGGCGAGCGCCTCCTCCAGGATCAGCGGGGCGATCAGGTGCACGTGGCAGTCGATCGCGCCGGCGGTGAGGATGCGGCCGTTGCCCGCGATGATCTCGGTCGACGGGCCGATGACCAGCGCGGGGTCGACGCCGTCCATGATGTCGGGGTTGCCGGCCCGGCCGATGCCGGCGATCCGCCCGTCGCGGATGCCGACGTCGGCCTTCACGATCCCCCAGTGGTCGAGGATGATCGCGCCGGTGACGACCGTGTCCGGGGTGCCCTCGGCGCGCGTCGCGCGGGACTGCCCCATCGACTCGCGGATCACCTTGCCGCCGCCGAAGACGGCCTCGTCGCCGCCGGCGCAGTGGTCGGCCTCGACCTGGATGAACAGGTCGGTGTCGGCCAGGCGCACGCGGTCGCCGGCGGTGGGGCCGTAGAGGTTGGCGTAGCGCCGCCGGTCGAGTTCACTCACAGTGCTCCCCCCGCCTTGCCGCGCAGGCCCGGCACGATCCGGTTTCCCGCCAGCGGGACCAGGACGACCTCGCGGGCCACGCCCGGCTCGAAGCGCACCGAGGTGCCGGCCGGCACGCCCAGCCGGTGGCCCCAGGCGGCCTCGCGGTCGAAGTCGAGCGCCGCGTTGGCCTCGGCGAAGTGGTAGTGGGACCCGACCTGCACCGGCCGGTCGCCCGTGTTGCGCACGGTCAGCGCCAGCTCCGGGCGCCCCTCGTTGATGATCACCGGCCCGTCGCCGGGGATCAGCTCGCCCGGGATCACGGGATCGGGTGGTGTACGGTCACGAGCTTGGTGCCGTCCGGGAACGTCGCCTCCACCTGCACCTCCACCAGCATCTCGGGGACGCCCTCCTGGACGTCGTCGCGGCCGAGCACGTGCCGCCCGGCCTCCATCAGGTCCACCACGGTCCGCCCGTCGCGCGCGCCCTCCAGCAGGAAGGCGGTGATGATCGCGACGGCCTCCGGGTAGTTGAGCTTCAGCCCGCGGTCCTTGCGGCGTTGGGCCACGTCGGCGGCGACGTGGATCAGCAGGCGCTCCTGCTCGTGGCGGGTCAGGAACAACGGTGACCTCCGTTGGGGCGGTGGTGGCCGGATGCTGCCATCCCGATGTTTCACCCCGATTACCGGCCGGCGCGGTCCGTTCGGATGAATTCCATCGGTACCGCCTGGGTAACACGACCAAAAGCGCTGCAACGGGCGCGTGTTAGGCTCGCGACGCCTCACTACCTGGAGAGTTGCGCATGAGCAATCACCGGTCCGTCGTCATCAACGGAGACCTCGGCAGCGGCAAGTCAACCGTCTCTGTCGAGCTCGCGAGCCGGCTCGGGCTGCGCCGCATCAGCGTCGGCGACATGTACCGGGAGATGGCCCAGCGCCGCGGCATGACCGCACTGCAGCTCAACCTCCACGCCGAGCTCGACGACGCGATCGACAGCGCCGTGGACAACCTGCAGTCCGAGATCGCCCAGTCCGGCGAGCAGCTGATCGTCGACAGCCGCCTGGCCTGGTTCTTCTTCCACGAGGCCTTCAAGGTCCACCTCATCACCGAGCCGAACGAGGCCGCCCGCCGCGTCCTGGCCCGCCCGCACTCCGAGGTGGAGAACTACGCGTCCCTCGAAGAGGCCAAGCGCAACCTGCACAGCCGCAGCGAGAGCGAGCGGATGCGGTTCCTGACGCGATACGGTGCGGACAAGTATCGTCTGCGCAACTACGACCTCGTGGCCGACAGCACCCGCGCCAACCCCGATCAGGTGGTCTCCGCCGTGCAGGCCGCCTTCGAGGGCCAGCTGGGCACCGACATCCTCCGCGAGCGCCCGCCGCTGCTCCTGCTCGACCCGATGCGCATCTACCCCACCCGCGAGATCGACTTCGCGGACGAGACGCTGGCCCAGGAGCTCGCCGACGCCAAGCCCGGGGACCTCGAGCCCCTGACGATCGGGCACAGCGGTCCGGACTACTACGTGATCGACGGCCACCGCCGCCTGAGCGCCGCGGTCCAGAACGGCCTCCACCTCGTGCCGGGC
Organism: Dactylosporangium sp. CA-233914; assembly: GCF_050942935.1. Taxonomy (NCBI): domain Bacteria; kingdom Bacillati; phylum Actinomycetota; class Actinomycetes; order Micromonosporales; family Micromonosporaceae; genus Dactylosporangium; species Dactylosporangium sp. CA-233914. The sequence continues at coordinate 1,589,357 of NZ_CP192030.1, read as the reverse complement.
AGCCTGCTGGCCGAGTCCGAGGAGCTGGTGACCAACCGCCTGAGCGCGAACGACTACTTCCGCGCGCACGTCACCCGGTCGGTCATCGAGGCCTGGGAGCGGGTGCACGGGATCGAGCTGCCGGTGCCGGCGCACAACCCGCCCGAGGTCCACGCCGGCCAGCAGCAGTAAATCCGGGTGCGGCTGCGCGAGCACATCCTGCACGGCGAGGTTGCGTGCCCGGCAGCGGCGAGGATGCCGGTAAGCATCCGCGGCAGTAGCCGGCGCTCTCGCCGGACAAGTCACGGCGCGCAGCGCCCGACTTGTCCGTCCGCTCCACTACTGCGCGGCGGACTCGAGCCCGTTGACCCTGACGACCACCGACTCCGCGGCCGCCACGGCCTCGGCCGCGACCAGGACCTCGATCGCGGCCAGCGGCTCCGCGGCCGCCAGGGTCTCCATCGCCGAACGGCGGCGGCAGACCCGGGCGGGGCGGCGCTCCGGCTCGGCGGTGACCCGCTTGCCGAGCTTGCCCATCAGGCCGAGCAGCGGGGCGCCCGCCACGAAGAGCAGGGCCGCCGCCGCGACCAGCAGCAGCGGCAGCCACGACGAGTCGGTCATGGCCGCGCCGCCGAAGTGGCCGAGCAGCGCGCCGTAGGTCGCCCAGAGCATCGCGGCGACCACGTCGTAGGTGGCGAACCGGCGGGTCGAGACGCCGTTGCGGCCGGCGTAGACGGCGGTGATCATGCGGCCCGCGGGCACGAAGCGGCAGAAGAGCACGGCCAGGAAGATGTGGCGGCGCATGGCCTCGTTGAGGCTGGCGGTGACCTTGGCGGCGCGGCGAGGCAGGGCGCGGCCCGCGCGCTCGGCGCCGCGGCGGGCCAGGCGGCGGCCGACCAGGAACGCGAGGAGGTCGCCGGCGACGACGCCCGCGGCGCCGAAGAGGACGAGCAGGAGCAGCTGCACGTGACCGGAGGCGGACAGGATGCCGCCGCCGATCATGAGGGCCTGGGCGGGGACGACCGGGACGAAGGCGTCGACGGTGAGCAGGACGAGGACCGCGGCGTAGAGGACGCCCGGTGTGGACACGAGGTCCAGCACCGCGCTCACCATCTCGGACTCGCCATGGCCCGCCCCTTACCCCGTCACGAAACGGCCGAACATATCCCCGTTGACCATGGCAACACGGCTGCACCGAAGCGCATGCCCAACTGAAGACGATTGTGTCCCGCATCTCCTTTGAAATGCCTGAGAACACGCATACCCGCAGGTGGGATGCGGGGGTGAAACTCAGCCGACGGTCTCGTGGACGTAGCACCAGCGCCAGAACTCACCCGGCTCGATCGACTGCATCACCGGATGATGATGCACCAGGTAGTGCTGGGTGGCGTGGCGGCGCGGCGAGGAGTCGCAGCAGGCCACATGGCCGCAGGCCAGGCACTGGCGCAGGTGCACCCAGCCGGTGAACCCACCCTCCAGGCACTCCGGGCAGCCTTCGGCGACGGGCGGGTCCAGCTTCTCGGCCGCCTCGAGGTGTACGCAGGTCACAGATTCTCCCGCTCCAGCAGTGACTCTTCCAGGTCCATGTCCCGCTGCGCCTGGCGCAGCGTCTCTTCCGGAATTCTCCCGCTGTCGCGGGCCTTGCGGAAAACTTCCCGCTCGGCGTTGAGCATCTCGCGCCGCAGCCGGGCGTAGGCGGCGGACGGCGTCTCCCGGTCGGAGCGGCCCAGCCGCTCCCACGCCAGGTTGGAGCGGCTCAGCGCCACCTGGCGCAGTCGCTCGACCACGCCGTCGGGCGCGTCGTCGGCGACCTCCTCCAGGCGGGCCTTGCCGGCCCGGGACGCCTCGTGCTGCACCGATGCCTCGGCGAGCGCGTCCTGCTTCTCGTCGTCGCCGGGGACCTTCAGCCACCGGGCGACGGTGGGCAGGGTGGCTCCCTGTAGTACCAGTGTGGCCACAATGACGCCGAAGGCCAGAATGACGAAGAGCCCCCGCGGGTACGCCATCCCGTCGGCGAGCGTCGCCGGCAGCGAGAGCGCGGCCGCCAGGGTGACCGCGCCGCGCATGCCGGCCCAGGAGATGACGGCCGGGGCGGCGAGCGCGGGGGCCGGGTCGCGGCGGCGCACGCGCGGGATGAGCCGGGCGAGGTACGTCGTGGGGAACAGCCACACGATCCGCGCCACGATCACCACGCCGACCACGGCGGCCAGCGCGCCCATCGTGAAGCCGAACGAGCGCTCCACGTCGGCGACCAGCGCGCGCAGCTGCAGGCCGACGAGGAGGAACACGGCCCCCTCGAGCAGGAACTTCACCATCCGCCAGAAGGCGTCCATCTGCAGCCGGGAGGCGGCCGACATCAGCGTCGGCATCCGGTGCCCCAGCGACAGGCCGCAGACCACGACCGCGACGACGCCGGAGGCGTGCACCCGTTCGGCCGGCAGGAACACGACCCACGGCGTGAGCAGCGAGATCGCGTTGTCGATGAGCGGGTTGGTGACCCGCTTGTGCACGAAACCCACGAGGAGCCCGCCGGCCACGCCGAACGCCACGCCGCCGACGACCGCGATCGAGGCCTGCTCGGTGATCGACCAGGCGTCGACCGCCTCGCCGACCGCGGCGGCGACCGCCACCCGCAGCGTGACCAGGGCGCTCGCGTCGTTGATGAGGCTCTCGCCCTCCAGGACGGTGACCACGCGCCGCGGCAGGCCGATGCGCCGGGCGACCGCCGTGGCCGCGACCGCGTCCGGCGGGGCGACGATCGCGCCGAGGGCGAAGCAGGCGGCCAGCGGTACGGCTGGAAGCAGCATGTGCAGCGTGAACCCCACGGCGGCGGTTGTGAACAGCACCAGCCCGATGGCGAGCAGCAGGATCGGGCGGATGTTGAACCTGAACGCGGGCACCGAGGTCTCCAGCGCCGCGACGTAGAGGATCGGCGGCAGGATGCCGAGCAGGACGACCTCGGGGTCGAGCTCGACCTCCAGCAGCCCCGGGATGAACGAGATGCCGATGCCGACCACGACCAGCAGGATCGGCGACAGCACCCCGATGCGGCGGGCGACCACCGAGGTGGCGACCACGACCGCGATCAGTCCGACGATGTTCTCCAGCCCGTGCACGCGCGAAAGCTTATCCACGGCACGGATCGACTGTATTACAAGTGACGCGGGGCACTCCGCCGGCGCGGCGCGGGCGGGTCCGGGCTTGAGAGACTTCTCCACGCCATGCACCAAGCCGTGACGTAGGGGAGGATCGTCCACATGTGTGCCGCGCGGCAAATAGCTGGAACCGTCGGTTGGGTGTGAGCATGGCCGACGTCAGCACGACTGTGGATCTTCGCAACCGGCGGATCGGACCGTTCGCCGGCGAGCGGATCCGCGTGCTGCTGGTCGAGGACGACCCGGGGGACGCGTTCCTGGTCCGCGAGCTGCTCGCGGAGGCCCGCGCTCCCTTCGACGTGCAGATCGCGCAGACCATGCGCGAGGCCCGGCCCCGCTTCCGCGACGTGCACTGCGTCCTGCTCGACCTGGGGCTGCCCGACGCCAGCGGCCTGGACGGGCTGCGCCAGGTGCTGCAGCACTCGGGGGGTGCCGCGGTCTGCGTGCTCACCGGCCTGGAGGACGAGCACCTCGGCACTGCCGCCGTCGCCGAGGGCGCGCAGGACTACCTGGTCAAGGGCACGGTCGACGGGGCCGGGCTGGCCCGGGCGGTGCGCTACGCCGTCGAGCGCAAGCGCGCCGACGAGCAGGCCCGGCTGCTGCGCGAGTCCGAGCTGCGCCAGGCCGAGTCGGCCCGCCTGGAGCGCGGCCTGCTGCCGCAGCCGCTGATGCACAACGTGCCGGCGGTGCTGAACAGCATCTATCGCCCCGGCCGCGACCGCGCCCTGCTCGGCGGCGACTTCTTCGACGCGATCGGCGTCGACGGCGGCACCCGCCTGCACCTGCTCATCGGCGATGTCTGCGGCCACGGCGTCGACGAGGCGCCGCTCGGGGTCGCGCTGCGGGTCGCCTGGCGGGCGCTGGTGCTGGCCGGCGTGCCCGAGGAGCAGATCCTCGACTCGCTGGAGCAGGTGCTGGTCGCCGAGCGGCGCACCGACGAGCTGTTCGCGACGGTGGCCGTGGTCACCGTCGACCTGCTGGCCCGCACCGCCCGCATCCGCCTCGCCGGCCACCCGCCGCCGATCCTGATCGCCGGCAACCGCGCGATGCCGTGCGACGCCAAGCCGGGCCTGGTCCTGGGCGTGATCCCGGGGATGCCGCGCCCGGCGGCCGAGGTGCCGCTGGGCCCGGCCGAGGAGTGGTCCCTGCTGCTCTACACCGACGGCCTGATCGAGGGCGCCGCCAGCCCCGACGCCTCGCCGGGCGACCGCCTCGGCGTCGACGGGCTGTGCCGGGTCCTGGAGAGCCCGCTGCGCGCCGAGCCCCGCGACCTGCCCGGCTGGCTGGCGCAGAAGGCCGAGGCCCACAACGGCGGCCCGGTGCCCGATGACATCGCCGTGCTCGTGCTGACCCCATCACCGAGCGACCCGAGGCCCTCATGACTCCTTCGTCCTGGTCGCTGTGGCGGCGCATCGCCGCGCTGTGCGCCGTCGTCGCCGGCCTGCTCGGCGTGGTCGCGGTCAGCGCCACGGTGACCGCGGCGGCCAATCGCTCCGACACGACCCTGGTGATGGACCGGATCACGCCCGCCCTGGTCAATGCCGAGCGGCTGTACTCCCAGCTGCTGCGCCAGCAGTCCAGCGTCCGCACGTTCCTGCTCACCGGCAAGGACTCCGACCTGGACAGCTACCGTGACGCCCAGGCCCAGGAGGCCGCGATCCTGGGCGAAACGGAGCGCCTGCTCACCGACGAGCCCCGCCTGGAGGCTGCGGTGCGCGACATCGCGGCGGCGACCGCGCGATACCGTAGCGAGATAACCGAGCCCCTGATCAGCCAGGCCCGGGCGAACGGCGTGAACCCCGACACCGCCGCGCCGACCGACCAATCGCGGGCCGTCTACAACGAGGCCTCCGGCCGCATCGCCGCGCTGTCACAGGCCCTCATCACCCGCCGGGACGAGGTCGCCGCCCAGGTCCGCGCGACCGGCAACGTGCTCATCCTGCTGCTCGTCCTCGCCGCTGTCGTGGTCGTGGTCGCCGGTGTCACGCTCGCGTACCTGCTGCGCCGCCTGATCACGCGCCCGGTCACCGACCTGGCCGGCGAGGTGCGGCGGGTGGCCGGGGGCGACTACGAGTACGAGATCACCAGCTCCGGTCCCCCGGAGCTCACGGCCCTGGCCGGTGACGTCGACACCATGCGGCGGCGGATCAACGCCGACCTCACCGACGTGCAGGAGGCCCGGCGCTTGGTCGAGGAGGCCAACCGCATGCTGGAGCAGCAGGCGGCCGAGCTCACCCGGTCCAACCGGGACCTGGAGCAGTTCGCCTACGTCGCCAGTCACGACCTGCAGGAGCCGCTGCGCAAGGTGGCGAGCTTCTGCCAGCTACTGCAGCGTCGGTACTCCGGGCAGCTCGACGAGCGCGCGGACCAGTACATCGGCTTCGCCGTCGACGGCGCGCAGCGCATGCAGCGGCTCATCAACGACCTGCTGGCCTTCTCCCGCATCGGCCGCCTGACCTCGGGCTTCACCGAGGTGGACCTCAACAAGGTGGTCCAGGACGCCGCGGCGCAGTTCGACGCCCAGCGCGAGGCCACCGACGCCGAGATCATCTTCACCGGCCTGCCCAGCGTGCGCGGCGAGGAGCCCCTGCTCGGAGCCCTGTTCAGCAACCTCATCGGCAACGCGATCAAGTTCCGCCGCCCCGACGTGCCGCCGCGGATCGTCATCGACAGCCAGGCCGGCGAGGGCGAGTACGAGATCAGCGTCGAGGACAACGGCATCGGCATCGAGCCCGAGTTCGCCGACAAGGTCTTCGTGATCTTCCAGCGCCTCCACGCCAAGGAGACGTATCCCGGCACCGGCATCGGCCTGGCCATCGCCAAGAAGATCGTCGAATACCATGGCGGCCGGATCTGGATCGACCCCGATCACCGCGAGGGTACGCTGTTGCGATTCACGCTGCCGATCCCCGCGCCCGCTGAGGAGTCCGCCCCATGACCGCGCCCGTGGAAGCATCCCTGCCGATCGAGGTGCTGCTCGTCGAGGACGACCCGGGCGACGTGCTCATGACGCAGGAGGCGTTCGAGGAGCACAAGGTCCGCAACAAGCTCAACGTGGTGCAGGACGGGGAGGAGGCGCTGGCGTACCTGCGCCGCGAGGGCCGCTTCGCTGACGCGACCCGTCCCGACCTCGTCCTCCTGGACCTCAACCTGCCGCGCGTGGACGGCCGCGAGGTCCTGCAGGTCATCAAGGAGGACCAGGACCTGCGCCGCATCCCGGTCGTGGTGCTGACCACCTCCCAGGCGGACGAGGACATTCTGCGAAGCTACTCACTGCACGCCAATGCGTACGTCACGAAGCCCGTCGACTTCGACAGTTTCATCGCCGTGGTGCGCCAGATCGACGAGTTCTTCGTCAGCGTCGTGAAGCTTCCGCCGCGCAGCTGAGCCGCCTTTTGAACAACGGCCCGCCGATTTCGTATCGTCCGTCCACACCCACGGTGGCGCGGCATCCTGCTCCTCTCGGGCCTCGGCTCTCCGCGCTACCGCGTGGGTATTCGGATAAATCCGGACACGACCCAGCATCCGGATTTATCCGATTTGCCGGTCATGTCCGCATGCGCCTACGCGGACAGCTGCGACACCTTCGACAGCAGCAGCGTCTCGGCGATGCAGACCCGCTCGAACTCGGCGAGGTGCAGGCTCTCGTTCGGCCCGTGCGCGGTCGTGTCCGGGTCCTCGACCCCGGTCACGAGGATCGCGGCCTTCGGGAACAGCTCCTGGAACGTCGCGATGAACGGAATCGACCCGCCGATCCCCATGTCCACCGGCTGAGCCCCGTCCCAGGCGGCCGTGAACGCCTGGCGCGCCGCGTCGTACGCGGGCCCCGTGGCATCGATCACGCACGGCTCCCCGAGCTGCTCGAGCTCGACGCTGACCTGCACCCCCCACGGCGCGTGCCGGCGAAGATGCTCGGTGACCGCCTCGTACACCCGCTGCGCCGAGTCCCCCGGCGCGATCCGCACGCTGAACTTCGCCTTCGCCCGGGGAATGAGCGCGTTCGGCGCCCCGGAGGTCGGCGGCGCGTCGATGCCGAGAATCGAGATCGCGGGCCTGGTCCAGAGCCGCTCGACGAGCCGCCCGGTCCCGATGAGCTCGACCCCGTCGAGCAGCCCCGCCTCCTCCCGGAAGCGCTTCTCCGGATAATCGAGCGGAGCGGAGGCCGTGCGGACCAGCCCCTCGACGGCCACGTCACCGTTGTCGTCATGCAGGCTGGCGATGAGCCGCGACAGCGAGATCAGCGCATCGGGCACCGCCCCGCCGAACATGCCGCTGTGCACCGCGTTCTCGAGCACCCGAACCTCGACGAACCCGTTGACGATCCCGCGCAGCCCGGTCGTCAGCGCCGGCTGCCCGATGTCCCAGTTCCCGGAGTCCGCGATGACGATGACGTCGGCGGCCAGATCGTCCCGGTACTCCCGCAGCAGGTCCTCGAGCGACTCCGACCCGAACTCCTCCTCGCCCTCGATGAACACGACGACCCCGACGGGCAACTCGTCCCCGAACACCCGCAGCGCCGCGACGTGCGCCATGACCCCGGCTTTGTCGTCGGCCACCCCGCGCCCGTACAGCCGCCCGTCCCGCTCCACCGGCTCGAACGGGTCGCTGTTCCACTGCCCCAGATCCCCGACCGGCTGCACATCATGGTGCGCGTAGAGCAACACCGTCGGCGCCCCGGCCGGCGCCGGCTTCCGCCCGATGACGGCAGGCTGCCCACCCTTACGCACGATCCGCACGTCGGGCAGCCCCACCCCACGCAGCAGCTCCGCCACCGCCTCGGCCGACCGCTCCACGTGACTGTCATCGAACCCGTCGAACGCAATACCCGGAATCCGGACAAGCCGCTCCAGATCGGCCCGCACGCCTGGCATCTCCCGCCGGATCGCGGCACGCAGCTCTTCCTCGGTTCGCACTGTCATACGCAGAACTTACTGCGCACCCTCCCGAACGCACGCAAGCCGCCCCATTTCCCGACCGTCCCGCAACCCTCCCAACTCCCACCGCTGCAGTCCCCACCACCGCACCCCTGCCCGCACCCCCGCGCACCTCTTGCCCGCACCCCCGCGCACCTCTTGCCCGCACCCCCGCGCACCTCTTGCCCGCACCGCCCTGCCCGCACCCCGTTGCCCGCACCCCCTGCCCGCACCGCCTTGCCCGCACCCCCGCCGCAGCGGCTGCGGGCGCACCACCGCCCGCACCGCTGCAGCCACGTGGCCCGTCGCCGACCAGCCGGGACAGCCGGCGGCGACACGCGCCTTCCACGTGACGCCGCCTGCCCCGTCGACCTCCGGCGGGCCACGCTCTTCCCACCGCGCCTTTCGCGGCTGCGCTCTCCTCCGCCCTGCCTTCTACCGCCCCGCCCAACTACACCGTGCTCTTCTCGGGCAGGCCGTGCCCCGCCGCGCTCTCCTCCGCCGCGGTTTCGCGGCCTCCCCGGATTCCGGTGGGCCGCTCTCGCCTACGGCTCCGCCGTGCGCCCGTCCCCTCCATCAGTCCCGTTGCCACGCATCCAGCCGCGCATCCGGCCCGCGCCCGCGCCGACCCAGCCCCCGACGTCCGCCGCGCCGTCGCCGAGCTTCCGCAGCAGCGACACGAGCGGATCCTGCGACCGGTTGAACGCCTCGCGATACGAGGCCGCTGCCGCCTTGATCTCCTCGCTCACCGACGCGTTGCCGTCGTCTTCGCGCCGCGGGTAGTCGCCGGCCAGAATCCGCTGATACTCCCCGCTCTCGATCCACGCCCGCACCTCCGCCGCCCGGGCCACCGGCATCGGGTGCGACCGGGCGGTCACCATGCGGATCTTGATCAGGCTGTCGCGGAGGTCGCCGGCCCGGTCGAACTCGGCCGCCTGCTCCAGGAACGCCGTCGTGTCGACCTCCGACAGATCCCCGCCGCCGGCGAGCTTCATCGCGAGCCGCAGCGAAGCGGCCGGGTCCTGGCAGGCGAGCAGCCCGGCCCGGTCGGCCGACAGCTCCGCCTTGCGCCACCACTCCATGAGCGCCGCGACGATCGCCCGCAAGACCATCGACCCGACGGGCAGCCACGCCAGCCGCACGGCCCAGTCCGTGAGGATCATGACCATCGTCCGATACACCGCATGCCCGCTGATCAGGTGCCCAAGCTCATGCCCGAGCATGCAGCGCAGCTCGTCGTCGTCGAGCAGCTCGACCGAGCCCGAGTTGACCACGATGAACGGCTTGGACATCCCGATGCACATGCCGTTGATGGATCGGTCCTGCTGAACGAACAGCTCGGGCAGCTCGGCGACGTCCAGCGACGCCGCCGCCTCGGCGAGCAGCCGGTGGACCCGCGGATACTGCCGGTGGTCGACCCGGATCGCGTTGCCGAGGAACTGCAGCCGCCACGCCCGCTCGTTCCACAGCGCGTGCAGCGACTTGAGCACGTCGTCGAACCCACGCAGCTCGCGCAGCGCCACCAGGGCGCCCCGGTCGGCCGGATGCTCCCAGGCCCGGGAGCTGATCCCGGTCAGCACCACCCGCCGTCGCGCTGGAGGATTTCCGATCTGCGCCTCGTCAGTGCTCATCCGCTCCGCTCCTCCCAACAGCCCTGCTCTCCGGATCGTCCTCCAGTGTTGCGCGGGCCGTCCACCCGCCCGCGCGGATGATGTACTCAACTTCCGGATCGTGCGTCTCTTCCGACGCCCCGTCCACCAGCACATCCACGGCCCGCTCCGGCTGGTCCTCGGCGAAATGCCCGTCCTCCGCGACCATCCACCGCTCCCACTCCGCCCGCAGCGCCTCGCCGTCGCGCTCCAGACCTCGCCGCAGCCGCAGCTCACGCGGCGCCCCGACGAGCACACTGAGCGTGAGGTCCGCCCGCATCCCCGCGGACGCGCTGCCGACCCCCTCGACGATCAGCACGTCCGGCGGCTCGACCGGCGTCCATTCGTCGACGAGTCGGCCCACCTCCCAGTCATATCTCCGATACGCCCCCGCCGCCCCCCGGCGCAACGGCTCGAACACCCACTCCCGCAGGCGCGGCTGCCAGACGAGCAGCTTCGACCATCCGTCGAGGAAGTCGTCGGTGTGCAGCACCGTTACCCGCCGGCTCTTCTCCAGCTCCCGGGCCAGCCGCCCCGCGAACGTCGTCTTCCCGCTCCCGGCCCGCCCGTCGACCGCGACGAGCCGAACCGCCCCCAGCCGCGCCGGCCGTCCCAGCACAACCTCGGCCAGCTCCGGATACGTCCCCTTCACCGCTCCCCCGTCCTGTTGCCGAGCATCCGAGTGCCGGCCGCCTCCCATCGTTGCCGCCCCGTTTCCGGACCTGCCTCGACCGCCGGCGACTCCTTCCGGCACGCCATCTCTCATCGCAGCGCCGTCATGATCGTCGGCAGCCCCTTCGGCGCGCCGCCCTCGATCAGCCGCCACAGCGCGCCGGTGTCGAGGTGCTCCTCCACCAGGTCACCCAGCACGTCCACGGTCCGCTCACGCAGCGCGGCGAACGAGGTGTCCGGCGCGACCTCGAACCCGTGCCGCCCCGCCAGCCGCGCCGCCTCGGTCAGAAAGACCCGCCGGAACGCGTCCGACTCGAACGCCCCGTGCCAGTGGGTGCCGAAAACGTTGCCCGCGACCGCCCCCTCCGCCGTCCCGTCCGGCCGCCGGATCAGCGGCCGTTCGGCGCTCCGGGTCACCTGCCCGTGGTGGATCTCGTAACCCTTGACGGGCACCCCGTCGAACGCCGTCCCGCTCGGCAGCGCCAGGGTCTTGCGCTCGGCGAAGGCGATGTCGACCGGCAGCAGCCCGAGCCCCGCGACGCTGCCCTGCCGGCTCTCCACCTCGTCGTCGATGCGCTCGGCGAGCATCTGGAACCCGCCGCAGATGCCCAGCAGCGGCCGCCCCGCCTTGGCGTGCCGCAGGATCGCGTCAGCCAGCCCCCGTTCGCGCAGCCACGCCAGATCGTCCACGGTGGACTTGCTGCCGGGCACCACGACGAGGTCGACGTCGGCCAGGTCCGCCGGCTCCACCGTCAGCCGCACCTGCACACCCGGTTCGCAGGCCAGCGCCTCGGCATCCGTCGCGTTGGACAGCCGAGGCAGCCGGATCACCGCCACCCGCAGCCACTGACTCCCGCGCGCCGGGGCCGGCCGGCCGAGCACCCTCCCGTCATATGCGAGCGAGTCCTCGGCATCCAGCCACAGGTCATAGGACCACGGCAGCACTCCGAGCGTCGGCCGCCCGGTGAGCGCCGTCAGCGACTCCACGCCCGGCCGCAGCAGCCCCGCGTCGCCGCGGAACTTGTTGATGACGAACCCGCTCACCAGCGCCTGGTCCTCGGCGTCGAGCAGCGCCACGGTCCCGAACAACGCGGCGAACACCCCGCCCCGGTCGATGTCGCCGACCACGATCACGGGCAGGTCCGCCGCCCGGGCGAGCCCCATGTTCGCCAGGTCCATCGCCCGCAGGTTGATCTCCGCCGGGCTGCCCGCCCCCTCACAGATCACCACGTCGTGCCGGCGCCGCAGGTCGTCCAGCGTCTCCAGCACCGTGCCACGCAGCCGGTCCTTGATCTCCGCGTAGTTCGCGGCACCGATGTGCCCGACCGCCTGGCCCAGCACGATGACCTGGCTGCGCCGGTCGGAGCCGGGCTTGAGCAGCACCGGGTTGAACCGCACGCTCGGCGCGAGGCCGCACGCGACCGCCTGCAACGCCTGCGCGCGCCCGATCTCGCCGCCGGTGCCGTCCGGCTCGATCGCCACCGCCGAGTTGTTCGACATGTTCTGCGCCTTGAACGGCGCGACGTTGACCCCCTGCCGGTGCAGCCACCGGCAGATTCCCGCCGTCAGCAGGCTCTTGCCCGCATCCGACGTCGTTCCCGCGACGAGCAGACCACCCTTGCCTTCCACGCCGCCCATTCTGGACCCGGGGTACGACACAAAACCGCCCCGACCGCGCGGTGTGAACATTTGACTACCGAGAGCTACGCGTCGGCGGGCGGGCGCCGAAAGTGTCAGAGGGCAGCGGTACGTTCCCGGCATGAAATTCTCGGCAGGCGCACGAGCGGACGCGGTCGGCATCGTGCTCGGCGCGGTTCTCGACGCGATCTTCGGCGATCCCCGGCGTTGGCACCCAGTCGCCGGCTTCGGCCGCTTCGCAGGCGCGCTGGAGCGGCGGCTCTACGCCGACAACCGATGGGCCGGCGCCCGGTTCACGGCCGCCGCGGTCGGCGCACCGGTGATGGCCGCAGCGATTGCCGCGCGACTCACCCGCGACCGCCCCGTCGCCCGCACTGCCGTCGTCGCCGCCGCCACCTGGTCAGCTCTGGGCGGCAGCAGTCTCGCCCGCGAGGGCCGGGTCATGGCCCGGCGCCTGTCGTCCGGCGACCTGGCCGGCGCCCGGGCCCAGCTGCCCAACCTGTGCGGCCGCGAGCCGGCCGGCCTGCAGGAACCGGAGCTGGCCCGGGCGACCGTCGAGTCACTCGCGGAGAACACCTCGGACGCCGTCGTCGCACCGCTGTTCTGGGCCGCGGTCGCGGGCGTGCCCGGCATCGTCGGATACCGGGCCGTCAACACCCTCGACGCCATGGTCGGCCACCGTTCGCAGCGATACGCGCTGTTCGGCACCGCCAGCGCCCGCCTCGACGACGCCGCCAACCTGGCCCCGTCCCGACTGACCGCCGCACTGACGGTGGCCGCGGCACCCCTGGTCGGCGGCAGCCCGACCCGCGCCCTGCGCACCTGGCTGCGCGAGGGTTCCCGCCACCCGAGCCCGAACTCGGGCCAGTGTGAGTCCGCCGCGGCCGGCGCGCTGGGTGTCAGGCTGGGGGGCCGCAACGTGTACGGCTCGCGGGTCGAAGAGCGCCCGCACCTGGGAGACGGGCCGCCTCCGAACCCGGTCGACGTGCGCCGCGCCGCAACCCTCACCATCGCCGTCGGCGCTGCGGCGGTCGTCCTGGCCGCGACCACCCGCCTGGCCCTGGGCCGTCGCCAACGCCGCCGAAAAAACTGACATCGGATCGACACAAAGGGAGCACGAACGGGGAAGACCGGCGACGAGGGAGGTGATCGAGCGTGGTTGATGCAGGCCGTGCCGGGTGGCGAAGGGCGAGAAGACCGACCGGCAGTGCTCGCCTAGCAAGCAGATGGTGCAAAAACAAGAGCTTGTCTCACATCCGTCACAGTCTTACCTTGCTGTCGTGCAGCTCGTGCTCCTGCCTGTTCTCGCACCTCTTCGCGACGTTCGGCGCAACGAGGTGCACTCGCCCGTGCTCGATGAGTTCATGGGTGGGCTGGGAGTCGGCTACAGTTACGGGCCGCCGTTCGGCCAGCGTCTCGTCACGTGGGCCGATCTGCAGCGCCTGGAACTTCCCCGCCGCATGCTTCGCCGACAGGCCGCCTACAACCTCGATGCGCGGCTCGACGCCGTCGCCGTCCACGGACAGCCGCCGGCCCTCATGCTCAACTTCGAGGGGATCGCCTCCAGTCTGCTGCTGGCGGAAGGGCTGTGGGCGAGCCTCGAGCGGTGCGTGCCCGGCGAGCTCGTGGTCGGGGTGCCCGCGCGGGACGTCGTCATCGTCACCGGGTCGCAGTCGCCGCCGGGGCTGGCGAAGGTGCGGCGTGCGGTGGACCGGGTGTTCTTCGCCGGGGACCGGCACCTGCTGTCGCGGAAGCTGCTGGTCCGGCGGCGGGGCATCTGGGAACCGTTCGCCACCAGCCAGGGCCGGGCGCCCGAGGCCGCATACTCCGAAACCGTGCGCTATTAGGAGACGACCTGCCCGCGCCCGAGGCCGACGCACACCCTGGGGGTCGGCAACGCCACGCGTCCAAGAGCCTGGACAAGCCAGCCCCGCGCGCTGACCGATGGGCGAACACCAAACGCGCCGGCTCGGGGCGGGTGACGGGGCGGACACCTCGCCGCCGCTGGGACGCGGATCGGGTGACGGGGCGGACACCTCGCCGCTGGGGCGGATCGGGCGCGACCCTGCGCAGCTGGCGGTGCTCGCGACGCACGCGGGAGGGCTCAGGATGAAATCAGGCGCTCAGGGAGGTGCGTTCGACTCATCCGCTTGCGAGGTCGGTGGCGATGCGGCGTAGTACGTCCTCGGCGGGTTCGCCGGTGCGGCGGGTGTGGTCGAGCAGGATGAGTGCGGCGAGGTTGGTCATGCCGGTGAAGGCGCGGCCGATGTCGGCGACCGCGTCCTCGTCGCCGATCATCTGCTGCAGGTAGCCGCTGCGGGTTTCGCTGTCCTGCGGTGACTGGAAGAGCAGTGTCAACACGCCGATGGCGTTGCGGGTGTCATCGATGCGCCGCTCGTCCATGGCACCAAACACTACGCTGGCCTTTTGGAGAGCGCTCTCGCAACCGCCGAAGGGCTGATTGACTTCAATGCCTGCCTGCCCAGAATAAACGCCGGAGCGCGATGCGGAGGGGAGCACCGATGGGCACCGTGGCGAGTCGCATCACCGTGCCGTTCGCGGGTGAGGGGACCGGCACCGCCCCTATGACCTGGGCCCAGGTCGGCATCTGGAAGACGATGGTCGCGACCGGGATCAACATGAACATCGGCGGCACGGTGCCGATGCCGGACGGCACGCCCGTCGAGGAGATGACGACGCTGCTGCGATACCTCGCGAGCCGCCACCAGTCGCTGCGCACCCGCTTGCGCTTCGGGCCCGACGGCTCGGCCGAGCAGGTGCTGTCCGACTCCGGCGAGCTCGAGTTCGAACTGCTCGACGTGGGGCCGGATGACGACGCGGCGGCCGTCGCCGAGCGGCTGCGGGCCCGATACGCGGCCGAGCCGTTCGACTACGAGCGCGAGTGGCCGGTGCGGATGGGAGCCGTACGCCGCGGCGGCTCGCTGACCCACGTCGTGCTCATGTACTGCCACCTCGCCGTCGACGGGTTCGGCATCGACGCGATCGTGCGCGACATGCCGAATCTGGACCCGGCGACCGGTGAGGCCAAGGTGCAGGTCACCGCGCTGACGCCGTTCGAGATGGCGGTCCGGCAGGGCGGCGGCAGCGGGCACCGGGCCTCGGAGAAGTCGCTGCGCCACTGGGAGCAGGTGCTGCGCGCGATCCCGCAGCGGCGCCTGGGCACGTCGAATGACCCGCGCGCGCCGCGCTACTGGGAGCTGACGCTTCGCTCCCCCACACTGCGTCTGGCCCTGCAGGTGATCGCGCAGCGCACCGGAGTCGGCGTCGGGCACGTGGCGCTCGCCGCGTACGCGGTCGCCCTGGCCCGGCGGACCGGCATCAACCCCAGCGTCGCCCAGCTCGTGGTGAACAACCGGTTCCGGCCCGGCTGCGGCGACTCGGTCAGCCAGCTCGCCCAGCTCGGCATCTGCGCGATCGACGTGGACGGCATCGGCTTCGACGAGGCGGTCCGGCGCGCGTTCACCGCGGCGACGAGCGCGAACATGCACGCGTACTACGACCCAGCGGGCCTGGACGAGGTCGTCGCGCGGGTGCGGGCCGAGCGGCCGGAGCTGGAGTACGACATCATCGTGAACGACCGGACGGCCTTCACCGCGCCCGCCACGGTCGGTGACGCGCCGGACGCGGAGCGCATCGAGGCCGCCCGCCCGCTGACCACCACGTGGTGGAGCCGGCGCGTGGACGCGCTCGACGCGGTGCTCAACATCAGCTTCGACACCACGCCGGACGCGGTCGACGTGACGATCTGCGCCGACACCCACCGCCTGGGGCCCGCCGACATCGAGGCGCTGGCCCGCGAGCTGGAGTCGGTGGCCGTCTCGGCGGCGGCACCGAGAATTCCCGCCGGCGCTGTCGAAACCGCGGGGGTCCGTCCGACGCGGGGGTGAAGGCACACCCGCAACCGCGATGTCATTCCAGGCGTACCTCGACGCGCTCGAGACCAAGACCGGCAAGACCCCGCGCGAGCTGCTCACCGTCGCCGCCGAGCGCGGCTTCTGCAGCTCCGCGGTGAAGGCGGGCGCGGTGATCGAGTGGCTCAAGGACGACTACGGCGTGGGCCGCGGCCAGGCGATGGCGCTCGTCCACGTGATCAGGAACGGGCCGAAGATCTCCAGCAAGCACGTCGGTACGACCGGAACCCACCGCGGCGAGAGACGGCTGGACGGCCGGGCCACCAAGCCCGGCGTGTGATCACCGTCGGGCAGCTCGCGGCCTGCGCGGGCGCGACCGTCACGGTGCCGGGAAAGCGTGACCAACCGCGGAGGGTGAGGCTGCGGGAGCAGCGGTCCGGACCACGGCGGACATCGCGGTAGCTCTCCGGATTGTTGAAAAGCGCGGGCGCCGCGGACCGTAACGACCCGCGGCGCCCGTGTCGGTGCCGCGCCGGGCCTATGCTGCGGAGCAGACCACGCCGTTGAGCGTGAACGCCGACGGCAGGATGTTCGGACCGCTGTAGCTGCCCACGAAGCCGATGCTCGTGGTGCCGCCGCTCGCGGGCAGGGTCGTGTTGAAGTCGGCCGGGGTCACTCGGACCGTGGTGCCCGTCTGGGTCCACGTGCCGTTCCAGCCGCTGCTCACGCTCTGCCACGTGGTGGGCCACGTGAAGGTCAGGGTCCAGTTGTTGATCGGGGACGCGCCCGTGTTGGTGATGTCGACGTTGCCGACGAAGCCGTTGCCCCAGTCGTTGGCGTCGGTGATGCGGACGCTGCACGTGCTGGTGGCCGGGGTGCCGGTCACGAACGTCAGCGGCGGCGACGACCAGCTTACGCGGCCCGCTCCGTCGCGGGCGAGGACGTTCACGGTGTACCGGGTGCCCGGCGTCAGGTTCG
Source organism: Dactylosporangium sp. CA-233914 (assembly GCF_050942935.1). Taxonomy (NCBI): domain Bacteria; kingdom Bacillati; phylum Actinomycetota; class Actinomycetes; order Micromonosporales; family Micromonosporaceae; genus Dactylosporangium; species Dactylosporangium sp. CA-233914. Next base: position 1,572,501 of record NZ_CP192030.1, on the reverse strand, counting down.
TGGCCGTGAACGTGGTGCTCGTGGTCTCGCCGAGCTGCTCGCTGCGGGCGCCGTACTGCTTGTAGATCTCGTACTTCACGCCCGGCTGGGATGACGGCCAGGTGAGGGTGACACTACGGTCGGTGATGGCCGAGGTGGACGGGCGGACGGGGGCGGACGGGGCGCCTACACTCGGGGTCGCCGGGTGCAGGGTCAGGACCGTCAGCGAGTAGGGGGCGAGCGTCTGCGCGGCCGCGGTGCCCGTCTGGGCGCTCGTGATGCCGGCGGCGCCGTTGAGGAACGTCTCGACCGTCGGGGCGGCCGTCGCCGGGGAGTAGCCGTCGTAGGCGATCTTCACGGCGTGGGCGTTGGCCGGGTCGAGGTTGAGCAGGAGCACGGACAGGTCGCCGTTGGACCGGCGGGCCGCGTGGGCGGCGACGAGCGCGTTGTCGGTGCCCGCGCGGATCAGCTGGTCGCCGGGCTTGGCGAAGGAGTGCATGAGCTTGAGGGCGTGGTACGGGGCGAAGGGGGTGTTCTTGGCGGGCTGGCACACGGTGTTGTCGGCGTTGCAGTTGCCGCTGGAGAGCATGCCGAAGTCGCCGTAGTCGGTCTGGCCGCCGACGGTGGAGACGGTGCCGATGCCGTTGTGCACGTCCCACCAGTCGACGGTGAAGACGCCGTTCTCCAGCATGCCGCTGTAGGTCTGGGCGAGGAACAGCGCGCCGGGCTGCGTGTTCTGGCCGACGCCGACGTTGGTCTCGGTGAGGCTGACGCCGATGCGGCCGGAGTTCGCGCCCGCGTACTTCGCGATCTGCTCGCGCGTCGCGAACATGATGTCGTCGATCTGGGCCGCCTTGGTCAGCGAGTCCGCCTCGCTGCTGCCGCCCGGGTACCAGTGCAGGTCGACGAAGTCGATGGACGGACCGGCGATCGAGAGCACGACCTGGTTCCAGGTGCCCGCGTCGCCGCCGCCGACGAGCCCGTCGGGCCAGTTCGCCGGGGTGGTGAGCACGGCGCCGACCTTGATGGTCGGGTCGACCGCCTTCATCGCCTGGGCGAACGCGACGACGCCCTCGGCGTAGGCCTTCGGGCTCTTGTCGGCGTGGTCGTCGGCCTCCCACGCGGCGCCGTAGTGGCCGTTGCCGTAGTTCTCGTTGCCGATCGTCCAGTACTTGGCCTTGTAGCTTTTGGTGACGTTGGCGTACCGCACCCAGTCGGCCGCCTCCTGCGCCGTGCCGGTGCCGTAGTTCGCGATGATCATCGGCTGCGCGCCGATTCGCTGCGCCGAGGCCATGAACGTGTCGAAGTCGGTGCCCGGCGCGACGTATCCGCCGGGCGCGGTGTGCGTCTGCCAGTGGTAGATGTCGGCGTACGAGCCACCGGGGTAGCGCAGCATCCCGACGCCGGCGGCGCCGAGCAGGTCGGACACGGCCGTGGTGCCGAGCTCGGAGTCCCAGATGGCGTCGTTGACGCCGAGCGCGGTGTCGGCGACGGTGGCCAGGCCGGCGCGCGCGTTGACGGTGACGTTGACGGGTGCGGGATCGGCGTACGCGCTGGACAGCGGCATGCTGCCCAACGCGCCGGCCGCGACGAGCAGCGCGAGCGCGCCGGCGGCGCGGCGCACTGAACCCTGGGGCATGGCGGCGGACCTCTCGCTCGGGGTGTGAAACGCTTCGATCCGTCAGCTGAGCCGGGCGCGCGCCGCCGGGCAAGCACCTGCCCGTGTTGTCGGCATTTGTCGATCGACCGGCGCGAACCTTTCACTTGTCAACTGCTGCCGATCTGCGGAATCAACTACGACGTGGGCACGCGCACCGGCCCGTTCCTGTCGCGCCGCGATCTCGTGGTCATCCGCGACGAGCTGCGCTGTGCTGGCACCGACCCGGAACGCCGGCTCATGACGGCGGAGATCGTGCTGGGGCTGGACCTTGAGCGTCTCGGGGCGTCGAGCAGCGCGGCGGGATGGCCTGGGCCATCCCGCCGCTTGGCGGGGCCCTTCGTACGCGACGTGGCCCTCCATCGACCTGCTGAACATCCTCGACGAGGAGGGCATGGCGGGCTCATTCGTCTTCACGTTCGCCGCGCCAGCACTGCCGCACCGGCCGGATCCGGCCCACGACCTGGACATGGCCTCGTACGGCGTCGTCCGCTTGGCCGCTGGGCTCTTCCACGCCCTAGCCGAACGCAACGCGGGCTGAGATGTCCGCGATTCGTCGTTCTCGTGGCTGGCGCAGGCGCAGTTCGAAGAATTATCATGTGACGTGAGACCGGCATCTTCCCCCGTGGATGCCGGTCTCCACATTTCTGGCCTGCGGTTTCGCGCGGACGCATAGCAGATCACCGGGCGCCGCGCGACCCCGTCCACAAGCGGTCGGTTATCCACAGATCCGGGGTTCGCGCCCGGCGGCGCTCGGCGTGGTTCGGGCAGGCTCTCCCTCGACACATCCGAGACTTGGAGGGAGAACGGACCGTGTTCGAGACCATGGTCACCATCGTCGGCAACGCGCTCAACGCGCCGGACAGCCGGCGGCTGGTGGACAGTCAGACGCTGGTCACGACGTTCAAGGTGGCGTCGACGTCGCGGCGGTTCGACCGGGCCACCGAGCGGTGGGTGAACGGCGACAGCCTGCGGGTGCGGGTGAACTGCTGGCGCCAGCTCGCCGAGAACGTGGCCCGCAGCGTGCAGGTCGGCGATCCGGTGATCGTGACCGGGCGGCTGTACAGCCGCGACTGGGAGTCCGAGGACCACGTGCGGCGGGTCAGCTACGAGCTCGACGCGCAGACGGTCGGGCACGACCTGACGCGCGGGCGGGCGAAGTTCGCGCGGATCAAGCCGCACACCGCGACGAGCGCCATCGACGACGAGCTCGCCGAGGCGCGCGTGGGCGAGGCGCCGACCACCCCGGCCGACGAGGTCAACGGGCTGCCGCGCCGCCGGGCGTACGACGAGGATCTGGGCGGATACGTGACCGTCGTCGAGGAGGACGACCCGTTCGCCGAGGACGTGCTGGCCTCGCTCGACCCGGACCAGGCCAAGGCGTTCGAGGCCAACCTGACCGCGGAGCTGGAGGCGCTGGCCTCGACCCCCGCGACCGGCGAGGAGCCCGAGCCCGAGGAGGCGGACGACGAGGACGAGGACGTCGACGTGGAAGAGGCCGAGGCGGCCGAGGAGGCGAGCGACACCGCGCCGGGCGGGCGAAGACGGCCGCGCAGCCGCGTGCCGGCGGGCGTCTGAGGACCGGCGGCGGGCCGCGTGCAGGGAACATTCCCCGTCATCGCGGGCGGCCCGCCGCCAACCCGGTTGCCCCACAACGCCGTGGCGTGCTGTCCTTAGGCTCGGCAATCCGGCTCCCCGCAGCCAATCGGGCCCGGGATGGCGGTAGCCTGTGCGACGACATGCGCTCGTAGCTCAGTGGATAGAGCAGGGGACTTCTAATCCCAAGGTCGTAGGTTCGAGTCCTACCGGGCGCACCACATTCCTTCAAGCATTCGCACCGTTCGACGCTGTCGAGGCCGCCGCGACAGGCGGGGTCGGGGTTGTCCGGCCCGCCGAGCGCGTCATCGATTCGCCCGGCAGCCTCCTGCCGCTTGGCCGGGTCGGTGAGAGTCGATCCCGGCTACTCGTAGACGGTGGCTTCGGCGAAGAGCTTCCAGGTGGGTGGGTCGGGGAAGGGCTCGCCGAAGTTGTGGTGGGGCTGCGGGTGAGCGGTGAGGGATCGTGACAGGGCTTCGAGGAAGGTTTCCAGTGTCACGGTCTCCCAGTCGCCTGGGTGCGCTTCGAGGTCGTTGCGCATTTCGTCGACGATGCGTGTGACGTTGGCGAGGGAGGTGACCTGGTCGAGGTCGCCGGTCTCGGCGGGCCGGCCGCTGTCGTAGGGGCTTCTCATCGCGGTATCGCGCCCGCCCGGGGCACTGTGTGCGTCTTGCGGGCCGGCTTGCCTTGAGGTTGCGGACGGGCGGGTGGGTCGCTGTCGTCGGAGGTTGTCGCGAGTTTGGTGTTGGTGACGGTCTTGCCGGCGTGAAGCCGCCCACACGTTGGCGCGGGAGCAGGTGGACGCGGCGCTTGGCGTACTTCGCCCCTTCGTCGGTCGGGCTGTGATCGGGGGCGCGGGGGTGAGCAGGTGACGCGGCGCGGCAACGGGTCACCGGTGCCTGGGAGAAGCCTGCCCTGCGGGTTTCGGCGAGTGCTGGCAGACTGCGGCGATGGCTTCCTTTGATCAATTGTTTGCGCAGCATGTTGCCACGGCTATGGGGCGGCAGCTGGCGTTGGCCGAGCTTGTCGAGGAGCGTGACTGGCAGCTGGATCTCGGCAGCGGGACGGTGGCGTTCGGGGGTGATCTGCGGTACGGCGTTCAGCTTCTGGGCACCGAGAGCCACCGCGACGGCACGTGGTTGTGGGCGTGGGCCAACGAGGCGAGCAACCTTCCGCCGGGCCTGCTGCACCTGTGCACGTGGCTGCGCGACTATGGCCGGCGCGAGGGCGTTGCGGAGCTCGCCACACCCGGCTTGCCATTGGAGCGCGCCGACGGGCACCGTCTGGCCCTGATCGCCTCGGGGCTGACCGGCCGGCCGTACTACCGCGGGCCGTACGACGGCGGTGCGGTCTTCTTCCATCTGGAGGGCATCCCGGCGCAGGTCACGGACCCGGTCCGGCCGGAGCGCGCCCTGAGCGTGCTCAACCAGGTCATCATGGCCTTCGAGGTCGACCACCGCACCGCCGCCGCGGCGTTCCTGCAGCAGCAGGGCTGGCGGGTCGAGGCGGCCGCGGCGGCGATCACCGCCACGCATCCGACCGGCTCGTCGATCCGGATCGAGTTCGATCACCTGGGCCGCCTCAGCGACATGTCCGGCACCCTGGCCGCCGAACGGTAGAAGGCCAGCGGGAGGCGACGGGCGCGGTCAAGTCTGCATGCGTAAGCCCACGTCGTCCCGTGTCTGATCGCGGACGGTGAGGCCGCGGGAGCGGCGGTCCTGACCGCGGCGGACATCGCGGTAGCTCGAATCTGTTTTTGGGTCCTGGTTTTTGCTTCCATCGTGGCCGGGTCGCGCCGATAGGTCGGGCATGGAGGCGCTCCGGCGGACGCGCGTCGTCACGCGACTGGTGGTCGGGTTTCTCGTCGTTTCGCTGTGCGTGGTCGCCATCTGGTTGGCGGCGATCTCGTCGGCGGGCGGAACGCGGGACACCGCCGAACATTTGTCGGCCTCGCAGGCCCAGCTCGACGCGGCCGAGCAGCTCAAGTTTCGCATCACCGACATATCCGGCTGGCAGGTCGGGTACGCGTTCGATGTGGTTCGCGGGGAGCCCGGGTCCACCGACGACACCGCCGAGACGCGGGCCGCGTACCTGCAGTCCATGCGCGACTTCAGCGCCGAGCTCGACACCATGGCGAAGCTGCCGCTCACCGCGGATGAGCAGAGCGTCGTGCAGTCGATCCGGACCGCCTACGCCGACTTCGTCGCGCTCGACGACCGGGTCATCGCCGCCTACCGCGCCGGGACGGCCGCGCAGACGCAGGCCGCCAACGAGCTCGTGGTGGGCGAGGGGCTGGAGGTGTACGGCCGGATCGCCGACGGCGTCGACAAGCTGCTCAGCACGGCGCGGCAGCGGGCGGCCGCGGCGCAGCAGCAGGCGCACTCCACCGCGAACCGGACCAGCCGGACCGCGAACATCGTGGGGATCATCGCGCTCGCGCTGTCGATCGTGCTCGCCGTCGCGCTGTCGCTGTCCGTCATCCGGCCGCTGCGGGCGATCCGGGACCGCCTGGCGGACATCGCGGAGGGCGACGGCGACCTGACCAAGCGGCTCGCGGTGAGCGGGCACGACGAGTTCACCACGGTGAGCCGCGAGTTCAACACGTTCGTGGACAAGGTGGCGGCGACCGTGCGGACGATCGGCGGGTCGGCGCAGACCGTGGCGGTGGCGAGCCAGCGGCTCACCGACACCTCGACGCGGATCATGGCCAGCGCGCAGGAGACGGCGGCGCAGTCGGGGATCATCGTCAACTCGGCCGACGAGGTCTCCGACAACGTGCGGACGGTCGCGACCGGGGCGGAGCAGATGAGCGCCTCGATCCAGCAGATCGCGGGCACGGCGGCCGAGGCGGCGCGGGTCGGCGGGCAGACGGCGGAGCTCACGCAGTCCGCGTTCGATCTCATCGGGCGGCTGTCGGGCTCGTCGCGGCAGATCGGCGACGTGGTCAAGGTGATCACCGACATCGCCGGGCAGACGAACCTGCTCGCGCTCAACGCGACCATCGAGGCGGCACGCGCGGGCGAGTCCGGCAAGGGGTTCGCGGTCGTGGCCAACGAGGTCAAGGAGCTGGCCCAGGAGACCGGGCGGGCCACCGGGGACATCGCGGCCAAGGTGGCGAGCATCCAGTCGGACACCACGGCCGCGACGGAGGCGATCAACCAGATCGTCGAGATCACCGGGCGGCTCGGCGACTACCAGCACACGATCGCGGCGGCCGTGGAGGAGCAGACCGCGACGACCAACGAGATGAGCCGCAACATCTCGCGGGCCGCGGCCGGCTCGGCCGGCATCGCGGCGAACATCTCCACGATCTCGGATGCCGCCCGCGTCACCACGGGCGGCGTCGAGGAGACCCGCACGGCCGCCGAGGAGCTCTCGGAGATGAGCCGTGACCTGCGCGAGCTGGTCGGGCAGTTCCGCGTCTGACGCGGGCCCGCGGCGAGGCCGGGCGGGCCGGCACGCGACGTTCGAGGACGCCACCGGCGGCGGGAATCCTCGCACGGCTCAGGTGTGCCGCCCCAGGGCCTGCTCCGCCTCGGCGGTCATCGCCGCGATCACCTCGGCGGCCGGGCGCACCGACCGGACCAGCCCGACGCCCTGCCCGGCCAGCAGCGCCATCTCCTCCAGGTCGCCGGTCGTGGCCTCGCGCATCGGGACCAGGTTGGAGAAGCGGTGCATCGGCACGCGCTGCCCGCCCAGCACCGTCTCGCCGATCACCGGCAGGGCGGCGTCCGGGATGTCGGCGGTGCGGCCGGCCCACTCGCGGACCACGCGGTTGCGCAGCACGCGCATCGGGTTGAACTGCGGCATGTCGGGGCCGAAGAGGGCGGTGCTCACGGTGTCCCCGGCGGAGGCCTCGACAAGCCTGCTCTTGTACCCCTCGTGCGCCGCCGACTCCGCGGTGGCCACGAGCCGCGTGCCGACCCACGCGCCGTCCGCGCCGAGCATGAGCGCGGCGGCCAGGCCCCGCCCGTCGGCGATCCCGCCCGCGGCGAGCACGAGGGCGTGCGCGCCGACCGCGTCGGCGACGAGCGGCAGCAGCGCGAACAGCGGCAGCGTCGAGGCGTTGTGCCCGCCGGCCTCGCTGCCCTGGGCGACGACCACGTCGACGCCGCCGCCGGCCGCGCGCTCGGCCGCCTCGACCGAGCCGACCTGCTCGAAGACCTTGACCCCGGCGGCGTGCAGCTGGTCGATCCAGGCCTGCGGCGGGTGGCCCCAGTGGAAGGAGACGACCGCGACCCCGGCCTCGCAGGCCGCGTCGATCTGCTCGGACGTGGTGAAGATGGTGATGAAGTTGACGTTGAACGGCCGGTCGGTGCCGGCCCGGATCGCCGCGATCGTCCCGGTGAGCGCGGGCGCGGGCATCAGCCCGACGCCGAGCGAGCCGAGCGCGCCGGCGTTGCTGACGGCGACGGCGAGGTCGGGTGTCATGCCGACGAAGGCCATCCCGGCCTGGGCGATCGGCGTGGTCAGGCCGAACGCGTCGGTGAAGCGGGTCCTCATGCACCCACCGTGTCAGAACCCCGTCGAAACCATGTCGCAGCCGGTGCAGCCGGGCGTTGCATTGGGTGCAGCGACAAGAAGCCGACAGACGCCCGGGGGAGGGGCAGATGCAGTGGTCGACGGGGGATCGGGCGCCGGGTGAGCAGTTCGCGTACTGGCGCGAGCTGATCTGCGCGGCCTTCCTGGCGCTGACGCCGGAGTCGGACCTGCGGGGCGAGTTCGCCGGGCGGGTGACGCAGTGGCCGCTGGGGCCGCTGGCCCTGGCCCGGATCGCCTCGCAGCGCCAGGTCGTCCGCCGCACCGAGGACGACATCGCCCGCTCGCCGGTGCACGGCTACTACGCCAACCTGCAGGTGCGCGGCACGAGCCTGATGGCCCAGGGCGATCGGGTCACCCTGCTGCGCCCCGGCGAGCTGGGGCTGGTCGGCACCGACCGGCCGTTCCGCTTCGAGTTCGGGACGGACTTCGAGCAGCTGTCGCTCTTCGTCCCCGCCGGGCTGCTGCCGGGGCCGGTGCCGACGGCGAGCGCGCTGCCGACGCACGCCGGGGTGGGCGCGGCGGTACGGCTGGCGCTGGAGTCGGTCCCGGCGGTCCGCCGCCCCGAGCGCCTCGCGGTGCACGCGGCCGGGATGCTGGCCGTGGCCCTCGACCCAGGGATCCGCGAGCCGCCGGTGAAGGCGCCGAGAACGCACGCGGCCGCGGTCGCGGACGTCGAGGAGCACCTGACCGATGACGATCTCTCCCCCGCCGCGACCGCGCGCCGGCTCGGCATCTCGGTGCGGCTGCTGCACGGCCTGTTCGCCGGCCGCCCGGAGTCCTACGCGGCGACCATGCGCCGGCTGCGGCTGGAGAGGGCGGCCCGGGATTTGCGCGACCCGGCCCTGTCCCACCTGCGGGTGATCGACATCGCGACGGAGGCCGGCTTCGTCAACGTGGCGAGCTTCCATCGCGCGTTCCGGCGGAGGTACGGGCGCACGCCGAACGAGATCCGAAGCCAGATGCGTGAGTAGACATCCAGGTGATCCTTGGGGACCGGCGGGATCAACTCGGACCGGTGAGGAAGGCCCCGACGAAGCCTCTCACCTGGGCGCGCAGCCATTGGTGGGCGCCGTCGGCGTCGAACCTCGCGTGCCAGGCCTGGGCCAGCTCGATCGGGGGCAGGTCCAGGCCCGGCACGTGCAACGGCACTAGCCCGAGGGCCTCGACGGTGGCCCGCCCGATCCGCTCCGCGCCCAGCCCCACCAGGTCGGTCTGGGCCACGATGAGCATCGCGGCCGCGTACGTCGGCGTGGCCAGCGCCACCCGGCGGTGCAGCCCGCACGCCTCCAGCTGCGCGTCGATCGGCCCGCTGAGCTTGCCCCGCCGCGACGCGCTCACGTGGACCGCGTCAGCGAACCGGCGCAGCGTCAGCCGGCCGCGGGTCAGCGGATGCCCGGCCCGCACCACCGGGACCAGGCGCTCGTGGCCGAGTACCTCCACGCGCACCTCCGGCGGCGGGTCCGCGACCACGCCGATGTCGAGGTCGACGTCGCCCGAGCGCAGGGCGGCGGTTTCGGTCTGCGGGGTCTCGCCGAGGAAGCGCAGCCGCACGCCCGGGGCCTCGGCGCCGATCCGGCCGACGAGCGGGGCGGCGACCGATACCGCGATGTCGCTGGCCAGCAGCGTGAACGTGCGCTGCAGGGTGGCGAGGTCGGGCTCGCCCGGCGGCGCGAAGACGGCCTGGGCCCGCTGGAGCAGGTCGCGTACCTCGTCCCGGATCGCGACCGCGCGCGGCGTCGGCACCATGCGCCGGCCCGAGCGGACCAGCACCGGGTCGCGCAGCGCGGTACGGATGCGGGCCAGGGTGCGGCTCATCGCGGGCTCCGACAGGTGCAGGCGCGCCGCCGCGGCGGTGACGCTGTTCTCCTCGAGCAGCGCGTCGAGCGCGGTGAGGAGGTTGAGGTCGAGGTTCGCGGCATGCATGGGGTGCATTATTGCCGTACGAACTATGCATTTGAAGTTAGGTCATGCCGGCCGCACGATCGATTGGTGACGCTGTTGCTGATGGCCGCGACCGTGGTCCTGCTCCAGGCGATGGTCGCCGGGATTAACCTCGCGATCCCCTCCCTCGCCGGGAGTGCCCTGCACCCGACCCACACCGACCTGGTCTGGGTCGTCGACACCTACGTCCTGGTCTTCGCCGCGCTGCTCATCCCGCTCGGGGCCCTCGGGGACCGGATCGGGCGCAAGCGCGCGGTGCTGGCCGGACTGGCGCTGTTCGCCGCCTCGTGCGTCATCAGCGCGCTCGCCCCGAACGTGCTCACCCTGCAGATCGGCCGCGCGCTGGGCGGCGCCGCGGCGGCCCTGGCTCAGCCGGCCACCCTCGGCGTGCTGCTGGCCGTCCACAAAGACAACCGCACCAAGGCGATCACCGTGTGGACGGCCGCGCTGGGCGTCGGCGGGATCGCCGGCAACCTCGTCGCCGGCACCGTGCTGCGCTCGGCGTCGTGGCCGTGGTTCTTCGCCGTCTTCGCCCCCGCCGCGGCGCTCGTGGCGCTGTTGACCGCCGCATTGGTACCGCAGGTGCCGCGCTTCCCCGCGCGAACCTCCGCCACCGACACCGTACTGCTCGTGGCCGGCCTGTTCACCCTGCTGTACGGCATCATCGAGGGCCCCTCCCAGGGCTGGACGTCCGCCGATGTCCTGCTCGCCTTCGCCCTGAGCGGACCACTGCTGCTCGCCTTCGTCCTGCGGGGCCTGCGGGGCCGCCGCCCGCTGCTCGACCCGCGCGTGTTCACGATCCCGTCGGTGCGGGCCGGCACCCTGGGCGTGGGTGCCTCGTTCCTGGCGCTGTTCGGGCTGTTCTTCGTCAACGCGCAGTTCCTGCAGGAGGTGAAGGGGTACTCCCCGCTGCGCACCGGCTTCGCGATCCTGCCGCTGGCCGCGGGCATGATGGTCCTGTCGGCGGTCGCGTCCCGGCTCGGCCCGGGCCGCCGCGTGATCGGGGCCGGGATGGGGCTGATCGCGCTCGGCCTGGTGCTGCTGTCCTTCGTCCACGCCGGCACGCCCTACGTCTGGTACGCCCTCTGCCTGCTGGTCACGGCGGCCGGGATGGGGCTGTGCGCGCCCGCGCTCACGTCCGGGGTGCTGCACGGCCTGCCGCCGTCGCAGGCGGGCCTGGGCTCCGGCCTGAACTCGGCGGCACGCGAGGTGGGGGCGGCACTCGGCGTGGCGGTGATCGGCTCGGTCCTGAACTCGCACACATCGTTCTCCACGGGCGTCGCGACGGGCTACCGTGTCCTGGCGGCGATCCTGGTGGCCCTCGGAGCCGTGGCGGTGTCGATGTGGCCCCGCGTCTCGGCCCCGACCCCAGAGGCTCCCACGGACGCCCCGGCGCTGGTCTGACCCGACTCGGCCACGCCCGGTCCTGCCCGCGTTCCCGCGCTCGACCTTCCCGCTTCCCGAGAAGCTCCTGCCACGAAAAATCCGGCCGCTCCGCAGCCGGATTTTTCGGACTTATCATGATTTTTCATCATCGCTGCCACACACGGGCACGGAGCGGGCGCAGGCTTGGCACAGGGCACGGAGTGGGTGGCCACGGGCCGGAGCTTGGCAGGCACAGGCTTGGCGGGCGCTGGCTTGACCCAGGCGCGGGCTTGGGCTTCGCACGGGCACGGCGCGGGCAGGGGCTTGGGACGGGCACGGGTGCGGGCACGGCACTGGCGCGGGCACGGGCACGGACGGGCACGGGTTGGCACGGGCACGGGTTGGCACGGGCACCGACGGGCACGGGTTGGCACGGGCGCAGGCACGGCACGGGCGCAGGCACGGGCGCGGTGCGGACACGGACACGGACACGGACACGGGCGCGGCACGGACACGGACACGGGCGCGGACACGGACACGGGCGCGGTGCGGGTGGGAGTTCCTTGTCACGGGGTGGGTACATGGGCGGCTGGTGGCGGTATTGTTGAAGCGTCAACCAGAGGCAAGGAGTGCGCGCTCATGATTCAGATCGAAGTCTGGTCCGACATCGTCTGCCCGTGGTGCTACATCGGCAAGCGGCGGCTGGAGGCGGCACTGGCCAGCTTCCAGGGCGAGGTCAGCATCGAGTGGCGCAGCTTCCAGCTCGACCCGTCGACCCCGAGCGGCGACCCTCGCACGATCGGCGAGTCGCTCGCCGCACGCAAGGGCCTCTCGGCCGCCCAGGTCCAGGGTATGTTCGCGCACGTGACCGGGATCGCGGCGCAGGAGGGCCTGACGTACCACTTCGAGCGCGCCCGCACCGCGAACACCCTCGACGCCCACCGCCTGCTGCACTTCGCCAAGGTGCACGGCCGCCAGGGCGAGGTCAAGGAAAAGCTCATGCACGCGTACTTCACCGACGGCGCCGACATCGGCGACCACGCGACCCTGGCGGGCCTGGCCGGTGCGGCGGGGCTCGACGAGGTGGCGGCGAAGCAGGCGCTCGCGGACGGCTCGTTCGCCGAGGACGTCGAGGCGGACATCGCGCAGGCCCGGGCGTACGGCATCAGCGGCGTGCCGTTCTTCGTATTCAACCAGCGTATCGGCGTCTCGGGCGCCCAGCCGCGGGAGGTCTTCGAGCAGGCGCTGCGGCAGTCCTCGCTGACGGTGCTGCAGGCCCCGGGGGACGCCGCCTCGGGGACGTGCACCGACGATTCGTGCGCGATCTGACGGTACTGCTGCCGGGTCTTGCTCTTGAGGCCCGGCGCACGTGCATGTGCGGCCGACAATATTAGGCCGTGCAGGCGCACCGTCAAGTGTGCGCAACAGCGTCATGAACGTGAATGACTACTTTCCGGCAGGCACACCCCCGCCGTCCGGTTCTACGCTTCACTCATGACCGCTGATGTACTGCACAGCTACCGCCAGCAGGTCGCCCGCGGGGTGCGCCGGCTCGCTCCGGACGACACCGAGCAGGTGGCCCGGCTGCTGGAGCGCGACGGTCATCCCCAAGCCGAGAGCAACATCGCGGAGCGCCTGCAGCGCTGGTGCGAGCACCCGGACGGGGCCGCTTTCGTCTGGGACGAGCGCGGCAAGCTGCTGGGCGTCATCGCCGCGCACGTCATCCCCTCGTTCGAGACCGACGGTGCCTGGCTGCGGATCGTGGCGCTCGCCGTCGCCGAGGCGGCCCGCGGCCGGGGGATCGGGACCAGCCTGGTCGCGGCGGCGGAGACGTTCGGGCTGATGCGCGGCTGCTCCAGTGTGGAGGCGACCAGCCTGCGGACCCGCGAGGGGGCGCACGCGTTCTACCGGGCGCTGGGATACCAGGACCGCACCGACGCCGCCGGCCGCTTCCTGCGCCAGCTCCCCTGACCGGTTCCGTCACCGCGCTTCGCGCCGTCACCACCGCTGAACTGCTCGTCCACGCCCGGTCGCGCTCTCACCGCAGCCAGGCGTCGGCATATTTCGGGATATTTACGGATGTAGCGACCCACGGAATTCGCCCGATCTTGCCCGATTTGTAAGTTGTTGCAGGCCGAGCGAAAGACGATCGGCGAAATTCACGCCCCCAGGCGGGTGCCGAGGGCCGTCGCGACCTTCACGAGCCCGTCCTCAGCCCCGGCGGGCAGGTCGCCCCCGCCGAGATTGACCACCGACAGCACGACGATCAGGTTGCTCACGCGCATGCTGATGACCTGCGGCGCGCCGATCGCCTGGGTCCGCTGCCGGATCGCCTGGTCCCCGACGCCACCGAGCGTCTCGGTGTCGCCGCCGCCCACCGCCGTCAGGTAGCGCGACGCCAGCTGCGGGCCGCCGACGTTGCCACGCTTGGTCACCAGCGTGTAGCCGACGTTGACCTGAACCTGGCCGTCCGTGACGGTGCAGTTGTCCCCGTCGGCCTCGATCTTCGCGGCGGTGACCACGGGCGCGAAGGCCGCGGGGTCGAGGGCGTCACAGCCGGGCACGGCGCTGAAGCGTCCGGCCTCGGCGAACAGGCCCAGCGAGTACGCCATGCCGAGGGCGGTTGCGGCCACCGCCGCGAGCACCGCCACCGAGATCAGGGCAATTCGCTGCAGCCGCCGCATCGGTGCAGTCTAAGACCTGCCATAGCTCCTGGTTGATGCTCAAGCTATGCCGCCGGCACAGTGGCTGTGCCGGGTTCATCCTTTTCGCCGAGCACGCCGACCCCAGAGCGGTGGCTGGTGCTGCGCTGCGGCCGTCGCGGACCGACATCTGGAACGCCATCAGCGTACGGCCATATAGCCCAGTGCAATCGGGCGCGAATCCGATGGCACGTCGCTACATCGTCACCTGAAATCCGCGCTGCGAAAGTGTCGTACCCCTGTGCGAACATGTGCCCCGCAGGCAGCTTGAGCGCAACCTGAAGTCCCGATTAAGGCCCTGGGCCCGGCCCCGGGCCGCTGGTATCACCGATGGCAGTGGAACCACATGCACCGTATGCCGAGACAACCATGACCGTCCCCAGACAGCGCACGGCCGGACAGCTCGCCGCCCCGGCGGCCCGCCCGGTCGAACACAACAACGCCGGACGGTTGCTCCTTCGCACCCTCTTCTGGGGCGGCCTCGCCCTGGCCGTCCTGCCCTGGTGGCTCGGCACCAAGACCGGCTCGGTCGACACGAGCGCCGACGTCCTGCAGGCCGCGGGCCGGGTGACCGGCCTGATCGCCGGCTATCTGCTTCTGGTCCAGGTCATCCTGATGAGCCGCCTGGGCAGCCTGGAGCGCTGGATCGGCGCCCGGCACCTGGGGCTGTGGCACCGCGAGCTCGGCGGCTCGGTGCTGGTCACGATCCTCGCCCACGCGGCGCTGATCACCGTCGGCTACTCCTACGCCGACAACGTGGGGTTCACCGAGGAGCTGGGCACGCTCCTGACCGAGTATTCCGACATGGTCACGGCGTTCATCGCCGCCGGCATGCTGGTCTTGATCGGGCTGCTGAGCATCCGGGCGCTGCGCCGGGCCCTGCCCTATGAGCTGTGGTATTTCCTGCATCTGAGCGCCTACCTGGCGCTGCTGCTCGGCTTCGCCCACCAGTTCTCCAACGGCCAGGAGCTGTTCCGGCCAGGGCTCGGGCGATACGCGTGGATCGGGTTCTACGTGGCGACGATCGCCGCCGTGGTGCTGGGTCGCGTCGTCGGGCCCCTCTCGCTCAACCTGCGCCACCGGCTGCGCGTCGCCGACGTGGTGACCGAGGGCCCGGACATGGTGTCGATCTACATCACCGGCGCCCGGCTGCACGGCCTCGACGCCCAGGCCGGCCAGTTCTTCCGCTGGCGGTTCCTCGGTCGCGGCCTGTGGTGGCAGGCGCACCCGTTCTCGCTCTCGGCCGCGCCCAACGGCCGCTGGCTGCGCCTGACTGTCAAGACCGTCGGCGATCACACCCAGCGCCTGGCCGCGATGGCCCCGGGCACCCGGATCTTCGTCGAGGGCCCGTGGGGCGACTTCACCGCCAGCCGCCGCGTCAAGCAGCGCGCCCTGCTGATCGCGGCCGGCAGCGGCATCGCCCCGATCCGCGCCCTGCTGGAGGAGCTGCCGCCGGGCGCGATCGTGATCTACCGCGCCAGCGCGGTCCACGACCTGCACCTGCGCCACGAGATCGAGCACCTGGCGGAGCTGCGCCACGCCCGGCTGTGGTTCGTGGTCGGCGACCGCCGCGCCCCGGGCCCGCGCCGGCTGTTCACGCCTGGCGGCATGCGCGAGCTGGTGCCGGACATCGTGGAGCGCGACGTGTATCTCTGCGGCCCCGACGGGCTGGTGGAGCAGTCCCTGCACGTCCTGCGCCGCCTGCGCGTCCCGCGCAGCCAGGTCCACCTGGACCCGTTCGAGTTCTGAGCGGTCGTCCCATGATGTCGCACGCCGTGAACGCCCCGGGGCCCGCCACCGGCGCCGGTGCTTCGCCCGGGGTGCGTCCCGCAGCCATGTTCGAGGCGGTGCCAGCCGCCGGAGGAGTTGGAGCCCCATGCGACGCGCCGTGATGGCCCTGATGGGCACCGCCGCGGGCACGATGCTGCTCGTCGGCGCCAAGGCGGGGTTCAGCAGCCCCGCAACCGACCAGGCCATGCAGCCCAAGTCGGCCGGCAGCCCCGCGCCCGGCGCCTCACCCGCCCCGGCCGGCGCACTGCCCCCGGGCGCGGCCCAGGCCGACCCGGGGCAGACCCGGACGACGACCGCCACCCAGCCGGCCGCCAAGCCGACCACCGCCGCGCCGAAGCCGCCCCGCACGACGATGAAGGACGGGACCTTCAACGGAAACCCGATCTATGTCGAGTACGGCAATGTCGAGCTGTCCATCGTCGTGTCGGGCGGCAAGATCACCGACGTCAAGGTCCTCGACTCCCCCAGCGACCACTCCCGATCGGTCCAGATCAACAACTCCGCGCTGCCGAAGCTGCGCGCCGAGGCGCTGACCGCCCAGAGCGCCGACATCGACACGGTCTCCGGCGCCACGTACACCAGCAGTGGTTACAAGCTCTCGCTGCAGTCCGCCATCGACCGTGCCCACCAGGCCTGACCCGCCATGTCCGCGAACGGGACGAGCGCAGGCGAGCCGGACGCCCTGGTGGGTATGACAGCTCGTGTGGGAAAGGGAACCGCTCGCCCCGGCGGCAGGCGATGACGCACAGCCTGATCCGGGTCGAGCACGTCATGGGCATGGCGATCAGCCTCGACCTCGACGACGACCTGCCGGTGCGCGAGCTGGAGCGGCTGGCCGACGGCGTGTTCGACTGGCTGCGGCTGGTGGACGGCATCTTCAGCACGTACAAGCCGCAGAGCGAGATCAGCCGCCTCGCCCGCGGCGAGCTGCGGCGCGAGGACTGCTCCCCGGTCGTGGGCGAGGTCCTGGACCGCTGTGCGGAGCTGTGGGAGGAGACCGACGGCTACTTCGACGTGAACGTGGCCGGAAGCCTGGACCCGTCGGGATACGTGAAGGGCTGGGCCGTCCAGCGCGCCTGCGACCGCCTGCGGGAGGCGGGCTCGGCCAACCACTGCCTCAACGCCGGCGGCGACGTCTTCGTCCGCGGCGCCCCACGCGGCCGCGACCGCTGGCGGGTCGGCGTCCGCCACCCGTGGGAGCCGCTGTCGGTGGCCTGGGTCCTGGAGGTCTCCGGCACCGCGGTGGCGACATCGGGCACGTACGAGCGCGGCCTGCACGTCCTCAACCCCCGCACCGGCGCCCCGGCGGAGGAACTGCGCTCGGTGACGGTGGTCGGCCCGGACCTGGGCACCGCCGACGCCTACGCGACCGCCGCGCTCGCCATGGGCCTCAAGGGCATCGACTGGCTGGCCACCCTCCCCGGCCACGAGTCCGCGGTCGTCACAGAGGACGGCCAGGCCCTGCGCTCGGACGGCCTCCCGGTCGCCCCGTCCCAGACCACCTGACAACCGCCCACGTCCGGCCGCCCGAGGCGAAGCCCCCGGCACGGCCCGCGCAGCGGTAAGGCCACCCTTCGCCCACAGACATCAAGGTTCGGCGTGACCGGGTTGGTCAGGATCGCTGAGCGCTGTCGGCGGGCATGAGGTTGATACTCAGTTGGGCGCCCACTTCGCGGAAGCCGAGCGCTCGGGCCACCCGGCGTGACGGTTCTGGCCGGGCTCGCCACTGAGGGAGCAGGCCGGCGTCGAGTGCGTGGGCGACGGCGGCGGTAGCGACAACGCGGCCAAGACCTCGTCCGCGGGCTGCTGGGGTGCTCAGCACGCTGACGTGGGCGGTGCGCCTGGGCCAGGCTCGGTAACCTGCCGCCGCGATGACGTCCGTTCCGGTGCGGACCACGAATGCCGGGGATGTGATGCCGGCCAGACCGGATTCGTCGGCGTCCCCGGCCGGCACCCGAGCGAGCAGAGCTGTCATATCGGTGTGGACCGCCGAGATCGTCTCGACGGCACTGGACTCGGCCGGGTGGAAGCCGGCCGCATCGCAGTAGGCCAAGGTCGCTGGTCCCAGCGTCTCCTTCACCGGCAACCTGTCACGCACCGGGGCCGGGTCGATCACAGCGGTCGCGGGCAGGTCGGCGAGGGCGTGCTTCACGATCTCGGCGGTGTCGTCGTCGGGCGCGGTGGCGATCACGGCGCGGCCCAGAGCGACGATGCCTACCCAGCCCGGCGGACACAGCAACGACTGCGGGGAGGCCACCACTTCGATGGCTGACTCCGTGAAGGTGACCGGCGTCCCGGCCAGGTCGGCCCAGAGCTGCCGGGCGCGTTCGAGCAGCGGATCGTTGGTCACGGTCGCATGATGGCAATCGGCTGGCGTGCACGCCATCGAGAAACCCGGCCAGTGACCGCGGATGCCGGGACTGCGTCCTGGCCGTCAGGCGGTGGCCAGGTCCAGGTATTCGATCAGGTGCTCGTGGGTGGGGGCGCTGTCGTCGGGTTTGAAGCGGAGGTAGCGCAGCCGCTTGCCCGTGCCCTCCAGCAGGCCGTGCGGGTCCGGCAGGTCGGCGCCGTGTTCGAAGCCGACCGAGACGCAGTCCGCGCCGGGGAAGACCGCCGCTATGCAGCCGCGGGACGGATGGTGGAAGCCCAGGCCGGGCCAGCCGCGGTAGACGCGTTCGGTCAGCTCGGGGCGGGCGGTCAAGATCACTTCGCGCAGGTGGCGGGTCAGGGCGCTGATGCTCGCACAGTGCTCGTCAAGCAGCTCCTCCAGCCCCGCCGGCTCATTCCCCGTCATGCCCACACCTCACCACACAGGTACGACATTTTTCGGGCCCCATTCCCGACAGCTGGAACTACCAGTCGAACTCCACGCCGCGGACCTCGCCGCCGGGCAGGAGGGCGCGGCCGGTGTACGCCCATTTCTCGACGATCACGTAGCGGTGGCCCGTGGGCAGGCGGGCCTCGAACGGGCCGCAGTCGTGGTCGGGGGCGAAGTCGGTGAACATGAGGCCGTTGCACGGGTGCGGGCCGTCGGCCGGGCGGCCGGAGTCGACGTCGAGGACCGACAGGGTGACGTCGGCCTGGACGCCGGGGATGCCCTGCATGTGGCCGATCATGCGGACCCGGTCGGTGGCCAGGGCGTGGCAGGGCCGGGCGAGGAGGGGATGGCCCAGGTCCCAGGTGTACCCGTCGGCGCAGATCCAGGGGCCGAAGATCACCGAGCCCTCGACCTGGGCGCCGGGCTGCAGGGAGGGGGCGGCGCTGTTGCCCTCGGCGCGCGGGGCGGTGGGGTTGCGGCTGGGGGCCGCGGCGGGGGCGGGGCTCGCGACCGTCGGGGGCGGGGCGGCCGGGGCCTGGGTCGCGTGCGCGCCCTCGGCGGCGTCGGTGCGGTGCTCGCGGGTCGCGTAGTGCCAGGCGGGGAGGGCCAGCAGGGCGAGCACTACCAGTACGACCGCGAGAAATGCGGCCCGGGAACGCCGCGGGGACGTGCGCTGTCTCGGGACCACCGGGGGCTGGAGGGTGGTCAGGCGCTCGTCGATCGACTGCGGCGGAAGCGCCGGGTCGTCCCGCGTGCGGCGGGCCACGGCACGCAGGGTGGTCGCGAGCTCACGGGCCGTGGGGCGGCGGCTCTGGCGCTTGTCCATGCACTGCTGCACGACCTGCCAGACGGCGTCGGGCATGCCGTGCACGCGGCGCGGGGACTCGTCGACGTGGCAGCGCAGGATCGCCCAGGCGGGGCCGCCGGCGTAGGCCGGGCGGCCGGTCGTCAGCTCGAACAGCACGACGCCGAGGGCGTAGATGTCGGCTGCCGGGGCGGGCCGGCCGCCGTAGACCGCCTCGGGGGCGACATAGTTGGCGGTACCGACCAGGGCGCCCGGCGTCGTCATGCTCGGGGTGTCCAGGACGCGTGCGATCCCGAAGTCGGTGAGGCGGCAGTGCAGTTCGCCGTCGACGCGGTCCAGCAGGATGTTGTCGGGCTTCAGGTCGCGGTGCACCACGCCGCGGCGGTGGGCGGCCGAGAGGGCCTCGGCGACCTGGGCGATCAGGGTCGCGGCCTCGGCGGGCGGGAGCGTGCCGCGCTCGTGCAGGTAGTCGCGCAGGCTGCCGCCCTCGACGAGGTCCATGACCAGGCCGAGCGAGGTGCCGACGGTGACGAGGTCGCGGACCCGGACGATGTGCGGGTGGCGGAGCATGAGCAGGATCGCGCGCTCCTGCACGAAACGGCTGACCGCCTTCGGCTCGGCCATCAGGTCCTCGCGCAGCAGCTTGACGGCCACGTGCTCGTCAGTGTTGAGGGCGCGGGCCCGCCACACGGTGCCCGTCCCGCCGCCGCCGATGGGCTCGATCAGCTCGTACGCGTCACCGATGCGGTAGCCGGTCAGGTCACCGCTGTGGTGACCATCCGTGTCGTAGCGCGCTTCGGGCGGAGTACGCATCGGGCTATTGGTACAGAATGCAAGATGAAGGCCACAAGCCGTACCAGCAAGTACGCCCCCCAAGGGGGATCTTCGGAGCGTTCGACACCTTCACAGGTAACGATGCATGATATGGAAGTCCACCAACCCGTGCTTCGTGCTCTGGAAGCCGTCGGGGACGGTGCCGACGATGATGAAGCCCAGTGACCGCCACAGCCGCACGGCCACGGTGTTGGTCGACACGACGGCGTTGAACTGCATCGCGGAGTAGCCCAGCGCCCGCGCACGGTCGAGGCAGTGCTCCCCCAGCGTGCGTCCCAGGCCCCGGCCTCGGGCCCGGGACGAGACCATGAAGCTCGCGTTCGACACGTGCGCGCCGAGCCGGCCCTTGTTCGGCCCGACCTTGTACGTCCCGAGCACCTCGCCGCCCTCGACCGCGACCCACTGCTCCCACGGCGCCGGGAGCAGCCAGTGCCCGCGCGCGTCGGCCTCCGTCGAGTCGGGCGCGTTGTCGTAGCTCTCCCCCGCCGAGACGGCCTCGTGCCACACGTCCCACACGCCCGGCCAGTCGGTGTCCGCAAAGCGCCTGATCTCCACGCTGTTCATTCAACACGCAAGATGGCAGGCTCTGCAGTCGTGTTCGACGTGTTGCACGACGCCTGGACCCGCCAGCCCGCCCCGCCCCGCGAGGTGGTCATCGCCACCGCGGTCGCCGCGATCCTGGCCGTGCTGCTGCGGCCGGCGTGGAAGGTCATGCGCAACTTCGTGACGATCGCGCACGAGGGCGGCCACGCGCTGGCCGCGGTGCTGAGCGGACGACGGCTCTCCGGCATCCGCCTGCACTCGGACACCTCGGGCCTGACCCTGTCCAAGGGCCGCCCCAACGGCCCCGGCATGGTCATCACCGGCCTGGCGGGCTACATCACACCGTCCCTGCTCGGCCTCGCCGGCGCGGCGATCCTGGGGGCCGGACGGATCACGATCCTGCTCTGGCTTCTGCTCGTACTGCTGGTGCTCATGCTGATCATGATCCGCAACTTCTACGGGGTCATCTCCGTGGTCGTCGCCGGGGCGATCATCTTCGCGGTGTCCTGGTTCACCGACCCGAAGATCCAGAGCGCGTTCGCGTACGCCTTCGCGTGGTTCATGCTGCTGGGCGGGGTGCGCGCGGTCTTCGAGCTGCAGCAGTCCCGCTTCCGCCGGCAGGCGCCCAACTCCGACGCCGACCAGATCGCCCGGCTGACCCGCGTCCCCGCGATCGTGTACGTCGGGTTCTTCGTCATCGTCGTGATCGGCTGCCTCGCCTTCGGCGTCCGGCTGATGCTGGGCCCGATCGGCGACCTCGTCGGCTGACCTTCTTCCAGGACCACTACGGCGCGCCGAACTTCTGTTCACCCAGCGTCGAATCCGGGTGGGAATCCTTGCGTCCGTCCATTAGAATGTATGTACGAAAGACGCTCTTGACCTGGGAGGAGAGCGCCAGTGACAGCGCCCGTAACCACCACCGGCTCCGTCCCCTACGCGACCCTGCTGAGCTTCACCCGCTACGTCGGGCGCACCGGCCCGCGCAAGGCGAGCTTCGTCGGCGGGCTACGCCGGCAGCGCGAGTCGGGGCACGGCTTCAACCCGCACGGGAAGCTCGTCAAGGCCCTGAAGGCGGACATCCAGTTCCGGACCGGCGGCACCTACCTCAACGCCGTCGTCGACCAGGTCAACGCCCGCTGGAAGCCGCTCTACGAGGCGGTCGTGCCGGGCGCCCTGCGCTACCTCGAGTCCCTGCCGACGCCGGTCGAGGTCACGCCGGTGCGCGACGCGCTGTGCATGATCGGGACGCTACCGGTGAAGATCAATCCACACTTCGGGCTGCGCTATCCGGACGGCCGCGGGGAGGCCGTGCGGCTGCACTTCGACGAGGAGCCGCCGCAGGACGAGGCGGCCGTGGCGACGCTGCACCTCATGGGGCGGCACATGGATCTGGTGCTGCCCAACGCCACGGCGGTGCTGGTGGACGTGCGGCGGGGAGAAGTGCTGCGGCAGAACCCCTCGGTGAAGGGCGATGAGGTCGAGCGGTGGCTGGCCGGGGAGGCGGCGGCGTTCTCGGCCATGTGGGCGGCCTGAACCCCGGCGAAAGGGACTCCCGGGAAGGCCACGAGGTGCGGACGGGGTGCGCGGCCGGGCCGTAACACCAACCAGAGCTTTACTCGCCCCCCGAAGTGCGGAAGCGGGCGCGATTCGCCAGCCCCCCGGTTGTCGCGTCCGCTTCCGCATTGGGGCCATGAGTGACCGCGAGCAGACCGGCGCCGGCGGCCAAGCCAAGGGCACGCTGAGAGCGGCGAGCCTGGCCCGGCATGCCTGCGAGTTCGGCCGGAATTGTCCGCACCCGAGCGCGGCGAAGTGCGGCATTTGCAACAGTCTTCAGATACCGCAAGGCCCGGTCATGATCTTTCGGTGATCATCCCGTCACACATCGACGCCGGCCGGTGCTAGGTTGACCGCATCGCGCAGCGCAGCGACCTGCGAGAACAGCGAAGAACACGAAGAGCAGAAGAGGTGCCATGTCGGAGGGCCGGCATCATCGGCGTCGCGACGACGACCACACGCCCGACGGGATCTACGTCCCGCCCCCGCGTGAGGCGCCCCGACCGCCCTCCCCGTGGGCCCCTCAGGCCATGAGCACTCCCCCACCGGCGCCGGCTCCGGCGGGCGCCCCCACGGACACCGCACAACCGTCGGCGTGGGCCGGACGCTCCTCCCCCTGGGCACCGGCCGACGACGACGAGTACTCCGCGGAGTACAGGGAGGAAGAGCCGTATGCGCCGGCGGAGGACGTCCCCCCGCCTCCGCCGGCGCATACGGCCGCCTCGGCCCGCCGGGCGTGGCGGCCAGCGCCCGCACCGGCTCCCCCGGCGCCGCCGCGCGAGCACAGGGCCGGGTCAGGCACGAAGCTCTGGATCGCGGCCGGCGTGAGCATCGTCGCGCTCGCGGTCGGGGCGGGCGTCGCCGTGGGGCTCAACCTCGCCTCCCGCAGTGGCGGCACGAGCCAGGACGAGAGCGCCGGCGGCGGCGCCGGGGCCACCTGCGGCGGGCGCGAGGTGCTGCGCGTGTCCGTCACCCCCGAACTCGCCCCGGTGGTCGAGCAGGCCGCCGCCGACATCGGCGCCAACCCGCCCGGCGGCTGCCGGCTCATCGCGGTCACCGCCCAGGACACCTACGCCGGCGGCGAGGCCTGGATCCCGGCCACGGCCGCCTGGGCGCGCCTGGCCAAGTTCGACTACGCGCCCGACCCGGTGCCGCTGGCCCGCACGCCCGTCGTGATCGCCGCGCCGAAGGCGTTCGCCCAGACGCTCGGGTGGCCCGAGCACCCGCCGGCCTGGGCCGCGATCGCCGCCGGGCTGAACAACGGGCAGGTGCCGAAGCTCAGCATGGGCAGCCCGCTGCGCGACACCGCCGGGCTGCTCGCCGCGATGGAGGTCCAGAGCGCGATGGCCCGCACGACGACCGACCCCGGCATCGCGCAGACGCGGGCGCTGTCGGTGCGGGCCCGGCTGGCCGATGCCGAGGCGGAGCCGGCGAAGCTGCTGGAGCGGATGGGGCAGCAGAGCGACGCGGGCCGGGCGCTGCGCGACGTCGGGCTGTTCACGCTCACCGAGCAGGACTTCTGGAAGTACCAGCAGAGCCGCCACCCGGTCGCGCTGGCCGCCCTGTACCCAACCGACGCCATCCTCGAGGCCGACTTCCCGCTCCTGCTCACCCCGAAGGCGGCCGCCGACGGCGAACTCAAGGCGCTGGCCACCCGGCTGGCCGACCGGATGCACGCCAAGGAGTTCGCGCCGGGTCTGACCAGCCGGGGGCTGCGGCCGGTCGGCGGCGACGCGGCGCCCAGCGGCGACGGGCTGACCGCGAAGTACCAGGCGTCGATCGACCTGCCCGACAACGTGGCCGAGTGGGCGTCGACGTGGGCGCAGCACCGGCGGCTGGCATAGCACGCGCCGCTGCTCGTGGCCGCGTCCGCCGCGATGAACGACCAGGTGCACGACCGCTCCAGCGTGTCGCGGCGTGAGGCGATGCGGCAGATGGCGTCGGCGTTTCTCGCGATCGGCCACGGTGGCGACGCCGGCATGACCGTCCTGCGCGAGACGGCGGCCAGGCCGTCGCCTCCACCGGCCCGGGCGACCTCGCCAGCGCCATGGCCAAAATCTTTCTCGCAGCACACGCCTCCAGATAGGTGCATCTGCCGCAATCCGGGTAGACACCAGGAGCCCTCGACTGGGGCGATGCCATGTGTACGCGATTGGGGTGATGGCCATGAGCGGGCCTATCGTGGGCAAGCGCCGCCTCCGAGCCGAGCTACGACGGCTGCGGCGCGAGCGGGAGCTGACCCAGGATCTGGTGGCCGCCGAGATGGAGTGGTCGCTGTCCAAGCTCATCCGCATCGAGAACGGCACGGTCGCCATCTCCGTGAGCGACCTGCGCAGCCTGCTGGCCTACTACCGGGTCCACGACCCGCGGACGGTCGACGAGCTGCTCGAGCTGGCCCGGGCGGCGAAGCGGCGGATGTGGTGGGACGAGTACCGCCCCACGCTGCCGGCACAGCTGGTCACGTACGTCGGCTTCGAGGCGGAGGCGGCCCGCGTCGGCGAGTGGGCGCCGATCATGTTTCCGGCGCTGCTGCAGACCCGGCGGTACGCCCACGCGACGTCCGAGACCGAGTCGGAGCGGCGCGTGGAGTTCCACGCCCGCCGGCAGGAGGAGCTCTTCGGCCGCGAGGAGCCGCCGCGCCTGCAGGCGCTGCTCGACGAGTCGGTGCTGCGCCGCAATCCGGTCCCGGGCGACGAGGCGCTGCTGGTCGACCAGCTGGAGCACACGATCGAGATGGCGCAGCGGCCGTACGCCGACGTCCGCGTCGTGCCCCTCAACGCCGGCTACCACCCGGGGTGGGAGGGCGACTTCGCGCTGCTGGACTTCGGCGCCGACGACGGTGTGCTCTACCGCCAGCACCTGCTGTGGGAGGAGCCGGAGCTCATCGCGATGTACCGCGGTGCGCTCGACCGCCTCACCGAGCGGGCCCTGTCGCAGGAGGCCACGCTCGACCTCATGCGGCAGGTGGCCGGCGAGCTGAAGTAGCCCGGGAGGGGCCCCTCGGCGAGGGGCCCCGGCGGGGTCACAGCTTCTCGTCGCCGGGCTTCGCGTCCGTAACCGTTCGGTACCAATGTCACGGCCTGAAACGGGGGGCCAACCGGCGGTAATCCGGACTTTTAGGGTAATAGATATCGATCGGGACGCACGCCTTTCGCCTGGCGGATGCTCACGTTAAGTTAGGCGCTGGCCTGCTCGGCAGTTCGTCATCCACCCCGGATGACACCGGGCAAGCGCCGCCGAATCGAGTTCGAGCGCACCCTCCCCGGGCGCGCCCATCGAACCGGGGACCCATTCATCTGGGGTGAATCCGCAACGCTGCGGTAGGGCGCTATCTCTTCTCGCCCGAACCCGTCAGCTAACCCGGTAGGCGGTCGGTGCATGAAGGGTCTTTCCTTGTCCACTGGACATCGTGCCCGCCGGTCGGTGCTGCGGACCCTTGTGATCGGGTTCATCTCACTCACCGTGCTCGCACCCGCCACGGTCGCACACGCCGACCCGACGCTGGCCGAGATCCAGGCCCAGCTCGACAAGTCGAACGACGAACTCGAGCACACGGTCGAGGCCTGGAACAAGATCAACTCCGACCTGACCGACTCCCAAACCCGGGCGAAGGCGCTCGAGGACAGCGTGACCAACGCCAATGCCGGCGTCGAGCAGATCGCGATCGCCGCGTTCAAGACCAACGGCAACCTGCGCAACCTCAACATGGTCCTCAACGCGACGTCGTCGGGCTCGCTCATGGACCAGCTGTCGATGCTGCAGCAGATCACCCATCAACAGCAGAAGAGCATCGACGACTACAAGGCCGCCAAGTCCAAGATGGACGAGACGATCGCGGCGCAGAACACCCAGAAGGCCGATCTCGAGAACCAGCGCAAGAAGATCGAGGGCGACCTCAAGAAGCTCCAGGACCTGCAGCGGAAGGCGACCGCCGCGGGCGCCAAAAAGGTGAGCTACAACAGCGTCAACGCGCCGCAGGTCGACGACGCCACGCGCCAGAAGGTCATCAACTTCGCCTACGCGCAGCAGGGCGAGCCCTACCACTGGGGCTCGGCCGGCCCGGACTCCTGGGACTGCTCGGGGCTGACGATGATGGCCTGGAAGCAGGTGGGTGCGAATCTGCCGCACGTCGCCGCGGACCAGTGGAAGGTCGTCCAGCACATTTCCGCGTCGGAGGCCCGACCCGGCGACCTCGTCTTCATGAACAGCCTCGGCCACGTCGGCATCTACGTGTCGCCCGGCCGGATGATCCACGCCCCGCACACGGGCGACGTGGTGAGGGTGGCCAATATCAGCGGCAGCGTCTACGGATACGGCCGCGTAAAGATCTAGGCCCCTGACGACGATATGAAGGGCCGCGGACCGCAACGGTCCGCGGCCCTTCATCATTGGGGCCATGGCCTCCTGGGATCCGCAGCAGTACAACCGCTTCGCCGACGAACGCGCCCGGCCGTTCCGCGAGCTCGTCGCCCGCGTCCCCACCACCGCGGCGGTGGCCGTCGTCGATCTCGGATGCGGCCCGGGCGCGATGACCGCCACGCTCGCCGAGCGCTGGCCGGACGCGGCGATCCTGGGCCTGGACTCCTCGCCCGCGATGATCGAGGCCGCGAACGCCTTCGCGACGCCGCAGCTGCGCTTCCAGCTCGCCGACGCCGGGCAGTGGAGCCCCCAGCGCGGCTCCCTCGACGTGATTGTGGCCAACGCCTCGCTGCAGTGGGTCGGCGAGCACGAGCGGCTGCTGCCGCTGTGGGCCGCTGCCCTCGACGACGGCGGCACGCTCGCCTTCCAGGTGCCGACCGCGAAGTTCGACCCGGGCCTGGACGAGGTCGCGACCGGGCCGCGCTGGGCCCCGCTGTTGTCCGGCGCGCTGGGCTCCACCGGGCCACGGGCCGCCTCGCCGGTGCTGAGCCCGGAGGAGTACGTCCGCCTGCTGTCGGCCGCCGGCCTGGCCGTCGACGCGTGGGAGACGACCTACTACCACGTGCTACCCGGCGACGATCCGGTGTTCGAATGGTTCAAGGGCACCGGCCTGCGCCCGTACCTCGACGCGCTGTCCGGCGACGACCTCGAAGCGTTCACCACGGAGGTGAAGGAGCACCTGCGCCGGCGGTACCCGAACGAGCCGTTCGGCACGATCATGCCGTTCCCGCGCCTGTTCGTCGTCGCACACAGGTCATGACCCGCGTCGGGTGGTTTACATCGCGCGTCGCCGCGCGTTCCTAGGCTGGCGCGCGTGAGTAAAACCCTGAAGATCGTCATTTTCAGCGTGATCGGCGCCGTCGTGATCTGCTGCGGCGGCGGCTCGGCCGCGTTTTTCCTGGTCCTCAACTCCTCCACCAAGGCGCCGAAGGCCGCGACCGGGGACTTCCTGAGCGCGCTCGAGGGTGGCAACAACCAGGCCGCGTACAAGCTGCTGTGCGCCAGCACGCAGAAGAGCTACGGGCCGGAGACCTTCGAGGCGTACGTCCAGAAGAACCAGCCGGTCTCGCACGACCTGGACTGGGGCGGCTCCTACTACAACAGCAACGGCCACGAGACCGCGTCGATCTCCGGCACGGTCACGTACAAGAACGGCGCCTCGAACAGCCACGAATTCTCGCTGGTCAAGGAGAGCGGCTCGTGGAAGGTTTGCGGCAATCCCTACTAAAACGCGTCGAAAAAGCCCCAGGTCCGCACCGACCTGGGGCTTTGCCGTCTCTGGGGGAATTCTTCGTCGTTACGCGGCCTGCAGGCCCTCGGCGCGGGCCAGCTCGCGCAGCCGGCCGAGCGCCTGGATCTCCAGCTGGCGGATCCGCTCACGGGAGAGCGAGAACCGCGTCGCCACCTCGGTCAGCGAGTGCTCACGGCCGTCCTCGAGGCCGTAGCGGGCCCGCATGATGCCGGCCGAACGGTCGTCGAGGTGGTTGAGCAGGCCCTCGATCCGCTGCCGCTCCAGGGCGGCCAGGACCACTTCCTCCGGCGACGGGGCGTCGGAGTCGGCGACCAGGTCGCCCAGGTTGGTGTCGCCGTCGTCACCCACGGGGGTGTCGAGCGACACGGTGTCCTGGGACCAGCGCATCAGCTCGTGCACCCGCTCGACCGGCACGCCGAGCGCGGTGGCCAGCTGCTCCGGCTCCGGCTCGTTGCCCAGCTCGCGGGTGAGCTGCCGCGCGACGTTGCGCATCCGGTTGACGTCCTCGACGAGGTGCACCGGCAGGCGGACCGTGCGCTCCTGCTGCGCGATCGCCCGGCTGATCGCCTGGCGGATCCACCAGGTCGCGTAGGTCGAGAACTTGTATCCACGCACGTAGTCGAACTTCTCGACGGCGCGCACCAGGCCGGTGTTGCCCTCCTGGATGAGGTCGAGCATCGGCATGCCGGAGCGCACGTAACGCCGCGCGATCGACACCACCAGCCGAAGGTTGGCCCGGATGAACCGGTCCTTCGCCCGCTCGCCCTCGGCCACCAGGCGCTGCAGCTCGGCGGCGGTCACACCGTCGGGGATCTCCTCGGTGTCGAGCAGGTGCTCGGCGTAAAGCCCCGCCTCGACCGCCTTGGACAGCTCGACCTCAGAAGCGGCGTCGAGCAGCGGCGTGCGGGAGATCTCATGCAGGTACACGCCGACCAGGTCACGCTCCTCGGCGCCTGTGTCGGGTCGCATCTCCACTTTCACGTTCTCCACTTCGGGCCCCTCCCCGCTCCATCCTTCGCCTTCCCCGTTTCACCCTGCTAAAACGGGTGCCCCCCGGGTATGCCCCCTACACAACAGTCGAAGCGCCTTCCGAATTCCGCCCCCGGGGGCGATTCGGTGACGACCCCTGAGAGTTGCACCACTTACCTAGACGCTCGGGAGGCTGCCCCGGTTCGCTTCGGTTGCAACAAGTGATACGTGGTGTTCCTGCCCGTCAGACGCCTGAATTCGCTGTGAGTTCCCTGGGAACGCCGGTCCTTGGCGGCACCGGGCGATCGCTTGGGCACGGCTCTTCATCGGCAGCTGTCGGCCGCACGACAGGCTTTTCGGGCGAACGCACCTATCGCGCGTGCCATTGCCCCAGCAACTCGGTCTCCTCATCGATACCCAGTCCGTTCTTCGTATCGATGTGGGATGCATCACGAATGGACTCGAACGTGTCGCGCACGGTGCTCGCGAGCGGACGGACGCGCAGGCCGGCGGCGAGCGAGCCGGTCACGTCGCGGGCCATGAAGCCGGCGTATCGCGGCAGGGGCAGCCAGAACGGCAGCGACCGCGGGCCGCTCCACGGCGCCACCTCGCGATCGAGCAGGAAGTCCTGCGCCACCCAGGTGAGCTCCTGCGCCACGCCGACGCCCTCGCCGAGCGCGGCGTGGAACTGCGCCCTGCTCATCGCCGGGCCGATGCCGTCGAAGGCGCCCGCGAGCCCGGCACGGCCGGCCGCCACGATCCACTCGGCGAGGTCGCGCACATCCACGAGCTGCACCGCCTCGTCCGGCTCGCCCGGGGCGAGCACCTCGCCGCCGCGCGCGGCCCGGCGCACCCAGTACTCGAATCGATACGTCGGGTCCTCGGGCCCGACGATCATGCCGGCCCGCAGCACGAACGTCCGGTCGGCGCCGAAGCCCTCGACCGCGAGCCGCTCGCAGGCGACCTTGCACCGCCCGTACTCCTCCGCGCCGGCGCCGGGGTCGTCGTCGTAGCCGGGCGCCAGCAGCGGGGCGGTGGCGGCGCGCTGGCCGGGGGTGGCGACGTCGGAATACGCCGATCCGCTGGAGACCAGGGTGTAGTGGGCGGCCCGGCCGGCGAGCGCGGCAACGGCGTGCCGGACGTGGTGCGGGTGGCGGGCCACGTCGACGATCGCGTCATACTCACCGTCCAGCGCGGCGAGGCCGTCCGGGTCGTCGCGGTCGACGCGGACGAACCGGACGCCCTCCACGGGTTCGCCGGACTCGCCGCGGGCGGCGCAGACGACGTCGTGACCGGCTTCGAGGGCGTGGCGGGCGACGGCGCGGCCGAGGAACACCGTGCCGCCGAGAACGAGGATGCTCATCCGCCGAGGATTCTCGCCGCGGCCGGGTTTTGACAGGCCCGTTCGCGCTCGGCGGATCCCGCTACGCCCGGAGCGCGGACGGCGGCCGGTACGGGCGGGTCTTGTGGATCACGAGGGCGCCGTGACCGCGGCCGCGGCCGGCCAGAGCGACCAGTGCCGGCCCGGGGGCGCCGCGCCGCGCTGAGTCCACAGTGGACGGCCGCGCGGCCGGGGCCGAGGCGACCGGGTCGAAGGCCCAGATCCGCAGGTAGTCGATCTGGAACTCGGCAGGCGTGTCGGCCTCGTCGCCGGTGGTGACCGCGAAGCCGAACCAGCGCGGCTCGGTGGAGACGGCCGGGTCGAGGGAGCGCCGGGTGCCGTCGACGGAGACGCGGAAGCCCGAAGGGGCCCACGCGATGACGTACGTGTGCCAGTCCCGCAACGCCCCGGCGACCGGGCTCGTCGTGGTGTTCGTGCCGTCGGAGTTGCTCACCACGAGCCGCTCGGCGCCGGGCTGCGCCGTGATCTCCAGCTGCGAGCCGTGGCCGGCGGCCTGGACGTCGACCGGCCACAGCAGTGCCAGGCGCAGGTGACCGCCTGAGCATGGTGACCGCCTTCGAACCCGCGGTGTCCCCTCCCCGGCAACGTACTAAATACCTAGCGATACCACATCGTCACGCAGCGCGCACTGCCTGTTCGGGCGGCCCCGTTGCGTCAACCCTCTCCGTTACCCGCCGGACATCTACCTGACGGCCGCCGATGCTCGCGCCCGATCCAGGACTTCGAAAGGATGTGCATCAACGCATGTATCCCTTCGAAACAAAGCTTCCCAAAAGGAGAGAGCATGGCCCAGCCACGCGCCCGCGGCTGGCGGATCGCGCAGCACCTCGCGGTGCCCGCACTCGCCGTCGCGGTCGTCGCTCTGCTGCCCTTGGCCAAGACCGGGAGCCCGCAGGCATCGGACCAGTGGACCCCGCTGACCCCGGCCAAGGTCTCGTTCGCCCAGAAGACCGGGCCGACGGTCGCCGCGCAGCTGCTCGGGTTCAACGACTTCCACGGCAACATCGACCCGCCGACCGGCAGCGGCGGTCTCATCAACGGCGTGCCCGCCGGTGGTTCGGAGTACCTCAGCACGTACCTCACCAAGCTGCGCAACGACGCCAAGAAGGCCGGCGTCAAGTACAGCGACACGGTCGTCGCCGGTGACAACATCGGCGCCAGCCCGCTGGTGAGCGCCGCGTTCCACGACGAGCCGGCGATCGAGGTGCTCAACGCGATGGGCGTCGACCTCGCCGCCGTGGGCAACCACGAGTTCGACGAGGGCGTGACCGAGCTCTACCGGATGCAGTTCGGCGGTTGCCACCCGACCGACGGCTGCCAGGACGGCGACGGGTTCAACGGGGCGAAGTTCTCCTACCTCGCCGCCAACGTCACCCAGAAGTCCACCGGGCTGCCGATCCTGCTGCCTTTCAGCATCCGCTTCTACGACAACGTGCCGGTCGCCTACGTCGGCATGACGCTCGAGGCCACCCCGGGCATCGTGAACCCGGCCGGCATCAAGAACGTCGACTTCCACGACGAGGTCGAGACGGCGAACAAGTACGCCACCATCCTGGGCTGGCTCGGCATCAAGTCGCTGGTCCTGGTGGTGCACGAGGGCGGCCTGCAGAGCAGCCCGCCCGCGCCGCTGGACCCGTCCGGCTGCGCCAACTTCGCCGGCCCGATCACGGACATCACCAAGGGCCTCAACCCGGCCTACGGGGTCGTCGTCTCCGGCCACACCCACCGCTTCTACAGCTGCGAGCTGCCCAACTCCTCGGGCGCCAACTCGCTGGTCACGAGCGCGGGCACGGCCGGCACGCTGGTCAGCGACATCCGGGTCACCCTGGACAAGAAGACGCGCAAGTTCGTCGACGCGTCAGCGACCAACGTGATCGTCGACAACGGTGTGAAGAACGCCGACGGGACCTACCAGAAGGACGCGGCCGGCATCCCGGTGCGCAACCCGGCCCTGGTCGACCCGAAGGTGAAGAAGATCGCCGACAAGTACCGCGTCGCGGTCGCCCCGCTGGCCAACCGGGTCATCGGCAGCATCACCGCCGACATCACCACGACCCAGGCAGCCTCCGGCGAGACCCCGCTCGGTGACGTGATCGCCGACGCGCAGCTGGCCTACACCAAGGCCTCCGCGGGGGCGCAGATCGCGTTCATGAACCCGGGCGGCATCCGCGCGTCGCTGACCTACGCGAACTCGCCCGGCGGCGAGGCACCCGGCCAGGTCACCTACGGCGAGGCCTTCACGGTCCAGCCGTTCAACAACCTGGTCGTCACGCAGTCGCTCACCGGCGCGCAGATCAAGGACGTCCTCGAGCAGCAGTTCGTGGGCTTCCAGGGCCAGACCGTGCAGCGCATGCTGCAGGTGTCGGCCGGCTTCACCTACACCTACAGCGCGTCGGCGCCGGCCGGGTCCAAGGTCAGCGACATCAAGCTCAACGGCGTCGCGCTCGACCCGGCGGCCACCTACAAGGTGACCACGAACGACTTCCTGGCCAACGGCGGTGACGGATTCCTGAACCTCGCCAAGGGCACGGGCCGCGTCACCGCGCCGGGCTTCGACGTCGACGCCCTGACCGCACACCTGGGCACCGGCCCCATCGCGCCGGGCCCGGCGAACCGCTACACCAAGATCGCCTGATACACCAAGATCGCTTCGTAGAGATCAACTGAAAGTACTGCGTTGGGCGGGCGGCCGGGTTTTCTCGCCGCCCGCCCACACGTATGCTCGCAGACGCCCGTAGCGGCCAAGGTCGAGGAGCGTTGATCTGTGGATCGTCCAAGCTGGGCCCCGGCGGACGTCGACCTCGATCGGCCGAGCGTGGCCCGGGTCTATGACTACTACCTCGGCGGCTCGCACAACTTCGCCGCCGACCGGGCCTTCGCCGAGCAGGTCCTGCGCGTGATGCCGGCCGTCGCCGGGCTCGCCCGCAGCAACCGGGCGTTCCTGCGCCGCGCGGTGCGAGAGCTGGCCCGCCAGGGCGTGCGGCAGTTCCTCGACCTCGGCTCGGGCATCCCGACCGTCGGCAACGTCCACGAGGTGCTCGCCGACGCGGGCGTCAGCGACGGCCGGGTCGTCTACGTCGACCACGACCCGGTCGCGGTCGCGCACAGCCGGGCGATCCTCGCCGAGGTGCCGGGCACCGCCGTGGTCGCCGGCGACCTGCGCGAGCCGGCCAAGGTGCTGAACCAGCCGCAGGTCCAGGGCCTGCTGGACTTCACCCGCCCGGTCGCCTTCCTGCTCGTCGCGGTGCTGCACTTCGTCCCGGACGAGCTGGACCCGGCGGGGATCGTCGCCGGATACGCCGCCGCCGGAGCCCCCGGCAGCCACGTGGTGCTCTCGCACGCCGGTCTCGACCGGCCGCTCACCCCCGCCGAGGAAGACGCCTGGGAGATGTACCGCAAGTCGCCCACCCCGCTCATCCTGCGCACCACGGAGCAGGTCGCGGCGCTCATGGGTGGCCTGACCCTGCTGGAGCCCGGCGTCGTGGCCACCCATGCATGGCGCCCGGACGGCGACGAGGAGTCGCCACCCGACGGCAACGCGGTCGGGTGCGCGGTCGTCGCGCGCAAAGACTGACCCGGACCGTCATGACCGCCATCAGCCCCACGCCGACGTCGTGGGACCGCCCCCATCGCGCCGCCGAACGGATGGCGCGCGCCTGGTCGCTGGCCATCGCCGGGACCAGCTACGTGTCGATGAACGGCCTCGAGGTCCAGGACTTCCTGACCAGCCTCGCCAGCCGCCTCATCCACGCGCTGACCGCCGAGACCTTCGACCCCGCCGACGTGCGCGAGGTCGGCTCGACCCTGGTCGCCGCACACTTCACCGAGCCCACGACGCTGGAGCGCACCCTCGCGGTGCTGGCCGAGCAGTTCGGCAACGCGCCGGTGAAGCGGGTCGCGCAGATCCAGGGCGCGCTCGCCTCGGGCTACGCGCTCGCGCTGCGCGACCGGGTCCTCGACGAGCAGGAGGAGATCCGCACCGCGGCGCTGTGGGCCCGCGCCCGCGCCGAGGAGGGGCGCCGGGTCAGCGAGGCGCGCTTCCAGGCGATCTTCGCCGGGGCGGCGATCGGCATGAGCGTGAGCACCATCGACGGCCAGGTGATCGAGGTCAACCAGGCGCTGTGCGACATGCTCGGATACACCGCCGAGGAGCTGCGCGCGATGTCCTTCGACGACTTCGTGCTGCCCGAGGACCCGCCCACGGCCGGGGCGATGTTCGACGAGGTGCTCTCCGGGGGCCGGGAGCAGTTCCGCATCGAGAAGCCCTACGTGCGCAAGGACGGCCACCGAGTCTGGACCGACCTGGTCGCCTCGATCATCCGCGACGAGGACGGGCGCCCGCGGTGGCTCGTGGCGATGTTCGAGGACATCACCGAGCGGCACCTGCTCCAGGTCCGCCTGCGCCACCAGGCGCTGCACGACCCGCTGACCCAGCTGCCCAACCGCACGCTGTTCTACGAGCGCATCAACGCGCTGCTGGACCCCGCCGGCGACAGCGAGACCCGCGTCGGGGTCTGCTACCTCGACGTCGACGGCTTCAAGGTCATCAACGACACGCTCGGCCACGACGTCGGCGACCAGCTCCTGCAGACCGTGGCCCGGCGTCTGGCCCGCTCGATCAACAACGAGCGCCAGCTGGTCGCGCGCATGGGCGGCGACGAGTTCGTGGTCCTGGTCGAGCAGTGCCACGGCATCGAGGACGTGGTCGCGGTGGCCGAGCAGGCGCTGGACACCGTCCGGGCCCCGGTCCACGTCGGCGGCCACGAGATCAGCATCTCGGCCAGCATCGGCGTGGTCGAGCAGCCGGTGCGCGGCACGAGCGCCGGGGAGCTCATGAAGGCCGCCGACACCACCCTCTACTGGGCCAAGGCCGACGGGCGCAACCGGCTCGCGCTCTTCGACGCCGAGCGGCACGCACGCGAGGTGAAGCGATACGAGCTCTCCGCGAGCATGCCGGCGGCGCTGGAGCGGCGCGAGTTCTTCGTGGAGTACCAACCCCTGGTCCGCCTCGACGACGGCGTCACGATCGGCGTGGAGGCCCTGGTGCGCTGGCGCCACCCGCGCTTCGGCGTCCTCGGCCCGGACGCCTTCATCGGCATGGCCGAGGAGACCGGCCTCATCGTCCCGCTGGGCCGCTGGGTCCTGCAGGAGGCCTGCCGCCAGGCCGCCGAGTGGCGCCGCACGGCCGGCGACCGCGCCCCGATCATGAGCGTCAATCTGGCCGTACGTCAGATGCGCGACCGCACCATCGTCCGCGACGTGCGCGCCATCCTGGAGCAGACCGGCCTGCCACCGGAGGGCCTGCAGCTGGAGCTGACCGAGAGCGCGGTCATGAGCACCGGCGACGACCCGATCGAGGCGCTGGCCGCCCTGGCCGCGCTGGGCCCGCGCATCGCCATCGACGACTTCGGCACGGGCTACTCGAACTTCGCGTATCTGCGCAATCTGCCCGTCCACAGCCTGAAGCTGGCCGGCTCGTTCGTCGCGGGCCTGCGCCCGCCGGAGCGCCCGGACCCGGTCGACCAGGAGATCGTGGCCGCCGTCATCGGCCTGGCTCACACCCTGAAGCTGAGCGTGACGGCCGAGGGCGTGGAGACGGCCGAGCAGGCCACCCGCCTGAAGGAACTGGGCTGCGACACGGCCCAGGGCTGGTACTACGCCGGCTCCGGCCCCGCCAGCGCCATCGAACTGTAGCCGGCAACGACGCCGGCCGGTGTGCGCTCCGGAGCGCACACCGGCCGGCGGGTCTTCATCGGCGGCTCAGTTGGCCGCGTATGGGTTGATCTCCTCGTGCATGTCCGACATGAACTGGTGCCACATGTCGGTCTCGTCCGGGGCGGCGCCGACCAGGTCGTAGTGGCCATCCAGGAAGTCCGTGTCCAGCTGCCACTCCGGCAGGTCCAGGTCCGGCTCGTCGAGCGCCGGGGCGTCGTCGTGGCCGGGCACGCCGGTCTCGCCGTAGAGGCCCGGGTCGTGGGTCTCGCCGGCGAAGTGATCTTCGTGTTGATCTTCGTGCTGACTGTCGTCGTAGGCGTGGCCGTGCTGGTCGTACCCATGGGGGTCACCCGCCAGGCCATGGTCGACTCCGCCGTCGTGGTCGACGTGGAGATCGTGCTCCATGCCCCAGTCGAGGTCAAAGTCGCTCATAACCTGCTCCCGGATTCTTCGGTGTACCGCTGCAGCGCGGTACATCTAGAACGGTAGGGAACGATCCGAGCGCCCTGCTCCCCGAAACGTGCCACTCGCTTCGGGCGACCCTGAAGTCCCGGGATCAGCGCGTGCGGCGGTCCAGCCAGCCGTCGCCGTTGACGTCCTCGTAGCGCGCGTCCATCACGCCGTCGTGGTTGAAGTCGATCTCCGAGGAGTCGATCAGCCCGTCGCGGTTGGTGTCGTGGCCGATGAACTCGGCGCGGCCGTCGCCGTCCTTGTCCACCACGATGTCCACGCCGCCGTCGGCCCGGTTGACGTACGTGTGCTGGTCCCAGCGACCGTCGCCGTCCCAGTCCACGCGCGTGTGGTAGCCGTCGGTCGGGGCCGCCCCGGGGACCTGCGCGTGGCCGGCGTGCTCGGCCAGGCCCGCCAGGCCGGCGCCGACTCCCCCGCCGGACGCGCCCAGTCCGGCCGAGCCGTGGGAACCCGCCTGCTCAGCCAGGCCCGCCAGGCCGGCGCCGACTCCTCCGGCGGACGCGCCCGGCCCGGCCGAGCCGTGGGAACCGGCCTGCTCAGCCAGGCCCGCCAGGCCGGCGCCCAGCCCCCCGCCGGACGCCCCCAGCCCGGCCGTGCCCTGATCCTGCGCCGCGCCGGACGAATCCATCTGATCCGAAATTCCGGACAGGGCGGCGCCGAGGCCGTGGGCGCCGCCGGGCGCGGGCGATGGGGTGCCGCCGGTCACGCCGGCGTAGGTGCTGGAGTGGTACACCGTGCCGGAGGTGTGGACCTCGCTGTGATACTCGGAGTACGACTCCTGATGCGAGCTGGTGTGGACCTCCTCGAACCCGGACGCCCCGGGTGGGCCGTCGCCCGCGCCGGCCGGCTCGAGGGCGGCGTGCCGGCCGCCGTACTGCTGCTCGACCACGTCGTGCAGGCGGTGCCCCATGTCGGCACCCGGGAGCCCGTGGGCGCTGACGCCGTGGCCGTGGCCGTGCAGCACGTCGCCGAGGCCGGAGCCGATCGAGGAGAACACCCCGAACATGCTGGCCTTGCTCGTGCGCTGCTCCACGTGGGTCTGACCACCCGCGTCGCCGAGCTGGGACTGCAGGATGTCCAGCTCGTCCGGGGTCAGCCGGTAGCCGGCCAGGGTGCCCGCCGGGTCGGCGGCCAGGCGGGCCTTGAAGCCGGGATCACTGAGCAGCAGCTCCAGCACCTCGTCGAAGTCGGACATCGCGCTTCCCCCCAAGGTTTTGGCGATCTAGTCGAGCTCGGGCATGGGTATCGGCTGCGGGCGCGGCCGGCAGGTCCCGCACTGCACCGCGTCCTCCACGACCAGGCCCTCGGCCCGCCCGCGGCGCTGCGAACGGTGCACCTCCAGCAGGTAGGGGCCGAACTTCGCATGGTCCTCGCACAGCCCCCGGCCGCAGAACCGGCACGACCCCCGTGCCGCCTTGGCACAGAACCAACAAAGCACGTTCGCTCCTAATCAGCCAATGATGATGATGGTGCAGGACGCGACGCTGACCGGCGACGCGCTGACCGTGCTCGACAGGCCGGCGCCGTCGGTCGCGGTCACCTTCACATTGAGCGTCCCTCCGGGGCTGTCCGCGCCGTTGTTGTGCACCGGCCCGACGCTGCCGTAGTAGTCGCCGTCGCGCGACATCGCTTTCGAGCCGGACTCGAAGCCGCTCCACGACACCGTCACGCCCTTGATGATCCCGCTGTCGTCGGTCACCTTGACGTGGATGGAGGCCGTCTGGGACCCCGAGCTGCACGGCGCGCCGCTGTTCTGCATCTGGACGATCGGGCCCGTCGACTGGCTCACGATGGTGATCACCGGCGGCTGGTTCGGCGGCGGGCCGGTGGTCGTGGTCGGCGGAGCACCCGTCGTGGGCGTGGGCGGGCCGGCCGTCGTCTTCGTCGGGGTCGGCGTCGGGGTCCTGGTCCTCGTCGGCGTGGCCTCCGGGGTCGCCGACGCCGAGGCCGATGGGGACGCCGAGGGCGAGTCGCTCGGCGACGGCAGCTCCGACGGCGTGTCCGTGGCCGACGGCACTACCGTCGGGGTTCCGCCCGGCTTCGGCAGCGCCACCCCGTCGCCGCAGGTCAGGTCGGCCGAGGCGGACGGCGCGACCGTCTCGCCGTCGAGCTTGACCACGCCGCGGCCCACCTCCGGCTCGCCGGACGGGGTCAGGGCGAAGCGGGCCGGGCCCTCGTTGGTGACGTCGCCGACGGTGAGGCGCAGGGGCTTGAAGGCGCTGGTCGTACTCGTCGTGTCGACCAGCAGCCGGCCCTGGTCCAGCGTGAGGGCGGCGGTCGGCTCGATCGGCGTCTCCTGGCCGCTGACCAGTGGCCCGACGGTCAGGTCGACGCCCGCGCAGAGCACCGTCGCGCTGCCGCCGCGGAAGGTCAGGGAGGCGGTCGAGCGCGGGTTCACCCGCACGGAGTCGCCCTGCTGGACGTACAGCTTCGTGTTGCGCGTCAGCGTGCGCTCGATGCCGTTCACGCGGACCGTCGCGCCGCCGCGGGTCACCGTGACCAGGGCGCTGTCGGTCGGCATCTCCGCCCACACCGGGCCGGTGAAGAGGTTCGCGCCGGTCAGGAAGAGCGCGAAGATCAGCAGCAGGACCAGCAGCCACCACAGCTTGCGCTCGAAGCGGCGGTCGACGCTGTCGTCGGCCGGGGGCGGCGGGCCGGGCGGCGCGGCCAGCGGCGGGTAGTTCGACGGCGGGTGGGCGCCGGCGATCGGGCGGCGGCCGCCGGCCGGGGTGGCGTCGACCTGGCGGCCCAGCAGCAGTGGCAGGCCGGCGACCGCGGGCAGCAGCCAGGCGCGGGCCGGGGTGCGGGCGGTGGCGACCTGGCCGGGCGAGCCGTCGCCGTACGGACCGATCATGGAACCGCGGTGCAGCTCCGGCCCCTCGGGCAACTGCAGCGAGCCGGACTCGACGACGAGCGCGTCGTTGCCGGTGCGCAGCACGACCGGCTGGCCGGGGCCGAGATGCATCGGACGGGCGCGGGTGAGCAGGCCGAGACGGTCCTCGGCCCCGAGTCCGGCCAGGGCCGGGGTCTCGCCGACGAGCCGCTCCAGCTCGGCCCACTCGACCGGCGGCGGGCCGGGCAGCGGGCCGATGGCGGCCGCGACCGTCGAGGCCGGGATGGACAGCAGCGTCGTGCCGGCGGTCGTCCAGGCCAGCGCCGCCGGGGCGCCGGTGAGCGCGTTGGCGAGGCCGACGACGCCGCCGCGGCCGACCCGTTCGCGTACGGTACCGGTCGGGTCGCCCGGGCGGCGGGCCTCCAGCGCGCCGTCGACGACGACGAAGACCGCCGGCTGGGCGGCGCCGGCGAAGACCAGCTGCTCGCCGGTGCGCGGGTGGACCCAGCGGGAGTGCTCGGCGAGCCGCACGAGGGCCTCGGGCGGCAGGTTGGACAGGGCCGAGGAGCTCAGCGCGGCGAAGCGGCGGGGCTCGTCGCGGAGGAGCTTTCGCTCCCCGAGGCGGTCGCGCAGGCGGCGGCCGCGGCGGCGCAGCCAGCCGAGGAAGAGGTACACCACGGGCGCGAGCAGCCCCGCGATGATCACGGCGAGCAGCCCCCGGGCGAGCCAGCCCGCGTTCCACAGGCCGGTGACGACGCCGGCGACGCGGTCGGTGTACACCCGGTAGACGAGGTTGATCGCGATGGCGATCCAGATGACGGCGAGCATGCCGTAGAGCGCGACCAGCCGCCCCTCGCGGTCGAGCTCGGAGAAGCGCGGCGGGCGGCGACGCAGCCGGGCCAGCACCCAGGCCAGGCCGCGGGCCCGCAGGTTGGGCACCTCCAGCCAGTCCATGAGCAGGTAGTAGCCGTCCAGCGCCATGAACGGGTTGAGGTTGAACAGGGCGTTGAGGTACCACGCGAAGGCGAGCTTGAACGTCCAGGGCTCCAGCTCGGGGAAGAACACCCCGACGAGCTGGCAGGAGCCGGCGAGCACCAGGCCGGTGGCGGGGCCCGCGATGGTGGTCACGAGCCGGGCGCGGCGGCCCGCCATCCACACGTCGGTGGTGTCGACGAAGACCGATGGGATGCCGAAGTACACCAGGAAGCCTGCGACGGGCACCCGTCTCCCGGCGTGCTTGGCGCCCAGCGCGTGCCCCAGCTCGTGGCAGGCCAGGGCCACCACGTTGAGGCCGAGCAGGACGAGCGCGCCGGCGAAGTACGAGTCGTTGGTGAGGAACACCGACTGGTCGGCGCGGAACCAGTTCCACACGAAGACGCCGAGGCCGGCCAGCGCGACGAGCCCGGCGAGCACCGCCACGACCCGGGTGAAGAGCAGCCGCCCGCCCGCCTTGTACAGCAACGTGACGAACGGGTCGACCTTGGCGAGCACGACCCGGCGGCCCTGGGCGGTGGCCAGCAGTGCCTTGCCCAGCCGGATCGGCCACGGCCGGCGGTGGACTCGCTGGAGCTTGCTGAACGCGTCGACCGGCAGCTCGGCCAGCATCCGGTTGCCGGCGAGGTCGGCGACGATCCGGGTGACCTGCTCCGGGGCGAGCCGGCCGGAGATCCGGGCGAACTCGGCGACGAGGCGCGCGACTGTCCGGCTGCCGTCCATGAACTGCGTGAGCCGGAACTCCTCCGGGGTCAGGCGCAGGTAGCTCGACTCGCCGCTGTCGGGCGAGCGGAGCATGACGTACTCCACCCCGCGGGCCGAGGTCAGCGCCACCGCCTCGACGCCGTCGCGCAGCACCGGCCGCGCCCGGGCCGGATTGAGCCGGTCCGACACAGCGTGCCAGAGCCCGACGTCGGCGGGGCCGAGCGGTACCCCTGGGGCACGCCCGGCGAGGGCCTCCCAGACACTGATGCGCGTCTCGATGACGGCCACTGTCGCTCCTGTTCGGACACGGTTCCGGCCCCGGACTCTAAGCGGCCCGGCACAGGGCGGAAAGGTTCCGTCCCGAACGTGACAGACGTTCGGCGAAGATGGCACTGTGTACATCCTCGCCATCGACCAGGGCACGACCTCCACCCGCGCGATCGTGTTCGACGCCGACGGCGCCATCGTGGCGCTTGACCAGCGCGAACACCGCCAGAGCTTCCCCCGCCCCGGCTGGGTCGAACACGACCCGATCGAGATCTGGCACAACGTCCAGGCCGTGTCGACCCGCGCGCTGGACCGGGCCGGCCTGTCCCGCGCCGATGTCGCCGCCATCGGCATCACCAACCAGCGTGAAACCACGATCCTGTGGGACGCCCGCACCGGCGAGCCGGTGCACCCCGCCATCGTCTGGCAGGACACCCGCACCGACGCCCTCATCCGCACCCTGGCCGGCGACGCCGGCTCCGACCGCTTCCGCGACCGCTGCGGCCTGCCGCTGGCCACCTACTTCGCCGCCCCGAAGGTGGTCTGGCTGCTCGACAACGTCCCCGGGCTGCGCGAGCGCGCCGAGGCGGGCGAGATCCGCTTCGGCACCGTGGACACCTGGCTCATCGAGAAGCTCACCGGCCGGCACGTCACCGACGTGACCAACGCCAGCCGGACCATGCTCATGAACCTGACCACGCTGGACTGGGACGACGAGCTGCTGTCGGCGTTCGGCATCCCGCGGGTCATGCTGCCGGAGATCGGCTCCTCGTCGTACGTCTACGGCGAGGCGAAGACGATGCTGCACGGCGTGCCGGTGGCCAGTGCCCTCGGCGACCAGCAGGCAGCCCTCTTCGGCCAGGCGTGCTTCGCACCCGGCGAGGCGAAGTGCACCTACGGCACCGGCTCGTTCCTGCTGCTCAACACCGGCACCCGCCCGATACCGAGCGAGCGGGGCCTGGTGACCACCGTCGGTTACCGCATCGGCGACGCGGAGCCGGTGTACGCCCTCGAGGGCTCCATCGCCATCACCGGCTCGCTGGTGCAGTGGCTGCGCGACAACCTGGGCCTGATCGCCTCCGCCCCGGAGATCAACGACCTGGCCGCGACCGTCTCCGACAACGGCGGCTGCTACATCGTGCCGGCGTTCGCGGGCCTGTTCGCCCCGCACTGGCGCCCGGACGCACGCGGCGTGATCACCGGGCTCACCGGCTACGTCACCAAGGGTCACCTGGCCCGGGCCGCCCTGGAGGCGACGGCGTGGCAGGTGAAGGACGTGGTCGACGCGATGATGGCCGAGTCGGCCGTACCCCTGGAGACGCTCAAGGTCGACGGCGGCATGACCGCGAGCAACCTGCTCATGGGCTTCCAGGCCGACGTGCTGGACGTGCCCGTGGTGCGTCCGACCGTGGCGGAGACGACGGCGCTGGGCGCGGCGTACGCGGCCGGCCTCGCGGTAGGGTTCTGGCCGGACATCGAGACCCTGCGCGAGAAGTGGCACGTGGACAAGCGCTGGGAGCCGTCGATGTCCGCCGAGCAGCGCGACCGCGGCCACGCACTGTGGCTGCGGGCGGTCGAGCGGTCGTTCGGCTGGGCGGACTGAGTCCGGCGTTCGGCCGGGCGGACCGACTCCTGGCAGGGGCGAGGCGGCGCGCTCCGCCAAGCGCGCCGCCTCGTCTTTCTGGGAGGGGAAACCAGCCTTTATGGATATGTGGCGCTGTCGTCACGCTCCGAATTCGGATCTTGGGCCGATTTTTTCGGGTCTGCTAGCATCGAGTCTGATGAGCGCGCATGACGCGGGGCCGTGCGTCCTGGCTCAAGAGCGTCGCTTAGCTGAGCAATTGCTGGGCGACGGCCTTGGCGGTGTTGCTGGAGATCGCGAAGCCGACGCCGATGTTGCCGGCCGTCTGGCTGGTCGAGGCGATGGCGGTGTTGATGCCGATCAGCTGCCCCGCGGTGTTGACCAGCGCGCCGCCGGAGTTGCCCGGGTTGATCGCGGCGTCGGTCTGGATGGCGCCGGTGATCTTCGCGCCGGTCGAGGTCATGGCGCCGCGGCCGCCCTGGCCCGAGTCGCCGCTCTCGTCGATCGTGCGGTTGAGCGCGCTCACGATGCCGGAGGTCACCGAGGCCTCCAGGCCCAGCGGGCTGCCGACGGCGAGGACCGTGTCGCCCACGTGGACGTTGGAGCTGTCGG
This sequence comes from Dactylosporangium sp. CA-233914, assembly GCF_050942935.1. Taxonomy (NCBI): domain Bacteria; kingdom Bacillati; phylum Actinomycetota; class Actinomycetes; order Micromonosporales; family Micromonosporaceae; genus Dactylosporangium; species Dactylosporangium sp. CA-233914. The sequence goes on along the minus strand of NZ_CP192030.1, from coordinate 1,529,154 downwards.
CGAAGGCCAGCGGGGTGTACGTGCCGCCGCCGGTGATCTTGACGACCGCGAGGTCGCTGGACGGGTCGGTGCCGACGACCTGGGCCGTGGCCGACTTGCCGTCGGAGAAGGTGAGCTCGACCGTGTTGCCGCGGGCGGTGGCGACCACGTGGTTGTTGGTCAGGACGGCACCGTCCGTGGTGATGATGACGCCGGAGCCGACGGCCGTGCCGGTGTTGATCGAGACCACGCTCGGCAGCACCGCGGCGGCGACGTCGGCCAGGTTGGCGGACTTCGAGCCGCTGGAGTTCTGGGCGGTCACCACCGTGCTGCTCGCGGTGGCCGGGCGCAGCTCCAGGGCGGCGACACCGCCGCCGATCGCCGAGGCGGCCGAGAGCGCGACCGCGGCGACCACCGCGACGACGCCCGTGCCGAGGCGGCGGCGCTTGAACGGGGCCGGCACCGCGGCGGCGGGCGTCACGTAGGGTGATGACGGCGGGTACCACTGCGGGGGGTGCTGCATGTGCGGCACGTGTGGCGGCACGTGGTTGGTCGGCATGTGCTGCTGCGCCTGCGCGACCGGCGGCTGGTCCCATCCCTGCTGTTCGCTCATGATTTGAGCTTGCCGACGGCAGCTTGCGGACCACCGGGAGCGGCCTGGGAACCGGCTGTGAGGGGAAGCCGAACCTGAAAAGTCGCCCCGCCACCTGGCGTGACGAAGACCGAGACGGTGCCGCTGTGCACGGCGACGAGCGCGGCGACGATCGCCAGCCCCAGCCCGCTGCCGCTGTGCGAGCCGCCGGCCTGCATGCGGGTCCGCGCCTTGTCCACGCGGTAGAAGCGCTCGAAGACCCGGGCCGCCTGCTCGTCGGTGAGGCCTGGGCCGTGGTCCACGATCTCGATCAACGCGTCGGTGCCGTCGCGGCGCAGCCGCAGCTCGACGGGTGTCCCGGCCGGCGTGTGGGTGAGCGCGTTGGTCATGAGGTTGCCGACGACCTGCCGCAGCCGGGCCTCGTCGCCGTTGACCTCGATCGGCTCGTCGCGCTCGATCTCCAGCCCGATCTCGCGGTCGGGCGCCACCGCCCGGGCGGCCTCGACCGCGTCGCCGGCGATGACCCGCAGGTCCATGTCGGCCAGGCTGAGCGGGCGCTCCTGGTCCAGGCGGGCCAGCAGCAGCAGGTCCTCGACGAGCAGCCCCATCCGGGACGCCTCGTTCTCGATGCGGCGCAGCAGGGCCGCGGTCTCCTCGGGGGCGCGGGCGGCGCCCTGGCGGTACAGCTCCGCGAAGCCCCGGATCGTGGTCAGCGGCGTGCGCAGCTCGTGCGAGGCGTCGGCGATGAACTGCCGCATCCGGTCCTCGGAGGCCTCCCGCATGCGGAAGGCGCCCTCGATCTGGCCGAGCATGGTATTCAACGCGGCGGCCAGGTGGCCCATCTCCGTCTCGGGCGGGCTCTGCGGCACACGCTTGGTCAGGTCGCCCGCGGCGATCGCGGCCGCGGTGCGCTCGATCTCCCGCAGCGGCTGCAGGCTGGTCCGCACGATCGTCACCCCGACCGCGGCGATCACGACCAGCACGCCGGCCCCGATGAACAGCTCCGCCGCGACGAGCTCGTCGACCGCGTTGTCGATCATCGAGAGGTTCTCGGCGACGCCCACGATCGTGCCGGGCCGCTGGATGATCAGCAACCGCCAGCGCTCTTGGGTGCCGGGGGCGCGCACCGTGTACGGCTCGCCGAGACGGTCGAGCAACTCCTCGCCGCTCTTCGGCAGCGGCGGGGCACCGACGTCGGGCAGGCCGACGGTTTGCAGCCCGACTTCGCCCGTGGCGTCCCTGCCGAGATAGAAGAAGAAGTAGTTGCTCGGCACCACCGACTTGGTCTGCGTGACCAGCTGGCCGAGGTCGACCGTGCCGGCCAGCGTGCGCAGCTGGCCGTCGACCTTGTCGATCATGGAGCTGCGCATGACGAGGGCGCTCGCCACGCCGATGATGAGCAGCGCCATGGTGACGAGCGTGAGGACCGCCGCGACCAGCTTGACGCGCAGCGGGACGTCGGCTACGAACCGCACCGGCGGTGTCCCGGCTAGACGGGCAGACGCAGGACGTAGCCCACGCCGCGCAGCGTGTGGATGAGCCGAGGCTCGGCGATGTCGACCTTGCGGCGCAGGTAGGAGATGTAGGACTCCACGATGCTGTCGTCGCCGCGGAAGTCGTAGTTCCAGACGAAGTCGAGGATCTGGGCCTTGGACAGCACGCGTCCGGCGTTGAGCATCAGGTATCGCAAGAGCTTGAACTCCGTCGGGGACAGCGCGATGGTCTGCCCCGCCCGGCTCACCTCGTGGGTCTCCTCGTCCAGCTCCAGGTCGTGGAAGACCAGCCGGTTGGGCCCGGGGTCGCCGGCGGTGCGGCGCAGCACGGCCCGGATGCGGGCGGTGAGCTCCTCGAGACTGAACGGCTTGGTCACGTAGTCGTCGCCGCCGAGCGTGAGGCCGCGGACCTTGTCCTCGGTGCCGTCGCGGGCGGTGAGGAAGACGACCGGGAGCCGGACCCCGCCCTCGCGCAGCCGCCGGATCACCTCGAAGCCGTCGAGGTCGGGCAGCATCACGTCGAGCACGACGAGATCGGGCTTGCTCTCGCGGGCCGCGGTGACCGCCTCGCTGCCGGTGGTCACCGCGTCAACCGCAAAGCCGGCGAAACGCAGGCTGGCGGAGAGGAGCTCGCGGATGTTCGGGTCGTCCTCGACCACGAGCAGCCTCGCCTCAGCCTGCGTGACGCCTGGCGACGATGCACCCCCGGATTGTGCGACGCCGCCTCGTACCCCCATGCGCATATCTTTCCGCCCTCCGCTGGAGTAGGGCTGGTGGTTGCCTGGGAAGTTCCTGGGCAACGCTCGGCCCCCTTGGGCCGCCTCGCCTTCCGCCCTCCGGCTGCCGGCCTGGGTGACCCCGCGAGTCGCCCTTGGGCGACCTACCGGAGCAAGCGTCTCACCTGGTCTATGGCGCCGTCCAACACGACGAGGGTGGCGCGCATCGTCTCCTGGCTCGCGCGGCCGGCCCGGGCCAGCCGGCGCACCTCGGCCAGCAGCTGGGCGGCCTTCTCCTCCAGCTCGCCGGCCGCGTCGGACGGCGGCGGCGCCGAGGGCCGCGTGCCGGCCGCGCCGGGCCGGGGCGGATAGCTCCACCCGAACGAGGTCGGCCCCGGCGGCGCGCTGCGCACCTGGCGGCTGGCCTCCTTCAGTTCCCGCTTGAGGTCGCGCACCGAGCCGCGCACACCCTGCTCGACCTCGTCGGCCAGCGTCGAGAGGTCGGCGAGCGAGGCGTTGATGTCGGCCTCGAGCGACTCCAGCTCCCGTGCGCGCCGCCGCAGCTCGTCGCGACCGGCGTCGGTGATCTCGTACACCTTCCGCCCGCCCTCGGCCGTGTGCGTGATGAGCCCGTCGGCCTCCATCCGCTGCAGCCGGGGGTAGATCGTGCCCGCGGAGGGGGCGTAGAGGCCGTGGAAGCGGTTCTCCAGCAGGCGGATCAGCTCGTAGCCGTGGCGGGGGCCCTCGTTGAGCAACTTCAGCAGGTACAACCTGAGCCGGCCATGGCTGAACACCGCGCTCACGCCAGATCCTCCCGATCTTCGGAATCGACGGGCCGCCGCAACAACGAGATCGTGCCAGACGTCGCGTTGGCGGCCAGATGCCCGCCCGCCCCGGTGCCGAGCCGCCCGGTCACCGTGTTGCGGCCGTGCTGGTCGAGCTCGGGGAACGCGTTGACCACGTGCCCGGAGATCGCGTGCAGGCTCACCCGCAGGTCGCTGTCCTCACGCACCCGCGCCGTGATCTCCCCCGACACCGTGTCCAGGTGCACCTCGGTCCCGGCGGGCGGATTGTCCAGGTCACACGTGACCGACCCGGAGATCGTCCGCGCGCTGACCTTCCCGGCCGTGGAGTCGGCGACCACGATCTCGCCGGAGACGGTCTCGAACTCCACCTCCCCGCCGAGCGTCAGCCCCTCGATCGAGCCGGAGACGACCTTCCCGGCCACCCGCCCGTCGATGCCGAGCAGCGTGATCCGCCCGCTGGTGACGTCGACCCGGGCGCCGTTGCGCAGCGACGAGGCGATGATCGTCCCGGACGCGAGGTGCAGGCGCACCGCCGTGCCGGTCGGCACCACGATCGAGACGTCGACCTTGAACCGGTGGCCGAACAGCCACCACAGGAACCCGGGCCACCCCTTGGGGAAGTCCTGGGCCGCCTTGAGCACGCCGCCGTCGAGCGTGACGTCGACCGGCCGGTCCCCCATCTCGGCCACCTCGACCCGGGCCGGCCCGTCGTCCGACCCGACGACGTTGAGCCGCCCGGACACCAGCGAAACGCTGAGCTCGGTGACGTCCCCCTCGAGCGCGAGCCGCTGGGGCTCGCTGATCTTCCACGCGGTCATCGCGTACTCCTTGCTGACGGACGGTCCGACCCAACGAGCGTAGCGCAAGACGCGATACATCGCGACTGTCGCTCGCGACACCCTCGGGCCACCGCCAGCCGCCCGGCGCACACGACCACTTCCCCCGACGCCGAGTCGGCGCCGGGGGTGATTCACAAGGATTTTTCGGAAATGTCGGTTATGGCGGCACGAACCAATGGCTCGCGGAGACGACGATGTGCGAGGAAGAGTGCGGGCCTGACAGCGTCGAGGCGTTCACGACCGCGGCCACGGCTGAGACGTGCGGGCTGGCGCGGCGCCGACTCACCGCGGATGATCCCGATGAGCCGGCGCCGTGACCGATCTGATGAGCCGCGGCACGACTGACCCGACGAGCCGGCGGCGCGGCTGAGCGGCCGCCGCGGCGCCCCGGCCTGGCAACTGCCGGCGGGAAACGAGATCACGACGGAACTGAGATCAAACAGCTACGACGGCGGTGGGGAGCGGAGTCAGGCGGCCACGACGGCGGTGGCGGCGCGGGCCAGGACGCGGCGGGAGTGGGCCTGCTGGTCGCAGGGGGCCGGGTGCAGCTTTGGGTGCGCACGCAGGCTGATCGACAGGTCACGGGCCGCCACCACGCGCTTGAGCGAGGCCAGCAGCGTCTCGTCGCCGATGAACGCGGCCACCGTCGACACCACGCCCTGCTGGGCGAAGGTGAGGCGGACGGGCACGACGGGTACGCCCGCATCGACCGCGGCCTGGAACATCGCCGGGCGGAAGGTCCCGCCCATCCGGCCGCACCACGTGGTGCCCTCCGGGAAGACCGCCACTACGCCGCCGGCCGCGATGTTGCGGCTCACCTCGGCGACCGTGGCGGGCAGGCTCTTCGGCCGGGACCGGTCCACGAAGACCGTGCCCAGCGTGGCGGCCAGACGGCCGATGAGCGGCCACGAGCGGACCTCGCGCTTGGCCAGCAGGCGGGCCGGGGCGTGCGCGAGGATCACGATGACGTCGAGCCAGCTCACATGGTTGGCGACCAGCAGGGCGCCCTCCTGCGGGATGCGGCCGCTCGCCGAGTGCCTGATGCCGAGGCCGGCCAGGATCGCACGGGCGAGGCCCCGCTGAGCGCGGACCAGGCCGCGCTGCGGGAGCAGGGCCAGGACCGGGACGCTGAGCGCGGCGAAGAGGAGCACGGCGCCGGTGAAGACGATCCGCTTGATCATGATCCGGCGCGGCACGTGCTTGTCGGAGGTGTCGGTCAGGCACTCGACGCCGCAGGTCGAGCGGGGCAGCCAGAGGCTGTCCATGACAGCCATGGGTTCACCCCTGCCCGAGGAAGTGGCGCATGTACCGCGGGTTGACCCGGTCCAGCGACAGCAGCACGTAGAAGTCGGCGCAGTCGAAGTCGGGGTCGTGAGCCGGCGCGCCGCCGACCCAGGCACCGAGGCGCAGGTAGCCCTTGAGCAGCGGCGGGACGTCGACCTTGGCGGGCGGCTCGACGTCGGCGGTCCACGGGTTGCGGGGGCGCACGCGCCAGGCGGAGGGCACCATGTGCTTGCGCTGGGCCAGGTCCCACACGCCCGCGGCGGTCGTGCCGCCGTCGGCCAGCGGCACCGACGCGCAGCCGCCGAGCCAGCGGTGGCCGTGCAGGTGCATGTACCGCGCGATGCCGGCCCACATCAGGTTGATCACGGCGCCGCTGCGGTGGTCGGGGTGCACGCAGGAGCGGCCGGTCTCGACCAGGCCGCCGCGCAGCTGGGCCAGGCCCGTGAGGTCGAACTCGGTCTCGGCGTACAGGCCGCCGGCCGCGACCGCCCGGTCCGGCGGGAGCATGCGGTAGGTCCCGACGACCTCGCCGGTAAGCTCCTCGCGGATGATCAGGTGGTCGCAGTGCTCGTCGAAGGCGTCGACGTCGAGGCCGGGCTCGGCGCTGTGCAGGGTGGCGCCCAGCTCGCCGGCGAAGACCTCGTGGCGGAGCCGTTGTGCGGCCCGGACCTGGGCGCCGTCGGTGGCCACCAGCAGGGTGTAGCGCTGCAAGTCGCCCAGCTCTTGCGGGCCGGCGGCGACGGCGAGAATCGTCATGCGTTCGGTGTAGGCGTCGACCCCTGCGGATGGCTGACGCTCACAGGTTTCCCTGATGGCGCGCGGATGAACTGTGGTTACCGTGGTCAGCCATGGCGGGATATTCAGGCACACCGTTGCCCAAGAAGCTGGGCGTCCATGCGGGGCATCGCGTTCTGCTCGATGGAGCCCCGGCCGGATTCGAGCTGCGGGAGCTGCCCGCGGACGTCTCCCTGCACCGGCGGGCCGTTCCGGGGCTTTATGACGTTATCGTACTGTTCTGTCCCGATCAATCCCGGTTGCGCCGTCGCTGGCGGGTGCTGCACCGGCTGACCCCGCCCGCCGGGGCGCTCTGGGTGGCCTGGCCGAAGCGCGCCTCGGGCCTCGCGACCGACCTGGACGAGAATGTCGTGCGCGAATACGTACTGGCCAACGGCCGGGTGGACGTTAAGGTGTGCGCGATCGACGAAACCTGGTCAGCCCTCAAGAACGTCATACGGGTAGGCGATCGCCCCTCCGCCTGAACGGGGCGCGGCGCCGGCATCTGTCCGGACATGTCATATTGACGGCTTCACCTGTCTCACGAAGGGAGCGGCGCGTTGTCCGACGGACAGATCGTCGTCTCCGGCCTGACGAAGCAGTATCGCAACGTCAGAGCCGTCGACAATTTGTCGTTCGTGGTCGAGCCCGGGCGCGTGACCGGCTTCCTCGGTCCGAACGGCGCCGGCAAGACCACCACACTGCGCATGGTGCTCAACCTGGTCACCCCGACCTCGGGCACCGCGACGATTGGCGGCCAGCGCTATTCCGACGTGGCCGAGCCGCTGCGCCTGGTCGGCGCGATCCTGGAGGCGTCCGCCGCCCACAAGGGCCGCACCGCGCGCAACCACCTGCGCTGCGTCGCGGCCGCGGGCGGCTTCCCGGACTCACGCGTGGACGAGGTGCTGGAGCTCGTCGGGCTGACCACCGCCGCGAAGCGCAAGTTCCGGGGCTACTCGCTGGGCATGAAGCAGCGCCTCGGCATCGCCCAGGCGCTGCTGGGCAACCCGCAGGCGCTGATCCTCGACGAGCCGGCCAACGGTCTGGACCCCGAGGGCATCCGCTGGATGCGCGGGCTGCTGCAGGGCCTGGCCCAGCAGGGGCGCACGGTGCTGGTCTCCAGCCACCTGCTGTCGGAGATGGAGATCCTCGCCGACGACGTGGTCATCATCGCGGCCGGCAAGCTGGTCACCCAGGGTCCGGTCGAGCAGATCATCGGCCAGGGCTCGACCCAGGCGACGATCCGGGTCCGCACGCCGAACATCGAGGAGCTGGTGTCCGCGGTGCGCGGCGCCGGCGGGGCGATCAACCCGGGCCGGGACGGCGCCCACATGATCAGCGGCCTGGACGCCCCCGCGGTCGGCAAGCTCGCGCTGCAGGCCGGCGTGGAGCTGCACGAGCTGGTCGCCGAGCGGCCCGACCTGGAGCACGTGTTCCTCGAACTGACCCAGGGAAGGGCGGCCATCCGATGATCCGGCTCATCCGCAGCGAGCTGCTCAAGCTGCGCACGACGAACATGTGGTGGATCTTCCTGATCTGCTCGCTGGCCTTCACCGGGCTCGCCCTGCTCATCAACACCGCGCAGGCGCACTCCGAGCTGCAGACGCCGGACTATCTCAACGACCCGCCGCCGGTGGGGATGAGCGACGAGAACAAGGCCGAGTTCCTGGCACAACAGCAGGCGGACCGGGACCGCGTCGCGCAGGCGCGCACGGCGGCGGGCCTGGTGAAGTACGCCGCGAACATCTACACCTCGGGCCAGTTCTTCGGCCTGCTGATGGTCATGCTGCTCGCGATCCTGCTGATCACGAACGAGTTCTACCACCAGACGGCGACCGCGACCTTCCTGGCGACGCCGAAGCGGACCCGGGTCATCGTCGCCAAGCTCATCACCGCCGCGATGATGGCGCTGGTGTTCTGGTTCATCGCCACCGTGATCGACGTGCTGGTCGGCGTGATCTTCTTCGCCAACGAGGGCTTCGGCAACAGCCTCGGCAGCTGGGACGCCCAGCAGGCGATCCTGCTCAACCTGCTGGTCTACGCGCTGTGGGCGATCTTCGGCATCGGCATCGGGGTCCTGCTGCGCAGCCAGATCGGCGCGACGATCACGGCCGCGACGCTGTACACCATCGGCACCTACGCGGCCCTGGCCGCGCTCGCGCTCATCCGCGAATTCCTGATCAAGAAGGACTGGGTGATGGAGGCGGCGGTCTACATCCCGCCGCTCGCCTCCGAGCACGTGGTCGGCGTGCTGGCGGGCCAACTGGGCGGAGTCGATCTGCCGGCCCGCTGGGTCGGCGTCGTGATCCTGGTCGGCTACGCCGCTGTCCTGGGCACGATCGGCACCCTCATCACCCGCAAGCGCGACATCGCCTGACATACCGGAACTCAAGACTTCCGCAAAGTCTCCTGCAAGATCTTGGACAGCCGTGGCCGCCACCTGGCGGCCACAGTTGTATGTGGGGAGGGTCCGGGCAGTCGTCTACATGGTCACTCCGGCGGCGTCGGAGACGATCGGCCGCTTGGCAGCGCGTAGCCTGGACCCGGACATCCGCAACCCCTAGAACTCGCGTTTGGAAGAGGCGATCAAGAGCCGTGTCGACCCAAGCGACCAACTCGCAGGAGAATCCGCTGGCGGGATTTGGCCCGAACGAATGGATCGTCGAGGACATGTACCAGCGGTACCTCGCCGACCCGGCCAGCGTGGACTCCGCGTGGCACGACTTCTTCGCCGACTACAAGCCCACCCCGGACGCCGCCACGGCGTCCGCCGTCGCGGCTGAGCCGGCCCCGGCCCCCGCGCCCGCGAAGCCCGCGGCGCCGAAGCCCGTGGAGAAGGCGGCCGTCAAGCCCGCCGCGAAGCCGGCCGAGAAGGTCGAGAAGAAGGCCGTCCCCGCCACCAAGCCCGCGCCGTCCAAGGAAGCCCCCGCCCCTGCCGGTGGCGCGAAGAACATCCCGCTGCGCGGTGTGGCCGCCCGCATCGTGCAGAACATGGACGCCTCGCTGGAGGTGCCGACCGCCACGAGCGTGCGCGCTGTGCCGGCCAAGCTGCTCTCCGACAACCGGATCGTGATCAACAACCACCTCACCCGTGGCCGCGGCGGGAAGGTAAGCTTCACGCACCTGATCGGCTATGCGCTGGTCCGTGCCCTGGCCGCGCACCCGGAGATGAACAACAGCTTCGCCGAGGTCGACGGCAAGCCCAACCTGGTGCAGCCCGAGCACGTCAACCTGGGCATCGCGATCGACCTGGCCAAGCCGGACGGGTCGCGCTCGCTGGTGGTGCCGAGCATCAAGGGCGCCGAGGCGATGGACTTCCGCCAGTTCTGGTCGGCGTACGAGGACATCGTGCGGCGCGCCCGGCGCGGCGAGCTCACCATGGACGACTACACCGGCACGACGGTGTCGCTGACCAACCCGGGCGGCATCGGCACCGTGCACTCGATGCCGCGGCTGATGACCGGCCAGGGCACGATCATCGGCGTCGGTGCGATGGAATACCCGGCGCCCTACGCCGGCATGTCCGACGAGACCCTCGCCGACCTCGGCATCAGCAAGATCATCACGCTGACCAGCACCTATGACCACCGCATCATCCAGGGCGCCCAGTCCGGCGAGTTCCTGAAGGTCATGCACGAGCTGCTGCTCGGCGAGCACGAGTTCTACGACCAGATCTTCACCGCGCTGCGCATCCCGTACGAGCCGGTGCGGTGGGTCCGCGACGTGGCCCGCACGTCCGAGGGGCAGATCGACAAGGCGGCCCGGGTCGTGGAGCTCATCCACGCCTACCGGGTGCGCGGCCACATGATGGCCGACACCGATCCGCTGGAGTTCCGCATCCGCCGCCACCCGGACCTCGACGTGCTCGAGCACGGCCTGACCCTGTGGGACCTCGACCGGGTCTTCCCGGTCGGCGGGTTCGCCGGCAAGCAGAAGATGAAGCTGCGGGCCGTGCTGGGCGTGCTGCGCGACTCCTACTGCCGGCGGGTCGGCGTGGAGTACATGCACATCATGGACCCGGAGGAGCGGCGCTGGATCGCCGAGCGGGTCGAGAAGCCCTACGAGAAGCCGAGCCCCGAGGAGCAGAAGCACATCCTCAACCGGCTCAACGCGGCCGAGGCGTTCGAGACCTTCCTGCAGACGAAGTACGTCGGGCAGCGCCGCTTCTCGCTGGAGGGCGGCGAGTCGCTGATCCCGCTGCTGGACGAGATCCTGCAGAACTCGGCCGAGGGCGATCTCGACGAGGTCGTCATCGGCATGGCGCACCGCGGCCGGCTCAACGTGCTGGCCAACATCGTCGGCAAGCCCTACGAGAAGATCTTCTCCGAGTTCGAGGGCCACCTCGACCTCAAGTCCGCGCACGGCTCGGGCGACGTGAAGTACCACCTGGGCATGACGGGCAAGTACACCCACCCGGACGGCGAGCACGCGACCACCGTCTCGGTCGTGGCCAACCCGTCGCACCTGGAGGCCGTGAACCCGGTGCTCGAGGGCATCGTGCGGGCCAAGCAGGACAAGATCGACCTCAAGCTCGAGGGCTACACGGTCCTGCCGCTGCTCATCCACGGTGACGCGGCGTTCGCCGGGCAGGGCGTGGTCGCCGAGACGCTCAACCTGTCGCAGCTGCGCGGATACCGCACCGGCGGCACGGTCCACGTGGTCGTCAACAACCAGGTCGGCTTCACCACCGCCCCGGAGTACTCCCGCTCGTCGCTCTACTCCACCGACGTCGCGCGGATGATCCAGGCGCCGATCTTCCACGTCAACGGCGACGACCCCGAGGCCGTCGTGCGCGTGGCGCGGCTGGCGTTCGAATACCGCCAGGCGTTCAACAAGGACGTCGTGATCGACCTGGTCTGCTACCGCCGGCGCGGTCACAACGAGGGCGACGACCCGTCGATGACCAACCCGTTGATGTACGCGATCATCGACCAGAAGCGCTCGGTCCGCAAGATCTACACCGAGGAGCTGATCGGCCGCGGCGACATCCCGATCACCGAGGCGGAGGCGCTGCTCAAGGACTACCACGAGCAGCTGGAGACGGTCTTCAAGGCCACCCGCGACGCCTCCTCCACGCCGGCCGCGCGGCTCACCCGGCTACGCGCGCCCGAGCCCGAGCCGGTGGTCGAGACGAAGATCGACGAATCGGTCCTCCGCGCGATCGGCGAGGCCCACGTCAAGCTCCCCGACGGCTTCACCCCGCACAAGCGCGTCCAGCAGCTGCTCGACCGCCGGGCCAAGATGGCCGCCGAGGGCGACATCGACTGGGGCTTCAGCGAGATCATCGCGTTCGGCTCGCTGGTCAACGACGGCGTCACGGTCCGCCTCTCCGGCCAGGACTCGCGGCGCGGCACGTTCGTCCAGCGCCACGCGTCGATCGTCGACGCCGAGACCGGCACCGACTACATGCCGGTGTCGGCGCTGATCAAGGACAACGCGAAGCTCTTCGTCTACGACTCGCTGCTGTCGGAGTTCGCGGCGATGGGCTTCGAGTACGGCTACTCGGTGGAGAACCCGGACGCGCTGGTCATGTGGGAGGCGCAGTTCGGCGACTTCGTCAACGGCGCCCAGTCCATCGTGGACGAGTTCATCTCCTCCGGCGAGGTGAAGTGGGGGCAGCTGGCCTCGGTCACGCTGCTGCTGCCGCACTCGCACGAGGGTCAAGGACCGGACCACACCTCGGGGCGGCTGGAGCGTTACCTGCAGCTGTGCGCCGAGGACAACATGCGCGTCGCCGTGCCGACGACCCCGGCGAACCACTTCCACCTGCTGCGCCGCCAGGCCCTGTCGCCGAAGAAGAAGCCGCTCGTGGTCTTCACGCCCAAGTCGCTGCTGCGGCACCGGCTGTGTGTGTCGGGCGTCGAGGACTTCACCACCGGCACCTTCCAGACCGTGCTGGGCGACCCGGGCGTGAAGGGCACCGCGCTCGACCCGGCCGGCGTGAAGCGGGTCCTGCTGTGCTCGGGCAAGGTCTTCTACGACCTGCTGCAGGCGCGCACCGACCGGGGCATCACGGACACCGCGATCATCCGCGTCGAGCAGGTCTACCCGATGCCGATCGAGGAGCTGCGGGAGGCGCTGGAGCAGTACCCGAACGCCGAGGACTTCGCCTGGGTCCAGGAGGAGCCGGCGAACCAGGGCGCCTGGTCGTTCATCGCCCTCAACCTGCTCGAGCAGCTGCAGGGCGTGGGCCTGCGCCGCATCTCCCGCCCGGCCGCGGCCGCCCCGGCGGTGGGCTCGACGAAGCTGCACGACGCCGAGCAGCAGGCCCTGATCGAGGCGGCACTGCCCAAGCCGTAATCGATCCGGAACTCCCCGAGGGGCACGGCGACCACGCCGTGCCCCTCACCCGTTCTCCCTGGAGGCTGTCGCTTATGTACTTCACCGATCGCGGCATCGAGGAGCTCGCCCAGCGCCGCGGCGACGAGGAGGTCACCCTCGAGTGGCTGGCCGAGCGCCTGCGCGACTTCGTGGACCTCAACCCGGAGTTCGAGACCCCGATCGAGCGCCTGGCCGTCTACCTGGCCCGCCTCGACGACGAGGACGACGAGTGACCCGCCCGCACTGACGCCGTTGGCCGGTCCAGGATCCGCCCCCGGACCGGCCCGCCTCGCCGCGCGGCTTCGCCCTTGCACGGCGCCACCGAGGCAGCGGCCGATCGGCCGCGTCAGCCCCGCACCGCACGCTTCGTACCGAGTTCCCGCCGCGCCCCAGCCCCCGCACCGCCCGCCTCGCACCGAGTTCCCGCCGCGGCCCGCCGCTGACATCGTCGAACGCCTCCGCATGCCCGCGACCAACGCTGCGGACCCACACCCGCCACGCCGCGACGAAGCGCGACTCGACCCGCTGCCGGGCTCTCCGAGCGTTACAGGCTTTGAGGGAAATGCCCACCGCGGAGCAGCGAATATTCCGATTTGTCCATTTTACCGCGCCCACGGAGGCTCACCGAGGCGCCGGAGCGCCATTTCCGATAAATCGGAAATATCCGGCAGTCAATCCCGGCGACCGGTCAGAGCCGATCTACCCGACGGTAGCCGTGTCGTCCAAATGGGTCATCCGCCTACAACTTGGTGTAGTCCGGCAAGCCAATCGATTGTCCCCAGTCGGGCGATAACGCCCACCACAAGGCGACCTTACATTTCTGAATGTGCCCGCACGTCGCACCCGAACCACCACCGTCACGCTGCTGACCGTCGCCCTGCTCGTCCTGGGCGGCGCCTTCGCCACGTCCGGTTCCGACGACAGCGGCACGCCGTTCACCACCGCCGCCGGCGCGACGGCCGTCGAGACGTCCCCGGCCCCGCACGCGGTCGGCGTGCGCCACTTCGACTTCGCGCGGGGCAAGGACCGGCCGCTGCCGACCATGGTGTGGTATCCGGTGCGCGGCTCGGCCCGCAAGACGCACGGCCGCGCCCAGGTCGACGCGACCCCGCTGCCCGGCCAGTATCCCCTGCTGCTGTGGAGCCACGGCTTCTACAGCAACCCGCAGATGCAGGAGGGGATGACGAAGTTCCTGGCCGAATCCGGATACATCGTGGCGGCGCCGGCGTATCCGTACACGAAGAAGGACGGGCGGAAGTTCGACAAGACCGACGTGCCCAACCAGGCCGTGGACGCCTCGTTCGTGATCACGCGGATGATGGACGCGGACAACCCGCTCGCGGCGAGCATCGACCCGGAGCGCCTCGGCGCGGTCGGGCACTCCGGCGGCGGCACGACGACGAACTGGCTGTTCACGGGCAAGCGTGACCCGCGGCTCAAGGTCGGCGTGATCTTCGCGGGGCGGCCGACCCAGGCGTACAAGGGCACCCCGGTCCCGCTGCTGTTCATCCACGGCGACAAGGACCCGGTGGTCGCCTACAGCCAGGGCCGCGAGTCCTACGGCAAGGACCCGTGGCCCAAGGCCTTCCTGAGCATCGAGGGCGGCGAACACGGCGCCGGCACCAACGACCCGGAGCGCGGCCACGCGCAGGTGCTCGCCACGCTGCTGGACTTCCTCGACTTCGCGCTCAACGGCGATGACGTGGCCCGGATGCGGCTGCCCAGTGACGCCACGCAGCCGGGCTGCACGCACTTCGAGTCGGTCGGCCTGTTCCCGGGTGACTATCCGAACGCGACGAACAGCACCAGTGCCACCACGACGACGGCCGCACCCACGCCGACCCAGAGTAAGGTTCTGGACCTGGCGGGCTCGGCCGGCTGATTGGTGTTCACCCAAGCCTGAAAAGCCTGAGTGTTCTGACTCGGGTCAATTCGCTCATCGGGCATGGCCGCCACCTTACCGAGCCCGCGACTTCCGACAGTGGCCGAACAGTGTCGGATTGTGGCACTCTCCCCCGGGCGGGGGACCGCGAGCGTTCCTGCCGGGGGCCGGGGCCATGCCGCGCTGCGGGCAGCCAAGCGCACGTTATACCCCCGCGGCGTCCTCAACCCGGGTGTCCTCGTCCGAGGTCCCCGCACGAGCCGGCAGCGCCCGCCGCAGCAGCGTGCCGAGCCCGATGAGCAGCAGCCCGAGCAGGAAGAACGCGACGGTGAACCCGAGCGAGGTGATCGTGACCCCGCCGGCGTGCAGCTTGTTGACGTCGATGAACGGGTACGGGTACTCGTGGACGAACGCGCCTCGGATCATGGCGAAGACGAGGTACGCGAGCGGGTAAGCGAGCCACACCGCGGCGAACCACCAGCGCACCCGCTCCCGCTCGACGAGCAGCCAGGTGACCGCGGCGAGGATCGGCACCACGGTGTGCAGCAGCAGGTTGTGCAGTGCGTGCGCCCCGGAGTCCGGCTGGTAGAACGGGCTCGCGGGGTTGGCCAGCAGCGTGTGGTAGACGGTGCCGGTGATGCAACTGTAGAGCGTCGCCGCCCCGCGCACCCAGGCCGGAACCGTCCCCACCGCCGCGATCGCCGAGACCACGGCGATGATCACGGCGCTCTGCACCGTGAAGTACACGAACGAGCCCCAGTCACCGTGGTTCCACAGCTGCAGCGCGACGATCCCGGCCACCGCGCAGACGGCGGTGAGCGCACGGAACACGACAGTCATGCGCGGAAGGTAGCGAGAATTCGCCCTCCGCGGAAGCGGTCGCCCCGCCCGGCCGTCCGTACCGTTGGAGCCATGCGCCCGCGCCCCGCCCCCGCCGCGAGTTCCCCGGTGCACCCTCTGGCCCGTTACGCGCTCGGCCTGCTGCTCGCGGCCGGGCTGGTGGCCGGCTGCACGGCGAAGCCGGAGGCCCCGGCACGATGGGCCACGCGGTCGCCGTCACCCGGGGCGACGGCGGCGAACCGGCTGGCCGCGGTACAGCTGCCGCCGCCCCTCGCCCTGCCGCAGTCCGTGCTGTCGGTGTCGTCGCAGCAGGTCACGTACGTGCGCGACGGACGCGCGCTGCGGACGCTCGTCTGGACGCCGGACCACCCGGGGCACTACCCCGCCGTCGTGTTCAGCCACGGCCTCAACGGCACCCCGGAGGAGTTCGCCCCGCTGCTCAAGAGCTGGGCGGAGGCCGGCTTCGTGGTGATCGCGCCGGCCTACCCGCACACGACGCGCGGCGCCGCGGACTTCGACGTGCTCGATGTGCTCAACCAGCCCGCCGACGCCAGCTTCGTGCTCGGCAAGGTTCTGTCCGGGCCGCTCGGGCAGCGGGTCGACGCCAAGCGCCTGGCCGCGGCCGGGCACTCCGCGGGCGCGATCACCACGGTCGGGCTGTTCACCGCCGGTCGCGATCCCCGCCTGCGGGCGGGCGTGGTGCTCGCCGGCAGCGGGCTCGGCGTCGGCACGGCGTTCTCCGGCACGCCCGCGGCCCTGCTCTTCGTCCACGGCGACGCCGACCCGCTGGTGTCCTACGAAAGCGGCAAGGCGACGTACGACCTGGTGCCGTGGGCGAAGGCGATGCTCACGATCCCGGGCGGCAACCACAACGACCCGTTCCTGAGCCCGGACAACCCCGCTTTCCAGACCGTCGCGGAGAGCACGCTGGAGTTCCTGCGCCTCGAGCTCTACGGCGACCAGGCCGCCCGCGCCGCCTTCACACCATCGACGGATCTCGACTCACACCTGTGAAGGTTCACGCGGTGTGGTCGAGCACCACCTTGCCGAAGACGTCGCCGGAGTGCAGCAGCTCGAACGCCTTGCGGGCTTCCGAGAACGGCACCACCGAGTGGATCACCGGCCGGATGCCGGTGCGGGCCAGCAGCGCCATCAGGTCGGCCAGCTCCTGCGGCGTGCCCATGCTGGTGCCCAGGATCTCCAGCTGCAGCGCGAACATCCGCCGCAGGTTGATCGTCGGCAGGTGGCCGCTCGTCGCGCCCGAGACCACGATCCGCGCGCCCGTCTTGGCGCACTTCATCGAGTGCTCGAAGGTGGCCTCGCCGACCGTCTCGATCACGACGTCGACGCGTTCGGGCAGACGGGCGCCGGGCTCCAGGGCCGTGGCACCCAGGGCCGCGATCCGGTCACGCTTGGCGGCGTCGCGGCTCGTGGCGTACACCCGAGCGCCGAGGGCACCCGCGATCAGCACCGCCGCCGTGGCCACCCCGCCGCCCGCGCCCTGCACCAGGACCGCGCCGCCGGCCTCCAGGCGACCCTTGGTCGTGAGCATGCGGAACGCGGTCAGCCACGCCGTCGGCAGGCAGGCCGCCTCCGCGAAGGTGAGCTCCGCGGGCTTGGGCACAAGATTGTACGCCGGGACGGCGACCTTCTCCGCCACCGTCCCGGGGTAGTACTCCGAGAGGATCGTGAAGTCGCCCTTCTCGGTGTAGACGACCGGATACACCACGACCTCGGTGCCGTCCGGGCCGACGCCGGCGGCGTCGCAGCCGAGAACCATCGGCAGCTGCTCCTTGCGCAGGCCGACGCCGCGCAGCGACCACAGGTCGTGGTGGTTGAGCGCGCTGGCGCGCACGTCCACCACGGCCCAGCCGTCGCGCGGCGCCGGCTGCGGGGCGTCGCCGATCTCGAGCACGGACAGCGGGTCGGCATCGTTGAACGAGGTTGCGAGTGCGGCGCGCATGTCCGTGACCTTCATGTGAGCGGAACCGGGCTATCGGATGACGCCGTCGCGGCGGGCCGCCTCGGCCACCGCGGCCGCGACCGCCGGGGCCACGCGCGGGTCCAGCGCGCTCGGCACGATGCAGTCGGGCGCGATCTCGCCGGTGGCGAGCACGCCCGCGATCGCCTCGGCCGCGGCGATCTTCATGCCGTCGCTGATCCGGGTCGCCCCGGACTCCAGCGCCCCGCGGAAGATGCCGGGGAAGGCCAGCACGTTGTTGATCTGGTTGGGGAAGTCGCTGCGGCCGGTGGCGACGACGCTCGCGTAGCGCGCCGCGATCTCCGGGTGCACCTCGGGGGTGGGGTTGGCCAGGGCGAGGATCGCCCCCTCGGGCGCCATGCCGGTCAGGGCCGCCTCGCCGATCGTGCCGCCGGAGACGCCGATGAGCACGTCAGCCCCGCGCAGCGCCGAGGCGATGTCGCCGGTGACGCCGCCCGCGTTGGTGTCCCGGGCGAGCTCGGCCTTGACGGGGTTGAGGTCGGTGCGCCCGGCGTGCAGGCAGCCGCGCGAGTCGAGCACGATGATCTCGCCGGCATCGGCGCCGCCGGTGATGAGCATGCGGGTCACCGCCACGCCGGCCGCACCCGCACCACTCACGACGATGCGCAGGTCGCCCAGGTCGCGGCCGAGCACCTTCGCGGCGTTGCGCAGCGCGGCCAGCACCACGATCGCGGTGCCGTGCTGGTCGTCGTGGAACACCGGGATCGGCAGCGACTCCTCGAGGCGCCGCTCGATGTCGAAGCAGCGCGGCGCCGAGATGTCCTCCAGGTTGATCCCGCCGAAGGACGGCGCGAGCGCGGTCACGATCCGCACGATCTCGTCGGGGTCCTGGGTGTCCAGGCAGATCGGCACGGCGTCCACGCCGCCGAACTGCTTGAACAGCACCGCCTTGCCCTCCATGACCGGCATCGCCGCGCGGGGGCCGATGTTGCCCAGGCCGAGCACGGCCGAGCCGTCGGTCACCACGGCGACGGCCTTGCCGACCCAGGTGAGGCTGTGGACCAGGGACTCGTCGGCGGCGATCGCTTCGCAGACGCGGGCCACGCCGGGCGTGTACGCCAGGGAGAGGTCCTCGCGGGTGGACAGCGGGACCGTCGACTGCACCGAGAGTTTTCCGCCGTTGTGCAGATCGAACACGGGGTCCGAGACGGAATCGGACACAGATGTAAGCACGGGGGCTCCTTTGCCTCGGCTTGCGATACAGGAAGGACGCGCGGCCGGGTGGAAAGCGCGAAAGTACATTGCGAAGGCGGCCGGGGGTCACCCGTATCCGCCCAACCTTAGCTTGGGACCCGCCGCAGGCGCACCGGTTGTGGCCACCAGCGAAATGTCACACGGCCGACAATGTCAGCGCGCCCATAACGCGCCGAATCGTCGCTTCCGAACGGGTTGTCACCCATCACCCACCACCCGTCAGCGTCGGCCCGCTCGACCCGCTTGACCACCAGCAGGTCCGGCCGGGCCCGGAACCGCGCGACGACCACGTCGCCGGGGCGGGCGGACGCCGTGCGCCGCACCAGGATCCGGTCGCCGGAGCGCAGCGTCGGCACCATCGAGGGGCCGGACACGAGTGCCGTAAACCACGGCAGGCGCATGAAATCCCCGAACGTGGATAGGAGTAGGGTCAGCACTGAGGATCATCGCAAATCACCCTGGAGGGTTCGATGCGACTGTCGCGGCTTTTCACCCCGCGCACTGTGGTGAGCGCCCACTGCGACCTGCCGTGTGGTGTCTACGACCCGGCGCAGGCCCGAATCGAGGCCGAGTCCGTCAAGGCAATCTCTGAGAAGTACCAGGCCAATGAGGACCCCGCGTTCCGCACGCGTGCCCTCATCATCAAGGAGCAGCGCAGCGAGCTGGTGAAGCACCACCTGTGGGTGCTGTGGACCGACTACTTCAAGCCGCCGCACTTCGAGAAGTATCCGCAGCTGCACTCGCTGTTCAACGAGGCGACCAAGCTCGCCGGGGCCACGGGCGCCAAGGGCTCCGCCGACCCGGCCGTGGCCGAGCAGCTCCTCGCGAAGATCGACGAGATCGCGAAGATCTTCTGGGAGACCAAGCAGGCCTGAGCCGCGATCCTTCCGAGCGTTTCCCCCATCCCGCCACGCGGGGTGGGGGAATCCTTTTGCAGCCGGTCTTCGCAGACAGGGAGTTCGATGATCCGCCCCGCCGGGCCCGACGACGCCCCCGCGATCGTCGAGATGGTGTACGAACTCGCCGAGTTCGAGCGCGCCCGCGACGAGTGCCATCTCACCGAGGAGCAGTTGCGCGCCGCCCTCTTCGGCCCCTCCCCCGCCGTGTTCTGCCACGTCGCGGAGCAGGCCGGCGCGCCCGTCGGCATGGCGCTGTGGTTCCTCACGTACTCCACGTGGGAAGGCGTGCACGGGATCTACCTCGAGGACCTCTACGTCCGCCCGGCCGCCCGCGGCACCGGCGCCGGCAAGGCCCTCGTCGCGGCGCTGGCCGCGGTCTGCGTGCAGCGCGGGTACCGCCGCCTCGAATGGGGGGTTCTGGACTGGAACCCGGCCCGCGGGTTCTACGAGGCCCTGGGCGCGGGGCCGAAGTCCGAATGGGTGCCGTACCGGCTCTGCGGCGCGCCGCTGGCCGCCCTCGCCGCGTCGCGGGGTGTACAGGGGTCGTAGAGTCGCCTGCGAGGGGGTTCATCGCGTGACTCAGGTCGTTTCGAAGAGGTCCGGCGCCGACGGCGACGACGTGGTACTGCTGGCCGTGCCCGCGTCGCCCGCATACCTCGGCGTGCTGCGCACGGCCACGGCCGGCCTGGCCGCGCGCCTGCAGTTCACGCTCGACGAGATCGAGGACCTGCGCATCGCGGTGGACGAGGCGTGCGCCATGCTGCTCGCGGTGGCCGCCGACACCCCCCAGCTGGGCGACACCGTCGAGCTCTGCTGCCGGTTCACCGTCACCAGTGATGCCCTCACGGTCTACACGACCGTGCCCCTGGGCTCCCCGGACGAGCGCCTCCCGGGCGGCGAGAGCTTCGCCTGGCAGGTGCTCAGCGCCCTCGCCGACGAGGTCTCGGCGACGGTCGACGCGCACCAGGCGGGCATCCGCCTGACCAAGCGCCGCCCTTCCTGAACGACCCCTCGTGGTGGCCGCCTACAGCGCGGCGGCCAGATACTCGGCCGGTCGCGCGTGGTCGATGTGGGTCCTGGCCAGCTCCATCGCCCGGGCCGCGTCCTGGGCCCGGATGGCGGCGATCATCGCCCGGTGGTCGCGGTCGACGGCGTGCCAGAACGGCGGCGGCGCGGCCCGCTCCACCGCACGCCGGTCGGTGAGGTTGTACAGCGGCCGGACCACCAGGCCGAGCAGGGAGTTGCCGGCCGCGGCGGCCACCGCCAGGTGGAAGGCGGCGTGCGCCTCGATGCGCCGCTCCAGGTCGTCGCGGGCCGGGTCGAACATCGCGGCCTCGAGCTCGGCCAGGTGGTGGGCGGAGCGGCGGGAGGCGGCCAGGCCCGCGGCCGGCACCTCCAGCAGACGGCGGACCTCCAGGAAGTCCTCGTCGGTCACCGCGCCGCTGGCCAGCAGCAGGCCGACGCCGTCGGAGAGGGTCTCGCCCAGGGCGTGCGCGTCGGGCTCGGCGACGAAGCTGCCGCCGTTGACCCCGCGCGTGGTGACGATCAGGTGCTGGCTGCTGAGCAGGCGCAGGGCCTCACGAACGGTCGAGCGGCTCAGGCCCGACTGCTCGCACAGCTGGGGCTCGGTCGGCAGGCGTTCGCCAGGACGGAGATGGCCGGACATGATGTCGTCGCGGAGGCGCTCGGCGAGGACCTGGTAGGCAGGTGCGACCGTCACGACAACCGAGCGTAGAGCACCGAAACCGGTTGCGGACGGACCCACGCGCGCAGAACGGACACCTTGTTTCTCAGCGAGGTGTATACGGCGAGCGAACCGACCCACCTGCGCAGCGAACGGTCAGCGCACGCCCAGCGCGATCCGGGTGGCGGGGGCGAACAGCAGCACGGCGCCGGTCAGCCCCAGGACGAACAGCGGCGCGCCGAGCCACGGCGAGCCGGTCTGCAGCATCGTCAGGCCGATCGGCATCTGCAGCATCTGCACCACGATCCCGGGACCGCGGGCCCAGCGGCGCCGGCGGTGCAGGGCGAGCCCGATGCCGAGGAAGCACGCGGTCATGAGCGCCAGGTAGACCGTCACCGAGACGGCGCCGGGGACCGAGGCCGCGTCGGAGGTCAGGTCGAGATACACCAGCCAGAGCGTCACCAGGAGAAGCCCGGCGCCCTCGACGAGGAGCAGGCGCACGGCCCAGCGCAGGGTCGCCGGGGCCCGCTCGGGCACCGTGGAGGCCGCGGCCGTCCCGTTCACCTGCACGCGCCTGTCACCTGCGCGTCCCTCCTGCTCACGACGTGTGTCACGACATCCGACGGGGTTGTACGGGTCCAACCTTATCGCGCGGGGAACGGGGTACAGTGCCGCCCATGCGAGCCCTTCTGGTGGTCAACCCCAACGCCACGACCACCACCGAACGCGGGCGGGACATCCTGGTGCGGGCTCTGCGCAGCCAGGTCGACCTCGACGTCGCCTACACCCAGCGCCGCGGCCACGCCGCGGACCTGGCTCGCGAGGCGGCTCGGGAGGGCCTCGACCTCGTCGTGACGCTCGGCGGCGACGGCACCGTGAACGAGGCCGTCAACGGCCTGATGACCTTCGACGCGGGCCCCGCGCCGGACCGCGCGCACGACCGGCCGGCGCTCGCGGTCGTGCCGGGGGGCTCGACGAACGTCTTCGCCCGGGCGCTCGGGCTGCCCAGTGACTGGGCCGAGGGCACCGGCGCGATCCTGGAGGCACTGCGGGACCGCCGCGAGCGGCTGATCGGCCTGGGCCGCGCCGACGACCGATACTTCACCTTCTGCGCGGGCCTGGGCCTGGACGCCGAGGTCGTACGCCGCGTCGACCAGGCCCGGCACAAGGGCTCCACGTCCACGCCGTGGCTGTATTTCCGCTCGACGATGGCCCAGTTCGCCGCCACGAATCGGCGGGTGCCGCTGCTCACGCTCGAGTTGCCCGGCGAACCGGCTCTTTCCGGGCTAGCGTGGATGCTGGTGCAGAACACGGCACCGTGGACATACATCGGCGAGCGGCCCGTCAACCCCAACCCGCGCGCCTCGTTCGACACCGGCCTGGACCTACTCGGCCTGCGGGAACTCCCGGTCGGGGGCACGACGCGCACCGTGGCGCAGATCCTTTCCAACCGCCACGAGCCGAAAGGCAAACATGTCGTGCAGTTGCACGACCTGCCGGGGTTCACGCTGACCGCCGCCAGACCGATCGCCTATCAGGTCGACGGGGAGCACCTCGGCGAGGTCGACAAGCTGGATTTCGCATCCGTACCCGGGGCGTTACGCGTAGTGTGTTGAGCCACCCCGCGGCGATCACCACCGAAGGGGGAGAAAGTTGCAGAGAGTCGCGACAGAGACACCGCAGCCGCATCCCCGAAAGCCCTCCGGTCGTTGACCGAACCGTACTACATTGGTCACTGACTGTTGCGAGCCAGGGTCACCAGCTACCACAAAACCGGACAAACATCGCGTGAGCTTGCTCACCGGCTTGGATTTTTTTGACTGGGACCCCTTGACATCGCGGGAGTTCGTGAAAGCATTCACAAGCGAAACGACCACTGAGCGTTGCCCGCACACATGTTACGGATCTTCAGGCTCCGCCTAGCCGAACCGTCACATGAGATGCATAACGGGAATCATCAACAACGATCCGCGAAAAAAACAAGGAGTGTTGCCGCCATGTCGGACTGGCGCCACCATGCCCTCTGCCGCGACGAGGACCCGGAGCTGTTCTTCCCCATCGGGACCTCCGGCCCAGCGTTGCTGCAGGTTGAGCAGGCGAAGGCGGTCTGCCAGCGCTGCTCTGTGACCTCCGAGTGCCTCCAGTGGGCGCTCGACTCCGGTCAGGACGCAGGCGTCTGGGGCGGAATGAGCGAAGACGAGCGTCGCCTGATGAAGCGTCGCGGCGGCCTGCGGGTCCGCGCTCACTCTGCCTGAGCCTTTCACACACACGCACGACAGACGACGAACGCCCCGGCCGCTTCGGCCGGGGCGTTGTTGCGTTCGGGATTCAGTCGAAAAGCTCACCGAAGAAGCTCTCCCGGTGATGCCTCCGGTGCTTCTTGTGATGGCCGTAATGACCGTAACCGCCATGTCCGCCATGCGCCTGCGGGTACGGTTGCTGATGGGGCTGCTGCGGATATCCACCGCCGTATGACGGCTGTTGCGGATATCCACCACCGTGTGACGGCTGCTGGCGGCCCTGCCAGGCCTGCTCGGCGTCGATCAGCCGCTCCAGCTCGCCGCGGTCCAGGAAAATCCCGCGGCATTCGAGGCACTGGTCGACGGTGACACCGCTGCGCTCGAACTGGCGCATCTCACCACGGCACTTGGGACAAGTCATCATCCGTCAACGGTAACCGCTACGTGCCACGTGCCGGTTCAGCAACGGCCTCAGGCGGCCCGTAGGAGCCCGAACTCGCCGAGCCTGGACACCACGAGACGGGCGACGTCCACGTGCGCTCCCAGTGGCGCAGCGACCGGCGCGAGCGCCCCGGCCCGCAGCGCCGAGTCGATCACGAGATCGTGCAGCTTGCCGGGGGCGAGGAAGTACGACGAGACGGCGATCCGCTCGCAGCCCCGCGCCCGCAGGGCGGCCACGGCGGCGGCCCCGGTCACCGGGGAGGCCGAGGCATAGGCGGCCACGCACGGCCGGCCCAGCGACGCCCCCAGGGCCGCCGCGGCGACGTCGACGCCGTGGCGGGCCAGGTCGTCGCGGGTGCCGGCGGCGGCGAGGACCACACCGTCGTACGAGATCGGCGGCAGCAGCCGGCGCAGCGCCGAGAGCAGCAGCGCGGGCGCGCCGGCGCCGAGCACGTCGGTCGTGGTCACGTCGAGCGCCAGGCCGTCGGCCCGGGCCCGCTGCAGCACGGCGGGCAGGTCGTAGCGGCCGTGGAAGGCGTTGGTGAGCAGCAGCGGCACGACGACGGCGCGGCGATGCCCGAGCGCGGCGAAGGCCGCCAGCTGCTCGCCGGGGCGCGGGCCGGCGTGGTCGAGGAACGCGCAGCGCACGTCCGAACCGGGCCGCTGGGCCGCGACCGCCCGCGCCAGCGCACGGGTGGCCGCCGCGGCCCGCGGGTCCGAGGACCCGTGGGCCACCAGGAGTACAGCCGTCATGCGGCGATCACCCGGAGGTGTGCAGACCGCACTCGGTCTTGTCGAACATCGGCCAGCGGCCGCCGCGCGGGTCGCCGCCCGGAGGCGTGCGCCGGGTGCACGGCCAGCAGCCGACGGAGGCGTACCCCTGCCGCATGAGCGCGTTCACCGGCACGTTGTACCGCGAGATGTACGCGTCGACGTCGGCCTGCGTCCACTGCGCCAGCGGCGAGACCTTGAACTTGCTCCGGGCCTGCTCGAAGCTCACGATCGGCGTGTTGGCGCGGCTCGGCGACTCGTCCCGGCGCAGGCCGGCGGCCCACGCGTCGTAGTCGTCCAGGGCCCGCTCCAGCGGCTCGATCTTGCGCATGAAGCAGCACTCGTCCGGGTCGCGGGCGTAGAGCCGCGGCCCGAACTCGGCGTCCTGCTCGGCGACCGTCTGGCGGGGACGGATCGAGCGGACGGTCACCGGTAGCGTGCGCTGCACGATCTCGCGCACCCGCAGCGTCTCGGCGAAGTGCAGGCCGGTGTCGAGGAAGATGACCGGCACACCGGGCACCACGCGCGACACGACGTGCGCGAGCACCGCGTCGGCGAACGAGCTGGTCACGCAGAACCGGTCGCCGAACTGGGCCGCGGCCCACTCGACGATCTTCTCCGCGGGCTGGTTCTCCAGGCGGGCCGAGGCGGCCTTCGCCAGGTCGATCGACTCCTGCGTACTCAGTGTAGTTCCGGCAACCGTTGTCATCGCTTGGCCTCCAACGCTTTCGCCGCCAGTCCCAGGAATTTCAGTGAGAAGACGCGGGCGCAGCTGCGGCACTCCCATGCGCCGTGCGCGTCCTCATGGGGTCTGAGGTCCTCCTCGCCGCAGTACGGGCAGTGCAGCGGCGCCATCCTCTCGCTCATCGCAACTCCTCTTCGGGAGCGCGCATGACCCAGCGGGCGAAGGACTCGCCGGACTCGCGCCCGGCCAGGTAGTTGTTGGCGACCCGCTCGACGTACTCGGGCAGGGCGGCCGCGGTGGTCTTGAGGCCGCGCAGCTTCCGGCCGAAGCCGGCGGTCTGCCCCTCCGCCATGCCCAGGCCGCCGCCGAGGTGGATCTGGAAGCCCTCGACCATCTCGCCGCTCTCGTCGCGCACGAGCATGCCCTTCAGGCCGATGTCGGCGACCTGGGTGCGAGCGCAGGCGTTCGGGCAGCCGTTGAGGTGGATCGAGATGTCGGCGTCGAGGTCGGCGACCTTCTTCTCGAGGTGCTCGATCAGCTCGGCCGCGCGGGCCTTGGTCTCCACGATCGCGAGCTTGCAGAACTCGATGCCGGTGCAGGCCATCGTGCTGCGCCGCCACGAGGAGGGCCGCGCCTCCAGGCCGATCTCCGACAGGCCCGCCACGAGCGACTCGGTGCGGTCCTGCTCGATGTCGAGAACCAGGATTTTCTGGTACGGCGTGAGCCTGATCCGCTGCGAACCGTGCGCCTCGGCGAGGTCGGCGACGCCGGCGAGCTGGGTGCCGGAGCTGCGCCCGGCGATCGGGGCGGCGCCGACGAAGTACTTGCCGTCCCACTGCTTGTGCACGCCGATGTGGTCGACCGGCTTCTCCGGCAGTTCGGGCGCCGGGCCGTCGACGAGGCGGCGGCCGAGGTACTCGTTCTCCAGGATCTGCCGGACCTGGTCCGCGCCCCAGTCGGCGACCAGGAACTTCAGCCGGGCGCGGCTGCGCAGCCGGCGGTAGCCGTAGTCGCGGAACACCCGCACGACGCCCAGCCAGACCTCGGGCACCTCGTGCAGCGGGACCCAGGCGCCGAGGCGCTGGGCGAGCATCGGGTTGGTCGACAGCCCGCCGCCGACCCACAGGTCGAAGCCGGGCCCGTGCTCGGGGTGGATGACGCCGACAAACGAGACGTCGTTGGCCTCGTACGGCGTGTCGGCCAGCCACGAGATCGACGTCTTGAACTTGCGCGGCAGGTTCGACAGCTCCGGGTCGCCGACGAAACGCCGGTTGATCTCGGTGATCGCCTCGGTCGGGTCGAGCACCTCGCTCTCGGCGACCCCGGCGATGGGGCTGCCGAGGATCACCCGCGGGGTGTCGCCGCAGGCCTCGGTGGTCGACAGGCCGACCGCCTCCAGCTCGCGCCAGATCGTCGGGACGTTCTCGATCTCGATCCAGTGCAGCTGGATGTTCTGCCGGTCGGTGACGTCGGCGGTGTCGCGGGCGAAGCGCTGCGAGATCGAGGCGATCACGCGCAGCTGCTCGAGCGAGAGCTGACCGCCGTCGCTGCGGATGCGCAGCATGAAGTAGCGGTCGTCGAGCTCCTCGGGCTCCAGCACGGCGGTACGCCCGCCGTCGATGCCGGGGCGGCGCTGCGTGTACAGGCCGTACCAGCGGAACCGCCCGCGCAGGTCGGCGGGGTCGATCGAGTCGAAGCCCCGGTGCGCGTAGATGTTCTCGATGCGGGCCCGGACGTTGAGCGGGTTGTCGTCCTTCTTGCTGCGCTCGTTCGGGTTGAGCGGCTCGCGGTGCCCCAGGGCCCACTGCCCCTCACCACGGGGGCGCCCACCAGCCGCACCACGTCCGCGGACAGTGTTCACCGACATGTCGGCGTCCTCTCAGGGATCGAGAGCGCGCGACCAAGCGCCGGCCGATTCCGAATACGACGGAAACGGATGACGTCGATGTCATAAAAAATCCGGCGCGAAGTCGCGCACCCGGGAAAAATTCGACGGGCGGCGTTCAGCAAGCCGGACAGATGGCGCTGCGCACGCGACCGTAGTCGACGTGTCGGCGGCTGACGAGCCGCAGAGAAGCAGCGTGCATGGGGTGCAGTCTTCCACGTGCGGCGGTCCTTACGCCACGTCTGCGTGAGGGTTCTCTCAACAGAATTTGACGAAGGTGTAACTGGAATAACACCCAGTCGGTAGGAATTGGGGTTTGGTTATCGGCGCGCTCGACGGCAGCGGGCGGGCTCGTCCCACACTCCGGTCGGTTTCAGCGCCTGGCCAGTGGGACCACCATCACCGCCTCGGTGCCACCCTCCGCCCGGGCCCGCAGCTCGATCGTGCCGCGCAGCTCGCCGGTGGCCAGCGTGCGCACGATCTGCAGGCCCAGCCGCTCGCTCGAGTCCAGGTCGAAGCCCTCGGGCAGCCCGCAGCCGTTGTCGGCGACGGTCACGTGCAGCTGCTTGCGGAACCGGTGCACCGAGACCACGACCTCGGGCTTCGCCGGCGCCGTGGGCTCGAACGCGTGCTCGACGGCGTTCTGCAGCAGCTCGTTGAGGACCATGACCAGCGGGGTGGCGATCTCGGCGGGCAGCACCCCGAAGTCGCCCTCACGGCGCACGGCGACGTTGAACCCGGCCGCCCCCACCTCGACGGCCGCCGCGGCGACCCGGTCCACGATGCCGTCGAACTCCACCGCCTCGTCCGAGGCCTCCGAGGACATGGACAGCGTCTCGTGGACCAGGGCGATGGAGGCCACCCGGCGTACGGACTCCTCCAGGGCATGCCGGGCGGCCGGAACGCCGACGCGGCGCGCCTGCAGGCGCAGCAGCGCGGCGACGGTCTGCAGGTTGTTCTTGACCCGGTGGTGGATCTCGCGGATCGTCGCATCCTTGGTGATCAGCTGCCGGTCCCGCCGGCGTACCTCGGTAATGTCCCGCACCAGCACGAGCGCCCCGATCGGCACCCCCGCCGGCATGAGCGGCAGCGCCCGCATGAGCACGGTCGCGCCCCGGGCCTCCAGCTCCTTGCGGGCCGGGGCCTCCCCGTGCAGGGCCTGGTGGACGCGGTCGGTCGCGTCGGCGCCCTCCAGCGGGTCGTCGACGAGCCGGCCGGTGGTCTCCGCGAGGCTCTCGCCCACCAGGTGGGTGGTCAGGCCCAGCCGGCGGTACGCCGACTGCGCGTTGGGGCTGGCGTAGGTGACCTTGCCGGTGGCGTCCAGCCGGACCAGCCCGTCACCGATGCGCGGTGCGCTGGTCGTCTCGCCCGGGTGGCGCGGCGGCGGCCAGCTGCCGTCGGCGATCATCTGGGTGAGGTCGTCGGCGGTGGTCAGGTAGTTGAGCTCCAGCTGCGCCGGCGTGCGCGCGGTGCTGAGGTTGGTGTCGCGGCCGAGCACGGCGATGACCTTGTCGTGGCCGCGGCGGCGGACCGGGATCGCCTCGTGGCGGGCGGGCATGTCGCCGTACCAGACCGGGTCGCCCTCCCTCCAGATCCGCCCCTGCTGGCGCACGATCGCCAGGTGCGCGACCTCCGGCCCGCCCGCGATCCGGCCGACCTGGTCGTCCTGGTAGGCGGTGCCGGCGGTGGTCGGGCGCACCTGGGCCACGCAGATGAACTCGCCGCGGACCTCGATCGGCACCCACATCAGCAGGTCGGCGAAGCTGAGGTCCGAGACGATCTGCCAGTCGCCGGCCAGGCGGTGCAGGTGCTCGATGTCATCAGGCTCGAGGCTCGTGTGCTCCTCGACGAGGTCGCGCAGGGTGGACACGGTGACCAGACTAAGGTTGCCGGGTGCGGCGTTTGGTACTTCCCCTGCTGATGGTGCTCTCGCTGGGCGGATGCGGCTGGGCGGGCCGCCACGACGAGACCTCGAAGCCCGACGGCTTCCTGCTGCACGGCTACGTCAGCGTCGCCGGTGCCGCCGGCGGCGCGACCGGCTCCGCCTGCCTCGCCCCGGCCTCCGTGCCCGACATCGTGGCCGGCGGGACGGTGCGGGTCGCCGACACCGAAGGGCACGTCATCGCCGCGACGCAGCTCGCCGCCGGGGTGCTCGCCCCCGACGGCGCCGGCTACGACTGCAACTTCGCCTTCGAGCTGGCCAACCTCTCCGGCAGCCGGGCGACGTACCTCGTCATGGTCGGCACCCGCCCGGCCGCCTCCTTCCCGACCAAGGAACTGCGCGAGGGCCGGCCGGCGGTGATCCCGGTCGAGGCCGCTACAGCGTCGTCGTCACCTTCTTGAGCCCGCGCGGCGCGTCGGGGTTCTCGCCGCGCAGCAGTGCGAGCTGCAGCGCCAGGCGCTGCAGCGGCAGGATGTCCAGCAGCGGGGCGTAGCGCTCGTCGACGTCCGGGGTGCGCACCCAGCCCTTGGCCCCCTCGAGCGCGCTCGGGCCGAAGACGACCGTGTCCGCGCGGCGCTCGCCGAGGCGGGCGACCACGTCGCGCATCGACTCCCCCGCCGGGCCGTTGCCGACGACCGCGAGCACCGGCACGTCCGGGTCGGCCATCGCCAGCGGGCCGTGCAGCAGGTCCGCACCGGAGAACGCGAGGCCGGCCAGATAGCAGGTCTCCATGAGCTTCAGGGCCGTCTCGCGCGCGGTCGGGTAGGCGTAGCCGCGGCCCGTGGTGACCAGGCGGGCGGCGAAGCGGTATCGCGCGGCGAGGTCGACCACGGTGTCGTCGGCCAGCAGCGCCTGCGCGTGCCCGGGCAGCTTGGCCAGCTCCGCACGCTCCTCGGCCGGCAGGGTGCCGCCGCCGCGCACGCTCTCCACGAGCATGAGCAGGGCGAGCAGCTCCGCCGTGTAGGTCTTCGTCGCCGCGACCGCCACCTCGTGCCCGGCGACCACGTCGACGTGCAGCTCGGCCGCCTGCGCCAGCGGCGAGGCGGCGTTGTTGGTCACCGCCAGGGTGTGCGCGCCCTGCTCGCGCGCGACCCGCAGCACCTCGTGCAGGTCGGGCGAGCCGCCGCTCTGGCTGACCCCGACGACCAGCGTGTCGCGCAGGTCGGGGCGGGCGCCGTACACCGTCATCGCCGACGGGCTGGCCAGGCCGGCCGGGATGCCGAGGCGGATCTCGGTGAGGTACGCGGCGTAGAGGGCCGCGTGGTCGGACGTGCCGCGCGCGGTGAACACCACGCTGCGCGGCTTCCACTGGACGATCTTCGCGGCCACCTCGCCGATCTCGCCGGCGCGCTCGTCGAGCAGGCGAGCGAACACCTCCGGCTGTTCGGCGATGTCGGCCTTCATCCCGGCGCCGGTCATATACGGTCCCCTCCACTGCTCGATCGGTGCGCGTTACTGCTCATAGTTTCGCAGTTTCGCGCACCGATCGCTAGTTCGGGGGGCAAGTTCGCGCAGCTCGTGCGCGAAACTACCCTTCCCGCGCAACCATCGTGCGCTCGGACGGCTCGGCGGCCGGCCCACCGCGCAGCGCGACCTCACGGACGAAGAACGCGAGCACCGGGATCGCCGCCGCGGCCACGGTCGACCACAGGAACACGCCGGACGTGGCGCCCGCGATCGCGTCGACGACCGCCGTGCGCACCGGCGCCGGCAGCTGAGCGAGCGTCGCGGGGTCGATGCGCGCACCCCCGCCGCCGCTGGCGAGCCGGTCCGCGGCCGCGGAGCCGAGGCGCTCGCCGAGCATCGAGTGCAGGCGGTGGTTGAAGATGGCCCCGAAGATCGCCACGCCGAACGCGCCGCCGATGGAGCGGGCGAAGGTGGCGGTACTGCTGGCGACGCCCAGGTCCTTCAGCTCGACGCTGTTCTGCGCGATCATCATCGTGGTCTGCATCAGGAAGCCCAGGCCGAGCCCGAGCACCGCCATGAACGCGCCGGACTCCCACTTCGAGGTGTGCGGCCCGAGCTGGGCGAGCAGCAGCATCGCGGCGACCAGCACGGCGCCGCCGATGATCGGGAAGACGCGATACCTCCCGGTCTGGGTGATGATCCGCCCGACCAGCAGCGACGTGAGCAGCATGCCGCCCATCATCGGCAGCAGGAGCAGCCCCGAGTTGGTGGCCGAGGCGCCCTGGACGATCTGCTGGTAGAGCGGCAGGAACGTCACCGCGCCGAACAGCGCGAAGCCGACCAGGAAGCCGACCAGCGCCACCAGCGTGAAGTTGCGGTTGGCGAAGATGCCCAGCGGCACGATCGGCTCCGGGTGGCGCCGCTCGACCAGCACGAACGCGACGAGCGCGAGCACCGCCACCACGGCGAGGCCGCGGATCTGCGCCGAGCCCCAGGCGTACTGCGTGCCGCCCCACGTGGTGATCAGCACGAGACCGGTCACGCCGACGGACAGCAGCAGCGCCCCGAGCCAGTCGATGCGGTGCTCGGTGCGCCGCTTCGGCAGGTGCAGCCGCAGCGCGAGCAGGGCCAGGGCCGCGCCACCCAGCGGCAGGTTCACGAAGAACGCCCAGCGCCAGTTCGCGTGGTCGGTGATGAAGCCACCGACAAGCGGCCCGGCGACCATCGCCACCGCCATGACGGCGGCGAACTGCCCCTGGTACTTCCCCCGCTCCCGCGGCGGCACCAGGTCCCCGAGCACCGACATCGCCCCCACCATGAGGCCGCCGGCGCCGAGGCCCTGGAACGCGCGGAAGCCGATCAGCTCGGGCATCGACGTCGCGATGCCGCACAGCGCCGAGCCGATCAGGAACAGCACGATCGAGGTGATGAAGACCCCCTTGCGGCCGTAGAGGTCGCCGAGCTTGCCCCACAGCGGGGTGGAGACGGTGGTGCCGAGCACGTAGGCGGTGACGACCCACGAGAGGTGATCAACCCCGCCCAGGTCACCGACGATGCGCGGCATCGCGGTGCCCACGATCACGTTGTCGAGCATGGCCAGCAGCATGGCCATGAGCAGCCCGGGAAGGACGACCTTCACCGGGTTGCCAGTTTTTGTTTCGGACATTTCAGGCACGCTCCCCGAACTTACCTGTCGACCGGCTAGTTGACTTACTAGCCGCACGGTAAGCTGTTACTAGTCGAGCGTCAAGTAGGATCGGTGGCGATGGACAGTCGGGGTGAGCAGCAGGCCACGGCCCGGGTCGTGCGGGGCCGCAACCGGATCCGCACGGGCGAGGCCGAAGGCGCCGACGTCCGCGCCCACATCCAGCGCGTGGCCCTGGACATGTTCATCGAGGACGGCTACGACAAGACGTCGCTGCGCGAGATCGCCGAACGCCTGGGCGTGACGAAGGCGGCGCTGTATTACCACTTCCCGACCAAAGACGACATCGTCTCGAGCCTGATCGAGCAGCGCATCAAGGCGGTCGACGCCCTGCTGGAGTGGGCCGAGACCCAGCCGCGCGACCCCGGCCAGCGGATACGCTTCATCGAGCGCTACGCGAACCTGCACGACGAGTTCGTCCACGAGAACGTGATCAGGTTCTTCGAGCGCAACCAGACCCTGATCAACACCCTGCCGGCGGGCAAGCGCCTGCGCGAGCAGATGATGCGGGTCTTCGAACTGCTGGCGGACCCGCAGGACACGATGGCCCAGCACCTGCGACGGTCGATGGCGCTGTTCGCGGTCCACGCCAGCTGGGTCCTGCTGCGCGAACACCCGGGCACGGCGCTGCAACGCCGCGAGGCGGCCCTGGAGGTCGCCACGGAGCTGATGTCCTCGGCCGACCGCCTGGGCGCCGGCACTCCGCCCACCGACCCCGAGCCCGCCGACACCGTGAGTGAGGCCCTGTCCGACAAGGACGGCGGACTACGCCCGAACGCCACCGATTCCGACGGTTCCGCCGCGCAGCCGCGCTGACAGTTTCCGCCTAAATCGGGATAATTCCCCCTGCCCTGCCCTGCCCTGCCCTGCCCTGCCCTGCCCCGCCCTGCCCCCGGCTCCGACCCCCGCCGCCCAGCCGCCGGCCGCGTAGCCCAGTTCCCGGGTCCGGGTCCGCCCCTGGCCGGGCCGGCCTATCGCGCCAGAACCGCCAGTCGCAGGCGCAGCCCAAGGAGGTTGACCCGGGGCACCGGCGACCAGTCCAGCGACGGGTCCCGCTCGAAGCCGAACTGGGTGTACAGCGCGTGCGCACCCGGGTTGTCATCCCGCACGCAGATCACGAGGGCGCGGCATCCCAGCTCGGCAGCCCGCTCGACACACGCGCGGACCAGGGCCCGGGCCACCCCGCGCCGCTGGGCGGCCGGGTCGACGGCCAGGGTGCGAAACTCGGCCTCGCCGTCCCGGGACACCTCCGCGTACGCGCCGCCCGGCAGCGTGAACGTCACCGCCCCCAGCACCGCCCCGTCCTGGACCGCGACCAGCACGTCGGCCGCGGCCGTGCGCCCCGCCACGTCGGCGAGCACATCCGCGTACTCGGGCGACGCCTCAAGCTGCCCGTCGACCCGGTAGGCCTCCACAGTCAGCCGCGCGACCTCGCCATACTCGCCGGGCTCGATCATCCGGACGACGAGCGGGCCCCGCACAGCGGCCGCGCTGAGCGTCTCCGGGTTCGACCGCAGGGCGGGGCCGGGTGGAGTCGGTCCGCCCGGTGTCGGGCGGGCGCCAGCGGGTGGGGCCGACGCGCCCGGCGGCGTGGCGGGTGCGCTCACCCGATCACGGCGATGAGGTCGCCCTCCTGGACCACGTCGCCCTCGTTGACGGCGATCTTGCTGATCGTGCCGTCGGACTCGGCCACGACGGGGATCTCCATTTTCATCGACTCAAGGATCACCAGGGTGTCGCCCTCGGCAACCTCGGCGCCGACCTCTGTGGTGATCTTCCAGACGTTGGCGACCATCTCGGCGCGGATCTCGTCGGACATCGCGGGTCTCCTTCGTGGCTGCATCGTTGCGCTCGCAGCATATCGGTGCGCCCCGCCGTCGCGGGGAAACCGGGCCTGAACAGGCTGTTCGCGGCGGGGACCACCGTGGCCGCGAGAGCAGCGAGGCCAGCGCTTCGGCGGCGTCGGCCTCCGGGGCGGGCGGCGGACGCTGACGCTGCGAGCCCGGAGCCGCGCACCTGCGGGCCACCACCGCAGGCCGTGGACCAAGAGATGAGCGTAGTGCGAGGCAGTGGAGAACGAGGGCGCCGCGGGGACGACCAGTCAGTGCGGTACGCGGACCTCGGCGGTGCGTGCCGGCTTACCTACCGTAACAGACGCTCACAAATCCCCGGACTCGAGGTGGCGCAGTGTAGCCGAGCCGTGACTAGTCCGGCCGGAGCTCGCGGGAGTCGGCGTTGACGACCAGCTCGGAGAGCTTGGCGCGTAGCCGGGCCTTGAGCTCGACCGGGGCGAGCTCCGAGCCGCAGCAGCGCGCCACCAGGGCCTTGACCTCCTGCTCGATGCCGAACTCGCGCAGGCACGGCGAGCACTCGTCGAGGTGCTCGCGGATCAGCGCGCGCCGGTCGTCGGCGCACTCCAGGTCGAGGTAGAGGTACACCTCGGCGAGAACGTCACTGCAGTCGGTCTCGTGCGGGTCTCCACAGCTCATCGGATCTCAGACCTCGCTCGGCTCAGCGGACGGGGTGCGGGTGAACCCTCGGTCGGCAGCATAAGCCTCCAGCTGCCGGCGCAGGTTGCGCCGTCCGCGGTGCAGCCGGGACATCACGGTGCCGATCGGCGTGTTCATGATGTCCGCGATCTCTTTGTACGAGAAGCCCTCGACGTCGGCCAGGTAGACGGCCAGGCGGAACTCCTCGGGCAGCGACTGGAGCGCCTCCTTGACGTCGGAGTCGGGCAGGCGGTCCAGGGCCTCGGTCTCGGCCGAGCGCAGGCCGCTGGACGTGTGCGACTCCGCCTCGGCGAGCTGCCAGTCGGTGATCTCCTCGGTCGGCGCCTGGACGGGCTGACGCTGGCGGCGCCGATACGAGTTGATGTACGTGTTCGTCAGGATCCGGTACAGCCACGCCTTGAGGTTCGTGCCCGTCTCGAACTGGTGGAACGCCGCGAAGGCCTTCAGGAACGTCTCCTGCACCAGGTCCTCGGCGTCCGACGGGTTGCGCGTCATCCGCAGGGCCGCGGCATACAGCTGGTCGATGAAGGGCAGCGCGTCATGCTCGAACCGGACCCGCTGCTGTTCCGCGCTCTCGCTGCTCACCACTCGTGCGACCCCCACCCTCGACCGTCCCGCCGAGGATACGCCGAGTTGCTGTGCGAGATCTGAGTTTGTGGCGCCCGTCAAGCGCCCCCGTGTGATCGGCTGCCACGACGGATCGGGCTCCGCGTCGGTCGCCGCCGGCCACGCCGGGGCGAACAGCAGCTCGCGGATGCGCAGATCGTCACGCTCAAGTGTTGCCACGCTTGGAATCCCTCCGCTGGCGGCACCTCGGCAGCGCCGCACCCCCGATGTAACACCGGGACCCGCTCGGCCATTCCAACGTGACCTGCCCCACCCCGGAACCCGCCCGACCCCGGAACCCACCCCGAACCTCACCCGGCCTGCCCCCGGCGGCCGGTCACACTTTGGGACCGGGCCGGCCGCCGGGAACAGGAAGGGCCTGGGAGGTTGTGGAGAGTGCCCGGTTTGCGCCGGTCACGACCGATTCAACGAGGCAGGCCTCAGGCAGGTGACGCGACGAAGTCCACCGCCGCGGCGGCCACGGCCGCCGGGTCCTTGGACAGGGCGTGCGTCTCACCCGGCAGCACGCGGACCTGGACGTCCGGGCCCTCGGAGGGGATGCCGAACGCGTCCTTCGCCCCGTTGAGCACCAGCGTCGGCAGCCCCGTCAGCAACTCGCCGGCCCGGGACCGGTCGGGCTTGCCCGGCGGGTGCAGCGGAAACGCCAGCGCCAGGATGCGGGCGGCCCCGGCGTCACGGGCGGTCCGGCAGGCGACACGCGCGCCGCTGGAGCGCCCGCCGACGACGAGCACGGTGAAGCCCAGCACCTTGCGCAGCCGCGCCACGACGGCGAGCCACGCGGCGTCGAGCTGTGGGGCCGGCGCGGGCGCCCGCCGGCCGGCGACACGATACGGCTGCGTCACCAGCGCCACGGCCACGCCGCGCGCCAGGACCGCCGCCCGCACCGCCTGCAGGTCGGGCGCGTCGACGTCACCGCCGGCCCCGTGTCCGAGCATGAGCAGCGTCCCGCCGTGCCCCTCGGGCACGTCGAGCCGATACTGCGCCGGCCCGAACGGGGTCGCTACTGAGCGGCGGCGCCCACCGGATCCGGATGCTCCTGCGGGCGGGCTCGCGGCAGCGGCAGCAGCATCGCCACCGCCCCGAGCCGTGGGTCGGCGTTGCCCGCCGCCAGTCCGTCGCTGCGCCATGCCACGAGCATCGCACGGCGCTCACGTGGCGTGGTGGCTCCCCACACACCGTGGCAGTCGCCCACGTCCAGGGCCCATGCGAGGCAGGCCCCCTGGACGTCGCACGTGCGGCACAGCGCCACCGCCGCGTCGGCCGGCTCGGTGGGAGCCGGGAAGAACGTCTCCGGATCCACCGCCTGACATGCGCCGCGGATGCGCCAGGCTCCGTCGCCCTGCTGCTCCTTGGCGGCTCTGAGCAGTCGCGGGTCTCGCCGCGCGGCTGCGACTTCGTGAGGGCGTGGCATCCTCGCCCGGGTCATTACACCCACCTCCCCCGTGGGTCAAACCAACGCAGGGTGGGTGAACGTCGGGATGCCCCCATCCGACATAGACCCACCGGCGCTGTGTTGTATCGCACCAACGACGCCAAATACAAGAGTTTTCACGCCGATCCGCAAAACCGGCCGGACATTTATCTGGACTTACAGCCTAAAAAAGGGTCAGATCGATCGGCTCGACGTCGCTCGATCGCAGCGGCGCCGCCGGAACTCTCGCCACAAGATCGGGACCGTCGTTGTGGACATCGCCGACGCGGGCGCCTACGGGGCGTAGCTCCAGCCTCGCGACGTGCGACGACGGGGTCGGCAACAGGAGGCTGTCATCCGCTTCCGCGCCGAGCCAGGCGTCCCATCGCTCGCGCGGCAGCAGCAGCGGCATGCGGTCGTGGATGAGCGCGAGGTCATCGACGGCCGGCGTGGTGATGATGCTGCACGTGAGGAGCCGATCGTCGCCTTTGCCCCATACGCTCCACAGGCCCGCGAATACGCACGGCTCGGCGTCGCCGAACGTCATGAAGTATGGCTGTTTCGTATTTTCCCGCCGGACCCACTCATACCACCCGTCGGCCGGGACCAGGCACCGGCGGCGGGCGAAGGACTGCGCGAAGGCATTGGAGGTGGTGACCGTCTCGACCCGCGCGTTGATCATCCGCGCGCCGGCCTTCGGGTCTTTCGCCCAGGCGGGCAGCAGGCCCCAGCGCGCCGTGGACAGCACCCGCCCGCCGGCCGACTGTGAGACCCGCACCACCGGCACGGGGTCGGTCGGGGCCACGTTGTAGTCGGGCTCGATGCCGCCGGTGTCGTCCGTGGCCTCGAACAGGGCGCTGAGGTCGACGTTGCTGCGCGAGGTCGCGTACCTGCCACACATGAGCCTCACCGTAGCGACCAGGTATGACAAAAAACTCGCCGAGCAGCCCACCCTTCGCTACATATCGAAACTGACCGCACACTGAGCGCGTGGAAACCCACCTGCCGTGGGCCGCGCCGAGCGCCCCGGGACCGCTGGACGCCGCGCTGCGGGTGCCCGGATCGAAGTCCATGACGGCGCGGGCACTGGTCCTCGCGGCCAACTCGGAGGGCTCCAGCACGCTGCGCGCACCGCTGCGGGCCCGCGACACGAAGCTGATGGCGGCCGGGCTGCGCGCGATGGGCTGCCACGTGTCGACCGCCGATGACAACCTGTGGCTGCTGCGCTCCCGCCCGCTGGCGGGGCCCGCCCGGGTCGACGTCGGGCTGGCCGGCACCGTGCTGCGGTTCCTGCCCCCGGTCGCGGTCCTCGCCCGGGGCGCTGTCGCCTTCGACGGGCAGCCGGGCGCCGGGCGCCGCCCGATGGCCCCGCTGATCGGGGCGCTGCGGGCGCTGGGCGCGCGGATCGAGACCGGCAACGGGCTGCCGTTCACCGTGCACGGCGCCGGGCGCATCGCCGGCGGCCCGGTGACGATCGACGCCTCGGCCTCCAGCCAGCTCGTCTCCGGCCTGCTGCTGTCGGCCGCCGGGTTCGACCGGGGCGTGGTGGTCCGCCACGTCGGCTCGCCCGTACCGAAGCCGCACCTCGACCTGACCGTGCACATGCTGCGGGCGGCGGGCGCCGGCGTCGACGACAGCCGGCCGGACGTCTGGTCGGTCGAGCCCGGCCGGCTCAAGGGACGGGCCTGGGACATCGAGCCGGACCTGGCCAGCGCCG
Organism: Dactylosporangium sp. CA-233914; assembly: GCF_050942935.1. Taxonomy (NCBI): domain Bacteria; kingdom Bacillati; phylum Actinomycetota; class Actinomycetes; order Micromonosporales; family Micromonosporaceae; genus Dactylosporangium; species Dactylosporangium sp. CA-233914. The sequence goes on along the minus strand of NZ_CP192030.1, from coordinate 1,490,508 downwards.
CGCCGTTCCTGGCCGCGGCCCTTGTCACCGGCGGGACCGTCACCGTGCGGGGCTGGCCGGCCGCGAGCGGCCAGCCGGCCCGGCGCCTGCTGGACGTGCTGCGTCAGATGGGCGCCGAGGCGGCCCTGACGCCCCGGGGACTGCTCGTCCGCGGCTGCGGGGCAGTACACGGGATCACCGCCGACCTCTCCGGCCTGGCCGACGTGTCGGCGGTGCTGGCGGCCGTGGCCGCGCTCGCCGGCTCCCCGTCCCGCATGCGCACCCAGGAGCCGCCCGAGCGGCTCGCCCGGCTGGCCGGGACGCTGGCCGGGCTCGGTGCCGACGTCACGCCGGAGCCGGACGGGCTGAGCATCCGCCCGGTCCCGCTGCACGGCGGCACGCTGCGCACACACGGCGACCGGCGCCTGGCCCACGCGGGCGCCGTGCTCGGTCTGGCCGTCCCCGGGATCCGTCTGGACGACGTGGCATGCACCGCGAAGACAATGCCGGACTTCCCCCGGCTATGGTCAACCATGGTGCATGGCTTCGAGGGAGGGTCGGCTGAGGCGGAAGCGCGAGTACGACGAGGATGACGTGCGGGTGCGCCCGGGCCGCTCCTCGCGACCGCGCACGCGCCAGCGCCCCAAGCACAGCGACGCCGTCGAGGGCTTCGTGATCGCCGTCGACCGCGGGCGATACACCTGCCACATCGCCGCCGGCGTCACCGTCACCGCGATGCGCGCCCGGGAGCTGGGCCGCCACGGTGTCGTCGTCGGCGACCACGTGCAGATCGTCGGCGACGTCAGCGGCCGGCCGGACACGCTGGCCCGGATCGTGCGCATCGACGAGCGGGACTCGGTGCTGACCCGCACGGCCGACGACGAGGAGGGCGGCACCGAGGGGCGCTTCGAGCGGGTCGTGGTGGCCAACGCCGAGCAGCTGGTGATCGTCAACTCGCTGCAGGACCCGCCGCCGCGGACGGGGTTCATCGACCGGTGCCTCGTGGCGGCGTACGACGCCGAGATCGACCCGCTGCTGTGCCTGACCAAGGGCGACCTCGCGAGCCCGGACGCGGTGCTGGACTACTACGCCGAGCTCGACCTGCCCTACGTGCTCTGCCGCCCCGACGAGCCGCTGGACGGCCTGCTCGCCGAGCTGCGCGGCCGGGTCTCGGTGCTCATCGGCCACTCCGGCGTCGGCAAGTCCACGCTCGTCAACCGGCTGGTGCCGGGGACCGACCGGGCCGTGGGCGCGGTGAGCGCGGTGGGCAAGGGCCGGCACACCTCGACCAGCGCCCTGGCGCTGCGTCTGCCCGCCGATCTCGGCTGGATCATCGACACGCCGGGCGTGCGCTCGTTCGGCCTCGCGCACGTCTCGGCCGACAGCCTGCTGCACGGCTTCCCCGACCTCGTTGAGGCCTCGACCCGCTGTCCGCCCAACTGCGACCACACCGGCGCGGGCGGCGACTGCGGCCTGGACAAGCTCGTCGCCGAGGGCGGGGCCGATCCGCGCCGGCTCGCCTCGTTCCGCCGGCTGCTCGCCTCGAAGGAGGGCGCCGCCTCAGAGGACGACGGGCCCGCCTGAGCGCCAGTAGACGTTGCTGTCCCGGGACAGCAGCTCGCTGTCGACGAGGTACCGGCGCAGAGCGGCGTGGTCGTCGTGCCAGGCGCGCAGGATCGCGTCGACCTCGCGCTCGGGGTAGCGCACGCCCGGCTCGAAGGACGAGGCGATGTGCTCCAGGACCACCATGCGCTTGCCGTGCGCGGCCGGGATCCGCGTCAGCCGCCCGTCGCTGATGAACGTGCGCAGCACCAGGTCGCGCTGGCGGTCCGGGTCCAGCTGCGGCGGCGGCCCGGCCGGCACGGACGTGGCGCGCACCGCGTCCTTGAACGTCGCCGAGGACGCGACCAGCTCGCCGCCGGCCACGCTCAGCAGGCCGCCCTGCTGCAGCCGGCGGATGGCGGGTTCGATGACCCGGGCGGGCAGCCCGGTCGCCGACTCGACAGCGCTGGGCGTCCGCGCGCCAAGAACAACCGCGGCGAACACCTGGAGGCGGTCGGACTCGGCGAGCAGGCCGCACAGAGCTGTGGGAGTCACAAACGGCGACAGTACTGCCAGAAGGTGGCGATCGTCGGCTAAGTTTCCGCGCATGGCGCGCTACGCGGACGATCTGGCCCTCGCTCATCTTCTCGCCGACACCGCGGACGCGATCGCCGTGCCGCGGTTTCGCGCACAGGACCTCCACGTGACCGAGAAGCCGGACCTGACCCCCGTGACCGACGCCGACACCGCCGTGGAGAAGGCGCTGCGGGCCACGCTGGGGCGGGCCCGGCCGCGCGACGGCGTGCTCGGCGAGGAGTACGGCGCGACCGAGGCCGCCGCGGGCCCCGGCAGCCGCCAGTGGGTCATCGACCCGATCGACGGCACCAAGAACTTCGTGCGCGGGGTGCCGATCTGGGCCACGCTCATCGCCCTGATGGAGGGCGACCAGCCGGTCGTCGGCCTGGTGTCGGCCCCGGCGCTCGGGCGGCGCTGGTGGGGCGCGCTCGGCCACGGGGCGTACGCGGGGCGCCACACGGCCGCGGCGACCCCGATCCGGGTCTCGGGCGTGGAGCGGCTCGCCGACGCGTCGTTCTGCTACTCCTCGCTCGGCGGCTGGGAGGAGGCCGGGCGGCTGGGTGCGATCCTGGACATCAGCCGCCGCACGTGGCGACAGCGGGCGTACGGGGACTTCTACGGATACATGCTGCTGGCGGAGGGCGCCGTGGACATCATGGTCGAGCCCGAGCTGTCGCTGTGGGACCTGGCCGCCCTGGTGCCGATCGTGACCGAGGCCGGCGGGACGTTCACCGACCTGCAGGGCAATCCGGGCCCGGGCGGCGGCAGCGCCGTGGCGACGAACGGCCCGCTGCACGAGGACGTACTCACCCGTTTGGGCAGCACTCGCCTGTCCGGTTTGTCCGGCTGAACCCAAAGGTCCGTATGCCCAGCCGGTGCGCGGGGTCTATCCTGCCCGGGTGGCATCTTGGAGTTGGCTGTTCCTCGGCGCGATGATCGCCGCCTACGGCGTGGCCAACCTGCTGCAGTCCGTGGCCGCCGCCCGCACCGACCTGCACCACGGGTTCCAGCCGATGCTGCTGCTGCGCCTGGGCCGCCACAAGTCGTACCTGGTGGGTGTGGCCTGCCAATGCGTCGGCTTCGCCCTGGCCTTCTTCGCCCGCCGCGACCTGCCGCTGTTCCTGGTTCAGTCGGCCATGGCGGCCGGCCTCGGCGTGACCGCGCTGCTGGGCGTGCTGATCCTCAAGTGGAAGCTGCCACGCACCGAGATCGCGCTGCTCCTGGCCCTGACGGTGGGCATCGCCGCGCTCGTCATGGCGGCCAAGCCGGCCCCGTCACGCCAGCTGGGCACCGAGGGCGTGATCGGCCTGATCGCGGTGCTCGCCGCCCTGGCGGTGCTGGGCTTCTTCGCCGGCCGCCTGCACGGCGCGCCCGGCTCGGTGGTGCTGGGCTCACTGTCGGGCGTGGCATTCGGCGCCGCGGCGGTGGCCTCCCGCCCACTGGCCTCGGCGGACTCGATCGCACAGTTCGTCACCGACCCGCTGTCGTACCTGCTGATCGCCCACTCGCTCGTCGGCCAGCTCCTGCTGGGCCTGGCGATGCAGCGCGGCTCGACGACGTCCGCGGTGGCCGCGATGGACGCCGCGGGCGCGGTCCCGGCGGCACTGGTGGGCCTATTCTTCCTGGGCGACGGCGTGTGGCCGCACCGGGAGTGGCTGGTGGCGGTGGGCTTCGTGCTGACACTGGGCAGCGTGATCGGGCTGAGCTTCTACGCCGAGCCACAGCACCACCACCACAGGGTCGCCCCCGAGGCCGAACCCACCACCTCTGGCCTGGCGTTCTCCGCCTCTCGCCAACCCCTCGCCGGCAAGTAGTCCGTCGACTCCAACATCGCCCACTTCAGCCCACATGTCGGAGTTGATGGGCACCACCGGGCTCGCCAAGGTCGCGGTTGGTCGCGGCGCCGCCTGGCTGGCGCGGAGACACAGGCAGGGCGCACCCATATCGGATTTTTCGCCTGTCAGGGCATAAATCCGATTCGAGGAGAAGATGACCTCGGCCCGGGAGCCGCAATCGCGTGGCTCGCCCCTCATGACTCGGGTCCGCGCCACCTGCGGACCGCTGCTCCCGCCAGACACCGGGCCGGGGCCCAGCATTCGCTGGCCCTGGCCCTGCCAGGTCCGTAGCGCCAAGAGCAAAGGAACCGAAGAGCAGTCAGGAGAACACGCAACGTCGTCAAGTTGGCGGACCCGTCCGGCAACTCGGCCGACCCTAGCCGCACCCCGGTTCTCGTTCAGACTCCTCCCGCCTGACCGATCAGGGACTTCGCAAGCCCGGTCGATCGTGAGCAGGAAGGAGGCGAACACGTGCTGAAGAGCAGGCTCAGCGCCTGGTTCGCGATCTGGATGGCACTGCTCACGGCGGCGTTCTACCGGTGGCCGGACATGCACATGCTCTGGTGGGGCGCGATCGGCCTGTCCAGCGTCGCCGGTGTCGTCGTCGGCGTCATCGTGCACAAGCCGAACCGCCGCTGGCCCTGGCTGCTGCTGGCCACCGCTCTGGGCTGCTTCGGCCTGGGCGACTTCTTCTACAACGTGCTCACCGACGTGCTGGGGCTGCAGAACCCGTTCCCGTCGTTCGTCGACGTGCTGTACCTGGCGATGTACCCGCTGCTCGCCGGCGGCCTGCTGGGCTTCATCCGCTCCCGCACCGGGCGCGACAACCGCGAGAGCCTCATCGACGCGGCCACCTTCACCATCGGCCTGGCCCTGCTGTCCTGGATCTTCCTGATCGACCCGTACGTGCGCAGCACCGAGCTGACCCTGCCGCAGAAGCTGGCCTCGATCGCGTACCCGCTCGGCGACGTGCTGACCCTGGCCGTCTTCGCCCGTCTGCTGACCGGCGGCGTGCGCCGCAACGGCTCGATCAACCTGCTGGGCCTGGGCACCGCCGGGCTGCTCGCCGCCGACGTCGTGTACGGCCTCATCCAGCTCAACGGCTCCTGGCACGTCGGCGGCCCCACCGACCTCGGCTGGGTCGTGTGCTATTCGGCGTGGGCCGCGGCCGCGCTGCACCCGTCGATGGTCCAGATGACCGAGCCGACCCGCGCGGCCACCGCCGACCTCGGCGGGCGGCGCATCGCGCTTATGGGCGCCGCCTCGCTCATCGCCCCCGGCGTCCTGCTGGTCGAGGCGGGCCTCGGCACCGTGCGCGACGCCGCCGTCATCGCCGCCTGCTCCGGCGTCATGTTCGCGCTCGTGCTCACCCGCCTCGCCGGCGTCATGGGCAACCACCGCCAGTCGCTGACCCGCGAGCGGGAACTGCGCGAGGCGACCACCACCCTGGTCTCCGCCGCCGACGCCGGCGAGGCGATCTCGGCGGTCCAGGGCACGCTGAAGCGCCTGCTGCCCGCCGACACCCCGCACGTCGTCACGCTCGTGCGCGTCGAGGCCGAGGCGCAGCTGCCCGCCCCGGGCCTGGTCCGGGTCAGCGGCCTCGCGCCCGACCTGCGCGAGCGGCTGCGCGAGTTCAGCTCGACGCTGCGCCACCCGCTCGGCACCAGCGACGTGCTGTACCTGGCCGCGCCGACCGAGGTCCTGCAGGCGCTGCAGCCGACCTTCGAGGTGCTCGCCGCCCAGGCCGCCATGGCGCTGGAGCGCATCACGCTGACCGCCGAGGTGAACCGGCGCAGCAGCGAGGCGTACTTCCGCACCCTGATCCACAACACGTCCGACGTCATCCTCATCGTCGACGACAACGACGTCATCCAGTACGCCAGCCCCTCGGCCGGCACGGTCTTCGGCGACGAGCACATCGCCGGGTACGAGCTGTGGGCGTTCGTGGCCCACGACGAGCGCGCCCGCCTCGCCGAGCGCCTCGGCCGGGTCCGCGCGGGCCTGCACCCCCACGACGTCATGGACGTGCGCGCCGAGCGGGTCGACGGCTCCGGGCTGCTGGTCGAGGTCGACTGCCGCGACCTGCGGGCGGACACCACCGTCGGCGGCCTGGTCATGACCGTGCGGGACGTGACCGAGCGCCGGCGCATGGAGGAGCAGCTCATCCGCCAGGCCTTCCACGACTCGCTCACGGGCCTGGCCAACCGGGTGCTCTTCGGCGACCGCGTCGAGCAGGCGGTGTTCCGCGGCCAGCGCGACGGCAGCCTCGTCGGCGTCCTCTTCATCGACCTCGACGACTTCAAGATCGTCAACGACACGCTCGGCCACGCCGTCGGCGACGAGCTGCTGCAGGCCGTCGGCAAGCGGATCACCGGCGAGCTGCGCCCGACCGACACCGTCGCGCGCCTCGGCGGCGACGAGTTCGCCGCGCTGATCGAGGCCGACACCATGGCCGGCCTCGAGCTCGCCGCCGAGCGGATCATCATCGCGCTCGCCGAGCCGTTCCCGGTCGCCGGCGAGTCGGTCAACGGCATCAGCAGCATCGGCCTGTCCACCACGATCGAGGCGAGCTCGGCCGAGGAGCTGCTGCGCCAGGCCGACCTGGCGCTCTACGTGGCCAAGGGCGCGGGCAAGGGGCAGTGGCGGCGGTACCAGTCCGACCTGCACACGGCCGTGCTGGAGCGCCTGGAGCTGCGCGCCGCGCTCGACCAGGCGGTCAAGGAGCACCAGTTCGTGCTGCAGTACCAGCCGATCGTCGACCTCGCCACCGGCGTGCCGCTGGGCTTCGAGGCGCTCGTGCGCTGGAACCACCCGACCCGGGGCATGATCGCGCCCGGCCACTTCATCGAGGTGGCCGAGGAGAGTGGGCTCATCGTGCCGATGGGGCGCATGGTGCTGCGGCAGGCGCTGGACACCGCCGGGCGCTGGCAGCGCTCGACGGCGCCGGGCGCGCTGCAGTACATCAGCGTCAACGTCTCGGCGCGGCAGTTCCGCACCCCCGGCTTCGTCGAGGAGGTGCGCCAGATGCTGCACGCCTCGGGTGTCGATCCCGCCACGCTGCTGCTGGAGATCACCGAGAGCCTCCTGCTGCGCAACGACGACACCGTCCGCGCCGACCTCGACGCGCTGCGGGCGATGGGCATCCGGCTCGCCATCGACGACTTCGGCACCGGCTACTCGTCGCTGTCGTACCTGCAGCACATGCCGATCGACGTACTGAAGATCGACAAGTCGTTCATCGACGACATGCTCTCCTCGGCGCAGCAGCGGGCGGTCGTCACCGCGATCGTCCAGCTGGCCCAGACCTTCAACCTCTCGGTCGTGGCCGAGGGTGTCGAGCAGCCCGGTCAGCGCGACGCGCTGCGCGAGATCGGCTGCCCCTACGGCCAGGGCTACCTGTTCGCCAAGCCCCTGCCGGAGCCCGACGCGTTCGCGCTCATCCCGAAGACCGCGCCATTCGCCGCGATGGCGTAGACCGCGCCGGCGATTCCGGCGCGAGCACCCCGCAGTACACGGAAGAATCCCTCACCAAGGAAGGCAGTTCGGCATGACCGTCCACCCGCTGCACAGCACCAAGGGCACCTACGTTCGCCGCGACGGGCGCTGGGACGACCTCGAGCGCCTGCGCACGACCAGCCCGATGTACGACGCCGTCATCGAGGAGATCGACGGACGCCGCATCCGGGTGGGCGGTCACTGGCTGACCGACTGGGCCTCGTGCAACTACCTCGGCTTCGACCTCGAGCCGGAGATCATGGACGCGGTCGACCCGTACATCCGCACCTGGGGCACGCACCCGAGCTGGTCGCGGCTGCTGGGCAACTCCAAGCCGTACATCGAGATCGAGGAGCGCCTCACCGAGCTGCTCGGCGCCCCGGACACCCTGCTGCTGCCGACGATCACGCACATCCACATGTCGGTGATCCCGATCCTCGCCGGCGACGGCACCATCTTCCTGGACTCGCAGTCGCACAAGACGATCTACGACGGCTGCATGTACGCCAAGGGCCTCGGCGCCACGGTCCAGCGCTTCCGCGCGAACGACCCCGAGCACCTCGCCGAGCTGCTCGCCCAGGCCCCGGCCGGCAAGGCGAAGCTGGTCGCGATGGACGGCGTCAACAGCATGACCGGCCTCGCGCCCGACCTGGCCCGCTTCGCCGCGGTCTGCCGGCAGTACGACGCGCTGCTCTACGTCGACGAGGCGCACGGCTTCGGCGTCATCGGCGAGCGGCGGCCGGACGAGACCTCGCCGTACGGCTCGCGGGGCAACGCGATCGTGAAGTACGCGGGCGAGACCTACGACAACATCGTGCTCGTCGGCGGCTTCTCGAAGTCCTACTCCTCGCTCATGGCGTTCCTGGCCCTGCCGACGTGGCTCAAGAACCACCTCAAGGTCGCCGCCCCGCCGTACCTCTACTCCGGCCCCTCCCCCACGGCCTCCCTGGCCACGGTCATGGCCGGCCTGGACGTCAACGAGAAGCGCGGCGACGAGATCCGCGCCGAGCTGTACCGCAAGACGCAGCGCGTGCTCAACCACGTGCGCTCGCTCGGGCTGCACACGCCGAACACCGGCACCACGCCGATCATCGAGCTGCCGCTGGCCCCGGGCCAGGACATCGCTCAGGTCGGGCAGTTCCTGTGGGACCGCGAGACCTACGTGACCCTCGCCGCCTACCCGCTGGTCCCCCGCGACCAGGTCGGCTTCCGCGTCCAGGTCACCGCGGCCAACACCGACGAGGAGATCGACCAGCTCAACGCCGTGCTCTCGGAGCTCGCCGGCGCCGACCGGCTCCGGGACGCGGCTTGAGGCACGGCTCGCAGGCCCGGCATCGCGCCCGACGGCAGCTGCCGGGCCTGCTCATCCCGCTGCGCGGCCGGGAGTTCCGGCTGCTGTGGACGGGGATGAGCACCTCGCTGATCGGCGACGGGATCCTGCTCGTCGCCCTGGCCTGGCAGGTGTACGCGCTGTCGGGCGCCCCGGCGGCGATGTCCGTCGTCGGGTTCGCCCTGTCGCTGCCCCAGGTCGCCACGCTGCTGTTCGGCGGCGTGATCAGCGACCGGTTCGACCGCCGGAAGATCATGCTCGGCACCGACCTGGTGCGCGGCCTGGTCCTCGCGGCGCTGGCGGCGCTCACCCTGACCGGTGCGGTGCAGGTGTGGCACATCGTGGGCCTGGTCGCGGTGTACGGGGCGGCGTCGGGCTTCTTCGGCCCGGCGTTCGACTCGCTGGTGCCGACGCTGGTCGACTCCGAGGAGCTGGTCCAGGCCAACGCCCTGGACCAGTTCGTCCGGCCGACGGCGCTGCAGATGGCCGGCCCGTCGCTGGGCGGGGCGCTGATCGCCGTCGGCGGCGCCGGGCTGGCCTTCGCCGTGGACGCGGCGACGTTCGCGGTCTCGGCGACGTGCCTGCTGCTGATGCGGGTCCGGCGTACGGTGGATGAGTCGGAAATGCCGAGCTCTTCGGTCTGGCAGGAGTTCAAGGAGGGCATGAACTACGTGCGCGGCAACGTATGGCTCTGGGGCACGTTCGTCGCCGCGACCTTCGCGTATCTGCTGTTCATCGGCCCCACCGAGGTGCTCCTGCCGTTCGTGGTCAAGCACGAGCTGCACGGCACCGCCGGGGACCTCGGTCTCGTGCTGGCCAGCGGCGGCATCGGCGCCGTCGCGGCGGCCCTGATCGTGGGGCAGCGGGGGACCCCGAAGGACTACATGCGCTTCATCTACGTCACCTGGACGCTGGCGACGCTCGCGGTGGCCGGCTACGGGCTGGCCACGGCGTCGTGGCAGCTCGCCGTCTCGTGCGCGTTCGTCAACGGCCTGGAGGCGGCCGGGACGATCGCCTGGGCGACCGCGAAGCAGCGGCTCGTCCCGCCGGAGCTGATGGGCCGCGTCTCGTCGGTTGACTGGTTCATCTCCATCGCGCTGGTACCGCTGAGCTACGCCCTGGCCGCTCCGGTGGCGAACGCGATCGGCGTGCAGAACACCCTCATCGGCGCGGGTGTCCTGGGCGCCGCGGTGACCCTCGCCTTCCTGTACCTGCCGGGCATGCGCTCGCCGAAGCAGCTGGTGGTGACATGAACGGCACAGGCCCCGTCCAGGCCGGCGCCGCAGCGTTGCGGAGGCGCCGGCATGAGTGATGTTGTCGAGATGGTGGACCGGCTGGGGCGGGCGTTCCTCGCCCGGGACGTGGAGGCGGCGCTGGCCTGCTTCGTGCCCGACGACGACATCACCTACGCCGGCTCCGAGGCCGGCGAGTCCGCGACCGGCCGCGAGGAGGTCCGCACGCTGCTGAGCGGGCTCTTCGCGCGGCCGGCCGCGTACACCTGGCAGGCCACGTCGGCGACGGTGCACTCGCTGCCGGGCGGCGCGTTCGTGATCGCGGAGGCGGACGGCGTGCAGCACGCGGCGGACGGGACGGTGGAGCCGTTCCCGTACCGCATCACGGGCCTGCTCTCGCGCCGCTCCTCCGGCGCCTGGCTCTGGCGCGCGGTGCAGGGCTCCGAACCCACGTGAGGCGTTACTTCGCCAGGTCGGCGCAGGTGGACTCGCCCGGGAGCAGGGGGCGGAAGTCCACCGTCCAGCGCGTCGCGCCCGAGACCCACGGCGTGCGGGCGTTCGCGCCCCGGGCCGCGGCCAGGATCGGGGCCGCCGGCGTGGTCAGGCAGTGCACGCCCGTGCGGTTCGGGATCGGGTCACCGGGCAGGAGCGCGGCCGGCCAGTCGATCGCGGGCGGGTCCTCGGGCCGGCCCCCCTGGGACGGCACCCACTCGCGGGCCACCGCCGCGATCAGCCCGGGCTCGTAGGCGACCGGCTCGCTCACCTTGTCCTTGCCCAGCGTCCCGGGCAGGTCGTCCAGCGAGCGGACCAGGTCGCGCAGGCGCTTGCGGGCCTGCTGCTGGCCGCCGCTCAGGCCGCTGCTGTCGTCGAAGCTCAGGGCCGTGGCGTCGGTGGTCGCCAGGCCGGTCGCGGTGCGCACGGCGATGCTCGTGGTCGGGGCGTCGGCGACGTTCGGGGTGCCCAGGTCCTCGCTGTCGCCGACGCCGGCCTCCAGGGCCCGCTTGACCAGGGACCGCACGTCGGCGGGGCTGATGCGGCGCAGTTGCACGTTCGGCAGGGCCGGGCCCGGATAGATCTCGGGAACCGGGCCGGTGGTGATGACGCGCCCGTCGCCGTACACGCTGATCTGCGGCAGCCCGGTCACGAAGAGCGAGACGGGGACCATGCCGCCGGCGGTGCGCACCCGCAGGACGAGCTCGTCGGGGGCGTAGGACGCGGCCGGGTCGCCGGCGGTGGGTGGGGCGTTGCCGCAGCCGGCCGCCAGCGCGGCGCCCGCCAGCGCGACGGCCGCCATGATCAGGCGAGAGAGCTTCATGACCGGTTGGACGCGCGAGCCGCCCGGCCGGTTCCATCGCCGACTAACAGTGTTAGTTTTATGCCATGCGAACCGTATACTTTGCCGCCGCCCGGCGCACGCCGGTCGGCAAGCTGCGTGGCGCGCTCTCCCACGTCCGGCCCGACGACCTCGCGGCGGCCGTGGTCCGGGAACTGGTCGCCGGCATCGACCCGGCCCGCGTCGACGAGGTGTACTGGGGCGCGGCCAACCAGGCCGGCGAGGACAACCGGAACGTGGCGCGGATGGCGGTGCTGCTGGCGGGCCTGCCCGACAGCGTGCCCGGCGCGACCGTCAACCGGCTGTGCGCCTCCGGGATGGAGGCCGTCACCGTCGCCGCGCGCACCATCGCCTCCGGCGAGGCCGACGTCGTGATCGCCGGCGGGTCCGAGTCGATGAGCCGCGCGCCGTTCGTGTTGCCACGGCCGGACGAGGGCCTGCCCAACTCCATGTCCATCGCCGACACCCGGCTCGGCTGGCGCCTGGTCAACCCGCGCATGGCCGAGCTGCACGGGCTGCTGAGCATGGGCGAGACGGCCGAGGAGGTCGCCGCGCGGCACGGCATCGACCGCCGCCGGCAGGACGACTTCGCGCTGCGTAGCCACCGGCGCGCCGCCGAGGCGACCCGCGACGGCCACTTCGCGGACGAGATCCTGCCGATCGACGGCGTCACCGCCGACGAGGGCATCCGCGCCGACACCAGCCCGGAGAAGCTCGCCAAGCTCAAGCCGGTGTTCCGCGAGGGCGGCACGGTGACGGCGGGCAACGCCTCGCCGCTCAACGACGGCGCCGCGGGGCTGCTGCTGGTCAGCGAGGGCGCGCTGCGGGAGTTCGGGCTGGAGCCGCTGGGACGGTACGTCGCCGGCGCCTCGGCGGGCGTGCACCCCGACGTCATGGGCATCGGCCCGGTCCCCGCGACCCGCAAGGCCCTCGCGCGCGCCGGCTGGAGGCTCGAGGACGTGCGGGAGGCGGAGCTCAACGAGGCGTTCGCCGCGCAGGTGCTCGCCTGCACCGACCAGCTCGGCCTCGACCCGGAGCTGGTCAACCCGGACGGCGGGGCGATCGCGATCGGGCACCCGCTGGGCTGCTCGGGCGCGCGGATTCTCACCACGCTGCTGCACCGCATGCGGCGCACGGGTTCGGCACGCGGCCTGGCGACGATGTGCGTCGGGGCCGGGCAGGGTTCTGCGGTACTGGTGGAGAGCCGTTGACCGCGGCCACGGGTGGGCCGATGGTCCGGCGCCGGTATATAGTGAACCCACTTCACCATGAATGGGGTTCACGATGGACACGACGAGCGAGCAGGAGCGGTACCAGGCCCTCGATCTGATTCTTGAGCTGGTCGTTCTGCTCAACGCCGACATGAGCCGCCGGCTCGCGGCCGACCAGCTCACCCCCGCCCGGACGACCGTTCTGTGGACCCTTCGGGGAAGGGGGCCGGCGACGCAGCGGCAGCTCGCCGAGGCCCTCGACGTCAGCGCCCGCAACATCACCGGGCTGGTCGACGGGCTCGCCGGTGCCGACCTGGTGAGCCGGGAGCCGCACCCCACGGACCGGCGGGCCACGCTCGTGACGCTGACCCGGCGCGGGACGCAGCTCGTCGAGACGCTGGAGGCCGAGCAGCGCGAGTTCGCCTCGCTCCTGTTCGACGACATGCCGGCCCCGCGGCTCCACGGGATCGTCGACGGGCTCGCGGACGTCGTCGGCCGGCTCAAGGCCGAAGGGCTCAAGGCCCATGAATGAGATCGTCCGCAAGGTCGCGGCCGTCGAGGGCAACATGTGGCGCACCCTGTTCCGGTGGATGCTGCGCCGGCCGGCTCACGGGCCGGGCGCCGCCGCGTTCGGCTACAGCAGGCCGCTCAACGCCGTCCTCTGGGCCTTCATCATCGTCTCCGCCGTCGAAACCGTAGCCTTCCACATCATCCTGCCGTGGCCCGTCGTCCGGCTCGTCGTCGACATCCTGAGCGTCTACGGGCTGGTGTGGATGTTCGGCATCGTCGCCGGGTACAAGATCCATCTGCATGTCGTCGACGAACAGGGGGTCCGCCTGCGCCACGGGTTCTTCATCGACGTGCTGATCCCGTGGGAGGACATCGCGGACGTACGGCCCCGTCGCAAGTTCCTCGCGGGCAGCGGGACGGTGCAGGTGGAGTCCGACTCGGTGAACATCGTCGTGTCGGGCCAGACCAACCTGGAGATCGAGCTGCGCCGCCCCGTAGCGGTGCCCCTGAAGAAGGTCGACGGACCGGTCCAGCGGGTCCGGTTCTACGCCGACGACCCGGACGCGCTGGTGCGGGCGTCCACTGCCGAGCGGCACGGCGAGAAGTCCGACACTTCCTGAGCGAACTTCCGATTCAGGCCTCGCCGCTCAGCGCTGGGGCGGGCCGTGGTACTGCTGCTCGACGCTGGTCGGGGACAGCCAGACATATCGATTGGCGCCGCTGCCCATGAGCGCCAGCATCTCCGGCGTCATCTCCTGCAGCAGCCCGGCGCCGCTCTCCGTCAGGTTCAGGGCGGAGCCCGCGACCTCGGCCTCCTGACGGCTGAGCTTCTGCAGCATGACCAAATTGCAGCCCTGCAGCGTGTGGGCGTGCTCGGCGCCCAGCCGGCGCACAACCGTGACCTGGGTCTGCCACGGGCCCAGCTCCGGGCGGGCCCCGAACCCGACCTGGCTGACGTCCGTCACCACGAGCAGCGGCTGGCGGGCGTTGGCCGGGGCGACCGGCGGGCGCGGGTCGTTCCACAGCACCAGGCGGTCGGTCAGGCCGGTCGCCCACTCGCCGAGGCCCTGCCACGGCCGCGGGTCGCCGGTCACCACGATCACCCGCGCCCCCAGCGCAAGCGCCCGGAAGACCAGGATCCGCTGCGCCCAGAGACCGCCGACCAGCGTCACAAGGGTAGCCTCGGGGCGAAACAGCCGGATCGGCACCGGCTGGCGCTGATAGTCCACGCCCAGCATCAGCCCCGTGGCCCCCGCTCCGCCGCGCACCTGCTTCAGTGCCGCCGCGCTCACCTCGTGCCAGTCCACGTGCAGGCGCGGCAGGCTGGGCGCGAGCGGCTTACGCGGTTTCGCGGGCGCCGCCTGGGCCCGCCCGCCGGACGGTGGACCGCCGGGCCCCTCCTGGCGAGCAACCCGGTCCTCGATGCCGCTCTGCGCCGGCCGCCCGGGCACGGCGGTGCCGACCCCGGCGGCCGCGGCCTGCGCCTGCTGCCACGGCAGGCTCGGCGCCGCGGTCCGCGACAGCGAACTTTCGAGGTCAAACTGGGGCGGGGCCGCCGCGGGCCGCACCTCGGTCGTCACGTGCGCCCGCGCCGGCCCCGGCTGCTGAGGCATGACAGCGGGCCGCGCCTGCACGTCCTGAGGGTGAGCCTGCGCAGCCTGGGCTTGAGCGGCCTGGACTTGACCAGCGTGGACCTGCGCGGCCTGGCCTTGAGCGGCCTGGCCTTGAGCGGCCTGGCCTTGAGCGGCCTGGCCTTGAGCGGCTTGGACCTGAGCGGCCTGAGCCTGGGCTGCGGCCGCCGCATGGGCCTGCGCGAACTGGGCCGCGGCGGCCTGCGACTGCTGGTCCGGTAGCGCCTGGGCCGGGTAGCCGGGCGGCATCTGCCCCTGTGCGGCGTAGTGCTGACCGTATTGCTCGTTCTGCGCGGGCGCAGGGGCGGCCTGAGCGTAGCCGCCCTGGTGCGGCGGCTGGTAGGCGGCGGACTGGGCCGGGCCGCCGTGGACGGGAGGCTGAACGGTGCCGCCATGAGCCGGAGGCGGTGCGGTGTGGGCGCCGCCGTAGGTGGCCGGGGCCGCGTGCGAGCCGCCGTAGGTCGTGGGCGCCGGCGGGGTCTGGTCCGGCCCGTAGCCGGGCGGGGGCTCCTGGACGCCGGGCGGCGGGTTAACCTGGGCCCGCCCGACCTGGGCCCGGCCCGCGATCTGCGGAGCCTGGCCCGGGCGGTAGAACCCGACCTGGTCCGGCGGCGGCTCGGCGCTGTGCCGCCCGTGCGGCTGCTCCGGCTCGGGCTGCTGCGACGGCTGAGGTGGCTGGCTCACCGTGCACCACCTCCGGCAACGGCAACGCCCTGAACGGCACGGTCACCAACGGCGGCAAGAGCAGCGCATTGACCAACGGCGTCGCTGAGGACAACACCAGCGCGGTCGCCAACGGCAGCGCGGCGACCAACGGCAGCGATGGCAACCCCACCAGCACGACCACCAACAGCAGCGCGGTCACCAACGACGGTCAGAGGGACAACACCCGCGCGGTCACCAACCACACCGCGACGACCAACGGCAGCGATGGCGGCCCCACCAGCACGGCCACCAACAGCAGCGCGGTGATCAACGACGGCGCTGAAGGCGACACCAGCGCGGTCGGCAACGGCTGCCATGGAAGCAACGGCAGCGCGGTCGACAACGGTGGCTTGGTCACCAGCGGCCTTTGGGGGGACAGCACCGGCGCGGTCGTCAGGGGCGGGGATGGGGGTGGCGGCGGTGCTGGCCGGGGGCGCGGCGGGGTGGGTCACTTGGCACCGCCGCCGGTTGGGGCGCAGGCGTAGACCGCTGGGCCGTGTTCGCCGTCGAGTCGGACCAGCTCCGCGTGGGCCGCTCGGGCCGCGTCCTGCACCGCCTGGGTCGACGGCTCCAGCGCTGCGGGCGGCGCCGCGACCCGGACCAGGCAGCGTAGGGCCAGGCCGGCGCCGTCTCGGGTTACGGTCAGCGACGACGCCGAGGACGAGGACGGCAGGGAGATGAGGTGCTCCAGCAGCGCCGTGGTTTCCGGCAGGCTGGGCCAGGTCTTGAGCCAGAACGCGTTGTGGGACAGCTCGCCGGAGCGCCAGACCGTCCAGTCCTCGCTCGGGCGCCACGACTCGCCGGGCGCGTCGGGGTCGAACTCGCAGGCGCGGGCGAGTGCTGCGGTGAGCTCGTCGCCGGTCAGGACGCGGTGCTCGATGCCGGCGTCGCGCAGGAGGCGGCCGACCTTGCGGATCAGGGAGCCCACGAGCGCGGGGGCGTGCTCGGCGTCGTAGCTGCCCGCCATGCCGGCCTCGGCGCGGGAGCGGGCCTCCAGGCGGACCGCGACCCAGGTGGTGCGCTCGGCCGGCAGCGGGGGCGCGGACTGCAGCTGCTGCAGCTCGCGGTAGGAGCGCGCGGCGAACTGCGCGTTGTCGACCTGCTGCCAGGGCGCCGGCACGCTGACCGTGGTGAGCTGGACGACCGCGCCCGGGTGCTCGGCGTCGTCCAGGACACGGGCCAGCAGATCAAGCGGTACGCCCGGATCCGCGTCGCCCCGCATGGACGTCTCGGTGCCGAGGACGGCTGCGGCATACCACCCCGCGGCGTCGCAGCCCACGCCGATGTGCGGGGCGTCGGCCGTGGCTCCGGGGACCTCGCGGACGACCAGGCCGGGGGCGAGCGTGCGCAGCATCACCAGGCGGCGGTCGGGCTCCGGGGCCGGGTCGGGGCCGGCGCGGCGGCGGCGGTTGTGCTCGCGGGTCATCGAGCGGCGCTCCAGCCACCAGCGGCCGCGGGAGCGCAGCAATGCGGCGAGCAGGACGACGATCCCGGCGAACGCGGTGATGCCGGCGATGAGCGGGCCGTGGGGCAGCATGGCCGCGATGACCAGCACAACGGCCTCGACCAGCACGAGCCGCCCGATGTGCACGCCGCCGATGTAACCGGGGCGGCGGCGCAGCCGCGGCTCGCCGACGGAGGGACCGTGCGTTTGGGTCATCAGGCCGGCACCCCCGTAGCTCGAGCCGCTGTACACGTTGTCGGGATCGCAGCTTACCTATCCCGTATACCCTATGGCGGCCGCCCGCGGACGGCATCTGCCAGGCGGGACAGCCTACCCCGGGACAGCGTGCCGCGGCGCCACAAGGCCGCTGGGCGCGAAAAGCAGGGGCGCCTGGCGATGATCACCGCACCGGGTGAGGGTCGAGCGCACGGCATCGGGCACAGGGCGCGTCATGCCAGCCACGAAGAAGAAGGGCAGTCATGCCTCCAGCCAGCCCTGGCTGCACCAGCAGGGCCATGAGATCCAGCGTTTCGGTCAGCTCCGCCAGTTCCCGGTCGCCCTGTCCCACGACGTGCGCATGTACTCGTGCGAGCGCCTGAACCAGGTGCTCGCCGACACTCAGATCCTCTACGCGCTGTACAAGAAGCACCACTGGCTCATGCGGGGACCGACCTTCTACCAGCTGCACCTGCTGCTCGACAAGCACGCCGAGGAGCAGATCGAGCTCGTCGACCTGCTGGCCGAGCGGGTCCAGACCCTCGGCGGCATCGCGGTCGGCGACCCGCGGCACGTGGCCGAGCTGACCCGGGTGCCGCGCCCGCCGGACGGCGCCGAGGAGGTCCCGGCGATGCTCTCGCGGATGCTGGAGGCGCACGAGATGATCCTGCAGGAGAGCCACGACGCCGCCGCGCGGGTCATGGAGCAGGGCGACGACGGCACCAACGACCTGCTGGTCTCCGACGTCATCCGCCGCAACGAGCTGCAGGCGTGGTTCCTCGCCGAGCACCTGGTCGACACCCCTCTCGTGCAGACCGAGGAGGAGGCGAGGGCGTCCGCCAACGGACGCCGTTGAACGCAGGCGATACCGTGTCGGCGTGACGCGCCATATCGAGTCGCAGCTGGGCGTCGACCTGGGCACTACGCACACGGTCGCCGCACTGACCGCCGCGGACGGTCGTAGCCAGCCGTTGCTGTTCGACGCCAGCTTCCTGCTGCCGTCGTCGGTTTACGCCGAGGTCGACGGGCACCTGCTCGTCGGCAGAGACGCCGAGCGCAGTGCCCGGCTCGACCCGTCCCGCTTCGAACCCAACCCGAAACGCCGGGTCGATGACGGCACGGTGCTGCTGGGCCAGCGCGAGTATGCGGTGTCCGACCTGCTCGCCGCGCTGCTGCGGCGCACCGCCGACGAGGCGTCGCGGGTGCTGGGCATCATGCCGGTGCGGACCGTGCTGACCTATCCGGCCAACTGGGCCACCCACCGCCGCGCGGTGCTCGCCGACGCGGCGGCCCGGGCCGGCATGCCCTCGCCGATCCTGGTACCGGAGCCGATCGCGGCCGCCGCGTACTTCACCACCGTCCTCGGGCGCAACATCGTGCCCGGCGGCGTGCTGGTGGTGTACGACTTCGGCGGTGGCACCTTCGACACGACGATCCTGCGCCGCCGCCCCGACGGGGGCTGGGACGTCCTGGCCAGCGACGGGCTGCCCGACGTCGGCGGCGTCGACCTGGACGCGGCGATCATCGACCACCTCGGCCAGTCGCTGACCCAGACCGACCCGCAGCGGTGGCGGGCGTTGACCGAGCCGGCCGACGACGCCGGCCGGCGCCGTCACCACCTGCTGCGCGAGGACGTGCGCTCGGCCAAGGAGCAGCTCTCGCGCAGCTCGACCGCGAGCGTGCACCTGCCGCTGTTCGAGACCGACATCCACGTCACGCGCACCGAGTTCGAGCAGCTCTCCCGCTCGTACCTGCAGCGTACCGTGGACCTGACCGCCGCCACGCTGCAGCGTGCCGGCGTGCGCACCGACCAGATCGGCGGGCTGTTCCTGGTCGGTGGCTCGAGCCGCATCCCGATGGTGAGCACGCTGCTGCACCAGCGCCTCGGGGTCGCCCCGACGCTGATCGAGCAGCCCGAGCTCGTCGTGGCGCTCGGCAGCGTGCTGGCCGCGATGCCGTCGCGCCCGGCCCCGTTCCCGGCTGCCCCGCCGGTGGGCCCGCCCGCGCCGATGCACCCGCCGGCCGGCCCGCTCCTGCCGGCGATGGGCGCGGTCGCCCCGCCGAACGCGCCCGTGTCCGGCCCAGCGCCGATCCCGGTCTCCGGAGCTGCCCCGCCCGTCTCGGCCCCGCCGCCGTCCCCGGTCTCGCCGGCGGCCTTCCAGTCGGCCGCGGCCCCGCAGTCCCCGCCACCCGGCGGCGCCCCGCCGAACCAGACGGCGGTCTTCGGTGCGGCGCCGATCGGGACGCAGACCCCGCCGCCGTACTCCCCGCCGCCCCGCCCGTCCGGCGGCAGGGTCGGGCTGCTCGTCGCGATCGTCGCGGTCTGCGTGCTCCTGCTCGGCGCCGGCGGCGTGGCGGCCTGGAAGGCGGTCAGCAACGACAAGTCCGACGACCCGCGCAACAGCAGCGGCAACAGCGGCTCGCGCGGCAACAACGCGGGCGGCAACGGCACGACCGGCAATGACGCGGCCGGCACCGGCGGCGACGCCAACAGCGGCAAGAACGCCAAGCCGGGGGCCGACCAGCAGACCGTCGAGGTCGGCAAGACGATCTGGTTCGCCCAGTACAAGGTCACGGTCAGCAAGATGACGTACAACGCCAAGGCCACGTCCGACCAGCTCACGGCCGAGCTGGTGGTCGAGAACCTGGGGACCAAGAACGAGAGTCCGGATCTGCGCCCGGTGTTCAACGTCGGCGGCCAGCAGTACACGGGCTCGATCCGCGAGACGACGAGCGTGGCGGGCGGGCAGAAGAGCAACTACAACCTGGACTTCGCCGTCTACGACCCGCTCAAGGCCAGCATCGCCACCGGCGAGCTCATCTTCGGCGACGCCGAGCGCGAGCAGGCGAAGATCCCGCTCGGCGGCGGCGACGTGGTCGCGTACGAGCCGGTCAACCTGATCAAGGACAAGAAGGTCACGGTCCACGACGTGACGGCCACGTTCACCACCTGCGACCTGCGGGGCGGCTTCTTCGACTACAACGGCCAGGCGAAGAAGGGCTACCGCGTGGTGATGTGCAAGGTCGACATCCAGTACACCGGCAAGAGCAGCGAGTACGTCGGGCAGGAGCACTTCCGGCTCTGGCAGCCCGACGACACCGAGATCGGGCCGCTGACGGCGCCGAACGAGGCGCTGTCGGGCGGGCAGGTCGCCGTGGGCACGGACCTCGCGTTCCAGGTGAAGAAGGACGCGCCGGGGACGTACAAGCTGCGGGTGGTGGATCTGGGCAACCACACGGACCGTCAGGCCGGCGACGTCGCGGAGGTCGACCTGGTCCTCAAGTAACCGATCGCTACGCCTCGCGGGGCTGGTTCTTCTCGCGCATGGCCGCGAGGAACAGGCCATACATCCGGGCGAGGGCCTCCGGCGGCAGCTCCATCCCGTTGCTGCCGCCGGGGTTGAGCCGCAGCGCGCCGGCGTCCTCCGGCCAGGCGACCACGATGTCGGTGAACGGCACGGCGATCCACTCGCGGTCGCCGACCTCGGCCTGCATGTGCGCCACCGACGTAAAGGCGAACACGACCGGCTGCCCGTCGACCCGCTCCGTGCGCCACCACGGGAACTCGGGATCGGTGACGTCGCGGGAGACGGTCGGGACGACGCGGTCGGTGCGGACCGCCGTCCAGTAGTCGCCGGGGTCGGGGGCGTCCGGCGGCGGGTTCGCCGCGGCGATCTCCTCCTCCGTCGGTAGTGGCAGGATCAGGTGGGCCTCGAGCAGGGCGCCCATGTACGCGTCGCGGTCCTCGCGGAGGACGGCCGCGCGCAGCGCGTGGTCGAGCGGCGACCACTGCGGCTCCCACGGCGGCAGGGTCCGGATCGTGTCGGGGGTGAGGAAGCCCTGCAGCGGCAGGCCCGGGTCGACCGCGATGCCCCAGCCCAGGCTCTCGATGGTGTGGACGATCTCGAACAGCGGGGCGCGCCGGACCGCCGGGATCTGCGCAGGCAGGGCGGCGGCCGAGGTCCACGCCAGCACATACGTGACCCCGCCGGCCGGGGACGTCGCCAGGGTCACCGGCTCCCGTCCGGCGGCCGCGGCCGGCGTGATCGGCAGATAGAGGGCCTCCTCGGACAGGGCCCGGCAGTAGGCGAGTTCGTCGCGGGCGGCGACCGCCGCGGCCATCGCCTCCTCGGCCTCGGTCGCCGGGCGCCAGTCCGCGAATCCGGGGAGGGTCATGCCCAGGTGCCCTCGTCGTTCAGGCGGGCCGGGAGGCGGCCGGCGACCAGGGTGGTGATCGCCTCGTCGACGGAGGCCCCGGCATACCAGTCGGCGGTGTGGTCGAGCACGAAGACGCGCCCGCGGTCATCGACCGCCAGCAGGGCCGCGCCGCTCTCCTCCTCGCCGATCGGGGTGAGCCGGGCGCCGATCAGCTCGCCGAGGCCGGCCAGGGTGGAGGCGGAGTGCAGGCCGCGCAGCGGGTCGAAGACGATGCCGGAGCGGGCGACGGCCGCACCGGCGCCGGCGGCGCTGACCGTCAGGCCGCCGAACTCGGCGAAGGCGGCCATCGCGGCCGGGACGACGGTGTGCTGGTGGCCCGACGGGGAAGCGTGGGAGGCCAGCGCCAGGGCCCACATGCGGGCGCGGGACCTCTCGTCGCGGCCGGGCGCCCAGCCGGCCTCGCGCAGGGCCGACTCGACGTCCGCGGGGAACCGTGCCGGGTCGGTCACTGCTCGCTCACCTCGACGCCGAGCCACTCCAGCAGGGCGGTGCAGGTGCGGCACGGGTGCGCGGGGCGGCCGTGCATCGGGTCGCCCTTCTCCCGGATGTGCACCAGGGAGAGCCTCGCCCCCCACAGCTCCGCCCGGGCCGCCGACGGCGTCAGGGGTGCCCCGCCGAAGCGGCGCTCGGCCTCGTGCAGGCGGTCGGAGATCAGGATCGCCTCGGCGCAGTATCCGGCGTAACGCTCCCGCGACTCGCCGGGCAGCTCGTGCAGGAAGCGGCGGATCAGCGCGTGCAGCTCGGGCGGGGTGTCGCCGCGGACCGACGTGTGCTGGTGCACCGTGTCGCCCACCAGCAGCGCGCCCGCGGTCAGCGGCAGCCTGCGGCCGGTCGTCGCCCTGGTCGCCATGCCGACAGCCTAACCGCCGCGGTCATGCGCCCTCCGCTTCGCTCCGGCCGCATGCCTTCCACTGAGCCCATGATGACCGGCCTCCTCCGCCCAGTCCGGCTCGATGAGGCTTCGCGGGGATCGACCCAGACAAGGCGCCGCTTCGCTCCGGAACCGGTCACGCCCCACTGCCCATAGGCGGGCGTCGTATCGAGGGCGGCTGGCTACGATAATGCGAGGGCGACTTTTCTCCAGCAGGGCGATCCACATCGGGAGCCATCATTCGCACACTCCTCGTCTCACCGCAGCAGCGGGGTGCGTATGCCACCATCGGCGACGCGCTCGCCGCGGCCACCGACGACTCGGTGATCGCGGTGGCGCCGGGCACCTACCGGGAGGCCATCTTCGTCACCGGCAAGCGCCTGAGGCTGGTCAGCTCCGACGCGTCGGGCGGCACCGTGACCCTGGACGCCTCCGACATTGCGTATCCGGCTGTCAGCGTCCGTAACGCCACCCTCACGATCGAGGGCTTCACGCTGCGCTCGGCCGACGCCCCGGTGGTCACCGCGCGCGGGACACAGCTCGCGCTGCACGGCTGCGAGCTCGGCGCGCGCTTCGGGCCCGGCGTCGACCTGGCCGGCGGCTCGATCGACATGCGCAAGTGCACGATCACCGGCGCGCAATACGGCGTGATCGTCGAGGACGCCGCCGGCACCGTCGACGACTGCCAGATCAGCGAGATCGCCGAGGACGGTATCATCGTGCGCATCGGCGCCGACCCGGTGATCACCGCCACGATCGTGCGCGGGTGCGGGCGGCGCGGGGTGTATGTGTACCAGTTCGGCAAGCCGACGCTCGAGGGCTGCGAGGTGACCCAGACCGGCGACGCCGGCGTGGTCGTGGCGCACCAGAGCTCGCCGACGATCCGCCGCTGCAAGGTCCACGACACCCAGGGGGTCGGCATCTCCTTCGCGCGCGGCTGCGGCGGCACGGTCGAGGAGTGCCAGATCGAGAACACCGGCGTACCGGCCCTGGACATCGCCGAGGGCGCGACGCCGACGGTCATCACCGCCCGCCCCGACGCGCCGCCGCTGACGATCGGCGACGGCAGCCCGGCGGCCGGCGGCGACGCGGCCGCGGTCGAGGGGCTGCTGGCCGACCTCGACACGATGGTCGGCCTGGCGAGCGTGAAGGACGAGGTCCGGGCGCTCATCGACGAGATCCAGGTCAACGAGTGGCGGCGCAGCGCCGGGCTCTCGGTCGGCGCGATGAGCCACCACCTCGTCTTCGCCGGGGCGCCCGGCACCGGCAAGACCACGGTCGCGCGCATCTACGGGAAGTTGCTGGCGGCACTCGGCGTACTGCCGAAAGGGGCCTTCAAGGAGGTCTCGCGGCGCGATCTGGTCGGGCAGTATCTCGGCCACACCGCCGAGAAGACGTCGGCCGCCTTCGAGGAGGCGCGCGGCGGCGTGCTGTTCATCGACGAGGCGTACACCCTGTCGCGCACCATGGGCTCCGGCGGCGACTTCGGCCAGGAGTCGATCGACACGCTGGTGAAGCTCATGGAGGACCACCGCCACGAGATCGCGGTCATCGCGGCGGGCTACACCGCCGAGATGGACGAGTTCATCTCGGCCAACCCCGGCCTCGCGTCCCGCTTCACCAAGACGGTCGTCTTCGAGAACTACAGTCCCGAGGAGCTCGTCCGCATCGTCCGGCGCATGTGCGCGGCCGACGACTACGTCCTCGGCGACCTGGTCGAGCCGGCGCTGCTGCGCCACTTCGCCTCGGTCGAGCGCGACGCCAACTTCGGCAACGCCCGGGACGCGCGCAAGCTCTTCGAGAGCGTCCGCAAGGCCCAGGCGCAGCGCCTGCGGGTCCTGGGCCACCGCCCGAGCCTCGACGAGCTGCGCATCCTGGAGCTCGCCGACCTGGAGGCCGTGGTGGGGGCGTCATGAGCGAACCCGCCGCCCAGGCCGAGGAGTTCCGGGCCACCTGGTCGCAGACGTGGCACACCCACGTCAAGCCGTTCCTGGTCACCAACATCGTCGTGGCGATCCTGGCCTTCATGATCGGCTATGTGGCCGGCGGCTACGCCGGCGCGATCCTGCTGCCGATCGTCCTGGTCGGCGGCGTGACCTGGCTGCAGCGCATCGCCAGCCGCGGCCACGGCCTGCGCCTGTCCTCGGTGGGCGTGGAGTTCCTGCGCCGCGACGGCAAGGTCGTGCGCATGCGCTGGGCGGACATCCAGGGCGTGGTGCTGATCAACCGCCGCGCGGGGACGGTGATCGCGCCCTACGGCGTGGGCCGGGCCGCCGCCCAGGCCGGCGTGGAGATGTTCGCGGACGCCAACAGCGGCCCGGGCATCACGGGCGTGGGCGAGATCCTGGACCGCGGCACGGCGGCGGCGCAGCGGGGCGGCCCGTGGGTCCCGGCCGGCGACCCGCAGACGGTGAACATGAGCCTGGCCATGATCGACCGCGGCTGGCCCCGGGGCCGGATCGGCGAGTGGTTCCGCCGCTACCGCCCCGACCTGCTCGGGTAAGACGTCAGCCGGCCTGACGCTCGACGCCGGGGAGCTCGATCTCCCAGTCGTCGTTGCCGGGGGTGCTGCCGTCCCACGCGCGGAAGGACAGCTCCGTGGGGGTGGCGACGCCGTTGACCTCGCGAAGGGCGCGGACGACGCCGTCGACGATCTCGGCGTACTCCCGGCTGGTCGGCGGGTAGGCCACCCGGCGGTGCCAGTGGTAGCCCTCGCGCGGGACGGGGGGCTGCCAGCCGAGGGCCGCCAGGCGTTCGCGCTCCGCCTGCGTCTCCTCGTTGGTGCCGGGCGGGTCCTCGACCGTGTGGCCGCTGACCTCGGCGAGGAGCGCGTCCTCGTGCTGGGCGAACTGGGCGAACTGCCAGGGCCGCCCCTTGACCGAGATCACGAAGAGCACACCGCTGCCGAGGGCGCTCAACTCGTAGGTGAGCGCCTCGGCGAACTCGTCCCACGTCGGGGCCGGCGCGGTCATGTTTCCTCCAGGTCGGATCGGCGCCAGGCTCGCAGGCTCGCACCCAGGGGTTCGCGGGTCAGGGTCAGGGCCGCATCGTCGACGAACCACCGCAGCGAGGCCGTGTTACCACCGCTGCCGGCGACCTTGGCCGGGCGGCCGAACTCCGCGATCAGGGCGCGGCCGGCCACCGAGAAGGCGTCCTGCTTGAAGGCCTCGTACTCGGCGGTCATCGGGCGCGGTGGCGGGCTCACGACCGGGACGCTCACGGTGCTGGCCGAGCCGTCGCCGGCGAGGTTGACGGCGCCGTTTCCCGTTTCGACGCCCGCGTCGCCGTAGCGGGTCGTCGTCCGCTCGTGGGGGATGTGGGGCCAGCCGAGCTCCGACAGGACCCGCTCCGGGGGGACCTTGTGCAGCATCGGTGCCACGGACAGGATCTTGCGGGCCAGGGCGCAGGCCTGGGCGCCGCTGAGCATGCGCAGCTCGTCCGGCATGCGATCCACCTTAACCAAACCGGGGCGGGAAAAACCTAGCGGGACCAGGCTGTCGTCGCGCGCTGGGCCGGCGCGGGGGCGGCGCCGCGGATCAGCGACGTCAGGGCCTCGTCGATGTCGCGGCCCAGGTAGCGCTCCACCTCGCCCGCCGTGCCGATGCCCTGCCCGGGGTGCAGCACGATCTCCGAGTTCCACTGGGGCACCGAGCCGATCGGCAGCAGCGGCGCGCCCAGGCGCTGTTCGGCGGCGGCGATCCGGGCCGGGTCGCCGGCGGGCCCACGCGGCAGCAGGTGGAAGGCCATGACGCGCCAGTCGCGGCCGTAGCCGTACACCGGGTAGGTCAGGCCGCCGAACTCGGACAGGATCTCGCGGCGCGCCGGGTCCAGCGCCGGGTCGAGGTCGGCACCGATGTCGCGGCCCGGGGTCCAGCCGGCCGTCAGCAACAGGTCGAAGACGTCCGGGGGCAGGCGGAACTGCATCGGGGCGGCGGGCTCGAACGGGCCGGGCATGAAGGGCAGCAGCGCCTGGTGGGCCTGGCCGCAGCGGTCGGCGTGCGCGCGGGGGCTGTAGTGGCCGCGCTTGCCCATCAGGTCGAACAGCTCCGGTGGCGGGGCGACGCCGTGGTGCTCGAGGTAGTACTCCAGCGCCAGCGGCCAGATCCAGTCGCCGTCGGTGCGGTAGCCGCGCGGGACCGCCGGCTCCTGCGTGAAGAAGTCGGGCCCGAGCGTGAGCGGGTCGCGGATCACCCAGGAGCCGCTGCGCAGGTAGCGCAGGGCCCGGTGGAAGCGCCGCTCGGAGGCCTCCGTGAACTGGCCGGGGACCAGCTCGCCGCCGGTGTACTCCCCCAGGCGCACGATCCGGAACGGCTGATCGGACTCGCCAATGCTCACGCCTGCTCACCTCGTTCGAGGTCCGCGTGCTCGGCCTGCCAGTCGCGGTACCACTGCTCGAAGAATCCCCGGCCCGCGGCGAGCGGCACGAACGTGGCGACCGTCTCGCGGTAGTACGCGGCCCGCTTGGCCGGGCGCGGGTGGGTGCGCAGCCGCTGCACGTTGCTGAGCCGGTCGGCGAGCTTCACCGCCAGGGCCGCGTCCGGGGCTTGGCGCAGGCTCGCGAGGTACGACTCCCGATCCCCGCTCTTCGTGACCCACCCGACCAGCTCCGCGGTGCGGTCGCCGAAGCGGGACCGGACCTCCTCGAGCGTGGTCGGCGTGTCCTCGACGACGTCGTGCAGGAGCGCGGCGCGCAGCACGTCGGCATCGCGTTCACCGGCCGCCTCGACCAGGACCTCGAGGGCCTCCAGGAGGTGCTCGACATACGGCTCGCCGGCCGGTCGGCGCTGGTCGCCGTGGCGGGCCACGGCGAAGGCGACCGCGTCGTCGAGCGCGGCCAGCGTCCCGGCATCGAGCCGGTCGCGATAGCGCTCGCGCAGGGCCGGCCAGCCCACGGAACCGTCAAACGTGCGCGGCACCGCCGGCCCCTCCCTGCTGCTCGAAGACGGTGGCGTCGACCGCGGGCGACGAGCCCGTGAGCCGCACCGCGTTGTTGCGGTGGCTCCAGGCCGCGGCGATCGTGTAGCCGGAGTTGGCGGCGGCGAGGGTGACGTATCCGGGCGACTCCTCCGGCGCCTCGACCGTCCAGCCGTCGGCGCGCAGCCGCTCCGCGATCCGCCCCAGCGTCGCCCGGCCGGTGGCTCCGGTCGGTGGCACGGCGAGATACTCGCACTCCACCTGGTATCGCTCCTCCGCCAGCACGACCGAGGCCCGCCCGACCCGGTGCGGCTCGGGCTCGCGGGTCCGCCGAACCCGGGCCCCCGGCACGGCGGCGGCCGCCGCCGCGAGCTGCGCGTCGAGCCACTGCTGCGACTGCTCCAGCCACCGGCCCATCGTGTCCCAGCCCGGCGGCGTCGGCTGCGCGTCCGGGCGGGGCCGCACGCCGATCGGCTCGCCGCGCTCGAGGTGCCGCTCGCGCCACTCGCGCCAGGAGGGCAGCACGGATCGGGGCGCCTCAGGGTGTACGGCCGAAGCCTCGAAATCCGCAATCAGCCGCAGGTCGCGCAGGGCGGCCTGCGCGGCGCGGACGTCGGCGCGGGCCTGCTCGTCGTCGGCGTATTCGCGCCCGTCCACGACGAACGCGGGCTCCAGATCGTCGTCGGCCTCCCCCAGCCGGAAGACGTAAAGCATGATGCCACCGCCACTCACGTGCCCTCCAGCTGGTCCAGAGCGGCAGCCTCCTCGAACGCGCGGCGGACGGCCTCCGCGTCGGCCTGCGAGAGCGCGACGTAGGGCTTGTAGAGCGAGTTGTGCTCGATGTCCGCGGCGATCGAGGCGCGCAGCGTGGTCAGCTGCAGCTCGAACGCGTACTTGTGCCCGTTGACCTCGATGCCGATGCAGAGCGGGATCACACGGTACGCCGGGCTCTTGGACTTCGGGGAGGCATACATGTTGTCCACCTCCACGATCCGTCCGCCGTCGCCGACGCCGAAAGTGTGGACGACCGCCTGCAGGGTGCGCCACAGGCTGGCGGTGTCGGGCACGGTGATCCGCGCGCCCACCGCGTCGATGATATCGCCGACGCGGTACCAGTCGCGGGGCGCAGCGCCGGGCCGCCCGCGGCTCATCCGGCCGACCTTGTCGATCAGGCCGTCGGCGTCCTTGGCCCGGCTGTTGTAGTCGACCGGGCCGTCGGTGGTCTCCTGGATCTGCTCGGCGATCGCCTGCAGCTGCCGGTCGACCTCGGGCTTGAGCTCGGTGGTGAGCCGGTCGGCGTACGCGCGCACGCCGGCCATCTGCGCCTCGCTCGGATTCGCCCCGGCGTTGAGGGCCGGGTCGGAGTCCTTGAGCTCGGCGACGTACTGCTGCATCCGGGTCTGCTCGGCGCCCTCGGCCCGGTTGACCCACTCCGGCACGTTGTCGTAGAGCGGCCCGCGGCCCGGGTTGTCCTCCAGGAACGCGTGCAGGTCGCCGCCGTAGGACGCCAGCGCGTCGCCGCGGGCCAGCTCCTCGAGGTTGATGAGGACGACCTCGCGCAGTTCGGGGTTGCGCAGCGAGTTGGTGACGTTGAGCGCGTGCGGGTCGTCGAGCAGCTTCTCGAGCACGCCGGCAAGCTCCGGCGAGTGCGGGGCGATGCGCTCCTGGACGAGCTGGTGCGCCGCTAGGTTCGCCGCAGCAGGATCCGCCGCAGCTCCGGCTCGGACGGCATGATCGTGCCCGCCTCCAGCAGGAGCCGCTCCGCCTGCTCCCGGGTGATCTCCCGGGATCCCGGCGGCGGGCTCGCCGCCCAGGATCGCCGCGATGTCGCCCGCTCGATAGTCAAAGCCCGTCTCGTCCCCGGGGTGGCCTCCGCGACCGTCACCGTGTCCGGCGTCTCGTGATACGTGTACGCCACCGGCGGGGTCTCCTCCACCGCCAGCACCACGCCCCGCGCCACCGGGCTCGGCGTCGTGGACTCCACGGCCAGGGTCACCCACCCCTCCCGCCGGTCCCGCGGGCTCTCCGCCTCGATCGCCAGCACCCTCGCCCGGGCCCCGGTCCCATCGCCCAGCGTCATCCCCGGCTCGATGACGCCCCCCAGCGTCATACCCGAGATCATCAGACCCCGGCCGGGCCAGTCGAACATCCTCTCCACCGAGAAGCGGATCACCCGGGCCCCTTCCGTGCTCGCCGAGCGTCGCGGCCAGCGTCTCGTGGTCGGCGAACGCGGCCGGCCCGAGGACCAGCACGCGGCCGCCCTCCTCCGGCGGCGCGATCGCGGCGACGCCCTGCTCGTCCATGTACCGCGCCAGCTGCGGATCGGCCAGCCGGATCTCGACCCCGCGCAGGTCGACGCCGTGCCGGTTGGCGACGGCGTGCACCTCGTCCGTCGTCATCGGCACCGTGACGTCGTAGTGCGGCGGGAGATCGCCGGGCGGCGGGCCGTCGTCGTGCAGCCGGCCGGTCAGGGCCGCCGGGTCGTCGTAGCCCTCGTAGCGCAGGCGCAGCTCGTAGTGCTCGTACCCGGTCCGGTTGAGCTCCAGCACGTGCAGCCGGGCGCCCGCGGGCAGCAGCGCGTGGCCCTGGGCGTGCTCGCCGACCCCGCCGATCCAGACCATGGGTGTACCGCGCGGTGCCTCCACGATCACCGTGACGTTGCCGACGACCGGCGCGTCGTGCTCGGTGGCGCCCAGCCGCGTGAACGTGTCCATCGTGACGGTGCCGTCGACCAGCCCCGGCAGCTCGGTCGTCTCGCGGATGCCGAGCTGACGGATGTCGATGCCGGCGTGCAGGCGCAGGTCGGCACCGGACTCGCGCATGGTGTCCTGGATGCGGAAGGCGTCGGCGCGGTTCGCCGGGGCGGTCGTCTCGCCGGTGCGCAGGAAGTGCTCGACGCCCGAGCCGCCCCCGCCGGCGTAGCGGCGGATCGCCTCGTGCTGCTGCGGCGTCCACTCGGCGGCGTGGCCGGCGCTGTGCTCCGCGACGTACTCGGGCGACGGCTCCTGGAACCGCTCGTCGATGAGGTCGTACCGCGGGCTGTGGCTGGTCGCCAGGTCGAGCTCGGTCATCGCGTCGTGGTGGGCGCGCCCCTCGGCGGTGTCGAGGTAGTCGCCGAGCATCCGCTCGTAGCGCGGCTGCCCGCCCTCGGCCGCGATGGCCGCGTCGACCGCCCGGGCCGCCTCGTACACGGTCATGCCGTGCGCCCACTCGCCGGTCTTGCGGTGAGCCTGCTCGCGCAGCAGGTCGTAGAGGTCGCGGCCGGTCATGTCGCGCCGGTAGCCGAGCTCGTCGCGGACGACGCCGGTCATCCGCTGGATCTCCTCGGCGTTCGGCGGGCTGCCGAAGCGGTCGATCACCGCGTCTCGGCGGGCGACGAGGTCGCCGACCATGAACGCGGCCTGGTCGGCGGGCAGCCCGGCGGTGTCGACCAGCCGGCGGATGTGCTCGTCGGTGAGGTTGCGCAGTGTGCCGACCGCCTGGCGGCCGTCCCGCGGCGGCGGGATCGCCTCGCCGCTGTGGTCGTGCAGCGGCTGTTGCCCGAGCCGCTCGGCGAGCAGCCGGTCGAGCTCGGTGAGCACGTGGTCGGGGCGGGCCGGGCGGCCGTCGCGGGGGGCCGGGGCATCGTCGAAGCGCCCCGGACGAGCCGCCTCCAGCACGCCCTCGATGCGCTCGCGCAGCTGGTCGGCGCCCTGGAAGGCCAGGTCGGCGTCGGTGGTGCGGGTGATGCGGTCGGCGTTGAACGCGTGGGCGTCCGGGCCGTCGGGGCGCGCGGCCCGCAGGAAGTCCCGTACCCCGGTCGCGTCGACGTCGATGACCCGCCCGTCGGCGAGCTCGACGCGCACCACGGCGGTGTCGGAGGTGCCGCCGGCGCGGTCCATGAGCTCGTGCTGGGCCAGCCGGCGTACGTCGACGACGCCGTCGAACTCGCCGGGCCGGCGCAGCTCGGCGACCGCCTGGTCGAACGCGTGCTCGCCGCGGGCGGAGGAGAACTCGGTCGTGCCGTGGCCGACGGTGACCCGGAAGTCGGCGCTGCCGAGGTCGGCGCCGTGCAGGACGAACGCGTCCCGCGCGCGGGAGACGTGCTCGGCGACCGGGGTGTAGTGGCCGCTGTGGTTGTCGACGATGACGATCCGGCCGTTGTCGACGATCAGCGAGCCGGCGGCGTCGATGTCCCCGCCCGCGAAGAGGCTGGAGTGCTTGGCGTTGTCGCGGCCGTACTCGACCGCGTGGATCTCCTGCGTGTGCGGGTCGACGGCGTAGATGTACTCGCCGTCGAGCGGCAGGCCCTCATGGTCGTACAGCAGCCCGTCCACGACCCGGACGGTCGCGCGGGCCTGCTGCTCGGCGTTGAAGTACGGCACCCCGCCGGCCCGGTCGTCGGCGACGATCGCCTCGGGCAGGTGGATCGGGTCGCCGTGCAGCCGCGGGCCCTCGACCACGACCCGCGGCCCGGCGATCGGGTTCTCGGGGCTGGGCTGCTGGAAGTCGATGCGGGTGTGCTCGATGAGCCGGGCGGTGGCCGCGTCGATGCCGTGCTCGGCGTGCACGACGATCCGCGGCGGCTGCCCGTCGACCCAGGTCCGCGGGTCGGCGGCGCCCTCCAGCAGGCCGCGCACGTGTGTCTGCACGGCGTGCGGATCGGCGCCGGGCCAGGCGAGCGCGGGTGGCAGCTCGGCGTGCCAGGCGCGGCCACCCTCGGTGACGTCGACGCCGTGCAGGTACTGCGGGTCGTAGCTGCCCAGCCGCGGCAGCGGCTCCCCCGCGGCCCGGGCCTGCGCCTCCTCGTACTTGTCCAGCGCCTTCCAGTTGGGATCGATCTTCTCGGGGTGGAACTCGTTGTTCTTGCCCTCGAACGAGAAGTCGTTCACCTTGGTCGTGCTGGAGCCCTGGTCGATCACCTTCTGACCCGTCACCGGGTCGCGCACCGGCTGCCTGGTCTCCGGGTCGATGACCGCCCGCTCGACCGAGGTCGTCACCTTGTGGTACTCGACCGTGACCGACCCGTCCCGGATACCCTCGAGCAGGCCCGGGTGCTCCTTGAACAGCTTGAGCATGTGCGGGTCGTTCTCGAGCATCCACTTGAGGTAGGGGCCGGTGCCCTGCTCGGCCTTGCCGTTGAACTCGTGGAAGTACTTGCTGCCCAGATCGGCCGAGCCGCCCTTGGCCTCCCACAGGTCGAGCCGGTTGAAGCCCGCCGGGGCGTCCTCGCCGTCCCAGCGCAGCGCGATGATGTCCAGCTCGCCCGGGGTCGCCGACTTCGGGTCGCCGAGCACGTGCACGGTCTCCGGCGGGACCTCCGTCTGCCCGGGGCGCAGGATCGACGGGTCCTCGACGTTGAACAGCGACTCGCGGGCGACGCCGAGCCCGGCGTGCATGCCGGCCTCGCCGCTGGCCTTGGCCTGGTTGTTGACCTCGTTGTGGTACCGGTCGACCGCGGCCTCGAGCTCCTTGATCCGGGCCTCGGAGATGTTCGGGTTGTCCTTGAGCTGCTCGATCGTCTCCTTGAAGGTCTTGCCGGGCTCGAACTGCTCGGGCTTGTAGGCGCTGCGCCCCTTCAGCCCGAGGTCCTCGTTGAGGTCCTTGACCATCTGGTTACGCGCCTCGGTGGCCTGGTGCGCGCGGTCCTGCGCGTCGTGCCAGGTCTGCGACGAGTCGTGCACGCCCTGGACCGGGTCGGTGTCGAACGACGTGTCGGAGCGCAGCTCGTGCGGGCGGGCCTCGCCCTCGACCGCCTGCACGGCGATGTTCTGCCGCTCGGCGGTGTGCCAGTCCTTGATGAAGTCGCCGTTGTGGTCCTGCAGCAGGCCCGAGGCGGCCCGCTGCGTGTCCGACATGTCGCCGGGGATGTGCAGGCGGTCGTCGGGTCCGCGGTACAGATCCATGTCGATCTGCGTGCCGCGCTGGACCGCCTTCTCGGACAGGTCCTCGTGCTTGAACTCCCGGGCCGGCTCGCCGCTCTGGTGCGGCTTCGCCCCGGTCACGTCCCCGGTGCCGGGCGCGTGGCCGCCGACGTCGTGCAGGCCGGGCACGATCGGCTCGCCGTGCGCGTCGAGCGTGATCGACCAGACGCCGCCGACGTTGTCGTGGTACATCGGGCCGTGGTCGGAGATCAAGCCCCGCTGCATGTCGACCCAGACGATGTCGCGGCCGATTCTCAGCGCGTTGAACGCGTGGCCCTCGCCGCTGTCCGCCCACTTGATGACGACGACCGCCGCCGAGCCGGGCCCGGCGTCGCGCAGCTGCTGCTCGACCCGGCCGAGCCCGGACGCGTCGCGGCCGTCCATCGACCACTCGCCGCGGGTCCACTCGGCGATACGCTGGGCGCCGTTGTGCTCGCCACCGGCGATCGGGTCGCGCATGGAACCCGCGACGGTAGGCTCGCCGTAGTGGTTCGCGAGCACCGCCATGGCCACGTCGGGGCAGTTGTTGTTGCGCCCCGGCTCGTGCACGCCGCCGTCGTTGACCTTCTGGGCCCAGTCGCCGATGCGCGGGTCCGGGTGGCGCTGCGGATTGCCGTGCTTGTCGTGCGGGAAGGCGTCCTCGAGCGCGCGCACGTCCCGCACGGCCGGCGGGTCGATGTGTTCGCCGGGCCGGGTCTCGGCAACGGTACGGCCGTCGCCGACCTTCCCTACCGTGTCCGGCGGCTGCTCCTCATGCCGCCCGGTCCCTGTTTCGTGCTCGCCGGCCCCGGTTCCGTGCTCCCCTGTGGCGTGTTCTCCACCGGTCGGCTCGTGGGGGCCGACGGCCGGCTCGTGGGCGCCGGTCGTGCCGTGCGGGTCGACCGACTCGATGCCGAAGTCCTTGATGAACGGCCCGCACGAGTCGCACGGCGGGGCGAAGTCGCCGTGCTCCTGCCGCGACCCGTCCCCGATCCAGTGCGTGGAGACGACCCCGTCGCGCATCTGCTCGCGCGCGTAGGCCGGAAAGTCCCCGCCGGGCCGCCCCTGCTCGTTCCACTGCCGTTCGAGCTCGTACAGCCTGTCGCTGACCAGCACCACCTCGGCACACTTGCCGTGGTTCTGCCCGACCCGCTTGTCCGGATCGTGCTCGGCGGCCGCCTTGATCTCGTCGAGCACGCGCCGCGCCTCGGGGTGGATCTGCAACTCGGTGGTGGACCCGTCGCCGTGCTTCATCGGCCGCGCGCTGGTATGGCTGGTGACGGTGGGGTCCTCCGGCGTCAGCAGCGCCCCGGCGACCCGGACCCGGTTCTTCTTCCCGAGCCCCTCGTCCTCCATCTGATCGCGTACGGCATCGGCGAGATCCCGCGCCGACTTGTCGACGGCCGCCCGCCCCTCCGGGCTGCCGGGGTCCCCCTCGAAGTGCTGCGGCGGCCCCTCGTAACTGCGAGTCCCCTCGGCCGACTCGGTCGTGGACAGCTTCGACGGCGGGTGCTCGTCACCGCCCCCGCCCCCGGGCCGGTCCCCCGGCGGCGGATTGTCGTCGCCCCCGCCGGCGGGCCCTTCCCCACGCTCGCCCCCCGTGCCCGACTCCCGCCCCGGCAACGTATCGGTCCCGCGCCCGCCACCGCCGCGCTCCCCACCGCCGGTCGTACCCTCGTGCACGGAGACGGGCCGGTTGTGCCCGCCGGGCCCGTCACTGCCCCCGACCCGCACCGGCATGTCGTCGACCCGAGGAAGAGGCACGAACACCGCGGCCGGCTCCTCGGCCCGATGCCGGCCACCTTCCCCACCGCGCTCGTGCTCGCCACCGCCCCCGTCACGAACGGGCGCATGCTCCCCGGCCCGTCCACCGTTCTCCCCAGCCTGAACGTGCTCCCCGGCCCGGCCGCCGCTCTCCCCAACCTGAACGTGCTCCCCGGCCCGGCTCCCGTTCTCTCCAGCCCGGCTTTCGTTCTCCCCGACCCGAACGTGCTCCCCGGCCCGCGACCCCTGCTCGCCAACCTGAACATGGTCCCCGGCCCGAGTCCCATGATCGCCAACCGGAACGTGCTCCCCGGGCCGTCCGCCGTGGTCGGCGACGGGAACGGGCTCCCCGGGCCGCCCACCGTTGTCGCGAACCGGAACATGCTCCCCCGTCCGCGCTCCGCCCTCCCCGACGCGCACATGCTCGCCAGGCCGCGACCCGGTCTCGCCCGGCCGAGCCCCTGCTTCTCCGGCACGCTCAGGCGCCCGGATCGACCCGTTGGTCCGGTTCTGCTCAGCAGTACGCCCCCCATCGGTCGTACGAGCCCCGTCCCCGGAACGCTCCCCGGAGCGCGCGCCCTCGCCGGACCGCCCGGCCTCGCCACCGCGCCCGGATTCGGCATGCCGCCCGGTCCCCTCGGTCGTCCGCCCGCTCGCATCTGTGGTCCGGCCCGTGCCGTCCGTCGTCCGCCCAGTCGCGTCGGTCGTCCGCCCGGTTGCGTCCGTGGTCCGGCCCGTCGCGTCCGTCGTGCGGCCCGTGCCGTCCGTCGTCCGCCCGGCCGCGTCCGTCGTGCGGCCCGTCGCATCCGCCGTCCGTCCGGTCGCGTCCGTGGTCCGGCCCGTCGCGTCCGTGGTGCGTGCCCCGTCGACACCCGCCGGGCGGTCCGCGACCAGCGGCCCGCCGGCGACGGCCTGCGTGCGATCGCCCGCCGCGCCCGACTCCTGCCCAGTTCGTCCCCCGCTTTCGTGCCCTGCCTGCGCGCCCCCCTCTTGCCCGATGTGCGTCCCGGTCTCCACGTGCGAGCCGGTCTCCCCGCCCGCGCGGATGCCGGTCTCGCCCCCGCCGCTCGTTCCCGTTGTGGTCCTGGTGTCCGCCCCGTTGTACGACCCGCCGCTCGACCCCGAGCCGGTGTCCGCCGCCCGCTGCGTGACCGGCTCGCCGCCCCCGGACGTGACCGGTTCCCCGCCGCGCTGGGTCACCGGGTCGCCGCCACCCCGGGTGACGGGATCGCCGCCGCCTTGGGTGACAGGGTCGCCGGTGTGCGTGGTTACCGGTTCGTTGCCGTGTGCGTTCGAGGTCGTGGTCGAGTCGACCGGAGCGGTGACGGAGCCACCGGCCGGAGTGTCGGAAGTCGGCGCCAGTGATTGACCGTCCCCCGCAGTGTAATCCGACCCCCCGACATTCCCCGCGCCCCGATCACCCGCAGTGACCCCACCATCACCGGTCGCCCCGCGATTGCCGGAGTCGCCAGTCGCGCCGCGATCGCCCGTGCCCGTGACACCCGTGTCCCCCGTAGCGCCGGAATCGCCACCGTGGACCCCGACGTCGCCCGCGTTGCCCTCGCTCAGGCTGCCGGGCTCGCCGACGTTGACGGTCTCGCCCGCGCCCCTCTCGCCCGGGCGGCCGGTCTCGCCGTCGAGGTGCGGCGTCTCGCCGCCGCGGGTCCCCGGTGCGTGCGGGCTGCGCAGGGCGCCGAGGCCGCCCATCGTCCCGCCCATCGCGGCACCGTTGAGGAAGGACTCCAGGGAGATGCCCTGCGTGATGTTCTTCCAGCTCCAGTCGCCGGTCATGAAGCCCGTGGTGAGCATCATCGACGCGGGCATGATCAGGGCGTTGGCACCGGCGTGGACGCCGGCGTTGGCGGCGACGCGGGGCAGGCGGCTCTTGATCGGCAGGTGGACGAAGTTGAGGGGGAAGGTCAGCGCGCCGGTGATGGCGCCCGAGACGAGGCTGTTGAGCAGGGAGTGGGTGTCGAGCTCCTTGCGGGTGCCCTCGGCGATCTGGATCTCCTGGGCGAGGAAGTCCGCACCGACGGAGAAGGCGATCTGCTGTACCTCATGAATCACGAACTTCGTGAACAGCTTGCGGATGATGCCCTTGCCGAGCCACTGGACCAGGCGCTGCAGGACGCGTCCGGCGATCGTGCGGGCGGTGGCGACCGCGGCGCCGGCGGCCGCCTCGGAGCCGCCGAAGGTGAACGCGGCGAGCACCTGGCAGATGATGACGGTGATGAGCGTGATGACCAGGGTGATGACGAGGACGAGCTTGGCGTACTCGATCTCCATCGCGGCGTTCTCGGCCGCCGCGGAGTAGTTCAGTGCGATGTCCGCGACCTGGGGCAGGCCGTGCTCGGGGCCGACCGCGAGGGCGCTCCAGTACGTGTTGAAGGCCTCGCCGGCGTCGCCGCCCCACGCCTGCGAGATCTGCATCGCGATCGTGTCGGCGTTGTTCAGCAGCCCGTTGAGCTCGGTCGCGAGGTCCTGCCACGCGTGCCCGAGGTCGCGCAGCTTGTCCTCGTCGCCCTCCGGCCACGCGGAACCGCCCCCGATGATGCAGATGGCGTCCCACAGCCAGTCGAGGGGGTGCAGATCCGGCTTCTGAACAGACAATGTCGACGACTCCCCGCGTCAACCCCGGTGGGGCCGCGCTACTTCTTGAACCACTCGGCGGTGAGATCGTCGATGTCGACGACGCCCTGGACGCCCTCGCGGACCTGCTCCCCGAGCTTGGACACGGCGATGACCATGCTCTCGCCGCCCTCCAGCACGCTGGTGGCCGGCGGGTTGTCGCCCTCCAGGTAGTTCTTGTTGAAGTTCTTGCCGGGGTCGTCGTCACCCCAGGGCTTGGAGACGTTGAGCTCGTCGATGCGCGCGCGCAGGGTCCGCCACTTCGTGAGCATCGTGTCGCCGACGTTGGTCATCTGCGACGCGCCGCTGAGGGCCTCGGTGGGGTTGACCGCGGTGTTGTCGGCTGTCATCGCTTCTCCTTCTCCACGTCGAGCAGACCCAGTTCGGAGTCGAGCTTGTGGGTCATGCCCTCGAGATCGAACGACAGGTGAGCCTGGATGTCAGCTTCGGGCATGTATGGCTTGCACGCCTCCGTGACCTGCTGCATGGCGTCCTGCGTCGCCGCCTGGATCGTCTTCATGATCGACGAGGCGAGCTGGCGCGAGTCGGGCCGGCGGTAGACGCGCGCGTCGATGTCGAGGCGGATGAGCTGCCCGCGCGGCCCGACGACAGCGGTGATGAACCCGTCGTCCGACTTGGCCGTGGCCGTGATCGACTGGAGCTGCTGCTGGAGCGTCTTCATGCCGCCGCGCAGCCGGTCGAGCTCGCCGAGCAGCTCGTCTGCGCGCGCCTGGAGCGCACGGTTGTCCAAGGTGCCCTCCCCGTCGCAAGCCGTCCAACCGTACGATACTCAACAACGGCAATACGTCACCAGTACGAATCGATGCGTAGAGGGGCCACGACGTGCAGCGCAAGCGTTGGTTCGCCGCCATCGCCGCGCTCGCCGCCGCGGTTTCGACGCTTGGGGTGCCCGCCCGCGCGACCGCCGGCCCGCCGCCGGCCGGGGTGTGCAACAACCCCGCCAAACCGGGCGATGTGGTCAAGGACACGCCCTGGCCCCAGCAGGCCTTCGGCGCCCAGCGCATCTGGCCGACCACGACCGGCGCCGGCATCACCGTCGCGGTCGTCGACTCCGGCGTCGACAACGCCCACCCGCAGCTCGCGGGGCAGGTGCTGCCCGGCTTCGACTTCCTGCGCAACGCGGCCGGCGCGGACTTCGACTGCACCTCGCACGGCACGGCCGTGGCCAGCCTCATCGCCGCCAAGCATGTCAACGGCGTCGGCTTCGAGGGCCTGGCCCAGGGCGTGAAGATCCTGCCGATCCGGGTGTCGGACCACGAGGAGGGCACCAACGGCGAGGCCGTGACGCCCGACGTGTTCGCCAAGGCGATCCGTTACGCCGCGGACCAGAACGCCCGGATCATCAACATCTCGCTGAGCCTCGACGCCGACTACCCCGTGGTCGCGCAGGCGGTCGACTACGCGATCAATACCAAGGGCTGCCTGGTCGTCGCCGCGGTCGGCAACCATCACGTCACCGCGCAGCAGAGCCCGCCGTCGATCGGCTCGGCGAAGAATCCGATCCCCTCCGACCCGGCGTCGTACCCGGCCGGCTACCCGGGCGTCCTGGGCGTCGCGGCCGTCAACCAGGACGGCACCCGCGTCGACGAGTCCCAGGTCGGCCCCTACGTCGACATCGCCGCCCCCGGCAACCTCGTGCTCGGCGCGACCCGGGTGAGCGGCCACCAGTACTGGAAGGGCACGAGCTTCGCGGCCCCGATCGTCAGCGGCGCCGCGGCCCTGGTGTGGGCGTCGCAGCCGAACCTCAAGAACTCCGACGTCTCCTGGCGGCTGCAGGTGACGGCGGACCGCATGGCCGGCGCGGGGCGCAGCAACGAGTTCGGGTACGGCATGGTCGACCCCTATCGCGCCGTCTTCGAGCGCCCGTCGAAGGACGAGGCCGTGAGCCCCACGCCGATCCCGCCCGCCGCGACGGATCCGGCCGCGGCCGCCCGGCTGAGCCGCTGGCAGACCGCGGGGCGCATCGCTCTGATCGCGGGTCTGGCGGTGCTGCTGGCCGCGCTGGTCATCTTCGCCCTCCGCGCCGCGGTCCGCCGCGGCCGGGTGCGCGCCTGGCGCCCGGGCGAGGTTCGCGAGGCCCCGCGCCCGCAGCGCGACCCGGACATCGAGCCGGAGGACGTGTTCTTCGCCCTGCCGAACCGCTCCCGCACCGACTGACCGAGCCGCCCCCGCCCCCGCGACACGCACGGACGTCAACGGCTCTGCGTGACGCGGGGTCGGCCGGCTGGTGGGGAGTGGCCGCCGGGGAAGTTCCCGGCGGCCACGGTCTTCGGTCAGTGCCTCAGTTCAGGAGCGGCCCAGCGCCGGGCCCTGCTCGGTCGGGGGCGGAGGCACGTGCGGCGTGTCGATGACGCCCTGGTTGGGGCGCTCGAGTGCCCACAGCTCGTCCTCCCCCGCCTCGGCCTCGGGGCCGTAGTCGGCTCGCTGGTCGCGCCGCTGCCCGGAATGCTGCCGGGCTTGCGGCCCGAACGGCGAATCGCCGGCGCCGCCGCGGCCGCGCAGGGTCGGGGCGCGGCCCTCGCCCTCGGGCACGGGGCCGGTCGGGCGTTTCAGGCCGCCGCGGCCCTCCAGGGCCGGGCGCTGCGCCTGGCGGTTGAACGCCTCCTGCTCCTCGATCGGCAGGCCGGGCGCGCGGCGTCCGGCGAGGCGCTCGCCGGGGGCGCCGGCACCGCGGGCGCCGGGCGGCATGCCGCGCCCGCCCAGGCGCTCGTTCTCCGGGCCCACGTGGCCGGCGGGTCCGCCGCCGCGGCGGCCGCCCAGGCGGGGCGGCTGCGGACTGCGGGGCAGGCCCGAGCGGGGCATCTCCTCGCGCAGGTCGGGGCCGTGGACGCCGCCGGGCAGGCGGCCCTTGGCACCGCGCAGGTTGGGGTTGCCGCGGCCGGGGGTATCGGCGGGCGGGCACCGCCGGCGCCGGGTGGCGGGCGCAGGCCGGAGAGGTTCGGCCGGCCGGGCAGCTGTGGACGCGTGCCGCCGGGGCCCAGCCGCGAGCTGGCCTCGGCCGGGTCAAGACCGGCCAGTCCGCCGCGCGGGTTGGGGCCGCCCGGGAATCCGGGCAGGCCCGGCAGGCCGGGCAGGCCGGGCAGTTGCGGTGTGGGGCCGGTGACCGGCGGGCCGGGCAGGTGCAGCTCCGGCAGGGGCGGCAGCGGCGGCGCGACGGCGCCACCGGCGAGGGTCAGCGCGTGGTCCGGGTCGTAGCCGGGCAGGCCGAGGCGGGCGAGCTGGGCCTGCAGCTGGGCCTGGGTGTTCGGCGGGTCGACCTTCGGGAAGCTCGGCGGGGGCAGGATCGGCGGCGGGGGGAGGCTGCCGCCGGGGCCGCCGGGGTTGATCGTCGGCTGCTTGGCCATGGCCGCGTTGGTCGGGCCCTTGTACCGCGTGCCCCAGGTCAGGTAGTTGAAGTACACCAGCAGATAGGTGTCGGCGAGGTCCTTGATGTGCGGCTTGATCTGCTCGGTGTAGTGCTTGATCAGCCGCTTCTTGCGGTCGTCGTCCTTCTCCTTCTGCCCTCCCCGGCCGCGCGGCGGCTTGAAGTCGCTGCCCTCGACGCTGCCCGGATGGTTG
Source organism: Dactylosporangium sp. CA-233914 (assembly GCF_050942935.1). Lineage (NCBI taxonomy): Bacteria > Bacillati > Actinomycetota > Actinomycetes > Micromonosporales > Micromonosporaceae > Dactylosporangium > Dactylosporangium sp. CA-233914. Next base: position 1,449,613 of record NZ_CP192030.1, on the reverse strand, counting down.
ATCGCCAGCACGTACTCGTTCCAGACCGTGAGCGCCCGCTTCTGGTCGAAGGCGATGGTGCTTGCGAGCACGTCGAGGCCGGTCGCGTTGGTCTGCGCGACCTCTTTCCACTCGTCGATCGAGGACAGCGAGGCGCCGATCTCGCGCAGGAAAACCTTGGACGCGTCCGAGTTCCACTTGGAGGCGAGCTCGTCGGTGTAGCGGCGCAGGTTGCTGCTGGTGTTGTCCAGCAGGTTGTAGACCCGGCGCCACATGTCCGCGAGCGCGGTCGCGCGGGCGTCCGAGTCGATCTGGATCCACGGCCACATCATCTCGATGGTCGTGGACTCCGCGTCCCATTCGGTGGGCTGGTACTCCACGATGCCCATCGCGGAGGAGTAGTCGTCGTACTGCGACACGCTCGGCGGAAGCTGGTACGGCACGTATCCGTAATACTGGTCCGTCATCTGGTCCCCCGCCTCACTTGTTCTTCAACGGATCTTCGGGGGCGCCCATCATGTCCGACTGGTTGCCGTACACCGTGTAGGCACCGTCGCCCTCGCCGACCGTGAAGCCCTGGTCCCAGTTGTTGAAGTACGTCGAGCCCGGGTCGCTCGCCGTCGCGGGGTCGGTCTGCATGCGGTGCTCGGCCGCGTTCGCCGAGCCGGTGAAGGGCTGATCGGTGGTCTCCGGCTCGTTGGACTTCACCTGGTCCTGCAGCGTGGGGCGCCCGTCGGAGGGCCAGAACACGTCGTAGACGTCGTCGACGGAGGCCTTGCCCAGGTCGTCGCCGCCCAGGTACTCGTAGTAGATCCCCAGCGACGCCTGCACGATCGCATTGAGGCTGAACGAGACGTCCTTGAGCAGTTCGCCGACCGCGTTGACGGCCTTGAGGTGCGTCCCGCGATACAGCTTGCCCTCACCGAAGCCCGCGAAGGTCGACTGGACCTTGGTCATGGGCACGACGCCGCTCTTGAGGTTGGTGTTGAAGTCCTCGACCTCCTTGCCGACCAGCATGACGTAGTCCTTGAGACTCGCCACGTTGACCTGGATCGGCGAATGGTCGACCGGTCTCCATGTGTCGTGACCCGGCAGGTCCTGCGTGTTGTAGTCGTCCCTCATGAGCCCTCCCCGCCGGCCGAGATCCAACCGAATCGAACGTACTCAATCGTACTAAACAATCGCCACCCGAAACCGGGTTCATCAGGCCGGAGGCGGCCGCCAGGCGAGCTGGACCAGTCGTCCGCCCTCCTTGCGCGTCACGTAGTACCCCCGCCCGGGCGGCTGATGCGACGAGCGCACGTTGCCCAGCAGCGCTCCCTCGTCGCGCTCGCCGGACAGCAGCACGCCGGGCGAGCCGAGCTCCCGCAGCCGCATCAGCACCGGCTCGTAGAGTGCGCGGCTGGCGCCACCCGTGCGCCGGGTCAGAATCAGGTGCAGGCCCACGTCGCGGGCCTGGCTGAGGAACTCCAGCAGCGGCGTGATCGGGTTCGTGCTGCCCCCGGCGACCAGGTCGTAGTCGTCGACGAGGACGTACAGCTCCGGCCCCTTCCACCAGCTGCGGGTGCGCAGCTGCTCGATCGTCACGTCCGGCCCGGGCAGCCGGCTCTTGAGCACCGACACGACCTCGGTCATGATCGTCTGCGCCGTCTGGGCGGACGTACCGCTGCCGATGAGATGCTTGCTGTCGAACGCGCCGAGCAGGCTGCGCCGGTAGTCGACCACGATCATGCGAGCCTCGTTGAGCTCGTAGCGGTCGATGAGCGACTGGCCGAAGGCCCGCAGGAACGAGCTCTTGCCCGACGACGAGTCGCCGAAGAGCAGGAAGTGCGGGTCCGCGTCGAAGTCCACCCAGACCGGGCGCAGGTCCGCCTCGGCGATGCCGATCGGGATGCCGGAGCGCTCACGGTCGGTGACCGGCAGGCTCTCGTACGGCAGCGTCGAGGGCAGCAGCCGCACGGGCGGTGCGCCCGCCGCGGGCCAGGCCTGGCGGATCTCCGCGACCAGCTTCTCGACGCCGTCGGACAGGTCGTCGGCCGTCTCCTGCCCGTCGACGCGCGGCAGGGCGCCGAGGAACTGCAGGCCGCCGGGGACGATGCCGCGGCCCGGGGTGCGGTCGGGCACGTTCATCGCCGCCCGCCGGTCGACCTGCGAGTCGCTGGGATCACCCAGCCGCAGCTCGATGCGGCTGCCGAAGAGGTCGCGGATCGCGGGCCGGACGTCGTTCCAGCGGGTCGCCGAGGCGATCACGTGGACGCCGTACGTCAGGCCGCGGTTGGTCAGCTCGTTGATCGGCCCCTCGAGGTCCTCGAAGTCGGAGCGGATCGTCGACCAGCCGTCGATGACCAGGAACACGTCGCCGAACGGGTCGTCGGTGTACTGCCCCGCGCGGCGGGCGCGGCGGTAGGTCGCCATCGAGTCGACCGCCGCCGCGGCGAAGCGCCGCTCACGCTCGGCGAGCAGGACGTAGAGCTCCGCGACGGTACGCCGGACCGCGCCCGGGTCCAGGCGCGTGGCGACGCCGCCGACGTGCGGCACCTCCCGCAGCGAGCCGAGCGCGCCACCGCCGAAGTCCAGGCAGTAGAACTGCGCCTCGCGCGGGGTGTGCGACAGCGCCAGGCTCAGAATCAGGCTGCGCAGAACCGTGCTCTTGCCACTGCCCGGGCCGCCGACGACGACCGCGTGCCCGGCCGAGCCCGCGAGCTCCCACCAGACCGGGTCGCGGCGCTGATCGAGCGGGCGGTCGACGATGCCGATCACCGCGTGCAGGCTGCCCTGCAGCTCGGGGACCCCGACGGTCAGGCCGCGCTCGGGGTCGGCCGCGCGCGAGGGCAGCAGCGTGTCGAGGGTGGGCGGCTCGGCCAGCGGCGGCAGCCACACCTGGTGGGCCGGCATGCCCTTGCCACGCATCCGGTCGACGAGGATGTCGAGCATGCTCTCGCCGACCGCGTTCTCCTCCTCCTTGACGACCACCGGCTCCTCGGTCACCGGCGGCGCGACGTACGCGCTGACGTAGTCGCGCACGACCGGCCCGCCCCCGGAGGCGGCCAGGGCGACGGCGGTGTCGCGGCGGTACACCCCGGAGACGTACGCGGCCCGGAAGCGCCGCAGCGGCTCGGTGCCGAAGCGCAGGTAGCCGTGGCCGGGCGAGCGGGGCAGCTCGAACGCGGCGACGTCGCCCAGGACGATGCGGCTCTCCACGGCCGAGAAGGTCCGCAGGCCGATGCGGTACGACAGGTGGGTGTCCAGACCCCGCAGGCGCCCCTCCTCCAGGCGCTGCGAGGCCAGCAGAAGGTGTACTCCCAGTGAGCGCCCGACCCGCCCGATCTGCACGAACATGTCGATGAAGTCCGGCTTGGCGGTGAGCAGCTCGCTGAACTCGTCGCAGATGATGAGCAGGCTCGGCAGCGGCTGCAGCGGCGCGCCGGCCGTGCGGGCCTTCTCGTAGTCGCGCTGGCTGGCATACATGCCCGCCTTGCGCAGCAGCTCCTGCCGGCGCAGCAGCTCGCCGTTGATGGCGTCGGTCATGCGGTCGACCAGCGGCAGCTCGTCCTCGAGGTTGGTGATGACCGCGCTGGTGTGCGGCAGCACGTCGAGCTTGGTGAAGGTCGCGCCGCCCTTGAAGTCGATGAGCACGAAGTTGAGCAGCTCCGAGCTGTGCGTGACGGCCAGCGCCAGCACCAGCGTGCGCAGCAGCTCGGACTTGCCGGAGCCGGTGGCGCCGATGAGCAGGCCGTGCGGGCCCATGCCGTCCTGCGCCGACTCCTTGAGGTCGAGCTCGACCATGGTGCCGTCCGGCGACCAGCCGATCGGCACGCGCAGCCGGTCGCGCTGCGGCCGCGGCACCCAGTGCCGGAGCGGGTCGTAGTCCTCCGGCGAGCCGATCTCCAGCAGGTCCGCCAGGTCGATGGTGCCGGTCGTACGCTGCTCGGTGCGCGAGGCGGCCGACAGGCGCAGCGGCGAGAGCTGCAGCGCCAGGCCCTCCATCTCGGCCAGGCTGAGCCTGTCCGCCTTGCCGACCTCGGCCTTGCCCTCGAAGGTGCTGCTGGACAGCGTGCCGTCGGCCTCGATGGTCAGCACCAGCGCCGTCTGGTCGAGCAGCCGCGGCGGCGGGGTCGACAGGTCCAGGACCGTGACGCCCTCGACGCCGCCCTCCGTCATGAGATGGTCGGAGCCGAGCACGTCGCCGCCGTCGAGCACGACGATGAGGTGCGCGCCGCCGCTGCGGTCCGCGCTGCCGACCGGGTTGAACCGCGGCCGGTTGCCCAGCACGTCGTCGAGCATGGCCTCCAGGCCGGGCACGTTGGGCGAGACCAGCCGCAGCTGCCCGAGCGCGTCGTTGCGGTTGGGATGCATCGCGTGCGGCAGCCACTTGGCCCACTCCCACAGGCCCGTGCCGGCGGGGCCGACGCAGGCGGCGACGAGCAGGTCGTCGGGCGAGTGGAAGGTCGCGGCCTGGGCGATGATCGCGCGGGCCAGGGCCCGGGTCTGCTCGGGCTCGCCCTGGATGTAGACCCGGGCGAAGCCGTCGAGCGCCATCACGATGGGCAGGTCCTCGACGGTCGCATACGTCGTGAGGAACCGCCGCAGCGCGACCGCGCACATCGGGTCGAGGTCCTCCAGCGGCTTGCTCGCCGGCGGCACCAGCGGGGTCGCGAGGTCCTGGGGTCCGAGCGCGATGCGCACCATGCCGAAGTCGGCGTCGCCGGGCCGCCGCTCCCACAGCCGCTGGCCGGCCGGGATCGACCACAGGGCGTCCGGGTCGGGGTAGCGGTACAGCTGCGTCGCCCTCTGCTTCTGACCGGCCCGCCGCACCTGCCGGCGGCGCTGGGCGAGATGGCGCATGTAGTTGCGCCGGGCCAGCAGCATCTCCTGGCGGCCGGGGCCCGCGTGCTGGCCGAACTGGGAGGCGAGCATGCCGATCGCGGACAGGCCGAACATCGCGCCGGTCATGTAGGCCAGGGGACCGCCGCGCTGCCCGGCGAACATCAGCGCCATCGAGCCGGACCCGGCCAGCATCGGGATCATCATGAGCATCTGCGCCCAGCCCTTGCCGGTGGGCGGCGGCACTTCGGGCGGCGGCTCCAGCAGCACCTCGCCCGAGGGATACTCGGGCTCGGCCCGCCGCGAGGGCCTGCGGCGCACGACAGTGCTCACTCGAGCTCATCCTCCCCGTCGAACCCGTTCGATGCCCGGACGCTCTCTTCGGCCCGGCACCAGGACACATGCTAACCAGAGGGCTGCTAGGTTGGGCACTCTCGATGAGGCGCAGAGGACGGGGCGATGGCCGAGAACGTGGGTGCCGGGCTGGCTCGGGTGGTGCTCGCCGCACCGAAACGGCGGCTCGACCTGGCGCTGCCGGAGCAGATCCCGCTGGCCATGCTGCTGCCCGGTGTGCTGCCCCGGGCCGGTGAGGCCCTGGCCGACGACGGCCTCGACCACGGCGGCTGGGTCCTGCGCCGCACGGACGGCAGCACGCTGGACATGAGCCGCACGCTGGCCGCCCAGGACATCCACGACGGTGACATCCTGCACCTCGCGCCGCGCTACGAGGAGTGGCCCGAGCTCGAGTACGACGACGTGGTCGACGCCATCGCCGCCGGCGCCCGCCGCTACGGCGCCGCCTGGACCCCCGCCGCGACCCGGATCACCGGCCTCGCCACCGGCCTGCTGCTGCTCCTGGGCACCCTGGCGCTGCTGTTCTTCGCCGGCCCGTCGTGGACCGTCCCGGCGATCGTCGCCCTGGTCGTCGCCGCGGGCCTGCTCACCGGCGGCTTCGTGCTGTCCCGCGCGATGTCCGACGCCACCGCCGGCGCCACGCTGGGCGCCGCCGGCCTGGTCTACGCGTTCGCCGGTGGCCTGCTGCTGCTCGGCGGCGACGAGAAGCTCTCCCGCCTCGGCGCGCCCCACCTGCTCGTGGGCGCGGGCGCGCTGCTGGTCTTCGCGGTCATCGGATACCTCGCGGTGGGCGCCCACGTCCGTCTCTTCGTGGCCGGCATCGTCATCGGCGCCCTGGGCGTTCTCGCCGGCCTGCTCGCGCTCACCTCCCTGGGCGCCGCCGAGTGCGCCGCGGCCCTGGTCGGCCTGCTGGTGCTGCTCGCGCCCGCGCTGCCGCTCGCCTCGGTGCGGCTGGGTAAGGTACCAGTGCCGCAGTTGCCCCGCACGAGCGACGACCTGCTGCAGCAGGAGCCGGTGCCGCCCGCGGTGACGACCTACGCCACCGTCGCCCGCGCCGACGAGATCTTCACCGGCCTGCTGTTCGCCTTCGCCGTGCTCAACGTCGTGTCGTTCTGGCTGATCAGCCGCGAGCCGGGCGTCGTGGCGGGCGTGCTGGTCTTCGTGGTGGCGGCGGCGAACATGCTGCGGGCCCGGCTGTTCGGCACGGTCCGGCACCGGCTGCCGCTGCTGCTGACCGGCCTGGCCGGGCTGGTGCTGCTGATGGCCCGGCTGGCCGACGCCGACCTGCCGGTGCAGGTGGGTGTCGGCGTGGGACTGTTGCTGGTCGCGGTGGCGGCGGTGACGGCCGGGATGCGCTACAGCGTGCGGCCGCCCTCGGTCTACCTGGGCCGCCTGGCCGACATCTTCGACGTCCTGCTGGTCCTGGCCACGATCCCGATCGTCTGCCAGGTCCTGGGCGTCTACGCCTGGGTCCGCGGCCTGGCCGGCTGAGCGGTCCCGCCGCACTCGCTGTCCGGGCGGGTCAGGCGATGACCTCGCCGCTGTCGTCGACCTCGGCGAAGCGTTCACCGCGGACCAGCCGCGTCATCGCCTCGTCCGGGTTCGCGCCGATCAGGAACTCGCCCGCCTCGTGCAGCAGGAACACGCGGCCGTCGGCGGCGGCCACGATGTCGCTCGGGCCGTCCTCGTACCAGGCCAGGGGGAACACCGGCATGCCCAGGTCGCCGGCGAACTCCACGAAGAGGTCGGCCAGCACGCGGCCCCGCGTCGGCCAGAACTGCACGTCGAAGCCGCCCGTCGCCACGCCCGGCTGCTTGAGCTGGCGGAAGGACAGGCCGCCGAACTCGTCGAGGATCCGGCGGGCGACCGGGAAGATCGGCAGGCGACGGTCCAGGCCGGGAGTGGCCGCGTAGAGCTCGTCGAGCCAGCTGGTGACCCGGGCGCCGACGTTGCGGTCCGAACGCCAGCCGGCGGCGGTGAGCACCTGGCGTACGTCATCGGGAAAACGGCGGCGGGCGGCCATCTCCAGCTCGTAGAGCTCGGCCACGCCCTGCGGCGACAGGGACGGCCACGTGGAGAGCTCGCCCGACTCCTTGTCGATCACGGCGAGCGGGGCGCCGATGACCTCCGGGGGGCGATCGGGGTCGGAGGGCGGCACCTTCGCCCACGCGACATAGCCGAGCTCGAACTCGTAGAGCCCGACCTCTCCCCCGCTGACCGGGAGGCTCGCCAGCGCCCAGGGACGGGCGATCTGCAGGGCTTCATCCGGCGTCACCAATGCCGCACCTCCATGGTTGCTGGCCTATCGTATGCAGCCGAGCGTCGCGTGCAGTGCGTAGGGCCACGGGGAGGGGACCAACCGGACATGCCGTCCCGACGGGAACAGATCCAGTCGTATCAGTACCTGATGCAGCGCGTCGTCAACGCGTTCGTCTCGGGTGAGGCCGACCCGTCGATGTCGCCGACCCGCCGCCTGGCCGGGGCCGGGTTCGCAAGCGTCATGGTCGCCGTGCTCGTGCTGGCCGTGGTCGGCGTGATCGGGCTGGTGAAGAAGGGCGGCAACACCAGCTGGAAGGACAACAACGCGGTCGTCATCGAGAAGGAGACCGGGACCCGATACGTGTACCGCGACGGCGTGCTCTACCCGGTCGCCAACTACTCCTCGGCGGTGCTGGCGGTCGGGCAGGCCGCGACGACGGTGACCGTCTCGCGGGAGTCACTGACCGGCGCCACCCGGGGTCCGCTGATCGGCATCGCCGGGGCGCCCGACGCGCTGCCCCCGGCGAGCCGGATGCTGCGCGACGCGTGGTCGATGTGCGCCGTGGCCGGGCACGACTCCAGCGGCGGCACGACCGTGTCGAGTCAGATCATGGTCGGCACCACCCCGCCCGGCGGCAAGGACCTGGGCGAGTCCGGGTTCCTGGTGCGCGAGAGCACGAGCCAGCGGGTGTACCTGATCTGGAACTCCCACCGGTACCGCGTCGACAGCCGCCAGATCCTCGCCGCCATGGGCATCGACGGCCAGTCGCGGATCCTCGTCGACGAGGCGTGGCTCGACACCGTGCCGCAGGGCCTGTCGATCACGCAGCCGACGGTGGACAACCGGGGCAAGGCGTCCACCGCGATGAAGAACTACCTGATCGGCCAGGTGCTCGCGGTCGACGTCGCCGGGGCCACCACCAGCTACCTGGTCCGCGGCAACGACATCCTGCAGATCACCGCGATCGAGCAGGCGATGATCCTGACCGACCCGGGCACCGCGGCGGCCTACCCGGGCGCGACCCCGTCGGCCAAGCGGGTCGAGGCGGCCGAGGTGGCCAACGCCCCCAAGGGCGGCCGGCCGGCCAAGTCGGACCTCGACCCGCCGGCGCAGGTGCCGTCGATGGCGACCGTGGACCCGGCGGCGACGCTGTGCACGACGTTCGCCGACGAGCAGGGCGCCCCGAAGTTCCTGATCAACGTCGACCCGCAGCCGGAGGCGGGCATCGCGACCAACGGCAGCGCCACCGACCAGGTCGCCACGCGCGTGTTCGTGCCCTCGGGCAGCGGGGCGGTCGTGCGGGCCGCGCCGTCGGCCGACACCGACTCCGGCCAGGTGTTCTTCGTCACCGACCAGGGCCGCCGCTTCGCCTTGATGAGCCCCGCGCAGCTGGCGTGGTTCGGCTACGGTTCGGTCAAGCCGATCGAGCTGCCCGCGTTCGTCGTCGCCCGGATCCCCACCGGTCCGGGCCTCGACCCGCGCAACGCGCAGCGCCCGCTGGTGGGCTGAGCACCCCCGACTTGGGGGTCGCCCCCTGCAGGAAGTGGGAGAACTTCGATACGGTGATATGCAGAACGCCGTGCGGGGCTCCCGGCACGGTTGGGTTCGCCGCCCCACGGGGAGGCGCGGGCAGACCGAATGGAGGTGGGTCTGACGATGGCTGGCAATGGCGTAACCACCGATGCCGCGGTCATGGCGAAGACCGCTCAGGAGATCGACGGGGCCGCGGACCGGCTCACCGGCATGTTCAACAAGCTGATGAACGAGCTCACCCCGCTGCAGTCGTCCTGGGTCGGCGCCGGCGGTTCCTCGTTCCAGGCGATCAAGGACCGCTTCGACGGGGACGTGGCCAACCTGAACGTCGCGCTGCGCAGCATCGCGCAGGCGGTGTCGACGGCGGGCCGCGACTACACCCTGAGCGACGACGAGATGCGCCAGGAGATGCAGCAGGCCGGGGCGAGCGCCGGCGAGATCACGCGCGCACTGATGATCAACTGAGCCGAGACGGGGAGGAAACACCATGGCCGGTGACGAGATCGTCGTCGAGTTCGCGGCGCTGAACCAGGCCGCGAGCGACATCACCAGCGCACTGTCGTCGATGCAGTCGGAGCTCGACGGCGTCGACCAGGCGGTGGCGCCGATGGTGGCGAGCTGGCAGAGCGACGCCCAGGAGGCGTTCGCGCAGCGCAAGGCCGAGTGGACCAACGCGGCCAACGACCTGCACCAGCTGCTCAACGGCATCAAGGGCGCGGTGCTCAAGTCCGCGGAGATCATGCAGGCCCGCGAGAAGGCCAACCTCGCCAAGTTCTCCCGCTGAGGACGGCGAGGCCGCCGGCGCGCTCGCGACCGGCGTCAGCCGCGGTGTCATACGGGCATGGCCCGGCCGCGTGGTGATCGGCGCGTCCGCGCCGATCACCACATGTGTATCCCGGCGGGTACACGCGGCCGGGCTACGCCTGTTACCGTGCGGGCCTGACTCGGAGGCAGCCCGCGGAACACGAACAACGCGGAACCGCAGAGACTGGTTTGGGGGGCCTGCCGCGATGGCTGACGTGACCGATTGGCCATTGATCAGCGTCGTAGTTCCGGCGCTCAACGAGGAGCGCAACCTGCCCTACGTGTTCGAGCGCCTGCCGGACCGGCTCCACGAGGTGGTCCTCGTCGACGGCGGCTCGCACGATCGCACGGTCGAGGTCGCCCGGCGGCTGCGCCCCGACCTCGTGGTGGTGCGGCAGACCCGCAAGGGCAAGGGCAACGCGCTGGCGTGCGGCTTCGCCCACTGCACCGGCGAGATCGTGGTGATGATCGACGCCGACGGCTCGACGGACCCGGCCGAGATCCCGCGCTTCGTCGCCGCGCTGCTCGACGGCGCCGACCTGGCCAAGGGGACCCGGTTCCGCGACGGCGGCGGCAGCCACGACATCACCCGGCTGCGACGGCTCGGCAACTCGGGGCTCAACCTCATCGTCAACGTCCTGTTCCGCACGCGCTACTCCGACCTCTGCTACGGCTACAACGCCTTCTGGGCCCGTGCCCTGGCGAGCTTCGACCTGCCGGACCCGGGCCTGCCGGCGCCGGCCGACGGCAGCAAGCTCTGGGGCGACGGCTTCGAGATCGAGACCATGCTCAACGTGCGGGCGGCCGCCGCCGGGCTGGCCATCGCCGAGGTCGGCAGCTTCGAGGGCTCCCGGCTGCACGGCGTGAGCAATCTCAACGCGCCCCGGGACGGCCTGCGGGTGCTGCGCACGATCCTGGTCGAGTTCCGGCGGGCGCGGCGCCGCCCGGTGCCGCTGACCGGCCGCGAGCACCCGAGCGTGCCCCGGGCCCGCCCGGCGCCGACCGGCGTCGTGGCCCGCCACCCCGTCCCCGGCGCCGCCGTTGCGCGCCCGCGCAACCACGACGACGAGGCGCTGGTGACGTGAGCGACCCCATGAGCGTCAGCGTGGTCATCCCCTGCTACTCCGAGCGGCGCTGGGACCAGCTCGTCGCCGCCGTCGCCTCGGCGTGGGCGCAGCAGCCGCGGCCGGAGCGGGTCGTCGTGGTCGTCGACCACAACGATGCCCTGCTGGCCCGGGCCGCCCACGAGCTGCCGGAGGGCACCGTGGTCGTGGCCAACGAGTCGCAGCGGGGCGCCTCGGGCGCGCGCAACACCGGCGTGCGGCACACCACCAGCCCGGTGATCGCGCTGCTCGACGACGACGCCACCGCGCGGCCCGGGTGGCTCGCGGGCCTGCTCGCGCCGTTCGCCGACCCGGCCGTCGTCGGCACCGGCGGTGCGATCGCCCCGGCGTGGGAGCAGGGCCGGCCGCGCTGGTTCCCCGACGAGTTCCTGTGGGTCGTCGGGGCCTCCTATCGCGGCATGCCGACCGGGCCGGCCCGGGTGCGCAACGTGTGGTCGGAGAGCATGGCGGTGCGCCGCGACGCGTTCCTGGCCGTCGGCGGCTTCCGGGTCGGCTTCGGCAAGGTCGGCGAGCGGGCCCGCCCGGAGGACACCGACCTCTGCCTGCGGATGGGGGCCGACGGGGGCGCGTGGGTGTACAACCCCGCCTCCGTCATCGACCACCTGGTCCCGGCCGCCCGCTCGACGTTGCGCTTCTTCGTGGCCCGCTCGGCCAACGAGGGGCGCGGCAAGATCGAGCTGGCCCGGCTCAACCTGGGCCGGGAGAGCCTCGGCTCGGAGCAGGACTACGCCCGGGAACTGCCCCGCGCCGCCGTCCGCTCGCTGCTGCGCGGGGACCTCGGCCAGGCGTTCGCGCTGGTCGCCGGGGCTGGGGCGGCGGCCGCCGGGGCCGGCTACGAGTGGGCGTTCGGCGCGCGCCGCCACCAGGCCCCGCAGCCCGCGGTGGACCCGGCATGATCACGCGGACGCGCGGCATGGCCGTCGCCGACCTCGACCTCCCCGGCTCCGGCAACTACGACATTCCCGAACCGTACGACCAGGCCTGGCTCCTCGTCCGCGTCCACACCGAGCCGGTCGGCGCCCTGGTCGTGAGTCGCGGCGAGGACGCCCTGGGGGCGGCCCGCAGGGCCTTCGGCGCCGAGATCGACCGGCGCCTCGACGGCGGCTTCCTGCGGGGCCGCGAGGAAGTTCTGCGCGACGCCCCGCCGATCACGGTCGTGGTGTGCACCCGGGATCAGCCGGACGCCTTGGAGCAGTGCCTCGACAGCGTCCAGCGGCAGCGGTACCCCGGCTTCGACGTCCTGGTCGTCGACAACGCCCCCAGCAGCGACGCGACCCGGGAAATCGCCCAGAACCGGCAAGTCCGATATGTCCGCGAGCCCCGCCCCGGCCTCTCCAACGCCCGCAACCGCGCGCTGCGCGAGACCGGCGAGGAGATCCTCGCCTGGCTCGACGACGACGAGACGGCCGACGAGCACTGGCTCGCCGAGATCGCCCGCGGCTTCGCCGAGCACCCGGAGGCCGACGTGGTGACCGGCGTGGTCGTCCCGGCCGAGCTGGAGACCGCGGCGCAGTGCTGGTTCGAGGAGTTCGGCGGCCACAGCAAGGGCCGCGGCTTCACCCCCGCCGTCTTCTCCCCGGCGACCAGGAAGATCCAGCACCCGCTGTACCCCCTGCCGCCCTTCGGCGCCGGCGCCAACATGGCCTGGCGCGCGGCATCGGCGCGCGGCATCGGCGGCTTCGACCCGGCCCTGGGCGCCGGCACCCCGGCGATGGGCGGCGAGGACACGGTCGCGTTCGCGAAAGTGCTGCTGGGCGGGGGCACGATCGCGTACCACCCGGCCGCCGTCACCCGCCACACCCACCGCCGCGACCTCGCCGCCCTGCAGCGGCAGCTGTTCGGCTACGGCGTCGGCCTCACCGCCGGCTACACCAGCCTGCTGCTCAAGCGTCCGGCGCTGCTGGCGAGCCTGCTGCGCCTGGCCCCGACCGCGCTGCGCGACCTGCGCGACCCGGGCGGCGCACGCCTGGCGGGCATCGGGCCGGACTTCCCCGCGCACCTGCTCGGGGGCAACCGCCGCGGAATGCTCCGCGGCCCGGCCGCCTACCTGCGCGGGCGCCGGCGGGGCAAGGCGATGCGCGGATGAGCGGCGCCACCGGCCGCGCCTCCGCCCGCCTGGTCGCCGCCGCTCGCCGGGCCGCCGCCGTCCGCCGCTCCGCCGCCGCGGTCCCGGCGCCGCGCGCGCCTCAGGACGACGAGACGGTCGAGGTCGGCCGGGACGAGCTGGCCAAGGTCGTCGCGATCCCGGCGCCGCGCGCGCCCCAGGACGACGAGACCGTCGAGATCAGCCGCGACGGGCTGGCCGGCATCGCGCTGGCCCCCGCGCACCGCGCGCCCGAAGACGACAAGACGGTCGAGATCAGCCGCGACGAGCTGGCCGGCATCGCCCCGGCCCCACGCGCGCCCCAGGACGACGAGACCGTCGAGGTGGGCCGGGACGAGCTGGCCAAGGTCGTCGCGATCCCGGCGCCGCGCGCGCCCGGGGACGACGAGACGGTCGAGGTCGGCCGGGACGAGCTCGCCCAGGAAGCCCCGCCCAGCGGGACCGTCCGGATCTCCGAACCCACCGGCTGGCTCGCCGCGCACGTGCCGCTGCTCGGCCAGGCCCCCTGGATTTTGGCGACCTCCTCGGCCGGGGTCGCCGTCGTCGCGCTGGCCTACTCGGGCGGCCGCACCGGCGCCGGCTGGGCGGTCGCCGCCTACTGGCTCGGCCAGGTGCTGGTCTTCGCGCCGGTCGCGGTGCGCATGCTGGCCCGGCTGGCCGGCACCGCGGAGGCGTACGCGCTCGTCGTCGGCCTCGCCGCGAACCAGTACCTGCAGAAGTGGATGTACAGCCCGGACGAGTTCCGCTTCCCGGACGAGCTGCAGCACTGGGCCGCCACCTCCACCCTGGTCCGCACCGCGCACCTGTACGAGCCGGAGCACGGCCTGCCGGTCGCCGAGCACTTCCCCGGCCTGGCGGAGATGGGCGGCTCGGTCGCGCTGCTGACCGGGCTGCCGGTCACCGTCGCCGGGCTCATCGTCGCCGGCGTCGCGCACCTGGCGTTCGTGAGCCTGATCTTCGCCGTGGTCCGCCGGGTCGGCGGCTCGCCGCGCCTGGCCGGGCTGACCTGCGTGGTCTACGCGACCTCGCTGCACTACCTGTTCTTCGACTCGATGTACGTGTACCAGACCGGCGCCCTGCCGTTCCTCATGCTCGCGGTGTGGGCGGCGCTGTGCTGGCAGTACGAGCGGCGGGTGCTCGCCCACCTGGCGATCGGCGGGTTCGCGATCGCCTCGGTCGTGGTCACGCACCACATCACGGCGATGATGACGGTCGGCACGCTGCTGCTGATCGGCGTCTGCGAGATGGTGCTGAGCCGCCCGCGCCGCTACGGGGCGCTGATCCTCGGCGGGTTCGCCGCGGCGGCCACGCTGGCCTGGTTCACGTTCGTCGCCTCGGACGTCACGACGTACCTCTCCCCCGCCGCGCGCGGCCTGTGGCGCTCCGGCATCCGTCTGCTGCACGGCGAGATCGGCGGCCCGCCGACCGGCGCGGCCCGGCCGCCGCTGTGGGAGACCGGCGTCTCCGTCCTCGCCCTGCTGGCCCTGTTCGCGCTCTTCGTGCAGCAGCTGCGCACCGCGATCACCACCCGCTCCCGGGACGTGTGGCACTGGTCGCTGCTCACCGGCACGTTCGTCTTCTTCGCCACCGCCGGGCTGCGGTTCGTCGGCTCCCAGGGGCCGGAGCTGGCCGGGCGGGCCGCGACCTTCACCTACGTGCCGGTGTCGCTGCTGGCCGCGAGCTCCGTGCTGGCCTGGCGGCGCAACGGCGGCCTGCGGATACGCCGGCACCTGGCCACGACCCGGACGCGGATCGCGTTCACGTGGTCGCTCGCGATCGGCCTGACGATGCTGCTGATGGTCAACTCCCGGGTCGGCGGGTGGCCGTCGTTCTGGGGGCGGCTACCGGGCGGGTTCGTGGCGTCCGGGTTCGAGCGGGCCGTCGACCCCATGGGCGTCAGCGCCGCCCGCTGGAGCCGCGCCTACCTCGGCGGCGGGCACCGCTTCGCGGCCGACACCAACGGGTTCAACCTCGTCTCGACCTACGGCGGGCAGCGCGTCGTGCGCGAGACCGCCCCGCTGTTCTATTCCACGGCGTGGGGCCTCGCCGACCAGGAGCTGGTCAAGGCCCGGTCGGTCGAGTTCGTCTACGTCGACATCCGCCTCGCCGACCAGCTGCCGGTCACCGGCTCGTACTTCCCCCGGGACCCGATGGCCGGCCGGCGCACGGGCCCGATCGACCGGGCCGGCCTGACCAAGTTCGACGGCATCAACGGTGCCGACCGCGTGTACGACAACGGGACCGTCCGCATCTACGACCTCAGGGACAGCTGAGCATGGGCCCCAATCGCGTCGGGACGGCCGCGGTCCTGCTCGCGCTCACCTCGGTGGCCGCGCTCGCCGTCGTCCTGCAGTTCGACGGGCCGGCCGCGGTCGTCGCCGGACTGCTGCTGACGCTGGTCCTGCCCGGATACGCGATGACCCAGGGGCTGTTCCCCGGCCGCGCGCTGAGCCCGGTCGAGCGGGGCACGCTCGCGGTCACGCTGAGCCTGGCCGCGCTCGCGCTGGGCGGCATCGGCATGTTCGCCGGCGGCGCCCGGCTGAGCCGGCTGTCGTGGGCCGAACTCGGCGTCGGGGTCACGGTGGTGTCGGCGCTGGTGTGGTACCTGCGGCAACGGCGCAGCTCCGACGCGAACTGGTCGACGGCGGACACCGTCGAGCAGGGGGCGGTGCCGCGGCGCTCGACCACGCTGAGCACCCGGCGGGCGGTCCTGCGCCTGGCGCCGCTGGCGCTCGCCGTGCTGTTCGTGGCCGGGGCCGCGGTCGTGACCTGGCGCAGCGCGAGCCGGGCCGACGCGGTCGCGTTCACCGAGCTCTCCATGGTGCCGGCCGGGCCGGTGGAGGAGGGCGCGGCCCAGCGCGACGTCGTGATCGGCGTCATCTGCCATGAGCGGCGCACCACGCAGTACACCGTGAAGGTCCGCGATGCCGAGGGCTTCCAGGCCTCGTACAGCCACCGGGTCCGCGACGACGCGACGTGGGCGATCACGATCCCGGTCCCCGCGACCGGCACGATCACCGCCGAGCTCTACCGCGAGGGCGATACCGCACCCTACCGCTCGGTCCATCTGAGCTAGGCCATGACCGTCTACGAGGGCACCAGCGCCGCCCGCCCCGACCGGCGGATCGGCCGGGCCGCCCGCCGCCACATCGACCTGCTGACCAACTCCGGCTCGCTGATGGGCACCACGGTGGTCACCTCGGTGCTCGGCTTCGCCTACTGGTGGGTCGCGGCACGGGCGTTCCCGGCCGACGTCGTGGGCAGCGCGTCGGCGGCCGTCTCCGCGCTCACCCTGGTCGGCACCCTGAGCATGTTCGGCATGGGCACGCTGCTCATCTCCGAGCTGCCCCGGCTGCCCGACCCGGCCCGGCGCTGGAACTTCATCCTCACCTGCCTGATGGTGGCCACCGCCGCGGCCGCCGCCGGCGGGCTGATCTACGTCGCGCTGGCCCGCTTCGCGATCCCCGGGCTGCGCCACTCGATCGGCTCGTGGCCGATGACGCTCATCCTGCTGCTCGGCGTGGTGGTGACCGCGACCACGCTGGTGCTCGACGACGGGCTGCTGGGGCTGATGTCGGGCCCGCTGCAGCTGCTGCGCAACACGTACTTCGCCGTGGCCAAGCTGATCCTGCTGGGCGCGCTCGCGCTGCTGCCGATCGCGGCGCGGCCCGGACACGTCCTGGTCACCTGGGTGGCGGGCGGGGTGCTGTCGGTGCTGCTGCTGACCTTCTCGCTGCGCCGCCGCGGGCTCAGCGCCGCGGCGCGCCCGGCGTGGTCGATGCTGCGCGGCCGGCTGGTCCAGGCCCTGGAGCACAACGCGCTCAACCTGGCGCTGTTCGTGCCCCGCACGGTCCAGCCCCTCGTGGTGGCCGCGGTCATCTCGCCCGCCGCGACCGCCGCGTTCTACACGATGTACATGATCTTCTCGTTCCTCACCATGCTGCCGAACAACCTGGCCACGACGCTGTTCGCGGCCGCGGCCGGCAACATGGCGGCGCTGCGCGCGAAGGTCCGCATGGCGCTGCTGGTCTCCGTCGGGCTGGGCGTGCCCGCGTGCCTGGTGCTGGCGCTGGTAGCGAAGCCGGTGATGGGGCTGTTCGGGCCGGCCTACGCGAGCCTGGCCGGGCAGGCCCTGGCGATCCTCGCGCTGACCTACCCGCTGCTGCTGTTCCGGCCGCTGTACTTCGCGATCGCCCGCGTCCTCGGCCGGGTGCCCCGCGCCAGCGTCTTCGCCGTCGTCGCGGGCGTGACCGAGCTCGCCGCGGCCTGGTACGGCGGATCGCACGACGGCCTGACCGGACTCGCCCTCTGGCTCGCCGGCGTCTGGCTGCTGCAGGGCCTCTGGACCGCGCCCACCGTGCTGGGTGTGGCCCTGCGCCGCCCCGGCGCCTGGCGGCACGCGCCCGGCCGCCACCGCCAGATCCCCGCGCAGCGAAGGGCCGCCGAGTGAACACCCCCTCCGTGTCCGTGGTCATCCCGACGTACCGCCGGCGCCGGCATCTGGCCGGCATCGTCGCCGCGGTCGCCGCGGACCCGTATCCGCGCGAGATCGTGGTCGTGGTCGACGGCTCCGCGGACGGCTCGCTCGAGCTGCTGCGGGAGCTGGCCGTGGGCGAGCCGCGGATCGTCCCGCTCTGGCAGGACAACCGCGGGCAGGGCGCGGCCCGGCAGGCCGGCGTCGAGCGGGCCACCGGCGAGGTGGTGCTGCTGCTCGACGACGACGTGCTCGCCGGACCCGGGCTCGCCGCCGGGCATGCCCGGGCCCACGCCGGCCGGGAGCGCGCGGTCGTGCTCGGGTACATGCCGACCCGCCGGCCCGAGCCGCGCGGGCCCGGCGACTACCCGGCCTGGCTCTACGCCGAGGACTACGAGCGGGCGTGCGCGGCGTACGAGGCCGACCCCGGCTCGGTCATCACGCACCTGTGGGCCGGCAACCTCTCGCTGCGCCGCGCCGACGCGCTCGCGGTGGGCCTCGACGGCGGGCCGGGGCTGGTCCGGCACGAGGACCGGGCGTTCGGGCTGCGCTGCGCCCGGGCCGGGCTGACCGGCGTCTTCGACCGCTCGCTGGCCGCGACCCACCTGCACGGCCAGTCGCCGGCCGGCTTCCGACGGCAGTTCTTCGAGCAGGGCCGCTCCCGCCGGAAGCTGGCGTCGCTGTTCCCCGAGTACGTCACCGCGGTCGATCCGCTGACCCAGGTCCCCGGGCGGCTGCGGACGGCCGTGTCGCTGCTCACGGCGGCTGGCGCCCCGGCGCGGGCGTTGCTGCGCGGCGGGATCCGGGCGGCGGGCGCCGTGCACGCCTGGGGGCCGCAGATCGCCGGGGCGCGGCTGCTGCGCCAGGTGGAGCTGGCCCGGGGCTTCCGTCAGCCGGAGAAGTAGGGGTCGTTCGCCAGCTCGGACTTGAACGCCTCGAGCGAGCCGGGGGTGCTGTCCAGCCGGAAGTTCTCCTTGGTGCCGGGGCTGTGGTCGGTGTCGTACCAGACCACGGCCGCGATCGCCGGATGCGCCTTCGTCCAGTCCGACAGCGCCCCGATCCAGTCCGGCTTGGTGGAGCCGCCGCGGTCGGTCACGCCGGTCTCGGCGATCATGAGCGGCTTGCGCGCACCGAACTGGTCGTAGAACTCGTCGTAGATGGCGTTCGGGGTCAGGCCGCTGTCGCCGTAACCGGAGATGGCCACCCAGTCGACGTAGTCGTCGCCCGGGTAGTAGTTCCCCATCGCGTTCCACGGGTCGTTGGGCTTGGAGTACCAGTTCGGCCCCCACACCCAGCCGACGTTCTTGGCGTTGCGGGCCTGGAAGATGTCGTGGATGTGGCGCCACGCGGCGATGAAGTCCACCGGGCGGCTGTCGTTGTGGGCGCCGCCCCAGACATACCAGCTGCCGTTCATCTCCCACGCCCAGCGCAGGAAGACCGGCTTGCCGTATTGTGCCAGGCGGTCGGCCTGCTTGGCGATGAGCGCGTCCTGGGAACCGCTGAGAATCTGCTTGTACGACGGGCCGCGCCACGACAGCAGCGCATACTGCCCCGGCCCGACCGTCGGCATCGCCGTCGGTAGCGGGTCGTCCCACTCGTAGTAGTAGTGCAGGATGCGGAAGTCCCGCCCGAGCTGCGACCGGCGCTGGGCCAGGGCCGGCTGCTGGGCAACGCCCTGGAAGCTCACGAACGCGCCGAGCATCACCTTGCCCGGCACTACCGCCGGTCCCTGCCTCGCGGCCGCGGCGGCGGTCACCGACGCGTGCACGGCCGGCGACTTCGAGGCGGTGGCACGCGGCGCCTTCGCGCCCCCGGACGCGCCGGGCCGCACCTCGTCGGAGAGCCGGTCGCAGCCCGCGACCAGCAGCGACATCGCGGTCACGCCGACCAGCAGGCCCAGACGTAGCGACAAGGCTCCCCCTCCCCTCGACGCAGGCATCCTACGTGTCAGCGCCGCGGGTGCTAGCCTCGGCACGAATCCGGGCCTGAGGGGAGGCGGAACCGATGTCGACCGATGTCGTTGCGGCGCCATCTGCCCCGTCGGCGACGCAGGAGGCCGCGGTCCGCCCGTGGTGGGACTGGTGGCGGGTCGCCCTCGGCCCCGCGGTCGCCGCGGTGGTCGCCGGGTCGATCCTGCCGGCCGGGCGGCACCTGTGGCAGGACGAATACGTCACCGCCTACGCCTCCCGGCTGACCTGGCCCCAGCTCGGCCACCTGCTGCAGCACATCGACATCGTGCACGGCCTCTACTACGTCTTCATGCACCTGTGGGTGCAGATCTTCGGCGCCTCGACGCTCGCGCTGCGGGCGCCCTCGATCATCGCCATGGGAGTCGCGGCCGGGGCTCTGGCCGTGCTCGGGCGCCGGCTCGTGGACACCACCACCGGTGTGCTGGCCGGGCTGCTCCTCGCGGTCGTGCCCTCGGTGTCACGCTACGCGCAGGAGGCGCGCTCCTACGCCTGGGTCAGCGTGCTGGTGCTGCTGACCACGCTCGGGCTCACCAGCGCCCTGCGCGATCCCCGGACCCGGCGCTGGGTGCTCTACGGGACCGGGCTGGTGGCGCTGACATACCTGCACTTCGTGGCGCTGCTCGTGGTGCCCGCGCACGCGCTGCTGGTCTGGCGGCTCAAGGGGGGCGGCCGGCGCGCGCTGCGGCCGTGGGCGCTGGCGGTGCTGATCCCGGCCGCGCTGGCGGCGCCGATGGCGTTCCTCGCGAAAGGCCAGGACGCGCAGGTCGCCTGGATCGGCCGGGACTCGCAGAAGGTGTCGGACTTCCCCACCACGCTCTTCGGCGACCACGCGGTCGCCTGGACGATGATGATCGCCGGAGCCTACGGCGCCGTCGCGCTCTGGCAGGCCTACCGCGAGGTGGTGCCCGCGCTGCTCGCCTGGGCGCTCGTGCCGCCGGTGGTCACCTGGGCGGTGTTCCCCGTCATCCACGTCTTCCTGGCGAAATACGTGCTGTTCACCCTGCCCGCGTGGGCGCTGCTGGTCGCGGCGGCGGTGGTCGTGCCACTGCGCCGGCCCGGCCCGCGGCTCGTGCGATACCGCTGGTTCGCCATGCCCGCCGCCCTGCTGGCCGTCCTCGCGCTCGGCTGGGGAGTCCAGGAGCGGATCCGCTCCGCCGAGTCCCTCGGCGAGCCGGACTTCCGCGGCGCCGCCGCGTTCATGCGCACTCAGGCGCAGCCGGGCGACGGCATCGTCTACTCGGCCCCGTCGGGCAACGCCGACGGGCGCGTCCCCATCCTGGTGGAGATGGGCCCGGCCGTCCCGCGCGAGGTGTTCCAGCAGGTCTCGGGCGCGCAGGCCGGCACCTACACCGGCATCGCCTGCCCCGACCCGGCCGCGTGCCTGGGCGACACCCAGCGCATGTGGGCGGTCGCCATCGACGCGCCGGCCGGCGACCCGCTGCACGACTTCCCCCAGGCCCGCAAGCGCCTGCTCACGGGCGAGTTCAGCATCGCCGGCACCGAGCGGTTCCGGCGCCTGCAGGTGGTGCTCCTGCTGCGGCACCCGGCCGAGGGCACCTGAGGCGGGCCGATGAGCGTGCAGCCGCCCGAGGTCTTCACACCCGGCCGGCCGGGCAGGACGCCACCGCTGTGGCTGATCGCGGCCGTCGTCGCCGTGACCCTGCTGTGCGCCACGGCCGCGGCCGCGTGGGGCAGCCGCGGCGGGCCGGAGGCCGCGGCGCTGCCCGGGCGGCGGCTGGCGCACGCCTCGCTCGGCGCGCACGGCTCACCCTCGCCCGCCGCGTCGCTGACCGTGTCCCGCGCGCCGGGCTCGGCGACGATCACCGTGGAGCGCAACGGATCCGGCAACCCGCTGCCGGCGGGCGCCCTGGGGCTGTCCTTCGAGGCCGACCAGCTGGCCCTCTCCCCCGGCTTCGACCCGAACCGCGGCAACATCAAGAATCTGCTGCGCACGCTCGGCACCGGCAACATCAAGATCGGCGCCAACGCCGTCGACTCGTACGTGCTGTGGAACCCCTCCGGCGGCCAGGTGCCGTCGTGGGCGAAGACGCCCATCGGCTACGCGGAGATCGATCGGCTGGCCGCGTTGTCGGCCGCCACCGGCTGGCCGGTCGAGCTCGCGGTCAACCTGGCCCACCTCGACGCGGCGGGCGTCGCCGACGAGGCCCGCTACGCCGCGTCCAAGCTCGGCCCGCGGCTGCTGGCCATGGAGTGCGGCAACGAGCCCAACGGCTACCCCGGGCGGGTGCGGGGCGCGGACTGGGGCTATCAGCAGTACCTCGCGGACTTCGACGCGTGCGCCAACGCCATCTCCGGCGCCGGGGTGCGGGTCGCCGGACCGAACACGTACAACAACACGTGGATCACCGAGTTCGCGCGGGACCGGCACGCGCGGGTGGCGTTCCTCACCGACCAGCCGTACTCCCTGTCCCAGCACAACCAGCCCGGGCACACGATCACCGAGCTGCTGTCGCCGGAGAACGCCCGCAGCGACGTGTCCTCGATGGCGCCGGCGCTGAGCGCGGCCCAGCAATACGGGCTCCCGCTGCGCCACGACGAGACGAACTCGGTCAACCTGGGCGGCCTGGCCGGAGTCAGCGACGTCTACGGTTCCGCGCTGTGGGCGGTCGACTACACGCTCATGCTCGTGCGCCAGGGCCTGTCCGGCCTCAACTTCCACGGCACCATCGGCGTGTGCGACCGCCCCGAGCAGGACAACAACGTCCGCGTCTACACCCCGCTGTGCGCGGCCACCGAGGACGACCGGCGGGCCGGCAACCTCAGCCCCCGGCCGCTGTACTACGGGATGCTCATGGTCGCGCTGATGGGCACCGGCACCTTCATCCCGGCGACGGTGAACACGCGGCACAACCTGACCGCGTACGCCGTGCGCGGCAGCGACGGCAAGACCCGCGTGATGCTGGTCAACAAGGAGGCCACGACGGCCGCCCCGGCCACGGTGGCGCTGAGCACCGGCCATCCCGCCGGCACCAAGGCCTCGGTCATCCGCCTCGCGGGCGCGTCCCTGGACTCCCGGAAGAACATCACGGTCGCCGGCGCCACGGTCCGCCCCGACGGCACGTTCGTCCAGGGCCCCGCCGAGTCCCTGACCACCACCTCGGCGGGCCTGACCATGACGCTTTCCGGCGGCAGCGCCGCCCTGGTCACGCTGTCGTGAACGTCTCCGCGAACGCGTTGTGTGCGGCGGGGGCGGCGCGGCGGCGTATTTGGACCGGGGTGTGCGGGAGCCGGTCGTAGATCGCGAACACGACCCGGTCGAAGCACGGGACCCGCTCCAGCGCGACCGCGAACGCCCGGGCCACCTCGTGCGGGACGTTGCGGAACACGCCGCAGCCCCACGCCCCGAGCACGAGGCTGCGGTGCCCGTGCGCGGCCGCGATCGCAAGCACCCGGGTCGCCCGCCGGCGCAGCACCTCCGGCACGTCCCCGGCGTCGGCGGGCTGGTTGCGCAGGATCGCCCCGAGGTTCGGCGCGGCGGCGGTGAGGAACGCGGTCTCGTAGGGCTCGTCGAGCAGGCGGCCCTTGTCGTCGCGGAACACCGGGACGCCGGGCGAGTAGATGACGCGGTCGCTGTAGCGCAGGTCGCGATGGGCGCGATGGAACTCGTAGAACGCGGGGGCGGTGCGCTGGCAGGCGTACAGCGCCGAGGCCCGCGCCAGGCTCTCCTCCTGTGCCTCGGCTCCGGCGAGAAACCCGCCGCCGGGATTCCTGGCCGAGGCGAACACGAGCGTGGCCGCGCCTTCCACGCGCCGCGCAGCGGCCAGCGTCGACTCGCGCGTGACCTCGATGGAGGTCTTCTGCGCTGGACCGGTTGCGTCGATCGGATCGTCCGGCTCGTACAGGCGCGTGCCGTCCATCGCTTTCCGGACGGCGAGCTGCCTGGTCTGCCCAGCCTCGTTGACGTACGCACCGCGCTCGGCGATCGCTACGCTCTGGCGGGCGATCTCCCGCAGTCGGCCACTCACGGCGACCACCGTACCGAACGCCCGCGGGCCGGCCTGCTGGTCGGCGCGGTCAGCCCGCCGGCCCGAGTCAGATGAGGTTGGGCAGGAGCTGGCCCAGGGAGTCCGTCACCCCCCAGAGGGTGGCCAGCAGGGCGGGGACGCCGACGATCCAGGTCTGCACAGCACCCCAGCGCCGTGCCGCCCAGGTGCCGCCGAACGCCGTCACCGCCAGCAGCTGCAGCCACAGCACCAGGCTGATCAGGGCGTCCGGGTTGGCCTGCATGGCCTTCTCGCGGGTCTCGATCGTCGACGGGCGGCCCGGCGGGCCCAGTTTCGGGTCACCCTTCAGCGCCGCGTCGACGTACACCACCTGGTCCGTGGCCCAGCCCGTGCGCCACCCCTCGCCCTCCGCCGTCGCCAGCGTCAGCCGGCTGCCGCCCTTCTGCAGGGGCGCCGGCATCGGGTCCTCGGCGTGGCGGATCTTCTGCACCTCGTAGTCGAACTCGCCCTGGCCGGTGATGACCGTCAGGTGGTCGCCGGGTGCGAGGGCGGTCAGGTCACCGAACGGGGCGCCGTACGCGGCCGCGTGGCCGTAGACGACGCTGGTGCCGGGCTGGCCGGGCAGGGGCGTGTCGCGGCGGTGGCCCGGGGCCGCGCGCATCACGTCGGCGTCCGTGCCCTCGACGATGACCTGGCTCAGGCCGATCGCCGGGGCGACGATCAGCGCGATCGGCGTCCCCGGGTCGATCATGCCGCCGATCGGGGCCTCGGCCGTCGAGAGGCTGCGGCGCAGCTCGGCGTACAGATCGCGCTGGTTGTGCTCCTGGCGCAGGGCGCTGGCGCCCAGCAGGTAGACCATCAGCCAGGCGCACAGCAGGCCCAGGGTCAGCAGCGCGCGGGACCAGATCCTCATCTCAGGCTCCGTCGCCATTCGTTGAAGCCGGTGACCATGCGCAGGATCGAGCCCGCGCAGCCCGCGCACAGGCCGACGAGCAGGACCAGCGGCAGGCCCCAGGACGCCAGGACCGAGGACAGCAGCGCCGTCGTGCCCGTGGGCTTGGCCACCGGCGCGGCCGGGGCCGGCGAGGCGCTCGCCGAGGCGCTGGGCGCACCCGACGGGCGGGAGCCGGTGTCGGGGACCGCCGCCGTGCCGCCGCCACCACCATTGCTGCTCGGCGTGGTGCCGGTGGCGGTGGGCTGGGGATTGTCGGCGACCGGGACGACGCGGGGGACGTCGCCCTTTTGGGCGGCGACCGCGTCCGCGGCCTTCAACGTGTACGCCGTCAGCTCCCCGAAACCGTTGGCCGCCGTCAGGGGCAGGTAGCCGGGCGGGAGCTGACCGTTGGCGGCTCCCTGGACCTGGCCGTCGGCGACCGCGTAGCGCAGCAGCTGCGCCAGGCGGGCCGGGTCGTCGCCCGTGATGTCCTTGGTCGCCACCGCCGCGTAGACGGGCAGGGTGCCGGGGTACGCGCCGGCCGAGGAGCGCAGCGCGTCGTACGGCATCACCCAGGCGTTCGCGACCGCGTCGGGCTTGGCCAGCTGCATCGCGGTCTTCAGGGACTCGTCGGTGGGGCCGGTGAAGGTGCGCCCCGACACGTCCGTGAACTTCGCCTTCTTGTCCACTGTGGACGTCGTCTGCAGGGCGGCCGTGCGCAGCTGGTAGTACTGCGCCTGCGCCAGCGACGTGATGCCCATGACGAAGCGGTCGCCGCGGCGCTGGCGGCCGTACGCGGTCAGGTTCAGCGCCGCGGGGGCGCCGCCGGTGTCCAGCGAGATGCTGCAGCGCATGCGCACGTTGGACTGGCCGAACTGGACGCGGTCGACGACCTGCATCATCGTCGTGACGGGGGCGGCGACGAGCGGGCCGAAGGGCTGCGGCGGGAACTGCTGGATTTGTTCCGCGGGCAGGCCGCAGGTGCTGTACGGCGTCACGCTCGGGTCGATGAAGTCGTCCAGCAGCGGCCAGAACTCGCGGGGCAGCTCGATGCCCTTGTAACCGGGGTTGACGACCATGCCCCAGGGGTCGGCCTCGCCGTTGAGGAAGGCCCGGGCCTCGGGGTCGGCGTTGAGGTACGCGCTCAGCGCCCACATCACGTCGGAGTTGCCCGACAGCGCGAGCAGGGCACTGGAGGACAGCGCCTCGAACAGGGAGTCGCCGACGTCCGGGTTGAGGGCGCGGAACTCCGGGTCCAGCGAGATGTACAGCGGATTGCCGGCCATGGCCTTGTACTCGCCCGTGGAGCGGCCATAGGCGTCGCGCAGGTCCGGGCGGGACGGGTAGGACTCGCTGAGCAGTTTGGCGATGAGCCTGGGGTTCAGCTTGAGATCGGCGTACTCGTTGTGGTTCTTGTCGTCGATCATGTAACTGATCGCGAACCCGGACACCGCGATCGGCGCGTTCACCACCGGCCGGCCGTAGTCGCCCGAGTCCGGCGGCCGGCTGACCAGGGCGGCGTTGATGGAGCCGTCGCCGAGCTGACTCTTGGCCTGCGGCTCGCCCATCTGGACGTGCCGGAACTTGAAGCGCGTCGGGTCCGAGCAGAACGCCGGCGCCCACTGCGTCGTGGCCTCGGCGAGCATCTCGGAGCCATACAGGTCGACGGGCACGCGGGTGTCGCCGATGTCGCAGATGTTGGCGGAGGTGCCGAACCCGAGCTTGACGCTGAACCGGTTCTTCCAGATCGACGGGCTCCACCAGTCCGCGGCGGTGACCGCGGTATCGACCTGGAAGCGGGAGACCGGGCTGGTCATGAAGTCGTTGACCTCGTGCTGGCCGCCGGCGCGGCACGCGGTCTCGGCGTCGGTGGTCGGGCGTCCCGGCGCCGGGCGGTCCCCGGCGGGCAGGTTCTTGAACGTCGAGTCGCAGCTCATGCCCATGATGGGCAGGATCACCAGCGAGCAGACTTCGGTGGCGGAGCAGCCCAGGGAGGCGTTCTCCTGGCCGGTCCACACGACGAACCGGGCGCTGCCGTTGCCGTCCTTGTCGGTACTGGCGAACGTGGTGTTGGTCGGCGGGGCGGCCGGGTCCTCGACGTTGACCATGTCGGGCGCGAGCACCGGGCCGCAGACGTCGCTGCGGTCGTAGCTGGTCAGCGGGCGGTACACGGTCTTGTCGGCGGCCACGAACGGCTCGTAGTGGGCGACCTGGTCGACCGGGCCGGGGCAGTTGGCCGGCAGCGGGTCGGGGAAGCCGACGATCTGCTTGACGTCGTTCGGCGCCGCGTCGCGGTCCAGGCGCCACGGCGGGAACATGTACGGGATGTTGTAGGTGTCCTTGCGCTGGTCGATGCCCTGGGTCCAGCAGGTGCTCGGCTTCAGGGTGCCGCTGGCGTCGTCGCCACGGCACTGCATGATCATGACGGGGTACTCCTGCAGGCTGGCGTCGGCCGCGTTCTGGTTGTCGACCACGCCCAGGCTCGGGTGCGCCCCGCTCCACTTGACCTCGATCTGCTGCCGGGCCTTGAGCTGCGCGACCTGGCTCACCTGGGCGGTGACCGTGCGGGTGTCGGCGGTGACCTCAGTCCCGTCGGCGTTGGTGTGCTTGCGGGTCATCGTCTGGGTGTGGTTGTACTCGAACGTCTCCGCCCGCGCGGGCGACACCGGCGGCAGCAGGGAGGAGGACAGCAGCGACACCAGGATGAGCAGGACGAGCGCGGCCGCCCGTCGCCGGGGTGTCACCGCTCGTCCCGGCGGGCCAGGCGGCGGGCGAAGATTGCCGGCACGAACAGCACGGCCACGAGTAGCAGCGCCGCGACCGGGCCGAGGATCGAGGCGTAGCGGTTGGCACGGAAGGCCGCGAGGTCGGTCGGGGTGCCGATGGCGTTGGCGTCGGTGGTGCCGTTCGAGCCGCTGCCGCCGACGACCTCGCCCGTGTCCGGGTCGATCTGCGCGCCGCCGTCGGTGCCGCCCGCTCCTCCGTTGCCGTTGGTTCCGTTCCCGCCGCCGCTGCCGTTCCCGCTGCCGCTGCCGTTGCCGCCGTTGCCATTGCCGTTGCCGCCGCCGTTGCCATTGCCGTTGCCGTCCCCGCCGCCGGAGCCGGCGTTGGCGCCCTTCGGCGGGCACGGGCCGGCACCGATCTTGTCGCAGGCCGGGGGCATCGGCGCGATCTCGGCGAGGTGGTTGCGGCTGAGGTTGCCCGGCACGAACGTCGGGTTGTTGCAGCTGGTGACCGGCTGGTCCTTGAGCTCCACGGCGGAGTCGGCGGCCTTGAGCTTCTTGACCTGCTCGAAGCCGGCCTGCACCAGGTTCAGCGGTAGCGGCGAGTAGCCCTTCTTGCCCATAACCTGCTGTCCGCCGCAGATGGAGTACGACAGGAAGTCCACCAGCGTCTGGCGCTTCGCGGTGGTCATCCGCTTCTCCTTGGGATCGCCGGCGGTGGCGATCGGCAGGATCATGTACGAGTACGAGGACAGCGGATACGTGCGCGCGTCGTCCTTGACGTACACGTCGTCGAGGTTCTGGATGAGGTACTCGTTCGAGTTCGGGTCGGTGTTGATCTTCGCCGAGGTCAGCGCGACGGCGACGTTGTAGTCCTTCGGCTCGGTGAAGTAGCCGGCCTTGTTGCCGATCTTGGCAACCGGGTAGTCGATGTTCGTCGCGTAGGAGTACTCGTCGTAGCCGATCGACCCGTTGCCGGACTTCGACACGATGAAGTTCATGACGCCGTCGGAGCCGGTCTGCGGCACCGCCTTGCTTCCCTCCGGCCGCGGGTAGTACTCGGTCGGCACGTTCCGCCCGGCGTACGCGCTCCACAGGGCCGAGTGCTGATTCACGAGATACCGCGTGAACTGCGCAGTCGACCCGGAGCCCTCGGCGTGCAGGACCGGGATGATCGGTAGCGACGGCAGCTTGCGCCCGTTGTTGTCCGCGGTGATCGCCGGGTCGTTCCAGTTCGTGATCTTGTTCGTGAAGATCTTCGCCAGCGTATCGCCGGACAGGCGCAGGTCGCGCACCAGCTTGCCGCCGACCTCGATGTGGTACGGGAACGAGGTGCCGCCGGCGACCAGGGGCAGGTACGCGTACGGCCGGTCCTTCGCCGTGTCGTCCTGCCCGGTCAGCGCGTCCTTGCCCTGGAACGGGATGTCGGTGATGGCGAAGTCGTTGGTCTGGTTCGCGTAGTCCTTGCGGCCGGCCGCCGAGCCCAGCGAGGTGAACACGACCTGCAGGCCCTGGGGGGTCACGTCGGAGATCCACTGGGTGAGCGCGTTGGCGCTCCAGGACGAGCCGGTGCCCTCGATGCGCACGTGCGCCGCGGCGGTGGCCGGGCGGGCGGTGGCGGTCAGCAGCAGGGCAACCACCGCACCGAACACGCCGAGGCGCCGGACGAACGCACCGGGCCGGAACACGGGAATGGTCGGTTTCATGCTGATCTTCCTCATGGGAGTTAGCGCCGGCGAGCCAGGTAGCGGGTGATCGCGAACAGCAGCAGGACGAGCACGAGCAGGACGATCGCGGCGCCGAAGCCGCGGGTGATGTAGTTCGGCTGGCCGCTGCGCACGGCCGTGAAGATGTACAGCGGCAGCGAGTTCATCGTGTAGTGCAGCGGGTCGTAGTTCATGAACGTCGACGCGCCGGAGGTGAGCAGGACCGGCGCGGTCTCGCCGACGCCGCGGGCGACGGCCAGGATCAGTGCGGTCGCCAGGCCCGGGCGGGCGGTCGGCAGCACGACCCGGCGGACCACCTGCCACTGTGAGGCACCCAGGGCCAGGCCGGCCTCGCGTAGGCCGCCGGGCACGACCCGCAGCACGACGTCGGAGGCGCGGGCGATGATCGGGATCATCGTCACCGAGATCGCGAGGCCCGCCGCGAAGCCGCTCTTGGGGAAGTTGAACGCCACGATGAGCGCCGTGTAGATGAACAGGCCGGCGAGGATGTCGGGGACCGCCGTCATCGCCTCGATCAGCGTGCGCACGGTCTTGGCGAGCCGGCCGCCGACCTCGGTCATGTAGACCGCGGTCGCGATGCCCAGCGGCAGCGAGATGACGACCGCGATGCCGACCTCGATCACCGAGCCGACGATGGCGTGCAGGATGCCGCCCCGGTCCAGCGGCGCGTCGCCGGGGACGCCGGCCATGTCCTTGGTGTAGAAGTTCAGGTGCGGCAGGGCCGGGGCGCCACGGAAGAGGGTGTACCCGATCGTGAGCAGCAGGGCCAGCCCGACGAGCACCGCCCCGGCGTGCAGCGCGGCCGAGGCCACCCGGTCGGCGACCACCGGGCGCGGGTTGCCCGCCGCGGTCACGATCGCGTAGAGCAGCACGAACGCGAGATACCAGCCGATGAAGAAGCCCGTCAGGCCGGACAGCAGCAGGACCTGGGTGTAGAGCAGCCAGGTCAGGCCGAGCGAGCCGGCCGCGGCGCCGATGAGGCTGGCCCGGTCGTCGATGGTCGCGGAGTGCAACTGGCGGGGGCGTTCGGGCTCAGCAGGTACCGATGCATCCGTCTGTTGCTTTTCGGGCAGAACCGTCGTCATGCTGTCCCCCGCTCAGATCTCGGTCGCCGCGCCGCTGCGGCTGCGGCTGACGATGACCGCGGCGAGCGTGTTGACGATGACGGTGATGACGAACAGCACGAAGCCGGCGGTGAGCAGGGCGGAGAGCTGGATCGCGGTCGCCTCGCCGAAGCGGTTGGCGATCAGCGAGGAGACGGTGATCCCGCCGTTCTCCAGGACCCGGGCCTTGAGCTCGAAGATCGGCGCGATGATCAGCAGCACCGCGACCGTCTCGCCCAGCGCCCGGCCCAGGGCCAGCATCGTGCCGCCGATGATGCCGCCGCGGCCGAAGGGCAGCACGACCGCGCGGACCATGCCCCAGCGGGTCGCACCGAGCGCCAGCGCCGCCTCCCGCTCGCCGACCGGCGCCTGCGCGAAGACCTCGCGCATGACGGAGCAGCCGATCGGGATCGCCATCATGGCCACGGCGACGCCCGCGATGAAGACGGATCCGGTGTACCGCGACTGCGCCCACACCGGCGCGTCCGGGTCGGTGTCCACCTCGAAGATCGGGATGAACCCGAGGTGCTGGTGGATCCAGTGGGCGACCTCGAGCAGGTACGGCTGGAGCATGAAGAAGCCCCAGAGCCCGTAGACGATGCTGGGCACCGCGGCCATGAGGTCGACCATCGCCACGAGCGCGCCGCGCAGCTTGGCGGGCGCGTACTCGCTGATGTAGAGCGCGCTGGTCACCGCGAGCGGGAACGCGACCAGCAGCGCGACACCGGCGACCAGGAACGTACCCAGGAGCACCTCGGACATGCCGACCTGGTCGCGCTCGGGCTGCCAGTCGTGCTCGGTGAAGAAGCTCCAGCCGTATCGCCGGAAGGTCGGCACGGCCTCGATGGCGAGCATGAAGCCGATCGCGCCGAAGATGATCAGGACGAGCACGCCGATGCTGGTGCTGCCGGTCCGGAAGATCCGGTCGACCACCGCCGGGCGGGTGACGAGCCGGCGCGGGACGTCCTCCGCGTCGCTCTCGAGCAGCTCGGTCATCCGAACCTGCCGTGCACGTAGTCGGCGGTGCGCGGGTCCTGCGGGTTGCCGAACATGTCCTCGGTCGGCCCGTGCTCGACGATCACGCCCGGCGTGCCCTGCTCGGCCAGGAAGAACGCGCACTGGTCGGAGACCCGGTTCGCCTGCTGCATGTTGTGCGTGACGATGATGATCGTCACCTCCGCGGCGAGCTCGGCGATGGTCTGCTCGATGACCCGGGTCGAGGTCGGGTCGAGCGCCGAGCAGGGCTCGTCCATGAGCAGGACCCGCGGGCGTACCGCGAGCGAGCGCGCGATGCACAGCCGCTGCTGCTGGCCGCCGGAGAGCGCGCCGCCGGGCGTGTGCAGCCGGTCGGCGACCTCGCGCCACAGGCCGGCCTTGATCAGGCACTCCTCGACGAGGTAGTCCCGCTCGGCGCGCTTGACCCGCTTGCCGGTGAGCTTGAGCCCGGCGACGACGTTCTCGTAGATGCTCATCGTCGGGAACGGGTTGGGCTTCTGGAACACCATGCCGATGTCCCGCCGGGCCTCGGTGATGCGCCGCCCGGCCGCGTAGATGTCCTCGCCGTCGAGCAGCACCTCGCCCGCGAGCTGCGCCGAGGCGACCAGCTCGTGCATCCGGTTGAGGATGCGCAGGAACGTGGACTTGCCGCAGCCGGACGGGCCGATGAGCGCGGTGACCTGGCCGGCGTTCATGGTCAGCGAGACCCGGTCGAGCACCTTGCGGGTGCCGAACCAGGCCGAGATCGAGCGTGCGTCGAGGGTCGCCGGGCGGGGTACCTCCGCGTACGGCGGCGGCGGCAGGAGCTCCATCGTCTCGGTCACGACCGCGCCCCCGCCCCGACCTTGCGCCGGCGGGCGGCGACGAGCGCCGCGGAGCCGAGCGCGACCAGGCCCACGCCGACGCCGGCGATGAGCAGGATGTTGAGGCCGGTCTTGGGCAGGTCGCCCCCGCCGCCGCCCGGCGTGGTGGTGCTCGTCGTCGGCTCGGGGCTGCCGCTGACGCTCACCAGGATCGGCACGCCGTCGTCGCGGCGCGGGGCGGTGAGCATCATCGGGGCCGCGAGATCGCTCTTGGCACCCAGCAGCGTCCAGGTGTCGCCGTTGATCTTGATGTCGGCCGAGACGTACTTGTCGTTCTGCGTCGGCTCGTTGGGCACGCCGAGGTAGATCCGCAGCTGGACCAGGCCGTTCCAGCGGGTGGGGTACTGCTGGATGAACTCCCCCATCGACAGTCCCCCGGCCGGCGCCTCGACGGTCGGGTGCGCGGGGTCGGCGTAGGCGGTCGCGCCGGTCAGGAACGTGCCGGTCCACAGCTGCGGCGAGACGCCCTCGCGCGGCTGGTAGGCCAGCAGCGTCGCCTTGCGCCCGTCGCCGTCGTACGGGCTGGGCGCGGCGACCCGGCTCACGGCCTTGGCCACGAACGGCTTGTCGCCGAGCTTCCCGGAGGTCCTGGCCTTGCCGTCAGCGCCGTAGAGCACGATGCCGCCGGTGGAGCGGTCGTCGGTGTACGGCACCTTCTGCGCGCTGCTGGAACCGCACGCGGCGACGGCCGCCGTGAGGGTCAGCACGGCCGCCAGGGCCGTGATCCGGCGGCTCATTTGCTCATCGCCGGCATGTCGCGCTGGGCCCTCTTCTTGGGAGTGGCCGTCGGCAGCGTGGGCCGCGGCTTCGGGGTGCTGTCCTTGGACTTGTCCTTGGGGCGCGGCCGGCCGAAGCGGCGGCCGAGCAGCACGGCCAGGCCGACGAGCACGGCGATGACGACCAGGGTCAGCAGCCACGGGATCGCCCAGATGGTCACCGAGGACTTCGCGGTCGCGATCTGCTGGCCAACCGGCTGGGCCGGGTCCGGGTAGGGCTCGAGGTCGACGTTGGCGTCGATCGGGCCGGCCGGGAAGACGCCGTCGATGTGCGCGGTGTAGGTCACGCGCTGGCCGGGCAGCAGCTCCGGCAGGTCGCGGCGGGCCTCGGAGCCGAGGTGGGTGCCGAAGATCGTGGAGGTCATGTACACCTTGGCGTGGCTGGACAACCGGATGTTGCCGGTGTTGACGACGGTGTACGTCACGTCGACGCCGCCCTTGCCGACGGGGTTGGCGGTGCCGCTGTAGGTCGCCTGGACCTTCTGCGCCTCGAGCGTCGGCCGGAGCAGCCCGGCGATCCTCAAGTAGAGCCGGACCGCGACGCGGGTGTCGAGCTTGACGTCGCTGCCGTTGGTGGCGAGCGAGACCACGACGCCGCCCGCGTGGTCGCCGGGGGTGGCGCCCTGGGGCACGTCGACGATGAACGGGATGGCCACGGACGCGCCGGGGTCGATGTCGACCGTCGGGCTCGGGAACTTCATCCAGGAGCCGATGTCGGTGGGCTTCGTCGCCGCGGGCAGCAGGTCGAACGCGCCGGTGCTGGTGTTGAACGCGTCGGTGCCGTAGATGAGGAACGTGGCGCGGACCTTGCTGGAGTTGGTGACGAGGACGTGCTCCTCGACCTTGCCGCCCAGCGCGCCCTGCAGCGTGTAGTGCGTGCGCTTGTCCGGCTTGCCGTCGGCGGTCGCGGGCCGCACGGACCACGCACGATTCCCGTCGTCGTTCGGCTCGGCTCGGGCGGGTGCGCCGGCGGCCAGCAGGAACGC
The DNA here is from genome assembly GCF_050942935.1 of Dactylosporangium sp. CA-233914. Taxonomy (NCBI): domain Bacteria; kingdom Bacillati; phylum Actinomycetota; class Actinomycetes; order Micromonosporales; family Micromonosporaceae; genus Dactylosporangium; species Dactylosporangium sp. CA-233914. Next base: position 1,416,114 of record NZ_CP192030.1, on the reverse strand, counting down.
GACGACGGTCGCGATGACGGTGGTCGTGCGGGCTAACTTCATGGCCGGATTCCGTTCTCGTCGCAAGGGGCCAGGCCGGCCTCACGGCCGGCCTGGCGACTTGGTGTTGCTGGGACTTACGGGCTGACCAGGGTCAGCGTGAGGGTGCTCTGGTACAGACCGGTCGGGGACGTGTCCGGAATCCGCAGCTCCAGGTTGGCGCTGAGGTTCTGGGTGCCCAGGCCGTTGCCCGCGCCGGCGTGGGCGAACAGGCTGCTGGTGTGCAGACCGTCGCTGTTCGCCGTCTTGAGCTTCGAGTCGACCGGGGTGCCGGCCCCGAGCACGCCCTCGGCGTCGCCGCCGGTGGCCAGCGCCGGGGTCCAGCCCAGGTTGCTCGCCGTGACAGTGGTCGAGCCGTTGACGAAGTCAGCGGCCTGGCCGTTGAGCGTCCAGCCGTCCTGGGTCGGGCGGGTGTCGTTGACCGACACGCCAGCCAGCGAACCGGTGAACACCCAGGCGTGACGGTGACCCGTCGCGTCGGTCGCCTGCGCCGGGTGGCCGTTCGGGTCGTTGACCGGAACCTGGGTCAGGTGCACGGCCGTGCCCGAGGCGACCTGCAGCGACAGGGCGCCCGCGAACGGCTGGGTGTCGTTCTGGGCGTCGATCGGCACGGCGGCCGAGTTGCTGCCCACAACGGCGTAGTTGATGATCGACGAGGACGACGACTGGAAGCCGTTGACGCTCGGGGTGAACGTGGCGATCAGCAGGTGGTTGCCGATACCCAGGCTCGCCGTCAGCGTCGCCGCACCCGTGCCGGCGTTGTAGTTGCCCGCGCCGAGGTCGGTGCCGCCGTCGAAGAAGTGGACCGAACCGGCGGTGCCGGCCGGGGCCACCTGGGCCGACAGGTTCACGTCGGCCTTGCCGTTGCCACCCGCGGTCACGCCGCTCGGCGGGTTCACCGAGAGGGTGGTGCTGGTGGGCGTGCCGGCGGGGTTCACCGTGTAGGCCAGCGCCGAGGACGTCGAACCGTTGAACGAGTCCGGGTCGGCCGGCGTGAACTGCGCGGTGAACGAGTGGTTGCCGTCGGCCGGGGTGGTCGCCAGGGTGGCGATACCGGTCGTGGCGTTGTAGGTGGCGGCACCGAGGTCGTTGGCACCGTCGAAGATGTGCACCGAACCGGCGGCCGCCGGCTCGACCTTGGCGGTCAGGGTGACCTGGCTGCCGTGGTTGGCCGGGCTGTTCGGGCTCGCCGTCAGCGTGGTGGTGGTGCTGGTCTTGCTACCGGGGTAGACGACCGACCAGGTGCCCGCCGAGGGGTTGACCTGGATGTCGACCCGGTAGTAGTTCACGTTCTGCGGCTGGCCCGGCGCCGTGGTGATGAGCCGCAGCTGGTAGATGTTCGCCAGGTTCGCGGCCGTCTCGGTGTTCGGGTTCGACGCGATGTAGCTGGCCAGCGAGGGCACACCGGCGACGCCGGTCGCGACCGCGTTGGTCGAGGTGGAAAGCGGAGCGGGAGCGTTGGGGTTCGGGAAGTTCTGCGCGCTCGTCAGCAGGCCGCTGATGAACTGGTCCGGCGGGGTGTTGGCCTTCGGCGTGGCCACCCGCAGGAACGCCCGGCTGTCGCCGTCGCGCCCGTGCCCGTCCGCCTCCGCGTAGGCGACGATGGGGCTGTCGTTCACGCTGCCGCCCGTCACGACCTGGCCGGCCGCGTTGTACAGCGTGAGCGAACCGATCACATTCGGGTCCGGCTCGAACGGCGGCTGGATCGTCGCCGCGAAGGCGCTGCCCCCGCCCACGAGAACGCCGGCCGCGACGATCAGAGCGGACGCCCCGACCATCAACGCCCTGGAGCGAATGCCCACTTTAGGGGCTCCCTTCCTTGGTTTGTTTGGGTGTGGCTTACCGACGTCAGGCGGTGTGGCAGAGGCCGGCGTCGGCGTACTGGTAGGTGAAGCCCGCAGCGTCCTCGATCAGCGGCTGCGCGAGGAACGACTGCGACATGAACCCGCCGGGCGCGAACAGGTCCTTGTTCCACTTCTGGTTGACCTCGCTCTGGCGCACGACGATGTAGACCGGGCGCGTCGCCGAGAAGCCGGCGCTGAGCAGCTTCACCGGGTCGGTGGCGACCGGCGTGCCGTTGTTGAAGTAGCCGTTGTGGATCATCACGACCCGGGCGGTCGAGAACGGCGCGATGGCGTTCGCGTTGTTCTGGATCGCCGACGGGTCGTGCTCCTCGGCGCGCTGGACGTCCGAGCGGACCTGCGCCTCGGACAGGCCGAGCTGCTGGATGAAGAACTGCTCGGTGCCGGAGGTCGACGGGGGCAGGATCGGCACGATCGGCGTGTTCGCCGCCGCGGCCGGGCCGTTCCAGCCGGTGACCTGGCCCCAGTTGCGGATGGTGCCGGTGGCCGAGAAGATCTGCGTCAGGTCGGCCTTGCTGATGCCGTTGGTGCCGGCGTTGGTCGCCGCCAGGTTCGACACGGCGATCTTGAGGCCGTCGAGCGCCATCTGGTAGCAGTGCAGGCCGCCCCAGCCGTTGGCCACGGCCGTGTCGTCCTCACCCTTCGACGGCGGGCGCGACATGCGGACGAACTGCACCTTGTGCGTGGCGCCCTTGTCGCTGTTGTTCAGGAACGTGATGCCGCCGCCGGAGCCGTTCGGCCGGGTGACCGGGACGGTGCCGCCGCGCAGGACCACGCCGGCGCCCGCGGTGAGCTTGCCGTTCGCGTCGCCGGTCGCGTCGAAGTTGAGCACGCGGCCGCCCGAGGCGTTGAAGCCCGGGTTGCCCAGGTAGTCACCGTCGGCGAGGAAGTTCCCGGCGTACTGGATGGTGTCCGAGCCGATGCCGACGATGTCGGCGGCCTCGCCCGCGTGGTCCGCGTGCGCCGGGGTGGCCTGGGTGAGCAGGAGGGCCGTGACCCCCAGGAGCCCGAGGCCGGCCTTGCTGAGTCTTCTCATTCCGTGCCCTTCTTTGCCTTTCGGGAATGGGTGCACCGGGCACGTTGTCAGTCGATAACCAAATATCGGAGGTCGAATCATGAACGACGAATGAAGCATTTTTTAGTTGAATTCCGGGCAGCCGGAACCGCGCCTATGACCCGTTTGGTCATAGACAAACATTTATATTCGATTAAGCCACCCGACGGTCCCGCGAAGCCTCGCGCAGCACCCGGCGACCGCCCGTCACCAGCGCGGACGGCACCGCGGCCAGAAAGCGGCCGACGTTGTACTGGCTTTCTCTGGCCCGCAGGTAGGAGCGGTGGGACACCGCGACCGGCACACCGTCGAGTTCAACCCGCCAGACCCAGTGCCCGCTGGTACCGAGTGCGGTGGAGACGGCGTGCAGGCGGTCGGCCCCGGCGACAACTTCCAGCACGGCGTCGCGGCACTGCGCCTCGGTGTCGAAGGCGCGTTCCCCACGGCCGAGGATCCGGTTGTTGGGCGAGCACAGCATCCAGGCGGTCGTCTGTTGCCGGTCCGCAACAGACTCGTCATCGCCGGATGCGACCATCGCCAGGAAAATAAACCGCGGCGGCAGCATGTGGACATTCCTCCCCGAATGTTCGATCCCGGCGCGCCGGAACGCTCGTGACACTGCCGGCGCGCAGGCCACCGTGCTGACATTCGATAAAGGCGATGACGCGCCGCGCGTTCCTGTCCGCACGCCGGACATGCGGGAGGTGAACATCAAGAAACGCGTGATAATCCATTCAGCAGGAATCGCTGACCGAACAGGCGATACCCAGCCGGTTCGCGCCTGAATTCCACCTGAATGCCCGCTGCAAGCGCACCGCCGGGGTGCGTTCAACGCCCTCCTGCCGCGCCTCGCGGCCGGCCGATCGCTCGCCGCGGGCCGCGGTCAGGCGGCTGCCGGCGCCGCGGCGCCCTGGGCGCGGGTGAGGAAGCCGGTGATGAGCGGCTCGGCCTCGTCGAGGTGGGACTCGAGGAGGAAGTGACCGCCGTCGAGGAGGTGGATCTCCGCGGCCGGGAGGTCGCGGCGGAAGGCCTCCGCACCGGCCGGGCCGAAGATCTCGTCGTTGCGGCCCCAGACCGCCAGCAGCGGGACCTGCGAGGCGCGGAAGTACTCGTGGACCGCCGGGTACAGGGCCACGTTGCTGGGGTAGTCCGCGAACAGGGCCAGCTGGATCTCGGGGTTGCCCGGGCGGCTGACCAGGGCGCAGTCGTGCCGCCACGAGTCCGGGTCGACCAGGTCGGGGTCGGGGACGCCGTGGGTGTACTGCCAGCGGATGCCGGCCTCGCTCAACGCGGTCAGCAACGGCTCGGCGTCGCGAGCGGAGCGGGTCTCGGCGTAGCGCCACAGCGGGTCCCAGAAGGCGGCGACGAAGCCCTCGTCGTACGCGTTGCCGTTCTGGGTGACGATCGAGCGCACGCGCTCCGGGTGGCGCAGGGCCAGGCGCCAGCCCGTCGGGGCGCCGTAGTCCTGGACGATCATGGAGTACTCGGCGATGCCCAGCTCGGCCAGGAGCGCCTCCATCGCGTCGGCCAGGTGCTCGAAGGTGTACTCGAACTCGTCCACCGGCGGGGCGGCACTCAGCCCGAAGCCGGGCAGATCGGGCGCGACGACGTGGAAGGTCGTGGCCAGCCGGGGGATCAGCGCACGGTACATGTACGAGCTGGCGGGGCAGCCGTGCAGCAGAACGACGTGCGGCGCGCCCGGGTCGCCGGCCTCGCGGTAGAAGACCGTCCGGCCGCCGACCTGCGCGTTGCGGTGATGAACCTGGGCCACGACCGGGCACTGCCCAGCACCGCGACGGGAAAACCCCGCTACTCGTCGCAGACGCGGATCAGAACCTTGCCCACGGCACCCGACTCGACCGCCGCGTGGGCCGCGGCCGTCTCCGCCAGGGCGAACTCGTGCAGCGGCACGCCGGCCGCCGCGCCGAAGCGCAGAGCGCCCGCGGCCAGGGCCGCGTTCACCGCCGCCGCCCCCTCGGCCAGGGCCGCGCGCGGGACGGTGTAGAGCAGGATGAACTGGTATCGCGCGTTGAGCACCATGTGCCGGCGCACGTCCATCGTGAGCGGGCCGCCCGAGCTGTCGTTGGCGTACACCGCGATGGTCCCGCCCGGCCGCAGCACCGCCAGGTTGAGCTCCGCGTTGTGCGCCGCCGCCACCTCGACCACCACGTCGACGCCGTCGGGCAGGGCGGCGCGGATCTGGTCGGCGGCGTCGGCGTCGCGGTAGTTCACCACGTGCGGGGCGCCGGCGCGGCGGGCCAGCTCGGCCTTCTCCGGGCTGCTGACGGTGGCCACGACCGAGGCGCCGGCCCACACCGCGAGCTGGATCGCCGCGTTGCCGACCGCGCCGGCTCCCCCCGCGACCAGGACGTTCACGCCGGCCAGCGCGCCGGGGGCGAGGCGCGCCGGCGCGCCCTCGTGGACGGTGAGCGCGCGGTGGGCGGTCATGGCGGGCACACCGACGCTCGCGCCGGCCTCGAAGGAGGCCTCGGCGGGCAGTGGCACGGCCCGATCCGCCGGCACCACCGTGAACTGCTGCGCCGTCCCGCTGCCCGGGCGCTGGTACGCGGCCATGACCAGCCACACCCGGTCACCGGCGGCCAGCCCGGTCACGCCCGCGCCGACGGCGTCGACCACGCCCGCGCCGTCCTGGTTGGGCACCTGGCCGTCGCCGGGCACGGGCGCCATGGCGGTGGCGCCGGTGCGGGTCTTCCAGTCGGTCGGGTTGACCCCGGACACCACGACCCGGACGCGGACCTCGCCCGGGCCCGGCTCGACGATCTCCCGCTCGGTCTCGCGCAGCACGGAGGCCGCACCGAACTCGCAGTACACGATCGCCCGGTTGCTCTTCGTCATGCGCCAACCCTACGAGGCCGGGCCCCCGACCGGCATCATCAGCCGCGTAGGGTCGACGCCCGCCGGAGCGCGGCCTGCGCGAGCCGCACCGCGGTGCGGGCCGAGTTCAGCGACACCTCGCCGAGCAGGCCCGGCGCCGCCACGCTGTCGCCGGCCAGGAAGACGCCGTCGCCGCGGTCGATCGGCGGGCGGTCGCGCCAGGTCGCGCCGGGCGGGTCGACGGCGCCGGTGCGCTGGTTGGCGAACGCGTCACGGCGCCAGACGACCCGGTCGCGCCACCCCGGCACGGTGGCGTCGGCGAGGGACTCGAGGCGGGCGGCGGCGGCCCGGATCGGCTCGTCGGCGCCGGCCAGCAGCTCCAGCTGGAACAGGGCGTGGCCGGGCGGGGCGAGGGAGGGGTCGGGCAGGGAGTACCGCTCCACGAACCCGCCCTCGTCGAGGTCCGAGACCACGAACGGGTCGCGCCGGTCCGCGCGCAGGCCGAGGTCGAGCAGCGCGGCCCGCCCGCTCGGCCAGGTCAGCGCGGCGCCGCCGAGCAGCGTGCGGGCGGCGTCCAGGGCGGTGGCGACGATGACGGGGCCGGGCGGCAGGGCATCGACGCGCTCGCCGGTGACGATCCGGGCGCCGAGGCCGCGGGCGTGGGCCGCCATCCGCTCGACCATCGCCGACCAGCCGCCGTGGACGTAGCGGACCGCGGGCCACGCCGGCCTGGCCGCCCGCAGCGCCCGCTCCCAGACGAAGGCGGCCGAGAGGCGGCCGGGGTCGGCGGTGTACGTGATGACGCCGACCAGCCCCTCGATCGCCCGCGCCGCGACCGGGCCGAAGCGGCGCTCGGCCCACGGGCCGAACGGCTCGCCGGCCGGGGCGGCCACCCGCCGGTGCGCGAGCGCCCGCAGCAGCGCGAGCGGCGGTGTGGCCCGGACGCGCCCGCCGTGGCGGAACCGGAACCGGGCGAGCTCTCCCGGGGCCGGCCGGCTGCAGGGCTGGACCAGGCCGCGGGCGGCGAGCCAGCGGAAGGGCTCGCCGTCGCTGTAGAGCACGTGGGTGCCGTCGTTGGCGACGTAGGGCGCCGGCGTCGAGCGCGCCCGGCCGCCCAGCGTGCGGTGGGCCTCGTACAGCGTGACGTCCAGGCCCTGCTCGGCGGCGGCGATGGCGGCGGTGAGGCCGGCCAGGCCGCCGCCGACGATGGTGATGGATTGCCTCATGCCGAACCAGACGCGCGCCCCGCCCCCGATCGTGACAAGGAGGCCAGCTTCTGCGGGTTGGCGACGAGGAACACGGTGCCGATCCGCTCCCCGGCCGGCTCGATCGCCACGACCAGGATGATCCGCTCGCCGACCCGCATGACGATGGCCGGCGCCCCGTTGACCTCCTCGACGCTCGCGTCGAACTCGGCCGGCCCGGCCAGCCCGATCGACTCCAGGTAGCGCTGCGCCCCCTGCGAGTTGGAGATCGCGGCGAAGAACCGCCCGACCCGGTCGGCGCCCTCGATGACCCGCAGCGGCGCCTTGGCCCGCCCGCCGCCGTCGCCGACCAGGCGCACGTCGGCCGCGAACAGCTCGATGAGCGCGCCGAGCTCGCCGCCGAAGCACGCGGCCAGGAACCGCTCGGTGAGCCGGCGGCGGTGGGCCCGGTCGGCGCGGTACCGCGGCCGCCCCTCCCGCACGTGGTCCCGCGCCCGCCGGGCCAGCTGCCGGGTCGCCGCCTCGCTGCGCCCGATCACCTCCCCGACCTCGGCGTGCGAGAGCCCGAAGGCCTCGTGCAGCACGAACGCGGCCCGCTCCAGCGGCGAGAGCGTCTCCAGCACCACCAGGAGCGCCAGTTCCACCGACTCGGCGAGCTCCACCCGCTCCTCGGCCACCGGCTCGGTGCTGATCAGCTCGGGCAACCAGGGGCCCGGGTAGCTCTCCCGCCGCGCCCGCAGCCGCCGCAGCCGGTCGATCGCGAGCCGGCTCGTCACCGTGACCAGGAACCCCTCGACGTTGCCGACCTGGTCGCGATCCACGGTGGACCAGCGCAGCCAGGCCTCCTGGACCACGTCCTCGGCGTCGGACCACGTGCCGAGGATGCGGTACGCGACGTCGAGCATCCGGCGGCGGTGCGGCGAGAAGTCATCGGTGGCCATGCGAGACAAGACGCTCCTCGGAGCCGGTTCGTGACATTCGTGCGCCGGCGAGCCGGTCGTGGGCGATTTTACCGTTCTGGGCGCTGCGGGACCGGCCTCATCCGCCCGGGCGAGGACTGCCCGGCGCGGCAGCTGCCACCGTTGGCCCTATGAGCGCGGTCCTGACCCTCGCACTGATCGCCCTGCTGGCGCCCGCCCCGGCCGGCGCGGCGAAGCCGACGGTCGTGCTCGTGCACGGCGCGTGGGCCGGCACCTCCAGCTGGAGCGGCGAGGTCGAGCGCCTGCAGCGGGCCGGCTACCCCGTGCGGGCCTACGCCAACCCGCTGCAGGGCCTGACCGGCGACGCGGCCGGGCTGAGCCGGTTCCTGGGCACGATCAAGGGCCCGGTGGTGCTGGCCGGGCACTCGTACGGCGGGGCCGTCATCACCAACGCCGCCGCGGACGCTCCGAACGTGAAGCAGCTGGTCTACGTCGACGCGGCCGCGCCGGCGGTCGGCGAGACGACCGGCCGGCTCAGCGGCGCGGGCTCGGCCCTGGGCGGGGACCCCGCGACGCTGTACGACACCGTCGGCTCCGACCTGTACCTCAAGGAGCCGGTCTTCCTCGACGCCTTCGGCCCCGACCTGCCGAAGGCGTCCGCGCGGGTGCTGTGGGCCGGCCAGCGCCCGGCCGCCATGGCCGCGTTCACCACCCCGTCCCGGGCGGCAGCCTGGCAGCGGATTCCGTCGTGGTACGTCATCGGCTCCGCCGACCGCATCATCACCCCCGAGTCGCAGGCGGCGATGGCGAAGCGGGCGCACGCCAAGGTCCGGACGGTCCCGGGTGGGTCGCACCTGACGCTGGTGTCCCACCCGGGGCCGGTCACGGAGCAGATCCTGGCGGCCGCCCGGGCGGCTCAGGGCTGAAGCTCGGCCGGGAAGTCCTGATACGCGACCGGGCGCAGGAAGCGCTCGATCGCCATCGTGCCGACCGACGTGCTGCGCCCGTCCGACGTGGCCGGGAACGGGCCGCCGTGCACCTGGGCCGCGTTGACCTCGACGCCCGTCGGCCAGCCGTTCCAGATGATCCGGCCGGCCTTGCGCTCCAGGGCCGGCAGCAGCCGGCGGGCCAGGGCGAGGTCGGCGGGCTCGCCCTGCAGGGTCGCGGTCAGCTGGCCCGAAAGGGACTCCACGACGGCGGCCAGCTCGTCGGCGTCGGCGCAGGTGACCAGCAGGGACGCGGCACCGAAGACCTCCTCGCGCAGGTCCGGGGTCGCGGCGAACTCGGCGGCCGTGGCGGCGAAGACCGCCGGGCGGCAGCCCTGCGCCGTGCCGGCGACGATACGGTCCGCGCGGCCGGCGACGCCCTGCTGGTACGCCTCGGCGATCGCGGGGGTCAGCATCGTCGCGGACGGGGATTGCGCGAGGGCGCCGGCGAGCGCGGCCCGGAACTCGGACAGGCCCGGCCCGTCGATCGCCAGCAGCAGGCCCGGGTTGGTGCAGAACTGCCCGGCGCCGGCGGTGAGGGAGCCGACGAAGGCGGCGGCGAGGCCGCCGGGGTCGGCCGCCAGGCGGGCCGGGAGCAGCAGGACCGGGTTGATGCTGGACATCTCGGCGTACACCGGGATCGGCACCTCCCGCGCCTGCGCGACGGCCATGAGCGCCAGGCCGCCGGAGCGGGAGCCGGTGAAGCCGACGGCGGCGATGTGCGCATCGGCGACGAGCCGCGCGCCGAACTCGTTGCCGGGGCCGTGGACCAGCGCGAAGACGCCATCGGGCAGCCCGGTCGCGGCGGCCGCCTCGGCGACGCAGCGGCCGGCCAGCGCGCCGGTGCGCGGGTGGGCGGGGTGGCCCTTGACCACGACCGGGCACCCGGCGGCCAGCGCGGCCGCGGTGTCGCCGCCGGCGACGGAGAACGCCAGCGGGAAGTTCGACGCGCCGAAAACCGCGACCGGGCCGAGCGGGATCCGGCGGGAGCGCAGGTCCGGGCGGACGCCCGGGGTGCCGGGCACGTGGCGCGGGTCGTCCCACTCCGGCGTCTGCAGCAGGTCGGCGAACATCCGCAGCTGGTTCGCGGTCCGGGCCAGCTCGGTGCGGCCGCGCGCCTCGGGCAGCGCGGTCTCGGCCCGCACCAGCTCGACGAGCTCGTCGCCGTTGGCCTCCAGCCGGTCCGCGATCCCGCGCAGGAACTCGGCGCGCCGCTTGGCGGGCAGCGCACGGTACTCGTCGAACGCCGCCCCGGCCCGGGCGCACGCGGCGGCCGGCTCGACCGTGCTCATGCGTTCAACCCTTCCTGCTCGGCGAGGGCGGCGAAGAACAGCGCCATGCCCGTCGCGCCCGCGTCGGGGGTGCCGATCGCGCGCTCGCCGACGTAGCTGGCGCGGCCGGCCCGGGCCCGAAGCTGCGACGTGGACAGTGCGGCCCGGGCGGCCGCCTCGGCGGTACCGGCGAGGTCGCCGGGGTGCGCGACGAGGAAGTCGCGGGCCGGGATGAGACAGTCGAGCATCGTGCGGTCGCCGAGCTTCGCCTCGCCGACGCGCTGGACGGCCTCGATCCCCTTGGTCAGGCCCTCGACGAGGGTCGGCGCGGCCGCCATCTCCTGCAGGAGCAGGCCGATGAGCGGGCCGCTGGTGCCGCCGACCTCGTCGAGGAAACACGTGGCGGCGACCGCCAGCTCGGCCCGGGCCGTCGCGTCCGCGGGCACCCGCTGGACGACGAGGCGCAGGGCGCCGCGCAGGTTGTCGCCGAAGTCGCCGTCGCCGGCCGCCTGGTCCAGGGCGGTCAGCTCGGCGTGGTCGCGCTCGGCCAGGCGCAGGTAGGTCTCCATCAGCATCGTGGTGCTCACTTCCGAAGCGTCGCGGTCCAGACCGGCGCGTCCCAGAGGGCCTGCCAGTCGTCCTGGAGCATGGTCACGGTCAGGGAGAAGCCCTTCATGTCCAGCGCCGGGGTCCAGGTGCCGACCAGGCTGCCGCCGAGGCTCACCCCGCGCTCGGCGAGGGCATCGGCGGCGAGGTCGAAGACGTTGTGCAGCTCGATCGCGGTCGTCGCGCCGAGCCCGTTGACCAGCAGCAGCGCCCGGTCCCCGGCCGGCGTCCTGGTCAGCACGTCGTCGAGCATCCGGCCGACGAGCTGCGGTAGCGGCGGGCGCGGGACGCTGCGGGCCGCGCGCTCGCCGTGGATGCCGACGCCGTACTCCACCTCCCCGTCCGCCAGCTCGAACGCGAGCCGGCCCGTGGCGGGCGAGGTGTGCGCCTGCGAGGCGACGGCGAGGCTGCGGGAGCGCTCGGCCACCCGCGCGCCCAGCTCGGCCAGCTCGCTCAGGCCCAGCCCGGCGTCGGCGGCCGCGCCGAGCAGCTTCTCGACGAGGATCGTGGCGCCGGTGCCGCGCCGCCCGGTCGCCGTGTCGGCGGAGTCCGTGGCGATGTCGTCGTCGACGAGGACCCGCTCGACGCGGATGCCGTCGTGGCGCAGCCGCTCGGCCGCGATGCCGAAGTTGATCCGGTCGCCGGTGTAGTTCTTGACGATGTGCAGGACGCCCTCGGGGCCGGCGACGGCCCGGCTGGCCTGGTAGACCTGCCGGTTGTGCGGCGAGGCGAAGACCTTGCCGGGCACCGCGGCGTCGAGCATGCCGCGGCCGACGAGCCCGGCGTGCATCGGCTCGTGGCCGGAGCCGCCGCCGGAGACGAGGCCGGCCCGGCGGCCGGGGTCCGGCGCGACGGCCCGGACGAAGACGGGGTCGGTGTGCAGGGCGACGACGTCGGCGTTGGCGCGCGCGAAGCCGCCCAGCGCCCGATCGACGTAGTCGCTCGCGGACGCGAGGAACGGTTCGGCCATAGGAGGAACTCAGCTCGATTCAGATGGACGGTGGGCCCAGCGACTCACGGGTGATCAGCGTCGCGGGCAGGACGACGTCGGCGACCTCGGCCTCACCGGCGATGCGGCGCAGCAGCAGCTCGGCGGCGGCGCGACCCATCTCGTAGGCGGGCTGGGCGATCGCCGTGATCGGCGGCTCGACGAGCGGGAACAGGCTCATGTCGTCGAAGGCGAGCAGGCTCAGGTCGGTCGGGATCTTCAGTCCGGCCGCGCGGATCGCCTTGAGCGCGCCGACGGTGACGAGGTTGTTGAAGCAGAACACGGCGGTCGGCGGCTCGGGCATGGCCAGCAGCTCGGCCATGGCGCGATAGCCGCCCTCCTCGCCGAGGTGGCCGTGGCTGATGTACTCCTCACGCACGGGCAGGCCCACGTCGCGATACGCCAGCCGGAAGCCCGACAGCCGCTGGCAGGCGGTGTCGAAGTCGCGCGGGCCGGAGATCATCGCGACCTTGCGGTGGCCGAGCCGGAAGAACTCCCCGACCGCGTCCCGGGTGACCCTGCGGTTGTCGGTGCGTACCAGCGGGGCGTGCAGCCCGCGCGGGCGCCGGTCGACGAGCACCAGCGGCCCGCGCTGCCCGGTGAGGGCCGCCCGGAAGCTCTCGTCGGTGCCCAGCGTCGTGGCGGCGAGCCCGGCGAGGGTGCCGTCGTGCAGCGAGGTCACCATCTGCCGTTCCCGTTCCGGGTTCAGGTGGGAGCCCGCGATGACGAGCTGGTAGCGCGCCTCGGCGGCCCGGTCGGCCATGCCCTGCGCGACGGAGGCGTAGAACGGGTTGACGATGTCCGGCACGAACAGGCCGAGCACGCTGCTGCGGCCCTGGGACAGGGCGCGGGCGGCGGCGCTGGGCACGTAGTCGAGCCGGGCCGCGGCGGCCAAGACCTTCGCCTTGGTCTCCGCGGTCACCGACGCCTCGTCGCGCAGGGCGCGCGTCACGGTTGCGGTCGACACCCCGGCCAGTCTGGCCACGTCACGAATGCCTGCCACAGTGAGCTCCTCGGGGGGTATAGCAGGTCACGCGGCACCGCGTGGATGCCGGGCGACACCTATCAAACCGGAAGGACGCCCGCCTCCACCAGCGCGGCCTGGATCGTCGCCCGCTCCGCGTCGCTGACGGGGGTGAGCGGGTGGGCGCCGAGCCCGCCGTCGCGGCCCTGCAGGGCGAGGGCGGCCTTGATGCGGACCGTCATGTTCGGCCCGTCGATGGCGCGCCACACCGGCAGCAGCTTGTTGTGGATGTCCAGCGCGGTCTTGTGGTCGCCGGCCTGCACCGCGTTCCACTGCGCGACGCACAGGTCGGGCACGACGGTGAGGGTCGCGCTGACCGCGCCCTGGGCGCCGAGGAGGTAGGCCGGGTACAGCAGGTCGTCCACGGCGGTGAGCACCGCGCCCTCGGTCGGGGCGGCCTTGAGCAGGTCGGCCAGCTGGTGGATGTTGCCGCCGGACTGCTTGACGCCGACGACCAGCTCGATCTCCTGGATGCACCGGTAGACGGTGGTGGCCGGGATCAGCGCGTACGGGATGACGTTGTAGATGATGACCGGCACCCCGGTGGCCTCGGTGATGCGCCGGTAGTACTCGATCGTCGTGGCCTCGTCGGGCTGGAACAGGTAGTGCACCGGGGTCACCTGCAGCGCGTCGACGCCGGTCTCGGCGATCGCCTTGCCGTAGCGGATGACCTCGGCGGTCGAGTCGCGGATGATGCCGGCGATGACCGGGATCGCCCCGGCGACCTCCTCGACGGCGACCTTCGCGACCGTCACGGACTGCTCCAGCGAGAGCATCTGCCCGTCACCGGTCGAACCGGTGACGCAGATGCCCTGCACGCCGGCCGCGAGGTGGAGCCGGACCTCGGCCCGCAGCGCCTCGACGTCGATGTTCTCGTCGGCGTCGAACGGGGTCACGAGCGGCGGGATGACGCCCTTGAAGGTGCTCTTCGTAGCCAGGGTCATGTGATTGCAGCCTTTCCGAGCCTCAGCGGTTCATGTAACCGGTTACAGCTGACCGCCAATATCGCCGATCGCCGCCCTCCTGTCAACGGCTTGTTTCAGGCGACTGACCTGGAATGTTTCGACTCCCCCACTTGACACCGGCCGGGCCTGGCGTCACGGTGTAACCGTTAACACGGGGTTGCAAACTGATATCCCGGCCGTCCCACACCGCACCGTCGGCAAACAGCGAGGAAATCCCATGCTTCGACACCCTCCGAGAGGCAGGCACGCCCTGACGGCCGCGGCCGTCGCCGGCGCTCTCGTCCTGACCTCGGCCTGTTCACCACCGTCCGCCAAGGGCCCCGGCGGCAGTGCCGCCGACAACGGTGGCCCGATCAAGCTGACGTTCTGGACCAACCTCACCGTCAAGGCGCAGGCGGACGTCATCAAGCAGCAGGCGGAGCAGTGCGTCGCCAAGCAGACCGACGTCAGCGTCGCCTTCGAGGCCGTCCCCTTCGACAGCATGTACCCGAAGATGGTCACGGCCTTCCGGGCCGGCAACGGACCCGACATCATGAACACCATCGAGGGCGGGGTGGCCGCGGCGCAGGCCGGCGACTACATCGTCCCGGTCGACGACGTGATCGACCAGCACGGGCGCGCCGACTTCGTCGGCTCGTTCCTGCACGCGGTGGGCAAGGACGGCAAGACCTGGGCGGTGCCCGACTGGGCGCTGCACCAGGAGGTGTACTACCGCAAGGACCTCTTCGCCGCCAAGAACATCAAGGTGCCGACCAGCTGGGGCGAGCTGCTCACTGCCGCGAAGCAGCTCGACGACCCGGCCGGTGGCGTGCGCGGGTTCTCGGTGCCGATGGCCTCCGCGCTCGTCGCGCCGCAGACGTACTACCAGTTCCTCTACGCCAACGGCGTGCACACCTTCGACCCGCAGACCGGCGCCTACGCGCTGGACAGGGACAAGGCCAAGGCCGTCGCGGCGACCCAGTTCATGCTCGAGCTCTACAAGGCCGCCTCGCAGCCGGAGTCGCGCACGTGGACCTGGACCGACTTCCGCACCGCGTTCGTGCAGGGCAAGAGCGCGATGACGCTGGACTTCGGCGCGGTCGTGGGCATGGCCAACGAGCAGAACCCCGCGATGCTGGACAAGATCGGCGTCTTCCAGCTGCCCGGCCCGACGGCGGACGTCAAGCCGCAGGGCTCGCTCGGCGGTGGATACTTCTACATGATCGGCAAGAGCAACGACCGCCGGCAGCAGGCCGCCAAGTCCCTCGTCACCTGCATGATGCAGGCGGACCTGCAGGCGGCCCGCGTCAACACCCGCCCGGTCTTCGCGCTGCCGGCGACCAACAGCGCCGCGGCCTCGACCGTCTACACCGGCAACCCCACGGTGCAGAAGTTCTCCGAGCAGGTGCAGACGATCCGCGACAAGTCGCTGCCCCAGTGGTACCGCTACGGCATGGAGGCCGGGCTCAACCCGCTGGCCGGCCAGATCGAGGCGACCACGTTCGTCGGTGACAACCTCCAGGCCGCGGCGGCCGGCAACCAGACCGCCGAGCAGGCCTTCGACAAGATCAATGCCGAGA
Organism: Dactylosporangium sp. CA-233914; assembly: GCF_050942935.1. Taxonomy (NCBI): domain Bacteria; kingdom Bacillati; phylum Actinomycetota; class Actinomycetes; order Micromonosporales; family Micromonosporaceae; genus Dactylosporangium; species Dactylosporangium sp. CA-233914. The sequence continues at coordinate 1,400,800 of NZ_CP192030.1, read as the reverse complement.
TGAAGCGTCTCGCCAAAGTGAGCTGACAGGCGGACTCATGGCCTCCACACCCGCGATCCTCACGCGCGGGCTGACCGGACGGCAGCAGCGGGCAGGCATCGCCTTCGCCCTGCCCGCTGCGCTGCTGTTCGCGACGATCCTCGCGTATCCCATCTTCGAAAGCTTCCGCACCTCGCTGTTCTCGATCGACCTGCTCACCGGCGACGCCGAGTTCGTCGGCCTGGGCAACTTCAGCGCCGTATTGTCGGACCGGACGCTGTGGTCGACGATCGGGCACACGCTCGCGTGGACGGTGCTGTCGCTGGCCGGCCAGCTCGGGCTGGGCCTGGCCGCCGCGCTGCTCATCGACGCCGACTGGCCCGGGATGCGCTGGATCCGCCAGCTCCTGCTCATCCCCTACGTCGTGCCGGTCATCGCCAGCGCCCTGGTCTGGCAGTGGATGCTCGACGGGCACTACGGCATCATCAGCACCAGCCTGCAGTCCTGGGGCGCACTCCAGCCCGGGGCCAACCCGCTCGGGCAGGAGTCGACCTCGCTGGCGATGGTCGTGCTCGTCAACATCTGGCGCGGCTTCCCGTTCGCGATGCTCGTGTTCTGGGCGCGCATGCAGAGCATCGACAAGGCGCAGTACGAGGCGGCCCGGGTCGACGGCGCCGGTCCGTGGCGCGAGTTCGTCCACGTGACGCTGCCCAACCTGCGCTCCGCGGCGCTGTCCCTGCTGGCGCTGCGCGGCATCTGGACCCTCATGTACTTCGAGCTGGTGTGGCTGCTGACCCGCGGCGGCCCGGCCGGGTCCAGCGAAGTGTTGTCGACGTACATCTACAAGGTGGTCATGGGTGAGTTCCGTGTCGGTTACGCAGCAGCGATCGCATCCCTCGCCGGGCTCTTCCTCGGCCTCGCCGGGCTCGTCGGCTGGATCATCTACCGGCTCCGCGTCCGGCGCACGGCCTGAGCGGCGGCGCTCGAAGGCGGCCGCGGCCGGGATCGCCGGCCGGGTCGTCGCGCTCGCCCTCATCGTCTTCTTCGCCGTCGGCCCGATCCTGTGGATGGTCGTGAGCTCGGTACGCCCGGCCGACCAGCTCTTCGTCAGCGACCCGTCGGTCGTGCCGACGGCGGTCACGGGGGCCTGGTACGAGGAGGTGTTCGGCTCCGGCGCGCTGCGCTGGTTCGCCAACAGCTTCGTGGTCGCGATCGTGACGACCCTCGTCTCGCTCGCGCTGGGCACGGCCGCCGGCTACGCGGTCACCCGCTTCACCTTCCCGGGCCGCCGGGTGTTGCTGGCGTGCCTGGGCATCTCGTACCTCTTCCCGGCGATCCTGCTGCTCGTCCCGCTCTACCTCGTGCTCGCCTCGCTCGGCCTCGCCGGATCCCTGGCCGGCATCATCATCGCGCACCTGACGATCACGCTGCCGCTGACGACCTGGCTCATGAAGAGCTTCGTGGAGGCCGTACCGCGGGAGCTCGAGGAGGCGGCCTGGGTCGACGGCCAGGGGTACCTGGGCGCCTTCCTGCGCGTCACGCTGCCGCTGCTGCGCACGGGCCTGGCCACGACGGCCATGTTCGCCTTCATCCTGTCCTGGGACGAGTTCCTGCTCGCCAGCGTCATCGCCCAGGGCGACAACGTCACCGCGCCGGTCGGCATGGCCGGCCTCGTGACCTCCTTCGACATCCGCTGGGGCGCGATCATGGCGCTCAGCACCCTCGTGACCATCCCGGTCGTGCTCCTCTTCTTCGTGCTGCAGCGGTACTACGAAAAGGGCCTGACCGCCGGCAGCGTGAAAGGCTGATCGCGTTGAGCACCACCGTCCTCACCCCGCAGGTCCTGGTGATCGGGGCCGGCTCGGCCGGCGTGGCCGCGGCGGTCGCGGCCGCCGAGTCGGGCGCCGACACGCTGCTCGTCGAGGCGACCGGCCACGTCGGCGGCACGCTCGCGTGGCAGCTGCTGGAGCACAGCGCCGGCTTCCACGACGCCGCCGGCAACCAGGTCACCGGCGGCGTCGGGCAGCGGATCATCGCGCTGCTGCAGCGCTACGGCGGCAGCCCCGGCCACATCCCGGACGACGTCGCCTACACCGCCACCCGCACCCCGGTCAACCACGCCGAGCTCGCGATGGCCGAGGCCGTGCTCCTGCACGAGGCCGGTGTCACGCTCATGCTCAACACGGCGGTCACCGGCGTGTCCACAGTGGACTCCCGGGTGACCGGGGTGCGGGTGGAGACCGCGGGCCAGGGCGGCACCCTCATCAGACCCGCGCTCGTCGTGGACTGCTCCGGCGACGCGGTCGTCTTCGCCCTGGCCGGCGCGGCCGTGCAGACCGACCACCCGGACCGCACCCAGCCGGTCTCGCTGCTGCTGCGCCTCGGCGGCGTCGACTTCGGCCCGCTGCTGGACTACGCCCGCGCGAACCCCGACGACTTCCGGGCCGGCAGCCGCATCGGGCGGCCGGACGAGGACCACGTGAACCTGTGGGGCTTCGGCGCGCTGCTGGCCGCCGGCCACGCCGAGGGGCGCCTGTCGTGGCGCCGCACCGAACTGCACCTGGCCGGCTGGCCGACCCGCGGCGAGGCGGTGCTGAACGTGACCCGCACGGTCTCGGGCTACCTGATCCTCGCCAACCAGGTGCTGGAGACGGTCGCCTGGTTCCGCCGCTACGTTCCCGGGGGCGCCCACGCGTACCTGTCGGCCGTCGGCGACCGTGTCGGCGTCCGCGAGTCCCGCCGCGTCCTCGGCCTGCGCACGCTCACCCAGGACGACGTGCTGAGCGCCCGCCGCGACGAGACGTCGATCGGCATGGGGGCGTTCCCGATCGACGTCCACGACCCCGACGCACCGGGCCTGTCGCACACCGACGGGCTGCCCGCCGCCTACGACATCCCGTACGGCACCCTGGTCGCCCACGACCTGACCAACCTGCTCGCCGGCGGCCGCTGCATCTCCACCACCCACGAGGCGAACGGCTCCGCCCGCATCACCGCGACCTGCTTCACCACCGGCGAGGCGGCGGGCACGGCGGCGGCCCTGGCCGCGGTCGGCGGCTTCGACGCCCACGCCGTAGACGTCGGCAAGCTCCAGGCGGCCCTGCGCTCGCGGGGTGTCATCGGCGCCCGGTAGCCCGGCCCGGCACGGCCCTTCGCGGACGTACCGGGCCGCCACGGCTGCTCAGAGCCTGACGACTTCACCGCGCTCGGCGGAACGGCGGGCCGCCTCCAGCACGCGCAGCGCGGCGATCGACCCGGAGACCTCGACCGGCGAGGGCCCGCCGTCGCGCAGCGCGGCCGCGAGGCCGGCGTAGAAGCTCTGATACGCCCCCGGCTCGGTCGGCACGGTCCGGTCCTGCCCGTCGTAACCGGTCAGCACCCCGTGGGCGGCCGGGTCCTCCGCACCCCAGCCGGGCTCGGTGGGCAGCCGCCCGGCCCGCAGCGCGTCCTCCTGGACGTCGAGCCCGTACTTCGTGTACGCCCCGCGATCGCCCAGCACCCGCAGCCGCGGCCCGGCGGACGCGGCGAGCGCGCTCATCCACAGGTGCGAGCGGGCGTCCCCGGCGTGGCGCAGCGCGACGAACGTGTCGTCGTCGACGGTCAGGCCGGCGCGGCGGGTGTGCACCTCGGCGTAGACCTCGGTCGCCGGGCCCAGCAGCTGCAGCGCCTGATCGACGAGGTGGCTGCCGAGGTCGTACAGCAGCCCGCCGGCCTCGGCCGGGTCCCCGCTCTCCCGCCAGCCGCCCTTGGGCACCGGCCGCCACCGGTCGAACCGCGACTCGAACCGCAGCACCCGCCCCAGCTCCCCGCCCTCGACGAGCTTGCGGGCAGTGAGGAAGTCCCCGTCCCAGCGCCGGTTCTGGTACACGGTGAGCAGCAGCCCCCGCTCGGCGGCGAGCGCGGCCAGCTCCTCCCCCTCCGCGGCGGTGGCCGTCAGCGGCTTGTCGACGACGACGGACAGCCCGGCCTCCAGCGCGGCCCGCGCGAGCGGCGCGTGCGTCCGGTTGGGCGAGGCCACGACGACGGCGTCGAGCCCCGCGCTCCAGAGCTCCTCGGCCCGCTCGACGATACGGGCGCCGGGGTACCGTTGCGCGGCGGCGGCCTGGCGCTCGGGGCTGGCGGTGACGACGGCGTCGAGCCGGAGCCCGGGCGTGGTGCTGATCAGCGGCGCATGGAACGCGGACCCGGCCAGCCCGTAACCGAGAAGCCCGACGCGCAGGGTGGTGTCGCTCATGGCGCCAGTCTCCAGCACCAGACTCCGTCGATACGAAGCCCCTCGCCCGCCACCGCCAGGCTCGCGGCAGGTGCCCATGGTCGAGCACGTCACCACGGTCGCGGGAACCGATCTGCACTCGTACGGCGCCCGAACTGCCCGCCACCTGGTGAGCAGGTACAGCGGGACGCGGCTGCCCAACCCGTGCAGGTCGGCGCCGAGCACACCGTAGGCGAACCCGTCCGTACCATTGACCCGCTGGTCCAGAACCGACGTCACCCTCCTGACACCGTCCCCGACCGTGTGAGCGGAGCACATCAGATGGCGCAGACAGCCGTCCAGGCGCGGGTCGTGATCCTGACCGCGCTCGATGTCGAGTACGAGGCGGTCCGGGCCCACCTGACGGGCCTCGCCGAGGTGTCCCACCCGGCCGGCACCCTCTTCGAGGTCGGCGACCTGCGCGACTCCGACTGCCGCGTCGCCATCGGGCTCACCGGCGCGGGGAACACCAACGCGGCCGTGGTCGCCGAGCGCTCCATCGCCACGTTCCGGCCGCGGGCGCTGTTCTTCGTCGGCATCGCCGGCGCGCTGCACGGCGACCTCGAGCTGGGCGACGTCATCTTCGGCGAGAAGGTGTACGCCTACCACGGCGGCCGCGCCGACGACCAAGGCTTCCACGCGGCGCCGGACGCCTGGTACCCGCCCCATGATCTGCAGCAGATCGCGCACCAGTTCGCCCGGACGGGCTCCTGGCAGGCCCGGCTGCCCGACGGGGAGGCCCGGCGTCTGATCCTTCGCTCGATCGCCGCCGGCGAGGTCGTGCTCAACTCCGCGGCACACCCGCTGCGCGATCAGATCAACCGGCATTACGCCGACGCGGCGGCCATCGAGATGGAGAGCGCGGGCGCCGCCCGGGCGGGCCAGCTGAACGGGGCGCTGCCGACGCTGGCCATCCGCGGGATCAGCGACCGCGCCGACGGGCGCAAGTACGACACGGACGGCCGCGGCCATCAGGCCCATGCCATGGTGGGCGCCGCCGCCCTGGCCGCCGCGCTCGCCGATCGCGTGCCGGCCGGGCCGCCCGCCGCCGAGCCGGCCGGGCCGGCGAGCGTGCAGCACATCACCGCGTACGGCGGGCTGGCGGCCGGAGTGCAGCACGGCGACATCTACTTCTACGGCGCCCCGCCGGCGGCGGGTCCGGACGGCGTGGGGTGGAAGGTGTTGCCGCGACCCGCCGGCGTCGTCTGGCGGACCGATCGGTTCGCCCGGCCGGGCGCGTCCGAGCGCAGCGCCCTCGAACTGCATCTCGTCGCGGTGGAGGAGACCGGACGGATTCCCGTGCGGCGGCTGACCGAGCTGCCCGCCGAGCTCGCCGCCGGCGGTCGCCGGTCAGGCCTGTTCACCGCGGGTCAGGCGCTCACCGTAGCCGCCGACGACCGGGCGGCCTGGGCTTTCACCGGCGAGTATCAGCACGGGCCGGCCGGTCTGGCTGTCGCCCGCGACGGTCAGCGGTCGGCGTGGCGGCCGCTGCCGTCCGACGCGCTCGGCGCGGTGCTCGACGAGGACGATGTGCTCCAGCGACTGACCGGGATGCTGGAGTCCCTGACGTCGCTGGACCTTCCCGCCACGGGCAGATACGCACCGGCGCTGGGCATCGAGCCCGCCGCGATGGTCGCCCAGGGCCGGGTCGGCGACATGCCCCGGCGCCAGGCCTCGCTGGGCTTCTCCCAACCGGCGTCGGTGCGGGTCCCCGCCGAGGAGTCGGTGTCCGCCGAGGACCTGCGGCGGCACGCACACGACGTCGCCGCGGAGCTCACCGCCCGGCTGCTGGCCGCCTTCCGCCGCCGCTGAGCCCTGAGGGCCTCCGTCGCCGCCAGCGCGCCCGGGCCGGGCGGCGACCCCACCCGCGGCCGCGATGTGCGCGCCGACGCCCGCCACGGGCCGGCTTCTCCTTGTTGCGGGGCCCGCCGGGGACCATCGGGCCCGGGTCCGGGGTAGCATCGACGCAGCGCGATGCCGTGGGAGCCCGGCCGGCGCGGATGCGTCGGCAGACCGCACCCGTCTGTCTCCATGAGGAGTCTCCCCCGTGCTTCGCAGATCGTTCCTTCCTGCCCTGATCGCCGCGCTCCTGGCCGCGGCCGCCTTCGTCCTCGTGCAACCCGCCGGGCCCGCCGGGTCGGCGGCGGCGGCGCCCGTGCGCATCATGCCGCTCGGCGACTCCATCACCGCCGGCCCGGGCTGCTGGCGCGCCAAGCTCTGGCACCGCCTGCAGACCAGCGGCTACACGAACATCGACTTCGTCGGCGGCGTCTCCGACGGCGGCGGCTGCAACCCCGGCTACACCTACGACTTCGACCACGAGGGCCACGGCGGCTACTCCGCGACCGGCATCGCCGACAACAACCAGCTGCCGCCGTGGCTGGCCGCGGCCCACCCCGACGTCATCCTCATGCACCTGGGCACGAACGACATGTGGGGCGGGTACATCCCCCTCGCCACCAAGCTGGCGGCGTTCACGAAGCTGGTCGGGCAGATGCGCGCCGACAACCCGGCGATCAAAATCGTCGTGGCGCAGATCATCCCGATGAGCCAGGCCGCCTGTGCCACCTGCCCGGCCGACGTGATCGCGCTGAACAACGCCATCCCGGGCTGGGCGGCCGGCCTCACCACGGCCCAGTCGCCGATCACCGTCGCGGACCTGTGGACAGGCTTCGACGCGGTCGCCGACACCGGCGACGGGGTACACCCGAACGACGCCGGCTTCCAGAAGATGGCCGACGCCTGGTACCCGGCACTCACCCAGGCCCTGAGCGGGGTGACCCCGTCGGCGTCCGCGTCCCCGTCCCGCTCCGTGTCACCGTCGGCGTCCGCCTCGCCGTCCCGCTCCACGTCACCGTCGGCGTCCACGTCCCCGTCCCGCTCGGCGTCGCCGTCCGCGTCGTCCGGCGGATCGCGGTGTGCCGCGACCTATCGGATCATCTCCCAGTGGGGCGGCGCGTTCCAGGGCGAGGTGGCGGTGACGAACACGTCGACCACCGCATCGTCGGCCTGGACGACGACCTTCACCTTCGCCAACGGCCAGCAGGTGAGCCAGGCATGGAACACCACGCTGACCCAGTCGTCGGCAACGGTGACGGCGCGCAACGTGACGTACAACGGCACCCTGGCGCCCGGGTCCTCCGCCTCGTTCGGCTTCCTGGCCTCGTGGAACAACGTCACCAACGCGGCCCCCACCGTGACCTGCACGCTTTCCTGACCCGACCGCGGGCCGCTTTCCTCACGGGAGGCGGCCCCATCTCGTACAGCGGGGCGTCGCGTGGAAACCTGATCGATCCCCGGTGTGCTGCACGCGCTGCGGCTGCTGCTGAACCGGGCCCGCAGCCAGCGCGGCTGGGTCGTCGTCGGCTGCTGCCCCAGGCGCGGGCCGAGGTCGAGGTGAACAAGTAGCCCCAGCCGGTCCATGCTCGCAGGTCAACTCGCCGACGTCCGTGACGCCCCGCACCGCCTGCTGGCACAACCTCTGCCCGGGCCAGACCCGGAAGGAAATCAAAAACGCGGTCCCTCCCGAAGGAAGAACCGCGCCTTTCAGTGGTAGCGGGGACAGGATTTGAACCTGCGGCCTCTGGGTTATGAGCCCAGCGAGCTACCGAGCTGCTCCACCCCGCGTCGCTGTACTTAGCTTAGCTCGTCCCCACCCTTGCGCCCAAATGGGTTACCCGATCGCTCACAGCCCAACGAGTTCTCGTCTTCCCCGGAGTATCGGCCAGATCGCCAGTTCCGGATGCAGCGAACCGCCCAAACGCCGAGCATGGCCGCCGGAAGCAGAAAGCCGACCCAGGTCCACGACGCCCGCTGACGACCTCCGCACTCATCCCACGACGTTACTTCCCCACCGCGAACACCCCAAGCCGCGAGGCACGCAGGGACCGCAACCACCGCGGTTTGGGGCGTGGGTGGAGCGAAGCCCCCACCACCAGGAGCGAGCGAAGATGTCGCTCACAGTCTCTGAGAACGATCTATGAGCTGCGGTAGCAGCTTCGCATCGTCTCACCCGTCGCGATCTGTCCGCCGATGTGTCGAGGCGTCTGGGCTACTCAGTTCGGTGCGGTCAGCCGCCGATGTGGTCGGCCGGTGCGGTCTGCAGCAGCCAGGCCAATGGCATCTTGGCCGTCACCTCGTAGGTTCCGTCCGAGCCGAGCCGGTGCAGCGTCACCGTCTGCGCAGCGTCCCGCGCCACCGTCCAGTACTGCGCAATGCCGGCCGCCGCGTACTCCGGCACCTTGGCGCCCTGGTCGATGGCCTCCGAGCCCCGCGACACGATCTCGATGACGAGAAGGAGGTCGGTGACGGCCAGCCACACTGCCCGCGGTTGAGGTCGCGACCATATGGTGAGGTCCGGGATGCGTCCGCCGTCCCCGTCGGGACCGGGAATGCGGACGCCCGCGACCTGCATGATCTGCTCAAGGGGCCAGCCCACCGCGATCAGCCACGCCATCAGGCGGGTAGCAATGACGGCATGCTCGCTGTCCGGAGGCGGCACGACGGAGAGAACACCCTCGGGACTGGTCTCGTACCGACGGCCGTGCGTGTCTGCGGAGATCATGGCGGCCAGGTCGTCGAGCGTGATGATGGCCGGCATGTGCCTGCCAACAGCCTCCGCGCTCATGCGGCGACATTACCTCCCCAAGGATGGCCCATGGATTGCGAAGCGGCTGCGTCCACGGTAGTGGTGTCCGAATCGCCCGCGCCGGCCGCCGAGCGCGGCGACACTTGCTGCCTCGCCCCGGCCCGACCGTCCCTGGCCGCGGCGCGTGTAGGGCACGCCTCAGTGGCGCATCATGCTTGCGCCGAGCGTGGCGCGATCCCCCGCCCGTCCCCTTCCACTGCGCCGGCGGCCGAACCGTCGGGGTCGTCCGCATCCACCGGCTCGTCGTCGCCGTCGATCGGGATGCCGGCGACGAACTTGACGTCGGGCTCCGAGACCGGATTGATCCAGCACCGCATGGTCAGCAGCGGGGCACGTCGGCACCGAACGCCTCCTCGGCCTGCGCGAAGTCGGGGTTGGCAATGCCGAGGGGTAGCCCTGGCCGGGTCTGGACAGTCGTGGCGCCGTCGGCGAGATAGTGCCCCATGACTTCCCGAACGCTTCTCGGCGAAGAGGCGGACGATGTCACCGCAGTGCGCGTAGTACAACAGCTTCGCGGGACCCGAGGGTCTCACTCGCGGCCCGTGCGGTGCGAGCGGATTACCCGGCGCAATGTTCCCGTAGCCACCGGCTTACGACGGCGGCCGTACGATGACGGCGAGCGTCAGCTCATAGTGGAGCATCGAGACGCTGGAGTCGTTCGCCATTACCCGCGCCAGCTCCGCCTGGAATGAGTACGGCTGCGGCGGACCCCACAGCGCGCAGGCGCCGCTGCTCGAATTTGTCGTAGACGTCGTCAGACGGCTCGCCGATCGTTCCGTCGTGGTCCGCGGGCGTCTCGTACAGGCTCTCCTGCATCGCGATGGGCGCGAGGTGGGCCTCCGGTCCGCTCTGTGCCGAGCCATCGAGCCAGCCGCTGCCGTGGACCGGCCCGTCGGGGAACGGCCGCGTGACCAGCTCTTCGGCCAGGTCCGCGAGGGCGTTGCCGTTCATCGCCGGATGGTATCGGCCCGGCTGTACCCGATGACGCGGCGGCATCGCCGCCGACGCCGACCTCAGCTGCGTCCCACTTGTCGCACCGGTGTCCGCCGGAGCTGCGGCGACAACCTCGCAGCGTCTCACCCGTCCCGGTCTGTCCCGCCCAGTGCCGGACCGTCCGGGCTACACATCTGGCTACAGATCCTGGCCGCGACACGTCCCGCGAGCGGGCTCAGGCGACGTTGAGCTGAACGTTGCCGATGCGAGCGACGATGTCAAGGTGCCACCGAGGCCAGCCACATAGGCACGCAAGGACTCCAAACTGGTGGCCGTACCGTTCTCGATCTGACTGATGCGAGCCTGCGAAAGACCAGCGGCCTCAGCCAGTTGCGCCTGGGTCAAACCAAGCTGCTTCCGGATGTCGGCCAACTGGGCGCCACTGACAGACGCCAGCATCTCCTGACGCATCGCAGCGCGGCGCGCCACCCGTTCCGCGCCGTCCCACGTCGGATCGACCGCACGAGCCTTGGCCTTCACATCCCGCCACTTCGATGGCTCAGTCATGGCTGCTCTTCCTTCAGACGCGTCAGGTGCTCTTCAAATCGGCCATCGGCCAACGGGATTTGAACCTGCGACCTCTGGGTTATGAGCAGTCAGCGCGACGTCTCACCCATCCTATGGCGTTCGGCGAGCGGCCCTGCTCGCTCAGCGGAGCTTCTGGGCGAGATCGCTGTTGAGCACCCACGCGAGCGGCTGCGGCGACGGCGCGGCCTGGGCGTAGCCATCGGAGGCCAACTCCCACATCGTCACGGTGTTCGCGTTGTCCCGATCAACGGTCCAGTACCGGGGTATACCGGCCTTCGCGTACTCGTCTTTCTTGATGATGTGGTCGATCGCCTCAGACCCACGAGACACGATCTCCACAGCCAGGATAAGCCCCTCGAGAGGCGCCCACACCAAATCCACCGCAGGCGCCGTCGACCACACCGTCAGATCCGGCACCCGACCACCTACGCCGTCCTGCACAGCCGTCCGCAGCCCGCAATTTTGCAACACCTGATCAGCCGCCCAACCGGCCGCCAGGAACCAAGCGAGGAGCTTCGAAGCGATGATCGTGTGCGCAACCCCAGCGGGCGGCATGACCGACAAAACTCCCTCAGGACTCATCTCGTAGCGATGACCATGCCCATCAGCCGCCGCCATCTCCGCCAGGTCGTCAAGCGTGAGCGTCGCAGGCATATGCGCACCAAACGATTCAGCGCTCATCACACCCACCTCTCCCAGCGCCCAAGTCGTGTCGATCAGTCCAGAGTCTACCGGGCCATGCGCAGCGTCACCGACTGCTGCCGGTCACGGCCTGCAGGCCCTTGGCACCGCGGAGGTGGCAGGGAGGGCCGTCAAGGCCCGACCGGTGTCTGGCGGGAGCGACGGTCCGGGGTTGCACGAACCCGAGCAAAAATGTTCAGGCAGCACCCGCAGGTGAACCACCCAGCGCAAGCCACGCGGGTTTGAGGGGGTGTGGGTGGAGCGAAGCTCCCCCACCAAAATGAGCGAGCGAAGCGAGCGGGCAAGGCTACAACCCAAACGGCAAGGGGCCCCTGCCACGAAGCAGGGGCCCCTTAGGGTTGTAGCGGGGACAGGATTTGAACCTGCGACCTCTGGGTTATGAGCCCAGCGAGCTACCGAGCTGCTCCACCCCGCGTCGGCTTGTTCACATTAGCGCACGATCGTCCCGGGTTCCAAATCGTCGCCGGGTGATCGTGTCGGGGGTCACCCGGGCCGGGATTCTCGCGAAATTCCGGCCCGGGCAACGCCTGGCGAAGATCAGCCCGAGGACGGCTGGACCGACGGCGACGGTGAGGCGCCGGCCGAGGTGGAGGTGCTCGGCGACGCGCCCGGGGACGGGGGCGCGCTGGCCGCCTTGGTCGCCGCCTCGTACCTCGCGATCGCGTCCTGCAGGGCCTTGAGCGCGCGCCCGTACGCCTCGAAGTCGCCGGACTGCTGGGCGGCCTTGAGGTCGGCGATCGCCTTGTTCATGGCGGCTATCGCCTCCTGCGCCTGCGGCGTGCCCTGGTTGGCGCCCTGGTTGCCGGTGTTCGGGTCGGTGTTGCCGCCGTTGTCGGTCTGGGGCACCGGCGCCTGGCCGGTGACCTGTTTGACGAGCTCTGCCAGGCCCGAGGCGAGATCGTCGGCGTAGGCCATGTACTTCGGACCGTAGGCGACGAGCACCTTCTGCAGGCGCGGGAACGCGGTCTCGTTCTTGGCCTTCAGATAGATGGGCTCGACGTACAGCATCCCGTTGGCGACCGGCAGCGACAGCAGGTTGCCGTAGAACACGTCCGAGTTCTGCGAGCTGAACTGGGTCAGCTCGCGTCTGGCGTCGGCGATCGAGGTCATGCTGCTGTGGGTCTGGTTCGGGCCCTGGATCGCGGTGTTGGCCGGCAGCTCGAGCACCTCGAAGCGGGGCTGGCCGTTGAGGTACGACGCCGACATCAGCGCCGCCAGGTTGCCGCGTTTACGCGGGACCATCGCCGCGGTGAGCTGGAAGCGGGCCGACTCCTGGCCGGGCAGCTGGGCGACGAGGTAGTACGGCGGCTGGTCGGCCGTCGCGTTCGCCGGGTCCTTCGGGACCTCCCAGAAGTCCTGGCCGGAGAAGAAGCCCTCGGGCGTGGTCACGTGGAACCGGCTGAGCAGGTCACGCTGGACCTTGAACTGGTCCTCCGGGTAGCGCAGGTGGTCCATCAGGCTCTGCGAGATCGCCGAGCGCGGCTGAATCAGCTTGCCGCCGAAGGCCTTGTTCCAGGTCTTGAGTACCGGGTCGCTCTCGTCGAACGCGTAGAGCTTGACCTCGCCGGTGTACGCGTCGACGGTCGCCTTGACCGAGTTGCGCAGGTAGTTGACGTCCTGGCGGGGCTCCGGGAACACCCGGCCGCCGGTCGAGGAGTCCTGGATCGCGGTGTTCCAGTCGATCTTCTGCGCGTAGGGGTAGGTCGCCGACGTGGTGTACCCGTCGATGATCCACTGGATCTTGCCGTCCACGACCGCCGGATACGGGTCGCTGTCCAGAGTCAGGAACGGCGCGATGTTGCGGACCCGCGTCTCCGGGTCGCGCACGTAGAGCACCTTCGAGTGGTCGTTGAGCACGCCCGAGAGCAGGAAGTTGGTCTCGCGGAAGTAGGCGGCGTAGAGCAGCCGGCGCCAGAAGTTGTTCACATCGACGCCGCCGCTGCCGTCGTACGTCGAGTACTGGTCCTCGTTGCCGGAGCCGCCGGTCGGCCGGTCGAACTCGGCGTTGCGGTCGGACGCCTTGGACTTGCCCACGATCGCGTAGACGTCGCCCATCTGCTCGCCGTAGTAGATCTGCGGGTGCGTGACCGGGATCTGGTCCTGGTCGGCGGCGCACTTCTCGCTGGCCTGGTCGTCGGGCTTGGTGCTCTCGCTCAGGAAGCCCGAGACGTAGAACGGCTGGCCGCTGCAGACCACCTGGGCGGCGGGGGCGGCCACAAAGCCGTAGCCGTGCGTGTACACACTGTGCCGGTTCTGCCAGTTGTTCTGCTGCAGCTGGTCGTAGCGGATCTCGCGGACGCCGACGATGTAGTCCTGCGTGCGGTCCCGGCCGGTGGAGGGGTCCTTGATCGTGTACCGGTCGATGTCCAGCTTCGGGTTGAACTCGTAGAAGCCGCGGACCTGCTGTTGCTGGGTGTACGTGTCGCCGACGACCGCGGGGTCGAGCAGCCGGATGTTGTTGACGGTCGGGTCGCTGCCGTTGGTGAGCGAGCCCGGCGGGTTGGTGTTGTCCGCCGCGTACGGCACCACCTGCACGTCCTTGAGCCCGTACGCGTCGCGCGTGGCGTCGATCGCGTACTTGAAGTACGGCGACTCCTTCTGCAGCTGGCTCGGCTTGACGGTGAAGGACTGCACGGCGGCGGGGTAGATGCCCCCGACCGCCACGGCCGACAGCGCCAGCAGGCCCAGCGCGAGGCCCGGCCACACCAGGTTACGCATGAACGCGTTGGAGAACACGAGGATCGCGATCGCCACGACGATCGAGATCCAGGCCAGGATCTCCTTGGCCGGCAGCAGTGCGTTGATGTTGGTGTAGCCGGCGCCGTAGAGGTCCTGGGTCGGGAACTTGTCCAGCAGCAGCCCGCGCCGGTCGAGGAAGTACGCGGCCGCCTTGAGCAGCACGAACACCGCTACGAGGGCGGTGAGATGGGCCCGGGCCGCGGCCGTCATCCGCTCGCCGGCGCCCTGCAGGCGCACCCCGCCGAAGAGGTAGTGCAGCGCGAGCGCGCCGAGCAGCGCGAAGACCACGGCGGTGAACGCGACGCCGAGCAGGTAGCGCCAGAACGGGTACTCGAACACGTAGAACGACAGGTCGACGTGGAACTGCGGGTCGGTCCGGCCGAACGGGGTGCTGTTGCTGAACAGCATCCAGTCCTGCCAGTGCCCCTGGGCCGAGAGCCCGGAGAACAGGCCGATCAGGCCGGCCACCAGGATGATCCAGCCCGCCATATGGGGCAGGAGGAACAGCCTGTACCGGTCCAGGGCATGCTGCTCCGCGGAGTGCGGGCGCAGCAGCGGGCGGGTGCGGTACGCCAGATAGAGGTTGCCGGCGATGACGAGCCCCACCGCCGCACCGAAGATCAGGAACATCCAGATCCGGGTCATGAGCACCCCGGTGAACACCTGGGGATACTTGACCTCGGAGAACCACAGGTAGTCGGCCCACGCCCCGACCACCCGGTCGAACAACGTGAACAGCAGGAAGACGACCACCAGGACGGCGATCGTGACCCGGCCACGCCGGCTCACCCTGGTCATCGGATTACGCATTACCACGGTCGGCTCCGCCCGTTCGCGTATGGAAACTCGTCCAGCGTAGTCATCTACTACACAGCATCGGCGTCCGACCGGCCCGCAGCGTGTCGAGAGCGGTCAGCGCGTCGTCGATGTTATTGATTTTAATCAATGGCAGGCCCGACTGCGGGTTGTCCATCGCCTCGGCGCAGTTGCTCGCCGGGGTCAGGAAGACCTTGGCCCCGGCGGCCTTCGCGGCCACCAGCTTCTGCGGGATGCCGCCGATCGGGCCGACGTTGCCGGCGTCGTCGATCGTGCCCGTACCAGCGATGATCATGCCGCCGGTCAGGTCCTCGGGCTTGATCGTGTCGATGATGCCCAGTGTGAACATCAGGCCGGCCGACGGGCCGCCGATCCGGTCCAACTGGATGGTGAGCTTGAACGGGTGCGGCTGGCTGGTCGTCACCGTCACGCCCAGGCGCGGGTTGCCGTCGTCGCCGGCCTTCGTCGCCACCTCGACGGTCTGGGTCTGCCCGCCCCGGACGATCTCCAGCGCGTGGGTCGTGCCGGCGGGCTTGCCCCGGACGAGTTCGGTGAGCTTGTCGGGCGAGTCGACCGCGGTGCCGTCGACGGACTTGATCACGTCGTCCTGCTGCAGCTTGCCCTCAGCGGGAAAGCCGGCGGTGACCTTACCGACGGTGACCATCACCGGGTAGCCGAGCTTGCGCAGCGCCACCGTCTCGGCCGACGACTGCGACTGCTGGAAGTCGCGGGCGTTGTCCTCGTCGACCTGCTGCTCGGTGCGGTCCGGCGGGTAGATGAGCTCGCGTGGCACCACCGCCCGGTCCTTCTCCCACCAGCCGATCATCGCGTCGAGCAGCGTCATGTTCGGCTGCACCGACACCGTGGTCATGCGCAGCTGGCCCTTGGACTTCGTGGCGTCGGCGCCCTCGACGCTGATGATCGGGTGGCCGCCGGGCTTGCCCGTGTCTGTGCCGAGCGTGTCGTACGTCGGGCCGGGGCCCATCTCGACGTACGGCACCTTGACCACGGTCGCCTGCCAGGCCAGTACCAACAGCAGCAGCGCGCCGAACAGCACGGTCAGCCCACGACGTCTCATGGCGGCGAGCCTAGCGCTCCCGGCCGAACGCACCTGGAAGCGAGTACCGTTGTGGAATGCCCGCAGACATCCCGTTCGGCTTCGGTCCGTCCGGCGGCGACATGCCGGATCCCAATGATCCGCGCCAGATGCAGCAATTCCTGAGCCAGCTGCAGCAGTTGTTCGCCACGCCCGGCGGCGGTCCGGTCAACTGGGATCTGGCCCGGCAGCTGGCCCAGGCGCACCTCACCGGCGGCGGCCCGGGTGGCTTGTCGCAGTTCCCGGTCGGCTTCCAGATGCCCGGCACCCCGCTGCCGGCCGGCGAGCCGGCCGACCCCGACGCCGCCAAGCCCGTCGGCGACCCGGCCGTGACCGCGGTCGAGCGCGCCGCCGTCATCGAGGCGCTGCGCCTGGCCGACCTCTGGCTGGAGCCGGAGTCGTCGCTGCCCTCCGGCGTCCGCGCCACCTCCGCCTGGAGCCGCGGCGAGTGGCTCAACCAGACCCTTCCCGTCTGGCGCAAGCTGTGCGACCCGGTGGCGGCCCGCATGGTGTCGGCGATGACCGAGCTGGTCCCCGAGGAGATGCGCGCCCAGATGGGCCCGATGACCTCGATGGTCGCCTCGCTCGGCGGCGCCCTGCTCGGCGGTCAGCTGGGCACGGCGCTGGGCTCGCTCGCCGCCGAGGTTCTCTCCGCCGGCGACATCGGCCTGCCCCTCGGCCCGGCCGGGACGGCGGCGCTGGTGCCGGCGAACATCGCGGAGTACGGCAAGGGCCTGGAGATCCCCGACGACCAGGTCCGGCTCTACGTGGCCCTGCGCGAGGCGGCCCACCAGCGCCTCTTCGGCCACGTCCCGTGGCTGCGCGGGCACGTCTTCGCCGCGGTCGAGGCCTACGCGGCCGGCATCCACGTCGACCGGGACGCGATCGAGGAGGCGATGAGCCGCATCGACCCGTCCACGCTGGGCAACGACCCGCAGGAGCTCGTCCTGGAGGGCATCTTCACGCCCGAGGACACGCCGCAGCAGCGCGCCGCCCTCGCCCGGCTCGAGACGGTGCTCGCGCTCGTCGAGGGCTGGGTCTGCCACGTCGTAGACCGCGCGGCCGGCGACCGCCTGCCCGACGTGGTGAAGCTCTCCGAGGCCTTCCGGCGCCGGCGCGCGGCCGGTGGACCCGCCGAGCAGACCTTCGCGGCGCTGGTCGGGCTGGAGCTGCGGCCGCGGCGGCTGCGGGAGGCCACGGCGCTGTGGAACGCGCTGGCCGAGCACCGCGGGATCAACGGGCGGGACGCGCTGTGGGGGCACCCGGACCTGCTGCCCGACGAGGAGGCGTTCGCGGACCCGGACATGTTCGCACGGACGCAGCTGGACCTGGGCGATCTCGGCTTCAGCGAGGAGATCGGCTCGGAGAAGCCCAAGGACGACGAGGCCGGCGGCGAGGAGCCCCAGCCGGAGTAGTCCGGCCACCGTGATCGGATGCGCCCGCCGGGGTTGACTGCCTCGGCGGGCGTTTTTACGGATATATCCGACATTTCGTATTTGTCCGCTGCTGCGAGCACTGCCGCGTCTGCGGCATTTTCAGCTGTGCGCGAACGCGCGGCGGGCTAGGGGGCCCTACGGACCACCGTCCCGGCACCGCAACGGCCGTAGCACAGCGCCAGCCGCCAGGCTGGCTGGCCTGCTCGGCGAGATTCCGGAAACGGTGCCCTCGACAGCGATCAGGAGCTATGAACCGGGCCTCAGGTCAGGACGGCCCGGGTGGCTTCCCAGCCGTCCAGGGCCGGGTCGAGGCGGCGGAGGTCGGCCGGGCCGCGGAGGCGGTGCCAGCCGGGCGCGGCGGCGACCATCGTGGGCTCGGGGGCCGGGCGGCGGGCCGTGGCCACGTCGCCGGTCTCGGCGTCGAGCTCCGGCAGCCAGGCCGGCAGGGGCAGACGCGCGGCGGCTCCGAGCAGGCCGCCGTCGTGAGCCGGGGCGACCGCCAGCTCGCGGGTCGAAAGAGGGCGCAGGAGCTTGCCGATGAGCATGGCGGGGAGGTCGGGGGCATCGGCGAGTACGACTGCGGCTTTTTCATGGCCGTCACGGCCCGCAGCCGCAAGTGCTGCGCGGATCGTCGGCGCCTCCACCTCATAGATCCTGGTGGTCGGCCAGGCGATCTTCGCGGCCAGCGGCAGGTCGGCCGCGACCGCGGCGATCGCCGGCTGGACGCGCGGCAGCGGGGTCAGCAGGTCGACCAGGTCCTCGGCCATCGCGGCGCGCCACGAGTCCGGGTCGGTGCCGGGCGGAGACCAGGTCACGGGCACGAGCAGCGCGACGACGGCGGCGACCGTCATTCGGTGATCCCAAGACCGGCGGCCGCTGACACCCCCTCAAGATACCCCCGGGCCCGCTCGGCCTTCGGGTAGCGGGCGACCAGCGCCCAGAAGGCGCTGCTGTGACTCGGGATGACCAGGTGTGACAGCTCGTGCAGCAGAACGTAGTCGATGACCCAGTCGGGCATCTCCTGCACGCGGTGGGAGATCCGGATGGTACCGTCTGCCGGCGTGCAAGATCCCCAGCGGCCGTTCTGGTTCTGCACCCACCGCACGCTCGCCGGGCGAGCGGCCGCAGGGTGATCGGGCAGGTAGCGGGCGGCCAGGCGCTGCGCCCGGGCGCTGAGTTCCGTGTCGGTTCGCCGTGCGCGCTGCTCCCGCGCGGCGAGGCGCTCGAGCATGCGATCGACCCACTCGCGCTCCTCGGCGCGGGAGAACTGGGCCGGTATCAGCACGACCACCCGCTCGCCGTCGCGGTAGGCCGACACCGTGCGTCGGCGACGCTTGCTGCGCCGCACCTCGATGACCGGCTTGCGCGTCATGCCGGCCCCCCTCGGGTCCCGCTCACGGGGGAACGCTAGCTGTAGGCGGCCATCCCTTCGCAAGGCCCAATCTTGGGGAGCGCGCCCGTAAGTCACCCATTCGTGGCGGCTCGCCGGAAAGATTCCACCATAAGTCCGGCCTGCTCCGGGACTTGTCGCGATTTCATCCACAGCAACCCACACCGTTGCCCACACGGTTATCCCCAGGCTGTGCATAGTGTGTACGGTGCGGTTGGAGGAAGATCTTCCGATTACGCTCGGCGTGTCCCGTCTAACCGCACTTTCCCCGAGTGTCCGACAAGGCACACTCACCACGTTGGCCTAGCTGGTCAGCACCGGTGCGCGGGGCGTGCCGGACCGAGATGAGGAGGGCATCGTGGCCGAGACCTACAACGGCTACTGCGTCAAGTGCAAGGAGAAGCGGGACTTCGAGGGCGAGATCGCCATCTCGAAGACAGGCATGAAGATGGCCAAGGGCGCCTGCCCGGTCTGCGGCACGACGGTCAACCGGATCCTCGGCAAGGCCTGAGCTCGGGCTGCTCGGGCAGCACCGCAGCCTCCCCGCCCGGGCCCGCCGGCCCGCCTGCTTCACCGCGCCGAATGCGGTCACGGCCTCGCACCGCCTCCCCGCCCGGCGTTCGGCCCGGATATGTCCGCCACTTCGTGACGGACATATCCGATATTTCGGTTATGCGAACTTTGCAGGCTTCTCCGGCGGTATGACCGGTATCCACGACCCCAGACGTCCGCGAAAGGACCGGAGCGCCACGAAAATTTCTCGCGCGAACCCCGCGCGATATGCGGCCTTTTGCACCTTCCCCTGTGGATAACTCGGCCAAGTCCTGTGGATAACGCCGGCCGACGGTGGACTGTCCTGTGGACAACCGCGTCGGCCGGCGGCCGGGCGTGGCAGCGTTGCGGCATGCGACCGACGTTGCTTCCCGGGGTACGCCGCCTGTGGCGCGACGAGCGAACCATCCAGCTGGGCACCGACCCGGCGGCGGCGATCGTGCTGGAGCTGCGGCGGCCGGAGCTGGCTCGGGCCCTGGATCTGCTGGACGGGTCGCGCACGCTCCACGGGCTGCTGACCTTCGCGGAGTCGCTCGGGCTTGACGGCGGCGACGTGCTGGAGCTCGTACAGGCGCTGCGGGCGGCGGGGATGGTGGTGGCCGCGCATGCGCTGTTGCCGGCCGGGCTGCCGGCGGCGGTGGGGGCCCGGCTCTCGGTGGAGGCGGCCGCGATCAGCCTCCGGTTGCGGGCCGCTTCCGGAGCGGCGCACGCGACCGCCCTGCGCCACACCAACGCGCTCCGCACCGTCGACGATCCCTACGGGACGGATTATTCCGACATATACGCGGATATCGGGCAGGAGCTTTCCGGGGATGCGAGCGGGCGTTACGCAGCCGGTGCGCAGGCGTCGTCCGAGGCCGCCGACGGGCCGGCCGAGGCAGGCGACGGGCCGGCCGAGGCAGGCGACGGGCCGGCCGAGGCAGGCGACGGGCCGGCCGAGGCAGGCGACGGGCCGGTGGAGACAGGTGGCGAGCCGGGCCGGGCCAGCGACGGACGGGCGGAGACACGTCGCGAGCCGGGCCGGGCCGGCGGCGGACCGGCGGAGACACGTGGCGAGCCGATAGGGGCAGGCGGACCGATGGAGGCACATGGTGAGCGGTCCGGGGCCCGCGACGGACCGGCGGAGGCACATTGGGAGCCAGCCACGGCCGGCGGCGGGCCAATAGAGGCGCGTGGCGAGCCGGCTAGGGCAAGCCGTGCACCGGACAAAACGGGCATGGAGCCGGAGCGCGGCCGTCCGGCGGGTGCCCGGCGCGGGATCTCGGACGGGCCGAGGACGAGCGGGCGGCGCGGGGCGGAGGTGCGGGTTCGTTCCCGGCGCGGTGACCCCGCGGCGCCGGGACAGGCCCTGCGGACGCCAGCCGAGGTCATGCGGCGGCGAAACGGTGCGCGGGTTCTCGTGGCCGGGGACGGGCCGCTGGTCGCGCCCCTGGCGACCGTGCTCGCCGGGGCCGGGGTCGGGCACGTGGACCCGCTCGTGGAGGGCACGGCGACCCACGCGGACATCTCCGTCGGCGGGCTCGGCTGGGACGACGTCTCCGCGTCGCGGGTGCTCGCCACGTCCACGGCGATCGCGCGCTACGCGCCGGGGCTCGACACCTCGAATGTGCGCCCCAACAACGTCGACCTCGTCGTGCGGGTCGGCGACCGTAACCCACCGGCGCTGGACCGCCGCGGGGTGCGGCTGCAGGCGCTGACGCGGCTCGAGGTGACCGTGCGGCTCGGGACGGTGCTGGTCGGCCCGCTCGTACGCCCGGCCGGTTCGCCGTGCCGGACCTGTCTGGACCTGCACCGCCAGGATCGGGACCCGGCCTGGCCGGCCCTCGCCGCGCAGCTGGCCACCGCGCCGTCGGGGGTGGGCGAGCCGTGCAGCCTGACCACGGTCATGGCCGGGGCGGCGTTCGCGGCGGACGAGGTGTTGTCCTACCTCGACGGGTCCGCTCTGCGCACCGAGGCGGCGATCGTGGAGATCTCCCGGCCAGGAGAGTTCCGCCGCCGCGAGTGGGGCGCCCACCCCCGCTGCGACTGCCGCCGACGGCGCAGAGGAGGCCGCTCGGGATGACCGCGACACGGGCGAACGGCGCCGCCGACTGCCGCCGGCAACGTAGAAGAGGCCGCTCGGGATGACCGCGACACGGGCGAACAGCGCCGCTGACCGCCGCCGGCAACGTAGAAGAGGCCGCTCGGGATGACCGCGACACGGGCGAACGTTGGCGCAGCTGATTGCCGCATGCCTGCTGACGGGCGCTTCTCAAGACGGGCCGGGGCAAGTCGCGCCGCGGCCCGGCCACCGCCGTCGTTCAGGACGGCGGACAGGCCGTCCCCCAGGCGACGCGACCGCGACGGGGGCGGCCCGGGGCTGTAGGTGGGCACGATCGGCGGCGTCGTGCACGGTCTGGGGCGGGGCTGGAGACGCTCGGAGAGATGTGACGGATGGGTGGACGATGGCGGGACGAATGGTGTTGGAGCAGTGTTCGTACAGGGCTGTGACTGCCGTCGCCGTCGTCGGGCGGCTTCGACCGGGTAAGAATGACTTGTGACCGAGATCCCGAGGGGCGCAGTCGCCCGTACCGCACGGCTGGCTTCGTTGCCTCTTGGGCTGGCCGGACGGGCCGCGCTCGGGCTGGGCAAGCGGGTCACCGGAATCGCTGCCGACGTCGTCTCGGCCGATGTGCAGCGGCGCACCGCCGAGCATCTTTTCAGCGTGCTTGGGCAGCTCAAGGGCGGCGCCATGAAGATGGGGCAGGCGCTGAGCGTGTTCGAGGCGGCGCTGCCCGAGGAGCTGGCCGGGCCCTACCGGGCCGCGCTGACCAAGCTGCAGGAGGCCGCGCCGCCGCTGCCGGCGGCCAGCGTGCACAAGGTGCTCGCCGAGTCGCTCGGGGCGGACTGGCGTGAAATGTTCAGCGTGTTCGACGACAAGCCGGCGGCCGCGGCCAGCATCGGGCAGGTGCACCGGGCGGTCTGGTCGGACGGACGGGCCGTCGCGGTCAAGGTGCAGTATCCGGGGGCGGGAGACGCGCTGCGGTCGGATCTGAACCAGCTGGCGCGCTTTGCCGGGTTATTCAAGGCGATCCAGCCGGGGCTCGACGTCAAGCCGCTGGTGCAGGAGATTCGCGACCGGGTGACCGAGGAGCTGGACTACGAGCTCGAGGCGCGCTCGCAGACCGCGTTCGCGACGGCGTTCGCCGGGGATCCGGACATCTACGTTCCGCCGGTTCTCGCGTCTTCGCCGCGGGTGCTGGTGACCGAGTGGGTGGAGGGGACGCCGCTGTCGGCGATCATCTCCGGGGGCACCGAGGAGCAGCGCAACCGGGCGGGGCACCTCATGGCCCTGCTGCATTTCTCCGCGCCGGCCCGGGCCGAGATGCTGCACGCCGACCCCCACCCGGGCAACTACCGGCTTCTCGACGACGGGCGGCTCGGGGTGCTGGACTTCGGGGCGGTCGCGCGCCTGCCGGGCGGGCATCCCGAGGTGATCGGGCGGCTCACGCGGCTGGCGCTCGGCGGGGACGCGGAGATGGTGCTCGACGGGCTGCGGCAGGAGGGGTTCATCAAGGCCGACGTGAAGGTGGACGCGCCGGCGGTGCTCGGCTACATCCGGCCGATGCTCGACCCGATCGCCGAGGACGAGTTCCAGTTCACTCGGGCGTGGCTGCGGGCCGAGGCCACACGGCTGGCCAACCCGAAGAGCCCCGCGTATGCGTTGAGCCGGCAGCTGAACCTGCCACCGTCGTACATGCTGGTGCACCGCGTGACGCTCGGCTCCATCGGCGTGCTGTGCCAACTGGAGGCGAAGGCCGCCTACCGCTCGATCCTCACACAGTGGCTCCCGGGATTCGCCGAACCCGGGACGGAGGAGCCGACGCCGGACGAAACGGCGGCGGACAAGACGGCGGGAGACGAGACCGCGGCGGACAAGACGGCGGGAGACAAGACCGCGGCGGACAAGACGGCGGTGGACGAGACGGCGGTGGTCGCGCCGGAGGTGGACGAGACAGTGGCGGACGCGCCGGCGGCGGACGAGACGGTCGTGGTCGCGCCGGCGGCGAAGAAGCCGCGGCGGAAGAAGGCGATCACGGCGCCGCCGCAGGAATAGCGGGAACATGGGAACGGGCCCCTTCAGCTGGTGAAGGGGCCCGTTTCTCGTTGTCAGGGTCGGGTCAGGAAACGCTCCTGCTCGCTGCGTGCGCGCATGGCGACCTGACGGGCGGATGGGTAGGCCTCAGAGCGGTTCGCAGTCTGAGGCCGACGCATTCGGGCCCGTGACAGTGCTTCGTGGAGTAGTTGTAAAGACATCGCGGAGCTCCTGGATCGGTTGGTCTCGAGGTCGGTGGTACGGAGCCGGGTCGGCTGCGCGGCGCGCAGTCCTCGGCTGGCTGGCACTCGATGTGCGCTCATGTCAGGCCGCCACACTGGCGACAACGGCCGCCGTACGAGCGGCCACCTCGCCGCGCAGGACGGCGTCGCGGGCGACGTCCTCCTTGCGCGGGCGGCCCCGCGGACGCTTACGCGGCACGACGGCGCCGCGCTCGAAGATCTCGCCACCCCAGACACCCCAGGGCTCGGCGCGCTCGATGGCGCCCGCCAGGCACTCGGCGCGGAGCGGGCACTCCACGCAGAGCGACTTCGCGAGCTCGAGCTCCGCCGGCGAGTCGGCGAACCACAGGTCCGGGTCGAAGGTGCGGCACGGCAGGTCGGACTTGACGCCACTCGCAGCGACGCGGAGACGCTCGTCCGAGGCCGAGTCGACGCGCACGTCGATCGATGCCAAGGCCAGGCTCATCCCGGTCACCCCTTTCTGTCGGTCGATCGTTGGTGTGATCGTTCGGTGCAAATGAATGAGGCCGCGGATCCCGGTGTCGGGTTCCGCGGCCTCGAGGTGAGCCGGTGGTGAGTCGGTCTGCTAGACCGGCCTGCCTCGAGGTGGTATGCCGCGGACTCCGCCATTGGGCTTCGGAGCCGTCATGTCGTGCTTCGCGCTGAACCCAGTGGTCCCCTGAACCCGGATTCCGCGCTGGTCGAGCAGAGCCGCCGAAGCGACGTGGATCTCATCGATGCGGACGCCACCGAGATCGGCGCCACGGACTCTGGTGCCGTCGACCCGGGCCTCGTCTTTGCCAACCGGCTCGGTGACCCGAACCGCCGGCTCGACCCGGACCGACCTGGTAGCGCCAGCCGCAGCGGCCGCGACCGGAGCCAGGACGGCACCCGGGACGACCGAGACGGCAGCCGGAACAGCCAGGACGGCAGCCGGAGCGGCGGAGACGGCCAGGGCAGACTCCTGCCATTGCGGCGCGACGGACGGCGGCGAGACGCGACGGGCCGGCACGGCCGATGGGCAGAGCGCAGGCAGCAGCGAGTGCCGCTCCGAGGTTAGATAGAGCTTCACGGGTGCCACCTTCTCTCCACAGACTCGTCGTGTGTTGATCGCCGGTCGTCCGGCGTCGTGTTCGCAGGCTATGCCGTGCCTCAACGGTAGGGCAATCGAATTTCCGGGAAAAGTCCTTGTCACATTTCCAGCTGCCCGGCAACCGACCCCGTGGATGACAAAGATACTGGTCAGGCCCGGTCGCGGGCCAGCGCTTCGACGCTGGATCCACCCACGAGGGCGATCACGTCGTCGCCGTACAGCAGCAGCTTGCGCGGCCCGATCCCCGCGATCACCGCAAGCTCCTCGCGGCGCGCCGGGCGTCGCTCGGCGATCGCCGAGAGCGTCACGTCGGTGAAAACGACGAACGGCGGGATCTTCTGGATCCCGGCGAGGCGGGCCCGCCAGTCCAGCAGCCGGGCCAGCAGCTCCTCGTCGAGGTCGGAGGGGCAGGTGGCGCAGCGGCCGAGCTTGCGATCGGCCCCGTTGACCAGCCCGGTGCCGCAGACCCGGCAGGAGACGGCCATGACGCGGCGGGCGCGACCGGCCACGGCGGCCTTGTCCAGGGGGCGGCGCGGATAGCGGGCGCCGGCGCCCGATGCCGGGTCCGCGGGTGCGGCCGTGGGCACGAACCGGCTCGGGCGGCGCGGGCGGCCGCCGGGCTGGCGCGCGGCGGCGTGCGAGAGCCAGAGGGTGTGGCGGGCACGGGTCACCCCGACGTAGAACAGCCGCCGCTCCTCCTCGACGGCGTCGGGCGTGCGGGCGTGGATGACCGGCAGCGTGCCCTCGCAGAGCCCGACGAGGAACACCGCGTCCCACTCCAGGCCCTTCGCGGAGTGCAGCGAGGAGAGCGTGACGCCCTCGACGGTCGGCACGTGCTGCAGGGCCGCGCGCCGCTGCAGCTCGGTGTTGAACTCGGGAAGCGACAGCGCCGGCATGCCCTCGGCGAGGTTGACGAGCGCGGTGACCGCCTCCCAGCGCTCCCGCTGGGCGCCGCCCCCGGGCGGGGCCTCGGGACGCCAGCCGGTCCGTTCCAGGGCGGCATGGACGGTCTCGACGAGATCATCAGCAGGCGAACCGCGATAGGCGCGCAGGGCGATCATCGCCTCGCGGACCTCGGCGCGGTCGAAGAAGCGCTCGGTGCCGTGCAGCACGCACGGGACCCCGGCCTCGGCGAGTGCCTCCTGGTAGACCTCGGACTGGGCGTTGACCCGGAACAGTACGGCGATCTCGCGGGCCGGGGTGCCGCCGGCGATCAGCTCCGCGCAGCGGGCCGCCACGGCGGTGGCCTCCCCGGGCTCGTCGGCGAAGGTGTGCACGGTCGGCTCCGGGCCGGGCGGGCGCTGGCCGACGAGCTCCAGCCGCAGCCGGGACAGCTCGCCGCGGGCCCGGGAGATCACGGCGTTGGCGAGGCCGACGACCTGCGGGGTGGAGCGGTAGTCGCGGGTGAGGCGCACGACGGTGGCGCCGGGGTGGCGGCGTTTGAAGTCGACGAGGTACGAGGCGCTGGCCCCGGTGAACGAGTAGATCGTCTGGCTGGCGTCGCCGACCACGGTGAGGTCGTCGCGCTCGCCGAGCCAGGCGTCGAGCAGCCGCTGCTGCATCGGGTTGACGTCCTGATACTCGTCCACGACGAAGTGCCGATACTGCGCGCGGACCTGCTCGGCGACGTCGGAGTGCTCCTCGATGGCCCAGATCGCGGCGCGGATCATGTCCTCGAAGTCGATCAGGCCCTGGGCCCGCTTGGCCCGCTCGTACTGCGCATACACCTTGGCGACCATCGCCGCGTCGAACGGCGGCTCGCGCAGCGCCTTGGCCGCGGCGGCCGCGTAGTCGTCGGGCTCGATCAGCGACGCCTTGGCCCACTCGATCTCGCCGGCGAGGTCGCGGGCCACCTCGCGGTCGGTCTTCAACCCGGCCTTCGTCGCGGCGAAGGTGACCAGGCGCGCCTTGCTGTCCAGCAGCTCCGGCATCTCGCGGCCGGAGAAGAGCCGGGGGGCGAAGTAACGCACCTGGCGCAGCGCGGCCGCGTGGAACGTCCGCGCCTGGACCCCGTCGGCGCCGAGGCGGGTGAGGCGCTCACGCATCTCGGCGGCGGCCCGGGCGGTGAACGTGACGGCGAGGACGTGCCGGGCCCGGACCTGCCCGGACCGGACACGGTGGGCGATGCGGTGCGTGATCGCCCGGGTCTTGCCCGTCCCCGCGCCGGCGAGGATGCACAACGGCCCCGCCGGGGCGGTCACCGCGACGGACTGGTCCCGATCCAGTCCCGCGAGAATCTCGTCTGAGGAGTCCGCCACAGCTGGACATCATTCCAGCTGGGTACGACGTTATGCGGTATCGCCCTGTGTGACCCCGCCGATGCTTTCGGGAGGAACGACCCCAAATGCTCACCATGTACTCCACCACCTGGTGCGGCTACTGCCACCGTCTCAAGACCCAGATGGACCGTGAGGGCATCCAGTACCAGGTCATCGACATCGAGCGGGACCCGGAGTCGGCGAAGTTCGTCGAGAGCGTCAACGGCGGCAACCAGACCGTCCCGACCCTGCGCTTCGACGACGGCACGGCGCTGACCAACCCCACGATCGTGCAGGTGAAGAAGCACCTGGAAACCGTCGGTAGCTGAACGGGCATAAATCCGTTACGGTGGCTGGCTAGATAGCCGGGATGCCTGGGGAGGCCGGCCACCATGCGGGTCGCTCGTCTGTACGCAGTTCGCAATGCGCCGGAGCGCCCCCGGGTGGCCGATCCCGAACGCCGCCACCGGATCGCGGACTTCCTCGCCGGCGGCACCACCATCGGCCATGGCCACGGACCCGCGGTGCTGCACACCGACGGGTTCTGGCTGTGGCCGGAGCGGTTCGTCGCCGAGATCCTCGACGAGGGCCTGGCCCCCGAGGCCGACCTGCTCGCGCGGATGCACGCGCACGGCTACCGGGCCGAGGCGCCCGAGCCCGGCGAGCGGCTGACCGACGAGGCGCTGCGGGCCTGGCGCGCCGGGCCGCCGCGGGACCCGCGGCGGCTGGTGACGTACTTCGTGCGGGTCAGCCCCGAGACGACCCCGGACCGGCCGCTGTCGCTGCTGCGGCGCACGGTGACCCCGGCCGGCGGGGTCACCGAGGAGGCCGTCTGGCGCGACCTGGCCTGGCATCCGACGAACGCGTTCGTCAGCCAGCGCATCGACGACGAGCTGCGCGAGGTCGAGCCCGCGCAGGCCGCCGCCGTGCTCGACCGGTGGTGCGAGGCCTGGCACCGGGAGGCGCTCAGCCGCGCAGCCAGGACGTGATCAGGTAGTGCGCGATGGACGCGGGGAACGGCAGCCCGAACTCCTGTGACTCGCCGTCGAGGACCGCCTTGATCTCGCTGCGGGTGAGCCAGCGCGCCTCCGCGATCTCCTCCGCGTCGACCGTGATCGCCGCCCCCTCCGGCGCGACGGCGTGGAAGCCCAGCATCAGCGAGCCCGGAAGCGGCCACGGCTGGCTGGCCAGGTAGGTGATCTCGCCGACGCGGACGCCGACCTCCTCGAGCACCTCTCGGGCGACCGCCATCTCGGCCGACTCCCCCGGCTCGACGAAGCCGGCGAGCGTGGAGAAGCGCGGGACGGTCGCGCCGAGGGCCTTCCACTGCGCGTTGAAGCCGAGCAGGCAGCGCCCGTCCGGCCCGGCCACGCCGTCGTGGACCAGCATGATCACGGCCGGGTCCGTGCGGGGCCAGAGCGTCTCCTCGCCGTCCTCGCTGACGCGCACCCATCCGCCCTGCGCGGCGCGCGTCAGCTTGCCGCTCAGGGGGCTGTACGGGTGCCGCGAGTGCCAGTTGGCCAGCGCGACGGACGTGATGAAGAGCCCGGCCGGCAGGTCGGGCAGCGCGTGGCCGATCTGGCGCAGGTTGACCCGGCGGGTGCCCTCGGGCGCGGTGACGTCGGCGGCGACGGCGAAGTACACCGCGCCGTCCGGCTCCTCGCCGAGGAAGAACCGCTCCCCGGCCGGCGCGTCGGCGGGGTCGATGAGGACCAGCTCCGGCGGCTCGCCCTCGCGGACCAGGACGTGCCCGTCGTCGACCACCACGACCCGGGCCCGCTCCCAGGCCGCGGCGAGCCAGGCCTCGTCGGTGCGCCGGTGCGCGGCCCGGTCGAGCGGGCCGCGCGCGAACGGCGGAGCGTCAGAGACGATCCCGGTCATGACTCCTCGGCGCGCTGAACGGGCGTGAGCGCGGCGAGGCCCGCCTCGATCTTCGCGGCGTCGCCGAGGACGACGGCGGCGGCCCGGGACGGGGCCAGATACTGCGCGGCCGCCGCGGCCACGTCCTCCTTGGTGGCCTTGGCCAGGCGCGCCGCGTGCTCGGCCAGGTAGTCCAGCCGCAGCCCGAAGCCCGCGTAGGTGGAGACCAGCCCGGCCAGCCCGGCCTGCGTGGACATGCCCAGCTGCAGCGTGCCGAGCGCGTATTGCCGGGCCTGCTCCAGCTCCTCGTCCTTCGGCGGCAGGCTCGCGATCCGTCCGAGCTCGTAGAGCGTCTCCAGCAGCGCGGGGCCGGTGACCTCGGTGGCGACCTCGGCCGAGACGACCAGCGCGGAGCCGGCGACGGCGTGCTCGATGAGCGAGTGGGGGCCGTACGTGTACCCCTTGTCCTCGCGGATGTTCTCCACCCACCGGGACGAGAAGTAGCCGCCGAAGACCAGGTTGGCCAGCTGCAGCGCCGCGTGGTCGGGGTGCTTGCGCGACACGGCCGGCAGTGCCAGGCGCAGCGAGGACTGCACCGAGTCGGGCCGGTCGACCAGGGTCAGCGGGCCGGGCACCAGTGCCGGGGCGGGCGGCAGCTCGGCGGGGCGCCCGCCGCCGTTCCACTTGCCGAGCATCCGCTCCGCGGCGGCGATCGCCTGCTCGGGCTCCAGGTCGCCGACGACCACGAGCGTCGCGCCCGCCGGGTGCAGCCGCTCGCCGTGCAGCGCCCGCAGCTCGTCCGGCACGACCGCCTCGACCTGCTCCGGGGCGGGCGTCTGGATGGCGTACGGGTGGGTGCCGTACATCCGCTTGAGCAGCGCGACCCGGGCCAGGTGGCTCGGCTGGCTCTGCGCGACGCGGATCCGGTCGACCAGGCGGGCTCGCTCGGTGTCGACCTCCTCGCCCGGATAGGAGGCGTCGGTGAGCACGCCGGCGAGGATGTCCAGCAGCCGGTCAAGGCCGTCGACCAGGGCGTTGCCGGAGATCATCAGGCGGTCGGGGTCGGCCCCGGCGGACAGGCCGCCGCCGACCTTCTGCAGCTCGGCGGCGATGTCCACGGTCGACATCGTCGAGGTGCCGGACAGGACCGTCTGGGTGAGCAGCGCGGCCCGGGCCAGGTCCGCCTCGGCGAAGGGGACCCGCAGCCGTATCTCGGCCAGCGGCACCGACGATCGGCGCAGCGCGATCACGGTCAGGCCGTTGTCGAGCTTGTGCTCGACGGTCGCGGGAACCTTGAGCGGGCGGTTGGGCCCGAGCACCGGCAGGGTGCGCGGCGGGGTTGTCACAGTCACTTGGCTCCTCCGGCGATGACCTCGACCGCGGCGCGGCGCGACGGGACGAGCTGCCCGGCGGCCGCGACGATCTGCTCCTCGGTGACCTCACCGATCAGCGTGTGCAGCCGGTTGAGCAGCTCCGGCTCGCCGCGCTGCTGCTCCAGCACGGCCATCTGCAGGGCGCGGCCGAGAACCGCGTCGGTGTCGCGCAGCAGGTGCGTCGCCATGCGCGCCTGGGTCCGGCTCAGCTCGTCGGGCGCCAGGCCGTCGCTCGCGATGCGGGCGCACTCCTCCTCGACGCTGCGCAGCACCTTGTCGACGTCGCCGCCGGGGGGAAGGTGCGCCTGCAGGAGCAGGGCGGTGGGGTCGCGCACCGCGAACGGCTCGCCCATGAAGCCGATGTATCCCCCGACGCTGGTCACCGACCGGTCGCGCAGCACCAGCCGCTCGACCAGCCGCGAGGCGTCGCCGTCGGTGAGGACCTCGGCGAGCACGACGTAGGGCAGGTAACCCTCGAGGTCGCCGATCGGGTCCGGGACCCGCCAGGCGGCCGCGACCGCGGGGAGCGGGGCGAGGCGGTCGGTGTACGACGAACGGCGCTCCGCGCTGAGGTCGGGCTCGGCGAAGGCCGGGCGGACAGGGGCCGGGCGGGCCGGCACGTCGCCGAAGTGCCGCTCGACCAGCTCGGTCGCGGTGGCCACGTCGAAGTCGCCGGAGACCGCGAGCACCGCGTTTCCGCAGGCGTAGTAGCGGTCGAAGAAGTCCTCGGCGTCGGCGACGGTCGCCGACTCGAGGTCCTCGAACGAGCCGTAGCCGTCGTGGGCGTTGGCGAACGTGTCGAACATGACCGGGGGCAGCCGCAGCCAGGGGAAGCCGCCGTAGGGCCGGTTGAGCACGTTGACCCGGATCTCCTCCTTGACCACGTCGATCTGGTTGCGGAGGTTCTCCTCGGTCAGCCGGGGTGCGCGCATGCGGTCGGCCTCGAGGAACAGTGCCCGCTCCAGCGCGTTGGAGGGCAGGGTCTCGAAGTAGTCCGTGTAGTCGAAGTGCGTCGAGCCGTTGAAGGTGCCGCCCGAGCCCTGGACGTGGCGGAAGTGGGCGAGCTTCTCGAGGTTCTCCGAGCCCTGGAACATCAGGTGCTCGAACAGGTGCGCGAAGCCGGTGCGCCCCTGGGGCTCGGATCTGATGCCGACGTCGTAGACCACCGCCACGCCGACGACGGGCGCGGCGCGGTCTGGGGTCAGCACCACCCTCAGGCCGTTGGGCAGGGTGAAGCGCTCGACAGGGTACTTGGAAGCCGGGATCCGCACAGCGGGGCTACGACTGGACACCCACCGAATCTACTTCGTTTCGCGCGGAAATCCGGATTCGGCGTTCGGCCAGGCCCGCGTAAGCGCCCACTCCGGCGATCACGGCGAGCAGCGGCAGGCCCAGAAGCCAGCCGTACGGCCCCCGGGAGCGCGGCACCGCGGGCGCGGCGACCGGCGTGGCGGACGGCGACACGCCGACGGACGCGGAGCCCGCCGGGGCGCTCGGGGTCGGGGCCGGCAGCCGGCGGGTGAGGGCCTGGACCAGGTCGAGGCGGCCGAGGCCGTTCTGCGGGTCCGGCCCGCGCTCGCCGGCGTCGACGGCGCTCAGCCGCAGCCGCCGGACGATCTCGTCCGGCTTCGCCTGCGGGTACGCCGAGCGCAGCAGCGCGACCGCGCCGCCGAGCACGCCCGGCGAGGCGCTGCCGTCGTCGATGCGGTACCGGTTGCCGTTGTTCGTGGTCATGACCTGCACGCCGGGGACGCCGAGGCCGAGCCGGCGCCCGCTGCTGGACGGCACGAGCACGTCCCCGGCCCGGCTGAGCGGGATCGCGGCGAGCACGCCGTCGTAGGCGGCCGGGTAGGGCTCGAACGCGCTCCCGGGCTGGTCGCCGTCGGCCGCGACCACCAGCGCGCCGGCATCCCGGGCGGCGCGGACGGCCTTGAGCAGCCGCTCGCTGCCGGCGACGGAGTAGCCGACCACGATGACGGCCGCGCGCTGGGCGACCGCCAGCTCGATGCCCGCGGCGATCTCGTCGGGGCTCGGCGCCTGGCCGGCGGGGGTGTCGATCACCACCGGCATGACCTTGGCGGCCGGGGCGATCCCGATCACCCCGTCGGCGCGGCCGGCGCCGTGCCCCTGTCCGGCGATCAGGCCGGCCAGGGCGGTGCCGTGGCCGTCGGGGTCGATCTCCGGCGCGGGCTCAGCGGGCTGGGTGACGTACACCGGATCGAGCACGGCCCCCGCGAGGTCCTGGTGCGCGCGGTCGACGCCGCGGTCGACCACGGCGACGGTGACGCCCTCGCCGCGGGTGTGCTGGTTCGCCTCGGTGACGTTGAGGTATCGCAGATGCCACTCATCGTCGCGGATGACGTCCGCGCGAGCGGGATCGGCCGGCAACAGAGCTGGCCCGATGGCCGCAACGAGTCCGAGGGCCACCGCGGCCAGCCGCTGCTTCATGCGCGCTAGCGTGCCGGATCGACGCAAGTGGCGCCAATTCGGCAGGTCAGACCGGGCGGATGCTCTCCGGGGCCTCGTCGGCGACGTAGTCCCACTGACGGTGCGTATCGGGGATCGACACGTAGAGGATCGCCGCCTCGGGCTTGCCGAGGTCGACGAGCGCGATCGAGACCAGTTCGCTCTTGGCCCGCAGCCCCGGCTGGTCGAAGTGCAGCCGGAACTTCAGCAGCCGGGCCGGGCGCCCGCCGAGCGTGAGGTCCTTGGCGCCGAGGTTCTCCAGCTGGTTGCCCTCGGGGTAGAAGCTCACCCGCACGTCCGCGGCGATCTGGTCGCCGACGCAGTGCAGGTCGAGCACCATGCCGTCGTTGACCGCGGCCGGCACGTGCCCGGACAGGATCGTGGCGTGGTAGTCCCTGCCGTTGCCGTCGTAGTTGGGCTCGGTGACGAAGTCCTGGCCGATGCGGTATGTGATCTTCAGCTCGCCCTGGTCACGCCAGTTCTCGGCGAGCGGGCGCCAGGGTGAGCCGTACTCCTTGTAGCTGATGCCGGACTCGGAGTCGCTGGTGCGCGGCCCGGGCGGGACCTCCTCGCCGCCCTGGTGCGGGTTGTCCGGCGGGATGCTCGGCGGCGGGCAGCGCCGCGCCAGCTCGGGCCGGGTGTCGCTGGGCGCGTCGGCGCGCCGGTTGAACAGGCCGCCGGGCGTGGTGGCGTTGTTGGTCATGACCGACACGAGGATCACGACCAGCCCGATCGCGACGATCGCGACGGCGCCGCCGCCGAGCCACTTCATGATCCGTGTGTTGCGCCGGACCGGGTCGTCGTCGTCGCCGCCGCGGCCGTACTCCGGCAGGTCCGGGGGTGGCACCACGGGCGGCGTGCCCGGGCGTCCGACGCGCCCGGACGCGTAGCCCGGCGCGACGCGCGCGGGACCGCCCGGACCGCCCCGCAAGGGCTCGGCCGGTGACACGTCGGCAGGCCGCGCCGGTTCGATCACGGTTTGCGTGTCCGGCGTGGCCCAGGGCGAAGGCTCGGTCATCTCACGCCCAGTGTCGCAGCCGCGTGCGACAACGACCAGCACGCCCCGCTGCGGACCGGCTGGGGATCATCTGGGAATCAGCCTCACGGCGCGGCCTGCGACGGCGGGCTGAGTTGTGTGACCTGCGGATATCGGTGGCTGTCGGCGGCCGCGACCGGCCCGATCACGATGAGCGCGACCGTCACCACCCCGGCGGTCGCCACGCCCACCACCAGGGCCACCTCTCGAACGTGTGGTGCCTGCATCTTGAGCACTCCCCCTCGCATGCCCTCTTGGACAGCTTTCAGGAGGAGCCGGTTCCGCCGACAGCCAGCTGTCAGAACCTTGCCAGATGTTTGAGGCTATCTTGGCAATTCATTGAGACACGGCCGTGATCAGCGCCAAGAGCCCGTCGGCGTCGAGCAGATCCGTGGGGCGGACCGTCTCGCCGCTGCGGACGTAGAAGAACGCGGCACCGACCGCCGGAAGCGGTACACCTCGAAGCTCCGCCCACGCCAGCCGATAGGCGGCGAGCTGGACCGCGGCGGCCGTCGCGTCGGCCCCGCCGGGGCGCCCGCCGGTCTTCCAGTCGACCACGTCGTAGCGGCCGTCACCGTATTGATACACCGCGTCCATCCGCCCCCGCACCACAACGCCGGCGATCACCGACGCGAACGGGACCTCGACGTCCAGCGGCACCCGGTCGGCCCACTCGCTGGCCAGGAACCGCTCCTGCAGCTCGTGCAGGGCCTCGTCGGGCGCGGCGTCCTCGTCGGCGGCGCCGGGCAGCTCGTCGAGGTCGAGCAGGCGCTCGGCCCGGAAGCGCTGCTCCAGCCAGTGGTGGAAGGCGGTGCCCCGGCGGGCGTACGGGTCCGGGCGGGCCGGCAGCGGCCGGCGCAGCGAGCGGGCCAGCCGCTGCGGGTCCCGGCGCAGCGCAACCAGCTGCGACACCGACAGGTGCCCGGGCAGGACGACCTCGACGGCTGGCCCGCTCCCCGCAGCTGTCAGCGGCGCGAGCCGGGCCCGCTCGGCCAGCAGCAGTTCGCTCTCCCCCGCCCACCGTTGCACGAGCGGGTCGGCGGGGGCGGGCTCCTCATCGGGGTCGGCGGCCCTGACCAGCGCGGCGGCCGCCTCCAGCAGGGGCCGCCGGTGGCCGAGCGGGTCGGCGGGCCAGCTGGCGCTGGGCACGTCGGTGGCGGTCGGGTTCTGCGCGTCGGCCTCGGGCTTGGGCGCCCACGCGTCGACGACCCCGGCCCCGGCCAGGCAGCGCTCGCGGATCTCGTCGAGGAACACCGACGGGCCGCGGGCCCGCTTGACGCCCTCGCCCCACCAGTAGCCGCTGGCCAGCAGCAGCCGGCGGGGGCGGGTGACGGCGACGTACGCCAGCCGCCGCTCCTCGCGGATGTCGTGCTCGCGCCAGTCCCGGTTGAACGTCTCCAGCGCCGTGACCACGCCCTTGACGTCGGCGACGCCGCCGAGATCGAGCTTCGGCAGGCCCTCGTGGTCGCCGCGCAGCGGGAACGGCAGCACGCCGAGGCCGCGCAGCCAGTGGTCGCCCGCGTTGCTCGCGCCCGGGAACACGTCCGTGCACAGCCCGGCGACGACGACGACGTCCCACTCCAGGCCCTTGGCCGCGTGCGCGGTGAGGATCTGCACGGCCCCCTCGACCACCTCGACCTCGCCCGGGGCCAGGCCGCGCTCCTCGTTCTCGGCCGCGGCCAGGAACGCCAGGAACGCGCTCAGCGTGGCGCCCTCCGACTCGGCGGCGAACCGGGCGGCGATGTTGCCGAACGCGTCGAGATGGCCGCGGGCCAGGCCCGCGTCGCCGGGGCGGGCGGCGACCTCGACGTCGAGGCCGGTGACCCGCTCCAGGTCGGCGACGAGGTCGGGCAGCGGCTGGTCGAGGCGGCGGCGCAGGGAGCGCAGCTCGGCACCGAGGCGTTCGAAGCGGCGATAACCCTCGGCGGAGTACAGCTCGGGCTCGCCGAGGTCGTCGAGGGCCTCCACGAGTACCGCCTCGTCCAGCCGGTCGGCGAGTTCCGGCTCGGCGTCGGCGTCGCCGTGGCGGCGGGCGGCGGCGAGCGCGCGGGCGCGCCGGTAGAGGGCGACGAGGTCGCGCGGGCCGATCCGCCACCGCGGGCCGGTCAGGATGCGCAGCAGCGCCGCGCCCTCGGCGGGGTCGGCGAGGACCCGCATGGTGCTGACGACGTCGCGGACCTCGGGCGTGTCCAGCAGCCCGCCGAGGCCCACGACCTCGACCGGCAGGCCCCGGGAGCGCAGCGCGTTCTCCAGCGCCGGGATCTGCGCGCGGGTGCGGACCAGGACCGCGGTCGACGGGCGGTCCTCGACCGGGATGTCGTACGGGAACGTGTCCGGGTCGACCTTCGCGGCGAGCCGCCACGAGGCGAGCACCCGGTCGGCGACCCAGGCGGCCTCCTCGGTGTACGTGTCCAGCAACGCACAGTGCACGGTCGCCGTCGAGGCCGGCTCGGCGAGCACGTCGGCCGGGGCCAGCTCCCGCACCCGGGCGCCGTAGGAGCGCAGCGGGGCGGACAGGGTGTTGGCCACGTCGAGGATCTCGGGCCGGTTGCGCCAGCTGGTGGTCAGCTCCATCAGCGCTGCTGGAGCCTGATCCTGGAAAGGAAACTCGGTCGGGAAGCGCTCCAGGGTGCCGGCCGAGGCGCCGCGCCAGCCGTAGATTGACTGGCAGGGGTCGCCGACCGCGGTGACCGGGTGGCCGCCGCCGAAGAGCGCGCGCAGCAGGACCACCTGGGCGTGGGACGTGTCCTGGTACTCGTCGAGCAGCACGACCCGGAAGCGGTCGCGCTCGACCTGCCCGACCTCGGGGTGGGCGGCCGCGACCCGGGCCGCGCGGGAGAGCTGGTCGCCGAAGTCCATCGCCTCCAGGAGGGCCTTCTTCTCGCTGTACTGCCGGACGAGCGGCAGCAGCTGCAGGCGCGCCTGCTGCCGGGCCAGCACATCGCGCACCGGCTTGGCCATCTTGCCGGTCTTCGCCCCGACCTCGGCGAAGAACCGCCCGGTCCAGGCGGCCACGTCGGCCGGCTCGCGCAGGTGCTCGGCCAGGTCCCCAGCCAGGTGCAGCACCGCGTCGACGACGGTCGAGGGCGCCGAGGAGACCGAGGTCATGTCGCCGACGTAGGCTCGCACCACCGCGTCGGCGAGCTGCCAGCACGCGGCCTCGGTGAGCAGCCGGGTCGAGGGCTCGTAGCCGGCCCGCACGCCGTGCTCGCGCACGACCCGGGCGGCGTAGGAGTGGTACGTGGCGACCGTGGGCTCGCCGGCGATGAGGTCGTCGCGGCCGAGGCGCCGCACGAGCTGGCCGAGGCGCTGGCGGATGCGGTGGGACAGCTCGCCGGCGGCCTTGCGGGTGAAGGTCAGGCCGAGGATCTGCTCGGGGCGCGCGTGGCCGTTGGCAACGAGCCACACGACCCGCGCCGCCATCGTCTCGGTCTTGCCCGAGCCGGCGCCGGCCACGACGAGCAGCGGCCCGACCGGCGCCGCGATCACCTTGGCCTGCTGTGCCGTCGGCGCGGGCAGCCTGAGCAGTTTGGCGAGCTCCAGCGGGGTCATGTGACGTGACGGCCCTTACCCGACACCGGGCACGAGGTCTTCACGGGGCAGACGCGACACTTGTTGTTGACCACGGCGCTGAACGTCGAGGCGGCCATCGTCTTGGCGGTGCGCCGCACCAGCGCCTGGGCCCAGTTCGGGTCGTCGGCCTCGCCGAGCGGCGGCTGGACCTGCTCGCGGGCGCTGTTGGTGTCGCCGCCGAGCTGCACCAGCGCCGCCCCGCCGGCCACGGACGACTCCTCGAACGCGCCGAGCTCGATCGCGGCCTGGTAGGCGGCCAGCTGCGGATGCTCGGCCAGGTTGGCATTGGCCGGGATCGACTTGCCCGTCTTGAGGTCGATCACCACCAGCCGGCCCTGCTCGTCGAGCTCCAGCCGGTCGACCCGCCCCTTGATCTCCACCGGCGCCTCGGGGTCGGCCAGCTCGACCAGGAAGTCCTGCTCGATCGCGACGAGCCGGCGGGGGTTGCCGGCGAGCCAGCCGATGAGCTTGTCGAGCATGGTCTCGGCCCGGTCCCGCTCCCGCCCGGCGAGCCAGCGCGCCGAGAGTTCGATGGCGTCGAAGCGGTCGGCGACGTACGCCACCAGCTGCGCCCGGTCCGCGCTCGCGTCGGCGGCCAGCATCGCCGCGGCGTGTACGAGGTTGCCGATGGACTGCTCCGGCGACGGGGTCAGCGCCCCGCCGTGCCGCTCCAGCAGCCACCGCAGGCTGCACCGCTCGACGCTCTCCACCGTCGAGGGCGTCACCTGCACCGGCTCCCCCGGGTCGACCAGCGGCCGGTCGTCCGACAGCACCGGCAGGCCCCACCAGGTGTCCGGGTCCGCGCCCGGCACCCCCTGCGCGGCCAGCCGGGCCAGCAGCCCGGCGGCCGCGGCCCGGCGGTCCTCGGGCGCGTCGGGGTCGACCAGCGCGACCCGCAGCTCGGCCACGAGCGTCGGCAGCGTCAGCGGGCGGGGCGCCTCGAACGCGGGCTGCTCCTCGTCGATGGACAGCTCGGTCAGGAACCGGCTCGGCTGCTCCTCGCCGTCGCCGGAGGCGACCGCGGTGACCAGCACCTGCTCCCGGGCCCGGCTCACGGCCACGTAGAACAGCCGCCGCTCCTCGTCCAGCAGCGCCGAGAGCCGCCCGACGGTCTCCATCGTGCGCCCGGCGAGCACCTCGACGAGCAGCTCGGAGCCGAGCACGCTGCCGCGCAGGCGCAGGTCGGGCCAGACGCCCTCCTGCACCCCGGCCACGGCGACGACGTCCCACTCCAGCCCCTTGGCCGCGTGCGCGGTGAGGATGCGTACGGCGTCCCCGCGGTCGGCCGACGGTGCCAGGTTGTCGGCCGGCAGGTCCTGTCCCTCGACGTGGTCGAGGAAGACGTCGGTGCCGGCGCCGGGCAGCCGGTCGGTGAACCGCGCCGCCGCGTCGAACAGCGACACGACCGCGTCGAGGTCCCGGTCGGCGGCCGCCCCGCGGTGCCCGCCGCGCGCGCTCAGTGCCGACCACCGCTCGGCCAGGCCGCTGGCGTTCCAGACGGCCCACAGCACCTCCTCGGCCGTGGCGCCGGGCCGCGCGGCCGCGTCCCGGGCCTGCCGCAGCAGGCCCGCCACCGCCTGGGCCGGCGCCGCCCACCGCCGCTCGACCATCGCGAGCTCCGCCGGGTCGCGCAGCGCGGCCAGCAGCAGCCGCCCCGACGGCCGCCGGTCCCCCGCGGCCAGGGCGAGCGCCCGCAGCCCCTGCCGCAGCCGCCGCTCCGCGAGCGGGTCGGCCCCGCCGAGCGGCGAGTGCAGCAGCGCGACCGCCGCGTCCTCGTCGAGCCGCGCGTCGTCGAGCGCGCAGCGAAGGAGCAACAGCAGCGGCGCGATGGCCGGCTGCAGGTGCAGCGGCAGGTCCTCGGCCTCGGTCGTCGTCGGTACTGCGGCCGAGTGCAGCGCCCGCTGCAGCGGTGCGAGCTGCCGCGCGGTCGAGCGCACCACGACCGCCATCCGCGACCAGGGAATGCCGCGCAGCAGGTGCGCCTCGCGCAGCCGGTGCGCGATGAACGCGGCCTCCGAGGTCTCCGACGCGAACGTGCGGGTCTCCACGCTGCCGCCGGGCCGCCGCGGCTCCACCGCCCGGTGCCGCGACGGCCCCCGCAGCCGGGCCGCGACCCGCCCGATCGGCGCGAGCAGCCCCTCCCCCAGTCGCCGCGAGTGCGGCAGCGTCACCCGTACCGCCCCGGGAAACCGCAGCTCGAAGTCGGCGACGATGGACGGATCCGCGCCGCGGAAGGCGAACGTGGAGGAGTCCGGGTCCGCGAGCGCCACGAGGTGCTTGCCGTTGCCCGCGATCAGTTCCAGCAGCTCGGTCTGGGCCGGGTCGGTGTCGGGCAGCTCGTCGACGTAGACGTACTGCAGCCGCCGCCGCTCGGTTGCCAGCTGCTCCTCGTCGCCGGCCAGTATCCCCGCCGCGGCCCGCACCAGCTCCGCGTAGTCGTAGGCGACCGAGCCCCGGCCGGCGGCGTCGCGCAGGGCCAGCACCTGCTGGTACTCCCGGAAGAACTCCGCCGCGGCCGCCCAGTCGTCCCGGCGGTGGATGCGGGCCAGCTCGCGCAGCCCGTGCGGGCCAACGCCGCGCTCGACGGCCCGCAGCAGCAGGTCGCGCAGCTCGGTCGCGAAGGCCCTGGTGTTCAGCGCGCCCCGCAGCGACTCCGGCCAGGGGGCGGCCGACTCGGCCAGCAGCTCGCGGATGACCAGGTCCTGCTCGGGGCCGGTCAGCAGCCGCGGCGAGGGCTCGCCGCGCTCGACGGCGGCCCGTCGCAGCAGGCCGAACGCGTAGCCGTGAAACGTGCGGACCATCGGCTCGGCGGTGGTGCGCAGGCCGCTGGAGCGCCCCAGCCGCGCCTCGATGCGGTCGCGGAGCCGGACCGCGCCCCGCCGGCCGAAGGTCAGGACCAGGATGCCCTCGGGGTCGCCGCCCTCGGCCACGCGGGCGGCGACCGACTCGACCAGGGCGCTGGTCTTGCCGGTTCCCGGGCCGCCGATGACGAGCAGCGGGCCCCTGGTGTGCTCGATGACGAGGCGCTGCCAAGGGTCGGCGAAGACCGGGACGGCCTTGACCGGGGGCCGGCGCACGAGCCGGTAGGCACGGCGCCGGCCCGCGGGGGAAGCTGTCGCGGTCACCGGCCAATGCAACCACGCTGCGGCGCGATTCCCCGCATCGCCGTTCCAGCGAGTTCCCCGGATCAGGCCCGATCGGCCGCGGCCCCCAGCAGCGACGCCTCGACCAGATCCAGGGACTCGCCGACATCGCCGGAGATCAGTAGCATCGCCATCGCCGAAGCGCGCACGAACTCCTGCCGGGCCAGCCCGCGCAGCCACTCCAGCAGCCCGCCGTAGAAGCCGTCCACGTCGAACAGCAGCAGCGGCTTGCGGTGCAGGTCGAGCGTGGCCGTGGTCCAGACCTCGAACAGCTCGTCCAGCGTCCCCAGCCCGCCGGGCAGCGTGATGAACGCGTCCGCGCGCTCGATCATCAGCGTCTTGCGCGACGCCAAGCCGTCGGTGACGACCAGCTCGTCGGACTTGGTGTCGGCGACCTCCCGGTCGACCAGGTTCTGCGGGATCACGCCGTACGTGCGGGCGCCGCCCTCCCGCGCACCGTCCACCAACGCGCCCATCATGCCGACGCAGCCGCCGCCGGAGACCAGTTCGTGGCCGCGGCGGCCGATCTCGACGCCCAGGTCGTGGGCCAGGTCCAGCCAGCGCTGCTCCAGCCGCTGCGAGGAGGCGCAGAAGACACCGATGCTTGCCATGCTCAGCTACCCCCGCCCTGCTTGTCCTCTTCCAGCTGCTCGGCGGCCTCCCTGATGTGCTGCACCGCGGCGTCGACGTCGTCGGTGAGGTACATCAGATCGAGATCCTCCAGGCCGATCTTGCCGTCCGGCTGCATGGTCCCCTTGATCCAGTCGATGAGGCCCTGCCAGTACGCCGTGCCCATGAGGATCACCGGAAAGCGCGTGACCTTGCGGGTCTGGACCAGCGTCACGGCCTCGAACAGCTCGTCCAGCGTGCCGAAGCCGCCCGGCAGCACGACGAAGGCCTGCGCGTATTTGACGAACATCGTCTTGCGCGCGAAGAAGTAGCGAAAGTCGATGCCGATGTCGACCCAGTCGTTGAGCCCCTGCTCGAACGGCAGCTCGATGCCCAGCCCGATGGAGAGCCCGCCGGCCTCGGCAACGCCCTTGTTCGCGGCCTCCATCACGCCCGGCCCGCCGCCGGTGATGACCGCGTAGCCGGCGCGCGCCAGCGCCCCGCCGAGATCCTCGCCCATGCGCCACTCCGGGCTGCCGGGCTTGCTGCGGGCCGAGCCGAACACGCTCACGGCGGGCGGCAGGTCGGCGAGCGTGTCGAAGCCCTCGACGAACTCGCTGAGAATGCGCAGCGCCCGCCACGCGTCCTTCGTCTTCCACTCGTGGCGCAGGTGGGAGTCGAGCAGTCGCTGGTCGGCGGTGCTCGGCGGGATGGCGTCGCGTCGCAGGGTCACCATGCCGCGATGCCGCTCCTGCGGCCGGCTGCGCTTGGGCTCGCTCATGCCTGCCACGGTAGGCGATCACCGACAACGGGGCCCACGAGGTGGTGCGTCTCGTGATGCAATACGGCCATGAACCGAGGAGCGTGGCTGATATTGACGGCCGCGGTCGCTATTCTGGCCGGTTCCGCCCTCATTTGGTACACGCTGAGCGCCTCCTCCCCCACCGGCGCGTTCGTTGCCCCCGCGCCCCCACCGGCGACGACGTCGTCCTCCCCGGCACCGTCGCCGTCGTTCTCGCCGGCGCCCCCGCCGTCACCGACGCCCTCGACCGCGCCGACGGTGCCCGCCCAGGGCAACGGGAAGTTCGACTTCGCCGGGACGGGCGGCGAACGCGTCGGCAACGCCGGGCACCTCGTGCACTACGTGGTCGCGACCGAGCAGGGTTCGGGAGTCGGCCCGGAGGTCTTCGCCGCGGCAGTACAGCAGACGCTCGGCGACCCCCGCAGCTGGATCGCCGGCGGGAAGTTCTCCTTCCAGCGGGTCCCGGCCGGCAGCGCCTCCGAGCTCACCGTGCACCTGGCCACGCCGTCGACCACCGACACGATGTGCGCCCGGCGCGGCGTGCGGACGCGGGGCGAGGTCTCCTGCCGCGGCGGCCGGGACGTCATCATCAACCTGAAGCGCTGGCTGCTCGGCGTCGCGTGGTATCCGAGCGTCGCCGAGTATCGCAACATGGTCGTCAACCACGAGGTGGGCCACTTCCTGGGCAACGGCCACGCGATCTGCCCGCGCAAGGGCGCCCCGGCCCCGGTC
Organism: Dactylosporangium sp. CA-233914; assembly: GCF_050942935.1. NCBI lineage: Bacteria > Bacillati > Actinomycetota > Actinomycetes > Micromonosporales > Micromonosporaceae > Dactylosporangium > Dactylosporangium sp. CA-233914. The sequence goes on along the minus strand of NZ_CP192030.1, from coordinate 1,358,407 downwards.
ATGGCGCGCCAGTCGTTCGGCCTGGAGGGCTGTGTCGCCAACGCGTGGCCCTATCCGGACGGCAAGACATTCGTCACAGGTCCACCCGCCCCGCGATGATCGGCCATTCTCCGGTAGGAAAACGGGTGCGGATCTCCGGTAGGAAAACGGGTGCGGAGAGCAACGTTTCGCCCTGCCGTCGCGTCATACCCGATATACCGGTGACGGGGGTGGGGGTGTGACCGGCATGACACGGACGGAGCAGGACCGCCGCAGGCGGCAGATGAACCGACGCATCCGCGAGGTCCTCGCGGTGCGCCGGATGATGCGATCGCTCGACTCGGTCCTCGAGGAGCCGCCGACCGAGCCGAGCCAGGCCTGAATTAGAACTCGCCGCGCAGCCAGCGGCGCATGACGTCGGCGCCCTCGGCGATCTTGTCGATCTCGACGTGCTCGTCCTGCTTGTGGGCGAGGTTCGGGTCGCCGGGGCCGAAGTTCAGCCCGGGGATGCCCAGCACCGCGAAGCGGGCGACGTCGGTCCAGCCGAGCTTGGCCCGCGGTGGGCGGCCGATCGCGGCGAGCAGCTCGCGGGCGGCCGGGGCATCGAGGCCGGGCAGCGCGCCCGGGGCCGAGTCGACGAACTCGAGGTCGAAGCCGTGGAAGACCTCGCGCACGTGTGCCTCGGCGGCCGCCTCGTCCCGGTCCGGCGCGAAGCGGAAGTTGACCTCGACGACACACTCGTCGGGGATCACGTTGCCGGCCACGCCGCCGGAGATCCGGACCGCGTTCAGCCCCTCGTGGAACTCGCATCCGTCGATGACGACCGTTCGGTCGCGGTACTGCTGAAGGCGCTCCAGCACCGGCGCGGCCTTGTGGATCGCGTTCTCGCCCAGCCAGGAGCGCGCCGAGTGCGCCCGCTTGCCGGTGGTGCGCACCAGCACCCGCTGGGTGCCCTGGCAGCCGCCCTCGATCAGCCCGTGCGTCGGCTCCAGGAGCACGGCGAAGGACGCGTCGGTCAGCAGGTGCGGGCTGCGGTCCGCGAGGATCTTGAGCCCGTTGCGCGCGGAGTCGACCTCCTCGCACTCGTAGAACACGTACGTCACGTCGTGGCGCGGCTCCGGCTCGGTCACCGCCAGGTGCAGGGCGATCGCGGTGCCGGACTTCATGTCGGACGTGCCGCAGCCCCACATCAGGTTACCCTCGGTGCGGGACGGGAAGTTGTCGTGCAGCGGCACGGTGTCCAGGTGGCCGGCGAGCACCACGCGCTGCGGCCGGTCGAGCTCGGTGCGCGCGACGATCGTGTGCCCGAAGCGCTCGACCTTGAGCGGGGTGACGGTGAGCGCCTCCTCGACGCGGTCGGCGATCTCGGCCTCGTTGCCGGAGACCGACTCGATGTCGACGAGCGCCCGGGTCAGGGCGACGGGATCGGCGAGCACATCACGGGTGAGCATGGGTTCGACATTAGATGGGGTAGCGTTCGGTCACGTGACGACCGCCTACATCGACTCCCCCGCGTGGGGGCTGGGCCTGGCCACCGTGACGTCCTCGGGCCAGGTGCTGGACGCCTGGTTCCCGGCCGGCAACCTGGGCCTCGGCCGCGCTCCGTTCGCCTCCGACAGTTCTGACGCGGCCGCGACGTCGGCCGTCGCCGCCGCGGCCGGCGCCCTCTCCGGCGTCGCCACGGACTTCTCGGACGTCTCGGATCTTCCGGACTCCTCGGCGGGGCGGCTCGGGCTGCGCAGCGAGGTCATTCGCGTCGAGATCCAGTCGCTCGGGGACGCGCCGATGGGCACGGCCGAGGTATACCTGCGGCTGCACCTGCTCTCCCACCGCCTCGTCCAGCCGCACCAGGCCAACCTCGACGGCCAGTTCGGCCTGCTCGCCAACGTCGCCTGGACGTCGGCCGGCCCGTGCCTGCCCGAGCAGGTCGACGAGCTGCGCGCGCTGGAGCGCCGCGCCGGGCGCCGGCTCAACGTGTTCGGCGTCGACAAGTTCCCGCGGATGGTCGACTACGTCACACCCCCGGGCGTGCGCATCGCCGACGCCGACCGCGTCCGGCTCGGCGCCCACCTCGCCCCCGGCACGACCGTCATGCACGAGGGGTTCGTCAACTTCAACGCCGGCACGCTCGGCAACTCCATGGTCGAGGGGCGCATCTCGGCCGGCGTCGTGGTCGGCGACGGCACCGACGTGGGCGGCGGCGCCTCGATCATGGGCACGCTCTCGGGCGGCGGCAAGGAGACCATCCGCCTCGGCGAGCGCTGCCTGCTGGGCGCGAACGCGGGCATCGGCATCTCGCTCGGCGACGACTGCGTGGTCGAGGCCGGCTGCTACATCACGGCGGGCTCGAAGCTGACCCTCCCGGACGGCCGGGTCGTCAAGGCGCGCGAGCTGTCGGGCCTGAGCAACCTGCTCTTCATCCGCAACTCGGTGACCGGCCGCCTGGAGGCCCGCGAACGCCAGGGCCGAGGCATCGAACTCAACGCCGCCCTGCACGCGAACTGAGCCGTCGCCCAGGCTCCTGGACACAAAGCGCAACGGGCCCCGGCCACTGAGGCCGGGGCCCGTTCTTCGCCACGCCCTTGCCTCAGACCTCGCAGCAAGGCACAAAGCACACCGAACCCCACCGCCCCCTCGCCGCCGAGGCATCGCACGCCAAGAGTGCTCATCACACCCCTTGTACGCGACAGACCCCCAGAATCTGACCCTCATTTCATGCCAAAGTGGTCACCGCGCCCCGCGCATGAACAGAGCCCTCGGTATCGAGGGCACGAAGCGCGCCAGGGCCCTCGCCGCCACCGAGCCCTTTCGCACCGAAGAGCGCTCACCACACCCTCCACGCCTGCCTCGGATCCGGATATAAAGGCACAAAGCACACCCGATCCTCGCCGCCGAGGCCCGCTCCACTTCCGCGCCACGCTCCAGCGAGAAGTACGAACCCGAAATATCGGATATTTGCTCTGATCTGGCCAAATCCGCCGGATGGCGAGCCGGCGGCAGGTGGTGCCGTTCGCAGCGCGCCGTGGCTGGCGGCGCCGCAATCAGGGCACGGCGGCTCGGGTGCCGCAGGCCCGTGCGGCGCCACCCGTCCGTGTGGCGGCATGCGGCCGCCCGTCCGTGTCGCGGCATGCGGCGCCGCGGCCGCGCCCGTCAGAGGCGGGCGACCGCCGCGGCCACGCGCTCGTCGGTGGCCGTCAGCGCCACTCGGACGTGCCGCTCGCCCTTCGGACCGTAGAACGCGCCCGGCGCGGCGAGGATCCCGCGCTCGGCCAACCAGTCGACGGTCGCCCAGCTGTCATCGCCGCGGGTGAGCCAGAGGTACAGGCCGGCCTCGGAGTGCTCGACCGTGAAACCGGCGCGTTCGAAGGCCTCGCGCAGGACCGTGCGACGGCGCTGATAGCGGGAACGCTGCTCGTCCACGTGCGCCTCGTCACCGAGCGCCGCGACCATGGCGGCCTGCACGGGCGCCGGAACGATCATGCCGGCGTGCTTGCGGGCCGCGAGCACCTCGTCGACGAGGGCGGCGTCGCCGGCGACGAAGCCCGCGCGATAGCCGGCCAGGTTGGAGCGCTTGGACAGCGAGTGTACGGCCAGCACGTTGTCGAACACCCCGTCGCACACCGACAGGATCGACACCGGCGCCGCCTCCCACGGCAGTGGCAGGTAGCACTCGTCGCTGACCACGATCGCGCCGCGCTCGCGCGCCCACTCGACGACCTTGCGCAGGTGCGCCTCGGGCAGGACCCGCCCCGTCGGGTTGGACGGCGAGTTGACCCACACCATGGCGACACGCTCGGGCCCGAGTGCCGTGAGCGCGTCGGCGCGCACCACGCGGGCCCCGGCGAGCTGGACGCCGACCTCGTACGTCGGGTAGCACACCTGCGGAATCACCACAGTGTCACCCGGCCCGAGGCCGAGGAGCGTCGGCAGCCAGGCGACCAGCTCCTTGGAGCCGATCGTGGGCAGCACCCCGAACGCGTCGGAGCCGGGGCCGCACCACCGCGTCACCCAGGCCCGGATCGCCTCGCGCAGGCGCGGAGTGCCGGCGGTCAGCGGATATCCGGGTGCGTCGGACGCGTCGGCCAGCGCGGCGCGGATGATCGCGGGCACGGGGTCGACGGGCGTGCCGATCGATAGGTCGACCAGCCCGTCCGGGTGGCGGGCCGCCGCGGCCTTGGCCGGCTCCAGACGGTCCCACGGAAAGTCCGGCAGCCCCGCCGCGAGCGCGCGGCGGGCCCCCGCGGCGGAGACGGTGCCGGTCAGTGTTCGCGCTCCTGCGGCGGGAGGCCGGCGACGAACGGCGCGTCCTTCTCGACCTTGCCGACCTTCGACGCACCGCCGGGCGAGCCCAGCTCGTCGAAGAACGTGTAGTTGGCGCCGACGAAGTCCTTCCACTTCTCCGGAACGTCGTCCTCGTAGAAGATCGCCTCGACCGGGCACACCGGCTCGCAGGCGCCGCAGTCCACGCACTCATCCGGGTGGATGTAGAGCATGCGGTTGCCCTCGTAGATGCAGTCGACAGGGCACTCCTCGATGCAGGCCTTGTCGAGCAGGTCCACGCAAGGTTCGGCGATGATGTATGTCACGGGTCGCCCTCTTTCGCGCCAGAGGCTGCCAGCCTGGGGCTGGCAAACCCCGCCGCATCCCTACCGCGGCGGTACGAGCCTAGTATCCAGGTTCACGGGAGGTCGATCGTGCTCGGGCCACAACATGTGGGACAGCGCGTCGTCGTGCGCCGATTCGTCGGGATGCGGGACGAACGACCGGTGTTTTCTGACATTCTGGGCCATTTGCTCGAAGCGACCGAGACGCATCTCACAATCCGTGCACGCACGGGCGCGGTCCGCGTTCCAGTTGCTGAGATCGCCCTCGCCAAAACAGTACCCCCGCGCCGCCGCCTCACCCCCACAGAATCACTCGAGGCCGCCGCTGCCCTGGGCTGGCCCGCCAAGGAGCAGGCACACCTCGGCGACTGGCTGCTGCGCGCCACGGACGGCTGGACGCAGCGCGCCAACTCCGCGCTGGCGATCGGCTCCCCCGACCTCGACCTGCCTGACGCGATCGACTTCGTCCAGCACTGGTACCACGAGCGAGCCCTCGTCCCCGCGATGTCCGTACCGATCCCCCTGTTCCAGCGGCTGGACGACGAGCTGGACCGCCGCGGCTGGACGGCGATGCCGCTCGCCCAGGTGATGACCGCCCCGATAGAGCCCCTCGCCACCGAGCTCCCCGAGCCGCCGCCCGGCCGGATCGAGCTGGCGAACGAGCCGTCCGATGCCTGGCTCACGGCGATGTCCGGCCGCAAGGGCCCGCTGCCCAGCTCGGCCCGCCACGTGCTCACGGACGTTCCCCACGTTCGGTTCGCCGCGTGGTACGACGAAGAGGGCACTCTGCAGGCCACCGCCCGCGGCTGCGTGGCCGACCCGGAGTCTCGCTGGCTGGGCCTGACCCTGATCGGCGTGAACGAGCACTTCCGCCGCCGCGGCCTGGCCCAGCGCCTGATCGCCGCCCTGGCCGCCTGGTCGCTCGAGCTGGGCGCGAGGGACGCATACCTGCAGGTGGAGCAGCGCAACACGGCGGCAACGACGCTGTACGCCCGCCTGGGCTTCACCGTGCACCACGTCTACTCGTGTCGCCGCCTGCTGACCACCTAGGGCCCCGCCACCGTGCGGGCGCGGTTCCACACACCTGACACAGCCCGGCCGGCGACCGGACCGTCGCGCTAGCGGCGCACGACCTTACGCGGCTTGGTCCCGGTGCGCTCGACGTATCGCTTCCACGATTGCGAGCGATAATCCAGTCCGGTGGTCATCAGCAGGAGCAGCCCGATCACGGCGCCGATCGCGGAGAGCCCCACGAAGTAGAAGAACTGCCGGAAAACCAGCCCGGCCCCGTTGCTGAACGGCCCGACCCCGGACACGAACGGCCCGATGAGCACGGCCAGCAGGCACGCGACCACGACCGCGAGCCCCAGTTCGCCGACGACGCGAATCATGGGATGCTTCCGCCCGTACCAGAACGCGACGGGAATCATCACCGCCCCGACCGCGAACAGCGCCCAGAGCCCGATGGTGACCTGCTTGTCGTCGTTGTCCCCGGCCCCGAACCGCACCACGAGCCGCGCAACGACGTTGACGAGAAAGAGGCCCCCCGCGACGAGCCCGACAGGCATCCACCGCTCTTTCATAGCCAGCCTCCAGCACGCTAGTTCCCCGACCGCCGAACGGTAATCACCCCCGACGCGGGAACGTGTTTACCCGTCTACACTGCGTGCGCGCAAGACCCACCGCCTCAGAGTTCGCTGAACCCCCCACATTGCCGCCCTCAAATCCCCCGCGAATCCGCCTCCACTCCGCCGGAAATCGACCACCAGCCCCGCGCCGAATGCCAGCACCCCGCCGGCCACCCACCGCGAGCCAGAACCGACGCGAGCCGACGCCGTGACGTGCGCGCCCAGCCCGGCTAGGAGCCGGCCGGGGTCGAGGCGGACGTGGATTTGTCGGCGGCGCGGGTTGGGGCTATGCCGGCGCGCAGGGTCGACTTGTAGATGCCGATCGCGAACGCCACCGAGCCGGCGATCAGCGTCAGCAGGCCGACCCAGTTGTCCTGGGAGATGATCAGGTCGCCCTCGGAGGTCTTGTCCGCAGCCATGATCCAGATGACGCACCAAACCGCGGCCGGGAGGAGCGGGGCCAGGCGGCTGCGGGTGGTCGTGTAGGCGAACCAGGCCAGGAGCGGGTTGGTCACCAGGGCCATGACCAGGGAGACCGGGACACGGACGCCGCCCACCCGCAGCGGAGAGTAGAGCGCCTCGATCAGGGCCAAGGCCGCGCCGAGGAGCGTTGCGACGAACAGGCCGAGGATCGTGATCCAGACGTCGAGGGATTTTTCCTGCTCGGGTGAGAGCTTGAACCGGGCTCGTGGCGGCTGCGTGGCGGACGTCTCGCCCTCTGGCCACAGGACGTCGGGGGTCGGCGGGGCGGCCGGAGAATGCTCGGCCGAGTCGGACGCCCCCGCCGGGCCGACCGACGAAGATGCGGAGCCGACCGACGGAGACGCAAAGCCGGTCGGCGAGGACGCGGCGCCGGGCCGCGAAGACGCCGAGTCGGGTTGCGAAGTCGCGGAGCCGGACGGCAAGGACGGTGAGGTCGGGGCCGAAGACTCCGCGCGGCCGGATGCGTCGAACTCGGCATGGCCAGGAAGGCCCGGCAAGCCGGCGCCGGTCGAAGGCGCGCCGGGAGGGGACGCGCCGGGTGATGGCGCGTTGCCCGCGGGTGGTGGCGACCCAGCCGACGGCGAAGGGGCCAGCGATGAAGGGGCCGGCGGCGAGGCGGCCGGCGGGGCTGGGCGGGGAGCGGGGCCGGAGCCCGAGGCGCGGCCTGGGCCGGGGCGTGGGCCGCCCTTGCGCTTGGTGCTCATGAGGGCTCCGCATCCAGGGACGAGGGGGCCAGCGACGCGGTGTCGAGTGCGGAGCCGTCCAGGGCCGGGTCGTCGAGGGCCGCAGCGCCCAGGGCGGTCGCCTCCAGGACCGCGGGCGGGACCTTGCGGGGCTCGGGTGGGCGCGGGGCGTCGACGTCGAGGCCGGCGAAGAGGTCCTCCTCCCAGCCGTGCGGGCCCACGCCGGGGCCCTTCGCGCCGCGGGCGAGCTGGTAATACTCGACGCCCATGAACTCGGCGCCGAAGTTGCCGGCGATGGAGAAGAGCCAGGAGTTCTGCGGGATCTGCGTGGCGTGGGCCCGCAGCGCCGCGGTCTTCTCCTCGGCGAACTCGTGAGCGTCGACGCGGGCGGCGATGTCGGCGTCGGCGGTGCCGAAGGGCAGGTCTTCCGGGTGCTCGATCTCGGCGAACGGGTTGTCGGAGGAGCCGCGGAACTCGCGCATGCCGGCCTCGAGGACACTGCGCGGGACGGCGGTCCAGTAGACCTTCGCCGGGGCGATGCCCTCGGACTCGGCGAGCTCGACCGCGCGCATCAGGACCCGGTGGGCCTGGATGTGGTCGGGGTGGCCGTAGAAGCCGTTGGCGTCGTAGGTGACGGCGACCTGCGGGCGGGTCTCGCGGATCACCTCGAGCAGCTGACCGGCGGCGACGTCGAGGTCAGCGCCCCAGAACGCGTGCGGGTGCTTGTTGGCGGGCGTGTCCATCATGCCGGAGTCCCGGTAGCGTCCGGCGCCACCGAGAAAGCGGTGGTCGCTCACGCCAAGGTGGCGGCAGGCCGCGTCGAGTTCGGCGATGCGATAGCCGCCGAGCTGGTCGCCCTCGGCGGCGGCGATCCCGGCCAGCGCGGGCACGTGGATCTCGCCTTCCTCACCGAGCGTGCAGGTGACGAGGGTGACGTGCGCGCCGTCGGCCGCGTAGCGGGCCATGGTGGCACCGGTCCCCATCGACTCGTCGTCGGGGTGTGCATGGACGAACAGGATGCTCCGAGCACTCACGGGGGCAACTCTACGGCGTACCACCGACAGTTCCCCCAACCGCCACGGCAAGCGTGAGCACCCGCCTACCCGGAGTGACGCTCCGGCCCAATCACATGACAATCCGGCGGTCAGGAGTCAACATTCCGGGGTGGACTATCCGGAGTTGGCCGCACGAACCCGTCGTTTCTCCTACGGCGCGCCCCGCGCCGTCACGGTGAGCCAGGACGGGGCTCGAGTGATCTTCCTGCGCTCCTCGGGGCCCGAGGACCCCAGTGACGCGCTGTGGGTCTTCGACGTCGCCGCGCGCACCGAGCGCTGCCTGGCCGACCCGGCGACCCTCCTGCGCGACCAGCCCGACATGCCGCCGGCCGAGCGGGCATTACGCGAGCGGCTGCGGCTGTCCGCGGGCGGCATCGGCTCGTTCGCGCTGGACGGGGCCGGTGTGCTGGCAGTCTTCCCGCTCGGCGGCCGGCTGTTCCGGGCCGACCTGCTCACCGGCGACGTCACCGAGCTCGACACGGCGGGCCCGGTCGTCGACCCGCGCCTGGACCCGACCGGCCGCCGGATCGCGTATGTCACCGGCGGCGCCCTGCGGGTCATCGACGCCGACGGCACCGACAGCGTCCTGGCCGGCGAGGACGGCGTGACCTGGGGCCTGGCCGAGTTCATCGGGGCCGAGGAGTTCCACCGCTTCCGGGGATACTGGTGGTCGCCCGACGGCCGCAGCATCCTCACGGCCCGGGTGGACGAGTCGCGGGTGCCGCGCTGGCACCTGCACGACCCGTCGCTGCCCGAGCAGCCGCCGACCACGGTCGCGTATCCGCATGCCGGCGCCACCAACGCCAAGGTCACCCTGCACGTGCTCGACCTCGACGGCGGCTGGGTCGACGTGCACTGGGACCGGGAGACGTATCCGTATCTCGTCACTGCGACCTGGTCCGAGCAGGGCGGCCCGCTGCTGGCGGTCCTGCGCCGGCTGCAGCAGCACGGGCTGGTGATCGCCATCGACCCACGCACCGGCGAGACGCAGGTGCACGCCGAGCTCGCCGACCCGCGCTGGGTCGAGCCGGTGCCGGGCACCCCGGCGCACCTGGCCGACGGGCGGGTGCTCGTGGGGGGCGAGTTGGCGCACGACGGATACGACGCCCGCTGCCTCTTCGCGGACGGCAGCCTGATCACCCCGCCGAATCTGTACGTCCGCCGCGTGGCCGGCCGCCTCGAGGGCGACCTGATCGTGGAGGCGAGCGAGGGAGAGCCGAGCGAGCAGCACGTGTACCACGTTCCGGTGACCCAGTCGAGCCCGCGGGCGACGCGGCTGACCACGGAGCCGGGCTGGCACCAGGCGCAGGCCGCCGGGCGGACGATCGTCATCGGATCGCAGACGCTGGAGCGAGGCGGCTGGGAGTACCGGATCATGCACAACGGCGAGACGGTCGGAGCGATCCCGTCGCTCGCGGCGCAACCGCCCTATGCGCCGCGACCCGCTCTTGAGCGGGTCACCGACCGGCGCGTCCCGGCCGGCGTGCTCTATCCGCGCAGCCACGTGGCCGGGCGACGGCTGCCGGTGCTGGTGGCGATCTACGGCGGCCCCGGCCACCAGGAGGTCGTCGCCTCGCGGACGCGCTGGCAGGAGAAGCAGTGGTGGGCCGACCAGGGCTTCGCCGTCGTCTCCATCGACAACCGTGGCACGCCCGGAGTCGCGCCGAGCTTCGACAAGGCCATCCATCGCCGCTTCTCCGACGTGATCCTGGCCGACCAGTCCGACGCGCTGGAGGCCCTGGCCGGCAAGCACCCCGACCTCGACCTGGGCCGCGTGGCGATCCGCGGCTGGTCGTTCGGCGGCTGGCTGTCGGCACTCGCGGTGCTGCGCCGCCCGGACGTCTACCACTGCGCGGTCGTGGGCGCGCCGGTCACGGACTGGAGCCTCTACGACACCGCTTACACCGAGCGGTATCTCGGGCTGCCCGCCGACGCCTCCGATGTGTACGCGCACAACTCGCTCATCGAGCTCGCCGCCGAGCCGCCGGTGCGCCCGGATGACGCCCGCCCGATGCTGCTCGTACACGGCCTGGTCGACGACAACGTGGTCGCCGCGCACACCCTGCGGCTGTCGGCGGCCCTGCTCGCCGCGGGCCGGCCGCACTCGATGATTCCGCTGACCGGCGCCACGCACATGGCCGCGGGCGGGCTGGCCGAGAAGCTGCTGCGCATCGAGCTCGACTTCATCCGCCGATCGCTGCCGGCCGCGTCAGGATGACGCCAGGCTGATCACCACGTCGCCCCCGAGGCGCCCGCCCTCGGGAGTACGCCGCACCGCGCCCGAGTGCAGCAGCGTGGTGATGACCTTCTGCGCGTCCGCGGCGCGATACACGGTGTCGGTGAGCGCGAACTGCTTCAACTCGGTGACGGTCAGCTCGCGGGCCTCGCCGAGCCGCTGCAGGATCTCGCGCCGCAGCGCGCCCGGGTTGGGCTCCAGCGAGATGTCCATGAGATGGCCCTCGGGGTCCCGCGGGTCGCGGTAACGCACTCCGGCGTACTCGTCGAGCGCCCACAGCTCGCTCTTGAACGCCTCCAGGCTCTTGGCCGACCGCGTGCCGAACCCGACGAGCAGCTCCTCGCCGCCGTCGACGAGCTCGACTCCCGCCGTCAGGTCCAGCCCCGCCCCGTGCAGCTCGTCGCGCTGTCGCGGCCAGGCGCCGGCGGGGGCGGTGAGGAGTACGACTGACGCTTTGAAGCTTTTCTCAACGGTTTCGTCGACGAACGCGAGCAGCGGTCCACTCGCCGCCCCGGCCGCTTTCAAAACGACCCCGACATTGCCACCGGGCACGACGTGAACCGCCATTTCCGCGGGCGTACTGAATTCACGCCGGATCTGCTCTGCCCGCGCCCGCAACGGCTCGACTCCAGGCGCGACGAACAGCAGCGTCAAGCGCCCGCGCAACCGATCCCCGAACTCGGCGAACGCCCGCATGGCCGCCTCGGCCGCGTCATGGTCGAGCCCCCGGGCCGACGCACAGAGAAATGCGGCCCCGTGCGGGGCATGCAGATTCCCGGGCGCCCAGGTGTCAACGCAGCGCACCAGCAGTTCGCGCGTTACCGCACGTATCGACATATCGTCCTTTCTACTCCTGCACGGCTGGACTACCTTGAGCGTGTCACCACACGGACGGGGGAGGCACCGTGGCGGACGGCAGGCGCATCGAAATCGATGCCAACGGCATGCGAGACTTCAGCGCCAAGCTCCAGACCTACGTAGACAAGGACATCGCACCGACGACGGAGTTCGTCAGGCAACAGTTGCAGACGTTCGGGGCGTTCGGCATCCACAGCGCGAGCCCAGTGGTCCAGGACGCGGCAAAGAGGTACTGGCTGGTAATGGATCAGGCCATCACGTTCCTGCGCGCACTGTCGCACAACACGGACACGCTCGCCAAGACGGCGAAGGATATCGTCACGACGTACCACGACGCGGACGTCAGCTCCGTCGACTTCCTGCACGCGGTGGAGGGTGGCGTGTCGACGCAGCTAACCAAGTCCGAACAGGCGGCCGCGGCCGCCGACCAGCGCGCCGAGACCCAGGATCGCCTCGACCTGCTCCACGAGCGGGGTGGCCTGCGCGGGGGAGCCGCGTGAGCGCCTATCTGCATTACACCGTCCGCGAAATCTGGGAGATGGTGGCGCACGAGAGCGCGGCCAGCCACGCTGAGGCCGCGCGGGCCTGGGAGGCGAAGCACTCGATGCTCCGCACCCAAATCGGAAACCTCAAAAAGCTCCGCCAAGACCTGGCCGACGCGTGGACGCCGGAGGGCAGTCCTGCGGCACAGGCGTTCCTCAACCAGATCGATCAGACCATGTCGGTCATGACGACGGCGCAGGAGGCGGCCAGCCAGGCCAAGACGTCGTACACCAAGGTGACGGGCGCATTGATCAGCGCGCAGCAGCGGATCAAGCCGCTGCACGACGCCTATGATGATCCGAAGGCGGCGTGGCGGGCGTACCTCGCGAAGACTCCTGCGGCCTCGCTGGTGAGCATCCTGCCCGACGATTGGGCGCCGAACGTGGGCGTGCCCGGCCTCGCCACGGAAGTGGTGATGCGCCAGCATCGTGAGGAGCTCGACAAGCAGGCCCGCGCAATCATGGACGACACCGACGCGAGGGTCTCCGCCGCCACCGAGCAGCCCGTCTACATGCCGCAGTTGAAGCGGTACGACGAGGCGGCGGCCCCGTCCGTGCCATCGAACCCGCACGGCGGTGGAAGCGGCTCGTCCGGCGGCGCTGGCCAACACCTGCCCGCGCCCGTCTTCGAACCGCCCCCGCCGAACCCGGACCTGGTTAGCGCCAGCCCGGGGCCGGCGACCCCGCCGGTTCCGTTCGACCTAGGTCCGTTCCTGACCGGAACTCCGACACCGGTGAGCCCGCCGGTGCTGAAGCCTCCCCCGCCCCCGCCGGTCGCACCACTCATCGGGCCGCCAATCGCGCTGCCGCCGCCCGTACCGCTGCCGGGACCACCGCCGAAGACGGGCTGGTTGCCACAAACGCCAGGCAAGCTGATGCCAACCAGCGGCCTCATCGAGCGGCCGACCGCCCAGCCCATTGCCAGCCGCCCGGCCCGCGCAGCCCTCGGCGAGCCCGGCGTCATCGGCGGCCGCGCCGCGCAGAGTGCCGGCCGGCCGCCCATGGGCCGCCCGGCCGCCGAGCCGGGCGGGGAGGGCGGCGAACGTCTGCCGGGCGGTGGGTGGCGGGATCGCAGTTATGAGGCTTACACCAAACGCCGATCCGGGCGCAAACGGCCGGAGGATGAGGTATGGCAAGTGGCGCAGGGTGTGGCGCCTGTGCTTGAGGCGCCACCGGTCGTGCCCACTGGCGACGTGCCGCCCGGCGTGATCGGGATCGACCGTTGATCCTTCGACGTCTCGTGCCGCCGTTGGTTGCGGCGGCGCTCGCAGTCTCGGTCTTCCCGGCTCCGGCGCTCGCTGACGCGGTCCGCGATCAGCAGTGGTATCTCGGTTTCCTCCATGTCGCCGAGGCGCAGCGGCTTAGCCAGGGCGAGGGTGTTCTCGTCGCCGTCGCGGACTCCGGCGTCGACGCGACCGTGCCGGAGTTGGCCGGAGCCGTGGTGCCGGGCAAGGACTTCGGCGGCAACACGGGTGACGGTCGGAAAGACCCATCGGGTCACGGCACCGCCATGGCCGCGCTCATCGCCGGACGCGGCCGAGGTGGTAACAACGGCGTGCTGGGCATGGCCCCGAAAGCGGCCATCCTGCCGATCCAGCTCTCCCGCGATATCGACTTCGGCGGCGACCCCCGCGACGTCGCCGCCGCAATCGACTACGCCGCAGGCAAGGGTGCCAAGGTCATCTGTCTCTCACTCGGCACCAGCGACACCGACGTAGTTCGGACCGCGATCGCCAACGCCATCGCCGCCGACGTCGTCGTGGTCGCCGCGGCCGGCAACAAGCCGGAACGCGGCAGCGTCGACTTCCCCGCCAACGTATCCGGCGTCGTCGCGGTCGGCGCTGTCGACCGCAACGGCGAACGGGCAGCGGTCTCGGTCGCCGGGCCCGAGCTCATCGTGGTCGCGCCCGGCGTCGACATCGTCTCCCTCGACATCGGCGGGAGAACGCGCACCGCCACGGGCACCAGCGACTCCAATGCACTCGTCGTCGGCGCCATCGCCCTCATTCGCGCGAGGTATCCCCAGCTCAAGGGCCCCGACGTTGTGCGCCGGTTGACCGAGACCGCGCAGGACAAGGGTGAACCCGGACGTGATCCGGTGTACGGCTACGGCGTCATCGACCTCGTCAAGGCGCTCACCGCCGAGGTCGCACCCGCCACGAGCAGCCCCGCGCCGCCGCAGCCGAGTCAAAGCGCCCCGACAGGCAGTGGCGGCAAGGGCGCGGCGGTGTTCGCGGCGATCGGCGCCGCGGTGGTCGTGGTGGTGTTCATCGCGGTGCTGCAGGCCATCATTCGCAGCCGTCGGCGCCGCCCGTGACCCTCCGCCGCAGCGCCGCCATCCTCACTGTCATCGTCCTCGCAGTGGCCTTTCCTATGCCGGCCTTCGCGGACGAGGTTCGCGACAGGCAATGGCATCGCGGCTTCCTCCACGTCGCGGAGGCGTACCAGATCAGCCAGGGCGAGGGCGCCCTGGTCGCCGTCGAGGACTCCGGCGTGGACGCGTCCGCACCGGAACTCGCCGGCGCCGTCGTACCTGGCAAGGATCTCGGCGGCGGCCGCAAGGACACCAACGGCCACGGCACCGCCGTGGCCGGGCTCATCGCCGGGCGCGGCAAGAGCGCCAACCGCGGCATCGCGCCGAAAGCCAAGATCCTGCCGGTCCAGGTGGCGGAGTATCTCGACTTCGGCGTCTACCCGAAAGACCTCGCCGCTGGCATCGACTTCGCCGTCAGCAGGGGTGCCAACGTCATCTCTATCTGGCTCAAGACCAGCGACTCCAAGCTCGTGCGGACGGCTATCCAGCACCCCCTCGACGCCGACGCGGTGGTCGTCGGCGCAGCTGGCAACAAACCCCAGGCCGGCGGAGTCGTCTTCCCCGCCAACATGCCTGTGTCGTCGCCGTCGGCGCCCTCGACCCGAACGGCGACCGCGCGGCCGTCTCCGTCGCCGGCCGCGAAATAACCGTGGTCGCCCCCCGGCGGCGTGCGCACCGGTACTGAAACCAGCGACTCCAACGCCATCGTCGCCGGTGCCGAGGCTCTGATCCGCTCGAAGTATCCCCAGCTCAAGGGCCCGAGGTGGTGCGGCGGCTGGCCGAGACCGCACAGGACAAGGGTGAGCCCGGACGCGATCCGGTATACGGCTACGGCGCCATCGACCTCGTCAGGGCTCTCACCGCCGACGTTCCAGCCCGTCCGCATCGGTCGTCGCCGTGGCGGGGGCGGGCTCATCCGGCGGGGTTGTGGGGGGTGGTGGTCGGTGCCGGGGTCGTGGGCTTGTTGGGGGTACTGCTGCTGCGCCGGAGAGTAGCGTCGAGGCATGGCTGACGTACTCGGCAACGACGAAGTCTCCGCCGCGCTCGAAGGGCTTGCGGGGTGGTCCGGCGGCGCGGACGGCATCGAGCGGTCGGTTACCGCGCCCTCGTTCCTGGACGGGATTCGGCTGGTCGCGGAGGTTGCGCACGTGGCCGAGCGGGCCGATCACCACCCCGACATCGACATCCGGTGGCGGACCGTGACCTTCCGGCTCTCGACGCACTCGGCGGGTGGGGTGACGGGGAAGGACATCGCGCTCGCGGGGCAGATCAACGAGCTGATCGGGTAGGGCGGACATCGACGTAGGGTCGTGTCCGCCCAAACTGTCGTACCCCCTCGGTACTGTCCAATCATGACCCACTTCGACGTAGCTACCGCGGCGGTTGAGGCGGCGCTGGCGGCCGGTGCGCGATATGCCGACGCCCGCGTGATGCATCGCCGGTCCGAGTCGATGACGGCGCGCAACGGTGAGATCGAGGACCTCAGTCAGGACGAGGATGCAGGTGTCGGCGTGCGGGCCCTGGTGGGCTCCAGTTGGGGCTTCTTCGCCGTCCCGGACCTGGGCTCCGAGGCCGCGCGGCGGGCCGGTGAGCGGGCGACGGCGATCGCGCGGGCGTCCGCGACCGTGCCGGGGCCCGCTGTGGACCTGGTCGACGTCGAGGCGCGGGTGGACTTGTGGGCGAGCGCATGCGAGGTGGACCCGCTCGGGGTGGCGCTGTCGGTGAAGGGCGACCTGCTGACCGGGGCGACGGCCGAGGCGCACAAGGCGGGCGCGGACATCGCCGAGGGGCTGTATCAGATCTGGGACACGCGGAAGTGGTTCGTCTCCTCGCAGGGGCACCGGATCGACCAGCACATCCGCGAGTCCGGGGCCGGGATCTCGGCCACGGTCATCGGCGACGGCGAGACGCAGCGGCGCTCCTATCCGTCGTATCGCGGGCAGTACGGCACGCGCGGCTGGGAGCTCGTCGACGAGCTGGACATCCCGGCGCACGCGGCCCGGGTCGCCGAGGAGGCGCGGGCCCTGCTCTCCGCGCCGCGGTGCCCGGAGGGTGAGACGACGCTGATCCTGGGCAGCGAGCAGATGGCGTTGCAGATCCACGAGTCGGTCGGGCACGCGATCGAGCTGGACCGGATTCTCGGCTGGGAGGCGGCGTTCGCGGGGACGTCGTGGCTGGATCTGGCGAAGATCAATCAGCTGCGATACGGCTCGGATCTCATGAACATCACCATCGACCCGACGATCCCGGGCGCGCTGGGCTCGTTCGGCTATGACGACGAGGGAACCCCGGCGCGGCAGCGATACGCGGTGCGGGACGGGATCTGGGTCGGCACGCTGGCGGGGCGGGACTCGGCGGCGGTCGCGGGGCTGGACTACGCGGGCAGCGTGCGGGCCGATGGGTGGGCGCGGCTGCCGATGGTCCGGATGACCAACGTCGGGCTGCTGCCGGGGCCGCACACGCTGGAGGAGATGATCGCGGCGACCGAGGACGGGGTCCTGATGGACATCAACCGGTCCTGGTCGATCGACGACAAGCGGCTCAACTTCCAGTTCGGGTGCGAGATCGGCTGGGAGATCAAGGACGGCAAGCTCGGGCGGATGCTGCGCAACCCGACCTATACCGGCATCGGGCCCCGGTTCTGGGGGTCGATGGACATGCTCGGCTCGCAGATCGTGTCGTGGGGCACGCCGAACTGCGGCAAGGGCCAGCCCGGCCAGATCGGGCACACCGGGCACCCGGCCGCGGCCGCCCGGTTCCAGAACGTGCGCGTGGGGGTGCGGGGATGAGTGTGACGGCGACGGAGACCGACCTGGCGCAGCGGGTGCTGGAGCTGGTCGGGCGCGGGATCGAGGCCGAGGTGACGGTCGAGCGGCACGCGCTGTCGCTGACCCGGTTCGCCAGCTCGTACATTCATCAGAACGTGGCCGACGAGATCACCTCGGTCCGGCTGCGGCTGCACGCCGACGGGCGCACGGCGACGACCTCGACGACGGTGCTGGGCGGGCTCGACGACCTCGTGCGGCGCGCGGTGGAGTCGATGCGGCTGGCGCCGGCCGACCCGACGTGGCCCGGGCTCGCGCCCCCGGCGCCGCTCGCGTTCGCCGGCAACGTCGACGACGAGACGGCCTCGGCGTCGCCGGAAGACCGGGCGGCGCGGGTGCGGGCCTTCGTGGGGCAGGCCGAGGGGCTGGACGTGGCCGGATACTGCCGCACGTCCGCCTCCCGGGTGGTCTACGCGAACTCGGCCGGGCAGAACCTGGCCGCGGCCCGCACGAGCGCGGCGATGGACGGCATCGCGCGCACGGGGACGTCGGACGGGCTGGCACGGCTGGCGGCGGTGCGCATCGGCGACATTGACGGGGCGGTGCTCGGCGCGCGGGCGGCGACGAAGGCGCGGGCCGGTGCGGACCCGGTGGAGCTGCCCCCGGGGAAATATGAGGTGGTACTGGAGCCGGCGGCGGTCGCCGACGTGCTGCAGATGCTCGCGATCTACGGGTTCAACGCCAAAATGGTGCTCGACCGGCAGTCGTTCCTGCAGGTGGGCGAGGAGCAGTTCGACCCGGCGGTGACGCTGGTCGAGGACGCGGCGCAGCCGGACGCGACGGCCATCCCGTTCGACGCCGAGGGCACACCGCGCAAGCGGGTGGTGCTCGTGGACCGGGGGCGGTCGGCCGCGGTGGTGCACGACCGGCGGACGGCGGCGCGGGCCGGGGACGGGGCCGAGTCGACCGGGCACGCGATTCCGGGCGGGGCCAGCTTCGGGGCGGTGCCCTCCAGCCTGCGGCTGCTGCCGGCCGAGGGGGCGGCACCGGCGGAGGTCGAGGGGCCGGCGACGGACTCGGCGGTGGCGGCGCTCGTCGCGGGGGTCGAGCGGGGGCTGCTGGTCACCGACAACCACTACACGCGGGTGCTGGACCCACGCACGCTCGTCGTCACCGGGCTGACCCGCAACGGGGTCTGGCTGATCGAGGACGGTGTGATCACCACTCCCGTGCGGAACTTCCGGTTCACGCAGTCCTATGCGCAGGCGCTCGGGCCGGGGGCGGTGCTCGGGGTCGGGACGCATGCGGTCGAGATGCCGGGGGCCTGGTCGGAGGCGGGGTTCGTGGCGCCGGCGCTGCGGTTGGCTTCGTGGAACTACACCGGGGGTGCTTCGGGCTGACCCTTCTCTGAGGATCTGGTTCGGGGGGCTGCCGGGGAGCAGGCTGCCCCCTCGACAGGGGGCCTTGCACGACCGGGGAGGCCCGCCGATGTGGGGGCGGCACGGCCTTCAGACTCAAGCGCGGCGCGCTACGGCGTCCGAGACCCCCGCCGCCGGGGAGTCGGCTGGGCACGCCATAACCTCTGAGCCCCAGGCTGCCGGGCAGTCGGCGGAGCATGACCGAAGCCGCCAGGCAGTCGGCGAAGCGCGCTGCGGCGTCCGAGATCAGAGCAACCGCACAGGCGGCGAAGCGCGCTGCGGCCGCCGCAGGCCCCGGCGGCCGGAGTCGGCGCTGCGCCCTCGGCCCTCGGCGCAGGTGCTCGGGTGCTCGGCGCTCCCCGGCATCCGAGAACCCGCAGGCGTCCGTAATCGGCTGAGCACGGTTCGAGACGGGCAAACAGCGGTAATTTAGGTAAAGCTAACCAAAGTTCTTGCTGTTACCGGTGAGGTTCCAGTGAAGTTCTGCACAACCGCGTGCGGGGTTTCCTTTAGGTCTTTCGGTACCGAGTCGGCACACGCAAGACTCCCAACGCGCCTCGCTGCGGGGATCGGGCGTAACGTGTGCACGGACCACAGATCGGTACATCAGAGAACTCTTCACCAGCCCGTCCAGGGAGTGCTCATCATGACGACCACGCCGACACGGCCTCGGTCAGTTGCTGGCGCGGGGCCCCGCGCAGCGATCAGCGCCAAGACATTGCGGACGGACGGGTGGCGGACTTACCCGTTGTCCGTCGCGGCGATTCTGCTGTTCTTCATCGTCTATTCGACGGTGCGGATTTTCATGGCGAAGTGGTACTTCGTTCCCGAACACGGATATCTCACGCCGCTGTACTCGCCGTGTCTGAGTGACTCGTGCCAAGAGGGATCGTCGCACTTCGGCACGCCGTTCGGGGAGTTCCCGCGGTGGCTGCCGCTCGGGCTCGCGGCGTTCCCGTTCGTCGCCGGGTTCCGGGTGACGTGCTACTACTACCGCAAGAGCGGGTACCGGTCGCTCTGGCTGTCGCCGCAGGCGTGCGCGGTGCAGGAGCCGCACAAGAAGTACAGCGGCGAGACGCGCTTCCCGCTGGTCTTCATGAACTCCCACCGGTACTTCTTCTACGTGGCGTCGCTGATCCTGTTGATCAACATCTGGGACGCCTTCCACGCGTTCAAGGGCGACGACGGCGGGTTCGGCATCGGGCTCGGATCGCTGATCATCGTGGTCAACGTGATCGCGCTGGCGGGCTACACGGCGAGCTGCCACGCGTGCCGGCACGTGATGGGCGGGCGGCTCAAGCACTTCTCGAAGCACCCGGTCCGATACCGGCTGTGGACGCTGATCTCCAAGCTCAACACCCGCCACGGAACGTTCGCCATGACGTCGCTGTTCACGGTCATTCTGACCGACGCGTACATCATGGCCGTGTCCGCGGGCTGGATCAACGACCTTCGAATCTGGAATTAGGACCCCCCGATGACGAACATCGAGCGACACACCTACGACGTCGTGGTGATCGGTGCGGGCGGCGCCGGGCTGCGGGCCGCCATCGAGGCCCGGCTCGCGGGCAAGAAGACCGCCATCATCTCCAAGTCGCTGTTCGGCAAGGCGCACACGGTCATGGCCGAGGGCGGCGCCGCCGCGGCCATGGGCAACGTCAATGCGAACGACAACTGGCAGGTGCACTTCCGCGACACCATGCGCGGCGGCAAGTTCCTGAACAACTTCCGGATGGCCGAGCTGCACGCCAAGGAGGCGCCGGAGCGGATCTGGGAGCTGGAGACGTACGGGGCGCTGTTCGACCGTACGAAGGACGGCAAGATCAGCCAGCGCAACTTCGGCGGGCACGAGTACCCGCGGCTGGCGCACGTCGGCGACCGGACCGGCCTGGAGCTGATCCGCACGCTGCAGCAGAAGATCGTCTCGCTGCAGCAGGAGGACTACGCGACGCACGGCGACTACGAGGCGCGGATCCGGGTCTTCCAGGAGTGCACGATCACCGAGCTGTTCATCGAGAACGGCGCGGTGTCCGGCGCGTTCGGCTACTACCGCGAGTCGGGCGAGTTCGTGCTGTTCGAGACGGCGGCGATCGTGCTGGCCACGGGCGGCGTGGGCAAGTCGTACAAGGTGACCTCGAACTCGTGGGAGTACACCGGCGACGGGCACGCGCTGGCGCTGCGCAGCGGCGCGACGCTGATCAACATGGAGTTCCTGCAGTTCCACCCGACCGGCATGGTGTGGCCGCCCTCCGTCAAGGGCATCCTGGTCACCGAGTCCGTACGCGGTGACGGCGGCGTGCTGCGCAACACCGACGGCAAGCGGTTCATGTTCGACTACGTCCCCGACGTCTTCCGCAAGCAGTACGCGGAGACCGAGGAGGAGGCGGACCGCTGGTACTCCGACCCGGACAACAACCGCCGCCCGCCGGAGCTGCTGCCGCGCGACGAGGTCGCCCGCGCGATCAACTCCGAGGTCAAGGCCGGCCGCGGCACCCAGGCCGGCGGCGTGCTGCTCGACATCGCCAGCCGCCTGCCCGCCGAGCAGGTACGCAAGCGACTCCCGTCGATGTACCACCAGTTCAAGGAGCTCGCGGACGTCGACATCACCAAGCAGCCCATGGAGGTCGGCCCGACCTGCCACTACGTGATGGGCGGTGTGGAGGTCGACGCGGACTCGGCCGCGGCGGCGGTGGCGGGCCTGTACGCGGCCGGCGAGGTGTCGGGCGGCATGCACGGCTCCAACCGGCTGGGCGGCAACTCGCTGTCGGACCTGCTGGTCTTCGGCAAGCGGGCCGGCGAGCACGCGGCCGCGTACGCCACCGCGACCGGGCGGCGCAAGCCGTCGCCGGCGTCGGTCGAGGCCGCCGTGGAGACGGCGCTGGCCCCGCTGCAGCGCGGCGAGGGCGGCGAGAACCCGTACTCGCTGCACCACGAGCTGCAGGACATCATGGGCACCCTGGTCGGCATCATCCGCCGCGAGGGCGAGCTGCGCGACTCGCTGGTGCGCCTGACCGAGCTCAAGGAGCGCGTCAAGAAGGTGGGCGTGGCCGGCGGCCGGCGGTACAACCCGGGCTGGCACCTCGCGCTCGACCTGCGCAACATGCTCGTCGTCTCCGAGTGCACCGCGATGGCCGCGCTGGAGCGCACCGAGTCCCGCGGCGGGCACACCCGCGAGGACCACCCGAAGATGGACCCGAACTGGCGCCAGGTCAACCTGGTCTGCTCGCTCGACGGCGAGGACGTCCGGCTGGAGCGCAAGCCGCTACCCGTGATGCGCCCGGAACTGCAGGGCCTGTTCGAGCGTTCCGAGCTCGCGAAGTACATGACCGACGAGGAGCTGTGATGGGTACCAAGCGCCACTTCCGCGTCTGGCGCGGCGACGACACGGGCGGCTCGCTGCAGGACTTCCAGGTGGAGGTCAACGAGGGCGAGGTCGTGCTCGACGTCATCCACCGCCTGCAGGCGACCCAGACCCCCGACCTCGCGGTCCGCTGGAACTGCAAGGCCGGCAAGTGCGGCTCCTGCTCGATGGAGATCAACGGCAAGCCGCGGCTGGGCTGCATGACGCGCATGTCCACGTTCGGCGACAATGAGACCGTCACCGTGACCCCGCTGCGCACCTTCCCGGTGATCCGCGACCTCGTCACGAACGTGAACTTCAACTACCAGAAGGCGCGCGAGCTGCCGGCCTTCGCGCCGCCGAAGGGCGTCGAGCCGGGCGAGTACCGCATGCAGCAGGTCGATGTCGAGCGGTCACAGGAGTTCCGCAAGTGCATCGAGTGCTACCTGTGCCAGAACGTGTGCCACGTGGTCCGCGACCACGAGGAGAACAAGCGGGCCTTCTCCGGCCCCCGATTCTTCATCCGGGCCGCGGAGCTGGACATGCACCCGCTGGACGCGCGCACCGACCGCAAGGAGCTCGCCCAGGCGGAGCAGGGCCTCGGCTACTGCAACATCACCAAGTGCTGCACCGAAGTCTGCCCGGAGCACATCAAGATCACCGATAATGCGATCATTCCCATGAAGGAACGCGTTGTCGATCGGAGGTACGACCCGGTGACCTGGCTTGGGCGCAAGATCTTCCGTCGTGACCAGCTGGACGAGCCGGCCCTGGCCCACGCCTCGAGCGCGGCGGGCACGACGTCCGACACGAGCACGCACTGGCACCAGCAGGGTCCGCTGCCGCAGGAGCCGGCCGTCGGCGCGGACGGCAAGCTCCCGGTGGCCGAACTCTACCTGGACCGGGCCGCCGCAGCCTCCCCGTTCGGCGACGACCAGGAGTTCCCGCTGCCGCCGGAGCAGTTGCGGTACAACCACCCGCACTGATGCTGGGATGCGGGGCCTCGGCCGCGGTCAGAGGCCCCGCATCGCCGCCGCGTAACGGTCCGTGACGCGCGCCTGCACCAGCCGCGCCACCGGCGCCCCCAGCCGCACCCACCACTTCGCCGGGCGGCTGAACGCCCGCACCTCGAACCACACGTCCCCGGCCTCGTCGCGGGAGAGCAGGAACGCCTCCTCGCCGGTCTCCACGTGCCCGGGCAGCGTGCCGAACCCGAAGCCGTAGCGGTCGGCCTCGTCGACGAGCCACACGATCTTGCACGGCACCCAGAGCCGCACCGGCCCGATCCCGATCCCGGACGCGAACTCGACCCCGAGTCCCGCCCGCTCGGCCCCCGTGCGCACCTTGAGCCCCGCCCCGACCTGCGGCCGCCAGTGCGCGAGCGCCTCGGCGGCCTCCTGGAAGCCGGCCTCGACGCGAACACGCCGGGTCACGCGATGGTAGCCATCCGGCATCGGCCCGTCACGAGTCGCCCCGACCTCGGGGTAGGTAACGTCCACGGCGTCGAAGATAACGGCCGGGCTCAGGACGGCAGCAGCGGCTCCAGCGCGTACACAATGGGCGCGTCGGCGGGCAGCCACGGCACGCTGTGCAGCTCCGCGAGCCCCAGCCAGCGAAGATCACTGTGCTCGAGCGGGAGCGGCTGCGCGCCGCCACGCAGGGTCGCGACGTAGACCCGCAGTACCGCGGTCCCGCCCAGCATCGATATGTCGCCCCCGACGCGCTCGCCGACGGTGACATCGACCCCGAGCTCCTCCTGGCACTCGCGCACCAGCGCCTGCTCCTCGGTCTCCCCCGGATCGACCTTGCCTCCGGGAAATTCCCACTTTCCGGCCATTTCGGGCGGCTGGGCGCGCTCGCAAGCCAAAACGCGCCCGTCGGAGATGATCGCCGCCCCGACGATGATCCGTGGCATCAACCGTTCGGTCTGCACGGCCAACCAGAGTGCCAGATCGAAATGAAGTTCCGGTGGCGGGCTATGCCCTGTTGTTCACCAGACGAGGGAAAAGTGGCCGTGGACAGATCCACCGGTTTCTAGTCAGACTTGCAGACACCGTTGATGACGGGCAGGCTTCGAATCGGCCACAAGCCGGCAACGATGCCGTGGGAGGGTAGGTCGACATGCGGGCCCGGTGGAGTGATGATCACCGCGACTATCTCAGCGATGCGCTGGCCTTACTGCACGGCTGGACACACGACGGCGGCGAGATCCGCCGGACGCTCCAGCTAGACGATTCCCAGCATGCGGCACTGACCGAACGAATGAAAGTGGTCGCGGACGCGGTCGGCGTCCGCCCGGACGTCCGCCGCCTGGACGGCCGCACCCAGATCCGCTTACGGGTCCCCGGCACCGACGAGTCCGACCTCTCCCCGGGCGAGATCACATTGGCGGCCCGCATCGAGGACCTGTACAAGAACATCATCGCCGGGGCGGCATAAGAGCCAGGCTCGGGCCGCATCACCTGCGGACCGCCGCTCCCGCCAGACACCGTTCGGCCGCGGCCGGCCTCTCTGCGGCGTCCGCGTGGCCAAGAGCAACCCCAGCTCTCCATCGCCACGACGGGCACGCGAACCTGCTCGCTGTTATGAGCGCACCCGTGCATCGCCCCCTGACGTGCGACGAACCGCGGCGAGGACGGCGACACCGCCCGCGGTCATTCGGCGGACGGCGTCGGACGGGTTGCGGGGGCGAGCGGGAAGCCTCAGACGTTGAAGCGGAACTCCACCACGTCGCCGTCGTGCATGATGTAGTCCTTGCCCTCGATGCGGACCCTGCCCGCTGCCTTGGCCGCGTTCATCGAGCCCGCCGTCATCAGGTCTTCGAACGACACCACCTCGGCCTTGATGAAGCCGCGCTGGAAGTCCGAGTGGATCACGCCCGCGGCCTCGGGGGCCGTCGCGCCGACCGGGATCGTCCAGGCGCGGGTCTCCTTGGGGCCGGCGGTGAGGTACGTCTGCAGGCCGAGGGTCCGGAAGCCCACCCGGATCAGCTGGTGCAGGCCGGGCTCGGGCTGGCCGATGGACGCCAGCAGTTCCAGGGCCTCGTCCTCGTCGAGGTCGGTGAGTTCCGACTCGATCTTGGCGTCCAGGAAGATGGCCTCGGCCGGGGCGACCAGGGCGCGCAGCTCGTCGAGGAAGGCGTCGTCGCTCAGGCCCGCCTCGTCGAGGTTGAAAACGTACAGGAACGGCTTCGCGGTCAGCAGGTGCAGCTCGCCGAGCTCGGAGACGTCGAAGCCGGCCGCGTAGAGCGTGTTGCCCTCATTCAGCAGCTCCCCGGCCGCCTTCGCCGCGGCGGCCACGCCCGCGCGCTCCTTGCGGACCTTGGCCTCCTTCTCCAGGCGGGGCAGGGCCTTCTCGACGGTCTGCAGATCGGCGAGGATCAGCTCGGTGTTGATCGTCTCGATGTCGTCGCGCGGGGAGATCTTGCCGTCGACGTGCACGACGTTGGGGTCGGAGAAGGCCCGCACCACCTGGCAGATCGCGGACGCGTCGCGGATGTTGGCCAGGAAGGCGTTGCCGCGGCCCTGGCCCTTCGAGGCGCCGCGCACCAGGCCCGCGATGTCGACGAACGAGACCGGCGCGGGGATGAGCTTCTGCGAGCCGTACAGCTCGGCCAGCCGCCCGAGTCGCTCGTCGGGCAGGCCGACGACACCGACGTTGGGCTCGATGGTCGCGAACGGATAGTTCGCGGCGAGCGCGTCACCCTTGGTCAGGGCGTTGAACAGGGTGCTCTTGCCCACGTTGGGCAGGCCGACGATGCCGATGCTGAGTGCCACGACTCGTCAGCTTACGCAATGGCGGACCGAAGCCACGCAGCGCCGATGCGCGCTGGGGGCCCGGGCCGCTCAGCCCAGCTCGACCCCGAGCTGCGCGGTGAGCGCGGCGAACGCCCGGGCCGCCTCGCCGAAGCGGCGCGGGCCGGACAGCACGGCGGGGAAGGCCGGATCGGCGAGGTGGGGCTCCAGCGAGGCGAAGCCCGCGAACCCGCAGTCCCGCAGCGCGACGAGCGTCTCACGCAGCTGCCCGTCCCCGGTCCCGGCCGGCACCTCGATCCCGTCGGCGGCCCGGGCGTCCTTGACCTGCAGATACTCGATGTAGGGCCGCAGCAGCGCGTACCCCTCGTCGAAGGGCCGCACCCCGGCCTGCACGAAGTTCGCGCTGTCCCAGGCCACGCGCAGCGCGCGGGAGCCGACGGACTCGATGACGTCGAGCACCCGCTCGGGCACGTCGCCGTAGATCGCCTTCTCGTTCTCGTGCACCAGCACGACCGACTCGCGCTCGGCCACGTCGGCGAACGCCCGGAGGCGGGTCAGCACGGTGTCGCGGACCGCGGACGCCTCGACGCCGTCGGGGCGGTAGAAGGAGAACAGCCGTACGTATCGTGCGGAGAGCCGCTGGGCGATCCGGATGATGCGCTCCAGTCGCGCCAGCTCGGTCGCCGGATCGTCGTAGACCCCGCTCTTGCCGATCGGCGACGCGACGGCCGAGACCCCGACGCCGTGGCGCGCCAGCAGGTCGGCCAGCCGCGTCACGTCCTCGTCGCTCATGTCGGCGACGTTGACGCCCCACGCGCTGCGGACCTCGACGTGCCGGGCCCCGAGCGCGAGCAGCACCGGCAGCTGTACGGCGGGATCCGCATCGATCTCATCGCCGAACCCGGACAGCGTCCACCGCGTCATGCCGAACATTATCGATCTCACCCCCGCGCGTCGCGCAATCTCCGCGACCGGACCCCGGCGGCGTCCACCCCGTCCGGGCGGACATGATGGAGGGATGGAAGCCGATGCGGTGGCGCGCGCGACCCGCCCGGGCACGACGAGCGGCATCGCCGCCCAGCTGCACGAGCTCGGCCTGCCCGCGGGCGCGACGGTCATCGTCCACTCCTCGCTGTCCCGGCTCGGCTGGGTCGCCGGCGGCGCGCACACGGTCGTCCTGGCGCTGCTGCGGGCCGTGGGGCCCGGCGGCACCCTGGTCATGCCGACGCACTCGCGGCACCTGACCGAGCCCGCCGACTGGGGCAACCCGCCGGTCCCGCAGAGCTGGTGGGAGATCATCCGCGAGGAGACCCCGGCGTACGACCCGCGGGTCACGCCGACGCGGTACATGGGCGGGGTGGTCGAATGCTTCCGCGCCTTCCCCGGCGTGCTGCGCAGCGCCCACCCGACGGTCTCGTTCGCGGCGCACGGCCCGCTGGCGGAGCGGATCACGGCTGGCCACCGGCTCGACGACGGCCTGGGCGAGGACTCCCCGCTGGCGCGGCTCTACGAGGCCGACGCCTGGGTGCTGCTGCTCGGCGTCGGCCACGACAACAACACGTCGCTGCACCTGGCCGAGTACCGCGCCGACGCGCCCAAGCGCTACCTGCGCCAGGGCTCCCCCGTGCTCGTGGACGGCGAGCGGAGCTGGGTGACGTATCGCGAGCTGGCCGACGACACCTCGCTGTTCGAGGCGCTGGGCAAAGACTTCGCCGAGATCACCGGCGCCGAGCGCAGGGGCCCGGTCGGCGCGGGCACGGGCCGCCTGATGCCCCAGCGCGACATCGTCGACTTCGGCACCCGCTGGCTGACCCAGCGCGCCGCACACGCGTCACCGCCGGACGAGGCGCGCTGAGGCCGCGGCGCGGTGCGGGTGAGCCGCGCGAAGCCGACGAGGTGGCGGGATGATCGGCGCCACGCGGCCCGGACGAAGGCGGGGTTCGTCCGGGCCACCCGGCCGAGAAGTCCGAATGCCGGGCCTTTCCCACGACATGCCCGACCCCGGCCGCGATGCCGCCTTGGCGCGATATGGACAACGCCGGCCACCGGCCCGGATCAACCCGGCACCCAGCCAGCCCCAGAGCGGATCGACCCGGCTCCCGGCCGGCCCCGGAGGCCCGCCTCGAAGGCCAAGCCCGCGCGCGAACGGCCGCCGCCCCTGACGAGAAGGCGACGGCCGGCCGCAAAAGAGGATCTTCCAGTTTTACGTGAAACTATGCCTGCGCGAGCGGATTGTTCTTCGGGTCGTCGTAGTGGACGGTGTCGAAGGTGCCGTCGTGGTCACTGTCGGTGACGACGTAGTCGCGGCGGCCGTCACCGTCCTCGTCCCGGGCCACGTAGTCGGCCTTGCCGTCGTGGTTGGTATCGCGGATGTCCGTGTCGATGCGGCCGTCGCCGTCGGTGTCGACGATCACGCGGTCGAACTGCCCGTCACCGTCGGTGTCCAGCACCGCCACGTCCTTGTGGCCGTCCCCGTCGGTGTCGACGAAGACGGCGTCGATGCGGCCGTCGCCGTCGAGGTCGCGCAGCTCGGTCTCGAGCAGGCCGTCGCCGTCGGTGTCGATCGCGATCCGGTCGATCACGCCGTCGTTGTCGTCGTCGTAGGCGGCCGCGTCGGCGACATTGTCGTGGTCGGCGTCCATCGCGTAGATCGTCTCGCCGTGCTCGCCGTGAACCTGGACGATCCGCGGCTCGTCCGCGTCCGCCGCCTCCAGCCCCTCGTCGGCGCCGTTGTCGTGTTCGGTCATCGGATTCCTTCCGTGGATACTGCGGCCTTCAGGCCGGAGAGGAAACGGAACCCCTGCGGAGCAGGGAGGGGAAGCTGATCCGCCGCCAGGGCGGATCGGTGTCTCCACGCGTGTCACTGCAAGGTTCACGAGCTAGACCGCCGCTATCGTGTGAGCCGTGGCCAGGGCCGTGCAGCGGGCGTTCAAATACCGCTTCTACCCGAGCCCCGGGCAGGCTTCCGAGCTTGCCCGGACGTTCGGGTGTGTCCGGCTGGTCTACAACATGGCATTGCAGGCCCGCACCGAGGCGTGGACGCTGCGCCAGGAACGGGTCAACTACAACGCCACCAGCGCGATGCTGACCGGCTGGAAGAAGACCGAGGAGTTGGCGTTCCTCAACGAGGTCTCCTCCGTGCCGTTGCAGCAGGCGCTGCGCCACCTGCAAGTCGCGTTCACGAACTTCTTCGCCAAGCGAGCCGGGTACCCGACGTTCAAGAGCAGGAAGAAGTCCCGTCGGTCGGCGGAGTACACCACCAGCGCGTTCCGCTACCGCGACGGCCGGCTCACCCTGGCGAAGATGACCGAACCCCTGAACATCGTATGGTCGAGACCGCTCCCGGATGGCGCGGCACCGTCCACGGTAACCGTGTCGCAGGACAGCGCCGGGCGCTGGTTCGTCTCCCTGCTCTGCCACGACGTGATCGAGCAGGTCCCAACCACGGGCGCGGTCGGCATCGACGCCGGCCTGGACAGCCTGCTCGCTCTCTCCACCGGCGAGAAGATCGCCAACCCGCGCCACGAGCGCCGCGACCGGGCCGCACTCGCCCGCGCCCAGCGGAACCTCGCCAGGAAGGAGAAGGGCTCTCTGAATCGGGCCAAGGCCCGGCTCAAGGTGGCCCGCGTCCACGCCCGGATCACCGACCGCAGACAGGACCACCTGCACAAACTGAGCACTCGGCTCGTTCGTGAGAACCAAACGATCGTGATCGAGGACCTGACCGTCCGCAACATGGTCAACAACCACCACCTGGCCCGCGCCATCAGCGACGCGGCCTGGCGACAGTTGCGCACCATGCTCGAATACAAGGCCGACTGGCACGGCCGGACCCTGGTCGTCGTGGACCGCTGGTTCCCGTCGTCCAAGCTGTGCTCGGTCTGCGGTGCGCTCGCTGAGCGGATGCCGCTGCACGTGCGGTCGTGGACATGCCGATGCGGGCGCACCCACGACCGCGACGTCAACGCAGCCCGCAACATCCTCGCGGAGGGACTCTCCGTGATCGCCTGTGGAGGCGGTGTAAGACCTCAACGAGAATCCTCTCGGACGGGGCGGTCGCCGGCGAAGCAGGAACCCCCGGGGGCGACCCAGGGAATCCCCGTCCGTTAGGGCCGGGGAGGATTGTCAACCGATCCCCAATCCATGTAGCCATCAGACTAGGGCGTGAACACCACACCACACCAGGAACATGGACGTCCGAATCCCGCCAGTCGCCGGGCCGGGACGGGGGCAGGATGGAGGCGTGGAACTCGACTTCGAAACCTGCCGGAAGGCGGCGACCAGCCGTGACTCCCGCTTCGACGGCGTGTTCGTCACCGCGGTCAGGTCGACCAGGATCTATTGCCGGCCGTCCTGCCCGGCGATCACCCCGAAGCGGGAGAACATACGGTTCCTGCCGACTGCGGCGGCCGCCCAGCGCGAGGGGTACCGCGCCTGCCTGCGCTGCCGCCCCGACGCGGCGCCCGGCTCGCCGGACTGGGACGTGCGCGGCGACGTCGTCGGGCGCGCGATGCGGCTCATCGCCGACGGCGTGGTCGACCGTGACGGCGTGCCGGGCCTGGCCGGCCGGCTCGGATACACCGACCGCCACCTGCACCGCATGCTCACCGCCGAGGTCGGCGCCGGCCCGCTCGCCCTGGCCCGGGCTCAGCGCGCGCAGACCGCGCGGGTGCTCATCGAGACGACCGGGCTGGGGCTGGCCGAGATCGCCTTCGCCGCCGGGTTCGGCAGCGTCCGGCAGTTCAACGACACGGTGCGCGAGATCTACGGCCGCACGCCGTCGCAGCTGCGGGCCCGCCGCAGCCAGCCCGAGCTCGACGAGGGGGTGGTCTCCGTACGGCTGCCGTACCGCGCCCCGCTCCACGCGGAAGCGCTGCTGTCGTTCCTCGGCGCCCGGGCCGTGCACGGGATCGACGCGCTGGACGAGGACGGGTACCAGCGCAACCTGCGCCTGCCCCACGGCACCGGCCGCGTGACCCTGACCCCGCGGACCGGCCACGTGGCAGCGACGCTGCGCCTGGCCGACCTGCGCGACCTGGCCCCGGCGGTGGCGCGCTGCCGGCGGCTGTTCGACCTCGACGCCGACCCGGCCGCCGTCGACGCGGTGCTGGGCGCCGACCCGGCACTGGCGCCGATCGTGGCCAAGGAGGAGGGCGTACGCGTGCCGCGGGCGACCGACGGCTTCGAGATCGCCGTACGGGCCGTCGTCGGCCAGCAGATCTCGGTCGCCGCGGCCCGCACGGTACTGCGCCGGCTCATCGCCGCCGACGCCGGGCTGTTCCCGACGCCGGACGAGCTGCTGGCGCTGCCCGACGCGGCGTTCTCGATGCCCGAGGCCCGCCGGGGCACGCTGCGCGCGCTGGCCGAGGCGGTCGCCACGGGCGAGCTCGACCTCGACGGCGGCGGCGACCGCGAGGAGACGGTGGAGCGGCTCAAGGCGCTGCCCGGAATCGGGGACTGGACGGCGCAGTACACCGCGATGCGCGCCCTCGGCGACCCCGACGCCTTCCTGCCGACCGACCTGGGGGTGCTGCGTGGCGCGCGGGCCGCCGGGCTTCCCGACACACCAAAGGCCCTGGCCGCGCACGCCGAGCGCTGGCGGCCGTGGCGCTCCTACGCCGCGATCCGACTCTGGAGGATGCCATGACGACGTACTTCACGACGACCGACACCCCCGCCGGCCCGTTCACCATGCTCACCGACGCCGACGAGGCGGTGCTGGCCAGCGGCTGGACGACCGACGTGCCCGGGCTCATGAAGCTCGCGAAGCTCCCGGGAGAAGCGCGGGCCAAGAGCGATCCGGGTGTACCGCTGAAGGCTCTGCGGTCCTATCTGGACGGTGACCTGAGCGCGATCGACGGCGTGGCCGTGCGCCAGCGCGGCGGCGAGTTCATCGCGCACGCGTGGGACGTGCTGCGGCAGGTCCCCGCCGGCGGGCCGGTCACCTACACCGAGTTCGCCGCGCGGGCCGGCCGCCCGGCCGCGGTGCGCGCCGCCGCGATGGCCTGCGCGACCAACGCCGCCGCCCTGTTCGTCCCCTGCCACCGGGTCCTGCGCCTGGACGGCACGCTCGGCGGGTTCCGCTGGGGGCTGCCGGTCAAACGCTGGCTACTCGATCATGAAGCCAGCCGAATATCGCTTGGCACCTATGTGACAAGCCCGTACGTTTGAGTCATGACCGTGACCGCCGCGCCTGCCCGGGTACGGCGGCCCAGCAAGGCCCACGCCCTCTGGCGCATGCGGGGATACCTGCGGCCGTACTACACCCTCACCGCGTGGTCGATGGTCGCGGCGGCGCTGTCCACGGCCGCGAGCCTCGCCATCCCCCTGCTCATCCAGCGCGTGGTCGACGGCCCCGTCCGCCACGGCGACACCCGCGGCTTGTTCCTGCTCGGCGGGCTCGCGGTGGCGCTCGGCGTGTGCGAGAGCGCGCTGAGCTTCATCCGCCGCTGGGCGCAGTCCGCCTCGTCGGTCGGCATGGAAGCGAAGCTGCGCGAGGACCTGTACGCGCACCTGCAGCGACTGCCGATCGAGTTCCACGACCGCTGGCAGTCCGGGCAGTTGCTCTCGCGCGCCACCGCGGACCTGAGCGCGATCCGGCGGTTCCTGTCCTTCGGGCTCTTCTTCTTCGTGCTCAACCTCGCCACGTACATCGCCGTCTCCGTGCTGCTGATCCGCCTCTACTGGCCGCTGGGCGTGTTCGTGACGCTCAGCGCCGTGCCGCTGTTCGTCATCTCGCGCCGCTTCACCGGGCAGTACTTCGCCGCCTCCCGCGCCCTGCAGGACTCCATCGGCGACCTGACCACGCGGGTGGAGGAGTCGGCCCAGGGCATCCGGGTCATCCGCGCGTTCGGCCGGCGCGACCACATGAGCACGCTGTTCACCGGCGGCGCCCGGCAGGTGCACGACCTCGGCGTGGGCCGCAGCCGGATGGTGGCGCGCACGCTGTCGCAGTTCGACCTGGTGCCCAACGCGTCGCTGGCGGTGGTGCTCGTCGCCGGCGCCATGCAGGTCTCCCGCGGGCAGCTCAGCGTCGGCACGCTGGTCGCCTTCGTCGCGCTGCAGGTGATGCTGGTCTGGCCGATCGACATCCTCGGCTGGATCATCGCCAACGCGCAGGAGGCGATGAGCGCGTCCGTGCGCATCCACGAGGTACTGGACACGCCACCGTCCATCGTGGACCGCCCGGGCGCGGTCGCGCTGTCCACTGTGGAGGGCCGGCTGCGCTTCTCCGGCGTCGCGTTCGGCTACGAGCCCGGGCGGCCGGTGCTGCGCGGGATCGACCTGGAGCTGGAGCCGGGCGAGACGGTGGCGATCGTCGGGGTGACCGGCAGCGGCAAGACGACCCTGGTCTCATTGGTTCCGCGGCTGTACGACGTGGACGCGGGCTCGATCACCATCGACGGGCACGACGTGCGGGACCTGACGCTCGACTCGCTGCGGCGCGTCGTCGGGACCGCGTTCGAGGACCCGACGCTGTTCTCGATGAGCGTCCGGGAGAACCTGACGCTGGGCCGTACCGATGCCACCGACGCCGAGATCCGCGAGGCGCTCGACATCGCGCAGGCGCGGTTCGTCCACGACCTGCCGTGGGGCCTGGACACCCGCATCGGCGAGCAGGGCCTGTCGCTGTCGGGCGGGCAGCGCCAGCGCCTCGCCCTGGCCCGCGCGGTCGTCGGGCGGCCGCGGGTGCTCGTGCTCGACGACCCGCTCTCGGCGCTGGACGTGCACACCGAGGCGCTCGTGGAGTCCGCGCTCTCGACGGTCCTTTCGGGGACGACGGCGCTGCTCGTGGTACACCGGCCGTCCACCATCGCCCTCGCCGACCGGGTCGCGTTCCTGCAGGACGGGCGCATCGCCGCGCTCGGCACCCACTCGCAGCTGATGGCGACCTGCCCCGGCTACCGGGACGTGCTGCGTGGCGCTTGACGTCCAGCGGTGGCGGGGCACCGCGACGGAGGAGCCCGACCCGGCCGAGCGCGTCGCCAGCCGGCGGCTGCTCGGCTCGCTGCTGCGCCCGCACCGCGCGGCGATCGCCGGGCTGTGCGCACTGCTGCTGGCCCAGAACCTGGCCGGGATGGCCGGCCCGTACCTGGTCAAGCTCGGCATCGACCGCGGCATCGGCCACCCGCCGGCGCTCGTGGCCGTCACCGCGCTGTTCGTCCTGGCCACCGCCATCGAGTTCGGCACCCGGCGGGTGTTCCTGGCGATGTCCGGCCGGGTCGGCAACGCGGTCCTGCTCGACCTGCGCACCCGCGTCTACAACCACCTGCAGCGGCTGTCGATCGGCTTCCACGAGCGGTTCACCTCGGGGCGGGTCATCGCGCGGCTGACCAGCGACGTCGACAACATCGCCGAGCTGACCGACGGGGCGCTTTCCGACCTGGTGCTCGCCGCGCTGTCGGTGCTGTCGGTCGCCGGCATCCTGCTGTGGCTCGACCCGCCGCTGGCGCTGGTCACGCTCGCGTCCTTCCCGTTCCTGCTGTGGCTGTCGCGGTGGTTCCAGCGGGCCAGCGCGCGGGCGTACCGGCGCACCCGCGAGACGATCGCGCTCGTCATCATCCACTTCGTCGAGTCGCTCGGCGGCATCCGTGCGGTGCAGGCGTTCCGGCGCGAGCGGCGCAACGACGAGATCTTCGCCGCGGTCAACGACGACTACCGGCGGGCCAGCCTGCAGGCGCAGCGGCTCGTCGCGACGTACTCCCCCGCGATCAAGGTGATCGGCAACGTCTCCATCGCCGTGGTGCTGACCTACGGGGGCTGGCGGGTGCTGCACGGGCACACCGAGGTCGGGGTGCTGGCGGCGTTCCTGCTGTACCTGCGGCGGTTCTACGAGCCGATGCAGGAGCTGTCGCAGTTCTACAACACGCTGCAGTCGGCCACCGCCGCCCTGGAGAAGCTCGCGGCCGTACTCGACGAGCCGCCCGCCGTCGCCGAGCCGGCATCGCCGGTCCGCCTCGGTGCGGTGCGGGGCGAACTGGCCTTCGACGCGGTCGAGTTCCACTACGACGCCGGGCGCCCGGTTTTGCCGCCGCTGGACCTGTTCGTGCCGGCCGGGCAGACGGTCGCGCTGGTCGGCGCGACGGGGGCCGGCAAGTCCACGCTCGCCAAGCTCGTCGCCCGCTTCTACGACCCGACCGCGGGCACGGTCGCGCTCGACGGCGTCGACCTGCGCTCGCTCGCCGAGGACGACCTGCGCCGCGCGGTCGTGATGGTGACCCAGGAGAACTACCTGTTCTCCGGCACCGTCGCGGACAACATCGCCTTCGGCCGCCCGGGTGCGAGCCGCGCCGAGGTCGAGGCGGCCGCCGCGGCGATCGGGGCGGACGCGTTCATCCGGGGCCTGCCGGACGGCTACGACACCGACGTGCGCAAGCGCGGGGGCCGGCTCTCGGCCGGGCAGCGGCAGCTCGTGGCGTTCGCGCGGGCCTTCCTGGCCGACCCCGCGGTGCTGATTCTCGACGAGGCGACGTCCTCGCTCGACATCCCGAGCGAGCGGCTGGTCCAGCGGGCGCTACGGACGATCCTGGCCTCCCGCACGGCGCTGGTGATCGCCCACCGGCTGTCCACAGTGGAGATCGCCGACCGGGTGCTGGTCATGTCCGGGGGCCGCATCGTCGAGGACGGGCCGCCGTCCGCCCTGATCGACCGGGGTGGGCACTACGCCGGGCTGCACGCGCAATGGCGCGACTCCCTCGCCTGAGTGTCGGGTACTTGACAGTCATGTCGACCGGTTCGCATGAATGGCGGGGTTCACGCCGTCGATCTACCGTGGACACATTGGTTCATGGGAGGATTCTCGTCACGCAAAGGATCTCGCCCTGTCGCCCGTAGTGATCTTCGGAGGGTTGTCGTCTCGGGTTAGCGCCCTGGTTTCACACGTCGCGGATTTGAGTTTCGACGCGGATGAGCACGTCGCGGATGACTGCGTCGCAGATGAAGAGGACCGATGACTGGCGGACGATGGAGTGGCCAGACCCGATTTCTCGTCGGGCTCGTCGGGCTCGCCCTGGTCGGTCTGGGTGTGCTGACGACGGTGCAGTTCCGCAGCACCGCCGGCGCCGCCGCTCTGGTGGGCGCGGGCGTCCTGGTGGGGCTCGCGGGCCTGTCGGGCGGCCAGATCAACATTCGCTCCGCCGACCGCGAGGAGCGGCTCGCCTCCGCGGGCCGGGCCCAGCAGGACGGTGACGCCGAGGGCGCCTACGACCGCTTCGTGCAGCTGATCCGTGGCCACGCGCCGCAGGCCATCGCCTACCACGAGGGCGCCAACGCGGCCCTCTACGAGGCGGCCGGGCGCGAGGGGCAGAAGCTGCAGCCCGTGTTCGGCTACTTCCTGGGCCCGATCGCCATGTCCGAGGCCCACATCATCGTCGACATCCGCGCCGGCACCGGCTTCTCGATCGCCCGCATGCAGGCCACCCTGCAGGCGCTGCTGGTCGGCCCGACCGCCGCGTTCCAGGCCGCGCTGGTCATCGTCAACGCCTCCCCGGACGACTCGATCCTCAGCTCCGTCCGCCAGCTCAGCACCGCGCTGGACCGCCCGGTCGCCGCGGTCGCCTGGCGTCTCGGCGACCACTCCGACGCCATCTCCGACGCGATCGTGAGCCTGCGCCGCGAGCTGCGCCGGCGTGCCCACGAGTCGCCGATCGACGTGCCGGTCGAGATCCTCGATGACCCCCAGCCGTACGATGCCCAGCCCTACGACCCGGAGCCCTATTCACCGGAGCCCTACTCGCCGGTGCCGTTCGAGCCCGTGAGAATCCCGACCCGCCCGGTCGCCCAGCCGTCCGCGCCGCCGCCTCCCCCGCCGCCGATCCCGCAGCAGCAGCCGGCCCGGATGGACGACGACGACGTGTATCCGCACATGACGTCCTCGACCGTCTACGGCTCCGCCGCGGCCGGCCACCCGGACGACGACGAGCCCGACCACGGTGACTGGCCCGCGCCCGAGCCCCGCCGCCGCCCGTCGCCGGCCCCGCGCGTCTACGACGACTCGGCGACCTGGCAGCGCGCGACCGACCTGCACTGGCGGGGGCAACTGCAGGAGGCCGAGGAGGCGTATCGGGAGATCGTCGACGCCCGCGCCCACGCCCTGGGCTGGGACCACCCGGACACGCTGACCGCCCGGGACCAGCACGCCACCGTCCTGCGCGACCTCGACCGGCTGGCCGAGGCCCTGGTCGAGTGCGACGAGGCGCTGACCGCGCGGGTGCGCATCCTCGGCGAGGACCACCCGGACACGCTGACCAGCCGCAGCCACCTCGCGACGATCTATCACCAGCTGGGCGACCTGACCCGGGCGGAGGCCGAGCACCAGCGGGTGCTGGAATCGCGGACCCGGGTCCTGGGCACCAACCACCAGGAGACGCTGATCAGCCGGAGCAACCTCGCCAAGGTCTACCAGGACATGGGCGAGCTGGACCGGGCGATCGAGGAGCACCGCACCGTCATGCGGGCCCGGGCGCGGCTGCTCGGACCCGAGCACCGCGACACGCTGATGAGCCGCAGCCTGCTGGCCTCGGCGC
Organism: Dactylosporangium sp. CA-233914; assembly: GCF_050942935.1. Classification (NCBI taxonomy): domain Bacteria; kingdom Bacillati; phylum Actinomycetota; class Actinomycetes; order Micromonosporales; family Micromonosporaceae; genus Dactylosporangium; species Dactylosporangium sp. CA-233914. The sequence continues at coordinate 1,321,222 of NZ_CP192030.1, read as the reverse complement.
TGCACCACGCGGGGCGGCTGGGCGACGCGGAGTCAGAGCACCGGGCGGTGCTGGGCAGCCGGCTGCGGCTCCTCGGCCCGGTGCATCTGGACACCGCGGTCTCCCGGCACCGGCTCGCCAGCGTGCTGCACGACCTGGGACGGCTGGACGAGGCGATCACGGAGTACCGGGCCGCGCAGGCCGTCTACGCGGAGCTACTGGGGGCGTCGAGCCCGTTCGCGCGCGCGGCGGCGTCGGACCTGGCCCTGGCCGAGCGGGCGCTACGCGGGGCCCAGGGCAGCCACCACTACTGACCCACCGGCGTCCGGCCCTTGACCACACGGACCCGGCAGAGAGACCGGCCACGGCCGAACGCTTCGCCCAGTCCGGCTCGGTATGCTTCGCGGAAACCGACCCAGCCCAGGCACTGACGGGAGCAACGGTCCCCAGGCGACAGGGACCCGAGCCATACTTCCCCTTCGCCCGTACCGGGTTGCCGCCAAGATCGAGTTCGTCCGGTACCGAGACGGCGGTCCGCTCACCGAATCTCCCGCACCGCCCGGCATCCGAGTCCGCCGGGCCGCCCGACCGGAGCCCGACCGGCCATCCCACACCGCCAAGCAGCCGGGTCCGCCGGGCCGCTCGACCGGATATCCCACACCACCCGGCGCCCTGGTGTCCGCCCAGCTGCTCGACCCGAGCCCGACCGGCCATCCCACACCGCCAAGCAACCGGCTCCGCCCGGCCGCTCGACCAGGACATCCCGCACCGCCCGGCGTCCGGGTGTGCCGGCCCGCTCGGCTCGAGCCTGGCCCGGATGCGCCCGCACCGCCCGGCGCCCTGGTCCGCCCAGCCGCTCGGCCGGGCCATCCCGCACCGCCCGGCGTCCGGGTGTGCCGTGCCAGCGGACGATAAATCCAGGCACCTCCGGCGCCCGGATTTATCCGAAATTTCGCGATCTGTCGGGTTCCTAGAAGTCGCCGCCGAAGTCGCCGGCGTCGCCGAAGCCGGCGTCGCCCCAGTCGCCGCCGTCCCCGTCGTAGTCGCCGCCGTCGCCGCCGCCGTCGTCGAAGCCCTGGTCGTAGCCCTGGTCCATGCCCTGGTCGAAGCCGGCATTGTAGGCCGCGTCGTAGCCGTGGTCGCCCCAGCCCGGGTCGAACAGCGCGTCGAAGACCAGGGCGCCGCCGATGCCCCAGGCGCCGGCGACCAGGGCCGTCTTCCACCACGGCTCGGAGTACCACCCTGCGGGAACACCCCGACCAGCGACGGCGCCGCCCGGGTAGTAGTAGGGCGTGCCGGCGGCCGGCTGGGGGCTGGCCCGGTAGGCGTGGCCCTGGACCTGGACCTCGCGCTCCTTGGTGATCTGGCCCGCCCGGGCGCCGGCGAGCGGCGGCAGGTCGGGGCCGGGGTCGATGCCCATCGCGGTGCGGGCGGCCCGGATGTAGGCCAGGCCCTCCAGCGCCGTCTCGCGGGCGAGGTCATATTGCTTGAGGGTGGTGGCCCGCTCCAGCTGGCCGCCGGCGGCGTTGTAACGCTCGCTCGCGTCGACCAGCGCCTGCTTCACGGCCGGCTCGTCGCCGGAGAGGTTCATCAGCTGCCCGCCCAGGCGCTCGTACCAGCGGAGGGCCTCCTCCCGCGCATCGGCCAACTGCTGCGCTTCACGCTTCCTTCGCCCGAAGCCGAACACCGTCACCACTCCAACCAGGACGAGTAACCCATGCCTTCGACGGTACCGGTTTCTGTCATACCCCTACGGCATGCTGAACACCGTGGATCTCCTCCTGCTGATCATCGGCCTGCTGCTCGGCGCCGCCCTCGGGTGGTATGTCGCCCGGTCCCGCTCGGCCGTCGACCTGGCCAAACTGGAGGCGACGCTGCAGGCGACCCGCGACGGCGAGGCGCGTCTGGAGGCCTCGCTGCGCGCGCTGACGCTGGAGGCACGCGGCCAGACCCAGGACGCCGTCGCCGACGCGGTGACGCCCCTGCACCAGGCGCTGGTGCGATACGAGCAGCGGGTCGCCGAGCTGGAGCGGGACCGCGTCGGGGCGTATGAGTCGCTGCGTGAGCAGGTCCGCGCCATGCACGAGGTCTCCGGCGAACTGCGCACCGAGACCCACCGCCTGGTCTCGGCCCTGCGCGCGCCGACGGTCCGCGGCCGCTGGGGCGAGCAGCAGCTGCGCCGCATCGTGGAGGCCGCCGGCCTGCTCGAGCACTGCGACTTCGACGAGCAGGTGACGGCCGCCACCGACGCGGGCGTGATCCGCCCGGACCTGGTCGTCCGCCTGCACGGCGGCCGCCAGGTGGTCGTGGACGCCAAGGCCCCCCTCGAGGCGTATCTCACGGCCCTGGAGTCCCCCGACGAGCAGACCCGCACCGCGCGCCTGACCCAGCACGCGAAGCACCTGCGCGCCCACGTCGAGGCGCTGTCCGCCAAGTCGTACTGGTCCGCCTTCGAGCCCGCCCCGGAGTTCGTGGTCCTCTTCGTGCCCGCGGACACCTTCCTGGACGCGGCGCTCCAGCACGACCCGGCCCTGCTGGAGCATGCCTTTGCCCGCAACGTGATCCTCGCCACCCCGGCGACGCTGGTGGCGCTGCTGCGCACCATCGCCTACGCGTGGCGCCAGGACTCGCTGACCGCCAACGCCCAGGCGGTCCACCAGACGGGCCGCGAGCTCTACGCACGGCTCAGCACGATGGGCGACCACCTGGCCAAGGTCGGCACGTCACTGTCGACGGCGGTGACGTCCTACAACCGGGCGATCGGCTCCCTGGAGGCCCGGGTCCTGGTGAGCGCCCGCCGCCTGGCCGAGCTGGGCGTCAGCTCCGACGACCTGCCACCCCCACCCCAGGTCGAGGCGTCCCCGCGCCAGCTGCAGGCCCCGGAGCTGGTCGAGAACGAATACGAGGCGCTGCTCGCCGCCCTGCGAGAGGAGCCGCCCAAGTAGCCGCCCCGCCCCGGCCCCCGCTGCGCCATGGCCACCAGCGACCGCCTCGTCACGGCCGCCCGTCGGCGGCCCCGGATTCCAGCACGGCCCGGCCCCCTCGCGGCCCTGCGCAGGCGGTCGCCACGTCTCCGATCAGGCCGGCCGGGTCGTGGTTGAGGTTCCGCTGACCCCTGGAGAGGCGAACCGCTGCCCGGACGCGAGACGGCCGGATGTGACAGGACTCCGGGCGGGTGCCGCGTCCGCTTCATGCACCGTACCCCACCCATCCAAACTGTAGTTGTGGATCATCACGGGGTGTAATCGGCGCAGTTCAAGACCCACGATCGGGTTGGAGATCGTCGTCGTTCGGCGGCCGCGGGACGAAAACGACTCGACGCTCATGGAAGCACGGACCGGCCGGTCGGTGGTGCCGGAAAAGTCTGGCCAAAGGGGCATTGTAGGGCTGGGTGTCAGGGGGCGTACTCGGGATTGTCGCAGACGTGACCGACTCGGGGGCGGGGGCGATCTAGCGTCACGCGCATGTTCGGACTTGGCCGGAGAGCCGGCGCCAATGCGGTCACCGCTCGCGGGGAGATCGTGCACGTCGGCTTCGGGCTGCAAAGCGGCAGCCCCGAGCATGGGCAGACCGCTCGTTACACCGTGCGCGTGCTCGTGTTTCCCGAGGACGGGGACTCGTTCGAGGCCTCGATCAACGTCAAGCTGCGCGGGACCGCGGGGCCGATGATCGGGGAGGAGACCTGGGTGCGATACACGCCGGGGCAGCGCGGGAAGGTCGACTTCGATCGGGATCGGATCCGGGATCGCAGCTACGACCGGGTGCGGGCCAACCCGGGGCTACAGGTGGTCGTGGACACACTGTACCGGCACGGGGACATGCCGGTCAGCGTCATCGCCACCGCGCGTTAGGACAGCGTCTTCGCCACCTCGGCGGCGCGGACGGCGGCCTTGGCCTTCATGTCGCGCTTGAGCTCCTGGGGCAGGGAGAAGGTCAGCTTCTCCTGGGCCGTGGTGATCTCGGCGACGTCGGTGTAGCCGCGGGCGGCCAGGAAGTCCAGGACCTCCATGACCAGCTCGTCGGGGACCGAGGCACCCGAGGTCACGCCGACCGTCGCGGCGTCCTCCAGCCAGGACTCCTGGATCTCGCTGGCGTAGTCGATCAGGTAGCCGGCCTTGGCACCCGCGTCGACCGCCACCTCGCGCAGGCGCTGCGAGTTCGACGAGTTCTGCGAGCCGACCACCAGGACGATGTCGCAGTTGGGGGCCATGGCCTTCACGGCGTCCTGGCGGTTGGACGTGGCGTAGCAGATGTCGTCGCTCGGCGGCGACATCAGCAGCGGCAGGCGCTTCTTCAGCCGCGCGACCGTCTCCAGGGTCTCGTCGACCGACAGGGTGGTCTGCGAGAGCCAGACCACCTTCGAGGGGTCGCGGACGGTGACCTTGTCGGCGCCGTCGGGGCCGTCGACGAGCTGGATGTGCGCGGGGGCCTCGCCGGTGGTGCCGATGACCTCCTCGTGGCCTTCGTGGCCGATGAGCAGGATGTCGTAGTCGTCGGCGGCGAAGCGGCGGGCCTCCTGGTGGACCTTCGTGACCAGCGGGCACGTCGCGTCGATCGCGCGCAGGGAGCGGGCCTTGGCCTGCTCGTGCACCTCCGGGGCCACGCCGTGGGCGGAGAAGACCACGATCGCGCCCTCGGGGACGTCGTCGTTCTCCTCGACGAAGATCGCGCCCTTGGCCTGCAGGGTGCTGACCACGTGCTTGTTGTGCACGATCTCCTTGCGGACGTAGATCGGAGCGCCGTACAGCTTCAGCGCCTCCTCCACGGTCTGGACCGCACGGTCCACACCGGCGCAGTAGCCGCGGGGCTTGGCGAGCAGGACGCGCTTGGAAGCAGTCACCCCGCCATCGTACGTGCCGGGCGACCGCCACCCGGACGGCGAAGGATCGGCAGGGCCGCCGCAGCGGCCGCCAGCACGGCGCACACGCCCACCACCGCGGCCAGGGTTCCCCACGGCATGACCAGCGTCACAGCGGCGCCGATCTCCTCCTCGAGACCCGCGCGCGCCTCCAGCAGGGCCGGCACCGCGACCGCCAGGCCGAGCAGCGACCCGACCAGCACGGCGAGCAGCGCCTCACTCACCACCACGCGGGCGGTCTGGCCGGCGCTCGCGCCCGCGCGGTGCAGGGTCCGGAACTCGTGGCGTCGCGCGTTCGTGGCCATGAGCAGGGTGTTCGCGACCGAGAGAGCGGTGTAGCCGACCGAGATTCCCAGCAGTACCGCCAGGAACAGCTCGATCAGGTCCCCTTCCTCGGCGGCCTCACGCTCGACGTACTGCCGGGCGGTCATCCGCTCCGCTCCGGGCGACGGCACGAAGTCGCCGGCCAGGTACACGACATCGGCCAGGGCGGACGGGTCGTGAGCCCGGACGAGATCCCTGGGCAACGCGAGCATCTCCCCAGAAACGGACAAAACACGCAGATTCTGTACGGAACCATCAGCGAAGCGCAGCGACACCGATTGCCCCGCTGACCAGCCCAGATCCGGCGGCGCCACCAGAGCGTCGACCGAGGTACCGACGACGTCGAGCGGGCGACCCGAGTCCAGGTAAACCGTGCTGACCAGCGAGGATCGGCCACGCTGGGCGGCCACGGCCGCCTCGGACAGGCCGGGAACCCCGACGGCGCCGGCCGCGACCGCGGACTCGGGGATCTTCGCGGTGTCCTCGACGCCGACGGCGACGTCCGCGGTCCGGTACGTGCCGACGAGCAGCACCGCGAAGCCGACCGCGGCCAGCACCGGCGCCGCGGTCGAGGCGACCCGGCGGGCCGAGACCCGGGCGCCCTCGCGCACCAGCAGGCCGGTCGGGCCGTGGCGGGCCGGCCAGGTGACCAGGCGCACGACCGGCACGACGAGGACGGGGGCCAGGAGAGCGGCCGCCACCAGCAGTACCATCGCCGAGCCCAGCACGATCGTGGGCTTCTGCTGCGCGGAGGAGCCGGGCAGCAGCGCAGCCAGGCCGGCGCCCAGGGCCAGCAGCGCGAGGCCCGCGAGCCAGCGCGAGAACGTCATCGGACGCGGCTCGGCCGCGGCCACCCGCAGCGCCTCCAGGGCCGGCACCCGCGAAGCCCGGCGGGCCGACAGCCACACGCCGAGCGCGCCGACGCCGAGGCCGACGCCGAGCGCGACCAGCGGCGCCCACCAGGTGAAGCCGACCGTGAAGCCGGTCGGCTCCAGGCCGGTCGCGACGAACGGGCCGGCCAGCAGCGGCGCGAGCGCGCAGCCCAGCAGCGCACCGGGCACACCGGCGCCGAGCGCGACCAGCAGTACCTCGCCGAGCAGCATCCGGCGGACCTGGCCGGGCGTGGCGCCGATCGCGCGCAGCAGGCCGAGTTCGCGGCGGCGCTGGGCGACGGAGAACGCGCAGGTCGAGGCGACGACGAAGATGGCCACGAAGCCGCCGACGAAGACCGTGGCGATGATCAGCTGGGCGCCGATCCAGCGGGTGCGCAGGTCCCGCTCCGGCTCGGCGGCGGCGCGGGCGTCGCCGGTCAGCGCGGTGCCGAGCCCGCCGAGCACGGCAGGGAGCCGGCCCGCGACGTCGGTCGCGGTGACGCCGGGGGCGAGGCGCAGGCCGATGAAGCGGGGCGCGGCCGCGAGCGAGCGCGCGGTCTCGTCGTCGGTGAACATTCCCTCGTACCCGCCCGGCGCCGCGAACGTCCCGCTGACCGTCCACGTCGCGGGGCCCGCCGCCGTGAGCACGGGCATCGTCGCGCCGACCGGCACCCCGATTCCCGCCGGCACCGCGACCTCGCCGGACCGCTGCGGTGCCGAACCCTGTTGCAACGGGTACCCGCCGAGCCCTGCCGCCGCCCACGAGCGTCCACTGTGGAGGGATTCCCGCGCGTCCCCCACGGGCTTTCCGTCGACGAGGCGCTGGACGTAGAAGGGGCGGTCGGGCACGGCCGCGGTGACCCCGGGCACCGCCGACAGTTCGGTCACGAGCTTGTCCGCCTCCTCGGCGGACCAGGGGCGGTAGGTGGCGAAGCCGCCGTCGGGCGGGTCGTAGCGCGGCGCGGCCACGATCACCGGCGCCGCGGCCAGCTCCACCGGGACCCTCGGCCGCGCCGCCGCCCACAGCGACAGGCAGCCCGCCACGACCGCGACGCCCAGCAGGAGGGCGGCGAACGTGCCGAGGAAGGAGCTCCAGCGGTACCGGATCATCGAAAGGCTCATCTCAGGCGGCCCCTGTCTCCAGGTGAGCCATCCGGGCCGCGATCTGCTCCGCGCCGCGCGGCTCGCGCAGTTCGTCGACGATCCGCCCGTCGGCCAGGAACAGCACCCGGTCGGCGTGCGCGGCCGCGAGCGGGTCGTGGGTGACCATGACGACCGTCTGCGCGTGCCGGTCGACGGCGGTACGCAGCAGCCGCAGTACCTCCCGCGAGGAGGCGTTGTCCAGCGCGCCGGTCGGCTCGTCGGCGAAGATCACGGCGGGGGCGGTGACCAGCGCGCGGGCGATCGCCACCCGCTGCTGCTGGCCGCCGGAGAGCTCGCCGGGCCGGTGCCGGGCGCGCTCGCCCAGGCCGACCTCGGCGAGCACCGCGCGGACCTGCCCGGGCTGGGCACGCCGGCCGGCCAGGCGCAGCGGGAGCTCGACGTTCTGCTCGGCGCTGAGCGCGGCGACGAGGTTGAAGGACTGGAAGACGAACCCGACCCGCTCGCGGCGCAGGCGGGTCAGCGCCCGCTCCGACAGCGGCGTCAGGTCGACACCGTCGATGAGCACCCGGCCGCCGGTGACCCGGTCGAGGCCGGCCGCGCAGTGCAGCAGCGTCGACTTCCCCGAGCCGGACGGGCCCATGACCGCGGTGAAGCTGGCCGGGGCGAACCGGACGGATACGTCGTCGAGGGCGGTGACCGTGTGCTCGCCCGCGCCGTAGCGGCGGGTCACGGACCACAGCTCGACCGCCTGATGTGTCTGCAGCGTCGTCGTCACAGCCTCGATCTCAGCCGGTTCCGGGCGCCGGCGCAGTCGCGCGGCGGTGAGACCCGCCGGTAACGCCAGCACTACCGCGGGCGGGGCGGCGCGCCGGTACGGTCGGCAGCATGCGACCCCGATCCGTCATGGACGCGCTGCGGCTGCCGCCGGGGCGGTTCCTGACCTCGTGGTGGCCGTGGCGGTCGCTGGCGTACCTCACCACCGGCGGCCTGCTGGGCATGGCGGCCGGCTCCGCGCTCGTCGTGCTGCTGCTCGCCGGCGCGGCGCTGAGCCTCATCGTCGTCGGGCTGGCCGCGTTCCTGGTTGCCGCGTTGTCCGGCATCCTGGTCGCCCGCATCGAGCGTCGCCGGCTTCGCCTCGTCGACGACATCCGGCTCACCGACCCGCACCGCGCGCCCGCGCGCCCCGGGCCGCGCGCGTGGGTGCTGACCCGGCTGCAGGAGCCGGCGACCTGGCGCGAGCTGGGCTACACGATGCTCATGACCACGGCGCTGTGCTGGCTCGACGCGATGGTCGTGGCGCTGTGGGTGTGGACGGTGTCGGCGCTGGTGTGCGCTCCGCTGTACATCCACGACTCCCCGCTGTCGCTGACGCTGACCGGGTCGGTGTTCGGCGTCGCGCTCGGGGCCGTCCTGCTGTACCCGGTCACCGCCTGGGCCGCCGCCCGCGCCGCGATCACCCAGGCGGTCCTCGGCCCACGGATGGAGGTCGACGCCCAGCTGAGCGAGGTCGCGCGCTCGCGGGCCCGGCTCGTCGACGCGTTCGAGGTCGAGCGGCGGCGCATCGAGCGCGACCTGCACGACGGGGCGCAGCAGCGCCTCCTGGCGCTCAACATGCAGCTCGGCCTGGCCCGGCTGGAGCTGCCCGCCGGCTCCCCGGCCGCGGAGCCGGTCGCCCGCGCCCACGACCTCGCCAAGGAGGCGCTGACGGAGCTGCGGGAGCTCATTCGCGGGGTACACCCGAAGATCCTGGCCGACCGCGGACTCCACGCGGCCCTGCGCGAGGTGGCCGACCGCGCCCCGCTGCCGGTCGACGTCGACGCGGCCCTGCCCGAGCGGCTGCCCGGGGCCGTCGAGGCGTGCGCGTACTTCGTGGTCGTCGAGGCCCTCGCCAACGTCGCCAAGCACAGCGGCGCGACGCGGGCGCGCGTCGTCGCCTCAGCCAGCGGCCGCCGGCTCACCGTGCAGATCCGCGACGACGGCCGGGGCGGCGCCGATCCGGCCCGGGGCAGCGGCCTGTCCGGGCTCGCCGACCGGGTCGCGGCCGCCGGCGGGACCGTGGCGCTGGCGAGTCCGGCGGGAGGGCCTACGGTGGTACACGTGGAGCTGCCTTGCGGATCGTGATCGCCGAGGACGGTGTGCTCATCCGCGAGGGCATCGTGGGCCTGCTGCGCCGTTTCGACCACGACGTCGTCGCGGCCGTCGGCGACGCGCCCGCCCTGCTCGCGGCGGTGCGCGAGCACAAGCCGGACCTCGTCGTCACCGACGTGCGGATGCCGCCCGGCCTCAGCGACGAGGGGCTGCAGGCCGCGATCACGCTGCGGGCCGAGGACCCGGCGCTGCCGGTGCTGGTGCTGAGTCAGTACATCGAGCAGACGTACGCCGCGGAGCTGCTCGAGTCCGGGCGGCGGGCCGGGGTCGGCTATCTGCTCAAGGACCGCATCGGCGACGTCGCCGAGTTCGCCGACGCGGTGTCGCGGGTCGCCGCCGGCCACACCGTCGTCGACCCCGAGGTCGTCGCGCAGCTGCTCGGCCGCCGCCGCGACCCGCTGGCCCGGCTGACGCCCCGCGAGCGCGAGGTGCTGGCGCTCATGGCCGAGGGGCGCTCGAACGCGGCGATCGCCCGCGCGCTCGTGGTGTCGGAGGCCGCGGTCGCCAAGCACATCAACGGCCTGCTGGCCAAGCTCGACCTGCCCCCGGACGACGACGTCCACCGACGTGTACGCGCGGTCTTGGCGTACCTTCGTGGCTAGGGTGTGTGTTTGTGTCGGACGAAGCATCCACCAGTGACAAGCCGTGGCCGGTCCGCGTCGTCAGCCAGAAGATCGGGCAGTGGATCGGGCGCCTGGGCTGGATCTGGGTCGACGGGCAGGTCGCGCAGATCACCCGGCGGCCGGGCACCAACACGGTCTTTCTCACCCTGCGTGACCCGTCGGCCGACCTGAGCCTGACCGTCACCGCCAACCGCGACGTCCTCGACCTCGGCGCCCCGGGCCTCGGCGACGGCGCCCGGGTCGTGGTCCACGCGCGCCCCGAGTTCTACGCCGCCCGCGGCTCGCTGAGCCTGCGCGCCGACGAGATCCGCCAGGTCGGCCTCGGCGAGCTGCTGGCCCGGCTGGAGCAGCTCAAGAAGCTCCTGGCCGCCGAGGGCCTCTTCGCCCGCGAGCGCAAGCGCCGCCTGCCGTTCCTGCCCCGCCGCGTCGGCCTCATCACCGGCCGGGCCAGCGCCGCCGAGCGCGACGTGCTCACCAACGCCCGCCGCCGCTGGCCGACCGTTGACTTCCGGGTCATCAACGTCGCCGTGCAGGGCCCGTCCGCCGCCCCGCAGATCATCGACGCCCTGGCCGTTCTCGACCGCGACGAGACGATCGACGTGATCGTCCTGGCCCGCGGCGGCGGCTCGACCGAGGACCTCCTGCCGTTCTCCGACGAGGCCCTGTGCCGCGCGGTCTTCGCCTGCCGCACGCCCGTCGTCTCCGCCGTCGGCCACGAGACCGACGTGCCCCTGGTCGACTTCGTCGCCGACGTGCGCGCCTCCACCCCGACCGACGCGGCCAAGCGCATCGTCCCCGACCTGGCCGACGAGTGGCGCCTCATCGGCCAGGCCAAGCAGCGCATCGACCGGGCCCTGCGCGGCCTGCTCGACCGGGAGCAGCACCGCCTCGACGCGCTGCGGTCCCGGCCGTCGATCGCGCGCCCGCTCACGATGGTCGACACCCGCGCCGCCGACGTCGAGGCCCTGCGGGCCCGGGCGGGCCGCAGCCTGGGCCACCGGCTGGACCGGGCCGGGACCGAGCTGGAGCACACCGTCGCCCGGCTGCGCACGCTGTCGCCGTCGGCGACGCTGCAGCGGGGCTATGCCATCGTCCAGCGCGCCGACGGCGTCGTGGTGCGCGCCCCGTCCGACGTGGCCGGCCGGGAACTCCTGCGGATTCGTCTCGCCGAGGGCGAGCTGGCCGCGACTTCGGAGGGATGACCGTGTCCGAGCGACTTGCGCAGTACATGCTCGCCAGTGCCGAGTCCGGCCGCGAGGTCGTCCGCGCCGGCCCGTTCACCGTGACGATCACCGGTCATGACCCGAATGTGTACGTCAACTACGCCGTCCCGGACTCCGGCGCCGACCCCTCGCCGGCCGACATCGCGGCCCTGGTGGAGGCGTTCACGAGCCGGGACCGGACGCCCCGCCTGGAATACCTGCCGGGCGTCGCCCCCGCCGTCGAGCCGGCCCTGCTCGCCGCGGGCTTCACGGTCGCCGACCGCCTCCCGCTCATGCTGTGCCACCCGGACACGCTCGTCGAGCAGCCCTCGCCGGCTGGGTTCGCGCTGGTAACCCCGGCCACGGACGCCGACACGGAGGCGATGCTGGCCGCCCAGCACGAGGCCTTCGGCGAGCCGCCCCCGACCCCGGCCCACCTGGCCGCGACCCGCGCCAAGGCCGCGTCCGGCCAACTACAGCTGCTGGCCCGCGACCTGGCCACCGGCGAGCCGGCCGGCGGCGGCGTCGCCGTGGCCGTGCGCGACGGCATCAGCGAGGTCGCGGGGATCGCGGTCCGCCCCCGCTACGAGCGCCGCGGCCTCGGCGCCGCCCTCACCCTGCACCTGACGAGGTCGGCCTTCGCGGCGGGCGCGACGCTGACGTTCCTGACCCCGGCGGGCGACGCCCAGGAGCGCGTCTACGCCCGCGTCGGCTACCAGCGCACCGACTCAGTGCTGTTCCTTTCGTACGGCCCGTGAGCCGATGTGGTTGAGTTGACGGCGATGTCTTCCGGAGAGGGGTCCCGCGCGTGAGCGAGCCGAAGACGGCCGAGCCCTCGGCCCTGACGTACGAGCAGGCCCGCGCCGAGCTGGCCACCGTCGTCGAGCGGCTGGAGTCGGGCGGGTCCACGCTGGAGGAGTCGCTGGCGCTGTGGGAGCGGGGCGAGGAGCTGGCGGCCATCTGCCAGCGCTGGCTCGACTCGGCCCGGGCCCGCCTCACGCCGCCGGAGTCCTGATCGGCGCCTATGCCAGGCGCAGGCCGATGTATCGGGCCTGGGCTCGCATCTGGTGCTCGAAGAACTCGGCCGGGTGGTTGATCGCGTTGCGCAGCTGCCCGAAGATCTCGAAGCTCACCTGGCCGAACAGGGCCACCCAGGACGACAGGGCCCGGGCCAGCACCGTGCGCGGGACGTCCGGGGCGATCAGCGCCCGAATCCGGTCCAGGTCCTCGACCGACGCCTCCGGCGGGAGAAGGTCGTCGTTTCGCTCCAGGGCGTCGTCCCGCGCCGCGGCCTGCAGGATCTGGCCCAGGACCGCCACGGCCCGGGTGGCCGCCGCCACCGTGGCCTCCGGGGCCTGGTAGCCCGGGACCGGGCTGCCGTAGATGAGGGCGTACTCGTGCGGATGTGCCACGGCCCAGTCGCGGATCGCGGCGGCCAGGGTCAGCCAGCGGGTGGCGTGGGCATCCACCGGTACGGCTGAAACGGCTTGTTCGGCGCAGCCGCCCAGGTCGTTGTAGGCGTCCAGGATCAGGGCGGTCAGCAGGTCGTCGCGGCTCGGGAAGTATCGGTAGATCGCCGAGCTCACCATGCCCAGGTCGCGGGCGACCGCGCGCAGGGAGAGGTTGGCGCCGTCGGTGGCCAGGTAGCGGCGGGCGACCTCCTTGATCTCGTCCGTCATCTCGGCTCGGACGCGGGCCCTGATCGAGTTCGCCTTCATCCGGCCATCATGACACACGCTCCGGAACGAGAGCACTGCTCTTGCGCGCATCCCGACCGCGTTCTATGCTCTCTTTCGAGAGCACTGCTCTCCAATCGGAGCACTGGAGGATGTCATGCAGGTCGTCGTCGGGTCGGGGTCGGTCGGGACCGCGGTCGCGCTGGAGCTCGCGCAGGGTGGCGAGGAGGTCCGGGTCGTGACGCGCAGCGGGAAGGGGCCCGCGCACCCGCTCATCACGTGTGTCGCGGCGGATGCCGGGGACGCGGAGGCGCTGGGGAGGATCGCGAAGGGCGCGACCGTGATCTACAACTGCGCGAACCCGCAGTACTTCGAGTGGCCCACCGCCTGGCCGCCGATGCACGACGCCATGCTGCGCGCCGCCGCGGCGAACGACGCGGTGCTGGCGATCACGGCGCCGTTGTACGGGTACGGGCACGTGGACCGGCCGATGACCGAGGACATGCCGCTGGCCGCGGAGACGGTCAAGGGGCGGGTGCGCGCGCGGATGTGGCTGGACGCGCTCGCGTCGGGCGTGCGGGCCGTCGAGGTGCGCTCGTCGGACTGGATCGCGCCGAAGTACTCGCTGATCGAGATGGCCCTACCCGCCATGCGCGCCGGGAAGACGGCCTGGATGCCCGCGTCGCTGGACGTGCCGCACACCTACACCTACACCGGCGACGCCGCCCGCACCCTCGTCGCCCTGGCGCGGGACGAGCGCGCCTGGGGCCGACCCTGGCACACGCCGTCGGTGGCACCGATGACCGCGCGACAGCTGCTCACGCGGGTGGCCGAACTGGCGGGGCTGGGGACGCCGAAGCTGAAGGTGTACCCGAAGATCGCCGTGCGCGCCGCCGCGCTCTACGACAAGTTCGCGAAGGAGTTCCTCGAGGTCCGATACCAGCACGACAAGCCGTTCATCATGGACTCCTCGCGCGTGACGGCACAGTTCGGGCTGGTCGCCACCCCGCTCGACGACGCGATCCGTGAGACCCTCCAACACGCATAACCAACCGGCACCTGCCCGCCCGCGGCGCCCCGGCCCCAAAACGACGAGGCGCGATCCAGACCCACAAGCACCCATGATCTTGGCAACCGTCACATGATCTGCTGCCAACTGAGCCGCCGGCCATGCCCGATCGGTTGCCGACGAGGCTGCTTGATCGATGTGCACTAATGCTGATGTGCGCGCTCATCTCGTGCGTCGTCGTAGTTATGAAGGCGCTCGGAATTTCTGGTCGGTGGTCCGTTGGGATAGGGCTTGACGGATTTCGTGCGTGACATTTCCCGAGAACAGCTTTCGCGTGCTGACCGGGCGTTGATTCTTGCCGGTATATTTCACGGTGCCGTGTCGGCGGGCCAGCGCCGATTCTCGCGGGCCTGTCCGCGCCACGCCGCCGGGCCGTTGGGGTGACGCCGATGCAGTGGGTGCGGGCCGGCGCTGCGAGGCAGAGCTGGATTGATCGGCGCCATGCGTCGGGCGCGGCACTGCGGCGTGGTTGTTGGGGCTGCGCGGGCGCTTCGGCCAGTGGCGGCGCTTCGGCCAGTGGCGGCGCTTCGGCCAGTGGCGGCGCTTCGGCCCTGCCCTTGACCGGCGGTGCCGAGGTCCTGGCTGGGGCCTTGGCTGGCGGCCGCGCCGAGGTCGTGATCGTGGCTGGCGGCCGCGCCGTAGCCGTGCGCAGTGCCGGGTTGCGGCTGGGCCATGCCGGGGTCGTCCGCGGCGCCGAGGTCGCGGCCGTCCGCGGCGCCGCGGTCGCGGCGGTGGCCTTGGCCGGTGGCGGGGCCAGGGCCGGTTCGTTCACTGAGCCTTCCCGGCCGTTGGTGGCCACACTTCCCGGCGGGGTGCTCGCGCGTATTCGGCGGAGCTTCTCGGCGTGTCGCTGGGCGAGCCCCCACGCGCGATGCCGGGCATGTTCCCTGCGGAACTCCTCATTCACCGCGGAATAACGACGCGACCTGGTCCGGTCACGCATGGCAGCCAATTCAGACTTGCTAAACAATTGCAGCTGCCCCATGGATTCATTTTCCCAGAATCCAGCCAGACCCGCCGCCCCGCACGGCTATCAGTAATGTCAAATAGTGCACGCACATGTTGCGATCCGCGCGCGACGCGCCTGCCCACACGCTCATGCCGCGGTCCGCGCCGAGCGGCCGAGAATGGAGGGACGCCGTCATCGTGCTGACCATCCGCCGTCGGAGGGCAATGGTCTGGCCGGTGATCCAGTCCGCTGCGTCGCTCAGCAGCCAGGCGGCCAGAGAGCGGTGTCAGCCGGCGCGTCTCAACGCCGGCTCACCCCGGCGCGGAGGTCGTCGTCGGCGTAGCCGGTGTCGTTCGGTCCGGGGTTGGTGCCCCTGCCTTTCCCAGGCCATCGGCCCGGGTGCGCCGCTCCCCCGACCCGGACGGCGGCCGCTACACGCTTGCCATCCGCACGGACGAGGGTCTGGAGAAGGTCGTCGAGACCGCGCCCAGCCATGTCGCCTGGTCTTCGATCCACCGACCAAGGCAAGACCCCGGCAGCTGCACGACATCTGCGGGCGCATCATGCGCACAGGAGAACACCGCGGGGCGCGGCCGGGACAGCAGAACCCCGGCGGCGCCCCGCGGTGAACGTCAGGAGAAGTCGACCAAGGAGTACGCGCGCAGCTTCTCCAGGCGGTGGAACGAGTCGATCCAGCGGATCGTGCCCGAGCGGGAGCGCATCACGATCGACTGCGTGTACGCGCCGCCGGAGCGGTAGCGCACGCCCTTGAGCAGGTCGCCGCTGGTCACGCCCGTCGCGCAGAAGAACATGTTGTCGCCGCTGACCAGGTCGTCGGTGTGCAGCACGCGCGACAGGTCGTGGCCCGCGGCCAGGGCCCGCTCGCGCTCGGCGTCGTCGCGCGGCCACAGCTTGGCCTGGATGGCGCCGCCCATGCACTTGAGTGCCACGGCCGCCACGATCCCCTCGGGCGTGCCGCCGATGCCCATCAGCACGTCGGTCTCGCTGATCTCCCGGGCGGCGCTGATCGCCCCGGCGATGTCGCCGTCGGAGATGAAGCGGATGCGGGCGCCGGTATGGCGTACGCGCTGGACGAGCTCCGCGTGCCGGGGACGGTCCAGGATGCAGACCGTCAGCTCGGAGACGCTGGAGCGCTTCACCTTGGCGATGCGGCGCAGGTTCTCCTCCACGCCGGCCTCGATGTCCACGACGTCGGCGCAGTCGGGGCCGACGGCGAGCTTCTCCATGTAGAACACGGCCGAGGGGTCGAACATCGCGCCGCGCTCGGCGACGGCCAGGACCGCCAGGGCGTTGGGCATGCCCTTGCTCATCAGGGTGGTGCCGTCGACCGGGTCGACCGCCACGTCGACCTCGGGGCCGGTGCCGTCGCCGACGCTCTCGCCGTTGTACAGCATCGGGGCGTTGTCCTTCTCACCCTCGCCGATCACCACGGTGCCGCGCATGGGCAGCGAGTTGATCAGCAGGCGCATGGCGTCGACGGCCGCGCCGTCGCCGCCGTTCTTGTCGCCCCGGCCGACCCAGCGCCCGGCGGCCATCGCCGCGGCCTCGGTGACCCGGACCAGGTCGAGGGCCAGGTTCCGGTCCATCTCACGACTCATTCGTGCACTCCTCGCGCCTCTTTGCGTGGGTGTGTTCGGTATCAAACAATCCTGACAGCGATCGGTCCTGCGTGACCTGTCAAGATGGTCACGTGGGAAGTCCGACGCAGCAGGCTCGCGCTCCGAAGGCTAGACGGCCCCGGGACATGGCGCTGTCGATGCTGGTCCTTATCGTGCCGGTGTTCCTCATCGTCGGCTTCTACCGATACCTCGGCCACGAGACCCCGCCGGCCGTCGACACCACCGAGGTCTACGGCTCGGTGCAGCGCGCCGGCCAGTTCGAGCTGCTGCGGCCCGAGGGGCTGCCCGACGGGTGGCGGATCGCCTCGGCGACCTTCACCGACGGCATCCTGCGCGTCGGGGTGACCGCACCGCAGGACGGCGCGCTGCAGCTGGTCGAGAGCGCCAACCCCGCGTCCGCACTCATCCCCGCCATCGTCGGCAAGGACGCCCGCGACGACGGCGAGGCCACCGTCGCCGGCTCGGCCTGGCACCGCTACTCGCACGGCCGCCCCGGTGAGCGGGCGATCGTGCAGACCACCGGCAACCGCACGGTGATCATCGTCGGTCAGGGCAACGAGTCCCAGCTCGGCCAGCTGGCCGCCAGCCTCAGGGCGTAGGCAGGCCGAAACCGACCGTCGTGCCACTGCCCTCGATCGACTCCAGGGCGATCCAGCCGCCGTGCGCCTCGACGATGGCCTTGGAGATGGCCAGCCCGAGGCCGCTGCCCTTGATGGCGCGGCGCTGAGCGTCGGCCGTACGGAAGAAGCGTTGAAAGATCATCCCCTGCTCACTCTCGGGGATGCCGAAGCCCGTGTCGCGGACCCACAGGACCACCTCGCCGTCGCGCTCCCGGCCGGTGACCGTCACGGTGCCGGCCGGGTCGGAGAACTTGACGGCGTTGTCGAGCAGGTTGAGCACGACCCGCTCCAGCTGCTCGCCGTCGCCCTGTACGACCGGGATGTGCTCGTCCACGTCCAGCGCCAGCTGCAGCCCGGCCGCCTCCATCGCCGGGCGGATCGCCTCGCAGGCCGCGTCGACCAGCGCGCGCAGGCGCACCGGGCCCAGGTCGAGGGTGAGCGTGCCGGACTCGATGCGGGAGAACGTGAGCAGGTCCTCGATGAGGTCGAGCAGACGGCGGCCGTTGCGGTCGATGATCCCGACGATCTTGCGCTCGGTCGGGCCGAGGGCGGTGGAGTCGCTGTCGGCCAGGATCTCGGTGTACCCGCGGATGCTCGTCAGCGGCGTGCGCAGCTCGTGCGACACCGTGGCGACGAACTCGCTCTTGAGCCGGTCGAGCTCCTGCAGGTCGCTGTTGGTGCGGGCGAGCTTCTCGGCCTGCCGCTGCAGTGCCTCCTCGGCGCGGCGGCGGTCCGTCACGTCGGCGATCTGGTGCACGACGCTGCCCGACTCGCCGCCGATCAGCGACGCGGAGTACTGCCCCCACAGCATCGACCCGTCGGCCCGGCACAGCCGCAGCTCCCTGGTCACCCTGTCGGCCTCGCCGGCCACCAGCCGCTTGAGCCGCTCCTGGACCACGGGCCGGTCGTCGTCGCAGATCATGGCGGGCAGGAAGTCGGACGGCCCCAGGCCGGTCATCCGGGTGAGCTCCTGGTTGACCTGCAGCACCCGGCCGGTCAGGTCGGTGACCGCCATGCCGACGGGGGCGTGGTCGAACGCGGCCCGGAAGGTCATCTCGGCCCGGTGGCGCTCGGCGCGCAGGCGCCGCTGGGACAGGGCGTGCTCGATCGCCGATGCGAGCCGGCTCAGCCGGTCCTTGAGCAGGTAGTCCACGGCCCCGTGGCGCAGCGCGTCCACGCATGCCTCCTCGCTCAGGGCGCCGCTGACGACGATGACCGGGATGTCGTACCCGGCCGTACGCAGCATCTCCAGCGCTTCGAGGGCGTTGAACTGCGGCAGCGAGTAGTCGGCGAGGATGACGTCGGGCGGGCCCTCGGCGGCCTTGAGCGCGGCCCGGAACTCATCGCGCCCGTCGACCCGGCGGCAGGCGGAGGCGAACCCGGCCCGGCGGAGCTCGAGGACGAGCAGTTCGGCGTCGTCGGCGTTGTCCTCCAGCAGGAGGATCCGCATCGGCGTGGTCATGACTGCGTGTCGGTGAGGTTGAGGCCCAGCCAGTACACGCCGATGTTGTTGACGGCGGCCATGAACTGCTCCATGTCGACGGGTTTGACGATGTAGCTGTTGGCGCCCAGCTCATAGCAGGCGTGCAGGTCGCGGTCCTGGGCCGACGAGGTGAGCATGACGACCGGGATGTGCCGGGTGCGCGGGTCGGACTTCACCCGCCGCAGCACGTCGATGCCGTCGACGAGCGGCAGCTTGATGTCCAGCAGCACCACCTGCGGCGGCTCGGGCCGCGGGGTGAACAGGTAGTCCAGCGCCTCGGCGCCGTCCCGGGCGACGTCGACGGCGCTGGCGAAGCTGCCGCGCTCGAAGGCCAGGCGGGCCAGCTCCAGGTCGTCGGGGTTGTCCTCGACGAGCAGCACCCGGTTCATCGGACCGCCTCCAGCGCGGGCACGTAGACCGGCAGGGTGAAGTAAAAGGTCGCGCCCTCCCCCGGCGCGGCGTCGGCCCAGATCTGGCCGCCGTGGCGATGCACGATGCGGTGGGCGAGCGCCAGGCCGATGCCGGTGCCCTCGTACTCCTCGGCCCGGTGCAGGCGCTGGAAGACCTTGAAGAGCTTGCCGGCGTACCGCATGTCGAACCCGGCGCCGTTGTCCTTCACGTAGTACGTCGCCTCACCCCCGGCGGTCACCTTGTGCCCGACCTCGATGCGGGCCGGGTCGGCGTCGCGGGTGTACTTCACCGCGTTCCCGAGCAGGTTGGCCACCACGTGCCGGATCAGCCGCGGGTCGCCGAGCGCGTCCGGCAGCTCGCCGACGACCAGCTCGACGCGCCGGTCGCCGCGCTCGACCGCGAGCTCCTCCCACACCTCGGCGCAGAGCCGGTCGAGGCGGACCCGCCCGCTGGCCAGCTCCTGCCGCTGCAGCCGGGAGAAGGCCAGCAGCCCGTCGATGAGCTCCCCCATCTGCTGGGCGCCGGCGCGGATGCGGGTGACATAGCGGCGGCCGGGCTCGTCGAGCACCTCGTCGTAGTCCAGCGCGAGCATCTTCGCGAAGCCGTCGACCGCGCGCAGCGGGGCCCGCAGGTCGTGCGACACGCTGTACGAGAACGACTCCAGCTCGGCGTTGGCCTCCCGCAGCTCCGCGGTGCGCTCGGTGACGCGCTGCTCCAGGTCCGCGTTGAGCCGCTCGATGACCTGCTCGGCCCGCTTGCGCTCGGTCACGTCCTGGCTCACGTTGACGTATCCGCGCACCGAGCCGTCCGGGTGGCGTACGGCGGTGAGCAGCCCGTGCACCCAGAACCGGCTGCCGTCCCGGCGCACCTGGGCCCCGTCGATCTCGACCCGGCCGAGCTCGTCCGCCTCGCGCATGACCCGCTCGGGCCGGGCGGCGGCGCGGTCCTCGGGCGTGAACAGCCAGCTGTACGGCCTGCCGATGGCCTCCTCGCTGCGGTACCCGTTGAGCCGCTCGGCATTGACCGACCAGCTCGCGATGTGCCCGGCCGCGTCGAGCATGAAGATCGCGTAGTCCCGCGCCCCGTCCAGCAGCAGCTGCAGCAGCTCCTCCGAGGAGCGCCGCTGCTCCTCCGCGGCGTGCCGGTCGGTGATGTCGCGCAGCACCGCCACCGCCCCGGGCGCCTCGCCCTCCTGCAGCAGCGTCCGCAGGCGCACCTCCACGCGGCGGCCCGCCATCACGCACTCGACGAGCGTCTCGGTGCCCGCATTGCCGATTCTGCCGGTGTACCGCGTGACGCCGTCGGCCTCCCGCATGTCCAGCAGCTCCGGCCACCGCGACGCCGGCGCCTCGGATGCCTCCGGCCCGAGTATCGCCCGGGCGGTCGGGTTCAGCCACGCCGCCCGCCCGTTCCCGTCGATGACCGCGACGCCGTCGGCGATCGTGTCCATCACCGCGCTCAGCAGCGTGGCCTGCGACCGGGCGGCCCCCTCGGCGGTGCGCAGCTCCTCGGTCGCCTCCTCGACGCGCTCCTCGGCGCGGCGGCGGGACGTCGCCAGGGTGTACACCAGCAGCGCCGTGACGAGGGTGAGCGCGGCGCCGCCGAAGAACATCCCGTCGTCGAGGTGGCCGTCGGCGCCCGCGAGGGACCGCCCGTCGGTGGCCACCCGCAGGTGCCACTGCCGGTCGGCGACCCGGACGTCAACCGTGCGCCGCAGGTCGTCGTCGTGGGTGGCGTGCCGGCGGATGGCGGCGATGGTGCGCAGCTCCGTGCCCACGTACGCGGCCAGGCTCACGTCGGGCAGCTCCCGGGCCGGCTGGAGCATGGTGTCGCTGAAGAAGTCCTGGACGCGGACGGTCAGCTGGAGGTACCCGCGCAGCGCCCCGGTCCGCCGCTCCACCACCCGCTGCACGAACCCGACGGTCTGCGGCTGCGGGTCGGCGGTGCTGTCCGCGTCCCGCAGCGCGACGTACGGCTCCGACGCCGCCGGCAGCCCGGTCTTCTCGGCCCGCTCGACCGCGGCCCCGGCCTGCGGGACGGCGGCGAGGTCGCGGCCGGGCCCGGGCCCGGCGGGCTGGCGCGCGTCGAGGGTGCGGGTGAGCACGGCGAAGTAGTGCTCGGTGATCCCGGGCGTGGGCGTCAGGGTGAGATCGGCGCCCGCGCGGTCGCGCCAGGTGGCCTGCGCCGCGGCGACGGCGGTATCGGGCACCGCCACGACGTAGTCGACCCCGGTCGCGCCCGGCAGCCAGAGCTGCCCGAGCGGCTGGGTGGTGGTGGTGAAGGCGGCGGCGTCCAGCATCGGCAGCGCCTCGAGCGCGCCGGCGACGAGCTGCAGCGCGTCGACGTACCGCTGGGTCGCCGACGCGACCGCGTCCTGGGCGGCGGCGGTGCGGCGGTCGAGCGCCTGGGCGGCGTTGTCGCGCTCGACGCGGTGCATGAGCAGCCCCGCGCCGCCGGACACCAGCAGGCCGAGGAGCACCACGCCGAGGACCTGCAGACGGACGCCCACCACGCCCTGTCCATCGGCGGTACGGTGCGGTGGTTGAGAAGTTGCCGTCCGGTTGGGCAGCTTCGCCGTTAGGCCCGATATGTCGGACAATTCGGTCAAGTCGCCGCCGGGCCGGTCACCCGGCGCGTTTCCGGCACGGCAAGCTGGTCGATATGTCGGGCGCTGCGCGCCACGACATATCCGGATTTTTCGCCCGACGGGGCATATGGGCGGACGGACGGCGGGGCAAGATCACGCCTCGCCGGGCGCGACGCTCAGCCGTTGTCGGACGAGTGACCCGGGAACAGGTGGGCGGCCGGGTCGATGATCACGGCCGCGTTGTTCACCGCTGTCGCCGCCTCACCGAAGCCGACCGCGATGAGGCGGACCTTTCCGCTGTACTCGCTGATGTCCCCGGCCGCGAACACCCGCGGCAGGTTGGTCGCCGTCGTGCTGTCCACCAGGATGTGGCGCTTGGACAGCTCCAGGCCCCAGCCGGCCAGCGGGCCCAGGTCGGCGGTGAAGCCCAGCGCCGCCACCACCGTGTCGGCCGCCAGCGTGCGCACCTCGCCGCCGCGCACGGCCACGTCGACGCCGGTCACGCGGGTGTCGCCGCGCAGCCTGGTCACCTCGGCGTTGACCACGATGCCGATCGGCAGCGCCTGGACCCGCGCCACGGTCGAGGCGTGGGCGCGGAACTTGTCGCGCCGATGGACGAGGGTCACCGACTTCGCGATCGGCTGCAGGGCGAGCGCCCAGTCGAAGGCCGAGTCGCCGCCGCCGACGATGACGACGTCGTGGCCGGCGAGGTCGGCCAGGTGCGGCACGAAGAAGAGCACTCCCTCGCCGTCGAAGTTCTCGGCCGCGGGCAGCGGGCGGGCGGTGAAGCTGCCCAGTCCGCCGGTGATCAGGACCGCGCCGCAGCGCAGCTCGGTGCCGTCGGCGAGCCCGAGCACCGGCCGCTCCTCCACATAGGACAGCTTCTCGGCGCGGACCCCGAGCAGGTAGTCCGGGCTGAACTGCGCCGCCTGCTCCACGAGGTTGGCGACGAGGTCGCGGCCGCGGATGCCCGGGAAGCCGGCGACGTCGAAGATCATTTTCTCCGGGTACATGGCGGTCACCTGGCCGCCGGGCTCCGGCAGCGCGTCGATGACGGCGGTGGACAGGCCACGGAAGCCCGCGTAGTAGGCGGCGAACAGCCCCGCCGGTCCCGCGCCCACGATGGCAAGGTCGACTTCGCGCATGCGCCGAACCTACGACAGCTGCGGCCCCAGGGGTAGGGGTTCGGCCGGCTCGACCGGGCGGGGGCGGCGCCGGCGGAACAGCATCGCGGCGATCAGCCCGCCGATGAACCCGCACAGGTGCCCCTGCCACGACACGTCCGGGTCGCCGGGCAGCACTCCGAAGAGCTGCCAGCCGTAGAGCAGGCCGACGAGCAGGCCCACGCCGATGTACCACAGCCGGCGGCCGACCACGCCGCGCATGAGGATCACGCCGAGGTATCCGAAGATGACCCCGCTCGCCCCGACCACGATCGTGTTGCCGTCACCCAGGAACCAGACCCCGACGCCGGCGACGATCGCGATGAAGGCGGTGGTGAGCCAGAACCGGGCGCCGCCGTCGGCGAGCACGAAGGTGCCGAGCAGGATCAGCGGGATGCTGTTGGACAGCACGTGGTCGAAGCTCGCGTGCAGGAACGGCGCGAAGACGATGCCGTCCAGCCCGTCGATGTGATGGGGGCGGATGCCGCCCTCCTGGTCCAGGCGGTGGTCCCAGAGCTGGTCGAGGAACTCGATGAGGAACAGCACCGGCACGAACGCGCACATCGCCACGAAGGCCCGCCCGATGGACGCGTAGAAGGCCTCGGTCCCGAACCGCGTCGGGTCGGCCTGCCGGTCACTGTCGAACGCCACGCCACCTGATGTAGCAGAGACGCGCAAGCGCCGCCACGCGAAAGCGTGCCGGCGCCGGCGACGGAAGTTCTAATACCAGCCGCTGGACTGGCTGTGCGACCACGCGCCGCACGGCGTCTTGTACCGGCCCTTGATGTAGTTGAGGCCCCAGCGGATCTGCGTCTCGGGGTTGGTCCGCCAGTCGGCGCCGACGGTGGACATCTTGCTGCCCGGGACCGCCTGCGGGATGCCGTACGCCCCGCTACTCTTGTTGGAGGCACTGACGTTCCAGTGGCTCTCCTTGTCCCACAGCTTCTCCAGGCACGGCATCTGGTCGAGCCCGAAGCCGTAGCCGACCAGCACGGCGCAGCCGATCTTCTTGTTGCCCGAGTACACGTTGCAGGAGCTGGGCACCGGGTATTTCGGCGCCGAGTTCGTGGGCGGAGGCGCGCTCGACGTGCGGGTCTTCGACCGGCTGGCCTCCTCCTCGGCCTTCTTGCGGGCCTCGTCCTCGGCCGCCTTCGCCTCGGTGGAGGCCTCGGCCGCGGCGTCCTTGGCCTTGGCCAGGGCGTCGGCCTCGTCCACGGAGGCCGGCGAGCGCGACGCGGACGGCGTCGCGGACGACGAGGAGACGGGGAACTCGCGGGCGTTGGCGGCCTTGACCGGGTCTGCCTTCGAGTCGTCGTGCTGGGTCTGCAGGGCGGCGATCACGAGCCCGCCGACGAGACCCGCGAGGATCACGAGGGCGAACACGGCTCGGATGGTGCCGACCCGGTGCCACAGCCGGATCACAGGGTCATCCATTCGTCGGGGACAGGGACACGGTGCCCCGCCCCGGGCTCTTTGCGAGTTCCCGGTGGAGGCGGGTCCGGACGGGGTGCTACCCGCCGTCCGGACCCTTACGCACCGTGAGCGCCTGATGCCCACTTGCCTGGCGTCACGCGCTCGAGACCCACCATCGCCCAGTGGCTTCACGGGTGAGAACCCGAACACCATCTTATGTGATCTTAATCACGTCACAATTCGGACGGTTTCCCCTCAAGTCCGGCCTCCGGCCGCCTGTGGATCAACGCTCGAACGGCAGATCCTCCAGCAGGTCAGTGACCATTTCGGCGATCGCGGAACGCTCCGAACGGGTGAGGGTGACATGTGCGAAGAGCGGATGGCCCTTCAGCGCCTCGATCACCGCGGCGATGCCGTCGTGACGGCCGACGCGAAGGTTGTCACGCTGAGCGACGTCGTGCGTGAGGACCACGCGCGAGTTCATGCCGATTCGCGAAAGAACCGTCAGCAGTACCCCTCGCTCGAGCGACTGCGCCTCGTCGACGATCACGAAGGCGTCGTGCAGGCTCCGCCCGCGGATGTGGGTCAGCGGCAGCACCTCGAGCATGCCCCGCGCCGCGACCTCCTCCATCACGTTGTCGTGCACGAGCGCCCCGAGCGTGTCGAAGACCGCCTGGGCCCACGGCGACATCTTCTCGGCCTCGTTGCCGGGCAGGTAGCCCAGCTCCTGCCCGCCCACGGCGTAGAGCGGGCGGAACACGACGACCTTCTTGTGCTTGCGCCGCTCCATGACGGCCTCGAGCCCCGCGCACAGCGCCAGGGCGGACTTGCCGGTGCCGGCCCGCCCGCCGAGGGACACGATCCCGATCGAGTCGTCGAGCAGCAGGTCGAGCGCCACCCGCTGCTCGGCCGAGCGCCCGCGGACCCCGAACGCCTCCCGGTCGCCGCGCACGAGCCGCACCGACTTGTCGACCCCGACCCGGCCGAGCGCCGAGCCGTTCTGCGAGGTGAGCACCAGGCCGGTGTGCACCGGAAGATCGCCGGCGCCGTCGAGGTCGACGGCCTCCCCGGCGTACAACTGCTTGACCTCGGCCTCGCTGATGCCCAGCTCGACCATGCCGGTCCAGCTGTGGTCGGACGCCGGCCCGGGCTGATACTCGTCCGCCGCCAGGCCGACCGAGCCCGCCTTGACCCGCAGCGGCATGTCCTTGGTGACCAGCAGGACGTCCTTGCCCTCGGCCTGCAGCGCGAGCGCCACCGCGAGAATGCGGGCGTCGTCGGTGTCGGCCCGGAACCCGGCCGGCAGCACGTGCTGGTCGGCGTGGTTGAGCTCGACCCGAAGCGTCCCCCCGGCATCGGTCAGCGGCAGCGGCTCGTCCAGCCGCCCGTGCTTCGCTCGCAGCTCGTCCAGGAAGCGCAGCGATCGACGCGCGAAGTATCCCAGCTCGGGGTGGTGCCGCTTGCCCTCCAACTCGGAGATGACGACCAGCGGCAGGACCACGTCGTGCTCGCCGAAGCGCAGGAACGCGCCCGGGTCGCTCAGGAGCACGGAGGTGTCCAGCACGAAGGTGCGCCGGGATGGGTCTCGCGCGGAGCGCGGCGATGGGCCGGGGACCTGAACCTCTTCGGCCTTCTTCCGGGTTCGCCGGACGGCCTTGACGGGTGCGGCGGCTGGCGCCGGCTCCGCGGAGGTGGAAGAGGAGGATGCTGAGGGACTACGGCGAACGGTCACGGGATCTCCGGGGGCGGGCACCTCGCCGCCCGCACTCGCGTCCTCCGACGCCCGCACGGGGTCGGGTGCTTGGCCCCGTGGCTTCACATGCGTTCGCTCGGTCCGGGCCTCGGATGGCGGGGAAAACCCCCGCCACAGCAATGACGCTATCCGGTGATGTCGAAATCCACTAGATCACGGCTCTGATTCCCCACCGATCAGGGCCGAACACCCGACAAACCCGCACTGAACGCTGTCACCAGGTCGGCACGGGTAGGCCGGACGACTTGCAGCACCCACCGGCGGGCCTGCGCCCCACGGTCGCCGGCCCCGCCCACCCGGCGTGTCG
This sequence comes from Dactylosporangium sp. CA-233914, assembly GCF_050942935.1. Lineage (NCBI taxonomy): Bacteria > Bacillati > Actinomycetota > Actinomycetes > Micromonosporales > Micromonosporaceae > Dactylosporangium > Dactylosporangium sp. CA-233914. Next base: position 1,295,041 of record NZ_CP192030.1, on the reverse strand, counting down.
CGGCGGTCCCAAGCGCCGACGCAACGCAGATCGCCCGTGTCGGACTTTCCCGCCAGAAGGCCATCGCGAGCCGCGCCGGCCCGCGTCGCGGCCGGCCTACGGCCGATGGCTTGCAGATCGCCCGCCTCGGACTTTCCCACCAGAAGGCCACCGAGAACCGCGCCCGCCCGCGCCTCGGCGGTCCACGAAGGGCGTTCCCGGCCTACGGCCGATGGCTTCACGTCGGGCGCCACCTCGGGCCCTCCCGAGCGGAACTGGGACCACCCCAACCCATCCGAATCGGATTTATGCCCTGACAGGCGAAAGATCCGATAAGTTCGCCTGTCCCTTCGGGGTGACGCCCCGCAGGCGTTGCGCGCCGAGGTCGGTTCGTGTTCTGGGGTGCAGGAGGATGGGGCCGGGGTTGCGCGCCGACGTCGGTCCGGCAAAAGGTCAAGATCACGCCTCGACGATTGGGCCTGCCGCGCCGCAGGCAGGGCGCCTTTCGGGCGCTCCAGGGGCAGTATTCAAGATCGCGGCGGCGCCTCAACGCTCGGGCGCGCCGAATCGCGGCGCGCAGCGCCCGACTCATGGACGCCGTCGGCGGTGCGGCGCAGGCGGCGGCGCCGGGAGGAGGCGTTCGGCTCAGGCGCCGTAGCGACGCTGACGGTTGGCGTACGAGCGAAGGGCCCGCAGGAAGTCGGTGCGGCGGAAGCTCGGCCAGTGCACGTCGCAGAAGTAGAACTCCGAGTGCGCGCTCTGCCACAGCAGGAAGCCCGACAGCCGCTGCTCCCCGCTCGTGCGGATCACCAGGTCGGGGTCGGGCAGGCCGCGCGTGTAGAGGTGGTCGGAGATGTGGTCGACGTCGAGGATCTCGGCCAGCTCCTCGATCGACGTGCCGGCCTTGGCGTGCTCGTGCAGCAGCGACCGGACGGCGTCGGCGATCTCGCGGCGGCCGCCGTAGCCCACGGCCAGGCTGACCTGGGCGCCGCCGGAGCGGTCGATCGTCTTCTCCTGGGCATCCTTGAGGGCGTGGGCGCTGGAGGCGGGCAGCAGGTCCAGCGCGCCGACGATGCGCAGCTGCCAGGGGTTGCGCTCGTCGGCCAGGTCGGCCGCCAGGTTCTCGATGATCTGCAGGAGCGGGTCGAGCTCCTGGGCCGGGCGGGAGAGGTTGTCGGTCGACAGGAGCCAGAGGGTGACGTGCTTCACCCCGGCGCCGTCGCACCAGCGCAGGAGCTCCTTGATCCGCTCGGCGCCGACCCGGTGACCGTCGTTGGGATCGACATAGCCCATCTCGCGCGCCCAGCGGCGGTTTCCGTCGACGATCACCCCGACGTGGTGCGGCTTGGGCTTGCCGAGCAGCCTCCGGGCGAGACGCTTCTCGTACAGGGAATAAACCACGTCACGCAGACCCACGGCAGAGAAGACTAGCGACCTGTCGGGCGAAGCGACACCGTCCCGCGGGCACTGGACAGTACCGTTTCAGTAAAGCAGGGAGCGGCCGGTCACCCGACGGACCAGCCGCTCACCTGCGGTTATGGGCGCGCTACGCGACGCCCAGCCGAGCACGGAGCGCATCCAGCTCCGCCCAGAGAACTCCCGGCAACTTCTCCCCGAACTGTTCGAACCACGCCTGGATCTGCGGCAGCTCCTCGCGCCACTCGGCGGAGTCGACGCGCAGCGCGGCGGCCAGGTCCTCCGCGGAGACGTCCAGGCCGGACACGTCGAGGGCGCCCGGGGCGGGCACCGCGCCGATCGGGGTCTCCACCGCCTCGGCCGTGCCCTCGATGCGCTCGACGACCCACTTGAGCACGCGGGAGTTCTCGCCGAAGCCGGGCCACAGGAAGCGGCCGTCCTCGCCGCGGCGGAACCAGTTCACGTAGAAGATGCGCGGCAGCTTGGTGGCGTCGCCGTCCACGCCCTTGCCCATCTCGATCCAGTGGGCGAAGTAGTCGCCGGCGTGGTAGCCGATGAAGGGCAGCATCGCCATCGGGTCGCGGCGCACGACACCCACCTGGCCGACGGCCGCGGCCGTGGTCTCGCTGGACAGGGTCGCGCCGAGGTAGACGCCGTGGACCCAGTCCCGCGCCTCGGTCACGAGCGGGATCGTGGTCTTGCGCCGGCCGCCGAAGAGGATCGCGTCGATCGGGACGCCGCGTGGGTCGTCGTACTCGGGCGCCAGGATCGGGCACTGCTCGATCGGGGTACAGAAGCGGGAGTTCGGATGCGAGGAGAGCTCGCCCGCATCCGGCGTCCAGTCGCCGCCCCGCCAGTCGGTCAGGTGGGCCGGCGGCTCACCCATGCCCTCCCACCAGATGTCGCCGTCGTCGGTCAGCGCCACGTTGGTGAAGACCGAGTTGCCCCGCGCGAGCGTGCGCATCGCGTTGGGGTTGGTCTTCCAGTCGGTGCCGGGCGCCACGCCGAACAGGCCGAACTCGGGGTTGACCGCGTAGAGGCGGCCGTCCTCGCCGAAGCGCATCCAGGCGATGTCGTCGCCGAGCGTCTCGACCTTCCAACCGGGGATCGTGGGCTCCAGCATCGCCAGGTTGGTCTTGCCGCACGCGCTCGGGAAGGCGGCCGCGACGTACTTGACCACGCCCTGCGGGCTGGTGAGCTTGAGGATCAGCATGTGCTCGGCGAGCCAGCCCTCGTCGCGGCCGATGACGCTGGCGATGCGCAGCGAGTAGCACTTCTTGCCCAGCAGCGAGTTGCCACCGTAACCGGAGCCGTAGCTCCAGATCTCCCGCGTCTGCGGGAAGTGGGAGATGTACTTCGTGTCGCTGCACGGCCACGCCACGTCCTGCTCACCCTCGGCGAGCGGCGCTCCCACGGAGTGCAGGCACGGCACGAAGGACGCCTCCGTGCCCATGCGGGACAGCACCGTGGCCCCCATCCGGGTCATAATTCGCATGGAGGCCACAACGTAGGGCGAGTCGGTCAGCTCGACGCCGAACATCGGCTCGTCGGCGCTGAGGGGGCCCATGCAGAACGGGATGACGTACATCGTCCGCCCCCGCATGCACCCGTCGTACAGCCCCGTCATGATCCGCTTCATCTCGCCGGGCGCCATCCAGTTGTTGGTCGGGCCGGCGTCGGCCTCGTCGACCGAGCAGATGAAGGTGCGCTCCTCCACGCGGGCGACGTCGGAGGGGTCGGTGCGGGCCCAGAACGAATTCGGGCGGGCGGCGAGGCGGACGAGGGCCCCGCTGTCGACCAGTTCGTCGGTGATGCGGCGCCATTCGGCCTCGGAGCCGTCGCACCAGACCACCCGCTCGGGTCTGGTGAGCTCGGCGACCTCACGGACCCAGGCGAGCAGCCGGCGGTGGGCGGTGGGCGCCTGATCCAGGCCGGGCACGGTTACCGGGGCAGACATGCGGATCTCCTCGTGGTCGGCATTGACCCGTAGCGCTGGACGGATGCGCGGAAGCGCGGCGCGCGATGGAGCGAGCGCGTCGTGAAATCCAACGGGTTTCTGCCAGCCTAGGCCGGTCGGCCGGGCCCGGCAGCGTGAGACCTTGTGAAACGCTGCACAAGGTACGAAGAAATTCAACCCCGGAAGCAGAATTGCGCGCGAACTTTTCGTTCCGTGCGCACCACTGCGCAAAGCCTCCCGTGCCTTACCCTGTCGAAGGTGACCGACCTGGAGACCACGAAGCGGCCGTCCCTTCTCGCACGGCTCTACGCGCGCTTCGAGGAACTGGTCCGCGAGGCGGGGAAGTTCGGCACCATCGGGCTGATCACCTTCCTCATCGACACCGGGCTGTACAACCTGCTGTGGGGGCCGCTCAACACGCTGGTGGCCGGCACGATCTCGATGGCCGTCGCGGCCTCGTGCGCGTTCGTCGGCAACCGGTTCTGGACCTGGCGCGACCGGGCCCGCACGGACCTGCGCCGCGAATACGCGCTGTACTTCCTGTTCAACCTCGGCGGCCTCCTCATCGCGCTCACCTGCCTGGGCATCAGCCACTACCTCTTCGGGTTCACCAGCCAGCTGGCCGACAACATCGCCAAGAACGGGTTCGGACTGGTCCTGGGCACCCTCTTCCGGTTCTGGTCGTACCGCCAGATCGTCTTCCGCAAGCGCCCGGAGACACCCCAGAGCGCCCCGATGAACACTGAGCGTGAGATCGAAGGGTGACCTGTCCCGCACTAGCCCTGGTGAGGGCGCGCGGTTTGGTCGCTTACCGTAAGGTTGGCCGGTGCGATTCGCCACCAGACTCCGCGACCGGTTCATCCCCGAGCGGTTTCACTCGCTCGTCACCGAGTTGTTCAAGTTCGGCGCGGTCGGCTGCGTCAACACGGCCGTCGACTTCATCCTCGTCAACGCCCTGCTCTTCATCGGCCCGCTGAAGGCGAAGATCGTCGCGGTGGTCGTGGCGACCACGGTCTCCTACCTGCTCAACCGGCAGTGGACCTACAAGAACCGCGACAGCGGCAGCGTGCGCCGCGAATACGTGCTGTTCTTCGCACTCAACGGCGTGGGCCTGCTGATCCAGGAGGCCGGTCTGGCCGTGGCGAAGTACGGGCTGCACTTCAACGAGGCCAACCCGGACGACCGGCTCGCCTTCAACATCGCCAACGCCGCCGGCATCGGCCTGGCGATGATCTTCCGGTTCTGGGCGTACCGCACCTGGGTCTTCACCGACCAGACCGCGCAGGTCAGCGCCGAGGAGCGGGAGATCGAGGCCCTCGAGGTGGCCTACAGCGACACCGCGGTCGTCGCCCCGGACGAGCGGCAGATGGAGGCCCTGGAGGCCGCGTTCTCCGACGCCCCGGCCCGGCCGCCGGCGCAACGCCAGCCGGCCGATGAGCCGGTCACCCCGGTCAAGCGCTGACCCGGACCGGTCAGCGAGAAAGGGACCCCCGCCCTGGGCGGGGGTCCCTTCTGCTTTTTTCGAGCCTCAGTCCTTGTTGATTTCGTTGACCAGCGCGTCACGGTCGTCGTCGCCGAACGTGTGCTTCTGCCGGTCCGCGTCGACCAGCTCGTAGAGCATGCTCTGCGTCTTCTCGACCTGCGGCAGGTCGGTGAGCTGCACCTGGCCGCGCTCGCCGGCCGACTCGATGGTCAGTGTGCCGCAGCCGAGCATCCGCTCGAACAGCGAGTGCGAGAACGACACGTCGTTGATCCGGCCCATCGGGATATCCCGGCCGCTGCGCGAGAAGACGCCGCTGCGCATGATCACCCGCTCGTTGGTGAAGACATAGTGCGTGGTCCGCCACTTGATCCACGGCCACACGGTGACGACCAGGACCACCGCGAGCGCCAGGGCGGCCACGATGAGCATCGGGATCATGCCCCAGCTCGTGAAGATCGCCAGCGCGACGACCGCCGCCAGGGCCAGCACGAACCAGACCACCGGCAGGAACAGCGCCTTCCAGTGGGGGTGCAGGTGCAGCACCACCTGCTCGTCCTTGGTCAGGACGCTTTCCGGGAACCCCACGCCAACCCCTCCTCATTCATGAATGTCGGAGGTGAGGCTAGACCCTGACCGCCACCCGGCGGCATTGCCTACCCAGCCCTATCTGTCAGGGCTCCAACCGAGCATGCACGACGTCGCCCGCCGCCACCGGGTGAACGGCCCCGAAGGGGTCCGTGACCTGCAGTCTTCCGTCGCCGTCGACGCCCGCCGCGGCCCCCTGCAGCACGCCGCCGCCGGGCAGCTCGACGCGCACGCGACGCCCGACGGTGCCACAGTGGAAGACGTACGCCTCCCGCACCCCCGACGCCTCAGGGTCCCCGGCGTGCTCGACGAAGCGCGTGTACCACTCCGCGAGCGCGCGCAGCAGGGCTCGCAGCAGCGGGTCCCGGTCTGTGTTCGCGGCGCCGGACAGCGCGAGCGAGGTCGCGTCCGGCCGCGGCAGCTCGTTCTCGCGCAGCGTGACGTTGAGCCCGATGCCGATCACCACGGCGCCGCCGGCCGCCTCGGCCAGGATGCCGGCGGCCTTGCGGTCAACGCCCGGTTCGGCTCGCCGGCTTCGCCCGGGCGACTCGGACGAGGCGGCCTTCAACAGCAGGTCGTTGGGCCACTTGAGATAGGCGTCCACGCGCGCCACCCGGCGTACGGCCTCGGCGAGCGCGACCCCGGCCAGCAGCGGCAGCCAGCCCAGCCGGGCCGCCGGGAGGTCCGGGCGCAGCAGCACGCTGAGCGCCAGCCCGGCCCGCGGCGGCGACTCCCACTGCCGGCCGAGGCGCCCGCGGCCGGCGCTCTGCCGCTCCGCGACGATCACCAGCCCCTCGGGCGCGCCCTCACGGGCGGCGGCGATCGCGTCGGCGTTGGTCGAGCCGGTCTCCTCGACGATGCGCAGGTCCGTCCAGAGCCCGCCCGGGACGAGCAGGGCGCGGCGCAGGGCGGCCGCGCGCAGCGGGGGGCGTTCGAGGTCGGAGAAGGCCGCGGCGGCGTCGCCGGACCCGCCGGTGGAAATGTTCACAGCTCGACCCTATGCTCACCCGATTAGCATGCCGAGGGTGACCACTGAGCAGGTTGAAGCCGGAGCCGACATCCACACGACGGCCGGGAAGCTCGCGGACCTTGGCCGCCGCACGGACGAGGCGGTGCACGCCGGCTCGGCCCGCGCCGTGGAGAAGCAGCACGCGCGCGGCAAGAAGACCGCCCGCGAGCGCATCGAGCTGCTGCTGGACCCCGGCTCGTTCGTGGAGCTCGACGAGCTGGCCCGGCACCGGTCCACGAACTTCGGCCTGGAGCGGACCCGGCCCTACGGCGACGGCGTCGTGACCGGCTACGGCACCGTCGACGGCCGCCAGGTCTGCGTGTTCGCCCAGGACTTCACGGTCTTCGGCGGCAGCCTCGGCGAGGTCTTCGGCGAGAAGATCGTGAAGGTCATGGACCTGGCGATGAAGATCGGCTGCCCGGTCGTGGGCATCAACGACTCGGGCGGCGCGCGCATCCAGGAGGGCGTGGTCTCCCTGGGGCTCTACGGCGAGATCTTCTTCCGCAACGTCCGCGCCTCGGGCGTCATCCCGCAGATCTCGCTCATCATGGGCCCGTGCGCGGGCGGCGCGGTGTACTCCCCCGCCGTCACGGACTTCACGGTCATGGTCGACCAGACCTCGCACATGTTCATCACCGGCCCGGACGTCATCAAGACGGTCACCGGCGAGGACATCGCGTTCGAGGACCTCGGCGGGGCGCGCACGCACAACACCAAGTCGGGCAACGCGCACTACCTCGCCGCCGACGAGGACGACGCGATCGACTACGTGCGGGCACTGCTGTCCTACCTGCCGTCCAACAACATGGACGACGCCCCGATCCTGGATTCCCCCGCGGTCCTGGAGATCACCGACGAGGACCTGGCGCTGGACACGCTGATCCCGGACTCGGCGAACCAGCCGTACGACATCCATGTTGTCATCGAGTCGGTCGTCGAGGACTTCCTCGAGGTCCAGCCGCTGTTCGCGCAGAACATCGTGGTCGGCTTCGGCCGTGTCGAGGGCCACCCGGTCGGCGTGGTGGCCAATCAGCCGATGCACTTCGCGGGCTGCCTCGACATCGACGCCTCGGAGAAAGCCGCGCGGTTCGTGCGCACCTGCGACGCGTTCAACATCCCGATCCTGACGTTCGTCGACGTGCCCGGGTTCCTGCCCGGCGCGAGCCAGGAGTGGGACGGCATCATCCGCCGCGGCGCGAAGCTGATCTACGCCTACGCCGAGGCGACCGTCCCGAAGGTCACGATCATCACGCGCAAGGCCTACGGCGGCGCCTACGACGTCATGGGCTCCAAGCACCTCGGCGCCGACCTCAACTTCGCCTGGCCGACGGCGCAGATCGCGGTGATGGGGGCGCAGGGCGCGGTCAACATTCTGTACCGCCAGGAGTTGCGCGACGCCGAGGACCCCACCGCCATGCGCGCCGAGCTCATCGCGGAGTACGAGGACACGCTGGCCAATCCGTACGTCGCGGCCGAGCGCGGCTACGTCGACGGGGTCATCGCGCCGTCGACGACCCGCGTCGAGGTCGTGCGCGCCCTGCGCCTGCTGCGCACCAAGCGGGAGACGCTGCCCCCGAAGAAGCACGGGAACATCCCGCTGTAGGAGGCCTCAGGCGGGGCGGGGCTGGAACGACGCCTTGATGATCGCGTAGATCTGCTGGGCCGTCGGCTGGCTCCACATGTCGGTGGTGCACTCCCAGTAGATGGCCTGGCCGAGGTCGGGGCGCACGCGGCAGCCCAGGTTGGACACGTGCATGTGCCCCTGGGAGCTGTCGTACGTCCACTGCCAGTCGGCGCAGTCGCCGAGGTACCCGTACACCGGCACGATCTTGAGCCGGGCATAGTTCGGGTACATCTTCCGCTTCAGGCGGGCCGCCTCCTGCTGCTCCCAGTCCTTGACCGGGTCGCCGGCCGGCGGCGTGGCCGTGGTGTCGAAGCCGACCCGCATGCCCGGGACCGTGTTGCTCTCGTAGTAGATCATCGAGTCCGACGACGGGTGCGGCTTGCGGATCCAGCCGACCGGCAGGCCGACGCGCCACCCGAACTCGGGGTCGGTGACCCACTCGTAGCCCTGCGGCAGGTTGATCGCGGCGCCGCCGATGCTGCCGGCCACGATCGGCGACGGGGTCGGGGAGGCCGGGGGCGGCTGCGCGCCGGCGGTGCCCGCCACGCCGGTCGTAGGGGACGCGCCGGACTTCTCCTCGCCGCCGGAGTCGCTCAGCAGCAGCACCGCGGTCACCACCAGGGCGAGCACCGCGACGCCGGCGGCCACCCAGCGCCAGCGCTGCCCCGGCGGCACGGTGCGGTCGAGGTCGTCGTCGGCGGAGCGCAGCGGCACGATCGGCTGGTCGTCGGGCCCGGGCGGAGCAACGGCCGCGCGGCCGGCGACGGGCTCGGCGGGGCGGCCCGGCGGCTGGCGGTGCAGGGCGACGGGGTGCGGGGAGGCTTCCGACGCGACGGCGGGCTCGGCGCTCACCGGGGCGACCCGCTCGACGGCGGCGGCCTCGCGCTCCTGCGGGCTGCGCTCGCCGGCGCCCGAGTCCGACCGGGAGTAGCCACGCGGTCCGCCGGCGCCGGCCAGCCCCTCCGCCGCCCCGACGCCGGCGCGCGGGGCAGCGTCGGAGGACGACGCGTGGCCCTCCCGGGAGCGGCGCGGGCGGGGCAGGGCGGGCCGGCTCCACCAGCCGCGGCCCGCACCGGCGGCGGCCCGCTGCAGCAGCCGCTCGGTCTCGGCCATCCCGGCCCGGGCCCGCGGGTCCTTGCGCAGCAGCGCGGAGAGCACCGGCTTGAGCACGCCGGCGCGCGTGGGCGGGTCGGGCTCCTCGGTGGCCAGCGCCGTCAGGGTCGCGTACGTCGTCGAGCGCGCATACGGCGAGCGCCCCTCGACGGCGGCATACAGCGTGGCGCCCAGGGACCACATGTCGGACTCGGGGCCGGAGGTGCCCTCGCGGGCGCGCTCGGGCGAGATGTACTGCGGCGAGCCCAGGATCAGCCCCGGCCGGGTCACGGCCCCGTCGCCGCCGTCGAACACGGCCAGGCCGAAGTCGGTCAGCACCACCCGGCCGGTGTCGGCGAGCAGGACGTTGCCGGGCTTGACGTCGCGGTGCAGCACCCCGGCGCTGTGGGCGGCCCGCAGGGCGCTGAGCACCGCGAGCCCGATCTGCGCGACCCGCTCCGGCGGCAGCGGCCCGTCCTCGACGATCACCTGGTGCAGCGAGCGCGAGGGGACGTACTCCATGACGATCCACGGCGCCTGCTCGGTGTGCACGACGTCGTAGATCCGCACGACGTTGGCATCGTTGAGGCGCGCCGCCGCGCGGGCCTCCCGCAGGGTGCGCAGCCGCAGCTCGTCGCGCTCCTGCCGGGTCAGGCTCTCCGGCGGGACGACCTCCTTGATGGCCACGTCCCGGCGCAGCATCTCGTCCCGGGCGAGCCACACCCGGCCCATGCCACCGGCGCCGAGCGGCTCGATCAATCGGTAGCGCTCTGCGATCAGGGCCTTGGGCTGGGTCATCACCAAGAAAGTTACCCAACCCGTGCACCTCGCATAAAGCCCGGTTTCGGGTGAAGATCGACGGTCAGTCCGCGCGCGAGCGCAGCACCATGATCAGCAGGATTACCAGGCCGATCCCGACCAGACCGGCCCCGATCAGGGCGACCGGGAGGACCTTGAACGTATCGAGGACTTTCTGCTGCGTCGGGGCCGCCTCGGTGGTGTCGAAGGCGACGGTGACGGTGACGGTGTACTCCTGCGCGTCGGCGGCGTTGTCGGCCCCGATCTGGACCGTGCCGGGGATCGCGAACGACCCACCGGCCGGGTTCGGCTCGACCGTGGCAGTGACGGTGACCTTGGCGTTCTTCGTCGCCGGGGCCTGCGGCTGCCCGACCGTGCACCGCGTCGGACTCAGGAAGCCCAGCGGCGTGGGCAGCGTCGCCTCGGTGTCGTCCTCGCCGCCGAGCACCGTGCGGCCGGTCGAGCCGTCCTCGCAGTCGACGTCGACGACGAGCGCTCCGGCCCGGCCGTCGACGTTGCCGGAGAAGCGCACCTTGAGCTGCAGCTGACGGGCGGGGTCGAAGATGTACGTCGCGGTGCACTTCGCGGCCGCGTTCGTGACGGCCAGCGGTACGACATCCGCTCCCACGTTCGGCATGGCCTGCGACTGCCCCGGGTCGCAGGCGAACGAGCTCAGCCGCCAGCTGCCCTCCACGGTGGACAGTGGGGCCACCGGCGTCACCAGGTATTCCCCGAACGCGAGCGAGCCGGGCACGTCGCCCTGGGCGATCGCCGCGACGCCGAGCGCGGTCGTGGTCGCGACCCCGGACCAGCCTGGCACGCCCTGGCCGCGCGGGGTGACCGCGAAGCTCGCGGCCCCGGTGCCGCCGACGGTGACCCCGCGCAGCTCCAGCGAGCCGGCCTTGCGGGTCACGCGCAGCGTGCAGTCCGCCGGCACGTCCGTGGCGACCATCACCGTCACAGCCATCCCGTCCGGCTTGATCTCCTGGTCGCCGCAGCCGACCCCGGCGAGGCTCCACGCGGCCGCGTCGCCGGCGGGGGCGGTGAGCGTGACCGGATACGCCCCCGGCAGCAGCGTGGTGAGGTCCGCGCCGGTGGCGAGCGCGGCGGATCCGTCGCCGGTGGCCGTGGCGCTCAGGTGGCGGGCCGGGCCGCCGGCCGGGTCGGCGACGGCGAGGTCGAAGGCGCCGCCGGGGACGTCGGAGTGCAGCCGCAGGGTCAGGCCGGGCGGCGAGGCCGGCGGGGTGTAGGTGAACGTGCACGTGACGACCTCGCCCGCCGCGAGCGTGACGGTGGCCTGGCCGGTCGGCACGTCGGCGGTGGTGAGGCTGCGCCCGGCGCCGCTCTTGGTGCAGGCGGCGTCGGCGAGCGTCCAGCCGGCCGGGGTGCGGGACACGATCGTGCTCGGCACGCCGCCCGCGCTGCGTACGAGGGTCACGTCGGTGCTCGCGTCGGCGGTGACCCGCTTGTCGGGCCGGTAGCTGGCGCTGGCGTCGAAGGCGAACCGCTGCGGATAGCCGGGCGCCCGCGTGGTGCGGGCCCGCACGATCAGCGTCGCGGTGGGCTGGGCGGCCTTGACGTAGTAGGCGAAGCAGAAGACGTGCCGGGCGCCCGCCGGGAAGCCGATCCACTGCACGTTGCCGCCGGAGTGCCCGTCCAGCGCGCAGCGCAGGGCGCCGAAGCCGTATCCGGCCTGGCCGGACTGCGCGCCGGCGAGCAGCGGGTCGCCGGGGCTGCCGCCCTGGGCCCACAGCTGGTGGCGGGCGGCGGCCTTCGCCTGCTCGTCGGTGAGCGTGACGGTGACCGCGCCGTCGAGCGTCTTGCCGGTCTTCTGCCCGGTGCGGTCGAGCAGCTGCGCGCCGGCCGCGGTCGGGCCCGAGCCGGTGGCCGGCGTGGTGACGGTGGACAGGGCGCCCTTCTTCTGGTGCCCGCCGCCGAGCGAGAACTGCCACCCGTTGAGCGGGTCGCACCCGGCGGAGTTGCCGGCCTCGACGGCGGGATCGATCTCGGCGCCGTCGTCGTACACGTTGTCGCGCCCGGTCGGCGCCGCGTTCTCCGCGTTGTCGTCGCGCACCCGGTTGCCCATGACACTCTGGTAGCTGTCGCAGGCGCGGGCCACGAACGTGACCAGATAGTGCAGGGAGGCCGACACCGAGGCGGGCGTCTCGCCCTCGCGAGCGGACGCCGGACTCGCCGCACCGATCAGGACAGTAGCGAAGGTGATCGATATTGCGGCACATAGCCGGGCCAATCGGACGTTTGTCAATGCGCCCCCCAATTCGCCATCGACTCCCGTTCCAGTCGAGTATGCGCTGCTGGGGTGTGCGTATGCTCGCAGGACGGCAACGTTTCGCGAACGAGTGCGGGAGGCTTACGTGACTGGAGAGCCGCTTTTCAGGGTGGTACGCGGCACGCCGACCGCCGAGGAGGTCGCCGCGATCGTGGGCGCGCTGTTCAGTCTCGCGCCGGCCCCGGCTCCGAAGGCGCGTCCCCGGTCGCGGTGGGCGCTGAGCGCTCGTCCGGGTCAGCCGCGCCGCTGGGGTGCCCTCGCGGGGTCGTGACCGGCTGCGATCCGTCGCCGCCGCTGGGGCGCCGGCGCGGGATCGCGATCGGCGGCAGGGTCGGCCACTTGCGCGCCTCGCGCTCCTGCTGCAGCCGCTCGGCCTCCTCGGGCGAGGGCAGGTCGGCGACCAGCTGCTGGCCGCAGGAGCGGCAGGTGATCGCGGCGACCGGGATGCGGTCCAGGCAGTAGGGGCAGTTGCGCAGTTCCAGTGAGCGGCCGCGCTCCACGCCGATGAGCGTCATGAGCTTGATGACGATGAACAGGCCGAGCGCGAGCAGCATGAACTGCAGCAGGTCGTTGAGGAACATGCCGTATCGCAGCGGCGTGTGATGAATCGTGATCGCCAGGTTCTTGAAGTCCGGCTCGCCGACCACGGCCGCGACGGCCTGTGTGAACAGGTTGGTCACGAACGACTGGACGAGGGTGGCGAACGCGGTGCCGATGATGAACCCGAGAGCCAGGTCGAGGACCGAGCCCCCGATGGCGATCGCCTTGAACTCCGACCAGAGCTTCCGCACGGACATGCATGGTACGGAACATTCGCTAACGTTCCGGGCGTGAAGACGTTCATTCTCGCCTCCGCGAGCCCCGCCCGGCGCAGCCTGCTCTCGCACGCGGGCATCGCGCACCGGGTCGTCGTCAGCGGCGTCGACGAGTCCGTGGTGCAGGCCGGCGACGCGGCCACGCTGGCCGGCGCGCTCGCCGGCCTGAAGGCCCGCGCGGTCGCCGACGGCGTCACCGAGCCCGGCGCGCTGGTCCTCGGCTGCGACTCGGTGCTCGCCTTCGACGGCGAGATCCTGGGCAAACCGGAGTCCCCGGCCGCGGCCACCGCCCGCTGGAAGGCCATGCGCGGCCGCTCCGGCGTCCTGCACACCGGCCACTGCCTCATCGACGTCGGCACCGGCGAGACCGCCGAGGAGGTCGTCGCCACCACCGTGCACTTCGCCGAGCCGGACGACGACGAGATCGCCGCCTACGTGGCCACCGGCGAGCCGCTGGACGTGGCCGGCTCGTTCACGATCGACGGGCTCGGCGGCGCGTTCATCGCCGGCATCGAGGGCGACCACACCAACGTGGTCGGACTCTCGATACCGACCCTGCGCCTGCTGCTCGCCCGCCTCGGCGTTCCGATCGTCTCCCTGTGGGCGACAGGCAGGATGGAGCCATGACGAAAGAGACGCTCGCACTGACCCCGGCGCTGCACGACTACGTGGTCGCCAACGGCAGCGCCCCCGACGAGATCGTCCGGGACCTGATCGAGGAGACGGCCCGGGTCCTGCCCGCCGACCAGGGCATGCAGATCGCGCCCGAGCAGGCCGGTTTCATGACCCTGCTGACCCGCATCGCCGGTGTCCGCAACGCCGTGGAGATCGGCACCTTCACCGGCCTGTCCTCGATCGCGATCGCCCGCGGCCTCGCCGACGGCGGGCGGCTCGTCTGCTTCGACGTGTCCGAGGAGTTCACCAGCATCGCCCGCCGATACTGGGACCGCGCGGGGCTGGCCGACCGCATCGAGCTGCGCATCGGCCCGGCGGCGGAGACGCTGCACACGCTGCCGGCCGAGCCGCACCTGGACCTGGCGTTCGTCGACGCCGACAAGACCGGCTACCTCGGTTACTGGGAGGCCCTCGTGCCGCGCATGCGCCCGGGCGGCCTGATCCTGGTCGACAACGTGCTGCGACACGGCCACATCATCGCCCCGGACCCGTCGGACACCGGGACGCTCGCAATGGTCGAGTTCAACCGCCACGTCCTGGCCGACCCGCGCGTGGAGTCGATCCTGCTGCCCATCGCCGACGGCCTGACCATCGCCCGCCGCCGGTAGCCCCGAGCCACTCCCCCGGCCCCGCGTCACGCCCGCCGACCGCCCGCGGTTGGCGAGGATCCGGGTCCTGATGTGCCGCATGAGGTGCAGGTAGCTCGCGTTGCCCGGCGCCGCCCACGTTCCCGCGCGTCGCGGGCTCCGGGCGGCGCCCGGCGATCCGGCTGTCACGGCCTCGCCGGCGGCAGCCCGGTGAATCCACGCTCCCCGCCGTCGGCTCCGAAGGACGCGGCGACCCAGCTTCCCCCGGCCCTCGCCAGCGGCGGCCCGGTGAATCCGCACTCCCCACGTGGCGGGCTCCGGACGACGCCCGGCGGCCCGGCTTCCCCGCCTCGCCAGCGGACCCGCGCTCCCCACACATCGCGAGCCCGGAAGACGCCCAGCGACCCGGCGTTCACAGCCTCGCCAACGGCAGCCCAGTGAATCCGCACTCCCCACGTCGCGAACTCCGGACGACGCCCGGCGACCCAGCCTTTCCCGCCTCGCCAGCAGCAGCCCGGTGAATCCCCCATCGTCGCGGAATTCAGAGGACGCCCGGCGATCCCGCTCATAGCCTCACCGGCGGCGGCCCCGGTGGATCCGCCTCAAGCGGCGCTTGGCGATCCCTCACCTCGCCGGCGGAGACTCGGTGGACCCGAAAGGCCGCTGGCAGCAGAGGTCCCCTGACCACGAAAAGTCCGGCGCTGGCGCGCCCGACTTTTCGGATATTTCACGACATAGCGGGGACTCGGGTTCGATGGTCGAGAAGTCCGATCACCGTCGCGGAGACCAGGACGAACAGCGGGACCAGCAGGAATGCCGTGTGAGGGCCGGTCCGGTCGGCCAGGGCGCCGAGCGCGAACGGGGCGACGCCGAACGCGATTCCCACCGCGAATGAGGCCCGGGCCGCGGCCAGGTCGGGCTGGCCGTCGGAGTGAGCCAGGGCCAGACCGATCCCGAGCGGGTAGTGCAGGCCCATCCCCGCCCCGCACACGCACAGGCCGGCGACCGCGAGCCACGGCACGGTCGTCATCCAGAACACCGCGAAGCCGGCCAGGGTCACGGCGAGGGCCACGAGCAGCATCCGGGCCGGACGGAAGATCAGCAGGAGCCGGCCGCCGGCCAGGCGCCCGGCCACCATGCCGGCGATGAGTGCCGACAGCGCCGCCGTGGCCACGCCGGCCGAGACGTGGGCGTGGGCGCGCAGCACGTCGCTGCCCCACAGCGTCAGGCAGATCTCGATCGAGCCCGTGGCGAACAGGCTGGTGAGCGCCAGCCAGAACGCGGGCGGCAGCGGCCGGGCTCCGGCCCGGGGCTGCCCGAACCCGGCCGGCTCGGGCGGGCGGACGCCGGTGGCTCGGACGTACAGGCCGACGAGCACCACCGGCACGACGACCACGACGAGGCCGAGGCGCCAGCCCCAGCCCGCCGCGAAGGTCGCGCCGACCACGAGCGGGGCGACCAGGCCCAGGGTCGCGGCGGCCGCGTTGGCCTCGCTGATCGCGGCCGGGGCGGCGGTGCCGTGGTGGTCGGTGAGCCCGGCGTTGATGGCGTTGACCGTCAGCGCCGCGCCGATGCTGGCCAGCGTGGCGAAGGTCAGGGTCAGGGCGAGGTGGTGAGCGGCGTACATGCCCGCGGCCGCGGCGCTGATGCAGCCCAGTCCGATCCAGATGAGCCGGGCGCGGCCGAGGCGGCGGGTCAGGGCCGGCAGCGCCAGGCCGCCGAGGACGCCGCCGAGGGCGAACGCGGTGCCGTGCAGGCCGGCCAGGGTACGGCTGATGTGCAGTTCGTCGCGCAGCAGCGGGGCGACCGGGCCGAAACCGTAGAGGAAGTAGACCCAGAGGGCGAGCTGGGCGTACATCACCCAGGTGAGGCGGTCGCGCACGAGACGGGGCACGGCGCAACGCTGTCACGGCCCCTCCCGGTACGGAAGGGGCCGTGACGGTGACGGCCGTTACCGGTACAGCTGAAGCTCTGCCCTCACCGGACGCTCTTGGCGAACGCCCGGGAGGCCCAGACCACGGTGACGAGCGCCAGCCCGCCGATGACGACCGCGGCCTGCCACACCGCGTCCGCGCCCGGGTGGCCGTCGAAGAGCGCACGCACCCCGTCGACGGCCCACGAGAAGGGGTTCCAGTCGGCGACGCTCTTGAGCCACTTCGGCGCGAACGTGAGGGGCAGCAGGATGCCGGCGGTGAGCAGCAGCGGCTGCGTGATCGTGTTGAGCAGCGGGGCCAGGGCGTCCTCGCTGCGCAGCTTGAGCGAGACCGCGTAGGAGAACGCGGACAGCATCAGCGAGATGACCGCCATCAGCCCGAAGGCGCCGAGCACGTCGAGCGGGTTGACCCGCAGCCCGAAGATGACCGCGATGACCACGATGAGCAGGCCCTGGAACAGCAGCGACACGACGTCGCGCAGGGAGCGCCCGACCAGCAGGGCGAAGCGGCTGACCGGGGTGACCCGGCTGCGCTCGATGACCCCGGCGCGCACTTCGGCGATCAGGCCGAAGCCGGTGAACAGCGAGCCGAACATGGCCAGCAGCACGAGCAGGCCCGGGACGAAGAGTTTGTACGCCTCGGCGTTGGTGCTCACGCCGAGCGCGGGCTTGAGCAGCGGGGCGAAGAGCAGCAGGTAGAACAGCGGCTGGATGATGCCGACGATCAGCCAGACCGGGTTGCGCAGCATGAGCTGCATCTGCCGCTGGAAGACCAGCCAAGAGTCGCGAAGGAACTTCATCGTCAGCTCTCCCTCAGGGAACGGCCGGTCTTGGTGAGGAACACGTCGTCGAGGCTCGGGCGGTGCAGCTCCATCTCGCCGAGGGTGACCCCGGCGTGGTCCAGCAGGCGCAGGATGTGGGGGATGGCGGTGGCGCCGTCGGTGACGTACAGCCGCAGCCTCCCCTGCGCCGGCTCGATCCTGCGCACGTAGTCCTGGTTGGTCAGCAGGTCGGCCGCGAGCTGTGCGGTGCCGTTGACGCCGACCGTGACCACGTCGCCGGCGACCTCGCGCTTGAGCGCGTCGACGGTGTCCTCGGCGACGATCTCGCCGTGGTCCATGATCGCGATGCGGTCGCAGAGCGCGTCGGCCTCGTCGAGGTAGTGCGTCGTGATGAAGACGGTCATGCCCTCGTCGCGCAGGCGGCGCACCTCGTCCCACATGTGGGCGCGGCTCTGCGGGTCGAGCCCGGTGGTCGGCTCGTCGAGGAAGACGATCTTCGGCTCGTGGATGATGCCGAGCGCGATGTCGACGCGGCGGCGCTGGCCGCCGGAGTAGGTCTTGCAGCGGCGGTCGGCGTACTCGCTGAGCTGGAACGCCGCCAGGGCGCGGGTCACGCGCCGGTGCGCCTCGGCCTTGCCGATGCCGTAGAAGCGCGCCTGCAGGACCAGTTCCTCACGGGCGGTGCTCTCGTCCCACGTGCTGCCGCCCTGGGCGACGTAGCCGATCCGGCGGCGCACCTCGCCCGGGTCCTTGAGCAGGTTGGCACCGGCGATGACGGCCTCGCCGCCGTCGGGCGTGATGAGCGTGGCGAGCATGCGCAGCGTCGTGGTCTTGCCGGCGCCGTTGGGACCGAGGAACCCGAAGATCTCCCCCTCCCTGACGGAGAGGTCGACGCCCCGGACGGCCTCCACGACCTTCTTGTCGCGACCGGAGCCGCTGCGGAAGGACTTCCGCAGCCCCCTCGTCTCGATCATGTCCGTCTCCCTGTCTGTGTGTTCGCAGGGAGACTGTAACGCGATATAGTTTCTACGGTCAAGAATGAGTATGTCGCGTACTACTCGTCTTCGTCGTCGTACGGCTCCCCGTGCTCGACCCGGATCGCCTTGCGCCACAGCTCGGCACCGTGGCCGCCGGGATCCTCGGCGTAGTGCCGGCCCTCGCCGGCCTCGATGCGCGCGGCGATGTCGTGGCACCAGCGGGCCTCGGCCTCGCAGCGCACCATGGTCAGCTCGGACTGCCAGCCGACGTGCGGCGGCTTGTGCCCGAGCCACTGATCGGCATTATCGCGATAGGCCGTGATCCAGCCCTCGAGCAGCCGCGCACGGGCCCGCAGCGCGCCGACGGCCTCCGCGCGCGGCAGGTGCGGCAGGAAGGCGAACGCGGCCAGGAACGGATCCATCGGCTCCTGGTACTCCCACCAGTACCGGCGCAGCAGCGACTGGTACTCCGCCGAGCCGGCCGGGGTCAACTGGTACAGCGTGCGCGCCGGCCGGTTGCTCACCTGCTCGGACGCGACCTCCTCGACCAGCCCCTCCTCGGTCATCTTGCGCAGGGCGTGGTAGATCGAGCCCGGCTGGACGTTGGCCCAGCTCTCCACGTTCCAGCTCACCAGCTCCTTGCGGATGTCATAGCCGTGGACGGGCTGGAGGTAGGAGACGAGACCGAGGATCATCAGGCGCGTGGTAGACACGACACTAAGCGTAATAGGAAAACTTGACTAGCCGCCGCTAGTGACTTTCTTGGCAAGGGAAAGTGTCACAGCCTGGGCATAGACTGCGCCGGAAGGCTTGAAGACCAAGGGAGCGTTCAGTGCGCAAGGTTCTCATCGCCAACCGTGGCGAGATCGCGGTTCGCGTCATCCGCGCCTGCCGCGATGCGGGGCTCGGTAGTGTGGCCGTCTACGCGGATTCCGACCGCGACGCGCTGCACGCCCGCCTCGCTGACGAGGCCTATGCGCTGGGCGGCGACTCCGCGGCCGAGACCTACCTGCGCATCGACAAGCTCATCGACGTGGCCGCCAGATCCGGCGCGGATGCGGTCCACCCCGGCTACGGATTCCTGTCGGAAAACGCGGACTTCGCCCAGGCGGTCATCGACGCCGGCCTGATCTGGGTGGGCCCCAGCCCGCAGGCCATCCGCGACCTCGGCGACAAGGTCACCGCCCGGCACATCGCCCAGCGGGCCGGCGCCCCGCTCGTGCCCGGCACCCCCGACCCGGTCGCCGACGCCGCCGAGATCGTCGCCTTCGCCGAGGCCCACGGCCTGCCGGTCGCCATCAAGGCCGCGTTCGGCGGCGGCGGGCGCGGCCTCAAGGTCGCCCGCACCATCGAGGAGATCCCGGCGCTGTTCGAGTCGGCCGTCCGCGAGGCGGTCGCCGCCTTCGGCCGCGGCGAGTGCTTCGTCGAGCGCTATCTCGACCACCCCCGCCACGTCGAGGCCCAGGTCCTGGCCGACCAGCACGGCAACGTGATCGTGGTCGGCACCCGCGACTGCTCCCTGCAGCGGCGCCACCAGAAGCTCGTCGAGGAGGCCCCGGCGCCGTTCCTCACCGATGCCCAGCGCGCCCAGATCCACTCCTCGGCCAAGGCCATCTGCAAGGAGGCCGGCTACCACGGCGCCGGGACGGTCGAATATCTCGTCGGCGCCGACGGCACCATCTCGTTCCTGGAGGTCAACACCCGCCTGCAGGTCGAGCACCCGGTGAGCGAGGAGACCACCGGCCTGGACCTGGTCCGCGAGCAGTTCCGCGTCGCCGACGGCGAGAAGCTGCGCTTCGACGCCGACCCGGCCCCGCGCGGCCACGCGATCGAGTTCCGGATCAACGGCGAGGACCCGGGCCGCAACTTCCTGCCCGCCCCCGGCACCGTCACCGTCCTGACCCTGCCCACCGGCCCCGGCGTCCGGGTCGACACGGGCATCGAGTCCGGCAGCGTCATCGGCGGCAACTTCGACTCCCTGCTGGCCAAGGTCATCGTCACCGGCGAGACCCGCGAGCAGGCCATCGAGCGCGCCCGGCGCGCCCTGGACGAGATGGTCGTCGAGGGCATGGCCACCGCGCTGCCGTTCCACCGCAAGGTCCTGCGCGACCCGGCCTTCACCGACGAGCCCTTCCGCGTCCACACCCGGTGGATCGAGACCGAGTGGAGCAACGACGTGCCACCGTTCTCCGCCCCCGCCGGCCCGGCCACCGAGCCGGAGTCCCGCGACACGATCGTGGTCGAGGTGGGCGGCAAGCGCCTGGAGGTGTCGCTGCCCGCCGGCCTCGGCGGCATGACGTCCGGCGGGTCGTCAGCCGCGGCCCCGCGCAAGCGGGCGGGCGCGCGCAAGCAGGCCGCCGCGGCGGGCGGGGACGCGCTGACCAGCCCGATGCAGGGCACGATCGTGAAGATCGCGGTGGCCGAGGGCGACACGGTCGCGGAGGGCGACCTGGTGGTCGTGCTCGAGGCGATGAAGATGGAGCAGCCGCTCAACGCGCACAAGACAGGCGTCGTGACCGGCCTGCAGGCCAAGGTGGGCGAGGTGGTCTCGGCCGGCGTGACGATCGCCGAGATCAAGTAGCGGCGCGCGAGCGAACCAGCGCCGCCGCCCACAGCGAGGCGGCGGCGGGACCTGAGCGCGCACGACCGTCGCCGGGTCGACGCCCATCTTCGCGGGCAGTTGCAGGGCGGCTCGGCATCCTCCGTCCCGGCACGCTGCCGGGGTCACCACATGCCGTGTTGCAGGGCTCGGCATCCTCCGTCCCGGTACGCCGCCGGAGTCACTACCTGCCGTGGTCGACATGGTCGCACCCTGGCGAGGCGGTGCGAGAGCCGAGCAGCGCGCGCTACAGCACGGCGGCGCGGGGGCTGAGCAGCGTGGGGGCACCTCGCTGTGGCGAGGGGTTGAGCGGTGTGGGAGACGCGTGTCAGGCGGCGTGGGCGCCGGTTCGGACGTTGAGTGGGACGACGACCACGGCGGTGCCGTAGGCGCACAGTTCGACCCAGGTGTTGGTGACGTCGCGGTGGTCGAAGCGCATGCCGACGATCGCGTTGGCGCCGCGGTTCTCGGCGGCCTGCACCATCTGGCCCACCGCGCGTGAACGAGTCTGCACCAGGAACTGGGACATGTCCTGCCCTGGGCCGCCCTCGGTCGAGCGGATCCCCGCGGCGAACGGGTTGCGCGACGTGGCGACCACGCCCAGGACCTCCCCGAGCACGGTGGTGATCTCGTAACCGGGGAGGCCCTCAGTCGTTACTACCAGCACAAAATTGATGGTATGCGGGTGTATTAACCCTAAGCGGCATTATGGGCGAATCATCCCTTATCTGCCCCGCCGTATCGCCCCTTCAGCCGTGGCCCACCTGGGCGGCCGGGGTCACCGCGATCTCCGAGGCGAACCGTAGCAGGGCTTCGGGTGGCAGGGCCGCCTTCGCGCCGATCTGGATCAGCAGCGAGCGGCCGCCCTCGACCGGCACCTGCAGGAGCTGCCCATCCGCGGTCTCCGTCAGCCAGGCCCGGCGGCCACCGACCGTGACCTGGACGGTCGGGGCGTCGGTGATCTTCGGCTCGGCGCCGGACGACTCGTCCAGCATGACCGCGATCTTGTCGACGTACGACGCGTCCGGGGTCACGCCGGGCGGGGCGAAGGTCACGCCGGCCGGGTCGATGTTGTCGACCGTCCAGTCCTTCGGCATCAGGCCGAACGTGAAGGGGGCCTGGGCCTTCAGCGCGCCGGGGCGGACCTGCTCGGCGTACGCGATCAGCTCGCCGTCCGCCGCCACCGGCTCCAGGTCCAGGCGGAGCCAGGTCCCGTCCGCGGGCTGCCAGATCAGGGACCGGCGGAGGCCGGTGGCGCGGCTGGCCGGGTCGTCGTCGGCAAAGGTCCAGTCGTACGCCGCCGCGCCCTGGCCGTTCATAATGACCCGGGACACGTAGGCTTTCGACGACGGGGCCGGGGGCGTGGCGTCGTACAGCGTCAGCGTCGCGCTGCCGCCGCTCGGGCGGGTCTGCCGCAGGGTCGGGTGGCCGGCGGTGAGCATGATCCGCGGGTCGCCGTAGCCGGCGGCGAGCGGCGGCGAGTACGGGAACGTCACCGCCACCGGGACGGTCGAGCTGACCAGCGTCGGCTCCGCCGGGGCCGAGCCGGGCGCCGGCGCGACCAGGGCCGGTTGCGCGGGGACCGGGCCCGGCGCGTCGCGCAGCGCGAACGGGAGCGCGGCGCCGATCGCGACCAGGACCGCGGCGGCCGTCGCGGCAGCGGCCAGGCGGTTGCGGCGGCCGCGGCGAGCCGACTCGGTGACGACGGTGCCCAGCAGCGCGGCGCCGGGCGGGGCCTCGGCCGCGTGCAGCCGCAGCGCGTCGCGGAGCCGCTCCTCGACCTCTTCATCGTTCATGATGCTTGGACCTCACTTCGCAGTCTCACTGCAACAGGGGCGACCCGGACCGGGCCAGGGTCGCGCGAAGCTTCTTCAGGGCGTGGTGCGCGTGGACTCGTACGGTCGACTCGGAGCAGCCGAGCAGGCGGGCGACCTCGGCGTCGGGCAGGTCCTCGTAGTAGCGCAGGACCAGCACGGCCCGCTGGGAGCGAGGCAGCGTCAGGAGCAGGCCCCACATCGCGTCGGCCTCGGCGATCCGGCCGGCCGCGTCGGGCTGCGCGGCGGCCGCGAGCTCGAGCGGGTCCGCCACGGGGCGTTCGCCGGAGGAGCGGCGGCGACGCCACGAGAGGTACTGCCGCAGAATGGTCTTTCGCACGTAGGGCTCGGGGCCCTCCTGGCTCTCGATGCCCGACCAGCGCCGGTGCGCCCGCACCAGGGCCTCCTGGGTCAGGTCCTCGGCGAGGTGGCGGTCCCCCGTCAGCAGGTAGGCGAAGCGCAGCAGGGCGGGCGAGCGCCCCAGCACGAAATCGTTGAACTCGACCTGCACAGTTCCTAGACGGGGCGGGCGCGCCGCCGCGTTTACGGATCCTTCGGAGTCGGGTCGTCGTACTGCCCCGAGCGGCCGGAGTACACCCGTCCGGCCACGATCGGCCACGGGTTGGCCACGCAGCCGTGCAGGCCCAGCGTCTGCTGCTGCATCACCGGCGCGGGCTGACCCGGGCCGGGGCAGAGCTCGTGGCCGTGGTACAGGCGGTGGCCGGCCTCGTGATTGATCACGTACTGCCGGTAGGTCGCCAGGTCCGCGCCGTATCCGGGCACGCCCCGCACCCAGCGGGCCACGTTCACCACGACGCTGTCACCGTTGCGGCAGCTGGTGTACCGGTCGTAGGAGCTGCCGCACAGCCGGTCCCGCGTGGCCGGGGTGGCGAGGTAGATCGTGAAGTCGAACCGCTCGCCGGCCCCGGCCCGCCGCAGCCGCCACTGCCCCGTCCCCGGCCAGCTGCGCGGGTCGGCGAAGACGCCCTCGACCGCCTCGGCGAAGGCGGCCGCGGAGATGCCGGCGATGTCGCGCTCGACCGCGACGCGGTAGACCAGCAGCCGGCCGGACGCCCCGAGCTCCGGCCCGGGCGCGGCCGCGTACTCGTAGCCGCCGCTGCCGGCCGCCGGGTACTGGATCTCCGGCACCTTCACGTTGACCGGGCCGCGGGCCGACGGGGCGATCGACGAGGGCCCCCGGGCGGGCGCCGAGTAGGAAGCGGGTGCGGAGCACGCGGCGAGCGAGAGCACCGCGAGCCCCGCACCCAGGATGCGAAGGACGCTCACACGGAGACTGACGGCCCCAGCGGGCCGGCCTGTTTAGGCGGGCGGCACTCGGATTCCAGCCGCGCCAGGGCCGCATCGACCGGCATCGCATCGACGGCGCCGCCTCGGCAGCGCAGCGAGACGGTACCCGCGGCGAGCTCGCTGGCGCCGATGACCGCCACGAACGGGACGCGCCGCAGCGAGGCGTCGCGGATGCGGGCGGCGAGGCTCCCGGAGTACGACTCCTCGATGCGCAGCCCGATCGCGCGCGCCGACCTGGCGAACCCCCGGGCGTCGGCGTCGCCGACGGCCAGCACCTCCAGCTGCACCGGCGCGAACCATGCCGGGAACGCCCCGTCGTGCACCTCGATGAGGTGTGCGAAGAGCCGCTCCATGCTCCCGGCCGCGCTGCGGTGCACCATGACGGGGCGCCGCCGGGCCCCGTCGGCGTCCACATAGGACAGGTCGAACCGGGCCGGCATGTAGTAGTCGACCTGGACGGTGGCCAGGGTGCTCTCCCGCCCGGCGTGATCGAGCAGCTGAATGTCGATCTTCGGCCCGTAGAACGCGGCCTCGCCGGGCCCGTCGACGTAGTCCACGCCGACCGCCTCCAGCGCCCGGCGCAGCACGTCGGTCGCGCGCTGCCACATCCGTGGATCGTCGACGTACTTCGGCCCGTCCCCGCGCAGCGACAGCCGCCACGACGACGGCGCGAAGCCGAGCGCCCGGTGCGCGACGCGCATCAGCTCCAGCGCGGCGATGACCTCGGCCTCGACCTGGTCCTCGGCACAGAAGACGTGCCCGTCGTTGAGGGATATCGCCCGAACCCGGGACAGACCGCCGAGCACGCCGGAGCGCTCGGCACGATACTGCCCGCCGATCTCGCCGATCCGCAGCGGCAGTTCACGGTACGACCGGCCGCGCGCCGCGAAGACCGCCGCGTGGTGCGGGCACAGGCTCGGCCGCAGCACGATCTGGTCCTGCTCGTCCTCGCCGCCGAGCGCCATCGGCGGGAACATGTCGTCGGCGTAGTGCGGCAGGTGGCCGGATCTGTAGTACATCTCCGCCTTGGCCAGGGGCGGGGAGTACACGTGCTGGTAGCCGTGGCGGCGTTCCAGGTCGAGCAGGTAATCCTCGACGGCGCGGCGGGCGGCGGCGCCCCTGGGCAGCCACAGCGGGAGCCCGGCGCCGACGAGGGGGTCGGAGTGGAACAGCTCGAGCTCCCGCCCGAGCCTGCGGTGGTCCTGCATGGCGACTCCTGCGAATTTCCCGGGAGCGCGCGCATGGAAAAGCTCCGGAGCGCGTCGCCCCGGAGCGGAAGGTTGCTGAACGTCGGTCAGCGCCGCCGGGGTAGGCCCGGCGTCGTCGTGCACAGTGCGCTGCGACTCATGCCGGCCAGAATAGCGCGCCCTCGTGCCGGACGGACGGGTATAAATGCTCGGTGCCCGAAGGTCATACCATCCACCGCCTCGCTGAGCGGCACCGCGAGCTGTTCGCGGGCCGCCCGGTCGCCGTCGCCAGCCCGCAGGGCCGCTTCGCCGCGGACGCGCTGCGGGTCGACGGCCGCGTGCTCGAGGACACCTCGGCGCACGGCAAGCACCTGTTCCACCATTACGCGGGCGGTGAGACGGTCCACGTGCACCTGGGCCTGTACGGCAAGTTCAGCGACGGCGACGGGCCCGCTCCCGCCCCGGTCGGCGAGATCCGCATGCGCATGGCCAACGGGTCGCACTGGCTCGATCTGCGCGGGCCGACGGCCTGCGAGCTGCTCGATCCCGCGCAGCTGGAGGCCCTGCACGCGCGGCTGGGGCCCGATCCGCTGGACCCTTCCAGTGACGGTTCCGCCGCCTACGGCGTGATCCGCGCCTCGACGCGGCCGCTCATCGCGCTGTTGATGGACCAGTCGATCGTGGCCGGGGCCGGGCTCATCTACGCGACGGAGGCGCTCTTCCGCGCCGGCCTGCCGCCGACCGCTCCCGGCACGCGGCTGAGCCGCCGCAAATGGGACGGCATTTGGTCGGATTTGCGGCTTTTGATGCGCGCGGGCGTGGCCGAGGGCCGGATCGACACGGTCCACAGTGCGCACATGCCGGAGGCGATGGGCCGCGCGCCGCGGGTCGATCGGCACGGCGGGGAGGTGTACGTGTACCGCCGGACCGGCCAGCCCTGCCTGGTCTGCACGACGCCGGTTCGCACGGCGGTGCTGAACGCCCGCAACGCGTACTGGTGCCCGCGCTGCCAAAAGGCCCGCTGATGCCCTGCCCGCCTCGTCCCGTTGCCACGGGTGGCTGCTGATGGTCGCGTCGGTCGAGATGTACTTGGACGAGCGTGCCTCCCGCCGCATCCGCGTGCTCTGGGACCAGCTCGAGGAGATGGGCGTCCAGTCGCTGCGCACCCCGCACGACGGCCGGCACCGCCCGCACGTGACCCTGGCCGTGGCCCGGCAGCTCGACCCGGACGCGGTGGCCGAGGCCCTGACCGGCGTGCGGGTCGCCGAGCCGCTGCGCATCAACTTCCAATACGCGGGCGTCTTCGTCGGCCGCGTCGTGTTCCTGGGCCCGGCCCCGACGCCGGCGCTGGTCGAGCACCAGGCGCGCGTGCACGGCCTGCTGACGGCGGCGGGGATGGCGTCGCTGCCACTGTACGTGCCGGGCGAGTGGGTCCCGCACTCCACCGTCTCGATGCGGGTGCCCCGGCCGCTGCTCACCGACGCGCTGCGCCGCTGCCTGGAGTCACTGCCGATCGAGGCCACCGTGACGCGGGCCGCCGTCGCCGACTACGCCCGCGACATCTTCCACGAGATCCCCTGACCCCTTCCGCGAGGCCCCGTCGCCTTCCGCGAGGCCCCCGCGAGACCCCTGGCGCCGCGCGAGATCCGCCTTGCGTGGCACCGGCCCGGGACCGCGCGCGACTGCGAACCCCGAACCCGCGACCACCCGAAATCCGAGGGGCCGGTCGCCCTGTGGCAAGCAGCAGGGCGGTGGCCTCAGGAGACACGTTCCCGCCGGAACGGGCGCTGCTTGACTTCCTCACGGTAGCATCCGCGGAAAAGTCCGATCTTTTCTCAGTTACGCAACGCCAAAAACCGTCACGGTCCGTGATGGCTAGCGGCGGGCCGAGCGGTATTCGTACTCCCGCTCCTGGTAGTCGCGGCTTGCCTCGCGGCTGAAGTCCCAGCCGCCCGCCGACTCGCGGCCCGGGCGGCCGCCCACCGAGAAGCCGCCGACCTCCTGGCCACGGCGCCAGCCGCGGAAGTAGCCCGTCGTGTGCGCGGCGATCTGGGCCGCGTCGCGGACGATTCGCAGCGGGCGCTCCGGGTTGTTGACCGGGGCGCCGGGCACCAGGTTCTGCTGCGGGACGCGCCGCGGCAGGCCGGAGTGGGTCTCGTCGCCGATCTCGGGGGCGGCGGCGCGCTGGGCCGCCTGCCATGCCGTGTCGTTGGAGTTTTCCCAGCTCGGGGTCGAGCGGGTGGCCTCGCCGGTGTTCTGCGAGTCCGAGTCCGAGTCCGAGTCCGCGTCCCAGTCGGTGAACCAGGCCGAGCGGGCGGCCGCGAAGATCAGCAGGTCGCCGTCGCCCTCGTCGGCCGGCTTGGCGGCCGCATCGCGATCGGCGGCCTGGGCGCGACGGCTGCGGCCGGCGCCGGTGCTGCGGGCCGTGGCGCGCTCGGCCGGGCGGTCGGAGTCGACCAGGCGCAGGGCCGGGGGCTCGAAGGGGAACTCGCCGCTGTACTCTCCGCCGAGCGCGTCCGAGTAGCCGCCCTTCAGTGCCGGGTCGGCCACCGGGGCCGGCTCCACCAGGCGCAGGCCCGCGGGCTCGAGCGGCAGCTCGCCGGTCTGCCACGGCGGGGGCACGCGGCCCTCGCGCTGGCGGGGCAGCTCGACGTGGCGCTCGGCCGACCGGGCCCGCTCGCTGCGCGGGATCTCGGTCCGCGACCGCTCGGAGCGGGGGATCTCCGTCCGGGACCGCTCGGACCGCGGGATCTCGGTCCGCGACCGCTCCGAACGCGGGATCTCGGTGCGGGACCGCTCACCGGACGAGGAGTGCCGGGAGTCGGCCAGGCTCGCCGCCTGCTCCCGCTCCGCGCGGTCGCGCTCGGCGCGCCGCTCGGCCCGGGACAGGCCGGCCGCAGTGTCGCCGCTGCTCTTGAGCGGCGGGAACTCGCCGGAGCCGAACGCGCTCAGGACGCTGGCGGACTCGCGCAGGGCGGCCGCCGCCTCCAGCGGTGCGTCGAGCGCGGAGAAGTCCGGCGCCTTCGGGATGTCGCTGAGCTTCGGCAGGCTGCTCAGCTCCGACGGGGAGGCGAGCGGGTCGGCGCCGAAGGCATAGGCCGACGTCTCGGTGGTGGGCGCGTCGGCCCCGCTCAGCGGCCAGTTCGAACGCGAGCTCGCCGCCGGGGCGGCCGAGTCGAGGGTCGGCGGCTCGCCGAGGGCGCTGAGGTCGCTCAGCCGCATCGCGCCGCTGTCGTGCGCGCCGCCGCCCGAGGTGGGCGCGGACGAGACCGAGGCGGCCGGCGGGGCCGAGAGCGGGTCGTAGCCGTAGGAGTCGAAGCGCGGCCGCTCCGCCGGCTCGGCGCCGCCGATCAGCGGGGCGATGCCCGGGGGCGGCGACGGCATCAACGACGTGTATTGCGACTCGCTGCTCGACGTCGGCTGCGGCGGGATCACCGGTGCGGGGGCGACCGGCGGCGGCGAGATCGGCGCGGGCGCCACCGGCAGCGGGGCGACCGGCGTGGGCTGCGGGGGCGCCGGCTGCAGCGGCACCGGGATCGACTGCAGCGAGGCCGGCGTCGGCGGCTGGTAGGTCGGCGGGACCGGCGGCGCGGGCGCGTACATCGGCGTGGGCGGCTGATACGGGGCCGACTGGTACGGCGGCGGGGCGGCGTGCGAGGCCGGCGTGTAGCCGGGCGGGGTCGAGGTCACCGGCGGGGCCGAGGCGACGCCGTAGGCCGGCGGGGCCGAGGAGACCTGACCGTACGACGGCGGCGCGGAGGTGACCCCGTGACCGCTCGCGGCGGCCGGGGTGTAGCCCGGCGGGGTGGAGATGACCGGCGGCGTGGAGACCACGGACGGCGGCCCGGAGACCACGGAGGGCGCGGAGCCGACGACGGACGGCACGCCCGACGTGGCGGGCGGCGCGGAGACGACCGGCGGCTGGGCCTGGGTCGGCATGGCCGGCGCGTTCTGGGCGCGGCGGCGACCGCCGACGGCCCGTGCGGCGGCCGATTCCTCGGTGCGGGCGACCTCGGCGGCGCGCGTGGCGGCCTCGGCGGCGGCCCGGGCCGTGGCCCGCGAGCGGGTCGGCGCGGTCTCGCTGGAGGCGGCCGGGCGGGTGTTGGAGGCGACCCCGGCAGCCCGCGAGCGGGCCCCGGCGTTGTCGGTGGCGGCGGCCGGGCGCAGCGGGGTGGCCGGGGAGAGCGGCGAGGCGTTCGCGGGGGCGGCCGGGGAGAGCGGCGAGGCCGGGCGCTGGCGGTTGGGCAATGAGCGGTGCACGGCTGGGCTCATCTTGTCGGCGAGGACGGCGACGAGCGCGGCGGCCGCGCTGTCGCCGGCGCGCACGGCGGCGACCGACTGCCGGATGGTCTCGGCGACCGCGGTGGTCATCGCGCGGTTGACGCCGGTGCGGCGCGGGGTCTCGGCGATGGCGACACGCAGCGCGGTGATCGCCTCACCCAGCGTGTCGGCGTCGGCGACACCGGCCTTGGCGAGCTCGGCCACGACCACCTGGTCGCCCTTGCGGCCGGTGGCGCCGCCGCCGAGGATGCCGGGCTCCGGCAGGGCGTCGAGGATGGCCAGCGGGATCGCCTCGGCCGGGTCCGGGTAGGCCCGCAGAGCGGCCGGGTAGAGCTCGCGGAGCACCTCGCGCAGGGTGGCGGCGGCGCTCTGGCGGCCCGAGACGACGGCGGCGTGCGCGGCGAGGACCGGCTTGAGCGGCAGCATGTCGCGCGGCGGGCTCTGGCCGACCGCGGAGAGCACGCCGGCCTGCAGCGCCCGGGCGAGCCCGACCGCGCGGCGCTCGGCGGCGTTGGACTGGATCTCCTCCGGCGACTCGTCGTCGGCGAAGCGCTCGGCGTAGTCGTCGGCCGAGTCGTCGTCGGTGAAGGCGAGGTTGCGGCCCGCCGCGGTGAGCAGCTGGGTGACGACGTGGTCGTCGCTCTCGGCCGCGACCGCCACGGCGGAGGTGCCGCCGGAGCGCTGTGCGAGCAGCGCGCTCAGCTCGGCGTAGCCGCCGGCGTCGTCGCTCACCTCACAGATGTCGATGAGTCGGCCGGCGTCGTCGACGACCGCGACGGTCAACCAGATGTCGGAACCCGACTGCGGCTCGGCGGGGTCAGCCGACGCCAGACCGCAGTACACCCGAACGAGCGCCACCGCGTCGTCCTCCTCTCGGGACATCAGTTGAGCTTTCGTCACGTCGGCAGGGACTGTCCCGGCGCCCCGTCGTCGTGTTGCCGCAGGTCAAACTGAACGACCTTTAGTGAACAGGTTGACGGCCGGTGACGCGATCAGCCGTTTCGGCTGAATGCCTCGATGGCTGATCGTCGTCCACCGTCGCCATCCGTCCGGCTGGTTCGCCGGAAGATCACAACCAGGGGCCGGCCGCGCCAAAATGCCCACGGCTTAGATCCTGTCGGTCACAAATCAATCACGCCAGTCCACGGCGGCAGAAATCTTGCCAATAATCGTCCGCCAGCCCAGCGCTGCCTGTTGTGCCCCGATTTTCTTGAGCCGGCGCTTGGCGAAGAACCCGCCGACACCGCCCGCCGCAGCAGCTCGAAGGCCCTCGTCAAGGTCGTCGAGGGGGGAGCCGGGGGCGAGGGCCGTGCGGACCGGTTCGAGGCGCAGAGCGTAAGCAAGGTCACGTGCCACCTCGCCCGCCCCGAGGAGCAGGTCGGTGTCCCAGGCGTCCTGGCCGCCGCGGAGGTTCTCCACCACGAGGTCGAGCTCGTAGCGGTTCTCCGCGGTGGGCACGACGGAGGAGACGGTGATCCGCTTCTTGAGGCTGCTCCAGGTGTCGACCTGGGCCATGTCGTGCTCGACGTCGTCGGACTTGACGAACTCGACCAGGCCCTCGACCGAGCGGAAGAGCAGCAGCTTGCCGCGGTGGGAGAGGAAGGCCGGAACCTCCTCGGGCTCCTCCTCTTCCTCCTCTTCCTCTTCTTCTTCCTCGTCGTCCTTGGCGTCGTCATCGGCCTCGTCGGAAACGTCGTCCTTGTCCGACTTTTCGGACTCGTCCGACTCATCCAGCTCGGCGGCTTCGTCCGGCTCATCGGACTCGTCCGAGTCGTCCTTCGACTTCTTCTTCTTGGACGCCTTGGGTGAAACTTCCGGCTCGGGCTCGTCCTCGAACAGCTCCGCGTTCTCGAGGATCACGACCCGCTCGTCGTCCTCGTCGCCGTCCGGCCGCCGGTGGAGGATCGCGAAGTCGTCCTCCTCCTCTTCCACCTCGGTCGGCACGAGCTCGGTGTTGAGCCGGTACGCACGCAGCGTGTATCCGACCCCCTTGGGCAGCGCGATCTCGACGGGCTCGATCTTCACGTCGTTCCACATCGCATCGGCCTGCGCCGTGCGCTCGCTGCCGCCGCCCTCCTCGTCGAAGTCGGCGTCGTCCTCAACGTCCTCGGTGTCCTCGACGGCGTCGGCATCCTCGACGGCGTCGGCCTCGTCGTCGACCTCGTCGACGGCGTCCACTTCCTCCTCGACCGGCTCAGCCGGGCGCGAGGAAGATGCAGCACGCGACGACGCGGACCGGGAAGAGGGAGACTGGCGGGCCACTGTGACCTCCGTAGTCGGGCTCGGCGTGCGGGCACACCAGGGCGTGTGTGGCCTCGCGCACAAAACCACCCTAGTGTGCACGGTCTGCGGCGGTCAGACCCCCTTGGGGTGCCAGACCGTCTTGATCTCCAGCAGCGACAGCATGCGCGAAACGCCGGGGTCGGCGCCCCAGTCAGGATCGCTCGGCCGGATCACCCGCTTCAAATTCTCCGCCGCGGCCGCTTCCAACTCCTTGGCCAGTGTGGCGTCCGTCACACCAGTGAGATCGATGGCGTTCACGTCCATGTGGGCGGCGAGCCAGGGCGCCATCTCGGCGACCGAACCGGTGAGCAGGTTGACCACCCCGCCGGGCAGGTCGGAGGTGGCCAGCACCTCGGCGAGTGTCACGGCCGGCAGCGGGCGCTCGGGCGAGGCGAGCACGACGACCGTGTTCCCGGTCACGATCGCGGGTGCGATCACGCTCACCAGCCCCAGCAGCGAGGAGGCGGCGGGGGCGACGATCCCGACGACGCCGGTCGGCTCCGGGGCGGAAAGGTTGAAGTACGGCCCGGCGACCGGGTTGGCCCCGCCGTGCACCTGGGCGATCTTGTCGGCCCACCCGGCGTACCAGACCCAGCGGTCGATCGCGGCGTCAACGACATCCGAAGCGGCTCCCTCGGCGGCAGCCACCTCCTCGACGAACTGCGAACGGCGGCCCTCCAGCATCTCGGCGACCCGGTAGAGGATCTGCCCGCGGTTGTACGCGGTCGCGCCGGACCACTTGGCCACGGCCGCCCGCGCCGCCTTCACGGCGTCGCGGACGTCCTTGCGGGAGCCGAGCGCGGCGTTGGCGAGGAAGTCGCCCGAGGCCGACTGCACCTGGTAGGACCTCCCGGACTCGCTGCGCGGGAACGCGCCGCCGATGAAGAGCTTGTACGTCTTGCGTACGGCCAGCCGGCCCTCAGTGCTCAAGGTAGGCCTCCAGCCCGTGGCGGCCGCCCTCGCGACCGTAGCCCGACTCCTTGTAGCCGCCGAACGGCGAGGTGGGGTCGAACTTGTTGAACGTGTTGGCCCAGACCACGCCGGCCCGCAGCCGGTCGGCGATCCGCAGGATGCGCGAGCCCTTCTCGGTCCACACGCCCGCGGACAGCCCGTACGGCGTGTTGTTCGCCTTCTCCACCGCCTCGTCCGGGGTGCGGAACGTGAGCACCGAGAGCACGGGGCCGAAGATCTCCTCGCGGGCGATCCGGTGTGCCTGGGTGACCCCGGTGAAGATCGTCGGGGCGAACCAGAACCCGCGCTCGGGCAGCTCGCACGGGGCCGACCAGCGCTGCGCGCCCTCGTCCTCGCCGACCTGGGACAGCTCCCGGATGCGGGCCAGCTGGGCGGCGGAGTTGACCGCGCCGACGTCGGTGTTCTTGTCCAGCGGGTCGCCGACGCGCAGCTGGGCCATCCGGCGCTTGAGGGCGGCCAGGAACTCCTCGGCGATCGACTCCTGCAGCAGCAGCCGCGAGCCCGCGCAGCACACGTGGCCCTGGTTGAAGAAGATGCCGTTGACAACGCCCTCGACCGCCTGGTCCAGCGGCGCGTCGTCGAAGACGATGTTCGCGGCCTTCCCGCCGAGCTCGAGCGTCAGTTTTTTGGTGGTACCCGCGACCGCCCGCGCGATCGCCCGCCCGACCTCGGTCGAGCCGGTGAAGGCGACCTTGTCGACACCGGGGTGCTCGACCAGCAGCCGGCCGGTCTCGCCGGCGCCCGTGATGATGTTGACCACGCCGGGCGGCAGGTCGGCCTGGCGGCAGATGTCGGCGAAGAGCAGCGCGGTCAGCGGCGTGGTCTCGGCCGGCTTGAGCACCACCGTGTTGCCCGCGGCCAGCGCCGGGGCGATCTTCCAGGCGAGCATCAGCAGCGGAAAGTTCCACGGGATGACCTGGCCGGCGACGCCGAGCGGGCGGGGGTCGGGGCCGAACCCGGCGTAGGGCAGCTTGTCGGCCCAGCCCGCGTAGTAGAAGAAGTGCGCGGCGACCAGCGGCAGGTCGACGTCGCGGGACTCGCGGATCGGCTTGCCGTTGTCGAGCGACTCCAGCACCGCGAGCTCCCGGGAGCGCTCCTGGATGATCCGGGCGATGCGGAAGAGGTACTTCGCCCGCTCCCGCCCCGGCATCGGCCCCCAGACGGTGTCGAAGGCGTGCCGGGCGGCGCGCACCGCGGCGTCGACGTCGGCGGCGTCGGCGCAGGCTATGTCGGCGAGGGTCTCCTCGCTGGCCGGGTTGATCGACTTGAACGGCTCGCCCTTGCCGTCGACGAACTCGCCGCCGATGAACAGCCCGTAGGACGAGCGGATGTCGACGATCGAGCGCGACTCGGGGGCCGGTGCGTACGAGAAGTCCATGTGCGCTCAGTCCAGGGTGAAGTAATCGGGGCCGCTGTAGCGGCCGGTGGCGAGCTTCGTGCGCTGCATCAGCAGGTCGTTGAGCAGTGTGGACGCGCCGAAGCGGAACCGGTCCGGGTCGAGCCAGTCCGGGCCCGCGGTCTCGTTGACCAGCACGAGGTACTTGATGGCGTCCTTGGCGGTGCGGATGCCGCCGGCGGGCTTCACGCCGATGATCCGCCCGGTCTCGGCCCGGAAGTCGCGCACCGCCTCCAGCATGACCAGCGTCACCGGCAGCGTCGCGGCGGGCTGGACCTTGCCCGTCGAGGTCTTGATGAAGTCCGCGCCCGCGAGCATCGCGAGCCACGAGGCGCGGCGCACGTTGTCGAGCGTGGCCAGCTCCCCGGTCTCCAGGATGACCTTGAGGTGCGCGTCGCCGCACGCCTCCTTCACCGCCGCGATCTCGTCGTGGACCTCGGCGTAGCGGCCGGCCAGGAACGCGCCGCGGGAGATCACCATGTCGATCTCGTCGGCGCCGTCGGCGACCGCGGCGCGGGTGTCGGCGAGCTTGACCTGACGCGGCACCTGGCCTGCGGGGAAGGCGGTGGCGACGCTGGCCAGGTGGACCTTCGAGCCCCGCAGCGCCTCGGCGGCCGTGGCGATCATCGCCGGATACACGCAGATGGCGGCGGCGCTCGGGCAGGTGGCGTCGGCCGGGTCGGGGCGGATCGCCTTGGCGCACAGGGCGCGCACCTTGCCGGGCGTGTCGGCGCCCTCCAGGGTGGTCAGGTCGACCATGCGGATCGCCAGATCCAGGGCCTGAGCCTTGGCGGAGGTCTTGATCGATCGGGTGCCGAGCATCGCGGCGCGCTGCTCGGCGCCGACCTGATCGACTCCCGGCAGGCCGTGCAGGAAGGTTCGCAGAGCGCCTTGTGAGCGCGCGACCTCGGCGGTGAGGGTCATGTCCAAAATACTAGGCTGTCGGCTCGTGGACGTACTCGTGGTGGATCACCCCCTGGCCAAGTCGCGGCTGACCGCGATGCGCGACGAACGCACCGACAACGGCGCGTTCCGCGCCGCCTTGCACGAGCTCACGACGATGCTGGTGTACGAGGCCGCGCGGTCCTTCGCCACCGAGCAGTTCCCGGTCCAGACGCCGGTGGCGGTGGCCGAGGGCACGCGCCTGGCCAACCCGCCGCTGCTCGTGCCGGTGCTGCGGGCCGGGCTCGGCATGGCCGACTCGGCGCTCGCGCTGCTGCCGGAGTCCTCGATGGGGTTCGTGGGGCTGGCGCGCGACGAGCAGACGTTCGAGCCGCGGGCGTACATGGAGTCCCTCCCCCGCGACCTGGCCGGAATCCCGGTGCTGGTCCTCGACCCGATGCTGGCCACCGGCGGCTCGCTGGAGCACTGCGTGCGGCTGCTGGTCGACCGCGGCGCGACCGACATCACGGTGCTGTGCGTGCTCGCCGCCCCGGCCGGCATCGAGCGGCTGGCCAACACCGGGCTGCCGATGCGCCTGGTCACGGCCGCCATCGACGAGCGGCTCAACGAGCACATGTTCATCGTCCCGGGCCTCGGTGACGCGGGCGACCGCCAGTTCGGCGGCATGCCCAGATTCGGAGATTCTTGAAGCGCGGCTTAATTCAGGTCGCCGTAACGAGGGATTACGCCAGCCACGGGCTTGAAAGGGTGAACGGGTCCGGCCTTACGTTGGCCCGCGATGAAGTACCGAAAGAACCTCCTGCTCCTGGCCGCGGTGGCGCTGGCCCTGGCCGGTTCGGGCGCGATCGCCTCGGCGACGCTGCATGAGCCCGTGGCCGGGCTGAGCGAGGCCGACGCCCGCCAAGGACTTCAGGCCCGCCCGACGCGGGAGGCCCAGAGCCGGCCGAAGCGCTGCCTGGTCGACGTGAAGCTCGTGCCGAGCTGCGGCCTGCTGTGGGGTGTGGCGCCCGGCGCGTTCACCGACCTCTCGTCCCGGCAGGCGCTGGCCAACTTCGAGGGCACGACCGGCCGCCCGGCCGACATCCTGCACTCGTACCACCGCGGCGACGAGGTCTTCCCGACGGCCGACGAGATCGACGCGGTGCGGCAGCCGCGAAAGCGCATCCTGTTCGCCAACTGGAAGGTCGCCTGGGACACCACCTGGGCGGACGTGGCCGCCGGCGGCGAGGACGCGCGCATCGACCGGGCCGCCGCCCGGTTCCGGGCGTTCCCCGGCACCATGTTCCTCGCGCTGCACCACGAGCCCGAGAACGACGTGCGCGCCGGCGGCGGGATGACGGCCCGCGACTACGCCGCGATGTTCCGCCACACCGTGCAGCGGCTGCGCGCCGACGGCGTCACGAACGTGGTGTTCGTGCTGGTCTACATGGCGTACCAGCCGTGGTGCGAGAAGGACTGGTTCGCCGAGCTTTACCCGGGCGACGACGTCGTGGACTGGATCGGCATGGACCCCTACCTGTTCGCCAGGCCCGGCGGCTACGGGTACGGCGACTTCGCGTATCTGGTCGACCACACGTCGAATCCGGCGAAATGGCCCGGCTTCTATTCGTGGGTGACGCGGACGCACGGGAACAAGCCGCTGATGGTCGCCGAGTGGGGCGTGTACGAGCACGTCGCCGACCCGGCCCAGAAGGCCTGGATCTTCTCCACGGTCGCCCAGCAGATCGGGCGGTTCCCGGCCATCCGGGCCCTGGTGTACTTCGACTCCCCGAACGCGCCGAAGGGCGATACCCGCCCCGACTCGTCCCAGCCCGCGCTGACCGAGTTCCGCAAGCTGGCGGAGTCGCAGCTGTTCTCGGTGACCCTTTAGTCCAGGCCCAACGCGGTCGCCGTCTCCGTTCGCAGGGCCGCGAGGGAGGCGGCGGCCCGCTCGCGGGCCCCCGGGATGTCGGCGGCGTCCGCGACCGGCTCGACGACTTCGAGGTACGCCTTCAGCTTCGGCTCCGTCCCCGACGGCCGCACCACCACCCGCGTGGTGCCGGCCCGCAGGATGAGCACGTCGGACTCGGGCAGGCGGTCCTCGATCGCGGTCACCGGCTCGTCGAGCAGTTCGACGGGGGGCCGGGCGCGGATCGTCGCCATCGCGTCCGCGATCTCGCCCAGGTCCTCGACGCGCACCGAGAGCTGGTCGGTCGCGTGCACCCCGTAGCGCAGCGCCAGCTCGTCGAGGCGGTCGCCGAGGGTGCGCAGCTCGGCCTTGAGCCCGGCGGCGAGCTCGCAGATCAGCAGGGCGGCGGTGATGCCGTCCTTGTCGCGGACCATCTCGGGCGCGACGCAGTAGCCGAGCGCCTCCTCGTAACCGTAGACCAGGTCGTCGCCGGCCCGCACGATCCACTTGAAGCCGGTCAGCGTCTCGCCGTAGGGCCGGTCCCGGTCGGCGCACATCCGCGACAGGAGGCTGGAGGAGACGACCGTGGTCGCGTATCGCCCCTGCACGCCACGGTGCATGAGATGGTCGGCGAGCAGGACCCCGACCTCGTCGCCGCGCAGCTGACGCCACACGCCGCCGCAGGAGAAGGCCACCGCGCACCGGTCGGCGTCCGGGTCGTTGGCGATCGCGATGTCGGCGCCCTCCCGCGCGGCCAGGGCCAGCAGCAGGTCGGTGGCGCCGGGCTCCTCCGGGTTGGGAAAGGCGACAGTCGGGAAGTCGGGGTCCGGCTCGGCCTGCTCGGCGACGACGAACGGGGCCGGGTAGCCGGCGGCGGCCAGGGTGGCCTCGAAGACCTCGCGGCCGACGCCGTGCATCGGGGTGTACGCGACCGCGAGCTCCCGCGGCACCTCGGGGTCGATGACGCCGACGGCCGCGTCGACGTATTCCCGCACGATCCGCTCGCCGAGGACCTCGCCGGGCGGGCCGAGCGGCACGTCGGCGAGCGGGCCGACGTCGCGGATGGCCCGCTCGATCTGCGCGTCCGCGGGCGGGACGAGCTGGGCGCCGTCGGCGAGGTACACCTTGTAGCCGTTGTCCTGCGGCGGGTTGTGGCTCGCGGTGACCATCACACCGGCCGCGGCACCGTGGCGGCGCACGGCGAAGGCGAGCAGCGGGGTCGGCAGGGGCCGGGGCATGAGCAGCGCGCGGCGCCCGGCGCCGGTGGCGACCCGGGCGGTCTCGACGGCGAACGCGTGCGAGCCGTGCCGGGCGTCGTAGCCGATGACCAGCGGCCGGTCGTCGGGCGCGGCGGACTGGGCGGCGAGCCAGCGCACCAGGCCGGCCGCCGCGCCGCGCACGACGGCGAGGTTCATCCCGTTCGGCCCCGCCCGCAGCGGTCCGCGCAGGCCCGCGGTGCCGAACCGCAGCGGGCCCGCGAACCGGTCCGCCAGCTCGGTCTCGTCGTCGAGCACGGCCTGCAGCTCGTCCCGGCTCGCCGGATCGGGGTCGTCGGCGAGCCAGGCCTCAGCCACCGAGCGGAGGGTCGAGGTCATCTGCCTTTCATAACACGCGTCAGGGACCGGTCGACGGCGGAGTCAGCTTGAACGAGCTGACCATCTCCTCGAAGATCGCCTTGCTCTCCTGGAAGCGGGCGTCGGGCACGGTGACGAAGAAGTGGTACGCCTTGCCGCCCACGACGACCGCGTCCCACAGCGCGTGCCGCAGGTGGTCGCCGGAGCCGCAGGTGTACTCCAGGATCACCGACGCCTGCCCGTCGAGCTTGCCGTCGCTGAGGTTGGCCCGGTTGTAGGGCGTCTCGCAGCTGGACGGCGTCGACTTGAGCCGGTTCTCGGCCGACTCCAGGAACACCTTGGGGGTGGCCGAGGCCTTCTCGATGTTGACCCGGATGCGGCGGTTGGCGTCGGCCGGGTCGGTGATGTCGAAGTACGGCGCGTCGGCTTTGCCCTGCCTGGTCTGCTTCCAGCCCTTGGGCACGCTGACCGTGATCCCGCCCGGGTGGATGAACGACTCCACCTCGAACGCGGGCTTCGCCGGGGCGCTGGAGCTGCCGGCCTTGGGCTGGCCGCTCTTGTCGTCGCCACCGCCTGCGAACAGGCCGGTGGCGGCGCCGATGCCGAGGAAGAGCACGAGCGCCAGGCCGGCCGCGATCCCGGCCTTGGCCAGGGTCGGCAGGGCCTTGAGCTTGGCCACGAACGCGTTGCCACCGCCGAACGTGGTGCCCTGCCCGGGCGGGGTGACCGCCGGGCCCTGGGCCCAGTCGTCCTGCGCGTATTCGGGTGCATACGCGTTGTAGGCCTCGGCGCCGGTCCGCTCCAGCTCGGCCTCGTGCGGGCCGGCCGGGGCGGGGGCCGGGCCACCGGTGTGCATGCGCCGCAGCGCGCCGCTGACCGTCTCGCCGGGCGCCATCATGGCCCGGCCGCCGATCTGGCCGCTCGGCTGCTGCGGGTGGACCATCGTCGGCTGGTGCGTCGGACGGACCACCGCGTAGGGGTCGGTCATGTGCGCCGGCGCGTTGCTCGCGAGGGGCCCGGCGAGCAGGTCGCGCAGCACCGCGCGGGCGGTCTCGACGTTCCAGCGGCGGGCCGGGTCCTTCTCCAGCAGCCCGTAGAGCACGCCGGCCAGCGGCCCGGCGCGCATCGACTGCGCCGGTTGCTCCTCGACGACGGCCCGCATGGTCTCGAACGGGTCCCGCTTGTCGAACGGCGGGCGGCCCTCCACGGCGGTGTACAGCGTGACGCCGAGTGAGAACAGGTCGCTCGGCGGCCCGAACTTGGCGCCGATGGCGCGCTCGGGCGAGATGAAGTGCGGGGAGCCCAGGACCATGCCGGGCGTGGTGAGCTCACTGTCGGTGGGCATCCGGGCCACGCCGAAGTCGGTGAGCACGCAGCGGCCGTCGCCGCAGATGAGCACGTTGGCCGGCTTCACGTCGCGGTGCAGCACCCCGGCGGCGTGGGCCACCTCGAGCGCCCCGAGCAGCGCGATGCCGATCTTGGCGACCGCCCGGGCGGCGAGCGGGCCGTCCTCGACGATCATCTCGGCGAGGCTGCGCGCCTGCAGCAGCTCCATGACGATCCACGGCCGACCGGCCTCGGTGACCACGTCATACACCTGCACGACTGCTGGGTGCGACAGCGCCGCGGCCGCGCGGGCCTCACGCAGGGTCCGCTGATACATCGAGTCACGGTCGCTGGGGGCCAGGCCGGGCGGCAGGATCACCTCCTTGACCGCCACGTCGCGGCGCAGCAGCGTGTCGCTGGCACGCCAGACGGTGCCCATGCCGCCGTGACCGATGGCGGTGCGCAGCGCGTATCGCCCGCCGATCACGACCCCGGGCGCGGCGCGCTGCCCGGGGACCGGGGGCGCCGTCGAGCCGGGTTCGCGGGGCTCGCGAGCGGATCCGCCGCTGGAGGGGGAGTCGGAGTGGGAGTCGGAGCCGTGCGCAGGTTCGCGCCCGGCCCCGGCCGAGGCCAGAGCACCGGTGGGTGGCAGGGGCTCGCCATGCCACGTCGGAAGCTGAGTCACAGGCAGTAAACCGTCATGGGAGGGGGAGGTTGACTTCTCGCCCCACTATCTTGCTTGCTCCGGCGCGCTGAAGAAAGGTGGGGTCCGCTCCTTCACCGTACCGTGACCCGCGGCCAACCGACCGTGCCGATCATGTCGCCCTGCGGACGGACGCAGGATTGAATTCGTTCATCCGGGGAACCTGAGCGCCGGGTGACTGCGTCTAGGCAGGTGACGGAGACCGTCCCGGAACACGGGTGAACCAGGTTTCCTGGATTTCCGATCACGGTCGCCGATAGTCGGACGAGCGGTACGTCGCCGGGTTCACGGTCCATGCCACCCTGCGACATCGCCCGTCACTGTGCGTTGACAATGCGCGACGCCATTCGAGGCATCGCTGCGAAAAGTTATCGCGACACCACGTGACCGTGTCGCCGGTCACCCGTTGAAGGAGGTGAGGGGTACGTGTCTGGGGCTGAAGCCGCCATCCCGGCCGGGCCTGCAATTTTGCGCCTCCATGAGGGTTTGAGTGACGCTCAGCCATGTCAACATCACGAGAATGACGTTGCGCTCCGTCACCTTGACCCAGTTAGTCTGTCCATGGCACGCATCGGGCGGGCCGCTCCATTAGACCGAAATAGAGAACTCACCGTGACGAGAGCGCTAACGCTGACCGAAACCGCCGCCGCGACGGCGCGCCCGGTCGGCAAGTTGACGTCGTCGAGGGCCGAGCGTCTTTCCGAGGGCTGGCCCGAGACACCGCCCGGAGCCGATCCTCTACCCGGCCAGCTCGACCGCTGGCTCGCCTCCCGGGGCGCCGAGCTCGTGGCGATCCGACGTCACATCCACGCTCACCCGGAGCTGTCCGGTCAGGAGTTCGAGACCGCCGCACTGGTCGCCCGCGAGCTCACCCGCGCCGGCCTGTCGCCCAACCTGCTACCCAAGGGCAACGGCGTCATGTGTGACGTCGGTTACGGCGACCGGGTCATCGCCCTGCGCGCCGACATCGACGCCCTGCCGCTGCCGGACACCAAGGACGTGCCCTACCGCTCCACCGTGGACAACGTCTGCCACGCCTGCGGCCACGACGTGCACACCACGATCCTGCTCGGGGTCGGCCTCGCCCTGGCCCAGCTGGCCGAGCGCGGCGAGCTGCCCGGCCGCGTGCGCCTGCTGTTCCAGCCGGCCGAGGAGACCATGCCGGGCGGCGCGCCCGAGGTCATCGCGGCCGGCGGGCTCAAGGACGTCGCCGCGATCTTCGCCCTGCACTGCGCGCCCCACCTGCCCGTCGGCCTGGTCGGCGTGCGCTCGGGCCCGTTCACCGCGGCCGCCGACAAGATCGAGGTCCGGCTCACCGGGCGCGGCGGGCACACCGCCCGGCCGCACCTGACCGCCGACCTCGTGCACGCGCTCGGCCGCATCCTCGTCGACGTGCCGTCGCTGCTGGACCGCAAGCTCGACGCTCGGGCCGGGGTGTCGATGGTGTGGGGCGCGGTGCGCGCCGGCGAGGCCGCCAACGCGATCCCGATCGAGGGCGTGGCCCGCGGCACGATCCGCGTGCTGAGCCGCGATGCCTGGCGCGACGTGCCGGAGCTGGTGACCAAGCTGGTCCACGACGTCGTGGCGCCGACCGGGGCCGACGTCGAGGTGACCTACACGCGCGGCGTCCCGCCCGTGGTCAACGACCGGATCGCCACCGCGATCATCGCGGGCGCGGCCGGGGCCGCGCTCGGGCCGGACCGCGTCGTCGAGGCCGAGATCAGCATGGGTGGCGAGGACTTCGCCTTCTACCTCGACAGCGTCCCCGGCTCGATGATCCGGCTCGGCACCGGCATCCCGGGCTCGGAGTCGAAGTTCGACATCCACCAGTCGGCCTTCGACGTCGACGAGCGCGCGATCGGCCACGGCGTGCGGATCATGGTCCACACCGCGCTGGCCGCCCTCAGCGCAGGCGCTTTGTAGACAGCGAAGTCCGTCCACGTCTGGTAAACCGAGGCGTGGTCACCGAGCTGCGCGTGCACGGCGTCACCGGCTCCCCGGCCGAGGACGTCCTGGACCGGCCGCTGCTGCGCCGGGTCGCCGGGGACACCGACGCGGGCTTCTTCCGCCCGCGCGCCGAGTACGGTGCGGTCACCGGCCCCGGCGGTGCCGTCCTGGAGGCGTACCGCTGGGGCAACCTCACCGCCGGCGCCGCCGCCCGGGCGCTGTGGCTGCTGTTGCTGCCC
Organism: Dactylosporangium sp. CA-233914; assembly: GCF_050942935.1. Taxonomy (NCBI): domain Bacteria; kingdom Bacillati; phylum Actinomycetota; class Actinomycetes; order Micromonosporales; family Micromonosporaceae; genus Dactylosporangium; species Dactylosporangium sp. CA-233914. The sequence continues at coordinate 1,252,619 of NZ_CP192030.1, read as the reverse complement.
TTCATGTTCGCCAACGTGGCGCTGTGGCTGCGCCCGGCCACCCGGCCGGGTCCGCGGGCGGTGATCCGGGCCCTGGTGCGCATCCACGCGCTGAGCATGACCGCCTCGTTCGTGCTGTCGTTCGTCGAGGTCGCCGTCGACCTCGTCGGCTGGCAGTGCGCGAGCCTGCCGCGCTGCCTGCAGGGGCGCGGCTACCTCGCGCTGTTCGCGGACGGGTTCTTCGCCACCACGAGCCGGCGCCTGGGGCTGGCCGCGCTCGGGCCGGTGCTGGCGATCGCGTTCCTGTGGTTCCTCGGGCGGCGGACGTGGGCGCGGTACGAGGCCTTCCCGGCCCAGACCGACGGCGACGGCGACGGCCTGGCCCACCCGTGCTTCTGGAACGGCAAGCCACTGGTGGGCCGGCTCCGCTCGCTGCACATCGCCTTCGCGTTCGGCACGCTGGACGCGGTACTGCTGGGAATCCTGGCTCCGCACGACCGGCACCGGGCCGGCTACGCCCTCGCCGCGGCGACCGCCCTGATCCTGGTGTCGTGCGTCGTGGCGGTGGCCGTGCGCGCGGTCGTCGACCGGGACAACCCGGCGCGGTGGGCCGGACCGTTCACGCGGCTGCTCAGCCACGCCGCCGTCGGGCTGACCGCGCTCGTCCTCGGCTACGCCGTGCTGCTGCCCCGCGACCCGTGGACGGCCGGCGGGCGCCTGCCGGTCCTCGGCGGCACCATCACCGGCCTCTTCGCGGTGCAGGTCGTGCTCATGCTCGTGCTCGGCGCCGTCGTCCTCGCCAGCCGCCCCCGCGGCACGTTCCTGCAGGGCCTGGCCGGGCCGCTGATCGCCAGCGCCGGGCTCGGCGTGGCGGCGGCGTTCTCGGCCGGGCTCGCGTATCGCGTCGCGGACTTCCTCGACCGCCGCTCCCTCCCGTCCTCGGCCGACTACGCCGCCTGGCAGCCCCTGCAGCCGCCGCCCGCCTACGAGTGGGCCGCCGCCGGGTTCGTCCTGCTGCTCCTGCTCACCGTGCTCGTCGCCCTGATCGGCGGGCTCGCGCTGGTGCGGCGGCTGCGGCGGCGCTCGCGCGAGGTGACCGACGCCGACTTCCGCGGCGGCCGGGAGCGCGACGCGGACCGGGCGAAGCACATCGACCACGCCGTCGCCGACGCGCGCGTCACCGACCACATCGGAGCGATGCTCGTCCTGGTCTTCGTCCCGGCGGCGCTCGCGGCCGTGGTGGCGACCGGGTTCGCGCTGGCCGCGCGGCGCCCGATCAGCCTGTTCCCGTCCGGCTCGGCCGGCGCCGAGGTGCTGTCGTTCGCGGTCAACCTCGGCACGTACCTCATCGGCCTGTCCGCCTTCGCGCTGGTCCTCACCGGCGTGCTCGCCTACCGCTACCAGCGCTTCCGCCGGATCGTCGGCGTGCTGTGGGACCTCGGCACCTTCTGGCCCCGCGCCGCGCACCCGCTCGCCCCGCCGTGCTACGCCGAGCGCGTGGTGCCGGAGCTAGCCCAGCGCGCGGCGTGGCTCGCCGCCGAGCAGGGCGGCGTGATCCTGTCCGGGCACAGCCAGGGCAGCGTGCTCGCGGCCGCGACGGTCCTGCAACTGCCGCCCGAGGCACAGGCACACACGGCCCTGCTGACCTACGGTTCGCCGCTGCGGCGGTTGTACGCCCGGCTCTTCCCCGCCTACGTCAGCGACGCGCTGCTGGAGCAGGTCGGCGCGGTGCTGGCCCGGTCCGAAGGCGAACCGGGCCGGCGTTGGGTGAACCTGTGGCGGGACACCGATCCCATCGGCGGGCCGGTGCGCTCCGCGACGGCGCTGGACCAGCGCCTCGTCGACCCGCCAGAGTTCGGCATCCCGCCCGGCGACACGGTGTTCGCCAAGATCGACGGACACTCCGGCTATCAGCTGCGTCCGGAGTTCGCTGCGGTGGTCAGTTCACTGATGGCGGATCTGGCACCGCCGCGGCCTCCGGCGCCGCGATCACCGGTGCCGTCTTCACCGGTGCCGTCCTCACCGGCTCCGTCGTCTGCGGTGCCGTCCGCACCGGCTCCGCCCGTTGACGCCGCTTGAGCAACCACATCACCAATGCGATCGGCACGCCGAGGAAGAGCAGCCAGGGCAGGAGCCACCCGAGGACCGTCAGGGCGACCCGCAGCGAGGCCACGAAGGCGTCCCAGCCGTGCCGCAGGCCGACCAGGAGGCCGGTGTCCTCCTTGGACACCGCGGGCGCCTCCGGGCCGTGCAGGACCACGGTGATGGTCGACAGCGCGGTCAGCCCGTCGAGCTTACGCTTACGCGCCTGCAGCGACTCCAGGTCGGACTCGCGCCGGGACAGCTCCGACTCCAGCGACGTGATCTCGGCGATCGTCTGGGCCCGGGCCAGCAGCGCCCGGATCCGCTCGACGCTGGCCTGCGCCGTGGCGATCCGCGACTCCACATCGACGATCTGGTCGGTGACGTCCTGCGCGGAGACCTGCCGGCTCTCCTCGTCCCCGATCGTCTTGAGCTGGTCCAGGGTCGCCTGGAACTTCTCCGCCGGCACGCGCAGCGTCAGGGTGGCGGTCGAGCTCCGGCCGTCGATCTGCCGGTTGTCGCCGCCGACGAAGCCGCCCGCGCCGGTGGCGAACGCGACCGCCTGGGCCGCCGCGGCGTTGACGTCCTTCACCTCGACCGTCATCGTGCCGGAGTAGATGATGGACCGGTTCGTGGCGTCGAGGTTGTCCGGGACCTGCTGCTTTCCCTGGTCCTGGCCCTGCTGCTGGCCCTGGCCCTGGGCCTGCTGTCCCTGGCCCTGCGCCGGGACGTTGGCGGCCGGCCCCGCGCCGCCCGCGTCGGCCGCTGCCCGCTCGGGTGCGGCCGCCTTGCTGCCGGTGCTCGGCGCGTCGGCGGCGTCCGAGCCGCACCCGCTCAGCGCCAGAGCCACGGCGGTGGTGGCCGCCGCGAGGAACACTGTGGTGCGCCTGACTGACATGACGCCTCCTGGGTAGGGTCTGTGGGGATTGCGCCAGTCGGACGCCGGCCGGGGCGGGTCAGTTCCATGCGCCCGGGTCACGGTTCTGCCACGAGGAGGTCACCGAATGCGCATCACGAAGTACACGCACGCCTGCCTTCGCCTCGAGCACAGCGGCGGGGTGCTGGTGATCGATCCCGGCGTGTTCAGCGAGCCCGAGGCGCTGGAGGGCGCCGACGCGGTGCTCGTCACCCACGAGCACATGGACCACATCGACGTCGACCGCCTGCGCGCCGCGGCGGCCAAGCAGCCCTCGCTGACCGTCCACACCCACCCCGACGTCGAGGCCCAGCTGACCGACCTCGACGCCGACGTCTTCGCCGTCACCCCCGGCGACACGTTCGTCGCGGCCGGCATGACCGTGCGCGCCCACGGCGGGCAGCACGCGATCATCCACCCCGACATCCCGCGGATCGTCAACGTCGCGTTCGCGATCGACTCCCCCGACGGCACCATCTACCACCCGGGCGACTCGTTCCACGTGCCGGACGAGGAGATCGCGACCCTGTTCGTGCCGGTCTCGGCGCCCTGGCTCAAGCTCGCCGAGGCCATCGACTTCGCCCGGGCGGTCCAGCCGGAGCGTGCCTTCGCCCTGCACGACAGCCTGCTGGTGGACGCGGGCCAGCAGATGGTCACCGGCCACATGACGCGCCTGTCCGGCACGCACTACACGCGCCTGGATCCCGGCACCACCATCTAGTTTCTTCCTATGCAAGACGCCCTCGCCGCCGTCACGGCGCGGCTCTACTGCGCCCCGCCCGAGGACTTCATCGCCCTGCGCGGCGAGGAGGTCGCCAAGGCCCGCTCGGCCCGGGACACGGCCCTCGCCGCCGCGATCGGGAAGCTGCGCAAGCCCACGGTCGCCGCGTGGCTGGTCAACCGGCTCGCCCACGAGCGGCCCGAGCTCGTCGCGCAGCTGCTGGACCTGGCCGAGGAGCTGCGTTCGGCGCAGCGCGAGCTGCGCGGCGCCGACCTGCGCGAGCTGTCGGTGCGCCGCCGGGCGACAGTCTCGGCCCTGGCCCGCGAGGCGGTGCGGCTGGCCGAGCCGTCGCGGCGGGCCGGGCTGCCGGTCGCCGAGGTGGAGGCGACGTTCGCCGCGGCGCTCGCGGATGCCGAGGTGGCTTCGGCCGTACGCGAGGGGCGCCTGACGAAGGCGCTGGAGTACACCGGCTTCGGCGAGACCCCCCGGCCCAACCTGCGCCTGGTGCAGGGCGGGCCCTCTTCCGCCGCCGTGACGCCGATCCGTTCGGCCCCGGACGACAGCGAACGGGAGCGGCGGGCCGAGGCGCGCCGGCGCGAGGAGGAGCGGCGGCGGGCCGAGGAGGAGCACGCCCGGGTGGTGAAGCAGGCGCGGCGGGAGCTGATGACCGCGCTGCAGCAACTCGCCGACGCCGAGAACGCCAAGGCCGAGGCCGAGCGGGCCGTCACCGCGGCCGGGAAGGCCGTCAAGCAGGCCGAGAAGCGGGTGAAGCTCGCCCAGGACGCCCTGGCCGATCTCGGATAGTCTCGGCCGAACCGTTCGTCCCTTCCCGCACATGGCTGGTCCTCGAACGAGTGCCTTCACCGAGATCCGTGCGGGAGGGCAGAATGAGCCGGGTGACTCCCGAGCAGGCGGCCGCCGCGGCGAAGCAGGCGGTGCTGGTGCTGGGCGGCGCCTTCAGCGACGACCCGAAGACCATGCGCCGCGCCCGTCAGATCGGCCTCACCGGCTGGGCCTTCTATGTCGCCGGCCGCGGCGGCGCCCTGGGCGACGTGCGCGCCGACACGGTCGCCGCCGCGCTGGGCTTCATCGCCCCCGAGGCCGTCCAGGACGGCTGGGACGCGGCCCGCAAGGTGGCCCCGCCGGAGCAGATCGCCGCCGACAACCTCGACGAGTGCTGCCGCTGGGGCCGCGAGCACCTGGAGAGCTTCTACGCCCTGCCGAAGCTCGTCGAGCTGGCCGAGCGCGTGGTGGTCAGCGCCGAGACCGCCGGCATGCCGCTCTTCGCCGCCTGGCGCGCCATGCCGCTGCCGGACGACTCCCCCGGCGCCCGGGCCGCCGTCCTGGCCCACCTGCTGCGCGAGCACCGCGGCGCGGCCCACCTCGTGGCCATCCGGGCCAGCGGCCTGAGCCCGCTGGAGGCCATCATTTCCGGCCCGGACGGCGAGGCCGAGGCGACGGCGTTCGGCTGGCAACCGCCGTTCCCGGCGTTCGAGCCGCTGGTCCGGCGGCGCAGCTGGGCCGAGGCGCTGACCGACCGCATCGCCGGCGAGGCGTTCCGCGCGCTCTCGCCGCCGGAGCGCGCCGAGCTGGTCAACCTGCTCGACGCGGCCGTGCAGTCGGTCAAGGAAGCGCTGCCGGGCTGAGACACTGCCCGGCTAGCCTGTCGCGCATGGAACTGCTGGGTCTGCCCGGGTGGACGGTCCGGGGCTGCACGCTGCGGGACGTGGCCGCCATCCTGTCGGTGACCACGGCGAGCGACGTTGTCTCCCTCGGCGAGCCGGACTGGACCGAGGAGGAGGTCGTCGCGACCCTCACGGCGCCGCACACGGACCCGGCGGCCGACTCCTGGCTCGTCCACGGGCCGGACGGGGCGGCGCTGGCGTGGGCGTACGTCGACAACCCCGAGCGCGGCCGGCGCGACCACGTCGAGGTCTACGTGGTGCCCTCCGCCGGGGCGCCCGCCTTCGGGCCGCTGCTCGATCTCGCCCTGGCCCGGGTGGCCGAGCGGGCCCGCTCCGGCGGGCATGCCTCGGTCGCGCTGCGGGCCGGCGCCGTGGCCGGCGAGACGGCGTACATCGCCGAGCTGACCCGCCGCGGGTTCGTCTTCCGCAAGCGGCACGCCCGGATGACTCGGGTGCTGACCGGGGACGAGCGGCCGGTTGCCGGGTTCGGCATCCGGGCGGTGCGGGCCGATGAGTTGCCGCGGTTCCATGAGGTGCTGCAGACGGCCTTCGCGGACACGCCGGACTTCGTGCCGACCTCGTACTCGGACTGGCGGGCCGCGGTGGACGCGCTGCCGTCGGTGCGCCGGGACGAGTGGCTTGTGTCCGAAATTTCCGGACAAATTACCGGTGTACTGCAGTCCGCCGATCAGGGGGTCGAGCGCGGCGAGGGGTGGGTGAAGAACCTGGCCGTGCTGCGCGCGCACCGCAAGGCCGGGATCGGGCGCGCGCTGCTGCAGACCGCGTTCGCGATCTACGCGGCGAAGGGCCGGGCGACGGCCGGGCTGGGAGTCGATCTCACCAACCCGACCGGCGCTTATCACCTTTACACGAGCGCCGGCATGACCGTGGCGTTCGCGGCCGACTCCTACGAACGGACCGTGGACGCGGCCTGAGGCATCGCGGTCTCGGGCATCGCGGCCTAGGGCATCGCGGTCTTGGTCGGGCGGGCGCGCAGGGCCTCCAGGTAGTCCGCCGGGGCGCCGGCCTTCGCGGCGGCGTTGGCGATCTCGGCGAGATACCACGCCGTCGGCAGGCCGCCCTCGTAGCCGTTGAAGACGTACACCCAGGCGGTCTCCTCACCGTCCAGGGTGGCCACCCGCAGGTGCAGCTTCCGGTAGGTGCCGGCGAGGGCGCCCTCGACCTCGTCGAGCTGCTTCTCGTCGTTGGGGTGCACGTCGTACAGCGCGACGAAGACCCGGTCGCCGGGCGACTCGACGATCGTGGTGACCGAGCCCTCCCAGCCCAGAACGTCCTCCCCGGCGAAGGTCAGACGCCAGCCCTCCAGCCAGCCGGTCCCGATCATCGGCGAATACGGACAGTAGGCCCGCATGCGGGCAGGGTCCAGGTTTGAGCCATACGCGGCGTAATGACGCACGGCGATGACGATAAACCCGACCGGGTGCGGGAGAGAATACTGCAGAGCGTGTCGGATTCGGATCCACTCGTCGGTTACCACCGGGCCGTTCGGGCGGGGCCCTGCTCGGCCCGCTCGACACCGGGGGGAGAATGAAGTCAGGAAGCCGAGGAGGGGGACGGGCGTGGGCCGAATCGTGATCGTCGGAGGTGGCCCGGCGGGCTACGAGGCGGCCCTGGTCGCCGCGCAGCTCGACGCGCAGGTCACCGTGATCGAGGCCGAGGGGGCCGGCGGCGCCTGCGTGCTGCACGACTGCGTGCCCTCCAAGACCTTCATCGCCAGCTCCTCCGTGGTCACGGCCCACCTGGACACCGAGGCGTTCGGCGTGATCGGCCCCGAGGGTCCGGACGTGCGGGTGGACGGCCCGGCCGTGCACCAGCGGGTCAAGCGCCTGGCCGCCGCCCAGTCCGGCGACATCCACGCCAAACTGGTCAAGGCGGGCGTGGAGTTCGTCACCGGCACAGCACGCCTCGGCGAGGACACGCTCGGTCACACTCACGCCGTCCGGGTGACTCCCACCGACGGTGACGCTCCGTATGTGATTGACGCCTCGATCGTGCTGATCGCCACCGGCGCCACGCCCCGCGTGCTGCCGACCGCGGCCCCCGACGGGGAGCGGATTCTGGACTGGCGGCAGGTGTACGACCTGCCGCAGCTCCCCCAGCGCCTCATCGTGGTTGGCTCGGGCGTCACCGGCGCCGAGTTCGCCTCGGCCTACCTGGCGATGGGCGTCGACGTGACCCTCGTCTCCAGCCGCGACCGGGTCATGCCCCACGAGGACCCCGACGCCGCCATGGCGATCGAGCGCGTCTTCCGCACCCGCGGCATGACGATCCTCAACAACTCGCGGGCCGCCGCGGCTCGCCGCACCGCCGACGGCGTCGCGGTCGAGCTGGCCGACGGCCGGGTCGTCGAGGGCTCGCACGTGCTGATGTGCGTGGGGTCCGTGCCGCAGACCAGCACCCTCGGCCTCACGGACTACGGCGTCGAGGTCGCCCCGGGCGGCTACGTGACCGTCGACCGCGTCTCACGGACCAACGTCCCCGGCATCTACGCCGCCGGCGACTGCACCGGCCTCCTCCCGCTGGCCAGCGTCGCCGCCATGCAGGGCCGCATCGCGATGTGGCACGCCCTCGGCGAGGCCGTGGCGCCGCTGAAGCTCCGCACGGTCGCCGCGAACGTCTTCACCGACCCCGAGCTAGCCTCGGTCGGCATCGCCCAGTCCGACGTCGACAGCGGCCGCGTCCCCGCCCGCGCGGTGATGCTCCCCCTGGCCGGCAACGCCCGCGCCAAGATGGACGCCCTCGACGACGGCTTCGTGAAGATCTTCTGCCGCCCCGCCTCAGGCCAGGTCGTCGGCGGCGTGGTCGTAGCCCCAAAGGCCAGCGAACTGATCATGCCAATCGCCATGGCAGTGGAAAACCACCTGAGCGTCGACCAGCTGGCCCACACAATCACGATCTACCCATCAATCTCCGGCTCCATCGCCGAGGCAGCCCGCCAGCTCATGCAACACGAAGAAGACTGACCCAGCCGCGGCCCCCAGCCCCCAGTCGGCACCTTCCCTCGCCCGTGCGGCGGCACGGCTCAGGCGTGCCGGCTCTCCGGCCTCGTCCCAGGACCGCGTCCATTGAGGTCAACTACCCGGTCGACCCCCCGCGGCCCCACCTGCCGCGGCTCGCACGGCCGCCGCACCTTCCCAGCTGTCCACCTACAGCCGACGCACCCCGGCAGCCCGCACGGGCACCACACCTCCCAGCCGTCCACCCGCAGGCCACGCAATCCCGCAGCCCGCACGGCGCCACGACTCCCGGCTGCCGATCCCGCCCGGGCGGACGCCGCAACGTCCCGGCTACGCACCCACGGACCACGCGACCCCGGGTCAAGCCCGTGGAAGTGGAAGTGGTGTAACGGCTGATCTTTCGAGTTGTGCTGGTTAGAAGGGTTGTTGTCCGGGCCGGTGGGTGGTGGTGGGGTGGCTGGTTTCGGGCTGCCAGTGGTCGATGTCGTCGGGCCAGGGTGCGGGACGGCCGTGGTGGTTCCAGAAGCCGGTCTCGGCGCTGGTGGCGGTCGGGGCTGTGTTGCGTTCGGTGGGGTCGGAGATGGCGAGGTTATGGTGGGTGGTCATGCTGCGGTCTCCAGTGCGGGCAGGTTCGTGGTGGTCGTGGTGGTGGTTCTGGTGGTGTCGCGGGCTTTGGTGAGGACGTCAAGGGCGAAGTAGCGGCGGCCTTCGGTTCACCCGCAGCCCGCACGGCACACAACCTCCGGCTACCGATCCCGGACGGGCGGACGCCGCAACGTCCCGGCTGCACACCTGCGGGCCCCGCGACGATGCGGCCTACGGGGCGCCACGACCTCCCGGCCGTTCGCCCGTGGGCCATGCGAGCCAGCAGCCCCGCGCAGGCACCATGGCCTCCGGCTGTCGATCCCGCACGCCCGCACCTCGCAGTCCACCCCCAGCACTTACCGGCTTCCGGCTGCCCGTCCGCGGGCTGCGCGGCCCCGGCAGCCCGTGCGACGGCTACCGATCCCGCAGGCCCCCACCGTGCGGTCCCCGGGGCCCTACGACTTCCCGGCGTCCTCATGTGGGCCGCGCCGCTTCCCGGTCCGGTATCGCCACGCGGGCCCACTTGTTGCAGGCCTGCCATCGCTGCCGACATTTTGTTCGAAAACATGAAATGTCGGTTTTGAGCGATCGGCGGCTGGTCAAGATCGCTGTTCGTCCCCGCCCCGGCCGAGTGCGAGGTTGCGTGCGCGGTTCGGTACGCTGCGTTATGCATGGGTAATGCAAACACGCACCGGGCGGCCCTTTCGGGTGCTCGGTGCGCGTCTGTGGCTTGAGTGGGTGTCTTGCGGCGGTGCGGTGGCAGTTACGCCGGCGCCGTGGCGCGGGTGCGGCGCATCGACAGCACGTACTCCACCAGGGAGATGAGCACGTTCTTGGTCGACTCTCGCGAGCGCGCGTCGCACGAGACGACGGGCACGTCGCTGGAGATCGCGAGCGCCTCCCGCACGTCGTCGGCGTTGTGGTACTGCACGCCGTCGAAGCAGTTGATGGCCACCAGGTAGGGCAGCCGCCGGTGCTCGAAGAAGTCGATTGCGGCGAAGCAGTCGGCGAGCCGCCGGGTGTCCACCATGACGACCGCACCGATGGCGCCGCGTACGAGCTCGTCCCACATGAACCAGAAACGGGTCTGGCCCGGGGTGCCGAACAGGTACAGGATCAGGTCCCGGTCGATCGAGATACGACCGAAGTCCATCGCGACCGTGGTCGTCGTCTTGCCGGGCACATTGCGGGTGTCATCCACACCGACACCGGCGGAGGTCATGATGGCCTCGGTGGTCAGCGGCGTGATCTCCGAGACCGAGCCGACCAATGTGGTCTTGCCCACGCCGAAACCACCGGCGATGACGATCTTCGCTGACGTGACCCGCCCTGGGCGGTGCGCCACGTCAGAGCCTCCGAAGTCCACTCAGCACCCTCTCAAGCAGTTCTGTGCCCACCGACTCGTTTTCGTCGAGCGAGGTCGGCTCGTACACCGCGACCAGTCCGTCGGCAGCCATGTCCGCCACGATGACGCGGGCGACACCCAGCGGAAGCTGCATGCGCGCCGCGATCTCGGCGAGGGACTGCAGACGACCGTCGCAGAGCGTTGAAATGTATTGCTGCTCCTGGCCGTGAGCACCGCCCGGCCGGGTGTTGGCCGCCCGGCCACGCACGGTGGTCTCGACCAGAGCCTCGATCGCAATCTCCAGCTTGGGCCGGGTGCGACCTCGGGTGACGGCGTACGGCCTTACCAACGCGCCCGTTGGCTCATCGCGTTCGGCCATGTTCGCCGTTCACCTCCTCACTCGTCGGGCCTCGTAAGCAGCCAATGATGAGTATGTCTGTGCAGCAAATGGATATTGCTCTGTCACCAAGTTCAAGTTCAAGTTCAGCTTCAGCCGAGCATCGAGGCCGTTGGCCGGGGTGGTGGCGTGAGAGCGTCACCCACCCGGTCGACCAGCAACGCCATTTCGTAGCCGACCTGACCGACGTCGCACGCGCGGGCCGCGAGGACCGCGAACGACGAGCCGTCGGAGATCGACATGAGGAACAGGAAGCCATTGTCCATTTCGACAACAGTCTGCAGCACGGCCCCACCCTCGAAGCAGCGGGAGGCGCCCTGGGTCAGGCTGACCAGACCGGAGGCGATCGCGGCGAGCTGGTCCCCACGGTCGCGGGGCAGGTCGCGAGAAGACGCCAACAGCAGACCGTCCGCCGAGACGGCGACCGCGTGGGCGACCCCCGGCACTCGGTCCGCGAAGTTGGCGAGCAGCCAACCTAGATCCTGCGTAGATGTCATGCCTCTTGCTCCTTGCCAACCTGCGAGTTTTGAGGCCCGGCCGGTGTCGGCTCCGGGGTTTTCGAGTCGTCGGACCGCGTGCGGCCGCGCTGAACGCCTCGGTGATACGCCGACAGCAGACCGCGCACGGACTCCGGCGTCCGCTTGTGCGCAACGGCCGGGTTCTTTTCAACCCCGCCTGGAACCAGCTGCGACATCGGCACGCGCTTAGGCAAACCCATGTCGGTCGTCGCGAATTCCTGCGCGTCGGCGATTGCCGCTGCCGCTTGCCATCCTTCGTCTGCCGCAGTGTGCCAGTTTACTGCCGAACCGCTCGACGCCCGGTCGGCCGAACCTCGCGAAGCTTCACCCGGACTACGGGTTTCAAAACGCTGCGGAGGGACGTATTGGGCGGGCGCCTCACTGTAGGTGACCTCGACCGGCCGGGGGCTCGCCGACGGGGCGGGCGCGGGGCTCGCAGGAGGCGTCTGAACTGGGGGCGCGGTCGCGGGCGCCGGGTCGCCGAGGGGCGGGCGGTTGCTCGTGAACCACGCGGACTCGAGTTCCCGGAAGATCGGCAGCTCCATCGTCTCGTCGACGAAGCGCTGCTGGGAGCCGTTCGCCTCGCCCTCGCTCGGCGCCGGGTCCCAGTCCAGCCGGACCCGGGGGATCTCGGCGGTCATGTCGAGCGGCGCGTAGGGCTCCGCGATCGGCTCGGGCCGCTGCGGCGGCTCGGCATCGGGCGGCGGCCACGCGGACGACTGGGGCGCCATGTGGCTCGCCGGGCCGCCCTGGGCCGCCGGGGCGTCGTCGTAGGCGCCGAAGCCGGGGCGCTGCCGCGGGATCGGGCCGCTCACCTCTTCGGCGTCGGTGATCTCGTTGTTGTCGGCCGGCCAGTTCTCGTTGGCGCGGCGCTGCGGCAGCGGGTTGAGCTCGTTCGGCCCGCCGCCGTCGCGGTCGGAGAACGCGTCCTCGCCGACGCCGGTGAGGTCGGACCACGCCGGCAGGCTGCGCCCGCCGTTGCGGTCGCCGCCGCGGCCGGGGACCGGAGGCTCCGGGTTGGCGCCCCGGTCGGGGCCGTGGCCGAAGCCGTTGCTGCCGCGGCTGAACTCGCCGGTGCCCTGGCCCAGGCCGCCCCGGCTGAACTCGCCCGAGTCGCGGCCGAGGCCGCCGCCCCGGCTGAAGCCGCCGGTGTCCTCACCGCGGCCGAAGCCGCCCGCGGGCGGGAGGCTCGGGCGCGCCGGAGGCGGCGGCGGGGTGGGGCGCGGCGGGGCGCCGTTGGCGAAGCCGTTGACGGTCGGGCGCTCGCCGGTGTTGCCGCTGCCGCCGGGTCCGCCGCCGCCGAAGAGGCCGCTGCTGGTCAGGGTGCCGAAGCGCGGGCCGGAGCCGGAGCCGCCGGGGCCCGGTGCGGGGCTGAAGCCGCCGCCGAGCCCCGCCGGGCCGCTCTCCAGCGCCAGGGGCGAGGCGAGCGGGGAGCGCGGGGCCGGGGTCGACGGGATCGGCCGGGCCTGGACGACGTCGTTGGGGCCGACGGCGGGCATGCCGGCGGTCGGCATCCCGGCCGAGACACGCCCGGAGAGCGCCCGCGGGACGAGCACGCCGGCCGGCAGCGTCATGTCGGCGATGGTGCCGCGCTCGCGCGCCGCCCGCAGCTCGACCTTGACGCCGTGCCGGGCCGCCAGCCGGGCGACCACGACGAGACCCATCATCCGGGAGACGGCCACGTCGACCATCGGGGGGTTGGCGAGCCGGTCGTTGAGCTCGGCCAGCTGCTCGGGCGAGACGCCGATGCCGTGGTCCTCGACCAGCAGCACCGCGCGGTCGCCGACGCGGCGGGCCTCGACGATGACGGCCGAGTCCGGCGGCGAGAACGCCGTGGCGTTGTCCAGCAGCTCGGCGACCAGGTGGACCATGTCGTTGACCGCGTGCGCCGCGATCTCGATGTCCCGGTCGATCATGCCGAACTCGATGCGCGTGTAGTGCTCGACCTCGGACTGCGCGGCGCGCAGCACGTCCATCAGCGGGGCCGGCTCGCGCTGGATGCGCGTGGAGTCGGCGCCCGCGAGGACCAGGAGGTTCTCGTCGTTACGGCGCATCCGGGTGGCCAGGTGGTCGAGCTGGAACAGCTCGGCCAGGCGGTCCGGGTCCTCCTCGCCGCGCTCCAGCCGGTCGAGGTGGCCGATGAGCCGGTCGACCAGGATCTGGGAGCGGCGGGCGAGGTTGACGAACATGGTGGCGACGCTGGCCCGCAGCGCGGCCTGCTCGGCCGCGGTGCGCACGGCTTCGAGGTGGACGGCGTTGAACGCCTCGGCCACCTGGCCGAACTCGTCGCGGCTGCGGATGGGCAGCGGCTCGGCGATCTGGAGGGCGACCTGGTGCGGCGACATCTGCGTGGCCAGCGACGGGTCACGCAGGCGCTGCACCGCCTGGGGCAGGCCGAACTGGGCGACCGTGAGGGCGCCGTGGCGCAGCTCGCGCAGCGAGCGGGCCATCGACCGGGCCACGATCCAGGCGAAGAGGATCGCCAGCAGCAGCATGCCGAGCAGGGCACCGGCGGTGACGAGCACCTGGCGCTGCAGGTCGTTGTAGTGCGCGGCGGCGACCTCGGTGTTGTGCTCGTCGAACTCGATCTCGATGCCGCGCAGCAGGTTGGCCTTGTTGACCATGGCGTTGTCCCACGCCGTGGGGGTGAAGATGTCCGGCGGCAGCCGGTCCGTGGTCAGCGGGCCGAGCACGCCCTCGAAGGTGGAGGCCTCTTTGAGGTCGGAGCCGGAGCGCTTCTTGTCGAACAGGTCACGGTGCCACGGCTGGGAGTTGGTGCGGAACGTCTCCTCCGCCTGCTCCTGGCCGGTCAGCGCGGACTGGAACTCCTTGCGCAGCTGTGGCGTGAACGCCCTCGTCGTGAGCGCCCGGATGCCGACGACCCGCTCCAGGGCCACCTGCTCCTTCATCTCCGAGATGGCGGAGGCGGCACGCATGTCCGAGCCGAGCGAGGGGTTGTTGGACAGCTCGGCCGCGGTGCCGCGGATGCTGAGCAGGTCGTCGATCAGCGTGCGGTATCGCGCGACGACCGTGCTGGCCAGGATGTCCTTGCCACCGTCGGCGATCTGCTTGCGCATGTCCGTCAGGTCGCGCAGCTGCGTGTCAATCGCGGTGAGCTGGCGGCGGAAGTCCTCGGACGGGTCGGCCAGGCCGGAGCGGGTGAGATACTGCTTGCCGGCGTCGTCCGTCTTCTGGATCTGCCGCTCGAAGACGCTCTTCGCCTCGACGGCCGCGTTGTTGTCCAGCGAGCCGAGCAGCATGGCCGCGTTGGCCCGCTCGTTCTGCAGCTCGTGCACCAGGGCCGAGGCCTGCTCGGAAAGGCCGGAGAGGGTGCGGGCCCGGTCGGCGTCGTTCGCCTCGCCGATGTTGCCGACGAGACCGTTGGTGCCGACCACGATTGTCGCGATGATCGGGACGATCATGATCAGACCGAGCTTGGACCAGATCGGCAGGTCTCTGAGCCGGCCGATCGGGAAACGCAGACGCGACGAGACCGGCTCCCGCGTCGATGGCCGTTTGCTCACTTCACCGCCCTCCGAACCGGCGCCTAGTGAACCAGCAGGCACCCGCGACCGGCCGACCCTACTGGGCCAGACCTCCGAGATTCCACCATGTCCTGTGCCAAGAAGAAAGCCCAGGCCCGCCGCTGCACCTTATGTACAAGGAGGAAATAAATGTCCACTTGGCCCGGGTTTGCCGGCAATCATCCGACTACGCGGGGCGGTTTACCCGATACACCCAGATGATCACCGGCGACAAATCCGGACATCACGCCAGCTTGGCGTACGCCGGTTTAATCACATCATTGATCAACGCCAAGCGCTCGTCGAACGGGATGAAGGCGCTTTTCATCGCATTGACCGTGAACCATTGCAACTCCGCCCAGCCGTAGCCGAACGCCTCGACCAGCAGCGCCATCTCGCGCGACATGCTGGTGCCGCTCATGAGCCGGTTGTCCGTGTTCACCGTCACCCGGAAGCGCAGGTCGCGCAGCAGGCCGATCGGGTGCTCGCGGATCGAGGGGGCCGCGCCGGTCTGCACGTTGGACGACGGGCAGAGCTCGAGCGGGATCCGCTTGTCGCGCACGTACGCCGCCAGCCGGCCCAGGGAGTTGTCCGACCCGATGTCGTCGACGATGCGCACCCCGTGTCCGAGCCGGTCCGCGCCACACCACTGCAGCGCCTGCCAGATGGACGGCAGCCCGAACGCCTCGCCGGCGTGAATGGTGAAATGTGAGTTCTCGCGCTGGAGGTACTCGAACGCGTCCAGGTGCCGGGTGGGCGGGTAGCCGGCCTCGGCCCCGGCGATGTCGAAGCCGACGACGCCAGCGTCACGGTACCGGATCGAGAGCTCCGCGATCTCCATCGAGCGCGCCGCGTGGCGCATCGCGGTGAGCAGCGTGCCGACGCGGATCGGGCTGCCCTGCGCCGCCGCCTCGGCCGAGCCCGCGCGGAAGCCGTCCAGCACCGCCTCGACGACCTCGGGCAGGGCGAGGCCGCGCTCCAGATGCTGCTCGGGGGCGAAGCGCACCTCGGCGTACACCACCCCGTCGGCGGCGAGGTCGAGCGCACACTCCCGGGCGACCCGGTGCAGGGCCTCGGCGGTCTGCATCACGGCCACGGTGTGGGAGAAGGTGGTGAGGTATCGCTCGAGCGACCCCGAGTCCGCCGCCGCGACGAACCACTCCCCCAGGCCTTCGGGGGTGGCCGCCGGCAGCTCGTGGCCGATCTCGGCGGCGAGGTCGAGGATCGTGGCGGGGCGCAGCCCGCCGTCGAGGTGATCGTGGAGCAGCGCCTTGGGCACGCGACGGATCTCGTCGAGGTTTGGGCCCGTCGAACGGGTGGAGCCCGTCGAAGAGGTGGATGCAGCCATGGAACGACACTAGTCGTGTGCGACCCGACGTCATCACCCATCTGCGCTGTCCCGTGTGCCGCGCGCCGTTCGTGTCCGCCGATCGGGCGCTGCGGTGCCCGCAGGGGCACTCCTTCGACATCGCGCGGCAGGGGTACGTCGATCTGACCGCCGGCCGCCCGGTCCACACCGGCGACACGGCGCAGATGGTGGCGGCGCGCTCCGCCCTGCTGGCAGCCGGCCACTTCGCGGCCCTGACCGAGGCCGTGACGGCGACGGTCGCGCGGCTCTCCCCCGGCCTCGTGGTGGAGGTGGGCGCGGGCACGGCGCACTACCTGGTAGAGATAGTCCGGCAGATCGGTGATGTCGGAGTCGCGATCGACACGTCGAAGGCCGCCCTGCGGCGGGCGGCCCGGGCCGACGAGCGCATCGGTGCCGTACGGGCCGACATCTGGCAGGGCATCCCGATCGCCGACCACGCCGCCGCGGTCGTCCTGGACGTCTTCGCCCCGCGCTCCGGCGCGGAGTTCGCCCGCGTCCTGAGGCCGGACGGCGCCCTGGTCGTCGCGACTCCGGCCGCGGGCCACCTGGGCGAGCTGGTCGACGCCCTGGGCCTCATCCGCGTCGACCCGGCCAAGCGGGAGCGGCTGAGCAAGAGCCTGGATCAATGGTTCGTACCGGTGTCCGACCGCCGTGTCCGTGCCGATCTGGCCCTGTCGGCCGCCGACGCGCACGCCCTCGTGGGGATGGGTCCGAGCGCATGGCACACCGACGCGGCCACGGTGCGTACCGTCCTGGAAACCATGCCGGAGCCGATCGCCGCCACCCTGGACGTCGACCTCACCGTCTGGCGTCCGCGCTGAATGCGCCGCGAACCCGAAACCAAGGTATATAGAGCCGGCGCGACGGCATCA
Organism: Dactylosporangium sp. CA-233914; assembly: GCF_050942935.1. Lineage (NCBI taxonomy): Bacteria > Bacillati > Actinomycetota > Actinomycetes > Micromonosporales > Micromonosporaceae > Dactylosporangium > Dactylosporangium sp. CA-233914. Next base: position 1,235,648 of record NZ_CP192030.1, on the reverse strand, counting down.
GGTGGAGAGGTCGACCTGCTCCCAGCCGGGCGGCGCCCCGTGGTACGGCCCGGCGAAGACCACCGCCCACTCCAGCGCCCACCGCCGCTGCCCAGCCGCGTTCGAGTCGATCTGCCCCGGCAGCGGCAGCCGGCGCCGCTCGCACTCCTGCAGGGACCAGTCCAGGCAGTAATACAGGTCGAGCTGCTCGGCCGCGGTCACCGCCGAGCGGGGGGCGGCCAGCGTGCGGCGGCGCCAGGAATCGAAGCTCTCGCCCGCGGCCAGGTTCGGCAGGCGCTCCATGAGCCCCTCGGCCGCCGTGCGCAGCGGGTCGAGGTCCATCGCGATGCCCAGCAGCCAGGACAGGGCGAAGAGCGCCTCCACGTGCAGGGCGAACGCGCGTTCGTCGCCGACGCCGTCGGCGACGAACTGCCACTCCGGCGGGGTGAGCCGCTCGATCAGGCGCGCCTCGGCCAGCCAGTGGACAGCCAGCTCGGGCGGCATCCCGTAGGCGCGGGCGAGGACCACGTTCAGGCACGCCGCCCGCGCCTCGATCTCGGCGCCGGGGCGCAGCTCGATCTGGTCCCCCGGCTCCCAGACCAGCGGGAAGTCGGGTGGGGGAAGGGGCAGCCGCAGGCGGTGCAGCTCCTCGAGGGTCGCCTCCCGCACGCGCTGCGGTTCCGGCGCCGTGACGCTCACCCGCGCACAATAGCCGTCGGCCAGCTGGCCGTCGAAGACGAGCCGTGCATCAGGAGATGCGGTCCAGGATCAGGGGCCGCTTGGCCGGGGGTACCTCGGCCAGCGTGACGGCGCCGCGGGCGACCTCCAGTGCCGCGGGCAGCTTGGCGGCGTCCTCGGCGCGCAGTTCCATGAGCACGTCGCCGGCGCGGACCGGCTCGCCGGGCTTGCGGTGCAGGATGATGCCGGCCGAGCTGCTCACCGGGTCCTCCTTGCGGGCGCGGCCGGCGCCGAGGCGCCAGGCGGCTACGCCGACCGCGTACGCGTCCAGGCCGGACACGAACCCGTCAGCCCCCGCGGTGATCGTCTCCACCTCGTTCGCGACCGGCAGCGGCGCGTCCGGGTCGCCGCCCTGGGCGCGGACCAGGGCGCGCCACGAGTCCATCGCGCGGCCGTCGTCGATCGCATCCTGCGGGTCGGCGTCGCCCAGGCCCGCGGCGTCGAGCATCTCGCGGGCCAGGGCCAGGGTGAGCGCGACGACGTCCTGCGGGCCGCCACCGGCCAGGACCTCCAGCGACTCCTCGACCTCGACCGAGTGCCCGACGGCCCGGCCGAGCGGGATCTCCATGTCGGTGAGCAGGGCGACCGTGGTCACGCCGTGGGCCTTGCCCAGCTCCACCATCGTGCGCGCCAGCTCGCGGGCGTCGGCGACCTCGCGCATGAACGCGCCCGAGCCGAACTTGACGTCCAGGACCAGCGCGGACGTGCCCTCGGCGATCTTCTTGCTCATGATCGAGCTGGCGATGAGCGGGATCGCCTCGACCGTGCCGGTGACGTCGCGCAGGGCGTAGAGCTTGCGGTCGGCCGGGGCCAGGCCCTCGCCGGCGGCGCAGATCGCCGCACCGACGGTGCGCAGCTGCTCGATGAACTCCTCGTTGGACAGCCTGGTGCCGAAGCCGGGGATCGCCTCCAGCTTGTCCAGCGTCCCGCCGGTGTGGCCGAGGCCGCGGCCGGAGAGCTGGGGCACGGCGGCGCCACAGGCGGCCACCAGCGGGGTGAGCGGCAGCGTGATCTTGTCGCCGACGCCGCCGGTCGAGTGCTTGTCGACGGTGGGGCGGCCGACCTTGGACAGGTCCAGCCGCTCGCCCGAGGCGATCATCGCCGCCGTCCAGCGGGCGATCTCCCCCGGTGTCATGCCGTTGAGCAGGATCGCCATCGCCAGGGCGGACATCTGCTCGTCGGCCACCTCGCCGCGGGTGTACGCGGCGACGACCCAGTCGATCTGGTCGTCGCTCAGGACGCCCTTGTCGCGCTTGGCGCGGATGACGTCCACGGCCGCGAAGCTCATCGGCTGCTCCAGTCCTGTTCGATGCCGGCCGGGCGCGGGGTGTCGCCGGCCCAGCTCGCGGTGCCCTTCGCGTCCACGACGACGACCCGCGGGGTGCGGATGCGGCCCCAGTCGACCGCCTCCGCGGCGGTGGCGAAGATCGGGCCCTCCTCCAGGATGCCCGCCGGCTCGTCGTCGCCGGTGCCGGACGAGCGTTCCCAGTACGACGTCCAGACCTGCCGGCCCTCGGCGATGTCGGGATGGACGAAGACGGTCCCGCTGCCGACCTTCAGGGCCAGGGCGGCCGGGACCGTGGGGGTGAGGTCCATCTCGCGCTCGTGAACGCGTGCGAGATCGGCGTCGTCGAAGGCGTACGGCAGCAGCGCCGACATCGGCAGCGGCCCGCCGGCGTGGTCGATGAGCAGCCCCGCCCCGCCGTGCTCCCACAGCAGCTGCCGGCACCGGCCGCACGGCATGAGCGGCTGGCCCTCGGCGTCCACGCAGGCCAGGGCGACGAGCCGGCCCCCGCCGGTCACCTGCAGATTGGAGACCAGGCCGCACTCCGCGCACAGGCCGAGGCCGTAGGAGGCGTTCTCCACGTTGCAGCCGGCCACGACCCGGCCGTCGTCGACCAGCGCGGCGGCGCCGACCGGGAACTTGGAGTACGGCGCGTACGCCCGTTCCATGGCCGAGACCGCCGCGCTGCGCAGCGCTTCCCAATCAACCGGTAGAGAGTTCACGGATCAATCTTGCCTGCTGCGGCTCATCCGCCGCGGCGATAGGGCTTGCCGTCGGCCGCGGGCATGCGCAGGCGCTGGGCGGCGAGGGCGAGCACGACCAGCACCGTGAGGTACGGCGCGGCCTGCACGAGCGCCGTGGGGATCTTGTCGACGGAGAAATACAGGACGTACGACAGCACGCCCAGCACCGCCGCGGCCACCGCGACCACGCGGTTGCGCCGCACGAACTCCCACACCGCGAGCGCCAGCAGCAGCGCGCCGACCAGGATCAGCAGCGCGTGGACGGACTCGGAGCCGCGCCGCAGCTGCAGCGCGTCGGTGTAGCCGAACAGCGACGCGCCCACGGCCAGGCCGCCGGGGCGCCAGTTGCCGAAGATCATGGCGGCGAGGCCGATGTAACCGCGGCCGCCGGTCTGGCCCTCGCGGAAGATCGCCGAGCTGACCGTGGACAGGTACACGCCGCCCAGGCCGGCCATCGCCCCCGAGATGATCACGCCGTAGTACTTGTACTTGTACACGTTGATCCCGAGGCTCTCGGCCGCCCGCGGATCCTCGCCGACCGAGCGCACCCGCAGGCCGAACGGGCTGCGCCACAGCACCAGCCAGGTCCCGATGATCAGCAGCACGGCGAGCACCGTCACCAGCGACACCTGCACCAGCAGGCCGCGCAGCACGCCGGCCAGGTCGCTGACGAGGAACCAGTGGTGCTTCTCCAGGCCGGCCAGCCGGTCGACGAAGGGCACCGAGACGCGCGGGACCGTCTGGTCCGGCTTGAGCGCGGGCGACTGGGTCGCGCCGCCGCTGCCCCAGGTGATGAAGGAGAGGTACCGCGTGATGCCCGGCGCCAGCAGCGTGATCGCCACACCGGAGATGATGTGGTCCACGCCGAAGGTGACCGTGGCGAGCGCGTGCAGCAGGCCGCCGATCGCGCCGCCGGCCATGCCGATGAGCAGGCCGAGCCACGGGCCGTACTGCAGGCTGCCCCACGCCCCGAACCAGGTGCCGAGGATCATCTGCCCCTCGAGGCCGATGTTGACCACGCCGGCCCGCTCGGACCACAGGCCACCCAGGCCCGCCAGGCCGATCGGCACGGCCGCCTGCAGCGCGGCCTGGATGGCGCCCTGCGAGGTGACGTCGTCGGCGCCGGTGATCAGGTGTACCAGCGACAGGCCGACGAGGACGCCGGCGATGACGAGCAGGATCCGGGCCGTGCTCATCCGGCGGCGCCGCGGCGCGACCGGCCCCGCCGCGGCGGTGGAGAGCATCGTGTCGGTGCTCACTTCGACTCCTCCGAGCTCATGGCGAGCGGGGCCGAGCCGGCCGGGGCCGCGGTGGCGGCACCGACCCGCTTCTGCTGGGCGCGCCGGCCGATCCGGGTGGCGAGCTCGTAGGCGACGACCACGGACAGGACCGCGGTGCCCTGCATGATCACCACGATCTCTTTCGGGATGTCGTCGAGGTCGAGGATGATCTGCGAGCGGGCCAGGAAGCCCCACAGGATCGCGCCCAGCGCCATGCCGACCGGGTGGTTGCGGCCCAGCAGAGCGACGGCGATGCCGGTGAAGCCGATGCCGCCGAAGCCCTCGGTGTAGGTGTGCGTCTCGCCGAGCATGCGGGGCAGGTTGACCAGGCCGCCGATGGCGCCGGAGATCACCATCGCGGTGATGACCATCTTCTTCGCGCTCACGCCGCTGGCCGTGGCCGCGAACGGGTTGTAGCCGGTGGCGCGCAGGTCGAAGCCGAAGCGGGTGCGGTTGATGGCGAACCAGTAGCCGAGGCCGAGCACCACGGCGATGACGAGGAAGCCGAGCACCTTCTCGTCGGTGCCGGAGATGATCGGCAGGCCGGGCATCCAGGAGTCCTTGGGCAGGATGCCGGTGGTCTTGATCTGCGCATTCGGCGCCTGCGTGCCCCAGTGGTCGTTGAGCAGCCAGGTCACCACCTGCCCGGCGATCGCGTTGAGCATCAGCGTCGAGATGACCTCGCTGACCCCGCGCTGGGTCTTGAGCAGCGCGGCGATCGAGGCCCAGATCGCGCCGACGATGGCGGCGACCACGATGATGAGCACGATCCGCAGCGAGCCGGGCATCCAGCTCATGAAGGAGGCGCTGGCCAGCGCGCCGGCCATGAACGCGCCGATCTTCGACTGGCCCTCGACGCCGATGTTGAACAGGCCCATCTTGAAGCCGATGGCGACCGCGACGGCGGCGATGTAGTACTCGCTCGCCTTGTTCAGGATCTCGACCATCGAGTCCGGGTCCAGGCCGTAGTCGTACATGTGGGAGAACGCCTGGATCGGGTCCTTGTCGGTGATGAGCAGCGCGATCGAGGAGATCACGGCGGCCAGGACCAGCGCGGCGACCGGAGCGATCAGCTGCGGTACGAGCTTGGCGGGGTCGATGCGCCGCCAGAACGGCGGTGCGGAGGCGACGGCGGTTCCTTCCGCGCTCACTCCTGGGCCTCCTCGATCGTGGCCTCCTCGGCCGTGGCGCCGGTCATGGCGACGCCCAGTTGTTCGGGGGTGACGCTCGCCGGGTCGGCGTCGGCCACCAGCCGCCCACCATAGATGACCTTGAGCGAGTCGGACAGACCGATCAGCTCGTCCAGGTCGGCCGAGATGAGCAGCACGCCCATGCCGGCGATGCGGGCGCTGCGGATGTGGTCCCAGATCGCGGCCTGGGCGCCGACGTCGACCCCGCGGGTCGGGTGGGCGGCGACGAGGACCTTCGGCTCGTGGCTCATCTCGCGGCCGACGATGAGCTTCTGCTGGTTGCCGCCGGAGAGCGCCACGGCGGCGACGTCGATGCTGGGGGTGCGCACGTCGTACTCCTCGACGATGCGCTGGGTGTCGCGCCGGGCGCCGCCGACGTCGATGAGGAAGCCGCGGGCGTTGGGCCGCTCGGTCTGGTGGCCGAGGATCCGGTTCTCCCACAGCGGGGCGTCCAGCAGCAGGCCCTGGCGGTGCCGGTCCTCCGGCACGTAGCCGATGCCGGCCTCGCGGCGGCGGCGGGTGGACCAGGCGGAGACGTCCTGGCCGCCGAGCCGGATGGTGCCGGTGGCCGGGCGCATGCCGATGATCGCCTCGGCGAGCTCGGCCTGGCCGTTGCCTTCGACGCCGGCGATGCCGACGACCTCGCCGCGGTGGATCGTGAAGGTGGCGTTGTCCACCACCGGGCGGCCCTCCGGGCCCAGGACCGTGAGGCCCTCGACGACCAGGGCCGGCTCGTCGGTGACGGTCGACTCGCGCGCCTCGGGGCTGGGCAGTTCGCTGCCGACCATCAGGGTGGCCAGCTGGCGGGCGGTGACCTCGGCGGGCTTGACCGAGGCGACGGTGGTGCCGCGGCGGATGACCGTGATGTCGTCGGCCACCGCGCGCACCTCGTCGAGCTTGTGCGAGATGAACAGGACGGTCAGGCCCTCGCGGATGAGCTCGCGGAGGTTGCCGAAGAGCTCGTCGACCTCCTGCGGCACGAGCACCGCGGTCGGCTCGTCGAGGATGAGGATCCGGGCGCCGCGGTAGAGCACCTTGAGGATCTCCACGCGCTGGCGGTCGCCGACGCCGAGGTTCTCCACCAGCTCGTCCGGGCGCACGCCCAGGCCGTACCGCTGGGAGATCTCTTCGATCTTGGCTCTTGCCCCCGACCCGATCCCGTGCAGCTTCTCGGCCCCGAGCACCACGTTCTCGGTGACCGTGAAGTTGTCGGCGAGCATGAAGTGCTGGTGCACCATGCCGATGCCGGCCTCGATCGCACCCTGCGGCGAGGAGAAGCGCACCGGCTTGCCCTCGACGATGATCTCGCCCTCGTCGGGCGGCTGCATGCCGTAGAGGATCTTCATGAGGGTGGACTTACCGGCCCCGTTCTCACCGACGATCGCGTGGATCGTGCCCTTGCGCACGGTGAGGTTGACGTCGGAGTTGGCCACAACGCCGGGGAACCGCTTGGTGATCCCCTTGAGTTCGACGGCGGGCGGTTCCGCGGTCATCCAGGCTCCTAAAGATGAGGCGGGGGACTGGATCACAGTCCCCCGCCGAGCACCCGATGTCTACATCTACTTGGTAGGGACGGTGACCTTACCCGACGCGATGTCGGCCTTGGCCGCGTCCAGCTTGGCCTTGATGTCGTCGACCTGGCCGCCGGAGGTGGCGTAGCCGACGCCGTCGGTCTTGAGGTCGAAGACGGTCGGGCCGGCCGTGAACTTGTCGTCGGCGAAGTCCTTGACGAAGTTGAACACCGCGTTGTCGACCCGCTTGAGCATCGAGGTCATGATGACCGGCTTGAGCGAGGCGTCGGTGACGGTGTTGTACTGGTCCGAGTCGACGCCGATGGCCAGGGTCTTCTTGTCCTTGGCGGCCTCGAAGACGCCGGTGCCGGAGCCGCCGGCCGCCGCGTAGACGATGTCCGCGCCCTGGTCGTACATGCCGCTGGCGGCGGTCTTGCCACCGGCCGGGTCGTTGAAGCCCTTGCAGGCGTCGGCCGGGGTGGACAGGTAGTTGGTCAGCACCTTGATGTCGGCCTTGGTGGCCTTGGCGCCGGCTGTGAAGCCCGCCTCGAACTTCTTGATCAGGTCGACCTGGCAGCCACCGATGAAGCCGACCGTGCCGGTCTTGGACTTCAGGGCCGCGGCGACACCGACCAGGTAGGAGCCCTGCTCCTCGGCGAAGACCAGGTCCGCGACGTTGTCGGCCTTGGTCGCGCCGTCCACGATCGCGAACTTCGTCTTCGGGCAGTCCTTGGCCGCGCGGGCGAGCGGGCCGTTCGCGGCGTCGGCGCCGTCGTAGACGAAGCCCACGGCGATGACCGGGTTGTAGCCGCTGGTGCAGAGCACCTTCAGGCGGGAGTACTTGTCGTTCTCGCTCTCGCCGGCGACCGCGGCCAGGTCCTTGACATCGACGTTGAGGTCGCTCTTGACCCGGTCCAGGCCCGCGGCGGCGGAGTCGTTGAAGGACTTGTCGCCCCGGCCGCCGATGTCGAAGGCAAGGCCGACCTTGACGTTCTTCTTCGAGGCCGGCGCGCTGCTGCCGTCTCCCGCGCTGTCCTTGTCATCACCGCAAGCGGTCATGCTGCCCAACGCGACAAACGCCACCGCGGCGGCCGCGAGAACCTTCATCCCACGCACTCGGCGCAAGACGGTCTCCCTTCCCGATGCACCGCCCATCGCGGTGAACCCAACGGCGGGAGCGTACGCCCTCGATGGTGCCGTTCCAGCGTTTGCTGCCGGGTTGGGAGGCTTGCGTTATAGGGCCGTGACGTGCCGCCGGTCGCTCCCGCCTCGTGAGATCGATCTTGTAACGCCCCAGTTACCTCCAAAACACGGCAACCGCGGCGTTAACGAGCGTTAACCCGATCAAAGCGAGGAAATGACCCTGGTTGACCTCCTCTCGCTTGCGGGAGAAGAACGCCATCGCGAAGATCATCAGCGCGATCACGAGCTTCACGGCGAGCTTCGCCGACGGCGGCTCGTGATCGCCCCCGCCGCGCAGCGGGGCGGCGAGCCCGAGACCGGTCACCACCTGGACGACGGCGCCCCAGAGGATGGCCGGGTTGATGCGCAGCTTGCCGGTGACGTACTGCGCGATCCCGCCGCCGAGCAGCAGCGCGAAGCCGATCAGGTGGAGGAACAGGAGGATGAGCCGCAAAGGTTCCACCCGCGCAAGGTAGCCGCCCGTTGACTCTCCCCTTGCTGGAGGGTCCAGGATCGGTTTCATGAACATCGGCGAACTGTCGCGCCTCACCGGGCTGCCGGTGAAGACGATCCGGTACTACTCGGACGTCGGCCTGGTGCCGGAGGCCGAGCGGTCGCGGGCGGGGTACCGGCAGTACGACCACGGCTCGATCGTCCGCCTGGAGTTCGTGCGCACCCTGCGCGAGCTGGGCCTCGACCTCGCCACCATCCGCCAGGTGCTCGAACGCGGCGCGGACCTGCGCGAGGTCGCCGCGGCGCACGCGGACGCGCTGGGCGCCCAGATCCGGGTGCTGCGGCTGCGCCGGGCCGCCCTGCGCGCGGCGGCGGGGCGCGACGCGACCCCGGCCGACCTCGAACGGCTCGCCCGGATCGCGCAGGCCGGTGCCGACGAGCGGCGCCGCATCGTCGAGGAGTTCTTCGACAGCATCTTCTCGGACATCTCCGACTCCGAGGAGTCGCGGGAGTTCACCACCAGGCTGCGCCGCGTGCCGGCGGACCTGCCCCACGAGCCCACGGACGAGCAGGTCGACGCCTGGATCGAGCTGGCCGAGATGCTGCGCGAGCCGGACTTCCGCGAGCGGCTGCGCGAGATGGGCCGGCGCAGCTTCGCCCCCGGCACGGCGCGGGTCGTCCCGACCGACGCGGCCGAGATCACGTGGTTCATCGACCTCGTCGAGCAGGCCCAGGACCGGGGCCGGCCCGGCCCGGCGGCCGTGGTCGACGAGGTGATGGCCCGCTGGGCACGGGCGGCCGGCCGCGAGGACGGGCCGCAGCTGCGGCGGGAGGTCGACGAGTCGCTGGACCTGTCGATCGAGCCGCGGGCCGAGCGTTACTGGCAGTTGATGGCGAGCATCAACGGCTGGCCGCCGGTCCCGGCCCGGATGCACCGCTGGGCCTGGTTCCATTCGGCCCTCAAGGCAACGCTTGATCGGTAGCGTTGGGTCACGTGGAGTGGTGGCGGACCGCGGTCATCTATCAGATCTACCCGCGCAGCTTCGCCGACTCCGACGGGGACGGGATCGGGGATCTGCCGGGGATCACCGCGCGCCTGCCGCACCTGGCCGACCTCGGGGTGGACGCGCTGTGGCTCTCGCCGTTCTACCGTTCACCGATGGTCGACGGGGGCTACGACGTGGCCGACTACCGCGACGTCGATCCCGTGTTCGGGACGCTGGCCGACTTCGACTCCCTGGTGGCCGCGGCGCACGGGCTGGGTCTGCGCGTGCTCGTCGACATCGTGCCGAACCACACCTCCTCGGCGCATCCGTGGTTCCTGGCCGGGCTGCGGGATCGGTACGTCTTCGCGGCCGGGCGCGGCTCGCTGCCACCCAACGACTGGCGGTCGCTGTTCGGCGGGCCGGCTTGGACGCAGATGCCGGATGGATCGTGGTATCTCCACCTTTTCGACCCCGCTCAGCCAGACCTCAATTGGGACAATCCCGACGTTCGCGCCGAGTTTTCGGACATTTTGCGGTTCTGGCTTGATCGCGGGGTCGACGGGTTTCGGATCGACGTGGCGCACGGTTTGATCAAACCGGATTTTTCGGAAGTATCCGTTTTCGATCAGGACGGGGTGCATGAGATCTACCGGGGCTGGCGCAGGATCCTGGACTCGTACCCCGGCCAGCGCATGGCCGTCGCGGAGATCTTCGACACGCAGCCGCGGCGGGTGGCGCGATACGTCGCCGCGGACGAGCTCCACCAGGCGTTCAACTTCGACTTCCTCGACGCGCCGTGGGAGCCCGGCCCGCTGCGCCGGATCATCGACGACTCGCTGAGCGCCGCGGCCGAGGTCGGGGCGCCGCCCACCTGGGTGCTGTCCAACCACGACCGGCGCCGCCCCGTGACCCGCTTCGGCGACGGCGCGCCCGGGCTGCGCCGGGCCCGCGCGGCGGCGCTGCTGATGCTGGGGCTGCCCGGCTCGGCGTACGTCTACCAGGGCGAGGAGCTGGGCCTGCCCGAGGTACTCGACCTGCCCGACGAGGCCCGCGCGGACCCGCAGTGGGTCCGCTCCGCCGGCGCCGAGCCGGGCCGCGACGGCTGCCGGGTCCCCTTGCCGTGGGAGGGCGAGGCACCCCCGTTCGGCTTCGGCCCGCGTGACCGCTCCTGGCTGCCGATGCCGCCGGACTGGGCGGCCCGCACGGTCGCGGCCCAGCGCGCCGACCCCGGCTCGATGCTGAACCTGTACCGCGCGGCCCTGCGCCTGCGCCGCCCGGCCGCGACCCTGACCTGGCGCCCGGCCCCGGAGGGCGTGCTGTGCTTCTCGACCGGGGCGTATCTGGTCGCGACGAACTTCGGCGACTCCGCCTTCGCCCTGCCCCGCGAGCCGGTGCTGGCCAGCTCCCCGGTGGGCGCCGGCCTGCCCCCGGACACGACGGTCTGGATGGAGCCGGACTGACGTCCGGCTCCATACGTCAGCTGCTGAGCTTGGCCGCGATCCTCGCGAAGCCGGCGCGGATCTCGTCCACCGACGGCGGCTCGTGCGTGTGGTCGTCGTCGTGTTCGTGGTCGTGGTCGTGCTCGTAGCCGCCCAGCTCGGCGTCCAGCGCGGCCGTCTCCAGGTCCTCGTTCTCGGCCGCCATACGCGAAGCGGCGATGTCGCCCTGGATCTGGGCCACCGTCACGTGCGGCTGCAGCGGCTCCACGACCGCCATCAAATCCTCGTCGGCCACCACGGCCTCGGCCAGCGCCAGCGCGTGCGCGCGCTCATACGGGCCGCAGACGACCGGCTCCCACTCCTCCTCGTCGTTCATCGGGCCGAAGGTGATGATCCACGGCAGGGTCAGCGCCGGCGCGTCGGCCGGCAGGTCCAAAGTCACGAGTGCACCCACGGCGCCCATCATGACGGGTCCAGCCGCTGCGCACCCGGCGAACCGCCGGAAGGAATAGACGTGGCCGAAGAACCGCCGGTCGGGATGTGGGCCGCGATCTCCGCCGCGTGCTCGGTGGTCTCCGCGGCCTTCTCGACCAGCTCGGCCGCCCGCCGCGCCGCCTGCACGTCGGCCCGCGGGGCGCCGCCGGCGAGGTCGATCACGCGGCCGTGGGGACTGGTCGCGCAGAGGGCAGCCGCGAACAGCAGCAGCTGATGCAGCAGGTACATGTACAGCAGCAGCCCGATCGTCCCCGCGACCAGCTGGTAGGCCGGGTTGTGCTCGGTGCGGGTGATGTACCACTTCCCCAGGGTCTTGAGCAGGCCCAGCCCGACCGCGAAGAGGATCGCCGAGGGCCACAGCCGCCGCAGCGACATCCGCAGCCGCGGCACCCCGACCAGCAGCGCGGCGCCGAGGAAGACGTCGACCACGCCGGAGAGCAGGCTCGAGGAGGCCCGCAGCGCGACCCGCACCGGGTCCTGGCCGAAGTCGCCGGCGAGCCAGTAGAGCAGCTCCTGCACGCCGGCGAAGATGCCGATCGAGATCAGCAGCAGCAGCCCGAGCCCGAGCAGCACACCGAGGTCGACCAGCCAGCGCACGACCGGGTTGCCGGGGTGCTCCTGCAGCTGCCACAGGGCCCGCTGCGACGAGCGCAGGTTCTCCACCCAGCCGACGCCGGCGATGACCAGGCCGACCAGGGCGATGATGCCGATCTGCTGGCTGCCGGCGAAGATCTCGTCGCTGTGCAGCTGGGGCAGGTTGGCCTGCAGGTAGACCTGGACGCGCTCGACGACGAGCTTGTTGCCGCCCAGCACCTGGCCGAGGATGAAGAACAGCACGACCACCATGGCGAAGACGGCGAAGAAGCCGTAGTAGGCGGTGGCGGCGGCCAGGCGGACGGCGTCGACGTCGAAGTAGCGCTCCTGCGCCCGCCACACGTGGTCGAACACCCGCGAGCGGCGCCGGGCGGCGTCGACCGCACGATCGAAGCCGGCCTCCAGCCGGTCGAGGGTGCCCACCCCTCAATCGTCCGATGCGAGACGGTAATCCGCATGGGGACGCCACCGCCCGGTGTCATCGTGTTCGAAGAGCGTGAACCCGCCGACGGCGAACGTGGCCTCGTAGCCGGCCAGGTCGGCGAACGCGGTGTCGAGCTGGGCGGGCGGCACGTCGTGGGCGACGGTCACGTGCGGGTGATACGGAAAGCGCGCCGCGACCTGCCCGCCGAGCGCGCCGGCCGCGAGGACCGCCTCGTGCAGCTGCTCGCACTCACTGATGCCGGCCGCGACCGCGACGAACACCACCTGGGTGACCGGTCGGAACGTGCCGGTGCCGCGCAGCTGCACGGTGAAGGCCCGGTGCGCCCGTGCGACGTCGCACAGGTGCCGGTCGATCTCGGGCAGCGCCGCGGCGTCGACCTCGGTGGGGCCGAGCAGGGTGACGTGGGCCGGCACGTGCTCCGCGACCGGATCGCCGGCGGCCAGGCGGGCGGTGGTGAGCTCGCCGCCCCACGGCTGCGGGATGTCGATCGCGACGCCGATGGTGGTTCGATCACGACCTGCGCGGCGTCCAACTGCACGCGGTGTCACCTCAGTGTGCGGCAGCGCCGGGGGCGAGGAAGCCGATGCGGTCGTACACCGTCCGCAGCGTCGGCACCGCGACCGCCCGCGCCTTCTCCGCGCCGACCGCGAGCAGCTTGTCCAGCTGGGCCGGGTCGTCGAGGTAGGCGGCGGTGCGCTGCTGGATCGGCTTGACGAACTCGGCCACGACCTCGGCGAGGTCCTTCTTCAGGTCGCCGTAGCCCTTGCCGTCGTACGCCGCGACGAGCTCCTCGATCGTCCGGCCGGACAGCGCCGAGTAGATGGTGAGCAGGTTGGACACGCCGGGCTTGTTCGTCTGGTCGAAGACGATCTCGCGGCCGGTGTCGGTGACCGCCGAGCGGATCTTCTTGGCCGCGCGGGCCGGCTCCTCGAGCAGCTCGATGAGGCCGTTCGCGGTCGAGGCCGACTTCGACATCTTCGCCGTCGGCTCCTGCAGGTCGGTGATCTTGGCCGTGTCCCTGATGATGAACGGCGCCGGCACCGTGAACGTCTGGCCGAAGGTGGTGTTGAACCGCTGGGCCAGGTCGCGGGTCAGCTCGAGGTGCTGGCGCTGGTCCTCGCCGACCGGGACGGCGTCGGCCTGGTACAGCAGGATGTCCGCCGCCTGCAGGATCGGGTAGGTGAACAGGCCGACGCTGCTGCGGTCGGCGCCCTGCTTGGCCGACTTGTCCTTGAACTGGGTCATCCGGCTGGCCTCGCCGAAGCCGGTCAGGCAATTCAGCACCCAGGCGAGCTGCGCGTGCTCGGGCACGTGGCTCTGCACGAACAGCGTGCAGCGCTCCGGGTCGAGGCCGACGGCGAGCAGCTGGGCGGCGCTGACCCGGGTCCGCTTGCGCAGCAGGGCCGGGTCGTGACCCATCGTGATCGCGTGCAGGTCGACCACGCAGTAGAAGGTGTCATGCGTCTCCTGCATGGCCACCCAGTTACGCAGCGCACCGAGGTAGTTGCCCAGATGGAACGAGTCGGCGGTGGGCTGGATCCCGGAAAGCACCCGGGGCCGGGCGGGAGACGACATGCTCGCCATTCTGTCAGGCGCAACCGAGGACGCGACACAGGCGTCTGTCTGGATAGCGTGGGGTGCCGAGGGAGGTGGCTTGTGGGCGAGGAGCTGGAGGCGCGCGAGGCCGTTCGCGACGCGTACCAGGCGCACTACCGCCGCCTGGTCGCCGCGCTGTACGCGCTGACCGGCGACCACGCCGAGGCCCAGGACCTCGTCCAGGAGGCGTATGCCCGCGCGCTGGCCCGCCCCCGGCAGTTCCTCGACGTCGCCGACCCCGAGGCCTGGCTGCGCACCGTCGCCATGAACCTGGCCCGGACGCGCTGGCGCCGGCGGCGACTGTTCGACACACTGGTGCGCAGCGGCCGGGTCGCCCGGCCGGTGGAGAGCGTGCCGGGCGTCGACCCCAACCGGGTCGCCCTGGTCGCCGCCCTGCAACAACTGTCGCAGGCCACACGGGAGACGATCGTGCTGCACCACCTCGCCGACATGTCGGTGCACGAGGTCGCCGACGCCCTGGGCGTGCCCGTCGGCACCGTGAAGGCCCGCCTGTCCCGCGGCCGCGCCATGCTCGCCACCCTGCTCAGCGACGAGGCGAGCGAGCAGGCCCCGGCCCGCCGCCGCCCGTCCGCCCCGCCCCAGATCGAGGTCGAGGTCAACTCCGAGGGGGTACGGGATGCGTCCTGACCTGGACTTCCGCGCCCTCCGCGCGCAGATCGAGGCGGCCACCTGGGTGCCCGACTTCGCCACGCTGTACCGCCGCGCCGGCCGGGTCCGCCTGCGCGACCGGATGGCCGTGCTCGGCGCGCTGGTGGGGACGCTGGGCGTGCTCGCCCCGGTCGCGCTCGCCGGGATCTTCGGCCGCCCGGGCCCGGCCGTGCTCGGCCCCAACCCGGACCTCGGCGGGGCCTGGAGCCTGCCGGCCTCGGCCACGCCCAGCGCCACCGGCCACTTCCCGTCCACGGTCACCGTCCTGGCCGCCGCCGGGTCGCTGCCGGAGCTGGTCGCCGCGGTGGATGTCTGCGTGGAAGTACCCCAGGCCCGCCGCTGCAGCCTCCAGCTCACCACGCTGGGCGGGGCGACCGAGCGCCGGACCCCGTTCGTCGTCGACGCGCTGCGCGCCAGCCCACTGGAGCGGATCAGCAACGTGCAGCTGACCCGGATCGCGCCCGCCACCTACATGCTCAGCGGCGAGGTCGGCAGCGGCTCGCGCTCCAGCGTGCGCTTCCAGCTCACCGCCGGCACCCAGACACAGCTCGCGGCCCAGGCCGGCGTGCCGGTGACAGGGCCCAGCGACCGCCTGGCGCTCGGCCCGGCCGATCGGGTGATCCAGCTGGTGCAGTACGGCGACCTGTTCGGCGTCCGGGAGAGCGACGGGTCGCTGAGCCTCGTCGGCCAGCCGCCGATGGCCCGGCGCACGGTCGCCACCACGTTGCCGGCCGCGGCCGGGTGGTGGGTCGCCGGCGCCGACCTGCAGACCGGGTCGCCGGCCGCGAGCGTCAGCACCGACCAGGGCGCCAACTGGATCGCCTGCACCCTGGACGCGCCGGCCGGCAACGACGTGCCGACCCTGGCGACGCTCGACGGCCGGGACGTGTGGGCCTTCGTGCCGTACAGTCACTCGATCCGGCTCTTCCGCACCGCTGACGGCGGCCTGAACTGGCGCGAGGTGCGGGGCGCCGTCGAGCTGCCGGCCTCGCTCAAGACGCTGGACAACCGGATTCTCGGCGCCCTGGTCCGCAAGGACCACTCGGTGCTGATGTGGGTCCGCTCGGACAGCGAGACGGTGTTCTTCGACAGCAACGACGGCGAGCACTTCGCGGTCGTGCCCGGCCCGGGCGGCGCCATCGCCCCCGTCGACAACGGCTACGCGTCCCTGGGTGACCCGGCCCGGATCTCCGAGGACGCGAAGGCCTGGCAGGTGGCCACCCTGTCCGCCACCGTGCCGCCCAACTGATTCGCGAGAATCCCGAACAGCCGCAACTTCGTGGGAACCGGCCGGCTCCCCGGGGGGTCGTTATGGTCGTGGGCGACGTCGAGGAGGTGTACCACGCCTGCTACCGCAGGCTGGTCGTGCAGCTCTTCGCGTTCACCACGGACCTGACCGAGGCCCAGGACGTCGTGCAGGAGGCGTTCGCGCGGGCCGTCGCCCGCCCGCGCGGCTTCGCCGGCATCGACAACCCCGAGGCCTGGCTGCGCACCGTCGCGCTCAACGTCGCCCGCCGCCGCTGGCGCCGCCGCCGCGTCCTCGACCTGATCATGCTGCGGGAACGCCCGCTGCAGGACCACCCCGCCCATCCCGACCCGGACATCAGGACCGACCTGACCGAGGCGCTCGACGCCATCCCACGCAGCTACCGGGAGGTCATCGTGCTGCACTACTACGCCGACCTCAGCGTGGAGGAGATCGCCGCCGCGCTGAACGTCCCGACCGGCACCGTGAAGTCGCGGCTGTCACGGGCCCGCACGGCGCTCGCCGCCCGCCTGCGCGGATACGAGGTGGCCCGTGCCTGACCAGCTCGAGTCGCGCCTGCGGGCGGAGGGCGAGCGGCTGGACATCGACCAGCCGCCGCTCGCGGTCATCGCCGCCCGGGCCGCGGCCCTGCGCCGCCGCCGGCTCGCCGCCCGGACCGGCGCGGCCGCCCTGGCCGCGCTCGTCGTCGCCGGGGTGACGCTCGCGGCCCGGCACGACCCGCGCCCGGCCCCGACCGCCGTCGCCTCCGGCCCGGCCGACGCCCCGTCCGGCACGTGGAGCGCCGAGGGCATCACGATCTCCGGCCTGGCCCACCTGCCGCAGGACCTGCCCGGCTCGATCCGCGAGGCCGAGTTCGCCGACGCCGAGCGCGGCTACCTGCTGACGGCCGACTGCTGCACGACCTGGATCAGCGCGACCGCCGACGGGGGCCGGACCTGGCGTACCGTACCGTCGCCGCTCTCCGGCCTGCCGAAGCTCATCGCCACCCCGGACCGCATCACGCTGCTCGGCCCCGCGCCCGGCCTCGAGCGCGCGACCAGCACCGACGGCGAACACTGGAGCACGGACGCCTCCCCCGCCGCTCCGGCGGCCCCGTTGACCGGCGAGTCCCGCCTGGTCGCCCTGGACGGCGGCGAGTGCGGCGCCCCGACCGCGGGCCTGACGGGCACCGCCCTGGCGCCGGTGCCGCGGCAGCCCCCGCTGGAGGTCTGCTGGCGCTCCCCCGTCCGGGCCGGCGACGGCTCCTGGTGGGTCGGCGGACGCACGGCGGACGCCGGCCCGGCGGTGGCGGTCTCCCGGGACAACGGGGCAACCTGGACGGTGACCGCCTTCCCCGGCTTCCCGGGCACGGCGCGGGCCGCGATGCTCGGCCGCGGCGTCTACGTCACGATCGTCGCCCCGCAGGAGGCGGCCGCAGCCCCGGAGCGCCTGGTGGCGGTCGCGGCCTCGGCGGACGGCGGCGCGACGTTCGGCCCCGCCCACCCGACCGCGGGCCAGGCCACCATCGGCGGCGATCTGGTGCCGCTGCTCGACGGCCGCCTGCTGATCGTGGACGGATACGGCCACTGGCTCGTCTCCGAGGACGAGGGGATCTCGTGGGTACGCCTGGAAGGCCTCCACACCACCATGCGCCTGTCCCGCACGGAGGCCGGCTACGTGGCGTACCGGATGACGACGATCTACACGGCGTTCTCGGTCGACGGCTCGACCTGGCAGAAGCTGGACGCCCAGTGACCTGGGCGCCCAGCGGTCCGGTCAGCGGTTCATGAAGGCCCAGGCGTCGGCGACCATCGTGGCCAGGTCCGGAAACCGCGGGGTCCAGGCCAGGTCCCGCTTGGCCCGGTCCGAGGAGGCGACCAGCTGAGCCGGGTCGCCGGGGCGGCGGGGTGCCATCTCCACCGGGATCGGGTGGCCGGTCACCGAGCGGACCACCTCCACGACCTGGCGGTTGGAGAAGCCGGTGCCGCTGCCCAGGTTGAAGATCCGGTGCCATCCGGGAGCGGCTGGGTGGGCGTCGGTCTGCCCGTCCATGGTGGACAGCGCCAGCAGGTGCGCGGCGCCCAGGTCGGCGACGTGGATGTAGTCGCGGATGTTGGTGCCGTCCGGCGTGTCGTAGTCGTCGCCGAAGATCGGAAGCTTCTCCCGGCGGCCGGCGGCCACCTGCAGGGCGATCGGGATCAGGTGGGTCTCGGGGTCGTGGCGCTCGCCGATCATCGAGCCGTCGGGGCGGCGCAGGGCGCCGGCGACGTTGAAGTACCGCAGGCTCACCGCCGAGAAGCCGTACGCCGTGGCGAAGCCGGTCAGGGCGTGGTCGGCGGCGAGCTTCGAGGTCGCGTACGGGTTCGGGGGGCGCACCGCGGCCGTCTCCGGGATCGGGACGGTGTCGGGGTCGCCGTAGACGTTGGCGGTGGAGGAGAAGACCAGCCGCCGGACCCCCGCGGCGTGCATCGCGTCGAGCAGCTTGAGCGTGCCGATCGCGTTGTTCTCCCAGTACTTCTCCGGCTTCTGCACGCTCTCCCCCGCGGCGATGAACGCCGCGAAGTGCAGCACCCCGTCGAAGTCGGGGCTGAGCACGTCGCCGATCGCGTCGTGGACCCGGCCGCGCACGAACGCCGCGCCCTCGGGGACGGCCTCGGCATGCCCGGTCGACAGATCATCGAGCACCACCACCTCGTGGCCGGCGTCCAGCAGCAGCGCGGTGACGATGCTGCCGATGTATCCGGCGCCGCCGGTGACGAGCAACTTCACGACAACCTCCCAAAAATCGACGCGTTCCAACAAAGTTACACGTCGCCGGTGAATGGGCGGGAGCGGGACGCCTACACTTTGTGCCATGCCGGAGCCTGGCCCCGGAACCATGAGGCAGGCTGCGGCCGCCCTGCTGGTTCGCTGGGCGGAGCGACTTCACGCTACCCCCGCCACGCCCCGGATATCCGAGGCCGAGCTGCGAACCCTCATTACGCTCAACTCCGGCACCGGGCACGTGCGCGAGGTGATGGTCCCGCGCACCGAGGTGGTCTTCCTCGACGCGTCGCTGACGGTCGCCGAGGCCACACACGCCGTGCGCGGCGCCCGGCACTCCCGCTTCCCGGTCATCGACAGCGACGCGGACGACATAGTCGGCTTCGTACACCTGCGCGATCTGATCCTGCCCCCGGCGGAGGACCCGGCCGCGACGGTGCGCGGCCTCACCCGGGAGGTCAAGCGGCTGCCGGCCAGCAAGCGGGTGCTCGCGGCGCTGTCGGAGATGCGCCGGGAGGGCCACCACCTCGCGGTCGTCGTGGACGAGTACGGCGGCACGGCCGGGATCGTCACCCTCGAGGACCTCATCGAGGAACTGGTCGGGGAGATCCACGACGAGTACGACGCGCCGCCGGCCCCGCCGCGGGTGGACGAGGTCGACGGCCGCCTCAACCTGGCCGACCTCGCCGAGCGGATCGGGCTGACGCTGCCCACCGGCCCCTACGAGACCGTGGCCGGGTTTCTCATGGCCCGGCTCGGCCGGGTGCCGGCGGTCGGCGACAACGTGCGCCACGACGGCTGGCACCTGCGGGTGAACACCGTCGAGGGGCGCCGGGTGGCGCGGATCTCGGTCAGCCGGCCTCGATGATCATGCCGGCGCCGACCGTGCGGTTGGTGCTCTCGTCGATGATGATGAACCCGCCGGTGGTGCGGTTGCGGCGGTACTCGTCGGCGAGCAGCGGCACGGTGGTGCGCAGCTTGACGCGGCCGATCTCGTTGAGGCCCAGCTGGTTGGCGGACTCGTCCCGGTGCAGGGTGTTGACGTCCAGGCGATACTGCAGCCCCCGGACCACCGTGCGCGCGGAGCGGGTCGTGTGCTTGATCGCATACTTCCCGCCGACCGTCAGCGGCCGGGTCTCGTCCATCCAGCAGACCATCGCCTCGATGTCCTGCGCGACCTGCGGGGCGTTGTTCGGCCGGCAGATCATGTCGCCGCGGGCGATGTCGATCTCGTCGGCGAGCCGGATGGTCACCGACATCGGCGGATACGCCTCGGCGAGCGCCCCGTCCGCGGTCTCGATGTGCGTGATCCGGGTCGTGAAGCCCGACGGCAGCACCATGACCTCGTCGCCGGGCTTCATCACGCCGCTGGCGATCTGGCCCGCGTAGCCGCGGTAGTCCGACACCGTGGTGGACTGCGGCCGGATGACGTACTGCACCGGGAACCGCACGTCGACCAGGTTGCGGTCGGAGGCGATGTGGACGTGCTCCAGGTGGTGCAGCAGGGACGGCCCCTCGTACCACGACATGTTCTCACTGCGGGTGACCAGGTTGTCGCCGTGCAGCGCCGAGATCGGGATCACCGTCAGGTCGGGCGCCTCGAGCTTCGCGGCGAACGACGTGAACTCGTCCGCGATGCGCTCGAACACCTCCTGGCTGTAGTCGACCAGGTCCATCTTGTTCACGCACAGCACCAGGTGCGGCACCCGCAGCAGCGAGCACAGGAACGCATGCCGCCGGGACTGCTCGACCAGGCCCTTACGGGCGTCGACCAGGATCAGGGCCAGATCGGCGGTCGAGGCGCCGGTCACCATGTTCCGGGTGTACTGAATGTGCCCGGGCGTGTCCGCGATGATGAACTTGCGCCGGGGCGTGGCGAAGTAGCGATACGCCACATCGATCGTGATCCCCTGCTCCCGCTCGGCCCGCAAGCCGTCGGTCAGCAACGCCAGGTTCGTGTACTCGTCACCACGCGAACGCGAGGTCGCCTCCACCGCCTCCAACTGGTCGGTGAAGATCGCCTTCGAGTCGTACAGCAGCCGCCCGATCAGCGTCGACTTGCCGTCGTCGACCGACCCGGCGGTGGCGAACCGCAGCAGGTCCATCTGGCGCTCCAGCACCGCGGTCATCAGAAGTACCCTTCCCGCTTGCGATCCTCCATGGCCGCCTCGCTCACCCGGTCGTCGCCGCGGGTCGCCCCGCGCTCGGTGATGCGGGTGGCCGCGACCTCGTCGATGACCTTGTCGATGGTGTCCGCGTCGCTGCGCACAGCGGCCGTGCACGAGGCGTCACCGACCGTCCGGTAGCGCACCCGCTCCACGAACGGCGTCTCCCCGGCCTTCAGCGGCAGGAACTCGTTGATCGCGTAGAGCATCCCGCCCCGGTCCACGACCTCCCGGTCGTGCGCGAAGTAGATGCCCGGCAGCTCGATCCCCTCGCGGGCGATGTAGTGCCAGATGTCCAGCTCGGTCCAGTTCGACAGCGGAAACACCCGGATCGACTCACCCGGGGCGATCCGGGCGTTGTAGAGCGCCCACAGCTCCGGCCGCTGGTTACGCGGGTCCCACTGGCCGAAGTCATCACGGAAGCTGAACACCCGCTCCTTGGCCCGCGCCTTCTCCTCATCCCGGCGCGCCCCGCCGAACAGCGAATCGAAACGGTACTTCTCCACCGCATCCAGCAGCACCGGCGTCTGAATCCGGTTCCGCATCCCATCCGCGGACTCCCGCACCATGCCGGCGTCGATCGCCTCCTGCACACTCGCGACGATCAACTGCACGTTGAGCTCCGTAACCCGGCGGTCACGGTAGGCCAGCACCTCGGAGAAGTTGTGACCGGTGTCCACATGCATGACCGGGAACGGAATCCGGGCCGGCGCGAACGCCTTCTCGGCCAGCCGCAGCATCACGATCGAGTCCTTGCCACCCGAGAACAGCAGCACCGGCCGCTCGAACTCAGCGACCACCTCGCGCATGACGAACAGACTCTCCGCCTCCAGGGCATCCAGGTGCGAGACGCGATACGGAGGGCGGCTCATGCCGTCACCTCCGCGAAAGCCTGCGCTTGCCGATGAGCGGCCACTCCGCTCCGCTTCGAACCGCTCATGGTTGGCGGGGACCTTTCAGCTGTTGATCGCGGCCAGCAGTGACGGCGCCAATGCCTTCCGACACACCACCAGGTCGGGCAGGCGGGGGTCGGGCTGGTTGTATTCCAACGTAGTCCCGTCGATACGGGAAGCGTGCAGACCCGTGGCGAGAGCCACAGCGACCGGGGCGGCCGAGTCCCACTCGTACTGCCCGCCGGCGTGCACGTAGGCGTCGACGGCGCCGTCGATGACCGCGGCGATCTTCGCCCCGGCCGAGCCCATCGGCACCAGCTCGACGGGGAGTTTCTCGGCGAGCCGCGCCAGCAGCGCCGGCGGGCGGGTCCGGCTGGCGGCCAGCCGGATCGGCTCGCCCTGCACGCCTGGCATCGGCGGGAACGGCGGCGGGGAGTCGGTGCCGAGCACGCAGTGCTGGGCGGGCAGGGCCACCGCCCCGGCGACCAAGCGCTGGGCGTAGAGGGCCACGTGGACGGCCCAGTCGGCCCGCCCCTCCTCGCCGAACTCGCGCGTGCCGTCCAGCGGGTCGACGATCCAGACCCGCTCGGCGCTGAGCCGGGCGGCGCTGTCGGCGCCCTCCTCGGACAGGATCGCGTCGGCCGGGCGCCAGCGCCGCAGCTGCTCGACGAGCAGTTCGTGCGAGAGCCGGTCGCCGGCCTTGCGCAGCTGGTCGGGGTCTGCGTACCCCATCTCCTCGCGCAGCTTGAGCAGCATGTCTCCGGCCCGCTGGGCCAGCCAGCGGGCGAACCCGCCGTCCGTGGCGGGTGGTAGGTCCGTCATCAGTACGCTCCAGCTCCTCTGGTCACCGCGCTCAACGTCCGCAGCATGATGACCAGGTCGAGCGTGAGCGACCAGTTCTCCACATACTGCAGGTCGAGGCGGACCGCTTCGTCCCACGATAGGTCCGACCGGCCGGACACCTGCCACAGACCGGTCATCCCGGGCCGAACGGCCAGCCGTCGCCGGGCGTCGTCCGGATACACGGCGACCTCCTCCGGCAGGGGCGGGCGCGGCCCGACCAGCGACATGCTGCCGCCGATCACGTTGAGTAGCTGCGGCAGCTCGTCGAGCGAAAACTTGCGCAGAAGCCGGCCGACGCGGGTGACCCTGGGGTCGTTGCGCAGCTTGAACAGTACGCCGTCGACTTCGTTGAGGTGCCTCAGCTCCGCCAGGCGGGCCTCGGCGTCGATGTGCATGGTGCGGAACTTGTAGATCACGAACTCGTGGCCGTCTTTACCCACTCGTACCTGACGGAACAGTACCGGCCCGGTGGAATCCATGCGAACCGCAAGCGCCAGAACGGCCAAAAGAGGGCTGGTAAGCACCAGAAGGAGTACAGCGCCGGCCCGGTCGACGAGCGCCTTGACCAGACGCCGGGCCCCGGTCAGGGTCGGGTGTTCGACGTGCAGCATCGGCAGGCCGTCCACCGGGCGGATGGTCGTACGGCTGCCGGCGACGTCGATCAGCGTGCTGGCCACGATCAGGTCGATGTCGTCGCGCTCCAGGTGCCAGGCCAGCCGGCGCAGCGCGTGACCGTCCAGCTCCGGGCAGGACAGCACAAGCACGGTGTCGGCCCGGGCCTTGCGCACCGCGCCCGCGATCTCGTCGAAGGCGCCGAGGATCGGCACGTCGGCGACCTCGCCGGGGCCGGGCAGGCAGGCACCGACGACCTTCAGGCCGTGGTACCGCTCGCGCCGCAGCTGCCGCGCCATGGCCTCGACGGCGAGCTCGTGCCCGACCACGACGACCCGGCGCATGCACGCGCCGCGCCGCTTGCGGGCCCGGTGCAGCAGCTGGCGCAGCAGGAACCGGGCGAGCAGGCAGCCGAAGGTGACCAGCGGCAGCGCGACGAACAACCAGACGCGCGCGATGCGGGTCTCGGTGGTGTACGCCACGAAGACGGTCGCGGCCGTCAGCGCCAGGCCCGCCCGCAGGACGCGCTGGTACTCGTCGGTACCGACGAAGAGGTACCGCTTCTCGTAGGCCCGGTTGGCCGCGAGGCTCGCCGTGAACGCCGCCGGCAGCAGGAGCGAGAGCAGGACATAGCGGCTGTTGTACAGCGTGAGCCCGCCCGAGAACCGCGCCTCGAACGCCACCGCCCCGGCGAGCAGCCCGATGACGAAGTCCAGTACGAACAGGGTGCGCAGGTAGCGCCCCTCCCACGCCCACCGGGCCCGGTGCCGCGCGGTCCGGCCGGCCCCCGCCGCCATGTCGGGCGCGGCGATCGTGACGGGCCGGCGCTCGACGGTGCGCACGAACGGCGTGGTGCCCCGGACGGCGGCGTCGACCTCGGCGGCGAGGTCCGGATCGACCTCGGCGGGCGGCACGAGGCCGGGCGCGGGCGAGACCGGGGCGGCGACCTGCGCCTTCACCGGGCGGGGCCGCTTGGCGACCTGGCGGTTGCGGGCCGGGCTCGGACGGCGGGCGGGGCCGGCCGGGCGGCCGTACACCGGCGCGGGGCCGGCATCGGGGGCCGCGACGGGGCCGGGGTCAGGGCCGGGGTCACGGCGAGCGTTCGGCGTGCGGTCCTCACGGCGGAGATGGGCCGGGCGGTGGAAACCGTCCCGCGTACGTCCGCTGTCGATCGCCACGCCGCCTCCTCCAGAAGGACCGCTTCTATCAAACGGTGCAACCCGGAGTACAACGTGCAACTCGGACATTCGTCACGCGAGCGGGCGCCGGTGACGGGCGGAACGGTATCGACGAAAATAGCTTTTACTAGGGTGAAATGGCGCCTATTCGGCGTGATAACGGTTCTGGGCCTGCTCCAGGCCCTGGTCGACTATCATCTCGACCGCGTCCGCGGCCCGGTCCACGAAGTAGTCGAGCTCCTTGCGCTCGACCGCGGAGAAGTCGGACAGCACGAAGTCGGCCGGGTTCTGCCGGCCGGGCGGGCGGCCGATGCCGAAGCGGACCCGCAGGTAGTCCTTGCCGCCGAGCGAGCTGGACATCGAGCGCAGGCCGTTGTGGCCGCCCTCGCCGCCGCCCTGCTTGAGCCGCAGCTGCGTCCAGGGGATGTCGAGCTCGTCGTGCACGGCGATGATCTGCTCCCGCGGCACCTTGTAGAACTGCGCCAGGCCGGCGACGGGGCCGCCCGAGAGGTTCATGAAGGTCAGCGGCTTCACCAGCACCAGGCGCGGCCCGCCGACGCGCAGGCGCCCCTCGGCCACGTCGGCGACGACCCGGCGGTGCCGGCCGAAGCGCAGCCCGGCCCGCGCGGCGAGCAGGTCGGCCACCATGAACCCGACGTTGTGGCGATGGCGGGCGTACTCCGGGCCGGGGTTACCCAGCCCCACGACGAGCCAGGGCGCGTCGGTCACCGTTCCTCCTCATGCCGAAAGGCCGCAGGCCGCCCGGGTGATGGCGGTCCGCGACCTTTCGGAACGTGATCGGCTGCGGAACGTGGTCGGCGATCAGGCCTCGGCCGCCGCGGGGGCCGCCTCCTCGGCCGCCTCCCCGGCACCCTCGGCCGCCTGGGTCGGGGCGACGGTGATGACCGCGATGATCGACTCGGGGTCGGCGGCGAGCTCGACGCCCGCCGGCAGCTTGACCTCGCCGGCGGTCACGTGGCTGCCGGCCTCGAGGCCCTCGATCGAGGCCTCCAGGCGCTCCGGCAGCTTGGTCGCGTCGGCCAGCACGGCGAGCGTGGTGCTCTCGTGCATGATCAGCGTGTCGCGGGCGGCCTCGCCGACCAGCTGGACCGGGACCTCGACGGTGACCTTCTCGCCGCGGCGGACGACCAGCAGGTCCACGTGCTCGAAGGTCTCCTTGATCGGGTCGCGCTGGATCGCCTTCGGCAGGGCCAGCGCGGCGCTGCCGTCGGAGATCTCGATGTTGAAGACCTGGGTCATGCCGCCGTGGCGGATGGCCGCGGCGAACTCACGGGCGGGAAGGGCGATGTGGCGGGGCTTCTCGCCATGCCCGTACAGCACGGCGGGCACCTTGCCGGCCCGGCGCGTGCGGCGGGCACCACCCTTGCCGAACTCGGTGCGGGGCTCGGCGCTGATCTTTACCTCGGACACGACAAAACTCCTGATGCGGTTGGGCGACGGGCACCGGCCGGCGCGACCGGTAACAGTTGTCTTGGTGCGGCGCTCGGGCGAGGGGGCGCACGGGGCACAGGCCCGGAGCACCGCGTCGATCACGGAGCCCGCTTGGCCGTCATGCCGGTTCCTGTGTGGCCGCCGGGGTGAGCGAACACCCGGCGGTCACACAGAAACCGCACGCCCGGTCCGTGGGAGCACCCTCGCCGTGGCAACCGCACTAGCTTACCAGTGCTGTGTGTCGCGGTCGCTTCGCTCCCTCCCCAGTGGGGGGCTCCGCCCACCCACACCCCCTGACACACGTCCTCACCCTCCGTCGTCAGGCGCAGGGTTCCTCGTGGTCAGGGCCGCTCAGGTGGTCAGCGTAGGGGCGCCAAGGCCGGCTCACGGCCGCCGGCCCAGGCGGGATTCGTCGTGGCCAGGGCCGGTCACGTGGTCAGCGTAGGGCGCGAAAGCCGGCTCAGGGCCGCCCGGCCCAGGGGGCGCGGGTCAGCTCAGGCCGCCGAAGAGGGTTGTTACCGAGCCGTCGTCGAAGACCTCACGGATGGCGCGGGCCAGCAGTGGCGCGATCGACAGCTGGGTGATCTTCTCCACCTTGCGGTCCGCGGGCAGCGGCAGGGTGTTGGTCACCACTACCTCGCTGATCCGGCTGGAGTCGAGGCGCTCGCAGGCCGGATCGGACAGCACCGGGTGGGTCGCGGCGACCACGACCTCGGCCGCGCCCTCGTTGAAGAGGATGTCGGCCGCGCTGACGATCGTGCCGCCGGTGTCGATCATGTCGTCGACGATCAGGCAGACCCGGCCCTCGACCTCGCCGACCACTCGGTTGGCCACCACCTGGTTGGGCTTGCTGGGGTCGCGGGTCTTGTGGATGAAAGCGAGCGGGCAGCCGCCCAGCCGGTCGGTCCACCGCTCGGCGACGCGCACCCGGCCGGAGTCGGGCGCGACGACCGTGATCGGGCGGCCCGCGTATTTCGCCTCGATGTGGTCGGCCAGCGTGTTCATGGCGAACAGGTGGTCGACCGGGCCGTCGAAGAAGCCCTGGATCTGCGCGGTGTGCAGGTCGACGGTGAGGATCCGGTTGGCGCCGGCCGTCTTGAGCAGGTCCGCGATCAGCCGGGCCGAGATCGGCTCGCGGCCGCGGTGCTTCTTGTCCTGCCGTGCGTACGGGTAGAAGGGCAGGACCACCGTGGTGCGCTTGGCCGAGCCCCGCTTGAGAGCGTCGACCATGATCAGCGTCTCCATCAGCCAGTCGTTGATCGGCGAGACCATGGACTGCACGACGAACGCGTCCGAGCCGCGGACGGACTCGCGATAGCGGATAAAGATCTCACCGCTGGCGAAGTCGTAGGCGTCCATCGGGGTCGGGTCGACCCCGAGCACCGCGGCGATCTCCTCGGCCAGCGCGGGGAACCCCCGGCCGGAGAAGAGCATGAGGTTCTTGCGGTTCTCCGAAGTGATGCTGGCCATTGGGGTTGCCGCTCCCGATCTCGTGGTTGCGCTCATTGTTCGTCGGGACGACCCGTTTCATCCACTTGACCGGCCTCGACGTGGTTTTCTTCACGTGCTCGGGCCGCCTGGGCGGCGTCCGCGGCGGCCGTGCCCGGGCGCTTGCGCTCCACCCAGCCCTCGATGTTGCGCTGCTGGGCCCGGGAGACCCCGAGCGCGCCCGGCGGGACGTCCTTGACGATGACGCTGCCGGCGGCTGTATACGCGCCATCGCCCACGGTGACGGGCGCGACGAACATGTTGTCGGCCCCGGTGCGGGCGTGGGCGCCGATCACCGAGCGCTGCTTGCGCACCCCGTCGTAGTTGACGAAGACCGTGGCGGCGCCGATGTTGGTGTGCTCGCCGATCGTGGCGTCTCCAACGTACGACAGATGGGGGACCTTCGCCCCCTCGCCGAGCTGCGCCGCCTTCGTCTCCACGAAGGTGCCCACCTTCGACTTGCGACCCAGCTGGGAGCCGGGGCGCAGGTAGGCGAACGGGCCGACGGAGGCCTGCGGACCGATCTGCGACGAGACGGCGTGGGTGCGCACGACCGTCGCCCCAGGGCCGACGGCCACGTCGATGAGCGAGGTGTCCGGGCCGATCACGGCGCCCTCGCCGATGCTGGTCGCGCCGCGCAGGTGGGTGTTGGGCTCGACGACCGCGTCGCGCTCCAGCGTCACGGTCACGTCGATCCAGGTCGTGGCCGGGTCGATGATCGCCACCCCGGCGCGCATCCACTCGTCGTTGATCCGGTCGCGCATGAGCGCCCGCAGGCCGGCCAGCTCCGCGCGGTCGTTGGCGCCGAGGGTCTCGGTCGCGTCCGGGGCGCGGTGGGCGACGATCGGGGCGCCGGCGGCGGCGAGCATGCCGATGACGTCGGTGAGGTACTCCTCGCCCTGGTCGTTGTCGGTGGACAGCTTGCCGAGCATCTCGCGCAGCGCGGAGGCCTCGAACACGTACGCCCCGGAGTTGATCTCCCGGATCGCGCGCTGGGCCGGCGTCGCGTCGCGCTCCTCGACGATCGCCGAGAACTCCCCGCCCCGGCTGCGCACGATGCGCCCGAAGCCCGTGGGGTCCGCGACCTCGGCGGTCAGCACGGTGGCCGACGCCTTGGTGGTCTCGTGGGTGTGCACGAGCGCGGCGAGCGTGTCGGCGCGCAGCAGCGGGATGTCGCCGTTGAGCACGACCACCGTGCCGGTCAGCTCCGGGTCGGCGTCCAGGGCGATGCGCACGGCGTGGCCGGTCCCCCGCCGCTCGTGCTGGGTGACGGGCCTCGCCTCGGGCGCCACCTGCGCGAGGTGCTCGCGGACCTGGTCGCCCCCGTGGCCCACCACCACCGTGACCGTCCCATTGTCGAGGAACGGTTCCGCGGCGGCCAGCACGTGCCCGAGCAGCGTGCGGCCGAGCAGGGGGTGCAGGACCTTGGGGATCGCCGACTTCATCCGCTTGCCTTCGCCGGCGGCCAGGATGATCACGTTTCTCACGGAGCGCTCCTCGACAGGGTCGGTGCGCCTCATCGTAGTCAGGTGGCTGGGGTGCCTGGATTCGAACCAGGACTGCGAGGCTCCAAAGGCCTGCGGGCTGCCGTTACCCCACACCCCATTACGCCGTATTCGAAGCCTAACTTGCGCGTCGATTCCTTTTGAGGCGGGGCTGCGTGGGAACACTGAGGGGCAGTTCAGCCGCTCGTGTCGGGCCACTTGCCGGACAAAGATCACAATGAAGCACCGGGCAGTCACCTTGACACGTGCTTCGTATGGCCAACCTACGCATCCGTAAGTTACGGTGACGTAGGCGTAGCCCCGCCGACGACGAATCCCCTTGAGAGGTGCCATGTCCGTATCGGTCCTTGATCCAACGCCCAGCTCCGAGAGCCCCGACCGCGGCCCCAAGCCGCTCACCGAGGGCAAGCAGCACCCCGGCATCATCGTCGCGCTGTGGGCCTTCGTGGTCCTGCCGTTCATCGCGCTGGTCGCCGCCGTCCCCGTCGCCTGGGGCTGGGGCCTGACCTGGCTCGACGTCGTGCTCGGCGCGGTCTTCTACGTGATCGGGGGCCTGGGCATCGGGACCGGTTTCCACCGCTACCTCACCCACGGCTCGTTCAAGGCCAACCGCCCCCTGCGCATCGCGCTCACCATCGCCGGCAGCACCGCGATCGAGGGCAACCCGACGCAGTGGGTCGCCGACCACCGCCGCCACCACGCCTTCTCCGACCACGAGGGTGACCCGCACTCCCCCTGGCGCTTCGGCGAGTCCTTCTTCGGCCTGGTCAAGGGCCTGTTCTACGCCCACGTGGGCTGGCTGTTCTTCCGCGAGCTGTCCAACCGCGAGCGTTTCGCCCCGGACCTGCTGGCCGACAAGGACATCCGCCGCATCGACAAGGCGTTCCCGCTGATCGTCACCCTGTCCGCGGCGCTGCCGGCGATCATCGCCGGCCTGGTCACCTGGTCGTGGCAGGGCGCGCTGTCGGCGTTCTTCTGGGCCGGCCTCATCCGCATCGGCCTGCTGCACCACGTCACCTGGTCGATCAACTCGATCTGCCACGTCTACGGCGAGCGCCCGTTCACCACCCGCGAGGGCGACCGGGCCAGCAACTTCTGGCCGCTGGCGATCCTGTCCTTCGGCGAGAGCTGGCACAACCTGCACCACGCCGACCCGACCTCCGCCCGCCACGGCGTGGACCGGGGCCAGATCGACATCAACGCCCGCCTCATCTGGATCTTCGAGAAGCTGGGCTGGGCGAGCGACGTGCGCTGGCCCAAGAAGGACCGGCTGGACGCCAAGCGCGTCGCGGCTGGCACGATGAGCGGGTGACCGAGCGCCCGGAGGACATCGAGCAATCGCGGCCGCCTTCCCCTCCGCCGACGATCTCGAACAAGTCGAGGGTGCGGATGTCCTCCGCACAGCGGCGCGAGCAGCTCATCGCCATCGGCCGCGCACTCTTCGCCGAACGGGGCTTCGACGCCACCTCCATCGAGGAGGTGGCGTCACGGGCGAAGGTCTCCAAGCCGGTCGTGTATGAGCACTTCGGTGGCAAGGAGGGCCTCTACGCGGTCGTCGTCGACCGCGAGGTCCGCTCGCTGCTGGACCGGATCACCAACGCGCTGACCGCCGGGCACCCGCACGAGCTGCTGGAGCAGGCGGCCCTGGCCCTGCTGGACTACATCGAGACCGAGACCGACGGCTTCCGCGTCCTGGTCCGCGAGTCGCCGGTGATGTCCCCGACCGGCAACTTCATGAGCATCCTCAACGACGTCGCCCACCAGGCCGAGCACATCCTCGGCGCGGAGTTCAAGCGCCGCGGCTTCGACCCGAAGCTCGCCGAGCTCTACTCGCAGGCGCTGGTGGGGATGGTCGCGCTGACCGGGCGCTGGTGGCTGGAGGTGCGCAAGCCCAAGAAGGAGGTCGTGGCCGCCCACCTGGTGAACCTCGCCTGGAACGGCCTGTCCAACATGGAGGGCAAGCCCACCCTGGTCACCCGCCAGGGGAAGTGAGCAACAGGACCGTCGGCCACACTCCCGCCGTACGGGCGGCCGCCTGCTCGCCGTAGCGCGAAGCCCGACCCGCCGTGCGCGGATCGGGCTTGGCGAGTTTCGGGTGTCAGGCGACGCTGGCGCTGTGCCGGTGCGCGTCCTCCGCCGCCGCGGCGTGGGACGACCCGACGCGGTCGTAGAGGCTCGCGGTGCCGACGACGGCGGCCAGGATGAACGTGACGATGACGTTGACCATCGAGAAGGCGAGGACGTTCGCCTCGGTCTGCATCAGGGCCAGCATGGCCATGCCGACCACGATCAGGACGATGCCGGCCAGCTGGTTGATCTGGTGGGCGAGGTTGCGCCCGATGATGTTGGCGCCGAGGACGACCACGCCGGCGATCAGGGACAGCAGCGAGAACGCCGGGTTGGTGCGCAGGCCGAGGACCCACTCGGCCTCGTCGCGGGTGAAGAACGGGGCGCCGGAGGTCTGCACGAAGCCGACCACGCCGAAAACCAGCATGTAGAGGCCCGCCACCGCGGAGAGCAGCCGATAGAGCGGCCGGAGGTGGTGGTTGATCGGAAAGTGAGCGGCCATGGGTCAATCCTAAGATGACCTCACCCGGCGATCTCGGCCAGGGCGAGCCATTGCTCCTCGTAATCAGCTTTCTCCTGCTGCACCGCGCGCAGCTGGGTGTCCAGCTCGGTGATCTTCGCGTAGTCGGTGGCGTGCTCGGCGAGCTGGGCGTGCAGCTGCGCCTCCTTCTGCGTGAGGCGGTCGATGCTGCGCTCGAGCTTGGCCAGCTCCTTCTTCGCCGCGCGCTGGTCCTTCTCGTTCGCCCGCAGGTCCGGCGCCCGCCCGGCGGGCGGAGCCGGCGCCTTCTCGGCCCGGAATCCCGCGGACTCGTCCACGTGGGCGAGGTACTCCTCGACGCCGCCCGGCAGGTGGACCAGCCGCCCGTCGCCGCGCATGCCGTAGACGGTGTCGGTGACCCGCTCGACCAGGTATCGGTCGTGGCTTGCGACCACGAGGGTCCCCGGCCACGTGTCCAGCAGGTCCTCCAGCGCCGCGAGCGTGTCGATGTCCAGGTCGTTGGTCGGCTCGTCGAGCAGCAGCACGTTGGGCTCGGTGGCCAGCAGGCGCAGCAGCTGCAGGCGCCGGCGCTCACCGCCGGAGAGGTCGGCGACCGGCGTCCAGACGCGGGCGCCGGTGAAGCCGAAGACCTCGGCCAGCTGGGCCGCCGACAGCTCGCGGTCGCCGAGCTTCACGCGCTTGGCGACCTCCTCGACCGCCTCCAGCAGTCGCAGGTTGTTCGGCAGCTCGTGCAGTTCCTGGGACAGAAACGCCGGGCGGACCGTGGTGCCGCGCACGACCCGGCCGCCGTCGGGCTCGCGGACGCCGGCGAGCACGCGCAGCAGTGTGGTCTTGCCGGCGCCGTTGGCGCCCAGCACGGCGATGCGGTCGCCGGGGCCGACGATCCAGTCGGTGGGCTCCAGCAGGGTGCGCTCGCCGGCCCGCAGGCGCACGCCGTCCAGCTCGTACACCTGCTTGCCCAGCCGCGTGACCGCCAGGCGCTGCAGCGAGACGGTGTCGCGCGCGGGCGGGACGTCGGCGATGAGCGCGTTGGCCGCGTCGATGCGGAACTTGGGCTTGCTCGTGCGGGCCGGCGGGCCGCGGCGCAGCCAGGCGATCTCCTTGCGCAGCAGGTTCTGGCGGCGGGACTCGGCCTCGGCGGCGACGCGCACCCGCTCGGCCCGGGCCAGGGTCCAGGCCGCGTAGCCGCCCTCGTAGGCGCGCACGGTCGCGTCGGCGACCTCCCACGTGCTCGTGCACACCGCGTCGAGGAACCACCGGTCGTGGGTGACGACGATGAGCGCGCCGCGGCGCTGCAGCAGGTGGCGGGCCAGCCAGGCGATGCCGGCGACGTCGAGGTGGTTGGTGGGCTCGTCGAGGATGAGCAGGTCGGCCGGGCGCACCAGCAGCGCGGCGAGGGCGACGCGGCGCCGCTCCCCGCCGGACATCGGGCCGACCGGGGCGTCCAGGCCGAGGTGGGGCATGCCGAGCCCGCCCAGGACGGTGCGCACGCCCGCGTCCCCGGCCCACTCGTGCTCGGCCGCGAAGCCGGCCGGCAGCCAGGCGGTGCCGACGATGACGTCGCGGACGGTCGCCTCGGGCGGCAGGTTCAGGGTCTGGGGCAGGGCGGCCACGCGCAGGTCGCGCCGGTGGGTGACCCGGCCCTCGTCGGGCTCCTCGGCCTTGGTGAGCATCCGCAGCAGGGTCGTCTTGCCGGCGCCGTTGAGCCCGACGATGCCGATCCGGTCGCTGTCGTCGATGCCGAGGGAGACCTCGTCGAAGATGCGCCCGGCCGGATACGTCTTGCCGACCTTGTCGAGGCTGACGATGTTGGCCACTACAGCACCCTCGCGCCGGGGACGGGGCCGACGGCGGTGCGCACGGCGCGGCAGCAGTCGCGCGCCTCCAGGTCGGCGGCGAGCAGAGCCGCGTGCCGGGCGTCCTCGGCCAGGAACACGCAGGTCGGGCCGGAGCCGGAGACGAGCCCGGCCAGGGCGCCCGCGTCCAGGCCGGCGTCGAGCACCTGCTGCAGCTCCGGGCGCAGGTGCAGGGCGGCGGCCTGCAGGTCGTTGGCGAGCTCGCCGGCGAGGACCTCGGGGTCGCGCTGGCGCAGCGCGGCGAGCAGGCCGTCGGGCGGCCCGGCGCTGGTGCGCCCGCCGAGCTCGTCGAAGGTGCGATACACCACCGGCGTCGACAGGCCCTCGTCGGCGACCGCGAGCACCCAGTGCCACGCGTGCCCGCCGGTGAGGATCGGGCTCACCAGCTCGCCCCGCCCCGTGCCCAGCGCGGTGCCGCCGAGCACCAGGAACGGGATGTCCGAGCCCAGCGTGGCGGCGATGGCGGCCAGGTCGTCGCGGGACAGCCCGGTCCCCCACAGGTGGTCGCAGGCCACGAGCGCGCCGGCGGCGTCGGCGCTGCCGCCGGCCAGTCCGGCCGCGATCGGGATCTGCTTCTTCAGGTGCAGCCGCGCGTGGGCGTCGTGGCCGGTCTCGGCGGCCAGCGCCCGCACCGCGCGGATGACGAGGTTGTCCTCGCCGAGGGACAGCTCGCCGGTGCCCTCACCCTCCATGGTGAGCGTCAGCGTGTCGCCGCGGCGCGCGGTGATCTCGTCGTAGAGACCGATCGCGTGATACACGGTGGTCAGCTCGTGGTAGCCGTCCGGGCGGGCCGGCCCGACGTGCAGGTGGAGGTTGATCTTCGCGGGCACGCGGACCCGGACCGGTCCGTGGGCGGCCAGGCGCGGCCGGTCGAACTCCTCGTCCTCGGAGAAGAGCGGCTCGGTCACTGCTGCACCCTACCCGGGCGGATTCGCCGGCCCGCGTTGACTCGCGATCCTCGTGAAGTCCTCCACGGTGAGCTGCTCCCCGCGCAGCCCCGGGTCGACCCCGGCCGCGCGCAGGGCGCGCTCGGCCTGCACTGGGCCGCCGGCCCAGCCGGCCAGGGCCGCACGCAGGGTCTTTCGGCGCTGCGCGAACGCGGCGTCGATCACCGCGAACGTTTTGGCCCGGTCCGCGTCGACCGCTTCGTGGGTCTCGAATCCCACCAGACCGGACTCGACGTTCGGAACGGGCCAGAACACCGAGGCGGGCACCTTGCCGGCCTGGCGCGCGGTCGCGTACCAGGCGAGTTTCACGCTCGGCACGCCGTAGACCCGCGAACCCGGCCCGGCGGTCAGCCGGTCCGCGACCTCCTTCTGCACCATCACCAGGCCGCGCCGCAGGGACGGCACGCTCGCCAGGAGGTGCAGCACGACCGGGACCGCGACGTTGTACGGCAGGTTCGCCACCAACGCCGTCGGCTTCACCCCGCCGAGGTCGACCCGCAGCGCGTCCCCGGCGATCACCGTCAGCCGACCGGCCTGCTCCGGGCAGTACTGCCGAACCGTCTCGGGCAGCGCCGCCGCCAGCGGCGGATCGATCTCGACGGCGCAGACCGCGTTTCCGGCCTCCAGCAGCGCCAGGGTCAGCGACCCCAGCCCGGGCCCGACCTCCAGGACCACGTCGTCGGGGGCGAGCTCGGCGGCGCGCACGATCCGGCGCACGGTGTTGGGGTCGTGGACGAAGTTCTGCCCCAGCTGCTTGGTCGGGCGGATGCCGAGCCGCTCCGCGAGCTGCCGCACGTCGGCGGGGCCGAGCAGCGTCACGTCCAGCGTCCGAAGGCTCGCTCCCCGTTGGCGGAGATCGCGGCGCAGAGCGCGTCCAGGTCGTGCCCGGTGACGCCGGCCAGGGCGCGGACGGTCAGCGGGATGAGATACGACGCGTTGGGCCGGCCACGGAAGGGCGTCGGGGTCAGAAACGGCGCATCGGTTTCGACCAGCAGGCCGTCCAGCGGGGTGATCGCGGCGGCCCGGCGCAGGTGCTCGGCGTTGCCGAAGGTCACGGTGCCGGCGAAGCTGAGCAGGAAGCCGCGGTCCAGGCACTCCCGGGCGAACTCCTCGTCGCCGGAGAAGCAGTGCATGACGACCTGGTCCGGCGCGCCCTCCTCGTCGATGACCGCGAGGATGTCGTCGTGCGCGTCGCGGTCGTGGATGACCAGCGCCTTGCCGTGCCGCTTGGCGATGGCGATGTGCGCGCGGAAGCTCTCGTGCTGCGCCTTGCGCCCCTCCTCGCCCGTGCGGAAGTAGTCCAGCCCGGTCTCGCCGATGCCGCGCACCCGCGGGTGGGCGGCGAGCCGCTCGATCTCGCGCAGGGCCTCGTCGAGGTCGGCCTGGCGCGGCGCGTCGTTCGGGTGCAGGGCGACCGTGGCCAGGACCGCCGGGTGGCGCTCGGCCGCCTCGACGCCCCACCGGGACGACTCGACGTCGACACCCACTTGTACGACCCGGTCGACGCCGGCCGCCGTGGCCAGCGCGATCGCGTCCTCGATGGTGGCGGGCCCCTCGGCGCCGTCAGTTTCCAGGGTGATGTCGATGTGGGTATGGCTGTCGAGCACCCGCACCGGCAGCGGCTCGGGTGCGGGCGGGAAGGCGCCCTGGCGACTGTGTTTTCTCGCACTCATCGGGGTCAAGCATGCCATCCTCGATTTGTCGTTTACCCGCCGTTAACCTCGCGACAACCACCCGACCCTAGCGTCGCTCAAGTGACGGTAATCGGACACGCGGAAGGGTCCGCGACCCACAGCGTGACGATCGACGGGGTCGCCTATCCGGCCGAGGAGATCGCACAGGGCGCGGCGTACGAGGTGTATGCCACGCACCCGGCCCCCGGTTTCCTGCCCAACCCGCGGCCCGGGGCGAAGTGGCCGTACCGCCGCTTCGTCCACGCCACCGAGGTCGCCTCCGCCCTGGACGGGCTGGAGGACGAGCCGCTGCTGATGCCGGTCACCCGCGCGCTGGACTGGGCCGCCATCCACCGCCTGAGCCAGACCCCGTCGGCGGCCGCCGCGCTCGCCCCGATCCGCCGCACCGCCGTCGTGCGCCGGGGCACCCGCATGATCAAGTTTCTCTCCGGCCGGCAGCTGCAGGGGTACCTCAAGGGCTGGCCGATCAGCGGCTTCTGCTACCGCGCCTTCGACGTCGCCCACCTACGGACCCCGGAGGACCTGGCGATCCTGACCGGCGAGTCGACCGGCGACGTGGTCTTCGCGGTGCGCTGGCGGGCCGTGGACGCCCACGACTACGACGTCCCGCTCGCCGCCGCCTACCCCGGCCTGGTCACGATGCCGCCCCACGACCGGCTCGGCCCGCCGGTGATCGGCACCGGTTTCGCCCCCAGCGGCAAGCACATCGTGCCCGAGTTCGTCACCGCCGACCTGGCCGAGCTGCCGATGCCGGCCAACACCTCGCTGGTCGCCTACACCGGCGACGGCACCGAGGTCACCCTCTACACGTACCTGCCCGAGCAGCGCGCCTGGAGCCGCATGCACGGCCCGCAGTGGCGCCACCTGCTGCCGGACGCCTCCGACCAGGAGTACTTCCCGGTCAATCCGCCGATGACCAGATACCTCGGCACCTATCGCGACAACGTGTTCGAGGCGATCGTCGATCCGCCCGGCGAGTTCCGGGTGGCGGCGAAGACCCGCGCCGCGCGGTACCCCCTGGAATCCCTGGCCCGGCGCGTGCCCCGCGCGACCTGGCGCGACGCCCGCTGCACGGCGATCCGCCAGGAGGGCGACTGGCTGCGCCTGCGCCTGTCACGGCCCGACGGCGACCAGGTCGCGCGCCTGGGAGCGCACTGCGTCGAGCGCGGCCTCTACGAGGCGTGGGCGCCGGCCAGCGAGGTGGTCGACGCCCACGAGAGCGATCACTGGTATCAGCTCTAACTCTGTAGCCGGGTGAGTTCCTCCTCCACGATGGACTCGTCCAGCTTCTTGAACACCGGCGTCGGGGCCGAGAGCTTCGTGCCGGGCTCGATCGCCACGTGCTCCCACTTGGCGCCGACGGTGTAGTCGCCCGTCAGCACCGGATAGCTGCGGCCGTTGTCGAGGTCCTCGACCTCGCGGATCTCCGGCATCGGGGCGTGCACCCCGGTGCCGCCGAGCAGCTCGTGGATGCGCTGGGCGGCGTGCGGCAGGAACGGCGTGAGCTGGGTGTTGCAGTCCTTCACGGCCTGCAGCGCCACGTGCAGGACCGTGCCCATGCGGGCCTTGTCCTCCTTGAGCTTCCACGGGGCCTGGTCCGAGAAGTACTTGTTGACCTCGCCGACGACCCGCATCGCCTCGGTGATGGCCGCCTTCTGCCGGTGCTTGGCCAGCAGCTGCCCGACCGAGTCGAAGCCGGCCCGCACCGAGGCCAGCAGCGCGGTGTCCTCGCCGGTCAGCTCGCCGGCCGCCGGGATCTCGCCGAAGTTCTTGGCGGCCATCGAGATCGAGCGGTTTACCAGGTTGCCCCAGCCGGCCACGAGCTCGTCATTGTTGCGCCGGCGGAACTCCGCCCAGGTGAAGTCGGTGTCGTTGGACTCCGGGCCGGCCACGGCGATGAAGTAACGCAGGGCGTCGGCGTCGTAGCGCTCCAGGAAGTCGCGCACGTAGATGACCACGCGGCGCGAGGAGGAGAACTTCCGGCCCTCCATCGTGAGATATTCCGAGGAGACGACCTCGGTGGGCAGGTTGAGCGCCCCGAGCGACTGCGGCTTCGGGCCGGAGTAGCCGAGCAGGATCGACGGCCAGATGACCGAGTGGAAGACGATGTTGTCCTTGCCCATGAAGTAGTACGCATCGGCCTGCGGGTCCTGCCACCACTTGCGCCACGCGTCCGGGTCGCCGCTGCGGCGGGCCCACTCGATCGAGGCCGAGAGGTAGCCGATCACCGCGTCGAACCACACGTAGATCCGCTTGTCCCCGCGGTCCTTCCACGCCGCGAGCGGGATCGGAACGCCCCACTCCAGGTCGCGGGTGATGGCCCGGGGCTGAAGGTCGTCGATGAGGTTCTTGGAGAACTTCAGCACGTTGGGGCGCCAGCCCTCGCGCGTGTCGAGCCAGGCATTGAGCTGATCGGCGAACGCGGGCAGGTCGAGGAAGAAGTGCTCGGTCTCGACGAACTCCGGCGTCTCCCCGTTGATCTTCGAGCGCGGGTTGATGAGCTGGTCGGGGTCGAGCTGGTTGCCGCAGTTGTCGCACTGGTCGCCGCGGGCGCTGTCGTAGCCGCAGATGGGGCAGGTGCCCTCGATGTATCGGTCGGGCAGCGTGCGGCCGGTCGACGGCGAGATCGCGCCCAGCGTGGTCTTGGCGATGATGTAGCCGTTGTCGTGGAGCCCCTGGAACAGCTCCTGCACGACCTGGTAGTGGTTGCCGGTGGTGGTGCGGGTGAACAGGTCGTAGGACAGCCCGAGGCCGTGCAGGTCCTCGACGATCACCCGGTTGTAGCGGTCGACCAGCTCGCGCGGGGTCACGCCCTCGGCGTCGGCCTGGACCTGGATCGGCGTGCCGTGTTCGTCGGTTCCCGACACCATCAGCACGTCGTGGCCGGCCATCCGCATGTAGCGGCTGAAGACGTCGGAAGGCACCCCGAATCCGGACACGTGACCGATGTGGCGCGGGCCGTTGGCGTAAGGCCAGGCGACCGCGGCGAGAACACGACTCATGACCTGCAAGCGTAGTGAACCGTGCCCGTGTTCGGCGAACAGGATACTTTCTTCCGACACGCTCTCGATGTCCAAAAGGTGGGCTATCGCCCGTTGTCCAATTGAAATGTGAGCGAAGAGCCAGTTCGTCGGGGGTGGCGAGGCGAGGCCGCGGGGATTCCGCCGGTCCGCGTCCTGGTGCCGGCCTCCGCCATCGCATTGCCCGCCGCGTCCCCTGCCCCGGCCCCGGCCGCCTCCGGCTCCGCCCCGGCTGCCTCCGGCTCCGCCCCGGCCTCCGCGCGGCCCGATCGCGGACCACGGCCCAATCGTGGAGCACGACCCGATCGCGGAGCACGGCCCTCCGGCCCGAGTAGCGGCGAGGCGGTCGAGGACTTTCCGCTGTGGCCCACGACCAGCACGATGACGCTGCACGAGTCGCTCGGGCCGGCGGGCCTCGGTGGTGGCCCGGACGCCTTCGCGGAGGGGGGTTCCGAGGCCGCGGCGGCGCACGAGGCCGGGCGTGCCGCGGTGGAGGACCACCTCGCCGGGCGTGCCGCGGTGGAGGACCACCTCGCCGGCCGCGGGGAGGTGTGGCCCCCGCCGATGCTGCGCGTCATGCGCGAGCCGCGCGACGCCCGCCGCAGCGCCCCGCAGCGCCCGAGCCGGGTGCGCCGGTCCCGGCCCCCGCGCGGCCCGGCCGCCGGCCTGAGTGCGATGCTGATCATCGCGCTGCTGTCCGGCTTCTTCGCCTGGACGAGCGCGGAGCCGTTCTGGCTGGACATGGGCCATCGGGTGCGGGGCACCGCCGAGATAACGTCCTGCAAGGGCGAGGGCGTGCTGCGCCGCTGTGTGGCCGAGTTCACCCGTCCGGGTGCCGACCCGGTCGACGGCGCCCGCGTGGTCGGCCTCGACGAGGCTCCCGGCACGTCAGTGGCGGCCGAGATGGTCCCGGGCGGCCGGATCGCCTACGCGGGCAACGCGTCGGGCCTGCGCGTACGCTGGGCGGCCGGCCTGGGCCTGATCGCGCTGTGCGGAATCGTCCTGGCCTGGCTGACCGGCGCCTGGCGCTTCGCCCGCCTCCGCGACCGCCTGGCGGCCTGGTCCCTGACGGCCGCGGCGCCCCTGGTCCTGAGCGCCGCGATTGTCCTGGCCGCCTACTGACCCGGCCCCCGGCGCCGCGCCACGCGACGAACCTCGGCCGGAAGCTCGCCGCGAGGGTCAAGGGCCAGGCGGCGGGATGGCATCCGGCTCAACCAGCAACTCCACGACGGGCGGGCGCTGCTGCTCGACCTCGGGGCCGGGCTCACGGTCGAGGCCGGCCCCGAGGTCGCGGTACACACGGCGTCCGCGTACACGAAGGTCCGGGCGATGCTCGTGCGCCCCGACGGGTTCGTCGCCTGGGCCACCGAGGCTACTTGTTCGCGATGACCGCGGCGTAGACGTCCCGCTTGGGCAGGTCGTGGCGCCGGGCCACCTCCAGGGTCGCCGCCTTGCGGTCCGCCCCGGCCGCCACCAGCGCCGCCACCTCCGCCGCCAGCGCCGCGTCGGAGGGACGCTCGGCGGCGGCCGGGGGCGCGCCCGCGACCACGAGGGTGATCTCGCCGCGGGCGGTATCGGCGTCCGCGGCCAGGGCGGCCAGCGTGCCGCGGCGGATCTCCTCGTACGTCTTCGTGAGCTCCCGGCACAGCGCCGCCGGCCGGTCCTCGCCGAAGGCCCGGGCCAGGTCCTGCAGCGTGTCGGCGATGCGGTGCGGCGACTCGAAGAAGACCAGCGTCCGGGGCTCGGCGGCGAGCGTGGAGAAGTACGCCCGCCGCTCCCCGGGCTTGCGCGGCGGGAAGCCCTCGAAGCAGAACCGGTCGCAGGGCAGGCCCGAGACGGCGAGCGCGGTGACGACGGCGCTCGGGCCCGGGGCGGCGGTCACCGGCACGCCGCGGGCGATGGCCGCGCGCACCAGGCGGAAGCCGGGGTCGGAGACGCTCGGCATGCCGCCGTCGGTCACCACCGCGACGGTCTGGCCCTGCGCGAGCAGATCGGCGAGCTCCGGGGTGCGCCGCTCCTCGTTGCCCTCGAAATAACTGACGAGTCTTCCGCCGATCTCGACGCCGAGGTATTGCGCGAGCCGCCCCAGCCGGCGGGTGTCCTCGGCGGCGACGACATCCGCCGTCGCGAGGGTTTCACGCAGGCGGGGTGACGCGTCCTCGGGATTTCCAAGCGGCGCTCCGAGCAGAATCAACGGCACATGTGCGATGGTGGCATCCCGGGCCCTACGATCGCCCAATGACCTCGGGTGTGCTGATCCAAGCAAGCGAGCCGGAGAGCCCCGTCACCGCCGCGCCCGTGCGGGTGGTGCCCGACATCGTCCGCCGCCGCCTCGCGCGCCCGCCCCGGGCCGGCCTCAACTTCTGGCTCGTCGCCGCGCTGATCACGGGCGTCGGCCTGCTGGTGCGCATGGTCAACCTGGCGCACCCGAAGGACGTCATCTTCGACGAGGTCTACTATGCCAACGAGGCGCAGGACCTGCTCCAGAAGGGCGTGGAGTGGAACCCTGAGGACAACACGCCGCAGTACGTCGTCCACCCGCCGCTGGGCAAGTGGATGATCGGCATCGGTGAGCAGCTCTTCGGGTACAACTCCTTCGGCTGGCGCATCGCGGCCGTGACGGTCGGCGTCATCTCGATCCTGCTCATCGTCATCGCCGCCTATCGGCTCTTCCGCTCCACGATCCTGGCCGGCACCGCCGGCCTGCTCATGTCGCTGGACGGCATGCACTTCGTGCTCTCGCGCGTGGCCCTGCTCGACATCTTCCTGATGTTCTGGATCGTCGTCGCGTTCTTCTTCCTGGTGCTCGACCGCGAGCAGCGCCGGGCCCGCTGGCTCAGGCTGCTGGAGGACG
Organism: Dactylosporangium sp. CA-233914; assembly: GCF_050942935.1. Lineage (NCBI taxonomy): Bacteria > Bacillati > Actinomycetota > Actinomycetes > Micromonosporales > Micromonosporaceae > Dactylosporangium > Dactylosporangium sp. CA-233914. Next base: position 1,193,981 of record NZ_CP192030.1, on the reverse strand, counting down.
GGCTCGATCCGTCCCGGCCGGGCGTGCGGGCGAAGCTGGGCTTCCCGTGGTATCGACTGCTGTGCGCGATCTCACTGGGCCTCGCGTGCGGGGTCAAGTGGAGCGGTGTGTACTACGTGGCGATCTTCGCGGTCGCCATGGTGCTGTTCGACATGAGCGCCCGCCGCAGCGCCGGCTTCAAGCACTGGGTCCGCGAGGGCATCTGGAGCGACGGCGCGGGCTGGTTCCTGGCGACGTTCGCGATCGCGCTGGTCGTGTACGTCAACTGCTGGTGGGGCTGGTTCCTGTCGGACAACGGCTACTTCCGGCACTGGTACGCCGAGAGCCACGGCCTGTCCAAGGACCGGTTCTTCGACCCGCTGGTCAACCTGTGGCACTACCACCGGGAGGCGTACAACTTCCACACCGGGCTCTCCACCAAGCACCAGTACCAGTCCTGGCCGTGGCAGTGGCTGCTGCTGGGCCGGCCGGTCGCCTTCTACTGGGACCAGAGCGGCCCCTGCGGCGCGGCCAGCTGCGCCTCGGAGATCCTGCTGCTGGGCACCCCGCTGCTGTGGTGGTCGTTCCTGCCAGCCCTGGTCGCGCTCGGCTGGCTGGCGATCGCCCGCCGCGACGGCCGCGCCTGGCTGATCATGGCCGGCGCGCTGACCGGGATCCTGCCCTGGTTCAACGAGATGCCCGAGCACCGCACGATGTTCTACTTCTACGCCCTGCCGGCCGAGCCGTTCCTGGTCCTGGCGGTGGTCTACGTGCTCGGCGCGATCATCGGCCCGAGCCGGAAGCTGCGGCCCGACAGCGACCAACGGCTCATCGGCTCGATCATCGCCGGGGCGTACGTGCTGCTCGTGGCCGCCTGTTTCGCCTATTTCTACCCGATCTACTCCGGAATGGACATTTCATACACGGAGTGGTTCTCCAGGATGTGGCTTGGATCGCGCTGGGTGTAATCCTGCCCCGGGAGTGGGTATCTGAAGAGCCGGAAACCCTGCCTTATATTATTTGCCGCACGGCAAGCAAAGGCTGGCGAAAGGCTCGCATGTCCTCCGTTGGCTCCATCGACAAAGCCCTACGTAAGGCCCCACCGGACCGGCTGGTGGAGACGCTCGACGCGTACCTGAGCGCGACACACGGTACCAAGAGCAGCACGGTCTGGCTGGCCGACTACCGCACCACGACGCTGTCACCGTCGGGCACCGAGCCCGGCGAGGGCCTCGGCGAGCAGCTCGGCGCGGCGACGCGCGCGTTCGCCAGCCAGACGCCGGTGCTGGAGGCCCGCGAAGGGCAGGCGACGGCCCGGCTGCACCTGCCGGTGACCGCCTGGGGCGAGCGCGTCGGCGTGCTCAGCGTGGGGCTGCAGGCCGACCGGGTGCCGTCCGAGCGGCCGCATCTGGAGGAGCTGGCGGAGAGCTTCGCGGTGGCGCTGTCGGCGGCCTACCGGCGCACCGACCGCTTCCATCTGGACCGGCGGCGCACGGGCCGGCTGACGATGGCCGCGGAGATGCAGTGGGACCTGCTGCCGGCCCGGGCGTACGAGCAGCCGGGCGTGAAGTTCGCCGGCCAGCTGGAGCCGGCCTACGCGGTCTGCGGGGACCACTTCGACTGGTCGATCAACGGCGACTGGCTCACCGTGACGGCGCTCAACGGCATGGGCACCGGGCTGGACGCGGCGCTGCTGACCACGCTCGCGGTCAACGCCATGCGCAACGCCCGCCGCTCGATCCCGGCGGGGCAGAGCCAGCCGGGCGACCTGACCGACCAGGCGGTGCTCGCGGCCGATGCGATCTTCTCGCAGTACGGCGGGGCACGGCACGTGGCGACGCTGCTGCTGGCGCTCAACACGGGCACCGGCGAGCTGCGGATGATCGACGCCGGCTCGCCGCGGATGATCCTGGTCCGCAACGGCCAGGTGCGCGACATGGAGCTCGACGCGCAGCTGCCGCTGGGCATGTTCGGCGACACCCGTTACGTCGAGGAGCGCACCCGGTTGAACCCCGGCGATCGGCTCTTCGTAGTCAGCGATGGGGTACATGCCGCCCTAAGGCCGAATGAGGCGACGTTCGGTGAGCGCGAGTTGAGCCGTGCCATACGATCGACCCGGTTGCAGCCACCGGCCGAGGCGATCAGCAGCGTCATGCGGAGCCTTCGTGATTATCACGCGGGCGCCGAAATCGCCGACGACGCTTTGATCATCTGCCTGGACTGGTCGCCCCGAGCCGACCCGTGACCCCCGCGAGACACGGAGGACATCGTGCGGAGCAGACCCTCACCGCACCCGCCCGGCCACGATGACCTGGCCACGACGGCGGCCGTGGTCGATGCCGCCGGCCAGGCGCTCGTCCTCGCCACGAGTGCCGCCAACGACAACTCCGGCGTGTCCGCGGCCCAGCTGCGCGTGCTCGGCGTCGTCGACCAGGCCGGCTCCGTCAACCTGACACAGCTCGCCGTCGCCCTGCACACCGCGCCCTCCTCCGCGAGCCGGCTGTGCGACCGGCTGGAGGCCGCCGACCTCCTGCGGCGCACCGCCGACGAGCGCGACCGCCGGGAGGTGTGGCTGGTGCTGACCCCGACGGCGCGCCGGCTGCTCGACGGCCTCGGCCGGCAGCGGCAGGAGACCATCGCCGCGGTGCTGCGCCGGATGGCCCCGGACGACCGGGCCACACTCCTGCACGGGCTCACGGCGTTCGCCCGCGCCTCCGGCGTCCCGCTCGCGGAGGACGACTCGGCGGCCCAGGCCAGCTGAGCGCGGCGCACGCCCAGCCGCCACCGTCGCGCGCCGCCGCTCGACCCGCACCACCCGCCGGCGTCCACCGGCGGGTCGTGCGCGCCCTGGAGCCTGGCCGTTTCGCGGCATACGCGGCTTGTTGCCGGTTGCAAATTGCAGGTTGGCACGTGTTTGAGTAAGTGGATCTCTATCTATGAGGAATCTCACTGATGACAAGCTTGTAATTCTGAGCAATTTCTCGGCCTAGTTCCCCAGCTGCTTGAGTAGATCACTAGAGCTGACTCGGCATTTCATCTCGCGACACGCCGCAAACGTCCGCAATCGCGCCACACGGGCGATGCCGAGTCACTGTTTGGCCGCACCGCGGCGGGCGTCCGGCGGTTCGCCTCGGCGGCCACCTCACGCTCAGTAGCCGGGGTTCACCCGGTCACAAGTCACTCCGACAGCAAAACCGGACAAACAGCGTATTCCGGTAACGGATTCGCACACTCGGCGTTGCCGCAGTCGGAGATTATATTTATACATATCTATTGATCTGCCGTCGAAAGCCCGGAAATGGGGGGATCTCCACGGCTTCGCCAATCGACATAGTTGAATGAAGTACTCCCCTGAAAACGCGTTTGAGTTCTATGGTGTTCGACGTCTGTACACGGTCAATCACGCACGGGAAAGGTGCCGGTCCGGGCACGTCGTAGACCCGCGTCTTCGGGAGTGACGGTGCATACCAGCCATTACGGCGAAACCACGCTTGACAGATCGGTGCACGACAACGTCCCCGAGCCGCTACCCGGCTCGCCGGGCTGGGCCGCCCCGGTGCGGCCCGTGGAAACGAGGCCGGTTCCAAGGGAGTGGGTCTGCGAGCGGGGCGCGCCGGTGCTGCCCGCGGCGCACCTGGAGCGCGGACGGCTGCTCGGCCATCTCGACGCGGCGGTCGAGCAGCCGGTCACCCTCATCTGCGCGCCGACGGGCTGGGGCAAGACCGTGCTCGCCGCGTCCTGGATCGCCGCCGGGCGCCCGCCGGGGCGCACCGCCTACGTGCGGTTCGAGCCGAACTGCGGACCGGCCGCCTGGCGGCAGCTCACCGCCGCGCTGGCCGACGCGGGCATCGCGCTGGACCCGGCCACCTACGCCTGGAGCAACGGCCGGCTGCACGAGCGCGCCGTCGTGTTCCTCGACGACCTGCACAACGTCACCAACCGCACGGTCCTGCGGCGGGTGGAGCGGCTGATGACCCGGCTCGGGGAGCGGATCAGCTTCGTGCTGCTGGCCCGCAGTGAGCCGCCGCTGTCGCTGTACCGCTGGCGGGTCCGCGGCCAGCTCACCGAGGTGCGCGCAGAGCAGCTCGCGTTCGCCCATGACGAGATCGCGGACCTGGCCGAACTGTTCGACGTTCGGCTGGCCCAGCACTTCCGGTACGCGCTCTGGCACGTCACCGAGGGCTGGCCGGCGGCGATCGCGGTGGCGCTCTCGGCGATGGTGGGCCGCCACGAGCCGGAGCGGATCGTCACCGACCTCGTCGCGGGTGACGACGGGCTGAACGAGCAGGTCGGGCTGACCGAGTACGTGCAGCGGGAGATCCTGGCCCACCTCGACCCGGACGTGTACGAGGTCATGCTGCGCACCTCGATCGTGGAGACGGTCTGCCCGGGGCTGGTCGAGGCGCTCACCGGCAGCCGCAACGGCGCCCGGCAGCTGGCTCAGGCGAGCCGCGCCAACGGGCTGGCCACGTTCTACGGCGGGTCGCACTCGTGGTACCGCTACCGTCGCCTGCTGCGCTCGGTCCTGCGCGCCGAGGTGCGCACCACGCTCGCCGCCGAGGAGCGCGGCCTGCACCGCGCGGCCGCCGGCTGGTACGCCGCGAACGGGCTGCCCGGCGACGCCCTCGTGCACGCTGCGCTCGGCGCCGACTGGGTCAGCGCGGAGCGGCTGTTCGTGCAGTACTGGCCGGAGCTGTGCGGGTCGGGGCAGCGTGCGATGGCGCCGCGGACCGGCCCGCGCCCTCCCCAGGACATCGCCGAGCGCCCGATGCTCGCCTTCGCGCTCGCGGTCTGCTGCCGCGACGTCGGCGACGCGGCGGGGATGTCGGCCTTCATCCGCCTGGGCGAGCGCGCGCTCGGGGAGTCGCCCTCGCCGGTGGACGCCGAGATCCTGGCGGCCGTACGCCTGGCCGAGGCGACCTGCGCCGAGGAGCCCAGGCGCGCCGCGGACGCCGCCGCCCGCCTGCTGCGGCACGCCGAGGAGGCCGGCGGCGAGCACCTCTACGCCGACGCCGCCGACGGCGCCCGCGCGGCCGCGCACCTCACGCTGGCCGGCTCCGGCATCGCCCACGACGAGGTCGACGACGCCGACTCCGCGCTCGAACTGGGCGCCGCGCTGGCCCGCAGGTCCGGCTTCACCCTGCTCATCGTGCAGGCCAACTGCCTGCAGGCGCTGCTGCACCTGCACCGCGGCCGGCTGTCGGCGGCGGCCGCGTGCGCGCGCCGGGTGCTCGACGGCAGCCGCGACGCCGGGATCGGCGAGTCACGCAACATCAGCTACGCCCGGCTGGTGCTCGCCGCCGTCGGACGGCTCCGGGGCCAGTTCGACGAGGCGCGGTACCACCTCGACGAGAGCATCACCGCGGACGTCCCGCCCGACCCGAACGGCTGGGTGAGCGGCACGATCAGCCTGGCCATGATGCTGTTCGCCGCGGGCGACCGGGCCGGCGCCACGGAAGCGCTGGAGCCGCTGCTGGGCAACCGCATCGGCGCCATGCCACCGGTCGCCGAGGTCGCCGCCCGGGTGCTGCAGGCCGACCTCTGCCTGGCCGAGGGGCGGCCGGAGCGGGCCCGCGCGGTGCTCGACGAGCTCGCCCGGCGCTTCCCGGACGCGCCCGCGGTGGCATTCGCCGGCGCCCGGGTCAGCCTGGCCGAGGACCATCCGGAGGCGGCCGCCGACGCGCTCGAGGGCGTGCTGGCCGCGCCGCGATCCTCGCTGGTGACCGCGGTGGCGGCGACGGTACTGCTGGCCCAGGCGCTGCACCGCCTCGGCGACCTCGCCGGGGCCGCGGAGCGGATCGAGCACGCGCTGCGCCTGGCGGCCCCGGAGGGCATCCGGACGCCATTCCTGGGCCACGCCGGCTGGATCGCCGAACTGCTCGACGGCCCGGCCCGGGTCGAGGCCCCGGCGCCGGACGTGTTCGATGTGACAGCCGAGCGGATGGCCGACCCGCTGACCGAGCGGGAGACCCTGGTGCTGCAGTATTTGCGCAGCATGCTCTCCATCGCCGAGATCGCCACCGTGCTGAGCGTCTCGTCGAACACCGTCAAGACGCATGTCCGGCACGTGTACCGCAAGCTGGGCGTCAGCCGCCGCCGCGACGCCGTTCGCCGGGGGCGGGAGCTCAGTCTCATCTGATCCACCGCCCTGCTCAGGCTCGTCTCACCCGTTTCAGGCGAGTCGCCCGGCGCCGTGCGCGGGACACGATATGCGGCATGGCTACAGGGTTACGCGACCAGGTCAACGGGGTCCGGGTCGGTGTTCGGTACGCCGTCGCGGACCGGGCCGCGGCCGTGGGCGGGGACTGGTACCTCACCATTCCCCTGCCCGGCGGGGACGTCCTGCTCGCCGTCGGCGACGTGATGGGTCACGGCCGGCCCGCCGCCGCGACGATGGTGCAACTGCGCGCGGCGATGGCCCGGCTTGCGCTGGCCGGCGACGAGCCGGGGACCATCCTGGCCGCGCTGAACCGGATGCTCTGCCGCCGCCCGTCGACGACTCTGGCCACCGCCGTGTGCGGCCGGCTGCGCCCCACCGGGCGCCTGCTGACCTGGGCCCGCGCCGGGCACCTGCCGATCCTGCGGGTCACCCCCGCCGGGGTGAGCACGCTCGACCAGCCCGCCGGCATGGTGCTGGGGGTCGACCCGGCCGCCCGGTACGCCACCGCGCACGTGACGGTCGACGCCGGCGACCTGCTGCTGATGTACACCGACGGCGTCGTCGAGCGCCGCGACCGCGCGATCGACCAGGGCGTGCAGGGCCTCGCCGACGACGTGCGCTCGGCCGTGCGCGCCTCGGCCCCGGGCGAGCGGCTGCGCACGGCGCTGGACTGCGCCCGCCGCGGCAACCCCGACGACGACGCGTGCCTGCTCGGGGCCGAGCCGGTGTGACCGGCGGGCCCACCGTGCTTCACCCATCGAGGGTGATCCCCATTCACCCGGACCACTCGAATGATGTCTGCAGGCACGACACGTCGCCGACGTCCGGTGGGCCTTCCGCACACCGGCGTGGAGGGGTCGGCGCCGGGGTCCGGTTCCGCGGGCGGCGGGACCGGGCGCCACGGGTCGGGCCTGTTCCGGGGGGAACAAGTAACGGGGGATATAGGCCGTGCCGGTCTTCGGTTTTCGACCGGAGGCCGGCACGGCTTCACGCGTTCTTCTCCCCGGCGGTAATTCGAGTCGCCGCAGCTATGTTGAGGAGAAGACGGGCGGATGCGGGTCAAGGAATTTCGGATGTTCAGCACGACGATGCTCACACTGGTGGGCACGCTGAACGTCTCGCAGGGGCTGCTGGTGGCATTCGCCGGCAGCAAGGTCGGGTTCGACCGCAACAACGTTGCGTACACCAGCGCCGGCACCTGGGCCGCGGCCACGGTGACGCTGGGCGTGCTGCTCGCGGTCACCGGCCTGGCAATACGCGCCGACCGCCCGCGCGCCCGGCTGGGGGCGGTGAGCGTCGTGGCGCTGCACGCAATCTCGCAGCTGGCCATGCTCCGGGCCTATCCGGCCTGGTCTCTGCTGATGGTCACGCTCGACGTGATCATCCTGTTCATCCTCTCGGCGCCCCGCGGCAGCGTCGTCGCCGCGCCGCAGACCCCTGCCGCGAAGCTGAGCTTGCGCCGCAACAGCCGCTCGGAGACCTACCGGGGCCGCCACAAGGCCGGACGCCCGCCGGCTCCCGCCGTCGTCAAGGTGACCCCCCAGCAGGACACCGTGATCGTCATGGCCTCGGTGGGCGCCCCGGTCAACGCGGCGCTGGTCGAGGAGACGGTGGAGGCCGAACTGGTCGCGGACATGCCGGGGGTGTGGGTGCGGGCCGTCGGCCACGCGGCGGTGCCGGTGGAGGATTCACGGGTGCCGGTCCAGCGCGCCTCCCTGGAGTCGCTGGACCCGCTCATCGACCCGCTCCCGCTCGTCCTGGCCGGCGAGGCGGCGATCGCGGCCGCCACGGTCGACCCGGGCGAGGCGGCGGAGCTGGCCGCGATCGGCGCCCGGCCGTACGTGATCCGCTGATTCCCGCCAGCACGATCCTCACTTCCGCGACGGTGAGCACGACGCGATAAGTGCGAAGAATCCAAGAAATCCGGACAGCGGTCAGCTGTCCGGATTTTTTGGTTGTCCCGCACCGGGTCGCTCACCGGCGCCGGACAGACCGGGCACGGCATCCAGGCTCGCCGCTGGGCTGTTGCGTCCGCGGGAATGTGCCGCCCGTGCAACAGCGCCGCCCACCGTGGAGCTGCTGTGTCGCGTCATCAACCTGCCGGCTTGTCGCCGTGACCGAGGCCGCCGCACTGAGACTAGGTCGGCGAACAGACGTCTCCAGACACACGTGTCGGGCAGGGCCAGGTCCGCGTGGACCTGGCCCTGCCCGACACGTGTGGAAGGGCGGCTACAGGAGGTTGAGCTCCCGCGCCCGCTCGATCACCTCCCGCCGCCGGCCGACGCCGAGCTTGCGGTAGATGTTCTTCATGTGGGTCTTCACGGTGTTGACCGAGACGTAGAGCATCGAGGCGATCTCCCCCGCCGACAGGGTGCCCTGCAGGTAGCGCAGCACCGCCAGCTCCCGCTCGGTCAGCGGCTCGGCGAGCTCGCCCGCCTCGGCCGGCGGGCGGCCGAAGCCGGTGAGCTCCTGCGCGATGTCCTCGGCCAGGCCGCGGTAGCCGCTGCCCGCCGGCAGGTACGTCATGAGCAGCTCCCGCACCGGCTGACCACCGGCCACGAACGGCCAGCGGATCGTCTCGTCGTCGGCGAAGCGCAGGGCCTGCTCCAGCGCGCGGCCGGCCTTGGAGCGGTCGCCGAGCGCGCGCAGGGCCCGGGCACTGGTCAGGTTCGCGTCGACCGTCCATACCAGGGAGCCGACGGTCGGCTCCAGGTACGGCTGGACCGCGCCCAGCGCCGCGGCCGGGCGACGCTCGGCCAGGTGGGCCTTGGCCCGGACCACGCCGAGCCAGGGGGCCAGCAGCTCGACCGGCTCCACGCCAAGCAGCCGCTTGGCCGCCTCGACGTCGCCCGCGGCGAGCCGGAGCTCGGCCTCGGCCAGCGTCACGCAGTGCTGCGTCCTCGCGGTGTACCGCCAGTCGGCGAGCTGCCGGCGGATCGCCGCCAGTTCCGTGCAGGCCGCCCGGGCGTCGCCGGCCGCGGCGCGGATGTACGCGCGGGTCATCGTCGCCACGGCCACCATGGCCGGATCGGCCAGGCCACCGCCGTCCAGCGCGCGGTCCAGGTAGTGCTCGGACGCCCGGACGCGGGCCTGCAGGTAGCAGACCTCGGCGACGGTGAGCTGGGCCCACACCACGTCGATGCCCTGGGTGCGGCCCTCGCGATCGGCGAGGGCGAGCGTCTCCTTGCCGTAGCGCATCGCCGCGGTGAGCCGCCCCCGGGCCGCGTTGAGCTGCGCGAGCTGGCGCAGGGCGGCCAGTTGGCTCTGCACCCCGCCGCAGCGGCGGGCCAGGTTCAGCGACTCCTGCAGCGCGTGCTCGGCCGCGACGAGGTCGCCCTGGATCAGCCGGGCACCGCCGACCGCGACGAGCGCGAGGGCCCGCATGCGCGCGGTGTCCTGGTCGTCCAGGCCGATGTCGTCGCGCAGGAGCAGCGGCGCCGTCGCGAGTACCAGCTCCGGCTTCTGGCTCTGATGAGCCTCAGCCATCCGAAAGCTGTCCACGATTGGGCGTAGGGCCGCCCGCGCCGAGTCGACGAGCGCCTGCTGGGACCGGTCGACCAGGTGCAGGAACGTCTCCGTGCCCTGCGGGTCGCTCGCGTCGAGCCGCTCGGCCGCGAAGGCCAGCGCCAGCTTCGGATCGTTGCGCACCTCCTGCGGGGGCGGCGGCACCAGCTCCTTGATGGTGCGCAGCCGGGCGCCCGGCACCAGCTCCTGCCAGCTCGCGGCGAGCAGGTCCGAGGCCTGGGACCAGTTGCGCGCGGCCAGGGCGTGGCGCAGCGCGTCGGCCGGCTGGTCGTGCCCGGCGAACCAGTCCGCGGCGCGCCGGTGCAGCTGGCGTACCTGCTCGGGCCGGCGGTGGCGCAGCTCGTCGTAGAGCATCAGGCCGAAGAGCGGGTGGCAGCGGTACATCCCCGCGTTGCCGCTGCCCTGCACCACGAAGAGGTTCGAGTGCTCGAGCTGGGCGAGGATGCGCGAGCCGTCCACCCGGCCGGTGAGCGCCTCCACGAGCTCGGCGCTGACCTGGTCGAGGACCGACGTGCACAACACGACCTCGCGGACGTCCTCCGGCAGCGTGTCGAAGACCTCTCCCACGAGGTACTCCCCCAGCGCCCGGTCCTGCAGGGCGAACCGCGGCACCAGGCTGTCCGGCTCGGGATGCCCCTGCACCGCGAGCGCGGCCAGGCGCAGGCCCGCGGCCCACCCCTTCATCACCGCGTGCAGCTCGACCAGCGCCGACTCGGCCAGCCGCACCCCGTGGGCGGCCAGCATCTGCGCGGTCTCGTCGAGGGTGAAGCCCAGCGGCCCGGTGCGCAGCTCGCTCAGGGCGCCGCGGATCCGGAAGCGGTACAGCGTGAGCGCCGGATCCGTGCGGCAGGCGACGACGAGACGCAGGCGTTCACCCGCCTGGGAAAGCAACGTCTCGAGTTCGCCCCACACGCGGGGAACCGACAGCTCCTGCAGGTCGTCCAGGATGAGCACGACCGGCGGCCCGGCCCGGCGCAGCAGCGAGATGAGCTGCTCCAGCGCCTCACCCGCCCCGTCCACGCCGGCGCCCCCCAGGCCCGGCTCGGTGCCCTCGCCGGCCGGCAGCTCCCCGGTCGCCTGGGTGACCGCGTCGAGCACGTGCTCCCAAAAGCGTGGGCCGTGGTGCGCCTCAACGGTCAACCACGCCAGCGGCCAGGACACCCGCCCGGCCGCCACCCACTCGGCCAGCAGGGTGGTCTTGCCCCACCCCGCCGGAGCGGAAATCAATGTCAAAGGCCCCGCCACAGCGCGATCCAGCGCGTCGAGCAGACGCGTTCGCGGCACGTGATAGCGGGGCGGCTCGGGCACTGCGAAGTGCAGTGCGGGACGGGTGATGGTGTCAACGAGCGTTTTCTGCCCCAACGTTTTTCGCCCCCTCCCACCCACCGCAGCACGGCGGATGACCACGGGATTGTGAGGCGACAAAAGGTGATGTCGCCTCACCCGTAGGGGGTGAACAATGACGGTGCGTCATCACCCCGTCTCGAGGGCGCTGTTCGCGGCGGGTCGCCGGACGCACCGGAAGCCGACGTGACAGCTGCCGTTCTCGACCGCCTCGGGCTGGCGGGCCGCGGGCCGGAAGCGGTGGTCGTACCCGGTCGAGCAGAGGTAGGAGCCACCCTTCACCACCCGGCTGGCGAACACCGTAGCCCCGGCCGGCTCGTCGACGCGCGGGTTCTCGGGCATCTCACCCTCGACCTCGCCGAAGCGCGCGCTGCCCGAGCGATAGTAGTCCGACGTCCACTCCCACACGTTGCCCACGACGTCGAACAGGCCGTAGGCGTTGGCGGCGAACGCGCCGACCGGGCTGGTGCCGTGGCCGTCCTCGCTGCGGTCCAGCCACGGGAAGATCCCGTGCCAGATGTTGGCCCGCCCGGGCTCCGGGTCGTCGCCCCACGGGTACGCCGTCCCGTCCAGGCCGCCCCGCGCGGCGAACTCCCACTCGGCCTCGGTGGGCAGGTCCTTGCCGGCCCAGCTCGCGTACGCCATGGCGTCCTCGTACGCGACGTGCACCACCGGGTGCGCCGAACGCTTGCGGATGTCGGAGTCCGGCCCGAACGGGTGCCGCCAGGACGCGCCCGGCCGCAGCTCCCACCACACGCGCCAGTCCCGCAGGGGCACCGGCCCCGGCGGCTGCACGAACACCATCGAGCCCGGCGGCCCCTGGTCCCCGGCCCGCTCGGCCAGCGTCTCGTAGCCGGTCTCCTGCACGAACAGGGCGTACTCCGCGTTCGTCACCGGGTGCGAGTCGATCCAGAAGCCATCGACGGCAACCTTGCGAACGGGCCCCTCTTCCGGATAGAAGCCCTCCGCACCCATGGCGAAGGTGCCACCGGGGATCCAGGCCATCTCCACGAGCGCATTGTGCGGACGGCCGGGGGTGACTGGTCCTCACCCGCCCCGGGTGAGGGGCCGCCGGTGGTGTACGCCCGGAGGTGTTCACACGCACCGGGTGATGCCCCGTCGCCCGTCCCGGCCGAACGATCACTTGCAAAAGCACCGGAAACCGCTATACGCGAGGAAGGGAGGGCGCCACACGGAGCATCGCCGGATCCGGCCGCGGCGCCTCCTCTCTTGTCCGCCGCGGCCATCCCGGGTCTGCCATTTTCTGGTCTGCCGCCGTTCGCTGAAAGGAAGTCAGACGTCATGGCCGACACTCACACCTCCCGCGCCTGGTCCGGCTGGATCACCTTCGCCGGTGTGCTGCTGGCCGTGCTCGGGGCACTCAACATCCTCGAAGGGTTCGTCGCGCTCCTGCGGCACCAGATAGCCTTCATCGACGGCGACAGCCTGGTCGTGGTGAACCTGACGGGCCTCGGCATCGTGATGATCGTCTTCGGCGCCCTGCTCGCGCTCGCCGGCATCGGCCTGCTCAGCCGCAACCGCACGGCCCGCATCGCCGCGATCGTGATCGTGGCCCTGCACGCGCTGGCGCAGATCGGCTCGCTGGGCGCGTTTCCGATCTGGTCGCTGCTGATGATCACCCTGGACGTGATCATCCTGTTCGCGCTGACGGTCCACTGGCCCTCGGCCCAGCTGGAGCCGCACCCGCCGGCACCGGCGGGAGGCGCGCACCGCGCGGACCAACGCGACCACCAGCCGTCCCGCGAGCCCGCCTTCCCGATGAACCAGCCGCACCCGCCGGCCCACGCCGCCGACCAGCCCCCTCCGCCTCCGCCGGGGGACCCTCATCACACGGTCACCCCGACGTCGGGCCCCGGCGCCTGAACACACCCGTCCAACCCGCTCGACCGGAAAAGTCCGGCGCCCTTCGGCGCCGGACTTTTTCGCTTGAATGCGCAGGGTCCGGGTGGGAGGCGGGCTGAGAGGGACGGACGGGTCGCGGTGGTGATATCCAGCGACGCGTGGGCGCGGGCCGTCTCCGGGTCCGGATGCACCGTCGCGGCCGTCAGGCGCGCAGCCGGCGGCCGGTGCCGTCACAGCGGCGGCAAAGCCGGAACGCGCGGCCGGACGGGGAGCCGCGGGGTGTTGCGTGAAGCAGGCGGTGCTCGGCGCGATCCCGTGGGCCCCTCTCGCCAAGGTCAGGCCCGGGGCCATCACCCAGGTCGGCCTCGGCGTGCAGCCCGGTGGCCGATCCAGCGCATCCGCAGCGCCGCGACGCGCACCACGCCCGGGGTCGCGGCCAGGCCTGCTCCGCCGTGGCCAGCTGGGGTCGACGGCGTCCCATCAGCCGGCGATACCCGCCAGCCCCTCGCCGCGCTTTACGCGAGACCGGTGCCGCGTCCTTGAGGCACGAACAGGATCGCGACCGTGCAGGGCCACCGCGAGCCGGACCAGAGCACGACCCCGGCCTGCAGCGCAGCGGTGCCGCCCAGCGCGAGCAAGCGAAACCCACAGCGCGCGGATGCCCTCGCGGGAGCCCTCTCCGATCGCCGGGTCGACCCTGTGTCCGCCGCGTCGTGGGAGTGCGGCGCGAGGAGATGGCCGCAGCGCCCCACGGCCATGGCAGAGAAAGTAAGAAGGACGGCGCGGGCCTGGGAGCGCGCCGTCCTTGCCTGGTCCGGGAAACGACCTGCGATGGGTGGGCGGCCTCCTCCGGATCAGCCGCCCACCCATCGGCTCCCGCCGCCCTCGCTGAAGGCCGGCCGGTGCTCAGGACGCGGGCCATACTCACCGCTGGCTCCTGGGCCGTTGAGTACCCCCTGCTCAACGACTTTCACCGGGCGACCCAGCTGGGTCCGTCGCGCCGGGGACCACCGACGACGCGACGCCCGCGGCTGGCGGGACCGGACGGCCACTGTGGACGGTGCAGCAGTCACCGCCGGCAGTGCCGTCCGTCGTTTCTCAGCAAAGCCTTGTCACGTGAACAATCCTGTCGCGGACCGGAGTGAGGCGTCGTCACCCGGATCGGGTGATCAACCTGTCCGGCGGCCATCACGCGGACGACAGGTTGGCCATCTCCTTCTCGGCCGTCTCCACCTCGGCCAGAAGCTTGGTGTGCTCGGCGATGAGCGCGTCGAGGAGCCGCCGGGTCACCTGCACGCTGTCGTTGCCGACCGAGCGCGTCGTCGCCAGCAGGTTCTCGGCCGCCTCGCGCTGGCGCTGGCGGCGGGCGTCCCACTGGGCCCGCCGGTTGGCCTCGGTGCGGGCCTCCTCGGCGCGGCGCTGGGCCAGGGAGGCCTGGAACTCGCGCATCGCCTCCTCGGCGTGCTGGCGGGCGTCGGCCAGCAGCGCCTCGCCGGCCGCGCGGGACTCCTCGAGGTCCTGCTGGGCCTGGGCGCGCAGCGCGCCGGCCTCCTCCTCGGCGAGGTCGATGATCCGCTGGATACGCCCACCGACCGCCTTCGACGTCTGCTCCGCGCAGGTGCAGTTCTTGAGCTCGGCGCCGAGCCGCTCGACGCGGCCGGTGAGCTGCTGCTCGCGGTATCGAGCCGCGGCGAGCTCCGTCTCCGCCGTCGTGAGGCGCATCTGCAAGGTGGCCAGGTACCGGTCGACCTGGGCGCGATGATAGCCCCGCAGGCTCAGCTCGAAGCCGTTCTCGGCCCGCAGCTCCACTTCGCCGACAACCGCGCTCATGCTGGCTCATCCCCCTCCCCGGCCCGTACTCGCGACGGGCGACAGCGCGAAGGCTGCCGACGAGCGTGGTGAGCGCGCGTCATCCTTTCCGGGTGAGCCTTCGGCGGCCCGCGCGGCGGTGCAATGGTGTCGATGGAACCGTTGGTACGTAAGGGAAATCGCCGTGTGCAGGACTGGCGGACCACCCCGGCCGGGTGAGGCGCCGCAGCGTACGGCGGTGCTTTGCTCGTGACGTTTGACCCGGATGAAAAGCACGGCCGGGAAAGCGATTTCGGGGGGCAGGGTGTCACAAGCGTTGGTACAGCAGGATCGCCGAGGTTACGCGCCGCCGTCGCTGGCGGTGCCGGACCTTCCGCCGGGCTACGTGGTGCGCGAGCGGGTGGTCGCCCAGTTGGACGCCGCGGTGCGCTCGCCGCTGACGCTGGTGACGGCGCCGGCCGGGTGGGGCAAGACCGCGGCGCTGGTCGCGTGGGCGCGCACGGTGCGCGTGGGGGACGGCGCCGACGTGCCGGTGGTGCGCTGGGTGACCTCGCACGCCGAGCGCGGCGCGGACGTGCCCGGCCAGCTGCTGGGCGCGCTGCCGGCGCCCGAGCGGCCCGGGGACGGCTACCAGGACGCCGAGAAGGGCGACGACCTGCTGCGCGCGGTGGAGTCGCTGCGGCAGCCGCACGTGGTGGTCGTCGACGACGTGCGCGAGATCAGCGACGCCGACGCGCTCGCGGAGCTCGAGTCGCTGGTCCGGCACGGGATGGGCCGGCTGCGGCTGGTGCTGTCGTGCCGCCGCGATCCCTCGCTGCCGCTGTACCGCTGGCGCGTCAACGGCTCGCTGACCGAGATGCGCACGAACGACCTGTCGCTGACGATCGCCGAAACGGCCCAGCTGCTCGCGGCCCACGACGTAGTGCTGCCGAGCGCGACGCTGTACGCGCTGCACTCGATCACCGAGGGCTGGCCCGCCGGGGTGCGCCTCGCCGCGATGGCGATGCGCGGGCACCCGGAGCCGGAGCGGGTCCTCGACGACGGCGGCGCCTTCAGCACCGCGGTCGCCGACTTCCTCACCGGCGAGGTCATCGACCCGCTGCCGGCCGAGACGCGCAGGCTGCTGCTGGACACCGCGATCGCCCCGCGGCTCAACGCCGGGCTGGTCGAGGCGATCACCGGCCGCGACGACGGCGCCCGGGTGCTGGCCGAGCTCAAGGGCTCCAACGCGTTCCTGACGCGCAACGCCGGCCCCGGCGGCTGGTACCGCTTCCACCCGCTCTTCGCCCGCACCCTGCACGCCGAGCTGCTGCGGCGCAGCCCCGAGCGGATCGCCGAGCTGCACCGGCGGGCGGCCGCGTGGCACAACACGTACGGGCTGCCGGCCGAGGCGATGCGCCACGCGCTGCTGGCCGAGGACTGGGCGAGCGCGGTCGAGACGCTGGAGCGCTCCTGGCCCGACATCCTGGCCGGGGTGCGCTACGACCGCCCGCACGAGGCCGCCCCGCACGCCCCCGCGGCCGAGGAGTCCACGGACGCCCGGCTGCCGCTGGCATTCGCGGCCGAGCGGCTGCGCGTCGGCGACCTGGAAGGCGCCCGGGACTACCTGCGCCGCTACGGCGGCGACCGCACGACGCCGATGTTCCGCGCGCTCCTGGCGGCCGAGGCGTGGCTGGCCGGCGACGCCCGCCGGATGCTCGCCGAGGCATCCGAAGTATCAGCAAACAACCAAATGTCGGCAAATAGCGATGAAACCCGGGCGCTGACCCTCCTCGACGAGGGCGAGGCCCGCCTCCGCCTCGGCGAACTCGGCGCGGCCGGCGCACCGCTGCACGGCGCTCTGGTGCTCGCCCAGCGGGCCGGCCTGGCCCAGGCCCAGGTCTGCGCGGCCAGCCACCTGGCGGTGCTCGAGTCGCTGCGCGGCCGGCTGCGCGCCAGCGCCCGGCTCGGCCGCCAGGCCCTGGTGACCGCCGACCGCTTCGGCATCACCGACGCCACCGACCTGGGCTGGGTCCGGATGGCACTCGCGTCCGTCTACGGCGAGTGGGACCGGATCGCGGAGGCCGACCGGCTGCTGGACGAGTCGCTCGACCTCGCCGCCGGCGACCCCGACCTGCTGGTCTCCATCGCGACGGTGCGCGCCCGGCTGCGCCACGGCTCCGGGCGGCTCGCGGCCGCCCTGGAGGTGCTGCACACGGCCCGCCGGGAGCTCGGCGGGGCGCCGCTGACCCAGGCGGTCGAGCGGGCGCTCGCGCTGACCGAGGCGGAGCTGCGCATCGGCGGCGGCGACCTCGGTGCGGCCCGGCGGCTCGTGGCCACCGGCGGCGACGCGGAGGTCTTCCCCGGCTGGGCCGCGTGCGTGGACGCCTCGGCCGCGCTCATCGAGGGCAAGGCGGCGGCCGCGGCGGCGACCGCGGCGCAGTACGCCACCCCGTCGGCGGAGACCTCGCTGGCCTGGACCGTGCAGGCGGCCATCCTCACCAGCCTCGCCGGGCGCGCGCTCGGCGACCGCAACCGGGTGCTGCGCGGGCTGGAGGTGGCGCTGGACATCGCCGAGGAGGAGAGCTTCCGGCGGCCGTTCCTGGTCGGCGGGCATCCGGTCCGCGACCTGCTGGCGAACTTCGCGCCGCTGCTGCCCGTGTACCACCCGCTCGCCGCGGAGCTCGCGGCCGGCTCGTCGCCGCTGGCCGGCGGGGCGCGCGCCGGCGGGGACGGCAGCCTGGTCGAGCCGCTGACCGAGCGGGAGCTGACCGTGCTGCGCTACCTGCAGGGCACCATGTCGAACCTGGAGATCGCCTCCACGCTCTACGTGTCGGTCAACACGGTGAAGACCCACGTCAAGAACATCTACCGCAAGCTGCACGCCGGCCGCCGGCGCGAGGCCGTCGAGCGCGCGCGGGAACTGCGGCTGCTGTGAGCCGGCACCGACGGGCCGGCAAGACCGACGCGCTGGTGCGGGCGATCGACGCGGCCCCCGAGCCGGTGGTGATCCTGCGCGCCGGCGGCCGCCCGGGGCGCGTCACCGGGACCGCGACCGCCGCCACCCGGCGCTGCGTGTGGGGAGCGCTGGCGGCGGCGGTCGCCTGGCCGGTCCTGTCCGCGTGCGGGGTCGGTCATCCGCAGGCCGCGGCGGTCGCGATCGGCCTGCTGACCGTCCTGCCGTGGCTGGGGCCGCTGCTGGGCGTGCTGCTGGCGGTGGTGCTGGCGGCCCTGGTTCCGCAGCCGTACGCCCCGCTGCTCGGCCTCGCCGCCGGCGCCCTGGTGACGCTGGCCGCCGCGCCGGCGCACCACCTCGGATGGATCGGCCCGCTGTCGGTGCCGGCGATGTCGGCCGCGGCGGTGCTCGGCGGCGTGCTGTGGGGCGTGCTCGGGGCCCTCGCCGCGATCGTGGCGGCCGGCGTGGTGGCCCGGGTCCGGCTCGGGCGCGCCCGGTGATCGAGTACCTGCGCGGGTTCCGCGTCGGCATCCTGCGCCGGGGTGGGACCGCGGTGCAGCGCAGCCTCGCCGCGGTCCGGGACGAGACGGGCACCGGGCCGGGCTCCCGCGGTACGACATCCGGTCCGTTCTGGCCCGTCGACAAGTGGGTCCACGGGCTCTACGCCACCGGCCTCACCGCGGCCGCCGCGGTGGCGATCGCCATCGACTGGCTGGACCCGCCCACCTCGGCGCGCCCGTTCCTGGCGATGGGCGCGGCGACGTTGTTCCTGCAGGCCGGCTACGTCCTGGTGCGCACGCCGACCCGGCGGGGCCAGGCGCTGCGGCAGTACCTCACCGACCCCCGCGACCGCACCGAGTTCGAGGCGGCCGCCGCGAACGCGGACCGCATCCGGCTGACCTGGCCGGCGCTGGAGCGGCTGGCCGAGCCCGAGGACCCGACGCCGACGCTGGAGCGGGCCCTGTGGGACCTGGCCCAGGCCCTGGCCGAGCGGGGCGAGCTGCGCACGGCCGACCGGGACCTGCGCGCCTCGGTCGGCGACCCGATCGGCGCCGGCAGCCTCTTCAGCGTGGTCACCGACCGGCAGGCCGAGATCGCGGAGCGCCTGACCGCGGTGGATGCGGAGGTACGCCGCCGGGCCGGCCAGCTGCGCCGGCTCGCCGGGCTCTGCCAGGACTTCCTCGAGCAGCGCGCCGCCCAGAACCGGGCCCGGATGCGGGTCACGGCGGCGGAGGCGCTGCTGGGCTCCCTGCGCTCGCGGCCCGAGCCGGACCTGGTCTCGCGCACCGAGCTGGTGCTGGCCGCCTACCGGGAGCTGGCTGACGAGTACACCTGAGCTAGTCTCCAGCAGGTGCGGCTTCGGGTGATGATCGGCATCGGGACCATCGTGGCGGCTGCCGGGCTGTTCCTGGCGTACCTGCGCATGGCCCGCTCCTTCCCGATCAACGGCGACGGTGCGAGCAACGCCCTGCAGGCCTGGGACATGTTCCACGGCAACCCGCTGCTCACGGGCTGGGCACTGTCCGACGTGTCCTTCTACCCGACGGAGCTGGTGCAGTACGGCATCGTGCAGTGGTTCACGGGCCTCACCGCCGACCAGGTCCACGTGACGGCCGCCATCACCTACACGATGATCGTGCTGCTGGCCGCGTACGTGGCCAAGGGCGCCGCCACCGGCCTCGCCGCCTGGCTGCGGGCCGGGGTCGCGGTCGCGATCCTGCTGCTGCCGGTCCCCGGCACCGGCTACCAGACGCTGCTCTCCTCGCCCAACCACACCGGCTCGGCGGTGCCGCTGCTGCTGGCCTGGCTCGTGCTGGACCGGGTCCGGCACCGCGTCTGGGCGCCCGTGCTGATCGCGCTGCTGCTGGGCTGGGGCGCGATGGGCGACCCGCTCGTCACGTTCGTCGCCGCGGCGCCGCTGGCGGTCGTCTGCGCCTACCGCGCCCTGCGCTCCCGCGGGGCCGAGCGGCTCTACGAGCTGTACCTGGTCGCCGCGGCCGTCGTGTCGGTCCTCGTCTCGCGCGGGTTCCGCCACCTGCTCGACACGCTCGGGGCATTCCAGTCGCCGCACCCGCCGATCGAGCTCGCGCCGCTGTCGGACTGGCCGCACCGGGCCTGGATGACCGCCCGCATGCTCGGGGTCGTCTTCGGCACCCACCGCCCCGGCTGGCACCCGGCCGCCCTGGAGGTCTTCCTCTCGGCGCTGCACCTGATCGGGTTCCTGGTGGCACTGGCCGCCTTCGCCGTCACGCTGCTCCGGGCGGTCCGCGGCACCGCCGAGCGGCTCAACACCGTGCTGATCGCCGCGATCGCCTGCAACCTCGGCGCGGAGGTCGTCTCCACGATATCCGTCGATCTCATGGCGGCTCGCGAGATCGCCCCGGTCCTGCCGATGGCCGCCGTCCTGGCCGCGCGGTTCGCGGGGCCCTGGCTGGCCTCGGACGGTTCACGGCGTCCGGTGCGGATCGGCCGCGGGGCCCTCGCCGCCGTCCTGGCCCTCTTCCTGATCACCGTCGTGGTGTACTCCCCGCCGCGCGCCGAGCCCTCGGAGGCGCAGGAGGCCGCGGACTACCTGCGCGAACGCAACCTCGAATACGGGCTGGGCGCCTACTGGGCGTCGAACAACATCACCGTCACCACCGAGCGGAAGGTCACCGTCGCCCCGGTGGTCGGCGGCGGAGACCGGCTGATCCCGTTCTGCTGGCAGTCGAAGAACACGATGTACGACGCGGCCGCGCACGACGCCCGCTTCGTGGTCTTCGAGCTGGACCGCCCGTTCTACGGCACCCCCGAGCAGGCCGAACACATGTGGGGTGCCCCGCTCGAGCGGCACGACGTCGGCAAGTACGCGATCCTGCTGTACGACATCAATCTCCTGGAGGGTTTCGCGAAGCACTGCGGTTAGCGCGACGTCGATACGATCGGCGGCGTGCGTAAGTTTGTCGTCTGGGGTGACAACGCGCTCGCCCGCCGGTTGGTCGGCGAGCTGATCAACACGTACTCCGCCCAGGTAACGGTCATCGTGCCCGACCTCACCACCGGCCAGGCACCCGAGATCGCCGAGATCCGCGCCGAGGACGACCCGCGCAACCGCCCGGTCGTCATCGCGGCCCGCAAGCTGACCAGGGCCGTGTTCGAGACCGCGGACCTCACCGACTGCGACGCGATCGCCTTCGTCGACACCGACGACGTCGCCAACGTCGACGCCGCCCTCATCGCCCGCGAGGTCGACGCGAACATCCGCGTCGTGCTGCGCATGTTCAACACCGTCCTCGGCGCCGGCGTCGTCGAGCGCCTCTCCAACTGCGCCGTCCTGTCGGCCTCGGAGATCGCCGCACCGGCGTTCGTGGCCGCCGCGCTGGGCGACAGCAACCCGCCGACGATCCGCCTCTCCGACGGCCAGCAGCTCATCGCCGTCGACCGGTCGCTGGCCAACCCCGGCGACATCCGCTGCGGCCTGGCCGACACCGGACTGGGCGAGAGCCTCCCCGCCGACGAGGACCGCGCCGACCTGGTGCTCGCCAGCGTCTACGGCCGCCGCGATGTGGTGCCCCGCCGCCGGCGCCGCCGCCGCCCGCTGCGCCTGTCGCGCCTGCTGATCGGCGGCGGCCTGCGCCGGGTGCTGGCCACGGCGGCGGCGGTGCTCGCCGTGGGCACGGTCGCCGTGGCCGCCGTGCGGCACGTGGGGGTCTGGAAGGCGCTGTACCTCGCGGTGCTCACGGCCCTCGGCGGCGCCAACCCCGACGAGAAGGCCACCGTCGCGTCCCAGGCGGTCGACCTGATCCTGGTCGTCGTCGGGGTGGCGATCATCCCGGCCATCACCGCCGCGGTCGTCGGCATCGTCGTCAAGGCCCGCCTGGCGATCGCCGCCGGCGGCCTGACCGAGCCCGTCTCCGGCCACGTCGTGGTCGTCGGCCTGGGCAACGTCGGCACCCGGGTGCTCAGCGAGCTCAACGACCAGGGTATCGACGTCGTGGCCGTGGACCGCTCCGAGCGCGCCCGCGGCGTGCAGGTCGCCCGCGACCTGGGGCTGCCGGTCATCATCGGCGACGTCACCAACCCGGACACGCTGCGCGCCGCCTCGGTGGCCACCGCCCGCTGCCTGGTCGTCGTCACCACCACCGACGTCACCAACCTGGAGGCGGCGCTGCTCGGCCACGACCTGTGCCGCCGCGAGCTCCCCGGTGCCCAGCTGCGCGTGGTCGTGCGCCTGTTCGAGGAGGACTTCGCCCGCCGCATCAAGACGGCCTTCGACATCAACCTGTCGCGCAGCGTGTCCTATCTCGCCGCGCCCGCGTTCGCCGCCTCGATGGTCGGCAGCGAGGTCATCGACACCATCCCGGTCGGCCGCCGCGTCCTGCTCGTCGCCGAGGTCCCGGTCGGCGCCGGCTCCCAGCTGGAGGGCA
This sequence comes from Dactylosporangium sp. CA-233914, assembly GCF_050942935.1. Classification (NCBI taxonomy): domain Bacteria; kingdom Bacillati; phylum Actinomycetota; class Actinomycetes; order Micromonosporales; family Micromonosporaceae; genus Dactylosporangium; species Dactylosporangium sp. CA-233914. The sequence continues at coordinate 1,171,960 of NZ_CP192030.1, read as the reverse complement.
CGTACTTCCGCCACGTGAGCGCGCCCGGCCTGGTCCGCCTGGTCGCCGTCCAGACCGGCCGCGCGGGCCTGGGCACGGGCACGCAGACGTTCTGGGCCCCGGAGCAGAACCGCTGGCGCACCCTGGACCGCACCCACACGATGGTCGTGGTCGCGACCCGCGCCGGCCTGGTCAACCTGCTGGAGCGCGCCGCCGGCGTGCAGAACCCGCCCCCGTTCAACCCGCCCTCGGCCCCACCCCTGCTGACCCCGCAGCCGCGCGGCTAGCCGGCAGCACCGCGCGCAGCATGGCGGTGGCGTGCCCGCGGCGGCGGGCCGTGGGCCGCACGTCGTAGCCGATGTGCCCGCCGGCCTCGAGCAGGTTGGGCGTCAGCCGGTGCCGCACGACGATCCGTCCGAGGTACTCGTCCCCGTCGACCCACCAGAACGTCGTGGACGCCACGAACCCCTCGCGCCGCGGCGTTTCCTCGAACCGCTGCAGGAGCAGCCATTCCACGTATTCGGCGAACCCCTCGGCGGTCCCCCATCGCGGCCCGAAGTGGCGAATCTCGTGCCCGATCATGCTGGAATCGCCGGCCGCTCCCCGCCCCTCGCGCTGAAATTCCGCCATCGCGGCGAGAAAGGAACCGCGGACGTCCGTGACGGGCAGACTCAGCTCAGCCATACCCGCACGGTGGCACGTTTCCGGGATTCGGGCGACTGCGGTGGGTCGTAGCGTTGTTGTCAACAGGGACTTGCCAAGGGGATGGGGAATTCGATGAGCGACTTCGACGCTGGTGACACTGGTCACGACGTGGACTACGGGCACTACGAGGCCGGTCAGGAGCATCAGGGTCTGGACCAGCTGCACCAGGCGCACGGCTCGGAGGCCGACTACAACAACCAGTTCGGGGTGTACGAGAACGATCACCACGCCCAGGAGTCGACGGATTTCTCGCAGGGGCACCACGTCGAGTACGACCAGCCGGCGGCTGTGCACTTCGAGTCCGACGACTTCACGAACTACTCGCACGACGCGTCGGTTGATGACCACGTGTTCGTGGCCGAGGGCAGCGAGAACGCGCACCAGGCGGAGTTCGGTGAGCTCGACGCCCTGCAGTCGCGCTTCGACTCGGCATTCGCCGAGGGCACCCAGGTCCACGGTGGCGAGGGCCAGTTCGGCGTCGCCGGCAACTAGTTCAGGACCGCCGACGGCCGGTCACCCCGCGGGGTGGCCGGCCGTTGTCGTGCCGGCTGGTCAGCGGCTGTAGAACTCGACAACCAGCTGCTCGTCGCACAGGACCGGGATCTCCTGGCGCAGCGGGAGGCGGATCAGGCGGCTCTTGAGGCCGGGCAGGTCCGTCTCCAGGTACGGCGCGGTGCGTTCGCCCCGGTGGGCGCCCGCCGCGGCGATCTGGAACGGGGTCTTGGTGCGGCTGCGCTCGGCGACCTCGATGACGTCGCCGGGGCGGACCCGCAACGACGGGCGGTCGACGCGCCGGCCGTTGACGTTCACGTGCTGGTGGGTGACGACCTGGCGCGCCTGGTAGATGGTGCGCGCGAAGCCGGCCCGCAGGACCAGGGCGTCCAGTCGCAGCTCAAGGTCGATGAGGAGCTCCTCGCCGGTCTTGCCGGGCTTGCGCACGGCCCGGGCGAAGGCGGCCCGCAGCTGGTTCTCGCGGATGTTGTACTGCGCCTTCAGCCGCTGCTTCTCCAGCAGCCGGACCTTGTAGTCGCTGACCTTCGGGCGGCTGCGGCCGTGCTGGCCGGGCGGGAAGGGGCGGCGCTCGAAGTACTTGACGTCCTTGAGGGTCAGCGGGATGCCCAGCGCGCGGGAGCGGCGGACCTTGGGGCGTGACTGGTTCACGGTGCTCCTTTCGAATAAGGTAAGCCTAACCTTAGGAGGTCGGATGTCAACGCTCCCCACCCCGGCCGAGCGCCTGCGCTCCCTGCTGGCCGCCGCCGCTTCGCTCACGCTGCACGTTCCCGGGCGCCGGTGCGACCTGGTCGGCGCCCATCGGGTCGAGGCCGGACGCATCCGGCTCGACCTGCCGCCGAATTCGACACCGCTGGAGCCCGACACGGCCGTCGTGCTGGAGCTCACCGACGTCGCCCCGACGAGCGTGCGGTCCCGCGTTCGCGCCCGCGCCACGTTCGGCGGCTGGCTCGAGTCCGACCCCGCGGGCGGCCTGGCCCTCGACCTGGCCGAGGCCACGCTGCAGGATCCGGCGTACGGCCGCGACGCCGAGATCACCGTCACACCCGAGGACTTCGCCGCGGCCGTGCCCGACCCGCTCGCCCACCTGGAGGCGGACATGCTGTGCCACCTCTGCGACGCGCACCCCGACGCGGTCGACCGACTGGCCCGGCTGGTGCCGCCGCATCACCTGCACGGCGTGCGGCGGATCGTGCCCGTGCGGCTCGACCGCTTCGGGGTGGTGCTACGCCTGGAGTTCGCGGGACGGGCCCGGGACGTGCGGCTGCCGTTCCGGACGCCCCTGCGGCGACCCGAGGAAGCCGGGGAGCGGATGCAGGAGCTGTACGCCCGGGCGCGCTGCTGCCGGGGTGGCCACTAGACGACTACGCTGCGCGCTCGGATTTTGAGATCGACTTGGAGCGATCTGGTACGGTGAATTTTGAGAGCGGAGCCGCACCGGGTCGTCACACGTTGAACCGCGCGACCAGGACTCGCAGCCGCCCCGCCATCGCGGTCAGGTTCTCGGCCGCCCGGCTGGACGCGCTCGCCGCCTCGGTGACCGACTGCGCGGTGGTCGCCAGGTTCGTGACGTTCGCCGCGATGACCTGGGTGCCGGCCGCCGCCTCCGAGACCGACCGGTTGATCTCCTCGGTGGTCGCGGTCTGCTCCTCGACCGCGGACGCGATCGTGTTCTGATAGTCGTTGATCTCGTCGATGATCTCGGCGATCCGGGCGATCGCCTCCGTCGTGGCCCCGGAGTGCGTCCGGATCGACTCGATGCGCCGGGCGATGTCCTCGGTCGCCCGGGCGGTCTCCTGCGCCAGGTCCTTGACCTCCCCCGCGACGACCGCGAAGCCCTTGCCGGACGCGCCCGCCCGGGCCGCCTCGATGGTCGCGTTGAGCGCCAGCAGGTTGGTCTGCGCCGCGATGCTCGTGATGGTCTTGAGGACCTCGGCGATCTCGCCGGAGGCCACGCCCAGCTGCTGCACCGTGCCCGAGGTCTCCGCCGCCGTGCCGACCGCCGACATGGCGACCTGCGCGGCCCGGCTCGCGTTCTGCGCGATCTCCCCGATCGCCGCGGTCATCTGCTCCGAGGCCGCGGCCACCGTGCTCACCCCGGCCGAGACCTCCTCGGCCGCCGACGCCGTGGTCTGCGCCTGCAGGTTCGCCTCGTCGGCGCTGCTGGCCGTGTCGCCGGCCGAGCGGGAGAGGTCCCCGGCGGTGTCGGTGAGGGATCTCGCGGTCGAGCCCAGCGCGTCGACCGTCTCGCGCATCGACGCCGTGGCCGCGTTCAGGGCGCGGCTCATGTCGGCCAGCTCGTCGTGGCCGCGCACCGCGACGGTGCCGGTGAGATCCCCCGCCGCCACCTGCCCCAGCGCCGCCACCGCGGCCCGCAACGGCCGCACGATCCCGCGGACGACGACCGCGGCCACCCCCGCCACGACGGCCACGACGACGATCGGGACCACGACCTCGATCCACCGGCCGAGGGTCACCTGCCGCCCGCCGGCCGCGGTCGCGTCCGCGATCGTCGTGGCGTTGAGGCTCTCCAACTCGCCGAGGCCCGCGGCGATCCGGTCCTCCAGCGGCCCGAGCACGTCGTTGGACGCCGTGGTCGCCTCGGCCGTCCGGCCGGCCTCGGCCAGCGCCACGACCTTCTGGGCCTCGCTCTGGTACTGCGTGTCAGCGCTCGTCACGTCGTCGAGCACGGCGACCTCGTGCGCCGTGACGTCCAGCCCGCGATAGGCGGCGAGCCACTTGGCGAACTCGGCGTGATCGTCGTTCCACTGCTGCAGGTACTGCCGATCCCCGCTGGCCACGTAGCTGCCGAGGTCGTCGGCCTGGGAGGCCTTGGCGACCTCCATCTCCAGGGCCGCCCGCACCGACGGGTGGTCCTGCTGGGCGACCTCGGTGAACCGGCTCGCCAGCCCGCTCATGATCATCCCGAGCACCACGGCGGTGCCGGCGATGCCGAGCGCGGCGAGCAGGATGAGCGCGGCGAGCTTCCGTGCCACGGTGACCTTCATGCACTGCTATTCGGCGCCGAACAGCGGCGCATGAGGAGGGCGCGACAAATGAGGAAGGCCGCCGCCCGACTGACCCGGCCGGGCGGCGGCCTCATTCACCCCGCGCGCGCCTCAGCAGGCGCCGTTGTCGGTCCAGACGTTCTGCGCGTTGTTGCCGGGGATGTCGCCCTGGGTCCACCACTTGGCGGTCCACTTGTGCCCGCCGTAGGAGACCGTCGCCCCGCCGTTGTAGGCCGTCGAGGACGACCAGGCCGGCGGGCAGGTCGGCGGCTGCGTGGTGCCACCGCCGCAGGTGCCCTGGTCGACCCAGACACTCGCCGAGCCGGGCGTCTCACCCTGGGTCCACCACTGGGCCTTGTACGTGTGCCCGTTGTACGACACCAGCGCCCCGCCGGTGTAGGCGGTCGACGACGACCAGGCCGGCGCACTGCAGGTGCCCGTCGAGGGCGTCGGCGTCGGCGAGCCGGTGGTCGGGTTGGTGGTGGGCGGAGTGGCGCCGGCGAAGCGGGCCGTGTACTTCGTGAACTCCCACGCCGTCTGCGGCACGCTGCTGCAGGTGCCCGACGTGGTCGACTGGTTCGGGTCCGCGCACTGCCGGTCGCGGTTCACCGACCAGTAGGTGTACCGCGCGAGGTGGTGCGAGGTGGCGTAGTCCAGCACGGTCTGGAAGTCGGCCTGGCGGAAGTACTCGCCGACGTCGCTGCGCCCGTTCATCATGGACACGCCCTCGTGCGCGTACGCCGTGGCGCTGTCCCACCCGAAGGTGTTCATCAGGATGCCGTGGAACGCCTCGAGCGCGCTGGTCTGCGTCGACGCCCCGTTGAACCCGCCGTCGAACGGCATGATCGAGTAGTTGTTCGGCGTGAAGCCCAGGCTCTTGGCGTCCTTGAGCATCTCGGTGCCGAACCAGCCGGTGCCCGCAGCAGTACCCGCGGTGGTCACCGAGATGTACAGCCCGGGGTTGTTCTGCTGCAGGATCTGCGCGGCGCCGAGCTCGTTGTGCACGGCTGCGGCGTTCTCGTACTCCGGCTCCTCGAGGTCGAAGTCGATCGCCTTGAGCCCGTACTTGGTGACGACCTGCTGGTACGCGGCGGCTGTAGCGGCCGGGGTGCCGCACGTCTGGCCGAGCTTGGTGCCGCCGTAACCACCGATCGAGACGCTCACGTCGCCGCCGTTGGCGCGGATGCGCGAGATCAGGGCGGCCGCCTCGGTGTCGGAGGAGACCGGGCGGGTGCCGTCCCAGGTCGGGGTACAGCCGCCGCCGTTGGGCGCGAGGATGAAGGCCAGCTGGAACGCCTTCTGCCCGGTCGCGTTCATGACCTCGATGGCGTCGGGCGGGCTGTTGTCGAACGGCATCAGGTACGGCGCCGAGGCGTACCAGTTGCTGGTCAACGCGGCACTGGCGGTCGTCGCGTTGATCACGCCGAGGGTCGTCGCACCGAGGGTGGCGGCGGCGGTCAGCGCGAGGGGGATCAGGGTTCTCTTTTTCATGGACCCCTCCACGAGCACGTACGGACGTGACGCTAACTGTTAACAAAGTTAAGCGTTGTGCAGGGAAGGTACATCCTCATCGATGCGGCCCGCAAGTGTTCTTAAGGTCCCGCTACACCACCTGGCGCAAACCGTACAGTGGCACGTTTTGGTGATTTGTTTGGCTGCTCACGGTCCTAACGTTCTTGTCAACGAACACCGCACCCCGCATCCCGCAGGAGATACACATGAGCGACTTCGACTTCGGCCACTTCGAGGCGGGCCAGGAGCACGAGGCCCTGGACCAGCTGCACCAGGCGCAGGGCTCGGAGGCCGACTACAACAGCCAGTTCGGCGTCTACGAGGCCGACCACCACGCCGCGGAGTCCACCGACTTCTCGCAGGGCCACCACGTGGAGTACGACGCCCCCGGCGCCGTGCACTACGAGTCGACCGACTTCACGAACTACTCCCACGACACCGAGGTCGACGACCGCGTGTTCGCGGCCGAGGGCAGCGAGTCCTCGCACCAGGCCGAGTTCTCGGAGCTGGACGCGCTGCAGTCGCGCTTCGACGCCGCCTTCACCGAGGGCACGCAGCTGCACTCCAGCGGCGGCCCGGGCGAACTGGGCATCGCCGCCAACTGACCCGGACCCAGCCCAACGGCCGGTCACCCCGAGCAGGGGGTGGCCGGCCAGTTCCGTTGCACCCTCAGTGATTCAGTCGAGCAGCCGATACAGTTTCCTGCCGCCCGGCTGACCGACGAGAGCGAGTTCATTCGAGGCCCGGGCCGCGACTTCCTGCGGAGTCGACGCAGCGGCCTGAAAGCCGGCATGCACCAGACGGTCCACGCCGGCCGCTACCAGCGCCGGAACGGTCCGCAGCGTGGCAGGCAGGGCCACCGAGTCCGATCTTCCTTTGTGCATGACCAGGTTGCGCTGTTGGTACATGCGGCGGAAGGCATCGGAACAGTATCCGCGCACCCGCTCCAGCACGCCGGACTTGTCCGCCACGATGGCCTTCAGGCGGCCGACGGCCGCCAGATCGGCCGGTCCGGCCACGGGCAGAGTGGCGCCGTCGCTCATCAGTGCCATGAGGACGTCCAGCCGGTCGGTAACGGTCGGTCGGCTTCGCAGCGACTCGCCAGCCGGTCCGTCGTCCTGGCTGACGACCTCCGCCAGCTGGGTCATTTCGGCGCGGGGAAAGCTGCACGCCACGACCGCTGCCATTTTGTCGGCGGCACTGGCACCCGACTCGTCGGGCGAGCTCAAGAGCCCTTCGACAACGGCCCATGCGGACGCCACGGAAGCCCAAGAGGTAGAAGTCTGCACGCCGGCCAAGAGTTCGAAGGCATCATCGATCGCGTCGGCCACCTCGGACTGCGATGTCACGAAGAGCAGACCGCTTCGCTGGATGGACGGTACGAAAACCTCCTTGTGCCAACTTTGGAACGGCTTCCGCCGAAGTGGCCCGCCGACCCGGCCGACCAGGACCTCATTCGCTGGTTCCATGGCTCCTGACGGCAGCCCGACCGCGATTCGGGCCGACATTCGCCGGACCCGGTCCTCGACGACCGAAATCGCGGCGAACGCCTCCCGCGCCGAGACGCAGAACCTCAGGGCTCCCGGCCCCGTGCGCAGGTACGGCATTCGCTGATTCGCGCCCGCCGCAAGGTCCCGCAGGTCCGACCACGGCAGGAAGTCGGTCTTGGCCGCCTCTTGCACGGCCTGCGGCAGCGTGACTGATCAGGTGTTGGTCGGCGGGTTGACTTGACCTGCGTGGTTTGTGCTGGATCATGATCGGGTGTCCGGATCGCCGTCCATCGTGGAGCTGCTTGAGCGGCTTGCCCGGTTGGAGGCTCGGATCGGTGCGCTTGAGCGTGAGAACGGCGGGCTGCGGCAAGAGAACGCGGTGTTGCGGGCGGAGAACGCAGATCTGCGGGCCCGGCTCGGGCAGGACTCGTCGAACTCGTCGAAGCCGCCGTCGTCGGACGGCCTGGGGAAGCCGGTGCCGAGGTCGTTGCGGCAGCGGTCGGGTCGCCGCCCGGGCGGGCAGCCCGGCCATGAGGGCCGCACGCTGTGGCAGGTCACCGACCCGCACGAGCGCATCACGCATGAACCGGCCGGCTGCGGCCGGTGCGGTGATGACCTGAGTGGTGCCCCGCTGGCCGCGACGGTGGTGCGGCAGGTGTTCGAGCTGCCCGATATCGGGGTGCGGGTGAGCGAGCATCGGATTGTCTCGCGCCGGTGCGGGTGCGGGCAGGTCACCGCGGGCCGGGCGCCGGACGGGGTCGATGCCCCGGTGCAGTACGGGCCCCGGGCCCAGGCTGCCGCAGTGTATTTGCAGCAGGCGTTGTTCGGGGCGCAGGCGCGGACCGCGCAGGCGATGGCGGATCTGTTCGGGGTGGCGATGTCGGCCGGCGCGGTCGCTGCCGCGCACGCTCGTGCCAGCGACGTCCTGGCTGATTCGGAGTTTGTCGATCAGGTCCGTGACGCGCTCAGCAGCGCGAGCGTGGTCCATGTCGACGAGTCCGGGTTGCGGGTCGCGGGGCGGCTGCACTGGGTGCACGTGGCTACCACCGGCAGATACACCCTGGTATGGGTCCATCCGAAGCGTGGCCGGGCCGGGATCGACGCCGGGCAGATCATGGGTTGCATGACCGGGATCGCCGTGCACGACGCGTGGGCCCCGTACGACACCTACACCCCGGGTGGACACCAGTTGTGCTGTGCGCATCTGTTGCGCGAGCTTGCCGCCGCCGGCGAACTGGCACCCGAGGCGGTGTGGCCCGGACAAGCGACAGACGCGCTGCTGGCACTCAAGACCGCCGCTGACACCGCCCGCGCTGCGGGCCGGACCGGGATCGACGCGGAGCTCCTCGCGGAGCAGACCGGCTTGTTCCGCCAGGCCGCCCTGGTCGCGGTCAAGGACCACCAGCACGAGACCTGCAAGACCGGCCGGAAACTGACTGCCCTGGCCCGGCGGATGCGCGACCGGATCGACGACTACCTGCGCTTCGCGACCGATCTGCGGTCCCCGTTCGACAACAACACCGCCGAGCGGCAGATCCGCATGGTCAAAATCCGGCAGAAAGTATCCGGCTGCTTACGCACCCTCGACGGAGCCCAGCAATTCACGCTGATCCGCTCCTACCTCGCCACCGCCGCCGCGCACGGCCGCAACATCATCAACGCCCTCACCGAACTCGCCACCGGCCATCCCTGGCTACCCACCGCCGCAGCCACCACCTGATCAGTCACGCGGCAGCTTGGCGAACGGTACGACTACGACGAAATCCGAAAGCGGCTTCTCGCTCATGGTGTGTGCCTGCGTGATGACATCCGCGAGGCCGGCATCCGGATCCTGGTCCATCGATTTCAGGAGCCATCCATGCAGGTGGTTGGCCGAAAAACCGGAGTCGAGAAGGTATGCCGCAACAGATCTTGAAATCAGCTCGACGTTGCCGGATGTCACGGCGCCACGGCCGGCGAACTCGGCCCAATGGGAGAGGTATGCGGGTCGGCATCTGCGCGCCAGCTCGCGCAGTGAATCCGCATTCGCGGTTACGACCAGCCCGGTCCCGTTCTTGCGAGTGTGGGGTCCTTTGAGGAGATCGCAGATCATCTTGCGGATGTTCGGCATCCCCAGACCCTCATCAAGGTTGACGGTCGTTTGCGCGGACCGTGTGACGTGGCCGAGCCCCTCGTCCGATATGGCGTTCGAGCTCCGGTAACCGTCCGCATACTCGAGTACCTCGTCGAGGGCCAGGAGCGTGCTGACCTGCCAGAGGCTGCGGTGCCATGGGCTGCGCCGGTCGAACAGCTCTAGAAGCCGCGCCTTGACCATCGCCTCGACGTGTGCTTGCTGGGGGTGCACGTCCGTACGCTACGCTAGAGGCACGGACACTCGTGTTCGTGCTACCTAACAAGCGGGAGTCGCCCCAGGGCCGCTCCCGCTTTTATCTTTGGTGCACATCATGCGTTGCCCGGGATGGCCGGGCCGTGGGGCTAATCTTCCTAGCGGCGCGCCCGGGTGACGCCCGGGTCCTTCGGGGTTCGATTTTTCACCCGTTCGAGTCGCCTTGGGCACTCGAGTCCGAAGCGCGCCGCGGTCCGCGCGGGCCGCAGCACCCGACACGGGTCGGGGTTTGTCGAGGACGGTGCCGGGTAGGGCGCGTGGGCTATGGAACGTGTGCTGGTGTGCGCCGCGGGTGGGATGGTCGGGCGGCGGATCGTTGAGCTGTTGCGGGCCGACGGGGTGCCGGTGCGGGCGTTGGTGCACCGGGACGGTGAGCGGGCCGATCGGTTGCGGGCGCTCGGGGCTGAGGTCGTCGTCGGTGATCTGACCTGGCCGGAGAGCGTCGCCGAGGCGATTCGGCAGATCCGGGTGCTGTACTTCGCGATGCCCGTCTCCCCCGATCATCTTCTCGCGGCCGCCGTTGTCGCGAGCGTGGCCCGGGAGCGCGAAAAGCTTGACGCGCTCGTGGGCCTTTCGCAGATGACCGTTTCGCAGATGACTTCCACCAGCACCGGGGAATCGCAGCAGCAGCGGCTGCATTATCTGGCCGAGCGGGTGTTCGACTGGTCCGGGCTGCCCGTCGTGCACATCCGGCCGACCGCGTTTCTCGACAATCCGCTCTTCACCACGCTCGCCGCGAAGTCGATCCGGGAGCGGTCCGTGCTGGAGCTGCCGTTCGGCACCGGGCGGACCTCGCCGATCGCCGCGGACGACGTCGCGCGGGTCGTGGCCACCGTGCTGAAAGAGCCGGGGCCGCACGTCGGAAAGATCTATGAGCTCACGGGGCCGAAAACGCTCGACCTCGCGGGGCTGGCCGAGGCGTATTCCCGGGCGCTCGGGCGGAAGGTCACGGCACACGACGTACCGCTGGAAGAATGGCACATCGAGGGCCTTCCGCCCCTTGTCGAGCAGCATGTCGCCACGATGGCGCGGCTGCACCGGGAGAACCGCTACGACCGCGCCTCGGACGATGTCGAGCGGGTGACCGGGCAGCCGGCCAGGACGGTCGAGGAGTTCGTGGCCGCGCGGCGGGCGGAGTTCACAGCGCCGTCAGGATGACCGGGCCGTCGTCGGTCACCGCGATCGTGTGCTCCCAGTGCGCGGCCCGGGAACCGTCCACCGTGGAGACGGTCCAGCCGTCGCGCTGGAGGCGGTGGCGGTCCGATCCGCTCTCGACGACCATCGGCTCGATCGCCAGCACCAGGCCCGGGCGCAGCGGCAGGCCACGGCCGGGGCGGCCCTCGTTGGGCAGGTGCGGGTCCTCGTGCATGGCGGTGCCGACGCCGTGACCGCCGTACCCCGTCGGTATGCCGTAGCGGGCGGCGCGGCAGACAGTCTGCACCGCGTGCGAGATGTCGCCGAGGTGGTTGCCCGCCACCGCGGCCGCGATACCGGCGTCGAGGGCCTGCCGGCAGGCGTCGGAGAGGCGCTGGGCGGCCTCGTCGATCTCGCCGATGCCGATCGTGACCGCGGAGTCGCCGTGGTAGCCGTCGATGTGGGCGCCGAAGTCGATGGAGAGCAGGTCCCCGGGCTCCAGGCGGCGCTTGTCCGGGATGCCGTGGACGATGGCGTCGTTGACCGACAGGCACAGCACGGCCGGATACGGCATCGGGGCAAACGACGGGTGGTAGTGCAGGAACGACGACTTGGCGCCCTTCTCGGCCAGCATCTCGCGGGCCAGGTCGTCCAGCTCCAGCAGCGTCGCCCCGGGCCGCGCGGCCTCGCTCACGGCCTGCAGGGTCTGGGCGACCACCCGGCCGGCCTCTCGCATCGTCGCCAACTCGGACGCACTCTTCAGCACCACCATACCGGATATTCTAATACCAGGATTATCATCGCCCACATGGTTCGGAACCCGCTGACCGATGACGAGCGGCACCGAGGGCTGGTGCTGGGGCGAATGCTGCAGCAGGCGCGCGGGTCGCGCAGCGCGGCGGCGGTCGCGTTCGAGGCCGGGATCTCGCTCGACACGCTGCGCAAGATCGAGCGCGGGGCGATCGCGACGCCGGCGTTCTTCACGGTGGCGGCCCTGGCCCGCGTCCTGGGCCTCGACCTGTCGGCGCTGGCCGAGGCGCTGGCGGCCGGGGCGCCCGCGGCGACGAGCCGCGTGGCGTGACCCTCGCGATTCGCACCGGCGCCGTCGACGTGCACTACCCCGAAGCCGGCGGGGCGCGGGCCGCGCTCGTCGTCGGGGACCTGCCGGGGTTCACGGTGACCGTGGAGCGCGTCGTGTGGCTCGACTCGGCGGAGCCGTACGAGCCCGGAAGCTTCTACAAGCGCGAGCTCCCGGCCGTCCGCGCCGTCCTCGAGGGCGTCGAGCCGGTCCGCATGCTCATCGTCGACGGCTACGTCGACCTCGACCCCGACGGCCGCCCGGGCCTCGGCGCGCACGTGCACGCCGCCCTGGGCATCCCGGTGATCGGCGTGGCCAAGACGTCCTTCCGCACGGCGACGCACGCGGCCGTGGTCCTGCGCGGCGGCGCCACGAAGCCGCTGTTCGTCACCGCAGCCGGGCTACCGGTGCCCGAGGCCGCCCGATACGTGACGGGCATGAGCGGCGCGTACCGAATGCCTGACGCTCTGCGAAGGGTCGACGCGCTGGCGCGCGGGCGCTGAACGCGGAGGGGCCCGGCCGTAATCGGCCGGGCCCTTCCATTTGAGCTTTAGTTGGCGGCGACGCCGAACTGGCCCTCGCCACCGTGGACCTGGGTGCCCTCGGCGAACGCCGAGTCGAAGCGCGACTGCAGGGCGTCGAGCTCACCGAACTCCGCCTGGTGCGCGTTCTCCGAGCCCTCGGCCACGAACACGTGGTCATCAACCGACGCGTCGTGCGAGTAGTTCGTGAAGTCGTCCGACTCGAAGTGCACAGCCGCCGGCTGGTCGTACTCGACGTGGTGCCCCTGCGAGAAATCCGTCGACTCCTGGGCGTGGTGATCGTTCTCGTACACCCCGAACTGGTTGTTGTAGTCGGCCTCCGACCCGTGCGCCTGGTGCAGCTGGTCCAGACCCTGATGCTCCTGACCGGCCTCGTAGTGCCCGTAGTCCACGTCGTGACCAGTGTCACCAGCGTCGAAGTCGCTCATCGAATTCCCCATCCCCTTGGCAAGTCCCTGTTGACAACAACGCTACGACCCACCGCAGTCGCCCGAATCCCGGAAACGTGCCACGACCCTTTCCCGGAAAACGGCGGGGCCCGCCTACGCTTGGGACAGCGAAAGGAGATGCTGCTTCCGACACTCCGCACCGGGCCCGCGGGCCCGATGGGGGCCCCGGTCACCACGCGACGGGGAGGACGGCGCATCCGCCTGAGCAGCCCGATGCACCCGTCGATCGACACCACCACGCGATCCCCAGGGAGCACATCGTGCTGCGAAACCTTTTCGACCTGCTGGGTCTCGGACCGAGCGTGACGGCCGCCGTCGTCGCGTACGCCTGCTGCGCGGGCGTCACGCTGGCGGTCGCGCTGTTCCACCCGGACCCGGACCGCCGCCGCGAGGCCGCCGAGCTCTTCGAGAACCTGCTCGGGCGTCCGCGATGAACGCCGCCGAACGCGGCCGCCGCATCAGCGACGCCACCTGCGCCGCCCTGGCCGAGCGGCGTGCCCGCGGCCAGCGCCTCGGCCGCCCGCGCCGGTGCCCGGACGCGGTCCTCGACCGGGTCGTCGCGGCCCGCGCCGCGGGCGCCCGCCTGCGCGAGATCTGCGACATGCTCAACGCCGGCGGCGTGCCCACGCCCGCGGGTTCGCCGCGCTGGTACCCGTCCCACGTGTCGCGCCTCCTGCGCACCCAAGACGCGCGGCGCCGCACCGGGCCATCCCGTTTACGCTGCCCTGATGACCCAGTACGACGTGATCGTGGCCGGGCTCGGCGGCATGGGGAGCTCGGCGGCGCACCACCTGGCGGCGCGGGGGCACAAGGTCCTCGGGCTGGAGCGGTTCGGGGCCGCGCACGAGCAGGGGTCCAGTCACGGCGGCTCGCGGATCACGCGGCAGACCTACTTCGAGGGCGCCGACTACGTGCCGCTCGTGCTGCGCTCCTACGAACTGTGGCAGCGGCTGGAGCGCGACTCGGGGCAGCGGCTGCTGACGATCACCGGCGGGCTCATGATGGGCGCGCCCGGCCGCACCACCGTGGCCGGGAGCCGGGCCAGCGCCGAGCAGTGGGGGCTGCCCCACGAGATGCTCGACGCCGGCGCGGTGTCGCGGCGGTTTCCGCTGTTCACGCCGCGCGACGACGAGGTGGCGCTGTTCGAGCCGAACGCCGGCGTGCTGCGGCCCGAGGCCGCGGTTGAGGCCAACCTCGCGCTCGCCGCGCGGCACGGGGCCGACCTGCGCTTTCACGAGCCGGTCGACGCCTGGGCGGAGCACGCGGGGCACGTCAGCGTGCGGACGGCGAGCGGGACCTACGAGGCCGGTCAGCTGGTCGTCTGCCCGGGGGCGTGGGCGCCGCAACTGCTGCCGGACCTCGGGGTGCCGCTGGTGGTGGAGCGGCAGGTGCAGTTCTGGTTCCGGCCCGAGGGCGATGTCCGCGACTTCGAGCGGCTGCCGATCTTCATCTGGGAAGGGCCGGAAGGGCTGCAGGTGTACGGCTTCCCGGCGCTCGACGGGCCCGAGGGCGGCGTCAAGGTCGCGTTCTACCGCCGGGGCGAGGTGACCACCCCGCAGACCATCGACCGCGGCATCCGCGACGAGGAGATCGCGTTCATCGCCGACTACCTGCGCACCCGGGTCCCGCGCGCCGCGAAGACCTTCATCCGCGCCAAGACGTGCCTGTACACCAACACGCCCGACGAGCACTTCGTGATCGCCCGGCACCCGGGGCTGCGGCGGGTCACCATCGCCTGCGGGTTCTCGGGGCACGGGTTCAAGTTCACGCCCGTGGTCGGGGAGATCCTCGCCGACCTGGCCACCACCGGGGCGACCGCGCACCCGATCACGCTCTTCGATCCCAGGTCGAGGGTGCTCGCGCGGGGCGAAGCGGACTGATCCGCCGGTAGCTTCCATCGAGACAGCGGAAAGTCTCGATGTGGAGGTACCGCATGATCCGACTTCGAAGGATGCTGCTCGCGGCCGCGCTGCTGCTCGGCATGGGCGGGATCGTCGGGGTGGCCGCGCCCGCGGCGGCGGCCGAGACCGACATCCGGGACCGGCTCGCCGCCGTCCCGGGGCTGACCGTGCTGTCGGAGCAGCCGGTCGCCGCACCCTACCGGTTCTTCATCCTGAGCATCAAGCAGCCGGTCGACCACCTCAACCCGCGCGCCGGCACCTTCCAGCAGCGCTTCACACTGCTGCACCGGGGCACGGACCGGCCGACGGTGCTGCACACGACCGGCTACAACGTGCCCGAGTACGCGTTCCGCTCCGAGCCGACCCGGATCATCGACGGCAACCAGATCTCCGTCGAGCAGCGGTTCTTCACGCCGTCGCGGCCGGCGGCCCCGAACTGGCAGCGGCAGCTGACGATCTGGCAGGCCGCGAGCGACCACCACCGGATCGTGACCGCGCTCAAGCCCATCTACTCGAAGAAGTGGATCTCAACGGGGGCGAGCAAGGGCGGCATGACCTCGATCTACCATCGGCGCTTCTACCCGGGCGACGTCGACGGCACCGTGGCCTACGTGGCCCCGCAGGACGTGGTGAACGACGAGGACTCGGCGTACGACAAGTTCTTCACCAAGGTCGGCACCGCGCAGTGCCGGGCGGCGCTGGACGGCGTGCAGATCGAGGCGCTGCACCGGCGGGCGGAGCTCGTCGCGCGCTACCAGGCCTGGGCGCAGGAGAACCAGCGGACCTTCTCGATCATCGGCGGCGCCGACCGAGCCTTCGAGTTCATGGTCAACGGCACGACGTGGGCGTTCTGGCAGTACAGCCTGGCCGACGACTGCGCCGGCGTGCCCCCGGCGACCGCCTCCAGCGACGCCATCTGGGACTGGCTCGACCTCATCTACGGGGTCGACTCCAACACCGATCAGGGCCTCACCCCCTACATCCCGTACTACTACCAGGCCTCCTACCAGCTGGGCTACCCGGACATCTCGCTGCCGCACCTCAAGGGCCTGCAGCACTACCGCGGCCAGGACCGGGCCCAGTCCTACATCCCGCGCGAGCTCGTGCCGCGCTTCCAGCCCACGGCGATGCTCGACGTCGACATCTGGGTGAAGTTCGCCGGCTCGCAGCTGCTGTTCGTGTACGGCCAGAACGACCCGTGGGGCGCGGAGCCGTTCCGCCTCGGGCCGTTCACCCGGGACTCGCTGTGGTACGTGGCGGCCGGCGCCAACCACGGCGCGAACATCGCGGCGCTCAAGCCCGGCGAGACCGCGAAGGCCACGGCCGCCGTCCAGCGCTGGGCGGGCGTGACCCCACCGGCGGCGTCCTTCGCGGCATCGGGGACGTCGGCGTACATCCCGTCGCTCGACGACCACAACCTGGCCCTCGACCGCGACTTCAACCGCTAGGAAGACCCGGCCGGGGCCCGCTCGCACGGGCCCCGGCCGCCGCGTCACGAGACGGTGATGTTCACCGTCGTCGTCTTGTTGTTCTTGACCGGGTAGGCCGTCGCCGAGGCGAAGTCCGTGCCCCCGACCCAGCCGCTGCGCCCGCCGTCGGCGGTCCAGCGCAGCTTCACCGACTGCTGCGGCGCGAGCAGCGGCACCGAGTATCCGCCGCCGCCGGTCGCGAACCCGCCGAAGGACACCGCCTCGCCCGTGACCGCGTTGAACGGCAGCACGGCCACGTCGACCGGATGCCCGGCGGCGTCGTGGGCGGTGCCGGCGACCGTGCCGCCCCCGGTGCGCAGCTTGATGTTGGCCCTGACGTTCTTGCCCACGCGGACGGTGACGGTGGTGGCCTCGGGCCGGCTCGGCTTGTTGCCGGACCAGCGCCACTGGTACCCGGGCTTGGCGAACTCGACCGGCCACGCGTACGGGCCGAGGCCACGCAGCGTGTACGTGCCGTCCTCGGCGGTCCCGAACGGGCAGCCGTCGCCGTTGAAGCCCGGCAGCAGCGGGACGACCGACACGCAGGCGTGGGGCACGGGGGCGCCGGTGGCGGCGTCGGTCACCGTGCCGCGGATCGAGCCCGCCCCGTCGAGCTGGACGGCCGGGATCGTGAGCTGGTCCCCGGCGGCCACCGTGAACTGGGCCGCCGCGTCACGGTTGCCGGTGCCGCCGGTCGCGCCCACCCACTGGGCACCGAGCGCGTCGTCGCCCGGGTCGGCGAACACCTGATACGTGCCGGGCTGCAGCGGCCCGACAACAATCGGGCCCGACCCCTCGCCGGAGCACGCGGAGCGGGTGGGGAAGGGGTCCCCGACCCGGCCGAGCTGCAGGCAACCGCCGGCGGCGGCCCCACCGGCCCGCGCGAGCATCGGCACGGTGAGCGTCGCGCCGAGGCCCAGTGCCACGTCGAGGGTGCTCGTCTGCCCGGCGACGACCGTCACCGGCTTGTTGTACGCGTCGAAGTGCCGGCCGTCGCCGGGGCCGACATCGAAGTACCAGGTGCCGACGTAGATGTTGGACAGGACCACCTCAGTGGTCTCGGCGCAGTCGTAGAGACTGGTGTTGTTGACCCAGGTGCAGAAGCCCGACAGCGGCGCGCCGGTGGTGGCGTCGTGCGCGATGACCCGCACCGAGCCGGTCGGCAGCAGCTGGTCGTCCACCGTGGACGTCTGCCCTTCGGTCACCGCGACGCGGTCGGCCGTCTCGGGCGACAGCTTGCCGTGGGCATACTGCCTGAGAATCCCGCCGAACGAGACGAGCCAGTCGTCGCGGACCGGCACGTCGTCGAGGCGGTAGCGGCCGTCCGCGCCCGTGGTCGTGGCGTGGCTGCCGCCGCTGTCGTCCAGGGTTCGCGCGCCGACCGAGACTCCGGCGGCCGGGGTGCCGTCGGCCTTGAGCAGCTGACCGGCGATCGAGCCGGTCGCGATCACGCTCTCCTGCAGCGGCGTCACCTGCCCGGCCACGACCGCGATCGGGGCCGCGGACGTATAGGTGAAGGTGCCGCCGTTCCACTGCTCGATCGACGGATACCGGTAGAACTGGATCTTGTACTCGCCCGGCAGCAGTTCGAGCGAGAACGTGCCGTCCGCCGCGGTGTCCGCGTTGGCGACCATGATCTGCTCGTCGCCGGTGTAGACGGTGAGGTGCGCGGTTGCCGGTGAGCCGTCACGCTGGTGCAGCGCTCCGGTGATCCAGCCCGGCGCCAGCGCCTGGTCGTCCACGACGACCGTGGCCCCCGCGGCGACCACGAAGTGATCGGCGCTCTCCCACGTGCGCTTCTGGTGGGCGTACTGCCGTAGCCGCGCGCCGGCCGGGACGAAGGACACGGCGTAACTGCCGGCGTCGAGGCCGGACGCGGTGTATGCGCCGCTCGCGTCCGTGGTGACCTGAACCGTCGTCTGGGAGCCGGAGACGTGGACGGCGGCGTTGACGAGGGGCTGGCCGGAGGGGTCGGTCAGGTGGCCGGTGACGGTGCCCGTGCCGGCCGCGAAGGCCGGGCCGGACGGCACCACGACGGCGCCGATGATCGTGGCCGTCGCTGCGGCGGACAGCAGCGAACGGCGCAGGGCATGCTTACGCAAACTGCGCTCCCGGGGTGGTTGGGGTGGCGCATCGATCCTCCCCGAACCATCGGCACCCCGGGGCCCCGCCGGACCTACCGCCCGGATCCGTCCACAGTGGACAAAATCGGGCGTAGCCGCCCGGGCGGGGTCGGCCGCTTGCTCCATTCGCGCGGGTAGCCGACCGACACCTCCTCGTGGCGGATGCCGTCGTGCCAGGTGGTGCGCGGGATGTGCAGGTGGCCGTAGACGACGACCTCGGCGTTGAAGCGGGTGGGCCAGTCGCGGGTGCGGGTCGTGCCGCACCACAGCGCGAACTCCGGGTACCACAGCACGTCGGTCGGCTCGCGCACGATCGGGAAGTGGTTGACCAGCACGGTCGGGCCGTCGATCTTGGCGAGGCGCTCCTCGGTGAGCTCGGCGCGGGCCCGCGACCACTCGGCGCGCCCCGGGTAGGGGTCGGGGTGCAGCAGGGCCTCGTCAGTGCCGACGATCCCGGCCTTGTGCGCCATGGCCAGGGCCTGCTCGGTCGAGGCGGCGCCCGCGGGCCAGAACGAGTAGTCGTACAGCACGAAGAGCGGCGCGATCGCGAGGCGGTCCTGCCACACGGCGTACGAATCCTCGGGCGTCAGCACCCCGAGCTCCCGGCACGCGCCGACGAGCCGCTCGTAACGGGCCACGCCGCGCGACTGCTCCGGGTCCTTCGGCGGCGTCCACAACTCGTGGTTGCCCGGCGCCCAGATCACCTTCGCGAAGCGCTCGCTGAGCGTGCCCAGCGCCCACACGACGTCCGCGAACACCTCGGCCACGTCCCCGGCGACGATGAGCCAGTCGTCGTCGTGCGTGGGCCGCATCCGCTCGACGAGCGCGCGGTTCTCGGCGTAGCCGACGTGGAGGTCGCTGATGGCCAGCAGTTGCCCGGTCACGCTGGCAGCCTACCTGCGGCTGACGATGTAGCGGCGTGCCATCGGATCCACGGCCGATTGACTTGAGGCCATATGGCTGTATTCTGAAGGTGTTCGACGCACCACCAAGGGCCGCAAGGGGCCCTGCCGAGTGAACCGGACACCACCGCCCCGGGTACCGCATCATCCAGATGCCGATCCGCGGCGGCCGCAGCGCAGCACCAGCCACGCCGGGCTGGGGCCGGCGTGCTCGGCGAAATACCGGAAACGGTGCCCTCGACAACCCCGGGATGAGCCCGGCGCAGCCACTGCACCGGACCACACCGGAACGACGAGGCGCACACCCCGGACTGTTCCATAGCTCCAGCACTAACCACGAGCTATGAAACAGGCCTTAGGGGGCGAGCTCGCGGCCCAGGCGGACGGCGACGGCGGCCGGGTCGACGTCGTGCTCGCGCAGCATCCGGCTGCCGGGGCCGGCGCCGTCCGAGGCGATCGCGAAGAGCAGGTGGGTCGAGCCGACGTGGCGGTGCCCCAGCTCGGCCGCGAGCCGTGCCGCCTCGCCGGCGGCGTGGAAGAGGTCGGCGCCGTAGGGCGGGTCCTCCCGCGCCGCCCGCCAGCCTTTCTCCTCCTTCGGCACCACCGCGGGGCCGGGCGAGAGGTCCATGGCGAAGTCCTTGACGTCGAGATAGTCCAGCCCGGCCTCGGCCAGCACCGCCGCACCCCGGTTGAACGCCGCGACGTCGTCGGTGAGCCGGGTGTCGGTCAGCAGCATGACGTACTCCAGCGCGCACATCGCCATCACCAGGTGCGCCTGCCCGACCAGGGCGCAGCCGCCCCGGACCGCCTGGCGCACCGCCTCGCCGCGCAGCACCGGCAGCATCGCACCGCCGCGGGCGGCCGTGCGCAGCAGCTCGGCCGCGTCGACCGGCGGCGAGCCGTTGGCCAGGAACTCCTCGTCCGGGCGCAGGTGGAAGCGGCGGACGAACTCGGTCCACTCCCCCGGCGAGGCGCACTCGACCAGCAGGGCGCGCAGGAACAGCTTGAAGCCGAGGTAGCGGATCGAGGGCTCCTCGTCGGCTGCCGCGAAGGCCCGCGCGAGCCCGACCCGCACCCGCGGGTCCCAGACCGGCAGCGGCTCGGTGGCCGGGCGCCGCAGCTGGTGGCGGGCCTGCCACTCGGCCAGCCGCAGGGTGGCGTCGACCTCGTCCTGCTGCGCGTAGGGCACCCCCTCGCCGGAGGCGCCCCAGCCGGGCAGCATCTGCCAGATGACGTCGGAGGCGCCGAGGAACGTGAGCAGTTCCCCGGCGACCCGCTCCGCGCTGATGCTCGGCTCGCGCAGCATCCAGGCCCGGCTGACCGCGCGGGCCAGCCCGGCCACGACCTCCGCCGACGCGAGCGCCTCCTGCTCAGACCTCACCGCGCCACCGTACACAGGGCGCGGGAGGCCTGGGCCGCAGGTCAGATGTTGAGCAGCTCGTCGTAGGAGTAGAGCACGAACCGCTCCCACGTGCCGCCGACCGCGGTGCGGTTGGCGATCAGGGCGCTGTTGCCGCCGTTGTCCGCGGTGACGTACCGCCCGTTGGCGCAGGCCAGCAGGCTGAACGAGCCGTCGCGGTTGGTGGTGAACGCGAACTTCTCCCAGTCCCCGACCGAAGTGCGGTTGGCGATCAGCGGCCGGGAGCCGCCGTTGTCCGCGGTGACGAAACGGCCGTTGGCGTGGGCGATGAAGGCCATGTACCCGCCGCCCGCGTCGACCACGTCGAACTGTTCCCAGTCGCCGATCGCGTTGCGGTTGGCGATCAGCGGGCTGTTGCCGCCGTTGTCCGCGGTGACCGCCTTCCCGTTGGCCAGGGCCGCGATGAACACGTCCGCGGACGGGCCGGCCGGGTCGAACTCCTCCCACGGGCCGATCGTGGAGCGGTTGGCGATCAGAGCGCCGTTGCCGCCGTTGTCCGCGGTGACGTACTGCCCGTTGACCGCCGCCTTCAGGCTGACGCTGCCGTCGGCGTTGTGCTCCAGGGTGAACTTCTCCCCGGCGCCGACGGTGGAGCCGCTGGCGATCAGCGGCTGGGCGCCGGCCGCGTCGGCCGTGACGTACTTGCCGTTCGAGCCCGAGCGCAGCGCCACGTGCGCGCCGTCGCCGGCATCGACGACGGTCAGGCCCTCCCAGGCGCCGACGGAGTACCGGTTGGCGATGAGCGGCTTGGTTCCGCCGCCGTCGGCGGTGACGATCCGGTCGTTGGCGTGGGCGCGCAGGCCGAACGTGGTCGGGGCGGCCGGGGCCTCGCCGGTGCGCAGGAGCTTGGTCGGCGAGCCGGGGCCGGCGTTGCGCACGGTGCCGGAGATGCCGGCCTCGACGATGGCCGCGCGGACCTGCGCCGGCGTCCAGGTCGGGTGGGCCTGCAGCAGCAGCGCCGCGGCGCCGGCGACGAGCGGGGCGGCCATCGACGTGCCGCTGGCGTAGGTCCAGCCGATGTTGCTGAAGGTGCCGTCCGGCTTGGTCATGCTCGCGCCTTCGACGTTCACGCCGGGGGCGAAGATGTCGACGCACGGGCCGTAGTTGGAGAAGCTGGCCCGGAAGTCAGTGAGGTCGGTGGCCCCGACGGTGATCGCCTCCGGCACGCGCGACGGCGAGCCGTTACAGGCGTCGATGTTATCGTTTCCGGCCGAAACGACGTAGGTGACGCCGCTGGCGATCGAGGCCTTGACGGCGTCGTCGATGGCTTTGCTGGGGCCGGCCCCGAGGCTCATGTTCGCCACGGCCGGCTTGATCGCGGTGGCCGTGACGTGCTCGACGCCTTCGATGACCGCGTCGACGGTGCCCTCGCCCTTGCAGTCCAGGACCTTGACCGACTCGACCGGCGCACGCTTGGCCACGCCGAAGGTCTGGCCGACGATCTCGGAGGCGACGAACTGGCCGTGCCCGTAGTCGTCCTTGCCGTCGGTGCTGTTGCCGCACTTGGTGATCTGCTCGGGCGTCCACTTGGTGGTCGACCAGCTCTGCTTGAACCCGGCGTTGCCGGAGTACTCGCTGTGGTCCTGATTCGTCCCGGTGTCGATCACGTAGACGTGCACGCCCGGGGCCTCGCCCGAGTAGTGGTACCGGTGGTCCAGCGGCAGGAACGCCTGGTCGATACGGTCGAGGGCCCAGAGGTTGTCCTCGCCGTAGTACGGGGTCTTGGTGACCTCGACGTCGCTGGCGTGCACGTAGCGGTTCTGCTCGACGTAGGCGACGTCCGGGTCCTCGGCGAGCCGCCGGGCGTCGGCCTCGCTCATCGTGGTGGTGAAGCCGCGCAGCGACTTGGAGTACACCGTGTCGACCTTGCCGCGGTGGGCACGGGTGAGTCCGTCGGCACTCTGGGTGACCTGCGCGGTGCTCGCCTTGCTGTTCTTGAGCACGACAATGTAACTGTCCGCGACCGGCTCGGTACGAGCCGGTCGGAACTTGCCGACCGGGATCGGGGCGCTGGTCGCCTTGGCCGGCGTCTCGGCGTTGAGCGCGTGAGGCTTGAGCGAGAGGTCACCGGCGGGGATCGGGGCTTTGCCGGTGGGCCCCGCGAGGGCGGAGGTGGTGGCGACGGCGGCGATGGCGACGCCCAGCCCACCCATGACCGCGATCCGGATCGTCGAGGAGCGCCGGAACAGGCGCAAATCAGTCACGAGCAGCCATGATCCTCAGGGCTCGCCCGATGTAACTCAATCGATCGGTCAGATTTTCCTGGCCACTCGATTGTTCAGAGGACTCGATGCGTCAGGCGGCCTTCGGCGGCTTGCGCAGCCGCTCACGCAGCAGGATCCACAGTGCCTCGATCCCATCCATCGCCGTGATCTTCTTGCCCTCCTCGCGCGAGCGGGCGGCGTAGCTGATCGGCACCTCGTAGGGGCGATACTTGCGGCGCAGCAGCTTGCCGGTGACCTCCGCCTCCATGCCGAAGCCCTTCGAGCGGATCGCGAGCGACCGGTACAGCGCGACCGGCATCAGCTTGAAGCACGTCTCGAGGTCGCCGAGGTAGCAGTTGTACAGCATGTTCGCGGCCGTGGTGACCGCCTTGTTGCCCATGACGTACCAGAACGAGAAGGAGCTGTGCGAGCCGAACGTCCGATTGCCGTAGACGACCTCGGCCCGCCCGTCCAGGACCGGGTCGAGCAGCCGCGGGATGTCGTTCGGGTCATACTCAAGGTCGGCGTCGAGGATCACCATGTAGTCGCCGGTCGCCTCGGCCACCGCCGTCTTGATCGCCGCGCCCTTGCCCTGGTTGCGGGGGTGCGTGACCGGGTGCAGCCGGGCGTCGTCCGCGGCCGCCAGAATCGCCGCCGTGCCGTCCTGGCTGCCGTCGTCGACGACCACGAGCTCGATCTCGCACGGGTAGTCCACGGCCAGCGCCTGCTTGAGGGCTTCAGGCAGCCGCGCCTCCTCGTTGTACACCGGCATGAGGATGGAGAGCTTCACGGGGAACTCCAGCGGTTGGTGACGAGACCGGCTCACACTACGCTGTCTGAGCGCCGCGGGTCACCCGCCCCGGCTGCCCGTTTTCCGGCCCTCGGGGGAGCTGAGTCTTGCAGACCGACACCGTTGCGGATCCCGCCCGGCGGACGCCCGCCGCCACCGCCGCGCAGCCGGAGCCCCGGTTCGGCGTGCACGCGCGCATCGCGACCGGCCTGATCGCGCTGGGCTGCCTCATCCGCCTCGGCCTCATCATCTGGGGCTGGCCCGCGACCAACAGCGACGAGGGCCACCTCGGCATCATGGCGCAGCGGATCGCCTACCACGGCGAGCACCCGATCTTCTACCCCGGCCAGAACTACATGGGCCCGCACGAGGCGGTGCTCGGCGCGGTCCTGTTCCACCTCTTCGGCGGCCCGTCGTTGTTCTTGCTCCGCTTCGGCCTGCTGGTGCTCTTCGCGGCCTTTTTGACCAGCAGTTACCTGTTCGCCCGGATGGTCTACGGCGCCCGCTGGGCGCTGGTCTGCCTGGCGGTGCTGGCGCTCGGCTCGCCGTACATCATGGCCCGTGAGATGTCCGCGATCGGCGGCTACGGCGAGACGCTGCTGTTCGGCTCCCTGATGTTCCTGCTGGCGGCGCGGCTGATCGTCACCTACCGGCCGTATCGCGTGCTGCGCGAGTGCCGCTGGCGCCTGGCCGCCTACGCGGCCTGGGGGGTCATCGCCGGCACCAGCATCTGGTCCGACCTGCTCGGCGCGCCGTTCGTGCTCATGTCGGGCGTCGCCCTGCTGGTGTACTGCTGGCGCGAGTTCCTGCAGCTGCTGGGGCCGCTGGCGGCCGGCGTCGGGCTGGTGCTCGGCGCGTTCCCGCTGATCTGGTTCAACCTGCACGCCAAGCCCGGCGAGGACATGCTCTCGACGCTGGAGATGGTCCGCGGCAATCCCCCGGAGTCCCTCGACGCGAAGCTGCACGCGGTGTGGAACGCCGTGCGCATCAGCGTGCCGATGATGACCGGCGAGCCCTTCTGCGGCGCGAACGAGCTGACGGCGATCGGCCCGGCGACGTCGTGGTCACGCCCGTGCGTGGTCGTGCGCGGCGGCTGGGGCACCGGTTACATGCTCCTGCTCGGCATCGCCTGCCTGCTCGCGGCCTGGGGCCTGTGGTGGGCGTGGCGCAACCGGCGCCGCGACGGCGGCACCGTGCCGCTCGTGCTCGACGCCGACCCGGCCGCGCGGCTGCGCAAGGCGGGCATCCACGTCGCGATGCTGATCGCCGCCGTCATCACCTTTTATCTGTACGCGTTCAGCTTCGCGGCCGTCGAGTGGCCGGGCATCCACGGGCGTTACCTGATCGGCTTCCTCATCGCCACCCCCGCGATCCTGTGGCCCCTCTGGCAGGGCCTGACCGCGGCCTGGAAGCGCGGCGGCGCCCTGGTCCGCACCCTGCGGATCGTCAGCGGGGTGGCCCTGGCGGGATACCTCGCGTTCCTGGCGATCGGCACGGTGCTCGCCTACACCGAGGCCCCGTCCACACGCGCCGACCAGCAGCGCGACCAGGCACTGGCCGACACCCTGATCGCCCGGGGCGTCACGCATTTCTACACCGACTACTGGATCTGCGCGAACATCGCCTTCCGCACCGAGGAGCGGCTGACCTGCGCCGCGGTCGACGGGGCGTTCAACCCGGGACCGGGCCAGAACCGCTACATCCAGTACTGGATCGACACGAACAACGACCCTCAGGCGGCGTACGTCTTCGCCGACGACCCGTGCCGCTCGCTGCCCGCGTTCAACTGCAAGGGCTCCTCGTTCCTCGTCGAGCGCGACGGGCAGCTGACCCTGCCGGTGGTCGAGGACCGGCTGTTGAAGGCCGGCCGGCAGTGGGACATCCTCCAGGTCGACGGCTACGTCATCTATCTGGTGCGGTAATGATGCTTTCGTCCGTTATTCCCCAGGCCGGGTCGACACGACGACGGCCTCGGAGTTAGGGTTCCCGGTGCTCAAGGACCAATCGTCCGCCCGCGTTGCCCCGAAACGCGAAGGTCGGCTGGCGGCACTCGACGGGCTACGGCTCGTCGCCGCCCTGCTCGTCGTCTCCTACCACTATGTCGGAACCGAGCGCTCGGACCTGTGGGAACGTCCGAACAGCGAGCTTTTCGGACACCTGTTCGCCCTGTCGATCTACGGCAACTTCGGTGTGCAGCTGTTCTTCATCGTCAGCGGCTTCGTCATCTGCATGAGCTCGTGGGGCCGCAAGATCAGCGACTTCGTGATCTCCCGCGTCGTGCGCCTCTACCCGATGTACTGGGTCGCGGTCGTCCTGTCCTACACGGTGGTGTACCTCAACCGCCCCGGCCTCGCCGACGACGTGCAGGTCATCATGGCCCCCCGCAACACCTCCGACGTGCTGCTGAACTTCACGATGACCCAGGAGGCCTTCGGGGTGGGCCACGTCGACTGGGTCTACTGGACCCTGTGGGCGGAGCTGCGGTTCTACCTGCTGTTCGCGCTCGTGGTCGCCCTGGGCGTGTCCTACCGCCGGGTGCTGGCCTTCTGCGCGCTGTGGATGACCGCCGCGATCCTGTGCTTCAACCTCGACATACCGCTGCTGGACACGATCGTCCAGCCGACCTACGCGCCGTACTTCATCCTGGGCATCCTGCTCTACCTGGTCCACCGCTTCGGCTCGACGCTGCTGCTGTGGGGCAGCATCGCCGGCACGCTGCTGGTGATCCAGCACCTGCTCCTGCTGGACGTACGCTGGAACAGCAGCTACATCGGCCACTCCCTGCACTGGTCCTACGTGATGGTGCTGGTGGGCGGGTTCACCGCGGTCGTGGCGGCCACGGCCCTGGGCTGGCTGGACTGGGCCAACTGGCGCTGGCTCACGGTCGCGGGCGTGATGACCTATCCGCTCTACCTGATGCACCAGGACATCGGCATCATCTTCATCCGCTCGATGAAGGGCGAGATCGCACCGTGGCCGCTGCTGGCCATGACGGTCGCGGGCATGCTGATCCTGGCGTACCTGGGCCACCGCCTGGTGGAGCGCCCGTTCGCCCCGCTGTTCAAGCAGTCGCTGAAGCGCAGCTTCGACGCGGTGTCCCGGGCCGACCTCCCCCGCCGCGACTCCCCACCCCCGCCGGCGAACACGCCACCGCCGGCGGACCCACCCCAAGCGGTTCACCTCGCCCCCGACGAGACCCGCTCCCCGGTGACCACGACAACCACATAGACGAAAGCGGGCGCCTCCGATGGGGGCGCCCGCTTCGTTCGCACGCTACACCGGGATCTTGCTCGCGGTGCGCTGGTGCGTGAGGGGGCGGCGCCGGGCCGGCAGGCCCAGCATCGGGTTGGCCACGCCCCAGGCGGCGCCCTTGCAGACCAGCTCCTTGTAGATCGCGGCCGGCCGGCCGGTCAGGACCGCGGACACCGCCCGGTCGTCGGCCGTCACGTACTGGATCAGGCCCTCCTTGCGGCCCAGCGAGATGCACTGGTTGAAGTACCGCAGCGGGGCGTTGGGCAGCTTGCCGCCGGTCAGGCGCGCGGCGATCGAGTCCGCGGCCTGCCAGGCCATGGGGACACCCGAGGCGCACGACATGCGCAGCGCCTTGTCCCCCGGGCCCATGGCCAGCGCCGCGTCGCCGATCGCGTACACGTCCGGGTGCGAGACCGAGCGCATCGAGCCGTCGACCACGATCTGGCCGGTCTCGGTGACCTCCAGGGTCGTCGCGCCCGCGATCGGGTGCACCGCGAAGCCCGTCGTCCACACCGTGACCTCCGCCGGGATCGTCGCGCCGCCGGCGGTGGTGACGTGGCCGGGCTCGACGGAGGTGACGGCCGCGTGCTCGTGGGTGGTGATGCCCAGCCCGGCGAAGACCTTGCGCAGGTGGGCCCGGCCCTTCGGGGACAGCCAGTCGCCGAGGGCGGCGCGGGCGGCCAGGGAGACCCGCAGGTCCGGCCGGGCCTCGGCGATCTCGGTCGCGGCCTCCAGGCCGGTCAGGCCGCCGCCGACGACGAGCACGGTGCCGCCGGCGGTCAGGCGGGCCAGCCGCTCGCGCAGCCGGAGGGCGCCGGGGCGGCTCGCCAGCTCGTACGCGTGCTCGGCCACGCCGGGGACGCCCTGGCAGTTCCAGGCGCTGCCCAGGGCGTAGACCAGAGTGTCGTACGCGATTTCGCTCGCATCGCCCAGGGTGACGGTCTTGCGGTCGGCGTCCACCGCGGTGACGCGCGCGATCCGCAGGTCGACTCCGGTGCCGGCGAACATCTCGGCGAGCGGCCGGGGCCTGAGGCTCTGGCCGCTGGCCAGCTGGTGCATGCGGACACGTTCGACGAAGTCGGGCTCGGCGTTGACGAGGGTGATGGCGACGTCCTCGCGGCGCAGCCGGCGGGCGAGGCGGCCGGCGGCGATCGCTCCGGAGTATCCGGCGCCGAGGACGATGATGCGGTACGGCATGTCCCTGCTCCTGTCTTGCGCGGTTGCCCCCTGAACCGGGCGGCCCCGCGTTTCCTGACAGCAGCGGGCTGTGAGGCGCCTCACATCACAGGAGGCCCTGGTGCAGCGGCTCCCCGTGGTCGGCGGCGGCCCAGCGGGCGGTCGCGCGCTCGAGCTTGTCCGGATTGACCTGGTTCAGGATGGCGGTGATGCCGTCGGCGGTGACCGCCAGGCACATGACGCCGACGACCCGGCCGTCCGAGGCGACCACGACGGCGGGATCGCCGTTGGCCGTCCAGGCGTACACCTGCGGCGTCCGGCCGAGATAGGCGCGCTTGGCCGGGCTGGGCCGGAACAGGCCCCACACGAACTTGGCGACCGCGACGGCGCCCTCGAACGCCTTGGCCCGCGCCGGGACCTTCCCGCCGCCGTCGCCGATCGAGACGACGTCGGCGGTCAGGAGGCGGACGAGCGGCTCGGGCTTCCCGCCGGCCGCGGCGGCCAGGAACTCCTCGACGATCCGCCGTGCGGCGGCCGCGTCGACCTCGGTGCGGGCCCGGCCCTCGGCGACGTGCTGCTTGGCGCGGTGGAAGATCTGCTGGCTGGCGGCCTCGGTGATGTCGAGGACCGCGGCGATGTCCCGGTGCGGGTAGTCGAAGGCCTCCCGCAGCACGTACACCGCCCGCTCGCTCGGGGAGAGCCGCTCCATGAGCGTCAGCACGGCATACGACACCGACTCCCGCTGCTCGGCGGTCTCGGCGGGGCCGAGCATCGGGTCCCCGGCGAGCAGCGGCTCGGGCAGCCACTGGCCCACGTAGGTCTCGCGGCGCGCCCGGGCGGAGGTCAGCTGGTTGAGGCACAGGTTGGTGAGCACCTTGGTCAGCCAGGCCTCGGGGACCTCGACGCGCTCGACGTCGGCGGCCTGCCAGCGCAGGAACGTCTCCTGCACGGCGTCCTCGGCCTCCGCGGCCGAGCCGAGCAGCCGGTAGGCGATGGCCTCCAGCCGCGGCCGGGCGGCCTCGAACCGCTCGACGTCGCCGGGCCGCAAGGACATGACCTCGATGCTAACCCGCCTCGGCGTGGCGCAGCCGCAGGAAGACCGCCAGAGCGGCGGCCGGGATCAGGCCCATCACGAGCACCGCGACCCCGATCCCCGCGGCCGGGGCCAGCAGAGGACACAGCAGCAGCAGTACCGCACCGGCGAGCACCAACGACGGCGCGAGGGTGCCCTTCGGCCACACGAGCCGGCGCAGGAACAGCCCGAGCAGCAGCCCCAGCGCGGCCGGCACGGCGACGGCGTACCCGGCGGCGAGCGGCGCCACGTGCGCCCGGTGCTCGGCGACCAGCACCGCGACCTCCAGGCCGGGCCCGAGGGCGGCGATCGAGGCGAACAGCAGCGAGTGGCCGTAGGCCCAGGTCCGCACGACGCGGCCGGAGCGCAGGCCGTGCTCGTCGCCGCCCAGGAAGTACGACCACCACGTCCCGAACATCAGCAGCAGGCCGCCGGCCGCGACCAGGATCAGCTGGATGGACAGGCCGGATGCCATCGCGCTCTGGAACGCCATGGTGGAGGCCAGGATGACCTCACCGAGCACGATGATCGTGAACAGCCCGTAGCGCTCGGCGATGTGCTCGGGGTGCCAACTGATCGCCCGGGTCCGGTCCGCCCACACCGGGGTCGCGACCTCGGCGAACGCCAGCACCACGAAGGCGACGTAGTCCAGCGGGTGCGGCAGGAGCAGCCGCAGCAGCCACAGCACCTGCACGACCGTGATGCCGATGGCGTATCGCTGGGCGGTCTGGCGGCCCTCCGGGTGCTCGCGCGCGGCCCGCAGCCACTGCAGGACCATCGGGATCCGCATGACGGCGTACCCGATGGTCGCCACGGTGAAGTCGTACTCGTTCAGCGCCGCCGGCACCCCGGCCGCGAGGATCAGCGCGCCCGTCATCTGCAGCAGCGTGAGCAGCCGGAACGGCCCGTCGTCGGTGTCGTAGGCCGAGGCGAACCAGGTGAAGCTCATCCAGGCCCACCAGATCGCGAAGAACACCATCGCGAACCCGGCGACGGCGGCCGGCGCGTGCCCCTCCTCGATCCCGTGCGCCAGCTGAGCCGCGGCCTGCGCGACGGCGACGACGAAACAGAGGTCGAACAGCAGCTCGAGCGGCGTGGAGGCGCGATGCCCCTCTTTCGGGTCCCGGCCGTCCATCGGCCGCCGCCAGGGCGCCTGCAGTCCCGGTACCCCCACGGTGTCTCCCCTCGGCGTCCCGGCCCTCTCTTGTCGATCACCGTAAGCCAAGGCCCCCGCCAGCACGAGCAGGCTCGGCGGGGGCCTTGGCAGCCCGGTCGTGCTACGAGGCGGCGAACGCCGGCTGGGGCACCGCGACCGCGCGGGTGCGCCCGATCACCCGGAAACCCGCCGCGACCAGCACGGCGAGCATCGGGACGGTGCCCACGGCGGGGAGGATCGGGATGTCGTACGGCATGAAGAGCAGCCCCACGTAGCCGAGCACCACCGCCGGCACCGTCCACCAGCCGAGCACCCCGGCCCGTGCCAGCCCGACGAACGTGACGATCAGGGCGAGCGAAACGAGCGGCCCGGGGCTGAACGCGAGCTGCTGCGCCGGGTGGGCGAGCACCTTGTCGGACAGTACGACCGCCTGGTCCATCGGCAGGTTGCGGCCGATCTCCATGTGGAACCAGTCGGACAGCAGCGCGCCGGACATCTCCAGCAGCCCGAGCGCACCGAGCAGCGCGCCGACGATCGTCACGACGGCGCCCTTGCGGCCGCGGACCAGGAACGGCAGGGCGAGCAGGCCCACCCCCATGAGCAGGTTGCCGTAGTGCAGCAGCAGCGCGGACAGCTGGGTCTGGAACGGGTCGGCGGCCAGGGACTGCAGGTAGGAGGCCTTGTCGTCGCCGGAGCTCGGCGGCGAGGTGGCCAGGCCGGCGAAGAAGCAGGCCGCGCCCCCGATGAGGGAGAGGCCGCCGGCAATCGGAAGAACCCGCGGGGCGGGAGTGGTCGCGTTCATTGAGGCAGTACCAGTCATGCCGAAGAAGCTATGGCCGGGGACCCCCGCGAATCTGCTGGCTGCGGGCTCGATCCCGGTCCGCCGTGGGACGGACGCGAGGCGGTCGCGCTGTCCGCCGTACGGCCGACCCGCCCGGCAACCCGCACCGCATAGATTCGCCGCATGCCCCGCATGATCGTCCCGTGGGCGGCCGCCGCCGCGCTTGCCGTCATCGGCGTCGCCGAGATCCTGCTCGACAGCGGGTTCTCCGCCGCCCCCGCCGCCCCGGCCGCGGCGCTGGCCGTGGTCGTGCTGGGCGCCGCCCTCGCCGCGCGGTTCGCGATCGTGGGCGCGGCGATCGTGGCGACGGCGTTCCCGATCGCCGTCGCCGGCGGCCTCAACGGCCCGACCGGCGCCGCCGTCCTCGGCTTCTTCTTGGCCCCCGGTTGGGCCGGTTACCACCGCCGCGGGTCATGGCCGGCGCCGCTGGCCGCGCAGCTCATGGCGAGCCTCGGGACGTGGATCGCCGGCCGGGCCGCCGGGTCGAGCGTCGCCGGCCTCGGGGCGATGGCCTGGGAGAACCTGTTCTTCGGCTCGCTGTGCTGGGGCGCCTGGGGCGTCGGCATCCTCGCCCGGCGGCTGCGCGCCCGGGCCGACCTCATGGCCCGGCTCGCCGCCGCGGTGGAGGCCGAGCGCGACGCCCGCGAGCACGCCGCCGTGGTCGAGGAACGGCAGCGGATCGCGCGCGACATGCACGACGCGGTGGCACACTCGATCAGCGTGATGGTCCTGCAGCTCGGCGCCGTGCGGGCCACGCTGCCGACCGGCACCCCGCAGGCCGAGATGCTGGCCGGCATCGAGCGGCTCGGCCGGGAGTCGGTGCAGGAGCTGCGCACCCTCGTCGGGGTGCTGCGCGAGGCGCCGTCCACGCCCCAGCCGTCGCTGGCGCGCGCCGGCGAGCTCGTCGAGGACGTCCGCGCCGCCGGGCTGCCGGTTTCGCTGACCCTCGACGGCGATCTCGCGGCCGTGCCCCGCCCGGTTGACATCTCCGCGTACCGGGTGCTCCAGGAGGCACTGACCAACGTCCTGAAGCACGCCGGCCACGTTTCGACCGACGTCACCGTGCGGGCGACCGGGAAGGCGGTCACCGTCACCGTCGACAACGCGCCCGGCACGCCGGGCGGCGACGGCCCGCCGGGCCACGGGCTGACCGGCATGCGGGAGCGCGTCGCGGTGTTCGGCGGCACCCTCGCCGCCGGGCCGCGCACCGACGGCGGCTTCACCGTCCGGGCGGAGTTCCCCGCATGATCCGGGTCGTGATCGCCGACGACGAGGCCATGATCCGCGCCGGCCTGCGGATGCTGCTGGACCACCAGCCCGACATCGAGGTGGTCGGCGAGGCCGCCGACGGCGTCCAGGCCCGCGACGAGGTCCGGCGCACCTCACCCGACGTGGTGCTGATGGACGTGCGGATGCCCCGCGCCGACGGCATCGAGGCGGCCCGGCACATCCTCGCCGAGTCGGAAGCCCGGGTGGTCATCCTCACGACGTTCGACGAGGACGAGGCGGTCCGCCAGGCACTGAAGGCCGGCGTGAGCGGCTTCCTGCTCAAGGTCGCCCCACCCGAGCAACTGGTCCACGCGGTGCGGACGGTAGCCGCCGGACAGGCACTGCTGGACCCGGCGGTGACCCTGCGGGTCATCGAGTCGTACGCCGCCGCACCGGCCGCCGACCCGCGCGCCGAGGCCCGCCTGAAGGCACTCACGGAGCGCGAGGTCGACGTGCTGCGCCTGGTAGCCCGGGGCCGGTCCAACGCGGAGATCGCCGCCGACCTCTACCTGGGCGAGGCGACGGTCAAGACGTACATCTCCCGGATGCTGCTGAAGCTCGACCTGCGCGACCGCGTCCAGGCGGTAGCGTTCGCCTACGAGAGCGGCCTCATCCGCCCGGGCACCCCCTGATCCCGAGCGGCGTCCTGCCAGGCCACCGGGCCGCGGCACCGCCCACCGAGAGGCTTCGGCCAGGTGTCATCGTCCACGAGCAGCACCCGTGCCAGACGTAGTTGCAGTACAGGTCGCCATCGCCAATGCCGCCGGCGCGGCGGGGGCCAGGGCGAGCGAGCCGGCAAGGAGCGCCGTCCGTCGTATTTTCTTGATCCTCTGCATTCGCTTCTCCGCTCGCGAGACACGATTCATCGCCACCAGCGGGCGATGTCCGAACTCATTTCTGCGGATGCCGGAACTTTGCGCCGGTCACGGGTCGCAGCGGGCGTGACCCTACATGGACGCGTTTCGCCGACCCAGTCGGCGACTCCCAGTCACTGGCTGGTCTTCCGATGGCGCTGTCCCCCGACTGGGATACACCGTACAGCATCAATGTATGGTTGTGTTTACCCTCCAGTCCGAAGAACCAGCCCGCATCAATGATTCCCGGACGTGACGGTGCGGGTCCGCCGAACTTGGATCTGGGGAAACGACCATGCGGATCGTCAACGCTTTTCTCGTCGGCGTCATGCTCGTTCTGGCGGCCGCCTGCCAAAACAACAGCGGTGATTCGGCGACACCGCGGGTCTCGCTAGCGCCAGGCGCTCATCCGTATGACGCGCTGCGCGGCGCCGAGTTCGAAGCGATGCGCCACGCAGTGCAGCGGCTACGCAACAAGTGCCTGGCCGGCGAGGGATTTCCGCAGAACCTCGAGCTGATGGCGACCCAGCCCGGCGACCCGTTCGAGTTCCTGCGCGTCGACGACGGGATGTTCGGCCCATAGACGCCGGAACAGGCCCGCAGCAAGGGTTTCGGCGCCGACCTCCCCGCGCAGCCGGCCCGGATCGTCAGCCACGACGCCAACTACGACCGCGCGCTGAGGTCCTGCGAAGCGAGTGCATGGGACAAAGCCGGCAAGGACATGAAGCAAATGGCTGCCGGCTACCTTGACCTGGCCAACACGATCATGGCCGACGTCCGCCGTGACTACGAGCAGCGCGCGAACCCGCACCTGAAGCAGCTACGGATCGCGATGACCGACTGCCTGCAGCGGGCGGGCTACCGGCCCGCGGACCGCGACGCGTTCATCGCCTCGCCCGAGCCCAAGCGGCTCGGCGTCGCCTTCGGCGCCCACGAGGGCGTCGCCGAGAGCTGGGCTCCGGCTCCGGGCAAAGCCACGGTCCAGATCGGCCCCGCGGTGCCGGCCCGCCGCTACGTGCCCACCCCCGCCGAGTCCGACCTCGCGCTCGCCTGGCAGCGCTGCACCGTGGAGTCAGGCCTCAGCACCACCCTGCAGCCAATGGTCCGCGACGCCCAGATGGCGGCGGTACTCAAGCACGAGGACCAACTCGCCGAATACGCCACCCGCACCGCCGAGGCCGCACGCCGTCTGGCTGCCATCGGCTGACATCGGACTTGGAGATCGCGCCATGACCAGAACCCGCCGCCGGGCGCTGCTGGCCGGCCTGACCGCCGTCGTCGCCGCGACCGGCTACGCCGTGTACGACCGGATCCAGGAGTCCGGGCTGCACTTCGCGGACTTGGCCGGACAGGCCCACGTCCGGCTGACCGCCGACTTCTCCGCGGCGGACGTGACGACGCTGGCCGGCCTGCCGGACACTGACCGGGCCGAATGCAACGAGACGGTCTACGAGTTCGACGTCGTTGGGCCGAAGGGTACGTATCCGCGCGCGACCATGGTCACCGCCACCGAGGACGAGCGGCTGCGCGCGTTCCAGTTGCGCACCGGCCGCATGCCGACGGGCGCCGCCGAGGTGCTGCTCGACGAGGGCACGGTGAGCAGCCAGGGTCTGCGGCTCGGCGAACGGCTGACACTGAGCCGCCGCACGCACAAGCTGACCGCCACCCTCGTCGGCAGCGCCAGCCGCCCGAACACCCGTGATGTCGGCCCGCACGAGACGGTGGCGATGCTGCCGATCGCCGCGATCACGAAGGTGACCGGCGGCGACCCAGGCGGCTGCTACCAGATGCTGGTCCGGCTGCGTGATCCCGGCCATGCCCTCGCCTACCGCGATGCGGTGCTGAAGGCGCTGGGCTTCGACCCGGGACTTACATTCGACGAAGGCCTGCGCAAGCACATCTGACATGCCTTGTTCTTGACACCGCGGGCCTGGGCGTGAAGCCGCCAGGCCCGAACGGTGCCCGACGGGAGTACACGGTCCAGACCACGACGGACATCGCAAACCAACTCCGCCAGAACACGAACAGGCACAGCCCGTGAACAGACTGCGCCCATTGGTGGAGCCGAGGTTACGGCATGCGAACCGAAGGATAGGCCGAACCGGCGGCGGCCCGCACCGATGGGTCAGACCGGTGTTCCCCTGGGGAGACTCACGGCCGGCTCGGCCGGTACGGCGTCGAGTTGGTGGCGCAGCTTCTCGCCTTCGACGTCAACGTTGGGCAGGAGCCGGTTCAGCCAGCGGGGCAGCCACCAGGCGGCCTTGCCGAGCAGGGTCATCACGGCCGGCACGATGGTCATCCGGACGACGAGCACGTCGAAGAGCACGGCTCCGGCGAGCGCGAAGCCGACCGATTTGATGATCGGGTCGGGGGCGAGGATGAATCCGGCGAAGACGCTGATCATGATGATCGCGGCGGCCGCGACCACCCGTGCGCCGTGGTCGAAGCCGCTGATCACGGCCTCGCGGGGTGCGGCGCCGTGCACGTAGTCCTCGCGCATCCGGGTGACCAGGAAGACCTGGTAGTCCATGGCCAGACCGAACACGATGCCGATCAGGATGATGGGTAGGAAGCTGACGATTGGCCCGGTCCGCTCGACGCCGAGCAGGTCGGCGGCCCAGCCCCATTGGAAGACCGCCACGACGGCGCCGAAGGTGGCGGCGACGCTGAGCAGGAAGCCCAGGGTTGCCTTGATCGGCACCAGCAGCGACCGGAACACCAGCATGAGCAGCAGGAACGCCAGACCCACGACCACCGCCAGGTACGGGATGAGGGCGTCGGCGAGCTTGGTGGAGACGTCGATGTTGATAGCGGTCAGGCCGGTGACGCCGATGCTCGCGTCGGCGATGGTGCCGTCGAGGTGCCGGACGGCGTGCACGAGGTCCTTGGTGGCGGTGTCGCCGGGTCCGCTGGCTGGGATGACGGTGAGCAGGGCGGTGTCGCCGGCGGGGTTGACGGCGGCGGTGGCCGCCGCGGCGACGCCGGGTAGGCCGGTGATCTTCTGCACGACCTGGTCGGCGGTGGTCTTCGCGGCGCCGGCCGGGGTGTCGACCACGACGGTGAGCGGCCCGTTGAAGCCGGCGCCGAAGCCGGTGGCCAGCAGGTCGTAGGCCTTGCGTTGGGTGGTGTCCGGTGCGGCGGTCCCGTCGTCCGGCATGCCCAGTCGCAGGTCCAGGGTCGGGATCGCGACGACGCCGAGCGCGACCACGGCGACCAGCAGCGCGGCGACCGGCCGGCGGGCGATCGCGCGGGCCCAGCGGGTGCCGAAGGTGGTGGTGGCGGCGGCCCCGGGGGCGCGGGTGCGCCGAGCGCGGGCGTTCTTGCCGAGGACCCGGCGGCCGGCGAAGCCGAGTATCGCGGGCAGCAGGGTCAGTGCGATGACCACGGCGATGGCCACGGTGAGCGCGGCAGCCAGGCCCATCTGGGTCAGGAACGGCACGCCGACCACGGAGAGTGCGGCCAGCGCGATCACGACGGTGAGACCGGCGAACACGACCGCTGAGCCGGCGGTGCCGGCCGCCCGGCCGGCGGCCTCCTGGGGGTCGTGGCCGTCGGCGAGTTCGTGCCGGTAGCGGGAGACGATGAACAGGGCATAGTCGATCGAGACGGCGAGGCCGAGCATCAGTGCGAGGACCGGCGTCGTCGAGGACAGGTCGATGAAGCCGGTGGCGGCGATGATCACGCTCATGCCGATGCCGATACCGAACAGCGCGGTCAGCAGCGGCAGGCCGGCGGCCACCAGGGAACCGAACGTGACTACCAGAACCACGGCGGCGACCGCGACACCGATCACCTCGCCCAGGCCCAGCTCGGTCGGGGCCTGCAGCGCGTCACCGCCGACTTCGACGATCAGGCCCTGCTCGCGGGCCCGGTCGGCGATGCCGGTGAGCGCGTCGCGGTCGCCGTCGGTCAGGTCCTGCGCTGGAACCCGGTAGGTCGCCTGGGCGAAGCCGACGGTGCTGGCCTGGTTCACGGTGCCGGACTGGAACGGGTCGTTCACCGAGGCCACCTGTGGTGCCTGCCGCAGCTCGGCGACGATCTGCTCGACGGCCGCCTTCGTGGCCGTGCTGGTGAGCTGCTGTCCGGCCGGCGCGGCGAACACCACCCGTGCGGTGGCACCGTCTGCGGACGCCTGCGGGAACCGTTCCTGCAGCAGGTCGATCGCCTCCTGCGATGGTGTGCCGGGAATTCTGAACGCGTCAGACGTCGAACCGGACAATGTCGCGGCGCCGGTCGCCGCAGCCGCGAGGACCGCCAGCCACAACCCGACGACCAGCCATCGCCGACGGAACGCGAACCGGCCCAGCCGGTACAGAAACGACGCCATCTCGGGTCTCCTCCGGAAGATCTTTGTCCTCGCAGGCTAGCCGATCGTGCAGCTGATCGCTGCACGATCGTGAAGTAGTTCACTTTACGATCGTGCAGTATTTGACTTTACGGTCGTGCAGTTGTCTGCTGAACGATCGGCCAGCTAGGCTTCCTGGCACAGCCGGGTACGGAGGAGCGCACATGGTCGTAACAGCAGTCAGGGCGTCCGATAGCCGGCAGCGCTTCATCGATGCCGCGATCCGGCTGTTCGCCCGGCACAGCTTCGCCGGCACGTCGTTGCAGATGATCGCCGACGAGGTGGGCGTCACGAAGTCGGCAGTCCACCATCACTTCCGCACCCGCGAGGAACTGCTCACCGCTGTGGTCGAGCCGCTCATCGGGGAATTGCGGGCGGCCGTCGCGGCGGCCGAGGCGCAACGCAGCCGGCCGGCCCGCGCCGAGCGGATGCTCACCAGCTTCGTCGACATCGTGGTGGGTAACCGGGTGCTGGTCCCCGTACTGATCGGCGATCCCGGGACCATCGAGATGCTGCGCTCCCGCACCGAGGTGAGCGACCTGGTCGACCGTCTCGTCAAGCTGATCGCCGATGTCGAGCCCGGCGTGGGCGGGTGGATCAAAGCCGACATGGTCATGGCCGGGATCGCTGGCGGGATGAGCGCACGAGCGCGCGGCCTCGACGACGACGTGTTGCGCCGGCACCTGGTCGAGGCCGGCCGGCGCGCCCTCGGGCTGCGCGCCCCACGATGCCTCCGCCCCCGCTGAACGCCATCGGCGGAACACGCCCACCGAAGACGGTCAGGGTCTGCTCGCCGCGCTTGAGAGCGGTGATCACGCCGAGGGTGCCGTTGAAGAGACCGACTTGGCCCTTGTCGTAGTCGTCGCGGATCTTGGTGATCTTGTCGCCCACCCGGAACACCCGCCCGCCGGCCCGGCGCGCCCTCGCGCGGTGGGTGAGTTCGCCTGTTTGAGCGAAGACGCGCCATTCAGGGTCCGACACCGACCAGCATGATCGTTTCAGGCTGTACGGCCATCCACGGATTGACTCACTCCTCCAGGGAGATGGCCTGGCTGGGGCACACGTGCACCGCTTCGCGGGCCTTCTCGACCAGCTCACCCTCCGGCGTCTCGTTCAGCACGACGATTGTGCCGTCGTCCTTGCTCTGGTCGAACAGCGCGGGCTCAGTGAGCACACACTGTCCGGCACCGACGCACTTGCTGGTGTCCACGATGATCTTCATGGCCCTCTCCTCCCGAGGTGGGGATGGCAGCTCGTCCTCTACCAGGTCACCGGGAGCTGGTAGAGGCCGTAGATGTTCGCGTCGTCCTTGAATGGCAGCTCGTCGATATCCATCGCCAGCTCCAGGCTGGGGACGCGGCGGAACAGCGTGTCGAACACGATTTGGAGCTCCATCCGAGCCAAGTTCTGGCCCAGGCACTGGTGCGGCCCGAACCCGAACGCGACGTGGTGGCGCGCGCCGCGCTCGATGTCGAGCTCGTCCGGGCTCTCGAACGCCCGCGGGTCCCGGTTGGCCGAATAACCGAGCGCCAGCACTCCTTCGCCGGCGCGGATCAGCTGCCCGCCGACCTCGATGTCCTCGACGCACAGCCGGGCCGTCGCCACGTCGATGATCGTGAAGTACCGCAGCATCTCCTCGACCGCGTTGAGCGTTTTGCCCGGGTCGGCCTTGACCATCGCGAGCTGCTCCGGGTTGCGCAGGAACGCCACGGTCGACAGCGAGATCATGTTCGCCGTCGTCTCGTGGCCGGCCACGAGCAGCAGAAAGCCCATGCCAGCCAGCGACGTCCGCCGGTAGGTGCCGCCCGCGCGCAGCTTGACGATCTGCCGCCCGAGCAGGTCGTCCGGCGGGTTTTCCTCCTTCTCCGCGATAAGGTCGGCCATGTAGCCCTGGATGGCCCCCATGGCCGCCCACCGCTCCTCGGGCGGCGTCGACTGCTTGATCACCTTTACCGTGTGCTCCTGGAAGAACTCATGGTCGGCGTAGGGCACACCCAGCATCTCGCAGATCACCAGTGACGGGACCGGCAGCGACAGCGAGTCCACCAGGTCACCGGGCTGCGGCCCGGCCAGCAGCGCGTCGATCTGCCCGTCGACGATCTCCTGGATCCGCGGCCGCAGCGCCTCCAACCGGC
This sequence comes from Dactylosporangium sp. CA-233914, assembly GCF_050942935.1. NCBI lineage: Bacteria > Bacillati > Actinomycetota > Actinomycetes > Micromonosporales > Micromonosporaceae > Dactylosporangium > Dactylosporangium sp. CA-233914. The sequence continues at coordinate 1,132,258 of NZ_CP192030.1, read as the reverse complement.
GCACCGTGAACTCGCCGAGTACGGCCTTGCGCGCCGGCCCGTGCTCGGGTGCGTCCATCGTGATCAGGGTGCGCTCCTCGTCCGGCCGCCGGGACGCCGCCTCGCCCTTGACCAGCTGCGGGAAGTCCGGATGCTGCCGGTTGGCGCTGAACCGCCGGTCGTTCAACACAGTTCGCACGTCTTCGTGGCGGCTGACCACCCAGGCCCGCCCGCCGTCGGGCAGACGAACCCGCGAGACCGGCTCTTCTTCGCGGATCTCTTCGTACGCCGGCGGCGGCGCGAACGGGCACGTACGGGCCATGGGGAACTCGTGCTTCTCGGCGGTAGTCATGACCTTTTCCTTCCACGACGTCACGGACAGGCGATAGCGGCTGGACAGCGAAGGCCGTGTGTGAACGGCAGTTGGTCGACCGGCGCGACCGGGTTTGGCTCCGGATGCGACGGACCAAGCAACCGCAATGGACCACCGGGACCGACGACATCGGTGGGTTCAGACTCGATCCGTCTTCTCACGGGCGAAGTGCGGTTCCGCCGCTTCCAGTCGCGGTACCGCGACGCCCAACCGTCGTGCTTCCGCCAGGGTGTCCCGGCAGATCTCCCGCGGCTCCTGAGCCTCGGGGTCGGAGTACGCCGCAAAATTCACGCGCACCGGCGCGACATGAGCGCTCAGCCAGGCGAGCGCGGGGGCCGTCAGCCAGGTGGGCGCCCGGAACAGCAGCCCGCCGCCCCGGTGACGTCGCAGGTCAAGGCCTCGCGCTTCAAGAAGCGGCAGAAGTTCACGGCCGGCCAGCAGCGCCTCGCGGAACGCGCCCGTCGACCCAGCCAGCCTGGCCAACGACCCCAGCCGCAGGCCCTGCGAGTGCAGGCCCGCGTTCGACACGAAGTGAATCCACAGCCAGCCGCGGAAGTCGGGTCGCTCCCGCAGCCGGAACCCGGCCTCGCGAAACACCCTGCGCACGGCCCGCTCCCGGTCGGTCGGGGGCTGGCCGAGGGTGCCGAAGATGACTGCCGGCAGCAGCGTCCCGCGGAGCACGCCGTCCTCGCCGAAGCCGCCACCGGCCTGGGGAAAGCCCCATGCGACCTGGTCGACGGGAAGGGCACCGATAGCGGTCTGCGGCTCGGTCCAGATGTTGCCGAAGACCAGCACCGTGACTTGACCGATGCGCGGCGCCAGGAAGGCCGTCGCCTCCGCGAGGCGGTGGTGCGGCACGCTGAGCACGATCAGGTCGAAGTCGTGGTCTGACTGCAGCTCCTCGCGGTAGCGCACCGGCCACTTCTCGACGACGCGCTGCCCCCACACCCGGCGCCGTGTATCGAGCAGGTCGAGATCTGTCGTGTCCCCGTACGTCGCCGCGCGGCCGGGGCGGACGTAGAACTCGACGTGATGTCCGGCCCGTTCCAAGGCCCAGCCGTAGACGGTGGCGATCACGCCTCGGCCGAACATCAGGATCTTCACGCTGCACCTCGTGGGGTACGATCGATTTGGAGGCTATCTCCACTTTCCAAAATATGGAGGTCATCTCCATTTGTCAACGCGAGGTAGCGCATGACCGCCGACAAGCCGCTGCGGGCCGACGCCCAACGCAACCGCGATGTCCTGATCGCCAAGGCGCGAGAGGTCTTCGACGCCGGCGACTTCTTCGACCTACGCTTCGATGACTTCGCCCGTCTGGCCGAGGTGGGCACCGGCACGCTGTACCGCCACTTCCCCACCCGGGAGGCACTGGCCGAGGCGGTCTACCACGGGGAAGTTGCCGCGCTGTGCGACCGCGCCCGCCAGCTACAGGCCACGCTGCCCGCGGCGGAGGCTTTGGCGACCTTCCTACGCGGCATGGTCGACCACATAGACGCCCACAAGGGCCTGGCCCGGACGCTGGCCACACTCATGGCCGATCGCTCGGGTGCCCTCGCCGAGGGCAGCCGGGCGCTGGAGCAGGCGGTCACCGACCTGGTGGCCGCCGCCGTGCGGGACGGCACCGTTCGCGACGACGTGGATGCCGGTGCCGTCATGATGGCACTGCACGGCATCGGCGCGGCCCATGACCGCCCCGGTTGGCGGGCCGAGGCCGACGATGTCATCACCCTCGTGCTGGACGGGCTGCGCCGCCCGCACTCAGCCCAGGCGGCTGTCGCACGGACAACCCGTCTTTGAACAATTGATCACCATCTGGGCACTGCACAGCCATCGCCGACGGGGAGAGCGTCGTAGCTGGTGCCGGTCGCGGTGATCCGGTCCGCGGCGTCATAGCTGTAGGTACGACTCGAAGCGGGCGTCGAGGTTTGGCAGGAACCGCCCGCAGCCGGCCCATATGCCGCGAGACTGGTCCGGTTGCTCGCGGCAGTTCGGGCCGAGCCGGGTGGAGTTGGTCGCGGAGACGGTGCGTGCGCGCAAGGCCGCGCAGGTGCGGCCACCACATCACCGTCGCCGCGGCGAGTCGACAGCGGACGTCATCGGCCTTCTGCGCGAATGAGGCTGGCGATGTCGGTGGCGATGCGGTCGGGGTGTTCTCCGTTGACAGCGTGGGAGGCGCCTGGGTACACGTGGACAGTTCCCCGGGTCAGGGCACGCCGGGCGGTTTCGGCCGCCTCCGGGGCATCGTGCATGACGGATGCGCCGGCGATGATCGCCAGGACGGGCCGGTCCAGCGTGGCGAGCTGCTGCTCGGTGATCCGGGTGGGTTGGGGTAGTCGGAGAGTGTAGTGCTGCATCCCGGCCTCGATCATGTCGGCGATGGGTACGTCCTCGACGGGAGCGCCGCCGGCGGTGTAGGAGTTGAAGCTGTCCCGCCAGGACTTCGGCAACCACGGCAACGAGGCGGGCAGGGATCGCAGGATTGTGCCCAGCGGGATGTTGGCGAAGACGTATACCGGGTCGATGAGGGTGAGCGTCTCGACGAATTGTGGCCGGTGAATCGCGAGGTTGGCCGCCGTCCATCCACCGATGGAAAGCCCCACGACGTGGAAAGCGTTTTCGGGTAGCGCGTCGAGGGTCTCGTGCAGCCACGTAGCTTGGTCCTCATCGCTGCTGATAGGGCGCCCCTGCACGCTCAGGCCGGGCTCGCCGAGCAGGTCGATGGTGTAGACGTCGCCGATCTCCAACAGGGAGGGCAGGTTATCGGCCCACACCGGCGACGCCGACGCACGGCCGGGAAGTAGCACCAGTGGGACGCCGGGCTCGCCCGTGCCGCTATCGGCAGTGCCGGCGAAGCGGTACACGCGCACGATGCCGAAACTGGTGCGCACATCGATGGTCTGGGCGGGTGAGGGCATGTCGGCGAATGCCTTGGTATACGTGGCGACGAAGCGATCCTGGCCGGCGGCGCTGTCCCAGTGGCCGATCGGGGAAGACGTGCGAATCATGAAGGCAACCACCAGGGTAACGAGGGCGCCGGCACGAGCGCGATGGGCACGCGGCGCCAGAAGCGGCGGGAAGGGCGCATCCGCGTCTCGAGCGAGACATCGACTGCGGCGGGGTCTGACACGGCCGAAACCCATTCTAACCGGTTGGTAGAAGATTCTACCGTAAGGTAGACTGGATTGCGTGGCAAGGAGAATGCGCGGCGAACAGCATGATGGGACAGACGAGTCACGACGTGAGCTGACGTTCACCGAGCGTGCCCGGCGAGCACAGTTGATCGAGGCCACGATCGAGCTGGTCGCCGACCGGGGTTACCCCAGCACGTCACTGGCGGGCATCGCCGAGCGCGCCGGCATCACCAAGGCCGCGGTGCTCTACCACTTCCCGTCCAAGGATGCTCTGGTGCGCGCCGCCTATGAGCACGTCCTGGAAGCACTTGTCAGCACGGTCTCCGCCGCGGTCGCGGCGGAGACCGACGGGCTGGCGGCCTACATCCGCTCGATGATCGGCCATCTCCGCGAGCATCCTGGGCACACCCGCATGATTGTCGAGGCGATGGGCCACGGCGACGGCGACCACGACCCGGAAGCGCGCTGGCGGCCACTGGCTGAGATCATCACCGTGGCCCGCGATGCGCGAGGGGCGCCGACCGACGAAGCGCGGACTACGGCGATCATCATTGGCGGAGCCATCGACGCGATCGTCGCCGAACGCCTCCGCGACCCGCGCTATGACACCGCCGCCGCTGCCGAGCAACTCATTCAAATGGCCGGCGCCACGATGACACCGCACGGCCACGGTCATGAGCCGACCCACGTGCCGGGGGCCTCGAGCCACCCATAGCTAGTCCGCCCCACCCACGAGTCGCGAACGGCCCGCCCAGTACTCCGCACGCAACTCCTTCTTCAGCACCTTGCCGACCGAGCTGCGCGGAAGTTCCCGGATGATCACGCTTTTCGGCGCCTTGACGGGGCCCAGCTGTTCCTTGCAGACCGCGATGATCGCGCTGGGATCGAGGTCCATCGCATCGACGGACTCCACCACAGCGGTGACCGCCTCTCCCCAATGGTCGTCAGGGACGCCGATGACCGCGCAATCGCGGATCTCCGGCATCGAGAGAAGGACACGCTCGACCTCGCTGGGGTAGACGTTGAAGCCGCCCGTGATGATCACGTCGCGGTCCCGGTCGACGATGTACACAAAGCCGTCCTCGTCCAACCGGCCGAGATCCGACGTCCCATGCCAGCCGTTGCCACGGTCGACCAGCGCGGTCTCGCCGGGGTTGTCGAGATAGCCCGTCATCCGCAGATCCGATCGCACGACGATCTCGCCGACCTCACCGGCGGGCAGCGACCGGCCGTTGCGGTCCAGGATCGCCACTCGCGCGACCAGGGACTCTCGGCCGGCACTGGCCAGCCGCATTTCCTTCTGCGGGTCGCAGAGTGCCTCTTTGTGATCCTGCGGGCTCATGAAGGTGCAGATCATCGGTGCTTCCGACTGCCCGTAGAACTGCGTCATCACCGGGCCGAAGATTCGCCATGCTTCCCGCAGCTTGTTGATGGACATGGGGGCAGCGCCGTACAGGAAGTACCTCAGGGACGAGTAGTCATGGTGCTCGACCTCGGGATGGGCGAGCATCGAGTAGATCGCCGTCGGCGGGAGGAATAGCCGAGTAATCTTGAATCTCTCGATGTCCCTCATGATTGCGGCGATGTCTACTCCCTGATGGACGACGGTGGTGCCCCCTTGCATGAGGACAGGCAACGTCAGGCCACCGGCTGCGTGTGTGAGTGGTGCGGCGGCCAGCTGGACCGGATGGGGCTCGGGGAGGTGGGCGAGGAACCCGTAGGTCTGCGTCATCAGCGCGCGGTGCGGAATCACGACGATCTTGGGGCGACCCGTGGTCCCTCCTGTTCCGGCCATCCAGGCAGCGTCCTCACTGCCGGCGCTCGGAGCAGGTGCCCGCGCGCCGGCGCGTGCCATCACGTCATCAAGCGAGGGATCGGAGCTGTCACCAGAGCCGGGGAGGAGGCGGACGCCCGTCAGCTCCTTCCCGATCGCCGTACGCAGGCCCTCCACCTTCGAGACGAGTGCGGGATGGTAGAGGATCGTGCGGGCATCGGTGGACTCCACGAGGGGGCCGATCTCCTGCACGGTCGAGCTGGCATTGAGCGGGACGTAGACGGCGTCCGCCCGAAGTATGGCCAGCATGGCCACGAACGCGATCGGGTGGTTGGTGCTCAGGACGGCGACGCGGTCGCCTCGTCGGACGCCGAGCCGAGTGAGGCCCAGCGCGATCCGATGGCTCATCTCACCGACGTCGTGGTAGGTCCATGCGTCGTCGCCGTCCGCGAGTCTGAGGCAGATCCGGCGCGGGTGAAGGGTCCAGCCCTTGTCGATCGTGTCAGTCAAGTTCATAGCGACCGTCCGCCACGTACGTCGGTGTGCGGGACTCCCGCGTGGCGGCCAGTGCCTCCCGGGCCTCGGGCAGCGGCGCCAGTTCGCAGGTGAGGCTTTGCTCGAATCGATAGGCCTGCTGGAGCTCCATGAACTCGATCTCGTTCATCGCGTGCTTGGCGAAGCGAAGCGTTGTGGGGCCGTGCCGTGCGATCATGCGGGCCCGCCGCAGCGCCTCATCCAGCAGATGCTCGGGCTCGACGACGGCGACGACGGCGCCGAGGCGATACATCTCCTGAGCCGGTATCGCCTCGGTGGAGAAGTACGCCCAACGGGCCATCGGCTGGGAGACCAGGCGGGAGAGGTGGGCGGCTGCGCCCATCACCCCGACGGAGACCTCCGGGACGCCGAAGCGCGCGTTGGTCGCGGCGATGATGAAGTCGGCCGACGCGGCGATCGCCAAGCCAGTGCCCAGGGCGCTGCCTTGGACTGCGGCGATGACCGGCACCGGGCAGCCCTGGATGGCGAAGAACGCAGCCCGGACGCGTCGCATCCGGCCGGGCGCGTTCTCGGCGGTCATGGTGGTGAACTCCTCGAGGTCGTTGCCGGCGCAGAAGTGGCGGCCCGCACCGGCGAGGATGACGGCGCGGACGTCTGGCCCGAGGGAGTCGATGTTGTTGAAGACATGCTCGATCTCCCGGTACATCGGTTGATGCACGGCGTTGACCGGGCCCCGTGCCAGCGTCACGGATGCGATCCCGGGCTCGTAGGCAACGGTCAGGAACTCGTAGTGCGCTGTCGTCATCGTCGCTCCGGTCACACTCGCTGCTCACGGCCGGCCCACAGAGCCTCGCGCAGCTCGCGCTTGAGCAGCTTCCCCGCAGCGCTACGCGGCATCTCGTCGGCAAAGTGGAAGACCTTCGGGCACTTGAAGCCGGTGAGACGCGACCGGCAGTAGTCGTGGAGCTCGTGGCCCAAATCGGGTTCGGCGCTTCCTTCGGGTACGACGTAAGCGACCACGATCTCGCCGAACTCGTCATCCGGAGCCCCAACGACCGCGACGTCGACGACCCGTGGATGTTCGTGGAGCACGCTCTCGATTTCTGCCGGGTAGATGTTGACGCCACCGGAGATAATCATGTCCGTCGCCCGATCGGCGATGTAGAGGAATCCGTCGACCATGTATCCCATGTCGCCCGTGGTCGCGAACCCAAGGCTGTCGTGCGTGTCGCGGGTCTTCTCGGGCGAGTTGTGATACTCAAAGTCCTTGCCCGGCCGGCGTACCCAGATGACGCCGGTCGTGCCGTCCTCGACCGGTGCGCCCTTGGCGTCGAGAATCCGGATCTCCACGCCGGGGATGCTCCGTCCCACGGATCCGGGATGCGCGAGCCATTCCGTGGCGGTGATCGACGTCGCCATGCCGGTCTCGGTGCCGCCGTAGTACTCGGTGATGCCTCGGCCCCACCAATCGATCATGTCCTGCTTGACGAGGCGGGCACATGGCGCGCCGCCGTGGGCGACGACGGAGAGCGACGCCCCGCAGAAGCGTGCACGGGTATCAGCGGGGACTCGCAGGAGACGGACGAACTGCGTTGGCACCAGGTGTACGTTGCCGACCTCGTACTGGTCGATCAGCTCGAGGATCGTCTCGGCCGGACACGCCGAGGGCGTGACCAGGGTGGAACCTGTCACCAGCGGCAGCAACGCGAACGACCACTGGGCCGAGTGATAGGCAGGTCCGGCGATCAGTGTCGTGGTCTGGGGCTGCATCGACATCAGCTCGAGGAACGCGGCCGCGCCCGCGGCGAACTCGGCGGCGGTGCTGAGCCCGTCGTTGTGGAGGACACCCTTGGGCCGGCCGCTCGTCCCTGAGGTGTACATCATCGGCCGGGTGCCGTACCTGTGTGCGGGCTCTTCTGAACTGCCGGCCAAGAGCGCTGTCTCGTAGTTGAGCGCACCGGGTAACCCAGCCACCTCTCCGATGACAACCACCTGCGGCGCCGTCGCGTCGTTAGCGCTGAAGGCCTGTTCAGCGACGTCTGCCTGCTCCGCGCCGACGAACAACACGCGCGAGCCGCTGTCGCTGAGAACGTAGGCAAGCTCCTCGTGTTGCCAGTGCCAGTTGGCGGGTACACAGATCACGCCGGCGTGGATCGCGGCCAGGGTGATCTCCCACCACTCGCGCGAGTTGCGGGCCATGAGCGTGATCCGATCACCGGGACGGCACCCCAGGTCGTCGAGCACATGCACGAGTCGGTTCACCCGAGCGTTCGTCTCTGCCCAGGTCTGGCTGCCGGCATCATCGATCAACGCGATCTCGTCAGGGCTTCGTCGAGCGTGCGGGGCGAGGAGCTCAACCATGCTGGACCAGCCCGTCGAGGTACGGCGAGAGCAGGTCGGCCTCGTCCGCCGCGCTGTGCGGTACCACGAACGGCTCGGTGCGCTGGATGGTCTCGAGGTGCTCGGCGACGCCCTCCGCCGTCACGGGGTCGGCGCCTGCATACCAGCCCGGCCCCACGCCTACGAAGACCCGCGCGAATCGCCCGCCTCCGGCGCTGAAGATCTGCTGGGTCACCTGGCTTGCCGGCGAGCACAGGTAGGTCACCAAGGGGACGACATGCTCCGGGTCGACCGCCGCGCCGGCGGCGCCCATGATCTCGGCAGTCATCCTTGTCCGGGCCATCGGGGCGACTGCATTGCACCGGACGTCCCGAGATTCCCCTTCGATCGCGATGGTGTTGGCGAGACCCACCAGGGCCATTTTCGCCGCCGCGTAGTTCGCCTGGCCGAAGTTTCCGAACAGTCCCGCGGCAGAGGTGGTCATCACAATCCGTCCGAATCCGCGTTCGCGCATCACGCGATACGCGGGAACGGTGACGTTGAACGCCCCGCGTAGATGGACGTCCAGAACATTGGCGATCTCGTCGTCCGCCAGCTTGCCGAACGTCCGGTCCCGCAGGATCCCGGCGTTGTTCACGAGCGCGTCAATGCGTCCGAACCGCTCGATGGCGGTGCCGATGATCGCCTCGCCTCCGGCGGGATCGGCGACGGATTCCGTGCTGGCCACGGCCGTACCCCCGGCGGCGGTGATCTCCTCGACGACCTCGTGCGCCGGGCCGGCGTCGGACCCGGTGCCGTCGACAGCGACGCCGAAGTCGTTGACGACCACCGCGGCGCCACGTCGCGCAAACTCGAGGGCGTAGGCGCGTCCAAGTGCTCGGCCGGCGCCGGTGACCACGACCACCCGGTCGGTGAAGTCTATCGATCTCACGCGGATTCCTTTCTTGGTTGTCAATGGCATTCGCCCGGCAGCCCAACCGGCGCGTGGCCTCGCGAGGCACCAGCACGTATCACTGAAGTGATAGACAGGGCGCTTCGCTATCGCAGCGGCGAGTAGGGAGCGGGGACCGCAGCGGCAATCGCCCAAGGGTCGCGGTCTGCCGCGGACGGGGCCGTATGCTCGTTCAGCACCGCATCGAAGATCTCCGCAGTCGGCGCCGTGCCGATCACCCTGGTCGAGCCGAAGTCGCCGAAGAGCGTGTCGTAGGCCATCGCGACGCTCACCTGGCCGTTGGCGTCGATCGCCCGCAGCGCGGTCGACAAGCCTCGGCGGACGGTGCGTTCGCCAGTGAGGCCGTAACGGCAGGTGGCGACGAAGTAGGGCGCCGCCAGCGGGACCTGCACCCTCCGCTCCCACCAGCCGTGGTCGACTGGGTCGAGCAGGGAACGGACGGTTCGGGCGTAGCGGATGTCGGTGCCGCTGATCCATTCGTACAGTCGGAGGTACGGGTGGTCGGGGGGAAGCTGGGCGATCCACCGGGCGCTGGCCGTAAGGTCTGCCAGGCCTGAGAGCGGCCCGTACAGGTGCAGCAGGTCGGTGCCAGTGTCGCCCGGAATGGTCCAGGCTCCCGCGAGTCCCAGGTTCGAGGACATGAGCACCGGAAGCTCGACGTCCGCGAACTCGGCAATGAAACGTGCCTGTTGCTCCTCAGCGGTGCGGGGGAAGTGCACCAGGCCCTCGACGACGTACCTCACGGTGCATGCTCCGATGCTTGGCCGGCACGAGCAGCAGGTCGTGCCAGGAACTCCGGGTCGATCATCGTACCGTGAAGCTGCTGGTAGTGGCTGTGTCCGAGCTGGTGGTGGGCGAAGGCGATAGCCATCGACGAGGCCCGGCCTTGTGCGTCCTGGGCGGCGTTGACGGACTCCTTTGCCAGGCGAAGGGCCAGGGACGGCCGCGAGGCGACTCGAGATGCGAGCTCGAGCGTTCGTTCCATCAGCTCGGCCACGGGGACGACATGGTTGACCATCCCTAGGCGATAGGCTTCGTGCGCACCGACCGACCTCGATGCGAAGAGCATCTCTTTGGCGATGCGGGACGGCAGCTCCCAGGGATGGTGGAAGAACTCGGCACCTGGGATGCCCATCTCAACGGTGATATCGAGGAATTGGGCGTCCTCCGCCGCCACGATCAGGTCGCATGGCCAGACCAGCATGAGCCCGCCCGAGATCGCCTTGCCCTGGACCGCCGCGATGCTCGGCTTCGGCAGATTGCGCCAGCGTTCCGAGAGGCCAAGGAACAGCTCCTTCTCCTGCGACATGACCCCCTCGACGCCAGCCGCGTGGTAGCCGCACCAGGTGCCAACCGGGTCACGGCTGTCCAGGACATCGATGGCGGAGGTGTCGCGGAGGTCGTGGCCGGCGGAGAAGTGGGGGCCGTCCGCGCAGAGCACGATGCAGCGCACGTCGTCGTCGCTTGCCGCGAGGCTGAAGGCGTCGTTGAGCTCGTAGAGGAGCTGGGCGTTCTGGGCGTTCCGCGCGTCGGCACGTGCCAGCGATATCCGCGCCACGCGGGGCATGGGGACGTCATAGCGGATGTGATCGAAACTCGTGTTCATCGTCGTAAGGTCCTCACGGAAGCACCTCGATGATCGTGGCGTTGGCCATGCCGCCGCCCTCGCACATGGTCTGCAGCCCGTAGCGGCCGCCTGTGCGCTCGAGGCCGTTGAGCAGGGTGGTCATGAGGCGCACGCCACTGGCACCCAGCGGATGGCCGAGGGCAATGGCACCGCCGTAGGGGTTCACCTTTGCCAGCGCCGCTCCGGTCTCCCGCTGCCAGGCAAGCGTCACCGAGGCGAACGCCTCGTTGCACTCAAACTGATCGATGTCATCGATGCCGAGGGACGCCCGCCGAAGGACCTTCAGCGTGGCCGGCCCCGGAGCATCGAGCATCACGACGGGGTCGGAGCCAGCGACGGCGAAGGAGTGGAACCGTGCGCGCGGCCGCAGTCCGAGTTCGGCGGCACGCTCCTGCGACATGATCAGCATTGCGGCGGCACCGTCGGTGATCTGGCTCGAGTTGCCGGCGGTGATCCGGCCGTCCTCGAGGAACGCGGGACGCAGGCCCGCCAGCACCTCCAGCGAGGTGCCGGGGCGGATGCCTTCGTCGCGGTTGACAAGCGTCGAAGGCGATCGGTCCTCGCCCTTGCGGTGCTCCGGCACGGCGATGATCTCGTTGGCGAACTCGCCGTCCTGGGTGGCGCGGCCGGCCAGCTCGTGACTTCGCACCGCGAACTCGTCGAGGTGCGTGCGAGTCAGGCCGTGTCGGTCGGCGAGCATCTCCGCACCGACGCCTTGGTGCGGCAGTCCGATCACACCATAGTTCTCCCGGTCGGCGTACCGGGAGGTTGCTGCCGGCCCCACCGGAAAGGTACCTGGGAGCATCGCGCTCATCATCTTGGTGGTTGACATCAGCTCGACACCGGCCGCGACCACGACGTCGTACGCCCCGGCCATCACTCCTTGGGCGGCGAAGTGGACCGCCTGCTGCGAGGATCCGCACTGCCGGTCCACGGTCGTGCCGGGCACTGACTCGGGGAAGCCGGCAGCGAGCGCCGCATAGCGCGCAATGTTCGCCGACTGGTCGCCGACCTGGGTGACGCATCCCATCACGACGTCGTCGATGGTCGATGGGTCGATGCCGGTGCGCTCGATGAGGGCCTTGAGCGTTTCGGCGGAGAGGTCCGCCGGATGCCAGCCGGAGAGTGCGCCGTCGCGCTTGCCTCCTGCAGTGCGGACAGCATCGACGATGACTGCGCTTCTCAAAGGGTTTCTCCGATCGTGTGTTGGGTTACCGTGGATGGGCTGGTTCCAAGTCCGCAGGAACCACAGCCGCCGCGTGTCCGCGAAGCACGACCGTCTCGTCCTGGTTGGTCACCTGCAGGTCGAGCTCGATGTGCAGCTGGTGTTCGTCATCAGCTTCCGCCCGGGTGACGCTCGCCGATGCCGTCAGAGTGTCGCCGGGCCAGACTTTCTCGGCGAAGCGTGCCGTATAGCTACGCAGGCCCAGCGGGCCGACGAGCGCCTGGAGGAACGCGCCGGCGGCGCCCATGGTGAGCATCCCGTGCCCGAAGACGCTGGGCAGTCCGGCGACGGCGGTGGCGTACACCTCGTCGGTGTGGATCGGGTTGAAGTCGCCGGACGCGCCGGCGTACTGCACGATCTGCGACCGGGTGAGGTTCTCGATGACGACTGCCGAGAAGCTGGTGCCTGGGGACCAACGGTCAGCGACGCTCACGACGCCGTCCTCTCGGTGACGACCCCGGTGGACGTGGCGGTGACCACCAGCTGCCCATGCTGGTTGCGGAACTCCTGCACTTTCTGGGTAAAGGCCAGCAAGCCACCCCGGCGTCCGACCTTGGTCCAGGTCTCGCCGGGCGACTCGGTCACAGTCAGCACGTCGCCCGGACGCACCGGTGCGTGATACTCGAACCGTTGCTCGGCGTGCAGCAGGTTCTTCGCATCGTCGTCCTCGGCCGTCACCCCGCTCGGATTTCGGCCGGATCCAAGCCACGGCCGGCCCGGTCGCGGCCGGAGCGGCCAGTCCTCGTCGAAGTGCACGTAGGCGGCGACGAAGGTCGGGGGTGCGGTGACCGACGAAGCGTCCCGCAGGCCGTCGAGCCGGTACATCTCGTGTTCGTCGCCGACGGCTCGGGCGAAGGTCATCACGTGCCCCCACTCGACGGGGAAGTGACTGGCGTGCATGGGTCTCCTCGGGGTTCGTGGACGTGGCCGGCCTGTCATCAGAGGCCCAGGAGCTCGGTGATCCGATGCATGCGTTCGGCCGGCAGGCTGAGCAGCATCGCGCTCGACTTCGCCCGCTTCAGGAACAGGTGCACCGGGTGTTCCCAGGCGAACCCGAGGCCGCCGTGGAGCTGGAGTGCGTGTGCTGCCACCCTCGTGAAGCTGTCGGACGCGGTGCGGTAGGCGATCGTGGCCCACAGCTCGGCGTCGGGCTCACCCGCGTCCATAACGCGGCTCGCCTCTGCCACCGCGCTGCGCGCGAGCTCCATGACCATGTACATGTCGCTGAGTCGGTGTTTGACGGCCTGGAAGGAGCCGAGCGAGCGACCGAACTGGTACCGGGCTTTCGCATGGTCCACGGCCATGCCGAGGCACTCCGCCGTCCCGCCCAGCTGCTCCGCCGCAAGGAGCACGATCGACCTCGTCGCCAGGACCTGCCGCAGCTCCGGTCCGGCGTCGGTGCGGCCGATCACCCGCGCCGGAGCGTCCCGGAGAGTGATCCGGGCGAGTTCGCGCGTGAGGTCGAAGGTGGCCTCGCGCCGGCGTTGCACCCGGTCCGGCTGCGTCGTGTCGACCTCGAGCAGGCAGGTTCCGTGACCGGGTAAGTCCGCGACCACAAGGAGCACGTCCGCCGAGGCTCCGTCCACGATGTGTGAAGCGGTGCCGCTGACCGTCACTCGCCCCGTGCTCCGTACACCGACCAGGTGCTCGGTGGGTACCGCGACGGCCGCGGTGACGCGGCCGGAGAGGAGGTCGGCCCACCACCCGCCAGCGTCTTCGACACCGTCACAGCACTGCACGGCGGGAGCGGCGAGCGCCAGCGTCGAGAGCGCGGGCACCGGCGCGAGCCGCTGGCCGAGGACCTCGAAGCAGGTCGCCATCAGACCAAGCGGCGCGAACGACCCGTCCGGCTCGGCCGACGCCAGATCGCCAAGCCCCAGGCCGTTGCATATCTCCTCCCACAGTTGGTGGTCCGTCACCGCGGCCGTCGGCGCCGGCATCGGCCGCACATCCCGCCGGTCAAGCAAGTCGACGAGCGACGAGCGCAGCGCGATCTGGTGCTCGTCGGCGCCCAGGATCCTCCATGCCGTCATCCGCGCCTCGTCTCACGCCAGGGGACGACCTTGTCCACGCGGGGTTCGGGCTCCAGACCGAGGATCCGTTCGCCGATCAGGGTCCGGAGGATCTCCGAGGTTCCGCCTTCGATTGAGTTGGCACGGCTGCGGAGATAGTCGTACTGCGGCGGCTCCTCGGCTTCGGAGCCGATGTCGGGTCGCGACATGGGGTAGCCGCGGGGGTACTCGAGCGCGTTCTGTCCGAGGAGGTCCATGCTGAACTCCGCGATGTCCTGATGGAGCTCGGCCCAGAACACCTTGTTCATCGGCCCGATGTTGCCGGTCGTGTCGGCCGCTGTCCGGCGCAGTGTCGCGGCCACCAGCTGCTCACGGATCCACAGGTCGGCCAGGCGAGCGCGGTCGGTCGGATTGCGGTGGTCGCACCGCTGCCAGAGCCGGATCGCCCGGTCGATCGGGTTGCCGCTGGAACGCACGACGTTCGACAGTGCGCCACGCTCGCTGGCCAGCGTGGCGAGGGCGACTGACCACCCGCCGCCTACCTCGCCGAGACGGTCGGAGTCGGGGATCACCACGTCCTCGAGGATGACCTCGTTGAACTCGGCTTCACCCGTGATCTGGAACAGCGGGCGCACGCAGACGCCCGGCGTGTCGAGCCTCAGGATGAAGAAGGTCAACCCGTGGTGCTTCGGCGCGTCGGGGTCGGTGCGGGCCAGGAGCATCGCCCACTGTGCCTCGTGCGCGAGTGAGGTCCACACCTTCGCGCCGTTGACGACCCACTGCTCGCCGTCGCGGCGAGCGGTGGTGGCGACGTTGGCGAGGTCGGATCCAGCGTTGGGCTCCGAGAAGAACTGGCACCAGATCTCCTGATCGGCGTAGATCCCCCGCAGGAGCGGGTGGTGATGAGCGCCTCCGTGTTTCACGAGCGTGGGCGCGGCCATGCCGACCGCGATGACGGAGCGCGGTGGTACCGGGGGAACGCCCCACTCGCTCAGCTGCGCCGCCACGGGTCCGGAGTCCGAGCGATCCAGGCCGAGCCCGCCTGCGCCGAGCGGAAAGTGCGGCCACGCCAGGCCGAGGTCGTATACGGTCGCGCGAATCTCCTCGGGCGTCCGGTTGCCGCCTTCCAACCAGCGGCGCAGCCGCACGAGTGCGTGGTGCGCGGCGTCTGACATGGTCGCCGTCACTGGTGCATCCTCATGCCGGCATCGATGCGGATACAGTCCGCGTTGAGGTAGTCGTTCTCGACGACGTGCTGGACGAGTCGCGCGAACTCGTCGGGAGCGCCTGCTCGTGCGGGAAAGACGAAGTCGCGCCGGCGCTGCTCCTTGATCGGATCCGGAAGCGCGGCATACATCGGGGTGTCGAAGACGCCCGGGGCGATCGCCATCACCCGGATTCCCCACGGCGCGAGGTCGCGGGCCATCGTGTGCACGAGCGGCACTAGCCCGCCCTTGGTGGCGGCGTAGGCCGACACTCCTAGGCTGCCGTCCAGTGCTGCGATCGACGACACGTGCACGATCACGCCTCTACCGGAGGGCGAGTCGTCGTTGCCAGCCATCGTGCGCGCGGCTTGTCGCGACACATCGAGAGCTGCGACCAGGTTGACGTCGACGACGGAGCGCCACTCATCGAGATCGATCATCGATCCGCTGCGGGACAACACGCGGCGTGGTGCCGACCCGCCGCCGGCGCAATTGACCACAACGTCGAGCCCGCCGATGCTCCGGGCGGCGTCGAGCGCGCGGGCGACGTCGTCGGGAAGGGTGAGATCGCCGGTCACTGTGGCGGCGAGCGCTGACTCGCGTGCCAGTCGCGAGAGTCCCTTGTCGTCGCGGTCGAAAGCAACCACGCGGGCACCTAGTCCGGCGAAGCGGGCGGCGGTTGCCGAGCCCAGGCCGGAGGCGGCCCCCGTGACCAGGACACCTGCGCCATCGATCTGCATGGCTGACCATCCCATGGTTCAACGCGGGGCGGGAGTCGCCCTCGCTGCCAGGGACTGTAGGAAGGGATGAGCGGGGCTAGGAACTTCGGACAACCCTGCACTTAGCGTTGGGCGGTCGTCGCGACCCTGCGCCGCGGTGGTGGTCAGTCTATGGCGAGTCGACCCTCGTCCGCCGCTCTGGCCAGATCGAGCCGGTTCTTGCAGCCGGCCTTGACGTACAGGCGGCTCAGGTAGACCTCGACGGTCTTGACGCTGAGCGACATGACGTCGGCGATCTCCTTGTTCGACCGGGCGGCCTGAACCAGCCGCGCCAGCTGGATGTCGGTCTCGGTCAGGGCGTCCGTTCTGGTGCGAGGGCGCCGGGGCACGCGGAAGCCGTGTTCGCGCAACTCGATCGCCGCGGACCGCCGCCAAGGCAACGCGTTCAGCTCACCGAAGACCTTCATCGCCTGGGTGAGATTGGTCTCCGGGTCGATATCGAGACAGCCGAGCGTGAGCAGCGCGCGTCCCTCGAACAACCTGAACCCGTGGTCGACAGCTTCGCGCAGCACTTCCTGAGCCATTTCACCAGAGGCCTCCACGCGCGCCAGTGCGAGCCGCGTCTCGAGTCGCACCTGACGGCTCGCGGCGGCCACTCCTGAGCGTTGGTCGACTTCGCCAAAGCAGTCCCAGGCCGTCGCCTCGTCGCCTTGCGCCACCGCCGCCGAGCTGAGCATGGACAGCAGGCCGGCGCGGACCTCCCCGGGAAGGCCCTCCTCGCCCAAGGCCGCCTTCAGCCGCTCGGCGCCGGCGCCGGCACTGCCCTCCAGGATTTCGATCTCGGCAAGTGCCAGTGTTCGCATGGCCCTGACGAACTGCGGTGCCGGCACCGGCGCCGCAGCCACCCGCAGGGCGTCGGCGAACTCGCCGCGGTTGGCGAGGATCCGGGTCCTGATGTGCCGCATGAGGTGCAGGTAGCTCGCGTTGCCCGACTGCGCCAGCGGAGCATCGGCCTGCTCCGCGATGCGCAGCGCCTCGTCCCAGTGCCCGTCGGCGAACCCGACTGCGGCCCGCGCATACTGGACCCCCGGCACGTAGATGCCCCAGGCGTCTCCTCGTAGCAGGGCCTCGGCTTTGGACGCCGCACGCGCGCTCGCGGTCAGGTCGCCCTCGACCGACCGGACGTGGGCGAGAGTCGCCCAAGCGTGCAGCCTGACCTCATCCGGTGCCTGGTCGATGATCCCGGTGAGCAGGGCGGCGTCGTCTCGGAGCCCGTCGAAGTCGCCAGCGATGCACTGGGCGTGCAGGAGGCTGCCGAGCATGTTGACCTGGCCGCGGATCGAGTGCTTCGCCAGGGACCCGCGGACCCGTTGTACGCGCCTGCGCGCCTCCGCGTCACGCCCGGAGACGGCGAACAGGTACGCCGCCTGGGCGTCCCGGAGTTCGTCGATCCCCTCGGTGTCGGTGCGCAGGATGGTCTCGGCCTCCTCGACCGCGGAGGTTGCCTTCATCGCCTCCGTGACAACCGGCAGCAGCCACGGGTAGGCCTCGGACGACCCCGCTCCGGGAGCGTTCAGGAGGGCCCGACCGACGTCGACCGTCTCCTCGGGTCGGCCGGCCAGCAGATTTGCACGTGCGAGACGGGCGGTGAGCTCAGCGACACGTTCGGGCGGACCGTTCACGTGGGAGAGGATGCGCCGGTAGCACTTGACGGCCATCTCAGGGGACCTGGCGGTCAGGTGGCCGGCCGCGGTGACCAATCGGGCGATCTGGGCCTCATCGGTGGTGCTCGACAACCGGAGCAGATGGTGAGCGACGCGCTCGTGGTGCACCACCGGGCGCGAGCACAGGGTATCTGCTGCCGACCGGTGGATGCGGTCGCGCGACGCCGGTCCCAGGCTCGCGTACAGAGCGTCGGCGAGCCAGGGCACTGACATGACGTACCCGTCCGCGTCCGGGGTGGCGGCGATCAGGCTCGCCTCCACGAGAACGTCGAACTCACGGGCGGCTGCCGCGAGTGGCAGCTCGCACATGTCGGCGACCAGCGGCAGGTCGTCGAGGGCCACTGACGTCAGCGCCGAAACGGCGAAGGCGACGGCACGCGCCGCTGTGCCGAACCGATCGAGCAGGCGGCTGACGAGGACCGCGTCCAGCGGAGGAGTCACGAGGTGACCGTGCCGGGCGAGGTGCTTCGCGACGAGGGGGTTGCCACCCGCCGCGATCGCGAGTTGTTTGACGTCCGGCTCGGACAGGCCGGGCTCGACCGCGCGGATGATCGCGGAAACGGCAGCCGGACTGAGCCGCGGTAGGTTGACGACGTGCAACCGCGACTCGTCGAGGAGGCGGACCGCCTCGGTTGTCACCAAGCTCGGCCAGGGCAGACCTGACGTGACACTCACGACGAGGACCACCTGGTCCGCCACAGTCATGGGAGATGTGGTCACGTCCCCGAACGCGACGGCTCGGCCGTTCCCTGTGGCGGACGCCTCGAAGATGGTCGCGTCCTCGAGCTCGGCAGCGTCGATCACGGGCCACCCGCAGCTGCGGCAGGCCTGCGCGACGGACCGCAGCAGATGCGAGGCGCCTGCGCCGGGGCCGCCCTGCACCACAACGAGGCCACCGGTGGTACGGAAGCCGGAGACAGCCTCCATCACCGCGGATTTGACGCCGGCGGCCGGATCGAGGGCTGGATCCTGACCCAGCGCAGCTTCGCGAGTTCTCGCGCCACGTTTCGGGGTCACCGGCTACCTCTCAGGATCTCGTCACGCCCGCCAAGAGCGGCTGGCGAGCGTCGGGAGGGCGGAACTCGAGGCACTTAAGGTAGGGGACTCCCTACTATGGTGACCCGGGTTACCGGCCCATCATCCCCTAAGGATCGCTGCCGGTGCCCCGAACCGACAGCTGACGAAGGGAAGAGGACGTGTCGGTTCGAGATGCAAAACTCCGCGCCTCTGTCGTGGCATTGGCCACGACCATGATCCTGGTTGGGTGCGGCGCCAACGGAGGCAACAGCGGGGGCGACCGTGAGCCACAGGCCGGTGGCAAGCTGACGTTCGTCCTCAGTGCAGACGCTGCGGGCTTCGACCCGATCAGCAACGCAGCATCCTTCAGCGGACAGACGTACACGATGATTCGGACCATCCTCGAGCCGCTGGTCGCGCTGGACAGCGACAGCAAATGGCAGCCGTTCCTCGCCAAGAGCATCGGGCCGAACACGGACGCAACCCAGTGGACGATCAAGGTGCGCGACGGGATCACATTCTCCAACGGAGATGCGTTGGATGCGGCGGTGGTGGCCGCCAACCTGAAGGCACAGCTGAAGGCGCCGCTGAACGCCTCGACCTTTGCTGCTGTCAAGTCTGTCGAGGCCACCGATGCAATGACCGTCGTGGTGTCGATGTCGAAGCCCTGGGCGACGTTCCCCTATTACCTGACGGGTTCAGCAGGACTGGTCGTCCCGCTCAGCTCCCTCGAAAACCCGAAGCAGGCGAGCGACGCCCCCATCGGCACGGGCCCCTTCCTGTTCGTCGGCCACGTGGCCGGATCGTCGATGAAGGTGAAGAAGAACCCCAAGTACTGGCGCGCCGACAAGGGACTTCCCTACCTCGACGAGGTCGAGTTTCGGATCGTGCCGGACGGGACGCAGCGCACACTCGCCGTGAGGGCCCATGACGTCGACGGCATGTCGAGCCGGGATCCCCAGGACGTGCTGAGGTTCGGCAAAGACCCGGCGTACACGACGACGCGGGTGAAGGGTATGGCGGTGACGGAGGGACTCTTCTTCCTCAACACCGCCAGTAAGCAGCTCGGCGACGTGGAGCTCAGGCGCGCCCTGGCCCACGCAACCGACCAACAGGCCTTCGTGAAGACGCTGCGCGGCGGATTGACCGAGCCGGCGACCGGCCCGTGGTCGCAGGACACCCCGTGGTACCACAAGACGGATTACCCGACGTTCGACCTCGGCAAGGCGACGGAGGCGGTCAGGCGGTACGAGGCAGCGAACGGGCCGGTGAAGCTGAGCCTGATAACCCTGGCCGATCCGGCTGCGACCCAGAGCGCCCAGTTACTCCAAGACATGTGGGGTAAGGCTGGCGTCGACCTCAAGATCGACCAGGTGGACCAGACCACGTTGGTCCAGCGGCTGCTCACCGGCGACTACGACGTCAGCTCGGCGTACGAGTTCGGTGCGGCAGACCCGGACCTGGAGAGGCGTCTCTTCCACAGCAGTGGTCTCACCCCCCTGGGTCAGATGTCCACGGTGATCACGCGGTTGAAGGACGCCGAGCTCGACGCGGCATTCGACGCCGGCCGTACGACCACCGACACGGATCAGCGCGTGGCCGCGTACGCCACCGTGCAGGAGCGGCTGGCGGACCTGGTCCCGATCATCTGGATCGACCACGCGAACGCCTCGGCCATCATCACCGGCAGCAAGGTGCACGGTGTCGGTGCAGACGTCTTGCCCAGCGGCCAGCAGGAGGCGGGCCCGTACGGCGCACCGTCTCCGTCGCTTTCTTTCGCCAGTGTGTGGGTCGAGCACTGAGGCCGCGACGGTGTTTCATGTCTTGGGGGTGCTGGCGCTGCGTGCAACCCGCTTGCTCGTCGTCCTGGTGGCCGTCAGCTTCGCGTCGCAGCTGCTGATCAATCTGCTGCCGGGTGACCCGACGCTGGCGATTCTCGGTACCGGAGCGACCGAGGAGGCGCGCGCCGAGCTGCGCGAGGCGATGGACCTGGACCAGAACCCGATCCAGCGCTACGTCGAGTGGCTCGGGGGCGCGCTCCGCGGCGACCTCGGAGAGTCGGTCACCAACCGCACCTCGGTGACCGAGACCATCGGGGAGCGGCTGCCATTGACGTTGGAGCTGCTGATCGCGTCCGTTGTGCTCGCGCTGGTGGTGGCGCTCGCCCTGGCGCTGCTCACGGCGGACAAACCGGACGGCCTCCCGGCTCGCGCGAGCTCGGCCGTGAGCCTGGTGTTCCTGTCCAGCCCGACATTCGTGGTCGGGATTGGCTTGGCCGCGGTCGTGGGACTCCAGCTCGGATGGCTGGACATCGGGGGATACACGCCGCCCGAAGACGGGTTGCTCCAACACGTGCGGTCGATCATCCTGCCGGTCCTCACGCTCGCGCTGGGGCAGGTCGCCCTGTACTACCGGATGCTGCATGTCGACCTGAGCGCCACCCTGAAAGAGGACTACATCGTGCTGGCGAGACTGCGCGGTTACGGAAGGTGGCGGGTCCTGGTGCACCATGCGCTGCGGCCTTCGCTCACCTCGTTGCTGACGGTGATCGGACTAAGCCTCGGGGCGTTGATGGGAGGTTCAGTGATCGTGGAAAGCCTGTTCGGACTCCCGGGCGTCGGCCGGCTGCTGGTCGACGCCGGCCTTTCCCGAGACTTCGTGACCCTCCAGGGCGCCGTGCTCGTCATCGCGTTCGCGTACGTCGTGATCAACCTGAGTGTCGACATCATGTACGCGCTCCTGGACCCAAGGATCCGCACATGAGCGAAACGACCGGGCACGCCGCACGGGTGGGAAGGGGCCGAGCCGAGAGGGCCAGGCAACGGGGGCTGCTCTTCTGGTGTTGCGCCGCGTGGCTCGCCCTTGTCGTCGGTCTCGCGGTCTTCGCCGATGTGCTGCCGTTGGCCGACCCGCTGCAGACCCTCGACGGATCGCCTCGGTCCGGACCGTCGAGCAGCAACCTGCTGGGAACCGATGCACTGGGTCGGGACATCCTCGCGCGCGTGGCCCACGGCGCCAGAATCTCGCTCGGAGCAGGTATCGGCGCCACCGTACTTGCCGTACTCCTCGGTGGTCTCCTCGGCACCCTGGCCGGCTACCGTCGCGGGTGGGTCGACACGGTCGCGACCACCGTCGTCGACGCGATGCTGGCCTTCCCCAGCCTGGTCGTGGCGCTCATGGCCGTCACGTTCCTGGGGGGATCATTGACCACGGTGACGCTGGTCCTCGGCGTGCTCAGCGCACCGTCGGCGGCCCGTCTCGTCCGCGGCAGCACAATCGCGATCCGGGAGCGCGAATTCGTGATCTCGAGTCGGGTCCTCGGGGCCACGCCGCTGCGGACGATCCGACGCGACATCGTGCCCAACATCCTCCCCCCGGTGCTCTCGTTCGCGTTCCTCCTGATCGGCGTGACCATCGTGGCCGAGGGAAGCTTGGCGTTTCTGGGCCTCTCGATCCGTCCGCCCATCCCGACCTGGGGCGGGATGATCGAGGAGGGCCGGAGCAGTCTGGACAGCAGCATGTGGGCGACCATGGTGCCCTCGACCGTCATGGTGGTCACGGTGCTCGCCCTGAACTGGCTCCACGACGTGACCCTCATGGACGGCAGTCGGCGGGCGCGTCGTTCCCTACCGGGTCATAGGACGGTGCCCGCGTCCGTCGAGGTCCGACCGGAGCAGGAGTCCGTGCGGCCGGGTGATGACCCCGCATCTGCCGCCCTGTGCCTGCGGGACATGCGCACAATCTTCGACACGCCGAGGGGGCCGCTGCGCGCGGTCGACGGGGTATCGGTGAGCGTGGCTGCGGGCCGCACCCTGGGAATCGTCGGCGAGTCGGGGTCGGGGAAGTCCGTGCTGATCCGATCGTTCTTGCGGATCGGCACGGACAACGCGATCGAGCGAAGCGGCCGGGCGTGGTTCGCCGGCACCGAGGTCACCAGGCTCAGCGACGCCGAGTTCGCCAGCCTGACCAAGGCACGGATCGGGGTCATCTTCCAAGACACCTCGGCGGCCCTGAACCCGGTCCGCACGATCGGTAGCCAGATGCGGGAGCTGCTCCGCTTGCACCTCGGGGTGGATCGACGAACGGCCGACGCCCGTGCCCGGGAACTGCTCGCCAGCGTAAGCCTCACCGACCCTGCCCGCCGGTTGAAGCAGTATCCCCACCAGCTGTCGGGTGGCATGCGTCAGCGGGTCCTGATCGCCATGGCCCTGGTCAGCGACCCAGATCTGCTCCTTGCCGACGAGCCCACCACCGCCCTCGACGTCACCGTCCAGCAGCAGGTGCTGCAACTCCTCCATGACATCCGTGACGCGCGGGGAGCCGCTCTGGTCCTCGTCAGCCACGACCTGCCGCTCATTGCTCACTGGGCTGACGACGTGGTGGTCATGTACCGGGGACGGATAGTCGAGCGCGGCCCGGCGGAGGAGGTGCTGTCGCATCCGCGGATGCCGTACACCCGGGCGCTGCTCGACGCCGTTCCCGATCCCTTCCACCGTGTCGACGAGCTCACCACGATCAACGGGCAGCCTACGCCGCCCGTGGGCGACAGCACCGGCTGCGTGTTCGTCCAGCGCTGCCCGCAGGCCGGCAACCGGTGCCGGGTCGAGCAGCCATCGCTGGTGCGCGCTGCACCGGCGTCCGACCATCTGTACGCGTGCTGGCATCCGCTCGGCGTGAACGTCTCCGATCCGATCACGACCGGCGAGCAAGGAAAGGACTGACATGGCCGGCAGTGGGCGCGAGCACCTGCGCGACGACGTGGTGCTGCGAGTCGAGGGCCTCGACGTACGGCATCGAATCCGGCGCGGCGTATCCCTCCATGCGGTCGCCGACCTGAGCTTCGACATCGGCCGCGGCGAAACCCTGGGGATAGTGGGCGAGTCAGGCTGCGGCAAATCATCGGCAGCGATGGCGGTCATGCAGCTCGCCAAGGGCGCCACGGGGTCGGTGCGCCTCGATGGCGATGAGCTCGTCGGGCAATCGGCCGCGCGGCAGCGACGACACCGGCGAGCGATGCAGCTGGTGTTCCAGAGCCCTCGGTCCGCGCTGAACCCCCGCCGCCGCATTGGCGAGGCGATCGCCGAAGGCATGCGGATCTGGGGCTACCACGACATCGACAACCGGATCGACGCCGTGATGCTCTCGGTCGGCCTCGACCCGGCGCTGCGCGATCGGCTGCCGGCCGAGCTCTCGGGAGGGCAGTGCCAGCGCGTTAGCATCGCGCGTGCGCTCGCGGTCGAGCCCCGGCTGCTGGTCTGCGACGAGCCAGTGTCGGCGCTGGACGTCTCGGTCCAAGCACAAGTCCTCAACCTCCTCAAGCGCCTTCGTCGCGAGCTGGACCTTTCCATGATGTTCATCTCGCACGATCTCGGCGTGGTCAATTTCGTCAGCGATCGGGTCCTCGTCCTGTACCTGGGCAAGACCTGCGAGCTGGTTCCCACGGAGACCCTGTTCTTCCAGCCTCGTCATCCCTACACCCATACGCTGATCTCCGCGCTGCCGTCCGCGGCCAACCGAGGGATCGTGAGCAAGACGGTGCCCAACGCCGAGCCGCAATCACCGATCTCACCTCCGCCCGGCTGCCGCTTCAGCGCCCGGTGCCTACTGGCGACCGATCGATGCCGCGTCGAAGAGCCGAAGCTGCGAAAGGTAGGCGAGAACCACTGGCTCGCCTGCCACAACCCGGTCTGACTCCCAGCGCCTGGTCGAATCCGCAGCGCGAGTCCACCACGGCGTCACCGACTCCGTCCACTTGGCGGTCGTACGGCATTGCCGGCAGACGCCACTGCGCCCGCCGTCCGACCCCAAGGACCGGTCGAACGGCGGGCGTGGATCGCAACGCGCAGGTCGGAGAGCGACTTTCAGGAGCCGGTAATGCTCCTCCAGAACGCGAGCTTGTGCTCCTCGGCATAGTCCACCGGCCCGATGCCGCCAGGACCCGGCGCCAGTGACAGCACCTCGCCGGTTGTGTCGTAACGAGGCCACTCTGGTTGGCCCGCCGCCGTCGGCTTACCCGACCACGCGAAACTCGACCAGTACGCGATCATCGAGTCCGAGAGCTCGCGCTGCGCCGCGGTGAGCTGCGCCTCGAACGCGGGTGCACGGAACAGGTAGCTGATGTCGGAGTTGTGGTAGGCGCCGGACGGCAGGACCTCGGGGAAGGGAAACTCCGGCGGTGGGAACTCATCGGCGAACTCGTAGAAGTACACGCGGTTCTCAGCACCGTAAAGGTCGAGATACTCACGTGTTTTCAATGCCCACATCCGGTCGGTCATCACGCTGGCGAAGGCCACGCGCGCGTTGGGATATTCGGACAAGGGGTACTCCGCCGCGACCTCGTCGGCCAGGTCTCCGAACGCCTGGCTGAGCACGGCCGGGTAGTCGGCGTCCTCGATTCGGTATCCGAGGAGCTCACGGATGGCGACGAAGGTGCGGTGTTCGTCCTTGGTCGCCCCTGCGAGGATCGGGACGTGCGCGAAACGGCCCGCCCGCAGCAGGTCTTCGGGCAGCCCGGGCAGCTCCTGGTTGCCATAGGCGTAGGTCTGGAAGATCGACATCCCTTGCGGATAGGTCAGGAGCTCCTCCACCGACTTCCCGCGCAGGCAGTCGAGCTGGTGTGCCCCGTGGCATCCGAAGGCCGCGGCCATCTGGCTGCCGAGTTCGGTCGCCTCGGCGGTGGGCTTCCAGCCGTAGACCGGCAAGGCACCGAGGAAGGGGTAGATGGCGCCGTCGGGAGCGTCCTGCGTCGGGAAGGCGCTGTGGAGGATCGCTTTGTCGAACAGGCCGCGAGAACGTGGCGACAGCGTGTGGGCAACGGCGGCGGTAGCGCCGAAGGAGACGCCGAACAGCGTCACGTTCCGCGGGTTACCACCGAACGCATCGATGTTGTCGCGCACCCAGCGCAGCGCCGTGCGCTGGTCCTCGAGCCCGATCGTGCCGGAGTCCTTCAGCTCAGGGTGAGCGAAGGCACCGAAGATGCCCATCCGATAGTTGATCGTGACCACGATGACGTCACCCTGCGCAGCCAGGCGTGACGCATCGAATACGTCGCCGGAGCCGATCGTGCCGGCGCCATGGATCCAGACGAGCACCGGTTTCGCCGGGCCGTTGGACCCAACCCGCGGAGTGGTCACATTCAGGAACAGGCAGTCTTCGGTGGTGCTGCCCACCCCTCCGAAGACCGCCGGCAGCTGCGGACAGCTCGCGCCGGGCCTGGTTGCGTCGCGCACGCCGGTCCACGACTCCGGCTTCCTCGCCGGCTTCCACCGCAGCGGCCCCGTCGGCGCAGCGCCGTACGGGATACCCTGGAATAGGCGATGGTCTTCGTGGACTTGGCCGCGCACGAGACCCGCGGTGGTCCGTACCAGCTCCTCCGGACCGCTGGGGCGCGGCCGGGTGGCGCCGGCCGCGAAGGCGGAATGCATCGGGGCGAGGATGGCCAGCACCGCCGCCACCACGCCGAACCCCCGGTAGCCCGTCATCGGTGGTCCTTTCTCGTCGCGCGCTCGACGGCGGCTACCATCTCGTTCCTGCAGAGGTTGATGTCGAGACCCGGCTCGGCGATGGAACGACCGATCACGTCGTCCCGAAGTGCGAGCACGAAGCTGGCCATCGTGGCAGGATCGAACTCCCGGAAGTCACCGCACCGCTGCCCGTCCACGAACAGGGCAGCCAGCCGCTCCCGATCGTCGGAGGCCAGGCCGGACGCCCCTTTTCCAGACGGTGCCGCCGCGAGGATCTGTCGCAGGGCCACCATGTAGGTCGGGCGCTCACCGATGAAGTCGACGCTCGCCGCGCAGAACGACAGCAGGGTCCGCATCGGCGATGACTCGTCCAGACGGGCCATGACGTAGTCGGCGAACGCCGTCCTGACGCGCGTCGCCACGGTCGCGATCAGGTCCGACCGGCCGGCGAAGTGATACGAGATCAGGCTCGTGCTGGAGAGGCCGGCGTGTTTCGCGATCTTGGCGAAGGACGCATTCTCCAAGCCCACCTCCGCGATCACTGCCACGGTCGCGTCGACCATCTGGTCGCGACGCGCCCGCTCGGTGATGGTGGGTCTTCGATTTGGTTGCATGAGCGGATTATAGTATGAGTAAGCTAATCGTCCAGTCCCGGCAGGGGGTTCCATGCGGATCGGCATGACCATCGACTACGCGCGCGGCTTTGCGGAGACCGTCGAGCAGCTGGTCGACTACGAATCCGCCGGGCTCCACATGGTCGCGATACCGGAGGCGTACTCCTTCGACGCCGTGAGCCAGCTCGGGTACGTTGCTGCCAAAACCCGGCACCTGCAGCTGACGTCGTCGATCCTCCAGGTCTACTCGCGGACCCCGACGCTGACCGCGATGACCGCGGCCGGCCTTGACTACGTCTCAGGTGGGCGCTTTACGCTCGGTCTCGGCGCGTCCGGCCCGCAGGTCATCGAGGGTTTCCACGGTGTCCCGTACGACGCACCCCTCGGGCGGACGCGCGAGGTGATCGAGATCTGCCGGGCCGTTTGGCGACGGGAGCGCCTCGTGTACGACGGTAGCCACTACAAGATTCCGTTACCCGCAGACCGCGGGACGGGGCTGGGCAAGCCGCTCAAGCTGATCAATCGCCCACTCCGGGAGCGCATCCCGGTGGCGCTAGCGGCCATCGGCCCTCGCAACGTCGCGCTCGCCGCCGAAATCGCGGAATCGTGGCAGCCGTTGTTCTTTCATCCCGGCCGCAGCGGCCAGGTGTGGGCAGAATCGCTGGCGGCCGGGCACGCACGTCGGTCGCCGGCCCTCGGGCCGCTGGACATCATGGTGCAGGTCGGCTTCGCACTCGGCGAGCCCGAGCCGCGTTGGCTGGATGCGATCCGCGACCAGATCGCGCTCTACATCGGCGGCATGGGCGCCAAGGGCCGCAACTTCTATCACAACCTCGCCTGTCGCTACGGCTACCAGACCGAGGCGGACGAGATCCAATACCTGTATCTTGCCGGCCGGAAGAAGGATGCCGCCCGGGCCGTGCCCGATGAGCTGGTGCGTGCGGTATCCCTGCTCGGCGACGAAGATCAGGTAGCGCGGCAGCTGGCGCAGCTATCGCGTGCCGGCGTCACCACCCTCCTGCTGAGCCCGCTCGCAGCCACACCCGAGCAACGTGTCGCCGACGTCGCCCGCCTGGTTCAGCTCGTGGCTGTCTCCGTACCCCAGCGGCGCCCGTCGTCGTCAGCCACGTGAGTATCGGGGCTGGACGAACATCCACTTCCGACTTCTACCCTCCGGAGTTGAGATGGTTGTGCGGTATTCCCGTGCCGATCACGTCGCATTCCTTACCCTGGACAATGCGCCGACGAACGTGATCGATCATGCGTGGCTGGATGCGTTCGAGGCTGCTCTGGACTCAGCGGAACGCGATGACAGGGTAAAGGTCCTGGTCGTGAGAAGCGCGCAGCAGCGGTTCTTTTGCGGTGGGGCTGACGTCAACATCCTGCACCGCTCGAGCGCGGACGAGAACCTCCGGTTCGTTCGCCGCGTCCAGGAGACGTTCGATCGTCTCGAGTCGGCTGCGATGCTTTGTGTCGCTGTCATTGAGGGTCACGCGACGGGTGGCGGCTACGAACTCGCGCTGGCTTGTGACATTCGCATGGCTGCGGCCGGTACCTATCGGATCGGACTGCCAGAGGCCGTCCTCGGCCTGTTGCCCGCGGGCGGAGGAACGCAGCGGCTCCAACGGCTCGTCGGGACCGGAAGGGCACTCTCACTGATGTGCACCGGAAAGCTTGTCGGGCCGGCCGAGGCGACGCGCCTCGGTCTTGTCGACCTGCTGGCAGAAAGTAGCGACATCGCCACCGAGCTGGACACGCTGACCCGTCCCCTTGCCACGATTCCGGCCGAGGCGCTCGCGGCGATCAAGCGATGCGTCATCGGAGGGCAGGGCCAAGCCTTGGCGGCGGGGCTCGAGATTGAGGCACGTGAGATCTACGCCCTGTTTCACAGCGATGAGACTCGCAGTCGGATCTCAGCTTTCGTCAGCCAGGGCGGCGCTGCCGGCAAAGCGGGGAAATAGGCGGGTGCGGGCGAGCCCAGGCAATCACGGATCCTTCGGCAGGTGACGCTTAGACCGTGTCTTATTTGGGGTGTTTGACGATTTTGCGGTAGCTTGTGGGTGGCGCCGTGCTGGGCGATGCCGCCGCCGATGTCGAGGAACTGGTCGACGCCGGCGGCGATCAGGTGCTGCACCATTCGCCGTAGCAGCGTCCGTCCGGCGTAGGTGTGGTGGCGCAGCGGCGGCCACGCGGCCTCGAGTTCGCCGGCGAGGCGCCTGGATTCGGTGCTGGTGTGGAACCCGCCGTACAGCGCGTCGCACACCTCGGCGGCGGTCGGCACACTGTCGCGCGGATCGTCGGCGACCCACACCTCTGGCCTGGCAGCCGCAGCTCGTGACGGGACATACTGGGTCAGGACCTCGGAGGGCACGTCATCACCGAACCGGGCACGGCTCTGCGCTCGTTTCCACGTCCCGTACTCGCTGGTGTCCAATGTCGACAACGCCACCCCGACAAACTCGGGCCGGCGTCGCCGGTCTTCGTCGGTCCACTGCTCGTCGGGCTGGTTCGTCAGCGCCGCCCGCACGTCGAACGACACGTCGTGCTGCCGCCAGCCGCGGTGCACAATCCCCGCCATCTCCTGCAGCACCGCTGCAGGATCCGCGACCCGGTCGCTCTGGTGCCACGTGCGGGCATCCGCCCGTAACGCGAACCGCAACTGCCTCTGCTCGGTGTAGGCACCGCGAACAGCAGCACCACCAGCGTTGGCGCGACCGGCTTGCTGTAGCGCAGCTGCCACGCCGCCTCCGCGTGGTTCGCCGTGATCTCGGTCAGCCGGTGCACCACCGCCCACCGCAACCGCGTCGCCCCCGCCCGCTCCGCCGCGTCGATCTCCGTGTCCGGCCGGCGGTGAACCTTCCCGCCGAGTTCCGGCGACGGCGGCGCCAGTTCATACGGGCGGCGCGGCCACGGCATCCCCAGCCGCGGCAACGGCTCGGCGATGCGCACATCCCCCGGTCCCGACTGACCAGGTGGAGCCTGACCCGGCCACCCCTCGACGTGGCCAGGCTCGGTCAGGCCAGCCCGAAGCACACCGGGCGCGGCAGCCGATCCAGTCCGGTCCCCGGCGGCTGTGGTCGACGGCCTCTGCGGTGACTGATACATCGTCGCCTCGCGGTAGCCGTCCCGGTCTCGCGGCTGCGGAAAGCCGACGCTGCCGTGCCGCTCGTCGGGGCCTCCATCCGGGCGTCCGGCCTGAAGGAACTCCCCGTGGGCATCGTCTGCCCGGCCTGCGGCCCGGGCCAGTCTCTGCCCGGTTCGCCACCGGCACCGGGCGCCGTGACGGGCTGCAGCCACGCGGTCTGCGCGTCGGCGGCTGCGCTGCCAGTGCACCCCCGTACGCGAATCCGGCCCGTACGGCACGCCGTCCCGGCCCGGAACGTACGGCCGGCAAGCTGTTCGGTCGGCCGCGGGACGGTCCTGTGCCAGTCGACAAGTCCTCCTCAACAGCCCATCGAAGTTCTTGCGGTCGTCGCACCTA
The DNA here is from genome assembly GCF_050942935.1 of Dactylosporangium sp. CA-233914. NCBI lineage: Bacteria > Bacillati > Actinomycetota > Actinomycetes > Micromonosporales > Micromonosporaceae > Dactylosporangium > Dactylosporangium sp. CA-233914. Next base: position 1,102,124 of record NZ_CP192030.1, on the reverse strand, counting down.
CGACGACGGCAGCGACAGCGCTGGCGCACGGCGGCTGCGGTTTGCGCAACGCATAGACCACCACGGACAGCACAACCATCAACCCCAGTCTCGGCATCGTCACTGAGCAGCGGCCGAGGCAGGCTGAGCAGATACTCAGCACGTCGGTGTAAGGCGGTTGAGAGGCTGGTGGGCGTGACAGTCGATGCGGTTGAGGAGTTCGAGCGGCACCGTTCGAAGCTGCTCGGGTTGGCCTATCGGATGCTGGGTTCGGTCGAGGAAGCCGAGGATGTCGTCCAGGACACCTTTCTCCGTTGGCGCCAAGCAAGCGCCGTCGAGTCGCCGTGGGCATGGCTGGCGAAAGTGGCAACCAACCTGTGTGTGAACTCGTTGACGTCTGCGCGTGCGCGTCGAGAGAGCTATGTCGGCTGCTGGCTGCCGGAGCCGGTGCTGACCGCGGGCGGTGCCCTGGGCCCGCTGGACAGCGCGGAGCAGAGGGAGTTGGTCTCTCTGGCATTCCTGGTGCTGCTGGAACGGCTCAACCCCGTCGAGCGAGCGGTGTTCGTGCTGCGTGAGGCCTTCGCCTACAGCCATCGGGAGGTGGCCGAGGTCATCGACTCGTCCGAGGCCAACTCGCGGCAGATCTACACTCGCGCTCGCCGGCGCCTGGCCGACGCACGCGACGACGGCTCACATCAGCGGGCGGACCAGGTCCATCGTCGCGACTTGGTGGAGCGGTTCCTGGCTGCCGCGCAACAGGGCGACCTGTCGGCGTTGGAGAAGGTGCTGGCCGAGGACGTGACTGCGTGGGTGGACGGTGGTGGCCGGGTCAGTGCCGCCAGGCGACCCATCTGCGGCCTGTCCCGGGTGGCGCGCTACCTGGTGGGATCGCGGAACATCGCCGGCCAGGGGGTACGGCTGTCGGCCGCGGAGGTGAACGGAGCACCGGGGCTGCTGGCCCTGGCCGGCACGGAACTGGTCGGCGTGCTGGTGCCGGAGACGGCGGACGGCCGGGTCACCGCAATTCGCATCATCGCCAACCCCGACAAACTTCGGTTGTCACATTCCGCGCGCCTGTCCTGTTCTTCATAGGTACCGCGAACGTCGGCCCCGGCGGGAGGCGGTGATCTGACAGCCGCGTGGTCGGAAGGTCCGGCACCGCGCTCTCGGTAAGGGGGTTAGGACCCGTGACGAACCCGATTCTGGTAACGGGCGGTACCGGCCGGCTCGGCCGCGCGCTCGTGCCGCGGCTGCTGTCCGCCGGCCATGCGGTCCGCGTGCTGCATCGCAAGGCGCGATCAGACGAGCAGACCTGCCGCGGTGATCTTCTCAGCGGCGAAGGTCTGGAGGAGGCGGTCGACGGCGTCGGCACGATTGTCCACTGTGCGACCACCAACAGCCGCGCGGACGTCCACGGCACGCGCAACCTTCTCCGGGCGGCGGCGCGAGCCGGGCGTCCGCACCTGATCTACGTGTCCATCGTCGGCGTCGACCGCGTGGACATACCCTACTATCGGGCGAAGCTCGCCTGCGAGCAGCTGGTGGAACGGTCCGGCCTGCCGTGGACGATCCAGCGTACGACCCAGTTTCACGATCTCATCGTCTGGATGTGCACGAGTCAGCGGTGGCTGCCGGTGATCGTGATGCCCAGCGGGGTCAGCTTCCAGCCCGTCGACGCCGGCGAGGTGGCCGCCCGCCTGGCCGACCTGGCTGGCGCGCCGCCGGCCGGCCGGATGCCGGACATGGGCGGGCCCGAGGTGCGTTTCGCAGTCGATCTTGCCCGCGCCTACGCGCGCTCGCGTTCCATCCGCCGGCCCGTGGTGCCGGTGCCGATGCCCGGGGCCGCCATGCGCGGCTACCGGGCGGGGAGACACCTGACTCCCGAGCACACCGACGGCCGGATCACCTTCGACCAGTACCTCACCGCGTGAACGCACGCAACTGGCTCCGCGCGGGCCTGGCCTTCCTCGCGGCGACCCAGTTCGCCGTGGGTGCCTGGGCCTTGGCGTTTCCCCGCTCGTTCTTCGACATCCCCTGGGTGGGGATGCGCATGCCGTACAACGCACACCTGATGATGGACTACGGCGCGATGAGCCTGGCCACGTCGGTGGCGCTGGGCGTGAGCGTTTTCATCGTGCGGCGGAGCATGGCCCGCACCGCGCTCGCCGTGTACCTGGTCTTCGCCGCGCCACACCTGCTGATCCACATCCGGCTGCTGCACCATCTCACCCCCGGCGAGCGGGTGCCGTTGCTGATCGCGCTCACCGCGGCCGTCGTGATCGCACTGGCGCTGCTTCCACTCACCAACCGACTCGACAAGGCCTAGCTATGGGTGGCTCGAGGCCCCCGGCACGTGGGTCGGCTCATGACCGTGGCCATGCGGTGTCATCGTGGCGCCGGCCATCTGAACGAGCTGCTCGGCAGCGGCGGCGGTGTCATAGCGCGGGTCGCGGAGGCGTTCGGCGACGATCGCGTCGATGGCTCCGCCAATGATGACCGCCGTAGTCCGCGCATCGCCGGTCGGCACCCCTCGCGCATCGCGGGCCACGGTGATGATCTCAGCCAGTGGCCGCCAGCGCGCTTCCGGGTCGTGGTCGCCGTCGCCGTGGCCCATCGCCTCGACAATCATGCGGGTGTGCCCAGGATGCTCGCGGAGATGGCCGATCATCGAGCGGATGTAGGCCGCCAGCCCGTCGATCTCCGCCGCGACCCGATCCCAGATCCAGGACCGTCAACGGCGGTCGCGCGTTCGCCACTTGGCGAAGACATCGGCCCAGAGATGCGCCGCTTCTTCGGACAGCGCCCGTCCGGCCGGATACACCGCATACTGTCGGGTGTCGTAGTCGATCCGCTTGAGCAAGGAAATCATCCTCGCGATCGAGGTCCGGCACAGTAACTGACAACGGCGTACCGATCAGGCGGCTCGGCTGGCCATCCCGAGCGCGGGCGGGCCGGCCACGCAGCGTGGCCGCGGTGGCCTCGACGTCCTGATCAATGCCGGACCTGCTCGAAGTGGAACTCGCGGATGAAGCAGTCCCGTGGCTGCCCGACCGCGAACAGTACGCAGTCGACGACCGACCGGGCGGTGAGGTCGCTGTTCGCGTGCCGCGGTCCATCCTGAACGAAGTCCGGCGGAAAGAGGGAAATCACCCGGATGCCTTCCGGCCTGAGCCGATGCGAGAGGATCCCGGCGAGCCCGGCGTGGGCATGCTTGGCAGCGTAGAACGCGGGATGCGCGCCAGAACGGCGGTGCCCGACCGCGCCGCAGGCGGAGATGATGTTGACGATGTCGGGCCGCGGCGAGGTTCGCAGCAGTGGCAGCAGATGTTTGGTCAACAGTATGGTGCCGGTCCCGCCCGCAGCCATCACGCTCTCGATCTGCAGGTCCGAAGCGTCCCCCAGGTCATCACCTTCGATGTAGACGGCACCGTTATTGATCAGCACATCGAGGTGTTCCGTCCGATCGGCCAACGCCGAACCGAACGCGCGCACCGAGTCGGCCTCGCCCAGATCGCAGCGAAATGCCTCCGCATGACCACGCCCGCGCCGACGGATCAGACCGGCGACATGCTCGGCCGCCGCCAGATGCCGGGCTGAGAGGAATACCTGTGCGCCGCGCTCGGCAAACGCTTCTGCCAGCGACCGTCCCGTGTCGCGTCCAGCGCCGGTGACAGCGACGCGTAGCCCGTCAAGATTCATAGCCGGCAGCGAAGCACGTGAACTTGGGTTGAGGTCAACAGCACCGCACCACGACCGGACATCCGCTTTCGCCACGTCAGAGCACTGGCGAGTGCAGCCGGCCCTACGGACGGCGACGATCGCGTTGCGGCGGATGCGTGTACCAAGATCGCGGATCGAGGGATTGTTCGGTCGCAGGCGGTGGCGATGTTCCGGTATACCTTCGCAGCCGATATATTGGTCCGCTGGGAAACCTACTGCGTGAACCCACGTTTGAACCCGACTGCGACCATCCCGCCTGCGCACCGCACCGACGGGCCGCTGGAGCGATCGCTCGGCCGAGTGTTCCGGTGGGCGTCGATCAGCTTCGCGAAGCGTTCGGCTTCCTTCGAGTCGTCAAAGTTCTCCCAATCCCATCGGCCGTTGCGTCCGCCCCCGGTCCGCCATTTCACCCGGTACGTCAGCGACGCGCCTTTCTGCGGCCGAATCTCTGTCTGCGCCATCAACTGGTCCCCCTCTCAGCGGGCGACGGCTCCGCTGAGATCAACACCACCATCACCAGGCGTAGTTTTCTACGGGTCACCGCGTGTGGCCCCACGGTTAGCGGGGACGGCGGCGATCCCATGGGGATCCCATGCGGGGTGTTGGATCAAAGGCCGATGGCCGCCGACCTGTGTATGTGCAGGCCAACGGCCATGCACCACTGGTGGAGTTGAGGGGACTCGAACCCTGCTCCCTCAACTCGAACAACGACCGCCGACACGGGGGGTGTGGGTGGCGAAGCCCCCACTGGGGAGCGAGCGAAGCGAGCGCGAAACCAACTCCACCACGAACGCGAACAGGCACAGCCTGTGAACAGGCTGTGCCCATTGGTGGAGTTGAGGGGACTCGAACCCCTGACCCCCTCGATGCGAACGAGGTGCGCTACCAGACTGCGCCACAACCCCAGCTCGGTGCGTCCTTGCGGACGACCGGCGCTAAGACTAACAGGTCGCCTCCGGGCTTTGCGAATCGGTTAGGGGCGTGTCGACCTTGCGGCTACTGGCCCGAGGCGCGTGTGTCGTACGGGCGGCCGCGGAGCGCGTTGAGGCGGGCGGCCTCGCGTCGGGCGCGGTCGCGTTCGGCCAACTGCTGGGCCAGGGCCTCGCGGCGGGCGGCCGCTCGGCGGAGCTGTTCCCGGCGGACCTGGGCCTGGCGGCGGACGATCCAGGCGGCGTACCTGGCCTCCTCGCGACGGCGGCGGCGGTCGCGCAGGGCTCGGGTGCGCAGGTGGGCCAGGTAGGCGACCAGCAGGGCGCCCGTGACCGCGAAGCTCACCCAGAAGCCGGGGCTGACCAGCATGATCCCGCACAGCTCGGCCATGTTCAGCAGGACGAGCGCGAGGAGCACCCGGCGGCGGCGGTACATGGCGCGCGGGGCGCGGTGGACCCTCCGGCGGGCGCTTGGCGGGACCGGGGTCAGGTTGCGCCGGGGTGGCGGGAGCGGGCCCGGGGCGGAGGAGACGCGCGGGACCAGCAGGCGGGGCGGGTTGACCGGGCGGCGGCCGGGCACGGTGCGGCGGCGTCGGTCCGCGCGGGACAGCACCCGCGCGGTCGACAACGCCCGCTCCGCCACCAGCCGCTCTGTTGCGTCGTATCGGCGCACCAGGGCGGGCGCCAGGGCGAGGAGCCCAGCAGCGGCGAGAACGGCGAGGAGCACCGAGGTCGGCACCCTCACCCCTCCTAATCCAGCCTCGCGCGCCGGTCCCCCCACGCGCGCGAGGCATCCAAGTCTGTGGAAGTTACAACGCGGTAACTCCGACTCAAGACCTTACGTCGCTCGCGGGCGTGTACCACGTCAACACGCAGAAGCAATCGTCCGGACGAGCAAATCCGATATACCCGAAATGTCGGGAAAGTCGCCACGAAGGATCGACCAAGGCGCGCTGGCGGAAGGCGGAACCAGCGAGCGGCGCGCGGGAAACAGCGGCAGCGGAGCTACGCGCTGGGGGTGGTCGCCTTGTGCCAGCGGGCCAGCAGGCCGTCGTCGCCGGCCAGGTCCTCGGTCGTCATCGCGTAGCCGAGGTGGTCGCGCCAGTCGCCGTCGATGTGGAGGTACCGATGATGGTAGGCCTCCTGCCGAAATCCCAGTTTCTCCACGACCCGCCGGCTCGCCGCGTTGTCCGGGCGGATGTTCACCTCGATGCGGTGCAGGCCGCCGACGCTGAAGGCGTGGTCGACGACCAGGGCCAGGGCGGTCGGAATGATCCCCTTGCCGGCGAAACGGGAGTCGATCCAGTATCCCGCGTAGCCGGAGCAGAAGGCCCGCCGCACGATGTTGCCCAGCGTCAACTGCCCGACGAGCCGGCCCTCGTAGCAGACCGCGAACGGCATCGCCGTGCCGTGCCGGGCGGCGCGGCGCAGGTCCGCGTGGACCGCGCGGAAGGCCGCCACGGAGTTGAGGTCGTGCCAGGTGCCATACGGCGTCGGCTCCCACTTGCCCAGCCACTGCTCGTTGGCCCGGCGCACCTCTGACCAGGCGCGCGCGTCGGAGCGCCGATACGGGCGCAGCGTGACCGGACCGTCGGAGAGGATTGCTGGCCATCCTGGCTGACTCATCGCCGCCTATCCAAGAGTATGACGTCCACCGTCGAGCCTGCGGCCGCGCTGATGACCTTCTCCCCCAGGACCATGAGGCCGTTGGCGTCGGCCAGGCCGGAGAGGGTGTACGGGCCACCGGCGAGCGGAGCGACAGTGTACCCGCCGCCGCGGCGCTCCGTGATGTACGCCGGCCGGAACTCGCGCATGCCGGACGGCGAGTTGACCGTCTCCAGCAGGTGGGCGCGCACGCTCGGGCGGAACACCGGGTCAGCCCCGGCGAGCAGTTGGATGACCGGGCGGGCGAGGACCTCGAAGCCGATGAGGGCCGCGCCGGGGTCGCCGGGCAGGCAGACGATCGGCACGCCGTTGGGGCCGCCGACCGTGCCGTAGCCGAGTGAGCTGCACGGATACACGGAAAGGTCCGAGAAGACCACGGTGCGCGACAGGATGCGGCGCACCATGTCGCCGGGGCCGGTGCCGGTGCCGCCGGTGGTGATGATCAGGTCGGCGCGCAGCATCTGGTCGTCGAGCAGGCCGCGCAGGCCCTCCGGGTCGTCGTCGCAGATGCCGACGCGGTACGCGTGCGCGCCCGCCTCCGCCGCGGCCGCGGTGAGGGCGTGGGAGTTGGCGTCGACGACCTGGCCGGGCTGGCTGGCCCGGCCGACGTCGACGAGCTCGTCGCCGGTGGCGATGACGACCACGCGCGGGCTGGGGCGGACCACGACGTGGCCGATGCCGCTCGCGGCCAGCACCGAGACCAGGGGCGGGGTCACGTAGGCGCCGGCCCGGGCCAGGACCGCCCCGGCGGGCAGCTCGTCGCCGGCGCGGCGCACCCCGTGGCCGCGCTTCGTGGGGTGGTACACCTCGACGGCCGCCATGCCCTGGTCGGTCATGCCGGGCGGGATGACGACGTCGGCGGAGACCGGCATCAGGGCGCCGGCCGCGACCGAGAAGCAGGTGCCGGGGGTGAGGCGGACCGGGCGCCAGCTGGAGGCGACCAGATCGCCGACGACGCTCAGCCGGACCGGGCGGCCGGGCTGGGCGTCGGTGACGTCGTCGAAGCGCGCGGCGTAGCCGTCGATGGCGGCGTGGTCGAACGCGGGCACGGGGCCCGGTCCGACCACGTCCTCGGCGAGCACGTTGCCGTGCGCCGCGGTGATCTCCAGGTCCAGCGGGGGCAACGGGCGCAGCCCACGGAGCACGCCGGCAAGGTAGTCGGCGAGGGGGACGCGCGCGTTCGGCCCGACGCCGGCGTCGCGCGCCGCGTCGTGGTGGGAGCCCGTCGCTGGAACCGCTGTCACCCGCGCAGATCCTTCTCCACGAACTCGTTCAGCCACTGGCTGAACGCCGGACCGAGGTCGTCGCGCTTGACCGCGAGCTGGACGACCGTCTGCAAGTACCCCAGCGGCATGCCGGTGTCATACCGGGTGCCCCGGTAGACGATGCCGTGGACCGGGGTGCCCTCCGCCAGCAGCAGCGCCATGGCGTCGGTGAGCTGGATCTCGCCGCCGGCGCCGGGGCCGATGCGGCGGATCGCGGCGAAGAGTTCGGGGGGCAGCACATACCGGCCGACGATGGCCAGGTTGCTCGGCGCCTCCTCGGGCTTGGGCTTCTCGACCAGCGCGGTGACCTTCACCGTCTCGCCGGCCTCGACCTTGAGGTCGCAGGGCTCCACGGCGGCGATGCCGTAGCGGTTGGTCTCCTCGGGGTCCACCTCGATGAACGCCAGCACGATGCCGCCCGTCTGCGCCTGCAGGTCGAGCATGGCCGGCAGGAGGGGCTCCGCCTCGTCGCAGAACTCGTCACCGAGCAGCACCGCGAAGGCTTCGTTGCCGACGTGGGACTCGCCGTAGGACACCGCGTGGCCCAGTCCGAGGGGTTCGGCCTGCCGGCAGGTGTAGATCTCGGCGAGCTCGGCGGGGCGCTTGATCGCCTCCAGCCGCTTGGTGTCGCCCTTCTCGGCGAGGCGGGCCTCGAGATCGGGGCGGCGGTCGAAGTGGTCGACCATCGAGGTCTTGCCGCGGCCGGTCACCAGGAGAATGTCCCTGATGCCAGCGGCGGTGGCCTCCTCGACGATGTACTGGAGCACGGGCCGGTCGACCACCGGCAGCAGCTCCTTGGGGACGGCCTTGGTCGCCGGGAGGAAGCGGGTGGCGAGTCCCGCCGCCGGGATCACGGCTTTGACAGCCCGCTGGCGCGTCGCGGACTGGTGAGGAGTCGTGTCAGGCATGTAGAAAGGCTAGCCGCCGCGGCTCTGTCGCGGTGGTTGCGCCGCCTTCGCCGCGCCGGGCGTCACCTCGGCGCTCGCCTTGGCGCCGCTCGCGCCGCTCGCCAGCCGATACGTGTCGCGACCACCCGCCTTGGCTGCGTAGAGGGCGTCGTCGGCCGCCTCGAGCACCGCCGCGCCGGTCGCCCCGTGGTGGGGATAGACCGCGATGCCGATCGATACAGTGACGGGGATCCGACGCGGCGGCCGGCCGGCGTCGGAGGACACGACGATCACCGGGCTGCGCCGCACGGCCGCGCCCAGCCGCTCGGCGAGCACGGCGGCGCCGCCCGCGTCGGTCTCGGGCAGCAGCGCCACGAACTCCTCGCCGCCCTGGCGGAAGGCGAAGTCGACCTCGCGGATCTCGGCGCGCAGCCGGCGGGCGAACTCGGCCAGCACCGCGTCGCCGGCGGCGTGGCCGTGGGTGTCGTTGACCTCCTTGAAGTGGTCCAGGTCGAGGGCGAGCACGGCCAGGGCCCGGCCGAAGCGGCTGGCCCGCTCGACCTCCCGGCGCAGCGACTCGCGCAGGTAGCGGTAGTTGGACAGGCCGGTCAGCGGGTCGGTGAGGGAGAGCCGCTGGGCCTCCTCGTGCACCCGGACGTTGTCGACGGCGACCGCGGCCTGGCCGGCGAAGGTGCGCAGGGTGACCAGGTCGGCGTCGTCGAACTCGTCGAAGCCGTGCCGGTCGTAGAGGGCGAGCACGCCGCGGGCGGCCGGCGGGCGGTCGGAGTAGCCCTCCAGGCCGGTCGTCGGGCCGGCGGCCGGGGCGGCGATCGGGACAGCGACATATGTCACACAGCGCGGCTCCCCCGCCGCGAGGATCGGCCCGTCGCGGTCGACCCGCCCGCGCCGGGGTTCGCCGGACGCGGCGACGCCGCCGAGCAGCCCCTCCCCCAGCGCCAGCCGCAGGCCGGTCACGTCGAGGCCGGCGAGGCCCTCGCTGACCTGGCCGCACAGCTCGGTGCCGGTCGGGTCGGCCATGACGACCACGCCGGCCTGGGCCCCGGTCGCGGCGGTGGCGGTCTGCAGGATGACCTGGAGGATGCGGTCGAGGTCGTGGGTGCCGGCGAGGGTGTCGCCGAGCACGCCGAGCTGGCCGCGGAGCTGGTCGCGGCTGGCGGTGAGCGCCTGGACGTACCCCTGCATCTCCCGGGTCATCCGGTTGAACGTCTGCCCGAGCCGCCCGACCTCGTCCTGGCTGCGCACCGGAACCCGGGCCCCGAGGTCGCCGTCGGCGACCCGCTCGACGGCCTGGGCGAGCTCGGTGAGCGGCTGGGTGGTGGAGCGGGCCAGCCACCAGGCGACGCTGACGGCGACCAGGCCGGCGCAGACGACGACGGCGACGAGGACGGCGTAGAGGCCCTGGGTGTCGGGCGCGGGGATGCTCAGTGCCAGGGTGAGCGGCTGGCCGGGCTGCGGGTCGAGGCGGCGCACGAGCCGGCCGGCGTCGGTGGTGCCGGTCGCGCCGGGAACCAGGCCGCGGGCGACCTCGATGATGCCGGACTCCTCGGCGCCGGCGGGCGTGCCGGGGGCGAGGGAGCTGATGCGGACCCCGCCGCTGGCGGAGGCGAGCCAGCCGAGCAGGGTGGCGTCGACGGGCTCGACGGCGTAGGCCCGGCCGATGCGCCGCCCGGCCGCGTCGAGCACCTCGACGGAGGCGGAGATCGCGGCGAACGCGGACGTGGTCGGCGCCGCGCAGTCGGCCCACGGGCGGGCCGGGGCGTCGCCCGCGGAGGTGTAGACGCTGCCGTCGGCCCGGGTCACCTCGACCGCGCGGGCCAGGCCCCGCCCGACGGCGGTCTGGGCGGCGTCGGGCCGGTCGGCGAGCAGCGCGGCGGTCTCGGCGGCCAGGCGCAGCCGCTGGCAGGCGACGGCGATGGCGGCGCGCAGGTTGTCGGTGCCGGCGTCGAGCCGCTCGGAGGCGCGCCGGTCGCTCACGGCGGCGACGGCGACCCCCACGAAGACCGCCCCGAGCAGGACGGGGCCCAGGACGACCGCGAGGAAGGCGGCGGTGAGCCGCGCCCGCAGCGTCACGTCCGTCCATCCTCCGCGTCGAAGCACTCCGTCGGTTGGTGCGATGCTGTCACAGATAGGGAGGAATCGAGTGGCGCTATCCGGGGTGTCCCCCAAATCCGAGCTGCGAGCGCACATCCGGTCCGTTCGCCGGGCCATGGGCGCCACCGAGCGGGCGAATGCGGACCGTTCCCTGGCCGACGGCGCGGTGGATCTGCTACGCCGGGCCGCCGCCCGCACCACGGCCGCCTACGTGCCACTGGACGGGGAGCCCGGCGGCGCGGCCCTGGTCCCGGCGCTGGCGGAGGCGGCCGAGCGCCTCCTGCTGCCCGTCCTGCTGGACGACAACGACCTGGACTGGGCGGTGTACGACGGCGCCTTCGCCCCGGGCCGCTTCGGGCTGCGGGAGCCGACCGGCCCGCGGCTGGGCGTCGAGGCGGTCGCGGCGGCGGATCTCGTCCTGCTGCCCGGGCTCGCCGTCTCGGATGACGGGACGCGGCTGGGGCAGGGCGGGGGCTCCTACGACCGGGTCCTCCCCCGGGTCCAGGCCCCCTCGGTCGTTCTGCTCTACCCGGGGGAGTTCCGGGCCGACGTCCCCGCCGAGGCGCACGACCAGCGCGTCTGCGGGGCGCTGATCGCTTATGACAACGGGCACGTCCGCTGGACGAAAGGGTGTCCGATACCGCACCATTGGCACTCGAAGTATCTGAGTGCCAATGATGGAGGCTGAGCAGTGCCTACCTACCAGTACGCCTGCACGGTGTGCGGCCACCAGCTGGAAGCGGTGCAGTCGTTCACCGACGAGTCGCTGACCGAGTGCCCGCAGTGCCAGGGCCGGCTGCGCAAGCAGTTCTCCGCGGTGGGCGTGGTGTTCAAGGGCTCGGGCTTCTACCGCACCGACTCGCGCTCGTCCGGCAAGTCGTCCTCCTCCTCGGCCCCGTCCTCGGACACGAAGACCGAGACCAAGACGGAGACGAAGACGGAGACCAAGTCCGAGTCGAAGCCCGCGGCGAGTTCCTCGACCTCGTCAACCTCGACGTCTTCGTGAAAGAAGCGCCCGGCTCCGCCGGGCGCTTCTTTTTTGGCCAGGTCAGTCCCAGTGCGGTGGCCGGTCGGCGAGCAGGCGGTCGTCGTTGGTCGACGCGCGCTCGCCCCAGCCCGCATCCGTGTCGTCGGTCGTGTGGTCCGGGAGCACGACCAGTTCGTCGGCGAAGTCCTCGAAGCTCACTTCACGCTGCTCATCGGTGGGAGCCCACCCGTTCGTACCTGCCACGGCAGCGAGACTACTCCCGGGAGTTTGCCGGAAAGTGGCCGAATGACGACAGTCGCCTGCGTGGTACACAGGTCACACTCGGCGGCATGACACAGCCCCCCACGCCCGAGCCCACCACCGACGCGCCGGCCGACGAGCAGGAGACCCTCCGCCTCGACCAGCCGGACCCCGACGCGACCCGCCCCATGTCCCTGGCCGAGCTGCGCGAGCTCAGCGGGGACTGAAACCAAGGACACAGGCCTCGCCGGTGGAGGCGCAGTCGGCCGGCGGCGGCTTCTCCGGTTCTCCGGCCGCCCACCGCCGGGTTCACCCCGGCGGTGGGTAATGTCGTTGTCGTGAGCGACGACGCGTACTGGCGGCGGCCCCCCGAGGGCACCGAGGCCGCTCCCCCGCCCGCGCCCGCCGCACCGCAGAGCGCTCCCTACACCGGCGCGCCGCGCAGCACCCCGCCGCCGCACGGCTGGCGCCCGCCCGTGGTCGAGAGCCCCTCGACGCCCCGCGTCCTGCCGAAGCAGGACACCGAGCGCATCGACCGCGAGGAGCAGGCGGCCACGATCCTGACCAAGGGCATGGGCATCTTCGCCGGTGCCGTGCTGGTGGTCCTGCTGCTGATCCTCTGCGGCCGGGTGCTGTTCTGACGGCTCAGAAGCCCTCCCACACCATGTGGGCGCCGGTGTCGCCGGTCTTGAACACGTAGAACGCCGCCGCGATCGCCAGGACGACCGAGAGGCCGGCGGCCACCCAGTGCGCCGCGGCCGGGGCCTTGATCCGCGCGGTACCCCCGGCGGCCACGGGGATCATGAAGGCCATGACCAGCCCGACCACGGTGAGGCCCAGGATCACCCAGAACAGCTTGTCGGCGTATCCCTCGTGGTCGGCGATCAGCGCCTTCATCTGCGGCGACTGGAACGCCCGGTTGCTGGTGAACGACTCGCCCGACTCCTTGGCGAAGAACACCGAGACCGGGGCGGCCACCGCGAACGCCACGAGCGGCCAGCGCACGTGCCGCCGGCTCGCGGGCCAGACCCCGTAGAGCACCGCGACCAGCGCCAGCAGCGGCACCAGCACCACTGCCGCGTGGATGAACAGCGGGTGCGCCGGGATACCTGTGACACGATCGAACACGAAGCCTCCTCGTTGCGAATACGAATCCTCCCCGCGGGTGGCGTACCCGCGGCAGGGGTCAGAAGTTCAAGAGCCCAGAAACATTTGAACGGTTCCAGGCTGCGTGTTCTCATGGAAGATGTGTCGGGTGAAGATCTGCTGCGCGCCCGGGGTCTGCGAGTGACGCGACCCCGGCTGGCCGTGCTGGAGGTCCTCGAGAACTCCCGCGGCCATCTCGATGTCGAGCAGATCGCGGCCCAGGTGCGCCAGCGCCTGGACACGGTCTCGACCCAGGCGGTGTATGACGTGCTCAGCGCCCTGTCGCGGGCCGGGCTGGCCCGGCGGATCGAGCCGGCCGGCAGCCCGGCGCGATACGAGGCGCGGGTCGGCGACAACCACCACCACGTCGTCTGCCGGGGCTGCGGGGAGATCGCCGACGTCGACTGCGCGGTCGGCGACACGCCCTGCCTGGCCCCGTCCCAGGCCCACGGCTTCGTGCTGGATGAGGCGGAGGTCACATTCTGGGGCCTGTGCCCCGCCTGCCAGCTCAAGCACGCCGAAGAAACCCAGTGACCGACGCCGGCCTGTTCGGCCCCGACTCGATCACCTGGCGCGTGCACCGCGAGCCGATCGTCACCGTCGGTGGGCTGCGCAGCCTCTACCTGCAGGCCCTGCACCCGCGCGCGGTCGCGGGCGTCGAGCAGAACAGCCGGTACCGCCAGGACCCCTGGGGCCGCCTGGCACGGACCTCGACGTACGTGACCACCGTGATCTACGGCACCACGGAGGAGGCCGAGCGCGCCGGGAAGCGGGTCCGCGCGATCCATGCCCGGATGACCGCGGTCGACCGGCGCACCGGCGAGCGGTTCCGCATCGACGAGCCCGAACTGCTGCGCTGGGTGCACATCACCGAGGTCGAGTCGTTCCTGACCGCGGCGACCCGGGGCGGGTTGCGCCTGACGCCCGCGGAGGCCGACGAGTACTTCCGGGAGCAGACCCGCACCGCCGCCCTGGTCGGCCTCGACCCGGCGACCGTCCCCGCCTCGGTGGCGCAGGTCGACGCCTACTACTCCTCGATGCGCCCGGCGCTGGAGCTCACCGTGGACTCGGCGGCGACCGGGATCTTCCTGACCCTGCCCCCGCTGCCGTACGGTCTGGGCCTGACCCCGGTGCGCGGGGCCGCCCTCGGCGTCTCGGCCCTGGCGATCGGGATGCTGCCGTCCTGGGCCCGCAAGCTCTACGGGCTGCCGAGCCTGCCCGCGACCGACCTGGTGACCTCGGTCAACGCGCGGGTCGTCGGCGGTCTGCTGCGCACGGTGCCGCTGCAGTGGATCTCCTCGCCCGCCCGCAAGCAGGCCATGAAACGGCTCGGCCTGCGCAACTAAAGCCGCCCGCACCCCGTTCAACCGGGCGTGACCCGCTGGCTCCCGGCGCTCACCGTGACCGCCGCCGTGACGGCACTGCTCATCACCCTCAAAACCGACATTTCCGATATCGCGCGATATTACGCGTACCTCGCCCTCACCGTCACCGCCCCGGGCACCCTCATCTACCGCGCGCTCAGACGCGCCCCCCACAGCCTGGTCGAGGACCTGGCCTTCGGCACCGCGATCGGGCTCATCGCCGAGACGGCGGTGCTGGCGATCGCCGGAGACGCCCTGTGGGCCTGGCCGCTGCTGGCCGGCATCCTGCTGCGCCGGCAGCTGAAGACTCCGAAGTATCCGACAAAACCGAACATGGCGTGGTGCTGGTCCGTGGCGGCGGTCGCGCTGGGCTTCGTGGCGTACCTGGCCTGGGCCTTCCTGCGCGTCAACCCGCCGGTGCCGGCGAGCGCCCCGGTCGAGTACATGATCGATCAGCTGAACCTGCTGGCCGTCGCCGCCGACCTCAAGCACCACTTCCCGCTGGCCGTCCCCGAGCTCGGCGACGAGGGCCTGCCCTACCACTGGTTCGCCTACGCGCACCTGGCCGCCGGGAGCCGCCTCACCGGTGTCGACCTGCCGGTGCTGTGGTTCCGGCTCGACCTGCCGGCGCTGGCCGTGCTCGCGGTCGTGCTGCTGGCGGTGGCGGCCTGGCGGGTCACCGGCCGCGCCTGGGCAGGCCCGGTCGCGGCGGCGCTGATGTACACCGTCGGCGAGACCGTCCTGCCCGCCCGGGCACCGGCGTTCTTCGGCGCGATCACGGCGTACTACTCCTGGTCGAGCCGCTCGGTGCTGTACGCCTCCGTGCTGTCCATGCCCTTGATCACGGTGCTCGTCCAGGTGCTGCGGCGCGAGCACACCACCCGCACCTGGGCCCTGCTCGCCGTGCTCGCGGTGGGCGTGGCCGGGGCGAAGTCGACGGTGCTGCCGGTGGCGCTCGCGGGTCTGCTGTGCGCCGGCCCGCGCCGCGCCGGGCGGCCGTTGCTGGTGCTGCTCGCCGTGGAGGCGCTCGCGATCGGCGTGCTCTACGGGGGCGAGGGCGGCGGCCTGACCTGGGCGCCGTTCGGGATCATGGCCGACTTCGCGCACGGCCGCCCCGCGGTGATCGTCGCCGGCCTGGGCGCCTACGCGATCGCGATGGGTACCCGGCTGGCGGGCGCGGTGTTCCCCCTGCGCCCCTGGGGCCCGGTCGAGCGCTTCCTGGCCGGCGCCGCCCTGGCCGGCCTGGCCGCCGCCGTGCTGGTCTGGCACAACTCGTGGGGCCAGCACTTCTTCGCCATCGCCGGCTTCCCGTTCGGCGCGATCCTGTCCGCCGACGGCCTGGTCCGCGCCTACACCTCGCGCCGGGCCCTGCTCGCCGGCCTGACCGGCGCCGCAGCGCTGTCCGCGTTCGCTTTTCTCGCATCGGTACCGCATGTGCGCCGCCCCTGGGACGCTGTGTTCCCGGTCTATGTCTTCGGTGCCCTGGTTCTCGTCGTCGCGCTGGCCACCCGCAGCCGGTTCGCGGCGCTGACCGTGGTACTCCTCGCCGGCGGCGCCGGGCTGCCGTTCGACGCCGTGCAGCACGCCAACCTCGGCACCGCCTACCACGTGCGGGTCACCCCCGAGCAGGCGGCCGGAGCGCGCTGGCTACGCGAGCACAGCTCGCCGGAGGAGTACGTGGCCACGAACGTCCACCGCGTCGGCTCCGGCGAGCAGGCCCGCCAGAGCCTGGCGTACTGGATCTCGGCCTACTCGGAGCGCCGGGTACTGCTGGGCAGCTGGGGCTACTCCCCCTCCTCGGCCGCGATCCAGGCCGCCCGCCGGGGCGTCGGACCGGCCCCGCAGTACTGGGACCCGGCCCGGCTGGAGGCCAACGACCTGGCGATCTACGAGCCGACGCCCGAGCGGCTGCGCTGGCTGTGGGACCGCAAGGTGCGCTGGATCCTCGTCGACCGGGCGCAGGGCCGCGAGTCCCCGCGCCTGGCGGACCAGGCCGAGCTGGCCTGGTCCGCCGGCGGCATTGTGATCTATCGGCTCAGCGTGCGGTGCACGTGAGCGTGGCCGGGGCCGTGTTGGTGCCCGAGTAGGTGCCGGAGAAGCCTGGCGCGACCGACGCGGACGGGGCCAGGGTCCCGTTCCAGTCCGCGTTGGCCACGGTGACCGCGGCGCCCGACTGGCTCCAAACTCCCGACCAGCCGTTGGCGACCTTCTGGTTGCCGGGGAACGTGAACGTCACGGTCCAGCCGGACAGCGCGGTCGTGCCGGTGTTGGTGACCGTCACCTCGCCGTTGAAGCCGTCGCCCCACTGGTTGGTCACCTTGTACGTGGCCGAGCACGACTTGGTCGTCGAGCCGCCGGTCGTGGTCACCGACACCGGGTCGGACGCCGTCGAGAGGTTGCCGGCCGCGTCCTTGGCCCGCACCGCGAACTGGTACGCGGTGCTCGCGCTCAGCCCGGTGACGGTGGCCGTGGTGCCGGTCACGGTGGCGACGACGACCGGGCCGGCCGGGCCGCCGAGGCGGAGCACGTCGTAGCCGGTGACGCCGACCGCGTCCGTCGAGGCCGCCCAGGTGAGCGTGGCGCCGGACGAGGTGATCCCGGAGGCGACCGGGGTGCCAGGCTTGGTCGGCGGGGTCACGTCGCCGGTCTGCGCCGACGTGGTGACCGTGCCGGCCGGCGAGGCGGGCGAGACGTTGCCGGAGGTGTCGACCGCGACGACGGTGAAGGAGTACGCGGTCGACGGGGTCAGCCCGGTGATCGCCAGCGACGTCGTTGCGCTGGAGCCCACCAGGGTGCTGCCGTCGTACACGTTGTAGCCGGCCACGCCCACGTTGTCCGTCGCGGCCGCCCAGCTCGCCGTCGCGCCCGTCGCCGTGACGTCGGTGAACGCCGGCTTGCCCGGCGCGCTCGGCGCCGTGGTGTCGAGCGGGCCGGAGCCCGGCGCGTCGCCCCAGACCTTCGTGCCGGCGTCGAAGAGCGTCATGTGGCTGTTCGCCGCCTGGGTGATGCCGGCCGGCAGCGACCAGTCGTTGGACGGGTCCCAGGTGCCGGCCGAGGTGATGCGGAACTGCACCTCGCGGCGCCACGCCGACTGCCCGGCCGGGGCGATGCTCTGCCCGGCGCAGCTCACGGTCACGTAGTACGTGCTGCCGCTGACCAGCGTCGGGCCGGTCGGGGCCGAGCACTGGTTGTAGGCGCTCGTCAGCGTGATCTGGCTCGGGGTCGTGGAGCCCTCGAGCGTGAAGTAGTAGCGGAAGGAGCCCTGGGTCAGCGCCCGGGCCGGCCACGCCGACTTGTTGTAGACCAGCGCCTTGACCTCGGTGAAGCCGGGGCCGGTGGCGTTGATGGAGGACTCGATGTACATCTCGGGCCCGTCCGGGGTCTCCGCGACCGGGAAGTTCGCCAGGGCCGTGCCGCCGTACTCGCCGTACATGCGGGCCAGCGCGCTGGTGAACCCGGCGTTGTAGTCGGTGGCGACCTCGTTCATCGTGTAGTCGTTGCGGCTGTCGGTGTAGGTGTCGTTCGGCGCCGTCGGGCCACCGACCAGGGCGCCGTAGAGCGTGTGCCGGGACTGCGCGGGCTCGTTGATGTTGTCCGTCCACGAGCCGTGCGCGGTGCGGTGGTGCGGGTTCTTCGGCGGGTTGGCCCCGAAGCCGATCATGTAGCTGGAGCTGCGCGGGTTGTCGCCGAGGATGTAGTTGATCTGGCGGACGCCGAAGTCGTGGTAGCGCGCCTTGCGGGTCGCGTCCGTGAGCCAGTCGCTGTAGACGAACGCGGCGAAGGAGGTGTTCGCGGCGTACCGCAGCGATCCCCAGCTGTCGAGCACCGCCTCGCCGCCGGGCGACGTCGGCACCTTCGCGCCGTTGACGCCGACGGTCCAATAGTCCAGCCAGCGGTTGGCGTCGTCGATGTACTGCTGCTTGCCGGTGAGCTTGGCCAGCAGCACGTAGCAGCCGTACGACTTGTCGTCCCAGGCGATCGTCCAGCGGTACGACTTCGTGGTGGTCTGGTTCTCGTTGCTGAGGTTGGCGTAACCGTTCTCGGCCTTGGCGAGGTAGCTGCTGTCGTTGGTGGCGCGGTACAGCCAGATCGCGCCCCAGACGAGCTCGTCGTTGTAGCCGCTCCACGAGTTGTAGTAGCTCGCGGCGTCGGTGATGCAGTCCGAGTACTTCTTGCGGACCGTGTCGGCGAAGGTGTACAGCTGCTTCGCGTGCGTCACGAGGGTGTCGGCGTAGGCGGGGTCGGTCGGGCGCAGCACGATCGAGGAGGCGGCCATCGCGGCCGCCGTCTCACCGGCCAGGTCCGAGCCGCCACAGGTGGCATCGATCTTGTACGCCGGGCGCGCCATCGGCATCACCTCGGCCGGCCCCCACCAGGCGTGGTCGGGGTTGCCGCTGCCGATCTGTCCGTAGAGGACGTTGGCGCTCGGGTGCGCCTTGATGAAGTAGTCGTTGACGAACTTCAGGTTGTTCACCAGGTTCGTGAGCTGGCCCGAGCGGACGTACGCGTCGCGGTACTCGACCGCGCCCCACGCCAGCATCGTGGTCGAGAACGCCATCGGGAAGCCGAACTTCACGTGGTCGCCGGCGTCGAACCAGCCGCCGGTGAGGTTCAGCCCGACGTCCGAGCCGTCGTTCATCGCCGAGCTCCCGCGCCAGCCGACCCGGCTCCAGGACGGCTTCGGCCCCGACTGCTGGGCCTCGTAGAACCAGATCGACTTCTGCAGCGCCTCGGCGTAGTTGAACGCGGGCGCGGCGTGGGCGGACGGCTGCTGTATGGCGACCCCGAGCGCGGCGGCCGCGGTCATGCCCACGGCCGCGAGCGCGCTCAGCAGCCTGCTTCGTTTACGCATCGACTTCCCTCCCTGCGGCGGCTGGTCGGATTGAACCCGCCGCCGCCCGCCCTTCGGAAAGCAAGCCTGCGAATTGCCGCCATCGGTGCAGGTCAGCGCCTGAAAGTTGCACGTCCGCCAGCTGTTGCCAGAGCGTCCACAGGCGCTTGGCGGCGGCCTCGTCGCGGGGTGCGTATCAGAACGCCTCTCTCCTGGCACTCAGTGTCAATTCCGCTCTCAGGTGCCAGAAATGCCCGCCGGAAACGTAGACTGCTCGGGTGAGCCTGGCCGAACGCAAGCGCCAGCTGGTCCGCGACGAACTGGCCGAGGCCGCCCTGAAGCTGGTCGCGTTCCAGGGCTTCGACGAGACGACGATCGACCAGATGGCCGCGGCGGCGGGCGTGTCGCGCCGGACGTTCTTCCGCTACTTCCAGTCCAAGGAAGACGTCATCATCGAGTTCCTGAGCGACCTGGGCCGCAAGCTGAGCGCCGCCCTGCGGTCACGACCCGAGCCGGAGCGTCCGGACCAGGCCCTGCGCCAGGCCCTGCGCGTCTTCACCGACAAGTTCTCGGAGCACCCGCAGAAGTCCCGGCGCCTGGCCCGCGTGACAGTCGAGACCCCGGCCCTGCTGGCGCGCTACCTGGAGCGCCAGGTCGCCTGGAAGCAGACGATGACGCAGGAGCTGGCCCGCCGCATGGCGAGCGACCCGGCGACCGACCTCCGCCCGTCGGTCCTGGTCGCGGTGGCGTTCGCCGCCTTCGACACGGCGCTGATCCGGTGGGCCACCACCCCGGGCGACGAGGACCTCGACGCCCTGGTCGAGGAGTGCTTCACCCTCGCCTTCACCTGACGGCGGGCCGCGACCGGCGCAGTCAGGAAAATCACGCGGCGCGGGCCGGGTGGTTCGGCGGAAGCGCGCAGGCGGCCGTCCCGCCGGGCATACGGTGGCGGTTGCGGGCGACCCAGCGGTAGACCGGCCACGCCAGCGCGGTGACGGGGCGCAGGCCCAGAACGGCGCCGGCGGCGCGCCACACCAGCCCCGCGCGGCGCAGCAGGTCGGCGATCGCGGCCGGGCCGGCGCTCACCCGGTGCGCGTCGACGTAGTACACCGCGGCGCTCACCTGCTCCTCGGTGAGGCCCAGCACGTCGAGGCCGGCGAACTGCCATGCCACGACGTCCGCGGCGGGCCTGATGCGCCGCTCGATGAAGCGGGCGCATGATGAACAGAAGGCACAGTCACCGTCGAACACGAAAGTCGGGCGTTCCACGCATTCATCATCCCGCACCCCGCCCGACCGGCGGGCGTGAGCCCCGACACCGGGTTGGGAATGCCGGTAAGGGGTATTTGGTTATGACGGTGCATACCCGATGGACGCCATGAAGGATCGGAGCTGAAGGCATGGCAACCGTAGAGCTGACCGCGGAGAACTTCGCCGAGAAGATCGGCAGCGAGGGCATCACCCTCGTCGACTTCTGGGCCTCGTGGTGTGGCCCGTGCCGCATGTTCGCGCCGGTCTACGAGCGGGTCTCCGAGGCCAACCCGGACATCACGTTCGGCAAGGTCGACACCGAGGCCGAGCAGGCGCTCGCGGCCGAGTTCAACATCCGGTCGATCCCGACGCTGATGATCGTCCGCGACGGCGTGGCGCTGTACTCCGAGCCCGGTGCGCTGCCGCAGCAGGCTCTCGAGTCGCTGATCCAGCAGGCCCGGGATCTCGACATGGACGAGGTCAAGGCCAAGGTCGCCGAGGCCCAGGCGGCCGCCGAGTCCGCCGCCACGGACGGCTCGGTAACCAAGGCGTAACTCCAGGTAGTAGCCCGCCGGGGCGCCTTGCATCCCGTTCGTACGCGTGTTCGAATTGAGTCGTGCGATGGGACAACCTCAAGGCGACCGGCGGTCCTGGCACCGGTGATCCCGGGCAGCCGCGAGTGCTACCGCTCGCGCTGCCCGGGGCCGTCGCCCGGACCTTCGACACTCCCGAGTTCCGCGGCGTCACCTTCTACGAGGTGCAGGCCAAGTCTCTGATCAACAAGGTGCCGGGCGCCTCCCGGGTGCCGTTCCAGTGGACCATCAACCCCTATCGGGGCTGCTCCCACGCGTGCGTCTACTGCCTGACCGGCGACACCGCGATCCTCATGGCCGACGGCACCAGCCGGCCGCTTTCGGACCTGCGGGTCGGCGACGAGATCGTCGGGACCGTGCGCGACGGGCGGCTGCGGCGATACACGACCACCCGCGTGCTCGCGCACTGGCAGACCGTCAAGCCCGCCCACCGGGTCACCCTCGCCGACGGCACCGCGCTGATGGCCTCGGGCGAGCACCGCTTCCTCACCGACCGCGGCTGGAAGCACGTGACCGGGGCCCGGCACGGGCGCAGCCGCCGGCCGCACCTGACCACCGCCAACCGCCTCGCCGGGTTCGGCGTGCTGCCGGCCGCCCCGGCGGTGGGCGCGCCGGCCTACCGGCGGGGATATCTCTGCGGCTTCGTCAACGGCGACGGCCACGCCTCGCCGGTGCCGGAGGCGGTGCGGCGGCGCGCGGACGAATACGCGGCGGCCCTCGGCGGCCTGCACGCCCTGGCCGGCGGCGACCCGCGCGAGTTCGCCGGCGCCAGCGTCCGCGACGCGAGCACCGTGCTCGACTGGCCGCAGGCGCCGGAGCGGGCCTGGCGCCAGGGGTTCGTCGCCGGGCTTTATGACGCCGCCGGCGTCCTGGCGGGCGGCCTGCCCCGCTTCGACGTGGTCGACAAGGTGGTCGTCGACTGGCTCGTCGAGTGCCTGGAGCGCCTCGGCTTCGCCACCGCCGCGGACGAGGACTTCCAGGGTGTCCGGCTCCTCGGGGGCGTCCGCGAGCGGGTCCGGTTCGGCCGGCTCTTCGCCCCGGCCCGCATGGTCGGCGGCCCCGAGGGCGACCTGGTCCGCGGCGACGAGTCGCTGCGCGTGACGGCGATCGAGCCGCTGGGCGTCGACGTGCCGATGTATGACATCACCACCGGCACCGGCGACTTCATCGCCAACGGGGTGGTGAGCCACAACTGCTTCGCCCGCCACACCCACACCTACCTCGACCTCGACGCCGGCCACGACTTCGACTCGCAGATCGTCGTCAAGGTCAACGCCGGCGAGGTCCTGCACCGCGAGCTCTCCGCCCGCACCTGGTCCGGCGCCCACCTGGCCATGGGCACCAACGTCGACGTCTACCAGCGCGCCGAGGGCCGCTATCGCCTGATGCGCGAGATCCTGGCCGCCCTGCGCGACCATGCCAACCCGTTCTCGATCCTGACCAAGGGCACCCTGATCACCCGCGACCTCGACCTGCTGCGCCAAGCCGCCGAGGTGACGCGGGTCAGCCTGTCGATGTCGGTCGGCTTCCTCGACGAGACCCTGTGGCGCACGGTCGAGCCCGGCACCCCGAGCCCGCTACGCCGTCTGGACGCCATCCGCCGCCTGTCGGACAACGGCTTCGCGGTCGGCGTCCTGATGGCCCCGATCCTGCCCGGCCTGACCGACACCCAGGACTCCATCGACGCCACGGTCGCGGCCCTGTCAGCGGCCGGCGCGGCCAGCATCGTCCCACTGGTGCTGCACCTGCGCCCGGGCGCCCGCGAGTGGTATCGCTCCTGGCTGCTTCGCGAGCACCCGCACCTCGCGCCGCGCTACAGCGAGCTTTACGGCAACGGGTCATACGCGCCGCAGCCCTACCAGCGCGAGATCACGGCCCGCGTCCGCCTCGCGGCCCGCCGCCACGGGATGACCACCGGCGGCACGGGCACAACACGGATGGGCCCGCCGGACCCGGCGCCACAGCCACCCCCGAAGGACACGGCGGAGCAGGTGACCCTGCTGTAGCGGCGAGGAGCATTCGGGGACTCCGGTCCCATCAGACGCCTGGGCCCTGGTCGAGCGTGCGCCGCAGTGCCGGGCCGACCAGATTCATCAGCACGGCCGCCGCTCCCATCAGACACCCCGGACGGCGTCCAGCATGCGCCGCGCCCCCGACAGCCAGATCCGCCGGGATGGCCGCCGCCCCCGTCAGCCGCCGGGGCCAGGTCCAAAGCACCGCAGCCCCGGACCAGCCGAGGCCGTCAGGACGGCCGCCACTCCCATCAAACGCCGGGCCAGGTCCGACAAACGCCGCAGCCCCGGACCAGCCGAGGCCGTCAGGACGGTTGTCGCTCCCGTCAGACGCCTCGGCCGGGTCCGACAAGCGCTGCGGCCCCCGGACCGGCCGAGGCCGTCAGGACGGTTGTCGCTCCGGTCAGACGCCTGGGCCGGGGTCGAGCGTGCGGCGCGGTGCTGGGCCGGCCAGATTTGTTGAGCCGGGGGCGGTCGGCTCTGGCTCGGACGGCTTCGGCGGGGTGGAGCGCAGGCGGCGGGCCCACTTGATCGGGGTGATCTTCTCCAGGGGCAGGAAGGACGCCATCGCGATCTGGTGCGGGATGAACGAGATCGTGATCAGGCTGAATGTCAGCAGGTGGAAGACGTAGAAGCCCGCCACGATCGCGTAGCGGAACTTCGGCTTCACGAAGAACACTATCGGGCTGAAGATCTCGAAGCCCACGATGCCGAACTGCGACACCGTCGTGAAGTACGGGATCTTCAGCAGCCACTGTGCCGCCACCGTGCCGCGGCGGATGAACGAGCGGGTGAGCGTCGCGCCGGTGAGCCAGGCCAGGCCGCCGTAGCGCAGCTTGGCGATCGAGGCCAGGAAATACGTGGCGATCACGCCGATCTGCGTGACCCGCAGCGCGAAACCGCCCGCCTCGCTCGGGGTCTCATCGCCGTGGCGGGCGCGGCCGGCGGTGGGCAGGACGGCCAGGGCGACCAGGATCGCGTACCGATCATGGTCGATCTTGCCGTAGCTCATCGCGATGACCATCCACTCGAAGTACAGCGCGAAGACCGTCCAGCCGAGCAGCCGGTGCGCCCGGCCGGTCGCGGCGAGCAGCGACAGCGGGATCAGCGCGTAGTAGATCGAGTTGACCAGCAGGTGGGTCGGCGTGGGCAGGTGCAGCAGCCGGCCGACGACCAGCGGCTGGTACAGGTCGCCGGGCAGGTTGCCGTGGCTTTTGATCCAGGCGCTGAAGAACACCAGGTCGAGGGGGATGAAAACGTAGACCAGCGTGCGGAAGGCGGCGATGCGCGCCTTCGGCACCGGGGCGAACAGCCAGCGCGTCACGGGTGGTACCTCGCCAGAACCTTCTCGGTGATCTCCCCCGTCGGCTGCGCGTGGCGCAGATGGTGCGCCACTTCGACGATGTCCACCTCGACGAGCGGGGGCTTGCCGGGGTTGCGCGCGGTGTAGGACTCCTGCACCGAGCGCAGCAGCGCCGGGTCGGCCTTGAAGCGCTCGATCTGCGCCTCGATCTCGGCCCGCCGCACCCCGGCGTTGCGCTCGTTGAGCTCGAACCGGCGCCCGGTCGTGTCGACGCCGTCGGTGCGCAGCACCAGCACCGGCTCGTCCGGGTTGTCGGCGGTCGAGAACATGCGGAACGGCGCGAACGGGAACACCGTGTCGTCGGCGAAGAAGGTGCCCGCCAGCGTCAGAGCGGCGACGACCAGCGTCGCCACGACCCGCGCCACGCGCCCCCGAGTGGTCAACCCTTCCATCGGCGCCGTACTTTACCGCACGGCCAACAGATCACTCTCCGTAGCGAGATACCAATCACAATGCGTAGTGGCGCGCTCATCTTCGGCAGACTGTGACGCGCGTCTCTATACGGAGCGTTGCGACGGGCGGGGGTGGGGTACCAAGATACTCACCACAGAGCGTGGGCGGCGGGCGCCAGGAAGAGCCCCGCCGCTCGCTGCGTTTTCTCACACTTGCCCGGATCCTCTATCGAGCGCGCGAACCGGCCCGGCATGCTGCCCAGACACCTGACAGAGGGGGCGAAGATGCAGTTCGGCCGATACTTCGAGGAGTTCGAGATCGGTGCGGTCTACCGCCACTGGCCCGGCAAGACGGTCACCGAGTCCGACGACCACCTGTTCTGCCTGTTGACCATGAACCACCACCCGCTGCACCTCGACGCCCACTACGCGCAGACCCAGACGGACTTCCAGCGCAACGTGGTGGTCGGCAACTACATCTACTCGATCCTGCTCGGCATGTCCGTCCCCGACGTGTCCGGCAAGGCCATCGCCAACCTCGAGGTCGAGTCGCTGCGGCACACGGCCCCGACCTTCCACGGCGACACCGTCTACGGCGAGACCGTCGTGCTGGACAAGCGCGAGTCGCAGTCCAAGCCCGACCGCGGCGTCGTGACCGTGGAGACCAAGGGATACAAGCAGGACGGCACCCTCGTCTGCGTGTTCAAGCGCCGCGTGATGGTGCCGAAGAAATCGCACGCGGGCCCGGAGGCGCCCAGCTTCCCGGAGCCGAAATCGTGAGGGCCTAAGCGTCAAGGAGGACGGCGTGGGTTTGCTCCGCAGGCTGCTGGGGCGGGACCCGGCATGGGTCGAGCGCTGGGCGGTCTACCCGGGCGAAGTGGGCGAGCACCTGGCGATGTACAACATCGATCTCGGCGCCGTCGAGGCCGCCCCGGTCGCGAGGTTCCCGCAGCGGTACGACGTCGAGTTCACCTACGCCGGCGACGGCGCGAGCGGCATGCCGGCCGCGCCCGAGCTGTCCGCCATTCACGAACTGGACGCGGCGGTGCGTCAGGTCCTCCGCTCGGCCGGCGGCGCACTGGTCGGCCGCGTGCTGTCCGACAACGCGGGCCGGATCACCGGCCACCTCCCAGCGGACTCGATTCCGCCGCCGCTGCCCCCGATAGCCGGACTGACCCCGCAGACGTCACTGGTGAGCGATCCGGGCTGGACGCGCGTGCGTCAGGAGCTGACCCCGGACGCGTGGCAGCGCAACATCATGGACGACAACCAGGTGGTCCAGGAGCTCGAGGCCCACGGCGACCGCCTGAGCACCCCGCGGGCGGTGGAGTTCCTGGCCTACTTCCCGGACCCGGACCGGGCCGAGGCGTCGGCCCAGGCGCTGCGCGAGGACGGGTTCGCGGTGACGGTCGAACGGGGCGACGAGGGCGACTTCGTCCTACAGGCCATCCGCCGCGACTCCGTCGAGCCGCCGGCCCTGCACGAGGTTACCTGGAAAGTGCGCGGCGTCGTCGAGTCCCACGACGGCATCTACGACGGCTGGGGCTGCATGGTCCAGGCCTGACCCCGGCCGCGACGGGCTCCGGCTCCGGCCGCTGCTCGCACAGCCGGGGCCTCCCGTGACCCATACCGCACCGTGGGCAGGCCGGGGCGCCTGTTGTCCGCGGCTCCGCCAGCGACCCACAGCGCGCCGGGGCCGCGGCCGCCCCCGCCCGTCGACTTGAGACCGCAACACAGGCACCGGCCCCGCCGCGGGCCTTCAACAAACGAGCCAAGGCCACGGCTGCCCACACCCGTCAGCTTGAGCCCGCAACACACGCACCGGCCCTGCCGC
This sequence comes from Dactylosporangium sp. CA-233914, assembly GCF_050942935.1. Taxonomy (NCBI): domain Bacteria; kingdom Bacillati; phylum Actinomycetota; class Actinomycetes; order Micromonosporales; family Micromonosporaceae; genus Dactylosporangium; species Dactylosporangium sp. CA-233914. The sequence goes on along the minus strand of NZ_CP192030.1, from coordinate 1,075,553 downwards.
GGGCTTTCAACAAAGCGAGCCGAGGCCGCGGCCGCCCACATACCGCGTCGCAGGCACCGACCCTGCCGCGGGCCTTCAACAAACGAACCGAGGCCACGGCCGCCCACCCGTCGACTTGAGCCCGCAACACACGCACCGGCCCCGCCGCGGGCTTTCAACAAAGCGAGCCGAGGCCACGGCCGCCCACCCGTCGACTTGAGCCCGCAACGCACGCACCGGCCCCGCCGCGGGCCTTCACAAACGAGCCGGGGCCGCGGCTGCTCACGCACCGCGTCGCAGGCACCGGCCCCGCCGTGGGCCTTCGACACGCGTTCCGGACTCGCGGTGCCTGACTGATCGGGCATATCGGGCGGTCGCGACCTGTTGGCGCGGGCGAAAAGGCGCTATCGGCGGATTTTTCGGCATACGCTCGGCAGTGGGAGGTTGCCATGCCGAGCGAGCGTGCTTCCGGCCCGGTCGGGCGTCCGGCCGTCGGCGTCGACCTGCCGTTGCGGCGGCAGGAGTGGGAGCTGCTCGTCCGGCTGCCGCGTGCCGTGCTGGTCGTGGCCTGTGCCGGGGACAGGGACGTCGACGCCGTCGCCGGGGTGGAGGCCATTGCCGCCGGTCAGCGGTCCCGGGCGCTGCTCGTGCGCGGGGTGGTGGCCGCCATCTTCTCCGAGCAGCTCACGGACGAGGATATCGACAGCGGGAACGTGCAGCCGGACGCGGTGCTGGCCGAGTGCGGGTGCGCGGTGCGGCTGCTGGCCGAGCGGCTGGGGACGGACAGCGCACTCGCGTACGGGGAGTGGCTGATGGACATCGCCGCCAGCGTCGGGCGGGCCGCCTGGCAGGGCGGATGGATCCGGCTGGGCGGGGTGGAGATCCAGCTGGCGGAGCGGCGGCTCGTCAACGGGATCGCACAGGAGCTGGCGCGCGCCCTCGGCCGCTGAACCCGGGCGGGGGCAGGAACGCGGCGCGCCGCTGGCGCCGGTCGGGTGGGCTGGGCAAACCTTCTCACTCGGCCGGCCTCCAGCGAACGCCCCGACCGGTTCGTGAGCGAACCGGGCGCCTGAAAGCGGACTCCAGTGGGGGCCGGACGTGGAGGTTCGGGGCCGGACGAGCGGGTGCGGTACCGTCGCCGCAAATGGAACCGGAGATCGAGCTTGCGGTCGGGGTCGGGCCTTGGGAAGGCCCTTGGCCGTCCGAGCCACACTACGACCCGCAGCTGCTCGCGGACGGTGACCGGCGCAACGTCGTCGACCGCTACCGCTACTGGCGGCTCGAGGCGATCGTCGCCGATCTCGACACGCGGCGGCACCCCTTCCACGTGGCCGTCGAGAACTGGCAGCACGACCTCAACATCGGCACCGTCGTACGCAACGCCAACGCGTTCCTCGCCGCCGAGGTGCACATCGTCGGGCGTCGGCGGTGGAACCGGCGCGGGGCCATGGTCACCGACCGCTACCAGCACATCCGCCACCACCCTGACGTCGAGGCGTTTCTGGCCTGGACGTCGGCGCAGCGGCTGCCCCTGATCGGGATCGACAACCTGCCGGGGGCGCGGCCGCTGGAGCGGGCCGAGCTGCCGCGGCGGTGTGTGCTGCTGTTCGGCCAGGAAGGGCCGGGGCTGTCCGAGCCGGCCCGGGCGGCCTGCGGCGCGGTGTACTCGATCGCGCAGTACGGCTCCACGCGTTCCATCAATGCGGGCGTCGCCAGCGGTATCGCCATGCATACCTGGATCCGCCAGTACGGGGTCGGAAACCCCTGATCGGCTTTACCGTGGGTACATGGGCGTCGCGATCAGCTGTCCCCGCTGTGGTGGTCCGGTGCGGCCGCCGGACCTCATGCACTCCGAGTGGCGCTGCGACACGGACGGCGCGGTGCTGCCGCTGCACGTCGCGCAGCACATCGGACCCGAGATCGCGGACGCGGCCAGAACCAAGCTGATCGCCGCGGCCCAGCGGGCCGGGGAGCAACGACCCACCCCGCTGTGGTGCCCGTGGCCGCTGCCCAGCGGGTGGACGGTCACCGGGCTGGGCTGGGTCGGCGACGAGCGCTCCGGGGTCCGGGCCACGGCGCTGGCCTGCAGCGGGCCCGGGCCGGTCGAGCACGGGCCGGCCGACGCCGTCATCATCGCCGAGGAGCCGGGCATCGGGCTCGGCACGCGGTTCGCCGGCATTCCGGGGACCGATCCGGGGACGTTCTTCGACGGCGACCTCGCCACCATGACCGCGCACGCGAAGGTCCGGGCCGCCGGGTGGCCGACCCCGCTGTGGATGGCGAAGTCGCCGGAGGACCGGACCGTGTACGTCGGCGAGGCGGCCGGCATGTGGCTCTACATCGTCACGTGGCCCGCCGCGGCCGGCTATCTCCTCGAGGAGGAGCTCGACCTGCACGATCTCTGCGACGACGTGCCGGCCCAACTCGTTTACGGCGCGCCGTCGCCGTATCTTCACGGCCAGGCCGGCCAGGCGTAGACAGCCGCGACTAAGGCCTGTTTCATAGCTCGTGGTTAGCTAGGTCGTACCGGGTCGCGATCGCACAGTGGCGTTTCAGTCGATTGATGCCGCACTCCACCGCGTGGCGCTGCCGGTAGCGTTCGGGGTCGAAGGCTGGTGGGCGGCCGCCCTTCGAGCCGAGCTTGCGCCGGTTGGCGTCCTGGTCGGCCTTGCTCGGGATGGTCGCCTTGATCCCGCGCCGGCGCAGGTAGCGGCGGTTCGCCCGTGACGTGTAGGCCTTGTCGGCCAGGACCCGGTCCGGGCGGGTGCGGGGCCGGCCACCGTCCAGCCGCGACACCCGGATGCCGTCCAGCACGACCGTGAACTGGGGCTGTCCCCGCGCTGCCCGGCGGTCAGCAACGATCGACAGCGGCTTCTGCCCCTGTTCACACCCCAGGTGGATCTTCGTGGTCAGCCCGCCGCGGGACCGGCCGAGGGCATGGTCGGCCGGCTCCGGGTCGACGCCGCCCGGCGGCTCTCGCTGCAGGTCACCGTCGCGGCGGGCGCCGGCGGCGTGCTGATGCGCCCGGGCGATCGTGGAGTCCACGCTGACGTCCCAGGTGATCAGCCCGGCGGCGTCGGCCTGCAGCCTGGTGACGATGCCCTGCCAGACACCGGCGCGCTGCCAGCGGCGGAACAGTCCGTAGACGGTCTGCCAGGGCCTGTAGCAGGCCGGCACGTCCCGCCACGGTGAGCCGACCCGGACCCGCCACCGAATCCCGTCAACGAGCTGCCGTTTACTCCACTTCGGCGGCCGGCCTGCCTTCTTACCCCGCGGCAGCAGCGGCTCCAGCTTCGCCCACTGCGCGTCGGACAGGTCGAACCACCTCGTCACCGCTACGCTGGCCACGAGGTCTCCGTGCTGATGGTCGTCTTGGTCGAAGAACCAACTACCGGAGACCTCGCCGTCTATCGATCAACGACGCGCCGAGACTTCCTCACACCAAACCCACGTTTGAAACACGGCCTAGGATCGGGCTGCGGGCCGATGGCTCCGGCGCGGCGTTAGTGCACCCTGAGCCGCGCAGCTGATACGCTGAGTTGGCCGGGGCGTTGGTGCGCAACGCCGCGGGGAGGGGATTGACGGCGATGGTCAAGAAGGTCCTCACCTGGGGAAGCATTGCCTTCCTCATCTTCTTCGTGGCATATAGGCCGCAGTCGGCCGCCGAGGTGTTCAAGTCCATCGGCGGCGGCATCATGGACATCGCCACCGGATTTGGCGACTTCTTCTCCAGCCTGGTTGCCTGACGCCGATGTCCACCGGCGCCGAGCCCCCCGAGAACGACCCGAACTCCCGGCGTTTTCAGGACCGGGACACGGAGCCGATCCCCCGCGCGCGGCCGGAGTTCCTCCCGGATTCCTACAGCGTGCCGACCGACGACGCCGCACCACGGGCCGAATACACCACGGACGGCGACGACTTCATCTCCGAAGCGTATGCGGACCCCCTCACCGACGGTGCGCACGCGCGCGGCTCGAGTGCCCCGCAGTATGACAGCGCCCCGCCGACCTTCTCCCAGGACGAGTTCGCCCGGCTCCAGGGCGGGGAGGCCGCACCGTCGGTCCCGCCCGGCAGCCGCATGGCGCCCCTGGAGGACGAGGCGAGCCGGCACGCCTCGCGCTATCTCTTCCCGACGGAGAAATTCCGCGGTGAATGGAAGCGGCACTGGGTGCAGCTCGCGAAAGAGGGCCTGATCGCGATCAGCGCGACGGTCGCGATGGGTTACATCGCCGGCTGGCTCACCAAGCACGGCCAGGAGCAGCTGCGCACCGCCGTGGTGGTGATCTGGGCGGCCGTGGTCCTGTGGTGCGCGTGGAAGGTCGCCGACTGGTGGTACGACCGCTTCATCCTCACCAACAAGCGGGTCATGGTCGTGTCGGGCATTTTCACGCGAAATGTGGCAATGATGCCGCTGTCGCGGGTCACGGACATGAAATACGTGCAGTCATTGACCGGCCGCATGTTCGGATATGGGCATTTCGAGCTCGAGTCCGCCGGCCAGGATCAGGCGCTGCGCAACATCCGCAACCTGCCCAACCCCAACGAGCTCTATCTGCGCATCGTCGAGGAGATGTACGAGCCGGAGGCGGTCGAGGCGCGCCTGAGCCGACCGGCGGGCGGCGAGGACGACGGCACCTGAGCGGCCCGCCGCTGGGAATTACCTGAGAACCTCGCCAGGGACGCAACCGGACGGACCCTTCATGGCGTCTACGTACGTGGGCGGAGGGGGAGGGGACGGCCGGTGCCGGACGACGTAGGTTTCCGCGAAGAAGACTTCCGTGAGTTCGTCGGGCTCCGCTCCAAGGCGCTGCTGCGCACGGCCTACCTGCTGGCCGGCGACTGGGCGACCGCGGAGGACCTCCTCCAGATCGCGCTGACCAAGACCTTCCTGGCCTGGAAGCGGCTCGGGCACATCGAGGCCGTCGAGCCCTATGCGCGCCGCGTCCTCGTCAACACCGCGACCAGCTGGTGGCGGCGGCGCTGGCACGGCGAGCGCCCCACCGAGATCCTGCCCGAGGGCACCGCCGCCGACCAGATCGAGGAGACCCTCGAGCGCGACGCCATGTGGCGGCACGTGCGCGCCCTGCCCAGCCGGCAGCGGGCCGTGCTCGTGCTGCGCTACTACGAGGACCAGTCCGAGGCCGAGACCGCCCGCCTGCTCGGCGTCTCCGTCGGCACGGTCAAGAGCCAGACCTCCCGCGCCCTGGCGACGCTGCGCGAGAAGCTCGGCGCCGAGGGCGTCCGCCCCAAGACCCAGACCCGGACCCAGCCGGCCCGCCCCCCGACCGACCCCGCCCCCGCCCTGACCGCTGTGAGTGTTCCGGCTCTTGAAGAGCCGGAACAACCTTTTGCCGAGGCTGAGGCGCTTCTACCCGCGGACACCGTGGTCGAAGAGCCGGTGGAAGTCTGACTGGGGACGTGACGATCATGCTGGAAGACGAGCTCCGCGAGACATTCGCGGCCAAGGCGGGCGACCCCCCGCCCGGGTCGCTGTCGTCGCTGGACGGGGTCGCCGACGTCGCCATCCGGGGCGCCGCGCGGGTCCGCCGGCGACGGCGCGCCGCGGTGACCGGGCTGTCCGGGTTCGTCGCCTTCGCCGCCGCGTCGGTCGCGGTCGTGCACACCCTGACCACGGGCACGCCGACCGGCTCGCCGCAGTCACCCGGGCCGGTCGCCCAGGGCAGCCCCGAGCAGCGCCCCTCCGTCGTCGGCACCTCGACCGCCCCGGTCGCCCCGCCGGAGATGCACGAGGTCACCGCGATCGGGCCCAGCGCGCAGGCCGCCACCAAGGTCCGGCTCCAGCTGCCGGCCAAGAGCACCGTCACGGCGGCCTACCAGGCCAAGGACGGCTACCTGGTGGTCAACACCCAGCCCGACGGCGACAAGCAGCTCGTCCTGCAGGACGACAACGAGCAGCAGCAGGTCCTGGTCGACGACGCCACCAACATCACCGTGGCCAAGGACGGCAGCACGGTGGCGTGGGCATCGCAGGGCCAGATGAACGTCGGCACCCGCAGCAACCAGGACAACAAGAAGATCGCCAAGGGCCTCTCGACCGACGTGCCGCCGAACACCGAGCCGGTCACGTTCGTCGGCACCAACCTGGTCATGAGCAACGACGACAAGGGCTTCGACGTCTGGCACACCGAGCGCAAATACAGCCAGACCTGGGACAAGACCGTCGTGCGGGTCTTCGGCGGCACGCCCGACAACCTCGGCGTCTATGCCGAGATCGCGGCGGTGTCCCCGGACACCCAGATGTGCCTGGCCCAGTTGCTGTTCGACCAGCCGTTCAAGATCGCGAAGAAGTTCTGCGGGTTGCCGATGGCGACCAAGGGCGGGGCCCGGATCTCGCCCGACGGGCGCTGGCTGGCCTACCCGGTCGCCGGGGCCGGTCAGGTCGCGATCCTCGACCTGACCACGGTGTTCGACGGTGGCAAGCCAAAGCTGTGGAAGCTCGCCGTCACCGACAAGACCGTCTGGCTCAACGCGAAGACGTTCGTGGTCGACAACGGCAACAAGTTCCTCAAGCTCGACCCGACCGGCAAGGCCGACAATGTCGAGCAGCTGGACCAGGAGAGCGACGGGGTCGTCCTCATCGAGCCGCTCACCGCCCAATAGCGCCTCTATAGGCTGGGAGCGTGCGGATCGATCTTCACGCCCACTCCACGGCGAGCGACGGCACCTCGACACCGGCCGAGCTGGTCGCCGAGGCGGCCACCGCCGGGCTCGACGTCCTCGGGCTGACCGACCACGACACCACTCTCGGCTGGCCGGCCGCGTTCGAGGCCCGGCCGGCCGGGCTCACCCTCGTGCCGGGGGCGGAAATCTCGTGCCGGTGGCACGGTGCTCCGTGGCCGATCGGGCTGCACTTGCTGGCGTACCTGTTCGACCCCACCGACCCGGCACTGTCCACCGAGCTGGCCCGGGTGCGGATGTCCCGCGAGACCCGCGCCGAGCGGATGGTCGAGATGCTCTACGCCGACGGCATCGACATCACCTGGGACGAGGTGCTGCAGGACGCCGCCGGCGGCACCGTCGGCCGCCCGCACCTCGCCCAGGCCCTCATCCGCCGCGGCCTGGTCGGCTCGGTGACCGAGGCGTTCGAGCCACAGTGGCTCGGCCGGCGCTACCGCGTGCCGAAGGAGGACCTCGACGTCTTCGCCGCCCTCCGGCTCGTCCGGGGCGCGGGCGGGGTGCCGGTCTTCGCCCACCCGCGGGCCAGCGTGCGCGGCCCGGTCGTGCCGGACGAACTGATCGTCGAGATGGCCGGCGCCGGGCTGTTCGGGCTGGAGGCCGACCACACCGACCACAGCCCGGGTGAGCAGGCCGAAATGCACGCGCTGGCCGACCGGCTCGGGCTGGTCACGACCGGCAGCAGCGACTACCACGGCAGCAACAAGACCGTGCGGCTCGGCGCCCGCACCACCGCCCCCGATGTGCTGGAGCGCATCGTCGCGGCCGGGCACGGAAGCGACGTGGTGGGGTGAGCACCGAGTACAGCGGCGCCGGCGACCCGCGGCGCAGCATCGACCTGCTGTGGGGGCGGGCGCCGGCCCCGGCCGCCCGGCGCGGGCCGCGGCCCAAGTTCACCGTGCCGGGGATCGTCGCGGTCGCGGTGGCGCTGGCCGACGCCGAGGGGCTGGCCGCCGTGTCGATGCGGCGGGTCGCGGAGCAGCTGGGGGTGACGGCGATGTCGCTGTACACCTACGTGCCGAGCAAGGCCGAACTGCTCGACGTGATGGTCGACGCGGTCAGCGGCGAGGCGGTCCGCGACGACTACGCGGCCCGGGGCTGGCGGGAGCGGCTCGGCGAGGTCGCCCGCAACAACTGGGAGCTGTACCGCCGCCACCCCTGGCTGCTGCAGGTCGCGACCAGCCGGCCGGTGCTGGGGCCGAACACGATCGCGAAGTACGACTTCGAGCTGCGCTCCTTCGAGGGCACCGGCGTGCGCGAGGTCGACAGCGACCTGCTGCTGAGCCTGGTGCTCAACTACGTCACCGGCGCCGTGCGGGCCGCGGTCCTGGCCGACCAGGCCGAGCAGCGCACCGGGCAGAGCGAGACGGAGTGGTGGGCGGCATGGTCGCCACTGCTCGCCGAGGTACTCGACCCGGCCCGCTTCCCGACCGCGGCGCGGGTGGGGCAGGCGGCCGGCGAGGAGTACGGCGCCGGGGACCCCGCGCGTGCCTTCGCCTTCGGGCTGGAGCGGGTGCTGGACGGCATCGCGCTGTTCATGCCGAAGGGCCGCCCCGCGTAGTGCGGGACGGCCCTTCGGGTCTCGCTGTCAGTGCAGGGTCGTGTAGATCGTCTTGGTGAGCGTGCCGTTGGCGTCGTCACCGTCGAGCGACCAGATCATCGCGCCGCCGTAGCCGGCGAGGCGGACGTACAGACCCTTCTGGGCCACGACGATCGGGTCGTCGAACGTCCAGAACGTCGTGCCGTTGAACAACCAGGCGTGGCCGGCCACGAGGTCGTGGTGGACCTTGTAGCCCTGCTGCGGCAGCGTGGCGAGGACCTTGTAGTCCTCGTTGCCCGCCGCCCACGTGCCCGGCGCCGGTCCGGTCGCCGGCTGGAACAGGCCGTTGTTGGCGTTGGTCACGCCGGTCCAGCCCTGGCCGTAGTACGGCACGCCGAGCACGAGCTGCCGCTTGGACGCGCCGCGGTCGGTCCACGCCTTGAGCGAGCTCGCGGCGCTGAAGTCCGGCGTCGTGGGCGCCTTGCGCGGCACGAACAGCGCGGACTGCTGGTTGGTGGTGGTCTCCCAGGTGCCGTGGTAGTCGTAGCCCTGGACCGAGCCGAAGTCGAGGTACTTGAAGATCTTGTTCACCTCGAAGCCGGCGTCGATCTTCGCGGGGGCGGCCGGGAGGAACGCGGTCAGCGTGGCCTTCTTGCCCAGCTGCTTGCGGAACTCCGCGACGAGCTTGGTGAAGTTCTGCTTGTCCTCGGGGCGGATCACGTTGCCGGCGTTGCCCTCGGAGCCGGGCCACTCCCAGTCGAGGTCGAAGCCGTCGAACACGCCGGTCGACATGAACGTGTCGATGCACGACTTCACCAGCGCCTGGCGCGACGCGTCGGTCAGCGCGGCGTCGGAGAAGTTGGCCGACAGCGTCCAGCCGCCCAGCGACATGAGGACCTTGAGGCCGGGGTGCTTGGCCTTGAGCTTCTTGAGCTGGTTGAAGTTGCCGGCGAGCGGCTGGCCCGCCGCGTCGGCGACGCCGTCGACGCTCTCCTGCGCCGAGACCGGGCGCTGGTAGTCGGCCCACGGGTCGGCCGAGACGCACTTGCCGCTCGCGTCGACACCGCCGAAGGCGTAGTTGATGTGCGTCAGACGCGCGGCCTGGCCGCTGGTCTCGAGGTTCTTCACGAAGTACTGGCGGCCGTAGATGCCCCACTGGATGAAGTACCCGACGCGCTTGAACTGGTCCTGGTGCGAGGCGCCGTGGGCGCCCGCCGCCGTCCCGGGCGCGAGGGCCAGCGACGTCGCCGCCAGCGCGGCCGCAACCCCCGCCAGGAGCCTGCGTTTGCCCATAAACCCTCCATCTGTAAGGAAAGTTTGCTGTTCCCTCCGCAACGTAGGGGTGCGCTCCGGCAACGTCAAGACCCAGGTATCCGCTCGATACGGGCCTGGTCCGACAATTCCGGTCGTGGATTTGAAGCTTCTGGGTGAAGTGTTCGTGACTCTCCTCGTCATCCTGGACCCGCCGGGGGCGGTGCCGATCTTCCTCGCCCTCACCGGCCAGATGGAGCGCGCCCATCGCCACCGCGCGGCCCTGCAGGCCGTGCTGCTCGCCCTCGGCGTGATCGTGGCGTTCGCGCTGCTGGGCCGGCAGATCCTCGGCTACCTCCACATCGAGCTGCCGGCCCTGCAGGGCGCCGGCGGCCTGCTGCTGCTCCTGGTCGCCCTGGAACTGCTCACCGGCAAGACCGACGGCCCCCGCCACGAGGTGACCTCCAACGTCGCGCTGGTCCCGCTCGGCACGCCGCTGCTGGCCGGCCCCGGCGCGATCGTCGCCACGATGCTGTTCGTGCGGCGGGCGCACACGTTCTCCGGCTACTCCGCGATCGCGGTGGGGATCATCGCCGTGATGCTTGTCGTGTACCTCGTGCTGCGCTTCTCCGGCGTGCTCGTGCGCCTCCTGCGGCCGAGCGGTATCGAGGTCCTCACCCGCATCGCCGGTCTGCTGGTGGCCGCGATCGCCGTGCAGTTGCTGGCCGACGCGATCGGGGCGTTCGTGACGACGTACCTGCACTCGCCGCATTGAACTTTTGTCGTACCCCGGTGGCAGGATGCTGGGCGTGGAGCAGTTGGGTCTATTCGCGACACCTCGGCGGCTGTTCACCTGCACGCCCAGCAAGCTGGGCAGCTACGAGGACTGTCCGCGCCGCTACCGGTATTCCTACGTCGAGCGGCCCGCGCCGCAGAAGGGGCCGCCGTGGGCGCACAACTCGCTGGGTGCCTCCGTGCACACGGCCCTGAAGAACTGGTATGCCCTCGATCCCGGCCGCCGCACGACCGCGGCGCTGCCGGCGCTGCTCAAGGCGACGTGGGTGCGCGAGGGGTATCGGGACGAAGCACAGGAGCGGGAGGTGTACCGGCGGGCCCTGGACTGGCTTGAGTCCTATGTGGACTCGCTCGACCCGGCCGAGGAGCCGGTGGGGGTGGAGCGGACGGTTGCGGCGCGGACCGAGACCCTTGCGCTGTCGGGGCGGGTGGACCGGATCGATCAGCGCGGCTCCGAGCTGGTCATCGTCGACTACAAGACCGGCCGGGGCGGGGTCTCGGCCGACGACGCCCGGGGGTCGCGGGCGTTGGCCCTCTACGCGATCGCCAGCGCTCGCGTGTTCCGCAAGGCCTGCCGGCGGGTTGAACTGCACCACCTGCCCACCGGCACCGTCGCCGCGCACGAACACACGCCGGAGTCGCTGGAGCGGCACCTCAGGCGGGCGGAGGAGACGGCGGCGGACATCGTGGCGGCCGAGGAGGCACTGGCCGGGGGCGCCGACGCCGACTCGGCGTTCCCGCCGATGGCCGGGCCGATCTGCTCGTGGTGCGACTACCGGAAGGTCTGCCCCGAGGGGTCCTCCGCCGCCGCCAAGGATCCCTGGGCCGCAATCGAATGAAATTGGGCGCGGGATGAGGTTCGGGATCGAGGCCGGCACGCTCGGATTGCTGACCGAGCCCTCCCGCGTCGTGGCGGTGGCCGTCGCGGCCGAACAGGCCGGATGCACGCCGAGGCCGGGGTGACGCTGTGGCTGGAGCACGGTCACGGGCGGAGGGGTCCTACGAGGAGTTGCCGAGATGGTCAGAAACCCAGGGCTATGATCGGGATGCCGCAGATGACCAGGAGTTCCACGTAGCCGATGATCATGGCGGCCAGGGCCATGCGAGCGCCCGGACGCCGCTCGCGGCGAGACTGGGACCAGGCGATGTGCCCCATCAGGATGCCGAACGGCGGGAGCAGGAAAGCGCAGATCAGGGCGCCTATCGCCATCGCGTTGACTCGCACCTGAGAACTATTTCACCTGGTCTGTCACCGCCGGAAGCTCGATACTCCAAGGATACCGGTCAGTAGCTTCGGAGGTCTCGCCACATGGCTCGTCTCGCTCGCACGCCTGGGCTCAGTGATGTACAGCAGTCGATGCTGGAGACCGTGCGGGAGTTCGTCGACAAGGAGATCATCCCGCACGCGCAGCGGCTGGAGCACGAGGACGTCTACCCCGCCGACATCGTGGCGGGCATGCGGGAGATGGGGCTGTTCGGGCTCACGATCGCGGAGGAGTACGGCGGGCTCGGCGAGTCGCTGCTGACCTACGCGCTGGTCGTCGAGGAGCTCTCGCGCGGGTGGATGTCGGTGTCGGGGATCGTCAACACGCACTTCATCGTGGCCTATCTCGTGTCGCAGCACGGCTCCGCGGAGCAGAAGCAGCGGCTGCTGCCCCGGATGGCGACCGGCGAGGTGCGCGGGGCGTTCTCGATGTCCGAGCCGGGCACCGGCTCCGACGTGGCCGCGATCCGCACCAAGGCGGTGGCCGACGGGGACGAGTGGGTGCTCGACGGGCAGAAGATGTGGCTCACCAACGGGGCCTACTCCTCCGTGGTGGCGACGCTGGTCAAGACCGAGCTCGGGGCCGAGTCGGTATACGGGAACATGACCACGTTCCTGCTGGAGAAGGAGCCCGGGTTCGGGGAGAACCTGCTGCTGCCGGGGCTGAGCATCCCCGGGAAGATCGAGAAGATGGGATACAAGGGCGTCGAGACCACCGAGATGATCCTCGACGGGGTCCGGGTCCCCGCCTCGGCGATCCTTGGCGGCGCGGAGCAGGCCGGCCGCGGCTTCTACCAGATGATGGACGGCATCGAGGTCGGGCGGGTCAACGTGGCCGCGCGGGCGTGCGGGATCTCGATCCGGGCGTTCGAGCTCGCGATCGCCTACGCGCAGCAGCGCCAGACCTTCGGCTCGCCGCTCGTCAAGCACCAGGCGATCGCGTTCAAGCTGGCCGAGATGGCCACGAAGATCGAGGCGGCGCACGGGCTCATGGTCAACGCCGCGCGGCTGAAGGACGCCGGGCAGCGCAACGACGTCGAGGCAGGCATGGCGAAGCTGCTGGCCAGCGAGTATTGCGCCGAGGTGGTCCAGGAGGCGTTCCGGATCCACGGCGGTTACGGCTACTCGAAGGAGTACGAGATCGAGCGCCTCATGCGCGAGGCGCCCTTCCTGCTCATCGGCGAGGGCACGTCCGAGATCCAGAAGACCATCATCAGCCGGGGTCTGCTGCGGGATTACGGGGTGCGCTGAGCGCATGCACCGCGCGGACGACCGCGATGCACGTGTTCTCCACGTAGTCGACGCCGGCGGCCTCGGCCAGCGCCCGCCCCTCAGGGCTGACGATGTCCTGCTGCAGCCAGATCGCGGGCGCGCCGATCGCGAGCGCGTCCTTGACCACCGCCGTGGCATCGGCCGACGGGCGAAACACGTTGACCAGGTCCACGGCGAACGGGATATCGGCGAGCGTGCGGTAGACGCGCTCCCCGAAAATCTCGTCGGCGAACGGGTTCACGGGCACGATGCGCCAGCCGTGCCGCTGGATCTGCAGTGGCACGGCATGAGCGGTCTTCGTCCGGTCCCGGGAGGCACCCACGACCGCGATGGTGCGGGCCTCGCGCAGAATCTGTTCGGCAGTGCGCATGCGCCAACGCTAGCTCGCCCGACCACCGGCCCGAGCCGCACGCGATCCGCAACCGTCACTGCCGCCGACGGCCGGAATCACAGCCAGCCGACCAGCCGGGCCCGCAACCACGACCCGCGGCGACGCTACTCACGACCGCCACCAGCCCCACCCAAGCCACACGCAATCCGCAACCATCACCGCCGCCGACGGCCGGAATCACAGCCAGCCGACCAGCCGGGCCCGCAACCAGGACCCTGCGGCGACGCGGCTCACGGCCGCCGCCAGCCCCCACCCAAGCCGCACGCAATCCGCAACCATCACTGCCGCCGACGGCCGGAATCACGACTGGGCGCCCAGCCGTGCGCGCAACCACGACCTGCGGCGACGCGGCTCACGGCCGCCACTAGCCCCACCCGAGCCGCAACCGTCGCTGCGGCTGGCGGGCGGGATCACGGCTGGGCGGGCAGTCCGGTGCGCGACCAGGACCTGCGGCGACGCGGCTGACGGTCGGCTATACCGGATTTATAACCTGTCAGGCGAAAAATCCGACATGTCGTGGCGCGCCAGCGCCCGACATGTCGGCCGCCCGACTCAAGGGTCATGCGGACTGGCGGGACAGCGATCCGCGCAGGCGGGCCAGCTCCTGCGGGGTGCCGATGGCGGGGCGGCGGTCGGGCTGCTCGAGGTACACGTGAATGGAGCGGAACAGGAACCACAGGGAGACGTCCAGCGGGACCGTCTGGCCCGGCTGGAAGCGCTTGAGCGAGCGGCCCCGCACGAGCTCCGGGTGGGCCAGCGTCCACTGCGGACTCTCCGGGCCCGGCTCCAGCGCGGCCCACGGCACGAAGGTGCGGCCGCCGTCCAGTGCTACGCCGGTCGCCGTGATGAGCAGGGGTCCGCTGCGGATCATACGGTGGAGCAGCATGAGCATGGCGCCGCCGTTGAGGATCAGGATCGCCCAGGCCAGGGTCGGCACGATTCGGCCGGAGACCCGCAAACCGTTGAGGGCCATCAGGAGGACGGCGGCGCAGAGCAGGCCGTTGAAGATGCACTGGCGGCGGAACGTGGGATCGGCCCCGAACGCCGGCTCACCCCGGTGGACGGTGAGCCGGAACGTTGACGGGCCGCGGGTGGTCCGGGTGAGCTGGACCAGGCCGACGACGATGCCGAGGGTGGTCAGCGGCTGCAGGACGAGCAGCATCGGCAGGAACGCCTCCGGCTCGCCGGAGAGCAGGACCACACCCGCGGCCGAACCGACGACGACCGGTGGCCCCAGCAGCACCACGTAGTCACCGGCCCGAGCCCCCATGCGGCCGAGCCTAGCCAGCCAACCTGATGATTGGCTGACCGTCCGCTGGCCGGAGCCCAGGTGGGCGGCCGAGGCCGTGACCCGTTACCGGTACTGCGCCTCGCGGACGCTGTTGCCGCCGTCGACGACCAGCATCTGGCCGGTGATGTAGGAAGCGCCGGGCGAGCACAGGAAGGCGATCGTCGCCGCGACCTCCTCCGGCGTGCCGGGGCGCCCCATCGGCGTGCCGAAGCCCTGCTTGAGCTCGACCAGGGTGGACGCGCCGGTGTGGATGATGCCGGGCGCGACCGCGTTGACGGTGATGCCGTCGGCGACCAGTTCCATGGCCAGGGCCCGGGTGAGGCCGACGACCCCGGCCTTGGCCGCGGCGTAGCCGGCCTCGGCGGGCAGGGCGTTGACCGGGCCGGCGGTGGCGGCGAGGTTGACGATGCGGCCCCAGCCGTGCTCGGCCATGCCCCCGACGAAGGCCCGGCTGACCAGGAACGCGGTGGTCAGGTTGCGGTCGATCTCGGCGCGCCACTCCTCGTAGGTCAGCTGCGCGACGGGGCGCAGGACTTCGGGGCTGGCCTTGCTCGCCAGGCCGGCGTTGTTGACCAGGACGTCGACCGGGCCGACCTGGTCGACGATGGCGTCGGCGAGCGCGCCGACCTCGGCCTCGACGGTGAGGTCGGCGACGAATCCGGTCACGCCGAGCTCGCTGGCCCGGTCGTGGATGCGCCGGGTGGTGGAGACGATGGCGACCGTGGCGCCCATCTGCTTGAGCCGGCGGGCCGTGGCGTAGCCGATGCCGTCCGGGCTGCCCGCGCCGGTGACCAGGGCAACCCGCCCGTCGAGCCGGTCGGCGGCGGTCGGCGCCTCCTCGTCGGCGGGCTCGCCGGCGAGTTCGGGGCCGCTGGAGGGGACGGCGCGCAGGGTGCGCCGCGCGGAGGAGGGCCGGCTCGCGTCGCGCCGGCCGCTCTTGCCGGCGGGACCGCTTGAGCGTAGGTCGGGTGCCATACGGCAAATCCTGCCTTCCGGACGCACCGGCGGGCAATCCGACGCGCGTTTTCTCAGTTCGGTGGGGTGAACGCGGTGGTGCGTTTCATCCCCGCGGCCCGTCCCTTGGCCGAGATCACCAGCGCCATCTTGCGGGAGGCCTCGTCGATCATCTCGTCGCCGAGCATGACCGCGCCGAGCTTCCCGCCCTCCTCGGAGGTGTAGTAGTCGTAGGCGTCGAGGATCAGCTCGGCGTGGTCGTAGTCGTCCTGGGCGGGCGAGTACACCTCGTTGGCCGCCTCGACCTGCCCGGGGTGCAGCACCCACTTGCCGTCGAAGCCCAGCGCCGCGCTGCGCCCGGCGACCTCGCGGAACGCGTCGACGTCGCGGATCTGCAGGAACGGGCCGTCGATGGCCTGCAGGTCGTGCATGCGGGCGGCCATGAGGATGCGCATGAGGATGTAGTGGTACGGGTCGCCGGGGTAGCCCGGGATCAGCCCGCCGACGACCAGCGACCTCATGTTGATCGAGGCCATGAAGTCGGCCGGGCCGAAGATGATGGTTTCGACGCGCTTGCTGGCCGCGGCGATCGCGTCGACGTTGACCAGGCCGGCGGCGTTCTCGATCTGCGCCTCGATGCCGATCGCGCCGACCGGCAGGCCGACGGTCTTCTCGATCTGGGTCAGCGTCAGGTCGAGCCACTCGATCTGGCCGGCGCTCTGCACCTTGGGCAGCATGATGCAGTCGAGGTTCTCGCCGGCGCCCTCGACGACCTCGATCACGTCGCGGTACGTCCAGGGCGTGGTCAGGTCGTTGACCCGCACGACGCGGGTCTTGCCGGCCCAGTCCCCCTCGTTGAGGGCGGCCACGATGTTCTTGCGCGCCTCGGGCTTGGCCAGCGGGGCCACGGCGTCCTCCAGGTCGAGAAACACCTGGTCGGCGGGGAGCCCCTGGGCCTTGCCGAGCATCTTCACACTGGAGCCGGGCACGGCAAGGCACGAGCGGCGCGGGCGTCCGAGGGCGGCGGGCATGGCGGAGCTCCTTAGCGACAGTTAAGGGCGGCTACCAAACGGTAACCTCGATGCGTGAGTACACAGAATGCCCCTGTGGGAGATCTCACCGGCCGCACAGTGGTCATCACCGGGGCCAGCTCCGGAATCGGTCTCGCCGCCGCCGTCGACATGGCCCGCCGCGGCGCCGACACGGTCCTCGTGGGCCGCAACCAGTCCCGGCTGGAGGCGGCGACCGAGGCGGTGAAGGAGGCGGCGGGCGGGCGGAGCGTCGCGGCGTACCGCAGCGACTTCGCCAGGCTCGACGACGTCCACGTGCTGGTGGATCACCTCCGCCAGCGATACCAGCACATCGACGTGCTGGCCAACAACGCGGGCGGCGTCGTACGCGGACACCACGTCACCGGCGACGGGTTCGATGCGACGCTGCAGACCAACCACCTCGCCGCGTTCCTGCTCAGCAACCTGCTGCGTGAGCAGCTGCGGGGCGGGCGGATCATCAACACCGCCTCCGGCGCGCACGCGATGGGCGCGCTGGACCCCGGCGACCTGCGGGGCGAGCGCAAGCGCGGGCTGTGGCGGCAGTACGGCTCGGCCAAGCAGGCGAACATCCTGTTCACGGCGGAGGCGGCGCGCCGCTGGCCGGACATCATGTCGGCCTCGTACCACCCCGGCTTCGTCCGCAGCCGGTTCGGCTCCTCGATCGGGGTGAACGTGGCGGCCAAGGTGGCGCTGTTCGCGCGCAGCCCCGAGCGGGGCGCCGACACGCTGGTGTGGCTGGCCGCGACGCCGACGTCGCAGCTGACCTCCGGCGGGTACTACATGGATCGCAAGCCGACGCGGCCCTCCCGGAACAGCGACGACCCGGCGCTGGCCGCCCGGCTGTGGCAGGAGAGCCTCAGCGCCGTGGGTCTCGGGTAGCACCCCGGACCTTGTGCAGGCGGAACGGGCGGCGCGGGATGCGCGTCGCCGGCGTGGGGCGGGGCGGGGCGGACTGGTCGTCATCGGGCAGTTCGGCCGTCCCGCCGCTCGGCGTGAGGCGGCTGACCACGCAGCGCTCGGCCCAGCGGCGGGCCAGGTCCTCGGCCCCGCCGGCGCCGTTGAGCCGCTTGCCGGCCAGCTGCGGCACGAGCTCGGCCCACGCCTCGTCGGCGGGTGCGACCCGGGTGACCTCCGCGGGGAAGGTGACGATCCGCCCGCCGTGGTCGCCGCGCAGGCTGACCTCGGCGCTCGCGGCCTCGGCCAGGCCCGGCGCGGCCTGCTCGCCCTCGCCGCTGACGACCAGCAGCGCGCCACCGAGCCAGGCGCACCACAGCAGCGTCGCCGGGCGGCCGCCGACGGAGACCCAGGCGACCGCGGCCTTCTTCGCCGCCTCTTCGACCAGCGCGTCCATGGTCGCAATCCAATCACGCCGGGATCGGCTCGCGCGGTGCGTCGTCGCGGAACTCGGTGGAGGTGTACCGCATGGCGGTCAGCCCCGGGGGCAGATCCCCCGCGGCTGAGTCTCCCGCCGGCCACCCGCCCTTGCGCAGCAGCGCCGCCAGGAACTGCTCCGGGTCGGCGGCCTTCGCCCAGACCGACGGCAGGAACGTCGAGCGCCGGACGCCGTCGAGCAGAATCAGCCCGTCGACGCCGGGGCGCAGCTCGGCCACCAGCTTCGCGCGGCCGTCGACGGGGATCGGCTCGGGCCGGCTCAGCACCGAGACCTTGACATCCAGCGCCGGCCAGTCGTCGGCGGTGACCGGGGGCAGCCGCGGGTCGTGCATGGCCCGGACCGCGTTCTGCACCACGTCGCGGTGCAGCGGCCGGACCGGCTCCAGGCTGCCGACGCAGCCGCGCAGCTCGCCGCCGCGCTCCAGGGTCACGAACGAGGCGCCGTTGTGCAGCAGCCGGCTGCCGGGCGGGATCTGCGCGCTCAGGCGGTCGCCCGTGAGCCGTGCGTGGATCGCGTCCGCCGCCAGGCGGGCGAGATGTCGGCCATCCGTCAGCGACAGCGTCGCCGTCACGGTCACCCGACCAGCATAGGAGCCCCGGCCATCAGCGGGGGCCCGACCAGCACCGCAAGGTCAGGGGCCCAGTAGTCAAACAGGCAGCCTCTCAGGTCCTCCGAGCGGTCCGCCCGGCCACCCGAGGCGTGCATTGTCGGATCAACGACAGTGCACGGCATGCCGACGGCCCGGACGCTGCCGGGCATCGCCATGCTGCTGGCCGGCGTCGCGGTGGTCGTGCACGGCGGCCGCCGTCAGCCCACGAAGGGCGGCACGATCATCTCGCCGGAGGCGATCGGCACCGCGTGACCCGCCACCGTCGCGGAGACGGCCACGCCGCCGGAGGCCGTCACACTGCAGTGCAGGGCCGAAGGGCGGTGCATCTCAAGACCCTGGGCGATCTCGTACCGCGTGAGCCCGTCGCCCGCCGCGAGCCCGCTGCTGACCAGCCAGACCCCGAAGCCGAGCGCGGCCGAGCCGGTCGCCGGATCCTCGGCGACCCCGACGTCGGGCACCAGCACCCGCACGTGCGCGAGGCGCCGCTCGGCATCCCAGTGAAAGACGCTGAGGTTGTCCACCGGGCGCAGCAGCCGCAGCCGGGCCACCGCCTCCTCGGTCACCGACAGGAACGTGAACTCCAGCCCGCAGCCGGCCCTGCGCGGCGCCGGCCCCACGTAGTCGGCCCTGGTCAGCCCGATCGACTCCAGCAGCGGCCCCGGGTCGAGCTCGGGTCCGGCGGTCGGCTCGCCGCCGGTGACCGTCGCCGCGCCGTGCACGTCGTCGACCTGGACCGCGATCAGCCCGGCGCCGCACTCCTGCACCACGTCCGGGCCCTTGACCACGCCGTCGCGCACCAGCGTCACGGCACAGCCGACGGTCGGATGCCCGGCGAAGGGCAGCTCGGTGCCCGGCGTGAAGATCCGGGCACGGTACGTCGCCTGCGGGGTCGTCGGCGGCAGTACGAAGATCGTCTCGGAGAGGTTGAACTCCCGCGCGATCGCCTGCATCTGCTCGGCGGCCAGGGCTTCCGCGTCGAAGACGATCGCCAGCGGGTTCCCGGTGAAGGGGCGGTCGGTGAAGACGTCGACGATGCTGTACCGCAGCGTGCTCATATCGGCAGCCTAAGTCCCGCAACGCCGCCACGTTCGGTCCAACGCTGACGCCGTGGCCTCCTTCAGTAGGCTTAAGACTCGTGAGTACTGCGCCGCGGGTCTACATCGCGCGCCTCGCGGGCCTGAGCGTGTTCGATCCGAACGGCGACCAGGTCGGCCGGGTGCGGGACGCTGTCGCGCGGGCGCGGACCGGCAACCAGCCGCCCCGGGTGGTCGGGCTGGTCGCCGAGATGCCGATGCGCCGGCGCATCTTCCTGCCGATCGGGCGCATCACGGCCATCGAACCCGACGCCGTGGTGCTCAACACCGGCACGCTCAACCTGCGCCGCTTCGAGAAGCGCCCGGGCGAGCTGCTGGTGCTGGAGGACTTCTTGGACCGCCACGTGACCGTCTCCGCGACGGGGCGCACCGGCGCGGTCGTCGACGTGGCCATGGACGCCGGACGGACTGGCGAGTGGTCGCTCTCCCGCGTCGCCGTGCGCGAGTTCACCGGCCGGCTCACCCGCCGCGGCCACCTCAACCAGCTCGAGTGGGGCGAGGTCAGCGGCCTGACCGGCGAGCCGGAGACCCAGGGCACCGCCGGCCTGCTCGCGGTGCTGGACAACATGCGCCCGGCCGACCTCGCCAACGTCCTGCAGGATCTCTCCGAGACCCGGCGCGTCGAGGTCGCCTCCGCCCTGGACGACGAGCGCCTCGCCGACGTGCTCGAGGAGCTCCCCGAGCACGACCAGCTGGAGATCATCACGGCCCTGGAGCCGCAGCGCGCCGCCGACGTCCTGGAGGAGATGGACCCGGACGACGCCGCCGACCTGCTCGCCGAGATGCCCAAGCCCGAGCAGGAGGTTCTGCTCGACCTCATGGAGCCCGACGAGGCCTCCCCGGTGCGGGCGCTGCTGGAGTACGCGCAGGGCACCGCCGGCTCCGTCATGACCTCGGAGCCGATCGTCATGGCTCCCGACGCGACCGTCGCCGAGGCGCTCGCCCGCATCCGCGAGCCCCAGCTCTCCCCCGCGGTCGCCGCCGGCGTCTTCGTCACCCGCCCGCCGATGGCCACGCCCACCGGGCGCTACCTCGGGGTCGTGCACTTCCAGCGCCTCCTGCGCGAGCCGCCGTCCGCCCTGCTGGGTGGTGTGGTCGACAACGACATCGACCCGCTCGAGCCGGACACGACACTGGCCGAGATCACTCGCCGCATGGCGACCTACAACCTGGTGGTGATGCCCGTGGTCGACGACACCGACAAGCTGGTCGGCGCGGTCACCGTCGACGACGTGCTCGACCACCTGCTGCCGGAGGACTGGCGCGATCGCGACAACGGCGAGCCCCTGACCATCTCCGCCCCCGAGGCCGGCGTCTCCGGGCACAGCGGCGGTGCCCGTGGCTGAGCGGCGCCGTCTCGACCAGCCCCGGTCCACCCGGATCTCGCTGCCCCGGTTCGACCCGGAGGCGTTCGGCCAGTGGTCGGAGGGGATCGCGCGGTTCATGGGGACCGCGAAGTTCCTCGTGTACATGACGATCGTGATCCTGGCCTGGATCGCGTGGAACACTCTCACGCCGCGCAGCTGGCAGTTCGACCCCTACACGTTCACCTTCCTCACGTTGATCCTCTCCCTCCAGGCCTCGTACGCCGCGCCCCTCATCCTGCTCGCGCAGAACCGGCAGGCCGACCGGGACCGCCTCGCCTCCGAGGAGGACCGGCGTCGCGCTGCCGCGCAGAAGGCCGACACCGAGTACCTCGCGCGGGAGATCGCGGCTCTGCGGATCGCCCTGGGCGAGGTGGCGACGCGGGACTTCCTGCGCTCGGAGCTGGCCCGGGTCGCGGAGGAGCTGGACGAGGCGGCCGACCGGCGGGCGAAGGTGGAGCGCAAGAAGGTCCGCAAGGCGTTGGGCTCGCTGGCCGATCCCCTGTCCCCCCTGGACGAACCGGACGACACCGTCGACTCCGACGAACCCCAACGCCGCAACCGTTAGCTCCGCCACCGGCTTCTGCCCACTCCGCAGCGGACTACTCGTCTGCCGCGCAGTGGTCAGGCGCCTCGCCACGCGGTTGCCGTCGCCTTGCGACGCGCTTCGCCGCCCTACTTGTCCAGCGCCACCTGCCGCGCCGCCCGGCGGCCCATCTCCGCCGCCTTGTGGTGCCGCTGCACCGCTTGTCCCACCAGCGCCACCTGCCACGCCGCCCGGCGGCCCCATGTCCGCCGCCTTTGTGGTGCCGCTGCACCGCTGCGAGGCGGCCTGCATCCACGGCGCTGCCTCGCCCGCCGCCTCGGCGGCGAGGACTGTGCAACGCCACAACCGTGCCGCGCCTCGTGCCAGCTCGCGGCCCTACGGCACATTGCGCCCGATTTTTCGCTTTTATCCGGACTTGTAGGCTCACGCCGCGCGCCTCAAGGGGCTAGGCGCGCGGCGTGTAAACGATGGTCGCACCGGGTTCGGTACGCAGACAAGCCCCCTTGGGTGACATATGCCGGCAAAATTCGCCGATCGGGCGTGTGATGCGTTCCTCGCGCAGCCTTGACGTGCGGGGGTGGGCGGCCGCCCGACGTAACATGGCACCCATGTCAGCCCCGGCCACGTCCGTCGAGGAAGCGATCACCGCCGCGCTCGCGACCGTCGACGACCCTGAGATCCGCCGCCCCATCACCGAGCTGGGCATGGTCCGCGACGTCACCCTCCGCCCGGACGGTGTCGCCGAGATCGGCATCCTGCTCACGGTGGCCGGCTGTCCCCTGAAGGACAAGCTGCGCACCGACATCACCCGCGCGGTCGGCGCCGTCGCCGGCGTGAGCGGAGTCGAGATCGACTTCGGCGTGATGACGGCCGAGCAGCGCAAGGAACTTCAGATCAGCCTGCGCGGCGACGTCCAGGAGCCGGTGATCCCGTTCTCCCAGCCCGGCTCCCGCACCCGGGTCTACGCGGTCGCCAGCGGCAAGGGCGGCGTCGGCAAGTCCAGCGTCACGGTCAACCTGGCCGCCGCCCTGGCCGCCCGCGGCCTCTCCGTCGGCGTGGTCGACGCCGACATCTACGGCCACTCGGTCCCCCGCATGCTCGGCGCCGACGGCCGCCCGACCCAGGTCGAGTCCATGATCATGCCCCCCTCCGCCCACGGCGTGAAGGTCATCTCGATCGGCATGTTCACCCCCGGCAACGCCGCCGTCGTCTGGCGCGGCCCGATGCTGCACCGCGCGCTGCAGCAGTTCCTCGCCGACGTGTACTGGGGCGACCTCGACGTCCTGCTCCTCGACCTCCCGCCGGGCACCGGCGACGTGGCCATCTCCCTGGCCCAACTCCTGCCCACCGCCGAGATCCTGGTCGTGACGACCCCGCAGGCGGCCGCGGCCGAGGTGGCCGAGCGAGCCGGCTCGATCGCCCTGCAGACCCACCAGCGCATCGTCGGCGTGGTCGAGAACATGTCCTGGCTCGAGCTCCCCGACGGCCAGCGCATGGAGGTCTTCGGCGCGGGCGGCGGCCAGACGGTCGCGGACTCGCTGACCCGCGCGGTCGGCGCGAAGGTACCGCTGCTGGGCCAGATCCCCCTGGACACCCGCCTCCGCGAGGCCGGCGACAACGGCCTCCCCCTGGTCCTGGCGTCCCCGTCCACCCCGGCGGCCGCGGCCCTGTCGGCGGTGGCCGACAAGCTGGCCCTGCGCCGCGAGAGCCTGGTCGGCAAGCCCCTGGGCCTGAAGCCCGCCGGCCGCTGACCGACTCCGCAGGGCCCGCGCGAAGCCACTTCTCCGCGGGCCCGCCGGCTGTGGGTCCCGGGCCTGCAACGGCGACCTCCAGCGCGAGCAGGCGACCACAGCTCCGCCCCGCCTGTCCGCAGGAGTCGTCGAGCCTGAAATATCGCCAACTGACGGCGGCTCAACAGGATCGGGCGGCTGCGTCCACAGCTCAAGCACCCGCCGCGCGTGCGCCCGCCCGCGTCGCCGAGGGCCCGAATGCAATGCGCTGATGGGTTGGTGCGCGATCTTGACCTGCTGTCGATTGCCTTTGGAGCGACCGACAAACAGGGGCCTGCCTACACACGGCCCGGACGCATCGCGGTAGGCGTTCTCGGCACTCCTATCGGACTTGGAGCGCCCGGTAATCGGCGCCCTGCCCGCCAATGCGCCCCGCGGCGCGGCAGGGTCCAAGCGTCGAGGTGCAGCGGAGTAATCTTGCCCGATTGTCGGACTAATGCCCCGATAGGCGAAAAATCCGTTATGTCGCGGTAAGCCGACATTACGGAATGGCGATCGACCAGCGAGCCCGAACAATCACCCGCCAGGAGCCGGACGAAACTCCCGAGACGGCGCCGAGCGGATGCCCGCGAACCGACAGGCCGGGGCCCGCCCCGCGCGGATCAGGTGACGTCTTCCCACGAGGCTCGAACCGCCGGCTGCGCAGAGGCCGCCGGCGGCGAGGACGCGGTCGAGGAAGAGGTCGACGGCGAGGTCGAGGACCGAGCGGCTGACGCGGCCTCCTCGGCGTCGCGCTTGACCTGGTCGGCCACGCCGCGGACGTCGTCGTAGATGCCCTGCAGCGGCTTGCGCAGCGCTGCCTCGTCCTCCTCGCTCAGCAGGTGCTTGCGCAGGAAGGTCTTCGGATGCAGGTCCTCGAGCTGGATGTCGGTGCCCAGCTCGCGGCTCAGGTCGCCGGTGGCGTTGCGCGCCATCTGGCGAACCTGGCGCAGCATCCGCACGCCGTCGCTGATGGCCTTCGGCAGCCGGTCGGGGCCGAAGATGAAGATCCCGACCAGGATGATGACCAGGAACTCCCAGCCGCCGATGTTCTCCAAGCCCATGTTTCCGGCCCTCCCCTGCTCTCAAGGGCAAGATTACGCATGCAGGGGGCGGTTGCGGGAGTGCCTGTCAGGTCACTTCGTGCCGGCGGCGAGCGTGATGGAGACCTTGGCCCTCGCGGTACCGTGCAGATATTGCACTTCCACCGTGTCACCCGGCGCATATTTGCGCACCAGGGCCGTGAGGTCCCACGATTCTTCGATCGGCTTGCCGTTCACGGCCATGACCACGTCACCGGCCTTGAGCCCCGCGGCCTCGGCCGGTCCGCCGGGCTCCACCGTGGACAGGCGGGCACCGCCGAGCGGGTTCTGATATGAGGTGTCGACCTGGACCCCCATCACCGTGCGGCGTGCCTTGCCCGTGTTGATGATGTCGGTCGCGATGCGCCGGGCGTGGTTGATCGGGATGGCGAAGGCGAGCCCGACGTTTCCGGCGCTGGACTGGTCCTCGGAGAGGGTGCCGATGACGGAGTTGATGCCGATCACGCGGCCGGCGGCGTCGAAGAGCGGGCCACCCGAGTTGCCCTGATTGACGGCGGCATCGGTCTGGATGGCCGAGTAGTAGCGCGCGGTGCCGCCCTCGCTGGTGCGGATGGGGCGGTCGAGGTAGCTCACCACACCGTACGTCACCGTGCTGGTCAGCCCGAGCGGGGCGCCGATGGCGACGACCGGGTCGCCGACCTGGACCTGGTCGGAGTTGCCGAACTCGACCGGGGCGAGCTTGCCGTCGGGCAGGCCGTTGGCGTCGATCTTCAGGACGGCGATGTCGGACTCGGGGTCGCTGCCGACCACGGTCGCCGTGGCCGCGGTGGCGTCGCTGAAGCGGATGGTCGCCGCGCCGCTGCCGCCCTCGACGACGTGGTTGTTCGTGATCACGTGGCCGTCGCCGGAGACGACGAAGCCGGAGCCGAGGGACGTGCCGTTGCCGACCCGGACGCTGATGGTGACGACGCTCGGGAGGACTTTCTTGACCAGCCCGGCGATCGACTCCGGGGCGCGGTTGTTCAGCGGGGCGTTGCCGAGCTGGCCGCCGCCGAGCGTGGTGCCGCCCCCGCTGGCGAAGACATACCCCAGCGTGCCGCCGAGCGCACCGGCGAGCAGGGCGGTCACGATCGACACGACGAGCACGAGGCCGATGCCGACCCGCGGGCCGGGTGACGGCGGGGGCGGCTTCTCCAGCTCCGGCACCTCGTCGGCCGGCGGCTTGACCACCACGACCGGTGCGTCGGGGTCGCGCCAGGGGTCGGCCAGCGCGTCGGACCACCAACTGCTGGCCGCCGGCTGTGGCGCCGCGGCCTGGGGCGAGTTGGGTGCTGTCCACGCCGGGCGCGCCCCCCAGCCACTGCTGGCCGGCGCGCCGGGGCCCGGCTGAGCCCAGCCCGAACCGTCTGTCACGATCGGCTCCTCCGTCCGTTTCGCATCCAGCATTGCACGCCCCGGCTTCAAGCATGCGGGGGCGAGGTCTCCTAGGCTTGCGGTCAATCGACTCTTCTGAGGGGTGTCCCATTACCGCTTCCGCCCGGACCGCTGACTTCATCGACGGGTACGTGTCCGAGGACCCCGTGCTCGCGGCCGCTCGCGAGCAGGCGTTCGAACTGGGCATCAGCGCGGTGAGCCGCGGCTGCGGGGCAGCGCTGCGGGTGATCGCGGCGGTGAGTAACGCCAAGGCGGTCGTCGAGGTCGGCACCGGCACCGGCGTGAGCGGCGGCTGGCTGCTGCGCGGAATGCGCCGCGACGGCGTCCTGACCACCATCGACTTCGAGGCCGAGCACCAGCGCGTCGCCCGCCGCGTCTTCTCCGCCGCGGGCAACGCGCCGTCGCGCACCCGAATCATCACCGGCCGCGCGCTCGACGTGCTGCCCCGCCTGGCCGACCGCGCGTACGACCTCGTCTTCGTCGACCACGACCCCAGCGAATACGGTCCTGTGATCGCGGCCGCCGAGCGCCTCCTGCGCCCCGGGGGCACCCTGGCCCTGGCGGACGCGCTGGCGGGCGGCCGGGTCAGCGATCCCACCGTCCGGGATGCGGAGACGGTACTCCTCCGTGAGGCCGTCAAATCCCTCCGCGACAGCGACGCGTGGATCCCCGCACTCCTCCCCCTCGGTGACGGTCTGCTGCTTGCCGCTCGCGCACAGTAGCCGATCGTCGCCCCTCGCCAAAACTGTCGTACCCCGGTTCGAAGATCTCCCCATGACCGAACTCGGCACCATCACCCGGACCGTCCTGCCCGCCGCCGCCCCCTACGACTTCGCCTGCTCACTGCGCGCCCTCGCCGGCTTCCGGCCCGTCCTGCGAGACATCGCCCTCACCCACGACTCGGTCCGCCGGGCCCTGCCGCACCCGACCGACCCGGAGTCCGCGGTCGTGGTCGAGGTCACCGGGCGCGACGACGGCGAGCCCGGCGCCGCGCTCACCGTCTTCAGCGCGGCGCCACTGAGCCCGCCCGAACTCGCCGACGTGGACGCCCGGGTCAGCGCCTGGCTCGGCCTGCGCGACGATCTGGCGGGGTTCCTGCGCACCGCCGGGGCGGACGACCCGGTGCGCCCCCTCCTCGCCCTCACCGCAGGCCTGCACCAGGTGAGGTTCTCGAGCCTCGCGGAGGGGGTGGTGTATTTCACGCTGCTGCAGAACTCCACCCAGTGGTATGCGACCCTGCGCAAGCGCCGCCTGACCCTGTATCTGGGCAACACGGTGAGCGTTGCCGGCGAGGACTTCACCGCGTTCCCGGACCTCCCCCGGCTGTCCCACCTCGGCCCGGCCCACCTGCTGCCGTTCGTCGGCGCCCGGCACCGGGCCGAGCGCCTCGCCCAGGTCCTCGCCGGGGTCGCCGCCCTCGACGAGACCCACCTGCGCACGGGGCCCTACGCGGAGGCGAAGGCGGCGCTGCTGTCGATCCGCGGCATCGGGGAGTTCACGGCGCACGCCCTGCTCCTGCGGGCCCTCGGCCGCCCGGACGAGGTGCCGCTGGAGATGGGACAGCACGTCAACACGGCCGCCGCGGTCTACGGCGACCCGCCCCCGCCGCCCGCCGAGCTGCGCGACCGCTACGGACGGTGGATCGGCTGGTGGGCGTATACCTGCCGGACGGCCCTGACCTGGCTGGACCACGAGAAGCGCGAGCAGTCCCGCCGGGAGCGCGCGAGGACCGATCGGCAGCACCCCCACCCCGCGTCCGTGACCCGCCCCCGCAACCTGACCATCGCCGCCCGCCGCCCACGCCATCCGGCCCCGTGGAGCCCAACGACCCCGGGCCCCGCCGCAGACCTCGAAGCAACCGCCGACCTCGCAGCAGCCGCGGACGCCGAAGCGACCGCGGACGTTGAAGTGACCACGGACCTCGAAGCAACTCCGCCTCAGGCCGGATCCGTCGGCGCCGACTCTGCCTACGACGCCGCAGGGTCCGACGGCCCGGCACCCGCACCGAACGTCGAGCCGACGGCAACCGCATTGGCCTCCGAGCCTGCGGCTGTCTCGGGGCCCGCTGAGAGTTCGGAGATCAGGGTGGACGACATCGTGGGAAGCGTCGAGATCGCGGCCAGGGAGGTCGTGGGCGCCTGAGTCCTGGCCTTCGCCCCGGTTTGGCGCGGCTTTCACGAGCCGCGCCGGACCGGGGCCGCCCACGCGCCCTCGCCCCAGCCTGGCCAGGTCCAGGCCGGGCAGACCGGGCAGACCGGGGCCGGGCGTCAGACCGGGGTGCCCAATGCTCGCCTCACCCCCGCCCGGGCTCGGCCCTCGGTGCACCGCCCGCGTCCGTCTGCCGCAACCGGTGCTTCTCAAGGTCGTCGGCCGTCGCGGCCCTCGCTGCCCGCGCCAGCGTGGCCAGGGCGTCGGTGAGCCGGCCTGAACTCGGAGTCGCTGGGTGCCTCATGCCCGGCTCACCCCGTCCAGCCCAAACCCGGCTTGGGCTCGGCCTCGCCGCGACGCCCGCGTCCACCTCTCCTCAGCCCCGGCCCGGGCCGCCTGGCGGGGCTTGGCGGTCGTCGCTCCACGTGGGCCAGGGTGCGTCGAGGCGGCGGGGGCGGCTACAGGATGCCCTCGAGCTGGGACTTGTAGCCGAGGATCTGTTCCGGGTCGGTGTCGAGGACGTCGCGCAGGAGGGTGGCGTAGACGGAGCGGAAGTCGGTGGTGAACTTCAGGTCGCCGTTGTCGAGGTTGGAGAGGCTGGGCTGCTCGCCGTACAGGCCGCCCCGCACCGGGCTGCCAAGGATGAACATGTTCGATGCGGTGCCGTGGTCGGTGCCGTCGGAGCCGTTGGCGGCCACGCGGCGGCCGAACTCGGAGTACACGGCGACGACGACCTTGCGGCCGGCCTCGGTCTTGGCCATTCGCTCGGCGAACGTGGTCAGGGCGCCGTCCAGGAGCTTGAGCAGGATCTCCTGCGAGTTTCGCTCCTCGGCGTGCAGGTCGAAGCCGCCCAGGGAGACGGAGAAGACCCTGGTCGCGACGTTCGCCTCGACGCAGCGGGCGACCAGGTCAAGCTGGGCGCTGAGGTCGGAGCGGCCGCCGGTGGCGGTGCCGGACGAGGTGGACGTGTCGTTGTCGCCGTCGGTCTCGTCGACGCTGTGGATGAGGGCGTCGACCTCGATCAGGTCGGCGAAGGCGCGGGCGGCGCGGGCCTGCAGCGGGGGCTCGCCGTCTGCGGGCTTACCGAACGCGGTGAGCACCTCCGGCCTGACGCCGGTGGGCAGGGTCAGGCCGGAGACGGGGACAGCGGCGCCGGCGGTGGTCTCGCCGGCCAGGAGCGGAGGGAGTACGGGTTCGAAGGAGACGGCGTGGCGGGGGTCGCCGCCGACGGCGTCCAGCCAGCGGCCGAGCCAGCCGGTGTTGCCGGGGCGGTCGGGCTGGGCGGTCTGCCAGATGTCCATCGAACGGAAGTGGCTGTGGTCGGGCTTCGGGTAGCCGACGCCGCGGACGATGGCCAGCTTCTTCGCGTCGTACATGCGCTTGAGTCCGGCGAGTCCGGGGTTGAGGCCGAGGGAGTCGTCGAGCCTGAGGACCTCCTCGGGCTGGTACGCGAGGTCGTGGCGGGCCGGTGCGTAGGCCTTGTCCGCGTACGGGATGACGTTGGCCAGGCCGTCGTTGCCGCCGTAGAGGGTGACGAGGACGAGCGTCCTGGCGTCGCCGGGGCGGTCGTCCCAGGTGGCGGTGGCGAAGATGTCGCGCAGCGTCCAGGCGCCGCCGGCGGCGAGGGCCGCGCCACCGGCCACGCCGCTGGCGATCAGGAACTTCCTACGAGTGAGGGCGTCCATGCCGCCTCCTTCCGTGGTGCGTGAAACAGATTGGCTTGCGTGCCGGGCCCGTCAATTGATGACGTACTCGGGGCTGGCCAGCCCGAGGGCCAGTAGACGGCGTGCGTCGCCCGCGGCCGGGGTCAGCGCGGCCAGGGTCCGGTCCGTGAACTGGTCGACGACGAGCAGCCGGGAAAGGGCCGTGGGGCGCTGGGGCGCGGGCACCGAGTTCAGGCGGTCCAGGACCGGTTGCGAGGCCCGCGCGGCCAGGGACTGGGCGAGCCTGATGCGGGCCTGGGTCGCCGATGTCGTCAGCCAGGCCGCGCCCGCGGGCCAGCCGCCCACGCTCGGCGGGCGCAGCGGGACCTGGCCGAGCTGGGTCAGGCCGCTCGCGAGCTGCTTGCGCTGGGCGTCGTTGAGCTCGCCGGGGCGAATCCGCAGCTGGCGGAGGGCGCCGACGAGCCACTCGACGGGCTGCTTGACCAGTTCGGCGTGGCCGTCGGACTCCAGCAGCGTGCGCAGCATGGCGGCGGTGGTGGCCTGGGTTTTAGCGCGATCGAGGACGTCCTGGGGGATGGCGGCGTCGCTGCAGTACCGCAGCCAGAGGCGCCTCGCGACGAACTCCGGGCAGCCGGGCTGGGACAGCAGGATGTCCGCGAAGCCGTCGGCGTCGTAGTTGCCGGTCCGGCCCAGGATGGTCTTCGGCTTGTCGTCGTGGCGCTTGGCGTTGAACGTCGCCGTGCCGGCCTTTTGCTCGACCGTCCAGCCGGTCAGCGCTCGGGCGCCCTCGCGGACGTCCTGCTCGGTGTAGTGGCCCACGCCCAGGGTGAACAGCTCCATGAGCTCGCGGGCGAGGTTCTCGTTCGGGGCCTTGCCGGTGTTCTTCTGCCCGTCGAGCCAGACGATGAGGGCGGGGTCGCGCAGCATCGTGTGGACCTGGGTGGCGAAGTCGCCGAGGGCGGTGCGGAACAGGGTCTGCTGCTGGCCCAGCATCAGCGGCCCGGACTTGACCTTGTCGGCGGAGGTGGCCCAGTGGCCGTGCCAGAAGAAGGTCAGCTTCTCGTGCACCTGGTGGTCGGCCTGGACCATGCGGTCCAGCCACCAGGCGCCGACGGTCCTGATCCGCTCGGCGCGGTCGGTCTTCTCGTTGACGACCGGACCGAGCCTGGGTAGCGGGGTACGGGCCGCGCCGGCGTCGGGCCCGGCGGGGCTGAACAGCGCGTCCAGGGTCGCCGCCGGACCCTTGGCCTCGGCGGCGTCGACCTCCTCCGCGGTGGGCCCGAACGTCGCCCGCCGCAGCAGATGCGCAACCTTCTCCCGATCGGCCATGGAGCCCAGGCTATGGGGCGTTTGTACGAGGCTTGTCAAGCCTGCCTCAGGCTCCGTTGAAGATGAAGCTCAGCAATCCGGGAACGCTCCGCGGGCGGGTACGGGCGCGGCGGGCCGCTCAGCGGCCCTCGTAGACCGGCTTCCGCTTCTCGACGAAGGCCGCCGTCGCGTTCTGGTGGTCAGCGGTGTGGCCGCACGTCGACTGTGCCTCGGCCTCCACGGCCAGGGCGTCCGCGAGCGAGCCGGCACCCCCTGCGGCCAGCTCCCGCTTGATCTGGCCGTAGGCGACCGTCGGGCCGGCGGCGAGACGGCCGGCCAGCTCCAGGGCCGTGGGCAGGACGTCCTCGTCGGAGGAGACCAGGCGGGTCAGCATGCCCAGGTCGAAGGCGGTCTCGGCCTTGACCGGCTCGGCCAGCAGGAGCAGCTCGAGGGCCTTCGCGTGGCCGACGATGCGGGGCAGGGTCCAGGAGATGCCCGTGTCGCCGGCCAGGGCCACGTTGGCGAAGGCCATCAGGAACGCTGTCTTCGGGCCGCCCACGCGGAAGTCGGCCAGCAGGGCCAGCGACGCGCCGGCGCCGGCCGCCATGCCGTTCACCGCGGCAACCACCGGCTTCGGCATCTCGGCCAGGAGGGTGGCGATGGGGTTGTAGTGCTCCGTCACCGTCGTCAGGGACGCCCCGGTGCCGGCCTCGAGGGAGAGCGCGTGCTCGCGGAGGTCCTGGCCGCCGCAGAAGGCCCGGCCCGCGCCGGTGAGGACCACAGCGCGTACGGCTGGATCGCTCCGCAGGCTCTCGAGTGCGTCCCGGAGGGCGACCTTCAGGCCGTCGGTCAGCGAGTTGAGGGCGTCGGGGCGGTTGAGGGTCAGGATCGCGACGCCGGTCTCGGTGCGCTCCACCAGCAGGTCCATCGGGCTCTCCATTTCAACATCTACAGGGTCAGGCACGTGTCCACGAAACGGTCCGCGGCGGGGCGGAGGCGGACAGCGTGGTGGTCGAAGAAGGCCGCGGCGGCGGTGCCGGCCCAGCGCGGCGGCAGCAGGGCCGGCGGCAGCTGCGGGTCGCGGAACAGGAATGCGCGCCAGGCGTGTACCAGGGTGAACCGCACCGCGTAGGCCTGCTCGTCCGGGGTGGCCGGGCCGACCGAGCTGACCAGCGGGGTGAGGCGCTCGACGAACTCACCGTAGGCGGCGGCGATCGCGGCGAGGTCCCAGGCGCGCGCGACCAGGCCGGCCACGCCCTCGGTGCCGCCGGCGTGCTGGGCGGTGAACCGGTCGTAGTGCACGCCGGCCTCGCTCAGCAGGGCGTCGACGCCCTCGCCCGGGCGCGGGGCGATCCAGGTCGAGGCGTCGATCGAGCCGTACCCGAGGAATCCGAGGTTCGCCACCAGTCTCGCCCGCGCGCCGCGGTGCGCGGGCGGTTCGAACGTGATGAGATCGAATCGCCCCGTCCAGGCGTTCTGCGGGCCGCCCGGGCGCTGGGTGCGGTAGATGCGGGCACCGGCCGCGTCGAGGCGGCGTGCCGCCTTCGGGGTGATGCCGTAGCCCGGGCCGGTCGGCAAGCGTAGGGGGTGCAGCCAGCCCTGCCGGACCATCCGCGAGATCGCGGTGCGCACGGCGGGCGCGGCGATGCCGAGGGGAGCGAGCAGGCGCACGAGAGCCGCGACCGCGGCCCGCCCACCGCGCGGGCGAAGGTGGTCGCCGTAAAGATCAAAGAGGGCGGACCGGGCCTGCATGGCCGCTTATTGTGACACTTGACCGGCATTTCCCGCCAGGAGTTGTCACAAGGTTCGCGTCCCGGTTTGGGTCTTGGGGCCATCATCAGGGAAAATCAACGGTTGGTGCGTACCTCACGGTGGCGGCGGGTCCGGTCGAGGCCCCGTGAGCAGGCGCGCCGGGCATGCGGGGACGGCTGTGCCACCTGGTGTCTGGGACATCAGGGAGCGAAGGGAGACAACATGGCGGCCATGAAGCCGCGGACAGGCGACGGTCCGCTGGAGGTCACCAAGGAGGGCCGCGGCATCGTCATGCGCGTCCCACTCGAGGGTGGTGGGCGGCTTGTCGTCGAGATGACCAAGGACGAGGCCAACGAGCTCAGTGAGGCGCTGAAGACCGCCACAGGCTGAGTCTTCCTGCATACAGCTTCAGCGGCCCTGGGCGGCCGCTCTCATTGGTGTGCGCACGAACTGCGCGAGTGTAAGGAGGGTCCCCGTGCTGGACATCAGGTTCGCCACGGCCCGCAGCACCTCCGGTGCGGTGGCCGTCGTGGTGCCGTCCGGCTCCCCCTCCGCCGCGCTCGACCTGCTCACGCCGCTCAAGCTCGGACCGGCCGACCTGGCCGAATGCGAGACGTTCCTGGGGGACGTCGAGCACACGGGGTCGGCCGGCTCGGTGCACGCCCTGCCGCGGCCCGGGCGCCGGCCGGCGCGGGTGCTGTTCACCGGCATCGGCGACGGGGACGAGGCGGGCTGGCGGGCGGCCGGCGCGGCGCTGGCCAAGTCGGCGCGCTCCGAGCCCTCGCTGCGCGTGCTGGTCCCCTCGGACACGCCCTCCGACGCGATCCGTGGGCTGGCCGAGGGCCTCTGGCTGGCGTCGTACCGCTTCCGCCTGGCCGAGTCCGAGCCCGACCCCCTGCGCCGGGTGACGGTGGCGTTCCCGGCCGGCACCGAGGTTGGCGACGGGCTCATCGAGGCGCTGGAGCAGGCCCGCGCGGTGGTCACCGCCACCGTGCTGGCCCGGGACCTGACCAACATGCCGAGCGACCGCAAGACGCCGGCGTGGTTCGCGCAGCGGGTGGTCAAGGCCGCCGAGGGGGTGCCCGGGCTCTCGGTCGAGGTCCGCGAACCCGAATACCTGAAGGCGCAGGGCTTCAACGCGATCCTGGCGGTCGGCCGGGGCGCGGCGGCCGAGCGCGGGCCGCGCCTGGTCGAGCTCTCCTGGCGGCCCCGCGGCGCGAAGCGGCACGTGGTCCTGGTCGGCAAGGGCATCACCTTCGACACCGGCGGCGTGTGCATCAAGCCGCTGGCCGGCATGAAGCTGATGCGCAAGGACATGGGCGGCGCGGCCGCCGTGATCGGCGCGACCCTGGCCGCCGCCGCGATGCGCCTGCCCGTGCGGATCACCGCGCTGGCCCCGCTGGCCGAGAACGCGCTGGGCGCCGACAGCATGCGCCCCGGCGACGTCGTGACGCACTACGGCGGGGTCACGTCGGAGATCCTCAACACCGACGCCGAGGGGCGGCTGGTGCTCGGCGACGCGATGGCCTACGCCGTGCGCCGCCTGCGCCCCGACGTGATGATCGACCTGGCCACGCTGACCGGCGCGCAGGGTGTGGCGCTGGGCAAGCGGACCGCCGCGATGTACAGCCACAGCGACTCCCTCGCCGGCGACCTCGCCGCGGCCGCGGAGGCCTCCGGCGAGTCGGTGTGGCGGATGCCGCTGAGCGAGGACTACGCCGAGGCGATCGAGGGCGACCTGACCGACATCGTCAACTCGACCGACATCGGGGCGGGCTCGCTGCTGGCCGCGCTCTACCTGCGCGAGTTCACCGGCGCGCTGCGCGAGCGCTGGGCGCACTTCGACATGTCGTCGCCGGCCTGGTCGGACTCGAACGACGGGGAGCTGACCAAGGGCGCGACCGGCTGGGGCGTGCGCACCCTGACCCGCTGGCTGGAGACCACCGCCGCCTGAGACGGCGGCGGTCCGCAACCGCGCTGGTGTTACAGGATCGTCCAGGTGTCGCCGCTGTTGAGCAGCCCGGCGAGCTCCTCGTCCGGGGTGCCCTTGGCCTTGGCCTTGGCGGTGGCGAGCTGGTCGCGCACGACGTCGTCGTACGACGGCCGCTGCACCGAGCGGAAGACCCCGATCGGCGTGTTGCGCAGGTCCAGGCCCGGCAGGCGGGACAGGGCGAACGCGTAGGCCGGCTCGGCGACGGTCTGGTCGTGCACGACGATCTCGGCCGGGTCGACCTCGGCGGTGGGCACGACGGAGAGGCCGAAGCCGCCGGGCGGGTGGGTGACCGCCCACTCGCCGTCCTTGCCGAAGGTGATCGGCTGCCCGTGCTCGAGCCGGATCAGGAAGTCGTCGCGGGTCGCCGGCTCCTTGAGGGCGTCGAAGGCGCCGTCGTTGAAGATGTTGCAGTTCTGGTAGATCTCCACGAACGCCGATCCGCGGTGCTCGGCCGCGGCGCGCAGCACCGACTGCAGGTGCTTGCGGTCGGAGTCGATGGTGCGGGCGACGAAGCCGGCCTCGGCGCCGAGGGCGAGGGAGATCGGGTTGAACGGCGAGTCCGCCGACCCGGCCGGGGTCGACTTCGTGATCTTGCCGATCTCGGAGGTGGGCGAGTACTGGCCCTTGGTCAGCCCGTAGATCTTGTTGTTGAACAGCAGGATCTTGAGGTTGACGTTGCGGCGCAGCGCGTGGATGAGGTGGTTGCCGCCGATGGACAGGGCGTCGCCGTCGCCGGTGACGACCCACACGGACAGGTCGGGGCGGGAGACGGACAGGCCGGTGGCGATAGCGGGGGCGCGGCCGTGGATGGAGTGCATCCCGTACGTGTTCATGTAGTACGGGAACCGGGAGGAGCAGCCGATGCCGGAGACGAAGACGATCCGCTCGCGGGGGAGGTTCAGCTCGGGCATGAACGACTGGACCGCGGCCAGGATCGCGTAGTCCCCGCAGCCGGGGCACCAGCGGACCTCCTGGTCGGACTTGAAGTCCTTCGTGGTCAGCTTCAACATCTCAGGCATTCTTGACCACTTCCTCGAGCACACCCTCCAGCTCGGCCGCGGTGAACGGCAGCCCACGAACCTGGTTGTAGGCGATCGCGTCGACGAGGTAACGCGAGCGGATCACCCCGGCCAGCTGGCCCAGGTTCATCTCCGGAATCACCACCTTGTCGTAGGACTTCAGCACGTCGCCGAGGTTCTTCGGCATCGGCGAGAGGTGCCGCAGGTGCGCCTGCGCGACGGCGAGGCCGCGCTGGCGCAGGGCGCGGGCGGCAGCGCCGATCGGCCCGTAGGTCGAGCCCCACCCGAGCACCAGCACGCGGGCGGTGCCGTCGGGGTCCTCGACCTCGACGTCGGGCACGTCGATGCCCTCGATGCGGGCCGCGCGGGTGCGGACCATGAAGTCGTGGTTGGCCGGATCGTAGGAGATGTCGCCGGTCTTGTCGGCCTTCTCCAGCCCGCCGATGCGGTGCTCCAGCCCCGGCGTGCCCGGCACCGCCCACGGCCGCGCGAGGGTCTTCGGGTCGCGCAGATACGGCAGGAAGGTCTTGCCGTCCTCGCCGTTGGGCTCGGTGGCGAACTGCACGCTCAGGTCGGGCAGCTCGTCGACCTCGGGCAGGCGCCACGGCTCCGAGCCGTTGGCGATGTATCCGTCCGAGAGCAGGATCACCGGCGTGCGATAGGTCAGCGCGATCCGGGCCGCCTCCAGCGCGGTGCTGAAGCAGTCCGCGGGCGAGCGCGGGGCGACGACCGCGACCGGTGCCTCGCCGTGCCGGCCGAACAGCGCCATGTTGAGGTCGGCCTGCTCGGTCTTGGTCGGCAGGCCCGTCGACGGGCCGGCCCGCTGCACGTCGATGATGAGCAGCGGCAGCTCCAGCGCGACCGCGAGGGAGATCGTCTCGCCCTTGAGCGCGACGCCGGGGCCGGAGGTGGTGGTCACGCCCAGCGAGCCGCCGTAGGAGGCGCCCAGGGCCACGCCGATCGCGGCGATCTCGTCCTCGGCCTGCACGGTGGTCACGCCGAACTTCTTGTGCTTGCTCAGCTCGTGCAGGATGTCCGACGCCGGCGTGATCGGGTAGGCGCCGAGGAAGACGGGCAGCCGCGAACGTACTCCCGCGGCCACCACGCCCAGGGCCAGCGCGGCGTTGCCGGTGATGTTGCGGTAGTTGCCCGGCACCATGCGCGCCGGCTTCACCTCGTAGCGCACCGCGAAGTTCTCGGTGGTCTCGCCGAAGTTCCAGCCGGCCTTGAACGCGGCGACGTTCGCGGCGACGAGCTCCGGGCGCGAGGCGAACTTGCGCTCCAGGAACGAGAGCGTGGACTCGTGGGGGCGGGAGTACATCCACGAGAGCAGCCCCAGCGCGAACATGTTCTTGGCGCGCTCGGCGTCCTTCTTGGAGATCTCGAACGACTCCAGGGCCTTGACCGTCATCGAGGTCAGGCCGACCGGGGCGACGTTCCAGCCCTCGAGCGAGCCGTCCTCGAGCGGGTTCGACGAATACCCCACCTTGGCGAGGTTGCGGTTGCTGAACTCGTCGGTGTTGACGATGATCGAGGCGCCCTTGGGCAGGTCGGCGAGGTTGGCCTTGAGCGCGGCGGGGTTCATGGCCACGAGCACGTTCGGCGCGTCGCCCGGCGTGAGGATGTCGAAGTCGGCGAAGTGCACCTGGAAGCTCGACACGCCCGGCAGGGTCCCGGCGGGGGCCCGGATCTCGGCGGGGAAGTTGGGAAGCGTCGATATGTCGTTGCCGAGCTGAGCGGTCTCGGACGTGAAGCGGTCACCGGTGAGCTGCATGCCGTCGCCGGAATCGCCAGCGAACCTGATGACCACCCGATCCAGCTGGCGGACCTGCTTGGTCACGTGAGCTGACCTCCAATGCGGCGGAAGATGGCGTCGTACACCCCTGAGGGTACGTCGGCGTGAACGCCGTGCCTGCGGCGCATATCCCTTCCGGGACGCCGAAGCTGCGACTTTCGTCATTGCGCCGGACTTCTGGATGTGCGCTAGCCGCAAACGCCAGCAAACCCGGCATTCAGTCGCTGTCGGATTCGTCCGCGTCCTCGCGCCCAGAGAAGCCGGTGATCGTGTCCCGGCTCACGTTCTCGCCGGTGTTCTTGATCGCGATCATTATGAAGAGAGGCTCGCGTTTTCGGCATGTCGGAGATCGTGATGATGCGTGTACGGTGCGTGCCATGAGCGGATATCTGGGTGGATATGCGACGCTCGGGCTCCTCCTCGTGGTCGGAGCCGCGGTTTTCGTCGCCGCGTTCACGGCCAACCGGCTTCTGGGTCCACGCCGTTCAGCCGAGTGGCCGAACGGCGCCGGACCGAAGTACGAGACCTACGAGTGCGGGCTGGACCCGGTCGGCGGGGACTGGGCACAGGCCCAGATCCGCTACTACGTGTACGCCTATCTCTACGCTCTGTTCGCGGTGGAGAGCGTGTTCCTCTTCCCCTGGGCCGTGATCTTCGATGCGCCCGGCTACGGCGGGGCGGTCGTCGTCGAGATGGCGATCTTCGTGGCCGTGCTGTTCCTCGGGATCCTCTACGCCTGGCGCAAGAACATCCTGCGCTGGACCTGACCGGCGTCAGGCCAGGCCGCGGCGGGCCACCGCCGGCTGGCGCTCACCGCGGATCGCGGCGACGGTGTCCAGGACGCGCCGGGTCTCGCGGACCTGGTGGGCCCGGAACACCCGGGCGCCGAGCCACGCCGAGACCGCCGTCGCCGCGAGCGTGCCCTCCAGGCGCTCCCCCACCGGCACGTCGAGGGTCTCGCCGATGAA
The DNA here is from genome assembly GCF_050942935.1 of Dactylosporangium sp. CA-233914. Lineage (NCBI taxonomy): Bacteria > Bacillati > Actinomycetota > Actinomycetes > Micromonosporales > Micromonosporaceae > Dactylosporangium > Dactylosporangium sp. CA-233914. Next base: position 1,037,167 of record NZ_CP192030.1, on the reverse strand, counting down.
GTCCTTGTTCGACAGCGCCACCAGCACCGGCCAGCCCGTCGCCACCAGCTCGCCGAGGCGGTTGGTGATCGCGAGCGAGTGGCGGGTGTTCTTGCCGAAGTCGTGGGCCGGGTCGATGAGGATGCCGTCGCGGCGGACGCCGAGGGCGAGGGCCCGCTCCGCCAGGGCAGTCACAGTGTGTACGACATCAGCCACCGGATCCGCGAAGGACGTGCGGTGCGGGCGGGTCCGTGGGGTCAGCCCGCCGGCGTGGGAGCAGACCAGGCCCGCCCCGGTCTGGGCCGCCACCTCCGCCAGGGCGGGATCGGCACCGGCCCAGGTGTCGTTGATGAGGTCCGCCCCGGCCGCGACGACCTCGCGGGCCACCTCCGCCCGCCAGGTGTCGATCGAGATCACGACCTGCGGGAACCTGGCGCGGATCCTCTCGACCGTCGGCAGGGTGCGGCGCAGCTCCTCGGCCGCGTCGACGGTCTGGCCCGGACCGGCCTTGACGCCGCCGATGTCGATGATGTCGGCGCCGTCGGCGACCGCGGCCTCGACCGCGCGCAGGGCCGCGTCCTCGGCGAAGGTCGCCCCCTTGTCGAAAAAGGAGTCCGGCGTCCGGTTGACGATCGCCATCACTGCGTACTCGCCGTCGGCGAACTGCCGGGCGCCGAGACGGAACATGCCATGACCTCCGTGTTTCCTACTGATGGGTGTGCCGGGCTCGCCCCGGCGTACTCAGCGTGCCACGATTCCCCCTATGGCTGACTTCCTCCTCGTGTTGATCGCCGCTGTGGTCGTCGGGGCGATCGGGTTCGGCGTGTCGCTGTTGATCACCGGTGACGACCCGGGGATCGAAGCGCATGAGCCCGACGGACGTGCCGTCCCGCTGCCGTCGTCGCGGCCGCTGATGGAGGGCGACGTCAACCAGCTGCGGTTCGACACGGTCGTCCGGGGATACCGGATGAACCAGGTCGACGCCGCGCTGCGCCGCGCCGGGTACGACATCGGCTACAAGGAGGAGCTGATCCAGGTCCTCGAGGCCGAGATCAAGGCGCTCCGCGAGGGCCGGCAGGAGGACGCCGACGCGCTGCGCGACGCCCGCCTGGCCGCCGCGGCGGGCGCGAACGCCGAGACGCCGGCCGCGCCCAAGATCTCCGAGGTGACCGAGACCGGCTCGGACATCCAGGTCACCGAGATCTCCGACGCGGACGAGGCCGACGAGAAGCCGCCGTCCGACACCGCCTGGGGCTCCTCCGCCGACGATTCGTGGGGCCGCCCCTCGCCGGTGGTGAAGTGACGGCCGAGGACTTCGCCGAGGCGGAACGGCCCGGCCCCGGCGAGGTGACGGCCACGGTGATCGTGGCCGCACCCGCCGAACGGGTCTTCGCCGCCCTCACCGACTGGTCCCGCCAGGGCGAGTGGATCCCGTTCACGACAGTCCGCGTGCTCTCCGGCGACGGCGGCGAGGGCAGCCAGATCGAGGCCGTGACCCAGGTCGGCCCGGCGACGCTGCGCGACCTCATGCGGGTGGTGAAGGTCGACCGGCCGTTCGAGGTCCGCGTCGTGCACTACGGCAAGGTCCTGCGCGGCCCCGGGGTGCTGCGCTGCACCCCGCTGGGCACCGACCGCACCCAGGTGGTCTGGCACGAGTGGTTCCACCTGCCCGCGGGTCCGGCGGGCCGGGTCGCGTGGCCGGTGCTGTGGCCCGGCTCGAAGGCCGGCCTCACGGGCGCGCTGCGGCGCTTCGCCCGGCTGGTGGAGTCCGGGCGCCTCGCCTGAGTTTTTGTCGTACCCCCCGAGTAGCTTTCCCGTCATGAGCGACGTGGTGGTAGGAGCAGACGGGAAGACCCGGTGCGGATGGGGCGCGTCCACCCCGGACTATCTCGACTACCACGACAACGAGTGGGGCCGGGCGATCCGGGACGACGACGGGCTGTATGAGCGGATGACGCTGGAGGCGTTCCAGTCCGGCCTGTCGTGGATCACGATCCTGCGCAAGCGGCCCTCGTTCCGCACGGCGTTCGCGGGGTTCGACATCGAGAAGGTCGCCGCGTTCGGCGAGACCGACGTCGACCGGCTCCTCGCGGACACCGGAATCGTGCGAAACCGGGCGAAGATCGAGGCGGCGATCGCCAACGCCCGGGCGGCCGCGGAGTTGCCCGGCGGGATCGCGGCGCTGCTGTGGTCGTTCGCGCCGGACCCGGTGCCGCAGCGGCCGGTGGACTTCTCGGAGGTGCCGGCGGTCACGGCGGAGTCGAAGGCCATGGCGAAGGAGCTGAAGCGGCGCGGTTTCCGGTTCGTGGGGCCGACCACGGCCTATGCGCTGATGCAGGCGACCGGGATGGTCAACGACCACGTCATGGGGTGTTTCGTGGAGATCTGACCAAGCGTCGCGAGGGCCGGGCGGCGGGGCGTGGTGCAATGACCGCATGGCTAAGTGGGTGGTTGTCGTCTCCGGTGAGCAGTACCGCAACGAGCGGCTCTACGGGGGCGAGGGGCTTGCGGTGCCCGGCGAGGGGCTCGCCGTGGGGGATGAGGCGTTGCTCGTCGCCGGCGGGGACGAGCCGGTGGTGTTCGGGGTCGCTCGGGTGGACCCGGGCGGGCGGCTGCGATACACGGTGAACCTCCTCGACTCGCCGCTGCCCGCCGGCAAGCTCGGGGACGGGCCCGCCGGGGCGCGGGCGCTCGACGAGGCCGAATATCTCGCCGTTGCCCGGCAGGTCGAGCCGCCCTCATCCGGCGTCAAGCGGACCTGGCTGGTCAGCGTGGACCTGCCCATCGAGGCCGGCTCCCCCGGGGAGGCCGTGCGAGCGTTCTGGAGCTACGTGCGGGAGCTCGGGCCGGCCGAGCTGCCCGCGTTCGTCTGGCCCGCCGGGGACGAGCTCGCCATGCAGGCGTACGTCCTCGGGGTCGAGGCCAACCAGGACCCCGAGGAGGAGTAGCTACTCGACCGTCGAGAAGCGGATCGAGCCGGCCATCAGGTCCGGGTGCTCGATGGTCAGGGCCAGGGCCACCGACTCCTCCAGGCTCAGCGTGCCGCCGGCCGCGTAGGCCGCGTCGAACGCCGCGTCGCCCATGCTCACGCGCAGCGTCGCCTGCTGCTCGGTCCAGTACGCGGCGAACGGGCCCGCCGAGCAGCGCAGGCGGATTCGCGCGGTCTGGGCGGCGCCGAACAACCGGGCCGCCGTCTCGGGGTCGTCGGCCAGCAGGCAGCGGACGGCGACCGCGTTGAGGGTCTCGCAGACCTTCAGGTGGAAGCCGTGGGTCATGCGGGAGCGCAGGGCCACGATCAGGTGGTCGTGGGCGCCCACTAGGTCGCCGCGGGACAGGGCGACCATGCCCAGCAGCATGTCGACCGTGCGGCGGCCGCGCTCCAGCGGGCGGCTGTTCTCCAGCGGGCGGGCGCTGGCCAGCAGGTCGGCGGCCTCGTCCAGGGCACCGCGGCGCCACAGGAGCTGGGCCAGGGCGTACACCGCGCTCAGTGCCTCGCCGGCCACGCCCTGCTCCTCGGACCAGCCGATGACCTCGCGGCTGAGGCGCTCGACCTCCTCGGTGCGGCCCATCTCCAGCAGCGGGGCGCCGCGGGCCGCCAGGATCCGCGCGATCAGCCCCGGGTCGCCGGCGCGGCGGGCCGCGGACTCGGCGCGCTGGGAGAAGCGCAGCTCCTCAACCGTCTCGCCGTCGGCGCCGGCGTGCAGCGAGTGCATGTGGTAGGCGGCGGCCAGCTCGGCGTCGGGGACCGGCTCGCCGGTCGCACTGATCCGCTCGTACAGCCGGAAAAGCCACATGCGGCCCTCCCGCACGAGGCCCCGCTCCCGCCACCACTGATCCATCGAGCCCGCCAGGGCGAGGCCCTGCCGGGCGCTACCGCGCGTCACCGTCCAGTGCAGCGCGGCCCGCAGCTCGTCGGCCAGGGGATCCAGGGTGTACAGCGAGAGCGTCACCGGCCGCCCGTCGGCGTCGAGATACGCGTCGTGGGCGGCCTGCAGGCACCACGACACGTGCCGCTCCCGCGCCGACTCCTCCTCCCCGGCATCGAGCAGCAGCCGGGCGGCGTAGGCGCGGATCGGGTCCAGCATGCGATACGTGGCGTTGGTGGCGCCGGCCTCGGCCTGCAGCAGGGACTTGTCGACCAGGGTGGCAAGCGGATCGAGCGGATCGCCGTCGTGGAGCCACTCGATCGCGGGCAGGTCGACGGGGCTGGCGAAGACCGACAGCCAGCGCAGCAGGCGGGCCGAGCGCGGGTCGAGGGTGCGATACGACCACCCGACCGCGGCCTGCATGGTGCGGTGGCGGTCGGAGGCCTCCTGCGGCGCCGGGGCGAGGCGGGAGCCGGCGTCGAGGGTGCCCAGCACGTCGCCGATGCGGTCGGCCAGCTGGGCGGCGGAGAGCAGGCGCAGGCGGGCCGCGGCCAGCTCCAGGGCCAGCGGCAGGCCTTCCAGGGCCTTCGCGACCCGGGTCAGGTGGCCGATGTCGCCGGGCTCGACCGGGCGGCCGCCGCGCGCCGCGGAGGCCCGGTCGACGAGCAGGGCCACGGCATCGCTGAAGCCGCCGCCGATCGCCGCCTCGGTCGACAGCGGCGGGATCCGCCACACGACCTCGCCGGCCAGGCCCAGGGGCTCACGGCTGGTGGCCAGGACCGCCACCTCGGGCCCGGCCGCGAGCAGCCGCGCGACCAGGCGGCGGGCGGCGGGCAGTTGCGCGTCGGACGTGTCGAGCACGACGAGGAGACGGCGGTCGCGGACATGGTCGGCGATGGTCTGCGCGACCGCGCGCCCCGGCTCCGGGCGCAGGCCCAGGGCGGCGGCGACGCTCACGTCGACGAGGTCACCGTTGGCGACGGCGCTGAGGTCGGCGAACCAGACACCGTCGCCGAAGCGCTCGACGATCTCGCCGGCGGCCTCGACCGCGACCCGGGTCTTGCCCGCGCCGCCGGCACCGACGACCGTCACCAGGCGGTGCCGGGAGATGAGGTCGCGCACGGCGGCCCGCTCGGCGGCGCGGCCGATGAAGCGGGTGGTCTGGACCGGCAGGTTGTGCGCGGGCGCGTCGATCGTGCGCGGGCGCGGGAACTGGCGCTCGAGCCCCGGGCCGACGAGCTGGAAGATGCGCTCACAGCCGTCGAAGCCGCGCAGGCGGTGCAGGCCGAGGTCGAGCAGCCACGTCGCGTGGCCGAGAGCGTCTTCGCCGAGGCCCGCCTGGGCGGCAGTGGCCGCGGAGCAGAGGATCTGCCCGCCGTGGGCCGCGGCGGCGACCCGCGCGGCGCGGTGGACCTCGGGCGAGGTGTACTCCCCGCCGTACGGCTCGGCGAACCCGGTGTGCAGACCCATGCGAACCCTGGGGCGGGCCTCAGGGCTGGGCCAGTGGTGGGCGGCGAGCGCGCGCTGGGCCTCGGCGCAGGCGGCGAGGGCGGTGGACGCGTCGGGGAAGGCCACGAACAGGGAATCACCCTCGGTGAAAAGTTCCACACCGTCCGCTTTGGACAGTGCGCGGCGAATCACCTCCCGGTGCTCATGGAGCACCGGACGGTATCCCGCACCGAGCATCTGGGCCAAGCGCGTCGACCCCTCGATGTCAGTGAATAGGAAAGTCACCAGCCCGCTGGGCAGGTGCGTCCGCCCCGACACGTGAAACCTCCGCCTCCTAATTCAGGCGTGCCCCATATTTCCCCACTCAACTGGCGCGCGCATCGTAGAAACGGTCGAACCCGGATTGGTCAACCGGGGCGATCTGTGCTGGTCAGCAACGATGGGGGGCGAAGGTTGAGTGGGTTTCGCGTGACGTAACGACAACGCTCCGGTGGCGGTTGTGGCACGACAGGACACAACATCAAAGCCGTTTCGCCGGTGCATTCCGAAACCGGTCCGTAACAATGTTTCAGCAACCACAGGCGCCCCCGCAGCAACCGCCGCCCGCGCCCCCGCCGCCACCAGCGCGCGGAGCATTGAGTGACGACCCACCTACGCCCAGTCCGGCTCCATTGGGCTGCGCTGAGACGGACCCAGACCGGGCGACAGCGATCGTGGACAGCAGTTTGACCGTGTCGTCGTGGCCGGCCGGACAGACGGTCTTCACGTTGGCTTCACGCATAGGGCGTTGCACTTCGAAGGTGTCGCCGCAAGCGCGGCACCGGTACTCGTAGCGAGGCATAGTCACAGGCTATGCCACAGTGACACGCACACGGGAATTGCGGAATACTCGACGCGTGGCTAGTGACGACGAGGCGCCGGAGGACCAGCGACCGACCACAGTGGACGCTTCCCCGGCGGCTGCGGTCCGGCCCTCAGTACCCCGGGCCGACGAACGGTCGATCCCGGTCGAGTTCACCGCGCCGAAACCATCCCATCAGCCCAAACACGCGGCCCCCGAGCCCACCGTGGACATCGTCGAGTCGGGCCCGCCGCGGCACCGCCGGCGGGAGCGGCTGGAGCGGCTGCGGGCGCGCCCGGGCACCCGGTTCCTGCTCCCCGGCGTGCTGATCGCGGCCGTCCTCACCGCGGCCGGGGTCGCCGGGGCCGTCGTCGTCCCGGCGGCGTCGAAGCCACGCGCCGACGCCACCCCGTCCGGCCCCGCCCCCGATGGCACCAACGGCCTGCCCCCGGAGACCGGCGTGCCGGCGACGGGCGAGGCGCCGCAGCCCGACGACCCGTCGGCCTCGCCCACGTTCAGCCCGCCGGCCGGCACCCGCCAGCGCCCCGCGGACGTCTACGGCGCCTGGGCGGCGCCCCGCTCGGTGCGGCTGGACATCCCGGTCGTGGCCCTGCAGGCGTACGGCTACGCCGAGGCCGTCGCCGCGCGCTCGACCCCGAAGTGCCACCTGACCTGGACCACCCTCGCCGGGATCGGCAAGATCGAGTCCGACCACGGCCGGACCAACGGGTCGGTGCTGCAGGACGACGGCCGCTCCATCCCGCCGATCGTCGGCCCGCCGCTGGACGGGCAGAACAACCGGCAGGCCATCCCCGACACCGACCAGGGCGCGATGGACAACGACCGCACCTGGGACCGCGCCGTGGGGCCGATGCAGTTCCTGCCGACCACCTGGAAGCAGTACGGCCTCGACGCCGACGCCGACGGTGTCGCCGACATCAACGACATCGACGACGCCGCCCTGACCTCCGCCGCGTACCTGTGCTCCAACGACCGCGACCTGTCGACCGTGGCGGGCTGGAATGCGGCGATCCACGCGTACAACGTGCCGGAGGAGTACCGCGCCGCGGTCTTCAACGCCACCAACGACTACGGCCGCCGCGACCGCCAGGGTTAGCCCGAGGGTGACCCGGGGCGCCGCTCGGGGGTAGATCAATGCCACGCTCTGCGCTCTGGTACTTCCGCTCAGCCACAAACAGGGGCAGGCTTAGGGCGTGAAGGTGCGCGAGTGGGACCCGGGGACCGCGCCCGCGGCCGAGATCGAGACGGTGCTGCGGGCACTCAACGACATCGTGACGTTCGATGTGCCCGAGGACCCGCCGTGGCGCGAAACGATGTTCCGGGAGTATCTCGCCGTCACCATGCCCGGCGAGCGGCGCACGTCGTGGCTGGCCACCAGCGACGGCGGGGAGATCCTCGGGCACGCCAGCCTGCTCGCGCTGGAGGACATCGGGGTGCTGGAGCTGTCGGTGGTGCCTGGCGCCCGCCGCGGCAAGGTCGGCACCGCCCTGCTGGCCGCCGTCGCGCGCCGCGCCGCCGAGGAGGGCTTCGAGTCCGTCGGCGTCGAGGTCATCGGCGGCACCCCGGCCGTACAATTCTTCGAGGCCCAGGGCTTCGAGTGCGCCTTCATCGAGATGCGCAACCTGCTGGACCTGACCGGCGTCGACTGGCTGCGGCTGGGCGAGATGGCGGCCGGGATCGGGGCCGGCTACCGCATCGAGTACTACCCCGGCGGCCCACCCCCCGAGCTCTACGCCAGCTACGCGGCGGCCAAGGAGGCGGCCCGGGCGGCCGTGGTCGATGACCTGGAGCTGCGCCCGAGCTCGTACGATGCCGAACGCCTCGCCGCCAGCCTGCGCACCCTGCACGCGCGCGGCCTGAAGCCGTACATCGTCCTGGCCGTCCACGAGCCGTCCGAGACGATCGCGGGCCTGACCGAGGTGGTCGTGCCGGCCCAGCGCCCGACCCGCGCGGACCAGTACGACACGATCGAGGTCCCAACCCACCGCGGCTACGGCATCAGCCGCGCGATCAAGGCCCGGATGCTGTTCGAACTGCGCGCGGCCGAGCCGCACCTGATCGACGTGCAGACGTGGAACGCGCTGGAGAACGAGCCGCTGCTGCAGGTCAACGCCGAACTCGGCTTCAAGCCGGACCGCGAGTGGCGCGAATACGAGGCCGACGTGATCGACCTGCTCCGCCGCCTCAAGGGCTGAGGCGCCCCGCCGGGCCCCCCGCGTCTCAGGGCCAGGGGCCTGCCTGCCCGCAGGTCCCGGCCCGCAGGCCCTCGTAAGATTGGTTACGGGCCGGAGTTTTGGCTGGTCAGCTTGGTAGCTTGGGGCCCTGGACGAAGGTGCCGTCCTCGGTGAAGGGGAAGGCGTTGGGCTTGCAGCCGTTCAGGGCGATCGTCTGGGTCTGCATCAACGGGGCGACCTGGCCCGAACCGGGGCACTTCATGTGGTCGAAGCCCAGGAAGTGGCCCATCTCGTGCAGGACCGTCATCGCGTGGAAGTCGGTGCTCGCCGGGAAGCCGTCGATGCCCTTGAGCCAGCGGCGCAGGTTGAGCAGGATCACCTTGCCGTAGCGGCACGAGTAGATGCCCTGAGTGGAGACCCCTTGGGCCTTGCAGAGCTTGTCGACCGTGCCCGGCGTGGCCAGGCGGAGGGTCACGTTGTAGTCGGAGCCCTTCACGCGCTGGAACTTCCAGCTCGCGCCGCTGATCCCGTTGGGGGCGTAGGTCACCGGGTGCGCGGCGGACATCGTCCAGCCCAGCGGGGCGGCGATCACGCGGTCCACCTCGGTGGCCAGGGATTCGGTGGTCCAGACCGGGTTGTTACCCCACAGGATGCCGTTCTCCAGCTCCACGCGATATCTCACCAGCGTCCCGGCGTCCGGCGACCCCACGACGCCGGTTTCGCCGTCGGCCGCCGAGAACGTGCCGCTGGCAAGGGCGGGCACGCCGTCGTTGGTGTTCACCGGCTTGGCACCGCCGGTGTCGCCGCCCGGGTTGACCTTCTTGACCGTGGCGGACGGCTTGGCGCTCGGCTTCTTCGACGCCGACGGGGCCGGGGCGAGCTCGCCCTCGCCCTCCAGTTGGCCGACCGGGAACGGGTCACCGCTCGACGGTGCGTCGAGCGCCGCGTCCGGCGGCGGCGACGACTCCGCGTTGGTCCCGCAGCCGGCCAGACCGGCCAGCAGCGCAACCGTCAGCAGCCGGACCATCCGTGTCCTCAGCACCCGGCCGAGCCTAGGGGAAGTTCGCAAGCGGCGCTGCCCCTGGTCGAATCCGTCACTGTAAGCAACGCGTCGGTGGGGACCGTACGTCTCCTTCCAGTCCCCACCGCGCAGCGATTCGAGCGTTACGCCGGAAGCGTCCACTTCTGGGCGCTGGTGCCGTTGCAGGTGTACAGCTGCACGACCGTCCCGTCGGCCGAGGCTCCGCCGGCGACGTCGAGGCACTTGCCCGACTGCGGGTTGCGCAGCGAGCCGTCGGCCTGGGCCGCCCAGTTCTGGGCGCCCGAGCCGTTGCACGTCCACAGCTGGATCTTGGTGCCGTCGGCGGTGCCGCCGCCGGCGACGTCCAGGCATTTGCCCAGCGCCCGCAGCGTCTGGCCCGCGACCGTCCAGCTCTGGGCGCCGGTGCCGTTGCAGGTGTACAGCTGGATCTGCGTCCCGTCCGCCGTGCCGGCCGAGCGCACGTCGAGGCACTTGCCGGCCAGGCCGCGCACGGGGCCGGCGACCGTCGCCGGCGGCGTCTTCGCGAACGTGAAGTCGTCGACGTCGAACAGGCCGGTGCCGGTCCCGGTGAAGGTCAGGTAGACGTTCGCGGTGCCGGCCGGCACGCCGGTCAGCGCGGTGCTGACGTCGGCGTAGGTGTCCCAGCTGCCGGTGTTCGGGACGTTGACCGTGCCCAGGATCGGGCCGGTCGTCGAGCCGGTGCGGACCTGGATCTGCCCGCCGGGGCCGCCGGAGACGACCCGCGCGCGGAACTGGGTCGCCCCGCCGATGTTCAGCCCGCTGTACGCCGCCCAGTCCCCCGGCTCGATGTAGCCGAGCGTCTGGCCGTTGTGGGCGCCGGCCTTGGTGTACGGCTGCACGCCCGAAGCCGACGAGAACGTCTCGGCCTGCTGGACCAGATCACCCGAGGCGTCCCGGATCCGGATGCTGCGGAAGGACACCTGGTCGCCGGTGCCGTGGTTCTGGATGCCGACGTACCCGTCGAGGTTGCGGGCCGGGTCGGTGTTGGTGAAGTCGTTGATCAGCGAGCCGTTGAGGTACACCCGGATCCGCTGGCCCTCGACCAGGATTTCGTAGGTGTTCCACGCGCCGGGCGGGTTGAGCGCGGCGTCCCGCGCGGCGATGTCGGCGGACTGGAAGTTGTAGATCGCGCCGGTGGTGTGCTCGGGCGTGTCGGTGGCGTCGATCTGGATCTCGTACCCCTGGTTGATGGCGATGCTGGGGTCGTTGCCCGGGTTCGGGAAGCCGACGTACACGCCCGAGTTGCTGTCGCCGGTGATGCGGAAGTCGGCCTTGAGCGAGTATGACGTGCCGAACTGCTTCGCGCTGTACCAGAACAGCCCGAGACCGCCGGTGGAGCTCAGGGTGGCGTCGGCGTTGGTGAAGCCGCCCGGGCCGGCCTGGGACCAGCCGGTGGTCGAGCCGTTGTACAGCGGGGTGTAGCCGGTCTCGGGCCGGCAGTCGGCCTGGGCGCGCCTGGCCGCGTACCGGATGCCGCCGAGCAGCTCGCCCCGGAAGTTGCCGTCGGCGTACGACTCCTGGGTGTGCCCGAAGCCGGTGTAGAAGGAGCGTCCGGCGTCGATCGTCTTGCACCAGGTGATCGGGTGGTCGGCGCCCATCGTGCCGCCGGAGTAGGACGACTCGTCGAGCGTGGCCAGCACGTGTGCGCTCGCCCGTGGATTGGTTTGATAGTTGTACAGCTCGTCGGTGCGAGTCCACACCTGTGGCAGATGTGACGTGGCCGGGTTCGCGCGATCCTCGGTGCGCGAGTTGACCGGCTGGATCGCCGGGTGGCCGGCGAACCAGGCCCCGACCAGCTGGCCGTAGAAGGGCCAGGTGTACTCGGTGTCGGCGGCCGCGTGGACGCCGACGTATCCGCCGCCGCCGCGGATGTAGGACTCGAACGCGGCCTGCTGCGTGTCGTCGAGGACGTCGCCGGTGGTGCTCATGAACACGACGGCCTCGTACTGCGCCAGGTTCGCGGTCGTGAACGCGGTCGCGTCCTCGGTGGCGGTCACGGTGAAGTTGTTCGCCGCGCCCAGGTCCCGGACGGCCTGGATGCCGGCCGGGATCGAGTCGTGGCGGAAGCCCGCGGTCTTGGAGAAGACCAGGACGTCGTACGGCGCGTCCGCGGCCGATGCCGGGGCCGCGACCAGGGTGCCCGCCGCCACCAGCAGCGCGGCGGCCAAAAGCGTCCTTCTCATGGCATGGTCCACTTCTGCGCGTTGGTGCCGTTGCAGGTGTACAGCTGCAGCGGCGTGCTGTCGGCGGAGTTGGCGCCGGTCACGTCCAGGCACTTGCCGGACTGCGGGTTCTTCAGCGACCCGTCGGCCTGCGCGACCCAGTTCTGCGCGCCGGTGCCGTTGCACGTCCACAGCTGCACCTTGGTGCCGTCCGCGGTCGCGCCGCCGGAGATGTCCACGCACTTGCCAAAGACCTTGAGCTGCTGGCCGGCGACGACGACCACCTGGGCGCCGGTGCCGTTGCAGGTGTACAGCTGCGTCTGGGTGCCGTCGGCGCTCGCCGCCCCGCGCGCGTCGAGGCACTTGCCGGCGAGGCCCTTGACCGGGCCGACGCCGTTGCCGCCGACGCCGGTGGTGAACGTGAAGCTGTCCACGTCGAACAGCGCCGCCGTGGTGTTGCCGGAGAAGGTCAGGTACAGACTCGTCGTCCCGGCGGGCGCGTTGGTGATCGGGCCGCCGACGGTCGTGAACGTCTCCCACGAGCCGGTCGCGGGGACCGTCGCCGAGCCGATGACCGTGCCGGTCGGCGAGCCGGCGCGCAGTTGCAGTGTGCCGCCCGCGCCGCCGGAGGAGACCCGCGCGACGAACGACGTGGCATTGTCGATCTTGTACGGCTCGAAGCCGATCCAGTCACCGTTGTTGATGTTGCCGACGGTCTTGCCGCCCTCGGCCACCGTCTTCACGATCTGGTCGACGCCGGAGGACGTCTTGTAGAACTCGGCCTGGCGGTAGCGAGGCGCCATGATGCTCTGCGCGTGGACGGTCAGGCCGCCCTTGTCGGTGTACTGCGCGTCGAAGATCGGGAAGATGTTCGACGCCGAGTCGTGCTCACCGTCGACGGGGATGTTGATCGTGCCGGCGCAGCCGGTCTGTGACGTGATCGCGTGCGCGTGCTGGTCGTGGCCGAGCACGTAGGTCATCGTCACCTTGCCGCAGTCGATCGCCCCGTCCTCGGGGTCGGTGACCGTCACGCTCCACGGCACGGAGTCGCCGAACGAGACGAGCCGGCCCGGGGCCGGGCCGGCGATGGTCACCGTCGGCGCGGTGTTGCCGACGCTGACGGTGACGTTCGCGGTGCCGATCGCACCCTGCGGGTCCTTGACCGTGAGCGTCGCGGAGTAGGTGCCGTTGGCGGAGTACGTGTGTGCCGGGTTCGCCGCGGTGGAGGCGGTGCCGTCGCCGAACGTCCAGTTGTAGGTCAGCGTGCCGCCCTCGGGGTCGCTGGAGCCGGCCGAGGAGAACGTCACGGTCAGCGGGGCCGCGCCCGAGGTGGGGTTGGCCGCGGCCACGGCGGTCGGGGCGCGGTTGCCGCCGGCGCCGACGTAGTCGTAGCGGTACAGCGCCGAGTTGATGTCCCCGTTGAAGTAGCCGGTGCCGTAGTCCAGGACGTAGAGCGAGCCGTCGGGGCCGAACTGCATGTCCATGACCTGCTTGCCGTTCCACGGGAAGTTGTCGATCGCCCCCGGCGACCCGTCCGCGTTGATGTTGATCGGCTTGATCCAGCCGCGGCCGAACTCGCCGGCGAAGAACATGCCGTCGAGGGACTGGGGGAACTTCGTGGTGGACGGGTTGTTCGCGTCGTAGTGGTACACCGGGCCGCCCATCGGCGACTCGGATCCGCGGCCGAACTCGGGCGGGCTGCCGGCATCGCCGCCGTATCGGATCCAGGCCGGCTTGGCGGGCGGCAACGTTGACTGGCCGGTGTTGCGGAACGAGTTGTTGGCCGGCCCGCCGGCGCAGTTGTACTTGGGGCCGGTCGAGTTGCTGGCGAAGTTCCACTCGTTGTACGTCTCGGTGCTGGTGTTGGCGCCCGTGCAGTACGGCCAGCCGTAGTTGCCAGGACCCGTGATCCGGTTGAACTCGACCTGCCCGGACGGGCCGCGGTTAGGGTCCGTGCTGCCTGCGTCGGGGCCGTAGTCACCGACGTAGACGGTGCCGGTGGCCTTGTCGACGGTCATGCGGTACGGGTTGCGGAAGCCCATCGCGTAGATCTCGGGGCGCGTGTTCGCCGTGCCGGGGGCGAAGAGGTTGCCGGCCGGGATCGAGTACGTGCCGTTGGCGTTGACCTTGATGCGCAGAATCTTGCCGCGCAGGTCGTTGGTGTTGCCGGCCGAGCGCTGCGCGTCGTAGGCCGGGTTGCGGTCGGTCCGCTCGTCGAGCGGCGAGTAGCCGGCCGAGTCGAACGGGTTGGAGTCGTCGCCCGTCGACAGATACAGGTTGCCTTGCGCGTCGAAGTCGATGTCGCCGCCGACATGGCAACACATGCCACGGTTGGCCGGCACGTCGAGTATGTCAACCTTGCTGGACACGTTGACTGAGTAATCAACGTTGAGCGTGAAGCGTGACAACCGGTTGACTCCGGTCCACGTTGCCCACGTCGCGTCGTTGCCCGTTGCGGGAGCGTCGCCAGATGGCGTGCTCAGCGGCGGGGCGTAATACAGGTAGATGTACCGGTTGCTGGCGAAGTCCGGGTCCGCCGCTACGCCGTGCAGGCCCTCCTCGTCGTGCGTGTAGACCGGAATGTTCGCGATGACCGTCGTCGTGCCGCTCGCGTCGGTGCGCCGCAGGGTGCCGTTGCGCGCGGTGTGCAGCACGGACCGGTCGGGCAGCACGGAGATCGTCAGCGGCTCGCCGACCTCGGGCTCGCCCTTCGCGAGGGTCACCTGCTGGAAGTCGGCGGCGTTGATGGCCGCGGCCGCGGGGGTGGCGGCCCCGACGGCGACGGTGGTGAGGCTCGCGGAGGCGAGCACGAGGGCGGCACTCATCGTCCGCCATCGATGATATGAGGGTCGGAGGTTCACGGTGTCCCTTCCTGACGTTGGATGTGCCAGGCAGGGCGCGCGCCGCCGCGCCGGATGCCGTACGCGCCGAGGGGGCCCTCACCGCACCCGGAGCCGACCCGGATACATTGATGAAACCCCCTGGTGTCGTGGAGGACACACTAGGGGCTTTAGTTACGGCTGTCCATACTTTCAGTCTTCGATGCCACAACTTTTGCTCAACCGGCCAAAAGGCCGGGGCGGTGACGGACCCCGCCGAACGAGACCGCAAGCTTGAGCAAGCGACGCGAATATGCTGTCGCCATGGGGGCTCAGGGGACGTTGCGGAGGGACGCCGAGCGCAACCGTCGGCAGTTGGTGGAGACCGCGAAGATCGTGTTCGCCGAGCGCGGCCTGGAGGCCCCGCTGGACGAGATCGCCCGCCGCGCCAAGGTCGGCAACGCCACGCTGTACCGCCGCTTCCCGAGCCGGGGCCGCCTGGTCGCCGCGGTGTTCGAGGGCACGCTGCGGGAGGTCCTGGCCGCCACCGAGCGGGCGCTGGCGGTCGAGGACCCGTGGACCGCGTTCGCCGAGCACCTGACGTTCCTGTGCGAGGTCCAGGCCGGCAACCGCGCCTTCGCCGACCTGCTGATCGCGAGCGTCTCGGGCGTGCCGGAGCTGGAGGACCTCCGCGGCCGCGCGTTCCGGGGCCTGACCGCCCTGATCGACCGCGCCCGCGCGGCCGGCGTGCTGCGCCCCGACTTCCAGCACGAGGACGTGGTCCCGGTCCTGATGGCCAACGCGGGCCTGGTCGAGCGCACGGTGGCCAGCGCCCCGACGGCCTGGCGCCGCCAGCTGGGCTACACCCTGGCCGGCCTGCGCGCCCCGGCCCCGGCCCCGGCCGAGCCGGCCCCGGACCGCGTGGGCATCCTGCGCGCCATGCACGCCCTCGCCGAGCGCAACGGCCTCACCGAGCCGGATTAGCAGCTCTCACGCCACGCGTCGAGGTCCAGTTTCTTCTTCATCGACGAGAAGCGCAGGGCCTTCGTCTTGGCGCAGAACGAGCCCGCCGAGCCGTCGTACTCGACGTGGAAGACCGGCTTGCCCGCGTTCGTGAACACCTTGAGCGTGTCGCACTCGTCGTAGCGGGCGCACTCCTCGTTGACCGCGAAGTCGAACGCCGGGGCCAGCGCCGCCGCCTGCTCGACGTCGTTCTTCAGGCCCACGCCCAGCCCGGTGCGGTGCGCGAGATCGGCCACGCGGCGGTTGAAGGTCAGCTGGTCATCGGCGGTGAGGGGGAAGCCGCTGCCGTTGCGGTAACCGTCCACATTGTCCGGTTCGACGGCGTCGAAGCCCTTGTCCTTGCAGGTCTTGAAGCGGGCGGCCAGCAGCGGCTCCAGGACGTCCCAGCGGCGGATGTCCAGCCACTTCTCCCCCGGCCAGCCGTCCAGCCCCTTGCCCCGCACCGACTCCGGAAAATTCTTGGCGTCGGCGCGGAAGTCCTCGTGCGCGCCCACGTTGACGTAGCAGATGACGTGCCGGCCGGCCGACTTCAACGCCGCCACGTCGGCGGCCGAGGTGTTGGCACCGTCCACGTCGTACACCTCGGCAGTGACCGATTTGTCCAACGTACCCGTCAGCTGCCACTGCCACGTCATGCCCACCGCCGGCTTCCACCAACCCGGCGCGGCACTGGATGAGGCGGACGGAGACGCGGACGCCGAGCCGAGACCGTCCGCATAGGACGGTCCCGCGCCGCCGGTGGACGGGCCGTGCGAGCCGGCGCCGCCGACGTCCCGGCCACGCCGGTCGCCGCCGCCGGTGCAGGCCGCCGAGTACAGGACGGTCAGCGCGACCAGGGACAGCAGCAGGGCGCGCAGCCGGCGGGAGGTCACCGGGCGGCCGCCCGCGCCCGCAGGGAGCTGGGAACGCCGCGATACGGCAGCGGCGCCGCCAGGTCCGTCACCAGGCCGTGGCCGGCGCGGGAGAGCAGCAGCGCGCTCGCCTCGCCCAGCCGCGCCGCGGGCACGCCGTAGACGAGGTGCGCGGCGTTGGGCCAGTCCCGGCCGGTGAACGGCAGCGCGGCGTAGGACTCCCAGGGCCCCTCGAACGTGCACACCACGTCGGCCAGGGCCGCGTACCCGGGCAGGCAGCGGGTGCCGGGGTTGAGCACGACCGAGCCGCGCACGGCCCGCACGACCTGGGTGACGTAGGCGAGCCCGGCGGCGTCGGCGGGGACCTGGTCGAAGAAGATCCCGCCGACCGGGTAACGCGACCAGCCCACGATGTCGCACCACACCTCGCCGTTGGCGCGCCGGCCGTAGCCGAGGTCGACGTACCCGAGCATCCGCACGCCGGCCTCGTGCAGGCGCGCGGTCGCGGCGGCGTAGGTCTCGTCGCGGCCCGCGCCGGGTCCGTTGTGGACGTTGACGATCGTCCAGCAGGCGCCCCCGCGGGGCAGGGCGTCCCACGCCTCGGGGTCGGTCAGCGGGTGGACGTACAGCGGAAGCAGCATCATTCTCGGTAACTCTCCGGATCGCGCAGGATGAGCGCCGCGACGGCGAGGCCGGGCAGTCCGGCACCGAGCAGGGTCGCGACGGCGAGGGTTTCGGCGAAGGTGGGCGCCACGTGCACCAGGGCGGGCGCCCAGTGCCCGACGCCCGCGACAAGCAGGGTCGGCCACCACACGACGATCGCGGCGGTGCCGGCGCGGCCGTGCGAGGCGAGCACCAGGCACAGCGCGTAGACGCCCATGAGCAGCACCGCCGCGGCGAAGGACTGCCCGGTGCGCAGCAGCCCGAACCAGACCGCCCCCGCGATCGCGGCGCCGGCGAGCACGGGCACGGCGAGCACCGCGACCGTACCGGCGCTGATCCGCCCGAGCCGGCGGTCGAACGCGAAGCGGTCGGCGAGGTCCGCCCGGGCGGCGGCGATCCGGCGCTGGTGCCACACGAGGGTCAGCTCCATCAGCGGTACCCCGAGCAGCAGCGGCACCGCCTCGACGGGCACCCGGTGCGGGGCGATGCCGTCGAGCGCGACGCTGCGCAGCAGGGCGGCCTGGCCCGCGCCGACGAGGCCGTACAGCGCCGCACAGCCCATGTCGTGCCGCCACGACCGCCACCGCCGCCGGGTCGGCCGGCGCGCCTGGCGTTCGCCCAGCACCGGCCGATACGCCACCGCGACGAGCACGGCGACGCAGCCCAGGAGCACAACGACGCTGAGGCCGTACCGTAGCCCTGCCGTCGCCAGCCAGCACGGTGCGACGGCCCCGATGACGGCCCGCTCCCGGTTGGTCACGAGGGTGACCGCGGCGACGGCGAACAGCGCGAGCTGGACGGCGGCCACGACGTAGGCCCGCTCCCCCGTGCCGATCAGCGCCAGGCTCCACAGCGCCGCGAGCGCCAGGAAGCCGGTGCCGAGCAGCCGGGCGGCGGCGGTGCGGCCGCGCTCGGACAGGGCCCGGTAGCCCAGGTACGACAGCGCCTGGCCGCCGCCCCAGCCCAGCAGGAGCGTGCCCGTGGTGGCGATGCGCGGCACACCGTCCACCTCGGACGCCGCGCCGACGCCGATCGCCAGCGGCGTCAGGTAGATGAGCGCGCGCATCAAGGTGTCGGCGACGACCTTGGCCGTGCCCGGGCCCTCCGGCGGGACCGGCCTGATCTGCTGGGTGTCGGCGCGGTCGAGGGTACGGGCGACGACCCGGCCGGCGAGGGCGAAGACCGACGGGGCGCCGTACTCGCGGTCGGCGACCCGGTCGTTGATGCCGTTCGCCTCGAGGATGGCCGCGATCTCGTCGATGTCGACGGCGCCGAGGCAGTCCTCGCGCATCCTGTCGGCGAGCGCGGCGACGGGGTCGGTGGCCACGCGGCCGACGTAGCGCAGCGGCTCCGGCCGGTCCAGCTCGCTCGGCCGCGCCCGCCGCTGGGCGGGAACGACGACGAGCGAATCACCGCTCATGCCGGCACCAGGGTCGCCGGGGAGCCGGCGAGGGAGCGGTAGCGGGCTCGGTACGCGGACACGCAACGGTCCAATGTGTACTCCGCCAGCGCCCGCCGCCGTCCGCTGTGGCCGATCGTCGCCCGGAACTGGGCGGAGGAGAGGAAGGCCACGCACGCGGCGGCGAACGCGGCCGGGTCGCGCGGCGGCACCACCAGGCCCGCGTTGCCGACGGCCTCGGCGACGCCGCCGACGTCGGTGCTCACCGTCGGCCGGCCGCACATCATGGCCTCCAGGACGGTGTACGGCATGCCCTCCGAGATGCTCGACAGGGCCGCGACCTGCCCGACGGCGAACGCCTCCCGGCTGGAGGCGCACGGCCCGGCCCACGTGACGGCGTCGGTCAGGCCGAGCGTGGCGGCCACGGCGCGGCAGTCGGCGGCGTAGGACTCGTTGCCCTCGGGGACCGGCCCGGCCAGGTGCAGGCGGGCGTCGGGGATCGACTCGCGCATGATGGCCAGGGCGCGGATCAGCGTCTCGAGGTCCTTGAGCGGGTCGATGCGCCCGACCCACGAGATGACGGGCTCGCCGGGCTCCTCGGTCAGCGGCGGGAAGCGCTCGGGGTCCACGCCGTTGCCGATGACGATCAGCTTGGCCGGGTCGGCGCCGTGGCGCACCGCCCAGCGGGCGTTGAAGCCGCTGACCGGGGTGACCAGGTCCGCCTCCCAGTAGGACAGGCGGGCCAGGGCGCGGTGGAAGCGCAGCAGGGCCGTCTTGACGCCCGGGGACTGGACGCCGGCGGCGAGGTAGCGCTCGCGCAGGTACACCCCGTGCTCCGTCATGAGGAACGGCACGCCCAGGCGCCACTTCGCGGCCAGGGCGACCATCGAGGAGAGGCCGTTGGCGTTGGCGTGCACCAGGTCGGCGTCCTGCGGCAGCGGGGCGGTGAGCGGGCGAAGGGCGTGCTCCAGCAGTACCGCCGCCTCGTCAGCATCCCGCAGGGTGAGCCGCGGCAGGCGGATCCCGTCGCCTGCGGCCCGCGCCCAGGCGTCCAGCAGGATGTCGGCCAGGCCGGCGCCCGCCAGCGGGTGCCGGCCGGCACGCCGGCCGAAGCGGGTCCGGCCGACCGCGATGTCGGCGAGGGCCCGCAGACCCTCGCCGAAGAGGACCAGGTCCGCCGGCGAGTCGCCGAGCATGCCGCGGCACAGCAGGCCCGCCGCGCGCTCGGCACGGGCGCGGGCCGGGCGGGCCGGGCCCCAGACCGGCACCGCGCGCAGCGACCGGACGTTGCCGGGCAGCGGGATCGCGGGCCGGTCGGGCTCGGTGCCGACGATGGCGACCAGGTCCCACTCCACTTCGGACAGTCCGCGCACCAGCTGGTCGCACCAGGTGCTCACGCCGCCGGTGGCGTAGGGGTAGGTGCCTTCGTTGACGAGGACGACGCGCACGGCGGGCCTGCTCAGCCCGCGACGCGCAGCTGCTGCTGGCCGCCCTTGGCGACGGAGCGCCACGCGGAGCGCTCGCCGCCGTAGGCCTCGCCGAACGCGCCGCCGCCGACCTCGAGGCCGAGCAGGGACGCGGTGACGAGCTTGGTGCCGTTGGGCATCGTCAGCGGTACGTCCACGGCGGCGCCCTTGTTGGTGACGGTGACCTTCCCGCCGAGCAGGTACGCCTCCACCGAGCGGCTCTTCGACGCCGCGCTCCAGGCCGCCTGGCGCTTGTTCTGCAGCGCGGTCTCGGCGAACCTCGGGTTCAGCACGGGCGTGGCGGTCGTGAAGGTGTTGCGGTAGCGCTCGAGCACGCCGTCCAGGACCGGGTACAGGATGCGGTCCTCGGCGAGGTTGGACTGGTGCGCGTAGTGCGGGGCGGGGTTCGCCGAGACGACGTGGTCGTAGGCGATGCGGGTCTCCATCGGCACGATGTACTTGGCGAACCCGTTGGAGCCCAGGGGCGCGATGCAGGCGGAGAGCGGGTTGTTCTCGCAGATGCCGCTGCCGCCGTTCGCCCGGCTGGTGTATAGCCAGTTATACTCGTCGATCTCCTCGGCGACGGTGGCGACGTTGTAGTAGATGTTCATCGGGAACCGGGGCACCGTGGTGGCGTTGCCGGCGGCCCGCGCGGTCTGCTCGCGCGAGGCGTCCGAGGCGACGTACTTGATCCCGTTGGCGTTCAGCGCCGGCGCCAGGTTCGGGTTGTCGGCCGGCATCTGCGGCAGCGCCTTGAGGCCCGAGTGCTCGCCGGTGACCAGCTCGCTCGCGTCGATGGTGATGCCCTTCGACCTCGCCCAGTCGACGTTGTTCTTGATCTGCGCGGAGATGTCGGCCTGCGAGACCCACTGCGTCTGGCCCGAGGCGTTCGGGGCGCACTTCCACGGGATGACCGTGAAGTCCTGGACGCAGCCGAGGTACGGGTGCTCGTACGTGTGGTTGATGAAGCGGAACTGCCCCTTGTTCGCCACGACCGCCGCGGTCAGCGGGTCGCCCGCGCCGGCCTCGGCACTGCCGCCGCCGTTGAAGACGACGTCGAGCTTGACCCCGCGCGCCTTCTGCCACGCGACGAGCGCGTGCACGTCGTCCTTCGTCATCCGGATCGGCGTGTTGTACGGCTGGATCGTCGGGTCCCGCCGCGGGTTGCAGTCGTCGCCGACGGTGCAGTTGTGCACGGTGTCCCAGCGGTCGTCGGGCAGCAGGACGTCGTCGATGTGGACGCTGAAGGAGTTGCGCGTGTAGCCCAGGTGCACGCCGCGGGTGAGCCAGGTGATCAGGCCGTGCCCGAGCTCCATGGCGTGGGTCTGGTACCGGTTCGCCGCGAGCGTCACCACCAGTTCCTCGCGGCCGTCGTGGGCGTAGACGCCCATCAGCGAGCCGGTCGTGCCGCCGCCGGGCCGGGCGCCGGTCACCAGCGGGGTGAAGGTGGCCCCGGCCGGGGCGGCGGCGGTGCCGAGATAGCCGTAGGACTCCGACGTGGCCGGGTCACGGTCGTCGATCGGCACGGCGCCCTTGAGGTAGCCGAACCCGTTCGCCTTACCGGCGGCGGTCACCTGCATCGTGGTGCCGTCCAGGACGCCGCTCCAGGCGTTGGTGAGCCCGACGCCGGCGCCGGCGAACGTGTACGCGTCGATCTGGCGGATCTTGAACTCCCGCTCGAAGCCGGCCAGCGCCGCGGCCTCGGCGCCGGTGACCGAGCCCTCGTTGGGCACGATGACGCCCTGGTACTTGGCCCGGCGCACGCCGCCCACGGTGTCGGCGAGGTAGGCCGGGGTGATCGCCGGGCGGCCGGCGGCGGCCAGGCCGAGGGTGTCGTAGGGCACGCCCTCGCGGTCGAGCTGGGCGCGGAGCGTGTCGATGCCGGTGCTGCCGTCGTCGAGTACGAGCACCCGCAGGTCGATGCGCTGCTCGGTGCCGGTCGCGGCGAGCGCGGGCTGGGCGAGGGCGATGCCGGCCAGGCCCAGCAGGGCCAGGGCGCCGGCGACGATCCGGGACTTCAAAGTGCTGTGCTCCTTCAAGGGGGTCGGGCGGGAAGGAATCAGGCGGCTTTGGCGACTTCGGCGATCGAGCTGGTGACGATCGACTGCAGGCCGTGGCGGGCCTGCCAGCCGAGGCGGGATCGGATGCGGACGGGGCTCGCGACGACGGACGCGGGGTCGCCGGGCCGGCGCGGGGCGGCGTCGAAGAGCAGCGGGCGGCCGGTCGCGCGGGCGACGGCGGCGATCATCTGCAGCACCGAGGCGCCCTCACCGCGGCCGACGTTGAGCACCTCGTCGTGCAGCTCCCCCTCGGCCAGGGCGAGCGCGGCGCGCACGTGCGCGTCGGCGATGTCGGCGACGTGCACGTAGTCGCGGACCGCGGTGCCGTCCGGGGTCGGGTAGTCGGTGCCGTAGACGGTGGCCGGGATGCCCAGCGCGGCCGCGCGCAGCAAGCGCGGGACGAGGTTGGTGCCGCCCTCGTCGCGCAGCTGGGGTGCGGCGGCGCCGGCGACGTTGAAGTATCGCAGCGCGCCCCAGCGAAACCCGGCACCGGCCGCGGCGTCGCGCAGCATCCACTCGCCGATGAGCTTGGTCCGGCCGTACGCGTTCGCGGGCTCCGCCGGGTCCTCCTCGCGCACCGGCGAGCGGCGGGGCGTGCCGTAGACGGCGGCGCTGGAGGAGAACAGCACCCGGCGGGTTCCGCTCGCGGCGACGGCCGCGAGCACGCAGCGCAGGCCGTCGAGGTTGTCCTGGTAGTACCGCAGGGGGTGCGCGGTCGACTCGGCGACGTCCTTGCGCGCGGCGAGGTGGATGACCCCGCCGGGCCGGTGGCGGCGGAAGACCTCCCGCACGGCCGCCGCGTCGCGCACGTCGGCCCGCACCAGCGGCACTCCGAACGGCACCCGCGCGGCGCGCCCGGTGGACAGGTCGTCGACGACGACGCTCTCGATGCCCGACTCACTGAGGGCGGTGACGACGTGCGCGCCGATGTATCCGGCGCCTCCGGTGACGAGCCATCTCACGAAGGGGGCAACGAGGGCGGAACGCACCCAATCGGGCAACTGTCGTTTTCCTGACAGTCGGCCGGGGCCCGGAAATCACCTTCCCGATGCCGTAACCAGGCCCATGACCTGCACGAACAATTCTGCGGCGAAGGTGGCGGGGAAATCGCCGCGACACGCCCAAAATGCCCGAATTGTGCGACTCGACTGACGACGGCCCGCACGGCCACGTCGTCCGGGCGTCAGTCCGCACGCAGGATTATGGCGATCTCGCACGGTCGAGCCGTCTCACGGGCGCATCAGCAGGCGACTGCACGCCGGCGGGAGTTCGGCGCGCCGCGGCTGGGCGGACAGACTCCGGTCCGGCCCTCTTTCGACGGCCGGACCGGATGAGCGGATTACAGGCGGCGCAGCAGGCGAGCCGCGTCGCTCGCCCAGTAGGTCAGGATCAGCTGAGCGCCGGCCCGGCGAATCGAGGTGAGCGTCTCCAGGATGACCCGCTCCCGGTCCAGCCAGCCGTTGGCCACGGCCGCCTCGACCATCGCGTACTCCCCGGAGACCTGGTAGGCCGCCACCGGCACGTCGACCATCTCGGCGACGCGGGTGAGCACGTCGAGGTACGGCAGCGCGGGCTTGACCATGACCATGTCCGCGCCCTCCTCGACGTCGAGGGCGACCTCGCGCAGGGCCTCGCGCAGGTTCGCGGGGTCCTGCTGGTAGGTCTTGCGGTCGCCGTCGAGCTCGGACTCGACCGCCTCGCGGAACGGGCCGTAGAAGGCGCTGGCGTACTTGACCGCGTAGGCCAGCAGCGCCACGTCGGTGTAGCCGGCCCGGTCCAGCGCGCTGCGCACGACGCCGACCTGGCCGTCCATCATCCCGGACGGGCCCAGCACGTGGGCGCCGGCCTCGGCCTGGGCGAGGGCCATCAGCTCGTACTGCCGCAGCGTCGCGTCGTTGTCGACCGAGCCGTCCGCGGCGAGCACGCCGCAGTGCCCGTGCGAGGTGAACTCGTCCAGGCACAGGTCGCCCATGACCACGATCGTGTCGCCGACCTCGGAGATCACGTCACGGATGGCGACGTTGAGGATCCCGTCGGGGTCGATGCCCCCGGAGCCGGTCTCGTCGCGGGTCTCGGGCACACCGAAGAGCATCAGGCCGCCGACGCCCTCGGCGACCGCCTCGGCCGCGGCCTTGCGCAGCGATTCGCGAGAGTGCTGCACCACACCGGGCAGGGAGCTGATCGGCCGCGGCTCGGTCAGCCCCTCCTTCACGAACATGGGCAGGATCAGGTTGGACGGCTGCACGTGCGTCTCCGCCACGAGCCGGCGCATCGCGGGGGTGCGACGCAGCCGGCGCGGCCGGACCTCGGGAAAACCCATCGGGAGTGACCCCCTACTAACGGAACCTCAGGGCGGTGGGGCCCTGCACCTTGGAGCCGCGGCGCTGCTTCGCGGGCATCGCGGCGAGCTTCTCGCGCAGCTCCACAGCGTAGCCCGCCAGGGCCTCGACCAGGTCGGAGACGGAGGCGTGCGGCGGCTGCACGTCGACGCGCAGGCCGAACTCGACGGCGGTGTCCGCCGTCTTCGGCCCGATCACCGCGACGACCGTGCGGGCGTGCGGCTTGCCGGCGATGCCGACCAGGTTGCGCACGGTGGACGACGACGTGAACAGCACCGCGTCGAAGCCGCCGGACTTGATCGCGTCGCGGATGTCGGCCGGCGGCGGCGCGGCGCGGACCGTGCGGTACGCCGTGACGTCGTCGACCTCCCACCCGAGCTCGGTGAGCCCGGCGGCGAGCGTCTCGGTGGCGATGTCGGCGCGGGGCAGCAGCACCCGCCCGACCGGGTCGAGCACCTCGTCGTGCGGGGAGAATTCGGCCAGCAGGCCCTCGGAGGACTGCTCGCCGGCCGGCACCAGCTCGGGCACGATGCCGAAGCCGCGCACCGCCTCGGCGGTGGCCTCGCCGATGCAGGCGACCTTGACGCCGCCGAAGTGGCGGGCGTCCAGGCCGTGCTCGGCGAACTTCTCCCACACCGCGCGCACGGCGTTGACGGAGGTGAAGACGGTCCAGGCGTAGCGACCGTCGACCAGGCCCTTGATCGCCCGCTCCATCTGCGCCGGGGTCCGCGGGGGCTCGACGGCGATCGTCGGCACCTCGCACGGGATCGCGCCGTAGGCCCGCAGGCGCTCGCTCATCGCGCCGGCCTGCTCCTTCGTGCGCGGGACGAGGACCTTCCAGCCGTAGAGCGGGCGGTTCTCCCACCAGCCGAGCTTCTCGCGCTGGGCCACGCCCGCGCCCAGGCAGAGCACCACGCGGCCGGCGAAGCCGAGCGCGGCGGCGACCATGCTGTCGACGCTGGAGGCCGAGCTGTACTGCGTCTCGCCCGTGCCGTCCCCGGTGATCGAGACCGGCGTGGCCGGGTCGACCCCGGCGGCCAGCAGCCCGTCGCGGACGGCGGCGAGGTCGCCCGCGTCGACGGCGAGCGCGGAGGAGCCGCGGGCCACGGCGGCGGTGATGGACTCGAAGTCGACGGACTGCACGTCGTCGACGTCGGCGGTCACGCGTACGCCGGGCAGCGGCACGCCCGCGTAGGTGGCCACGCCGGCGGCCTGGCCGATGCCGGGCACGACCTCGAACGGCACCGCGGTGCGGGCGACGGCCTGCACCTCCTTGAGCACCGTCTCGTGGGCCAGCGGGTCGCCGCCGACGAGGTGGACGGCGCGCAGGCCGGAGCGGGCCGCGGACAGCAGCACCTTGGCGACGTCGCCAGGGGCGCCCTCGGCCGGGCTGAACTGGCACTCGGGGTCGGCCTCGGCGCGGATCGCGACGAGCAGCGGCTCGGGAACATTGCGGTCGTGGACGACGTGGTCGGCGGTCACCAGCGCCTCATGGGCGCGGCGCGTCAACAGGCCGGGGTCGCCGGGGCCGGCCCCGACGAAGGCGATCCGGCCGGTGCCCTTACGGGTGCGGGTCATGCTGCACTCCCAGTGCGTTGTCGGCGCCTTCTTCGCGTAGGTCGCGGGCCAGGGCTCGGCCCACCTCCGCGGCGTCGGCGAGCGTTCCGGTGCGCGAGAGCCGGAGGGCGAAGCCGCCGTCCGGGCTGAACACCGCACCGCGCAGATAGATCTCTGGCCCCTCGTCGCCCTCGGCGACCTCGGCCAGTGCCGCGATCGGGGCGGAGCAACCCGCCTCGAGCTCGGCCAACAGCGCCCGCTCGGCGGTGACCGCCGCGCGGGTGTATTCGTCGTCGAGCGCTGCGAGAACCTCGCGCAGCTCGGCATCGTCCTCACGGCACTCGACCGCGAGCGCGCCCTGAGCGGGGGCGGGCAGCATCAGCAGCGGATCGAGCACCTCGGTCGCCTCGGCTCCGCGCCCGAGCCGCGACAGCCCGGCGTGCGCGAGCACGATCGCGTCGAACTCGCCCTCGGCCAGCTTGCGCAGACGCGTGTCGACATTCCCTCTCAACGGTACCGCGGTCAGGCGTCGCCCCAGCGCGTTGATCTGCGCGATGCGCCGCAGCGCCCCGGTGCCGATCTTCGCGTCGTCGGGCAGCTCGTTGAGCGTGAGCCCGCCCCGGGCGACCAGCGCGTCGCGCGGGTCCTCGCGGCTGGGCACCGCGGCCACGACGAGGCCTTCGGCGGGCCCGGTCGGCAGGTCCTTGTAGGAGTGGACGGCGAAGTCGATCTCCTTGTTCAGCAGCGCGTCGCGAAGGGCGGAGACGAACACGCCCACGCCGAGCTGCTGGATCGGCGCGCTGGAGCGGTCGCCGGGCGTGACGATCTCGACGAGGTCCACGTCGCGGCCGGTGCGCTCACGCACGGCGTCGGCGACGGTCGTCGATTGCGCCATCGCCAGGGCGCTGCCCCGGGTTCCGAGCCGAAGCGTCACGGGTGCACCTCTCCTGCCGCGGCCGGGTTGATGTCGGTGGTGGGGACCTGCAGGTCGAACAGCTCACGCAGCGCCTGAGCATAAGCCTCGCCACCCGGAGAGGCCGCCAGTTGCCGCACGCGAACGGTCGGCTGGTGCAGCAGACGCTGGACGATCCGGTGAATGGTGTGGGAGACCTCGGCCCGCGTGTCGTCGCCGAGCTCCGGGCAGCGCTGGGCGAGCCGGCGCAGCTCGGCCTCGACGACCTCGTCGGCCCGGGCCCGCAGCGCGGCCACCGTCGGGGCCACGTCGGCGCCGCGCAGCCAGGTCAGGAACGCCTCGACCTCGGCGGCGACGATGTCCTCGCCGGCCCGCTCCTCCGCCTCGGCGGTGGTGGACAGCGACTCCGACAGCAGCTCGATGTCGACGAGCGTGACGCTGGGCAGGTCGCGCACGGCGGGCGCCACGTCCCGCGGCAGCGCCAGGTCGAGCACCAGAAGGTCGTGGCCGGCGCCCGCGAGCAGCGGCGCGTCGAGCACCGGCTCCGGCGACGCGGTCGCGCTCACGACCACGTCGACGCGCTCGAGCAGGGACGGCAGCTCGGCGAAGGGGACGGCCTCGGCGCCGTGCAGCTCGGCCAGGCGTTCGGCCCGGGCGTGGCTGCGGTTGGTGACGTAGAGCGGCCCGGCGCCGACGCGGCGCAGGGTCGCCAGGGACAGCGCGCCCATGGCACCGGCCCCGATGACGAGCGCGGGGCGCCCCTCGACCGGCGCGGTGGCGCCCTGCCCGTAGGCGAGGGCGGCGCTGACCACGCTCTGGCCGGCGCGGTCGATCTCGGTCTCGGCGTGCACCCGCTTGCCGACCCGCAGGGCCTGCTGCAGCAGCTCGTGCAGGAGGCGACCGGCGGTGCCCTGGTCACCGGCGACGCCGTAGGCATCGCGCAGCTGGCCGAGGATCTGCGACTCGCCGACGACCATCGAGTCGAGGCCGGCGGCGACGCGGAAGGCGTGGCGGACCGCGTCGGCCTCGTAGTGCACGTAGAGCTGCGGGGCCAGCTCGCCCATGGGCAGACCGGCCCGGGCGGCGAGCAGCCCGCCGACGTCGGCGAGGCCGCCGTGGAACGCGGTGACGGCGGCGTAGACCTCCACCCGGTTGCAGGTGGACAGCACCACGGCCTCGTCGACGTAGTCCAGGCCGACCAGCTCGGCGAGCACGTCCGGCATCTCGCCGCCGCCCAGCGTGACCCGCTCCAGCAGCGGAACCCCGGCGGTGCGGTGTGAAAGACCCACGACCAGCAGGTTTACGTTTCCGCTCACGACGACACCTCCGCTTCGCTGCGGTGCCGCCATGAGGTAGAGCTGAGCTTCTGGTTCGCGGCCTCTACGCTCCGCTTCGAACCGCTCACGACCCGACCGCCTCCCCGCCGAGCCGGTTGGCCCGTTGTAGGTCCTGACCGACGAGTCCCGGATTCTGCACCGCCGGCAGAGCTGTGAGGGCCGACTTGCGGTGCTCGTGGAAGGACAGGATCTGCAACTCGATGGCCAGATCGACCTTACGCACGTCGACGCCGTCGGGGACGTTCAAGACGCAGGGTGCGAAGTTGAGGACACTCGTCACGCCGGCGGCCACGAGCCGGTCGGCCACGTGCTGCGCCGCGTGGGCGGGCGTGGCGATCACCGCGATCGAGATCGACTCCTGCTTGACGACCTCGGGCAGATCGTCGATGTGCCGCACGGCCAGGCCGCTGATCTGCTCGCCGATGCGAGCGAGGTCGGCGTCGAAGAGCGCGGCGATGCGGAAGCCGCGGTTGCCGAAGCCCGCGTAGCCCGCGAGGGCGTGACCGAGATTACCCACGCCGACGAGCGCCACGGCCCGCCGGTGGGTGAGGCCGAGCACTTGCTCGATCTGGTCGATCAGCAGCGAGACGTCGTAGCCGACGCCCCGGGTGCCGGTGCGGCCCAGATGGGACAGGTCCTTGCGGAGCTTGGCGGAGTTGACGCCCGCGGCCGCGGCCAGACCCTCCGAGGAGATCGTGTCGTGCCCTTCCTCAGCGAGGTGGTGCAGGGCGCGTAGATACTCCGGAAGCCTGGCGACGGTCGCCTCCGGCAGGTCCGGAAAGTCCGGTCCGTCCGTTGGGCCGGTGCGCTGCTGGCTCATGAGTCTCCGAGACGACGACGGTTTACGAGGCCACTGGCAGAGGTTGGCGCCGAGTCCGGCCCGGTGCGGCTTCGCGATATCGGCCCGGATCAGGCGGTCACAGCCCGTGCTAGCGGTGTTCGTCGTTGCACCAGAGTAGGCGCTTGTGAAGCCGTGCACAAATCGCGATCTTGAAGACTCCGCGTCCACCACGTAGAGGTCAGCGCCCGCCCGCACAGGTCGCGCACGCGAGAAAAGCCCCCGCGGCACCTGGTGCCCCCCTTCTCCGACGCGGCCGGCCGCGGGCGGGCGCTGTGGCCAGTATCATCGCAATACCGACATTTGCCGCACCCGACACGCCAGCCATCAGCGCGTTCCACGTATTACGTAGTGAGCCTACACGTATTCCCAGTAGGGCTGCCCCTACCATCAAGTGGCTGGACGGCGGGATGGGAGGCGGAGGTCGCGATGCCTAGCGTCAATGACATGACCACGACCATCACCCCGCTCGGCCCGGGCCGTGTCTCCCGCATCTTCCGCCAGCTGGGCATCGACACGCAGTACGTGCTGCTGGGGTTCCCCCTCGCCGTCATCACGCTGGTGCTGTGCATCACCGGCTTCTCGGTCGGCTTGGGCCTCGCGGTGCTCGTGGTCGGCTTCCCGCTCCTGTTCGCGACGGTCTTCCAGGCCCGCGGCTTCGCGACGCTGGAGCGCGCCCGGATCGGCCCGGTGCTGCGCACGCACCTGCCGCACCCGTACTACAAGCGCGCCGAGCCCGGTGCCGGCTTCTGGCGGCGCACGTTCGTCCCGCTCACCGACGGCCAGTCGTGGCTGGACCTGGTCCACGGCGTGTTCCGGCTCATCCCCAGCACGATCGCCTTCGTGTTCGTGGTGACCTGGTGGGCCGGGGCGCTGGGCGGGCTGACCACCGTGCTGTGGGACTGGTCGATCCCCCGCCCGCCGGACAACCAGGACCTTCCGGAGCTGCTCGGCCTCGGCAGCGGCACCGAGCTGCGCGTGCTGCTCCACACCGGCATCGGCGCCGTCTTCGCCCTCACCCTGATCCCGGTCGTGCGCGGCGTCGCCCTGCTGGAGGCGCTGTTCGCCCGGGCCCTGCTCAGCGGCGTCAGCGAGCTGCGCGAGCGGGTCGCCGAGGCCGAGCGCAGCCGGGACCGGGCCCGTGCGCAGACCACCGCCGCGGTCTCGGCCGAGGCGAGCGCCCTGCGCCGGCTGGAGCGCGACATCCACGACGGCCCGCAGCAGCGCCTGGTCCGCCTGGCCATGGACCTGGGCCGGGCCGACCTGCAGTTCGACCACGACCCGACAGCGGCCCGCGCCACGCTCGCCGAGGCGCTCGCCCAGACCCGGGAGACCCTGGAGGAGCTGCGGGCCCTCTCGCGCGGCATCGCCCCGCCGATCCTGGTGGACCGGGGGCTGCGCGCGGCGCTGACCGCCCTGGCCGCCCGCTCGATCGTCCCGGTCGACATGGACCTGCCGGAGGTCGGGCGGCTCGCGGCCAACATCGAGACGACCGCCTACTTCGTGGTCGCCGAAGCGCTGACCAACGTGGCCAAGCACAGCCACGCGTCGGAGTGCAAGGTGACGCTGCAGCGCTCGGCGTACGGGATGCTGGTCACGATCGAGGACGACGGCGTGGGCGGCGCGAGCCTGGCCAAGGGCCACGGCCTGACGGGGCTGTCGGACCGCGTGCGGGCCGCGGGCGGCGAGCTGACCGTCACCAGCCCCCTGGACGCCGGGACCAAGCTCGTGGCGATCCTGCCGATAACCTAGGGCATCGCCGGCCTGGAAAGCGCCGCCTGGAAAGCCGCGCGCCGTGCGCGTTCCCTATCATCGGCGGGTGCGCGTAGTCGTTGCGGATGATGCGGTCCTGCTGCGCGAGGGCCTGGTGCGCCTGCTCAGCGAGAGCGGTCACGAGGTCCTCGCCGCCGTCGGGGACGGCCCAAGCCTGGTCAAGGCGGTCGTCGAACACCGGCCCGACGTCGCCATCGTCGACGTGCGCATGCCGCCCTCGCACACCGACGAGGGGCTGCGCGCCGCGGTCGAGGCCCGGTCCCGGGTGCCGCGCACGCCGATCCTGGTGCTCTCGCAGTACGTCGAGGTCTCCTACGCCGACGACCTGCTGGCGGACCGGGCGGGCGCGGTGGGGTATCTGCTGAAGGACCGCGTCTCCGAAGTCGCCGAGTTCCTCGACGCGATGCAGCGGGTCGCCGGCGGCGCCACCGTCCTGGACCCCGAGGTCGTCGGCCAGCTGCTGGTCCGCCGCCGGCGCGACGACCCGCTGCGCAGCCTCACCCCGCGCGAGCGCGAGGTGCTCGGGCTGATGGCGGAGGGCCGCTCGAACACCGCGATCGCCCGCAAGCTCGTCGTCACCGACGGCGCGGTCGAGAAGCACGTCAAGAACATCTTCACCAAGCTCGACCTGCCGCCGGACGACGAGCAGCACCGCCGGGTGCTGGCGGTGCTCGCCTACCTACAGAGCTAAGTCGATCGCCTCCAGCAGGGAGTAGGCGACCGGCAGCCCGGTCGCCCGCAGCAGGGCGGTCTCGGTGAAGCCGCCCGCGTAGAGCACCGCCGAGGCGCCCACCGCGCGCGCCGCGTCGCCGTCGTCGACCGAGTCGCCGATCAGCACCGTGTCCGCGGGGTCGAGCTCCAGCGCCCGCAGGTGACGCTCCAGGAACTCCGCCTTGCGGTGGCCGCCGACCGTGCCCGGCAGGCCGTCGACGCGGACCAGGCGGGCGGTGAGGCCGTGCCGCTCGACCTCGACCAGCAGTTCGTCGTGGAAGAACATGGACAGCAGGGACTGGCTGCCGGGCCACTTCGCCATGGCCTCCAGCGCGTCCGGGGCCAGCCGCACCTCGGCCATCCGCTGCCGGTAGGCGTTGTGGAACGCGTCGTCGAGCAGCTGGAACTCGACCTGGTCGACCGGGCGCTCGAGCACGTGCGCGTAGTAGTCCAGGATCGGCCGGCGGAAGTCGCGGCGGTGCTCGTCGGCGGTGATGACCGGGCCGCCGACGGTGGCCAGGCAGACGTTGGTGGCGTCGACGACGAGCTTGAGGTCGTCGAGGAGGGTCCCGTTCCAGTCCCAAACCAGGTGCTTCACCCGGGTGAGGATAGCCGCAGATCGCGCAGCAGCCGGTCCTCCTCGACCCGCCAGTAACCGTGCTCCCTGCCGTCGAGCAGCAGCACGGGGATGCGGAAGCCGTACTCCTCCTCGAGCTCGTCGTCGCCCTCGATGTCCACCTCGGTGAAGCCCTCACCGGTGGCGGCCTCGACCCGGGCCAGGACCGCCTTGGCGTCCTCGCACAGGTGGCAGCCGGGGCGCGTGTAGAGCGTGAGCCTCATCGCAGTACACCCTTACGGATCTTGCCCGTCGCCGAGTGCGGCAGCTGCGCCACGAACTCGACGGCGGTGGGGCATTTGAACCGGGCCAGGTTACGCTCGCAGTGCGCGATCAGCTCCTCGGCCGTGACCTGGGAGCCGGGGACCCGCACGACCAGGGCCTTGACGGTCTGGCCGGTGTAGGGATGCGGCACGCCGAGCGCGGCCGCCTCCACCACGGACCCGTGCGCGGCCAGCACGCTCTCGACCTCGTGCGGATACACGTTGAAGCCGCTGACGAGGATGAGCTCCCCGAGGCGGTCGACGATGAACAGGTCGCCGTCCTCGTCGGCGTAGGCGACGTCGCCGGTCGCCCACCACCCGTCCGGGCCCGGGCCGTCGGCGGCGCCGGGCCAGTACCCCCGGAAGAGGTTCTCGCCGCGGACCACGATCTCGCCGGGGTCGCGGGTGCCGTCGTCCTCGTCCTCCTGCACGTCCTCGCCGCCGGCGTCGACCAGCCGCAGCCCGACGCCGGGGATCGGCCGGCCGATCGAGCCCGGCTTGATCGCCGGGGCGGCCAGCGTGCTGGTGACCACCGGCGCCGCCTCGGTCAGGCCATATCCCTGGTGTACCGCGTGCCCGGTCGCCTCCGCGAAGCGCCGCTCGGCCGCCGGGTCCAGCGGGGAGGCGCCGCACACCGCCAGGCGCACCCCGGACCAGGCCCGGGCCAGCCGCTCCCCCATGAGCGACCAGGCGACGTACATCGGCGGCACGCCGACCACGCCGGTCACCCCGTGCCGCTCGATCGCCTCCAGCGAGTCGGCCGGGTCGAAGCGCTCCACCAGCACCCCGCAGGCGCCGTGGAACGCGACCGCGCCGAGGCCGGAGTTGAGCCCGTACGCGTGGAAGAGCGGCACCGCCAGCAGCAGTACGTCGTCGGGGGTCACCGGTGCCGGCTCGATGCGGGCGAGCTGCTCATGGTTGGCCAGCAGCGCGCGGTGCGGCAGCATGGCGCCCTTCGGCGCGCCGGCGGTGCCGGAGGTGTAGAGCAGCACCGCGAGGTCCTCGCTCCCGCCGGCCGCGGGGGCCTGTGAGATCGGCGCAGGGCCGCTGAGTAATCCGCCGAGGCTACTTCCGAGCCGGTACCGCACAGCCGGTGCCGAATCCCCGAGCGCCTCGAGCACCGGGCCGGTCGCCACGATCACGGCCGCGCCGGAGTCGGCGACCGTGTGGGCGAGCTCGCGGGTGGTGTACGCGGGGTTGACCGGCACCGCGACCAGCCCGGCGCGCAGCACCCCGAAAAAGACGGCGGCGAACTCGGGCACGTTGGGCAGCGCGATCACCACGCGCGGGCGGCCGTGCTCGTCCGCGGGCAGGCCGAGCGCGCCCAGTCCGGCGGCCACGGCGTCCACCTGCCGGTCCAGCTCGGCCCAGGTGAGCTCGGCGTCGTGCGACCGCAGGGCGGGGCAGGCGCCGCGGGCGGCGGCGGCGCGCCTGACGACGTCGGCGAAGTTGACGGCGGCCGGAATCGAAACGTCCTGCACGGTCGCCGAGTCTTGCACAGCGCCCGGCGGGTCATCGAGACCCGAGGGTGGGGAGGCGGTCTCGGAAATATCACCCGTCACCTATCACCCGGTCCCATGGCATCGTGCGTGCGACATGGCGAGGGCTCGATGTGGGACTCGCCGGCGGTCCGATGCGATCAACCGTGAGAGGCCCGACACGCCGACTGAGTAAAGGAACACCCGATCGTGTGCAAGAACCGTGAGATCCCGCCGCACCCACGCGGCGTTTACGTCCCATTTCGCCGGTTTAGCGGTGTGTCGTACGGCGTGTCGAGGCGAAGTGACGGACAACATGTGCGCCGATCGCACACAGATCCATGGGATGAATGTGCCCTCACGCCAAGAGCCGCCCACACGCGGGTGACGCCGGACCTATTATCACCGAAGTCGACTCACCCCATTTGTTGCGAGTTGACACCCCTCACCCCGAGGAGGCCGAAGTGCCCGTGATCGCGCCGAATAAGCCATATCTTGCGGCTTGTGACGCATGAGCGGTTACCAGCACGTGTTCGACGCTGAACACGCACTCGCCGGTGGGCTGACGATGCTGCGCGACTCGATGCGCGACATGTTCGCCACGGTGATCCGCGGTGAAGGAGGCAGCGTGCCGCGCACGCGCGGGCGCCCCCACACCAACGAGGCGCCGGCCCGGTCGGGCCCGAACTCCAGACCCAACGCCGGGCTGAACGGCAAGCCCTCGGGCGCCGGAGCCGGCGCCGGGCTGCTGGGCGAGGACACCGTGCCGATCCCGACCGACGTACGCGGCGGCGGCACGGACACGCTGACCGACACCGGTCCGCGCGAGCCCGTACCGCCGCAGCCGGCTCCCCAGCCGACCCGGCCCGACCGGGGCGACCCGGCCTCGGAGGTCTGGGCGCTCATCGAGCGGGCCCAGGCGGGCGACGGTGCGGCATTCGGGCTCCTCTACGACCGCTACTTCGACACGGTCTTCCGTTTCGTGTACTTCCGGGTCGGTAACCGCCAGCTCGCCGAGGACCTGACCGCCGACACGTTCCTGCGCGCGCTCAAGCGCATCGGCAGCTTCACGTGGCAGGGTCGCGACCTCGGTGCCTGGCTGGTCACCATCGCCCGCAACCTTGTCGCTGACCACTTCAAGTCCGGCCGGTACCGGCTGGAGGTCACCACCGGCGACGTGCTCGACGCCGACCGCCCCGACCGGGGGCCGGAGGGCAGCCCCGAGGCGGCCGTGATCGACCACATCACCAACGTTGACCTGCTCAAGGCCGTCAAACAGCTCAACCCCGAGCAGCAGGAGTGCATCGTGCTGCGGTTCCTGCACGGCTTCTCCGTCGCGGAGACCGCGCAGACCATGAACAAGAACGAGGGAGCCATCAAAGCGTTGCAGTACCGTGCGGTACGCGCGCTCGCCCGGCTGCTGCCCGACGGATTCCAGCCGTGATCGCTGCCACCTTCGGTTACAGTGCCCCCACGGGCGCCGTAACCAGCCTCCGCCCTGCACCGTTGGTCCTGATGCGACCGTCGGCATGGCGCACGGCGGACGCGGTGGCACACCATCCCGCTGCCCTTCCGCGCCTGAGTGACGCGATCAGCGAAGGGGGGTGCCTCAGGTGATTGGCTCCGTCTTCCACCGTCGACGGGCTGAGCGGTTCGCTCAGCTCCTCGACGAGGCCACAGGGGCCCGACGACACCACACGAGGACCACGCTCGACGAATCCCTCACCGACCTGGTGTCGGTCGGCCAGCGGCTCGGTGAGCTGCCGGTCCGGGTGGAGGCGCAGCAGGAGTTCCGCGACGGTCTGCGGGCCACGCTCATGGCCACGATCGAGCGCGAGGGCATCGGGGCGACCGCCAAGGCGCCCGAGCCCGAGCCGACCCGCCGGTTGGGCCTGCAGTCCCTGCGCCGACCGGCGGGCAGCCGCCCGGCCGTCAGTCGCCGGACCCGCACCCGCGGGGCCATCG
Organism: Dactylosporangium sp. CA-233914; assembly: GCF_050942935.1. Lineage (NCBI taxonomy): Bacteria > Bacillati > Actinomycetota > Actinomycetes > Micromonosporales > Micromonosporaceae > Dactylosporangium > Dactylosporangium sp. CA-233914. Next base: position 1,001,541 of record NZ_CP192030.1, on the reverse strand, counting down.
TCGTCGGCCTCGCCGCCGGCACCCTGGCTCTGTCCGGCATGTCGGCCGCGAGCGGGGACGCCATCCCCGGCGACGCGCTCTACTCCGTCAAGCGCTCCACCGAGAAGGCCCAGCTGGCCCTGGCCGGTTCGGACATCAGCCGCGGTCAGCTGTACCTCGAATTCGCCCGCACCCGCCTCGACGAGGCACAGGCGGTCAAGGACCCGGCCGGGCTCTCCTCGGTGCTCGACGACATGGACAGCGAGACCCTCGAGGGCGTCCGGCTCCTCACGGCCACCGCGGTCGCCCGCAAGGACACCGCGGCCCTGGACGCGATCGACGGCTTCGTGACCAACCAGCGCGGCGCCGCGGAGAAACTCCAGACCGCGGCGACCGGCGACGCCCGCACCCGCGCGAGCAAGTCGGTCACCCTGCTCGAGGAGATCGACCGCCGCTCCAAGGCCCTCCGGCCGCTGCTCAAGTGTGGCTCCAGCGCGGTGACCGCGCCGGACTCGCTCGGGCCGGTGCCGGTGAGCAACGCGTGCCGCACGACGGACAAGCAGGGCGGCAACTCCGGCTCGCAGCAACAGCAGCCGGCCACGCCGAACAACCCGAGCCAGACCGGCAAGGACGCGCACGCCCCCTCCACCGGCCCGTCCGGTGCCGCGGTGAACTCCACGGCCCCCGAGTCGGCGCCGGCCGACCCGGTCGTCGGCGAGCCCACCCCGGCCCCGACGAAGTCGCAAAAGGGTGGCCTGCTCGACTGGCTGCTGCACTGATTCGACCCAGCGACATGTTCGCGACATGCCAGGGCCCGGTGACCTTCACCGGGCCCTGTTGCTGTTCGGTGCCCGGTACCGTTGGCTCGGTTTCATCGCGTTGGCTCGTCCCGTCGCGCGGGCGCGCTCCATCGCGTTTGATGGTTTCGTCGTGTTGGCTCGTTTCATCGCCGAGGGGAGACTGCAAGTGCCGATCCGACCCTCCGCTCTCCGGCGCCGCAGGCCGAGCGGTCGCATCGTCGTCTCCGCGGAGGGCTGGGCCGCCGCCGAGGTCGAGGCCGCCCTGGAGATCCGCTCCGACCCGTCCGCAGCCGCCTTCTTCGACGTCGACAACACGATGATGCAGGGCGCGTCGATCTACTACTTCGCCCGCGGCCTGGCCAAGCGGAAGTACTTCACCAGCCGCGACCTGGTCCGCTTCGCCTACCAGCAGGCCCGCTTCCGCCTCCTGGCCTCCGAGCACGCCGGCACCGTCTCCAGCGCCAAGTCCACCGCGCTCGCGTTCATCGCCGGCTGGAAGGTCGATGAGATGGAGCGCCTCTGCGAGGAGATCTTCGACGAGCTCATGGCCGACCGCATCTGGTCCGGCACCCTGGCCCTGGCGCAGCTGCACATCGACGCCGGCCAGCGCGTGTGGCTGGTGACCGCCGCCCCGGTGGAGCTCGGCCGGATCATCGCCGCCCGCCTGGGCCTGACGGGCGCGATCGGCACCGTGGCCGAGATCTCCGACGGGGTCTACACCGGCCGCCTGGTCGGCGACCTCATGCACGGCCCCGAGAAGGCCTCCGCGATCACGACCCTGGCCCTGGCGGAGGGCCTGGACCTGTCACGCTGCGCCGCGTACAGCGACTCGATCAACGACGCCCCGATGCTCTCGACCGTCGGCTACGCGGTGGCGGTCAACCCGGACGCGTCACTGCGCCGCGAGGCCCGCAAGCGCGGCTGGGAGATCCGCGACTTCCGCACCGGCCGCAAGGCGGCGAAGATCGCGATCCCCGCGGCCCTGGCCACGGGCGTGCTGATCGGCGGCGCGGCGACGTTCGCCGCGATGCGCAAACGCCGCCGCCGTATCCCGGCGCAGACCCCGCCACCGGCCGGCCCCAACTCCCCGACGACCTGAACCTTCAATCCACGCCCTGCCCGCGGCCGGCGGTCACTGGTTCGGACCTGTTGCCCGACCTGCGACCGCGCCGGCCGCATCACCTTGTCACCGAGCAGCGATCAGTCCGCCATAACGGACAGATCCGAAATTTCGCCATAAGAGAGACCAGCAGTTGGTCAAGGTCACGCCTCGTCGCGGCGGGCGCCTCACCCCTGGACCTGCCGCGCCGCAGGCGCACGGCGGGCGTCGGTCGCTCTGAGGCGTGTTTCAGAGCCGTGTCGCAGGCCTTGGCTAACGGCCATGTGGCTCTAAGATGAAGTTTGTCTATCAGGGCCGTAAGGGCGCCGCATCGGCGTTCGTGTCCGGCGGCCGCAGCGCAGCACCAGCGTCGAGTGCCGGTGGGTGCCCTCGACAACCCCGGCGGGACCGCGCCGGAACGACGAGGTGCACGAGCCGGACTGTTGCGCAACGGCCACGCACCACGCGGGCAGCTACGAAACAGACGTTGGTCGGCACCTGGTGGGGAGATCGGGAGTTGGGGCCGGAGCAAAGAGGGGGCCGGCACCGCGGGTGGCCGGCCCGGCCCGGACCCAGCGCGACGGAGGCACAACGCGTGAAGGACACGGCGCCGACCGAGCGGGGGCGGTCGGAGGCGCGGCGAGAGGCCGGGGAAGCTCAGGCGGAGAAGGCGTCCGGGCGGCGGTCCAGCAGCTTGTAGAGCGTCTGCTGGATCGTCTCGCGGACCTGGTCGGCCAGGTTGAACACGACCATCGGGTCGTCGGCCGAGTCCGTGAAGTCCTCGGTCGGGATCGGCTCGCCGAACTCGATCAGCCACTTGCTCGGCAGCGGGACCATGCCCAGCGGGCCCAGCCACGGGAACATGGGGGTGACCGGGAAGTACGGTGCGCCCAGCAGGCGGGCCAGCGGGCGGATGTTGCCGATCATCGGATAGATCTCCTCGGCGCCGACGATGGAGACCGGGATGATCGGCTTGCCGGTGCGCAGGGCGGCCGAGACGAAGCCGCCGCGGCCGAAGCGCTGCAGCTTGTACCGCTCGGCGAAGGGCTTGCCGATGCCCTTGAAGCCCTCCGGGAACACCCCGACGAGCTCGCCCTCGGCCAGGAGGCGTTCGGCGTCGGGGTTGCAGGCCAGCGTGGCACCGGACTTGCGGGCCACCTCCGACAGGAACGGCATGCGGAAGACCAGGTCGGCGCCGAGCAGGCGCAGGTGACGCCGGGCGTCGGTCTCGTCGTGGACGGCGACCGAGAGCATCAGGGCGTCGAGCGCGAACGTGCCGGAGTGGTTGGCGACCACCAGGGCGGCGCTCTCCTTCGGCACGTGCTCGGTGCCGAAGACCTCGGTGCGGAACCACTGCTTGTACAGGGGCCGTAGCAGGGGCAGGAACACGCCGTCGGTGAGGTGCCGGTCGAAGCCGAAGCCGTCGATCTCGTAGTCGCCGGTCAGGCGCTCGCGGAGAAAGGCCAGCGCGCCGGCGACCCGATCATCCCAAACGTCGGGGAGACTCGGGTCAGTCATCGCCACTCTCCAACGCGGCGCGGGCCGCTCGGGTCCTGCGGAAGCCGTCGAGCAACGCCTGCTCGACAGAGCGAATCGTATCCGCGCGCAGCAGCTCGTTGGCGCGGCGGCTCCGGACGAACTCGGCGAACGCCTCAGCAGTGGTACGCGGGGCGATGCCGAACTCGCGGATCAGCTTCGAGGTGTCGACGACCCGGCCGTGTACGAACAGGTCGAGCTGGTCCAGGGACACCCCGGCGCGGCCGAGGCCGGCCAGGGCGTTCAGGCCGGGCTCGAGGACCGGCATGGTGACGCGGCCCGCGCGGCGGACGGCCTGCGAGAGCGTCAGCGTGCCGGCGCCGGCCACGTTGAACGTGCCCGGGTGATTCTCGGTCACGGACCGCGTCAGCACCTCGAACGCGTCGTCGACGTGCAGGAACTGCAGGCGCGGGTCGCGGCCGAGGACCGTGGGGACGACGGGCTGGGCGAAGTACCTCGTCAGCCGTGTGTCAACCGCGGAGCCGATGAACGGTGCGAACCGCAGCACGGTCGCGGCCACGTCGGGGCGCCGGCGCCGGAAGCCCCGGACGTAACCCTCGATGTCCAGCACGTCCTTGGCGAACCCGCCTCGGGGCACCTCGCGCGGCTCAGTGTCCTCGGTGAAGATCGCCGGGTCACGGAAGGACGCCCCGTAGGCCGCCGTGGAGGAGCGCACGATCAGCTTGCGCAGCCGGTGGGCCTGCTGGCAGGCGGCCAGCAGCTGCATGGAGCCGATGACGTTGAGCTCCTTCATCGCCGCGCGGCCGCCGTGCTGGTCGGTCGCCGTGGCCACGGCAAGGTGGGCCACCGCCTCGACGCGGGCGTCGACCATCACCCGCAGCACCCCCGGGGTGCGCAGGTCGATCTGCTGCACGTCGATCTTGGGGCCGGCGGCCGACAGCACCTCGGCCAGCTCGCCGGCGGGTGCGGTCGCATCGACGGCGACGACGCGGTCGATGCGCGGGTCGGCGGCGAGCCGGGCGGCCAGATGGGCGCCGAGATACCGGCTCACCCCGGTCACCAGGACGACGCTGGGCGACGCGGTCACGCGGCTCCGATCACAGCAAAGAGCACAGCGGAGCGCGGTTTCGCCACCCGGCCTGGGTGCAGACCGGCCGCCGGGTGACGAGCCTGAACGCTACTTGCCGAGACGACGACGCTGGACGCGGGTCTTGCGCAGCAGCTTGCGGTGCTTCTTCTTGGCCATTCGCTTGCGGCGCTTCTTGACCACCGAGCCCATACGAGCATCTCCTCGATACAGCGGAACGCGTGCCATCGCTGGCACGCCGAAGACATGGTTAGCCGTTCAAGGGTAGCCGTACCGCCGCTGGATCGGAAAACGCCCCCGGCAAGCCGCACCAAAGAAGGGCTACGCAGTCTCGCGGAAGGCTTCACGCAGGTACGCGTCGACCGCATGCTCAGGAACCCGGAACGACCGCCCGACACGAACGGCGGTGAGATCACCGGCGTGGACCAGGCGGTACACGGTCATCTTTGACACCCGCATCAGGGTGGCCACCTCGGCGACGGTCAGGAACCTGACCTCGCCCAACCGGCCTTCGGTGGTGTGTGGCGTGCTCGACATCGCGACCTCCGACCAGCGCGCTCGCCTATGCGCCCGGCCCGGCAGCCCCGGATCGAGCGCTACTCAATCAGCGTGTTACCAGTACGGTAACGGTACGCCTGTGACTTGCACCCCAGGATCGTCGGAATCTTTCCCGGATACTTGATCACTGCGTCCGCGCCGCGATCACCGCATCGAGGCGTCGGCGAGCACTCGAGGCCTCAGCCGTGGCCCCGCACGGCCCGTGCGCAGTCGGCCTCGACGTCGTCCCAGGTCACGCCGAACGCCTTCGGGGCCGCGTCGCTCAGCGCCAGGCCCTGGCGGGCGGCGTAGTCGAAGAACTCGAGCAGCTTGTCCTCGCCGTAGCGGTCGGCGATGCGCTGCAGGGAGAGGTACGCCACGCCGTAGCGGCCGCTCACGTCCGCGGTGCTCGAGTCCGCGGGCGGGTCGTCGAGCGCGATCTCGCCCTTCCAGTGCCCGCTGCGCACGTAGGTGCGCACGTCCCCCACGCCGTCGAAGGGCTTTCCGCTGCCCTTCACGCGGACGTACTCCGCGATGCCCTCGACCAGCCACCAGGTGTGCTCGTACGCCTTCTCCACCCCGGCCAGCGTCACGACGTGCGTGAACTCGTGGCGCAGCACGTCGAGGGTCTGCTTGGTGTCCACCCGCGCCGCGTTGAGCACGATCTCCGTCACGCTCGCGGTGAGTGGCAGCGCGAAGCCCGCCACCCAGGCCTCCTGGCGCAGGCCGTACCACGACGACCACTCGTCGGGGCCGGCCAGGTAGACGACGTAGCGCGCGGGCGGGCCACCCCAGCGGGCGAAGGTGTCGGTGAGCGCGGCGGCCCGCTCCGCGGCGGGGAGCATGGAGGGCAGGCGGGAGGCGTACTTCGCCGTCGTCGACATCACCACCCGGTCCCCGACCACGGTGCGCAGTTCGCTGACCTCGAACGGCCGCGGCCCGAGATACTTGGCGGTGCCGAACTCCAGCAGCGTGACCGACTTGCCGGCGACGCTCCACTTGGTGGTGGCCTCCAGGGTCAGGGGTTCACAGGTGTCGACGACGAAGCAGTACTTCACGAGCACGGTCGCCGTCGCGGTGCCGCCCGCCTGCGCGGCCCGCCCCTGCACGGCCGGCTGCCAGACCTTGACCTGCAACTGACGCAGTGACCCGAACCGGCGCGCGAGGTTCTCCCGCAGCCCGGTCGCCGACGGGTCGACGGCGCGCAGGAAGCCGTCCTCGTCGCCGCCGAGCAGGGCGGCCGCCTGGTCCTGCAGGGCCTGGCGGATCCGTCCGTCGACGGTGCCGGGTGCGGCGTTCTGGGTCGCGCCCGGGGCACCCGGCCGGCCGGACCGGGCGTCCGGCCGCCCGGCCCCGTCGTGGCCCGCGGCGCCGAAAAGATCCTGGCCGGAGACGATGGCCGAGCGCTCGTAGCGCGCCGCGGCGAAGGCGATCGCGCCGGCCGGGGCGAGGAGCACGACGGCGAGAGCGGTGAACAACACCGCACGGAGGACCGTGCCGCTGCCGGGTCTTCCGGGGCTTTCCTTGAAGCGGTGCCGGGCCGGGCCGCGCTGGTGGGGAATGGCGGCGTGGCCCACGGTGACGTCCCTGACGTCCGCGTGCGGCCCTCCATCCCCAACCATCACTGCCGGACCGTACGTGAACCGGTCAAGGTGCCGCGTCGACCGTACGGACGAGAAGCCGTTTCCTCCCGGGTTGTCCGGCGTTGGCGCCGGCGGCCCTCAGCCCCGCGAGCGCAGGGCCCTGGCCAGGAAACCGACGTTGGCGGGGCGCTCGGCGAGGCGGCGCATCATGTACGCGTACGACTGCGTGCCGTAGGGAAGATAGACCCGCACGGTGTAGCCCAGCCGGGCGAGGCGCAGCTGCTCGTCGGGGCGCACGCCGTAGAGCATCTGGAACTCGAACTCGTCGGGGCTGCGCTCGAACCACTTCGCCCGGTCCTCGCCGATGGCGATCAGGCGGGGGTCGTGGGTGGCGATCATCGGGTAGCCGCCGCCGGACATGAGCACGTTGAGGCAGCGCACGTACGACTTGTCGACGTCGAGGCGGGTCTGGTACGCCACCGACTCCGGCTCCTTGTAGGCACCCTTGCACAGCCGGACCCGGGAGCCCTCGACGGCGAGCTCGCGGCAGTCGGCCTCGGTGCGGCGCAGGTAGGCCTGCACCACCGCCCCGGTGGTCGGAAACTCCCCGCGCAGCCGGGCGAGCACCTCCAGCGTCGAGTCGGTGGTGGTGTGGTCCTCCGCGTCCAGGGTCACCGTCGTGCCGGACTCGCTGGCCTTGGCGCAGATCGCGCGGGCGTGCTCGTAGGCGATCTTCTCGTCGAAGACCTGGCCGAGCGCGGAGAGCTTGAGGCTCACCTCGGCCGCCGGGGTCAGCTCGGCGGCGTGCAGGGCGTCGAGGAGCTTGAGGTACTCATCGCGGGTCGCCTCGGCCTGGTGGGGGTTGGTGGTGTCCTCCCCCAGATAGTCGATCGTGACGGCGAGACCGTCCGCGGCCAGCTCGCGGGTGCGCTGTAGCGCGTCGTCCGCGTGCTCCCCGGCGATGAAGCGACGCACGATGCTGCGGCTGACCGGGGCGGTTTCAACGAGCCGCTCGACCCGGTGGGAGCGGGCGGCGGCAAGGATGACCGATCTGAGCATGAGCCGAGCGTAGACAGAACCGGAGACCTCCGGTGACGCCTGGTCGCCAGTGTGGCATTTCTTGACTACCTTGGTCGGGTGGACTTCGACGCGTATGCGCGGACCGCCGTCGACATCGTCAACGCGCCGCTCGAAAGCATGCAAGACCTCGTCGCTCTCTTCGGCGAGGACAGTTGGCAGACCGCCGAGGCGACGGAGCGCGACCTGGTCGCCTTCCGGCGCGCCCGCAAGCGGCTACGGGAGGTGTTCGAGCACGGCTCCTCGGGCCGGGACATCGCCGCGGTCGCGGAGCTCAACGCCCTCCTCGAGGCGTATCCCATGCAGCCGCGCATCTCCGGCCACGACACCCACGACTGGCACATGCACGTGACCGGCCGCGGCTCGTCGGTCAGCTCGGAGCTGCTGGCCGGCGCGGCCTGGGGCCTGGCGGTGTGGCTGTGCGAGCACGGCAGCACCCGCTTCGGCGTGTGCGCCGACGAGCGCTGCGGCAACGTCTACCTGGACACGTCCTCGAACTGCTGCCGCCGCTTCTGCTCGGAGCGCTGCGCCACCCGCTCCCATGTCGCGGCCCATCGCGCCCGCAAGCGCGCCGCGGAGACGAGCGCCCCAGCGCCGGGGGTGGTCGTGGACGACTCCGATCGGGCGGTCGTGACCGCGTAACTACTGGAAACCACTCCGGCGCCGGTAACTTCGGCATATCTTGCGTCATGTGGTTCGCTTTACCGTGCGTCCGATAAGTCGGACACGCGGGGTTGGGCGATGCGGTGCCGCCCCCTGCGCCTTTGGGGGCGGCCCCCGACACCGGGTACGTCACCGGATCACAACGCCCTACGAAGGAGAAACAGCACCATGGCCCAGGGAACCGTGAAGTGGTTCAATGCTGAGAAGGGCTTCGGCTTCATCAGCGTCGACGGCGGCAGCGACGTCTTCGTCCACTTCTCCGCGATCCAGACGGACGGTTATCGCACACTGGACGAGAACCAGCGCGTCGAGTTCGAGATCAAGCAGGGCCCCAAGGGCCCGCAGGCCGAGTCCGTCCGCAAGATCTGACACCGACTTAGCACGGCCCCGGCCCGCGCCACTCCCGCGGCCGGGGCCGGCGCGCATCTGGCCCCAGGCGCCTCCCACGACAGCCCAACGCCGTGACCGTAGACGGCCCCCGCTCGCTCCACCGGGGCGCGGCGATCGACCGCAGGCCGGTCGGCAGTGGTGGCTCCCACCGGCGGAACCATGCCATCCGACGCCCGCACCGCGACCACTCACACGCCTGAGACGAGGCCGCCACGCACTCGACGGTTGCGTCCGCCGGCAATTGGCCGCAGACCTGCTGGCCAGATGGCCACTCGTGGCACCGGAACTGGGCCCATCCGACGCCCGTACCGCAACCTGCGCCAACCGGCGACAGACCGAGACCACGGCCAGGGCGAGACCATCGCACTCGGCGGTTGCGGCTCCCGGCCACAGGCTCGTCGGCATCGGTGACCACCCGCACCGCCGGAACCGCGCCATCCGACGCCCCACACCGCGACCGGCGACGACCACCGACAGCCCAAGGCCACGGCCACTCACACTGCTGGGGCGAGGCCATCGCGCGCCCGGCCGCACGGCTGCTAGCCGCAAACCTACAGGTCAGGTGCCACCAACATCGCCGGAACCCTGCCCAACCGACGCCCGCACCGCGACCAGCGCCAACCAGCGACAGACCGAGACCACGGCCACTCGCACCGCTGGGGCGAGGCCATCACGCGCCCGGCCGCACGGCTGCTGACCGCAGACCTGCAGGCCAGGTGCCACCAACATCGCCGGAACCCTGCCCAACCGACGCCCGCACCGCGACCTGCGCCAACCGGCGACAGACCGAGACCACGGCCAAGGCGAGACCATCGCACTCGGCGGTTGCAGCTCCCGGCCACAGGCTCGTCGGCATCGGTGACCACCCGCACCGCCGAAAGCGCGCCATCAACGCCCCACACCACGACCAGCGACGACCACCGACAGCCCAAGACCACGGCCACTCACACTGCCGGGGCGAGGCCATCGCCCGCCCGGCCGCACGGCTGCTGGCCGCAAACCTGCAGGTCAGGTGCCACCAAACATCGCCGGAACCCTGCCCAACCGACGCCCCGCACCGCGACCAGCGCCGACCGGCGACAGACCGAGATCACGGCCATCCACACCGCCACAACCGCGCCATCCGGCTCTCCGCACCCGCGACCCGCGACCCGCGCCCCGAGACCGCGGCCACTCGCACCGCTGGTCGCCAGGCCATCACGGACTCGACGGTGCGGCCACCGGCCGTAGGCCTGCCGATGACGCCCGAACCGGATTATTCGCCTGTCGGGCGGATAATCCGATATGCGGAGCATGTCGGATTATCCGGAATGAGGACGCGGATCGCGATTTCGACTCAAGGGCACCGCAATGGCGCCGGGCCAGGCCGGGGTGAACGCCGGCCGCCAGCAGCCATGCGCCCGGCGGTGGGCAGGGCCGAGGCGCAACCCGGCTCCGACGGCCGATCAACGCCGACGCGCACTGGCGAGCATGTCCAGCGACTCCACGGAGCAGGGCGACATTTCGGACAAGTCCGGATTACCCAAGCCGGCGGGGGCAAGCAAGCCGGACGCGGGTGAGGCGGACTCGGAAGAGCCAGCGGTCCGCTGACGGCGTTGGCGGGGCAGCGGGAACGTCCTCGTCCGGGCTGTGTTCGCCGTGGCGGCGGGACGGTCAGGCGACCGGGGACGGGGTGGCCAGGTGCTGGCGGGCGAAGCGTAGCGCCTCGGCCAGGTCAGCCTCGCGTTCGGAGCGGCTTCCCGCCTTGCGCGTGCCCACCTCGACCGCCACGGAGCCGGTGAAGCCGCGGGACTCCAGCGAGGCCAGCAGCTGCGCGCACGGCATGTTGCCCCGGCCCGGGACCAGGTGCTCGTCGCGGCCCTTGCCCGTGCCGTCGCCCAGATGCACGTGGGCCAGGTTGCCGGCCATGGTGTCGGCCAGCGCGATCGCGTCCGTCCGGGAGGCGGCGCAGTGCGACAGGTCCAGCGTGTACGCGTCGAAGCCGGTCAGGGTCGGGTCCCAGCCGGGGGCGTAGGGCACGAACTCGCGGCCCACGCCGCGCAGCGGGAACATGTTCTCCACGGCGAAGCGGATGCCGGGATGCTGCCGGCCGAGGCGCAGCAGGCCGGACTGGAAGGTCCGGGCGTAGTCGCGCTGCCAGGCGAAGGGCGGGTGGACGACCACCACGTCGGCGCCCAGGGTCTCGGCCAGCTCGGCGGCGCGGCGAAGGCGCTCCCACGGGTCGGGGCTCCACACACGCTGGGTGACCATGAGGCACGGCGCGTGCACGGAGCGGACCGCTACGCCGTAGTGGCGGGACAGGCCGACCAGCGCGCCCGCGTCCTGGCTCACCGCGTCGGACCAGACCATGACCTCGACGCCGTCGTAGCCGAGCGCGGCGGCCATCTCGAAGCCCGCCGCGGTCGGCTCGGGGAAGACGGACGAGGTGGACAACAGGACCGGAACTTGGCGACTCACACCACCAGGCTAGCCCGAGTCAGGTAGCGTCTCCTGTCGATCAACTGGACTCCAACACTTCCAAACGGCGAAGAATCACCCCTTCACGCAGGGCCCAGGGGCAGATCTCGACCTCGTCGATGCCCAGCGTGCGCATCGTCACCTCGGCCACCACAGCGCCGGCCAGGATCTGGTGCGCGCGGCCGGGGCTGACGCCGTCAATCTCGGCCAGGGCCGAGCTGGGCATGCGCCGGATGAAGGACAGGACCTGGTGCAGGCCGACGCGGGTCAGGCGCCGGGGCACGCGGGGGCCGGCGCTGGACGGGGCGGCCCCGGCCAGGCGGGCCAGGGTGCGGAACGTCTTCGAGGTGGCGACCGGGCGGTCCCATCCGGAGGCGACCAGGCGCGTGGCGGCCCGGCCGACCTCCGCCTCGGCGTATTCGCACAGCGCCTCCACCGACGTCACGGTCGGCGGGTCGCCGTGCAGTCGCTCGCGGGTCAGGCGCCCGACGCCGAGCGGCACCGAGAGCGCCACGTCCGGCTCCTCGTCGATCCCCGCGGCGAGCTCGAGCGACCCGCCGCCGATGTCCATGATCAGCAGGCGCCCGGCCGACCAGCCGAACCAGCGGCGCACGGCCAGGAAGGTCATGATCGCCTCGGCCTCGCCGGAGAGGACCTGCAGGTCGACGCCGGTCTCCTCGCGGACGCGCTGGAGCACGCGGGCGGAGTTCTTCGCGTCGCGGACCGCGGAGGTGGCGAAGGCGAGCAGGTCGTCGGTCGCCAGCCGGTCGGCCGCGTCGCGGGCCTGGGCGACGGCGGCGACGAGGCTGTCGGCGCCGGCCTTGCTGAGCTGGCCGTCCTTGCTGATGCGCTCGGCCAGGCGCAGCTCGGCCTTCTGGGAGTGGGCCGGCCACGGGTGCGCGCCGTGGTGGGCGTCGACCAGCAGGAGGTGGACGGTGTTGGAACCCACGTCGAGCACGCCAAGTCGCATGGTCAAACCGTATAGGCGTGGAGTTTCGAACACGTCCACAGAACGGCGTACGCTTCGTCGAATGGACATCCACGTCGAGGTAGACCTCGAGGACGTCGAGGACGACCCGCGCAGTCTCGAGGTCGATCTCGACTATCCGCGCGAGTGGCTCGAGTTCCCCGACCCGGCCGACGAGGACCACCTGATCCGCGCCGACCTGACGTGGCTGCTGTCCAACTGGACGTGTGTCTACGGCAACGGCTGCCACGGCATCATCGAGGGCCGCGCCGACGAGGGCTGCTGCTCGCACGGCGCCTTCTTCACCGACGACGACGATCAGCAGCGCGTGCGCGCCGCGGCGAAGAAGCTCAAGCCCGAGCACTGGCAGTATTACCGCCGGGGCTTCAAGCGATACACGGAAGCCGACACGATCGACGGCGAGAGCAAAGCCCTGCGCACCGCCACCCGCCCCGGCGGCGGGTGCGTGTTCCAGAACGACCCGGACTTCCCGGGCGGCGGTGGGTGCGCGCTGCACGGGCAGGCGCTGCGCGATGGGGTACACCCTCTGGAGTACAAGCCCGACGTCTGCTGGCAGCTGCCGGTCCGCCGCGACCAGGACTGGCGCAAGCGCCCCGACGGCACCAAGGTGCTCGTGTCCACGCTGGGCGAGTTCGACCGGCGGGGCTGGGGCGAGGGCGGCCACGACCTGCACTGGTGGTGCACCTCGTCACCGGAGGCGCACGTGGGGGCGAAGCGGCTCTACCAGGAGTACGAGCCGGAGCTGACGGCACTGATCGGCAAGCCGGCCTACGCGCGCCTGGCCGAGTTGTGCGCGGCCCGGGCCGAGCAGGGGCTGATCGCCGAGCACCCGGCCACCACGAGCGCGCGGGCCCTAAAGCTCATCCCCATTCGACCCGTCTGAGCCGGAGCTGGACCGGGAGCGGCGGGCGCGCGCCACGAGGGAGTAGCCCACCGCCATCAGCGACAGGCCGATCAGGATGCTGGGCAGCAGGCGCGGCCAGCCGTTGCGGGCGAATGCCGTGTATGCCGAGCTCACCGCCAGCAGCAGGCCGACGATCAGCATGAGCATGCCGGCCGGGCCGGTGTTGAAGCTGCGCACCGGGCAAGACGCTACGGCAGTTCGGGATGTTGTGCGGCACAGTCCTCAAGTCTTGCCCGGGTGAGCCGAAGGTGCCTGCGTGACGACCCTGCCCGCGATCAACGCGCTGGTCGACGTGGTGCTGATGGACGGCGAGGCCTATCAGTCCCGCGTCGAGGACACCAGCGGCAAACACCTGACCGTGGCCGCCCCGTTCGGCCTGCATCAGGCCGAGATGCCCGAAGTCGGCGCGTCCATGGAGCTGGCGTGGGTGGCGGGCGACCGGCGGCAGGCCGTGGACGTGCGGCTCGTGAATCTCAGCCGGGAGCAGCCGCCGCGCTGGTCGCTGGAGGCGGTCGGCTCGATCCGCCTGCAGACGCGGCGCAACTACGTGCGGGGCGGGGGCGGCGAGGCGGTCGAGGTGACGCGCGGCGGCTCGACGTACGAGGGCCGGGTCATCGATCTTTCCGAGGGCGGCGTGCGCTGCCGGATGCCGGAGGACCGCTTCGAGCGCGACGACCGGGTCGACGTGAAGGTGTTCCTGGAGCACGAGACGCTCACGATGAGCGGCAGCGTCCTGTTCGTCCGCCGGGATCCCGACACCGCCACCTACGACGTGATCATCACGTATGAGACCAGCGAGCTCGTCGGCCGCGCGATCCGCGGTTACGTCCTGCGCCGCGAGATGGAGGAGCGCAGGCGCAACCGCGAATCGGTGGCGAATGCCGGATGAGCGGCTTACGGCTCGAACTTGTAGCCGAGGCCGCGGACCGTGACGATGTAGCGCGGCGCCGACGGCTCGGGCTCGATCTTCGAACGCAGCCGCTTGACGTGCACGTCGAGGGTCTTGGTGTCGCCGACGTAGTCCGCGCCCCAGACGCGGTCGATCAGCTGGCCGCGGGTGAGCACCCGGCCCGCGTTGCGCAGCAGCAGTTCGAGCAGCTCGAACTCCTTGAGCGGCAGCTGTACGGCATCGCCGGCGACCGTCACCACGTGCCGGTCGACATCCATGCGGACCGGGCCGGCCGAGAGCGTCGGCGGGGCGAGCTCGCCGACCGCGTCGACCTGGCGGCGCAGCACCGCGCGGATGCGGGCGACCAGCTCGCGGGGCGAGTAGGGCTTGGTGACGTAGTCGTCGGCCCCGATCTCCAGGCCGACCACCTTGTCGATCTCGCTGTCCCGCGCCGTGATCATGATGATCGGGACGTTGGACTTCTGCCGCATCTGCCGGCACACCTCGGTGCCCGACATCTCGGGAAGCATCAGGTCGAGCAGGACGATGTCCGCGCCCGTGCGGTCGAACTCGGTGAGAGCCTCGGTGCCGGTCGCCGCGATGGAGACCTCGAAGCCCTCGCGACGGAGCATGTACGACAACGGGTCCGAGATCGACTCTTCGTCCTCGACCACGAGTACGCGCGCCAACGTGCTGTCCTTTCGTAGCTGCCGGGGGACCGCGCTGCGCTGCGAACCGCGGGTTGGAGGTTGCTGTTGCGTAACGATCATGGGGCCCCTCCGATCTCAACTGACGACGGTAGCGTCAACGCGGCCTCCGTCGGACGCGAAGGCAGCCGCAACGTGAACGTCGAGCCAACTCCGACAGTGCTGGTCACCGTGACCCGGCCCCCGTGGTTGGTCGAGATGTGCTTGACGATCGCGAGACCCAGCCCGGTGCCGCCGGTGGCCCGGGAGCGCGCCCGATCGGCGCGGTAGAACCGCTCGAAGATCCGGTCGATGTCGCGGGGCTCGATGCCGATGCCCTGGTCGGCCACGGCGATCTCGACGTAGCCGTTGTCCTCGCTGGTGGTCACGGTGACCGTCGTCTGCTCGGGCGAGTACGCGATCGCGTTCTCCACGAGGTTGATCACGGCGGTGACGAGCTGGTTCTCGTTGCCGTAGACGGTCAGCCCCCGCGCACCCCGGAAGCGCAGCTCGATCTCCTTCGCCGAGGCCGGGGTCTTGGCCCGGTCGAGCACCTCGGCGGTGATCTTGTCGACGTCGACCGGCTCCGGCTCGGGCAGCGGCTCCGCGCCCTGCAGCCGGGAGAGTTCCAGCAGCTCCGAGACGAGCCGGCCGAGCCGCGACGACTCGTGCTTGATCCGCTCGGCGAACCGGATCGCGGCGGCGGGGTCCTTGTCGGTCGCGTCCAGCAGCGCCTCGGCGAGCAGCTGCAGCGCCCCGACGGGGGTCTTGAGCTCGTGACTCACGTTGGCGACGAAGTCGCGCCGGACGCGGGCGACCCGGTGCGCCTCGGTGACGTCGGCCGCCTCGATCGCGACCCGGCCCTCGTCCAGCGCGACCGCGCGGACGTTGACCCCGAGCGGCTCACCGTGGGTGAGGCGGGGCAGGTCGAGCTCGACGACGCGGGTGATGCCGGTGCGCCGGACCTGGCCGGCGAGCGTGCGCACGATCGTGTGCGCCTCCTCGGTGGACGCCCCCCCGCTGCCGGTCCGCTGCCGGACGAGGCCCATCTCCCGTGCGGCCGCGTTGGCGAGCACGGGCTTGTCGCCCTCATCGAGGACGAGCACCCCGACCTGCAGCGCGTCGAGGACGTCGGTCATCGCCGGGCCCCCGGTTTTCGACTGCCGGAACTTCCAATCCACGATCCGATGGTAGGAGACCGCGTAGTGCGCCCAGCGCGCACGGAGGCACGAATCGGGCTCATGTGGTCCAGTGTTCACCCTGCTGGCGGCCAGTGTTCATCGGACCGGACGGCTTCTGGCCCTACGGTGACGTACACAACGATGGGAGCAATATGCGCGACGAATATCGTGCCGATCTTCTGCAGGTCAACAAGCTGCTGGTCTGGATGGCTGACGCCGTCCGCTCGGCCATGAGCCGGGCGACGAACGCCCTGCTCAACGCCGACCAGACCGACGCCGAGGAGGTCATCGCCCGCGACGCCGAGGTCAACGCGCTCTACCGGCTCGTCGAGGACAAGGTGTACGACCTGTGCGCCCGCCAGGCCCCGGTCGCCTCCGATCTGCGGGTCGTGCTGACCGCCCTGCACCTCGCCGCCGACCTGGAGCGGATGGGCGACCTCGCCGACCATGTGGCCAAGACCGCGCTGCGCCGGCACCCCGCGCGGGCCGTGCCGGAGCCGCTGGTGGCGACGTTCGAGCAGATGGGCCGGATCGCGGACCGGATCGCCGGCAAGATCTCCAGCGCCATCTCCAACCTCGACGTGGTCGCCGCCGGCCAGCTCGACCGCGACGACGACGCGATGGACAAGCTGCACACCGACCTGTTCGGGATCATGTTCGGCCCGGGCTGGACCGAGGGCACCGAGGCCGCCGTCGACTCCGCGCTGCTCGGGCGCTTCTACGAGCGTTACGCCGACCACGCCGTCAACGCCGGCCGCCACGTGGTGTTCCTCGTCACGGGCGAGACGCTCGACACCCGCGGCGAGTAGACGCGACAAAGGGGGCGGGCCGCCGGCCCGCCCCCTTATGTCATGCGAAAACCTACCGGCCCTGGTTGGCCACCGCGGCGGCTGCTTCCTTGGCCGCCTCCGGGTCCAGATACGTGCCGCCGGCCGTGATCGGCTTGAGCTCGGCGTCGAGGTCGTAGCGCAGCGGGATGCCCGTCGGGATGTTGAGCTTGGCGATCGCCTCGTCGGAGATGCCGTCGAGGTGCTTGACGAGCGCGCGCAGCGAGTTGCCGTGCGCCGCGACCAGCACCGTCTTGCCGCCCAGCAGCTGGGGGACGATCTGGTCGTACCAGTACGGCAGCATCCGCGCCACGACGTCCTTGAGGCACTCCGTCTTCGGCCGCAGCTCCGGCGGCAGCGCCGCGTAGCGCGCGTCGCCCGCCTGCGAGAACTCGTCGTCGTCGGCGATGGGCGGCGGGGGCGTGTCGTAGGAGCGGCGCCAGAGCATGAACTGCTCCTCGCCGAACTCCTCCAGCGTCTGCTTCTTGTTCTTGCCCTGCAGGGCGCCGTAGTGCCGCTCGTTGAGCCGCCAGCTGCGCTGGACCGGGATCCAGTGCCGGTCGGCGGTGTGCAGGGCGATCTCGCTGGTGCGGATGGCACGGCGCAGCACTGACGTGTGCACCACATCCGGCAGGAGACCGGAATCACGGATCAGCTCGCCGCCCCGACGGGCCTCGGCCTCTCCCTGGGCGCTGAGGTCCACGTCGACCCAGCCGGTGAACAGGTTCTTGGCGTTCCACTCGCTCTCACCGTGCCGCAAGAGCACCAGTGTCCCGACTTCGCTCATTCGTCCTCCGCTTCGCTACGGCCGCCTGAGCCAGACCGTGCCGATGATGAGCGGCCCCTCCGCTTCGCTGCGGACCGCTCATGAACCCATCCTCCCGCACCGAATCCCTTCGACATCACACGGTCCCGGGTGTAAGGAGGCCGGGCCCAGCCAGTCATTACGGGGAAACGACGGCTGCCGAGCAACACCGCGCCGTGGCTCGGCCGCCTCGACGCCGGCCTCGCCGCCCTGGTCGAGGAAGGCCTGATTAAGATCCAACTGTAAGGGGTCCTAACAGAACTGGAGCTGACGCTCGTGCGCAACTGGTACCGGTCCACCATCGGCGGGCTCCCGGGGCTCTACTGGTACCTCTGGACCGGCATGCTGATCAATCGCATCGGCGGCTTCGTCGCGCTGGTCCTCTCCCTCTACCTCACCGCCGACCGGCACCTGACCATCCCCGTGGCGGGCCTGGTGGTGGGCGCCTACGGCGTCGGGGGCGTCGCGGGTGTACTGCTGGGAGGCGTCCTGGCCGATCGGTGGGGCCGCCGCCCGACCCTGCTGCTCGCGCACTTCGGCGCCGTGGTGGTGCTCTGCGGCCTGATCTTCGCCCGGCCGATCCCGCTCATCGCCGTGCTCGCCGCGCTGCTCGGCGTCATGCACTCGATGCCGGGCCCGGCGTTCGTGGCGGCCATCGTCGACGTGACCCCGGCCGGCGATCGCAGCCGCGCGTTCAACCTGCAGTTCTGGGCGTTCAACCTGGGCATGGCGGTCGCGTCGGTCCTCGCCGGGGCGCTCGCCGAGGTGAGCTTCGCGCTGCTGTTCGCCGTGGACGCGAGCGGCACCCTGGTCACGGCCCTGCTGATCCTGTGGAAGGTGCACGAGACGCGCCCGGCCCGTCATCCGGTGGCGACCACGGCCCCGGGCGGGCTGCACACCGCGCTGACCGACCGCGCCTACATGCTGTTCGTCGGGCTGTCGCTGCTGCTGGCGGTGCTCAGCACGCAGACGTCGACGATCCTGCCGCTGGCCATCACCGGCGACGGGCTGCGGCCGTCGGTGTACGGCTCCGTGGTGGCGTACGCCGCCCTGCTCATCGTCGTCGGCCAGCTCTTCGTGCCCCGGCTCATCGGCCGCTGGCGCAAGGGCACCGCGCTCGCCGTCGCCAACGTCCTGCTCGGCCTGGGCTTCGCCGCCGTCTCCCTCGCCGACGGGGTGCTGGGCTACCTCGCCGCCGCGACGATCTGGACCGCCGGCTCGATGATCGCCGCCCCGCCGAACGCCGCGGTCATCGCCGAGCTGTCCCCGGAGGCGCTGCGGGGCCGCTACCAGAGCGTGTTCTACCTCACCTTCCCGGCCGCCGGCTTCATCGCGCCCGCGGCCGGCGGGGTGAGCCTTTCGTACCTCGGCGACTGGCACTGGGTCGTGTGCGGCGGGCTGGGCCTGCTCGCCGCGGCCGGACACCTGCTGATCCAGCCGGCCCGCGAACGCCGGGTGGCGACCGAGCTCAAGGCCGAAAGGTTTACGGTGCCCGTGGCCGGGTAGTCGCGACGCTCCCACCACGGCAGGAGGCGGCAGTTGGACGGCTACGGCTTGTCGGCGACGCTGGAGCCCGAGGCATCGGACACCGTCGTCATCCGGCTCGCGGGCGAGCTGGACCTGGCCACGCGGGAGCAGGTGACCGAGGCGGTCCAGGCGGTGTTGCCCGTGTTCCGCCCCGACGCCCTGGTCCTCGACCTCGCCGCGGTGACGGTGCTGGACTCGGCGGGGATCGGGGCGCTGGTCGGCTGCTGGAAGCTGGCGGCGGGGTTCGGGTGCACGCTGCGGCTGTGCAACCCCCGCCCGCTCGCCTACGCCCAGCTGGAGATCACCGGCCTGCTGGACGTCTTCGCCCTCCCCCGCAACTGAGCGTCGCCGGAGATGTCGTCACAGGGTGCCGTCGTACTTGGCGGCGCCGCTGGCCGTGCCGTCCGCGCGCAGGCGGGAGCGGGCCGCCGTGTCGCCGTAGAGGCCGTAGCGGAACAGGTCCAGCATCGATTTGCTCACCGCCGCCGCGGCCGGGGTCGTGCCCCACAGCGCCGCGCCGTGGTCGCCGCCGAGCAGGGTCAGGAGGCCCTTCGGCCACGCGCAGCTGTCGTAGAGCGATTTTCCGCTGCTGTACGGCACCGTCGCGTCGGCATCGCCGTGGATGAACAGCACCGGGGTCGCCGCGCCCGAGAACTTGCCGCCCATCGAGCCGCCCGCGACGATCACCGCGCCCTTGATCCGCCCGTCGCGGCCGGAGCCCGACAGCAGGCCCGCGGTCGTGTAGCCGCCCGCCGAGTGGCCGGCCGCGCCGACGTGGGCCGGGTCGAGGTGCCCGGCGAGCGGGGAGCCGGACTGGGCGTCGAGCTTGAGCACCTCGGTGATGACGGCCGAGGCGTCGGCGGGCTGGTTGGCCATGTCGTTCTGGTTGAACGGGTTCGCCTTGTCGTTGGTGAACGGGTAGGCGGGCGCGGCGACGACGAAGCCGGCGGCCGCGATCTTCTGGGTCACGCCGGAGTACCCCTCGGGCGAGCCGTGCAGGCCGTGGCTCCACAGGACGAGCGGGAAGCGACCGGCGGACTTCGGATACCACACCACGGTGCGCAGCGTCCGGCCCGCGCGCGTGACCGTGAACGTGGTGCTGGCCACCGTGAACGTCTGCGTCGGCGCCTTGCCCGAGTTCGCGGCCGGAGCCGTCGTCGTCGCCCGGGCCGCGGCGGTCGGGCTCGCCCCACCGGCGGCGGCCAGAGCGTCCGTTCCGGAGGCGTCCGCGAAACTTTCAGCGGAACTCTCGGCGGGTGACGCGGCGCCGGAAGCCTCGGCGGAGACGTCGGCCGCCCTGTCGCCACAGCCCGCGACTCCACCGAGCGCGGCCAGCAGAACAGCGGCCGTCAACAGACGCCTGCGCATGCGAGGAAATTACGGGCATCGAGCCCCGGCCGTCTTTACGCCCGCCTTAAGTTTCGCGGCGGAAAGAAGACCCGCACCGGCGGCAAGCGGGTGACGTGCACCCCCAGTCCACGACACCCGCTCTTACTGCGGCGCAGAAGGCCGCGCGTTGCCGCCGGTTGGCGGTGACACGCCCCGCCCGGACATGTCACCGCGAGTGGGCCTTTCGGCCCGAACACCCCCGTCGCTCCCCAACTTCAGGAATCGCCGGATCCGTCAACGACGGTACGCGGCCGTGGAATCGACCGACAAGTAAACGGGCTGTCGGCTCGCTCACACAACCGAAATAATCGAAGTCAATCGAAATGCTGGAACCTCGGCCAGAGGTCAGCCCAGCTGCCCAATGGATTCCGGCAGACGTACACCCGAGCCGTTTGCTCCTCGTTATCCACGCCGTAACCATTGTCGAGCGAAACTTTCCGCTCGCACGAGCCGAACACCCCCAGGCGGTCCGGGTTGCCCTGATAGACGAAGATCACGACGGTCGCGGACTCGGGCGGCGGGCCGAGGTACCAGAGCTCGTTCTGTCCACTGTAGACATCCGGCAGGCCGAGCGGCTTGCCGTAGCGGTCGAGCGAGCCCGCCTCGCCGTAGTTGCCCGTGAGCAGCACCGCACGGCCGCGGTCCTCGGGCGGCAGCGCGTCGTACACCCCCTTGACCTGCGCCACATAGCGGTGCCAGCCGATCTCGTCGGCGATGCCCTGGTTGATCGCCGGGATCGGGGTCCGGCCGATGACGCCGACCGGCAGCACGGGCAGCGACATGACGATCGCCACCCCGCAGTTGACGATCACGGCCGCGCCGAGCAGCCACCGGCGGGCGGCCCCCGCGGCGACCCAGCGCTCCGCCGCCACCGCACCGATCGCGAAGAGCCCGGCGAGCAGGCCCAAGCTGTAGTACGGCTGGCCGGCGACCGCGAACAGCAGCACCAGCATGAGCGGGTACGCGACCGCGAACGCGCGGATCGGGCGCAGCTCGGGCCGGCGCAGCAGCGTCACGATCCCGGCGACCCACACCGGGACGAAGAACGGGCCGAGCCAGGCCAGCTGCAGCGGCAGCAGCGTGATGCGCGCGTCGTCGCCCTTGTTCTCGGCGAGGGCGCCGGCCATCGAGAGCTGGGGAAAATCGTTCGCGATCTGGTACAGCAGGTTGGGCAGTCCCACCACGACGGCGATCCCGGCCCCGGCCCAAAGCCACGGCGACAGCAGCACCCGGCGCGGCCCGGCGATCAGCAGCCCGGCCGCGAAGGTCAGCAGGAGCAGGATCACCAGGTGCTTGTTGTACAGCGCCAGGCCGGCGAAGAGGCCGGCCCACAGGAAGGACCGTCGCGAATCGCGGAGCAGGGCGCGGATCAGGAACAGGATCACCAGCAACCACATGACCAGGTCCGGCGCGGCGGTGATGGTGATGTGCCCGGCCGTGAGCGGGAACGTGGTCAGCACCCCGGCCGCGGCCAGCGACTGGGCGAGCGCGCCGCCGCCGATCTCGCGGGCCACGAGCGCGAGCAGGATCGCCGCGCCCGCGATGAAGAGCAGCCCGGGAATCCGGATCGCCCACACGGTGTCCCCGAACAGCTCGACGCACGCGCGGATCATGAGCGGAGTGAACGGGGGCTGGTCGACGTAGCCCCATTTCGGGTGCGCTCCGACCATGCGGAAATACAGCTCGTCACGGTGGTAGTCGTATCGCGCGATGGTGAGCAGCAGCGCCAGCGCCGCCCCGCCGGCGATCGAGCCGACGGGCTTCCACGCCACCGGAGGTCTCGGGATCATACCCCGAGATCGTAGCTAAGCCGGTCGATTCACGAAGTCCGTGAACGCCCGGAGGTTGTCCAGGGGCTCGCCGCGCTTGACCCGCCACTGCCACTCGCGGCGGATCGCCGAGCCGAAGCCGATCTCCAGCATCGGGTCGAAGCTCTCGTCGGCGTACGTCAGCACCGCCCCCAGCAGCCGGTCGAGCTCCTCCTCGGTGACGGCGTGCAGCGGGAGCTTCCCCATGAGGTACACGTCGCCGGCCGTGTCGATGCTGAAGGCCACGCCGTACATGCGGGAGTTGCGCTGCAGCAGCCACTCCCAGAGGGCCTCGCGGTTCTCGTCGGGGTGGCGCATGACGAACGCCTCGACGCGCAGCGCGTGCTCGCCCACGATCAGGTTGCAGTTCGTCTTCTGCTTGTGGGTGCCGGGGAGGGTCACGACGTACGAGTGCTCCCCGGTCTTCTCCCACGCGATCTCGCGCTCGGCCGCGACCTTCTCGATGAGATCCGAGATGCCGGATTTATCGGTCATGCCGCCACCGCCTCCCGGTGGAACTCCAGCGCGCCGCGATACGCGGCCAGCAGGCCCCCGGCCGTATGGGCCCAGGAGAACTCGCGCGCGTGCCGCACCGCGCCCAGCGACAGCGCGGCCCGCCGGGCCGGCTCGGCCAGCAGCGGGCCGAGCACCGCCGCCCAGTCGGCCGGGTTGTGCGTGTCGACCAGCACCCCGGACACGCCGTCGCGGACCGCGGTCACCAGGCCGCCGACGGCCGCGGCGACGACCGGTGTGCCGCACGCCTGCGCCTCGAGCGCGACCAGCCCGAACGACTCGTTGTAGCTGGGCACCGCGACGACGTCCACCGCGCGGAACAGCTCGGCGAGCGCGTCGCGCGGCTGCGGGGGCAGGAACCGCACGATGTCGGCGATGCCGAGGCCCCGGGCGAGGTCCATGAGCGCCGTCGGCCGGTCCAGCCCGGAGCCGCTGGGGCCGCCGCAGATCACCACGAGCAGCTTCGGGTCCTGGGCGTGCAGCTTCGCCGCGGCGCGCAGCAGGACGTCGGGGGCCTTGAGCGGCTGGATGCGCCCGGCGAAGGCGACGATCCGGGCGTCGGCGGGCAGGCCGAAGCGCTCGCGGGCGGCGACCTTGCGGTGCGGGCGCGGCGCGAACCGGTCGAGGTCCACGCCGGGCGGGACCACGGTGACCTTGCGAGGGTCCGCGCGGTACAGCTCGATGAGGTCCTCGGCCTCGGCCGGGGTGTTGGCGACCAGGCCTTCGGCCGCGGCCACGACCTGCTCCTCGCCGATCACGCGGGCCATCGGCTCGGGCTTGTCCCCGTCGGCCAGCAGCTGGTTCTTGACCTTGGCGAGCGTGTGCGCGGTGTGCACCAGCGGCACGCCCCACCGGTCCTTGGCGAGCCAGCCGACCTGACCGGAGAGCCAGTAGTGGGAGTGCACGAGGTCGTACCACCCGTAGGGCCGGGCCGCCTCGGCGCGCAGCACCCCGCCGGTGAACGCGCACAGCTGGGCGGGCAGGTCCTCCTTCGCCAGCCCCTCGAACGGCCCGGCGACGACGTGGCGGACGAGCACGCCGGGGGCCATCTCGACCACGGGCGGCAGCTCGCTGTTCGTGGCGCGGGTGAAGATCTCGACCTCGACGCCCGCCCGCGCGAGCCGCTCGGCCACCTCGACGATGTACACGTTCATGCCGCCGGCGTCGCCGGTGCCCGGCTGGTCGAGCGGCGAGGTGTGTACTGAGAGGGTTGCGACGCGCCGCGGGAGGGTACGGCGGGACTGCGGGGTATGGCCGTGCAGCGAGTCGACCCGCGCCACGTCGTGCTCCTGTCTGTTGCCGACTGGTTACATCTTCCCAACCGTCCATGTTCCCTCGCCGACGGCCGTCTACCCACCGTTGCGTTGGTCACTGCGCCGCGGCCGACTTCGTGCAGGATGGCCACATGTCTACTCGTATCGCCGTCGTCACCGGCGCCTCCAGCGGCATCGGGGCCGCCACCGCCCGCCGGCTGGACGCCGAGGGCTTCCACGTCGTCGCCGTCGCCCGCCGGGAGGACCGGCTCAAGGACCTCGTCGGCTCGCTGCGCTCGGCGACCGCGGTCGTGGCCGACGTGACCTCCGACGCGTCCGTCGCCGACCTCGCCGGAGCGGTCGCGGCCCTGCGGGACGAGACGGACGGACTGGTCGAGCTGCTGGTCAACAACGCCGGCGGGGCGATCGGCGCCGAGCCGGTCGAGGACGCCGACCTCGCCGACTGGCAGTGGATGTTCGACGTCAACGTGCTCGGCACGGTCCGGGTGACCAAGGCGCTGCTACCGCTGCTGGAGCGGTCCCGCCGGGCCACCGTCGTCGTGCTGGGCTCGACCGCGGGGCTGATCGTGTACGAGGGCGGCGGTGGATACACGGCGGCCAAGCACGCCCAGACCGCGGTCGCCGAGACGCTGCGCCTGGAGCTCAACGGCCGCCCGATCCGGGTCGTGGAGATCGACCCCGGCATGGTGAAGACGGACGAGTTCGCGCTCAAGCGATACGAGGGCGACGGGGAGAAGGCCGCCGCGGTCTACGCCGGCGTCGCCGAGCCCCTGGTCGCCGACGACATCGCCGACTGCGTCGCCTGGGTCGCGACCCGCCCGCACCACGTCAACATCGACCGGCTCGTGGTCCGCCCGCTCGCCCAGGCCGCCCAGCACAAGGTCCACCGGGTGCTGTGAAGCCCGTCGGGTCGGTCACACGGGGCACCACCAACCCCAACCGCCTGCGCCGGGTCGACAACTGGATCGCCGCGACGCTCGGCGGGGTGCTCCGCCGGGCGCCGGACCCGCTGGTGGTCGACCTCGGCTACGGCGCCTCGCCGATCACCGCGATCGAGCTGCACGCCCGGCTCGGCGTCCCGGTCGTCGGCCTGGAGATCGACCCCGACCGGGTGGCCGCCGCCCGCCCCTTCGAGACGGACGGGCTGAGCTTCCGCCTGGGCGGCTTCGAGCTGGCCGGCCTGCGCCCGACGCTGGTGCGCGCCTTCAACGTCCTGCGGCAGTACGACGAGGCCGACGTCCCGGCCGCCTGGGCCGCGATGACCGCGACCGGCGCGCTGCTGGTCGAGGGCACCTGCGACGAGCTGGGCCGGCTCGCGTCCTGGGTGCTGGTCTCCCCCGCCGGCCCGCGCACGCTGACGCTGGCCAGCCGGCTGGCGACGCTCGACACACCGGGCACGCTGGCCGAGCGGCTGCCGAAGGCCCTCATCCACCACAACGTCCCCGGCGAACGCGTTCACGCCCTGCTGGCCGACCTCGACGCCGGTTGGCGCGCCGCGGCGCCCCTGTCCGTCTTCGGCCCGCGCCAACGCTGGCGCGCCGCCGTGGAGGCGGCTCGTTCGGCCGGGTGGCGAGTCCTGGATCGACCGGCGCGCTGGCGCCTCGGCGAAATCACCGTGCCCTACGCATCCGTCGCCCCCTAAAGCGCGCAGTTCACGAGAACCGGCTCCGGGTGCAGCGTCACGCCGAAGCGGGCCTCGACCCCGGCGCGGATCTCGCGGGCCAGGTCCAGCAATGCCTTCGTGGTGCCCGTGCCGCGGTTGGTCAGGGCGAGCGTGTGCTTGCCGGACAGGGCGACCCCCGCGGCCGGGTTGCCGTGGCCCTTGCCGAACCCGGCCCGCTCGATCAGCCACGCCGCGCTGAGCTTCACCGCGTCGCCGGCCGGCCACGACGGCGGGGTGCCGAACTCGGCGGCGAGCTGCCGGACCCGCTCGAAGTCGGCGGCCGGCACGACCGGGTTGGTGAAGAAGGAGCCCACGGAGTACGTGTCCGGGTCGGCCGGGTCGAGCACCATGCCCTTGCCGGCCCGCAGCTTCAGCACCGCCGAGCGGACCTCCTCCAGGGGCGCCGTCGCGCCCGGCTCGACCCCGAGGACCCGGGCCAGCTCGGCGTAGGCGATCGGGGTCGACTCGCCCGAGACCTTCAGGCGGAACGTGACCGACAGCACCACATGGCGGGCGTTGTGCTTGAAGATGCTCGTGCGGTACGCGAACCCGCACGCGGCCGCCGGAATCGTCACGACGTCGTCGCGCTCGCGGTCGTAGGCACGCACCTCGGTGATGGTCTCGGCGACCTCCTGCCCGTACGCCCCCACGTTCTGGATCGGCGTCGCGCCGGCCGAGCCCGGGATGCCCGACAGCGACTCGATGCCCGACCAGCCGCTCGACACGGCCGTCGCGACCGCCTCGTCCCACGGGTGCCCGGCGGCCACCGTCAGGGTGACCACGCCGTCGTGAATCTCGCTGCGCAGCCCGCGCCGGCGCAGCAGCACGACCGTGCCCGGGAACCCCTCGTCGGCGACGACGACATTGCTGCCCCCGGCGAGGATGAGCTGGTCGCCGCCCGATCTCAGGGCGGCGAGCGTCTCCTCCTCCGTGGTCGCCTCGATCAGGCGGCCGGCCGGGCCGCCGAGGCGCAGGGTCGTGAACGCGGCGAGCGTGGCGGGTTCAGGCACGGCACCAGAGTAAGCGTTGCCCTAATCTTGTTGCCTATGAGCAAGCCTCAGCTCACCAAGGACGTCTGGCTCGGCGCGCTGCGCACCGAGGGCGACGCGTTGCGCACCGCGCTTTCCGGCACGCCGCTCGACGCGCCGGTGCCGAGTTGTCCGGGTTGGAGCCTGGCGGACCTCGCGTGGCATCTGAGCCTGGTGTATTCGTATGTCACCGGCCACGTCTCCCGCGGCGTCCTCGACAAGCCGGAGGACCGCTCGACCGCCTCGCTGCCCGAGGGTGTCGACGCCGCGACGGCGTGGACGGACGCCTTCACCGAGCTCGTGGCGACCCTCGACGCCGTCGACCCGGAGCTGCCGGCCTGGAACTTCGCGCCCCAGGCGAAGAAGGCCGCGTTCTGGCACCGGCGCATGGCCCACGAGACGATGATCCACCGCTGGGACGCGCAGATGGCCGGTGGCCTGGCCGAGCCGATCGAGCCCCGCCTCGCCAGCGACAACGTCACCGAGGTCCTCGACACCTGGATCCCGTCCGGGCGCCGCAGCGGCCCGACCGACCGGGCCGGCATGATCGCGCTGCACGCGACCGACGTCGACCAGGTCTGGTATGTCCGGCTCCGCGGTGCCGGCATCGCGCTGCTGGACACCGACACGCTGCTCGACTCCGACGACCACCACGAGCGCGCGACGGCCAGCGGCAGCGCGAGCGACCTGGCCCTGGCGCTGTGGGGCCGCGTCCCGTTCGAGACCCTGCTGGTGACCGGCGACGCGACGCTGCTGCGGGGCCTGCTCGCCTAACGCACCGGGTCCGGGACTGGCCGGTCCTCGATGTTCAGCCCGAGCACCCGGCGGGTCATCAGCGTCGCACCGCTCACCGCGGCCGGCACCACGATGATCGCCGCGACCGGGACCAGCAGGACGAGGAAGACCGGGATGCCGAAGCCGAGCGCCATGGCCCGGTTGGCCCGCAGCAGCTTACGCCGGTCGGCCAGGCGCAGGCCGCGGCGGTTGAACGGGATGCCGGTCAGCTCGACGGTGATGAGCCAGCCGCCGACGATCGCGTTGAGCACCGGCACGACCGTCTGCCCGATCACCGGGACGAACCCGAGCAGGAACAGCGGGATCGCCAGCACGATGCCCAGGGCGATCAGGCGGACGGAGTCCACGAGGTTGGGCCAGAGGGTGCGGTACCACGGAAGGTCCACGGCCCCCGGGGTGCCGCCGAGCCCCTCCTCGATCCTCTCCGAGATGACCTCGTAGAACGGGTCGCCGATGAGCAGCGTGATCGCGGTGAACGTCAGCGCCGAGATGAGCGCCGCCACCACCAGGATCCCGGCCCCGGCGCCGAACTCGACCAGCCCGCGCCAGAAGTCCGACCAGTCGTCGGCGAACCAGGTGACAGCCGAGGCGATCTCGTCGATGTAGATGATGAGGAAGATCCAGGCGGTCACGAACAATGCGCACGTGATGACCGCCGGGATCGCCCCGAGCAGCAGGAGCCGGGGGTTCCGGCCGTATCGCGCGAAGCCCCTGCCCAGCAGCCGCAGCCCCAGCAGGAACTCGGACCCGGTCGTCTTCAGCTGACCCACGGCATTGCAGCCTACTCAGGCGCCGCCAGCCAGGCCGTGCCGGTACGCGTACGCCACCGCCTGCGCCCGGTCCCGGGCATCGATCTTGGCGAACAGGTGGTTGACGTGGCTCTTCACCGTGCCCTCGCTGATGTACAGCCGCCGCGCGATCTCGCCGTTGGACAGCCCGGCCGCGATCAGCTTGAGCACCTCGGCCTCCCGCGGGGTCAGCACGTCCGGCGCCTCCTGCGGCGGCCCGGTCTCGGTCAGCGCGTTGAGCACGTGGTGCTGCACGGCCGGGTCGATCGCCGCGCCGTCCTGCAGCACCCGCCGCATGGCCTCGCGGATCTGCTCGCCGCCGGCGTCCTTGGTGAGGTATCCCCTGGCCCCGGCCCGCAGCGCCTCCAGCACCGAGCGGTCGTCCGAGTACGTCGTGAGCGCGATCACCCGCACGTCCGGCGCCCGCTGCCGAAGCCGCCGCGTCGCCTCGACGCCGTCGCACCGCGGCATGCGCAGGTCCATCAGCACGACGTCGGGGCGCAGCCGCTCGGCGAGCTCGACCGCCTCGGCCCCGTCGCCCGCCGCGCCGACGACATCGATGCCGGGCAGCAGCCCGAGCACGAGCGCGAGCCCTTCCCGCACGACCCGCTGGTCGTCCGCGACCAGGACCCGGATCACGCCGGCAGCTCCAGGGCCACGCGGAAGCCCGTCGGGGCCGGCCCGGCGCGCAGCGCCCCGCCCAGCAGCTCGGCCCGCTCGCGCATCCCGGTCAGCCCGTAGCCCACGCCTTCGTTCGGGATCGTCGTGCCATCGTTTTCGATGATCAGCTCGACGGTGGCCGGCTGGTACGACAGGTGGACCGCGACGCGGGTCGGCGCGGCGTGCTTGGCGGCGTTGGTGAGGGCCTCCTGCGCGACCCGGTACACGGCCAGGCGCTGCGGGGACGGAAGCGGCCGCTCGTCGCCCTCGACGCTGAGCTCGCACGGGATGCCGTGGTCGCGGGCGAACGCCTCGGTCAGCTCGGCCAGGCTCGGCAGCTCGTCGTCGCGCAGCAGGCCGATCGCGCGGCGGGCCTCGTCCAGGCCGGCCCGGCCGAGCTGCTGGGCGCGCTCCAGGGCGGCGGGCAGGCGCGGGTCGTCCGGGGTGCGCACGGCGAGCATGCGGGCGCCCTCCAGCTGCAGCATCAGGCCCGACAGCGAGTGGGCCAGCACGTCGTGCATCTCGCGGGCCAGGCGCTGCCGTTCGCCGAGCCGCGCCGCCTCGGCCTGGGCGGCGCGGCCCCGCTCGAGCTCCTCGACGAGCTGCTCGGCCTGCTCATTGGCCTCGCCCAGGCGGATCGCGAAGACCAGCATGCCGTAGAAGGCGCCGACCATGACCGCGTCGAGGAGCGCGTCGGTCAGCGGCCCGTTGCGGGCCGACGTCACGGCCACGGCGAGCAGGATCAGGGCCACGACGGTGATCGGGATCGACACGTGCCCGCGCAGCAGCGGGGCCAGGAACGACACGCCCACGAAGATGCCCGCGACCGCGGCGCCGTCCGGCTGCAGCCACACCAGCCCGGCCGCCGCGCCGAGCAGGCCGGCCACGACGACGATGTGCGCCCTGGTGCACTGGCGGCCGAGTGTCACCAGGGCACCCACGCCGAAGATGACGAACGCGGCCAGGGCCAGCGCCACCGGGCGCCCCTCGCCGGACAGCGCCGGGCGCGGGTGCGTGGTGCACGCCGACCAGACCACCACGGCCATGATCAGCGGGGCCAGGGGGCGCAGCCAGCGCACGACGGCGGCGCGCTGGGCGCGGCCCGCGTCCAGGGTGGCCAGCGCATTCGTGCTCACACCGCCTATTGAACCCGCATCGGGCGCCGCTTTCATCTAACCGTGGGTGGAGATCGCGGCTCTACCCGCGCGCCGATGCACTCGTTGGGGGTCGGCGAACAGGCTGGGCACCATGACACGTACACCACGAGTGC
The DNA here is from genome assembly GCF_050942935.1 of Dactylosporangium sp. CA-233914. NCBI lineage: Bacteria > Bacillati > Actinomycetota > Actinomycetes > Micromonosporales > Micromonosporaceae > Dactylosporangium > Dactylosporangium sp. CA-233914. The sequence goes on along the minus strand of NZ_CP192030.1, from coordinate 971,377 downwards.
TCGCCGGCGTCTATCTCGCCCTGAGCGTGCTGACCCTCTTCGCCGCGTTCGCGCTGCGCCGTCACGCCACGCTCGTGAGCGACGCGGTGTGGGTCCGCGGCACAATCGTCGTGGCCAGCGCGATCCTCACCAACGTGTTCGCGGCCCGCGGCGACGTGCGGCGGCTGCGAATCGTCGCGATCGTCATGACGGTGGCGATCGCCGTCATCGTCTCCGTGCCGGGGTTGTTCCCGCTCTGGATGAAGCTCGAGCAGGGGGTCTGCGGCCTGCTGCTGCTCGGCGTGGTTGTGAGCCTACGTCGTCGCCAGGCGGCGTAGGGCGCCTCGGACGACCTCGGGCTTGGTCGTATACCAGAACGGGGGGAGCGACTTGCGCAGGAACGGGCCGTAGCTCGTGGCGTGCTCCAGGCGCGAGTCGAGCACCGCGACCACGCCCTTGTCGCCGCGGGAGCGGATCAGGCGGCCGACGCCCTGGGCCAGGCGCACGGCGGCGATCGGGACGCTCACCGCGGCGAAGCCCGAGCCGCCGACGGCCTGCACCGCGTCGGAGCGGGCCGCCGACAGCGGCTCGTCGGGGCGCGGGAAGGGCAGGCGGTCGATGATGACGAGCTGGCAGGCGTCGCCGGGCACATCCACGCCCTGCCACAGCGACATGACGCCGAGCAGGCAGCTGTTGCGGTCCTCGCGGAACTTGCGGACCAGGATCGGCAGCGACTCCTCGCCCTGCAGCAGGATCGTGATGCCGGGCGTGCGAGCGCGCAGGACCTCCGCGGCGCGCTCGGCCGCCTTGCGCGAGGAGAACAGGCCCAGGGCCCGGCCGCCGAGCGCCTGCACCAGCTCGACCATCTCGCCCGCGGCCGGCTCCGACAGGCCGGAGGTCTGCGGCCGGGGCAGATGCGCCGCCACGTAGAGAATGCCCTGCTTGGCGTAGTCGAACGGCGAGCCGACGTCGAGCGAGGTCCACGCCAGCCCGGCGGTGTCGCGGGCCTCGTCGGCGCGCACGACCGCCTCGCGGGCCTCCTCGGCCTTGCTCTTCGCGCCGGCCGGCGCACGCTCGAGCGCCACGGGCAGGCCCAGGGAGCGGGCGACCGTCTCGAACTGGCCGCCGAGCGCGAGGGTGGCCGAGGTGGCCACGACCGTGCGCTCGCTGAAGAGGTGGTCGGCCAGCGTGCCGGCGACCGTGAGCGGGGCGATGACCACGGCCCGGCGCCCGCGCTCGTCCCGCTCGACCCAGGTGACGTCGTGCTCGGCGTTGGCGAGCATGCGCTGCGCGATCTTGACCAGGTCGGTGATCATCGTCTTGGCCTGCTGCTTGCGCACCGGGTCGGCGTCGTCCGCGCGGACCTCGCCGATCGCCTCGACCGCCTGGCGCCCGCCGCCGTCGAGCAGCGTCAGCGCCTCGGCGAGCACGGTCGGCAGCTCGCCCACGACCCGGCCGGCGGGGACCTCGGCGAGGGCGACGGTGAGCACGTCCCCGGCCTCCATGAGCCGGTCGGCGACGTCGTCGTCGACATAGGCCCGGCAGCGGCGCGCCCCGCGCTCCAGGGTCTCCGGCGTCAGCTCGGCCTGCGAGGCGGAGCTGACCCGGTCGGCGAGTTCGTGCGCCTCGTCGACGACCAGCAGCTCGTGCGGCGGGATGATCTGGCGCCCGGTGAGCATGTCGACGGCGAGCAGACTGTGGTTGGTGACCACGATGTCGGCCTCGCGGGCCCGGGCGCGGCTCGCCTCGGCGAAGCACTCGGGGCCGTAGGGGCAGCGCTGCGCGCCGACGCACTCGCGGGCCGGCATCGACACCAGCTTCCAGGCGCCGTCGTCGACGCCGGGGTCGAGCTCGTCACGGTCGCCGGTCTCGGTCTCCTGTGCCCAGTCGCGCAGCCGGTCGACCTGCTTGCCGAGCCGCCCGGCCTCGCCGAGCCACTTGGTCGGCTTCGCCTCGCCGACGTCGAACAGCGCGTCGTCGGGCTCGTCGGCCGACGTGCCCTCCAGCCGGGCCAGGCACAGGTAGTGGTGGCGCCCCTTGAGCACCGCATAGGTCGGTCGCCGCCCCAGCACCGGCTCGACGGCCTCCGCGAGCCGCGGCAGGTCGTGGTCGACGAGCTGCGACTGCAGCGCCAGCGTCGCCGTCGAGATCACCACCGGCCCGTCGACCAGCAGCGACGGCACCAGATAGGCCAGCGACTTGCCGGTCCCCGTGCCCGCCTGGACGAGCAGGTGCTCCTCCTTCTCCGCCGCCGCCGCGATCGCCTTCGCCATCTGCTGCTGACCCGGGCGCTCGGCACCGTCCGGCACCGCCCCGACGGCGGCGGCGAGAAGATCGGTCACTTCCGGGCGGGCTCGGCGGGTCTGCGGGGAGGCTGTCACGGTGCAGCACGCTACCCCCTGCGTACGACAGAATCGGTCGCGTGGGCCTCATGAAGCGCGTCCGGGTCGTGTACCGCAAGTACGACGGGTCACTGCACTGGAACTACGAGACCGAGTTGCTCGGCGAGGACGAGCACGGCGTGTGGGTCGCGGCCGGCCCGCAGACGAAGATCTTCAAGGGAACAACCCCGAAGGGGCCGCCGGAGTCCCCGCACGTGCTGCTCTTCCCCCGCCAGGCGTGGTGGACCGCCTGCTTCAACGCCGCACCCCACCGCACCGAGATCTACTGCGACATCACCTCGATCCCGCACTGGCCCACCGCCACGGAGGTCACCGCGATCGACCTCGACCTGGACGTACGCCGTAGGCGTAACGGCGACGTGGAGCTGCTCGACGAGGACGAGTTCGCGGTGCATCAGGTGCGTTACGCCTACCCGGCCGAGGTGGTGGCGGAGGCCCGGGCGAGCGCGGACTGGCTGCTGGGCGCGGTCCGGGAGCGGGTCGAGCCGTTCGGGACGGCGTATCACCCGTGGCTGGAGCAGGCCGTGGCGCCCCACTGACGCTCAAAAATCGGATCGCCCACGCGCGCCATTCGACCAGCGTGCGAAATGTACGTTAAGTACCATTTTTCCCATGGACCATGCCCTGGTGACCGCTGCCGCCGGACTCGCGGGCCTCGCGACGTGCGGGGTCCTGGGCGCGATCACCGCCGCCCGGGTCCGCCGAGGCCGGCCGTACCTCGCGAGCGGCCTCTTCGTCGCGCTCGACGGGCCCGTCGACCCGGCCGCCACCGCCGCCCGGGCGGGCTTCGCCGGCGTCGAGGTCGGCGTGCGGGTCGACACCGACACCACCTCGCCCACGCTGCGCCTGACGTGCGCGATGCCGCCCGGCGAGCCGGCTCCGACGTTCGACCAGGCGGTGCTCACCCCGCTCGCCACGCGGGTGGCCGTCAACCCGCTGGGCCGGGTGCACGCGCGGCGGGCCGAGCCGTTCCTGCTCATGGTGCGGGCCGAACCGGAGCCGGACCCGCAGACCGGGGCGGTGCGGGCGACCGGGCTGGAGTACGAGACCCTGGACCGGCTGCTGCGGCCGCACGCGCCGATCCTGACGCAGTTCCTCGGCGGGCGGGTCATCCCGGGCGCGATCACCGTCGTGCTCGCCGGGCCGCACTGGTCGCGCTGCGATCTGCTGGGCGCGTACGAGCGGTACGCCTTCCTGGAGGGGCGCTTCAGCGACCTCGAGCCGGGCGGGCTGCCGGTCGGCGTCGCGCCGGTGGTCAGCGAGCCGCTCGCCGCGCGGCTCGGGTTCGACGCGCGCGAGGAGTGGCCCGAGTTCCCGGCCGAGGCGCGGCACATCCTGCGCTCGCTGGTCCGCTCCGCGCACGCCGACGGGCGCCGGGTGCGCTTCGCCGACGTGCCCGAGCGGCCCCGGCGGGTGCGCAACGCGTTCTGGCAGGAGATGCGCGCGGCCGAGGTGGACGTGATCGCCAGCCGGCACCGCGGCGCCCTGGCCCGATTCCTGCGGCGGCCGGTCCCGCGCATCCACAAGCACCGTGCGGTGCCGGTCCGGTACGCCACGGCACCCGAGGTGAACCCCAGGTAAATGGGAGATGAACCGGCAGCGTGCGGGGGATCTCGGTGGGGCGTCGACCCGCGAGGGGCCTTAGCATTCACGCTTTAGATGTCCCGTTGAGGTAACGAGGTCGACTGTGCGGTTCAGGCTGCGTCCTAATGACGATTCGTTCTATGAGCTCTTCAGCCGCGCGGCGCAGAACCTCGTCAAGGGCACCGACCTGCTCTCGGAACTGGCCGTGCCGGGCGCCGACGTGGCCTCGGTGAGCGAGCGGCTGGTCGAGGTCGAGCACGACAGCGACGCGATCACGCACGAGCTGTACAAGAAGATCAACTCCAGCTTCATCACGCCCTTCGACCGCGAGGACATCTACCGCCTCGGGTCGCTGCTCGACGACGTGATGGACCACCTGGAGGCGGTCGGCAGCCTGCTGTACCTCTACGGCCTCACCAAGCTGCCCGCGCTGCCCCGCGAGATCCACGAGATCGTGAAGGTCCTCGACCAGCAGTCCCGGCTCACCGCCGAGGCGATGCCCCGGCTCAAGGCGATGAAGGACCTCGAGCAGTACTGGGTCGAGTGCAACCGCCTCGAGAACGAGGGCGACAGCGCGTATCGCATGGCCCTGGTCCGGCTCTTCTCCGGCGAGTACGACGCGCTGACGGTGCTGAAGATGAAGGAGGTCGTCGACGAGCTCGAGGCCGCCTGCGACGCGTTCGAGCACGTGGCGAACACCATCGAGACCATCGTGGTCAAGGAGTCGTAGTCATCAGCGCACAGCTCGTCGCGGTTCTCGCGGTCATCATCGTCGCGCTGATCTTCGACTACACCAACGGCTTCCACGACGCCGCCAACGCCATCGCCACCTCGGTCTCCACGCGCGCGCTCAGCCCGCGGACCGGGCTCATCATGGCGGCGCTGGGCAACTTCATCGGCGCGCACCTCGGCGGTCACGTCGCCAAGACGGTGGGCGGCGGCATCATCGACCCGCCGACCGGGATGAGCGGGCTCGGCATCGTCTTCGCCGGCGTCGTCGGAGCCATCGCGTGGAATCTCATCACGTGGTACTTCGGGCTGCCCTCCTCGTCCTCCCACGCCCTCTTCGGCGGCCTGGTCGGCGCCTCGATCTGCGCCGTGTGGTTCGGCGCCGACGCCACCGTGCTCTGGTCCGGCATCCTCGACAAGGTGCTCCTGCCGATGGTCGCCTCGCCGCTTGTCGGCTTCATCCTCGGCGGCCTGCTCATGCTCGCCATCATGTGGCTCTTCCGGCACGGCAACCCGCGCCGGCTGACCCGCGGCTTCCGCCGCGCCCAGACGGTCTCGGCCGCGGCGATGGCCGTCGGTCACGGCATGCAGGACGCCGCCAAGACGATGGGCATCATCGTGCTCGCCCTTTACACCGGCGGTTACCAGAATACCAAGACGGACATCCCGGAGTGGGTGTTTCTGGCCTGCTCGACGGTTCTGGCGCTGGGCACGTACTCCGGCGGCTGGCGCATCATCCGCACCCTGGGCCGCAAGGTGATCGACCTGGACCCGCCGCAGGGCTTCGCGGCCGAGACGGTCGCCGCCGGCGTGCTCTTCACCACCTCCCAGCTGGGCCTGCCGATCTCGACCACGCACAGCATCACGTCGGCCATCATGGGCGTCGGCGCCACGAAGCGGCTCTCGGCGGTCCGCTGGCAGGTCGCCGGCAACATCGTGATCGCCTGGGTGCTCACGTTCCCGGCCGCGGCCCTGATCGCGATCCTGTCGTATCTGCTGACGCGCCCGCTCTTCTGAGGATCAACCGGTCCCGTAGGTGGTGCGCGCCGGCAGCCCCATCTCCGCCCGCAGCCCGTTCTCGGTGAACTCCAGCGGGTGGCGCGGGTCGATGCGGTTCGGGGTCATCAGGCTGTAGTCGTGGTCGATCGGCAGGCCGACCGCCTGGCGCTCGGAGTTGGGCACCGGGGCGCGCCCGGCCCCCACGTGGTCGCGGCCGCTGAGGTCGTTGTACCCGACGAGGTTCTTGGTGCCGTGGTCGTTGTCGTACACGTGCGCGAGCTCGTGGAACAGCACCACCACGGGTGGTGTGCCACCCCTCAGGTCGTCGTACGCCGGGTTGTACATGATCGTCGAGCCGTGCCGGTCGCCGCTCGCGTAGCCGTTGGCGTCGCTCGTCGGGACGATGTGCAGCGGCTGCCCCGAGGCGCGCAGGTCCGCGAGCATCGCCCGCCCGTCCGGGGAGCCGGCCAGCATCTCCAGGTCGGCGCGCACCCGCTGCTGGAACGCGGCGTCACCGCCGACGTCCACGAAGTCGGCGAGGCCGTCGCCCGCCGCGGCGGCGGTCAGCCGCTCGACGTCCGCGGCGGCGTCCTCGCCCTGGCCGAACAGGGTGTCGGTGCCGGCTCCGCCGAGCGCCTGGTCGCGGCCGCCGCCGGAGTACAGCTTGTCGTCGCCGCCCCCGCCCAGCAGGACGTCGTCGCCGAGCCCGCCGGAGAGCACGTCCGCGTCGGCGCCGCCGGCGAGCCGGTCGTCACCGAGGCCGCCCTCCAGGTAGTCCCGGCCCGCGCCGCCGGTCAGCACGTCGTCGCCGCCGAGCCCGTAGAGCGTGTCGGCGCCGTCGCCGCCGTCGAGCCGGTCGTCACCGTCGCCGCCGTCGAGGTAGTCGTTGTCGTTGCCGCCACCGAGCACGTCGGCGCCGGTGTCGCCGGACAGGCGGTCCTCGCCGTCCCCGCCGAGGAGCAGGTCGTCGCCGGCCCCGCCGGTGAGCACGTCGTCGCCGGCGCCACCGGTGAGCAGGTCGCGGCCGTCGCCGCCGTCGAGGGAGTCGTTGCCGGAGCCGGCGCTGAGCGCGTCGTCGCCCGCGCCGCCGAGCAGCCGGTCGTTGCCGGTGCCGCCGACGAGCAGGTCGTCGCCGGCCCCGCCGTCGTCGTCCTCGGCCTCCGCGCTGCCCCAGAGCAGGTCGTCGCCGTCGCCGAGATCGGCCCGCTCGACCCGGTCGACCCGCCCCGCGCCCAGGCTGACCCGGTCGTCGCCGGCCCCGGCCATGACGGCGTCGGCACCGTCCCCGCCGACGAGCACGTCGTCACCGGCGCCGCCGTGCAGCTCGTCGTTGCCGTCCCCGCCGAGCACCGTGACACCCTGCCGGCCGGCCACCACCACGAAGTCGTCGCCGCCGCCGGTGCGCAGCACCAGCCGCGCCCCGGCCGGGACCGTGAACCGCCGCCCACCGGCGCTGACGACCCCGTCGGAGACCCAGACCTGGTCGGCGCCGCCGCCCGTGCCGAGCACGAACACCCCGCCGGTGAGGCGCGCGTCGACGCCCTGCGCCGCCGGCGGCGGCACCCAGCCGGGAATCGCCTTGGACAGCACGCCGCCCCAGCCCTGCGCGAGCCACATCCACTCGTCGCGCCACCGCGCCAGCTCGGCCCGCCCCGCGCCGAGGCCCCGCTCGATGTCGCCGCGCAGCGCATCGGCGTCGGCGATCGCCGCCGCCACGGCCGCCGCCTGCGCCGCGTCGGCCGGCCGGAGGGTGACGCCGCCCCCGCCGCGCCGATGCGCGACGGCGGCCGCGAGCCGCTCCCAGGCGGTGTCGAGCTGGTCCTGCCCGCCGCGCAGCAGCGCCGCGACCCCGTCGAGGGCGACGGCCGAGCTGTCGGCGACCGCCGCCGCCCGCTCGAGCGACTGCACGAACGCGGCGAAGTGCGCCCGGAACGTCTCGGCCGCCGTGCCGGACCACGCCCCGCCCACGACGGGCGCCGCGGCCCGGCTCGTGGCATCGACGGCGGCCCGCATGTCCCCGGCCACGGCCCGCCACGCGAGCGCCGCCCGGCTCAACAGCTCAGGCCGCGCCTGCAGCGCCCAGAGGTCCTCGACGGTGACCGCCTCGAACCGCGTCGTCTCGGTCGTCATGCCGGGGCCCGGCGGGAGTTGCCCAGGCGCTGGTCGGCCCAGCCGTCCGCCTCGCGGTAGGCGAACGCGGCCTGCAGCAGGCCGTCCGCGTCCTCCTCGGCGATGCGGACGTGGGCCGCCAGCGCGTCCTCGGCGAAGCGGTGCACCTCCGCCGCCACATACGCCGTCGAGGGCGACGCCCCCGTGTTGCCGAAGGCGTCGGGCGGCAGCGTCAGGTCGCGCAGCCCGGCGTGATAGTGCCCGCCCAGCGTGCCGGCCGCGTCCAGGCAGGCCACGGCCAGCGTGATCAGTTCATCCGGGTCGGCCCGGAGCTCCTGCGCCATACGCCGCACAGTAATGACGGCCCGACACAGCGTCCGCCCCGTTCAGCCCTCAGCTCGAATAGTCAAGTCCGATTTTTCCGGAAATTTCAGCAAGAAGCCGGAGGATCCCCAGCGTCGAGTCGAGCGGCACCAGCGGACTCTCCAGCAGCCCCTCGCGCAGGCAGCGGTGCACCTCTGCCGCCTCGAACTGGTACCCGGCCCCCTCGTAGGGCAGCGTGAACTCCTCGACGGCACCCCCGCGCCACAGCGTGAAGCCGTGCGGGTGGAAGAAGTCGCGCTTGACGTCGATGCGCCCGAGCGTGCCCGTGACCGTGCCGGTCCGCGCGCTGTCGCCGAGCAGCGAGCAGGTCAGGGCGGCGACGGCGCCGGAGTCGTACCCGAACAGCAGGCCCGTGTTCTCATCGACGCCCCCGGCGCTCATCCGCGCCCACGCCTGCACCGACGCCGGCGCGCCGAGGAACAGGTGGGCGAAGGTGACCGGGTAGATGCCGACGTCGTACAGCGCCCCGCCGCCCAGCTCGCGGTCCCGCAGCCGCGAGGTCTCCGGGAACGGGCCCTGCATGCCGAAGTCGGCGTGGACCGCGACCGGCTCGCCGATCGCCCCGTCGCCGACCAGCTCGACCATCCGCCGGATCGCCGGGATGCAGCGCATCCACATGGCCTCCATGAGGAACACGCCGCCGGCCCGGGCGGTCGCGATCATCTCCTCGGACTCGGCGACGGCCAGCGTGAACGGCTTCTCGCACAGGACCGCCTTGCCGGCCCGCAGCGCGAGCATCGAGGCCTCGTAGTGCGCGGTGTGCGGCGTGGCGACGTAGATCGCGTCGACCTCGGGGTCCTCGACGAGGGCCTGCCATGATCCGTAGGCCCGGGCGACGCCGTGCGCGGCGGCGAAGCGCTCGGCGGCCTCGGTACTGCGGGATCCCACCGCCACCAGATCGGCGTCCGGCAGCAGCCGCAGGTCCTTGGCGAACATGGTGGCGATGTAGCCGGTCGACAGGACGCCCCAGCGGATGCGATCACTCATGGGCCGTAGCTTAGGCAGGTGACCAGTGAAACCACAGACGGCCCGGACGAGGCCCACCGCCGTCCCGCCGGGGTGTCCGACCGGACCGTGGAGGCGCTCGGCAAGCTCAGCGAGGCCCTGGAGACGGTGGAGCGGGCCCGCGGTCGCCTCTACGACCTGCACCAGCTGATCGGCCACGCCGACCTGATGCTCGACGACGTCGTGGCGCTGCTGCGCGAGGCCGGACACGAACCGCTGGCGCAGCGGATCTCCACCGAGCTGCTCGGGCGGAACGTCGCCGCGGGGCGGTGGACGTTCCAGCTCGTGGAAGACTTCGACGACGGGTACTACGCGCTGTTCAAGGATCTTGAGCGGCAGGCCCGCGACGAGCTCGCCGGCGGACGGCGACACCTGTTCGAGGCCGAGATGAAGGAGCGCCGGCGCACCCACGGACTCCGGGGGCATGAGGCGGTTCCATGAGCCGGGCCTTACCGTAAGGCCCATGGTCGAGTACAAACTTCCGCCGAAGCTCGCCGAGCTGGCTCGCCGCTTCGAGGAGGAGGGCGGGACACCGGTGGAGCCCCGGCTGGCGAGCACGGTCGTGCTGCTGCGGGAGCCCTTCGCGGCGTACCTCATCCGCCGGGTGGCGACGATGGCCTTCGCGGCCTCGATGTACGCGTTTCCCGGCGGCGGTGTCGACCCGCGCGACGCGACCGTGCTGCCCGGCTGGGCCGGCCCCTCCCCCGCGGACTGGGCGGCGCGTCTCAAGCTGGACGAGGCGGTCGCGCGCTCGGTCGTCTGCGCGGCCGTGCGGGAGGTGTTCGAGGAGTCCGGGGTGCTGCTGGCCGGGCCCGACGCCGGCACCGTGGTCGGGGACGTGAGCGGGCCGGACTGGGAGGCGGCGCGGCGGGCGCTGATCGCGCGGGAACTGGGCTTCGCCGAGTTCCTCAGCCGCAACGGCCTGGTGCTGCGCAGCGACCTGCTGGTGCCGTGGTCGCGCTGGATCACGCCGGAGTTCGAGCCGCGGCGCTTCGACACGTACTTCTTCGCCGCCCTGCTGCCGAAGGGTCAGGTGACCCGGGACGTGGGCGGGGAGGCCGACGACACCGTGTGGTGTGCGCCGGCGCTCGCGGCCGACGGGCGCTACAAGATGCTGCCGCCTACGAGGTACACCCTGCTGGAGCTCGCCGAGGCGGGCGACCTCAATGGGGTGCTGGCGGCGGCGCCGGCCCGCAACCCGGCCGACGCCATCCGCCCCACCGCGTGACGGCTCAGCCGAAGCGGCCCGTGATGTAGTCCTCGGTCTTCTTCACCGAGGGGTTGGTGAAGATCTTCGCGGTGTCGTCGTACTCGATCAGCCGGCCCGGCTCCCCGGTCTTGTCGATCGAGAAGAAGCCGGTGCGGTCCGACACGCGGGCCGCCTGCTGCATGTTGTGCGTGACGATGACGATCGTGTATTGGTTCTTCAGCTCGGTGATCAGGTCCTCGATCGCGAGCGTCGAGATCGGGTCGAGGGCCGAGCACGGCTCGTCCATCAGCACGACCTGCGGCTCGACCGCGATCGTCCGGGCGATGCACAGCCGCTGCTGCTGACCGCCGGACAGGCCCGCGCCGGGGCGCCCCAGCCGGTCCTTGACCTCGTTCCAGAGGTTGGCGCTGCGCAGCGCCTTCTCCGCGACCTCCTCCAGCACCGACTTCTTGCGCACGCCGTTGAGGCGCAGGCCGGCGACGACGTTCTCGAAGATCGACATCGTCGGGAAGGGGTTCGGCCGCTGGAAGACCATGCCGATCATCCGGCGCACGGCCGTGACGTCGACGTCACGGTCGTAGACGTTCTGCCCGTCGATCAGGAGCTGGCCCTCGATCCGCGCGTTGGGCAGCACCTCGTGCATGCGGTTGATGGACCGCAGGAACGTGGACTTGCCGCAACCCGACGGGCCGATCAGGGCGGTGACCGACTTGGGCTCGATCGTCATCGACACGGAGTCGATCGCCTTGAACGATCCGTAGTACGAGGTGACGCCGTGGGCTTCGATCCTTTTTGCCATGTTGGCGCTCCAGTGATTATCGGGCGAGCTTGTTGCGGCGGGCGAGCAGCTTGGCCGCGACGGTGAGGACCAGGACGAGGACGACCAGCGTGAGGGCCGCCGTCCAGGCCCGCCCGGGAGCGAACTCCGAGGCGACGCCGGCCTGCTCGAAGACGAACAGGGACAGCGAGGACTGGTTGCCGCTGAAGACGTTGAAGTTGATGGAGTTGAGGCCGCCGGCGACGAGCAGAACCGGCGCGGTCTCCCCCGCGGCACGCGCCACCGCGAGCATGACACCGGTGACGATGCCCGGCAATGCGGTCGGCAGCACGATGCTCGTGATCGTCTTCCACTTCGGCACGCCGAGGGCGTAGGAACCCTCGCGCAGCGCCCCCGGCACCAGCCGCAGCATCTCCTCGGTGGAGCGCACCACGGTCGGCAGCATGAGCACGCTGAGCGACAACGCCGCGGCGAAGCCGGAGTAGGCCGCCTTGCCGTCGTTCCACAGCGGGGTGATGGTGAACACCCAGAACGACAGCACGAAGAGGCCCGAGACGATCGACGGGATGCCGGTCATGACGTCGACGAAGAAGCGGATCGCGTTGGCCAGGAAGCCCCGGCCGTACTCCACGATGTAGATCGCGCCGAGGATGCCCAGCGGCACCGTGATGATCGTGGCGATGCCCGCCTGCTCGATGGTGCCGATGATGGCGTGGTAGGCGCCGCCGTTCTCGTCGAAGGCACCGATGTTGTTCATCGAGGTCTGGAAGAAGTTCCCGTCCAGCCGCTTGCTGCCCTTGCTCAGCAGCGTCCAGACGACCGAGAGCAGCGGGAGCAGGGCCAGGATGAACGCGCCGTAGATCAGCACGCTCGCCATGCGGTTGCGCGCCGATCGGGTGCCCTCCACGACGCTCGCCGCGATCCCCATGAGCGCCACGAACAGGATCGCGGCCACGACGCCGGTCAGCACCCAGCCGCCGGCGCCGGTCAGCTTGATGAGTACGAACGACACGGCCACCGCCGCCGCGGCGGCCGCCCAGGGCGTCCACGCCGGCAGCGACTTGACCCGCAACTGGTGCGCGTCGGTCACGCCCAGCCGGGTAGGGGATTCGACGGCCATTACGCAGCGCCTCCGACGAACTCGCGGCGCCGATAGATGATCGCGCGTGCGCCCATGTTGACGATCAGGGTGATCACGAACAGCACCAGGCCGGAGGCGATGAGCGCGCCGCGGCCGACGTCGTTGGCCTCACCGAACCGGTTGGCGATGTTCGAGGCGATCGTGATGCCGCCGGGGCCGAGGAAGTCCCAGTTGATGGCGAAGACGCTGCCCAGCGTGAGGGCGAGGGCGATGGTCTCGCCGAGGGCCCGGCCGAGGCCGAGCATGACCGAGGCGATGATGCCGGCGCGCCCGTACGGGATGACGGCCGTGCGGATCATCTCCCACTTCGTGGAGCCCAGCGCTAGCGCGGCCTCCTGGTTCTCCGGCGGGGTCTGCAGGAAGACCTCGCGGGACAGGGACGTGACGATCGGCAGGATCATGATCGCCAGGACGACCGAGCCGAGCAGCACCGACTTGCCGTAGGGCCCGTTGCTGCCGAAGATCGGCAGCCAGCCGAACACGTCGTGCAGCCACTTCGACAGATCCGTGATCGGCTCGTAGAAGTAGTCGCGGCCCCAGAGTCCGAACACGACGCTGGGCACGGCGGCAAGCAGGTCGATGATGAAGCCGAGCGTGGTGGCCACCCGCCGGTGCGCGTAGTGCGACAGGCACAGCGCGATGCCCAGCGCCACCGGCACCGAGATCAGCAGCGCCAGCGCCGCCGTCAGGATCGTGCCGAACACCGTAGCGGCGATGCCGAACTTCGGCTCTTCGCCGTCGGTGAACCACTCCTTGTAGGTGAAGAAGTTGACGGTGTCCTTGTTGATGGCGGGGATGGCCTTGACGACCAGGAAGACGGCGATCGCCGCGATGATGACGAGCACCATCGAGCCGGCGGCCGTGGCGGTTCCGCGGAAGAGCATGTCACCGCTGAACCGCTTGCGCGGCGGAAGACCGCCACCTCCGCCGGGCGAACCGGCGGAGGTGGCGGGCAGAGTCTGCTGGCTCAACGAGTCTTCCTGTCAGGCCAGGTTCTTGATCGAGGACTCGACCTTGGCCCGGACCGTCTCCGGCAGCGGGGCGTAGCCCAGCTTCTCCAGCGCGGCCTGACCGTCGGTGCTGACCGTGTAGCCGAGGAAGCCCTTGAGCAGCGGGAGCTTGTCGGCGACGGTGCCCTTGCTGCAGACGATCTCGTAGGTCACCAGGACGATCGGGTAGGCCCCGGCCTCCTTGGTGGCGTAGTCGATCGACAGCTTCATGTCGTCGCCGGTGCCGGTGACCTTGGCGCCCGCGACGGTCTTACCGGCCGCCTCGGCCGTCAGCGCGGTGTACTCACCCGCGCCGTTGTAGATCTTGGCGGTGCTGAGGGTGTTGGCCTTGGCGAACGACCACTCGACGTAGCCGATCGAGCCCGGGGACTTCTTCAGGGCCGCGGCGATACCGTCGGAGCCCTTCTCACCCTGGCCGCCCTGAGCCTTCCACACCTTGTCCTTGCCGGCGGTCCACGCGCTGGGCGCGGCCGCGGTCAGGTAGCCGGTGAAGTTCTCCGTGGTGCCGGACGAGTCGTTGCGGTGCACGGCGAGGATCGGGGTCGACGGGAGCGTGGCGCTCGGGTTGTCGGCCTTGACCGCGGCGTCGTCCCACGTCTTGATGGCGCCGCTGAAGATCTTCGCCAGCGTCTCCGGCTTGAGCTGCAGGTCCTTGACGCCGTCGATGTTGTAGGCGACCGCGATCGGGCCGGTCACCATCGGCAGGTTGAGCGCCGGGGCGCCACCGCAGCGGGTGGAGGCCTTCGTGCTCTCCTCGCCGTCCTTCAGCGCCGAGTCGGAGCCCGCGAAGTCGGCCGTGCCACCGGAGAAGGCGGTGATGCCGGCGCCGGAGCCGGTGCCCTGGTAGTCCACCTTGGCGCCCGAGCACTTCGACTGGTAGGACTTGATCCACTCGTCCATCGCGTTCTTCTGCGCGGTCGAGCCCTGAGCGGTAAGCGAGCCACTCGCGCAGGCAACGGAGCCGCCGGCGCCACCGGATGTCCCGTTCGACGGCGACGAGGTCGAGGGTTCGTTGTTGTCCGAGCCGCACGCGGCGAGCGCGAGCGTCGCGGTGATCGCGATGCCGGCGATGAGGCCGTGCCGCTTGAGGTTCACTGCGGTCCCTTCGTCGGGGATGAAACCGAACTTCCGCTGCCCTGCTGAGGTGCCGGAAGGCCGACGCGGGTCGTCGACTGAAAGGGACGCTAAAAGGGGCAGGGAAACACCCCTCTGGAGGTGAGTGAACGGGCGGTGAACAGGTCGCTCTGCGCAGATGACGCCTGGTCGGAGGCGAGTTGGCCATTGAGTGAACTGCCCAGCGGTGATGCAAGGTGTCCGTTTTCGTCCGTGATCACCGCTACGTGGCAAACGGTCACAGGGCGCGCTGGAAGGACACGTCGGCCGCCCAGCGGACGAACCCCAGGCGGTGGTACAGCGCGACGGCCCGGGTGTTGCTCTCGTCGACGTACAGCATCACCTGGGCGAGCCCCCGGTTGCGCAGGTGGTGCAGCCCCGCCAGGGTGAGCGCCCGGCCGAGTCCCCCGCCGTGGGCGTCGGGCGAGACCCCGAGAACGTACACCTCGCCGATCGGCTCGTGCGCGGGCGCCTGCGACTCATCGCCGTGAACCTTGGTCCAGTGGAACCCGAGCAGCCGGTCCTCCCGCTCGGCCAGGATGAAGCCGGCCGCGTCGAACCACGGTTCGCGGATGCGCACCCGCAGGTCGTCCAGGGTCCACTTGCCCTGCTCGGGGTGGTCGGCGAAGGCGGCCGCGTTCAGGGCGAGCCAGGCCTCGTCGTCCTGGCCGGGGACGAAGGCGCGCAGGCGTACGCCTTGCGGAACGACGACCTCGGGAAGCGGCGCGAACAGCGAGCGCCGCAGCTGCAGGAGCACGCGTACGCGGTCGAAGCCGAGCCGGATCGCCAGGGCCGAGGCCGACGGGTGGTCGCCGTGCGCCCACAGCCGCAGCCGGCCGGCGGCGTGCTCGTCAGCCACCTCGATGGCCGCCCGTACGAGGGCACGCCCCAGGCCCCGCCGCCGGTGCAGCGGGTGCACGACCATCTCCGCGGAGGCACCCTCGACGGCGTCGGTCGTGTCGACGTGGGCGTATCCGACAATTTCCTGATTTGTCGCGATCAGAAGGTGTACGGCCGGAGCCTCGCCCCCGTGCCGGAGGTGCAGCACGACGTGCTCGGACAGCGGCAGCGCGCCGTCGGTGTCGCCGGCCACGCGCATCAGGGTCAGAACCTGCTCGACCTGCTCCGGCGAGAGGCGCTCGGCGCGCAGCACCGTGGGCGAAGGAGTCATCCGATCAATCTATCCCTCGCCCCGTAACGCCTCTCGGGTGCTCAGACCCTTACCGGCTCGGAGTCGTGCAGCGGGCGCGACGGCGGGACGACGAACTTGTATCCCACCTGGCGCACGGTGCCGATCATCGACTCGTACTCCGACCCGAGCTTGGCCCGCAGCCGCCGGACGTGCACGTCGACGGTCCGGGTGCCGCCGAAGTAGTCGTATCCCCACACCTCGCGCAGCAGCTGGTCGCGCGTGAACACCCGGCCTGGGTGCTGGGCGAGGAACTTCAGCAGCTCGAACTCCTTGTAGGTGAGGTCGAGCGGGCGGCCCTTGAGCTTCGCGGCATACGTGTCCGGGTCGATCGACAGCTCGCCGGCCTTGATCATCCCGCCGCTCGCTGCCGCGGCCGAGTTGAGCCGCCCGACGGCCAGGCGCAGGCGGGCCTCGATCTCGGCGGGCCCGGCGGTGGCGAGGATGACGTCGTCGAGGCCCCAGTCGGCGTGCAGGGCGACCAGGCCCGCCTCGGTGACGACGGCCAGCAGCGGCACGCCGAGGCCGGTCGCGTGGAGCATGCGGCAGGTGGCACGGGCGTCGGCGAGCTCGGTGCGCGCGTCGACCACGACGGCGTCCGGGCTCGGGCCGCTCACCAGCGTGCGGACGTCTCGGGGGGCGGTGCGCACCGTGTGGGGCAGCAGGTCAAGGCCTGGCAGCACCACCTGGCCCGCAGGGGCCGCGGTCAGCAGCAGAATCTCCACGAGTCACCTCCGTGGCCGCGGCACCCTCGTCGTGAGGGCGCTGTGGCGCCCCCTTCGCGGCAGGGCGGCGGCTCGCTGTCGTCCCGGCAACTCTGACGGGAGGTTGTGGGTGTATCCCGCACGAGAATATCGGACTATCCAGTTTTTGCGACCGCTCGAACCGCAGTTCGAGACAGTTGGCTGAGCCACACCCCACCGTTTCCGCCGACATGATATGCGCGCGGGCTTTGTCCGGTACTCCCGCAGAGGTGAGACGGCGGTGTTTCGCCCTGCCTCCCGCCGAACTGCGAAGGCGGCACACCGGCCCGATCGGCGCACTCCCGCCGGGGTGGATTCGCGGTGGTTCTGGCACGATCGATCCGTGCCCGCACCCACGTCGCCCGACTTCGGCGCCTGGCCCCCGGCCGATTCGGCCGCCCGCCGCCGGCGTCCCCCGGAAGGTGACCCCCGCCCGGACGACGAGCCCGCCGACCGGACCTCCGATCAGGCCGACGCCCTGCCCCCGGTCCGCCGCCTGGTCTCGCTGGGCATCGCGGGCTTCTCGGCCCTGGTCGCGATCGCGCTGATCGTCGGCGCGCAGACCCGCCACGAGTCGTACGCCGTGGTGATGTTCGGCGTCCAGGCCCTCTTCGTCGCCGTCTGGACGATCGCGAGCCGCCCGCCGGCCCCTAGGGTCGTCGGGGCCGTGGGCATCGCCGTGGCCGCCGGCACCGACCTGGCCGCCGTGCTCACCCGCCCCGCCTCGCTGGCCCCCCTGGCCTACGTCACCGCCGCCGGCTTCATCATCGGCGTTGTCGGCCAGCTCACCCGGCCGGCCGGCCGCCAGCGCGTCACCGAGTCCCTGGGCTCCTCGCTGGTCGTCACCCTGGGCGTGGTCTCCTTCGCGTGCCTGGTCGTGCTGGGCCGCAGCCCGAAGGGCACCCAGGCGATCGTCGCCTGCCTGGCGGCCGCGGGGATCGCCCTGTTCATCGCCCGCTTCGCGGACGCCATCGCCCCGCTGCCGCGCATCGCCCCACAGGTCCCGCGCGGCGGCGCCGGGGTCGTCCTGGGCACGATGGTGGGCACGGCCGTGGCGGGCGCGATCGGCAACTACCTGGACGGGCTGAGCCCGCTGCCGAGCGCCCTGGCCGGCCTGGCGACGGCGATCGTGGCGGTGATGGTCGACCTGTCGGTAGGCTACGCGGAGGCGAGCCGCATCATCGACGGCGACGAACCGGCCCTGTGGCTGGCCAGGCACATCCAGGGGCCGATCGGCGCGATGGCCTTCGCCGCCCCGGCCGCCTACGTCGCGAGCACCCTGCTCCTGCTGTAACCGACCGGTCCGCGCGCTCCGGTGCGTGCCGCGGACAGTCGCGTCCGATCCGACATGTCGTGCGCCGCTTCCATAGCGGCGCAGCATGCTGGCGTCCCCCGCCCGGGCGCGGCGCAGCGCGGCGCAACGATGGACACGGCGGCGATACGCCTGCCCGACTTTTCCCCTGTCGGGCGAAAATTCGGATACAGGTGTCCGCAGTGACAGCGGGCCGGGACCAGATAACCGGAAGGCGCGAAGCCCCAAAGCCACAGAGCCAGCCGATAAGACGCAAGCCACGGAGCCAGCAGGCCGACGAAGCCGACAGACGCACAAGGCCGGAAGCCGGAAGCGCCGCAAAGCCGCAGAACCGGAAGCTGACGCAGCCGGGCAGCGCAAGGCAGGGAGCCAGGGAGCCAGGGAGCCAGGGAGCCAGGGAAACTATGGGGCCGACAGCCGCGCAAAGCCGCAGAGCCGGAAGCGGAAGCTGATAGAGCCGGGCAGCGCGCAAGCCACGGAGCCAGAAAACTTATGGGGCCGACAGTGGCGCAAAGACATAGAGACGGAAAGCCGACAGAGCCGACGGGCGCGCAAGCAACAGAGCCAGAAGGCCAACGGAGCCGAGAGCCGCGCAAAGCCACAGAGCCGGAAGCCGACAGCGCCAGGGACGGAAAAGCCGGAGATCTCGCCACCGGAAGCCGCCGAACCGCCCAGCCGGAAAGCAGACGGAGGCAACAGCGGGCGCAAAGCCGGAGATCCCGCCGCCAGAAAAAAGGCCGGGCCACCCGCGCCACCAACCCGCACAGCCGGCACACCGGGCACACGGGGCACAAACGGCACAGCCGGCACAGCCGGCACGGCCGGTACACCACACACCGGGCACACGGGACACACCGGGCACAAACGGCGCAGCCAGCACGGCCGGAACACCACAGCCAGCACGGCCGGAACACCACAGCCGGCACACCGGGCAGAACCGGCACACACCGGGCACAAACGGCGCAGCCAGCGCGGCCAGCACAGACCGGCAAATACCGGCACAGCCCATCACAGACAGCACAGACAGCACAGACGGCGAGGATTGTTCAACCGGCGGTGTCGGATCTATCGCCTGGCGGGTGATAAATCCGACACCGGGTGGCTGGGGGTGGGATGCGGGTGTTCGGGGTGTGGAGGTGTTGTGCGAAGGTCGTGGATTCGCGCCAGAAACTGGTCTGTCCGGTGGGCAGGGTTGTGGCGGTACGAAATCCTCGTGCTTGGGTACACGCGAGGACCACGGGTCGGAGGGAGTGTCAGTGGCGGCGAGGCGAAGGGCCAAGATCGGCATCGTGCTGGTCGTGCTGGCGGCCATTCTGGTCGGGGTGTTCGTCGTGGTCGACCGGATCGCGGCGAACGTCGCCGAGGATCGGATCACCCAGGAGACCAAATCGCAGCTGGCGGCGAACAGCGTGAAGTATGAAGGGGAGCCCGACGTCAGTATCACCGGGTTTCCGTTCCTCACTCAGGTTTTCGCCGGCGAGTACAAGAAGATCACTATCGGGCTGACCAAGCCGCAGCTCGACAACGTCAAGCTCGACACACTCACGATCGAGGCCCGGTCGGTCAAGGCCGACGCCCAGGACCTGCTCAACGGCAAGGGGGACGTGACCGCCGGGGTCGTGGCCGGGAACGCGTTCATGAGCTGGGACAACGTGCGGCCGCTGCTCGAGGTGGCGGGGCTGCCCTCCAACATCGACCCGTCGAACGTCGATCTGCAGGTGGCCAACAACAAGATCGAGATGCGGGTGCCGCTGGCGTATCAGGGGTTCAACGTCACGATCATCGCCAAGGGGGCCATGGTCGTGGAGACCGGCAAGGTCCGGCTCAAGCTGGACTCGGTCACGACCGACCAGGGGAGCCTGCCGCCGCAGGTGAACAACTTCGTCAAGCAGTACCAGAACAGGCTGCAGGTAACCGTGAAGCTGCCTGGCCTTCCGTACAATCTGGTGATCAACTCGGTGCAGACCACCGACACGGGGCTGCAGGTCACGGCGTCCGCCGCGGACGTCAAGCTTGCGGGACAGTGACCGAGCGGACGCTGCGCGGGCACGTTCGGCGATGCTACGCTGCCGGACTATGAGCATGCTGCTCACTCGACGGCGCGCGGTCGACCTGTGCCGCGTGGCCACCTGCCTGTGTTGCCGCGCCTGATGGTGCGGCCCTGCAGCGTGCTCTTGTAACGGCTCGAGGCAGCGGCGCCCCAGACCGATGGGTCTGGCCGGCGAGCTAGCGATATCTCCGCGGGCATTCCAAACAGACTCATCGCCGAAACCGTGATCCGTCCCCCTCGGGTCGCGCGCGGCTTCATGCCCGTGTGGCGACTCGAACCCACCACTCGTTCCTGGGAGAGAGAACACCCATGAGTCGCGAATCCGCCCTGGTCACGGCCGACTGGGCCGAGCAGAACATCGACACCCCCGGTGTGGTGTTCGTCGAGGTCGATGAGGACACCACCGCGTACGACGGCGGGCACATCCCCGGCGCCGTCCGGATCAACTGGAAGACCGAGCTGCAGGACCAGGTCCGCCGGGACTTCGTCAACAAGGAGCAGTTCGAGGCGCTCCTGTCGGCCAAGGGCATCGGCAGCGACGACCAGGTGGTGCTGTACGGCGGCAACAACAACTGGTTCGCGGCCTACGCGTACTGGTACTTCAAGCTCTACGGCCACGGCGACGTGAAGCTGCTCGACGGCGGCCGCAAGAAGTGGGAGCTCGACGCCCGCCCGCTGAACAAGGAAGAGGTCGACCGCCCGGCCACCAACTACGTGGCCGCGCACGACCAGGACCTGTCCATCCGGGCGTTCCGCGACGACGCCGTCAAGGCGATCGGCGTGGCCAACCTGGTCGACGTGCGCTCGCCCGACGAGTACGCCGGCCGCCTCCTCGCCCCCGCCCACCTCCCGCAGGAGCAGTCGCAGCGC
Source organism: Dactylosporangium sp. CA-233914 (assembly GCF_050942935.1). Classification (NCBI taxonomy): domain Bacteria; kingdom Bacillati; phylum Actinomycetota; class Actinomycetes; order Micromonosporales; family Micromonosporaceae; genus Dactylosporangium; species Dactylosporangium sp. CA-233914. The sequence goes on along the minus strand of NZ_CP192030.1, from coordinate 950,770 downwards.
CCGGGCCACATCCCGACCGCGATCTCGGTGCCGTGGAGCAAGGCCGCGAACGAGGACGGCACGTTCAAGTCCGACGCCGAGCTGGCCGAGATCTACGGGGCCGCTGGGCTGGACAACAGCAAGCCGACCGTCGCCTACTGCCGGATCGGCGAGCGCTCCTCGCACACCTGGTTCGTGCTCAAGGAGATCCTCGGCCACTCCGACGTGCGCAACTACGACGGGTCCTGGACCGAGTACGGCTCGCTGGTCGGCGTGCCGGTGGCGCTGGGCGACGAGCCCGGCCAGGCGTAAAGGGAAAGAGGGAATCAATCATGAGCACCACTGACAGCTGCGCCGCGCCCGACCAGAGCGCTCCGCTGCCCGCCGGCGTCGACGTCGAGAAGGAGACCGTGATCACCGGAGTCGTGCGCTCGGGCGCCGACCCGGTCGCCGGCGCGTACGTGCGCCTGCTCGACTCGACCGGTGAGTTCACGGCCGAGGTCGTCACCTCGCCGGCCGGGCAGTTCCGGTTCTTCGCCACCCCGGGGACGTGGACGCTGCGGGCCCTGTCCCGCGCGGGCAACGGCGACGCCACCCTCGCCGCCGACCGCGGCATCAACGAGGTCGCCGTCACCGTCGGCTGAGTCCGGCTGAACGTGACGCCGCTCGCCGGGCTCGGGCCCGGCGGGCGGCGTCTCACTATGTGGCTGCGAGGATGACGCGGTGAAGCGTCGCTGGATCGTGACCGGAGTCGTAGCGTGGGCCGTGGTCGTGGCCGGGTTCGCGCTGTACTCGTACTCGAACGATCCTCCCACCGCCCGCGAGCAGACGACGATCGCCGACGCGCTGCCGACCGTCGACGGGGCGCTGGGGCGCATCTACGCCGCGCTGGACCCGGCCGCGTCGGTCGGGGTGCTGGGCGGCTATCGGCGCACCGAGGCGAGCTGCCGGGTGACGTCGGCGCGGGAGGGGACCCGGTTCGACCGGGATCTCATCGTGTACGTCGCGCCGGGCTCCGAGGGCGCCGTCCTCGACCGCGTGAAGGCGGGGCTGCCGACGTCGTTCAAGGCGAATGTCGGGCACAACGCCGACGCCTCGTTCTTCACCGCCGACGCCGGGAACTTCGTGGCGGTGCGGGGCAGCGCGACCGAGCCGGGGGTGCTGCGCTTCAGCGCGGACACCGGGTGCCGGGTGCAGGACGCGGCCGTGACCGAGGCCACACCGCAGTCGGAGGCTGCGAACCGGGCGCCGGTGCAGGGCGTCCTCGACACGCTCGGCAAGCCGGCGACGCAGTGGAGGACGCACCGGCTCACCTGCCCGGCCGGCGGAGCCCTGTGGACCGTCGAGGCGGTCACGTCGGGTGACGGTGCCGCGGCGCGCGCGACCGTGCCGGCGGCGTCGGTCGTGCTGGACAAGCCGAAGCTGTACGCGTATCGCTCCGGTACGGCCGGCGTCGCCCTGCGCCCGGAGGGTGACTCACTCGTCGTGAGCTCGACCGCCGGGTGTTAGCCCTTGGGACGGCGGACCTGGCTTGCCTGACGGGAGCGACGGTCGTGCGCACGGCGGACCGGAGTCAATAGACGAGCGCTTGCGCTCCTTCTTCGAGGGCCTCCTCGACGAACACCGCGGCGCCCGCGATGCGCACCCCGGGGATGACATCGCCCGGGCCGATGTTACGGCGGGCGGCGCACTGCGTGCAGAGCGTGACCATGCCACCGGCCAGGATCGCCTCCAGCAGGTCCGCCAGCGGGGCGGCGTGCGGCAGCTCGAACTCGGCGGCGCGGCCCGGCAGGGCGAACCACGCCGACTCGCCCGTGAGCCACAGCGAGGTCGGGACGCCGCCGGCGACCGCGGTGGCGGCCACCGTGAAAGCCTGGGAGCATCGCTCCGGGGAGTCGGATCCGGCGGTTGCCTTGACGACGAGAGAACGTGCCATGTCTCGCAGCATAGGATTCCGGTGATGGTTACGGAGATCGGGTTCGTGAGCCTGCTGGTCGCCGGGATGGGCGGGCTGGCCGGCGGGCTGATCTACCTCGCGGTTCGGGTGTCGAGGGGGCGTTGGTGACTGACGTGCAGGAGCCGCCGTGGGCGGGGCTCGCCCAGGTCGGTGAGTATCCGTATGAGGAGACGCACAACCTGCGCGAGGGGCCGGAGCTGCACCCGGCCCTGCTGGGCCTGCTGCCGCTGGTCGGCGTGTGGCGCGGGCGCGGGCAGGGCGACTACCCGACGATCGAGGGCTTCCACTACGGCCAGGAGGTCCGGTTCAGCCACGACGGGCGGCCGTTCCTGTTTTACGAGTCGCGGTCGTGGATCATCGACGCCGACGCGAACCCGATCCGCCCCGCACAGCGCGAGGTCGGCTGGTGGCGGCCGGTGATCGTGGACGGGAAGGCCACCGACGAGCTCGAGGTCCTGCTGAGCGCGCCGACCGGGATCGTGGAGCTTTACACCGGTGTGGCGCGCACCACCACCCAGTGGCAGATGGCCACGGACGGCGTCGGGCGGACCGGGACAGCCAAGGAGGTGCGCGGCGGCCAGCGGCTCTACGGCATCGTGGAGGGCGCGCTGCTCTACACGTTCGACATGGCGGCGGTCGGCCAGCCGCTGCAGGTCCACCTCTCCGCGCGGCTGGAACGCGTGGCGGGCTAGATTTGTGGGCGTGGACCTCGCGGAGATGCTCCGGTCGCGCGGGCTGCGGCTGACCGCGCCGCGACAGCTCGTGCTCGAGGCGGTCTACCGGCTGCGCCACGCGACGCCGGACCAGATCCACGCCGAGGTGGCCGAGAAGGCCGCGGGGATCAACATCACCACTGTGTACCGCACGCTCGAGCTCCTGGAGGAGCTGGAGCTGATCACGCACGCGCACCTGTCGCACGGCGCCCCGACCTACCACGCGGTCGACGAGCACCAGCACGCCCACCTGGTGTGCCGTTGCTGCGGCTCGGTGCAGGAGCTGCCGTCGCCGGTCCTGTCCGGCCTCGCCACCGAGCTGGCCGAGAGCCGCGGGTTCCGGCTGGACATCGGGCACGTGGCGCTGTTCGGGCTCTGCGGGGCCTGCGGCCGGAAATCCGGAACTGAGGAGCACCCATGACCGCCGCCGTCCCCGTCGCCGCTCTCGACCCCGCCGACCCGGACGCGGGGGCCGTCGCGCACTACGGCGACCCCGCCCGCGAGCAGCGCGTCCTGGACACCGCGGCGGGCCTGGTCGACCGCTCGCACACCGGCGTCCTTTCGATCCCGGGCGCCGACCGGCTGGGCTGGCTGCACAGCCTCACGACCCAGCACCTGGACCGCCTGGCCCCGATGACCGGCTCCGAGCTGCTGGTCCTCTCGCCGCACGGGCACGTCGAGCACCACGCGGTGCTCACCGACGACGGCGCCACCACCTGGCTCGACACCGCCGACGCGCCCGGGCTGCTGGGCTTCCTGTCGCGCATGCGGTTCCTGATGCGCGTTGAGCCGGCCGAGGTCACCGAGGACTGGGCGCTGCTGTCGATCGCCGGCCCGCAGACCGATGAGGCCCTCATCACCCTCGGCGCCGGCCCGATGCTGCCCCCGGACCTGCTGACGGTCCCGGACGCGAAGTTCGCGACCGGCTCGGTCCCGCCGCGCCCGACGGTCATCTACTCGGTGGAGCCGCTGTCGTCGGGGGGCTGGGTGCGCCGGATGCCCTACGGCGCGGATCTCCTCGTCCCCCGGGCGACCGTCGCCGAGGTGGCCGAGGCGACCGGGCTGCCGATGGCGGGCATCTGGGCGTTCGAGGCGCTGCGGGTCGCCGCCCGCCGCCCGCGGGCCGGGTTCGAGACCGACCACAAGACCCTGCCGGCCGAGGTCGGCTGGACCGGGCCGGCGGTCCACCTGGAGAAGGGCTGCTACCGCGGCCAGGAGACGATCGCCCGGGTCCACCACCTGGGCCGTCCGCCGCGCAAGCTGGTGCTGCTGCACCTGGACGGGATCGCCACGGACGAGCTCCCGGCCCGGCACACCCCCGTCCTGCTCGACGGCGGGGAGCGGCCGGTCGGCTTCGTGGGGACGGCGGCCCGCCACTACGAGCTGGGGGTGATCGCCCTGGCGGTGGTGAAGCAGAACCTGACCCCGGACTCACAACTGCGGGTGGGTCCCTCCACCGCCCGGATCGACCCGGAGTCGTAGGCCCGCCCGGCATGGCAAGATCGGCGGCGTGATGACAACGACGTTGATCACGGTGGCCCCGACCGGCGCGGAATCCCGCAAAGCGGACGTGCCGGCGCTGCCCGTGACGCTGGATGAGCTGGTGGAGACGGCGCGGGACTGCGAGGCGGTCGGGGCGAGCGTGATCCACGTCCACCTCCGCGACGACGCCGCGGAGCCGACGCTCGATCTCGGGCGGCTCAAGGATGCTGTGGCTGCGCTGCGGGAGGCGACCGGGCTCGTCGTGCAGCTGTCGACCGGGGGCGCGGTCAGCGACCCGGAGGCGGACCGGCTGCGGGTGCTGGAGGCCCGTCCGGACATGGCCTCGTGCACGATGGGGACCGTCAACTTCGGCGACGACGTGTTCCTCAACCGCTGGGGGTTCATCGTCGAGCTGCACACGCGGATGCAGGAGCGCGGGATCGTCCCGGAGTACGAGATCTTCGACCTCGGGCAGCTCACCACCCTGCGCCGGCTGCTCGACCGGCACGGATTCCCCGCCGGCGGGCACGTGCACGTCGACCTCGTGATGGGGGTGCCGGGCGGGATGCCCGGGACCGTGGCCGCGCTCGCCGCCTGCGAGGCCGCGCTGCGCGACCTGCCCGAGGGCACCACGTTCTCGGCGACCGGCATCGGGCGAGCCGCGCTGCCGGTGCTGCTGGCCTCCCTCGCCGCGGGCGGGCACCTGCGGGTCGGGATGGAGGACACGGTGACCTACGCCAAGGGCCAGCCGGTCGAGAACAACGCCCAGCTCGTCGCCCGGGCCAGCGGCTTCGCCAGGCTGGCGCAGCGGCCCCCGATGAGCGCCGGCGAGGCCCGCACCATGCTCGGGATCGACCGTGTCTGACCTTTACGCGGGCGGCGCCCTGATCGCCGAGGTCGTGCGCAGCGAGGTGGTGGAGAGCCGGCACCACGGTTCCGTCGTGCTGCTCGGCGCCGACGGGGAGATCGCGGCCTCGGCCGGGGACGTGCTCGGGGCCGTGTTCCCGCGCTCGTCGGCCAAGCCGCTGCAGGCCGTCGGCATGCTGCGCACGGGGCTGCAGGTGGCGCCGGCGGATCTCGCGCTCGTCGCGGCCAGCCATCGCGGGCAGGAAGCCCATATTTCCGGTGTACGCCGCATGCTTCGCGAATCCGAAATTCCGCTCGGCGCGCTCGGATGCCCGCCCGACTACCCGCTCGCCGAGGACGCCCGCGACGCCGTGGTGCGCGCCGGGCACGGCCGCGAGCCGGTGTTCATGAACTGCTCCGGCAAGCACGCCGGCATGCTGCGCACGGCGAAGGCCAACGGGTGGGCCCTGGAGACGTACCTCGACCCCGGCCACCCGCTCCAGCTGCGTCTGACGGCGACGATCGAGGAGCTGGTCGGCGAGCCGGCCCGGGCGATCGGGGTCGACGGCTGCGGTGCGCCGCTGCTCGCCTACTCGCTGCGCGGACTCGCCCGGGCGTTCCTGCACCTGGTGAGCGCGCCCGCCGGCAGCCACGAGCGGGCGGTGGCCGATGCGATGCGGGCGTACCCCGCGCTGGTCTCCGGCGACGATGCGGTTGCCGCCCGAGCGCATGCGGGAGATACCGCCCGAGCGCATGCGGGAAATACAGCCCGAGCGCATGCGGGAAATACAGCCCGAGCGCATGCGGGAAATACAGCCCGAGCGCATGCGGGAGATACAGACGACACACGGCTCATGCGCGCGGTGCCCGGTCTGCTGCTCAAGAGCGGCGCCGAGGGGGTCGCGGCGGCGGCACTGCCCGGCGTGGGCGCGGTGGCGATCAAGATCGACGACGGCGGGGCGCGGGCCCGGTTCCCGGTGCTCGCGGCGGCCTTCGCGCGGCTCGGGGTGAACCTGCCCGGTCAGGTTCCGGTTTTCGGGGGCGGGCGCGAGGTCGGCGTGGTTCGCTCAGTCTGGTGAGTACGGCGGCGGTGACCCGGTTCACGCTAGCTAGCGCTAGCGTTTTGCTTGCAACAGTTAGCAGCCCGCGCTACCGTCGGTAAGCGTGAACGAAGAGCCGCGCGACCTGGGTGGGTTTATCCGTGACCTGCGCCGTAACGCGCGCATCTCGCTCCGCCAGCTCGCCGAGCAGGCCGGGGTGAGTAACCCGTACCTGAGCCAGATCGAGCGCGGCCTGCGCAAACCCAGCGCCGAGGTGCTGGCTCAGCTCGCGAGCGCACTGCGGGTGTCGACCCCGCTGATGTACCTGCGGGCCGGGCTGCTGGAGCGCGAAGGGCACGACGTGCTCGCCGCGATCGCCGCGGACGGTGACCTCACGGTCGCCCAGAAGCAGTCGCTAACCCAGATCTACGAGACGTTCCGCCGGGAAAACGCGCGGAACGCACCGGCCCCGGACGCCGCCGGCGAGGGCAGCGCACCGGAGCCCGAAGCCGAGCCGACACGTTCCCACGAGGAGTCGCAGTGACCACCAACACCAACACGAAGAGCACCACTCGCAAGATCCCGACGCCGCTCTACGCCGCAGCCGGCGCCGGCGACCTCGCCTACCAGCAGCTGCGCAAGCTGCCGGAGCAGGTTGCCCACCTGCGCTCCCGGGTCGAGGAGCTGCGCCCGGCCGTCAATGAGGCCGCCCTCCGCAGCGATCTCAACCGCCTGCGCGGGGCCGCCCGCCGCAACGCCGCCGGCTTCATCGCCAGCGCCCAGGCCGGCGCCCAGGTCGCCCAGGACCGGGCCGTCGCGCTCTACACCGAGCTCGTCGCCCGCGGCGAGAAGGTCGTCAGCACCGCCCGCGGCGCCGAGGCCAAGATCGAGCTGGAGCCGGCCGCGAAGACCGTGACCGCCGAGGTCACCACCACCGAGGAGCCGGCCCCGCCGGTCAAGAAGGTGACCGCCAAGAAGGCGGCGCCCAAGGCCCAGACGCCGGCCGACGTCAAGAAGTAACGGTGTTTCTCGGTAGCCCTCCGGTACCGTCGCGCACGGTCCGGAGGGCTTCGGCATAAGCTCGTGACATGGTGAGCGCCGTCCCGATCTTCTACATGGATGTTGAGTACTACATCTCCGTCACCATCTGGATCTTCTGCCTAGTGCTGGGCGCCGCGGCCTTCCTGCACTGTGTGGTGCAGCGCACCGACGCGTTCCCGGCCATCGGGACCATGTCGAAGTCCATCTGGCTGGCCCTGATCGGCGGCGGCGAGCTGCTCACCGCGCTCTCCCCGACCCTGCAGCTGGGCTACGGGCTGGGCATCTTCACGCTCATCGCGGCCGGGATCTTCTCCGTTTACCTGCTCGACATCCGTCCCGCCCTGCGGGACGCGGTCGACGGCCACGGCTCCTGGTGACGGATCGGTGATGGATTTCCGCTGGCCCCCGCCCCCGGACGGGCGCCCTGATCGGTTCCGGCCGCCCGTGACCCGGGGGCCGCAGACCGGCCGGCCAACCCTGCCCGCCCCGCCGACCGAGCTGGTCGCCACGCCGCACGGCGTCGAGCTGGAGCAGCTCGTCACCGGCGAGGGCGACCCGGTGACCGTGTTCGCCCACGGGCTGGGCAGCGGGATCGCCGAGACCCGGCCGCTGGGCAGCGCCGTGCGGGGGCGGAAGGTCTTCTTCCAGTTCCGCGGGCACGGGCAGTCGGCCGCGCCGGGCGGCACCTGGACGTATGTCGACCTCGCCCGCGACCTTCGCGCGGTCGCCGACCTGTCCGGGGCGACCCGGGCACTCGGCGTCAGCCTCGGCGCGGGCGCGCTGGCCCGGCTGCTCGCCGACAACCCCGGCCGCCTCGAGCGGGCCGTGTTCTTCCTGCCCGCCGTGCTCGACACGCCCCGCCCGGCGGCCGCCCAGGAGCGGCTGACCGGTCTGCTGGAGGCGATCGAATCCGGCGACGCGGCGGCGGTGGCCGACGTGATCTCCCAGGATGTCCCGGTCCATCTGCGCAACTCCCCGCCGGTCTGGGCGTTCCTGCGCCAGCGGCTCGACCAGCTCATGCGCGACGGGCTCGCGGCCGGCCTGGCGAGCCTGCCCGAGCAGGCCGCGGTCGAGGACCGCGCCGGCCTGGCCGCGGTGTCCGCCGACTGCCTGGTGATCGGGTGCCGCGGCGACGAGCTGCACCCGGCGGCCGTCGCCGAGCAGCTCGCGTCGGCCCTGCCGAGGGCGGAGCTGCACATGTACGACCGGCCGGGCATCCTGTGGACCCAGCGCGCCGACCTGCGGAACCGGATCTCCGACTTCCTCAACGCCTGATTCGCGTGTGACCGCGGCGGGCGCCGCTTCCGTATGGCGTCCTAACATGCTCAGTGAGCCTGGCCGGCCGGGCGCACGGCGGCGAGCAGGCCGCCGGGGACGCGCTCGTGGCCCGCTACGCGCCTCTGGTCTACGGGATTATGGCTGCGCCTTGTGGAGCTGCTCGCCACCATCCGTGAGCCGGCCGCCCTGCCCGGCTGGATCACCACGCAACGAGTGCCTCCGGGTGTTGCGCACCCGCCGGCGCGCCGTGCCGACCGAGGGATCGACGCCGTCACGGAGCCACTCGGCGACGACTGGCTCCTGGCCCAGGAGCGCTCGATCGCCCTGCACGTGATCGACGATCTCGGCTGGTTCACGCTGCGCCCGCTGTCGGCCGGGCTGTTCCGGCTGCACTTCACCACGTCGAACGGCTCGCCAGTAGTGACCGAATGGGTGAGCCTCTGACGCGTATCAGAACCGGGTCCGACGGATTCTGTATTGCATGGACTCTTCGGGATACTGGGCGGGGCCGACCCGCCGCATATAGTCGGCTCTCATGGGTGTCACACATCACGGCCGCACGTATCGGCTGGACCTGGCCGACCCGACACTGCGCGAGTGGACCTGCACGGTTCTGCACTCCTCGCCCGAGGACGGCATCGTGCTGGACCGCTCCGCGTTCTACCCGGGCGGGGGTGGCCAGCCGCCGGACCACGGTGTCCTGCTCTGGCAGGGCGTACAGACCCGTATCGTCGGCACCCGCAAGGCCGACGACCTCTACCTGCAGCCCGCCGAGGACGACCCGCTGCCCCCGGTCGGTACGGAGGTCACCGGGGCGGTCGAGGACGAGCGCCGCACGAAGCTGATGCGCACCCACTCGGGCCTGCACGTGCTGTGCGGGGTCGTCTTCCGCGACTTCGGCGCCCTGGTGACCGGCGGGTCGATGGAGCCGGCCGAGGCGCGGATGGACTTCAATCTGCCGGAAGTACCGCCGGACTTCAAGGCGCGCCTTGAGGAGCTGGTCAACGCCGAGGTGGTCGCCGACCGCAAGGTGGTGACGAAGGTCCTCGGCCGCGAGGAGGCGCTGGCGCTGCCCGACATCATCCGCACACAGTCCAACCTGATCCCGGCCGACGAGCAGGAGATCCGGATCGTCGACATCACCGGCCTGGACACGCAGGCGGACGGCGGCACGCACGTGGCGTCGACGGCGCAGATCGGACGCCTGCAGGTCGTGAAGGTGGAGAGCAAGGGCAAGGCCAACCGCCGCGTCCGCGTCCGCCTCACCGACTGACCGCACCGCGGCCGGCCGCGTCCGGCTCAGTCGGACGAGACCACCACGGCTTCGGGCGGGGGCTCGCTGCGGTGCTGGACCAGGTGGCGGATGCCCGTGTTCAGCACCGCGACCAACGGGACCGCCACCAGGGCACCGATGATGCCGGCCAGCACCACGCCCGTCGCGATCGCCACGATCACGGCCAGCGGGTGGACCGACACGGCGCGGCCCATGATCAGGGGCTGCAGGACGTGGCCCTCCAGCTGCTGCACGGCGATCACGCCGATCAGCACCACCAGCGCGGTGAGCGGACCCTCGTCCACCAGCGCCACCAGCACCGCCACCGCGCCGGAGACCGTGGCGCCCACGATCGGCACGAAGGCGGCGAGGAAGACCAGGGTCGCCAGCGGGAACCAGAAGTCCACGTCCAGGAAGAACAGCAGCATGCCGATGCCGAGAGCGTCGATGAAGGCGACGAGCACGGTGGCGCGCACGTAGGCGACCAGCGTCAGCCAGGCCGCCTCGCCCGCGCGGCGGATCGGCTCGCGGGCGGGGGTGGGCAGGATGCCGGTCGTGAAGTACCAGATCCGCTTCCCGTCGCGCATGAAGAAGAACGTGACGAAGAGGATCAGCAGCAGCAGGGCCAGGAACTCGACCGTGGCCGTGGCGGTGTTGACGGCGCTGTCGGTGAGCGTGCCGCGGTTGTCGTTGAGCCACGTGGTGGCCGCGTTGAAGGTGGCGTCCAGCTGGCGGCCGCTGAGGTGCAGCGGGCCGTTGGTGAGCCAGTCCTGGATCTGCTGGACGCCGATCGACGCCTTCTCCGCCAGGGCGGGGAAGCCCGCCACGAACTCGCTCACCACCAGGGTGAGCACGCCGGCGACCGCGGCCAGGCCCATGACCAGGACCAGGAACGCGGCCAGCGACGGGGGCAGTTTCACGCGGCGGCGCAGCACGCCCATCATCGGGGCCAGCAGCGCGGAGAGCAGCAGGGCGATGCTCAGCGGAATGAGGACCGTCCTGAGGCGGCCGACCAGCCACAGCAGGACGGCGGCCGCGGCGATGAGGATCAGCAGGCGCCAGGACCAGGCGGCGGCGATGCGCAGGCCGTGCGGCACCTCGGCGTCGTCCCGGCTGGTCGTGGTGGCGTGTTCGAGCTCGTAGGCCTCGATGACCGGCGGATCCGGCTCGGGCTCCTCGACGTCATGGGCCTCACGCTCGATCCTGGCCAGATCCAGGCGCTGGAGGTAGGCCCGGCGCAGATTCGCCCGGACTCTGTCGAACCGGCCCACGTACTACCTCCCTGACCCACCCTCGCGACCACAACGGACTCCTCACGGTAGACCGGGTCGCGCGACGTTGGCACGTACCCAGGCGGTAGCGTCGCAAGCGTGACAGCACAATCCGCCGCTGGCTTCCAGGCGTCCACCGACGTGCCACCGGCCGCCGCCCCCGCGGACGCGCTGCCGATCCGGCTCCTGCACGACCGCGTGCTCGTCCGGCTCGAGGGCTCGGAGGGCGAGCGCCGGCACATCTCCGGCATCGTGATCCCGGCCACCGCCTCGGTCGGCCGGCGATTGTCGTGGGCAACCGCGGTCGGCGTCGGGCCGAACGTGCGCTCCATCGTCTCCGGCGACCGAGTCCTGTTCGACCCCGAGGAGCGCTCCGAGGTCGAGCTGCAGGGCCGCGACTACGTGCTCCTGCGCGAGCGGGACGTGCACGCGGTCGCAGCCCGGCGCGTCGAGCCGGACTCGACGGGGCTCTACCTGTAGTACGGCTGCCCGGCGAACGCCGGCGGCGGGGGTGGAGCCAGCGAGACGGGGACGGGCACGACCGGGGTCGCGGGGGCGTCGAGCACGCGCACGACGCCATCCGGGAAGGTGATGTGGTATCGCGAGCCGTCCCACACCGCGCGCGGCGACAGCGGATCGCGGCCCACGAACACCTGCCGGTAGGCGTCGAGCGCGGCGAGCAACTGCCGCTCCTCGGCCAGCGCCTCCATCCGCCGTTTCGGCTGCTTGTCCAGGCCGCGGTGCAGGCCGTCGCGCAGCAGCGCCAGCCGGGTCGCGTCGAACTGGAACGCGCGCATGGCCTTCGCGCCCGCGTCGCCGGCGACCCGCTTGGCCCACCGGCGCGCGGAGAGGCGTCGCCCGAGCGTGCCGAGCGCGGCGACCTCCGGGGGCGAGAACCAGCCGGCCCGCGCGTACTCCCCCAGCACGCGCTCGGTCAGCTTGCCCTCGCCGGCGCGCAGCCACAGGGCGAAGCCGACCATGCACAGGAAGATCGGCATCATCACGGCGAAGTAGCCGTAGAGCAGCACCCAGGCACTGGTCGAGGCGGTCACCGACATGAGGTTCCACGCGCCGTGCAGCATCATGGCGACCAGCAGGCCGGCGATCGGAGCGAGGAAGCGGACCGCCTTGGCCGACGAGCGCGAGGCGATGCCCAGCCCGATGCCGGTCATCGAGGTGAACAGCGGGTGGGCGAACCCGGTCATGAGGATCCGCACAATGAAGATGCCCACCAGCGCGGCCGCCCCGGTGACCGGCCCGGACTTGTCGGCGGCCTCGCCGTAGCCCTTGAAGCCCAGGTACAGAATGTTCTCGACCATCGCGAACCCGGTCGCGGAAAGTCCACAGTAGACGATCCCGTCGATCAGGCCCGAGTAGGCGCGGGGCCGGCGCCAGAACAGCAGCACCGGCCCGAGCGCCTTCATGCTCTCCTCGATCAGCGGCGCGACGAGCACCGCCACGAGCGACTCGGAGAGGCCGGCCTTGTCGGCGAAGTACGCGCCCGCGGTGTTGACCACGAGCGCGACGGCCGTGGCCACGCAGGCGCCCCAGCCGAAGACGAAGACGAGATACTTCACGGGCTCCGGCTCGTACCGGTCCAGCCACAGGAAGCACGAGACGAGCACCGGCACCGGGATGACGGCGGCCCCGACGCCGACGACGAGCGCGGTCCACCCTCCGTTGAAGCCGAAGAACGTGAGTACGGCGACGCCACACGCCGCGATGAAGCTCGTGACTCCGATCAGCGTCCACAGCCGCCGCCGGTCGGAGCGCTTGGCGGGCGGGGCGGCGGCGAGCGCGAGGGCGGCTGTCGCGTACTCCTGCTGGCCGGTCCGCGGCTCTGACGCCTCGGTCACGTTGGGCACCGCGACCCCGGCCAGGGCGGGCGGCCACGACAGGGGCCCGCCGGACGCCGCCGGTTCTCCGGGCCGCCCCGGCGCGAGACCACCGGGACCCGGCGGTGCCGACGGTTGCCCGGCCGGCGCCTGAGGCACGACTGGCTGCCCGGGCGTCGGCGAACCCCAGGTCGAGGGAGCCGATCCGGTGGCCGCCGAGTCCCACGCCGCCGGGCCTGAGGTCGGCACACTCGAGGTTGGCGCGGCCGGCGAGGGCCGGCCCCAGTCCGCCGGGCCGGACGTCGGCGCGGCGGGCGAGGACCGCCCCCAGCCCGCGGGCCCAGAGGTCGGCGCGGCCTGCCCCCATTCAGCCGGGCCCGAGGTCGGCGCAGGCTGCCCCGAATCGGCCGGGCCCGAGGTCGAGGGCTGCCCCGAATCGGCCGGGCCGGACGACGACACGGCTGGCGACGGCCGCCCCCAGCCCGCAGGGCCAGACGACGCCGCAGGCTGCCCCCATTCAGCCGGGCCCGAAGTCGGCGCAGGCTGCCCCGAATCGGCCGGGCCCGAGGTCGAGGGCTGCCCCGAATCAGCCGGGCCGGACGACGACACGGCCGGCGACGACTGCCCCCAGCCCGCAGGCCCAGACGACGCCGCAGGCCGCCCCCATTCAGCCGGGCCAGAGGTCGCGGGCTGCCCCGAATCGGCCGGGCCGGACGTCGGCGCGGCGGGCGAGGACTGCCCCCAGCCCGCAGGCCCAGAGGTCGGCGCAGGCTGTCCCCAGCCCGACAGGCCCGGCGTCGGCGCGGCCGGCCGGCTCCATTCCGAAGCCGGCGGAGTCCTGCCGGGCGAACCCCAGGGTCCAGCACCGGGCGACACGCCCGGGGCGCCCCCGGGGGACGCCCACGCTTCGCCTCCCGCGGCCGGCGGCGCACTGCCGGGCGACACGCCCGGCACGCCCTCGGATGACACGCCCGGAGCGCCTCCAGGCCAACCAGCCGGGGCACCCCCAGGCGATGTCCACGCTCCGCCTCCCGCGGCCGGCGGCGCACTGCCGGGCGACACGCCCGGGACGCCCTCGGATGACACGCCCGGAGCGCCTCCGGGCGAGGCCCATGAGGAGCCGGGGGCGGCCGGGGCGGGGCCGGACGGAGAGGCCCAAGGGCCCGCGTCCGAGGACGGGGGCGGGGGCGGGGTGGGAGCGGACTCGTCCGGCGGCTGGGTGGCGGGCGCCTCGGGGGTCCCTGAGCCGTCCGCGGCCGGTCCGGATCCCGAGGGCGGGGTGGCAGGCGGCCCGGAGGTGGGCGAGGACGGCGTCCCATTCGGCGGGAGTTCGCTCATGGGGCAACTTTATCCGCGGTACTGTCAGGACAGGTCATGAGTGCCAGCGCACAAGCCCCGGCTTGCTGGCCGGCAACCCTCGCGTTCGCGGCGGGGTGCCCCGGGTGATGACCCGGCCTGGCGCGTGGTGCGTCCGGGCAAGCGCGAGCGAAGGGGATCCCTGCACCCATGTCCGAGATTTTGACTCCCGGCGAGGTCAAGCTGCGCGACGGCCGGTCCGTCGGCTTCGCCAACCTCGACGTCGCCGCGACCGCGCCGTGCCTGCGGGTCGTCGCGGACGCCGTCGCCGATCTGCTGCCCTACTACGGCAGCGTCCACCGCGGGGCTGGCGCGCTGTCGGAGCGCTGCACGCGCGAGTACGAGCAGGCCCGCGAGACCGTCGCCGACATCCTCGGGCACGGGCCCGACGACACGGTGATCTTCACGCGCAACACCACGGACGCGTTCAACCTGCTCGCGCGGGCAGTGCCCGAGGGCACCACGGTCGTCGCGTTCGATGCCGAGCATCATGCCAACCTGCTGCCCTGGCGCGACGCGGTCCGGGTGCCCGCGCCACGCTCGCCGCAGGAGGCGATCGAGGCGCTTGCGCGGGTGCTGCACGGCCTGAAGGGCCGCAACGTCCTGGTCAGCGTCACCGCGGCGAGCAACGTGACCGGGGAGGTTTGGCCGGTGGCCGAGCTGGCCGAGGTCGCGCACCGGCACGGCGCCCGGATCGCCGTCGACGCCGCGCAGCTCGCCCCGCACGCCCCGGGGAGCCTGGCCGGCCTGGGCGCGGACTACATCGCGTTCTCGGGGCACAAGCTCTACGCGCCGTTCGGGGCCGGTGTCCTCGCCGGGCGCGCGGACTGGCTGGACGCCGCCGAGCCGTACCTGGCCGGCGGCGGCGCGAGCGCCCACGTCGCCGACGACGGCACCGCCCGCTGGGCGACCGGCCCGGCCCGCCACGAGGCCGGCACCCCGAACCTGCTCGGCGCGGTCGCGATCGCCACGGCCCTGCGCGCGCTGCGGGACCGCGACCTCGCCACGACCGAACAGGCCCTCCTGCGACGCCTGCGGGCCGGCCTCGCCGCGCTCCCGCACGTCGAGGAGCTGCGCCTGTTCCCGGCCGACGCCGAGCGGGTCGGCATCGTGTCGTTCACGGTCCCGGGCCGCGACCCGGGCGAGCTGGCCGTGACGCTGGGCCGGGACCACGGCATCGGCGTCCGCACCGGCCTGTTCTGCGCCCACCCCCTCACCCGCCGCCTCCTGGCGGAGGCCACCGGGCGCCTCGAATCGGGCATATCCGAAAAATCCGAAAAGTCGCGGCGCGGAGCGCCCGACTTTTCGCAAAGCGCTCAGGCGGTGCGGGCCAGCTTCGGCATCGGTACCACCGAAGAGCACATCGATCGGCTACTCGCCGCCCTGCAGTAGGTCGCCCCGGCTCGCCACGCGGTCCAGGACGACCGAGGGGGTCAGGCCGGCGGCGGTCAGCTCGCCGGCCTCGACCTCGGACCAGGACAGGGGCGCGCTGACCGTCGGGGCGGGGCCGGCCCGCAGGGAATACGGCGCGATCGTCGTCTTGAACGCGTTGTTCTGGCTCCAGTCGATGAAGACCTTGCCGGGCCGCAGCTGCTTGGCCATCTTCGCCACGACGAGCTTCGGGTGGGCCTTGGCCAGCTCCTCGGCCACGGCCTTCGCGTAGCCGCTCACCTCGTCGGCGGACTCGTCGCCGGGCAGCGGTACGACCAGCTGCATGCCCTTCTTGCCGGACGTCTTCGCGGCGGGCCGCAGGCCGTCGGCGGCCAGGCGCTCGCGCAGGATCAGGGCCACCTCGTAGCACTCCGGCAAGCCGGCGGGCGGGCCGGGATCGAGGTCGACGACGAGCTGGTCCGGGTCGAGCGCGCGGCCCTCGGCGTCGACGCGCCACTGCGGAGTGTGCAGCTCCAGCGCCGCCAGGTTGGCCAGCCACACCACGGTGGCGAGTTCCTCGACCACGATGAAGTCGATCTTCTCGCGATTCCGCGAAGAGCCAGGGACCGGGAGTCGTACGGTGCGGACCCACTCGGGCGTCCCGGCCGGCGCGTTCTTCTCGAAGAAGCCGAGCTCGTCGACGCCGTTGGGGTAACGGGTGCGGGTGAGGGGCCGGCCCGCGAGGTACGGCAGCAGGAGCGGGGCGATGCGCGTGTAGTAGTCGAGGACCTCGCCCTTGGTGAAGCCGGCGCGCGGATACAGCACCTTGTCGAGGTTCGAGATCTCCAGCTGGCGGCCGGCCACCTCGACCCGCAGGCGGTCAGGCATCGCGCACCTCTTCGGGGGCGAGGTCCGGGCGGATGCGCAGGAACCGCGGGAAGCGCAGGCGGCCGTCGCGCGTGCGGTGCCCGAACTTCACCTCCACGACCAGGTGCGGGTGGACCCAGAGGGCGCCGCGGGCATCCTCACGGGGTACTGATGCGCCGAAGGGATTTTGGCTTGTCGACAGGGGCCCGAGGGCCGAGAGCAGCGAACGCTCGGCCGCGCCGGAGATGCCGCCGCCGACCCGCCCTCGGTAGGCCAGGCCGCCCGCGACCGGGACGCCGACCAGAAGCGCCCCGAGCGCGCGCTTGCCCGGCCGCCACCCGCCGACGACGAACTCGCAGCTCTCCTCGAGCTTCACCTTGATCCAGTCGGGGGTGCGGATCCCCGAGTGGTACAGCGAGTCGGCTCGCTTCGCCACCACGCCCTCGAGCCGGTTCTCGCGGCTGGCCGCCACGGTCGCCGCGCCGTCGTCGAACGACGGGGGCACCATGGCGCGGGGGCCGAGCGGAAGGCTTTCGAGGCGTTGGCGGCGGATACGGTACGGCGAGGCGATGGTCTCCTCCCCCTCCGCGCGCAGGGTGTCGAAGACGAGGTACGTCACCGGGACGGACGCGGCGAGCCGGGCCGCGCGATGCGGCTCGCGCACGTGCATGCGCTCCGCGAGCACCTGGAACGACGGCTGCCCGGCCTCGTCCATCGCGACGACTTCACCGTCGAGCACGGAGTCGCGCAGGCCGCGCCCGATGCCCGCGAGCTCCGGGTACGCGGCCGTGACCTCGGCCCCGCTGCGGGCGAAAAGCCTGGTCGCACC
This sequence comes from Dactylosporangium sp. CA-233914, assembly GCF_050942935.1. Classification (NCBI taxonomy): domain Bacteria; kingdom Bacillati; phylum Actinomycetota; class Actinomycetes; order Micromonosporales; family Micromonosporaceae; genus Dactylosporangium; species Dactylosporangium sp. CA-233914. Next base: position 933,632 of record NZ_CP192030.1, on the reverse strand, counting down.
GTCCTTGACGACCGCGATCGCGCGGATGCCGTCCCACTTGAACTCGTACATCCAGCCGGGCCCGGTGGGCAGCACGCCGGGCGAGGCGAGCATCGGAGCCGGCGGGCTGGCCATGCCCCACACGATAGTTCGCCTGCGAGTTCCTCGCGGTGCGCTCGAAACGATGCGATTCTGATGGTTGAAGGCCGACACCTGCGGAAAGGGATTCGCATGCGCGCGATCTGGAAGGGCGCGGTCTCCTTCGGGCTGGTCTCGATCGCCGTGCGGCTGTACTCGGCGACCGAGGAGAAGGACATCCGATTCCACCAGGTGCACCGGGACGACGGCGGGCGGATCAAGTACAAGCGCGTCTGCTCCGTCGACGGCGAAGAGGTCGCGTACGACGACATCGCCAAGGGCTACGACCTCGGCGGCGGCGAGATGGTGATCCTCACCGACGACGACTTCTCCGACCTGCCGCTGACCACGAGCCGGGCGATCGAGGTGCTGGAGTTCGTCCCGACCGAGCAGGTCGACCCGATCCTGTACAACAAGGCGTACTACCTGGAGCCGGAGCAGACCGCCGCCAAGCCCTACGCCCTGCTGCGCGACGCCCTGACCAACACCGAGCGCGTCGCGATCGTGAAGGTCGCCCTCCGCCAGCGTGAGCAGCTGGCCACCCTGCGCGTCCGCGAGGACGTCCTGGTCCTCAACACGATGCTGTGGCCGGACGAGATCCGCGCCGCCAAGTTCGACATCCTCGACGAGGACGTGACGGCCCGCCCGGCCGAGCTGGCGATGGCCGGCTCGCTGATCGAGTCGATGGCCGCCGACTTCGATCCGTCGTCCTACACGGACAACTACCGCGAGGCCCTGCAGGAGGTCATCGACGCCAAGGTCGCCGGCCGCGAGGTCGTCCAGCCCGAGGAGGCCGAGGAGGCCCCGGCGGCCGCGGTCGACCTGATGGCCGCGCTGCGCGCCTCGGTCGAACGGGCCCGCGCGGCTCGCGGCGAGGAGCCGGCCGCCTCCCCGGCCGGCGAGGAAGAGGAGGAAGCCGCAGAGCCGACGCCGATCAAGAAGGCCCCGGCGAAGAAGGCGACAGCGGCGAAGGCCGCGAAGAAGGCGGCGCCGGCCAAGAAGGCCCCGGCGAAGAAGACGGCTGCGAAGAAATCCGCGTGAAGTAGACCGTCGCCGACGCCCGGTCGAGCAGCAGACCGTCGCCGACGTCCTCCCAGTGCGGCGACGGCGGGGCGAACGGGCGCAGGTCGGCCGGGACATCCGGGGTGGGCGCGGCGGAACCCTCGGGCGCGGCGGCCGCGCGGTCGGGGGTGATGGCCGCGAAGCCGTTCATCTCGTAGTCCATCGGGCCGATCTGCGGGCAACTGCGGGCCCGCGCCTCGTGCTCCTGCCAGTGAACGGACTGGATCGGCTGCAGCTGCGGGTACATGTGCTCGATGCGGACCTTCTCCGTGAACACCGCGGTCTTCGGCGGGCGGGTCGGGTCCTCGCAGCCGGCGAGCCCCGGCACCCAGTCGCGCAGTGCCAGGGCCACGCCACAGGCCGCGATCACGCACGCGGACAGGGCCGCGGTGATGATCAGGGCGAGCTTCGCCGGGCGGGTCACCCGTTGATCTGTACCACCTCCAGGGTCCCGCCCGCATAGTCGGCACGGACCCGCTTCTTGTCGAACTTGCCCACGCTCGTCTTCGGCACCGCCTCGATGAACGACCAGCGCTCGGGCAGCTGCCAGCGGGCGACCTTGCCGGCGAGGAACTCGCGCAGGATCTCGGCGTCGGCGGTGGCACCCTCCCGGAGCACGACCGTGGCCAGCGGGCGCTCGCCCCACTTGTCGTCCGGCACGCCGACCACGCAGGCCTCGAGCACGGCCGGGTGGGCCATCAGCGCGTTCTCCAGGTCGACCGAGCTGATCCACTCGCCGCCGGACTTGATGACGTCCTTGGCGCGGTCGGTGAGGGTGAGGTATCCGTTGGGCGTCAGCGTGCCCACGTCCCCCGTGCGCAGCCAGCCGTCCTCGAACTTGTCCGGGTCCGGGCCGTCCTCGCCGATGTACTGCGCGGTGATCCACGGCCCCCGCACCTGCAGCTCGCCGACCGCCTTGCCGTCGCTGGGCATGACCTCGCCGCCGGGGCCGACGATCCGGCCCTCGACGCCGGCCGGGATGCGGCCCTGCGTGTAGCGGTACGCCCACGCCTGCTCGCCGGAAAGCCCGTACGGCTCCCGGGCCACCGAGCCGAGCGGGGACATCTCGGTCATGCCCCAGGCGTGGATGACCTGGATGCCGTACCGGTCCGCGAACGCGTGCATCAGCGCCGGCGGGCACGCCGAGCCGCCGATGACGACCTCCTTGAGCGACGACGTGTCGGTCGGGTTCGCATCGAGGTACGCCAGCAGGTCCGTGAAGATCGTCGGCACCGCGCCCGCGAACGTCGGCCGCTCCACCTCGATGATCCTGGCCAGCGGTGCGGCCTGCAGGAACCGGTCGGGCATGACCAGGTGGGCACCGCTCATCAGCGCGGCGTACGGCAGGCCCCAGGCCATGGCGTGGAACATCGGCACGATGCACAGGTCGCGCACCTGCGGCCCGAGGCCGAAACTCTCCGCCATGCACACCTCCATGGAGTGGAGGTAGATGGAGCGGTGGGAGTAGGCGACGCCCTTGGGATTCCCGGTGGTACCGCTGGTGTAGCACAGCGCGGCCGCGTCGTCCTCGTCCACCACCGGCCACTCGTACGTGTCCGGCCGGCCCCGCAGCAGTTCGTCCCAGGCGTGGACCTGCACACCCTCCTTCGAAAGCGCCGCCGGATCCCCGCCACCGACCACGATGACGTGCCGCACCGTACTCAGGTGCGGCAGCACGCCGGCCAGCAGCGGGATCAGCGTCGTATCGACGATCACGACCCGGTCCTCGGCGTGGTTGGCGATGTAGATCAGCTGCTCGGGGAACAGGCGCAGGTTGAGGGTGTGCAGCACGGCGCCCATACTCGGCACCGCGAGGTACGCGACCAGGTGCTCGGCGTTGTTCCACATCAACGTGCCGACCCGCTCGTCGCCGGTGACGCCGAGCTCGCGCAGGGCATGAGCGAGCCGCGCGGACTGCCGGCCAACCTCGGCGTAGGTCGTGCGACGGGCGCCCTCACCGGTCCAGGTGGCAACCTCAGAGTCACCGTGGACGGTGCTACCGTGCTGCAGAATTCGGGAGATCAGGAGGGGCGTCTTCATCATCGTGCTGCGCATGACCTGCACGCTAATGTGCTCTGTGCCACATTGAAACCCCGAGCTTAACCGGCCGGTAACCACATCTACGCAGACCACCCTCGTCCGCATTTGTCGCTTATTGCGGTGATTTATCGGTCCTTGCCGCGACAAGTCGGGGCGATGCCGGGTGGCCGGTTCGGCGACCAGGGCTCGACCCCCGCCCGGTGACGACACCATGGTCACATCGGCGGCGACCGCGCTCCCCCTCCGGCCCGCGCTGGGCTGTGGCGGGCGCAGGAAACGCCACGGCGCGCGGCCCCGGAAGGACCGCGCGCCGCGCTGTTGACCCTGCGAGCGTGCCCTAGAAGGCCGCGATCTTCGCCTCCATGTCGGCCGCCGCGGCCTCCTCGGCGTCCGCCGGGGTGGTCGCCTCCACCGGCGTGGCGCCCTGCAGCGCCTTGTTCGGCAGGGCGAACGTGATCAGCGTGCCGAGCAGCGCCACGACCGCCGCCGCCAGGAACACCGGGTGCAGGGCGTTGACGAAGATGTGCTCGACCATCTCCAACTGTGCCGCGGGCAGGGCGCGGACCTGTGCCGGGGCGTTGATCGACACGCTGGTGCCGGCGTCGCGCATCTGGGTGGCCAGCTGGTTGTTCATGACCGCGCCGAGGGCCGCCACGCCGACCGAGCCGCCGAGCGAGCGGAAGAAGGTCGCCGCGGAGGTGCCGGCGCCCATGTCGCGCAGGTCGAGGGCGTTCTGCACCGCCAGGATCAGCGGCTGCATCGCCAGGCCCAGGCCGACGCCGATGACGGTCATGTAGATGAACGCCTGCCACAGCGGGGTGTTCACCTCGAGGCTGGTGAACAGGAGCAGGCCGGTGCCCATGACGACGGTGCCCGCGACCGGGAACCACTTGTACCGGCCCACGCGCGAGATGATCCGCCCGGCGACGATCGACGTCGCGATGACGCCGGCCATCATCGGCAGCATGAGCAGGCCCGAGCGCGTCGGGGTGGCGCCCTTGACGATCTGCAGGTACAGCGGAACATAGATGATCGAGCCGAACATCGCGAAGCCCAGCACGAAGGTGCCCACGTTGGCCAGCGAGAACGTGGCCCGCTTGAACAGCCGCAGCGGCAGGACCGGCTCCTCGGCGCGCCCCTCGACGAAGATGAACAGCGCGGTCAGCACCGCGAAGGCGGCGAAGAGGCCGAGGATCACGGCGGAGTCCCAGGCGTACTCGTTGCCGCCCCACGACAGCGCCAGCAGCAGGGCGCTGCAGCCGGCCACCATCAGCGTCGCGCCGATGTAGTCGATGCGGTGCTCGCGGCGGGTGTGCGGGACGAGCCGCAGGACGCGGGCGCACACGAAGAGGGCGAAGATGGCCAGCGGCACGTTGATGTAGAAGATCCAGCGCCAGTCGTTCTCGGCGAAGTAGCCGCCGACGAGCGGCCCGGCGACGGAGGAGATGCCGAAGACGGCACCGAAGAGGCCCTGGTAGCGGGCCCGCTCGCGGGGCGCGACGACGTCGGAGACGATCGTGAACGCGAGCGTCATGAGGCCGCCGGCGCCGATGCCCTGCAGGGCGCGGGTCGCGATCAGTTCGGTCATGTTCTGCGACAGCCCGGCCAGCAGCGAGCCCGCGAGGAAGGTCGCGATCGCGAACAGCAGCACCGGGCGGCGGCCGTACAGATCGCTGATCTTGCCGTAGAGCGGCGTCGAGGCGGTGGAGGCCAGCAGATACGCCGTGACGACCCACGAGTAGTGGTCGAGGCCACCGAGGTCGCCGACGATCGTCGGCAGCGCGGTGCCCACGATCGTCTGGTCGAGCGCGGCGAGCAGCATCCCGGTCATGAGGCCGCCCATCAGCAGCAGGATCTGCCGGTGGGCGAGGGTCGGCCGGGTCTGTTGCTCCGGCGGCGCGACGGTGGTCATCGAGCGTCCCTTTCCGAGGTTGTGCCAGTCTGCGGGAGTCGTTCGGCGATCGAGGCGTTGAGCCGGGTGAAGAGCTCGGCGAAGAGCCGCCGCTCGTCCGGCGCCCACCCGGCGAGGAGTTCCTGCCAGATGACGAGCCAGCGCTCCCGGTTCTCGGCGAACACCTCGCGCCCGAGGTCGGTGACCTCGACCAGGCTCGCCCGCTTGTCGGACGGGTCCGGCAGCCGGGCCACGAGCCCGGCGCTCTCCAGCGCGGTCACCTGCCGGCTGACCGTGGAGAGATCGAGGCTGACCTCGACGGCGAGCGCCGAGAGCCGGAACGGTCCGTCGACCGCGATCCGATTCAGCAGTACGTACGCGGGGCGCTCGAGGCCACGGCCGGCCTCGGTCCACTTGAGCGTGGCGAAGAGCCGCTCGGACAGCCGGATGAACCGGCCGACCTGCCGCCCGATGGCGGCGTGCTCGCTATCCTCCGCGGTCTGATGCACGCGCGTGGCTCCCCCGTTGGTCGATACTTGCTTGTCACAAGCATCGGCACCAGGGGCGCGCGGCGACAACTCAATTGCGCGTGATACGCATTACTCCCCGTCGAACTGGGGAAACTAGTCCTCGCGGCCGAATTCGTAGCGATCGGACGGATAGGCCTTGTCGCCGACGACGAGCACGGGCACGCCTTCCTGCATGCTGTGCTCCTTCTTCTCCTGCGGCGTGGGCATGCGGGCGGTCACGACCTCGCCCGGGTGCAGCCAGATCCGCTCGCGGGGCTGGATCGAGCGGACGCGGCTGCGATATCCGCGCTTGCTCTCGACAAGTCCCTCGCTGCGCAGGTGGGCCATGGCATCACGGATCGTGTCGCGTCCGACGTCGTGCTCCTCGGCCAGGTACTTCTCCGAGGGCAGCAGGCTTCCCGGCGGCAGTTCACCGCTGATGATCTGCTGCCGAATCGCGTCCGCGACCTGCCGATACAGGGACAGACCGGAACTCCGGGAGATCATGCTCGCGACCCTACGAAGCTCAATCGACGCACTTTCGCCTGGCCTTAGGGCCAGATGGCCATCTGGTGTATAGTCTCCGGTGAGCGCGGGGCCGGGCTGGGCGGTCAGGTCCCGCGTTCACCCCCGATCCGGGGTGCGGCGGCCGTCCCAACTGCTGCGAGCCGCGCGTCCGCCGCACCCCCTCGCTCTTTGGAGGAAGCCATGACGGTGGAAGAGGAAGAGCTCAGCCCGATCGTGACGCTGGACCTGCGCGCGCTGAACGCGGTCATCACCGAGGACGAGGGCGACCTGATCATGCTCGTCGACGACGGTGACGTGCAGATCGAGTTCAGCTCGGGCATGAACGGCAAGTGGGACCACGCCATCGTCGGCAGCCAGCGCCTGGCCTCGGTGGCGCTCGAGTTCGCCGCCCACCTCCGCCGCCTCAGAACGGCCTGAGCACTCCTCCACCCGCTTCGACCGCCGTCCCAGGAGCTCTCCGGGACGGTCTTTGCGTTTCGGAGGTACATCTCCAACGTAGACCGGGCCGGCCGGGGCAGAAAAACGCCGCCCGGGCAGCTCCCTGCGGAACTGCACGGGCGGCGAAGGGGTTCTCAGGCCGCCGAACGGCGCCGCGACAGGACCACGAACATGCGGCCGGCGACCACCAGCAGCAGGCCGGCGCCCACAACCAGCGCGGCCCGGGAGCCCGTGACCGGCAGGCTGTCGCCGCCGCCGTTGCCGCCGCTCACGCCGCCGTAACCACCGTTGTCGTCGCCACCGGCGCCGTAGCCGCCGCCGGACTTCGGGGCGGCCGCGGCGGCCTCCAGGGCGCACACGCCCAGGTCCAGGATCGTGGCCTGGTCGGTCCGGTCGCCGTACCCGCCCGACTTCCACTTCGTGCGGACGATCAGCTTCACGCGGACCGAGTACGCCTTGGCGTACAGGCCGGTCGCGCTCGACTGCTGCTCCAGCGACCCCAGTTCCACCCGCAGGACGACCGCGCGGGCCGGGTGGGCCGGGTGGCCCTCGGTGTCACGGACGGTCGACTCGCCGCCGCCGACCAGCGGCAGGCCCGGCAGCAGGCCCGCGAGCAGCGACTCCGGAATCGCGGTCGCGCCCTGCAGGGTGCCCGACAGGGCGCTCGTCGCGCCGCCGAGCAGGTCCAGCAGGGGCAGAGCGCCGACGACCGGCAGGTTCTCGGTGCGGCCCAGGTCCTCGGCCACCGCGCGGGAGTTGCCGTCGACCGGGAGGACCACGTCGACGTGGGAGCCGGCCGAGGAGACCTTCAGCGCGTCGCGGCCCGGCACGCGGACCTCCAGAACCGGGGCCTGGTAGTCGACGGTCTTCTTGGCACCGGCGGAGACCGTCAGGCTCGCCGGGCTGATGACGCGGACGCCGATCGCCGACGGCCCGCCGGCCAGCAGCGTGAAGTCCGCGATGCCGCCGGTCGCGGTCGCCTTCGCGGCGGCCTTCCCGCCCTGCGTGCCGACACCCGTGGACGTGGCGCTCTGGATCGCGCCGAAGCGCAGCAGCGCCCGGCCGCCCCGCGCCGGCAGGACCGACAGGCCGCCGAGGCGGGCCTCGGCGGTGACGCGCGGGCCGGCCGACTCGGTGCACTTGGCGGCGTCCTGCCAGGTCGCGTGGGCGCGCAGGCCGCCGGTGCCCGCGGTGAGCACGCCGAGGTTGACGCCGGCGACCGGCACGGTCGCGGGCTGCTCGTGCGGGGGCGGGGCCTGCTGGTAGGCACTCGGGCCGATGAGGCCGGGCGGGAGGACGCCGCTGCTCTGGATGTACCGCGCATCCGCCGCCGCCCGGGCCGGCCCGCCGGCGAAACCGGAGTGTGCGGTCGCGGCGCGCAGCTCCGGTAGCGGCGGCAGGTTCAGCCCGATACCGCGCAGGTCCAGCCCGCCGACCGCGAGCGTGTTCGCGGCGGCCGTGGCGCCGAACCCGTTCGGGCAGCCGGAGCTTTCCGCCGTGCCCGCCGTGGCAGGAGCCGCCAACGCGACCGGGCTCACTGCTCCGAGCACCCCCGCGGCGGCGAGGGCGACAAGGTAGCGGGCTGATTTTGGGCGCGCGGAAGCTACAGGTGCCGTCATGACGTGAGGTCCTCCGAGACCGGGGAGTACGGGCGTCCGGTTCCGGGTTCGATCAGGACGAAGCCGCATCGAGCCGGGACCGGGCGCGTGGCCCGCCGTAGGGCGTGCCACTGCTGCCCCCAACGAGGCCTTCCCGGACGGAGTTACGGCGATTTTTACCGGCTCATCCGCACTAGTAACGACGAAAGCGACGAGATAGGTACGGGGTTGCTCAAAAGTGTCGAGTCGGACTTTTACCCACTTTTACCGTCATCTCATCGCAGCCGTAGGCGCCCGCCGTGACCCGCGTTACTGTGATCGCCATGGGCATGCTGTGCGCGGTGAGCTTCAATCGCTACGGACGGCTGTTCTACTTCGACCCGGGCGAGCTGCGGCCCCAGGTGGGTGACCGCGTGCTGGTCCCCACCGACGACGGCCCCGAGGTGGCCGAGTGCGTGTGGGCGGCCCAATGGGTCTCCGAGGAGACCGAGGGCTTCCCGCGCCTGGTGGGCGTCGCCGCCGACGACGACCTGCGCCGCGACGAGCTGCTGCGCAAGCGCAAGGCCGAGGCCAAGGTCGCGGCGAAGCGGCTGATCCGCGACCACGAGCTGCCGATGAAGGTCGTGGCAGTAGACCACGTCCTGGACCCCCAGGGCGGGCAGGGCGCGCGGACGACGATCTACTTCACCGCACCCCACCGGGTGGACTTCCGCTCGCTGGTGCGCGACCTCGGCGCCACACTGCACTGCCGGGTGGAGCTGCGCCAGCTCTCCGCGCGCGACTCGGCGCGAGTCCAGGGCGGCATCGGCTCGTGCGGGCGCGACCTGTGCTGCGCCACGTTCCTCAACGACTTCGAGCCGGTCACCATTCGCATGGCCAAGGACCAGGACCTGCCGCTCAACCCGCTGCGCATCTCGGGCGCGTGCGGGCGGCTCATGTGCTGTTTGAAGTACGAACATCCTTTGTACAGCTCATTCCAGGCCACGGCGCCGCCCGTCGGCGCGCGTGTGTCGACACCCGACGGCGACGGGCGCGTGGTCGGCCACAGCGTCCCCCGTGACGCGGTCATCGTCCGCATGGACGCCGACGGCTCGCGGTGCTCGTGCAGCCGGGCCTCGGTCTGCGGCTCCCGCCAGGCCTACGAGGAGCGCCACGGCTGACCCGAGGCGGGGCGTGCCCCACGCGAGCGCGCCGCTCACGAAGCCCGTCCGCCCGTGACGAAGGTGCTGGTGGCTGACCCAGTGGGAGCTCGACATCCATGGAGCGGCCGGCGAGCCAACGCCGCCGTCGCCGATCTACCTCAAGCTGCAGGCACCGAGGCGATCGTGCGCTGGCTCAGCCGCACGGGGACCCGCTCAGCGTGAACGCCGCCGGATTCGGGTTGCTGCCCGACCAGGTGCCCTGCAGCCCGAAGGTGAGCGGCGAGTTGGGCGCGAGCACCGGACGGTTGCCGTCCGACCCGACGACCACGGCCGAGCCGGACTGGGACACGACGGCGTTCCAATAGCCGGTGACTTTCTGCCCGGCCGAGTACTCGAAGCGCAGCGACCAGCCCTGCACCGGCGTCGACCCGGTGTTCGTGATCGTCACGTCGGCGACGAAGCCCGGGGTCCACTCGCTGCGCTTGACGTAGGTGACCTTGCAGGTGCGCTGCTCGGCCACGGTCGTGGCGACGGTCGCCGGTGGGTTGGCGGGGGCGCTGCTGGCGCCTGTCGGGCGGGCGGACGGGCTGCGCGACGGCGTGGGGCTCGCGGTGCTGGTCGCGACCGAACGCCCGGGCGACGCCCCGGCCGTCGGCGCCGGGGTGGTGGGGGCGTGGGTCGCGGCGGGGTCGAAGGGCAGCCCGGTGTCCCGCGCGGCGAGCGGCGTGTTCTGGGAGTCCGGCGCGATCAGCAGGACGACGACGGCCAGCGGTACGACCGCGGCGGCCAGCGCGGCGCCGAGCCGGACGCGCCAGGTGGGGCCCGCCGCACCCGCGGCCACGGCGGCGGGGACGGTCGCGGTGATCCGGGTGCCGGCGCCGGGCCGGGACCAGATGTCGAGACGGCCGCCGCACGCGCGCGCCTGCTCCTGCATCCCGGCCAGTCCGTGACGGTCCTCGCGCCGCAGGTCGGCGAGGTTGTCGGGCACCACGAAGCCCGCGCCGTCGTCGCGAACCTCCAGGGTGATGCCGTCGCCGTCGCGCCCGAGCGTCACGGCCACCGTCTCGGCCCGGGCGTGCGCGGCGACGTTGCCCAACGCCTCGCGCAGGATCCAGCCCAGCTCGATGCCGGCCCGGGGCGCGGCGGTGTCGCCCGCCTCGTCCAGGCCCGCGCTGTGCAGGATGACCCCGATGCCGGTGGCGGCCGACCACTCCTGGCTGATCGCGGCGACGAGGTCCGGCAGCGCCGCGCCGGCCGAGCCGGTGCCCAGGTCCTCGATGCTGCCGCCGGGCCGCGTGGCGGCGCGGATCCGCCGGCCGCGGGCGAACCAGCGGCGCCAGCCGTACATCGCCGCGGCCGGCAGCACCCCGGCGAGCCCGACCGCGGCCCGCGCCAGCAGGTCGTCGGCGAAGAACAGCAGCGGCACCGCGAGCAGGGCGCCGGGCCAGCCCAGCAGCGCGCCGCCGGCCGCGGCGGCGGCGATCAGCAGGATCGCGGCGGGCAGCGGCACGAGCGCCGACGCGGCGGCGGCCGCCACGACGGCCACGGCGAGGGACGCGCCGAGGCGAAGACGGAGGTGGTCACCCATGGCCCGTCGAGTATCACACCTCCGGGCCCCAGATCTCCGACTCGTATCGCGACAGATCGCCTACCGGCAGCCAGCGCTGCAGCTCAGCGGCGGGCAGCGGGCGGGCGTAGTGGAAACCCTGCGCCTTGTGACAGCCGAGCAGTGTGAGCTCGCGGGCCTGGGCCTCGCTCTCCACGCCCTCCGCCACCGTGTCCAGGTTGAGGATCTGGCCGAGGCGCAGCACCGCCTGGGCGACTGCCCCGCCCCGGGACGTGCCGTCGAGCTCGGCGACGAAGCCGCGGTCGAGCTTGAGCACGTCGACCGGGAGCCGGGCGAGGTAGCGCAGGGAGGAGTACCCGGTGCCGAAGTCGTCCAGCGCGATCCGTATCCCGGCGTTGCTGAGCACCGCCAGCTGCGCGACCGAGGCCGGCTCGCCGATCACCGCCCCCTCGGTCACCTCCAGCACCAGGTTGCCGGGGAAGAACCCGGTCCGCTCGAGGATCGCCAGCACCTGCGCCGCGAACCCGTTCTCGTCGAGTTGCCGCGGCGAGACGTTGACGTTGAGCTGCAGGGCCGGCAGCCGCCGCTGCCAGCGCGCCGCCTGGGCCGAGGCCTCGTGCAGCACCCAGCGCCCCAGCTCGGCGATGACCCCGACCCGCTCCGCCAGCGGCACGAACGCGTCCGGATCCAGCAGGCCGCGCTCGGGGTGCGCCCAGCGCACCAGTGCCTCGACGCCGGCGAGGTCGCCGTCGGGGAGGTTCACGATCGGCTGGTACAGCACGCGCAACTGCCCGTCCGCCACCGCCCCGCGCAGCTCGTCGGCGAGCGGCGTGCCGGCGGGCTCCGGCCCGTAACAGGCCCACGGGTTGCCGTCGGGGCGCTCCCGGGCCTGCCGCAGCGCGAGCGCGGCTCGGTGGAGCAGGTCGTCGGGGCCGTACTCGCCCGGCGCGGCGACCGCGATGCCGATCCGTGCGGGGGCCGCAGAGGCGATCCGCCGGGCCACGGCCTCGGCGTTGTCGACGCTGCGGATGTCCTGCAGCACCGCGGCCAGGTCGTCACCGATCCGCCCGACCGGGTCGCCGGTGAACAGGCTGCGGCGCATGACCTCGCCGATCTCGGCCCAGTGCGCGGCGACGTCCTCGTCCGCGCCGCCGGTCCGGTCCGCGGCCGCGTCCAGCCCGACCAGGAGAACGGCCGTGCTACGGCCGGCACGCGCGCCGCGGGTCAGCGCCTCGGCGAGCGCCTCACGCATTCGGAAAAATCCGACTTGTCGCCCGGAAGTGACAGTCCACGTCGGCGATATCGGCCGCCACGGCGCGAAGCTGACGAAATCCGCCGTTCTTCCGCGCCGATGCTGACGAACCCGGCGGCCGCCGCCGTGGCCAGCGGATCTTCTCGCCCCAGGGCCTGCTGGCCGCCGCCCAGCAGCGCGATGTCGGAAGAAGAGCGGGTCGTCGGCGCTGAGGCGACCGTGCGCGGCAAGGTGTACCAACGAGGATGGCTCAGCGCGCGGCGGCCGCCCGGCTCGCGGTCACGGCCACGGGCAGCCGGGTCGGGCTGACCATCACCCACGGGTTGCGGAACTCGGCGGGCTCGGTGGCGTCGATGGTGATGTCGTCGTAGCGGTCCAGCAGGATGTCCATGGCGATCCGCGCCTCCAGCCGGGCCAGCGGGGCGCCGAGGCAGAAGTGCAGCCCGTGACCGAAGCCGAGATGAGGGTTGGGGGCCCGGCGCGGGTCGAACCGGGCGGGGTCGGCGAAGACCCGCTCGTCGCGGTTGGCGGCCGCGAGCCAGGTGATGACCACCGCTCCGGCCGGGACGGCGGTCTCGCCCACCATGGCGCCGGTGTTCGTCCGGCGGGCCAGCCGCGGGAACGGCGTGTACAGCCGCACGACCTCCTCAATCGCGCCGGGCAGCAGCGACCGGTCGGCCCGCACCTCGGCGGCGTCGTCCGGGTGCGCGTCGAGGCACTGCACCGTGTTGCCCAGGGTCGCCGTCGTCGTGATGTGCCCGGCGAGCAGCAGGAGCCCGGCGAATCCGACGATCTCCTCGTCCGACAGGCGATCGCCGTCGGCCTCGGCGAGCACGAGCCGGCCGATCAGGTCCTCGCCCGGCCCGGTCCGGCGGGCGCGGATGTGCTCCAGCAGGTACGCGTTCATCTCCCGGAACGCCGGCGCGACCGCGTCCACCGCCTCCCGGCTGGTCAACGGCGGCAGGGACTCGTCGGGTCCGGCCTCGGAGCGCTCGAAGAGGCGATCGGCCCAGGTGCGAAACAGCGGTCGGTCCGCCGCGGGGATGCCGAGCAGCTCGGCGATCACGATCACGGGCAGCGGATAGGCGAGGTCCTCGATGAGGTCGATGCGTCGCTCGCCGGCCCGCGCGTCCAGCAGCCCGGTCGTCACCTCGGCGATGCGCGGCGCCAGGCCGGCCACCGTCCTCGGGGTGAACGCCTGGCTGACCAGGCGGCGCAGGGTGTCGTGCCGGGGCGGGTCCATGCGCACGAAGTTGCCGCGCTGGAACAGCTCCAGGTCCTCCTGCCGGGGAAGCAGGTCGCCCAGGTCGGAGGAGAACGTCGCGGTGTCGGCGAGCACCGCGACGATTTCGGGGTGCCCGAGGACGGTGCAGCACCGCCGCTCGTCGTCGTAGTACGCCGGACCGCGCCGGCGCGCCTGCTCCAGCCAGGCGTGCAGGTCGGACAGGGTGAGGGTCGGCATGGCGCATCACACTCCCGCGTGCGTCAGGGTCACGGGCCGCTCGCCGTCCGCACGGCCCTACCCGGCGGGCCCCGCACCAAACCGGCGAAGGCCGCCCCGGGCGGCGCCCGGGACGGCCTTCGCTTGGGTGATCAGCCGCGCAGACCGGCCATGCCGGCGGCGCTGATCTTGGAGAACCGCAGGGACTGGCCCGGGTCGGCGTTGCCGCCGGGGGCGTTGTCCTGCTCGTAGTTCGAGTTGTGGTACCCCTTGGCACCGATGTTGCCGTAGAACCGCTTGTAGTTGATGTCGCTGCGGGGGTCGCCGAACGGCACCATCGAGTAGCCGTCGCCCACGCCGTCGGGCTGGCCGGTGGCGTCGCCGTCCTTGGCGTGGAACAGCGCGTAACGCTGGGTCTGCTTGGCGACCTGGGCGGTCGGGTCGAAGATGTCCTCGACGCGCTTGCCCTCCCAGTCGTAGCGCCAGCGGTGCTGGTGCTGCGCCACGTGCGCCCAGTAGACGTCCATCTCGATGACGACGAGGCCGGGGTCGGTGACGTCGAGGTAGTGCTGCATGAGCCGCTTGCCGGACTCGCCGCGGACCTGGGTCGGCGCGATCGGCGCACCGGTGATGCGGTCCTGGGTGACGGTGACCATCGGGCCGTCCTGCAGGAAGTTGTAGGCCGGGGAGTGGTTGTGGGTGTACATGTGGATGCCCCACTGCCCGACGCTGATTTCGTTCAGCGCCTGCCACTTCTCACCCGCGATCGTCCACGGCTCGATGTTGCGGTTGTTCGCGCTCGTCGGGTCACTGCCGGTGCCCATGAACGGCATGCCCAGGATCGCCGCGAACTCCAGCTCGGTCTGCAGCCGGTCGTAGTCCCCGGTGGTCATCTTGCCACCGGCGCTGTTCGGGCCGTTCCAGGTGCTCGGGACGAACCCGTGGTTGCCGATCGCCTCCAGGCCGTACGCGTCGAGGAAGCCGCGCAGGGTCCGGGCGTAGGCGAGGTAGGCCGCGCGCGACTCCGCGGTGGTCGTCCCGCCCGGCGCCGGGTTGGGCGCGGCCCCGCCCGGGTTGGAGGCGTGCTGGCCGTAGCCGGCGAACTCGACCTGCTTGAAGCCGGCCTTGGCCAGGAACTCGAACAGCTCCTGCCAGCCGCCCGGCAGCGGCACCAGCGGGCCGAGGTCGGTAGGGTCATGCGGGAAGTTGGGCCCGCCCAGGTAGCCCATCGTCGGGGCCACGCCGAGCGCGCGGCTCGCGGCGATACCGAGACGGGTCGGCACGTCGCGCTGGGTGAAGGTGATCGTGCCGAGCTTGCCGCCGGGGATGAGCCGCCCGTTGGCGGCGCTCGCTAACGACGGCGAGAACACGGACGCGGGGCCGAGCGGGCTGAAGACGGCCGCTGCGGTGAGGCCCGCGCCGGCCAGGAACTTGCGCCGGCTGACGTTGCCGATGGACATCGTTGCTCCTTCGCTGTTGTGCGGGGTGTGCGGCCCGGGGCGGGGCGCGCCTTGTATCCCAGGGGTGACGCGGCCCCGCCCCGGCGGGTGGTGCTAGGGCACTCGCACGCCCTGGCCGCCGAACTCCACCCAGTTGAGGTTGAAGAAGTTGTTCGTCGGAC
Organism: Dactylosporangium sp. CA-233914; assembly: GCF_050942935.1. Classification (NCBI taxonomy): domain Bacteria; kingdom Bacillati; phylum Actinomycetota; class Actinomycetes; order Micromonosporales; family Micromonosporaceae; genus Dactylosporangium; species Dactylosporangium sp. CA-233914. Next base: position 918,426 of record NZ_CP192030.1, on the reverse strand, counting down.
CGCCCGCGACGGGACGGAACACCAGGTAGATCCGGTGCGCGCCGCCCGGGTCGGTGATCGGGAAGGTCTGGCTGGCGTACGTGGTCGCGTTCGCCGTGGCCGCGATCGTGACCGTGGTCAGGACCGGACCGTCCACGGAGTCGAGGCGGACCTCGACGGCCCCGGTTCCGGCCGCGCCGCTGCCGCCGGAGGTCCGCAACGTCAGCGTGTCGATGTTCGTGAGGTTGATCGTTCCGTTGAGGGCGATCCAGTCACCGCTGCCGATGCCGTTGCGCTGCAGCCCGCCGCCGGTGTCCGCGGTCGCCGCGGTGCTCGTGCCGGACTGGTCGATCGCCCACTCGACCTCCTGCTTCTTCTGCCGGATGGTCGCCTGGTTCACGGTGGTCAGCGCCGGGACGCCGCCGGGACCACCGAGGTCGGTGTACGAGGCGCTGATCACGCCGAACACGTTGCCGCCGTGCGAGGAGTCCTCGTCGAGGGTGGGCAGCGTCCCGGAGCAGCCGGTCGCGGTGGACTCCGCGTGCCCGTGGCTGTCGTGCCCGAGCACGAACGTCACCTGGACGCGGGAGCAGTCGATCTGGCCGTCCTGCGGGTCGGTGACCGTCACGTTGAACGGAATCGTGTCGCCGAAGGCGAACAGGCCGCCCTCGATCGGCACGGTGACCTTGACCGTCGGTGAGGTGTTGCCGACGGTGATGGTCGTGTTGGCCGAGGCCGTCTTGCCGCTGGAGTCCGTCACGGTCAGCCGCGCCGTGTAGACCCCGTTGGCGGTGTAGGTGAAGGTCGGGTTCGGGTCGACCGAGTCGATCGTGCCGTTGCCGTCGAAGTCCCACGCGAACTTGATGGAGTCGGCCGGGTCCGGGTCGTTGGAGCCCTCGCTGGAGAAGTTCACGGTGAGCGGCCCGACGCCGTCGGTCGGCGTGGCGGTGAGCTTCGCGATGGGTGCTCGCGTGCCCTTGACGTAGCTGAACTTCACCAGCGCCGCGTCGGGGTTCGCCGTGAAGAACCCGTCGCCGTAGGTCAGCAGGTAGAAGCTGCCGTCCTTGCCCCACTTCATGTCCATGGGGTTGTCGCACAGGAACGGACGGGCCGCCGTCGCCGGGCCGTCGCCGCAGCTGAGCAGATCGTTGATCTTGAAGACCTTCCCGTCCGAGTCCAGCCGGACCTCCCGCAGGTAGTCGCGGGTGAACTCGCCGAAGAAGATCGAGTTGTCGTAGTACTCCGGGAACTTCGTCGGGTTGGGGTTGTTCTTGTCGTACTCGTACTTGGCCGCGCCGTGCGGGCCGACGCCGCCGGTGCCGAGCTCCGGGAACAGCTGCGGGCACTTCCCGGGCGGGCTCTGCATGTAGTACGCCGCGCAGGGGGTGCCGAGCGGGTTGGCCGCGTTGTTGTCCTGGAAGGAGTACCAGATGTCCGGCTGCGCGATCGGCGGCCCATAGGTCAGACCGGTGTTCCACCGCGAGGTGTTCTCGGGGCCGCGGTTCGGGTTGTTGCACTCGAACGCCTGCGGCGGGTTGTCCAGCGGCGTCGAGGTGTTGAAGTTCCACCGGTAGTACGGCAGGTCCGGCGAGTAGCACAGCGGCCAGCCGTAGTTGGACGGCTTCCGCACGATCTCCACCCGGCCGGTCCCCGCCGGGCCGCGGTTCACCTGCGGCGTGGAGGAGTCCGGCGAGTAGTCGGTGACGTAGGCGACGCCGTCGCTGTCCACCGTGATGCGGAACGGGTTGCGGAAGCCCATGGCGTAGATCTCGGGCCGGGTCTTGCCGCCGCCCTCCTCCTTGCCGGTGAAGAGGTTGCCCGCCGGAACGGTGTACGACCCGTCGTCCTGGACGTGGATGCGCAGGATCTTGCCGCGCAGGTCGTTGGTGTTCTGGGCCGAGCGCCGGGCGTCGACGTACGGCGCGTTGTAGAGCCCGGCCGCGGTCATCTGGTCGTTGAACGGCGCGAACCCGCCCGAGTTGCCGCCACCGGCCGGCGTGTCGTCGCCGGTCACCATCCACAGGTTGTTGTCCTTGTCGAAGGTGATGTCACCCGCGACATGGCAGCAGGCACCGCGCTCGACCGGGACCTTCAGGATCTTCTGCTCGCTCGTCAGGTCGAGGTGCGGCTCGGCCCCGTCCACGAACTTGAACCGGGACAGCTGGAAGTACCCCTTCCAGGGGTCCCAGACGCTCGGGTCGGCACCGGTGGTCGGCGAGTTCGCGGTCGGCGTCGTCGCCGGGAACGGCGCGTCCTGGGTCGCCGGCGCGTAGTACAGGTAGACCCAGTGGTTGTTGGCGAAGTCGTTGTCGACGGCCGGCCCGTACAGGCCGTCCTCGCTCGCCGTGTAGACCGGGATCTTGGCCAGCACGTGGCTGGTGTTCTTGGCCGGGTCGTGCAGCCGGAGGGTGCCGAGGCGGTCGGTCTGGACGACCCGGCCGTCGGGCAGCACGTCGAAGCCGATCGGCTCACCGACGTTCGGCGGCGCGGCGACGGTCTCCATCTGGTAGTTGGCCAGCACCGTGGCGCCGCAGTCGCCGTCGGTCATGCCGGCGGCCCACTGGATCGCACCGGCGAGGTGCGCGCGCAGGTCCGTCGTGCCGAAGCTGGCCGGGGTGTCGCCGAGCCCGGTGTAGAAGGAGCGGCCGCCCCGGTAGTCCTTGCACCAGGTGATCGGGTGGTCGGCGCCCATGGTGCCGCCGGTGTACGTGTTCTCGTCGACGGTCGCCAGCACGTGCGAGAAGCCGCGCACGTTGGACGTGAAGTTGTACCACTGGTCGGTGCGCTTCCAGTACTCCGGAAGCTCCTTCGACGCCGGGTGCACGCGGTCGGCCACCTTGACCGTGGCCTGCGTGACCTTCGACGAGCCGGACGCCCGGGTGCCCAGCAGGTCGGTCAGGAACGACCAGGTCGGCTGCGTCTCGATCGCCGAGTGGACACCGACGAAGCCGCCACCGTCGCGGTAGTAGTCCTCGAACGCGGCCTGCTGGGTCGCGTCGAGCACGTCGCCGGAGGTGTTGAGGAAGACGACGACGCGGAACTGCTTGAGGTGCGGCTGGTCGAACTTGCGCGCGTCGTCGGTCTGCTCGACCGTGAACCGGAACTGGTTGCCCAGCTGGCGGATCGCCTCGACGCCCGCCGTGGTCGCCGGGTGCTGCCCGTTGGCTGCCTTCGTGAACACCAGGACCTTGTACTGATTGCCGTTGCCGTTGTTGCCGGCCGGTGGGGGCGCGGCGGCCGCTGGGGTGGACGCGGCCGCGGGACCGACCAGCGCAGAGCCAACGAGCGCGAGCAGGCCGGCGAACGCGGATACGCGACGGCCGGGAGCTCTGAACATGGAACCTCCTCCGCGGGGTGTTGCCGGACGAGCGAACCGCCGAAGACCCGATGCGCAGTCGCTGGCAGACGACGTCCGGCCGGGGAAAGGGATGGTGTGGATGCGGCGCGCCCGGAGGGAAGGCGTGCGGCGAGTGAGTTGCCGTGGTGGTGTTGGTGATCTTGGTGGTGCGGCGATGACGTCGCGATGAGGTGTGCCTGGGTGCCCGCCGGGATCCCGCGCGGGGCGGGGCGGGCGGCTCGCTCGATCAACGCATAGCCGTCACCGTATACGTCGGTCCGAGCAAAAGAAAGGCTTGAAAATTCGAAAGTAACGTCTATTTTGACGCATCTTCTGCTGGAACCAGCAAAAGTCCCGCCAGTGGCCCGGCGACGGGATCACCGTCAAAAGAGCGCAAGAACCGCCCGCGGCGTTACTCGCCGGGGCGGTGGGTGAGATTTCGATGCGTGACGGTGCCGACGCGTCAGGTCGACGAGCCCGGCCGGGGCGGGCATCCGCTGTGGCGCCTCTGGTGCGGCCGGGGAGATCCCGACCCCGGCCACACCGTCGACCGCTCCGTTTCCGCCGCTTCCGGCCGCGGGCGCCTTCCCGGCCGGACCCTCTGTGCGGCGTCACCGGAGAGCTGTGCGCTCCGGAGTTGCCCGCGCGCCGGCCGGCGGGGCGGCGGCGCGCATTGCCGGCACGGGCGGTCCGGTAACGGCTGCGACCGCCGCGGACGCGGCTGGGTCGGCGCTCGTCACGGCGCCCTACCTCCGGCTCGTTCACACGACGGAACGTTGCCGTGCGTGTTGGACACTAGGACCTTCCGCCCATCGTGTCCAGACTTCCAAATTCTAGAAGCTATCTTTTTGCGAATCTGACAAAAGTTGGCCGCACCTGACATACTGTGGCCCGGGCCCGGCACGTTCGACCTCGAGCTGCGATCCCCCGCTCGTCGGCCGGCGCCATCCCTCATGGTGGCGGCGGCGAACGGGGCGATGCCAGGCAGATCGAGCGGACGTCCCGACGCCGATCCGGGCTCGGGGCGGCTCCGCCCAGCAACTGTGAGCGAGCAGGACACCGAGGCGCTGCGGGTGGCGATCACGCGCGCCTACCGGCGCTTCTGGTCCGAGCGCCCCGCCGGTGAGCTCGGCGACCACGACCGCGTCACGCCCGGGTCGACGTGCCAGACGATCAACCGGCTGGCCGCCGGTGGCTACGTGTACGAAGGAAGGATCCGACGGAGATCCAAAATGAAGGCCCGGGAGGATCTCCCGGGCCTTCATTTTGGCTGGTCAAGCCGGTGGAGCCGCCTGACGGAATCGAACCGTCGACCTATTCATTACGAGTGAATCGCTCTGCCGACTGAGCTAAGGCGGCAACGGTTCCATAGTGTACGGCACTCCCCGGGGGTGCACGCGAGGGGATTCCCCGTTCCGCCGGACCCCGGTAACGTCCGGCGCGTGATGCCCGACGATATGCCACCTGCCCCGGGGGAGCTGACCGCCGAGCCCGGCGAGCCGCTGCTGCCGATCCCCCAGGAGGACGACGAGGCTGCGCCCGCGCCGCCCGGGGGCCGCCCGACCGCGCTGGACCCCGACCAGATGGGGTTCACGCCGCGGCGCGGGGTGCCGTGGCTGAGCCCGGTACTGCTGAGCGGGACGGCGGTGCGGGTGCTGCTGGCGGACCTTTTCGGGGCGTACCTCGACAAGCGCGAGCTGCAGAACGCCCTCTCCTCCCGCATCCTGCGCGAGGGGGCCGGCTACGCGGGCGAGGCCGGCGACGGGGACTGGCCGGACGGCGGGGAGCTGTGGCTGGACTACGCCGCCGACACCGGGGACGGCTTCAACGCCACCTACTCCGTGGCGTACCTGCTGGCCCAGCCGAGCCTGACCGTCGACGGCCACGAGCTGCCGCGGGGCGAGGTGCTGGTCCTCGGCGGCGATCAGGTCTATCCGACGGCGAGCGGGCAGCAGTACGAGGACCGCTTCAAGGGCCCGTTCCGCGCGGCCTTGCCGGAGCGCCCGGCGGAGGGCCCCGCGCCGCGAATGTATGCGGTGCCGGGCAACCACGACTGGTACGACGGCCTGACCGCCTTCCTGCGGCTGTTCGTCCGCGGCGACGAGGGCTCCGTCGGGGGCTGGCGGACCCGGCAGTCGCGGTCGTACTTCGCGATCGAGCTGCCGCACCGCTGGTGGCTGCTCGGCCTCGACGTGCAGGGCGACGCCTACATCGACGACCCCCAGCTGCGCTACTTCCGCTCGGTCGCCGCCCGCCTCGGCCCCGGCGACAAGGTCATCATCTGCCCGCCGTCGCCGAGCTGGGTGGAGTCGACCGACGACCGCAAGGCCTACGACAGCCTCGACTACTTCGTACGCACGATCATCGACCCCACCGGCGCGGACGTCCGCGTGATGATCTCCGGCGACCTGCACCACTACGCGCGCTACTCCCGCCCGGGCCGGGAGCTCATCACCTCCGGCGGCGGCGGGGCGTATCTCTACCCGACCCACGAGCTGCCCGAGCAGATCTCGGTGCCGCCGAAGCGCACGCAGGTCCGCAACGCGTCACCGTCGCTGCCGTACGACCTCAAGCGCACCTTCCCCACCAAGCCGCAGTCCCGCGGCCTGGCCCTCGGCGTCTTCTGGCGCCTGCCGTGGCGCAACCCGGTGTTCCTGGGCCTGCTGGGGCTGCTGCAGACGCTCACCATGCTCGCGTTCGTCAACGCCGCGGACCGGGTCGTCTCCGGCGTCGAGCAGCGCCTGGTGACCGTCCCCGCCGTGCTCATGGCGGTCCTCGACGTCCTCGGAACCTGTCTGCTCGCGATGCCCCGCTCGGCCGGCCGGCGAAGGCCGAGACACTGGCTGCTGGGCATCCTGCACGGCCTGGCCTTCGTCGGCCTGGCGACGCTGGGCACCTGGGCCTGGCTGAGCCTGCCGATCGTGGACCTGGCCTGGCCGTTGCCCCTGCTCATCGCGATCGTGCTGTACTTGCCGCTGTCGGCCGTCGCGGCGGGGGAGCTCTTCGCGCTGTACCTTCTCATCGCCGCGAAGTTCGACGTGAACCTCAACGAGCTCTTCGCCGGCCAGGGCATCACGGACTACAAGGGCTTCCTGCGCCTGCACTTCACCGCCGACGGCGGCCTCACGATCTACCCGATCGGTGTGCGCCGCACCGGCCGCCACTGGCACGCCCGCCCCGACGCCGCCCTCGACGCCCCGTGGTTCGAGCCCGGCCGGCCCCTCGAACCCCACCTCATCGACGACCCGATCACCATCGCATGAGCTCCTACCCGCAGTTCCTCCTCTTCGCCACGCTCCTGGTAGTGATACCCGGCGCCGACTTCACCGTGGTCGCGAAGAACACCCTGACGGGCGGCGCCCGCCGCGGCGCCTGGGCGTCCGTGGGCGTCTCGGCGTCGAACGTGGTGCAGGGCGCCGCCGCCGTGGCGGGCCTGGGCGCCGTGGTGGTCCGCGTGGAACCGTTGTTCCAGGCCGTGAAGTGGGCCGGAATCCTGTACCTGCTGTACCTGGCCCTCGAGTCCTTCCGATCCTTGCGCCGCGGCGAGTACCCACCGATCCCGGATGCCTCCGCCTCGGGCGCGGGCGGCCTGCGCCAGGGCTTCCTGTCCAACATCACGAACCCGAAGGTCCTCGTCTTCTACCTGGCGGTCCTGCCGCAGTTCCTCGGCCCGTCCTCGCCACCGCTGACCCTGATGGCGTACGCCCTGAGCCACGCCCTGCTCTCGCTGCTCTACCTGCTCCTGGTCGTCGCCCTGCTGAACCGGGTCCGCCGCTTCTTCGCCAGCCGTCGAGTGCGCCGCGCCCTGGACGCCACGACGGGCACGGTCCTGGTCGCCCTCAGCGCCCGCCTGGCCCTGGAGCACTGACCACGCCCGGTCAGAGGTTGACCCGCGTAACCCCGGAAATGGCGACACCGCCCCGCGGCACCACCGGCGGGTGATACGCCAACTCCACCAGCATGCCCTCGTACCGCCGGACGAGCGCCGCCCCTTCGTCAAGCGCCTCGGCCGCGGCCCGAAGCACCCGCTCCACAATCCGAGTGGCCGCCCCGACCAGCTCGACGTCAACGGCGTCCCCGGCGGTCACAACGGCCACGGCCTCGGCGGAGCACACGACCCGGGCAATCGCCTCCGCCAGCTCACGCCGAAACCCTTCGGCCCACCCGGCCACCGAGTCGATGTACGCGACGGTCGAAGCCACCTTCCCCACGATGGTCTGAGCCTCCCCGGCGGACCCGATATGCTCGGCCAGCGCGTCCCAGACGATCCCGAACGCCTCAGCCCCACCGCCTTCCCAGGCACTGCGAGCGACATCGGCCTCAAGCTTCCCGGGCAACCCACCGAACCGCGAGCCGACGCCCCGCAACTCACCGGCAGCGTTCCGCAGCCCTTCAACGTCGAGCCGCAACGCGTACTCAAGCACGTCGACCGGCATCCCCCCGACCCGCCGCACGAGCTCGAGGGCCTCACCGCCCAACGGCATCCCACCCCGACCCACAATGTCCCCGACCCGCCGGAACAGGTCTTCCCCGACCCCGGCCAGCCGATCAAGCGCATCGATCACGCCGCCACCCCACAACCCCGCCGCCAGCGATGCTCCCCGCCACTCGAACCAACGCGCCCGCCCACGATCCGCCACGCGCCCACGACGACCAACCCGCGCTCGACAGGCCGCCCGCCTTCAACGGACGCCTCGTTCCAGGCGAACCTCACGCTTCGACCAGACACCCCACTCCGGACGGGTTGCTCATTCGAGGCAGACCGCTCCCTCCAGACGGACCCCGCGCTCCGACCGAACGCTTCGCTCCAGGCGAACCCCGCACCTTGACCGAACACCTCACTCCAGACGGGTTGCTCATTCCGAGCACACCGCTCCCCCCAAACCAACCCCACGCTCCGACCCAACACCTCACTCCACGCGAACCCCACACCTCGACCGAACACCTCACCCCAAGCAGGTCGCTCACTCCGAGCACACCGCTCCCCCCAAACCAACCCCACGCTCCGACCCAACACCTCACTCCACGCGAACCCCACACCTCGACCGAACACCTCACCCCAAGCAGGGTGCTCGTTCTGGGTAACGCGGGCGCTCTGAGCGGACGGTTCGCTTTGGGTAGATCGCTGACTTTGGGAGGCTCGCCCGCTCACGACGGACCGCCCACTTCGCGGGGGCGGCTCGCTTCGGATGATCAACCCGCACACACCGGGCGCGGGCCGCTCGCATTTGACGGGCCGCCAGCTCACAACTGACCGCTCGCTTCTGGCGCGTCGCCCGCTGGCGGCGGACCGCTCGCTTCCGGCATCTCGCCAGCCCGAAACGCTGCCGGTCACGGGATGACCCGCGAGTCTTCTTCGGCGCTGCGATACTCGGCCGCCACCCGCCGCACAGCGTGCGCCGTCTCGGCCAGCCGAGCCCCGTGCGCCGAGGCCTCCCGCCCTCGGCTGGTCAGCGCGGCGGCCAGCAGCCGATGCAGGTCTCGCCCCAGCTGCCCCAGCGCCCCGTCCGAGTCCGCCCCGAGCACCCGGGCTCCCGGATCCACGATGTTGAGCGTGGTGCTGGCCCCGGCCAGCTCGTCCCCGGCCTCCTCGAGCCGCCGGGCAAGTTCCTCAAGCCGCATCTACGCCACCGCCCATCGGACAACCACCGCCGAGGGACCGCTGCCGTCCGCTCCCGGCCCAGAAATCACCGCGGATCCGGTCACCCCACATAGCCTGTCGCAGCCCGCCCAGGAGGATGCCGACTCGCCCTCGACGAGCCCGCGATCGCAGACGCCCCACCAGCCACCGCTCACCGGGCACATCGGCACCTCACCCCCGTCGTCGTCCGTCGAGCCCATCGACAGCCCCGCGCTATCGCAGGGACCGGTAGTCCCCAAACGTCTCCCCGTGCAGCCGCTTCCGCGCCCAGGCCGCAGCATCCGCAGCGGCGGTGACCGCCTCCCGAACCGACCGCGACAAACCCTCGCTGGTCTTGCTGTGCAGGGAACCGTTGATGCGCACGTCACGGATCGTCCCGTCGGCGGTGACCAGCACCTCGACCAGCCCATCGGCCGACCGCACGGTCACCTCGACGGTCTTCACCGCCTTGTCGAACTCGGCATGCAGAGCCTCGATCCGGCGGTAGCGCTCGACCGCCTCCTCGATCCACGCCTCGTCGATCTCACGCCCCATGCAACCTCCCCCGGTGACCGTACGGCACCGCCCGCTCACCGCGGAAGCCCGAATCAAGCCCTGTGGATAACTCCGCCACCAAGCCCCGAACCGCGCCCACTGCAAGACGTGGAGCCGCGAGGACGGACGGTCCACAGCAAAGACGGGCCGCCGCAGCGACGATCCATCGCGCGGAGGGCTCCGGCAAAGACTGTCCACCGCAGGAATGCGCCACCACAGAGACGGGCGCCCACCGTTGATCGACGCCGCGAGGCGCCGGACGAAACCGAAGCTACGGCACAGGCGTATATCGCGGCCCGAGGCCCACTCGCAGCGCGACGGCATCCCCGGCCGGGGAGCTCCCGCGTTGCGCGGGACCGCACGCCACCCCGAATACCGCACCGGGCGCGCCCACACGACTCCTCCACGCGGCCCGGCCACCGGCTACGGCTCGCCCACGACCCGAAGTTCGACCGCCAACGAAGGTTCGACTGCCAGTAGCGACCCCAGCTGGCCGTGGAGCGGAGGGCGCTTGTCGGCGGGGGAGAGAGGGCCGGACAGCGAGGGGCTAGCCGCGCCAGAGGGAGAGCATCATCGCCTCCACCGCGATGCGGGGCTTCACGTTGGCCTCGATGGCCACGCGGCAGTCCAGGACCGCCTCCAGGCGGCGCAGGGCGCTCTCCGGGGTCCACTTCTCGGCCGCGGCGTCCGCGAGCTCGTCGATGTCGCCGTGGACCGGGGACACCTCCGCCCGGAAGGCGTGGGCCAGGACGTCGCGGTAAAAGCCGGCCAGGTCGACCAGCGCGCGGTCCAGCGAGTCGCGCTGGGTCCGGGTGGCGCGGGACTTCTGGCGGCGCTCCAGGTCCTTCAGCTGGCCCGCCGAGCCGCGGGCCGCGCCCGCGGCGCCCTTGCCCGTGCCGCCGGCGCCCAGGGCCGTCTCCAGGGCCGAGCGCTCCTTGGCGTCGATCTCGACCACCGACGCGGCGGCCTCGGCCTCGGCCGCCTCGATCAGGGCGCTCGCGGCGTCGAAGGCGGCGCCGATGCCGGTCAGGCGGCGCGGCACGGCCAGGACGGCGTCGCGGCGGGTGCGGGCCTGCGGGTCGCGGGCCAGGCGGCGGGCGCGGCCGACGTGGCCCTGCGACGCGGCGGCGGCCCAGGCGGCGGTCGCCGCGTCGATGCCGTCGCGGCGCTGCAGGACCGCGGCGATGGCGTCAGCGGGGGGCTGCCGCAGCGGCACGACCCGGCAGCGCGACCGGATCGTCACCGAGATGTCGTCGGGGTGCGTGCTCGGCGTGCACAGCAGGAAGACCGTGCGCGCGGGCGGCTCCTCGACGGCCTTGAGCAAGGCGTTGCCGGCCGCCTCGGTGAGCCGGTCGGCGTCCTCGACCAGCAGCACCTGCCAGCGCCCCTGCGTCGGCGAGCTCGCGGCGCGCAGCACCAACGCGCGCATCTCGCCCACGGCGATGGACAGCCCCTCCGGCACCACGAAGCGCACGTCCGCGTGCGTCCCGGCCAGCGCTGTGTGGCAGGCCTGGCAACTGCCGCACCCGCCGTTGGGGCACTGCAGCGCCGCCGCGAACGTCCGGGCGGCCACCGACCGCCCCGACCCGGGCGGCCCGGTGAACAGCCAGGCGTGCGTCATGGCCTGCTGCCCCGCGGCGTCGGGCACCTCACCGCGCACGATCGCGTCGGCCGCCTCGACCGCCCGCGACAGCGTGGCCACGGCGTCGGGCTGCCCGACCAGCTCCTCGAAGATCGGCGGCGTCATACCCGCGTGCCCTCATCCCGAAAACCCGAAATATCAGATAAGTCGGACTTGCCACGCAAATCCGACTCGTTGGCAGCCTCACCATCGCCATCGCCACCGGCCGCGGCGCCTCCCCCGCGCCCGTCCGGGGAGCCCGACGCGGATGCGCCGCCGGCGGAGTCTGCGGAGCGCTGGACCCCGGCACCCCGCGACGAGCGCCGACCGGCTCCCCCGGAAACGTCAGGGCCCGGCCCGGCACCGCCGCCCGCGGAGCCCTCGGCACCGTCGCCCCGGGGGCGGGCGCCGGGCAACCCCACGCCGCCGGCGGCCGGCGGCGGCACAGGCGCGGTGTCGGAGGAGGTGGCCGTGAAGACGGAGGGTGCGGTGGCCGAGACGTCGTCCGGGTCCGGGTCGCCGGTCAGCGTCGCGGCGACCTCGGCCGTATCGTGCAGAACCGTCTCCACCGAGGACTCGTCCTCCGGGATCAGGTGGCGGACGCGCTGCAGGATGCCCCCGGCCAGCGCGTCGATGCCGTTCGTCGCGTCGAGGACCAGGTAGCGGCTCGGGTCCGCCGAGGCGAGGTCCAAGAACGCGTAGCGCACGCGCTCGTGGAAGGCCAGCGACTCGCTCTCCAGGCGGTCCGCGTCGCCGCGGCGGCCCGCGCGGGCCAGGCCGAGCGACGGGTCGAGGTCGAGCAGGACGACGAGGTCGGGCTTGAGGCCACCGGTCGCCCACTTCGACAGCCAGGACACCTCGTCGACCGGCAGGGTGCGGCCGGCGCCCTGGTAGGCAAGCGACGAGTCGACGTAGCGGTCGCTGATGACCACCGCGCCGCGGGCCAGGGCCGGGCGCACCACCGAGGCGACGTGGTGGGCGCGGTCGGCCGCGTAGAGCAGGGCCTCGGAGCGCGGCGAGACGACGTCGCCGCCCTCGGACGGGCGGTCCAGCACCAGGCTGCGGATGCGGGAGCCGACCGGAGTGGCGCCGGGCTCGTGGGTGACCACGACGTCGCGGCCGATCGCGCGCAGGGCGTCGGCGAGCAGGTTGACCTGGGTGGACTTGCCCGCGCCCTCGCCGCCCTCGAAGACGATGAACAGCCCGTGCGTGGAGCGGGGGTCGGCGGAGCTCAGCGGGCGGCCGCGGATCGAGCCGAGCAGGTCGGCCAGGATCGGGACGTCCTTCTTGTCGTCCATCTGGCGCAGGGCGAAGAGGCCGGCGAGGACGCCGAGGACGCCGGCGATCGCGAGCAGCGGGCGGGTGCTGGAGACCTCGAAGTCGTAGAAGCCCAGGTTGATCTTGCGGGTGCCGCCGAGGCCAACGATGACGCTGGACAGCGAGATGGTCAGCATGAGCACCACGCGGGTGCCCATCTGCACGAAGGCGAAGGCACGGCCGCGCATGTCGTCGGTGACCTCGCCGCCCAGCAGCGTCGTGCCGGACAGGAACGCCATGCCGGCCCCGACGCCGACCAGCAGCGCGCCGCCGACGGCGATGGACAGGTGCGTGGCGAAGGCGAGGATGATCACGGAGCCCGCGGCCAGGATGATCGACAGGCCGAACCAGCGGCGGCGCGACAGCGCGCCGACGAGCCTCGGGCCGGCCGCGATGCCGACCCCCAGGCCGAGAAACAGCACGGCGAAGAGCAGGGCGAACGCGGCCGTGCCGGCGCTGAGCGAGACCGCGTAGAACTTCGCGGTGCCGACCACCACGCCACCGCCGGCGAAGGCGCCGAAGATGCCCAGCACCAGGCCGCGCACCAGCGGGGTCTTGCTGACGAAGGCCCAGCCCAGGATGAACTCGCGCAGCATGCCGGGCCGGCGCTCGACGCCCGCGGTGCGCCGGCCGCTGATCTCGCGGATGCCGAAGAAGACGGTCGCCGCGGTGGCCAGGAACGACAGCGCGTTGAACCACAGCGCGAGGCTGCTCGGCTGCACACCGGCCGGGGCGTCGGCGCCGAACACGGCCGTCACCAGCCATTGCAGGCCGATGAGCACCAGGGCGGCGGCGACCGGGGTGATGCCGTAGGTCGTGGCGAGGGTGAGCTGGTTGGCCGTCTCCAGCCGCGCCCGGGGCAGGAGGTTGGGCACGGCCGCTTCCTTGGCCGGCGTCCAGATCATCGCGACGGTCTCGATGACGAACGTGGCGATCGCGGTCCAGGTGATGACCAGCGCGCCGTCGTGGATGACGAGCGCCGCGGCCGGGATGGAGGCGAAGAAGGCGAATCGGATCAGGTCGCAGACGACCATCGTGTAGCGGCGGTCGAACCGGTCGGCGAAGACGCCCGCGACCGGGCCGAGGATGAGCGCGGGCAGCAGGCGCACGGCGATGACCGAGCCGAACGCGACGCCCTGGGCGGCCTCGTTGGAGACCTGCGCGGCGGCGAACGTGGAGGCGGCGAGCAGGCCGAGCCAGTCGCCGAGGGACGACAGGCCCAGGACCGCCCAGAGCCGGCGGAAGGGCCGGATGCGCAACACGGCCTGGAGTCCCCCGAAACCGGAGAGATCGCTGCTGGCGATGGCGGCCACCCCCTTTTCTCCGGTCTCACGCTACAGGTCACCTCCGACAATTCCGGAGGCACCGCCGAGTACGCGAGCTTCTTTCATATTCCTCTGCATCTCGGTACGGTGAGGCGTGTCCAGCTCCCGTGCCGCCCGGCGGGCCCGTTACGACCGGGCCACCGCCGATCTCGATCCGCCGTTCGCGCTCGTCGACCTCGACGCCTTCGACGCCAACAGCGCGGCCCTCGTCGCGCGGGCGGCGGGCAAGCCGCTGCGCGTGCCGAGCAAGTCGGTCCGGGTCCGCGCGCTGATCGACCGCACCCTGGCCCGGCCCGGCTGGCACGGCATCATGGCGTTCACCCTTCCGGAGGCGATCTGGCTGGCCGGGCACGGCACCGCCGACGACATCCTGGTCGCCTACCCGACCGCCGACCGGGCGGCCGTGCGCCGCCTGGCCACCGACGAGAAGCTCGCCGCCGCCATCACCGTGATGGTCGACGGCACCGAGCAGCTCGACCTCGTCGACGCGCTCGTGCCGGCCGACCGGCGCGCCGCGCCCGTGCGGGTCTGCATCGACCTCGACGCGTCCTGGCGCCCGCTGGCCAAGGTCCACATCGGCGTGCGCCGCTCACCCGTGCACAGCGCGAAGCAGGCCGGCGAACTGGCCGCCGCGATCGCCGCGCGGCCGGGGTTCCGCCTGGTCGGCCTCATGTCGTACGAGGCGCAGATCGCCGGCCTCGGTGACGCCCCGCCCGGCCGCCCGGTGCGCGGCGCGCTCATCCGGGCCATCCAGGCGCGCTCGATGCCGGAGCTGCTGGCCCGCCGGTCCGCGGTCGTCGCCGAGGTACGCCGCCACGCCGAGCTGGAGTTCGTCAACGGCGGCGGCACCGGCAGCGTAGCCGCGACGGCCGCCGACCCGGCCGTGACCGAGGTCGCCGCCGGATCGGGGCTCTTCGGGCCGTGGCTCTTCGACGGGTACCGCAACTGGCGCCCGCAACCAGCGGCCTTCTTCGCCCTGTCGATCGTGCGGCGCCCCGACGCCACCACCGCGACCGCCCTCGGCGGCGGCTGGATCGCCTCCGGCGAGACGTCGCCGGCCCGCCAGCCGCTGCCCTGGCTGCCGGATGGCCTGCGGCTCATCGGCACGGAGGGCGCCGGCGAGGTGCAGACCCCGCTCGTCGGCCCGGGCGCCGCCGGCCTGCGGGTGGGCGAGCGGGTGTACTTCCGCCACTCCAAGGCCGGCGAGCTGTGCGAGCACGTCAACGAGATCCACCTGGTCCAGGGTGATCGGATCGTCGAGACCGTCCCGACGTATCGCGGCGAGGGCAGAATCTTCCTGTGACCCGCTGGCGCCAGGCCATGGAGGCGGCCCTCTACGGGCCCGACGGCTTCTTCACGCGGGAGCGCCCCGCCGATCACTTCCGCACCAGCGTGCACGCCTCGCCGCTGTTCGCCGGCGCCGTCGCGACGCTGCTGGGCCGGCTCGACGAGGCCCTGGACCGCCCGGACCGCCTCGACCTCGTCGACGTCGGAGCCGGCCGGGGCGAGCTGCTGACCGGCGTCCTGGCCGCGCTGCCGGACGACGTGCGTCGCCGGGTGCGCGCGACCGGGGTCGAGAAGGCACCCCGCCCGGGTGAATTACCGTCCACGATCGGGTGGACCTCGAATCCGCCCGACGGCACCGTCGGAATGCTGATCGCCACCGAGTGGCTCGACAACGTGCCCGCGGACATAGTGGAGCTCGACTCCGCTTTCCGGATTCGGTACCTCAAGTGCGATCTGACCCCCGCCGACGACCCCCTCGACCCGGCGGACCGGGCCTGGCTGGACCGCTGGTGGCCGCTGGACGGCGCCCCGCCGGGCGCCCGGGCCGAGATCGGCGCGCCGCGCGACGAGGCCTGGGCCGCCGCCGTGGCCACCGTCGAGCGCGGCGTCGCCGTCGCCGTCGACTACGGCCACTTCGCCGGCGACCGCCCGCTCTTCGGCACCCTGACCGGCTACCGCGACGGCCGGCAGGTCGAGCCGATCCCCGACGGCGGGCGCGATCTGACGATCTCGGTCGCCTTCGATCCGCTGCTCTCCCCCGGCACGCTGGTGCTGGCGCAGCGCGAGGCCCTGCGCCTGCTCGGCGTCGACGGCGCCCGCCCGCCGCTCGCGCTGGCGGGCACCGACCCCGCCGGATACATGCGCGCCCTGGCCCGCGCCTCGGCCGCCGCCGAGCTCACCGACCCGCACGGGCTCGGTGGCCACCAGTGGATACTGCATTGGGTATGACCGATGGTCATACCGGCGGTACACTTCGAGGCATGACGACCAAGGTGACACTCTCGTTCTCCGACCAGACCATCACCGACGCCCGGCACTGGGCCGAGCGCGACGGGGTGTCGCTCAGTGCGTGGATCGACCGCGCCGCGCAGGAGCGCGCCCTGCGGGAGATCTTCTCGGCCCACGCCGAGGCGGTCCGCCGCGCCAAGATCGATCTCGACGCGTCCGCACTCGCCGACGAGGAGGAGATCGCGCTCGTCAACGCCGAGCTATACCGTGGACGCCGTGCGTCGCGGTGAAGTGTGGCTCATCAAGGGTGCCCGTGAGCGGCTCGGCCTGATCATCAGCTCGGACGTGTTCAACAGCACCGACGTCCCCGTCGTCATCGTGGCCGAGGTGACCGACGCCGAGGAGCTGCGGGACTCGCCGCTCGCGGTGGAGCTCGACGAGTTCGTGGTCATGCCCGACCGGCTCTCCTCGCCACTGAAGCGCTGGTTCGTGGAGCGGGTCGCGGTCGCGGACACCAGCACCATGCACAACGTCTCGCGCGCGCTGCGCATCCTTCAGGATCTTTAGCCCGGCCCTCTAGGCTTGACGGCATGACGTCCGAGGTGACGGTCGGGACGGGCACGGGGCTCGACACCGCCGACATGGTGCTCAACATCGGCCCCCAGCACCCCTCGACGCACGGCGTGCTGCGCCTGCGGCTGGTGCTCGACGGCGAGCGGGTGCTCAGCGCCGAGCCGATCATCGGCTACATGCACCGCGGCGCCGAGAAGCTCTTCGAGGTGCGCGACTACCGCCAGATCATCATGCTCGCCAACCGCCACGACTGGCTGTCGGCGTTCTGCAACGAGCTCGGGGTCGTGCTCGCGGTCGAACGGCTCATGGGCATCGAGGTGCCCGAGCGGGCGGTGTGGCTGCGCACCGCGCTGGCCGAACTCAACCGGGTGCTCAACCACCTGATGTTCCTCGGCTCGTATCCGCTGGAGATCGGCGCCATCACGCCCGTGTTCTACGCCTTCCGGGAGCGCGAGACGATCCAGGCCGTGCTCGAGGAGGCTTCGGGCGGGCGGATGCACTACATGTACAACCGCGTCGGCGGGCTCAAGGAGGAGGTCCCGGCCGGGTGGACCGGGCGGGCCCGGGCCGCGATCGACCAGGTCCGCCGGCGCCTGCCCGACCTGGACGGCCTGATCCGGCGCAACGAGATCTTCCTGGCCCGCACGGTCGGGGTCGGGGTGCTCAGCGCCGCCGACGCCGCCGCGTTCGGGGCGTCGGGGCCGGTCGCGCGGGCCTCCGGGCTCGACCTGGACCTGCGCCGCGACGAGCCGTACCTCGCCTACGGTGAGCTCTCGGTGCCGGTGGTGACCCGGACAACGGGTGACTGCCACGCGCGCTTCGAGGTGCTGCTGGACCAGGTGTACGTCTCCCTCGACCTCGCCCAGCAGTGCCTGGACCGGGTCGACCGGCTCAGCGGGCCGGTGAACGTGCGCCTGCCGAAGGTGGTCAAGGCGCCGGAGGGCCACACCTACGCGTGGACCGAGAACCCGCTCGGCGTCAACGGGTACTACCTCGTCTCCCGCGGCGAGAAGACTCCCTGGCGGCTCAAGCTGCGCACCGCCTCGTACGCGAACGTCCAGGCGCTCTCGACGCTCCTGCCCGGCACGCTCGTGCCCGACCTGATCGCGATCCTGGGCTCGATGTTCTTCGTCGTGGGTGACATCGACAAGTAGGGCGGCATCGACAAAGCGGCCGGCTACCGCCAGCGGTCGTCGTCGCCCTCGAAGTCGACGATCTGCCGGGCCGCCCGGCCGCCGCGGTGCTCGTCGCGGCCGCCGTTCCAGCCGTACTCCTCGTCGTCGTCCGCCCGCGCGCGCCGCGGCACCCGCTCCTCGTCGCGTCCCTGGCCCGAGGTCCAGCGCGAGGCCGGCTCGGCCGGCGAGGCGGGCAGGGCCGCCTGGGCACCGCCCAGGGCCCGGTCGGTGCGGTCGTGGCGCACCTGCGACCAGCGGGTCGCGCCGGTCTCGTCGCGGCGACCCTCCTCATGACTGCGCTCCGACCAATGCGCCTCCTCGCGCCGGCCCACCTCGACGCGCGCCTGCTCGCCGGAGGCCCAGCTGCGCTCGCGCTCGCGACGGGCCTCGGAGCGGCGCGGGCTCTCGGTGCCGGACTCGTAGCGGCGCTCGATGCGCGGGTCGAACGCGTCGTCGTCGCGGTCGTCGGGATCGGCCCGGCGCCGGCCGCCGCCGCGCCGCTCGCCGCTGTGGTCGCCGTCCAGGGCGCGGTGGCCGCCCGAGGGGGGCTCCTCGGGGTAGTACTCCTCGTGCCGCACCGTCGCCCAGCGATCCTCGATGCGCACGTGGGTGCCCGTCTCGTCGGCGTGGACGGCGGAGCGCCGCTCGCCCATGCGCAGCTCCCGGCCACCGCGCTCGTCGCTGTGCACCGAGGCCCAGCGGTCGGTGGTGCGCAGCCCGGTGACCTCGTCCTCGTCGTCGGGCTCGGCCCGGCGCCGGCCGCCGCCGCGGCGCTCGACGTCCGCCCGCTCGGCGCGCGGCTGGTGCTGCGGCCAGTCCCCGCTCTCGGCCCGTGCCATCCGCTCGTGCAGCAACTGCTGGGTCCACGAGTCCTCGCGGGGCCGCTCCCGGGTCCGCTCGTCGCGCGGCTGGGGCCGCTCCACCCGCTCGGAGCGCTCAGAACGTTCGGAGCGCTCAGGACGGTCGGAGCGGTCAGGACGGTCGGAGCGGTCAGGACGTTCTGACCATTCGCCCCGCTCGGGCCGCTCCGCGCGGCGCCCGTGCTCCCCGCTGCGGTGCGCCTCGTGGGGCTCGGGGCGGGCCGGGCCGCGCTCGGAGCGGTCGGGGCGGCGCTGCTGGGGAATGTCGGGGCGCGCGGGCACGGCTCCGTAGACGGTGCCGGAGCGGGACTCGGCCGGGTCGACGACCATCGTCTTCGTGGTGACCTGCACGGTCTCGGTGTGCCGCAGGACGCCCTGGGGCACCGACGCCGAGCCGGTCGGGTGGGGCTGCGGCGGCGGCTGGGCGGCGGCCCGCTCGACCTGCCCGCGCAGCATCTCGACCTGGTTGCGCAGCGCGTCGACGGTCTCGTGCAGGACCCCGATGCGCTCCATGAGCTGGCCGTGGGTCTGGCGGGCGGCGTGGGTGATGTCACCGCGGACGTTCTCGCGAAGGGTGTCGATCTCCTCGTACACCATCTCCTCGACCTCGCCCTTGACCGTCTCGCCCTCGCGCCGCAGCGCGATCGACAGGCCGATGCACACGACGGCGAGCAGGCCGACAACGGCGGCGAACTGCAGGACGAAGCCGCTGCCCACGAGGAAGAGCAGGGCGGCGAGCGGGGCCAGCCCGATCCCGCCCCAGAAGAGCAGCTGGAGCACCATCGTGCTCCGCTTCGACCCGGGGGGTCCGGTGGTCTCCGCGGCCGGCATGTGCAGAGAACTTACCCGCTCCACAGCACAAACGAAATGTCCCCTCGTACCGCCCGCGGCGGGCGATACGAGGGGGCTGAGATTTCGGCTAACCCAGCGATCCGTCGGACGAGAAGACCAGCGCGAGCGAGGCGTTGCCCTTCTTCAGGGCGTCCTTGCTCTGCGGGCCGCCGGCGTCCAGGCTGAGCACCTTGCCGAACTGGATCTTGTACGTGTTCTCCAGGCCGGGCTGGCAGAACGGCCGCTGCGGGCACTCCGGCGGGCCACCGAGGACGGAGGCCTGACCCGAGCACTTGGCGGCGAAGTCGCTGAGCGTCTTCAACCCGTACTTCGACGCGAACTCCGACGTCACCGCGAACGCGTTGCCGTCGGTGGCCTTCGACGCCTTGCCGAAGGTGAGCCCCTGCTTGCCGCCGATCTCCTTGAGCGCGGCAACGGTCTTGTCCACGTCACCCGAGGCGAGTGGCGTGGCGCTCTTGCCGTTGACCGACTGGTTGATGAACTCGGTCAGCGTCGCGGCGTACTCCGGGACGATCTGGATGTCGCCCTTGGTCAGCTGGCCGTAGTACACCTCCCGCTGCCCGATCGTCTGCACCGAGGCGTCGTATCCGGCCGCGTCGAGGACGATCTCGTAGAGCGCGCCCAGGGTGGCGCTCTCCGAGAAGTTCGCGGCGCCGATCTTGATGGCCCCGCCCTTGCCCTTCTCGATGCCGGTGGTGAGGTTCTCGGCCTTGGCGAAGTCCTCCGCCGCGACCTTGGAGGTCTTGCGGTCGACGTCGACCGCCTTGTTGAGCGCGATCAGCTTCTCGGGGGTCAGCGCGCCGGAGACCTTGTCCAGCGCCGCGACGAGGACCGGGTCGGCGACCTTCGTGTTGATGGCCGCAATGACGTTGTCCGCCTGCTGCAGCTTCTTGTCGTCGTCGAGCACGACAAGCTTCTCCCCCGCGACCGGGGCACATCCCGCCCCGCTGACGCTCGCCGGCGCCTGGGTGCCCGAGGAACCCGACTCACCGCAGGCAGCGAGGCCCGCACCGGCGAGACTTAGGGCTAGCACCCCGAACATGGCGCGCATGGCTGTACGCAAAATGGCCCGCCTTCCGTGTCCCGGCGCGATCACTGTGACCGGCCGCGTGTCCGACGGACGGCGCTTATCGGCTGTCAAAGAAGCCCGCCCGCTCTCCATAGGCAACCCCGGAGATGGAAATTCGGCAACCGCACCCAGGCACGTTTTCGTAACGACCGGTCACGGTTCCCTCATCGCGGGTGGTGGTTCACGCTCATGAGCGGCCCGCGGCCTGCCGCAGCACCTTCGGTGTGAGCTTACGCTCTATGAGCGCCATCACGCCGTCGATGATCAGCGCGAGCCCGGCGACGAGGACCGCGCCGGCCAGGATCTGCCCGCCGTGGCCGGGGCCGAGGCCGAAGCCGGCCGAGATGATCATGCCGAGGCCGCCGCCGTTGACCGCCGTGGCCAGGGTCGCGGTGGCGACCACGGTGGTGGTGGCGATGCGCAGGCCGGTGGCGAGGAAGGGTACGGCCAACGGCAGCTCGACGCGGAAGAGCCGCTGCGCCGAGGTCATGCCGACGCCCCGCGCGGCGTCGCGGACCTCGGGGTCGATCTCCCGCATGCCGGTGTAGGCGTTGGCCAGCAGCGCCGGCAGCGCGAACACCGCGAGCGCGATGACGACCGCGGGCTTGCCGAGCCCGAGCGGCGTGAGCGTGAGGATCGTCAGCAGCGCGATCACGGGGATGGCCTGGGTCAGGTTGGACAGCAGCACGATGACCCCGGCCGCGGCGCCGCGGCGGCCGAGCGTGATGCCGAGCGGCCAGGCGACCACGCAGCCCAGCAGCACCGCGGCGACCGAGATCTCGATGTGCTCGCCCAGCCGTTCCAGGATCCCGCCGGGGTTGGTCCAGTTCAGCGGGTCGTTGAACCAGACCAGCGCGTCATTGATGATGCTCACGCCGCCCGCCTCCGCGCCCACGGGGTCAGCACCCGGCTGACCAGGATCAGTATCACGTCGAGCACCAGCGCCAGCGCGACGCAGGCGACGGCCGCCGTGGCGATCTCGGCCTTGTAGTAGTTGTTGCGGAAGCCGGCCAGGATCAGCCCGCCGAGGCCGCCCTGGGAGCCGACGATCGCGCCGACAGTGACCAACGCCACTGTCGAGACCGTCGCCAGGCGCAGGCCGGTGAGGATGCCGGGCAGCGCGAGCGGCAGCTCGACCCGCCAGAGCCGGGCGAAGCGGCCGTAACCCATCGCGGTGGCGGCCTCGCGCACGTCGTCGGGGACCTGCAGCAGGCCGGTGAGGGCGTTGCGGATCAGCACGATCAGCGCGTACGACGTCAATGCCACGATCACCGGGGAGCGCCCGGTGCCCATGAACGGGGCCAGGAAGGCCAGCAGCGCGAGCGACGGGATCGTGTAAAGCACGCCGGCTGATGTCAGAATCGGCGTGGCGAGCGGGCGGACCCAGTACGCCAGCACCGCCAGCGGGATCGCGATGACCACCGCGATCGCCACCGACCACACCGTGATGACCACGTGGTCGAGGAGCGCATCCCGGATCGTGTCGTAGTTGTCCCGGACGTACGACCAGGAGAACCAGGGGTTGCCCGCCTCACCGCGAGCCAGGAAGGACATGCGTGGACGTTACCGCGAAGCACGACGCCGCGCCGATCGCGCTCGATCGGCTGCGCAAGGTGTATCCGGACGGCACGGTCGCGGTCGAGGAGCTCAGCCTCGAGGTCGGCAGCGGCGAGGTCACGGTGCTCATCGGCCCGTCCGGCTGCGGCAAGTCGACCGTCCTGCGCATGGTGAACCGGCTCATCGAGCCCACCGCCGGCCGCATTCTCATCGACGGCTCCGACGTGACCACCGCGGACCCCACGCGGCTGCGGCGCACGATCGGATACGTCATCCAGAACGTGGGCCTGTTCCCCCACCAGAACGTGCACACCAACGTCGGCACGGTGCCGCGGATGCTCGGCTGGGACAAGCGCCGGATCGCCGAGCGCACCGACGAGCTGCTCGACCTCGTGGGGCTGGCGCCGGCGCAATATGCGAAGCGGTATCCGCACGAGCTGTCCGGTGGGCAGCGCCAGCGCGTCGGCTTCGCCCGGGCCCTGGCCGCGGACCCGCGGGTGCTGCTCATGGACGAGCCGTTCTCGGCCGTCGACCCGATCAACCGGGGGCGGCTGCAGGACGAGTTCCTGCGGCTGCGGCAGGCGGTGCGCAAGACCACGATCCTGGTCACGCACGACCTGCAGGAGGCGATCAAGCTCGGCGACCGCATCGCGGTGCTGTCGGATCACGCACAGCTGCAGCAGTACGCGACCCCGGCGGAGCTGCTGGCCCGGCCCGGCAACGAGTTCGTGGAGCGGTTCGTCGGCGAGGACCGCGGAATCATGCGGCTGTCCGTGACGCGGATTCCGGCCGACGGGCTGCGGCCGGTCGCCGAGGCCGGCGACGGCGCACCGGTGGTCGCGGCGAGCGCGACGCTGCGGGAGGCGTTCGGGGCGATGCTCGCGGCCGGGAAGGGCGCCGTGGTGGTCCGCGACGGCGATTCGCCGGTCGGCGCGCTGACCGCCGCCGACGTCCAGGTCGCCTTGGCGTCAGCGGCGGTTTCCGAGGGGCGCTGAGAAGGTTTCGTACCAGTCATGCTTCGCGCCGGCCATCGTCACCAGCCGATGATCAGGCCGTAGCCCGCTCCCCCGGCGGCGTTGGCGGTCGCCTGGCCGATCGAGGCGTTAGGCGGCCCACCCGGTGAAGATTGCTCGGCGTGGACCTCAAGGCCATCGGCGCGGTTCATCACGCTGCTCGTCGGCGCGCAGCCGGCCGGCGTCGCCGACAGCGGCGTCGGAGTCCCCGGCCGGCCGGGCGAGCGTCTCCAGGACGATGCCCCGCTCGCCGCCGGGACAAGGCCTTCGGCCGCACAACCAACTGATACCGTTACATCCGTAGATGTGCCCTATTTGCCAGGTTGCGTAATGTTGCCGTGCTGCATGACGTAGTCGATGAACGCGGCCCGCACCAGCGGCTCGTTCTCGCCGTAGTCGTGGCTGGTGGCCTCGCGCCACAGCGCGACCGCGTCGTCGATGGTCGCGTCGAGGGAGCCGATCCAGCCGTCCTGGGTGTCGTCGTCGCTGAGCGTCACGTGCGTGAACAGGTCCCAGAAGAACTTGATGTCGCGCCGCTGCCGGGCCAGCGTGAACGCCCGGTCCCTCAGGTCCTCGGTGGTCAGGGCATCGAGCTGTTCCAGCGTGACGTCGGTCATGCTCACAAGATTATCGGGTGCCCCAGCGCTCCTCGACTCCCCAGCCCCGATCGGAGCCGCCGCCGGCGCCGTCGAAGCCGCTGTTGCCGGACGACCAGCTCCCCGTGCGGCTCGGCGGGGCAGACCAGTTGTCCTCGGGCTCCCGCTCCGGCTGCGGCGAGGTGATCGACGGCGGCGTCCAGACGTCCTCGTCGCTGCCCTCCGGCGTGGCGCGCGGCCGCCCGAACGTCTCGACCAGCCGGGTCACCACCAGGCCGATGGCGATCGCCCCGGCGGCCAGCGCGAACGGCGGGAGCTTCCAGCCCTCCGCCGCCGTGTAGCGCAGCAGCAGCGTGATCACCGCGACCGCGAGCAGCGTGCCGAGGACACCGCCGCGTCGGCCGAACGCCGAGGTGCCGCCGACCAGGGCCGCACCGAGCGCGAGGCCGGTGATCGTGAGCCCGTTGAACGAGGCCGCGCCGTCGGCGGTGGTCACCCCGCGCTGGTCGAGCGCGAGCAGCACCCCGGCGACCGTCGCGAGCAGCGCGGACCCGGCGATGGCCAGGCCGGTGAGCGTGGCCGCCGCGCCGCCGCGCCGGTCGGCGGGGTCGCGCACGGGCCGGAACCGGCCGAGCGAGCGCCGCAGCGGCTGGATCAGGCCGAGGCCCCCGCCGACGGCCAGGACGACGGCCACGCCGATCGCCCACCACATGGCGTGGCCATGGGGGTCGTACGCCCCGGCGACGATCTTCTCCCCGGGCTGCTCGCCGATCCAGGCGACCAGCCCCAGCGCTCCGGCCAGGCTCGCCGCCCAGCCGGGCACGTGGAACGCGACGACCAGCACCGCGATCACGACGCCGACGCCGAGGGCGATCAGCGCGGTGATGCCGGCGGTCATCAGCAGGCCGCGATCGGAATTCTTGGCGAAGAACAGGGCCGCCGCGAAGGCGATCGGGCCGACGGCGAGGTTGGTCGCCCCGGCGCGCAGGGTCAGGCCGACCGCCGCGGCGGCCAGGCCCAGCTCGGCCCCGGCGAGCAGCAGCGACCGCAGCTCGGTGCCGCGCAGCGCGGCGGGGCTCGCGTCGCGCAGGAGGTAGAGCAGTGCGGCCGCGGCCAGCAGCAGGACCAGCTCCCACAGCGCGTGCACGGCGAAGCGGTCGCGGCCGGGCTCGCCGTGCTCGGGGTCGTCGAAGACGTCGCCGAGCTGTTGCGGGGTGGGCGTGCGGTAGCGGCTCGGGGCGGCCTCGGAAGGCGGGCCGTAGGCGGGCGAGACCGGATAGCTGCCGGGCGTGTAGACCGAGGAGCCGGAGACGCCCAGCGTCGGTGCGTCCTCGGGGACGCCCCCGGACCGGAAGTCGGGCTCCTCCCGGAACCCGGGCTCACCGCGGAACCGCGAGTCGTCGTACGCCATGGCGCGCGCCTCCTGCCAACCGACGGGTACGGTCGCACAGTAACCGCGGAAGGTGACCAGCGACAGACCTTGCCTCAGGCAGGATCCTGCGCCGATCGGCCGGGCTCCGCCCGCCGGGGCGGTTCAGGCGACCTGGTCGTCCGGCGCGCGGTCGGCCCCGTCCGGGCGGTTCTGCCGGGGCAGGTCCTTGTCGCGGCCGTTGGGCGGCACCCGGCAGGAGCGCTCCAGCCAGAGCGCGGCGGCGATGAGCACGATGGAGCCGGCCACCCCGAGCAGGGCCTGTGGCAGGTTCTCCGAGACCTTGGCCAGCACCCCACGCTGGGTGAGCAGCCAGGAGGACAGGCCGACGTACATCCCGCCGAACAGCGCCGCGACCAGGGCCGAGGCCTTGCCGAGCACCGCGTAACGGGCGATCACCAGCGGCTGGAGCGGGCCGGCGCCCTCCTTGCGCAGGATGCGGTTGCGGGTCGAATACGCCTCGATCCCCTCGAAGATCGCCAGACCGATCATCGTCAGCGGCGGCAGCCAGGGCAGGGTGGGCAGGCTGTTCCAGAAGTTGCTGATGGCGATCCACGCCAGCGCGGTGGTAGCGAGCGCCGCGACCACCAGCGTGGCCGGGCTCGTCGGCTCCATCCGGTTCTTGGGCCCGTCGGGCCGTTTGGCTCCGTTGACGTTGCGGTCTTCGGGTGACGGCGTGGCCATCGGCTTTCCGCTCCAGATCACGTATCGAGGTGGACGTCGGCTCTTGGACGCAGGTCGGCAAGGTCATCGGCGACCTCGTCCGCGCGGAGCAGGTCGTTGACCCACCCGTGCCCGGGCAGCTGCGCATACGGCTGAATGTCGATCCACGGCCGGAGCACGAATGCCCGTAGATGGGCGCGCGGATGCGGCAGGGTCAGGTCGGGATCGCCGGAGGTGACCGGCGATCCGTCGTCGTTCCACACGGCAATCACGTCAACGTCCAGGGTACGCGGGCCGAAACGGCGAGCAGGATCACGCACGCGACCCGCCGCGTCCTCGAGCCGGTGCGCGGTCGCGAGCCAGTCCTGCGGCGCGGCGCCCGGATCGACGGCGAGCAGCACGGCGTTGAGGTAATGCGGCTGGTCGGGGTCGCCCCAGGGCGGCGTCTCGTACACCCCGGAGACCACCGCCACCCGCTCCCCCAGCCCCGCGACCGCCCCCTTGAGGTGCGCCTCCCGGTCCCCGAGGTTGCTGCCCAGCGCGAGCACGGCCGTGGTCACCGCTGCTCCCGCCGGATCGTCACGCTGACGTCGGTGAACTGCAGCGGGATGGGGGCGCCCGGCTTGTGCACGGTCACCGTGGTCGCACGGACCCGGGCGTCGCCGAGGCACACGGCGGCCAGACGCTCGGCGAGGGTCTCGATCAGGTTCACCGGCTCGCCGGCGACCACGGCGGCCAGACGCTCGGCCAGCTCGCCGTAGTGGACGGTGTCGGTGACGTCGTCGGAGGCGGCGGCCTCGCGCAGGTCGAGCTCGAGGTCGGCGTCGATCACGAAGTCCTGGCCCTCGCGGCGCTCGAAGTCGAACACGCCGTGGAATCCCCGGACCGTGAGACCGCGCAGAGTAATACGGTCCGTGCTGCTCACATCGCCGCCCTGGTCGCCTGCCACACCTTGATCGCGTCCACGTTGCCACGAACCTCGTGAACGCGCACGCCCCAGGCACCGGCGGCGACCGACAGGACCGTGGTCGCGACGGTCGCGGCCTCCCGCTGCGTCGCCGGCCGGTCGCGGCCCTCGTCGTCGGCCAGCAGGCGGCCCAGGTGCGACTTGCGGCTCGAGCCGACCAGGACCGGATGGCCGAGCGCGACCAGCTCGGGCAGGTGGGCCGCGAGCTTCCAGGTGTGCTCAGGCCGCTTGGCGAAGCCCAGGCCAGGGTCGAGAATCAGCCGGTCGGGCGCGACACCGGCGGCGACCGCGGCGTCCACGCGCTCCAGCAGCTCGGCCGCGACCTCCTTGACCACGTCGTCGTACACCGCGAGGTCGGCCATCCGCCGGGAGTGCCCGCGCCAGTGCATGAGCACCCAGGGGCAGCCGGCGTCGGCGACCAGCCGGGCCATGTCCGGGTCGGCGAGGCCCCCGGAGACGTCGTTGACCAGCTCGGCGCCGGCCTCCAGGGCGGCGGCGGCCACGGCGGCGCGGGTGGTGTCGATGCTCATCGCCACCCCGTGGGCCGCGAGCGTGCGGATCACCGGCACCACGCGGGCCAGCTCGGTCGGCGCGTCGACCCGCTCGGCGCCCGGCCGGGTGCTCTCCCCGCCCACGTCGATGACGTCGGCGCCCTCCGCGCGCATCTGCAGCGCGTGCGCCACGGCCGCGTCCAGGTCCGCGTAGCGACCGCCGTCGGAGAAGCTGTCCGGCGTCACGTTGAGCACACCCATCACCACGGGCGAGGGACGTCGCAAGACCATCACTTGAATGAAGGTACTCAACTCAACGGAGCCACTCGGTGGCGACCTGCGACAACCGCGCCGGAGGGCGTGAGCCGACGCCTCACGAGGCACACTGTGCACACTGACCACGGACCGGTCAGCTTGTTGGAAAGAGGGCCGCAACGTACTCTCTGCAAGTGAACGTTATTCGGACCGTTAAACCCGACAATGGGCATTTAGCAGGGCAAACACCCGGATAAGGTTCCGCTGGAGGGCGACACAGCAGCCGGGGTTGTACCACCGGGTCGTCTTTTCGGCGAGGCTTAACGCGCGGCGTGCACCTCGCCCGTCGCGCCTCCGGGGAGGTCTGATGATGTTGATGGAGATCGGCCAGGCGATGTGGGGCTCCGCCACACGCGCCGTGGATGCGATCGCCCTCGCGCCGACGCCAACACCCGAGCCGAAGACGATCAACACCGACGGCATCCTCACGTTCTTCACCACCAAGATCGTGCCGATCCTGCTCGCGGCACTCGGGGTGATCTTCATCGGCCGGGCCAGCAAGGGCGAGGTGTCGCGCGTCCTGACGAGCTCGGCGATCGCCATCATCGGCCTCGCCTTCGTTGCCGGGGCCGCGTCGCTGTTCTTCTTCGGCGACTCGTTGGTCAACCTCATCTTCAAGTAGGCCTGACCGACCATGCGCCTGCGAACTGACGACGACATCTACCGGGCTCGCCTCGTCTACCTTGGCCCGCCCGGATACACGCTGCCCATCCAGCTGCCGTATGCGCAGTACGGGGTGTTCGCGCTGCTGGTGCCGCTGTTCATGTTCATCCGTTACCTGATCACGCTGCACGTCGACTACTTCCCCGCCTACGAGATCGCGCTCGCGATCGTGGCGACGTCGCTGATCTTCCGTTACGTCGACCCCGATCGACCCGCCCGCATGGTGGTCCGCACCGCCCTGACCGACTGGCGTCACACCCGCGAGCCCAGCTCCGAGCTGCGCGACGCCCGCCTGGTCGCCTCCAAGGTGCGCATCCGCCCGGAACTCACCGGTGATCTCGTATGACCACTCCGCCTCCCCGCCGGACCGGGGAACATCAGGACCGCTCGGACTTCGACGACGACGCTACGCAGTCAACCGATTACGATGGTGGCCTCCGCGCGGTCGCCGAGGGCGGCCGCGTCGCCATGTTCCGCGGGACCGGCCCCAACGGTTCGGACACCGCGGGTGGCGCGCGGGGCTCCCGCGGCTCGGCCGGTGAGGCCGGGCGCGGGGCCGAGCGGCCGGTCAGCGGGCAGCCCGCGCCGGACGTCGACTCGCCGTTCATGGGGCTGTTCGACGACCCGCCGGGCGGCAACCCGCGCGACCGGCTCCGCGCCCTGGAGCCCGGCGCCGGGCGGGTGGAGCGCGTCCAGCCGGTCTCCGGCGTTCCGATCTCGGCCGCACCCGCCTCCGGGGCGCCGCGCGCGCCCGAGGACCTGCGGGCGCCGACGCGGGCCGTGCCGCGCAACCCGGCGGTCGAGCCGGCGCGGACCAACGGGGAGCGGCACACCACGCGGCCGGCCCTCAGCGACCGGCCGGCGACCCGGGAGCGGCCCGCGCTGGGCGACCGGCCCTATGGCGACCGGTCTCCGTCCGGCGAGCATCCGCCGCTGGGCAGCCGTGCCGGTTCGGGTGGCCGGCCCGCCCTGGGCGATCGGTCCGCTTCCCGGGACCGCACCGGTTCGATCGATCGCACCGGTTCCATTGACCGGGCTGGCTCGGTCGACCGGACCAATCCCGGCGGCCAGTCCATTTCGCGCGATCGGGGCGGCCCGGGCGATCGGGGCAGCTCGGGTGATCGGGGCAGCTCGGGTGATCGGGGCGGCTCGCGTGGCCGGGGCAATTTTGGTGATCGGCCCGACTTCGCAGCCCCGTCCGGGGAGCATCCGCCGCTCGGCGCGCGGGACCGTTCGCCGTCGGGCGAGCATCCGCCGCTCGGTCAGCGGGACGCGTTCGGCGGGCCCGCAGCGCCGCGGCCGCCGGAGCGGGTCTCGCGGCAGGGCGACCGCACGCCGGAGCGGCGCGGGCGGGCCGACGAGCGGTTCCGCGCGACCGACGAGTGGGCCGCGGAGCGCTACGGCCCGCCGGGGGCGCGCTCGGCGGAGCGGTCCGGGGTGCCGGGCGAGCGTTCGGCGGAGCGCCACGGGTCGTCGGGTGAGCGGGCGGCCGGAGCGGGCACAAGCAGTACCGGCCGGAAGAACTCGGTGACCACCGCGCCGCCGCCACCGGCGCGACGGACCGTGCCCGCCCGCGGCGTCCCCGCTCAGCAGCCCCCGCGGACGCCGCGGGTCCAGCCGCCGCCGCAGCGCGGCCGCCGGACGCCGCTGGACAAGACGCCGAAGCCTCGGCACAAGGACCGCAGCGCCGCCATCGACCTGGCGATCACCGAGATCGCCGGGCACCTGACGTTCACGCCCAACACGGTCACCGCGTGGTACTGGCTGCCCGAGGTGCGCTGGGCGTTCCGCCCGGACGCCGAGCGCGAGGCGCTGCTGTCGGCGGTCTCGGAGCAGTTCGCGGGCCTGGCGGGTTTCCGGCTGCACCTGCGGCGCACGACCCGGCCGTTCCCGGCCGACCAGTGGGCCCGCGTGGTCGACGCCAACACGCCGCGCCCGCTGCCCTCCGCCGCGGGGCCGTCGTGGGCCGACCACCTGGTCGCCGCGCAGAAGCACCTGCTGTCGATCAATCACGCCGAGGGCCAGACGTACCTGGGCATCGCCTTCGCCCGCCGCACGCTCGGCGACACCTTCGCCGAGCGCATCGGCGCGCTGTTCAAGCGCGGGGTCGCCGACGCCGAGCGGCGCCGCATGGCCCGCACCGTCGAGCAGTTCGACGAGGTGCTGGGCGCCTTCGGCATGCGCGGCCGGCGGGTCACCACGGCCGAGCTGGAGTGGCTGCTGTACCGCTCCGTCGCGCTGTGCATGCAGCCGCCGGCGAACATCACCACGCTCGACGGGGGATGGGACGCGGGCGACCTGCTGGCGCTGACCGAGTCGGTGGAGCGTTACCGCACGCCGTACGGATCGACGGTGAAGCTGGTCAACCGGGTGACCGGCGAGGAGCGTCACGTCGCCGTGCTCACCGTCGGGCGCATGGAGCCGCTGGAGATCCCCGAGCGGCACGAGCCGTGGCTACACTTCCACGAGCGCCTGCCGTGGCCGATGGAGCTGTCGTCGCGGATCGACATCCTCGGCCCGGGCGACTCGTTCCGCAATCTCGAGCACCGGCTCCGCCTGATCCGCTCGCAGCAGGCCGACTACTCCGAGCACGGCATCGACGCACCGCCCGAGCTCGAGCGCCTGGCCATGCGCGCGCTCACGATCGGCGACGAGATCAGCACCGGCCTGCCGGTCGACTCTTCCCGCGCCCACGGCTGGCACCGCATCGCGGTCGGCGGCCGGACCCGCGAGGAGGCGCTGGAGCGGGCGCGGCGGGTCACGCAGTTGTACTCGCGCGAGATGCGCATCGCCCTGCAGCACCCGAAGAACCAGGACTGGCTGGCCCGCGAGTTCATCCCGGGCGAACCGCTGGCCAACACCGGCTACGTGCGCCGCATGCCGGTCAAGCTCTTCGCCGCCGCCCTGCCGCAGGCCGCCTCCACCGTCGGCGACCGCCGCGGCGACCTCATCGGCCGCACCGCGGGCACCTCCCGCCGCCCGGTCTTCCTCGACCTGCACTTCCCGATGGAGGTGCGGGAGCGCTCGGGCCTGGCGGTCTTCGTGGCCGAGCCGGGCGGTGGCAAGTCGACCCTCATGGGCGCCCTGGGCTACCTGGCGGCGCGGCGCGGGGTGCAGGTGACGCTGCTGGACCCGTCCGGCCCCCTGGCCCGCCTCGCCAGCATGCCGGAGCTGGCCCCGTACTCCCGCGTGCTCAACCTGACCGGCTCCGAGCAGGGGACGCTGGCGCCGTACGCGCTGATTCCGACCCCGCAGCGTGGCCACTACGCGCCCGGCCCGGGCGGCGACCGCGAGTTCGAGATCGCGATCTCCAACGCCCGCGCCGAGCGCCGCATGCTCGTGCAGGACATCTGCATGATGCTCGTCCCGCCCCAGGTCGCCCGCGAGGCCGCCACCGCGACGATGCTGCGCCACGCCGTCCGCCAGGTCCCCGCCGAAGAGTCCTCGACCCTCGAGGACGTCATCCGCTCCCTGCGCGACACCGGCGACCACGATGCCGCCGAGCTCGGCAACCTCCTGCTCGACACCGCCGAGATGCCCCTGGCCATGCTCTTCTTCGGCTCCCCGCCCGCCGGCCTGCTCGGCGCCGACGCCGGCATCACGATCATCACCATGGCCGGCCTCCGCCTGCCCGACCTCAAGATCGAGCGCGAGTACTGGTCCGCCGAGGAGTCCCTCGCCCTGCCCATGCTCCACACCGCCCACCGCCTGGCCGTCCGCCGCTGCTACGGCGGCGACATGGCCGCCCGCAAGCTCGTGGGCCTGGACGAGGCCCACTTCATGGAAGGCTGGCGCTCCGGCCGCTCCTTCCTGGTCCGCCTGGCCCGCGACTCCCGCAAGTGGAACCTCGCGGCCCTGGTCGCCTCCCAGAACCCCAAGGACATCCTGGGCCTGGACGTGCAGAATCTCGTCTCAACCGTCTTCGTCGGCCGCATCGCCGAGGACACCGAGATCGCCGCCGAGGCCCTCCGCCTCCTGCGCGTGCCGACGGACGTCGGCTACGAGCAGACGCTGGCGGCCCTTTCCCAGGTGGACACCAGCTCATCGTCACGCCTGGGCTTCCGCGAATTCGTGATGCGCGACGTGGACGGGCGCGTGCAGAAGGTCCGGGTCGATGTCTCGTACGTCACCGACCTGCTCCGCTACCTGGACACGACACCGGGGGGTGTACCAAGCGCCGGCAACGCAGTCGGCGGCGAAATCGTGGACGTCCACGATGACGACCCGGAGGATGATCGGTGAGACGCCTGCCCGTGCACGTGGCCGTGGTCCTCGTCACGGCCATGGCCACCCTCTTCGGAGGCCCGATTCCGGCGGCCAAAGCCGCCCCGTCCACCCACGCCCCCGGCGACCCCCTCTGCACCGTCGAGGAATGGCGGGTTCCGAGCAATTTCCAGAACTGCGCTAATCGACTACAGGTCGACGTGCAAGGAAAGTTGTCTTGTTTGAACGCTCCAACCCCGAGCGCTCCGGACTCCGGCATGGCCGGATGGTTCGCCCAGCAGCCTGAATCGTCGAAGACGACTGGCCTCCGCTTTAAGTATAGCGACTACGGATACGCCGGCTACGACTTCAGCACCTACGATCTAAAGTGCGCTTCAGTCGTCACAAACCCTAGCGCAGAATTTGAAAACACAATCGCGAACGGAGAGTTCACCCTCGCTACGGGCATTCTCGGCGCTTCGAACGCTCTGCGCGAGCGCGCCTGGGATCCAGCTTACATGTGGGGCTGGGCCGATCCCCTAGTCGAACAGGCCACCCGGGCCGTTTACGATAAGGTCTTCACCGTCTTCGGCGCCATTACCCTCGCAATCGTCGGCCTTTACCTTCTCTGGCGCTCCCGACAGTCGGACCTCTCCAATGCGATGACAACCGCTGGATGGGCCATATTCGTCATGGTGCTCATGAGCGCTATCGCAGCGTGGCCAACCTGGTCTGCCAGCCTTGCCGACAAGGGTCTGATCAGCAGCCTCGGAGTGATCCACGACGCCGTCGGCCCCCGAGATGAATCAGCAAATGCCAGCGAGTGCAACAACATCGACCCAGCAGCTTGCAAAGACACTCGCCCACCTGCGGTACGTGCGAGTGACACCGTCGTAGATGGACTGCTTTACCACAACTGGCTGCGAGGAACACTGGGCTCGGCCGACAGCGACACCGCCAAGAAGTATGGCCCGGCCCTATATGACGCGAAATCCTTCAGTTGGGCCGAAATCGAGCTGATCCGAGCTGACGAAAAGCGGGCCAGAGACGCCGAAGAGAAGCGGATCCGAAACAAGGAACCCGGCCCGCCAGTCGAGTCGAAGATGCGGCAAGTCGTCGAGGAAGGGAAACAGCAGCGCTGGATGCGAATCGCTGAACAGATTCGCACAGAAGACCCGGAAGCGTACGAGCACCTACAGGGCAGCAAGGGCATGGACCGCATCGGGGCAGGATTCCTGGCGATCATTTCCACCCTGTTCTTCGCCCTCTTCGACGTGACCGCATCAGTGCTAGTCATCCTCGGGTTCTTGCTGTTTCGCTGGGCCGTGATCGCCGCACCTATCCTCGGCACCATCGGTCTGCTACGTCCAGCAAACGCTGGGCTTCGTCGACTCGGGAACGCAGTTATCGCGGCACTGTTCAACATCATCATCTTCGGCACTGGATCAGCGATCTACCTCTTTGCGGTCACGCTCATCCTCCAGACCCCTTCACTGGCCCCGTGGCTTCAGGTCGTTCTGATCTGGCTTACCGGGGTGGTTGGGTGGTTGCTGCTGCGGCCCTATCGGCGGATTACGCAGCTCGGGGGTAAGGACTCGACGCGGGCTATTACATCTGCCGGTAGTTGGCATCGGTTGTTCATGCGTGATGTGCGGCAGGCGGCGGCGCTCAAAGTTGTTGAGGCCGGGGGGACCAGGGAGCCTGGAGCTCAGCGGCGGGGTGGGGAGAGCGTTCAGACGCAGGCCCGGCCCGAGTCTCGTAGTGAAGACAGTGTCACTGTTGGTGGCGGCGGGGACATGGTGCCCGTTGAGCGGCCGGAGACTGGGCGGGCGTCGCGGGGTTCTGGGGCGCAGCGGACTTCTCGGCGGCGGGAGCCTTCCTGGGAAGAGCCCGACGTGCCTTCCGAGAGTGCACCCTCCTACTCGATCTATCGGCCCGACTCGGATCGGTCCTCCGCTGGGGAGCGGGCGCCGGCTCGACGGCCCGAATCGGCGAGTCTTCCCGGGTAGGCGGCACAGATGCGGACTGTTCTGCGGCTGCTCGGTACGCGGTACGGCATTGCGCTGGTACTGGTGGTCGTGGTGCTTGCCGTTGTGGGGGTCGGGCGTACGGTGTTCGATCGCGGCGGTGGGGACTCGGCCAACGATGCGCTCGGGCCCACCGTCGCGCCGGTGCCCACCTCGGCCGATCCATATGCCTCGCTGGGGGACGACGGGGTGGACGAGACGCCTGTCGTCGCGCCGTCCCTCAGCAAGGGGGCCCCGGACGTTTCCACCGTCGCTACACGGTTCGCCGAGGCGTGGATTCGTAAGCCTGGGATTACCGGGGAGCAGTGGCGGGCCGCGTTGAAGCCGGACGCGTCCGCGGAGCTCATGGCCGATCTGGCCGAGACCGATCCCGCCGATGTGCCCACCGCGACGATTACCGGGTCCCCGCAGCTTGAGAACGTCGGGTCGGCCACCGTTGCCAAGTTCCCCGCCGAGGGCGGGACGATCGTGCTTGAGCTGCAGGTCGCCGACGGGCGGTGGCAGGTCACCTCGCTGGACTGGGAGACGGCGTGAGCATTCTCGGGGAAAGCGACGATTTCGAGGTACCGACGCGAGGAAAACGGCTTCGGCCCGCCTTTCTGGTGGCTCTCTGCGCCGGATTGGTCCTGATCTGCTGCGGGGCGGGGGTTGTCGGGTTCTTCATGGACGCGGCGCGCAACACGCAGGACTACGACGCAGCGGGATGCGGCAACGGGCAGCTGGTCGACGCCTCGGCCAAGCTGCCGAGCCACCATGAGCTGTCCGAGGAGCAGGTGCGCAACGCGGCGATCATCGTGCGCGTGGGGCAGGACATGAACGTGCCGCCGCGCGGGTGGGTGATCGCCGTCGCGACCGCGATGCAGGAGTCGAGCCTGCACAACCTGCCGAACCTCGGGGCGCGCAACGACCACGACTCGCTCGGGCTGTTCCAGCAGCGGCCGAGCACGGGGTGGGGCGCGCCGGCGCAGGTCATGGATCCGCAGTACGCCTCCCGGAAGTTCTACGAGAAGCTCCTGCAGGTCCCCGGCTGGGAGCGCCTCAGCCTCACCCGGGCCGCCCAGCGGGTGCAGCGCAGCGCGTACCCCAACGCGTACGCGAAACACGAGCAGCTGGCGAGCACCGTCGTCAACTCGCTCACCGGCGGGGCGGCGCGCGCGGCCGGGGACTCCACGAAGCTGACGTGCGTCAGCGGCGATCAGATCGCGGCGTCGGGCTGGACGGCACCGGTCAACGGGGAGGTCGGCTCCGGGTTCCGGACCGCCTCGCGCCCCACCCACCAGGGCGTCGACCTCATCGTGCCGCGCAACACCGTCATCCGGGCCGCGGCCGCCGGGCTCGTGGTGAAGGTGCGCTGCCAGGCCCACCTCGCCAACGGCACCGATTGGGGCTGCTGGCGCGACGGCTCGCCATCCGTGCTCGGATGCGGCTGGTACGTCGAGATCCAGCACGCCAACGGCCTGCTCACGCGGTACTGCCACATGATCAAGAAGCCCAGTGTCGTTATCGGGCAGCACGTCGCGCCCGGTCAGGAGATCGGGTTCTCGGGGACTACTGGGCACTCGTCTGGGCCGCACCTGCACTTCGAGGTACACATGAACAGCGATCCGAGTAACAATGGCGCCATCGACCCCGTGCCGTTCATGCAGCGCAATGGGGCGCCACTGGGGGTCAAGCCGTGACCGATCTGCCCGCCGGAGGGGACTTCCCCGACTGGGACCTGCTCGCCGGGAGTGAGCGCGCACCGGCCGGGATCGAGCTGGTGCCGGCCTCGATACTGCGCGAGCTGCGCGGGCGGCGGGCCGTGATCGGGCTGCCGGGGCTGGGATGGCGTGGGGACCTGCGCATCGACGACGTCGTCGTGCAGGCCAGCCGGACCTATGTTCCGGCGTTGCCGGAGCAGGAGTGGTACCGCGCAGAGGCCGAGCAGACCGAGGTGTTCGCGCCACTCGTGCCGCTGGAGCGGGTATGGGTGGAGCGGGTTTCGTCATCTGTCACCCGGTCCGGCGACGACTTCCAACTGGTTTCGCTGGATGCACCGCCCTCGCGGGCGCCTCGGCGGATTCGCGACGTCCCAGGGGTTACCGGGCGGCGGGTTGTTCGCGTGCCAGGGCCTGAGGACAAGACGGGCCGGGATCAGCGGGATTTACGGGCGGTTACTGAGGCGTACAGCGGGGTTGAGGGGGATATTTGCGTACGGGTCTGCCGAGAGGTGGACTGGTATCGGTGGGCGTGGAGCGGGCAGGCCCCAAAGACCCTGGAGGTCCCGATCCACCTGCTCTGGGTCGAGTAATTCAGCTCAGCCTGGTTGCCGAGCAAACACGCCATCCATTCACGTCTCGGAGCCCGAACTCCCATCGCTGGCTAACTACCGTCGTCCCGTTGCCCTGCGCGGCGCCGACATCCAGGTTGGTATTAATTGTTGCCGAGTTACTGGATTCCACAACAGACAGATCTCTCAAGGTCACCTGAATACCTACGCCGGTTTCTGATTCGCGACTCTCGATCGTGCCCAGTAGGTCGTCGACCTGACTAAGGTTGGCGTCGCCGCAAGTGAAAAGCTTCGCGCGGGTCTTGTCGCGGATCGAGAACTTCGCGGTGATGTATTGCTGGAGCGAGACCGCCGGCGTCCCACGCTCCGGTGTCGTCGCCTTGTCGTAAGCAACGTAGAAGGTCAGGCCGCCGCCCAGACAGACTGCCACTAGTACACCCAGCAAGGTCCATAGGATCGTGCGGCGGAGTTGGCCCGGTTTGCGGGGTGGCTGTGGCGGAGCCGTCGGCGGTGGAGGTGGCCCAGTGCGAGGCCGTCCAATAGGAACGCCCCTATCGATGATCTCGCCCTCGAGGACCTCGTCGGCTCCCGGCCGTGACCGGGGAATCGCCTTCCCCTGCTCCACAGCTGGGTCGTTGGGCTTCGATGGGTCCACGCTCCAGAGGCTAGCCGCCGCGCGCCCGCGAGGCATCCTCCCGCGCCGCGGACTTCCGGCGAGCCCGGGCCGCGGGCTGAAGGCGGGGATGAGTGCGAGGCGGCTACCTGCGACAACATGAGAGCAGTAGTGTGCCTGCTGACTGGATTAGCAGTCTGCGTTACCGTTCCCGCATCTGGCTTGGATCGGAAGGGGCGAAGTGGCACGCCTGCGGGCACGGATCGAGCGAGCGGCTGCGCAGCATCGGCACACCGCTGCGCTGATCGCCGCCGCCGGGCCGATTCTTGAGGGATATTCGCCCAACGCCGCCCCGGCTGAGCAATACGCGGAGCAGCACGATCTCGCCGCGGGTCTGCGGGCCAACGCGGCGATGCTGGCGCCGGGGTGGCTCGGGGCCCAGTTGGACGCGCTGGCGCCCGCCACACCGCTCGGCGGGCCGCTGCCGCCCACGTTCGTACGGGTCGGTCAGGCTCATCCGCTCGACGACGCCCGGTTTCCGGTGATTGTGCCGCTGCTGCGGGCGGGCCACATCGCGATCGACGCCGATGCGCGGGACAGCCGGGTGGCGGGGCTGCTGCGGAGCCTGGTGCTGCGGCTGCTGGCCTCGTCGCCGCCCGGGTCGGTGCGGATCCGCACCGTGGACGCGGTCGTCGACGGGTCGACGTTCGGGTGGTTCGGCGGGATCGAGGCGATCATGCCGCCGCCGGCGACGGATGCCGAAGGCCTGCGGGCAGTACTGGATGAGGGCGAGCGCTGGCTCGCGACGCGGACCGACGGGCCGGCGCCGACGCTGCTGATCGTGATCGCCTCGCTGCCCGAGCTGACGGAGGGGCGCGACCTGGCGCGCATCGCGCAGCTCGCGCACGCCGGGCCGGCCGGGCGGCTGCACCTGATCGCCGCGGGCTGGCCGCCGCCGCCGCTGACGCAGGAGACGACGCAGGCGCCGCTGCCGCACGCCACCCAGATCGCGATCCGCAACCCGCACGCCTGGGTCGGCGACCCGCCGGGGGCCACGTTCTCCGGCACCGGGACCGGGCCGAGCCGGCTCAACGCGCCCGTGTACCTCGACCCCGACCCGCCCGCCGAGCTCGTCCGCCGGGTCTGCGCGCAGCTGAGCGGGCCGTGGACGGCGCCGCCCGCGCCCGTGGGCGAGGCGAGCCGGAAGGCGTGGCTGGAGTATGTGGCGGCCGGGCAGCGCCTCGACGCCGTACGCCGCGAGGTCATCGCCATCGTGGCCGAGCACAAGTCGGCGCTCAAGGCCGCGCAGCAGGACCTGACCGCCATCCGGGCCAAGCTCGCCCACCACGAGGCGTACCTCCAGGAGGTCGTCGGCGAGGCGGGCGGCCGCCCCGTCGAGCTCGTACCCCCCTGGCCTGAGATCCAGGCCGCCCACGCCGCCCTGACGTCGGTGGCGCAGCCGCTGGACCCGCGCCGGGGCGCGCCCATGGCCCCGCCACCGCCTCCGGCCGCACTCATGCCCGGACCGGGCGGCTGGCCGCAGGGGCAGCGCATCATGACCAACCCGGTCAGCGCCCCGCCGCGGCCTCCCCTGAGCGTGCCGCCGGTGTCGGGGATACCGGGAACGCCTGCGGCCGCGGGAGCGCCACCGCGCCCCC
Source organism: Dactylosporangium sp. CA-233914 (assembly GCF_050942935.1). Classification (NCBI taxonomy): domain Bacteria; kingdom Bacillati; phylum Actinomycetota; class Actinomycetes; order Micromonosporales; family Micromonosporaceae; genus Dactylosporangium; species Dactylosporangium sp. CA-233914. Next base: position 879,444 of record NZ_CP192030.1, on the reverse strand, counting down.
TGCCGAACACAGGTGGCTATCCCATGGTCACGCCGCGCAGCGCACCGCCGGCGATGCGCAACAGCGGGGGACCGACCAGCGGTGTGCCGGTGTCCGGGGCGCCGGGTGCCGTCGGGACGGGCGTCGTGAGCCCGCTGAGCCCGCCTGTGCCGGAGTCGGTGCCCGGGAGGGTGTCGCAGGCCCTGCGATACGCGGCGGCCGGTCTGAAGCGCTCTGAGGCGGACTTGGCGGCGCCCGGACGCCAGGCGGCGTCGAACCGGCGGGTGTGGGTCAACGCGGCGATCTACTTCGGTTTCGCGCTCCTCGCCGCGGTCGTGCAGATCCCCGCGCTGGTGGCGAGCGAGGATCTCACCGGCGCGGGTCTCCTGGCCCTTCCCTGCGCTCTCGTACTCCCGGCCATCGCCTTCGGCCTCGGCTGGCTCACGATCGGCGCGATGACCCGCAAGACCACGTCGCGAACGCCCGTCCTGGGCCTCATCATCAGCCTGCTGGCGCTCGTTCCGGTGCTGGTCTTCGGCGGCGTGCTGCTGCTGGCCTGACCGGAGCGCCACCGGGCGCTAGCCGTGCATGATCAGCGCCATCGCCTCGGACCGGGACTTCGCGTCGTCCCGCAGCAGCCCCCGGACCGCGGACGTGATCGTGCGCGACCCGCCCTTCTGGATGCCCCGCATCGACATGCACATGTGCTCGCACTCGATGACCACGATGACGCCCCGCGGCACGAGCTGCGCCATGAGCAGGTCAGCGATCTGCGCCGTGAGCCGCTCCTGGACCTGCGGCCGCCGCGCGTACACCTCGACCAGCCGCGCCAGCTTCGACAGCCCGGTGATCCGCCCGTCATGCCCCGGGATGTACCCGATGTGCGCCACCCCGTGGAACGGCAGCAGGTGGTGCTCGCACATGGACATGACCTCGATGTCCCGCACGAGCACGAGCTCCTCGTGGTCGGCCTCGAAGGTGGTGGAGAGCACCTGGGCGGGGTCGACGCGCAGGCCGGCGAAGAGCTCGGCGTAGGCGCGCGCCACGCGGGCCGGGGTCTTGCGCAGGCCGTCGCGGTCGGGGTCCTCACCCACCGCGATCAGAATCTCACGGACGGCGTCCTCGATGCGTTTGAGGTCGACGTTGCGCTCGACCTCGACGCCGCTCAGCTTGCCGCTGACCAGCCGCGCGGCGACGTGGTCGAGCTCCCGGTCAGCAACGAGCCCGGCACCGTTATCAGTGTCGGGCTCGGTGCTGCTGTACTCGCTCAGTGCGTGCCGTCCGGGGTCTCGCCGCCGCTGGTGATGCGCACGTGGTCGTCGCCGCCCACGCTCACCGGCTGGGTGACCTCGGAGCCGTTCGTGCCGGCCTCGATCGCGCGCCGGCGCCGGCCGTTGCCGCTGAAGGGGGCCATCGGCGGGCGCTTGACCACGCGGGCGCAGATGCGGGTCATGTCCGTCTGGGAGATGGTCTCCTTCTCCATGAGCTCCTCGACGATGTTGTCGAGGACGTCGCGATACTCGACCAGGATCTCCCAGGCCTCGTCGTGCGCGATCTCGATCAGGGAGCGCATCTCGGCGTCGATCTCGGCGGCGATCTTCTCGGAGTAGTCCCGCTCGTGGCCCATGGTGCGGCCCAGGAACGGCTCGCCCTCGCCGGTGCCGTACTTGACGGCGCCCAGCTTGGCGCTCATGCCGTACTCCGTGATCATCGACCGGGCGAGCGCGGTCGCCTTCTCGATGTCGTTGCCGGCGCCGGTGGTCGGCTCGTGGAAGACCAGCTCCTCGGCGGCCCGGCCGCCCAGCGCGTAGGCCAGGGTGTCGATCATCTCGGAGCGGGTCTGCGTGTACTTGTCCTCGGTGGGCAGGACCAGCGTGTGGCCCAGCGAGCGGCCGCGGGACAGGATGGTCACCTTGTGCACGGGTGCTGAGTGGGGCAGCGCCCAGGCGACGAGCGCGTGGCCGCCCTCGTGGTATGCGGTGACCTTCTTCTCGTGCTCGCTCATCACGCGGGTGCGCCGCTCGGGGCCGGCGATGACCCGGTCGATGGCCTCTTCGAGGTAGTCGTTGGTGATCGCCCGCTTGTCGTTGCGGGCCGCCAGCAGCGCCGACTCGTTGATCACGTTGGCCAGGTCGGCGCCGGTGAAGCCGGGCGTGCGCCGGGCGACCGAGTCGAGGTCGACGTCGGGCGTGAACGGCTTGCCCTTGGCGTGGACCCGCAGGATCGCCTTGCGGCCCTCCATGTCGGGGCGGTCGACGGCGATCTGGCGGTCGAAGCGGCCGGGGCGCAGCAGGGCCGGGTCGAGGATGTCGGGCCGGTTGGTCGCGGCGATCAGGATGACGCCGCCCTTGGTGTCGAAGCCGTCCATCTCGACGAGCAGCTGGTTGAGCGTCTGCTCGCGCTCGTCGTGACCGCCGCCCATGCCGGCGCCGCGGTGGCGGCCGACGGCGTCGATCTCGTCGACGAACACGATCGCGGGCGCGTTGGCCTTGGCCTGCTCGAACAGGTCGCGGACGCGGGAGGCACCGACACCGACGAACATCTCGACGAAGTCCGAGCCGGAGATCGAGTAGAACGGCACCCCGGCCTCGCCGGCGACCGCGCGGGCCAGCAGCGTCTTACCGGTGCCGGGCGGCCCGTAGAGCAGCACGCCCTTCGGGATCTTCGCGCCGAGCGCCTGGTACTTCGCCGGGGCCTGCAGGAAGTCCTTGATCTCGTGCAGTTCCTCGACGGCCTCGTCGGACCCGGCGACGTCGGCGAACGTCGTCTTCGGGGTGTCCTTCGAGATCAGTTTCGCCTTGGACTTGCCGAAATTGAGCACGCGGGAGCCGCCGCCCTGCATCTGCGACATGAACAGCAGCAGCAGGACCACCAGCACCGCGATCGGCAGCAGGTTGATCAGCAGGCTGATGAAGATGTTGTCCTGCGTGACGTTGACGTTGAACTCGTCGAGCTTCTTCTGCGACTTGAGCGTGCTGAGTTCGTTCTGCAGTTCGTCAGCGCTCTGCGAGGAGAACTGGCCCTGGATCTTGTTGGTTTCCGTGCCCTTGACCTTGATCTTGTTGCGGAGATCAAGGTTGAGCGTCTGCTCCTTGTCCTGGATCACAGCCTTCTTCGCGTTGCCGTCGCGAAGCTGCTCGAGCACGACGGACGTGTCCGCCTTGGTGTAGCTCGGGCCGGAGGTGAAGAAGGAACTGAGCACGATGGCACCGATGATCACCAGAAGGATCCAGACCACCGGCCGGCGGAACAAACGGGTACGTTCCATGTTGTCGTCGGACGCGCTCGGCGCCCGGCCCCTCCATCCGTAAGGCCGTCGACCGCACCGGACCCACTTTTCCGGTGCGGTGCCGAAAGCGCCGCCAAGGGTATGGGCTCAGTTGACGCTTGCGACCATTTGACGGTACACCGTGGCACCGACAGTCGCGGATCGGCGTCGGCCGGGGAGGATGGGCTCTCAGCAGACTCTCAGGAAAGGTCCACCAAAACAGCCGGTCAGCCGCGTCCGTACACCGACGGCTTCAACACCCCGACGAACGGCAGGTCACGGTAGCGCTCCGCGTAGTCCAGACCGTATCCGACCACGAACTCGCTCGGGATGTCGAATCCGACATATCGCACCGGAATGCTGACCTTCAGCGCGTCGGGCTTGCGCAGCAGCGCCACCACGTCGACCTGCGCGGCGGAGCGGCTCTCAAGGTACTTCAGCAGCCACGACAGCGTCAGCCCGGAGTCGACGATGTCCTCGACCACGATCACGTGCCGCCCGGCGATGTCCCGGTCCAGGTCCTTGAGGATCCGCACGACCCCGGACGAGGTCGTCCCCTGCCCGTACGACGACACCGCCATGAACTCGAGCTCGACCGGCGGCCCGACCCGCCCGAGCGCCCGCGCGAAGTCGGCCATGAACATGACCGCGCCCTTGAGCACGCCCACGAGCAGGATCGACTCGGCGTCGGCGTGATCGGCCGCGACCTGCTTGGCCAGTTCCGCCGTCTTGTCGCGGATCTGCTCCTCGCTGACGATCACGTGTTCGATGTCGGACGAGTGCCAGGTGGTGCCGTCGGCCATGCGACAAGCCTGCACCATCAGCGCGCCAGGATCGATCCGGGGTCACTCCTTGAGAGAACTCTCCCACTCAGTGGGCCCGTCGCGCAGCCGTCGGCCCACGGCTCCGATCCCGCCACATATCTGACCGCCGTACGTCAGATCGCCCACCTCCTGCCGAACACCCTCGGCTCCTCGGCCGCGCCGGCTCGACGCACACGTCCAGCCCCGAGTGCCAGTACCACGGCGGCCGGTCCAACGCCGCCTGCGGATCCAGCCCGGTGGTCAACGGTTGAGCTGCATGGGCCCGCCCACAGCCAGCTAGCTTCGACCTGCCCACTCCGCAGCGGACTACTCGTCCGCCGAGCAGTGGGCAGGCGCCCTCCCCACAGTCACGCGGGTCCACCGCACAGCAGCCCGCCGACCCTGGTCACGAAGAGCCCGCCGGGCAGCGCCACCGCCCCCTGCCCGTGCCAGCCCACGACCAGGGCCTCCAACGCCACGACGTGCTGGTACGAAAGGCCGGTCCCGGGGCACCCCAGCCGGAGCGCCCAGCCGTGCAGCACCCGCCCCCGGACCGCCTCCGGCATGCGCCGCAGGGCGTCGACCGAAAGCCTGCCCGGCTCGACCAGCGCCTCCCGCAGCGCCACGCCCGCCACCTCGTCGAGGTATTCGGAGTCGACTCGAACCATCCGGGCCGTTCGCGCCAGGTTGCCCACCACCCGCTCCCCCAGCGCCTCGACAACGGGCCGAAGCCGCGACCGCGCGAACGCATGGTCGACGTTGTGCGGGTCCTGCCACACCGGAAGCCCCTCGGCCGCACAGGCGGCCCGGGTCTCGGCCCGGCTGATGTCCAGCAGCGGCCGTACGAACAACACCCCGTTACGCACCCGCCGCTCGGCCATCCCCGCCAGCCCCCGCGGCCCGGCCCCGCGGGCCAGCGCCAGCAGCACCGTCTCGGCCTGATCGTCCCGGGTGTGCCCGAGCAGCACCATCCCGGCCCGATGCTCCCGAGCCGCGGCCTCCAGCGCGGCATACCGAGCCTCCCGGGCTGCCGCCTCCGGCCCCCCACCGGCCCCGACCCGCACGCTACGCACCTGCACCGGCGCGAACCCGCGCGCAAGCGCCCAGTCCGCAAGCTCCGCGGCCCGCTCCCCGGACCCGCCCTGCAGCCCATGGTCGACGGTCACCAGCCCACACCGAAGCCCGCCCCGCCGGCAGACAAACAACGCCGCCACCGCCAACGCCAGCGAGTCCGCCCCACCCGAACAGGCCACCAACACCGTGTCCGCTTCCCGGCCAGGCACCATCTCGACCAAACCTGAGGGGCAACTCTCAGCCTCACGGGTCAGACCGGCGGCGAGCGGGCCCCGCTCACCGGCCCCGTCCGCGGACACACCCGCCCCGGCGGGCGTACCCGCGGCCCCGACCGGCGAGACATCAGCCCAGGTCAGCGAGGCGTCGGCCGCAGCCGAGGCCGGCCAAACCTGAGGCTCGGGAGGTGAGACCTCAGTCCCGACCGGCGAAACCTCGGCCTCGGCAGCCGAGCCCCCGGCCTCGACTGCGTGACCCGCGGGCCGGCGCCGCACCGTCTCCCGCTCGCCCGCGGCGGCCTCGCCCGCCACGAACGCCGGACGCAACTCGCCCAGGCTGCGCCGAACCGCATTCCGAATCGCGGCAACCGCGGGTGCGAGCGCAGCCACTCGTTCAGCCGCTGTTGACCGGCTTGGCTGGCCCCTCGCCACTGCCCACGGCTCCCCCGCCCGCCTTGTCGCCCTGCGGGGCATCCGGATCATCGCCCGTCGAGGCCGCCGCCGCATCGTCCTCGGCCGTGCTGCTGTCTGCCGAGGCCCCGGCCAGGTCGCTCTTCGCCGAGGTCTCCAGCACGTCGCTGTCCACCGGCTCGCCGTCACCGGCGGTCTTCGCCACGCTCATCGCCTCACCCGGCTCGAACGCCCCGATCGGCTCCGGCGCGCCGGCCACCTCTTCACCGGTCGCATTCAGCTCGTCCCCGGCCTCGGGGTCCGTCTCGGTGGTCGTTTGCTCCTTGCCTTCGGCCGGCGCCTCGGCCGCGGGCGGCTCGGCCTCGGCGGGAATGTCCCCCGGGGCGGGCTCGCCGCCGGCATCGGCCGCGGAGGCGGGAGGCTCGTGTGGTGCCGAACCCGGGGAAACGGCGGTCGTGGACTCGTCCGCCGCCAACCCGGCAACCTCGGTCGGCTCGGCGACGCCGGCCTCCGCCGGGGCCTCGTCCAGCGGCTCCGGCACCGTCGGAACCGGGGACGGCGGGGGCTCGACCGCAGCCGGCGGCGAAGCGCTCGCCGCGGCGGCCGGGGGCGGCGGGGCCGCGATCGAAGCCGACGAGGGGTTGGCCGGGCGGTTCAGGGCGCTGGTGCCGAGGACCCGGACGACCCAGGCGTCGGGCTCGGTCAGCTCGTCGAGGCGCGGGATGGTCAGCGGGGACTGCCAGATCTTGTTGAAGCCGTCCATGCCGACGCGGTCGACGACGGCGTGCACGAACTTGCGGCCCTCGGCATACTGACGCAGCTTCACGTCGATGCCGAGGAGCTTGCGCAGGACCCGGTCGAGCGGGTTGCCGGCCTCGCGGCGGCGGTTGAACTTGGAGCGGATGTCCTCCACGGTCGGCACGACGTCCGGGCCGACGCCGTCCATGACGAACTCGGCGTGGCCCTCCAGCACCGTCATCAGGGCGGTCAGCCGGTCCAGCACGGCCTTCTGGCCGGGGGTCTGGACGAGGTCGAGGACCGAGACGCGGCTTTCGGGGTCGCGCACCGCGTCGGCGAGGGCGCTGATGCCGCGGCGCAGGCGCTCGGCGAGCTGGTCCTGGTTGAGCTGTGAGGCGTCGACGAACGCGCCGACCTCGCCGAGGAAGTAGCCCCGCATCCAGGGCACGGCGGTGAACTGCACGCGGTGGGTCACCTCGTGCAGGCAGACCCAGAGGCGGAAGTCGCGGGAGTCGGCGCCGAGCTTGCGTTCGGCCTCGACGATGTTGGGCGCCACGAGCAGTAGCTGGCCGGGGTCGGCGGAGAAGACCTCATACTGGCCGAGGACCTTGCCGGACAGGTACGCCAGCACGGTCCCGGCCTGCACGCCCGTGAACCGCGATCCGATGGCGCTGGCGATCGCGCCCGGCTGCTTGCCGCCCGCAAGCCGCTCGGCCAGCGGCTGGATGACCTGCCGCAGCCCCTCGATGTTGGTGGTGGCCCAGTCGCGGCGGTCGACGACGCGGACCGGCGGCCCCTGGATCATGGCCTTGAGACGGGTGAACTCGTAGACGTGCCCGGCGGCCTCCTCGGCCAGACCGCGCAGGTCGGTGACGGCGTCCGCGGCCTGCTCGTAAGACACGGCGGGGCCGCTCTTGCCCAGCGCCGCTGCGGTTGCCGCGGCCAGATCCCAATCGACGAACTGCGCCATGACCCAACCGTACCCGTGTGCGGCCAGCGTCGCGGAAGGTGAAAACCCTGAGTGAACCCTGATCGACCCAGCGTGACGGCTGCTTCGCTCAGCGACATCCACACGCGGCGAGAGCTGCGGCGACGCGATCCAGCGCGACGACCGCCTGGTTGGCGTTGGTGGTCTGGTCCGCCATGAACGCGAACGCCAGCGTCCGCCCGTCCGCGTCGACGACGACGCCGGCGAGCGAGTTCACCCCGGTCAGCGTGCCGGTCTTGGCCCGCACCAGTCCGGCGGCCGAGTTCCCCTCGTTCGCCTTGAGAAAACGCATGGAGAGGGTGCCGGAGTACGCCGCGACGGGCAGGCCGCTGAAGATCGCGCGCAGGTCGCCGCGGTCGGCCCGCGCGGCCATCGCCAGGATCGCGGTCAGCAGCGCCGGGGAGAGGCGATCGTTGCGGGAGAAGCCGCTGCCGTCGACGAGGCCGTACCCCGCCACGGGCAGCCCGAGTTCCTCGAGCACACTCTTCATGGCCGCCGCGCCGCCCTCGAACGACGCCGGCTGGTTCTTGGCCAGGGCGACCTGGCGGGCGAGCGCGTCGGCGAGCACGTTGTCGCTCTCCTGCAGCATGAACTCGACCATCCGCGACACCGGCGCCGACTCGACCTTGCCCAGTTCCTTGGCGCCCTCCGGCGCGGTGCCGGCCGCGACCGCACCCGTCGGCACGCCCAGCGCCTTGGCGAACGCCTGGGCGGCCTGCGCGTCGGGCTGGGGATAGCGGTCGGAGTACTTCGTCGACTTGGTCCGCCCACCCTCGGTCATCAGCGGCGTCATGACGGCGCCGGATCCACCGGTGGTGGCGTCCTCGTCCCACCCCGGCCCGATCCCGGGCCCGGTGTAGACCGAGTTGTCGTAGAGGACCCTGGTCGGGGCCGCGTCGCCGAGCGCCTGCTTGACCTGCTTGGCGAGGTCGTCGAGGCGGGCGGCGCCGGGGTAGTACGAGGTCGGGAAGACCGCGAGCGTCGGGTCTCCGCCCGCGACGATCACAACCTCACCGGGCTGGGCACCGGCGACGACGCGGGTCGGGATGCGGTACGCCGGCCCGCGCGTGGCCAGCACGGCCGCCGCGGTGACGATCTTGGTGGTCGACGCCGGGGTCATCGCCGCGTCCTGCTCCGAGGAGAAGATCGACTGCCCCGTGGTCACGTCCACCACCGACGCGGTGATGTGCGGGCCGAGCGCCGGCACGGCCAGCAGCGGCGCCAGCACCGAGGAGACCCCGCCCTGGCTCGGCATCGGCGCCTGACCGTCCGCCGCGGCGAGCACCGCGGGCGGTGCGGCCGGGGTCGCGCCCGCCGTCCAGCGCGTCTTCTGCCCGCCGGCGAGCCCGAGCCCGTCGACGATCGAGGTGCCCGCGGACAGCGCGGCCACGGCCGCGACGAGCGCCACGACCAGCCCGGCGACGGCGGCGATCAGGCCGACCCGCCCGCCGCTCTGTGGTGTTTCCCTCGCCACCGGACCCTCCCCGCATTGCCCGACCGTGCCGTACGCGAGACTAATGGTCGGCGCAGCGGTGCGAGGGTGAGGAGTCGTCACATGGACTTCGACGTCACGGTCGAAATCCCCAAGGGTCAGCGCAACAAGTACGAGGTTGACCACGCCACAGGCCGGATTCGGCTGGACCGGACACTGTTCACCTCCACGCAGTACCCGGCGGACTACGGCTACATCGAGGGCACACTCGGCCAGGACGAGGACCCGCTCGACGCGCTCGTGCTCGTGCAGTCCCCGACCTTCCCGGGCTGTCTGATCCGCTCGCGGGCGATCGGCATGTTCCGCATGACGGACGAGAAGGGCGGCGACGACAAGGTCCTGTGCGTCCCGGCCGACGATCCCCGGCTGGAGCACCTGCGGGACATCCACCACCTGGGCGAGTTCGACCGCCTGGAGATCCAGCACTTCTTCGAGGTCTACAAGGACCTGGAGCCCGGCAAGAGCGTCGAGGGCGCGACGTGGGTCGGCCGCGTCGAGGCGGAGGCGGAGATCGTCGAGTCCCGCCGGCGCTACGCGGAGGCGATCGCCGCGGGCACATACCACGACCCGGGCGTAGCCCCGATCGCTCACCCGGTCGATTAGCCCGGCGTTTCACTCAAGTAGCCGGACCTTCACGACACGCCCGGCCGCCCCAAGGGCGGCCGGGCGTCATTCGTTTCCGCCAAGCCCCCGATCCCGTTCCGCCCGGCCCACCGCCCCCGATCCCGCTCCGCCCAGCCCGCGGCCCGAATCCCCGATCGGCCCCGGTCACGCGCGGCCCGGGTCCGAATCCGCCCCGACCCCGGTCCGTTTCTGCTCGACGCTGTTCCGCTCCCGCCCAGCCCCCGATCCCGTTTCTGCCCAGCCTCCTCCGATCCGCTGAGTAACCCGGGGCAACAGGCCGAGACCGCACCCGGTCGCGCCGGCGCTGGGGTGCTCGGCGTATCGCGACTCGCCCCGGCCGGGCAGCCGCGAGCAGGGCGCCTGCCGCCGGCCGCGCCTTCCCGGCCTTTCACCGCCGGTTCAGCCGAACAGCCCGTAGAGTCCCAGGACCGCGCACGCGATCGGCACGACGGCGACCAGGCACAGCGTGTCGAGCAGGTCCACGGCCTGCCCCACGTACGGCGAGGCCGGCCGCCCCGCCAAGCGTGCACCCGCGACGGCGACGACGAGCGCCACCAGGGGTACGACCGCGGAAATGATCTTCGCGTCGACCCGGACGAACAACGCGAGCAGGACGAACCCGGCCACACCCGCCACGATCAGGGGCAGCCGCTGCCGGACGGTCAGGAAGGTCCGCGCCCGCAGCAGTAGCGCGGTCGACGCGACCGCCACCAGGACCGTGCCGGAGACGTCGCCGGAGCGTGCCAGCACCAGCGACGCCCCGGCGCCCGCGATCGCGAGCCCCAGCAGCATTCCGGTGAGCATCTCGTCGGTGCGCGCCACGGCGGCGAAAATCCGCGTGCGGTCGGCCGCCGTGGTCAGCCCGCGTCCGCTGGAGGCCAGCTCGCCGGGGTCGGTGACGATCGGCATGGGCAGTTTTCCGAGGCGGATGGCCAGCAGCGGTACCCCGGCCACGCCCGCCACCAGCACCGCCAGCAGAACGGCCGCAGCCGCCGCGGGGCGGATCGCGGTTGCCAGCAGCCCGGTGAGCGCACCCAGCGCGCCGGCGCTGATCCCGGCCACGAAGATCCGCAGCAGGTGTGCGACGCCGGCCGCGGCGACCAGGGCGGCCAGCAGCAGGGCGACGCCGGCGAGCAGTGTGCGGTCGGCCGGCGTGGCCGGCTCGGGCGCGGCCAGCCAACCGCCCGCCGCGGCGAACGGCATCGCGAAGACGGCCAGGCCCGCCCCGACCAGGGCGTCGCCGTAGGCTCGCGAGGCCGTGACGCCGGCCAGCACCAGCCCGACCGCGACGGCCGCCGCGACCAGGGGCTGGTCGTTCCGCACGATCGACAGCAGCGCGACGAGGAGGCCGGCGCCGGTGACCCCGATCGCGGTCGCGCGGGTCGCGGCCGGGCTCCAGGGCAGGCCCTGGCGGCGCGCACCCGCCGCAATGGCCTCGACGACGTCGTCATACTCCAGCTCGGGCCAGCCCGTGCGGGCCGGGACCAGGTGCAGGACGGCGCCGTCGTACACCCCCTGCCCCGCCAGGCCCGCGGCGGACGACAGGGTGGTCCCGTCCGCGCGACGCAGTAGCCAACCTCCGTGCCGCTCCCCGTCGTCGGCGAGTCCGGCCCCGGCGTGCTGCAGGAGCTCCGGAAGCAGTTCAGCCAGCGGTACCGCATCAGGCACCGCGACATCGACGCGCCGCTGGGGTGCGTTGATCGTGATGCGGGCCAGTCCGGCCGGGGCGGTCGACATGGGCAATAGAGGTACCACGTGCCCCGGCCCGCCGTCCGCCCCGTCGAGCCGGCAATCACAGATGGTGAACAAGTCGTCACGATCTATCCGGCGGGGCCGCGAAATGTCGTACCGGGCGCCTAAAGTTCCCGGACGTGAGCACGGTCCTCGTCAAGCGATCACCACGGCGTCCCGCTCCGGAGATCCCGAGCGGGGAGCTTGTCGTGCAGGCACCTCCGGAGATTCCCCAGGCGCCCGCATCGCGCTGGCAGCAACTGATCCAGGTCGTGCCCATGCTCACCGGCACCCTCGCCACGGCGCTGCTGTTCGCCGGGCGGGAGGGCGGGACGTATTCATATGTGATCGGCGCGGTCTTCGGCTTCTCCACCCTCGGCATGCTGTTCACGTCGGCCGGCCCCGGCGCGCCGAAGAAGGCGGAGATGATCGCGGCCCGGCGGGAGTATCTGCGCCACCTGGCGACCCTGCGCCGCAGCGTGCGCGAGACCGTCACCAAGCAGCGCAACGGCCTGCACTACCGCCATCCCGACCCGCACTGCCTGTGGTCGTCGGTGGACGGCTACCGGCTGTGGGAGCGGCGCCCGACCGACGGCGACTTCGCCATCGTGCGGGTCGCGGTCGGACCGCAGACGCTCGCCACCCCGCTGATCCCGCCGATGACCCGGCCCCTGGAGGACCTGGAGCCGATGACCGCGGCCGCGCTGCGTCGGTTCCTCGACGCGTATTCGGTGGTGCCGGACCTGCCGGTGGCCATCTCCCTGCGCAGCTTCGCCCGGATCCACCTGCGGGCCGGCCGCCGGCGCCCGGGCTCGGGGCCGGCGGGGGTGCACGACCCGGCCCGCGCGCTGACCCGAGCGGTCCTCGCCCAGCTCGCCGTCTTCCACGCCCCCGACGATCTGCTCATCGCCGCCTGCGTCGCGCCCGAGCGGCGTGAATGGTGGGAGTGGACGAAGTGGCTGCCGCACGCCCTGCACCCGACCCGCACCGACGCCGCCGGTCCGGTCCGGCTCTTCGCCGACACCGCGAAGGAGCTCGAGGAGCGCCTCGACGACCTGCTGCGCAGCCGCGGCCGGTTCGACGCCGGCCACGAGCCGGGCCCGCCGTCCGGGCCGCACGTGGTCGTGGTGCTCGACGGCGGCGACCTCTCCGGCAGCGTCCACATCGGCACCGACGGCGGGATCGACGGCGTCACCCTGATCGACCTCGACCGGGAGCCGCCGCGCCTGCTCGACCGGTCCTCGATCGTGCTGGACGTGGCCGCCGGGCGCCTGACCACGACATCGGCCGACGACGACGTCACCGAGTCCCGGCCGCCGATCGGGGTCGCCGACGCGCTCGACCCCGCCGAGGCCGAGGCCGTCGCCCGCCGGCTGGCGCCGCTGCGGCTGGCGATCGCCACCGGCGCCGACCAGCAACCCGGCGAAGCCCGCGACGCCGGCACCGACCTGGACTTTCCGACACTGCTCGGCATCGGCGACCCGGAGGCGCTGGACCTCACGCGCCTGTGGGCGCCGCGGCCGCACCGCGACCGGCTGCGCATCGCCATCGGCGCCGGACCGCAGGGCCAGCCGGTCGACCTGGACCTCAAGGAGTCGGCTGAGGACGGGATGGGCCCGCACGGGCTGCTCATCGGCGCGACCGGCTCCGGCAAGTCCGAGCTGCTGCGCACGCTGGTGCTCGGGCTCGCCGCGACCCACTCCTCCGAGACGCTCAACTTCGTCCTCATCGACTACAAGGGCGGCGCGACGTTCGCGCGGATGGACCGCCTGCCGCACGTCGCCGCGTTCATCTCCAACCTGCGCTCGGAGCTGCTGCTGGTCGATCGGATGACCGACGCGATCACCGGCGAGGTGGTCCGGCGCCAGGAGGTGCTGCGCCGCTCGGGCGGCTACGACTCGGTCCGCGACTACGAGCGGGCCCGGGCCGGCGGGGGGCCGCTCGCGCCGCTGCCGAGCCTGCTGATCGTCTGCGACGAGTTCAGCGAGCTGCTGGAGGCCAAGCCCGACTTCATCGACCTGTTCGTGCAGATCGGACGAGTGGGCCGGTCGCTGGGCATCCACCTGCTGCTCGCCTCGCAGCGGCTCGAGGAGGGGCGGCTGCGGGGCCTGGACACCCACCTGTCGTACCGCATCGGCCTGCGCACGTTCACCTCGCTCGAGTCGCGGACGGTGCTGGGGGTGCCGGACGCGTACGAGCTGCCGAAGAAGCCCGGCGGGCACGGCATCCTCAAGTCCGGCACCGAGCCGCTGACCCGGTTCAAGGGCGCCTACGTCGGCGGCCTCTGGCAGCGGGCGGGACGCTCCGCGGCGGTGCCCGGCGGCGGGGGGCGGCCGCGGGTGATGGAGTATGCGACCCGATACATGCCCGTGCCACCACCGCCCAGGACCGAGGCCGAGCCGGCCGAGGCGCCCGAGGGCGAGAGCCTGCTGGACATCGTCGTCGAGCAGCTCGCCGGGCGGGGCGCGCCGGCGCACCAGGTGTGGCTGCCGCCACTGGGCGTCTCGGCGCCGCTGGACGACCTGCTCGGGCCGGTCGCCGTCGACCGCGCCCGCGGGCTGACCGTCACCAACCCGCAGCTGCACGGCGCCCTGCACGTGCCGGTCGCGCTCATCGACAACCCGCTCGAGCAGCGTCGCGACGTGCTGTGGTTCCGCCTCGACGGCGCCCAGGGGAACGTGGCGGTGGTCGGCGGGCCGCGCAGCGGCAAGTCGGTGGCGCTGCGCACGCTGGTCACGACCCTCGCACTCACCCATACGCCGGAGGAGGTCCAGGTGTACTGCCTGGACTTCGGCGGCGGCCAGCTCTCCGGCCTGCGGGCTCTGCCGCATGTCGGCGGGGTGGCGGGCCGGCTCGACACCGACCTCGTCCGGCGCACGGTCGGCGAGGTGGCGTCCATCCTCGCGGCCCGCGAGCAACACTTCGCCGCGGCCGGCATCGACGGGATGGCCACCTACCGCCGGCGGCGCGCGGCCGGCGGCGCCGGGAGCCCCGACGACGGCTGGGGTGACGTGTTCCTGGTCGTCGACGGATGGCCGAGCGTGCGCAAGGACTACGAGGATCTCGAGGCCGTGATGCTGGACATCGCGACGCGCGGGTTGTCGTACGGCATTCACATGGTCGTCTCCGCCTCGCGCTGGATGGACTTCCGCGCCAACCTTCGCGACCTGCTCGGGGCGCGGGTGGAGCTGCGGCTCGGCGACGTGACCGACTCGCTCGCCTCACGCAAGGCCGCCGGCAGCGTGCCGTCCGACGCGCCCGGGCGGGGCATCACACAGGAGGGTCTGCACCTGCTCGTGGTCGAGCCGCAGCTGACCAACGGCGACCCGGGCGAGCTGGTCACGGCGATCGCGTCGGCGTGGACGGGCGCCCCGGCCCGGCCCGTGCGGATGCTGCCCGCCGCAGTGCCCTTCTCCGCGATCGCCGGCGACGCCGACCCGGGCAACCGTCTCGCGCTACCGATCGGCATCGCCGAGTCCAACCTCCAGCCCGTGCGGATCGACTTCGCCGGGGAGCCGCACCTCATGGCGTTCGGCGACGCCGAGTCCGGCAAGTCGACGCTGCTGCGCGGAATCGCGGCCTCGATCAGCACCCGGTTCACGCCGGAGGAGGCGCGGATCGTGCTGATCGACCACCGGCGCAGCCTGCTGGGGGCGGTCCGGACCGAGCACCTGATCGGATACGGCACTGGCACCGAGCAGACCGCGGACCTGATCGCGTCCGTCGCCAACTACATGCAGCGGCGCCTGCCCGGGCCTGACGTCACCGAGGAGCAGCTGCGCAACCGCAGCTGGTGGACCGGGCCGCAGTGCTTCGTCCTGGTCGACGACTACGACCTGGTGCCGACCTCGGCGGGCAACCCGCTGGCGCCGCTGGTGCCCTATCTCGCCCAGGCCCGCGATATCGGCCTGCACCTGATCGTGGCCCGGCACAGCGGCGGCGCCGGGCGTGCCCTCTTCGAGCCGGTGCTGCAGCGCCTCAAGGAGCTCGCGTCGCCGACCCTGCTCATGTCCGGCGATCGGGACGAGAGCCTGGGTCTTGGCAACGTACGGTTCAGCGCCCTGCCGCCGGGGCGCGCCCGCCTCGTGACACGAAAGGAGAGCGGCACCCTGATCCAGATCGCGGACCTGCCGGCCACCTGATCCCACCGGACGCCGGCCAAACCCCGAACCCGCGGCCGCGGTCGAACTGGCCAGCAGGCACGGTTGGAGCGGACCTGCCGGCCACCTGACCCCACCGCACGCCAGCTAAACCTCGAACCCGCGGCCGCGTCGAACCGGCCAGCGGGCACGGTTGGAGCGAACCTGCCGGCCACCTGATGCCACCGCACGCCGGCTAACCCAGAACCCGCGGCCGCGGTCGAACCGGCCAGCAGGCACGGTTGGACTGGCAATGGACGCCCGTCGAAGTGGGCAGAGGGCGATCTCGACCCTTGGGACGGTGGTTTTGCCACGTTTCGGCGAGGTGGGCCGAGAGGCCTGACAGATCCGGGCAACACGGTCCAGAATGATGTCCATCGCGTTCTCCTCCCTCACCCGCGCCGCCGGCCGTGTCCTTGCTTTTGGGCTGTCGGCGGCGCTCGCCTGTGCGGTGGGGGTTGGGGTCGCGCCCGGGGCGGCGTTCGCCGATCAGGTTCGCGGGGAGCAGTGGCAGCTCAGCGCGCTCGATGCCAAGAATGCCTGGAAAGTGTCGACCGGCAAGGGTGTGGTCGTTGCCGTCATCGACAGCGGGGTCGACGCCACGCATCCGGATCTGGCCGGACAGGTACTGCCGGGGATCGATCTCGTCGAGCCGGAGGCGGGATACGACGGGAAGGTCGACCCGGTGGGCCACGGTACGACCGTGGCGGCGCTCATCGCCGGGAGCGGGCGGAACGGCTCGGGAGTCGAGGGGATCGCGCCGGGGGCGAAGATCCTGCCGATCCGGGTGCTGGACAAGGCGAACAAGTACGACGATCCGGGCATCGTGGCGCGGGCCGTGCGGTGGGCGGTGGATCATCGGGCGACCGTGATCAACCTGTCGCTCGGCGGGGCGCTGCGCAGCGAGGCGATCGCGGGGGCGCTGCAGTACGCGGCCGAGCATGACGTCGTCGTCGTTGCGTGTACTGGGAACGTCGCCACCGATCCGTCGATCCATCAGGTGTGGTACCCGGCGCGGGAGCCCGGGGTCGTCGCGGTGGCCGGGCTCGGGGCGGCCCGGTCGGCCGGCGGCAAGGGCGGGGACGCGCTCTGGTCGGGCTCGCTCACCGGGCCCGAGACGGTGCTCACGGCGCCGGCGGTGAACCTGACCGGGGCGAAGCCCGGGGGCGGCTACTGGCAGGTGCAGGGCACGAGCTTCGCGGCGCCGCTGGTGGCGGGGGCGGCCTCGCTGGTGCGGGCGCGGTTTCCGGGGATGAGCGCGGCGAACGTGATCAACCGGCTGATCGGGACGGCGAAGGATCTCGGGCCGAAGGGGCGCGACGACCGGTTCGGGTATGGCGAGGTCGATCCCGTCGCGGCCCTGCGCACCAGCATCGGCGAGGTGTCGGCGAACCCGCTCGCCGCGGCACCGGCCGAGGCCGTCGTGGACGCGCCGGCCGAGGAGTCGGCACCCGTGGCGCAGGGCGGGGCGGCGCCACTGCCCGACGGGACCGAGCCTGAGCTTCGGCAGATGGCCGGCGACGAGCGGGCCGGGGTCAGCGCGGTCGCCGGGCTGACGGCCATGCTGCTGATCCTGACCGGGGGCGCGGCCGGGGTGCTGCTGCATCACCGCCGCCGTGCCAAGCACCCGCCGACGTTCTGAACACTGCGCCGCATGGCCGGGCCGGCTTCAGCGCTGAGCCTGGGAATCGGGCAGGCGCGGATCGGCCCGGAATGCACAAAGAGGACGAAGACGCAGCTGGTGCGGTGACCGTGAGACCGCCGCGATCGGGTGCCTCAGGCGCACTTGCCGGTGGGGGTCGGGTCGGTGTGGATCTTGCCGGCGTCGGCGACGGTCGAGGCCTCGTCCGCCGTCACCGCGAAGCCGGTCTGTGGGTCGTCGGCGGCCGCGGCGAAGATGACGCCCAGGACCTCGCCGTTCGGGGCGAGCAGCGGGCCGCCCGAGTTGCCGGAGCGGACCAGCCCCCGGATCGTGTAGATCTCGCGCGTGACCTTGCCGTCGTCGTAGATGTCGGGGCCGGTGATGTTGCGGTGGTCGCGGATACGGGCCGACTGCGCGTCGTACGGCCCGTCGAGGGGGTATCCGAGCACGATCGCGTCCGCGTTGGAGTCGGACTTCTTGGTCGCGAAGGGCATGATCGGGGCGTTGAGGCTCTTGACGTAAAGCACCGCGATGTCCCGCTGCGGATCGTAGGCGACCACGGTCGCGGGCAGCGGGCGGGAGGAGCCGTCGACCAGGATGCTGACGGTCTTGGTGCCGGCGACCACGTGGGCGTTGGTCATGACGCGGTTCTGCGCGTAGACGAAGCCGGAGCCCTCGATGCGCCGCGAGCAGCTCGGCGCCTGGCCGAGGACCTTCACGACGGACTTCTTGGAGTTCTTGACCAGCTCGGAGCCGGCGAGCTTCGGGTCCGGCGGGGAGACCTCCTTGACCCGGGTCGGCGACAGGCCGTCGAAGACGTCGGGGAAGCCGCGGGTGTCGACGGTGTCGCGCAGCGCCTGGGAGAGCGCGTCGGCCTCGGCCGGCATGGCCTTGTCGACCACGCCGAGGATGAGCGAGTTGCTCACCGACCGGGCCAGCCAGGGCAGCGACGAGGTGCTCAGCGGCGCGGCGACGAGCCAGACGACGAGGAGGACGGCCACCACGGAGACGACGGCGCCGCCCGCGTTGTCGACCGCCTGGGCGTTGCGGTTGACGATCGCGCTGCGCAGCCGGTTGCCGACGAAGCTGGCCAGCGCCTGGCCGGCCACCGCGAGGCCGAAGACCGCGGTGAGCGAGATGACCACGCGGGCCTGGTCGGACTGGAAGAAGTTCTCGGCCAGCATCGGGCCCAGCTGCAGCCCCAGCAGCGCCCCGCCGAAGAAGCCGACGAATGACAGCAGACCAACAAGGAACCCCTGGCGGTATCCGTTGATGGCGAACATCACCATGAGGAGCAGAAGGACGATATCGATCACGCTGCCAGACACGCATTCAACGTACAGGTGCGGCACCAGATGTCGGCAGTTCCTCAACTCGGCCGGTCGGCCAGTCCACCGCCCATCCGCCGAGTTCCAGCAGCGTGGAGAGCACGCCGGCGGTGAAACCCCACACCAGCATGTCGTGGATCCGAAACGCCGGGCCGATCCATCCGCTCGGGTGGCGCAGCCGCAGCCGGTGCGCGGGATCGACCAGCTCACGGATCGGGAGCCGCTCGACGCGGGCCACCTCGCGCGGGTCCGCCGGGCCGACCGGGTGCGGCTCGCGCCACCAGGCGATGACCGGCGTGACGAGGAAGTTGCTGACCGGGATCCACAGCGTGGGCAGGGTGGTGACGACCTCGACCGTGCTCGGGTCCAGGCCGACCTCCTCCTCGGCCTCCCGCAGCGCGCACGCGATCGTGTCGGCGTCGCCGGGGTCGACCGCGCCGCCGGGGAAGGCGGGCTGGCCGGCGTGGTTGCGCATGGTGTCGGCACGCTGCAGCAGCAGCACGTCGGGGCCGGTCACGGGGTCTTCGCCGAACAGGATGAGCACGGCACTCTGCCGCCGCCCCTCGCCGTCCGGGGTCGGCAGCCGCGTGTAGTCGGACGCCTCGGACGAGCGAACCTTGTCGATCAGCGGCCGGAGCCAGTCCGGCGGATTACTCATAACCCCTCCACACTCCGATAGCCGAAAGAAGGGAAATGCCGGATATGTCGCGGCGCGAAGCGCCCGACATATCCGGAAAAAGCCGACGTGAACCAGCCGGACTCAGGCAACGGAAGCCCGCGCGCGGACCGCGAAAAGCCGAGCCCGAGCCCGAACCCGGACTCGGGGTCGGGCCGGAGCACGGCGCAAGAGGGCGCCGCGGACGCAACGGTGAGTGTCATACCGACACCCCGAGGTGCTGGTTCGTCAGCTCCCTCAGGCGCGCCTCGGTGAGGGCCTCACCCTGGTAGACGTACGCGATCCGGCCCTGCGGCGTGATGAACAGCGTCGCCGGCAGGTTGAACAGCGCCTTGGACACCACCGGGCTCACCGCGGTCGCGAACTGCTGCCCCTGGTCCTCCAGGATCGTGAACGTGAGCTTGTCGTCCTCGATCACCGACTGAGCCTGGTCGTGGCGGTCCTTCGTGGCGATGCCGACCACCCGCACGCGGCCCTGGCCGGCGACCGAGAAGCGCTGCAGCTCCGGCAACTCCTTGCGGCACGGCTCGCACCACGAGGCCCACAGGTTCACCACGGTCGGCATGCCGCCGAGGTCGGCGATGTCGGTGTAGCGGCCGCCGGAGAAGCAGGGCAGGGCCATGGCGGGAAGAGCGGGCCCGGATTCGGTACCGCCCGGGGCCGCCGCCGCGCTCGGCCGTTCGACGCAGCGCGGGCCGGGCGCCGCGGTGGCGTCGGCACCGGGGGCGTGGACGTCCGCGGTGCAGGCCGTGAGGCCCAGCAGTACGGCAGCGGCGGCAAGCAGCAGGCGAGCCCTCACAGGACCAGCTCCGCCAGCTCGCTCGCGCGCGGGCCCTTGAGCAGCTTGACGGCGACCTCCACCTCGGTCGGGCCCAGCCCGTAGGACGGGCAGTCCCGTTTCAGGGTGCAGGCGCCGCAGGCCGGCGTGCGGGCGTGGCAGACGCGGCGGCCGTGGAAGATCACGCGGTGGGAGAGCATGGTCCAGTCACGTGGCTCGATGAGCGGGGCGACCGCGAACTCGATCTTCACCGGGTCGCGCTCGGCGGTCCAGTTCCAGCGCTCGGCGACCAGGCGCTTGAAGTGGGTGTCGACGGTGATGCCGGGCACGTCGAAGGCGTTGCCGAGCACGACGTTGGCGGTCTTGCGGCCCATCCCGGGCAGGGCCACCAGCTCGGCGAGGGTGCCGGGGATCTCGCCGTCGTGCCGCTCGACCAGCGCCTGCCCGAGCCGGATGAGCGAGTCGGTCTTGTTGCGGAAGAAGCCCGTCGGTTTGATGAGCTCCTGCATCTCCTCACGGTCGGCCCCGGCATACGCGACGGCGTCCGGGTAGCGCGCGAACAGCTTCGGCGTCACCTGGTTGACCCGCTCGTCGGTGCACTGCGCGGAGAGGATCGTGGCGACGGCGAGCTCGAGCGGTGTGGTGAAGTCCAGCTCACAGTGCGCGTCGGGGTGGATCGTCACGAGGGCGCGGGCCATCCGCCGCGCCCGCCGCTTCAACGCCAACGCGGTCTCGGTCACGCAACGACAATACGTCGCCCGTCACCGCACCCCGATCCGGCGACCCGCGACCGAGCCGAACAAGCGCTTGGTAGAAACATCACACCTGGGGCGGCGTGATCGTCCCGTCGGCCGCGATCTTGGCCCCGGTCTTGGGAAAGTCCTGCTTGGACAGGTCGGACACCATCGGGATGGCCTGCTTCTTCGGGTCCGGCTTGGGCAGGCCCGGCGAGACCATGTACGTGGCGGTCAGCGACCCGCCCTTCCAGGTCCCGTCGCCGAGCAGCTGCACTTTCAGCACCCCGCCGACGCCGACGATCCCGTTGTAGGACAGCGCCTTGTACCCGCCGAAGTTGCCCAGGCTGTAGGCGATCAGCCGCCCCTTGTAGAACTCCATCCCGCGCATGACGTGCGGGCCGTGCCCGACGACCAGGTCGGCCCCGGCGTCGACGACCCGGTGACCGAACGCGATCGGATCGCAGCGGTTCTCGCCGAGGAACATCTCGGTGCCAGCCTTCACGTGGGTCTTGTCCGAGCCCTCGGCGCCCTGGTGGACCTGCACGACCACGAGGTCGGCCTTGGTCGCCGCCTCCTTGACGATCTTCTCGGCGGCGTCGAGGTCGGAGCAGAGGTTGGACCACTTGTAGGAGGCGAACCCGATCACGGCGATCTTGACGCCCTTGGCCTCGCCGACGGAGATGTCGCCCGGCCAGCCGGTGTACTTGATCCCGGCCTCGTCCAGCGTCTTCTGCGAGTTCTTGTACCCGACCTCGCCGAAGTCGTAGGCGTGGTTGTTCGCCATGTTCATCATCATGAAGCCCGCGTCCTTGAGGTTCTGCGCGTACGCGGGCGGGGTGCGGAAGGCGAAGCAGGTCTTGCCGGCGCTCTCGGCCGAGCACTTGCCGACGCCGGTGTCGTCGGTCAGCACCTGCTCGAGGTTGCCCATCTGGAAGTCGGCCTGCAGATACTCCTTCACCGGGTCGAAGAAGCCCTTGCCGTTGTTCGGCGGCAGGCCGCCCGGGGCCATGCCCATGACGATGTCGCCGGTGGCGCTGAGCGTGATGCCCTCGGCCGGGCCGGGGACCGCGCCGCCGGGCGCGGACGAGCCACCGCCGCCGGCCTTGGAGGCGCCACCCTGGGCCTGCGACCCGCCCTGGGTCTGGCTCGCGGCCGGCTCCTTGTCGTCGCCGCCGAGGAAGGTGGCCGCGCCCGCGGTGCCGGCGCCGATGACCACCGCCGCGACGGCGCCCAGGATGATCGCCGTGCGGCGGCCGCCGCCGCGCGGGGCCGGGGCCTCGCCGGGCAGCGGGAGCTTGCGCCGGCCGGCGCGCTCCTCGGGCTGGTACGCCTTGGCCGCGTACAGATCCTCGGGCCGCTGCGGCCCCGGGATCGGCTCGCGCCCGCCACCGTAGAGGGGGCCCGTGGCCGGCGACTGCCCGTAGACGTTTCCGGTCCCCTCGCCGCCGCCGCCCGGGAAGACCTGGCCGGTGCGACCCGCCGCAAATCCGTCGAAACTACCCGTGCCGGGGCCGTAACCCTCGCCCGGGCGGCCCGGTTGATCCTGAGGAGGGACGTGCGACGTGCCGTAGCCGGTCCGGTCTTCCCGGGGCTCATCGGGCCAGCGGGACGGTCCGCCGTACACCGTCATCCGAATCCACTCCAGCACTCGCGACACCCCGCGCCCACGGTGAGCGCGGTCGGGCACACGAGCGGGTCGTGTCCGACGCGAAGATATCGCACCCCCGCGACCCCCGGGCCGCCCTTGCGGACGACTGCCTCGTCGCAGGTCGCGGTGTACCATGACCAGCCTGCCCAACAGCCGGAACGCGACGCCGTATGCATAAACTGGCCTTCGCGCGATCGCTTCGCAGCGGCAAGGGCGCGCCGACGGATTTGAGGTGGACGCGATGGACGAGGTACTGGCGCGGAGCGGAATCTTCCAGGGGGTTGAGGCCGACGCCGCGGAATCCCTCGCCAAGGAGATGGAGACGATCGACGTTCGCAAGGGCGAGGTCGTGTTCAGCGAGGGTGAGCCCGGTGACAGCCTTTACATCGTGCTGTCCGGAAAGATCAAGGTCGGGCGCCGCGCGGCCGACGGCCGGCAGAACCTGATCGCCGTCATGGGCCCCAGCGACATGGTCGGCGAGCTGTCCCTGTTCGACCCGGGCCCGCGCACCGCGACGGCCACCGCCGTGCTCGACACCCGCCTGGCGCGACTGCGCAAGCAGGCGCTGCGGCCGTGGCTGACCAACCGGCCCGAGATCGCCGAGCAGTTGCTGCGCGTGCTGGCCCGCCGCCTGCGCCGCACCAACGACTCGCTGGCCGACCTCATCTTCACCGACGTGCCCGGCCGCGTGGCCAAGACGCTGCTGCAGATGGCCGGGCGCTTCGGCACCCGCGACGGCGGCGTGCTGCGGGTCAACCACGACCTGACCCAGGAGGAGATGGCGCAGCTCGTCGGCGCCTCGCGCGAGACGGTGAACAAGGCCCTGGCCGACTTCGCCTCCCGCGGCTGGCTCCGCCTGGACGGCAAGAGTGTGATCATCATGGACCCGGAGCGCCTCGCCCGCCGCGCCCGAGTCTGATCGAAGGCCGCCTCGGAAGAGGCGGCCTTTCTGGTGGCGAGAAACAATCAGGCTTGACTGTTTGTTTTTCGCGATACACCCTGGAGGTCATGCAGGAGCGCAGCCGGGTCACGCAGCGGCGCCTGCTGGAGGCGACCGTCGAGTGCCTCTACGAGTTCGGCTGGTCCGGCGCCACCACCACGGTCATCGCCGATCGCGCGGGCGTCTCCCGCGGCGCCCAGCTGCACCACTACCCCACCCGCGCCGCCCTGGTGCTCGCCGCCGTGCAGCACCTGGCCGAGCGGCGCGCCGAGGAGATCCGCACCGAGGCCGCCGCGCTGACGGGCGAGCGGGCCGAACGCCTCGACCGGGTGATCGAGCTGCTCGCCGCCGCCTTCACCGGCCCGCTGTTCGTGGCCGCGCTCGAGGTCTGGGTCGCCGCGCGCACCGACGCCGAGCTGCGCGACGCGCTCGTGCCGCTGGAGGCGCGGGTCGGGCGCGAGATGCACCGGCTCACCGTCGACGTGCTGGGCGCGGACGAGTCGCGGCCGGGCGTGCGGGAGGCGGTCCAGGCCACGCTCGACCTGCTGCGCGGCCTCGGCGTGGCCAACTTGCTCACCGACGACTCCGCCCGCCGCGATCAGCTCCTCGCGGCCTGGAAGCAGCAGCTCGCGAAACTGATCTAGGAGGCGGACGTGCAGCTCGACGAGGTGCTGCGTGACCTGAAAGCCGAGTCGGAGGCGCTGGACCGGCTGGTGGCCGGCCTGGCTCCGCACGAGTGGAGCCGCCCGACGCCCGCGCCCGGCTGGAGCGTCGCGCACCAGATCGCCCACCTGAGCTGGACCGACGAGCTTGCCACGCTGGCCAATGCCGACCCGGCCGGCTTCTTCGCCCGGCTGAGCGAGACCCTCGACGAGGACCCGCGGACCTACGTGGACCGGGCCGCGGCCGCGGGCGTCGCCCCGCCGGAGGAGCTGCTGGCGCGCTGGCGGGCGGGGCGGGCGGCCCTGGCCGAGGCGCTGCTCGCCGTGCCGGTGGGCGAGAAGCGGCCCTGGTTCGGCCCGGCGATGTCGCCGTTGTCGTGCGCGACCGGCCGGATCATGGAGACCTGGGCGCACGGGCGGGACATCGCCGAGACCTTCCCCGGCGACGAGCGCGCGCGGGAGCACCTGCGCCCGACGCAGCGGCTGCGCCAGGTGGCCTTCATCGGGTACCGCACAATCGCTCACGGCTTCGAGTCCCACGGCCGCGACGCCCCCGCGGACCCCTTCCGGGTCGAGCTGGCCCTGTCCGGCGGCGGCCTGCTGATCTTCGGCCCGCCGGACGCCGCCGACCGGGTGACCGGCCCGATCCTGGACTTCTGCCTGCTGGTCACCCAGCGGCGACACCCGGCCGACCTGGCGCTGCAGGCCACCGGCGACGCCGCGAACGCCTGGCTCGGCGTGGCCCAGGCGTTCGCCGGCCCGCCCGGCGCCGGCCGCGAGCCCCGGACGGCGAACCGATGACGGCACCCCTGCGCGTCGGCAACGCCTCCGGCTTCTACGGCGACCGGGCCACGGCCTGGCGCGAGATGCTCGACGGCGGCGAGCTCGACGTGCTCACCGGCGACTACCTGGCCGAGCTCACGATGCTCATCCTCGGCCGGGACCGGCTCAAGGACCCGGCGACCGGCTACGCGAAGACGTTCCCGCGCCAGCTGGAGTCCGTCCTCGGCACCGCGAAGGAGCGCGGCGTACGCCTCGTCGCCAACGCCGGCGGCCTCAACCCGGCCGGGCTGGCCGAGGCGGTCCGGGCCCTCGCCGCGCGGCTCGGCCTGGACGTGGCCGTCGCGCACGTGGAGGGCGACGACGTCACCGGGCGGGCCACCGAGCTGGGC
The DNA here is from genome assembly GCF_050942935.1 of Dactylosporangium sp. CA-233914. Classification (NCBI taxonomy): domain Bacteria; kingdom Bacillati; phylum Actinomycetota; class Actinomycetes; order Micromonosporales; family Micromonosporaceae; genus Dactylosporangium; species Dactylosporangium sp. CA-233914. The sequence continues at coordinate 854,399 of NZ_CP192030.1, read as the reverse complement.
CTCGGGCAGCCGCTGACCGCGAACGCGTACCTCGGCGCGTTCGGCATCGCCGAGTGCCTCACGGCCGGCGCGGACGTGGTGGTCACCGGCCGGGTCACCGACGCGTCCCTGGTCGTCGGCCCCGGCATCGCCCGCTTCGGCTGGACCCGCGCCGACCTCGACGCCCTCGCCGGCGCGACGGTCGCCGGGCACGTCCTGGAGTGCGGCGCCCAGGCCACCGGCGGCAACTTCGCGTTCTTCACCGAGCTGCCCGACGGCGCCCGGCGCCCCGGCTTCCCCCTCGCCGAGCTGCACGCCGACGGCTCCGCGGTGATCACCAAGCACCCGGGGACCGGCGGGGCCGTGACGGTGGAGACGGTGACCGCGCAGCTACTGTACGAGATCGAGACCCCGGCCTATGCGGGCCCCGACGTGGTCGCCGACTTCGCCTCGGTCCGCCTCGCCCAGGACGGCCCCGACCGCGTCCGGATCACCGGCGCCCGCGGCGCCCCGCCCCCGCCGGCGCTCAAGGTCGGCGTCAACACCCTGGGCGGCTTCCGCAACGCCATGACGTTCGTGCTGTGCGGGCTGAAGATCGAAGAGAAGGCCGCGCTCGTACGCGCGCAGCTCACCGACGCCCTCGGCCCCGACGGCCTCGACTTCACCCTGGCCCGCACCGACCGCGAAGACGCGCCCTCGCAGGCCGCGGCGAGCGCCCTGCTGACCGCCACGGTGAAGGACCCGGACCCCAAGCGCGCGGGCCGGCGGTTCTCACAGGCTGCGGTCGAGCTGGCCCTGGCGTCCTACCCGGGCCTGGCCCTGAGCACTCCCCCCGGTGACGCGACCCCGTACGGCGTCTTCACCGGCCACTACGTCCCCCAGACCGCGATCGAGCACATCGCGGTGCGGCCCGACGGCACTCGCCGCCCGATCCCGCCACCAACCACGACGCGAATCCCAAACATCCATGTTTCAGGCGTTACATCCGTATTCGTCCCTCAAAATACGATACGCCGGCCTTTGGGCGACCTGTTCGGAGCGCGCTCGGGCGACAAGGGCGGCGACGCGAACATCGGGGTCTGGGCCCGCTCCGACGAGGCCTACGCATGGCTGCGCGCGAACCTCACCGTCGGGCGCCTCAAGGAGCTCCTGCCCGAAACCGCGCAGCTGGCCGTCGAGCGGTATGACCTGCCGAACCTGAAGGCCGTGAACTTCGTGGTGCGCGGCATCCTCGGCGAGGGCGTCGCGGCCGGCACCCGCTTCGACCCGCAGGGCAAGGCGCTGGGCGAGTGGCTGCGCTCGCGGATCGTAGAGCTGCCGGCATGAGTGACCCGTTCGAGACCGAGGAGCGCCGCCGCCTGCGCGAGCTGACCCGCGCGTTCGTCACCAGGGAGGTGCGGCCCCACCTCGACGACTGGGAGAACGCCGGCGAGGTGCCCCGCGACCTGCACCGCAGGGCCGCCGAGATCGGCCTGCTCGGCATCGGCTTCCCGGAGGAGGTCGGCGGCAGCGGCGGCGACCTGCTCGACACCGTGACCGTCACCGAGGAGCTGATCCGGGCCGGCGGCTCGTCGGGGCTGGTCGCGGCGCTGTACACGCACGGCATCGCGCTCCCGCACATCGTCGCGTCCGGCAAGCCCGCGCTCATCGAGCGGTTCGTCCGCCCCACGCTGCGGGGCGAGCTGATCGGCTGCCTGGCGGTGACCGAGCCGGACGGCGGCTCCGACGTGGCCGGGGTGCGCACGCGGGCCGTGAGCGACGGCGACGAGTACGTGGTCGACGGCGCCAAGACGTACATCACCAGCGGCGCCCGCGCCGACTTCGCCACCACCGCCGTGCGGACCGAGGCGGGTTTCCGCCTCCTGGTGGTCGGCGGCGGCTTCACCGTCACCCGGAGGCTGGAAAAGATGGGCTGGCACTGCTCGGACACCGCGGAGCTCGCCTTCACCGGCGTGCGGGTGCCCAAGGATCACGTCGTGGGCGGGTTCGGCGAGCTCATGACGCACTTCGCGACCGAGCGGATCTCGCTTTCGGTACAGGCGTACGCCACCGCCCAGCGCTGCCTGGACCTCACGCTCGCCTGGGTGCGCGACCGGCACACGTTCGGCCGCCCGCTCGCGAGCCGGCAGGTGGTCCGGCACCGGCTCGCGGAGATGGCGCGGCAGGTCGACGTGGCCCGCACGTACGTCCGCCACGTCGCCGTCCGTGTCGCAAGCGGCGAGCGGCTCGTTACGGAGGTGGCGATGGCGAAGAACACCGCGGTCGCGACCTGCGACCACGTCGTCGACCAGGCCGTGCAACTGCACGGCGGCCTGGGGTACGTCCGCGACGCCGAGGTCGAGCGCCACTACCGCGACGCTCGGATCATGGGCATCGGCGGCGGGACCACGGAGATCATGAACGAGATCATCGCGAAGCAGTTGGGGGTCTGAGGCATGCCGGTTCTGACGAGCACCCTCGACCAACGCGCCGGCGTCCATCGGGAGAATCGCCAGGCGATGCTCGAGCGGCTGACCGAGCTGGAGTCGGCGCTGCGCCAGGCGCGCGGCGGCGGGGGCGAGAAGTACGTGGCGCGCCACCACGCGCGGGGCAAGCTGCTGCCGCGCGAGCGCATCGAGCTGCTGGTGGACCGCGACTCGCCGTTCCTGGAGATCTGCCCGGTCGCGGCCTGGGGCACCGACTACCCGGTCGGCGCGAGCGTGGTCGCCGGCATCGGGATCGTCGAGGGCGTCCCGTGCATGATCGTGGCGAACGACCCGACGGTGCGCGGCGGCGCGGTCAACCCGTTCTCGCTGAAGAAGACCCAGCGGGCCGGGCAGATCGCCCGCGAGAACCGGCTGCCGCTGGTCAACCTGGTCGAGTCGGGCGGCGCCGACCTGCCCCAGCAGGCGGAGATCTTCATCCCGGGCGGGGCCGCGTTCCGGGACCTGACCCGCCTGTCGGCCGCGGCGATCCCCACCGTCGCGGTGGTGTTCGGCAACGCGACCGCCGGCGGCGCGTACATCCCCGGCATGTCCGACTACACGATCTTCGTGCGCGACCGGGCCAAGGTGTTCCTGGCCGGGCCGCCGCTGGTGAAGATGGCCACCGGCGAGACCGTCGACGACGAGACCCTCGGCGGCGCGGCGATGCACGCCACCCGCTCCGGCCTGGCCGACTACATCGCCGAGGACGAGCGCGACGGCCTGCGCCTGGCCCGCGACTGCATCCGCAACTTCGCTTTTCCTGTCGCCCACACCTACGGTGCCGAGCCCAAGTTCGACGCAGACGACCTGCTCGGCATCCCCTCGGCCGACCTGCGGGTGCCGTTCGACCCGCGCGAGATCCTGGCCCGGGTCCTCGACGGCAGCGAGTTCGACGAGTTCAAGCCCGCGTACGGGCCGGCGCTGTGCACGGGGTGGGGCGCGATCCACGGCCACCGGGTCGGCGTGCTGGCCAACGTCCGCGGCGTGCTGTTCTCCGCCGAGGCGCAGAAGGCGGCCCAGTTCATCCAGCTCGCCAACGCGGCCGGCACCCCGCTGGTCTTCCTGCAGAACACCACCGGCTACATGGTCGGCAGCGAGTACGAGCAGGGCGGGATCATCAAGCACGGCGCGCTGATGATCAACGCGGTGGCGAACTCGCGCGTACCCCACCTGACGATCAACATCGGCGCCTCCTACGGCGCCGGCAACTACGGCATGTGCGGCCGCGCCTTCGAGCCGCGGTTCCTCTTCACCTGGCCCAACGCCAAGTCCGCGGTCATGGGGCCGGCCCAGCTGGCCGGGGTGCTGTCGATCGTGGCCCGGCAGGCGTCCGAGGCCAAGGGGCACGCCTACGACGAGGAGCAGGACCGCACCATGCGGTTCATGGTCGAGCACAAGGTCGAGCAGGAGTCGGCGGCACTGTTTCTCTCCGGCCGCCTGTACGACGACGGCGTGATCGACCCACGCGACACCCGGACGGTGCTGGGCATGTGCCTGGCGCTGGTCGGCACCGGATCCGGACCGGGTCCGCAGCAATTCGGCGTGTTCCGGCATTAGGGGAGCCATAGTGATTCGAAGGCTGCTGGTAGCCAACCGCGGCGAGATCGCCCGCCGGGTGTTCGCCACGTGCCGGGCCATGGGGGTCGAGACCGTCGCCGTCTACTCCGACGCCGACGCCGACTCCCCGCACGTCGCCGAGGCCGACTACGCCGTGCACCTGCCGGGCAACGCGCCCACGGCGACGTACCTGCGCGGCGACCTGCTCATCGCGGCGGCGCGCAAGTGCGGCGCCGACGCGGTACACCCGGGATATGGCTTTCTGTCGGAGAACGCCGAGTTCGCCCGCGCGGTCATCGACGCCGGACTGACCTGGGTCGGGCCGTCGCCGAAGGCGATCGCCCTGATGGGCTCCAAGCTGGAGGCCAAGGCTCTGCTGGCCGACGCCGGCGTGCCGATGCTGCCGACCGCGGTCGAGCCCGAGGACGTCGACACCTTCCCGGTGCTGGTCAAGGCCTCGGCCGGCGGCGGGGGGCGGGGCATGCGGATCGTGCGCGACCCCGAGTCGCTCGCCGAGGCGGTCGCCGCGGCGCGCCGGGAGGCGGCGTCGGCGTTCGGGGACGGCACGGTCTTCTGCGAGCGGTACGTCGAGCGCGCCCGCCACATCGAGGTCCAGATCATGGCCGACTCGCACGGCAACGTGGTCCCCCTCGGCGAACGCGAGTGCTCGATCCAGCGCCGGCACCAGAAGATCCTGGAGGAGACCCCGTCGCCGGCGGTCGACCCGCCGCTGCGCGAGAGGCTGTGCCAGGCGGCGATCGCGGCCGCCCGCGCCGTGTCGTACGTGGGCGCCGGCACCGTCGAGTTCCTGCTCGCCCCCAGCGGCGAGTTCTTCTTCCTGGAGATGAACACCCGGCTGCAGGTCGAGCACCCGGTGACCGAGTGCGTCGTCGGCGCCGACATGGTCCGGCTGCAGCTGGTCGTGGCCGAGGGCGGCGCCCTGCCGTTCAACGGGCCGCCGCCGCTGCGCGGCCACGCGATCGAGGTCCGCCTGTACGCCGAGGACCCCGCCTACGCCTGGATGCCCTCGACGGGCACGCTGCACCGCTTCGACATTCCCGGCGCGACCCACACGTTCGGCCCCCTGCCCGCGCCCGGCCTGCGGCTGGACTCGGGCGTCGCGGACGGCTCGGTCGTCGGCGTGCACTACGACCCGATGCTCGCCAAGCTCATCGCCTGGGCCCCGACCCGCGCCGAGGCGGCCCGGATGCTCGGCGCGGCCCTGGCCCGGGCGCGCATCCACGGCGTGACCACCAACCGCGACCTGCTCGTACGGGTGCTGCGGCACTCGGCGTTCCTCTCCGGCGGCACCGACACCGCCTTCCTGGATCGCCACCCGGAAGTCTTCGCGCCCCTGCTGTCCTCCGTGGACGCCGTACGGCTGTCCTGCCTCGCCGCGGCCCTCGCGGGCGCCGCGCGGCGGGCCAAGACCGCGCTGCTGCCCGGCCTGCCCTCCGGCTGGCGCAACGTCCCCAGCGCGCTGCAGACGGTGGTGTACGAGGGGCCGACCGGCATGATCGAGGTCGGATACCGCCTCGACCGCGCCAACGACCTCGCCGCCTGGGCCGTGCGCCGGATCGACCCGGAGGACGTCGGCCTGCCCGGCGCCGCGCTCGATCCGGCCGGCGCCCCGGACCACCCGCCGGCCGCGATCCTCAGCGCGACCGGCGAGCGGGTCGTGCTCGACGTCGGCGGCGTGCGGCTGCAGTTCGCGGTCCACGAGGTCGACGGTGTGTCCTTCGTGGACAGTTCCGAGGGTTCGGTGACGCTGACGGAGCTGCCGCGGTATCCGCTGCCCGTCGCCGAGGCGCCCGAGGGTTCCCTGGTCGCCCCGCTGCCGGGCGCGGTCGGCCGGGTTCTCGTCGTGCCCGGCCAGCGGGTCGCGGCCGGCGACCTGCTGCTGACGGTGGAGGCGATGAAGCTCGAGCACCCCGTGCACGCCCCCACCGACGGCGTCATCAGCGACCTGCGGGTCGCGGCCGGCTCGCAGGTCGAGTCCGGCGCACTGCTGGCGGTGCTCTCCCCCTCATAGTCCCCTTTGGAGTTCACGTGGACTTCGACTACACCCCTCAACAACAGGACCTCCGCGAGGCGGTCGCCAAGCTCGGCCGGCGCTACGGCCACGAGTACTTCGTGCGCAAGGCCAAGGCCGGCGAGCACTCCGACGAGCTGTGGCAGGAGGCGGCCCGGCTCGGCTACCTCGGCGTCAGCGTGCCCGAGCGCTATGATGGCGGGGGCGGCGGCATCACGGAGCTGGCGATCGTCTGCGAGGAGCTGGCCGCGGCCGGCTGCCCGCTGCTGCTGCTCGTCGTCTCCCCCGCGATCGCCGCGACGATCGTCGCCAAGCACGGCACCGACGCCCAGCGGCAGGCCCTGCTGCCCGGCTTCGCGGCCGGCACGCTGAAGGTCTGCTTCGCCATCACCGAGCCCGACGCCGGCTCGAACTTCCACAAGCTGACCACCGTCGCCCGTCCGTTCGACGGCGGCTACTCGCTGACCGGCCGCAAGGTGTACATTTCGGGCGTCGACGAGGCCGAGAAGGTCATGGTGGTCGCACGCCTTTCGGACGAGCGCACCGGCAAGCTCAAGCCGGCCCTGTTCCTGGTCCCCACCAACGCTCCCGGCCTGACGGCGACAAAGCTGGACATGCAGATCGTCAGCCCCGAGAACCAGTTCATGCTGTACCTCGACGACGTCCGCGTCCCCGCCGAGTCCCTCGTCGGCGAGGACCCCGAGGCGGGCCTGCCAGCATTGTTCTCAGGCCTCAACCCCGAGCGGATCACCGTCGCCGCGATGGCGTGCGGCACCGCGCGATACGCCCTGGAGCGCGCCTCCGCCTACACTGCCACCCGCGCGGTGTGGGGCCGCCCGATCGGCGCCCACCAGGGCGTGGCCCACCCCCTCGCACACGCCCATATCCAGGTAGAGTTGGCGCGGCTGATGGTCGCGAAGGCGGCGACCCTGTACGACGCGGGCCGCGACCTGGAGGCGGGCGTCGCGGCGAACATGGCAAAGTACGCATCGGCCGAGGCCGCGGCCCTGGCGGTGGACACGGCGATCCAGTCGCTGGGCGGCAACGGCATGACCACGGAGTTCGGCGTAGCCACCCTACTGGGCGCGGTCAGGGCCGGCCGAATAGCGCCGGTCTCCCGCGAGATGATCCTGAACTTCGTCTCCCAGCACCTGATGGGCCAGGAAAAGTCGTACTGACAACGCCCTCCGGGGAGTGACACCTCAACCCGAGGCCCGTCACTCCCCCCGGGTCTACACATCGCCACCTGCCCGGACACTGCGAAGCAACCCGGATCGACGCACCACGCCCGGCCCGCGTCGCGCCGGCCCGCCGAGGCCGGCCGCATCAAGGAGCGCACGCTGCGCCGCCCACGCCGAAGCGCACGCTACGCCACCCATGCCGGCCAGCCCAGCCCCCGCCCCGTGCCGACCAGCCCAACCCCACCCATGCCGACCAGCCAACCTCCGCCAATGCCGACCAGCCCAGCCCCCGCCCCATGCCGACCAGCCCAACCCCGCCTGTGCCGGCCTGCCCGAGCGGCTCTACTCGCCCCGCCCGTGCCGGCCACGCCCGAGCGGTTTGCGCCCGCGCTCACCGTCCACGGATGGTGCGATCACGGCGATCTGGTGGCGCCCAACGCTGGCACGGCCAGGCTGCCAACCAGCGCCTCTACCCGCGCCGGGCGGCTTGCCATGGCCAGGTGGCCTGCTCCAGTGCCCCGCCCGCCCCGGCGGCTGCGGCACACCGAGGTGGCGTCCCAACCAACGCCCCTGCCCGCCCCAGCAGCTTGCCGCCCGGCCCTCGCCGCCCGGCCCTCGCCACCCGGCCCTCGCCACCCAGCCTCGCCGCCCAGCCTCGCCGCCGCCCGGCCCTCGCCACCCAGCCTCGCCGCCGCCCAGCCTTGCGGGCCGGCCCCGCTGACCGGGCGCCCTCGCCCTCGGTGCCGGTCACCCCGGCTCGCGGGGGCCGTGGTTACGCCGTGGTGCCCGCAAGCGATCTCGCTCGGTGCCGGCCAGGGGCGTCACCTTGCCTTGTGGAGCTGGTCGCCGGTCATGGCGTCGGTGCCGCGGCCGGCCAGGCAGCGATACGTTGTCGGGCCCGCCTTCTGGGCCGCCTCGGTCGGCAGGAGGACGTCGATTTCCCAGTTGGCGGCGGCGATGTTGACCGAGACCAGCGTGGTGCGGCCGCAGACCGTGGCGACCGCCGGGTCCTTCTTGCTGGTGACGTCGCTGCCGGTCGGGAGGTCACCGTAGGCGAAGACCTCCCACGAGTGCTTGCCCGAACAGTCGATCGGGGCGAAGTCGGCGTCGAAGCACTCCGGGGTGTCGGAGCAGTGGGCGTCGGCGCTGGCGACCGGGCCGCAGGTCGATGTCGGCGGGGCGGCGATCGCGGACTTCGACGCGCTCGGGCCGGGGGTGCCGTCGCCGAACCCGTACGCCACGGCGAGGCTCGCCAGGGCGGCCACCGCGAGCAGGCCGCCGAGCACGCCGATCCACAAACCCCGGCGGCTCACGAGCGACGGCTTGTCCGATCTGTCCCCGAAGTCACCGGCGCCGGGGCCGGAGGGGCCGGAGGAAGGCACGAACGGGTCCACGGGCGGCGCGACCGGAGCGGGCGAACCGCCCAGACCGGGCAGACCACCGCTCGGGCCGCCACCGGACGGGACGTCCCAGCCGCCGCCGGACAAGCTACCGCCGGACGATCCGCCGCCGGATGGGCCGCCGCCGGACGAGCGGGCGGACGCGCCGGTGGAGGACAGGCGGTTGGTCGGGGGCTCTTCGGCGCCGGCCTGGTGCGGCACCGTCTGCTCCGGGTCGCGCGGGACGCCGCCCAGGAACGGGGAGTCCAGCAGCCGGTCGGCCGGCGGCGGAGGCGGGAGCGGCGGCGACGGGTAGACCGGCTCGACCGGCGGGGAGCCGAGTGGCGGCACGATCACCGGCGGGGCGGGCGAGAGCTGCAGGGCGATCAGCGCGTCGCGCAGCTGCAGGGCGGTCGGGCGGGCCGAGTCGTCGTTGGACATGCCCGCGCGGAGGACCGCCATCAGCTCGCCGGGGCAGCCGGGCAGGTCGGGGATGTGCTCGTTGAACATGTCGACCAGGGACAGCAGGCTGGGCATCTGGCCCTCCTGCCAGCGGGGCGGGCGGCCCCGCATCAGGGCATAGAGCGTCGCGCAGAGGGCGTAGACATCCGCGGCCGGGCCCGGCGGGGCGTGGCGGAAGGTCTCGGGCGGGGCGTAGGCCGGCGTGAGCACGTCGAGGGTGATGGACACGTCGCGCCACTCGGCGAGGATGGCCAGGCCGAAGTCGGCCAGGGCGGGCTCGCCGAAGCGGGAGTAGAGGATGTTGGCGGGCTTGACGTCGCGGTGCAGGACGCCCAGGGAGTGGGCGTCCGCGAGCGCATCGGCGATCTTGAAGCCGACCTCGCGGACCTCGGCGGCGGTCAGCGGTGCGGTGCGCATGCGCTCCGCATAGGACCCGTCGCAGAGCTCCATGACCAGATAGGGGTGGCCGTCGCCGGTGACGCCGGCGTCGAAGAGGTCGACGACGTGCGGGTGGCTGGACATGCGGCCGGCGGCGCGAGCCTCGCGCAGGAAGCGGCGGCGGTCGCGCTCGGTCTCCAGGGTGCGGTTCTCGACCTTGACGGCGACGTCGCGGCCGACCGACTCCTGCTCGGCCCGGTAGACGGTGGCGTAACCGCCGCGAGCCAGCACCGAGAACCCAGTCAGGCCGGGAACCGTAGGGAGAGGAGCCGATTCAGTCACGGTAAGACCGTACGACAGGGGTACGACAGTTCTCCGTCACGCATCGGCCACAGCCGAACTTCAGGACTCGGCGACCACCGCAACGGAGTCGCTCGCGCACTCTCGGTTGGCTTCGAGGGCCTCACGCAGTACTGCTGCGGCATAATCGCGACCGCGAACGTCCTCGCCCGGAGCGCCCTGCGCCTGCCTGGCCCAGTCCAGCGCCTCGGCGTTGCGCCCGGCGACCAGCAGTGCCGCGGCGTAGGCGGCCACCGCCTGCCGGCGGGAGAAGATCACGGACGGGCCGGGGCGTTCGGCGGCGACGCAGCTCAGCGTCGAAAGCGCCGCCGGCAGGTCGCCCTGCGCGAGGCGGGCCAGGCCGAACAGCACGCGCGGGCCCACCGTTGCGGGCTCGAGCACGTCGTGGGTCTCGACAACCTGCAGCACCGCGCGGGCGTCGGCCTCGGCGGCGACGGGGTCGCCCCGGTCGAGGCTCACGAACCCGCGCATCGTGCGCGACATGCCCAGCAGCAGCGGGTGCCCGGTCTTCTCGCCCCACTCGGTGGCGTCGGAGAGCAGATCGTACGCGTGCGCCGGCTCCGAAAGCTCGCGCGCGACCACGCCACGCACGACCAGCGCCAGGCCGCGGCCCCAGTCGTCGCCGGCCGCGGCGAACTCGCGGTAGGCGCGGCGGGCCTCCCGGTCGGCCTCGGCCAGGTCGCCGCTCTCGGCCGCCGCGAACGCCTCGACCGCGCGCAGGGTGCCCACAGCCCACGCGTCGCCGACCCGCTCGCCGAAGGGCAGGAACGCCTTGGCCAGTCGCCGGGCCTCACCGAGCCGCCCGGCGAGCAGCCGCACGAACGCCGTGGTGCCGCGCAGCCAGGCCCGCCCGACCGGGTCGCCGAGCTCGGCGAAGCGGCGGGCGGCCCGCCCGAGCGCCGCGTCGGCGCCGGCGAAGTCGCCCCGGGTGGTCGTGACCCAGGCCAGGTGCTGCAGCGACCATGCCTGGGCGCGCCGGTCACCGGCGGTGACGGCGATCTGGAACGACTCGGCGAAGCGGCCGCCGGCCTCGGCCAGGCGCCCCTCCAGGAAGTCGGCCATACCGAGGCGGCGCATGGCGTCGCCGCGCTCATACGTCAGGTGGGCCGCGGTCGCCGCCTCCAGAGCCTCGGTCAGCGTGGCGTAGCTGCGGCGGTGGTCGCCCATCGCCCGATAGGCGCGCCCGGCCACGAGCAGCGCGCCGACCCGCACCGACGCCTCGTCGCCGGCGTTGGCCGTGACCTTTTCGGCGTATCCCAGCGCCTCCGACGCCCGCCCCAGCTGCAGCAGCGCCCGCGCGTGCACCAGCCGGTCGGCCGCGGGCAGCGTGCCGCCCCCGAGCGCCGCCGCGCGATCGGCGGCCTGGGCGGCCTGGGCCGGCTCCCCGCCGGACAGCGCGGTCCGGCGGCGCGGCCGAGCGCCTGCACGCCCAGCGGCGCGGCGGAGCGCGCGAGCGAGTCCGGCCGCAGGCCGACGACGTCGGCGAGCCGGCTGGCCCGCTCGGCGTGCTCGGCGATGAACGCGTCGGCGGCGCCGAGCGACATGTTGAGGCCGGCGACGTTGCCGGTGCCGCCCCCGGTCAGGAACGCGGCGACCGCCGCCGCGGCCCAGCGCGACAGGGCCGCGTGCCGCTCGGCGAGGTCGGCCTTGCCGATGCCGGCGTACGCCGCCTCGCGCAGCAGCGGCGTGGCGAAGGCGAACCCGCCCCGGCCGCGGCGCAGCATGCGGCGCTGCAGCAGCTCCTCGACGGCGCGCTCGAGCTCGACCGCGGCGACGACCGCGGGCCGGGGCGGCTGGCCGGGCGGGTTGAAGCGCAGGGCCTCGAGCGCGCGGGCCGGCACCGTGTCGCCGATGACCGCCGCGTCGCGTAGCACGGCCCGGGTGTCGACGGGCAGCGCGTCGATGCGCGCGGCGAGCACGGCGGCGAGGTCGCGGGAGAGCAACCGGCCGCCAAGGGAGCCGGGCGCGAGCCGCCAGCCGGGTGGGTCGGTGCCGGCGACGGTGGTCAGCGCGCCCCGCTCCTGCAGCAGCGTGACGAGCTCGGCGAGGTAGAACGGGTTGCCCTGGGCGGTCGCCAGCAGCCGGTCCTCGTCGGGCGGGGCGAGGCGCCCGCCGCCGAGATACGCCGAGAGCAGCCGTGCCGCGTCCGCACCCCGCAGCGGCGGAATTGGTACGACCTCCGCGTCCGCGATCCGCGTCAGCACGCCGGCGGAGCGCACCAGCTCTGGGCGGCCCAGCAGCACGATGAGCACCGGGCCGGCGAGCCGCTCGATGGTGGCCCCGAGCGCGTCCAGCGTCTCCGGCGTCGCGTCGTGCAGGTCGTCGACGATCACCACCAGCGGCGTCTCGGCGGCCAGGCCCGACAGCAGCTCCGCGACCGCGTTCGGCACGGCGTCCAGGTCCAGCTCGTCGGCCTTGGCCCCGGGCGCGACCCAGGCGGTGTCGCCGACCGCCTCGGTGTAGCCGATCAGGCTCAGCAGCAGGTCGCTGGCGAACCGCGGCGGCTCCGGGCGCCCGCGCGCGGCTCGGGCCAGGCGCTGCGCGAGACGGCGCAGTCGCTCCTCGACCGCCTCGCGGGTCAGCACGGCGTCGGGCGGCAGGCCGATCGCGACCCGCACCAGGTCGGCCAGCGGGGCCAGGCGCCGCCGCTCGCCGAACGCTGCGCAGTGCACCGACAGCACGCGGGCGCCGCCGCCGGGGGCGAAGCCCACCGAGGGGGTGTATCCCGCGCCGCCCAGGTAACCCGCGGCGAAGCGCTCGATCTCGCCGGCGAGCCGCGTCTTGCCCAGGCCCGCCTCGCCGGTGAGCACCAGGACCCGCGACTCCTGGCGGTCGGCGATCTCCGCGAGGCGCCCGGAGACCCGGCCCAGCTCCGGCTCCCGCCCCACGAACGGTGCCTCGTCGCCGAGGCCGGAGCGGGTGCCCGGGGCGTCGAGCAGGCCGAGCAGCTCGAACGCGTCGACCGGCTCCCGCTTGCCCTTCAGCCGCAGCGGGCGCAGCGCGCGCCAGGAGGCGAGGCGGCGGGTGGACGAGGAGGTGCGATCTCCCGCGTACACCGCGCCGATCGCGGCCGCGTCGGCGAGCCGGGCGGCGGTGTTGACGGTGTCGCCGATGACCGTGTATTCGATGCCGGCCTGCACACCCGCGACCACCGGCCCGGTGTTGAGGCCGATGCGCAGGCCCAGCGGGGCGCCGCCGCCGCGCTCGTCGTCCAGCACGCGCCGCACCGCCCGCTGCATCGACAGCGCGGCGCGCACGGCCCGCTCGGCGTCGTCCTCGTGCGCGACCGGCGCGCCGAACACGGCCATGATCCCGTCGCCGGTGAGCTTGTCGACGTGCCCGCCGAACGTCTTGACGGCACCGGCCAGCGCGGCGAGAACCCGGTCGGTGACGGCTCCGACCCGCTCCGGGTCGAGATCCTCCGACCAGGCGGTGAAGTCCGAGAGGTCACCGAAGAGCACGGTGACGATGCGCCGCTCGGCTGCCGGCAAGGTGGCCGCGGCCGGCAGCGCGGAACCGCAGTGGTGGCAGAACCGCGCACCGGGAACGGCCACAGTCCCGCACACCGAACACGTCACGTTGCACTCAACCCATCAACGGGTGGGTGTGATTCCCGTCGCAGAAAATCTAGCTGCGCGCGCACGCTGAGCTCGGCCGCCGGCCACAGCGCGCGATCGACGTCGGCGTAGACCCGCGCCACGACCTCGGGCGCGTCGCCCGCCCCCGCCGCGACCGCCGCCCGCACCTGCTCCAGCCGCGCCTCGCGGTGCTGCCGGTAGAAGCGCGCGGCGACGCTGGTGTCGGTCAACGCCGGCCCGTGACCGGGCAGCGCCGGGCGCCCGTCGAGCGCGGCGAGGCGCCCGAGGCTGTCCAGGTAGTCGCCGAGGTCGCCGTCGGGCCAGGCCACGATGGTGGTCCCGCGCCCGAGGATCGTGTCGCCCGTCAGCACGATCTCCTCGCCGCGGTGCCGCACGAGGAAGCACACGGAGTCCTTGGTGTGCCCGGGCGTGGGCAGCGGCTCGACCGTGACCCCGCCGGCCTCGAGCCCGTCGAGCACGGGCGGGTTGTGCACCGGGGCGCCGGTCAGCTCGGCCAGGCGCCGCACGCCCTCCGTGTGGTCGATGTGGCCGTGGGTGAGCACGATCGCGGCGACGGGCGCGTGGGCGGCGACCGCGCGCAGGTGCCCCTCGTCGAGCGGCCCCGGGTCGACGACGATGCTGCCGCCACCCGGCGCGCGCAGCAGCCAGGTGTTGGTGCCCTCCAGCGTCATCGGCCCCGGATTGGGCGCGCGGACGAGCGTCACCCAGGCGGGCAACGCGGCGAGCACCTCGGCGGCAGGGGTGGTGACGTGGCTTACCACGAACGAATCGTACGGCGGGCCGCTTCGCCCGACACGTCACCCGACCGGCCAGTGGGACGCCCGGTATGGTCGGTTTCCGGCCCTGATCAGCCCCCTTGTCACGCCCCGCCACGGCCCTTGCACGGCCCGCGTTGCCAAATGATCACAGCGAGCCCACCCGGCCTTACGGTCCGCGTGCCGATCAGTCGCGGCGCGTGAGCGCCCGCGGCGGGTTGCAGGGTGACGGTGCGGCCGAGGGCTTCAGGGTTGGCGTACCCAGGTTGCGGATCTTGCGGCCGGTGCCGACCTGGGTGGTGTGGTAGTCGGGGCTTGCCAGACGATGCGCCGGCAGCGTTCGCCGAGGAAGGTGCGGTTGGGCGACGTGTCGCTTTCGCGCTGTGCAGGCTTCCGACCTGCGGATTGTCAGCCGGCGACCCAGGGTGGGCGCGAAAAATGATGATAAAGGCGAAATGTCCGGCGACGGAGTCGCCGGACATTTCGGTGACCATCCGGGTGCAGCCGCGAGAGCGCGCCGCCGGATCAGGCGACCTCGAGGATCGCCTCGACCTCGACCGGCGCGTTCAGCGGCAGCGCCGAGACGCCCACCGCGCTGCGCGCGTGCTTCCCGGCCTCCCCGAACACCTCGCCCAACAGCTCGGAGGCCCCGTTGACGACGCCGGGCTGCCCGGTGAACCCGGCCGCCGAGGCCACGAACCCGACGATCTTCACGACCTTGACCACCCGGCCCAGCCCGACCAGGTTCTCCACGGCCGCGAGCACGTTGATCCCGCAGATCCGGGCCAGGTCCTTGGCCTGCTCGGGCGAGACCTCCGCGCCCACGAGCCCGGTGGCCGCCAGGGAGCCCTCGACCATCGGCAGCTGCCCCGAGACGTACACATGGCCGCCGGTCTGCACCGCGGGGACGTAGGCGGCGACAGGGGGTACGACTGGCGGAACGGATATCCCCAGCTGCGCGAGCCGGGCGTAGACGTCGCCGTCCATGTTCACCCGGCCTTCGGACGCTTGAAGTAGGCGACGAGGTTCTCCGGGTTGGGGCCGGGCACGATGGCCACCAGCTCCCAGCCCTCCTCGCCGAAGTTGTCGAGGATCATCTTGGTGTTGTGGACCAGCAGCGGCGCGGTCAGGTACTCCCATTTCTGCATGTGGGGACAGTAACGCCGCGCGATCCGGCTCCGTCGGGCACAGCCTGATATCGAGCCCCCCACGGCTGGCCTCGGGCCGCTACTGTGAGGGCCGCCGTCGCGTGTGTCGCACAAAGGTGGGAAAAATGACGCAACCGCCCCAATACCCGGGCCAGCCGGAGTATCCGGGCCAGCCTGCGGGTCAGCCGGGTCAGCCGGGCTGGCCGCCGCCCCCACCGGCGGTGCACGACCCGTTCGCGGTGCAGCCGGACCCGTATGCGCCCCTGCCGACCTCGGCCCCGCCGACCTCCGGCCAGCCCTACGCCCAGCCGTATGCGCCGCCGACCGGGCAGATCCCCCCGACAGGCGCGTTCGGGCAGCCCACGGGGCAGTTCCCGCCGCCCACCGGGCAGTTCCCGACGGGGCCGATGCCGCCCACCGGGCCGATCCCGCAGCCGGGCATGGCGCCACCGTTCTCCGGGCCGCCGGCGCAGGGCTACCCGGTCTATCCGCCGCAGGGCCCGGAGAAGAAGAAGCGCGGCCTGACGATCACCCTGATCGTGCTGGCCGTTGTCGTCGTGCTGTGCGGCGGTGGCGGCGCGGCAGCATATTTCGTCGTGCAGAACAACCAGGGCACCGGCGCGCCGACGGCGGTCGAGGCGGTCAACAGCTTCCTGACCGCGGTGTACAAGAACAAGAGCGCCGACGACGCGCTCAAGTACGTGTGCTCCTCGTCTCGTAACAAGGACAAGCTGGCCGCGCGGGTGGACGAGATCCGCAAGTACGACTCGGGGCTCAGCAGCCCCACGTACACGTGGCCGACCCCGGCGGTGGAGAAGCAGAGCAAGGACGAGGCGACGCTCGCGGTGTCGGTGAAGGTGATCACGAGTGACGAGAAGGTCGCCGAGTCGAAGTACAAGTACATCGCCACGCACTCCAAGGGCTGGTGGGTGTGCGAGGTCACTGCCGCGTGAACGGTCCGCAGCGATGCGGAGGGGCCGTTCACCAGAAGCACTGCCGGCGCTCGACCATGTAGCGTCGAAGGCGTGACGGCACGCGATTCTTCGGACGGGCGGGGCGGCTACGGCTGGCCCGCCCGTCTGCATGTGGTCACCGGCAAGGGCGGCACGGGCAAGACCACCGTGGCCGCGGCGCTGGCGCTCGCCCTGGCCCGCGACGGCAAGCGGACGCTGCTGATCGAGGTCGAGGCCCGGCAGGGCATCGCCCAGCTGTTCGACCGCGACCCGCTGCCCTACCAGGAGCTGCGCATCGCCACGGCCAGGGGCGGCGGCGAGATGCGGGCGCTGGCGGTCGACGTGGAAGAGGCGCTGCTGGAGTACCTCGAGATGTTCTACCGCCTGGGTGTGGCCGGTCGGGCGCTGCGCAAGGTCGGCGCGGTCGACTTCGCCACCACGATCGCCCCGGGCCTGCGCGACGTGCTGCTCACCGGCAAGATCAAGGAAGCGGTCACCCGCACGGCCGACGGGCGGCGGGTCTACGACGCCGTCGTGCTGGACGCGCCGCCGACCGGGCGGATCGGCCGGTTCCTCAACGTGACGGCCGAGACGGCGCGGCTGGCGAAGGTCGGGCCGATCAAGACCCAGAGCGAGGGCGTCGCGGCGATCCTGCGCTCGCCGATGACCGCTGTGCACGTCGTCACCCTCCTGGAGGAGATGCCGGTCCAGGAGACGGCGGACGCGATCGAGGAGCTGACCCGGCTGGGCATCCCGATCGGGACCGTGATCGTCAACGCCACCCGCCCGCCGGTGCTGGCCGACGCCAAGCTCACCCGGGCCGACCTGCGCCGGGGGCTGGCCGCGGCCGGGCTGGGCGCCGACAAGGAGCTGCTCGGCGGGCTCGTCGGCGAGGGCCGGGCCTACCAGACCAAGGTCGCCGCGGAGGCCTCCCTGCGGGCCGAGCTGCTCGGCCTCGGCCGGCCGGTGGTCGAGCTGCCCGTAGTGCCCGACGGCGTGACCGCGGCCTCACTCGACTCCCTCGGCGATCTGCTCCTCACGTCTGCTTAGCGGTGCTCGCAGCGGATACGCTCGCAGAGTGCCTCCCAATGCCGAGACGCCCCGGTCGCCCGATCTGGAGCTCGATGCGATCCTCGCCGACGGCGCGATCCGGATCGTGGTGTGCTGCGGCTCCGGCGGAGTCGGGAAGACGACAACGGCCGCGGCGCTGGCGCTGCGGGCCGCGGAGGAGCACGGCCGGCGCACGG
The DNA here is from genome assembly GCF_050942935.1 of Dactylosporangium sp. CA-233914. NCBI lineage: Bacteria > Bacillati > Actinomycetota > Actinomycetes > Micromonosporales > Micromonosporaceae > Dactylosporangium > Dactylosporangium sp. CA-233914. Next base: position 836,904 of record NZ_CP192030.1, on the reverse strand, counting down.
TCGTGCTGACCATCGACCCCGCGCGGCGGCTGGCCCAGGCACTCGGCCTGACCGAGCTGGACAACACGCCCCGGCAGGTCAAGGGCCTGCAGCCGGACGCGGCCGAGCTGCAGGCGATGATGCTGGACATGAAGCGGACCTTCGACGAGGTCGTGCTCGCCCACACCGACCCGAAGAAGGCCGAGGAGATCTTCGCCAACCCCTTCTACCAGGCCATGAGCTCGACGTTCTCGGGCACGCAGGAGTACATGGCGATGGAGAAGCTGGGCCAGCTGCGCGCCCGCGACGAGTGGGACCTGATCATCGTCGACACCCCGCCGTCGCGCTCGGCGCTGGACTTCCTCGACGCACCGGCCCGGCTGTCGCGGTTCCTCGACGGGCGCATGCTGCGCCTGCTGCTCGCGCCCGCCCGGGCCGGCGGCCGCAGCGTGTTCAACCTGGTCTCGGCCTCGTTCGGGCTGTTCAGCCGGACCGTGACGAAGATTTTGGGCGCGCAGCTGCTCACCGACCTGTCGGGCTTCGTGGGCGCGCTGGACTCGATGTTCGGCGGTTTCCGCGAGCGGGCCGAGCAGACGTATCGCGTGCTGCAGGCCCCCGAGACGGCGTTCCTGGTCGTGGCGGCGCCCGAGCCGGACGCGGTGCGCGAGGCGGTCTACTTCGCCGGGCGGCTCGCGGCGGACCGGATGCCCCTGGCCGGCCTGGTGCTCAACCGGGTGGTGCCGGTCGCGGCCCCGCAGCTGTCGGCGGACGACGCCCGCGCGGCTGCAGCCCGCCTGGACGAGGTCGGCGGTCACCCGGCCACGGCGGACGTCCTGCGGGTGCACGCCGAACTGGCGGACCAGCACGAGCGGCAGGCAGCGGTGTCCGGCCGGTTCCTGCGCGCCTATCCGGGCGTGCCGGTCGTACGCATCCCGGCGCAGCCCGCCGATGTCCATGACCTCGACGGGCTGCGCGCGATCGGTGCGACCTTCGCGTAGCGCGATATCGGCTCAGCCGGTCGGAACCAGCTCCTTGGTGTCCTTATCGTTGCGGTCCATGGCCGCTTCGAACATCCTGCGCCAGCTGGGCACCTGCGGGTGACGGCGCAGCAACGCACGGCGCTCGCGCTCGGTCATGCCGCCCCACACACCGAACTCGATCCGGTTGTCGAGGGCGTCCGCCAGGCACTCGTACCGCACAGGGCAGCTGCGGCAGATCCGCTTCGCCACGTTCTGCTCGGCACCCTGGACGAACAAAGCGTCCGGGTCGCCATTGCGACACGCGGCGATGCTGGGCCAGTCGACGACCATGCTCATATTTCCTCTTCCCCCCTTGGACTCCCCCCGGGTCCATCCGCCGGTCTTGCCCCGGTGAAAAGCGCCCAAACCACGTCCCCCCATGGCATTCGGGTGCAGTTCGCCAGTTTTTCCGGCACGACGGCAGGGTCCCCGGCCACGGGAACCCCGAGAGGAGCTTTCCGGAACATCATGCTCTGTAGTCGTCCAGTTACGCAACGTCGTTGCACCAGGTTAACCGCCCTTTTGGGATCCACCAAAGGGGCGATCCGGGCTACCGATGCGTCACTCCCGGGTGCGATTTGCCCAAAATGCCGACGCCCCCCGTGCTGCGTGCCGCAGAATCGGAATTGGGTCAACCTCACGCTCGGTGTCACGCGTCTAGGACAACGAGGACGCGTCCATCTGGACGCGGCCATATGACGTCGTCACGTAGTCTGAGGCGGTGACCTGGATGCGCAAACGCGAGCACGGCCTGCTGCCCAACGCGGCTTCATTGCTGCTGTGCGGGCTCTTGGCAGGGCTGGTGGTCGCTGCGGCCGCGTTCCCTGCGGTCGCGATGTCGGGACTGGCCGCCAAGGCCGGATCCGACACGTTCGAAAATCTGCCGACCGACATCGACGTGCTCCCGTCGCCGCAGATCTCCTACGTCTTCGCCTCGGACCGCAAGACGGTGCTGGCGATGATGTACGACGAGAATCGCCGTGACGTCCACATCGACGACGTGTCCCAGGTCATGCAGCAGGCGATGGTCGCGGCCGAGGACAACCGGTTCTACGAGCACCGCGGCGTCGACGTGAAGGGCGTGGCCCGCGCGTTCGTGGCCAACCAGAACGCCGGCGGCACGACCGAGCAGGGCGCCTCGACGCTGACGATGCAATACGTGCGCCAGGCGATCGCCTACTCGGCGAGGACGCCGCAGGAGGTCGTGGACGCCACCGACAAGACGCCCACGCGCAAGCTGCGCGAGATGAAATACGCGATCGACCTCGAGAAGAAGCTCTCCAAGAAGGAGATCCTCGAGCGGTATCTCAACATCGCGCCCTTCGGCCACGGCGCCTACGGCGTCTTCGCGGCCGCGCACGTGTACTTCGAGAAGGACCCCAAGGACCTGACGCTGCCCGAGGCCGCGCTCATCGCCGGCCTGGTGAAGGCGCCCGGCACCAACGACCCGGCGACGGCCGAAGGCCTGCCGCGGGCGCTGGACCGGCAGAAGTACGTGCTCAACCAGATGGTCTCGATGGGCTACATCGACAAGGCCACGGCCGACGCCGCCGGCAAGGAGAAGCTCACCGTCGTCGGCAAGCGCACCCCCGAGGGCTGCGAGTCGGTGCAGCGCCCGGAGCTGGGCGCCGGCTTCTACTGTGACTACCTGCGCCGCTGGTGGCTGGACCAGAAGGTCTTCGGCGAGGACCAGTACCAGCGCGCCAACCGGCTGCGGGCGGGCGGCTACAGCGTCATCTCCTCGCTGGACCTGCAGACCCAGGCGGCGGCGTTCAAGTACGCCCAGGAACAGCCGTACGTCTCCAAGGACCAGCAGGTCAAGATGGGCCAGTCCAACGCGTTGATGCTCGCGGCGGTCCAGCCCGGCACCGGGCGCGTGATGGCCCTGGCCACCAACCGCAACTTCAGCAACGACCAGAGCCACAACGGGCAGAACACCAACCCGGACAAGAAGAGTCAGAAGGGCAACTGGCCCAACACGACGGTGCCGGTCATCACCGGCGACACGGACATCCCCGGCTACCAGGCCGGCTCGGCGTTCAAGATGTTCACCGCGGTCGCGGCCCTGGAGTCCGGTTACCCGCTCGCGACGACGATCCAGACCGAGAAGCAGTTCGTGTCGAACTTCGTGATCGACCCGAAGAGCCCGGCGGCCTGCAACGGCCCGCACTACTGCCCGAAGAACTCCGGCGGCCAGTCCGGCCCGTACAACATGTGGACCGGCTTCGGCAGCTCCATCAACACGTACTTCGTGCCGCTGGAGCAGATGGTCGGCGTCGACCACGTCGTCGACGTGGCCAAGCGGCTCGGCATCCAGTTCAACGCGCCCCAGGACGCGCAGTACGCGGCCAGCCCAAAGCAGTGGGGCGCCTTCACCCTGGGCGTCTCGGCGACGACCCCGCTGCAGCTGGCCAACGCCTACGGCACCCTGGCCGCCGACGGCGTCTACTGCGAGCCGACCCCGATCCTCGAGGTCCACGACAACAGCGGCAAGAAGGTCGAGGGGCTCGACCCGAAGTGCAAGCAGGCCGTCGACGTCGAGGTCGCCCGCGCGGCCGTCGACATGGCCCGCTGCCCGGTCGGCGACCAGTCCGCCAACGGCAAGTGCGCCGGCGCCACCGCCGGCGGCGCGAAGGACTTCGTGAAGCGCCAGATCGCCGGCAAGACCGGCACCACGGACTCGGAGAAGAGCGCCACCTTCACCGTCATGACCAAACAGCTCGCGGTCTCCGGCTTCCTCACCGACCCGGACTGGCCCGAGACCAACAAGGACATGAAGCACCCGCCGGTCAACTACGCCGCGCTGGCCACGCTGCGCGACGGCCTCGCCGGCCAGCCCGAGGTGAAGTTCATCGCCCCGACGAAGGACAAGCAGCAGGGCAAGCTGGTCGACATCCCGTCGGTCAAGTGCCTCTCGGTCGACCAGGCGCGGGCGAAGGTCAAGAACGCGGGCTTCGCGGTCTCGGTCGCGGGCGCCCAGGTCGCCTCGCAGTGCCCGCCCGGCACCGTCGACCGCACCGAGCCGGCCGGGGCGACGGTCAAGGGCGGCCCGGTCGCGCTCGTCGTGAGCAAGGGCCCGGGGGCGCAGGCCCCGCCGAACATCGGCAACAACAACAACGGCTGGAACAACAGCAACCCCAACGGCGACGTCCCGAACACCGGCAACGGCGTGGATCCGGGCAGCTGCCCCATCCCGTGGGTGTGCTGAGTAGTCCCCCGAGGGCATGAAAAACGGCGGGCGTACCCGGAAGGGACGCCCGCCGTCGCGTTGCCGGGAATGCGTCAGCCGGACACGAGCTGCGCCTTGACGATCGCGGCGACCCGGCCGCCCTCGGCGCGGCCGGCGACGGCGACCTGTGCGGCCTTCATCGCCGGGCCCATGCTGCCCGGGCCGCTGAACCCGCCGGCCGCGAGTGCCTCGCGCACGATGCCGGCCAGCTCCTCGTCGGAGAGCTGCTTCGGGAGGTATCCCGCGATGACCTCCTCCTCGGCGCGCTCCTTCGCCGCCTGGGCCTCCCGGCCCGCGCCGGCGAACGCCTCGGCGGCCTCGCGCCGCTTCTTCGCCTCCTTGGTGAGCACCGACAGGACCTCGTCGTCGGAGAGCTCACGGGCGGCCTTCCCGGCGACCTCCGCGTTGCGCACCGCGGCGATCGCCATCCGCAGGGTCGACGTCACCAGCTCGTCCCGAGCCTTCATGGCGTCGCGCAGGTCGGACTCCAGGCGTGCCTTCAACATGAGAAAAGTCTATCCGCCCGATCTTGCTCATATTACGTTGTAAAACCTGCCCATATCGTGTTGTAGAACCGCCGGTAGGCTGAGTGAATGCGCTCGAAGACCGTTCTGCGACTCGCGGCCGGCACCGTCGCCGCCGGCACCGCCACCTTTGCCTACGCCTCGCTCGTCGAGCGCAACATGTTCACCCTGCGCCGCTTCGACGTGCCGGTGCTCGACCCCGACGCGGAGCCGCTGCGGGTGCTGCACATCAGCGACCTGCACATGACCCCGGGCCAGCACCGCAAGCAGCGCTGGGTCGCCGAGCTGGCCGGCACCGACCCGGACCTGGTCATCGTCACCGGCGACAACATGGCCCACGTCGACGCCGTCCCCGCTGTCGTGCGCGCGCTCACCCCGCTGCTGGACCGGCCGGGCGCGTTCGTCTTCGGCTCCAACGACTACCGCGGCCCCGTGTTCAAGAACCCGCTGGGGTACTTCGGCAAGAACAAGCCGTATGTCCAGGGCGCCGTGCTGCCCGCCGAGGAGCTCCGCGACCTGCTCACCGGCTCCGGCTGGGCCGACCTCAACAACGCGCGCACCACGCTCAAGGCGGGCGGGCGCACGGTCGAGCTCGTCGGCGTCGACGACCCGCACATCAACCGCGACGATTACGACGCCGTCGCCGGCGCGGCCTCACCCGACGTCGACGTGCGCATCGGCCTGACGCACTCGCCGGAGCCGCGCGTCCTCGACCGCATGGCCGACGACGGCTTCGACCTGCTGCTGGCCGGGCACACCCACGGCGGGCAGGTCGCCGTGCCGTTCTACGGCGCCCTGATCACCAACTGCGGCCTGGACCGCAGCATGGCCAAGGGCCTGCACCGCTGGCCCTACTCGGAGTCGTATCTGCACGTCTCGGCCGGCCTCGGCACGCATCCGACCGCGCCGATCCGCTTCGCCTGCCCGCCGGAGGCGTCGATCCTGACCCTCATCCCGCGATGACCACCCAGACCCAGTCGCTGCCGGCGACGGCGGGCCGCGCCACCCTCCCCGCGGCGCGCAACTGGCCCCGGCTCGCCGCCTACGCGGGCATCGCGGGCGCGGCCGGCCTCGCGGTCCTGCTGCCCACCGGCACCGCGGGCGCCGGCTGGTTCCTCGCCGGCCAGGTCCTCAACGTCAACGGCTCGCGGGTGTACCCGGTGCGGGTCCGCGCCCACGCCGGTCGCCGGATCACGCTCACCCGCACGCCGGACACGGCCCGCTCGATCCCGCTGTCGTTCGTCTGGGCCGCCGGCCACGCCCGCCTCGGCGAGGTGATCTCGGTCGACCGGGCGACGGTGACCCGCGAGGTGGCCGAGATCACGCGCGGGTCGCTGACGGCCGGCGTCAGGGGGTACACGTCGAGCTATGTTTTCGAGGGGGACCCGCGGACCGCGCGCGGCCTCCCCTTCGACGAGGTGGTCGTCGACGGGGAGCTCGGCCCGCTCCCGGCGTGGCTCGTCCCGCCCACCGACGGCCCCGCCGACGACACCTGGATCATCGCGGTCCACGGCCGCGGCGCCCCGCGCGGCGAGGTCCTCCGCGCCCTGCCCACGCTCGCCGCGTCCGGCCACCGGACACTCGTGGTGTCCTACCGCAACGACGTGGACGCGCCCCCGTCCCCCGACCACCGCTTCCACCTGGGCCACACCGAGTGGCGCGACGTGCTGTCCGCGGTCGAGCACGCCCGCTCGTCGGGCGCCCGCGACATCATCCTGGCCGGCTGGTCCATGGGCGGCGCCGCGATCCTCAACCTGCTGCGCGACTGGGAGCACGGCGGCTTCCTGCGCGCCGTGGTCCTGGACTGCCCGGTCGTCGACTGGAACGAGACCCTGCGGATGAACGCGCGCCAGCTGGGCGTCCCGCCGGTGTGGACCTGGACGGCCCTGAAGCTGATCCAGCACCGCCTCGGCGTGACCTCGGCCGACCTGGACTACCGCTCGCTCGCGCCCCGCCTCGACGTGCCCACCCTGCTGTACGTCGACCACGACGACCGCACCGTGGCGCCCGCCCCCACCGTCGAGCTCGCCCAGCTCGCCGGCGACCACGTAACACTGGTGGAGACCCGTGAGGCGGGTCACTGCCGCAGCTGGAACCTGGACCCACAGGCGTACGAGCAGCACCTCACGAAGTTCCTGAAGTCGGTATAACCGCAGCTGAAGACCGTGGCGTCCGACACGGGGGATACCGAGTTGGACGTGTGACGGGCGTGGGCTACGATTACTCGGCACGCTCGGGGTATAGCGCAGCTTGGTAGCGCGCTTCGTTCGGGACGAAGAGGCCGTCGGTTCAAATCCGGCTACCCCGACTTCGTGAAACACCAGGCCAGGGCCGGTTTCCTCACTACGAGGGACCGGCCCTGAGTCGTCTCCCAGGACCGTTTGGGAGAAATTTGGGAGAAGATCTTGCTCCTTCGCTCAGCAGGTCGTCGAGCACCCGCACCGGCGAGCCGGGCCGAATCTCCCGCCGAACCTCCAGCGCCGCCGTCCAAAGGTCGGTCAGGCCGTCCCTGAGCCGCTCGCGCATCTCCGGGGTGGTGTGGGAGTACCGCGCCTGCACGGAGCCGTCCAGGTGGCCGAGCTGTTCGTCCATCAGCACCGGTGGCGTACCCAACTCGATCATCAGCGTCTTGTACGTGTGCCGGAGCCCGTGCGGCGTCAAACCGGGCGCGATAGGCACCCAGCAGGTGTCAGACCGACCGGCGGCATTACGACCCCGTACCGGGACGCCGGGCCATGGCTCGCCGAGGATCGGCACCGGGCGGGGCTCCTTCCCCGGATACCGGCCCGTCGCCGCGGGCTGGAACAGCCAGGTCGCGAACCCGGTCCGCCGCCAATGTGCCGCCAGTGTTGTTGTGGTTGCCCCGCGGACGTAGCCGAGATCGGCGATGGCCCTGACCACTTTCTCCCTGGTCGCCGCCGCTACGCTGTCCCGCTCGTTCAGCACTGCCGAAACAGTGCCGGTCGACACCCCGGCCCGGCGCGCCACGTCAACGAGCTTCGGTCCCAGTTGCCGAGCGGCTCCATTCGCCGCTCGGTGCCCGCTGAACACGTAGGCCCGGCCGTGGCAACTACATGACCGCGCCGTCTGAGCACGGAGCAGCCCGGCCAGCCAGGACGGCACGATCACCGTCCGCCGCGAGTCGTCCTTCGGCGGGCAGCGGTGCATCTCCCCCGAGTCCAGTTCGTACAGCTGCCACTCGATCCGGACCTCCGCCGGCCGCACGTACTCGGCCTCCAGGCCGACAAGCTCGCCCCACCGCATACCGGTGAAGCCGAGCGTGACGAGCGCGGTGAACTCGTCATCGCGCCCGGACAGCAGCGCCGCCCGCTCAGCAATCAGCAGGACCCCGAGGGCGGTCGTGATCGCCTTCTCCGGTCCGCGACTCCGCGACCGCCCCGCCCGCTTGCCCCTCCCCCTCCGCTTGGTAGCCGGATTGGACGGGATCAGCCCCTCGTCGACGGCATCGGCGAGAAGCAGGTGCAGCGTGCCCCGCCAGGTCTTCACGCTGGCTTCCGCGTAGCCGGCGGCCCGCTCGCTCTTCGCCCACGTGTCGACGTCAGCGGACGAGATCGAGCCCAACTCCCGATCCTCGAAGGTCGGCAGCAAGTGCTCCTCGATGTGGCGCCGGTAGTTCTGCATCGTGGACGCCGCCAAGTCCTGCCGCTCATACCAGGCGTTGGCCCAGTTGCCGAAACGCATCCGGCCCTGCGGCGCCACCGGACGACGCCCCGTCGCCTCGGCTTCGTCGGCAGCCTTCTTCGCCTCCCGCTTCGTACGAAACTCGACCTTCGCTCCGGTCGCATCCTGGACGGTGCCGTACTTGCCGGGTTCGATCTTGTACCGGGCACGCCAGTACCCGCCCCGTTTCTCGGCATATCCCACGCCTCATCTCCCTTCAGGCCGCTCGCTGTGTACGCCGTGGTCTCCGCGCTTTGAGCGGACCGATCGCTGGTGCAGGCACCGCGCGTGGCGTCGCCGACCGCTCCGCTTCGGGCCGCACTTCGAAGAGCCGGATGATCTCGGCCAGGTGCTCATCGGTAAACCGGTAACTGCCGCCGATCCACGCGAACGGGATCCGGCGCTTGCGGGCCTGTTCCTTCACCCACCACTCAGAGCAGTCGAGAATCCTGGCGATCTCAGCTGGCCTGTGCAGCACTCGGCGCGCTTCCTCTCATCTCGGTTGCTGGGTCGGGTTGAATCGCTCGGTCTTTGGCCGCGTTGAGCGCGTTGCGCCACTGGATGCGTTGTGCGAGCGCACGGAGCAGCCGATGTCGCATCGGCGGTAGGTCCGGGTCGTTCGGCCGCGCCAGCTCCCAGGCGACCGGCGCGGGGGTGCCGGGCTGGTGGTCGTCGACGACCGGGACCTGGTCCACGCCCTCGGAGACGCCGAGCAGGGCCTTGACCCAGGCGCGAGCGTCGTAGCGGTGATCGGCGAGGGTCTTGCCGGACCAGTCGCGGGACACAAGGATGCGCCTGCCCCCGATGCCCAGCGTGGAGCGCTGGTGTACTCGGCCCTTGCAGTTGCCAGGCCGGAGACGGGCGTGGGCGTCCTTGGGCTGGATGCCGAAGGGCAGCCAGTTGGCGCACCGTTCCGAGCAGGGCGTGACGCGCAGTTCCCGCCAGAATCGTTCCAGGTGGTCACGCCGCCGGTCGGTGGTGACGGCGTGGCAGTCGGCCGCGGACTTGGTGATGTACTTCGTGATGTAGCCGATGGTCCGGTCCACGTTGCGGTCGTTCGCGTTCACGCCCTCGGCCCGGATCTGCGTGCCGAACCGGATCACGTGCGCCGGCTCGTCCCCGATCGCGTCCAGCGCCTCGTCCCAGGTGGTCAACGGAAGCCCCGTCGCGCTGTCGCACCAGGTTTCGGCGTCGGCATTCCACAGTGGACGACAGTTCGGTTCGTCGACCTTGGGCCACCACACCTGGTGGTAGGTCGCCGCCGCTACCTCCCGCAGCACCGTGCGCGGGATCGTGCCCCGGATCGCGAAGTGGGCGTGCGGAGCGAGGCGCCGTTGCGGCTCGACGCAGCCGGCGTACTGGACGTTCCAGCCGACGCAGCGGCGCAAGTTCTGCCAGAACCGGTCGAGCAGCCGGGGGAAGGTGATCGCGTCCCAGGCGGCCCGCCGGTAGTCGTACGTGGTCGGGTCTACCGGTGAGCCGTCGGGTCGTACGGGTCCGTACGAGTCGAGGGTGACCGTGAGCCACATCGACGGGCGGTACTCGGTGCCGTCCGGCGCGGTGTAGACCCGGCCGACCGTACGCGGGTCGACCTTCTGCCGGGGCAGGGCGGGTGCGTCCTGGCGTCGCTTCGTGGATCGCTGCCGCTTCGGTTCCGTCGGCTTGTCGTGGGCCGGTGCGACGCTGCCGCGCAGGCCCTCGGCGGCGATGGCCTCTTCTACCTCGCGGATGGCGTCGTCGACCTCGCCGACTTGGTCCCACTGTGACGCCCGGACCGCTTCGTCGCGGGCGTGTTCCAGGTGGGCGCGGAGGCTGATCAGCGCCCGCTGCCCCTCGGTGGCCGGCTCCGGCGGCGGGGCTGGTTCGTCGGCGCGGTGCCAGCCCTCCCGTATCTGGACCTTGCGCAGGCGGCGAGCCCGTTTCGCGCAGGGCGCACACTTGTCCTCCCGGGTCGCGCCGCAGGGCACGTCGATGATCTCGGTTTTGCCGGTGGTGAGGTCGGTGCGGCGTAGCCCGACCGGGCGTAGGCAGACGCCGTATTCGGCCGCCATGTCCTTGACCACGTTGGCCGCCAAGGGGATGAGCCTTCGAGCGGCGCGCGAGCCCGGCCGGGGTCGCTGCTCGTCTGGTTCGAGCCCGGTAAGCGCGGTGACGGTCACCAGTGCCCACACCCTCGGCAGTGCGTCTCTCGCCTACCTGCCATGAGCCCGGCGGCGACGAGGACCAGGGCGACGGTCGCGCCGACGACAGTCCGGTGCGCCGCCACCCACTCGACGAGCAGCCACACAATCCAGCAGACTGCGCCGGCCAGCGCGAGCCCGGCGACGATGACCGCGACCTGTGCAGCGCGGCGCCGGCCCTTGCGCTCCTGGACGGGCTCGAGGAGCGTGACATCGATCGCGTACCGGCCGTTGCCGAGCGGCTGCGGGCTCCCGTAGCGCACCAGGTGGCCGCGGGCGTACGCCGAGCGCAGCACGTTGGCCAGTTGGTCGGCCGGGCCGGTGAGGTAGTGGTCAATCGGTTGAAGCTCACGGGTCATCGCACGACTCCTGACGGGATCGCGCCTACCACGTGTAGGGCGGGGCGCGGTTCGGGCAGCGGCTCAGGAAGCGGTTCTTCGACATCCGGTGCTTTGGGCGTGCGGGGGTGGGCGGCGAGGAGTGCGGCGGCGGCCATGACCATGAGGCCGTCGACGGCGAGGGGGCCGAGGGTGGCGGTGAGTGGGTCTTCGCCGTAGTGGCGGAACAGCCCGGACAGGTGCCGGTACGACACGACGGCGGCGACGAGCGCGACGGGCAGTAGTCCGGCGAATCGGGCGAGGCGCCACCACCAGCCCGCCGGCCACACGGTGCGGACGAGGATTTCGACCGCGATGAACACCGCGATGGGCCAGAACATCGCCGACAGGACCGCCCCGACCTCCGGCCGCCACGACGCCGGGGCACCGGTGGGTGGGATGTAGCAGTGGGCGACGTTCGCGGCGAGGGAGCCGAGCCCGCCGAGCGCGGTGCCGAGGTAGGCCCAGGCGCGGCCGGTCATGACGGCCACCCGAACCCGTCGCGGTCCTCGGCGACCGTGCGGGCGTGCCGGCGCCGCGCGGCGCTGATGATGTCGGCTTGGTCGATGCGGCCGGGGGTGCAGTGTGGGCAGGTCATGTCGGGGAACCGGTGTGCCAGGTCCAGGCACCGGCGGCGGTGGGAACGCACAGCAGACCTCCTCATCGGCTCTTCGGGGTGATCGGGACGCGGATCCAGTCGGGCGGTGCACCGGTGGAGGCGACGGCTTCGGACAGGCAGCGCCACAGCGCCCACGCCTCCGCCGAGGTGAGGTACATCCGTCGCCGGCCCGCGCCGACCGCGACGTAGAGGTCTTCGCCGTCGGTGACCCGGACCGTCACCGCGGACGAGCCCGCGGTGGGATGCGGCGCGCGGAGCCGGTAGAACCGGCGGACCGTTTCGGTGATCGTCACGCGGGTTCACCGCCGTCGAGGAACCCGGCGAGGCTGTCCGGCAGCAGCGGCCCGGCCGCCGGGCGGGAGCGGTGGTTGACGTGCCCTGCCGGTTTGGTTCGCTGCCGTGGCGCGGGCCGGGGCGCCGGTTCGGGCGGGGCGGCGTACTGCACCGCCATGGTCCGAATCTCGTCGTCGGTGACGTAGCCGAACCGCACCCGCAGCGGCTCCGGCCGGTCGTCGAGGACTACGTACCCGATGCCCCGCATGCTGGGTTCGGCCGAGAGCTGGTCAGCGAGTGCTCCGCGTTCCCGGGCGCCGTCGCCGAGGACGAGGTCGACGTGGTTGCGTTCGTTGAGCCGCAACGCGATCCGGGTCGGGAAGAAGTCGCGCAGCTCGACCACTTCCTTGCGCGGGTCCTGCGTCGCGCCGATGACGAGCACGCCGAGCCCGGCACCTTGGGTCAGCAGCAGCGCCAGCGCCGCCCGGGCGCGGTTGCGCAGCTCGACATCCTGCAGCAGCGCGACGAGTGCCAGAAGCTCGTCGACCATGAGCACGTACAACGGCTCGACGTGGGTCGGCGTGTGGACACGCACGGCACCTTGCATGCGGGACTGCCGCTCGCGCATGACCGCCACGAGGTCTTCGAGCATGGCGACCATCGGCGCGGGATCGGCGTACTCGTACCGGGCGAACAGCTCCCGGCCGATCGACAGCTCGACCCCGCCCTTGGGGTCGATCGCCCACATCCGCACCAGCCCGGTCCGGATCGCGCTGGCAAGGGCGCGGATCAGCGACCACTGCACCGAGCCCTTGCCCGACCGGGTCGCCCCAACAATCAGGACGTGCGTCGCCAGGAGCCGCAGCACGAACACCCGGAGGTCTTCGCCGAGCCCGAGCGGCAGCCGCTCAAAGTCCGGGTCATCGGCCGGTGGGAACGCGGGCACGATCTGCCGCAGCGGGTCGCGGCGCGGGAAGACGAGCCAGACCAGGCGGGGCCGGTCCCGGAACCGAATCCGGTCCACAACCCGCAGCAGCAACGCCCAGCGGCCCGAGCGGGCCGGCGGAGTCGTGCGGCGGCCGGTGTAGACGCGGCAGTCGCGGGCGTTGAAGGAGTACGCCAGGTTTGCCGACGCCTTGTGGTACAGGTCCGGGTTCTGCCCGCGTGGCATCCGCAGCAGGACCTCATCCGCCGCCATCGTGCAGCGGACGCGCAGCAGGCGCGGCATGATCCGGGTGTCGTCGAACCGCTCGCTGAGCCTGCACAGCGTCATCGCCTCACGCCAGTGCAGCTGGTACAGCGATACCCGCCGCCACCACGCCGTGGCCGGCAGGAACACGAACCGCTCCCATGAGGCCCGCGCTCGCCACCACCACACGGCCAGCAGCACCGCGACGAGCAGCAGGGCCAGGACCAGGACGAGCCAGCCGTGGCACCACCACAGCCACCCGGCGGCGCCGACGAGGCTGAGCGAGACCCAGTTGCGGCGTACGACCGGCACCAGCCGCACGGCCGCGCGGACGACTTGCCAGGCGAGATAGGGAATGACCACGAGCAGGACGACCCACCACGGTGTGGACACCTGCAGCCGCCGGAACGTGATCAGCGGAGCGTTGTTCTTCACTTCGACCCTCCCCAGGAATGGACCCCGGGTTCACCGGCCAGCCGTTGCAAGGGGTGCGAACCGGCCGCGGGCATCGCGGCGGAACGCGAGCAGCTGCAACGGCATGCCGGTGAACCAGCGGGTGAACCGCCCAGACGCATCCCGCGCCACAGGCATCAGCAGGAGCAGCTGACCGGCGCACACACGTCGCCGGCCACGCTGGATCGAAGGCCCGGAGTTGGGCATGATGAAGCCCGCCTTCCTTGCCTCAACAGCGATTCAGGGAAGGAACGGGGCGGTCTGTATGCCGTAGGAAGCCGGACCGCCCCGAACCTGAATCGATCAACCGGCGGCTACTTCGCCGACCGGCCCGCCGCGACCGGAGCACGAAACCCGGTCGCCCGCATCGAGTACGCGAGCCGCCCGGTCGGCCCGACGTACGGCGTCACGGTCATGCCCTCGAACTCCACCGGCGCGAACGGCACCGACGACTCCGGAACCGGCTGCACCGGCGCCGAGATCTTCACCGCCACCTCACGCGCCCGGCCGGCGAGGTCCGGGTCCATGTCCATGACCCGCACCGTCCACACCCGCACACCCGTCAGCTTGTCCACCGCCGGGGTCCGAGCACCCGTCGCCGAGTTGAAGTCCTGCGCCTCGACGATCGAGTCCGGCACCAGCACACAGCCCGCCGGGAACACGTCCTCGAACCGGACCGTGAATCGGGTTCCACCCTTCAATGCCACTGCGTGCCCTCCAGAGCTTCGGTCACCCAACCGGGTAACCAGTTGACTTGTTAAGTTCCTCCAGTTTAACGACCGAACCTGACTTGTTAAGTGGTCGACCTTGCCCAATCTCAGATTGAGCAAGGCCTCTGCGACGGCTAAGTAAGCGGGAACGAGTCCTCGAACTCATGTCGCGTCGGCGGAACCGCGACATCCAGCGCAAACGCCGGAAGACCCTCGTTGGTGTAGACCGAAAACAGCAGCGTCATCACCCAGTCGCCCGGGTCGACGTCCAGCAGCTCCGGCTCGTCACCGGTGGCCGGGCGTGCCGAGATCCGCTCGGTGGCGTGCCCGAACCGAAGACCCTTGACCTTGGCCAGGTGCTGGAGCAGGCCCTCCGGTAGCGGCGCCGCCGACCGCACCGACGTTCCCTCCGCAAGGTCGACCGGCACGTACACCGAGCCCAGCTCCACCGGCCCTAGGCCGTCGACGCTCACCAGCCGGCGGCGTACCACGACCGGCGCACCCTCGCGGATGTCCAGCGCAGAGGCCGCGCGGGGCGAGGCCGGAACCTCGGTGACGTCGACGATCCGCACGCGGCCCTCGGCCTCGTTGATCAGCAGCGCAGCCGCCCGCGCTGGCATCGCACGCGCGTTGGCCGGCTTCGACCGGACGAACCGGCCCTTGCCCTGCTGCGTGTCGATCCAGCCGTCCTGGCGCAGGATCTCCAGCGAGCGGACCACCGTCGGGCGCGAAGTCTCGAACTCGGCCATGAGCGCGGTCTCGCTGGGCAGCATCGCACCGGACGGGTACGTCCCATCCTCGATACGCTCCTGCAGCGCGTTCACGATCACTATGTACTTGGGTGGCACGTACTCGATCGGCATCGAGACCACCGTTCACGAAGACGACAACATAGCTTGTCAAGAGCTTATCTGTGTGAGTGCGGCGTGTCGATCCGGCCCTCATGCGGCCTCGTCCCGCTGGCGGATCGCCTCGACGTGCTGCCGCCAGACGACCTCCAGCGACGCGTCGTAGTCGACCCCGCGATAGTCGCCATCGTCCGGCGCAGCATGCTCGACATCGTCCACGTACTGCGCCGCGAACGCCACGATCGCCAGCGCGTGATCGCCGGGGTACCGCCGCCGTTGATTGGGCTTGAGCGTGCTCCACCGCCGGGCCACCTCCCGCACGAGCGCACGCCGATCCTGCGCGTCGTCGAGCCGGTTTCCCTGGTGTCGTACTGCCCGGCCGTCTTCGAGCCGCACACAGCGCCCGATCAGCGGCAGCAGCGCGAGCGCCACTTCCAGTTGCAGCTCCGCGTCTTCGTGTTCGTCCTGCACAGCCATGTCACGCGACCCCCTCATGCACTGACTCCGCGACCGGTCGGCGCGGAATGGGAAGATAGGTCGCGGTCCCTTGGTGCTACCGACATCAAGGGGCCGCCCATCAGCTGATCTTCTGTACCTTTGCCTTCGCCATCGCGGCCCGCAGCGTCGCGGCGTACATCAGCGCGGCGTCGCCGAGCCGTTCCGCCGCCCGGATCGCCGAGTCCCACGCGACCTCGTCGGCGAACTCGATGACGACCGTGGACCCGGCATCCTTGAGCACCAGGACCGGGTCGCCGTTGTCGTCGACCGCCTCCCAGATCCGCAGCGTGCCGACGTCCAGATCGATGTCGGCCTGGGGCGCCCGCAGCACATGCATGCGTTCCTCCTTCACTCGTTGGGGTGCTCGGTCTTCGGCACGCCGTTGCAATCCGAGCAGGCCCGGACCTCGAACGCGGCACGGTGTTCGTCGTCGCGCAGGCGCCCGAGCAGGCTGACCATCTTCCAGCCGCGGCCCTTGCACGAGTTGCACTCGGATGGTTTGCGACGGCTCACCGGCCACCGCCGAGGCACGTCAACCGCTCGACCCGAACCAGAGCACCCCGAAACATAGATAAAGCGTCTACCCAAGGCAGGCATTCACCCCGGAAAATTGTTCCGGGGTCGATACGAGAGGCGGTGCGACGCTAACAGCATGCGTGGGATGACGAACAACCTGACCATCGGCGAGCGCGTGGCCTGGTACCGCCGGCGGCGCGGCATGTCGCAAGAAGTGCTCGCCGGCCGCGTCGACCGGACCGTGGACTGGCTGAGCAAGGTCGAGAACAACCGGATCGAGCTGGACCGGCTCTCCGTCATCAAGGCCCTCGCCGACGCACTCGACGTCGCCCTCGCCGACCTGGTCGCCGAGCCGTCCCTCATGCAGTGGACCAGCGACAGCGGCATGCGCACCGTGCCCGCCCTGCGCGCCGCCCTCATGGACTACCGCAAGGTCACCCCGTTCGGCGGGGAAACGTCCCGGGTCGAGCCGCCCTCGGTCGCCGACCTGCAGCACGAGCTGTCGACGTTGTGGGAGGCGTACCAGGCGTCGCGGTTCGGGTACGTCACCGGCCGCCTGCCCAGCCTGCTCGCCCACGCCGAAGCGGCCGTCGAGGTCTTCACCGGGTCGCAGCTCGACGCCGCGCGCCGGGTGCTCGGCCTGGCCTACCAGCTCGCCGCGGTCCAGCTGACGAAGATCGGCGAGGCGGATCTCGCGTGGATTGCGGCCGACCGGGGGTTGAGCGCGGCCCGAGCCGCTGGCGACGTCGCCGTGGTCGGCATGCTCCTGCGGTCCGTCACCCACGCCCTGCAGTCGACCGGCCGGTACCGCGAGGCGGTCCAGCTCACCAACGACGCGGCCAACTACCTCGAACCGAACATGCGCGACGCCACACCCGAGATGCTGTCGGTCTACGGGACGCTGTTCCTCGCCGGCTCCATTGCCGCCGCCCGCGCCAACGACGCCATCACCACCCGGTCATTCCTGCAAGTCGCCGACGAGGCCGCTACGCGGATCGGCAAGGACGCCAACCACCTGTGGACAGCGTTCGGGCCGACCAACGTCGCCATCCACCGGGTCGCCACCGCAGCCGAGCTCGGCGACGTCCAAGTCGCCGTGGACCTCGGCCCGCGCGTCGACACCTCCGCCCTGCCGATGGAACGCCGGGTGCGCCATGCCCTCGAAGTCGCCCGGGCCTACAGCACATGGAACCGCAGCGACGACGCGCTAACCACCCTGCTCGACGCCGAGAAGATGGCACCGGAACAGGTCCGCTACCACGTCATGAGCCGCCAACTCGTCCTGAACTGGGTACGGCAGAACAAGACCAAACCCTCCGCCACCCTCGTCGACCTCGCCCGCCGGCTCGACGTCATGGACTGAGCGCACGGCGCCCACACCGCTTATCGTGTGGACGTGACGCATGCCGACGAGAGCACCGCAGCGACCACGATTCCAGAGGAACACCGCGCGGACGTCGAGACGTTGTGGGAGTACCACAACATGCACCACGAACTCCGCCCGTGCGACGTCGGCATCGGCCTCGGCAGCCACGACCTGGGCGTGGCCATCATTGCCACCGACCTCTACCACCGCGGCATGTACCCGCTCCTCGTCTTCACCGGCGCCAACGCCCCGACGACGGTCGAACGCTTCCCACGCGGCGAAGCTGTGCACTATGCCGAGTACGCCATCGAACACGGCGTACCGGCCAGCGCGGTGTTGGTCGAGCCGGAAGCTACCAACACGCAGGAGAACTTCGAGCTGACCCGCAAGCTCCTCGACGACCGCGATATCACCGTGCGATCCGCGATCGTCATGTCCCGGCCATACCAGCAGCGCCGCGCCTACGCGACCGCCAAGAAGCTCTGGTCCGAACTCGATGTCATCTGCGCCTCAAACCTGCTGGACCTAAACACCTACGTGCGCAGCATCGGCGACGTCAACAAGGTCATCAGCATGCTCGTCGGCGACACCCAACGCATTCAGGTCTACGCCCAAAGGGGCTTCGCCATCCCTCAGGAAGTTTCCGCCAACGTCGTAGCGGCCTACGAACGCCTCGTCCGCGCTGGATACACTAGTCGGCTCCTTTGACCGCGTGACCGACAGCTCGCGCCGGGCTAGTCTTTCGTTCTCTTTGAATCAAGCAACTCTTGGCGATCGAACGTCTCTTGTTGGATCGCATAGTCGGCAATCGCCTTAACCAGTGAGCCCATCTGCATGATGGCACAAGAGATTGTGAAGATTGCACCTGCGAAGCTCCAACTTGATCGCCCGCAGTGACTGCAGTCGACCATCGCCAGGTCGCCAGCAACCGCAATGTACAACAGGCTTGCCACTGCCGCCGTTAACTGTGTTGACATCGTCCACAGAAAAACAAAGACCAAGTCGCCGTAGGAGGATCGAAAACCGTTTCCGTAGTCGACACCAGACGTGTCAGCACCGGGTTCCGGCACTGCACGGAAGCCCTCGGCACCATTTGCAATCCGCATCTTCGGCGCACCGGGGCCATTAACAATCATGGCGAGATAAAGAGAGGTTTTCGGTATTGCCAAGGCGAGGACCGTAGCGGCTGTTCCCGCCCCGAATCCGAGTGCGGTGAACGCCAGTACACCGGTTGCAAAGTCTTTAACCTGAACCTTTGTTAGTGCGGGGATCCAGCCAAGCCGAAACGAGACAAAAGTTAAGACTCCTGCGATAACTGCACTAATTACGATGTTTCGGTGAAGAAGCGTATCGCCGAGGCGCCGCCCGAGATGGCGTCGGCTGAAGCCCAAGAGGCGAACGCTCTTAGCGCGCTTCGTGGTGACCATGTCTTGACTCTACGCCGAGGGTACGACAGTTTTGTTGATCATCGCTCAGCCTCGGATCGCTCGCCCCGTTCGCGGATCAGAGCCTGCGCCCGCTCAGCCAACTCAATTTCGGCGGCGAAGACGATCTCATCTTCCACGTCGCGCGCAAGGGTCGCTTCTACATCTACGGTTGCCTGCAACTGATGCTTTTCTAGGGTGAGAGAGCTGTCCGCGCGATCATCTTCCTTCCGGCCGAAAATTTTAACGTTGCGAATGTTTGCTAGCCCGTTCGAGACGTGCTCTCGAATGACCTGGATTATACCGCCGACCTTTTCTAGAGATTGCCCTTTTGCGGCGACCACCGCCACTTGAGCCTTCTGTCCGCCAGAATCTGCCGCCAACTCGGAAAGCATGTCGTTGTTGTCATCCCAGTCGAAATTCGGGCGGCCAACCTCGATTACGGCTTCACGAATCCGGGTGAACCGATCCAACTCTTCTTCAAAAGAGGGGCTAGGAAGCGGGCTGATGTCGAGTGTAACGCGATCCATGAGACCGCGTTCACGAACAACCTTAGAGAAATATCGTTCGAGATTCGTTGCGCCGACTCCCCGGCGCGTACCCTCGACAATAATCACTCGCGATTCTGGCACGATTGCTACATGGGTTGCTGACGCTAGCCATGTTCCGTCGGGAGTGGTAGCAATGGCCAATTCACCTGTCTCGTCGTTGTACAGCAAGGGAACCTCTTCGGGATTCCCACTTGCGAACCGAACCGTAATGATCCCGCCCTGAATGAGCACACGATTCACGGCGATAACGAGCTCGCGGTGTATCTGGATGCGTAGCGCGCTTTGAGGTAAGGTGAAAATCCTACTAAAAAAGTCAACATAGTCGACTACACCGTCCTGGGTGCGCGCATGTATGACGTACGCTCGTACCCATCGGATCTGTCGGGCCACGTCGCCTCCTCTGTCGAGAGGCCAGATTAGCGTATTGACCTGATGGAATCTCATCGGTAGGGACGACCGCCGCGTCTGCATAAGTCGCCTTTGCGCCACCCGACCGGATGGTTCTTGAACCAGAAGCTTGTCGGCCCTTGATAGGTTATGTCTAGTCCCGCCACATGCTTGACGGATCTGTCCCAGCACATGCGCGACAACCGGCCTTGGTTGCTCGGCCATCTCGGTTACGGTCGGTGATGCCTGAGCGCCTGTGGCCGCTCACTCACATGCCGATGTCCGTGCGTATGAGGTCAGCTTGATGAGTCGTACACCCACTGCAGTGCGACATCGGGCTTCATGCGCAGCCACAGCGTGGCTGCCGGCGCTTCGTCCGGAAATTCGACCCGAAGCAGTCCTCGACCCTTTGCTCGGTCGACCCCGACGGTACGAACGCCAGTCAATTGAAGACACACCAGGTCCGCACCGCCAACTGCGGCTCGCATCCGCAGTTTGACCTGCTCATAGCCCGGTTCGATGTTCAACTCGATCTCATATCCGTCCCGTACAGCCTCGAACTTCGCCGAGGTGTACGGCCACGGAGAGCGCCACCCGTACGCGCCCTCCGTCCAACCTCCGCCGTCCGCGTCCATGTAGGTCGGCTCAGCTTCAAACAGCCAGACCAGATCCTCGAAGCTCGGGAGAGGTTCCATGACCACGACGAAATACTCACACATCCCCACGCGCCGCCGCGGCCTTGGTGCACGCTCATGCCGCGACCCTCGTGCCGATCAGGGTGCCGCGATCTCGTCTGCTAGAACACGGGCCGAAGGTGTTGCGGTAGACGGCCGCCGGATCGCGTCGACGGGCGGGCGAGGCCGGGACGGTTCTGGCAGGGACGGTCCCGGCCGAGGTCTCGGCAAGGGGATTTCCGGTTGGACCCATGCTCGAGAGGGTTGCGGTCGGGGCGTCGATCCGGACCGGGACGTCGCCGTCCGGTTCGATGTCTGGCCAATGGGTGCGAGCCAATCCTGTTCCACGGGGTACAGACGATTGAACCGCCGCAGCGTGCCGACCAGTTCAGGGATGCGGTCCGAGGGTGATGCGCCGACGTGTGGATAGGCAAACCGTTGTCAGCACTTCGAACTGCCTGAGTCCCGGTACCAACTGCTGCGGTTGGGTCGCCGGCGCAGGGCGGTCAAGTATCCGGCGCAGGATCGTGTGTACCTTGCCATGACTTCAGTGTTTCGATTTTACCCAAAGCACGCGGCGGCCACTCAGGTCGTGGTCTACGCGACTAACAGGCTCCGGCTGCGGCGTGGCTCGGTTCTCCGCCCGTCTTTCCCAGAGTTCTGCGGTGTCCGTAAGGTCATATTGGCGCAGGAGTTGAGCTAGACCTGCAAGGTCGCCTTGTTCGATATGCGATGTGGCCTCAAAAATTGGGCTGTCTACTGCGTTTAGAGTGTTGTCGTTGGCGAGGGCATCCAGGATTACGATCGCATCGATTTCGTTGGCGCCGGGTTGGACTCTCGGACTCTTAAGCAGAGGTCGTAGCGTTTCAAAAAGAGTATCGATGAGGACCTTCAAATCGAGGCCGAGCACCAAGACTTCGCAAGTAATGCAGACGCTGAGCCTTAGGCACATTCGCGCAAGGGCCAGCAGTTGATTGCTGTTATTGAACTGGTCGGCATTGACTTCCCCAGAGCGCAAGGCGTGGTTAAACCTTAGTTCAATGCCGGGGTGAGCTGACACCGACGCAGCGGAGATACAGCTCAAAAATTGGGGGTCATCCGAAGTGACATTGTCCGCCAGCGTATGCCAGATTTCCTCGGGAATTGTCGCAAGATCCGCAAAGAATATCGGTTGCGACTCATCGTCATGCCCCTCGGAATCGTGCGACCACTTCGACTGAACGTAGTCGACCAGATAATCAAACGCGATATAGCGATCGTCGTCCGCATTAGTGATGCAGGAACTTGCACCGTGAACCCGCTGCGTCGCCCATTCGAGCGCAGCACGAAAGTCGACATTAGAAAGGCGTCGCGCGTCCCTGCGCTCCAGATATGCGACGCACGCCTCCTTGATCCATTTTCGAGGAATCGGGCCCAGGTAACCGGCACGCCGGAAGTCGATCGTCGCTGAGACGACCGCGGCACCGCGAACGTTGACGCCATCCCGACCTGAAAGCCACCTGTCAACCACTGCTGGTCCCGCTGAGAGGAACTCAGCAAGACCTGATCCGTCTTGGGCAGCCAAGGCTGCCGATACCCTCGGGTCGTCGCGGCAAGCTGCTGCAGCTGATCGTTCAGCAGCGCTTAGTTGCCGATCTAGGCGAACCGTCCGCGACAGGGCCAACGTTCGCCGAACATCCATTGCGAAAGCCCCTCGAATATCTGCCTGCTCCGGGTGTACTCCGAGTGCCTGTTTGGCCTGTGATCGAAGGGTGCAAAGAACCGCCGTTGCAGTTTGCCCAGGTAGGCAAACTGCGCGAATGAGAGATCCGTCAACTCCGTTCACTGACAAGAAGCGCTCACAGTCGTCGAGCCACACAATCGACCCAGAGAAATCGTACCCCAGATCCAAGAGTCGTCTAAGAACAATGCCATCTTTCGGCAAAACGAGTCGATCGAATTTGCCTCGCGCAATAGCACGGCACGCAGCCTCGTAGGCTGTCCTGGTCTTTCCAGAAGCCGAGTTTCCCTCAACAATGACGAGACCGCCGGCGTCGAGAAGAGAGTCAATTTGGGAGTCTGCCGATCTCGGCGTATATGTCGGCAACTGTGGTTGACCAGCAACCTCAATCGCTGGATGGATTCCGAGGTCGGCAATTGGATCGTAACTTGCAATCTTCGAGTCGAAGAAATCTCCGCGTCTGCGTAGGGCTGCAACATCGAGAACCTCTTTAATAAGCGGGTCGCTTACCAGAATCCTGAGACTTTCAATGTTACCCGCGGCAATGCCCCCATAGCTGGCTGCATTGTGGTGCGCGAACTCGGTGGCCGGACGTTCGCCGGAATCGGTCAGGCCTCGCTCCGACCCGGCGTGAAAGGGTTTCCAGTTTGAACAGGACCATTGATCACGCCAGCAGCGACCCCGCCCGTGTTGGACGAATTGACCACGTTGCCCCCGACTATCATTGAATTGCTCTGAGAAGTAGTCGAGTTTAAGACACCCTTACTGTGAAGATCTTCCGCAAGAAGCGCCAACTCCGGTGCGAGATTTGGATACTCCTCAATAAGATCCGCCACCCGCGTACGCCATGCCTCCGCTTGGACTTCCCGCGCTCGGTCTAGGTCCTCACCTGCTAGCGCCTGCAGGTCGCTGCGCGTGGCGTCAAGTCGGGCTTCGATGACTGCGGACTGTTCCGGACGGGCCATCGAGAAGAGTCGTACAAATTTGGATCTTACCGCTTGCCATGCGTCAGTCGTTGCAGCTTCAACTAGGCCGGTCCCTGCCAGGGTAGCGAGCGTTGCCAAAGCGTCCGTTAGCGCCACTTGTCCTCCTGCAATCCTGAGCAGTCAGTTGCCATTGAAGCAGCAACGCGCAACAGCATCTACTGGCCGCCTCGGTGGTGTGTCGGTCAGCCGATCAAGCAAAAGCAACGAGATCGTCCCGCGTCGGTAACGTCCCGACCCTCTGGGCCATCTGATTGTTGCTGCCGAATTTGTCCGTACTAGATCAAGGCGCCTTCGGCGCAGCCCGCGGTCAGCCGGCTCGGCGTGCAAGCGGCGCCCACGCTTCGCGCCGGCGCCGTAAGCCCGCCGGCCGGAAGCCCACGCGCGGGCCGTCCGCAGCAGCACTAGATATGAGCCCAGCGAGCTTCCGGGCCGTCGATGGTTCCGCAGTTCTTGGACCCCGGTCCGCCGGGCTACATACCGCCGCTCCCGCGGACACCGGTCGCTTCGCTCCCTGCCAGCTGCGCGCCCAGTTGCGCTCTTTGCCTCCGGCGGGGCCTCCAGCCGGGGGCCTCAGGGTTCCGGTGGGCGCCCCTCCGCACCCCGCCGTCCAGGCAAAGCCAACGGGCCGGCGACGGGGGCCGCCGAGCGTGATCGCGGACGTCGCGGTCCGTACTCACGAGGGCAGCCCCCGCCGCCGGCCCGTTCCTCGGAAGGTGGACGACGGGTATACGGAGGGGCTTGGGGGGGCCGATCAGGACGAGGCGCGGCGCGCGGCCAACGCATCGGTGTCGAGGCGAATTACGAACGGGCCGTCAGACGTCAGCGTCTGTCCGGGGCCAGCCACCGCGTGCTCGACGTAGTGCTCACCCTCCAGGCGCAGGAGACGCAGCGTGACCGAGGACGGCACCTCCGGCTCGACCAGCAAGTACCAGTCGATCCGCGCGGCCGCGTACAGCTGGAGCTTCACCAACCGGTCAGTGCCCGCGTTGCTGGGCGAGACGACCTCGCCGACCATGGCCACGTCAACCGCGTTGATCATCGTCCCCTCATCAACATCCGACACCACGAGATCGGGGATGACGATCCGCCCCGTTCCCAGGCGAACGTTGACCGCCTCCAGGACCAACAGCCCGGCCTCCGAAGCACCGACGTCGAGGGCGTTCGCGATGCGGCGGGACAGGATCTGGTGCCGAATAGCCGGCGCCGGACTCACCAGCAAGCTCCCATCGATCAACTCGACCCGGTTCGGCGTCTCGCCGAGCGCGAAGTACTCGTCCTCACTCCACGGCCCGACGTGCTCCAGCACGCTCACGCTCATCGGCGACTCACCTCCACACGCATGCTCCCACCAGCGTCCCATGAGCACTGCCCCGGCGACGACAGGCGGCCACCCGCCTGGGAGAAATCTGGGAGACGATCTTGCGAAACCGGCCCTCGAAGCCCGATACGGACCAACGCGCACCAACGCCTTGACCCGCAGTTTCGCAAGATCGCACTACCCAGACATGCCCATTTACCTAATTCGGGACGAAGAGGCCGTCGGTTCAAATCCGGCTACCCCGACTTCGTGAAACACCAGGCCAGGGCCGGTTTCCTCACCGCGAGGGACCGGCCCTGAGTCGTCTCCCAGGCCCGTTTGGGAGACGACTTTGCTCCTTCGCTCAGCAGGTCGTCGAGCACCCGCACCGGCGAGCTGGACCGGATCTCGCGCCGGGCGTCCAGAGGTTTGTCAGGCCGCCCCTGAGCCGCTCCCGCATCTCCGGGTGGCGTGGGAGTACCGCGCCTGCACTGAACCATCCAGGTGGCCCAGCTGCTCGTCCATCAGCACCGGAGGAGTACCCAGCTCGATCATGAGCGTTTCCCCAGAGGGTGGACGACGGGTAACGGCGGGCCTGAAGAGATACAGCCAGCGCGCGCTACTCGTGGTGGTACCGGCACTGAGCAATCTGCACCGTGTCGTCGGCGATCCGGTACACCAGACGGTGCTCGTGATCGATTCGGCGCGACCAGAAGCCGGACCAGTTGCCGGGCAGTTGCTCCGGCTTGCCGATGCCCTGATAGCCGTTTCGCCGGATGTTCTCGATCAGCGCGTTGACCCGTCTGAGCATCTGCCGGTCCTGCTGCCAGCTGAGGTAATCCTCCCAGCCTCGGGAGGCGAACTGCACCTTCACGCGGCGGACGCGGACGACTCGTCGGGGTCGATCAGATCGTGAACCTCGCCGCCCCCGTTGCGGAGTTCTTCCACGGCCTCGTTGAGCCGGCGGGCGTTGGCCGGGCTGGCCATCAGATACGCCGTCTCCTTCAGCGACTCGTACTCGCGCAGGGAGATGATTACCGCAGCCTCACGGCCCGATCGGGTTACCACGACCTCCTCGGCGTCGTCGACGACGTGATCGAGCACCTTGGCCAGGTTCTGCCGAACCTCTGAGTACGTGACCGTGCGCATCGCGCCTCCCCTGAAGCTTACGTACAGGAAATTGTACAACCCGACGGGTTGAGCGTCAGGTGGCGACGCGGTTTACTGCGCAGGAGCTTGTCGATCCGGCCGACGCTGGGCTCCCGGATACGCACAGATTCGCGAAGGGCGGGGTCCGCTGCGTGGCGGCGACCGTGCCGGCGCGCTCCAACATCAGGTACACGAGTTCACCGCGGGCGCGGCGGGTCAGTTGGGCGGTACCGCTACCAGGGTCTCGCTCAGTGTCCGGGCCACCGACCAGTGCACGAGGTTCCGGGTGACCAGCTCGTCGACCGAGGCCAGCGGGCCGCGCATGTGCCGGTCGGCGATTATCCGCCGGGCGTCGTCCGGCCCGATCCCGTGCAGCGACCCGATGATGGTCTCCGGGGCGGTGTTGATGTCGACGAGGCCGCCGTCGTCGAACGTGCGCGGCAGGTCGGGCCGCCCGATGCGCAGCTCACGCGCGATCGACGGGTGGTGGTTGACGAGCTGCCGCGCCTGCTCCCGCCGTACCCTCTGGGCCAGCTCGACCGCGGCGGACGGCTCCGGAAGGCGGCCGGGCGGGCGGATGGTGATGAGTGCGCCGGCCAGCGAGCCACCCACGGTCGCCACGAGGAGGGCGAGCACCCCCACGCTCGCCCAAGTCCCGGCTTCGTCCTGCGGCCCGTCCAACTCCATGGCCGTTGCGAAGAACACCAGCAGCGCGAGGAACGCCGCCGCGACGAGGCCCAGCATCCGGCTGCGGTAGCGGATGGCGAGGACGCCGACGACCGCCCAGCTCGTCAACCCGCACGTCAGCAGCGGTATGGCGCTCGCGATGGTGCAGGCCAGCCAGACCGGAAAGCGATCGGATCGTGGTGCGGCGGGCGGCGGCATGGCGGGCAGCAGTACAGCGGGCTGCAGCACGGCGGGCGGTTGGTGCTGGTGGCCGTTGACCGCCAGACGTGGCGGTTCGGGCGCGGCCAGTGAGGGCTCCGCGCGCAGGATCCCGCGGTGGAGCTCCTGCAGCCGCTCGCTGGGTTCGACGCCGAACTCGTCGGCGAGCAGCTGGCGGGCGTCGCGGAACGCGGCCAGCGCCTCCGGCTGCCGGCCGCACCGGTAGAGCGCCAGCATCGACAAGTATCGCAGCTCCTCACGCAAGGGAAACTCGACGACCAGCTCGGCGAGCCTCGGTACGAGCTGGGCGTGGTGGCCGCGCTCCATCTCCAGTGCCGCCCAGGACTCCAGAGCGGTCGCCCGGCTCTCGGCGAGCCGGTCCCGGGTCGCGTCGAACGGCGCGCCGGACAACCCGGCAAGCGCGCTGCCTCGCCAGAGTCCCAGCGCGCGCTGCAGCAGCCCGCTGGCGTCGGCGAGCCGGCCCTCCGCTCGCGCGGCTTGCGCCTGCTGCAAATGGCTGTGGAAGACGTCGGCATCCAGCCGCTCCGGGCCGACCGAGAGCTGGTATCCAGCGTCGGTCAAGGCGAGCAGGCTGCCCGGGCTTCGCGGCGACCGGTCCGGCTCCAGCACCCGCCGCAGCCCGGCCACGTACTTCTGCACCACGTTCGCGCCGTTCTCCGGCGGCTCCGCCTGCCACACCGTGTCCACAATCTGCGCCGTCGGGACCGGCCGGTTCGCGTTGATCAGGAGCGCGGACAGCACTGCCCGCTGCTTCGCCGGCCCGAGGTCGAGTTCCGCCTCGCCCCGCCAGGCGCGCACAGGCCCGAGAATCTCAAAACGCGGCAGCTCTTGCCCGTCCGGCGTCCCGGCCACCCCGACCTCCCCATGCCGCCGGACAGTCTACGGGTGGCTTGGCAGACCCTCCAGCCAGGTACAACCCGCCGACGGCAGTGCGATCGCAGTGCCCGGCAGCGCGACGGCAGTCGGTCGACAGCGGGCTCCTTGACGATGTGTCGGCGGCCGACGGTCGCCTGAGAGAACGATCCATGAGAGGGACGAATGCTGTCCAGATTCATCGTCGGTTCGGTGCTCGGCACCGCCCTGGTCGCCACGCTGACCGGCTGCTCGGCCGCCGGTACGGCGGCCGGTGGGTCGACGGCCGTGCCTGCCTCGTCCGCAGCGTCTCCGGCGCCGGAACCCGCAACGGTGCTGGCCGCCGCGGTCGCCAAGACCACCGGGGTCAACCTGAAGGTGGTCCTCGCCGGCGACAAGGCCGAAGAGAACTTGACGGGTAGTTACGACGCGAAGCAGAAAATCGGGTCGATCGCGCAGGCATCGGGCACCGATCGCATGACGATCATCGCCACCCCCGACGACCTGTACCTCGCCGGCATGAGCGATTTCAAGGGCAAGACCATGCACCTGAAGATCGCGAAGCTCGACGCGAAGAGCCCGCTCGCCATGTTCGCCGACGTCCTGGCGCCGCTGACTTTGCTGACCGGCGTCAAGGACGTCAGCTTGACCGCGCCGGGCTCGTTCACCGGCACCCTGGACCTGACGAAAGCGCAGGGCGCCACGGCCGGCTCGCAGAAGTTCCTCGACTACGTGCTGGCGACCGCGGCCGACCGGGCCAACACGGTGAAGTTCACCGCGTCGGTCAACGAGCAGGGCTACCTGACCGAGTTCGACGCCACGCTGCCCAAGATCGACGACGGCAAGGACGGCGAGTACGACCTGAAGTTCTCGGACTTCGGCTCGCCGGTCACCATCACGAAGCCGACCGGCTCGAAGGTGGTCGAGGCACCCGCCGCCATGTACAGCTAGCAGTGAGCTGCGTGCGCATCGGCGCCACGGGGGCACCGATGCGCACGCTCAGCCACCTCAGGGCCAGGTCGCGGACGTCGCCGAGGAACTCTGCGCGGGCCTCGACGGGCGGCTCGCCGACGCCGGCGTGCCGACCCGGGTCCTGATCGACCCCAGCGCCACCTCAAACCCGCGCTCGTCCTCGCCCAATGGCCCCCGATACAGTGCATGACATCGCCGGACACATCAAGGAGATTCGTTGGCTCCGCGTCGCGCCGCGCCGCGCAACCGTGCATCCGCGCTGGCGTCCCTCACACTCGCCGAGAAGGGCGAACTGCTCGGCCGGTTCCTCACCGCCCAACCCGAACTGCGTGAGCAGGTCGAGGAGCTGGCCCGGCTCCAGTTGATCGAACAGGACCGGGACTCGATCGCCTCGGACATCGAGGATGCGCTGAACGCCCACGACATCGACGAACTCAACAGCCATGCGGGCTACCATCCCGGCCGGGGCTACGTCGACCCGGGTGAGGCGGCCGACGAGATCCTCGACGAGGATCTCCAGCCGTTCCTCGACGACCTCGCCCGCCGCGCCGAACTCGGCTTCACAGCAGCGGCCGCCCAGATCGCAGCCGGTATCCTCTGCGGACTCTATGCGTGCCGGGAAGCCAATTCCGAAACGCTGCTGGAGTACACCCCCGACTACCCGGTCGAGCGCGCACACGTCGTGATCGACCAGTGCACCAAGCTCGGCGTGACGCTGCCCGTTGATGACCTCCTCGACGAGGTGCCGGAGTGGGCCGGGCTGCTGCCTGCGACAAGGGCAGGGTGACGTTCAGGTGGAGGATCGGGTCGCCAGGGTTGGGGGCTCGGCGGGCGGCTGGTGACGACGGCGCGTCGGCGGAGCCGCTCATGCCGAGCGCGCCGAACTCCGCCAGGACCGCCAGTGCTCGTCTCACGTCGCGGTCGCGGCGTCGGCTCACAGCCCGCTCGCCTGTGGCCCACTCGACCACCGCAAGTTCCTCGCTGGTTCTGGTACGGAACACCCGGCCCCCAATCGTCGGGGCGATGACGTCGCCGTGCCAACCCGGCGGCCCGGCCGACATCAACCAACCCGGCCGCAGTATCCGCCCGCCGGACCCGACCCGGCCGCCCGGTAGGGTGACGGGTCGTGCCGGAGACATTGACCGCCCGCGACCGGGCTATTGCGCTTGAACAGGATGCGGCGCGGTATCCCGAGGAACGGGGCGAGATCCTGCTGGAGGCCGCCGACCAGTGGGAACAGGCCGGCGAACCCGACCGCGCCGTCGCACTGTGGCATGAACTGATCGACGCCGGGGGCGAGGACGCCGGCTACGCCCGCTACGGCCTGGCCGAGCTGTACTTCGAGCAGGACCGCGACGCCGAGGCGCAGGAACACCTACGAGCGCTGGAGGACGGTCCGGTGGCTGCCGGCCCGGCGGGCCTGGTGGCCGAACTGCTGGCAGGACGGGGCGACAACGAGGCCGCACTGCGCTGGTTCAACCGGGCCATCGCCACCCTCGGCGTGGACCAGGTGGCAGCGATCGGCGAGCCCGGCGGCAGCCCGTCGCTACACACGCCGTTGTTCTTCGGCCGGCAACGCTGCCGGCGCGCGTTGGGGCTGCCCGCCGACGACTGGGACCGCGTCGCGGACGTAGCCGAGCAGAACCGTCTGGAGTTCGGCCGGCTGCTGGAACGAGCGGCCCGCGCCTACAGCCGCCGAGGCCCGATGGATGCCACGATGCTGGTCTGGCAGCGGGACGAGCAGGAGCGGGCTTCCCGCCGGTGGCCGTCGGTGTTCCCACCCGACACCATCGGCCATCACCCGGGGGTGGAGCGGCGGCTGCACCGGATGACCCGGGAGGAAGGCCTGGCGAAGGTCACGCTGATTCTCGGCTCGGTTGACGGGTTCGCGGCCTACCTCGACGAGAGCGGCGGGGATCCGGCTGAGGAGAAGGTTCGCCTGGCCTATGCCGAGCGGGCACGCACGCAGGGGCGGCACATGTCGTGGCCGCCAGGCCGGAATGAGGCATGCTGGTGCGGCTCCGCGCGCAAGTACAAGAAATGCTGCGGCGACCCTCGAAACCGGTCCTGAACCCGGTCGGCCAGCCGGTGCTCGGCGGCAACCTCACGTCGCCGCGGAAAGGGACGAACGGGCCCCGGGGCGAGCCGGGCAGCGGACGCCAATGACCAGGCGTGTCTCCCGATGGGCCAATAACGCGCGAAGATCTCAGCGGGGGGCCGAAAAGGCCGATCAAGCTGGCGATGAACGTGCAGGGCGGGCCGGCACCGGTGACACTGGATCCAGTCACCGGTGCTCATTCGCGCGCGGCCCTGGACACCGCCCTGTCCGACGTGGCCGGCAGCAGCCTCCTGCTGTTCGACGTGGACCACTTCAAGACTGTCAACGACGCGTTCGGGCACCTGCGCGGCGACGTGCTGCTGCGCCAGCTCGCCGAGCGGATCATGGAGCTGATCCGGGCCGACGACACGCTGTTTCGCTACGGTGGCGACGAGTTCGTGCTGCTGCTGCCCGGCACCGCGGCCGACGAGGCGCTGCGCCTGGCGATCCGGCTCACCGACGAGGTGCGCGCCCGCGAGTTCGCCGGGACGCCGCCGCTGCACCTGTCGATCAGCCTCGGGGTGGCCTCCTGCCCGGCCGACGGCACCGACGGCGAGACCCTCATCGCCGCCGCCGACCGCCGCAACTACCTGGCCAAGCGGCGCGGCCGCGGCCAGGCGGTCGGCGACGACATCGAGACGGACTCGGCCGCCGGGTCGTCGCGCCTGTGGGAGCGCGACGCCGCGCTCAGCACCACGCAGGAGTTCATGACCCGCGTCGCGGCGGGGCTGCGCGGGGCGCTGCGAATCGCGGGCCCCAAGGGGGCGGGCCACACGCGGTTCCTGCGGGAGGTCGCGCAGATCGCGCGGCTGCGCGGGTTTCAAACCGAAATCTCCAGCGGTACCGCGAGCAGCGGCGAAAAGCCGGTGATCCTGCTCGCCGACGTCGGCGAGGCCCGGCCCGTGCTCGGTGACGCCGCGGCGATCGTCTACGCCGGCACCGAGCTGCACGGTACCACCGCTGGCACGGGGCTGCCGGAGACGGTCGTCGAGCTCACCCCGTGGTCGCCGGCCACGCTGCGGATCTGGCTGCGCATCGCGCTCACCGGGGAGCCGACCCAGGCGCTGCTGGACCGGCTCGTCGAGCGCTCCGGCGGCCTGCCGGCCCGGGCCGAGGCCGAGCTGCAGCGGCTTCGTACGCAGGGCGAGCTGGTCGCCGCCGGGGACGGCACCTGGGGCGTGAAGCCCGCCGCGCCGAAGCGCCGCCGCAGCCGCCTGCCGGTGCCGATGACGAAGCTGGTCGGCCGGGACCGCGAGACCGCCCGGGTCGCCGGGCTGATCCGCGACGGGCGCCTGGTGACGCTGGTGGGGCCGGGCGGCATCGGCAAGACCCGGCTGTCGCTGGCCGCGGCGGGGGCGGTGGCGGACGAGTACGCCGACGGGGCGGTGTTCGTGCCGCTGGCGGACACCAGGAACGCCGAGCTGCTCACGGCCGCCCTGGCCCGCGCCCTGTACGTGGCCGAGCTGCCCGACCAGCGCCTGTTCGACACCGTGCTGGACCACCTGGCCGAGGCCGAGCAGCTGCTGGTGCTCGACAACTTCGAGCAGGTCGTCGACGACGGCGCGGCGCTGGTCAGCGACCTGCTGTCCGCCGCGCCCGGTGTGCGCGCCCTGGTCACCAGCCGCGAGCGCCTCTCGCTGTACGGCGAGCAGGTCTACCAGGTCCCCACGCTCGCCGACTCGCCCGCCGTGACGCTGTTCGAGCAGCGCGCGCGGGCGGTCGACGCCGACTTCGAGATCACCATCGACACCGCGCTGCCGGTCGCCCAGCTGTGCCGGCGCCTCGACGGCCTGCCGCTGGCGATCGAGCTGGCCGCGGCCCGCATCGACCGGTGGAGCCCGGACGAGCTGCTCGAGCACCTCACCGAGCACCTCGACCGGGAGCTGGACACGATCGGCGGCTCCGGCCCGCGCGACCGGCCGGCCCGCCAGCAGACCCTGCGCGGGGCGATCGACTGGAGCTTCGTGCTGCTCGACACCGAGGAGCAGCGGCTCATGACCGAGCTGTCGGTGTTCGCCGGCGGCTGGACCGGGGCGGCGGCGCTCGCGGTGACCTCGCCGGGCGGCGACCTGGACCTGCTGGAGAAGCGGCTCGCGGCGCTGGTCGACAAGCATCTCGTGGTACGCGACGACGACTCGCGGTACCACCTGCTGTCCACCATCCGCGCGTATGCGCGCAACCGGCTCGGCGACGAGCCCGGCCCCGCCGACCGGCACGCGGACTTCTACGCGGCGTTCGCCGAGGCCTCGGCGATCGGGCTGACCGGGCCCGAGCAGGTCGAGTGGACCGGCCGGATCGAGACCGACTACGAGAACGTCCGCGTGGCGTTCGGGCACGGCGACGCGCCGGCGAAGACGCGGATCTGCCTGGGGCTGTGGCGGTACTGGCGCAACGGCGCGCACATCGGCGAGGGCCGGGACTGGCTGGCGCGCGTCCTGGAAGCGCCTGGGCCGGTCGATGACGGCACGCGGGCGCGGCTGCTGCACGCGGCGGCGATCCTGGCCGCGACGCAGGACGAGCACGAGGTGGCGTACCGGCTCGGCGAGGAGAGCCTGCGCCGGGCGACGACGGCCGGCGACCGGGCCACGATCGGCCACGCCCGCAACGCGATGGGTATCGCGGCGATCGGCGGCGGCGACCACGCCTCGGCGACCGCGCACTTCGGCGAGAGCCTCGCGGTGTGGCGCGAGCTGGAGGTGCCGCAGGGCGTGGCCGCGTCGCTGGGCAACCTCAGCAAGGTCGCGCTCAGCCGGGGCGACCACGCGGCGGCGGAGGCGTACGCCCGCGAATGTCTCGGCCTGGAGCGCGCGGCCGGCAACACGCGCGGGATCCTCCTCGCGCTGGAGTGCGTCGGGCAGGCCCTGCTCGCCCGCGGCGACGTGGCCGGCGCCCGCGCGGCGCTGGACGAGAGCCTGGCACTGAGCCGGCAGATCGGCGACGCGTTCGGCGCGGCGATGGCCCAGCACCAGCTCGGCCTGGCCGCGCGGGCCGAGGGCGACCGGGCCGGGGCGCTGCGGCTGCTGGCGGCGGCCCTGGCGACCCGCCACGACGTCGGCGACCGGCTGGACCTGGCGATCTCGCTGGACGTGGTGGCGGCGATGCTCGCCGAGGACAACCCGGCGCACGCGGCCCGGCTCATCGGGGCGGCGGACGGGCTGCGCAGCCGGCACCGGCTGGCCGAGCCGCCGGACGGGCAGACGCTGCGCTCGCAGACGCTGCCGCTGATCGCCGCGCACCAGCGCGACCGGGCGGCCGGGCGGGCGGTCAGCCTCGACCATGTCGTGCAGAGCGTGGCGCACCTAAGCTCGTAGGCGTGCTCGACGCCTGGCAACGCATCTTTCCCGGCGAGGAGACCGTCGGCCGGGACCTGCTGGCCCGCTGGTCCCAGCCGCATCGGCGATACCACACCCTCGACCACCTGGCGCTGATGCTGGGCGTCATCGACGAGCACGCCGGCCTGGCCGACGACCCGGACGCGGTGCGCCTCGCGGCGTGGTTCCACGACGCGGTCTACGAGGTGCATGGCTCCGACAACGAGGAGCAGAGCGCGCGGCTTGCGGGTACAACCCTTGCCGCCCTTGGCTTTTCCGCCCCTCGCACGGCGGAGGTGGCGCGGCTCGTGCGCCTCACGGCCGGCCACGCCGTCGCCCCGGGCGATCGCAACGGGGCGCTGCTGGCCGACGCCGACCTGGCGATCCTGGCCGCGGCGAAGCCGGACTACGACCGCTACGCCGCGGCGGTGCGGGCCGAATACGCGCAGGTGCCGGACGAGGTGTTCCGGCCGGGGCGGGCCGCGATCCTGCGCAGGCTCGCGGACCTGCCGGAGCTCTTCCGGGTCGTACCAGCACGGGCGGAGTGGTCCGCCCGTGCGCGCGCGAACCTCGAGGCGGAGATCAGGACGCTTCTGGGTGCTCGGTGACGTTTTGCAGGTAGAGCGCCTCGCCGAGCTTCTCGATGAGCCCGAGCTGGGTCTCGAGGTAGTCCACGTGGTGCTCCTCGTCGGCGAGGATGCCCTCGAAAATGTTCGCCGAGGTCACGTCGCCGATCGAGCGCATGTACTCGATCCCGCGCCGCAGCCGGTCGACGGCCTCCATCTCGATCTGCATGTCGCACTTGAACTGCTCCGGCACCGTCTCGCCGATGCGCAGCGGGAGGAGCCGCTGGTAGTTGGGCAGGCCCTCCAGGAACAGGATTCGATCGGTGAGCACCTCGGCGTGCTTCATCTCGTCGATCGACTCGTGCTTGGTGTGCTTGGCCAGGATCGTGTATCCCCAGTTCTCCTGCATCTTGGCGTGCAGGAAGTACTGGTTGATCGCCGTGAGCTCGGCGGTGAGCTGCTCGTTGAGAAATTCGATGACTCGCGCGTCCCCTTGCATGCTGTGCAGGGTACGCCCTTTATGCCCGTTTCTAGGTAAAAACGGGTATCGCGCCGGCATTCTCCGTATCGATCAGATCGGCGATGCGATCCAGGCAGGTGCCACAACCGGTGCCCGCGCCACACTCGTCGCCGACGGCGTCCTCGGTGCGGGCGCCGGACTGTATGACCCGGCGGATCTCACACTCGCGAACGCGATGGCAGATGCAGACATACACGGCCGTCTCCTCGCTTAGCCTTACCTAAGCAAGGGTCACCTAAGAAGCCCCGGGAAACAACCCCTGACCTGCCTTTTTCTTTCCCGTCGACCCGGACAAATGCCGCGGTCGACGCAGCCCGGCGGCAACCAGGCGCTCGACGATCACCCGGGAGGGGACGGGCCGGGCGCCTAGCCACACGGCGATGCGCGCCCGGTCGGCGGACACGTCGTAGTGGTCGCGCTCGAACGCCCGCGCCGGCGCCCCGATCAGCTCGGCGAACGCGTGCAGTTCGGCGACCGACACGTCGCTGATGAGGTGGGCGAAGAGCCGCCCGTGAGCCGGCCACCGGGGCGTGTCGATGTAGAGCACAACCATTAGCGTGCCAGGTATGAACACGGCTCTGCTTGAACAGTTGCGGACGGCGCTGCCCGACGAGGGCAGCGTCCTGACCGATCCGGACATATTGCGCTCCTACGAGCACGACGAGGCCGACCTGGTGCCGTACGGCACGCCGGCGGTCGTGGTGCGCCCCCGCACGACCGGGCAGGTTTCCGCCATCCTGCGCGCGGCGAGCCGGCACAACGTCCCGGTCATCCCGCAGGGCGCCCGCTCCGGGCTGGCCGGCGGCGCCAACGCGATCGACGGCGCGATCGTGCTGTCCCTGGTCGCGATGAACGAGATCATCGACATCGACCCCGACAACCGCATCGCGGTCGTGCAGCCCGGCGTCGTCAACGCGCAGCTGAGCCGGGCCGTGGCCGAGCGCGGCCTGTACTACCCGCCCGACCCCGGCTCCTGGGAGCTGTCGACGATCGGCGGCAACGTCTCCACCGACGCCGGGGGCATGTGCTGCGTCAAGTACGGGGTGACGAGCGACCACGTCCTGGGCCTGGAGGTCGTCCTGGCCAGCGGCGAGGTCCTGCACTGCGGCCGGCGCACCGCCAAGGGCGTGGCCGGCTACGACCTCACCAGCCTCTTCGTCGGCTCCGAGGGCACCCTGGGCGTGATCACCGAGATCACCGTCCGGCTGCGCCCCGCCCCCGAGCCGTCCCTGACCCTGGTCGCCGTCTTCGACACGTTCGCCGCCGCCGGCGCCGCGGTCTCGGCGATCGTCGGCTCCGGGATGCAGCCGAGCATGCTGGAGGTCATCGACCGGGTGGCGATGAGCGCGATCGAGGCGTACCGCCCGATGGATCTGCCCACCACGGCGGCGGCCCTGCTCATCGCCTCGGTGGACTCCGGCTCTCGCGCCCCCGACGACCTCGCCGCCATCGAGGCCATGTGCAAGCGGGCCCAGGCCGCCGAGGTCTACGTCGCCACCGATGCCGAGGAGGCCGACGCGCTGCTGGCCGCCCGGCGTCTGGCCCACCCGGCCCTGGAGCACTTCGCCGCCCACCTGTTCCCGCTCGGCGGCGGCATCATGGTCGACGACGTGGCCGTGCCCCGCACCCGCCTGGTCGAGCTCATCGAGGGCATCGAGCGCATCTCGACCGAGCACGGCGTCGTGGTCGCCACCGTCGGCCACGCCGGCGACGGCAACCTGCACCCGATCATCGTCATCGACCGCGCCGACCCGGTCAGCCTCAGCCAGGGCCAGAAGGTCTTCGACGACATCATGGCGCTCGGCCTGGCCCTGGGCGGCACGTCGACCGGCGAGCACGGGGTCGGGCTGCTCAAGCGCGACTGGCTGGCGCGGGAGATCGGCCCGACCGGGCTCAAGGCCCATCGATCGATCAAGCTGGCCCTGGACCCCGGCAACATCCTCAACCCCGGCAAGATCTTCTGACGGCCGCCGCCGGGTCGTACCGCGCCCCGGTGTCATTGCTCGTGCACCATTCCGGCGGCCGTGAGCGCCTGGTCCGGCCGCGGCCCGGGTGGCGTTGACCCCAGCCGCGGTCGAGCTCGCGGGTCGGCCCGCCGGGCCACCCAGAACGCGCCCAGCTTCCGGTAACGGGGGACGGCCAACCGCCGCCAC
Source organism: Dactylosporangium sp. CA-233914 (assembly GCF_050942935.1). Lineage (NCBI taxonomy): Bacteria > Bacillati > Actinomycetota > Actinomycetes > Micromonosporales > Micromonosporaceae > Dactylosporangium > Dactylosporangium sp. CA-233914. The sequence goes on along the minus strand of NZ_CP192030.1, from coordinate 799,877 downwards.
TGGCTCCCGGCGCCCGGAACGGGCTGGTCCCGCACGATCCGTCCCGGCTCACGGCCCAGCCGGCCCGGATCCCGCCGGCAGTGACGGCCGGCACGCCCCCGAACGCACCAGCACGCCAGCCATGGGCCGCCGTGCACCGGACCTTCACGCGTCGGGCGCGAGGCCCGCAGTCCTACAGGGCGGCGGCGCGGTCGGCCTGGAAGCCGCGCACGTCCGGAGCGCCCAGCCGGGCCGCGTCCGCGGTCAGGTCGTCCGGCATACGCTGGGACTCCTGCTCCGCCGCGACCCGAGCCAGGTAGTGGTCCACCTCCCGCGACCGCGTGGCCGCGTCCCAGCCCAGCACGTCGCCCATCACCACGGCCGCATCCTGCGCCGACGCGGTCCCCCGGTGCTCGGTCTCGAACGAGATCCGGGTCCGCCGGGTCAGCACGTCCTCCAGGTGCAGCGCCCCCTCGGCGAGGGCCGCGTAGGCGACCTCGGCGGCGAGATACTCGGGCGCGCCGGCAACCGGCCGCCGCAGCTCGGGGCCGAGGGCGAGCACGTCGAAGGCCATCGACCCGTATCGCTCCAGCAGGTGCTCCAGCACGCCCACGGCGATCCCGTGGCGGCGGGCCAGGTCGGCCCGGTTGGTCCACAGTGGATGGTAACCGTCCGCGCCCAGCAGGGGCAGGTCCGCCGTCCGCGACGCCGGGACCAGGCCGCCGTGGCGGCGCAGTCCGCCCAGGCGGTGCGCGACGCGGTCGATGACGTCGGCGGCCATGACGCGGTACGTCGTGTACTTGCCGCCCGCGATCAGCATCAGGCCCAGCATCGGCTCGACGACCGCGTGGGTGCGGGAGAGCGCCGACGTCTGCTCGTCGCGTGAGTGCGGCTGCCGTTGCCGGGCCTCCCGGGACAGCAGAGGGCGCAGGCCCGCGTAGACGCCCTCGATGTCGCCGGTGCCGAGGGGCCGGTCGAGGACCGCGTTGACCTGACCCAGCAGGTATGTGATGTCGGTGGCGGACGCGGCCGGGTGGCCGCGGTCGAGGTTCCAGTCGGTGTCGGTGGTGCCGACGATCCAGTGACCGCCCCACGGGATCACGAAGAGCACGGACGTCGGGGTGCGCAGGATCAGGCCGGCCTCGCCGGTGATGGCGGAGCGGGGTACGACCAGATGGACGCCCTTGCTGGCGCGGACCTGCAGCCCGGCCGACTCCCGGGGCCCCTCCCCCGACAGCATGCCGGCGATGTCGTCCATCCAGACGCCGGTCGCGGCGACCACGGTGCGGGCGTGGACCTCGAACTCCTCGCGCGACTCCAGGTCGCGCACGCGCACGCCGGTGACCTCGCGGGCGTCGCGGAGCAGGCCGACCGCGCGGGCGCTGGGCACGATCGCGGCGCCGAGGCTCGCGGCGGTGCGGGCCAGGGTCGCCACGAGGCGGGCATCGTCGACCTGGCCGTCGAAGTACTGGATCGCGCCGCTGATCGCGTCCTCGCGCAGCGACGGGAAACGGCGGTGGGTCTCGGCGCGGGAGAGGTGGCGGTGCAGCGGCATGCCACGCGGCGAGGAACGGCGCAGCCGGGAGGTGGCGGCGAACGCGTCGTAGAGGCCGACGCCGGCGCCGTAGTAGGCACGCTGCCATGCGCGTCTGCCCAGGCCGGCGAGGCCGCGGTGGGCCGGCAGCGGCACGAGGATCGGCACCGGGCGCACCAGGTGCGGCGCGAGGCGGGTGGCGAGCAGGCCGCGCTCCTGGAGGGCCTCGGTGACCAGGCCGAACTCGAGCTGCTCGAGGTAGCGCAGGCCGCCGTGGATGAGCTTCGACGAGCGGCTCGACGTGCCCGCGGCCAGGTCGCGGGCCTCCACCAGGGCCACCGACAGGCCGCGCGAGGCCGCGTCGAGCGCGGCGCCGGCGCCGGTCACGCCGCCGCCGATGATCAGGACGTCGAAGCGCTCGCGGCGCAGGCGGGCGACATCGCCGGAGCGGCGGACGGGTGACAGGCGGGACGCCTCGAAGCGGGACGTGGAGGATTCTCGACGCACTACTACACGGTAGCCTCGCCCGTCACGGCGGTGGTGTGAGTTGCGCGGCCCTGGGCATCACACCATACGTGTCCATCACCGAACGTATCGTCCGAGCGCCGGCCGAGACCGTGTACTCCGTGCTGGCCGACGGCTGGTCCTACTCCGACTGGGTGGTCGGCACGGCGCACGTCCGCGACGTCGACGCGGGCTGGCCGGCGCCGGGGACGCGACTGCACCACAAGGCCGGGCCCTGGCCGGTGTCGGTCCCCGACGGCAGCGAGTCGCTCGAGTGCGAGCCGGGGCGAATGTTGTTGATCAAGGTGCACGTGTGGCCGCTCGGGGCGGGCCGGGCGAAGTTTACCCTCGACGCGCTCGACGAGCAGGCGACCCGGGTGACGCTGCAGGAGCAGTTCACGGAGGGGCCGCTGCTGGGCGTGCGCAACAAGGTGGGCGATGCCTTGCTGCACTTCCGCAATGCCGAGGTGTTGCAGCGCCTCGCCGACATCGCGGAGCACCGTTAGCGCGCGTTGGCGTTCCGCTTTCTCAACGCTACAGCACCCGGAAAAATCACTCGCGCGGCGTAGTTCCAATCTCACCGTGGGTAAATTCTCGTGAGGGCCGCATCGATCGCGGCGCGGTAGGCGTCGCCGAGCACAGGCCGGTGGCGGGTCAGCGCCGCGCGGGCCGCGTTCGCGCCGGCTGCCCCGTGCACACCGCCGCCGGGGTGGGCGCTGGAGCTGGCGAGGTACAACTTGTCGATCGGCGTGTCCGCCCGTCCGAGTCCGGCCGTCGGCCGCCAGATCAGCTGCTGGTAGGCCCCCGCGGTGCCGCCGTTGATCGCGCCGTCGATCAGCGACGGGTTCTTCGCCTGCAGTTCGGCCGGGCCGGCCACGTGCCGGCCGAGCACCAGGTCGTCGAAGCCGGGAGCGTGGCGCCGCAGGACGTCGGTGACGCGCTCCACGTGGGCGGACACCTGGTCCGCAGTGGTTTCGCGCGGAATATGGGTGTACGCCCAGAGCTGCTCGGTCCCGGCCGGCGAACGGCTCGGATCGGCGGTCGTCATCTGGCCCACGAGCAGGAACGGGTCCTCGGGCGGGCGGCCGATGGACAGGTCGGCGGCGTAGCGGACCGGATCGGCGCCGAGGTGGATCGTGCCGGCGCCGGCGACGTCCGGGGAGATCCACGGCACGGGGGCGGACAGCGCCCAGTCGATCTTCAGCGTGGGGTTGTCCCAGCGGAAGCCGGCCAGGTCGGCCAGCAATCGGCCGGGCAGATGCCTCGGCTCGATCATCGTCTGGTACAGCGACGGCGCCGGCACGTCCGCCACCACCGCCCGCCGCGCCCGCAAGAGCCGGCCGTCCGCGCAGCGCACCCCGAGCGCCCGGCCGCCGCCCACGATCACCCGCTCCACGGGCGCGTGGCGGTACACGACACCGTCGAAGCGGCGCAGCAGGGCCTCGGTGAGCTGCTGCGCGCCGCCCTCGGGGACCGGGAAGCCGTGCTGCTGCCCGAGCATCGCCAGCAGCCAGCCGAAGGCGCCGCCGGCCGCGTCGTCGGGCGCCAGGTCGGTGTGCAGGGCGAGCCCGGTGAGCAGCATGCGGGCGCCCTCGCCCGCGAACAGCTCCTCGCCCAGGACGCGGGCCGGCACCAGGAAACGACGGCCGAGCCGCAGGACGCCGCCGAGGCCGGCGTGGCGCGCGAGACGGGCCCCGGCGCGGATCGGCGGGAACGGCGTGAGCAGGGCGGGAATGAGGTCGGGGGCGAGGCGGCGCCATTGGGAGTACCACTGCCGCCAGGCCTTGCCGTCGCCCGGCGCGAACCGCTCCAGCGACTCGGCCGTCAGGTCGAGCTCGCGGCTGAGCACGGCCGCGCGGCCGTCGGGAAAGAGGTGCGCCACCACCTCGGGGGCGTGCCTCCAGCGCAGCCCGTGCGCCTCCAGATCGAGCGCGAGCAGCGGCGGGGAGGCGGCGGCCAGCGGGTAGAACGCGCTGCACAGATCGCTGAGAAACCCGGGCGCCGTGATCTCGGCCGAGCGGACGGCGCCGCCGAGGTCGCCGGTGGCCTCCAGGACCGCCACGTCCCAGCCGGCATCGGCGAGCATGTTGGCGGCGACCAGGCCGTTGTGCCCGGCACCGATGACGACCGCGTCGACCGTTTCCGTCATGCTCCCCAGTCTCCTTCCCTTCTCCTTCCGCGGCCTTCACGTTTTGTCATACCCACGACGTAAAGTCCGGACCATGGTTGACCCGCAGCACCCGCCCCGCCCATCGCGGCGTGCCTGGGGCTGGTCGCTGGCCATCACGATCGCGCTCGGGCTGTGGGTCCCGGCCGTCGTCGTGGTGCCGCAGGCGGTGCTGTGGCTCGTCGGCGACACCCTGACCATCGAGGGCGAGTCGCTGTGGCTGTGGCTGTGGCCGGTCGTTTCCGTGGCCACGCTGGTGCTGGTCGGTGTGCCGGCGCTGCTCCTCGCGCAACTGTCGCCGATCGGGTTCGCGCGCACCGCGGGCCGGCAGTGGCTGCTCGCCGCGGTGTTCGGCGTGCTGCTGAGCGTGGCCCGGCTGGTGCCGCCGACCTATCACGAGGTCTATCTGGCGGTCCTGGCCGCGATCGCGGCGGCCGCGGCCGCGGTGCATCGACTGGTCACCGGGCGGCTGGAGCGGCGGATGCTGCCGGACCGGTGGATGCCCTGGCTGTCGCTCGCCACCGGGCTGCTGCTCCTGCTGCCCTGGCTGTGGGTCGGCGCGCTCGGCGGCGCCGTCGAGACCGTGCTCGCGCTGCTCGCCGCGCTCGCCGTCGCCTGGCTCGCGGCCCGGCCGCTGCTGGCGCTCACCGTCCGGGTCGCGGCCGGCGGCAACGCCTGGGGCCGTGCGGCGCTGGGTGGGCTGCTCGCCGGCGTCGGGCTCGCGCCGCTGGCCGCCGGGGTCGGCGAGCCGGCCGTGCAACTGCTCGCCCTGGTGTGCGTGCCGCCGGCGGCGTTCGCGCTGGCCGCGCTGCGCCGGGCGGGTCAGCCGTCGGTCGTCGCGCTGCTCACCCCGGTGCTGTTCGGCCCGCTCGCGCTTGTCGACCCGGACGAGACCTCGCTCATCCTCGGCCTGCACGACGGGCTCTTCTGGGGCGCGGTCGGGGCCGCGGCCGCCGGGCTGCTGGCGCTGATCGCCGCGGTCGCGTTGCTGGTGGTGTTCCGCCGGGTGCGCTGGCATGCCTGGCTCGCCGCCGCGCTGGCGGTCGTGGTCGCCGGGGCCGGGGCGGCGGTGTATGTCGGGCTCGGCCGCCCGGGGCTCAACGGCGAGCGGCTTTTCGTGGTCATGCGGGAGCAGGCCGACCTGTCCGGAATCCCGGCCGCCACCACCCCGGCGGACCGGGTCCGCCGGACCTACGAGCGGCTGGTCGCCACCGCCGAGCGCACCCAGGCCCCGCTGCGGGCCGAGCTGCGCGCCAAACACGTGTCGTTCACCCCGTTCTATCTGGTCAACGGCCTGGAGGTGGACGCCGGTCCGCTGGCCCGGCAGTGGCTGGCCGGCCGCTCCGACGTCGCCCACGTGCTGCTCAACCCGAGGCTGCGCCCGCTGCCGGCCGCGGCGGAGCCGATGCACGGCTCGCGGGCCGCGCCCACCGAGACGCCGTGGAACCTCAAGCTGATCGGGGCGGATCAGGTCTGGCAGCGATACTCCACGGGCAAGGGCATCGTGGTCGGCTCCTCCGACTCGGGGGTCGACGGCACCCACCCGGCCCTGCGCGCCAACTTCCGCGGCGGCGACGACTCGTGGCTCGACCCGTATGGCAGCGACCGCACGCCCACCGACGGCAACGGACACGGCACCCACACGCTGGCCACCGCGGTCGGCGCCGGCGTCGGCGTCGCGCCCGGCGCCCAGTGGATCGCCTGCGAGAACCTGCCCCGCAACCTCGGCAGCATGGCCAACTATCTGACGTGCCTGCAGTTCATGCTGGCGCCGTATGCTCCCGGCGCCGACCCGTGGCACGCCGGCCACCCGGAGCGGGCGCCGCAGGTCCTCACGAACTCGTGGGGCTGCCCGGCGGTCGAGGGCTGCGATCTCTACTCCATGCGCCCCGCCATCGACGCCTTCACCGCGGCAGGCATCTTCTTCGTCGCCGCCGCGGGCAACACCGGCCCCCGCTGCGAATCGATCACCGACCCACCGGCCAACTACGCCGCGACCCTGACCGTCGGCGCGGTCGACCGCACCGGCCGCGTCGCCGACTTCTCCAGCCGCGGCCCGACCCCCGGCGGCCTGCTCAAGCCCGACGTGACGGCCCCGGGCGTCAACGTGCTGTCGGCCCTGCCGGGCGGCGGCTACGACATGCTGAGCGGCACATCGATGGCCACGCCCCACGTGGCGGGCGTGGTCGCCCTGATGTGGTCGGCCAACCCGGCCCTGATCGGCAACGTCGAACGCACCCGCGCCATCCTGCGCGCAACGACCCGCCCAGCCCAGCCGAACGGCCCGTCGTGCGGCCCGCAAGCCAACACAACGGGCGCCGGCCTGGTCGACGCTCTAGCCGCCGTCCAAACCGCCCTCGCCGAACCCCGCCCCTGACCCACCCCCAGCCCCAGCCCCGTCGCACCACCCCGCCTCTCCCCACAGCTCTCTCGCGCACCACCCCGCCTCTCCGCACAGCCCCCTCGCACCACTCCACCGCCCGCGCACCACCCCGTCTCGTTCACCGCCCCGTCTCTCCCCACACCGCCCCGTCGCACCACCCCGGCTCGCCAACCGCCCCCGTCTCCCCACAGACCCCCGCCTCGCCAACCGCCCCACCGCGTCTCGCCCACCGCACCACCGCACCACCGCCCCATCGCACCGCCCTGGCTCGCCATCGCTCCGTCGATCACCGCCGCCGACGCACCCAGCCCGCCAGGCGCTGACCGCCGGACCGTGTCGGGCCCTTTGTCGGCCGTGCCGGGCCGGCCCACGTCGGGCGCTCTGCTCTCGCTTCGCCCCAGGACCGTCGCGGCCTGAGCGAGCCGCTTGGATCGTTGCGGGACACGGGCTCGTCGCGGGCGCCGGATTGATTCATCGCCGCTGGGCGGGCCGAGCTCGTCAGCCGCAGGTGGCGCGGAGGACTCGCATGGCGTTGTCCCAGGCCAGTTTGCGCAGTTCGGCGTCCGACCAGCGGCGGGTTCGCAGCTCCTCGAACAGGGCCGGGTACGCCGACACGTCCGGCAGATCCGCCGGGAGGACCTCGGTGCCGTCGAAGTCGCCGCCCAGGCCGACGGCGTCGAGGCCGGCGACCTCGCGTACGTGGTCGATGTGGTCGGCGACGTCGCGCGCCGTGGTCCTGGGGGGCGGGTTGGTCTCGATCCAGGACTGGCGGATTCGCAGGAAGTCGGGGCTGTCCCACGGGGCGGCGATCGCGTCCTCGACCCGGGCCAGCTCGTCGCCCCACTCGCGGCAGGGGTTGGTCAGGAAGAACGGGACGAAGGTGAGCATGACGACGCCGCCGGTGTCGCGTACGCGGGTCAGGACGTCGTCGGGGACGTTGCGCGGGTGGTCGCACAGGGCCCGGGCCGAGGAGTGGGAGAAGAACGCCGGGGCGGTCGAGGTGTCCAGGGCCGCGTGCATGGTGGTGTCGGCGACGTGGGAGATGTCGCAGAGCATGCCGAGGCGGTTGAGCTCGCGGACCACCTCGTGGCCGAAGGGGGACAGGCCGCCGCTGGCCGGGGTGTCGGTGGCACTGTCGGCCCAGTCGGTGTTGCGGGAGTGCGTCAGCGTGAGGTACCGGATGCCGAGCTTGTGCAAAGAGCGCAGGACCACCAGCGAGTTGTCGAGGCAGTGGCCGCCCTCGGCGCCGAGCAGGGACGCGATTCGGCCCGTCGCGCGGGCGTGCTCGACCTCGGCGGCGTTCGTGGCCAGCGCGAGGGTCCCCGGGTGGCGGGCGACGAGGCGCCTGACCAGCTCGACCTGCTCGACGACCTGGATGGCGGCCTGCGGCTCGGGGCGGTCGTTGGGCACGTACACGCTCCAGAACTGGGCTCCGACACCGCCGCGGCGCAGGCGGGGCAGGTCGGTGTGCAGGCCCGTGGCGGCGAGGTCGGCGTCCAGGCCGCCGAGGAGGTCGAGCTCGTCGTCGGGATCGCGGACCCGCAGCCGCCACGGCAGATCGTTATGCCCGTCCATCACGTCCATGGCCCGAGCCTAGGGCCGGGATATGCGCGTTTTGCCGCCAACATGCGAACGGTCCTCATATGGTGAGGTTGGCCGAGATGAGGGGGTATGCCATGGGCAAGTCAAAGAAGAACAGCGACTTCGACAGCCAGGGCATCGAGCGCGGCATGCACCGCAGCGAGGACGACCTCGGGTACATGGACCAGGACCTCACCTCTGACGCAATCAGGTCGGGCGAATCCACCAACGCGAACACGGCCACCATGCGGGCCCGGACCAAGACGCAGCAGGAGCAGACCTCGCTGCGGAAGAAGCGCGGCAACCAGCCGGACATGTAGGCCGGCGAGGCGGACCGCCAGCGAAACGACGTCGACGCCCGTGGCATGACGGGGGATCACGGGCCGTCGGCGGCACGTATGCGGGGCAGGATCGTGGCGAACCCACGGCCTGCCCCGCATACGTTGGGCGCGTTACAAGGTCTTGGTGTAGATCCAGAAGATGCGCTCCAGTCGAGCCGCGACCGCCTTGGAATAGAAGCCGATCGGGCCGGCCCAGCCGATCTGCGCCGTCGTGTGGCCGGCTGCGCGCTGGTCGTCGAGGCAGCGGCGCAGCAGCACGCGGCCCACGCCCGTGCCCTCCGCGACCGGGGCAGTGCCCATGGGGCCGAACCAGCTCGGGCGGTTCGCGCCGTACGCCGCGAAGCCCAGGATCTCCCCGTCGCGCACTGCCACGTAACAGCCCGCGCCCGTGCGGTCCAGGGACTGCTCGACCTCCCACGCCCAGCCATCGCCCCAGATCGAGCGGACCCACTCCGGGGCGTCGGGGCCGGCCGGGAGGACCTTGACGCCGGTGGACTCGAGGCGGGCCTCGTCGGCGGGGGCCGCGGCGCTGTGCAGGGTCAGGTCCGCGGTCATGTTCCAGGCCGTATCGGTGACCTTGTACCCGGCGCGCCGGGCGAGGCAGACGGCCGGTGTGTACCGCACGTCGATGCCCGGCCACGCATAGCACGGCGGGTTGCCACCCAGGCGGACGCGGGTCGCGCCGAGGTCGGCCAGGCGCCGCTCGGCCTCGCTCAGCAGGGCGGAGCCGAGGCCGTGGCGGCGCTTCGAGGGGAGCACGGCCAGCAGCTCGACGTGGCCGAGCTCGGGATCAGCATCGTTGATCGAGGCGAAGGCGAGGCCGGCGCCGTCGGCCGTGGTCAGGCGTACCACCCGGCGGCCGGTCGGCGGCGCGGCGAGCCGGGCGGCCAGGACATGCCCGTCGGCGGCGTCCTCCGGCAGGTCCAGGGCTCGGGCCAGCAGCCCGCCCGCAGCGGCGACGTCGTCGAGAGCCACGATCATTTGGTAAACCTACCTAACTGTTCTCGGTCACAAGCGCCCTGGTCACACGGGTGTGACCAACATAAAAGGACTGAAAACGGAGCAAGGCGCAAACGTGACGCCAAGTGGGGACAGCGCGGTGGGACCACGCCAGCGAAACGCGAGCCGCGAGGGACGGCGGGCACGGGGCACCGAACACAACGCGCGGGGCACGGCGGGGCGGGGGCAGGACACCGGGCGCGCGGGGCGGCGGGCGCGGGGCGGCGGGCGCGGGGCGGCGGGCGCGGAGCGCGGGAGCGCGGGAGCGCGGCGCAAGGAGCCGCGGACGCCGGGTGCGAGGAGCGAGGAGCGAGGAGCGAGGAGCGAGGAGCGAGGAGCGAGGAGTCGCGGACGCCGGGTGCGAGGAGCGCGGGAGCGGGGCATCGAGCGCAACACACGGCGAGCCCCGCGCACCGAGCGCGAGGAGCGGCGGGCGCGGGGCCCGGCGGGGCCGAGGAGCGGCAGACACGGGACACCGAACGCAGACAGGGGCGCACCGGGCGCGAGGTGCAGGCGCAACAAACGGCGGGGTGCGAAGCACCGCGGGCGAAGAGCGGCAGGCACGGGACACCAGGCACAGCGGCGCACCGGGCGCGAGGCGCACAGGGGCAACGAACGGCGGGCGAAGAGCGGCCAGCCCGAAACACCGAGCACTGGGCGCGAGGAGCGGGCGTGAGGCACAAGAAACGCGGCGCGAGGACGGCGCATCGGGCGCGAGGCGCCGGGCAAGAATGGCGGGCAAGGAGCGGCAGGCACAGGACACCAGGCGCAGCGGTGCACCGGGCGCGCGGGGGCGGGGCGGTACGGCACAAGGCACGCGGGGGCGGGCGCTGGGAGCGTGGGGTATCGAACGAGGAGTGGGTGAAGGGGTAGGAAAAGCGAAGGGCGGGGCGGCCCGGAGGCCGCCCCGCCCTTGGCGTGGAGCTGGTGGACTCAGAAGTCCATGTCGCCGCCGCCCGGGGCGCCGGCCGGGGCCTTCTCCTTCTCCGGCTTGTCCGCCACCACGGCCTCCGTGGTGAGGAACAGGGCCGCGATGGAGGCGGCGTTCTGCAGCGCGGAGCGCGTCACCTTGGCCGGGTCGATGATGCCCTCGGCCAGCAGGTTGACGTAGTCGCCGGTCGCCGCGTTGAGGCCGTGGCCGGCCTCCAGGTTGCGCACGCGCTCGACGACGACGCCGCCCTCGAGGCCCGCGTTCACGGCGATCTGGCGCAGCGGGGCGTCGAGCGCGACCTTGACGATGTTCGCGCCGGTCGCCTCGTCGCCGACCAGGTCCAGCTTGTCGAACGCGGTCTTGCCGGCCTGCACCAGGGCCACGCCACCGCCGGGCACGATGCCCTCCTCGACGGCCGCCTTCGCGTTGCGCACGGCGTCCTCGATGCGGTGCTTGCGCTCCTTGAGCTCGACCTCGGTGGCCGCACCGACCTTGATGACCGCAACACCGCCGGCCAGCTTGGCCAGGCGCTCCTGCAGCTTCTCGCGGTCGTAGTCCGAGTCGCTCTTCTCGATCTCGGCGCGGATCTGCGAAACGCGGCCGTTGATCGAGTCGGCGTCACCGGAGCCGTCGACGACGGTGGTCTCGTCCTTGGTCACGACGACCTTGCGGGCGCGGCCCAGCAGCGACAGGTCCGCGTTCTCCAGCTTGAGGCCGACGGTCTCGCTGATGACCTGACCGCCGGTCAGGATCGCGATGTCGGTCAGCATCGCCTTGCGGCGGTCGCCGAAGCCGGGAGCCTTGACGGCGACCGACTTGAAGGTGCCGCGGATCTTGTTCACCACGAGGGTCGCCAGGGCCTCGGCCTCGACGTCCTCGGAGATGATCACCAGCGGCTTGCCGGACTGCATGACCTTCTCCAGCACCGGGAGGAGGTCCTTCACCGCGGAGACCTTCGACTCGACGATGAGGATGTAGGGGTCGTCGAGGACGGCCTCCATCCGGTCGGTGTCGGTCACGAAGTACGGCGAGATGTAGCCCTTGTCGAAGCGCATGCCCTCGGTGAGCTCGAGCTCGAGGCCGAAGGTGTTGCTCTCCTCGACGGTGATGACGCCTTCCTTGCCGACCTTGTCCATCGCCTCGGCGATGATCTCGCCGACCGTGGAGTCACCGGCGGAGATGGAGGCGGTGGAGGCGATCTGCTCCTTGGTCTCCACGTCCTTGGCCAGGTTGGCCAGCTCGTCGGCGACGGAGGCGACAGCCGCCTCGATGCCGCGCTTGAGGGCCATCGGGTTCGCGCCGGCGGCGACGTTGCGCAGACCCTCGCGGACCAGCGCCTGCGCCAGAACGGTGGCCGTCGTCGTGCCGTCACCGGCGACGTCGTCGGTCTTCTTCGCGACTTCCTTGACCAGCTCGGCGCCGATCTTCTCGTACGGGTCCTCGAGCTCGATCTCCTTGGCGATGCTCACACCATCGTTGGTGATGGTGGGCGCGCCCCACTTCTTCTCGAGGACGACGTTGCGGCCCTTCGGGCCCAGCGTCACCTTGACGGCGTCAGCGAGGGTGTTCATGCCCCGCTCGAGGCCACGGCGCGCCTCTTCGTCGAACGCGATAATCTTGGCCATTCGGCGTTGTCCTCCTGGACACTCACGATTCGCCTCAACCCACGTGGGGCCTGCGGCTCACCGCCTGCTTTCGCACCTTCGAGGACCCAGCGGGATCCCCGGCGGTCGGGCCGGATAGCCCGCGACGACCAGCCTCGCGGCGGTTGCCCACCGGAGGACTGCACCGTCCCGACCATTGGCACTCACCGGTTGCGAGTGCCAAGTCCTTGTTTAGCACTCTAGCTGGTCGAGTGCAAGCAAACCCGGGGTGACGCACGAGGTGGCACCGACCAAGATCAACTAGCGGCGACGGCGGAGACGGGCACGCAGCGAGCAAGGCGCGCAAAATCCGACAAACCGAGGAAAGTGTCAAAGAAACGACGCAGGGCACCGTTCCTCATCAATGAGGACGGTGCCCCGGCGGGTTGAAAACGGAGCTTGGATCAGGCAATCAGTCGAACCTGCTCGGCCTGCGGACCCTTCTGACCCTGCGCGATCTCGAACTCGACGCGCTGTCCGTCTTCCAGCGACTTGTAGCCGTCCATCTCAATCGCGGAGAAGTGGACGAACACGTCCTGTCCCCCGTCGACCGCGATGAAGCCATAGCCCTTCTCGCTGTTGAACCACTTGACGGTGCCCTGTGCCACGGTGCACTTCCTCTACTTCGGTCCTGCTGCGTCACTTCGGCTGGCTGTGGGGGACCAGCCCCGAGGTCTTCGACCACAGCCGCCGGTTCTGGGATGGCGCCGGCGAAGGAACGACGACCGACCCGCACGGTACACGAGCGAAGCCGAGCCACGACAGGCCCAAATCGGACAGCAAGGTCACGAATCAAGCAGTTCAAATGGTCGCCGAGCATGCCTTCTGAGCAATTTTTCCCCGCAACGTCAAACATCGCCCGGCGACTACGTGTTGGTAACCTACGGAACTACACGTGGCGGCGTGACTGAACCACACGGAAGCGGCTCGCGACGTAGGCCCCGTCGGTCAGGGCGGCATTGGCCGCGGGATTGGCGCCACTGGCGTGGAAGTCGGAAAACGCGGCCGACTGGTTCACGAAGACCCCGCCTGTCAGATTGACTGACAAATGCACTCCAGCAAGCAACGCGGACTCTTCCATGGCGTCGAGGACCGCCGGCGAAGTCGAATACACCGAGGCGGTCAATGCGCCCTTCCGGCCCACGGTGTCGGCGAAGATCCGCAAACTGCCCGCCGTGGAATCGGTGGCGACAACGAACGAAATTGGGCCGAACCACTCGCTGCCATAGGTCCCCTCGTCGCCCGCGCTCAGTTTCCGGATGAGCGGCGTGCGCACGATCGCACCGCCGTAAGCCGGGTGTGAAACGTCTGAGGATTCCAGCACCGGATCGCCAACCCCGGACGCCTCCTGGAGCCTTTCCAGAACTCCTTCGTTCACGATCGCGCCGGTGAGTTCGACACCCTTGGCGGGCTCGGCGGTCAGCGCCCGAACCGCCTCCGCAATACCCCGCGCGACCTCGTCGAGGCTCTTGTGCCCCTCGTTCGTCGCGATGCCGGCACCCGGCACAAGAATGTTCTGCGGAGTAGTGCACATCTGCCCGGAGTACAGCACCAGGGAGAAGCCGATGTTGCGGCACATTCCGGCGAAGTCGTCGGTGGAGTCGATGACCACCGTGTTGACGCCGGCCTTCTCGGTGTAGACGAGCGCCTGCCGGGCGTTGGCCTCCAGCCACTCGCCGAACGCGGTCGAGCCGGTGAAGTCGATGATGCGCACCTCGGGGCGCAGCGCGAGCGTCTTGGCCAGCCCCTCGCCGGGCGCCTCGGCGGCCAGCAGCATCAGGTTGGGGTCGAAGCCGGCGTCGGCGAGCGTCTCGCGGGCGATCTTCACGGTGATGGCCAGGGGCAGCACGGCCCGCGGGTGCGGCTTGACGATCACGGGGTTGCCGGTCGCCAGGGACGCGAAGAGCCCGGGGTAGGAGTTCCAGGTCGGGAACGTGTTGCAGCCGATGACCAGGGCGGCACCGCGGGGTACGACATGGAAGGTCTTCGACATCGAAAGCATCTGCCCCTTGCCCGCCGGCTTCTGCCAGTCCGCGGTGGCCGGGGTGCGGGTCATCTCGCGGTAGGCGTAGGCGAGCGCCTCCAGCGCCCGGTCGAACGCGTGCGGCGCGCCGGCCTGGAACGCCATGACGAAGGCCTGGCCCGTGGTGGCGTGCACCGCGTTGGCGAGCTCGAACGCGGCCCGGTGCAGGCGCGCCAGGATCTCCAGGCACACGCCGGTGCGGGTCTGCGGCCCGGCCGCCCGCCACGCCGGCATGCCCTTGGCGAGCGCGGCAAAAGCAAGATCAAGATCCAGATGCGGATACCGTACGTCGAGTGCGATGCCGAAGGGCGAGGACTCCGTCGCCACCCAGCCGGTGATGCCCGGCTGGTCCTTGAGCGGGAAGTCGGCGCCGAGGTAGGCCCGGAACGCCGCCTCGCCCTCGGCAGCGGCGCGCTCGCCGTAGACGCGCGGGCTGGGCGACTCGGGGTAGTTGGACCAGTACGCACGCTCGGCGATCGCGGTCAGCGCCCGCTCCAGCGTGTCGGCGTGGCTGGCGAACATGGGGTGTGAGTTCTCCATGGCGCCATCCTGCCACCGCGGCGGAGCGGGCGGACCGATGATTCGACGAGTGATTGACGGCTCCCGCGACCGGGCAACTAGGACCGCAGCGGCCCCTGCCAGTTCGCCCAGTGATCGACGAGGCGGAATCCCATGGCCTCGTTGATCGCGATCATGTACGGGTTGTCGGCCGCGTTGAACGTGTCGATCGTGGTCACGGCGGGCTCGGCCGCGCGCATCGCCCGCAGGTTGGCCACCTTCGCCACGACGCCGAGCCGGCGGCCGCGGTGCGCGGGGTGCACGAGGGTGATCATCTGCGAGCAGTGCCAGTCGACGCTGCGCAAAACCCGCATCGCGGTCCAGGCGACCAGGTGCCCGGTCGCCTCGTGAACCAGGCCGGCCTCGTAGCGCCGCGAGCCCCACGCCGTGAACGCCGCGTACTGGAGCCGGATCTGGGCCGCGTCGACCTGCTCCGGCTCGTAGTCGAGCTCGCCCATCGGCGTCTCGACCAGGAACGAGCTGTCGAGGGCGGCGAGGTCCTCGACGTACTGCTCCGGCAGGGTGTCGCCCCACTGCACCAGCGCGTAGCCGGCGGACCTGGCCAGGCCCTCGGCGTACATCCGCTGCAGTTCCTGCTCGTCGACCTCGGCCAGCAGCAGCCGGCGGCGCGCGTCGAGCAGGCCGTTGCTCAGGCCGGCCGACCCGGCGAACCCGTCCGGCGCGGGCGCGACCGGGCTGAAGCCGACCACACGGGTGCGGCCGTCGGCGCGGGCCGTCGCGGCGGCGCGGGCGTAGAGCGCGCGCCCGATCCCCCGGCGGCGGTGGGCCGGGCGCACTTGGACGTCGATGTGCGCCTTGTCGAGGTTGTCATGGCGGGGCAGGTCGAGCTGGGCGACGCCGGCGGGCTCGTCGCCGTGCCGGGCCAGGAAGAAGTGGCGGTCCCCGCGCGGCGGCGGGACCACGAACTGCATGTCGTACTGGTAGCGGCAGTTCGGCGGCATGCCGGGCACGTCGGCCCGGAGCGACTCGTTGACGATCTCGAACGCCGCGTCGACGGCCGCCGGGTCATCGGCGCGAACCTCGACGATCTCGAGCGTTGATGGAGGCATGCGGCCAGGGTCGCGCTGGGGGCGGGAGCCCGGCAAACCATTTACGGCCGGAAATTGGTCGAGAGGACGCTCGCCAACACCTCCGGTGTTGTGGTCGCGGACCCAGGGGTCTCGCGGCGACACGTCCTCCCGCACCGAGCATCCTGAACCCCGGGATATACGCAGTCAAGTCCACTTACGGACGTACCGCGCCCCGACGATCACGCTCGGTGTCGAATGACTCCTCCACCCGGACGAGGGGCTCCTCGTCCGAGCGTGGAAGCGCTCTCTGCAGATCAACGCTCGGTGATCGCGCCACCCTAAAAAATCATCCGAGCAGGCCAGCCTCCCGGGCCGACTTCAGCGAGGGCTTGACACGGTGGGTCGGGCCGACCCGGTCCGCGACCGCGTCGAGGGTCTTCAGGCCGTCGCCGGTGTTGAAGATGACCGTCTCCGCGTTCGGGTCGAGCTTGCCGGACTCGACGAGCTTCTTGAGCACCGCCGTGGTCACCCCGCCGGCCGTCTCGGCGTAGACGCCGGTGGTGCGGGCCAGCAGCTGGATGCCTTCGCGGATCTCGTCGTCGGTGACGTACTCCATCCAGCCCCCGGTTCGGCGCACCGACTCGAGCGCGTAGACGCCGGCCGCCGGGTCACCGATGTTGAGCGACTTCGCGATGCCGGTCGGCTTGACCGGGGTGATGTCGTCGACGCCGTCGTGCAGCGCCTTGGCGATCGGGTTGCAGCCGGCCGACTGGGCGCCGAAGACCTTCCACTCGGCCGGCGGGACCAGCCCGATCTCGACCAGCTCGGTGAACGCCTTGTCGATCTTCGTCAGCAGCTCACCGCTGGCCATCGGGATCACGACCTGGGCCGGGATGCGCCAGCCGAGCTGCTCGGCCACCTCGTAGCCGAGCGTCTTGGAGCCCTCGGCGTAGAACGGCCGGACGTTGACGTTGACGAACGCGGTGTTCTCGAACTCGTCGGTCTCCGTGAGCTCCGAGCAGAGCCGGTTGACCTCGTCGTAGGAGCCCTCGATGGCGACGACCTCGCCGCCGTACACCGCCGTCATCACGATCTTGCCGGGCTCGAGGTCGGCCGGGATGAACACGGTCGACGGGACGCCGGCCCGCGCGGCGTGCGCGGCGACGGAGTTGGCGAGGTTGCCGGTGGAGGCGCAGCTGTATCGCGTGAAGCCCAGCGCCTTCGCCGCGGTCAGCGCCACCGACACGACCCGGTCCTTGAACGAGTGGGTCGGGTTGGCGGAGTCGTCCTTGACGTGCAGCGGCGCGGTGAACCCGAGCTCCTTGGCCAGCCCGTCGGCCCGGACCAGCGGGGTCAGGCCCGGGTCGAGCGTCACGCGGGTCTGCGGGTCCAGCCCGACCGGCAGCAGCGGCGCGTAACGCCAGATGTTCTTCGGTCCCGCCTCGATCTGCTCGCGGGTCACCTTGGCCAGCGCCGCGGCGTCGTAGCCGACCTCGAGCGGGCCGAAACACTCGTAACAGGCGTGCTGCGCGGCGAGCGGGAACGTGGCTCCACAGCCGCGGCAGACGAGGTTGCGAGCGGGCGATTCGGCGAAGACGCTGAGCGTCGAGGTCATGACGGGAGGCCTTTCCTCTCATCTTTCCCAAGCGCACGGTTGCGCGCCGGGACGGATTTGGCACCTACCGCGACGAAACTCGTCATCGAAGACGTCGCAGGGGTTGCCGGGGCTTCATCGGGCCGTATCCCTCTGCCCCTCTGGATGAGGTATGTAGTTGTGTGGTGGTGCTTCCCTGAGTGTAAGGGGCACCACCGGCGACCGGGTATGAGTCATCTCACGACTTGGGCGCGGCTAGCGTTTCATTCATGCACCATATCGCCGCTTCCTGGTTCGCCCGGCGCACCTCTTCCTGGCGGGACTGGCCGGCTCCGGCGATGCTCGCCGCGAAGGGCGACACGCGGGTGAGCGTCGTGCTGCCCGCCCTGGACGAGGAGCCGACGGTCGGGGCGATCGTGACCGGGGTTCGCAGCCTGGGCCCGCTCGTCGACGAGGTCGTCGTCGTCGACTCCGGCTCCGTGGACCGCACCGCCGAGGTGGCCGCGGCGGCCGGCGCGACCGTCCACCACCGCGACGACATCCTCCCGGCGACCGGCTCCCGCCCGGGCAAGGGCGAGGTCCTGTGGAAGGCGCTGGCGGTCACCGGGGGTGACATCCTGGTGTACGTCGACGCCGACCTGACCGACTTCCGCCCCCACTTCGTCACGGCCCTGCTGGGCCCGCTGCTGAGCGACCCGGCGACGCTGATGGTCAAGGCCTTCTACGACCGCCCCCTGCTGGACGTCTCCGCGGCCGGCGGCGGCCGGGTCACGGAGCTGACCGCCCGCCCGCTGCTCAACGCGCACTTCCCGGAGCTGGCCGGGGTGGTGCAGCCCCTGGCCGGCGAGTACGCGGCGCGCCGCTGCCTGCTGGAGTCGCTGCCGTTCGCGGCCGGCTACGGCGTGGAGACGGGCCTGCTCATCGACACGTTCCGCGCACACGGCCTGGACGCGGTCGCGCAGGTCGACCTGGGCCAGCGCACGCACGGGCACCAGGACACAGCGGCGCTGGGCCGCATGGCCGCCACGATCGTCCAGACGATCCACGCCCGGGTCACGCCGGACCGGCCGCTCTGGCCGACGTTGACGCAGTTCGAACGCCACGATTCGGGCGTGGCCCCGCGGGTGACGAGCGTCGCCCACCCCGACCGTCCCCCGATGCGCACGGTCGCGGGCTACGCCGGGGCGCGCTGACGGCGCTTTCCGCTGGGCCGGGGCATCGCCGTCGACCAGGTCGCGCCTGGAAGGACCTCGCCACCCAAGCGGGCCGGCGCCGATCGTCGGACGTTTCCCGCCCAGTTGGCGAAGTCGGCGAACAGCGCCGGCGTGGCCTCGCGAGCCCGGCGGCCGCGCTCGCCGGCGGTGAGCTCACCGCCGCCCGCGGACCAGGGTGATCACCCCGGCCTCGGCGAATTAGCGCATTTATCCCGAAATTTCATACTAAGAACGCCCACCAACCGGCGGCTGCCCGCCCGCGTAGCGGCGGCACGACGAGGCCCGATCTCGACCTGCTGCCAGCCTCCCTTGGAGTCCGGCGACAGAACCAAAGGCGCCGCCGCGACGAAGCGTGACCTCGACCGACTGTCGACCGCTCCAAATCGGCTGTTCCGCACAGCACTCGGCGCGCCCCCGCCGCCCGCGGCCTCCGTGCACCGACTGCCGACCGCTCCGAATCGGCTGTTCCGCACAGGCGCGCCCCCGCCGCCCGCGGCCTCCGCGCCTCGACCGGCGGCCGGGCCTCTCCCATCTCGTCCCGCGCCCCGGCACCGGCCCTCACCGGCGCGCTATCGCAGCCCGGGCGCCGGCGGACGAACGGGCGGCAGGACATACGCGAGGGCCACGACCCCGGTCCCCGCGATCGCCGCCGCGGCCCCGTCGACCAGCGGCCCGAGCAGGTCCGAAACCAGCCACCAGAGCTCGAGTCCAAATCCCCAGGCCGCCACGACCGCGAGTCGCAGCGCGACGATGCTGCCCGCGCCGCACAGGTGCGCCGCCAGCATCCCACTTACCGCCACCCCGAGCACCGCGAACGGTGCCGCCACGAGCAGCACCACCGGCTCGCCGACCACCCCGCCGGCGACCACGAACACCCCGGCGATCGCCAGCAAAACCCCAGCCAGCGGCGACACCGCCCACTCGACCGCCCGCGGCGGGCCCGGGGGCGAGAGCGACGGCGAGTCCAGCAGGTGCCGGGCGCGGGGCAGCGACAACATCGCGAGGGCCGCCGCGGCCGCCAGGGCCAGGGACCAGGGGCGGTGCCAAAGCAGGTACGCGCCGCCGATCAGCACCGTCAGGCCGGTCAGCACGCGCAGGCGGTCCAGGGCGGTGGGGCGGCCGACGAGGTATTGCAGCAGGCCCACCAGTAGGAGCCCGGCCAGCGTCGCCGTCATCGCGCACATCGGCGTCGATGCGCCCGCGAACGTCACAGCGGCTGCGGCCAACCCCGCCAATGTGGTCAGGACCGCCGCGGCGACCGCGAACATCAATGCCATGGGCGCGACCTCGGTGGGGGTGCCGTACCGCTAATGCACCTTAACACGCCCAGAAAAGTTGGATCTATCTATGTTGCGGATTGTCATCCCTCCGGTACGAAACGCCATAGCCGCAGCGTCGTCGCGCCAGCGCCCAGCACCGCCACGGTCAGGGCTGCCCACTCCGCCGTCAACAGCCACCATGGGGTCTGGACCACGGCGACCGGGGCCTCGCCGGTGAAGGAGGCGACGATCAGCACGACCGTGATCAGCAGGAGAAGCACCAGCAGTACCGCCGCGGTCAGGCGCAGGACCCAGTCGCCCGTGCGGCCGGCCAGGCGGGCCATCAGGGCGCTGCCCGCGGCGATCGTCGCGGCGCAGGCGCTCGCGAACGCGCCGAGCAGGGTGAAGATCCTGGCCGTCTCCGCCTCGATCGGGCCGCGCGTCAGGTCGGAGGTCTGGGCGAAGTGGGTCCACTGCATGACGTGGGCCTGGTCGTAGTACAGGCCCGTCGCCAGGGCGGCCAGGCCGGCCGCCAGCACGTACGCGCCCCTGAGGGCGGAGATCCGCATGAGGGGGCACACTACCGGCCGGTAATGGGGCTCAGCTCACGACGTCCTTGCGCAGGAAGCGCCACCAGGCCAGGGCGAAGAAGACGCTCGCGTAGGCGAGCGCCGCGATGCAGCCCTTGACCAGGTCGTCGGTCTGCATCGGGCTGGAGAGCAGGCCGAGCCAGGCGTCGCTGTAGTGGGTCGGCAGGACGGTGCGCAGGTTTCCCAGTGCGGTGATCTGGTCGAGGATGTTCGACAGGATCTGCAGCAGCACCGCGCCGCCGACCGCGCCGAGCGGGGCGTCGGTCGACACCGACAGCAGGAATGCGAGCGAGGCGACCACGAGCAGGCTCACGCAGAGGTACGCCACGATCAGCAGCAGCCGCAGGACGCCCGGGCCGGCCGGGATATCGCCGCCGATCGGCGCGCTCAGCGGCGCCCAGCCGTAGCGCAGGGTGCCGGCCAGCAACGCGGTCGCCACCAGGGTCAGGATCGCGACCAGGCTGTAGAGCAGCGACACCGCCAGCTTGATGCCCAGCAGGCGGCTGCGGGGAACGGGCATCGCCAGGAGGTATCGCAGGCTCCCCCAGCTGGCCTCGCTCGCCACCGTGTCGCCGCAGAACAGGGCCACCACCACGACGAGGAGGAAGCCCGCCGAGACCAGGAGGGTGAACAGGGTGAAGTTCGGGCCGCCGCTGGTGGCGAGGTCCGACAGGCGGGAGAACTCGCCGTTGCCGCCGCCGTTGCCGTCGCCACCGCCGCTGTCGAGCTGGAACGCGGTGAGGATGATCAGCGGCAGCAGCACCATGAAGGCGAGCGCCAGCTGGGTGCGCCGGCGGGAGCCCTGCCGGCGGATCTCGGTCCACAGTGAGAGGGTCGCTCCGGGGCGGTACCCGACGGCGCCCCCGACAACGTCAGTGCTCACGAACGCTCCCCACTCGCCTTGGTGTCCCCGCCAACCAGGGACAGGAACGCGTCCTCCAGCCGCCGGCGCGGCGTGACCCGGTCGATGCCGACCCCGGCCCGCACCAGCGCCGCCACCACCTCGGCCCGCGGCGTGCCGTCGATGTCGACGACCAGCCCACGCCCGCCCGACCAGGCCACCGAGCGCACCCCGGTCAGCTCCTCGAGCACCTTGCCGGCCGCGTCCACGTCGGACACGTCCAGCTGCACGCTCGGCGAGTCCCCGACGATGTCATCGACCGGGCCGGCCGCGACGACCTCGCCCTTGTGCATGACGACCACGTCGGTGCAGGTCTGCTCGACCTCGGCCAGCAGGTGGCTGGAGACGAGCACGGCCCGGCCGCCGGTCGCGTAGCGCCGCAGGACCTTGCGCATCTCGGCGATCTGCGGCGGGTCGAGCCCGTCCGTCGGTTCGTCGAGCACCAGCAGCTCGGGCAGGCCGAGCATGGCCTGGGCGATGGCGAGGCGCTGGCGCATCCCGTGGCTGTACGTCTTGACGCGCCGGTGCACCGCGGTGCCGAGCCCGGCGATCTCGTACGCCTCCTCGAAGTGCGCGTCCGCCGCCGGCCGGCCGGTCGCCCGCCAGTACAACTCCAGGTTCTGCGCTCCGGTCAGGTGCGGCAGGAAGCCCGGCCCCTCGACGAGCGCGCCGACCCTCGACAGCACGGGCGAGCCGGGCAGGAGCCGGTGCCCGAAGACGAAGATCTCGCCCGACGTGGGGCGGGTGAGGCCCATGAGCACCCGCAGCGAGGTGGTCTTGCCGGCGCCGTTGGGGCCGAGCAGTCCGACGACCTGCCCGCGCCGCACGGTGAAGTCCACCTTGGCGACCGCGACGAAGTTCTTGTACTCCTTGCGCAGCCCCTTCACCACCAGCGGCGTGTCCACGTGCTCGGCGGCGACGCTGCGGTCGATGCGCCGGCCGCGGGCCCGGGCCACCAGCAGCGCGACGATCAGCGCCAGCACGATGACGGCGACGAGGCCGGCGAGGACGTACCGCCAGATCACGTCCGGGTTGGCGATCGGCGTCCCGGCGATGGCGGGCAGGGTGACCGCCCCGTCGACCGCGACGGTGTAGACGACCGGGTCCGGCGGCGACCAGTAGGCGGTGTCGGCGGTCGCCACGGTGACGCCGACCCGGCTGCCGGCCTCGAAGCGGTGCACGACGGCGGGGAGGACGACGGTGATCGGTACCGCATCCGCGATGTCCTTCGCAAGGCCCGTGAGCTTGATCGGGGCGATGAGCCCGTCCGGGATCGACGGGGAGCCCTTGGCCGGGATGTCGTACAGCTTCACGAACAGCGTCGCCTCGCCCGTCGGCGACGCCGCGCGGATCTTCACCCGCGGCGCGCCGGCCGCGTCCAGGGTGGCGCCGAGCGGGGCGGAGACGAAGTCGGCGTGCTGGCCCGGAATCTCCTGACTGACCCCGCTCGCCAGCCCCGAGGAGCCGAGCAGGCTCGACAGGCCGCCGAGCGGCAGCGACGAGAGCGCGGCCGGGTTCCCGTCCGGCGGGTTGGCGATCGGCTGGGCCGGGCCCTGCAGGTCGACCGCCGTGCCGGCGCTGTTGAGGCCGGGGTAGTCGGGGACGGACGACGCGGCGGTGACCAGGCCGCGGCCCTGGGCGTTGAGGCCGGAGACGCGGGCGTACGTGAAGCTGTTCGCCGGCGCCTTGCCCTCGCCCTTGACGTAGTACCCGAGCCACTGGCCGGTCAGCTGCCGCAGCCGGTCGACCTCGGACTGCGGGCCGGTGCCGCCGTCGTGTCCGCCGGTGAACCACGCGACCCGCACCGGGGTGCCGGTGGCGGCGATCCCGCGCGCGTTCGCGTCGCCCTCGCTGAGCGGGAAGAGGGTGTCGATCTGGCCCTGGACGAGCAGGGTGGGCGCCTTGATCTTGTCCAGTACGGACGAGGGCGAGGACCTGCGCAGCAGCGCCTCGGCGGCCGGGGTGGCCTTGCCGGTCGTGGCGATGTCGAGATACGCGTGGCAGATGTCGGCGGCGAAGCGCCCGCACTGCGGGTTGCCCTTGCTCTCCGTGGCGCCGAAGAACTGCCCGGCCCACTGCTTCTTGAAGACCCCGCCCGGCAGGAAGACGTTGACCAGGTCGTTCCACGTGATAATGGGCACGATCGCGTCGACGCGGGGGTCCTGGGCGGCGAGCAGGAGGGAGAGCGCCCCGCCGTAGGACCCGCCGACCGCGGCCACCTTCGGGTCACCGCCGGACTTGGCGATTTCCGGCCGCGCCGCCAGCCAGTCGATGAGCCGCTGCGCGTCCTTGACCTCCCAGTCGGGGCTGTCCAGGTGGATCTCGCCGGTGGAGCGGCCGAAGCCCTGCGCGGTCCAGGTCAGCACGGCGTAGCCCTGCTCGGCGTACAGCTCCGCGTCGCTCTTCACGCTCTGCTTCGTGCCGCCGAAGCCGTGGGCGAGCAGGATCGCCGGGACGGGGTGCTCGGCGCCGGCCGACTTGGGCAGGTAGAGCGTCGTGTCGAGGGTGACCTCGGCCGAGTCGTCGGGGCCGGTGCGCACCGAAAGCATCTGCTCGAAGGTGCGGTAGCTCTTCGGGGTTGGTGCCGCGGCCCACCCGACGAGCCCCGCGACGAGCACGACCGCGACGGCGCCGGAGATGAGCTGGCGCCGGCTGAGGTTCGGCAGGCGAAATCGCATTGACCAAACGTACGCACACGATGTTGCGGCTTGCCGAAAGACTCAGGGCCTTCACAGCAACGGTTACGCTCGATCACGTGTCGGCGACCTTGACGCTCACTGCCAGCCTGCGCCCGGCCGCGCTCGACGCCCGCCGCGGGGTCGTGCGCCTGCACCCGGAGGTGCTCACCGCGCTGGGGCTGCGCCCGGGCGACCCGATCTCGCTCACCGGCCGGCGCACCTCGGCCGGGATCGTCGCCGTGGCCGAGCCGGGGGCCAGCCGTGCCCTGCTCTACGCCGACGACCTGCTGCTGGGCAACCTCGGCCTGCGCGACGGCGGCCAGGTGGCCGTCGCCGCCGCCCCGCTGCGCGCCGCCCAGCGGGTCACCCTGTCCGGCCCGGTCGAGATCATGGCGGTCGTCACCCCCGAGATGCTGCGGCTCGCCCTGCTGGGCAAGGTCGTCACGGTCGGCGACAACGCCTCGCTGCTGCCCCAGGACGTGTCGCTCGGCACGCTGTCGGTGTCGGCACCCGCAGTACACATGGTGGATCGTGGGCTCGTCGAGGCGGCGCGGCGCAGCCTGTCCAACACCGTCGGCTACGCCTTCACCAGCGCGCTGCTCACCGTCGTCGCCGCCGAGCCCGACGCCGCCGCCCTGGTGACGATGGACACCACGGTCGGCTGGCAGCACGGCCAGGCCACCCACGCCCCGGGCACCGTCGTCGCTCCCGCCACCGCCGCCCCGGCCCCCGCGGCCGCGTCCGCGGCGGCCGACCGCACCACCCCGGCCACCACCCTCGACGACCTGCCCGGCCTGCGCGCCCAGGCCGAGCAGCTGATCGAGCTGCTCGACCTCGGCTTCCACCACGGCGAGGTGCTGGCCAGGCTCGGCACCACGGTCTCGCTGGGCGTGCTCGTCACCGGCCCCGCCGGCTCGGGCAAGTCGGCACTGGTGCACGCGGTCGCCAACGAGGTGCACGCTCAGGTCGTACCCCTCTGGGCGCCCGAGATCGCCGCCCTCACGAACAACGACGCCGCCGGGCGCCTGCGCAAGGCCGCCGACGAGATGCGCGCCCCCGGCCCGGCGATCCTGCTCATCTCCGACGTCGACGCCCTGGCCCCGCGCGACCAGCCCGGCCCGCTGTCCACGGTCTTCCGGCAGCTGCTCGGCGAGCTGATCCGCGAGGGCGAGGCGGTCGTGTGCACCACCAGCCGCCCCGAGGCCGTCGACCCGGCCCTGCACTCCCCCGAGCTGCTGGCCCACGAGATCTCGCTGCCGCTCCCCGACGCGGCCCTGCGCCGCGAGCAGCTCACGGTGCTCACCCGCGGCATGCCACTGGCCGAGGACGTCAAGCTCGACGACATCGCTTCCCGCACGCCCGGCTTCGTGGCCGCGGACCTGGCCGCGCTGGCCCGGGAGGCGGGCGTACGCGCCGCGCTGCGCCATCGCCGCGAGGCCGATTCACCCCGCATCCTCATGGCCGACTTCGAGGCCGCCCTGGAGGTGGTCCGCCCGACGTCGATGGCGGAGAGCTCGCTCGAGCTGGCGAAGATCACCCTCGACGACGTCGGCGACATGGTCGAGGTGAAGCAGACGCTCACCGAGTCGGTGCTGTGGCCGCTGTCGTACCCGGACGCCTTCTCCCGCCTCGGCGTCGAGCCTCCGCGCGGCGTGCTGCTCTACGGCCCGCCCGGCTGCGGCAAGACGTTCCTGGTCAAGGCGATCGCCGGCACCGGCAAGGCCAACGTCCTGTCCGTCAAGGGCGCCGAGCTGCTGTCGAAGTGGGTCGGGGAGTCCGAGCGCGCGGTCCGTGAGCTGTTCCGCCGGGCCCGCGAGGCCGCCCCCACCCTCGTGTTCCTCGACGAGGTCGACGCCCTGGCCCCGACCCGCGGCCAGGCGAGCGACGGCGGCACGACCGACCGCGTGGTGGCCGCCCTGCTGACCGAGCTCGACGGCGTCGAGTCCCTGCGCAACGTGGTGGTCATCGGTGCGACGAACCGCCCCGACCTGGTCGACCCGGCCCTGCTGCGCCCCGGCCGCCTGGAGCGCCTGGTCTTCGTACCACCCCCGGAGGCCGACGCCCGCGCCGAGATCCTGCGCGCGGCCGCCAAGTCCGTACCCCTCGCCCCGGACGTCGACCTGCCGGCCCTGGCCGCGACGCTGGACCGTTTCTCGGCCGCCGACTGCGCGGCCCTGGTCCGCGAGTCGGCCCTGGCCGCGATGCGCGAATCCCTGGACGCCACGGAGGTGACGGCGGCCCACGTGGAGCTGGCCCGCTCCCGCGTCCGGCCGTCGCTGGACCCGACCCAGGTCGCCTGGCTGGCCAACTACGCGGAACAGCACCAGGCCCGCTGACAGGTGGCTGCCGCGGCAGCCACCCGGCACGTTCGACAACCACAGGAGTGCCCGCCGGCAGGTTGTGCCGCTGCTCCGCCAACGCGCTCCCGGCGTGACCGACGGCCGCACGTCCGCTGGCAATCGACATGCCGGATTTTTGCCCTGCCAGGCGAAAAATCCGACATGTCGCGGCGCGGAGCGCCCGACATGTCGGCGCAGCAGAAACCTTGCGCAGCCGAGGTCGCGGGCCACCTGCAGCCCGGACGGCAGCACGTCAACGCCGGACAACCTCAGCGAAGCGCCCGACATGTCGGCGCAGCAGAGACTTCGTGTAGCCGAGGTCTGAGCGTGGCGCGGACGGCGACAGGCCGCGGCGGATCAGCGGTGGCGGGCCCGGGAGGCGCGCAGGCGCCGGAGGCGCTGGACCACCACGGGTTCGTGGGCCAGCGCCAGGGGGTTGTCGAGAAGCGCGTTGAGCAGCTGGTAATAGCGCGTCGCACTCAGGCCGAACGCGTCGCGGATGGCCTGCTCCTTGGCGCCCGCCTGCCGCCACCACCGCTTCTCGAAGCCGAGGATCTTCTTGCTGCGCTCGTCGAGCTCGGCCGGCTCCTCGGCGACCGCGATGTCGGCCCGGGGCGCCTCGTCGTCGCCGTCGAGGAAGTCGTCGGCGTCCTCCGTGGACGGTGTGGCGGACTGGGCCGGGACACGGGCGGCGGCGAGGTCGTCGCGCATGCGACCCACACTAACCGCTCCCGGCCTTGATCACGCTGCGCGCCGGACGAGCGAGCCGGGTCAGGCGGTGACGATCTTGACGCCCGCGTCGCGGAAGGCATCCAGGGTCGGCTGGGTCGCGTTGGAGTCGGTGACCAGGGTGTCGATGCGGTCGATCGGGCAGATGCGGGCGAACGCGTGCCCGCCGAGCTTGGAGCTGTCGGCGATGATCACCACACGGCGGGCGCGGGCGACCATCAGGCTGTTCATCGCGGCCTCGCCCTCGTGGTGGGCCGCGGCGCCCAGGGTGACGTCCAGCGCGTCGACGCCGAGCAGGGCGATGTCCAGGGTGACGTCACGCAGGATGTTGCCGCCCAGCGGGCCGACCAGTTCGAAGGACTGCGGGCGGACCACGCCGCCGGTGACGACGATCTTCATCCGGGAGCGCACCAGCAGCTCGTTGGCGATGTTCAGGGCGTTGGTGACCACGGTGAGCTGGGCGTCGTCGACGCCGCCGGTGAGCTCGGGGCGCACGGCCAGGGCCCGGGCGACCTCGGTCGTGGTGGTGCCGCCGTTGAGCGCGACCACCATGCCGGGCGACACGAGCGCCGCCGCGGCCGCGCCGATGCGCTGCTTCTCCGGGGCGTGCTTGGCCGTCTTGTACCGCAGGGGCAGGTCGTACGACACCCCGTTGGCGACGGCCCCGCCGCGGGTGCGGGTGATCATCTGCTGCTGCGCGAGCTGATCGAAGTCGCGGCGGATGGTCGCCTGCGACACGTCGAGGCGCTCGGCCGCGTCCTCCACGCTGATCCGCCCGCTGTCCGTGAGGATCTCGAGGAGCGCGTTCCAGCGCGCATAGCGATCCACGCAACCCCTCCCTGCGCGTACGGTGCGAGATATGTGCACAATAATGCGCGAAACAGCGGGTAAACGCAAAGGCAACTGCTCGAACCAGGGCGCGGGGTACGGTTGCCAGCCCGGCCACCGGTGCGCAATGATGCGCGAACCGACCGAATTTCTTGCAGTTCCGAAGCCAATCACGATCAGGCGAGGGTTGAGCGCAACATGACGCAGACCGTGATCGCCCTCGATGTCGGGGGCACCGGGATCAAGTGCGCGCTGGTCGGCGCCGATGGTGACGCATTGCACTCGGTCCTGCACGCGGAGCGGCACCCCACGGGCGCGGAGCGCGGCGGCGAGGCCGTCATCGAGACGATTCTCGGCATCGCCGAGGGGCTCGCGGCGACCGCCCGCGCCAAGGGGCTGCGGCCGGTCGGCGCCGGGCTCGCGGTACCGGGGGTCATCGACGAGGTCAATGGCGTCGCGGTGTGGGCGGCGAACGTCGGCTTTCGTGACGTACCGCTGAAAAAGATCCTGGAAGCGCGCCTCGGCCTGCCCGTGGCCCTCGGCCACGACGTGCGCGCCGGTGGCCTCGCCGAGGCCCGCCTCGGCGCCGGGCGCGGCCACGACTACGTGCTCGTCATCCCGATCGGCACCGGCATCGCGGCGGCCAACGTGGTGCACGGCCAGGTGTACACGGGCGCCCACGGCGCGGGCGGCGAGATCGGTCACATCGTCGTGCGCCCCGGCGGGCCGGTCTGCGGCTGCGGCCAGCGCGGCTGCCTGGAGGCGATCGCCTCGGCGTCCGCGGTCGGCCGGCGCTACTCCGAGCAGGCGGGGCGCACGGCCACCGCGGAGGAGGTCGCGCGCCTGGCCGCCGAGGGCGAGCCGATCGCCGTGGCGGTGTGGCGCGAGACGATCGACGCGCTCGCCGACGGGCTCATGACCGGCATCGCGCTGTTCGACCCGGCGGTGATCGTGCTCGGCGGCGGGCTCGCCGAGGCCGGCGAGGCGCTGCTGGCGCCGCTGCGCGAGGGCGTGCACGCGCGGGTGACGTTCCACCGCGAGCCGGCCATCACCCGCGCCGCGCTCGGCGACGAGGCCGGCTGCCTGGGTGCGGCGCTCGTCGCACTGGACAACCTGATCACGAAGGGGAACACGCAATGACGGTGGTGTCCGGGGTACGGGTCGTCGCGGGTGATCGCGTCATCGACAACGGCTTCGTCCGGGTCGAGGGCGAGCGGATCGCCGAGGTCGGGGCCTCCGAAGCCGCCGAAGAGGGCTCGGCCGCCGTGGTCGTGCCGGGCTTCGTGGACATCCACGTGCACGGGGGCGGCGGCGCGACCTTCACCACCGGCGACGCCCACGACGCGCGCAAGGCGGCGGCGTACCACCTCGGCCACGGCACCACCACCATGCTGGCGAGCCTGGTCACCTCCCCGCCGGAGCTGATGATGAGCGCCACCAAGGCGTTCGCCCCACTCGCGGCCGAGGGCGTGATCGCCGGCATCCACTTCGAGGGCCCGTACCTCTCCCAGGCCCGCTGCGGCGCCCAGAACCCGGCTCACCTGCGCCACCCGTCCCTCGACGAGCTGGGCGCGCTCATCGAGGCGGGCGAGGGTGCCGTACGCCTGGTGACGGTCGCCCCCGAGCTCCCCGGCGCCTTGGACGCGATCCGGCTGCTGGTCGAGCGGGGCGTGGTCGCCGCCATCGGGCACACCGACGCCACCTACGAGGAGACCCTCGCCGGCGTCGAGGCCGGTGCGACCGTCGGCACCCACGTCTTCAACGGCATGCGCCCGCCGCACCACCGCCAGCCCGGCCCGGTCTTCGCGCTGCTCGGCGCGGCCGGCGTCGTCTGCGAGTTCGTCGCCGACGGCATCCACCTGCACGACGGCACGCTGGCCTTCGCCGCCTCGGTCACCGGTCCGGGCCGCGCCGCCCTGATCACCGACGCCATGGCCGCCGCCGGCATGCCCGACGGCACCTACGAGCTGGGCGGGCAGAGCGTGGACGTGTCCGGTGGGGTGGCCCGGCTGACCCGCGACGGTGCGATCGCCGGCAGCACGCTGACCATGGACCGGGCCTTCCGCCGCGCCGTGGGGGCCGGGCTGTCGCTGGTCAGCGCCTCCCGGATGGCCTCGGGGACACCGGCCGGGGCGATCGGGCTGGCCGGGGAGGTCGGCGAGCTGCGCCCGGGCGCCCGGGCGGACCTGGTGCTGCTGGACGAGGACCTCAACGTTCAGCGCGTGATGCGCGCCGGCTCCTGGGTGTCGTAGAAGGCGCCGGCCCACCCGCTCTTCGTCAGGCGGGTGCCGAGCGGGATCGCGTCCCACGGCACCCGCCGCAGCACCCGGTCGAGCAGGACGCCCAGCATGAGCGCGGCCAGGCCGTCGGTGATCCAGTGGAAGCTCAGGTACGTCGTGGTGAACAGCAGCACCAGCGGGATCGTGTAGCGGATCGCGGCCACCAGCCGGGGACGCAGCACGCCGGTCAGCAAGGTGGCGAGCACGCCGTACCAGACGATGGCGTTGACGACGTGCCCGGACGGGTACGACATCCCGGAGCCGATCCGGAACAGCCACTCGGGGTGCGTGATCGTGTGCTCGCTCGCCGCGGCGCGGTCGGTCCAGATCTTCAGCGGGCCGATCGTGACGTACGTGATCAGGTAGGCGCCGACGACCAGCAGGAACGGGCGGACCGTGTGCCGGGCCCGGGTCAGGAAGAACGCCACGATCACGGCCAGCGGGGTGAGGATCTGCCCGCCCTGGCCGAGCCGGTTGAACACCCGCAGCGTGGTGTCGGCCCAGCCGGGGCGGTGTGCGTCGACGAAGTCGCGCACGGCGAGGTCCAGGCCGAGCAGCGGGGTCTTCGCCGCCAGCAGGATCGTGATCGCCACGAACCCGGCGACGAGCAGCGCGTCGAGCCACCAGCCGGCGGGGCGGACGGGTCTGGTCTCGAAGCGCACGAGCAGAAACGCTACCCGAACACGCGAAGGGGCCCGGTTTCCCGGGCCCCATCTCCATGCTTTCTCTACATCAGGCTGCGCAGCTGGGCGGCGATACGGTCGATGCGCACGCCTGAGTTCGGGCAGCCGCCGAAGTGATGCAGGGCGATGACCTTGTTGGTCCGGCGGGAGATGACCGGCGAGCCAGACGAGCCGCCGTCGGTGTCGCAGTAGTACGACATGTCGGTGTTGGCGGCGTAGCCGTCGTACGCCGGGTCGCTCACCGCGCAGTTGCCGCTGCGCTCGGTCGAGTCCTCAGTGGAGATGACCGTCGGGGCGCCGCGCGGGTGCTGCGGGATGTACAGCTCCTCGCCGCGCACCGGGGCCCGGTCGTCGATCTCCAGGTAGCCGAACTGCTGGATCTGGTTGAAGTTGCGGACGCTGAACAGCGTGTAGTCGAGGATGTCGTCGGTGGCCAGCACCTGGTCGCCCATGACCTTCGTCGGGCGCAGCGTGGCGCCGCCGCCGCACTGCGCGCACTCGTAGTTGAACCACACCTCGGTGCTGCGCGCCTCGCGGGTCGTGGTGAAGCAGTGGTGGTTGGTCAGCATCCGGTTCTGCGAGCCGACCCGCCACGCGGTGCACAGCTCCACGCCGTTGATGAGGATCCGGGCGACGGGCTTGGAGTTGGCGTACGCGACCGGGTCCGACGACTTGTAGCAGGCCGCGTTCTCGGTCTCGTTGCGACCGCAGATGCTCTCCTCGTGCGGCGCCGCGGCGAGCGCCGCCTTACGGTCCGCGTCGGCCTTGGCCCGCTCGTCCGCGGTCTGGCCGCGCGCGACCCGGTCGACGGTCACCCCCATGCTCGCGAGCCGGGACCGGATGCCGAAGACGTCGTCGCGGGCCTTGACCACCCGCACCACCGCACGGTCGCCGGAGACGGACATCGACCAGTTGTCGGAACCGCTCAGATCCTTCGAGGTGTACTCGTAGTGCTCCGCCCCGCTGGCATCGCTCACCCGCACCTTGTCGCCGTCGCCGAGTTCCAGGCGGGAGAAGTGCACCTTCACGTAGTCCGCGCCGGGGTAGCTGAAGGTCCGGCTCGCGGCCCGCTCGATGCTGCCACCCGTGACCGACTCGAGCACGCCGCCGGTCTGCCCGCCCGGCTCCTGCAGCCCGGACACGTCGTGGAACAGGCGCAGCTGCGGCGGTGCGGCGGGCGCTCGCTGCGGCTGGGCCGGGCGGGCCGACGCCATGGCGACCCCCGCCCCGGTGAGTGCGAGCAGGGTGCAGACCCCCGCCACCAGCAACGACCTACGGCGCATGAGCGCGTCCTTCCATGGGTTCGCAGCAGAAGGGAACGCCCGGTCGGGTGTTAGGGGTAAATCGGGCGATCCGCCCATTCAACGACCGATGCCGCCGCGAGGGATCGGGAATTCACCGGTATCCGTCGACCGTCCCGCCGGTCTGAGCCAGAAGTCCACCCAGCCCCAGCCGCGTCGTTACCACGGTCAGCAGGTCGTCGGCGCGCAGCACGTAGGAGGCCGGTGGGGCCCAGACCGTCTGGCGCTCCCCGTCGGTGCCGACCGCGAGCACCCGCACCTCGCCCAGCCCTGCGTCCGGGTCCTCGGCCGCCGCGATCGTGCGCCCGTCCAGCCACGACCCGACGCAGACCGGCACCTCGGCGAGCAGCAGCACCCGGCGGCCGACCGGGATGGTGCCGATGACCTCGCGCTCCAGGAGGGCGGCGGCGAAGGCGGGCGCGGCGAGGTACGACACGCTCCGCGAAGCGGTGATGCCGAAGTAGCGCTGCACGCGGTCGGCGAAACGGCCGTCGAACAGCCGCAGGATGACCCGCAGGTCGGGCTTGAGCGCCCGGCCCTCGATCGCCGCCTCCAGGTTGGCCTGATCGTCGGTGGAGACGACCACCAGCGCCCGGCTGGTGTCCACCGACGCGGCCCGCAGCGTCTCGACGCTGCTCGCGTCGCCGACGATGAACGGCACCCCGCGCTCGCGGGCCGCCTGCGCGCCGCGCGCGTTCTCGTTGCGGTCGATCACGACCACGGGCACGCCGAGGTCGACGAACGCGTGCATGACCCGGGTGCCGACGTTGCCGAGCCCGACCACGACCACGTGGTCCGACAGCGGCTCACGCAGCCGGCCGAGCGCGATCGCGAGCCGCGCGTTGACGACCGCCTCGACGACCGCGGCGGTGATGACCGGGATCAGCGCGACGTTGACCAGCCCCAGCAGCGTCGTGACGAGCTTCTCCGGCCAGTGCGACTCCAGCTCCGGGCTCGCCCCGGTGAGCTCGGCCAGCAGCGTCACGTAGGCGGCGTTCCACCAGCTGATGTGCTTGTAGTGCGCGATGATCGCGGTGCCGGCGGCGAGCATGGCCAGCAGCACCAGCGCGGTGACCCACAGCCGCCGGCTGACCAGACTTCGCAGCGTGTGCAGGAAGCCGTGGCGCTGCCGGCGCAGCCAGCGCCGGACCCGGCCGTCGCGACTGGCGGGAACCCGCTCGGCCCGCTCGTCGCGCACGATGACCGTGGCGGCGCGCTCGCCGTTGGCCACCGCGAGCACGAGATCCGCGTCCGCGACCGGTAGCAGCTCCGGGTCCTCACCGGCGACCGTACGAGCCAGCCCGCAGACCACGTCGTCGGCGCGCACCTCGTCGCGGCGGGCCACGAACAGCGTGCGCTGCGCCACCCGCACGTGCACGGGCGCGACCTCCCCGAGCGCCTCGGAGACGAACGCGGGCGCGGCCATCTGCGCGTCGGAGAGCACCCGCACGTCGGCGAAGTTGCGCCGCAGGCTGTGCCCGAGCCGCAGGTTGAACATCCGGATCACGAGCCGGACCTTCGGGTTGAGCTCCTGTGCCTGCAGCGCCGCGTCGAGGTTGCCGATGTCGTCCTGCTTGACCAGCGCGAGCGCGTCGGCGCCGGCGAGGTCGGCCCGCGTGAACGCCTCGGTGTCGGGCCGCTCGGCCTCGACCACGCGCCCGCCGTGCTCGGCGAGCAGCCGCGCGATCTCGGGGCCGTGGCGGCGCTTGGCGCTGGGCAGAACGGCGGTGACATGGACGCCGTACTGCGTGATGAGCTCCCCGACCAGCCGCAGCGCCAGCGGATCGTCCCCGCACACCACGACCCGCTTCACCGGGGCGTGCACGACGTGCCGCTCGCCCGCGCCCGCCGGCTCGATCGACCACGGACGGGTGATCGCCTGAACGCGTGGAAGATTGCCGCGCAGCCGCCGCATCAGCCACGACTCGGACGTCACCGGGCGATCCTAGCGAAGATCACCAGTTTCCGAAGACCCCCGACCTCGTTGGTCCCGGCGAATCGCATTGTCGACCAGATGGGTTTTCGAGGATGAACACGTGGTTTCGCCGGACGGTAGGGACCGTCGGCATCGCCGGCGGCATGCTGCTGCTCGGCGCCGGCGCCGCGCACGCCGATGACTCCGCACTGGCGCCCGGCCAGCTGGACGATCTCTTCTCGCCCACCGGCGGCCCGAACAACCAGTCGCTGCAGCTGGTGGCGCACGGCGATCGCATCGACACCAGCGCGGCCTCGACCGCCGAGGCGGGCCCGCGCACCACGTCGGCGTCGCTTCGCACCAGCCGCGCGACCAGCAAGGCCATGCCGGGCGTCCTGCCGGGCCTGCCGCTGTCCACCCTGGTCCCGACCGACAGCCTGGGCCTGCCGCGCACGACGTCGAGCCGCCTGCCGAACCTCCCCGCCCTGCCGACCGACGCGGTGGCCACCAGCGCCCTGCCGGCCGCGGGCCAGACGCCGTCGCTGGCCGGCACCGAGGCCTCGCTCGCCACGCTGCCGCTGGTCGGCCAGCTGACGAACCTCGACCAGCTGGGCCTGCCCGGCACCGACACGCTGCAGGGCACGTCGATCGCCGACACCTCCACGGCCTTCCCCGGCACCGTACGCAAGCCGTCCCCGCGCCACGGCTCGACCGAGGCCCTCCCGCTGGTCGGTGGCCTACCCTTGGTGGGCGGCGGCCTGCCGGTGCGCGGAACCCTGAAGCCCATCGACGACCTCGCCATCCCGGTCGGCGGCGCACTGCCCGGCGTGGGCCGCGGCGCCACCGAGGCGGACGGCCTGCCACTGCTGGGCAACGCCCCGCTGGGCGGCAGCGACGTACTCAAGAACGACTCGATCACCGGCATCCCGGTCATCGGCGGGGTAGGCCCGACCCCAGGCGTGAGCACGACCGCGGTGACGAACCGTCTAGTCCCGACGACGGGCGCCCTCCCCCAGGCCGCGAGCCACCTGCCACTGGTAACCGAGAGCTCATACGTCCCGAAGCACGCCGAGGCCTCCTACACCCCGCGCCACGCCCACGCCGAAGCCCTGCCACTGGTGACGGGCCTACCGGCAGTGGGCGGCGTAGCACAGGGCGTCCTGCCCTTCTTCAGCGGCATCGTCGGCTGATTCCAAGCGAAAGCCGGCCGCCCCGCGCCACACCTTGCCGGATATTTCGCATATCCACGATGAGCGCGGCCGGTCCGAGATTCTCGGACCGGCCGCGCTCATCGCGCACCCGGCCCACTCTTGGAACCGCGACCGCCCCGCCGTTCGGGCACGCCGGTTAGCGTCGCGGGCATAGCGGAGCGTCGGCTCCGCCTGGTGACGACACCACGGTCACGCCGGCGGGGACCGTGCTCCTGCCCGACTTCTGATACCCGAGGCGGTGAACACGAGGAGCGACCGACCCGGGGTCGGCCGTGGTGATGGGGTCGCCCGTGGTGTTGTTGCCGAGCGGCGCGTCCAACGGGCTCCTTCAGGCCGTCTGACAGTCCACGGCCGGCGAGACCCGGGGCGCGGATGACGAGGTCGACGCGGCCCAGGAGAAGCACATGACGGCCGAACCGAAGCGGGGTTCAGCGACGGCGAAGGACGCGCCGCGACGGCTCCGGGCCGACCGGTGGCCGGGGCCGAGGCGGTGGCCGGGGCCGAGGCGGTGGCGGTGAACGACGGCACGGCGCCGCCGGAACGGCTCGGCGGCTGCTGCGTCCGCGGTGACACAGCGTCGCCACCACAACGGCTTGGCCGCTGCGGTGATGGCGCTACGGATCGACAGCACGCCAACTGAACAGGCCGGGAACGTGGCGACTCGACCGGTCGAGAACGCAGCGACTGGACCGGTCGGGGGTGTGGTGACGTCGGTGCAGGCTGGTGACACGGCGACGGCGAACGCTCTGGCGATGGTGCACGGGACGCCGGCGGCGACGGTGGCCTCGGCGACTGCGTACGAGCTGTCGGCGCGGGCGGGGGCTGCGGCGGTGGGGTGGCAAGTTCGCGAGGGCGAGACGGTCCGGGCGGGGTGGGCGCGGACGAATCGGAGCGGGGGTTGGGCTGGATGGCCGGACGGCGGGAGTCGGATTGAGTCACCGGACCGCGGGAGTCGGGCTGCGGCCTCGGATCGCCGGAGCGGGGCTGGACCGGTGGACCACCCGGGCTGGACTGAGCCGACAGACCACGGCGACTGGGCTGGACGGCCGCACCGCAGGAGTCAGCCTGGACCGACAGACCACCCGGGCTGGACTGAGTCGATAGACCACGGGGACTGGGATGGACGGCCGGACCGCGGGAGTCGGATTGAGTCACCGGACCGCGGGAGTCGGGCTGGACCGGCGGACCGCTCCGGCTGGCCGGAGTCGACAGAGAACGGCGGCGGGCGGCTCGGGCGTCCTGTTCGGCCCAGTGGGCGGTGATCTCGGCGGTGCGAGCCTCGGCGTCCAGACGGGCCAGGCGCTCGGCATGACGCGCCTCCAAACCACGACGGCGAGCCTCAGCGAACTCAGCACGAACCGCACGACGACGAGCCACACGACCGCGGTGCTCAGCCAGCATCGCATCCAACCGGCTACGCCACTCCGAATCAGCGATCCCGGTCAGCACCTCACTCATGAAGACAACCTAGAACAGAGGTACGACAAAAACCGCTGACCAGCGGAAACAGGCGGGCGCGCGATCGTTGGTCCGCTGACGGTCCCATCCTGGTCGGGGAGGGCACGCGAATCAGTGGTACGAAAGCTCCCCGGCCCGGATCTCCGTCTCAAGCCGGTTTTCCCACGGCGCGAGCGGACACTGATACAACGGCCTGTATGCACAGGATGGGTTGTACGCGTAATTGAAGTCCAGACGTACGCGTCCGTCCGGTAGTGGGTCGACGCCTCGGCCGTGGGTGCCCTTCACGGTGTCGGTCAGGTAGCGGCCCGCGCCGTATGTCTCGGTGCCGCTCGTGCCGTCGCGGAAAGGCAGGAAGAGGCCGCCGCCGTACGCCGCCAGCCAGAACAGCGTCAGCGGGCCCCACGGTGTGTCCAGGATGCCGGCTCGCTCGTAGCGCAGCACGCCGTCCGGGCCGCCGGTTGCGATCTCCAGGGTGCCCTCGGCCGGGGTGAGCGGGACGGTGGCGATGAACTCGCCGGTGGGCGGGAAGTAGCGCAGCGGGCCCGGGGCCGCGGACTGCGGGTGGGTGGCGAACAGGGCGTCGCGCCGGGCCCGGAACCCCGCCAGGTCCACATCGGACAGATACATGGCGGCGACCCGGGCCCGGTAGTCGGCGAGTGCGAGATGGTCCACACCGCCGAAGTTACCGCCGCAGCGGCGCGCCGGCCTCGTGCAGGTGGCGCAGGGCCTGGGCGTAGGAGCTCACGAACGTCGCGGAGTGGTACGGCACGCCGATCTCGGCGCAGTACCGCTGCACGATCGGCTGGGCGCGGCGCAGGTTCGGCGTCGGCATGTTCGGGAACAGGTGGTGCTCGATCTGGTAGTTCAGGCCGCCGAGCACGACGTCGAGCCAGACGCCGCCGCGCACGTTGCGGGAGGTGAGGACCTGCTTGCGGAGGAAGTCGAGCTCGTCTTCGGCGGTGAGCACCGGCATGCCCTTGTGGTTGGGGGCGAAGGTCATCCCGAGGTACAACCCGAAGAGCGCTTGATGGATGAGGATGAACGCGATCGCCTGGCCCGGCGAGAAGAGCAGGAAGGCGGCCGCGATGTAGGCGGCGAAGTGGCCGTACAGCAGAAATGTCTCGAGGGCGCGGCGCTTCACCGTGCCGAGCGCCCGCGCGCTGGACACGTGCAGGTTGAAGCCTTCCAGGAGCAGCAGCGGGAAGAACAGCAGGGCCTGGTGGCCGCCGATCAGCCGGGCCGGCCCGCTCGCCCGCTCGGCCTGGCGCGTGGACCACACGAGGATGTCGGGTGCGACGTCGGGGTCGTGGTCCTCGTGGTTGGGGTTCGCGTGGTGGCGGGTGTGCTTGTTCATCCACCAGCCGTAGCTCATGCCGATGCCGGCGTTGCCCGCGAGCAGGCCCAGCGCCTCGGACCAGCGGCGGCCGCGGAACACCTGCTTGTGGGCGAGATCGTGGGCGACCAGTGCGACCTGGGCGTACGCGATCGCGAGCACCGCGGCGAACCACAGGCTGTGGGTCATGGCGACGCCGGCCCAGCCGCCGACGTACAGCGCGACGACCAGGGTGATCCGCAGGGCGTAATAGCCGGGGCGGCGCTCGAGCAGCCCGGCCGCGCGGATCCGCTGGGACAGGACGGAGAAGTCGGTGGCTCGCTCCGCAGAGACCAGAACTGTCATGCCGTTCAGCGTTCCGGTTCGCGGACGCCGGATCGAACCCGTCAGCCCCCGCGAATCACGGTGGGGCTGGCCCCACCCCTAGGGGTGGGGCGCCCCCGCTGCGCAGCCGCGCCGCGGAGCCTACTCTTGGTCGAGTGCCAGTGCTCATCGGCTCTTACGCAGACCAGTATTCGACCTACGACGACGACTTCAAGCCGCTCGCCCCGCCCGTGCACACGCCCGCCCCGGCCTTTCTGGCCGTGGGGCCGGCCGGGGTGCGATACGCGGTCGCCGAGATCGACGGCGGGCAGGTCTCGGCCTTCACCCGCGCCGGCGAGCCGCTCGGGAGGTTGCCGACCGGCGGAGGCGGGCCGTGTCACGTCGCGGTGGCCGGCGACCGGTTGTTCGTGGCCAACTACGCCACCGGCAGCGTCGCGGCGTTCGCGCTGCGCCCGGACGGCGGGCTGGATCGCCGCACCGACCTGGCCCAGCACGTCGGCGCGAGCGTCAACCCGGATCGGCAGGAGGGCCCGCATGCGCATCAGGTGACGGCCCGCGGGTCCATGCTGCACGCCGTCGACCTCGGCATGGACGCGATCGTGCACTATCGCGTCTCCCCCGAGGGCACCCTGGAGCATCTGCGCACCACGACGGTCCAGCCCCTGGGCAGCGGCCCGCGGCATCTGGTCTTCCACCCCGACGGCCGCGTGTTCGTCGCCAACGAGCTGACCTCGACGGTCGCGACGTACACGTCCGGCTTCGAACTGCTCGACGTGAAGCCGTCCTGCCTCGTCCAGCCGGTCGGCGACAACCTGCCCAGCGAGCTGGCCCTGTCCCCGGACGGCCGCCGCCTCTATGTCGCCAACCGGGGCAACGACACGATCACGACGTTCGCGGTCGAGTCGGGTGGCCTGCTGCCGATCGACGAGGTCTCGACGGGTGGCACCTGGCCCCGTCACTTCGTGGTGCTCGGCGGCGCTCTCTGCGTGGCGAACCAGCACTCCGACACGGTCGCGCTGCTGGAGCTGGATCAGGATTCGGGTGTGCCGAACCCGGCCCGGGTCGTCATCGAGCACCCGTCCCCGAGCGCGGTGATCCCCGTCGCTGAGTGATTGTGCGGATGGTGCGGCGCTCGAACGCTTGCTGAACTACCGTTCAGTGCCGCACCATCAACGCATGGGTGAGCTGGTTCCGCTGCCCAAGTCGGGCGACGTTTTCGAGGATCGGCGCGGCGGTGACCGCTCGATGCGGGTCACGTGCCATCCGCAGCGGGGCACGGTCGTGGTGTCCCTATGGGTCGACAAGATCTGCCGCGCGTCGTTCCAGCTCGCCGAGCGGGATCTCCCCCGCCTTCAGGAGGCCCTGGCCGGGATGCGCTTCGAGGAGGCCGCGGCCGATCCGCTCTCGGACACGGCCTGAGCGGATGGTTTACGCGGCCTCGGTGGCCGACAGGGCCGCCTTGTCCGTGGGCGCGGCCTCGGAGCGGGAGTTGCGGGTCCGCTGGCGCGGGACGCGGGCGCGCGGCTGCAGCGCCGACGCCGTGATGCCGGCCTGGCGGGCCGCGTTGAGCGTGTCGCGCAGCTCGGCCGCCTCCTCGGCAACCTCGGCCGCCTCGTGGGCCAGCGCCGCAGCGGCGACCACGGCCACGTCGGCGGCCTTGACCGCGGCGCGCTCCGTCGCCGCGGCCGCCTCGTAGAGCCGGCGGGCCCGGCTCTCGGCGGTGCGGCGCAGCTCGACCTCGCGGGCCGCGAGCTCCTGCAGCGGGTCGGCGCCCGCGACACCCTTGAAGACCTGCTCCAGCGCGTCGACCGTGATGTCGCCGCGCTTGAAGGCGTCGAGGGCCGCGCGGGACACCTCGCGCTTGGTGTCCTCGTCCTCGCCGGCGCCGGGCTGGGCCTCGACGACCTGGCCGGCCGCCTTCAGCGCATCCTGATAGGCCTTCTGAGCCACGTCGAAGGTCACCCATGCCTGCTCGCGGGCGGTCTGGGCGGCCACACTGTGGGCCCGGGCCTCGACGACGGTCAGCTGGGCGCGCTTGGCCGCGGCGCCCGCCGCGGCGGCCTGGCGGATCAGCTCGCCGGCCTCGGTGCGCAGCCGGGCCCGCTCGGCCGGGCTCAGGCTCGCCTGGGCCTCCTCGACGGCGGCGAGGCGGTCGGCGCGGTTGATCCGATGCAGGCTCCAGCGCGACAGGAACGCCGCGAGCAGGATGAAGAGCACGATGAGCGCCATCAGACCGAGCCACAGGACGATCGCGCCGGTGACCGGGTCGAGTCCGAAGATTCCCCGGCCGCCGGTGAGGGTCCACGGCAGGTCACGAGTCGTCTGCGCCAACGTGGCGGGGGTGTGAATGGCCACGGCAGGACCTCCGGCTGTGCGTGTCGCTACAGCGTAGACGTGATCCGCCAGGCGGGTCACCCCATCGAAAGGTGACTATTCGACGAAATCGCGTACACGAATAGTTACGACGACGCAAGAATGCGCCGCTCAACGGCGCGTCGCACGGCGTGTCGCCGTCGCGGTCCGTGTCGATCACCACAGCGAGTGTCGGCGACTTGTCACCACATCGTGATCAGGGCGGAATTCGGGTGTCCGCCCGCCGGGGGATCGCCAAGGTCCCCGCCACGTGCTTGCGTGCCGTGCGCCCACCGCCTCAGCAATAGCGGGCCGGCGGCGGCCGCCCGCCTCCAGCAACGCGTCCAGCCCGCGAACGCGCCGGCCTGAACCCCGACCCCGGAAATTTGTCCGTTTTGTCGTGTGATAGCTTCGCCGCGTCATCGCGCTCGCAGCGCTGAACACCACGGATGGAGCGCTCGAACGCCATGCGCCGCTTAGGTTCCACGCCCCGCGAACGCGGCTCCCGCGAGGAGGCCACGTGCCCGGACATCTTCGAGCTCGCCGACGGCCGGTTCGCGGTCATCGGCACCGAGATGACCGCCGAACTGCGTGGCCGGCTGCCGGCAGACGCCGGAGTCGCTGACTACGAACGGATCGTGGTCATCAGCCGCGAGACACTGCTGCACGCCAAGCGCGACATTCCTGAGTTCTAAGGCCTGTTGCAAACTCGGGTTTGGTGTCCGCGAGATGGAACAGTCCGGGTTGTGCGTCTCGTCGTTCCGGTGTGGTCCCGCATGTTGGGGTGCGGGTCTGGTCCGGGGTTGTCGAGGGCGTCGTTCCGGGAGTTCGCCGAGCACGCCGGCACCAGCCATCCAGGATGGCTGGTGCTGCGCTGCGGCCGCCGCGGCCGGGCACTGGTTGGGTGCCGGTCGGGGCGGTGGTGTCCGCTTGACTCAGGCAGGGCTCCTTGCAGCCCTTCCTTGATGGCATCCACGCCGTGGGTGGCGAGGGTGGTCTGCGCGGCGACCCAATCCACCCGGGCGGTGCCGGGCACGGCCGGGTCGCTCAGCACGGTGTGCGCGCCGACGAGGGCGGCGACGAGGTCCCGGTCGCCGGTCAGGCCACACTGTGGGCAGGTGTGGCGGCGGTGGTGGAGGTGTTTGGGGACGCGTGTGGTGCAGAGGCAGTGCTGGGTCCAGGCGGTGTGCCGGGTCCCGGCCCGGACCAACCCGCCACCACCGGCCAGGGCGGCAACGTTGGCGGCTTCCCGGTCGACGGCGGCCAGGAGGATGCCGGGGGTGAACGCGTGGATGCCGCGACCCCACCGCCGCGCCCACGCCCCCAGGTCACCGGCTTCGACGACCAGGTTCGGGCCGTGGGTGGCGACGATGCCGGCGGCGACGATCCGGGCGCGGGTGCGCCCGGCCTGGGTATGGGCCGCGCCGTCGGCGGCGGCCTGAGCGCGTAGCCGCTGGTAGTTGGCGGAGAGTTGGTCGCGGCGGTAGGCCTGCACCGGGATACCTGCCGTGTTGGCGATGCGGGCGCCGCCCGGCACGGCTACCTGTACCGGGGGCAGGCCGGCGGTTCGGCGACGGTCGGCTCGCCGCTGCTGCCGGGCGGAGAGCCGGTATTGGGTGGGGTTGGTGGCGCGGCGGGAGCGTTGCAGGGCGCGGTTACGCCGCCGCTGCCGCAACCGTTCCGCCGCGAGCCGGTCGGCGTCGGCGCCGGTCTTCGTGATCTGTGTGGCCCGCACCCCGTCACCACCACCGGCGATCGGGACGGAGACGACGGCGAGGTTGGACACGTTGACGTCGACGCCGCCGCGCCGGTGCAGGGCCGCGGCCGTCTGGCGGCGCGCCGCGACCGTGGGGGAGGTGTAGCCGGGGCCGAGGACCATCAGGTGCGCCTGGTACCGCCACCCACCCGGCGTCCCCGGGTCGCGGTACCGGACCAGGTCGATCTTGTGCCAGCGGCGCGGATCCGCGAGATAGTGCTCCAGCACCGGCTCACGGCCGGGTCCCTGCGGCAGGCGGACCGGCAGGACCAGGTCCCGGGCGCCGGTGCCGGTCAGCACGACGGCGAGGGGGCCGTCGTGGTCCCACCACGCCCGCACCGGCCGGCCGCCGGCAGTGGGGGTGACGGCGGGCATCCGCCGTGGCTGCCACAACCGCCCGGCCCGGTCGAACACCGCCTGATGCCCGGCCAGGGTGCCGGCCAGGCGGAACGTCTCCCACTTCCGTGCCCTGGTATGCGAACGGGCCCGGCCCGGGATGCGGCTGAACGTCCACCAGCCGCCGACCTTCGGCGGGCCGTGGCGTCGTCCGGTCGCGTCGGGGAACAGGTGCCGGTCCACGGCCTGCCACACGCTGTCGGCGACGTGCATCGCCACCGCTTTCGTACAGGAGCGGCGCAGGTGCGGGGCACGGTCCACATGCCGGTACGCGGCATGCTCCAACCCGGTCCGGGTCAACCCCAGCCGATCCCGGACCACAGCCGGCCCGGCGACGGCCCGCACGCGGTGCGCCGCCCAGTACGCATCTACCTTGGCGCGGGCGTCACGCTGCACCGCCCGTTGTACCCCGAACACCGCCGCGAACACCCGCTCCACATGCCGCCGCACCCCCGGGTCATGCACGTCCAGCGGCAGCCGCAGCACCGACACCGGACCGTCGTACCGCCACGGCACCGCCTGGTTCGGTCCACGCCGCCGTATCGACCCCGCTGCCGCCACACCGACCAATATAGGGCCACACGGCCCCCGGTACCATCGCTGTACCGGACTTTGCGACACGGCCTAGCCCAGCCGCGCGCAGACCTCGCGATACACGTCCTCGACGAGCGCGTCGAAGTCGCCGGCGGGCGATCCCGGCGGGCGGATCTCGCGCCGGTAGTCCCGCACGCTCGCCCAGAACTCCCGCACGATCGGATTCGTGAAAGCGTCACGCACCGCCGCTCGGACATACGACTCGTCGCGATCGCCGATTCGATGGATCAGATTCAGGTTGTTCAACATGAGATTCGCGAAGAAGAACTGCTTTCGCCGACGGGGCTCGATCGGGTCACCGTAGCCGCCCCACAC
This sequence comes from Dactylosporangium sp. CA-233914, assembly GCF_050942935.1. Taxonomy (NCBI): domain Bacteria; kingdom Bacillati; phylum Actinomycetota; class Actinomycetes; order Micromonosporales; family Micromonosporaceae; genus Dactylosporangium; species Dactylosporangium sp. CA-233914. The sequence continues at coordinate 756,151 of NZ_CP192030.1, read as the reverse complement.
CTCGGCGAGATCCGGATCGTTCATCGCCAGCTCCGTCAGGTGGACATGCAACTCCCGCATCGCCACCTCGGAGGAGCGGAACAGCTCGTGCCGGGACTGCTCGGCGGCCTCCCGCTGCATGCGCAGTTCCGCACGCTGCATCCGCAGCTCGTTGTACTGCACCCACAGGGTGGCGCCGACGACGATCAGGGCGAAGACCGAGAAGATCCCGTTGACGACGGAGAAGGCGTCGCTGAGCTGGTCCCAGCCCCGCGGCGCCTGCGTTCCGGTGGCCAGTTCGGCCGCACCGATGCTGGCCAGCCCCAGGACTCCGGCCGCCAGCAGCGCGGCCAGGCCGAAGCCGGCGAGAACCAGCAGACGCACCGGCGCGGAGCGGCCGGCGGGGGTTCTGTCCATCGCGCACCCGCCTCAATGGACGCCTTCGCCCGGCACTGGGCCGGGCGACCAAGGTTCCATCATGGGCGCGAATCGAGGTGTGCGGAGACTCTATTCCGGGACTCTCACCTGAATGAATCGTGAATGAGTCCGGAACGGTACATCCGCACGCCACAATATCATCAGCATCGGCCGGGGCCAAACGATTCACACGGCGTCGGCACGTGCATTCCGAAGCGCTGTGCGCCAATGCCTTACTGCATCGTCCAGACCTGGCTGGGCGCGGCGGTGCAGTCCCACAGCACGATCGGGGTGCCGGCTCCCGTGCCGTTGTTGGCCGCGGTCAGGCAGCGTTTCGAGTTCGGGTTCATCCAGGTGTTGTCGGCCCGGCGGACCCAGACCTGGGCGACGGTGCCGTTGCACCCGTACGCCTGGATCGCGTTGCCGTTGCCGGTCCCCGCGTTCTGCACGTCCAGGCACCAGCCGCGGTCGGACAGCAGGGTCGCGCCCGTCGTGGCATTGCCCTGCACGCGCCAGACCTGGTTGTTCCCGGAGTCGCAGTTGCCGATGATCACGCGATAGTTGTTGCGAGCGTCCAGATACTCCATGCACCTGTGCGACTGCGCGCCCACCAGGCGGCCCGTCGTCGGCTGGGCGGGCGGGGGCGGAGGCGGCGGCGACGTGGTGGCCTTGGTGGCCGACGGGGCGGCCGACGCGACCGCGCTCGGCTGGGTCGACGGGGCCGTCGTGGCGGTGCGGGGGTGGGTCGTCGCCGGGTTCGCGGCCGCGGTTTCGGACTCTTCCTCCCCGGCGGAGGGACTGCCCGGGTCGCCGGCCGGGACCGGGCCGGCGCCGCGCGGGCCGTCGACACCCGGGACGCGGCCCGGGAGGCCGTCGCTCGTGCCGCCGGGGCCGTCGTTGTCGACGGCCTGGAAGACGACCGCGCCGGTGATGAGCAGGATGAGCACGGCCACGGCGACCGCGCCGACCGGGTAGCGGCGCCACGGCATCACGCGGCGGCGGCTGCCGCGGTAGTCCTCGGCGTCCTCGTGGACGTAGTCGGTGACGATCGCCAGCGCCGGGGCCTTGTAATCGGCGACCGTGGGCGAGTCGTCGGGCGGGATCGTGGCGCCGGCGGGGAGGAGTTCGCCCTCGACCGTCTCGACGGGCTCCTCGGACGCGACCTCGAGCTCCCTCGACGGCGCCTCCAGTTCGGGGTCGTTGGTGACGACCGGGTAGCTGTCCGTGCCGGGCAGCGTGACGATGAACTCGAGGTTGCGGGTTTCGTCGGCGGCGTCCGCGCGGGCCTCGCCGGCCAGGGTGGCGACCGGTGAGGGGTCGGACTCCTCGGCGGCGGGCTCGACGACCGGGATCGAGGCCGTGGCGACCGCGGTGGGGCCGTCGGGGCGCCGCTGGTGCGGGATCGCCGGGATGACCGGCTTCGCCGGCTTGAACGGCGCCGGCAGGACCCCTGCCGATGCGGCGGCCGTCGGCGGGACTCGATGGTGGGCGGGGTGGCCGGCCGCGGGCGGCAGCGCGCCCGAATCGACCGCGTTTTCCCCGTCTCCAGCGACGGACATGCCGTCAACTCCCTCCGGTGGCCGAATTCGCCCGGAGCACCGTAGCCTGCTTGAGTTACAAACGCGACCGGCCGGAAGTCCGATGCGCGTCACATCCGGACCGTCAGCGGCCGGTATTACGCGCGGTGCATTGCGGTCGGCCGGTAAGTTTTCCCGCATGGCGCCAACGGGCTGGGAAACGATCGCGGGGCAGCATACGGTTTGGGGTCGCGTCGAGGATGCGCAGACCCACCGTGACCAAGCCGTCGCACTGGCGGGCTCACTCGCCGCGGCGCGCGGCCGGTCGGCGGCCACGCTGGGCGACGACCCGTGGCAGGACGACGACTTCGGCGATCGGATGTCGCGGCAGGTGGCCCGGCTGGTCGACCTGCTGCCGGCCGACGTGACGTTCACGGGCCCCGAGGCCGTGCTGCTGGTGACCGTGCCGCTGCTGCACGATGCCCTCTGGGCCGCGCTGGCGGCGCAGGAGCGTGCCGTGCAGCCGGGCGACCTGGAGCCCTCGCAGGACGCCACCAGCGACCGGGCCGCGTTCGAGCGCTTCACGCAGACCTATGCCCAGCCGCACCGGCGGGCCCTGGCCGCGATCCGGGCCGGGCGCCGCGAGACCGCGGCCGAGCTCGGCTGGTGGCTGCTGCACCGGTGGATCGGCCGCCGCCCGCAGGCCTACCAGCCCGCGACGATCGCGGCGCTGACCGGGGCGGCCGAGGACCCGCGCCTGGCCGAGCTGCTGCGCGCGATCCGTGCCGACCCGGCGTTCCTCAACCGGCACGACCGGCCGGAGTCGCTGCTGGCGCGGCATCATGACGTACGGGAGCGGCTGGTCGCCTTTCTGCTGGCGATCGCCCGCGGCCTGGCGGTCGAGGTGACGGTGCTGCCGGAGGTCGTCGGCGAGCACCTCGGCATCGGCGACCCGGTGACCGCCGAGCAGGTCCGGAACACCGTTCGCCACTCGCGCTGGGAGGCACGGGGCGCGACGCTGGTGCTCGGCGCCGCCTGCGCGCACCCGTCGATCGAGGTGGCGCTGCGCGCGCACATCGACACGCTCAACCAGCTGCTGGCCGAGGCGCAGCGGGCGACCGCGCGCGACGAGACGCTGCTGCCGCTGCGGCACCTGCCGAACCGGGCCGCCACCGACGAGGTCGGGCCGCTGGTGCGCGACGGCGTGCCGGCCTACCAGTCGGCGGGGGTGCGCTTCCGCCTCGCCGAGGACCGGGTGCGCGAGCTGCTGATGGGCGAGCAGCTGTACGGCGACCCGGCACTGGCCATCCGCGAGCTGTACCAGAACGCGCTCGACGCCTGCCGCTACCGCGAGGCCCGTACGGAGTACCTCACCCGCGCCCGCGACCGGGAACTGCCGTGGGAGGGGCGGATCCGGTTCGTGCAGGGCGTGGACGAGCACGGCCGCGCCTACCTCGACTGCACCGACAACGGCATCGGCATGGGCGTGCGCGAGCTCAGCGAGGTCTTCTCCCAGGCCGGCGTGCGCCTGGCCGACCTGCCGGAGTTCCTGGAGGAGCAGGCCGAGTGGGCGCGGCTCGACCCGCCGGTCCAGCTGTTCCCCAACAGCCGCTTCGGCATCGGCGTACTGAGCTACTTCATGCTCGCCGACGAGCTGACCGTGCAGACGTGCCGGATGGGCCGCGACGGCCAGGCCGGCGAGCGGCTGCGGGTCTCGATCGCCGGCCCCGGCAGCCTGTTCCGCATCCAGGACCTGGGGCCGGGCACGGAGACGGGCACGACGGTCCGGCTGCACCTGCGCGAGGGCGTGACCGTCAGCGCCGTCGAGGAGCTGCGCAAGCTGCTGTGGGTCGCCGAGTTCGACACCGAGGCGACCGACGGCGTGCAGAGCCAGCTGTGGGCGCCGGGCGAGCTCTCCGCCGCGGCCGCCGACCTCGGCGACGACGAGGACGAGGACGAGGGCGTCGGCTCGGTCGTCGTCGCGGCCGAGGGCTCGCGGGTCTGGTGGTGCCGCAACAACGGCGCGCTGCTGGCCGACGGGCTCTACGCCGGCAAGGAGATCTTCGGGGCGGTGGTGAACCTCAACCGGGATCTCGCGCCGCGACTGTCCGTCGATCGCACGAAGATTTTGGCGTACCGCGAGGACGACGTCGACCGCCTCCTGTGGGAGGCCGTCCCGGCGCTGACCGCCCCCGGCACGGCCCTGCTGGGCTACGAGTGGCTGTGCCGGCTCGCCCCCGTGCGTCCCCTGGTCGCGGACCTCATCTTCGAGCAGGCGATCGAACGCGGGCACGGCAAGTGGGAGATGGACGGCGAGATCGTGGACGCGGCGGTGACCGGCTGCTTCGTCGCCAACGACGGCCCGGTCGGCGGCCCGGACGAGCTCGTCGAGTGGCGGCTCACGGCGCTGGCCGCGGGCGGGCGCTACCGCAAGGTGCTCAAGCCCGGCCCGGACTGGAAGCGGGCCCTGCGCTCCCGCCCGTCCGACGCGCTGCTGCTCAGCGTCGACGTCGACGGCACCGGCCCGTGGCTCGACCCGGTCGACATCGTGCCGCTGGTGCACCTGGTCCGCGCGGCCCGCAAGACCGGCCGCTCGGCGCCGGAGGTCGCGGCGCGCCTGGAGACGCTCGGCTACGAGCCGTCGGTGGGCGCCGACACCGTCGGCGTCGACCCCGACGACCTGATCTTCACCAGCCGGGACGTGGACGGGACACGTCCGTGGCTGCAGCCGGATCAGCCCGTACACCTTGTGCATCTCCTGCGGGCCGCGCACCGCAGCGGCCGGACGGTCCACCAGGTCGTGGCGCGGCTGCGCCGGCTGGGCTTCGACGTCGACGTCGACGTCGAGGTGCTGCCGCTGGAGCAGTTCGGCCCCAAGGACCTCACCATCGCCAGCCGCGACCTGGACGGCTCGCACCCGTGGCTGGACCCGCGCGAGCCAGTGACGCTGCTGCACCTGCTGCGCGCCGCGCACAAGGTCGGGCTGCCGGCGGACGAGACGGCGGCGCGGCTGGCGCTGCTGGGCTACCCGCTCGACAGCGGCTGGGAGTCGCTGACCACCGAGCCCGACGACCTGGTGCTCATCTCCCGCGACCTGGACAGCACCTCGCCGTGGCTGGACCTGGCCGAGGAGGTGGCGCCGGTGCACGTCCTGCGCGCCGCCGAGCGCACGTCCCGCCCGGTGGCCGAGGTCATCGCGCGGCTGCGCTCGTTCGGCTTCAGGCTCGGCGGCGACCTCGACGCGATCGAGGTGGTGAAGCTGGAGCCGGAGGACCTGCAGCTGGCCAGCCGGGACCTCGACGGCTCGCAGCCGTGGCTGGACTCGTCCCGGCCGGTCCCGCTGATCCACCTGCTGCGGGCCGCGGAGGCGACCGGCCGCGAGGTGCGGGAGGTCGCGGCGCGGCTGTCGGCGTGCGGGTACCGCGTCGACATCGACCCCGACGCGATCCTCATCGACCATCTCGAGCCCGATGACCTGACCATCACCAGCGAGGACCTCGACGGCTCCGACCCATGGCTCGACCCGATGAAGCCGGTGCCGACGATCCGCATCCTGCGCGCGGCCCAGCGGACCCGGCGCAGCGTGCACGACATCGCCGCCCGCCTGACGTTCCTGGGATACGCGGTGAGCCTGCACGGCGCCGGCCCGTCGCTGGACCAGGTGGAGCCCGACGACCTGCTCATCACCAGCCGCGACCTGGACGGCTCGCAGCCGTGGCTGGATCTTGACGAGCAGGTGCCGCTGCCGCACCTGCTGCAGGCCGCGCGCCGGGTGCGCCGGCCGGTGCACGAGATCGCGGCGCGGCTGGAGACGCTGGGGTACACCGTCGACGTGGACCTCAGCAGCATCGCGGTCGACTCGGTCAAGCCCAACGACCTGCTGCTGGCCAGCACCGACCTGGACGGCTCCCGGCCGTGGCTGGACGCCTCGCAGCCGGTGCCGCTCAACCACCTGCTGGCCGCGGCGCAGAAGATCCGCAAGCCGATCGAGGAGGTCAGCACCCGCCTGCGGGCGCTGGGCTACTCGGTGCCGGACGTCGACTCGCGGCTGCCGCGGCTGCGCCCCGGGGGTGTGTAGGAGGGTCCGCTTCGCGCTGTGGCGTGGGTTACGCAGTTGTCGACCCCGCGCAGCGCATGGGACAGAATCAATCGATGTCCCCCTATTGGCCGGTGGTTCGGGACCGGGTGTTCGGCCGGGTGCTGCCCGGGCTCGCGCTCTCCGCGCTCGGCGATGGGATGAGCGCGGTCGCGATCGGGTGGCTCGCGGTGCAGTACGCGCCGCACGAGCAGCGGGCACTGTGGGTGGGCCTCACGGTCGCGGCGTACACGCTGCCGGGCGCGGTGGGCGCGGTGGTGCTGGCCCCGCTGCTGCACGGCCGCGGCGGGGCGCACCTGGCCGCGCTGGACGCCGCCCTGCGCGCGGTCTGCCTGGGCGCGGTGCCGATCCTGGTCTGGCTCGACGCGCTCACGATCGGCCGATACGCGGCCCTGCTCGCCTGCTCGGCCCTGCTCTCGGCGTGGGGGTCCGCGGGCCGGTACACCCTGGTCGCCCAGGTCCTGCCCACCGAGCTGCACCTGCCGGCGAACGCCCTGCTCACGGTGCTCACCGAGGCCTCGACGGTGGCCGGCCCGATGCTCGCCGGCCTGCTCATCGCCTGGCTCGGCGCCGCCGCGGTCCTGGCCGTCGACGCGGCCACGTTCGCGATCCTGGCCGTCTCGTTCGCCCTGCTCCGCACGCGGGCCCCGCTGCCGCGCCGGGCCCACCGCACGGCCGGCTTCGCCGCGATCCGCCGCGACCGGCACCTCTTCGGCCTCATGGTGCTGTCGTTCTGGTTCTTCCTGCTCTTCGGCCCGATCCCGGTGGCCGTGCCGCTGTTCGCGTCCTCAGCACAGGACGTCAGCCTGCTCTACGCGGCCTTCGGCGTCGGCGCCGTCGTCGGCGCCATCGCCACGGGCCACCTTCCGCACCTGCCCCTCTGGCCGGCCGCGATCGGCTCCGTCCTCGCGTTCGGCCTGCTGCTCACGCCCCTGGGCCTGGGCCTGCCGCGCTGGGCCGACCTGCTGACCCTGGCCCTGGCCGGCCTGGCCTGGGCCCCGTACCCGACCGCGAGCGTCTCCCTCGTCCAGCGCGCCGTCCCCGCCGAACGCCTGCCCCCGGTCCTGGCCGCCCGCGGCGCGGTGCTCGTCGTGTCCACGCCGCTGGGCACGCTGCTGGGCGCCCCGCTGGTCCAGGCCGCCGGCCCCGCGACGACGCTGGTGGCGTGCGGGGTCGCGACGGCGGCCCTGGGCACGGTCGCGCTGTTCATACGCCTCCGCGCCCGCGCCGCGGTCACCGCCCCGCTCGGCGGCATGGCCCACCACGGCCACCCCGGCTGATCGACTCGAGCCACGCCACCCGCCAGCAACGCAAACCTCAGGAACGCAAACCTCAGGAACGCGAACCCCAGCAACGCAAACCTGAGGGACGCAAACCCCAGCAACGCAAACTCCAGACGCAAACCCCAGCGCGGGAACCTCAACAACGCGAACCTCAGGAACGCGAACCTCACGTGAGGACTCGCGCAACCACCCTGGCGGCACGGACCTCGGCCGGTGGGCGTGCCGCTTAATCCACCGTACCCGACCCATCCAAATCGGATGATCTTGACGACACTCTGCGCCACCGGACGATTACACCTTAGGCGACCTCTTCCAGGACGTCGCGGTGGGCGCACAGGCGGCGGGTGTACTCCCGCAGCGCCGCGATCGCCTCGTCGACGTCCGAGGTCAGCACGTCCGGCAGGTCGATCAGCATGCGGCGGCCGTCGATGGTCACGTAGCCGCTCACCTCGAACGCGCCCTCCCGCACCCACAGGTCCACGCCCAGATCGACGGTTGTTCGCTCGTAGCGCAGCACGACCCCGACGAGCGCGAAGGGCGACTCGCCGGGGCCGACCCGGCCGATGCGGCCGATGAGCTCCCAGTGCACGGCGTCGTGGATGGCGGCAATCTGCTGGCCGTACCGCTGGAAGTCTTCACACGCCTCGTTCAGGGCGGACAGGAGCGTGGCGGCTCCACCCGATCTCGCGTCCATGGTCATCCTCCTGCGGCTCGATAGGCGGCGCCCACCTGGGTCGGGGTGGTGCCGTTGCTGTAGAGGCCGGTGTCGCCGGACTTGCTGGTGTAGAGCAGGAACCAGCTGTAGCGCTCGACGTAGGACAGCCCCTGCAGCATGGCGGTGGAGCTGTTGACGAACGCGACCTGCTGATCCGTCGTCGGGTAGACGACGCCGTTGTCGAAGCGCATCAGCGCGTACTCGGTCAGCCAGATGGGCAGGTGATAGCGGTTGTACACGTTCTGGATGTAGGTCTTGAGCTGGTTTGCGGCATTGGGGCCGAAGTCGCCGCCGTACCAGTGCAGCGTGATGAAGTCGACCCGGTAGCCGTGCTCCTTCACGCCGGTCATGAACTGGTCGAACCAGCCGCCGGGGGTGTCCGCGCCGTAGGCCGGGGCCGGGCTGCCCAGCCGCAGGCCGGTCGCCTGCAGCTGCGGCCACAGGTCGAGGGCCTGCTGCGGGGTCATGTTCGACTGTTCCTTGAGGTCCGGCTCGTTGAACGCGAGCAGCACCTTGCCGTTCGCCTTCGCCTTGGCCAGGTCCGCGGAGACGTTGCCGCCGCCCCAGATCATCGGGACGAACTCGACGCCGGAGACGCTGGCTACCGGGTTCGGGGACCAGTCGTAGTACCAGCCGGCCTTGACGTCCTTGATCGCCGGGGCGTTGTTCGAGCCGAACTTGTCGTTGGTGCTGACGCCCTTCTTCGCGCTCTTCGTCGGCGGCGGCGCGGCCGCGACCGTGGTCTTCGCCGGGGTCGGGCTCGGCGGGGCGCTGCTGGGCACCGGGCTGGGCGGGGCCGCGCTCGCCACCGCCGCCTCCGAGAGCGACTCGGAAGGGGCCGCCGCCACGACCGCCGGCTGCTCGTCCCCCTGTGTGGCGATGTAGACAGCTCCGGCAGTACCGGCAATGGCGACCGTCGCCGCAACCCCGACCAACGCCGGCTTGGCGGCCGCGAACCACCCGAAGAACATGGCCTTCAAACCGCCGGCTTTGGTGGTGACCGCGGTGGCCGTGGTGGCCGTGGTCAAAGAACCAGAGGCCAGTGCGCTGAAGACGAACGGGACCGGGACCAGCGCGACGCCGGCCAGCAGCCGCTCGGCGGCGACCATGTCCGACCAGGCCCGGTCGCACTGCCGGCACTCGCGGGTGTGCCGGGCGAGCCGCTTGCGCCACAGCGCGCTCGGGCGGCCGTCCCAGCTGTGCAGCACCGCGCTGAGCTCCGGGCAGCGGGGCCGGGCCGCCAGGGCCCGTACGACCGCCCGGGCCGCATCCAGCTGGGCCTTCATCCGCTGGATGCGCACGGCCGCGTGCTGGCGGGTCAGGTGCAGCGCCTCGACGACCTCGTCGCGGTCGAGCTGCCCGGCCGCCTCCAGCCACCACAGCGACAACAGCTCGCGGTCGTCGTGATCGAGCCAGCGGGTCGCCTCGGCAACCTCCTGGCGCTGGCCGGACAGGCGCAGCCGGGTGATCGCCAGGTCGGCGAAGTCGGCGCCGGGGTCGGCGGTGTCGGTCGGGTCGGCCCAGTCCCCGACCAGGGGCGCCTGGGTCTGGCGACGGTGCCGGTCGCGTACCTGCGACATCGCGATCGCCACCGCCCACGACCGGAAGCTGTCGGGCTCGCGCAGGCGCGGCAGCCCGTCGACGATGCGCAGCATCGTCTCCTGCACGACGTCGTCGACGTCCGCGTGCCCCTGCAGCGCGCGCCCGACGATGTTGTAGATCAGCGGCAGGTACTCGCCGACCAGGGCATCGAGTGCCCGCTGGTCGCCGCCCCGGGCCGCGATCACCGTGGCCGTGCTCATCAGCGCCTCCTGTCGAACCTATTCAGGAGACGCGGTGGCCCAGGGTCAATAACACTTCGCCGAAAACTACTTTTCGTGACGAACCCATTCCGGCGTTCGAGCTGTGGCTACTGGGTGCGAACGGGGCTGGTGGGGCAGAATGCATGCTCGTGACGACCTCGATTCACCAGCGCATCGCCGAGGAGCTCGGTGTCCGCGAGCGGCAGGTGGCCGCCGCGGTCGACCTGCTCGACGGCGGGGCCACGGTTCCCTTCATCGCCCGGTATCGCAAAGAGGCGACCGAGATGCTCGACGACGCCCAGCTGCGCACGCTGGAGGAGCGCCTGCGATACCTGCGCGAGATGGAGGAGCGGCGCGCCGCGATCCTCGAGTCGATCCGCAGCCAGGGCAAGCTCGACGAGGCGCTCGAGGCGCAGATCATGGCCGCGGACTCGAAGGCCCGGCTGGAGGACATCTACCTGCCGTACAAGCCCAAGCGGCGCACCAAGGCGCAGATCGCCCGCGAGGCCGGGCTGGAGCCGCTCGCCGACGGGCTGCTCGCCGACCCCACCGTCGACCCGCAGACGGCCGCCGCCGTCTTCGTCGACCCCGAGAAGGGCGTGGCCGATGCCGCCGCGGCGCTGGAGGGCGCGCGGGCGATCCTCGTCGAGCGCTTCTCCGAGGACGCGGACCTCATCGGCGAGCTGCGCGAGAGGATGTGGGGGCAGGGCCGGCTGGTCTCCAAGGTCCGTGAGGGCAAGGAGACCGACGGGGCCAAGTTCTCCGACTACTTCGACTTCTCCGAGCCGTACACCAAGCTGCCCTCCCACCGCATCCTCGCGATGTTCCGCGGGGAGAAGGAGGAGATGCTGGACCTGGTGATGGAGCCCTCGGCCGATCCGGAGGCGCCGTCGCTCTACGAGCCCACGATCGCCTCGAAGGTCGGCATCCGCGACGCGGGCCGCCCGGGCGACAAGTGGTTGAACGACACCGTGCGCTGGGCCTGGCGCACCCGCATCCTGGTGCACCTCGGCATCGACCTGCGGATGCGGCTGTGGCAGGCGGCCGAGGAGGAGGCGGTGCGGGTCTTCGCCACCAACCTGCGCGACCTGCTGCTCGCCGCGCCGGCCGGCACCCGCGCCACGATGGGCCTCGACCCGGGCTTCCGCACCGGCGTGAAGGTCGCGGTCGTCGATGCCACCGGCAAGGTCGTCGACACCCACACGATCTACCCGCACGTGCCGCAGAACAAGTGGCAGGAGTCGATCGCGATCCTGGCCGCGCTGTGCCAGAAGCACAAGGTCGAGCTCATCGCGATCGGCAACGGCACCGCCTCGCGCGAGACCGACAAGCTCGCCGCCGACCTGGTCAAGCAGTTCCCGCAGCTCAGCGTCGTGAAGGTGATGGTGTCGGAGGCGGGCGCGTCGGTGTACTCCGCCTCCGCCTACGCCTCCCAGGAGCTGCCGGGCCTGGACGTGTCGCTGCGCGGCGCGGTCTCGATCGCCCGGCGGCTGCAGGACCCCCTCGCGGAGCTGGTCAAGATCGATCCGAAGTCGATCGGCGTCGGGCAGTACCAGCACGACCTGTCCGAGTCGAAGCTGAGCCGTTCGCTGGACGCGGTCGTCGAGGACTGCGTCAACGGCGTGGGCGTCGACGTCAACACCGCGTCCGCCCCGCTGCTGACCCGGGTCTCCGGCATCGGCTCCAGCCTGGCCGACGCGATCGTGGCGCACCGCGACGCCAACGGCCCGTTCCGCAACCGCCGGGCGCTCAAGGACGTGGCCCGCCTCGGCCCGAAGGCGTTCGAGCAGTGCGCGGGCTTCCTGCGCATCCCGGGCGGCGACGACCCGCTGGACTCCTCCTCGGTGCACCCGGAGGCGTATCCGGTGGTGCGGCGCATCCTTTCCGCGACCGGCGGGGACATCAAGACGCTGATCGGCAACGGCACGGCGCTGGGCCGGCTCAAGCCCGCGGACTTCGTCGACGACACGTTCGGCCTGCCGACCGTCACCGACATCCTCAAGGAGCTGGAGAAGCCCGGCCGCGACCCGCGCCCGGCCTTCAAGACCGCCGAGTTCGCCGAGGGCGTCGAGAAGATCTCGGACCTGACCCCGGGCATGCTGCTGGAGGGCGTGGTCACCAACGTGGCCGCGTTCGGCGCGTTCGTCGACGTGGGCGTGCACCAGGACGGCCTGGTCCACGTCTCGGCCCTGTCGCGCACGTTCGTGAAGGACCCGCGCGAGGTGGTCAAGCCCGGCGACATCGTCCGGGTGAAGGTCCTGGACGTGGACATCCCGCGCAAGCGCATCTCGCTGACCCTGCGCCTGGAGGACGAGGCGACCAAGCCGGCCCCGCGCGAGAACGGCGGCGGTGGCGGAGGTGGCGGAGGACGCCCCCGCGGCGATCGTCCGCGCGGCGGAGGCGGAGGCGGTGGCGGCGGCGGTGGCGGCGGTGGCGGCGGACGCTCCGGCGGCCGGGACCGGGACCGGGACGCCCCGTTCACCGGGGGCGGGGCGCTGGCCGACGCGCTGCGCCGAGCCGGGCTGGACAAGGGCCTGGACGCGCTCAAGGACCAGCAGAAGCCGCGCCGGAAGTAACCAGGCGCCAGATCCTGGTGCGCATGACGTCCCCGTCCTCCAACACCCGGCGGACGGGGACGTCGTACACGGCCAGCTCCTCGAACAGCCGCTCCGGCAGGAAGCCGCGCCCGGGATCCCCGACGAGCGCGGCGATCCGGGCCCGGCGCAGCGACTTCAGGGCCGCCGCCGCGACCGGCGCCGAGTAGAAGACGTCCCCGGCGACGATGACGTCCACCGCGGGCAGTCTGTCCGAAGTGTCCACCGAAACCCCGTTGGCGGCGGCGTTTCGCCGCGCGGCGCCGAGCGCGGCCGGGTCGGTGTCGACGGCGGTCACCCGCTCGGCTCCGGCCAGCGCGGCCGCGATCCCGACCAGACCCGAACCGGCGCCCAGATCGGCCACGGTGCGCCCGCGGACCGCCGCCGGATGGTCGATCAGATATCGGGCGAGCGCCAGTCCCCCGGGCCACGCGAAGGACCAGAACGGCGGCGGGGTGTCACTGCGGTATCCCCCGGTGGCGTCGAACAGCCGCACGTGCTCGGGGGCGAGGTCGAGGGCAATTTCGGGCAGGAACGGCAGTTTCACGGCTTGACCGGGAATCGGGCGATGTTGGCCTCGACCCAGGCGCGCAGCAGGGCGAGGGGGCCGTTGGCGTCGCGGCCGAGGTCGGTCAGCGAGTACTCGACCCGCGGGGGCACCTCGGCGAAGACCGTGCGGGTGACCAGTCCGTGCTCCTCCAGGCGGCGCAGGGTGGCCGTCAGGACCTTTGGGCTCACGCCCTGCAGCCGCGCGCGCAGCTCGCCGAAGCGCCGCGGCCCCGGCTCCAGCGCGCCCAGGGCGAGTGCGCTCCACTTGTTCGCCAGCAGGTCCAGCATGTCGCGGCAGGGGCAGCAGGCGGCGTAGACGTCGTCGGCACGCACGTTCTCATGGTATCCGAAGGGTACTAATAACCCTTGCGGGTAACCACGGGCGCCGCAATAGCGTCGGGGTCATGAAGCGGAACATGCGAGCTGTCGGGTATCGGACGGCGGGCGGCCCGGCCGTCCTCGAGGACCTCGAACTGCCGGTGCCGGAGCCGGGGCCGCACGACCTGCTGGTGCGGGTCGAGGCGGTGTCGGTGAACCCGGCCGACGTGAAGCTGCGGGCCGGCGCGGACCCGGGCGGGAAGGCGCGGGTGCTCGGCTTCGACGCGGCCGGCGTGGTCGAGGCGGTCGGGGGCGAGGTCACGCTGTTCTCGCCCGGCGATGAGGTGTACTACGCCGGCTCCATCGACCGGCCCGGCTCCAACCAGCGCCTGCACCTGGTCGACGAGCGCATCGCCGGGCGCAAGCCGGCCTCGCTGGGCTTCGCCGAGGCGGCCGCGCTGCCGCTGACCACGATCACGGCGTGGGAGACGCTCTTCGACCGGTTCCGGCTCGGCCCGGACAGCACCGGCACGCTGCTGGTGATGGGGGCGGCGGGCGGGGTCGGCTCGATGCTGATCCAGCTGGCGCGGGTGCTGACCGGGCTCACCGTCGTCGGCACCGCGTCGCGGCCGGACTCGCGGCGATGGGCGCTGGACCTCGGCGCGCACGAGGTGGTCGGGCACGACGAGTTGCCCGATGGGGTCGACTACATCTTCTCGCCGTTCACCGCCGGCAAGATCGAGCAGTACGCCCGCGTCCTGCGCCCGGGCGGGCAGATCACGGCGATCGACGAGCCGCCCGGCCTCGACCTGCTGCCGCTGAAGAGCAAGAGCATCTCGTTCCACTGGGAGCTGATGTTCACCCGGCCGCTGTACTCCACGCCCGATCTGCTCGCCCAGCACGACCTGCTCGAGCGCACCGCCGAGCTCGTGGACGCGGGGCGGGTCCGTCACACCGCGACCGCGCACCTCGGGAAGATCGACGCCGAGCATCTGCGCAAGGCCCACGAAACTGTAGAAAACGGACACATGACTGGAAAGGTTGTCCTGGGCGGGACAGTCTAGGGTAGTTGCACGCCCCGATCGCTGCCCCGCCCGGAGGTTCCCGTGGACTGGCCCCCGTTCCTGCAGTTCAGCGTGCCCGTCACGCTGGCCGTGTGGGTCCTGCTCACGGTCGCCGCGCTCTGGCGCTCCCGCCCGCGGCTGCCCGAGGCCGGCCCGGCGGTGGCCGCCCCCGCGGGCGAAGAGCCGCCGGCGGTGGTCAGCCTGATGGTGAACCGCTGGCGCGCCAACGAGGACGCGATCGACAGCACGCTGCTGGACCTGGCCGCCCGCGGCTTCCTGGAGCTGCGGCAGCCGGGCGACGATCCGCACGAGACGACCGTCCGGCTGCGCAAGGGCGACGGGCGCAGCCTCACGGCCTACGAGCAGCAGGTCCTCGATCGGGTGAACCAGTTGTCGTCGGGCGGCGAGGCGTCGCTGACCAACCTCGCGTTTCGCAGCTGGACGGAGGCGCGCCGCTGGCGGGGCACCTTCTACCGGGCGGTGATCGAGGAGGCCCGCAACCGCGGCCTGTCCCAGCGCCGGCTGTCCCGGCCGACCCGCCGCACGCTGCTCGGCGCGGCGGTCGTCCCGTCCGGCTTCATGTTCGCGACCTGGATGTGGGCGGCGTTCAAGCTCAACGCCAACCTGGCCGACCAGGTCACCGGCTCACTCATGGCCGCGAGCGCGGTCTTCCTGGCCATGCTCCTCGTGGTCGAGCTGCGCTGGAGCGACCAGAACACGCCGGAAGGCACGCGGGTCGCGGCCGGCTGGCTGGCCTACCGCGCCCACCTTGTCGCCGTCGAGGGCGTCGCCGATCTCGCCCCGGCCGACGTCGCCTCGTGGGGGCGAGACATGGCGTTCGCCTCCGCGCTGGGGGTGCTGCCGACCGAGGAGGCCCTCATGCGCTCGCGGGTCTCGCTCTGAGCGGCCCGCTCAGGCCTGGCCGCGCAGCAGGAGGGTGAGGAACTCCGCGTTGGACTGCGTCTTGGCGAGGCGCTCCAGCAGCTGTTCCGTCGCCGGCTGACCGGAGGCGCCGAGGGCCTTGCGCAGCCGCTGGACGGCGAGCAGCTCGTCCGGGTGCAGGATGACGTCGTCGCGGCGGGTGCTCGAGGCGTCGATGTCGATCGCCGGATAGACGCGGCGGTCGGCGAGCCTGCGGTCGAGCTTGAGCTCCGCGTTGCCGGTGCCCTTGAACTCCTCGAAGATCACGGTGTCGCCGGTGGAGCCGGTCTCCACGAGCGCGGTCGCGATGATCGTCAGCGAGCCACCGTTCTCGATGTTGCGGGCCGCGCCGAGGAGACGCTTCGGCGGGTACAGCGCGTTGGCGTCGATGCCGCCGGTGAGGATGCGTCCGGAAGCCGGGGCCGAGTTGTTGTAGGCCCGGCCGAGCCGGGTGATCGAGTCGAGCAGCAGGACCACGTCGTGGCCCAGCTCGACGAGGCGCTTGGCGCGCTCGACAGCGAGCTCGGCGATGCCGGTGTGCTCGGACGCCGGGCGGTCGAAGGTCGAGGCGATGACCTCGCCCTGGACCGAGCGCTGCATCTCGGTGACCTCCTCGGGCCGCTCGTCGACGAGCAGTACCATGAGGTGGCACTCGGGGTTGTTGCGGGCGATGGAGTTGGCGATCGCCTGCAGCACCATCGTCTTGCCGGCCTTCGGGGGCGACACGATCAGCGCGCGCTGACCCTTGCCGATGGGCATGACCAGGTCGATCAGGCGGGCGGTGAGCTGGCGCGGCCCGGCCTCCAGGCGCAGTCGCTCCTGCGGGAACAGGGCGGTGAGCTTGCTGAACTCGGGACGGTTGCGGGCCCACTCGGGGTCGCTGCCGTGGACGGCGTCCAGGCGGGTGAGGGTGCCACCGTTGGCACTGCCGGTGAGCGCGTCGCCGTGGCGCAGCCCGTATTTGCGGACCATGGCGGCGGGGATCGCGACGTCGTCGGGGCCGGGCAGGTAGCTGTCGACCCGGAGGATCATCTTGTCGCGGTGAACGTCGACGATGCCGGCGACGTCGCGCGCCTCGCCCGGGGTGGGCGGCTGGGGCTGGTTGGCCGGGCGGCTGTGGTCGCGGTTGCGCTGCGAGGAGCGGGTGCGACGCCGGCCTTGACCCTGGCCGGTGGGGTTCTGCTTGGTGGTGCGTTCCAACGTGTTAGTTGGGGCCATATGCGTCCTCCTAAGGACTGTTCGGCCGTGTGGGAAGAGGAGGTTGAGATCTCCAGCTACGCGTGTGGGGCCGGTGAACCGGATTGCGCTGCGCGTGTGCAGTGGCCGCCTGGCTTCCTGCGCGAGAGCGTGACACGCGTGGGCGAAGGGTCCCCGGGCGGCCGAGTGCCGACATCCGCGGGACTGGCTCGACGGTAACGCGAACGGCAACCGTCGGCAAGCCCCGCGCTGGCGTGGCGCGCTACTGGCCGGCACCCGAACGGGTCCTGGCCCGGCACCTGGGCGCCGGTTCCCTGGATGGTGTCACGGAGCACACCAACCGGGGGGTTGACATGAACACGACGTTCGACACGGTTCGCGCCGAGGCCCTCTTCGCCTCCGCCCTGCAGGCCTCGCAGGAGCCGTCGCCGCTGCAGGTGCGCACCGCGGTCACCACCACGCTGCGCCGCTACGGCGTCAACGGCTGCGCGGCCCGGGTCGCCGGCGAGTTCGGCGACCACCCCGAGACCGCCGCCGGCCGGATGACCTGGGCGCTGGAGACGGTCCGCGAGGCCTACGAGGACCTCGCCGCGCGGGAGTTCGCGTTCGCCGGCTGAGATCACCCGCGGGCTCGGAACCGGTCGCGGCCGGCGCGGGAAACACCACCGCCAGGACGACGTTTCCGGCGGCGGCCGACGCGGTATGACGCAGTTGTGGACCTTCGTCTGACCGTGGATCTGCCGCGCGATCTCGATCGCATGAACACGCTCCGGCACGTCCTGGACGGGGCACTGAACGGGCTCGGCGTGGCCGAACAGACCCGGACGGACATCGGCCTCATCGTCAGCGAAACGTGGGCGAACGTGATCGCTCACGTGCGGGTCGGCGTGGCGTTTCAGGTCCGCGCAACGGTCGACGAGCTCCGATGTGTGATAGAAGTCACGCACCCGGGCGAGCCGGCCTCCGAGAATGTCAACGCCCTCATCACGTCCGGACATTCCCTCAAGGTCGTCCGCACCCTCGCCGATCACGTCGACGTGGACCGCGACGGCCTCCTCGTGAAGGTCACGAAGCTGCTATGACCGAGTTCGCCGCCACGGCCACCCCCACCACGGACGGCGCGGTCACCGTGACCGCGTCCGGCGAGCTCGACATGACCAGCGCCCCCGAGCTGATCAACGTGCTGCGGCACGCGATCCACGCACACCGACCCTCGCGGGTCGACCTGGACCTGACCGCCGTGACCTTCATGGACTCGACGGGCCTGCAGGTGCTGGTGGCCGCCGACACGGACGTCGGCGGCGGCCTGCGGATCACCGGAGCGAGCCCGACGGTGTACCGGCTGCTGGAACTGACCGGCGTGCTGTCGGAATTCGGTCTGCCGCCCCAGCGTTCCGCCAAGTAGGAGACATAACCGGTTGGCAACCGAACAGTTCCCACCTCGGCACCCGGACAGGAGTTAGCTGGATTCAGCAGGGAAGTTCAGCAGGAGGTTGTGATGGAGTCCACGTTCGAAGCGGTCCGCGCCGAAGCGCTCTTCGCCTCCACGCTGCAGATGTCCGAGCGTCCGGCCGACGGCGACGTCCGGGCCGCGGTGACGAGCACGCTGCGCCGCATCGGCGTCCAGGGCTGCGTCGCCCGGGTCGCGACCGAGTTCGGCGAGCACCCCGAGTGCGCCACCGGCCGGATGGGCTGGGCACTGGGGATGATCCGGCACGCCTACGCCGGGTCGTGCACGCCCGAGATTTTCGCCCGGCCCCGAGCGGCCCTGGCCTAGAATTTCGGGTAAGTCCCACCAAGCGCGAAGCCCCCGCCGAATCCTCGGACGGGGGCCTGCTACTCCTTCGGCCGTGAAGCGGGTCTCGGCCTACGACTTGGGGTGTGTGTCAGACCGCGCGGATGTTGTCGGCCTGCGGCCCCTTCTGGCCCTGCGTGATCTCGAACTCGACCTTCTGACCCTCGGCCAGCTCGCGGTAGCCGGTGGCCTGGATCGCCGAGTAGTGCGCGAACACGTCGGGTCCACCGTTGTCCTGCGAGATGAAGCCGTAGCCCTTCTCCGAGTTGAACCACTTCACCGTGCCTGATGCCACGTGTAACTCCTTAGCGACGTCGCCCCGATCCGCACCTCACGGATCAATGTTGAATCAGGCACACGCCACGGTGGAAACGGTAGCTTGCGCGCTGCGAAAACGCAGCCCCGGTATCGGCATGCGGACCCGTTCGACGGTCAAACCGAAATGCGCACCCGAACGTCGGGGACACTCAGCGTATTGCACTACTTGACGGTCGGTGATACAGAGACCGACTTCAACGCCCATATCTCGCGCCCAGCGCAGGGATCTAGTACAGTCAGCTCAGCTCGCCTCATCCGAACGGACAGTTCGGGTCCGGGCCCCGTCCAGCAGCGGCGGATCGACCCCCGGCGAGCCCCGCAGGTCTTGCACCGGCGCTCAAGAAACGGGTGCCGAAAGCGATTCCCGACCGGCGTGACGGCGCATGCCCTCTTTCCTCTTCCCGGGCGCAGCACGAGTCTGCGCGCAGGCGGCCGTCATCACATAGCCGGTCAAACGCACCAGAAGGGTCAATTCCGTGACCATCTCTGTCGACCGTGCCATCGACCGTGTCCTCGCCGACGCCGCCCCCAACACCCAGGGAACGAGCGAAAGCGCCAGCACCAGCACCCGCGCCACCGACGCGCAGGCCCGGGCGCTGCTCTCGCTGATGGCCGACCTCCCGGCGGGTGCCGACCGCGATCGCGTCCGCGCCCGGCTGATCGAGTTGTACATCCCGCTCGCCGAGTACCTCGCCCGCCGCTTTCGCAACCGCGGCGAGCACTTCGACGACCTCGTCCAGGTCGGCAACCTTGGCCTGATCAAGTCCGTGGACGGCTACGACCCGTCCCGCGGGGCCGCGTTCACCAGCTACGCGATCCCGATGATCGTCGGCGAGCTCAAGCGCCACTTCCGCGACAAGGGCTGGGACGTGCGCGTCCCGCGCCGGCTGCAGGAGCTGCGCCTGGAGATCAGCAAGGTCTCCGGCGACCTGGCCCAGGACCTCGGCCGCTCCCCGACCGTCGCCGACCTCGCCTGCCGGCTCGGGGTCAGCGAGGAGGAGATCATCGAGGGGCTGGACTGCGGGCAGGCGTACCGCGCCCTCTCCCTCGACGCCCCGGCCGGCGACGGCGGCGAGCCGGGCGCGGCCGGCCTGGGCGACCTGCTCGGTGGCGAGGACCCGGACATGCAGAACGTGGAGAACCGCGAGGCCCTGCGCCCGCTGCTGGCCAAGCTGCCGGTGCGGGAGCAGAAGATCATCGCGATGCGCTTCCACGGCAACCTCACCCAGTCGCAGATCGCCGCCGAGCTGGGCATCTCCCAGATGCACGTCTCCCGGCTGCTGGCCGCCGCGCTGCGCACCCTGCGCACCGAGCTGAGCGCGATGGCCGAGTAACGCACCAACGCACCACCGCGAGCGTGGGGGGACCAAGGTGGCGGGCGCCCGCCGGGGGGAAGGCGGGCGCCCGCTGATGATTCAGCTCGCGCCGACGATGCCCTGGTGGTTCTGCACGAACTCGGGCACCGTCCGGCCGCGCACCGCCGCCAGCAGGTCGAGCGTGGTCTGGTCCAGCGCCTCGGCCCCCGGGTTCTCCGTGGACTGGTGGAAGCCGCCGTTGTTGGTCTTGAGCGTCAGCAGCCGGTCGCCGTCGATGCCGCGCATCGCGAAGATCCAGTCGTCCAGGCCGAACGGCCCGGTGTCGATCGTCATCGCGCGCCCGACGACGTCGAGGACCTTGTTCAGCGTGCCCGGGCTGCCGAGCACCTCCTTGCTGGCGATCTTCTTCAGCAGCGCCTTGATGAACTGCTGCTGGTGGCGCTGGCGGTCGTAGTCGCTGTTGGGCAGCGTCTCGCGCTGGCGGACGAAGTCCAGCGCCTGCCACGCGTCCAGGTGCTGGTAACCGACCTCGTAGACGACCGGCGTCACGCCCTTGATCGGGATCAGCTGGGTGCCGCCGCCGGGGGCGTCGCGCTGCTCGAACGGCGTCTTGGTGTTGCCCTGCGCGTCGTGGCCGATGTGCACCGAGGTCGTGCGCTGGTCGACATACATGTCCACGCCGCCCAGCACCTTCACCACGTCCTGGAACCCGACGAAGTCCACGATCCCGGCCGCGTCGAAGGTGACGCCCCAGTTCTGCTTGATGGTCGCGGCCAGCAGCGTCGTGCCGTGCTTGCGCTGGTCCTTGCCGGTCAGCCCGTAGCCGCCCTCGGCGAACGCACCGTTGATCTTGTCCTTGCCGCCCTTGAAGGTGCGTTTACCGTTGTCGTACTTCGGAATCGACACCCACGTGTCCCGCGGGATCGAGATCAGGAACGCCATGTCGTGCGACGCCGGAATGTGCAGAATCAGGATCGAGTCGGACCGGATCGCGTCCGTCGGATTCTGGTTCGGCCGCGGGTCGATGCCGATCAGCAGGATGTTCTTCGCGCCGCTGATCGAGGCGTGCCGCCCCTGGTCCTCGGGGGGCAGCAGGTCCTCCTTGTGCACGCTGCGTGTGGCGTATCCGAACACCGCGTCCTTCACCACGAACGTGCCGCCCGCCGCGATCATCATCAGCGCGCCGGCGATCACCAGCGCCCGCGCCCAGGCCGGATCGCGCCGGCCGCGCTTGGCCCGGGCCCGGCCGCCCGACTGGGTCGTGCCTCTCGCCAAGGCCCCCACTCCCAACCGTCCATCACCATCAGTCACTGAGATGACGCCGGAACCGACCGTACCTGGGCAACGCGATATCGTCACGTCTCAGCGGCCGACGCGGATCGCCGGTAACGGCCAGTGACGGAGAGTGCTTGTGGTGACGGTGACGCAGCCCGAAACCGGCGACGGCCTGACCCCGCACGGCCCGCGTGACGGCCGCCCGGATCGGCGGGCCCGGGCCGTCCGGGTCGCGCTCGCCATCGTCCTGGCCTGGGCCGTGCCGCTCGCCGCCCACCCGCTGCGCCTGGATGCGCTGCTGCCGCTGGTGGTGCTCGCAGGCACCATGGCGATCCAGCGCGGGGCCACCGGCCTGCTCGACCGCTTCGTGCTCGCCTGCTCCCAGCTGTTCGGCGCGGCGTGCGTCTTCGGCGTCGGGCTCACGCTGTGGCCCGGACACCTGGACCCCACGCTGGTCGCCGGCGTCGCGCTCACCATCCTGGTGATCATCGCGGCGGCCACGGGCCGGTTCGAGCGCCCCGGGGTGGCGCGCCTCGACGGGCTGACGGCGCTCGCGTTCGCCGGCGTCGCCGCTGTCACTCTGGTGCCCTACGCCGCCCGTGACCTCGGCGGACGGCTCGGCCTGCCCCTCGCGGGCGAGGACGTCGCGCGGCACTACCTGCTCTACGACGTCATCGGCCGCACCGGCGGATACCTCTTCATGCGCCCGGAGGCCCTGCGCCCGTTCGTGCCGGACGAGGAGCTCACCGGCATCGCGAACTACCCGCAGGGCCTCCACTTCGCCTACGCGGTGGTGTACCGCTTCATCTCCTCGACCACGGGCCGCACCTCGGCCGCGGCGAGTGCCGACGCCATGGTGTGGCTGCTCGTCGGCACGTTCCTGCTGCTCGCGCTCGCGATCCTGTGGGCCGTGCGCCGCCTCGCCGGCCCCGGCGCCTCGGCGGCCCGCCTGTTCCCCGTGCTGCTCGTCGCGGGCGCGTGGCTGGTGCTCGGCGACCCGGTGACCGTGCTCGCCCGCGGTTACCCGAACGAGCTCGCCGGCCTGGCCTGCGCCGCCGTGCTCACCGCGCTCACCGCGCGCCCGCTGCACCGCCTCGGCGAGCAGACGGTGACCGTCGCGCTGCTGCTCGTGGGCATCTCGTTCAGTTATCCGCTCTTCCTGCCCTACGGCGGGCTGGCCGCCCTGTGGTGGATCCGGCGCGCCCGCCTGTGGCGCTTCTGGTGGGGCTGGCTCACCGCCGCGCTCGTGGCGCTGGTCACGGCGATCGGCCCGCTGACCGCCATGGCCGCCTCCAGCGGCACCCAGCTGCTGCTCAACGGCACCGCCCGGATCGTGGACCGCCCGGCCACCGCCGCCCTCGTGGGCCTGGCCGTGTTCGCGGTGCTCCTGCGCCGCGGGCTGCGCACGCAGAGTCACCGCGCGACCCTGTTCACGGTCGCGGCGGCGTTCACGATGGCCGCTGGGCTGGGGCTGTACCAGACGGCGACGATCGGCCACCCGGTGTACTACTTCGACAAGCTTCTGCACCTGCTGATCGTGGTCAGCCTGTGCGCGCTCGGCGGGCTGGTGCGGTTCCTGCCGGGTCTCGGTGCGGCCGCCCGGGTCGCCGTAGCCATCCCCGTGGTCGCCGCGCTGGCGGTCGCCGGCGGCGAGTGGCACGCCACGCCGGTCGCGCCCGGCGCGAAGCTCGCCCTCGGCAAGGACCGCGGCTCGCCCGAGGCGGCCCGCGACGCGCTGCTGATGGCCCGGATGTTTCCCGGTGGCGGCGGGGCGGTGAACGTCGATCTCATGGGCAGCCCGTGGCGCAACTGGTCGGCGACGCTCGGGGCGGCGGCGCTGCAGCATCAGTACCGCTACTTCCCCGCCTGGTCCGGGCTGCTGTACCCGGGCTCGGCCGGCCGGGCGAGCACCATGGACGACCTCGACCGGCTCGTGCGGGAGAGCCCGGTGCCGGTCCGGTTCTTCGTGCACGACCCGGAGGCGAGCCTGCTCGTTGTCGATGGGGAGCGCCCGTATCGGCCGAACGTAAGGCCTGGTCAGCCGCTCCCGGTGGCCTTCGGCGACCCGGCCGCACCGACCAACATCGCGGCCGCCCGCGCGCTGGCCGCGAAATATCCGACGAAAGTGCAGGTCGTGTACGCTACGCCAGCGAACCCGTAGGACTCAGTGTGGTGGCGCAGCACCGCAACCGAGACGGATTGGTAATCGTGCAAAAACCCGAGGTCAGCGTCGTCATCCCCACGCGCAACCGGCCCGAGCTGGTCGTACGCGCCGTTCGCAGCGCGCTGGCCCAGACCCTTCGTGACATCGAGGTCGTCGTCGTGATCGACGGGCCTGACCCGGCGACCGTGGAGGCGCTCAACGCGATCGGCGACGAGCGCGTTCGCCCCGTGGAGCTGCCGACGTCCGGCGGTGCCCCGAACGCGCGCAACCGGGGCGTCGACAACGCCCGCGCCGACTGGGTCGCGTTCCTCGACGACGACGACGAGTGGCTGCCGGAGAAGCTCGCCACGCAGCTCGAGCGGGCCCGCCGCTCCGGCGTCGCCCTGCCGATCGTGGGCAGCCGGCTGTACATGCGCACCCCCCGCGCCGAGCTGATCATGCCCCGCCGGGTCCCGGCCCCGGACGAGCCCATCAGCGAGTATCTCGCGGTCCGCCACGGCCTCTTCCACGGCGACGGCTTCATCCAGACCTCGACGATCATGGCCCCGACGGCCCTGCTGCGGAAGGTCCCGTTCACCGACGGCCTGCGCCGCCTGCAGGAGCTGGACTGGACGCTGCGCAGCCTGCAGGAAGAGGGCGTGGACCTGATCTACGCGGAGGAGCCGCTCGTCATCTGGTACGCCGACGAGAACCGCCCGCGCATCAGCTTCGACGCCCCCTGGAAGCAGTCTCTGGAGTGGCTGCACCAGACCCGCCCGAGGGTGACCCCGCGCGCGTATGCCGCGCTGGCGATGAGCGTCGTGGGCTCGATGGCCGCGGCGAGCCGCAGCCCGAAGATCTTCTTCGGGCTGCTGCGCGAGGCCCGCCGCCACGGCCAGCCGAGCTTCACCGACTACGTCACGTTCCTGCAGGTCTGGCTGGTTCCCGCCGGCCCGCGCAGGGTAGTGCGCGACTTCTTCCTCAGCCGCCGGCGCACCCGCGCCGGCACCGGATGACCACTTCCAGGGATGGATCTCGGCCGATGACCATGGCGAAGGGGCGCCTCGCCGGCGCCATCGCGGCGATCGTGATCGCGGTTCTGGCGGGCGTTCTGGAGTACACCAGGACGGATTCCCTCGGCCAGTCCGCCGCCGCGTTCGCCGCCGGCCTGATCGCCATGGCCGTGGTGGGCCTGGCCCTCAGCCTGCCCGGGATCACCCTGCCGGGGCTGGTCCTGGGCGGCCTGTTCGTCATCGCCGGCATCCTGACCTGGACCGCCACCAAGCGCCCGGGCATCATCTGGGCGGTTCTGGCGGTCGAGGTGATCGTCTTCGCGGTCTGGGCCTGGCCGTGGCTGCGTTCGCTGCGCTCCCTGTCCCGGCTCGGCACCGCGTGGCTGGGGCTGGCGTACTGGTTCTTCGGCATCGCCGGCGCGGTGCTGGTCGCCCACTGGAAGGTGGCCGGCCAGCGCGTCGCCTACGCGGGCGTCTTCACCCTGGCGGTCCTGGCCCTCATCGCCCTCAACACGACGGCCAAGCGCCGCGGCAAGGACCTGTCCATCGGTATCGCCGCGGCGATCCTGCTGGGCATCGCGGCCCTGATGCTCGTCGGCTCGGGCAGCCTCTTCGACAAGATCCACGCGGTCCCCGACAACGCCTCGGCCCGCATGATGACCAACCGCTTCTGGGGCGGCCCCGGCCTGTTCTACCACCCGAACTCCCTGGCCGGCTTCATGGCCGCGGCGGGCATCCGCATCGGCTTCGACCGCGCGATGGCGTGGTGGCAACGCCTGGGCGTGGCGGCCCTCGCGGCGTTCGTGCTGTCGATCAGCGACTCCCGCACGGGCTTCGTCTTCGCCGCGGCCGCCGCGGTGGTCCACCTGGGCCTGGCCCTGTGGAAGCGCAACACCGACGTCGACCGCCGCTGGCTGTCGGTCGCCACCCCGTTCGTGGTGCTGCTGATCGTGGTCACGCTGGGTAACGGATACCAGTTCCTGCTGCGCGACCGCTTCGCCGACAACCAGGGCGACGTAACCAGCGGCCGCACCGACACCTGGCGTCAGGTCTGGGTCGACTGGAAGGACGCGGGCTGGGCCGAGAAGACCTTCGGCAACGCCAAGACGTCCCGCGCGGTGGTCGAGCGCCTCGACGACGGCAACCCGATCGAGGGCCCGCGCCGCCAGCTGAACACGGACAACGCCGCGGTCGGCGCCTTCCGCCGCGGCGGCGTCCTGGGCGCCGCCGCCTTCCTGGCGGGCCTGGGCCTGCTGCTGTGGCACGCCCTGCGCCGCCGCCGCGACGGCACGCTGCCCGCGGCGTGGTTCACCATCGGCGCCCTGGCGGTGGTCCCGACGATAGCCACGGAGGACTGGCTGATCGGCGGCACCAACGGCGCGATCTGGCTCCTGCTCGCCGCCGGCGAGGCCCGCACCCTGCTGCACCGCACCGACCCGGCGGAACTGCCCCAGCAGCCGGAGCCCGCCGTCCCCTGAATCCGGTTCATTGACTACGATGCTGTTCTTCGGACCGGGAGGCCGTGATGATTGACAAGCTCGACACCGGAGTCCCGCACCCGGCCAGGCGATACAACTACTGGCTGGGCGGCAAGGACAACTTCGCCGCCGACCGGGAGTCCGGCGACCTGCTGGCGAAGTCCTATCCCGCCGCCCGGATCGCCGCCCGGGCCAACCGCGCGTTCCTGCAGCGGGCCGTGCGGTATCTGGCCGCCGAGGCCGGCATCCGCCAGTTCCTGGACATCGGCACCGGGCTGCCGACCGCCGACAACACCCACGAGGTGGCGCAGCGCATCGCCCCGGACGCTCGAATCGTGTACGTCGACAACGACCCGATGGTGATGACTCACGCCCGGGCATTGTTGAGCAGCACGCCGGAAGGGCGCACCCGATACATCGAGGAAGACCTGCGCAACCCGGAGCGGATCCTCTCCGACCTGGAGGTCCGCGACACGCTCGACCTCGACCGGCCGGTGGCGCTGATGCTCATCGCGATCGTGCACTTCCTGCCCGACCAGGCGGCCGCGCGCGGCGTCGTTGAAACGCTGCTGGACGCTCTGCCGTCGGGCAGTTACCTGGCCATGTCATGCGCCACGAAAGACTTCCTCACCCCGGAACTGGCCGCCAACTGGGACGAGACCCTGCGCACCGGCAAGTCCGACGTCTACCCGCGGGCCCGGGCCGAGTTCAGCGAGTTCTTCACCGGGCTCGACCTCGTGGATCCGGGCGTCGTCGCGGTCAGCGGGTGGCGCGCCGACTCGGACGCCGAGGAGCACCCGTTGCCGGTGGACGCCTCGATCTTCGGCGCGGTGGGCAGAAAGCCCTGACGAAACCTCGACAGCCTGGCACGACGGGACCGCCGTGCCAGGCTGCCTGCGGTTTCAGTTCCTGACGGTGAGCACGACGCGCTGGTAGGAGGTCAGTGCCGGAGATCCGCTGTCCGTCACCTGGAGGATGAGGTGGATCGTCTGGCCGGGTGCGGCATCATCCGGTACCCGGATCTTCACGACGTTCTGCTGCTGTCCGCGGGAGAGCTGGTTGATCGTGACGGCTCCCGGGTACGTGTCGGCGTCCTTGTACTGCCACCAGCTGCTGGTGACCTTGTCCCGATCCGGATCGCCCGTGAGGCCGGTGAGCACGACCGTCTGGCCGCGTGAGACGGTGCGGTCCAGCTGACCGGCCACCTTGGCCGTCGGCGCGTGGTTGGCCTTGGCGTACCGCGAGGTCACCGTCCACTGCAGTCTGGCGGCGAAGTCCTGCTGGGCCGCGCCGAACCAGCGGCTGGCGGCATAGTTGCTCGACGAGACCCCGTTCGGATCGGTGTCGTTTCCGTTGCGTCCGCCCCAGCCGCCGTAGCCGGCATCGACGTATCCGCGCAGACCGTTGTCGATGAGGTTCATGAAGATCGAGGTGTCGCCCTCGGAGATCCAGGATCCCTTTTCTTGCGGGGGTGTCCAGACGATGTACCCCATCGCCTTGAGCTGCGCGGTGGTGAGGCCGGAGAAGCCGAAGTGGTCGAAGATGTCACCGGGGACCATCTGCTTCCCGTCGCCCCAGACCCGGTAGAAGGCGCCGAACGGTCCGACGTTGGACACATTTGCCTTGGTCCATTCAGCGGACAGGTACTTCGCGTCCTGGGGGAGCACAGCGTTGCGGGCGCCGTAGCCCCAGATGCTGGTTGACATCTGGCGGAATTCGATGTCGGGCCAGTTCTTGCCGATGTAGCTGGCGTAGGCGCCGTCCTGGTCGCCGAACGACTGGATGATCGCCTTCTGCGAGACCTTCTTGTAGATCTGCGACCACTTGGGCGTGTTCTCGTACTGGTCCTTGATGGACTTCAGTGCCCGGGCGATCGTGCTCTGGCCGGCGCCGGTGAGCAGGTAGAGGGGGCCGGGCCGGTTGTCGAGCAGGCTCTCCTTGATCAGGTTCGAGCCCGCCGAGTCCTTGGAGATGTCACCGTCGAACTCGATGTTCCCGGTGTAGATCTTCGACTGCAGTTCCTTGGGCGAGGGGTAGCCCTCGGCGTGCCGGCGAAGGTTGGGGTAGACCTGTGCGTAGATGTCGACCGCTTCGTTGATGAACCGCTCGCCCGGCTTCCAGCGCCACGAGGTGCATGGGCAGATGTTCAGGCCGAACCGGGTGTACTCGCGCCCGGGCACGTACCACAACGTGCCCTTGCCGTCGCCGGCCCAGTGCACACCGCTGCTGGCGTAGACGAGACCCTCGGTGTCGAACTCGTTGCTGTACATCAGGTAGCGCACGAGCGTGTTCTGGTCGTCGAGTTCCGGGTCGTGCATGAGGATGACGCGGGGCTTGCCGTTCTCACCGCCGGAGTGGCGGTCCGACTCACCGGCGAACGCAGATGCGCCGTTGGTCGCGATCATGATTCCCGCGAGCAACGCCGCCGTCATGGTGCGCAGTGCGTGCCGGCGCACGCGCCCTGCGGTCGGACCAGGAAGTATTCGCAACAGATCCTCCTCGTAGTCCCAGGGGTGTCGTCCCGGGACGTCATCGGCCTTCAGTGCCACGCGTGATGTGAATATATATTCAGATCTGACTTGATATATAGCGTTAATCACCGTGACACAAAAGTCAAGGCTGTCGCTACCGCCGGCCGCCCGATCACGTTCCGCGCCGGAGCACGCCGCGAGCCCCGGGGATCTGTCGTGTTTTCGGGGTGACGGGAGTGATTGGTTGCTATTTGTCCGCGTGGAGCGGCCCCGACAAAGCCGAACGTGCGCGAGGAGCGCGTGCTCACTCTGCGTGCATGAGGGACGGGCGGATAGTCCGCGCGCCACGTCGCCTTTGACCCGAGGGGCGAGACTGAAGGTCAGCCCCTCAAGACGTCCGGCCAGCCCGCGGCGTTCGCGCCGACCGGCCGAATCCGCCTACCACTCGGGCCGCCCGGCCGTCCCCCGCTCTGCCTCGAGCCGCTCCAGCACGCCGTCCAGGATTCCGTCGGCAGCAGCCGTCGAGCCCGTCTTACGCTTGCGCGACAGGGCCGGGTGGAACTGGTCGCGCGCCGCGGCGAGGGTCGCCTGCACATAGGCATGCGCCCCGCGCCGGTCGTAGTGGCCGGGCGGGACCGCGGCCTCGAAAACCACGGTGCGCGTCCGGGCTATCCACCGCCCGACGCGCAGCCCCTCGAAGTCCGGCCGCCAGATCGCGCCGGGCAGCAGGAACACAACCCACAAGCCGACCTCGTCCGCCCCGATGTCCAGCCCGTCGTGCAGCTCGAGGGCGTGGTTACTGGCACGGATCGCGGCGTCGCTAACGGCGCGGGCTACCCGCTCCTGCGTGTAGCGACGCTCTGAATCGTAGGTGATGCCCCACTTGTAAAGACCACCCGAGTTTTTCTGCTGACGAGCGCATACAGGTAGGTGTGTCGCGGGGTTGTAGCGGCCGATGTCCACCACGCGCGCGCAAATCGCATCCACGCCGGTGCGCTCGTCGCAGATCCGGTCCGCCTGACCTGGCCGGCGCCGGTGCACCGGCCAGGTCAAGAACGACCTCGTCGCGGGCGGTCAGCCGTCCGACATCGTGGCCACGGCGACGATGAAGATGACGAACGCGACCGGGATGAACAGACCGATGATCGCCATCGGTCGCGCCAGCAGCGGCGGGCCCGGGTCCATCGGCGGCCGGCTCGCCCCGGACGGCGGCGGCTGCGGGGGCGCGAGGCTCGCCACCTTGTCCCGCCGGAAGACGTTCATCAGCACGGTGATCGGCGTGATCACGAACGATGCGTAGCCGTACCAACCCTGCACGAGCGTTCGCGCGGTCATCCCGCGGAACGTGGACAGCCCGCAGTCACGGCAGAAGGGCCCGTCCATCGACAGGAACCGCATGAGCAGGATCATGCCCTGGTGCCCGCGAAACTTGACGTTGGCGGCCGGCACGCAACCGCAGAAGCGGCACTGCACCAGCGGCATCGACTGGGGCTGCTGCGCCGGGTATGACTGGGAAGCGTACTGCTGCGGGGCGTAGGGCTGCGGAGGGTACTGCGGCGGCTGGGTCATCGTGGCACCTCGTTGGACTCCGGGGACGGGTCATCGTAATGCCGGCACGGCCGACCGCGTTGCCCCGTGACGCGGGCATGGGCGCAACACGGGCTCAGGACTTGGGGCGGATGGCGTACGTTACCGGGCCCTGGGTCTGCGGGTTCCACTGCTGCGGGATGTAGAAGGCGCAGCCGTTCGGCGGGTCGATGCACACCACCGCGTCGACCGACTCGATCGGTGGGGGTGGGATGTCCGGCTGCAAGGACTGCATCGATACCAGGTCGTCGCCCTTCAGCAGGACCCACCAGGGGTACTCCCAGGTGTTGTAGCCCTGGATGATGCCGACCCGCTTGGCGCCCGAGGCGTTCACCGCGTTCGCCGCCCACCGGTAATCCTGGCCCCACTCCGGGCGGCGGATGAAGCGTTCGTCCATTGTGCTCGTCGTGAAGATCGAGCCGGGGCCGATCAGGCGTCTCGGCCAGCCGAACGACACCGCGGCGACGCCGGCCGCCACGCCGCCCGCCAGGACCGCGGACATCAGCCAGGCGACGGCTCGGCGGCGGTACGCCAGGAGCGGCTCGACCCAGAGGGCGGCCAGCGGCGTGCCCAGCAGGATCAGGAAGACGATCAGGCGGTTGCCCCAGGGCTGCCATTTGACCAGGATGACGTAGGCCAGGACCGACAGCCAGAACAGCGACGCGTACACCCGGGTCGGGCCTCGGCGCCAGGCCAGGACCACCGCGGCGATGAGGATCAGGGCGCCCTGGACCGGGAAGGAGACGCGGTCCTCGTCCGGGGGCCAGGACTCGTACGGATACGTCGCGCCCCAGTAGGTGATGTCCCGCGCGTCCGGGTCGACGCCGATCGCGTGGGCCAGGGAGCGGATCGCGTCGGCGCCGACCGGGCCCGCCGGAGTCTGCAGCGCCGTTTCCGCGATGCGGAGGGCATTGATGAGGACCGACGCGGGGTCGTGGCGCTGCATCGAGATCGAGCCGCGCAGGTGCTCCGGGCCCAGCGGGTTCTCGTACGTCGTTTCCACGCGCCACAGATACGGGCCGGCAATCAGCGCCATCATCGCCACGACGATTCCGGTGCCGGCGAAGGCGCGCAGGACCGCGCGCCGGCGCAGCTGGGCCACGAACCACCACACCAGCAGCGGGCCGGCGGCCAGCAGGCCCGTGGCCTTGGTCAGCAGGGTCAGGCCCGCGGCGGCGCCCAGCAGCACCATCGCCGGCCACGGGGTGATTCGGCAACGTTCGTCCAGGACCAGGGTCGCCACTGTGCCGACCCACAGGGCTACCACCAGGTCCGTCTGGGTGCTGGTGGCCTCCAGCAAAACCATGGGAGTCGTACCGAAGATCAGCGCCGCCAGCAACTGGGCGCGACGGCCGCCGGCCAGCTGGGCCGTGATCCTGGACGCGATCAGCGCGCCGAACACGCCGGCCGCCAGCTGGACGAGGTTGTAGAGGGAATCGCCGCCGGTCAGCAGGCGCAGGTGCAGCAGGATGTACTCCGCGCCCGGGGCCATCGCCAGCTGGCGGTCGATGATCGTGGGGTAGAAATCGACGCCGCCCTGGGCCACCCAGTGCTCGATCTTCGGCAGGTGGTACGTCTGCGAGTCGAAGTTGTTGGGTGGCGCCAGGAGGGCGATCAGCAGATCCGCCGCGAACAGCAGGGCCAGGATCACGGCTACGGCGCGTTCACCGCGGGTGGCTTCGGTCCAGAGTTCCCGGAGGATGAGCGCGCGAATCCGCTTATATCCGAAATATCCCACTGCCGCGGCCGCGACCAGCCACAACGTGATGATTACCGGGCGATTCAGCCAGCCCGCGAATGACAGCAGCTCGACCAGGAGAACCGCCGCGGTACCGAAGATCAGGCCGGCGCGGATCAGCAGCAGGCGCGTCGGAGCTACGATCACCGCGGCAGGTTATCGGACTTTCCTGACAAGCCCGGCCGCTGGGCCGGATCACAACCGCTCAACCACCCGGCCCCGGCACCGGTTGCGGGTGTCGAAAATGTACTGCGCGTGCTCCTCCACCAGCGCGTAGTCGAAGTCGTCGTGGTCGGTGAGCACGACGACGGCGTCGGCGGCCATCACCTCCACCGCGGTCAGGTCGACCAGCGTCACGCCGCCCAGCGTGCCCACGTCGCGGGGCAGGGCGTGCGGCTCCACCGCGCGGACGTCGGCGCCCAGGTCGACGAGCAACTCGGCGACCGCCCGCGCCGGGGACTCGCGCAGGTCGCCGACGTTGCTCTTGTACGCCAGGCCGAGCAGGAGGATCCGGCTGCCGTTGACCGGCTTGAAACGGTTGTTCAGGCCGGCGGTCAGGCGCTGCACGACATACCGCGGCATGCCCTCGTTGACGTCGTTGGCCAGCTCGATGAAGCGGAATCGCTGGCCCACCTCGCGCTTGACCTGCCACGACAGGTACGACGGATCGATCGGCAGGCAGTGGCCGCCGACGCCGGGGCCCGGGTCGAAGGCCATGAAGCCGAACGGCTTGGTCGCGGCGGCGCCGATGGCCTCGCGCACGTCGACGCCGAGCTTGTTCGCGACGATCGCGAGCTCGTTGACCAGGGCGATGTTGATGTGCCGGAACGTGTTCTCGAACAGCTTCGTGAGCTCGGCGGTGCGGGGGGCGGAGACGGGCACCAGACGGTTCACGAACCGCTCGTAGAACGCCCTGGTGGCGGCCAGCGAGCTCGCGTCGATGCCGGACACCAGCTTCGGCGTGTTGTCCAGGTGCCAGGTCGGGTTACCGGGGTCGATGCGCTCCGGGCTGTACCCCAGGTGGAAGTCGTCGGGGGTGCGCAGGCCGCTCGCGTGCTCCAGGAGCGGGCGGAGCACCTGCTCGGTGGTGCCCGGGTACGTGGTCGACTCCAGGATCACCGTGCAGCCGGGGCGCAGGTGCGGCGCGATCTGCAGGGCGGCGTGCTCGATGTGGCTGATGTCGGGCACCCCGTCGGTGAGCGGGGTGGGGACCGTGATCGCGCAGGTGTCGAAGCCGGCCGCGTCCGCGTAGTCGTCACTCGGGCGGTACCGCCCGGTCTCCAGCGCCCGCGCGAGCCGCTCGTCGGAGATGTCCTCCACGAACGACAGCCCGGCGCCGAGGGACTTGATGCGGTCGGTGTCGGTGTCGAGCCCGACGACGTCGTCGCCGGCCTCGACGGCTCGGATGGCCAGCGGCAGGCCGACGTACCCCTGCCCGATGATGACGACTTTGCCCATGATCATCCTATCCGGGAACTACTCGGCCCGCCGGGGCGGCGAACACCCGACGGGCCAAGGAGGGTAATGAGAAATTCCGGTTGAACGCGACGCACGCGGGGCAGCCGGTTTTGGCGGGCGTGCGTCAGCCTGTGCGGCGGCGGTAGGTGATCCAGCCGCTGCCCGCCAGTGCTGTCAGGCCCAGCAGGGCCGGGATCAGGTCGGCGCCGTACGTGTGGTGGCCGTCCTGCTGGGCGACCGGTGACGCCACGGTGCTGGTCTCGTTGGCCGACAGCTTGAACGGCGACCAGCCGCTGCGGAACGGGCCGAAGAAGCCCACCGGCCGGTCGTGGCCGTCCCAGTGGCCGCGCACCGGGCTCGAGCCCAGCGGCGTGCCGTCGAAGATGTCGTCCGGCCACGCATTGCGCCAGGCCTGGACGCGCACGGCGACCTTCAGCGTCTTGTTCGACTTCTTGCCGGTCACCTTGATGATGGCGTAGCCGGGCGTGCTCAGCCTGATGCGGGCCGAGAACCGCCCCTGGTCGTCCGCGCGGCGGTCGCCGCTGATGCGCACGCCCCACGGATTGTCGTAGCCGCCGGAGTTGCGGGTGATCCGGTACTGCACGCTGATGCTGATCGGCTCGCCGGCGATGAAGCTGCGCCCCTGGAGGCGGACCGCGTCACCGGTGGAGATCGACCCCGCACTGACCCGGATCACCGGCGCGGGCGCCGGGTAGGACGCCTCGGGTGCGGCCTGAGCGCTGGTCGGCGCGCCGAGCACGGCCGCCGCGACGACGGCACCGGCCAGGCCGGCGAGTGTTGACAGCGACGTTCTTGTTCGGGCTCGCATTGCTCTCCCTTTCCTCTCCCCGAGACTTACCGTAGACCCACAAATCCCCTCGATAGGGGTGAACCGGACTATTTCTCGCATGTACGGCCCGGTTGCAACCGAGTCGTCCAAGGCGAGATCCCAGGTGTCGTGATCAGGCGGGGCTCGAGCGCCCCTTGCGACTTCATGGGCGCGGTGACCAGGTCCACGACGAGCGTCGAGGAGGCGCCGGGGGCCAGGTCGACCGCGACGACCGCGACCTCGCGGCCCTTCTCGTAGCCGGTCCCGAAGTCCGTCTCGGCGCCGTCCTGCGTGGCCGCGACGGGCGAGCCGCCGGTCGGGGCGTAGACCAGCACGTTGGTGCGGATGATCCCCTCCCCCGCCAGGCCGAGGCCGAGCACGCTTCTGGGCAGTCCGGTCTTCGGCGCGGTCGAGCCGAGCGTGACCGTCAGCCGCAGCGGGCGGGCGCCGTCCTCCAGGCAGCGGCCGGTCTCCAGGGTCACGGCGCGGGTGAGGTAGTACCCGAGCTTCGCCCCCGTGCCGTCGTTGAGGAACACACCGACGGTGGGGTGGGCGCCGTCATCGGCCGGCAGCACCCCCGCGAAGGGCGTCTTCGCGATCTCGGCCTGCTCCTCGGGGTGCGCGCTCCAGGCCAGCAGCCGCCGCTCCTGCGTCGCCTTCGTCAGCGCGGAGACCAGGCTCCTGCCGACCGGCACGCCGCCCATGAGCCGGTCCAGCACGGCCTTGGCCGCCCCGGCGAAGAAGGCGTCCTGCTCCGGCTCGGCGGCGATCTTGAGGTACACCTCGGAAAGCAGCTGGCGCACGGCGTTCGCCGCGGTCAGCTGCCCGCCGCCGGGCAGCGCCACCGGGCCGGTCGCGCCGAGCAGGTAGGCCAGGGCGACCGGGTCGGTGGCGAGGACGCCGTCGACGGCGCGGCCGGAGCGCTGACGGTACATCTCGCGGATCAGCGCGGCCGCGGTCGGGAAGTCGGGGGTGAGGTTCACGTCGGCCGGGTACGTCCCCAGCCGGTTGGTGAAAAGGTCCTCCTGGTCCTCGTCCAGCGGCAGCACCGGCGCGTCGAAGTCGCGCAGTGTCTTGGCCGCGGTGCCCTGCTCGACCAGGCTGATCCGGCCGTGGTCGGCCTGCACGACGGCGAACGCGCCGGGCATCCCGCCGGTGGCACGGACCTCGGCGAGGTTCTGGAACAGCACGAGGTACGTCCGCGGCCCGGCCGCCCCGAGCAGCGCCGGCAGCAGCTTCGCGGCCTGCGCGGCCGGGTCGAGCATCGGCACGACCCGCCCCAGGCCCGCGTCGAGCTGCTCCAGCGCGGCGCGGACCCGGGCGTTGAGGCCGTCGCGGTCGAGCCCGGCGAGCCGGCGCTGGGCGGCCCGGGCGACGGCGGCCGCCTCGGCGATGCGCGGCGCCGAGGCGGCCACCGACTTGAGGTCCGCCGACTTCGCCGAAGCATCGCCGCCCATCGCGCCGGTCATCGCGTCCGCGGCGTCGAGCAGCGGCGGCAGGACCTGACCGGCGAGCGCGTCCACGGCGTCGGCGACCGCCCCGACCGCGGTGAGGTCGTCCCCGGCCACCGGCAGGGTGCGCCCCAGCCACCAGCTGGGGCCGTGCACGTCCGCGCGCGCCGCGCCGGTCTGCTTCCGCAGATCCGCGGCGGTACGCCGGGCCGCCGCCAGATCCCCGGCCCGCAACTGCCGCTCCAGGTCCCCGACCAGGGCCGCGGCCCGCTGCAGGTGCCCGGCGGCGTCGGCGCCCACGATCGCCAGGCGCAGCCCGAACCCCGCGAGGACGACGACCAGGACGACAGCGGCGGCGACGATCCGCCGCCGGGGCGTGCGCAGCAGGTGCTTGAGATGTTCAATCGGCACCGCTGACCACCTCCTCGACTCGATCGGGAGCGGTGCGGACGCGCAGCGCGCGGTAGAAGCCGGCGCGCCGGCGGGCGAGGGTCTCGGCGGAGTAGTTGCGCGCCCGGGCCAGGTTCCGCGCGGAGGCGGCGGCCATCGCGGCGGGGTCGGCCGCGAGCGCGCTGATCGCGCAGGCGAGCGCGACCGGGTCCCCGGGCGGAACGAGCCGGGCGCCGCCGAGCAGCTCCGGCACGCCGCCGACGTTGGTGGCCACGGCGGGCAGGCCGCGCGCCATCGCCTCGATCAGGGCCCGGGGCAGGCCCTCGGTGCGCGAGGGCAGCACGAACAGGTCGGCGTCGTCGAGGAACAGCCGCACCGGCGCGCCCGGCGGGACCGCGCCGGCGAAGCAGACCCGGCCGCCGAGCCGGCGCTCGCGCACCAGCCGCTCCAGGTCGGCCCGGCAGCGACCGTCGCCGACGTGTACCAGGCTCGCCTCCAGGCCGGCGTCGACCAGCAGCGGCAGGGCCTCGATGAGCGTGTCGACACCCTTGTACGGCTGCTCCAGCGAGCCGACGGTGACCAGGCGCAGGCTCACCCGCGCGGCACCGGTGTCCTTGCGCGGCCGGTCGGCGAAGGCGTCCTCGTCGAGCTGGATGCTCGAGTACGCGGCGGTGACGGCGCCGGGGGCGGCCGGGTAGCGCGATTGCAGGGCACGCTCGGTGACGTAGGAGACGGCGGAGGCGGCCCGGCACTGGGCCCGCAGGCGGCGGGTGAACCACCAGCGCAGCGGGCGGCGCAGCGGGTGGCGGCTGGCGCCAGGAGCGAAGACGTCGTACGGGTCGCCGACGACCTCCAGCCCGAACGGGCCCCGCAGCCCTCGCAGCAACAGGGTGGCGATCGCCGAGGGAACCCGGAGCAGGACCGCGTCGCCCGGTTCGATCGCCGTCCTCAACGCCCGGCGCAGCCGCGGTAACCGCCGCAGGTACTGCACGGGTCCGAGGTATTGCGGCAGCGGATGGACCTCGACCCCGTCACCGTCGACGCGCTGGGCATCCACCGGACGACCGGGGACCTCGGCGCAGCGGGCCAGGACCCGCACCTCCTCGAATACCGCCCGGTATCGCTGCCAGAACGCGTTGGCCGCCCCGGTGCTCGACCACACCCGCCCGTCCGGGGTGCGCGAATATCGCTGCTCCGTGCTCACGACGATGCGCATGCGGTGACCTCCTCCCGCGACTCGCCGGGAATGCGCGCCGAGACCATGCGGATGACGCCGAAGAACACGACGCCGTACACCAGCGTCTTGATCAGCGACTGGCTCTCGCCGCGGAAGCCGTACATCCAGGCGACGGTGAACAGGATGCTGGCGTACGCGTAGACCGGCGCCCGGTCGATCCGGTTGACCAGCCACCGGTGCACGGCGGTGAGCAGCGCGAAGAGCACCGGGATGCCGGCCAGCCCGAAGTTCGCGTACGCCTCCGCGGTGAGCGAGAACCCGTAGCCGGAGGCGCTGCCGGGCGCGTACCGGTCCACGAGCCACTGCGCCAGCGGTGTCTGGTGCTGGCCGGGGATCAGGTTCAGCAGCGCGTGCAGGTAGCTGGCCCCGTGCTGGTACGGCTCGACCGACGGCACGTGCGTCATCACCCACGTGTCCACGAACAGCACCGAACCCTGGTTGAGGATCTGGCTCGTGTCCGAGCCGCTGGTCCCCGGGGCCCCGCCGCCGCGCAGCGTGAACAGTATGGTCGCGCCGATCAGCAGCCCGGCGCCCCACAGCACCGGGCGCGGCAGCCGGCGCTCGCCGCGGACCAGCTCGCGGTGCAGGACCAGGGCGAAGAGCACGAAGATGAAGTCGCGCTCGCCGGTGGCCAGGCAGTAGGCGATGTACACCCCGAGGTTGAGCCGGTACGCGAAGCGGCCGGTGGAGGTCTCCTGCGCGATGAAGTACAGCGCGCAGGCGCACATCTCCAGCAGCAGATAGTCGTAGTGGAAGGGGCCGGCGACGGCGATCCGGTCGAGCTTGGTGCCGGCCAGGAACGCGGGCCCGCCCCAGGCCAGCACCGTGAGGCCGTACAGCGTGAGCAGCGCCAGCACCGCCGGCACCAGTGGAAGGCGCCGAGGCTGCTGGTCCCGCAACGGATCCGCGATGTCCCGGCGCTGGCGCAGCAGCAGGCCGACGCTCACGATACCGGCGAAGGCGAGCAGCAGGCCGAGCGCGGCGCGGCCGATGAGCTGCGTGTTGGTGCCGAAGTAGATGGTGCCGCCGAGCAGGTAGCTCACCACCGGGCCGAAGCCGAAGAGGAGGAAGTACGCGGCGAGGTAGGCCAGCATGTCCCGCCGGCCCCCCGCGAACAGCAGCACCGGCACCGCGAGGGCCGCGAGGCCGACCGGCCACCAGGGCTGTGCCGCGAGGTCAAAGGGCACGCCGCAGCACCTCCCACTTCAGCGCGCAGTGCACGGCGGCGGCGATCGCGGTCGCCCAGGCGGCCCCGACGACCCCGTAGCGGGGCACGAGGACGAGCGCGGCGAGGCCGGCGGCGACGAGTACGACCGCGTTCACGGCGAGCTGGCCGGTGAAGCGGCGGGCCGCCGACAGCCCGGCGTCGAGCACGAAGCAGGCCCCGCCGATCGCGGTCGCGAGGGTCAGGATCGTCAGGACCCGGCCCTGCCCGGCGTAGGCGTCGCCGTAGAGCCGGCGGAGGAGCCCGTTGCCGAACAGCCCGGCGGCCCACACGCCCAGCCCGCCCGCGACGCCGACGCCGAGCAGCGCCTGGCGCAGCAGCCCGCGGAAGCCCTCCGGGGTGCCGTTGGCGCGCAGCTCGGCCAGGCGCGGCAGCAGCGTCTGGGCGACGGCGGAGAAGAACACGTTGCCGGTCAGCACGAGGTAGCCGGCAGCGGCGAACACGCCGAGCGCGGTCGCGCCGAGGTGCTCCTGCAGCGCGTACCGCGGCACGTTGGACGACAGCGAAGTGACTCCGGAGGCCAGGCCCAGTGGCAGCGCCGTCCACAGCAGCTCGGCGAGCCCGCCCGCGGCGCGGTGGGTGTGCTGCCGGGCGCGCGGGTCGGGGCGGTTGTGGAAGCGGCCGGCGAACGGGGCGCAGCACATGACCCAGGTCAGCGC
The DNA here is from genome assembly GCF_050942935.1 of Dactylosporangium sp. CA-233914. Taxonomy (NCBI): domain Bacteria; kingdom Bacillati; phylum Actinomycetota; class Actinomycetes; order Micromonosporales; family Micromonosporaceae; genus Dactylosporangium; species Dactylosporangium sp. CA-233914. Next base: position 717,316 of record NZ_CP192030.1, on the reverse strand, counting down.
CGAGGCCGCCGCCGAGCCGGCCGCGGCCCAGGCGATGCTGCTGGTGCCGTACAGCAGGGCCGCGACCAGGGCGACCGTCAGCCCGCCGTTGACCAGCTGGGCGGCGGCGATGCTGCGCTGGTCGTGGTGGCGCTGCAGCAGGCCCAGGTAGATGTCGCCGATGCCGTCGAAGGCCTTGGCCGCACCCACCAGCAGTACGACCGCGGCGGGAAGGTGCAGGACGAGGACCACGGCGGCGATCGTCGCCATGGCCAGCCCCATGCCGGCCAGCCGGATGCCCAGGTAGCGCTTGAACGGGTGCTCGCCGTTGGGGTCGGTCACCAGCACCGTGCGCAGCGAGAGGTTGGCCAGCAGCACGATCGGGGCGCCCACGGCCAGGCCGAGCGCGTAGTCGCCGACCATGGCCGGGCTGCCGATGCGCGCGATGACGACGAGGACCAGCCACTGGCACAGGGCGTATCCCCCGTTGCCGGCGACGCTCCAGGTCACGTTGCCGGTGAACGACGGGCGGACCGGGCTCGTGCGGTGCCGGGTGCTCGGGCGGGTCGCCGTCATCGGGCGGCGGCCCTGCGGTCGCGGGCCGCGCGCTCCAGGACGTCGGCGACCGCGCGGGCGGCCCGGTGCTGGGCGAAGAGGCGCTCGGCGCGCTCCCGGGCCAGCTCGCCGCGGCGGCGCAGGGTGCCGGCCCGGAAGTCGGCGTACGCCTCCCGCAGCGCCCCCGCCAACGCGTCCGGGTCGTCGCGCGGCACCACCCAGCCCGAGGCCGGATCCACCACCTCGGGCAGCGCCCCGGCATCCGAGACGACGCTCGGTACGCCCATCGCCGCGGCCTCGACGGCGGCGCCGTGGTTCTCCGACAGCGACGGGCTCACGCTGAGGTCGGCGGCCGCGTAGCAGTCGCGCACGTCGATGACGGAGTCGTGCCAGTCGATGGTGTGGTCGGCGGCGACGTCGAAGCGGTCCAGCAGCTCGCGCTTGTGGGCGGCGCCGGCCGCGTCGAAGCCGCCGCCGAGCAGGACCAGCCGCGCGTCCGGGCGATCCTTGGCAAACTTCTTCCACGCGGCCAGCAGCACGTCGTGGCCCTTCACGCCGCGGCCGGGGCGGATCAGGCGCTTGGGGGCGTACACGTAGGCGACCATGCACACCACGAACGTGTCGTCGCCGGCGCAGAGGGCGTCGCGGGACGCGGTCCGGTAGGCGGGCGACGGCGGGGTGAAGTCCTCGACGTCGACGCCGTACGGGATCGCCGGGGTCCGCTCGGGGGCGAGGCCGATCGCGCGGTACAGCTTCGCGATGTGCTCGCTGCCGCCGATCACGACGTCGTCGAGCCGGCACAGGAACCGCTCCACGGACCGGATCAGCGGCGACTCCAGGAACAGCGGCCCCGGGACCATGTGCACCTTGGCGACGTTCCAGCCAAGCGCCGCGAGGCGGCAGGCCAGGGCGGAGGCGTACAGGTGGTAATGCAGCACGTCCGGGTCGATCCCGCGCAGCTGCCGGCGCAGGCCCAGCAGGCCGGTCAGGGTCGAGGGAGCCGGGCGGAAGCGGAAGTCGAACGCGGACTGGACCACGTCGACGCCCCGGTCGTGCAGCGCCTTGCGCAGCCGCCCCTCGCTGCCCGGCGGCAGGACCGCGATCACCTCGTGGCCACGCTCGCGCAGCTCGTCGACGTGCGGCAGCGTCCAGCGGCCGCCCTCGTCGGTCTTCAGGACCAGCGCCACCCTCACTTCGCCGGCACCCCCTTCACGGTCGTCTTGGGCTCGACGTCGCGGGTCACGCAGGCCCCGGCACCGACCGTGGCGTCCGCCCCGACCCGCAGGCCCTGCAGCACGCAGGCGGTCGTGCCGATGAGCACGCCGGAGCCGACGTGGCAGTCGCCGGAGATCGCGGCGAGCGGGTTGACCTGCACGAAGTCCGACAGGACGGTGTCGTGGCCGATGGTGCAGTTCTGGTTCAGGTGCACGTGACGGCCGATCGTGACGTTGGTGGTGACCCGGGCACCCGGGAAGGCCACGAACCCCTCGCCGACCACCGCGTCGGGGCCGATCGTCGCCGCCGGGTGGACCAGCGTCGCCGCGGCGAGCCCGTGCAGGCGCAGGTCGTCGTCGATGCGCGCGCGGATGCGCGGGTCGCCGATGCCGATGACGTAGCCGATCGAGGGCCGCTCGTCGCTCAGGCGCGAGGTCGGGCCGAGGAACGGCACGCCGAGCGCGGCGATGCGGTCGAGGTTGCGCTGGCTCGGCCCGTCGTCGACGAAGCCGCGGACCGGCAGCCCGGCCGCCCGCGCGATCATGAGCAGCTCTCGCCCATGGCCGCCGCAGCCGACGATGACCAGACCATTCTTCATCGTGGTACACCCTCGAATTCATGGGCGGTGGCCGCCCCTTCGGCCGTGATGCCGTCGCGGCGCAGCACCGTGCGGACCGTCTCGGCGAGGATGCGCAGGTCCAGGGCGAGCGACCGGTTGGCCACGTACTCGAGGTCGTAGGCGAACTTCTGCTCCCAGCTCAGCGCGTTGCGTCCGCGCACCTGGGCGAGGCCCGTGATGCCGGGGCGCACGTCGTGGCGGCGGCGCTGCTCGTCGGTGTAGCGGTCCAGGTAGGCGACCGGCAGCGGTCGCGGTCCGATGAGGCTCATGTCTCCCCGTAGCACGTTCCACAGCGCCGGGAGCTCGTCGAGGCTGCAGGCGCGCAGGAACCGGCCGGCCGCGGTGAGCCGCTCGGCGTCGGTTCCCGGCCCCTCGCGCATCGAGCGGAACTTGACCAGCGTGAACGGCTCGCCGCGCAGCCCCGCCCGCTCCTGGCGGAACAGCACCGGCCCGCCGAGCGCCGCCCGGACGAACACGGCGGTGGCGGCGATGACCGGGGCGAGCAGCAGCACCGCGGCCAAGGCGGCGAGCAGGTCGAGCGAGCGCCTCATCGCGCGTCCAGGAACTCGCCGATCGCGTCGAAGACCCGCTGCTGGGCGTCCTCGCGCAGGCCGGAGCCGCTGGGCAGGTTGAGGCCGGTGGCGAACAGCCGGTCGGCGACGCCGGTGAGCCAGACGCGGCGGCCGCGGAAGACCGGCTGGGCGTGCATCGGCTTCCACACCGGGCGGGTCTCGATGTCGCGGGCGGCGAGCCAGGTGCCGAGGTCGGCCGCGGTCCAGCCGGCCCGCTGCGGGTCGACGACCAGCGTGGTGAGCCAGCAGTTCGAGCCCGGGTCGGCCTCGCCCAGCAGCCGGGTGCCCTCGGTGGCGGCGAAGAGTTTCAGGTACCGCTCCCGCAGCTGCCGCCGCCGGGCGATCATCTCGTCGAGGCGGGTGAGCTGCCCGCGGCCCAGCGCGGCCAGGAGGTTGCTGAGCCGGTAGTTGTACCCCACGTCGCGGTGCTCGTAGTGCGCGACCGGCTCGCGGGCCTGGGTGGCGAGGTGCCGGCAGCGCGCCGCGAGGTCCCCGTCGTCGGTGACGAGCATGCCGCCGCCGGACGTCGTGAGGATCTTGTTGCCGTTGAACGACAGCGCCGCGACCCGGCCGAACGAGCCTGCGGGCCGCCCGTCCCGGCTCGACCCGAGCGCCTCCGCGGCGTCCTCGACGATCGGCACGCCGAGCTCCTCCAGCGAGGTGTATTCCGCACACGCCCCGAACAGGTCCACCGGCACGATCGCCCCGACCGTGTGCCCCTCCCGCCGCAGGTCGGCCAGGACCCCGGCGGTCAGGTCCGGGTCCAGGTTGCCGTCGCCGGGGAGGCTGTCGACGAAGACCGGTTCGGCGCCGGTGTACACCACCGCGTTCGCGGTCGCCGCGAACGTCAGCGTCGGCACGATCACGAGCTGGCCGGGGCCGACGCCGAGCGCGAGCAGCGCCAGGTGCAGCGCCGCGGTGCCCGAGCTCACCCCGACGGCGTGCGCGGTGCCGCACCGGCGGGCGATCTCCGCCTCGAACGCGTCCAGATCCGGCCCGACGGGCGCGACCCACCCGGACCTCAGCGCGTTGACCAGGTAGCGCTCCTCGACGCCGGAAACGTCGGGCGCCGAGAGAAAGATCCGCGCGTTCACCACACACCCCCGCTGGAGTCGGCCCTGATGCTGTTCGTCTGCCGGGCCAACCGGTGCCGGTCCGCGATGGCCGAGCGCCTGGCCCACGCGCTCGGGCTGTCCGCCGAGAGCGCCGGCACGCACGCCGTGCCGGGCCTGGAGATGCCCGCGCACGCCGAGACCGTCCTGCGCGAGCACGGTGCCGACCCGGCCGGGTTCGCCAGCCGCCGGGTCGGGCCGGCGCTACTGCTGCCCGCCCCGCTGGTGCTCACCGCGACGCGCGCCGAGCGGGCGCACTGCGTCACGATGGCTCCGGCGATCGCCGGGAAGACCTTCACGCTGCGGCAGTACGCCCGGTACCTGGCCGCCCTGCCGGACGGCCCGGTGACCTTGCGGGACATCTCGGCGGTCCGGGGCCGGATGCAGCCCGGGAAGCCGGCCGACGACGATCTCGACGATCCCTTCGGCGGCCCGATCGAGGGGTTCCGCGAGTGCGCTGGGACGCTCGAGGACATCCTCAGGCTCCTCGCGTCCCGGCGTTGACGGGCTCCGGCTCGTCGTCCTCCACCGGCTTGGCGGGGCTGGCGGGCAAGGCGCGCTGCGGGCGGTGGGCGCCCTCGTGCGGGCCGTACGCGTACGTGTAGGCGTCGCCACCCGTGCCCCTGACGCCGTTGAGCACGCACCCGAACAGCCGCGCCGAGACCGCCTCGATCGCCTCGACGGCCGCCTGGGCCTGCGCGATCGTGGTCCGCCCCGCCCGGGTCACCAGCACCGCCCCGTCGGCGCGGCTGGCGACCACGGCGGCGTCGGTGACGACCAGCAGCGGCGAGGTGTCCACGACGACGTACTCGTAGTCCTCGCTCACCTCGGCCAGCAGCCGGGTCATCTGCTGGGAGCCCAGCAGCTCGCTCGGGTTCGGCGGGATCGTGCCGCTGGGCAGCACCCACAGCTCCTGCTCGCCCCAGCGCTGCACCGCGGTGTCGACGTCGACCTGCCCGACAAGCACGTTGGTCAGGCCGACCGCGCCCTCCAGGTCGAGGTACTCGGCGAGCTTCGGCCGGCGCACGTCCGCGTCGACGAGCAGCACCCGGTGCCCGGCCTCGGCGAGCACGATCGCCAGGTTGCACGCGATCGTGGACTTGCCCTCGTCGGGCAGCGCGCTGGTCACCACGACGCAGCGGGCCCGCCGGTCCGGGTCGACGAACTGCAGGTTGGTGCGTAGGTGCCGCATCGCCTCGCCCCGGGGCGACCAGGCGGCGTCCTCGACGAGCAGCGGGCTTTCCAGGGCGTGGGCGTCGTGCGGTACCGCCGCCAGAATCGCCTTCCCGGTCGCCTGCCGCAGCGTCGCGACGGACCGGATGCTGTTGTCCAGCAGTTCCCGCAGCACCGCGGCGGCGGCCCCCGCGACCAGCCCCAGCAGCAGCGCGATCGCGAAGTTGCGGGCCGGCTGCGGGCTGATCGGGTCGGTGCTCACCGACGGGCCGGTGACGACGTCCACGCGCACGGTCGGGTTGGCCGCGCCCGGCGGCGTCTCCAGGGTCGCCACCAGCGCCGCGAACTTCGTCGCGACCGCCTGGCTGACGCGCAGCGCGCGCTCGCTGTCGGTGTCGACGACGGTGACCTCCAGCAGCACGGTGTCGGGGACCGTGCGGGCGCTGATCCGCTTGCGCACGCCGGCCGCGTCCAGTCCGACGGCGGGGTCGGCGGCGACGGACCGGGCGAGGCGGTCGCTGCCGACGAGGCTGACGTAGGAGCGGGCGCGCTGCTGGGAGAAGAGGCCGCCCTGGTAGGCGTCGGTCACGCCGCTGCTGGGCGTGCTGACGAAGAAGGTGACGCCGGCGGCGTACGTCGGCGCGGTCCGGGCGGTCATCACCACGGCGGCGGCCAGCGCCAGGCACGCCGTCGTGGCGACCAGCCACCAGCGTTTGCGGACCGCGCTGACATAGTCGCGCAGCTCCATGCGCCATGACCTCCCGTAGCCGCTGTTCGACTCAGCGTGACAGCTCGGCTGCGGTTTTGGGGTGCGATACGGCTTTTACCCCGAAATAGGGCGGCAATTCATGAAGAATCGTCGCGTGGACGATCGCTCTCTTGCCATCCGCCCCACGCCGCACCGGCCCGCGGGGCCCGGGGACTGGCCCGCCGACCTCTACGCCTGGACGGGCGGGCTCGCGCTCGCCGTCGCGATCACCCCCTCACGCCCGGCGCTGGCCGCGGCCGCGGGCACGCTGCTGCTGGCGGCGGCGCTGCACTCCGCGGTCGCGTGGCCGGTGCAGCTGTACCGGCGGCGGTACGAGTACGCCTCCATGTCCGAGCTGCGCGCCCTGGCCGCCACCGTGGCGATCGCCTGCGGCCTGCTGACCGCGCTGGCCCCGGCGCCGCGCGTGATCCCGGTCCTCGGCGGCGCGGCGGCGATGGTGGCGATGGTCGCGATCCGCTGGACGCGCCTGGCCCGGCGCCGCTCCTCCACCGCCGCTCGCGTGCCGGTGCTCATCTACGGCGCGGGCGCGGCCGGGCACCGGCTCCTGCGGGCGATGCTGCAGGATCCCCACTGCCACTACCGCGCCGTGGGATTTCTCGACGACGACCCGCACAAGCATCGGCTTCGCATCTCGGGCATCTCGGTCCTCGGCGGCCGGGCCGCCCTGCGGTCGGCCTTGAGCCTGACCGGCGCGCAGGGCGTCGTCTTCGCCATCCGCAACGAGGACGGCGCGCTACTGCGCGCAATGCGCTCCGAACTGTCCGAAATTTCGGGATATTTCATGAAGGTTCTGCCGTCGCTCGACGACTCGCTCGACGGGCCGGTGCGCGTGCGCGACGTGGAGCTGGCCGACCTGCTCGGCCGCCGCCAGATCGAGACCGACCTCGCCGCGATCGGCGACTACCTCACCGGCCGCCGGGTCCTGGTCACCGGCGCGGGCGGCTCGATCGGCTCCGAGCTGTGCCGCCAGCTGCACCGCTTCGCCCCGGCCGAGCTGATGATGCTCGACCGCGACGAGTCCGCCCTGCACGCGGTGCAGCTGTCGATCCACGGCCGCGCCCTGCTCGACGACCCTTCGCTGATCCTCGCCGACCTGCGCGACGCCGCCACCATCCGCGCGATCTTCGCCACGCGCCGGCCCGAGGTGGTGTTCCACGCGGCCGCGCTCAAGCACCTGACGCTGCTGGAGCGCCACCCGGCGGAGGCGCTGCAGACCAACGTCCTGGGCACGCTCAACGTCCTGGAGGCGGCCGCGGCCACGGGCGTGCGACGCCTGGTCAACATCTCGACCGACAAGGCGGCCAGCCCGGCCAGCGTGCTCGGCTACTCCAAGCGGATCACCGAGCGGCTCACCACGCACCACGGCTACCTCAGCGTGCGCTTCGGCAACGTCCTGGGCAGCCGGGGCTCCGTGGTGACGGCGTTCCGGGCGCAGATCGCCGCGGGCGGACCGGTGACGGTGACGGATCCGGGCGTCACGCGGTACTTCATGACCGTCCCCGAGGCGGTGCAGCTGGTCATCCAGGCGGCCGCGATCGGCGCGGGCGGGGAGGCGCTGGTGCTCGACATGGGCTCGCCGGTGCGCATCGCCGACCTGGCGCGGCAGCTCATCGGCGACGCGCCGGTCGAGATCGTCTACACCGGCCTGCGCCCCGGCGAGAAGCTTCACGAGGAGCTGCTCGGCCCCGGCGAGGCCGACGTCCGCCCGCTGCACCCGCTGATCTCGCACGTGAAGGTCCCCGCGCTCGACCCCGCGCTGGCCCGGGCGCTGCGCGGCGACGGCGCCGATCTGACCGGGGCGATGGCGGATCTGTGTGTCGTACCGGACGTGGTCATGGACGCGCGGTCGCTGCCTGACCTTCGAACTGCCGCGCGTACCAGCTGACCGTCTCCGCCAGCCCGTCGTCCAGCGGCACCGGGCCGTGGCCCGGGAAGAGCTCCCGCAGCCGGGCCGAGTCAGCCTGGGAGTCCCGCACGTCGCCGGGGCGGGCCGGATCGAAGACCACCTCGACCGCCCGGCCCACCAGCGTGCGAATCTTGTCGACCAGCTCCAGCAGCGACGTCCGGGTGCCGAACGCCAGATTCACCGGCGTCGGGCTGGTCACCCGGCGCACGGCGGCGTCGGCGAGCAGCCGCGCGACCGAGCCCACGTAAGTGAAGTCCCGCGTCTGCAGCCCGTCGCCGTGCACGTGCACCGGCTGCCCGCGCAGGGCCGCGTCGGCAAACGTCGGAATCACGGCCGCGTACGCGTGCCCGACCGACTGCAGCGGCCCGTACACGTTGAAGAACCGCAGCGCCAGCACCGGCAGCCCGTAGGTCGCCCCGTACGCGAGCACGGCCGACTCCGCCGCCAGCTTGCTCGCCGCATACGGGCTCTGCGGCCGGGTCGGCAGCTCCTCGTGCTTGGGCAGCGTGCGCGTCGGCCCGTACACCGACGACGAGGACGCGGCGATGATCGGCGTCCCCCCGGCCCGGCACGCCTCGAGCACGTGCATGGTCCCGACCGCGTTGACGAGATGGCTGCGCATCGGATCGGCCACCGACCGCGGCACACTGGGCCGCGCGGCAAGATGGATGACAACGTCGGCCCCGGCAACGGCCGCGTCGATCGCAGCCCGGTCGAGAATGCTCCCGACAAGGAGCCGCGCCCCGACCCCGTCGAGATTATGCTCGCTTCCAGTGCTCAGATCGTCGAACGCCACCACTTCCACGACCCGCGGATGCGCGACCAGCTCCCGGCAAAGATTGCCGCCGATGAACCCCGCACCGCCCGTGACCAGAACTCTCATCGCTTCAGTCCAACGCCCACCAGCCCCACCAGATACGGCATTTTTGGATTATTCGGACTTTCCAGCAAGCCAACCGGTCCATCCAGCCACACCCTCCGGCCGTTCAGATGACCTAAATGCCGGAAAAGTCGATATGTCCGATACTGGCCATGTTCACCGGCCCGAGACAGCGAGTCCACTCGCCCGGCCGAACGCCCTGGCGCCGGTGGCCACTATCGACCGAGTCGATCCGGCCGGACGACGCCGACGCCGACGGTGCCGTTGCCCCAGACCGCTTTCCGTCGAGGGAGAGCATGCTGAACCCGGGAATGAACCGGTCGGCGACAGCCCGCCGAAGCCACTGCGAAGCGCGGCCACGCCACTGCCGACAAAGCTCCCACTCGACCGCCGTCGCGACTTGGAGCTCGACCAACAACCCCTTGCACACGCTTGCCCGCCCGCCGACCGGGCAACAGCGGAGCTGCGGCGTCCGCCCGGTGACGACACCACGGTCACGTCGGCGGCGACCGTGGTCCTGATCCACCCCTACCGCCAAAGACGCCGAACGCGGAGAACGACAGGTCTGCGGTCGGCCATGGTGAGGTCGTCGAGCCACACGCCCAACAACCGCCTTTGGACCGTCTGATAGCCCAAGGCCACGGCCGGCGAGATCGGGTGCGCGGACGCGACCCGGAAGAAGCACATGACGGCTGGGCCGCGCCGAGGCTCAGCGGCGGCAAGGGACGCACCGGTGCGGCGACGGGCCGACCGGCGGCGGGTGCCGGGGCCGGGGAGGTGGGCGGTAGCGCGGCGTCACCGACACGGCTCAGCCGTTGCGGCGGCGGTGACGCTGCGGATCGACAGCACGACGACTGGACCGGCTGAGAACGCGGCGACTCAACCAGCCGAGAACGCGATGACGTCGATGCAGGCTGGAAACGCGGTAACTCAACCTGCCGAGAACGCGGCGACTCAACCAGCCGAGAACGCGATGACGTCGATGCAGGCTGGAAACGCGGTAACTCAACCTGCCGAGAACGCGGCGACTCAACCAGCCGAGAACGCGATGACGTCGATGCAGGCTGGAAACGCGGTAACTCAACCTGCCGGGAGCGCGGTAACTCGACCGGCCGAGAACGCGATGACTCGACCGGCTGGGAGCGCGGTGACGTCGATGCAGGCTGGGAACGCGGCGTCGGCGTGGGCCTTGGCGAACGCTCTGGCGATGGTGCACGGGACGTCGGCGGCGATGGTGGCCTTGGCGACTGCGTACGCTCTGTCGGCGGGGGCGGGGGCTGTGGCGGCGGGGCGGCTAGGTCATGCGGGCGAGACGGCCCGGGCGGGGTGGGGGCGGGCGGATCGGAGCGGGGGTTGGGCTGGGCGGCCGGACGGCGGGAGTCGGGCTCGGTTGGCGGACAGCCCGGGCTGGGCTGAGTCGCCTCGGAACGGCGGCGGGCGGCTCGGGCGTCCTGTTCAGCCCAGTGAGCGGTGATCTCGGCGGTGCGGGCCTCGGCGTCCAAGCGGGCCAGGCGCTCGGCATGCCTCGCCTCCAAACCACGACGGCGAGCCTCAGCGAACTCGGCACGAACCGCACGACGACGAGCCACACGACGGCGCTGCTCAGCCAACATCGCGTCCAAGCGGCTACGCCACTGCGAATCAGCGATCCCGGTCAGCACCTCACTCATGAGAGCAACCTAGAACAAGGGTACGACAAAAACCGCTGAGCAGCGGAAACGGCGGCCCGGCCAATGCTGAGGGACGACCCGGACCCGCCTGGCGATGGTCTTCGCGATTGCCCACCCCGGCGTAACGTCGGCCATCATCGACCTCGCGCCCGTTGAGCAGTTCGCCGGTGCCGGCATCGCGGCGGCGCCCGTCCGGCGAACGCGCCGCCGGCTGACCTGGAACCACCGCGGGTCCGGGCGAGGGATCGTCCGGGCCCGCGGCATTCGTCCACAGTGGACGTCAAGCGTCAGATCGAGGCCAGGCGGGGCAGGATCTTCTCGGCCAGGCCGTTGGCGAACTCGACCGGGTTGCGGTCGGGCATGGTCATGACCTCGGTGATCCCGAGCGCCGCGAACGCCTCGACGTCGGACAGCCACGCGTCCGGGTCGACCAGTGCCGGCCGGGTGACCAGGGTGGTCTTGACGATCGAGTCGTAGTCGCGGCCCTCGGCGGCGCAGTGCTCGCGCAGCACGTCGAGTTTGTGCGCGACGTCCTCTTTGGACGTGCCGAAGATGTTGCAGGCGTCAGCGTACTTCGCCACCAGCCGCAGCGTCTTCTTCTCGCCACCGCCGCCGATCATGATCATCGGGTGCGGGCGGCTGATCGCCGCCGGGGAGTTGAGGACCTCGGTCAGCTGGTAGTGCTCGCCTTCGAAGGTTCCTCCCTGCCCGCCCCACATCTGCAGGCAGATCTGCAGCGTCTCCTCCAGGCGCTCGAACCGCTCGGCGACCGGAACGACCGGCACGCCGAGGCCGCGCTGCTCGCGTTCGTACCACGACGCGCCGATCCCCAGCCGGGCCCGGCCGCCGGAGAGCACGTCGAGCGTGGTGACGATCTTCGCCAGCAGGCCCGGGTGACGGTACATCACGCCGGTCACCAGCAGCCCGAGCGTCATCTTCGAGGTCAGCGCGGCGACGTAGCCCAGCGTCGTGTAGCCCTCCAGCATCGGCTCCTCGGCCGGCGCGTAGGCCTCCATCTGAAAGTAGTGGTCCATGACCGTGAACGAGGCGACCCCCGACTGCTCGGCGATCAGCGCGGTCTCCCGCAGCGTGGGCGCGATGACCGCGGGCTCGGCGGGGTTGGAGAAGTTCCAGTAGTGCAGACCCAGCTTCATAGGCCCATTCTTACGCGCACGCTCGGGCCCCGGCCGCGATCCGCCGCAACGGGAGCGTCGAGGACGTCGAAGTCCAGGCCGCCGGCCCGCGCCAGGTAGACCCGCTGGTCCACGTGCCGGGCAGTCACCGTCACCGTGCCGCGGCCGCCCGTCACCGTGGTGCCGTCGGCCGTGGCGTCCATCGCCGCCGGGTCGAGGCTGCCCGCGCGCCCGGCCAACCGTGAAAATCCCATGGCGAAGGGCCCGCCGCCAGAGCCGTCAGCAGGCGGACGCCGTCATAGCTGGCCTCGGCGTAACCGTTCAGGACGGGCGCCTGCCAGCCGTAGCGGTGCGTGTATCGCTCGACGAAGGCCAGCCCCGCGTCCGTGGCCACGTTGCCGAAGAGCCCATGGTCGCGTACAGCTCGCCAGCCTCGTCACCCCGGTGGCGAGCAGGCCGTTCTCCTCCAGAACGGCGCCCAGCCGCGGGACGCGGACGCCCAGGGGCGACTCGGTGTAGGCGCGGTTGAAGGCGGCCAGGTCGCTGCCGACCAGGGTGAGCAGCACGGCGACGGCGCGGCGGCGGGCGGCGAGGTCGAGCAGTGGGGCCGGGGCCAGCGCGCCGGACGGGACGTAATGCGCGGCGACGACCCGGGCCTCGGCTGCGCGCAGGTACGCGACCGCGGCGTGGTGCAGCATGCGCGGCCAGACGTAGTCGTTGCCGATCAGGGCCAGCGGCGGGTGCGGCGGTGCCGGACCAGCCAGTCCATCGCCGGGCGCAGCTGGCGGGCCGGGGTCTCGAAGGCGGTCGACCGCCTCGTGGACGACGCGCTCGTACCCGCACGATCGGCGGCGGGTCGCGGTGTACCTCTCCGAGGCCGCCACCGCCCACCACCGCGCCTTGGAGGCGACCTTCGGCACCGCCCGCGCCGAGCGGCTCATGCGCGAGCTGACCGACCTGGTCGAGAGCACCCGATGAGGCTCAAGGCCACGGTGCTCAGTGCGGGAACGGCCGCCGCGGCCGCGGGATGACCCCGTCGCGGAAGCGCTCGATCGCCGCCGCCACCGCCAGCATGTCCTCGGTGTCGCGGATCCGGTCCAGGTACAGCGAGCGGCGGGCCAGGCCGGGCAGGTCGAAGGTGAAGTACATGGCCATGAGCGGGTTGACGAAGAGCTCGCCGGCGCCGGTCCGGTCGGTGAACCTGACGTCGCCGGCCTCGCCCGCCAGCGCGGCGGCGATCTGGCCGTTGACGATGCTGACGTCGTCCGGCATCGCGGCGCGCGCGAACGCGACCGCGTCGCGGTAGAGGACGGCCTCGCGAGAGCCGCCCGGGATTGAGAAGGCGCCGAGGTACGCCCCGTCGCGCTCGAGTGCGGCGATGTTCTCCAGCACCTGCACGTGATTCACGCCATGATACGCGTCGATGCCGAAGCCGATGCTCGCCACCAGCCGGGTCGGCACCGGCGTGCCGAGCACCGCGGCCAGACTCGTGGCGTCCTCGACCGGCGTGCCCAGGCCCGCCTCGTCGCCGCGCAGCAGGATGTCCGTGCCGCCGTCGACCAGCACGATCGCGTCGAGGCGCAGGCGCTTGGCGAGGGTGCGATACGCCGCGCGCAGCGGCCGGACGCCCGTGCGCGGGAACGCGTGAACCGTCGCGGGCCGGCCGTGCCGGGCCAGCCAGCGGGCGAGGGCACGCTCCGGGCAGTACTCCTGATAGACCATCGTCTCCGGCCCGATCGCGGCGACGCCCGGCGCGAGCCACGCGTCCTCGTCGAGGCCGTAGAGGTGCGCGATCGACAGATTCCCGAGGTGTACCTCGACGCCGGCGCCCTGCAGCCACAGCGCGAGCGGCAGCCCGGCGAAGACGTCGAAGCCCCCGCCCGCCCCGGCGACCAGCACGCGGCGGGCGCCCCGGAGCCTTTCGAAGAACGGCGACGGCCACACGCTCGGCAGTCTTCCGGACACCCGCCGCGCTCGCACCGGGGTTTCCGCGTCCCAGTTCTGTCATCCGGATGGCGAGGCGATCCGTCCCGCGCTGACGACAACGCGCCTGCACCCGGGCCGCTACCGTAAATGGACCAGCCCGGCAACGGGCTGTCGGGAAGGCAGTGATCCGCCGGGCGTCATCTTGGTCGCCGAATCGGCCCAGCGGGGAGTCAGTGGCGAAACCGGCCCCGAACAACTTCGTTCCAAGGGGAGATCCGGTGGGTTCGTTCTTGCGTGCGGCAACGCATTCCTGACGCTCTCGAATTTTCTCGTACCGCAATTCACCGCTCGCCGCATACACCGCGGTCGCTGCACCCTGCCCGGAAAAGGGGATTCCGTCATGGCCAAGAAAATCGTCATCGCCGTCGCGGCCGGGGTTCTCGCCCTCGGGGCCGGGCTCGGCGGCGCGATCTGGGCGACCGCGGACCCCGCTCCGTCCGCGCCGACGGCGGAGAGCCGGCCCGCGAACGACGGGCAGATGCCGGCGCCGCCCGCGCCCCCGCAGCTGCGCCCGTCGGAGCGCGTGGTCGTCATCGGCAAGTAGCACCCCTGTACCGCCACCGAGATTCGGGAGAGCTCGTGTTCCAGTCCAAGAAGCAGAAGATCGCCGCCATCGGGGCCACCGCCGCGGCCGTCCTCGTCGGCGTCGGCGCCACCGCGTACGGTGCGGTGCCCGACACCGGAACCGGCGTGATCACCGGCTGCCGCAACACCAACACCGGAGCGCTGCGCGTCATCGACTACCAGGGCGGTCAGCGCTGCAAGAACGGCGAGCGCCAGATCCAGTGGAACAACCAGGGCCCGAAGGGCGACCGCGGCCTGAACGGCGCCACCGGCGCCCAGGGCCCGGCCGGCCCGGTCGGCCCGCCCGGCGCCAAGGGCTCGACGGGCGCAACCGGCGCCACGGGCGCAACCGGCGCGAAGGGCCCCACGGGCGCGACGGGTGCCACCGGCGCGAAGGGCGAGAAGGGCGACACGGGCGCAACCGGCGCGACGGGTGCCACGGGCGCGACCGGCGCGACCGGCGCCACCGGCGCGAAGGGCGCCCAAGGCGAGACCGGCGCGACCGGTGCCCAGGGCGAGAAGGGCGACACCGGCGCGCAGGGCGCTCAGGGCGAGACCGGGGCGACGGGCGCCACCGGGGCTCAGGGCGAAAAGGGCGACCAGGGCATCCAGGGCGAGACCGGTGCCGCCGGCGCCGCTGGCGCCCAGGGCGAAAAGGGCGACAAGGGCGAAACCGGCGCGCAGGGTGAGAAGGGCGAGACCGGGGCCCAGGGTGAGAAGGGCGAGAAGGGAGATAAGGGCGAGCAGGGGCTGCAGGGCATTCCCGGCGTCAACGGCAAGGACGGCGCTCCCGGCCCGCAGGGCGAGAAAGGCGAGAAGGGCGACACCGGGGCCCAGGGCACTCAGGGTGAGAAGGGCGACACCGGCGCGCAGGGGCTGCCCGGTATGCCCGGCGCCAGCGCGTACGACATCGCCAAGGCCGCGGACCCCAGCCTCGGCTCCGTCGACGAGTGGCTGCAGACGCTGATCGGGCACGGTACCGACGGCAAGGACGCGTATCAGATGGCCATCGACAGCGGCCTGTTCACCGGCACGCCGGAGCAGTGGCTCGCCTCGCTCAAGGGCGAGAAGGGCGACGCGGGCACGACCGGCGCGACCGGGGCGGCCGGGGCGGCCGGCGACAAGGGCGCCGCCGGCGAGGCGGGGGCGACCGGCGCCGCGGGTGCTGCGGGCAAGGACGGCGTGAGCGGCAAGGACGGGGCCAACGGCAAGGACGGCAGCACGATCCTGACCGGCGCCGGCGCCCCCGCCGGGACGCTGGGCTCCATCGGCGACGTGTACCTCAACACGACCGACTTCTCGATGTACAAGAAGACGGACGCCACGGCCTGGACCGCGATCGGCAGCATCAAGGGCGCGACGGGCGCGGCCGGGGCCCCGGGCCCGAAGGGCGACACCGGTGCGGCCGGCGCGGGCTACGTGAAGTACACGGCGGCCTCGGCCACCGCGGTCACCGGCTCGGGCACGAGGACGTACACCTTCGCCTGCACCAGCGGCGTGGTCGTCGCCGGCGGCTACACGATCAACTCCGGCGGGATCTCGCAGTCCGGCTCGCACCGCGACGAGACGGACGAGAGCGGCAAGACGTGGGTCTTCCAGGTCTCCCGCACCGGCTCCCAGAATGCCTCGTTCACCCCGTTCGTCTACTGCGCGAACTGACGCATCCCTCCCGGGCCCCGGCTCAACCCTCCGAGCCGGGGCCCATCCCACGATCCCCCAAAGGAAAGGCGAGCACGCAGTGCGCACTTCGGTGAAGCTGGTGGCATCGGCGGTCGTCGGCGCCATCGTCGCCGGCGGGTTCGGGACGGCGGCGCACGCCGCGGCCCCGGCCGTCACGGCGGTCACCCCGAAGAACGGGGCGACCGGAGTCTCGACGGGCGCCCGCCCGGCGATCACGTTCAACGACCCGACCGACCCGGCCTCGCTGCGCTACTCGTTCGTGAAGACGAGCGGCGGCGCCGCGGTGCCGGCGTACTACACCTACGACGCGCCCACGCACACCTTCACGTTCGTCCCGCGCAGCCAGCTCGCCGACGCCACGCGGTACACCATCACCGTGAAGGTCAAGGGTGCCTCGGGAGTGCTCAGCGACCAGTACGTCTGGGCCTTCACCACCGGCGTGGCCGACCGGACCCCGCCGAGCGCCCCGGGCGCGCCGGTCGCGACCGACGTGACCACCACCGCCGCCACGGTCAGCTGGGGCGCCGCCAGTGACGACACGGGCGTCACCGGCTACCAGCTCTTCGACAACGGCGGCGCGGCGCCGATCGCCACGATCACCGGCAACCCGCCGGCGACCACCACGACGCTGTCCGGCCTGGCGCCGTCGACCGCGCACTCGATCACCGTGAAGGCCGTCGACGCCGCCGGCAACGCCTCGCCGGCGAGCGCGGCGGCCGAGTTCACCACGCTGACCCCGCCGCCCCCGCCGGACACGACCCCGCCGACGGCGCCGGGCGCGCCGGTGGCGGGCGAGGTCACCGCGACGAGCGTGGCGCTCGCGTGGGCCGCGTCGAGCGACGACCGGGGCGTGGTGTCGTACCGCGTGACCGGCGGCCCGGCCGTGCAGACCGTCACGGCGACGAGCGCGACGATCACGGGGTTGACCGCGCACACGCAGTACACCTTCTTCGTGGAGGCGCTGGACGCGGCCGGCAACGTCTCCGCGGCCTCGCCCGCGACGCTCGTCACGACGCCCTCGGCGCCGCTGGTCAACGCGCGCAGCGGCGCGGGCATCCCCGGCGCGACCGGCAAGACCCTGGTGCTCTACGACACGACCGGCCCCTACGGCTTCCTCGGCGAGCAGTACGCCATCGCGACCGCGAACCTGGCCTCGCACTTCGGCGACTGGACCGCGCAGCCGGTGCTCGACTACGCCGCCGGCGAGATCGACGACTACCAGGCCGTCATCTACATGGGCTCCACCTACGACGAGCCGCTGCCGGCCGCCTTCCTCGACGACGTGACCGCCACGAGCAAGCCGGTGATCTGGGCGTACGACAACATCTGGCAGCTCACCGCGCGCGACGCGAGCTTCGCGGCCAACCGCGGCTTCACCTGGACGCAGTTCGACGTCTCGGCGGTGTCGAAGGTCAACTACGAGGGCCGGACGTTCACCCGCGACCCGCAGAACCTCGCCGGCATCATGGGCACGACCATCTCCGACCCGGCGAAGGCGAGCGCGATCGGCACCGCGGTGCGCGACGGCGACAGCTCGGCGATGTCGTGGGGCGTGCGGTCGGGCAACTTCACCTACCTGGGCGAGATCCCGTACGCCTACATGAGCGCCGACGACCGGTACGTCGCCTTCGCCGACCTGCTCATGGACGTGCTCGCCCCGCAGACCGCCGAGCGGCACCGGGCCCTGGTGCGCATCGAGGACGTCGGCCCCGATGCCGACCCGGCCGAGCTCAACGCCATCACGACGTACCTGTCCAGCAAGAACGTCCCGTTCTCGGTCGCGGTGTACCCGCGCTACGTCGACGCCAAGGGCGCGCTCAACAACGGGGTGCCGGAGAGCTACTCGCTGGCGGACCGGCCGCAGGTGGTGGCCGCGCTCAAGAACATGCAGGCGCACGGCGGCACGCTGCTCATGCACGGGTACACGCACCAGTACGCCAGCGCCGACAACCCGTACAACGGCGTGAGCGCCGACGACTTCGAGTTCTACCTGGCGCACGTGGACCCGGTCACCGACAACGTGATCTACGACGGGCCGGTGGCGGAGGACTCGCAGGCCTGGGCGCAGGGCCGCATCGACCAGTCGTTCCAGGCCTTCGCCGCGGCGGGTCTGAACAAGCCGACGATCTTCGAGTTCCCGCACTACGCCGGCTCCGACGCGGCCAACCGGGCCGTCGCCGCGACGTTCTCGACGCGCTACGACCGGGGGCTGTACCCCTCGGGCGCACTGCGGGGCGGGACGCTGGACAACTCGCGGATCATCGGGCAGTTCTTCCCGTACACGGTGCGTGATATCTACGGGGTGATCACGTACCCGGAGAACCTCGGGAACATCGAGCTGGAGCCGTACAACAACCACCCGGCGCACCTGCCGGCCGACATCGCCGCGTCGGCGCAGCTCAACACCGTGGTCAAGGACGGGGTGGCGAGCTTCTTCTTCCACCCGTACGTGCCGGTCAGCTACCTGCAGGCGACCGTCGAGGGGGTGCAGGCGGCGGGGTACACCTTCGTCCCGGCGTCTTCCATGTAGATCGCGATCTGCCCGCAAAGCCCGGCGTCCTCGGTCGCCGGGCTTTTCGCTGTCCGGATTTTTCCGCGGCAGGGTGAAACGGTCGGCGTCCGCCCGTCCGTCTAGTCCCCGCGACGATTGGAGTCCTGATCGGTGAACAGTGACGACGAGGCGGCGTTCCGGGAGTTCGTCACCGTGCAGATGGATCAGCTGCGCGGCCTGGCGTATCTCACCTGCGGCGACTGGCAGCTGGCCGAGGACGCGGTCTGCACGGTGCTGGCGAAGCTCTACGCCCGCTGGCGCCGGGTCGAGCGCCCCGAGAGCTACGCGCGGACCATGGTGGTCCGGGCGGCGGTCGACGAGGTCCGGCGGCCGTGGTGGCGCCGCGAGCACGCGACGGGTGACGCCATGCCGGAGCCGTCGGTGCGCGACGGCACCCCGGACGTGATCGACCGGATCACGGTGCTCGACGCGCTGCGCCGGCTGCCGGTGCAGCAGCGGGCGGTGCTCGTGCTGCGGTACCTCGAGGGCCGCACCGTCCCGGAGACCGCCGAGGCGCTGCGCTGCCCGGAGGGGACCGTGAAGACGAACACCGCGCGGGGGCTCGCCAAGCTGCGTGACTGGCTCGACGTCGCCGAACCCCTGGGAACGGTCGCGGGATCCGAACATATCGAAAGGGCGTCATGAGCCAGAACATGCAGGATTTGATGCGACAGGCGCGCGTCGACGCCCTGGCCGAGGCGCCGCCGATGCGCCACGACATCGACGCCGTCGTGGCCGCGGGCCGGCAGCGGCGCGCCCGGCGGCGGCTGCTGCAGGGCGGCGGGGCGCTCGTGACGGCCGCGGCGGTGCTCGCAGCGGTTCTGGCGCCGCGCGCGTTCGGCGACGGCGGGGCCCCGCCGGTCGTGGGCGCGGGCTCGCCGGCGGTCACGCTGGGATACCCGCAGGGGCAGTGGGAGTACGGCTTCCGCGGCTACATCGTGGGCGAGTTCACCGTCACCGCGCCGCAGCACATCACGCCCGGCTACCAGGAGTTGTACGTGCGGCGGGGCACCGAGACGTCGGACCTGGGCGACGGGGTCTCCACGCCGCTGTACAGCGCCGTGATCACCGTCTACCGCCCCGGCGTGTTCCGGCCGGCCCGGCTCGCCGGCGCCGAGCAGGTCCTGGTCAACGGGCGGCCCGGCCTGTACGGCGCGAAGGTCGCCTACTCCGGCACCGCCGACCTGGTCCCCGGCGCGACGCTGGCGTGGCAGTACAGCGACGACGCGTGGGCGGTCGCGACCTCGATCGTGGAGGGCGAGTACGACAAGGCCGAGCTGACGAGGATCGCCGCCGGGCTGGCCGCGGCGCCGGCCGCGCCCGCGACCGTGGCGCTCAAGGCGACGTCGGTGCCGGCCGGATACGTGCTCACCTCGGCCGGCGTCACCGACGACCTGCCGTCCGGGGCCCCGTACATGGAGAGCAGCATCCGGCTGAACAAGACCCGCCCGGCGTACGCGCCGCTGACCCAGCCGGTCGACCCGGCCGCGGGGCACGGGCCGTCGGTGCGGATCGCGCTCTACCCCGTCGAGTACACCGACACCACGCACCGCAAGCCGGGCGGGTCGTCGTACTGCAACCCCGGCAACGCGAACCTGTGCTTCCGGATGTCGGCGGACGGCAAGTACCTCGCCGAGATCTACGCCGAGGGCGGCGCGATCGCCCAGAGCGAGCTGCTCGCGACGCTGCGGGGCCTGCAGTTCGCGGATCCGGCGCGGCCCTCGACCTGGTTCCCGGTGACCTCGGCGGTGCCGGCCACCGCCCAGTGATTTCGGACTTTTCCGGAAAGCCCGGCCCGCGCGGTGCCGGGCTTTCCGCTGTTTTCGGCAGCCGTACCGGGGGACAGCTTCGCAACGCATTTGCACCTAGCCTGGAAATGTACCGATAACCGCGGACAAAAGGGGCGGGTAACCAATGGCCACGATCACCGAGAAGCCTTCCGTCCAGCAGGGGCGCGGTCGCCTGGTCATGGGGGCCGTCGCCCTCGCCGCGGTCGCGGGGGTCGCCGGATGGCAGGCGCCGAACGTGATCGGGCTGGTGAACCGGCCCGCCTACCTCGGGCAGAACGCCGACAAGGTCGCCACCGCGCTCGGCTGCGACGGCTACACCCGGGCCACGAAGCACGACGACGCCGTGTACAAGTACCGCGACCAGGGCACATGCACGATCGACGGCACCGTCGTCACCATCACCACGTTCGACTCGCTCGCCGACGGCCGCACCTTCGAGGCCGTGATGCAGGCCGTGATCCCGGTGCTGCACCCGACGTGGCGCGGGGCGTCCTACGCCGCCGGGGACGGCTGGAACGTCGCGGACGCCCGCAACCTCACGCCCGAGATCGCCACGCTGGCCGTGCAGCGGCTCGGCATGGGCGCCACCCACGTGATCCCGGCGGGCGCGGCGTCGAAGTAGCAGCACTATGTACAGCTGTACATAGTGAGTGTACGTTTGTACACATGACCGAGAAGTCCATGCGCCGGCGCATGCTCGACGGTGAGCTGTTCATCGCCGACGAGGAGATCGGGCGCGACTACCTGCGCGCCCAGGATCTCACCCGCCGCATCAACGCGGTGCCCGCCTCCGACGGCAAGGCCCGGCGGGAGCTGCTCACCGAGCTGCTCGGCGGGCTCGGCGAGGAGACCGACTTCCGCACGCCGATCCAGTTCGACTACGGATACCAGACGTTCTTCGGCGCGCGCGGGTTCGTCAACTTCGGCTTCGTCTGCCTCGACGTGGCCCGAGTCACGATCGGCGACGACGTGCAGATCGCCACGAACGTGCAGCTGCTGACCGCATGGCACCCGGTCGACCCGCAGCAGCGGCGCGACAAGTGGGAGGCGGCCTCCCCCATCACGATCGGCGACAACGTCTGGCTCGGCGGCGGCGTCATCGTCTGCCCGGGCGTGACGATCGGCGACAACACCGTCGTCGGCGCCGGCTCGGTCGTGGTCAAGGACCTGCCCGCCAACGTGGTCGCCGTGGGCAACCCGGCCCGGATCGTCCGCGAGATCTGATGTCCACCCGGCGCCACGACCCCGACCGCAAGGATCGCATCATCGACGCGGCCATCGCGGTCATCGCCGAGCACGGGGTCGCCGGCACCACCCACCGGCTCATCGCGGCCGCCGCGGACGTGCCGCTGGGTTCGCTGACGTACCACTTCAGCAGCCTGGAAGACCTGCGCTGCCAGGCGTTCCAGCGCCATGCCGAGCGCATGTCGGTCATCTACGAGGCCCACTTCCAGGGCGTCGAGTCGCGCGAGCAGCTCGTCGAGGCGGTCACCGACCTCATCGACGGCAACGCCGGTGCGAGCCCCGGCGACTGGGCGATCGCCTACGAGCTCTACCTGGCCGCCCTGCGCGACCCGGCCCTGCGCGCGGTCACCGAGACCTGGATGCGCGCGAGCCGGGCCGTGCTGGAGCGGTTCATCGACCCGACCACGGCCCGGGGCGTCGACGCCCTGATCGAGGGCCTGGTCATGCACAAGACCCTGTCGACCGGCCCGGTGTCCCGCCACGACATCCGCGTGATCGTCGACCGAACGATCGGATCAGGCACCGCATGAGCATCGCCGTCACCGCCGTCGATTTCCGCCCCGCCACCAAAGCCACCTACGCCGCCTTCATCTGGGCCGGCGTCGCCATGTCGAGCTGGGCGACCCGCATCCCCCAGATCCGCGACGCCCTGCACCTGACCCCGTCCCAGCTTGGCCTGGTTCTGCTGGCGATCGCCGCCGGCTCGATCACGTCGCTGGTGGCCTCCGGCCACATGGTCGCCCGCTTCGGCTCCCGCCGCACGGTCGCGACGATGGCCGCGGTGCTGGCGGTGGCCCTGACCGGCGCCGCCTCCGGCTACCACCTGGGCGTCGTCCCGGTCGTGCTGAGCCTCTACGCCTTCGGCTTCGCCAACGGCGCCTGGGACGTGGCCATGAACGTCCAGGGCGCCGTGGTCGAGCAGGGCCTGGGCCGCTCGATCATGCCGCGCTTCCACGCGGGCTTCAGCATCGGTACGGTCGCGGGCGCCCTGATCGGCGCGGCCATGGTCGCCGCGCACGTCCCGGTCACCCTGCACCTGACGGTGACCGCCGTCGCGGTCGGCCTGGGCACGATCTACGCGGTGCGCCGCTTCGTCCCCGACGTCGCCGCCGAGGAGCAGACCCCCGAGTCCGGCACCGGCCTGGGCCACACCCTGCGCTTCTGGCGCGAGCCCCGGACCCTCCTCGTCGGCGTCTTCGTCCTGGCCTTCGCCTTCGCCGAGGGCACCGGAATCGACTGGATCGGCGTGGCGGTGATCGACGGCTACGACGCTCCCGCGGCGGTCGGCACCCTGGCGTTCGCCCTGTTCCTGGCCGCGATGACCACCGGCCGCTGGTTCGGCCCGTGGCTGCTGGACCGCTACGGCCGCGTCCCGGTCGTCCGCGCCCTGGCCGTGATCAGCCTGGCGGGCCTGCTGCTGTTCGTCTTCGGCCCGTCGACCCCGGTGGCCTTCGGCGGCGCCCTGCTGTGGGGCCTGGGCGCGTCGCTGGGCTTCCCGGTGGGGATGAGCGCCGCCTCGGACGACCCGGCCCTGGCGGCCCCGCGGGTGAGCGTGGTGGCCTCGATCGGCTACTGCGCCTTCCTCGGCGGCCCACCGCTGATCGGCTTCCTGGGCGACCACGTGACCGTGGTCCGCGCCCTGGCCGCGGTCGCCGTCCTGCTGGGCGTGGCCCTACTGGTCGCCGGCGCCATCCGCCCCCTGCAACCAGCCCCGACCACCGACTGACCGGCACCGGACGGTCACAGCAGGGTGAGCTGGGCCTCCCACGCGGCCAGCTCCCACGTGCGCAGGATCGGCTCGTCGAGGTCCACCGTCAGCCAGCGACCTGGCAGCGTCGACGTGTACGGGTGGCCGACCGCCGCCGGGAAGTCCAAGGCCGTCACCGGGCGAAGCCTTCGAGTGGCCAGCAGCAGGTGCTCCTCAGGCCCGTCCGCGAAGTCGTCGTAGGAGACCCCGATCAGCGCGTAGTCCGGGGACACCACGGCGGGGATCTCCAGGCGGGCGTGCGGGCCGGCGATGTCGGTGACGTGCCGCTCGGCCAGGGTGGCGCCGGTGGCCAGGTCGTGCCAGCTCAGCGCGCCGTCGTCGGAGTACCCGACCGACAGGTAGCCGGGGCCCGAGGTGCCCGCGATGTACGCGCCGCCCAGGACCGTAAGAGCGATCCGACCACCGGTCAGGCGGGGGCGGCACGGGGTGTCGTCGAAGCGGCAGACCGCCGGCGGCGGGCCGGTCAGGATCGGCCCGGCAATGTCGGTGCGTGCGATTTCGCGGCCCGTGCCGGCGTCGACGGCGATGAGCTCGTCCCGCGTCGTCAGCCATAGGGTGCCGTCCCCGGTCAGGGCGCAGTCTTCGGCGCCGGTCTCACGGCGCCACAGCATGCGGCCGTCGAGCGCGACCACGGCGACCTGGGAGCAGTCGGTGAAGGCCAGCCGCTCGCCGTCGAAATGGGCCTCGAAAGCGGTCCGCGTCCGTGGGGACCGGGATGCGGGCCACACGGTCCAGGTCCGCAGACAGGATGTCGGCGACGCGGGCCGTCCGGTCGTTGACGAGCCAGCCGCCGTGCGGCAGGGCGGTGATGGACCGGAAGCCGGCGACCCTCGTCGCGGCGAGCCGGCGGGGGATCATCGGGGCTCGCGGTAGCCGACGGCGGCGGAGTTTGTCGCCGGTACTACGTGATAGCCCCAGCGCCGCAGCGCCTGCAGGACCTTGGCCGCGCCCGGCGGGTTGGCCGAGTGGACGTAGATCGTGGTGATGGTGAAGGGCTCGCCGTCGAAGGCGGCCCGCTCCAGCAGCTCCACCACCGGCCAGATCGTGTCCTCGCCGCCCAGGTCGTGGTCCAGCCACAGCTCGTCGATCGGCTCCGCGCGGTGCCGCCGCAGCAGCTCGGCCCCGGCGGCGCTCGTGCGGGCCACGTGCGCCGGGGCGGGGTCGAGGAAGTCGCGCAGGTCGTCGATCAGCAGCCGCACACCGCGACTGTAAAGCGGCTCAGGCAGCGGTACGCGACCCGGATCATGCCTTGCCCTGGGCCGATCGGAGTCCCTTCGCGGCCAAGCGGTCGGCCCGCTCGTTCTCCGGGTGCCCGGCGTGGCCCTTCACCCAGTGCCATTCGACCTGGTAGCGGGCGACCAGCGCGTCGAGCTCCAGCCACAGGTCGACGTTCTTCACCGGCTGCTTGTCGGCGGTCTGCCAGCCGTTGCGCTTCCAGCGCGGCACCCACGTAGTGATGCCGTTGCGTACGTAGGAGCTGTCGGTGTACAGGTGCACGGGCACGGGCCGGGTAAGGCTCTGCAGGGCCCGGATCGGGGCGGTCAGCTCCATGCGGTTGTTCGTGGTGGCCGTGGCCTCCCCGCCGTACAGCTCCTTCTCGATCGTGCCGTAACGCAGGACGGCGCCCCAGCCCCCCGGTCCCGGGTTTCCGCTGCAGGCGCCGTCCGTGTAGATCTCGACGTGGGTCACATCTCTATTAGACCGTGTGCCATTTCTGGTTCGCCGTGCCGGCGCAGTCCCACAGCTGCAGCAGCGCGTCGTTGTTCGGGTTCCAGTCCTTGATGTCGACGCACTTGTTCGCCTGCGGGTTCACCAGGTCGCCGGCGGCGCTGAGCACGAACTGCTGCGCGGCGTTGCCGGAGCAGTTCGCGATCTGGATCGCGGTGCCGTTGGCCGAGGAGCCCCAGGCCACGTCCATGCACTTGCCGTTCTCGGTGCGCAGCGTGCCGCCGACGAAGTTCCATTTCTGGTTCGTACCGCCCGTGCAGTTCCACACGATCAGGCGCTGGCCGTCGGCGAAGTTCCAGTTCGGCACGTCGATGCACTTGCCGTTCCAGTTGCTGGCGATCGACTTCACCGTGCCGGTGTTCGTCGGCGGCGGGGTAGTCGTGCCGCCACCCGTGTTGCCGCCACCCGTGTTGCCGCCGCCGGTGTTTCCGCCGCCGACGAAGGGGCTCAGCGTGATTCCCGCCGCGCGGGGGTCGCCGTCGTGCACCAGCGACTCCTGGTTCATGACATCGTCGAAGGCGAATCCGTACGCCTTCCCGTCCGCCATGTTCGCGTGCACGATCCGCGAGTAATGGTTGGTCAGCGCGCTCTTGTAGAAGTCGGCCGCCGTTCCGCCCGGCTGGGTGTCGATGGTGCCGAGCGTGCTGCGGTGCAGCGCGGCGCACAGCGTGCGGGCGATCGGCCCGACGACCTGGTCGTTCGGCGCGGCGAGAGCGCCGTCACAGCCCCACACGTTGCTGGTCGAGGGGCGGTTGAAGGACGCGACCTTCTGCCCGGAGGAGTTCGTGAAGGTCATCACGGTGCCGCTGGTGCGGCCGAAGTACTTCACGTTCGGCTGGTCCGTGAACGGCTGCACCGTAAGCGTCTTGGATGCGTACGCATTCCAGGCGTTGGCGATGTACGGGTCCAGGTACGTAGCACTGAACAGCCCCGCGTCGGCGGCCTTGCCTGGGGCGAGCACCCGCAGCACGGTCCCGTCGGCGCGGGTCACCACCGTGTTGCCCCAGCCGGCCTGGGCCTTGAGCTGGTCGATGACGTTCTGCCGGCCGTTGGCCTTGAGCGCGCCGGTGGTGCTCGTCGCGCCGTTCGCGCCGGTGACGCTGACCGCGTGCGGCACGGCGAACATGTCGACCTGCGAGCTGTTGAGCCACAGGCCGGCGTCGTTGTAGGTGAACTCGCTCCAGTCGAACAGGATGTCGTGGTTCGGGTCGCCCGCGGCCCACGGCGCCGGCTGGACCAGCCCGTCCGGGGTCAGGAAGAACTTGAGCTTCTGGCCGAGCGACATGTACACGCGACCGGAGAGGCCCTTGGGCAGCTGGATCGTCTTGCTGGCCCCGTTGACCGGGCCGGGGATCGCCACGTCCGGCGCGGGCATCGGCGGGTTGGTGCCGACCGACCACTGGGTGAACGTCCCGTTGGCGGAGACGTACCCGAGCCGGCCGGTGCTGAGATTGGTGCCGAGTACGTATAGGTATACAGAGTCCCCGCGTCCGGTCGTGTTGGTCACCGTGAACGGCAGCAGCGACGGCCCGGTCGCCTGCGCGGCGGGCATCGCGGCAATGGCCACGGGTATGGCGGCGGCGACCACGGCCGCGGCGCCGAGCAGCTTCGTTCTCAATCGCACGGTTGGAACTCCTCGTTGGGTCGTTCGCGAGAGCGCTCTCAGCATCAAAGCCCTGCTCACGAGTGTCAACGGAGGCCAACAAGAACCAACGATCTGTTAAGGGTGCTTTGAGGATCGAACCCGCTGGGCCTCGGCCCGTCAGTGCTGGGTGAAGATGCGTTGCACGCGCGGGCCGACCTGGGTCAGCAGCTCGTGGGAGACGGTGTCCATGGCGGCGGCGGCCTGTTCGACCGGGGCCGAGAATCCGGCGTACTGCCCGAAGATCAGCACGTCCGAGCCCACCTCGGCGTCGGGGTGGCCGGTGATGTCGATCGCCATCGAGTCCATCGAGATGGTGCCGGCGATCTCGCAGCGGCGGCCGTTGACCAGCACGTATCCGACCTTGCGGAAGGCGCGCGGGACGGCGTCGTAGTAGCCGGCGGCGATCAGGGCGATGCGCGTGTCCGGCGACTGGGCGCGGAACAGGCCGCCGTAGCCGACCCGCTCGCCCGGGGCCATGTCGTGGATCTCCACGATCCGGGAGACCAGGCCGACGCCGGGCGTGAGGGTGATGAGGCTGCTGGTCGCGGTCGAGGGCTGCAGGCCGTAGAGGCCGATGCCGATGCGGACCATGTCGTAGCGGGCCTCGGGGAAGCGGATCGTGGCGGCCGTGGCGCTGGTGTGGCGTACGACATCCTCGAAGCCCATCTCGGCGGCGGCCGCGCACACCGAGCCGAACCGCTTGAGCTGCTCGCGGGTCAGGTCGTCCTCGGCGGGGTCGTCGGGGCAGCCCAGATGGCTCATCAGGCCGGCCAGCCGCAGGTGCTCGTGGCCGCGCAGCTTGCCGAGGATCTCGATCGCGGCCTCCGGGTCGAGGCCGCTGCGGTGCATCCCGGAGTCGACCTCGACGTGGACGTCCAGGCGGCGGCCACTCGCCGCGGCGGCGCGGGCGGCGGCGTCGTACATCTCCATCGAGTACAGCGACGGGGTGAGACGGTGCCGGACCAGCCGCTCCAGATCACCGGGGACGGCCAGGAAGACGAGGATCGGCATCTGTACGCCCGCCCGGCGCAGCGCGATGCCCTCGTCCGCGGTGGCCACGCCGAGCCAGTCGACGCCGGCCTCGCGCAGGGTGTGGGCGACCGTGACCGGGTTCGTGCCGTACGCCTCCGCCTTCACCACGCCCATGAGCTTCGTGTGCGGGCCGACGAGCTTGCGGAAGGCGGCGACGTTGTCCCGCACCGCGGCGAGGTCCACGTAGAGCCGGGTCGCGGCCGCGGTCTCCACGAGGTGCATCCAGGAGTCGGTGACCATGGTGTCGCGCGGGACGTGCACCAGCGCCACGTCGTCCGGGCACAGCTCGGTGGCGACGAACGCGCGCATCCGGTCCTCGTCCTCGAAGCGGTGCACGGCCACGTCGCTGCCGGCCAGGGCCGCCTCGATCAGGCCGTGGGCCTCGTCGGCCAGGCCGCAGACCAGGCGGACGTTCTCGGCGCGCAGGCAGCGGGCCATCGCCTCGGCGCCCTCGGCGGTCAGGCCGGCCAGCGGGTCACCGATGATCATCAGGGTGCGGCCCTGGGCGCCCATCAGCGAGCGGGCCGTACGCAGGGCGCTGCTGAGCGCGAGCGGGTCGGTGTTGGCCAGCTCGCCGACGACGGTCGCGCCGTCGGGGCGGCGCCACATCTGCATCCGCGTCAACGGCGGCGTGTAGTCGGCGACCGCGGCGAGCAGGTCGGCGGGGCCGATGCCGAGCAGGGTCGCCGCGCCCATCGCGAGCTCCAGGTCGCTGAGCACCTCCGGCGACGGGGTCGCGACCAGCAGATCCTCCTCGGTGCCGCCGGGCAGCGCGGCGCGGACCAGCGAGGAGCGCTCGACATGGCGCAGGCGGGTCAGGCGGGGCAGGGCCGCGTCGCCGGCCGGCAGCAGGCGGGCACCGGTGATCTCGGCGGCCAATCGGTGTACTTCCGGATCGGGCTCCCCCATGAGCAGCCATCCGTCGCCGGGCAGCCCGGCCGCCATGCTCAGCAGCTCGCGGGCGTGCGCCTCGCGGCTGCCGAAGCTCTGCACGCTGCGGGACCCGAGGTTGGTGAACACCACCGCGTCCGGGGCGACGATCCGCGCCAGGCGGGGCATCTCGCCGGGCTCGGTCGCGGCCGCCTCGATGACGGCCACCGGGACGTCGGCCGGGCACTGCAGCACGGACAGGGCCACGCCGAGCTGGCTGTTGTAGCTGCCCGGGCTGCCGTACGTCGTGCGGCGCCCGGCCAGCAGCCCCAGCAGCGCGTCCTTGGTCGTGGTCTTGCCGTTGCTGCCGACGACCGCGACGAACGTCGTCGAGGTCAGCTTGGCGCGCCACCAGACCGCCATCTCCTGCAGCGCGGCGAGCGGGTCGGCCACGGCGATGAGGGGCCCCGCGCCGACCGGCAGTTCGGTGAGGCGCGTCTCGTCGACCACGGCGGCGATCGCCCCGTTGGCCAGCGCCCGCGCCACGAACCGGTGACCGTCCGTGATGCCGGAGAGTGCGAAGAAGAGACTGTCGGCCTGCAACCGGTCAGAGTGGATGGCGACGCTGCCGACCTCGCGGTCTTCCCGGGGGAAGTGCACGGTTCCGCCGACGATCGACGCGACCTCGGCGACCGAGACTGGGTCCATTCGCCGAATAGTAGCTGGAGTGCGCAGCTGCACGGACAGTAAGATTGCCCGGTGTTGGAGATCATGGAGATCCTCCGGAAGGACGCTCACGCGACACCGGAACGGATCTCGGCGCTGACCGGGATCGACGTGGAGCGGGTCCGGGTGCAGATCGCGGCCTGGGAGCAGCAGGGAGTCATCCGGCGGTACAAGGCCGTCATCGACGCCGACCGGCTGCGTGAGATCAGCGGCGAGCAGGTGATCACCGCGTTCATCGACGTCGCCGTGATGCCCGCCCGCGGCCTCGGCTTCGACGACGTGGCGCTGCGGATCGCGCGGTTTCCGGAGGTGCGCTCGGTGTATCTCGTCTCCGGCGCCCAGGACCTGCGCTGCGTGGTCACCGGCCGCAGCATGCACGACATCGCCGACTTCGTCGCCCAGAAGCTCTCCACGATCGAGCGCGTGACCGCCACCGCCACGCACTTCGTCATGAAGACGTACAAGGACGACGACGAGCTCTATGCGACCGCCGAGGTCGACCGACGCCTCCCGGTCACGCCGTGAAGCCGCTCAACCCGATCGTCGCCGCCTGCCCGCCCTCCGGCATCCGCCGCTTCTTCGACATCGCGGCGACGCTGCCCAACGTCATCTCCCTCGGCGTCGGCGAGCCGGACTACGTCACGCCCTGGCACGTGCGCGAGGCCGGGATCTACGCGCTCGAGCAGGGCTACACGACCTACACCTCCAACGCCGGCCTCCTGGAGCTGCGCGAGGCGATCGTCGAGGACCTTTCCCGGCGTTACCGTGTGAGCTTCGACGCCGCCACCGAGTGCCTGGTCACCTCGGGCGTCTCCCAGGGCCTCGACCTGATCATGCGCACCCTGCTCGACACCGGCGACGAGGTCATCATCCCCGAGCCGTGCTACGTCGCCTACGGCCCGTGCGTGACCTTCGCCGGCGGGACGCCCGTCTACGTCCCCTCCTCCCCCCGGTTCGAGATCCTGATCGACGAGATCGAGCGCGCGATCACCCCGCGCACGAAGGCGATCCTGGTCTCGTCCCCGTCCAACCCGACCGGCGCCATCCAGCCTCGCGCGGTTCTCGAGGAGCTGGCGGCTCTGGCCGTCCGCCATGAT
Organism: Dactylosporangium sp. CA-233914; assembly: GCF_050942935.1. Taxonomy (NCBI): domain Bacteria; kingdom Bacillati; phylum Actinomycetota; class Actinomycetes; order Micromonosporales; family Micromonosporaceae; genus Dactylosporangium; species Dactylosporangium sp. CA-233914. The sequence goes on along the minus strand of NZ_CP192030.1, from coordinate 687,051 downwards.
CTCTACCTGGTCTCGGACGAGATCTACGAACGCCTGAGCTACGACGCCGCCCACACGTGCCTCGCATCCCTGCCCGGCGCCCGCGACCGCACGGTGGTCCTGGGCGGCTTCTCCAAGGCCCACGCGATGACGGGCTGGCGGGTCGGGTTCGCGTGCGCGCCGGCCCCGGTGCTGGAGCTGGCGGGCCGCATCCACCAGTACACGATGCTCTGCGCCCCCCACGTCTCCCAGGCGGCGGCGCTGGAGGGCCTGCGCTCCGGCGATGGCCAGGTGGCCGAGATGGTCGCCGACTACGACCGCCGGCGCCGCCTGTTCGTGAAGGGCCTCAACGAGATCGGCCTGACGTGCGAGGAGCCCCAGGGCGCCTTCTACGCGTTCCCGTCGATCCGCTCGACCGGCCTGACCTCGGAGGCCTTCGCCGAGCGCCTGCTGCAGTCGCAGCAGGTGGCGGTGGTCCCGGGCAGCGTCTTCGGCCCCTCGGGCGAGGGCCACGTCCGCTGCAGCTACGCCACGGCCCTGCCGCTGCTGGACGAGGCTTTGGAGCGCATGGGCCGCTTCGTGCGGTCGCTTCAGAACAGCAGCCCGTAGGTCAGCGCGTACTGCAGCACGTACCACGCCCCGGCGCTCGCGGCCCCGGCCACCACGGCCGCGAGCACTGCCGTGGTGTATTTGGTCTGCCGGGTCACCAGCAGGCCGACGACCACGGTTGCGAGCACGACCCCGGACAGGGTGAGGGTGGCGATGCCCTGCCCCGCGAGCAGCGCCCAAGCGACCCCGGCGGCGATGGCCGACCCCTCGGCGATCAGCCGCCCGAGGAGGCCGAGCACCGCCCCGCCGACCACGGACCCGGCCAGCCAGAACCCGGTCGCCCTGGCGATGGACAGCAGCCCGTTCATGTCACCGGATGACCCGTCCTCGAGGAACTGGCCCTGCCAGCGCCGGCTCACGAACACGATGAGCAGGTAGTAGACGAGCGTCGCGACAACGAGCGCCCCCGCCCCGGCGACGGCCCCCTGACGCCGGGTCTCGGCCCTGCGCCCGGCCACCAGGGCTCCGCTCCCCCAGACGGCGGCGCTGGACAGCGCGGCCTGCACCCACCCGTCGAGGTAGTCGGCCCCGAACGCGGTCAGCCCGAGCACCGCCCCGATGCCCAGCACCCATCGACGCACGCCCGCACTGTAGTGGACGGTTTGCCCGAGGGTGGTATCCCGGAAGCGTCACGTTTCCGACGGGAGGGCCGCGGTGACTGGTCTGGAAGTGGTGGCCGGGTGGCTGGCGATATACGCGTGGGGCAAGGCGCGCCGCGCGGCCGGGCGGGCCGATGCCGAGGTCGACCGGCTCGTCGACCACGGGCTGGATCGGCTGCACGAGCTGGTGTCCGACAAGCTGGGTGGGGACACGGCGCTTTCGCAGCTCGAGGTCGAGGCCGGGCGGGACACCGCACAGGTCGAGGTCAGCAAGCGGACGCTGCAGCGCGTCGAACTGGCGCTTGAGGAGGCCGCCGAGCGGGATCAGCAGTTCGCCGCGCGGCTGGAGGAGTTGCGCGGCCAGGTGCAGGCCGCGCAGCCGCGGGCGTACATCGCCTCCAACACCGGCGATGCCACCGCCAGCGGAGGTGGGATCGCCGTTACCGGGGTGGTCGTCGGGGACCTTCGCGCCGGTTAGGAGTGGCTGGCCAGGTCCAGGATGCGCTCCAGGATCTGGCGCGGCGGGACCGGGGGCTCCTCGGCCAGGCCCTGGTGATAGAAGACCGTCGCGGGCGTGAGGCCGGGCAGGGAGTTGGCCTCGATGATGATGACCTCGCCGGTCTTGCGGTGCATGAAGGCGTCGATCCGGCCGTATCCCTCCATGCCCAGCACGTTCGCGGTGCGGGCGATGCGGGCACGGACGGCCTCGACGGCGCCCGGCTCCACGCGGCCCAGCGGGGGGCCGGGCGGGGGCGTGATGTTGATGCCGGTGCCGCCCATGAACTTCTCTTCCAGGCTCAGGATGCCGGCGCTGGCCACGGTGATCGACGGGTTCATGGCGAACATCGCGCCCTTCGGGCCGATCACGCCGACCGTGACCTCGATCCAGCCGGTGTCGCGGTCGCGGCCCCAGACCAGCTCGGCCTCGCCCCCGTGGTCCTCGACGCGCACGTCGTCGGTGTCGATGTAGTCCTCGAAGAGCAGGTGCTGCGGGCGGCTCGTCGGCATCTCGACCAGCTGGTCCGGGCTGAGCAGCGAGAACCCGGCGCCCTTGATACGGCGGGCGTCGGCGTTGATCAGCTCCAGGTAGCGGCCCAGGTCCTCGGCGTTGCCGAGCGGGACGATGCCGGCCGAGCAGCCGTCGTCGAGCGGCTTGACGACCACGCGGGTGTCGGTGCACTCGGTGATGATGTCGTGCCAGAGCGTCTCGATCGCCGCGGCGTCAACGGTCTTGGGGACGTCGACGCGGACGCGGCGGGCGGTGTGGATGCCCTCGCTCTCCAGCGTGGCGACGATCTTGCCCGTCTCGTACTTGTCCGCGCACAGGCGCGAGGCGGCCGGGCCGGAGCCGTTGTATCGCACGCTGTGGCGATCCAGCAGCTCCTGGAGGGTGCCGTTCTCCCCGGCCCCGCCGTGCAGGGCGATGAAGACGAGCTCGTGACGGTCGAGGAACTCCTCCATCGTCAGCTGTACGGGCGGTGCGACCGACGTGCTGCGGGCCTCCTCGGGCAGGCGCAGTCGCTCGATGATCCGCTCGGCCAGGCGTCCCCGGCGCTCCTCGAGGCGCACGCCGTCGCGGCACGCGTAGACGATCTCCTCCACGGAGTGGCGCAGCGCGGAGGAGTACGACACCTGCCAGACGGAGCCGTCCGGCGCGAGCAGATAGGGCACCGGCGCGTATTTCGCGGAGCGGGCCAGCTTGAGCCACACGTTGGTGCCGCTGAGCACCGACACCTGCCGCTCGGCCGTCGCGCCGCCGAAGAGCACGGCGACCGGCTGCCCGGTCTGCGCGACCTTGTCGAAGGTCTCCGGGAAGGGCAGCCCGACCCGGCGCGCGGCGGCCCGCAGGACCTCGCGCAGCACGTCGGCGTGGGTCATGCCCAGCTGCGCGGCCTGGACGAACAGGAAGCTGTTCTGCTCCATGCCGCTGATCGGGTTGACGTCGGAGACGAGCACCGAGCCGTCGGGCTGCAGCCAGGCGTCGATGCGGGCGAAGTCGCGCAGGCCGAGGGTGGCGAAGACGGCCTCGGCGGTCTGCTGGATGTGCGCGATCGTCGCGTCGTCCCGCGGCGGCGGGCAGTGGTAGTGCGAGTCGTTGCTGGCCAGATACTTGCGGCGGTAGTCGAAGATCTCATCCTCGGACGCCTGGTTCTGCAGCTCGATCTCGACCGGGATCAGCGCGACCGGGCCGTCCGGGCCGTCGAGCACGATCGTGGTGACCTCGACGCCGGTCATGCGCGGCTGGACCACGATGCGGTCGTGGCGCTTGCGCAGGGTGCGCAGAATGTCGACGGCCGCGGCGCGGTCCCGGGCGACGAAGACGTCGATGCTGGAGCCGCCCTTGGCCGGCTTGAGCACCAGCTTGGCGATCTCCGGGAAGGCCTCGGCGACGACCCGCTCCGCCTCGGCGTCGGACATCGAGGCGTCCACCAGCACCGAGGGCACCGCGCCGATGCCGTGGGCATCGAGCGCCTGCTTGGCCTTGTACTTGTCGAAGGCGGTCGCGCACTGCTGCGCCCCGGTCCCGACGTAGGGCACGCCGGCGCGCTCCAGCAGCGCCTGGACCTGCCCGTCCTCGCCGAACTCGCCGTGCATGACCGGGAAGACCAGGCCGGCGGTGCGCAGGCGGGCGATGAGCTCGTCCTCGCTCAGCGGCCGGCCCTCGTGGGCGAGCTTGAAGTCGAAGTCGGAGGGCGTGTTGCAGTAGAGCAGCCCGCGGGGGATCGAGTAGGGCCGCAACTGCCGGTCGAAGAAGATGATCTCCTTCAGCTCGACGACATCGTGCTCGAGGTGGTCCGCTACGGAGCGTGCGGAGTTGAGCGAGATTCCGCGCTCCTCGGACGGGCCGCCCAGCAGCAGCGCAACGTCGACCATCGGTTCCTCTTCATATGGGCCACTTCGACCCGGCCACTTTACACCGAGCCCTGATCACGCACTGTCGGCAAAGCGAAGCAAGGTCGCGATCGCGTACGGACATGGCGAAGGCCACCGGGAAGCGGGCGCGATCGATACCGCCCGCCCGTTCGTTGCCGGCATCCCCCGCAGATTCGTATGCGCGCGAACCGCCGCGACGCTGCCCGGCGCCGCCAAGCCGGACATTTCCCTCACGGCCACGCCCAACAAGTCCCTCAAGGCCACGCCCGACAAGACCGAGGGCGTCTACGAGGTCGACTGCACGCCGGTCGCGGCTGTCTTCGACCTCACCGCCGGGTCTCAAGCCCCGGCCGGCTGGAGATCATGGCCGTCGACGAAGGGGCGTCCGACGCCACGCCGACCCAGGCGATCGGCGACGCGGGCGACGAGCCTAATCTCTACGTCGTGGCCAAACAGGTGCCGATCCCGAGCGCGACCGGCGCCCTGTCCGCAGCCGCCAACACTGTCCTGCTCGTCGTCGCCGGCATCGCCGCCGTCGGGCTCGGTGCCGGCCCGGTCCTCATCGCGCGGCGCCGCCGCGTGCACCCCAGAGCTGAGGCCGGTTAAGCTCATGCGCGGCAGGCCGTAGTGCAGAGGTCGACACGCCACCTTGCGAAGTTGGAGGACGCCGGTTCGATTCCGGCCGGCCTGCCCTTCCTGGCGCGTGAGCTGCCGATATGGCGCAACATCCGGGCCGTGATGCCGCCGCCCGCACTCGTCGCGGCGGCGGCCTCGGCCCGGGCCGCCGGCGACTGGCGCGGCGCCGCCGCCCTGCTGCCGGCCACGATCGACGTCGACCTGCCCGCGGTCCGCGACCGCTTCGGCGCCGAGGCCGCCGCCGCGCTGGAGGACGACCTGCGCCACCTCTGCCTCGACCTGCTGTGGTGGCACCTGCCCCGCCACAGCGGCGGCCGCCGCACCCTGCAGGCCCAGGTCAGCGCGATCCTGGCGCCCCGGCAGGGCGCGAATACGGCACCCCTGGTGCGCATCAAGCTGCCGAAGTCCCCGATGGGGCCGCAGCGCCTGCTGATCGACGTCACGACGCTGGCCGACCTGGAGTACGAGCGGTGGTACTACGCACCCCGCCCGACCTGGGACGTCCGCGAGACCACGGACCTGGCACCGCTGTGGTCCGGCACCGAGGTCTTCGCGCTGCTGGCCGCGGAGTCGTACACCGAGGCCTGGCGACGCTGTGGCATCACGCTGAACTTCGACCCGGCCGGCACCGACGCACTCCAGCGGCCGACGACCTCGCCGACGAGCCCGCTGGGGGTGGCCGCACTGGCTCGGGAGGCCGCGGAGGCCTTCGGAGTGCAGCAGGTCCAGACCATCTTCGGCGCATACCTGACGCTGAACCTTCCGGCCCTGACCGCCGACGCATCCGACCCGAGCGACTGGCTCGAGCCAGAGGTACGGATTCCGACATTTCCGGTACCACCGGATCTGGCCCTGCTCGCAACCGGCCTGCTCTCCCCCGCCGACCTGCATCCGCTCATGCCCGGCTTCACCACCCCGAGCGACGCTGTCACCCCGGGCCGCATTGTCATCCGCAACGCCCCCACCGGCGCTCCCTCGACCGGCTCCGCCACCGCGCCTTCACCCTCGGCCATCGATGCCGCGCCTTCTCCTTCCACGGCCGCGCCTTCGCCCTCCACCGTCGCGCCTTCGCCCTCCGCCGTCGCGTCTTTTCCCTCCGGGGCCGCGCTTTCCGCCTCCTCTGCCGCAGCTCCCATCCTGGCCGCAGCTCCCATCCCTTCGACCGAACCCGAAATTTCGCCGATATCAGCATTTTTCCCGGCGGCGGATGGCGGTCCCGACGATCGGGCGCCGCTTGTCCGGGTTCGGTGTGGCGTGGACTGGCACTGCCTCGCCATCGCCGACGGGGCGCTTCGGCTGCTTGATCACGATGAGGAGGAGCGGCGGCGGGAGGCGACGCTGCGGGCCCTGGGCGGTGAGAGCAGCGGGTGCTACTCGGTCGAGATAGCCTGGCGGTCGGGTGGGGCTCGGTTGCCGCGGGCGCTGCATGAGTACCGGCGGCGGGTCATGCTGCGGCTGCAGCACGGGGACACCGAGTTTCTGCTGCGCGGGCTCGCCGACGGCAGCATCGATCCACAAATGCGGGCCGGGAACGGGTGGTCGCTCATGCACATGGCGCTCTGGCTCGACAGCGGGCGCGTGCTGCCGGCGCTGCTCGCGGCCGGGGTTCCCGTCGACTCGCCGGACCGGATCGGGCGGACGCCGCTGTACGAGGCCGTGATGCAGGGCGGCGACCCCGTCTTCGTGCGCGGGCTGCTCGACGCGGGAGCGAATCCGCGGGCGGAGACGGTGCACGGGGCGACACCGGCGTACGCCGCGCGCAATTACAACGACGGACGGGACCTGAGCTTCCTGGCCAGCCTGTAAGGTCGCCGGGCATGGCGGACATCTTCGAGATCGTGGTAACCCTGGACCTGGGGCCAGGGCTGCCCGCGGACGAGCTGGACGAGCTGCGCTGGCACCTCGGGCTCGGCACGCGGCCGGCGGTGCTGCCGCTCACCGGGGGCTTCGACCCGGAGCCGGTGTTCGCGCGGCGCGGGCCGGCGTGGAAGGTGAGCGGGGCCGTGGTCGCCGAACTGGCGGAGCGGGACGGACGCGGGTGGGCCTTGACCGTGCGTCAGGAGGTACACCCGGATGAATTCGACGCCCTGACCGCCCTGCTGACCGGGGTCGCACGGCACGCTCAGGGCGTCGGCTTCGCGGGATTCGTGCGGTTCTACGAAGACGACGTCCCGGAGCCGATCATGCTGAGCGGCGGGCAGTTGCGGCTGCCCGCCGCCCTGGAGTGACTTACTTGTAGGTGATGTCGGACGACTTGAAGTTGCAGTGGCCGTCGCCCATCCCGTCACCGAGATACTTCGGCTCGCTGCCCTTCGCCACGCCCTGATACTCCGCGCAGATGTGGATGCCGGAGGATTTCTGCACGACCACCCGGGTCAACGTGGCGGTGTCGCCCCAGTTGGTGTTGATGCCCACCACGTACTTCGCGCTGTCCAGCAGCACGTTGTCCACGCTCACGTGCCGCTCGTAGTGGTTGGTGCAGTTCCCGCAGCCGCGGTACAGCTTGCCGATACTCTTGGCGTAGAAGTTGCTGATGTGCACCGTGCCCGAACCGTTGTGCTGAAACACCTTGTCACTGGCCGACTTCGCGCCACCACCGATGACGTACGAGTCACCGTTGGTGCCCAGGAACGTGGCCGCGTCCTCGCCCACGTCCTCCCACCACACGTTCTGAATCGTGCAGCGACCCAGGCAGTGCACCCCGTCACCAGCGGGCGAACCGATGATCACGTTCTTGAGCGTCGCCCCGTCGGACAGCTCGAACATCGGGTCCTGACTCTCGCTCTGCCCACCGTCACCGATGCAGCAGTACCGCTTCATGCCCCCGTCGAGGGTCCCGGACACCTTGATCGTGCCGTTCACCGACGCCGAGCCGCTGGCGGTCGGCCACGCACCGGTCGGCGTGGAGCCGCCGCCGCCGGTCGGGGTGCTGCCGCCGCCGCCCGAGCCGAGCTTGACCAGCTGCCACTGCTGGTTGGCCCCGTCGAGGTTCTGGTAGCCGGCGATCTTCGCCCCGTCGGCGGTGGACCACTCCCACACGTCGAGGACGCTGTTACTGTGCCGGTTGACGAAGCGGACGTACCCGTTCGCCGAGTCCTGCAGACGGAAGTGCTGCGTGGTCGCGCCGCTGTCGGAGTTCTGGACCAGCTGGACCCCGTCGGTGGCGTTGGGCAGCTCGAGCACCTTGCCGCTCATCACCGACTTAATCTTGTAGTACCCCGACCCGGCGTCGACGAACTTCCACTGCTGGACGGCGAGATCGTTGCGCGACCACTGGTTGATCGGCGCCCCGTCGTTCGTCGCCCAGTTATAGACGTCGATGACCTTGCCGCTGTTACGGTTGACGATGACGTACGTCGCGTTGGTGTCGACGGTGGCCGCGGACGCCGTGGTCGTGGCGACCAGCGTCACCCCCGCCACCGCGACGACACTGGACGCGGCGGCAAGCGCGAGCCGCACCCGCCGCCGCGTGGGACTGGATTGCATGTGCTCCTCCATGACCGCTCAGACATTGAAGGAAAGCGCTTTCCTGCCCCGGACCGTAGAGCGGCTTCGAAAGTCGCGTCAACAGCTGCAACAATCCTGCGTACGCGCCCTCGGGGATGTGACGTAACATCGACGAACGTCGCTGTAAATTACATCGCGCCCGTGGGCTTGTGACGGCGGAACTACGCTCGGCAGCCGGATTTGGCGATCAATTAGGTGGTGCCGGGTACGGTGTTGAAGAGCGGAACGCCACCGCCGAGGTCCGCGGTCCTTGTTTTCCGCTTGCGCCGGGCGGCGTGCCGCAAGCCTGGCTCCGGTGAGGCGGGGTCGGCGCGCGGCGGGCTCGGCCGCGACGAGCGGTCGGTGCGCGGCGGGCTCGCGGCATACGCTGGACGGCGTGCTCACGGCGGGGGTCGATCTGGCGGCCGCCGACGAGCGCACGGCCCTGGCCCTCATCGAGTGGTCGGGAGGCCGCGCCCTCGTCCGCGACCTACTCCTCGGCGTTGACGACCAGCTCATCGTCGACACGGTGCTGGCCTCGGACAAAGCGGGGCTGGACTGCGCGCTGGGCTGGCCGGAGCCGTTCATCCGGATGGTCGTCGCCCACCGGGCCGGTCACATCACCGACCTGCCCGCCGCCGGCGCGGGCTCGGCGTGGCGGCGCGCGATGGTGTATCGCACCACGGACGAGGTCATCCGCGCCGCGATCCCGGGGCTGGTCCCGCTCAGCGTGTCCGCGGACCGGCTGGCCCACGCCGCGATGCGGTGCGCGGCGCTGCTGGCGATGATCGCCTCCGGCGGGGCGGACGTGGACCGCAGCGGCTCCGGGCGGGTCGTCGAGGCCTATCCGGCGGCGTCGCTCCACCGGTGGGGGTTGACGCATCGGGGGTACAAGGGGAAGAAGGGCGTTCCCGTCGACGCCCTCGTGGCCGCCACCCGGCCGTGGCTCGAGCTGGGAGCGCACGAGCTGCTGATGCGGGCCAGCCACGACGCGTTCGACGCGGTGATCGCGGCCCTCACGGCGCGGGCCGCCGCGCTCGGGCTCACCGCGCGGCCCAGCCCCGGGCAGCTGGCGGTGGCGCGGGTCGAGGGCTGGATCGCGCTGCCGACCTCGGCCCTCGACACGCTGCCCTGAGCCGCCGGACGCACGCCGCGACTCAGCAGCTCGTGCGCTCCCCGGTGACGCGTCGCGCGCATCAGCGCTCGCAGGCCACGCCGTCACCGTCTCGGTCCAGGGCCGCGCGGTAGCCCGGCTCGCCCCGGTACAGGGGCGCGGCGCCGGCGTTGCGGGCCTCCGTGCAGTTCTTGTAGTACACGTCCTCGGGCTCGTCCTCGGTCGTCGTCTCGACCACGACGGGCGGGGGTGGCGGCGGTTCGGTCGTGGTCGTCACCACGACCACCGGCGGCGCGGTCGTCGTGGCCGCACGCGTGGTGGCCGCGGACGTGGGGGCGGCGGCCGACGTAACGGCCGACGGGGCGGCGGGGCGCTCCCGGTTCCGGTCCTCGCCCTCGTGGTCCTTCGGCGCGAAGAACCCGACGCACGCGCAGAGCACGCATAGCCCGGCGAGGGCCGAGCCGAGACCGATGAGCAGCGGGCGATGGTTCTTCCTGGGCTGCGCGCCAAACGTCACCATGCGAGGCAACGTAGTGATTCCCGAGCCGGTATGAGATCACCGAACGGGCAGCGCTTTCAGCCGGTCGGGTCACCGTCGACCGCGCCCTGTAGTAGATCCGACACCAAGTGATACATTGGCATGCTTCTATAAAGCCCATGACGAGAATGTGGGCCCGTGGGGCCACTCTCCTGATGGCGCTCGCCGCCGGCGCCGTGGCCTGGACCGCGCCCGCCAGCGCGGCCATGCCCGACAAGTTCGCCTTCGTGCTGTGGAACGGCTCCGCCACCGTTCCGACCGGCACCACCCCGTCCGCGACGACCGTCGTGACCGGGCCACCCGGGCGGTACCGCATCACCTTCCCGGGCGCCGCCGCCGCTCGGGGCGTGGTGCACACGACCGCGATCAACACCGTCCCGCACTGGTGCCAGGCCAACTCGTGGGGGCCGGTCGGCTCCGACGAGGTCGTGTACGTCGACTGCTACAAGGCCGGCGGCACCCCCGACTTCACCCCGTTCACCGCGTTCTTCGAGAGCAGCTCGCCGCCCAACGCGGCCATCTCCGGGCACTTCGGCTACGTCGACGCGCAGCCGACCGGCGCCCTGGTGAGCCAGTTCAACTCCGCCGGCGCCGTCAACTCGGTCTCACCGATGGCCGTGGGCGTGTGGGCCGTGAAGATGCCGGGGCTGGCCACTCCGGGGCCGATCGACGGCAGCCTGCAGGCGACCGCGGTTGCGACGACCCCGGCCCGGTGCAAGGTTCTCAAGTGGAGTTCGGGCGCGAGCGGGCAGCTGGTCTACGTGGGCTGCTTCGACGCCACCGGCGCGCCGGTCAACACGCGGTTCACGCTGACGTACCAGTACCAGACCTCGCTCTACGGGGCGAAGATCCCGCCGAAGTACTTCGGCTATCTGTGGTACGCCCCGCCTCTGGGGCCGGTCTCGACCAACTTCAACTCCGTGACGGGACCGGGCACGAACGGGCTGGCGTCGGCGGGCATCGGGCTGTTCCTGCTGAAGTTCCCGAACCTGGCCGTCACCCCGGACACGGTCCAGGTCACCGCAGCCGGCAGCAACTCGGACTTCTGCACGATGAACACGCCGTGGTTCCACTTCCCGCCGGACACCGTGGTGCGTGACGTCAACTGCTTCACCAACGCCGGGACGCCGGTCGACACCGGCTTCCTGGTCAGCGTGAACTCGCAGTTCTGACCCGCCGGCAGGCGCCGCCCGCCGCTACCGGTGGGCGGCGTCCTCGGGGTGCTCGGCGCGGCGGTGGCGGCGGAAGCGGGGCATGGGGTCGAGCGGCGGTGGACAGCTGCGGTCCGGCTCGGGGCGCTCGGGCGGGGTTTCCTTGGCAACCAACTCGTCGCGGTCCATGATGCCCTCCTCACCGGAGTCGGTGCGCAGGACTATTGTTGCACTCTGCAACGACCAACGCCACTCATTGTGAGCGACCGTCATGGTGCCGAATCCCGCTCCCGCAGGATGGTCTTGATGAACGCCTCGGTCTCTTCCGGGGGCTTGGCGGCCACGCCGATGCGTGTCATCTCCTCGAGGTACGGGTCGGACTGGCCCTGGTCGGCGAAGAACAGGGCGCTGTCGATCTGCTCCAGGTAGACGACGTCGAGCAGGTGCTGGCTGCGCAGGCGCAGGATCGAGAACGAGTTGCCGGCGCCCGCACGGCCGCCGGCGCCGAAGGGCAGGACCTGGATGAGCGCGTCGCGACGGCGGCCGGCCCGGATGAGCGACTCCAACTGCTCGCGCATGATCTGCGGGCCGCCGACCTGCTTGCGCAGTGCGGCCTCGTCGACGACCGCCCACAGGCGCGGCGAGCCCGGCTGGTGCAGCATGCGCTGGCGGCGCATCCGCACGTTGACGCGGCGCTGGACCTCGGCCTCGTTGCCGAAGCGCAGGCGCGTCACGGCCTCGGCGTAGGCCCGGGTCTGCAGCAGGCCGGGGATGAACTGCACCTCGTAGGTGCGGATGGTCTCGGCGGCGGACTCCAGCAGCAGGTACGAGCAGAGCCAGTCGGTGAGCACGTCGCGGTACTCGTGCCACCACTGCGGCTCGTTGTCCCGCCGCACCAGATCCAGCAAGGCCCGCCACTCCGCAAGGGGCCGAACCCCGTACAGCGTGAGCAGGCGGCCCAGGTCGTCCTCTTTGACCTTCACGTCGCCGAGCTCGATCCGGCTGATCTTCGATTCCGAGCCGCCGAGGTGCAGGGCGGCATCCGCCCGGCTGATGCGCTTCGCCTCGCGGAACTCGCGCAGCAGCCGGCCCACGATCTCCCGGACGGCCCGGGGCTGGGCGGCCAGGAGGGTTTGCGCGCTCACCGGAGCACCGAGCCGGCGGCGATCGCGAGTCTTATCACGCGCCGTATCGTGCCGGTTCCCCAACGCCAGACGCAAGCGCGCCTGCACGTGTGCATGCACGTGCAGGCGCCCTGGCGATCGAATGAACCCGTCAGCCCATGGACTTCTGGCCGTCGATGGACTCGCGCAGGATGTCGGCGTGGCCCGCGTGCTGGGCGGTCTCGGCGATGATGTGGGTGAAGACCCGGCGGGCACTTCTGCGCGCGCCCGGGCGGAACCACGGGGCGGGCGGCAGTTCGTGGCTGGCGTCGAGGTCGGGCCAGGTGCGGATGAGCTCGTCGGTCTCGGACGCGATCTCGTCGTACCGCGCGATGATCGAGGCCAGCGTCTCACCCGGGAGCATGCGGAACCCGTTCGCCCAGGCCTCGAAGCCCGCCTCGTCCTCGGGCATCGCCACCGCCGACGGGCCGTCAGTGACGAACCGCGCCCACTGCCGCTCGATCTCACCCACGTGCTTGATCAGGCCGCCCAAGGTCAGCTCACTCACCGTCGGGCGCGCCGCCGCCTGCTCGTCGGTCAGATCGCGGACCGTGTACTTCAGGAAGTAACGCGCCATGCCCAGGGACTCCAGCAGGTCGGCGCGCTCGCCGGTGAGGGTCTGAACGGTCATCGTGCACCCATCCTTCGGAAGAAGAAGCTGATGCCGGGAACGTTAGGCGGGGATGCGGTCAGGTTCTGGCCGCTTTCGAAGGGCCCAGAAGGCGCTTGCGTACAGCGTCATACCCAGCAGCAGGAAGGCTCCAGGGAGCAGGAAGGTACGCGGCCAAGAACCAGGACATGTCCGATTTGCCAGCCACCACGAACAGCAGCGCCACGATCCCCCACGGGAAGAGCGGAATCGCCCCCAGGTCAAGGCCAACACTAGCCATAATCTTCGACAATTTTGACAAATCCCTATAAGTCAGAAACTTCCGGGACGTGACGGCCTTGATGTCCTGTGGCATGCATCGACGGCATGAACTACCGCGCCCGGACGGACTGACCCTGAATGCCCGGCCGGGGTGCAGTTATCTCCACCCCGGCCACAAAGGGCCATAGGGCCGTCCGATCACGGGCCGCGCCCGCGTGATGGCGTGAGCCCGGTGACGACGCCATCGGTCGATGAGTGGCCCGCCCGGGTACAGCGGGAACTGCGGCACTTCGCGCAGGAGCGGGACTGGCCCCAGTACCACACGCCGCGCAACCTACTGCTGGCCCTGGTCGGCGAAGTGGGCGAGCTGGCCGAGCTGTATCAGTGGGACCCACCGGAGCCACCGCCGGCCGCGCGGATCGCGGAGGAGGTCGCCGACGTGATGATCTATCTGCTCCGCTTCGCCGACACCGCCGGCGTCGACGTGGCCACGGCGGTCGCCGACAAGATGGCATTCAACGCCACCCGCTTCCCGACGCTCACTGACCAGGCCGAACGGAGCGAGCGGTGACCCGGCAGGCATACATCTACGTTGGTGACCGCGCCGACGAGAACTTCGCGGTCGGCATGGCCGGGCACATCTGGGGCTGGAAGACGTTCGCCAACGGTGGACAGAAGGTCGACGAGGCCCGGGCCTGGCTCAGCGAACCCGACCTGACCGAGTCGACCTGGCTCATCTTCGTGCGTGGCATCCGGGCCGCGCCCCCGGTGCCGTCCGGCTGGCCGCGGACCCGGCCCGAGGACTTCGGCGCTTGGACCGGCGCGACCATCCAAACGGTGACGTGCCGGCTTCTGGCCGCGCCGCTGCACGAGGATCACGTGCGCCAGGTGTGGCGGGACGACCAGTACCCGTACCGGGTGAATCTGGACCCAGAGACGGAGGAGGACCTCGGCCCGATCCGCGCGGCCGACATCGCCGAGGACGCGCTTCGCGCGATCCGGCACTCGGCCGTGCAGAAGGGCTGGCCGATCCTCGGACCGCCGCTGTTCCGTGCCAACTCGGTAGCTCCCGACCGGCACATCCCGGCCGGCGCTGGTCGCGAGACGGTCATGCGGGTGATCCCGCTGGAGCGCAATCGGACGGTCACGTTCGAGCGCCGCCCGGGCGAGTCCGTGACCGCGGTCCGCCGCGAGGCCGGCCTCGTCGAGCGGTACAAGGCCTACCTCGAGCGCCACGGCTTGCGCGCGGTCCGCAACGAGATCACCCTGCCGGGCCGGCTCGACACGTTCTTCACGGACGTGTACGTCGAGGACGTCGAGGAACTGCTGGAGGCCAAGGCCTCGTCCCGCCGCGAGCACATCCGGCTCGCGATCGGCCAGCTCTGCGACTACGGCCGGTTCGTCGCGCCTCGGTCGCGCGCGGTCCTGCTTCCTTCGCGGCCGGAGCAGGACCTGATCGATCTTCTCGCTACGCAGAACATCTCGTGTGTTTACGAGGCTGAGGAGGGCCACTTCATCCGCGAAGACGCCGCCGAGGAGGCCGCGAAGGGGGCGGGAAGCGGGGGGTGACCCAGCGGCGCGGGCGATGAGCCTGCCGCCGGACCCCCGTTCTCGCAGGTACCGACCGTACGCGGGACGGTCGGCCGGACACAGTCGTCCCTTCGTCCGAGTCATTCCGGGATCTCGTAGGTGGCGAGCTCGACGCGGGAGGCGATGCCGAGCTTCTGGTAGATCCGGCGCAGGTGGTAGTTCACCGTGTGCTTGCTGATACCCATCCGCGTCGCGATCTGCTGGTTGGTCAGGCCCTTGCGCACGTGACGGGCCACCGTGCGCCCGCGCTCGCTCAGCTCCGGCCACCCCGTTGGGGCCGTTAGGACGTCCGCGGGCAGTACAGCGACGATCACGATCTCGCCGCCGCCCGGGATATCGGTCAGGGTCACCGCATGCAGGCCCGACGAGCGCAGGCCGCGCAGTACCGCATCCAGGGCCGTCGTCATCGCAGCGCCTCCCCAGCGTGTCTCAGCCAGGCGCGGGCCGACTTGAGCTCGGCCAGCTCCTCGGCCTGGGCCGGGAGGGACGGATGCGGGCCTGGCTCGTCCAGGGCCCGGCGCACGGCCGCCTCCAGGGGCTCGATGCGCTCGGCGAGGCGCCGCTGGGCCAGCGCCAGTGAGGGACCGTCCAGGATCAGCTCTAGTAGGGAAGTCTCGGTCATGGTCGCGACCGGCCTTTCGCGTGAGGGGGAGACTCGCGTGAGGGGGAAAACAGACACCTGGCGATTAGCGGAATTTACTGGAGAATAGCGGAGCCATGCAACGCCGTTCATGGGCGCACGTGGGGATTGCTGGAAATTACTGGACGGCGTACGGTCGAGGCATGCCGGACAGTGCCGAGGAGATCGAGCAGCGGCTGGCCGCCCTGCGCGCCGAGGTGCGGCAGGCCACGGCCGCCGGGGACTGGCCGCGCGTACGGGTTCTGCGGGCCCAGCAGAAGGCGCTCGACGAGGCCTGGGAGGCCGCGCTGCAGGAACTGGCGCCGCCGCAGGTTCCGGCGCCACGGGAGCCGTCCTCGCTGCTGCCGCTGCGCGAGCAGGTGCACGGGGCGCTCACCCTGCTCACCGTCCCGGCCGCGCCGCGGCTCATCGCGCAGGTCTACAACGCCTGCTTCGGCGGCGAAGTCAACAGCGCCAAGCTCACCAGCCTGCGCCGCGACGAGGAGCGCTCGTTCCGGCCCGCACCCTTCGCCCGCCCCTACTACCTCTGCGCGGCGCTGGCCGCCGACCGCTTCGCGCCCGTGCGCGGCCTGCTCGCGGTCTCGACCTGGCCGCTGGAGCAGCGCATCATCGGGGCGCTCAGCCCCCGGGTCGACTTTCTCACCGCCGCGGTCAGAATCGCGGAACACGTCGACCGCCTTCCCGATACCGACCGGGCGACCGCACGCCTACTGTGGCTGTTCGCGGAGAACATCCCCGGCGCCGCGGACGGCATCGGCTCGGCCAAGCCGGAGGCCGTCAAGCGCGCCGCCGAGGCCGAACTGCAGACGCACCAGCCGGTCGACCGGTCGCACCGCGAAGCGGCCGCCGCCCGGGCCCGCGCGCAACTCGACGACGCCGACCAGCTCTTCGGCGTCAACCTCAAGGCGGTGCCCAACACCGGCACGTAAATCCACCGCGAAGGAAAGCCCGTGAACAGCACCGAGGAACGGCTCGCCGAGCTGCGGGGACCCGTACCGCCCAAGGCCCACAACGCCCGGACGATCGCCGCGCTCACCACCAACCCCGGCTGCGCCCGCCGCGCGGTCATGGACGCCGGCGGCGTCGACAAGCGGGCCGTCGCCGCCCGGGCCGGGTTCGCCCCGCCGTACGGTCAGTCCCCGTTCGCCATCACCCGCACGCAGGCGTTCGTCGCGCAGGTCAAGGCCAACGGCTGCGCCGAGCTGCTGCGCCTGCTGCGCGAGGTCCTCCGGCTGGAGATCCCCGAGGTGGCGTACCAAGACCTGGAAGACGCGGGCGGCAACGACACCCAGGAGGTCCGCCACCAGCTGGCGCGCCAGGTGCTCGGGGCGGCCGCCGCCGGCACCGCGGACTTCGGCACGCTCTTCGACCACCCCCTGCTGAAGCTGCCGGTCGGCGGCCGGCAGGTGTTCCTGGAGCCGGACCTCATCGCGCTGCAGTACGAAGGCAAGTTCTACGTCATCGCGATCAAGTCCTTCGCCGTGATCGACGGGCAGGCCGACGGCGGGAAGGTGGCCTCGGCGGCCGTGCAGTCCGCGGTGTACGTCGTGGCGCTGCGCCGCCTGCTCGAAGACCTCGGCCACGACCCGGAGAACGTCTCGCACGACGTGGTGCTGGTCTGCCCCGAGAACTTCTCCAACCACGCGGTCGCCACGAAGCTCGACGTACGCCGGCAGCTGACCGTGCTGGAGCGCCAGCTGCGCCGGATGACCCGCATCGACGAGCTGCTCGATCCGCTCGACGACGACCTGACGTTCGACCTCGCCCCCGACCGCGACGGCCGCCCCACACGCCCGATCGGCGAGCTGTGCACCGCGATCGAGAACATCCCCGCGCGCTACTCACCCGAGTGCCTGTCGATGTGCGAGATGTCGTACTTCTGCCGCGCCGAGGCCCTCGGCAGCACGCACGCGCTGGGCAAGTCGGTGCGCGAGGAGCTCGGCGGCGTGGAGTCGGTCGAGACCGCGCTGCGCCTCGCGGCGGGCGAGCTCGCCCCGTCGCCGGACCAGCAGGAGGCCGCATCGGTACTGCGAGCCGCGCTCCGCCTGCGCGAGGAGTCCCTGCGAGTGCTGGCATGAGTTCGTTGACCGCACTCGCGCGGGCGCTTGCCGTGCGGCACGAGGCCGCCCAGCCGATCACCACGGTCCGTCACACGCACGTCGCGCAGCGGCCGCTCGTGTTCATACCGCTGACGCTCGCCGGTGAGGCGAACGCCCCGCTCGCCGCGCTGGCCGGCGACGACCCGGACCGGCCGCGCCTGCTGATTGTGCCCCAGCCCCGCAACCGCGACCAGCGCTTCCAGTTCGCCGCCGAGCTCGGCCGCCTCGTCGTGTCCTATGTGGACGGATTCGCGCGCCATCAGGAGGACGTCAAGGGCCGGCGCCGCTTCACCGACGCGCCGCAGCTGCTCGTGCCCAACCCGGGCGGCGTCGAGTTCGTGCGGCTCTTCGGCCGCTCGACCCGACTTCGGCGCACGTACGGAGAATACGCCGTCAAGCCCGTCGTCCCCCTGCTCGGCAAGTGGCTGACGTTCTTCGCCGAGCGCGCAGAGCACCCGGGCTCGGCGCTGATGCTGGCGATGACCTCGACGCTCACCCAGCACTGGGCGACCGGCCAGAGCGCCGTCGAGGACGCGAACCTGGCCGCCGTCCTGGCCTGGCTGGACCCGCAGGACGACCGCTCCCCGTTCGAGGCGGCGCTGGACGCCGAGGACCCCGACATCTGGCCGCCGGCCGGCCCGGCCACCGACCCGGCCTTCGACGCGGGCAGCCTGGCGCCGGCGATCGAGCGATACGCCAAGACCGACGCCGACTCCGTCGCCCGCCGGGCCGCCCGGGAGCGCCTGGAGTCGGTCCTGCGCGGCCAGTTGGAGCCGACCTGGCGGCTGATGTGGCGGGCCGTTTCGCTGCTGCGCACGCTGCCGCCGGGCGCGAGCGTGCTGGAGCGCTGGGCCGACGACCGCGACGCGTACACGAACTTCGCCACGTATGTGCAGGAGCCGGGATCGCTGCCGCAGGCCCGGCGGGACAGCGCGGTCGCCGCGGCCAAGCGCCTCAACCGGCTGGAGCGGGCGCAGGCGCAGTACGACGCTCAGCGCGCCCTTGACGACCCGCTCGTGATGGCCGAGTTCCGGCTGGCCGGCGAGGCGTTCGCGGGCGAGGTCGTCGCCGCCGAGGCGGACCGTCTCGACGCCACGGGCCCGCGCCGCAAGCTCCGTCCACATGTGACGGTCCGCACCTCGGATCCGTTGCGCCTGACTGTCGGCGCCGAGCTGCGATCGCCGGCCCGCCGCACCCAGACCGCCCGAATCCTGACGGTGTCCGAAGTGGACGGTGGGCTGGACGTCCGGCTGGAGCTTACCGGCGGCATGGGCCGCGCGCTGACCCCGGCCCCGGGCAGCGTTCCCGAGTTCGGCGAGCGGGTCACGTACAGCACCGTGTCCGCGGGTTTCCAGCCGGGCGGCAACTTCCCGGCGGTCGAGGACACCCCGTGGACGCACGGCGGCCCGCCCCCGCCGCCGGAACCGACCGAGGAGGACGCGGTGGAGGCCTGGTCATGACCGACGTGCTGCCCGCAGTGCTGCGGGACCTGCAGTTCGCCGACGCGCCCGGCGTGGTCGTCGACTCCCCGCCGGGCGCGGGAAAGTCCACATTGGTCGTTCGCGCGGCCCGGCACATCGCCGGGACCGGCGAGCCGCTGGCGATCGTGGCGCAGACCAACGAGCAGGTCGACGACCTGATCGCCGCGCTGGCCCGCGCCGAGCCCGGCCTGGCGATCGGCCGTCTCTCCGCGCAGGGGTACGTCCCGGTGCCCCGCATCGCCGCGCACAACAACGTCACCGTGGACAACGCGGTGGCGGGCCTGGCCGGCTGTGCGGTCACGGTCGGCACCGCGGCCAAGTGGTCGACGCTGACCCAGGGCGCCTGGCCTTGGGCGATCGTCGACGAGGCGTACCAGATGCGCTCCGATGCTCTTCTGCAGGTCGCCGGCCGCTTCGAGCGCACCCTCTTCGTCGGCGACCCCGGCCAACTGGACCCGTTCTCGACCGTGGAGACGGAGCGCTGGGCGGGCCTGTCCTGGGATCCGCAACTCAGCGCGGTCGCGGTCCTGCTGCGCCACAACGAGGTCCCCGTCCACCGCCTCCCGGTCTCCTGGCGCCTGCCCGCCACGGCGGCCCCGGTCGTGTCGGAGGCGTTCTACCCGTTCACCGGCTTCACGTCCGGCACCGGGCTGCACGAGCGCTCGATGTCGTTCGCCACCAAGGCCTTCGGATCGTCCCCTTTGGACAGTACCCTGGAGACGGCCGCGGACACGGGCTGGGCCCTGCACGAGCTCCCGGCCCGGCACAGCATGCGCACCGACGCCGAGGTGGCGCAGGCCTGCGCGTCGCTGGCCATCCGCCTGCTGGAGCGCGGCGCGGTGGCGGTCTCGGAGAAGTCCCCGGCCGGCGCCCCGGTTTCCGCGGACCGCATCGCGATCGGCACCGCCCACCGCGACCAGGCCGCCGCGGTCCGCCGCTTCCTCTCCCCCGACTCCACGATCACCGTGGACACGGCGAACCGCCTGCAGGGCCGCGAGTACGACGTCACAATCGTGTGGCACCCCCTGTCCGGCCGCCGCGACGCCACGGCCTTCCACCTGGAATCCGGCCGCCTGTGCGTGCTGACATCGAGACACCGCCACGCCTGCATCGCGGTGGCGAGAGCGGGCATCACGGAGTTGCTGGACGCCCACCCGTCAACGGGCCGGATGTACCTCAACGAGCTGGTGAAATTCCCCGACGGCTGGGAGGCCAACCAGGCCGTGATGTCCCACCTGGAGACCCACCGCATCCCGGCATAGCACCCCGAAACGGACACCTCCACGCGGCGGTTTCCGCTGATGGTCAGCAAGCGGCAGGTGCAGTACCTCGCCGCGCGTGGCGAGTTGCGCAGCCCAGCCCGTGGCGTCATCGATGACGTCTCCGTCGACCGGTACATCGCGAGCCGGGGCGGGTCGCGAGCGCGGGCCTGGTCGGAGGCGACCGCCTGGGGCGCCGTGGCGCTGCTCTCGGGGCGGGACGCCGCGTGGACGGGGCCCGCCCAGCGTTCGCGGCTGCGGAGGCGGTTACGGGAGATGAATACGGGTGAACTGGTCAGCGGAGCACGGGGACGCACGCGAGGGGTTCGCGGGCCGATCGCGCCCGCGTCGCCGTGCTGCGGCAGGCGCTACCGGACGACCACGCCGCCTGGCGCGCGCTCGCCGGTGACACGCGGCCCTGACGTCATCCGCAGGGGGTGAGGACTTGGCAGGTTCACCGTCGGCATGGTTGATCGGTATCGAAGCTGCCGTCTTGGCTGTTCGTCGTAGGGGTGCTGGATGCAGATCATGCCCGAGGCCGTTGTTCTACCGGCGGACACCAGTCAGCTTCCGCAGGGCAAGTATGGGCCCGTTTATCCGCGGACGCCCGCGTGTTACGGGTTCACGGTCATCGCTACGGTCAAGCCGGGGCGCGCGGATGCGGTGCGCGCCTATGGGCAGACACTGGCCAAGGCGCTGGAGGTGGATCCGCGGCTGCTCGCGCCGTTGAAGTTGCATTACCTGCGGTGGGTGCTGTTCGACAACGACACCCGGTTCATGTACCAGGGAATCTTCGACACCGACTTCGACAAGTACACCGAGGACGCCGTCGCGTTGTTCATCAAGGCCGGCGTGGCCACGGTGTTCGAGAATCTTGAGGGCTTCCCGGAGGACTGGCGCGCGAATCCGGAGGCCTTCGTCAGGTTCGTGCGGGAACACCAGTGCCCGAGCTTCATGGAGTACGGCGAGTACCCGTACGTGACGGCCGACGAGATCAAGCGGGCGCTGCAGGTCAAGAACGCCTTTTCCGCCATGCTGGATCAGCTGCAGTAGGGCCGGGGACCGTCTATGGAGCAGTGGAGCACCGCCCGCACGTACAATCAGCGCCACCAGCGCCGACCGGCCACACCGGGACGTCGGCGGGTGACTGTCTACGTGGCCTGGAGCTACCCCGCCGAGGCCGGGCGCGACCCGGCCGAGCTGGACAACCGGTACTCGACAATGACCGAGGTCCGCCGGGCGGCGTGGCCGGCCTACGAGAACCCGCAATGGTCGGATCCGGGCCGGTATCTGCAGGGCGTCGCCGGCTCGCTGGAACTGTTCTTCCTGGCCTGGGAGCCGTTCCAGCAGTACGTGCTGGAGGTGACCGGTCATCCGGTCGCGGTGTATCAGCGCGTCGACCAGGCGGGTGCCGTCGCGCCGCTGGACGAGCGCGTGCTGGGCGACACTGACGTGCTGCTGCTGTTCGGCCTCGACCACATGGTGACCGGCCAGGAGGCCACCGACGCCGAGATCGAAGCGTTGCGGCAGTTCCTGACCCGGCCGGAGGCCCGGCTGGTGCTCGGCCCGCACCACGACGTCGGCGCGACGGACGATCTGAAGCAACGCGATGCCGAGTACCACCATCACGGCGATCCGCTGGTGCCCCGCCAGCAGCGGTTCGGCCGGTACACCCGCTCCGTCATGGCCGGGCTCGGCGTGCCGGTGGAGAACCGCTGGGGACTGCGGCCCGCGGTCCGCGGCGATGGCGGCATCGCCCCACTGTCGATCGACTCCGACCTTGACGAGCGGGGCTGGCTGGAGGGCGTCACCGGCTTCAACTTCCACCAGCATCTGCCGCACTACGCCGTGACGACGGACGAACCCGGCGTCGTGCGGGTGCTGGCCCGTCAACCCATCGACACCTCGCGGCCGCACCCGTTCGTCGAGGCGGGCAACAGCCAGTTCAACGCGCTGCTGTGGATGCCGCCCGGCGGACAGCGGGCCGCGGACATCCTGGTCGCCGACTCGACGATCTTCAGCACGCTGTTCGGCGCCGACGACAGCCTGCGCCGATTCTGGCACAACCTGGCCACCGACCCGCAGCGCCGGACATGACGCGGGCTACCACGCGGCTGGACCTGCACGACATCCAGCGAGGAGTGCTCAGCCCCCGGCCCACACCCTACGCGGCGACGTACCTGCTGTTGCGCATCGACGACCAAGCCGACGGTCGCCAACTCATGCGCCGCGCTGCCGAGGTCGTGACGTCGGCCGCGGATGCAGCACATCCCTTGGGCGACACGTCGGTCAGTGTGGCGGTCACCTACCACGGGCTGCGCGCGCTCGGCGTGCCGCGGCAGTCGCTCGACACGTTCGCGTGGGAGTTCCGGCAGGGCATGGCGGCCCGCGCCGCGGCGCTCGGTGACACCGGCGACAGCGCCCCCGAACACTGGGAACCGCCGCTGGGTTCGCCGGACGTGCATCTGGCGCTGACCGTGGTCGCGCCGGACAGCGACCGGCTCGACGCCGCGATCGACCGCGCCCGCCCGGCCTACGCGACGCTACCCGGCGTGACCGCGATCTGGCGGCAGGACTGCCACGCCACAGCCGACGAGACCGAACCGTTCGGCTACCGGGACGGGATCAGCCACCCTGCCGTCGAGGGCAGCGGCATCCCTGGCTCCAACCCCCTCGAAACACCCCTGCGACCGGGCGAGTTCGTCGTAGGCTACCCCGACGAGCTCGGCGGCACCCAGCATGTCCAGCCGGAGGTCCTCGGTCGCAACGGCAGCTACGTCGCGTTCCGCAAGCTCCATCAGCGCGTCGCGGCATTTCGTCGTTACCTCGCCGAACACGCCGCCACGCCCGACGAGCAGGCCCTGCTGGCCGCCAAATTCATGGGGCGCTGGCGCAGCGGTACCCCGCTCGCGCTCAGCCCGCACAACGACGACCCGGATCTCGGCGGCGACCCGTACCGGCGCAACGCCTTCGGCTACGCCGACGACCCCACCGGGTACGTGACGCCCGGCGGCAGCCACATCCGGCGCGCGAATCCCCGCGACGCCGACGTCGCCGGCGAACCGCGGTTGCACCGGATGATTCGGCGCGGCACCGTCTACGGCCCGCCCCTGCCCGACGGCGTCCTCGACGATGACGGCGCCGATCGCGGCATCATGTTCGCCTTCGTCGGCGCGCATCTGGGCCGGCAGTTCGAGTTCGTGCAGTCCGAGTGGATCAACAACGGCGTGTTCTTCGGCGCCGGCGCCGCCCGCGACCCGATCGCCGGCCAGCGGTCCGAGCAGGATGACTACACCATCCCGCAACGACCGGTCCGGCGGCGCCTGCACGGCCTACCGCAGTTCGTCGTCACCCGCGGCGGCGAGTACGGCTTCATGCCCGGACTGCGCGCTCTGCGGTGGCTCGGCGAGTTGCCCGGCTAGCCATGGATGTCGTGCTCCTGCTGCTCAACGTCGTCACGATCGTCTTCATCACCACCACCATGTTCGCCGCCGGCCTCGGCTCCACCGTCAACGCGTTGACAGCCGTCGCCACCGATGTGCCGCTGCTCCTGCTCGCCCTGCTGGTCAACATCGGTCTCGTCCCGTTGATCGCGTGGGCGCTGGGCATCCTGCTCCACCTGAACGCCGCGGCGTTCATCGCGCTGGTACTCGTCGCGGCGTCACCGGGCGGACCGTTCGGCGCCAAGCTCGCCACGATGCAACACGGCGACGCCACTACTGGCGCCGCCATGCAGGTCCTCCTCGCCGCCGTCGGCAGCGTCAGCTTCGCACCCGTCGCCAACATCGTGATCCGCGCTGCCGGCATCGCAGAAGGCTTCACCCTCGACGTCGGCGCGCTCATCCGCACCGTGGCCCTGCTCCAGCTCGTCCCCTTCGCCATCGGTTTGCTGGTTCGCCACACCCGGCCCGAAATCGCCGACCGCTGGCAGCTGCGCACCGCCGCGCTGTCCAACGCCACCTTCCTCGCCGTCCTCGCCGGCATGCTCGCCGGTAACTGGCAGCAGATCGCCGCCCTGCTCGGCTCCCGCACGATCCTCGCCGGAATCGTGCTCACGGCCGCGACCTGCGTCGTCGGAACCCTCCTGGCCACCGGCCCCGTTCCTCGCCGCACCACCATGGGCGGCGTCGCCGCCACCCGCAACGTCGGCCCGGCGCTCACCGCCGTCGGTCTCGCCTTCCACAACGACCCGGCGATCCTCGGCGCACTCGCCGGAATCTTCGTCACCAGCATGGTCGTTTCCGTTCCCGCCGCCGCGGTCCTCGGCCGCAGACGCCATCCACCAGACGCGGCCGAGCACTCAGCGAACGAGCCATGACCACCACGGCTGGTCCACGGGCTACAGCAGGGTGGTCTGCATCGGGAAGGTGAGCCTCGCCGTGGTGATGCTCTCCAGGATCTGGTCCTCGTTCAGTTCGCGCTCCATGACCCTCGCGTAGTTGCGGCCGCGGTTGTGGGTGTTGCGCATCCGCACCACGTTGGGGAAGCGGCCCACCGCTCGCATGTCGCCGAGGCCCGACAGGAAGACCAGCTGGATGCCGTTGGCCGCGGCCACTCGGCGTTGCAGGTCCAGGAAGGCCACGTAGTTCGCGGTGCCCAGCGGGTTGTCCATCGGCAGGACGCCCAGGCCGGGCACGTCGCCGCCGCGGTTGGCCGCGCGCAGGCGGGCCAGCATGCAGAACAGCAGCAGGCTGATGGTCACCTTTTCGCCGCCGGACCACTTGCTCATCAGCTCCACCGGCTGGCGGTCGTCCGTGAGTTCCGTGGACGGCTTCAGGACCCGGGCCACGAAGTTGCCTCGGCCCACCACCGCCGAGACCGCCTCCCAGGACAGGGTCAGGCCGTCCGGGATCGGGTCCTTGCCCGCCACCAGGCGGTCGACCAGGCGCTCGACCCGGCTGCGCAGCGTGGCGTCGCTCGTGTCCACACTGGAGCGCGGGCCCACGTCCAGGAAGCGGCGGTTGCGCAGGTGGTCGGCCAGGCCCGGGGGCAGTTGGGCGTGGTGCTGGGCCCGCTGCAGGGTTTTCAGGCCCTCGCGGACCTCCGCGCACAGCGCCGTCACCACCAGGTGCTTGTCCTTCTCGACCGCCTCCAGCTCGCCGGCCAGGCCCAGGCGATAGGTCCGCAGCTGCTCGGCCAGGAGTTCGACGGCGGCCAGGTCGACCTGGTTGGTGCGGAAGCGGTCGCGGACCTCGGGGCTCACCGTGGCGAAGCGGTCCTCGGCGGCCCAGCGGTCGATCCGGTGCGCCTCGTTGTTCAGGCGGGTGCGGGCCGAGGACACCGCGCGGTCCGCCGCCTGCAGGGCCCGGCGGGCGCCGCGGGTCAGGTCGCGGGCGGACTCCACGTCGCCGGCGAAGGGGGCGGCGTCGGCCGCCGCGACCGTGTCGTCGTCGGTCAGGTCCGTGACCAGCTGCTGCAGGTCGCCGGCGCGGCGGCGGGACGACTCGGCCCGGGACTCGGCGGCCGCGGCGCGGTCGCGGGCCGCTCGCTCGCCGGCCCGGACGGTCTCGAGCCGGCGCTCGCTCTCCTCGGCGAGGCGGGTCGCCTCCTCGAACGACGAGACCGCGAGGTCCAGCGATGTGACCGGCAGCGCGGACACGGCGCGAGCGGCCTCCGCCAGGGCGGCGCCGGCCAGGGTCGCGTCGCGCTGGGCGGACAGGAACGCCTGCTCGGCCTGGTCGATCGATCGGCGGACGTCCGCGGGATCGACCGACTCCAGCAGTGTCTGGGCCGTGGACCGCTCGGCCGCGGCGAACTGCTGGATCTCCTCGTCGAGGGCGGCCAGGCGGCTGGTGATCTCGGCGATCGTCGCCTCCAGGGCCGAGCCCGAGGTCTGGCGCAGATAGGCGTCGTTGGCGGCCTGGTACGCGTTCGTGGCCTCGGCCAGGCTCGGCAGGGCGCCGCCGTCGAACGGGGACGCGATGCGCTGCAGCTCCTCGCCGCGCAGGTGGTACTCCCGGATCGTCTGCGCGGCCCGCTGCGCGTCGGCGTCGAGGCCGACCACGGCGGCCGCGGCCGTTCGCTCCTGGTCCTCGGCGGCCGTCAGCTGCTCCTGCAGGCTCGCCCGCAGCGCCGGCAGCTCGGCCCGCTCCCGGCGCATGCGGTCGGCGTCGGGGGCGCGGCGGGTCAGGTCGGCCAGGGCGGCGATGCGGATGGTGAGGCGGCGGCGGTGCTCGGCCAGGTCGCGGCGGCTGCGCTCCAGCACCGCGGCCCGCTCGTCCAGGCGGATGCGGTCCTCCTGCAGCTCGGCGAGCCGGTCGCCGGCCGCGGCCAGCCCAAGAGCGAGGCGCTCGTGCTCGGCGTCGAGGTGCTCGCGGTGGCCGGGCGGGCAGCGGTCGGCCAGGTCGAGCAGCCGGGTCTTGAGGCGCATGTCGCCGTCGCGGGTCTCCAGCAGGTCGTGGATGCGACGGTCGCGCTCGGCCCGGTCCGCGCCGCGACGGCCGGCCTCCGCGAACGCGGCGGTCCGGTCGTACATCGCCGCCGCCGGAGGTACCACAAATCCCGGAATCTCCGAGGAATCGGAAATGTTGGCGAGGGCCGACGCAGGAGCGACCTGGAGAGCCGAGGTCGGATACAGGTCGGCGGCGAGGAGCTCGGTGCGGGCCCGGTCCAGATCGGCCGGGTCATGCACGAGCAACCCGCCCACCAGGTGCGGGGCCGTGGCGATGGCGGAAGGCCAGGCGGATGGCGGTACTGAATCCGCGAGAAAATGCCATCCCGTCGTCGCCGGAATCCGGGCCGCGGCCAGCACGTCCGCCGCCCGCGCCAGGTCCAGCGCGGCCGGCAGGAGGCCGCGGGCGGAGGCGAGGGCCTGCACCGCCCGGTCGTCCTCGGCATCGGCGACCGCCAGCTGGATGCGGTGCCGGTCGGCGGTGATGACCGCCTCGGTGAGCAGGTCGGCGAGGACCCGCCGGGCGGCGATCGGGTCGACGCGGTCCTGCTCGGCGAGGGCCGTCAGCCGGGGGTCGCTGCCCAGCGCGTCGATCTCGGCCAGCAACGGCCCGCGCTCGGCGTCCAGGACGGCCTTGTCCCGGGACAGCTCCGTGATGTCCGTCTGCGCGGCGGCCCGGTCGCGCTCGTACGCCGCCCGGTCCTGCGCGAGCCGCGCCGCATCGGCGGGCAGCTCGTGCTCCAGCCGATCGGCCGCGTGCGCCTCCGCGGAACGAGCCGCGGCCAGTGAGCCCTCCAGGTCCCCGTCAAGGTGCTCGGCGGCGGCCGCGAGGTCGCGGTCGAAGGCGGCCAGCTGCGCGTCGAGGGTGCGCTGCTGGGCGTCGAGGCTGCCCAGGCGGCCCCGCAGCGAGTCGGCCAGCGCGCGGGCCGTGGACTGGCGCTCGCGGGCGGCGAGCGCCTCGGCCCGCAGGGTCTCGACCCGCCCCGCAAGCTCCGCGCCGGCGGTCCGCAGCACCGCCAGCAGGACGGCCGCGGCGGCCGCCCGGTCGCGGCGCAGCGGGGCCGCGCCGGCCTCGGCCTGCTCCTGCTGCCGGCGGGCGACCTCCAGCCGCCGCCCCTGCTCCAGGTGCCGGGTCAGGGCCGGGACGAGCTGCCAGGACCGGTGCGCGTGGCGGCGCTCGCCGACCAGTTCGCCGGCCATGCGGTTCGCCGCCTCGGCGTCGGCGTGGGCGAGCTCGGCGGCGCGGCGGCGGTAGTGCCGGGCGTGCGCGTCGAGGGTCTCGGACTCGGCGGCGGCATGCAGTACACCTTGAAGCGCCTCGGCGGCGAGGGCGTCGTGCTCCCGGCCGCCGCCGCGGCGGTCCGCACCGCGGCGCCCAGCGCGCCCGCCAGCTCGGCGGCCTCGCCCCGGGCCGAGCGCGCGGCGGTCTCCGCGGCGGCGAGGGAGTCCCGGGCGGCGGCGAGGTCGCTCAGCAGGCCCGCGGCCTCGTCGCAGAACGCGACCTCGGCCCGCAGCCGCGGCTGGCGGGCGAGGCGGTCGCGGGTGGTGCGCAGGATCGCGGCGACCTTCCCGGCCGAGGTCGGCTCGGTGACCAGGGTGAGGAGGTACTGCACGAACTCGTCCGCCGTGCGGAACTTGAAGTGGTGCTCGATCCCGCCCTCGGTGGCGTTGATCTTCAGGATGGCGGTGAACAGGCCCGGGTCGAGGCCGCGGTCCTGCAGCGCCTGCGCCCAGCGCTCCTGCTTGGCGGTGACGACCGGCTCGGTCTCGGGCGGCAGCGCCTCGACCGTCCGGACGAGCTCGCGCAGGTCGGCCGAGTCGTACGGCAGCGTCGCAAGCTCCACGCCGGCGGTGGGCGTGAACGCGTACCAGCTCTGCCGCAGCCGCTCGTGGGCCGCGTTGGGGTCGGCGGGCTGCGCGCGGTCGGCCCACTCGTAGACGCCGCCGGTGACCAGCCGCCGCCCGGTGGGGTCGATCCACTCGACGACGACGTGCGCGGTGTCGGCGCCCAGGACGCAGTCCTCCAGGTGCCGGCCGGTGGTGGCGGTGGCCAGGAAGTCGCGCCGGTCGGGGCGGATCAGGGCGCACAGCAGGGCGATCAGCGTGGACTTGCCGCCGCCGTTGCGCATCCACAGGATGGTGTCCAGCGGTGTACCGTCCCGGCCGGTCAGGTCCAGCCACACCTCCCGGAACCGGGCGGCGGGCGAGCCGATCCGGTCGAGGTAGATGCGCCGGATCTGCCAGAGCCGCGCGGGGGCCGCCATCAGCGCCGCACCGCCCGCATCGCCTCCAGCGCCTCGCCGCCGGCGACGTCGGCGACGAGCAGCCGGAAGCGGTCGGTGAGCTGATACGTGGCCGGGCCGAGCTGCGGCATCGGCCGCGCCGCGCCCCGCTCGACGAGCCAGCCCAGCACCTCGGCCACGGCGAACTGCGTGCAGCCCTTGGCCGGCCCGGGCTGGCGGTCCTTGGGCCGGAACGCGGCCGTGCGCCGGTAGAGCTCGGCCGCCAGCCGCGCCTGCCCGTCGACCGTGTCCGGCTCGCCGGGGATGGCCAGGACCCGGTCGATCGTGTCCCGGACGAACTTGTCCAGCGCGGCCACCTCGACCGTCTTGACCTCGGTACTGTCCAGATCCACCTCCTGCGGGAACGCGTAGGCGGCCACGCCCAGCACGATGAGGCCCGCGATCAGCTTCTCGTCCGGGGACATGCCCGTGCTGCGCAGGTCGCCCATCCGCACCGCGAAGACGCTGCCCGGCTGGGTGCTCAGCACGAGCCCGGTCCGCGGCGGCGCGCCGAGCACGACCAGCCCGAGCCCGCTCGCGAGCGTGTCGACGGTGTCGCGGAACAGGGTGTGGGCGCGGTACCGCTCCAGCAGCCGCCCGTACGGGTTGCCGTCGCTCGGGCGGGCACCCGTGCGCAGCCCCAGGGCGACCAGCTCGGCCGCGGCCCGGACGTCCTCGATCGGCACTGTCACGCTTCCTGCTCCTCGTCCACGTACGTCACCAGCAGCTCGTCGCCCCAGACCAGCGGATGCTCGATGCGCGCCCCGGTCCGCTCGGCGACCAGCGCGGTGAGGTCGGCACCGCGCTGCTCCTCCGGGTCGACGACGTCGGGCGCGTACGACCACAGCGCCGAGAGCAGCACCAGCTCCCGGGTCTCGTCGTCCCCGGCGGCGCCGAGCAGGTCCGTCAGCCGGACCGGGCCCCGCTCGGCCCGCCGCAGGATGCGCGTGGCCTCGGCCACGACCGCGGGCGGATAGGACTGGAGGTCGGCTCCGTCGGTGTCGCCGGGCTCCTCGGTCTCCTCCTCGCCGGGCCCGGCCAGCCGCGGCGGGGCCAGCAGCACGTCGACGAGGTTGTCCAGCTGCAGCAGCCGGGGGATGCGCAGCCCGAGCACCCGGTCCCCGAACGCCTCGGCCACCGCCGTCGCCTCCTCCTGCGGCAGCCGCAGGACGGGGTGCAGCAGCTCCTGTTCGACGTTGAGCAGCCGCAGGTGTACCCGCCGGGCGAACACTTGCTGCAGCTGGGCCTGCAGGAAGATCGTCCGCGCGTCGCCGACCCGCTCGGCCAGGTCGAGGTGCACCTGACGGATGCGGCGCAGCGTGTCGACGAGGTCGCCGGAGGCCCGGCGGACCTCGGGATCGGTCTCGGCGTCGATGCCGGCCGCGACGTGGTCGAGCACCTCGGCGTCGGCGGCGATGCGGGCCTCGACGTGCTCCCGCGCCCGGGCGAGGCGCTGCGGCACGTCGGCGACCCAGTCGACGGAGCGCACGTCGCGCCGGGTCGCGTCGAGGATGTCGGCCAGCGACGCGGACATAGCCACCGAGACGCGCTCGGCCTGCATGGCGGTGCGGCCGGCGGCCTCGAACCGGCGGTCCCGCAGCTGCCGCTGCAGCACGACCGAGAACGCGGCCTCGGCGTCGTCGACGTCGAGATCGAGGCCGCTGAGGTACAGCATGACGGCCTGCGGCGAGGCCAGCACCACGGCGCCGTCCGGCCCGTCCTGCAGCTGGAGCAGCTTGAACGCGTACTCCTCGCGGTTGTCGTACGTGTACACGAACGCCCGCTGGTTGTCGGCGTCGTTGAGCAGCCCCTTGACCACCCACCGCGCCGCGTCCTGGTGCTCCTCGGCCGCCCCGGCCCGCATCCGCCCGGCCAGCTCCGCGACGGCCTCGATCAGCTCGGCCAGCGTGAGCGGCCGCGCGAATCCCAGCGACGCGACGGCGACATCGACCGCGGCCAGCGCGAGCTGGCGCAGGTCGTAGGCCTCGTGGACGTCGGCGTGCACGGCGTTGCGGACCAGTCGCGCGACGGGGTCGGTGAGGATGAGCGCCCGCCATCGGGCCCGCATGGAGGCATCCCCGACCGGAGACGTCACCTCCGCCACCCGATCACCCCCACGCACCTACCGTACTGACCACCCGGTTCGCGGACGAAATCCCCACTCGATCGTGGGCCCCTTCACACCGCCCCGCGATCACAATGAGAGGCGTGGAGCGGCATGCGTGTGCGGCGGCGATCCTCGGCGGCCCGACCGCCGTGCTGGACCTGGGCGGCCTGCGGATCGTCACCGACCCGACGTTCGACTCGCCGGGCCCGCAGGGGTACCTCACCAAGACCCGCGGCCCGGTCGCGGCGGAGGACGAGCTCGGCCCGGTCGACCTGGTGCTGGTCAGCCACGAGGCGCACGCGGACAACCTCGACCAGCGGGGCCGGGCGTTCGCGCTGGCCGCCCCGCTGGTGCTGACCGGCCCGTGCTCGGCGGAGCTCCTCGGCCCGCCCGCGATCGGCCTGGCCCCGTGGACCAGCCACGACGTGGGTCCGCTGAGCGTGCTGGCCGTCCCGGCGGTCCACGGCCCCGAGGACGGCGAGCGCGACTCCGACGGCAACGTCAACTGCGAGGTCGTCGGGTTCGTCCTGTCGGGTGAGGGGCTGCCCACGGTGTACGTCAGCGGCGACAACGCCTCCATCCGCACCGTGGCCGAGATCGCCCGCCGCGCCCCGGCCGTCGACGCGGCGGTGCTGCACGCCGGGGCCGCGCGGGTGCCGGCGAAGTTCGGCGGGCGCCCGCTGACCATGGACAGCCGCCGCGCCGCGGCCGCCGCGGCCGTGCTCGACGCCGCCGTGGTCGTGGCGGCCCACTACGACGGCTGGTCCCACTTCACCGAGGGCCGCGCCGATTTGGAGCTGGCCTTCCGCGAGGCCGGCCTGTCGTCCCGGCTGCACGCCCCGGCCCACGGCGTCCCGACCCCGCTGCGCTAAGGCCTGTTTCATAGCTCGAGCTCGTGGTTAGTGCTGGAGCTACGAACAGTCCGGGGTGTGCGCCTCGTCGTTCCGGTGCGGTCCGGTGCAGTGGCTGCGCCGGGCTCATCCCGGGGTTGTCGAGGGCACCGTTTCCGGTATTTCGCCGAGCACGCCGGCCCCAGCCCGGTGTGGCTGGTGCTGCGCTGCGGCCGCCGCGGATCGGCATCTGGATGATGCGGTACCCGGGGCGGTGGTGTCCGGTTGACTCGACAGGGCCCCTTGCGGCCCTTGGTGGTGCGTCGAACACCTTCAGAATACAGCCATGTGGCCTCAAGTCAATCGGCCGTGGATCCGATGGCGCGCCGCTACATCGTCAGCCGAATTCGAACCACGGATTTTGTGAAACAGGCCCCAGCTAGCTGTAGTCGGCGGCGCTCAGCGCGTACTGGACCTCCTCGTCCGGCTCGCCGGGCAGGTGGAAGGTCGCCGTGTGACGCAGGCCCGACTTCTCCATCACGCGCCGCGAACCCGTGTTGACCGCCATCGTCTCGGCGAAGACCCGCTCCACGCCCACCGTCTCGAAGCCGCGCTCGACCAGCGCGCGGCAGGCCTCGGTCGCGTAGCCCCGGCCCCAGGCCGCCCGCCGCAGCCGGTAGCCGAGCTCGATGCCGGACCGGTCGATCCCGGGCAGGTGCGGGTCGCCCTCGCGGTACGGCCGGAAGAAGACCCAGCCGAGGAACGCCCCGCTCGCCCGCTCCGCCGCGGCCCAGTAGCCGAGGTCGTCGCCGCGCTCATAGTAGGCGAGGATGCGCGGCAGGTACTCGTCGCGCATCCGCTCACGCGAGGTCGGGCGGCCGCCGAGGTACCGCATGACCTCGGGATCGCTGTCCAGCTCGACGAGGGCGTCCAGGTCGTCCGGCGTGATCCGGCGCAGCTGCAGGCGTTCGGTCTGAAGGTGTACCGACATGGCGACCATCATGGTTTAGGTAAGTTTCACGGATCGCCGAAAGCGCTTTCGGTTGCCAGCCATCGATGTCTGTCCCGGCGCCTCGGCCGTCGTTCCCAGCCGGGGTGCGGCGTGGCAACATGCGCTGGCGTGGAGCCCGCAGGCTCGCCGGAGATGGGTGCTCCGGCGAAACACTCCGCGAGGGCGCCACGTTTCGCAGCGTAAGTTTCAGGTCGGTTACCAGGCACTTACGAGCTAGAGGGCCCGCCTGGCACGGCTCTCCTTGACGCGGTCCCAGGGCGGTGCGGACGGTAGCTGCACCTCGATTCCGACCCGTCTATGTGAGGAGAATCGATGAGGCGCAAGATCGCCCTCATATCCGCCGCCGCCCTCGTGGCGACCGGCGGTGCTGTCATGGTCGCCAACCAGGCGAGCGCGGCGGCCGGATGTTCAGCGAAGTACACGATCGTCAACTCCTGGCCGAGCGGGTTCCAGGCCCAGGTCGACGTGACCAACCTCGGTGATGCCGTGACCAGCTGGAACGTCGGCTGGGACTTCGGTAACAGCTCCCAGACGATCAGCCAGATCTGGAACGCCGACAAGACCCAGTCGGGCGTGCACGTCAACGCGACCAGCCTCAGCTACAACGGCACCGTCGCGACCAACGGGACGATCTCGTTCGGGTTCACCGGCGCCTGGAGCGGCAGCAACCCGGCCGGCACCAACTTCACCCTGAACGGGACCGCCTGCACCGGCGGCACCACCGGCGGCCCGTCGTCGCAGTCGCCGTCGCCGTCGAGCTCGAACAACAACCCGGGCGCGCCGGTCGTATCGCTGACCAGCCCGACCGACGGCTCCTCGTTCACCGCGCCCGCCACGGTGGGCCTGGCCGCGAACGCCTCCGCCACCAACAGCACGATCAGCAAGGTCGAGTTCTACAACGGCTCGACGCTGCTCGGCGCCGACACCAGCTCGCCGTACACCTACAGCTGGACCAACGTCGCCGCCGGCAACTACACGCTGACCGCCAAGGCGTACAACGCGTCCAACGTGTCGACCACGAGCACCGCGGTGTCGATCAGCGTCACCACCGGTGGCGGCAACAACGGCACCCACGTCGACAACCCGTACGTCGGCGCCAAGGTCTACGTGAACCCGGACTGGTCGGCCAAGGCCGCCGCGGAGGCGGGCGGCAGCCGCGTCTCCAACCAGCCGACCGGTGTCTGGCTCGACTCGATCGCCGCCATCACCGCCCCGTCCGGCTCGGGCTACACCACGAGCCTGCGCCAGCACCTCGACAACGCCCTGGCCCAGGGCGCGACGCTGGCCCAGTTCGTGATCTACGACCTGCCCGGCCGGGACTGCGCCGCGCTGGCCTCCAACGGCGAGCTCGGCCCGACGGAGATCGGCCGCTACAAGACGGACTACATCGACCCGATCGCCGCGATCGAGGCCGACACCAAGTACTCCGCGCTCCGCATCGTCAACATCATCGAGATCGACTCGCTGCCGAACCTCGTGACCAACGCGGACGGCCAGGCCGGCGCCACCGCCGCCTGCGCGACGATGAAGTCCAACGGCAACTACGTGACGGGCGTCCAGTACGCCCTGAGCAAGCTGCACGCCGCGGGCTCCAACACCTACAACTACATCGACGCCGCGCACCACGGCTGGATCGGCTGGGACAGCAACTTCGGCCCGTCCGCCTCCCTCTTCGCGAGCACCGCGAAGGGCGCCGTCGGCGGCGTCAACACGGTCGACGGCTTCATCACCAACACCGCGAACTACTCGGCCCTGTCCGAGCCGTGGGTGCAGCCGTCCACCACGGTCAACGGCCAGTCGGTCCGCCAGTCGAAGTGGGTGGACTGGAACTTCTACACCGATGAGCTCACCTTCGCCCAGGCGTTCCGCACCCAGCTGGTCTCCCAGGGCTTCAACTCCAACATCGGCATGCTGATCGACACCTCCCGCAACGGCTGGGGCGGCTCGGCCCGTCCGACCGCGGCGAGCACCTCGACCGACATGAACACCTACGTCGACCAGTCCCGCATCGACCGCCGCATCCACGCCGGCAACTGGTGCAACCAGAGCGGCGCCGGCCTCGGCGAGCGCCCGCGGGCCACGCCGGCCGCCGGCATCGACGCCTACGTCTGGATCAAGCCCCCGGGCGAGTCGGACGGCTCGTCCTCGCTGGTCCCGACCGGCCCGAACAACCCGGGCGGCAAGGGCTTCGACCGCATGTGCGACCCGACCTACACGGGCAACGGCCGCAACGGCAACAGCCTGAGCGGCGCCCTGCCCAACGCCCCGGTCTCCGGCGCGTGGTTCTCGGCCCAGTTCCAGCAGCTCATGCAGAACGCCTACCCGGCGCTGTAATCGGCTCGCTGTAACCAGCTCCACCAAGAGGGCCCCCGGTTCGCCGGGGGCCCTCGTCCCATATCGTGCGGACGTGAGGACACCGACGGCGGCACTTCCATCACAGGTCCACATCTGGGACACGTGGCACCATCGTCGGGGCGCGACCGGCCAGGACCCGCTGCACCGCGAACTGCGCGAGCGCTTCGTCGAGCTGGTGACAAAGGTCGAGAATCCACGCGTCGCCGATCTGGGCTGCGGGCAGGGCCATGACGCAATAGCGTTCGCCGAAGCGGGATGCAGGGTCACCGCGATCGACTTCTCACCCGTCTCGGTGCGACAGGCGCGCCGCGGAGCCGCCGAGCGCGATCTCGATGTCGACGCCCTGTGCCACGATCTGGCCGAACCTCTGCCACTGCCCGACGCCTCGATGCACGGCGTGTATGCCCACCTGTCGCTGCACTACTTCGACGACACAACCACCCGGTCACTCTTCGCCGAGATACGGCGGGTCCTCACCGCAGACGGCGTTCTGGTCTTCAGCGTCAAGTCGACGGACGATCCGTACTGCGGGACCGGCGATGAGGTCGGCCCGAACATGTACTGCCGCGAAGGCCACCTCCGGCACTTCTTCGGACGCGACTACCTCAAGGACCTTCTTCCACGTGGTAGCCCGGAAGCCGCTACTCACCAACCCCTGATCTCGGGCTCGGTGTAGTTGGTCGGCCCGGTGCCGGGGGTGAGATCGACGAAGGGCCGCTCGGCGATGACCGTGCCGGTGTCGTCGTAGGCGCGGACTGTCGCGTTCAGCGGGCCCGGCAGCTCGATCTGGCCGACGCCGCCGGTCAGCGCGCCCTGGGCGAGTACCGTCTCGCCCTGGCGGACCTCGAAGCGGGCGGCGGCCGGGGGCGCGATGATCTGCAGCGTGTCGGGCTCGTCCGCGCTGAAGGTCGGCAGCCGCATGGCGATGAGCGCCTTCGCCGGGTCGCCGGCGATGCCGGCGCCGGTGGGGTGGTTGCGGCTGTTCGGCTGGGGGCTCGTGTCGGTGGCGATCGTGATGTACGGGCCGCCGCCGTCCGCCGTCAGCGCCATCACGGTCGCGATCTGGCCGAGGCCGGAGCCTTGGCCGTCGGGGTCGACGACCTCGAAGTCGTCGCTCCACAGCACGACGTAGTGCACGTCCGGGCCGGTGAGGCCGAACTGGTACGCGAGCGCGTTCGCGGCCACCTCGGCGGCGCGCGGGGCCGGCTTGCCGCGGCCGTACAGCGGGGACGGATCGACGGTGCCCGTCCGACCGGAAGGCACCGAGCCCTCGTAGAACACCTTGTTCCCGCCCCGGAAGCGCACCCGCAGCCCGGCCGGCAGCGTGGCGGTGTCGCGCAGGAGGTACCCGGCCGGCTCCGCCTGCCACTCGCGCGTGATGCTGCCGTCGGCGAGGTAGCGGGGCGCGGACGACACCGACACGTCGTAGTCGATGGGGCTGAGCACCAGCACGTACCCGGAGTTGTGCTCGCCGCCGCGCCACTCATCCCACACGATCGGCTCGCCGAGGTCCCCCCAGTTGGCCAGGTTGAGCCGCTCCGCCTTCGCCCCACGCGGCCCGAGGAGGTTGACCTTCCGTGGCGCGGCCGTCGCCCCCGCCACGATCACCAGGCGCCGGTTCCCGGGCACGTCCCCGGCGAACAGCACGCGCAGCCGTGCCCGGTCCCCCGGCAGCCCGAACTGCTCGGGGTCGGCGACGATCCGGTCCAGCACCGAGTTCAGGAAGGCGGCGTCGCCGGCCAGCGGCCCACGCGTGGGCGAGTCGAGCAGGGGCCGGACCACGGCCGAGGGCTCGCCGTCGAGCCGCCCCGGCCCGCCCTCCGGCCCCCCGATGCCACCGAAGCGGAAC
The DNA here is from genome assembly GCF_050942935.1 of Dactylosporangium sp. CA-233914. NCBI lineage: Bacteria > Bacillati > Actinomycetota > Actinomycetes > Micromonosporales > Micromonosporaceae > Dactylosporangium > Dactylosporangium sp. CA-233914. The sequence continues at coordinate 650,136 of NZ_CP192030.1, read as the reverse complement.
AGCGGCAGTACCGACACCACCCCGCCGAGCAGGCAGGCCACGACGAGCACGCCGAGCCCGGCCCGGCCCGCGATCCGCGCCCGCCGGCGTCGGCGCGCCCCGCGCACGGCCACCTCGGTGACGTCGTACACCTTCGCCTGGTCGGCGATGTCGTCGAGCATCTCGGCCAGCCCGCTCACGCCGGCACCTCCGCAAGCTCCGGTGCCGCCGCGAGGAAACTGAACCCCATGGTGAGCGGCCCCTCCGCTCCGCTCCGGACCGCTCACGAGCGCACCTCCATCGACTCCTCGACCCGCCCGGCGAGCTCGGGGGCGAGCGTGCGCAGCCGCGCCAGGGCATGGCTGGTCTGACTCTTGACGGTGCCGACCGAGGTGCCCATGACCTGCGCGGTGTCGGCCTCGGAGAGATCCTCGAAGTACCGCAGCACGATGACCGCCCGCTGCCGGGGTGTGAGCCTGCTCAGGGCCTGCTGGAGCACGACCCGCAGCACGGTCTGGTTCGTCTCGTCCGCGCTGGACGCCCGATCGGGCACGTCGGCGGTGGACTGCTCGCGCCACCTTCGCACCCGCCAGGTGCGCACGTGCTCGTGGTACAGAATCTTGCGGACGTACGCCTCGGGGTCCTCGGCACCGGCGATCCGCGGCCAGGCCAGCGCCGCCTTGATCAGCGCCCCCTGCAGCAGGTCCTCGGCCTGCGCATGCCCGCCGGCGAGCAGAAACGCGGCGCGCGACAACCGCGGCAGCCGCGCCCGCACGAACTCGCGAAACCCCTCTTCGTCGTCCACGCGGCTCCTCCCCCGACCGGCCCTACCCGAGTACATGCCTCGACCGGCCCGCCGGGTTGGAACCAGTCAGGCGGGGATTGCCCGCCTCCGGCAGTTCGCACGCTGCCTCGGGCGGGCTCTTGAAAAGCGCTGGTTACTCGGGGAGGAATGATCCGGCTGGTGCTGCTCACTGCCCTTGACGACTTCGTGTGGCTCCGGCCCGTCAGACGGGGGTTGCCGGCGTCGCGGGGGTCGTTGACTCCTCGGACGGCATCAGGAGCCATAGGATCGGGTAGATCAGGATCTGCGAGCCGGGGATGGCGAGCAGGATCAGGATGAACAGCAGGCGTGCGGGCCACGGGTCGATGCCGAACCGCTGTCCGAGGCCCGCGACCACACCACCGAGAAGGCGACCCTGCGTCGGGCGGACCAGGCCGTGCTGACGCATCGAGCCGTAGACGGTTTCCACTTTTGGCTCCTTGTCCGGGGTACCGAATCTGATGCATTCAGCATCGCGCCGTGGGCACCCTTCGGACATCGGGGAACGACCCCGGCCCCTCCCTGGGCGTCGGACCCTGAGCGGGGCCGGGGTCGCCGCCGTCAGAAGACCTTGCGGGCCGGGCCGAGGCGCAGGAATACCGTCTCGCCGGTGGCGTCCTTCACGGCGTCGTTGTCCGTGATGGCGTACACCTGCCCGTCGCCGCCGATCGTCAGGCCCTCGAGCTTCTCCTGGGTCCAGCCGTTGTCGGCGCGCAGCGCGGGGAGCACGTCGATCGCCAGGCGCTTGCGCAGGACCGGCAGCGTGCCGGCGGCCGGGTCCTGGGCGGGCACGGTCACGGTGTACACCCGCTTGATCTTCGCGTTCGGGCCGTTGAGCTTGTCGCGCTCGATCACCGCGAGGGTGTGCTCGTCGACGGCGACGATCTCGGACAGGCCGATCCAGTCGCCGGCGGTCGTGGTGGTCTCCAGCTGGTAGCCGTACCACGTCCACTGCTTGCTCACGGTGTCGTACCGGCCGATGCGGGCCACGCCCTTCGGGTCGGTGCTGAGCTCGCGCTGCAGGGCGACCCACAGGTACTTGCCCGAGCCGGTGACGCCCTCGATGCCCCACTTCGACAGGCCCGCGGCGACCTCGGAAGGCAGCGACACCGTCTCGACCGTGCGACCGGTCGCGTCGAGCCGGACGAGCTTGTTGGCGTCACCCGTGGCACCCTCGACGCCGAGCCAGAAGCCGCCCTGCGGCCGGGCGTAGATGCCTTCCGCGTCGTACCCGACCGGCGCTCCGGCCGCGTCCGTCACCGTCAGCGCGCTGGTGATCTCGGCCGGCTTGCCGCTGGTGTCGATCGTGAGGAGCCGGGTCGGCGTGTAGGCCGAGTCGGTCACGGAGTACAGCTTCGAAGGCTTGCCGGGCACGGCCGACAGCGCGCCGAGCGCACCCCAGCCGATGTCGTCGCGGCTGACGATGCTCGGGAAGCCCGGCTCGTCGCGGCCGAGCGCGAAGAGGGAGACACTGGAGCGGACGTTGACGGAGGCGTCGTCGACCTCGCTGGAGACCGCGAGCATGTCGCGCCCCGGGATCGGCAGCAGCCCCTCGGGCCCGTTGGTGGTCGGCAGCACCTGCTTGAAGACCGGCCGCGCGGGGTTGCTCAGGTCGTACACCGCGACGAAGTTGCTGCGCTCGGAGCCCACGAAGGCGTACCGCGTGCCGTGGAACGTAGCGATCGCCAGCCCCTCCGGCTCGGTGCCCTTCTTGCCGGCCCGGTCCTCGTTGTGCAGCCCGTAGGTGACGGCGAGCCGCTCGAACGTGTTCCCGGCGTCCCAGACCACGCGCCCGGTCTGGGTGTCGAACACCGTCCAGCCGCGCGTGCCACCCTTCCAGTCGCCCTCGTTGGCCGTGGCGACATAGCGGTCGTCGACCCAGGCGATGGAGTCGGGCTCCCGCGGCACGTCGGTGATCTGGCCCGTGAGATCGATCTTGCCGTCCTTCTTGACGTCGATCCCCTTGACGGTGGCGGTGCCGGCGCTGAACGCCTTCTCCACCTTGCCCGACCGCAGGTCGATCACCACGATGCCGTTGTTCTCCTGCAGCGTGACGACCAGCTTGCCCTTCTCGTTGATCGAGACGTACTCGGGCTCGGGGTCCTCGGGCGCGACGATCCCGGCCTGGGCCAGGGTCTGCGCGGGCAGCGTCACCTTCCGCACCGACCACTTCGCCGGGTTGTCCGAGGGGAAGTCGACGATCTGCACGAAGCCGGCCGGGGCCTGCGGGAGGTCGCCGTTGTTGACGCCCTCGTCGCGCTGGTTCTCAATGGCGATCGCGGCGTACCGCTTGTTGCCCTTGCTGAGCGCGATGGAGTCCGGCTGGCCACCGAGGTCGATGGTGCGAACCACCTTGCGGTCCTTGATCCGGACGACCTGCAGCACGCCGGACGGGTTGGTGAAGCTCTCGCTGGTGTCCACGACCACCAGGGCGTAGTCGCCGCGGACGGTTACCGACGTCGGCTCCCCGTTGACGCCGAGCGTGCCGAGGCCCTTGGGCTTGCGCGCGTTGCCGATGTCGACGAAGCCGATCCGCTTGGCCAACGCGTCCGTGTAGATCAGGGTGCGGCCGTCGTCGGTGACCGCGGAGATCTCGGCCGCCGTGGCCGGGACGGCGGGACCGTTCTGGTAGACGGGGTAGGTAGCCTGCCGGTCCCAGAAGAGGGAACGATTGCCGTGCGCACTCGCGGCGGTGCCAGGAATGAGGCCGGCCGAGGTGACCGCCAGGGTCACCAGCGCGGCAGAAATCTTGCGATGAGACATGCGTCGTGATCTTGGCAGACCTCGGAGACCGTCACCGGTCAGCCGCATGAACGCCTGGCGATCCCTCCATGAATCCGGTGCGGAAACTGTCACGCTGACGTGGTGGAGTGCAGGATGCGTCCGTCGGTGACCCGCACCTCTGATCTGACTGCCGGCCTTCGCCAGCCGGCTGTCGTCCGCCGCCAGGACCCCCTGCCCGCCCACATGGTCCACTGTGGACCCCGTCAGGTGCAGCTGGCCGAAGCCGCCCGGCGCGACACCGGTCGCCCCGCTGCGGGTGATCGTGCAGCGCTCGACGAGCACCCCGCCGGCATCGCCCGGCACGCCCGCGGGTGCGGTCACGGACCGCTCCGGGCGCAGCAGCGGCCACCACGCCGGACCGAACGCCGAACTGCCGGCCACCCGAATGCCGTCACCGGTCAGATCGTGCGGCTGGCAGTCGGTCAGCCGGGCCTGGCCGCCGCCCGCGACCTCAACGCCCGCGCCGGCGGCGTGACCAATGTCGCACCGCGCCAGGGTGAGCGCGGCACGCTCAGCCACCACGACACCGCTGCCGCCCACCTTCGTCAGGTGGGTATCGGTGAGCACGACCCGGGCGGTGCGGCCGTCGACGACCCCGTTACCCCCGGTCTCCTCCATCACCAGAGCAGTGCCCTCCGCCATGGCCTCGCCGGCCGCCAACAGCCCGGCAGAGCTGGTCCCCCGGATCGCGCAGTGCCGCAGCTCCGCCGCCGCGCTGCCGTCGACCTCCACCGCGCCGGCTCCACGGCCGGGTCGAGACCCGCTCCACCTTGCTCACCGGCGCATTGCTCGGGGCGGGCGCCGCTCGGTACCCGGTCACGCCGCGCTCACCCCGCCCGGTTCAAATGGGAGGAGGCCGACGGGGAAGAGGGCGGGCCGGTGTGCTCGTCGTCCGGGTCGCCGTCCTTGGCGGCGTCGCCGCGCATCACCAGCCGGAGCCGAAGGACCAGCAGGACCACCGTGATCAGCATGATCAGCGCCACGATCGCCAGGACCGCCACCCGGCCGCCGGTGAGATGCGAGCCGCCCGCCGGGCCGCCCGGCCGGTCGCCCGCGAGGGCTGCCGGCGCCTCGCCGTCGAGCACGGCACTCACCGACGTGAACGGATCGATCACCCCGTTGCCGTACCCGACACTTGCGGCGGAGTCGGTGGACTTGCTGGCGGTAGCCTTGATGCGGATCGCCACCTGAGCGGCGCTCAGCGCCGGAAAGGCCGAGCGTACCAGCGCCACCTGGCCCGCCACGTGCGCCACCGCATACTGGGTGCCGCTGCCCACGAACGGCTTGGTGCCGGCGATGCCGAGGCTGGTGACGTCGATCCCCGGCGCGACCACATCGACGCCGCCCGCCCGGTAGGTGTCCGCCAGCTGGCCGTTGCTGCCGATGGCGCCGACCCGCAGCACCCCGCCGTCGGACAGGATGGCCGCCGGATTGACCGGCGTCGAGGCGAGCGCGGCGCCGGTCACCACGACGACGTCGTGCCTCGCGGCGGCGTCGATCGCCTTGGCCACCCCGGTGTCGTTGGTGTCCACGTAGGAGCCGAGCGCGATCACCGTGGCCCCGGAGGCGACGGCCACCTCGATGGCGGTCGCCTGGTCCGCCGGCTGGGCCTTGGGGGTGGTGGTCGCCACCCGGACCGGCATGACGGTGGCGTCCGGCGCGACGCCGACCAGCCCGCCGCCCTGGCTGCGCTGCGCGACGGCGATGCCGGCCATCGCGGTACCGGTGCCGAGGCAGTCGGTGTCGCCCCGGCCAGTGCCCGAAACGATGTCGACGCCGACGGCTACGTGTCCGGTGAGCTGAGCAAGGCTGCCGTCCACGCCGGAGTCCACAATCGCGATCAGCTGGCCCTTGCCTCGGCTCCGAGCCCAGGTCCGGTCGAGAGCGAGCCGCCCCGCGGCCCAGTCCGAACCGCCCGGGCCCGCCGAGGCGGCCGGCGCCGAGCACTGCGCGCCGGTCGGTTTGGCCGCCGCGCTCGGCTGCACCGCCGGTGACCGCGATACGCCGCCGCTCGGTCCCGCCTGACCGGGGGGCGCACTTGTCCGAGGAACGGCGGTACGGGTGGCCGGGGGCACCGTCGGGGGCACTGCGGACACCGGCAGCGTGCCGTACTGGACGCCGGCCCCGACGGCGTCCCACGGCAACACCAGCTGCCATCCCGGGTTGAGCTTGGCCGGGTCGGTGAGCGAGCCGCCGTCGGCCTGTTCCCGGCCGACGTTCAGGTTGAAGATCTCCACCGCCCGGTCCGTGGTCCCGAGGAAGCGCTGGGCGATCTCGGCGAGGTTCTCCGGAGCGGCCTGGTAGGAGGAGGTCACCGTGTAGTACTTGACGAACAACGAGTCGTCGGCGCGGGCCGGGAGCATCGGCAGCGCGGCGAGGAACAGGACCCCGAGCCCCACCGCCAAGCACCACCGGATTCGCGGCCACGCGCGCCGGCTGGCCATCATCGATATTCCTTCCACGTCTCTTGGCACGCTGTATTGACCGACTGTGCAGACCGGCGGGTCACCGCACCGGGACCAGCCGCCAGAGGTGGTCTTCGGTGCCGTTGTCCGGGTGCTGGAACAGGCTGGTACCGTCGGTGTCCTGCATGTATTGCAGGGCCAGCAGCAGGCCGCTGTTCGAGTTCTGGATCTGGTAGCTGCCACCGCCGCCGTCTTTCAGCTGCCACCGGGTCGCCGGCGTGCTGGCGTCGGGCACCTGCGCGATGAACACGTAGGGGTCGGCGGACCCGTTGAGCGGTGAGAGCACGAGGCCGTTGAACGCGCTCTTGATCCGCAGCGTGCCGTCGACGTCCCTGATCAGCAGCCACTGCTGGCCGGGGTCGCCATTGTCGGGCTGCTGCACGAGGATCTCGTTGGCCGCCGTCGAGCGGTTGGGCACGGTCATCGCCTTACCGGTGAAGACGTTGATGACCTTGTACCGCGTCGGCCCGGTCGAGGACGGGCTGGGCGTCGATGACGGCCTCGGCTTGGCCGCCGTCTTGCTGGGCGTCGGGCTCAGGCTCGTGCTCGCCGTCGGGGTGGATGGCGGCGAGGCGCTGCTGGTCACGGCCGTCGGCCCCACGGTGGCGTAGAAGTCGGCCAGGGCCGCAACGCGGCTGACGAACTCCTTGACCGCCGGGACCGGCGGCAGGCCGCCGGCCGCGCGCACCGCGTCAATGCCGACCCGGAACGCCGCGAGGGCATACCGGTAGCTGTCCCCGCCCATCGTCGTGACCCTCGTGACCAGGTCGCACATCACCTTGCCCAGTGCCGGGATGGCCGTGCCGGGGTCCCACGGCGAACTGGCCGTCGGCTCGTATCGGCTCCACAGCTCGGCTCGGAACTGAGCGATGCCCATGGCGCCGTCGGCGGAGCGGTGGTTCGGGTCGAAGCCCGAGGCCGCCATCAGCTGAGCGGCGACCCGGGCCGGGGTGATCTGCGCGCATACCGATCCGGCGGACTTCACCGCCTCGACGTACGTCGGCGGGACGGCGGTCGGCGAGTCGGACGCCATCCGGTTCAGCAACACGCTCGGGGAATCCGTCTTGGAGGGCGTCGGGCTGGCCGGCACGCTGGTGCCGCCGAAGACCGCCAGGCCCGCGTACCATGTGGCATAGCCCGTTACCCGGTCCACATAGCCCTTGGCGTCGGCCGGGACGCCCGCCGCGGCTTTGACCGCGGCCGTCCCGGAGTAGTATGCGGCCAGCGCGGCTTGCCACCGGTCGGCGGCGACGCCGGCCAGCCGGACCTGACCGACAAGGTCGCACATGTAGTGCGCGAGTGCGTAGATGCTCGCGGTGGCGTCCCGCGCCTCCGCCTGCGGCCACGGCGCCCAGGACCGGAACGCGGCGGCGGGCATCGCGGCGATGCCACCGCCGTCGGGGCCGGTGGCATCCGGGTTGAGGCCGGAGTTGGCCATCAACTGCGCCGCCAGTCGGGGGCCACTCAACGCCGGGCAGGACAGCGCGGCCAGTGAGATCGTCTGCGCCGTGACCTCATCCACCGGCCGGCCGACGAGCCGGTCGTCGCCGGCCACGGCAACCTTGTGCCAGGCCAGTCCGGCCAGTACACACACGAGCGCCAGCACCGCGGAAGTCACGGCCGCGCCACGCCGACTCATCCCGCTCCACCAGGCCACCAGTCCACCTGCGCTCAGCTTTCTCACGCCAGTTGTCCCCTCGTCGCGGCGGTGAGCTCCCGTCCGGATATGCGCGGCTCACGACTCAACGACGGTCCCGAACGCCATAATGTTCATCGGTGTCGCAGGGATCTGGATTCGGCGGCGGCTCGGGCACGCCGTCCGGTGACCGGCCGGTCAATGCCCGGAACACGCCCCGGGCCAGCACCGCCACCTCCCACGGCGGCGACTCACCGGGCCGCTCGGACCGCAGCGACACCTGCCAGTGCTCCAGGCTCACCCACCAGTCGAGCCGGTCGTGCAGCCAGAAGCCGTCGCCCGGCCGGACCCGCAACCGCTCGAACGGGCCGGGCAGGGTGTCCCAGCCCCCGGACGCAGCGAACGGACCCGGGCCGAACGGGCCGGCGGGCTCGCCAGGCAAGCCCAGGATGCCTTCAAGCGCTTGGCGCTTTTCTGCTGCACCGTCGCCACGGCGACGCGGACGCCACGGCCGGAAGGCCGCATCATCCACTGTGGACAGTCATAACAATGGATGTATTACCCGGGGAGGCGCCACGTGAGCGGCGGCTGGGGCGAGTGGGTCTTGACGAAGTCTGACACCATCTTTCTTAGCGAGTGAGGGGACGAAGCTGGCTCATGGGTGAATTTCTCGATGCGATCCTTGGATTCCCCACCGTCCTGTTCACGTTCCTGCTCGTCATCGTCATCGCGTACTGGCTGATCGTGCTCTTCGGCGGCGCCGACACCGAGGTGCTCGACGGCGATGTCGTCGACGGCGTCGCGGACGGTGGCTTCGGCGGCTTTCTGGGCAGCGTCGGCCTGGGCGGCGTGCCGGCCACGGTCGGGCTGTCGGTGCTCGTGCTGGTCGCCTGGTTCGCCAGTCTGGCCGGCTCGACCGTCGGCGGCGGCGCGCTGCTGCGCGTGGGTGTCCTGGTGGGCGCCCTCGTCGTCGCGTGGCTGGCGGCGCGGGTGATCGTAATTCCGCTGCGGCGGCTCTTCCCGGTGACGAGTGGCGACTCCCGCACCGCGTTCGTCGGGCGCACCTGCGTAATTCGCACCGGCACCGTCACCGAGGCGTTCGGGCAGGCCGAGGTTACCGCCGCCGACGGGTCCAGCGCGATCGTGCAGGTTCGCCAGACCGGCACCGACACCTTCACCGCGGGCAGCACGGCGGTGATCTACGAATACGACCAGCACGGCGAATTCTTCTGGGTCGTTCCCACCCCCGGACACAGGGAGCTCTCATGACCGTCATAACCACCGGCTTCCTCGTTGTGCTCGGCGTGGCCGTGCTCATCCTGGTCGGTCTGCTGTACGCCGTCAGCCGCCTGTTCCGCAAGATCGAACAGGGCAAGGCACTGATCATCTCCAAGGTTCGCACGGTCGACGTCACGTTCACCGGCGCCATCGTCCTGCCGGTCCTGCACAAGGCCGAGGTCATGGACATCTCGGTGAAGACGATCGAGATCGCCCGGACCGGCCACGAAGGACTGATCTGCCGCGACAACATCCGGGCCGACATCCGGATCACGTTCTTCGTGCGGGTCAACAAGACCGTCGAGGATGTCATCAAGGTCGCTCAGGCGATCGGCACGGTCCGGGCCAGCGACCAGGAGACGCTGCAGGAGCTGTTCAACGCGAAGTTCTCCGAGGCGCTCAAGACCGTGGGCAAGCAGCTGGACTTCGTCGACCTCTACACCAAGCGCGACGAGTTCCGCGACCAGATCATCCAGGTGATCGGCACCGATCTCAACGGGTACAGCCTCGAGGACGCCGCGATCGACTTCCTCGAGCAGACGCCGCTGAGCCACCTCGACAACGCCAACATCCTCGACGCGCAGGGCATCCGGAAGATCACCGAGCTGACCGCGATCGAGCACGTGCGGACCAACGAGTTCCGGCGCAACGAGGAGAAGGAGATCAAGCGCCAGGACGTCGACGCCCGTGAGGCGGTCCTCGAACTGGAACGCCGGCAGGCCGAGGCGGAGATCAAGCAGGAGCGGGAGGTCGCTACCCTGCGGGCGCGCGAGGACGCGGAGACCGCCCGGGTGCGCGCCGAGGAGCGGCTCAAGTCGCAGACCGCCGAGATCCGCACCGACGAGCAGGTCGGCGTACAGCACGAGAACAAGCGGCGGGAGATCGCCGTCGCCGAGAAGAACCGCGAGCGGGTCATCGCGATCGAGTCGGAGCGCATCGAGAAGGACCGCATGCTCGAGGTCATCGCCCGCCAGCGGGAGACCGAGCTCAGCACGATCGCCAAGGACAAGGAGGTCGAGGCGGAGAAGCGGTCCATCGCCGAAGTCATCCGGGAGCGGATCGCGGTCGAGCGTACCGTCGCCGAGCAGGAGGAGCAGATCAAGCGGCTCCGCGTCGTCGAGGAGGCCGAGCGCACCCGCCAGGCCGTCGTCATCCAGGCGGAGGCGGAGGCGCAGGAGAACCTGGTCAAGGACATCAAGGCGGCCGAGGCCGCCGAGCAGGCCGCCAAGTTCAAGGCCCGCGAGGAGCTGGTGCTCGCCGAGGCCCGGCAGCAGACCGCCGAGCTCGAGGCGCGCGCCAAGATCCGCCTGGCCGAGGGTGTACAGGCTGAGGCGGCCGCGACCGGCCTCGCCGACGTGCAGGTCCGTGAGCGCAACGCCGATGCGATCGAGAAGGTCGGCCGCGCCGAGGCGGCGGTCGAGCGGGAGAAGGCGATCGCGAAGGCCGAGACGATCGAGAAGGCGGGCCTGGCCGAGGCCGCGGTCGAGCGGGAGAAGGGCGCCTCCCTCGCCGACGCGCTGCGCGACAAGCTCAAGGGCGAGGCCGACGGTCTCACCGAGAAGGCCGCCGCGCTCGCCGCGATGGACGAGGCGACCCGCGGACACGAGGAGTACCGCCTGCGCCTGGAGATGGAGAAGGAGATCCGCCTCGCCGGCATCGACGTGCACCGGCAGGTCGCTGAGCAGCAGGCGCTCGTCCTGTCCGCCGGACTGGAGAAGGCGAACATCGACATCGTCGGCGGCGACAGCGTCTTCTTCGACAAGCTGCTCAGCTCGATCAGCCTGGGCAAGAGCATCGACGGCTTCGTCCAGCACTCCGACGTCGTGCAGACGGTCGGCGCCTCCTACCTCAACGGCAACGGCGACCTGGTCGGCGACCTCGGGCGGCTGATCGGCTCGATGAGTACCGCCGACGTCTCCAACCTGACGCTGTCCGCCTTCCTGGTCCAGCAGATCCAGCGGGGCGGCCCCGACCGGGACAAGCTGCGTGAGCTGCTCGACGCGGCCCGCCGGCTCGGCATCGCCGAACGGCCCGTCGCGGCCCTGGCGGCGGCCGAGCAGTGACCCCCGACACGGTGGCGCCCGCCGCGGCGAGCCTTCCCGCCGGCACCTACGAGGTGCTGCGCGACCGGCTCGCCGCGCAGGCGGCCGAGCTGACCCGCCGGGCCGAGACCCTCAACACGCGGCGGACGGAGGTGTTCGGCGGCACCGAGCTGCGCCTGCTCGGCACCGAGCGCATCCGCACGGAGCACAACTGCGTCCCGCGCGACATCGTGTCCGTCGGCGGGCTGATGCTGTTCGGGTACAACGTCTTCATCGGCCTCAAGCCGGAGACGACTGTCGACGACGTGTTCTCGCTGCACCGGTTCAGCCGCGACGGCGACGCGTTCCGGTTCGACGAGCCGTCCCGGGACGACCTGCCCGGTCTGCTGCGCGACCCGCAGCTGCTGCGCGACTTCGGCGAGGTGTACAAGTACTACCGCGACACCCGGCTGCTGCAGCTGCGCCGGCTCGACGGGAAGCTCCTCGCCGTCTTCCAGACCGGTCCGCGCACCGACGACATCAAGGTGCTGCGCTGGAGCGTCGACACCGCCAGGCCCAATGAGACCGGCAACGTGTCCTATGTGGACAACCGCGGCGAACGCGACCACGTGTTCCCGCCGTCGCACGACTTCGAGTGGATCCCGGTCGGCCGGGAGCACCACGTCCTCGGCCGGCACCCGCACATCTCCATCGAGGATGTCGTGTTCGTCGAGACCGTCGGCGGTGACCTCACCGTCAAGGTCGAGAACAACACCGAGACGGGCGAGGGCGTCTACCGTGAGCCGGTCGACGAGCCGCTGCAGAGCCTCGCCGACGCCGATGTCAGCTACGCCCGTGTCGGTCCGCTCGTACTGCTGCGCATCCGGCCGTACAAGGAAACAGTTTTCAGGTTTCTGGTCTTCAACACCCGGACCCGGGCGGTCGTGCGGCTCGACGGGATCGGCCAGGGCTGCCAGCGCCTGCCGGAGGACCAGGGCCTGATCTTCCCGGGCGGCTACTACCTGGCCACCGGTGTCGCGCGGACGTTCGACACCGACGTGGCCGACCTCGAGTTCGAGCGCGTCATCCGGTCGACCAACGGCGAGGACGTGCTGTACGTCTTCCACGCCCGCGCCGACGGGCGATCGCTGCTGCTGCCGTACAACGTCATCCGCAAGGAGGTCGCGAACCCGCTCGTCTGCCACGGCTACTCCCTGTTCGACGACGGGACACTCGTGGTCTTCCGGGCCATGTCCGAGGAGCCGACCCGGGTCCACACCATGCAGGTGTGGCAGACGCCGTACCTGTCGGACACGTTCGCCGCGACCCAGCCGATCGGAACCGGGCCGCTGGACCGGGTGGGCAACGCCGACCTGGTCCGCGGCCTCTCCGACTGCCTGTCGGTGGCCCGCATGGTCGCCGAGATGGGCCCGTCGGCGGCGGTCTTCGAGGCGATCATCGCCGCGTGCGTCCGGACGTTCGACCACTACCACTGGCTCGGTGAACCGGAGCTCGGCGACCTGCGCGGTCCGCTGGCCGAGCTGCGCGACACCGCCGAGCAGGTGCTGGCCGAGTTCGAGCGGGTGCAGGCGCTCACCGAGCAGGCGGCCACCGCCGTCGGCGAGGCGGCGGGGCGGATCGAGTCGCTGATCCGCCGCTCCCAGGGCGAGGCGCCGGTGGACACCGACGCCTGGGTGCGCCGCCTCGCCGACCTCCGCCAGGCGCAGGGCTCCCTCGCCCCGCTGCGCGAGCTGCGCTACGCCGACACCGACCGGATTCTCGTTTTCCAGACGCGCCTCGGCGAGGAGCTCGTCTCGGCCGCCAACCGGGCGGTGACGTTCCTCCAGCGCGAGGACGCGTTCGCCGGCTACCACGCCGACGTGCAGCGCCTGGTCGCCGACGCCGAGGCGGTCCGTACCGTGGCCGAGGCCGCGCCCGTCGGCGAGCGGCTGGCCGCGCAGGCCGAGGCGCTGCAGATCGTCACGGAGGTGGTCGGCTCGCTCGACATCGCCGACGCCACCGTCCGGGTCGGCATCCTGGAGCGGATCAGCGAGGTCCTCGGCGGCGTCAACCGCGCCCGGGCCGTCCTCGACGCCCGCCGCCGCGAGCTGCTCGCCGTCGAGGGCCGGGCCGAGTTCGCCGCCGAGTTCGCCCTGCTGGGCCAGGCGGTCGTCGGCGCGCTCGCGGTCGCCGACACGCCCGAGCGATGTGACGAGCAGCTGGGGCGGCTGATGCTCCAGCTGGAGAACCTCGAGTCCCGCTTCGGCGAGTTCGACGACTTCCTCGCCCAGCTCGGCGACAAGCGCACCGACGTCTACGAGGCGTTCTCCTCCCGCAAGCAGGCGCTGCTCGACGAGCGCTCCCGCCACGCCGACCGGCTGGTCGAGTCCGCGGCGCGGATCCTCGGCAGCATCGAGCGCCGGGTCGCCACGATGACCTCGCCCGACGACGTCAACACGTACTTCGCGGCCGACCCGATGGTCGCGAAACTGCGCGGCGTCGCCGGCGAGCTGCGCGCGCTGGGCGACCAGGTCCGCGCCGAGGAGCTGGAGGGCCGGGTCAGGACGGCCCGGCTCGAGGCCGGCCGGATGCTGCGCGACCGGCTCGATCTGTTCGGCGGTTCGGCCGACGTCATCCGCCTCGGCCGGCACCAGTTCGCCGTCAACACCCAGGCGATCGACCTCACACTCGTACCGCACGGCGACGAGCTGGCGTTCACCGTGACCGCGACCGACTACCGCGCGCCGGTCGACGACCCGGTGATCACCGCCGCCCGTCCCTTCTGGGGGCAGCTGCTCGTGTCCGAGGCGCCCGACGTGTACCGCGCGGAGCACCTGGCCTGCCTGATGCTCGACACCGCCGCGGCCGGTGTGGACGGCCTCCACCAGGCCGCCGTCACCGACGGCGGCCTCCGCGACCTCGTTCGCAAGGTCGCCGACGACCGTTACGCCGAGGGGTACGAGCGCGGCGTCCACGACCACGACGCGGCCCTCATCCTCGACGCGCTGCTGCGGCTGCACGCCGGCGCCGGCCTCCTGCGCTACCCGGCCGCGGACCGGGCGGCGGCGCAGCTGTTCTGGGCCTTCGGCGCGAGCGACGCGGCCAAGGCGGCCTGGACCCGGCGGGCCCAGTCGCTGGCTCGGGCCCGGACGGCGTTCGGCCCGTCCGACGCGCTGGGGCAGCTGTACGCCGAGCTGCAGGCGGCGGTGGGTGCACCCGGTCTCGCCGGCGAGTATCTGTTCGAGGAGTTGAGCAGTGCCCCGTCCGGGTTCGTCACCAGCGCCGGGGCGCGGACCTTGCTCGACCGGTTCTGGCGGGTGACTTCCGCCCGCGAGCTCAACGAGGATCTGCGCGCCCTCGACGGTGATCTCGCCGCGCGCCGCCAGCTCGTCCACGCGTGGCTGTCGTCCTTCGCCGGGAACGTCGCCGATCTGGACGAGGCGGTGGCGATCGTGCTCTGCGGGACCGAGCTGCCGCGCTACGAGTCCTCCGCCGCCCTCACCGCGACCGTCGAGGGCCTGCTCGGCACCCATCCGCGGATCGCCGGCCGCCGGATGGAGGTGCGCCTCGACGAGGTGCTCGCCCGCACCCGCCGGTTCCGGCTCGAACGGATTCCGGCCTTCCGCGAGTACCAGCGGCACCGCAACGAGCTGGCCGCCCGCGAACGGCAGCGGCTGCGGCTGGAGGAGTACAAGCCGAAGGTGATGAGCGCGTTCGTGCGCAACCGGCTGCTCGATGAGGTGTACCTGCCGCTCATCGGGGACAACCTGGCCCGGCAGCTGGGCGCCGTGGGCGATGCAATGGGTTTGTTGCTGCTCATCTCGCCACCGGGCTACGGCAAGACGACGCTGATGGAGTACGTCGCCAGCCGCCTGGGGCTGGTGTTCGTCAAGGTGAACGGCCCGTCGCTCGGGCACCTGGTGACGTCGGTCGACCCGGCGGAGGCGCCGAACGCGACCGCCCGCCAGGAGGTCGAGAAGATCAACTTCGCCCTCGAGATGGGCAACAACGTCCTGCTGTACCTCGACGACATTCAGCACACCTCGCCGGAGCTGCTGCAGAAGTTCATCTCCCTGTGCGATGCCCAGCGCCGCATGGAGGGCGTCTGGAACGGCCGGACCCGCACGTACGACCTGCGCGGCAAGCGGTTCGCCGTGTGCATGGCCGGCAACCCGTACACCGAGTCGGGGCAGCGCTTCCGCATCCCGGACATGCTGGCGAACCGCGCCGACGTGTGGAACCTCGGCGACGTCCTGACCGGCAAGGACGAGCTGTTCGCGCTCAGCTACATCGAGAACGCGCTGACCTCCAACCCCGTGCTCGCCCCGCTGTCCACCCGCGACCGCGGCGACGTCGAGCTCCTGGTCCGCCTGGCCCGGGGCGACGACACCGTGCGCCCGGACCAGCTCGCCCACCCGTACTCGCCGGTCGAGGTGGACCAGATGCTGGCCGTGCTCCGCAAGCTGCTGCGGGTGCAGGAGGTGGTCCTGGCGAACAACCGCGCGTACATCGCGTCCGCGGCGCAAACGGACGCGTCCCGCACCGAGCCGCCGTTTCTGCTGCAGGGCTCGTACCGCAACATGAACAAGCTCGCCGGGCGGGTCGTGCCGGTCATGAACGACGCCGAACTGGAGGCCGCCATCGACGACCACTACATCGGCGAGGCGCAGACGCTCACCGCCGGCGCCGAGGCGAACCTGCTCAAGCTGGCCGAGCTCCGCGGCCGGATGACGCCCTCGCAGGCGGCGCGGTGGGCGGAGGTCAAGGCCGCGTACCTGCGGGCCCAGGCGCTCGGGGGTGCGCAGGACGATCCGATGAGCCGGGCGGTCGGCGCGGTCGGGCTGCTCGCGGACCGGGTCGCCGCGGTGGAGGCGGCAATCGACCGGGCGGCCGCGACAACGAACTCGGGAGCGGCATGCGCATCGCCATGATGGTCAAGGGGTGCGTCTGCACACCCGCCCCGGCCGACATCATCTACTCGCCCATGCAGTTGGCGATGCAGTTGACCCGCGCCCTGGCCGACCGGGGACACCACCTCGACTTCTACGGCCCGATCGGCTCCGAGGTCCCCGGCGCTCGGGTGATCGACTGCGGTGTACCCCCGCTGGTCACCGACAAGGACGGGTTCACCGCGGCGCTCACCGACCCGGGCCTGGCCAGCGACAACATCCTCGCGCTCTGGGACGACCGGCTCGCCCAGGAGATGTTCCTGCGGGCCGGTCGCGGCGAATACGACGTGCTGTACTTCCACCACCCAGAGGTGCCGCTGCCCTTCCTCGCCCACCACCCCGACGTCCCCGTCGTCAGCAGCGTCTACGACAGCCCCCTGCCACCGCTGCTGACCCAGGCCATCGGCATGTTCGCCAGCCCACGACACAGCCTCGTCGCGATCTCCGCCGCGCAGCGGCACGCCGACCCCGGCCTCACGTTCGCCGCCACCATCCACGGCGGCGTCGACACCGACGAGTTCGCTCCGGACCCAACCGCGCCACCGGGCCGGCACCTCCTCTTCGCCGGCCGCCTCGTGCCCGAGAAGGGCGTCGGCGACGCGATCGAGGTGGCCCGCCGGACCGGCCATGAACTGCGTCTGGTCGGCCCCTGGTACAGCAACTCCCCCTACTTCGCCGACGAGATAGCCCCGCACCTGGGCGACCAGGTTCGCTACCTGGGCCCGCTTTCCCTGCAGGAGCTGCGCAAGGAGCTCCAGACCCGGCCGCGCGCCCTGCTCATGCCCAGCCACCACGAATCGTTCGGCCTCATCATCATCGAGGCACTGGCCTGCGGCGTACCGGTCATCGGACTGCGCCGCGGCGCGATTCCGGAGATCATCGTCGACGGCCGGACCGGATTCCTCGTCGACGACGTCGACCAGATGGCCGCCGCGGTCCACGGTCTGCACACCATCGACCCCGGCGCATGCCGCGCCGACGCCGTCCGCCGATTCTCCCTCGAGCGGATGGCCGACGATTACGAGACGCTCTTCCGCCAGGTCGGGGCCGCCTGATGCGGGTGGCGACCATGGTGCGCGGCTGGATCGCCACGCCGGCACCACCCGATGTCGTGTACGCCCCGATGGCCATCGCCAGCACCGTCGCCGCCGGACTCACCGCGCGCGGCAACCCGGTCGACTTCTACGCACCACGCGGCTCACGAGTGCCGGGCGTACCCCTGCACGACGGCGGCCTCGACCCCGTGGTCACCGACCGCGCCGGCTTCGACCGGGTGATCGCCCGAGCCACCCGCGGCGACCACGCCGACCTGGTCAGGGCCGATCGTCACCTCGCCCGGCTGATGGCCCACGATGCCGCGGCCGGCCGCTACGACGTCCTGCTCTTCCACCACCTCGAAGTGGCGGCCGCGATCGCCGGCGACGTCCCGCAGACTCCCGTGGTCTCGGTACTCTGGGACCCGCCCGGCCCGGAACTCACCGCGCACACCGACGAGCACCCGAACCTCTTCGTGATCGCCGTCTCGGACAACCAGCGACGCGACGCCGGCACCCTGCCCGTCATCGACACCGTCTACCCCGGCGTCGACTGCCCCGCCAACCTCGCTCCGACGCCCCGGAGACAGGCCGAAACCCGCCTGGTGTACCTCGGCCGGCTCATTCCGGAGAAGGGCCCTGATATCGCCGTCGAGGTCGCCATCCGGACCGGAGCCAAACTGGACCTGCTCGGCCCGATCCGCACCGAGGACCAGCGATTCTTCGACGAAAAGATCCGCCCGCACCTCAGCACCCGCATCCGATATCGAGGCCACGTGCCGAACAACCGGCTGGCCGACTACCTGGCCGGCGCCTCCGCCCTGCTCATGCCGATCCGCTGGCAGGAACCATTCGGCCTGGTCATGATCGAGGCAATGGCGCACGACGTACCGGTGATCGGCTTCAACCGCGGCGCCGTACCCGAGATCGTCGCCCCCGGCGTCAACGGCTACGTCGTCAACTCCATGGATGAGATGTGCCGCGCCGTCCGGGCGCTGAACCAGTTGCCGGCGGATGGCTGCCGACGACACATCCGTGAGCACTTCTCGATACCTCAGATGGTCGACGGATACCAGGCCGCCCTCGCCAGAGCCACTACTCTCGCATCCTCGAGATCGGCGTAGCCTCCGTTGGTGACTACGCTCAGCAGAAGAATCACCGCGTGACGCCGCGCGGCGCGAGGTCGAAGAGGAACTCGGCCTGGCGATGTCGCCCGGCCGGTCACTGGTCGTCGACTGGGTACCGCCTCTGGATCACGACGGTTCGATCCTGGCTCATACGGCCCATTCGGGGTAGTCGGGATGGTCGGACCAGACCGATGCGTCGTTGCGAAGCTCTCGGCACGGAGCGGGCTCAGCACAGGTCCGGCACCAGTTCGGCTCGCGCGGCTCCTCGTCCCGGACCAGCACCTCGATCGTCTTGCCGTCCTCGCGCCGGTACACCTCGTGGTGCTGGCCGTACTCGACATTCCCGCTGGCATAGTCCGGCTTGTGCCGCTCGAGCCGCCGCCGCTTCGCCGCCACCTCCCGAACCACCCGGGCGGGATCGTGACGGGTGATGTGGATGTGCTGGTCACGAGTGCCCGGCACGACCCCGACCAACTCGCCCGCGTCGGGCGCCTGCGAGGGGCCCGCGATACCGGCGCCGTCGAACGCTCGGATCTCTCGCCAGCCACCGGGCTGGTCCGGTTTGACGCGCCACACCTGCGGCGCGTAGGCACCGGCCGAAATGATGCTGGCGAGCGACTCGTCCTCGGCAAGCCGCGCCTCGATGAACTCCACCAGGTCGTTGGTCATGCCCTCGATTCTCCTCAGGCAGCACCGTCCGCGGTGGTGGACCGGATTTTGGGTCCACCTCGATGCGCTCACCCAGGCGGGGGATTGCCAAGTTTTCTTGCCGTTCGGGGCGGCCGAGCTGAGCGCGCCACCGGCCGTCGCCGGTCCGGCTGACCAGGGCAATTACGCCCGTTGTAGGTCAATGCCAGAAGCCTGCATAAGATCTTCGAGTTCAGTAAGGTCGGCCGTACTCCGTTCCACCGATGTGCTGTGAGCTGCTTCGTAAATGGCCACAGCCTCGACCAGCACACGGTGCGCCAGGAGCAGGTCGCCCTTCTTTCGGAGAATTCTGGCCCGATTTTCGAGTGCCCTTGCGAGCTCGCTTCCAAATCTCGCCGGCTCGACAGCCGCGAGGCGACGAAGGATTGTCAGCGCCTCCTCGGCGGCGGCGTGTCCATCGTCCATTTGGTCGGCGTAGCTCCCTAGCGCTCGCGCTAGATCGGGCTCGTGCCGGATAGGATTGCGACCAACGAGGCGGCGGCAGATTGCTATTGCCTCGGCAGCTGCCGAAATTGCTTCCTCGTCATGCCCGAGCCTCGCCAGTTCGCTTGACAGCGAATCAAGCGCAATCACCAGTGGAGATTCGAACATGGCGGCATTGATGGCCGAAAGTCTGCGATACACCTTGACGGCATCGCGAGCCACGACAAGAGCCTCTTCGTGCCGGTCCAGGCTGACCAGGGCCAGGTGCAGATTGACCAGGCTGGCAGCAAAGTCCGGCTCATAGACCTTTGGCTGTTCGCGCGCAAGCCCGCGGAAGAGTTCGACGGCTTCCGCAGCCGCGGTATGCGCCTCGTCAAACCGCCGCATGGCGGACAGCGTCTGGCTCAGGTTGGTCAATCCGGTAGCCAGGTCAAATTCATACATAGCCGGGTTCGCAGCTGCGAGTCGGCGGCAGAGTTCGACGTGTTGAAGCGTTACGCGAAGGGCCTCGTCGTCGTTTCCCGCCTCCCACCAGGCCATACCAAGCACGCAGAGGGCGATAGCGTAACCAAGTTCGTGGTTGGCCGGATCTGCACCAGCCAGCCGGCCATGAAGCTCCACAGACTCCCGCGCTGCCGACAGGGCGGCCTGACGCTGGCCGACGGCGGCTAGTCGGAGGGCGAGGCTGGTCAATGATTCACCTAACACCGGCTCGAAGGACGCCGGTTCCCACCTCGCGAGAAGGCGCCGTAGCCGCACCGCTTCCTGACATGGGGGTACGGCTTCTTCGGCACGCCCTGCTTTTGCCAACTGATAGCTGAGAACGGCGAGCAGCTGCGCGCGCTCGGGCGAGCCCAGAGTGTACTGCAGTTGATAGTTTGTGAGCCGGACCGTAACGGCCGCATGTCCGACATCAAGGTCGAGGTCTCGACCGGCAGGTAACGTCGAGTTGACCACGGCAAGAGTGGACTCACTGATGTCACGGAGCGACGACAGAGCGACAAGAGCGTTACTCCCCGCCGCCGCAGCCAGTTCCGGGTCCGCCTGTATCAGGGGGTAGAGGTGCATTCCTCCAACGTGTGCCCATCGGTCCGCGGCCGCAGCAAGAAAGATAATCGCGCGGGCTGCGTACGCCGGATACTCGCCCGCCGGGTTTCTTTCGAGAAGCAGCCTTGTCACCGCTTGAGCTTGTGGATCACTAACGTATCCGGTGACGCCATGACCGGGCAATTGGAGGGCTAGGAAGTCCTCGGCCAGGCGGTCTGGATACAACGGTTCGAGGGCCATGCCGTCGCCGGCTGGATAGCAGACCGCGTGATCCGCCAAGACCTGCTCGACCGAGGTATCCCTTTCCTCCTCGCTTTGGAGTCCGGTAAGCAATGCCACCGCACTTGCTTTGGGCTGCTGCCCCACAAGGCTGGCAACGAATGCGGTCCGAGCAATCAGGGTTGGCTCTGTGCGAAAGGTGCCTCCGTGTTCGACTCGCCCGTGGAGTCGGAACCAGTGGGCGTGTTCACGGTTCAGCAGGTAGGCCGACAGATGCGCCGGTTTGGACGGCGGCACCACGCCGTGACGATACGCGTCAACCGCAACGAGCGCCGCCATGTGCAGTGACAGCACGAGTTCGTAGCTCGAGTCCTCCAAACCCGAAGGCGGACCGATCTCGTCTCGGCGGTCCACCCCGTAGAGGTCCGAATAGCGGTCACGAGCGGCCTCGAACGTAATCTGTCGCTCAGCGACCGTTCTGTCCAGTGGCGGCAACACCAGGTCCTGAGTATCTGCGTACACCTCAGTCAGTGCATGCTGAAGGGCCGGCCAGCCGTGCACCGAGCGTCCGATCAGCAACACTCGCGTGGGCACCGGCGTATGCAGGAGGCGATTGCGAAACAGCCACTCCAAATGAGAGTGCGGCCACCGGTCAGCGTAGTCGACCAGTAACAGCAGGCCAGGCGACTCACCGGGTCCCACGAACTGGCTGCCATCGGGCATGGAGGTCCTGTCGCCGCCATGCCTAGCGTGCACAACCCGCCATTCCGCCTCCTTCGAAAGCTCGGCGAATTTGGCAGCTATGCGCGTCTTGCCCTGACCGCCTGGACCGTGCAGAAAGAGGACGGACAACCGTGGACCGCTGTCTCGCCAGTTGATTAAAGATTCAAGCTCGGCAACGCGGCCAGCGAACGGCATGATCTCGTGTCGAGCATCCAGCAATTGACTCGGCAGTGAGAGCAGCCGGTCAACCGGTGGCGCTTCTCGCGGACGGCCCAGCTCGAGCGTATACACTGGGCGACCATCGCCATGCACATGAAGGTCGCCGTTGATCACACCGTAGGCGAACCCACCCAGTGCGATTACGTTCTGGATTACCGCCGGGTAGGACCCAATAGCAGGCGAGTCGCCCAATGGTTTCTGCTGATCGTCGGATGCATCCATGGCCGAGTTCAGTTCCATGACGGAACGCCGCAGCTCATCTGCGATCACCTGTCCACGCGGCACCAGAGGGGAGGATCAGTCACCGAAGCCGCCTTGTCTCGAAACGAGCCCCGCCCAAGATGAGGCCCTACGTGGGGCCTTACAGATCAACCCTAGTGTTCTAGATCGCAGCGCTGTGTCAAGAACGCGATAGCCCCACCACGCTGCCGGCGTCCGCTTTCAACGCCTCGGCCCTAACCAGCTCACCGCCACGCCGAGCACCGACCCCATTCCATGACGGGCCTGGCACTGCCAGCTGGCCAAGCAGCCCCGGCCAGAGGACGGGGCGGGCGCGGCGACGAGGGCATCCGCCGTACGCAGTCGTATCGACAACCCCGATGGACCGCTGTCAACCCGGCCGCACCAGGCACGGACACCGGTGCTCGAAGCGCGTCGGCGGCGGGGGTCGTGTCCACCCGATCCCAAGAGCGAGGCCGGCGTCGCATTTCGCTCGATGTCCGCATGCGCGTCCAGTGCGACGTCCACAAGCAGGCGCAGGACCTGGAGCAGGAAGCAGCCGGCGATGCACGGGTAGAGGAGGAGCAGGCCGCAAGGCCTTGGGATAATAGACTTCCGACGCACCCGCCTCTCGCGTGGAACTTTGATCGAGCGACATTACGGCATTCGGCCAAATTGCTCTGAATGCATCAAATCGCCACGCCGCTTGAGTGGGTGCCCCGCCCCCTCCGCCCAAGCAATTGCCCGTTGACGGCGCTGCCCCGATGGCGATGAGCCCGATCTACCGAAGCGCCTCGTCGGCAAGTTCGTCGCTGGGCGATGACATCTATTCGTTGTAGTACCTGCGACGATCGAGCCGCGGTACGGGTGCGCTCCGCGCATGAGCGCCTCAGCCCGACTGGCCGGTCGCACCAAAGGGCAGGGCATGTGCTGGACCTTCGACACCGACGCCGGCGCCGCCATCATTCGTACCAGATGAAGCAGCCTCACCCGACGACCCCGAAGTCTCAGAACTGGTCGTGGCCGGTGAGGAGGCCGCAAATGTACAACGTCCAACCTGCGACCGGCATTCACGACATGGGCGGTACCGATGGCTGGGGCCCCGTCCTTGTCCCCGAGCCTGACGAGCCGGTCTTCGAGGAGCGATGGCAGGGGCGCGCCTTCGCGCTCGGACTGCTCTCGATACCTCTGTCCGGCGCCAACATCGACGCGGTCCGCCATGCTGTGAACCGGCTCGACCGGCAGGACTACCTCGACGATGGCTACTACGGCCGATGGTTGCACGGCGCGGAGAATCTGCTGCACGACAGCTCGATCATCGCGCCCGGTGCGGTGGAAGCGAGGGCTGCAAACCTGTCCGGTGACTCGGTCGGGGAACCATCCGCGCCGGAGCCGGACAAGCCCGATTATGCGCAGACCGCCGAGGGGTCGATCCGCTCGGTCAGCGCGCCCCAGAAGTTCAAGCCGGCCGACCGGGTCCGCGCCAAGGAGTTCGAGCCGGCCGGGCACACCCGCCTGCCGCGGTACGTCATGGGGCACGAGGGCACCGTCGTGATCGTCGAGCCGGCGCAGGTACTGCCGGACACCAACGCCCACTTCCAGGGCGAGCATGCCCAGTGGGTGTACACGGTGCGCTTCGACTCCCACGAACTCTTCGGCGCCGACGCCGAACGGTTCAACCTCAACATCGACCTCTACGAGAGCTACCTGGAGAACGCGGCATGACCGATCAGCACCAGCGGGTCCCGATCGCGCTGCGTACAGAGGCGCTCGAGCAACTGCTCGTCGAGCGCGGCCTCGTCGATCCGGCGGTCATGGACAGTCTCATCAAGATGTACGAAACCGACATCGGGCCGCTGAATGGCGCCAAGGTCGTTGCCAAGGCGTGGACCGACCCCGATTATCGGGCCCGGCTGCTGGCGGACGGCACGGCCGCCGTAGCCGAGCTCGGCTTCACGGGCCGGCAGGGCGAGCACATCGTGGTCGTGCCGAACTCTTCCACAATGCACAACCTCGTCGTCTGTACCCTCTGCTCCTGCTACCCGTGGCCGCTGCTCGGCCTGCCGCCGTCGTGGTACAAGGACCCGGCGTACCGGGCGCGAGTGGTCAAGGAACCGCGCGCGGTCCTGTCCGAGATGGGCTTGCGGCTCCCCGACAACGTCGAAATCCAGGTGTGGGACAGCAGCTCGGAGGTACGTTACTTCGTGCTGCCCGAGCGCCCCACGGGCACGGTGGACTTCAGTGAGGAGCAACTCGCCGCGCTCGTGACTCGCGATGCGATGGTCGGCGTCGCCCGGGTGATGGCATGACCGCCGCGCTCGAGGTCGAGGGCAAAGCCGCCCCGCCCCGCGCCAACGGCGAGCTCGTGTTCACCGAACCCTGGGAGAGCCGCGCATTCGGCCTGGCGATGACACTGAACCAGTCGGGTGCCTTCGACTGGGAGGACTTCCGCCAGCGGCTCATCGCCCAGATCTCCGACTGGGAATCGTCACACGAGCCCGGGGAGTGTTTCAGCTACTACCACTGCTGGCTCGACGCTCTCGAGCAGATCGTCGTGGCGCAAAAGCTCGTCAGGGCCGGCGCCGTGCACGCGCGAGCCGTCGATCTCGCCGCCCGCCCAGCCGGCTGGGACCACAATCACGACCACGCCGACCAGCTCCCCCGAGAACACTCCAAGCGGCGGGCACATCCAGAACGAACGACAGGTCGCGTTCCGTAGCGGCGAAGCATGCGTGGAGCGCAACCGAATCCAGTGTCTCGCGGATCCCGCGACGGCGCGGCGGGTCCGGACGATCACCGACGCCGCTGGATTGAACCGTTCGTCGCTGCGCTCGCCGTACCCCGCACCGCACAACGTAGCGGCCTCAGCGGACGTCACCTGACACAGGCGACACACGACGCGCCCATCAACGCCCGGAGGATCTCCGGGTAGCAACGGAGGTGACAGGTGGACGCTTGGCCGGCATCGCTGACGTCCCGCCACTGATCACCGCCGCCTGCTTCCAATTCTGTGGCACACAAACCGATTTTTGTGGTACAGTATTGACATGCCGGTTCGGTTCACCGAACGTGCTGGGAAACACGGCTTCACCGAGGAAGAGGCCGTATACGCCATCGAGAACGCGGTGGCCACGTGCAGCACTTCACAGATCCTCAGCCGCCGGCGAGCATCCGACCCCACCTGTTCATCGGCCCGCGCAGCCTCGCAGACCACACGCTGCTCGAGGTCTTTCTCGAAGTTCGGGGAACCACGATCACCGTCTTCCATGTCATGGAAGCTCAGGAACGTAACCTTAACCTGATCGGAAGGAGCTATCGATGACGTCCGAACGATACTCGGCTAGCACCCCAATGCCGATCGACGACTACGAGGCAGCGGCGCGGTGGGCCGAAACCGCCACCTTCGACCCGAACGACCCCACCGTGGAGCGCGGCGCGGCTGCCTCGGCCAGCGGGCGCGCCTTGCTGCGGGCCGCCTACGGCGCGGACGAGCAGGTGCCGACCGCTGACGATTACGAGGCGGCTGCCCGATGGGCAGAAACGGCCACGATTGATGCAGGCGCGACGGTGGAGACAGGTTCCGCGGCCGCCGAAAGCGGGCGGGCACTGTTGCGCGCTGCTCGCGCCGGCAGACCTGCGCTTGATGTGCTGAACGAACCGGGACAGGCCTCACCGGTGCGCCGCTTCCGGCTATCGGTGACGCTCAACGCGGAGCTGGACGAATTCGTGGCAGCCAGCAAAGCCCGCGGCCACGATACGACACCTAGCGATGTCATACGGGCCGCACTCGTCGAATATCTTCACTCTCATCAAGCAAGCTGAAGGATCCACACCGGAAAGCCGCCGCGCCGGTGTCATTGCTGTGTCACTGCGGACGCCATGTCCGCACGCTCTTCCAGCCTCACGTGCCCACTGCACTGGCCGTGCTCGCGATGAGGCCGACGCGTTCGAAGCGGTCCAGCAGGCTCGGTTTACGGGCGTGTTCCAGACGCAGCTGGTGCATCCGCCCGCGGAACGCTTTGCGCTGGCCGTCGCGTTCGCCGAGGGTCTTCAGGTCGGCCAGCAGCGCGACCGCCGCGTCGTACTCCTTCGGTTTCTTGGTCGCGATCAGTTCCGCCACCCGCTGCCAGGCCCGTTCCGGATCGGCGGCCAGTTCGTCGAGGCGCCGCTCACGGGCGGTCGCGGCCGCCTCCTCTCGACGAGCCCGTTCGGCGGCCTTACGCTCTTCGGCCAGCCGCTGCCGGTCCGTCCAGCGCGACTCCGCACCGGCCAGCAACTCGCCCACCGTCCGAGCACCGCTCGCCATCGTCACCCCGCCGCCGTACCGACGCAGCAGCTCGGCGCGAAGGTGCGCGCCGTCGCCACGGAGCAGCCGCACGATGACCTCGTCCTTGTCCGCCGCCGGCAGCTGCCGCACCCATTTGGTCAACGCCGCCGCCGAGGGTGCCTGCGCGGTCAGGGGCGCGCTGGCCCGGGCCGCCGTGTTGAGCAGGTCGTGGTCCAGGCGCAGGAAGTCGGCGAGGCTGCGCAGCGGCCCCGACAGCTTGGCCAGGCCGGGCGGGACCGGCGGCTCCAACTCCGCCTCGTCCAACTCATGGTTCTGCACACACAGCAGCCACGCCAGATAGAGCAGCCGGGTGTCGCCGGCGGCCAACTCCGCCCGTACGGGAACGATCGACGCGAGCGCGACTTCGTCGTCCCACCACTCCTCATCGCCGTCCTCGTCGGTGCTGCACAGGTCCATGATCACGTGCTCGTCCGCGGCCCATGAGGAAGCGGAATCACCCACGCAGTACGTCGCCGCAAGATCCGGATCCAGCAGCTGTACCGGCAGCCGCAACGCGACCCGGCGAGTGCCCCAGTTCGCCAGGTAGAGGTGGGCGTCGAAATAACGCTCCATCCACCTGCGCGGATCGGCCTTCAGATCACCCCACTCGTAGGTGTTGACAAAGCTCGACGCGCTGATCCGGCCCCGCGTCGACACCGCCCGCAACTCGTCCTGCTCAGCAGCCGACAACGGCCGATCGATCGCAACGAACTCGTAGTACTGGTACTCGCTCACGGCTCACCCACCCCAGTGCCGGTATGCCTCGATCCACTGCGCACCGTCAGGTTGCGGATCGGGTAAGGGAAGGTCCAGGATTGCGATCGCTTGCCGCTCACGACCCCGATGGCAGATCGCCACAATCCGGTCGTCGACCAGGTCCACTCGGCGCACCGTGACCTCGACACCAAGAATCCGCGTGGTGAACGGCAACGCGAGATTGTCCTCGATCATCGTGTAAAGGCCCGTCAACTGCTCGTCCTCGTTGTAGCAGTCGACGGTCGCCTCCTCGACCAATGCATCAAGCTGTCGCCGGCTCAGCGAACTCACGGCGGAAGAATAGCCCGAACGTCAACAGACTCGCACTGGAGGCCCAGTCGTACCGACGTCAGCCACTCGGTGCCGACTTACTGTTGAACCTGCCCGCCGCATGTTGCCGATGCGGCCGACGATGTCGAGGTGGTCACCGAGTCCCACATAGACGATTCGTCGCTGGACTCATCCCCTCACCGCAAACACTCGGATCCTAGGGCCAGGCCGCACTCAGAATCCTGTTCGCATGACGGTTGTGCCCGACCGGGCAGGACGACACCGGGCACTCAGCCGCAGTGACGTATCGTGACGGCCCTATGGGTTGATTAGGGCGGTTGTGTCAGGGTTAAGCACCATGGTGGGGCGTCTGTTGAATGACCGGTACGAGCTGCGATCGGTCATCGGCCGGGGCGGCATGGCCGACGTGTGGCTGGCCGTCGACGGGCGGCTGGGCCGGCCCGTGGCCGTGAAGATGCTGCACGACGACGGCGGCGCCGATCCCTCGCTGGCGGAGCGGTTCAAGCGCGAGGCGCACACCGCTGCGCGGCTGTCGCACCCGAGCATCGTGGCCGTGTACGACGTCGGGGTCGACGACCGTACGCCGTACCTCGTGATGGAGCTGGTCCAGGGGCACAGCCTCGCCGACGAGCTGGCCACGGGCCCGCTGGATCCGCAGCGTGCGGTGCGCATCGCCGAGCAGGTGTGCGACGCCTTGGCGGCCGCGCACGACGCGGGAGTGGTACACCGGGATGTGAAGCCGGCCAACATCCTCATCGGTGACGAGGGCGGGGTGAAGGTCTGCGACTTCGGCATCGCCCGCATCACCGACCGGGCGCAGACCGCGCTGACCGCACCCGCCACCGTGATCGGAACCAGCTCGTACATGGCGCCGGAACAGGTCCTCGGCCAGCCCGTGGACGCCCGGACCGACCTGTACGCGCTGGGCTGCGTGCTGTACGCGATGCTCGCCGGCCGCCCGCCGTTCATCGCCGACTCGCCGGTGCAGATCGCCTGGCAGCAGGTGCACCGGGCAGCGGTACCGGTGACGGTTCTGCGACCCGGCCTGCCGCCGCGACTCGCCGGGCTGGTCGGCGCACTGCTGGCCAAGCGCGCGACGGACCGGCCGGCGAGTGCGGCGCAGGTCCGTGCGGCTCTGGCCGGCGGGGCCGCAACGGCTGTGCTCGCACACGCCGCCGGACCGGCCGCATTCGCGCGTGATGAAGGACCGGCCGCGCTCGGGGACGAGGCGCCGATCCGCGGCCGCGCCGCGGTGCGGCCGGCAACGCGCAGCCTGCCCGCGCTCGGCGAGCCGCCCGCGCCGGCCGCCCGGCGGCGGGGCCGTTCGGCCGGGATCGCACTGACGGCGCTCGGCGCAGCCGCCGTCGCCGTCGCCGTGTTCGCGCTCGGGACGCTCCCGGGCCGATCCGACCACCCGGCCGCGGCGCCCACCCCCGCGGACACGACCCAGTCCCTGCCGTCCGCGGATACTTCGAGCGCGGCGCCGAGTGACCCACCGACCGACACACCGAGCCCAGCGCCGACCTACACACCGACGGACACACCGAGCGACCCGACCGAGGCGACGCTGGCTGCGGTTCGCGCCGCCGTGCGGGCGCAGACCGGTGACGGCGGCCTGGACAGCGGTACCGCGCGTGAGCTGAACCGCCGGCTCGACCGCCTCGCCCGCGAGTTCGCGCGCGGCAACGACGACCGCGCCGCAGCGGAGCTGGCGAGTCTGCTCGACCGGCTCGACCAGCTGCACCAGGACGGCACACTCACCGGCACCGGGTACACGGCGGTACTCACCCTGGTCGACCAGCTCGCGGCGAGCCTGCCGGCCCCGGCGACGTCAGCGGGCGGGACCGACCCGACGCCTGGACCGCTCAGGCCGTCGGCCTAGGGTTTGAGATTCGGGCGGCTCGGCTTCGCGCCCGCAGCTTCAGCCCCGCTTGTAGCGCCCGGTGAGGCGGCCCGAGGCCAACACCTTCCCCGCTGCCGCGCGTCGCAGTTCGGCAGCCGACGCGCCGGCGGCAAGGCTCAGCGGTTCGGACAGGGCCAGTACTTCGAAGACGTACCGATGCGACCGACCACGGGGCGGGCTCGGCCCCCTGTACGCCCGCCTGCCGAAGTCGTTCCTGCCCTGCACGGCGCCCGTCGGCGCCTCGCCCTCACCCAGCCCTGACAGGTCAGGATCGATACCCCACATGACCCAATGCGTGAAGGTACCGCTGGGGGCGTCCGGGTCCTCGACGAGCACAGCCAGCTCAGCGGTCTGCTCCGGCAGTCCGGTGAAGTTGAGCGGCGGTGACACGTCGACGCCATCGCCCGTGAAACGCCGAGGGATCTCGGCGCCCTCGTTGAAGACCGGGCTGGACACAGCAATCGTCACCAGTGCCTCCGGATACTCGGCTTCAAAGGGGGTCAGGACGTCGTGTAGACCTTCTCCACGAACTCGGCGAGCCGGTGTTCGTCGAGGTTGCGAGCCAGGTCAGACTCGCTGATCATGCCGACCAGGCGGTGGTTCTCGATGACCGGTAGCCGCTTGACCTGGTGATCCTCCATCCGATGCAGCACCTCGTCGACGCCGGCGCCGGCGTCGACCCAGACCAGCTCGCCTCCGGCCAGGTCTCGCACCCTGACCTGGCTGGGCTCCTGGCCCTCGGCGATGCACCTCACGACGATGTCGCGGTCGGTAATGATGCCGTGCAGCCGGTCGTCCGCACCGCAGATCGGCAGGGAACCGACGCCGAGATCGCGCATCTTCCGCGCGGCGTACGCGACGGTCTCGCCCTCGTCGACGCACTCGGCTCCCGGGTGCATGATGTCTCTCGCCCGCCGCTCCTGCTTCTCGCGAAGCGCCTGCTCATGGTCATCCAGAGCACGAAGCTTGCTGGCCACGGCCTCAGGTGTCGCGTGGCCGGTGTGTTCGGCGTAGCTGGCCTTGCCCAGGTCGTACAGCAGCTTGTCGCGCTGCCGCTGAGCTCGCGTCTCATCCATTCGCGCCCGGCTCGTCGCCAGGCCACGCTTGGCGGACTCCATCATCTTGTCGAAGGCCATGGTGCCCTCCTCTCCGGCGTACCTCAACGCAAGAGAGCCAACAACGGCGGTGCTCACCACAACGCTACGTCGCCGCCGCCACGGACGCCGCCACCTCGTCAGCATGGCCAGGCGGTGACTCCCCGCGTGCCAGCCCGTCGATGACGTCCGGGAATGCTGCCGGTGAGTCCGATTGGACACCCGGGGACGCAGGACATCGGGAGACCGTGGTCGCCGAGTACGAACGCCGGCCCGACAGACCAGCAGCCAGCCAAACTGCGGGATCCGGACGCAAACCTTCCGATTACAGGGCGAGTTATGTCGGGTTTTACGAGTATTGTCGGTGCCAATTAGTGCGTTCTGTCCAGATTCCGATGCAGCTCAGCGGACCGCGTCCGGAACAGCCAGGCGGAGTCCAGAAACAGCGGAGCACGCGTCGAACCCGGCCAGATCCACAATGGACATCGCACCGAATTCGGCCGGGAGCCCTCGGGTGAGTGCACCGCATGGCCGACGACGACGACCGATTACGTAAAGATTCACGTCACTGGCTGCTGCCCATCAGGTTGTTACGCCACGCCGCGAACCGGGCGCGCAAACCGTCCAGCGCTCGACCGGTCACTCAGTACTCGGCGAAGTCGGTAGTCGACAGTTGCTCGATCGCTCCGACGGGTTTCCGTCCCGCCCCCTACCCGCGCTCGGGCGAGGCGCGGCCGCTCAACCCGTTGCGAAGAGTCGTGATGATCCGGTCGGTGTCCCCGGACGCGATCGCGTCGAGGATCCCGGTGATCCTGGCATCTTTCTCCGCCGCCTTGATGACCTTCGTCAAGTTCGCGCGGTCGGTGTAGAGGGAGCGAGCCAGTTCGGCGATCGGCAGCTCCTCGCTCGGCACCCGCGCGTACCCCGCTAGACCGAACTTTAGGGAGCCTCGAGCTTGCTGGAGCTGCGCCTCGCCCGCCTCGCGCATCAGCCATGCGCTTACGACCGACCGCGCCATGCCGGGTGGTCGGGGCGTATCGGACGCAATTGCCTCGTCACCGCTCCCATACTCCAGGGCAAGGTCGGTGACCCATCGGGCGTAGGTGCCGTAGGCATCAAGGACGGTGTAGGTGTGCACGACCTCGATACCGCCGTCAGCTAGGGTGCGGATAATCTTCGACTCCTTGGGGCCGACTTCCTCGGGCACGATTGCCACGACTCGGTCCCGCCAACCACAGAACTGACTGGCAGCCCCGGTGCGGAGGCAATGGGCCAGAAAGAGGCGGGCGGCGTCGTCGAATACGTCCTTCCGCTGGGTGCCCGCTGTCACCATCCACATCCGAGAGGGGGCTCCGGGCTCCCAGTCTCCGTCAGCGTCCACAGTGATGTCGCTCTCGTACAGGACGGTCTCGCCCGATTCCATCGCCTCACCGAGCACTCGGCCGGCTTGAGAGATGAACCCCGCAATGTATTCGGATGTTTCGGTGTCGACCATGCCGGCAAGGCGGTTCCGTTCGGCTGGATCGTCGACTGTGGCAGCGTGGCGTGGGGTGAGGAGGTTTGTGAGGTACCGAAAGTCAATCTGTGTCATGGGTACCCACTACACACCCCTCGCGCATTTCGGTCAAGAGCTGCCCCAACTTGTCCGGTGTCATCGAGCTATGCCCGCCTTGGTGGAGCCCGCTTGGTCTGTCACCACCAGGTACCGTCTATCGCTGGGGTGGTCGCCCGATCCGAAGGTCGGCGAGGAGCCTCTGGATGAGGCTCTCCTCATACGCCGCCAGGCCACGGTCGCTCATGGCGACTCCCAGCGCCGGATCCCATTTTGTGTCGAGGCAGGTCTCGGAGCGCAGCCGGGTTCGGTCGTCGGTGGGCGTGGAGGCGAGGTCAGCCAGGTAGTCAGCGGCGGACATCCGCCATGGCCGGGCGGCTGGCACACCGTTCAGCAGCGCGGCGACGTGTTGTACCCCGGCCTCGTCGAAGTCAGCACGGGCGGCGATCCGCCAGCCGGTGCCGGTGAGCCGGCTGATGGCAGCGATTTCGAGCGCTGACGGCGTTCCCAGGTGCACAGCAGCCGAATGGCGGGTCCGCGGCTGCGACTTGATCGGCGGCGGCGGTGACGACGGACGGGTTCTCGGTTACGAACACCCACGTGTCCCGGCCGGGCGGTGCCGGCCATGCGCATCGGGCGAGTTCGCGGGGTGGCAGCGTCACGACGGTTCCTGGTGGCAGGGACCAGCCGGCCGGGTGGATGCCGAGGGCGAGGAGCCCGCCGGTGAGGTCGTCGCAGTCGACGCCGACCGCGGCCCAGGCGGTCCGCGGCGACTGTCCGGTCGGGATCACCCCCGCCGCGGCCAGGATGGCGAGGACGAGCCCAGGCAGCGGTCCGGTGTCCAGTGCGTGTGGGTAGCGGGTCACGGCCTCCGCGAGCCGGCGGCGATCGAGTCGTTCGCCGGCCGTCGGCAGCGCGGCGATGACGGCGGCGGCCTGGTCGATGACGGCGGCGCCGTCCGTCGTGCCTGCCAGGCGGGCGATCCATCCGTTGCGGTGCAGGACCGGCCAGACCATGTCGAGGTCGGGCCGGACGGCGGCGTCGTGCGGTATCCGCGCGAACGCCTCGATCGCATGCTCGTGGAGTCGGGTGAGTGCATCCCGGCGCCGAGCGTTTTCGCGGACTCGTTCGCCGAGGCGGCGTTCAACGACGTGGGCGGCGATCATGCCGGGCGTGAGCCGGGCGTCGTGGGGGTGGAATCGACACACTCCGCACCCAGTTCGACGCGATCGACCTCTGCCGTTAGCGGTGACAGTCTCAAGACAACGCCTGCGGTGCCGTCGCATCGCATCGACCCGGCCTACGAACTCGCGGGCACGCAGCACCGGCACGCCCCGCCAGGGCGACATGCTGGTCAGGTCGGCGTCTTCAGCGACGATGAGCAGCCCGCCACCTCCGCCGCCCGCGAATCGACGGCCGACCATCGTCGCCCGATCTGGCGATCTGGCGAAGGTCGTTGCCGTAGTCGAAGATGATCCGCATCAGCGCGCCGAGCGCCTGCGTGTATCGGCTCAGGGTAGCGACCTCGTTGACGTCGAGGTCACATTCTCGATCTGACTGACTCGGCCCGGCGTCACACCCATGAGGTCAGCGACTTCGCGCTGGGTCATTCCCAGCCGCTTGCGCTCCTCAGCGAGATGGAAGGCGCTGACCCACGCTTCGGTGCGCGCACGCTCCTGAGCGAGCGCGTCGGCGTCACCGTCGTCCAACTCGGCGCGGATGTCCTGCCAGTTGTGGAACTCGGTCATGAGTCCTCTCTCCGCTTCCGCTCGAAGGCCAACCAGGCTTCGTACGCGACTTCCGCCGCCGGTATGGCGATCTTGTACCACCCCGACCATTCGCCGGCCTTTGCTGGCGACAATGAGCACCGCCTGCGACCACGGGTCGAAGACGAACAGGATCCGGATCGCCACGTCACGCCTGGATCTTGGCCGCAGCTCCTTCAGATGCCGATGGCAGACCCTTGAAGATATCGACCAGCGGGCGTCCCGGCCCGGGACCTCGCTCTGGCAGCATGTCGAGTGCCACGTTGACGGAGCGGTAGGTACGGGGCAGCTTGAACCCCGTGTTGCCGGGTATCCTCGCACCGGATGAGGAGGACTCAGTAATGCAAACGGGACTTCGCCGTCTCCGGCCTTCAGGTCGAGACTGATCAGCCGCAGCATGGCGACGGCCGTGACTGAAAGTCTGACTGGCGACGAGTTCCATCGCCGAGTCCAAGCCGCAGCAACCGCATTCTCTGTACCGCAACAACGGGTGGATGAACTCGCTGAAACTATCGGGACGCTGCCCAGCTGGCAACAGGCCCCATTCGTTGCCGCGTGGACGCATGCGACGGTGCTGTCCCTCGTCGAACGGCACGCAGGCTGCCAGCAATTGGACTGTCCCTCCTGCGCAGACCTCAGCGATATCATTGCGATGCTGCTCGCCGCAGGCGCACTTCGCCTCACCGAAGCGCTCGGCCGCAACAGCACCGGCGATGACCTTGAAGTGCTCGACCGGGCGAGTCAGGCAGGTCCCAGTACGCCGGAAGTGTCAACCGCTGGCGAGACGGCTTCCAGCGGCGCAGTACCACCCCAGCGGGCTGCAGACGAACTTACGGACGTTCGGTCGTCACGCCGTCAAGCGACAATCCCGGCCGATGCGACCCGGCAGCCGCACACCGGCAGCGGACGCCGCCGGCGTGCTGATGCATCTTTACGCCGGATGGCGCCGGCGTGGCTGGTACTGCTCAGCGCCGTGACGCTGGTCGTCGTCGCATCGGCCATACTGACAGCCGGCTTTCAGGCGTGGCGGGCACTCCCCGCGCTCGGAGCGGAGTCAGCGGTCGGTCGTGCGACGATGACCGGTCTCATCGCGTTGCTGCCAGTGGCCGCCGTCGGATGGGCGTTCGCACCTTGGCGCGAGCGGCGACGTTGGCAGCAGATCATCGCGCTCGGTGCAGCCGGTCTAGCTCTGGCGCTCGACTTTGCGGCGTGGGTCGCCTTCGCAGGCACCGAGCGCCTGCCGTCCTCCTGGTTCGCGGCCTCCATGTTCACCTGCATACACGCCTGCGGCCCGTTGACGCTGATCCTGTTCCTTCAAGGTTGGACAAGCAGGGCCAACGAGTCTGAATGAGGGTTGCTAGGGCGACGGGCCGTTCGCGAAACCTACCCGGCGCGAAAGCGTCCGAGCCGCTGCCGTAGTGCCGCTGGCGTCACGCGCGAGCCGGCGGTCAACGCTGGCGGTGCCAGCGCATCGCATCCACCCGGCCTACGAACTCGCGGACATGCAGCATCGGCACGCCCCGCCAGGGCGACATGCTGGTCAGGTCGGCATCCTCCGAGAGAGCTTCCGCTGTAACCTACCTAGATATTTCCTAGGTAGGTTACATCCTCCGTGGAGACCGTTGACGGTGTCGAGTTGCTGCTCGACGCCGTGCTGGACCGACGGGTCGTGGACAGTGCCGAGATCGATGTCGGCACCGGCTACGGCCGATGGTCACGTCGCCAAGTCATGCTGCTGCGCCATTCGCCGAGCCCGCGTGAGATCGATCGCGCTGTGAGGGCGCTCCGGCCACGCGTGGACGGGCTGCTCTTCGTAGTCCCGCGAGCGGGGCGTGCCTTGAACCCCAACCTTCTGATTACAAGGCGAGCTATTTCCGGTTTCGCAAGTATTTCGCATGCCATTTGGTGCGGTCTTGTCCGGATTTCGATCCGTCCCGGCGCGCGAAGTCCAAGACGGCAGGGCGGCGTCCAGAAACGGCGGAGCACATGTCGAGCCCGATCAGCTGCACGGTGGAGGTCGCATGTGGATCCGCTTCATCAGCGACCGTTGCCGAGCAGCTTGCTGCGCCACTCGGCGAACCGAGTACGCAGACCGTCCAGCGCTCGGCCGCTGACCCCGTACTCGGCAAAGTCGGTGGTCGACAGTTGATCGATCGCCCCGAGCGCGTCGGCAAACATGCGCGGCTCAAACCCGTTGTCGGCGCGGTGGGCCAGCCGCAGTAGGTCTTCGTGGCTGTATCGGCCGGACTCAGCGGCGGCGTCGACGTCGATAAAGTCACGGGCAAGCGCCCGGCCGAAGAGGGCGCACATCTTGTTCGCGACTGCGTCATCGGGATGCAAGACCGGACCGATCGACATGCGGACCGGGTCGTTCGCACGCCAGTCGACGCCCATCTCGACTTTGGCGTTGTTGCCGCCTGCCGTGTAAGTGACGCGAAGCCGCGCGAACGAACCAGCGTGCTGAAGCTCAACCGCTACGTGAAGGCCGTCGTTGACGTAGGCATTGACGACGGCGCTGACGGCAACATCGAACTCATCGGTTCGATTCCATGCCGTGAACAGATCAACGTCCTCGCTGGGCCGGTCGAGGAGGCCAGCCGCTTGGACGGCATAGCCACCGCTAGAGCGAAGCCATACCGATCCGCGGCCGCGAGTCCGACGCGAGCAAGCCGCTCATGAAAGGGATGCACCGGCTATCGCTGCCCGGCGCCGGCGGGACCAAGCCGAGGAAATCGAGCTTCCCAAAGCCGACGGACCTTGGGCGGCAGGTACATGCCGGCCCATTCGGCCTCGAGCCTCTCACGGTTCAGCCACGTGGCGAGGTCATCGACGCTTTGTGCCTCCTGGAGGACGACCTTGTACATGGTGACCAACCGTTTGGGGTCATCAAGGTCGTAGACCGGGTGGCCCGACCAGTCGAGATGACTCGGCAGTGTGACCGTCCCGCGCAACGGCCCATGCAGTTGGGAGAGACTGTCCGCGACGACCACCGGCTTCCGTTCCCCATAAGGCGTGTAGTCGGCCGGTGGGGTGAGTGCCGGCGTGGCGCCCTTGCCCCGTCCTCGCAAGCCGCGCTTCCAGCGCCGGTGCGGTGGAAGCAACTTCTGGGCGATGGATTCGCGAGTCAGACCGCTGTGGCGGGCGAGTTCGGACTGAGACACATGCTGGGCGGCCTTGACGACCTCGGCGTCGAGTTCGTCGTTCACGCGTTGGAGCTCGGCACGAAGTTCAGCACGTCGCTGGCCGAGCGAGTCAACACGACTGAGGTCGTATCCGGAGGTCACGTTTCAAGGGTAGCCAACCACTAGGCCTAGCGCTAGGCATGCTCGCTGACCTGATCCTCTGCCGCACCGGACTGGACCGTGGCCCGCTCAGCCTCCTCCCACTGTGAGCCTGCTCGCCGACGCCAGAGTCGGCGATCAGCGTCGCTCGACCATCTTGGTGATCGTTGGCGAGATTCCGCCGGCCTGGACGAACCAGCCAACCCATGATCCCGGCCACTCCGCAGGTGTGCCAACGTAAGCCGACGCGGATTGCGCGAAGGAGGCGACAGGCGTGGCACGGACGTGGTGGTCGATCCGGGTGGAGCTGGTGTCCGGGCGGGGCGAGGATTACTGGCCGCGACCGGGACGGATCTTCGCCGCAGCGCGCTCGCACTCCTTTGGGCAACTCGCTGCCGCAGTCGATGTCGCATTCGCCCGATGGGACCGCGCGCACATGAGCATGTTCACCTCGCCGAGGGTACGACAGTCACTCCGCTGCAGCACTGGGACGGCGACGCGCCCGACGATTCGGTGGACAGCAACAAGACGAAGCTGTCCCGGCTCCAGGCCGGCGATCGGTTCGCATACACCTTCGACCTCGGCCGACGAGTGGACCTACCTGTGCACCGCCGCCCTGGAGAAGATCGATCCGATGGACGTGCTGAGCATGACGCCAGCCCAGCCGGTGGCGTACTGGGGCTGGGGCGATCTGCCGGACCAGGTCGGACGACGCTGGGACGGCGACGACGGTGAAGAGACGCCACCGTCCCGTCCAAGTCGCCCACTGGTCGACCTGCCTCCGATCCTGCCCTGGTGGGGACGACCCGGAAAGCACCGGCCCCTGCCTGCTCAACGTGGCGGCGAGCCGGGCCCGCGACCATCTTGTCGTGGTCGGGGCGTTCGACCCGCTGCACCGCCGGGGATACTCGCCGATCCGCTGTGGCGGTTCTTCGCTCATCTCCTTGACGGGGCAAGGCAGCTGACGTGGAAGGAGGCGATCGACGGATCGGGCGGAGCCACCGAATACGCACCGCCGGAGGCCATCCTGCCGCAACTGCGCGAAGACCCCGGCCGCGCCCGTACGGTCGAGATGTGGCTGCCCGCTGCCCCGTTGCCGGCCCTGCAAGCGCTGCTGGCCGCGGACGGCGACGTTCGACCCGACACGATCTGGGTGGAGCCCGATCGTGACGGCTACCCGTCGGCCGAGGCAGTGCAAGCGCGACGGGCAGGCGTCAGCATCCGGCTCGGTACACCAATCCTCGAGTCCAGCGCTGTCGTGGGCGACGTCGTGTGGTCGGCCGGCAGCTCGCTGCTCGGCCCGAATCCCGGAGTGGTGCTGCGCATCCAAACCGTGGGTTCACCGACCTGGTCCGCCGTACGCAGTGGCGGAAGCGATCCCAGGCGGTGCCGGGCACCGGTCAGCTCGGCGACGCTTGCGACCGCTGCCAGTGCATGCTGGTCCGCTATGAGCCGCCTACTCGCGGCGCCCCCCATGTACGCTACAACTGCCCCGCCTGCGACCGCTCGTCGGCCGCCAGTCGCGCACGACG
Source organism: Dactylosporangium sp. CA-233914 (assembly GCF_050942935.1). NCBI lineage: Bacteria > Bacillati > Actinomycetota > Actinomycetes > Micromonosporales > Micromonosporaceae > Dactylosporangium > Dactylosporangium sp. CA-233914. The sequence goes on along the minus strand of NZ_CP192030.1, from coordinate 611,980 downwards.
ACGGTGAGTGCACCGTCAAGCGGCCTGATACATAGTGTCAACGTGCCACTCCAGGAACTCGCGGTGCGGACGGTCGGTTTTCCGTTCCGGAAGCGTGATCTGCGTCCCGCTGCGGGAGTAGAACTCCTCGCCGTTGCCGAAGTCTTCGCGCAGTCGCGGGCTGACCAGCAACCGGTGCTTGGGGTCGATACTGAGGTACCCACGGTCGAACATGATGTGGACGTCAGAGCGCAGCAGAAGGCCGTTGTCGATCCGATGCTCACCGCCCCGCGGCAGCGGCAAGATGTGCGCGGCCTGGAGCACGGGCCGGATCTTCGCCCCGGTAATGGCGCAACGGTGATGATAGGCGTCGAGGACAACGCCCTTGAACGCCTGCTGGCCGAGCCGTTGCGGCTGCAACCGCGGGTCGCCGTACACCGGTCCAGGGCGATGCCACGGCGCGCTGAGATCGACCTCGACAACCGTTCCGGTGAGTCGGTGCAAGAGGTCCAGGAAGTACCCCGAATAGGCGCCTTCGGCCAGGTCGTAACTCTTGCCCTGCACAACGTTCGTGGCGAAGTCGGGCGGCGCCGGGGCGTCCAGTTCTGGCCCGAAGAACCGGGTATCGCGGATGAAGAGGCACCCGATCAGCGGATCCTCGCGCGGCGAGATCGGCTCATTTCGGTAACGGCCGATCGCCTCGCGCATCTGCTGGAGACTCGAAGCGCCGTTGCCCTCGCCGAGCAGCTCCCAGGCCTCAGAGATGGCCAGCCGCGCGAAGCCGCTGAAGAAGCCTCCCCCGACGACGCGGTTGTGTGGGTGGTGGCTCTTGAAGAAGAAGGGCTCGCCTACCTGGACGGCCCCGAAACCATGCCTGCTCGAGGGCCGCCAGAAGTTCACCTCCTGCAACTGCGGCCGTTCGGCAAGGAACCGGTACCAATTGCCGTCCGTCACACCGACATAAGCCTTCACGATCGAACAGCTTGCCGTATGAATCGAGCTCGTCCGAGCACAGAATGAGCACGGCGCGCCGTTCGGAAGCCCATCAAGATCGTCAAGTTGCACGAAACGACCAGGTCGGGGGCTTGATCAGGAGAGCCGACGGGGGGACTTGAACCCCCAACCTTCCGATTACAAGTCGGGTGCGCTGCCAGTTGCGCCACGTCGGCTAGACCACCGATCGTACTTGGTCGCCCCGGGCTCGCGCGCCTGAGATTCCTGTCCGCGAGTCGGGCGAATCCGGACTTTCTCCGCCCTTGACCTTGGCAAGCAGGGCGGAAGCGCTTAAGGTGGCCTCACTCCGGTTCCTGCATCGTCGCAGGGTCGGTGACTTCTACTCGGATCGTCCGGCACGTTCCTGCCGGTGGAAGGTGGCTACCCCTATGGCTACGGTCACATACGCGAAAGCGTCCCGGATCTACCCCGGAACGCCGCGTCCCGCGGTTGACCAGCTTGAGCTCCAGATCGGTGACGGCGAGTTCCTCGTGCTCGTCGGGCCGTCCGGCTGCGGCAAGTCGACGTCGCTGCGCATGCTCGCTGGGCTCGAGGACGTCGACCAGGGCGACATCCTGATCAACGACAAGAATGTCACACACCTGCCGCCCAAGGCTCGCGACATCGCGATGGTGTTCCAGAACTACGCGCTGTACCCGCACATGACGGTGTACGAGAACATGGCGTTCGCGCTCAAGCTGCGTAAGACGCCGAAGCACGAGATCGACCGGCGCGTGAAGGAAGCGGCCGCGATGCTGCAGCTCGAGGAGTACCTCGGGCGCAAGCCGAAGGCGCTCTCCGGTGGTCAGCGGCAGCGTGTCGCCATGGGCCGGGCCATCGTGCGGGAGCCGCAGGTCTTCCTCATGGACGAGCCGCTGTCGAACCTCGACGCGAAGCTGCGTGTGCAGACGCGTTCGCAGATCGCCACGCTGCAGGCCAAGCTCGGCATCACCACCGTGTACGTCACGCACGACCAGGTCGAGGCCATGACGATGGGTCACCGCGTGGCGGTGCTCCTCGACGGCGTGCTGCAGCAGGTGGACAGCCCGCGCGCGCTGTACGACCGGCCGGCGAACGTGTTCGTCGCGGGCTTCATGGGGTCGCCGGCGATGAACATCAAGACCGTGCCGCTGGTCGAGCAGGGCGGTCGCTTCGGTGACGTCGTCCTCCAGCTGACCCGCGAGCAGGTCGCGGCGGCGCAGCAGGACGGCGCCAACGGGCGGGTCACCGTCGGGTTCCGGCCCGAGGACACGGACCTGGTCGGCCCGAACGACGGTGGCATCCCGATCACGGTCGACCTGGTCGAGGAGCTCGGTTCCGACGCGTACGTGCACGGCACGGTCGCGCTCGACGGCCAGGACGAGCGGTTCGTCGTCCGCGCCGACCCGCGCCGCACGCCGCGGCTGACCGAGATCGTGTACGTTCGCCCGCACGCGAACACCCACCACGCGTTCAACGCCGCCACCGGTCGCCGGATCTGATCCGCTAAAGTACCAAATATCCGACATCAGCAAAGGGCGGCGCCGAGCAATCGGTGCCGCCCTTTCGCATGGGCAGAGATCGCGCATCCGGCCTGCCGTCAGCTGGACGAAGGGAGGCCGGACGGAAGAGAGCTCGACGGAGAGAGCTCGACGGAGAGAGCTGGACGGAGAGAGCTCGACGGAGAGAGCTGGACAAGGGGGCCCAGACAAGGGGGCTGGACAGAAGGAGCTGAACGGAGGCGGGCTGGAGCACAGTGCGCAAACGGCCCGGCAGGCGAAGAGCCGCGCGAATTTCAGGCAGGGACAGCGGAGCCGGCGGCCCCGGAGAACAAGGCGCGAGAGTGGGACCGCCAGCTCGCGGCCAGCATGCCGATGACGAGGTAGCACGATCGGTCCCGGCTGCGCGGACGTGCGCATGGGGGCGTCGTCTGCGCTACCAGCTCCCGTAGCCTGGCCGTTGAATCCCCCGAGGTGCGGACCGTACTGACCTCTGCGTCCGTGCGAGCCGAGCTGTGGAGGTAGCCATGCGGATCATCGACTCGATTGACGATGCACTCATCACGGAGTTGTGCGACAGGCACGAGTTCTTCTGGCTGGACGTCACCGGCCCGACCGCAGAGCAGGTCGAGCGACTGGGCGCCGCGCTGGGGCTGCACCCGCTGGCGGTGGACGACAGCATCCGGTTCGGGCAGCGTCCGAAGCTCGACACTTACGCGGAGACGGCACTTCTGGTGCTGCAGGGCGGGGTCGAGTCCCAGCCGGAGGACGAGAATCCGCATCCCCTCGAGGAGATCCACTGCTATGTCAGCGGGGACTACATCGTCACCCTGCACCGCGAGCCGTATCCGCAGCTGGAGAAGCTGAAGCCGCTGTTCCAGCGCGTGACGACGACCAAGAGCGAGCAGTACTACGTGTACAAGGTCGTCGATGCCATCGTGGACAGCTACTTCCCGATCCTTGCCGACCTCGATGAGCAGATCAACGACCTGGAGGACACGATCGTCGCCGGGGCCGGCCGGCGTCAGCTGGAGGAGATCTTCCGGCTCAAGCGAGTACTGATGCGGCTGCGCAAAGCCGTCGTGCCGATGCGGGACGTCTTCGCTCGCGAGGCCGAGGCGATCGCCGACCTGGCCGGGCTTGAGGCTGACAGCCACGACTACTTCCGGGACGTGTACGACCACCTGATCCGTATCACGGACGAGCTCGATTCCTACCACGAGATGGTCGCAAGCTGCACCGACCTCTATCTCTCCACGGTCGCCAACCGGCAGGGAGAGATCTCCAAGCAGCTGACGGTGATCGCCTCGATCTTCCTGCCATTGAGCTTTCTGACCGGATTCTTCGGGATGAACTTCGATTGGGAGGGCAGCCATCTCCTCAGCGGGGTGTGGACCTTCATCGCGCTCGGCCTGGGGACCATGGCCGCCGCGGCCGGAGCGATGTGGTGGTGGTTCCGTTACAACGGCTGGACCAGGTCTGACGACTAGATGGCGGACCAGCGCGCGGACAGTGAAGGGCCGCCGCGGATAGGAAGTCCGCGGCGGCCCGAGACCACAACAAGCTAGGCGAAGGACCAGATCTGGAGCTTGCCGCCGCCGATGCAGGCGATCTTCGACGCGTTCCAGGAGCAGCTTCCGCCCACCACGTCGGGCAGGGTGCCGAGTGCCACCCGGTCGCCCGATGACGCGGTGACGCCGACCAGGGTCAAGTCATCCTCGGTTGAGCTGGGGGCCTTCGCGAAGAAGAGCAGGCTGCCGTTGGTCACCCGTGCGCCGAAGGCGGCCTGGTCCTCGGGCTTCAGCAGCTGGTTGCCGTCCTCGTCGAACAGGCGGCTGGCCTTGCTCGAACTGCCGGGGGTCGTGGCCAGGATCTGCTTGCCCACGGGCAGGAGTCCGGTGGTGTCCTTGGCGTCCTGCTGCCAGACCTGCTTCTTGTCGGCGATCGAGATCGCGCGGATCACCGCGTCCGAGGAGCCGGACGTCGAGTCGAGCAGGCACAGCCGGCCGGAGCCGCAGGCGGCTACGTCGGCGATGCGGCGCTTGTCATCCGCCGAGGTGGTGTACAACTGCTCGGGTTCGCCCTGCTTGGTCAGATCGTAGGCGCGGACGGTGTACTTCGTGCTGGTGCCATACACGAAAAGGCGATCGTCGTACATGGCGAAGCCGTCGTAGCTGTCCGCGGTGTTGTTCCACGAGCGTAAGACCTTGCCCTTGTCGCCCGCGTCGCGCAGGTTGATTTTGTTGCCGTCGATCGTGACGAAGTTGGTGTGGGACTTGAGGTCGCGGTTTGCCGGGCCGCCGGTGAGGTCGGACGGGCCGCGTTGGTCGCTCGAGTTCAGCGGGCCGATGACTTTGGTGCCGCCCTTGTCGTCGTCGAGGCTCCACTTCCAGGTGCCGTCCCAGGCGTACGCGTTGAGCTTCTTCGTCTTCGTCGAGTGCCAGACCCATACCGAGTCGAAGAAGAACACGCGGTCGCTGGAGTCGAAGTTTTGCTTGCCCTTCTCCGTGCCGGATTTGTTCAGCAGTCGCAGGGTCGGGGTCGTCCCGCCGCCGCCGATCAGGATCACGCCATCCGGGTTGGGCAGCACCTGCCAGCGGTAGTTGTCGTCGCCGGAATCGTATTTCCAGACCTGCTTCTTGTCGTCCAGGTCGTACGCCACCAGGTGGAACGTCTTGTCCGCGACGTAGCCGGCATACGTGCGCGAGCCCAGCGTCGCCGTCACCGGGTAGTCGAGCTTCGCGTTCAGGTCGAGCGAGCCGGCGCTCGACACCGTCTTGAACGACACCGTGTTGATCTTGTCGCGGAAGAAGAACCAGTATCCGGCCCCGGCCACGAGCGCGAGCACCACCACGGCCGCCACGCCCCCGACCAGCAGCCCACTCCGCTTCCGGCGGCCCGGCTCCGGCGGCATCGCGGGCGGCGCCCCGAACCCACCGCTCGTCGGCGCGCTGACCTGCCCGGGCGGGATGGCCTGCCCGGCCCGCATCGGATACCCACCCCCGCCCGGCGGAGCGGAAACCGGCGAACCACCAAAACCACCAGAAACCGGCGCAGCGCCAAAACCACCGGAAACCGGCGCGGCGCCAAGACCACCGGATGCCGGCGCGGCACCGAAACCACCAGAGACTGGCGCAGCGCCGAAGCCCCCCGAAACAGGCGCGGCGCCGAAGGAATCGGAAACCGGCGCGGCCGGCGACGGCGAGAAGGGCGCGGTAGGAGGCGCGGAGGGCGGAGCCAAAGGTGGTACCGATGAAGGAATGCCGGAAACGGGAACGCTCTCGGTCTGGTAGCCCCCGATCGGCACCAGTTCGGCGAGCGCGCCCTCGGCGACCGGCAGCTCCGGCTGCTCCAGCACGGTGGGCGCGATCCCCAGCTCCGCGTGCAGCAGCCGGGCCGCGAGAGGCAGCCGCGACGAGCCGCCGACGAGGAACATGCCGGCGAGCTGGTCGGGGCGCAGCCCGGCGGACTGGACGACCTTGCCGGTCTCCCACACCGCGCGGCGGATCAGCGGATCGGTGACCCGTTCGAGCTCCTCGCGGGTGAGGTGGATGGCCTGGTCCTGCCCGGGCACGGTGATCGGCGCGACGGTCGCGCGGGAGAGCATCTCCTTGGCGCCGCGGATGTCGTCCCAGAACAGGCGGCGGTCGCGGCGCTGGGAGGTCGACTGCGGGTTGCGCAGGGCGGCCCAGGACGCGGGCGCGGTCTGGTTGATGACATTGCCGAGGTGCTCGACGATCGCCGCGTCGACGTCGAGGCCGCCGAGGTCCTCCAGGCCGCCGGAGCCGATGACCGCGAACCGGCCGTTCTCGTTGCGCACGACCGCGATGTCGAGGGTGCCGCCGCCGAAGTCGAAGACGGCGATCGCGGCGCCGACGGGGACCGGGCGGCGCAGGACGTCGGCGAAGTATCGGGCCGCGGCGACCGGCTCGGGGACCAGGCGGACCGGGGGCCAGCCGGCGCGGCGGGCGGCCTCGGCGAGGGTGTCGCGGCGGCGGGTGCCCCAGGCGGCCGGGTAGGTCAGCACCGCCGTGGGCAGGAAGCCGACGGCCTCGACGGCGGCGCGGGCGACCGCGCCCAGGATCGCCGCGAGCAGGTCGACGGTTGGCAGCTCGCGGTCGCCGAGCAGGACCGTCGGCTCGTCGATGCGCCGCTTCGGGTTGGGGTCGAAGCGCGACGGGTCGAGGCCGGCCAGCCGGTAGGCGTCCCGGCCCACGTGGATTCGGCCGTGCTCGTCGACGTACACGCCGGAGGGCATGATCGGCGCGCCGTCGACGAGCAGTGGGCGCGTCCGGCCGTCGGGGTGGCGGACCACCGCGACGGTGTTGGACGTGCCGAGGTCGACTCCGATGGCGAAGCCCTGCTGAGGCTGAGTCACCGGCCCATATTAGGGTCGCTCGTAAAGATCTACAGTCGGCGACGACGGCTGACTTCGGCCAACGTGACGGCGGTCGCCACCGATGCGTTCAGCGATTCGACGTCGGAGACCATCGGGATCCCGACTCGCAGGTCGCACGTCTGGCCGACCAGCCGCGACAGGCCGCGCCCCTCGGAGCCGACGACGACGACCAGCGGGCCGATGGCGGCCTCCAGGGAGTACAGCGACGCCTCCCCGTCGGCGTCGAGCCCCGCGACGACGAAGCCCTCCTCCTGGCACTGCTTGAGCGACCGAGTCAGATTGGTGACCTGGGAGACCTTGACCCGGGCGGCGGCGCCGGCGCTGGTGCGCCAGGCGGTCGCGGTGATCGCGGCGGAGCGGCGCTCGGTGAGGAAGACGCCGTCGGCGCCGAACGCGGCGGCCGAGCGGATGATCGCGCCGAGGTTGCGCGGGTCGGTGATCCCGTCCAGGGCGATGAGCAGCGGCGCGGGCGACTCCAGCGAGGCGGCCAGCAGGTCGGGGAACGGCTCGTAGGCGAACGGGGGGACCTGCAGGCCGACGCCCTGGTGCAGTACCCCACCGGTCATGCGGTCGAGCTCGTTGCGCGTGACCTCGAGAATCGCCACGCCCCGCTCGGCGGCGGTGCGCACGGCCTCCTTGACGCGCTCGTCCATGTCGATGCCCAGCGCGACATAGAGGGCCGTGGCCGGCACGTGCGTGCGCAGGGCCTCGACGACGGGGTTGCGCCCGACGAGCAGCTCCGGGCCCTCCTTGGGCTGCGCCGCCTTCCGCCCGGGCGAGACGCGCACGCCGACCTTCTTGGCCACGGCCTTCTTGGCCCCGAACGGTCCCTTGCCGGCGGTCCGCTTCGTCCCGGGCTGGCCGACCTTCGGGGCGCGGCCCTCGGCGGCCGCGGCCCGGCGCTCCTTGTCCTGCTTCCAGGCGGTGCGATCGGGCAGCGGCTCGTCGCCGGAGTATCCCTTGTGCCACGGACGCTCGTCCGCGGGCAGGGTGCGGCCGCGCCCGGCCAGGGACTGCCGGTTCTTGCCGCCGGAGCCCTTCGTGGCGCCCTTCTTCGAGGTGACGCGCTTGCCGCGGCGCTCGGAGTTTCCTGGCATGGCTTCAGTGCTCCAACGTCCATCGTGGACCGGCCGCGGTGTCCTCCACCACGACGCCGGCCCGGTTGAGCTGGTCGCGCACCGCGTCCGCGGCGGACCAGTCCTTGCGGGCCCGGGCCGCGGCGCGCTGCTCCAGCGCGAGCGCCACCAGCGAGTCGACGACCTTGGCCAGGTCGCCCGCGCCGGTCGAGCGCCACTGCGGGTGCAGCGGGTCGAGGCCAAGGACATCAAGCATCGCTCGTACCTCGGACAGCGCCTGCCCCACCGCCGGCGCGTCGGCGGCCGTGAGCGCCGCGTTGGCGTCGCGCACCGCGTCGTGCACGACCGCGAGGGCCCGCGAGGTGTTGAGGTCGTCGTCCATCGCCTCGACGAACGCGGCCGGCAGCTCCCCGAGCTTGCCCTCGCCGACCTGCTCGGCGGCGCGCAGCACGAAGTTCTCCAGCCGCTGGTAGGCGACCGCGTTCTCGCTCATCGACTCGGGCGTGTAGTCGATCACGGAGCGGTAGTGCGGGAAGAGCAGGTAGTAGCGGATCTCCACGGGGCGTACGCCCGACTCGACCAGCGACTCCAGCGACACCACGTTGCCCAGCGACTTGGCCATCTTGGTTCCGCCGAGGTTCAGCAGGGCGTGGTGCACCCAGAACCGCGCGAAGCCGTGCCCGGCCGCCCGCGACTGCGCGATCTCGTTCTCGTGGTGCGGGAACTGCAGATCGAGGCCGCCGCCGTGGATGTCGAACTCGGCGCCGAGGTAGCGCCAGCACATGGCCGAGCACTCGATGTGCCAGCCGGGCCGGCCCGGCCCCCACGGCGAGGGCCAGTTGGCGTCCTCGGGCTCGTCGGCCTTCTTGCCCTTCCACAGCGCGAAGTCGAGCGGGTCGCGCTTGGCCGTCGCGGGGCCGTCCTGGGCGGGCTTCATGGCGTCGGGCCGCTGGCCGGACAGCGCGCCGTATTGCGGATAGGAGCGCACGTCGAAGTAGACGTCGCCGCTGCCGTCGACGGCCTCGTAGGCGTGCCCGTCGGCGATCAGCTGCTTGATCAGCTCGTGCATCTCCGGGACGTGCCCGGTCGCCCGCGGCTCGTAGGTCGGCGGCAGCACGCCGAGGCGCTCGTAGGTGGCGGCGAGGAGGCGCTCGTTGGCATAGGCGATCGACCAGAACGGCCGGCCGGCCTCGACGGCCTTGGCGAGCACCTTGTCGTCGATGTCGGTGATGTTGCGGATGAATGTCACCGCGTAGCCGGACTTGATCAGCCATCGACGCAGCACGTCATAGTTGACGCCGGAGCGCAGGTGACCGATGTGCGGCCCGGCCTGCACGGTGAGCCCACACAGGTAGATGCCGACCTGCCCGGGCGTCAACGGGACGAAGTCCCGGACCGATCGGCTGGCGGTGTCGTACAAGCGTAGGGTCACACGTGCAAGAGTAGCCGCCGACCGAATTGTGCCGTCGTTCACATAGCCTGTGCCGGTGGCTACCGAGACGGCGCAGACCCTGGACCGTGGCCTGCGCCTGCTCCACCTCGTCGCCGACACTCCCGCCGGCCTGACCATGACCGAGGCCGCGACCGCCCTGGGCGTCGGCCGCGCGGTCGTGTACCGCCTGGCCGCGACCCTGGCCGAGCACGGCATGGTCCGCCGCGACCGCGCCGGCCGCCTCCGCCTCGGCGCCGGCCTGCTCCAGCTGGCCCGACGCGCCCAGCCACTGGTCGCCGACGCCGCCCTGCCGGCCCTGCGCCGCCTGGCCGAGACGGTCGGCGCCACCGCGCACCTGACGATCGCCGACGGCGGCGAGGCGTACGCGCTGGCGGTGGTCGAGCCGAGCTGGACGCAGTTCCACGTGGCGTATCGCACGGGGTCGCGCCATGCCCTGGAGCTCGGCGCCGCGGGCCGGGCGATCCTGGCGGGCCGCCGCGGCGACTTCTCCGCGGTCACCACGACGGGTGAACTGCAGCCGGGCGCCCACGGCGTGGCGGCGGCCGTCCCGGAGGTCGAGGGCCTGGAGGCGAGCGTGGGGGTGGTCGCCCTGTCCGCCCTCGACCCCGCGACGGTCCCGGCCGAGGTGACGACGGCGGCCGCCGCGATCGCGCGGGCCCTTTCCTGACGACTGGACGGATGAACGTGGACGAGCTTCTGGTGTACACGGCGGCCGACGACGTGCTGAAGGCCGGGCTGGCGAACGACGGTTCCGCGTTCACCCCCGGGCGGGCCGTGTGGACCGCGGCGGCGGCCGACGCGCTGGTCGCCGCGTTCGTCGAGCAGCGCGACGCCGGGCAGGGCAGCTTCGTAGGAAAGCTGCGTGGCCAGCTGGCCGGGGTGGCACCCGAGGCGATCCAGCTCATGGCCGAGCTGATCTACCTTCATCTGCTGCTGCCGCGGGACATCGGCGGCACCGCCAAGCGCTCGGTGATCGGCGGAGCCCTGGAGCTGCTGCCGCAGCGCGTCACGGTCCCCGCCAACCTCGACATCGTGCTCGACTCGGGGCTGGTGCGAGCCGGCACCGCGTACATGACCCAGCGCGACCGGCAGATCGCCTATCTGGTGCGGTTCGTGCGGGACTGGAAGCGGCTCCCGGCCGAGCGGCGAGCGGCGGCGCTGCGCGACCCGTGGGCGTTTCGCGAGGTCGTCGACGCGGTGGCGCTGGGCGGCGCCTACAGCCAGCGCAACATCCTGCTCAACCTCGCCTTCCCCGAGACGTTCCCGGCCGTAGTTTCCCGCCGCCACAAGGCGCGGATCGTGGCCGCGTTCGCCGGCGAGCTGCCCCGGGTGACCGGCGACGAGGAGCGGGACCTCGCCGAGATCCGCCGCGTGCTGCAGGAGCGCGACGGTGCCCCGGTGCACTTCTACGCTCCGCCGTACGTCGAGCAGTGGCGCGACACCGCCGGCGTGGAGGACACCCCGCAGCAGGGCTGGCTCGTGCGCGGTGCCAAGGTCCACGGGCACAACCTCATCGGCCAGTGGCTGCGCGAGGGGTTCTGCTCCATCGCCTTCCCCGAGCTGCCTGAGCTCCGGCCGGGCCTGAGCAAGACCGATCTCGATGAGCAGCTGCGGCTCGCGACGCCGGAGCTGACGGTGGCCCAGCGTGGGTCGCGAGTCGGTGTGCTGGACCGCTTCCTCAATCGGATGCGCGAGGGCGACGTCGTCGTCGCCGTCGACTGGAAGGGCTTCTACGTCGGCACGGTCACCGGGCCGGTCACGTGGACCGAGACGCCCGGCGGCGTCTCCAGTCGCCGCCGAAGCGTCGAATGGGCCAACCCGGGCGCGCCGATCCCGCGCGACGAGCTGTCCGCGACGGCCCGCGGCAAGCTCGCCGGCCAGCTGACCGTCACCGACCTCGGGACTGCCACCGAGGAGTTCCTGGCGCTGGTCCCCGGTGCCGCGGTACCTGGTGAGGCCGAGCCGACCACGGCGGGCGAGGTGGAGCTGCGCGAGCCGAATCCGGCGCTCGCCGAGCGGCTCCACATCGATCTGGACTGGCTCGCCGAGACCGTGGACCTGCTGCGCGACAAGAAGCAGATCATCCTGTACGGGCCGCCCGGGACCGGCAAGACCTACCTCGCATACGAGCTGGCCCGCTTCCTCACCGGCGAGGCCGACAACGCGTACCGGCTGGTGCAGTTCCACCCGTCGTACTCGTACGAGGACTTCTTCGAGGGCTTCCGCCCGACCCGCGGCGACCAGTCCGGCGGGATCGCGTTCTCGCTGGAGCCGGGCCCGTTCAAGCAGCTCGTGATCGACGCCCGGGCCGAGCCCGCGCAGCCGTTCGTGCTGATCATCGACGAGATCAACAGGGCCAACCTGGCGAAGGTCTTCGGGGAGCTGTACTTCCTGCTGGAGTACCGCGGCCACCGCATCCAGCTGCAGTACTCCCCCACCGAGGACTTCGACCTTCCGCCCAACGTGTTCATCATCGGCACGATGAACACGGCCGACCGCTCGATCGCCCTCGTCGACGCGGCGATGCGGCGGCGGTTCCTGTTCCAGGGTCTCTTCCCGGGCGAGCCGCCGCTGCACGACATGCTGCGCCGGTGGCTGCGCGCCAACCAGCTGCCGGAGGACCGCGCCGACCTGCTGGACGAGCTCAACCAGGCGATCGGCGACCGGGATGCCGCGGTCGGCCCGTCGTACCTCATGACGAAGCGGGTCGCCGACGAGCGCGGACTGGCCCGGATCTGGCGGAGGGCGATCGAGCCGCTGCTGGAGGAGCGGCACCTGGGCGACGGAGTCGACGTCCGCGCGCGATACGGGCTGGAGGCGCTGCGGCGGCGGCTCGCCGCCCGGGCCGCCCGGTGAGGCGGTTCGAGCTCGGCGAGTACGAAACCTCGGTCTTCGACCGCGACGCCGCCGCGCTCGGGCCGGCCCTGGCCGCCACCGGCCTGGTCGAGGCCGCCCTCACCCTCGACGGGCGGCTGCGACTGACCGCGCGCTCGGTCGTCGGCGTGCTCGAGGTGGCGGCGGACGCCGAGCGGGCCGAGCTGCGCGTGCGGCCGAAGCTGCCGATCCGGCGGCTGCTGTGGCTGCTCGGTCACGCCCGCGATGACCGCGGCTGGCGGGACGACCCCGCCGACCTTACGGCCGAGGACGACTTCGTGCCGGCGATCGCGGTCGCGTTCGCCGCCGCGACATCACGGGCGCTGGCGCCCGGTGTCCTGCAGGGGTACCGCGTCGCCGACGAGACGCTGCCGCTGCTGCGGGGCCGGCTCCGCGAGGCCGACCAGCTCCGCGGCCGGCCGGGGCGTGCGCTGCCGCTGGAGGTCCGCTACGACGACTACTCGATCGACATCGCCGAGAACCGGATCCTGCGGGCCGCGATCGAGCGGCTCCTGCGCACCCCGGGCGTGCCGGCCTCGGCCCGCCGCGGTCTGCACCGCCTGGCCCAGGCACTGGCCGAGGTCACCCGGCTCCCGCCCGGCGCCCCGCTGCCGCCCACGACCTCGAACCGGCTCACCGCCAGGTACGGCCCCGCCCTGCGCCTGGCCCGCCTGGTGCTCTCGGGTCACGGCCTTGAGCACCACGGCGGCGGGATACGGGCGAGCGGCTTCGCGTTCGACCTCAACGCCGCCTTCCAGGACTGGCTCACCGCGGTACTGCGGCAGGAGATCACCACCGAGCACGGCGGCGAGGTGGTCGCCGAGCGTCCACTGCACCTCGACGCCGGCGGCCGCATCGACATGTACCCGGACGTCTCCTGGTGGCGGGGCCGGGCCTGCCTGGCGGTGGCGGACGCGAAGTACAAGAAGACCGCCGGCTCGTCGCCGCCGAACGCCGACGTGTACCAGATGCTCGCCTACTGCACCGCCCTCGGCCTGCGCGAGGGCCATCTCGTGTACGCCACGGACCACGAGCCGCGGCGGGAGTACGACATCGCCGGTGGCGTCCGCGTCGTCGCGCACGGGCTGAACCTCGGCGCGCCGCTGGACGAGCTGCGGCAGCGGATCCGGGCGCTCGCCGCGGAGCTGTCAACCCCGGCGACGGCTCGCGCGTCAGTGGTTCCATGGGATTCGTCGGTTCCATGGGCATTGCCCTTGCCGGGTTGCTGATCTTTCACGGGCTCGTGCCGAACCGGGTCGGGCATCTCGGCAGTCTCGTCGAGGCGCTGCTGCCCTGGTTCGGGCTCGGCGTGCTGATGCTGTTCGAGGTCGCGGTCTGGCGGCGTACCGTGCGCGCGTTCGTGTCGTTTCTGCTCCCGGCCGTCGCCTGGCTGGGGGTCTGCGGCGGGCAGCTGCTCCCCGCCGACGACGGCCCGGCGGACCTGACCGTCGTCCAGCACAACGTCAGCGACGAGAACCGGGCACCGGCGGCGACCGCACGGGCGATCATGGAGCCAGGCCCGGACCTCATCGGCCTGGAGGAGCTCACCCCCGAGGCCCTGCCCGTGTACGAGGCCGTGCTGACGAGCGACTACCCATACCACGCCGTCTTCGGCACCGTCGGGCTCTGGTCGCGGCGGCCGATCGACCGCGCCGAGCCGGTCGACATCAAGCCCCGGGGCCTCGACGCGGACTGGCGGCGGGGGCTGCGGGCTGTCGTCGGGCCCGTGGTGGTGGTCGTGGCGCACCTGCCGTCGGTGCGGATCGGGCTCGGCAAGGGGTTCGACACCGGGCGACGCGACGACAGCGCGGCCCGGCTGGGGGCGGTCGTCGCGGGTGAGGAGCGGGTGGTGCTGATTGGGGATCTCAACGGTACCGTCGAGGACCGCGGCCTCCGGCCGATCACCCGGCGGCTGACGACGGCCCGGTCCAGCCCGGCCTGGAGCTTCCCGGCCCGGATGCCGATCGGGCGGATCGATCACGTCATGGCCCGCGGCGGGACGGTGACCAGGGTCTGGACCCTGCCGGCGACCGGCAGCGATCACCTCCCCGTCGCGGCCCGGATCAGATGGTCCCCAGCACCTCGGTGAGGCACCGGCGGCGCAGCGCGCCCCAATTTTCTGTTCGTACATGCGTTCGAGAACGGGTAGGATTGGAGGGGCGGAGAGGGAGGTCTCGGAGTGCTCTTCAACCCGGTCGAAAACCTGAGCGGCATGCAGGATCTACGAGTCATCGCCGGTGACGGGCCGGTGAGCCAGGCCCTGTGCGACCCGGCGACCTTCGCCCCCGGCGGGCCGGTCTTCGACGCCCGGGTGCGCTCACTGCTCCGGCTGGTCTGGCCGGCCACCCCGGCCCAGGCCCGCCTGATGTGGGGCGCCCGGATCACCGCGGGTCCAGATTTCGTACCTTCTGTGCTCGCCACCATCACCGGCGTCCCCGGCGCCGTGCTGGAGGCCGCCACCCGGCCGGACGACACCGCGCCGCCGCTGGACAGGCTGCACACCGCCGTCACCGCCCTCGTCCACGACCGTGGCCCCGCCCGGCCCGAGACACTGCTGGACGAACTGCTGTTCTGGCGCGGCCTCGGCCACGAGTGCGTGCCGCTGGACACGATCGCGGCGCTGGTCACCGCCCTGACCGCCGCGATGTGGGACGCCACCACCACGCTGCTGACCCGGCCCGGGGCGCCGGACGACGGGCCCGGCGTGATCGGCTGGCTGCGCACGACCACGCAGGCGGTGGTGCTCGACGGGGAGCTGATCCCGGCCGGCGAGCGCTGCCTGCTGCTGGTCGACGCGCAGGAGCCCGGCGAGCGACCGGCCCGCGAGCCCCTGCGCATGCTGCGCTGGCTGGCCCCGGAAAACCCGTCCGGCGCCGGCGCCACCTTCGCCCGGCTCGTCGCCGAGCGGCTGTCCGACCCGTCGGCCGGCGCGCCGATCGTGCCGGCTCAGCCGGCCGGCGGGCCACGGCGGCTCCCCGTCTTCCTGCCCATCGCCGCGGAGCCGGCCGAGCACCGCCACCCCGTGCCCCGGCCGCGGACGGGATCCCGCCGCTGACCGAGCCGCGGGCGGCGTCGGTCGCCACGGACGCCGCCCCCAGCGCTCGTCGTAGGCGATCGCGTCCACGGCGCCCGTCCTCTGGTGGCGGACGTGCGCGCCCGTGGACGTCGGCCGGCCTCGGCTGGTCCAGCACGGCTGCGGACGGCCCGCGTCCGGGGCGCCCATCCTCTGGCCCATGGACGCCGGGCCGGCCTCGGCTGCTCCAGCACGGCCGCGGGCGGCCCGCGCCTGGTCGGCATTGGTCCAGTCGATCAGAACGGGGTTTCGCCGGTGAGGGGCCAGGTCCAGGCGAGGAGGTCGCGGAGGCGGCGGCCCCGGGTGATGCTTACGTCCGGGTCCAGGCCGCGGCGGACCGCCTCCGTGATCAACCAGGCGTCGCCGTGCGCGGCGAGCAGCATGACCTGGTCGCGGAGGCGACGCATGCCGCTCGGCATCGCGACGCGGTGGTCGTACCAGCTGTCGATCGCGGCCAGGCACCCGATGCGCTCGCCGCCCAGGGCCTGCAGCGCCCGCTCACGAGTGATCTCCTCCTCGGTGTGCGGGGTGACGAACCCGCCGTCGCGCAGGTGGATCTCGTGGGTGGCGTGGCCGCAGCGGACCCGGATGGACCCCGGCAGCTGCAACGGAGGCGGCGGGGTCGGGCCCGGGCGGCCGGGGAACAGGGTCGCGTGGACCACCGGGTGCAGGTCGTCCGGGGTGAGGTCGCCGTCGAGCAGCGCGGTCAGCTCGGCCGGGCGGCGGGCCAGGGCAAGCGGCATCAGCGGCACCCGCGACAGCTCGACCCCGAACTCCCGCACCTCGGCGCGGCGGCGCCGCTCGTCGACCCGGTTGTAGGGGACCCGCGACAGCAGCCGGACCCGCGCTCCCCCGACGTCCAGCACGAGACGCCGTCCCCGCAGGTCGATGCGGACCAGGCCGCAGTCCTCGTCCACGTCGACGGGGAGCGGAGGGTCGACACGCGGCTCGTCGCTCTCGGCCGCCGTCCGGCGGGCGGACCGGGCCTCCGCGGTGAGGTCGAGCGTGCGGCGGGCGGCGGCGGGCAGGGCGGTGTACGAGGGGCGTAGCCAGGCCAGGGAGGCGTCGATCGCCGCGTGCCTTCGAGCGGCCGACGTGAACGCGGCGGGATCGATGCGCTCGCGGCCCCACTCCTCGTCGAACAGCAGAACCCGCAGATCGAACCCGGCCGCGGACCAGGCCTCGGCATGCCTTCCGGCCTCGTCCAGCGCGAACGCCCGGGCGGCCGTCGTGCCGGCCTCGGCGGTGCCGGTGAAGAGTGGAAGGCCGCCGCAGCGGAGCAGCAGTTCCGCGGTACACCTGGAATCCCAGCGATCCCGCAGCAGCAGCAGGGTGTCGTCGCGGAGCATCCCGGCGTGGCCGAGGCGCTGCACACGAAGGAAGACGCGCTGCGGGTCGTGACTCGCGGGCGTGAGCGCCACCAGGGCGAAGCCGTCGCGCAGCAGCGCGAGCGGGTAGGTCATGGCGGGGCGGAACAGGCCGGTGGCGGGGCTCCTCGGCAGGTACCACCGCAGCAGGTCGGGAATGAGGTGCCGCAGCGCGTCCTCGACCGTCCCGGCGAACCAGACGCCGTGCCGCTGCCGCAGCGCGCCCAGGTCGACGTCGACGAAGACGAAAGCCGCCTCGCACGCACCGCGCCAGTCGCCCGCGAGCCGCCGCCCGGTCGCACGCTCAATCATCCGGGGCGGAACGGCGGACGGATGCAAAGGTCGCACCCCTGGAACCGTACGCTCGCGGCGCGAGGGGCAGAGCCGGCCGGAGTCGAACCGGCGTCCCCTCGCCGTGGAAAGGCGGTGCGACAACCTCTGCGCTACGGCTCTGCCCGCACGGAGTGTATGCGCCACGCCCTGCTCGCGTTGTACGGTCGTCAGCGGCCGCCCTCACGCAGCATCCTCGGGATTCCGCCGTTGCATGACCGCGCCCGCGGATTCGCGCCGGCCACGGCGTCGTGCAGGGGTGCGCGGTCGCGCTGGTCGCGCGCGGGTGGAGCAAAGACGGCGATGATCAACCGTTTCCGCATAACCGGTCGCCACGGCGCAGGAACCTGTGGGGTCAGGGCGATGGCGCTCGGCGGTGCGCCCGAAGGGCGGCAAGCAGCCAGTCGAAGGCAGGCACGGCGGCCGACGCGGCGGGGGCGCCGTTGAGCACGCTCAGCAGCTGCCAGTAGCGCTCGACCCGCCGGTCGGCGACCATCTCCACCCATTCGACCAACGAGGCGGCCTCGTCGTCCGGAAGGTCGGCCGGGGCGATCAGGCCCAGCACGACCCGCCCCTCGGGCGAGCCGGGGGCCACACCGCGCCTGAGCGCGCCGCCCGCGTGCTCGATGACCAGCGGCCTGATGTTCAGGCCGAACTCCAGACGGTTGTCGGCGCCGCCGCTGAGCACCATGGCCCGGACCTTGCGCCGGAAGGACTCGTCGGACACCAGTTCGGCCAGCTCGATCCACGCGTCGACCTGCTCCGGCGTCGGGGTGTCGGCCAGCTCGAGGGGGAGCTGCCGCATCCAGCCGGCGACGACCGAGGCGTCCTCGTCGTCGACTCCGGCGAACGCATCGTTGACGAAGTCGTCGATGATCTGCTGGCGTTCCCGCGCCGACAGGCGGGCCAACTTGTGTATCAGGGCCATCTCCTCGGTGGTGCTGTTTCGTAGTGCGACGGTGCCCAGGACGGCGCGACGCAGCCGGAGCGTGCGGATCTCGGCGTCGAGGGCCTTGACGTGCGTCTCGGCAAGCTCCTTCAGCGTGGTCTGGCGGGCCAGCAGCCGCTGGATGGCCTCGAGGCCGAGCCCCAGGTCGCGAAGCGTCCGGACCAGGTCGAGCCGCGCGAGCGCCTCCGCGTCGTAAAGCCGATATCCGCCGTTGGAGCGGACGGACGGCGGAACCACGCCGTTGTCCGACCAGAATCGGATGGTCCGGGCCTGCAGACCGGTGCGGCTCGCGAGCTGCCCGATCGTGTAGAGATCCGTCGCGTCGTCCATGGCCTCAACCTGCACCTTCCACCCGGTGGAACCTCAACTGGTTTTTAGACCTTTTGAAGGGTTTGGGATTGGCTGTCTGGTTCAGGTGCTGGGTTCTGCCGACTGGTGGATGGGCGGCGACGTGTTTGTTGCGTGAGCCGGGTGGGCGGCCCGGTGGGTGGCCGGCTGGTCCAGGTCGATGGCGAGGCCGGCCGAGCTGCCCGGGTGGGCAGGGCAGGTGGAGCACCCGATCGGAAACGCAGCCGGCCACCACGGTCACTGGCACCTCAGCGAGGAACCGGGCCAGGCGCACGATGTCGTAGCCAGCGTCGAAGACCACCAGGATTATCACCATCGCCGAGCGCCTGATTCTGCCGCGCGGGTTACGCCACAGGGTCGCCGGGATCGTCGAGGGTGCCGGCCCAGCCCGAATCAGGAAAGACCGTCATGGCCTGCGCCGTGACCTGGCCGTGGGTTGTGGCCAGCCGGGCCGGAGCCGCCGTGCTGTCCCGGCTGGGCGTGCTCGTTCTCGGACCACGGTGCTGCGGGTGCTCACGGGCAGCCCGACCCAGGCCCGGCCTGCCCCGGCCGTGCTGAGTGCGGACTTATCCCGATCCTGGGATCATCCCGCCACGGTCCGGGCGGAGTCCTTGAGTCGGTGGATCACGTCACGGTGCCGTTGGTGTACCGCTATCCGGACTGCTCGGCGACCGTGAACGTCACCTGACCGTTGGCGTCCGTCCCGGCGTCGAGCGCCTTGTCGTTGAGGATCATCGCCGCGTCTGGGTCCAGGAACAACCGAGCGCCGACCGCCTCAACGACAGCGTCGCCGGCCGACGGCGTCGGCGCAAGACTCAGGTTCAAGGAGCCACGGCTGGCGTCCGTCGCGATACGCAACCCAGTGCCCTCGGGAGCGTCCGGGCGGTCGGTGAGGTCGTGGATGGCGGCTACGGCGCGTTCGGTCAAAACGACCATGATTTTCCTCCTGGAACGTTGCGGTACAGGATGGGACGCCGCACGCAATGCGGGTGTGTCTGAACGCCCGTTCGGCGCAGCTTCAGCTGTCAGAGACGCACACGCAGACTGTCAGACGCGCGTCGACGCCAACGTAGCGGCGGAACGCCCCGGCACGGCCCATTCCTTCCGGCGCGATGCAGTGGTTCGACCGTACTGCCTCCACGTTTGCTCGCATGGCCCGATTCGTCAAGTCGAGCCCTCGACGGACCCGGTCACCGACCGCCGTCGACAACAGCGGGCTGCGGTCGGCGAACACCGGGGCATGCGCCGAGCGCCGCTGCTGCAAGCTCGCCGCACACGCCGCCACAGCGCCCGACCGCCTCGCCGAGAAGCAGAGCCTCTTCACATGACGCGCGCCGCGCGGGCGAAGCATCCGACCCTCGTGCGCATGCATGAAACTCTGTCGAGTCGTGTGGATTCGGCCGCAGTCATCGCCGCTGCCGACCGCCTCCGGTCCGCCGCCGTCAACGGCCGACCCACCCGGCCCGTACGGGACTTGATCGGTCACAACGACATCACCGCCGCATATGCGGTACAGCAGCGGCTGGCCACCGAGCGCATTGCCACCGGCGCAAACGTCGTCGGCCGAAAGATCGGACTGACCTCCACAGCGGTCCAGCAACAACTCGGTGTTGACCGCCCGGACTTCGGCCTGCTCTTCGACGACATGGCCTACGACGGTGGTGACACCGTGCCCTACCACGCTGTCCTGCAGCCGCGCGTCGAGGCCGAGATCGCCTTCATGCTCAAAGCGGACCTAGCCGTCGGCCCGCTCGACGCCACACAGGTACGCAATGCGATCAGCTACGCCACTCCCGCACTTGAGATCTGCGGCAGCCGCATCCAAGACTGGGACATCACCTTCGGCGACACCGTCGCCGACAACGCCTCCGCCGGTGCCTACGTGCTCGGCCCGCTACGCAAGACTCTCGATCAGATCGAGCCACGGTTGGTCGAAATGCAGATGACCATCAACGCAACGGTGGCCTCCACCGGCAACGGCGCGGCCTGCCTGGGCGACCCGATCGACGCGGTCGTCTGGCTAGCACGCCAGGCCCGCGAGTTCGGCGAACCGCTGCGCGCCGGACAGTTGGTCCTGTCCGGCGCTCTAGGACCGATGCGACCCGTCCAACCAGGCGACACCGTGACCGCCACGATCACCGGCCTCGGCAAAGTCACCGCCACATTCAGCCATGAGTAGTGCCTTGGGGCTGCGCCGCCATCGCCGGACGGTTGAGCCCGGGATCTACTCGGCGAACGTTCGCACCGCACAGCGGTCGTAGCCGCAGTTGAACCGTCGCACCCGCAGGTGCAGCCACGCCGGCGGTCCACCAATCGGCGTGTCAGCGCCCCGCTGCTGAAAGCGGCCATGCACACCGTCGCGCACGCCGGGCACGGCCTCGGCGCGGGCCTGGACGAGCAGATATGTGCCCGCGGCGGCAGTCTCCACCCGATCGACGACCATGCCGACAAGGCACGGCAGGACGACTCCGTCAACGCCGTGATCACGCACCGCAACAGCCGTGCAGGAACCGGTCCCGTCCACTATCGACACCGTCATCAGCCTCGACGCAATCGTCAAATCCTCGATTCCTGTGCGTGTGGCCAAGGTCAACCTGGTGACCCCGCGGCTGGAGCCGTGCAAGGCGGGCCGTCAGCTTTACGTGGCTGCTGTGCCGCAGTCGGGCGAGCCCGAATCAACAAGGTGAACATTCCGCTGACCATTACGGCCGCAACCATGACTACGAATGCCCAGACGAAGCCGATGTGCAGCAGGTCAAGATACTGGTGTTCTTTGAGTGTAGCCTGATAGAACTTCGAGCGCAGATCGATCGGCAGCGAGCTCGTGGCGATGGCCAGTCCTCCGGCGGTTGCGATCGATCCTCCAACGTTCATTACGGTCAGACGCACCCCATTGACGGCGCCGGTTTCATGGTCAGGCGATTCGCCGAAGATCATTGACGAGTTGATGGTGCTGAACACGCCGACGCCGACGCCGAGCACGAAGAGCGCGACGGCAATGGATGGGTAGCTCCACTGGCCCGTCAACGAGAGCAGTAATGAAATGAGGCCGGCGACCATGACAACGCTGCCTATCGTTGCGCTATGACGCTGACCAAGGCTCCGGGCGATTCGATCGGTCAAGATGGAAGCCAGCGTCACGCCGATTGGCAATGGCACGATTTTCAGACCAGCTTCCATGGCGGAGTCGCCGCTTACTGACTGGAAATACAGCCCGACGAGCACGGCTGAGGTGAAGCGTGGCATGACATTCAGGAAGCCGCTGAGGTTGGCCAGCAGGAACTGCCGGTTACCGAACAGGTGCAGCGGTAGGACCGGGTCGGCGGCGCGACGTTCGGCGACGTAAACCAGGGGAAACAGTGCAAGCGCGCCGGCGATTCCGGCGCCCACTTGCCAGCTGACGAGCCCGTTGCTTTGGACTGAAGACATGCCAATCAGTAGGGACAACAGGGCACCACTCATGAGAGCGGCGCCTAGGTAGTCCATGGCCCGGGTGCGTTCGATGCGGGGCGGGAGCCTTCGCAGATGAACGAACCCCAAGCCTAGACAGATCAAGCCAAGCGGGACTTGGGTCCAGAAGATCCACCGCCAGCCGATGCCTTCGGCGATGAATCCGCCGAGGCTGGGGCCAACGAGCTGCGCGACCGAGACTCCAGCGAGGTAGACGCCCATTGCGTAGTTCAACCGTGCGCCGTTGAACATGGAGGCGACGATGGCCCCCGTGTTGCACAGGAGCATCGCGGCACCGACGGCCTGTACGGCTTCCAGCCCGATGAGCGCCCAGACCGAAGGTGCAAATCCGAGGAGGACGGCGCTGCCGGTGTAGACAGCCAGACCGAGCAGAAACATGTGGCGGCGGCCGAACATGTCGGCAACGCGCCCGCAGGTGACGAGGAGGCACGTGCTGATCAGGCTGGGCGTCAGCAGGACCCACGTCGATGCCAGTGTCGAGGAATGAAAGTGCCGCAACACGGTGGGCAATGCGATCTGCAAGACGAAGGAGCTGACCGACACCATCAGCACCGTCATGGTGACCAGCCCGAGGATCCATCTCTCGGCGGCGGGTAATGGCTTGCGTGCCACGGCCTTCCGCCGGAACATCGATGACTTTGAGCTCCGCCGTAGCGGCGCCTCATCCACGGCGGTGGCCAGCGCGCCCGCCGCCGGCCCGGTCGACGCAGTCTTTGGTGGACCGACGACGAAGGGCGACTCCGGTTCGTTCATACCGAAGGTACGGCTGTGGTCATGGGCCGAAGACATCGGGGGTAGCCAATCGTTTGAGGGTGAGGCTCGTGGGTGGCCTCACCGCCTCCCTGCTCGAGGGGCAGCGCTGCCGGTGTGGGTTTCTGTACGGCGCGTTTACTCTGAGGCGGCATCGAGCATGTGTTGGCGCACGGTGTCGCAGGTCCACCGCACGAGCCAGCCGCATACGAATCCACTCAGCGGGCTCTCGGTCGCGCCCTGCGAAATTCGGCGGTCAGTGATCCGCACGCCATGCCTGTGCCAGGCCGTCGTTCGGCGGCCGGTGGCGACCAGGTCCAGCGCGATGTCGACGATGAGATCCTCCTGGCCGCCGACCAGCCCGCGCGGCTCGGTCACTGTCGGCGACCGGTTCTCCGGCTTCGCTGACGCTCATCACCGCACGATCCCTGCCTCCGTCCTTGGCGCGATCAAGTGCACGTTGCCGCTGAGCCCCCGTTCGGTGGTGCCATGTCCTCGACGAGCACGCCGCAGTCGGGCTTGTTGTCACCCAACTGCCGCATCGCCGGGACCGTGCTTCCGATCGCGCGCCCCACGATCCAGGCGCCAGCCTCGAGCCGTGCCTGAGTGAGTAGCCGCTGCCCGTCACCGGCACTGGCGACGCTGTGGAGGGCTGGCTTCAGGTGCTGTACGGCGGTCGCAATAGCGGCTTCGCGAGTGAGCGCGGCGTGTTCGGCCATCGTGATCCTTCAAAGCGGGGTCCCGGGTGCGATCGCTCGCCCACAGCCACTTTGACAGGGCGTGGGCGCGCGTTGTCGGGCGTGTTCAGGCAGGCGGAACGACTCCATCAGCGTGGCTCACAGGTGGCCTTACCGTGGCGTTCGATCGAGTGTCGGAGGTGGGCGGTGATGGGAATCGGCATCGATGCGGGCAAGCCGCCCAGCCCGCCGGCCCGTTACGGGCCTGAGCCTCCACCGACAACGTCTTGTTCGCGGTCGCTGAACCTCGGCGACGGGCGACAGGAAACCGACGAGCGGAAGATACGGCAAGCGAGGAGAGTCGTGACCATCCGGCGAGCACGAATAGTCATAGTTGGAGGGAGCGCCGCCGGCGTGTCTGCGGCGCTGGCGCTGCGTCGGGGCGGCTTCGACGGCGCGATCGCGATCGTGGACAGCGATCCTCGCGAACCCTACGAACGGCCGCCGCTGTCGAAGACTCTCTTGAGCAACCACGCGAGTCTGCTCAAACCCATCGTGGACCCTGCGACCTATCGCGAGGAAGGCATTGACCTTCTGGGTGGACTGGGCGTCTGCGGACTCGATTCCGGCGCACACCGGGTGCTGCTTGACGATGGCACCGCGTTGGATGCCGATCGCGTGTTGTTAGCCACAGGGGTTGCCGCGCGAGATCTGAACCTTGTCTCAGGCCCGCGGCCCAACGTGCTGCGCCTCCGCACTGCGGACGACGCCGGTGCTTTGGCAACGTGGCTGGCTCGTGGCGGTCCGCTGGTCATCGTCGGCGGCGGGTTCATCGGCTTGGAGTTGGCCGCTGAGGCACGCAGAGCCGGCATCGACACCACCGTCGTCGAGATGGCCCCGCTGCCGCTGTACGGACCGGCCGGGCCGGCCATCGGCCAGCTCGTGCGCGAGCTGCACGAAGCCAATGGCGTTCGTTTCCATCTGTCAACCACGGTCGCTGCGATGAACAGTACCCACACGTCAAGGGAGGTACACGAGGTCGTCCTCAACGACGGCACTCGGCTGCCCGCCGCCGTCGTCGTGGTCGGCGTCGGAGTGATCCCGCGCGACGAACTCGCCCGCTCGGCCGGCGTTGCCACGGATGGCGGCATCGTCGTAGACGAGTACGGCCGGACTGAAAACCCGTGGCTCTGGGCTGCGGGCGACGTCGCCTCACAGCCGCATCCGCACCTGCAAACGCGAGGTCGGATTGAGCACTGGGACGTGGCATTGCGTCATGGCGAGGCAGTTGGACTGTCGATGGCTGGACAGTTGACCGCGTTGGACGCCCCACCCTACTTCTGGTCGGATCAGTACGACCAGACACTGCAGAGCTTCGGTCGTAGCCGGCCTGGCGACACCTTTGTCCTGCGGCGAGATGCGACGCCAGCTCGGTTCCTCGGATTCTGGCTCCGCGACAGCCAGGTCGCCGCGGTGATGGGCCTGGACTGCCCGCGCGAGGTGCGGGCCGGAAAGCAGCTCATCGAGTCGGGGGTCACAATCACCGCCAACGAACTCGCCGACCCCGACACTGACCTTCGGGCAATCAGCCGCCGTGGCGCACTGGCCAAGCCGAGGACCGAGATCAGCCAGGGCATATCCGGGCAGCCGGCCGACCGGCACGCGGGCTCGCCACGCAGCACCTGAACGATCTCGTATGGCGACGGGCCTTCATATCCGCAGTCGGTCGGCCAGCGCGGCGCCCTCGGCGAGTTGGGCGGGCAACAAGACGCTCCGCGCGTTCCGTCTGGCCGAACGTGACCGTTCGCCGAGGCCTGTCCAACTCGGCAGACTATTGCGATGACGACAATGCGGCGCACGCTTGGCTGTTCCGGAATCGAAGTGTCGTTGCCGGCCCTCGGCGGCAACGTGTTCGGACCCCCGCGCCTGGACGCGAGCGCGACCCGCGAGGTGATCGCCGCCGCTCTCGACCTCGGCGTGGATTTCATCGACACGGCGAATGTTTACAACAGCGGCGAGTCCGAGCGGCTACTCGGCCAGGCCTTGGGCGCCCGGCGCCAAAAGGTGGTATTGGCCACCAAATTCAACCTCACGAATTGGGATCGCCAGGAGCCGGTTGCGCACTACATTCGTCAGCAGGCGGAGGAAAGCTTGAGCCGTCTCAGCACGGACTACATCGACCTTTACCAGCTGCATTTTCCCAACGGCAGCGCCGATGTAGCAGACCTGCTCGCGGCAGCTGGCGAGTTGGTCGCAGAGGGCAAGATCCGCGCGTTCGGCGTATGCAACTACTCGGCGTGGAGGCTAGCCGAGACGGTTCAGCTCTCCACCTCGGAAGGGCTCGCGGCTATTGCGACGGTGCAGAACTACTATCACCTGTTGGCTCGGCAGGTCGAGGCCGAAGTCCTTCCCTACGCACAGCGTGCTCAGATCAGCGTGCTGCCCTACCACCCACTCGGGGGCGGGTTTCTGACCGGCAAGTATCGGCAAGGGCAACCGGCGCCGTCCGGCACTCGGGGCGCCAACGGCAGCCGGATCATCCAAACGATGTCGACGCCGGAGAACTGGCGCCTGCTGGACCAACTTACCAAGATCGCCGCCGATCATGGCCACACGATTGGTGAGCTCGCAATCGCTTGGCTCGCCAACCAACCCATCGTTGGCGCTGTCATCGCTGGGGCCAGTAACGTCGACCAGCTTCGCAGCAACGTCACCGCATGCGGCTGGGCATTGACCCAAGATGTGTTGGACGAGATCGACCGGATTGTCGCGCCCAACGGGATTGCCTCACCTGAGCGCATGCCCTACGCCGCAGGGTGATTGACGCTCCGCCTGAATATAGCGGCGGTGCGCTGTCGCCGGGCAGCGCGCTTGCCGGTCCTGGACCGCGCCGGACCGACGGCCGTGTTCGCCACCGTGTTACAGCCGCTGCCAACGCGGGCGTTCCTCCTCGCGACGTGGTCGACCGCCAAGGTCGGCAAGGCGTTGTACTCCGTGCCGGGGCGGCTGCTCGGGCAGCGCTTGGCGCTCGGCCGAGCACCACATCAAACCGCAACTCGCCCGAAGTAGAGTCGTCTCACAGGGCCAGCACCGGGGGAACTGCGTGATCCTGTTCGCCACCGGAGGCGGACTTGGCCGGCGGGGAGTCCAGTACCGCCGCCGTCGGTTGCGCATCGCGGCCCTCGGCCTGGGGGACTTTCTCGCGCAGCGCGTCGTGGATGTCGTCCCACACCCCTTGCGCGGACCAGTGCCGGAACCACCGGTAGGCGGCGCGCCACGGTGCCAGATCATGCGGGAACAGCCGGAGACCAGCACGTACAGAGTGGTGTCGATGATCAGCCGGTGCCCGTGCCGCAACGGCCGCCCGCCCCGGGCGGCGTCCCCAAGCGACTTACAAGGCCTCCACAGCCCACAACCTCAAGTGGTCAACCGGTAGCACAACGCCCTCTCAGGTCGGCCGCGTTCACTTAAGTGAAAGACTCTGCTTATGAGACAGTCAGGGGAGCGATCGGGCCCAGACGAAACAGGCCCGCAGGAGGGCAGCGCGGGCAGCCAGGTCGCACGACTCGCGGCGCGGGATTCGGCTGCCGGGGGCCCTGCTCGTGGCGGTCCGGCACGTGGCCGCAATGCCGAACGAACTCGTGAAGAGATCGTCCGAGCTGCCGCGCGTCACTTCGCTCGACGAGGTTTCGCCCACGTCACGCTCCAAGACATCGCCGCCGATGCCGACGTAACGCCCGCATTGATCAATCGGTACTTCGGCTCGAAGAGGGCGCTGTTCGAGGTCGTCGCCACATCTGAGTTCGATTTCGATGAGGGCCTGGCGACCACGCCTGCAGAGATCGCCCACAACCTCACCGCGTACTGGCGTGACGTGAACGTGCGCACTCCCGCAGTTGCGCTGCTGCGGTCGATGGACCTCGACGACGGAGCACTGTTCTTTTCTGAACTCGAGCGTCGCCTGGTGACCCCATGGCGCGAGCGGCTACGCGGCTGTCCCGAGGCCGAAGCCAAGGTGCGGCTCATGACGGCCCTGTCGATGGGGGTCGGGCTGTTCGGGTTCGGCGCCCTGTCCGGTGACGCCACCGCCGAACCGTCGGACGACGATTCGGCGGCGATACAGCGAAGGCTGGCGCGGATGATCGAAGCCGGTCTGGCCGACTGAACGCGTTCGCACTACGTTCGCGGTCAGGTGTTCCGGCGACGGTCAGGTCCTGTCGACGAAATCGGCAACCAGCCGGTTGAACTCGTCGGCGTGCTCGATCTGGGCCCAGTGGCCGCACCGGTTGAGTAGCACCATCCGCGAGTTCGGAATTCGTGCCAGCAAGTTGAGGCTGTGCTCGTATGGCACCACCCGGTCGTCGCGGCCGTGCAGCAGCAGCGTCGGAGCTGTGATCTGGACGAGCTTCTCGTCCATGCCGAACCAGGCCGCCCTCGGGTTACCACCGAACCGGGTCTGCAGGAACGACGCAAGATGCTCCGGATGCTTCAATGCCGCGCTCGACCGTAGGTTCGCCAGCTCGTCGGTGGCCATCGACTGGTCGAAGCACATGATCTGAACCAGACGCTTGAAGTTCGCCGGCGAGGGATCCTCATACGCTTCCATCAACACCTTCAAGCCCTCACTGAGCCCGCCTCCGGCGGCGAACAACGCCGGCCCCGGGCTCGGCGCGCCCATCGTGATCAGGTGGCTTACCCGGTCGGGCCATTTCGCGGCGGTGACGAGCGAGGTCTGGCCGCCCATCGAGTTACCTACGAGCGCGGCCCGGTCAACCCCGAGGGCATCAAGCACAGCGATCAACGCGCTCGGATGGTCGCGAGCGAGGCCATCTACGGTGGAACTCTCGCCCCAGCCCGGCATGTCGATCGCCAGCACATGAAAGCGCTGAGCCAGGGCGCCGATGTTCGGCCAGAAGTTGCTCCAGCCCGTCGCACCGGCTCCGCTGCCGTGCAACAACACAACCGTGTGGCCGGCACCCGCTTCGTTGTAGTGAATGCGGAATCCCGGGATGTCCACGAAACGGCTGGTCGACTTAGCATCGACTTCGTTCGCTGTGGTTGCCGTCATGCTCACTCCCAGTTTCTGGTATCCGTACTGAAATCTGTCCCGCGCCAGAGGAGACGAAATCGCCCTGCGCCAACTAGGTCCAGGCTGGCGCGCAGCACTGAACCGAACCAGCGCCGTGTTCCGATCGGCGGAACCAGTCGCGCCTGTCGCGACTGGCTTCCACGGGCCCGCCGTCGGACCGCCACCCCGAAGATCGGCGCGCCACCTAGACTGCCGCTGCCTCCGGCGCGGCACCGGGACCTGCACCCGCCCGCGTCGCGGCCTCGGGCGCCGTGGCTGTCTCCGTGAGCGCGACGGCGTCAGCGGTGAAGCCGTGGCTGAATCGTGCGCGCCGTCCAGCCAACGCAGCGATCAGCGCTACCACCCCGATCACCGCGGCGTAGACGAGGATGGTCCGGTAGTTGCTTTCAGCGGGAACCGCGGTCTGCGTCCCGGGGATCAGCGAGAACTTGGATGTGAGCACGGCGACGTAGATCGCAGGCCCCACAGACGCTCCGAGTGCCAGGGCAGCGGCAGCCGCGCTGGCGATCATTCCGTACTCGCCCTTGCGTGCGCCCATCATGAAGCTCGCCGTCGCAGCAGTGTTGACGAGGGAATAGGCACTGCCGAACACGAAGGTGCCGACCACGATCTCCAGCACGCTGTCGTGGTTGTACGC
The DNA here is from genome assembly GCF_050942935.1 of Dactylosporangium sp. CA-233914. Classification (NCBI taxonomy): domain Bacteria; kingdom Bacillati; phylum Actinomycetota; class Actinomycetes; order Micromonosporales; family Micromonosporaceae; genus Dactylosporangium; species Dactylosporangium sp. CA-233914. The sequence continues at coordinate 583,037 of NZ_CP192030.1, read as the reverse complement.
GAATGAGATCTCGTCAGCGACGATCACCACCACGCCCGCGGTCAGGCACACCCCCGCTCCGATCCTGCGGATGATCGGGCCGGCCAGGAATCCACCGAGAGCGATCGGTATGGAGATCGGTAGCAGATAGACGCCCGCCATCAGCGGCGATGCGGACATACCGTAACCAGCGATACTGGGCGTCTGAACATAACCCGACACCGTCAAGCTCGTGTAGATGCCGAGCGAGTTCGCGATGCCGTACACCACTAAGGCAGGCCAAATGGTCCGCCGACTCACCACACGCAAGTTGACCATGGGGGCCGCAACCCGTAGCTCCCACAACGTCCAGGCGACCGCAAGGGCGCCGCCGACGATGAAGAGCGTGACGATCGAGGTGGCCGTCCAGCCCCAGGCGTTCCCCTGGCTCACGGCCAGCACGAGTGATACGAGCGCCCCAGCGAGCAACGCGGCTCCGAGCCAGTCGACCCTCGACCTCGCGCGTACGGGGCTGTCGTTCAGGAACAGCCACGACAACAGCCACAGCGCGGCGCAGACCGCGGTGACGATCCAGAAGAAGTCACTCACCGAGCCGTGCAGACGGAGGACTGCCCCGCCGACGAGGAACGACAAGGCGATACCGCCGCCGATCGCCGACGTGATCACGCCCGAGTTTCTATTCAGCTCGTGTTCGTTCTTGCTCGTCTCGCGAATCAGCGAGAACACCAACGCCGCCCCGGCGCTGCATCCGAGCACGCTCCGCCCGATCACGAGGACCTCGAAGTTGCCGGCCAGCGAGCACACCAATTGCCCGATGGTCACGAGCCCGAGGCTGACGAGGAACAGCCGTCGTAGGCCGAAGCGGTCACTGAGCCGGGCCAGGATGGGCACCATGGCGCAGGTGGCGATCGAAGCGGCGGACAGTGTCCAGGCCGCCTGAGTTGCCGACAGGTGGTATGTGGTGACCAGGCTGCCTTGCAAAGGGATCAGCGCAAGGGCTTGCGTGTCTGCGACGAGAACGAGCAACCCTCCGATGAGCGGCAGGACCAATCCAGGCGGCATGTGAAACAATGCCGTTCGACGAGCGATCCGGGCGGCCGTGGCCTCGTAACTGCCTCGATGTTCAATCGCCGCCAACGGTAGCGTGGCTGGCGGGCCGAAGTCGGTGGACAATGCTACCTCCTAAGCCGAAGTCGATTGATCTTTTGCGCGTCCCCCTGCTGCGCAGGGGAGACGTCGTACTGCGATTGGGTTGTGGTGTCATCCCGAGGATGATCGGGACGGGGGTGTCGATGGTTGAAGGCGCGGTTGGGTGCGGTTCGGGGTGGGGTGATGTGCCAGCAGGCGAAGACTGTTTGCGGCTGGGCATGGCCAAGTAGACGAACAGGCCGCGGAAACTTCGGATCGGTTCGCCGTCGGGCGGGTCTGGCGATGGCGGGGTGGGAGCGTCGGGCCGCGGCGATCGGTGTCGCGCCGGGTGGGTGTTGGGCGAGGTAGGTCAGTGGGCGCCCGGGTGCGGGTACAGGAAGGCCAACGGACCTGCCCGAGACGACTCGGGCAATGATGGTGCGCGGCAGCGTTTCCGTGGCTGGCAGCAGTGTGGCGCGTTTGGCGGCGTCGTGTTCGGCCCGGCACGGTCGCGGCAGGGACCAGTCGATCGCGGGATCAGTCGTCCGGATGGCTGATCTCGGCCAGCGCTTTCCGGTCGAGATCAGGCACCCGGTCCGCCTCGGCCCACGCCCGGTCGTCGTCATCGCGCACGACCATGTGGATTGGTCAGTTCCTAGCGCAGCGTGCTGTCCACGTCCGGCATGCGATCCTGCCAAGCCACAGACGACAGCTGTGCCGCTGCCTGAACAAGGACTGCGGTGAAGCCGAGAGCCGCTGGCGGCGAGTCCTCCTAGACGGTGATGTAGACGTCGCCGTCGCCGTCGACCCGCACCGGGTAGGTCCTCAGCGGGCATCGCGCGGGCAGACTCTTCACTTCGCCGGTCTTGATGCTGAACTTGGCCATGTGCCACGAGCATTCCACGATGTCACCGTCTATGTAGCCGTCCGTCGCCAGAGACCAGCGATCGTGCGTGCAGGTGTCGTCCGTGGCGTAGAACTCTCCGTCGACGTTGAACACTGCAATCGGGGGGTCGTGGGGAACTTGGAGGGCCTCTCCTTGGGGCAGGTCTTCCTTGTTGCAGGCACGGATCTGTGGCACTGGGGGCGGTTCCAATCGTTGACCGACAGCTGGAAGACAGCTGGGCTGGTTAGTTCAGCGGCGACGAACTCAGAACATGTTGCTCAGGTTGCGGCTGAGGAGCACTGTTTGCTCGAGCAGAATCGTGCGCTTGGCGATCTGGAACGAGTTGGCACTGGTCCGAAGCACGTCTCTGCGGGAGCCGATCCACTGATCTTCCTCAGACTTGAGTCGCGTGCGGTACAGCAGGAAGTTCGACTCCACGTGCAGCTCGTCGCCGGTCTGCTCGGTGATCCGGACGTTGGTGATGATGTGGCGCGTACGGGATGGCGGGTCCTCCGCCCAAGCCTTGCCTGTGGCGAATTTGACTGCCCTGGCCTCGAGCATTTGCTTGTTGTCGTCGAAGAACGCCATCTCCCCCGGCTGGGTGAACTCCTTGGCCAGGTTGCGGCGCAGCATCGTACGGCGGATCGGCATGAAGTAGTGGGTGTCGTCGGTGAACAGCTGGACCCACTCGTCGTAGGCGTGACGGTCCAATATCGCCGCCTCGTCGTAGTAGAACTGCTCGACGCGGTACTGCAGGAGCATCCGGGCCAACGCTTCGGTCGCAGCCGGACCCGTCTCGGTCATTGTTGCGGTCATCGTATTGTCCACCGTTCTCTTTTTGTTAAAGGATGTCGCCGGGCGTCGTGACCTGCTTGAGCTCGTCCCAGGACGCCCCGGACAGCCACGCCTTCCACGCCAGATAGGTCCACATCTGGCCGTGCTCGTTGATGTTGCCTTCGATGCGTGCGAGCCCGTCCTGGTGGATGATCTTTCCCCGGCCGAGATTCATCTTGAGTAGCTGCGGCACGGACTCCTGCGCCCCGCCGATGGCCGTCATGGTGCTCTGCGCCCAGTTCTCGCCGTCTTCCTGCTCGAGGAGGCCGGCCGGGCCGAACACATGGTTCTGCATGGCCAACTGGGCGGCACCCTGCTCAGGGTCGGCGTTGGCGTCGCGGAAGCTGAACCACCAGATCTCAGTCGTCGTCGGGGTGCGCGGCACGCGGAGACTGACCTGCACGGTTTGGGTGATCCACATCGTCGGGAAGATGTTGGGGTGACCGGCGACGTTAGCGGCCACACCGGGCAGCATCTTCTTGGCCTTCTCGGTCTCCCGCCATTTCATCGGAACTGTTGGGCCAACCCCTGCCGTGCTCGGTCCGCCAATGGCGTGACCGTACTCGCCAAGCACAATCAGTGACTCGATGAACGAGCGCTGCCACTCGACACCAAGATCTGCACCTTCAGGCGTCAGCACATTCGCCGCGTCGGCCAGGGAAGCGTCGGCCAGCGCCGAGTCCTGGGGCGCCAGAACGGGCGTCTCAAAAGCGGAGATGTGCGTGATCTGCGGGTGGTACCAGTCGAACAGGTTGTCGACCGTGAATTTCCAGTTGCAGTCGATCACGAACTTCTGGATACCGGGAACGACCTCCATCTCGCCCTGGGCCGCGATCAGGTGGATCCCGAGGCGGCCCGTCTCGCCGAGGAAGTCGTACAACGGTGGCGCGGTCGGGTCCAGTGTGGCAAAGACGAAACCCTCGTAGCTGTCCAGCTGCGCCACCTGACGTAGCCCGTATTTCGAGCGGTCGAGGTCCCCGCTGTAGAACTTCTCCAGACCCGGAACGCCCATCAGTTCGCCGTCCAGCCCGTAGGTCCAGCCGTGGTAGGTGCACATGAAGTTTCGGGCGTTGCCTTCTTCGGCGCGGCAGACGGCGTTGCCCCGGTGCATGCAGGTGTTGAGCATCGCCTTGATCGACCCGTCGCGTTGCCGCACGACGAGCACGTTGTCCCGGCCCATCGGGGCCTCGAAGAAGTCACCGGGCTTCTTGATCTGGGACTCGTGGCACAGGAACAGCCAGGCCCGTCCAAAGATCTGCTCCATCTCCAGGTCGAAGATCTCCTGGCTGGAGAAGATCTTGCGGTCGATCTCACCGGTCTCGCTGCTGACGAGTGTGTCGATTTCTGAGCTGCTCAGCATGGGACCCTCCAAGGGTTGTTCTCCGAGTGGTTCGTGTTTGGGAGCGCGGCGATCACGCCAGCGAGGCGCTTATGCCGACTGATCTTCGAGGACCCGTTTGTGTCCCCAGTTGCTCGTAGAGGTGTAGTGGCCGACGGTCCAGGTCGAATCGTCAACGAGTCGTCCATCCCAGCCGTACTCGACCTGGAAACCCGACGGGGTGTCCAAGTAGAAGGACGTCATCAGGTCGTTGGTGTGCTCACCGATCGATGTCTGCAGCGACGCTCCGTGTTCCTGTGCCCGGTCCAGAGCGCGACCGACGGCCGACAGCGAGTCGACTTCAAGCATCAGGTGGCCGAGACCGGGGGAAAGGTCCGGGATCTGAGCGACGGCAATCGAGTGGTGCCGCGCATTGCAGTGCAAGAAGTATGCCGTGGCGGGACCAAGGTCGATCGTGTCGCTCAGCGCGAAGCCGAGCGCATCCTGATAGAAGTCGAGCGTCTTGGTGAGGTCGCCGCAGAACATGAAGACATGCCCGAGTCCCATGTCGCCGGTGACGAACCGAACGCCCTGGGGCGAGACGAAGGGCCGGTGATTGGTCGCCGCGCCGTAGTAGAGCTCCAGCACATGGCCATCGGGATCTGTTGTGGTGATCAGGCGGCGAACGTCGCGGGCCTTCGCCAACGCCGGGTCGTCGCTGGTCGAGTGTCCTCGGCGGTGCAGGTCACTGGCCAGCCCCTCCAGGTCGCGCTCGGAGTGCAATTCCAACCCGAGCGCGGCGAGCCCGGCTTGCTCCTTCGGCGCCCCTTCGACGATGAGCCGGTAGGCGCGCTCGTCGGTCCTGAAGCGAAGCTCGCCCTCGGGCGCCGCGTCTGAGGGTTGAAGCCCGAGAACGTCCTGGGCGAAGGCCTTCCACTCGTCGTGAGGACCCCGTACGGCCAGATAACCAAGCGCGTGAATGTTCACCACGAGCGTCTCCCGTCAGCGGATGCAGGTGTTTGTTGCTTGCTCGATAGTCGGTGGCCGGCGTCGTGAGCCGTAGACCTCGGTTCCGCTGCTCGGAACACCTGACGGCGCCCCCTGGCTGAGGTCAGGTCCACAGGGTTGGTTGGGTCTCCAGCAGGCCATCCAGCTCGGCGAGCTGGTCCTTGGTCAGCGTGACGTCACAGCTGGGAAGCAACTGCTGCAGTTCCGTGACGGTCTCCGGGCCAACGACGGCCGTCGCGATGCCCGGCTTCGCCAGCAGCCATGCCAGCGCCAGGGTTGATGAGCTGTGCCCCCACTCTTTCGCGAGCGTCGCAACCCGCTGGGCAAGGTCACGTTCCTGGGCAGTGAAGCCCGCGCCGCCCCAGCGGGCGTCGCCGACGTATGTCTTGTCGACGGCCCCGTCAGCGAGCAGGCCACCTGCCAAGGGACTGAACACGGTCGTGGAGACACCGAAATGTCGGGCCGCCGGAAGGACCTCCTGCTCGACCCAGCGCTTCGCGAGGCTGTAGCGAGTCTGATGGCAGATGGGACGCCGCAACCCCAGGCGGTCAGCGGTCAGGACGGCTTCGCTCAACTGCCAACCGTCAAATGTCGAGAGTGCGTAGTACCGAATCTTGCCCTGGCGGATGAAGTCGTCGAAGGTGCTCAACGTCTCGGCGATATCGGTGTTCGGGTCGGGGTGGTGTGCGTAGTAGATGTCGACATAGTCCGTCTGCAGCCGGACCAGGCTCCGCTCCAGCATCCGTGCCATGTGCGTTCGGCTGAGCCCCCAATCGTTGGGGCCGCTCCCAGTTGGCTCGCCCACCTTGCTGGCCACTACCACGTCCGAGCGGCGACGGCCGAGCACTGCGCCGAGGACTTCCTCAGCCGAGAGGCGTTCGCTTGCCGCTGGCAGGTTGGCTCGATCGAATCGGGCTTGGTTGCCGTAGCTATTGGCCGTGTCGACGTAGTTGATTCCCGCATCCAACGCGGCGCCGATCAAGCGGTCCGCGTCTGACGGGCTAGGACTCAGTCCGAACGTCGCAGTGCCGAGACCGAGTTGCGACACGCGCAAGCCCGAGCCGCTAAGAACAGTGCGCTCCATATCATGCTCCAATCGACCTCCGCACGGACGATGCGGCGGGGTCTGAGTCTTGTGTCGACGAGGAACCTGCGTGCGCTCGGCGCGACGGCGGCACGCATCCTGAGTTACCGACACTCCATCCGCACGGCCCCGCATGAGCTTGGGGCTAACTAGCCCAACGGCTGGCGTGACAGCTCTCGAGCGGTATCACGGAGCATCTGCCCGTACTTGGGTTCCAATTTCTGCGTCGCCAATGAGCAAATTGACACCGCAGCAACGGCGCGGCCCGTTTGCGGATCGAGGATAGGCACGGCGATGCAATGCATATCGCGCTGCATCTCGCCACGATCGGTCGCCAACCCACTTGCCCGGATACTCTCCAACTCCTGCAGCAGACGATCGGCACCAGTGACCGTGCGACTGGTGTAGGCCCGAAATGGAGCCTGCACCGCGCGTGTCAACTCGGCCTCGCCCGAGAAAGCAAGAATCGCTTTACCCAAGGCCGTCGCGTAAGCGGGCCGACGGCTCCCCACAGCCGTCGAGCAGCGCACTCCGGTCGGCCCGAATAGTTTCTCCAAATACAGAACATCCGCTCCCGTCAAGGTAGCGAGATGAATCGTCTCTCGAGTCGATACAAATAAGCTTGACAGATACGGCATGGCCCGCCGGCGCAGGCCAGTCGACCGCAAGAAACCGAAGCCCACGCGGTTACCCAGCTCGAACACACGATCCGTCAGGCAATACCTGTCACCGACTTTGCACACATAGCCGCTATCGACCATCACCGACAGCAGTCGATGCGCAGTCGACTTGGGAACACCGATCGAGCGCGCCAGCTCCGAGACCCCGAGGACAGCACGGGGGCCAGCAAAGGCATCGAGCATAGCCAGCGCCTTCGCCGCAGAACTGACGCCATGGGCCTGCTCACCGCTACTCAACGCGCCCGGCCACTCCGGCGAAGCGCTCAGCGCCGACACCGTCACCAGCGACCTCCCGCCCTACTCAGGCCAGTAAGTAATTGGCCATTTACTTGGTGGCAATTTAGACGCAACACGGGGCTGTGTCAAGGATCACCGGCGCTGCTCACGCCGGGTGCCCAGGACGCCGGCAGGCGCAGCGCTCGGCCGCCGGTTCGGACCAGACCGGGCTACTCCGGGCTGAAGCGGCGCAGTTCTCTCAGGCCGTGGACTCGGTGGACGACGCGATCCGGGTAGCCGTCTGCCGGGTCGCTGTGGTCAGGGCTACTTCGCCGCTGCCGAATGCGGCAACATGCCACTGCCCATACGCTCAATGACCTCGAGTCTCGCGGACGGGTGGCGTGAGGTCGCCGTCGCAGAACCCCAGATCTCCGCTTCGTGCGACGTTTTTCACGCGACCGTCGCAGGCGACGATCTAGCGGTTGAAAACGAGTGCCGCCAGCCGCGCTCTTTCGCGCTGGATAATATTTCCGTCAGTGCTGCCGGGCCTCGTGCCGCGAATAATCGTGCGATATCGGAATTGTCGAACACCAAAACCTCAGCGGCGTCCCCGATAGTGGTGCAACGCGGCTGGCGTGATCGTCGAAACGTTCGTTCGGCATAGGATGAACTCTCACAGCACTCTCGAAAGGGAACCATCGCGAGCACTGTCGGACGCGTCACTGGATCCGATGCGGAACCTGCTGTCCACAGTGATCAACTCACCCGCGATGACTCCTGCAAAGTCGCCACTATGACGCCGGGACCATTGCCGATAAACCAGCCGACGCCGGCACTGCGCCGCCGCCGCGCCGTACGCCTTCGCTCAGCCGCTCGGCGTCACACCGCCCGAGTTCTTCTTGTCGTTGCCCGTTTCCTTGCTCTTCTCGTGCCCCTTGGGCTTGGGCGAGGTCGTGGCCGGGGTCGGCGTTATGCCGAGCAGCCGGTCGCAGTATCCATCGATCGCAGGCTCTCCGCCCGCCTGCTGGGAGAGAACCTTGCGGTCGTCGCCGGTCACCGGCCGCGCATGGGGATCGGTGCGGCGCGCGACCCAGGCCCGGCACAGGTCGGCCGTCGTCGTAGCGGCTCCGGGCGAGGCCTTCGGCGAGAGCGATGGCAATGGCAAGGGCGATGATGGCGCCGCCGCGGTCGTATGAACCGGCGGCGGCGCCGGCGCGTCGGAGTCGTCGAACCACGACTGCACCCGGTCGGGCAGGTGGCCGGTGTGCGCCGCGAACGCCGTCCCGCCGGCACCCACCGCGGCCAGCGCCAGCGCGGCGACCGCGACCAGCCGCCGCACCGGCCGCTTCTGGCGCACGGGCGCAACCGCGGGCCCCGGCTGGTACTGCTGCCGGAATTGGGCGACCGCCTCCTCCTCGCCACGCAGCTCGTGCGGCCGGCCCGGCGCGGCCGCCGCCGACAGCAGCTCGCCCAGGGGCCCCTCGGGCAGCTGGTCACGCCTCATCGCGGCCGTCCTCACCGTACGCGCGCACGTCCGGGTGCTGGGCGAGCCGCCGCAGTCCCCGCATCGTCGCGATCCGCACCGCCCCCGAGCGCTTCCCCAGCACCCGCGCGGTGCCGGCGACGTCGAGCCCCGCGACGACCCGCAGCATAACGGCCTCGGCCTGCTCCCGCGGCAAGGTCGCGATCAGCCGCAAGGCGCGTTCGGTGTCGTCGAGCTCGACCACCTCGGCGGCGACGTCGCGCACGGCGGCCGCGGACCGCAGCTGGTCGACGGCCTCGTGCGGTTCCTCGTGCCGCCGCCACGCCCGGCGATTCTCGTCGATGCCGCGATTGCGGGCGATCCGGAAGAGCCAAACCCGAAACGCGGATACCGTACCGTCGAATCGCCCCAGATCCCGGGCGACCTGCAGCCACGTCTCGGAGGCGACGTCCTCGGCAGCTTCCCCGCACACCACGCGCAGGTAACGCAGCACCGGCGGGTGCAGCGACCGCCACAGCACCGCGAACGCGGCAGCGTCGCCGTCGATGGCCGCGGCTAACGGCACGGCAAGGTCCTGGTCCCGAACCCCCTGCACCGACGCCGTCACCACCATACGGTAGGCCGAACCTCCTGAGTTTTCTCGACTCAGCTCCCCCCGAACGGACGATTTGGTACGTTCGTCCGTATTGACGTATAAGTGGCTTTCACATTCGGGGGATCGAAGCCGATGCGCGTAGGAGTACTACTGGGACTGGCCCTGGCCGCGGCCGCCGTACCGGCGTTCGCCCTCGCCGCCGCGAACGCGGGTCCGACGGCCGAGGTATCCGCAAGCCCGTCCACGTCGATCACCGCCTCGGTCGACCCCTCCGACAGCGCGTCGCCGTCGGTATCGCCGTCCGACAGCGCCTCGCCGTCGGCATCCCCGACCGGCAGCGCCTCACCGTCGACATCGCCTTCCAACAGCGCATCACCGTCGGCATCGCCCTCCGCCAGCGCATCACCGTCGCCGACACCCACGACCACCCCGGCGAGCCCGCAGCTCCCGCCCACGGTCCCGGCGGCCAACGGCACGTTGGAACTCGGCCAGGCCACCGGCGATCCGAGAACCGTCACGGTCAGCGGCGACGGCTTCGCCCCGAACTCCCCGGTGACGATCGCGATCTACTCGGCCCCGCATGCCCTGGGCACGGGCACCGCCGACGCGGCCGGCCACGCCGAGCTCCAGGTCGTCATCCCCGCCGGCTACACGGGCAACCACACGCTGGCCCTGGCCGGCTTCGCCTCGGACGGCTCGGCGCGATTCCTCACCGTGGCCCTTAAGGTCACCGCGGCCGGCTTGACGCTCCCGGTGACCGGCCCGTCGGCCGTACCGCTGACCGCGTACGGCGTAGCACTGATCCTGCTGGGCGCACTCCTGGCCGCGGCACCCCGGTACATCCGGCGGCGCCCCGCCCGGCACTGCCAATGACCGGTCAGGCCAGCACGCCCCAGGCCGGGAACGAAAGGCCGCCTCCAAATCCTGGGGGCGGCCTTCGCCTCGCCCCTAGCGTCGCTGCTTGACCGCCGCGAGCCCGACCCCCATCGCGGCCGTCCCGAGTGCGCCGATCACGCCGATGCCCATGAGTGCGGCCTGGTGCAGGCCCGGAATCCCGCCGAGCAGGGTGAGCGCGGTGATCGCCGCGGCGCAGATGTTCGCCGTCGTATGGGTGGACCGCACGACCGTGGATGTGGCGGAGCGCTTGGCTTCGTTCATGAGTAACAGCAGATCAACCAGCGCGTCGGGGCGGCCAGCTGAAGAATCACAGGGTGTGGCCCTAGGAGTCGGGGTCGGTGGCGTTCGGGGTGAGGTAGCCGGCCCGAGCCAGGACGTAGATGTACTCCGGATCGCCGATCGCAGGCTCGCGGCGCAGGCCGAGCCCCTCGGCCCGCTTGCGGACCTCGCGCAGCCGAAGGTCGATCGCTGATCGCGAGCGTTTGAGGCGATGAGCGGCTGCATCGAGGGTGCGTGGTCGTGCTCCCACCCGGGGCGGCCAGGCGAGGATTTCGTCGAAGACAGCCCGGACCGCTTCCAGTTGCGCCTCGGTGAGCGGCGGCGGCAGGTCGGTCGTCGCGGTGGTGCCGGTCGCCCGCGAGCCGGGTGCGGTGTACGCCTCGGTGTCGTCGAGCAGTATCCAGTGCTCACCTCCGTCGATTCCTCGCATCAGGCATCCGATGCGAGGCCACAGCACCGTTTCGGGTCGGGTGAGCGGCCGGGGCGGCTGCGCCCACAGGTGCAGGACGACGCCGTTGCGGTTGTGCGGCTCGATGTGCCAACCGGCTCGGGACGCGGTGACCGTCAGCGCGTGCCGAGAGACCTTCGGATCGACGGGATCGATCGCGATCGTCTGAGCCGTGTATCGACCGAACTCCACGGCGACGCCGGCCGTGGCCTCCGTTTTGATCGCCATTCGCCAATGCTCAGCGTGCCGCTCGCCGGTCTGGAAATAGTAGGGCAAAGGCGTGCTCCTTCATGGCGATCGGGGAGTCTTCGGCGATCGACAGGCTATCCGGTAGTACCCGCTCGGACGATGTGGTCTGTTTGGCCGGGCGGAAGGCTGGGCCCCCATGGACGATCGGTACTGGGTCGGACCCTCCGGCAAACCCGACACGTATCAGCTGCACAGTCTCGTCGGCCACGGCGGCGAGGGTACGGTTTGGAAGGCATCCGTGATGCTTTCCGATCAGGGGAAGTCCGACGTCGCGATCAAGATTCTCGAGATTGACGCGGACGAGGATCCGCAACGATGGCTCCGTCATGCGCACCTGCTGAAGGCACTCGACCACCCGGGCATCGTCCGCGTGATCGATGTCTTCACCGGACCGCCCCGCCATCGATTCGGCCAGCTGGGGACCACGCTCGTCGACACCGAGGGCGATGACGGCGTCCCGCAGCCCGGGCCGCGGCGGGATCGCGCGGCGACACATCGGTATGTCGTCATGGGACTCGTCGACGGCGAGCCGCTCGGCGACTGGCTCGCCGACCAGCCGAACGCGACCACGGCTCAGCGGATCCGGTCACTGCGGACGGTGGCCGCCGCGCTCGATCACATGCACTCCGGCGCCGGCACCCGGGTCCCGGTGGCACATGGCGACGTCAAGCCGGCGAACATCATCCGGCGCGCCGACGGTTCGACGATCCTCGTGGACCTGGGTCTGGCGCGCCTCGCCGACGACCGGGGCCGAGGCGGACACACCCGGCCGTACGCGGCGCCCGAACTGTTCGAGCGCAATGCGGTGGTGACGCCCGACTCGGACCGGTTCGCGTTCGTGGCCACGGTGGTCCATGCGCTGCTGGGCCAGACTCCGCCGACGGTCGACCGGTTCGGACCCGACCTGGCCGCGATCGAGCAGCTGCTGAGGAAGGCCTCCACCACGGCACACCGCCCGGAGCTGGTCGACCAGCTCATGTCGGCGCTGCGCTGCCGGCCCGAGGAGCGGCCTCGTTCCTTGTCGCTGTGGCTGACCACGTTGACGGAGACGCTGTCATCCACGACCGGCGCGCTGCAGCCGCAGCCGTACGACGGCGGGCCGGCGGTTTCGCCCGCACCGCCGACCGACCTGGTGGACATCCCACCCGCGCCCCGCTCGCCGGTGCCCCGGGCAGCGATCAGCGTACTGACGGCTGTGGTGGTCATCGCGATCGCGACGATCGTCTGGTGGGCGACAAAGGGTGACGCCACGGCGGACGAGAGCAAAGGGCTCAGTCCCACGCCGACCGGCGCGGCCACGGTTGCGGCGACGCCGTCGTTGCCGACCACAAGCCCGACGCCGAGCCCGTCGAGCAGCCCGGGTCCCAGCGCGACGACTCGGTCACCCACGCCCGGGCCTTCGACGCCCGGACCCACACCGTCGGGCGAGGTTCTCGGCGTGCTGATCGCCGGGCCGAACGCGAATGATTCGGGCGTCATCGTGAGCCGCTCCGAGAACGCGGTCTACGGCATGGGCATCGATGCCGAGAACTTCTCGATCAACGGCAACCACGTGCAGTACGGCTGGGTCGCAAGCTGCAAACTGATGTGCAGTCCGACCGAGGAGTCCTACGTGGAGCTCAATCTCGGCCGCTCGTACACGAAGCTGCAGGCAACGTTCGGCATCTCGGACAAAAGCTCCGGCAAGGGCCCGCTGACGATTCAGATCGCCGTGCTCGACAACAACCAGGTCAAGGTCATCTACAAGGAGCAGTTCACCATCGGCAGCGGCGGCCCGAAGACCGTCAACGTCACCGGCGTGCTTCGACTCAAGATCTCATTCATCGGCCCGCTGAGCTCAACGCGCGGGGCCCTGGGGGATCCGACACTGTTCTGAGTCCCGGCCAGGGGAACCTGACGCTCCAGTCGGACCACTGCCCGTCGATGTGGCCGTTGCTGAGCGCGTAGATCTCACCGTTGCCGCGGCACCCGCCGGCTCGAAAGGAGCAGGAATGCTTCGACCTGCGGAAATGTGAATGGATTTCCCGGAAGGCCGGGTGGGCGCTAACAGATCGCCGTCGTTCCCCGCGGCCGCATCTCAGGTGAAGGGCTGCTCCGCCAGGCGGTGCAGCAGGGCGAGCGTGAACTCCGCCGCCGCGTCGGCGGCGTCCGCCCGCAGCACCGGATCGCTGCGGGCATCGACCGCGCCGAGCACCATGAGCGCGGCGCCGTCGGCCTGCGGGTCCGAAGTGCCGATCGCCATCGGCCCGAAGTGCACGGCCGGGCTGTGGGCGAAGCGGTCGGGGATCCAGTCGTCGGCCTGTGTCGCCCGGGCCAGGGCGAGCAACTGGGCGTCGGGCCGGTACTCCGGCCGTCCGACCACCTTGGAGGGGACCAGGACGTCACCGGGGCGCACCGGCGGGAAGCCCTGGGCCAGGCCGACGAACAGCCGGTGACGCGCATCGAGGGCGCTGGTGGGCGACGACGGTGGCTCGACCGCGACAAGCAGAGAACCGATGTGGACGATGACGGCGGTACCACCCGGGTGGTGGACCGTCTCGCGGTCGCTGGACAGCACCCTCAGCAGGGCGGGCGCGGCGGTCACCACCGCGATGTCGACGGTCACAGCCAGCCCTCGTTGCGGGCGCCGACCTTGCTGATCGCGTTCATGTGCCTCCCTCCCCGGCGGGCACGGTCACCCGCAGTACGAACTCGTCACCGCGCACGGACGCCGACACCGCGCCGCCCGCAAGGCCCGCGATGCCGCTGCGGCCGTACGCGCGGACCGGTCGGCACAGCCGTCATGCCGCGAGCATCCCATCCGCCCGGGGCCGCCGCTAGATCAGGTCCTGGGCAGCCAGCTACCGGGTGCGGCGCCGTGGCGGCGAGTCTGGGCCCAGCGCCGGAACGGCCGGCGCTGCCCGTACGACATGGGCTGGATCGCGCCGCCCGCCATCACTCCCACATGCTGCGCGTGATCGGCGGCTTCTCGGCCGTCGGTCGCGGGCAACCCGAAGGACCGGGAGTTTTGCCGCTGGCTCAACACCGTCGAGAAGGTCGCTGCGGCGACACGAGCACAGCCGTGCCGCATCGCCGCAGGGCACCCAGCAGTTCCGGCAGTTCCGCCACGCCGTTCAGCCTGCCGTGAACGGTGTCACGGGCTGGTACAGGTGAGGGTGGGAGGCGCGGCGGTACCACTTCCGAGGAAGCCGAACTGGGTCGACGCGTGCGCGCCGAGTCCTCCGTTGTACGAAGCGTTCCGCACCGTGTAGGCGGGCGGGGAACCGCTGAGGGTGCCGTTCCACAACTGCGTCACGGTCACGCCGTTCGAGAATGTCATCCTCACCGTCCAACCGTTGATGGCGGTGCTACCGGCGGTGACCGTCACGTTGCCCTGGAAGCCGCCCTGCCAGGAGCCGACCTGCGTGTACGAGGCGGTGCAGGCGCCACCGCTCGTCGGTCCGGCGGTCGTCGGGCCGGCTGTGGTCGGCTTCACGGTGGTCGGCGGTGCGCTGGTCGGCGACGCGGTGCCGTCCACTGCCGTCCAGTGGTCGTTCGCGTGCACGATGCTGAACTTCAGTGCCGGGCAGTCGAAGCTGGATCCGGACGGCGGGGTGCCGAGGCTGGAGTTGGCGGCGGACGCCGCGACCCAGATGCCGTTCTGGCTGACCTGGACGCTGCTGGCCTCGAACACCTTGCCGTTGCCGTCAGCGCAGTAGTAGCCCGCACCGGTCGAGGGGTTGATCGTGGTGTAGATCTCGAAGAAGTCCCACGTGCTGCCGGGGATGTCCTTGGTACCGGATGTCGCATAGAAGGTGTCCCACGCCTGCGTGGTGTAGTTGAACAGGTACACGGTCCAGGCGTTGTTGCCGGTCGATGTCTGGACCTCGCGCATGGTGTACGCGGCCTGCCCGTTCACCGTCGTGGTGTAGTTGGCGCGGAATGTCGCGTCCATCTTCACGACCTTGCCGATGGTGTCCCGGCCACCGCACCAGTCCCAGGCCCACAGCAGCGGGCCCGTGTCCGTATACGCGGTGGTCATCTCCGTGCAGGCACCGCCGGGCGGCAGCGCGGTCGGCGCGTAGATGACGTCGCCGCCGTGGGTGGTGATGTTCTGCACGCTGTGGGTGGCCTGGAGCCCGGTCGAAGCCCGATCGTTGAACCAGATTCCCCACGCGTCGTGCAGGTCTTCGTCCAGCGTCGTGACCGGCGTGCCGGCCTTTGCGGCCGCCATCCGGCTGATCCGGTCGGCCGTGACCTGGCGGAACCGGTCGGCGGCGGCGCCGGCGAGGCGCAGCGCCGCCGGGCCGCTCAGTCCGGGAACCTCACCAGCGACCGGCGCCACCGCGCTCGGACCCGCGGCGCGGTCGTCAGCGGCGGCCATCGCGGTACCGGCCGCAGCCGCGAGCGGGCTGATCACGGCCAGAGCTAGGACGGTCCGCAAGGTGTAGCGCAGACCTCGACGGCTCATTGGCTTCCTCCATTCGTATGGAAGTCGGTGCCCTTGAGCCATCCGCGGACCGTCACCCGACTTCCTCCCGGTGCGGTCGCCGGCCCAGTCGGCGAATGAAAGTTGCACTTCGCGCGCACCGTAGGATCACTCATCGATGACCGTCAACCGACTCGTCGATCGGGGAGACGGCAGCACGTCCGGTTCGCGAAACTTTCAGCCGCCGGTGGAGCGCGTCAGGTGCGGTGAATAGGTGGCGGTTATTGATGCGATGCCGGCGTGCTCGGGAGGGATGCCGGTGATGGCGGCTGCAAACATCACGGGGAAGACCAGGCCCATACCGAGTCCGGCCAGCAGAACCCCGGGCACCAGCGCGGGGTAACGGGCCTCGATGGCGGGGCTCCCGCCGCGCCGGTGAGCAGTACGACGCGTGAGAACGTACGGAACGGATTGCAGACCTGGCTCCACGGCAGGCGTGACCGTTCCTGCCGGCGACGTATTGGGCATCGCGCCACTCCGTAGCGCCACGGACGCCCGAAACATGTAACTTTCACGCCGCCGCGGTCCCGGTCCCAGCGTTGTCGCGCAGTCCGGCGTTTCCGCCGGTTGACAAGGGAAGCCCGCCGCTTGACGTCGATGACGGTAGATGGTTCGGTCGACCCGAAAACGCTTTCAAAGTTTTCGGATTGTTCGAACCGCCGGTGACGTGGCCGGCGCGGGAAGGCGGCGAGCCATGAGGCGACCATGGGTCATCGCGTCGGTGGCTGCGGCGCTGGCCGCCGGCGGCGCACTCGCCGCCGCCCTGGCCGCCGGCCCCCTCACCGCCACAGGCCCGGCCACGCCGGCGGGCGAACCGGGACCGGGCGGTGCCGGCACCGGCCGGGAACCGGCGGTGGCCGCCTCGCGGGAGCCGGGCACCGCCGCCCCGGGCTCCGCCGCGCCGGTGCCCGGCACCAGCGGTGATGGGTACGCCCGCAACGCGACCGCCGGGGCGGCGTGCTCGCCGGCCGGCGCGGTGGGCTTCAGCGCACAGGCGAGGCTCCTGCAGTGCGCGCCGGGCACCGCCGATCCGCAGCCACGGTGGCGCGAACCCTGACCCCTGACCAGTTCGATCGGCTACTCAGCACCCCGAGGAGACCTATGTCCAGCCGACGACGCCAGTTCCTGGCCGCGGCCGCCGTCACGGCCACCGCCCTCACGACCGCCGGGGTCACCGTGCTGACCGCGCACGCCGCGGCGGCGGGTTGCCAGGTGTCGTACACGGTGAGCTCACAATGGAACACCGGGTTCACCGCCAACGTCAGCATCACCAATCTGGGTGACCCGATCAACGGGTGGACCCTGCGCTGGTCGTACACCGCCGGGCAGGCGGTGACCCAGGGTTGGAGCGCGTCGGTGACGCAGAGCGGCGCCGCGGTGACCGCCGCCGACGCCGGCTACAACGCATCGATCGCGACCAACGGCAGCGTCAGCTTCGGGTTCAACGGGTCCTGGAACGGGTCCGCCAACCCGTCGCCCGCCGCCTTCACCCTCAACGGGGTGGCCTGTACCGGCGGCGTGAGCACGCCGACCTCACCGGCGACCTCGCCGTCGCGGAGCACGAGCCCCAGCCCCTCGGCGAGCACGAGCCCGAGCCCGAGCACGAGTCCCGGCGGGGGCACCACCAGCCCGCCGCCGGCGGTCCCGGGGACCCCGGGAGCCTGGGCCGCGGTGCCGGTCAACCCGTTCAACGGCGGCGCGGGCACGTTCATGTGGCTGCTGACCGACGGCAGCATCCTGTCCAACGGCGCCGACCTGCACCAGTGGGTGAAGCTGGTCCCCGACCAGTTCGGCGACTACACCAAGGGCACCTGGGTCCAGCTTGCCACCTCGCCGTACGGCGTAGGCGCCGCGCAGGAGCAGATCCTGCCGGACGGACGGTTCTACCAGGCCGGCGGCGAGTACGTGTACCAGTGGCCGTCGGGCAGTTCGTCCAACGACCACAACGGCGTCCAGCTGTACAACCCCGTCACCAACACGTGGACGCTGGGCCAGTCCGGGCTCTACGGCAACCTCTGGGACACCGGTACCGCCCATCTCAAGGACGGGCGGATCGTCGCCAGCGACCAGCGCAGCGCCCGCACGCAGATCTTCAACCCGGCCACCAACAGCTGGACCGCGGCCGCGAACCGGCCGGCACCGGCGGCGGAGGACGGCTGGGTGCCGCTGCCCGACGGGTCGATCGTGTCGATCAGCAACGGCGGCACGTACCGCTACGACCCGGCCGCCAACGTCTGGTACACGGGAGCCCGGCCCCCCGCCTCGTACGCCAACGGCAACGTCGACACGTCGACCGTCACGCTGATGTACGACGGCCGGATCCTCGCCATGGGGCACAACACGTCGGTCATCTACACCCCCGGCGCCAGGCCGTCCGACCCGGGCAGCTGGGCGCAGGGGCCGGCGATCCCCCAGGGTTCGTTCGTCGATGACGTGTACGCCACGCCCGAAGGCAACGGCAAGGTCATCTTCGACTCGGTCCGCTGCTCGTGGCTCACCAACGAGTGCGGCTCCGCGTCCGGTGCGCTGATCAACGAGTTCGACCCGGCCACCAACACGATGACCACGATCAGCCAGCCGAACGACCCGGCCGGCGCCCCGGTCAACTTCATCAACCTGCCCAACGGTCAGGTGCTGGCCGCCGCGGGAAGCCGCAACTGGGTGTACACCCCGATCGGCGCCCCGAAGGACGCTTGGCGCCCGACGGTCACCTCGGTTTCCGGCAGCGGTACGACCTTCCACCTCAACGGCACGCAGCTGTCCGGGTTGGTCAGCCTGGGCGAGGACGACTACCAGAACCCCCAGAATTACCCCATCGTGTACCTCAAGGACAGCGCCGGCCACGTGTACTACGCGAGGACGTCGAACTTCAGCTCGATGATCACCAGCCGGCCCGGCGAGGCGCAGAGCACGGACTTCGCCGTGCCGGCCAGTCTCCCCCGCGGCAAGTACACCCTGTACGTGTCCGCGTGCGGCGTCTCCTCCGCCGGGTACGCCTTCACCTACTGACAACCGGCCGAACCTGTGCGCAACCGTCGAATCCTGATCGTCGCCGCGACCGCCGTCCTGGCCGTCGCGGCGGCGCTCGCCGTGTACCTGCTGCCGCGCCACGCCGCCGGCCGGCCGGGACAGTCCGTGGACGCCGGCCGGGCGCAGGAGCTGACCGAGGAGTACCGGCGCGACACGGTCGCCCGGATACCCGCGAGGCTCAGCTACGCCGAGGCGGTGCGCGGCTACGTCGCCTGCCCCGGGAAGCCCGGCCGGTACGAGCTCTCGTCGCGGTTTGACCTACGACCCGACTCGGGCCCGACCGTCGCCTTCACCGCGCTCCGCGAGCACTGGAAGCGGCAGGGCTACTGGGTGCTCAACGACGCCGCCGCGGCGAACGGGCAACTGCTCGTGGAGAACCCGGCCAACGGGTTCCGCCTCGGTGTGAGTCAACGCGCCACGCGGTACATCCGGGTCGTCATCTCATCGCCGTGCCTGGACCCGGCCGCGCCACCGGTGCCGCCCGTGCTGGCCCAGGACTTGGTCACCGCGCTCGGCGCCTACGAGGGGTACGCGGCCGCGCGCCTCGCCGAGCTCGCCGACGACGTGACCGCGCTGCGCGCCGCGGTCGCCGGTGGAGACGTCGCCAAGGCCCGCGCCGCATGGCTGACCGCCCGGCTGCGATGGGCCCGCGTCGGCGCCGCCTACGGCACCTTCGACGACCTCGCCGACGCCATCGGTGGCCTGCCGCAGGGGCTGCCTGGCGGCACCGGCGACCCGGACTTCGCCGGGCTGCACCGCATCGAGCAGGGCCTGTGGCACGGCGAAGATCCGGCGCGCCTGCTCGCAGTCGTCGACCGCCTAGCCGCCGACGTGAGCCGGCTGCGCGACACGCTCCACGAGGTCCTGCCCGCCCCGGCCGACCTGCCGCTGCGCGCGCACGAGATTCTCGAGGACGCCCTCCGCGACGACCTCACCGGACTGACCGACCTCGGCGCCGGCGCCGGCCTGGCGGCCACGTGGGCCGGTGTGGAGGCCACCGAGGCCCTGCTCGACATGCTCGCTCCCCTGCTCGACGCCCGGCGGCCGCAGCTGCTGCCGGCCGCCCGCGCCGGCCTGGCCGCGTTGCGGCAGGCGCTGCAGGCGGCCCGCAGCGGCGACGCCTGGCCCGCGCCGGACACGCTCGCCCCGGCCAGCCGCCGCCGCATCGACGCCGCGCTCGGCGGCGCGCTGGAAACCCTGGCCCAGGTGCCTGGCCTACTGGAGGTCGCCGGTTCATGACACACCACGGGAACGTCAACCGTCGCGAGGCCATCAGACGGCTGACCGCCGGCGCCGTCGGCGCGGCCATGGTCGCCGGGCTGAGCGGCGCCGAGCGACGGGAGCCCGCGCGGACCGGCGCTGTCGCCGCGGGTTCGCCCGCCTTCTACGGACCACACCAGGCCGGCATCTTCACCTCCGCGCAGCGCTCCGCGGTGTTCGCCGCATTCGACGTGACAGCCGGATCTACGGGTGTACTGCGGGACACGCTGCGGGCCCTCACCGCGCGCGCTGCCCTCCTCACCACCGGCGGGCGCCCGGCCGACGGCGAGCCCGGCGCCCCACCGGCCGACAGCGAGGTCCTCGGCCCCGAGCCGCCCACGGACGGCCTCACCATCACCGTGTCGGTCGGCGCCTCGCTGTTCGACGACCGCTTCGGCCTGGCCGCCCGCCGACCCGCCCGGCTGTCCACCATGCCGGTGTTCCCGAACGACGCCCTGGAACCGGACCGCTGCCACGGCGACCTCATGCTCCAGATCTGCGCCGAGAACCCGGATACCGTCCACCATGCCCTGCGCGACATCACCCGCCACACACGCGGCGCCCTGCAGCCGCGCTACCGCCAGTCCGGGTTCATCAGCCCCCCGCGCCCCTCGGGCGCGCCGCGCAACCTGATGGGCTTCAAGGACGGTACCGCCAACCCGACCGAGATCGACGGCGCCGAACTGGTCTGGGTGGGGCCGGGCCAGGGCGAGCCTGACTGGGCCGCCGGCGGCACGTACCAGGTGGTGCGCCTCATCCGGATGCTCACCGAGTTCTGGGACCGCATCACCCTTGCCGAGCAGGAGGCCATCTTCGGCCGGCGGCGTGCCAGCGGTGCTCCGCTCGACGGCGTCGCCGAGACCGACATCCCGGACTACGAGCGCGACCCGGTCGGCGTGCTCATTCCGCTCGACGCGCACATCCGGCTGGCCAACCCGCGCACCGCTGAGAGCGCACCCAGCCGCATTCTGCGCCGCGGCTACAACTACGACGGCGGCCTGCTACCCAACGGCAACCTCGACGCCGGCCTCATCTTCTGCTGCTACCAGCAGGACATTCCGCGCCAGTTCGAAGCGGTCCAGCGCCGGCTGGAGGACGACCCGCTCAACGACTACGTCCGGCCCTTCGGCGGCGGCTACTTCTTCGCCCTGCCAGGCGTGCGCCCGGGCGAGGACTTCTTCGCCCGGGCGCTGTTCCAGTAGCCCGTGGCTACATTTACGCCAACGGCGTCGTCCGCTCTCGCTCTTCCGCCGGTCAGCCGGTGAAGGACTGGGGGTCGAATCGGCCGAACGCCACGAAGGCGGCCAGGGCGAGTACGACCATTGTCATCACGATTCCCTGGACCTCGCGACGGCGGATATGCGTGATGAGCGCGCCGACCATCAGCAACACCAGGCCGACGGCCGCCAGCGGCACCAGCATCGGCGCGATGTCGAACGCGGCGGGCAGAATCAGACCCACCGCCGCCAGAACCTCGAGCGCGCCGATGGCCTTGATGCTCCCGGCGCTGTAGTCCTCGACCCATCCCCAGCCGGCGGGCAGCTTCTCCTTCGGCCGGATCAGCTTCGTGACGCCGCCGGCCAGGGACGCTACGGCCAGCAGTCCCGCAACGATCCACAGAGCGATGTTCATGGTTCTCCTTGCGATTTCCGGATGCGTCCACCCTGGACCTGACGCACACGGCCACGCATCCGTCGGGGCGATCATCCGCATCTACGCTCCATGACGTAGGGCCGGCTTCGTCACCTCCGCCGCGGTCGCCGTTCTGTGCGGGCATGCGTTGTCGGATAGGTTGCACCGATGATCGGCGGGGAGTTCGACGAGCCGCGGCCCGTCGAAGTGTTCGGTGTACGCGGGCCCCTTCTGCCTCCCCCGTTCACGCCGGCGCCGGTGGTCCCGCCGCCGCCCCCGCGGCGACGATGGGTTGTGCCCGCGGTCGTCGGGCTGGCGGTTCTCGCCATGGCGCTGTACCTCACCGGCGCGAGCACGGCCCCACCCGACGCGCCGGCTGCGGCCGTTGCGTCGGTCTCGGCCACGTCGGCGGCCCCGGCGGAGGCGGCGGCGGAGCGCGTGAACCGCGAGCTCGACGCGCAGAGCCGGGCGCTGCTCACCGGAGACCTGGATGCGTACCTCAAGCCGGTGCACGCCTCGCTGCGCGAGGAGTTCACGCTGCGGTTCACCTCGCTGCGAGCGCTCGGCGTGGCGGCGTGGACCGCGCGGGCGGCGGGCCGGCCGAGGACCGAGGGGGACGGCCGGTGGTCGATGACCGTGGAGATCCGGTACTGCCTCGGCGCCGCGGACTGCATGCCGGCGACGCTTCGGCTGCCCAGTACCTGGTCGGTCGAGACCGGCCAGGCCGTCATCACGGTATTCCAGCGCACCGTGCTGCCCTGGGACCTGACGCCGCTGCGGGCCGTCTTCGGCCGGCGGGTCATCGTCGCGGGCCCCGCCGAGACCGCCGGCCGGCTGACGCACATGCTCGCCGCCGCGGACCAGGCTGCCGACATCGCCGACCGGTACGCCCGCTGGGACCCACCACCGAAACGGTACGTCGTGTTCGTCGCACCGCCGCCGCAGTGGCACACCTGGTGGAACGGCAGCACGGACGACATCGACGCCTATGCCGAAGGCTCCTACGGCGTAGCGATCAAGTCCGACGTCGACCGGGACAATGGCCTGGTCAACCTGCTGACCCACGAGTTCACCCACGTGCTGAGCCTCGGCGACACCTACGGCGCCGGCCGGGACTGGTGGCTGTACGAAGGCCTGGCCGAATACGTCGCCGACCGCGACGGCAGCTGGACGAAGGCCCGGCTGCCGGACGTGCGGCGGTTCGTCCGCAGCGGCCGCTGGGACGGCACCGTCACCCTGGCGACGCCACCCAACGCCACCACGGCCGACGATCGCCGCGCCCGCTACGGCATCGCCCTGCTGACCGTAACCTGCCTGGCCAAACGCTTCGGCGAAGACCGGATGCTCAAATTCTTCACCGCAGTCGTCCGCGGCCGATCCGACCCACCAACGGCATCCCCGACCACCCTCGGCGCCGATTGGCAGCCCATCGCCGCCGACTGCGCCGCAGAGGTCCACACCCGCGCCACCTGACCCAACCCAGCACCGCCACCCCTACAGCCACGAGCACCGCCGGACAAGGCGTGACGACCACTGACGAACCACAGTGGACAATTCGCGGCATGAGCGCCCGGCCGATCAACGGACCGTGGACCGGCTCGACGCCTCGCGAATCGGGATGCCGGCCTCGTCCGACCGCCCTACCGTCTTCGCTGTGAGTTGGACGGAACTGATCTGCGGCGATCTCGGCGGGCCATGCCCCCGCTGCAGCGGGGCGATTTCGCTCCGTGTCGCCGAGATGGTCGAAGGTGATCGGCTCCTATGGACCGTCACGTCCCAATGCCTCGATTGCGGCTATACCGACGAGATGCACGATCGGCCTGACGTGTTCGACTCCGAAAGCATCGTCAGGCAAACCCTTATCGACCAGGTCGGGCTCACACGGCTACGAGCCGATCCGGATACGAACCGTGGGCTACGGCTGCGGTCGCTTGCAGTGTTTCGCAAGCGAGGAGCGACGATCGCGGAGGCGGCCGACGCCTGCGCCGCCCTCACCGGACACGGACTTGCCGGAACGCCCGGGGAGATGGCGATCCTGGCCGACCAGCTGACTGCGCAAGGCGTCCGGGTAACGCTCCAACCGTATGGCCCCGCCCGCGACGGTACCGTGTGAGCCGCCGCCTCCTCGCTCGCCCGTGAGAGAGAATGGGTGAGACCCCAACTCCAGCGTGCGTCAGCAGAGGCATGACAGGACGGCGCCGTCGAGTCAAGCCAACTTGCCTGGTTGCCGCTGACTCGCCGTAGCACAGAGGTGTCATGGAACGTCGATACGCCGCATACCGGGCGGCTTCGCAAGCGCGCCGCAGCTGGGGCTCTGTGCAACTGTTGAGCAGCGTGCGACTCAACCTGATCGGGTGGGCGGCAATCTTGGTGCTGTGCATGACCGGTGCTGGAGTCGGGTATGCCTGTAGTCGGCTCGTCGATCTACCAGTTGGGTTGGGGATTGTCGGAGGCACCTCGGCTGTGTTGGCCGGCCTGCTTGTCCTCGATCGCCGGCGGCGGGCACGACTCCGCGATCGCGGTGCACCCAACCGCTGACCTCTACGCCGCGGATAGAACAGGCACTCCTAGCCGACGGGGTCGCCGCCACCGCCGCTTTCGCCGTGGGGGTCACCGTTGCCGCTGGAGGACGCATACGACAACGACAGCGCGACCAGCGCTGCGATGGCGATCCGTCGCGTATTGACCATGTTGATCTCCTCGATGGGTCAAGAGGGTGGCCCGTTCGGAAGCTCTCACTGCTGGCGATATAGATCGTCAGCGATTCCCGGTTGACCGAGGATGTTGCCACGCCGCACTGGTCGCGCGTCATCCACATTGGAGGGATACCGCTGATGAAACTCTCGCGAATCCCGCTCGGCCTCGGTGGCCTGCTCGCCCTCGTGACCACGGCCACCGCCGTATTCGCCCTGTCCTCGCCGAGTATGGCCGCCGGTGAGGACTACTACCACAACTGCACCTACTCCTGGGCTTCCTGCCAGACCGGCGTGCCAGTCTCCGCGCCGAGCGGCCTGCCCTGCGGGACTGCCTGGACTTCCCACACGCCGTGCAGACCATCCGCATTCCCCGGCGTCGCTGCAACCTGGCCACCGGCCGCTGGTCGACCGTGACCGTCTACGCGGTCACCAACCTCGCCCAAGCCCTACGCCACAACGCCAGAGACCCCCACCGCCCACTCCACCTCCTCGGCATCGGACCGTAGGGCAAAGCGGAAAGTTCTGAAAAGAAATCCGCGAGGCGTGTCGGATCGGGGCGGTGGTATTCGTAGCAGGGGTGAGGCCGCCACAAGGCCCGGCGCGACCAACTTTCCCGCAAGGAGACGCCATGACTGCCACGTACACCTTCGACATCTTCTCCACGCTCGACGGCTTCGCCAACCACAACGGCGACTGGGGCGGCTACTGGGGCAAGCAGGGCCCCGAATTCCTTGCGCACCGCGCCGCCGCCTACCGCGACCCGCTACGCATGGTGCTCGGGGCCAACACCTACACGTCGAACGCGCCGTTCCTCGCCGCAGGCTTCGACCGCAGCCTGTTCGACGGGTGGATCACGCGCATGTTCGACTCCCCGGTCACGGTGCTCTCCAGCCGGCTTACCGAGCCGCTCAACTGGCCGGACACGACCATCGAGTCCGGCGATCCTGTCGAGGTGGTCACGCGCCTCAAGGCCGAATCCGACGTGCCGCTGCGCTCCCACGGCAGCCTGACACTCAACCGGGCGCTGCTGAACGCCGGCCTGATCGACACCATCGAGGTGACGGTCTTCCCAGTGATCTCCGGGACGACCGGCGTGGACCGGATCTTCGACGGTGCGGACGACTTCGACCTAGAGCTGCTCGAGGCCCGGACTTTTGACGGCCACACGCAGGTGTTGACCTATCGGCCGACCCGACACGGTTGATCGACTACGGGGCGGCGATGAGCTGATCGATTCAGTATGAGGATCGGGCGCTGGTGGCCAGTCGCGGGGCGCGACCGCGCTGGGGTTCCGCCCGGAACACCTACGCGGCTCCGCCCTGGGCTTCCGCAACCTCACCAACTACGTCGCCCGGTCACTGCTCGAGAGCGGCGGATTCAGATCCCAATTACACCCTCGATCATGAAGAGCCGGCAAAGCGGCCAAATACCTACCTTGCAGAGACCCTGGTCCTCAGGCACCCCTATCACGTACCGGCCGTGCCGGAACAACAAAGGATACGGCACCTGGGTCCGGTGCAATTTCAACTGGGGCGAAGCGGCACGAAGTACGTGGACGGCGGCTTCAAGAAGGACTACTACGACGGGTACACCGAGTTCCTGTGGTCGTTCTCCGGCAAATGACGACGCTCCTCCTTGCTGGATGATGGGTGGTCGCCGCCCTTACGACGCGGTGCGGCCGTGCCGGTCGAACTGGTCGAACTGGTCGCGCCGGCCCGCGAGCACCGGCTGGTCGTGACCGTCGAGGACGGCGTGCGCGCCGGCGGCGTCGGAGTCGCGGTGGCCAGGGCGCTGCGCGACGCCGGCCTTTGGTTGCCGCAGCGCGATCTCGGGGTGCTGCGGTCCCACCCTCCCACCGCAGCCGGGCGGAGATCCTCACCGAGATCGGCCTGATCGCCCAGGACGTGGCCCGCCCCGCCATCCACGTGCCCGCGAAGAGCTGCGCCAAAGCATTCAACAGCAAGATTCCCTCAAGTTGCGCCCGGCATCGCCATATCTGGAAACGCATCGACCACAATCGGTCGCACGAGGATACCGATCCATGCGGATGACAGCGACGAATGGACGGTTCCGAGGGCGCCCTACTGATCTGCTGTTCCGGCCCGCGCCGCCGGAACGAAATTCCTGGAAGGGAGAGGCTGTGAGACGTCTGCGCACGGTGGTCTGCTCGGCCCTGTTGGGAACCGCGTTGGCGGTGGCTTTCGCGACGGTATTCGCATCTCCGGCGTCCGCCGCGACGAACCTGTACTGGAAGAACGGGACCAACGTCTCGAAATCAACGGTGTGGTCCGGGGCGAACGCCAGCAACATCCAGTGCTATGCCCCGTCGGGATACTACGCGACCATGTGTATCCGGTTCGACCGGCGGACCATCTACGTACGAAGCGACAAGGCCAACGGCTATTTCAAGCTGGGGAGGTGGACCGGGGGCGGCAACGCATACGTCTGCCAGAACAACCACAAAAATTCCTCTGGCGACAATACCTGGGTGGGATGCCACTGGACCTGGCCGAAAAAAGGCTGCTACACCATGAGGACCGGATACGGGCAGTCCGACTGGTACGTAACCAGCGGCCCCAGCGGCGTCAAGTGCTATTAGATGTATAGGGACGCACCGCTTCCCGGATCGGAGAAGTAGAGGTGGGTCGGGTCCACCGCCTGACGGGGCGTCGACCGACCGGCGAACGGTGAACCCGGCCCGCTCCTCCTCCGCTTCGGCATGATCGGTGGCATGGGCAAGCCCAGGCCGGCGGATGTTCCGCGTTAGCGGCCGATCTTGTCCAGCTCGGCGTTGTCGTCGTCGGAGAGGGAGAGTCCCGCGCCCGCGATGTTCTCGCGCAGGTGTGTCGTGGACGAGGTACCGGGGATCAGCAGGATGTTCGGCGAGCGCTGCAGCAGCCAGGCCAGGGCGACAGACATCGGTGTTGCCCCCAGCCGGGCGGCTACGGTCGACAGCGCCGAGGACTGCAGCGGGTTGAAGCCGCCGAGCGGGAAGAACGGCACGTAGGCGATGCCCTGGTCGGCGAGCGCGTCGATCAGGGCATCGTCCTGGCGGTGCGCGAGGTTGTACATGTTCTGCACGCACACGATCGGCGCGATCGCCTGCGCCTCGGCGACCTGTTCCGGCGTCGCGTTACTCAGTCCGAGGTGCCGGATCAGGCCCTGCTGCTGGAGTACGACGAGCGTCTCGAGCGCCTCGGCGACCGAACCGGGCTGGGGTCCCTCGGCATCGCCGAGCCGGAGGTTGACCAGGTCGAGCACGTCGAGACCGAGGTTCTCGAGGTTCTCGTGCACAGACCGGCGCAGGCTTTCGGGGTCACGGGCCGGGGGCCAGCCGCCCTGCTGGTCGCGGTTCGCGCCGACCTTGGTCACGATGTGCAGCGAGTCGGGGTACGGGTGCAGTGCCTCCCGGATCAGCCGGTTGGTGACATGCGGCCCGTAGGCGTCGGCGGTGTCGATGTGGGTGATGCCGAGCTCGACGGCCTCGCGGAGGACGGCGAGTGCGCCGTCGTGGTCGGCCGGCGGTCCCATGACCCAGGGGCCGGCGAGCTGCATGGCGCCGTAGCCGAATCGGGTGACGGTCAGGTCCCCGAGCGTCCAGGTGCCGCCGGGAAGGGAAGTGGAGGCCATGCTCATACCTCTGGCTTTCGTATCGCGCTGAGCGGTGCCTGCTCCACTATCAGGGGGTAACTTCCTCACGGGAAGTAGGCACTCAGAGGTGCGTAACGCACTCCGCGACGGAAGGGGCGATTCGATGGCAACGACGACAGCGGCGCAGAAGAGGACGCAGGCCAAGGCGGAGTATGACGCTTTCCTGGCGCAATGCCCCAGTCGCGAGCTGCTCGACCGAATCGCGGACAAGTGGGTCACGTTGGTGCTGGCCGCACTACGCAGCGACGGCTCGCATCAGTTCGGCGCCGACTGCGCCGGTGAACCCCGGCCGATGCGATACTCGGAGCTGTCGCGCCTGCTGGCCGGGGTCAGCCAGAAGATGCTGACTCAGACGCTACGTTCCCTGGAACGCGACGGTCTGATCACCCGCACTGTGGTGCCGACCGTGCCCGTCACGGTCACCTACGAGCTGACCGACCTCGGCCTCTCCCTGCACCAGACGATGCGCGGCTTGAAGGCCTGGGCCGAAATGCACATGGACGACGTGCTCACCAACCGCGCGACATACGACAACCACGTCGCCTGATCCCGGCACGCCGGACTTTTCCGTCTTCGAGCGGGACGTCAATGACGCGACCGGGTACCTGAGGCAGTCGCGGACCTACGCAGCCAACGCCGACAACGAGCCTGACTGGACTGCTGCGTGCGACGACGCTCATGCCGCCCGGGACTACGCAAACGCCGTCCACGACAAAGCGAACGGTGTCCCAGACGAAGCCAACAGCGTGAACGAGCACATAACCGACGTCGCCTCCGCGGTCAACCGCAAGTTGGCCGCATACGACTTCAGGATTCGCGATCCACTGTGGTCGCGGTCGGTGGCCTCCCGCTCGTCGAACGGCATCAGCCTGGCAACCAAGTCGCGTAGTGTCGTCCACTCGTCCACGACCGCCGTCCCACAATCACCTCGCCGCCGGCCGCTTCGACCCCGCCGGGAGTAGGTCGACCGGATCGCCGGTCCTGCCTGGTAGGCTCGCCGGGCGTCCGCACCAATGCCGGGAGCTTCCCTTGACCACGCCGTTCCAGATGCCCGAACGCCTTGTGGAGCAGCTCCAGAACGGCCGGTGCGTCTTGGTCCTCGGAGCCGGCGTCGCCCGCGCCGTCGGAACACCCACTTGGCGCGAGGTCATCGCCGACCTAGCGCCGACGTTGGATGACAGTCTTGGATATCAGCCCGAGCAGATCCAGGCGATGAGCGGCGATGAGGTCGAGGTCCTGGCTGAGCTCTTGACCGCCGAGTTGGGTCGGAAGCAGATCTCTGGGGCAATCCGCGACCGGCTCAAACTCCAGCCGGTCCGATGGACACCACCCTGGGTCCGCGCCCTGGCGGAGCTGCCCTTTGCCGCCGTGATCTCGCTGAACTGGGACGACTCCTTCGAGCGGCTCTTGACGCCCCGCGGCCCAGAGGTCCTAGTGCCGGGCAGAACGCTTCCGGATCGCCTCGGCAGCAATGTCTCCACGCTCCGGGTCCTCAAGCCGCTCGGCACCATCGGGAGCATGACGTCGCTACTGCTGTCGTTGTCCGAGTACAACCGCCGCTACGGTGCCTCCTCCGACTTCGGACGTCTGCTCAGCGCCACGCTGGCGGCCAACACCGTGCTGTTCGTCGGCGCTCAAGCGCGGACGATCAACGAGCTCCTGATCAGCGCAGGCGTGGAGGGCGGTAAGGGCGAGCATCCAGATTTCGCGGTCCTCGACGACGACTCAGGCATCGAGGCTCGTCTGGTGCGGTCGAGGCACAACGTTCGGCAGCTGGCGACCTCCTCCCTGGAGCGCTTCGTGCCCGCACTCGAGGCACGTGTGAGTGCCCAGCCTCGTCGACGCCGGCCGCGGACCGATCATCTGGTTCACGAGATGCGGTTGTCGAACATCGGCCCATTCCGGCGGCTGCAGGTACGATTCACCGACGACTGGACGGTGCTCCTCGGCGACAACGGCGCCGGCAAGTCGAGTGTGCTCCGAGCGTTGGCCTTCGCCCTGTGCGGCGCCTCGGTCTTGCCGGGCGAGGCCGATCGCCTGTTGATGACCCACCGCGAGAGCGGCTCCATTGAGGTCACGGTTGGCGAGACCAAGTACATGACGTCGCTGCAGCGAGAGCGCAACGGTGTCCGCGTGAAGACCAGCGTCCCGACACCGGTGGAGACCGGCGAGATGCTGGCACTTGGCTTTCCCGCATTCCGGGGGGTGTCCCGGAAGGCGCCGTCAGGCCCGCGCGAGGATCGTGTCCTTGGCGTCGGACACCCTTCGGACCTCGAGGCGCTACGCACAGGCGCGGTCGACGATCGGTTTGACGAGCTGCAACAGTGGCTCATCAACTTGGCGGTCGTCCACGGGGCCGGCGATCACTTCGGCGATGCCGACCGGGCTGGAGAGCGGCTCGATTCAGTGTTCGCTCTGTGGGAGCGCCTGATGCCCGGCATGCGACTGAGTTATTCGGGTCTGGATAGCACTCGGTGGGAAGTGCTCGGACGCTTGGATGGAACGGTCGTGCCGTTGCGCACCTTCAGCCAGGGGGCGATGTCGACTGTCTCGTGGGTCGGCACGCTGGTGCGTCGGCTCGTCGACCATTACCACGGAGGGGTCGACGAACTCGCCAACATGCCAGCATTGGTGATCATCGACGAGCTTGATGCACACCTGCATCCCGAGTGGCAGCGCCTTATCGTTCCGCGACTGCGCGAGGCGCTACCGAATCTTCAAGTCATCGCCACCACTCATTCGCCGCTAGTCGTTGGTTCGCTCGAGGCTGGTGAGGTGCTGACCCTTCACCGGACGCCCGCCGGCGCCGGCAGCATCGAAGAGTCCGAGCAGTTCCGGGGGTGGAGAGCCGACCAGATTCTCACCAGCCCGGCGTTCGGTCTCGACACCAGCCGGGATGCAGAGACGGAGCGCGATCTGGATGAATACCAGGCCGCGTTGGGCGATCGACCGGTTGATCCGGCATTGCTCGATCGTGTCGCACGATTGCCGCGGTCGGGCGAGACCGAGCTCGAACGGCAAGCCGCGGAGCTCATCGACGCCGGTTTACGGGAGCGACTATCGAGCCTGCCCGACGATCGGCAGGCGGCTCTGGTACGACAGGCGGCAGAGTATCTGCGCCAGCTCCGCGATGGCGAGAACTGATGCGGCGAGTGCCATTCGACCCGGACGCGTTGGACGGTCCGGAGGCCGACTGGTTCATACGGTGGCAACGCCGCGCGCGGCAGGCCGCCAACGCGCTCCGGGCCGTGCCGCCGGGCGAGCAGCCGAGCTTCCGGCAAACGGTGTGGGCGGACCTCAAGGCGTGGCTGCTTACGCACGTGTTCCACGGCAAATGCGCCTAGTGCGAAGGCCGAATGATCGCCCAGTCGTACGGCGCCGCGGAGCACTACCGGCCCAAGAGCCGCGTTACGACACCGACGGGGCGCGAGCCGGGTTATGCGTGGCTGGCGTACGAATGGCGCAACATCGTGCCGGCATGCGATCAGTGCAACAGCGGCGACGGCAAGCAGGACCAGTTTCCGATAGCGGGCCGCCGGGTTCTCGCGGTCGACGAGCTCACGAATCCCAACGATGTTACAGAGCTCGATGCGATCGAGCAGCCATTGCTCCTGCATCCCTATTCGGACGATCCGGAGCGGCACCTGGTTTTCGGTCTGGCCGGCGCGGTCGGCCCGCGCGACGGCAGCGCCAAGGGCCGCGAAACCATCGCGGTGTGCCGACTGGACCGCGCGGCGTTGATGGACGATCGGGCCCGTCTTCAGGAGCAGGTCCGCACCGAGGTTGCGCTCGCCTTCCTGGAGGCCGGCCGTGGCGAGATGACGCTCGCGGCCGCGCTGGAGCGGGTCCGCGAGAAGCATGCCGGAACACGGGCCGAATACTCCGCGGCGGGCCGCCAGGCGCTCTTGGACGCAGTCGGCGACCTCGCCGACCAGGCCGCCAGATATCGAGCCGACGCCAGTCGGTGAGCCGACCGGCCAGGAATTCATGCAGATGGCATGATCGGGTCGGCCGTTCTGCGACTGACCCCGGCAGCGGCGACTATGCAAAGGCGTTGCCGGTGGCATTGTCCAAGTGGCGCTGGTTCAGGCCGGTGGAGCACCTGATGACGGCCGCAAAGGCTGCCGATACTCAGAGGTCATCTGGTGATGCCGGACATTACGTCCCCCACAAGTGACTGGCGTCAGTGGGGGTTGGCCATGCGGAGCAGGTTGAGGGCCTCGTCCAGCTGTTGTTCCGTCAGTGTGCCGCGCTCGACGTGGCCGCGTTCCAGGACCACCTCGCGGATTGTGCGGGCCTGTGACAGGGCCTGCTTGGCGATCGCTGCCGCCTCTTCGTAGCCCAGGTACCGGTTCAGCGGGGTCACGATCGACGGGGAGCCGGCCGCGTACGCCTCCAGGATTTCGTGGTTCGCCTTCAGGTCGGTGATGCAGCGCTGCGCGAACAGGCGGGACACGCTGGTCAGCAGGCGGATGGACTCCAGCAGGTTGCGGGCGATCACCGGGAGCATCACGTTGAGCTCGAAGTCGCCTTGGGTGCCGGCGAACGCGACCGCCGCGTCGTTGCCGATTACCTGGGCTACCACCTGGCGGACCGCTTCCGGGATGACCGGGTTCACCTTGCCGGGCATGATCGAGGAGCCCGGTTGCAGGTCCGGGATCGCCAGCTCGCGCAGGCCGGCTCGCGGGCCCGAGCCCATCCAGCGGATGTCGTTGGCGATCTTGTACAGGCCGGCCGCGATCGTACGGACCACGCCCGACGCCTCCACCAGGGAGTCGCGGGCGCCCTGGGCCTCGAAGTGGTTGCGGGCCTCGGTCAACGGCAGTGACGTGGCCTGGGCCAGCAGCTCGATCACCCGCGGGGCGAAGCCCTCGGGCGTGTTCAGGCCGGTGCCGACCGCCGTGCCGCCCAGCGGCAGCTCGGCGACCCGCGGCAGGACGGACTCGATGCGCTCGACGCCGTAGCGGACCTGGGCGGCGTAGCCGGAGAACTCCTGGCCCAGGGTGACCGGGGTGGCGTCCATGAGGTGGGTGCGGCCCGCCTTGACCAGGGAGGCGAACTCCTCGGCCTTGCGCGTCAGCGCCTCCTGCAGCTCGGTCAGGGCCGGTGTCAGCGCGTTGCGCAGCTCGCCCGCCACGGCGACGTGGATGGCCGACGGAAACACGTCGTTGGAGGACTGCGAGGCGTTGACGTGGTCGTTCGGGTGCACCGGCTTGCCGAGCGTCCGCGAGGCCAGGGTCGCGATCACCTCGTTGACGTTCATGTTCGACGAGGTGCCGGAGCCGGTCTGGAACACGTCGATGGGGAACTGATCGGAAAAATCGCCATCAGCAACAGCCCGGGCGGAAGAGGCGATAACTTCCGAAACATCCGGATCGAGCACGCCCAAGGAGCCGTTCACCGAAGCCGCCGCCGCCTTGATGAGCGCGAGCGCTCGGATCAGGGCGGGCTCAAGACGTACACCCGAAATGGGGAAGTTCTCGACGGCTCGCTGGGTCTGGGCGCGCCACAGGGCATCCGCCGGGACTCGGACCTCGCCCATGGTGTCGTGCTCGATGCGGAACTCCATAGGCCCATCTTGCCCACGGATCAGCGCGACAACGCAGTGAGATCGCGCGCACCCAGCGAGGTGAACAGGGCCACCGCCTCGTCCGTGCGGCCCAGGCCGGCCAGGGCGCGGGCCAGCTCGTACTGGTCGCCGATGCGGGACGCCTTCGCGAAGGCCTCCTTGTTGAGCCAGTCGGCCTCCGCCGGGCGGCCGACCGCGCGCAGGGTGAGGGCCAGGTCGTTGGCGGCCAGGCACTGGCCGGAGACGTCGGCGACGCGCTCCATCTGGTCGCGGGCGGAGCGCTGGCACGTCTCGGCGTCGGCGAGCCGGCCCCGGAGGCGGTACGCGGTGCCGAGCTTGCTCAGCGTCTCGGCGGCGCCGTACTGGTTCACGGAGTCCCGCTTGAGCACCAGGGCGCGCTGCAGCAGCGCGGTCGCGACGCTGAGGTGGCCGAGGTGGAGGTGGACCAGGCCGAGCTCGCCGAGGATGATCGAGAACGGCCGGATCGCGCCGATGCGGCGGGCGACGGCCAGGGCGCGGCGGTTCGCGGCGAGGGCCTGGGTGTAGTTGCCCGCCTGGGTGTGCACGAGCCCGACCGTGCTGTGCAGCTTGAACTCCAGGCTCGGCGGCAGCTCGGCCAGGCGGACCTGGGCGGCGGCCTCGGCGGACGCGATCGCCTCCGGATACTGCCCGAGGCGGCTGTACAGCATGGCCAGGTTGGTCAGGGCGGTGCCGACCAGCCGGGGCAGGTCCTCGCGCTCGGCGATGCGGATGACAGTCTGCAGGGTGGTCAGCGCGTCGGTGAGGCGGCCCATGCGGAAATAGACAGCAGCCAGATAGTTGCGCGACTCCGCCTCGAGCTCCGGGTCGGACAGGGCGACCGCGGCCTCGATCGCGCGCTCGTACAGGTCGAGCTGGTGCTCGCCGAAGCCGAAGCCGAACAGGAACGGCGACACGACGCGGGTGAGCATGCACGTGTGGCGATGGCGGCCGGCCTCGGCGGCGAGGCGGGCGACACCGAGCACGTTGGGCAGCTCGCGCTCCAGCCAGCGGCGTGCGTCGGGCGGGGCCGCGAAGTCCAGCGCGGTCGGCGGCGGGCTGTCCAGGCGCAGCAGCGACCGGGCGTCGGTGACCTCCATGAACCTTGTCGCGGCGACGACGCTGTACAGGTAATGGTCCAGCAGTCGCCCGACCGCGCCGGCGTCGCCCTGCGCGAGCTGCGCGGCGTAGTCGCGCAGCAGGTCGTGCAGCCGGTACCGGCCCGCCTCCGGCGCCTCCACGAGGTGCACGTCGACCAGGTCCTCCAGCAGGTGCTCGGCCTCGAGGACCGGGATGCCGGCCAGGGCCGCGGCCGCCGCGGGTTCGAAGTCGCCCGGCGGGTGCAGCCCCAGAACCGCGAAAAGCCTCTGCAGCGGTACGGCCAGTTGCTGGTACGACAGCGTGAACGCCGCCGCCACCGTCCGGCCGTCGACCGCGAGCTCCGGCAGCCGCGGGTCCGCAGTGCGCAGCCGCATCGCCAGGTCGGACACGCTCCAGCTGGGCCGGTGCTGCAGCCTCGCCCCCGCCAGCCGTACCGCGAGCGGCAGCCGCCCGCACAGCTCGGCGACCTCGACGGTGCAGGCGGGATCGGCGTACGCGCGCTCGCCCACGGTCCGCCGCAGCAGTTCGACGGCGTCGTCCAGCGGCAGCACGTCCAGCGACACCGTGGAGGATCCGTCGAGCCCGCCGAGGCGGCGCCGGCTGGTGATGACAACGCCGGTGTGCGCGGTGCCGGGCAGCACCGGCAGCACCTGGGCGGTGTCGAGGGCGTTGTCGAGCAGCACCAGCACCTGCCGGTCGGCGAGCTCGGTGCGCCACAGCACGGCCCGGTCGTCCAGGCCCGGCGGCACCCGCTCGGCCGGCACGCCGAGCTGGCGCAGCAGCGCGCCGAGCGCCTCGCCCGGGTCGAGCGGGGCCCGGTCGCTGTGACCGCGCAGGTCGAGGTAGAGCTGGCCGTCGGGATACCGCTCGGCGGCGGCGTGCGCGACCCGGACCGCGAGCGACGTCTTGCCGGTGCCGGCCATCCCGTCGATCGCGATGACCTCGGGCCGCTCGGCGCGCAGCGCCGCGACCAGCCGCTGGACCAGCTCCGCGCGGCCGGAGAAGTCGGCGACGTCCCGCGGCAGGCAGCGCGCGGCCCGCCGCCCCAGCGCCCGCGGCGCCTGCGGCAGCAGCAGCGCGGCGTCGCCGTTGAGGATGCGCCGGTGCAGCTCGGCGAGCTCGGCGCCCGGCTCGATGCCCAGCTCCTCGGCCAGCAGCGCCCGCCCGCGCCGGAACACCGCGAGCGCGTCCGCCCGCCGCCCGGTCCGTGCGAGCGCGGTCATCAGGTGCCCGCGGAACTGCTCGTGGTGCGGGAAGCGCTCGACGAGGTCGGCGACCTCGGCCAGGATCTCCTCGGCCAGGTCGAGCTGCAGCTCCAGGTCGAGGCAGAACGCCATGGCCGCGGTCCACTGCTCCTCCAGGTGCGCGGCCGCGGCCCGGACCACGTCCGAGTCGACGTCGGTGAGCGGCCGCCCCCGCCACAGCGCGAGCGCCGCCCGCAGCTCGTCGCGCCCGCCGGCCAGGTCGCCGTCGGCCGCCTGGGCCCGCCCGCGCTCGACCCGCGCGGCGAACAGCGCCGCGTCGAGGTCCTCCGGCCCGACCTTGATCCGGTACCCGGCCGGCTCCGTCACGACCAGGTCCTCGGGCAGCCCCACCCTGCGCAGCAACTGCCGCAGCCGCGACACGCAACTGTGCACCTGGGCCCGCGCGGTCAACGGCGGATTGTTGTCCCACAGCGCGGTGATGACCTGCTGCACTGGTACGAGCTGTCCCTCGCGCAGCAGCAACAGCGCCAGCAACACCCGCTCCCGCGGCGCCGCGACCGTGATCTCGGCCCCGGACGTCCGAATCTGGACCGGGCCGAGGATCGAAAATCGGGTCGAATCGCGCATCATCACCCTCTGTGCGGCCGCCGCCTCCCCTCGAAGCTGCACGCTGAATACCCGATGGTAGTCAGATGAGAGCGCCGAAAGAGCCGGGACGGCGACCCTTTTTCACGGGAGCGCATGCGCGTGCCGGAATGCGTCCAGAAGTTGCGGAGTCCTTGCTCAGGACGTGCGCTCGCCTTACTCAGCGGCGGCGAACCACTACTCTGGACGAACGGGGATATTCCGGTCAGCCGTGCGCTTCATTTGATGCGGGGCTGCGCCCAGCGATGCGCGCGGCCCCGAAAACTCTTTCCACCCCATTACCGATCGTGACCACCGATTTCGGAAATTTCGGGTGTTGGCGCGATAAGTCGGGCGCTCCGCACCACGACTTATCGGATTTTTCGCCCGTCAGGCGATATGTCCGCTTTCCACCGGACGGCAACCCGGCGCCTCGGCCCCTCATCCACCGGCTGAGAGCGATCACACACTCGGCCCCGAATGGCGGACCGATCCAAACCTTGTGCCTTCGGCCGATCATTCGGCACCGAACGGCCGATGCCATTCCGGCTATTCCGAGAACCGGCCCCACGGCCTGCGACGAGCGACGAGAGGGTGGCCCGCCGGGTCTCCACGTTCGGGTGAATAGCCGCGACACGGGCAAAAGCCGTCATCCGCCGCAGTACCATGCCGCGCCGCTACGCTGCCCCTCGTGGCGAGGGGAGCGGTCCGCAACTTCGAGACGGTGCTTGGCGCGATCGGTGTGCTGGCGCTCATCATCACCGCGATCATCATCACCGGCTGGAACCCGCTGCCCAAGGTCACCGACTGGTGGAACAAGGTCGCCGACAGCACCAGCAAGCTCTCCACGCCCGACACCAGCTGGACCGACCGGGTCGGTGGGCAACCGT
Source organism: Dactylosporangium sp. CA-233914 (assembly GCF_050942935.1). Taxonomy (NCBI): domain Bacteria; kingdom Bacillati; phylum Actinomycetota; class Actinomycetes; order Micromonosporales; family Micromonosporaceae; genus Dactylosporangium; species Dactylosporangium sp. CA-233914. The sequence goes on along the minus strand of NZ_CP192030.1, from coordinate 545,809 downwards.
CGTCCGCCGTCGTCGCCGGGACCGCCGCGATCGTCAGCATGCGCGGGACCGTCGAGGCGCGGTCGCTCACCAGCGGACAGGTGCTGTGGACCAAGGAGGCCGACTGGGCGGGCGTGGCCGGGGACGGCGGGAACGTGATCGCCGTCGTCGGGCGGCGCGGGACCGGGCTGGAGGCGCTGGAGCCCGGTAGCGGGACCGTGCGCTGGAAGGACGGCGACGCGGTCGGGGCCTGGACGTTCCGGGACTCCGTGCTGACGCTCGCATGCGGCGGGTTGTCGGACTGCACGCTCAGCGCCCGGGCACTGAAGGACGGGGCGCAGTACTGGAAGCTCACGCTGCCCGGCATCGGACGGGTGCTCAACGGGATCAACAGCGACCTGCTGGGGACCGAGATCAAGGCCGACGCGTACCGGGACGCGATCCAGGCGATGCCGCGGGCGATCCCGGCAATGCTCGGGTTCCCCATCGAGCAGAAGGTGAAGGTCGTCGACGCCTCGCAGGGAAAGCTGGTGCGGGAGGAGCATCCGTCCAACACCGCGCGGGTCGTGGTCGTCGGCGGACGGGTGCTGGTGTCGAGCGCCGTGCCGAAGGACGGCAACTGCCGGTACAGCCTCGAGGCCAAGGATCCGGGCACCGGCAAGACGGTGTGGAAGAAGGACGGGTACGACCTGCGGACCTCGTCCGGGGCCGGGTGCGAGCAGCGGCACGACCCGGCGGGCGCCGACACCGTGCTCATCGCCACGCGCGGGGACAACCGGGAGGTGTTCCTGTCGCCGCGGGACGGGCGCGAGATGTGGGCCGGGGCCGAAGGGGACGAGATCGTCGCGGCCGACAGCCAGTACGGGCTGGTGCGCACCGACGGCGGCAAGACCCTCGCCGTGGTCGGGTTCGAGAAGGGCGGGCGGCTCTGGCAGCACGAGGTGCCGGCCAAGGCCGACGTGGCGATCTCGCGCTACGCGGTGCTGGTGCGCGACTCGGCCGGCGGACGCCTGATCGCCTACGCACCCGACAGCGGCCGGACGCTCATCGACGCCAAGACCACCGCCGACGTCCTCGGCATCGGCGACCACGGGCTGATGGTCGGGCGCGGCCGGACGATCGGCTACCTGCCGTACAGCTAGCGGTGCTCCATCACGAGGGCGAACGAGGTGTGGGGCGCCAGGGCCTCGTAACCGTGCGCGACGTCGCCGGCGAAGGACGCGTAGTCGTGGACGTCGAGGTCGACCGGGGAGTCCTCGGGGCCGACGCGCAGCCGGCCGCTGATCATCACCACGTGCTCGACCGTGCCGGGCAGGTGCGCGTCGGCCTTGCGGGCGCCGACGGGCTCGACGCGCATGAGGTAGATGTCCCGGCGTACCCCGGGCGGGCTGGTCGCCAGCAGCGTCCCGACGAAGTCGGCCTGTTCGGACTTGACCGACGGCCCCTCGCCGGCCCGGATCACGCGGGGCGCGGTCGGCGGGGGTTCGACGAGGCGGCTGAACGGCACGTTGAGCGCGACCGCGAGGGCCCACAGCGTCTCGATGTTGGGGTTGCCGGCGCCCGATTCCAGCTGGCTGAGCGTGGACTTGGCGATCCCGGCCCGCTTGGCGACCTCGCTGAGGGACAGCTTCTCCCGTTCCCGCTCGCGGCGCAGGGCGGCGGCGATGAGGTCGATCGGGGGCTTGCTGGGATCCATGGACATCCGTTCGGTACGTCGAACGCCTTATTCGTCTTGACGAACACTCGATCTGCGTACAGCATACCGAACCATGCGTTCGATTCTCCGAACAGATCCGCTCGTCCGGGACGTGGCAGCCCTGTGCGCGGCGGGCGTGGTCGTCGGGCTGTCCTTCGGCGCCATCGCCAGCGCCGCCGGGGTGCCGCTGAGCCAGATCGTCGCCATGAATGCCCTGGTCTACGCCGGTGGCGCCCAGTTCCTCGCCGTCGGGCTGGCCGGCGCCGGGGCCACCGCGGCCGCGATCGTGCTCGCCGGGCTGCTGCTCAACGCCCGGCACCTGCCGTTCGGCCTGGCGATCGGCAACGAGGTGCTCGGCGAGAGCCGGCTCGCCCGCCTGGTCGGCAGCCACGTCATGACCGACGAGTCCGTCGCCTTCGCCCTGGCCCAGGACGACCCAGCCCGCCGCCGCCGCGCGTTCTGGCTCACCGGCGCCTGCCTGTTCGTGAGCTGGAACATCTCCGCGGCTGTGGGGGCGATCGCCGGCTCCGCGCTCGGCGACCCTGACACGTTCGGCATCGACGCGGCGTTTCCGGCCGCGCTGCTCGCCCTGACCCTGCCTTCCCTCAAAGACCACGCATCGGTACGCGTCGCAGTCGCCGGCGCCGCCCTAGCGCTCGCGGCCACGCCGCTGCTGCCGGCCGGCCTTCCGGTGCTCGTGGCGCTGGCCGGGATCGCCTTCGCGCTGCCCGTACCGACGCGGAAGGCCGGACCGAAGTGAGCTGGATCGCGATCATCGCGCTCGCGGCGGGCACCTACGCGTTCCGCTTCGCCGGGCCTGTCCTGCGCGACCGGATCTCGGTGTCCGAGCAGGTCGGGCGCTACCTCACGCTCGCGGCCGTCGCCCTGCTGGCCGCACTCATCGCGACCGCCGCCCTGCTGGACGGCACCCACTTCGTGGGCTGGGCGCGCCCGGCCGGGGTCGTGGTCGGCGCGATCCTGGCCTGGCGCAAGGCGCCCTTCGTCGTCGTGGTGGTCGCCGCCGCACTCACCGCCGCCCTGCTCAGAGCGGCCGGGATCAGCTGATTACAGTCGAGGCATGCCCGAATTCGCGTTCTCCCCGCTGCTGCCGCTCGGATCCGACACCACCGAATACCGCCTGGTCACCAGCGACGGGGTCGGGCGCGACGGGCGGTTCCTGACGGTCGAGCCGGAGGCGCTGACCCGCCTGACCGACGAGGCCATGCACGACATCGCGCACTTCCTGCGCCCCGCCCACCTGACCCAGCTACGCTCGATCATCGACGACCCGCAGGCGTCGGCCAACGACCGCTTCGTCGCGCTCGACCTGCTGCGCAACGCCAACATCGCCGCCGGCGGCATCCTGCCCATGTGCCAGGACACGGGCACCGCGATCGTGATGGGCAAGCGGGGCCGCTTCGTGCTCACCGACGGCAACGACGAGGCGGCGATCGCCCGCGGGGTGTACGACTCCTACACGCGCCTCAACCTGCGCTACTCGCAGCTCGCGCCGCTGAGCATGTGGGACGAGAAGAACACCGGCTCCAACCTGCCGGCCCAGATCGAGCTCTACGCCGAGGGCGACGACGCGTACAAGTTCCTGTTCATGGCCAAGGGCGGCGGCTCGGCGAACAAGAGCTACCTGTACCAGGAGACGAAGGCCCTGCTGAACCCGACCCGCATGATGCAGTTCCTCGAGGAGAAGCTGCGCCTCATCGGGACCGCGGCCTGCCCGCCGTACCACCTGGCGATCGTCATCGGCGGCACGTCGGCCGAGCACGCGCTGAAGACGGCGAAGCTCGCCTCGGCGAAGTACCTCGACACGCTGCCCACCGCCGGCACCCCGGTTGGCCACGGCTTCCGCGACCTGGAGCTGGAGGCCGAGGTCCTGCAGCTCACGCGGGAGTTCGGCATCGGCGCCCAGTTCGGTGGCCGCTACTTCTGCCACGACGTGCGCGTGGTCCGCCTCCCGCGCCACGGCGCCTCCTGCCCGGTCGCGATCGCGGTCTCCTGCTCCGCCGACCGCCAGGCCGTCGGCAAGATCAACGAGCAGGGCATCTGGCTGGAGCAGCTGGAGCGCGACCCGGCCCGCTTCCTGCCCGACGTCACCGACGAGCACCTCGACGACGACGTGGTCCAGGTCGACCTCAACCGCCCGATGGCCGAGATCCGCGCCCAGCTGTCCCAGCTGCCGGTGAAGACCCGGCTGTCGCTGACCGGCCCACTGGTCGTGGCCCGCGACATCGCCCACGCCAAGATCGCCGAGCGCCTCGACGCGGGCGAGCCGATGCCGCAATACTTGCGCGACCACGCCGTCTACTACGCCGGCCCGGCCAAGACCCCCGAGGGCTACGCGTCAGGCTCGTTCGGCCCGACGACGGCGGGGCGCATGGACGCGTACGTGGAGAAGTTCCAGGCCGCCGGCGGCTCGATGGTCATGCTGGCCAAGGGCAACCGCTCCAAGCAGGTGACCGACGCCTGCCGCACACACGGCGGCTTCTACCTGGGCTCGATCGGCGGCCCGGCAGCCCGGCTGGCCCAGGACTGCATCAAGCACGTCGAGGTGATCGAATACCCGGAACTGGGCATGGAGGCGGTCTGGAAGATCGACGTGGTCGACTTCCCAGCCTTCATCGTGGTCGACGACAAGGGCAACGACTTCTTCGCCGAGGTCACCAAGCCAACCCTGACCCTGCAAATCGGCCGCCGGTAGCTGCGTAGCCCCGAACCGTCCCCTCGCCTCGTATGGCGAGGGGGCTTTTGCCGTCTCTGGCTGCTGGCGCCCTGACGACGTGGCGCTTATAGCGTTTATTGCGTACCATGGGGACATGCGACGCACCCCCGACAACCTGCTCAGCACCGTCGAGGCGGCGCAGATCCTCCACTGCTCCCGTCAGCACATCGTCGACATGTGCACCCGCGGTGAACTGCCCTACACCCGCACCGGCACCCACCGGCGCATCCCCCGGCAAGCCGTCGAGCAGCTCGTCGAGCCGCAGCCTGAACTCCGCCGGGACGTTGAACGCTCCCTGTGGATCAACCACGCGCTCGCCGCGAAACTCATCAACAACCCCGACGGCGTCATCACCGCCGCCAAAGAACGCCTCCAATTCCTTCGCCACGTCCACAGCGACGGGCACAGCAACCCCTACTTCGACCAATGGCAGCAGCTCCTCGACGAAGGCCCTGGCGCAATCCTCGCCACCATGACCGAGCGATCCGAACGGGCCGCCGCCCTCCGCACCGCCTCGCCACTGTCCGGCCTCGGCCTTCTCACTCCAGAAGAACGGGAGCGAGTCATGACATCATTCAGGGCCTGGTGGAAGACCACCAACGGCAACAAGAAGCGCGGATGAGACGCGACGAACTCGAACACGCTCTCCGCGCCGCAGCAGACATCACCGGCGAACGGACCATGTTCGTCATCGGCAGCCAATCGATCCTCGGCAGCTACCGCGAATGGGAACTACCGGCGGCGGCCACCGTGTCACGCGAGGTCGACATCGGATTCTTCAACGACCCCGGCGGGCACAAAGCCGACCTCATCGAAGGCGCGATCGGTGAGGAGTCCGACTTCGACCAGACCTATGGCATCTACGTCGACGGCGTCGACGAACAGACCGCCGCCCTACCGAATGGCTGGTGGGAACGGCTCGTCGAGGTGACCGGCGCCAACACTGCCGGCGCTCGAGGTTTGTGCCTCGAACCGCACGACTGCGCCCTGTCGAAACTCGCCGCGGGCAGGGAGAAAGACCACGCGTTCGTCGCCGCTCTCCTCGACGCGGGCCTGATCAACGCTGACGTGCTGGCCGAGCGGGCAGAGACGATGGACGTGCCGCCGGTGGCGCTACGGCGGATGCTGGACTGGCTCAGCCGCTGGCGGTGACACTGCCCTGACGGCGCATCCAGCAGGCCCGGTCAGTGTGACCGGGCCTGCTGGATTGCTGGAAGATGCTGGAATTCAGCCAACCCGGCGCATCTGCCGACGGCGCCGCGACCTGCACCGGCCGGGGCGAGGCGAGGCGGTCGTCGGGCTCCCGGATGAACCGCGCGTGACCAACGCCTCCGCAGCTCCACCAGCAACCAGGAATGCATCCGTCATTCGGATGGTTCCCGCCAGCCAATATACGGCGGCAAAATCCCGCCGTGGATGAAGTCAGAGGACACAACGGGCAAGTCGAGTTCGACGGCACCTATGTAACGATCCGGCGCAAAGGCCTACTGGCCCGCGCGTCCGTGGGCAAGGGCGAGAAGCGGATCCCGCTTGCGTCCGTGGTGTCGGTGCAATGGAAGCAGGCCGGGGCGCTGGTCAATGGCTTCATCCAGTTCGAGACCGCCGGCGTCGGCGGCACCCGATCACGGTCCGGCTCCCAGACCCGCGACGCCAGCCGCGACGAGAACTCTGTGATCTTCACCAAGGCGCAGATGGGCGCCTTCGCGGATCTCCGCGCCGCCGTCGAGGAGGCGCTTGCTGCACGACACGCTCCGCAGCCGGTTCACCAGTCCGCAGCACCGGTGTCCGTCGCCGACGAACTCGCAAAGCTGGCCGCGCTGGCACAACAGGGCATCCTGTCCCAGCAGGAGTTCGAGGCGCTGAAGGCCCGGCTCCTCGGCAGCGGCCAGTAGCGCCCCGGAGCAGCGGAAGGCCCCGCGCCCGCTGGCGTGGGGCCTTCTCAGTACAGGGTCGGGTCGTAGCCGGGCGGATCCTCAGCCTCGTAGCGGTGCTCGTGCGCCAGCTCAGCGTCGGCGGTGTACGTGGAAGCCCAGGCGGTCACCGCGTCGACTCCTCGTTCCAGATGCGTCGCATTCGTCGCACCGGCCAGCTGCCGTTCGGCGTCGACGAGCGAGCCCGGCAGGTCGCCGCGGAGCGCGGTGTGGATGTTGAGGACGTGCTTGCCGAGTGGGTCGCGGCCAGCGAGCGCGTTCGCCTCCGACGGGCCGCAGCGAACCGATGGCTGCCGGGAGGTAGCGGACACCTGCCGGGGCCGTCACCGGTCGGCGAATCCGCCCTACCAGTCGCGCCACTCGTCGGTCAGTTCATGGGGCTCGCAACCGCGGCGAGCGGTCAACGCCTCCACATCGACCCCCGCGTCCGTCACAACGTCGTCGATGTACTCGCACAGCTCCTCGCGGGTAATGGTGTCGATGTGACCCTCGAACGTCTCGTCGACGACGTTGAGGGCACACACCACCCGCTCGACGGCCGCCCAGACAACCTCGTCCGCCGGGTCGGTCCCCAGCCCGGCGACATCTCGCTCGAACGCCGCCAGCGCAGCATCGACGCCGTCGGTGAAATCCGCGGGCCACGCACGCGACGCATACGCCTCTTCCGCGCTCAGCGTCCCGGCAGCGACCGCCGCCTCCTGCTCCGCCACCTCGCGCCGCCATCGCTGCGTCAATCGCTCGATCACGAGCGACAGCCTAGATCCCGCCGGTCCTCAATCGCGGCCGGCGGCTGCGGCGACGAGGGGGAGCACGCGGTACGGGATCTGCTCGGCCAGGGCGATGATCGTCGAGGAGCGGACGATCCCCTCGTGGCTCATCACCCGGTCGATCACGCGTTGCAGGTCGGCGTTGGAGCGGGCCACGATCCGGCACAGCAGGTCGCCCGAGCCCGTGATCGTGTGGACCTCCAGCACCTCCGGGATGCCCGACAGGTGGGCCGACACCGGGTCGTGGCCGAAGCGCTGGCGGATCTCCAGGGTCACGAACGCCGTCACCGTGTAGCCCAGCGCCACCGGGTCGACGTCCGGGCCGTGGCCGCGGATCACCCCCCGCGCCGCCAGCCGGTCCAGCCGGGCCTGGACCGTCCCGCGGGCGACCCCCAGGCGGCGGGAGGACTCGAGGACACCGATCCGCGGCTCGGCGTGCAGCAGGGCGATGAGCCGTGCATCGAGAACGTCGATTTCATTGGACAATCTGCCCACCCAACCCCGGCGCCGAGGCGACCAATTGTGCAACCTGACCAGGAAGAATAGCCTTCGTTGCCCAACACCGGAAACCGGGCGAGGCTACGAACATGACCCGCGCTGTCGAAGACCTCAGCGAACTCATCGGGGCCGTCGAGCACGACGTCTCCCATGATCCGTTTCCGCTCACCGGGCTCGATCACGTCCGGTTCTACGTCGGCAACGCCAAGCAGTCGGCGCACTACTACTCGACCGCGTTCGGCATGACGCTGCTGGCGTACCGCGGCCCGGAGCAGGGCTACCGCGACCACGCCGAGTACGTGCTCAAGGCCGGCTCGGCGATCTTCGTCATGGTCGGCGGCGTGCACCGGCAGGCCGAGGCCACCCAGCACTACGAGCGGCACGGCGACGGCATCATCGACATCGCGCTCGAGGTGCCCGACGTCGACACCGCCTACGCGTACGCCGTGCGGCAGGGCGCCAAGGGCCTTGAGGAGCCGCACGACGAGCAGGACGAGCACGGCGTGGTGCGCCGGGCCGTCATCGCGACGTACGGCGAAACCCGGCACACGCTGATCGACCGTTCGCGCTACTGCGGCCCCTTCCTGCCCGGCTTCGTCGCCAGGGACGCGATCGTGACGCCGCCGGCCCGGCGGTACTTCCAGGCCGTCGACCACGTCGTCGGCAACGTCGAGCTCGGCCGGATGGACGACTGGGTCGAGTTCTACCGGCGCGTCATGGGCTTCACGAACATGGCGGAGTTCGTCGGCGACGACATCGCCACCGAGTACTCGGCGCTGATGAGCAAGGTGGTCGCGAGCGGCACAAGGAAGGTCAAGTTCCCGCTCAACGAGCCCGCCGTGTCGCGCAAGAAGTCGCAGATCGACGAGTACCTCGAGTTCTACGGCGGCCCCGGCGCGCAGCACATCGCCCTGGCGACCAACGACATCCTGCGCACCGTCGACGAGATGCGCGCGGGCGGTGTCGAGTTCCTGACCACGCCGGACTCGTATTACGACGATCCGGAGCTGCGCTCCCGCATCGGCCAGGTGCGCGCCCCGATCGAGGAGCTCAAGTCGCGCGGCATCCTGGTCGACCGCGACGAGGACGGGTACCTCCTGCAGATCTTCACCAAGCCTGTTCAGGACCGTCCGACGGTCTTCTTCGAGCTGATCGAGCGCCACGGCTCGCTGGGCTTCGGGAAGGGCAACTTCAAGGCGCTGTTCGAGGCGATCGAGCGAGAACAGGAACTTCGCGGGAACCTGTAACACTGTCCGGGTGACGTATCCGGGTCAGCCGCAGCCGGGTGGTGTCCCGAACTACGGGCCGCCACCCGGCTCTCCGCAGGGTTATCAACAGGGTTATCCACAGAGTGCACCGCCATCCACCGGTTATCCACAGGTCAGCGGCGCCCCGGGCGGATATCCACCGGTGGGTTATCCACAACCCACAGGTTATCCACAGGGGGCGTACACCGTGCCGCCGCCGGTGCCGCGCGCGCCGAACGGCATGCCGCTGGCGAACTTCGGCGACCGGCTACTGGCGTACCTGATCGACGCGGCCGTCCTGGTCGGCGTCGCGTTGGTGCTGGCGATCCCGACCGTCATCGGGATGTTCGCGGTGTTCGCCGGCGCGGCCTCCGCGGCCGGGGACAACCCGAACGCGGGGCTGCTGTTCGGGCTGCCGCTGCTCATCGAGCTCGGATACGTCGTGCTGATCGTCGCCGTGCAGTACGTGTACCACGTCGAGATGTTCGGCCGCACCGGCGTCACGTGGGGCAAGCGGGCCATGAAGCTGCAGATCATCCGCACCGACAACCCGGGCGCGCCGATCGACCGCGGCGTGCTGGCCAAGCGCTGGGCGACCCAGTTCCTGGCCGGCACCGTCGTGCCGTTCTTCTCCTACATCGACGGGCTGTGGCAGCTGTGGGACAAGCCCTACCAGCAGTGCCTTCACGACAAGGCGGCGTCCACAATTGTCGTTAAGGTCGGGTAGATGGTGAACGGCACGGAGGCGGAGGCGGCGTGACAGCGCCTGGGTGGTACAAGGACCCTGCAGACCCGGACGTCCAGCGGTACTGGGACGGGGAGGGCTGGATCGGCGAGTCCATCCCCGCCTCGGAGCCGGCCCCGGCCGGACCGCCGGAGATCCCCGAACAGCCGGTCACGCCGGCCGCCCCGTCGGGCCCGGTCGTCACGACGCCCGGTGCCCCGCTGCCGCAGGGCGCGGTCGTGCTCCCGCCGGGCACCCCGATCCCGCCGGGCGGCTTCCCGCCCGGGCAGCTGCCGCCGGGCGCGATCGTGCTGCCCCCCGGCACGCCGCTGCCGCCCGGGCTGCGACCGCAGGGCACCCTGCCGGCGGGCGCGGTGCAGGTGCTCCTGCCGCCGCAGGCGACCCCGTTCGGCGCGGGGCTGCCGACGGTGCGCCCGCACGGATACGACATCGCCCCGGTCGGCTACCGGCTGCTCGCCCGGCTCATCGACATCGTGGTGGTCGGCGCGATCATCGCCGCCGTCGCCGGGTGGTTCATCTGGCAGTACATCGAGGAGATCTCCCCGATCTTGTCGGAGTTCCTCGCCCGCCGCAACGACGGCGAGCCGCTCACCGACGTGACCGCGTCCAGCCGGGCGCAGTACCTCGTGATCGTGATCGTGATCCTGATCGCCGCGCTGTGGTTCGCCTACGAGGTGCCCGCGATCGCCGGGGGCGGCCAGACGCTCGGCAAACGGATCATGAAGATCCGCGTGGTCGGCCTCGACGCCGACCAGCCGCTCGGCTTCGGCCGGGCGATCCGCCGCTGGAATCCGCTCGGCCTCGGGGTGCTGCTGTGGACCGCCTGCGGCATCGGCTTCCTGCTGCAGTTCATCGACAGCCTCTCGCCGGTCATCGACTGGCCGCTGCACCGCGCCTTCCACGACCGCACCGCCGGCACCGTGGTGGTGATGGCGCAGCGATCCCCGAATGCTCCCCCGCCCGACAACGCCGGAGACCAACCATGAGCCTCACCCGCCCGGATCTCGACGCCCTTCCCGCCTACGTCCCCGGCCGCTCCGTGCCGGGCGCGATCAAGCTGGCCAGCAACGAGGTGCCCTACGGCCCGCTGCCCGGCGTCGTGGAGGCGGTCACCGAAGCGGTCGCCGGCGTGCACCGGTATCCGGACATGGGCGTCACGCAGCTGCGCGAGCGGCTGGCCGAGCGCCTGGGCGTCGACGCCGAGCGCCTCGCAACCGGCTGCGGCTCCGTGGCGCTCTTCGAGCACCTGTTCCGGGTGGCGTGCCTGCCCGGCGACGAGGTCGTCTATCCGTGGCGGTCCTTCGAGGCGTACCCCATCATCGGCGCAACCACCGCCGCGACCAGCGTGCGCGTGCCGAACACCGCCGAGCACGCCCACGACCTCGACGCGATGGCCGCGGCGATCACCGAGCGCACCCGCATCGTGATCGTGTGCAACCCGAACAACCCGACCGGCACCGCCGTGCGCAAGGCCGACCTCGACGCGTTCATCGACCGGGTGCCCGGCAACGTGATCGTGGCCCTCGACGAGGCGTATCGCGAGTTCGTCACCGACCCCGCCGTGCCCGACGGCCTGGTGGAGTACGGCGACCGCCCCAATGTCGTCGTCCTGCGCACCCTGTCCAAGGCCTGGGGCCTGGCGGGCCTGCGCATCGGCTACCTCATCGGCTCCCCGGACGTGGTCGCCGCCGTGCGCAAGGTTGTCACGCCGTTCTCCACCTCGCTCGCCGCGCAGGCGGCGGCCCTGGCCGCCCTCAACGCCGAGGACGAGATGCGGCGGCGGGTGGAGCTGGTCGTCGCGGAACGGTCGCGGGTGGTCGAGGCGGTCCGGAAGGTGTACCCCGATGTGCCCGAGACCCAGGCGAACTTCTTCTGGCTGCCGCTGGGCGACGCCTCGGCCGAGTTCGCCGCGACCTGCGAGCAGGCCGGCGTGATCGTCCGTGCCTTCCAGGGCGACGGCGTCCGGGTCACCGTGGGCACGCCCGAGGAGAACGACGCCTTCCTGCGCGTGATCCTTTAACCGATCCCCACCAGGACCACCGTGTCCTGGCTGAAGTAGTACCTGTCGTCGATCTCGGATTCCTTGGTGGTCTGCAGCCGCTCGATCACCAGGTATCCGGCGTGCAGGTAGTACATGCTGTAGACGAACCGGTCCGCGGGCCGGATACGCAGCTCGGTGCTCGACGTGACGGCCCCGGTCTCCAGGTTGAGCACCAGCAGCTGATACTCGTTGTTGACCAGGTAGACGTTGCGCTGGTCGCCGCCGATCAGCCGGCCCGCGACCTCCGACATCCACAGCCGCTGCCCGCTCGTGCGCGAGAACGCCCAGATGTATCCGCCCGTCATCTGCTGCGCGACGATGTCACCGACCGCGAACACGGTGTCCTTGTCCGCGACGGGCTCGGCCTTCACGGTCCGGTCCGCCGCCAGCGACCAGTACGCCGGCGTGATCGTGCCCACCCCCGAGGCGGCGTCGGTGTACGTCACGACGTCCCCGGTCGGCGCGGCCTTGAACATCGCGCACCCGGACCGCCCGAGCTGGCACGAGGCCGGCTCGATGAACCAGTTGCTGACGTTGTCGGTCCCGAGCGAGGCGCCCGGCGGCCGCCAGGTGCCAAGCGGCGCCCCGCTGGCCGAGTCGTACATCTCCAGGGTCGCGGGCTTGGTGCAGGTGTTCTTGACGAAGTACGTGTCCGCGCCTGTCCAGTCGTTGCTGCGGCACCCCGGCTCGTTCGTGAACGACCGCGTCCACTTGATCGTCCCGTTGACCGGATCGATCCCCTCGACGACGTCCTTCCCGGTCGCGATGACCACGGACTGCCGATCGGTGGCGGAGGCGCTGACGAACAGATCCTCCGGCGACCACATCGTCTTGGCCCCGGTCCGCCGCCCCTTGAACGACTCCCCGTCGGCCGGATCGATCTTCGCCTGCCAGACGATGTCGCCCTTCTCCGCGTCCAGCGCGACGATCTCCCCGTCCGACCACTTCGTGACCACGACGGACAGCCCGACCCCACTCGCCGGCTTCTCCACCTCCACAATGGAGACGACCTCGGCCGGCCACCGCCGATACGACCAGTGCGGCGTCATCATCCGCTGCGCGGTGACCGGAGTGTCGGCAAACACCCGCCGCTGCTCGGTGTAGACCCGCAGCCGCCCCTCGACAATGAGCGGCGCCGACGGCAACTCTGAATACTGAATGGACTTGATCGGCTCCGGCGACGGCACCGGCTTGTCCCCCGCGCGACTGACCGTCTCAGCGGGCTTCAGCGTGCGATACGCCGTGATCCCCATCGCGCCCACGACGACCAGGACGAGCAGCCCGGTGAGCACAAACCGCACCGGCTTCGACCAGCTACGCGGCGAAACCAGCCGCCGCAGCCCGCCCGAACTCGTCCCCATAACCACCTCCGCGGGCACCATACCCGCCGCACTCCCACCCGCGCGCACGGCGACCTTCGATCCGCAGCAGACTCACACCACACTCCCACCACAACGTGACCTTCACCCCCGCCACCTCCGCAGCCGCCGCTCGCCCCGAGGACCTGCAGCGCCTCACCGACGGAGGCCTGGCCGCCTCCCCGCTGCACGAGATGCTCATCGACCTGGCCACGCTCGGCGGGCAGCCGGCGCTCAACACCGCCGGCCCGCCCCCAGTGCGCCTGCCCGTCGCGGGCTCCATCAGCCCAGCGCATCCATCCGCCGTGCAGGAGCCCCTGGTCCGGGCCCTGGACACCATCGGGCTGCTGGTCCTCGCCTCGGGCAAGGTCACTCACGCGAACTTGCGCCCTCACCCAGCCGACCCTCCGTCCTCACGAGCCCGAACGACGCTCCGCCTCCGGCCGTCGGCGGGACCAACCCTCCACCGCCCTTTCCGCACGACTAACCGGCCACGCCTCTGCCCCACCCACACCTTTCACCCAAACGTGGACCGTCCCGCCGCAGGCGAGGCGGCCATCACCCGCCGCACGCGCCCCACGCGGCCCGGGTCTTCCCCGCAACTTGCCGTCCCACGTGACCCATCAGCTCCTCGGCCGCGCCGACGGACTCCTCGATCATCAGCCCTCGCCGCACGCCCCGATCCTCCCCGCCGATCCGGCGCTCCCCGCGGGACCCGACCGCACGACCACGACTCGGCCTCGGAGCGGAACACGACGCCCCTCGGCCTTTCCGCACGGCCTTCGGTGATTCACGCGCGTCCGCAGCCCGGCCCGGCCCGGCGGCGGCCTCTCACTCCGGCTTGGTGATCGTGCCGGTCACCTCCCCGAACCCGATGCGCGCCCCGCCCGGCCCCGGCGCCGTCGCGCGGATCGTCACCGTGTCGCCGTCGAGCAGGAACGACCGGGTGGTGCCGTCTTTCAGCTGGATCGGGCGCGCGCCGTTCCAGGTCCGCTCGATGAAGGAGCCGGTCTGCTCGGGGCCGGGGCCGGAGACGGTGCCCGACGCGTACAGGTCGCCGGTCCGCGCCCACGCCCCGTTCACGGTCATGTGCGCCAGCTGCTGCGCCGGCGTCCAGTACATCCCGGCGAACGGCGGCCGCGAGACGAGCGTGCCGTTCCAGAAGACCTCAAGTCCGATGTCGTATCCGTAGTGCTCCCCCGCCCGCAGATACGGCAGCACGGCCGGCTCCTGCCGCGGCCCCGGCACCCGGGCCGCGTCGAGCGCGTCGAGCGGCACCACCCACGGCGAGACCGACGTGCGGAACGACTTGCCCAGGAACGGCCCGAGCGGCTGGTATTCCCACGCCTGCAGGTCCCGCGCCGACCAGTCGTTGACCAGCACCGCCCCGAACACGTGCGAGCGGAAGTCGTCGACGGCCACCGCCCCCTCCGACGGCACGCCGACCACGAACCCGACCTCGGCCTCGACGTCCAAGCGCGTCGACGGCCCGTAGACCGGCCCAGCCTCGTCCGCCACCTTCCGCTGCCCCGACGGCCGCGGCACGTCGGTCCCGGAGACAACCACGGTCCCGGCCCGCCCGTGATAGCCGACCGGGAGGTGCTTCCAGTTGGGCAGCAGCGGCTCCGCGTCCGGCCGGAACAGCCTGCCCAGGTTGGTCGCGTGCTCCAGCGAGGAGTAGAAATCGACGTAGTCGGCCACCTCGAACGGCAGCTCCAGCCGCACGTCGGCGACGGCCAGCAACAGCGGCTCGACCACCTCCCGATAGCGCGCCGTGCTCAGCAGCTCCGTCAGCCGCTCCCGCACCCGCACCCAGACGGGCCGCCCCGCGCTCATGAACCGGTTGAGGTTCCCCTGCCCGAGAAACGCCCCGCCCGCGTCGATCAGCCCCCGCCCCTCGGCCGCGGCGAGATTGAGGATCCGGTCCCCGATCCGCACGCCGGTCCACCGGAACCGGTCCTGCCCGAACGCGCAATACGGCAGGTTCTCCACCCCGAACGGATCATCCTCAGCCAGCTCCAGCCAGCCCGCCGCCCCACTCACCGCCCACCTCCGCAAGTCACGAGCCGCTGCCCACCCGAGTCGAGCGCGGCAAATCCGACAGACCCGATATGTCCAACCACACCGCCGCTCGCGGCGGCAGGATCGCTATGTTCGCGGGTGATGTCGGCGGATGGCCCCGCCAGACCCGCTGCCGCGGAACGCGTGATCCCGGCATCGCCGCCCGAGCCACCGCCGGGCGGACGGGACGACAGCACCCGCGGCAGTGCCAGCCAACGCACGGCCCGCACCGCGGCTCTGATCGCGGCACCGCCGCCCCGGCCGAAGGCCATCCGCTTCAGCCGCACCGGGGCCCTCATCGGGCCGGCTCCGCGGGCGTCGGGCGGGGTCGTTGCAGCAGCCCCAGCGTCACCAGGTCGGCGACCGGATCCTTGACGCTGCAGCTGCCGAATCCCACCCACAGCGGCCGCTCCCGCCCCAGCTCCGGCGCCACCCGATCGGCCAGCGGCAGCGGCTCGGTGGCACCCAGGATCGGTGCGAGATCGCCGGGGTCGCCCCCGTCCGCCGCGGCCAGGACCGCCGCCAGGACGTTGAGGAAGCCGTGGTGGACCAGGCCCGTCTCGGCGTCGGTGTGCCGGACCGCGTGATGCAGTCCGGCGGTCAACTTGAACGGCAGGTCGCGGTCGCGGCAGGCGCAGATCACGGACGCGAGCTCCGCTGGGCTCGGGAAGAGCTCGGCGGCCAGCCCGCCCGTGCGGAACTTGGCGGCGACCGGGAGCCCCTCGGCGCGCAGTTGGGCGAGCGCGTCCAGGGCTGACATGAGGCCCCAGGCGAGAGGCACTTCGAGATACAGCCGCAGGGGCTCTTCGCTCTTCCGCGAGAGCGTCGCGAGCCGCTCGATGCCGGGCAGCGGATCCTCGCCCCGCTTGGCGACCGGGCTCTCCAGCTGGCAGGTGCCGGCGGGCAGGTCGCCGAGGGCGGCCTCGACGGTGGCCGGGTCGCCGACCAGGCCGACAGCGGTGCCGGGCGGGGCGAGGGCGCGGAACGCGCGACGGTCGGCGACGGGGATGAGCAGTGGGCCGATGAGCTGGGCGAACCAGCTCCGCCGGTGCTCGGCGTGCGCGGGCACGGCGTCGGTCAGCGCCGCACTGCCGGGCGGGAACACGGCGGCGTCGTCGACCAGTGCGGTCAGCAGGGTTGGCACTGCGTTTGACACGGCTTCCGAATCTAGTGGACGCTTTAGAGGGCGGACAACTTCGTCCGCTATCCGGACACTCCGAAATGGAGGGCCGTGATGCCGTACTACCGCCGCGTCGGCGAAGTGCCGCCGAAGCGCCACACCCAGTTTCGCCAGCCGGACGGCTCGCTGTTCGCGGAAGAGCTGATGGGGCAGGAGGGTTTTTCGAGCGACTCCGCGCTGCTCTACCACCGCAACCGGCCGACGGCGATCCTCTCGGCGGTGCCGTTCGAGCCGCCCGCGTGGTCGCGGTTGCCCAATCTGCCGCTCAAGCCGCGCCACTTCCAGACCGGCAAGATCGGCGGCGACAAGGTGGACGCGGTGCTCGGCCGGCAGCACCTGCTCGCCAACGACGACGTGCGCATCTCCTACGTCGAGGCGACCGAGCCGTCGCCGCTGTATCGCAACGCGATCGGCGACGAGTGCCTCTACGTCTCGGCCGGCTCGGTGACGCTGGAGTCGACCTTCGGCGTGCTGGAGCTGGCCGAGGGCGACTACGCGATCATCCCGACCTCGGTCATTCATCGACTGGTGCCCAACAACGGGCCGGTGAAGCTGCTGGCGATCGAAGCAACCGGACATATCGGACCCCCGCGGCGCTATCTCTCCGTGCGTGGACAGTTCCTGGAGCACGCCCCCTACTGCGAGCGGGATCTGCGTGCTCCAGCGGAACCCATCCTTGCGGAGGGGTACGACATTTCTGTGCTGGTGCAGCACCGGCGGGGCTGGACCGAGCACATTTACGCAAATCACCCATTCGACGTCGTCGGCTGGGACGGCTGCCTCTACCCGTGGGCCTTCTCGATCCACGACTTCGAGCCCATCACCGGGCGCGTGCACCAGCCGCCGCCGGTGCACCAGACGTTCGAGGGCCCCAACTTCGTGATCTGCTCGTTCGTCCCCCGCAAGGTCGACTACCACCCGCTGGCGATCCCGGTGCCGTACAACCACCACAACGTCGACTCCGACGAAGTGCTCTTCTACACCGGCGGCAACTACGAGGCCCGCCGCGGCTCCGGCATCGAGCAGGGCTCGATCTCGCTGCACCCGAGCGGCTTCACGCACGGCCCGCAGCCGGGCGCGGTCGAGCGCGCGATCGGCGCCGAGGCGTTCGATGAGCTCGCGGTGATGGTCGACACGTTCCGCCCGCTCGACCTGTGCGAGCCGGCCGTCGCGATCGAGGACGCCGGCTACGCGTGGACCTGGGCGCGCAACGACTAATCACGGCGATGGCGCCGGGTCGTACTGAGGCGTCACCAGTCCAGGTACCCGTCGTCGTTGACCTCGACCGGCAGGCCGGCGGGCGACTCGCCGGTCTGGAGGGTGTGCAGCATCGTGGCGAGGGCTTCGGCCAGCGAGGGCCACGTCGGATGGTCAGCCGGCGCCCCGTCGGTCCACGTGAAGGTGAAGACGGCGCCGGCCGGATCGGCGGTCTCGACGACGAGATAGCTGTTGGTGAAGGACGACCCGGCAGCGAGCCACGAGGGCTGCCACACGGGCGGCGATACGGCGCCGCCGACCCTGCGATTGGACTCGGTAATCGAGACGATGTCGCGGGTGCCGAGCATGCCGTAGCTGGGAGCGACGGTCATGGGCAGGTCGCTGTCGCCGCCCCCGTTGTGCCAGCGCAGCAGGGTGACAAGCTCGCCGGGCAGCGGCAGGCCGAGCCCGCGGCGCAGCGCGTCCAGGTCCTCGTCGGTGGCGGGCGGCCCGAGCTCGGCGGCGGTCGCCGGGGCATTGGCGCGCAGCCAGTCTTCGATGCTCGTGAGCGTGTCGGTGAGGTGCACGGCGATAGCTTGAAGCGGCCTAGTGTTCGATCACCTTCGTCGCGCTCACCCGGACAACGACCCGGACCACGTCGGGGCGTGGCTCGACCCAGGGCTTGCCGTCGTACGCCCGGCTGAGCTCGTCGATCAGCTCCGGGCCACCCTCCTCGGTGAGGGTGACGGTGCCGCGGACCTCGACGTAGCGATACGGGTTGGCCGGGTCGTACACGCACAGCGAGACGCGCGGGTCGCGCTCCATGTTCCGGGTCTTGCGCCGCCCGCGGATCGTCGAGAAGACCACGTCGCCGGCGTCGTGTTTGGCCCAGATCACGCTGCTCTGCGGCCCGCCGTCGGGGTTGACGGTGCCGAGCACCAGGAACGCCCGCCGGTCCAGCAGCTCACGCAGGGTGTCGTTCATCTATGCCTCTTTCACGATTTGGTAGATCAGCGCCACGGCGGTCGCGGCGAGGCCCTCGCCCCGCCCGGTGAAGCCGAGGCCGTCGGTGGTGGTTCCGGAGAGCCGTACGATGGCGCCGATGGCGTCGTGCAGAACCCGCTCGGCCTCGGCGCGCCGCGTGCCGACCTTGGGCTTCACCCCGATGACCTGCACGGAGACGTTGCCGATCTCGAAGCCGGCGGCACGGACCCGCCGAGCCGTCTCGCGCAGCAGGGTCACCCCGGACGCACCCGCCCACTCGGGCCGCGACGTGCCGAAGTTCGCCCCGAGATCACCCAGCCCGGCCGCCGAGAGCAGCGCGTCGCAGATCGCGTGGGCGGCAACGTCACCGTCGGAGTGCCCGGCGAGCCCGTCGACGCCCTCCCACCTGAGCCCGGCGACCCAGCAGTCGCGCCCGGGCTCGAAGGCATGGACGTCCGTACCGTTACCGATCAACATCACTTCGGGAGGGTACGACGTTCGGTGCTCGGCCGTGAACCTTCGGTTGCCGAACGCTCGTCGGGGTCGGCAGTCCGGCGAGATGGGCCTACGCTGGGTCGGGTGCGCAGCGACCTGACGACCCCGACGAGCCACAAGCCGTGGTGGCGCACCGGAGCCGCGCTTCGCTTCGGTGCGCTCGCCGTGCTCGTGCTCACCCTGTCCGTGGCGATCATCATCGTTCA
This sequence comes from Dactylosporangium sp. CA-233914, assembly GCF_050942935.1. NCBI lineage: Bacteria > Bacillati > Actinomycetota > Actinomycetes > Micromonosporales > Micromonosporaceae > Dactylosporangium > Dactylosporangium sp. CA-233914. The sequence continues at coordinate 526,690 of NZ_CP192030.1, read as the reverse complement.
CCCGACTCGGGCGTCCCTGGCCCACGCGATCGGCCCGAATCACCCCATGGCCCCGATCATCGCGATCGGCGGCTCGGCCGTGCTGACCACCGCCCTCGCGCCCCGCACGCTGCTGGCCGGCGTCGGGGGGCTGCTGTTCGGTTTCGTGGGCGGCGCGCTGTACATCATGCTGGGCGTCACCCTGGGTGCCCTGATCGCCCACACCGTCGGCCGCCTGCTCGGCCGCGACTTCATGGCCCGCCACCTCAGCGGCCGCCTGCTGACCATGGAGCAGGCCGTCGCCAAGCGCGGCGTTCTCGCGATCGTGATTTCCCGGATGGTACCTTTCGTGCCCTTCGGCATCGCCAACTACATCTTCGGGACCACGAGCGTGCGGATGAGCGCCTTCATCACGGGCACGGTGCTGGGCGCCCTGCCGGCCACGCTGGCGTACTCGGCCCTGGGCTCGGCCACCGCCCGCGGCGACGCCCTGGGCATGTCGATCGCGGGCGTCATGATCGCCACCCTGGGCATCGGCGGCTCGGTCGGCAGCTTCCTGCTGTGGCGCCGCCGCCCCCGCAAGACCCCGACCCCGGCTCCCTCCCCCGCCTGACCCGATCGCCTCCGAGAAGCGGCCACCGCTTTCCGCACTCCAGCGCCGCGCGACGCGGCATGGTCCGGCTGCCGCAGCGTTATGGCAGGAGGGCCACGAGCGAGACCTGATTGCCGGTCATTTCAGGGTGATTCGCCGTTGTCGCAGACCTCTGGCTCCGGTACCTCTCACCCAGGAGGCCAGCGCCCCGCGGCCAAACGCTCACAGGTCGCCGAGGCACATCTCGCCCGAGTCCTAGGGCGGCGTTCATTCGGCGACATGTCCGAAATATCGCCCGCGATGAGACACCAGAGCGACGGCGACGAGAACCCGAGGCGGCGACGCCAGAATCGGATTTTCCGCCTGCCGGGGTATAAGTCCGATAAGTCGCGGCGCGGAGCGCCCGACTTATCGCCCAAAACCCATCAGAGCAGCAGCGAAGCCACTTCGAGATCGAACGGCCGGGTGATCTTCAGGGCCGCTTCGGACCCCGGCACCGTGTGCACGGCAACACCGATCCGCTCCGCCATCCCGGCGTCGTCGGTGTGCTCGTCGACGGCGGCCTCATGCGCCTTGACCAGGACATCGCGCCGGAAGCCCTGCGGCGTCTGCACGGCCCGCAGGCAGGAGCGGTCCACGGTCTCGACGACCGCGCCGGAAGGCGAGACCCGTTTGATGGTGTCGACCACCGGGAGAACGGGTATGACCGCGCCGTGCCCCCCTCGTATCGCATCCGCCACGGACTCCACCAGCTCCGGTGGGGTCAGCGCGCGCGCCGCGTCGTGCACGAGCACGATGTCGAACCCGTCGGGCACGGCGGCCAGGGCAGCGGCGACAGAGGCCTGCCGAGTCGCCCCGCCGGCCACGACGATCACGGGCGCGACGGGCGCGAGCATCAAGGTCACGTCGGACACAGCGTCGGCCGGCGCCGCGATGACGATGCAGCCGACGCTGGGCGCAAGGGCCAGACGGCGTACGGCATGAACGAGGAGTGGTTCGCCGCCGAGCAGGCGAAGTGCCTTGGGGCCGCCGGGTCCGAGTCGGACCCCCATACCTGCGGCCGGCACGAGGACCGCGACGTCACCACGCACAAACACGTGCGCCGTCACGTCGCGGTCCTCGATCGAAGGGATAGCCGGGCTGGAATCTCAGGCCTCGGTCAGCACCTTGTCGAGCAGCGACTCCGCCTCGTCCTTGGTGCTCTTCTCGGCGAGCGCCACCTCGCCGACAAGGATGTCCCGAGCCTTGGCGAGCATGCGCTTCTCGCCGGCCGACAGACCGCGCTCACGGTCGCGACGCCACAGGTCACGGACGACCTCAGCGACCTTGAGCGGATTGCCGGAGGCCAGCTTCTCCAGATTCGCCTTGTAACGCCGCGACCAGTTGGTCGGCTCCTCGGTGTGCGGAGCGCGGAGGACGTCGAAGACCTTCGTCAGGCCTTCTTCGCCGACCACCTCGCGCACGCCGACGATCTCGGCGTTCTCGGCGGGCACCCGCACCGTCAGGTCACCCTGAGCGACCCTGAGGACGAGATACTGCTTCTCCTCGCCCCTGATGACGCGAGTCTCGATTGCCTCGATGAGTGCGGCCCCGTGGTGGGGGTAGACAACGGTCTCGCCGACACTGAAAACCATAGGTTCGAAACCCCTTTCGCTGTGTCTAGGGTAACACGGTCACGCGCTGTCGTCCCACCCCAGAGAGCAGCATTCGCGCAGGTCAGAACACATGTGAGTCCCCTTTCTCCCGCTTGACAGGAATCGTGGAACCTGCTGTGTAGCGGATCAACAACCCGGAGCACGCACAAATGACCTGCCAGTCGGACATATCCGATTGATTACGGCAAGTGTCTCCCCGCGCACGCGCAAGGTCCAGTTCCGACACCCTGTGTGACGTGACCAGCGGCGGAGCGTCGATGATACGCACAGATCTCGATGTAGTCACCTCTGGTGTATGGCGGTCGGGTGAGGGAAAGTTGAGGCAGGTGCGAGGAGAACAGCGATGGGTACGCTGCGTGGCGACAACGGCGGTGGTGATCGACCACAAGAGGGTGGTGGCCTGCCGGATCTCCCGCCTGAGTGGGGAACGATCATCATCCCCGACGATGCCGCCGCACTCGACCACGAGGGCGCGACCATCCGCCGACAATTCCGCCGGGCCGCAATCCGCCGCAGCTGGCGGCGCCGGTTCCACCTGCCGCCCGAGCCGGCGCGGCGGACCACCGACGATTCGCCCGGACTCGCCGTACCCCTGCTGATCATGTCGATCGCGGTCGTCGCGACGCTCGTGAGCCTCTTCGCCGTCGTGTGGCCCGGGCGCGCCCCCAGGACCACGCCCCGGCTCACCCCGCCCACGTCCGCGGCCGCCGCCGTGTCGCTGACCGGCGTGAGCCTGCAGGACGCCGAGGGCGCGCCGGTCGGGCTCACCGAGCTCACCCCGGTCGTCATCCTGCTCGTGGACGGCTGCACCTGCGAGCAGCTGATCCGAAGCACCGCCGACGCCGTCGCCGCCGCGAAGGGCACCGCCAAGGTCATCGTCGTCGCCACCCGGGCGCCCACGCTGCCGAGCGAGCTCAACCCGCAGGCGACGGTCCGCTCGCTGGCCGACCCGAACAACTCCGTGCGCGCCTCGGTGCCCGCCCTGGCCGGCGAGCGGACCACCGCCGCCGTCCTGGTCGCCGGCGACGGCCATCTGCTGCGGGCGGTCCGCTCCGTGACGTCGCCCGACTCCTTCTCCGAAGAGCTTTCAAAGCTGCAGTAGTACCCCGTAAAGTGTGAGCCCCGGCCCGAACGCCAGCGCCACCATGGTGCGCGGCGGGCCGGCGGCGCGGCGGCGTAACGCGTCGAGGATGAGCAGCACCGTCGGCGAGGAGCAGTTGCCGTGCGCCGCCAGCGTGCCGCGCGACTCGGCCAGGGCGGACTCCGGCAGCGCGAGCTGATCGCGCACGACGTCGAGAATCCGCGGCCCGCCGGGGTGCACAGCCCAGCCGTCCACGTCGGCCACCGCCAGCCCGCGCGGCGTGAGCAGCCGGTCGACGAGGTCGGCGACGTAGATCGACAGCACGTCGGGGACCTTCGGCGACAGGCCCATGCGGAAGCCGAGATCGGTGACGTCCCAGGTCATGTGGTCCGCGGTCGCGGTGTCGGTGACCGCGGCGACGTCGGACACGTCGTGACCGGCCGCGCCTGGCACGAGTACCACTGCGGCGGCCGCATCCGAGAACAGCGCGTGCGCGACGATCTGCTGCGGGTCCTCGCTCGGCGGCTGCACGTGCAGGCTGGTCAGCTCCAGGCAGAGCAGGACGGCCGGGCGCCTGCGCGCGGCCACGTAGTCCGCGACCGCACCGAGCCCGGGCAGGGCCGCGTAACAGCCCATGTGGCCGATGAACAGCCGCTGCGTGTCCGGGGCCATGCCCAGGTCACGGGCGAGGAGGATGTCGAGGCCGGGCGTGGCGTAGCCGGTGCAGGAGCACACCGCGAACAGCCCGATCTCGTCCGGGCGCAGTCCCGCGGCGTCCAGCGCCCCGGCGACGGCGTCCTTGCCAAGAGGAAGGGCCTCGGCGAGGTACCGGTGCATGCGCTCACCCGTCGACCACGACGACGCGTCCTCCAGCAACGGGTTGACCGCCCCGTGCCGCGTGACCACACCCGAGTTGGCGAAGATCCGTTTCGCCAGCCCCCGGCGGGGCCCGTCGTAGTGCCGCCTGAAGTAGCCGTCCCACACCTCGTCCTGGCTCATCTGCCCGGGAAACGTCGCGTACATCCCCGCGATGGCGGCACCGGTCACTGACTCCCCTTCCTGCCGCGCCCCTGGTAGAGGATCGCGGTCGAGAACGTCGGCACGATCGGCACGGCGTTGCGGCGGGTGGCCAGCCAGCGCGCGAGGGCCGGCAGGGCCGGGCGTACCCCGCGCACGTCCAGCGGCACCCCGTGGCGCGCGCACTCGGCCCGCAGGCGCCGCGGATCGACGAACAGGGCGGGGTCGTGGATGCCGCGCACCGCGGGCAGCACGGCCTCGGCGAGGCGTACGGCAACCAGCCGCGCCAGCGCCGTATCGGCCAGCGTGTCGAGCACCAGCCAGCCGCCCGGGCGCAGGATCCGGCACGCCTCGGCGACGACCCGCGGCAGGTCCGGCACGTGCTCGAGCAGCTCGCCGGCGCTGACGACGTCGGCGCTGGCGTCGGCGAACGGCAGTTGACGCACGTCGGCGAGGATCGGGGTGACGCCGTGCGCGGCGGACTGCTCCAGGCCGGAGACGATGAGATCGACGCCGATGTGATGGTACCCCTTGCCGGCCACGTGCGGGGCGAGCAGCCCGCCGCCACAGCCGAGATCGACCAGCACGGCGCCGGGGCGCTCCGCGGGCGGGATCAGCCGGGCACGGGCCTTCGCCAGCCAGTACAGCATCGACAGCGGGCTCCCCGGGCGCCACCACTCGCCGGCCAGGTCGTCATACTGACCGGGATCATTGCGAGCGCGCCGCAAGGGCATGAGACGAGCCTGACATGGAACCCCTCCGGCGGCCACACTTGCCGAGTGTCGGTTGCGATCTCGCTACTGCGTGCGAGCCACCCGGAGCCCGCCGCCGGGGTCACCGCGGTCGCCGTCCTGCTCTCCGCCGGCCTGGACCGGCCGGTTCCCGGGGTGGTGGCGGCCGGGGCGACGGTACTGTCGAGTCAGCTCGCCATCGGATGGGTCAACGATGCCCTGGACGCCGACCGCGACGCCGCCGCCGGGCGGGCGGACAAGCCCGTCGCGGCCGGGAAGGTGTCGCGCCGGCTCGTGCTCACCCTCGGGGTGGCGGCGGCCGCCGTCTGCGTGCCGCTGGGCTTCCTCTCCGGGCCGCAGGCCGGCCTGCTCTCGGCGCTGGCGCTGGTCTCGGCGCTGCTCTACGACTGGCCGCTGAAGGCGACGCTCGCCTCCGTGGTGCCCTACGTGGTGTCGTTCACCTGTCTGCCCGCGTTCGTGGTGCTCGGGGCGGGAAAGACGCCGCCGGTGTGGCTGCTGGCCGCGGGGGGCCTGCTCGGCGCGGGCGCGCACTTCGTCAACACGCTGCCGGACCTCGCCGCCGACACGCGCGCGGGGGTGCACGGCCTGCCGCAGCGCTTCGGGCGGCGGGGATCGCTGGCGTGCGCGGCGGTGCTGCTGCTCGCGGCGACCGCGGCGCTCGCGTTCGGGCCGCCGGGTCCGCCGCCGGTGCTGTTCTGGCCGGCCCTCGCGGCCGCGCTGATCGCGCTCTCCTGGGGTTGGTACCGCATGAGCCGCGACACAGCTTCCCGGGCACCCTTCCTCGCCGTCATCGTCGTGGCGCTGATCGATGTCGCGTTTCTCCTGCTCAGCGGCCTGAACTTGGATTGATTCCCCTTTGCCAGGGTGGGCGTAATCGCTCGATCAACGGCATCTAGGCTGTAGTGCGGCTGCATCTCTGGCCGACCCACACCGCACCCCGCCGGCCCTTGATTTGGAGGAACCAAGGTGACGCGTAAGACTCCGGCCATGCCGCTGGCTCGCCGCCGCACAGTGCTGGGCGCCGCGCTCATGGCAACGGCCGCGCTTGGCGTCGGCCTGCTCTCCGCGTGCGGGTCCGGTCAGGTCACCCAGACCGACACCCAGGTCGCCGCCGTCCCTGGGGTCAACGTCAACAGCGCCGACGGCAACATCGTGCTGCGCGACGGCGTGGTCGCCTACGCCGACCAGTACAAGCCCGGTTCGACGGTCCCGATCAACGTCCGGCTGTTCAACAACGCCACGCAGGCGGCCACGCTGACCGGCGTGACCAGCGACAACGGCACGATCGTCCTCGTCGGCGGCGCGTCCGCCGCGGCGGCGCCCGCCTCGCCCTCGCCGACCACCGCTTCCCCGACCCCGCCCGGGTCCAAGAAGCCGTCGGGCAGCGCCAACCCCTCGGGCAGTGCCAACCCCGAGGTTGGCGAGTCGGCGTCCGAATCGCCCGCGGCCGCGCCGTCACCGACCTCGGCCGGCAACGCGAAGATCTCGGTCCAGATCCCGGTCTCGGGCATTGCGGTGCTCAGCCGCGACAGCGGCACGTATCTCGCCGTCGACAAGCTCACCGGCGCGCCGCTGCTGTCCGGCGGCTCGCTGCGCAACGTCGTCTTCACCTTCGCCTACGCGGGCGGCGGGACCACCACGATCACCGTCGCCGAACTGCCGATGACGCCGCCGCTCACGCCGCTGCCGAAGCCGAGCTCGGTCGTGCACAACGAAGAGGGCGCCGAGTAACCGGTTTTGTCGTACCCCTCCGCTAGCTTCGGGGTGTGACGAAGACCAGGGGCTCCACCTACGAATGCGACGTCTGCGGGCACCGGCCGCCCAAGTGGATGGGCCGGTGCCCCGAGTGCGGTGAGTGGGGCGCCATCCTGGAGCTCGCGGGCGGCGCCGCCGTCGCCGGCCCGGCCGCCCTGCGCGCCGTGTCGCCCCGCGCCCCGCTCGAGCCGGCCCGCCCGATCGCCGAGATCAGCGCCGCCCCGGCCAAGGCCCGCCCGACCGGCGTCGGCGAGTTCGACCGGGTCCTCGGCGGCGGCATCGTCCCCGGCGGCGTGGTCCTGCTGGCCGGCGAGCCCGGCGTCGGCAAGTCCACCCTCCTGCTCGACGTCGCCCAGCAGTGGGCTGTGCAGGGCGAAAGCCCGTCCCTGGTGGTCAGCGGCGAGGAGTCCACGAGCCAGGTCCGCCTGCGCGCCGAGCGCATCGGCGCCCTGCACGAGCGGCTCTACCTCGCCTCCGAGACCGACCTCGGCGCGGTCCTCGGCCACCTCGACGCGGTCAAGCCCGGCCTGCTGATCCTCGACTCGGTCCAGACCGTCTCCGCCCCCGGCGTCGACGGCGTCGCCGGCGGCGTGACCCAGGTCCGCGCGGTGACCGCCGCCCTGGTCGCCATCGCCAAGGAGCGCGGCCTGGCCACCGTCCTCGTCGGCCACGTCACCAAGGACGGCAATGTCGCCGGCCCCCGCGTCCTGGAGCACCTGGTCGACGTGGTCCTCAACTTCGAGGGCGACAAGCACTCGTCCCTGCGCATGGTCCGCGGCCTGAAGAACCGCTTCGGCGCCGCGGACGAGGTCGGCTGCTTCGAGATGCACGAGGGCGGCATCACGAGCCTGCCCGACCCGAGCGGCCTGTTCCTGACCCGCTACGCCGACGCCGTCTCCGGCACCTGCGTCTGCGTGGCCATGGAGGGCCGCCGCGCCCTGGTCACCGAGGTCCAGACCCTGATCGGCGCCCAGATGCCAGGCTCCCCCCGCCGCACCGTGAGCGGCCTCGACTCGGCCCGCCTGGCCATGGTCCTCGCAGTGCTCCAACGCCGCGCCGGCATCCAGCTCCACGACCGCGAGGTCTACGCCGCCACGGTCGGCGGCCTGCGGGTCACCGAGCCGGCCGCCGACCTGGCCCTCGCCCTGGCGGCAGCCTCAGCCGCCCACGAGCTGCCGATGCCACCCGACCTGGTGGCGCTCGGCGAGGTAGGCCTGACCGGCGAGGTCCGACGCGTGGGCGCGGTGCCCCGACGGCTGGCGGAGGCAGCGCGGCTCGGGTTCCGGTTCGCGCTGGTCCCACCGGGCTGCGGCCCCGCGGCCACGGGCGTCACACCTCCGGGAATGCGGGTCCTGGAGGTCAACGACATCCGGACGGCGTTGCACTACGCGGTCAAGGCCACCGCTGAGGATGTCTGAGTCCAGGTCTTGAAGAGCGGGGGGCCGAGGGCCGGGGAGGCACAGCCCTGTCCAGGCCCGCCGGCGGTCATTGCTGTCGCGGCGTCCGTGCGGCTGCGGCGGGCCGGTCGGCTGAGCACGGCGGGCACGGCGGGCACGGCGCTCGACCGGCCCTGACCATCTGGTCGGCGGAGCGGGGTTGACATGACGCTCACCCAGCCACGACCGGCCGGATCGGCGGAACACGGCAGGCGCGACACTCGCCCAGCCCGGCGGAGGGCGGTGGCACGACACTTGCCCAGCCATGACTGGCCGGCAGGTCGGCGGAGCGCGGTTGACATGGCCCTCGCCCAGCCATGACTGGCCGGTCGGCGGACGCGGTAGGCACGACGCTCACTCGGTCGTGACCAGCCGGTCGGCGGGGCGCGCGGTTAACATGGCGCTCGCTCGGCCGCGACTGGCTGGATCGGCGGGACGCCGCCGCGTCCTCGCCTCGGCCCGGCCGGTTTGCGATGGCGCGGGCCGGCGCCTTGTATCTGCGGGCGAGCCGGTTGGCTGGGCGCATCGGCGGAGTGCTGGCGCGGCGACGTTCGATCCGCGGCGGCGCGTGGTCGGCTGGGCGCTTCCGTTCCTAGACGTAGCGCTCAAGGATTGAGGCCTCGGCCAGGCGCGACAGGCCCTCGCGAACGCCCCGGGCCCGGGCGTCGCCGACGCCCTCGACCGCCTGGAGGTCCTCCACCGTGGCGCCCAGCAGGCGCTGCAGGCTGCCGAAGTGCTCGACCAGCCGCTCCACCACCAGGTGGGGCAGCCGCGGAACCTTGGCCAGCAGCCGGAAGCCCCGCGGGGAGACCGCCGCGTCCAGGGCGTCGCTCGCGCCGGGGTAGCCAAGCGACTTGGCCACCGCGACCAGGTCGATCAGCTCCGTCGCGCTCAGGGCGTCGAGCTCCTCCAGCGCGTCGTCCGACGAGCGGGTGCGCCGGCCCGAGGGCACGTAGTCGCGGATGACCAGGGTGCGGTCGGCCTCGACGCCGGCCATCAGCTCCTCGAGCTGGAGGGCGAGCAGGCGGCCGTCGGTGCCGAGTTCGACAACGTAGCCCGCGATCTCGTCGGCGATGCGGCGTACCATCTCCAGCCGCTGGACGACCGCCACCGCGTCGCGGACGGTTACCAGGTCCTCGATCTCCAGGGCCGACAGGGTGCCGCTGACCTCGTCGAGGCGCAGCTTGTAGCGCTCCAGCGTGGCCAGGGCCTGGTTGGCCTTGGACAGGATGGCCGCCGAGTCGTCCAACACGTGGCGCTGGCCGTTGACGTAGAGCCCGATGATCCGCATCGACTGGCTGACCGAGATCACCGGGTAGCCGGTCTGCTTGGCGACGCGCTCGGCGGTGCGGTGGCGGGTGCCGGACTCCTCGGACGGGATCGTCGGGTCGGGCATGAGGTGCACGGCCGCGCGGACGATCTTGGCGCCGTCACTCGACAGCACAACCGCGCCGTCCATCTTGCAAAGCTCGCGGAGGCGGGTCGCGGAGAACTCGACGTCCAGGGGGAAGCCACCGGTGCAGATCTGCTCGACCACGCGGTCGTGCCCGAGCACGATGAGGGCACCGGTCCGGCCGCGCAGGATGCGCTCCAGGCCGTCGCGCAGGGCGGTACCCGGGGCCATCAGGGCCAGGGTCGCGCGCATGGGATCGGCACCGGGCAGCGCGGCGGCCCAGCCCCCGATGAGGCCGGTGTTGGCGCCGCCCCTGCCGGGCTCGCGGTCAATCGGCACCCGCACAGTCTACGGATGGCCGCGCATCCGGTGCTGGTGCGGTATCGACCCAGCCCGTAGAGTGGGCAGATGCCATCCACCGATTGATTGCGGTTGATTTCCGAGGGGTTCCCGCACGGTGGCCGGTCCGGAGCGGATCGAATGGCGACGGAGTTTCCGTCCCGGCCCCTGGGAACGCTCACGTGGTACGTCGCCTGTGCCGCCCTCGCCGTCCTGCTGGTCCGCGCCCTGTTCGGCGACGAGCCCGAAACCCTGGACTCCGGCGCCCACAACCCGCTCGCCGAACTTCCGATGTGGACGGCCGGCCTGGCCGCGGCCGGCGCCGCGCCGATCGCCCTGTCGGTGGCGCGCCGCCCCCGGGTAGCCGCGAACCACTTCGCGCTCACCGTCCGCCCCGGCTGGGTCCGCACGCTGGTCCTGCCCTGGTCCCGCGTCGGCGAGGTGGCCGCCATCGAGGTGGCCGGCGAGCGGTATCTCACCGTCCGCCTCCAACCAGGTCTCGACCGCACCGGCTCGAACCCGGCCTGGGTCGACCAGACCGTGCTGCGCAAGCTCGCCAAGGCCAGCGACCACGGCGCGCGGGGCATCAGCCTCGCGGTCCGGCTGCGGGACTTCAACGGCAGCCCCGACGGCCACCTCGCCGCACTCGCCGCGTTCGCCCCGGACCAGGTCCAGGTCGCCAACCGCCTGGAGAAGCGATAACCAGGCGGGCGAACATCCAGGAACTAACCGGGAGAACATCCAGGTCGCCGGCCTACGGCAGCGCGCCTGCCGGCGATCGGCGAGCCCAAGGTCGCGGTCGGCGTGTCCGGCGACCTCGACTCGACCCACGCGCCCATCGTCGCGACCCGGGCGACAAACCGAGCCAGGCGCCCGAACACCGAGCGGTACCGAGCCGAGCCGCAGGCAACCCGACCTGCGGAAGCGGGTAACCGCGCTGGAGCGCAGGTAACCGAGACGGGAAGCGGGTAGGCGAACCAGGAAACACCGATCAGGCAGGAGAAAGCGCCGGGGCGGAGAAGCGTCAGCACGGAACGCGGCTCCAGGGTGCTGCTCCGCCCTTCAATGGCACCTTAACATTCAGCACCTAATTGATCATCACGGCGATCGATCAATTCGTCACGCTGAGCAATCAGAGCATCACGTCAGCTGGACCTGCACCGGGTCGCTCAGCTTTGTGCCCAGGCGGCCCACCAGCTCGTACTTCCCGGCCGGCGGCGTCTCGCGGTTCGCGCAGCCGTTGTTCGTCGCCTTGCCGTTCCACACGTTGGTGAACGAGACCTCGATGCCGGGCTTCAGCACGGTCATCTGAGTGCCGTGCGGCGCGTCGCACGTATCCGAGGACCAAATTTTGCTGGCGGCGACCTGCAGGTACAACTCCTGCGCATCCGCCCCGACGTCCCGCGAGCAATCGTGGCCCGACGTATTCTTGATCTTCAGCATGAACTTGAGGTAGGCACCGCGGAACTGGACCGCCTGCTCGGGCGTGGCGATCAGGGACAGGTCGGCGTCGGCGCACGGCGGCGCCGTCGACGGCGGCGGGGCAGCCGGCGAACTCGCGGCGGGCGGCGGCGCGGAGGACGTGGGCGCGGGGCCGCCGGTCGTCGGCACCTGGATGGTGACCGTCGGCTCGGGGGCCGGGCTCGTCGCGTCGGCCGTACCCGACGTGCGCCGCTGATCGTCCCCGTCGCCGCCGCTGCCGCCGCAGGACGTCCACAGCATGAGCGAGGCGACGACGAGCACCCCGCCGACGATCGCTCGGCGCCGCCAGTAGACGCCGGCAGGCAGTGGGCCAATCGTCAGCTTCATGATGTACTCACCGTATCGAGGGAACCGTCGGTGACCGTGGCGGCACGCCGTGAGAAGCGCTCAGAGATAGACCTTGCGGGCGTAGACCGCGTGCGCCCCGGCGACCCGGTCGAGGAACAGCAGGCCGGAGCAGTGGTCGATCTCGTGCTGCAGCGCCCGGGCCTCGAAGGCGTCCGTGGTGATCTGGATCTCCTCGGTACCCCCGGGAGCGAACCCGGCCACCACGAGCCGGTTGGCCCGCTTGACGTCGCCGGTGAGGTCCGGCACCGACATGCAGCCCTCGCGCCCCTTCTGCCACTGCGAGGCCTCGACGATCCGCGCGTTGCACAGCACGAAGGCGCCGTGTGTCGTACGTGCCTTCGGGTGCCCGGTGACGTCGACGCAGAAGATCTGCGCGGCGACCCCGACCTGCGTCGCGGCCAGCCCGACGCAGCCGGGCGAGACACGCATGGTCGCCAGCAGGTCCTCGGCGAGCTGCAGGATCTCGGGGGCGGTCGGGTCGACGGGCTCGGTCGGGGTGCCGAGGACGGCGGCTGGTGCTTGTACGACCGGCAGAACGACGCCGCTCACAGCAGATCCGCGTCGGCCGGGCGCAGCGAGACCTCGACGCCGAGCCGGTCCGCCGCGGCGCGCAGGGCCGCGTCGAGCGCGTCCGGGTCGGCGACGTCGAGCTCCGCGACGACCACGTAGAGGCTGCCCGACAGCCGGGTCGTGAGGTCCGTGATGTTGCCGCCGTACTCCGCGACGGTGCGGGTGAGAGTCGCCACAATCCCGAGCCGGTCGGCGCCGTGGACGGTGAGGACGTGGTGGGTGCCGGCGGGCTCGTGCACCGGCTCCTCCATGACGCCGCGCACGGTGACCAGCAGCGTCCGGTCGGCCGTCAGCGGCTCCAGCGCCGTGTCGATCTCCTCGGCGGTCGGCGGTCCCGCGCACACCAGCGTCATCGCGAAGTGCCCGCGCAGCCGGGTCATGGTCGAGTCGGTGAGGTTGAGGCCAAGGCGGGCCAGGATCTCGGCGACGTCGGCGATGATGCCGGGCCGGTCGTGGCCGATGACCGTGACGGCGTACTCGTTCACAGCCTTATCCTTGCGTATCGCCAATCACCGCAACACAGAGACCACCATCGCGTCCATTCTGACGCGGTGGTATTCCGCCAACGCCCGCGACCTCGCGTGGCGCCGCCCCGGCGCGACCCCGTGGGGTGTACTCGTCTCCGAGGTCATGCTCCAGCAGACCCAGGTCTCACGGGTGGAGCCCGCCTGGCAGCGGTGGATGGAGCGCTGGCCCACCCCGGCCGACCTGGCCGCGGACCCGCCCGGCGAGGCCATCCGCGCCTGGGACCGCCTCGGCTACCCGCGCCGGGCCCTGCGCCTGCACGCCTGCGCGACCGCGATCGTCGAGCGCCACGACGGGGTCGTACCCGACGATGTCGAGGCGCTGCTGGCCCTGCCCGGCATCGGCGTCTACACGGCCCGCGCGGTCGCCGCGTTCGCCTTCCGCCAGCGCCACCCGGTCGTCGACACGAACGTGCGCCGCGTCGTGGCCCGCGCGGTCGCCGGCACCGCGGACGGCGGCGCCAACACCACCCCCGCCGACCTGCGCGCCGTCGAGGCACTGCTGCCGGAGGACGACGAGGCCGCGGCCCGCGCGTCGATCGCGTTCATGGAACTCGGCGCCGTCGTGTGCACCGCCCGCGCGCCGCGCTGCGAGGAGTGCCCGCTGACCGTGGTGTGCGCGTGGCGGCTGGCCGGATCGCCGCCGTCCGACGGGCCGGTTCGCCCTTCCCAGCGGTACCACGGGACCGACCGCTATGTCCGTGGCCTGTTGATGGCCGTCCTGCGCGCCAGCGACGACCCGGTGCCGGCGCAGCGCCTCGACGCCGTGTGGCCGGACGTCGACCAGCGCCGCCGAGCGCTGGCCGGGCTGCTGGCCGACGGGTTGGTGAACCAGCGGGAGGGGACGTTCACACTGCCGGGGTAGGTTGCAGGCCGTACGGGTGGCGTTGTTCACCGGGATGGATACCCCGAACGGGTACTCCCGCGGCCGTCCCGCATCGCTACTCTCAGGTTTGTGCTTGTTTCTGCCCGGGCGCGCCGGTTCGGGGCCACGATCAGCGCGATCGCCGCGCTGGCCGTCGCGGTCGCCGCCTGCGACGACAAGGCCCCCGGCCACTCCCAGGTCAACGGCGCCGCTCCCGCGAGCTCGGCGACCAGTTCCGGCGCACCGCAGACATCGACTGACGCCGACGACCCGGACGAGTCCCCGTCCGCTCAGCCGTCGGGCACCGCGACCGCCACGGCCAAGCCGAGCGCGTCGAAGTCGGATCAGCCCCCGCCGCCCGGCAATGCCTACGCGGGCCGCCTGCCGAAGTTCGGCCAGCCCCCGGTGCCGGAGCGCATCAACATCCCGGAGGGCGCCGGCGCACCGTATTACGCACGGATCCCGACCGACCAGCCGGTGGCGTTCCTGACCATCGACGACGGCTGGGTCAAGCGCCCGGAGGCCCTGGAGCTGCTACGCGAGTCCGGCGTGAAGGTCACGCTGTTCCTGACGATTAACGCGATCAAGGACAACCCGGGCTACTTCAAACAGCTGCAGGCCGCCGGCGCCGACATCGAGGCGCACACGATCACGCACCCGAACCTGAAGGGCAAGTCGTACGATTTCCAGAAGCGCGAGATCTGCGGCTCCGCCGACCAGCTGGGGACGATGTACGGTCACCGCCCGAAGCTGTTCCGCCCGCCGTTCGGCGACAAGGACGCGACGACGATGAAGGTGGCCCGCGACTGCGGCCTGCAGGCCGGATTCTTCTGGAAGGAAACTGTCGACAAGGGTACGGTCCGCTACCAGGAGGGCCACGGTGTGCAAAAGGGCGACATCATCCTGATGCATTTCCGTGACCGCTTCGTGGACGACTTCATCGCGTCGCTGCAGGCGATCGCGGCCGCAGGCCTGACCCCGGCGCTGCTGATCGACTACCTGCCGGCGACCTGATCCTCGCGGCTGCGCCGGTATCGCGCCCGCAGCGCCTCGACCTCGGCGGCGGTCATGGGCAACTCGGCCCGGACCGCCGCCTTCCATCCGTCGGGCACGACGAACCATCCGGGTCGGCACGCGAGCCCCTGAATCAGCGGTGGAACGGCCGCGAGATCCGCGGTGATGTCGAGCAGATCGGCTGTGCGGGCGTCGAGGCCCGGCAGCCAGGCCAGCCGCCGCAGCAGTTCCCGATCCCGGCCGGAAAGCCCCGCGATCACCGCCGGCACGAGAAACTCGGAGAGCCCGGCCTCGGCCCAGGCGAGCGTCCGCAGCTTGCCGACCCGTTCCCGGGGCGGTTGCTGTGCGAGCCAGGCCGCCGCCAGCCCGACAAGCCCCGGCCACCCGCTGGTCAGCAGATGCAGGTCCGGCGCGAGGGAATCGGCGGCCTCGGCGTCGCCGAACGCGGCCGCGAGCACCTGGTACGTCTCGTCCTCGGCGAACCCTAAATCGCCGGCCGAAACCTGCACGGCCCCGGAGATCCCCAGCTCCTCCTGGGCCGCCACCACCACGCCCCGCCGCCCGGCCAGCGGCCGGAGCAGCCGCGAGTCCGCGGCGGTGGCCCCGTCGATCGCCAGCGCCCCCGCCGCCGGCCAGTCCCCGGTGTCGCCCGCCTCGCCGAGGTCGACCAGCGCCCCGCCGTGAGCCGCCACCCAGGCGTCCAGCAGCGCACTCTTTCCCGCCCCAGCCCCGCCAACCAGCACCACCATCCGGTCGGCCGCGTCCAACCGCCCCATCAACCCCGTGCGCACAATCGGCCGCCCCGCCGCCGGTCGCCCACCTCGTCCGGACCCAAACGAGAACTGCCCCTTACTCACGCGCGGAACATACCCGCAAGAGGCGCTCAACAGGCATCCCGAGTCCTCTGTACGACTCCCGAACCCGACAAACCCACCCGAGCCATCGGACCCGCCCACAAATCGTGATCCACCTCGCCGAACATGGCGAGACCGGCGTCCTGACCCAGCCCCACGCTGCGCCCAGGGCGCCCGCAGCAACCCGACACACGGGGCAGGCGTGGCCGGCCCGGGCGAACGACCGCCCGGCGGCCGGAACGCGGCTCAGCCAGGGGCTGACGGCCTTTCCGCCGACCCCCGAGCCCGGCGACAGCGCCCGGCCAGGACACCCGCAGCAACACGACACGGGGCAAGCGGCCAGCCCAGGCGAACGGCCGATCCGCCGGAGGAAGGCTCAGTCACGGGCTGACGGCCGTTCCGCCGACCCCCCGAGCCCGGCGCCGCGGACCGGCCGCGCCCCGGCCCAGCCTCACTGCGCCCAGGGCACCCGCAACAACCTGCCAAGGGGCCAGGCGGCAAGCCCGGTCAAGCCGTGCGACCCGGCTCAACCACGGGCCGACGGCTTTCAGCCCGCCCCCGAGCCAGGCGCCGCCGACCGGCGACATCCGGCCAGGACACCCACAACAACCCAACACGGGACAAGCAACGAGCCCAGACGAACGGCCGACCCGCCGGAGGGCGGCTCAGACACGGGCTGACGGCCATTCCGCCGACTCCCGAGCCCAGGCGCCGCCAACCGGCGGCGTGCGCCCAGGGCGCCCGCACCAACCTGCCACGGGGCACTGGTCAAGCGGTGCGGTTGACGCCATGTCGAAGTCGGGCCGCTTGAACCCGGTTGGCCACGCGGCGCGTCGGCGCGCGCTCTCACTCAGCTTGCGCCGGATTCCGAGCGCGGCGCTGCGCGCCGGCGGTCAAAACGCCGGGCCCCGCTCGGGCCTGGTGGCCTGAGCGGGGCTCGGGTGGTTGGGGCAGGACGGCTGGCCGGTCAGGCCGACGCCTCGTCGGCGGAGCCGCCGCCGGCGAGCTCGGCCGGGACCGCGTCGGGCACGGCGCCCGGGCGGTCCGCACCGTCGAAGACCAGCTTGGCCTTCTCGAACTGGGCCGGGTCACCCTCGCAGTCGATGACGACGATCTGGCCGGGGCGCAGCTCGTTGAAGAGGATGCGCTCGGACAGTGCGTCCTCGATCTCGCGCTGGATCGTGCGGCGCAGCGGCCGGGCGCCCAGCACGGGGTCGTAACCCTTGTTCGCCAGGAACTTCTTGGCGTTGTCGGTCAGCTCGAGGCCCATGTCCTTGTTGCGCAGCTGGGTCTCGATCCGGGCGATCATCAGGTCGACGATGCCGAGGATCTGGTCCTGCAGGAGCTGGTGGAAGACGATCGTGTCGTCGATGCGGTTGAGGAACTCCGGGCGGAAGTGCTGCTTCAGCTCGTCGTTGACCTTCTGCTTCATCCGCTCGTAGTTGGACTCGTTGTCCTCCGACGCCTGGAAGCCCAGGGACACGGCCTTGGCCACGTCGCGGGTGCCCAGGTTGGTGGTCAGGATGATCACCGTGTTCTTGAAGTCCACGATGCGGCCCTGACCGTCGGTGAGGCGGCCGTCTTCCAGGATCTGCAGGAGCGTGTTGAACACGTCCGGGTGGGCCTTCTCGATCTCGTCGAAGAGGACCACCGAGAACGGCCGGCGGCGGACCTTCTCGGTCAGCTGGCCGCCCTCGTCGTAGCCCACGTATCCGGGCGGCGCACCGACGAGACGGGACACCGTGTACCGGTCGTGGAACTCGGACATGTCGAGCTGGATGAGCGCGTCCTCGGAACCGAAGAGGAACTCGGCCAGCGCCTTGGACAGCTCCGTCTTACCGACACCGGACGGGCCGGCGAAGATGAACGAGCCGGACGGGCGCTTGGGGTCCTTCAGGCCGGCCCGGGTGCGCCGGATCGCCTTCGAGACCGCCTTGACCGCGTCCTCCTGGCCGACGAGGCGCTTGTGCAGCTCGTCCTCCATGCGCAGGAGGCGGGCCGTCTCCTCCTCGGTCAGCTTGTAGACCGGGATGCCGGTCCAGTTCGCCAGCACCTCGGCGATCTGCTCGTCGTCAACCTCGCTCACGACGTCGAGATCGCCGGCCTTCCACTCCTTCTCCCGCTGCGCCTTCTGCCCGAGCAGCTGCTTCTCCTTGTCGCGCAGCTGCGCGGCCCGCTCGAAGTCCTGCGCGTCGATCGCGGACTCCTTGTCGCGGCGCACCTGGGCGATGCGCTCGTCGAAGTCGCGCAGGTCCGGCGGCGCGGTCATGCGGCGGATGCGCATCCGGGCGCCGGCCTCGTCGATCAGGTCGATCGCCTTGTCCGGCAGGTAGCGGTCGGAGATGTAGCGGTCGGCGAGGGTCGCCGCGGCCACCAGGGCGGCGTCGGTGATCGTCACCCGGTGGTGCGCCTCGTAGCGGTCGCGCAGGCCCTTGAGGATCTCGATGGTGTGAGCCAGCGACGGCTCACCCACCTGGATGGGCTGGAAGCGGCGCTCGAGGGCGGCGTCCTTCTCCAGGTGCTTGCGGTATTCGTCCAGCGTGGTCGCGCCGATGGTCTGCAGCTCCCCACGGGCCAGCATCGGCTTGAGGATGCTCGCCGCGTCGATCGCACCCTCCGCGGCACCCGCCCCGACGAGGGTGTGGATCTCGTCGATGAACAGGATGATGTCGCCGCGGGTGCGGATCTCCTTGAGGACCTTCTTCAGCCGCTCCTCGAAGTCACCGCGGTAGCGGGAGCCGGCGACCAGCGCACCCAGGTCGAGCGTGTAGAGCTGCTTGTCCTTGAGCGTCTCGGGCACCTCGCCCTTGACGATCCGCTGGGACAGCCCCTCGACCACGGCGGTCTTGCCGACGCCGGGCTCGCCGATGAGGACGGGGTTGTTCTTGGTGCGGCGGGACAGCACCTGCATGACCCGCTCGATTTCCTTCTCACGGCCGATGACCGGGTCGAGCTTGCCCTCGCGCGCGGCCTGGGTGAGGTTACGACCGAACTGGTCGAGCACCAGGCTCGTCGACGGGGCCGCCTCGCCGGGAGCACCGGTGCCGGCTGCCGCCGGCTCCTTGCCCTGGTAGCCGGAGAGCAGCTGGATGACTTGCTGGCGGACCCGGTTGAGGTCGGCGCCCAGCTTCACCAGCACCTGGGCCGCGACGCCCTCACCCTCCCGGATCAGGCCGAGGAGGATGTGCTCGGTGCCGATGTAGTTGTGCCCGAGCTGCAGCGCCTCCCGCAACGACAGCTCCAGCACCTTCTTGGCGCGTGGCGTGAACGGAATGTGCCCGCTCGGCGCCTGCTGGCCCTGGCCGATGATCTCCTCGACCTGCTGGCGGACACCCTCCAGCGAAATGCCGAGGCTCTCGAGCGCCTTGGCCGCCACGCCCTCACCCTCGTGGATGAGGCCGAGCAGGATGTGCTCGGTGCCGATGTAGTTGTGGTTGAGCATCCGGGCTTCTTCCTGCGCCAGGACGACAACCCGTCGTGCTCGGTCGGTGAACCGCTCGAACATCCCTGCTCCTCACGTGCCGTGTCCGTCGCCGCCGCTTGCCGCGGAACCCCCGGGTGCAGGGGTCGCCACGCCGAAGCTCTGTCGGACGCCAACGTGACCGTGCCATCACTCTATCGCCGAGGACCGACACATTGCGGGGTGTGCGGCGTTGCCGCACCCCACATTCGAGCGCCGGGACCCCCGGTCCCTACATGCCTACCCTCCGGGAACCACGTGTACCCGGTGCTTTCGCCCAACGTTCGCACCTGGTCGCATGTTCCTGCACCCCCGCGCGTACGCCGACAGCGAAATCCGCCTCACGCGCGCGAACACCCACCGTAACTGAACCGCTACGGTGGGTGTCTGGAGTTACTGGAATCGGATGTGGGACCACATAACAACCGCTAAGGCGTCCCGTTCCGGACGAAACGGTCAACGGGCGCTATCGGCCCGCTTCGGCGTTAAACCGGTCGACGATTTCCTGCTTGATGCGACCCCGGTCCGAGACTCTGATGCCCTTGTTCTGGGCCCATTCCCGAATCGCCTTGTTCTGCTCGCGGTCGGCCGCGGCCCCACCTCGGCCGCGCGCGCTGGCGGCACGCCCGCCGACCACCACGCCACCCCGCCCGACCTTGGTGCCGGCGGTCAGGAACGGCCCGAAGGCATCGCGCAGCTTCGTTGCGTTCTTCTTGGACAGGTCGATCTCGTACTGAACGCCGTCGAGCGCGAACTTCACCGTCTCGTCGGCTTCCCCGCCGTCGAGGTCATCGACCAGCACGTGGATGGTCCGCTTGGCCACTGTCGTATTCCCTTCGAGGAAGTCCGCCCCGCTTCGGTGCGAATGCAAAGATAACGCAGTAAGGCCCGACCCCGTCAACGGTACGCCGAAAACCACCGCCGATTCCCGATCGATTCCGCGATACGGTCACCCGCGGCGATCCGATCGCGATCCCGCGCGGATGTACGGATTGCCACCGGCCCCACGCAATGCGGAATAGCCCGGCAGCAATGCGACGCCCGTACAGATCCGTGTCGGTCGCATTGCTATGTGTGACGGGTCGAGAAATCCGATCGGCGTACGGTTGGCCGCGTGGACTTCAGCAAACACGCGTCTTCGTTCGGCGCGGCCGCCGAGCTCTACGACCGAATCCGCCCGCGCTATCCCGCGGAGGCCCTGCGCTGGGCGCTCGGCCCGGACCCGCGAGACATTGCCGACCTGGGCGCCGGCACCGGCATTCTGACCCGCCAGCTGCGCGAACTCGGCCACCGGGTCGTCGCCGTCGAACCGGATGACGAAATGCGCCGCCAGATCGACGGCGACGCGCGGGCCGGAAGCGCGACCGCGATTCCCCTCGAGACGGAAAGCCAGGACGCGGTGACCGCCGGCCAGGCCTACCACTGGTTCGCCGGCGAGCCCGCGCACGCCGAGATCGCCCGGGTGCTGCGCCCGGGCGGCTGGTTCGTGCCGGTCTGGAACGTGCGCGACGAGTCGGAGCAGTGGGTCGCCGACCTCTCCGACGTCTTCGACGGCCACCGCGCGCGCTCGGTCATCGACGAGCGCCGGCTGCCGCCCGATCAGTTCGGGCCATTGTTCGCCCCCGCCGAACTCGAGCTGTTCCGCTGGAGCACCACGCACACGGTGGACTCGCTGGTCGAGCTGATCAAGTCGCGCTCGTACTACCTCGTCTCCGACGCCGGCATGCGCGCCGCGCTCGAGCAGCGGGTGCGCGACCTGGCCGGGCGCACGTTCGCCGGGCAGGAGTACTTCGACATGCCGTACGTCACCTATGCGTACCGCGCGAAAAAGCTCTAGGTGTTGCGCTCGAAGATCAGGCGGAGGCCGATGAGCGTGAGCATCGGCTCGTGATGGGTGACACTCTGGCACTCCCCGATCACGATCGACGCGAGGCCGCCGGTGGCGACCACGGCCTTGACGTCGCCGCCGAGCTCCGCGGTCACCCCGCGCACGACCCCGTCGACCTGGCCCGCGAACCCGTACACCACGCCGGACTGCAGGCACTCAACGGTGTTCTTGCCGATCACCCGCGGCGGCTTGACCAGCTCGACCTTGCGCAATTGGGCGGCGCGGCCGGCGAGCGCGTCGACGGAGATCTCGATGCCGGGGGCGAGGACCCCGCCCAGGAACTCGCCCCGGGCCGACACCACGTCGAAGTTGGTCGAGGTGCCGAAGTCCACGACGATCGAGGGGCCGCCGTAGAGCGTGTACGCCGCGAGAGTGTTCGCCACCCGGTCGGTGCCGACCTCTTTCGGGTTGTCGATGGCCAACTGGACACCGGTGCGCACGCCGGGCTCCACGATGACGGTGGGGACGTTGTCGTAGTACCGCCGAAGCATCGTGCGCAGCGAACGCAGCGCGGCGGGCACGGTCGAGCACGCCGCGATGCCCGTCAGGGACACCGCGTCGGTGGCGAGCAGCCCGCGGTAGAGCAGGCCGAGCTCGTCCGCGGTGTCGCGGGCGTCGGTCTTGATCCGCCACGAGTGGACGATCTTCTCGCCCTCGAACGTGGCGAGCACCGTGTTGGTGTTCCCGATGTCGATGCACAGCAGCACCCCGGAAGCCTAACCAACGCCCATTCAATTACGATCGCGTGCCAATGATCCCGAACGCCCGTGTACTGCTCGCCCTGCTGCCGGTGGTCACGCTGGCGTTCACGGCCGTCGCGCTGCGGCCGCGCGCGGAGGCCGGCCGACGCCTGGCGATCATCCGCGCCGCCGTCGCCGTCGCGGCCGGCACGGTCGCCGCCGTCGAGCTGCTCTCGCTCCTCGACCTGGTCGCCGGCGCCCCGGTGATCATCCTGTGGTCACTCGCCGCGATCACCGCCGGCATCCTGGCGTACCGCTCAATACCGGATAAAACCCGAGATATAGCGAAAAATCCGACACAATGGTGGCCAGCACTCCGCCCAAAAAGCACAAAACGCAGATATCGTACCGCGAGCAAGCCGGACAAATCCGACACTCCGCCAACCAAGTCGACGCCCGCTGACGATCAACCCACACACCACCGGGGTTGGCTCGTCCGTGCACTGCAGGTGACCGTCGGACTCCTCGTGGCGAGCGAGCTCGTCCTGGCCATCGCATCCTCGCCGAACAACTTCGACTCGAACCACTACCACCTGGCCAAGATCGAACACTGGATCGCCAACGGCAACGTCGGCACGTACGCCACGATCCAGACGCAGCAGATCATTCTCGTGCCGGGCGCGGAGTTCCTCCTGCTCCAGCTGCGACTGCTCACCGACGGCGACGGGACGCTCAACCTGCTGCAGTGGGCCGCCGGCCTGCTCGGCGCCCTGGCCGTCGCCCGCTGCGCCGCCCAACTCGGCGCCGGCCGGGCCGGGCAGTGGCTCACCGCGGCCGTGTTCCTCACCGCGCCCGCGATCGCCCTGGAGTCCACCAGCACCCAGAACGACCTGGTCGTCACCGCCTGGATCGCCTGCGCCGCGACGATCGCCCTGGACGCGCGCCACCGCCCCGCCACCGTAGCCGACACGCTCACCCTGGCCGGGACCGCCGGCCTGGTCGTGGTGACGAAGTCCACCGGCCTCATGGCCCTCGGGACGATCCTCGCCTACTGGGCGATCTGCCACCTGCGTCGGAAAAGCCTCAAGCCGGTGCTGTACGGCATGGGCCTCACCGCGCTGGCCGCCGCCCTCCTGGCCGGCCCGTCGCTGCTACGGGTCCAGGAGGCCTTCGGCTCCCCGCTGGGCCCGCCCGAGTACCGCACGTCGCTGTCCACCACCCGCCACGACCCGCCCGCGGTCCTCGTCAACGGCCTCCGCCTGGGCGCCTCGACGCTACTGACCCCGGTGCCGCAGATCAACGCGGCGATCGGCGACACCGTCGTGCGCATCGCGGACCTGGTCGGCGTCGACCCGAACGACCCCGGCATCACCCAGTGGCGCAGCGTGTTCCCCGGCGACCGATGGAAGCCCGACGAGGACCGCTCCCCGTACCCGATCCAATCCGCCCTCGCCCTGCTCGGCACCGCCCTGGGCCTGGCCTTCCGCCGAACGCGGGGCTACGCCCTGCTGGTGCTCGGCGCCCTGGTCGCCACCGCGGTGATCGTGAAGTGGCAGGACTGGGGCAACCGCCTGATCCTGCCCGCGTTCGCGGTCGCCACCCCGCTGGCCGGCCTCTACCTGGAAAAGCTGACGGCTTTTGTCGCCCCAAGGACGGCCACGGCAACGGCTGAGAACTGGTCCACGACGGCCGGAGACAAGGACACGGCAGACCAAGACACGGACACAGCGGGACGGGACGCGGCAACGACTGAGCACCAGGCCACAGCGCCATTGGGATTTGCCGGCCCAAGGACGACGCAGGCCACGGCAACGGCTGAACACCAGTCCACAGCAGGCGGGGACACCGACACAGCAGGCGGGGACACCGGCACGGCGGGGCGGGACGCGGGGACGGCGGAGAGCCGGGGCGCGGGGATGGCTGAGCGGCGGGGCAGGGCGGCTGCCGGGCGGCAGGGCGTGGTGGGCGTGGTGCGGTGGGGCGTGCGCAGCGTCGGGGCCGTGCTGGCGTTGATCGTGCTGGCCGGCGGCACCGTGCACGGCTATCTTGCCGTCTACTACGGTCAGCCGCGCCGGCTCGTCGGGCAGGGATCGGTGTTCACGCTGGACGACTGGCAGGAGCGGTTCGTCCGCATGCCGGATCAGGCCGCCGGCTACCGCAAGGCGATCGACGAGGTCCGGGCGAGCGGTGCCGAACGGGTCGGGCTGGTGCTCGACGGCGACCTGTGGGAGTACCCGATCCAGATCGAGCTGCGCGACAAGCAGCTCGTCGAGCTCGAGTCGGAGGTGCCCGGCCGCCCGCCGGCGAGCGTCACGTCGGTCGATGCGGTTGTCTGCGTCGGCGGACCGGACCGCTGCCGGGCGATCGTTCCGGCGAACTGGCAGTACAACCGCATCGACCAGTTTGTGACGACGGCCTTTCCGCCCCGTCAGTGAAGGCGCAGGTCCATCGCGATGTCGAGGATCGGCGAGGAGTGGGTGAGCCCGCCGACCGAGAGGTAGTCGACTCCCGTCGCCGCGTATTCGGCGGCGGTGGCCAGCGTCAGGTTGCCCGTCGCCTCGAGCTCGGCGCGGCCGCCGACCGCGCTGACCACCTCGCGCAGCAGCTCGGGGCGCATGTTGTCCAGGAGCAGGAACGGCGCCCCGGCGGTGACCGCCTCGACGGCCTCGCCGACGGTGGTCACCTCGACCTGGACGGGGACGTCGGGGAACGCGGCGCGCACCCGCTCGTACGCCGCCGTGATCCCGCCCGCGGCCAGCTTGTGGTTGTCCTTGATCATGGCGACGTCGTAGAGCCCCATGCGCTTGTTGGTGCCCCCGCCCGCCCGGACCGCGTACTTCTCCAGGACCCGCAGGCCGGGGGTGGTCTTGCGGGTGTCGAGCACGAGCGCGTCGGTGCCCTCCAGCAGGTCCGCCCAGCGGCGGGTGTGGGTGGCGACGCCCGACATCCGGCAGAGCAGGTTGAGCGCCGAGCGCTCGGCGGTGAGCAGGGCCCGGGTGGGCCCGCTGACCGTGGCCAGCGCATCGCCGCGGGCCACGCGCTCTCCGTCGCGCCTCTTCATCTCCACGGTGGTACTGCCCGAGACCGCCTCGAACACCGCCGCCGCGACCCACAGCCCGGCGACAACGCCGTCGGCCCGGGCCACGATGTCGGCCTCGTCGGTCTGGTCCTCGGGGATCGTCGCGACGCTGGTGACGTCGAGGCCGTCGGGCCCCAGGTCCTCGGTCAAGGTACGGCGGACGATGTCCTCGACCGCCTCTGGATCGAGTCCGACCTTGCGCAGCTCGGACTCGGTCTGGATCCTCACGCGTCCTCCCAGGTTTCGGTGAGTGCGCCGGCGTCGTCGAGGGCGGCGAGGAAGTGGCCCC
This sequence comes from Dactylosporangium sp. CA-233914, assembly GCF_050942935.1. Taxonomy (NCBI): domain Bacteria; kingdom Bacillati; phylum Actinomycetota; class Actinomycetes; order Micromonosporales; family Micromonosporaceae; genus Dactylosporangium; species Dactylosporangium sp. CA-233914. The sequence goes on along the minus strand of NZ_CP192030.1, from coordinate 501,638 downwards.
GGAAGACGTCGCTGGCGTCGGGAAAGTCCTCCCGCCAGTGGCAACCCCGGGTCTCCTGCCGCTGCGTTGCGGCCGCGACCAGGGCACTGGCGACGGTGAGCAGGTTGGTGGCCTCCCAGGCGGCCACGTTCGCGGCGGCCCGGTCCAGCGAGAGCTTGGTGAGGGCCTGGTTGGCCTGGTCGAGGGAGTCGGCACTGCGCAGTACCGATGCATGGGCCGACATCGTGGCCTGCAGCTGGCCCCGGATCGCCGGATCGGCGGACCAGGCTTGCCGGTCGTGCTCGGCGGGCGCCGCGGGGTCCGCCTGGCGGGGCAGGTCGCGGGCGATGTCCTTGGCGATGCGGCGGGCGAAGACGAGCCCCTCCAGCAGCGAGTTGGAGGCGAGCCGGTTGGCGCCGTGGACGCCGGTGCAGGCGACCTCGCCGCACGCGTACAGGCCGGGGATCGAGGTGCGGCCGTTCAGGTCGGTGCGGACGCCGCCGGAGGCGTAGTGCGCCGCGGGCGAGACCGGGATCAGGTCGGCGGCGGGGTCGACCCCGGCGGCGCGGCAGGAGGCGATGATCGTGGGGAAGCGGGAGTCGAGGAACTCGCGGCCGAGGTGGCGGGCGTCGAGCCAGACGTTGGCGGTGCCCTCGGCGCGCATGACCCGGTAGATGCCCTTGGCGACCACGTCGCGGGGCGCCAGCTCGGCGAGCTCGTGCCGGCCGACCATGAAGCGGTTGCCGTCGCCGTCGCGCAGGTACGCCCCCTCGCCCCGCAGCGCCTCGCTCACCAGTGGCTGCTGCGAGTCGCGGTTGCCCAGCGCCAGCGCGGTCGGGTGGAACTGCACGAACTCGAGATCGGTGACCCGCGCGCCCGCCCGCAGCGCCAGCGCCACGCCGTCGCCGGTGGACACGATCGGGTTGGTGGTGGCCGCGAAGATCTGCCCCATCCCGCCGGTCGCGAGCACCACAGCCCGCGCCTGTACGGCACCCACGCCGTCCTCGGCCCCCTCGCCCAGCACGTGCAGCGTGACCCCGCAGGCGCGCCCGTCGGCATCCGTCAGCAGGTCCAGCACCAGGGCATGCTCGATGAGCCGGATCCAGGGGTCCCGGTGCACGGCCGCGTGCAGCGCCCGCTGGACCTCGGCCCCGGTGGCGTCCCCGCCGGCGTGGATGATCCGGTTGGCGTGGTGCCCGCCCTCGCGGGTCAGCATGAGCGAGCCGTCGGTGTTCCGGTCGAACTCCGCCCCCCAGCGGATCAGCTCCCGGACCCGCGTCGGCCCCTCCCCCACCAGCACGTCCACGGCCGCCGGGTCGCACAGCCCGACCCCGGCCACGAGCGTGTCCTGCGCATGCGCCTCGGGCGTGTCGAGCGGATCGAGCACCGCCGCGATCCCACCCTGCGCCCACCGCGTCGACCCGTCATCGATATTGACCTTGGTGACGACGGTGACGTGCAGCCCGGCCTCGCGCAGGTGCAGCGCGGCGGTCAGACCCGCGACCCCGGACCCGATGACGACGACGTCGGTCGGCTCGGCCCAGCCGGGCTGTGGCCCGGCCAGCCGCCGGGGGACGGTCGGCCCGTTCATGCCTACAGTCATCCCTACAGTCAACATCACTAGCCCGTACGACGGGTGGTGATGCTCATCGCCCTGCTCAGGCACCCTTGGGCGAGTTCTCGCCTTTTCCGATATATCGGACGCCCCGTTGGCCACGACATATCGGACCTTTCACATTCGTCGAATCCTTGCAACCGTCCACCGTCCGTTTTAGCACGATAAGTCGGGCGCTCCGCGCCGACTTATCGTATTTATCGCCCGACAGGGCATAAGAGCACCCAGACCTCCGCGTGTGCCTGCCGGCCCGGCAGGTCCGAGCGCCGAAGCGCCGCCACGACAAGGCGCGATCTTGGCCTGCCTGAGCCACGGCCGCGCGGGGCCACGCCGGCCGTTCAGGCCAGCGGCAGGGGTGCGGTGCCGAGGCCGCGGACCGTGGCCTTGAGGGGCTTCGCGCTCATCAGGTAACACGTGAAGGCCTGGTCGCTGCCCAGCCACTCGTTCGGCGTCTTCGGGCCGACCGAGCCCGGGGTCAGGTCGTCGCGGCCGCCGTCCGCCGACAGTCCCAGGTAGCTCAACCCCACCGCGGTGCAGCCCTTCGCCGTCGCCGACTGCACGGCCGTCTCGTCGAACGGGGCCTCGGGCGGGGTGATGGTGTAGACGCCGGAGTACTCGCCGTCGTGGGGGGCGGAGCACTGGACGTACTGGAGCTGATTTATGCAGGCGATCGCCAATGCGGACCCGTGCGCCAGTTCGCCCTTGAGCGAGCCCTCGTGCGGCACGAACCGGTCGCCGGTCGGCCCGGTCACCTCCGCGACCCCGCAACCGAAGAAGCCGTCGGTCGCCGGCTTGATCCACGAGGCCACGATCCGCAGGCGGGTCTCGTGCCAGGCGCCGCCCAGGAACAGCGGCCCCTGGGCCAGGCAGGCGCGGCGGGCCTGGGCGTACAGCAGCGCCTGCGTCACCTTGACGTCGTCACCCTTCGCGTCGTCGAGCCGGTGCAGCAGGTCCTTGCCGACCTGGCCGACGTGGAACAGCTCGACGGTGTGCCCGCCCGCGCAGTCGACGGGCCCACCGGCCCACGGCAGCGCCACCTTCACCCCGTCGGCGTCGACCTTGTAGCAGGTTCCGGCCTCGGGCGCGCCCGCCGGCGGGGTGCCGGGGATGTCGCGGCCCCGCCCCCGCTCGTACATCCAGTAGATCCCGCCCCCGATGAGCGCCACGACCACGACGATGAGGGCGACCCGCTTCATGAGGAAGCAGTCTGCGTTACCCGCCGGTAACTGTCTACCCTCGCTCGTTAAATGCTGAAATTTCGGATAAGTCCGGACACGGAGTGTCTGGACTTATCCGCGCTGGGCCGAACGGGAACGACAGTCCGCCTCGTCGCTTGGACCTGCCGCGCCACGGGTGTGCAGGGGAAAGCGGGGCGCCTGTCGTCGAGCGCTCTTACCTACGAGCTGGAACCGCCGTCGCCGAGCAAGAGCCACGAGTCTTCGAGGGACGGGAGCGGCACCGAACAGGAGCGCGGCGACCACGAGCCGAGGAACGACGGGGCACGCGGGTGCGGGCCCGCCGCTGCCCCGCCGCGCGGCGCTCCAGCACCCGCTTGACGGTCTTGTGTGTCGTGCCGCAGAGGGCGGCCGCGGCCCGCAGGCTACCGGTCTCCGCGTAGGCGTTGATGATGTCCAACTCCTGCCTCGCAGTCTTCAATAGAGGGGTCCTTCGGGGCTCGCCGAGTCGCTGGTTGGCGCCGCAAGTCTCGGCCCCGAAGGACCCCAAAGATCAACTCATCCCCTGCGAGGTGGGGACATTCACTGGCCACGCGCAAGACGCCAGCGACGGCCTTGCCGAGGCGAGGACTCCGAGTGCCGCGTGAGGAGCGACAGCAGCCCGGGAACGACCGGCGAAGACGCCACCGCAGCGCCGCGCGAGGAGCGACAGCAGGCCCCGGAGCGACGAGGACCTGAGCGTGCCGGCGACAGCGCAACGGGGCCGCAGCGAGCACCGGGGACGCGGCCGGCGAAAGGCGAACGGGAGCCAGGAGCACGGCCCGGGGCGGGAAAGGGCTGCGCCCCCGGGCCGCGAGGAATCCGGGGGCGCAGGACGTGCTGATCAGATGGTGCCGGAGCCGATGCCCTTGATGGACTTCGTGACCGTCTTCTTGTCGAAGAGCATCGCGTAGCAGCGGGCCGTGCGGTTGCCTCGGTTCCAGTTCTCCTCGTCGACCATCCAGAAGCCGATGCCGACCTGCTGGTGGTTGGTCAGCTGGGACGCCGTCATCCCGAGATACTTGGCGCCCAGGCCCTCGCAGCCCGGCCGCATCGCCGTCTTGCGCTCGTCCGAGTTCGACGGGAAGGGGCGGTCGGTCGAGGCGTACGTCCCGACGTATTCCATGTTGTGCGTCGACGTGCACGCCGCCGGCGTGTAGTCCAGCCAGGTCTTGCCGTCGGTGTCGTACACCTCCATCGCGCACGTCAGCCCCAGCGGCTTGTCCCCGCTCAGCGTGCCCTTCAGGCTGCCTGTGCGGTTGACCGGCTTGTCACCGTCGCTGACCACCTCGGCCAGGTCGCAGCGCAGGTAGCGCGCACCGGCCGACCACTGGGTCGAGGACGGGATCAGGACCAGCAGCTCCAGGCGGCCGTCGTGGAAGTCGCCGCCCAGGAACTTCTCGGCCTCCGTGTTGCACGTTGCCCAGCCGTCCTTGAGCGCCGCGCCCTTCGGCGGCGTGGTGCCGGTCGCGGCCGAGCTCGGCAGGTCGCCGACCCAGAAGGTCTCGCTCGCGTGCGACGTGGAGCAGGAGTCGACCGGCTTGAACGAGAACAGCGTCGTGGTGTCGGTGGCGAAATAGTCGACGGTCGTCGTGTAGCACTGGCCGACCGGCGGGGATGGGATCTTCGGCGCCGCGAGCATCGCCCAGTCGTCGGTGAGATCCTTGTCGGTCCCGGCCGGCGTGCCGCAGCCCGCCAGGAGGGCCAGCGCCATCACCGGCACCAGCGCCGCGATCAGCTTGCGCGCCATCCTCGTCCGTCCTCCCCCAAGGCATGCGTACGCCGACGACTCGGCAGTCTGCACAACCATAGACGCGGTTGGCAACAACCCGATAAACGGCATTAAGCCTGTACGAGGTCTCCCCGGACGGGAGAACCGGCCATTCCGGGCACCGCGTCGGCGGGGTCGGTGCCGAGCTCGATGACGCGGTTGTCCGCGTCGACGTGCACGACCCGGGGCTGATAGGTGCGGGCGGTGGCGTCGTCGAGCTGGGCGTAGGAGATCAGGATGACCAGATCGCCCGGGTGCACGAGGTGGGCGGCGGCGCCGTTGATGCCGATGACGCCGCAGCCGCGGGGGCCTGCGATGACGTACGTCTCCAGCCGCGCCCCGTTGGTCACGTCCACGATCGCGACCTGCTCGCCGGCGAGCAGGTCCGCGGCGTCCATGAGGTCCTCGTCGACTGTCACGGATCCGACATAGTGCAGATCGGCCTGGGTGACCGTGGCCCGGTGGATCTTCGACTTGAGCATCGTGCGGATCACGGAAGGTCAACTCCAAGGTTGTCGATCAGTCGGGTGCCGCCCACCCAGGCGGCGGTGATGGCGCGGGCCGGGCCGTGGGCGGGCGCCGGTCCGAGCATCGGGTCGGTGAGCACGAGGTAGTCGAGCTTGACGTCGGGCACGCGGGCGAACTCGGCCAGCCCGGCCTCGACCGATCCGGCCGCCGCAGTCGCCGCGAGGGCCCGGTGCAGGACCAGCGCGGCCTCCCGCTCGGCGGGGGCGAGGTATCGGTTGCGGCTGCTCAGCGCCAGCCCGTCGGCCTCGCGCACGGTCGGCACCCCGCGCACCTCGATCGGCAGGTCGAAGTCGCGGGCCATCGCTCGGATCAGGGTCAGCTGCTGGTAGTCCTTCTCGCCGAAGTACGCGAGGTCGGGCCGGGTCAGCTGGAAGAGCTTGTTGACCACGGTGAGCACCCCGTGGAAGAAGCCCGGGCGGCTGGCGCCCTCCAGCACGCCGCCGAGCGGGCCGGGCTCGACGCGGACGGAGGGCTCACCCAGCGGGTACATCACCTCGCGCGTCGGGGCGAAGACCAGGTCGACGCCCTCGGCGCGGGCCAGCTCGAGGTCGGCGTCCATGGTCCGCGGGTAGCGGTCGAAGTCCTCGTTGGGGCCGAACTGCAGCGGGTTGACGAAGCTGGTCAGCAGCACCGACCTCGCCTCGGCGCGCGCCCGGCGCAGGAGCGTCGCGTGCCCGGCGTGCAGGGCGCCCATGGTCATCACGACGGCGACGTCGCCGGGCAGCTCGCCGCGCGCCTGCCGCAGCGCCGCCCGATCCGATGCGACCTTCACGCGGCCCGCTCCTTGGCCTTGGCGTCCCGCAGGACGTCGAGCAGGGGTTCGGCGTCCTGGGGACGCAGGCGGCCCGCGGCGATGACCCGGTCCGCGGTGCGCCGGGCGAGGGCGAGATATGGCGGTACGGAACCGGGCGCCACGGCGTCGAGGGCCTGCAGGTGCCGGCGCACGGTCCCGGCGTCGCCCCGGGAGACCGGGCCGGTGATGGCCGCGTCGCCGAGGCGCAGCGTGTTGTCCAGCGCGGCGCCCAGCAGCGGGGCCAGCACGCGCTCGGGCTGGTGCACGCCCGCGTCGCGCAGCCGGTCCATCGCCTCGGCGACGAGCGTGGCGAGGTGGTTGGCGCCGTGGGCGAGCGCCGCGTGGTACAGCGGCCGCTTCTCCTCGTCGATCCACTCCACGATGCCGGCGAGGTCGGCGACCAGCGCCTCGGCGACCGGGCGCAGCTCGTCCGGCGCGGTGACGCCGAAGGAGATGCCGGCCGTGAGCCGCTCGAGGTCGGTCTCGGTGCCGGTGAACGTCATGGCCGGGTGCAGCGCCAGCGGGAACGCGCCCGCGGCGGCGACCGGCGCGAGGACGGCGAGGCCGTGGGCGCCGGAGGTGTGGGCGACGATCTGGCCGGGGCGCAGCGCGCCGGTCTCGGCGAGGCCGGCGACGAGTGCGGCGAGGGCGTCGTCGGGCACGGCCAGGACGACCAGGTCCGCGGCGGCGGCGACCTCGTCGGCGGGCCGGAGGCGCGCGTGCGGCAGGAAGCGCTCGGCGCGGGACTTGGAGGCGGCGGAGACGGCCACCGCGGCGACCACGGTGTGGCCGGCGCGCTCCAGCGCGGCCCCGAGGACGGAACCCACCCGACCGGCACCGATGATGCCGACGTTGTTTCTGCTGGTAGAGCCACGGTTCATGAAGATCGATCCAGTCCTCGTCAGTGGGGTACCGGTCGATCTGAAGTATGCGTCGCAGCGGGCAAAGCGGACAGACGTTGTGGGATTGTCAACAGCGTGTTCGTCCGCCTTGCCCGCCGTCACGACGTCAGAGCCGGTGGTGCAGGTACTCCCTGATCAGCGCCTTCGCCTCGCCCAGCACGATCGGGTCGCCGTCGCTCGAGCGGCGGAACGCGAGCTTGATGAGCGCGTCGGCGGCCTCGACCGCGATCGCCAGCACGAACTGCAGCCGCTGCGGGTCGAGGTCGCCGAAGCGCTCGAGGAGCAGGCCGGCGAGCTGCGAGACGATGACGTCGTTGTTGTCCCGCTCGTCGTCGAGCAGGTGGATGTCCACGACATCGCCGAAGTGCAGGGTGCGGAAGCCCGGCACGGTCCGGTGCATGTCGATGTACTCGTCGATGGCCGCGTCGACCGCGTCCCACCAGTGCGAGATGCCCTCGCCGTCGGCCAGCCGGGCGCCGAGGCGCTCCAGGTAGCCCTCGAGGCTGCGCAGCGTGAGCGCCTGCACGATGGCCCGCTTGTCCGGGAAGAACTGGTAGACCGAGCCGATCGCCACCCCCGCCCGCTCCGCCAGCAGCGTCGTGGTGAGCCCGTCGTAGCCCACCTCGTCGACCAGTTCCGCGCAGGCGTCGAGCATCCGCCCGACGCGCGCCACACTGCGCCCCTGCACCGGCACCCGGCGCAGCGGCTTCGTACCGGCGCCGGCCACTGTCTGCGTCGCCACCCGGTCTTCCCCCTCTACCTCGTCGGACCCGACCGATAGCCCGGGGCCCGCCTTTGAAACCTACTCACGTCAACGACCGGGCACGATCGACGGATAGGGCATTTCACCCTTGTGATTGACGGAGGGCATACATGAAGGGTACTCAGATTTCGTGACATCTCCGTGGACCAACTGGGCTGGCAACCAGAGCGCGACCCCCGCCCGGGTCGCGCACCCCGGCAGCGCCGCTGAGCTGGGCGAACTCATCCGCGCGGCGGCGGGCGAGGGGGTGACGGTGAAGGCCGTCGGCAACGGCCACAGCTTCACCCCGACGGCCCTGACCGACGGCGTCCGGGTGGAGCTGGACCGGATGGCGTCCCTCGTGCGGGTGGACGGAAATCTCGTCACGGTCCAGGCGGGCATGAAGCTATCCGCCCTCAACGCCATCCTGGCCGCGAACGGGCTCGCCATGCCCAACCTCGGCGACATCGACGCACAGACGATCTCGGGCGCGCTGTCGACCGGCACGCACGGCACGGGCGCCGCCTACGGCTGCCTGTCCACCTTCATCGAGGCGCTCACCCTGGTCACCGCCGACGGCACCGAACTGTCCTGCTCGGCCACCCAGAACCCCGACCTCTTCGCCGCGGCGCGGGTCAGCATCGGGGCGCTCGGCGTGCTCAGCTCGGTGACGCTGCGCTGCGCGCGGGCGTTCACGCTGCGGGCCGACGAGCGCCCGGCGCACCTGGGCGACGTGTGGTCCGGCCTGGACGAGCACATCGGGGGCAACGAGCACTTCGAGTTCTACTGGTTTCCCTACACCGACCGCGTCCAGATGAAGCGCAACAACACGGTCCCGGCCGCGGACACGCCGCTGCCGGGCTGGCGCCGCTGGCTCGACGACGACTTCCTGTCCAACACGGTCTTCGGGGCCGCATGCCGTCTCGGCCGCGCTTTCCCCGCGACAGTACCGCCGGTCAGCCGCATCTCCGCCCGGGCGCTCTCGGCCCGCACGTACACCGCCGCCTCCCACGAGGTCTTCTGTACCCCGCGCCGGGTCCGGTTCGTCGAGATGGAGTACGGCCTGCCCCGCGCGGCGCTGCGCGAGGCGTTCGACGGGCTCCGGTCGGTCGTGGCCGGGCTGCCGTACAAGATCCAGTTCCCGGTCGAGGTGCGCTTCACCGCGGCCGACGACATCTGGCTGTCGCACGGCTACGGCCGCGACAACGCCTACATCGCCATCCACCAGTATGTCGGCGCGCCCTACGAGGAGTACTTCCGCCGCTTCGAGGCGATCACCACCCCGCTGGGCGGCCGGCCGCACTGGGGCAAGATGAACTTCCGCGACGCGGAGTCGCTGTCCCGGGCGTACCCGCGCTTCGCCGACTTCACCGCGATGCGCGACAAGCTGGACCCGAACCGCGTGTTCGCGAACGTCTACACGGAACGGGTCCTGGGCGCCTGACCGCTACTCCTCGGAGGAGGCCTTCTTGCGCGTCGAGGTGGCCTTCTTCGGGGCCGCCTTCTTCGCGGGCGTCGCCTTCTTGGCCGCCGTGGTGGTCTTCTTCGCCGCAGTGGTCTTCTTCGCCGCGGTGGTCTTCTTGGCGGCCGTCGCCCTCTTCTCCGGGGCGGCCTTCGTTGCCGTGGTCTTCTTGGCGGCCGTCGCCTTCTTCGGCGCCGGGCCCTTCGCGCGCTTCTCGGCGAGCATCTCGCTCGCCTCCTCCAGGCTCAGGGTCTCCACGCTCTGACTGCGGCGCAGGGAGGCGTTGAACTCGCCGTCGGTGACATACGGCCCGAACCGCCCGTCCTTGATGACCAGCGGCTTCTGGGTGGCCGGGTCGTTGCCCATCTCGCGCAGCGGCGGCTTGGCCGCGGCCCGCCCGCGGGTCTTCGGCGCGGCCAGCAGCGCCAGCGCCTGCTCCAGCGTGAGCGTGAAGAGCTGGTCCTCGTTCTCCAGCGACCGCGTGTCGGTGCCACGCTTGATGTAGGGCCCGTAGCGCCCCGGCGAGGCGGTGATCTCGTTGCCCTCGGGGTCGCGGCCGACCACCCGGGGCAGGGTGAGCAGCTGCAGCGCCTGCTCCAGGGTCAGCTCGTCCGGGCGCTGGGTGGACAGCAGCGAGGACGTCTTCTCGCCGGTGGACACGTAGGGCCCGTAGCGGCCGGCCTTGACGACGATCGGCTCGCCGGTCTCCGGGTGCTCGCCGAGCTTGCGCTCGCTGGTCTGGCCGCCGACGAAGAGCTCCGCCACCTTCTCGGGGGTGAGCTCGTCGGGCGCGATGCCCTCGGGCACCGGGGCACGCTCACCCTCCTCACCCTCGGGCGCGTCGGGCATCGTGCGCTGCAGGTAGGGCCCGTAGCGGCCGACCCGGACCACGACGTCGCGCCCGGCGTCGTCGCGGAACAGCGGGATCGAGTTGATGCCGCGCGCGTCGATCTCGCCGAGGCGCTCGGTCACCATCCGCTGCAGGCCGCCCTGGCGGGCCACGGAGCCCTCGTCGCCGTCGCCGCCGAAGTAGAACGGGTGCAGGAAGTTCACCGCGCGCTCGTCGCCGTTGGCGATCTCGTCGAGCACGTTCTCCATCGAGGCGGTGAAGTCGTAGTCGACCAGGCGCGGGAAGTGCTGCTCCAGCAGCCCGATCACGGCGAAGGCGAGGAAGGAGGGGATCAGCGCCTGGCCGCGCTTGAACACGTAGCCGCGGTTGTTGATCGTCTCCATGATCGACGCGTAGGTCGACGGGCGCCCGATGCCGAGCTCCTCCATCGCCTTGACCAGCGACGCCTCGGTGTAGCGGGCCGGCGGCTGGGTGGTGTGCCCGGTCGGGGTCAGCCCCTTCTCGGTCAGCGGCTGCCCCTTGACCAGCACCGGCAGGCGGCGCTCGGCGTCGTCGGCCTCGGCGTTCTCGTCGTCGGAGGACTCGACGTAGGCCCGCAGGAAGCCCGGGTCCGTGATCGTCTTGCCGGTGGCGCCGAAGTCGACCGACTCCTGGGCCGGGGTGACGGCGTTGATGCGCACCGAGGTCGAGTTCCCGACCGCGTCGTTCATCTGCGAGGCGATGGTGCGCTGCCAGATCAGCTCGTAGAGGCGCAGCTCGTCGGCGCCGAGCTCGCGGGCGACGTCGCCGGGCGTGCGGAACGAGTCGCCGGCCGGGCGGATCGCCTCGTGCGCCTCCTGGGCGTTCTTGACCTTGCCGGTGTATCGCCGGGGCTGAGGCGGCACCGCCGCGGCCCCGTAGAGGTCGTGGATCTGCTGGCGCGCCGCCGCGATCGCGGCCTCGGACAGGTTGACCGAGTCCGTACGCATGTAGGTGATGTAGCCGTTCTCATACAGTCGCTGCGCGATGCGCATCGTCTGCGCCGAGGAGACCCGCAGCTTGCGGGCGGCTTCCTGCTGCAGCGTCGAGGTGATGAACGGCGGGTAGGGCTTACGGCGGTAGGGCTTCTCCTCGACCCGGGTGACCGTGAACCGCTGGCCCTCCAGGCGCGCGGCCAGGCCGCGGGCGCCGGTCTCGTCGAGGTGGATCACGCCGGCGCCGGGGCGGACCTGGCCGGTCTCGGGGTCGAAGTCGCGGCCGGTGGCCACGCGGTCGCCGTCGAGCGCGATCAACGTCGCGTTGAACGTGCGCGTGTCGTTCTCCGGCAGAAGCCGGGCGATGATGTCCCAGTAGTCGGCCGAGCGGAACTTCATCCGCTGCCGCTCCCGCTCGACCACGATCCGGGTCGCCACCGACTGCACACGCCCGGCGGACAGGCCCCGCTGGACCTTCTTCCACAGCACGGTGGACACGTCGTAGCCGTAGAGGCGGTCGAGGATACGCCGCGCCTCCTGGGCGTCGACGAGCGAGCGGTTGATCTCGCGCGGGTTGGCCACGGCGGCCTGGATCGCGGGCCGGGTGATCTCGTGGAAGACCATCCGCTTGACCGGCACCTTGGGCTTGAGCGTCTCGAGCAGGTGCCAGGCGATCGCCTCGCCCTCGCGGTCCTCATCTGTGGCGAGATAGACCTCACTCGCCTGCTTGAGCAGATCCTTCAACCGCGTGATCTGCTTTCGCCGGTCGGCCGAGATGATATAGACCGGAGCGAAATCGTTGTCGATGTCGACGCCGAGGTACGCCCAGGGCTTGCTCTTCAGCGCCTCGGGCATGTCCTTCTTGCCCACCGGCAGGTCGCGGACATGGCCGAAACTCGCCTCGACGAGATAATTCGGGCCCAGATAGCCCGAAATCGTCTTGGCCTTCGCCGGCGACTCCACGATCACCAGCCGCTTCGTGTTGGCGGAGTTCGGCACAGTTCTCCCCGGTGCGGACGGACAGACGTCAAACGTAACGCTCGCCTCAGCGCCGAGTTGCGCAATGGGCTCCCGGCGTCGGCTTGCGACACGCCGATCGGCGCCACGGTACACCCATGCACAACCGCGACCTGCCGGATCTTGCCAACGTGTCGCGCCGACTGCCATGTTTGTACCGATTTGCCGGGGCGATCAGCTGCAAATCACATCTACGCAGCGGCTCGATCACCCTACTGCGGGTGACCCGCGATCAGGCTGGCCAGACGCCCGCCGGGGCCCCGGCCGGAGCCTCCCCGACGAGCTCCGCGAGGCGGTTGATCCGCCGGGGTCCCACGATGCGGTACGCCGGGCCGCCGGACTCGGCACCGACGAGCACGGCCGGGAGCCCTACGGCCACCAGCGCATCCCCGACCGCGATCCAGTTGTCCGCAACCTGCCGGTCGATGCCCTCCTCGCCGGGTTCGGCCGGGGCCACGACGGGCTCCGGCTCGGGCTCGGCAACCGTGTCGAGCATGACCGTCGGCAGCTCGTCGGGCCACTCGTCGGGGTTGAAGACCTCCTCGACGTCGGCGAACTCGTCGGGGCCGGGATCGAAGGCTGTGATTTTGCTCTCGCTCTTGCGCCGCCGGACGTTCGGGCGGTCGTCCCGGCTCGGACGCGGCGCGACCACCGTCGGCGGTTTTGCGGCGGTTTCTTCCAATTTCGGGGGTTCTATAACGATCTCGTCGGCCTCGAGGGCTTCCGTGGGCGCGAGCGGGCGCGGGGCCAGGCGCAGCAGGTAGGAGCGCGGGCCGTCATAGCTGCCGGCCGCGGCGACCCACAGCCTCAACCGGCGGCCGTCCAGCGCCAGCGAGCGGGGGGAGACCTTCACGCCCCACTCGTCGAGCCAGGCGGCGGCGAGGGGGGCGAGCAGCGCGGAGTACGACGTCCGAAGTTGCCACCGGTCCTCCTCGCCGGTCGCCTCGCAGCTGACCGTCAGCCCGCGCATCTCCAGTTCGGCGCGTATCGCCGCGCAGCGCCAGGCGTCGTCGACCACGATCGAGACCCGGCCGGTGCCGCCCATGCGCCCGACCTGCCCCGCCCCGGCGAGCAGCCCCTCCAGGTCGAACGGCGCCGGCGGGCGTGCCTCCACCCCGAACAGCGACAGTTGCCGGCCACGGGCCGGCTTCACCGGCACTCGGGCACCTCGTCGAACGCCTTCTGCAGATCGGCCGGGCCGACGTGGGCCGGGTCGATCGCACTGCGCTCGTACTCGTCCTTGAGCGTCGTGAACGCCTTGCCGACCTCGCCGTAGAAGGTCTTCGCGTTGTCGGTCGGCAGGGCGGAGATCGCGCGCTTGGCGTTGCCGTAGGCGTCGCGGGCCTTGGACAGCGAGGCCGTGAACTGCTCGGCGACCTTCCCGCCGTCGTCGACCCGGGGAATGCCGGCGCCCTCGACCCCGGCCCGGGCCTTCTCGCTGGCCGACTCGGCGCCGGCCAGCAGGTCCACGATGTTGGTCTTGGTCGCGGCCGGCGTCCTGGCCGCCTGGAGCTGCTGCTGGGCCTTGGCGGTGAGGTCAGCGATCTCGGCCCGCCACGGGGTCAGCGCGGCGCAGACCGTCTTCGCCCACCGCTTCGGCTCGACCCCGTCCTGGCTGCACGCCGCCGCGAGGGCGGCCACCGTGACGGCGGCGGCGAGGAGGCGGGCGGCGCGCATACGTTGCAGCCTAGATCCGATCGTCTGTTCGAGAAAACACGACGCCCCGGCCGGAAACCCGGCCGGAGCGTCGCTGCGGGCGTATCGATAGGTCAAGCGGTGACCTTCTCGGACTCCGCCTCGGACGAGGTGGCGCCGTTGCCGTTACCGGCGTCGACCGCCACCGGCTTGCGCTTGCTGACCAGCACCGCCCCGGCGATGACCAGCACCGCGACGATCGCGATCGCGTAGCGCGCGAACTGGTTGCCGTCGCCGACCGTCATGGTGACCACGGCGGGGGCGATGAGCAGGGCGACCAGGTTCATGACCTTGAGCAGCGGGTTGATGGCCGGGCCCGCGGTGTCCTTGAACGGGTCGCCGACGGTGTCGCCGATGACCGTCGCGGCGTGCGCGGGCGAGCCCTTGCCGCCGTGGACGCCGTCCTCGACCAGCTTCTTCGCGTTGTCCCACGCGCCGCCGGAGTTGGACAGGAACACGGCCATGAGCGTGCCGGTGCCGATGGCGCCGGCGAGGTAGGCCGCCAGCGGGCCGACGCCGAGGCCGAAGCCGACCGCGATCGGCGCCATCACCGCGAGGAGACCCGGCGTGATCAGCTCGCGCTGGGCGTCGCGGGTGCAGATGTCGACGACCTTGCCGTACTCCGGGCGCTGCGAGCCGTCCATGATGCCCGGGAACTCCCGGAACTGCCGCCGGACCTCGAACACGACGGCGCCCGCGGAGCGGGCCACGGCGTTGATCGCCAGGCCGGAGAACAGGAACACGACCGCGGCACCGATGAGCAGGCCGACCAGGTTGCCCGGGTTGGCCACGTTGAGCAGGATCGCGGTCGCCGCGTCGTCGGCGGCCTGCTTGGCATCGACGAGGGCGGTCTTCATCGTGTCCGTGTACGAGCCGAACAGGGCGGTCGCGGCCAGCACGGCGGTCGCGATCGCGATGCCCTTGGTGATCGCCTTGGTGGTGTTGCCGACCGCGTCGAGCTCGGTGAGGGTGCGGGCCCCCCGCTCGTCGATGTCGCCGGACATCTCGGCGATGCCCTGCGCGTTGTCGCTGATCGGGCCGAAGGTGTCCATGGCGACGATGACGCCCACGGTGGTGAGCAGGCCGGTGCCGGCCATGGCGACCGCGAACAGCGACAGGGTGATCGAGCCGCCACCGAGCAGGAAAGCACCGAAGACGCCCGCGCCGATGACGATGGCCGAGTAGACGGCCGACTCGAAACCGACGCTGACGCCGGCGAGCACGACCGTGGCGGGGCCGGTCAGCGCGCTCTTGCCGATGTCCTTGACCGGGCGGCGCTCGGTCTCGGTGAAGTACCCGGTCAGGGCCTGGATGATCGTGGCGAGCGCGATGCCGATGACGACGGCGATGATCGCCGTGACGTGCGGGCCGAACGGCGGCGCGTCGTCACCCTGCAGGCCGATGATGGCCTTGAGGCCGGCGGTGTCACCGGTCAGGTCCGACCACTTGCTCGGCAGGTAGAACAGCGCGGCGGCGCTGACCAGGATCGCCGAGACGACGGCGGAGATGTAGAACGCCCGGTTGATCGCGACGAGCCCGTTGCGGTCGGACTTGCGCAGGCGGGTGAGTGCCACGCCCAGGATCGCGATGATCACGCCGATGGTCGACACGATCAGCGGGAACACCAGGCCCTGCTCGCCGAAGGCGGCGCGGCCCAGGATGAGCGCGGCGACGAGCGTGACGGCGTAGGACTCGAACAGGTCCGCGGCCATGCCGGCGCAGTCACCGACGTTGTCGCCCACGTTGTCGGCGATGGTCGCCGCGTTGCGCGGGTCGTCCTCCGGGATGCCCTGCTCGACCTTGCCGACCAGGTCCGCGCCGACGTCGGCGGCCTTGGTGAAGATGCCGCCGCCGACCCGCATGAACATCGCGAGCAGCGCCGCGCCGAAGCCGAAGCCCTCGAGCACGGTCGGGGCGCGGTCCTTGAAGATCAGCACCACCAGGGCGGCGCCGAAGAGGCCGAGGCCCACGGTGAGGAAGCCGACCACACCACCGGTGCGGAACGCGATCTGCATCGCTTTCTCCCGGCCGCCGTCTTCTCGGGCCGCCGCCGCGACGCGCAGGTTGGCGCGGGTGGCCAGCGCCATACCGGCGCCACCGATGAAGGCCGAGAAGACCGCGCCGACGACGAAGAACGCCGACCGGCCGATCTTGATCAGAGTCTCGTTGCCGCCGGCTTCGTTCACCGGAAGCAGGAACAGCAGCACCACCGCGATGATCACGAAGATGCCCAGGGTCTTGAACTGGCGCACGAGGTACGCGCTCGCGCCCTCCTGGACCGCCCCGGCGATCTCCTGCATCTTGGGAGTGCCCCGACCGGTCGCGAGCACCGCCTTGACCAGCGCGGCGGCGAAGCCGAGCGCCACGAACGCGATGACGAGTGCCACGACGATGTAAGTCAGATTGCTCCCGGAAAGGGAAATCTCGCCGGCTGCGACGAGTGATCCGGACATTCGTTGTCCTCCTGTACCGACACATGACAGCGCCGCGAGCGGTCAGGCCGGCGGCGGTTCTCCACGCGGGGAGCCGTGCTGAGCGACCGAGGTACCCAGCGACCAGGGGCGTCATACACGATCGCCGTACTCTAGCCGGACGACGTGTCCGTGGTCACACCAACTTGCGCGTTTGGTCAAATCGCATTCTATCGATTTGATCACGCAGTCAGTCGCTGGACCGCTCCAGTGGCCAGGACATACGGACCTCGGTCCCGACACCCTCGGATAATTCGGACACGTTGAGGTCGTCAACCAGCCCCGCCAGCAGCGCCAGCCCCATCCGGGCGGCGACCGCCTCCTCGGCCAGCAGGTCCGGCGGGGCGGTCAGCGGCAGGGCGGGATCGGAGAGCAGGACCGCGGCCTCGTCCTGCGGGCTGCGGTGCACCATCGCGCCGTTGGCCGCGCGGTCGACCACCCGGACGGTGAACCGGTCGCCGTCGGCCATCGCGACATCGACCAGGTCGTCGAGGCCGTGCGAGCGGTGCAGCGCGACGGCCCGCGAGCACGCCTCGCCGATCGCGAGCCGGACCTCCTCCAGCAGCTCCTCGGCCACACCGGCGCGCCGCGCCACGGCCACGCCGACCAGGCGAGCCGTCCGGACGTGCGCCGGGGCCGGCGAGAAGGAGAGTCGAACCGTCGGCATGGACCTACGCCGGGGTATCGGTGCCCGCGCCGGTCGCGGCGGCCGCGGCGGCAACGGTGTCGTACAGCGAGAAGACCCGGTCCAGGGCCGTGATCCGGAAGATCTTGAGCAGCCGCTCGTGCGAGCACACGAGCCCGAACGTGCCGTTGACCGCACGGAGCCGCTTCAGCGCGCCGACGAGCACGCCGAGCCCGGTCGAGTCGAGGAACTCCACCCGGCTCAGGTCGACGATGACGTGGCGAGCGCCCTGCTCCACGAGCTCCACGAGCTTCTCGCGCAGGCGGGGGGCCGTGTAGACGTCCACCTCACCCGCCACTTCGAGCACCTTGTGGTCGCCGGAGTCGTACGCCGACAACGACAGCTCCATGCGGACCTCCTCCTCTGGCGGCCAGACTGTGCATGCCCTCCACGGGCATCTAACCATCGACGCCCCCGTCAGGCGACGCCTCACCCCTTTTCCCATATCCGCCCGGCGTGTACCGTGACGATGGTTTCGAACATGTGTTTTACAGTGCTCGACGTGCTGCTCCACACCGAAACGCTCCCCCGGCGCGCCGGAGTCGTCGTCCCCTGGCCGGAGTGGGTGCCGGATCCGGTCCGGGCCGCGTTCGGCTTCGAGCCGTGGCGCCACCAGGCCGAGGCCGCGACGGCCGCCTGGGAGGGCACCCACACCGTGATCGCGACCGGCACCGGCTCCGGCAAGTCGCTCGCCTACCAGCTTCCCTCCCTGGCCCGGCTGCTGAGCGATCCGCGCGCCACGGTCCTCTACGTCGCCCCGACCAAGGCCCTCGCCGCGGACCAGCTGCGCGCCCTGACCGACCTGGGCCTGTCCGGCCTCTACCCGGCCACCTACGACGGCGACACGTCCCGCGAGGAGCGCGACTGGGTCCGCCAGCACGCCCGGATCGTCCTGACCAACCCCGACATGCTGCACCACGGCATCCTGCCCGCCCACGGCGCCTGGTCGCGGTTCCTGCGCGGCCTGGCCTACATCATCGTGGACGAGTGCCACGCCTACCGCGGCGTCTTCGGCTCCCACGTCGCCCACGTCCTGCGCCGTCTGCGCCGGGTCACCGCCCGCTATCGCAGCGCCCCCGTCTTCGTCCTCGCCTCGGCCACCTCCGGCGATCCGGCCGCCTCCGCCGAGCGCCTCACCGGCCTGCCCGCGACCGCCTTCACCCAGGACACCTCGCCCCGCGGCGAGATCACCTTCCGTCTCTGGGAGCCGCCGCTGCTCACCGACGACGGCCCGCGCCGCTCCTCCCTCAGCGAAACCGCCACCCTGCTGGCCGACTCGGTGTCCCGGGGCGTGCCCACGCTGGCGTTCGTCCGCTCCCGCAAGGGCGCCGAGCTCGTGGCGACGATGACCCGCCACCACCTGGACCTGGCCGTCCCCGGCCTCGGCGAACGCGTCGCCGCCTACCGCGCCGGCTACCTGCGCGAGGACCGCCGCGCCCTGGAGCGCGACCTCATGGACGGCCGTCTGCTGGGCCTGGCCTCGACCAACGCGCTCGAACTCGGCGTCGACCTGACCGGCCTGGACGCCGTACTCATGTGCGGCTACCCCGGCACCATGGCGTCCCTGTGGCAGCAGGCCGGCCGCGCGGGCCGGGCCGGGCGCTCCGCCAGCTGCACCCTGATCGCCCGCGACGACCCCCTGGACACGTACCTGGTCCACCACCCCGAGGCCCTCTTCGGCCGCCCGGTCGAGGCGACGGTCTTCGACCCCGCCAACCCCCACGTCCTGGCCCCGCAGCTGTGCTGCGCCGCCGCCGACCTCCCCCTCACCGAGGCCGACCTCGCCCTGTTCGGCCCCACCACCCGCGACGTCCTCGACGCCCTCGTCGCCGCCGGCATGCTCCGCAAGCGCCCCGCCGGCTGGTACTGGACCGAGCGCGACCGCCCCGACGTCGACCTGCGCGGCGCCGGCGGCGGCCCGGTCGCCGTGGTCGAGTCGGCGACCGGGCGCCTGCTGGGCACCGTCGACACCGGCTCCGCCCACCACCAGGTCCACGACGGCGCGGTGTACCTGCACCGCGGCGCCACCTACGTCGTCGACAAGCTGGACCTCGCCGACAACTGTGCCCTGGTCCACGCCGAGGACCCGGACTGGAGCACCCACCCCCGCGACGTGACCTCTATGGTCGTCCTCGACGTCCGCGAGTCCCGCACGTCCGGCCCGATCACCCTGTCCCTGGGGCGGGTCGAGGTCACCAACCAGGTGGTGAGCTACCAGCGCCGCAAGCTCGTCTCCGGCGAGGTCGTCGACACCGTCCCCCTCGACCTGCCCGAACGCGTCCTGCGCACGATCGCCGTCTGGTGGACCATCGACCCGGAAGCCCTGGACGAGGCCGGCATCCCCGCCACGGAGTGGCCGGGCGCCCTGCACGCGGCGGAGCACGCGGCCATCGGCCTGCTCCCGCTGGTGGCGACCTGCGACCGCTGGGACATCGGCGGCCTGTCGACCGCGGCCCACGCGGACACCGGCCTGCCGACCATCTTCGTGTACGACGGCCATCCGGGCGGCGCGGGCTTCGCCGAGCGCGCCTACTCCACCGCGCCCGCCTGGCTGACGGCCACAAGGAACGCCGTCAACGCGTGCCGCTGCGAACACGGCTGCCCGTCCTGCGTCCAGTCCCCGAAATGCGGCAACGGCAACAACCCCCTGAACAAGCCCGAGGCCGCTCGCCTCCTCTCGCTGGTGCTGAAGCACATCTAGCCGGGTCCCCGCCCCACCAGAAGCGCCCGCGAGGTCTCGAATGACCACCTCTCTGGCCCCCGGTTGTCCCCACCCGCCAGGAGCCGTCCCGTGAGGGCCCGGAAACCCACCCTTACCGGGGTTGTCCCGTCCTGTCTCAGGAGCCGTCCGTGAGGCCCGGCCGACCACTAACCCGGTCCCGTCCCACCAGAAGCGTCCGTCCGTGAGGCCCGGAACCCGTCCCGTGAGGGCCCGGAAACCACCCTTACCCGCGTTGTCCCGTCCTGCCAGGAGTCATCCGTGAGGCACGGGCCGATCTCTAGCCGGTCCCGTCCTGTCAGGAGCACGTCCGTGAGACCCAGAAACCGTCCTGTCAGGAGCGTCCGCCCGTGAGGCCCGGAACCCGTCCCGCCAGGAGCGTCCGTGAGGGCCCGGATCGGCCCCTCACGGATTGCTGCCGCAGTTCTCCGCTTCGGCGTCAGTTCCCCGCCTCGACCGGTCCGGCGCGGGCTTCGGCTCGGGCGGCGAGCCCCGTCCGCGCGACCACCTCGACCGTCACCGTCACGATCGGCCCGGCCACCGCGCAGGAGACGAGCCGCGCGTCGTTCTCCTCCGCCAGCCGCCCGGCCGCCGCACAGGCCGCCCGCGCCCCGCCCACGACCGCCATCGCCCCGGCGAGCGCTCCGGCGTCGGCCGCGTTCCGTGCCCGGTGCCGGGCCACGATGACCCCGCCACCGGCCAGGAACCCCAGCGCCATCAGCATCAGTGCGACGCCCACGGCCAGGCAGATGATCGAGGCGGACCCCCGTTCCCGCTCCAGCGACGTCATCCGGCGGCCCACGGCGCTCCAGCGGCTAACGGTGCCGCGGCGGCTCACGGCGCCGCAGCGGTGGACGGCTCGGCCATCGCGGTGGCCTTCTCCTCGATGAAGAACCCGGCGAGGAGCGGCCCGCCGGAGACCCTCTGCCGGACGGTCACCCGCACCAGGTCCCCGTCGTGCACGATCACCACCTCGGCGTCCTTCCCCAGGTCCGGCAGCTGCTCCCCGCGCGCCGCCGCCCGGACCGCCGCCCCGGTCGCATCCACCACCTTGAGCCGGGCCACCAACACGCTGAGCAGGGTCGCCCCGGCGATCAGCAGCAGCAGGACCACCGGCGTCGCGATCGCCACCTCCAGCGCCGTGGCCCCGCGCTCCCCGTCCCGCCGATGCCGGGCCCCGCCGCGTCTTCGCCGGCGCTTCGCCGCGACCGTCTCCCTCGCCGGCGCATCGGGCAGGTCGGGCGGCACGAACCGCAGCGACACCCGCTCCTTCTCCCGCTCGACGGGCTCCTCGGGCGCCGCATGTGCGGGCTCAATACGTCTGGGCTGCGCACGTCGGGGTCCCACACTTCGAGGTTCGGTATCTCGCGGCTGCGCGTGTCTGGGCGCCGCACGTCCCGATCCCGCACCTCCACGCTCCGCATCCCCCGGCTGCGCATGTCTGGACGCCGCACGTCCCGATCCCGCATCTCCCGGCTGCTCACGTCCCGATCCCGCATCTCCCGGCTGCGCATGTCTGGACGCCGCACGTCCCGGTCCCGCACTTCCACTTCCACGCTCCGCATCTCGCGGCTGCGCATGGCTGGACGTCGCACGCTCCGGCGCAGCATGTCTGGGCGTCGCACGTTCCGGCGCCGCGTGTGCGGGCGGTGCCGGCTCCGGCCGCGCCAGGGTCGTCCAGCGCAGCACCGGCGGCTCCTTGAGCTGCGCCCTCGTCGGGCGGTGCGGCAGCGGCACCGAGGCCGCCGCGAGCCGTGGCCACAGCGGCAGGCTCGGCACGTGGGCCCGGCCCCGGGCGGTCACGGGACGGTCCGCATCACGAGGCCGGTCAGGTATGCGCGGAACTCGTCGGACCGCACGATCGCCAGTAGCACGCCGGCGATGACGACGCCGACGATGACGAGAAAGGCGTATTCGACAGTGGCCGACCCGTCGTCGCGCCGCATGCGCGCGAGCAGCCTGGTCTTCGCAGCGAACATGAATGGTCTCTCCTTCGGTTCAGTCGGTTCGAAACTTCAGATGGCGACGAGCACGTCGTGGACCAGGGCGACGAGCATGGGGACCACGCCCGCGAGGACAAAGGCCGGCAGGAAGCACACGCCGACCGGAAGGATCGCCAGGACGCCCACGCGGCGCACGGCGGCCTCGGCGGCGGTCGACCTGGCCGTGCGCAGGTCCGTGGCCTGCCGGTCGAGCGTGCGGGTCAGCGCGAGCCCGTGCTCCGCGCTGCGGGCCGCGGCCCGGGCGAACCGCGCCCCGCCCGGCAGGTCGGCCAGGTGCCCCCAGGCTGCCTCGGGCTCGGCTCCGAGCCGCAGCGCCCGCCCGGTGCGGGTCAGCCGCTCCCCGACCGGCCCGCCGAGCACCTCCCCCACCGCCAGGGCGGCCCGATCCGGCGGCGCTCCGGCCCGCAGCGCCGCGGCCAGCAGATCGGCCGCGAACGGCAGGTCCGACCGCGCGGTGGCCCGCTCTCGCCGTAGGTGGGCCGGCTCGACCCGCCCCAGCAGCACCCCGCCCCCGACGGTGGTGACAATGCCGATCGCCACTCCACCGACGCCGCCGATGACCAGCGCGGCCCCGAGCCCGCCGGCGAACGCCGTGGCCCATCGCCTCCAGCCGCTCATCGCCCGGTCCCCGCATCCACGAATCGGGCCGCCCGCCGAGCGATGCCGTTCATCGGCGGACCGCCACGTCGGCCGAGCAGATGGGGCGGCCGCCGACCAGCAGCGCGACGCTCAGGCCGCCCGCCGTCGCCCCGGCCGGCGCCGACACCCAGCCGCCGATGGCCAGCGCGATGTGCGGACCGAAGTGCAGCCGCCAGCACACCCAGGCGCCCATCAGCGCACCTCCGCCGTCGCCGCGTGGACCATCCGAGCCGTCCACAAGAAGCCGCCGCACTGCATCGCGGCCGCCGTCACCGCGCAGGCCGCGCCGAGCGGCGTGTGCAGCAGCAGCCACAGCGGGCGCGTGCCGAGCGCCGCGCCCACCCACAGCCCGGCCACCGGAAGCAGCAGGAGCACCGCCGCCGTGGCGTGGGCCGCGGAGAGCTGGACCGCCATGCCGGCGCGCACCGCCTGCCCGGCCCGCAGGTCGGACTCGACCCGCTCCAGGAGGTCGACCAATGGGACGCCGAGGGCCTCGTGCAGCCGGTATGCCGCGTCGAGCCGCGCCCGCGCCACGTGCGCCACCGCGCCCGCCCACCGCTCGGCGGGGTCGGGGCGGGAGCGGGTGCCCTCCCGCGCCGGGTCGCCGTCGGGCAGGGCGCCCGCCCGCAGGCCCTCGGCCGTCGCGTCGACGGCGTCGAGCAGCGCGGCGACGAGCCGCTCGGCGTCGCGGCGGACCAGGCGCCGGCGGACGGTGACGACGGCCATCGCCGCGTATGCCGCGGCGAGCACCCCGCCACCGGCCCGGCGCCCAGCAGCGCGCCCCCGGTGGCCAGGGCGACGAGCGCACCGCCGGCAAGCACCGGGCGGCGCAGCAGGGCCCACTCGGCCCGTCGTGCGAGACGCCGGCCCGGCACCCGGCGGGGCCGCGCCCCGGCGCCCCGGGTCAGCCGGGCGAGCCGGGCCGCGGCGCGCCGGGTCCGCAGCCAGAACACCAGCCACCCGGCGCTCAGCGCGGCGCCGGTGGCCAGAGCCAGATCGAAAGCGCTCATGACCAGCCCTTCCCAGGAGTGAACCGCCACCGTCCGTCGGGGCGCGGAGGCTCCACGCCGTGGCGGGACAGCAACTCGTCGAGGTCCGGCGCGGCCGGGCCCGGGCCGCTGCCCCGGCGCCAGGCCGTCACCACGACCGCGGTGTGGCGGTCGGGGTGGTGCGACAGGACACAGATCTCGGTGAGCTCGCGCTGGCCGCTCTGAGCCCGGTGCAGGTGGACCACGACCCGCAGGGCGGAGACGACCATGGCGTGCAGCGCGGCACGTGGAACGCCGCCCATCAGCCCCAGCGCCTCCAGCCGGGCCGGCACGTCGGCGGGCGAGTTCGCGTGCAGCGTGGCCGCGCCGCCCTCGTGGCCGGTGTTGAGCGCGCCGAGCAGGTCGACGATCTCGGCGCCCCGGCACTCGCCGACGACCAGGCGGTCGGGGCGCATCCGCAGGGCCTGGCGCACCAGTTCGCGCAGGGACACCTCGCCGGCGCCCTCGACGTTGGCCGCGCGGCTCTGCATCGACACCACGTGCGGGTGGGCCGGGCGCAGCTCGGCGGCGTCCTCCACGACGACGACGCGCTCGGCGGCGGGCACGAGGGAGAGCAGCGAGGCCAGCACCGTGGTCTTGCCGGTGCCGGTGCCGCCGGTGACGAGGAACGGCAGCCGCGCGGCGACCACCGAGCGCAGCAGCCGCGCCGCGCCCGGGTCGACCGTGCCGCAGTTGACCAGCTCCTCGACGGAGAAGGCGTGCCGGCGGAAGGTGCGCAGCGACAGATATGGACCGCGTAGCGCCACCGGCGGCAGGACGGCGTGCATGCGGGTGCCGTCGGGCAGGCGGATGTCGGCGAACGGGCTCGCGTCGTCCAGGCGGCGCCCGGCGTTGGAGGCGAGCCGCTGCGCGAGCCTGCGCACATATGCCTCGTCGCCGAGCGTCCCGATCACCCGCCGCAGCCCGCCGGTGCCCCGGTCGACCCAGACCTCGCCGCCGTTGACGAGCACGTCGGTGACGCTCGGGTCGGCCAGCAGCGGGGCGAGCGGTCCGGCTCCGACCATCTCGCCGGCGAGCCGGCCGGCGACGCGGCGCAGCGTGTGCTCGCCGAGGAGGGCGGCGCCGGGTTCGGCGAGCACCGCGGCCGCGACCGCGCCCGGGGTCGCCTCCGCGCCCTCGTCGGTCATCCGGGCGCGGACCCGCTCGGCGAGGCCGGGGTCGGCGGGCAGGATCGCATCGGGCTCCAGCACCTTGGTCGTGGGCAGGGCCGCGG
Organism: Dactylosporangium sp. CA-233914; assembly: GCF_050942935.1. Classification (NCBI taxonomy): domain Bacteria; kingdom Bacillati; phylum Actinomycetota; class Actinomycetes; order Micromonosporales; family Micromonosporaceae; genus Dactylosporangium; species Dactylosporangium sp. CA-233914. The sequence goes on along the minus strand of NZ_CP192030.1, from coordinate 477,338 downwards.
GCGCGGCCATTCGCGGAGTGCGCTTCACGCCGCGGCCCCCGCCGCGAGCCGGGACCGGTCGAGGCCGGCGTCGGCCAGGATGCGGCGGCACAGCCCGGCGAGCGGGCCGCTGCCGGTGGCGGCCGGCGCGCGGCCGAGCTCGAGATCGCGGGGCAGGGCCGGCTCGGCCTGCAGGGTGCCGGCGACGGGCAGGCGCAGCGAGCGGGCGACGTGCTTGGCGCGCAGGCTGCCCGGGGCCGGGCCGCGCACGACGACGTGGAGCGCGTCGGTGTGCGGGGCGAGGGTCTCGGCGACGCGGCCGGCGGCGACGCAGGCGCGCAGTTCGGCGGGGACGACGAGCAGGACGCGGTCGGCGGCCCGCAGCGCGAGGACGGCGGCCTCGTCGAGGCGGCGCGGCAGGTCGGCGACGACCAGGTCGCAGCCGCGGCGGCCGGCGTCCAGTGCGCTGGCCATCGCCTCGGCCGGCAGGCCCGCGGCCTCGCCGGCGACCGAGGGGCCGCGGCCACAGGAGAGCACGGCGACGTCGCCCCGGCTGGGCAGGGCGCCGACCAGGGCGGGCGGGTCGATGGCGCCGCTGGTGGCCGACAGCGCCCGCCAGCGCAGGCCGGCGATGTTCTCCCAGCCCAGGACGAGGTCGGCGCCGCCGCCGAGCGGGTCGGCGTCGACGAGTAGGGAGCGCAGCCCGAGCAGGCCGGCGGTGACGGTCAGGCCGGCGGCGAGGACGGTCGCCCCGGCGCCGCCACGGCCGCCGACGACGGCCAGGACGCGGGCGGGCTCGGCGGCGGCGACCGCGATGCCGGCGGCGAGGCGGCGCAACTCCTCGGCGAGGTAGCCGACGCCGTCGGGGAAGCGCACCACGCGCTCGGCGCCGACCTCCTCGGCGAGCAGCGTGAGCCGGGCCATCCCGTGGCCGCGGCTGACCAGCACGACGCCGGGGCGGCCGGGCAGTCCGGCCTGGGCGCACGCCGGGGCGGCCTCGTCGCCGATGAGGACCAGTGGCGCGGAGGGGTATCGGGGGCGGGCGGCGTCCGGGCTGGGGGCAACGTCGATTTCGAGCGCGTGCCTGGCGGCGAGGTCGATGACCTGGTCGAGCAGCGCGGGATCGTCGGAGACGAGCAATGGTCGGTGCACGGGATGGCTCCACGGTCATGAGCGGTTCGACAACTGCGCTCACCCTGACGCCATCCGCCGGCCGACGGCCCGCCTCCGAGGCCGGATCTGTGGATAACGGACCGCTTGTGGATAACTGTCGGATCCGAAGTGGATCTGCTATGGAAACCGCGACAAATCGGGCCAGGACGGGCGTAGGCTTCGCGGGGTACTGAATAAAAAGAAGTAGGCCGGGCACCCAAGAACGGTGAACGCTCAAGAGAGCATCGGGCGTCAATGCTGGCTAACCAGCACGGTTAGCGGCGAAAGCCGCGCCACCACCGGAAAGGCCATGTGGCAACCTGCGCGGAAAACTGCGGAGAAGAGGGGACGACCCCCGCCGGGGGGTGACGGGGGTCGCCGGGGGTTCGGCTCCGGGGGGGTCGAGCCGAACCCGCTCAGCGGTCACGGGGGGTGCAACCGCCGAGGGTCAATAACGGGTCTCCGTCTCGCCGACATGAAACCGCGTCGCAAACATAAGCATGCCTGAGTCGACCGCCATACGTCGAGTAGGACCGGCCCGCAACACGCCCAGGACGCCAATCAATATTTCAGTTTTGAGCAACCGAGGCGTGATCGCCCACGAGCCCAGCGTGATCCAGTCGGCCTTTGGACTGTCTTTGGTCAACTCGGGGCTCCACGGAGCCCTCCGCGACGCTACACTTGCCCGCCGTGGGGCGTAGCGCCGCGTTTTTCGACCTGGACAAAACGGTGATCGCCAAGTCAAGCGCCTTGGCCTTCGGTCGACCGTTCTATCGTGACGGCCTGATCAGCCGCCGTGACGTCATCAAGGGCGCCTACGCGCAGCTGATCTTCCGGGTCGGCGGCGGCTCGGACGAGCAGACGATGGCCCGCACCAGAGACTATCTCGCCGCGCTCGTCAAGGGCTGGCGCGCCGAGCAGGTCCGCCAGATCGTGCGGGAGACGCTGGACGAGCTGATCAACCCGTATATCTACGCCGAGGCCGCGGCGCTGATCGAGGAGCACCGCGCGGCCGGCCGCGACGTCGTGCTCGTCTCCACCTCCGGCGACGAGATGGTCCGGCCGATCGGCGAGCAGCTCGGCATCACCGACATCATCGCCACGCGCATGAACGTCGGCGAGGACGGCTGCTACACCGGCGAGATCGACTTCTACGCCGCCGGCCCCAACAAGGTCGTGGCGGTCAAGGAGCTCGCCGTCGAGCGCGACTACGACCTGGCGGCGTCCTATGCGTATTCCGACTCCGTCACCGACGCCGGGCTGCTCAGCCTCGTCGGGCACCCGACCGCGGTCAACCCCGACCGCGGGCTGCGGCGCATCGCGGTCGAGCGGGGCTGGCCGATGCTCGACTTCCGCCACCCGATCCCGCTGAGCCGGCGCCTGCGCGAGCGGCCGGCGGTGCCGGTGGCCGCGGCCGCGATCGGGCTCGGCGCCGTGGTCGCCATCGGCTTCGCGATCTGGAGCAAATACCGCAAGGCCCGATCCGCCCGGCTCACCGCCGCGCCCGCCACCTGAGCCCCACCAGTCACTTTCTTCGGGGCGACCCTTCCGATCGTGATGAGCGCGGCGTAGAAAAGAAGAAGAGCGAGATCACACGGGTCGCAAGCCCGATGATCTCGTGCACGGCCGCCGGGCACCCACGAGCGACCAGCCGCGATAAGGCGCGTTACAGCGGATTCGCAAGGACCGCTGCCAACGGACTTGAGGTGCACGCCTGGTAACCCGGTAGGACGTGTGTGACGGCGCCTCCGCAACCGAGGCGCCGTTCACTGTTCCCGGGGCCGATAAACGGGGCACATGGATTTGGTTTTGCGATCTACGCTGTCGCAGCACTTCCCCCCTTTCCATCCCCCGGAGGCACCTCAATGAACGCTGCTCTTGGCGAGATCAGCGCTGGCCAGGAGTTGGCCTACATCGGCCTGCTCGGCCTCAGCGGCCTGATCGCCCTCGTGATCGGCGCCGTCGGCTTCGGCCTGAACTCGGTCGGCCAGCGCGTGCTGAATATCGCGATCGGCCTGGCCTTCATCGTCTACGGCCTGTATCTGCTGATCGGCGAGCCGGACACGGTCTACGTCATCTGGTACGTCTTCATCGTGCCGATCTTGCTGATCGTCAACGTGGTCAAGGCGGCCCGCGCCCGCAGCAACGGTTGACAAGGGAAGCGCCGCGGCTCAGGCCGCGGCCTTCTCGCAGATCTCGACGAGTTCCTCGGCGGCCCGCTCGGCGGCGGCCGCGTAGTGCCGCAGCCAGGAGCGGATGCCGTCGGGCGTGCCGGTGGCGAAGGCGCCCGCGGACCCGACATACTCCGGCTCACGGCTGCGGTGCCCCACGTCCATCGCCAGCAGCCCCCGCGGGTCCAGGCCCCCAGCCAGCAGGGTCAAGCGCGCCGCGGCGCGGGCGACGACCCCGTTGGGTCCGGCGAAGGCCTTCAGCGCCAGCAACTCACCGTGCACGACCGCCGCCTGCAACAGCACAGGGACGCTCGTGCCCCCGGCGACCAGCGCGGCGAGCGCGTCCAGCCGCGGCACGACCCCGGCGGCGACCGGCCGGCCCAGCTCGCCCGGCCCGAGCACGTCCCGGGCCGCCAGCGTGTGCAGCTTCGCCAGCACCTGCCGCGGCGCCTTCGGCCAGGTGCCCGTCAGCCCGTCCAGGGCCGCCGTGACGCGCAGCGCGCCGTGGACCACGGGGTCGGTGACCACACCCGCTCGCACGCCCTCCAGGTCGAAACCGTGGGTGTCCAGGGCGGCGCTGGCCACGGAGGTGCGCAGGGCCACCTCGGCGGCGACCGGGCCGCCGGAGCGGCGCAGGGCACGGTGGCGCATGGCGGCGTCGACGGCCGCGCGGGCCTGATCGAGGGCGGGCCTGACGTCGGCGAGGTCAAGCAGCGGTGCGAGCGGATCGGACGGCACCCTCAGACGGTATCGTGCCACTACTGTGAACAAGGTTTAAAGAAAGGGCCGCTTCTTTTCTGTCGTACCCCCGAACTAGCCTCATTGCGAGAGCTTGGACCACATCGAGGAGCCGTCACCGATGAGCGAAACCTTGGAAAACCTTCTCAACGAGACACGGCAGTTCCCGCCCCCTGCCGAGTTCGCCGCCGCCGCCAACCTCACCGAGGGCGCCTATGCCGAGGCCCGTGCCGACCGCCTGGCGTTCTGGGAGCAGCAGGCCCGCCGGCTGAGCTGGGCCAAGGAGTGGGACCAAGTGCTGGACTGGTCCAACCCGCCGTTCGCGAAGTGGTTCGTGGGCGGACAGCTCAACGTCGCCTACAACTGCCTCGACCGGCACATCGAGGCCGGCCGCGGTGACAAGGTCGCCATCCACTTCGAGGGCGAGCCCGGGGACACCCGCACGATCACCTACGCCGACCTGCACCGCTCCGTCTGCCAGGCCGCCAACGCCCTCACCGACCTCGGCGTCGTCGCCGGCGATCGGGTCGCGATCTACCTGCCGATGATCCCCGAGGCCGCGGTCGCGATGCTCGCCTGCGCCCGCATCGGCGCCACGCACTCGGTGGTCTTCGGCGGCTTCTCCGCCGACGCGCTCAGCGGCCGCATCGACGACGCCAGCGCCAAGATCGTCATCACCGCCGACGGCGGCTTCCGCCGCGGCAAGCCCAGCGGCCTCAAGAGCATCGTCGACGAGGCCGTGGCCCGCACGCCCAACATCGAGAAGGTGCTCGTCGTCCGCCGCACCGGCCAGGACGTCGAGTGGAACGCCGAGCGCGACCTGTGGTGGCACGAGACCGTGGAGACCGCCTCGGCCGAGCACACCGCCCAGCCGTTCGACGCCGAGCAGCCGCTGTTCATCCTCTACACCTCCGGCACCACGGCGAAGCCGAAGGGCATCCTGCACACCACGGGTGGCTACCTCACCCAGGCCAGCTTCACCCACCACTCCGTGTTCGACCTCAAGCCCGACAGCGACGTCTACTGGTGCACCGCCGACATCGGCTGGGTCACCGGGCACAGCTACATCGTCTACGGGCCGCTGTCCAACGGCGCCACCCAGGTCATGTATGAGGGGACGCCCGACACCCCGCACCGCGGGCGGTTCTGGGAGATCGTCGAGAAGTACAAGGTCACGATCCTCTACACCGCGCCCACCGCGATCCGCACGTTCATGAAGTGGGGCGATGACATCCCCAAGGGCTTCGACCTGTCGTCGCTGCGCCTGCTGGGCTCGGTCGGTGAGCCGATCAACCCCGAGGCCTGGATGTGGTATCGCGAGAACATCGGCGGCGACCGCTGCCCGATCGTGGACACCTGGTGGCAGACCGAGACCGGCGCGATCATGATCTCCCCGCTGCCCGGCGTCACCGCCGCCAAGCCCGGCAGCGCCATGCGGCCCCTGCCCGGCATCTCCGCCGATGTCGTGGACGACCAGGCCAACTCGGTGCCCAACGGCGGCGGTGGCTACCTGGTCCTGCGCGAGCCGTGGCCGTCGATGCTGCGCACGATCTGGGGCGACGACGAGCGGTTCAAGGAGACCTACTGGTCGCGCTTCGAGGGGATGTATTTCGCCGGTGACGGCGCCAAGAAGGACGACGACGGCGACCTGTGGCTGCTGGGCCGGGTCGACGACGTCATGCTCGTCTCGGGCCACAACATCTCCACCACCGAGGTCGAGTCGGCGCTGGTGAGCCACCCGAAGGTGGCCGAGGCCGCGGTCGTGGGCGCCACCGACCCCACCACCGGCCAGGCGATCGTCGCGTTCACCATCCCGCGCGGCGGCGTGGAGACCGAGGGCGAGGCGGGCGAGGCCCTGATCCAGGAGCTGCGCAACCACGTCGCGAAGACCCTCGGCCCGATCGCCAAGCCCCGCCAGATCATGCTCGTGGCGGAGCTGCCCAAGACCCGGTCGGGCAAGATCATGCGCCGGTTGCTGCGCGACGTCGCCGAGAACCGCAGCCTGGGCGACGTCACCACGCTGCAGGACTCCACGGTGATGGACCTCATCTCCTCCGGCCTGCAGTCGGGCAAGTCCGAGGACTGAGCACGCAAAGAGGGGCGGCCCCCGGGACCGGGGCCGCCCCCGCTACGCGTAGGTGGAGCTACGCGTAGATCTTCACCGGGGTGTAGGTCTGACGCGGGAAGATCTGGCCGACCTCGGCGTCGGTCAGGCCGAAGCGGCCCTGCGCGACGGAGCCGAAGACCGAGAACATGTTGTTCATCTCGGGCAGATCGCCGTTGACCAGGGTGTCGAAGCCGGTCCAGTTGCCCAGCACCTTGCCGGCGAGCTTCTTGCCGGACAGGACGATCACACCGCCGCCGTGGCCGTGGTCGGTGCCGCCGCCGTTCTCGGCGACGCGGCGGCCGAACTCGCTGGAGACCATCACGGTGACGTTCGAGGACAGGTCCGGGCCGAGGTCGTCGAAGAACGCGGCCATGCCGGTGGCGAGCTCGCCGAAGCGCTGAGCGAGGTAACCGCCGCGGGTGCCCTGGTTCTCGTGGGTGTCCCAGCCGCCCATGCCGACGGTGGCGATGCGCACGTTGGCTCCGCCCTTGATCAGCTGCGCGAGCTCGCGGAAGGCGTTGCCGACGCCGGTGTACTTCACGCTGTTCGCCGGCGTGTAGCCCTCCTGCGCCAGCTTGCTCGCCAGCTGCAGCGCGTCGATGCCGGCCCGCACCGGAGCCTCGATCGGGTGGTTGACGCCGGTGAACAGGGTCTTGATCGCATCCACAGTCGGCTGCTTGAACTTGCCGTCGCCGTTGACGTTGAGCGACGCGACGCTGTTGAGCGCGAGGGCCCCGCCGCCGCCGACCAGCGAGCGGGGCAGGGTCGAGCCGATGCCGACGGCGCGGAACGCGGTGCCGGGGCCGAGCTTGTCGGCCAGATTCGTCAGCCACCCCATGCCGCCCGTCTCGGCCGGCAACCCGCCGAGCTGGCAGACGTCGGTCGCGGCGAAGTGGCTGCGGTCGAGGCGGCGGTCACTCACGGCTGGGACGAAGGCGAGCTGGCCCGCGTCGAGGTACTTCTTCAGCGGCGCGAACGCCTCGTTGAGCCCGAACCCGCGCTCGAGCGCGATCGACGTGCTCGCCGGCAGCGTGAAGCTCGGCCGGACCCGGTTCAGCGTCGCGTCGTTCATCGGCGCGAACAGGCTCAGCGCGTCGGCGCCGCCGTAGAGGAACACGTGGATGAGCGTGCCGGTCGGGGTCGCCGCGAACGACGCCTGCGTGGTGAGGAACTGGCTGGTCGCGAGCGCCGTCGTGGTGGCGGCCGCCCCGACGACGAAGCGGCGCCGGGTGACGCCCTTGCCCTCCTCCTGCTCGTCCTCCTGACGGGCGAACTCGAGGTACGAATTCCGGACGCTCTTCTGCTCTTCCTTCACCGCCACGGCCTCGGCCCGCAGCGCCGCCTCGAAGCGGTTGGGGCCGAGCCGGAGCAGGTCGGGGACCTCCGGATGGAGCGAGTTCTGCTTCCGCACTGGCTTCTCCATGATGTGCCGCCTACCGGAGGTGGTGATGGGGAGTGGCGAAGATCGCACGCACGACCGCCGCGATGCCGCCGTTGAACGTGGCGTCCACCGGGGTGGAGGCGGTCATCGTCGGGCTGACGATGTGCAGGATCGCGTTCTTGCGATCGTTGTCGAGCGTCACGTTGATGAGCTTCTTGGTGAGCGCGTCGAGGTAGGCGCCGGCGGTGTTCGGCGGGTTGGCGATGAGCGCCTCGGGCTTGCTCCAGGTGAACTGGCGCCGGCCGCCGGTGACCGCGGTGTACGCGTCGTTCCACTGGTTGACCATGGTGCCGGCCGAGGTCCAGGCGACGTAGACGTCCGCGTAGCCGTTCGGCGTCGGCAGCTCCATCGGCGAGTGTCCGAACTCCTCGAGCTTGCGCATGATGTCGCCGAGGCCCTGCACCATCGGGCTCATGTTCGTGTTGTTGGACGTGAACGTGGTCGGGGCGTCGGCGCCGATCTCCAGCGCACGGTACGTGGCGGTCAGGTACTCGCCCGGCCGGCGCACCTTCTGCCCGACGGACTCCCAGAACTCCGTCCGCGACAGCATCGTCACGAGCACCGCGGGGATGTTGCTCTTCTTGTCGACGTACGTCTTGGCCATCGCGTCGACGAGCGTCTTCGGCGGCACGTCGGAGACGAACCGCGTGGCGAGGTTCTGCGCCATGTAACGGGCGGTGTTCGGGTGCAGGGCGAGATACCGGAAGTACGCCTCCTGCACGGCCTCTCCCCCGGCGGCGTCGCCGTTCGGGTGCGCGAAGCCCATGATCTTCACGGGCCCGACGTAGTGCTGCTCGGGCCGGTACACGTACTGGTTGTCGCGGATGCTGCGCCCGGTCTGCAGCATGGCGGCCTGGCGCACGTCGGTCTCGTTGTAGCCGTTGAACGCGCCGACCGTGTACAGCTCGAGGTTCTCGCGGGCCAGGTTCTCGTTGATCTGGTTCTTGGTCGAGTCCTGCTGGTCGAGGTAGCGCAGCAGCGCCGGGTGCTTGTTCGCCGCGACGAACATGTCGACGTAGTTGCCGAGCGCGTGCTTGCGAATGACGTCGCGGTCGAAGCTCGCGCGGGTCAGCTCGTTGCCGTCGTGAAACGCCGCGACGTGCAGATAGTCGTTGAAGAAGTCGCACATCATCTCGAAGAGCTGGCGGTCCGAGAAGAGCTGCTTGGCAATCGTGTACCGGACGTTCTGGTCGTCCGCGTGGATGCCCTTCTTGTCCAGGTCGGCGCGCTGGGTCTTGAGCTGGTCGTACGACATCGCATAGGTGACGAGCTCGGAGTCCGCCTTCTGCTCGCCCCGGGTCAGCGGGATCGTCTCGGGCTTGAGCTGCTTGTCGATCCAGGCGTTGATGCCCAGCTTGTTGATGTCGCCGATGACCTTGGTGTTGGGCCCGAACGTGAGCCGGCTGGCGAGGTGGCGGACCGGGTCCTTCTTCGGCAGCACCGTGTTGGCCTTGACGACCGCGCTCTTGGCGGCGTCGGCCGGGGTGCCGAACGACGAGCCGGACGTCGGCGTGTTCTTGCGGATGCCCAGGCCGGCGTTGCCGTTCATGAGGCTCTGGTTCTGGTCGACGTACGCCGGGCCGGTCGTGTCCGCGACCGCGTCGGCCGTCGCCGCCGAGTCCGAGCCGGCCGGCTGCGTGCCCTTGCCGAAGAACTGCGTCACGGCGTACGCGCCGCCGCCGATCAGCGCGGCCGCGCCGCCGCCGATCGCGACCATCGCGGCGCGCCGGCGCCACTTGGACGGCTCGTCGTCGTAGTCCTCGGGGTCGTCGATGTCGGGCAGGCCGCCGCGGCTGCGGGGCATCGCGTTCGGGTCGTAGAAGTGCGGGCCGGAGCCCCCGCGGTCGGCCCGCATCGAGCCGTAGCCCGGCCGGCCGTATCGACCGGTCTGGTCCTCGTAGCCGGACTCGTAGTACGGGTCGTAACGCTCGTTCATCTACAGGTCCCGATCAGAGATTTGGGGCACGCGTTCGTCGTTAGCGGAAGGTAGTGGCTGCTCAGGACCCGTTCAACCCACGACTGAAGTGCTCTGATCGAGACTTAAGACAATGCCGGTGACCCAAGGTCACCGGCACCGCGTCACGCTCTGGAATTCCGTCCTTGACCTGCTGAAACACTTGTAACAACAGGGTTCTTGACGAGACGTTCACACAGATACATTTAAGGCACCGTTGCAACTCTTGCCGGGCCCGATTCGTGGCTATTCGTCCAGCTGAATGTGGTGGTACCCGACGGCACCACACGGCGGCCCCGCGGCGATCGACATCCGCCGCTCGTCGAGATCGAGCACCAGCGAGTAGAGCGACTCGGTTCGATCGTCGTCGGCCGCGCCCTGCTCGTCGTGCCGGCAGATCGACAGCGGCCACCCGCCATGGTCCCGCAGCACCGCCTGGATCTTCTCCTCGTCGATGACTCCGCCGCCGAGCAGCCGCCGGGCCCGCGCGGCCCGGAAGTACGACGAGCCGCCGATCCCCTTGAGCGTGTCCACACCGGCCAGCGCCGCCGTCTCGAAGTGATTCGCGTGCGTGACGACCCCGTCGACCGGGTGCAGGAATCCGACGTCGTCGGGCCCGACCTCGAGATCGATCACCTCGCCCGGCGTGCCCGCTCCGAACGCCTGCCCGATGAGCAGGTTGATGCTGGTGCCACGCGGGGTGGAGCAGACGGCCTTGATCGCGGCCCCGAGGTGCGGCGCCTCGAGGGCGGCTCGCAGCAGCACGTGGTACGGCGCGCCGCCGTCCCGCCGATCGCGCACGGTCCCGAGCATGTTGACGCAGACCCCGAGACCGGCGTCGTTGATCCCGGCCTTGGCGAGCATGCCGGCCTCGGTCAGCGCCAGCACCCGCCGGCCGCGCTCGTCGCGGGTGTCGAGCAGCAGCGCGTACGCCCGCTGGTCGGGGTGCCAGTCCCAGTTCTGGGCCAGCAGCGTGTGCCCGCTCGCCGTGCGCTGCCCGAGCACCCCGAGCGCGGTGCACTCGCCGGGCGCGCGCCGGGGGTCGCTGTAGATCAGCTCCGTGCGGCCGTTCAGGGCGTAGATCTCGGCCACCGGCACCCCGGAGCCCTCGGCGACGCCGTCGAGCATCTCGGCGACGCGCGGGGCGTAGCGGTGCGACGCGGCCCGGAACGACATTCCGTAGGTTCGAGTCCGCTCGCGGTCGATGCCCACGGCGGCGAAGCGGGCCAGGTAGTTGTCGGTGTTCGCGGCGATCGCTTCGGCGGCACCGGTACCATATGCAATTCCGCAGTCACGGGGCGTGCCGGAAGCGACGATCAGCGGCAGCGGAGAGGGCATGCACCGAACGCTATCCGGTTACCTGGCGTGATTTCGACCGGCTTGGCCCTACGCTGAGCGACATGAACCCCTCGGTTGACGACACGTGCGTCATGATCGACGGGCCGTGGTCGCACCGATTCGTCAGCGCCAACGGCACGCGCTTTCACGTGGTCGAGGCGGGCACCGGACCGCTGGTGCTGTTCCTGCACGGGTTCCCGGAGTTCTGGTATGCCTGGCACAACCAGCTCCCGGCCCTGGCCAACGCCGGGTTCCGGGCCGTCGCCGTCGACCTGCGCGGATACGGGGCGAGCGACAAGCCACCGCGCGGCTACGATGGGTACACGATGGCCGGCGACGTCGCCGGGCTCATCCGCGCGCTCGGCGAGCGCAGCGCGATCCTGGTCGGTGCCGGATACGGCGGGATGATCGGCTGGGCGACCGCCGCGTTCCACCCGAAGATGGTCCGGCGCCTGGTCGTCCTGGGTGCGGCGCATCCGCTACGGCTGCGAGCCGGGCTCGCGACCGACCCGCGCGGGCAGCTGGCCGCGGCCAAGCCGGTGCTGCGGTTCCAGGTGCCACGGTTCGAGCACATGCTCACCCGGCACGATGCGGCACTGGTCGGTGACTATCTGCGGCGGTGGGGGTCCCCCGAGTGGACCTCTCAGGAGTCGTACCGCGAGTACGAAGCGTGCTGCCGCTCCGCGATGCAGATCCCGCAGGCGGCATTCTGCGCCATGGAGACCTACCGCTGGGCGGTTCGATCGGCGCTGCGGCTGCAGGGGTACCGCTTCGTGAAGCTGCTGCAGCAGCCGGTGACCGCGCCGACGCTCCAGCTGCACGGGGCGCTCGACCCGGCGGTCCTGCCGCGCACGGCGCAGGGCTCCGGGCGCTATGTCCTGGCCGAGTACGAGTGGCGACTGCTGCCCAACGTGGCCCACTTCCCGCACGTCGAGCAGCCTGACATCGTCGCCGGGGAGATCATCCGCTGGGCGAAGGCCGGCTGACCCTACACCCGGTATTCGCGCAGCTCGCTGACCTCGGCCCGGGGCGCCCAGCCCTGGTACACGCCGTAGTCGAACTCCTCGAGGCCGAGCTCGGCGGCGAGCGGGGCGCGCCCGCCGGTGTACTCGACGCGCAGCCAGCCCTCGTGCTCACCCAGGACGATGAACGGCTGTTCGCGCCAGAAGCAGGTGGTCCGGACGTACACCAGGTCGTCGACCTCGCCGCGGGGAACGATGCGACGGTACCGCCCCGGGCGAACCTCCTCGAAGCCCTGGCTCGCGTCCGGGCGGTACAGGCGCACGTCATCGCCGTCGGGGCTGGCCTCGTACTCGGCACCACGCCATCGCGCCGCGTAACCGTCACGTATCACACCGTCACACCCTCCGCCAGGCGGGACCGTCGGCGTCGAGGCGGGCGATGAGGTCCTGGCGGCCGTCACGGCGCACGCGCCACAGCTCGGCGTGGTGCGGCAGCCGGGCGCTGTCGACCTTGAACTCCGCGATGACGTCGCTGGTCTCGCTCGGGGCGAAGCCGTTGCCGCGGAACGGCGGGCGCTCAATGACCCAGCCCTCCATGGCGCGCATCGCATCGAGCGACGACCCGCCGTAGGGAATCCGGTACAGGTCGCCGCGGTAGGCGATCCAGCGCAGGACGTACGCCTCCTCGGCATCCGGCTTGAACGACGACCCTGCGTAGTTGAGACCGAGCGCGTTGTACAGCTGCTCGGGGGTCTCGAGGTGCCCGACCTCGCCGGCGCGGTGCACGAACCCGGAGACGCGGTCGTAGTTGCGCTCCAGGTAGTGCGAGAGCTGCTCGGGCGAGATCGGCTTCTGCATGACCTGCTCGCGGCCGGATCCCGGCGGCTCGAACGCGGGCCGCTTCTCCGGCGCAGGCGCCTCGGCGACGGGCTGCTCGTCGGGGTCGTCGACGCCGAGCCCCATCTCGGTCGCCCAGGTCGCCAGCTGCACGACCTCGGCGCCGGGCAGTACCGCACCGGCCGGCGACTCCGGGTTGATCGCGAACGCGAGCTGGTCGCCGGGCGGCCAGTTACGGATCAGGCGCGTGAACTTGATCCAGCTACCCTGCGCTTCGTCACCGAGACGCTGGGTCATCAGCTCCTGCGAGCTGAACGCGACCAGGTGCGGCAGCCCGTTCATGTGCTCGGTGCGCCACTTCGCCGGCTCCACCGGCCCGTCCCCGGTCCAGAACGGGATCAGCACCTTGGCCAGCAGCAGCGTCGAGAGGAACCGGTCCGTGTTGTTGGCCTGCACCGCCTCGGCGAGGTCCCGCTCGACGGTGTTGGCCGGCACGAACTCGCTCTCCGCGGCCTTGGCCCCGCGCACCGCCGACGCCACGACCTCCGCGTCGACGATCTCCTCATGCAGCCGTACCGGCGCCGCCTCGACGATCTCCGGCTCGTACACCGGCTCCGCGGTGGGCTCGCGCGGCGACTCGACGTGATAGGTCGTCGCGGTTTCGGGTTCTTCGCGGGTGTACTCCCACGAGAACGCCCCCACCACCGCGGCTTCGCCCTGACCCGCCTCGCGCGCGGTGCTGTCGTACCCGGTCCCGGTGAACCCGCTCCGGAACTCGCTGTCCGAGGCCACAGCGTCGTAACCGGCCTGGAGATCCCGCTCCGGCTCCGGGCCGGCGCTATCCGCGGCGCCCGGCTGGAAGTCCTGTGCGGCCTGCTGGAAGTCCGGCCGCTCGGCGGCCCCGTCCTCGAAGAAGGACCGCAGCGCGGGCGACGGCTCGGCGTCGGACCGGCTCTCGGCGTCCCGGCCCGGCCCAGGCAGGAAGAACGACCCGGTGTTCTCCTTCTCGGCCCCGGCGAACGGCCGCGAGCCGTCCCCCGCCGAAGACGTCTCAGACCAAGCTCCGGTCGTCTCGGACTCCCCGTACGGGCGCGCGTCCTCGCCCGGCGACGCCGTGCCCGATGCGAACGCATCCATCCCGGAGGCGAACGACAGCTGCGAAGGCTCGTCGGGATCCGGCTCGGAGCGAAGCTCGGCAAGCGCCGCGTACGGGTCCCGAATCGGCGGTTCGTCATCCGCCGGCGACTCCGCGAACGCGTTGAACGGCCGCGGCTCCGGCTCGTCGTCGAAGAACGGCCGCTGATCGTCGTCGCGCGCCTGCTGCTCCGCGGGCGCTTGACCGCCGAAGAAGGACTGCGGCTCGGCGCGCTCCTGGAAAAGCGGCGACTGTACCTCAGCCCGCCCACTGAAGAACGACCCCGACGCCTCGGCAACAGGTTCGGACCTTTGCCCGCCGGCAGACGCCTCCGCCTCCTGCTGACCGCTCCAACTCCCAGTCCCAGCCGACGCACCCGACCAGCCCGCGACCGACCCGCCCTCACCAGAAGTCGACGCACCCGACCAGCCCACATCCGACGCGCCCGGTCCAGCATCACCCGACCAACCCGCGGCCGACATGCCTGGCCCAGCATCACCCGACGCACTCGAAGCTGACGCACCCGACCAGCCCACATCCGACGCGCCCGGTCCAGCATCACCCGACGCACCCGACCAACCCGCGGCCAACGTGCCTGGTCCAGCGTCACCCGAGGCACCCGGCGCCGACGTATCTGACCAACCACCAGCGGCCAACGACGTTGACGCACCCGGCCAGCCCGCGCCCAGGTCACCGTCGGCCGACGCCGACGCACCCGACACCGGCTCGTCCGACCAGCCAGCTGCCGACGGGGTCGGCGTTTCAGGCCAGGACGTGGCTGGCGGCGCAACTGGTTCGGACCTTTGACCGTTCGCCCAGCCCGAAGACGAGGACGGCGGCTCGTCCCGTGGTGCGAACAGCCCGCGCTCGTCACCCGGCCGCTCCGCGGGAACCCCGGGCTCGGCGGCGAAGAACGGATGATCGTCGAGATCGGACTGCCCGAACCCGGCACTGCGAGCCCCGGCCGCAACATCCCCGAACAGCGAGCCCGACGGCTGCGGGCCGCCCGCCGCGGCCTCGTCGCCCGCGGGGTCCTCGATGTCGACCCGGCTGAGCCCAGGCCGATCGAACACCGGCCGGTCGAACGGCAACGGCTCGGAAGCCCCCGGCCCCAAATCCGCCGGCAACCCAGACGTATACGACACCCCCGGACCAGAGCCCGCAGGCGACCCGGACGCATACGCCGCCGGCTCCGAAGCCTCGGGTGGCGCGGAAGAAGAAGACGATCCGGAAGCAGGCGGCGCAGAGGTCACCGGCGAGCCGAAGCCACCGAGCGGCGCGGAGCCCACGGACGGCCCAGCCGAGCCCGGGACCGCGAAGGAACCGGAGACCGAAGACGAGCCGGAGGCCGCAGGCGGCGCGGATGCGGGCCGCGACCCGGCGGGTGGCGCGGAGGTCACGGGCGGCGCGGAGGCCGGCGACAGCCCCGAACCACCGGCCTGGCCGGGACCCCCCGAAACCGGGGGCGCCGGATAGATGCCGGACGACCCGTAGGTGCCATACGGCTCGGCGGGGGACTCGCCGGAGTGGAACGCGTCGCCGCTGCGGGGGGCGGGACCGGGTCGTGCGTCGGCGGACCCCGTCCACGCCGGACGGATCGGCTGCGTCTCCTCGCTGGGCGGCACATCCCCCTGGTAGCCGAACCCGGGCCGGGGCGGCAGCACCTCTCCGGAGATGGGGCGCGACGGCAGGGGGTCGCCCGAAACGGGCCGCTGCGGGAGCCCACCACCGGAAGTCGGCCGGGCGTCACCGAAACGGTCCCCGGAGCCGGGTCGCTGCGACAGCTGGCTGCTGGGTCGGGACGGCAGCGGACCGCCGGAACGGAGCCCGGCGGGATCGTCGGCGCCGGGGCGGGACGGGAGCGGGCTGCCAGGATGGTACGCGGCCGGCGGCTCGGGCTCGGGGCGTGTGGCTTGCGGCTGCCGGGTCGGCAACGGCGACCCCGAGGCCGCCGGGAGGTCCGGGGGCGGCTGCCAGGCGGCCGGGATGACCGCTTCGGCATGCTCGGTGTAGATCTCGCCGAGGCTGCGCGCGGGCTCACGCCGAGGCCAGTACTGCGGATCCCCCTGCTCCTCGCCGCCACCGGCGCCCCGCGAAGGCAGCCCGGACTCGGAACCGGCGGGCCGCGACGGAAGACCCGATCCCGAGCCGACGGGCCGAGACGGCAACCCCGACTCCGAACCGACGGGCCGAGACGGCAACCCCGACTCCGAACCAACCGGCCGCGACGGAAGACCTGACTCGGAACTGGCGGGCCGTGAGGGCAGCCCCGGCTCCGAACCACCGGGCCGCGAAGACAGCCCGGACTCGCCGCCGCGCGGGCGCGAGGGAAGACCTGAGGACGGAAGGAGTCCGCTCGGCCGTCCGGGCAGCCCGGACTCGGCCCCGGTCGGACGCGTCGGCAGCCCTGAACCGTTCGGGGCCCGGCTGCCCGGGCCCCGGTCCAGGCCGGAGAACAGCTCACGCTCGCCGGGCACGTCCAGCGAGGCGCGGTCGGACTCGTCGAACAGCCCTCGCGACGGGGGCCCCGGGAACGACGCGCGCCCGCGGGCGCCCGAGGTCGGTGCGTTCTCGGCCGGCGGCGTCGGGCGGGCCGGGGCGGGCGGCGGTGGCGTGAAGGGGCGGCCGGCCGAGCGCTCGAAGTGCACGGGACGGTCCGCGCGAGTCGGGAGGAACGCGCCGGGCGGCGCCACATCGGGCGGCGGGACCTCGCGCCGAGGCGGCACGGTGGAGGGCGGCGGGGGCTGCTGCTCCGCCTTCATCCGCTGGCGCTCGATCGGCGTGGGCGCGGGCTGGTTCGGCACGCTTCGCAGTGGTACCTGCGCGGTCGCCCGAGTCCGCGAGCTCGCCTGCTCCATGCGGGCCCGCGCGCCGAGGGTGCGGCCGGGGAGCCGAACGTCGCCGCGGCTGATCTGGGTCACGAACCAGGACGGAAGGTATCCCTCGATGGGCAGCCCGGGATTGACGGCGAGCCACCAGTCGACGTTGGGCCAGATGCCGGCGAGGTCACGGAACGGCACCCGGCGATGGGTGCCGGGATGGCCCGCCAGGCACTCCTGCAGCGCGCCAGGCGACGTGAAGGCCAGCACGTGCGTGCGGCCCTCGGTGGTCCAGGTGCCCCAGCCGCCCTCGCCGCCGGCCGTGCTGCCCGGTGCGATCGGCAGCAGGACGTCCGTGCGCGCCAGGATGCGAAAGTACTGCTCCTGGTCGTTTGCGCGCAGGGCGTCACGCATGGCGACCTCGGCCTCGGTGGCCGGCTCCCACTCGCTCAACGGCCACCCCCTCTTCGGGCTCGGAAACCGCCGCGTCGCCGAAACCTAACCTATACGGCCACGGCACTTCGAGGGGTACGACGCGGGCAAGCGCTCCGGCCAGCATAGCGATCCAAGCCCCGCCCCTCACAGGCCTGTCTCATTCGCGGCACCCGTACGAGCCATTCGACGTCCCGACTGGTCGGAACGGTTGACAGGCGCCGCTTCGCGGGGCAGCCCATCGATGCCGGAGTGCCTAGCATGATGGCCATGCCGCGCCGGTACGGGATGTCCGCTTTGGCGCTCCTGCTAGCCCTCGCGGGATGCCTCGTCGCGGCGCCCGCCGCCGCCCGGGCGCCCGCCACCTGCCCGAACCAGCCGCGTCAGCCGGCGCCGGCGCCGTCGGGGGTGCCGTGGACGCAGCAGCGGTACGACCAGACAATGCTCAACGCTCTTGCCGACGGCCGCGGAATCCTCGTGGCCGTGATCGACTCGGGCGTCGACGCGCGCAACCCGCAGCTGCAGGGTGCCGTGCAGGCCGGCCCCGACCAGCTCGACGGCGGCAACTCCATCCTGGACTGCGTCGGCCACGGCACGGGCGTCGCCGGCGTGATCGCCGCCCGCCCGAGCGCGGCGTCGCCGTTGCGCGGCCTGGCACCGGCGGCGACAATCCTGGCACTGCGCGTGAGCGAGCAGACCGAGACCGAAAACGCCACGCCGACCGGCCGCCGGGGCAGCCCGGCGGGCCTGGCCAACGCGATCCGCGACGCCGTCGCCCGCCACGCCCGCGTCATCAACCTCTCCCTGGTGTCGTACTCCGACGACGCCGTCGTCCGCGACGCCGTCAACTTCGCCCTGGCCAGCGACGTGGTGGTCGTAGCCGCGGTGGGCAACGCCGCCGAGCGGGGCAACCCGACGCCGTACCCGGCCGCCTACGACGGCGTGATCGGCGTCGGCTCGATCGCCCCCGACGGCCGCCGCGTCCCGACATCGCAGACCGGCCCGTACGTCGACCTGGTCGCCCCCGGCGCCCAGATTGTGACAACGGCAACACCCGACGGCCGGACGACGATGGACGGCACCAGCTTCGCCGCCCCGTTCGTCTCGGCCGCCGCCGCGCTCCTGCGCCAGTACCACCCCGAACTCTCCGCCGCCCAGGTGTCCGCCCAGCTCATCGCCACCGCCGACGGCGGCCGCGCGGGACCGGGCTACGGCGCCGGGGTCCTCAATCCGTATCGCGCCCTCACCGAACGCACCGGCGCCTCACCGAACCCGCCCGCCCACGCCCTGCCCGGGCCCGCCCACGACACGAACCCGGCCGGCGCGGCGGCGACCGAACGCCGGACACTGCTGCTCGGCCTGACCGGCCTGGGCACGGTCCTGCTGGCCGTGCTGATCGCGGTGGTACTCCCCCGCGGCCGCCGCCGCAGCTGGCGCCCCGGCCTGCGCGAACTCCCATCCGCCCCGGCTCCGCCCCCGGACCACACAGCTCCAGCCTTCGGCCCCCCGACCTGACCACACCTCCCGCGCCGCCCTCACCGTCCCACCCACACCTCCACCGGCGCCCTGACCGCCCAACCGCACCTCCACCAGCGCCCTCACCGCCCCAACCGCACCTCCACCAGTGCCCTGACCGCCCAGCCACGCGCCACAGTGCACGCCCGCCCCCAACCACCGTCCACCGGCGCCCTCACCGCCGCGGCGGACCTCCACCGGTGTCCTCACCAGCCCGACCGCGCCTCCACCGGTGTCTCACCGCCCGGCTGCGCTCACCGAGAGCACGCGGCGCTCCCACCATCCCAACCACACCTCCACCGACGCCCTCACCGTCCGGCGACGCACGCCGCAGTCCACACCGCGCCCTCCCGCCCCAGGGCGCCCTGCAGTCCACACAGCCCCCGCCCCATGGCGGCCCTCACCGCTCCGACCCGACTTCCAGCGGCCACCCTGAACGTCGCCGACCGCGCACGCCGCAACGCGCCCGGCATGACCCCGTCCAGCCCCGCACTCTTCACGGCGCCCGGGTCCGAACCCGGACGCCCTCACGTCATGCCTCAGCGACTCGACCACGCCCAGCACGACGCCTCTCCAGCCCCACCGCACACGCCACCATTGCCTCAATCACCGTAAAACGGACCATCGCGCCGCTATCGTCCCGCCAGTCGATCACCCGCAGATTCCGCAGTCCTCGCCCAAAGCGACCAAAGGCACAACCTTCCCTCAGACCGCTAAATGCTGATAAGTCCGAAATGTCGGGCGCTTGCGCCTGACATTTCGGACTTGACAAAGGCGCCTAGAACGACGCAGCGGCGCTCCTTCCGCTCGCCACGAGTGGAAGGAGACGCCGCCGAAGAGGGAGTCTCAGCCGCTGCCCGGGAACAGATGCGTGTTGCGCGCCTCCGTCTCCTGGTAGCGAAGCATCGACTGCTCGACGCCCACCTTGATGTCGCGCAGCATCGCGGCCAGGTCGGTGCCCGCGCGCTCCCAATTCGTCTGCCGGATCGTGTAGGCGTCCTTGGCGTCGCCCTGCCAATTGGCGGTGAGGCGCTTGCCCAGCTGTGACACCTCGTCGAGGCGCGAGTGCAGCGTGTTGAGCGCGGTCTGGATGGAGTGGGTCGCGTGCTCCAGCGCGCCGAAATCGACTACCAGCGTGTCGTCCATGAGAGTCCTCCGGGTCAGCCGAGCGCGGACAGGTCGGTGGTGCCGGTGCGCCGGATCGCGCCGGCCGCCTCGGTGTCAGTGGCGCTGTAGTTCTGGCCCGCGGTCCGCAGGCCCTCGGACGTCTCCAGCAGATTGCGGTTGAGCACGTCCTGATCGTTCTTGAACGCGAGTTTGACCTGCTCGAACGAGCGGCCGCCGGCGCCCTGCCAGCCCGCACGGGTCACTTCCAGTTCTCGCATCAGCGTGTTGAGCATGCTCTGCAGTTCCCCGTTGACCTGCTCGAACCGCTGCGCCGCCGAGTTGAGCTCGGCTTGCTGGGCCTGTGTCGTCTGCGCCACCGGCGATCACCCCGTTTGCGTTAGTGGACGTTTCCGCGAACCGTATCGGCATTGAGCGATCCCCCACCAGACCCGATGCGCGCCTGTGGATAACTTCCGGCATTTCGCCTCTAGGATGTCCGGCATGGCGGAGGGCCGGTCGTTCATCAAGTGGGCGGGCGGCAAGACGCGCTATGCGGCACAGCTCGTCGCGGCGGCTCCGTCGTTCACGGGCCGATACTGGGAGCCCTTCATGGGCAGCGCCGCGGTCTTCTTCGAGCTGCGCCCGGCCAAGGCGGTGCTGTCGGACGCCAACCCCGAGCTCGTCGCCTGTTTCCAGGCCGTCGCCGCCGACCCGGAGGCGGTGATGGCGCGCCTGGACGCGATGGCGAACACGCCGGAGGAGTTTCAGCGGGTACGGTGCCAGGACCCGGTGACGCTGGGGGTCGTCGAGCGCGCGGCCCGCGTCGTGTACCTCAACAAGACCGCGTTCCGGGGACTCTGGCGGGTCAATCGCCACGGGGCGTTCAACGTTCCGTACGGGGCGTACGACCGGCCGTACTATCGGCGCGAGACGCTCCTCGAGGCCTCGCGGGCACTCGCCGGAGTCGATGTCCGCCTGTGCGACTTCGCCGATGCGCTGCGCGAGGCGGCGGCGGGCGACTGGGTGTTCCTCGACCCTCCGTATCTGCCGGAGGGCGGCTTCGCGGACTTCAAGCGGTACACCTCGGGGCAGTTCCGGGAGGCCGACCATCGGCGCCTGGCGGCCGAGATGCACGACGCCTCGCGGCGCGGGGTGCTGCTGACGATGACGAACAGCGACACCGACGCGACCCGGGCCATCTACGCGGGATTCCGCGTGACCCGCATGGCCACGCGGCGGGACATCAACCTGCGCGCCGCCGCCCGGGCCAGCTTCGACCTGGTGCTGAGCAACTACTGAACGGGCTGCAGGGCCGCCGCGGGGTCGAGCGCCGGGCCCGGGGGCAGCAGCGCCACCATTCGACTCGGTACGTCAACCGGCGCCCGCCCCCCGTATCCCAGCGCACCCAGCGCGTCCGGCACCGCAACGGTGTGGCGCCGGCCGAGGTCGGTGACCAGGGTCAGTACTCCCGTCTCGGTCCGGGCCAGGGCGCCCGTGCCCGGCGGGACCACGATCCGGTCGGCGAGCACCGCGCCCTCGGCGGTGGCCGAGGCCGTCTTCAGCGCGTGCCCGAGGTCGGGCAGTTTCGGGTCGAGCGTGATGGCACCGGCGGTGCACACGTCGTGCGGCTGAACGTCGAGCAGCTCCGGCGGTGAGGCCGGCAGCGCGCCGTCGCCGCCGGGGTCCGGAGCGAACGGCTTGACCTGGCGGCCCTGCACCAGCGCGGAGAACTCGGCGGGGCTCAGCGGCCGGAATTTGCCGCCGGCCTGCACGCTCTGCGTCTCGGGCGCCGCGAGCAGCAGCTGGGCCTGCAGGGGCGTGAGCGAGGCGAGCCCGTCGGCGGTGACCAGGAACGCGTCGGCGCGCGAGCCGGACGTCACGCTGTAGAGCTGGCCGATCTTTCCGGCCGGCACGGTCCTGCCCCGGTCCGCAACGGCGGGCGTGACGAGGTCTGTTCCCGACGGTACGGCGTGCAGCAGCGCCTGAGCCACCGCCACCTGCGGCCGGGCCGACCAGACCAGGGCCGGCAGTGTGGTGCCCGGCTGCCGGACGAGATGCTTGTAGCCGTGCCACAGCAGGTACGTCTGCTGGCCCGCCCCGGTCACCAGCAGCCCCCTGTCCCCCAGCGGCGTGCCGCCCGCGGGGCCCCCGCCCACGAACAGCGCCGAGCCCTCCGGCGTGGAGCACACCGCCCATGCCCCCGTGCGCAGCGCGGACGCGGCTGGCAGCGAGCTCGGCGCGCCCGGAATGCCCAGCGTCTCGCCGCGCGGCGCACCGGCCAGTGCCGATCGCGACACGACGACCGTCGGCGCGCCGGCCGAGTTGAGCACGAGCAGCGCGGACGCCTGGTTGAGAACGGGGTGGAGGACCTCGTCGCGGTACACGTACAGCGCTCCGGACTCCTGCTCGACGATGATCGCCTTGTCGTTGCGCCATTTGCCAGAACTGCCAGGGCGCAGCGCCGCGAAGACCGCCGCGCCACCGACACCGAGCGCGGCGAGCAGCACGCCGACCAGCGTCGCGCCCGCGACCCGGCGAAACGGCGGCCGGGCGGGGTCGGTGTCGCGCACGACAAGGGCGGAGACCACCCGCTGAACCACGAACTGGTACGAGTGCAGCTGGTCCTGCCGCGACGCCATCCGTCCCCCAAAAGTGTCGTACCGGCGCCCTACGATAAGCCCGCCAACTTCATTCGCGGGGGGCGATATGGTGACACGGACGCGACTGGTGTTCGCGCAGGTGGCGATCGCGATCGCGGTCGCCGCGTGGGCGGTCGGCCCGGTCTGGCTCGGCGTGGCGGCCCCGTTCGCCCTGCTGATCCTGGGCCTGGCGGTCGTCCGGCTGCGGCAGCGCCCGCTGACCCGCTGGCTCGGTGACGGCGTGCGCTACCTCGGCCGCCGCCGGAGCCTGCCCACCGGGGCCGGCGGCGCGGGCCTGCTCGCCCTGGTCCGCCCCGGCTCCGCCACCTCGACGCTCGACGTCGACGGCGCCGACGTGGGCGTGCTGGAGGACACCGACGGCCTGGCCGCGATCGTGCGCGTCGGCGACCTGTCCGGTCTGCTGGGCACGGCGCTGCCAGCCCTGCCACCCCTGAGCGCACTGCTGCCGGCGCCGGCCCGCGACGTGCCGGAGGTGCGCGTCCAGCTGCTGGTCAGCGCCGTGACCGCCCCGGCACCGTCGGCGACCCCGTCCGCCACGTCCTACCGCCAGCTCACCGACGGCCGCGTCCTGGCCCACCAGCGCGTCCTGGTCGCCGTGCGCGTCCGCCGCGCGGGCGGCTACCGGCGGGCGGATCTGGAGCAGTCGCTGATCGTCGCCGTGCGCCGCGCGTGCCGCCTGCTCACCGGGGCCGGCCTTCCGGCCCGCCCGCTGTCGGCGGCCTCGGCCCTGGCAGCGGTCGCTGAGGCCGCCCAGCACGACCCGACCCACCCGCTCCGCGAGACGTGGCGGGGCGTCCGCGTGGGTGGCCTGCACCAGGCGACGTTCCGGGTCCACCGCTGGCCGGACCAGGGGCCGCTGATGAGCCGGCTGCTGACCCTGCCCACGTCGGTCACCACGCTGTCGCTGGCCGCCCAGTCCCCGCCGCGGGACCCTGGCCACGCCTCGACCGCTGCCGGCGGGCACGGCTCAGGCGGGCACGGCTCAGGCGGGCACGGCGGGTTGGCGGTGCGGGCTGAGCTGGTTGTGCGGCTGGCAGCGCCGTCCGGGGCGGCGCTGGAGCAGGCGATCGTGGCGCTGGGGCGACTGGCGGCCGGCATCGAGGCCGAGGTCACGCGGCTGGACGGGGCGCAGTTGGACGGGCTGGCTGCCACGCTGCCGCTGGGTGGGGGCGCGGCGAGCGACGACGCCATGCTCGCGGGGCTGGTCAGCGGGCACGACGGGCTGGCGCTCGGGGGCGGGCGCGCGGTCAGCGTGGGCGCACCCCGGCTGGCGGCGGCCGAGCCGATGGTCGGGGGCGAGGGAGTCATGCTGGGCGTCAACCGGCGCGGAGAGCCGCTGGTCGTTCGGCTGTTCCGGGCCGAGCCGACCCGGGCAGCGCTGATCGGGGGAATGCGCTGCGCGCAGCTGGTGATCCTGCGGGCGCTGGCCACGGGCGCCCGGGTCGTCGTGCAGTCGGCCCGGCCGCACGATTGGCAGCCGTTCCAGCGCGCGCTGGGCACGTCCGAGGCGCTGACGGTCGTGCCGCCGGGGCGACTGGCCGACCCGCCGCCGGCCACGGCCACCCAGCCGCAGCTGCTGGTGATGGACGTGGGCCCCATCCCGGGGCGCGCGGTGCCCGTCCCGGAGAGCGCCTGGCGCACGGTCCTGTTCCTGCGCGACGACATGACGACCGCGGACGTCGATCTGCTGACCCGGTCCGACCTGGCACTGCTGCAGCCGCTGTCGCCGCACGAGGCGACGCTGGCCGGGGACGCGCTGGGGCTGGGCGACTCGCGCGGCTGGCTGACGCGGATCAGCCCGGAGATGCTCGGGGTGGTGATCAATCGCCAGACGGTCCGATGGACACAGATCTCGACCACACCGATCGAGCTCCAGCTGACCGGCGGCCCGACTCGCTGACCCTTCGCTCCCGGGGCCCACCGAGAACAGACCTGGACCGCCGAACGGCCACGAACGGCAGCCGCACCGAGAACCGGCCTGAACCGCCGGGCGAGCACGAACCTCAGCTCCGCTGAGAACAGTCGACGTGACGTCGAACGGGCGGAAATCGGGCCAAAACCGGCGCCTGGGGGTCGGACGGGAGTGGGTTGGTGCGGGGCCGGGTGGGGTGGTAGAGGCGTTCGGGGTGAGGTTTGGGGAGCTTAACCGCGGATTAAAGGGTGATAGCGGGGTGTTCCGGACTGGCGGGGGCGTGGCACGATCACCAGCATGGGAATCCTCATCCGGCTCGCCGTGAGTGCGTTCACGGTCTGGTTGGCCACGTTGGTGATCTCGGGGATCACCGTTGAGGGTGACACCGGCAAGAAGGTGCTCACGCTCGTCGCGGTGGCGGCGATCTTCGGTGTGGTCAACGCGGTGCTGCGGCCGATCATCAAGACGATCGGGTGCTTTGCGTACGTGCTGACGCTGGGGCTCATCTCGCTCGTCGTCAACGGGGCCCTGCTGCTGCTCACCAGCAAGATTGCCGAGGCGCTCGAGCTTCCGTTCCACGTCGACAAGTTTTTCCCGACGGCCGTGCTGGGGGCGCTGTTCATCGGCGTGGTCAGCTGGCTGCTCAACTTCTTCGTGCCCGACGGCAAGGACAAGAGTCGTAAGCGGGACCGGGACTACGACTACGACCGCCGGCAGCCGCCGCCCCGGCAGCAGTACGGCAACGGATACGAGCAGGGCTACGGCAACAACCAGGGGTATCGCGACTACCGGTGAGCGGTGGCGCGCCGGTGACGAAGACTACGGAGTGAGGGGCGAGCTGGGCGCTTGCCCCTTACCCGCAAGGCATACGGTGTAGGGCGTGGATTCGCTCCGCCGTGGCTATATCTCCGCGCTCACCGCCAACGTGCTGTGGGGCGTCTTTCCGCTGTACTTTCACGCGCTGCGACCCGCCGGGGCCGTCGAGGTGCTCGCCCACCGGATCGTGTGGTCGCTCGTATGCATGGCGCTCGTGCTCGCGGTCATCCGGCGGTGGCGGCGGGTCGGTGAGCTGGTGCGCAAGCCCAGGCTGATGGGCGGGATCGCGGTCGCCGCGGTGCTCATCGCCGTCAACTGGGCCGTGTACATCTTCGCGGTCAACACCGACCGGGTGGTGGAGTCCTCGCTGGGGTACTTCATCAATCCCCTGTTCGTCATCCTGCTCGGCGTGCTCGTCCTGCGCGAGCGCCTGCGGGCCCTGCAGTGGGTCGCGCTCGGCATCGGTGCCGTCGCGGTCGTGGTGCTCAGCGTCAACTACGGGCACCTGCCGTGGATCGCGCTCACGCTCGCCGCGTCCTTCGGCTGCTACGGGCTGGTCAAGAAGCGGCTCGGGCTGCCCGCGGCCGAGGGGCTGTTCCTGGAGTCGGGCGTTCTGACGCTGCCCGCGCTCGTGTACACCGGGTGGCTCACCGGCACGCACCAGGCGACCTTCGGCAGTGGGTCGGCGTGGCACTCGGTGATGCTGGCGGGCAGCGGTGTGCTGACCGCGGTACCGCTGCTGCTGTTCGCGGAGGCGGCCAACCGCGTGCCGCTGTCCGGGCTGGGGATTCTGCAGTACCTCACGCCGACGCTGCAGCTGCTGATCGGCGTCGCGGTGTTCGCCGAGCCGATGCCGGCCGAGCGGCTGGCGGGGTTCGCGATCGTGTGGTGCGCGCTGGCGATCTTCAGCTGGGACGCGTTGCGGGCGGCGCGCCGGGCCCGGGTCGCCAGGGACGCGGTGGCCGCCCCGCGGGAGCGGCCACCGGTCGGCGTGAGTGAGTAGAGGTCGCCGTCAGGCGGCGAACGCGAGCAACGGGGTGCCGTCGCCCTTGCGGATCTCGATGCGCTGGATGTTGTCGCGCGCGATGTGGCTGTGCGCGGTCAGCTGCATCTCGTCGCCGGAGCGGGCGCTCCAGGTGTTGATCTCCTCGGGGTCGCCGGTCTTGGGCACCACGACGAGCTTGTAGGTCCACTTCGCGTACTCGTCGCCCTGGCCCGCCTTGTAGGCGCACTTCATCCGCACGAGCGTGCCCTCGGGGTCCGGCGAGACGGCCAGCGACGCCGTGACCGGCACGGTCGCCGCGACCTCGCGCATGGCGTCGTAGTCGGGCTGCCCGACGCCGGCCGCGCGCACGCCGATGAC
Organism: Dactylosporangium sp. CA-233914; assembly: GCF_050942935.1. Classification (NCBI taxonomy): domain Bacteria; kingdom Bacillati; phylum Actinomycetota; class Actinomycetes; order Micromonosporales; family Micromonosporaceae; genus Dactylosporangium; species Dactylosporangium sp. CA-233914. Next base: position 450,900 of record NZ_CP192030.1, on the reverse strand, counting down.
CGCGAGGACGCCCAGGCAGGCGGCCACGAGCGCGGTCCCGACGCTCTGCCAGCGGCGGCGCCGGCGGGCGCTGCGCCGCGCGCTCTGCGCCCGGTCGAGCACCCGCGGCAGCAGAGGATCGACGGCGTTCCCATTGATGCGCGCCGGCGCGTCAGGGGCGACGGTGGGCCCGGCCCAGCGCTCGCCCGCGGGAGATTCGCCGGCGGCGAGATCGTCGTCGGCCAGGGCGATCTGCGCGGCGATCTCCGGGTCGAGCCGGCCCAGCAGGCCCGGCAGGTCGGAGAACCCCGCCACCTCCGCTCGGCACTGCGCACAGTCGGCGAGATGCCGCTCGTATGCCTCGTGCTCGGGCGGCGACAACGCCCCCAGCACGTAGACGGCCGAGTCATGGAGGTGCTCACACCTCATTGCGTCACCCCCAACTCCTCCAGGACGACCTTCAGCGAACGCAGTGCGTAGTAAGTCCGCGACTTGACCGTGCCGGCGGGCACGCCCAGGCGCTCCGCCGCCTCGGCGACGGACCGGCCCTCGTAGAAGCACTCCACCAGGACCTCGCGGTGCGGGCGGGAGAGCCGGGCGAGCGCCTCCGCGATCACCCAGGACTCGACCGCGCGCTCGGTCTCGTCGACCACCACCGGGGTCTCCGGCAGCTGGTCGGTGATGACCTCGCCCACCCTGGCCGAGCGTCTTCGCCACGCGTCGATCGCGAGATTGCGTGCGGTGGTGAAGAGCCACGCCCGGACCGAGCCACGGGCCGGGTCGAGCGCTTCGGGGTGTTGCCAGGCCCGCAGCAGGGTCTCCTGAACGAGATCCTCGGCTCGCTGGCGGTCGCCGCCGGTCAGTCGCAGGGTGTGGGCGAACAGCGCGTCGCCGTGCTCCGCGTGGAGCACCTTCAGCAGGTCAGCATCGTCTCTACTCACGCTTCGTCATGTTTCCGATCGCTTCCACCAGCTTCTACGCACTAATACGCAGAGAGGTTCAGGTGGCGGGCACATGTCACCGATGCGACAGCGCGCCCGAGGGGGCGAGCCCAACCTATCTACTCGGCGAGCACCGTGGCCAGGTGGTGGGCGGTGGCCAGCAGGCGGGTCCGCACGACCTTCGCCGAGGACATCAGCTCGGCCGGCGGCAGTGCGCACGCGAGGACGACCCGGCGGTCCGGGTCGCGGTCGTTGACGACCGGCACCGCGGCACACGCCAGGCCCTGGCGGAACTGGCCGATCTCGATCTGCATGCCGCGCCGCTCGCCGGCGGCGAGGTCGGAGTCCAGCGCCTCCGGCGACGTGAGCGTCGCCGAGGTGTAGGCGTGCATGCCGTACTCCTTGAGGAACCGCCACCGCTGGTCGGGGCTCATCGTGGCCAGCAGCGCCTTGCCCAGGGCCGTGGCGTGCGCGGCCTCGTCGTAGCCCGGGACCAGGTCGTCCTGGGGCGGCGTGCGCGGCCCCTCGGCCATGGCGGTCACCGCGACCCGGCCGCCGACGAAGCGGCCCAGGTAATGCGAGTAGCCGGTCTCGGCCGCCGCCCGGCGCAGCCGGTCGATGACGCCGCCCGGCCCGCGGAAGGCGAGCACGAGCTCCCGGTAGCGGTCGGCGATCTCGAGCCCGACCACGTAGGTGCCGTTCTCCCGGCGGATCACGTAGCCCTCGTAGGCCAAGGTCCGGACGAGGTGGTAGGTGGTGGCGACGGTGAAGTCACACCGTCGCGCGATCTGCTTCACGGTCAGACCGCGTGGCGACTGACCGACCGCCTCCAAGACTCGTAGGGCCCTCGAAACGCTTCGGATGAGATCCGAGGGTTCGGCTTGTGGATCTCGCACCGCCGCCCTCCCCAGCCGCAGCAGTAACTGGAGTAACACCATATGAAATCGGAGAGGGTCGGGGGAACAATCTGATCATTTGTCGTGCGAGGTGGGGGGATTTCGAGGGCCTGCACATAGCGATGAATGCACCATAGCGGACATGGTGATCGTGTTACTCATGCTGCGACACGCCGGACTAGCCGAGTAATGGCCAGAACTGGCCTGCTGAAGCCTGAGTAAGTAATCAAGTACTTTGTAAGTACTTAGGGACAAAGTGTGCAATGGACACTTCGGGGCGTCATCGTGCCGTCGCGACTTGTCGTCAGCCCGGGTACCGCGCCAGATGACATTGAGCAACGTGCACGGCGTGGGCAGGATCCGCCGTCAGCCCGCACTGCCAGCACAAAGACCGGCAGGGCCGTGAAAATCCCATGGCGAAGGGCCCGGCGCCGGGAAAAGTCACATTGACCGGCGTCGGTCCCGCGGGCGAACGGTCAGTTCGTGCGGTCCGCGATGAAGTCGCAGAGGGACTCCAGGGCCACCCGCGCCGGCACCTCAGGCAGGACGGCCAGCGTGGCCCGGGCGTTGTCGGCATAGCCGCGCACGGTCTCGCGGGCCTGCTTGAGCGCCGCCGACTCGCGCAGCAGGCCGAGGGCCTCTGCGTGCAGGGCGTCGTCGGTCACCGGGCCGGCGGCGAGGATGTCGCGCAGCCGCACGGAGGCCGCGTCGTCGTCGGAGGAGGCCAGCGCGTAGAGCACCGGCAGGGTCGGCACGCCCTCGCGCAGGTCGGTGCCGGGGGTCTTGCCGGACTGCAGCTCGTCGCTGGCGATGTCGATGAGGTCGTCGGAGAGCTGGAATGCGATGCCGAAGGTCTCGGCGAACGTGGCCAGCGCCTCGACCTGCTCCGGGGTGCAACCGCCGAACATCGCGCCGAAGCGGGCGCTGGTGGAGATCAGCGAGCCGGTCTTGTGCTCCAGGACGCGCAGGTAGTGCCGGATCGCGTCCTCGCCGTCCAGCGGGCCCGCGGTTTCGGCGATCTGACCGTGCACCAGGCGGGAGAAGGTGCTCGCCTGGATCTTGACGGCCTCGACGCCCAGCTCGGCGGCCAGCTCGGCGGCGCGGGAGAACAGGTAGTCGCCGACCAGGATGGCCAGCGCGTTGCCCCAGCGGGAGTTGGCGCTGGGCGCGCCGCGGCGCACCAGGGCCTCGTCCATGACGTCGTCGTGGTAGAGCGTCGCCAGGTGGGTCAGCTCGACGACCGCGCCGGCGGTGACGACCTCCGGGGCGCTCGGATCGCCGAACTGCGCCGCCAGGCCGACCAGCAGCGGCCGCACCCGCTTGCCGCCCGCGTCGACGAGGTGGCGGGCCGCCTCGGTGACCATCGGGTTGGCGCTGTGCACGGAGTCGATCAGCACCGCCTCGACGTCCCGCAGGATCGCCGACACGCTGCGCTCCAGCTCCGGATCGGCAAGGGTCAGGCCGACCGAGGCACTCGACTGCACGGTTCCCGTACTCACCACAGCTCCAACGATGCCATACGAACTTCCGACTCCCGATACAGGGACGTCCCCACGTGGCAAGCCACGGGGGACGTCACCGTCGGGTTGTTACACAGGCTAGCCGAGGAACTTCCCGGCGTTCTGCGTCACCTCGAGCAGTGCGCCCGGCGCCACGCCGAGGACCAGCGTCGCGACCGTGCCGATGACCAGCGCCGCCGCCGTCATGGCCCCCGGGATGGAGACCGCCGGGGTGGTCTCGCCCGGCTCGGACAGCCACATCATGACGACCACGCGCAGGTATGGGAAGGCGAGGATGGCGGAACTCACCACACCGGCGATCACCAGCCAGGTCTGGTGGCCGTCGACGCCCGCCGCGAACACGCCCACCTTGGCGGTGAAGCCACTGGTCAGCGGGAGGCCGGCGAAGGCCAGCAGGATGAAGGTGAACAGGGAGGCGTACAGTGGCGAGCGCCGCCCCAGCCCGGCCCAGCGCGACAGGTGGGTCGCCTCGCCGTCGGCGTCGCGCACCAGCGTGACCACGCCGAACGCGGCGAGCACGGTGAAGCCGTACGCCACCAGGTAGAACAGCGAGCTCGACAGGCCCTTCTCGTTGAGCGAGATCACGCCGATGAGCAGGTATCCGGCGTTGGCGATCGACGAGTAGGCGAGCAGGCGCTTGATGTCGGTCTGGGTGACCGCCAGGATCGCCCCGATGATCATCGTCAGCACCGCGACGGTGCCCAGGACCGGCTGGATCGTCAGCTCGGTGCGGTGGAAGCCGACGTAGACCAGGCGGAGCAGGCCGCCGAACGCGGCGACCTTGGTGCAGGCGGCCATGAGCGCGGTGACCGGCGTCGGGGCGCCCTGGTACACGTCCGGCGTCCACACGTGGAACGGCACGGCCGCGGCCTTGAACAGCAGGCCGATGGCGAGCATCGCCAGCCCGACGTACAGCAGGATGTCGTCGCTGCGATCGGCCTGGATCGCCGCGTCGATCGCCTTGAAGTCGACCTGGCCCGCGTATCCGTAGACCAGCGCGACGCCGAACAGGAAGAACGCCGAGGCGAAGGAGCCGAGCAGGAAGTACTTCATCGCGGCCTCCTGCGACAGCAGCCGCCGGCGGCGAGCCAGCGCGCACAGCAGGTACAGCGGCAGCGAGAAGACCTCGAGCGCGACGAACATCGTCAGCAGGTCGTTGGCCATGCTGAACAGCAGCATGCCGCCCAGGGCGAACATCGCCAGCGGGAAGACCTCGGTCGCCCCGCCGATGCGCTGGGCCTGCTCGCGGTCCCGGTCGGTGTTGGCCGTGACCGCCGCCTGGGCGACGAACGCGCCGCCCGGCTCCAGGGTCCGCTCGCCGATCAGCAGCAGCGCGACGATGCCGAGCACGATGATCGCGCCGGAGAGGAACAGGCCCGGCTTGTCGACCGCGACCGCGGTCGAGGCGGTGATCACCGGCTTGTCGCCCTGGCGGATCACCATGACCAGCGCGGCGACCAGGCCGGCCAGCGCCAGCGTGAGCTGGACGCTGTGCCGCACCCGCTTGGGCACGAAACCTTCGACGAGGACCCCGACGCAGGCGACGCCGAAGAGGATCAGCATCGGTGCGAGGGCCGCGTAGTCCAGGTGCGGCAGTTGGAGTTTGTCGTTCACTTGCCGGCCTCCACGGTACCCACGATGGGCTTCGGGTCGGTCTTGCCGACGTCCTGCATGGTCGCCTTCACCGCCGGGTTGATCACGTCGGTGAGCGGCTTCGGGTAGAAGCCCAGCAGGAGGATCAGGGCGATCAGCGGGGCGACCACGACCGCCTCACGGATGGACAGGTCGCGGCCCATGGCCTTGATCTCGGCGAACTTCGGGTTCGGGGTGCCCTGCGTGGTGCGCTGGATCATCCACAGCACGTAGCCGGCCGCCAGGATGATGCCGGCGGTGGCGATGATCGCGACCGTCTTGTTCACCGTGAACGTGCCGATGAGCACCAGGAACTCGGAGACGAACGGCGACGTGCCGGGCAGCGCCAGCGAGGCGAGACCGGCGATGAAGAACACCCCGGCCAGCACCGGCATCAGCTTGCCCGCGCCGCCGAAGTCGGTCACCAGCGCGCTGCCCCGGCGGGCCACCAGCATGCCGACGACCAGGAACAGCAGGCCGGTCGCGAGGCCGTGGTTGACCATGTACAGGACCGCGCCGGTGCCCGCCTGGGTGGTGAAGGCGAAGATTCCGACGCCGATGAAGCCGAAGTGCGCGATCGAGGTGTACGACACCAGGCGCTTGAGATCCTTCTGGCCGATCGCGACGAGGGCGCCGTAGATGATGCCGACCAGCGCGAGCGTGAGCCCGAGCCACGCGAAGTGCTTCGAGGCGTTCGGGAACAGCGGGATGCAGTACCGCAGAATCCCGAACGTGCCGACCTTGTCCAGGACGCCGACCAGCAGGGCCGCGGCCCCGGCGGGCGCGGCGCCACCGGCGTCGGGTAGCCACGTGTGGAACGGGAAGAACGGCGCCTTGATCGCGAAGGCGACGAAGAACCCGAGGAACAGCCAGCGCTCGGTGTTGGTGGAGAAGTCGGCGTTGACCAGCGTCTGCCAGTCGAACGTCTCCCCGCCCAGCACCCACAGCCCGACCAGCGCGGCCAGCATGAACAGGCCGCCGAGCAGGGAGTACAGGAAGAACTTCACCGCGGCGTACTGCTTGTGCTGCCCGCCGTAGGAGCCGATGAGGAAGTACATCGGCACGAGCATGACCTCGAAGAACACGTAGAACAGGAACACGTCCTGGGCGGCGAAGACGCCGATCATCGTGCACTCGAGCGCGAGCAGCAGCGCGAAGTACGCCGGCACCGAACGCTTGCTGTGCTCCGCGTCGTGCCAGGAGGCCAGGATGACCAGCGGCACGAGCAGGGCGATCAGGGCGATCATGACCAGCGCGATGCCGTCCACGGCGAACGTGAACTTGGCGCCCCACTGCGGGATCCAGGTCCAGGAGTCCTTGAGCTGGAAGCGATCGCCGTCCGGCTTGAACTGGGTCCACAGGCCCACGCCGAGCGCCAGGATCACGACCGACCAGACCAGCGCGACGCGCTTGGCCAGTTCGGGCTTGTCCTTGGGCAACAGCGCGACCCCCGCCGCGCCGACGAGCGGCGCGGCCGTGAGGACGGTCAGGTATGGGAAGTGGCTCATCCGAACCTCACCGCAAGCGTAGCGGCCAGCACGAGCACCGCACCTCCGAGGATGGACAGGGCGTAGGAGCGCACGAACCCGGTCTGGGACCGGCGCAGTCGGCCCGACCCGCCTCCGACGCCCGCGGCGAGGCCGTTGACCAGCCCGTCGATGCCGCGGTTGTCGAGGTAGACCAGGGCGCGGGTCAGGTAGCGGCCGGGCGCCTCGAACACGATCTCGTTGAACGAGTCGGTGTAGAGGTTCCGGCGGGCGGCGGTGACCAGCGGACCGGCCGGCTGCTCCTCCAGGGCGGTGCCCCGGTTGAACATGAAGATCGCGAGCAGCGCGCCGGCCGCCGTCAGCAGCAGCGACAGCGTCGTGATCAGCCAGGGGGCCAGGACCGCCTCGTGCTCGGCGTGCTCGCTGCCGTAGACCGGGGTCAGCCAGTCGGGGACCGAGGTCTTGAGCAGGATGCCGGCGAAGACCGAGCCGACCGCCAACAGGATCAGCGGGATGGTCATGATCTTCGGCGACTCGTGCGGGTGCTTGATGTCGTCGGTCCAGCGCTTCGGGCCGTGGAAGGTCAGCCAGAACAGCCGCGTCATGTAGAAGGCGGTCAGGCCGGCACCGAGCATCGCGGCGCCGCCGAAGAGCCAGCCCTGCCAGCCCTCGCGCTCGAACGCCGCCTCGATGATCGGCTCCTTGGTGAAGAAGCCGGAGAGGCCCGGGAAGCCGATGATCGCAAGCCAGCCCAGGCCGAACGTGGCCCAGGTGATCGGCATGAGCCGCCACAGCCCGCCGAAGCGGCGGATGTCGGTCTGGTCGTGCATGCCGTGCATCACCGAGCCGGCCCCGAGGAACATGCCGGCCTTGAAGAAGCCGTGGGCGAGCAGGTGGATCAGGGCGAGCGCGTAGGCCGCCCCGCCGAGCCCGACGCCGAGGAACATGTATCCGATCTGGCTCACCGTCGACCAGGCCAGCACCCGCTTGATGTCGTCCTTGGCGCAGCCGATGATGCAGCCGATCAGCAGCGTCAGCGCGCCGACGGCGACGACCACGGTCTGGGCGTCGGGCGAGGCGTCGAAGATCGGGTGGGAGCGGGCGATGAGGTACACGCCCGCGGTCACCATCGTGGCCGCGTGGATCAGGGCCGAGACCGGGGTCGGGCCCTCCATCGCGTCGGGGAGCCAGGCCTGCAGCGGGAACTGGCCGGACTTGCCGGCCGCGCCGAGCAGCAGCAGGAGCGCGATCGCGAGGACCGCCCCGCTGCTCAGGCCGTGCACGCCGTTGAACACCTCGGCGTAGTCCACGGTGCCGAGGTGGGCGAACATCAGGAAGATGGCGATCGCGAAGCCCGCGTCACCGACGCGGTTCATCAGGAACGCCTTCTTGCCGGCGGTCGCCGCGCTCGGGCGCAGGTACCAGAAGGAGATCAGCAGGTAGGAGGCGAGACCCACGCCCTCCCAGCCGAAGTACAGCATCACGTAGTTGTTGCCGAGGACCAGCAGCAGCATCGCGGCGATGAACAGGTTGAAGTACCCGAAGAACTTCCGCCGCCCCGGGTCGTGCTCCATGTAGCCCACCGCGTAGAGGTGGATCAGGGAGCCGACGCCGGTGATGAGCAGGACGAACATCGCCGACAGCGGGTCGAAGAGCAGGCCCAGGTCGACGTGGAAGCTCCCGACGCCGATGTAGTCCCAGAGCTTGAGCTCGACGCCGGAGCGGTTCTCCAGGCCGCGGAGCGTGAAGAAGTACGTCAGCCCGAGGACGAACGACGCGGCGACGCTCAGCACGCCGAGCCAGTGACCCCAGCGATCGGCCCGCCGGCCGAGCAGCAGCAGCACGGCCGCGCTCGCCAGCGGGATCGTGGGCAGCAGCCAGAACGAGCCCAGCCACCCGGTCGCCGCCGAGAAGGCGATTGGTTCCACCACCCGCTCCTTAGTACTTCAGCAGGTTCGCGTCGTCGACGCTGGCCGAGCGCCGAGTCCGGAAGATCGACATGATGATCGCCAGGCCGACGACGACCTCGGCCGCCGCCACGACCATGACGAAGAACGCCATGATCTGCCCGTCGAGCGTGCCGTTGATCCGGCTGAACGTGACCAGCGCGAGGTTGGCCGAGTTCAGCATCAACTCGATGCACATGAACAGCACGATCGCGTTGCGGCGGACGAGCACGCCCACCGCGCCGATCGTGAACAGGATCGCCGCGAGGACGATGTAGTACGTGGGAGTCACTTCTCGGTCCCCTTCGGTGCGACGTCGGCGGACGTCAACTCCCGGGTCGGCAGAATCTTGGAGATGCTGCGGTCGGACGGCGTGCCGTCGGGCAGCCGGGCCGGGGTCGCCACCGAGTCCGAGCCGGCGAAGACGCCGGGGCCGGGCTTCGGCGCCGGGTAGTTGCCCGGGCGGAAGCGCGCCAGCATGCGCTCGGGCTGGCTGATCTTGTCTTCCTTGCGCTTCTCGATGTGCGCCAGGATCATCGCGCCCACCGCCGCGGTGATGAGCAGCGCGGACGTGACCTCGAAGACCCAGACGTACTTGGTGAACAGCAGCCGCGAGATAGCGACCACGTTGCCGGGCGCGTTCGCCTCGGCCAGGCCCTGCGGCTCGACGCCGCCGAGCGCGCGGTAGAGCCCGATGCCCAGCAGCAACGCAAGGCCGATGCCCAGCGCGCTCGCCGCCATCCGCTGCCCGCGCAAGGTCTCGATCAGCGAGTCCGAGGAGTCGCGGCCGACGAGCATCAGCACGAACAGGAACAGCATCATGATGGCGCCGGTGTAGACGATGATCTGCACCATGCCGATGAACGGACCGGCCTGCAGGACGTAGAACACGCCCAGCGACAGCATCGTGATGATCAGCGACAGGGCCGAGTGCACCGCGTTGCGGGCCCAGACCATGCCGATCGCGCCGAGCACGGCCAGCGGGGCGAGAATCCAGAAGGTGACGGCCTCGCCGCCCTTCACCTCGCCGGCCGAGGCCAGCGTCTGCAGCGCCAGGGTTCCGGTCATGAGTGAACCCCCTTGTACCGTTCAGCGCCGGCGGAGGTGCCGGGGTTCTCCAGCGCGCCGACGTAATAGTCCTTCTCGGTGTCGCCCAGGCGCATGTCGTGCGGCGGGCGCTCCATGCCGGGCAGCAGCGGCGCGAGCAGCTGCTCCTTCGTGAAGATCAGGTCGCGGCGGTTGTCACGGGCCAGCTCGTACTCGTTGCTCATGGTGAGCGACCGGGTCGGGCAGGCCTCGATACACAGCCCGCAGAAGATGCAGCGGGCGTAGTTGATCTGGTACGTCTGGGCGTAGCGCTCGCCCGGCGAGAACCGCGCGTCCTCGGTGTTGTCGGCACCCTCGACGTAGATCGCGTCCGCCGGGCAGGCCCAGGCGCACAGCTCGCAGCCGATGCACTTCTCCAGGCCGTCCGGCCAGCGGTTGAGGATGTGCCGGCCGTGGTACCGCGGGGCCGGCGGCTTGCGCTGCTCCGGGTATTCCTCGGTGACCACCTTCTTGAACATGTGCGAGAAGGTGACCCCGAACCCCTTGAGGGTTCCACCAATACTCATGCCGACGCTCCGCTTCGCTCCGCGCCGGCCTGAGCCAGCGGCAGCAACAGGATTCGCTCGCTTCGCTCGCTCATTGCTCAGCTCTCCTTGCCGGTCGGGACGGTTTCCCGCTCGACGATCACGCGCTTGGCCCGCGGGCTGGGCGGCACCTCGAGGTTGAGGGGCGGCAGCGGGAAGCCGTTGGCGCCGCCGACTCGGCCGCCCGGGTGCGCCTTCGGCAGGTCGACCGCGGCGCCGCGGCGCGAGCGCATCAGCAGCAACAGTGTCACCGCCAGCAGGACCATGACCACGATTCCCACGATCACGCCGACGCGGGCGCCCGTGCTGACGTCGTTCTTCTGCAGCACCCGGATGCCGGAGAGGGCCAGGATCCAGACCAGGTTGGCCGGCAGGAGGACCTTCCAGCCGAAGCGCATGAACTGGTCGTAGCGCAGCCGGGGCAGGGTGCCGCGGAGCCAGACGAAGACGAACAGCAGCAGCAGTACCTTGATGGTGAACCAGAGCACCGGCCACCATCCGTGGTTCGCGCCGTCCCACAGGGAGATCGGCCACGGGGCGCGCCAGCCGCCGAGGAAGAGCGTCGCGCACAGGCCCGAGACGGTGACCATGTTGATGTACTCGGCGAGGAAGAACAGCGCGAACTTCAGCGACGAGTACTCCGTGTGGAAGCCGCCGACCAGCTCGGACTCGGCCTCGGGGAGGTCGAAGGGCGCCCGGTTGGTCTCGCCGACCGCGGCGGTGAAGTAGATCAGGAAGCTCGGGATGAGCAGGATCGCGTACCAGGCCGGCAGGTGCCAGGTCATCCCGAACACCTCGGCGGTGCCGTTGCCGGCCTGCGCCGCGACGATCTGCGAGGTCGACATGCTGCCCGAGACCAGGAAGACCGAGACGATCGACAGGCCCATCGCGACCTCGTAGGAGATCATCTGGGCGCTCGAGCGCAGGCCGCCGAGCAGCGGGTACGTCGAGCCGGAGGCCCAGCCGCCGAGCACGATGCCGTAGATGCCCATCGAGGAGCAGGCGAGCACCAGCAGGACCGCCACCGGGATGTCGGTCAGCTGCAGCGGCGTGTGGTTGCCGAAGACCGACACCACCGGGCCGAACGGGATGACCGAGAACGCCGTGAACGCGCAGACCGTCGAGACGACCGGCGCGAAGAAGAAGACCACCTTGTCCGCCAGGCGCGGCATGATGTCTTCCTTGAACGCGAGCTTCAGGCCGTCGGCGAGCGACTGGAGCAGACCGAACGGGCCGTTACGGTTCGGGCCCGGCCGGACCTGCATACGGGCGACGACGCGGCGCTCGTACCAGATGGCGAAGAGCGTCATGACGACCAGGAACGCGAAGATCACGACGACCTTGGCGATCACCAGCCACCAGGTGTCCTTGCCGAACTCGTCGAGGTTCCCTGCAGCGAGTGTCATCTTGCACTACCCCCAGTGCTGATCTCGACCAGCGCGCCCTCCGTCACGCCGAGCGTGCGGCGCAGGGTCGAGCCCGGTGAGTTCGTCGGAATCCACACGACCCCGTCGACCATGTCGGTGACGAGCGCCGGCAGGGTGATCGCGCCCCGCTCGGTGCCGACCGTCACCGCGTCCCCGTCCACCACGCCGAGGTCGGCCGCGGTGCTCTTGGAGATCCGGACCACGGCGGGGCGGGCGGTCCCGGCCAGGTGGCCGTCCCCGTCCTGCAGCGAGCCGCCGTCGATCAGATGGTGCCAGGAGGCAAGGATCGCCTGGCCGCTGCCCGGCCGGGCGGGCTCGCCCGCGGCCACGTCCGGCGCGGTCCCGCGCTCCAGGCTCGGGTTGCCCGCACCGACGGTGCCGGCCGAGACCGTGCCCGGCAGCGGCAGCTGGGCCAGGGCGGCCAGCTGCGTCCGGGCGCCGGCGACGTCGGCGACGCCGAGCTGCACCCCGAGCTCGCGGCCCAGCGTGTCCAGCACGCGGCCGTCGCTCATGGCCTGGGTCTTGAGCACGGTGCCGAACGGGCGGACCCGGCCCTCCCAGTTGACGTACGAGCCGGACTTCTCCACCGCCGGGGCGATCGGGAAGACCACGTCGGCGCGCTTGGACACCGCGCTCATCCGCAGCTCCAGGCTGACCAGGAAGCCGACCTTGTCCAGGGCCTCCTCGGCCGCGATCGGGTCGGCCAGGTCGGCCGGGTCCACGCCGCCGACGACCAGCGCGCCGAGCCGGCCCTCGCGGGCGGCGGCGATGATGCCGTCGGTGTCGCGGCCGGAGGCGCTGGGCAGTACGCCCGCGTCCAGGCCCCAGGCGGTCGCCACCTCGGCGCGCGCGGCCGGGTCGAAGACCTGGCGGCCGCCCGGCAGCAGGGTCGGCAGCACGCCGGCCTCGACCGCGCCCCGGTCGCCCGCGCGGCGCGGGACCCAGGCGAGGCGGGCGCCGGTGCTCTCGGCCAGCCGGGCCGCGGCGGACAGGCCGCCCGGCACGCTCGCCAGGCGCTCGCCGACGAAGAGGATCGCGCCCTCCTCCGACAGCGCGTCACGCAGCTGCTCGGAGGCGCCGAGCACCTCCGCCTCACCGCCGGGCGCGGTCAGGATGACCGTGGCGCCGAGCTTGGAGTATCCGCGGCTGACGAACGGGGCGACCGCGTAGCTGGGCAGCTTCCGCTTGAGGTACGCCTTGCGCGCGCGCAGGAAGATGATCGGGCACTCTTCCTCGGGCTCCAGCCCGACGAAGACGACCGCGGGGGCGCGCTCGATGTCGGCGTAGGTGATCTCGGCCTGCCCGACGACGTGGGAGCCGAGGAACTCGGTCTCCTCCGCCGACAGCGGCCGGGCGCGGAAGTCGATGTCGTTGGTCGACAGCGCCACGCGGGCGAACTTCGAATACGCGTAGGCGTCCTCGACCGTCAGGCGCCCCCCGGCCAGGACCCCGACGCCGCCGTTGTCCTTCGCCGCCGCCAGCCCGGCCGCGGCGACCGAGATGGCCTCGGGCCAGCTGGCCGTGCGCAGCTCGCCGGTCTTGCGGTCGCGCACCAGCGGGGTGGTCAGCCGGTCGGTGGCCGTGACGTACTGGAACGCGAAGCGCCCCTTGTCGCAGTTCCACTCCTCGTTGACCGCCGGGTCGTCGCCGGCGAGGCGGCGCATGACCTTGCCCCGGCGGTGGTCGGCGCGCTGGTCACAGCCCGCGGCGCAGTGCTCGCAGGTGTTGGGCGTCGACACCAGGTCGAACGGCCGGGCCCGGAAGCGGTACTGCGAGCTGGTGAGCGCCCCGACGGGGCAGATCTGGATCGTGTTGCCGGAGAAGTAGCTGTTGAAGGGCGCGTCGTCCTCGGGCGACTCCGGGTTGCCCCGGAACACGCCGATCTGCTCGTTGGACGAGCGCTCCATCAGGTCGATGAACTTGTCGCCGGCGATCTCGTCGGAGAAGCGCGTGCAGCGCTGGCAGAGCACGCACCGCTCGCGGTCGAGCAGCACCTGGGTGCTGATCGGCAGCGGCTTGGGGTACTCCCGCTTGTGCTCGACGAACCGCGACTCGGCCTGGCCGTTGCTCATCGCCTGGTTCTGCAGCGGGCACTCGCCGCCCTTGTCGCAGACCGGGCAGTCGAGCGGGTGGTTGATCAGGAGGAACTCCATGATTCCCTCCTGGGCCTTCTTGGCCACCGGGGAGGTCATCTGGGTCTTCACGACCATGCCCTCGGCCACCGGCTGAGTGCAGGAGGCCACCGGCTTGCGCTGCCCCTCGATGTCCACCAGGCACTGGCGGCAGGCGCCGGCCGGGGCGAGCAGCGGGTGGTCGCAGAAGCGCGGGATCGAGATGCCCACCTGCTCGGCAGCCCGGATCACGAGCGCGCCCTTCGGGGCCTCGACCTCGATGCCGTCGATCGTGAGCTTCACGGTTTCGACGTTTGGTACGACGTCCGTCATCAGTGAGCTCCTACCAGCTCGCCATGGAACATCGGCGCCTTGCGGCCCTCGATGTAGTCCAGGTAGTCCTGCTTGAAGTACTTGATCGAGGACGTCACCGGGCTGGTCGCGCCGTCGCCGAGCGCGCAGAACGAGCGGCCCAGCAGGTTGTCGCAGGCGTCCAGCAGGGTGTCGAGGTCCTGGTGGGTGCCCTGGCCGGCCAGGATGCGGTGCAGGATGCGGACCATCCAGTAGTTGCCCTCGCGGCACGGGGTGCACTTGCCGCAGGACTCGTGGTGGTAGAAGGCGATCCAGCGATACGTCGCGTAGACGATGTCGTCCTGGTTGGAGAAGACCTGCACGGCGGTGGTGCCGAGCATCGTGCCGACCCCTGCCATGCCCTCGAAGTCCATCGGCGTGTCGAGGTGCTCGTCGGTGAGCATCGGCGTCGAGGAGCCGCCCGGCGTCCAGAACTTGAGCGTGTGCCCGGGCTGCATGCCGCCGGCCAGGTCGATGAGCTGCCGCAGCGTGACGCCGAGGCCGCACTCGTACTGCCCGGGGTGGTTGACCCGGCCGGAGATCGAGTAGATCTTCGGGCCCGGGGACTTCTCGCTGCCCATGCTGCGGAACCAGGCGGCGCCGCCCAGGACGATGTAGGGCACGCTGGCGATCGTCTCGACGTTGTTGACGACCGTCGGGGAGGCGTAGAGGCCGTGCGTGGCCGGGAAGGGCGGGCGCAGCCGGGGCTGGCCGCGGTAACCCTCCAGCGAGTCCAGCAGCGCCGTCTCCTCGCCGCAGATGTAGGCGCCGGCGCCGCTGTGCACGACCAGGTCCAGGTCGAAGCCGCTGCCGAGGATATTCCGGCCGAGGTAGCCCTTGGCGTAGGCCTGCTGGACCGCCGCCCGCAGGCGCCGGGCCGCGTGGACCGCCTCGCCGCGGATGTAGATCGCGGCGAAGTTGGCCCGGATCGCGTAGGAGGCGATGATGACGCCCTCGACCAGCGCGTGCGGATCGGCCATCATCAGCGGCAGGTCCTTGCAGGTGCCCGGCTCACCCTCGTCGGCGTTGACCACGAGGTAGTGCGGCTTGCCGTCGTTCTGCGGGATGAAGCCCCACTTCATGCCGGTCGGGAAGCCGGCGCCGCCGCGGCCGCGCAGTCCGGAGTCCTTGATCAGCTGGATCAGGTCGTCCGGGTGGGCCTTGAGCGCCTTGCGCAGGCCGGTGTAGCCGTCGAGGCGCTCGTAGACGCCGATCTTCCACGCGTCCGGCGAGAGCCAGCGCTTGGTGAGCACCGGCGTGAGCTTCGACAGCGCCTCCTGCGAGGGCTGGTAGTCGACGGTCATGACTTCGCCTCGTCCTTCTTCGCGATGGGCGTCTCCGGGTCGAAGCCCGGCACCGCGATCCCGAAGCGATCCGCGAGCCGGTTGCCGGCGAGCGTGGGCTCCCCGGCCGGCCCGTCGGCGATGACCTCGTCGCCCCGGTCGTCGGCGAAGCCCGCGAGCTGCACCGCCATCTCCTTGAGCGTGCAGAGCCGGGTGCCGCGTGAGGGCTGCGGGCGCTCGTCGTTCTGCAGCTGCTTGACCAGGTTCAGCGCGCTGTCCTCGGTGACCTGGTCGAAGAACTCGTAGTTGACCGTCATCACCGGCGCGTAGTCGCAGGCCGCGAGGCACTCGGCGTGCTCGAGCGTGATCTTGCCGTCGGTCGTCGTCTCGTCGTGCCCGACGCCGAGATAGTCGCTCAGCGCTTGATAGGCCTTGTCGCCGCCGAGCACGCCGCACATCGTGTTGGTGCAGACGCTCACCAGCCAGTCGCCGGTCGGCTTGCGCTTGTACATGGTGTAGAACGTCGCGACCGCGCCGACCTGGGCCTTGGTGATCCCCAGGATCTCGGCGCAGAACGCGATGCCGTCGGGGGAGACGAAGCCCTCCTCCGACTGCACCAGGTGCAGCAGGGGCAGCAGCGCCGAGCGCGAGCGACCCTCGGGGTAACGCGCGATGATCGCACGCGCGCGCTCGCGCGTGACCTCACTGAACACCATTAACGATCACACCCACCCATGACGGGGTCGAGCGAGGCGCCGCCCACGATGACGTCGGCGAGCAGACCGCCCTCCGCCATCGCCGGGATCGCCTGCAGGTTGACGAAGCTGGGCTCGCGGTAGTGCACCCGGAACGGGCGCGTGCCACCGTCGGAGACCGCGTGCACGCCGAGCTCGCCGCGGGGCGCCTCGATCGGCACGTAGACCTGGCCGGCCGGCACCCGGAAGCCCTCGGTCACCAGCTTGAAGTGGTGGATCAGGGCCTCCATCGACTGGCCCATGATCTTCGCGACGTGCTCGAGCGAGTTGCCCAGGCCGTCGCCGCCGATCGCGAGCTGGGCCGGCCACGCGATCTTCTTGTCGGCGATCATGATCGGGCCCGGCTCGAGCCGGTCCATCGCCTGCTGGATGATCCGCAGCGACTCGCGCATCTCGTTGAGGCGCACCTTGTAGCGGCCCCACGCGTCGGCGGTCGGCTCGGTGGGCACCTCGAAGTCGTAGGTCTCGTAACCGCAGTACGGCTGCTGCTTGCGGATGTCCCAGCCCAGCCCGGCGGAGCGCAGCACCGGCCCGGTGATGCCCAGGGCCAGGCAGCCCGTCACGTCGAGCACCGCGACGCCCTGCGTCCGCTCGCGCCAGATCGTGTTGCCGGACAGCAGGTCCTCGTACATGTCGATGCGGTCCGGCATCCAGCCGAGCAGCTCGCGGATCTTGACCGACGCCTCGTCCGGCAGGTCCTGCGCGAGGCCGCCCGGGCGCACGTACGCCATGTTCATCCGCAGGCCGGAAACCATCTCGAAGATGTCGAGGATGTACTCGCGCTCGCGGAAGCCGTAGATCATCATCGACAGGGCGCCGAGCTCCATGCCGTTCGTGGCGAGCCAGACGAGGTGCGAGGAGATCCGGTTGAGCTCCATCATCAGGACGCGGATCGTCTTGGCGCGCTCGGTGATCTGGTCCTCGATGCCGAGCAGCTTCTCGACCGCCATGCAGTAGCCGGCCTCGTTGAAGATCGGCGCCAGGTAGTCCATGCGGGTCACGAACGTCGTGCCCTGGGTCCAGTTGCGGAACTCCAGGTTCTTCTCGATGCCCGTGTGGAGATATCCGACGACGGTCCTCGCCTCGGTGACGGTCTCGCCCTCGAGCTCGAGCACCAGGCGCAGCACCCCGTGGGTGGACGGGTGCTGGGGGCCCATGTTGACGACGATGCGCTCTTCCGAGCCGGCCTCGTTGACGACCGTGTCCCAGTCCCCGCCGGTGACGGTGAAGACCTTGCCCTCGGTGGTCTCGCGGGAGGCGGCGTAGTCGGTGCTCACAGGTAACTCCTCCGCTGGTCCGGCGGCGGGATCTCCGCACCCTTGTACTCGACCGGCACGCCGCCGAGCGGGTAGTCCTTCCGCTGCGGGAAGCCCTCCCAGTCGTCCGGCATGAGGATCCGGGTCAGGTTCGGGTGGCCGTCGAAGATGATGCCGAACATGTCGTAGGTCTCCCGCTCCTGCCAGTCGGCGGTCGGGTAGACCTGGGTGACGCTCGGCAGGTGCGGGTCCTCGGCGGTGACCGCGCACTCCAGGCGGATGCGCCGGCGGAACGTCATCGACGTCAGGTGGTACACCGTGTGCAGCCGGCGGCCGTCAGAGCCGAGGTAGTCCACGCCCGACACCGAGGAGCACAGCTCGTAGCGCAGCGCGGGCTCGTCGCGCATCGCCTGGCAGACCTCGGCGATGCGCTCCGGCACGATGTACAGCGTGAGCTCGCCCCGGTCGACCACGATCCGCTCGATCGCGTCGTCGAAGCCCGGGTAGGCCTCCTCGAGCGCGTCGACGACCTCGTCGAAGTCGCCGCCGAACGGCCGCGGCGAGTCGAGCTCGGCCGCGCGCCGGCGGCGCAGGCCGCCGAAGCCCGAGGTGTCGCCGGTGCCCTGGACGCCGAACATGCCGCGACCGGCCTCGCTTGCGGGCGGGGTCTGGGCCGCCGCGCCGAGCTGGGCGCCGACCGGCTCTACATCAGTCACTTCGCACCTCCGGACAGGTTCGCCCGCTCTTCCATCCACTTCTGGATGCGCAGCTGCTCCTCGCGGCCCGCGGCGGCGGCCTTGGTCCACTCGGCGCGCTTGGCCTTGTCGAAGCGGTAGCTCGACGGCATCGCGCCCGGCGCCACCACCGGCGCACCGTCGCGCTCGACCCGGGCCTCGATCATCCGGCGGCGCCGGTCACCCAGCGGCTCGGCCATGACCTTCTCGTGCAGGCGCAGGATGGCGTCGATGAGCATCTCCGGCCGCGGCGGGCAGCCCGGAAGGTACATGTCCACGGGCACGATGTGGTCCACGCCCTGGACGATCGCGTAGTTGTTGAACATGCCGCCGCTGGAGGCGCAGACGCCCATGGAGAGCACCCACTTGGGCTCCGGCATCTGGTCGTAGATCTGGCGCAGGACCGGGGCCATCTTCTGGCTCACCCGGCCGGCGACGATCATCAGGTCGGCCTGGCGGGGGCTGGCCCGGAAGACCTCCATGCCGAAGCGCGCCAGGTCGTAGCGCGCCGCGCCGGTGGCCATCATCTCGATGGCGCAGCAGGCCAGGCCGAACGTCGCGGGCCAGAAGCTCGCCTTGCGCGACCAGTTGACCAGCTTCTCGACGGTCGTCAGCAGGACGCCGGTCGGTACCTTTTCCTCGATGCCCATGGTTTAGCCCTCGATGTCCATTGGCTCAGTCCCAATCCAGCCCGCCGCGGCGCCAGACATAGGCGAACGCGACGAACACGGTGACGATGAACAGCACCATCTCCACGAACCCGAACAGGCCGAGCGCGTCGAAGTTCACGGCCCACGGGTACAGGAAGATGATCTCGATGTCGAAGACGATGAACAGCATCGCGGTCAGGTAGAACTTGACCGGGAAGCGTCCGCCGCCGACGGGCTGCGGGGTCGGCTCGATGCCGCACTCGTAGGCGTCGAGCTTCGCCTTGTTGAACCGGCGCGGCCCGACGAACGGCGCGACCGCCACCGAGAACAGTGCGAAGAGGGCGGCGAGGGCGAAAAGGCCCAGAATCGGTACGTACGGCGCGAGCGACATCGTGCTGCTCCGTCCTTTCGGCGAACCCGCGGGGCGGTCAGCTCCGGGGACCACTCAAGCTGTATGCGGTTTAACACTATTCGGTAATATCCGGACGGCTTCGTCCGGGGGCACCCCAAATGTGGCCTTGGCCAGTGCGTTTAGGGTCTAGGCGGCTGGTGCGAGGCGGGTCATCGCGTTGATCACACGGTCCATCGCGTCCCCACCTCGCGGGTCCGTAAGGTTGGCGAGGAGCTTCAGCACGAACCGCATGAGGGTCGGGTGTGGCATGCCGTGCTTGGTGGCGATCCGCATCACCTGCGGATTGCCGATGAGCTTGACGAACACGTTGCCGAGCCGGTAGTAACCGCCGTAGCGGGCCTTGAGCTCGGTGGGGTAGTTGGCGAGCACCCGCTCGCGCGCGGTGCCCTGCGGACGGGCCAGCGCCTGGATGGCGATCTCCGCCGCCAGCTCGCCGGACTCCATGGCGTAGGCGATCCCCTCGCCGTTGAAGGGGTTGACCATGCCGCCGGTGTCGCCGACGAGGAGCACGCCCCGGGAGTAGTGCGGCACCCGGTTGAACCCCATCGGCAGCGCCGCCCCCTGGGCCTTGCCGTCGGCGTTGGCCGGGTCGGACAGGCCCCAGTCGGCCGGTGTGTTGTCCAGCCAGTCGGCGAGCAGCGTCTTGTAGTTGGTCTTGCCGTAGGCGACGCTGCTGTTGAGCACGCCGAGGCCCACGTTGACCCGGCCGTCGCCGAGCCCGAAGATCCAGCCGTAACCCGGCAGCAGCTTGTCGCCGGACTCCCGGCTGCGCAGCTCCAGCCACGACTCCAGGTAGTCGTCGTCGTGCCGGGTCTCGCTGCGGAAGTATTGCCGGACCGCCACGCCCATGGGCCGGTCGTCGCGCTTGGCGATGCCCAGCGCGAGCGCGAACCGCCCGGAGACGCCGTCGGCGGCGATGACCAGCGGGGCGCGATACTCCAGCGGCTCCCGGTCCGGCCCCGTCGCCGTCACGCCGACCACGCGCCCGGTCCGGTCGAGGATCGGCCCGGTCACGTTGGTGCCGCTGCGCAGCTCGGCGCCGGCGTCGGTCGCCGCGGTGGCGAGCAGGTGGTCGAAGTCCATACGGGTGCGGGTCAGCCCGTAGTCCGGGAAGCTCGCGAGATCGGGCCAGTCCAGCTCGAGCCGGACCCCGCCACCGATGACGCGCAGGCCGCGGTTGCGCAGCCAGCCCTTGTCCTCGGTGTCGACGCCCATCTTGATCAGCTGCTTGACCGCGCGGGGTGTGAGCCCGTCGCCGCACACCTTCTCGCGCGGGAACTCGGTCTTCTCCAGCAGCAGAACCTTGAGCCCGTGGCGAGCGAGATGGAACGCCGCGGACGATCCGCCCGGCCCGGCGCCGACGACGACGACATCCGCGTCTTTCCCGATGTCGATCACGGCCGTCACACCTCCCTGCCCGTTCATACGCTCGTTCTTTCCCGGTTCGTTTCCTGGTTCGATCTCGTTCGTGAAAGTCTTCACAAAGTCGCCCGTGGAGCAGTCTAGAACCGTGAAGTGCTCTCCTGTCGGTAAGGCGACCCTAATTTTTCACCCGTACGGAGTGATCCTTGACCGCTCCGCCCGACACGGTCGCCACCGCCCACAGGCATAGCTTGTACGTCAACCCAGGGTTACCGCAGCGTTCTTCTGTGTAACATTGCAGTTCGCTCTACACCATCCAGTCCGGCGCCGGGGTCCGATTTGCGCTCTCCGCGCAACCGGTCCCGACGCCCCTTCAAAACGTGGCGCACACCACGCCGAACGACACCCGGCACGAGCGGCAGAGCGCGACGCGAACTGCCCAAGCCAGACAGGCGAGGCCGGGCGACAGGACGCAACTCGCGAACGTCGGAAGGGCAGCGCGAGGCCAGGCGCGAACGGGATGGACGTAGCCAGAGCACCCACGGGCCCGCCGGCCGACCGGTTCGGAGTGGCGTCCCTGACCGGTGCGGCACAGGCCGATGCCCTGGGCCTTCCGCCGGCCACGGGACGGCCGGTGCGCGGAGCCTTCATGTCCTCACTCTCGTCCTCGCACGAGCGCGCCGGGATGTCCGCCACCTCGGACGCTCGAGGTCGCGGCGCAGTGCGGGCGACTTGGAGCGACCGAAGTCAGGCGTGGGTAGGGCGCCTGTTACCGGGCGCTCTTGTCGCGAATGACCGCAGGCAGGTCAAGATCGCGCCGCGGGCGAGCGGGGAACGGTCAGCGGCGAAGAGACGGCAGGTGTCAGACGCGGAAGCCGCGGTGCAGGGCGACCACGCCGCCGGTCAGGTTGCGCCACGCGACCTTGCGCCAGCCGTGCGCCGCGATCCGGGCCGCCAGGCCTTCCTGGTCGGGCCAGGCACGGATGGACTCGGCGAGGTACACGTAGGCGTCCGGGTTGCTCGACACGCGCTTGGCGACCTGGGGAATCGCGCCCACCAGGTAGCCCTGGTAGACGGAGCGGAACGGCCGCCACGTCGGGGTCGAGAACTCGCACACGACCAGGCGGCCGCCCGGCTTCGTCACGCGGGCCATCTCCGCCAGGGCGGCGTCGGTGTCGGCGATGTTGCGCAGGGCGAAGGAGATCGTGACGGCGTCGAAGGTCTTGTCCGCGAAGGGCAGGTGCAGGGCGTCGGCGGCCAGCAGGGGGACGTCCGGGCGCTTCGCCCGGCCGGCCTGGAGCATGCCGACGGAGAGGTCGGCGCCCACCGCGTAAGCCTCCGAGCGGCCCAGCTCCAGGGTCGACACACCCGTGCCGGCGCCGAGGTCCAGGACCTTCTCGCCGGGCTTGAGGCCCAGGGCCAGGCGGGTCTCGCGGCGCCACATGCGGTCGCGGCCGCCGGAGAGCACCGTGTTGGTCAGGTCGTAACGGCGGGCGACGCCGTCGAACATCGCCGCGACCTCGTGCGGCTGCTTGTCCAGGGAGGCCCGGGTCATGAGTTCACCGGAGCCGGAGCCGGAGTCAGGGGAAGCGCACGGCCCGTGCCGCCGCCGGGGATGGCGATGGACGAGAAGTGGGACTGGACGCGCTCGTCGGTCGGGTCGTCGGCCTCGGTCCAGTGGACTTTCATGTGCCGATACTGCGTGTCGCGCTGCGCCGGGATGCGGTCGGCGCCGCGGATGATCTCCACCAGCTCGGTCAGGCGCGAGCGGTGCCGGGCGCCGGCGGAGGAGATGACGTTCTCCTCCAGCATGATCGAGCCCAGGTCGTCGACGCCGAGGTGGAGGGAGACCTGGCCGACGTCCTTGCCCGTGGTGAGCCAGGACGACTGCAGGTGCGGGATGTTGTCGAAGAACAGCCGGGCGACGGCGACCAGGCGCAGATACTCCAGGCTGGTCGCCTGCGTCCGCCCCTTGAGGTGGTTGTTCTCCGGCTGGTAGGTCCACGGGATGAAGGAGCGGAACCCGCCGACCGTGCCGGCGAGGTCGGCCTCGACGGAGTAGCCGTTGGCGACCGCCAGGTCCTGCACGTCCCGGATCAGCCGCAGGTGCTCGATGCGCTCGGCGTTGGTCTCGCCGGTGCCCATCATCATCGTCGCGGTCGAGGAGATGCCGAGCCGGTGCGCGACCGCCATGACCTCCAGCCAGCGGGCGCCGGACTCCTTGAGCGGGGCGATCGCCTTGCGCGGGCGCTCGGGCAGCATCTCGGCCCCGGCGCCGGCGATGGAGGCGAGGCCGGCCGCCTTGATCCGGGTGACGGCCTCCTCGATCGACACGCCGGAGACCTTGGCCATGTGCAGGACCTCGGACGGGCCGATCGAGTGGATGACCAGGCCCGGGAACGCGTCGCGGACGGCGGAGAAGAGCTCCTCGTAGTACTCCACGCCGTAGTCCGGGTGGTGGCCGCCCTGCAGCATCACCTGCGTGGCGCCGAGGTCGGCCGCCTCCGCGCAGCGGCGCAGGATCTCCTCGGTGCCGTGCGTCCAGCCCTCCTCGTGCTTCGGCGCGCGGTAGAAGGCGCAGAACTTGCACGCGGTGACGCACACGTTCGTGTAGTTGATGTTGCGATCGATGATGTAGGTGACGATGTTGTCCGGGTAACGGCGGCGCCGCACGGTGTCGGCGGCCTCGCCCAGCGCGTGGAAGGGCGCGTCCGTGTAGAGCAACAGCGCCTCGTCCGGGCCGATGCGCCCGCCGTCCGCGCCGCGCTGCAGAATCTCGCTGATCACCGCAGTCGTCACCCCCTGAGCGTACCCAGCACCCGGTCGGCGTCGAGCGGGCGTGCCTAGGATCACGAGAGTGACTGACATGCGCTACCGGCGCCTCGGGCGCTCAGGCCTCACCGTCTCCGTGGTCGGCATCGGCTGCAACCAGTTCGGCCGGATCGACGCCGCCGCCGCTGCGGAGGTCGTCGCGGCCGCACTCGACCACGGCATCACGCTCTTCGACACGGCCGACATCTACGGCGCCACGCCCGGCTCCTCCGAGGAAGCGCTCGGCGCGGCCCTGGCCAAGCACCGCGGGGACGTGATCATCGCCACCAAGTTCGGCATGGACGCTCGCGGGGCCAACGGCCCGGACTGGGGCGCTCGCGGCTCCCGGCGATACATCGTCCGCGCCGCCGAGGCCTCGCTGCGCCGCCTCGGCACCGACTACATCGACCTGTACCAGCTGCACCAGCCCGACCCGCAGACCCCGATCGAGGAGACGCTCGCCGCCCTCGACGACCTGGTCCGCTCGGGCAAGGTGCGCTACATCGGCCACTCCAACTTCGCCGGCTGGCAGGCCGCCGACGCTGCCTGGACCGCCGAGGTCAACCGCCTGACCCCGTTCGTCAGCGCCCAGAACCGCTACTCCCTGCTGGACCGCTCGGTCGAGGCGGAACTGGTCCCGGCCCTGGAGCGCTTCGGCCTGGGCCTGCTGCCGTTCTTCCCGCTGGAGATGGGGCTGCTCACCGGCAAGTACCGCCGCGGCGACGCCCCGCCCGCGGGCACCCGGCTGGCCCGCGCGGGCATGGAGCGCGTCCTGGCCGATGCCCCCTGGGACCGTATCGAGCGCCTGGCCGCCTTCGCCGAGGAGCGCGGCCTCGACCTGCTGACCGTCGCCGTCGGCGGCCTGGCCGCGAAGCCCGCGGTGGCCAGCGTGATCGCCGGCGCCACGAAGCGCGAGCAGGTCGAGGCCAACGTCGCCGCGGCGGGCTGGGTGCCCACCGCCGACGACCTGGCCGCCCTAGCGGATATCTAGTTTTCCGACCACCTCGGTCGGCGTTTTCGACCCGCCCTTCGGCTCCTTGCTCACGCCGAAGGTCGGGGCCAGTCCGCGGATGTAGAAGCGGCCGGTGCCCGACTCCGTCAAGGCGACGGGGCGGGGCGCGGCGTCGATCATCCACAGTTGGTACGAACCGTCGGGCGTGCGCAGCCCACTCAGCACGGCGACACCCGCGTCGTGGGACGGGGAGACGATCATGGTGATCCGGCCGCCCTCGACCTCCTGGCTGACCAGGTGGGCGTCGGCGGCCGCCAGCACCGCGTCGATCTGCGAGCTCTGCGACGCGAAGTGATCCCGGGTGACCGCCCAGGTCCCGGCGCTCGCCGCGGCGGCGAGGACGACGGCCGCCGCGGCGGAGACGGCCCAGCGCCGCACCCGGTTGCGGTCCGCGCGCCCGCTGCCGGTCGGGGGCCGCTTCGGCCGCTCCTGGGGTGTACTGCCGATGCGCGCCAGCACCGCGTCCCGCATGCGCGCGGGTGGCGGCTCGGCGACCGCCGCGGCGAGCCACCCGGCGGTCTCGCGCAGCTCGGCGACCTCGGCCGCGCAGGCGGTGCAGTCGCGCAGGTGCCGCTCGAACGCGACCCGCTCCAGGTCGTCGACGGCGTCGAGGGCGTACGCGCCCACGAGCGCGTGAATGTCCACCGGCGCGCTCATGACAGCGTCACCCCCAGGCAGTCGCGCATGCGGATGAGACCGTCGCGCATCCGGGTCTTGATCGTCGGCAGGGCGGCGCCGAGCAGGTCCGCCACCTCCCGGTAGCTGTTGCCGCCGTAGTACGCCAGCGTGATCGCCTCGCGCTGCAGCTCGGTCAGGCTGTCGAGGCAGCGGCGCACCTGCTGCTGCTCGATGCGGGCGGTCGCGGCCTCGACCACCTCGTCGTAGGGCGTCCCGGGGCTGATCGCGGCGACCCGGCGGACCCGCTCGACGCCGGCCTGCTCGGAGCGGACCCGGTCGACGGCCCGGCGGTGGGCGATGGTGAAGACCCAGGCGGTGGCGGAGCCGCGGGCGGGGTCGTAGCGGTCGGCCGTGCGCCAGACCTCGACCATCACCTCCTGGGCGACCTCCTCGGACTGGGCCGGGTCGCGCAGGACCCGGCGGACCAGCCCGTAGACGCGGGCCGACACCAGGTCGTAGAGCTCGGCGAAGGCCCGCTCGTCCCCGCGGGCCACCCGGGCCAGCAACTCGTTGGCGTCGGGCGGCCGCACCCCGGGCGGCGGCACCGCGACCAGCCGCTGCGTCGGCAGCTCCTGTTCCGGTCTCATGTCGCTCATTCGGAGCGGCCCCGCGACCGGATGGGTGGGCTTTTCGGGCACCAGCCTGTGATCCGCGTCATGCGTCGAAGTCGACCACGACCCGGTCCGTGATCGGCATCGCCTGACAGGTCAGGACATATCCGGCGGCGAGCTCGCCGGGCTCCAGCGCGAAGTTGCGGGCCATCTCGACCCGGCCCTCGATGACCTTGGCCCGGCAGGTCGAGCAGACGCCGCCCTTGCACGCATACGGCAGCTCGGGCCGGGCCCGCAGCGCCGCGTCGAGGATCCGTTCGTCGTGGGCCATCGTGAAGGTCGTCGCGCGCCCGTCGAGCATGATGCTGACCTCGGCGCGCTCCTCGGGGCCGGCGTCCGCCGGGGGCGCGGCCGATCGGGCCGCCGGCGGGGCGTCGTCGACATGGAACAGCTCGGTGTGTACGGCGGAATCCTCGACGCCCCGCACGCTCAGCGCCACCTTGGCGTCCAGCACCATGCCCTGCGGCCCGCACAGGAACCACTCGTCGACCGACCCGGCCGGCAGCAGCGCGTCGAGGACGGCACCGATGCGCGCCTCGTCGAGGCGGCCGGACAGCAGCGGCGACTCCTGCGCCTCGCGGGACAGCACGTGGATGACGTGCAGCCGCTGCGGATGCCGGTCCTTGAGGTCCGCCAGCTCCTCGGCGAACATCACCGAAACGGCGGCGCGGTTGCCGTACACCAGCGTGAATCGGCTCTTCGCCTCGGTCGCGAGCGCCGTGGCGGCGAGGGAGAGCACGGGCGTGATCCCCGACCCGGCCACGATCGCCGCATAGTGCCGGGTGCGCTGCGGGTCGAACGCGGTCGTGAAGTGCCCGAGCGGGGGCAGCACGTCGACCTCGTCGCCGGGGGCGAGCCCGGACAGCGCGTAGGTCGAGAACGCCCCGCCGACGACCCGCTTGATGCCGACCCGCAGCTCACCCTCGTCGCGCAGGCGGGACGGGGTGGAGCAGATCGAGTACGACCGGCGGATCTCCTCCCCCGACTCGTCCCGCCGCCGGACCGTCAGATGCTGGCCGGCCCGGAACGCGAACAGCTCGCGCAGCGCCGGCGGCACCTCGAAGGTCACCGCGACCGCGTCCTCGGTCAGGCGCTCGACGTCGACGACGGCGAGGCGGTGGAACATCGGGCGGCGCTTCGCCGGCCGCCGGATCTCGGAGACGGTCATGCCCTCAGATCGCCTTCACCCGCTCGAACGGTTCACGACACGCCCGGCAGCGCCACAGCGCCTTGCAGGCGGTGGCGCCGAACCGGGACAGCTCCTCGGTCTGCGGCGACCCGCAGCGCGGGCAGCGCACGGACAGCGTCAGCGAGACCGCCCGGGCCGGGCTCGGCGGCGTGATCCCGGCGGCGGCGAGCTTCTCGCGCCCGGCCGGCGTGATCCAGTCGCTCGTCCACGGCTCGGTGAGCGTGGTGTCGACGGCGACGTCGGGATACCCGTCGGCGTGCAGGGCGGCGGCGATGTCAGCGCGGATCGTGTCCATGGCGGGGCAGCCGGAGTACGTCGGGGTGATCGTGACCGTCACGCGCCCGCCCCGCTCGGCGACATCGCGCAGGATGCCGAGTTCCTCGATGGTCACGACGCGCAGCTCCGGGTCCCGGACCGCGGCGACCGTCTCGCGCGCGCTCACCAGGCCGCCCCCGGGTGGGCACGGTGCAGGACCTGCATCTCGGCGAGCAGCTTGGACAATGCCTCCGTGTGTACGCCGCGCCGCCCGCCCGAGGGCGCCCAGCCGTCGGAGGGCCGGGTCAGGGTCGCCTCGTGCAGTACCGCCGAAATCTCCGCCAGCCAGGCATCGCGCAGTTCCGCGGCCGCCCCCTCGAACAGCTCGTGCGTGTAGGGCCACAGCGCGTCGAGCGCCGCCTGCATCCGCCGGTGCGACTCCTGCGTGCCGTCGCCGAGGCGCACGGTCCACAGCGCCGCGTGCTCGGCGTGGTAGGCGGACTCCTTGCGGGCCTTGGCCCCGATGCCGGCCAGCCGCACGTCGTCGCCGGCGGCCAGGCGGTCGTAGCGCAGCCGCTGGTACACCGCGAGGAACAGCAGCTTGCCGATCGTCACCGCGAAGTCGCCGTTGTCCAGCTCGACCAGCAGCGCGTTGCGGAACCCGCGGTCGTCGCGCAGGAACGCCAGGTCGTCCTCGGTTTTCCCCAGAGACTCGGCGGCGTAGGCGAGCAGGAGCCGCGCCGCGCCGAGCTGGTCGAGGGCGATGTTGGCCAGCGCGACGTCCTCCTCCATCTCGGGCGCGCGGGAGCACCACTCGCCGAGGCGCTGGGCCGCGATGAGCGCGTCGTCGCCGAGTTCGAGCGCGGTGTCGAACGTGCTCATATGTGCTCGGCGCCTTCGGGGACGGAGTAGAAGGTCGGGTGGCGGTACACCTTGTCGGCGGCCGGGGCGAAGAAGGCGTCCTTCTCGTCGGGGCTGCTCGCGGTGATCGCGCTCGCCGGCACGACCCAGATCGACACCCCCTCCTGGCGGCGGGTGTAGACGTCGCGGGCGTTGCGCAGCGCCATCTCGGCGTCGGGGGCGTGCAGGGAGCCGACGTGCGCGTGCGACAGCCCGCGGCGGGGCCGGACGAACACCTCCCAGAGCGGCTCAGACATGTTGCTTCTCCGCATATGCCTTGGCGGCCTCGCGCACCCAGGCCCCCTCCTCATAGGCGCGGCGGCGGTGGGCCATGCGCTGGCGGTTGCAGGGGCCCTCGCCCTTGATCACGCGCATGAGCTCGTCATAGTCCGGCTGCGTGAAGTCGTACGCCCCCCGCTCCTCGTTCCACCTCAGGTCCGGGTCGGGCAGGCGCAGTTTCAGTATTCGTATTTGTTGTGCGCACATGTCCACGAACCGCTGCCGCAGCTCGTCGTTCGAGAAGCGCTTGATCTTCCAGGCCATCGAGCGCTCGGAGTGCGTCGAGTCGCCGTCCGGCGGCCCGAACATGGCCAGCGACGGATACCACCAGCGATCGATCGCGTCCTGCGCCATCGCCCGCTGCGCCTCGGTGCCGTTCGCGAGCGTGTGCAGGATCTCGTACCCCTGCCGCTGGTGGAACGACTCCTCCTTGCAGATGCGGATCATGGCCCGCGCGTAGGGCCCGTAGGAGCAGCGGCACAGCGGGACCTGGTTGACGATCGCGGCCCCGTCCACCAGCCACCCGATCGCGCCGATGTCGGCCCAGGTCAGGGTCGGATAATTGAAGATGGAGCTGTACTTCTGCCGCCCGTCGACCAGCATCTCGACCAGCTCCTCGCGGGACACGCCGAGCGTCTCGGCGGCCGCGTAGAGATACAGCCCGTGCCCGGCCTCGTCCTGCACCTTCGCCAGCAGGATCGCCTTGCGCTTGAGCGTGGGCGCGCGCGAGATCCAGTTTCCCTCGGGCTGCATGCCGATGATCTCGGAGTGCGCGTGCTGGGCGATCTGGCGGATCAACGTCTTGCGATACGCATCCGGCATCCAGTCACGTGGCTCGACCTTCTGGTCGGCCGCCACGATCGCGTCAAAGTACTCCTGCAGGCTCTCGTTCTGATCCAGCTCTCGCTCGCCGGCGGCGCGAAGCTCCTGCTCAGCGCGGTCGACCTGCTCCAGGAGAGGGCCGAAGTCGTTGCCGTACACCCCTCAAGTGTTACAGCAACCGACAGCCGCGGCAAGAAGGTGTCACATCGCGCTGACGCAACTACCAGGGACTTTTGAGCGCGTCCGGGCTGCGGCTCACACAGTTGGAAGAGAGGATGACCGAAGACCTCACACACGTCGGGTGAGCCCCCCTCGCTGCCTTCCGACGTGTTAACGCCGGGAACACCTGTTCATGACCGGCGGCCGATGGGATGGGTTTGTCGACCGCCAGGGAGGGACCACCGACCCATGCGCAAGCGTGTCGGACTGACCGCCTTCGTAACATTCGTGGCCGCGCTGCTCGTCGGCGTACCGTTCGTCTGGGGCAGTGACCTGCTGGGAGTGGGCTCCGACTCGGCGGCCCCCGCGGCTCCCGCTCCGGACGACAGCGACGACGACGCGAGCGAGGCCCCGACCCGCAAGGCGGCACCCGCGGCCCCGACGGCCTCGACGCTCCCACCTGCGCTGCTGCACCCGGCCCCGGTCACGGTCGACGCGACGGGCTTCTGGTCCTGGACGGTCCTGGACCGCCGCACCGGCGCGATGGCCGGCTCCGGCAACGCGGGCAGCACCCAGCGCGCCGCCTCGATGATCAAGGCCTGGCTGGCGTCGGACTACCTGCGCCGCAACCCCAACCCCAGCAAGTCGAACCTGTCCCAGCTCAGCATCATGATCCGCAACAGCGACAACAACGCCGCCTCGTACTTCTGGGGCCTGGACGGCAAGTCCGCCAGCATCACGCGCCTGATCCGCACGTGCGGCCTGACCGACTCGAAGGCGTACATCGACTGGGCGTCCACCCTGGTCTCGGCCCGCGACGCGGCGCGCATGGGAGCCTGCATCGGCGACGGGCGAGCGGCCGGCCCGAAGTGGACGGACTGGGTCCTCAACGAGATGCGCAACGTCGCGAAGGACCAGAAGTTCGGAATCACGCCCGCACTGCCGGCCGCGGAGCAGACATCAACGGCGGTGAAGAACGGCTGGATCGCCCGCAGCGACGGAAAATGGCACGTGAACTGCATGGCGATCGGCACGGACTGGGTTCTGAGCGTGCTGACGGTGTACCCGGCCGCCAAAGGCCAAATCTACGGCGAGAACATCTGCTCCAGCGTGACCCGCCAGCTCCAGGCCTGACCGACCGCCTTCCCGACATTCTGTTGGCGCTGCGCGAGTCGCAAGGGGCGTGCGGTCAGCCCTCGAAGAAGGCCGGGCCACCCGCCGGCAGCGGCGGCACCGTGCCCCGCTCCGCCGCACGCCGGGCGAACTCGCGGACCCCGGCCACCTGCCGCTCGCCGAGGGAGAAGTCCAGCACCCGGAAGTACGTGGCCAGGGTCTCCGCCGACAGCGTCTCCCACCTCGCCGCCGCCGTGGCGACCTCGTCCAGCTCCGTCAGGCACAGCTCGCGCGAGCGCAGGAACGCCTCGTGCACGTCCTTGACGAGGCCCGGGTGCGCCGCGGCGAAGTCGCGGCGCACCGCCCAGGCCGCGAAGACCATCGGCAGGCCGGTCCAGTCGCGCCAGGCCTGGCCCAGGTCCGTGACCTGCCAGCCGTGCTGCGGGGCGTCATGCATCGCGCGCAGGGCCACGTCACCGATGATCACGGCGGCGTCGGCCTCGTCCAGCATGCGGGCCAGGTCCGGGGGGCTGTTGAAGTACTCGGGGCGGACACCCGTGTGGGATTCCAGGTACATCTGGGCGAGCAGCACGCCGGTGCGGGAGGTGGCGCCGAGCGCGACGCGGCGGCCGTCCAGCTCGGCCGGCGGCACGGTCGAGACCAGGTTCACCGACAGGACCGGGCCGTCGCTACCGACCGCGAGGTCCGGCAGGAGCAGCAGCTCCGGGGCGTTGCGCAAGTACTCCACCAGCGAGATCGGCCCGATGTCCAGGTCCCCGGCGACCAGGGCCGCGTTGAGCCGCTCCGGCGAGTCCTTGAACAGGTCGACGTCGATCAGCGCGCCGGACCGCATCAGGCCCCAGTAGATGGGCAGACAGTTGAGGAACTGGATGTGGCCGACGCGGGGCCGCTGCAGTGCAGGCACAACGCCCATGTTGCCCCAACGCGGGGGCGCCACACGGACGGGGGCGGCTATTGTCACAGCCGATACCCTCGTGAGATGCGACGCCCCCTCGCTGTGCTCGCGTTCGCGCTGCTCGTCATGCCCGGCTGCTCAAGCCCTGACAAATCCGGGAAGTCGGACGGCGACGACCATCTCCGCACCGCGGTCGGCGCGACGGAGTCCACCGCCGCCGAGCCGAGCGCCGCCGCGAGTGTGAGCCCCGCGCCGAGCGGTCCCCTGTTCAACCCCACGCAGCCGGTGACCATGAACGTCAAGGGCTACTGGTCTTGGGCGTACTACGACCACAAGACGGACCAGATGTACGGCTCCCAGCCCTACACCACGAGCGACACCGCCTCGATGACCAAGGCCTGGGTAGCCGCGGACTGGCTGCGCCGCCAGGCCGAGTCGGGCAAGCAGCCCAGCAGCACCGCGATGGCCGAGCTCAGCCGCATGATCCGCGACTCGGAGACGGAGAACACGTTCAAGTACCACGTGCAGAACGGCAACCTGAACTCGATCAAGCGCATGATCTCGCTGTGCGGGCTCGCCGAGACCAAGGGCACGCAGAACTCGTGGAGCCTGACCCAGATGTCGGCCCGCGACGTCGCGCGCCTGGCCAAGTGCATCGGCGACGGGCGCGCGGCCGGGCCGAAGTGGACCGGCTGGCTGCTCAACGAGATGCGCAACGTGCGCGGACCGGGGCGCTTCGGGCCGATCGAGGTCCTGCCGGCCGACGTGCAGAAGACGACCGCGATCAAGAACGGCTGGCTGGCCCGCGACGACGGCAAGTGGCACATCGCATGCATGGCGCTCGGCGACGGCTGGAGCCTGGGCATCATGGCGCACTACCCGAGCTCGCTGGGCAAGGACTACGGCGTGAAGACGTGCCGCGAGGTGACGAAACAATTGCTGACGTAGCAATGAGCCAATATGTATCCCTTCAGACGATCTAGAACGTCTGACGTTTGATTACCCTGCATCCGTGCGAGTACGAGGGTATGCCCCCGCCACCCCCTGCTGGTCGGTGCTGACCAGCCCCGATCCGGCCCGGACCGCCGAGTTCTACTGCGGCCTGTTCGGCTGGACCACAACACAGTCCGAGGACGGCGCCACGCTGTTCCTGCTCCGCGACCTGGTCGTCGCCGGCGTGGCCCCGTCGTCGGCGGAGCGGGCGGCGTGGCTGACGTACATCGCGACGGACGACGCCGAGGCGACGGCCGCCCAGGTCGCGGCCGCCGGCGGCACGGTCCTGCAGCCCCCGGCCGACCTGGCGACCCGCGGCCGCGCGACCCTCCTCGCCGACCCGGCGGGCGCGGTCTTCGGCGCCTGGCAGAAGCTCCGGTTCGCGGGCGCCCAGGTCCACGACGAGCCCGGCTCGATCTGCTGGAGCGAAACGGTAACCTGGGACATCAGGGCCACGGCCGAGTTCTACGGCTCGGTCTTCGGCTGGACCGACCAGAAGGGCACCTCCGCGGACACGATCCACGAGTACCACGAGTGGATCTCCTTCAACCGGGTCGTCGGCGGCATCAGCGAGATGGACGAGAACTACCCACCCGGCACCCCGCACCACTGGCGCACAATCTTCTCGATCGACGACTGCGCGGGCTTCATCACCCGCGCACGCGACCTGGGCGGCCAGGTCCCGGCCGGCCCGGTCGACGCGGGCATCGGCCACGCCGCCCACGTCCTCGACCCCACGGGCGGCGCCTTCCTGGTCATCGAGGTCCTGCCAGAGCTACGCGCCCTGATGGGCTGACCGGCAACTCGCCGCCCAGGCGACCTTGAGCTGCTCGTCGCCGAAGTCGGCGACGAGCTTCAGCGCGCCTCCGAGCGCCCCGATGTATCGCGCTCCGCTTGCGCAACTCGACCAGCCGCGTCGACCATCGCACGGCCCGCTCCAGGTGCCCGGTCTCCCGCCACCGTCTGACGCCGCTCATCCCCGGCCCCCACTGATGTCCTGCGGGGACGCTAGCTCA
Source organism: Dactylosporangium sp. CA-233914 (assembly GCF_050942935.1). Lineage (NCBI taxonomy): Bacteria > Bacillati > Actinomycetota > Actinomycetes > Micromonosporales > Micromonosporaceae > Dactylosporangium > Dactylosporangium sp. CA-233914. Next base: position 417,773 of record NZ_CP192030.1, on the reverse strand, counting down.
TGGGCGACTCAGGCGAGTGGGTCGGAAACGGCGGACGCGACCCGATAGTTGACCTTTCCCGCAAATTCTTCGAACCCGAGGCGCCGATAGAAGGCGCGTGCGTCGTCGTTGTCCCGGTCGGTCATCCACTCCACCCGGCTACACCCCGGCCGGGCTGCGGCGATCGCTTGCATCTCACGCATGAGCCGCGTTCCGGTACCCAGCCGCCTGCCGTCCGGCTGGACATACAGCTCCTTGAGGAACAGCGAATGCGCCGATCCCGCCGCCGGCCACAGAAAGGAGTACGCCGCCAACCCGATCACCTCGCCGTCAATGACCGCGAGCACGCAGTACGCGAGCGGCGGCGTGCCGAACAGCGCGGCCTCGACCTGCGCCAGCCGCTCCTCGAACGGCTGGATCGACGTGGCGCCGTAGTGCCGCTCGATCTCCTCGATCATCGCGGCGACGGTCTTGGCGTCACTCGGCTCGGCGTTGCGGACGACGACGTGCTGCACGGTGCTCCTCCTTCAGGCCGGAAGCGTGGCTTGGACGTGCCGGATGAGGTAGGCGAGATCCTGACAGTAGACCGACGGATTGCGATATCCACGCTCGGCGCTCAGTCGGTGCGGCAGATAGCCGCCACCGCAGACGGACACCAGTGGACAGCGCTGGCACTCCTCCGCCAGCGCCGCCGCACCGGCCTGCCGTTGCCGGATCGCCGGATGCCGGACCACGTCGTCGAAGGTGTGATCGAACACGTTGAGGCCGAGCTCGGCGGCACCCGGAGCAGCGGCCTTGAGCGTGTCGACGTTCTCGATCGAGCCGTCGGACTCGACCACGACGATGCCGGACGGTGCAAGGCCAAGCGACTCGACAGAGCCCTTCGCACCGAGGCTCAGCGCCACAATGTCTTCGAGCATTCGCACCGAGTGTGTGTAGGAGTCGGCGCCGATCCAGGCGTCGTAGACGCGGCTCAGCCACCGGCCGTACTCGGGCTCGTCGGGATCGGTGCGCCATGGTGGGGAGTCGTGCGTGGCGTGAGGCAGGTTGAAGTCGACGATCGGCGGGCCGAGTGACGCGAGGTAGTCGTGAACCTCGACGGGGTCATCATGGAGATCCACGACGGCCAGGATGCCGGCGAACAGGTGAGACTGTTCACGGAGCAACTCGATTCCGCGCACTGCCGCATCCGCGGTGGACCGGCCGCGGTGGCTGAGCCGATGGCGGTTGTTCGCCGCCGGCGGTCCGTCAAGGCTCACGCCGACCCGGACACCGAACCGGTCGAAAAGGCTGAGCCACTCGTCGTCGATCAGCATGCCATTGGTCTGGAGCTCGAAGCTGACGAACGGCACCCGGTCACGAAGGATCTCCAGAACGGCGCCGAGGTGGCGCGGCCTGGCGAGCAGCGGCTCACCGCCGTGCAGCACGACGTCGACATGGTCGAGGTTGTGCGCGGTGACGTGCTCGGCGATCCGCTGCGCGACGGCGCGGGTCACGTCGGTGCTCATCCGCACAGGCAGGCCACGCCAGGACTGGTCCGGTCCCTGGAAGACGTAGCAGTAGTCGCAGTTGATGTTGCAGCGGTTGACCACCTTGAGGATGAAGGTCCGCAGCGGTGGCATACCGGCCTCCGCGGCTGCTCAGGGGTGCTCGGGAATCGACGCCGTGTGAGCGGCTCGAACGGCTTCTGGCCTGACCCGCTCGGCCGCGATCCGGGCGCGGACCCTCCGCAGCACCGTGGTGAGCACGGGCCGCCTGGTTGACGTGGTCGCCTGCTGCATGACCGCCCCCTTCACTCTCGTACAGTGACGATACCGAGACGAAGCGAAGTCACGCATGCCGATTTCCGAGCCGCTGGTAGAGCACTCGGGCGGCCCCGTGGAACTCGGCGGCTTGCTCCGGTCGCCCTCGCGCCTGTTCGCAGATCGCGAGGCCGTCCAGCGCATGAGCCTCCTGCAGCGGCACGCCCAGCTCCCGCGCGAGGGACAGCGCACGCTCGTATCGATCCTTGGCCCGGTCAAGCTCGCCGGCGTCGAGATGCAGGGCGCCGACGTGGTTGTGCACCTCGAGCTGACCGGTGCGATCGCCGAGTTCGGCATACCACGCCGCAGCGCTGTCCAGCGCCCGCGTCGCGGCGGCAAGGTCGCCGTCGAAACGGCGCAAAACACCCAGCTCGACGGTGGCTGCGGCCAGACCGCCACGGCTCTCCAGCTCGGCATACATGGCGACTGCCCGCTCCTGCGCCTTGATCGCCGCGGCCCGGTCTCCTCGAAGCCGGTGGAGCACGCCCAGGTGCCGGATGGCGTTCGCCTCGCCGAATCGGTCGCCGAGTTCGGCGTACTTGCCCAAGGCTTCCTGGTGCACCACCTTCGCGCCGTCGAGGTCGCCCTGCAGACGGCGGGCAACGCCCAACTCGTTGAGCGCGTACGCCTGGTGTACCGCATCGCCGATCTCTTTGTAGATGGCCAGCGCTTCGCGGGCGTGGCGTTCGGCGTCGGCGTGGTCGCCGGTCAGAGCCCGGACCAGGCCAAGGTCCCGTAGCGCGTTCGCCTCGCCGTAGCGGTCGCCGATGCGCCGGTAGATATCCAGTGCCTCGGTCGACGCCTCGGCCGAGGCAGCGAGGGCGCCGGTCATCCTTCGCACCATCCCCAGGTCGGCCAGCGCGTTGGCCTGCCCCAGCAGATCACCGGTCGTGCGGCAGATGATCAGCGCCTCGGTCTGGGCCCGCGCCGCCCGGTCGTACTCAGCGGTGAGGTAGTGGACGATCCCGAGCTGGTTGAGCACGAACGCCTGGCCGTCGAGATTGCCGGTGTCGCGGTAGGTGCCCAGCGACTCATCGAGGGTATCTACGGCCGTGCGGTACCGGGCCATGAGACGGTGCACCATGCCGAGGTTCGCCAACGCGTTGGCCTCCGCGGGTCGGTCCCCGGCCCGGCGGGCCGCGGTGATCGCGGTGCGGTGCAGGTCGGCCGCCTGATCCCAGGGGCCGGCGTGACGCAGGTATGGCGCCATTGCCGCGGCGAGGCCGACAACCAGGGAGTGTCGTCCTCGCCGGCCGCACTCCTCGACGCAGGCCAGGACGTTGGCGCGCTCGGCCTCGAGCCAGGCTGAAGCGGCAGCCAGCGAGTCGAATCGGGTGGTCGTGGCGGTGACGCCGCGGCCGATGTAGGTGTTCGCTGCGCCGATGGTCGTCAGGTAGTGGTCTGCGAGGCGTTCGATCGACATCGTCCCGTCCTGCTCGTCGTCATCGGCGAGGCTGCGTCCATAGTCCCGGACGAGGTCATGGAATCGGTACCGTCCGTGCTCGGTCTCATCCAGCAGGTGATCCTCGTAGAGGGCTTCGATCTCCTGCCTGGCCTGCGCCACCGGTACGGCGCCGAGGGCCGCGGCGGCCTCTTCGTCGACGTCGAGGCCGGGAAACCGGCTGAGCCGACGGAAGAACCGCTGCCGCTCGGGCGGCAGGTCCTGGTACGACAGGTCGAACGCCGCCGCGACGTCGCGCTCACCGGTCCGCAACTCCGACAGCCGGTGCTGCGCCACGAGCAGGCGGTCCCTGAGGTGTTCGAAGGTCCAGGAGGGATGGTGCCGTAGGCGCGCCGCCAGCAGCGAGATCGCCAGCGGCAACGAGCCGCAGGCGCTGACGAGTGCGGTCACCGCCGAGGCATCGTGGCGCCCACGGCCGGCAAGTCGAATGAAGAGCGCTGCGGCGTCCGCCGCCGCCAGTGCGCGCATCTGAAGATTTGCGCCCTCCGCGGCGAGCCTGCGGCGGCTGGTGACGAGCACGAGGCTACCGGGCGTCCCGGGCAGAAGGTGCTCGACCTGGGCGTAGGTGGCGGCGTTGTCGAGAATGAGGAGGATGCGCCGGTCGGCGACCCGGGTGCGCCACATCGCCGCGCGGGCCTCGGTCACCGCCCACAGGTCATCGCCGTTGGGCACTTTCTGCGGCGCAACACCATCGGCGAGCAACAGGGATGCGAGAGCCTCGGCGGGCCGGACCGGCTCTCGTCCGGGTGTATGCCCGTTGAGGTTGAGGAACAGCTGACCGTCCGAGAACCGCGGTGCGAGCAGATGACCGACGTGAATGGCGAACGCGGTTTTCCCGACGCCGGGCATGCCGTCGATCGTGCGGACCGGCATGGTCGGCTCGGCGGTCGCCACATCGTCGAAGATCTGGTCGATCTCGTCCTGGCGGTTGGTGAAGCCGACGATGTCCCGTGGCAGGGTCCGCAGGACCGCCGCCGAGCCGACCGACGGCGCTGGCGACTCCGGCGCCACGGATTGCCGGTCGGTGGAGACGGCGGGCAGTACGCCCGCAAGTACCACGGCGACGACGGCGAGCAGCGCGAACGACGGCCACGGATACCGCTGTACCAACGACAGCCAGCCGGGCCACTGCTGCTGCTCGGAGGCAGCGTTGGTGACCAGGCCGACCATCAACGTCACAGCGGCGACACCGGCAGCAACCAGTGCTGCCATCGTTACGCGGCGCAACTTCACGACCAGCACCGTAATGCACATCGACAAACAACACTATGATCCTGCTGTCGGATGAAATCGCCGCCGACGCGGTTCTACGTGCGGAACCCGGCGGCGTCGAGGGTCTTGAGCAGGGTTGGGCGGCGGCGGTGGCGTTCGCGGAAGTCGGTCAGGTAGGCGGTGAACCGGTCGTCCTGTCCGGTCGCTCGGCAGGCCGCCTGCAAGGCTGAGAGCAGTGGTAGCGCCCGGCGGTACCGCTGCTTGTCGCTGGTGTCGCCGACCTGCTCCTCGATGAGGTTCTGGTACGGCTCGATCACCTCGCGGGGCTCGGTCGCGCTTCGCCGCTCGAGCAGGTCGAGCCAGCGGTGCCGGCCGAGCCGGTCGGCGTTGGCCCGGGCGACCGTCCAGGCTTCGCCGTGGGCGCCGACCGCTGTCAGAACGTCGACCAGTTCGGGCGCGTAGAGTGGCTTCTCGGCGACGCGTTGTCGGAGCCGCTCGACCGCTGCGGGGGATGGGTCGGGGGCGCTGGTCTGCACCGCGGTGCTCTCCCAGGCCCGGAAGGCCTCGAGCGTCGGGTGCCGGTCGAACTCTGCCTGCCGAACCGACAGCGCGGCTTCGCTGTCGCCCTGTTCGAGCAGCAACGCCACCAGCGTGTCGCGGAGTTGGTCGGCGCGCGGCCAGCCGGCTTTCTCCGCCAGCCCGCGCCGAGCCCAGGCGATCGCCTCCACCGGCCGGCCCGCCGCACGCAGCGCGTCGACGATCCGCGCGTACTGCACGGCGCTGGTCAGATGCTCGGCCAGGACCTGGACGTGCCGGTCGATGTCGCCGGACACCTCGGCGAGCTGCTCGCGCAGGTCCCGAACCGCGAACAGCGCCGTCCACGACTCGGGATCCGCCGTCGCGGCGCGATCGGCGACCAGCCGCTCCACCTCCGCCAGCCCGGCCGCGCCGAGCGCGGGGGCGAAGTCGCGCAGCACGATCCGCGGCCAGCCCGGGCCGTCGCACTCGAGTTTCACCAGCCAGCCGGCCAGCCGCCTGGGGTTCTGGGGTGCTGCGATGCAGGCGCGCGCGTACAGGTTCATGATCTGCTGCAGGTCGTCGCCGATGACACCGGACGAGTCGTCCATGTACATCAGCGCGGTCGTCATCCGCTCGACCGCCCGGCGCAGCACGGGGGCCACCGACGCTGCGGCGCCGGCGTCGATCAGCGCCGTGCAGCGGTCGGCCAGATCGGCGGCGGCCTGCGAATATTCACGCCGGCCCCGGTACGGATGCGTGCGGCGATCGCGACGGAGCCGATCGACCAGTCCGGTCAGATCTTCGATGCCATCGTCCATGCCGTATCAACGCCTCCCGGGTGCTGGGCGACGTCGGAAGCCTCGCCGAAGAAAAATAGCCGCGGCCGGTGCCGGTGTCCTGGCCGGCGGCACGGTCGTCGCCAACTACAGCCAGATCGGCCTGTCGTGGTCCGCTCGACCGGCCCGGCGTTCGAGACCGCGGTTTCGGGTGCGGGCGTGGACGCCGTCGTCCCGAGCCGGCCGCGCGTCCGACCGGCCTCAGCAGTACAACCAATTCTTACGGGTTATCGTGCTGGTTTCTCACGAACGTCCCGACTAGGTTTGGCGAGTCGATTTTTCGAGGAGGCCCGATGGCGCAGCCGAACCCGCCATCGTTCGGACTGGACGACTTCAGTCTGGACGACCGGATGCGGCTCTTCAGCTACGTCACGGCGGACAACCGAGCGGCCTACCTGTGGGTCCTGCGGTCCCTCGACGCCGCCCGCTCCAGCTATCAGGTCGTCCTGCACACGTCCGAGGTGGCAACCGCCATGGCGGGCCTGGCGGCGAACTATCCCGACTGTCCGGATCCTGCCGATCTGGAGCTCCCGCGACTGCTCGACGCATTGGTCGACTGGGGTGTGCTGGACCGAGGGCAGGACGGCGCTCGCGCGGCAACGCTGGCGGAGTATCGGAATCGTCACTCAGTGTATCAGTTCACCGAGGCCGGTTACCGCGCGCATCGGGCCGTCGAGTCGGTGCTCGCCGCGGGTATCGGTGACAGCGCCCTCTCCCGGCTGGTCTTCGCTGATCTGCTCGCCGACCTCAAGGCGCTGGCCGTGGCCAACGCCGACGGGGACGCGGAAGAGGTCTACCGCAAACTCAGCCGGCTCGACCGGGCACTCGCGGACATCGCCGAGCGCGCGGCCCGTTTCTACCACATGCTCGGCGACCTCGGGCGCACCCCGGACGTCCGGCCCGAGGCGTTCCTGGCCCACAAGGATGCGCTGCTCACGCACCTGCGGGATTTCCACGACGAACTCCAGCGATACACGCCGCGGCTGCGCGAAGCGGTCCTGGAAGTGGAGGCCACCGGCCTGGACCGCCTGGTGGAGGCGGCCGCCGAGGCGGACGAGCGGCTGTTCGCCACGCCGGCCGAGCGGCTGGACGACTGGCGGCGCCGCTGGGCCGGCCTCCGCTCCTGGCTCGCGCCCCCGGGCGACGGCGCGCTCAGCGAGGCCGACCGGCTCGCCGGTGCGACGGTCGCGGCGATCGGTGACGTGCTGGCGCTGCTTCGCCGGGTCACCGAAGCGCGCCGCGGCGGGGTCAGCCGCGAGTCGCAGCTGCGTCATCTCGCCACCTGGTTCACCTGCGTCGGCTCCGTCGACGTCGCACACGCCCTCTACGACGTGGTCTTCGGTCTCGGCGCACCCCGCCACGTCGGCGTCGCCCATGCCGACCCGGAACTCGTCCCGACCCGCATGTCGTGGTGGGAGGCGCCACCGGTCGAGCTGTCCCGCACGCTCGTGCAGTTCGGCCGGGCCCCCGGCCAGGGTAACGGCCGACCGGCGAGACTCGACCGTTCTCACGGGCAGCGTGACCGGCTGAGGGAACAGCAGCTCGCCGAGGAACGCCGCAGCGTGGCGGCCGCGGCACGGCTCATCGAGCAGCATTCGGGCGATCACCTCCCCGCCGAGGCGGAGCCCCTCGACGAACCGCAGACCGCGGTGCTGCGACGCCTGCTCGATGTGGCGCTGGCGGCCCGGGCGGCCGGACGCGCCGACTCGCCCCTGGCCGCGGCGGCCTACGGGGTGCGGCTCACGCTCACGCCCACCCCTGGCCGCTTCAGCACCGTGGTGACAACAACGGGCCGGCTGCACCTGGATGGATTCGCGCTGAGTGTGACACCGGCCGAGCACACGGTGGCCAAGCGGGCCGAACCGGCGTCCGAGCTGGCTGGTGTGGCGTGAGGTTCGCGACGGACGTGTCCGATCTTGACCTGGCGGACTACCAGCGGGTGGTACGGCTCGTCCTGCGTCACCCGCTGATCACCGCGACGTATCCGGACGAGCGGGCGCTCATCCGGGTCCGGCGGTTCGCCGCGGAGTTGCGCCGCGACCTCGCGGAGGCGTTCGGTTACCGGCTGGAGCTGCACGGGTCGACCGCCCGGCTCGTGCGGACCGCCGACCAGCTCGCCACCGACCGGCCGGCCACGACTCGCAACGGCCGCCCGTTCGACCGGCAGCGCTACGCGTACCTCACGCTGTGCTTGGCGGCACTGGGCCGGGCCGGCCTTCAGACCACGGTGAGCGAACTCGCCGACGCCGTGTCCGCCGACGCGAACCGGATCGGCGGCCTCGGGCTCGATCCGGACTCGGGCGCCGACCGCCGCGCGTTCGTCGACGCGGTGACCTGGCTGGAGGAGCGCGGAGTGCTGCGGCTGGCCGACGGGTCGACCTCGTCGTGGGCCAGCGACCCCACAGCCGGTGAGGCGCTCTACGACATCGCCCGCGACGCGCTCGTCGCCCTCTTCCACCCGCCGCGGGTGTTGCAGCACGTCAACACCGTGACCGCGCTCCTGAACCGCTCGGCGACCACGAGCGGCAACGCCGAGCGGCGGGCGGCGGCCCAGGCCGCGCGTCGAGCCGTCGCCGAGTCGCCGATCGTGTACTTCAGCGACGTCGACACCGCCGTCGCGAACCATCTGCGCGGCACGGCGCTGGCCGCCGACCTGCACCGGCTGACCGGCCTGCGGGTGGAGCGACGCGCGGAGGGCGTGTTGCTCGTCGACACGCTCGGGTTCTCCGCGGAACGGTTCCCGGGCACCGGTTCCGTGGCGCAGGCCGCGGTACTGCTCGCGGTCGACCTGGCCGAGCGGGCGACGGACCCCGACGGCCGCCGGGTCAGGCGGATACCGGCGCCCGATCCTCGCGAGCGGCAGGCCGCGCTTGTGGCGGCCGCGGACGCCGGATTGCCGGCGGCAGTCAGGATTTTCGCGGGTGATCCGGAGCAGATCGCCGACCCGGACGGGGCGGGCGGCGTTGAGGACACCGCGACCGAGCCCGCACGGCTGCCGTTCGTCACCGACAGTTTCCTGCGCGAGGCCGTCGCGACGATCCTCCAGCGATACGGCTCGGCCTTCGGCGCCGCGTGGCACGGCGACCCCGATCGGCTCCGCGTCGAAGCGGTCGAGCTGCTGACCAGATTCGGTGCGGTGACGCCGGTGCCGGGCGGTGTGCTGGTCCGGCCCTTGGTCGGACGATACCGCGCGACGGTGGCCCAGGTGCGCCAGCGGACCCTCTTCTAGGAAGACGCGATGACCCGATTCACCCCGACCCGCGCTGGGATCATCAATCTGTGGGACTACCGCGACGAGGAGTTCGTCTTCGTCGACGGCTGGCTGGTGCTGCGCGGCCCGAACGGCTCCGGCAAGACCAAGGCCCTGGAGGTGCTGTTCCCGTTCGTGCTCGACGGGCGGATCGAGCCGCGCCGGCTCAACCCGTTCGCGGGCGAGGACCGCACGATGAAGTCGAACCTGCTCTACCGAGGGCAGGAGAGCGCTCACGGGTACGTCTGGATGGAGTTCGGTAACGGCTCCTCGTTCGTGACGATCGGCATCGGCCTACGCGCGCATCGGCACAACGATCGGGTCACGCGGTGGCACTTCGTCGCCGACGGCCGCGTCGGGGTGGATCTGTCGCTGCTGGACGCCGAGGACCGGCCGGTGCCCCGCAAGGACCTCGTCGAGCAGTTGGGCGCTGACGCGGTACGCGACTCGGCCGAGGAGTATCGCCAGCTGGTCGACGCCAGGCTGTTCGGCCTCGGCTCGGCCCGCTACGAGCAACTGCTCGACCTGGTGCTGACGCTGCGCAAGCCGCAGCTGGCGAAGGACCTCAACCCGATGGAGCTGTCCCGCACCCTCCAGCGGGGCCTGCGACCCGTCGAGGACCACCTGCTCACCGAGGCCGCTCGGTCGTTCGACGACATGGAGGCGGTGGCGCGCACCCTGGAGGGCCTGGTCGCGGCGGACACGGCCACGTCGGCGTTCCTCGGCGTGTACGCCACGTACTTGCGCACCCATGCCCGCGCCGCCGCCGACGCGCTGACCGCCCGGCGGGCCGACGCCGAACGGCGCGGCGAGGATCTGGCCGTGGCTTCCTCGGCCGCGGCGGCTGCCGAGGAAGCGACGCGGACCGCGCACCAGACACTTCAGGAGGCCGAGCCCGAGCCCGGCCGGTTGCGGGCACACCTCGACCGGTTGAAGAGCTCCGCCGCGTACCGGTCCCACGAGCAGCTCGCCGACCTCGAACGGCACGTGCTCGACCTCGACGGCGCGGCCCGTGATGCCCAGGCCGCGGTGCGCGCCGAGGAGAACACCGAGCAGCGCCGGCGCGGCGAACGGGAACAGGCCGCGGTCGCCGCCCGCGATGCCCAGGCGCAGGTGAGCCGGCTCGCCGGCGAGGTCGCCGGCGACGCTCAGCTGGCCGGCATCGACTGGGGCGACGGCGCCGCCGACGTCGACGGACTGCCGGCCCGGCTCGCGGCCCGGTCAACCGCCCGCCGTGACGACCTGCGCGCCGTGCGGGAGCACGTCGACCGGCTGGCCCAGGCCGACCGCGACCACGAGCGGGCCGCTGAGGCCGACCGAGCCGCCCGGGCAGCGTTGGACGACGCCGGGATCGCCGAGTCCCGGGCCGCCGGCGCGCTGGAGACCGCACACACCGAGCTGGTGGGCGAACTGCGCGCATGGGCTGCGCAGCGGGCCGCGCTGCTGACGAAGCTGACCGTGCCGGACCTGGTGGAGGCGCTCATCGACGCCGTCGACCAGGTGCCACTCAGAGATGTCTACGCCGACGCCGTGGCGGCGGCGCTCGCCGCCCGCCGGGACACCCTGGCCGCGCTGGCCGTGGAGCGCGCCACGGTCGAGTCCGAGCACGCCGAACTCACCGCCGAGCGTGAGCGGATCGCCGCCGAGCATGACGATGCTCCGCCGTCGTCCGCGACCCGCCCGGCCGGCCGCGACGGGCGCCCCGGCGCGCCGCTGTGGCAGCTGGTCCGCTTCGCCGACCACGTGTCCGAGGCCGACGCGGCCGGCATCGAGGCGGCGCTGCACGCGGCCGGGCTCCTCGACGCCTGGCTGTACCCGTCCGCCGCCGACACCGCCGGCGCGCTCAGCGCCGGCGTCGAGGACGCGTACCTCAACGCCGGGCCACCGGTCGACGGCGCCAGCCTGGCCGACGTGCTCGTCCCGGAGGCCCAGGAGCATGTGGCGTCCGAACAGATCGCCGCGATCCTGGCCTCGATCACGCTCGGCGACCTGTCCACCCGTTCGGGTGTCGACACCGCCGGGCGGTGGGCCCAGGCGCACGGCGCCGGCCGGCTGACCAAGGAACGGTGCGAGTACATCGGGGCCACCGCACGTGGCGCACGCCGCGCCGCACGGCTCGCCGACTGCGACCGGCGGCTGCGCCTTCTCGAAACCGACCTGACCCGGCTCGACGAGGCGCGCGCCGCGCTGCTCGCGGTCATCGACGAGGCCGACCGCGCCGGCAAAGCCCTGCCGACTCTCGACCGGCTGCGGGCGGCCCGGCGCACTCACGACCAGGCGGCGGCCGCGCTTGCGGTCCGCCGGGAAGCGGCCGTGGAGGCGGCCGGACGGCTGGATGCCGCTGTCGCCGTCCGGGCGGCCGCGGGAGCCGCGCTGCAACGGGTGGTCGCCGAGCGTTCGCTGCCCGTTGCGCAACTCGACGCCGTCGCCGACGCCGTCGCCCGGTTCGAACGCGCCGGGCTGCGCCTGGAGAACGCCTACCAGGCCGCGGCCACCGCCGCCGACCGGTCCGCCGAGGCCGGCGACCGCCACCTGGAGGCCGTCGAACGCCTGGACGCCGCGCGGACTGCGGCCACCGGCGCCGCCCGCCGGCACCTGGAAAAGGACGAGGAGCTGCGAACCCTGCGTGACGCCATCGGCGCCGAGGCGAAGCAGATCCTGGCGGAGGTCGCCAAGGCCGGCGAGGACATCGCCGCCGCCGAGGCGAAGCTGGTCGCGGCCCGCGACGCCTACACCGACGCCGTCCAGCAGCGGTCCGCGACGCAGGCCAGGGTCGAACTCGGCCGGCAGGCCGTCGCGACCGCGCTGCGCGAGGCCCAGCAGGAAGCGCTGCGCCTACGGCCGTATGCGCGGCCCGACCTTCTCGGGTTGATCCGCTGCCCGGCCGACCTGCTGTGGCCGGCCGTCGATGCCGCCGATCATGAACTCGACCCGGCCGTCGTCGCCCTGCACGACGCGGTGCTCGCCGCCACCCGCGAACTGACCCCGACCGAGTCCTCGCTCAAGCAGAGCGCCACCCGCCTCACCACGGCGCTCGCCGAGCTCCAGGCGCAGCTGCCGGCCGCCGGCCTCGACCACCGGCCGGAGTGGGACACCGACGACGGTGTCATCGTCGTACGGGTCGCCGACGAGCAGGGCCTCAGTCCGGTCGCGCGCTTCGCCGAGCGGATCGCGGCCGATCGTCGCGACCAGGAGCAACTGCTCACCGACGCCGAACAGCGCGTCTTCGAGGACGCACTGCTGGGGCAGCTCGCGGGGCAGATCCACCGGCGCACGATCGAGGCGCGCGACCTCGTCACCGCGATGGACACCCAGATGCGGGCCAGACGCATGTCCTCCGGCCTCACCGTCGGCGTGGGCTGGCGGCTCTCCGACGATCTCGACGTCGAACAGCGCGAGATCTGCAAGCTCCTGGAGCGCGACCCGGCCCGGCTCGGCCCGGCCCAGCTTTCCGCGATGCGCCGGCACTTCGCCGGGCGGATCAAGCTCGCCCGGTCCGCCGCCCCGGAGAAGCCCTACCGGGAACTGCTGGCCGACGTCCTCGACTACCGGCAGTGGAGGGAGTTCGCGTTCACACTGCATCGGCCGGGCGGTACCGCGGAGCCGCTGACCCGCGCACGGCACAGCCAGCTCTCCGGGGGCGAGCAGTCGGTTTCGCTGCACCTGCCGCTGTTCGCCGCCGCGAACGCCCTGTTCGGCTCGGCCCGGCCCGACGCGCCCCGCCTGCTCGGCCTCGACGAAGCGTTCGCCGGCGTCGACGACAACGGTCGCGGCGAGTTGATGTCGCTGGCCAAGCAGTTCGACCTGGACCTGTTCATGACCGGCTATGACCTGTGGGCCACCCATCCGGCCGTGACCGGTGCCGCCCACTACGACCTGTCGCACTCCGCGGTTCACCACACGGTCTCGGCCGTGCTGCTCGTGTGGGACGGCGCGATGAACATCGCCGACTTCGATGGCACCCTCGCGCGTGCCTCGGGCTCACCGGAGACCCGCCATGCACCCGCACTCACCACCGACTGACCTGCTGACCGCGCCGGGCTGGCAACGTCTGCTCGCCGCGGCGCGCCGGAGCCTCGAGCGCACGGGCGGCAGCCTCGAGGGCACGGTTTCCGTGGCCGCACCGACCGACGACGAACGGCTGGTGGTCATCGGCATCACCGGGATTTATCGGCCAGCCGGCGTCGCCCGGCTGACGGTACGCCTGGCGGACCTCGATGCGCACTTGCGGGCCACCCACGCAAACCCGCTCGCCGCCGTCCTCGGCCCGCTGCGCGACCGGCCGGGCGAGCGCAAGCACGCGGAGGTCAAACGTGATGCCCTGCTGTCGGCCGCGGCCGACAGTCGCCACGCCTCGTCGCCCTGGTACGAGCAGTGGTTGGAAGCCATGCGCCGCGACGGCACCCTGACCCGGATCGTCCGCAGCGGTATCGACTTCCCGGCGATCGTCACGGTGCTCGACGCCCTGCCGGCCGACGAGGAGCCGATGCCGGCATTCGCGGAGCGGCTCCTCGGCGATACCAAGGCGCTCGCCGACGGACCGGTACGCGGACTGATCCTGCGCGCACTGGCGGTCTGGCACCAGGTGCCGATGCCCGCCGGCGCCGAGGAGGAGCGGGCCCTGTGGGACCTCGCCGGCGTGGTGCCGGACGATCTCGCCAGTCAGGTACTGGTGCTCAACGTCCCGGCCGACGGCGGCCTGCTCGGCTCGTGGCTGACCGACGCGGCCGCCGCTGGGGTCCCGGTGCGCGTCACCCTTCATCAGCTACGGCTGGCCCCCATCACCATCAACTGCGCAGAGCTGTTCGTCTGTGAGAATCCGGCGGTACTGCGGGCCGCGGTCGCCCACACGTCGCGCCCGCTCATCTGCACCGAGGGCGTGCCGTCAACCGCCGTTCACGCGCTGCTGCGAGCGGCCGGGCCGGACACAGTGATCCGGTGGCGCAACGACCTCGACTGGACAGGCGTACGGCTCACCGCTGCCGCGCTCGCCCGTTACCCGACGGCCGTATCGTGGCGGATGGACGCCGCAACCTACGGGGCCCACGCCGCGACGGGCGTGCCACTGCTCGGCCCGCCGGCCGCAACCCCATGGGAGCCGGCGCTCGCCCTCAGGATGGCCGAAACCGGGCGCGCTGTCATGGAGGAGCGACTCCTCCCGCTGCTGCTGCACGACCTGTCCTGACCTCAGCGCGGCCAACCGCAGTCGTTGCCTCAGCGGGTCGTCATCCAGGCGCGCAGGTTGCCGACGAGCAGGACGCATGCTGCGAGGATCAGCACGGCAGCCGCTCCGGCCCGCCAGTTACGGACGACGACCTCGATGGCGCCCAGGACGGCGAACACGGCGGCGCCGGCCACGGCCGCTGTTGCCGCGAACCGCACCAGCCGGCCGCGGGCGGCCGCCTCGATCGCGAGCATGAGAGCCATCAGGCCGGCGAACGACCAGAGAACTCCGATGGGTGGGCTGATCACGACCAGCGCGACCCCGGCCAGCAGAACCGATACCGATGCTGCCGACCATATCGCCAGAAACCGCCGGCGTGGGGCGTCGGCGGCGAGCGGAAGAGCGCGGCGGCGCAGATGGGCGTGTGGAGCGTCGATGGGCGGCTGGGTTCTCGCGCGGGCGATCGCATCGAGTTCCTCGCGCAGCGCGGTCTGCTCGGTGTGCAGCCGCGCGATGGTCTCCCGGCCGTTGCCGGTCTTGTCGCAGCGCTGGGTCTTGTCCGCACCGGCACCGCTCGCGTAGGCCGACCTGGCCCGATCGCTGGCACGCGACTCCCGCAGCGTCTGCCGGTGGATGTCGATCTCGGCGGCAATCTCGGCAAGGCGTCGTTCCAGCCGTCGAGCACGGCCCTCCCGCAACGCGGCACCGTGCTCGACGGTCGGGTACTCCGCGTCGAGGCCGGCCCACGCCACCGGGTTCGCCCAGCCCGGCCGGACCGTGCCAGCGCGCTCGTACCGGGGCCCGGCCGGTGCCCGCTCGCCGCCGAAGTGGTCCCGCGTGTCCAGCCCCCACAACCCTCGGTAGTCGCGGATCCAGGGAGTGTCGTCGTCAACCAACACCGGATGCCAGGCCCGGCGCTCGCCCACACCGATGCCCGGGCCATCGCCGCGGTGGTAGTCGATGAACGGGATACCGGCGGGCGTCTCCGGCATGTCCCTGGCCCAGGGCAGCAGAGCCCGGGCCACCCGCCGCCACGCGGCCGCAAGGCGGTTCGGCCACTCCAGGGCGACGGTCGTCACGTATTCACCGGGTAGGTAGGCACCGGCGTGCGATCCGGCCCCCGCGTACACCACCGGATGCGTGCCGACGAACTCGATGTCCGGATCGTCCCAGCGTCTGCGCAGGTCGTCGCCGACCTCGTCATGGGCCGAGAACGCCACCCAGGCCGGGCGCAACGAGCCGCTGAGTGTCTCACCGAGGAAGATCGTCACCTGTTCCCAGTCGGCCTCGTGGTCGTTGACCCCGCTGAACGTCGAGCGCCAATCGTTCATCGGGTAGAAGTACCAGTACTGCAGGGCGACGTAGCCGCCGTCCCGGAACACTCTCGCGTAGTAGGGATGATCGTTCGCCGGCATGCGCGTGACGTACAGTCGATGCGCCGCCGCCCGGGTGCCGCCGGGGACCGTCCCCCGCAGGAGAAGCGACAAGCGGAGCCCGGCATCGACGAGCCGCGCGAACAGCCCGACGGCGGCGAAGCGGCTGCTCGGCCGGAACGACGGCTGCGCTTCCTCGCGGCGCCACCGCCGATACTCGGCACCATGCATCGGGTGGTCGACTAGGCGCAGGTACAGGCCGTCCCCGGCGAACCGCTCCCCCTCCGCGGCCAGCCGCTCCAGCGTCAGCTCACCGGGCCGGGCCAGGCATTCGTCGCGCCGTTCACCCGGGCGCCGACGCCAAAGACCGGCCTGGCCGACGTACGCGCCAACGGCGGTCGGCAGGAACAGTTCCCCGGCCGTGTAGCGAATCACCGGCTCGTACGCGCGCAGAAGGGCAAGATCACCCTCGGCCGGCACCGCGTCATCCACGCCCATGAATCGAGGTCCCCTCCCCGCGGTGGTCTCGGGGCACCCCGCTACCCACGACCAGAAGGTTCATCCGTCCGGGATCGGCCGCTTGCGGGCCGCAGTGAGGTAGGCACCGCGAGCACCGGCCAGATCCCGCTCAACGAAATCGAACGACCCCGCGTCGGACCCATGCGCGACATCGTCGCCACAGGACACGCTCGAACACGCCGAACCGGACGGCGCACTTCCTATGCGCGGAATCCAGCGCCGGCGAGCCTCTTGATCAAAGTCGGCCCGCGGCGAGACCGGTCACCGACGTCGGGCCGCTTGCAGGGCCGAGAGCAGCGGCATCGCCCGACCTACCGGAACCGGCGTCGCCACCGCACCGGCGTCGACGAGCGCGGCGCAGCGCTCGGCCAGCTCGCAGGCCGCCTGCGAGTGCTCACGGCGCCCCGATACGGATGAGCGTCAACGCCGCCGGCTGTCGGTCTGTTTCGGATGGCCCGTGCCGGCCCGGGTGATCCACAGTGTCCGGGCGTCGTCGTCGATGGCATACCAGATCCGGCCGCCGCCAGTGACCTCGTACTGCCACTGCTCCAGCGCCGAACCGCCGACCTTCACGACGCCAAGGGCACCTTTCAGCGGATGCTGCCGTTGGTCGATGCGGCGCGGGTCGCTGATCACTGCCACCCACGCCCGATCGAGGTTCTCCACGGCCACGGTCAACAGCCGCTGCCATCCCTGGTATGCCTGCCGGTCAGCGGGCACGCACCAGCCACGGCTGCGGGCGAGGTATCTCCTCACCGCGCCCACTCACGCCGCCTCCGGCACCGGCCGGTCGATGATAGGACCGTCACCGTCGAACGGCCCCTGCAACTCTCGAGCGAGACGGGGGTCGGACCACGCCTCGGCGGTCGAACGCCACGACACCAGATTCCTCGCGAACGGCATCAGCAGACCGGTGTCGGCACCCGCGACAAGATCGGCCAGCAACTCCTCCACACAGGCGACTCGCTCCGCAGGTGGTAGCCACGTCAACCAGGGGAGCTCCTCGGCCAGCAACTCCTCGGCCAATGCACGGTCCCGCCGCGCCAGCGTCGCGAACGAGCGCGCGGCGATCCGCAGCCCGGTCGCAGTTGCCTCAAATCGCTCGGCCCGCATGAGGACGAGATTCTCCTCGTCGCGACGCTCCAGGACCACGTCAGCGTCGGCCAGCGCGGGGAGCACCCGTGAGGGCCCGCGCAGGAACGCGCTGTACTGAAATGTCTGCACTGCCATACGACCACTATATCTGCACTAGTTCAGATCATCGACGGTCGCCGGGGAAACCTCGACGAATCCGACAGGTGGACCAGTCACGCCTTGATCGTCGGCTCGACGGTGCTCGACTGGCGCGCACCCCTGTCGCGCCGGTTCTACCCGGCCAGCGCCACCGACCCGCAGGACGTGGACATACGCCGGTAGCAGCGCACAAGCCGCCCGATCCCGCCCGCGATCGGCTTGACCTTCGAGTCAAAGGCCCAAGCCGAACAGGTCCGCTCGATCGACGTCACGCGCGTCGGCCGGCAACTCGGCACACTTCCACCGGCTTTGACGCGTCAACTGAACGAGGCACTCCGGTTACACCTGGACCTTTAGCGGGCGACCAAGTCTGGCTCGTCGCTTCCGGATGGCCGCGAGGGCGGCGCCACCGCCGACTTCTACGCCGCGCCGGCCGCCGACCCGAAGGCTGCCCATGGACACACCCGTACGTGCCGAACTGGACAAATCCATCTGCGCGCAGGGAGCACCCGGGACCGGCGACCCCAACCCCGCGATCCGACACACATTTGCACGACGCCTCGTCCGAGGTACCTGAGGTACCTTAGGTACCCAAGGAGGTGCACCATGCCCACGTCCAGCACGCCACGGCGGCAGGCCCCGCTCAAGGTCGATCCAGCAGTAGACGAACTGATCTCCAGCGGTGCGAACTTCCTAGGCATTACCAAGAAGGATCTGGTCGCCGAGGCGGTCCAGTTCTATCTGGACGCCCGGAGAGAGGAGATGCGGGAGCGCATGCACAGCCTGATGCGCCAACTCGACGGCACCCGCGCCGCCCGGGTCGCTCTGCTGGCCCACCTGAGCCGCGAAGAACTCAACGAGGTCGGCGGAGTTGACGAGAAGGACTGAACGAAGACTCATGCAACACGCCAGACCGACAATGCGCTGCCTACGCTCAAGATCGCCATTCTCTCGACGGACGTACCCCTGGACGAGATCGATCATCCGCTGCTCGCCGAAACTCACGAACAGTTCACCGACCCACGACCCCGCACGAGCGCATTGCCGCGGTCGACGACGAGGTGCTGTTCAAGGTGAAGGTCCAGCGTTGGCGCGGTGCGGTCTGGACCGACGATTCGAATGCTGACGTGCGCGTCTGGCTGGTCGCCGCCGGACGGCAGCAGGACGGCGCGACCACCGACTTCTACGCCGCGCTGGCAGCCGGCGCGAAAGCCGCCCGATCCCGCCACAACGCTGCCCACGCCCGACCTGTCATCTCAGACACGTACACGGCGCCCTTGCTACCCAACGACGCTGACCGAGCACGGTACCGCGCCGAGTCGGCAGCCCGGTTCGAGCGAACACTCGCCACCGCCGTCAGAGATCTGTCCCCCCGGGAGTGGCGTCCCGACGCTGTTGCAACGCGTCCGTTCGGCTACGTGTGGTGTCGCGGCCGCGCTGTGTCTCACCCAGCAGGTCCAGGTAGCCGTGTACCGCGTCCCACAGGTGGTTCTCCGGGTAGATTCCCAATCCACGGTGGGCCGAGCGCCAATCGCGTTCCCAGAAGCCTCCTTCGACCCGGCGCAGGTGGGCAAGACTCGCAGCCAGTTCGGCCGTCAACTGCTCATACCACTCAGCCTCGGTCGGGGCCGGCATGCGCAGGTCTTCTGCCTCACCACGGTCGAGCGCGTCCAACGCGGCGGTGTCCGGCCCGTCGTCGAGCGACCAGACGCGCAGCGGACGACGAATGACATGGTTGGCGACCGGCCACACCGAAGGGCGCCAATACCACTCCACCGGAGCCTTGTCGATCTCCAGCAGACTCGGCAAGCCGACGCATGACTGCGGCTGCGCACACCACGTCAACTCATCGGCGGGCCTGTCCAGCACGAATGCCATCTGCACTACGGGCACATCGGTGCCCGGCTCGAGGACGGCTCCAAAGGCATACACGCCGACCAGGAGCGGGTTGCCACGCGAGAACTCGCTGAACCGCTGACAGCCTTCCACGACCGTTCGCACCCGGCGTACCGCAGTCTGATAACGCACACGGCCATCCTGCCGGGCGATGGCACACCGGTCCCGCCATCGCCCGTCGAGTACAGCAACTATTCGGTAAAACGGACGCTCGGCAGCGAGCCGAGTCGCGCGGGTGTCACCTTGTCACCCGGTTCGCCGTTACCTGGTACGCCGACGGTAGCAACCGCGGTAGGAAGACGGTAAGATCGTCAGTATGAAGGTCAGCGTGAGCCTCCCCGAGGACGACATCGACTTCGTGGATCACTACGCCCGCGACCGTGGCACGACTCGGTCGGCCGTCATGCACGAAGCCGTCCAGATGCTTCGGCGCCGCGACCTTGCCATGGATTACGCGGCAGCCAACGACGAATGGGTAACCAGCGGCGAGGCCGACGTCTGGGACGCCGTTACGGGTGACGGACTGCGGTGAGGCGGGGGGACGTATTCCTCGCCGACCTCAATCCGGTGATCGGATCAGAGACCGACAAACGCCGGCCCGTGATCGTCGTCAGCAATGACGCGGCCAACCGCAGTGCCGTCTCGCGAGGACGTGGTGTCGTCACGATCGTTCCAGTCACCAGCAACACGGCGCATGTGTACCCCTTCCAGGTACGACTGCCGGCAGATCCCGCGATCGGCTTGACCGTCGAGTCAAAGGCCCAAGCCGAACAGGTCCGCTCGATCGACGTCACGCGCGTCGGCCGGCAACTCGGCACACTTCCACCGGCTTTGACGCGTCAACTCAACGAGGCACTCCGGCTGCACCTGGACCTTTAGCGCAAGAGTCTCCCCGACCCGGGCCCAGGCCAGCGGCGCCGCGGCTTGGTGAACTCACCAGCTATCGAGGAGCAGGGCACCAGTTAGATCCTCCTCGACGAAATCGAACGACCCCGCGTCGGACCCTGGCACGACATCGCCGCCACCATCCAACCCGAACAGGACACACTCGTACGCGCCGAACTGGACGAAGTGCTGAGAGCACCCGGGACCGGCAACCCCGACCCCGGATTGTGACCCACTACCGCCGGCCTCCGGGTCAGGCGACCTTGAGCTGCTCGTCGCCGAAGTCGGCGATCAGTTTGAGCGTGCCTCCGAGCGCCTCGATGTATCGCGCGAGCACCTCCTGCGTGGAGACGCTGCCGGCCTCGATCTGCGACACCCGGGCCACCGAGATTCCCATCCGGGATGCGACCTGCTCCTGCGTCATTTCACGCCGTTTCCGCAACTCGGCCAGCCGCCGACCCCGAGCCTCATCGAGCATCGCGCCGACCGTGGTGTCGAACGCTTCGGGGCCGCCTGCGGTATCGACCGCGCGTGCCAGGTGATCGGTATCCCGCCACCGCTTAACGCCGCTCATCCCCGATCTCCTTCTCTCGTTCCTTCAAGTATGTGGCGTAGAGCTGCTCTGCTTCCGGTATGGCCTCTCGATACCACCGGTTCCACTGACCGGACTTGGCGGCCGCGGTGAGGTAGGCACCGCAGCGGACGTCCCCACGCGCCGGGTGCACAACCCCCGGATACGACACGCCCGAGTGGCTCGTCTGAGACGGGAGTGCCACCGCTCTGCTTGGAGCGGTGGCACCTGTTGGTGTGTGGGGTCCGGGCTCGGTGACCCGGGCCCCGCACCTCGGTGATGGGGTGTTGGAGGAGGGTCAGACCCGGATCCGTGGATAGCGGCGGCGTGATTGACGCATATCACTGATGGGCGATGGGTGATGCGGTGTTTCTGCCGGTGGGTATGGTTGTGGCCCGGTGGCGCCGGGTTCGCTGGTCTCGGTGGGGTGTTCGGGCCGGTCGGGCCTGGTGGTCAGGTCCAGATCGGTAGTCGGCGCAGTCGGGGCAGAACTTCGGCGAGGCGTTGTTGGTCTGGGGGTAGTCGCAGGGTGAGCTGCCCGGCGTGGCGGACCAGCCGGGCCGGGACTGTCAGCAGCCGATGCCGCAGGGTGCCCAGATGGGCCCGGCCGCGTCCGTCACCGCCGTCCAGACCGGCCAGTTCCTGCAGCCAGGCGGACAGGTTCACGGCCAGCAGCGCACCCCACATCCACACCGTGTTCGCTGCCCGGCTGGCTGAGGGCAGGTGCCGCAGCGCGGCGCCGTGCTTGGCGTCGCGGATGCGGTCTTCGATGTCGGTGCGCATCCGGTGCCACGCCTCGACCGCGACCGCCCTGGCTGGGGTGGACACGTCCAGGTTGGTGGCGATGAACGAGTACGCGTACACGTGGCCGACGAGGCCGTCCAGAGCCAGGGCGAGTTGGTCCTTGGGGATGGTGCGCCGGCGACGGGCCCGTGGATCGGTCGAGACGTCGGCGGCGCGGACCTTGACCCGCCGCACCACGCACGTGGTGCCCGGTGGCCACCCGGCCGGCGCGTAGTCGCAGACGGCAACCTGGGCACCCTTCATCCGCTTTGCCGTGTGCCACGCCGTGTCCGGGACCGCGGCGGCGGCCCGCCAGACCGCCGGGTTGCGGGTCACCCCCAGGGAGAAGTCGCAACCAGCCGCCACTGCGGCGGCCGCGATGTCCTTGGCGAAGTAGCCCACATCGCCGCGCACCTTCGGCCGCACGCTGACCCCGGCCACGCGCAGGGTGGCCACGCTGCGTTCGATCAGCGATCCCGCCCCCGGGCGCGGGTCCTCGTCCCCTGCGAGCAGGTCCGCCGCGGTGACCAGGCCGGCCTCCGCCCACGTGGCCACGTGCGGACGCCCGGCCCGGGCACCCTTGTAGCTGTAGGCGATCCCTTCCTTCTTGGCCCCGTAGCACTCCACATCGGTGCCGTCCAGGTCGATGGTGGCCCCACCCGTACGCAGCACCGCGCGCCGTCTGGCCGGCAGCAGTCCCACCACCCGGCCCACGATCTCCCCGATGCCTTCCTCTACCCCGGCCACCTGGGCCGGGCCGAACCGGTCAGCAAGCTGCACCGCGGTGGTCGAGGCCGGTGTGGCCACCGCCGACAGCGCCTCCCCGGCCGGATCGGCACGGCGGCGGTCCAGCCCGGTCCAGAACTGCGCACCGCACATCTGCGCCTGCGCCACCGCGACCAGGAATTGCCCCGCGGACAGGCCCCGGTCCCGCTGCTTGATCGCACCGACTGCGTCGTCCAACGCGGCGGTCACGCCCAACCGGCCGACCAACTCGGCCACCGCGACCACACCCGACACCGGCGTCAACGACGCGTCCGGTGCACCGACACGCACCCGACCTGCCAAACCAGGTATCCTCTGCACCGAACGGGTGTCCTTCTCACAGCGACGGATTGGTCCCTAGACAAGTCCAATCATCCCTGCTGACAAGGCATCCGTTCATCTATGCCACGCCGTGTTGTATCCCTATCCACGGATCCGGGTCAGAGGAGGATGCGGGCCAGGAGCACGGTGTCCTGGCCGTCGCGGGCCGTGGTCAGGCCCATGGACTTGATCGGGGCCATGTCGGCGGAGCCGGGCACGTAGATCGCGGCCGTCGGGTTCTGGAGGGCGCCCTGCATCGTCTGCTTGAAGAGCGGGGTGGAGGAGAGGGAGGTCTGGGCGCCGGCGTACTTGGCGGTGCGCAGGACCAGGTGGTCGCCCTGGACGGTGCAGGTGGCCTTGGCGGTGTTCACCACAGCGTCCAGGTCGTTCTTGAGCTGAGTGGCGGCGGCCGCGGTGGGGAGCTGGAGGTCCAGCTGGACCGGGAGGCCGTGGATGTCGGTGTCGGGGCCGGCGACGGTCAGGGTGAGGGACTTGGTGGTGGGGAGGGCCTTGGCCAGGGACTCGCCGCCCTTGAGTGCGGCGGGGTCGCCCATGGAGCCCGCAAGGAGGTCGGTGAAGAGCTCGGGGTGCTCGTTGAGGTACTTCTCGACGGCCTCGTCGTCGTTCGGGTCGATATTCGGCGGAAGCTTGAACGGGGGCTCGTCGGAGGCGGTCGGCTCGGCGGCGCCCATGAGGGCCTCGGGGAACAGGAACGCGGTGAGGGTCATGCCCTCGACGCCGAACGCGGACAGGTCGCCGGAGAGGCTGTCCACCGCGGCGGCCACCCGCGCGTCGGAAGGGAGCGCGCCGAGGTTGGCGATGAGGTCGGCGCCGTTGCCCGTACCGGTGAAGGGGATGTTCTTGGTGTTGATGAACCGGGCGCGCAGTTCGAGCGCGTCGTCGGTGGCCTGCAGGCCGGCGATCAGGGTGCCGGACATCTCGGGCATGGGTGCGGCGCCTGCGGTGTCCGTGAGCTCGCTCGGCCTGCCGAACGGTGCGCCCGGACCGCCGAGGGACTCGGCGAAGACCAGGTCGGAGACGGTGGACTCCAGGGCGGCGGCGCGGCTCAGGTCGGCCCAGGCGAGGCCGGGCTGGTCGGCGGGGAGCTTGGCGAGGGCGGCTGTGAAGGTCGCGTCGGCCGACAGGTGCGGGGCCCTTGCGGCGGCGTCGGCGGCCTGCTGGGAGTCCTTCTTCGCGAAGGCGAGCAGCGCGTAGCCGTCGAGCATGGCGAAGCCGAAGTGGTCCGATCCTTGCTTCTGCTGTACGGCGGCGAGGCTCTTCTTCGCCTTCTCCGAGTCCTTCGCGGCGACCGCGGCGAGCACCGTGGGCTTGCCGGCAGCGTCCGGCCAGACGGCGATGCCGATCCGGTCGTCGAACCAGGCAGCGACGTCATCGTAGGAGATCGGAGCCTGGAGGTCGCCGAACGCCTGGCGCTTGGTCTCGTCGACCGACTTCGGGCCGCTGCCGCCCGTGCGGCGCAGCAGGGCGTCGAACTTGACCCGCTGCCCGATGCCGGGCGCCAGGTCCAGGCGGGCGAACGCGGCGACCGAGGCCGGCATTACCGCCTCGGGGAGGGTGCCGACCGGGCCGTTCCAGTAGCGGACGACGGCGAACGCGCCGCCGGCCACGAGCACCGCGGTGGCGACGCCGGCGGCGGCCAGGATCGTGCCGAGGCGGCGGCGGGGCTTGAGCGGGGCCGGTGCGACGCCGCCCTGGAGCGGGGTTCCGTCCGCGAGCATCACCTCGGCGGACGCGGGGACGCCGGCGAGCAGGGTCGCATCCACCGGCGCCGGACCGTCGCCAAACGCCGGACCGTCGCCGGCCGCTGGAGCTTCGCCGGCCGCTGGAGCTTCGCCGGCCGCTGGAGCTTCGCTGGACGCGGGAGCTTCGCCGGACGCGGGAGCTTCGCCGGACGCGGGAGCTTCGCCGGACGCGGGAGCTTCGCCGGACACTAGACCGAAGGCGGACGCCGGACCGGACGCAGGAGCTGGGGCACCTCCGGGCGACAGGTCGGCGCCAGGAAGGGCCGGGTAGCCGCCCGGCGTCGGGGCCGCGGCGGCCGACGAGGCAGGAGGACCCTCAGAAAATTCGGAACCGGGCATGGACATGCGGCATTGCCTCCCCCGTGGAATGTGATCGGCATCGTAGCGAGGAACCTCCATGTCCGAGGTCCCCCGAACAGTCACGTGTCAGCCGATGACGAGCCGAGCCGACATCACCGTGTCGGCGCCGTCGGGCGTCGCGCTCAGCCCGAACGCCTTGAGCGGGATCCCGAACGCCTCGCCGCCGACGTGGAAGAGCGCGGCCGTCGCCTGCGGGTCGGCGCCGGTCATGGGCCAGCAGGGACCGGCCGGAAGTCGTCAGAGATCGATCAATCGGGGACGTGAACCTGGCGGAAACGCGCTACTGTGCAGGCCGCGCGCCCCGCGATTGGTGACGTGCTCGGACCGGGAAGGCAAACGTGGACACCCCTACCCTGCAGCAGCAGCAAACCTTGCACCTCAAGCAACGCATCACGCTCATGGTCAACCAGTACGAGGTGTTCACCTCGGACGGCAGCGGCAACCCCGATGCCCTCGTAGCCTTCGCCCAGCAGAAGCGGATGGCCCTCAAGGAGCAGGTCACCCTCTACACGGACAGGACAAAGTCGCAGGTCGTGGCCGGATTCAAGGCCCGCCAGGTGATCGATCTCGGCGCCACCTACGACGTCATCGACTCGTCAGGCTCGGCGATCGGCAACTTCCGTAAGGACTTCGCCAAGTCGCTGCTTCAGTCGACGTGGCACCTTGAGCAGCCCTCGGTTGGTGTCATCACCGGCAAGGAGCGCAGCCTGGCCGTGGCGCTGCTGCGCCGCTTCGCACTGAAGTTCCTGCCCTACCACTTTGACTTCGTCCGCAACGGCGCCGTGGCCTTCTCTGTGAACAAGAAGTTCGCGCTCCGGGACCGCTATGTGGTCACCATCAACGACCCGCAGCTCGACCGTCGCCTCGTCATTGCCATGGCAGTCGCGTTGGACGCGCTGCAGGCTCGCTGATCTGGCACCTACGCGGAACTCGATGCGGATCGCCTCTGGTCGGGCGGCGATCCGCCATGAGTGGGACCTGCGCGCAATGATCATGCTCATGATGGCCTGGCGAACCTCAGGTAATTCGGTGGCGGTACCGTCGAGATGTACTTAGGCTCATTGACCGCTTGACGGCCGCGGTGAGGTAGGCACCGCAGCGGACGTCCCACGCGCCGGGCGCATTCCCCGGATACGCGAGCGAGCCGACCGAAACCTCCGTGAGGAATCACCGTGCCCGCACTCGAAACCGAGCTCGCCACCGAGCGAGCCCACCTCGTCGCGTCGCGGCAGGCGCTCAAACGCATGCGCGAGCGGGCCGAAGATCTCTTCGCCACCGGGGATCAGGTGGCTGGGGATCCGTTCGCGGCCGAGACCCTCGGGCGTGCGCTTGCCCGACGGATCGCCGATCTGGCCGACAATCCCGACACGCCGTTGTTTTTCGGGCGGCTTGACATTGACGAGCACCGGTACCACGTCGGGCGGCGGCATGTCACTGACGCGGCCGGGGAGCCGATGGTGCTGGACTGGCGTGCGCCCTTGTCGCGCCGGTTCTACCAGGCCAGCGCGGCCGACCCGCAGGACGTGGACGTGCGCCGGCGGTTCGGGTTCGTCAAGGGTGAGCTCACCAGCTTCGAGGACGAGCACCTCAGCCGGGGCGAGCAGCAGGGCACCAGCCAGATCCTCCTCGACGAGATCGAGCGGCCCCGCGTCGGGCCCATGCGCGACATCGTCGCCACCATCCAGCCCGAACAGGACGCACTCGTGCGCGCCGAGCTGGACGAGTCCATCTGCGTGCAGGGAGCACCCGGGACCGGGAAGACCGCGGTCGGGCTGCACCGGGCCGCGTACCTGCTATACCTGCACCGCGAGCGCCTGCGCCGCGCCGGTGTGCTCATCGTCGGGCCGAACTCGGCGTTTCTGCAGTACATCGCCAGCGTCCTGCCCACCCTCGGGGAGCTGGAGGTCCGGCAGTCCACGATCGAGGGGCTGCTGGGCACGCCCGTGCGCGGCACCGATCCGCCGGCCGCCGCCGAGGTGAAGAACCAGGACAAGATGGCAGTCGTACTGCGACGACGCCTGCTCGCCAAGATCAAGCGGCCCGACGAGCCGCTCACGGTGTCGGACGGCTCCTACCGGTGGCGCATCTCCGTCGAGGCGCTGCGCCGGATCGTGGACGACGTCCGGCGGGAGGCGCCGCCCTACGCGATCGGGCGCGAGCGGGTGCGGGCGCGGATCGTCTCGCTACTCATGCGGCAGTCGGAGGCGCGGCGGGGCGACTCGCCGAGCGAGGGCTGGCAGCGGCGGATGGGCAAGGCCGCGCCGGTGACGGAGGTCCTGGACGGCGTCTGGCCGGCGGTCGCGCCCGAGCAGCTGGTCTTCGAGGTGCTCACGGACCCGGACGACGAATTGCTGGACGAGGACGAGCGCGCCGCGCTGCGGTGGGCCAAGCCGCCCAAGACGGCGAAGTCGGCGAAGTGGAGCCCGGCCGACGCGGTACTCATCGACGAGGCCGCGGGGCTGATCGACCGGGTGCCGTCGTTCGGGCACGTGGTCGTCGACGAGGCGCAGGACCTCTCGCCGATGCAGGCCCGCGTCATCGCGCGGCGCAGCGAGCACGGGTCGATCACGCTGCTCGGGGACCTGGCCCAGGGCACCGCGCCGTGGGCCGCGCGGGACTGGCGGGTGCTGCTCGGGCACCTCGGCAAGCCCGAGGCGCGCGTGGTGCCGCTGACCACCGGGTTCCGGGTGCCCGCGGCCGTGGTCGCGCTCGCGAACCGGCTGCTGCCCGCGCTCGGGGTGGACGTGCCCGAGGCGCGGTCGCTGCGGACGGACGGTGCGCTTTCAGTGGGTACCGTCGCGGAATCCGCAGTTGACGAGGCCGTCGTGAACGCCACCCGGGCGGCGCTCGGCCACGCCGGCTCGGTCGGGGTCATCGCCGCCGACGCGGCCGTCGACGGGCTCGCGGAGGCCCTGCGGGCGGCCGGCGTGGAGCTCGCGGACCCAACCGACACAGACAGTGAGGCCAGGGTTACGGTACTGCCCGCGAGTCTGGCCAAGGGCCTGGAGTACGACCACGTGATCGTGGTCGAGCCGGCCGACATCGTGACGGCCGAGCCACGCGGGCTCAACCGGCTGTTCGTCGTGCTGACCCGTGCCGTTTCCCGCCTCGACGTCCTGCATTCACGACCGCTGCCGGCCGCGCTGGAGGGGCTGTCCTGAGCCCCGGATCGGATGTCACTATCTGCGCTGAGGAGGTACGTGCACATGCGAGTTCGGGGTTACGCGCCCGGCACGCCGTGCTGGGCCGAGCTGGTCAGCCCGGACCCGGCGGCGGCCAGCGAGTTCTACGCGGGGCTGTTCGGGTGGGCCCGCAACAACGACGGGCACTTCACGCTCGGCGGGCGGGCCGCGGCCGGCCTGCGGCAGGGGCGGCCCGGCGGCACCGCGGCCTGGCTGATCTCGATCTCCACCGACGACCCGGCCGGCACCGCGGCGACGGTCGAGCGGGCCGGCGGGGCGGTGCGCGTGCCGCCCGCGAGCGTGCGCGATCTCGGCACCGCCGCCACCTTCGCGGACTCCGGCGGCGCGCTGTTCGGCACCTGGCTGCGCAGCCGGTTCGTCGGCGCCCAGGTCTCGTTCGAGCCGGGGGCGATCTGCTGGTACGAGCTGGCCGCCCGCGACCTGGAGCGCACCGGCGCCTTCTACAAGGAAGTCTTCGGCTGGCACACCGTCGAGGCGAACAGCGAGGGCCAGCCGTACTACGAGCTGCACCACCACAACGACACCGTCGGCGGCCTGGTCCCGATCGACCACCGCTTCCCGGCGGGCGTCCGCGACCACTGGACGGTCTGCTTCATGGTCGAGGACTGCGTCGCGGCGTGCGAACGGGCCACCGAGCTCGGCGGCTCGGTGGCCCGTGGTCCCCAACCGGCCTCGGCCGGCCTCTACGCGCGCCTGGCCGATCCGACCGGCGCGCACTTCGCCGTCATCGAGCTCACCGAGGACTGGATGCTGTAGCGCAGTACTGCTCCTGCTTGCCGATGGCCCGGAACGCGCAGTCGGCGTACTCGGCCAGCATCAGGCTCGCGTCCTTGTTGCGCGCGGTCTGCGCGGCGATGACGCCGGCCGGCGGGTAGAAGCCGCCCTTGGCGGGCGAGTTCGGGTACATCTCGAAGGTGAAGGCCCACACGCCCTGGGCGGCCCAGAGCCAGTCGATGATCGAGCCGTCGGTGATGTACAGGCTGCTGGACTGCTCCGGGGTGTAGCCGTTGCTCCGGGCGAACAACCCGCCGAGCGCGGCGAACGCCTTCTGCTGGTCCGCCCCGAGCCCCGGCGCCGTGGTCATCGTCGTGTATCCGTACGGCCAGAGCACCAGCTCGGAGTACGTGTGGAAATCGATCGCGGCCTTGATCTGCTGCACGCCGCCGATCCGCCGGCTGAGCACGAAGTCGCGCAGCCGGCGGGTCTCGGGTGCGGAGAACGCCGCCGGCCCGTGGTAGGTCTCCGACGACACGACCGGCGAGGAGCCGTCGCAGCAGGCGAACTTGTAGCCCCAGTTCCGGTTGAGGTCGACGCCCTTGTACCCGGCGTTGGTGGGCTGCCGGTTCTTGCGCCAGTTGTGGTAGTAGCCGCCCGCGATGTCGTACTCGCCGCCGTCGGGGTTCATGTCCGGCACGATCCAGATCTCGCGCGTGTTGACGAGCCTGGTGATGCGCGGGTCCTTGCCGTACCCCTCCGTGAACATCCGCACCAGGTAGAGCGCCATCTCGACGGTGAGGTGCTCGCGCGCGTGCTGGTGCGCGTCGTACAGGATCTCGGGCTCGTCCTCGTCCTTCGCCACGTTGTCCGAGATCTTGATGAGCGGCATGTCCCGGCCCTCGTACGACTTGCCGAGGCTGAGCTTGCGCATGATCTGCGGATACGCCTTGGCCGCCTGGTCGAGCTCGGCCTGCATCTCGGCGTAGTCGTGGTATGCGGAGTCCGCGGCCGGGAAGCTCTCGGTCCGCGTGCGGGTGACCCGGTAGCCGAGCCGCTCGATCCGCGCCGCCTCGTCCGGCGTGGCCGTGACGGCCACCGTGCCGTCGCCGACGCTGTCGATGCTGGCACCGGTACTGCCGATGCGGTCACGGTCCGCGGCACCGTGGACGCCCCCGACAACGTACGATGCCGATTTTTGCTGATATTTCGAACTTGTCGGACTCGCCGCTGCCGGGTTGACCGCGAAGAGCGTCACCACCCCGACCACCGCGAGCGCCACCATCGGCACGACCCTGCGACCCATCAAACCCCCTTGGAGTGCCCAAGCGCCATCCAAGGTGTAAATGGGTTTCAGTCCGATTTGGTGGCGCTTTCACCCCCATCATCATCCCCGTTGAGGGCGGCACGCAGGCGTTCACGCTTTTCCGCCCGCCGCTCCGCCATCCCGACAGCCTGGACGGACGCCTCCTCGCGCAGCCCCTTGAGCAGGAAGAAGGCGAGAGCGGCGGAGACGATCACGGCGATCATGAGCTTGAGCGGCACGCTGACGTCGACGGGCACGACGAGGGCGGCGAGCGCCACGAGCCCGAACAGCCCGAGCCGGGCGAGCGAGTACTTCAAGAACGGTGACATGGTGACCTCAGCGTAGCCCCGCCCGGAACCCATCCCCCGACTGAGGTGACGTTCCGAACGTTCGGTCACCTTTCCAACACCCATGAAGCTCTATGTCATACCTCCGGCGTCCGGAAGCATGTAAGGCTTGCCGACTGCTGGAGGCCGGGCACATGGGCAGCAACGTCCTGCGGAAGTTCCTGATCACCCTGGCCTCGGGCGGCCTCGGCTACCTGCTCACCACGTTCGCCAAACAGCCGGTGATCTGGTCCCTGACGATGTCCATCTTCATCGGCGGCGTCTCGCTGGTCGTGCAGTTCCTCGTGGAGGTCGACACCCGCGTCAGCGAGATGGACCGGCGCTTCTACATGATCAACGAGGCGACCGAGCTCTTCGGCCGGGTGGAGGCCGGCGGCCTGCGCACCGAGACGGCGATCGACCTGGTGAAGACGGCGGCGCAGGTCGCCCGGCTGGGCAGCCCCCTGCTGACCCGCTTCGCGGACGATCTGCTGCTCCGCCAGTCCGACGTCCTGCGCCAGCTCGTCCACCAGGGGATAGCCGACTACCCCGGCGACGACCTGGACTGGATGCTGATGCTGACCGCACGCACCAGCACGAGCATCAAGGCGACCACGATGGTTGGCCGGCTGTCGGTGGACGACAAATTCTGGGACAGCCAGCTCGCCGAGACGTACCTTCAGCTGCAGCGCGCGGCCATCCAGCGGCGCGAGGTGAGCGTCCGGCGGCTGTTCATCGTCGGCCCGCACTGGCGGGACGACGATCGGCTTCGCACGATCGTTGGCCGCAACGCCGCCGCGCGCATCGAGGTCCGCATCCTGGATCGGCGCCCGACCAGCGGACTACTCGAGTTCATCGTGTTCGACGACCACGTCTGCCAGGAGTTTCCGCAGCAGCAGGCCGTCAGCGGCGAACCCACCCTGTCGCCGACCACCCAGCTGCGGCTACGCCCCGAGGCCGTGCGCCGCCGGATCGAAGAGTTCGACGACTGGTGGCAGGATGCCCACGAGGTCGACCAGGAGTGGCTCACGCCGATCATTCGATCAACCGAATGATCGGCACCCTTCACTACAATGGGCGATACCCTCGGCCGACGATCGGGTCGGGCCTCGACGCCGATCTGAAGGAGCACTCAACCCCATGTCGATGTCGCCCCCGACACAGGCCCATGGGAACTCGACGATCGAGCCTCCCTGCCTCGGACAAGCCAACGACGAGTTCGCCTGGGACGATTTCGACCCCATCCAGTACATCGACGACAACTACCTGCATCCCTTCGAGGACGACCTCGTCATCCTGCAGAAGGTCCGGGACTTCTTCGTCGAGGTCGGGCCGGCCGGCGGCCGGGGCATCGACGTCGGGGCGGGCGCCAATCTGTATCCGACGCTGGCGATGCTGCCATTCTGCGACGAGATCGAGCTGCACGAGTGGAGCCGATCCAACCGCCAATGGCTGCGCACACAGGTGGAGCGCTACTCCGAGGTCTGGGATCCGTACTGGCACCTGCTGGCACCGCAAGAACCGATCTACAACGACATCTCGCCCAGGGAAACGGTTGCCCGGATGACACGGGTGCGCGTCGGCAACGTCTTCCAGCTGCCTCGCCGGCAATGGGACATCGGCGTGATGTTCTACGTCGCCGAGTCGATCTCCATGCAGGAGCGTGAGTTCAACGCCGCAATCGAGCGGTTCACCGGAGCGCTCCGTCCGGGTGCGCCGTTCGCCGCCGCCTTCATGAAGGAATCGCGGGGATACATGAATGGCCACAACCGATTTCCCGCCGTGCCCGTGACCGAGGCGGACGTCCGTCACGCGCTGGAACGGCACGTTGATGACGTGCACGTCGAAACGATATTCTCGGGCCAGCTCCTCCGCAGTGACTACAAAGGCATGATCCTCGCGCTCGGGCGAGCGGGCCGAGCCAAGCGCTGAGTAACGGGCGGGAGGCCCATGAGGATCCAGCCGAGGCGCCAGCTCATCGAGGCCTGGCGAGCGGTCGCGGAGCACTCGTTACCGAAACAGACCTGGATCTGGGGCGGGCGCGTCGAACGCAATTCGATCTCGGATGCCGAGCAATTGCTGTGCCTTCTCGGCCCCGCGACCGGCGATGACGCGTTCGGGTTCGACCAGCCCGACCGGACCGCGCCGGATCTGGAAAACGCGCTGCGGCGATTCGGCGACAGCATCGAGATCCCCCGGACACTGCTGCGCACGATGCGGGACTACCTCACGACCTACGCCGACGGGGACGGCCGGCCGACCTTCGCCGGCGGCACGTACTTCGCCGGCGCGGAGGACGGCCGGGAACCGCTCCCCGAGCAGCGCCTGCTCGACGTGGTCGACTCCTATGCGATCTCGATCCGGCTCAGCCTGGCGATCATCGGTTTCGTGCGGGTGTATCGCCGCTCGGTCCAGCGCGAGGACCTGCTTGACGAGATCGGCACGGTCGAGGCGCAGGCCAACCGCCGGCTCACGGCCGCGATGGTCGGCCTGCTGCGCGGCTTCGCGATCAATGTCGTCGACTCCGAGCACGACGACGGCCGGCTGCTCATCTCGACGATCAACCAGGGCGACCAGGCGCCGAGCCGGGTGCGCGAGGCGTTCCGCACGCAGCTCGAGGACATCCGGGCCGGTCTGCGCGACATGAGCATCGGCATCGCGATCTCCGACGAGCTGGCCAACCCCAACAAGCTCTTCGAGTGCGGCTGGTCGTGGGGCGTCACCGAGCACGCCCCGCCGGTCGACACCCCGGAGAAGGACTCGATCCTGCAGCCGGCGGGCGTCGCGCAACGGGCGCCGTATCTGTACTTCACGGTTGTCGCTCTGGAAGCCATCCAGCAGCTGTTCTCGCGTCGCACCCGGATGCTCACGCTCCTCGACGAGGAGCAGAACCGGCTGGCCCGGACCCTGCAGGTGCGCTTCGACCTGACGCTGAGCTACTGGTCCCGGCTGGCCCGCTTCGGCGACGGCCGCTGGCCGCTCGAGGACATTCCCTGGGCAATGCCCGACGGCACCGTGTCGGACTATCACAGCCTGCTCGTCGCCGCGATCGTCGTGCTCGATCTGTCCAGCAACCCGGCGGCCGAGGGCGATACGGCCCGGGTCGGGGCGGTGCTTCGCGAGCTGGCTCAGCGGGCCCGGATCACCCGCCGGCCGACCAGCGATACGGACCCGGCGATCCGGCTGCACAGCCCC
This sequence comes from Dactylosporangium sp. CA-233914, assembly GCF_050942935.1. Lineage (NCBI taxonomy): Bacteria > Bacillati > Actinomycetota > Actinomycetes > Micromonosporales > Micromonosporaceae > Dactylosporangium > Dactylosporangium sp. CA-233914. The sequence goes on along the minus strand of NZ_CP192030.1, from coordinate 384,336 downwards.
GGCTACGGCTTCGAGCTGGAGGGCAGCCAGGAGATCGGCGGCGGACCGCGGCTGCGCTGGCTGCTCATCGACTTCTCCACACAGCTGCTGCGCCAGATCCTGTCGGCTGCCGTGCTGGCCCAGACGGTCGAGACCCGCGCGGCGCTCACCGAGCTGGCCGACGACGTCTGGGAGCAGCACCTGCGGCCCCGGCGTCGAAACGGGCTCTGGGATCGACCGGAGGCGATCTATGCCGGCCTGCCCGCGTCGGACCCTCGCCCGTCGTGGTACTACACCGAGCGCGTCGTCAACTGCGTCGTCGCCGCCATCGAGCTGATCCGCAACGACCCGCTGCCGAGCCCCGAACTCATCAAGCAGGCCAGGCACCTGCTCGCGGAGGCCGACCACATCTACGCCCGCGAGCTGATCCGGGTCGTGGACGCCGGGCCGGCCATGCACCAGGAGCTCCAGGACGTGGAGGCGACGCTCCTGCGCGCGAACGAGATGGTCGGGCGCCGGCCCGGCACCGCGAAGTCGCTGGCCGAGCAGGCTCTGGTGAGCCTCGATCGGATCGCGGCCGCCCGTCGTGACGGCGCCGAGGTGTTCTGAGGTGCTGGTCTTCGCCGTCTCCGACAAGGGTGGCACCGGGCGCTCGGTGACCAGCGGCAACATCGTGTACCGCACCGCGCTCACCGGCCGCGACGTCTGCTATCTCGACTTCGACTTCGGGTCCCCGACCGCCGGCACCGTGTTCCAGATCGAGAAGCTGGTCAGCGGCCTGCCCGGCACCGGCCTGCACTCCTATTTGCAGGGCCGCACGCAGACGCCGAACTGCGTGGACGTCTGGGCCGAGTCCGAGGGCGAGACGCTGCGCCGGCAACCGCCGGGATCCGGGCGGCTGGAGCTGTTCCCCGGCGACCGCGACGGCGGCGAGTTCCCGGCGTCCGAGGAGACCGTCGCGCGCTGCGCCGAGCTGTTCCTGTCGCTCGAGGAGCAGTACGACGTGGCGCTGGTCGACCTCAGCGCCGGCCGGTCCTACGCGGTCGAGACCGCGCTCGCCGCGACCTCGGCCGAACAGCTGCGGCACGTGACCGTCCGCTGGCTGGTCTTCCACCGCTGGACGCACCAGCACATCCGGGCCGCGCACGACCTGGTCCACGGCGCGAACGGCATCATCGCCGCAGGCAAGGCCAACTACCACGACGAGGGTGAGCTGCGCCGGTCGATCCGGTTCGTCCGCACCGCTGTGGTGCAGCCCAACTCGCCCTCGCTCGCCGGGCTGCGCCCCGAGCAGGTGGCCTGGCTGGAGAACTGCAACGGCTCGCTGCAGACGCTGGCCGGCCGGCTCGGCCTCGGGCGCACCTCGCTGCTGGGCACCGTGCCGCTCGAGCCGCTGCTGCAGTTCCGGGAGCAGCTGATCTCCGATCACGACGTACGGCAGCGGCGCACCGCCAACCAGGAGACCGTCGACGCATTCGCCTCGCTCGCCGAGAAGCTGCACGACGAGCGGGCCTGGGAGGCCATGTGACGCGGCCCGGGACGGCTTTTTGGGAGGCGGGCGGCGACCCGCGCCCGGCCTCGGTCGCGCTGTCGCACGTCAGCATCGAGCTCGGGCACCTGTACTTCGAGGACTTCCAGGGTGATCCGGCGCGGCTCCCGCAGTACTTCCGCGAGATCCGGCCGTGGGCGGAGGCGGCCCGGACGGCCCTGCTCAGTGAGCTCGGCGATCGCCGGGCGCGCATCAGCACCTGCTTCCTCATGGACGACTACTTCGGCCCCACGCCATCACCGCGCGACGTCCTGCCGCCGGTGCTGGAGGCGGCCGAGCGGGCCGGGCTGACGATCGACTACCTCGCACGCGAGTCGGGCTGCGCGGAGGCGGACGGCGTCCCGCTCGCCGAGCTGGTCCACGAGCGAATCGTGGCCGACCCGCCGCCGGAGACCAACGGCTCGCGGCCGCCGGCCAAGGAGAGCGGCTGGCTGAGCAACGGGCAGCGTGGCGGGGCGAGCGCGGCCCGGGCGGGGGCGGCGATGGCCTCGCTGCGGCAGTGGGAGCCGCCGGTGGAGAACGGGGCGGCGCGGCACTCCGTGTTCATCGACGTCGAGCTGCGCGGCCGGGGCAAGTGGTCGTGCGCGTACCTGGCCTCCGTCTGGCAGCTGCTGCGCCTCGGGGTGCTGCGGCACAACGGCGCGGCGGTCGCCCAGCCGCGGGAGTGGGACGGGCCGCTCCCCGAGGACTGGGCCCAGCTGCCGCCCGTCATGCGGCTCAGCCCGAGGGCGCAGCCGTTCAGCGCCTACCGCACCGTGTCGGTGCTCGGCGAACGGTTCCTGCCCACCGAGCACGCCGTGCGCACGATTCTCGGCCAGATCCTCGTCGATCCCCAGGTCAACGCCGCTATTCTCGACCGCGCCGACGCCGAGGGCCTGCGACTGCCGATCCAGGTCGTCGACCGGCTGCGCTACCTGTTCGTCTGAGCGTCGAGTTCGCGGGCGCACTCCCAGAGATCGCGGAAACGCGCGATCCGGTCGCGGACGCGGCTCGCGCGCAGTTCCAGGCGGGTGTTGACGATCGCCGGCCGGACCGAGCCGTCGATGTTCGCGGCCGGGGTCGTCTCGTAGCTGACGGTGTCGTCGAAGAGGACGAAGTCGAACAGCGAACTGCGCCGGGTGCCCGGGATCGCCGACGTATCCAGAACGCGCACCTCGATGCCGAGACGCTTCTGCAGCTCGCAGACCTCCAGGAACGTCGGATCGCCGGCCAGGCCGGCGCGGTCCATGATGAAGACCCGCCGGACGCGCACGCCGCGCTGGATGGCGTCGCGCTGCACCTCGAGGTATCGCTGACCGAGGTCGCTGCTCCAGAGCCCTCCGTCGACCAGGCCGTCGAGCGTGGTCAGGCTGGTGGCGTCGATGCTGTTGCGGGCGTTACGGGCCAGGGCGAGCATCCAGTCGCGGTCCTCGCCCTCGTACGTCACGTTGCCGCCCTCGCTGAGCTCCTTGAGGAACTCGGAGGTCCGGCCGATCTCGGCCTGTGCGAAGAGGTGCACGAGCGGCGGCGCGTCGGGCGGGATCCGGGTCGCGTGCCGCACCAACTGGGTCATCGCGTCGGTTCGCAGCGCGGATGCCTCGACCAGCCCGAACAGCTCGGTCGCCTCGTTGATCTTCGTAAAGCCCTGCCTGACCTCGTCGCGGATCCGGCTCAGCCCGTCGTCGACCAGCCGCTCGACCATCTCCGCGTGCTCGGCCCCGGCGCGCCCCACCGAGCCGATGCGGCTGTCCATCTCACGCAGGAGCTGGGCCAGGAACACCACCGCGCCGATGAGCAGCGACAGGGCGATGACCCCGATCTGCCTCTGGTTGATGTGGTCGATCCAGACATTCGTTACGAGGTACACGAAGACGCCGATCCCCACCGATACGGCGAGCTTCCTGAACACCCTCGTCATTCGCTTCCCTCCCCCTGCGGACCTGGCCCGGCCCGCCCGGCGAGGTGCGCCAGCATGCCGAGCGTGAGCTGATCTCTGATGCGGTCGACGCAGGAGCGCCACTGCCGGGTCAGTCCCGGGCGGTCCTCCAGGCCCCGCCAGAGCTGTGCCACCGAGTCGGTCAGCCGGGCCCCGGGCATCCACAGGTGCAGCAGATGCTCGACGGCGGGGCGCAGCCGGGCGATGCGCGCCAGGTCGTCCGGGACGGCGTTGCGCCCGTCCTCGACCAGGTGCAGCAGGGTCGCCAGCAGCCAGTCGTGCAGTGCGACGTCGTCGCAGAAATCTCCGACCACCCCGAGGTCGGCGGGCTCGCAGCGGACGATCAGCGTCCGCAGGCCGCCGCGCTCGATCGCGAACCGCACGTCGGTCTCGTCCGCGTCCGCGACCGGCAGCGCGGCCCAGCGCAGGGTTGTGCGGGCCGCCTTCAGAGGCGCCTTGTGGTCGAGATCGTCCGAGCGCTGGACCGCGTTGAGCAGCCGTGCCGCGATCGAGCCCAGGTCCAGCGTCCGCGGCTCGCGCTCGACCGAGATGAACCCGTCGGCCAGGTCGTGCTCGTCGCCCTTGCCGATCAGCTCGACGTGGCCGGGGCGGGCGAGGTAGTGCGACCAGCCGAGGCGCCGGCCTCCCCCGCCGGTCACGACGCGGACCCGTGCGCTGCTCTGCAGCAGGTGGCCGCCGGTGATCGTCACGCGCCCGGCGACGGTGCCGACGCCGCGGCTCTTGGCGCCCGTCCGGGTCGGCAGCCGGCAGTCGATTCCGGTCAGCACGTCGGGCGAGCCGGTGTGCGCGATCGGGCGTTGACGGACGCGGACCTGTTCCCCGCCCGGCTGACCGACAAGACCTTCGGCGAAGCTCAGCGGCACCGCCTGGGAATTCTGCAGCAGGGCGGTGTGCACCTCACCGAGCGCAACGATCGAAACCTTCAAGATCGGTCACCCCTGACCCGACGGTGGAATTCGATTGCATCGCATGGTGATGAGCGGCGCAAGCGGTCGCGGGTGAGGGTGACAGCGCCGGATACCGTCGAAACATGTCTCCGATTCGATCGGTACTCGTGATAGGCGCCGGCGTGTCCGGAATGACCTCGGCCATTCGTTTGGCGGAGTCTGGATTCGCGGTCGAGGTCATCACCCGGGACGACCCGGAACAGACCACCTCGTGCGCCGCCGGCGCTCTATGGGGCCCATATCTCGCCGAGGACCCGCGCATTGCGCCGTGGAGCGAGCGGACCCTCACCGTGCTCGACGAGCTGGCCCGGGAGCCGTCCCTGACCGGGGTCAGCAGCGTCCTGGGCCTGGAGGCGGCCCGGATTCCCGCGCCCGTGCCGGCCTGGGCCACGGCGCTGCGCGGCTTTCGCATCGCGACGCGAGAGGAGCTCGGGGAGTACAGCAACGGGTGGTGGTACGAGGCGCCGCTGGTGGACATGCCGGCCTATCTGAAATTCCTGCGGGCCCGGCTGGACGATCTTCGGATAACGATCACGACCGGCGTGGTCGTCTCCGCGCTCGATCCGCGATTCGCGGCGGGACGGATCATCGTGAACTGCACGGGGATGGGCGCCGCGAAGCTGACCGGGGATACCGAGCTTCATCCGGTCCGCGGCCAGCTGGTGGTCGTACCGAATCCCGGCATTGATCAATTCTTTGCCGAACACGACGAGTCGCCGGACCCGACCTACCTACTGCCGCACGGCGACCTTCTGGTTCTGGGCGGCAGCATTCAGGACGGAATCGCCGACAAATCGGGGGATCCCGGGATCGCGGCGGCCATCCAGGAGCGATGCGCGCGGATCGACCCCCGGGTTCGTGGGCTCGAGGTGATCGAGCACCGCGTCGGCGTCCGCCCGGCCCGGCCGGGGATCCGGCTCGAGCACGAACGGACCCCGGGCGGCGTGGACGTGGTGCACAACTACGGACACGGCGGCGTCGGGGTCACTGTGTCCTGGGGCTGCGCGTACGACGTGGCGGCGCTCGCCATGGCGATCGCGTGAGGTCAGGCCCAGACCTGCTGAGGTTCGCTGCGGCGCTGCGCGAGCGGGGTCGCCTTGTCGTACTCCCGGACGATCTCGTACTTCGTGTTGCGCTCGACCGGCTGGAAGCCCGCGTCCCAGATGAGGTTGAGCAGGTCCTCGCGGTGCATGGTGTTGGGCGTGCCGTAGCTGTCCGCGTCGTGCGTGATCTTGTACTCGACCACGGAGCCGTCCAGGTCGTCGGCGCCGAAGTTCAGCGACAGCTGCGCCACCGACAGGCCGTGCATGACCCAGAAGCACTTCACGTGCGGAACGTTGTCGAAGAGCAGGCGGGAGACGGCGAAGACCTTGAGGCTCTCCGCCGGTGAGGCCATCTTCGTGCGGGCCTGGAGGCGGTTGCGGATCTTGCCGTCGGCCGAGTCGACGAAGTCGTGCTGGTAGCGCAGCGGGATGAACACCTGGAAGCCGCCGGTCTCGTCCTGCAGCTCGCGCAGGCGCAGGACGTGGTCGACGCGGTGGCGCGGCTCCTCGATGTGCCCGTACAGCATCGTGGAGGGCGTCTTGAGCCCCTTGCCGTGGGCCAGGCGGTGGATGCGCGACCAGTCCTCCCAGTGGGTGGCGTGGTCGACGATGTGCTGGCGGACCTCCCAGTCGAAGATCTCGGCACCGCCGCCGGTGAGCGACTCCAGCCCCGCGTCGATGAGCTCGTCGAGGATCTCGTCGGCGGGCAGGCCGGAGATCTTCTCGAACCACTGGATCTCGGTGGCGGTGAACGCCTTGAGATTCACCCCCGGCAGGGCGCCCTTGAGCTCGCGGAGGACCTTCGGGTAGTACTTCCACGGCAGCGTCGGGTGCAGGCCGTTGACGATGTGCAGCTCGGTGAGCTGCTCGCCCTCCATCTCCTTGGCCTTGGCGACGGCCTCGTGGATGCGCATGGTGTATGCGTCCTTCTCGCCCGGCTTGCGCTGGAACGAGCAATACGCGCAGCTCGCGGAGCACACGTTCGTCAGGTTGAGGTGCCGGTTGACGTTGAACATCACCCGGTCGCCATTGCGCTCGGTGCGCACCTGGTGGGCCAGGCCGCCGAGCCAGACGAGGTCGTCGCACTCATACAGAGCGACGCCGTCCTCCCTGCTCAGCCGTTCGCCGGCGGTGACCTTGGCCTCGAGTTCGCGCTTCAAGCCTGCATCCACGCCGCCAGCGTACGTCGGGCCTGCCGTTCCCCCGGCATTCATCTGCCTACGACGAAGCTGACATTGATCGACCCTCGACGCATGTCACCTCCTTGAGGTAAGAAAAAGTGCAGAAAACGCGGTCGGGCGGCAGACCGGCTGATCGATCGACACGATCGACCATTGGCGTGGCGAACCGACTGGGGACGGTGGCGATGAGCGGGCTGATGCTGAGGGCGGCGTTCCCTGTCGAGGAGAACGTGCCACCAGCTGTACAAACTCCGAAGCGTTCGGCGCCGGCCACGCCGCGCCTGAGGCTTCGTCGCGGGCCTGTCGTCGCCGCCGCGGTGGTCTGCACCATGCTCTGCTCGCTGATCACCCGCCCGGCCTACGCTGACCCGGCCGGGGACATTCCGGACACGGGCTCGCGGCCGATCGCCTCCGGGGCGCTCGTGCTGCCCGGCGGCGGCACGACCACCGCGCCGCCGCCCGCGACGACCACCACGCAGCGCGGCCCGAAGGCCGCCGAGCTGGCGCAGCTCGAGCTGACCGTCGCCCAGCTCGGTGAGAAACGCAACCGCGCCTCACAGGATCTGGAAACCGCGCAAAACGCGCAGGCCGACGCCGAGCTCAAGCTCGCCGACGCGACCAAGCGCGTCGAGGACCTCAAGGCCAAGGCCGACTCGGCCGCCGCCGAGGCCTACAAGCGCGCGTTGGGCATGGGGCCCCTGGACGGATACGCCAGCGACCTGCACAAGTTCGGCGTGCTCGCGCCCGGCTTGGGCAGCCAGCCGGGTGGTCAGGAGGCGGCCCGCGACCTGCTGCGCGCCCAGGAGGCCGAGTCGGCCGCCCGCCAGGAGCTGCAGGTCGCGCGGAACGCGCTGCAGACGGCCCAGGGCGCATACACGCCGATCGACACCGAGTTCCAGACGCAGAACGCGGCATACGTCAAGCTGCGCGCCGACAACGACGCGCTGGTCCTGCAGCTCGAGGCCGAGCAGGACGCCGCCGAGCAGTCGCTGAGCCCCAACCTCGTCGACAGCCCCGAGGTCGACGGCATGGTGGCCAACCCCAAGGCGATCCAGGCGCTCAGCTACGCGCTGAGCAAGGTCAACATCGCCTGGTACGTCTGGGGCGACGAGGGCCCCGACACCTTCGACTGCTCCGGGCTGGCCTACTGGGCCTACGGCAAGGTCGGCGTCCGCGTCCCGCGCGTCGCCGCCGACATGTACCACGGCACGCACGCGATCCGGGCGACCAAGAACAACCCCGGCGACCAGCTGCTCCCCGGCGACCTCGTGTATTTCGCCACCGACATGAGCGACTGGCGCACGATCTACCACATGGGCATCTACGTCGGCGGCGGCAAGATGGTCAACGCGCCGACGAGCGGCCAGAAGGTCAAGATCGCCGAGGTCCGCTGGTCGAAGCTCTTCGGCGCGACCCGCATCTTCGACGCCGTGTCGGCCCCCGGCCACACCCAGACGACGACCGCACCCCCGCCCGGTGGCGGCGGGACCACGGGACCGTCCCCGTCGAGCTCGACCTCGGCGAGCCCATCGGCCTCGGCCAGCCCGTCGACCTCGGCCAGCCCCTCGGCATCGCCCACCCCGTCGACCTCGGCGTCCCCGTCGCCCAGCGAATCCCCGTCCTCCTCGCCGTCGCCCTCGAAGGAGCCGTCGAACGAGCCCTCGGCCGCGGCGTCCTCGTCGCAGCCGGCCGCGGTGAAGTCCTCGGAGGCCGGGGCGAGCACCGCGGCCCAGACCTCGGCAGGCGCCGCAGCGAACTGAGCCCACTCCCTCCCCGAGATCACCCGGCGGCTGATCCAGAATCCGACGGACTCAACCCGGCACTGCGTGACTCGATGTGGCACCGTGGACCCGTTGGCTGAGGCTCCGTCGGGCACTCATTGATGCCTGTCAGGGCAACCGGTTCATGGAGGCAACGATGGACGAGCGGGAGACACGGGACGGCACACGCGGCGAGACGGTGCCGGCGGCCCCGTCGGTCGGCGGCCCGGCCCTGGCCAACCCACGGACCGAGCAGCCACAGGACGGCGCTGACCTGCCCCCGCTGCCGCCCCCGCCCCCGGTCGGCGCCGAACTGCTGCCGGAGCCGGTCGACGAGAACCTGCCCGACCAGGCGTTCGAGCCGCCGCCGACCCCGGTGGACGGCGCGCTGTGGCCGGGCGCCAACCCGTTCGAGTCCGCCGCCGCCCAGGAGGAGGACGACCCGGAGCTGGCCGCGATGATGGCCGCCTTCGCCGACACGGCCGACGCACCGTCCCCGGCCGCCGCCCCACCCGCCGCACCGCCTGCCGCGTCGCCGGTCTCGGCGGCCCCGGCCCCGTCGCCGTTCACGGTTCCCACCTCGGAGCCCTTCGCCGGCATGCAGCAGGGTGCTCCGGAGCCGGCGTCCGCTCCCCCGTCCTACTCGCCTCCCCCGTCCTACTCGCCGCCGGCCGCCGTCTCGGCTCCGCCGGTCTCCTCCTCGTCGGATGAGCCCCCGGCCTTCCAGCTCCCGAGCCTGGAGCCGGCCGCCGGTGTGTACGGTCCGCCGCCGACCGACCCGACCCCGATCCCGATCCCGGCCGTCCCCGACCTCCCGAGGGACGAGGACTCGGGCGGCCTGGCCGCGCCGTTCGGCCCGGCCCCGCTGGAGGGCTTCGCCCCGGCCGCAGAGGAACCGGACTCGTCGGATATGTCCGCACCGGTCGCGATCGTCGGTCGCGCCACGGTGTCGTCGATCGCGGCGCCGGAGGGCAGCATCGCGGAGGTACGCCACGAGGCCGGCACCTACCGCGCCGTCGTCCACTCCACCGCGGACGAGGAGGAGTCCTCCTCCACCCCCCTGTCACCCACGGCCTTCCAGCCCCCGCCCCTCGGCGAGCCGTCCGCGGCATTGACGGCGGAGGAGCCCCCACCCGCGCCGTTCCAGCCCGCCGCCGAGGAAGAGCCTCCGCCGCTGCCGAGCCGCGTACGCGCCCCACGCGCCCCGATGGAGTCGTCCTGGGACGCGTTCGCCAAGCCTTGGACCGCCCCGGCGGCCGCCGCGCCCCCGGAGCCACCGGCCCCGGCCGCGCCGGAGGTCCCGCCCCCGGCCGCCTACCCACTGCCGACCACCGACGCCCCGGCGCAGCCCTACGCCTCCCCCGCCTCGTCGTACGGCCCCCCGAGCGCCCCACACACGCCCTACGGCCGTTCCGCAGACTCGACCCCGCCCTACAGCCAGCCCGCGGACCTGGTCTCGCCCTACAGCCAGCCCGCGGACTCGGCCCCGCCCTACGGTCGCCCCGCAGATTCGGCTCCGTCCTACGGCCAGCCCACGGACCCAGCCCCGCCCTACGTTCGTTCCGCAGACTCGGCCCCGTCCTACGACCAGCCCGCGCACTCGGCCCCGCCCTACGGCCAGCCCACGGACCCAGCCCCGCCCTACGGTCGCCCCGCAGATTCGGCTCCGTCCTACGGCCAGCCCACGGACTCGGCTCCGTCCTACAACCCGCCCAGTGAGCCCGCGCCCGCATACGAGCCGCCGGCCTACAGCCCGCCCGGTGAGGCCGCGCCCGCATACGGGCAGTCCGGTGAGCCTGCGCCCGCATACGAGCCGCCGGCCTACTCCCCGTCCGGTGAGCGTGCGCCGGCGTACGGTCCGGCGAGCGAGCCACCGGCGGTCGTACACCCGTTCGCGGTGCAGCGTCCGCCGCAGGCTCCGGTGGCTCCCGCGTTCCCGGCCCCGGCCGAGCCCGCCGCGGTGCCCGAACCGGCGGCCGCGAGCGCCGCCCCGGTCAGCGGCGCCCCCAGCTCGCCCTTCCCGGGCTTCGGCAGCGCGAGCTCCCCGTCCGGCGGCGGTGCGGACGTGCCGTTCCCTGGCGCCGGTAGCGCGAGCGTTCCGTTCCCCGGTGTGGTGGAAGCCGGTGGCGCCGACGCGCCGATCTCAAGTGCGGGCGCGCGGGCCAAGGCCTCCGTCCGGGGCTTGCACACGGTCAGCGCCGAGGAGGCCGCCCAGGCCGCGCGCGGTTCGGCCGCAACGCCCACCGTGTACCGCGGCGGCGCCGTCAATACCGATCAGTCCCTGACCGGCAAACCGTCCGAGCCCTCTGAGCCCTCTGAGCCCTCCGAGCCCATCCCCGGCCCGGAGCCGTCGCCGTTCCCGAGCCCGGAGCCGATCCCACAGCCCGAGCCCAGCCCGTTCCCGCCGGCCCCGACCCCGGAGCCGATCCCGCACCCGTACCCGCCGGCCCCCGAGCCGGAGCCCATCCCCGAGCCGGAGCCGGTTCCGCGGCCCGGCCCCCCGCCGGGCCCCTTCCCCCAGCCCGGCCCGAACCCGTTCCCCGGCCCGGGCCAGCCCGGCCCGTTCCAGGCCCCGCCCCCGTCCTTCGGCCCGCCCCCGCTCCCGGAGACCCCGGCCGCGCCCTCGTTCGGCCCGCCACCCCTCCCGGAGACCCCGTCGTACGGTCCGCCCCCGCTGCCGCAGACCCCGGCCACGCCCTCCTTCGGCCCGCCACCACTCCCCGAGACCCCATCGGCCCCGTCGTACGGCCCGCCGCCACTGCCGCAGACCCCATCGGCCCCGTCGTACGGCCCGCCACCGCTCCCGGAGACCCCGGCCGCGCCCTCGTTCGGCCCGCCGCCACTCCCCGAGCCCTCGTTCGGCCCGCCGCCATTGCCGCAAACCTCGTCGCCCCCGCCGTTCGGCCCGCCACCACTCCCGGAGACCCCGTCGTACGGCCCGCCGCCACTGCCGCAAACCTCGTCGGCCCCGTCGTTCGGCCCGCCACCGCTCCCGGAAACCTCGGCCGCACCGTCCTCCGGCGCGCTCGCGGCCCCGGCGTACGGGGTCCCCGACGCGAACCCGGCCCCGTCCTTCGGCGGCAGCAGCCCGTCGTACGGCATCCCGGACTCGAACCCCGCCCCGTCGTTCGGCCGCGGTGGCGCGGCGGCACCCGCGTCCGGCGCGCCCGCCTACGGCATCCCCGACGCCACCCCGGCCCCGCCGTTCGGTGGCGCCGACTCGACTCCTCCGCCCGTGGAAAGCTCGCCCTTCCTCGTGGCCGAGGAGCCCCCGCCGCTGCCCGAGCCCGACCGGCCCAAGGCCGACCAGGTCAAGGCCGACCAGCCCGAGGAGCAGACGCCGGCGCCCCCGGCGTACACCACGCCGTCGGCCGAGCACCCCTGGGGCCACAACGAGGCGTCGGCCGAGCAGGCGCCGCCGCCGCCCGCCCAGCAGCAGGGCTGGAACCCCCCGCCCGCGCGGCCGGCCGGTTGGGGTGCGCCCCCGCAGGGTCAGCCGGGCTGGGCTCCCCCGCCCAACGCGGGCCAGCAGCCGTGGCAGCAGCCCGGCCAGCCGGGCCAGTACGGGCAGCCGGGGCACCCGGGTCAGCCCGTCCGGGGCCAGCAGCCCCCGCCGCAGGGCTGGAACCCGCCGCCGGCGCAGCAGCCGAACTGGCAGCCGCCGCAGCCGGGCCAGTACGGCCAGCCGCAGCCGGGCTGGGGTCAGCCCCCGGCCTCGGTCCCGCCGGCCCAGAACCAGCCGAACCCGAACTGGAACCAGGGCCAGGGCTGGAACCCGCCCGCCTCGGTGCCCCCGGCGCCGCAGCCGGGCTGGCAGCCGCCGCCCGCCCAGCCGCAGCAGGGCTGGGCCCCACCCGCCTCGGTGCCGCCGGCCCAGCCGGGCTGGCAGCCGCCGCCGGCTCAGCCCGGACAGCCGGGCTATTACCGACAACCACCCCAGTACGGACAACCCGCCCAATACGGACAGCCCGCACAGCCGCCCCAGTACGGGCAGCCCCAGCCGGGCTGGGGACAGCCGCCGACCTCCACGCCCCCGGCTCAGCAGCCGCCCGCCTGGGCGCCGCCGCCGATGCCGGGGCCGGGTGCCGCGCGAACGGAGAACGACGAACATGACGTACAGCAGCAGCATCAGAACTGGCCCGGCAGCGGGGGCTATCCGCCGCCGGCCAACCGGGCCCCGGGCAATGTCTACCCGCCAAACGGAGCGCCCGCGCAGTCCCCGCCGGAGCACCAGCAGCCCCCAGCCATCCCGCCGCCCGACGAGGAGGGCGAACTAGTGGGGGAAGAAGAGTCACCAGCCCCGGTCCGGGTCACTCAACGGGCCTCCGTCGGCACCGTGTACGGCGGGAAGGGCGGCGCATCGCCGACGCCCTTGCCCACCGCCACCGACGAGAGCAGTCCGCTGGAGAACTCGGGGTCGCTCACGGGGCACATCCTGAGCCAGGGAACCGCGGAATCGGACGACGACGAGGCGCCCGCCGCGTCGGGCAACCGCCGAGTGATCATCATCATCGCGATTATGGTGGTTGTACTGCTGGTGGGCGGCTATTTCGCCGTGACGTTCGCGCGCGGCTTCATGGACAACATGGTCGGCGTGGCACCACAGAAGTGAGCCGCAGCACGGCGGCTGGGACCCTTCGGCGGAGATCGGATAGGCTGAGCCGTTCTCCAATCGGAAGGTCCCAGCTCCTTGCTGCTCGCTGACCCCAGCTCGTATCCGTCCCTCTTCGACAAATCCACCGAACCCGATCCCGGTTTCGCGGGCCTCGGGCTCCCCGGCCGCCTGGTGCGGGCGCTGGCCGCAGAGGGCATCACCGAACCCTTCCCGATCCAGTCGGCGACCGTCCCCGACGTGCTCGCCGGCCGTGACGTGCTCGGGCGGGGCCGCACCGGCTCCGGCAAGACACTCGCGTTCGGGCTGCCGCTGCTCGCCCGGCTCGCCGTGTCGGGGCGGTCCCGGCCGCATGCGCCGAAGGCGCTGGTCCTGGTGCCGACCCGCGAGCTCGCGATGCAGGTCAACGACGCGCTGACCCCGCTGGCCAAGGCGCTCGGGCTGTTCTGCAAGACCGCGGTCGGCGGGGTGCCGTACGAGCGGCAGATCTGGTCCCTGGAGCGGGGCGTCGACGTGCTCGTGGCGACGCCGGGCCGGCTCGGTGACCTGATCAAGCGCGGCGCGTGCCGGCTCGACGCGGTGGAGACCACCGTGCTCGACGAGGCCGACCAGATGGCCGACATGGGCTTTCTGCCCGAGGTCACCGAACTGCTGGAGCAGACGCCGGCGTCGGGGCAGCGGCTGCTGTTCTCCGCCACGCTGGACAAGGACGTCGACGCGCTGGTGGCGAAGTTCCTGGTCGACCCGGTGACGCACTCGATCGAGCCGCCGGTGGCCTCGGTCGGGTCGATGGATCACCACGTGCTGCTCGTGCCACCGCACGACAAGGTGGCGATCGCCGCCTCGATCGCGGCGCGCCAGGGCCGCACGATCCTGTTCGTGAAGACCCAGCTGGCCGTGGACGAGCTGGTCGAGCAGTTCGCGCGGGTCGGCGTGCGGGCCGGGGCGCTGCACGGCGGCAAGTCCCAGCGGGTGCGGACCCGCACGCTGGCGGAGTTCCGCGAGGGGACCGTCGACGTCCTGGTCGCGACGGACGTCGCCGCGCGCGGGATTCACATCGACGACGTTTCATTGGTCGTACACGTCGACCTCCCCCGTGACCAGAAGGACTACCTGCACCGGGCGGGCCGCACCGCGCGGGCCGGGGCCGCGGGGACGGTCGTGACGCTGGTGCTGCCGCGGCAGCGGCGGCGGGCGGCCGCGCTGCTGGCCAAGGCCGGCGTCACCCCCAACGAGCTGCGGGTTCGGGCCGGCGACCCGGCGCTGGCCGAAGTCACCGGGGCGCGGCAGCCAAGCGGCGTGCCGGTGCGGATCGCCCAGAGCCCGCCACCCGGGCGGCGGCGGACGAACGATCGGCGGCCGCCCCGGAACCGGTGACGGAGCGTAACGCCCCTCACGCAAAACGACATTGTCCGATACCGTCCGGGGATGACCGTGCTACCCCGGGCGTTCGCCTGGCAGCGGACCGACACCACCGGCGGCGAGTTCGTCACCCTGGACGACCGGCGGGGGCTGCGCGCCAAGGGCGTCGCGTTCGCCGCCGACAACGCGTTATACGTGTGCCGCTATGAGCTGCACACGGACGAGATGTGGGTCAGCACCCGGCTGGAGCTCACCGTCGAGGGCGGCGGCTGGCGGCGCGCCCTGCGGATGGAGCGGGCGGCCGGGCGCTGGCGGGTGACCACCAGCGAGCAGGGCGACCTGGAGCGGGCGCTGCCCACCGCGCCGATGCCGGGCATCGAGGAGCCGGACCGGCTGCACTCGGTGCTCGACGTGGACCTGTACAACTCGCCGCTGACCAACACGCTGCCGGTGCGCCGGCTCGGGCTGCACCGGGCGCCGGCGGGCACGAAGGTCGAGATCGAGGCCGCCTGGGTGCTGCTGCCGAGCCTGGCCGTGCTGCCCTGCACGCAGGCGTACGAGGTGCTGGGGCCGGGGCGGGTGCGCTACCGCTCGGAGAACTTCACCGCCGACATCCAACTCACCGACGACGGCTACGTCGCCGATTATCCGGACCTGGCGACGCTCGCGTGAACCGTTCATCCGGCTGGCCGGATGCGCCCTTCCCATTTGGTGGAAAGCGCAATGGAGGTGCGCGTGCGGGCCACTCCCTGCACCCGGTTCAGATCGACGATGAGCCGTTCCAGATCACCGATGGTTTTCACCCTCGCCTTGCACAGAAACGATTCCTCACCCGCCATGAAGTAGCAAGACTCGATCTCCTGGCGGTCGCGCAGGGCCTCGAGCACCGCGTCGGTGTCGCCGCTGCTGTCCTGGACGATTCCGATGACCGCGGTGAGCGGCAGGCCCAGGGTCTCGGGCTCGACCTCGGCGCGGTATCCCCGAATGACCCCGGAGGATTCGAGCTTGCCGACGCGTTCGTGCACGGCGGGGGCGGAGAGGCCGACCTTCCGGGCCAGCTCGGCATATGGAAGGCGGGCGTTGTCCCGCAACAGGTCGATAAGCTGTCGGTCGATCGTGTCCATCGCGACAAGCCTAACGGTCCGGCTTTTAACACAGCTAATTACCCAGAAGTGCGTTTTCCTCGTTTCCCGGACACGGCACGTGAGCGGTGCTGTAATGGGCGTACATCCCAGGATGACTCGCGCTTTCAGCAGCTTCGCAGCATGGGGGTGCGCGGGCCCGGCGAGCCACCCAGGGTAAAGGAGGGGCCGTGGAGACGGGAGATCGTCTGCTGACGCCCGGTGAGGTCGCAGCCTTGTTTCGCGTCGATCCGAAGACGGTGACGCGTTGGGCCGCGGCCGGCCGCATCAGCAGCATCCGAACCCCGGGTGGACACCGGCGGTTCCGGGAATCCGAGGTGAGGGCGTTGCTCGAAGGGGATGACGCTCTTGATGACACCTCTAACGGGAATGGCCGAGCTCACCCGACCAACGAGTGAACAGGCTGTGCGACACGGCGGCGGCGTCGAGAATTTTGCCGGCGACGAAGTCGACCAGCTCAGCGGCCGTGGCCGCGGCACCGGCGGCATAGAAGCCGGGGCTCGCGGGCAGGATCACCGCACCCGCGTCGTGTAGTGCGATGAGGTGCTCCAGGTGACTGCGCGTCACCGGGGTCTCGCGTGGCACGATCACGAGCGGGCGGCGCTCCTTGAGGTTCACCTCGGCGGCGCGCTGAAGGAGGTCCTTGGACAGTCCGATGGCGATGCCGGCGCACGCCGCCGTGCTCGCCGGCACCACCAGCATGCCCTGGACGGGATACGACCCGCTGCTCGGGCCGGCGGCCAGGTCGCCGGCCGGCCAGTAGGCCAGGTCGGCGCCGTCCAGCGGGCGGCCGAGCCACGCGGCGAGGTCGTCCTTCCAGTGCGCGTCCCGGAAGGGCCCACCGGTCTCGTCGAGGATGGTGAGCCGGGCGGCCCGCGACACGACGAGGTCGACGGCCTCGCCGGCGTCGAACAGTGCCCGGAGCACGGCCGCCGCGTATGGCGTGCCCGACGCCCCGGAGACTCCTACCACCCAAGGCCTGCGCGAATTCACACGACAACTCTGCCACGGTCACACCGGGCGAGGGCGCTGCGGGAAATGTCATACCCGGTTGGCAGGATGCAGGCATGGCTCGCGGATTTCCATATGCAGACCTCAACGAGTTCCTGGCCGCCCTGGACAAGGCCGGGGAGCTGCACCGGGTCGCCGCGCCGGTCGACCCACACCTGGAGATCAGCGAGATCGTCACCCGCACCGTGCGGGCCGGCGGCCCCGCCCTGCTCTTCGACAAGCCGACCCGCGGCGACATGCCGGTCGCCATCAACCTGTTCGGCACCGAGAAACGCACGGCGATGGCGCTGGGCGTCGAGCGCCTCGACGAGGTCGGCGCCCGCATCGGCGAGCTGGTCAAGCCCGAGCTGCCGGTCGGCTGGGCCGGCATCCGCGACGGCATCGGCAAGCTCATGCAGCTCAAGTCGGTCCCGCCCAAGCACGTCAAGACCGCACCCTGCCAGGAGGTCGTCTACAAGGACGACCAGGTCGACCTCAACCGGCTGCCGGGGCTGCAGGTGTGGCCCGACGACGGCGGGATCTACCACAACTTCGGCCTGACCCACACCCGGCACCCGGAGACCGGCAAGCGCAACCTGGGGCTTTACCGGCTGCAGCAGCACAGTCACAACACGATCGGCATGCACTGGCAGATCCACAAGGACTCCACGGCGCACCACGCGGTCGCGGAGCGGCTCGGGCAGCGCCTGCCGGTGGCGGTGGCGATCGGCGCCGACCCGGTGGTCTGCTACACGGCCAGCGCCCCACTGCCGTCCGACATCGACGAATACCTGTTCGCCGGCTTCCTGCGCGGCGAGCGGGTCGAGATGGTCGACTGCCTGACCGTGCCGCTGCAGGTCCCGGCCAACGCCCAGATCGTGCTGGAGGGCTATCTGGAGCCGGGCGAGCGCCTGCCCGAGGGGCCGTTCGGCGACCACACGGGGTTCTACACGCCCGTCGAGCCGTTTCCCGTCCTGCACGTGCAGTGCGTGACCACCCGCCGCCAGCCGATCTACCACTCGATCATCACCTCGAAGCCGCCGCAGGAGGACCACGGCCTCGGCAAGGCGACCGAGCGCATCTTCCTGCCGCTGCTCAAGCTGCTCATCCCGGACATCGTGGACTACGACCTGCCGGCGGCCGGCGTGTTCCACAACTGCGTGATCGTCTCGATCCGCAAGCGCTACCCGAAGCACGCGCAGAAGGTGATGAGCGCGATCTGGGGCGCCCACCTGCTGTCGCTGTCCAAGCTGATCGTGGTCGTCGACGAGGACTGCGACGTCCACGACTACGCCGAGGTGGCGTTCCGCGCCTTCGGCAACGTGGACTACGCCCACGACCTGCTGCTCTCCCAGGGCCCGGTGGACCACCTCGACCACGCGTCCTACCAGCAGTTCTGGGGCGGCAAGGCGGGGCTGGACGCCACGCGGAAGACTCCGGCGGAGGGCTACCATCGCGGCTGGCCGGAAGAGATGGTCATGTCGCCCGACGTCGTGGCGCGGGTCGACAAGCGCTGGAGAGAGTATGGGTTCAAGTGACGATCGCTGAGGCACCCCCGAGCCGGGTCAAGGCGTTCCTGCGGCTGGTCGCGATCGAGCACTCGGTGTTCGCGCTGCCGTTCGCATATCTGGCCGCGCTGACCGTGATGACCATCCAGGACCCCGGTGCGCAGCAGCCCCGGGTCGGCTGGCTCGACCTGCTGCTGGTGACGATCGCCATGGTCGGCGCCCGCACGTTCGCGATGGCGGCCAACCGGATCATCGACCGGCGCATCGACGCGCGAAACCCGCGCACTTCCCGCCGCGAGCTGGTGACCGGCGCGGTGAGCGTGCCCACCGCGTGGACCGGCGCGGCCGTCGCCCTGGTGGTGTTCCTCGGCGCCGCCGCCCTGCTCAACCCGCTCTGCCTGGCGCTGGCGCCGCTCGCGGTGGTGCCGCTGATCGTCTATCCGTATGGCAAGCGCTTCACCAACTGGCCCCACGCGATCCTCGGGCTGGCGCAGCTCGTCGGCCCGGTCGGCGCGTGGCTCGCGGTCACCGGCGACCTGCGCGGCTCGGGCCCGGTCTGGGTGCTCGGCGTCGCGGTCGGGCTGTGGATCGGCGGCTTCGACCTGATCTACGCCTGCCAGGACACCGAGATCGACCGCAAGATCGGCGTGCACTCGGTCCCGGCCCGCTTCGGGGTGCCGTTCGCGCTGCGGCTGTCGAGCATCGCGCACGTCGTCACGTTCGCCCTGTTCGTCTGGTTCGGCGAGCTGGCCGGGCTCGGCTGGCTGTGGTGGATCGGCCTGGCCGTGACCGCGGCCGCCTTCATCTACGAGCACGCGATCGTGCGCCCGGGCGACCTGTCCCGGGTCAACCGGGCGTTCTTCACGGCCAACGGGTTCGTCGGCATCGCGCTGTTCGTCTTCGCACTGCTCGACCTGGTCGTCCGCGGCGGGCTGCGCCCCTGACATGAGCGCCTCTACGATGCCGCAGATGGAGGACCCAGGGGAGCACCCCGCACCGGCCGGTGGCCAGACCGCGACCGAGCCCAGGGCGACCGGCCCGGCCGTGGGCGCCTTGACAGTGAGCGACTCGCCCGTGAGCGCCTCGCCCGTGGACGCATCGGCAACGGCCGACTCGACGGCGGCCGACTCGGCGGCGGGCGGCGGCGGGCGGGGCACCGTGACCGCCGACCGTCCGTGGCGGCGGGCGCTGCTCGGCGGGCTCGGGATCTTCGTCGCGAGCAAGGTCGGTCTGGCCGCGGTCACGGCGTTCTCGTGGATCGGCGAGAAGCGGCCCAACGTCACCGCCTCCTACCTCGCCGCCCAGTGGGCGTCGCAGTGGGACTCGAAGTGGTTCATCGACATCGCGCAGCGCGGCTACTACCCGGAGCCGGAGAAGGCCCCGGCGGCGTTCTTCCCGATGTATCCGATGCTGATCCGCGCGCTCACCCCGATCTGCCTGGGCAAGCCGTGGGTCGCCGCGCTGCTGGTCGCCAACGTGGCGACGTTCGCCGCGCTGGTGGTGCTCTACCGCCTCGCCGAGCACGAGTTCGATCGCGTGGTCGCCGGCCGCACGGTGTTCTACCTGGTGGCGTTCCCGACCGCGCTGTTTCTGACCGCGGCCTACAACGAGGGCCTGTTCATCGGGCTGATGCTCGCCGCGGTCTACTGCCTGCGCCGGCAGCACTGGTGGTGGGCGGGCGCGTTCAGCGGGCTGGCGGTGTTCACGCGCTCCGCCGGGGTGCTGCTGGCCGGGGCGTTCGTGTGGGAATACGTGCGGGTCAACCGGCTGAGGATTCGCCCCAGCGCGCTGGCGGTGCTCTTCGTCCCGCTCGGCGTGGCCGGCGTTGCGGCGTTCTCACTCAACGCCTACGGCGAGCCGTTCGCGTTCCTCAAGGCGCAGCGCTACTGGGGCCGGCACCTTGACTGGCCCTGGATGCCGGTCTGGCGGGGCTTCCAGTCCCTGCACAGCGGGCTCGGCCTGCGCTACGGCTTCAGCGACGTGTGGGTGCACAACCTGCTGGAGCTGGCGACGGCGCTGCTGTGCATCGGGCTGTTGGTGCTCAACTTCGTCGGCCCGTGGAAGATCCGCCGCGACCAGTGGGTCATGCCGCTGATCGGCATCGGGCTGACCCTGCTCATGATCAGCTTCCCGTCGTCGCATCAGCCGTATCCGCTGTACTCGGCCTCCCGCTTCGGCCTCGAGGTCTTCCCGGCGTTCATGATCCTGGCACGCATCGGGGCGCGCCCGGTGGTCGATCGGATCGTGGTCGCCCTCTTCTTCATGCTGCAGGCGATATTGGCCGCTTTCTTCGTGCGGGGCGGCTGGGTCGCGTAATCGTAGGGGTGTGCAGATGCGCAGCGGTGCCTTCTCCGACCGGCCGGGCGCCTCGCCCCCGCCGACGACCCGGCAGTGGCGGGTCTCGCCGGGGTTCACGGCGCTCAAGTGCGGCGTCACGGTGGTCCTGGCCCTCGCCGCCGCGTTCTTCGCCGAGGACCGCCCGGCCCTGAGCGCGGCGGTCGTCGCCGCGCTCGTCGCGGGCGCCTACGCGCTGCGCGACCTGCTGGCCCCGGCCCGTCTGGCCGCCGACGCGGACGGCATCACGGTCGTCACCGGTTACGCCGGCCGCCGCCACGTCCCGTGGCGCGAGGTCGAGCGCATCCGCGTCGAGTCGCGCAGCCGGGCGGGCCTGCGCAGCGACCTGCTGGAGATCGACACCGGCGACACGCTGCACCTGCTCAGCACATATGACCTCAACGCCCGCCCCGCCGACGTGGCCGAGGAGCTCGAGGCCATCCGGGCCGCCCATGGAACCACCGCCTGACCGATCCGCGCGGGCGGTCCTGACGCCCGCGCCGCCGATTTATACGGATGAAGTACGAAATATCCGCTCCGATCGCCGGCCATGGCGGCGGGCCGTCGTCGACGGGGTCGTGGTGTTCGCCGCGAGCCGGGCCGGGCTCGCCGTCGTGTCGATGTTCGCGTGGGTCGGCGATCCGGCGCCACGGCGATCGGTCACGCAGGTCGCACGGCTGTGGGCCGCCCAGTACGACTCGCCGTGGTTCATCGCGATCGCCCAGCACGGATATCAGAAGACTCCGGACGCCTCACCGGCCGCATTCTTTCCGCTCTATCCACTGCTCATCCGGATCGCGACGCCCCTGACGCTCGGACGGCCGTGGGTGGCGGCGCTGCTCGTCGCCAACGCCGCGCTGCTCGGGGCGCTGATCGTGCTCTTCCGGCTCGCCGAGCACGAGCTCGGCCCGGCCGCCGCCGGGCGCACGATCTTCTACCTGGTGGCGTTCCCGACGGGGTTCTTCCTGAGCGCCGCGTACAACGAGGGGCTGTTCATCGCCCTGCTGGCGGCGACCGTGTACTGCCTGCGCAGGCAGCTGTGGTGGCGGGCCGGCCTGCTGGGCGCCCTGGCCGCGGCGACCCGCTCGGCCGGCATTCTCCTGCTGCTGGCGTTCGCGATCGAGCTGCTCCGCGCGCGCCCCGGCTGGCGCGATGCGCTCGCCGCCGGGCTCGTGCCGCTCGGTCTGGGGGCGGTGATGGCGGTGGACCGGCTGGCGTACGGCGATCCGCTGGCCTTCTCGCACACCCAGGCCGCGCACTGGGGCCGCCACCTCGCCCCGCCGTGGCAGGCGCCGATCGACGCCGTCCGGCGGGCCGGGCCGCCGTTCACCGAGATCTGGGTCCACAACGTGCTGGAGCTCGCGAGCGTCCTGGCCCTGGCCGCGCTCCTCGTCCCGTGGCTGCGCAGGACACGGCGGGACCAGGTGGTCTACCCGCTGCTCGGTGCCGCGCTGCTGATCTTCATGATCAGCTTTCCCAGCCGGTACACCGCGGACATCCCGTATCCGCTCTACTCCACGTCACGCATCGGGCTGGAGGTGTTCCCGGCGTTCATGGCGCTCGGGGTCCTCGGACGCCGGCCGTGGCTCGACCGTGCGGTGCTCACCACCTTCCTCTCCGCGCAGGGCCTCCTGGCGGCGCATTTCCTGCACTCGGGCTGGGTGGCGTAGGGGCTCAGGCGTCGTTGCGGACCGCGAAGATGGCGATGTCGTCGCGCGGCGCCTCCAGCGAGAAGCTCAGCGTCCGGGCGCGCAGGCGGGCGGCGACCACGTCGGCCGGGAAGCCGGCCAGGTTGGCGGCCTCGTCGCGCAGGCGGTCGACGCCGAACAGGTCGATGCCGCGGCGGCGCTCGGTGACGCCGTCGGTGAAGAAGATCAGCGTGTCGCCGGGGTCGAGGGAGATCTGGGCGCGCGGGGTGTTGATGGCGTCGAGGAGGCCCAGCGCGGTGCCGCAGGCGCCGACGAGCTCGGTCGTGCCGTCCGCGCGCAGCAGGACGGGCTGGTCGTGCCCGGCGAGGTGGAGCGTCACGTCCAGGCGGCCGTCCTGCCGGCGCAGGATCTGGGCCAGGCAGAGCGTGCAGAAGCGGCCGGCGCCGCGCTCCAGGAGGGTCTCGTTGAGCCGCAGGAGTACCTCGGGCAGCGGCCGCCCGTCGCGCACCAGCACCCGGGTCACGTCGCGAACCAGGCCGGTGACCGTCGCCGCCTGCACGCCCTTGCCGGAGACGTCGCCGACGACGACGAGCCAGCGGCGCCCGGAGAGCGGCACCACGTCGTAGAAGTCGCCGCCGACCTCGACGCCCTCGCCGGTCGGGACGTACTCGGCGCCGAACTCGACCCCGTCGGCCTTCGGCAGCTGGGGTGGCAGCAGCGAGCGCTGGAGGGTCTGGGCGACCCGGCGGCGCTCGGCGTGGATGTTGGCATTGTCGATGGCGAGGGCGGCGCGGCGGGCCACGTCCTCGACGACCGCGACCTCCTCGGCGCGCTGCCAGGTGTCGCGGTTGCCGCCGACGCTCAGGGTGCCGAGGTGCTGGCCGCGGGCGATCAGCGCGACGATGTATCCCTCCAGGGGCGGCCCCAGGGGTACGACGGCATCGGTCCCCATCGCCTCCTTCAGCTGCGGCGTGGCCTGGGCCAGCGCGTCGAGGAGGTCGCCGACGCGGGACTCGTCGGCGTGGGTGGCGGCGGCCAGCCGGAGCTCGCCCCCGGCGTCGGCGGAGTGGATCGCGCACCACTGCCCGAGCCGCGGCACGACCAGCCGCGGGATGAGCGCGAGCGTGAGCTCCACGTCGAGGGACTGGGCGAGCAGTTCGCTCGCCTCGGCGAGGAACGTGAGCCAGGTGCGCCGCTCGGCGTCGGCGCGGCTCAGCCGGTGGTTCTCGACCAGCAGCGTGAGGCGGTCGGCGGCGAGCGCGGTGAGCGGGCGCGCATAGGGGCTGGCGTCGCCGCCGACCACGAGCAGCTCGCCGCGCCACGGGCGGGCGACACGCAGCGGCACGCGGTGGCCGGGGTCGGCGGTGCCGCCGGGGCGCCCGAAGGCCGCGGCGGTGTGCGGGCCGTCGCCCTCGTCGACGGTGAGCGAGGCGCCGTGGGCCCCGGTCGCCCGGCACAGCCGCTCCAGCAGCTCCTCGGCGATCTCCTCCAGCGAGGCGCCGCGGCCGGACCAGGTCAGCGAGTCGATCGCATTCGGCAGATCGAACGTCGGCGGGTCGAACGCGTGCGCCCCCGGCCCGGCCGCCTCGGGCGCGCGGTCGAGGCGGAACCAGACGCCCTTGCCGCCGGCGAAGTGCAGGGTGCCCCAGGCCGTGGCCAGCTGCTCCACGAGGAGCAGGCCGCGGCCGCGCTCGGGCACCTCGCCGGTGGTCTCGGCGAGGCTGCGCCTGATCGGCCCCGGGCTGAAGTCGAGCACCACCACCGTGAGCGATGCGTCACCGGCCGTGATTTCCAGGTCGACCTCGGTGCCGGCGTGGATGACACTGTTGGTGGTGAGTTCGGTGACCAACAGCAGTGCCTCGTCGAGGACCCCGGCGAGGCCCCATTCGTGCGCGATCGTCCGGATCGCCTCGCGGGCCAGACCGGGAGAGCTATGGTCGGCCGGGAGCCTGATCCTCCGGACGGTCTGGGTTGTCACTATCGCAGTCTCCACTGAACGGTGGTAACAATCCAACCTGAAGGACGACGATAGGTGGACACCGCCTGCCCCCGAGACCGGTGGAGACGTCATGACCACAGTCGAAGAAGTCACCCAGAAGAGTCCGGAAACTCTGCTCCTGGAGGAGCTGTCGGTCGCCCTGGACCGGCTCGCGGCCGGTGACCTGAAGATCAGGTTGAGCCGGCGCGACGGGCTGCCGGGCGAGGTGGTCGAGCGCTTCAACCGGCTCACTGAGATGAAGCAGCACCACACCCGCGAGCTGCTGCGGATCAGCCGGGTCGTCGGCCGCGAGGGTCGCATGACCGAGCGGATGGACGAGGAGGGCTTCGAGGGCGCCTGGCTCGACCGCATCCACGCGGTCAACTCGCTCATCGACGACCTGGGGCGCCCGACCACGGAGATCGCCCGCGTGATCGTGGCGGTGGCCGAGGGTGACCTGTCGCAGCAGTTGGCGCTGGAGATCGACGGGCGGCCACTGCGCGGTGAGTTTCTCACCATCGGCCGCACGGTCAACACGATGGTCGACCAGCTCTCCTCGTTCGCCGACGAGGTCACGAGAGTGGCCCGCGAGGTCGGCACGGAGGGCAAGCTGGGCGGTCAGGCCCAGGTCACCGGCGTGGCCGGCACTTGGCGCGACCTCACCGACTCGGTGAACTCGATGGCGGCCAACCTGACGGGGCAGGTGCGGTCGATCTCGACGGCGGCGACGGCGGTGGCCCGCGGTGACCTGTCGCAGAAGATCACGGTGAGCGCGAAGGGCGAGATCGCCGAGCTGTCGGAGACGATCAACTCGCTGGTCGACACACTGCGGATCTTCGCCGAGCAGGTGACCCGGGTGGCCCGCGAGGTCGGCACGGAGGGCAAGCTGGGCGGTCAGGCCCAGGTCACCGGCGTGGCCGGCACCTGGAAGGACCTGACCGACAACGTCAACTCGATGGCGTCCAACCTGACCAGCCAGGTCCGCAACATCGCCCAGGTCTCGACGGCCGTGGCACGGGGCGACCTGTCGCAGAAGATCACGGTGGCGGCGCAGGGCGAGATCCTGGAGCTCAAGGACACCGTCAACACGATGGTGGACCAGCTCTCCTCGTTCGCCGACGAGGTCACGAGAGTGGCCCGCGAGGTCGGCACGGAGGGCAAGCTGGGCGGTCAGGCCCAGGTCACCGGCGTGGCCGGCACCTGGCGCGACCTCACCGACAACGTCAACTTCATGGCGTCCAACCTCACCAGCCAGGTCCGCAACATCGCCCAGGTCTCGACGGCCGTGGCGCGAGGCGACCTGTCGCAGAAGATCACGGTCGACGCGCGCGGCGAGATCCTGGAGCTCAAGAACACCGTCAACACCATGGTCGACCAGCTCTCCTCCTTCGCCGACGAGGTCACCCGCGTGGCCCGCGAAGTCGGCACCGAAGGCAAGCTCGGCGGCCAGGCCCAGGTCCGCGGCGTCGCCGGCACCTGGCGCGACCTCACCGACAACGTCAACTTCATGGCGTCCAACCTCACCAGCCAGGTCCGCAACATCGCCCAGGTGGCCACCGCGGTCGCTCGGGGCGACCTGTCGCAGAAGATCACGGTCGACGCGCGCGGCGAGATCCTGGAGCTCAAGTCGACCGTCAACATCATGGTCGACCAGCTCTCCTCCTTCGCCGACGAGGTCACCCGCGTGGCCCGCGAAGTCGGCACCGAAGGCAAGCTCGGCGGCCAGGCCCAGGTCCGCGGCGTCGCCGGCACCTGGCGCGACCTCACCGACAACGTCAACTTCATGGCGTCCAACCTCACCGCCCAGGTCCGCAACATCTCCCAGGTCGCGACGGCCGTGGCGCGGGGCGACCTGTCCCAGAAGACCACCGTCGACGCCCAGGGCGAGATCCTGGAACTGAAGTCGACCGTCAACACCATGGTCGACCAGCTCTCCTCCTTCGCCGACGAGGTCACCCGCGTGGCCCGCGAAGTCGGCACCGAAGGCAAGCTCGGCGGTCAGGCCCAGGTGAAGGGCGTCTCGGGCACCTGGCGCGACCTCACCGACAACGTCAACTCGATGGCGTCCAACCTCACCAGCCAGGTCCGCAACATCGCCCAGGTGACCACCGCCGTGGCCCGCGGCGACCTGTCCCAGAAGATCACCGTCGACGCGCACGGCGAGATCCTGGAGCTCAAGAACACCGTCAACACCATGGTCGACCAGCTCTCTTCCTTCGCCGACGAGGTCACCCGCGTGGCCCGCGAGGTCGGCTCGGAGGGCAAGCTCGGTGGCCAGGCCCAGGTGCGCGGCGTCTCCGGCACCTGGCGCGACCTGACCGAGAACGTCAACCAGCTCGCCTCGACGCTGACCACCCAGCTGCGCGCCATCTCGCAGGTGTCCACGGCGGTGACCCGCGGCGACCTGACCCAGCGGATCGCGGTCGAGGCGCTCGGCGAGGTCGCCGAGCTCAAGGACAACATCAACCAGATGATCGTCACCCTGCGCGAGACGACGAAGAAGAACGCCGAGCAGGGCTGGCTCGACTCCAACCTGGCCCGCGTCGGCGGCCTTCTGCAGGGCCAGCGCGATCTCGGCGAGGTCTGCCGCATGATCATGGCCGAGGTGACGCCCCTCGTCGACGCGCAGATCGGCGCGTTCTTCCTCTCCGGGACGGACACCGAGAGCGGGCTGCGCCTGCGGCTCGAGGCGTCGTACGGCTACGTCGCCCCCGGCACCGACATCAGCTTCGCCCCCGGCGAGGGCCTCATCGGCCAGGCGTCGCTGTCCCGCCGGGCGATCCGGGTCC
The DNA here is from genome assembly GCF_050942935.1 of Dactylosporangium sp. CA-233914. Lineage (NCBI taxonomy): Bacteria > Bacillati > Actinomycetota > Actinomycetes > Micromonosporales > Micromonosporaceae > Dactylosporangium > Dactylosporangium sp. CA-233914. The sequence continues at coordinate 357,577 of NZ_CP192030.1, read as the reverse complement.
AGGCCGCGCCGGAGAGCCGGCTGACGGTCCGCTCCGGGCTGGCCGAGACCCCGCCGGCCGACCTGGTCGTCCTGCCGGTGCTCTTCGAGGGCGAGCCGCTCGGCGTGATCGAGTTCGGCAGCGTCTCACCGTTCAGCGAGCTGCACCTGGCGTTCCTGGACCGGCTCGTGGTCACCATCGGCGTGGCGCTCAAGACGATCCTCGCCAACCGGCGCACCGAGGAGCTGCTGTCGCAGTCGCAGCGGCTGGCCCTGGAGCTGCAGGACCAGTCGGCGGAGCTGCAGCGGACCAATGCCGAGCTGGAGGAGAAGGCGACCCTGCTGTCGGAGCAGAAGGGCAACATCGAGAAGCAGAACCGCGAGATCGAGATGGCCCGGCTCGGCCTGGAGGAGAAGGCGCAGCAGCTCGCGCAGGCGTCGCAGTACAAATCGGAGTTCCTGGCCAACATGAGCCACGAGCTGCGCACACCGCTCAACTCGATGCTGCTGCTGTCCCGCCTGCTCGCGGACAACCCCGACGACAACCTCACCGCGCGGCAGATCGAGTTCGCCGCGACGATCCACAACGCCGGCTCCGACCTGCTGGCGCTCATCGACGACATCCTCGACCTGTCGAAGATCGAGGCCGGCCGGATGGACGTCGAGCCCGGTGAGGTCTCGTTCGAGGAGATCCGGGCGTACGTCGAGCAGGCCTTCGCCCCCCAGGCCGAGGACAAGGGGCTGGACTTCACCGTCGCGCCGGACCCGTCGCTGCCGCCGGCGATCGTCACCGACCCGCAGCGGCTCCAGCAGATCCTGCGCAACCTGGTCTCCAACGCCGTGAAGTTCACCGACCACGGCTCGGTGACGCTGTCCATCGGCATCGCCCCGGCCGAGCTGGACTTCCCGGCGCCGACGCTGGCCGGCGCCCGGCGCGTGATCCAGTTCGCCGTCTCGGACACGGGCATCGGCATCTCCGACGACAAGGTGGCGATCATCTTCGAGGCGTTCCAGCAGGCGGACGGGACCACCAGCCGGAAATACGGCGGCACCGGCCTCGGCCTGTCGATCAGCCGGGAGCTGGCCCGCCTGCTCGGCGGCACGATCGGCGTCACCTCGCAGGTCGGGCATGGTGCGACGTTCACGCTCTACCTGCCCGACGTCATCGCCACCGAGGTCAACCCGGCGATCCACCAGATGGTGCCGGTCCAGCCCATGTCGCTGCCGATGTCCCGCCCGCTGCCCTCGGCCCCGCCGATGCTGCGCTCGCTGCCGTCCGCGGACCGCCGCTCGACCGCCGCGGCCCACCAGCTCGACGGCGCGACGGTCCTCATCGTCGACGACGACGTGCGCAACGTCTTCGCCCTGACCAGCGCCCTGGAGCTGCACGGCATGACGGTGCTTTACGCCGACAACGGCGCCGACGGCGTCCGTATCCTCTCCGAGCACCCGGACGTCGACATCGTGCTGATGGACGCGATGATGCCCGACCTGGACGGCAACGAGACGACCCGGGCGATTCGGCGCAACCGCCGCTTCGCCGAGCTGCCGGTGGTGTTCCTGACCGCCAAGGCGATGCCCGGCGACCGCGAGTCGTCCCTGGCCGCGGGCGCGAGCGACTACATCACCAAGCCGGTCGATCTTGACGAGCTGCTTGAGGTCATGGCCGCCTGGGTAAACGGCGAGGGTCGCGCAGTGTAGGTTCGAGGTGGACAGCGTGAGAGGAGCAGCATCCTTGACTGGACCGGACCGGCCCGCGAAGGTGCTGCTCGTGGACGACCGGCGGGACAACCTGCTCGCCCTGGAGGCGATCCTGCAGGGCCTGCCGGTGCAGACGGTCGGCGCCGACAGCGGCGAGGACGCGCTCAAGCGCCTGCTGATCGACGACTTCGCCCTGATCCTGCTCGACGCCCAGATGCCGACGATGGACGGCTTCGAGACAGCCCGGCACATCAAGCGCCGCGAGCGGACCCGCCACGTGCCGATCATCTTCCTGACCGCCGCCGACCGGGACTCGCACCTGGCCCTGCGCGGCTACGCGGCCGGCGCCGTGGACTATCTCACGAAACCCTTCGATCCGTGGGTGCTCCGCGCGAAGGTATCGGTCTTCGTCGAGCTCTGGACGATGACGCAACAGCTGGCCGCCCAGTCCGAGTTCGTCCGCGCGCGCGACTCCGAGCTACGCGCGGCGGGCGTGGCGGTGGACGAGGCGACGGCGCTGCTGAAGGCGGCGCTGGCGGCGGACGGCGAGCTGGGGCGCGAGCAGGTCGAGAGGGCGATGACCGCCCTGGCCAGGGCCCGCGCCAAGATCTGAGCGGCGCCAAGATTCGGGGGGCTCACGCCTCCTGGATCATCAGGGCGTTGCGCAGGCCGGTGATGTCCAGGACGCGCATCAGGAACGCGCCCACGTTGACCAGGACCAGGTAGCTCTGCGCGAGCGTCGCCTTCCGGCTCAGCACGACCAGGGTCCCGAGCCCCTGCGAGTCGCAGAACGTGACCCCGGCCATGTCCAGCACGACCCGGGCCGGCGGCTCGTTCAGCACGTCGTCGACGGCGGCGGCCAGCCGGGGGACGGTCGACATGTCGATCTCACCGGTCAGCAACACGACGGTTTCGGCCGGCGTGCGGCGCACGGAGACGGAGAGATCGGGGCGATCCACCGGCCCAGCGTATATCTGATCACCCGATGCAGTGGCGTCGGGCACACCGCCGGAAGACCCGCGCGGAGCGACCGCCGAGCGGCTGTCAGAATGGGCAGGCTGTGACCGATTTTGACGCCGCCGGTCTCGGCCCGTACGCGGGTGACGCGCCGGCCTCTCAGGCCCTGTTCGACCGTGCCCAGGCCATCGTGCCGGGTGGGGTGAATTCACCTGTCCGGGCATTCCGGGCAGTCGGGGGCACCCCGCGCTTCATGGTCGGCGGCTCCGGCTGCTGGCTCACCGACGCCGACGGCCGGCGCTACCTGGACCTCGTCTGCTCGTGGGGGCCGCTGATCCACGGCCACGCGCACCCCGAGGTCATCGCCGCCATCACCGCGGCCGCCGCGCGCGGCACCAGCTTCGGCACCCCGACGCCGGGCGAGGTCGACCTGGCCGAGGAGATCGTCGCGCGGACCGCCGCCGACCAGGTGCGCCTGGTCAACTCGGGCACCGAGGCCACGATGAGCGCGCTGCGCCTGGCCCGGGGCTTCACCGGGCGCTCCAAGGTCGTCAAGTTCTCCGGGTGCTACCACGGGCACGTCGACGCGCTGCTGGTCGCGGCCGGGTCCGGGGTCGCCACGCTGGCGCTGCCGGACTCGCCGGGCGTGACCGGGGCGGCGGCGGGGGACACGATCGTCCTGCCGTACAACGACGTCCCCGCGCTCGAGGCGGCCTTCGCCGCGCACGGGGACCAGATCGCGGCGATCATCACCGAGGCGGCGGCCGGCAACATGGGAGTGGTCGCGCCGCGGGACGGGTTCAACACCAAGCTCGCCGAGCTCGCGCACCGCCACGGCGCGCTACTGATCCTCGACGAGGTCATGACCGGGTTCCGGGTGAGCCGGGGCGGCTGGGCCGGGCTGGAGCCGGTCGACGCCGACCTGTACACCTTCGGCAAGGTCATGGGCGGCGGCATGCCGGCCGCGGCGTTCGGCGGCAAGGCCGAGATCATGGCGCGGCTGGCCCCGGCCGGGCCGGTGTACCAGGCCGGCACCCTCTCCGGAAACCCGCTGGCCTGCGCCGCGGGGCTGGCCAGCCTGCGCCTGGCGACCCCGGAGGTCTACGCCCGCCTCGACGCCACGGCGGCGACCGTGTCCAAGCTGGCCTCCGACGCGCTTTCCGCGGCAGGTGTACCCCACGTGCTGTCCACGGCCGGCAACATGTTCTCGATCTTCTTCACGGACCGCCCCGTGCACTGCTTCGCCGAGGCCCAGACGCAGAACGTGAACGCCTTCCGGGCCTTCTTCCACGAGCTGCTCTCCAGGGGCGTCTACCTGCCCCCGAGCGCGTACGAGGCCTGGTTCGTCTCCACCGCGATCGACGACGAGGCCCTCAGTGTCCTCGAGAAGGCGCTGCCCCACGCGGCGGGCAAGGCGGCCCAGGAGTGGGAGTGAAGACGATCGTCCACGTGCTGCGCCACGGCGAGGTGTACAACCCCGAGAAGGTCCTCTACGGCCGCCTCCCCGGCTACCGCCTGTCGGAGCTCGGCGTGCAGATGGCCAAGGCCGCGGCCGAGTCGATGGCCGGCCGCGACATCACGCACCTGGTCGCGAGCCCGCTCGAGCGTGCTCAGCAGACCGCCGCCCCGTTCGCCGAGCTGACAGGGCTGCCGATCGGCGTCGACGACCGGCTGATCGAGAGCGCGAACTTCTTCGAGGGCAAGCGGGTCAGCGTGGGCGACGGCGCGCTGCGCGACCCGCGCAACTGGTGGGTGCTGCGCGACCCGGTGACCCCGTCCTGGGGCGAGGCGTACAACGTGATCGCCGCTCGGATGTACGCGGCGCTGATGGCGGCCCGCGAGGCGGCCGAGGGGCACGAGGCCGTGTGCGTCTCGCACCAGCTGCCGATCTGGACGCTACGGCGGCACGTGGAGAAGAAGCGGCTGTGGCACGACCCGCGCCGCCGCGAGTGCGCGCTGGCCAGCTTCACGAGCTTCCACTTCGAGGACGCGAAGATCGTCGGGATCGCGTATTCGGAGCCCGCCGCCCACCTCATCGCGCTGTCGGCCTCGGCCCGCCAAGCGAAGGGTGCCTGAGATGCGCCGCGTGCTCGCTCTGGTGCTGGCCACCGCCCTGCTCGCCCTCGCGGCGTGCACCAGCAGCGCGCCGAAGAGCGCGCTCGGCAGCCGCAAGATCGCGACCGACCAGCGCGTCGCGGCCCCCGCGGTGAAGGGCGAGCTGATGGGTGGCGGCTCGTTCGACCTGGCCGAGCACAAGGGCCAGGTGGTGGTCGTGAACTTCTGGGCGTCGTACTGCCCGCCCTGCCGCACCGAGGCCCCCGAGTTGGAGAAGGTCCTCGCCGCGACCAAGGCGCAGGGCGTCACCTTCATCGGCGTCAACGTGCACGACCAGCGGGACCCGGCCAACGCCTACCTGGCCGACATCAAGCCGACGTACGGCAGCATCTTCGACCCCTCCGCCTCGCTCGCGCTGGACTTCGACGTGCCGCCCAATGCGATCCCGGCAACGCTCGTGATCGACAAGGCCGGCCGGATCGCCGCGGTCATGCGCTCCGAGGTCGACCAGAAACTGCTCGAACCGGTCGTCCGCGACCTGCTCGCCGAACAGGCCTGACCCGTGAACCTCGCCGACGCCGCAACGGTCGCCGAGAGCGGCCCGCTGCTCGCGGCCGTCGCCGTGGCCGTCCTGGCCGGGCTGGTCAGCTTCCTCTCGCCGTGCATCCTGCCGCTGGTGCCCGGCTACCTCTCCTACGTCACCGGCCTGGCCGGCGCCGACCTCGACTCGGGGCAGCGCCGCGGCCGGATCCTCGCCGGCGTCGGGCTGTTCGTGGCCGGCTTCACCGCGGTGTTCGTCGCGCTGATCGTGCTGGCCACCCGGGCCGCGATGACGATGATGGTGCACCGCCGGACGATCGAGATCGTCATCGGCGCGGCCGTGATCGTGCTCGGCCTGGCCTTCATGGGCCTGGTGCCGGGCCTGGAGCGGCAGTGGCGCATCCAGCGGCTCCCGGCCGCCGGGCTGGTCGGCGCGCCCGTGCTCGGCGTGGTCTTCGCGCTGTCCTGGGCGCCGTGCACCGGTCCGACCCTCGCCGCGATGATCGCGCTCGGCTCGACCAGCGGCTCGCAGGCCCGCGCGGTCACGCTCGCGATCGCGTACTCGCTCGGCATCGGCATCCCGTTCCTCGCCATGGGGCTGGGCTTCCAGCGGCTCATCGGGGTCGTCAAGTTCATCCGCCGCAACAGCCGGTGGGTGACCCGCCTCGGCGGCGCCCTGCTCGTGCTGGTCGGCCTCGCCCTCGTCACCGGCGTCTGGAGCTCTCTCATGATCGCCCTGCAGGCGAACATCGGCCCGGCCGGAACGGCCCCGATCTGATGCGCCGGCTCTACTACATCGCCGCCGCCGTGCCCCGCCGCGCCTGGCGGCAGCTCACCAGCATGCGCACCGCGCTCGTGCTGCTGTTCCTGCTGGCCGTGGCGGCGATCCCGGGCTCGGTGCTGCCGCAGCGCAACGTCTCGCCGGAGAAGGTCCGCACCTACCTCGACACCCACCGGCAGTGGGGCCCGACGCTCGACCGGTTCTCGTTCTTCGACGTCTACGGCTCGCCGTGGTTCTCGGCGATCTACCTGCTGCTGTTCGTCTCGCTGGTCGGCTGCCTCGTGCCCCGCTTCCGCGGGCACATCGCGGCGCTGGTGAAAGTACCGCCAAAGGCTCCGAAGCGTCTCGACCGCCTGCCCGCGCACGCCGTCGTGGCCGAGTCCCCCGGCACCGAGCAGGACGCGCAGCGCATCCGGCAGGTGCTGCGCAAGCGCCGGTTCCGCACCGCCGTGCGGCGCGACGGCGACGTCTACGAGGTGTCGGCCGAGAAGGGCTACCTCAAGGAGACCGGCAACCTGGTCTTCCACTTCGCGCTGCTGTCGCTGCTCATCGGCGTCGCGTACGGCTCCTGGTTCGGCTGGCACGGCAACCGCCTGCTGGTGGAGGGCGACGACTTCGCCTTCTGCAACACGCTGCTCAACTACGACGAGCACGCGCTGGGCGCCCAGGTCGGCGAGAACGACCTGCCCCGGTTCTGCATGCGGCTGGACAAGTTCGCCGCGACCTACCTCGAAAACGGCCAGCCGGTGACGTACAAGGCCGACGTCAACGTGCAGCAGAACGGCCGCTCCACCGAGCACCTGCTGCAGGTCAACGACCCGGTGCGGCTGGACGGGGCGAACGTGTCGCTGCTCGGCCACGGCTACGCGCCGATACTCGAGTACACCGACAAGTATGGCAAGACCTCGCAGAGCACGTGGCCCTTCCTGCCCTCCGACGGCCGGCTCACCAGCGGGGGCGTGGCGACCTTCCCAGACGTCAACATCAACCCGCAGACCGGCACCCGCGACGAGAAGTCCCAGGTCGGCTTCTCCGGCATCTACCTGCCCACGGTCCCGTCCGACCCGTCGGTCAACTCCTCGGCGTTCCCGGCGGAGAACGACCCGAGGCTGATGCTGCAGCCGTACCACGGGGTGCTGGGCTTCGACGCGGGCGCGCCCCTGTCCGTGTACACGCTCGACACCCGCCAGATCGAGGCCGGCCGGCTGACCAAGTTCGGCGACCCGCTCATGCTCAAGCCCGGCCAGACGGGCACCCTGCCGGACGGCTCGACCGTCAAGTTCGTCGGCACCGCCCAGTGGATCAGCATCTCGATCCGCCACGACCCGGGCCAGCCGATCGTCCTCGGCGGCGCCATCGCGCTGCTGGCCGGCCTGCTCGGCTCGCTCACCGGCAAGCGCCGCCGGGTCTTCTTCCGCATCTCGCCCACCGGCATCTCGGCCGGCGGCCTGCCGCGCAGCGACTACCCCGGCTTCGCCGAGGAGTTCGCCGAGATCGTGCGCGCGGCGGCCCCCGGCGCGAGCGTGCCGGAGCAGGTGGCGCAGACTGACAACGTCGAGGAGGTTGTGTGATGGGCGGGTTGTCGAACCAGTTGTTGGCCGTCACGATCTTTTGCTACGTGCTGGCGATGATGGCGTACGCGATCGAGTACGCGTTCGGCGGCCGCAGCGTGATCGCCCGCGCGGCGACCCGTGAACTGGTCGGTGCCGGGGCCGGCGGCGGAACCATTGTTTCGTACGCGCCGGAGACTTCCGAATCGCCGGCCGGGCCGGCTGAGAGCACCGGCGCTCGCCGGGCCGGGATCACCGCCGTCGTGCTCACGGTCCTCGGCTACGCCGCCCACGTCGTCGCCCTGGTCACGCGCGGCATCGCCGCCGACCGCGCCCCGTGGGGCAACATGTACGAGTTCGTCATGATGGCCACCGCGGTCGGCATGACGGCCTGGCTGGTCACCCTCGTCAAGTGGCAGAACCTGCGCCACCTGGGCCTGTTCGTCACCCTGGTCGCCGCGATCCTGCTCGCAGTCGCCGGCATGACCCTCTACGTCCCGGTCGGCCCGCTGGTCCCGGCCCTGCACTCGTACTGGCTGGTCATCCACGTCGGCGCCGCCGCCACCGCCTCCGGCACGTTCCTGGTCGGCTTCGTCGCCGCCGCGATGCACCTGATCCGCTCGGGTTACGACGCCGGCAAGACCCGCTTCCCGTACTCCCTCGGCCGGCGCCTGCCCGAGGCCGCCACCCTGGAGCGGGTCGCGTTCCGCGTCCACGCCTTCGGCTTCCCGATCTGGACCTTCGGCGTCATCGCCGGCGCCATCTGGGCCGAGGCCGCCTGGGGCCGATACTGGAACTGGGACCCCAAGGAGGTCTGGTCCTTCATCGCCTGGGTTGTCTACGCCGGCTACCTGCACGCCCGCTCCACCCCGAGCGTGAGCCGCCGCGTGACGTCCTGGATCGCGGTGATCGGCTGGGCGACGATGCTCGTCAACCTCTTCGGCGTCAACCTGGTCGCCAACGGCCTGCACTCCTACGCCGGCGTCTGATCGGACCGGCGGCCGCCGGAAGCCCTCGCGGCCGCTGCGCCTGGAGTTCGGCCCGCTTCGACGTCGTGGCCCTGGCTCGCTCCTGACGCCCGCCGCGTCCGGGGCGTCGTGGGTTCGGCGCGCGGCGGCAGCCGGCGCACCACGCGGCGCCGGACCCGCAGCAGCGCGCCGGCCGCGAGGCGAACGGCCGCCGGTGGAGCGGGCAGGCCGACGGCGGTCCGGACGCCGGGGTCCAGCAGGGCGCCGATGACCGGGCGGACCAGGGGGCGCAGCCACGGGCGGACGCGGCCGCGGGCCATGGCCAGGGTGCGCTCGCTGCACACGCGGCCCGCGTCCGTGAAGGCGAACGCCGACTCGCAGCGCTCCAGGTAGGCGGTCAGCTCGGCCGGATCCGTGGGCAGGCCGGGCGCGGCCATGCGGCGGCCCAGCTCGGCGTAATAGGTGGCCACGGCGGTGCGCTCGGCCGGGGCGAGGGGGCGCCAGCCGAAGCGGTCCAGCCAGCGGATCAGGGTCACCGCCAGGGCGGCCAGGGCGAAGCGGTTGTGCTCGGCGGTGACCGGGGTGCCGCGGTGGCTGCGGTTGACGAAGCGCAGGATCTCACGGCCGCGCGGCGAGTCCAAGCCGTGCTCCACCAGGTCGCCGAAGGTCAGCGAGGTGATCTCGGCCCGGGCGAGCAGGGCGCCGGTCGAGCCCACCGCGGCGGCGACGGGCGGGTTGGCGTACAGATGCCAGATCATGAGGCGCCCGGCCATCCGCACGTCCCACGGGAACTCGTGGAACATGAGCAGCCGGACGATCTCCTCGTGATCGCGGGACGGGTCCAGGGTCGCGATCCGGTCCCTGATCTTGAAGCGGCGCACGCCGCCGAGGATAGGAGCAGGGCGCTACTTGCTCTTCGTGATCGAGGTCGCGGTCACCGAGCCGTCCGCGGTCTGGCCCTGTACGGTCACGGTGGAGCCGGCGGTCAGGTCCTTGAGGGCGCCCGGGGTCGAGACGGTGGTCTTGTCGCTGGTCTTGACGATGACCGTGTTGCCGTCGGCCGTCTCGATGTACACCGTCGTGCCGTCCACCAGCTTGACCGTGCCCGTCACGCCGCCGCGTCCGCCGGTGGTGCCCTGGCCGCCGTTGCCGGCGTTGGCCCCGTTGCCGCCCGCGCCGGGGAAGCCCTGGCCGCCGTTGCGGCCGGCGAACGCGCTGGCGAGGGCGGCCGGGTTGACGCCGCCGCCGGGGCCGGCCGAGGCTGGGGCGGTGCCGTAGCTCTTCTGCACCTGGGCGCCGCCGACGAAGCCGACCACCAGCAGGGCCAGGCCGGCCAGGACGTAGGTGGCCCGGTTGGCCAGCCGCCGCGGGGCGGACTTGGCGATCCGCTCGTTGAGGTCGTCGTCGAGCGGCGGCTCCGCGAGGAGATCCGGCTCCTCGTCCGGGTCCTCCACCGCCTCCCGCACCAGCGGCAGCACGTCGGTGTCGTCGGTGGAGAGGACTGGGCGCTCGTAGGGGGACGCCTCCGGACGGCGGAATGGCGAAGCGGCGTGGCTCACGGACATACTCCTCGTCGACTATCTGCCGCGCGGGTGGGACCAGGTTGCGATGCCCGCGGGGGGTTCGGCAGCGCAACCGGGACCCGCCCGCGCGGAAGGAGAACAATCACTCGTACCGAAGGGCCTCGATGGGCCGCAGGCCCGCCGCGCGGCTGGCCGGATAGCTGCCGAAGAACAGGCCGATCGCCACCGAGAAGCCCAGCGCCAGCGCGACCGAACTGGGCACGATGACGGGCTTGATGCTGACGATGGTGAACTGGCTGCCGATGACCGCCGCGGCCACGCCGAGCAGCCCGCCGATGAGCGACAGCACCGTCGCCTCGACCAGGAACTGGGTGAGGATGGTGCGCTTCGGCGCGCCGAGGGCCTTGCGGATGCCGATCTCCCGGGTCCGCTCGGTGACGGTCACCATCATGATGTTGGTGATGCCGATCCCGCCGACCAGGAGGCTGATCCCGGCCACGGCGCCGAGCAGCAGCGTGAACGTCTGCGCGGTGTTGGCCCGGGTCTCCAGCAGCTGGGACTGGTTCAGGATGCGATACGCCGAGGTCGACGACGACCCGGTGATGTTGAGCTTCGCGTTGAGGATCGCGGTGATCTCCGACTGCGCCTCGCTGACCGCGTCCGGCGAGGTCGCCTGGACGAGGAGCTGGCTGAGCGAGCCGTATCCGGTCAGCGACTCCTGCACCGCGCTGACCGGCGCCATGGCGACGTCGTTGGGGTCGTTGAAGCCGCTGCCGCCCTTCTCCGCGAGCACCCCGATGACCGTGAACAGCTTGCCCGAGACGGTGATCTGCTTGGACAGCGGGTCGACGTTGCCGAAGAGCTCCTCGGCGACGGTCGAGCCGATCACCACGACCTTGCGCGAGTCCTTGACGTCCTCGTCGCTGAAGAGTGCGCCCTTGGCGATCTTGAAGTTGGACGCGCCGACATATCCCGGATACGTACCGACGAACTGCGCGATGGTGTGGTCGGTCCCCTCGTAGGTGGCCGACTGCGAGCCCGTCACCACCGGCGAGACGCTCTTGACGTGCGGGGCGTCGTCCTTGTTCTCCAGAGCCGGCACGAGGGTCATGTTCAGCGCCGTGTTCTGGGTCGACGCGGCGCCGCGCGCCCCGCCGCCGGCGCCGGCCGTCACGGTCAGCGTGTTGGTGCCCAGCGACTCGATCTGCTTCTGGACCGCCTGGGCGGAGCCGTTGCCGACCGCCACCAGCAGGATGACAGCCGCGACGCCGATCAGGATGCCCAGCACGGTGAGGCTGGAGCGCAGCTTGTTCGCCGTGATCGCGCGCAGCGCGAAGCGGATGGTCTCGAAGATGTTCACTTGAGCCGCTCATCCTGGACGATGCGTCCGTCGACGAGCCGGATCAGCCGCTTCGCGCGCTCGGCGACGTCCGGCTCGTGAGTGATCAGCACGATGGTCCGGCCCGAGTGGCTGAGCCGGTCGAACACGGCGAGCACGTCGTTGGTGGACTGGGTGTCGAGGTTGCCCGTCGGCTCGTCGGCGAGCACCAGGGCCGGCGCGGTGACGAGCGCCCGGGCGACCGCGACGCGCTGCTGCTGGCCGCCGGAGAGCTGGTTGGGCTCGTGGTCCTCGCGCTCGGCCAGGCCCACCATCTTCAGGGCCGCCCGGGCCCGCCGGCGCCGCTCGGCCGCCTTGACCCCGGCGTAGGCGAGCGGCAGCTCGACGTTGGCCAGCGCCGTCGTCCGCGCGATGAGGTTGAACGCCTGGAACACGAAGCCGATCCGCCGGTTGCGCACCAGGGCGAGCTGGCGGTCGTTGAGGCGGCTGACGTCGACGCCGTCGAGGAGGTAGCTTCCGGTCGTCGGGATGTCGAGGCAGCCCAGGATGTTCATGAGCGTCGACTTGCCCGAGCCCGACGAGCCCATGATCGCGACGTAGTCGCCGCGCTCGACGGTGAGCGTCACGCCCCGCAGGGCGTGTACCTCGGTCTCGCCCTGCCCGTAGATCTTCTTGACGTTCTGGATGTCCAGCACCGGCTTGACGGCCGGATCGAGCCCCAGGCCGGGCTCGGTCGTGCTCAGCACGCTCATGTCAGTTGCCCCCGCGGAAGCCACCGGCGCCGCCCTGGAACCCGCCGCCCCCGCCCGGGAAGTTGCCCCCGCCGGGGAACTGCTGGTTGGTGTTCGTGCCGGTGGTCGAGTTGGTGGTCGTCGTGGTGATGACGACCTGCTCGCCGGCCTCGAGGCCGGACTTGACCTCGACGAAGCCGCCGCCGGTGATGCCGACCTCGACCTGGCGCTGCTCGGTCTGGCCGTTGACCGACACCTGGACCGTGCGCTGGCCGCCCGCGGTGCGCAGGGCGGTGCTGGGTATCCGCAGCACGTTCTGCGCCTCGGCGATCGTGACCACCGCGGTCGTGCTCTGCCCGAGCCGTACGCCCTCGGGGAGGGTGTCCAGGGAGATCGTGACGGCGTAGGAGTTCACGTTGTTGCTGGTCGTGGCGGTCGGCGAGATCGTGGCGACCTTGCCGGTGGCCCGGGTGCCGGACAGGGCGCTCCAGGTGATGTTGGCGGTCTGGTCCGCCTTGAGCTTGGTCGCGTCGGCCTCGGCGAAGCTCGCGTTGATCTGCAGCTTCGTCAGGTCCGCGAGCTGGATGAAGCCGCTGCCGGAGCTGGAGGAGGAGCTGCCGGTCGAGCCGGTCGAGCCGGCCGCGTTGTTGCCGCCCCCGCTGCTGGACGAGGAGCCCGAGGCCGAGGAGCCGACGGCGCCGTTGACGGCGGTGACGGTGCCGGCGATCGGGGCCGTCAGCACCGTGCCGTTGACGGTCGCCTGTGCCGAGGTCACGTTCGCCTTGGCGGTCGCGACCTGGGCCTCGGCCGAGGCGATGGTGGCGTCGTCGGCGTTGTTGTTCTGGTCGCGGGTCAGCGCGGCGCTGGCGGCGTTGAGGTTCGCCTTCGCCGTGTCCAGCGCGGCCTGCGCGGCGCTCGGGTCAACCTTCGCCAGCGTCTGGCCCTTGGTGACCACGTCGCCGACCTTCACGTCGACCTCGGTCACCGTGCCGGAGGTGGAGAAGTTGGCGTTCGCGGTCGCCGCGCTCGCCACCGACCCCGTCGCCGACACCGTCTGGGAGACCGTGCCCTGGGTGACCGCCACCATGCGGGTGCGGGTGGTGGTCGACCCGGTGCCGGCGCTCGCGGCCGGGCCGCTGACGATCTGGTACGCCCAGAAGGCCCCGCCGGCCGCGGCGAGCACGAGCACGGTGTTCACGAGGGTCACGGAGTTGAGCCGTGGCCGGCCGGGAGACGGCAGCGACAAACGCATGAGGGGAATCGTGGTGCTCGTCGCTCGGAGCGACCCTCAGCGAACCTCGGAGTTGCCTCGGAATCCGGTTGCCCGCATTTCCACCGATTCATCCGGGCCGTCGGCGTCCAGATCGGCCTCGTCGAGCTCGTTGCCGGCGAGGTCGTCCTCGGGAATCTCCAGGGCTGGCAGCAGTACCCGGAAGGTGGCGCCCTGACCCGGCGCCGTCCACAGCTCGACGCGGCCGCCGTGCGCCTGGACGATCGAGGCGACGATCGACAGGCCCAGCCCGGCGCCGCCGTAGCGGCGGGAGCGGGAGCCCTCCGCGCGGTACAACCGCTCGAAGACGCGCACCGCGTCCTCGGGCTTCATGCCCGGCCCCGTGTCGCTGACCTCGATGCAGCCCAGCGGCACGCCCTCGGGCAGCGTGGCGCCGACGGTCGCGATCGGCAGCATCGTCGGCGGCCTGGCGCGCCCGACCTTGACCACGATCCGGGTGTCCTCCGGGGTGTGCGTCAGCGCGTTGCTGACCAGGTTGGCCACGACCTGGCGGAGCCGGGCCTCGTCGCCCTGGACCGTCACCGGCTCGAAGGTCACCGAGCGCTCGTCGAGCGCGGCGAGCTGCACGAACCGGGTCGGCACCCGCACGTGCGCGTCGCGAACGGTGTCGGCGGCGACGGCGAGCAGGTCCACCGGGTGCTCCTGCAGCGGCCGCTCCTCGTCGAGGCGGGCCAGGGTCAGCAGGTCGTTGACGAGCAGCCGCATCCGGCTGACCTCGGCGTCGATGCACTCCATCGCCTCGTCGAGGGCCGGCCCGGGCGGGGCGCCGCCGCGCCGGTACAGCTCGGCGAAGCCCTGCACGCTGGTCAGCGGCGTGCGCAGCTCGTGCGCGGCGTCGGCGAGGAACTGCCGCAGCCGCCGCTCGGACGCGGCGCTCTCGTCCACCGCGCCCTCGATGCGGGTCATCATCGTGTTGAGTGCGATACCCAGCCGCCCCGACTCCGTGTGCGGGTCGGCGTCGTCGACGCGCCGGGACAGGTTGCCGGCGGCGATGTCGGCCGCCGCCTCCTCCATGCGCGTCAGCGGCGCGAGCCCGACCCGCACCAGCGCGGCCGTGGCGAAGCCGACCAGGATCAGCAGCGCGACGCTGACGCCGGAGCTGTACTGGATCATCTGGTCGCGGGTCGCCTCGACGTCGGCGAGCGAGACCGCGCGCACGATGTAGCCGGTCTCGATCCTGTCGCGCGACGGCGCGGCGTAGACCCGCACCCGCCAGGCAACGCCCTTGGGGCCGGTGACGGTGAACGGCCGGCCGTCGGCCGCGTGCTGGGCGAGGTCGCCGAGGCGGCTGGGCGGCAGCAGGGGCGTCACGTCGACCTTGCCGGACCGGCTGACGAAGTAGACCTCGTACTGCGGCCCCGGGTTGAAGTCCTCGCGGGAGCGCTGCGGGGTGAACGACGAGCTGGGCTGGGGCACCGGAAACGACGCGTTGGGCTGCAGGGGGCGGGGGCCGCCGCCGGCGCGCAACTGCTGGTCGATCTTCTCGCTGAGGTACGAGTTCAGCAGCACCACGCCGATGACGTTGGCGGCGATCAGGGCGACGGCGGCGATCGACACAACGGAGACGACGATCCGGGTCTGGACCGTCCAGTGTCTCCAGGGCCGCAGGTTCACCCCTCGGTTCTCGGCAGTCTCAGCGCGTAGCCGACGCCGCGGACGGTGTGGATGAGCGGCGGGTCCCACTTGTCGATCTTGCGGCGCAGGTAGTAGACGTAGCTCTCCACGATCCGGCCGTCACCGCCGAAGTCGTAGTTCCAGACCCGGTCGAGGATCTGGGCCTTGCTCACCACGCGGCCGGCGTTGGTCAGGAGGTATCGAAGAAGGTTGAACTCCGTCGGGGACAGGTCGACTCGATTGCCGCCGCGGCGCACCTCGTGGGCGTCCTCGTCCATCTCCAGGTCGGCGTAGCGCAGGACCCCGCCGTCGACGAGTTGCTGCTGCTCGCCCAGGCTGCGGCGCAGGATCGCGCGGATCCGCAGCACGACCTCCTCGAGGCTGAACGGCTTGGAGACGTAGTCGTCGGCGCCGACGGTCAGCCCCGAGATGCGATCCTCGACCGAGTCCCGCGCGGTCAGGAACAGCACCGGAACCGGCCGGCCGCTGGTGCGCAGCCGCTGGGCGACCTCGAAGCCGTCCAGGTCGGGCATCATCACGTCGAGGACGACCAGGTCCGGCCCGTACTCCGCCGCGGCGGTCAGCGCCTCGTGCCCGCCGGTCGCCACCCGCACCTCGAAGCCGGTCAGCCGTAGCGTGGCCGACAGCAGGGCGCGGATGCTCGCCTCATCGTCGACGACGAGGACCTTCGGCTGGCGTTCGGTCGCCTGGGACACGGAAACGGGCATCGGCTCCATCGTCACTGACCCACCTCAGGATCTCATCGCCCTGGGCAAGTCCGCTCTTGATCTCGGTGTTGACGTCGCCGCGCAGCCCGGTCTCGACAGCCCGCCGCTCGTCCTTGCCGTTGACCCGGACCGTCACGAACCCGTCGTGCACGGCGGTCGAGGGCACCGACAGGGCATCGTCCACGGACGCGGTGACTACGACGACAGTAGCGCTCTGACCGTAGAGCAGCGTGCCGGGCACCTTGTCGAAGGAGATCAGGGCGGCGTATCGCACCAGGCGGTTCGACACCGTGCCGGCCGGATCGATCTGCATGACCTTGCCGTCGTACTTCGTGCCGACGCTGTCCGGCAGCGTGATCGTGGCGGTCTGGCCGACCTTGAGCGCGGCCACCTCGGCCTCGGTGAACTGGGCCTTCACCACGACGTCGCCGGTGCCGGCCAGCGTGATCACATTGGACCCGGCCTGGCTGCCGACCGTTGCGTTGACCGCGAGGATCTTGCCCCCGACCGGGGCGGTGATGACCGTGCCGGCGAGCTTGGCGTTGGCCTGGGTGAGGCTCAGCTTCGCGTTGTTCAGCCGCTGCTGGGCGTTCATGAGGTTGTCGCTGGTCTGCTGGACCTGGTTGGCGCGGTTCTGGGCGACGTTCTGGGTGTTGCCCTGCGTACCGGTCTGACCGCCTTGTCCCCCGCTTCCACTTTGTCCACCCGTCCCGCTTTGCCCACCACTGCCACTTTGTCCGTTACTGACGCCGGTTTGTTCGGTACTGCCGCTTTGTCCATCCGTGCCGCCTTGTCCGCCCGTGCCGCCGCTTTGTCCGGTTGATCCGGCCGCGTGGGAGGTGGACGGGGCTGCCGTTGTCGGGTTCGCCGTCGGCAGGGCCAGCGCGGTGTCGTGCGCGGTCTCGGCCTTGTCCAGCGCGTCCTGGGCGCTGGAGACGCTCTCCGAGGCCTGGTCGACCGCGTCCTGGGCCGCCGAGTTGTCGATCTTCGCCAGCTCCGCGCCCGCGTTGACGACGTCGCCGGCCTTGACGTTGAGCTCGGCGAGCGTCCCGCTCGTGGTGAAGCCGAGGCTGCGGCTCGCCTGAGCCTGCACCGCGCCCGACGCCGACACCGTGGTGCTGACCGCGCCGCGGGTCACCTTCGTGGTGCTGACGTGCACGGGAGCCGGCTTGTCATCGCCGGTGAGCACGACCGCCGTCACGGCCGCGGCCGCGAGCACGGCGGCGCCTCCGGCCAGCCACCAGACCTTCATGGGTCAGTAGTTCAGCGGGTTCTCCTCCCGGCGACCTAGGCCGGACCTCAAAGTTTCCTGAGAGCCGATTCGCCGTATTTGGGCGCGTTGGGTTGTGAGCAAATTTTGAGGTACGGCCGACTTCCCATCGAGCTTCGCGCCGTTGCATCACACAGGTGAAGAACAAGCGGATCGGCGGCGCCGCCCTGGCGCTCGCCGCGGTGGCGCTCTTCGCCGCCGCCTGCGGCTCCTCCGACGACACCGCCCCGGCCGCCGCGGGCGCGTCGGGCGGCACGGACTACGCGTCCTGCCTGCGCAACAACGGCGTCGACCTCCCGCAGTTCAATGCGTCGAACCGCCCCACCGCCCGCCCGTCGGGCTTCCCAGACTCGCGCCCCTCCGGCGAGGGGCGCCCGTCCGGCCGGCCACGCCCGTCCGGCAGCGGCGGCTTCCGCGGCGGCGGCGGCTTCTTCGGCACCGCGGCTCCGTCCGGCGTAGACCAGCAGACCTGGGAGAAGGCGCAGAAGGCGTGCGAGTCCCTGCGCCCGAGCGCCTTCCCAGGCGGCGGCAACGGCTTCCCGGGCGGCGGCGGCAATGGCCGTGACGCGGCGTACCGCAACTGCCTAACCGAGCACGGCGTTACCGTCACCGGCTCGACAGACCAGCTGGACAATTCGGACGCGAAGGTGGCCGCCGCCGTCCAGGCATGCGCGCCACTGAAGCCCAGCCCCCGCCCGTCGGCCTCCTGATTTCTCCAAGCCCCCCGCCCGATCGGCCACCTGACTTCTCGAAGCCCCGCCCCATCGGCCGCCGGTTTTCTCCAAGCCCCCGCTCCATCGGCCGCCCGACCGCTCCAAGCCCCCGCCCGATCGGCCGCCGGATTTCTCCCTGAGGAATCACTGCGCCCGGCGACCGATCGGGCGGGTATGTCGATCGAGTGCACCCCTGATTGCCCGGAGGGTCACCGGGTAGTTCGATGCCCGGGGCGGGCCGTCGCTCCACCGGCGACCCGCCCCGGCTCATACCACACATTCGCAGACCTCGCTCCAGGGTGCGTCGGTGTCGCACCCGCTGTGCGCCGGTCTTGCGGCCACATATCGGCAAAACCGGACATCGTGGGAGTGTACGGACGCCGCGGTCGCGAGATCGGCGCACGAAACGCGTGTCGGTCCGCAGGGCGGGTCGTTGCCCACGATATGGAAGCGCTGGACACCTTCTCACGGACGTTCCTGCCGGCCACGGCGCTGGCCAAACTGCCCGGCCGCACGGTCGCCCGCCACGTCCAGGTCCTGCGCCACTGCGCCGGCGACCGGGACGCGGTCGCCGTGGTCGCGCGCTGCCAGACCCACACGAGCCGCCGCAACATCCTGATGCTGACGCGCAACCGCCTGGTCGTGACGAGCGAGTCCCGATTCCTGCACCGTGTGCACCTACACCTGAACGCGGACCTGCACCAGCTGGCCGACGTAACCTGGACCCCGGAGCCGGACCGCAAGGGCCTGCAACTGGGCGTGACCGCCATCGACGGCATACGCGAAAACCTCTGGATCCACCTCACCAGCGCCACCGAGACGTGGCGCCTGGACGAGGCACTGAAGCAGGCCTTCCGCACGCCGTGGGGCATCATCGAGCCGGCCCGCCCAGCAACCCACCGCCCCGTAACGGCGGCGACCAAGCCCCGCACCGAACTCCGCCTGGCCTGATCCCTTACCTGCGACCCCGGGCAGGTCGGCGAGCCTGAGCCGCTCGACGACCGCCGGGCCGGGGTCGAGCCCCCGCCACCGGCCGCACCACCTCGAGCCAAGGAGCCGGCGATCTGCCAGCCAGCCCCCGATCGGGCTCATGGCCCCGCGAGGCGAAAATCCGACCAGAGCGTCCGCCAATGGACACAGGATCCATCGAACATGCGAGTTCTCTACGCTCAGTGACCAACAGGAAGTCCGGTGCCCGTGCGTCCATCATCGCTGCTGGAACCAGGGCAACAGCGGAGCCTCGACTCCGCCCGGTGACGACACCACGGTCACGTCGGCGGCGACCGTGCTCCCGCTCCTGCTCGACCCCTACCACCCGGGGCGCCGAACGCAAGGAGTGACCGGCCCGGCGTAGCTGGCCGTGGTGATGTTGTCGGGCCGCACGCCCGGCGACCGGCTCCAGGCCGTCTGATAGTCCAAGGCGGCCGCCGGCGAGATCGGGTGCGCGGCTGACAAGGTCGGTGCGGTCCGGGAGAAGCGCATGGCGGTCTGCCTGTGGCGGGGTTCGGCGGTGGCGAGAGATGTGTCGGTGGTGCGGCGGGCGGACGGGGGGTGGGTGCTGGGGCTGGTGCGGTGGGTGGTGGCGCGGCGTTGCTGGACCGGCTCGGCCGTTGCTGCGTTGGTGATGCGGTGTCGCTGCTGTGATGGTGAGGCTGGTGCGTCGGTGGTGGTGACGCTATGGATCGACGGCACGCCGACTGGCCGGGCCGGGGACGCGGCGGCTGAACCGGTCGGGAGCGCGGTGACTCGACCGGCCGGGAGCACGGTGCGTCGACCGGCCGGGGGTGCGGTGGCGTCGGTGCGGGCTGGGAGCGCGGCGAGGGTGAAGGACTTGGCGAACGCTCCGGCGAAGGCTCTGGCGATGGCGCACGGGACGTCGGCGGCGATGGTGGCCTCGGCGGCTGCGTACGAGGCGGCGGAGGGGGCGCCGGTGGGGCGGCAAGGTCGCGCGGGCGAGACGGCCCGGGCAAGGCCAGCAGGGCGGGCGCGGCCGGATGGGAGCGGGAGTCGAGCTGAGTCGCCGGATGGCTGGTATTGGGTCGGGCGGCCGGACTTCGGGATTCGGGCCGGGCTGGCGGACAGCCCGGGTTGGGCTGAGCGACCGGACGGCGGGGATTGGCCTGGGCGGCCAGGCGGCGGGAGTCGGGGTGAGTCACCGGGCGGCGGGAGTCGGGCTGCGGCCCCGGACCGCCGGAATCGGGCTGGGGCGCCAGAGAGCGACGGCGGGCCGCTCGGGCATCCTGTTCAGCCCAATGAGCGGTGATCTCGGCGGTGCGGGCCTCGGCGTCCAGACGGGCCAGACGCTCGGCATGACGCGCCTCCAAACCACGACGGCGAGCCTCAGCGAACTCGGCACGCACCGCACGACGACGAGCCACCCGACGACGGCTCTCGGCCAGCATCGCATCCAACCGGCTACGCCACTCCGACTCGGCGATCCCGGTCAGCACCTCACCCATGAGGACAACCTAGAACACGGGTACGACAAAAACCGCTGACCAGGGGAAACAGCGGCCCACCTCGCGGCGGGCGGCGATGCCCGAACATCCTCCGAACATGCCCGGAGCCGCTGAGTCGTCAGAATAAGACGGTGGTGGACCAGGGCAAGGGGCTGGTGCTCGTCGTCGAGGATGAGAAGCCGATCGCCGACCTGCTGCGGATGTACCTCGCGCGCGACGGGTTCGGGGTGCACGTTGAGCATGACGGGGGCGGCGGGCTCGCGGCGGCGCGGAAGTTGCGGCCCGTGGCCTGTGTTCTGGACATCGCGCTGCCCGGCTTGGACGGCACCGAGATCTGCCGGCGGCTGCGGGAGGCCGGGGACTGGACGCCGGTGCTCTTCCTCACCGCGCGGGACGACGAGGTCGATCGCGTTCTCGGGCTCGAGCTCGGCGGCGACGACTACATCACCAAGCCGTTCAGCCCGCGCGAGCTCGTGTCGCGCGTCAAGGCGGTGCTGCGCCGCACGCAGGGGCCGCCGGACGTGGAACAGGTACGGATCGTCGGGCCGATCACCATCGACCCCGCGCGGCGCGAGTGCCGGGTCGACGGGGCGCCGGTGAGCCTGACCTCCACCGAGTTTTCCCTGCTCGCGCACCTCATGAGGCGGCCCGGGCGGGTGTTCACGCGCGAGGAGCTGCTCGGGTCGGTGTGGGGATACGCGGCACACAGCGGCACCCGGACCGTCGACGTGCACGTGGCCCAGGTACGCGGGAAGCTCGGCAACGCCGCGTCTGTGATCCGAACCGTGCGCGGGGTCGGGTACACCGCTGATGCTTAGGTCCCTCGCCGCCCGCACCGCGCTGGTCACCTGCGTCGTCGCGGTGATGTCGGTGCTCGTCACGGCGGCGGTCGGCATCCCGCTGACGGCGACCCAGGCCAACAAGGCCGCCCGGCAGCGGCTCGCGGACGACACCGCGCTCACCGCCGAGCTTATGCGGCCCCGGTTCAACAACACGCCGCGCAACACCAACGACGAGGAGGCCGTCGTCAAGCGCCTCGGGAGCCGGGGCATCGAGGTGTACCTCATCCGCGCCGGCCAGCCGAGCCGCGCCGGACTGCCGGCGGGCGTGGTGAAGCTGATCGCCGCGGGCCGCAACGTCGAGGTGCACCTGGCCCGGGTCGACGGCCGGGTGCAGCTGGTCTCCGGGCAGGCGATCGGCAAGGGCGGCAACGGGGTCGTACTCGCCGAGCCGCCGCCGGGCGGTGCGCTGGCCCGGTTCGCCGGCCAGCTGTGGATCGCGCTGCTGGCCGGGCTCGCCGCCGGGCTGATCGCGGGACCGCTGCTGGCGCGCCGGATCGCGCGGCCGATCCGCAACGTGGCGGCGGCGGCGAAGCGGCTCGGTGCCGGGGACCGGACGGTGACGCTCTCCCCGGACGGGCCCACCGAGGTCGCCGAGCTCGCGCACGCGGTCAACGGGCTCACCGCGGCCCTGGCCACGAGCGAGGGGCGGGAGCGGGAGTTCCTGCTGTCGGTCTCGCACGAGCTGCGCACGCCGTTGACGACGATCCGCGGATACGCCGAGGCGCTGGCCGACGGGGTGGTCGGCGAGGAGGGTGCGCAGCGGGCCGGGCAGACGGTGCTGGACGAGGCCGAGCGGCTCGACCGGCTGATCGCCGATCTGCTGGTGCTCGCCCGGCTGGAGGCGGCCGACCTACCGATCGAGATGGTGGAGGTCGACCTCACCGCGCTGCTCGCCACGGCGGCCGAGGCGTGGGGCGGGCGCATCGCGGCGGCCGGGCTCGTGCTGCGCACCGAACTTCCGCCGTACGCCGTTCCGGTGCTGACCGACCCGGGGCGCATCCGGCAGATCATCGACGGGCTGCTGGAGAACGCGCTGCGTGTCGTACCGGCGCAGGCTCCTGTTGTTCTGGCTCTTCACACCGGCCCGTCGACGGCCCGGCTCGAGGTGCGCGACGGCGGGCCGGGCTTCACCGACGAGGACCTCGCGGTGGCGTTCGAGCGGGGCGCACTGTCGCGGCGGTACCAGGGCGTGCGCAAGGTCGGCAGCGGCCTCGGCCTGGCGCTGGCGGCGCGCCTGTCCGGGCGGCTCGGCGCGCAGATCGCGGCCGGGCACGCGCCCGAAGGAGGGGCCAAATTCACGGTGACGTTCCGGTTGCGCACCATGCCATGATGCTTGTCTATGCATACCTGGTGGGTGGTCCTCGGGCTCGGCGGCGCCGGCGCGGCGCTGGGGATCCTGCTGGTCCAGGTGCTCTTCTGGCAGCGCCTGCGCCGGCTCGGGCAGGACCCCGTCGGCATCTTCACGCAGGGCGTCGCGCTGCGCTGGGTCGGCCTCCCGCTGGCCGCGCTGCACGTGGTCCTGTTCCTGCTGCTGACGCGGCTGGACCAGCCCGGCTGGTGGCTCGGCGGCGTGGCCACGGTCCTGTCCGTGCCGGTGCGCCGCCTGCTCAGCCTCAAGGCCATCTCGGTGATCATCCACGGCCTCGGCTACGAGCGCGGCCCGGTCCTCGACCGTGACGGAGCCCAGGTCGACCAGCAGTCGTTCGGGCGCCTCGCACGCACGTGGTACCGCCACGAGTACACCGGCCGCGGCGTCGGTGACGTGGTCGCCATCAAGATCCTGGGCCTGCTCGTTCACCTGCTCTTCTGGCCCCTGGCGGCGCTCGGCGCCCAGGCCTCGCACGTGCTCATGTGCCAGGACCCGGCCGACGCACTCGGCCACTCCACCGACGGCCACGAGCGCCCCGGCGACGGGTTCCGCGCCCTGGGCACCCCATATGTCAGGTTTGCCGCACGGGATCCGAGGTAGAGGGCTCCTTCGCCCGATCCGAGGAGGTACCCCGATGAGACGTTCGCGGACCGGCCTGCTCTGTGGCGCGGTGGTCCTGACGCTGGTCGGCGGTTTGCCACCGGCGGCCGCGATGGCACAACCAGCTCCCAGCCCCCAGCCGAACGGCCACCACGACATGCTCTCCGGCGTGCTGCACGGCGAAGGTCTCGTGCAGACGACGAACGGCCCGGTCAAGGTCGCCATGCAGAAGGGCGACGCGACGAGGGTGACGCCGACGACGGTGACGGTCCGCTCGACGGACGGCTTCACGCGGACCTGGCAGGTGCCGACCAACCTGAAGGTGTACGACAAGCGCCACACCGTGCAGTCCGGCGGCCTCCACGCCGGCACCCCCGTGACGATCGCCGGCACCGCGGCGGCGGACTCCGCCCAGTTCACGGCGAAGTGGGTCGTCGTCCGCTCCGCCCAGCCGGGGCCGACCAGCTCGCCCTGATGCCACAGGGCCCGGTGTAGCCATCGCCACGCGGCGGAGCGGCGAACTCGGCCACACCGCCGCCCATCAGCACCAAATCGGATTTATAACCCGGCAGGCGAAAAGTCCGACAAGTCGCGGCGCGGAGCGCCCGACTTGTCGTCACACCCTCAGCTCGGCGACGCAGCACTTCACGCTGCCGCCGCCCTTCTTGAGCTCGCTCAGCTCGACCGGCACCGGCGTGTAGCCGGCCGCCCGCAGCCGCGCCGCCAGCCCCGTCGCCTCGCTGCTCAGGACCACGTTCCGGCCGTCGGAGACGAGGTTCAGGCCGAACGCGAGCGCGTCCTGCTCGCTCGCCACGATCGCGGACGGGAAGAGCTGGGCCAGGACGCGCTGTGCGGACTCGGAGAACGCGCCCGGGTAGTACACGATGTTCGAATCGTCCAGCGGCGCCAGCGCCACGTCCAGATGGTAGATGCGCGGGTCGACCAGGCGCAGCGAGACCACCGGCCGGCCGAGCACCTCCTGCGCCTCCGCGTGCGCCGGGACCTCGGTGCGGAACCCGTAGCCGGCCAGCACCAGGCCGCCGAACGCGTCGGGCAGGTACGTGAAGTCGCCCTCGCCCTCGTTGGTCTGCGACGGCTGCACGAACCTCCAGCCGAGCGAGTCGTAGAAGCGCCGGTGCGCGGCGGCCTCGGCCGTGCGCTGCGGATACTTGAACTTCGCGCCGTAGACGACGCCGTCGACCGAGAAGGCCCCGTTGGCCGCGTAGACCATGTCCGGCAGCCCGATCTCCGGCGCCAGCACGTGGACCTCGTGACCGAGTCGGACCAGCGTCTCGCGCAGGCCCTCCCACTGCTTCACGGCCAGCTCGGTGTCGACCGGGGTGGTGGTGTCCATCCAGGGATTGATCGCGTACTCCACCACGAAGTGCTCGGGTGGCGACATCAGATACGACCGCGTCACGAGATCAAACGGTAGATAGCCTATGGTACACAAAACAGCGAGAAAAGTTGCTTTCAAGGAGGGATTCGTTGCGCTTGGACCCGATCGATCAGCGAATCATTGCGCTGCTGCAGGAAGACGCCCGCTCGTCGTACGCGGAGATCGGCGCGAGGGTCGCGCTGTCGGCCCCGGCGGTGAAGCGCCGCGTCGACCGGCTCCGATCCAGCGGCGTGATCCGGGGCTACACCGCGCTCATCGACCCCGGCGCGGTCGGCTGGACGACCGAGGCGTTCGTCGAGCTGTTCTGCACCGGGCGCACCTCGCCGCAGCAGCTGCGCGCGGCGGCCAAGCGGCATCCGGCGGTCGTCGGGGCGTACACGATATCCGGCGAGGCCGACGCGCTGGTCCACCTCCGCGCGGTCGACATGGCCGGGCTCGAGGAGGCCCTGGAGAAGCTGCGCGCCGAGCCGTTCGTCACCTCGACCCGCAGCATGATCGTCCTGTCGCGGCTGGCGGAGACGCTCGCGCCGCGAATCGTCGAAGCCTCGGGAACCGCGACGCCCCCGCCGCCGTCCTAGAGCCATGAACCGCGCCGCCGTGACGCTGAGCGCCATCTGCCTTGCCCTTTCCGGGTGTACCGCGAAAGCCACCCCCTCGGCGAATCCCGAGGAGCCGGGGCCGGCCCCCGCGCTGCGCCTCGTCGCCTATGACTCCTGCGAGGAGCTGGCCGCGAGCCTGCGCGCCGCGACCCAGCAGGCCGTCGGCCCGTGGGGGCTGAACAACGCGCCCGGCGGCATTCTCACGACGTTCAACAAGGGCGGCGCCGTGCCCGAGGCCTCGGTCGCGGACAGCCAGGCGAGGGCGGCCGGCTCGCAGGAGCACTCCACGACGAACACTCACGAGGCCGGCGTCGACGAGCCCGACGCGGTCAAGACCGACGGCCGCCGGATCGTCACGCTGTCCCGGGGCCACCTGATCGTCGTCGACGCCGCCTCGCGCAAGGTCACCGGCGACCTGGCCCTGGAGGGCGCGAGCGACGCCAAGCGGGGCGCGGCCGGCGCGGACCGGCTGCTGCTGTCGGGCGACCGGGCGCTGCTGCTGGGGTACGACTTCTCCGACCCGGTCAACGGCGGCGTCCGGCTGACCCTGGTCGATCTCACCGGGGCGCCCAAGGTGGCCGGGGCGTACCACATCGACGGGGCCCTGGTCGACGCGCGCCAGATCGGCACGGTCGCCCGGGTCGTGATCCGCTCGGCACCCCGCATCGCGTTCCCCGACGTGACGCGGTTCGACACCGACGAGGCGCGCATCGCCGCGAACCGGTCGGCGATCGCCGCGGCCCCGGTCGAGGCCTGGCTGCCGCGGTGGACCACGGTGGACGGCGGCGGAAAGAAGGCCGACGGGCAGGTCGGCTGCGGCGACGTACGGCTGCCGGAGACGTATTCGGGCACGTCTCTGCTCACGGTGACGACGTTCGACCTGGCCGCGCCCGCGCTCGGCACCGGGCTGCCCGTGACCGTCGCGGCCGACGGGGGCACCGTCTACGCCAACGGCCCCAGCCTGTACGTCGCCAACGACCAGCGCTGGCGCAACCCCGCCCTGATGGTCAAGCGCGGCGGGCCGGCCCCGGACCCGAAGACCCAGCTGTTCAAGTTCACGCTGGCCGGCGCGGCGAAGCCGAAGTACGTGGCCGCGGGCGAGGTGCCGGGCTGGCTGCTCAACCAGTACTCGCTGTCGGAGTGGGACGGCCGCCTGCGCGTGGCCACGACCGCCGAGGACGCCTCGACCGTATACGTGCTGGAGCAGCGCGGCGGCGCGCTCGCGGAGGCCGGGAAGGTGGGCGGCCTCGGCAAGGGCGAGCGAATCTACTCGGTGCGCTTCATCGGCACCACGGGATACGTGGTCACGTTCCGCCAGACCGATCCGCTGTACACGCTCGACCTGAGCAACCCCGCCGCGCCCCGCACCCTGGGCGAACTCAAGATCACGGGGTACTCGGCCTATCTGCACCCGGCCGGCGAGGGCCGCCTCATCGGCGTCGGGCAGGAGGCCAACGGCCAGGGCCGCGTGCAGGGCCTACAGGTCTCGCTGTTCGACGTGCACGACCTGACCCGGCCGGCGCGCCTGGCCCAGTTCCAGGTCCCCGACACGTGGTCGGCCGCCGAGTTCGACCCGCACGCGTTCCTGTTCTGGCCGCAGACGGGTTCTCTCGTACTGCCGGTGACCGGCAACCAGCCCAGCGCCCTCGTCCTGACGGTCCACGACGACAAGGTCACGCAGGCCGGCGTGATCAAGCACCCGGGGCGATACGCGGGAATGCAGCGCTCGCTGGTGATCGGCGGCACGCTGTGGACCCTGTCCGACCAGGGCCTGCAGGCGAACGACCTGTCGACGCTCGCCCAGCAGGCCTGGCTACCGCTCACGTAGCTTGATCAGAGATACATCCCGGTGCGCTCGCCCTCACCGGCGATGGCCTGCTTGGGCTTGTCGCCCTCGCCGAAGAAACGCTTCCCGCCGAACTCGCCGTGCAGCCGGTCGTCGAGCTCGTCCGCGAGCCCGGTCATCACCTGCACGGCGAGCATGAGGTGCGTGGCCTGGAAGTCGCGCCCGAACACCGGGACGCTGGCCCAGACGGTATCGTTGGTGCAGTAGAGCCGGCCGATCGGCATCCGGTTGGTCAGCTCGGAAAGCTTGACGTAGAGCCGCTCGGTCGGCTCGACCTCGGTCAGGATCGGCGAGAACACGTCCACCAGCGGCGGGTTGTCGCGCACCCGCACGAACACCATCGCCGACCCGGACCGGATGCCGATGTCCCCGTCGGGGTCGATCGGCAGCTCCTCCGGCGTGGTCTTCATGAGCCGCGCGACGACGGTCGTCACCTTGTCGTACAGCGGAAGGTCATCGGTCTGCTCGTTGAGCTCCGCGAGCGATCCGGCCCCGGACCGCACCACGTCGACGACCCCGTCGCCGTCCGCGTCCACGATCGAAGCGAGCGAGCGCGCCACCCCGAGCGCCGGCACGGGCGCGACCCGCCCCTCGGCGTCGTGGGCCAGATACGTCAGGAACGCCGGGTGCGGCGCCCCATAGATGTCCCGCAGCGTCCGCATGATCAGCCGGCTGAGGTTCGCCGCCTCGCCCTTGGCCACCCGCAGCCCGAACGACTCGCCCGAGCCGGGCACGACCCCCGGCGGCGACCAGCCGAGCGCCACGATCTCCGCGATGACGCTGCGGTCGAGCCGATACGCGGGAGGCAGGTCCGCATTGCTGACCGCGGTGGCCGCGAGCTGGTCCCCGTCCTCGCCGGTGACCTGGATCGAATACACCGCGTCCCCGGTCCCGGAGGCCGTCGGGTCGAGCGTCAGGTCGAGCGTGGTCCCGGCGGCCAGGTCCCGCAGCGCGTCCACCAGGTGCCGCGCGAAGTCCCGCCAGGCCTCGGCCACCTTCTCCTTGAGACTGCCCCCCACGGGTTCGTCGTCGTCGAACAGCGCAGACTCGAACGACGCGGCGTCGTCCCGGTCACCAGCCATGATCGCCTCCCTATCCCCCCGCCCTCACCCTATCCAGACTGGATCGCTCACTCGGCGCGGGTGGCCAGCCGGCTCAACTCCTCCCGCGTACGCTGCAGATCCGCCCCCCGCCCGACGGCCACCCCCAGCAGGAACGCGGTCAACGGCGCCCCCGGCCGCGCAACGTTGTGCGCCACGTCCTTGGCAAGATCGAGCACGGCCCCCCGAGCCGCCTCATCGGGCACCTCAACCCCCACTGCGGCCGCCGCCTCGTTCAACCACCGCACCAGCACGTCATCACTCACGCTCGGCCCACCCTCCGCAGATCGTCCTCGGTATCGCAGTCAAAGTACGGCGGCCGCTCACCCGCCCACGCAACCTCAGCAACATCAAGCCCCCCGACCAGCCGCCGCAGCGAAGCCCCTTCCAGCCGCTCCATCTGCCCCACCGCCTCGACCAGCGCAGCCACCCGCCAAACCCCACACAACAACTGCCGCCGCCCATCACCGTCAACGAACAGCGCCCCGTCCCGCTCGCCAACCGCGTCAACCAACACCCGAACCGCCCGACCGGACAGAAACGGCAAATCGGCAGCAACCACAGCCACGAGCCCAAGTCCCCCGACACCAGGAGGACCACCGCGCCCCCCAGCGGCAACCTCACCAATCCCGGCGCCGACCGCGGCCGCCGGCCCTCCGCCGGCCGGCTCCTCCCGCACGACCCGCACTCCGGCGGGCATCCCTTCCCTGACCGGCCCGACCACGACAATGGGCGCAGCCCCGCCCTCCATCAGCGCCGAGACCACCCGGGCGAGCATCGGCACCCCACCAACGGCCACCATCGGCTTGTCGACCCCACCCAGCCGCCGCCCCCGCCCCCCGGCCAGCACAATCGCCGCCAACGCAGGAGCCGAACCCAGATCCAGGTGGCCGTCACGCACACCCAGAACCTACCGTCGAACCGAGCATGACCACCGAAACGCACCGTCAGAAGGGCGCCTCCATGGGCCGCGTCACGCAACGCCGCACCATCGTCCGCGTCGCCGTCCCCCCACCACCCCCGCCGCAGCCCCCCGAACCGCCCCACCCCGCACCAACCACCCCCGAGCCGCCCACCCCAGAGTCGTCCAACCCGGAGCCGTCCAACCCGGAGCCGTCCAACCCGGAGCCGTCCAACCCCGAGCCGTCCGCCCCGGAGCCATCCAACCCCGAGCCGTCCAACCCCGAGCCGTCCAGCCCCGAGCCGTCCAGCCCCGAGCCGTCCAGCCCCGAGCCGTCCGGCCCCGAGTTGGCCGCTCTCGAGGTGACTCAGCCCAAGCCGCCCGCTCTCGAGCCAACCCACCCCGCATCGACCGGGATCAAACCGGCCGCGCTTGAGCCGATCCTGCCCAAGCCGCCCCACCCCGCATCGGCCAGCCCCAAACCGGCCGAGCTCCAGTCGGCCCCGCTCAAACCGGCTGCCCTTGAGCCGACTCGCCCCGAGCCGCCGCACCCCAAGCCGGCTACCCCCGAGCCACCGCACCTCCAGCAAACCAGCTCTCAAAAAAGCTCACAGCCAACCAGCACTGCGTCGCCCCAGCCAGAGCCGTCCCATTCTGAGCCGACCCACTCTGCAGCCCAGGCCGGCACAGCGCCAGGGCCGGTCAACGAGGCCACCCCGTTGCCAACGCGGGCCGATACCCAGCGCGAAGCGAACGCGCAGGCCGCAGCCCACGCCGCAGGGCCAGCCGGGACCGACGCCGCAAACCGAGCCAAGACCCACGCCGCAGAGCCAGCCGTGCCCCGCGCCGCAGGCCACGCCGCAGAGCCAGCCACGGCCCACACCGCGAAGCCAACCACCGCCCACACCGCCGACCAGGCCAACGCCGACCCCGCGGGGCCGGGCAGCACCCACACCGCCGACCAGGCCAACACCCACACCGCGAAGCCGGCCACGGCCCACACCGCCGACCAGGCCAGCACCCATACCGCGAAGCCAGCCACAGCCCACACCGCCGACCAGGCCAACACCCACACCGCGAAGCCGGCCACGGCCCACACCGCCGACCAGGCCAACACCCACACCGCGGGGCCGGGCAGCGCCCACACCGCGGAGCTGGTCGGCGGGCGGGCTGTGGAAGTGCGGGTCGGGCCGGACACGCTTGTGGCTGAGGAGCCGCTTGAGATTCGGGTTGGCGGGGCGGCGCTGGCTGTGACTATGCGTACGCCCGGGGACGACCTTGACCTGGCGATCGGGTTCCTGCTGACCGAGGGGATCATCCGGCGGGCCGCGGACGTGGTCACCGCGAAGCTGTGTGCCGGGGACGAGGAGCCCAACACGTACAACGTCGTGGACGTCCGGCTGAGCGGCGACGTGCCCCCGCCGGTCGCTCAGCAGGCGGCCCGCAACTTCTACACCACCTCCTCCTGTGGGGTCTGCGGCAAGGCGAGCATCGACGCGGTGCGCACCCGCTCGGCGTTCGACATCAGTGGCGACCCCCTCACCGTCGCGCCGGCCGTCCTGACCTCCCTCCCCGACGTCCTGCGCCGGCGGCAGCGGGCGTTCGACACCACCGGTGGGCTGCATGCCGCGGGCCTGTTCACCCCCGACGGAGAGCTGGTCTGCCTGCGCGAGGACGTGGGCCGGCACAACGCGGTCGACAAGGTCGTCGGGTGGGCCGTG
The DNA here is from genome assembly GCF_050942935.1 of Dactylosporangium sp. CA-233914. Taxonomy (NCBI): domain Bacteria; kingdom Bacillati; phylum Actinomycetota; class Actinomycetes; order Micromonosporales; family Micromonosporaceae; genus Dactylosporangium; species Dactylosporangium sp. CA-233914. Next base: position 327,002 of record NZ_CP192030.1, on the reverse strand, counting down.
CGCCAGGAGCGCCTCCCGCTCGCCGGCCACATCCTCATGGTCAGCGGCCGGGCGAGCTTCGAGCTGTGCCAGAAGGCGTGGATGGCCGGCGTCCCGATGCTCGCCGCGGTCTCGGCGCCGAGCACCCTCGCCGTCGACCTCGCGGCTGAGGCCGGCCTCACGCTCGTCGGTTTCCTTCGCGGCCTGACCTTCAACGTCTACGCTTCCGCCCACCGCGTCCAGGGCGCCCCGCCCCTCCCGGCCACCCGTCCCCGGACTCCCCAGCCGCCCCCGGGCGTCCGAATCCACTGAACCATTCGCCCGAGATATCCGAATCACCGGGACCGTCGGGCACGCCGGCGGAGCTGGAGCCGCCATCCGCCACGGAGCGCTGACCCGGGCCTGAGCAGGCTCCCGAACCGGAACGCAGCCCACGCCGGGCGCCGAGAACCGGACCACCGCCCGTCTCCGAGCCGGCACCACGTCCGGACCCTGCCGGGTGATCCGGTCCGGTCACGTGGCCGGGGCGAATGCCGAGACGGCGCGGGCGGCCCGATGAGCGGCGCCGGCGGCGGGAACGGGAGATCGGCGGCACCTGGCTCGGCGACAGGCCGCGGCCCAGGATCTCCGCCATGAGGCCGGCGGCCGAATAGCCGGGATCGGCGTCCAGCGCGCGGTCCAGCGCGATCGAGGCGTGCAGGCCGTTGCCGGTGCGCCAGGACAGATACGACAACAGGGTGGCGGCCGGGGCGACCGAGCACGGCTCGCCGCGGCAGACCAGGTCGGTCCACAGCCGGCGATGGGCCTCGGCCACGGTCCCGTCGGGGTGGCGCGCGTCCCGGTCGAGGCGCTCCCAGGCGCGGTCGCGGACGCCGATCACGTGGAGCAGGACCTGGAGCCACGCGAGATCGTCGTCCGGGAGGCGGTCGCCCGCGGCGTAGCAGGCCAGCGCCGCGTCCACGGCCGCCCGGCCGGCGGACAGCAGAGCGGCGCGGACGGCCGCCGGGTCGCGGTCCGCGGTCAGGCGCAGGACCCGCAGGTTGGCACGGTTGGCGGCCTCCTGCATGGCCTCCAGGGCCGGGCCGGTCGGGCCCGCGAAGCCTTCGGCGACCGTGTCGCGGTCGGGGTATGCGACCAGGCCGGCGAACGTGGCCTCGGCGGCGGCGACCGAGCTCTCCGGCTCGAACGAGCGGCCCTCCGGCGGGCAGCAGTTGGGCACCTCGCACAGCAGCGACCAGTAGCGGCGCTCGTGCGTGCGCAGCATGTCGAGCAGCGTGATCCCGCGGGCGGTCAGGGCGTCGCCGACCGTGCGCAGGAACGGCTCGGCCCGGGCCGGTGGGCCGTAACCGACCAGAATGGCGCCGTCGATGCCGTTGCGGCCGAAGAGGCTGGCGTAGTGCTCCGCCAGCACCGCGGCGGCGTCGTGGTCGTCGGGCAGGTCACCGCGCAGCTGCAGGTGCAGGCCTGAGCCGCGCAGGCCGAGGGCGACGAGGCTGTCGGTGGGGTGGAAGCCCATGAGATAGGGCATGGCCGAGAGGAGCTCGGCAGGGCCGCGCAGGCGCAGTCGGGAAGCCATGCCAACGAGCCTGAACCCGCGCCCACCGCCCCCGGAACGACGAATTTTTCCTGTGGATAACCGGCCGATCCCGTCCACACCCCCTGGCGCGAACGCCCGAGGTCGGCTAAGCACGCCAGCAGAAACGGACAAAGACCACAGTAATACGAAATAACCGATTAGTCGCGGCGCGGAGCGCCCGACTAATCGGGAAAACTCAGTACCGAAACCGAAGCGAATGCAGATCGATCCCGTCCTCGAACACGGATTCCCGCCGGTTCAACTCCATGGACAAGGTGACCCGGGCCAGAGCGTCGTAACCGGCCGCGTGCAGACACCGCAGCGCATCGACGTTGCGGGCCGAAGGCGAAATGCTCAACTGCCCCAACCCCCGCCGCCGCGCCTGGTCGGCCACGTGCGACAGCAGCGCCCGCCCGACCCCCTCGCCCCGGCGGGCCGACGACACGACGAGCGGCTCAACCTGCCCGCCCCGCCCGTCGAGCAGCAGCCCGACCATGCCGACCACCCCGCCCCCGACGTCGGTGGCCACCCACATGCCGGAAAGATCGAGCCGCGTGAGGTACTCCTCGAACTCGGCCCCCGAGTCATCCGAGGACGAGGAGCCGTAGAGCCCCGCATCCGCCGCGGTCATCTCGGCCCACAGCTGCCGGCACTCCCGATGATCCGTCGGGCGGTAGGCCCGAATCGTCAGCGCGGACACCTGCGCCGCCGGCGACACCTGAGTGGTCATAACTCATAGTTACTCCGTCGGCCCCACCGCGACACCCACATCGCAGGATTGCTACCGGGCCCGATTCGCAACTTTTGCAGCATCACGCGCACTGAGGGGCACGAAGTACCCGGACCGCTACCGGCGCGTTAGCATCGCAAATGGCTCGCAGCTACGACGAAGGGACGACCCGGTCGGGGGTCGTCCCTTCGCTGTGCCGTTCACTTCCGGACCGCTCCGACTCGGGAGCGGGAGTTCACGTTAGGGAAGGCGGAATTCGCCATCCTCGTCGACCGCGGCGATGAAGGTCTCCCATTCCGCGCGGGTGAAGCGAACCGAGCCCGCCTCGGGGGAGTTGGAGTTGCGGACCTCGACGGCGCCGTCCACGAACCGTGCCTCGACGCACTGTCCGTTGTTACCGCTCCGCGTGGGCTTGTGCCACTGCTCGTTCAGCGCAGCCATCTGCGCACTCCTTCTTGTCAGGGCCGGACTCAGTTCGCCGAGTCCTCGATCATCTTGATCGACTCCAACGGGCTGAGCGCGGCAGCTCGCAGGTTCTCGAACACGTCGCGATAGCGCTGAACATCGTCGGCGTCCGGGTAGATGTCGCCGGTCATGGCCTCCGCGTACACGACGCTTGGTGCATCTTGGAACTTGAGAATCGCGAACGATCCAGCCATGCCGGCGTATGCCCCTCCGGAGAAAGGCAGGATCTGGATCGTCACGTTTCTCACCCGGCCCATGTCGGCCAGGTGCTTGAGCTGCGACCGCATGACGTCGGGCCCGCCGATGGAGCGCCGGATCACGCTCTCGTCGAGGACCGTTATGAGCTGCAATGGCTGTTCGGCGCGGCTGAGCAGGTTCTGCCGATCGCGGCGCGCCGTGACGTGGGCCTCGACGGCGTCGTCGGAGTCCGCGGGTGAGGAGGCCGCGAGCAGGGCCCGCGTGTACTCCTCCGTCTGCAGCATCCCGGGCACCACGAGCGCCTCGTAGTCGCGCATCTCGATCGCGCTGGACTCCAGCCCGATGTAACGGGAGTAGCTCGCCGGCAGATCGCCGTAGCGGGCGAACCAGCCGCGCGTCTTGCCCTGCCGGGCCAGCACGACCAATGTGTCGATCTGCGCCTGATCGTGAACGTCGTAAATCTCGAGCAGCCGCTCCAGCGTGCTGCGGCGGATTCCGACCTTCCCGCCCTCCATCCGGCTGACGGTGCTCGGAGAGCAGTCCAGCTGCAGGCCGACGTCCTCCGTCGTCAGCCGGGCGCGCTCGCGCAACTCGCGCAGTTGCTTGCCCAACTGGAATCGGGGAAACGTGGGGCTGTGGGTGCTGGACACCGCTCACCTCCATTACTCAAGACGAGTGTGTCCGTTACCGAGGTAGTGCGCAAGCGCGCTGCAGCCTGAGCGATTGGCTTGCTCTACTCAACTTCACCGAAGCGTATTGCCGCACGAAACCTGCACGTGCATTCTGGATGCGTCAGATCGCACCTCGGCCGGAGGGGAGATCAGTGGTGTTCGAAGACGACACGCTCCTGCTCGAAGGGGCACCACGACTCTTCGGCATTGTCGCTGATCCACTCGACGACGACCACCCCCAGATCGTCGCCTGGGGGCACGAGCTACCCGACCAGGCGGTGCTCAGCTGGCGCCTCGGCAACGGCGAGACCGAGGTCGCCGTGTTCCGTTCCGCCGAGGCCGCGCTGGCCACGGCGCAGCAGCTCTACAACGCGTGGCTGCTGTGGACCACGCCCGCGGCCCAGCGCGTCTGAGGAGCCTTGATGACCATCATCTACGACCACGCGGTGACCGACGCGCGGCGCCGGGTCGAGCGTCACCAGCCCGTGCCCGGCCGGCCCGCGGTGGGCTGCACGGCGGGGTGCCCGCAGTGGCCCTGCAAGCCGTTCGCCACGGCATGGGCGGTCATCACGCGCAACTCCAACACCAGGGCCGGACGGTAGACACCCGAAAGCCGAATCGGCCGACCGGAATCGACCGGTCGACCGCCCCTGACGGATACCCGACTCCTTCAGATGGCTGTCCCACCCGGGCCAGGCCCGGTCTTGAATCGGCGTCCCGTCGCTCGAGGGTGGCGGCGGCGGTGAGACCTCCACCGAGGGGCGCAAGGGGACCCTACTCGCCGTACCGCCGCCAAAACCGCCCCTGGAGGACGACCGCGGCCGGACCGGCGGCTGGGGAGCGGTCGGGACGGGGCCGAGCGAGTGGCGGTCCACGGGTCCCGAGGGGTGCAGGCCCGACGAGCCGACCACCACGGGGCCGGGCTGAGGGTCGGCGACGACCGGGGTCCGGGTCGCCGGCGCGCTGTCCAGCGTCGCGCTCCCCGCGGCCACGACGATCATCGTCGGGACCGAGGTCAGCAGCACGAGCAGCGCGGAGATCAGCAGCGGCCGCCGGTTGGGCGAGAACGGCCGATGGTGGCGCACGTCCGAGGACACCAGAGCTCCCAACGTCGAATACAACCGGCTTAACGCAGGGAAACGACCAGAGATCTGCCCGGACTAGGGGGATTTTTCGGTATTAGCCCGACGGTGCGGGCCGACTCCATGGTGTCGAACCACATGCCTTCTGCGATGCTGGACACACACCGGCAACGGGGCCGTAGCCTCCGCATACCCTGCGAGGCAGAGCCCCGGGGCCGGCTCCCGGGCATGACGGCGGAATGACCAACGTCATGCCCACACTGCGGCGCGCCGACCCCACCGGGTCGCCGCGTGGCAGACACCCCCGCCGCGCGGCAGGGTCAACCCCCGCTGCCGACGCGAGAGACGACAGGGAGAAACGGATGGCGAAGGGCGACGTCAAGGCCCGGACGCACACGAAACGGGCCGCGCCTGAACCCGCGTTCGTGCAGCTGCTAACCCCCGAGGGCGACCGGGTCGAACACCCTGACTACACGGTCGACTTCACCGACGAGGAGTACCGCTCGCTCTACCACGACCTGGTCGTGGTCCGGAAGCTCGACGCGGAGGCGACCGCCCTGCAGCGCCAGGGCGAGCTCGGCATCTGGGCGAGCCTGCTGGGCCAGGAGGCGGCCCAGGTCGGCTCGGGCCGGGCGCTGCGGGCGCAGGACATGGCCTTCCCGACGTATCGCGAACACGGCGTGCTCTACACCCGCGGCATCGACCCGATCATGCCGCTGAGCCTGTTCCGCGGGGTCGACCAGGGCGCCTGGGATCCGAACGAGTTCAAGTTCAACATGTACACGATCGTCATCGGCGCGCAAACCCTGCACGCGACCGGTTACGCCATGGGCGTGGTCAAGGACGGCAAGGTCGGCTCGGACGACGGCGAGGCGGTCATCGCGTACTTCGGCGACGGCGCCACCAGCCAGGGCGACGTGAACGAGGCCTTCATCTGGGCGTCGGTCTTCAACGCGCCGCTGGTGTTCTTCTGCCAGAACAACCAGTACGCGATCTCCGAGCCGCTGGAGCGCCAGACCCGCGTCCCGCTGTACCACCGCGCCAGCGGCTTCGGCTTCCCCGGACTGCGGGTCGACGGCAACGACGTGCTCGCCTGCTACGCGGTGACCCGCAAGGCGCTCGACGACGCCCGGCACGGCCAGGGCCCGTCGCTGATCGAGGCGTACACGTACCGCATGGGCGCCCACACCACCTCCGACGACCCGACGCGCTACCGGATCGCCAGCGAGGTCGAGGCCTGGCAGGCCAAGGACCCGATCAAGCGCCTGCGCGCGTTCCTGACCAAGCAGGGCATGGCGAAGGACGACTTCTTCGACGGCATCGACGAGGAGGCCCGGGTCGCCGCGGTCGACCTGCGCGAACGGGTGCTCAGCATGCCCGACCCCAACCCCTTGACACTGTTCGACCACGTATACCCGCACGGCTCCCCCGAGCTCGCACAGCAGAAGGAACAGTTCGCCAAGTACCTCGCGTCCTTCGAGGGGAGTGGGCACTGATGGCCGCCGCGGAGAACCTCTCGATCGGCAAGGCGCTCAACACCGGCCTGCGCCGCGCCATGGAGCGCGACGACAAGGTCCTGATCATGGGCGAGGACGTCGGCAAGCTCGGCGGCGTCTTCCGCATCACCGACGGGCTGCAGAAGGACTTCGGCGACGACCGGGTCATCGACACCCCGCTGGCCGAGTCCGGCATCATCGGCACCGCGGTCGGCCTGGCCATCCGCGGCTACCGCCCGGTCTGCGAGATCCAGTTCGACGGGTTCGTCTACCCGGCGTACGACCAGATCGTCTCCCAGGTCGCCAAGCTGCACTACCGCTCCAGCGGCAAGATCAGCCTGCCGATCGTCATCCGGATCCCGTTCGGCGGCGGCATCGGCGCGGTCGAGCACCACTCGGAGTCGCCGGAGGCGTACTTCGCGCACACCGCCGGCCTCAAGGTCGTCTCGCCCGCGACCCCCGACGACGCATACTGGATGATCCAGCAGTCGATCGAGTCCGACGATCCGATCATCTTCATGGAGCCCAAGCGCCGCTACTGGGAGAAGGGGCAGGTCAACGTCGACTCGGCGAGCCTGCCGCTGCACGCATCCCGCATCGCCCGGCCCGGCACCGACGCCACCGTGATCGCCTACGGCCCCATGGTCCGCACCGCCCTCGACGCCGCCACCGCGGCGCAGGAGGACGGCCGCTCGCTGGAGGTCATCGACCTGCGCACGCTCTCGCCGCTGGACATGGGGCCGGTGTACGACTCCGTGCGCCGCACCGGCCGCGCGGTCGTCGTGCACGAGGCGCCCGGCAACCTGGGCCTCGGCTCCGAGATCGCGGCCCGGGTCACCGAGGAGTGCTTCTACTCCCTGGAGGCCCCGGTCCTGCGGGTGACCGGCTTCGACACGCCGTACCCGGCCGCGCGCCTGGAGGAGGAGTACCTGCCGGACCTGGACCGGGTGCTCGACGCCGTCGACCGCTCGTTCGGGTTCTAGGGGGCCGCCGATGACCAGGGTCAAGGAATTCAACCTGCCCGACCTCGGCGAGGGCCTCACCGAGGGCGAGATCCTCAAGTGGCTCGTCGGCGTGGGCGACACAATCACGCTCAACCAGCCGATCGTCGAGGTCGAGACCGCGAAGGCGGCGGTCGAGATCCCGGCGAAGTGGGCCGGCAAGGTCACCAGGATCTTCCACGCCGAGGGCACGATGGTCGAGGTCGGCCAGCCGATCATCGCGATCGACACCGACCCCGGCGCGGGCGAGCTGCCCGCCGACGACCTGCCGCAGCCCTCGGCTGAGTCCCTGGCCGCCGTCGAGGTGGCCGGCGACGCTCCCGTGGAGCCGGGCCTGATCGGCGGCCCCGCCCCCGGCGGCCGCACCGCCGTGCTGGTGGGCTACGGACCCAGGACCGCGGTGGCCAAGCGCCGCGCGCGGACCGCGGCGCCCGCGCCGGTTTCAACCCCGGCAGCCGTACCCCGTGTGCCTGCGGCGCCGCCCCAGCCGGAACCCGCCCGCGCCCAGGCGGCCCCGACCGCGCCCCAGCCGACCGCTCCGGCGCCGCGCAACGGGCCGGTCCTGGCCAAGCCCCCGGTCCGCAAGCTGGCCCGGGACCTCGGCATCGACCTCGGCACCCTCGTCGGCAACGGCCCGCAGGGCTCGATCACCCGCGACGACGTGCTCGCCGCCCAAGCGGCCCCCGCGGCCGTCGCCACCCGGGCCCCGGGCGAGCGCGAGGAGCGCATCCCGGTCAAGGGCGTGCGGAAGCTGACCGCCGAGAACATGGTGGCCAGCGCGTTCACCGCACCCCACGTGACCGAGTTCCTCACGGTCGACGTGACCCGGTCGATGAAGGCCCTCGAACGGCTCAAGGCCCACCGCGACTGGCGGGACGTGCGGGTCTCGCCGCTGCTCATGGTGGCCAAGGCCGCCCTGGTGGCGCTGCGCCGCCACCCGATGGTCAACTCGACCTGGGCCGGCGACGAGATCGTCGTCAAGCACTACGTCAACCTGGGGATCGCGGCCGCCACCCAGCGCGGCCTGATCGTGCCGAACATCAAGGACGCCCAGGACCTGACCACGCGAGAGCTCGCGGACGCGCTGACCGCCCTGGTCGGCACGGCCCGCGAGGGCCGGACTCCCCCGGCCGACATGACCGGCGGCACCTTCACGATCACCAGCGTCGGCGTCTTCGGCATCGACACCGGCACCCCGATCCTGCCCCCGGGCGAGTCCGGGATCCTGTGCTTCGGCGCCGTACGCGAACAGCCCTGGGTCCACAAGGGCAAGATCAAGATCCGCCAGGTCACAACCCTCGGCCTGTCCTTCGACCACCGCATCATCGACGGCGAACTCGGCTCCAAGTTCCTCCGCGACATAGGCGCGTTCCTGGAGGACCCGGAGGGCTCCCTGCTGGCCTGGAGCTGACCAGGCAAATCCCGTCCTCGGCCCGGGCCGGCGATTCGCCGGCCCGGGCCGAGCAGTTTCCGCATACCGCCGGCCTTCCCACGAGCCTTCGTTCGCCAAGCCGGACGCCGTTCCGGCCACGACTCACAACGCCCGACATCAGGCACCCACCCACGGCACCCCCAACGAAACACGATCTTGACCGGCCGCCCGCCAACAGGCCCCAGCCCCACCTACCCACCCACCGGCGCGGCAGGTCCAGTGTCACGGCACCACCCCGGCAAGACGCGACCTTGACCAACCACCGACCTCTCTTGGACCACTCCCCGATAGGCCCCGGCCCCACCTACCCACCGGAGTGTCCGCGGGGGCGACAGGTCCCAGCGCCGGGGCTCCGGCCCGACAAGGCGCGACCTTTGACCCACTGGCGGATTCTCGGTATCGGCTTTTTCACCCGATAGGGCATAAATCCGATTCAGCAGCGCGACGGGCATCCAGTGCGCACCGTCGTACCGACCCGGCGAACCGAGCGAACGAACCGCGGGCCGTCCCGCAACCCCTCGCGGCCGCCGACCAGGCCAATTCGCCCCGGGTGGCCTCAGCGGACGGCCGCGGACACTGTCACATGACCGACGAACATGGCGTTTACGCAGGCCATCCGCCGACGAATCGTTGGCGGGTGGGGCTCGTCACCTCATATTCGCTGGCTGTGGATCTCGCGTTGGGCGTGTAATGAATGTGCAGCCGGAACGTCCCTTACACATCCCACCCGAGGAGCCCGTCATGAGCACCTTCTTCGAGCGCTTCAAGGCCCGCCGCGCCGCCGCCCGCCGCATGGACGCCATCGAGCGTGCCATCGCCAAGAACCCCTCCAGGGCCCTCCGCGACGAACTCCACGCCATGATCAACCGTAGTTAGTCTTCTCGATCCCCACTGTGAACCGCCCCGGCCGCGCCCGCCAGCGACCGGGGCGGTTCGGCATCTGTCGCCCGATACTGGTTTGCTTTACCGAACCGACGAACGTCGGTACCGGCACTGGGCTGTCACACCCCGTTCGACTACGGTCGCAAGGGTCTGACCAACAGGAGGCACGCATGACGTCCGACCAGCAGCACCCGTCCGAAACCCCGGACGAGAGTGCGGCGGGCATGCCGCCGGCGGGCCGCCCCCCGGCCGTCCGCGCCAAGGCGTCGGTCCCCGTCCCGTCCTCTCCACCGGCCCAGCCCCAGGACGAGCCGAGCGTGTCGGACGAGCCCGCCCGCCCGGGCCCCTTCCCGCCGTCAGGCCCCCAGGCACCCCACCCGGCGCAATACCCGCCGCCCCAATACCCGGGCACCCCGGTCAGCCCGGCCGAAGCCCCCGGGGCAACCGGATCCGCCAGTGTCCCCGGAGTGTCCGGCTCGGCCCGGGTCCCCGGCGCCTCCGGTTCGGCCAGCGTCCCGGGCAGCCCCGCCGTCATCCCGCCGGCCCCGAACTCCGGTGCGGGCACCCCCACCACGTACGGCGGCACAACCTACGGCCAAGCCGCCACGCCGACCCCGATTCCCGAGGGCGCCCCCGGCACGGCGCCGGTCCCCGGCCAGGCCGCGCCTCCGCCTCCCGGCCCCATCGGCAGCTTCCCCGGCTTCACTCCGGCAACCCCGCCCCCGCCGCCCTCGGAGGACCCCAACCCCTGGGCACCGACCACGCCCCCGGTCCCGTCCTCCGGCGCCCCGGCCCCGGGCGCATCGGGCACCGCCCGGGTCCCGACCGGCAGCGCCCGCGTACCCACCGGCAGCGCCCACGTCCCCCCGCCCCCGCCGGCCGGCTCCGCGCAGGTCCCCGCCCCGCCAAACCTGGGCCAGATCCCGCCGTCGGAGCCGGCCCCACGCACGTACGGCGCCCGGGCGCAGGTCTCCCCGCCCACCTCGGCCCCGCCGGCCCCCGTCCACCAGCCCGCCGACCCGACAGCCGCCGCGCCCGCCAGCGCGCCCCCGTTCGGCACTCAACCGGCCGGCCCCTCGCCGTTCGAAACCCACCCATCCAGCGCGCCCGCGTTCGGCGCCCAGCCCGCCAGCGCCCCGCCGTTCCCAGGCCAGCCGTCCAGCGCACCGCCGTACCAAGGCCAGCCCGCCAGCGCCCCGCCGCCGTTCCAGGGCCAGCCCAGCGCACCACTGTTCCAGAGCCAGTCCGACAGCGCACCGCCGCTGTTCCAGGGCCAGCCGTCCAGCACACCACTGTTCCAGGGCCAGCCCGCCAGCGCCCCACCGTTCGACGGCCCGCCGTCCAGCGCACCGCCGTTCGGTGCGCAGCCGGTCAGCGGGGCCGGGGCGACCGGGTTCTACCAGGCCTCGGCGCCCCCCGGGGTGGAGCCGACGGCGGGCACGTACCAGACATCGGCCCCGCCCGCGACAGGGCAGTTCCCGGCGTCGGGCGGCCCGCGGTACAGCGACCTCGTCACCATGCCCGGCGAGAACCCGCCGCAGATTCCCCCCGTCGACGGCGAGCCGATCCCGACCCCCGAGCCGCCGGCCAAGAGCAAGCGCGGCCTGTTCATCGGGCTGCTCATCGTGGCCGCGGTCTTCCTGGTCGCGGTCGCGGGCACGGCGATCGTGGTGAAGATCAGCAACACCGGCGGCACGAGCTTCGCGGTCAACTCCTGCGTCAAGAAGGACGGGGACTCCGCGAGCGGCGTGGACTGCTCCGACAAGGACGCGTTCCGGATCGTCTCCAAGGTGGACAAGCCGGAGAGCTGCTCGGACGCCAGCCAGCCGTACATCGTTCTGCAGCACAAGGGTGAGAAGGACCAGGTCCTGTGCCTGCGCCCGGCAAGCCAGAAGTGACCGAGGAGCCGCTGCTCAAGGCCCGCGTCCGCGCACCGCAGTTGCGCGGGCGCGGCTAGCTGAACACCGACGGCGAAGACCTCAGCCTGGCCGACCTGCGTGGCAAGATCGTTTTGCTCGACTTCTGGACCTTCTGCTGCATCAACTGCCTCCACGTGCTCGACGAGCTGCGGCCGTTGGAGGAGCGCTACGGCGACGTCCTGGTCACCGTCGGCGTGCACAGCCCCAAGTTCGAGCACGAGAAGGACGCGGACGCGCTGGCCGCGGCGGTCGAGCGCTACGGTGTGGACCATCCGGTGCTGGACGACCCCGAGCTGGGGATGTGGCAGCAATACGCCGCGAAGGCCTGGCCCACCCTCACAGTCATCGACCCCGAGGGCTACGTCGTGGCCAACATGGCCGGCGAGGGACACGCCGAGGGGCTTTCCCGGCTCATCGACGAGCTGATCAGGGTCCACGAGGCCAGAGGGACACTGCACCGAAAAGGCCAGCCACCTGCCGTACAAAATCCGGATCTATCGCTTTTGAGGTTTCCCGGCAAGGCGCTCGCGCTGCCGGAAGGGCACTTCCTGGTGTCGGACTCGACGCACCATTCGCTCGCCGAACTCGACGCCGACAACGAGACGCTCGTGCGGCGCATCGGGACCGGCCGGCGCGGTCGCAAGGACGGCACCGAGCCGGAGTTCTCGGAGCCGGGCGGGCTGTGCCTGCTGCCGCCGGACGTGGCGGAGATCGCCGGATACGACGTCGTCGTCGCCGACACCGTCAACCACCTGCTGCGGGGGCTGAAGCTCGCGACCGGCGAGGTGAGCACGGTCGCCGGCAGCGGGCGGCAGTGGCGTGGGAGCGTGGACTTCGACGCGCACGACTCGCTGGTGGTGGACCTGTCCTCGCCGTGGGACGTGGCGTGGTACGACGACCGGGTCGTGATCGCGATGGCCGGCATCCACCAGCTGTGGTGGTTCGACCCGGTGAAGCGCACGGCCGGCACGTACGCCGGGACGACCGTCGAGGCGCTGAAGGACGGCCCGCTGCGGGAGGTCTGGATGGCCCAGCCGTCCGGCCTGTCGGCCTCGCCCGACGGCCGGCGGCTGTGGATCGCCGACAGCGAGTCCTCGGCGGTACGCTGGATCTCCGACGGCGAGATGCACACCGCCGCCGGCCAGGGGCTGTTCGACTTCGGGCACGTGGACGGGCCGGCCGGTCAGGCGCTGCTGCAGCACCCGCTGGGCGTGCTGGCGCTCGCCGACGGCAGCGTGCTGGTCGCGGACACGTACAACGGCGCCGTCCGCCGGATCGCCGAGGGTCAGGTCACGACGGTGCTCGACGGGCTGGCCGAGCCGAGCGACCTGGTGCTGACCGCGCAGGGCGACATCGTCGTGGTCGAGTCCGGGGCGCACCGCCTGGTCCGGCTGGGCGCGGGCACCCTGGCCGCGGCCGGTGTCGACGTCGCCGGCGTGCGGCACCGCACCGAACGCCCGCCGACCGTGCTGGCCCCCGGCGACGTGGAGCTCGACCTGATCTTCACCCCGGCGCCGGGCCAGAAGCTCGACGAGTCGTTCGGCCCGTCGACGCGCCTGGAGGTGTCGGCCTCGCCCCCGGAGCTGCTCGTCGAGGGGGCGGGCGTGACGAGGGACCTCCGGCGCCGGCTGGTCCTCAATCCGGATGTGGCCTCGGGTGTACTGCAAGTGGTCGCCCAGTCCGCCACCTGCGACATCGACGCCGAGTTCCCCGCCTGCCACCTGACCCGGCAGGATTGGGGCGTGCCGATCCGGGTCGTGCGGGACGGTGCGACGCGGCTACCGCTGATCCTGCGCGGGATGGACGCCTGAGCGCCGTACGGACAGAAGGTCCCCGGGCTGGCAGTCCAGCGCCTCGCACAGCGCGGTGAGGGTGCTGAACCGGATGGCCCGGGCCCGCCCGTTCTTGAGCACCGACAGGTTCACCACGGTCACGCCGACCGTGTCGGCCAGCTCGGTGAGGGTCATCCCGCGCTCGGCCAGCAGCCGGTCGAGCGCGATCTCGACCCGGTGCTCCTCCTCGGGCGGCATCAGATGACCGTGTCGAGTTCGGCACGCATGACCATGCCCCGGCGCAGGATCTCGGCGAGGGCGAAGCACCCGATCCCGACCAGGACCCAGCCGAGCAGCCCCGGTATCAGCGGCAGCCCGAAGCCGAACCCGTCCGTAACGGTCATGCTCAGCGCGGCCTCGGCGAACGCCTCGACGAAGCCCGCGACCAGGCCGCCGACGCCGGCGATCCAGCCGAGAATCCGCACGCCGCGGACGATCCGCTCGTCGAACGGCCCGCCGCGGCGGATCCGGCGCACGATCCGCCAGAGGACCGTGAGCAGCGTGAACACCACGGCAAGGGTCGGCAGGAACGTGAGCACACCCAGGGTCAGCTGCCCGATACCCGGGTGCTCGACCAGGATGTCGACCATCCCGTCAGGATCGATGGCGGCGCTCCCGGCGCTCGCGTCGACGAGGTCGGCCGGCACCCGGACCGGCAGCGGTGACTCCGTCCCGAACGCGAGCGCGACCACCGGCCCCGCCGCCCCGACCAGCACCATCCCCGCCACCAGGGCGGTTTCCAGCTCCTGAAACCAGTCCGGCTTTCGCATGACGCGCGACCTCCATATCGATTATCGATATGCTAGCCCGCGAATGCCACCACGGGAACACCCGCGCCGATGAGCGCCGATCGCACCGCCCGGGCCATGCCGACCGCGCCCGGGGTGTCGCCGTGCACGCAGATCGACTCGACCGGCATCGGGATCACCGAGCCGTCGACCGCCTCGACCACGCCCTCGGCCGCCATCCGCACCGAGCGGGCGGTCACCGCCGCCACGTCCGTGACGAGCGCGCCGGGCTGAGAACGCGGGACGAGGCGGCCGTCGGGAAGGTACCCGCGATCGGCGAAGCCCTCGGCCACGACCCGCAGCCCGCGCGCGGTGGCGAGCCCGGCGAGGACCGACCCCGGCTGACACAGCACCGGCAGCCCGCCGGCGACCGCGGCCGCCTCCACGACGGCGGAGGCGTGCCCCTCGTCGACGGCGGCGGTGTTGTAGAGGGCGCCGTGCGGCTTGACGTAGGCGACCGGCCCGAACGCGGCGAGCGCGCCGATCTGGTATCGCAGTTCGTCCGCGAGCTCCTCCGGCGGCACGTCGATGCGGCGCCGCCCGAAGCCGGCCAGGTCGCGGTAGCTCACCTGGGCGCCCACCCGCACCCCTTGCCCGGCGGCCAGCTCGCTGATCCGGCGCATGGTCGACGGATCCCCGGCGTGGAAGCCGCAGGCGACGTTTGCGCTGGTCACGATGGCCAGGAGGGCGTCGTCGTCGCCGAGGCGCCAGATGCCGAACCCCTCGCCGAGGTCACTGTTGAGGTCCACGAAACCGAACGCTATCGCCCGGCCGCGCCTGCGCGAGCAGGGGCAGATCGGCGGCGTGGACGACCGCGACGACCGGGTAGCCGCCCGTCGTCGGGTGGTCCGCGAGAAAGACGAGCGGGTGGCCGTCGGCGGGGACCTGCACCGCGCCCAGCACGATGCCCTCGCTGGGCAGCTCCCCGGCGTCCGCGCGGGTCAGGGCCGGACCGGACAGCCGGGCCCCGACCCGGTTGCTCTCGCTGCTGATTCGGTACTCCGCAGTGCTCAGCCGCCGCGCATCCGTGAACAGATCGGCGCGCGGCCCCCACGCGATCCGCAGCACCAGCGGCCCGCCGATCGCCGGGCGCGGCACCAGGTCCACGGCCGCCGGCTCGCCGGCCGCGGCCCCGAGCGGGAGCCGGTCGCCGGCGCGCACCACGGGCGGGCCGAGCAGCGACAGTGTGTCGGTCGAGCGGCTGTCCAGCACCGGGTCGGGCGCGATGCCACCGGCGGCGGTGAGGTACGCGCGCAGCCCGAGCACGGCCCGCCCGACCTCGATCCGGTCCCCGGCCCGCACCGCCACGGGCGCGTTGAGCGGCGCCGGCCGGCCCCCGACCCGCAGTGGCGCGGCGGCCCCGGTGAGCGCGATGGTGCCGGCCCGCCCCGCGACCGCGACGAACGGCCCGAACGTGATCTCCAGCCCTGCCGCCCCGCACGGGTTGCCGACGAGACGGTTGCCGAGTTCGAGCGCGGGCCGGTCGAGGGCGCCGGAGCGCGGGACGCCGAGGTGCGCGTAGCCGGGCCGGCCGAGGTCCTGCACGGTGGTGAGCGGCCCCGCGACCTCGATCTTGAGTTCTGCCGTCATACTGCCTTGAATCGCACGGTGCGGCCCGGCGTCATGAGCGCGGGCGGGTTGCGGTCGACGTCGAAGAGCTTAGCGTCGCTGTGCCCGACGATCCGCCAGCCACCGGGCGAGGCGGTGGGGTAGATTCCGGCGAACTCGGCCGCGAGCGCCACCGCCCCGGCCGGAACCCTGGTGCGCGGGGTGCCCAGGCGCGGGACGTTCCAGGGCAGGCCGCTCAGATACGCGAAACCGGGCGCGAACCCGCAGAACGCGACCTTGAGCTCGGTCGCGGTGAGCACGTCCACGACGCGTTCCGGCGTCAGCCCCGCGAATTCGGCGACGAACGGCAGGTCCACCCCGTCGAAGCGGACGTCGACGGACAGCGGCGGCTGGTCCCGCCTCGACACCGGGCTGAGCGCCCAGTCCCTGAGCCGCTCGGCCAGCCCTGCCGGGTCCGCCACGCCGTCGAGCAGGACTGTTCGCGCCCCCGGCACGATGTCCACGACGCCGAGCCGCCCCGCGGTCCGCTCGGCGTCCAGCGCGGCGAACCAGTCCAGGGGCGTATCAACCTCAAGGAGGAGCGCGTCGGCGCCGACAGGGCGAAATCGCACGCCCGTCACGATAGACGCCTCGCCGATACTTGCGGGTAACTTACGGTACCGTAACCTGGGAAGCGTGACGGTGAGGACCGAACCCCGACTGCGCCCGGTCGACCTCGGTAAGCCGAGAATGCGGGGCTGGCTGCACGCCTACGCGGCGGGTGTGGCCGTGATCTGCGGAATTGTGCTGTGCTCGCTGGCCGCCGCCCGTCCGGGCTGGGGCCCGTTCGTCAGCTGCGCGGTGTACAGCCTGACGGTGGTCGCGCTGTTCGGCACGAGTGCCTTGTACCACCGCCGGGTGTGGTCCGAGAAGTGGTACAAAATCATGCGCCGCCTCGATCACTCCATGATCTTCGTCTTCATCGCCGGCACGTACACCCCGTTCTCGGTGCTCCTCCTGGAGGGCAACACCCGGGTGGCGATCCTGGCGACGGTCTGGGGCGGCGCGGTCCTGGGCGTCGGGATGAAAATGGCCACGGCCATGAGCAAGCGCCGCTGGCTGTACGCCCCGCTGTACGTGGCCCTGGGCTGGGTGGCGGTCGCCGTGCTGCCGGACATCCTGCACTCGGGCGGCGTGACAGCATTGGTCCTGACCCTGGTGGGCGGCGCCTTCTACACGGTGGGCGCGGTCTTCTACGCACTGCGCCGCCCCAACCCCTGGCCAACGGTCTTCGGCCACCACGAGTTCTTCCACGCCTGCACCCTGGTGGCGGCAATCTGCCACCACATCGCGATCTATTTCGCCCTCTACGCCCACTGACCCTGCCCAGCGCCGGACGCGCCGAGCCTCGCGTAGCTGCCGGTTTCCACGACTTGGCGGACCGCGTGGTTGACCTCGGCCGATCCTCGGGCGCCGCCCCGAGCGGCGCCGACTGACCGCCGAACATGCCGCAGGCCGGTCTCGCCCGGTCTGGCCTTGAGTAATGATTCGGGGGCTTACGCCGCTGTCGTCTCGATCACCCGCTGGCGAGGGATCAGGCGGCGCATCGGGGCGCGGTGGCGACCCGTGTAGAAGCGCGGGTACTTCGGGGCGAAGAGCGAGCCCATGAGACGGACGATCATCGCGCGGCCCTCCTTCTGGCTGGGAGTAACCGGTCAACGACCGCGTCACCCAGCGGTGACGGCGTGTCCGCTACTCAACCGCACCGAAGTGGTACTCAGGAGGAGGACCTGTGGTCCGGTTCACTCGCAAGTGCGGGTTGTCCGACGTTACCGGCGAGTAATAAGATATTCGTTACCGGCTGGTAACCCTGCTCGGGCATGCTCGTCGGCACGACACAGAACCTAGAGACGGGGCCACTCCGCGATGACGCATTACAAGAGCAACCTGCGGGATCTCGAGTTCAACCTGTTCGAGGTCTTCGGCGTCGACAAGGTTCTCGGGCAGGGACCCTACGGCGATGTCGACGTGGACACGGCCCGCAGCATTCTCGGTGAGGTGGACCGGCTGGCCCGCGAGGATCTCGCCGCCAGCTACACCGACGGGGACCGCAACCCGCCGGTGTACGACCCCGCGACGTTCTCCGTGCGGATGCCGGAGAAGTTCCGCCAGTCCTACGAGGCGTTCATGGCCGCCGAGTTCTGGCGGCTCGACCTTCCCGCCGAGCTCGACGGCACCGCGGCGCCCCGGGCGCTGTGGTGGTCGCTCGCCGAACTCGTGCTCGGGTCCAACGCGCCGATCTGGATGTACGCCTCCGGCCCCTCCTTCGCCAACACGCTGCGCATCGAGGGCACCGAGGAGCAGAAGAAGTGGGCGAAGCTCTTCGTCGACAAGCGGTGGGGCTCGACGATGGTGCTGACCGAGCCGGACGCCGGCTCGGACGTCGGAGCGGGGCGCACCAAGGCGATCCCGCAGCCCGACGGCTCCTGGCACATCGAGGGCGTCAAGCGGTTCATCACCAGCGCTGAGCACGACCTGTCCGAGAACATCGTGCACTACGTGCTGGCCCGGCCGGTGGACACGCCCGGCGCGGGCGGGCCCGGCACCAAGGGGCTCTCGCTGTTCGTCGTGCCGAAGTTCCACTTCGACGCCGACACCGGCGAGCTCAAGGACCGCAACGGCGCCTTCGTGACCAACGTCGAACACAAGATGGGGCTCAAGGTCTCCACCACGTGCGAGATCACCTTCGGCGGGCACGGCGTGCCGGCCAAGGGCTGGCTGCTCGGCGACGTGCACGAGGGCATCCGGCAGATGTTCCTCATCATCGAGTACGCCCGGATGATGGTCGGCACCAAGGCGATCGCCGCGCTGTCGACCGGCTACCTCAACGCGCTCGAATACGCCAAGAACCGCGTCCAGGGCGCCGATCTGGTCAGCACCGACAAGGCCGCGCCGCGGGTCACGATCATCAACCACCCGGACGTGCGCCGCTCGCTGCTGATGCAGAAGTCCTACGCCGAGGGCCTGCGCGCCCTGGTCTGCTACACCGCGACCTGGCAGGACAGGGTCGCCCTGGCCGAGGCGTCCGGCGACGAGAAGGCCGCGAAGATCGCCAAGCGGGTCAACGACCTGCTGCTGCCGATCGTGAAGGGCGTCGGCTCCGAGCGCGCGTACGAGCTGCTCGGCCACGAGTCCCTGCAGACCTTCGGCGGCTCGGGCTTCCTGCAGGACTACCCGCTCGAACAGTACGTGCGCGACTCGAAGATCGACACGCTGTACGAGGGTACGACCGCGATCCAGAGCCTCGACCTCGTCTTCCGCAAGATCGTGAAGGACCAGGGCAAGGCGCTGCTCACCGTGGCCGGCGAGATCCAGCAGTTCCTCGAGGCCGAGGGCGGCAACGGCCAGCTCAAGGTCGAGCGGGTGACGCTGGGCAAGGCGCTGGCCGAGGTGCAGCAGATCCTGGGCATCTTCACTGGCTGGCTGGGCGAGGCCCAGGCGGGCGAGCCGCAGGCGCTGTACAAGGTGGCCCTGAACACCCGCCGGTTCCTGCTCGGCCTCGGCGACATCGTGGTCGGCTGGCTGCTGCAGCGGCAGGCCGAGGTGGCGCTGAAGGCCCTGGCCGGCGACGTCACCACCGCGGACAAGGCCTTCTACGAGGGCAAGGTCGCCGCGGCGAGGTTCTTCGCCCACGAGGTCCTGCCCCGGGTCGGCGCCGACCGCCGGATCATCGAGTCCACGACGCTCGACGCCATGCATCTCGCCGAGGAAGCCTTCTAAGGTAGTTCTTCACCGGCCAAAGGGGGGAGGGCAACGACGCCCTCCCCCCTTTTCGCTTACCCGCGGGCGGTGTGCTGATCGACGAGGGGCGCCGCGGCGAGACCCGACCAGGAGCCGTCGAAGCGGTGCACCGCGATGCCGCTGGTGGCCAGCCCGTGGTCGGTGAGGGCACGCGGGGCCAGCTCGTCGGACAAATCGGAGATCGTGGGGTTGTGCCCGACCAGCAGCAGCGTCTCGACCGTCGCTTCGACCTGCTGAACGAGCTCCAGGGTGTCGAACGCCGGCCCAGTGTAGATCCGCTGCTCATAGACAACAGGAACATCGGGAACGTCCAGCTCCGCCAGCGTTTCCCGGGTCCGTACGGCGGTCGAGCACAGCACGGCGTCCGGCTTCAGCCCGGCGGATCGCAGCCAGTCCCCGGCCGCCGCGGCGTCGCGGTGCCCGCGCGCGGTGAGGGGTCGCTCGATGTCGGTGGCGTAGTCGTCCGGGTCGGCGGCCTTGGCGTGCCGCAGGAGGATGAGCGTGCGCACGGTCATGGCACAAGCGTGCCCGATTGAAGAACGTCGCACGTGGGTAACCCGGACGCAGACAGACAGCTACCCAAGACAGCCTCGGGAGGCCTTCGATGGGTATCGGCGGAAGCATCCTTCTGATCGTTGTCGGCGCGATCCTCACGTTCGGGCTCGACGACACGGACGTCGGGCCGTTCAACCTCGACACGATCGGCTGGATCCTCCAGCTCGCCGGGCTCGTCGGCCTGGTCCTGACCCTGTACTTCTGGAACTCGCGCCGCCGCACGGTGGTCACCGCCGCTCCGCCGCCCCCGCCGGCGGCGGGCACCGCCATCCCGCCGTCGGCCGACGAGGTCATCGAGCGGCGTACCCGGCGGTACTGAGCTCCGCGTCTGTAAGGGTGCGGAAGCCGGCCTGGCCTATCGGGACACAAGCTGACAAAACCGTCGGCTGATGCGATGTTGCACGTGAAACCTCACGTCAAGCAGCACGGCGCCCAGGGCGTAGCAGCCGGTGATCCCCGGCAGGTCGGATGGGTAGAGGCTCCAGGTTGGGCTCGAACCGGGCCAGCCCACGTACCCCCGACGCCTCGCCGTGCGGACGTGTTCAGCACATGGGCATCGCCGTCGCGGCCGTTGACCAACAGAAACCAGCCGTCGGCCAGCGGCTGCACGAACGAGGGGCACAGATCGGTCGCGGGCCTGCGGGTCGTCGTGCCCGGACCGTGGAAGCCGCTCGCGTCGCATTCGAGGCCCACGATCAAGCCGGTGCCCTGGAGCAGGGTCGCGTGGTCTCGTTCCACAACGCCGGCACGGAAAAGGGCGGCCGGAATGGTTCCGGCCGCCCTTTTATGAAGCGCGTTCAGTTGGCGCGAAGCATCGTGCCCGAGGCGAACTGCGCGTCCATGCGCTCGCGCAGCGCGTCGAGCTCCGAGAACTCGGCCTGGTGCATCGACTCCGAGCCCTCGGCGGCGAAGACGTGGTCGTCGACCTCCGCGTTGTGGCTGTAGTTGGTGTAGTCGTCGGACTCGAAGTGCACGGCGCCCGGGGCGTCGTACTCGACGTGGTGGCCCTGCGAGAAGTCGGTGGACTCGGCCGCGGAGTGGTCCTGCTCGTACACTCCGAACTGGCTGTTGTAGTCCGCCTCCGAACCCTCGGCCTGGTGCAGCTGGTCGAGGCTCTCGCTCTCCTGGCCGGCCTCGTACTGCCCGTAGTCGACGTCGCTCATTTTATGTCTCCTCAGTTATGTTGCTCGCTGTTGAGAAAGACATTAGGCAACCGAAGATCGAGTCGAATCCCGGAAAAGTGCCAGTGCGATTCACCAATGACGGCCTGACGTTCGCGGCCGACGACAGCGGGGCCGGCGGGGACGCGATCGTGCTGCTGCACGGCTTCCCGCAGGACCGGGCGGCCTGGGCCGGGGTCGCGCCGCTGCTGGCCGCGCAAGGGTTGCGGGTGCTCGTCCCCGAGCTGCGCGGCTACACCCCCGACAGCCCGGGGAAGCGGGAGGCGTACACCTTGGACGCCCTGACCACCGACGTGCTCGCGCTGGCCGACCAGGCCGGCCTCGACCGCTTCCACCTGGCCGGCCACGACTGGGGCGCCGCCCTCGCCTTCCACGTCGCCGGCCGCCACCCGAACAGGGTCCGCACGCTGACGGCGTTCTCGGTCCCGCACCGCGGCGCCTGGGCCCGCCCCGGGCTCCGGCAACTGCGCAGATCGGCCTACGTGGGCCTCTTCCAGCTACCGGTCCTGCCGGAGCTGGTTCTGACCCCGCGGCTCCTGCGGCGCCGTCTGCGAAGAAGCGGCCTGGACGAGTCGCACGCGCACCGCTACGCCGAGGCGAGGAGCAGACGAGCCCTCAACTGGTACCGCGCGATGCGCCTCGACTCCGAGTTCCCTCGCGTGGCCGTGCCGACGCTGTTCGCGTGGGGCGACGGCGACGAGTACGTCACCGAGCGGCTGGCGCGGCGCTGCGGCGAGTGGGTCGACGGGGAGTACACCTTCGAGATCCTGCGCGGCGTGCGCCACTGGATCCCCGAGATGCACCCCCGCCGGGCCGCGGAGCTGGTGCTCAGCCGGTGCCACTGATCGAACGCACGTCCCAGAGCCAGACCCCGTCGACGAGCCGGCCGGGCTCGGCGTCGCCGGCCACGAGCTTGTCGATCGTGTCGCGGATGACCGTCACGTTCGGGTATCCGGCCGGCAGAACGAGGTTGGTCGCCTTCCAGAACCGGATGTCGGCGCGCATCGCGTCGCGCTCCTTCTGGCTCGGGTCCGGTGCGGTCTTCTGGCCGCGGGCCCAGTTGAGGTACATGATCGAGTCGCGGTAGCCGGGGCCGAAGTGCCCGAACTTGTCGTCCGGGACGGTGTCGTTCGGGCCGAGGAAGTACCCGGCGGTCATCTTGACCTCGAGGTTCGTCGCCGTCGACCAGCGCATCATCCTGAGGTTGTCGTCCCAGCCGCCCGGCATCGGGGCGACGACCGGGTTCCGGGGCAGCTTGGTGCGCCAGTTGCCGTCGGTGAACAGCTCCGGGATCGGCGGGCGGCCGTCGACCGGCTGCGGGGTCGGGAAGAGCGGGATGAGCGCGGCCAGGATCGCCACACCCCAGACCAGCGCGAGCCGGGGGCTGCGGCGCGGGGCCGGGTCGGCGGAGCCGCCGCTGCCCGAGGCCGGGCGCGGCGCGGGCGGCGGCACGTCGGTGGCGGCCGGGCCGGACGAGCCGACCAGCACCGGCTCGGGCTCGAGGGCGGGCTCCGCCACGGTGACGGTGGCCGGGCGGCGGAAGCGGTCGACGACCAGCTTGTCGACCAGCAGGGCCAGGCCGACGCCGACGCAGACCGTGACGACCAGGCCCAGCCGGGTCGGCACCACCGAGTCGAAGATCGGCAGCTTGCTGATCCACTTCCACGGGCCGTGGACGCGGGTGTGGTCGACGCCGTTGAAGCGGATGATGTCGCCCAGCGACATGATCATGAAGACGAAGCCGGTGATGAGCAGCGCGCGGGCCAGCCGGTTGCGCCACAGCGCGATCGCCCCGGCGACCAGGACCACCACGAGCGGCCAGCCGAAGAAGCTGTTCTCCTCGCTGGCGTTGCCGCGGTTGAGCCGGGCGGCCTCGACGGTGTCACCGGCGATCGAGAAGCGGCCGAACTTGACGTACGAGTACGCGTCGAGGTTGATCGCCCGGACGGCGGCGTCGAGGCCGTGGTAGGCCTGGGGACCGAAGAACTGGAAGTAGAGCGGGTAGGCGAGCACGGCCCCGGCCACCACCAGCGTCACGGCGGACTTGGGCAGCACGATCTTCGCCAGGCCCGGCAGCTGCTTCCAGGGCACATACGCGAGGATGAAGATCGCCAGCGTGAGCGCGGTGAAGAACAGTATCTCCTCGTTGATGCCGGCCTGGGCGATCACGAGCGCGGCCAGCACCAGCCCGTGCTTCCACACCTTGCCCGGGTGCCGCATGCGCAGCACGGTGGCGATGATCAGCGGGATGAGGTACTGCCCGGCGATGTTCGGGTGCCCGGCGATCTGCGACATCATGGCGGGCGCGAAGCCGAGGAAGGCACCACCGACAGCCGCGGCGAGGCGGGAGCGGCCGAGTTCGCGGCTGAACAGCCAGTACCACGAGCTGGCGGTCCCGGCCAGGGCCAGCGTCGAGATGATCGCGAACGAGACGCCGGCGCCGAGCCACAGTGTGATCGGGGTCAGCGGCAGGGAAAGGGCCAGGACGGACGTATTGCCCATCAGGTTGACGCCCTGCGGCGAGTTGATCTCGTCGGAGAAGAAGGGCGACTCGCCCTTGGTGAACACCTCGGTGGCGTGGGTCAGAAACCACTCGAACTGGAAGTAGTCCTGGAAGTTCAGCTGCAGGTAGCGCCCGTTGGGGTCGACCCACAGGCGGCCCAGCACATATACGGCGCCGAGGACGAAGCCCAGCACCACAAGCGCGTCGACGGCCTTGGCCGGCACTCGCCCCCGAATCGTCACCCGACGGAGTGTAGGCGAGGCTTATAACGGGTCAAGACCTAGCTGCACGCCGTAGTGCTCGCAGCCAGGGCCGCGTTCGAGGCGGCACGCGCGGCCCCGTCCACCGCTCGGATGTCACAAACGGGGCGCGGGGTTCAGCATGCGGCGCGAAACGCGTCCAGGCTGAGTTTCTTGCGGACGTTGCCGAACCGCAGCGACGCCGGGGTGGGGCACTGCGCGGCACTGTACTCCACGTGGAAGACCGGCTTGCCGTTCGCGGTGAACGGGGCGAGCAGACCGCACTCCTTGTACTTCACGCACGACTCGTTGACCGCGAAGTCGAACGCCGGCTGCAGTGCCCGGACCTGGTCGAGGTCGTTCTTGAGCCCGACGGCGAGGCCGAGGGAGTGCGCGAGGTCGGCGACGCGGCGGTTGAACGTCAGCTGGTCGGCGGCGGTGAGCGGGAAGCCGGTGTCGTTGCTGTATCCGTCCATGTTGTCGGGGTCGACGGCGTCGAAGCCCTTGGCCTGGCAGTCGGCGAAGCGCGCGGCCAGGATCGGGCGCAGCGTGTCCCAGGCGCGCACGTCCAGCCACTGCTCGCCGGCCCAGCCGTCCAGGGCCTTGCCGCGCACCGCGGCCGGGAACTTCGCGGCGTCGGCGCGCCAGTTCTCGTACGAGCCGGCGTCGACGTAGCACACGACCTTCCGGCCGGCCTGGTGCAGCGCCGCTACCTGGGCCTTCGTGGAGTCGGCGCCGTCGATGTCGTACACCTGCGCGTTCACGCTCGTGTCGAGCTTCCCGGTGAACTGCATCTGCCAGCTCAGGCCGACGGCGGGCCGCCAGCGGGTGGTCGCGGCGGAAGCGGGCCCGGCCGTGGCGAACGCGGCGGCGGTGACGGCCAGAACGGTGGCGAGGAGGCGGCGCATGGACCCGACATCGGCGGCCGCGATCCCCGGGCCGGGTGAAAGCCGGGTGCGGGTTCAGTGCGCGACGAGTCCCGTGAGCCGGCCCGTGGCGACGGTGTGCGCGTCGAGGGCGGCCTGGCGGCCGGCGCCGTCGTGGTGCGTGCCCGACGGTGGGCAGGGCGGGGTCCAGCCCCTGCGGCCGGCGGAGTCCTGGGTGAGCCGGTCGTCGTCCTTGCCCGGTGGCGCCGGCGGGCACGTCGAGCACGATCCAGTGCACGTTGGTGCCGCTGGGGGCGTCCTGGTCGTCGACGACCAGGGCCTTCGCGCCCCGGGTGTCGCCCGACCAGGCGAGGCTGGGGGCTCGGCCGGCACCGGCGCAGGTGAAGCCGGGGCTGGTCACGGGTCAGCATCGCCGGCACATTGTCCGTTTTTTTCGGAAATATCATCATCTGAGCAGGCGGCCAGGCCGGGACGCATACCGGCCGTACTGCCGGGGCGCCCCGAAACCCGCGAGACCGCGAAATGGCCGGTTCGGTATCGTCCAACGTGACGGAAACGGCCATGAGAAGGTGGACACAGATGGTCCTGAAGATGTCCTCGCTGTTCCTGCGGACGCTGCGCGAGGATCCCGCCGACGCCGAGGTGACCAGCCACAAGCTGCTGGTCCGCGCGGGCTACGTGCGCCGCGTCGCGCCGGGCATCTTCACCATGCTGCCGATGGGCCTGCGGGTGCTGCGCAACGTCGAACGGATCATCCGCGAGGAGATGGACGCGGCGGGCGGCCAGGAGCTGACGTTCCCGGCGCTGCTGCCGCGCGAGCCCTACGAGGCGACGGGGCGCTGGACGGAGTATGGCGACACGCTCTTCCGCCTCAAGGACCGCCGCCAGGCCGACTACCTGCTCGGCCCCACGCACGAGGAGATGTTCACCCTCACGGTGAAGGACCTGTGCTCCTCGTACAAGGACCTGCCGCTCACGCTGTACCAGATCCAGTCGAAGTACCGCGACGAGGCGCGCCCCCGGGCCGGCATCCTGCGCGGCCGCGAGTTCGTCATGAAGGACTCCTACTCCTTCGACGTCGACGACGACGGCCTGCGCGCCGCCTACGGCCGCCACCGCGAGGCCTACATCAAGATCTTCGAGCGGTTCGGCCTCGACTACGTCATCGTCTCCGCGATGAGCGGCGCGATGGGCGGCAGCGCCTCCGAGGAGTTCCTGGCGCTCGCCGAGATCGGCGAGGACACGTTCGTACGCTGCGCCAACGGCGACTACGCGGCCAACGTCGAGGCGGTCGTGACCCCGCCACCGGCCGCGTTGCCGATCGAGGGGCAGCCCGCGGCGAAGGTCGTCGACACGCCCAACACCCCGACGATCGAGACGCTGGTCGACCTGTTCAACGGCCGCGCCGACCTCAAGCGCGACGACCGGGCCTGGACCGCGGCCGACACGCTCAAGAACGTCATGCTCACGCTGACCCTGCCCGACGGCAAGCGGGAGCCGCTCGCCGTCGGCGTACCCGGCAACCGCGAGGTCGACCTGCGCCGGGTCGAGGCGGTCGTGTCACCGGCCGAGGTGGCGCCGATGACCGAGGCCGAGTTCGCGGCGCATCCGGCGCTCGTCAAGGGATACATCGGCCCCGGCGTGCTGGGCGAGAAGAACTCCTCGGGCATCCGATACCTCGTCGACCCCCGCGTCGTGGACGGCACGAGCTGGATCACCGGCGCGGACGAGCCCGGCCGGCACGTGACGCACCTCGTCGCCGGCCGCGACTTCACCCCCGACGGCACGATCGAGGCGGCCCGCATCCAGGACGGCGACATCTGCCCGGTCGACGGCGGCGCGCTGGAGCAGGCCCGCGGCATCGAGATCGGCCACATCTTCCAGCTCGGCCGCAAATATGCGCAGGCCCTCGGCCTGACGGTGCTCGACCAGAACGGCAAGGCCCAGGTCGTGACCATGGGCTCCTACGGCATCGGCGTCACCCGGGCCGTCGCCGTGATCGCCGAGCAGACCGCCGACGAGCGCGGGCTATGCTGGCCGCGGGAGCTCTCCCCCGCCGACGTGCACGTGGTCGCGGCCGGCAAGACCGACGAGATTCGCGACGGGGCGGCGGCGCTGGCCGCAGACCTGGAGGCGGCCGGCCTGACCGTGCTGCTCGACGACCGCAAGGACGTCTCGCCGGGCGTAAAGTTCAACGACTCGGAGCTCATCGGCGTGCCGACGATCGTCGTGGTCGGCAAGCGGCTGGCCGACGGCATGGTGGAGATCCGCGACCGCCAGACCGGCGACAAGTCGGAGGTCGAGACCCCGACGGCGGTCCAGGCCGTGCTCTCAGCGGTCCGCCCCTAATTCCGTACGCCAAGTGCCCGGCCCGGTCCACCAAGCACACCGGGCCGAGGCGCAGCCGCAGGACCCGACCGAAACCGTGACCCAGCCCCACCGCAGTGCCTGAGCAAAACGTGACCCGGCGCCGCCACGCTATCCGAGCGAACCGTGACCCAGCCGCGCCGCGGCACCTGGCCAAAACGTGACCCGGCGCCGCTGCGGAATCCGAGCGAAACCGTGACCCAGCGCCGCTGCGCTATCCGAGCGAACCGTGACCCGACCCTGCGCCGGGTCCCGGGCCGCGTGTGCCGCTCCTCCCCGGCGGCCGTCGCGGTCGGGGCACCTGGGCGGCGGGGTCGAACCGGGCGGCGTCGCGGTCACCGGCCCAGTTGATCGCCGAACCCCCTGCCTGGTCCACCGCACTGACACCGCCCCTGCCTGGCGTCCCGACCGCCAACCCGGCCTGGCCCAGTTCGGCTCTGCGCGAACGGAACGGGCAACGACCCCGTGGTCCGGGTTGAGTCTTGCCTCGATCGAACCGCAGCGCGAAGCCGCCCGCAGGAACCCGGCCCCGTCGGTCCACACGAACGTGTAGTGGGGCCGCATCCAGAGGCCGGTTGCGGAACGCCTCGACCTGCGCGTCGAGGTGCGCGGCCATCGCCGGCACCTGGGTGCGCGACAGCGACGCGATGCCGAGCAGCTCGAGAGCTTCTCCACCCGCCGAGTCGACACCCCCACGGTAGTGACAGCTTCGGGATCGCCAGCTCCACGGTGCCCGCGCGGGTGGTCCCAGTCCCGGTGCCGGTAGCCGTTGCGCTGGTTGGTGCGTTCGTCGCTGCGCTCCCCGTAGCCGGCACCGCACAGGGCGTCGGCCTCAGCGGACATGAGCGCCTCGGCGAACGTTTTCACCCTCGTGCGCAGCAGATCGGGTGACGCGGACTCGATGTGCTCGCGCAGGAACGCGGCACCATCCACGCTCACAGATGCCATCGCTTGGTCTCTCCTTCGCAGCTTCGATCACTTCGAAGGATCAAGCGGTGGCTGTTCCTATTCCGGTCATCTCGCCCAGACCGGGCGAATCGCACACCACCTCACAGGGCGCAGCCCCATCGCGGCTCGGCCGCGGCGGCCGTGTCCGTGTCGCATCCGCCCGCCGCGTCCGCGCGGCTCTCGTCCCCCACGTCCGCCGCGTCCGTGGTGACCGCTCAACCCCCATTGTGGCCAGGTCACGCGCCACTGACCGCGCAACCCATCACGGCCAGGTTGCGCGCCGTAGACCGGTCGACCCCATCACGGCTGGATTGCGCGCCGTTGACGGGTCGACCCCATCGCGGGCCCGCGTCCGTTTCGTTGGCACCGGCAGACGACCCATGTCCTCCGGTCCGCGCCGGGCCGGCTTCCGCCTGATTTGTCCGCTGCAGTCCGTAATCGGAACGGCTGCGGCCCGGCGCGCTGCACCCTCTGGAGTTCGGCCGAACGGGTTCTTGCTGCATCGGCCGAACGGTCGGAACTATGCGGGCAAATCACCACATCAACCGCCCTTCGGTTTGACTGGCGGCCGGGAGGGGCCGATACGTTCGGTCACGGACTTGCTGTCGACGAAGGGTGCAGACGTTGTCCGGCCGACATTCCGTTGTGGGTCGCCGTCACCTCATCCCATTGATCGCTGGGGTCGGTGCCGTGATCGTTCTGATCGGCGGTGCCATCGCGACCGTCAACCTTGGCTCCGACGATCCCAAGACCGTCGCCGCCGACGCGCCCCGCAGCCCGCAGGAGCGTGCGGACCGCGGCGAGCGTCCCTCTCCCACCGCGTCGCCCTCCGCCGAGCCGTCCGCCGCCCAGGCGCTCGAGTCTGTGCAGGTCACGGCCTCGCCGACGCCGTCGAAGACGCCCACCAAGAGCAAGTCGCCGACGAAGGCGCCGACCACCACGGGGGCGGCCGAGGTGGCGAGCAGCGGCACCTGCGAGGTGTCGTACTACGCTGATGGGCAGAAGACCGCCAACGGCGAGAACTTCGATCCCAACGGGCTGACCGCGGCTCACAAGACGCTGAAGTTCGGCACGATCGTCCGGGTCACGAACCTGGCCAATGGCAAGTCCGTCGACGTACGGATCAACGATCGCGGACCCTTCGTGGCGGGGCGCTGCCTCGACCTTTCCAAGGGCGCCTTCGTGACGATCGCATCGGTGAGCGCCGGTGTCATCAACGCGAAGTATGAGGTACTCAAGTAAGGCAGACCCGGCCGTTTGATGGAGCGGTCCGGCGGTCGGTTGGTGGCATGCTGTTGGCCGGACCTATGAAACGTCAGCTGCTTCCCGAGGCCCGCGCCGGTGTCGGCGCGGCCTTCGTGCTGCTCGCGCTCGTGCTCGCCGCCGAGGTCGCCGACGGCTACCAGGCCGACTACGTCGGGCTGCTCGCGGCCGCGCCGTTCCTGGCCGCCGCGTTCGCGTCCTGGCCCGAGGTGCTCGCCGTCGGCAGCGCCTCGACGCTGCTCGCCTTCATCTTCTGCTCGATCGAGCTGATGCACAGCCGCGACCGCGCGCTCGTGCTGATGCTCAACCTCGGCTTCGTGATCGTGGCCAGCGGCATCGGCTCCGCCGTCGGGGCGATCCGGCAGCGGCAGATCGCGCGCTACGCGGAGCTGTCCCACCTCGCCAGCGTCGCCCAGGGCGCCGTCCTGCGCCCGCTGGGCCCGCAGGTGGGGCCGCTGACGGTCGCCGCGCGGTACATCTCGGCCAGCGCCGCCGCCGACATCGGGGGCGACCTCTACGAGGCGCTCGACACGCCGTACGGCGTCCGGATGATCATCGGCGACGTGCGCGGCAAGGGCCTTGAGGCCGTCCGGCTCGCCAGCATCGTCCTGGGCTCGTATCGCCATGTGGCGTTCGAGCGCGCCGACCTGCGCGCGATCGTGGCCGACCTGGATCGGGCGGTCGCCCGGTCGCTCGGCGACGAGGACTTCGTGACCGCGGCGCTGATCGAGGAGCGGGGCGGGACGCTGACGATCGTCAACTGCGGGCACCCGGCGCCGCTGCTGCTGCGCCGGGGCCGGGTGATTTCGCTCGACCCGCCGTCCAACGCGCCGCCGCTGGGGTTCATGCCGGTCGTCAAGCCGCGGGTGGAGCGGCTGGAGCCCGGGGACCGGCTGCTGTTCTTCACCGACGGGCTGGCCGAGGCGCGCCGGGACGGGCAGTTCTTCCCCACCGCGGAGCGGGCGCAGCGGCTGCTCGGGCACGGCACGGTCGCCGACGGGCTGAAGTCGCTGGAGAGCGCGCTGGTCGAGTGGGTGCGGGGGCGGCTGGACGACGACATCGCGCTGGTCCTGGTCGAGTACCAGGGCGTGAAGCAGCAGGCCCAGGTGCCCAGCTGGGAGATCGGCGGGGCCGGGGTCGCCTCGTCGTAGGCCCTTCGGGCGCCTGCGCTTCCGGTCCGGGTCTTGGCCACGCGGACCTGGCAGGGAGGCCCCCCAGGGCCGACCGGTCTCTGGCGGGAGCAGCGGTCCGCAGGTGATGCGGACCCGAGCCATCATGCTCTTGGGCGACAGCCCTGTCGATTTCCTGCGCGGCCGGGCGGTTTCGGGGCAGCATGTCCGGTTATGCGCCATCGACGGCGGTTGTTGCTGTGTGCCGGACTGGCCGGCCTTGTCGTAGCTGCCGGGTTCGTCGTTCGGTGGGCGAGCGCCCCGCCCGCCCGGGAGCTGGCCGAGCCCGTCACCGGGTCGACGCCGTCGCTCGCGATCGGCCACGCCCCGGGCGCGCCGGCGTCGCCCAGCGGGTCGCCCGCGGCTTCGGTTGAGCCACATGGGGACATCACCGTTCGGTACACGTTCGACAACGGGCTGTCGGAGCCGATCGGGGACGCCGGCGGGCGGCTCGGGCTGCGGTCGCGGCGGGCCGAGGGCGGGGAGCTCTCCGCGGTGCCGCACGACGGCGGACTCGCGGTGCGGTTTCCGCCGCGATGTGAGCATTACGGTGCACAGAGTTGCGCACGGGCCATCCTGCAGAGCGGGCGGGCCGGCTTTCTCAATCCCGGACGTGGATCCATAACGTACGGCGCCAGCGTCCTGGTTCAACCGAACGAGACTTCCAAAGGCGCCAATGTTGTGCAGAAAGGGTTCTCGGTCGGTGACAGTCAGTTCAAGCTGCAGGTCGACGGGGTGGCCGGACAGCCCAGCTGTGTGATTGTCGGCACTTCTTCCGCCACCATTTTCGTGGCCATGGCGTCCCGTAGCGTCGCCGACGGGCGGTGGCACCGGCTCGCGTGTTCGCGCGGTAACGCACTGCTCACGGTGGCCGTGGACGGGGTCGAGGCGGGACGGACGGCGATTCCGTCGTCACTGTCGATAGCGAACGACGATCCGATCTGCATTGGCGGTAAGGGAACGAGTGCGAACAACGACCAGTTCGTGGGCATAATCGACGACGTGTTCGTCACTCGATTCGCGCGACCTTAGCGACAAATCGGACAAGAATCGCGCACTGACTTGAACCTGGGAACCTGGCCCCCTTAACGTGAATTCCCGTCGGCTGGATGTCCGCGACCACGACGGTCGCGCCGGGCGGCACCGCCGAGTCGAATTTCCGAGCCGGGGACCCAAGTGTTTCACCGGGGTGAATCCGCAGTAACACGCGGTAGGGCGACCTTCCCGCCCGAACCCGTCAGCTAACCCGGTAGGCGGCCTGGAAGAAGGAGTAACTCCTCGGTGGAGACCCATCTGAGGTGGACGAGGCGGCCCAACCGTCTGGTACGGCTCCTCGTCGCCACCCTCGGCGGTCTGTCCCTCGCCGTCGGCATCACCGGGCTTGCGCACGCCGAGCCCACGCCCGGCGAGATCGAGAAGCAGATCGACGAGAAGTGGAACCAGATCGAGCCCGTCGTCGAGCAGCACAATCAGCTCAAGCTCGAGCTCGCCGCCAACAAGACCAAGCAGAAGCAGCTCGAGGACCAGATCGCCCCGCTGCGCACCCGGGTCGACGCCGCCTTCGACAAGGTGACCGCGTTCGCGGTGATGCAGTACAAGACCGGCCGCGTCTCGAAGCTCGACGCGATGCTCACCACCGGCTCGCCTGACACGTTCATCGACCAGATGACGCTGCTCAACATGGTGGCCAAGGACGAGCAGACGCGGATCAAGGACGTGCTGGTCGCCAAGCAGCAGTACGACGCCCAGAAGGGCCCGCTCGACGAGCTGGTCGCCAAGCAGGCCGAGCAGGAGGCCGCGCTGGCGAAGCAGGAGCAGCAGATCAACGCCGACATCAAGAGCCTGCAGGCGATGCGGCTGGACGCGTACGGTAACGGTAACGGCACCGGCAGCCTCAAACCGGTGGCCTGTCCGTACGAGTACACCGGCGGCCCGGGTGCCAAGGCCGCGCAGATCGCCTGCCAGCAGATCGGCAAGAAGTACGTGTGGGCCACCGAGGGCCCGAACACGTTCGACTGCTCCGGCCTGACGCTGTACGCCTGGAAGCAAGTCGGCTACACGCTGCGCCACTACACCAATTGGCAGTACCAGGACACCAAGCGCGTCACGCGTGCCGACCTCAAGGCCGGCGACCTGGTCTTCTTCTTCAGCGACCTGCACCACGTGGGGCTGTACGTCGGCGGCGGCTGGATGGTGCACGCACCGAATCCCAGCGCACCCGTCCAGATGAAGAAGATCGACCAAGAACCGATATCCGGATACGGCCGGGTGGCATGAACTTTGGGGCGGGCCTTCGGGCCCGCCCCAAACTTTTACTGCGTAGGCCAGGTGCGCCAGTTCTGCCAGGAACGGCTCGGGGTCGGGCCGCGCTGCCCCTGGTACCGCGAGCCGTAGACCGCCGAGCCGTACGGATGCTCGGACGGCGACGAGAGCCGGAAGATGCACAGCTGCCCGATCTTCATGCCCGGCCACAGGCGGATCGGCAGGTTGGCGACGTTGGACAGCTCCAGCGTGACGTGCCCGGAGAACCCGGGGTCGATGAAGCCGGCGGTCGAGTGCGTCAGCAGCCCGAGCCGCCCAAGGCTGGACTTGCCCTCCAGCCGCCCCGCCAGCTGGTCGCCGAGCGTGATCACCTCAAGCGTGGAGGCGAGCACGAACTCGCCCGGGTGCAGCACGAACGGCTCCCCGTCGCCGACCTCGACCATCGAGGTGAGATCGTCCTGCTGAATGGCGGGGTCGATGTGTGTGTAAAGGTGGTTGTTGAACACCCGGAACCACCGGTCGAGCCGCACGTCGATGCTGGACGGCTGCACCAGCGCTTGATCGAACGGTTCGAGGCGCAGTTGGCCGCCTTCGAGCTCTTTACTGAGGTCACGGTCGGAGAGCAGCACCCTCTGAGGTTACGGGTCGCCGTGCCGGCCCGGACCCGCGGTGCCCTCTCCACACCCCCAACCACCCGCGCGACGCCAACGTCCCCCGCCGCTGTCACGGTTCCCGGCGCTCGGCCGAATCTGCTGTCGCCCGCTCCCCGCGACACCCGCGTCCCACCACTGGCGTCGACGCGCCACCACGGGACGGCTGTCAGGTCCGCCTAACCCCTTCCACGGTTCCCGCGCCTCGACCACCCCCGCGACGTCCACACCCTCCAGCCGCTCCTGTAGTTCCCCGCGCCCCAGCTATCCCGCGATGCCCCCTCAGCCGGCCCGGCCCGCCCCGCACCGTCCACCTTCTCCGTTCACGGCCCCATCGGCCGCGCCCCGCTCACCCGCGAGACGCCGCCTCGTCCCTCACCCCGGTAACGCCCACTCCCGCCTCAGCCCCTGTCCTCGTAGTGTTCGTTTCGTCCGCCGCCGCCACCAGGCGCCCTTTTCATGACATTCGCCGCTATGTCCAACTAATCCGCGCTGAAGTGCGAAAGAGCCCCCCGCAGGTGTACGCCCAGTGGCGCGAAGATCTCCAGCGCCGGCAGCTGGGATATGGCCGCCGCTTCAGTGTGCTCATTCGTTGCCTCGTTCGGGGAATCCCACCACGATAGTACACGTGTTCGAGTACTTTGGAGACATGGCAACGTGGGCTGACTTCGCCACGGCCGAGCCCTCCCTGGCGTCGGCCATTCGCACGCTCGTCTGCCAGTACGGCCCAGGCCTGGGCTACCTGGCGACCGTCCGCCCCGACGGCGGCCCCCGCATCCACCCGGTGTCCCCGGTCATCACGGACGAGGGCCTGTTCTGCTTCGTCCTGGCCTCCCCAAAGCGCTACGACCTGGACCGCGACGGCCGATACTCCCTGCACAGCTTCCCCGCGACAGACTCCGACGACGAGGCATACCTCTCGGGCCGCGCCACCCCGGTGACCGACGAGACCCGGATCACTCACCTGGCGACGTTGACCCGCGCCGCCGACGGCATCGACTGGAAGCTCTACGAGTTGACCGTTGACGTGGCAATGCTGGTCCACCACGAGACCCCAACGACGTCAACCCGCACCGTATGGAAGGCCCGCAAGAGCCAAATCCCAAGAGCAAGACAGAATGGTCCGTGCGCGACGGCCGCGGATTCGGTACAGTAGGCGTCGCTCGCGGGTGTAGTTCAATGGCAGAACATCAGCTTCCCAAGCTGACAGTGAGGGTTCGATTCCCTTCACCCGCTCGGTCCTAGGGTCTCTCCGTCCGCGAAAGCGCGGACCGGGGGACCTCGCCATTTCTCCTGGGGCCCGAGCCCCAGACCCCACGGTGGGTGGTCGCCCTCCAGCCGCGTCCCTCGGTCCGTAGGGCGGCTTTGGCCTGCCCTTACGGGCTGGTGGAGGTGCACCCGTCGAGCTTGCGTCGAGTGCTACCGCAAGTCTGGCCGGGAGAGGCGCGGTGAGCGTGGCACCGCCGGATTCCAGGCGGGATGGTTGGGGCTCGTCGTGCTGGCGCGCTCGGCAAGTTTGCTCCGGATGGGCCCGAGTTAGGTGCGACGGTCGTACACCCACTTGGCCGAGCAGGAGCAACGCCCACGCCTGCACGCCCACGGGTCGCAATGCGACAGCAGTCGCATAGCCGTGGCAAGACAACCATGTATACGCAGCCGTAGACGGCACTGTCATCAGGTCGGTATCGTTGAGGCATGGGTAGCGTAATGATCCGGGTGGACGAGACCACCCGCGACGACCTGACCCGCGTCGCCAGCGAGGACCTCGGTGGCGCGTCGGCGGACGAGGCGATTCGTCGGCTGTTGGCCGAACACTGGCAGATGAAGGCCATCGCCGCCTTGGACGCATACCGGGCGAACGATCCGGAGGGCTGGGCCGAGTACGTAGCCGAGGCCGACCAGGAAGACCGGGCCTCCGCGCCGGCGGCCGACGCGTGGGACGAGGCTGCGTGACGGTCATCCAGCCGTGGCAGGTCTGGTGGGCCGACCTCGACCCTACCGAAGGCCGTGAGCAGGCAGGCCGCCGTCCGGTACTCGTGGTCTCCAGCGCGTTCCACCTGCGGCTGACCGGGGAGACACTGGTCACCGTGCTCCCAGTGACGACGCGGGAGCGCTCCGGCTGGCTACACCGCGTTCCGGTGCGCCCCACGAGCCGTCCAGTCGGGTTCGTCATCACTGAACAGGTACGGACTATCGCCCGGGCGCGTCTGCAGGGACATCGGCCAGCGTGGGTGCTCACCGACGAAGAGATATCGGCCGTGAAGACGGTGCTAAAACAGATGATCGATGTGTAGTCGGTCGACAGAGCCATCGAGATCGCTTGCCGGCCGTTAGCTCGTCTCGGCGGTGGCGATTGTCGGGTTCTGAGGCGTATCCAGGCCATTAGCGGGCCATTAACCCAGGTGTTAGCTGGCCGCTCCAGGCCGCTTGCCACAGGCGCGATCTGGAGGTTCATGCGCCTGGGGAGGGCCACCTGTACGGTTCCCAAGCTGACAGTGAGGGTTCGATTCCCTTCACCCGCTCGATCCTAGGGTCCCTCTGTCCGCAGAAAGCGCGGACCGGGGGACCTCGCCATTTCTCCTGGGGCCCGAGCGCCAGACCCCACGGTGGGTGGTCGCCCTCCAGCCGCGTCCCTCGGTCCGTAGGCGGCTTTGGCCTGCTCTTACGGGGCAGGTGGAGGTGCACCTGTCGAGCTGGGGTCAAGTGCTAGCGCAAGTCTGGCCAGCAACGGCACGGTGGGCGTGGCGCCGCCCGATTCGAGGCGGGACAGTTGGGGCTGGGTCATGTCGGCGCGCTCGGCGAGTTCGCGCTGCGTGAGTCCGAGTTCGGTGCGACGGTCGTAGACCATCTGGCCGAGCAGGAGCGCTGCCCGTGCCTCCTCGTAGGCGGAGTTGTGCTGCTCGGCGCCGGTGCGCTCCCAGCGAAAGTGACGTGCCGTCATAGTCCTTCCGCCCTTCCGTTGACAGCCTTCTTGGCGGTGCCTTGACCAGTTGACGTCGCTGTGATGGCCTCAGCCATAGCCTTCGGCTGTTGGAGGTGCGGCTGCTGCGTCGATGGGGTTAGTCATCTAGAGAGAATACGGCCAGCGCGGGCCGAGTCCGTGAACTCGCGACGCCCAGTGGTGGATCCTGAGTCGACTCCCTCTCCCCGCGCCCCCTTCACGGCGGCGGACCGCGGTTCTACTTTTGATTGATATCGCGGTTCTGCTCGCTGAGTCTGGCTTCGACGAGTGCTCGCATCGCGATGCGTGTAGCGATCGGGTCGGGATCACGGACGTGTCGTGTCGCCTGCGCGGCTGGAACGATCCGCCGGTGCGCGATTTCGTACCGCGGCTCCCACTGCCCGATTACCACGTGTGCAAGCCAGTAGGAACGGACGAGTACGAGGCCTTGTTCGTGGCCCTGTGTACATTCACTACGGGCAAAGCCGAGCAGCCGGGCATCCAAGACATCGACACAAGCCTCCTCGTACATCTCTCGGGCCAGGGTTGCCTGCAGCGATTCGCCGCCCTCCGGTCGCCCTGCGGGGAATCCCCAATGGATCTGGTCGTGGCTGATGAGTACCAGGTCGCGGCCGTCGTGACCGATACAGATACCGGCAGCGCCATGGTTACGGCCCGAGGGCGCCGGGCCGGCCGGGTGCCAGGACACCAACCAGCGCTGGTCTCCGGACACCGTGGACATCGTTTCGTTGTCGCGCGCCGCTGCCGGCACAGTCATCGTCGTTACCCCTGTTCGTTCGGCCTGACGGGCTGAGCACTGGATTTACGCTGGCGCACCGATGGGATGATCGGCGAGTGTTCACTTCAGTGACGATCATCCGCGACGGACGCATCCGAGCCGCCGGTCATCGCGACGGCAACGCGATCGTCTACGACTGGGGTTTCACATGGGAAGGCATAGACCGCGAACAACGCAGCTTTGTCCTGCTCGAGACGGGATTCCAGATCAACCAGCCGGTCATCTTTCCGGAGCAGCAGCGCGGCTGGTGGTACTGCGACTTGGTCCGCGTGGTTGACGAGGGCGACGTCGTGCGAGTCTTCGACCATTTGATCGACGTCATTGTTGGTCCGCCGGACCACCCGTACCGGGTCCTTGATCTCGACGAGTACGCCGACGCGATGGCCGAGGGCGTAATCGACGTCGCCGCCGGGATCGACGGGCTCAGCCGCACACAGAAGTTTCTCGATCGGCACCTCAACCGCCGCCACGACACCCGGCGTGACGCGTGGCCCGATTTTCCCCCTCGCGCCATCGCCGCTCTTGCCGAGCTGCCGTTCAGCCCACGCTGGGAAGCAGTGAGGTAGTGATGACGTCAACCGCGGTCCAGGATCGCAAAGCGTGCCCATAGCCAAGTACCGCTTCGGCTTCGGCGACTCCACCAACCTGGTAACGCAGACGTCGCCGGTCGCCACCCACCACTACTCGACGCCGGGGACCTACTCCATCTCGGTCACGGCCGTCGACGTCAACGGCTTCAGCGCGACCCAGGAACAGTCCAAGTCGCTGTGGCCGGCTGCCCGGACGTTCGCCCTGCTGGCGCGCGACAACAACCGCTACGTCAGCGCCACCGAGGGTGGCAACATGCAGATGCGCGCGTACCAGCCCACGATCGGCGTCGCGGAGCTGTTCGAGCTCGTGAAGGTCGGTGGCGACCTGGTCGCGTTGCGGTCCCGCGTCAACGGCCAGTACTTCGCGGTGCTCGTCGGCCCGGACGTTCCCGCCGGGTCGAACATCGTGTGGGCCTGGAGCGGGTCCACGAGCAGCAACGACACGCTGTTCACGATCACGAACAACGCCGACGGCACGATCAGCCTTCGCTCGGTGGTCAATGGAAAGTACCTGAGCAGCAACAACGGCGCCAGCATGATGACCGCCGACCGCGCCACGATCGGCCCGTGGGAGAAGTTCAACCCGGTCGACGCGGCCAACGCCACCGTCACGCTGCAGGCCCGGGCCAACAACCGGTACGTCAGCGCCGAAGACAGCGGCAACAAGGCCCTCATCGCCAACCGCACCGCGGTCGGCTCGTGGGAGCAGTTCGACCTGGTCGACGTGGGCGGCGGCTGGATGGCGCTGTACTCGCGGGCCAACGGCCTCTTCGTCACCGCGGAGGCGGGCGGCAACCAGCCGCTCATCGCCAACCGGGCGAGCATCGGGTCGTGGGAGAAGTTCAAGGTGATCGCCAACGCCGACGGCAGCATCAGCCTGCAGGCCGGGGCCAACAACCGGTACGTCACGGCGGAGAACGGTGGCAACTCGCCGCTGATCGCGAACCGCACGTCGATCGGTCCGTGGGAGAAGTTCGACCGCTGATCTGGTCAAAACGCAAAGCGAAACGGCAGGGTCCGCGTCGCTGCGGGGCCCTGCCGTTGCCGTTCGAGCGCCACCGCTGTGAGTGGTCACCGCTGAAGAACCCCCACGCACTGTCCCTCCGCAGCGCGGCCCGTCGTTGGAGCACCCACACCGAACGCCTTCCTGGGGGCCAGTGCCACTCGGTAAGGAGCGACGCTCGCCGATCAGGTTGATGGGAGCGGTCGGCGAGCAAGCTCCGTCGCGGCGAGGATCGCGTTGGCGACCTGCTGTGCGGTGTCCGCCCAGGTGATTAGTTGGCCGAAATTGATGTTCACGGTCGGCGGTTCAAGGAATCCTTCAGTGCTGTCTTCGACGGCTTCTACCTTGATCTCGATATTGATGGTGCCACCATCGACATCAGGCACGTTTTTTGCAAAGACGACACCGCAATAAAAGCGACTCGTAGTGATGGTGCCGTTACCAAAGTCGAAGGCGTCTCCGCCGTGGCATTCGTCCTGGCTGCACCAATCGGGCAGTGCCACCATGCGAACACGGGCGCCTCGGCGATCACGACGGGTCGCCGCGTCGCAATGTCGATTACGTTGAGGTTCATGCCACAAGAAGTTCCCACACTGTGAAGGTGCGGTCCGTCGAATCCGCGCAATCAGGGCTGGACGCCGTTACCGCTCCGGACGGTCATCCGCAGCTTGGCGCAAGGTTGTGACTGCAGTCTCGGCACGAGCGATCGCGGGGTCAGGGTTGGTCTACCGTAGACGCGTGAGCACGGATGAGGCGCGGGCACCGTTGGGGTCGCGGTACGGCGACCAGCGGCCGTACGTCGTGGTGGCGAACCTGGTGGAGCTTCGTGGTCCGACGAGTGGCGAGGTGCGGCTCGATCGGCGGTTGAACTGGTCCGGACGGGGCGTCTACGACCTCGGTAATCCGCGCCGGTTGGCCAGCATGTACGAGACGGTGCTGCGGGAGGCGGTACGAGCCGAGCAACTGCGGATGTGGCTGGACGGCCCGACGCTGGTGCGACTTTGGTCGTCGTTGGTGCTGCCGCCGCAGGTCAGGCAGCTGTGGGAGCATCGGTTCCCGCAGTTGGCACGTGAGAGTCGACCTGCTGCCTAGTGATGCGCGACCAGGCACCGATGATCTCTTCGCCGACTGGCAGCAGCGGGCAGATTTTCCGGCCGCCGTCGATGAGGTGATCGCCGCCTACATGGCAGCGGACTATGCAGTCGAGATCGACCACCGTGCCGAGACGTTCGCGCGGCTGTACCTTACCGATCCGGCCACCCCGACCGAACAGCATCGTGTCGAGCTGGTGGCGAACTGGCGCCTGCTGCCGCCGATCCAGATGGACATCGGTCCGGTTCTACACCCGGACGATGTCATGGCCGGCAAGGTGGATGCCTTGTACAACCGGGCCGCCGCTCGTGACTTCCTGGACATCGATGCTGCGATCACCGCAGGCCGGTACACGCTGGAACGCTTATGTCAGCTCGCCGAGGCGGTCGACGCGGGATTCGATCGCTCGATGTTCGAGCAGATGCTGCGCCATCTCCAACGCTTCGACGACGAAGACTTCGCTGAATACGGCATCAGTTCCGACCAGGTCGCGGCTCTGCGCGTCCGTGTCGACGGATGGCGAGACCAGTTGGTGACCGGTGGAGATGCTGGACCATTAGCGGGCCATTAGCCCAGGCAACCGCTGGCCGTTCAAGGCCGCTCGTAGCCCCGCCTGACCTGGTGGTCGGCGCGTGTGGCGAG
Organism: Dactylosporangium sp. CA-233914; assembly: GCF_050942935.1. Taxonomy (NCBI): domain Bacteria; kingdom Bacillati; phylum Actinomycetota; class Actinomycetes; order Micromonosporales; family Micromonosporaceae; genus Dactylosporangium; species Dactylosporangium sp. CA-233914. The sequence goes on along the minus strand of NZ_CP192030.1, from coordinate 286,511 downwards.
CGAGACTTGTACGGTTCCCAAGTTGACAGTGAGGGTTCGATTCCCTTCACCCGCTCCAAGCCTTCCAAGGCCGTTGACCTGCTCATACAGGGTTGACGGCCTTGATCATTTCTCGGCCAGAGCGCATCTGCGGGAACACCGCGGGAACACTGGATGATCTTGGTGCCTGGCATGTGGCACTGGTTGTCCTCTCCCGCCGCCTCCCGCGGAGGCGTGATCTGGATCCCAGGAAGATCATCGTCGTCCTGGGCGGGAGGAACGCTCGTGGCATCTATCGAGCCGAGAAAGCTGAAGAGCAATCGGACCAGCTACCGCGTGAAGTGGCGCAAGGGCGGCACTCGTGATGGTAAATGGGATGGTGAAACGTTCCCGGACCTGACCGAAGCAAAGCGCTTCAAGGGCCTGGTCGATGCTAACGGGGATTGGTATCCGTCGGAGGACCAACTGCGCGACTACCGGTTCGAGTACCTTCTGCCAAACTCCGTGTCGGCTGAAGCGGATTCGAGTAGCGCGCTCTCCGTTGCGCTCGAACAGCCCGCCGACGTTCTGCTGCAGCCGCACGCTGTCCAATACGTCGAGAATCTAATCAAGCCAAACCGCGAGACGAAGCGCTTCTACCTGCAACGCCTCGAGAATCATGTCTTTCCGATTCTCGGTCAACTTCCCCTGCCAGTGATCACCCGAGGTCAGATGCGAGCTTGGCAGAGCGGGCTTGTTGAAAAGGGACTGTCCGGCAAAACGATCGCGAATGTACGTGGTGAGGTTCTCGCGCCGATGTTCAACGCGTCATGCTTGCCCGGCGAAAACGGGGAGCCGCCGCTACGGACGTACAACCCGCTGCACGGCCTTGATCTCCCGCCTCACGTGAAGCCTGAGCGCGACATCATCGAACTTGAGCGGGAAGCCCAGATCTTCCTCAGTGCGGCATATGAGATCGACCCGGAGGCAGGGGATTTGTGTGCAACCAAACTCGCAACAGGCCTGCGGTGGGGTGAGATCACCGGCCTGCCCGTGCGCTCGGTTCACACCGAAGCCGGTGAGATCGACATCCGACAGGTTATTCGCCGTGAATACGGGACGTACGTGCTGGTGCCGCGGCCGAAGACAGAGAGCGGGTTCCGGCGAGTGCCGACGGCCGGGCCCATCACGCAACTGCTGGAGCGGCGGTCGGTCGGCAAGGGGCCGAGGGACTTCATCTTCACCGCGCCCGGCGGGAACTTCTGGCGCTACTCGCAGTTCTACGAGCGGCGCTGGGTGCCGATCCGGAAGCTGGCAGAGCAGCGGGGGCTCAACAAGCACCTCACCCCGCACGGCTTGCGGCACTCGCTGCTAACCCTGCTGGCATCAGAGGGAGTCGACTTGGAGGCACTTCGCAATATTGCGGGTCACAAGCGGATCCAGACGACCTATGACCTGTACGTGCACGTCACCCGGAAACACCACCCGGCCGTACGGGCAGCTGTCACGTCATTTGTGCAGGCGCCAGGACGCGGGGGTACGCCGCTAGAGTTGACCGTCGCTTAAGCGACGATGGCCCGGTGCGCTGGCCGGTTGGCGGCACCGGGCCGAGGATCTTGCTTCAACGAGTTCGCCGTCGCGGCGCCCGACGGCGACTCGTCGATCCGTCCGCCGGCATCGCGGGCACAGGCTTGAATGCGGTCCGGAGGTCGTCCTCGGTGAATCGCACCAGGCGACCTCCGGCAACGCGGTGGAAGGACATCTGTCCTCCCGCGACGGCCTTGTGGAGCTTCGACTCGGAAATGCCGAGTAGTGCTGCCGCTTCCTTGTACGTATAGAACTTGAGGCTTTCGGTCACGTTCTCCCCCATCGCTGTCCGCGCCCCGCCGGTCATTGCAATGTATGAACACGCTCGTGTCAGGTGCTACATGACGGAACGTATTGCTACCTGCTGGCCCCTGATGGCACGCGATGGCACCTGTTTCAAGGCACTGTTGTTCGCCCAGAATCGCGAAGTTGGACTGGCCCGCGGCCGAACGTCGTGACCGTGTCGCCATGCGCATTCTGTCGGCGGACATCGAGCCCTTTGGACGGAGGTGCGCTATCCCGTACCTCCATCCGGCTCCGTGCTCGCGGACCTACCTGAGCGGGGTGGCTACAGGTGAGCGAACACGATGAAGCTGCTGCACGACCGCCGCACGCCTGGGGTGCCACGGAGGACGGCCTGGCGCAGGCGCTGGCGCACATCCATGGACATGAGCTGCGGTTCTGTCCCCAGCGCGGCACGTGGTTGCGTTGGACCGGGCACCGATGGGTCTGGGATGAGGCTGAACGGCACCGAGAGCTCATTCGGGCGTTGGCTCGCGAACTGCCGACATCGTCGCGGTGGCGGCAGTTCCGCCAAGGTGCGCTGTCCGCAGGTGGCGTATCCGGTGTGGCACGGCTCGCACGGTCTGATTCACGCCTAGTCGTGGAGCTCGGCCAGCTCGACGCGCATCCATACGAACTAAACACACCCGGCGGCGTCGTCAACCTGCAGACCGGTGACCTCCGCGCGGCGGATCCTCAACGCCTACACACGAGATCTAGCGCCGTGGCACCGGACTTCGAGCGAAGAGCCGAGGCATGGGAAAGATTTCTCGCAGACACCTTCGGCGAAGACGACACGCTGCGTACCTACGTGCAGCGGCTGCTTGGCATCTCCGCGCTGGGCGCGGTCCTCGAGCAGATCCTTCCATTCGCGCTCGGTGCCGGCGCCAACGGCAAGTCGACGCTGCTCGAGGCGTCGATGCATGCGCTCGGCCTGGGTGGCTCCGGCTACGCGATCGCGGCGTCGTCGGACCTGCTCATGCAGCGGCAGTTCACCGATCACCCGACCGAGCTGGCCCAGCTACACGGCTCCCGACTGGTCGTGTGTTCGGAGCTCAACGAGGGCGCGCGGTTCTCCGAGGGCAGGGTGAAGCAACTGACCGGCCGGGATTCGATTCCGGCCCGATACATGCGCGGAAACTGGTTCAGTTTCTCGCCGTCGCACACGTTGTGGCTGCTCGGCAATCACCGGCCTGAAGTGCGGAGCGGCGGCCTGGCGTTCTGGCGCCGGGTTCGGCTGATCCCCTTCACCCGGACGCTGCCAGAGGACCGGCAGGACCGCAGGCTCGGCGAGCGGCTGGCCGAGGAAGCACCAGCGGTCCTGGCGTGGATCATCCGCGGCGCGGTCGACTACCACCGCAACGGCCTGCCGGAACCGCCGACTGTGCGGGCGGCCACGGCGGCGTACGCCCGCGACGAGGACACTGTGGCGAGGTTCGTCGCCGAGTGCTGTCACCTTGCGGCCGACCAGCCGCTGGTCCGGGTCGCGACGACCCGGTTTCGGCGGGCGTATGAGCATTGGTGTCAGCAGACCGGCGACGCGCCGGTCTCGGCGAAGCGCTTGACGCAGGATCTAGAACGGCAAGGTGTCCGCACTGGCCGCGGCACGGGCGGCGCCCGGCACTATGTCGGCGTCAGTCTGCTGCTGACCGAAGATGACGATGAGAACACCGACGACCGCCCCGGGACCGTCTAACATCCGATCGTTCTGCTGCGTCTGCCGGGGTAAGAGCTGCCAACCGTTGATGGCGGGTTGGCCCGCGGTCGTCTCGGGATGGCACGCCGGCATGCGGCGATGAAGTGTTACGGGGTTCGGCGGCGCAGCACGCCGGTGGCGAGCCACTGGACCAGCGTGCCGGCCAGGTGGACGGCTGCTTCGGCTTCGGCCTGGGTCTGCGGACGGGAGGTTGCCGTGCCCGCGTGCCGGGACCGCTGGCCCTCCCAGAGCGCGGTCAGCATCTCGACCATCGGTGTGACCGACCCGGGGTTGCCGTCCTTGCCGGGCAGGACGAGTTCCCACTTCGTGGGGGCGTCACGCAGGTGCGTGCGTACGGTGCCCAGGGTGGCGTTGCCGTTGGTGGGCAAGACCAGCGTGCAGGCAACCGCTTCGACGGCCTTGACCGCCTCGGCGTACGCCTTGTCCGGATCTGGGGCGCGGCCGTACGCAGCGTCCCACGCGGCGGCGAGGTGACGGCTGGACTCGGCCGGCGCGCTGACAATCGTGGTGGTCACGGCGGCGGTGGCGGTGGGATCGATCCGGCGTTCCAACCCTCGCCAGTCGGCGTTGACCCGCCAGGCGAAGTTCGCGGCCGCGAGGATCCGTTCCAGGCTGTCCGGCTCGCCGAACGTAAAGCGCACGCCCGAATAGCCTGGCGAGATCGGCGCCGGCCACGGACGCCAGCGGATCGTGGCGTCCATTGCATCGAGCAGCACCGGGTCGTCAGCCGATAGGAGCCACGGCTGAGTGGAGCTGCGGATCCTGAGCATGATGTTGCGGGTGTCGTCGGTGAGGCCGTGGCCCGGGCGCAGCACCTTGATCGGTTCCTCGGTGCACTGCAGGACGTGGTACAGCCATTCGACGAGTTGCGGGTACAACCAGTCGGGAATGTGCTCCAGTGGCTCGGCCAACAGGTCAGCCGCGCGACGGCTAAGTGGCGCCCAGGCGGTGTCGGTCACGGCGGAACGGTACGCCTCTAGGGGCCGACGCCCTATCTCAATATTCCGCACGATCGGGTCCATCGTGGCTTCGGACGGCACCCGCCAGCGGTTGCCGCCAGTGGTAGCGGCGGTGCCGGCGGGGTCCCGGCCGCCGCGGCGTCGACCAGCTCGCGGAGCACTGTGAGCCATCGGGCTCTTGGGATGGGTTCGGGAGTAGTATGTGGTACTCGACCACGACCATGCCGATTGCAGGAGCTAGTCCGGAACGCATACCAGGTGAACACGCCTCGCGGAGCACGATGGTCGACCGTTGACGAACTGGCGCTGGTCGCCCGGCGGTCCATCCGCCGTTTCGAGCCGAGCAGCTGCATCAATGCCCTGTACGACGTGTCATGGGCTTCAGCGCGGCTGCTTCCGAGCCTTTCGTTTCTCCTCGGGCAGGCCCTTGCCGGGGAGGCGGCCGGCGAGTGTGACGCCCAGCCCAGTGATGTTGCCGACTGGCTTCAGGCCATTCGGCGTCGGGTCCCGATCGTCGAGGAGTATCAGCAAGCGGAACGACTCGACCCGGACCTACCCGTGCACGTCTTGTGGGACGACCGAATGTGGCCGCTGCATCCTGGCATGCTGGACGATCCGGAGCAGGTGATCGAGCAGCTTCGCCGCTATGCCGTTGCGGCTGACCCTGTGCTCGTGCGTATGCTCGGGTTCGGCATCGCTGATGTGGTGATGATCGGTCTGCGTGCCGTGGCGGTGCAGCGAGCCTTCCGGCGTGGTTGGCGCGACGGTCCGTCGAACGGCCAGGACGGAGCGCGTGCCCAGCCTTCGTCGGGGTCGTTGATCGAGTTCTATCGGCAGGTCGATGCGGAAGGCGTGCCAGCCTGGCTGCGGTCTCCGGGGGATCTGCCGGTCGATGAACGGCTGCGAGCAGCGGTAGCGTGGTGCACCCGGGACGCGAGCGATGTCGCCCGCAGCACGTGGCTGCTGGACGGCGTGTTGCTCGTCCGTGCTGAGGACGCGGTGTTCCCGGTCCCGGCGGCGCTGGTGCTCGATGCGCTGGCCACCATAGGTGTACAGCTGCTGGGCCTCGCGGGCAGGACGAGCGGAGCTACGGCGTCGAACCTGCTGGATGCGGCTGAGCAGGCCTTCGCGACCAGCGTGCGTGGCCTGGCAACGCATTTCGCCGGACCGGTGCGGTGCGCCCCGTCGGGCCGGCTGACTGGGGCGATGTTTCCTGCAGGGCGGCGGCTCATTGCCGTCCAGGTCGTCGTCGGCACGAACGAGCGGGAAACCGCGCGTGAGGCCGACCGGGCGCGGCGCCGGTTGGCCGCTGTCAAGGTCGGCCAAGCCCTGACGATGGACATCAGCGCCGCGAACGCCGAGCGGCTGGCCCCCTTGGTGGGTCCCGACGGCCCGCTCACGCCCGGAACGGCGGCGACGACCGCGGTGATCGCCGAGAGTACGGTGATTCGCCGGGTGGTCATCGTCGACGGACCATGGAACGCCCCGGACAAGGTCCGACCCGGCACGCTCTTTATCACGCTGGATGCCTGGCGGCAGATCGCCGCCATCGCTGCAGACGATCACGAAGAGTTCTGGGCGTTCCTGGACGAGCTCGCGGAGCTGCCCGGGCTCCGAATGATCGAAGGCGCAACGCCCCTGACGCTCTGGGACACATTCCAGCGCCAAGGCGTGCTGTTCAAACCCGCGATGAGCCTGAACCAGCCCGGACCCGACCCCGCCGGCCGGTGGGCACACCGCGCAGCATGCGACCCTTACGAGATCGTGCTGCGGTACGTCGGCCTTCCGGGACTACGTGATTGGCCATTTGCGGCGACCCCGACTGACGGTTGCTTAACTGTCGGCCAGACCACCCCCTACGAGCACGCGGTCATCAACGCCGATCCGCCCCTCGTGTTCGTAGTGAATGCGGACCGCGCCGAGGATCGCCAGTGGACCCAGCTGCTCGGCGACGCGATTCGCGCCGGGCTGACCGGGCTGGCCTCCGCGGCAACTGGCGACCTTGCCGCCGGGTGGCTGGCCTGGAACAGCGCAATCCCCGAACCGATCTGCATCACCTTCTACGCCTTGCCGGCGGGGGCGGAGGAGGCGGTGAAGCTGCTCGCGTTCGACGGGAACACCATGCATCTCGGCTACACACCTCCCGCACATCTGACCGCCACCCCGTCGATGCTGCACCGGCAGCTCGGCGACGCGTTCTGGTGCCTGCTCGTCACCACGCTCGCCGCCCGGGACGAGCAGACCACCGGCAGCCGCATCGTCAACGCCGTCACGGCGGCGGCCGACAACGACGGCGCTCGTCAGGCCGGCGAGGCGTTCCAGCAGGCGTGGGGGCAGCTGCCCCTCACCGTGACGTTCCGCAGAACATCGTCCGCGCCACGCCCGCCCACCCAGGCCGCCGGTGCCACGCTGAGCGAAGGCGCCCGCGCACGGGTGCAGCGGTCCATCACCAAACACCTGGCCACCCGCATCAGCCTGAACACACCGGTTGTCGACCTCGACCAGGCCCTCCGCGACCAGGTAGCCGCCGGAGCCGTGGAGCTCCTGCACAGGGAGGTCGCGCAGTTCGGCGCTGCCTCGGCGCTGCGTACGGCAGCGGTTGCCGTCGAGCGCATCTGGGCGACCAGGATCCGGACCGACGACGACCGGGTTCTGCGACGTGCCTTGGGCTATCCCACGGATGTTGCCGTTGACGACGTCGCGTTCACGAACGTCGTGGCCAGTCGCGCGGCCGACCTGCTGACCGAGGCGATCGCCGGGCACTGCCCCGAAGTCGGACTGCCCATGGATCACCGTGACTGGCACCGGCTTTTCAACCTCGCGGCCGCGCTGGTCCACCTGGTTGGCAGCCGGGACCAGGCACGGGCCGGCGTCAGTTCCGACGGCCACGCTGACGCCTCGGACCGCGACCTGCCGTTCTACGCCGAGCGCTACACCGCCGACATCCGCCTCACCCTTGACGCTCACCATGGCCGAACGCTGCTCAGCACGTCTGAGCTAAGCGTGGCACCCCTGACGGAGCATGATGACGGGCGCTTTGTGTCGTGGACCGACATCATGCGTGAGCGTTTGCGGGCGTCGCGGAGGTCGCCGTTGCACCAGCAGGCGGCCCGAGCAGCGCTGGCCGCCGATGCCACGCTCACCGCCGCGTTCGGGATTGGCTTCGATGACGTCTTCGCCGTTCTCGCCATCGCGGCTGACTGGGAAACCGGGAGTGAAGTCGCCGAAGTCCGCGTTGTGGAGCTCGTCGAGGCTGTTCGCAGCTGGTCCGGCCTGCAGCCTGATCGGCTCCGCCGGGCGGTCGACCTGCTGACCCTGCATACCGGCATCGCCGCCCGGATCACGATCGGCGGACCGCCGCCCCCGCTCGGCGAGCGTCTTTCCGGCAGACCCCTTCTCCCCGTACTCGGCAGGCCAGCCGTGCTGGTGATGCCCCGGCGCGTCGCCCGTGCAGGCGAGCTCTTCCTCGCGCGCGTCCAGGCGGCCGACCTGCCCTGGCCGGACGCACCCACCGAGGTGGTCCGGGCCTTTAAGGACTGGGAGCAGTGCGAGCAGAAGGCGTTCGAAGCAGACGTCGAACGCGAAGCCACCGCACCCAGCCGAATCCTGATTCCTCGGCTCAGGAAAGAACGTGCAGCGAAGTTCGGCATGGCCATCCCCGGCGAAATCGACCTCATCGTGATCGACGCCGACCACCGGCGCGTCTTCATCCTGGAGGCGAAGGCCGGACACGTCCCCACCGACATCGAACGGGTGCTGTACGACATCATCGACTATCACGGCGCGCCCGACTCGGGCCATGCACGCTGGGATGGCTTCCGCCCCAAGCGGAGTACTCCGTACCTCCCCAAGCTCCTCGCGAAGGCCAATGCCGTCAGAGGCCAGCTTGATGTACTCCTCCGCGAGCACGGCGTGGACGCCGAGCCGGACGGCTGGTGCGTGATCGAGATGTTCGTGACCCCCTCACCAGTCCCAGCCGCGTACGTGCCGAACCCACAAGTCCCGTTCGCCACCATCGACCGCCTGTCGCAGATCCTGGCCAGTCCAGCTCTGCCACGTCCCGGACCGCAGCTCCAATACGAACCGCCTATACAACAGGACGACGCCCGCTGAACCTGTGAAAGGAAACGCTGACCCTGGCGGCCACCGGTATGGCGAACTGCTGACAGGGCCGTGGCGAATCGCGGCCAGCAAGTGACAAGTGACAGATGTCGCCGACTTCCAGGTTTCGCTTCCACACGCGATACCTTGCATCGGCATCACCGTCAAGAGTCAAAACCGGGTTGTGGCGATCACCAGGTGGGCTGGAGCCTGGCGGTGGGGCCGCAGGCACGGTGAGCGCCACTGCCGGCCGCTGTACGCGCGTCACGCGCGCGAAGCACGCTAACCCGGTTGCGGAGTGAATCCGTCACCTGCCACCGCTCGCCCCACATTTGGCTGTTGGCCGATCGAGGTCACTGCGGCACGCCCCTGCTGCCGTGCCAGGTTGGTACGTGCCGGAACGTTTTCGTGTTGGTTGATGTCTGGCCGGTTTGCCTGTGACGGCCCGGATGCCTTGGTGCTTGCCGAGCCTCGGTGCCATGTTGGCGCGTTGTACCTGCTGACCGTTGGTGCCGCTCCGCAGAGGTGCCCCGCACTTCGAACGAGGACCGTAGATATCGCGCTCCCGCGGTCGACAGCGACGGCGTGCTGGGCCGTACCCATCGTTCGTCATTGATCTTGACGCTAGTTGGCTCCTCGTGGTTACGTCCGGCGAAGGGCGACTCGTGGGCGGATGATCACTGTCCGCAAACCCGTTGCCGCCTGTACAAGGTCAACAGGAAGCGATGTGCGGGGGCATCGCAGACGCTGCCGGAGCTGGGTCAATCACCGTGCCGTGCGGTGGCCACGGTAGGGGTGCGCGCCGATGGGCGACGGCATGATCCACGTGATGGGCGTCAGGGTGTTTCCCGTCCACCAACGGGGAGGGGCGCAGACCGGTGCTGCGTAAGGCAGGTAAAGATCGGGCAACCCAGAGACGGCGACGTGCCGGGATGCCAGCGGCGAGGACCAGGACCAGTGGCGTCCGGTCTTGTCCGCGATCGAGCGCCGCGGAGGTGCCGTGTGAGTGAGCTGCCGGATCGTCTGCCAACGGCCGAGGACATTGCCCGGATGACTCCTGGTGAGCGGATCTTCCACTACCGAAATGTACTGAACTACTCGCAGTCTGACCTGGTCGGCCACATGCGGTTGATCGCCGCGAATTACCGCGGGACCGGTGTGGATCGTCGGCAGATCTCACGCTGGGAGACCGGTCGGCACACCCCGGATCCGTACAGCCGGCACCTGTTGGCGATGGCGTTGCGCGTGACGGTTGCGGACCTCGGTCTGCCACCGAATCCGTATTTCAGGTAGCCCCCGGGTGGCCTCGTATCGGTGCGGAGCGCAGACGGTTGTGCGGCACTGCTGGGCGCGCGGGACCACTCACATCGGAGTCCGGACGCCGTGTAGGCCTTCGCCGGGCGCGCGGACCAGGTGGATGAGATCCGCGGCGTAGGCGTGCAACGCCGCAGCCAGGTCGGTCGGGCGTTCGATCTCGTACACCGCACCCGGCTCCGTGAACACGTTGCCGGGCGCCTCGGGATCACTGGGCGGCTCTTCGACGTGTTTGGCGTCGGGATCGTCGTACCCGTCGAGGCGCTCACGCCCGGTCCGATATTCATCGACAGCATCGAGGACTGCCTGGTACGCCGCTCGTGGCAGCCGGTCCTGCGGTGGGCCGGCATCCCGGATGTCGGCGAGGTACGCCGTGGGGTCCGTCAGGAACTGCTCCACCGTCGGCAGGGGCCGCACCGCGGCGGGACTGGTGTGCTCTGGCCGTGAGCGTGGCGTGATCGCCGCGTCGGCCTGGACGGCGTACTGCAACGCGACGCGGGTATACAGCACCGTCAACCGGTCCGCGTGCACGGCGGCGGCGCCGGCCAGCTGCTGGTACACGTGCAGTTCAGCCGGCCCGGGCTGCACGCCGCGGCCGAATTGCAGCCGGTGCGAGCGATAGTCGGCGGTGTGCTCGTCAGCGGCGGCCGTGAACAGCGCCGCAGCTGCTTCGTTGGCCGCGTGACCGAGGTCAGTCAGTAGGCGTTCGTGTTCTGCCGGCAGGGTGCTGCGGCCCAGCACCTCGTGCCAATGCTGACTCGACCTCACGTGCCGTGGCCCCCTCGTTCTGCCTGCCGCTCGCGGTGCGGCCGGTTCAATCGTCGCGGTTCGGTGAGGCCGTGCATACCCATCACTGCCCCGCTTGGCACCCCTTGGCACGTTCCGCTCGCCTGAGCGAACGGCCAGTGTCGTTGGCGTGACCAGCTCAACCAGACCACGACGCACGCATCCCGCAGCCACGCCGCCGGTCATCGGCGGCGCGCAGCGAGATGCATGTGGCTGACGCATCACGGTTCCAGGCGTCGGTTGCGGACCGGCGTCCGGAAACCGGCTGGAGCGCCGCCGTCCTTGGCGGACACCTGCCCAGCGGTCAGCCGGAGGTTTGGTGCAGCACCACGAGCTGGTCGTCCATGACCACCGTCGCGGCATCGGCCGAGCCGGCGCACCGGTGACCTGAGCGTCACCGTATCAGCCCCTCTGCGCCCTCTCGCCGACAACCCGATGGCGGTGTCGTCGATCCCTGCGGCGTAAGCCAGTAAGGAGAACAACCCCTCATGCGCCTTGCACGCATCGTGCTGGCCGTCACCGGCAGCGCGCTCGCCACGCTGCTGATCGCGGCCGGTCCCGCGCACGGCACACCCATCCCGCCTGGCGGCGGCGGTGCCCTCGCCGCCGACCAGCCGGTAACGGTCACCCTGACGTTGGCCGCCGCGGACCCCTCCGCTGTCCAGGCGTACGCCGCGGCCGTCACCTCACCCGGCAGCGCCGCCTTCGGCAAGCACCTCACCCGCCAGCAGCTGCGTGAGCAGCTCGGCGCCGACCGGGCCCGGATCGCCCGCGTCACCGCCTGGGCCAACCGGTCCGGGTTCACCGTGCAGGGCCTCGACGACACCGGGACCCGACTCACCCTCACCGGGACCGCCCGCGCGGCCCGGGCCGCGTTCGGCGTCCAGCTGTCCACGCAGACCCGGCACGGGGTCCGGGCGCTGACCGCGTCGGGTCCGGCGCGGCTGCCGGCGAAGGTGGCGCCCGACGTGCAGGCCGTGACCGGTCTGACGCAGCGGGTCGCGCAGCCGCTGTCGGTGCGCCCGGCGGCCAGCGTCAAGCCGCTCGCCGACGGCCAGTATTGCTCGACGTACTTCGGCGAGTGGAACAAGGGCTCGGTGCCGCAGAAGTATCCGGCCGGCCGGCAGTCGAACCCGATCTGCGGCTACAACGGCGCCCAGCTGCGTGGTCTCTACGGCCTCGGCGGCAGCGACCGCGGCGCCGGGCAGACGATCGTCATCGTCGGTGCCTACCACCAGGCGTCGACCCTGGTCGACGCGAACCGGACGTTCGCGGCCAACGGCATCCCGGCACTGCCGGCGGACCGGTTCGTGGTCAAGTCCTACGCGCCGCCGTCGACCGTGCAGGGCTGCAACGTGCCGCTGTGGAACATCGAAGAGGCCCTCGATGTGCAGGCGGCACACACCATCGCCCCCGACGCGAAGATCGTCTACGCGGCCGCACCCGACTGCACCCAGCTGGACGAGACCGTCGCCAAGGTGATCGCTGACAGCACCATCGACACGACGATCATCTCCGCGTCGTGGGGCATCGCCGGTGAACCTAACGACCCGAGCTACCTGCAGGCGGTCAACGCCATCCTGGCCCGGGCCGCGATCCTCGGCGTCGGCGTCTACGCCGCGTCCGGAGACACCGGCGACAACAGCGCCGTCGAAGGCGCCAACGGCACCAGCGTGCTGTTCCCGGCGGCCAGCCCCTGGGTGACCGCGGTCGGTGGCACCTCCACCGGCATCGGCGCGAACAACAAGCCGACCTTCCAGACCGGCTGGGAGTCCGCCGCGAACCGGCTGCAGGGCACCACCTGGCAGCGGCTCAGCCCGCCCTTCATCGGCGGCGCCGGCGGCGGCACGTCGAGCTACTTCGACAAGCCATCATGGCAGGCTGGCCTCCCCGGCACCCGCCGGTCCGTCCCGGACGTGGCCGCGCTCGCCGACCCCTACACCGGCTTCCTGATCGGGTGGAGCTCCGGCGGGCAGTACCGCACCAGCCCGATCGGCGGCACCTCCCTGGCCGCGCCGATCGTGGCGTCCCTCGCCGCGGTCGCGCAGAGCCGCGCCGGCGGCGACACCGTCATCGGCCTGGCCGCACCGATCCTCTACGCCCGGGCCGGCACCGGCGCCATCACCGACGTCGGGCACGTCGACGCCGGCATCTGGACGCCGGCGATCAACGACAGCCTGCCGGCCGGTGACTACCTCATCGACCTCGACGGCGGGCCGCAGAGCCTGCGCACCGGGCCCGGATACGACCACGTCACCGGCCTCGGCACCCCCGGCCCGAACTACCTGACCGCCCTGGTCTCATGACCCGCCACGACAGCGACCCCAACGGTCGCCCCGACACCGCGAGGCGCCGGGCCAAGCACTCGGTATGGCCCACGACCGCCGTCGTCGCTGTCGTGGCCGGCCTGCTCACCGCCGCGACGGTGCTGGCCACCCACGGGCAACGCCCACCGGCGGGCACCTCGACGACGTCGCCACAGCCCGCGCGCAGCGAGGTCCTCGAGGACACCACCGGGCCGGTCATCCAGCCGACCGCGGTGCCACACATCACCCCGGTCGTGCTCGCGCAACTGCCCGAGGCGACCACCGACACCGCCATCCCGGCCGCACCTTTGGACACCGACCGGACGGCCGGCACCGACGGTGCCGTCGTGCACAACCGCGCACCCATCGCGGTCTTCGACGCACCCGGCGGCAAACCGATCGCACGGCTGCCAGCCGTCCAGGCGGGCAGCAGCACCTGGTTGCCGGTCGTCGACCGGCAACCAGGCTGGGTCCGGGTCCTGCTCCCCAGCCGGCCCAACGGCGCCAGCGGCTGGCTCGACGCCACCGCCGTCGACGTGGCCCGCACCCCGTACGAAGTCCAGGCCAGCATCCGCACCAGGACCCTGACGCTGATCCGTGACGGAGCAGAGATCGGCCGGTGGAGCGTCGCGGTCGGCGCAACGGCCACACCGACACCGACCGGGCGGACGTTCCTGCTCGCCCAGATCACCGACCCGACCCAGACCTTCTCCCCGGTGATTCTGGCCCTCGGCACACACAGTCCCGTGCTGGCCACCTACCACGGCGGACCAGCAACAACGGCCCTGCACACCTGGCCGGACCGCACCGTGTACGGCCACGCCGTCAGCAACGGCTGCCTGCGGGTGCCCACCGCGGCGCTGCATGCCCTGACCCAGGTTCCGCTCGGCACCCTCGTCCGCATCGACCCGTGATCACACGGGTCGGCGCGGGCTGCACCACCGCAAGGGTCGGCCTGCGCCGGCCACGTCGACCGGCCGACCGGCCCGGTTCCGCGACACACCCATTCACCGACAGGAGCAACTGCTCGTGCAGACCAGAACCGTTCGACGTCTTGCCGCGCTCGGCGTCACCATTGCCGGAGGAACGCTGGGGTTGGCCATGTGGGCAACTTCAGCCGGTGCCGCCGCCACCTACCACGACGCCGCGTACGGCATCTCGGCCAGCGGCGCCGCACCGATCGGCGCCAAGCCGTCGGTGTCGTCCACCGACGGCACCACACACAGCGCCAGCGGCGGTGCACGCTCCTCCGACGGCACCATCACCCTGAGCGCCGCCACCGTGAAGGCCGGCGGCGGCAAGGCCAGCGCCACCGTCACCGGCTTCTCCGCCTTTGACGGTCTCGTCTCGGCGTCCTCGGCGTCGGCGTCCTGCACCAACGGCGAGACCACGTCCAGCGTCAGCGGCACCGCCGCCGGCCCACTGGGCAAGAAGGGATCGGTCGCACACGGCGTCAAGATCCGCAACGGTGACGGGTCGGTGACCATCATCGCGATGCAGGTCACCATCAAGGCCGGCGCCGGGACCGAAGCGGCCACCATCAACCTCGCGGTTGCCACGTGCGGCGCCACCGGTAGCAACCCCACGCCTTCCGCGACCACCGGCAAGCCGAGTTCGGCGCCGCCGAGCAGCAGCCCGACCACGTCGCCCACGGTGAGGCCGACGACCGGTGGCCCCAGCACCGGTCCGAGCACCGCGCCGCCCACGACCGGTCCCACCGGCAGCCCGACCACGAACCCCACGGTCGCGCCGCCGGGCGGTGGAGCTCCGACCTCGGCGGCGCCGGTGCCGACCCCCGGCCAGACGCACGCCCCCGTCACCGGGTAGCCGGGACCGTTCCCTGTCAACACCGCGGCGGCCGAGTCACCGGCTCGGCCGCCGCGACACGTACCGGCCGACGATGTTGTGTGACGCCGCGGCCCCGCCAGACCCCGGCCAGGGCAACCGCACCCCGGCTGAGGCGGAGCGGCGTCGAACCTCGTCGGCGCAGTACACGACCCGGCCAGCGCCCGGTCGTGGGCCACCACGCACCGCCGCGGTGGCGCAGGTAAGCCCCTCCACGAGCCGCGCACCGTCCGCCGTGCGCGGCGTTTCCATGCCCTCCTGCTGGCGGCTCATGTGCCACCAGACCGCACGACCGTCCCTTGTGGACGATGGCACCGGACGGCACCGGTTGTCCCGTTCCGGCGGCCGACCGTGGCGGGCAGGGTCGAACCGTGATCGTGGTGCGTTCGTCCGTGGCGCGGCAGCCGCCCGGCTGTTACGGGGGTTCGCGGCCGAGCGGCCACCACGACACGGCGGCGCACGCCTGCGTGCGTCGTGGCAATCGCTCCACGCCGATGTCCGGCCGGAGCGCCGCTGCTTCTGCGGGCCGTGCTTCCCCGGCGGCTCACGGGGGCGGCTGACCGGCGCGACCTGTTTCCACCGCCCCGGGCAGGTCAGCGCCCCACTGTGCGGCCGCGGCGAGCACTCACCCCGATCGCCGCGGCCCCACCCCACGAACCCTGCCGAGGCTGCGGCATCCCGGGCGGGGACCGCACCCGGTCGCGTTGACCGCCCCACGAAGACCTGCTGCCCGACAAAGGAGGAACCGGTGCCAGATGTCGTTGCCCACGCCGGCGCAACCGGCCGTCTCGGCGCGCACCCCGCGCCGTCCGGCGCCGACGCCCGACGGCATCCCGGCATGGTGCTGGCGGGGCGGCGCACGACCGCCGTCCCGCCAGCCGGGGTCATCGCACCGGTGGTGCCCCGCGAGTTCGGCGGCGGCCCCATCGTGGAACGACTGTGGCAGGCGGCGGCACGCCTCCCGGTGGGCGGCGCGTTGATCGGCGTCTCCTCCGCCGACGGCGGGGTCGGCCGGTCCACCACCACCGCAGCGCTCGGCGGCGTCCTGGCCTGCGCTGTTTCCGGTCTGGTCCTCGCGGTCGACGCGACCGGACGCAGCTGGGGCGGTCTGACCGAACGCGTCGCCGACGGCGACGGCACCGTCTGGGATGCCGTTGCCGGCCTCAACGCTGCCGACACCAACGACGGGCAAAACCGGCCGCGGGTGCACACCGACCTGGACATCGACCTGGACACGGTGCTTGGCTGGACGCGGCGCACCCCGGCCGGGTTGCACGCACTGGTCGCCGAGCCGCAGCGAACCGCGCAGCGACGCCCGCCCGTGCTGCGCGAGACCCGCACCGCCGTGGACCGGCTGCACCAGCACTTTTCCGTCGCACTGCTGGACCTGCCGGCAGCTGACACCCGGCCAGCATGGCAGTCCTTGCGGGACGTGACCGTGCCGATCCTGGTGGCCCGCGCCGCAGCGGACAGTCTCCGGCACACCCAGCGCCTGCTGGCGCAACTGCGCGCCGCCGGACTCGGCGACGTCGTCGACCGCACGTTGCTCGCGGTCGTAGCGACGGTGCCGAACCCGCCACGTGAAGCCACGGCGCTGGGCCGGCAGACCGCCGAGCTGGTCCGACGTGTCGTCGAGGTGCCGTATGACCCGCATCTGGCCCGGCCCGAGCCGGTCGATCCGCGCCGTACCCGCCGCGCCACCCGACAAGCACTGCTGGAGCTGGCCGCCGCGTGCCTGACGCGCAGCAAGCCCAGCGCGGGCCCGTCACGGGCCAGCGCCGACGCCACCGACGCCGACGCGCCGCCCGCCTCAGCGGCCGGCCGCACAGCGACGGCGTAGCCGACAAAGGAGTCCACCTGATGTTGTCCTACGCGGGGGCGTGGATCACTACAACGCTGACCCACACCGGTCCACAACTCCTGCTCGCCCCCACACCAACCCCGACCGGCGCCGACCCCGGCGGCGGATTCGAATGGAACAAGGTCCACCCCGACCCCGCCGCCGTTCCCAAGAGCGACCTGTTCTACCAACTGTGCAACGCCGCGCTGTTCCTGGGCATCGTCGCCGCGGTGTGCGGCATCGCCGCCGGCGCCATCGCGTTCTCCGTCGGACCGATCTTCGGGTCACACATCATCAGCGACCGCGGCAAGTCCATGATGTGGAAGGCCGGTCTCGTCGCCCTCATCGTCGGGTCCGCGACCAGCGTCATCGCCTGGTTGCTCACGGCGGCGGCGTGATGGGCGCCGCCTACAAACCGGCCCATGCCGGCCCGTCGACCGGCCGCCGGTTCGGCGCCGCGCTGCTGCTGATCGTGCTGATGTTCGGCCTCGGCGCCGCGACCGACCGGTTGATCCTGGCTCCAGGCGCGGCAGGCGGCGACGGCCCGGCAGCAGGCGCCGGAGGACCTGGCGTACGGCTGGTCGACGGCGTCCCCGTCGGCTATCCGATGACCGCACGCGGCGCGGGCGAGGCCGCCGCACGGTTCGAGACCGTGCTGAGCGCCGCCGGAGCGCTCGAACACGGTGCGGCTCTCGCGCTCGCCGGTCGCCTGTGCACCGCCGACGCGGCTGGCCTCGCCGACCAGCTCGTCCCGTCGGTGCCCCGCGACGCCGTGAGCGCGATCCAGCAGAGCACGACCGTCCGGGTCTGGGCCGCGCACGCCGCCGACGCCACAGCATTGCCGGTCGGTGCGAAGGTCGACGTGCAGACGTACGTGCTGGTCCTGCTCGGGACCGCCCCCGACGTGGACGGGAAACCCGGTGGCGGCACCGGAACCGAGACGCCACCGATCACGACGCCTGGCGCTACCCTGCCGCCGAGCCCGACCGGCAAACCCAACCCGGGCCCTACCAGCGCCGGCAACGCATCCGGGCCGGTGCTCGCCCCAGGGTGGATGCTGCACGACCTGACCATGCAGCTCACCGCCGATGGATGGCGCATCGCGGACATCGCCGCTCCCGTGCCAGCCTCCCCGCCCGGCGCACTGGACACCGCCGCGACCCAGCAGGACGCGCGACTGCTCGCGAAGGTCTTCGGCCCGGACAGCTGGGTCCCGCTGTCATGACCGCGTCCAGCCGACCGGCTCCGGTGCGTCACTGGACGTCGACCGCCGGCCCGCGGTCGCACGGCTTCGTCGTGGTGGTTGCAGCTGTCGTCGCGGTCGCGGTGCTGGCCATGGTGATGATCCACCACGGCGCCAGCCGCTGGCCCACGCGACCGGTTACGGCGAGCAGGGACTCGGCAACGCCGCAGGCACAACACCGCACCCGGGACCATCTGCCGACCCGAGCCCGGGTTCGGCTGGCCCGGACCCGTCGCCGCCCGGCGATGCCGAGCCGGCAGCGGCCGCCGGCAAAGGCCGATGCGTCTGGCGACCCGGCACCGCCAGTCACACCGCCGGTCAAGGCTGCGGCATCGCATGTCCGCACGAGCGACCGTCCGCAACCCGCACGCCGCACCACCCGCCGCGCAGCACGAGGCGGAGCCAGCTGGGCCAGGCTGCTGAGCATCCTCACCGGCGGAGCGCTCTCCGCGGCGGTGCTGCTCGCGCTGCTCACCCCTGGCGTGGCGGCGGCCGAACCGTCCAGTCCGGCCGCCCCACCCACAACGTCGCCGACCGTATCGCCGTCCGCGCCCGGCCAGGCACCGGACACGTCGGACTGCATCGGTGAGGCGCCGGTCGGCGAGCAGCGCTGGTGCCTGCGATGGGTCCGCTACACGGCCACACCCCCACAGGGGTCGCCGTCACACTGGACGACCGCCTGCAGCGTCACCCGCACCGCCGACGAATACGCCGTCTGCCAGGCCGTCACCCTGACCCTCAACACCAGGCCGCCCACTGGGACACCATCCGTCCTGGCCGACGTCCCGAGCGGCGCTGCGCCCAGCGCCGATCTGGTGCGATGTGCCCTGTTCACCGACCAGGCAACCGCGCACCCAGACCAGGCCGACGCATGGACCGCCCTGCACGACCGGTGCGTCGCCGCCGCGCCAAGTCTGCTGCAGGCGCTGCGCCCGCAGAAGATCGTCGGTGCCGCCGGCGACAGCTGCGACTCCCTGGACCAGCAGTGCCGCATCGAGAAGGCGCTCAAAGACGCGGTCGCCGCCGGGATCCGCACCGGCATCTCCGGCCTCACCGACTTCTTCGTCCAAGCCGTCGGCTACATGCTGTCGCTGCTGGCGAAACTGGTCCTGACCAAGACCAGCATCGGCTCACCGGACGAGGCGTTCTTCTTCAGCTACAACGCCGCCGCCGGCATCCTCATCGTCCTGGTCTTCATCTACTTCATCTGGGCCACGATCATCAACGGGCTGCGGGTGCAGGGACCCGGCCCGGTCGCCACCCTCGGCGGGCTCGTGCGGGCCATCCTGGGCATCACCCTCGCCGGAGGGATCGCCTGGACCGTCGTCGCCGCATGGGACGAGGCAACCAACGCCCTGATCGACTACAACGCCGACACGGGCTGGGACGCGTCCCTGTGGCTGACGGCGTTCACCGCGCTGTCCGGGCAGGCGGGCGCCGGCGCGCTGGTGCTCGTCGTGGCGATCTTCGCACTGATCGGGCTCGCGCTGCTGTTCATCATGATGACCTTCCGCGGGCTGCTCACCACAGGCGCAGCCCTGCTCGGTGCGATGGCCATGTCAGGCCAGGTCAAGGAAGAGACCCGGCCGTGGGCCCGCACCTGGTTCTGGACCGTCAACGCCCTCGCGGCGAGCAAGTTCTTCATCACCCTGTTCTGGATCTACGGCACGCGCGCCGCCTACGGCAGCGACGACTTCACCACCGTGCTGCAGGCTGTCCTGCTGATCTGGCTGATGGTCCTGTGCCCCGGCATCATGCTGCGCCTGACGTCGATCTTCGACGCGTACCTGTCCGACGTGAACAGCCGCGGCCTGGTCGCGGCCGCCGCGGCCGGGATCGGGGACCTGGCAACCCGCGGAGCCGACGCCGCCATGCAGCGCCTCGGCGGCCGCGACGGCGGCGGCGACGCGACGGAGCTCATGGACGCCAACATCGCCGAGATGCCCACCGACCCCAGCCAGACGGGCGGCGACGGAGGCGGCGATGAGGATCCGGGCAGCGGGCTCAAGCAGGTAGCTGGCCTCGAGGACGGGCCGGTCGACGATGCCACCAAGGCCGTGGAGACCGGCCAGGACGGCGGCCGTCCTGGTGATCCGAGCCAGGCCGGCGGCCCGGCGACCGGCAGCACGTCGGGCGGCACCGACGGTGGGGAGCCCGAGACTGCCGAGACGGCCGGCCAGCCGCACGCCGGGGAGGCCGCAGACGTCGAAGACGCCGCCCGCAGCGCCCGGCGCGACCTCGGCTCCGGTGAGCTCACTGCACCGGGGCAGACCGGAG
Source organism: Dactylosporangium sp. CA-233914 (assembly GCF_050942935.1). Classification (NCBI taxonomy): domain Bacteria; kingdom Bacillati; phylum Actinomycetota; class Actinomycetes; order Micromonosporales; family Micromonosporaceae; genus Dactylosporangium; species Dactylosporangium sp. CA-233914. Next base: position 266,296 of record NZ_CP192030.1, on the reverse strand, counting down.
ACAGCGGCGCCGTGCCGCTGCGCCCGGACGCCATGGCCGCGTCAGCGAACGGCACCGGCGCTGACCCGACGGGTGTCGACCCCGCAGCGGCAGACCGGTCCGGCGCCGGATCGACCGGCGCCAACCAGGCTGACGGCGATCAGACCGGTGCTGCCACGCAGTCGGGCGGGGACAGCGCCGCCGACTCAGGCGCACTGCCGGGCGGCCCGGACTCGGTCGGGCTTGGCCCCGCCGGTGGGCCGCCCGGCGGACCGGACACCGGCGGTGACCCAGGCCAATCCAACGGTGGAGACCCACCACCCGACCCTCCTGAGCCTGGCCCCGGCGGTGGCGCCCCGTCCGGCGGCGGCGGTCCCAGCCCGGGCCCGTCCGGCGGAGGCGGCGGCGCGGCGGCCGGTTCAGCGGAGGAACTCGCGGCGGTCGCGGTGTAGCCGCCGTCGAGTCACGGGCGTTGGGGCCGCAGGCCCGCGGCGCCTCCCAGCGATCCACGACAGCAGTTTCGGTACGGCCTTGAGACGACGGGGGATCGATGTCAGCGAGGTTCACGTTTCCGCCCCGCAGCACCCGCGGTGCGGTGCTCGGGTTCACCTGGTCGCAGATCGGCGGCGTCGTCGTCGGCCTGATCTGCGCCATGATCGGCATCAACCTGCTCGCCGCCGGGCACACATGGCCGGCCATCGCCATGTTCGGCGCGGCGGTGCTGCTCATCGTCCTGGCGCTGCTGCGGCTGAAAGGCCGCAGGGTCACTGAGTGGCTGCCGGTCATCGCCGGTGCCCTGGTGCAGAAGGCGACCCGGCAGGACCGCTACCGCGGCGGGATCTTCGCCGCGAACGGCGGTGACCTGCTCGACCTGCCCGGCGCGGCAGCCGGGTACCGATGGCTGACCGCCGTCGCCGCCGACGGTGTGACCCAGGTCGGGTTGCTGCACCACCGGACGGAGAAGACCGTCACCGCGGCCCTGGCGTGCACCGGCGGCAACTTCGTCCTCGCCGATCCGGACGACCAGACCCGCCGCCTCACCGACTGGGCTCAGGCGCTGAACATCCTGGGCTCGGAATACGCCGACTCCGGGCTGGTGCGGTGGTCGCTGTCGACTCGCACGGTGCCCGACACCGGCAACCGCGCCCAGCGCTACCTCGCCACCCGGGCCGTCGAGACGGGCAGCACCGCCTACCGGTCCCTCGCCGAACTGACCGCGGCCGCGGCGCCGAGCGGGCAGCGGCACGACACGTTCCTCGTCGTCGTGTTCGACATCGCCCGGATTTCCGGGGAGATCGAGGCAGCCGGCGGCACCGACACCGCGATCGGCGTGGTGATCCTGGAACGCCTTGCCGGGATAGCCGCCACCGTCGAAGAGGCCGGGGTGAGCACCCACGGCTGGCTCAGCCCTCGCCGGTATGCGGCAGTGTTGCGCACCCAGTGGGATCCGGCCGATCAGGAGGCCGTCGACCTGCGGGGCGGCACCACGACCGGCCACGCCGGGACGCCCGCCGAGACTGGCGTTGCGCCTGGCGCCGAACCGCGGCTTGCCGGGCCGCTCGCCGCGGAGACGGTCGGCTGGGACGCCTACCGGCACGACTCCGGACTGTCCCGCACGCTGTGGGTGGCGCAGATGCCCCGGCAGCCGGTCGGCGGGACCTGGCTCACCCCGCTCTACACCCGTGGCAGTGGCCGGCGGACCGTCACCCTGACCGCCCAGCCCGTCCCCGCCGCCCTCGCGCAGCTCGCCGCCCGCCGCGACCAGGTCGCCACCGCCGGCGACGAGGTCACCAAACGGAAATTGCGGCTCGTGCGTACCGCGCGGGAGGACGAAGAGGCGAAGGCGGTGCTCCAGATCGACCGGGAGCAGGCCGCCGGTCACGTCCGCTACCGCTACCAGCTGTTGATCACCGTGACCGCCGACAGCCCCGACGAGCTCGACCGGCACACCCGGGCCGCGAAACGCGTGCTGTCCCGCGCCGGCTGCGAAGCCGTCACCCTGTATGGCGAGCAGGACCAGGCCTTCGCCGCGGGTGCGCTGCCGCTCGGCCGAGGGCTGAAGCCGCTGCGCGGGTGGTCGGCATGACCCGCCACCGGCAGGAACGCCCACGGGTGCGCCGGGAGGGTTCGCTGCGCGACCTTATCGCCGATGGGGCCCGCAGCCGGGACGCCGCCCGCGCCCTCGCCGCCCTGCGCCGGGAACAGGAGACGCTCGCCGCGCAAGAGGCCAAGCTGACCGGCCCGCCGCCGGTCGGGCGCCGCGGCGGTTACGGACCTGCGGCCGGGCGGCCCGGATCACTGCTGCGGCTGCCGCCCTTGGTCACGACCTCGGCGCAGCTCTGCAGCGTGTTTCCGTTCGTCACCGACGGCGGCCTGCCCGTCGACGGCCCCCTCATCGGCACCGAGGTCTACTCCCGCTCCGGGTTCACCTTCTCGTTGCACGAGCTGTACCGGGCGAAACTGCTCAGCGCCCCGAACATGGTCGTCACCGGCCGGATCGGCACCGCGAAGTCCTCGCTGCTCAAGACCCTCGCCTTCAGAGGGGTGCCGTTCGGGCAGCGGTTCTACGTCACCGACATCCGCTCCGAGTACGCCGAGCTCGCGAAACTGTGCGGGATCACCCCGCTGCGAATCGGGCCCGGCAGCGGAGTCGTCATGAACCCCCTCGCCGGCATCGGCCGCGACCCGGGCATGTCGGTGCCGCAGTGGCTGCAGGTCCAACGCACCCGCCGGCTGCTGCTGCTGGAAGGGCTGCTGGAGATCCAGCTCGGCGGGCCGCTGAGCGAGGCGGAACGCTCCCTCGTCGAGTACGCCGTCGACACCGTCGTGCGCGCCGACGACGGCACCAGCCCGGACCGGCAGGGCACACCGACCCTGTCCCGGGTCCTCGCCGCGATGGGCGAACCCGAGCATTGGCAGCACCGCCTCCAGGACCTCGCCTACCCCCTCGACACGTTCATCGCCGACTCAAGGCGGGTCCGGCTCGCCCTGGAACGGCTCATCCGCGGTGCGATCGGCGGCGTCTTCGACGGCGACGACACCACCGCCTTCACCCGCCTGGACTTCAACGAGCCCGGCGCCGTGCTCGACCTGCGCGACATCCGCGCCTCCGACCAGCTCACCGCCATGGCCATGACCTGCGCCCAGAGCTGGCTGGAAGCCGAACTGTCCCGCCCCGACGCCGGACCCAGACTGTGCATCTACGACGAATTTGCCCTGATCGCGCGCCACTTGCCGCTGATCCGGCGGATGCGTGAGCAGCTCAAACTCGCCCGCGCCTTGGGCATCGGCAACGTCCTGGCGTTCCATCGTTTCTCCGACCTTGCCGCGATCGGCGACGGTGACAGCGAGGCCGTGCGCATCGCCCGTGGCCTGATCGAGGACTCCGGTGTCCGAATCTCCTACGGGCAGGAACCCGGCTCCCTGGAGCCGGCCCGCGAGTTCCTCGGGGCGACCAACGTCGAAACTGATGTGCTGCGGTTCCTGCGCCAAGGCGTGGGGCTGTGGAAGATCGGCACCCGCTCCTACGTCGTGCGACACCAACTGTCCTCCATCGAACGCGGCATGGTGCACACCGACAGCCAGATGGAAGCAATCGCCGACACCGATGAGCGCACCGACGACGCCGAAGCTCGCATCGAGGCCGCGTTCACCGGTCACGTCTCCCCGAAGGCCGACCGCGAGCCGGCAAGCCGGACCACTGGCGCAGCGCAGCTGCCGACGGCGGGGCGGGGGTCCGACTGATGCAACGCCCACCGCTGTCCGCACCCGGGCACGGGATGCCCCGCCAGGGCCTGCCCCGCGCCGACCTCGTGGTCCGGCTCGGCATGCTCGCCTTCCTCGCCGTGGTCACCGGCACCACCATGTGGACGCTGTGGCTGGCCGGGCAGATCGGCGGCGTCCTCACCCACGCCACCTGGCCAGACAGTACCCCCGCCGACGCGCCGGGCATCGCGCTGCGCCTCGCCGGCCATCTGCACCACCCGGCCGACGCGTGGCCCGTCCGGGCCCGGCTCGACCAGCCGCCACCGTGGGCGCTCTACCCGATCTGGATGGTGCTGCTCGCGCACCATCTGTCGAGCCTCGCCGGCGTGACATGGCTGCTGCTGCGGCATCGCCGCCGTCCCGGATTCGCCCGCAACAGCGACGCCCGCAAACTCCTGTCCGCCAGCGCGGTCCTCGCCCGGACCGACATCGTCCGGCCCGGCCTGACCATCCGCGAGCGCGACACCGCAGCTGCTGCCGCTGCCAAGACCGCCCGCAGGCAAGACCCGCTCGAGGTCGGGCGGTTCCTCGGCAACGACGCCGTCGACGGAAGCCCGCTCTATCTCGCCAACGAGTACACGTTGCTCGCCACGGCGGTCGCGAGATTCGGGAACAAGACCACAAGGTTCGTCATCCCCAGGGTGCTCGACGCGCGCGGCGCGGTCATCTCTACCAGCACCCGCCTCGACGTCGCCGCCGTCACCTTCGAACACCGGGCCCGGATCGGCCCGACGCACATCTTCGAACCGCAGGGCGAGATCCCCGGCGTGCCGAGGATCCGCTGGTCACCGATCGAAGGCGCCGACGACCCGATCGTCGCGATGCTCCGCGCGCAGGGCTTTGCCAGCGGCTCCGGCGTCGGCGCCGACAACGTCGAAAACGGCAAATACTTCCAGGACCAGGCTGCAAGTCTCATCCGCGCGTTCCTGCGCGCCGCAGCCCTCGACGAACACGCGACCATGGTCGACGTCCTGGCCTGGAGCCAGAACCCGTCCAACGCACGGCCCGAACGGATCCTGCGCCACCACGGCATCCACAGCTGGGCCGACCGCCTCGCCCGGCACCGCGAAACCACCGGCCGGGCCCGCGACACGATCCAAAGCGTCGTCTCCGGCGCCCTCGACGCGTTCAACGACCCGCGGGTACTCGCCGCGTGCAGCCCACCGCGCGGGCAACAGTTCCACGCCGCCGACTGGCTCGCCCAATCCGGCACGCTCTACCTGGTCGGCACCCGCGACGCGCAGGCCCTCATCGCGCCGCTGCTGACCGCCGTCACAGAAGATCTCCTCTACCAGGCCAAACGCATCGCGCTCACCTCCCCCGGCGGGCGTATCGAACCGTGCCTGTACTTCGTCGGTGACGAGATCGCGAACGTGGCCCCCCTCGGATCGCTGCCGTCGCTGATGACCGAAGGCGGCGGCTCCGGCATCGCCGTGGACATCTACAGCCAGAACACCCAGCAGCTCATCGAACGCTGGGGCGACAAGGCCGGCCGGTCCATCGACGCGTCCGCGAACGCCCGCCTGCTGATCGGCGGATCCACCGACGTGCAGGGCCTCCGCGACGCCCAAGCCCTCGCCGGGCAGGTCCAGGAAGTCTCCTCTTCCCACTCGTGGGGCGGTGGACGCGCGTCGGTCTCGGAGAGCGTCCGCCGCGAAAACCTCGTCGACCTCGCCGAACTGCGCAGCCTGCCCGAAGGCCGGGCCCTCGCCCTCGTCGGCAACCTCCGCCCGGTCGAACTTGCCGTACCGGCCTGGTACGAGCGCCCCGACGCCGCTGAACGCACCGCCGACCGCGACGCGTTCCAAGCCCGACTCGCCAAGGCGGCCACACCATGACCACACCCTCGACCAACCCGGGCAACCCGGGCCAGCCACAGTCCAACGAACGCGTGGCCTCGGATCCGATGGACGACGCACTGCAGACCGTCGCGCTGCTCACCGGCGGCCTCGCCGAGCTCCACGACACCGTGGCAGCACTGGCCGAAGACCACTTCAAACTCCGCGAAGAGGTCCGCGCCGCCGGGGGCCCGGCCAGCCGGTCCGGCGCCCCGGCCGACCTGCGCTGGCAGCTGCTCGACCGTCCCACCGCCGCCAACGTCTGGGTCTGGCTGATCGACTGGGTCGCCTGGATCAGCGACCGCTACCAGCTGACCGAAGAACTCCCCGCCTGCTGGCACCGCCACCCGGCACTCGTCGACGAACTCGCCGCGCTCGCCTCCGCCTGGTATGTCGCCTACGACCCACGCGCCACCGGCGACGCCCCGCTGCGCTGGCTCGAAGCGTTCGCCCGCGCCCGCACCCGCATCCGCGACTGGGACGAACCCACCCGCTGCCGCAACGGCGAACACACCGACCGGCGGGTCGACCTGCACTGGCCACCCGGCTGGCGCGACACCGCACTCGACACCGCCGAAGCAGACGGCCGCGAACGCCCACTCCCGCCCGACCCGGCCGACGCCGTCCCCGCGGCCGGCGCCAGCGGCGAAGCGGACCCAGACCGACCCGAGACCCCACCCGCCGGAGGTGATCAGCGGTGACCCGGCCCGCCCTCGTCACCACAGAGTCCGGATGGGCAGCCCTTGAGCACGACGTCCGCGATCTCAGCAACGGAATCACAGATACCAGGAAGTGGGTCAACAACCGGATCGAGACCTACCGCGACGCCCGCGATGAAGCCGAGCTGCGCAGCGACAACCAACCCGACCAACGGAAGGACACCGCCTTGAGCGAAGAGGAACTGCGCGAGCAACGGGACAACGCGCTCATCGAACAACTCGCAGCCGACGACCGCGAGCTCGAAGAAGAGTACGCGGCGCGAGAGCGTGACCGCGCCGCAGAGCTGGACACCTGATGGGCCACGCCACGGTTGCACGAGCACAGCTGCGCTACCCAGATGGCCCGGTGACGCATGTCGCGACGGCGCGCAACGACGAGCCGGCTATCGATCTCCGCGCGCTGGCCGACCAGGTCGACCCGCTCGCTGCGGACATCACTCAGCAGATACGGCGCATCCGCACCATCGGATCGCACCAGCAGGACACCGCGCTCACCGACCTGCAACGTGCCGTCTACCAACTGGGTCGCATCGTCGATCAGGCGGCAGGCGGCTGGCCGCCGGCCGCAGCGCCGGACGAGGCACCATGAGGAGCGCACGCGGGGTAGCGCTGCTGCTTGCACTCGCCGTCACGGCTGTCGCAGGGTGCAGCCCGACCGCGCCCAACGGCCGGACCCCCGCTCCGGGAGCTTCCGGCCAGCGCACCGACCTGACTCGCTCTGCCAGCGCCACCACCTCGGCTCCCGCAGCACCGGTCGATCCGGCGGCCATCGACGCGGCGGTCCGCTTCATTCAGCTCTGGGGCCGGCCGACTATCGACCCCCGCACGTGGCTGGCTGACGTCGTCCCGCTCGCAACTCCACGCTATGGACAGGCCCTTGCCACCGTCGATCCCGCACGTGTGCCGGCTGCTCTTCCGGACACGCCGCCCGGCACGGCGACCTCGATCGGATCGACGGCGCCGAGAGCGCTCTCCGCGACACCGGACGGTGCCGTCGTGCTCGTGTCCATCACCGGCGGCACCGTCAAGGTCACCGTCCTTCACACCAGCAGCAGCTGGCTCGTCGACGACGTCGAACCCGGAACCACACCATGAAGCGCCGCACCAGCACCCGATGGGTCCTTGTCGTCCTCGGCGTCGTTGCGGCCGTGGTCATCGGCTGCGGCGCGCTCGCGGCCATCCTGACCCCGGACAACGCCTACGCCTGCACCACCAACGCGGCAGCCACCATCTCCATCCAAGACCCGAACCCCACCACCGACACGTCCGGTGCCCCGACCGGCGCCGCCGGCAGCGGCCGACAGGTCGGCCGGTGGAACGCTGAACAAGTCCGCAATGCCGCCGTCATCGTCGCGGTCGGCGCCGAACGCAATATCCCGACCCGCGGCAAAGTCATCGCCGTCGCCACGGCGATGACGGAATCCTCGCTGGTCAACACCTCGAAGGTCACCGACCACGACTCGGTCGGGTTGTTCCAGCAACGCCCAAGTCAGGGCTGGGGCACCACCGCGCAACTGCTCGATCCCCGCTACGCGGCCGGCAAGTTCTACGACAAACTCCTCACGATCCCGAACTGGGAACAGCTGCCCCTCGCGGAAGCCGCGCAGGCCGTCCAGCGCTCCGCCTACCCCGACCGATACGCCCAATTCGAAGACGATGCCGTCCAGGTCGTCGCCGCAGTCGGCGGCGATCCCGGCGGCCAACTCGGCGTCACCGACCTCAACTGCCCCATCGACGGCGGCGACGGCAGTATCGACGTCGACGGCGCCGGTCTCCCCGACGGGTTCACCCTCCCGGCCGGCACCCCGGCGGCAGTGGTCACCGCGATCGGCTGGGCCCTGCAGCAACTCGGCACCCCATACCACTACGGCGGTGACTGCACCGCCGCCCACTCAGGAATCCCGGCCCACCAATGCGACTGCTCTTCCCTGATGCAGGGCGCCTACCGGGCGGCCGGGATCAGCATCCCCCGCACCACCGGCGGCCAGGTCAGCGCAGGCACCGTCGTGGCATCCCTCAACGACATCCGCGCCGGCGACCTCGTCCTCATCCCCGGCAGCCAAGGCACTCGGACCCGCCCTGGCCACGTCGGCATGTACATCGGACAAGGGCTCATCGTCCAGGCGCCCCACACCGGCGACGTCGTCAAGATCAGCAAGCTCAGTTCGTGGAGTTCTCAGGTGGCGGCCGTTCGTCGCATCGTTACGTGACTGTGAGTGACCGGGCTCGCCGCAACCGACAAGGGGCTGCGCTTGTGGGACGAGTGGAGGCATCGCGCCCCGAAGCCTGCCTGCACGCCTGCAACGCGCCGGATCTGGCCGGTGCTGCGGTGACCTGCAACGGCGGGGATCGTAGTGGCGGCGTCCTGGCCGGAGACGCCACCGCCTGGGGAGGGCATCGAGCTGCCGATGCGCACGCCGCCTTCACTGCTGCGGGCTCTGGACTATCCGGGCGATGCGCAATTCGTCGCCTTGTATCAGGACGGACGGGTGGGCAGAGCCACCGACGGCGTTGATGCGGTCGACGCCGAACCGTACGGCTGGCAGCTGTTCCGGGACCACGCCATGACCCAGCGGCTGATCGCGCCATACGACATCGGCGATCGCGGCGGCGGCGCGCAGCACTGGCTCGTGGTCGATCGCGGCAGCGGCAAGATCGCGGTCATGCGACCGGACGACGCAGCGCAGCTGCTCAACGCCCAGCCGCGTACCCGTGATGCGCAGCTGGACGGCCTCAATCCGGAAGAGCGTGCCATCTACCTCGACGCCGTGCAGCGCAGAGCGATCGCACGACCCGACACCGACGCCGGGTGGTTTGGAGCGTGGATGGAATACGCACGGCCACTCGCCGGCGCCCAGCGCGAACTCGTGCGCGACCTCAACGGCCAGGCAGGTCGAAGCCTGCTCCATCGCATCCACGGCCTGAACGCCTCAGTTCACCAGACCGTCAGCGACCTCACGGACCCCGAGCGGTCGGAACCCGCAGATCGGCCAAGTCGTCCTCTGCAACCCGACCGAGATGCCTCGCCTCCGTCGGCGGCGCGGGCCCCTGACGACCTGTCGGCCGACAAGCCGCCCGACGCTGCGCACGGTGACCTGAGCCTCGACTAGCTACCGGCTACGCCGTGCGCTCGAACGTTTGTGTTTTCCACAGCTCGGCAAGGCGTGGCTGTCTGGCTCGGCGAAGGTCCGCATCGAGCCACTCGGGCTCGTTCCCGTAGGCGTGGCTCCACCAAGCCCTTCGTTCGTCTACGCCGGCCCGCAACGGCACGATGAAGGACTCCCGGATGAGGTTCGGAGCGATGACGCGGCGAAGGAACGTGCAAGCTGACGTTGTGATCGTGGTAGCGGCCATCGCCGGATCATCGCCGCCGGTGAAGACGGCTGGCCCGCTAGAGAGCACGATGCCCTCGGCGTTGTCGGACCAGGCCACTCGGTCCCGAATTTCCGCGGCGATGGCGTCGAGGCGGCTCTCTGCCTCCATCCTGGCCCAGCCGGTGAACTGAAACAGGCCGTCCAAGCAGTCAACCCGGATCCAGGCCGGCAGGGGACCGGCAACCTGCTGCGACTTGGCGGCGAGCGTACGGCCCAGGCGATGCCATTCGTCCCGCTCCTGGACCGCACCAGCAAACAGTGCGGTACCTGCCGGGATCAGACCGCGACAGATCGTGATCGTGCCGATTTCACTTGGAACCACTTGGTTTCCGGGCTCGCCGTCGGTGTGTGCCGCGATGAGCCTGACGGCGTCCAGCCACGCTTGCGTCTCGTCTTCGACCATGTGACTCGTGAGGTCGATCAGGCAGGTGACGTCAAACTCGAGCTCGATCCGTCGTACCGCTGCCCGCAATGCTTCTTCGTACTCCTCCCACGCCGTATCGATCGCGGCACGAGGGATCGTTGTCGTCTCCACCACTGCTGGTCGTCGTCGCCGGAGATGAGCAGGTCTGCCTTTCGCGCCGATCCGGGTATCGTCGGCTCGAACGTCGCAGCTGAGCCGAGATCCACGGCTGCTCGGGCCACTCCCTGGGCGGCGCACCGGGCGTGAACCGCGGGTCTCCGGGCACCATTGCGCGGACGACAGTGCTGGCGCAGACAGGAGTCTGGTGGCACGGGGTGGCACTGGCTGCCGCCTACACTCTGCCGGCGCTTCACGCCAACGATCGGATGGTGAGTGACCTTCCGCGATCGTGGGCCGGCCGGTGACCGCGCGCATCGGTCCCGTCCAGGCAACCGCCCTCTACGTTGGTGCGCTGCTTGGTCCGGGCGTGCTCACGCTGCCGGCCCTCGCCGCCGCAGTGGCCGGCGCTGGGTCCTTGATTGCCTGGGCGGCGCTCGTCGCTGCGAGCGTGCCGCTGGCAGCAACGTTCACCGCGCTGGCGGTGCGGTACCGGCAGGCCGGTGGCATTGCGGGACTGGCAGAGCTGGCGTTCGGGACTCGCATGTTCGCTGTCATTGGGTGGTGCTTTTACTGCGCGGCGCCGCTTGCTGCCTGCGCTGCGGCCTTGATCGGCGGCCAGTACGCGGCGGCGGCGCTTGGCGCCGGTCATGGCACTGCACTCGGCGTCGCCAGCGGCATCCTGGTCGTGGTCTTCACCGCCAACGCCTTCGGTCTGCACGCTTCGGGACGGCTGCAGTTGGGTCTGGTCGGTGCGCTGGTGGTGCTGTTGACCGTGGCGGTCGTCAGCGCTGCCCCGCATGTGAACCCCGCGAACTTCCACCCTCTGCTGCCGGGCAGCCCGGTGCCGGTCGGTCGGGCGATGGCGGTGTTGTTCATCGCGTTTTCCGGCTGGGAGGCGTGCGGGCACCTGACCGACGGCGTGGCACGGCCGGAGCGGACCCTGCCGAAGGTCGCCGCCGCCGCTGTCGCCATCGTCGGCGTGCTCTACCTCGCGCTGGCCACGGTCACCATCGGCGTGCTGGGCCCAGACGCCGCGAACACCCCTGCACCGTTCATCGCTCTCTTGCATCGGGGAATCGGTGATGCTGCCGGACCTGCGGCCGCGCTCGTCGCGCTCCTGCTGACCTGCGGGGCCGGGATCACGTTCGTCGCCGGCGCGGTACGGCTCGGGGACGCCCTGGCACGCCGCGGCGCACTGCCCGCGCTCCTGACTCATCCCGGTGATCCGGCTGGCCGGCCGCGGCGCAATCTGCTGATCCAGGCCGGGTTCACCCTCTCCGCGGCGGCCATCTGCGTCAGCACCAACATCGGTGTCGGCCCGCTGCTGCGTGTACTGTCCGTGCTCCTCGCCGCCGTAACCCTGGCCGGCACCATGGCCGGCGTGGTGCTGCTGCCCACCTGGCGGCGCACAGCACCGGCTGTGATCTCGACGGCCGTCACCGCCGTCGTGCTCGGGGCAGCCGGCCCGCTCCTGGTCGCGCCCGCCGTGCTCGGCGCGGGAGGCGCCACATTTGCAGCCCTTCGTCGCGCTCGGCCGGCACGCGACGCCGCGCACCGCCCGTCATACCCCGCACCCGCGGAGCACTGGCGGCGCCGGCCAGCGCATCGATCCAGGCGACGGCGACCCCTGCCGCCGCGGCGGTCGGCGGCTACGCCGGTGAGCGCGTCCCCGGCTGCCCGACCGGGCCGGTCTCGGTGATGGCGCCGTTCAGCGTGCCCGCGCCTGTGCCCGGTGAGCCGGTCGTCCTGCCCGCCGAGGCTCCGCCGGTGCTCGGCGATTTCCTCGGCTACCGCGGCGGCGACCGGTACGTGGCGATCTACTTCGAGCAGGGTCTGCTGCGCCTGGACGACGGCGGCGTGCGTGATCAGGCCGACCAGACCGCGTGGCGCCACTACGCTGCAAGCCCGATCGCGCAACTGATGCTGGCGGCGATTCGTCTGGGCAGCCCAGCGGAGGATGCGACGCACTGGCTGCTGCTCGATCGGCAGACCGACCGGCTCACCGCAGGGCGTGCCGCCGACATTGCCGCTGTCATTGCCGCGCAGCCACACACTCGGGATCGTTTCAATCCCCTCGTGGCGCCGGGCGCGGACGTCGTGCGCCGGACCGATCCGGAGCTGCTGGCCGCCAACCGGCCGACCGATGGGCCGTTCTGGCGCAGGTCCCTGCAGCGCGAGCGCGCGCTGTACACCGCCCTGGATCGACACGTGGAACGGCAGCACGCCGCCGTCGTCCGTGACGGCATCGCTGGTCTGCGCGCCGAGGTCGCAGACCGCACGGCAGCGGTGGGCACGGGCCCCGCTGATGCAGCCCCGCCGCGGCCGTTCACCGACGCCGGATGGCTCACGTCGCCGTCCCGCGCCCAGGAGGCGGCGCCGGCGGATCCCGCAACGGCTGCGGTGGAACTCGCCTGACACAGCCGCCCACTGCGAAGAAGGAGTCTGCAGATGCACGGTGCTCAGGTCGTTGACGGCAAGACACGCCCTCCCGCGTGGCGCTGGCTGCGCGGTTCGCTGGTCGTCCTGCCGCTGCTCGTCGCCGCAATGCTGGTGTGCATACCCGACGCAGCGCAGGCGCACGGTACGGCTTGCCAGCGGCGCGACTCGTGGGTGGCGCTCACCCCAGATGCTGACGTCCAATACCGGGTGGCGGGCTGGCTCTGCCGGCCGTCGCGGCCCACTGCCACGGTGCAGGTGCTGCTGTCCGGGTTCACCTACGACCACACCTACTGGGACGGCCTGCCGAGCGATGGCCGCTCGTACCTGCGCGCCGCATTGACGGCCGGCATCGCCGTCTACAACGTCGACCGGGTCGGCGTCGGGCGCAGCGACCGGCCACCGGCCGAGCAGGGAGCAGGTCACCGCCGAGACCGAGGCGTACGTGGCGCACCAGCTGGTGCAGCGACTGCGGCAGCAACCCTTCGGATACACGCACATCGTCGGCGTCGGGCATTCCTATGGCTCCGCCGTGTGGATGGTCGAGGCAGCCACGCAGCACGACGTCGACGCCCTGGTCCTGACCGGGTATCTGCATGAGCCCAACACAACGCAGCAGGCCGTCATCGCCGCCGGGCTCCACGCCGCCGGCGACGATCCGGCGCTCGCCGGCGACCCGATGCCCGTCGGATACGTCACGACGAAGCCCGGAACACGTGGCCTCGACTTCTACCATCTGCCCGGCGCCGACCGCTCCACCATCGATCGTGACGAGCGGACCAAGGCGACCGGAACCACGGGTGAGCGAGCCACGATGGGCCTCGCCCGTGACCCGTTCTACAGCCAGCACATCACCGCCCCGGTCCTGCTGATCGTCGGGGAACACGACGCGCTGTCGTGCGACGACGACGATCTTCCCTGCCACACCGAGGCGCAGGTATGCGCCCGAGAACGGCCGTACTATCCGGCGATCAGCCGAGTGTCCGCGGTGGTCATCCCCGGCGCCGGCCATTCGATTCACGGCCATCGAACGGCACCGATGGAGTTAGCGGTGAGCAACGCGTGGAGCCAGACGGCAACCTCCGCACCCGACCGCGCCGCGCACTGGGCCAGCCGCTGCGGCTGAGTGGTTGTGACGGAGTAAACCGGTTCTTGTCCGCCATCGCCAGCTGAGCGCTACTCCCGAAGCGGTCAGCTCGGGTCGGGCTCGTGGTCTCCCAGCCGCGATGCGCTGGCCGCTCGTCCACGGACTCCTTCGTGAGCGTGTCGGAGATTACCCAAGGCGAATGCCCACGGCAGGCCGCCGCCTGCGCCAGGCGGTCCCTCTGTGGTCACGGGAAGATACCGCCGCGGCCTGCCTCGGAGTGACCGGCAAGGGGCAACAGCTCACCGACCCTACACCGAACCGGGCCCGGTGGGTTCGGCGTCGGCACCGAACCCACCAACGACTACAGCCGAAATCAACTAAAAGTCGTCCTCGTCCTCAACTTTTACCACGGCACCTGGCACTGATTTGGCCTTGTCCGCCAACTGCTGCGTCTCGCCCGAACGAGTCGTGATTGTAATGTCGAATCCGAGCATTTGAATGTCGACGTTAACCTTGGCCGGATCGATAAGTGACGCCAACTCACGGATGACGCCCCAAACCGCTTCTCGCTTAGCGTCATCCGTCATGGACGAGAGTGGCATTCGAACACTAGCTACTTCGTACGTAGTGTCGCCAGCAGAGTCTTTGCCGGCAGAATCGGTACCGCCGGCGCCGGCGCCCTCAGGCTTGGTTGCTGCCTGGCCGCCGGCTGTTTGGCCATTCCCGGCGCTGCCGTTGCCTGAACTATCGCCGCTTCCGCCGGACGGACCGGGTTCCGGCTGCGCCTCGACCGTGGGGCGTGGCCGCAGGACTTGCTGTACGGATGCCGGCTGGATCTGCCCGGCATCGGCTGGGCGAATCTCATTGCCGTCGCTGTCGGCAAGCATCCAGTCCTCGCCGGTCGCGAGTTGGAAGAGTGCTTGACGCAAGTCGTCGACGGTTGCGATCAACGGCCACGTTGGATTGCTGTAAGGAAGCGCGAACAGTTCCTTCGGCGTCAGGTTGCGTCCGTAGTTGCCGCTGGTGATGAGTTGACCGACATAGTGCGGCGAAAGGTTGCCGGAGGCGACAGCCCGGCGTGCCGCGACGAGGTCGAGCCAAACATCCTGGCCGGCCAACGAGGTCTTGCCGTCTGGCACAGTCTTGTACTGCGCCGCGAGTCCTGCATTCGTCCGAAGCAGGTATACGTAGTGCTGGTATGCCCAGCGGGTGTCGTCGTCGAGGTTCTTGCGGGCGGCGTCTCGGCGGGATCGGGCCTCGGCGTACTCCTCGTCGGCGGGATCGAGATGGTCGACGACGATCTCCCACGCGAGGAAGTCCTTGGCGCGGTCTCTGGCTCGGGTCCGACGCTGCGTGTTGACGAGTGCGATCACCATGGATGCGGCGTAGGTGGTGGTGATGCCTGGTGTAATGCCGAACGCGACGTCGAGATCGGCCCGGGTAGCGGCGTCTTTACCGTTCAGCAGGGTCCATCGGCGGGGGTCGAGCAGCACCAGCCGGTTTTCTTGTCCATCGACACGGTCAAAGCATTCCGCTGCGGTTGCCTTCGCGTAGGGTGGCTCCACCGGGTGAGGCGCGCTGAAGGGACCCCTGCTCGCCAGTTCCTGGGCGCGCTTCCACACCTGTTCCAACGCCTGGTCGTTGCTGACCATGGTCATGGCGTTGGCGTGGTACATGTTGAGCGTTTGCTTGATTGATAGGTAGAAGCGTTCGGCGCCTTTGCTGTTGGCCGGCCGGGTCCGCTCCAGCGCCCCGAGGCCACCTTGAACGGGTCCCGCTACGAGCGCGTTGAAGATCTCCTCGGCCGCGGCGTATGGAACACCGGGTCCGGCGATGGCGGCGAGGAGTTCCATTTTTGTGGCGCCACGTGCGGCTTGCGCTCGTGGTACGAGGCTGTACGCGAAGCATGCGGTTGCCATCCGCTGCGCTGGCGTCGGTTGGCCGGCGGTAACCCCGCTAGCTCGCAGCGTGGCGTCCAGATTGAAGGCGGTGCCGCCACCACCGCCCGAGCGGATGATGTCGGTGTTGGCGACGGCGCGGAATCCCTGGATGGCGCGGTCGTTGCCGGCCAGCACGCCGGAGGAGAGCAGTGCCTCAAGCGCATCGGTGTGCAGCGGGATATCGCCGGGACCGATGAGATCAGGAGCCCAGCGGCTCGCTTCGCGCTCACGCACCCAGTACAGGACGGAGCGGGCGAAGATGGCGACGGTTGATCGGACGCGCTGAAACGCTTGTACAACCGACCATTCCTTCGACACGAGCTCGAACAGATCCGGATGGAAGGGATACGTTTCGATGATGCGATCGGCGAGTCGTGCGAGGGTGCGACCTGATCCGAGCTTGGCGTATACCTGCGTGGCCCAGGCATCGTTCATGGCCAGGTAGGCGTCTGCGAGAGCTTTCGCGGTGTCGTCAACCTCGGCGTGATTGAACAGTCGTCGTCGGATGATCTGGGCGAAGTCCGCAGGGTCGGTGACGGTGACCGTCTCGCCGTTGCGTTGCAGGCGAGCAGCGAGGTACTCACGCATCTCCTCGGCGGCCGGGTGGTAGCCGGAGTGGTCTTCGTCGCTGCGGATCATCACGATGATCAGTGCTACCTGTGGTTGGTCGTCCACAGCGTCGGTCAAGGCGTTCAGGAACGCCTGTTCACCTGGCAGGCCGCCAATGGCGCTCTGGTCGGTGAGCGCCATTGCGTAGTCCATCAGCTCGTCGATGACGACGAGCACCGGTCGGTCGAGCTCGGCGAAGGCGGCCTGCAGGGTGGCCTTGTTCGCGCCCAGGCTGGTGTAGTGCTGCCAACGCCCGATCCGATCCTGATGATCTTGGAAAAGCATCCACAGGAATCGGCCGAATAGATCTGTGGCGGGCCCGAATCTCGGATCGGTCTTGCCTGGCGACATGGAATCGCCGATGAGTACCACGGGTGCGACATCGCTGAGGTCCAGCTTATGTCCACCGGCCCCTGCTTCGGCTGCGACAGCACGGCCGAGGTCCGAGGCGAAAAACGCATCCGGACTGTTGATCATGTGCCAGATGCCGACCAGGGCATGGCTCTTGCCGCCGCCCATGCCCTGGTCGAGGTGAAAGCACGCTTGCGCATCGACGCCATCGATGCCCAGGCGGCGGGCCACTCGGCCGAGGAAGCCGACGAGCAATGGCGTCGGCTGCGTGATGTCGGTGTAGTAGTCGCACTTCGCGTACGGCACGAGCACGGTTTGGTAGACGGCTTTTGCCAGGCTCATTTGCAGCTCGCCGACAGATCCGTCCGTGAGACGAACCTCGTCGCGAAGCGCCAATGCGGTGGTCCAGTGGCTTCCGTACAGGGGTGCGGTCACGAGGTCTCCTTGAACAGGCTGGGTTGAGCTCCTTCAGCGCCAACGTTGCGGGTCGCCGCGGTTGCTTGCACCGACCCCCGGTTCCGCTTGACCGCTGCGAGAGCCAGTGCGACTGGGTCTGGCGTCGGCAGCTTGGTGGTGAGCCAGTCGACGAGCGCCCAGATGTGCGCGTCGGTCGGTGACCGGTCTGCTGTCACCAGGCAGGCTGCGACGGCGTCCGTGCCGGCCGGCCATGCCGCCGCCATGCCGCGCACAATCTCGTAGACGCTCGATGCGGGTGTAAGCCGTTCGGGGGCGTCATGCCGCAGACGGAAACCGGCCTTGGTCTCGGCGAGGATCGGTCCGCGTAGCTCTTCGATGCGCAGCCCGTCTGACTGGGCGAAAAACCGGGCCTCACCCTTGGGGACGTCGATGCGGCCGTAGACCTCGTGCCAGAAGATTGCGAGTCGGGTACGCGGGTCGAAGGTCTCCAACGGCAGCTCGTCCAACCGCAGAGCGACCGCGTCGCGAACAGCGCGTCGCGCTAGCTCCATGTAGTGCTGGAGCGCTACGGTGCCGCCGTCGGGGGTGATGACAGTGCGGTACCGGCCGACGATCTGCAAGGCTGCGCCGTACGAGGCCATGAGCTGGTCCTCGAGCGCCAGTCCGTCGGCGTCCCATCCGCGGCTGCGTCCCTTCACCTCGGCGACGACCTCGGCGTCGACTTGCGCCGCGATGCCGATCGGCCGGTTGGCAGGTGCGACCCTGGCGCCGATCGACACCGTCACCGAGATGGTGGCCACACCGGTGACGGCGGTCTCCGTGCGCGAAGGCCATGACGATGTCACAACGAAGCCGGCGTCAGTCAGCGCGGCCAGCAGCCGCCGCCACGCAGTTGGGTCGGCGTGACCGAAGATGACGGTCAGGTGCCCGTCGACTTTCAGGACGCGTCGAGCCTCACCGAATGCACGCTCGAGCATCGTCTCGTAGAACTCTTCGGTTCGGTGGTCGCCGTGTCCTTTGGCGCCGCGACCCTTGACGATGATCTCCTCGGTCTTGTCCTGAAGTCCATCCTTGTCGTCGGAGTTGCCGTCGAAGAGTTCTGGTACCGCCTTGTGTAGAGCGCGTTTGAACCATACGTGGAAGAGGTCAGACGAGTCGGCGTAGGCGATCATCTGGTAGTACGGCGGGTCGCAGACCAAGACATCGATGGTTGCGTCCCGGAAGGGCAGCGCGACAGCTGAGGCTCGACGGAATCGTGCCGGGCGTGCGTCGGCTCGACTCTCGGCCAGCACCTTCCGCAGCGCAGCGAGAAGGCTGATCGAGACGGAACGCCACGTTCCCGGCCCAGCGCCGGGTCCTGCCTCCAGATAGTCGAAGGCATGCGTGATGGTGCTTTGATTGGTGAAGATGTCTCCGGAGTAGACCCGGTTCTGCTCCGTGCCGTCCGGCTTCCCCCGGCTTTCCTTGCGGGAACCGCGGGTCGCCCGGCGTAGCTGTCGGGTGATGTTCGCGCCCGCATAGGCACACAGGGCCGATGCGTAGTCGGGGCTCACAACGCCGACGAGCTCGTCGTAGATGTCGGAGATGGCGCGGGCTGTTGTTGCGAACAGCAGCAGCTGCCTGGGATTCATCAGCGACCCGTAGGTCAGGTAGCCATATTGCCGGGCGTCGACACCGGCGGTTTTCGGGATGGCTTCATCTGGGACCGTTGAAACGTTGGGAGCTGTACTCCCGGGTGACCAGTGTTGGGCATCGTCAGCCGCGGCAACCTCGTCGCCTCGGGGCACACGGAACTCTTTGCGGTTGTTCTCCGGGTCGATCTCTGCGACGGCCAGCATGGCGTCGGCGTACTGGTTGGCGTTGCCCTTGGCCTTCACGACGTCGAGGCTGTGCGGATGGCCGCAGCCGGGAAACGGACAGCGCGCTGACTTGCCGCGCTTGCCAGTGGGGGCGGTAAACGTCGGTGGTTGCGTCGGCGGCCCGTCGTGCACCTTGGTCCGCCACGCGTCGCCATCGAAGACAAGCTTCAGCGACTGTCCCACGTCACGGGTCCGCTTGTAGGGGTAGCGCAGCACCATCGACCCGATGAGCGGGAAACGTCGCTGGCAGCCGTCGCACGGAATCGTGACGGCCCAGAGGTAGGCCCAGGGAACCTGTCCGGCACGGAACGGGTTCCCCGGATACAGTGGTGCCACTTGGGTCTCGACCCGCCGACCAACCTCGGCCAGTACGATCCGAACATCGGCGAGTAGGCGGGGCTCAGCGTCCTCGAACCCATCCAGGGTCGTCTGTGTGGCTTCGAGCTGATCTTTTCCGCTCCGTCCTTGTGCCGAGTCCGTCGGATCGTTGTCACGGTCGCCGGCTGGTGCGTAGGGCAGCGTCGGCTCGGCGGACCAGTCACGCAACGGGTAGTCGGCCAGCAGCCTGCCCGCGAGAGTGGCGACCGGTGATAAGTCTGTGCCGATGGCCGAGGCGCCCGATCGCGCAGCTTCCAGCGGGATGATTCCTCGGCCGGAGAACATGTCCAGGACCACGGGCCCCTTCGGGCCGTACTGGGCGGCGATTCTGGTTCGGAGCCGCTTCATGACGACCTCGTCGCCGTCGAGGACGGCGGCCTTGATGTCAGCCCGGTTCGCGGGCGTGTCCGGCAGCAACGAGCACAAGACCGCCGCGCGGGCCTGCGCGATCGGCCGCGATGCGAACCAGCTGAACAACGCTTTTTCGCTCAGCCCGGATCCGGCCGGCGTCCCGACGGCAATATCTACCTCGGGGCAAGGGAACCATGTGTCGATTAATCGGCTGGCTGCGTCTGCCTGCGGAGACCGGTGGGTGCCTGGGTCTGGCATGGCCGCCGTGGCGTTGGATCGCGACGTCACTGTTGGCCTCCAATAAGGCGTTTGAGTTCAGACAACTGAATCTGGAATCGTTCGATGCGGCGTGGGCCGCCGAGGACTGCGGCGGGGTTCTGCTGTCGCAGCCGCACTGTCGGCGTAGTGGCGCAGGAGTCGACGATGTACAGCCAGTAGTCGGTGCCGCGTTGCTGGGCCTGCGCCCACTCGTTTTGCTCCAGCCATACCGCACGCAACGGCCCTTGCAGCCCCTTGACTTCAACGAGTCGCTGCTCACGCGTCGTCCGATGACGGGCGAACAGGTCGTAGCCGACGCCTGCGGTCTGTCGATCGTCGACGTCGAATCCCAGCTTCTCCAGCTCGGCCACCACGGTGCTGATGGCGACCTGTTCCGAGTCGGGGTCGTAGCCGAGGCGATCCGCCCTGGCTCCGCCGGTTACCGACACCCAACCGACCAGGCGAACGGCGCTCGCGTTGACCTGGGCGATGTCGTTGAGGACGGCCAGGCGCTGAGACTTGGCGACGTTGAACTGATCGAGGAGCGCAATGCGTTCCTCGACGGCCCGATCGGCGATGGACTCCTCAAACCGATACTGCGTGGCGTCGAGCTGCACGCGGGCGGCCTTAATCCATGCTTGCCGTTCGTCGATCAGGCTTGTCACCTGGGCACGCAGTGTGGTGCGCGCGGCCTCCGTCGCGTCGTGTCGTGTGGCAGGGGCCAGGGAGGTGGGCCCGGACGGCGACGGGTCGCCTGCCGCGTGGGCACGCAGAACCATCAACGATTCCCAGGCCACTGGCAGCGCCTGCCCAGCCGAGCATCGGATAAGCAGTGGCGCTTTGCGGGTGGTACGTGAGGCACCGTCGTGCAGCTGGATGTCGGCGTCGAAGAGCACGAGCAGGTAGGAGGTGAGGGAGGCGTTGTCGATGAGGGCTGCACCACGCACAAGGTCTTCTTCACCGACGGTCAGCGCGTAGGAGACCAGTTGCTGAAAGGCTTCCTCAGTAGGCCCGAGCACGATGACGTCATCAAGCCCGGTCGCCCCATCATTGATCGCTTGTCGGACCGACGAGCCATCCGCGGCGACATAGACGGCGTCACGCCCACCGAGTGCAGCGGGTAGCCGTTCGCCACCTGCCGCCCGCAGCATACGAATACCCCTCGCAGGGCCAGGGCCGGTCGACCAACCACCGCTTCGCGCAAGCTGGTCGATCATCGCATCAACGATGACCGGGTTGATTGCCTCCAGGCGATCCGCAGCGAACCGTTCCAATGCCGCAGACACGTTGGCCGCACTACTGAGGGCGCGCTCGTCGGCGACAAGGGTGCGGGCGGTTTCTAGCAGCGCGGAGGGCTCAGGAATCGTGACATGGCGCCCCGCCTGCGCATCCACCATGGCCCTTCCCCAGTCGAAACCGGCTCGCGAAGCCGTGGCGTCGAGAAGGTCGTACAGCTTCCCCTCGAGCGACTGGGCTGCGCTCTCCAAGTTGCCCAGCATCACTTCCTGCACTCGGCCTTCCCGGGTGTGCGGGGCAACCAGGTGGTAGACGTGCACCGGTTTGCGCTGCCCGACTCGGTGCAGGCGTCCCATCCGCTGCTCCAGCCGCACCATGGACCACGGCAGATCCCAGTCGATCATGACTTGGGCCGACTGAAGGTCGATGCCCTCACCGCCGGCGTCCGTTGAAACCAGCACCTGGAAGGCTCCGTTGAGGAACCGCTCCTGCAGGGTGTCACGGCTGCGTTGGTCGACTGAGCCTTCGAGGACATCGGTGCTGAACTTGGCATTGTCGAACCGGGTCCGCAGCCAATGCGCGGTATCCGCGAACTCGGTGAAGACGAGCAGCTGCCCGGCGCCGGGACGAATCTCATGCCGCTCAAGGATCCGCAGCATCGCCTCCCACTTGGCCGGCGTAGCAGCACCCGCAGCCTGATCCAGTGTGCGCAGGACTGTGGCAACTCGCGCCAACTCTGCCTGCTTGTCCTTTGTCCGAGAGGAGACCAGTGCGGTCTCCGCTCGGGCCCATGCATCGTCATCATCTGCCGCCGGGCCCAGGCCATCGGCCGTCAGCAGATCATCGGGAACGAGGACGGCGCCACGCTCGTGGGCGGCACCCTTCAACGCAGCTTCGCGACGCCTGATCGTCGCCGCAGCGGCGTGCAGCCCCGATGCTGCCCGTTTGCCGTAGATGGACCGAGCGAGCGTGGCGTTGTCGGCATAGAACGCGTCGACGTAGTCCATCACTGCGTCGTAGGCAGCTGCCTCGTACGGGTTCAGGTTGACTGCAATGGTCTCCGAGAACCTGGGTGGGAAGAGGTCGTTACCGTCGTGGTCGACGAGCTGCTCCTTCATCCGCCGCAAGAAGGACAGTTTGCTTGGCACCAACGCCGACTCGTAGTCGCTCTGGCGGGGATCCCACGGATACAGCGTCGGATCCAGCAGGTTCATCAGGCCCCGAAAATAGTGTTCCTTGCCCCGGTGCGGGGTAGCCGTCAGCAGCAGCAGGTGGTGCGTCCGCTCGGCCAGCGCTCGCCCTGCGGCCAAATACTGGCTCGTGGGCGTGAGTCGATGCGCTTCATCGACGATCGCCAACGACCAGGAAGCCCGCTGACCGGCAACCTTCCTGCGCACGTCGGCGTTGTGCGTGAACAAGTCGACCGAGACGACCCAGGTGTCATACCGTGGATCGAGGTCGGCCGGATCAGCGGCGATCAGATTGGTGATGCGACGAGCCTCGACCCCAAAGAGCCGCTGGAGGTCACGCTCCCATTTCGTCACGAGGTGAGCAGGGACGACGACCACGACCCGTCCCTGGATCAGGCCCTGTCGGCGGCCCTCCGTCAGGTACATCCCGGCCATGATCGTTTTTCCAGTGCCGGGTTCATCGCCGAGCAGGAACCGCAGTCGAGGCTGAGTCAGCATGTGGCCATGAACTGCATCATCTTGATGGGCATACGGCTTCAATGGGCGGGTCGCGAGGACGGCCGATCGGATTCGCGGCACGGCGTGCTGCATCCAACGGCCCCACAAGCCCGTCAACGCACGTTCCGGCTGGCCTCCACGATCATTGACAGGAACCAGCCCAGCGGTCAGTTGGTCCTCGGACAACAGGATCCTTCGAGGCTGACCGCCACCGTCGAGCACCAGCAACTCGATGGCCCCGTCACCGGCCCAGTCGGCGTCTCGCACGGTCACGAGGTCGCCGTCGACACGTACCTGCCGGCCCTTCGCTGGTAGCTCGACTGTCATCTAGCCCCCCGCCTGCCTGCCGGTGGCGCACTTTCGATCGACGGTCGAGGCGACACCACAGGCGCCGTCATGGTCATCGCCGGATGCATTCTTCCACCCGCAAGTGATCATGACGCAAGGTACGTCCCACGACACGGCCGGAAGTGATGCTCACGTACGTAAGGCATCGAACACGGAAGGTGAGCATTGTGCGATGGTGCTGCCAACGTCAGGTATCAGCCCAGGTCAAACCTGGTTGGCGTTAACAGCGCCGACTGCATCACGTAGTTGACGCTGCGCACCGGACCGGCCCCAGCCGGCGGTTAACGACGCCAACGTGGGTCAGCACGTCGCGCGCCTGGGCGGCGAAGTCCGCGGCTTCCGCTTGGTCTCCAGCAGGAGTGAAGGGCGTCGAAAGTGTCGGCGAGCCGCTCGGTGAGGTGTTCTTCGGTACCAGCGATGATCCGGCAGCACTGGTCGAATTCGCGCTACGTGCTGTTGCCGCCCGCAGTCCCAGCGATGCGGGACCGCCGCTGTGCGGCTCGCGGACTACAGCCAGCACATCACCGTCCCAGTGCTGATCGTCGGCGAGTGTCCGCGGTGGTCATCCCCGGCGCCGGCCATTCAATTCACCGCCACCGAACGGCACCGACGGAGTTCGCGGTGAGCAACGCGTGAAGCCGGACGGCAACCTCAGCGCACGGCCGCGCGGCGTACGGGCCCGGCCGCTGCGGCTGAAGGGGTCCGGGTGCGCTCAGCTCAGGTCGGGCTCGTGGTGTCCCGGACGATGCGCTGACCGCTCGTCCACCGGTTCGTGTGTGACCCGTCCGTGGTCCTCCCCAGCAGCGGTGATGCCGCCGCTGGCGGTCACGACTCGGGTCAGCCGGTCGATCTGGGCGCGCAGCTGCTGCACCTCGCGTACCAGGCCGGCCGCCTGGACCCGGGAAGACACGGCAGCCACCTGACGCAGGACCGAGGCCATGTACCGGCCGACGGGCTGTGGGGAGGTGCTGGCCGCAGGCGCGCGGTACTCTGGCGGAGACGACAACATGGGCTGGGCGGAGATCGCATCTCGCTGGGCCCACCTGTGGGGGCCGCGATCACCATCGGGCAGAGCGGCCCCGTCGTCGCTGATCGTCAACACGACACCGGTCTGCGCGTGCAGCACCGTCGTAGCGTCGATGACCTGGTAGAGCCACTGCGGCTCGCTCGACGCGAGCGCCCGTCGGGTGGACCACGCGACCGCGTCGGCCATCCACAGGCCGGGTTCGGTGACGTCGTCCCGGTGGACCAGTCGCATCCGGTTGGAGATCTCCCCGCCGCGCACCAGATGCCGGAACGTGCGCAGATCGCGGTGCTCCGGGTCGGCGAGCCGCTGGCCGCTGCGCTGGGCGGCGACTGCCTGTGCAGGGTCGGCCCGCCGATCGAGCACGACGTCGCTGACCTTCTGCCCGTCCAGGTACCGCAACAGTCGCTGCAGCGCACTCTGCCGGGCCGCCTCACGATGCTGCTCGATCGGCGTGTGCGCGACGACCACGGTCCAGCCCGCCCACTGCGCGACGGTGCCGAGCATCGCCTCTACGACGCCCATGTGCCCGAGGCGGTGCAGGCGGGTCGCGTGGAACTCGTGTCCGGCGGCCGCGGCTCGGGCGGCCTCTACCGCGTCGTTCAGGTCGCCGCCTTCGACCAGGACCGCGGCCAGGAGGTAGATGCCAGGGTGGCCCTGCCGGTGGATGAACGACTCGTCGACGAACGCGGTGAGCGCGCTGGGCCGGGTCACACGCAACCTCGACAGGTCCCCGCCAGCTCCCGGCGGGTGTGGACGCCAGCGAGAGTGCTGGTCGATGGACGCCGCATCGTCGCGGCGCTATCGGGCAGCGCGGTGTGTCGCGAGCTGCGCGGGTGTGCGGTCCGGCCGGCGCTTCTGGACGAAGTTGCGGCGGCGTAGGTCAAACTGCTGGCGGTCGTCGAACTTGTCCCGGGCCATCTCGGCGAGCTCCAGCTGTGCCCAGTACGCCAGCGGGCGCGGCTCCGCAGCGGCGGCCTCACGCTTGTCCTGCAGCGCCAGCTTCCATCGCCGGTCCTGGGCCTGCTCGCGGGCCAGGTCGAGCAGCCAGTCGCGGTACTCCTCCTCGCGCCGCGGCCCGACCTCGTCGACCGGCCCGATTCGAGTTGCCTGGTCAGCGTCGATCGGGAGCCGCTCGGTGAGCAGGCGGCGTGCGGTGTCGGCGCCCACGCGCCGCGTCAGGGTCCGGGTGTGCAGCTCGGAGCCGTACAGACCCATGTCGGCGTAGAAGGGGTTGAGGATCATGCCGTCCCGGGCGGCGACGAGGTCCGCACCCAGCGGCAGCATGACCCCACCGGCGCCGGCGTTGCCGGACACGCCGGCGACGATGACCTGGCCGGTGTGCTGGACGATCAGTCGGCATACTGCGTTGATGGCGCGGATACTCGCCCACGCCGCCATCGCCGGGTCGTCGGAGGCCTCGATCGCGTTCAGGTCGATGCCGTTGCACCACGTATCCAACGCGCCCCGCAGGATGAGCACCCTGGTGTCCTGCGCGAGTGCCTTGCGCAGCGCGCCGGCGAGCCGCCGCGACCAGGCGACGTCCACCGCGCCGTTGTACGGCGCGAACACCAGCTCGCCGACGTGCTGGCCGTGGCGCAGGTACCGGATCCGTGCCCGGTCACGTAGCCACGGAACCCCGACCGCCGTATCCGGCAGGACCTGGACGGCCGGCCGCTTGATGCCTACCGTGCCGTCAGCTGCGACCCGCTTCGCCCGGCCGATCCACAGTCCGGTCCGATCCCCGGTCGCCACCAGCACCGCCTCGTCGTCCCGGCCGACAATGGTGCCGGGCCGGCCGGCCACCGGCCGCTGCGCGAGGTCGGCGTCGAAGATGTGCACCACCCTGCCGTCCAGGCTCGTGCGGACACCCGGACTGCCGTCGGCTGCCCGGATGCGACGCAGGATCGATCCGCCCGGCTCGTCCCAGCTGAACGCCCGGTCGGCCTGCCGCATCAGCGGCCGCAGCGTGGCCGACGGCACCGCCCTCGGCGCGCCGTCGAGCTCGACCGGCCGGAAGCCGGGCCTCTCGGCCTTCATGACGACCTCGTCCAGGCACTCCATCGCGGCGTCGGACACCAGCCCGCCGTAGAGGGACGACTTGCGGGGCGGGTCGTCCGGAAGCCGGAACGCACGGTCCGCCCAGATCGGACCCGCGTCCATCTCCTCGACCGCCTGCAGCGCCGTGACACCCCAGACCGGCGCGGCGTCGCTGATCGCCCAGTCCAGCGAGGAAGGGCCTCGATCGCCGACCGGACCCGGATGGATCACCACCGTGGGCCACCGAGTCCACACCGCCGCTGGAACACGATCCTTGAGGAACGTGCCGATGATGATGTCCGGCTGCGCCAAGTGCGCAGCAGCGATCATCGTCGGTTCGTCGAGTGCGAACTCGACCGCGACGTCGTGCCCGCTCGCCCGGAGGCGGCACCAAGCACGCTGGGTCAGCGAATTGAACGACGAGACGAGCAGCAGGACTCTCATGCCTGCACCACCGCGACGGCGTCGTGTCGTCGATCGGCGGGTCGGGGCAGCAACGGCGATGGCGGTATCACACTCGTGAGGCTTCCTCCGTCCATCGGCGCCGACGACGGGTCAACCCGTGCGAACGGGTGCCATCGCGTGCCACGAAGCGACCCGAGTAACAGGCCCTGGCGAAGCTGTCATGAAGTGGAGTCCCTGCTGCGAGGTGGGCCGGTGTCACCCGGCAGTCGGGTTCAGTCTAGGTCGGGCTCGTCGACCGGATCTGCCGTGAGCGTGTCAGCCGCACTGGCAAGATCGGCGACACGCTTCGCCCCAGCGCCAAACGCATCATCGATCCGCGGCAGCATCGGGCGCTCGTGCGGCGACGGCCGCGTGGCGTCCACAGCCCGCACCCGCGCGGTGGTGACGCGAACGCGATCCACGACGTCTTTGGCATTGCCCATTACGCGCTGCATGCGGCGGGCGCGTTCGGCATTGGCGAGGTAGCCGGCGTACCGGGCGGGCAGCGTGTCGGTGTACCAGCTGAGCCACGTCGCGTGCTGCCGCTCGAGGTCCTTGACCCGGGTCGCGAGCTGTCCGACGCGTGCCTCAGCGGTGCCCAGGGCCGCCCGGAGCCGGTCGACGCGTTGCTGTGCCACAGTGCCTGGAACGGCTGCGGTAGTCGCCGTGGTGGTCGCCGGCGGGGGTGGTCCAGTTCGCCACCAGCGTCGTACGGATGACGGCCGCTGTGGCCGATCGCGGTCGTGTTCGGCGACGGCGATTTCCGTGCGGAGGTCGCTGACGGTGTCGCGGGCGTCGAGGAGGTCGAGGTGGGCGGTACGCAGGTCGTCGGCGACGTAGCCGGGCTCGCGGGCCTCGGCGTCGCGGAACGCGGCGAGGAACTGGCGCATGCGGACGACACCGGCCGCGTGGATTTCACCGGCGAGGGTCGTGGGTCCGAGGACGAGTTGGGCGCGGTGCCAGGCGGTCGAGCGGGTGATATCCCGTTCGAGGGGCTCCGCGCGGATCGGCTCGTCGCTGGTGTGCTGGTAGCGGTCGCGGTACGCGATGACGACCTCAGCCCGGTCCAGCCAGACGCGCCGCCCGGCGGCGTCGGACGGGACCGGTCCGAGCGGTGCCGTCCACGACGGCGGCTGCTCGGCTGCGAGCTCGGCGAGCGCGGTGACGCGCTGGTCGGCGATGGCGGCGACCTGACGCAGCGCCTCGGCAACGTCTGGGTGGACGCCGGTGAGGTCGGGCACCCGGGACGTGTATGTGTGGGACGGGTTGGCGGCCAGCGCCCGGCGGGGGTCGTAGACGAGGTTGTGGAAGATGTCGTCGAGGCGGTAGGCGAGGACCTGGGCGACGCTGGCGGCGCTGTGCAGTTCCCGCCGGTTGACGGCGGCGGTGAGGATCCGCGCATCGTCGTAGCCGGCGTCGGCGAGCGTCCGCAGTTTGTACGCCACGACGCTCATCGCCGGGTCGTGACGCAGCCGGGTGCCGGCGTCCGGGTCGAGGCGGGCGACGATGGCGATGTATCGGGCGGCGTGCGCGCGGCCGAGGAGGTCTTCGAACGTGGGCCCCCAGGTGTGCAGGGCGTCGTGTTCGGCGAGGAGCGTCTGCTCCGTCTCGGTCGCGGTGCGGTCGGCGTCGTCGGTGCGCAGGACTTCGGCGAGCAGACCGGTCCCGGACAGTGGTGGTTCGGCCCCGTACGGTTCGGGTGGTTCCGGGTTGGTCAGCACGTACAAGAGGTTGAGCCACCTGCCGCGGGTGGCCATGACGTACAGCTTGGCGCGGGTGATGCCGTCGCGGATGAGCGCGCGGGCGGTGTCCACGGTGCGGCCCTGCGCAGAGTCGACCGTCGCGGCGTAGGCGAGCTGCACGTGTTCGGCGACGTAGTCGGCGGGCAGGAGGATGTCGTCGCCGGTGCGGACGTTGCGTACCTGCAGCGTGCCGTGCCGGCCGACGTGCAGGACCTGCCAGCGGTCGCGGTTGGCGACGAACTTTCCCGCCCGACGGTCGCCCAGTCCGAGGGCGGAGGCGATGCTGAAGTCGGCGTCGGTGTCGGTGGTCAGGCGCCGATCGTTGTGCCGGGTGACGACGATGTCCCCGGCGGAGGCTTTGGTGCCGTCGCGGAGCTCGACCCGGCGCCCCCGGCCGACGACCCCGGCGCGGATGAGCATCGCGCGGGCCTGCGCGGCGAGGTCAGCGGCTTCGGCTTCGGTCTCGACCAGGATGAGCGCGTCGCGGCCGTCGAGGGTATCGGCGAGCCAGCCGGCGAGGAGCCGTTCGGTGAGGTGTTCGTCGGTGCCGGCAATGATCCGGCCGCGCTGGTCGTACTCGCGCAGCACGGTGGTGTCCCCGGCCCGCAGCCGCAACGACGCCGGTCCTTCCCACGGTTCGCGGAACCGGTTGATGTCGCGCAGCTCGACGGTGCGGCCGATCCCAGCGAGATGGCGCAGCAGCCCGCCGGGGCCGATCGCGGAGATCTGCGCCGGGTCGCCGACCGGGATGAGCTTCCCGCCGACCGCGTCGAGGAGCCGGACGAGTTCGGCGAGGTCGGTGGAGGAGACCTGGGACGCCTCGTCGATGATCAGCCACTGTCCGGCTTTGAAGTCCCACTGCCCGGGCCGGCTGTCCTTCGGCGGGGTGTGCTGCGCGTGCAGCCACATCGCGATATTTTCGGTCCGGAACCCGGGCGCACCGTCCTTGCGAGCCTCCGTGGCGAGCACCTCGGCCGCGTTCTGCGACACGGTCAGGCCGAGCACGGGAATGCCGGCGCGTGCGGCGACGATGCCGACGGCGCGCTGCAGGTAGGTCTTCCCGGTCCCGGCGGGACCGACGACCCCGGCAACGCGGTGGTCGTCGCCGAGCACGTGGAACAGGGCGGCGCGTTTGTCCTCGGACAGGCTCAGTTCCTCGGCGACGGCGGTAAGCAGGTCCGGTGGGGCGGGAGTGGCGCCGAGCCGGGCGGCGTAGCTGAGGACCTGCCGTTCGACGTCGAGGACCGCCTCGGTGGTGAGGCGCAGCTGCCGGTGCCGGGTGTAGATGGACTGCCGGTCGCTGGTGCGCAGCAGCGTCGGCCCCCACTGCACGAGCGCGGGCGGGGTGAGGACCCGCAGGCCACCCCAGCCCTGGTTGGTGGCGTGCACGGCGAGGCGATGCACCCGCGACCAGTCCGTCCGGGTGTTCTCGCCTGGGGTGATGTGCAGGACTCGGCCGATCGCCAGCTCGAGGTGATCCAAACCGAACACGGCCCGGTCGGCGGACAGGTCCCGCAACGCCCGCGTCACCGCCAGCTGCGGGTCACGGCGGACCGCCTCGGCCAGGATTTCCGCCCGTCGTTCCTCGTCGCTGACCCCGAGCCGGACGACGGCGGCGTCGACGTCAACCTCCGTTAGCACCGCACCCGGCCGCAGACTGCGCCGGGCTCGGGCGACCGCGCGGGCAGCGAGTTCGGCGGTGACGTCGCGGACCCGGCCGGCGACGATCGCCCGCACCTCCGCGGCGGTGTCCAAGCCGTGCCGGGAATCCTCAGCCCGCCACCGCTGCACCGCCTCCGCCGTCGACTCGGCGCCATCTCTGCGCAGCCGCGTTCGCAGCGTCGCGACCTGCGCGATGCGCCGCCACCGCCGCATCGACATACCCGCCGAACCGGCCGACGGTTCGGCCGCCAGCTCCGACTCGATCGCGGTCCGCCGCTTGGAGTACACCTGGATCGCCCGCGGAGAGATCCCGACGATCTCCCGGATCGTCGAGCCAGGACGGGCAACGTAACGGGCGCCGAGCCGCCGACCGAGCTCCACCTCCACGGCCCGCTCGTAGACGATCCGGGTACTCACCGAAGCCTGATAGACCGCCTTGCCGTCTAGCGCGTACCAGCGCCGTTCACCGTCCTCGCCGGTCACCGCGACCTTGGCCGAGACCACGATGTGCGAGTGCACCTGCGGGTCCTTATCCCGCGACATCCGGTGGTCGTACACGGCAACGGCCAGGCCGTCGGTGTCCACCTGCGCGACCCCGTTCGTGCCCAGCCTGGTGAACGCGGCGTGCCTGCGCAGGTGCTCCACGGCAGCCCGGATCCCGGCGTGGTGCGCGGCCATCACCTGCGCCTTGACGTGGCCGTTGCCGAACGCCCACAGCAGCGACTCGGACTTGCGCATGGACACGGTGACGTCGAAGCCGGCCACCGGCCGCCGCTCCGGCGCCGTCCACACGTCTAGCCAGACCTTGAACCGCTGCTCGTGCGTCGCGCCGTCAGGCAACGCAGCGAGCGCCTGCTCGGCGAGCTCCTCGCGGCGGGCATCGGTCAGCGGCTCGAACCGCCGCCACAGCCGGCCCAACTGCTTCCCGGTGATGGGGTGCTTGCCCTCCCCAATAAGGAGTTGCAATTCGCTCGGTTGCACGATTGGGCCGACGCCGAACAATTCTTGGGCCTGCCCAGTCCACCATCCGGGCGCCTCGCCGTGCGCAGTTGAGTCCGCATAGTAGGCCAGCCCGGAATTGTTCGGCGCCGGTCGAAAGTCATGCTTTCCAGGGGCCACCTGCGTGAGGAGATAGTTCACTCCGGCACCGGGATGAATCTTGGTGACGGAGAGCATGAGCCGAGCGTACGGCTCCGCCGCACGGACCAGCGACATTGTGAATGCAAGGTTGTGTGCCAGAGAGGAGGGTGACCAGGGGCGTGGGGCGAGAAACGCCACGTCAACCACCTTGGGCATGCCTGGCGAGGGCAAGAGAAGTGTTCTTAGATCGACCACGAACCATTCTTATAGGTGGCGTGTAGGGGCTCTTTGGACGTAGCGTGAGTGCATGGCGAGACAGGGCACGAATGATTACGTGGAGCGGCTGCGCCAGCGTCACGCGACTGAGTTGGCGGCGGTGCGGCGGGTCGCGGACGCGACCGATCGGTTGGCGGCGGCGGGCGTCGCGGCGGACGTCGCGATTGCGGCGGCGGTCACCGTGTTCGGTGGCGTGGAGCGGACGGCGGATTCGGTCGGGATGACGGTGGACGCGGTGCGGGCGGCGCAGGGCCGGGCTCCGTCAGGGGCGGTACGGGCGGCGGTTGCCGGGCGGCGGGGCGCCTCGGGCGGCGGTCGGGCGGCGCGGGGTGAGCGGTCAGCGGTAGCGGAACGCCAGGACGAACGCGACGACAGCGGCGACGGCAGCGACTAGACCGACAGCGGCGGTGGCGTAGCCGATGACGGCGACGGTCCTGCCGATCATGTCGCGGGCCGGTTCGGGCGGCGGGGACATGGGGCGGTCTCCCCTGGTGGGGTGTGGTCGGCGGACGCCGTGCGGGAGATTGTCCCGCACGGCGCCTTCATTTTCCTGTGAGGCCCGGCCAGGCGGCGGCAGAGGCTCGCGGCACCGCCCGGCCGGGGGCTTAGCGGCGGTGGGCGCCGGGAGCGGTGCGGAGGCCGAGGTGGTGTTCGAGGGCGCGGGCGGCATCACGCGCGTTGCGCTGCTCGCCTCGGGCGAGGAGGGCGCGGACGTGGGCGAGGTAGGGGGCGATGATGACGGTTTCGTCGTTGGCGGCGGCGGCGCGGTCGATGGCCTCGAGACGTGCCTCCCATCGCGGGGGGCGCTCTGCCGGGGCGACAGTGAACGACTCGGCGTGGACGTTGTCCAGGAGCGGCCCGACGCTGTCGGACAGTTCGTAGCGGGTGCGGCCGGTGGTGGTGTCGGCTCGGGTGATGGTGAAGCGGCGGCCGGTGAGTTCGGCGACGGTGCCGTGATAGGTCACGGTGGCGCCGACCGGCGCGGCGTTGTGGCGTCTGCGCAGCATCGTGGGTGCCCTTTCGCGGGTGGCTGGCCGTTGGGTGCCGGGCGGCGCCGGGCTGGTGGCCCGGCGCCGTGAGGTCGGCTAGAACGGCGGCTCGCCGTGGTAGGTGCGCAGGTCGTCGGCGGTGACGGTGACGGGTCCGGCGTAGTACTCGGGGAACTCGTCGGGGTTGGGCGGGGTGTCGCCGTTGAGGATGGCGGGGATCAGCTCGGCGTAGCGGCCCCAGCCGAGGTCGTGCATGCGGTCGAGGGCGGCGGCGTAGATCTCGGGTTCGCCGAGATGGTGGGCGATGATTGCGACGTCGCCGAGGGCGGTGAGGTCGGGGGTGGTGAGTGCGAGGGTCACGCTGGGTCTCCTTTGCGTGCGGTGCGGGTTTCTGGAGTCGGCCGGTGCTAAACGACCTACATAAATGATACATCATACGGGTGCTGTTGACTAGGATGGATGTAGTGTTTGTGCTGGTGGGGCGGTGTTTGTTCTGCCGCGCAGCGGCAGGGCGCATGAACGTTGAGCCTCGTGTGGAGGTCCATCCCGTCGCCTGATCTTTGATCTGTCGCGCCGGGTGGTCGGGTGCAAACGAGTGCTCTTTTTGCTCGTTTGCACCCGGCCGCACGGTGTGACATACCCCTTGGGGTCAGGTGGCGGGATGGACCGGAGCGCGAGGCGCCACCCTCGGACCGTGCGGGCCGGTCGGGGTTTTGGGCCATCCTGTTGTCTGCCCCGCCGGCGAGGCGAAGTTTTCGTTCGGGGCGGAGCCCCGAGTACCCGCGGCGGCAGCGGGGCGCCGGCGGGCGGATGCCCGGCGGTGGCGGTGCGTGCGTGACGAACCGCGTAGTCGCAGGGCCAGGGCCAGCGGATGCTGGGCCCCGGCCCGAGTCCCGCGGGAGCTGCGGACAGCGAGCCCGGCGGGCCGGGGTCCACGGGATGCTGCACCGGTTCGGTGATGGCGTTCGCCGGCGGCGTCTTTGCGCCCCCCGGTTCGCGGGCGGCGACGGGGGTGCGTCGGCCGACGGGCAGGGCCGGCTACGGCTGGGCTGGCGGTGCTACCGGCCGCAGCTGCCGGGGCTGGCTGGTGGAGCCGCGGCGATGCTGGATGAAAGCGGCGGCGGTGGCGCCGAGCCAGCGGCGCCTGATGCCGCGTTTGCCGGGCTCCCGGTCGTCGGGTGGCGGGAGGTAGAAGTCATTGCCGGCGAGGAGGCTGTGCAGGGCTTCAGCGGCCGGGGCTGGGAAGGCGTAGCCGGGCAGTTGGGGTTGCCAGGTGCCGCCGTAGCCGGCGAAGACTCCGTGGAGTTTGGCGCCGAGTTCGATCTCTTCGCAATCGTCGACGATGAGCCATCGGCCGTGGTCGGCGGTGGCTTTCGCGATGAGGCGGTGGCCGTCGAGGGTGGCGTGGCGGGTTGCGATGGCGTAGGCGTGCCAGACCGGTTTGCTGTTGTCGACGTAGCGGCTGAACGCGCCGCGAGTGATGTGCAGCAGGTTCGCGAATGCGTTGACGTCGTACAGCGTGTCGGGGTCGATGGCGAGGGGCATGTCGTGGCTACGTGCCTGGCCGGTTTCGGCGACTCGGGCGAGGTAGCCGGGTTTGAAGGCGGTGATGTCGGTGATGCGGTACCACTCGCGGCCGGTTTTGCTGCCGTCGGATCGGGTGCGCACACCGCGTCCGGTCGTGTCGGTGTGCCACGGCTCGGGGAAGCCGGTGGCCGCCCGGTCGGCGGCGAGGTTGACAACGGTCTGCCCGGTGCGGTTAAGGAGCTCGGCGACGCCAGGGCGGTCGGTGCACTCGTGACCGCGGATGATCCTGATCTGCACGGCAGAAGGTTCCTGTCGGTGAGGGCTGTCCGCCGTGCTGGCGGCGGCCGGGGATCACTCCGTGGAGTGTTAGCACACCCCGGCCGCCATTTCCAGAAACCAGCCCCGCCCGAAGGCGCGTGGCCGACAACTGCTCAGTCTAGCTGTCGTGTCTGGCATGGTCGAGCCGCCGGCGCTCACGCGTAGCAGTGTGGCTGGGGACGGGGCTGGGGCTGTGCTGAGCAGGGTTCGGTCGGCTGGGGCCCTTGTGAGCGGGCTGGCCTCCGGGGACGTGGAGGCCGGCCCGGGACCGCGTCAGTCGCGGGTCGGCTTCGGGTCGCGGTAGCCGTTGATGATGCGCAGTTCGGCGAGGTCGTCGGCGCGGTCGAGGCGGTAGTCCTGTTTGGCGCCGTAGGGCACGTGCGGGGTGGTGCTGCGGCCGCGGTGGATGTCGGGCTGCTCGGCCTGCTGGGCGATGTCGAGGTGGTGGAGCACGGCGGTGACCTCCTGGTCGGTGTGTGGGGTGCGGCGGGCCCGGTGGTGCGGGGCGGTGCCGCGCTGGCGGTCCTAGGTGGGACCGGTCGGCCGGTGCCTGGGCAGGCAGGCCGTAGGCCAGGCCGCGACGGGTCGGCAGCGAAGCGGCCGGCGCCGCGGAGCAAGCCGGGCCGGGCCGGCGGGGGCGGTGCTTGCCAGGTGCCGGTCTGGCCGGTCAACCCTTGGGGCTGCCGGGCGTGGTTCCGGTCCGCGCCCGGCCTGCGGTGCCCCACGCCGACCGGGCGGCGCCGTGCTGCACATCGGCGGCGCCGGCTGGACGGCAGCTCGTCCGCCGCGGCAGGCAGCTCGACGCCGGCGCTGCTGCTCGTTCGGCGGCGGCAGGTCACGTCGCCGTGTCCGTTGCGGCGGGTCGGGGGGCCGGGCAGGAGGCGCTGGCCGCGGCCGGTGCCCAGGCCGATGCCGTGGTCGATGAAGCAGCGCGCGCACATGTAGGCCCAGGGCCCGTATACGGTCTTGCCGTCGTAGGCGGCTTCGACCACGACCTTGTGCAGTTCCCAGTGCAGCGAGCATGGCGGCATCGGGCCGTTGATGTAGGTGACCTGGAGGTCCGGCTCTGCCAGGCGCTCGGGCCGGTCGGCGGTTGACATGGACAGAACTCCCTTGCACAGGTTGCAGCCCCGGCGGATGCCGGGGCTGCCGGGTACGGGGTGCGGCGCGTGTGGTGGTGCTGCGCCGTCGGGAGGTGCGGCGCCGCCGCGCCGAACCGCGGGGGACGGCTCGGCGCGACGGTGCACACAGGTGGATCGTCAGTCGCGTTCACGGTGCACAGCGGGCGGTTCGCCGGCGCGCCGGTAGCCGTTCGGGCTGGCTACCACGAGTCCGAGCTCGGCCAGCAGCGGCAGGGTTCGCTTGGCGTCGCGGTCGCTGACCCCGGCTGCCGCGGCGATCTGCTCCGCCGAGGTGGCGCGGTGTGGCTGCACCGCGTCGAGGATGCGCGCCTGGAGCGCGTCGAGAACTTCGTCGGGACGGTGTCCGGTTGGGGCCGGCTGGGCGACGCTGCCGATCTCCTCGATGATCTCCTCGACCCGGGTCACCAGGACGGTGTCCGGCTGGCGGAGCTCGATGTGAGAACCGACGGACATCGCCGAGGTGATCGGGCCCGGCACGACCATGGCTGCGCGCTGGAGCAGCCGGGCGTACCCGAGGGCGTTGCGCGCCCCGCTCCGTGAGCCGGCCTCGACCATGACGGTGCCCTTGGTCGCGGCGGCGATAATGCGGTTGCGGGCCAGGAACTGGGCCTTCTGCGGCTGGGTGCCGGGCGCCCACTCGGTGACCAGCAGCCCTTCGTCGCCGATCTGCTGCAGGACCGCGGCGTTAGCCGCCGGGTACGCCTTGTCGATCCCGCACGCCAGCACGGCGATTGTCGCCCCTGCCGCGGCCAGCGCACTGCGGTGCGCGGTCACGTCCACACCGAGCGCTCCGCCCGACACGATCGTCCAGCCGCGCTCCGCGAGCCCGTAGGCGAACTCGGAGGTGACGTACGCGCCGTATGCGGTGGCCGCTCGTGCTCCGACGACGGACACGGACTGCTGCAGGGTCTCGGCGAGCCGCAGTGGTCCGCGCAGCCAGAGGCATAGCGGCGGGTGGGTGTCGCGGTGGACGGGGTCGTGGTTGATGGTGGCGAGGTCGGCGAGGGCTGGCGGCCATTCGTCGTCGGCCGGGGTGATGATCCGGGCGCCGAGCCGGTCGGCGCGGCGCAGCATGTCGTCGGCGATGTGGTCCACGACGGCGGGATTGCGGTCGTTCGGCTTGAGCGATGCGTCGAGGGCCGCCGTGAGTTGCGGGCTGACACCTGTGCCGTGCAGCACCTGGTCGAGGGCTTGCGCCGGGCCGCTGCGGCGGATCAGGCTGCCGACTTCGCGGCTGCCAGGCGTGGTGAGGGATGCCAGGACGAGGTAGGCGGTGCGGTCGGTGGTCATGGGTGCCTCCAAGGGGGCGAGTCGATGGATTGACGGGGCCGGCCCGCGACGCCGGTTGCAGCGGGTGCTGGCAGCGCGGGTCGCGGGCCGGCCGGATCGGGGTTGGCTCAGACCGTGCCGAGGCCGTACTGCCGACCGAGTTCGGGTCCGAGCTGGACGGCGGCGACGGCAGCGGGCAGGTGGCGGTGCTGCCACCCGTCGAGGGCGGTCGTCAGGTCGGCGTGGTATTTGCGGTGCTGGGTGAGCGCGGCCGCGAGGCCCCAGGCCTGTTCGATGCCGTTGTTGGCGCCGCGGGCGGTGTGCGGCCGGACCGGGGCGAGGGCGTCGCCGATGAGCACGGCGTGGCCGGCGCCGACAGGCCACACCATCTGGGTCGGGGGTTCGATGTCCATGACCGGGGCGGCCATCCTGGTGGTGGTGGCGTGCACCAGGGCGGCCTGTTCGTCGGGCAGGTACTGTTCGGCGCTGGCGTCGACCTCGGTGCGGGCCGCTGCGGTGATGTGGTGCGGCAGGGCGAAGACCCGCCGGGTGGGTGGGGCGCCGAAGAAGTCTTCGTATTGGGCGGGTGTGGCGCTGAGGTAGAACGTCCAGTCCGCGCCGTCGGGGATGGGCGCGACGTTGAACTGCATCCCGCTGTGCTCGGCGGGTTCGTAGCGCAGGAAGTCGTGCAGGTCCGGCTGGGTGCTGGTCGTCTGGCCGCGGTGGGCGACGTAGCCGGCGTAGTGCAGTCGCCGCTGCGGGTCCAGCAGGCGGCGCCCGGTCGAGGAGCGTCCGTCTGCGAAGACCACCAGGTCGGCGGGGGCGGTGTTGCCGTCGGCGAAGTGCAGCAGCGGCTGGTCGTGCTCGGCGGACAGGCCGGTGACCCGGGCGCCGGTGCGCAGGACGTCGGTGGGCAGGCGGCGGGACAGTGCCGTGTGCAGCAGCGTCCAGGTGGTGTTGCGGCCGGCGTAGAGGTGGCGCCGGACCTGCCCGGGCTGGCGCTGGCAGACGGTGATCTGCATGACGGCCTCGGAGTCGTGGCGGACGAATTCGTCCTGGGGGATGCCGAGGTGGTCGAGCACGTCGAGGGAGGAGTGCTCGAGGCCGATCAGGCCGCCGCCTTGCGGGGCGCTGGCCGGGACGGCCTCGTAGACGGTGACGTCGTCGATGCCGGCCTGCAGGAGCAGCAGTGCGGTGGTGGGGCCGCTCAGCGATCCGCCGACGACCGCGACCCGCGGGCGCGCGGTGGTTCGCGTCGTCGACCTGGCCGGCGTAGCGGCGGGCCGGTTGGCCGGGGCCGTGGTCGAGGTGCCGCGGTCGGGCGGCGTGCTGGATTGCGGCTGGCTGTCGCGCTCGCTGCCTGCGGTGGAGAACATGCGGTGGGCTCCCATCGGGCGTTCCGGGTGCGGCTCACCTGGTGTGTGCGCCGGATCGGGCGATCCCGGCGCGTCGGTGTGCCGCGCTGACGGGCCTGGTCAGAGGCCGCCCTGGGCCGGGGCCGCAAGCCCCCAGAAAGAAGATCTTGGCGTCGAGCGGAGCGAGACATGGGTGCCAAGATGTTCTGCGCTGGGGGCTTGGCTGTCCCCGGTTCGGGTGGCCTGACCTTTGGGTCCTCAGCAGCGGCGTCTCCGCCGCCGCTGGGATGCCCGGCCCCGGCAGCGCGGCAGGTCAGCCCCGGACAGACGCCAGATGTCCTTTGCCAACGAAGCTTGTCCGTGCCAGCAACGAACGTGCGACGTGGGTTCCTGCCAGTGAACTCAGTCCGTGGCGGTGCGCGACCAGCGGCAGCACGTTTGGTTCGCGCCGCCGGGCCAGCAGTTTGTACTCGGTGCTCGCCGCCCGCGGCAGGTACGGCCCGTCGTGCTCGCCGCGCAGACACCGACCGATGCGGTCCAAGGCGCGGCAGTTCGGCGCGAAACTTCGGCAGCAGTCGGGCCGCCAGGTCGACGCATCGGTCTCGCTCAACATCGGCGACCTCTCTCCGTGCGATCACGCTGTCGAGGCGCGACGAGGGACACGAGGGTCGATAGACTCGCAAGCATGAGTGGTCCGCTACGCCTTCCCAAGTTGCGTCAGGCAATTGCCGACGCGCTGTGGCAAGCGAGTGCAACCGATCTGCCGGACATCTGCTCGTCCTACGGGCTGGATTCCGGCGAGGAAAGCGAAGCAATGTTCAGTAAGCGTGCATATGTAAAGTCCCGGATTAAGCATTTCACGCTTCCCCGGCTGGTGGACCTAGCGCAGAAGGTCCTCGAGGAATACGAGCATCAGCCGCTAACGGAGATGCTGCAAATGGTCGGTGCCCAGGGAGTCGACGGCGACTTTCGCAATCTCATATTTGCAGCCAATGGCCCGAAGCCAAAGATCATCTTTACCGACGCGATTAACAATGTAATACGGATCGTCGACAACGAAGAGTACTGCCTCTCTTACGACAAGCCGCTTGAGCCTCATGGGCTCACCTGGTCAGAGCTGAACTCTTGGTGGGCTGGCGTCACAGGCTTGGGAAGTGGTGACGAAAGGGTTGCCGCAAGCAGCTTGTATCAGAGGCTCATCGAGTCACTTGATCGAGGTCTGCCCGAATCGGAACGCCCTGGACCCGAGTACCTAATGTTTCATGAATACTGTGCGCTCTGTGCGGAACGCGGGTTTGACATGCCTGCGTTAATACCCCAGGTGTATCTTCACTACGATCCGTATGTTCGACGCAAATTCATGGTCGAATCCGGGCAGCCAAAGCGGCAGCGCATGGACTTCTTGCTTCTATTGCCGAATCGAAATCGGGTCGTTATTGAGATCGATGGCGTTCAGCATTACTCCCATGATGGCGTTCCGAGCCCTCGGCTCTACGCCGACATGGTTGCCGAGGATCGAAGACTGCGGCTCGCAGGTTACGAAATCCACCGTTTTGGCGGATACGAACTTCGGAAAAACAGCCCTTCCGCGCGCCCGCTAGTTCGGCAATTCTTCGTTGATCTACTTGAGCGCTACAAGTTGGAACCGGGCCGGCAGCGCTAGAACGCCCAGACCTCGCCGGTGCGGGTGGCGCGGTCGGTGACCCCGGTGGCGAGCGCGTCCTGCCGCGCCATCCGGCCCCCGGGAGCCCGACACGAGAGCGTCGATGGACCGGGTCGACTCGCGCGGTGCTCCTTGCCGACCGAGATGCCCCACCGGTTCGGGCGGCGACGGGCGTTGAGGCGTGCCGGCGAAGCACCCGGTGCCCGGTGTGCCGCAACGTCCGGTCGGTGATCGCCGACGCGGTCGCTTCGGCGCCGCGCGGGTGGACTCGCCGGTGCGGGCGCGCATGTCCCACCCGACCGCGGATCGCCGGGAAGCCCTAATGCGCAACCCATCGCGGTACTCGACGCGGAGTGGAGGCGTCACGCACAGACCCACGGAGTCGCAATGGATGGCTCTCTGCTGGGTTCGGCCCGGTTCGCTGGCAGTGGTCGGCGAGCCGTCACTCGTTCGGTGCACCGGGAGACAGAGTTCATTGGCATACGGACAGACTTCGTTGGCAACGGACACCAGAAGAAGCCAGCCGCCACGGTCGCTGCGGCTGGTGATGCTGAGGCTGGTGCGGCCTGCACGCGCCGGCGACCTACGGTCAGCGAGGCGTCGCCTCGCGCCGAACCTCCGGGGCGAGTTCGGCGCGGCGGCGCAGTTCCCGCAGCGGCAGGGGCCGGCTGACGCCGTTGCGCCGTTCCCGCAGGATCGCCACGTCGCCCAGGGTCGAACGCAGGCGTTCCTCCTCGGCCTCCGCCGCGGCG
The DNA here is from genome assembly GCF_050942935.1 of Dactylosporangium sp. CA-233914. Taxonomy (NCBI): domain Bacteria; kingdom Bacillati; phylum Actinomycetota; class Actinomycetes; order Micromonosporales; family Micromonosporaceae; genus Dactylosporangium; species Dactylosporangium sp. CA-233914. The sequence goes on along the minus strand of NZ_CP192030.1, from coordinate 225,857 downwards.
AACCGGTCGGGCGCGATGTCGAGCAGGTGCCGCCACTGCCGCTGGCCGGCCCGGACACACGCGCCGAAACAGTTGTAATGTTCTCCAGAATTCGGATGTCTCATGAGACGTCGCCGGCAAGGTGGTGAGACGGCTTCCAGCGCTGCTGGAACCTCGACCGGCCCTGTATCCGCGCCGCATGGCCATGAGACACCCCGGTAATGTGTGCCGCATCGGCTGCCTGGCTCCGGAGGCTCCTGCATGCGTTGGTTCAGACGGAACAGCTGGGTCCTTGCGGCCGCGTCGCTGCTCGCCGGTATCGGTCTGCTCCTCTGGTCCTGGACGGTTCGGGATGACGGATGGCTTTCGGGGACGCTGGTCAATGTAGGAACCGCACTTCTCCTTTTCGTCCCGCTGCTCATCGCCGGGCGAGTCATAGAGAAACGTTTGGACGAGGTCAGGGCCAGTCAAAACCAAATCGAACAACGGCAAGAGAAGACCGCGGAAAGCATTGCGACTCTGGCTGAAGAGGTTGCGCACACGCAGGAGGATCTGCGCCGCACGCGTGACCGCCTAACCGAAGCTGTTTCGAGTCGGCTCGCAGCAAGCAGGCAGCAGGACCGTCAAGCCTTCGAAAACGTCGAGGAAGGCCCGTCGCATGAGGTTGTTTTCGAGGCGCTCATGCGTGCGGCGGCACTCCACTTAACAACGGAATCTGGATGTCGAGTTCCGATTCGCAATACCCGCCTGTATCTTTGGTTCGAGACGCCGACTACTCACGATAGGTTCCAAGACGAGCCCGACCCTGGTGAGGACCTGTACCTGCGTTTGGAATCGGCGGGCCGCGGTCGGGTCGACCGGCTCTACTGGCCTGCGGAGATGTCTGCGGAGGACTTTCTAGTCACGCTGGCCGAGGCAGTAACACGTTCGGGCGAGTATCCCGGCGACGCTTCGTTTGAGGCAGGCCGAATTTTTAGCGACTTGCGCGAGTTGTTGGAGGTAGTTCACGAGTCTGCCACGTCGGGAAGCGCCACTCCCGTTGTTGGGGCTATTCAGTTCTTTTCGCCTCAGTGGGTTATCACTGAGGCGGGCTTGATCAGCGTCGGCAGGCCGGGTGGCGGCTACTCAATTCCCTTTACGCGCATTCAAGAACCAAGCTGGCCAGCCCAGATGGCGGGCAAAACGTGGCTTGATGTGAACTCCTTCGACAATGCTTATGCGGTAGCCTGCGAAATCGCCGCACGGCAGCCGAAAGTTGAGGAGATGCCCTTCTAGGTGAAGGGTGAGAGCGCGACGAGCTATCCGCCTACTTGGATTGGTGTGACGGTCGAGCCATTGCAGCGAGCGAGTTCCTCGAGATAGCGCAGGTAGAGGTAGGTCGTAGCCGGACTGGCGTGTCCCATCCGCCGCTGCACCATCAGTAACGGATTGAACGCCACGTGCTCCGGCAGGCTCGGCAGACCGCGCGGCCGCTGCCCCTCGCGGTCGATCGCGAGGCGCATCAGATACTTCAACAGCTGCAGGCAGAACGAATGCCGCAGGTCGTGGAACCGCCACGGCCGCGCCGGCAGGACCGGCGCGAGCGGGTCGTCCACGGCGTGCCGCTGCATGCGCCGCCACGCATCCAGCCGAATCCGATCCCACGACGACGGCCCCAACATCAGGCCGCCATGCCCGAGGAACACGGCCAGCGCCTCCAACCCGTCGCCCGTCTCGCGCACCGTGATGCGCCGCAGCGCCGGGCTCATCGCCTCCATCACGAAGTTGCGCCGGACCCCGTCGAGGACGCCGCCAAGACGGCCCGTGTCGTGATCGACGCGGTCGCCACGAACAGATCCGCGCGCCGCGCCGTCAGTGCCCGCGCCCATCGGCGGACAAGGTCCGGGCGCTCCAGCAACAGGAAGGCATCCAGCATGCGCAGCGCCGCGATCGGCACGTAGACAACGCGCCGGCGCCGGTACTTCGCGCACGCCTGCAACACAAGATCCACTGGGTCGGCCGGGCGACGCCAGCCCTCACCCAACTCGGGCAGCAGCAGCGTTGACCACTCCTGCTTGCGCATCCCGGTCAGCAGCGCCAACTCCACCGCGGCGCGATGCCGGTGCGGAGCCCACCCCCGAAACTCCGGATCGACCTCGGTATCCGGCAGGTGACCACCCATTCCCACGTCGCGCCAGTATCGGTACTGCGGCAACGTGAGGTGCCGGATCTGCATATCCTTGGCCGGCGCGCCGCCCAGCGGACTACCGCGCCGCGGCACACGGAACGGCCGCCGCCGCAGCCGGCCCTGCTCCACCAGCCAGGAGAACAACGCGTTGAGCACCGCGGCCTCGCGCCGCCAGGTCGCGTCGTCTACCGGCTGCTCTTGAAGCTCGGTGCGGGCCGCACGGTACGCGATCAGATCTACCTCGGTCGCGGAGAGAACGTCACTGCCGCGCTCGGCCAGGAACACCACCAGCGGCCGCGCGATGTACGCGTAGCAACGCAGCGTCTCCGGCTCCAGAAACGCGTACGCCAAATGCCGAAACCACGAGCAGGCAGGCTCGACTGGGCGCATCTGCGCATCGAGCAGGACCGGCATCCCGTCGGGTAGGGCGCGATGATCCAGGATCTGCCGCACCGCCTCGCCGGACGGGCCATCAGGCACGGCTGGCTGCTCAGCCAGCCGTCGGCATACGAAGTACAACTCCACGCGCCACCCGCATCGTCACCGTGAATACCAACACCATGATCAACGGCGATCGGCGTATCGAGGATGCGGTCGGGTACGGCGGTCGGACTACCCCCGACATGGTCCGAAGCCGGCTAGCCCTAGCCTGGGCTCGGACCCGGCCCACGTGAGAAAAGGAAACGTCATGATTTCTATTGAAATCGTCGAGAAGGATCCGCGGCGTGGGATCCTTGCCCGTTGGGACTCCGCCAACGTCGTGCCTGCCATCGGGGACGCCGTCGTGCTCGATGAGGGGCAATACCGCGTCGTCGAGCGCGTGTGGCACGGATCACTAGATGTGCTACTCGTGGCGACGAAGGAGTTTCCGGTCGAGTGATTCGCTGTCTCACTGAGACAGCGACGAACTGTGGAGAGAAGTTATGGCTGAAGCCATCGGCGTAGGCGCGGGGCGGTTCGATGCCTTCTGCGCGGGCCCAGTCGAGCATCTCGGTCTTGGTGAGGTGCGGCGGGTCGCACATCGGGAACCGGACGGTCCACGGCTTCCAGCCCCGTTCGATGGCTGGCGTGCGGTGCTGCTCGGCCCAGTCGATGCCGACGTGGAGCACGGTTGTGGCTGGGTCGGCGTTGGCGGTGAGCCACGCCCGGCACGGCTTCTGCTTCAGATGGTGCGAGCACGGGGCGATGCGACTGTTGCCGATAAAGCGTTGGTCGGCGAAGACCTGCCATGGGGTTCGGCCGTCGGCGACAACGACAGGGGTAACGCCGAAGCGTGAGGCGCTATCGTCGACGAATCGCCATAGGTCGGGATCCTCGGCTCGGGTGTCGGCGATGAGCAGGACGAGCCGGTCGGCGCCATGCTCGGCGGCCACACGCATCGCGGCCGCCCAGGACCCGATACCGCCGCTGTACTGTACGACGTGCAGGATGCCCGGCCCTCGCGGGCGCGGTGCAAAGGGCAGGTTTGTGGGCATGCACTTGGTCTCCCAGGTGTGGTTGTGGCGGCGGCGCCGCGCAGAACGCAGCAGCCACCTGGTGCCTCGGTTCGGGCGGACTGGTCGTTGCTGGCGTGGCAGCGTTTGCTAGCGGCGGAGATCGGCGGACCGTCCAGCGCTCGCGACTGCCGATGGCACCTGCCTCGGAGCTGGTCTGATCGGCGGAAGCGAACGGTGCGTTACGCGAGGTCGTTGCAGGGCCCATGCCAGCTGGTTGGCCGGTCCGACGATGGCGGGCGGGATTCGTCGGCATGCGCGGAGCCGATCGGCTGGTCGGCCGCGGATGTGGTGAGCAGGTCGGCCGGACCGGAGAGGGAACGTGTCGGTGCTGCTGACGCGTTTCGGGATCAGTCGCCCGGCGCGGTGTCGATGACGACGAAGATGTCTTCACCATTGACGAGGCCGAGCTGGATGCCGTTGTCCCAGCGGACGTGGGTCGTGCCGGCGCTGTCGACGAGCGTGACGGTGCCGAGCGTGCCGGGCTTGATGGCGGTGTATGGGTCGGAGCAGCGGATCAGCGTGACTCGGTCGCCGGCTTTCGCCAGTGGCGTGGGCATGATCATCACCTCGAGGTCGGGGTTGCGTGGGCACATGGGTGAGTACGGTGTCGGGCCAGGGCTCAGGGATGCTGTGCCTGGTTCATGGCCATGGGGTGGGGACGGGCGGCTCGTGGTGGGCGATCCAGGAACGCATGCCGTCGGCGTCGAGCCAGATCCAGTGGGTGCCGTCCGCGCGCAGCTGCTGGCTGTAGACGGCGTAGCTGGTGATGCCGAGTGCGGTGGCGAATCGGGTGAGGTAGTCGGCGAATGTGGCGGGGCGGCCGAACTGCGCGTCGAGGGAGTCGAGCTGCCGGCCGATGCGGCGCAGCATGGTGGTCATGGACTCGGCTCTGGGCAGGTCGACGGCCAGCGGCCGGTATTCGTAACGCCAGCCCCAGCAGCGTCGGTCGTCGGTGATGCCGCCGGTGTCGATGCTGGCGCGGACACACAGGTCGGCGTAGCGGTCGTAGACGCCGTCGGCGTTTTCGAAGTGCGGGTTGAGCAGGTCGCCGGGCGCGGCGTACCTGAAACCTTGCGAGTCCAGCCTTCGCGCGGATCGTCGCCCCCGAGGAGGAGCTGTGGCATCGATGTTGGGGGTGTACCGGTAGCAGATGGTGCCGACGAGTTCGGCGATGCCGTGCTGTTCGGTGCGGGCGAGCACGAGCACGAGGTCGGTTCGGGGCGCTGACGGTTTCACTGGCGGGCTCCAAGCCGGTGCTGTAGGGCGACGGTGCAGGATGGTCCGGTGCGCAGGTCGTGGCGGTGGGCCGCGTGTTGCGCCGTGATGCAGCGGCGACCGGCCGGTGTGGACTGCTGGGCACGGGTGCGGAACTGCGTCAGGTGCAGTCCAGGCCGCATGAGACGCAGACGAGGACCTGTTCGTCCGGGCGGTCGGGCGCGCCGATCCACACGCCGTAGGGCCGGTCGTCGTCACAGACCTCGGGTGACGGGTGGTGCCAGGCGCCGGCGACGGCCCTGCGCCAGGGGGCGACGTACTGGCCGCCGTGATGGGCGACCGGCGTCTCGCAGTAGGTGATCGCCGCTGGAGGCGCAATGTCGCGGGCGTGGCCGCCCGGTCGTGTCCTGCGGGTGGTGGCTATGGCGGGAACTGCTGAGGTCGGGACGAGGGCTGCGGTGGGCATGGCGTCTCCGTTTCGGGACGGCGCGGTGTGACGCGGGCGTGACGGTCAGCGCTTCGCGGCGCGTTCGAGGAGGCTGGCCTGGTCGGCGGCCAGCTGCGCGAAGCCGGCAGCGACGAGCGCGAGGACGGAGGGCAGGACGTCCTCGTGCGGCACGAAGGTGAATGTGACCATCTCGTCGTCGTCGCCGACGGCGTGGATGGTCAGGGTCCGTCCGTCGATCGTGATGTCGTCGAGCGTGAATTCGGGCATCTTGTGGGACATCCGAAGCTCCTCGGGCGGGTCGGCTGCGGTGGCGGCGGCCGGGCCGGCCCAGCCAAGGCGCCCTGGGGGCGCATGGCCGGGCCGTGGCCCAGGCGTGCTCAGTTGTGGACGCGTTCGCGGTCGGTGACCGTGTCGGGGTAGGCGTCGGCGGTGTACTGCTCACCGTCGCCGGTGGTGATGAGGTCGGCGCGCCGGGCGGGCCGTGCGGGGCCGGGGTGAGCGTCGCGGCGGCGCATACTGATGGAAAGGTTGCGGGCGAAGAGTTTGAGAGCGGGCAGGTCGTCGTCGTTGGTGTAGGCGAGCAGTTGCCCGGCCTCGACGATGACGTCGTCGCCGCGGCTGAGGCTGCGGGCCCGGGTGGCGACATCGCCCCAGCACAGGACGTCGAAGTACATGGGTTTGGCGTCGGCCTGCTTGCCCGTGTCGTCGCGGTACTGGCGGCGGTGGACGATCTCGAACTGGACGTATTCGCGGGCGTCGCGAGTGACGCCGGCCGTCGGCGACGTGCGCAGGGTGCCTTCGATGAGGACGCTGAACAGCGGCTGCATGATGGGTGCTCCACGGTCGAAGTGACAGACGAGGCAATCCGTGCGAGGGGCCAGCCAGCAGCCGGCCCCTCGCGGTGCGGTGTGCTAGAACGAGGGCTCCAGCTCGCGGGTCTCGGCCTCGGTGGGCCACTGGTCCTCGAACGCGGAGGTCCGGGCGGAGGTCTTGTCGGCGCGGGTCGACGTGGCCCCGTCGAACCGGGCGGAAAGGCTGAGGTTCTCGGCGGTGACCTGCAGCTGGCCGCCGGGCTTCTCATTGGCCTGGTTGAGGTAGGCCCAGACGGAGAGGTCATCGCGGGCGTTGACGACCACGGTGTCGCCCTTGCGCCACTCGGCGACGCGTTCGGCGAGGCCCTCCCAGGCGGTGACGGTGACCCACATGGTCGGCCCGTTCGCCCACTCACCCGAGGCGGTGCGGCGGCGGGTGTTGTGCCCGACGCGCAGCTTGGCGACGGACTTGCCGCCGGGGGTGAAGCGCAGCTCGGGGTCCTCGGCCAGGTTGCCCTCGAAGATGAAGGTGAACTGCATGTCGGTGCTCCTATCCGGTGTGCTGGGTGCGGCTGCCGGGTGCTGACCGGATCGGGGGTGATCCGGGTGCTGGGGTGCCGCGCTGACGGGGCTGGTCAGAGCCCGCCCGTGGGCCGGGGGTGCAAGCCCGGACGGGGAAAAGATCTTGGCGTCGAGCGGAGCGAGACACGCTCGCCAAGATGTTTTCCACGTGGGCTAGCGCCCTTGGCCCGGGTGGGCTGACCTGGGTCCGTTCAGCAGAGGCGCCACCGGCATCTCGGGTCGCCCACTGGTGCAGCATTCGGAGCCGCGCCCGTACTGGTGGGTGCTTGGCACGGTTCGCCGTGGCGAGGGCTGGGTGAGGCAGTTGCGGTTCGCCCGGGGCGAGCGGCGCGGTGTTGGCGTGCCGGGCCGGCATGTTTTCGCACCGGGGTTGGTGGTGGCGGTCTATGTGGTGCTGTTCGGCGGGGGCGGCGGGTCGTGGGCTGCGTCGACGGTGGCGCGTTCGGCGGCGAGGTCGGTGTCGCTGACCGCGATCCAGATGGTGCGGGCGAGCTGCCAGGCCACGTCGCGGTAGGAGGCCAGCTCGAACGGGATCCGCTGTGCGTCGATGCTGATGGTGTAGCCGGTGACCGGCCCGCGCGACAGCGGCCGGGTCACCTCGAACATGGTGACGAGCACGGTGTGGGTGGTGTGCGTGGCGATGGTCAGCTCGAACGTGGACGCGTGCGGTACCGGCCGCTGATGCCAGCGGTTCTCCCGGTAGATCGGCGGGTCGACGTGGACGCGGAGCAGCCGGGCGACGCAGGCGGAGATTTCGCGGCCGAAGGTGTGCACGCCGTACTCGCTTGGGGTCGGCAGCGCGGAGATCGGCATGGTGTAGGCGTCGGGTTCCAGGTCGGGCGGGTCGGGAGTGGACAGCACTAGGGGTTCCTCCAAGGGGACGGATGAGGGCTGTGCCTGCCTCGGCAAGGCGGGCACAGCCCTCGGGGGGTGCCGCGTCGGTTGACGCGGCGGTGGGTTCGGTCGGCACCGTTGGCGGCGTTGACCGGAGCGGCCGGGTCACCGGATGCCGCGGCGGGCGGCTGGTCAGCGGCGGGGCCGGCGTCGGCCGGCCCGCCAGCCGGAGGCGATGGTGCGGCGGGTTTCGGCCGGGGTGAGTCCGACGTCGAGCGCGGCGTCGGTCAGCCGGGCCCAGATGGTGGCCTCGTCGAGGCCACCGCGGTCGGCGAGTTGCCCGAGCCGGAACGCGGCCAGGTGCAGGGCGTTGTTACGGCCGCCGGCGATGATGCGCTGGCCGTGGCGGATGACCGGCCGAGGTGCGGCCCGGACCCGGGCGAGTTCCCCGTCGAGCGCGGCCCGGGTGTAGCGGTCCAGGTCCGTGATGCCGTCCACCACGATGGTGGTTGGTGCAGGCGTGGGGGGCAGGACGAGGCGGCGCAGCGGCGGCGGGCACTCCGGTAGCGGGGCACTGGTCCACGGCTGCTGGAAGGTGTAGCGGCGGCCGATGACGTGCAGCGATGGTGGTGCGACCACGCCGCCGCCGTGGCCGCGCCAGTCGACGCCCGGCAGCATCCCGACCCGGCAGGGTAGCTGCGAGGCGGCGAACCACAGGTGCCAGCCGAGCCCGGTGCGCACCAGCGGCCCGGCCGGGCGGACGACGTCGAGCAGGTCCAGGACGGCGCGCAGCCCGTCGTTGGTGTCGATGTCGCACACGTCGAGGACGGTGCCGGTGGCCAGGCCCACGTTCGCGTCGGGCCAGCGCCGCCACCAGGCCCGCAGCAGGTCGGGGTTGGTGGTGGCGTCGCGGATGCCATGTTCCAGCCGCGGGTGTTTGCCGGGCGAACCGCACTCGGCCCCGTCGCGGCAACTGCATCCGTCCGCCTGGTGCGGCGTGTGCAGCGGCACGACGGCGATGCCGGCCGCCGCGTAGCGCAGCGCCGCGCGGAGCAGCGCTGCCCGTGATGTGGGCATCGGGCTCGGCGCGGTCGCTGGGCTGAGCGCCTGTCCGGCGGCCACCGTTTCGGCAGGACGGACCATGGCGGGTCACCGTCCCGCACCGGTCGGCCCGGCGATCGCCGGGAGCTGCGCGGCACGGTCGACGTCGGTGCCCGGGGCGCGCGGCGGCTGGGCTGGGTCGCAGCTGAACCGCTTGCCGGCGGCGCAAGTGTGTGCTGGCATTTCGAGGTACCTCCAGAGTGGGTACAGGACCGCCCGCGGCCCGCCAAGGGTCTGGTGGGCCCCGCGGGCGGTCAGCGGGTTTGGCGCCGTATTTCAGGTGGCGGCGCTGGGCGCCGGGTCTTCGGCGCAGGCAGCGCCGCTGGGCTCGGCCGGCGGTCGGGCCGCCGGTTCGCTGGAGTGAGGGCAGTGCACGGCGAGCCACTGGTGGGTCTGGAACTCGCGGCTGCTGGTGTCGGTGAGGGTGACGGTGACCCAGTCGCCGCGTTCGCGTCGGTGCTCGACGTCGCTGACGTTGCCGACGGGCCCGGCGAAGTACGGCCAGAGCGTCCGCCCGCTCGGCCCGTGGTCCCAGACACCGGCGATGATGTCGCCTTCGTGCAGGTGCTGGGGGTGGCGGTCGACCGGGTCACCGGCTGGCATCCGCCACTCCGGCTCGTGCTCGTCGACGTCGAGCGACGCGACGATGTCCGGCACGCGCTCGCCGGCCTCGAGGCGTTCGAGGACGCCGAGGTAGGCGGCGGCGAGACGGCGCCGGTCGGCGACGGTTCGTGGGTCGTCCTCGGCCGGGGTGAAGGCCCGGGCCTCGGCGTCGGACGCGGTCAGGTCGAGGCCGTGCACGAGGCGCTGCGCCCACCGCACGTGCATCGCGTGGACCTGGGCCTCGGCGTCGTAGCCGGCCGCGGCCGCACGGCGCACATGCTGGGCCCATCGGGCGACCTTGACCGCGAGGTCGACGGGCCACGGTTCGCCGTTCGGGGCGTCCCATTGTAGGCCGTCGCGGCGGCGGCCGAAGATCTCGTCGAATGTGATCCGCTGCGGCCACCGGTCGCTGTCCAGGCTGACGCTCTTGCGGTTGACCCGGGTGACCCGGTACCAGCCGAACTGGCCGACCCGCACCGCGTCACCCTTGGCGAGATTGTCCGGTCCCCACGCCACGAACTCGCCGGTCGCGGCCCGCTGGGCGAGCTTGGCCTGCTGATGGGTGATGTCCTCGGTGATGCGGTCGAGGTCGCGCTGGACGCGTTCGCGGTAGCTGTCGCGGCCAGGCCGGTCCTGGATGTCGGTGAGGGTGCGCTGCAGTTGCCGCTGTTCGGCCTGCAGCCGCTCGATGCGGCGCATGATCGCCCGCGGGTTGTCTTTGGCGGCGTCGTTGGCGCGCACGCCCGCGGCGCGGCCGGCGAGGTGCCCGGCGTGGCGGTCTTCCTGCAGGGCCCGGTCCATGTTGTTCCAGGCGCGTTCGCGGCGGTTGCGGTCGGCCTTGTAGGAGTGGTGGCCGGGCATCATGGGCTGCCCGAGCGGGATGCCGTCGAGGGTGCGGTTCGCGGCGGCCTGCCGGGCGTCGCGGCGCCCGGCGGCGAGGCCGGCGCGTTCGTCGAGCCGGTCGGCGCGCTCCTCGGCACGGTCGCTGCGGGCGGCTTCGCGTTCGGCGGCCGGCCGCCACGTGTCGTCGATGTCGACGATGACCTCGCGGCCGCGCTCGCGCAGCGCGTTGGCGGCGGCGTCGATCCGCCACCGTTGCGCGTCCTGGTCGCGGCTGCCGCGGATGTAGATGCCGACGTCTCGGGAGTACCGGAAGCCGTGGTTCTTGACGATCTCCCAGACGCCGTCGCCCTTGCGGGAACCGGTCAGGATCGTGCCGTCGGCGTGGGTATGGGTGATGGTGATCGGCATGTGCTGTCGCTCCTTCGGGAAATAGGCCGGAAACGCGAATCGCCCGGCTCCGCGTGCGCGCGGGCCGGGCGATTGGCCGGGTGTTGCAGAGGTGGTGGGCGATGCGGCTGCAGTGGGTGCCGACGGACGCTGACCGGGGTCAGGACGGTGGCGCGCCGCAGCGGTGCGTGGCGTGGGCCTGGAGGAGTCCCACGAGGCTCATGCCAGGCTCGATGAGCACGGTGCGGGTGGCGCAGCCGGTGCAGGTCAGCCAGTCGCCGTCGTCGGTGGCGGTGACCAGCGTTTCCGGGTCCACGGCCGGCAGCCGGCAGCACCGCTGCGGCGCCGGTTCGGGCAGCAGCCGCAACGGGGACAGCTCCTGCAGCTGGCTGGCGAGTTCGTGTGCGGCGGTGCACTCGGCGGTGATCTCGGCGAGCAGCCGGGCGGCGGGCAGGATGGTGCCGTGCGTGTGGCGGCGCAGTCGCGCTGCCGCGCTGGCGCGGGCTGCGGCCATGGCAAGGGCGTCGAGGTCGAGCTGCCGGTGCCGCTGCAGGACCCCATCGAGGACGGCGAGCAGGTAGCGGTGGGCCGGCACTGGCAGCGCGGCAGGGCGCAGCGCCCCACCGACGGTGGCGGCGGCACGGAGGACCAGGTTCGGCTGGGCGTCGGGGTGGTGCGGGTTGCAGTAGCCGCCGCCGTAGACGGTGATCCCGTCGACGACCGGCAGGTCGTCGCGGTGGGTGGCGAGCGGGTGGTCGCCGTCGCCGAACCGGACGACCAGGTCGCGGGGGACGGGCTCCTCGTCGGTGACGTGCGGCGTGACGACGATCGTGCCGCGGACGCGCGGCGCCGCGAGCCGGTAGGCAACGACACCAGCCGGTCGATACAGGATGTCGACATTGACAGCGTCAGTGTCGGGGTCGTGGCCGGGAATCGGCCAGCTCTCGGAGGTGGTCATGACGGCTCCTGGGAGGATCAAGTCGGCACCGCGACTGCGGTCCGGGCCCGAGCAGCCACGGCCGCGCGGCTGCTGGGGAGGAGATGTTTCGGTGCGAATCCGTGGCGTCGGCTCAGAACATGCCTTCGGTGGTGTCGACCAGCGGGTCGGCCAGGATCGCGAGGCGGAACACCCGCCAGACGAGGTCGCGGGCGGGTTCCCAGTCGGCGTCCCAGCTGCCCTCGCTGCCGATGTGGAAGCTGCTGGGCAGTAGCAGGTGGGCACGTAGCAAAACAGCGGTCACGGCCAGGTCATAGGGCTCCGCGTCGGTTTTGCAGAAGCGCCACTGCGGCCGGTCGGGGCCGGGGCTGTCGAGGCGGAACGTGTCGCAGGCCTGGCCGACGACGCCGTTGAAGGCGACGCCAGTGGCCGGGTCGAGCCACGGCGTGCCGGTGCCGTCGGGTCCGGTCAGGCGCGTCCCGGCCGCGGTGACGGTATCCAGGATGCTGCGGGTGTCGGCGAACAGCTGCGGCCAGATTGCGGCGTACCAGCCGCTGCCGGGCTGGCAGCGCCACGAGTGTGTGTAGCCCATGTGTGCCTCCACGAAGGTCGTGTTGTGTCAGGACCGGCTGTCAGGGCCGGGATGGCGGGACCGGCGGGGTTAGGAGTGCAGGGACCAGGTGCCGGGCTGCGGTGCGTCCAGCGGGTAGCTGGGGATGTGTGGGTGGTCGAGGACGGTCGCGCCGTCGTAGCGGGGCTGCCACACGACGGGGTCGTCCGTGCTGGTGCGGCCGGATGTTTCGGCGTGGCAGCCGGGGGCGAGGCAGGTGCGGCGCTCGCCGTGGAAGATGACGCCGAACACGAGGCCGCTGCCGGTGGTCACGTGCAGCGACAGTGGTCCGTCGCGGTGCACGACGCTGGTGGCGCCGAGGCTGGTGGCGAACAGGGCGGCGAGCTGGCGGTGCCAGCTGGACAGCGCCTGCTGGTAGGTGCCGGAGCTGGGCCCGTAGAACGTGGCGAGACGCTGCAGGTGGGTTTCGCAGGCAGCGATCTCGTCGGCGGCCTCGCGGCTGACCTCCAGCCGGTACACCTGGGGGCGGTGGTCCTGGTCGCTCAGTTGCGGTGCCGGGACGGTGGGGTCGTCGTAGGCGGAGGGCATGAGGTTGACCAGGTCCAGTCCGATGGCGATGCCGCCACCCCAGGCGTGGGCGCGGTTGGTGACCGCGTCGGCGATCGCGGTCCATTGCATCTGCGGTATCGCGTACTGGCTGGGATCGATCCGCTGCTGCGGGGTGGTGCCGGTGCCGGGGTAGCTCTGGCCGAGGTCGGCCAGCAGCGCGTCGAACACGCCGATGACGCTGGCCGCGAGCAGGGTGGTGGTGTCGGTGGCGGCGTCGATGCGGCCCCGGATGGTGTCGAGCTCGGCGGCGGTGAGCGGTCGCCGCACGCGGTAGGCGGTGTCGGTCGGGACGGGCATGGCGTTCTCCTGGCAGCACGTGGGGTCGCGCAGCGTCGGTGCGGCGCTGGGCTCACCGGGGATGTGACCGGTCGCAGCCGGTCGGGGACTCGCCGAACGTCGGCCGGGGGCCGAAGCGAACAGGCTGTGGAGGCCGGGTCAGGGTCGGCGGAAGACGGCGATGCGGCCGTCGCGGAGGCGGACCTCGTGCACGTCGGCGCCAAACAGATCGTTGGTGAACGCGTCGAGGTGGAAGAAGCGGGCGGGGATCCCGGCGGTGTCAAGGGCGGTGGTCCACCCGCGCCGGTCGCGTTCGGCTTCGGCGAAGCCGCGGCGGGTGTCGTGGATCCCGGCGAACGCGTCGGCGAACGCGGCCTCGATCTGCTCCGGGCTGGGGTTGCCGCGGGAAGCGCCGGCGAGGTCGAGCCAGTCGCCGATCACGTCGGCCGGCAGGTGCTGCTTGGCGGCGAGCCGTTCGATCGTGCACAGCACCGGCAGGTCGAACACCTCGCGGTGACGGCCGTAGTCGCCGTAGCCGAAGGCGTCCACGACGAGCGGCTCGACCCCGGCGGGTACGCCGGTGAGCTCGGCGAGGTGCGTGCGGGACGTGTCCAGGTCGGCGCTGATGGGCGTCCAGAACGTCAGCGTCGGGTCCGCGGGGTCGGCGGCCAGCACACGCGTGTCGAACGGGTCCAGCGGGCTGGGGACCGGGTAGGGCGACTGGTCGTGAACGCGTCCCTCGCGCACGTCGCGCAGCACGGCGAGTTCCTGCAGCGCGCGGCGGGTCAGCCGGGACAGCGCTGCGACGGCCTTGGTCTGGTGGTCCAGCTGGTAGCTGGTCAGGTCGGCCGGTGGGGTGATGACGGTGGCGTTCCGGGTGAGCCAGGCGACCGGCGTGGCGTCGCTGGACACGACGTACCAGATGCTGTCCGGCCCGGCCGGTGTGTCGCCGGTGCGGTAGATATTGTCGCGCAGCTGGCGGGCGGCATCCGGGGCGAGAGCGCCGGGTGGGATCGGCGCCGGGTAGACGGCGCGCAGGCAGCGGCCAGTCAGCCGGCCGGCGGTGACGTCGGCGCAGGCGCGGATCAGCCGCCACGCGTCGGTCTGGGTGCTGCGGGTCATCGGCGGGTCTCCTCGGTGAGTTGGAGGTCGGGTGGGACGGTGCTGCGCCAGGTGCAGGTCATCGGGTCGAGGACGGGCCGGTCGTCGACGGTGACCGCGAGGCCCCAGTCATCGCGTTCGGCGTCGGTGGCGGCGCTGGTGATGGCGACGTGCAGGTCGCCGGTGCCGGTGATCGGCTGCGTGACGCGGATGGTGTAGGGCCCGGCGGTGACGGTGCCGGTGAGCAGCCCGTGCCGGTCCTCGCTCACCTCGGCGGTGAAGTCCCACGTCTCGTTGAGCAGGGGACGGCCGCTGCCGGTGATGAGCTGGGACAGCAGTGCGGCCACGTCGGCGCCGGACGGGTCGGTGGTGCTGTTGAGGTAGGCGGTGAGCTCGTCGACGATGCAGGTGTCGGGATGACGCCCGCCCTGCGGGTCCTCGGATGCAGTGCTGGTCATGCGGTCGCTCCAACGAGGTCGCGGCTGTGGTCGTGGATCTGCGGGGTCTGGCCGGTGATGGTTTCGACAAGTGCGGCGATGAGGTCCCGGGCGGCCGGTGGGGTAACCGCATTGCCGGCCTGGCGGACCTGTTCGCGGCGGGTGCCGAGGATGACGTACTCGGGTGCGAACGCCATCCCGAGCTGGATCTCGTGCAGGGCGAGCATCCGGAAGAAGCAGTCCAGCGGTGACAGCGACGCCGCCGCACCGCCGGTGAGCACTCCGAAACGGTCCACTGTGGACAGGGTGCCCATCGGGTGATCGGCGGGCCGGGCCACGCCGGTGCCGTAGTACGGGACGAGCAGCTCGGGCCACGTGAGCAGGCCGTGATGGTTGCCGGCGGCGGTGACCGTCGGCAGGGCAGCGCTGCTGGCCGGGCGGGCGACGCCGTGGTTGCGCATCGGGATCACGAGGGCGTCCTGGTGCCGGCCGGTCTGCGCACGCAGCGGCCGGTCGACGGGCCGCACGTGCGCGACGGTGGCCCGGCCCTCGAGGCCGACCACCAGCGGCGGCACCGCCACGCCCAGTGATTGCTGGCCGGGGATTGGCGGGATGGCCACGGCGTCGTTGTCGCGGGTGGTGCGGGTGGGCATCGGGCTGTCCACCGGTGCGGCGGTGGTGCGCCATGTGCCCCCGGTGGGCACCATGAGCGGCCGGGCATATCGGGCGAGCCCGGCCTCGATGCGGGCCATCGTCTTGACTGCGAGGGGGGTGGTGCGGTCGGCGATGCGGGTGCCGGTGAGGCTCCAGTCGATCGCGGCCGCTGCGGGCAGCACCTGCGGGTAGACGCGGTGGCCGCGGCAGCCGGGTGTGGGGCAGGCCCACACGTACTGGCCGTGGCTGCCGTAGCGGCCCCAGGGCCGGTCGGGATGCTTCCACGCCTGGATCGGCTTCTGGGTGATCCCGCACCGTTCGCAGGTGGCGTCCGGGCGGGTCCAGCGGCGCAGGTCCGGGCAACGGCCGAGGCTGGCCAGGTGCCCAATCGTGTACCAGCGATCCCTCGACTGCGGTGCGCCGGGCCCGCCGGCCTGCGCGAACATCGAGTTGAGGTAGACGGTGTGCAGGCAGTAGCCGAGGTCTTCCAGGGCGATGCGCCACGCCCGGTAGGGCAGCCATTTGACGACCTCGACGACGTTTTCGACGACGAAGCCAAGGTAGGGCCGGCGGGCCAGGAGCTTGGCCTCCACGAACCGCACGGCGTCCCACATGGTGGCCCGGGAGCGCTCGGCGGCGTCGGCGGGCAGGGTCTGGCCGAACAGGTCGGGGATGCGGTCGGCGGCCCGGATGCCTTTCGCCTGGGAGTGGTTCGTGCATTCCGGGGACACCCACAGCAGGTCAGTGGCCGGGTAGCGGCGCGGGTCGACCTGAGAGATGTCGGCGCAGTCGTGGCCGGCGTGCGGCAGGTTGTGCTGATGGGTGTCGATGGCACGCTGCCAGTGGTTGGCGGCCATCACGGTCAGCACCCCGTGCACCAGCTCCGCACCCGACGACGAGCCGCCAGCACCGCAGAACAGGTCAGTCAGCGTGAGAGTCATGTCAGGCTCCGCGAAGACGCAGCGACGGCGGGAGCTCCTGCTGTGTGCAGGTGCTCCCGCCGTCGCCGGTCGGCAGCGAATCGGACGTCAGCCGACGCCGACCAGCGCCGCGCCCGCCAGCTCTCCGTCCTGTTCGTCGAGGCCGTCGAGGTCTGCCGGGATGTCCTCGTCGGCACCCTCGTCGGCCATGGTGTCGAGGTCGGGCGCCTCGTCCGGGACTTCCGGCTGGCCGGAGCTGGCGGCGGTCATCTCCAGTGCGATGTCGCCGGCGGCGTCGGCGAGGTCCTCGTCCTCGTCGGCCGTGGAGCCGTCGCCGCCCTCGCCCTCGTCGTCCGCCCCGTCGCCGACGTCGTCGATGCCCTCGGCGTCGGGGTCTTCGTCCTCGTCCTCGTCGTCGGGGTCCTCCTCCTGGGTGAGGGACTCCAGCAGCGTGGTCTCGGCCTCGGCGAGGGGGTAGCCGTCGGCGACGAGCTGTGCGTACCACTCCGTGATCGCTGCACGGTCCAAGCCCCACGCGCCGTCCGTGGCGGCCAGTCCGACGTTGCGCTCCTGGCCGCAGATCCACTTCGCGACCAGGCACCGGCGCAGCCGGTCCTCACCGGCGGTGGCCAGCACGTCGTCGCCGACCCCGCCCAGCGCGCCGTAGAGCCCGTCGACGTCGCCGAGCCTGATGCGCCGCGCCCCGGTCACGGCCTGGCGCAACGCGGCGACGAACAGCCGCTTCGCCGCCTTCGCCGGCCCATAGGTGGTCGTGATGAACTCCCGGCGCACGCCCTTGGCGACATCGAGCGCAGCGAGGTACTCGGCCTGGACGCGCTCACGCTCCAGCTTTTCGGCGACTTCCTCGTCGGACAGCTGCCGGCCGTACGTGCGCTCCACCTTCCTGTAGCCGTAGGCGTCGGGGTCCTTGCAGTACACCACCGTGTTGGCGGTGTTGCCGACCTTCTCCACGAACGCGGCGAACCCCGGCAGGGTCCGCGCCACCTGCGGGTCGATCCGCTTGCCGTCGCCGTCGACGAGCTGCCGGGCGTCGACGGCGGTGCCGGTGTAGCCGAACCCGGCCGGTTTGGCGGTGACCTTCACCCCGTCGACCACCAGCTGCGCCTTGGCCAGTTCCTTGGCCCGGTCGGCCGCGCGCCTGGCCAGCTCGCCGGCCAGCGCCTGGCGGAACTTCCAGCCCGACTCGGCCATGAGTACCCGCTCGGTGGCCTTCGGGTCGTCGGCGAGCTGCTCGAGATCGGCCGCCTCGGCCAGGGTGAGCTGGCCGGCGTCGACCTTGGCGGTCACGGCCGCGGGCAGGTTGCGCAGCTTGAGCGTGTGCACCACCGTCTTCTCCGGCACACCGCGCAGCTTGGCGATCCGCTCGGTCGACCAGGCCAGCAGCGTGAGCTGCTCGAAGGCTTCCGCCTCCTCGGAGGCGGTGAGGCCGACGCGGTGGACGTTCTCCACCAGCTGGGCCACGATCCGCTTCGCCTCGTCATAGTCGGTGGCCAGCAGGCACGGTACCTGGAACTTCTTCACCAGGATCGACGCGTACTTGCGCCGGTGACCGATGACGATCTGCCAGGCGCCGTCGCGGCCGGGTGCCGGGATCACCACCAACGGCTGGAGCACGCCGACCTCCTCGATCGACGCCTTGAGCTCGGCCAGCTGCCGCACACCGGCCGGCAACTGCTCCAGGTCGCCGTCGACGAGCGTGCGCAGTTCGTCGAAGTCGGGGTCGTCGTCGGACAGCGGCTCCGGGGTGAGACCGAGGCTTTCGCGCAGGTTCTTGCGCAGGTTGTTGGGGTCGTCGAGCAGCTCACGCGCGTCGAGGTACTCCGCGACGAGCTTCGGCAGTACGGAGGCGCCGCCACGGGGTTCCTCGCCGGCCCGGCTGTCCTCGGTCTGCTCCAGGTTCTCCGTCGGCTCGAACTCCTCGATGTCGGCGGCGGTCTCGGACGGCTCGCCGATCTCGAGCAGGTCGGCGGTGGGCGGCGCGTCGACGTCGCTGTTGTCCAGCGGCGGGGCGGGCAGGACTGCTGTGCTCACGATGCTTCCTCCAAAAGAAGGGGAGCTGGAAAATGTGGTCACCGCCCGTGCCGCGGGGTGCGCGGCCGGTGGGCGGTGCTGGCCCGATCCGCCCGGGCCGGCCGATCGGCGCCGGCCCGTCAAGACCCACCCGCCGTCGCGGCTGCACAACCGGCGGCGGGTGACCGGGTGGGTCTTGCGGGACCAGCCGCGGTCGGCCAGGATCGGCGGCCAGCAACCGCACCCGGCCGGCACCGCAGGCCGGGATCAGCTCTGGTCGGTCGCTACGGTTTCGGGGTGCTCCAGTGCTGGCGGGCGCGCCGATAGGCGGAGCGGTAGCGTTCGCCGGTGCTGGCGCAGCCGGGGCACAGCCCGATCTCGGGCCCGGCCAGCCCGCACTCGCCCGGGTCGAGGCTGAGCCCCGCGCTGAATGGGCCGAGCACACCGCGGGGGTCGTTGTCGCCGTCGTCGAAGCCCCACAGCAGCCACCGGCACTGCGCGCATCGGCCCTGGTAGCGCAGGATGCGGTCCCGCCCGGTCCAGCTGTCGTAGCGCACCTGCACCGGCATCGACACGGCCGCCGCGGCGGTGAACTGGGGTGTGTCGACCGGCACTGGCGGCTGTTGCGGCACTGTCAGCAGGTATTCGGGTGCGTCGGTGCGCATCGGCTTGGTCAGCCGCACGACGCGGCACGCGAAGTCGGACCCGGATTCGGCGAACGCGTCGGCGGGCAGCGGTTCGTGGCTGCCGTGGTGGTCGATGAAGAGCCGGGCGTCGCGGTGCAGCGTGTCGCCGCGGTAGGCGAGGCTGGCCGGCACGACAGCGACGAGCCAGCCACCGCGGCGCAGCAGGTGCCAGGCCTGCCGCAGGTGCTCGAACCACAGGTTCGGCGAGTCGGGCAGCGCGAACGGCGGGTTCATCACGATGGCGTCGAACAGGGTGTGCTGCGTGGCGGCGGTGGCCGCGTACTGCTCGAACGTGGACTGGTGCAGTTCCACCGGCGAGTCGGGTCCCGGGTGGTCGGCGGCGCAGACCGCGGCCCGGACCGGGTTCGGCTCGATCGCGACCACCCGCACGCGCGGGTTGGCGCGCAGGATCGCCGCGACGAGCGCGCCGTCGCCAGCGGACGGTTCCAGCACCCGCGCGCCGGCGGGCAGGAACCGCAGGTCGGTGTAGGGCACGTTGCACAGCTCGTCGGCCAGGTCCTGTGGGGTGCGCACGTAGCCTTCGCTGCTGCGGTCCGGCGTCGGGGTGCCGCCGTTGCGCAGCGCGTCAGCGACGAGCCGGTCCACGAGGCGGTCACGGGCGGCTGGGTCGACGCGGAACTCGGCGTTGCCGGAGGGGGTCGTGACCGTGGTGGCGCGGGAGCGTCGGCGGACGGTCGGTCTGCTGGGCATGATGCGGGTTCCTTTCCGCTGGTCTGGCTGGAGCGATGGGAGGAATGCCGTGACCCGGGCCCGGGCGGCGGACGGCTGCGATGGGTCGGGGGCCGCGCGCACGTCTCGGCGGTTGGGCTGCCTGGACGGCCGCCGACGCGGGGCTTTAGCGACGTGCCCGTTGCCCGGCAGGGCTGCTACCTCAGGGCGTGCCAGTGACGGCCGAGCGGTATTCAGCGCCGGCAAGGCAGAAGCGGCGCCGGCAGGTGCGCGGCCCGCCGCAATGGATGCGAGTGCTGGACGAAGGTGATGCTGAGATTCGACGGGCAGGCCGACGGCGACCCTCGCCGACGGCTTGAACCGGAAGACCGCCGCCGGATCGGTGGTGACGGCGACAACGAGCGTTGCTGCGGCGATACGCGCGGCAGGCCCGCTTGGGCGGGGCCCGGAGGGGGCTGGCCTGTGCCGCAGCACACCGGCCCGCCGAACGCGGCCGGAAGCCGGGTCGCATCGTCGCTGTGTGCGTTTCGGCGCGGCCGCCGCTACGACGTGGCCGGGGCGAGTCGGGGGCCGGGCGTTGTCCGCAGCCTGGTCGAGCGGTGATGGACCCAGGCGGCGAAACAGGCCGCGTGGCGGTCATCCGTCACCGCGACTACCGACCCGGTGCAGATGACCCGCCAGCGGGCTTGCCCGCGGCCGCGCTCGCTGGCCTGGTCGATCGCGTACTGGCGGTTCGGCAGGCGGGTGCGTCGGCGGGCGGACAACAGCGCGGCGGCGAACGCCGGAACGAGGCGGTCGTAGTCCCAGCGGACCTGGTGTCCGTCGTGGTCGGGCCAGGCGCCGGTGCCGCGGACGACGGCCCACCACAGTCGGTCAACGGTGCGGCTGTCGAGGCCGTCGCACACCTGTCGGCTGGTGCCGCCGAGCATCCGGTACACGTCGACGCGGGCCGTCTGCCGCCACGATGCGCGCACGTCGCGCCGCTCGAGGTCGGCGAGGTCGGCCTCGTCGAGTACTGGGTGGTCCTGGCGCAGCGTGCAGAGCAGGTCGACGATCTCGGGTGGCAGGTCGGTGACGAACGCGCCCAGCGCGGTGCCGTCGGCGGAGCGGAGGTCTGTCCACAGGTTGGGGTAGCGCCGGCGCAGCGTCCGGTAGTTGCTTCGGTCCACTGTGGACGTGTCTCCGGCCGTTTCTGCGTCGCGGGCGACGGATTCGAGGCTGACATGGACGGCCTGCCGTTTGTGCTGACGCCACCGGCTCACCTCGATGCCGGGCAGGTGACCGAAGCGGCGGCCGAGGTCGTGGTCGGTGTATCCGATCCGGAACCCGGCACCGGTCAGTCTGTCGAGGACGGCAGCCGCGGCCGTCCGCAGCTGGTCGCTCAGCCACGCGACGTCGCCCGAGCGCAGGGAGATCAGGGTGGCGTGCAGCGCTGCCGCAGCGGCGAACGCGTCGTCGTCGGCCCGGCGTGGCGCGATGACCACGGTCCGGCCGGTCGGCGACGAGGCGTGGCTGGCGGCCGTGGCGGCCAGGTCGGCGCCGAGCAGCAGCAGCGCTGTGTGCTGTGCGTGCCGGACGGGGCCGATGTCGTGATAGTCGGCCAGGTAGACGCCGGCCTCGGCGGCGCACCGGCGGACCCGGGTCCGGATGGTGTCGTCGGCGGTGGCCAGCACGACGGCGCCGCCGAAGCCGGCCGGGGAGCCGGCAGCTGCAGCGATCGCACCGCCGTGGCGGCGGGGCGTGTTCGCAGCGCGGGTCATGCCGGGCGTCCGCTGCGCGACTCGTCGGTCAGCTGCCACACCGGGACCACCTGGTCCGCGGGGATGTTCGCCCGGATCGAGGCGACGATGATCCGCAGCATCGGGTTGTTCAGGTTGACCGTGGCGGCGCGGCGGGCCGAGGCCAGGGCTAGGGTGGTCTCGCCGCGCATCCAGGCGCACCACGCCGCGAGCGCGGCCGGGGCGCTCACGTAGGCGTCGGGAACACGGCGGGTCAGGTCCAGCCACAGGTTGCGCTGCCACATCTGGTGGCTGGTCGCGTTCCAGGCCGCATCGCGCAGCGGTACCTGCTGCAGCAGCCAGGCCATGCGGGCGGCCCCGTCGTCGGTGAGCCGCTGGTCGAGCATCGCCCGTTCCAGCAGCGCGTCGAGCTCGGCGCGGGTCGGCTGGTCGCCGACCGGGATCCGGGCGATGGCCGCCGCGACACCGGCCTGGGCGGCGGGGTCGGGCTCGGCCAGGGCCAGCAGGTCGGCGCGCGACGGCAACGCCACGTCGCCGCGGAGCGTCGCCGCGGCAGCGATCGCGGTCGAGCGTGGGTCGAACGGGACTCCGGTGACCGCGTCGCAGTCGCAGCCGGGCGTGAGGCAGTAGAACGCTTCGCCGCAGACGATGCCGGCGGCGCCGACCAGCACGTGGCGGTCGACCGCTTCGGCGATCGCGGCGACGTCATCGGCGGCGGTCACCGGCCCATACCCGATGATCATGACGGTGGCGGTGGGCGTGTGGGCGAGCGCCTGCTGGACGCTGTCGGCGACGATGGCCGGTGGGGTGCCCAGTGCGACATCGGCGTAGGTGGCCACCCGGCCCGACGCGGTGAGATGGACGAGGACGACGCTGTCGGACGGGTGGTACTGCAGCAGGTAGGGCAGCATGCCCAGGAAGTCCTCGCGGCTGCGCAGCCGCAGCGGCGTGGTTGCCTTGTGCATTACAGGTGCTCCTCTGGATGAGGCCCGGGCGGGCAGCGACGGCGAGCCGGTCGTCCGGCGGGCAGTGCATTGGGCGGCCCGTGCTTGGTCGTGTCGGTGGGCCGCGCTGACCCGAGGCGTGGACCGTCCCCACGAGCGCAGCCAGGCAGGGCCGCCCGGCCGGCCCGCCGGATGTGACGCCCGTGGGCTCGTGTGGTGTGCGCCTGGCGGTGTGCCGGCGCGCCTTGCCCGGCAAGGGCGGGACGGTACAAGCGCGGCAGGGCAGCGACGGCCTGCACCGCCGCGCCCGAACCGGCCCCGCCTGGCGTCGGGGCTCACCATGCCGCACCGGGCTGGCGACGGTCGCCGGCCGCAGCATCGGGCAGCCGCGACGGGTCAGGACTCGGCCGTGACGAGCCGCACCTGCGCGGTCGCGTGCCCCTTGGGCGTGTCGATGTGCATGGGCGTCGCGGCGAGTTGGTCGACCAGGGCCTGGAAGACCCCGTAGCGGGCGAACGGGTCGCGCAGGTCGAAGGCGGCGTCCACGGTGACGGTGGCGGTTACCCGGAAGGTGCGCCGCACTGCGGGAGGGCTGGCGGCCGGCGCGGGGGCGTGGTCGGTTGCCTGGGTGCGGGTGTGCGCTGCCAGCTCGTGCGTGGGCTGCGATGCGTCATCCGCGCCGGACGGTGTCGGCCGTGCGGTCATGAGCGACGGCGCCGTCTGGGCTGGTGGACGCCGACCTGTACTGCGTCCGGGTTCGGTGGGCAGATGCTGAGCCCGCCGGCGGTCGTCGTGTAGTCCACGGACACCCAGGCGCCGCCGATGCAGAGGATGGGGGTGCCGCAGCGGCGGCACTCGTGCTCGGCGGTGGCGGCGTAGGCCTCGCGGTCGGCTCGCCACCGGCCGCCGTCGACGGCGAGGTCGAGCCGGGCGAACGGTTCACCGACGTGGTGCAGGGTCCTCGACCCGTCCGGGTTGGGCGCGCAGCGGGCCAGATGCGCGGGCTCGCCGTGGACGGTGTAGGCGACGTAGGACGATCCGGCGATGACGACGAACGTTCCCCGATCGTCATGGGGCGGCACGGTCGGCGTCAGGCTCGGCAATGTGGGTGATGCCATCGTGGTTCCTCGCTTCCTGCATGCCCCCTTCCGGCGGATTGAGAATCATGAGGGTGATCCCCCGGCCATCCGTCGCGGCTGGGCCTGCGACGGATGGCGGGTCCGGCCGCCAGCAGGGGGTGCGAATGTCGGTTGGATCAGACCCGGCGGGTTCGCCGATACGGCACGAGAACGTCCAGCCTCGGCACCGGCTGGTGCAGCCGGCTCACGCCTGATCGGCGTCGTGCGGCTCGTGGGGCATCGGCCACACCGGGACGAGCTGTGAGGGGGGAATGTTGGACAGGATCGACGTGACGACCAGCTGCAGCATCGAGTACGACGGGTCCGCTCGGCGGGCGCGGCGGGCTGCGGCGAGCGCGAGCGGGTTCTCGCCGCGCATCCACGCGCACCACGCCGCCAGCGCCGCGGGGGCCGGCACATACCGTTGCGGCAGTCGGCGGGTCAGGTCCAGCCAGAGATTCCGCTGCCACATTTCCCGGCTGGTGGCTTCCCAGGCGGCGTCGCGCAGCGGGATGTGCTGCAACAGCAGTCCCATGCGGGCGGCCTCGTTGTCGGTGAGGCGCTGGTCGAGCATCGCCCGTTCCAGCAGCTCGTTGAGGTCGGCCGCAGTCCAGCTGTGCAGGGTGGGCATGCGCTGGATGGCTTGGTCGACGGCGGCCTGCGCGGTGGGGTCAGGGTCGACCAGGGCCAGCAGGTCGTCACGGGAGGGCAAGGCCACCTCGCCGCGTACGGCGGCTTGGGCGGCGACCTCGGTGGCCCGGGGGTCGAACGGGACGCCGCCCAGCGCGCCGCAGCCGCAGCCGCGGACCAGGCAGTGGTAGTAGCCGGCGGATACCAGCCAGGTCACCCCGACCGGGACGTGCCGGTCCACCTCGTCGGCGACCGCGGTGACGGCGCATGCCTCGGTCAGCGGACCGTAGCCGACGATGAACACGAGTTCGGCGTCCGCGCGGCTGGCGAAGTCGCGGATCTTGTCGACGGCGTCGGATGTCGGGACGTGCAAAGCGATGTTGGTGCACGCCAGCACCCGCCCGGACGATGCCACGTAGAGGGTCACGATGCTGTCGGCGGGGTGATAGCCGAGCAGATACGGCACGGTGCCCAGCACGTCGTGCGGGCTGCGCAGCTGCGGCTTGGAAGCGTTCGTCATGATCGGGCACTCCCTCATCAACGTTGACACTGATCGATTGCCTGGAGGTGTTGGTGGTGAGCTGCGGCCCGCCTGTGGCCGGTCGGCCACAGGCGTCCGGGCAGCGGCAGCCCGTCACGGCCGCCTGGAACGGCTGCTTGGCTGCGTCACCGGGCAGGGACCCGGCGCGGCACACGAGCGAACCGCGGCCGGCGCCGACGGCGGCCGGCGTGCGGCGGCGAGGCGTGCCCCGCGCTCGGCAGGCCGGGAAAGCCGGCATCGCCCGTGCGCATCGGCGCGCACCCGCCGTCGGATGCCGCCCGACCGGGCCCGGCCACCGCGGCGGCCGGGCCCTCGAGCGCATGGAGGGGCGCTACCGCACCGACGAGAGCAGGTGGTCGTGGCCGGCGGCGGGCGGCCATTCAGCCACGACGGTCGGGGGCAGTTTGGCGTGGATCGCGGTGCAGATCATGGCGGCCAGCCGGTTGCCCGGGTCGGCTTCAAGGGACCGCCGGGCGGCGGCGAAGGCGAGGTGGGCCTCGCCGCGCCGCCAGGCGCACCACGCCGCCAGCGCGGCCGGCACGGCAACATAGCGGTCCGGAACGCGGCGGGTGAGATCCAGCCACAGGTTGCGCTGCCACATCTCCTGATCGGTGCCGTACCAGGCCGCGCGGTGCACCGTGCAGTCGTCGAGCAGCACCGCGAGGCGGGCCACCTGCCCGTCGGTGAGGCGCCGGTCCGCCCGGGCCAGGTCCAGCAACTCGTGGAGGCGCAGGTCGGCATCGGCAGGACCGGGCCGTGTGTCGTCGGCCAGCGCCTGCCGCAGCGTGCGGCGGATCGCCATACGCACCACGATGTGGGCCGCAGGATCGGGTGCGGTCAGCGCCAGCATCGCCTCCCGGGAGGGCAAGGCCACGTCGCCGCGGACAGCAGCGGCAGCAGCGACCGCAGTGGCCCGCGGGTCGAACGGAATCCCGGTGACCGCCATGCAGCCACAGCCGGGCTTCAGGCAGTAGTAGCGGCCGTCGGCGACGAAACACGAATAGCCGACCGGCACCGATGCGGTGACACCCGCGATGAGCGCCTTGACCGTGCTCGCGGCCGGCAGCGGCCCGTACCCGACGACCAGGACGCACTCGGCCCCCGTCCGCCGGGCGGCGTCGAGCACCTCGTCGACGGCGCGCACAGCCGGGGCGGCCAACGACAAGACGTGGACCGCCCGGACCCGGCTGCCCGACTGCACGTACAGCACGACGATGCTGTCGGCGGGGTGGTAGCCGACCAGGTAGGGCACCATGCCCAACAGGTCCTCCGGGCCGCGCAAGACCTGTGGTGCGGAAACATCGGACATCGACGGAACACTCCTTCGCAACGACAGATGCGCGAGCGGCTGGCGACGTGGCGTCCACGGGCCGCTCGGCACGGGACGACCGGGCCCGCGGTGATCGCGCCGGGCCGGGCCGTGCTGACCCGATGCGCGGACCGGCCCGACGGCCATGGCCAGGCAAGGCCGTCGGCCGTGGTGCTGACCGGCCACGCGTCCGCCGCTACCGTGATGCCGGTGGGTGGCTGGCCGGCGTGCCTTGCCGGGCGAGGCCCGGGACGGTACAAGCGCGGCAGGGCAGCGACGGCCCGCAACGGGGCGCACCCGCGGGACCGTGGCCACGTGTCTGCGGCATCCCCGACAGACACCGTCCGAATACACCGGTAATGCAGCACTACGCCCTGCGGCGGCTCTGCCGATGCCGCTGTCAGGCGTGCTCCGGCATTGCCAGCGCCACGGCTTCGGCGATGTCGCTACGGTCCGGATGGTCGTGGCCGGCCAGGTCGGCCATCGTCCACGCCAGCCGAACGACGCGCGTTGCCCCGCGGACGCTCACCGTGCCCGTCTCAAGCGCCGCGTGCAGCATGGTGCGGCTGGCCGGGGCCAGCCAGGCGATGCTGCGGCGGACGACGTCGTCGGGCACGGTGTGGTTGGTGACGGCGGGCGCGGTGGCAGCGGAGCGTTCGGCCCATCGGGCGGCTGCGGCGGCCCGCGCGGCGGCGACACGGGCAGCGACGATCGTCGACGGCTCTGGGCGCCAGGCCGTGGTTGCGGGTTCGTATGGTGTCGGTGGGAGGCTCGCCCGGATCTCGACCCGGGCCAGCAGCGGGCGCAGCCGGCTGAGATACCGGCGCCGTCGCGCCGGCGTGCAGGCACAGAAGCCGGGTTTGTTGCAGGGGCAGTGACGCGCGGCCAGGATGAGCTGTGCCGCGGCGGGATAGGTCACGGTCCTGGACATGCCGGTCAGCGCGATCTGGCGTGTGTCCAGTGGCTGGCGCAGGGCCTCCAGGGTCCGCGTGCCGAGGCGGGCGGCGTCGTCCAGGAACAGCAACCCGTGATGGGCGAGGCTGACCGCCCCCGGCCGTCGTGGGCTGCCGATCAGTGCGGGGATGGTCGCGGTCGCGTGCGGCGCCTGCCACGGCGGCCGGCGCAGCGCCTCCACGTGATCGGGAATGAGCCCGGCCATCCGGTACAGCTCGGCGACCTCCCGCCCGGCGTCCACGCCAAGGTCCGGCAGCAGGCTGGGCAGGCACCGCGCCAATACGTCTGCCCCCATGCCCGCCGGGCCGATCATCGCCAGATGATGCCCGCCCGCGGCGGCCACCTCCAGCAGGCGGACCTGCCGCTGGTCAGCGGACACATCGGCCAGCTCACCGATCGGCACACCCGGGCTCGGCCACCCGCTGCAACTGCCAGGTGCTGCGGCATGCAGCGCCGTGACCAGCTCCCGCAGATGATGGACCAGCCGAGCAGCGACAGCGGGTTCAGCGACTGCCAGCTCGCGACTCCCGGCGGGGACCCAGGCGAGCCGGCACCCCGCGGCGGCGACGGCGGCCAGCCGCTGCGACATGGCCCGCGGCGTGCGGACGCTGCCGTCCAGCCCGAGCTCACCGACCACCACCGACTCCCGGAGGACCTCGGCCGGCGCCTGACCGGTGACGGCCAGCAGCGCGACGGCGAGGGCCAGGTCGACACCGCTGTCGCCGGACAGCAGACCGGCGGGCAGCACCTCGAGCCGGACCGATTGTGTCGGCCATGACAGCCCCGCGTTGACCGTGGCGGCATACAGCCGATCGCGGGTCAGGTGAACGCTGTTTGCCGGTAGTCCAGTGATCGTGACTGAGCCGGCGCCAGGATCGACGGTGGCGCGGACGCGAATCAGACGGGCGTCGGCACCCCGGCCGGTGGGTATGGATTGTTCCACTGTCGCGGCGGTCACTTCGACAGATGCATACACGGTGAGCTCCTTCGTGAGACGACGATTTGCTGGCGGGCCTTCGGTTGGCCGTCAGGTCGCGAGGCCGATCGGATGGCGCACGAGGTCCGTGACCTGGCGGTACGGGTCCAGTGGTGAATCTGGTGGCCGATACGGCGCGCGCGGCCGTCTGCCGTCGGCAGTGGCCGTACACAGCGCGCAGTGGCAACAGCGGTCGCGGTGACCGTGCTGATAGCGCGGCCGGGTGGCCGTTGACCGGGCGCCGCACGTAGGTACGCGTCAGCGGGGTAGCCGCGGCCCGGTTCGATGCCGGTTCGTCGGCTGGGAAACGCATGCCGAGGCCTTCGTAGGTCCTGCATGCGGTGTGTCGGTTGTCAGGGAGCGAAGCAGTGTGCAGCTTGCTGGTCGCCGGTGAGCGAGGACCAGGTGGCCTCGAACGACCGACGTTGCTTGGCCGCGATCTCGCCCGGTGCGGCGACCAGCAGGTGCTCGGCCCTCGGGAAGCCTGTGCCACCCTGGCGCAGCCAGACGCGCCGGATCCCGAACTCGTCGGGGCGCAACGGCCCAGGACTGAGCCGCAGCAGGGCAGCATGCATCTGGTCCCGGGAGCCGCTGGCCAGGGGGCGCACGGCGCGCATCGCAGCGTTGGGTGCGGTGAACGTGCGACGCACGTCGTAAACCGACCACGGCTGCGCCTGTAGCTGTGCCCGAGCCCTGGCCAGGACTGTGGTCAGATCGTGTTTCGCCGCGAGGCCCCACCCGCTGTTCGCACCGAACAGCCGCATTCGCGGGTTGAGGGCCAGCGCCGTGTACTCGATGCGTAGGGCCAGCGCGCCAGCGTCTGGATGGGTACGCCAGCGCTGCGCCCACACGGCCTGACCGCCTGCCGATGCCTGAACGGACAGTGCGAGCAACAGCTCCGGTTCCACCACCGCCCCGTCAGGTCGTACAGGAATTGGCGGGTCGTGTCGCGGGTCCAGCCCCACCGCAGTAACGGATAGTCGGGCTGGCGCCCATGGCGGACAATGCCTGCGTCCCGGTCGGCGCGGCGGCGCTCAGCGGCGTCGTAGCCCAAGACGTGGACGAAGCCCGGCGGCATGTTGTCGGCCAGCCACGCGTCGAGCACCTCGCCCTTCCAGCGCAGGCTGCACCGCCGGTTTGACACCTGCGCCACAGTGCCGTTGCGGGCGAGCTCGTCCGACAGCCGCACAGGACCGGACCGCACCAACCGTGCCGGGCTGGTGCTGTCATCGAGCACGACGTACCGCTGACCGCCACGCCCGATCGTCAACGCCGGGCGGGCCACCTGCACCACTCTGACCCGGTGTGCCCGGACCATCGGCAGGACTGCCTCTTCAAGGTCGCGATACGTGTCGGGATACTCGTCACCTACCTGGCTGACCAATACCGTGAGCGCGGACAGGGGAAAGTCCCGGCTCGTCGGATCGGTCAGCCAGCGCACCAAGATCCCGGTTGAATCGACCCCCATCCCGAGGCTCAGTACGACATTGCGTTGCACGACCACGACCTCCTTGCGATGCGGCTGTCCCGGGTCCACGTGATGACGCGCCGCCTCAAGCGCCCGGTCGGGCAGTGGTGCGGCAAGACCGCCGCGCAGGTACGTAGCAGGGGGTCAGCGGGGGCCTCGGCGGCACCTGCACGCTCATTCGGTCGCCTCCGCCGGGAGCTGCCAGCCGGGCACGCAGCCGCGGGCGAATTCGGCCGCCCACGCCGGTGCGGCGACACCAGCCAGGTGATGATCCGGCCGGACCTCTTCGGCGCCGTGCCGCCGTCGTCCGGCAGCCAGGGGCCGCTGATCTCGATCCGCTCGA
This sequence comes from Dactylosporangium sp. CA-233914, assembly GCF_050942935.1. Lineage (NCBI taxonomy): Bacteria > Bacillati > Actinomycetota > Actinomycetes > Micromonosporales > Micromonosporaceae > Dactylosporangium > Dactylosporangium sp. CA-233914. The sequence continues at coordinate 196,456 of NZ_CP192030.1, read as the reverse complement.
TGACCCACCCGTAGCCGACGTGGGTGCGCCAGCGGATGTGGGCCGTGACCCGGATCGGGCTGAACTGCCGGCCGCCGGCCTCGATCGGCTCCGCGCCGCTCACGTCGGCGTCGGCGGTGTGCGCGACCTCGGTGTACGCCTGCTGTTGTGCGAACTGCACGCTCACGGCGTCCCTCCCTGCTCCTCGGTGTAGGCCGCCCGGCAGCTGTCGTGCCACCGGGTGCGCGGATACTGGACCGGCCACTCGTCGCGCTGGATCGTGTCGCCGGTGTTCGGGTTGGGGCCCCGCCCGCACCAGGGGCAGAGCACGCCGCTGCCCGACGGCTCCGGCAGTGCTGTCGACGCCCGGGTGAGCAGCTGCTCCCGCACCGCCGCGCGCCGCTGGTCCGGCGTACCGGGCAGCGCGATGCCCACGGCAGTGCTGAGCATCCGGTGAGCCGCGGCCCAGTGCGCGAACGCCTGGACCCCGCCGCCGGTGTCGCGCAGCCGTTCCCCGTCGGCCTTGGCCGCGGCCTCGGCGCGTAGCCAGCCGCGCCGGTACTCAGCCGCGTGCTGCGCCAGCCCCACAGGATCAACCCCACGTCCACGGACACGCCCAACCCCGAAGCGCCCAATGTGTAGCTCACGGCTGCACCACGCCGGCCTCGGCGGCGCGCCGGTGGTCGTCGGCCGGGCCGCCGTGGACCCGCACCCACGTGCCCGCCGACACCTCCCACGTGACCGGCTGCGAGCCTGAGTCAAGGGGCGGCAGCAGCCGCACCCGGGCATTGCCGTGCACGTCCGCCTTGGCCGTGTCGATCGTCCACATGTCGGCCCCCCGCTGTACGCCGAACCCGGTGTACTGCGGCAGGGCGGTCGCGCTGACCCGCTGCCCCGGTCGGCAATCGATGACCGTGTGGCCGTCCCCGGTCAGGCTCGGCCACACGGCCTCGTCGAAGCTGATCTCCGGAATGGTGAACTGCTCCACGTCGAGATTGGCCGCTACGCACACGGTTGCCTGAGCACCGATCCGGGCATCTCCGGCCGGGAACACATAGACGTCGTTACCGGCCGTGAGCACGGTTACCGGTTGGACTGTCGACTTGTCGCGCATGTGAGCACTCCTGGTTAGGATGCCGACCCCACCGGTTGGACGGCGATGGTCGAGCGGTGTCGGACTCGGCAGGCGCCGGGCCCGATCGGCATGTCCCGGACCGGTGGTGGCGTCGTGGGGCATGCTGACCCGATGCGCGTACCGTCCCGACGGCCGCGGCCAGGCAAGGCCACGGACTTCGGGGGCGATTCGCGTCGCGGCGGGTGTCCGCGTCGGAGCGGTGTTACACGGTTGCTGCGCTTGCAGCGGGCAGCGGCCGAATCGGGCCCGTCCGCAGGACGGTCGGTCGTGCTGCGGCGTCACCTTCACGCCGCGGCGGCGGGCACCGGCTCGGCTGGGTGCTGCGCCGGGCCGGTGTCGGCCGGCTCGGTGTCGGTGTCGCCGGCGAGGTCTTGCAGGATCGTTTTGGCCACCCGCAGGACGGTGTCCGCGGTCTGCTTGACCAGGTCGATGTCGCCGCCGGCCCAGTCCAGGACGTAGGCGTCGGAGTAGGCGGACGTGTCGAGGCCCAGGGCGGCGCAGACGATGTGCGCGACCGACTCGGCCTCGGTCTCACACCGGCCGCGGTGCTGGACCACGGCTTGCGGGTCGTTGCCGAGATGGCCGCAGCGGATGTGCGCCAGTTCGTGCACGGTGGTCTTGACCCGGTGGGCCGCGTCGACGTCATCGCGGATCTGGACGCGCATCACGGGACTGCCGACGGTGACGCCGTTGGCTGCACCCAGATGCGGGCTGCCCGGTGGGGCGAGGTCGAACCCGTAGCCCTCGTGTTTGATCAGTTGGACCAGGTCGTCGAACGCGCCGGTCGGGTCGTCGCCGGTCAGCAGGTGCGGCAGGCCAGCGCCGCTGAGCCGCTGCCGGCGCACCTGCTGCACGGTCGGCACCGTGAACGGCGCCCCGTCGGTCTGGGAGATGTCGAACGTCGACTCGAGCCGGAATCCGACGATTTGGACGGCGGGACGGCCGTCCGGGTCGCGGCGGACCGGCCGCCCGGCTGCCTGCATCTCGGCGGCCTGTTCCTCGCTGGGCTGGCGCCGGATCGCCGCCCACACCCGGAACGCGGTCTCGCCTTTGCGGACCTGCCGGCCGTGCTTGAGCCAGCCGCTGCTGCCGTCCTTCTTGCCGTAGGACAGGAAGAACCGGGGCTGCATCCCGCGCTGCGCTGCCTGCATCATCAGCAGCAACTGGTTGCGGGCGCTGTAGCGGGCTCCCCACAAGGCGACGGTCTCGATGAACTCGACCCACTGCGCCGGTTGCGCGGCCATCCGGGCGAGCCGGGCCTCGAAGTCAGCCGTGGCCTGCTCGAGGAACGCCTCGCGTTCAGCTGCGTTGCGGTGTCTGGCCACGATGTGGCCCTCCTGTTCTCCGCCCGTGCGGCGGCGGACCGGCTGGGGCCATCCCGGGCCCAGCCGGCCCGTTGACCCACGGACCGACACCAAGTCGCGGGCACGCCGAAGCGCCCGGGACCGTCCGCGAACGGACCCGGGCCCGGCGTATGCCGGCAGGTGCGCTGCGCCTAGACCGCCGTGCAGGCGCGCAGCAGGGGTTCAGCTGCGTCCTCGGCACTGGCACGGCCGAAGTAGCCCCAGCACGACTCGACAGCGGTCCACATCGCCGGCGTTGTCTGTCCACAGTGGGTGCAGCTGACCGCAGGGATGTGCTGCTGGACGACGACGCCGTAGACGTCACCGTCCAGCCACGCCTGCCACTCGGCCTGCTCGGCGGACAGGTCCGCCACGCCGGTGATGCCCGCGTGAGCCCGGTAGGCGGTGGTGTCGAAGATGAGCGCGGTGGTGTCCTGGCTGCTGGCCGTGGCGATGCTGGTGGTGCCGTGGCACAGCCGCAGGTAGCGGCAGAATAGGTCGTGGTCGCAGAAGTACTGCCAGGCGTGCGCCAACCGTCCGGTGTGGGCTGGCTGGTACACCTCGGCCGCGGCGCGGACCCTGCCGCCGCGACCGATCAGCAGCGCGGGGGCCAGGGCATCACCCCATGGCTCGCCGGCATCGGCGTCCGCGACCAGCAGCGCCCGCCAGCCCGGGAGCCCGGCAACGGTCACGACGTCGTCCCTGGACATGGTCATGGCCGCAGTCCTGTCCCAGCTGCCGGCGCCGCAGCGTGCAGCGCGTCGGCGATGGCCGGACTTGGCTGGTGGCGTTTCGGATAGCGCCACGCCGGCAGGCCGACGATGGTGCGGCGGCGCTGCCGGCGGCTGCCCAGCCGGATGAGGTAGCGGTGGTTGCCAGGATGGCGCACCGAGGTCGCGCCGATCGCGGCGAGCGCGGCATGCAGCCATGCCCGCGGGGGCTGGCTGCCGTCCGGCGGTGGCGCGCCGAGCGCGACGAGCCGCGCGATGACCCCGCGGGCGCCCCGCTCGCCGGTGCAGACCTTCGCCATCGCTCTGGCGGTCAGCGCGGTCGCGTCGGGCAGCAGGGTCAGCGATCGGGGCGTGGCCAGCCCGGTGTAGATCGCCGAGCACGCCTGGTAGACACAGCCGGCGTGACCGGGCGTGACCAGGACAGGACCGGACGCGTCGCGCCGCACCCTGGGGATCGGGTCCGCAAACGCGACGACGCCCCGCAGCCCGTGATCGGCCGCCGCCATCCGCAGCGCGGTCATCGTGAAGTGCGACTCGCCGTTGGCCGGCACCGCCGGGGCCAGCACCAGGCGCTGCAATTCCAGGGACTGCCGGTACGGCTCGAGGCCGGGGAACGGGCGGGTGAGCACCGCCGGGTGCATCGGTACCCCGAGCACGAGCACGCCGCAGAGCCGCCCGTCGGCCCGGGTCCGCAGCCCGTAGCGCAGCCGTGCGGCCGGCCAGCTCGCCGTGTAGTGGTGCGCCACGGTGTACTGCCGTGCTTCGGCCTCGGCCAGCTCATCGATCGTGTAACGGCGGGTATCCAGGCCGCCGTCGCGGCGGGGAACCCATCGGTGCCGCCCGGACGCCCACCGCTGGCACCGAGCTGACCGGTGCGGCAGCGCGGTCACCACCGGGCTCCGTTCGGCGTCGCGCTGCCGTCCGAGCCGACGGGCAGCGGGACCGCCGGGGGCGGCGCGGTCGGGCGGACCTGGTCGGGCGCCAGGTGGTGCACGACGGTCCACTCGCGGTTGTCGGGGTCCTGGCCGGTCCAGACGCCGACCGTGCCGGCGTTGAAATCGACGCCGACGATGTCGGTCTGGTAGCCGTGCGGGTCGCCGACGGCCACGACCACGAGCGCGTCGGGCAGGTCCGGGTCGACATGCACCGTTGCGGTCGCCCACCCGGTGACCAGGTTGACCGGGACACCGGTCACCTGATCCCCTTCAGCGGTGCGGCCGAGGGCTGCGGCGAACGCGTCGATGGTGGCGTTGATCCGGGCGGCGACGGCGGCGAGCGCCATAGCGGCAGCGTCGTGCCCGGTCGCCCACACGGTGCCGCTGCGATGCCGGTAGCGCTGCGGGACGAGATCCGCGGCGGCCAGGTGGCCCGCACTGAGCTCGACGCCGCGGACGCGGACGGTGACGATCCCGCCGCCGTCACCGGTGGCGGCGCCCTCGGGGTCGGTGGTGGGCCAGATCGCCACGCCGGACACCCCGGCGCCGAGCCGCCAGACGTCGTCGGGCAGTGCGCTGGTGAGCAGTGCCTGCACCCGCAGCGCGGCGCTGTCGTCGGGGTCGCCGCTGTCATAGCGGCCGGTGGCGAGCCCGGCAAGCGCCTGCTGGGTTGCCGGTTCGAGGAACCAGGTGGTGAACGCGTCGGGGTCGAAGTGCACGCCGGGCCCGGTGACCGGCTCGACGGTGACCAGCCGCGTGGCGGTGCGCTCGTGCACCGGCAGCCACACCACGGGCTCGGCGTCGTCGGGGTTGTCGCTGCCGCTGACGTAGAGGTGCGCGTCGGCGACGTCACCGTCGCCGTCGACCGACGGGAAGAGATACACGTACCGGGTGGTGTGCAGCCCGTCGATGCGCCAGCCGACGCTGTGCCCGTCGGTCCAGGGTGCCGGCGTGGCCGGGCCGACGAGGTCGATCGCGGTCGTTGTGGTGCACGCGTCGTCGGGGTCGTGCTCGTCGGCATCGGCGGGCCGGCTGTGCGCGGTAACGGTGAGGGGCCGGTTGTTGCCGGCATCGACGGGCGCGGCCAGGTACACCAGGTCGATGAGGCCGGCGCGTTCGGCGCGGAACCCTACCCGGCCGTCGGGATCGTGGAACGGGGTGAAGGTGACGCCCCATCCGGTGGTGATGTGCTGGTCGGCGGGGAACGGCCCGCCAGCGTTCATGGTCATGGTGGTGTCCTTTGTCGTGAATCGACGAGGGCGTGTGCCCTAGACGGGCGGTGGTGGCGGCGCGGGCCGCCGCGCTGCGGGCAGCTGCCCGGCCGGCGAGGGCTGCGGTACGACCGGTCGGCCGTACCGCAGCGATCCGCATCTGGTCGGGTTTCGCTTCGCCGCGGTGGGCGGGGGCGCCCGGGGTCAGGTGGTGGTAGAGACCTCGACGGCTTGGTAGGTGCCGTCCGGGCCGTACACGCCGGCGGTGAGGGTCGCGCCGGGCTTCGGCGCGGTGAACAGCACCTGGAACGCCTGGTCGGCGGCATTGTGGTGGGAGTCGGCGGCCACGTAGAACGGCGGGACGGTCTTGGCGTGCCACCACCCGTCGTCCCATCCGGCCGTACCGGAGACCCGGTACAGCTCGCCGCTGTCGAAGCCGGCCGGGCGGCCGGGGCTCGGCGCGGTGAGCGCGGCCAGCACCAACGCGGCATCGGTGACCAGATGCGCCGCGCCGGCGGCGAGCAGGTCGTGGCAACCGGCCGACAGCATCGACCCGACGTGCCCGGGCACCGCGCACACCGGCCGCCCGGACGCGGCCGCGGCTGCGGCACAGGCCAGGACGGGGTCGCCGCGGCGGGCCTCGACCACCACAGTCGCGGCCGTCAACGTGCCCAGCAGCGAGGCGACGACCGCCGAGCGGGCGTCGCTGGGCGGGCAGCCGGGCGGGAACGGACTGATCAAGGCCCCGCGGCGGGCTGCCGTGTCCGCGATGCGCTCGTAGACGTAGGGCAGGTCGCCATCGAGACCGGCACCGCTGACCAGGACCGGCCGGACGACGGCCGCTGTGCGCAGCGCGGAGGTAACCGCGTAGTCCGCGCCGAGCCGCACACCGGTCACCGCGGTCCACCCGGCGGCCGCGAGGCCCGTCGTGAGCTGCTCGGCGACGAACAGCCCGTACTCGCTGGGCGCGGAGCTCCCGGTCAGCGTCACGGCCCGCTGCACCAGCCGGGCGACCTGCGGGTCACCCCGCACCCACAGGCACGGCAGCACATCGCAGCCGGTCCCGGCCGGCCAGCCCTGGTCACCCCGGACCAGCAGGTGCAGCCCGGTCTGCTCGGCGCGGCCGCGCAGCGACTGGCCGAACGCGGCCAGGTCGCCCACGCTCGAGCCGTCGCCGATCGGGAACGGCTGGTCCTCGGGAAATGCCCAGGCGGTAACGGGCAGGTCATGCGCCTGCAGCACGCCCGCAGCGTCCGGCGGCGGGGTGTAGCCGACGAACCAGGACAGCGCGGCGAGCACGTTGCGCACATCCTCATCGATGATCATGCGTGCCGGACCTCCACAGTGCAGTGCGGGCCCCGGCGCCGTGCTCAGCGGCTCGCCGGGGCGGGGACGGCACGCAAGGCCCGTCCGGGCGCAGCCGGTGTCAAGCCGGCCGCCGCAGCAGTGCGCCCATGGCGCTGGCCGGTCCGGCCGGCTTGACGACGGCCAGACCGGGCGGGACCGTGACCGGCCACCGCACCGCGAGCCAGCCGTGCACGGCCGACGGTGTGCACCGACCTTGACTTGGCGTGCTGCCGAAGCCCACCGACACAGCCCGCCATGCGTACGGTTCAGCTGGCCCTAATGCGACGCCGGGTGGTTGACGTACGGCCCACCCTGACGGCGTTGCTGGCAGACAGCGACGCGAACGCGCGCGATCGGTCGGGCGGTGGTGTCAGTAACCGAGTTCGTGTTCGTCGGCGTGGACGGCACTCGATGGCTCGCCCGCAGCGAAGCGGTCGTACAGATGTGCCGGGTCGCTATGGTGGCGGCTTCGGCTGCCGGCCTGCGGCGCCGGAAGGGTTGTGCCGAGAGCCGGGCCGCTGGAGTGGTCCGCCCTCGTGGCGATCGTGTCGGCGAGCTGCCGTACGTCGCGCCGGGTGGCGGCCGTGGCGTCGGCGAGCAGCTGGGCGAGGTCGGGGCGTAACTCGTCGGGCAGGGTCGGGGCGAGTACCGCGGCACGAGTGAACAGGTCGGTCGTGCCGGTGCTGGCGAGGCTGGCGGCGCGGCCCTGCTCGACGGCCGTACGGGTGGCTGGTGGTTGCTGCCATAGGCCGTCGATGAGCTGGTTGCGGTAGAGCTCGTGGCCGTTGCGCTGATACACGTGGACGACGTCGGCCAGGCGGTGCTGGTCAATCCGGTCGGCGGTGGCGAGCAGGCCGGCGTAGGCGGTGCGCTGGTAGTCGGGCGGGGTGTAGCGGCCGTAGCCGAGTAGGACCCGGTCGGCCTGATAGCGGTCCAGCACGCCGAGGCGGCTGTGCAGCTCGTGGACGGCGAGGATGGCCACCTGCGGTGCGTAGGCGAGGGCGCGGAAGCGGTTGATGAGGGCTTCGGCGTGGCCGGGGTCGGCGAACGTGGTGGACAGCACGATGTCGTAGCGGCGGCTGGTGGCTTCGGCGATGGACATGCGCAGCCAGCGTTGGGCGTCGCGTTGGGTGTAGGCGGCGGCGGTGCGGTCGTCGGCGAGCGCCAGTTCTTCGTAGCGGGGGTGGTAGGTGCGCAGATCGTCAACGTCGATCGCGACGGCGTCGGTACGTCCGAGCCGGGCGAGGACGGCGGCTTGCGCGACGGATTTCCCGGCGCCGGGCTGGCCGACGACGAACACCGCGACCGGCTGCTGCTGCGGGGTACCGGTGAGCCGTTCGGGAACGATGTCGTCGGTGAAAATCCGTTCGGCCTCGTCGAGCGGCAGCACGTAGCGGTCGCGATCGAGGTCGGCCGTCATGGCCGCGGGGACCGCAGGTCGCGCAGCAGCGCCGGACTCTCCGCGAGGATCCGGGCGATCGCAGCGTGGTCGCCTGGGGCAAGCTCGCGTTGCTGCGCAACGACCTGGGCTCGTGCGGCGCGCAGCTGGGTGATGTCATCGGACGGTCCGGCTCGGGCGATCCGGGCGTTGTAGGCCGCGGCGAGGGCACGCAACGCACCGATGGCGCGGTCGTACTCCGCGCCCTGGTCAGTGCCCCAGGGCTGGAGGTCACCGTCGAAGCGTCCGGCGTTCATCGCCACCTCCCTGCATGGTCGATGGTAGATCGTCGCAGCGGCTGGGCGGGGCGCTCGCCCGCCCGCTGCCACTCCGGCTGGAGGGCTGGCTGGTTGGCCAGGAACACCTGGTGACACCCCAGGTCGGCTGGCTTGGCCGGCAAGGGCATCGACAACCACGATCGGGTCCGTCGGGCTGGCTGCACGGTTCGGCCGCGGCAGGCCTAGAGGCAAGCGCCGGATGGTCGGCCCGGATCGGTGCTATCAGGCGGCTGTGGTGCCGATCTCTGACAGCGTTGCCACATCGACGCCGGCGACGGTGAGCAGCTGCAGGGCCTGATCCATGTCAAGGTCGTCGACAACGTCGGCGCCGTGCACGAGCCGGCACCATCCGCGATGTGCCTGGCGGATCACCTCGATGCGCCAGGCGCCGTCGGGCGTGCTCATCGCGCCGATCACCTCGAGCGGCGCCGGCAGCCGGCCGGCCGAGTGCTGGCGCGGGCCGGGAACGGTGAGGTCGGTGCGGACGCCGCGCCAGACCGGATGCCGGAGCCGGCCGTCGTCCGTGGTGGTCTTGAACGCGATCTCAGCGGTGACGACCGGCTCCACCCAAGTTGCGGCGGCGGCCTCGCCGTGGGGCACGTCGACGACGGCGGGGGTAGCGCGGCGCAGCGGGCCGAGCAGCTGAACGAGGTGCCGCAGCTCGCCGTTGGACAGGCCACTGCCGACGCTGCCGATGTAGCGCAACCGGCCGTCGGACTCTTCGGCGGCGAGCAGCAACGCGCCGATCATGCCGCCGCGGCGGCCGGTGCCGGGCCGGAACCCGACGACCCGCGCGTCGCAGGTGCTGACGAAGACGTGTTTGCGCCAGTTCGACGAGCGCCGACCGGGCAGATAGCGCCCGTCGTTGGCTTTGGCCACGATCCCTTCGAAGCCGCGACGGGCCATGTCGAGAGCGTGGGCGGCGTCGTCGAACACGGGCGGAACCCACACCCGGTCCCCGTCGAGGCCGAGCTGCTCAAGCAGTGCCCGCCGCTCGTGGTACGGCAGTTGGATCGTCGGGTGCCCATTGAGGTGCAGCACGTCGAAGACCGCGAGCCGGACCGGGACCGCGGCCAGCAGGGCCGGGCGGGGCGATCCGACGTGCACGCGGCGCTGCAGCCGGGAGAAGGATGGCAGCGACGTGTCCGGGTCGACGGCGACGAGCTCGCCGTCGAGCACCGCGCGCTGGCCGCGCAGCGCGAAGACGACTTCCCGGACCTCCGGGAACCCGTTCGTGATGTCATGTCCCGCCCGCGAATGCACGACCAGATCGGTTCCCGCCGTCCGAGTGATCGCTCGGATGCCGTCGAACTTCAGCTCGTATGACCAGCCGCCGCCGGTCGGCGGCGGGCCTGGGGTGGCCAGCATCGCGGCCACGCGGGCCGGTAGCCCGGTGTGGTCGGACGACGTCATTCGCAGGCGTCGTCCGGGTCGGTGATGCGCGGGGGCGCTGATGCGAGGGTGAGGTCACCAATGTCGAGTCCGTGGCGGTGCAGCAGTTCCTGCAGTCCGCTGGTGGTGTGCCAGTACTCGACGCCATCCGAGTCGATAGCACGGTTCCAGGTACGCTCGCCGGTGCCGTCGCGATCGAAGACGGCAGATTCGACCCGCCAGCCTGGCGCGTACAGGACCGTGGTTCCCATCAACCTACTGTTGCCGGTTCTTTTGCCTGGGCAAGGCCAGGATGGTCAAGGTCACCGAACTACACCAGCGGCATTCAGACAGCAGGGCGCAGACAAGGCGCGCGGCCGCCTGATCCGCGGACCGCTGTGCCTACATGGAGCCGCCGTGCCAGACCGGCTGGGCGTGTGCAATGTCGCGTGCTCGCGACCTCAAGGTGTCCGCACCTGCAGGCCACCGCCAGGCGGCTCCGCGATGTTGAAGTCAACCCGCGAGCTGATCATTCCCGGCGGCTGACCCTGGGCTCAGTCCGCAGTCCAGTGTCCTGGCAGGGACTGGACGCTGCTCGGCGACGAGCTCATACACTGAGTACCGTCAATGCCCACATGGTTATCCACAGCCCGGCCGCACGGTTTGTGGATAACCTTGTCGCCGCCGTCCCGCCGCTGTTGGTACATTCGTACGAAAAGGCGGCTGCGGTGATGTCTTCCCCCTCCATCGTGCCGCTGTGCTCGTGCGCGTGGTGAGGGGGAGTGTGTCTACGTCAGCGCTGGCCGAGGAGGCCGATCGGGGCGCGTCCGTGCCTGGCGGAGGCCGGGCGCGGCTGCGGCAGGTCTGGTCGGGTGGTGGCCGGATCGACCGTCCGGATGATGTTGCGGCGGTGCTTGCCGATGTGCGGCGTGTGGCCGCGACCCGGTCGTCGACTGCGGAGTCGCTGGCGGTGCTTGAGCGCGGTGCGGAGGTGCCCCGCGGGGGCACGGTCGATCCTCAGCATGCGTTGCCGGTCCCGGTCGAACTGGAGCCGGTGCTGGGTGGCGGGTTGCGCTGTGGCAGTGTGGTGGCGGCGGCCGGGTCTGGATCGCTGCTGCTGAGCGTGCTCGGCGCGGCGCATGGCGCTGGCGCGTGGGCCGCGATTGTGGGGCAACGCACGACCTTCGGGGCGGCGGCGGCGCTTGAGTTTGCGGTGGATCTGGGGCGGGTGGCGTTGATCCCAGATCCTGGCAACGACTGGGCGCGGGTCGCTGCGGCGCTGATCGGGGGTGTGGATCTGCTGGTGGTGTACCCGCCGGCGGTGGTGCCGGATGCGATGGCGAGCCGGCTGCAGGCGCGGGCTCGGAAGGCGGGCTGCGTGCTTGTCGTGGTCGGGCCGGCTGTCGGGGTGAGTGTGTGGCCGGGGCCGGACCTGGTGGTGGAGGCGATCGGGCACCGGTTTCAGGGGCTCGGGGCGGGGCGCGGCCGGTTGCGTCGGCACGAGGTCCAGGTGAGCGTGACCCGGCGGCGGGGCGGTGGGCAAGCGCCGATGTGGGTTCCGATGCCGCCGCCGTCGCTCGCGGCGAGCGCCGGCCCGCAGCCCGGCGCGGTGCCGGACTTCGGCCTGCCGGACGGCTGGCCGGCGGTGCAGCGCACGCACGGCACCGGCCAGCGCAATCTTCGCCCGGTGTCCCCGCGGCCAGCAGTGGACGATCCGTGGGCGGCGTATCTGGTGACGGACGATGCATGGGCCGCACGCCGGGCCAAGACGGCATAGGTGGCACGTCTGGGCGTGGCCCGGCCGGTGCGGATGTGTCATGATGCGGGTGCCGGCGCATGTCGAGCGTCCGGCGGCTCCGCTGTAGGAGCGTGTTCCCCGCGCAGGCGGGGTTGCGTCGCCAGCCCGGTCCACGGGTGTGGCGTGCACCCGAGCTGCGATCGAAGGGAACCGTCATGCCTGATCCTGCTGACCGTTCGGCGACCGTTACGGCTGGACCGTCGTTGTATGACCTGGTCGGCACTGTTCCGCCCGGCGATGTGTTGCGGCGGTCGCTGCCCGCGTGGGCGTTGCCGCCCAACTACGGCCATCGAGAGGGGTTGGCGGTGGTTTCGGGAGCCTTGGATGGCCATTCGGATCGTGACGCCGCGGCGAGGGTCCTGGGTGGCTGGCCCGTCGGGTACGGCGCCACGGCGGCGGGACAGCGCGCAGGAGCCGGTGATGGCGTGCGCGGGGGTCTGGCAGCTGGCTGCCCACCTGGCGGCCACGGCGGTGGTCGAGCATGTGCGTGCCGATGTCGACGAGGCGCTCGCCGACCAAGTCGCTGAGGCGATCCGTGCCGTGTGGCCGGGCTGGGGGCGGGTCGCTGCCCCGACGCGGGAGCGGCTGTCGGTCGGGTTGGCCCTGCACCGTCACGTCAGCACCTGGTATCGGGGTCTGACGCCGGACGCCGGGCTGACCGAGGTGGCGGCGTGTGCGATCAAGACTGGCGCTGAGCTCCCGGCCGCGCAACACCGGCTCATCCGCCTGGTGCTCCAGCGCCCGGCCCGGCTGCGTGAGGCTGCGCTTGGCCTTGATCTGGAGCGCCGGCCGTGACGCACACTCCAGCACCGGCAGTGTCGTCGTCGTCGGTGGGGGCAGGCGCCCGTGAGCGGGAACGTGACGTCCCACTTCGCATGGTGTCGGCCGTGAGGATGGTCGGGTGATCGCGGCGGCGGACAAGGCGGTGGCGCGGGACGCGTTCCGGCACGCCGATGCGCTGGAACGCGAAGTGCTGCAGCGGTTCCCGGACGCGTGGCGGCAGATGGACGCGTGGCGGCAGCAGCCGCCGGTGGTCTGGCCGCAGTGGTGTCTGCTGCCGATGGCTGCGAGCACGGCGGTGGCGCTGCAGGGACGGAGCTCCGTCGGGTTCGGGGTGGCGGCGCGGGCGCCGGTCGCGCAGGTGGCGGCGTTGTACGCGTGGCGGTACTCCCGGGCGGTCTACCTGGTCGAGCCCGGACTGCTGCACCGGCTGCTGTCCACAGTGCCTGACGCGCTGACGCTGGACGACGTCGTGGGCTTGCCGTCGTGGTGTGTCTATGTGCCTGGCGGGCATCCTGAGTTTCCGGGCCAGGGCTTGTGGGCGCACCTGGAGCATGACGCCAAGACTGGCCGGCCGGAGCTGCGGCTGATCCTCGACGCGGGCGGCGGGCTCGAGGCGATGCTGCCGATCCCGGTCTATCTGGACCGGCCGTCGGTGACGGAGGCCCTCGCCGACTTCCGCGCCACCGCCCTCGCCACCGCCGACGGGCAACGGCCGACCCTGGACGGGGCGGACGTCCGCGGCGCTGCCGCAGACGCGACTGTCGAGGCTGACATCGTCGACGCCATTCGTCCGGGAGTAGGCCCGGGACCCCGTCGGACCCGAATCGCGCGTGACCGTCAGGTGTGGGCCGTCGGCTACAGCACCCGCACCTGACCGGCCTAGCTTCGCGATGCATCCGACCGCGCCGCCGGGCAACGAAGACAAGAGACCGGCATCCACGGGGGAAGATGCCGGTCTCGGCAACCAGAATGCCAGGCGGATCCCCTCCCCGCCAAGGGGCGCCGTCTGCGAAGGGCTCCGCGCAGGGCCGGCGCGGAGGCGACACCAACCGCGTCGCGGAGTTCCACCGGAGTGTTGTGCCGGTCAGGGGTGTAGTGACGGCAGGGGCGCGATCAGTTCGACCTGGTCGGCTGGGTGTCGCTCGGTGGTGTCGCCCGCCCCGGTCACCACGATGACGGGCATTTCGGGGCGGGAGCGCAGTGCCGCAGCCTCGGGCAGGGTGGGCATCCATGCCGTGACGCGATCGCCTGGCGCCAGTGCGATGGCCACCCGGTCGGGCGGTGCGCACACCACGGCGCGGTAGCCGCGACGCTTGGCGATGAGCAGTTCCCGGCTCAGCACCGCGAGGGCGTCGCGGATGGTGTCCAGGCCGCAGCCGACGATGTGGCACAGGTCCTTCTCCGACGGCAGTTGGGTCCCCGGCGGGTACTCGCCGCTGAGGACCTTTCCGCGCAGCAGGCCGGCGGCGGCCACGAAACCGATCTGATCGGAACGACCGAACTCCATGCCCTGATATTAGGGCCATGTGGCAATAATAGGGAACTACCTGCGTCGACTTCGGGCATCACCCCTCGTTGGCGAGCGTGAAACGCTGCTGCGCAGCCCGCTTCCCGGGGGTCGATCGGAGTCCGTTCGATCGGCCCGTGCATGCTTGCTCGTTCGTGCTTCCGGGGCACAGTCGTCCGGTCGGCGTGTCGTTCCGGTTCCCCGGCGTGTCGTACGCGTGTGCGATTTTGGGTCGTTTCGGTGCTGTGTCCGTCGGGTGTGGCGGCCTAAGGTGCTGTGGCGTCGGCGCGTTCGGCGGCCGACGGTTGCGGATCGGGGGTGGGTGATGTCGAGCAGGGTTCCTAATCCGCGTCAGCGGGCAATGGCCGGGTACACGGCGGAGGTCCGGGTCGGCGGGACACCGGGGGCGATCACCACGGGCTATACGCCGGCCGGCCGGTTGTGCCGGGTAGATCTGCGGGTCGGTGGGCACGGTTCCCAGCTGGCGGGGCTGGCCGAAGCGCTGTCCACGGCGATCACGGAGGGGCTGCGGCATGGAGCCCCCGCCGAGGAGTACCGGCGCGTATTGGCGCTGGCGCTCGATCCCGTGCCCGATGGCCAGGACGAGCACGGCGAACTACTGATTACCGCGGTCAACGGCACTGTCAGCCGCCCATCAACCGCAGCCCAGCCAGCCACCGATCCGACCTTGTCGAACGCTGAGGAACTGCACTGATGCCCGAGACCACGACCGATACACAGACCCGCTCCGGCGGCTGCCTGTGCGGGAGGATCCGGTTCACCGTCACCGGCTCACCCGACTATCCGCATGTGTGCAGCTGTGTGCACTGCCAGAAGCGCGCCGGTGGACCAATGCAGTCATGGGTTGGGTTCCCCCTCGAAGGGCTGCGCTGGACCGGCGACGGCGGCGAGCCGACCTGGTACGACACCTTCCCCGGCCAGACCAGGCGCGGCTTCTGCGCCACCTGCGGCAGCCACCTCGCCGCGTTCGACTATGGCGACACCATCATCGGCATCAACGTGACCGCCCTCGACGAGCGGACCGGCGAGGACCTCATTCCAGTCAACCAGTCCTTCCGCGGCGACGCGGTCGCCTGGCTGCCGCACGTGCCCGACACGAGCAGAGGGCCGGTTCGCGCCGAGCAGTGACTCGACATCGCAGGTGCGCTGCCGGCACACCTGGCGCCCTATCCGGGGAAGCAGCGTCGCCGGCCGAGCCGGTGCTGGCGCGGGGGCGGGCTTCGCCTTGCGCAGGAACGTCTCGATGACCGGGCCGAAACTGGCCCTGGAACCCTGCAGAATCCACGTACCACCGCGGAGGGGTGGACCGAGGCGGCCGCTGACACCCTCGATGCCGCCGGCGACAGCCGCCTGGTCCAAGCCGCGCAGGACCAGCTGTTGCGCGCGTGCTGGGATCAGTTGTCTCGGACCGCGTTTCCGCGGGTCGTATTGGGTACGAGGCGCCGGACGGCTGGATCAGGTACGGGTGGCCTTGGACGGAGCCGGTCACGCAGCGCGGACCAGACCCGTCCGGCGTGCGGGGTGTGGCGGATCTGTTCGCCGACGCGTTGCGCCCCAGCGCGGTACGACACGTCGGTGAGCACGGCGCGGACAGCCGAGCCCGCCCGGGCGGGGTCGTCGACGACGATGCCGGCCCCGGCGGCGGCAACCCGCTGGGCGTTCATCGGCTTCTCGGCTCCCTTGGGACACAGCACCATCGGGATGCCGTGGCTCATCGCGGCCAGGACGGTGCCGGCACCGCCCGCCGCCACCACTGCGGTTACGCCGACGGCGAGCAGCTGCGCCATCGGCGTGAACTCAGCGAAGCGGACGTTGCCCCGGGCGTCACCGTGCGGGCGGGTGCAGCCGGGCGGGATGAGCGCCAGCACGTCAACGTCGCCGAGGGCGGCGACGGCGTCGACGAGGGTGTCGAGCATGCCGAGGTCGAGCAGGACGGTGCCCAGGGTGACCAGCACCCGCGGCCGCCCGGGCGTGGACGGTGGCAGGTCCGGCGCCTGGTCTGGGGTTGGTCCGGCGTAGGGGCGGGCGCGGATCGGCAGCCGGTCGGCTGGCGGTGACCATGCCGGGCTGTGCAGTGCGGCCGGCCACGGGTCGACGAGCGCCACCCGCCCGGGCCGGGCCAGGCCCTGCTGCGCGTAGCGGGGGGCGAGGAGGATGTCCATGGCGGGCGCGAGGGGTGGCGGCGCGATCGGCAGCCCGATCGCGTGCTGGACCAGGGGCAGTCCCAGCGTGGCGGCCACCATCGGCCCGGCCGCGTCGTACTCGTCCGCGACGATCGCGTCGGCGCCGAACGCCCCCGCCGTGCGCAGGATCGCGTCGAAGGACAGGTCCACTCGAGTACCGGCGAAGAACGACGCGACGGGGAAGATGTCGCGCGGGTCGGCCATGTCGGCGCCGCCGGTGCGCCGGTCGTTCTCGGCCAGCAGTTCAGCCGGCTCCGGGCCGCCCGGCCACACCGGCAGCTCGCCGACGAGATGTGCCATCGACGGTGGGACGGCGACGGCGGCCTCGTCACCGGCTGCGGCTGCGGCTTCGGCGAGGGGCAGCAGCGGCAGGAGATGGCCGTAGATCGGGACCGCGGTGAACAGCACGCGCACGCGGATCATTGTCGCTGCCGCGCCCGCGAGAGCGCCTCGGCGGTTCGTGGGAGGCATTCCGGCGTGGTACCCGCGCCGCACCCGGCCCAGGCGCTGGTTCCCGGCCGAGTGCGGTAGCGCATGGGAACCTATTCGCGCGGGCTTCCGAGCGTGTGCGACGCGTGTCTGGGTGAGTCGCACCACGCCTGCTGGGGAACGAAGACGACCCCCGTCAGCGCTGGCCACGATCGGCGGCATTGCCACGGGATGATCCAGGTGCCGCACTCATGCGGCCTCCTCACCTGCCAGCCCGTCGTGGCGCCCGGCTGTGGCTGGCGTGGCGCTGCCGCCGTCGGCCCGCTTCTGCTCGCAGCGCGCGCACCGGGTCGGGCACGGGGCCGTGGGCGCAGTGCCGACCAGGCCGCTGGTGTCCAAGATCGTGTCCACGGTCTGCTCAGGCGGCGAAGACTCCGGGATGACATGCTCCCCGGATACACCCAGCGCATCGAGCGGCACGTACCAGCTGCGCATCTCCTCGGCGCTGACCGGGATCGGCTCGGCCCGGTTGCGGTGGCGGCGGATGGTCTCCTTGAAACTGACGTCGAGGTAGTAGACGTGGCTCGGGCCGGAATGTTCAGCGATCAGCTGCCGCAACACGGTGCTGTAGCTGCGGGTATCGAGGATGCACTCGACGATGACGTGATAGCCGGCGTTGAGCAGATACCGGGCGGACATGCCGATGAACCCGGGCGCGACCGCCTCGTGGCCGAGACCGCCGTGTTCCCGCAACACCACCCGCCTGAACTGGTCCTGCGCGATCCTACCGAACGCTGCCAGTGCCAAGTTCCCCGTAAACTGGGACGACACGTTGTGGACGTGATCGAAACGCCGCGCACCGGACACGCGATAGCTCCTAGATGCGGGGAACTTTCGGAATCCACGCTTGATCGAGGACAACCCGCTCCAACATGTCTTCTTTTCTCGCTGTCGATTGAGCCCACTCAGCAATCTCGACCCACCGACCGGGATACAGGGCGGGTTCGGCAAGGATTGCCGAGAGAACTTCCAGGACGGCCGGGTGGACATGCTCGCTTTGCGGGTTGACCTGGGACTGCGGTCCGAGTGCGGCCAGTCCACGGAGTAGCACGTCATTCGGGCGCTCCAGAAGACGGGCCGTCACGGCTCGAGCGATAGGCCATGAGGCGGCTTGAGGACTCGCGAGCTCGATAAGTGTGGAGTCGCTCAAGGGAGCGAGTGGATCGAGGCTGCGCAAACTGCTCGCGAAATGCGTCGTCAGCAGTGTGGTGCGTGGTGAGCACCCCGCAACTGATTGAAAGGTTCGGCGCCCAAGGCGACGCGGTATTGGAGTGGCGCCGAGTCGGCTTGAGGATGCTGCAAGGGCAAGGAAATCGTCATCGGTCGTGCGCTCCATGATCGCGTCTATCCGATCAAGGTTGTCGATCACGATGCCTTCGTCGGCGGTGGCGAGCAGCCCAAGAGTCCATGTGCGGCGTGAAAGAGCATCACTGTAGGCGTCGTGAGTAGCCTTCCACCAGTCGGCGTTGGGCAGGCGACGAAGGGCGAGGACGAACGAGCCATAGTCAATATCGTCACCGAGTAGCTGTCCAGACGGATCGAAGGACCCTGACGCGATGGTATCTCGTATGGCGGCACCGATGATCGCGATGTCCGCCGCAAGCCAACACGGGCCGTGGAGTCGTGCGAGTTCCCGGGCTGGATTTTGCCAAGGTTCTGTCGTGCCCTTCTGACCCATCGCCCGCGCGTTTGCTGCACGTTTGAGCCGGGCGTAGCTTCCATTGTTGGTGACGAGCCAATTCCAGGCCGCTGCCCGCGATGAGCGATCACGGTCGTTCAGCCAGAGGTGCTCGGTGGGAATTCGTGGGCCGTCGCGGTATCCGTCCTGGAGTTGGAGGAACCACTGGGGTCGCATAGCTCGTAGCAGCGCACCAGCTTCGCAGGTGCTCGATGTGGTGGTGTCGGAACATTGGCCGTCCAGTACCGCTCGAAGCAGGGTTGCGGTGCGGTTGGATGACGGGCTTGGGGAGGCGCCGACGGCGAGCGCTGCTTGGCATGCCTCGGGGGTGTCGAGGGTGACGGTGTCTGCGTCAGGAGGTAGTAGCCGGGGTACACCGTAGTAGGCGCCGATCTTCAGCCATGCAATTTCGTGTGGCGTACCAAGGGCGGACTTTAATTGCGGAGTCCACCATGCCACAAACTCGTTTCGGTCCAACGGTAGGTGACGGCGAAGAATCCGGACCGTCGTCTCTGCGAGCGCACCGTCGGGCGCGGCCTTCAATGATTGCATTAGCGCGGCGGACATATCGTCGCCCCCGACCCTTCTTCCGAGACGAGGAAATGCCGAGGATTCACTGTGGTCGGCAATCAGCCGCAGGCTTAAATCGTCTGTCAGGAGGCGTACCACGTCGCGCTGCACAGCCAGCTTATTTGCGAAGATGCCGTCGCCGAGAAGCGCCCATATCGCAACTCGCTCTTGCAGTGGGTGGCGCCTGTCCGCGAGTGCATCTTCGAGCCCGTAACGCAGGCCGGCCAGTTCATTAGGATTCGCGAAGCCCGCATAGAATCGAGCTGTGTTAAGCCAGTAGGCGCGCTGGATGAGCTGCCGAAGGACATCCTGTTTGGGCAGAGGATCACGGCGGTCCTGACCCGCCCATTCGGCCAAGAATCTGGCAGCAAAGTACTCTCGAACGGGCTGGACAGCAAACTCGAAGGTGCCATCCTCCTTGCTGGTTAATGCCCAGAATCGGTCCGTGACAGCATTAAAGAGAGCGGCTATCTCGTGCTCCGGACCTTGCGTGCGACGAAAATAGATCAAGAGGATAGTCTTGATGTCGTCCAAGATCATGCGCCCTGCGCCGGGCTCGAGCTCCACGCCAGATTGCATGTACCAGCCGAGAAACGATGTCACTTCCTCAACGCGGGGGACCTGCTCTCTTTCGATCTGCTCTCTATTAACCTCGCGGTCGAGGAGGGTTTCCATATATGTGGTATACAGTGGTGTCCGTGCCACTGGCACGGCCTCGCCCTTCCTGCTGATCAGGAACAGTAGGATGGTGAGCTGCATGGGATTGTCGGCGAGTTGGCCGACATGATCGACAGCGGTGCGGCTTTGGAATATTCGGAGAAGTTTACGGCGCTCGGCTCCGTGGATGTCATTGACATCGCACCACTTGTCCATGAAGGCACGCTGAAGCGCGGGTGACAAGGGCTCCAAGCGGAGCGTTTGGAAGATGTCCTTGTCCGGCTCCGGTAGAGAGGATGCATTCGGGCGCGCGGTCACAAGGATCTGAAATCGACGAAGGTTGCCACTAGCTGCCATGCGCGTCGCTGTTATGTCGATCTGATCGACGATGATTCGACGAAGCGCCAGGTCAGCCACTTCGTCGAGGCCGTCGAGGACAAGCAAGGTGGGATACCGCGCCAGCAGGCTTTGGACCTGCTCAATTGTTACGCGGCGACCGCCGCTATTCGCCGAGCAGAATGCAGCGAGGAAAAGCTCGAGGCTTCGTTCGTCTCGCCTGCGCAACTTCGGCCGCCCTTGCGGCTCCTCATCGCCGAACGGATCGTGCCCGGCCAGCCATAAAGCATAGTCCTTCAGATCGATCCGGATCGGAAGTTTTGGGTCGGTTAGGGATTCGTAGTCGACCTTGCGGCTGTCAAGCATGTCACCGGGCAGGATCGCCGCGCGGTGAACCTGCGTAAGGTACTGGCTGAGCGTCGATTTCCCTTGTCCAGGAACGCCGAGCAGGTATGTCAGCGGAACGGTGGTCTTGAGAAGATATTCGACAGCCCCGGACGCCTCTTGTGTTTCGTAGTCTTGGGTACTCAGGAAGCGCTCTTGCGCATTTCGCGGCGCAGCTTGCAGTGTTGCGCGAACGTCGACGAACAGGTCTGTGATACTGATTCTGTCGAGATCAACCTGCGAGAACCTAATCCGTGAGTCATCACGCCATTGGCTCGCCATGACGTGGAGGACTGTTTCCCGCATCGCGGCAGCGTCGCCCTCGACTTGCGACCCATGGATAAGGTACCGCATAGCCTGTGTTCCGGCGAGCATCTCCTGATAGGACCATTTGATTGAGTCCGGAGCTAGGTCCACTTCCGCATCAATATCGGCTTGCCACCAGCACTCAATCGGAACCTTAAGCTCTTTGCTGTACTTCTCAAGATCTTTCTTGAGTTTTTGCACGCTCCCTGTGCCGGTGGCCGTTGTCGTGCCTGCCACCGAGGTCATAAGGATGTATAGCGATATGCGTTTTTCCTTGACCAAGCGCTCAATCTTCTTGCGTTCGCCGGCGATCGCGTCGGCAAGCCAAGTTGCAGGATCTTGCTCGACCTTGCTGCTCCATTTGACCTGATAGATGATGTCGCCATGTGAGATCGCGTCAATGCCTTCGTCCGCCATGCCCACCGGAAAGCACTGGACGTGATCATACTTGTGGCGAAGCAAGGCGGCACACAGTTGTTGAAATTGCTTTTCGCTGAGCCGCCAGTAGAGGTATTTGAAAGAGTTGCCTGGTTGCTCGGTGGCTGGCTTCGGTCCTGCCGACCGACGCGGTTTGCTGGTCGTCATGGCTCGGCTCTCCTGCCATCAGATCTCGCAGTTCGGCAACGCAGGGCTAGGCGCATGACGCGAAGCAGAACGCCTTCAGCAGCAACGCCGCAGTTCCCCGGGTCGCCTTGCCGAACGGGCGTTTTCCTACCCACCATGGCTCTGCCGGCGGCATCCGGACCCCGGCACCCGAGGATACCCATGTACTGCTGAGATCCCGCAGCCGCACCGCGACGAGCTGCAATGTTCCCACACGAGCTATCGCGCATGACCCACCACCAGGTAGGCGGAGGTTCGCTGCGTACCTGGCTCGCCGCGGTGCCGGCACCGGTAGCGATCATCCTCCCCATGTATTGTCTCGCAAGCCACAGAATCGTCGACGACGGGCACCCCGCCGCAGTGGAGGATCCGCTGAGTCCGTATCTACCCGACAACCCGCCTCCGGTCCAAGCGCTCCCACCTCGCTACGTCCCGGACGTAACGATCATGGCAGGTTAGTCGCGTAGAACGATTGGCAGCCGCGGCGGTTGCGGACGTCACGTACACCGATAGTGCGTTCGGAAAGCTCGATCAGGGCACAGCCGCGGCCGTAACGGCGGCGGACTCCCGCGCTGTCGTGGTCTTGCCGCTACCGTAGTTCCCGCGAATGATCAGCAATGCCGTCGGCTGCTACCAGGCCAGGTGATCACGATCTGGGTGTGGCGGCGGGCCACGACCAGCCGGAGCTGCTCCGTGGGAGGCAGTGCGGTGCCAACGGGGTACACGGTTACGGCCGGGCGGACCCCGGCGCGGTGTAGCCGGTCCCAGGCGGCGATCAGGTTGATCAGGTCGCTGGTCAGTGTGGTGGCGTCGGGGCCGAAGCCGTGTGCGCCGCATTGCCACGTCATGTCGTCGTGGCGGCGGGTGGTCAGGTAGGCGAAGCTGCCGTGGGTGAGCAGGGTGGGGCAGAAGAACCGGTCCTGCGGGTCGAGCAGTCCGGCGGTGCGTTCGCGGTCGATGTTGAGTACGCCGTAGGGGCGGGGCTGGCTGGCCAGCCACAGGTGCAGCGCCTCGAACGAGGCGTCCATCGGGAGGGTGACCGGTGACCACACGTCGTGGCGTGGCCCGTTGAGGGCTGCTCGGAGGGCGGCGATGTTGACGTCGGTCGTCGGGTCGTCCAGGACGAGGACGGCGTCCTCGCCGCGCAGCGCGAGCCGCCGGGTCGGATTCTGTCCGTCGCCTTGCATCGGGACGAATCCGCATTGCAGGGACGCGGTCGCGGCCAGGTGGTCGCCGTCGCGTTCGAGGGTGAGGCAGCGGGTGTTGGCTTGCATCCGGACCGGCGCGACCAGGATGCCGTCTGGGGCGAGTTGTTCGGTCCAGGCGGGTGGGATGTCGCTGGTCTCGACGGTGACGAGGATCGCGTCGTACGGGCCGCCGGGGGCGTAGCCGTACTCGCCGTCGGCGTGCACCACGCGGACCTGCCGGTACCCGGCCGAGGCGAGCGTGGCTTGTGCGTGGGCGACGACCTGCGGGTCGATGTCGAGGCTCACCACGGTTCCGTCGGGGCCGACGAGCTCGGCGATCAGCGCGGCGTTGTAGCCGCCGGATCCGATCTCCAGCACGCGGTATGCGGGCCGGATGCGGGCGGTCTCGAGCATGTATGCCTGCAACCACGGTGCTGAGATCGAACTGGTCGTCTTGCCGTCCGGGCCGCGTTTGGTGACCACGATGTTGTTGGCGTAGGCGACAGTCAGGTCCGTGCCGTCCGGAACGAACACCTCGCGCGGTACCCGCCGCACCGCGGCCTCGACCGCGGGTGTGGTGATGAAGCCGGCCGCGATCAACGCGTCGGCGAGGCGTGCGCGGAGGT
Source organism: Dactylosporangium sp. CA-233914 (assembly GCF_050942935.1). Classification (NCBI taxonomy): domain Bacteria; kingdom Bacillati; phylum Actinomycetota; class Actinomycetes; order Micromonosporales; family Micromonosporaceae; genus Dactylosporangium; species Dactylosporangium sp. CA-233914. The sequence goes on along the minus strand of NZ_CP192030.1, from coordinate 173,560 downwards.
CGGCGGCGGACACCAGCGGCTGTGCAAGGTCGGTCATGCGGCACCTGCTGGGATGTGGACGATCTCGAGTCGGGAGCCGTCGGGGTCCTCGGCGAAGACGGCGTAGTAGCCGTCCATGTAGTCGTAGAACCGCGGCTCGTGCACGATCGTCCCGACGGCGTCGACCACCGTGCGGAACACGGCGTCGACCAGGCCGGGCTCGTGGACGTGGAGGGCGATGTGCTGCAGCCCGGGCCGGCCGTGCCGGTGTGGTGCGGCATCGGCGCCCTCAACGGCGTAGACCAGTACGTCCGGGCCGTCGCCGGCATATACGAGGGGGCTGCTGAGACCGCCGCGGCGTTGATAGCCGAGTACCGCGAGCACAGCGTCGTAGAACCTGCTGCTGCGGCCGAGATCCGCAGCGGTCAGCGCAATGTGATGCACCGTGATGGGCACAGTCGCTCCTGCGTGGCTCGTGAAGGTGATGCGTGCCGTCGGTTGCGTAACGACGGGCGAAGTGCGTCCGTCGTTGGGTCTGTTCGGCGCTGGTGGCTTCGGCTTGCTTCAGGTGGTCATTGTCGGTGTAGTGGCGCTGGCGCGCTGCCGAAGACGGCTTCTTTTGCGGCTTGCGCCAACGTGGCTTGCGTTTGGGCGGGCAGGCCCATGCGGTTCCAGTGGAAGATCACGTGCAATGCGATCACGTCGCGGAGTCCGCGGGTGAGCTTGCCCGTCTCGCGCAGACGCCTCAGGTCGGTGCCGGCATCTGCGAAGGCGGTATGCCAGTCGTCGCGGGTGCGGGGGTTGCCGAGCAGGAGGCGGCGTGTGTCGCTGGTGAAGTGTTCCCAGGTGTCCTGATCGACGGTGGTGGGTCTGTCAGCGTATCGCGCGCGGTGTTCCAGGGCTTTTGCCCAGACGTCGCCTTGTTCATTGAGGTCCAGCGCTGCCGCTCGCATGAGCGCGGTGCACAGGATCAGTGAGCGTTCCCGCCGGTCGGTTGCGTGTTGGCCGAGGTGAGTCAGGAGGTGGCGGCTGTCGCGGTGGAACAGCCGGTGGGCGGCGGCCATCGCGTCGGTGCCGCCGAAGGCATGGGTTTCGGGTTCGTAGATGTCGGTGGTCCAGGTGACGCCGTTGGTGAGCAGCTGGTGGGCCCGGTCTTGGTGACTGTGGTTGTCGGCGGGCAGGTAGCGGATGCGCCAGGCGCCTTTGCGGATGAACCACCAGCCGGTGATCAGGCCCGCGGTTTCGGCGGCGGGTAGCACCCGGCTGAGGTGGGCGACCGCGTGCTGTTCGCATGCCTCGGGGGTGGGTCCGGGGTAATTGATGTTGACCTGTTGCCACGGGTGTTCGTCCATGGTGGGCCTTTCGTCAGGTGAGCAGGAGGCAGGCGTCCCATGCGGTGGTGGTGGTCGCGGCGGCGGCGAGGTCGGCTCCGGTGGTGCCGTCGAGGAGTCCGGCGGGCTCGCCGGCGGCGGGGACGGTCTGCCGGTGGAGGTGCTCGAGTGGCGCGACGGGGATGGGGGTTCGGGCGTCGGCGTGGATGCGCCGGGCGGTGGCGAGGAGCCCCGCGGTGCCGTGGCACAGACTGCGGTCGACGATCCGCCGAAGCTGCGCCGGGTCGGTGATGCAGCTGGTGAACGCTGTTTCGGCGAGGTGTTGGCGGGGGGCGTCTTGCAGGGCGTGTGCGGCGAGTTGTTGGGCGCGGGCGATGCCGGGGGTGCCGTAGCACCAGGACGGGCGGAGCGGGGTCTGCTGGGTTGGTGTGCCGCGGTGGAGTTCGGTGCGGGTGAGGGTTTGCGGCCACCAGGTGCTGCTGCCAGCGCTGGTCTGCTGCCAGGTGTCGAGCCATCGGCAGATGCGGGTGATCGCCGCGGTGTGGTCGTCGACGGTGATGCCGTCGCGGAGCGTGAGGGCGAGCAGTGCGAGTGGGCCGGTGATGCCGTGCGCGATGCCGAAGTTGGCGTGGCCACCGGCAGGTGGTGGCTGGTTGTGTTCGGGTCCGTTCCAGCACCACCAGCCGGGGAGGCCGTCGATGGGTTCGGTGAGCCGGACGAGGTAGTCCAGGACGTCACGGAGCAGGTCGTGGGCGCGGAGCCGGCGTGCGACGACGCCGAGCCCGGTCAGTCCTCGGATGAGGTCGTATTCGGCGTAGTGCGGCTGCTCGTGGAGGTCGATGCGGCGGTGCGCGGCGTCGAGGCGGCGCCGCGTCACCGTGGCGGTGCCGTCAGCGGCGATCGCTCGTGCTTGCTGGAGTTCTGGGCGGTCGGTGGCGGCGAGGACGAAGGCGAGTGCTGGGGCGCCGTAGAAGAGGCTGGCGCCCCCGCCGGTCGTGACGCCGTCGGCGGTCGCGGCGCGCAGCGCGGCCAACGCGGCCGGCCAGTTGCCGGTTTCCAGGTGCAGCATGGCGATGCCCGTGGCGCCGCCTTCCAGGGACTGTCCGGTCGTCACCGTGGACGCCGGGCGGGGACGGCGCGGGCGATCGCGCGGGCTAGGCGGAGGCAGTGCCGTTCGGAGGCGGTGTCGACGCCGATCATGCGGGCGTGGTGCAGGTGCAGCAGGTCCGCGAGGACCTGGTCGGGGTCGAGCCCGTCTTGGCCGGTCAGGAGCCGGTAGGTGGTGAGCGCTTCGGTGAGCTGGGTGTTGTGGAACGGGGTGCGGGCGGGGGTGAGCTGTGCGGGGTCGAGGCGGGGGCCGGTGTGGTGGGGTGCGTGGTTGGCGAGCCAGGACAGGCCGTGGCCGTCGGTGAAACCGTCGGCGATGGTGATCATGCCGGCGGCGGTGGCGGCCTGCCGGTCGCCGGTCAGCCGGGCGAGTGCGGCGCGGGAGTCGGCGGCGAAGACCGTTTCGGCGGCGGCGAGTGTCGCGCCGCGGCCGTGCCGGGTCTCGGGCCGGTAGGGGTGCAGGCTGTAGTCGGCGAGGATGCCATCGTCGTGGAGTTCGTGGGCCCAGCGAGCGAGCTGGCCGGTGATGTCGGTGAACTGGCCGGCGTCGGGGATCGGGATGCGTAGCCGCAGGTGGGGCTGGGGGTCGGGGTAGCGCAGGTACCACCAGCCCGGCGGTAGGTGGTCGGCGGGACGTTCGGCGAGGTCGAGGAGCATGCTGTCGAGGCGGCCGTACAGGTGCGCCTCAAGCCATGGTGACTGGCCGGGGCGGTGCTCGACGGTGCTGGCGGCGCGGGCCGGACGGGGCGGCTGGGTGGCTGGCGTGGGTTGCGTGAGGGTGAGCAGGATTTCGGCCGGGCGGTTGCCGATCCAACCTGCCGGGCCGGGTGCCTCGGTGACGACGGTGCGGTCGCGTCGGTCGAGGTGGCTGCGTAGCACCGCCAGGTGGGCCTCGTCGTCCAGGTCAAGGCGCAGCTGCACGTCGTCGTCGCCGACCAGGATCTGCTGCGGCAGCCGGTGGCGGTCGCGGTGCCAGGCGTCGCGCCACTGCGGCCACCCAGCGCTGCGGTCGGGCAGTGCGGTGCGGTCGATGATCCAGCGGGCGGGACGCAGGATGGTGCGTCCGCGGCGCAGGCGGGGCAGGAACGGCAGGCTCTCCGCGTGGCCCCAGTCGAACCGGCTGCACGGTGCGGTCCACGCTGCCCAGATCTCGGTCAGGAACCGCAGCAGCGGCTGCTGCAGCCCGGCCAGAAGCACGCTGTTGAACACCAGCGGTTCGACGGGCCGGCCGGTTGTCTGCGACACCAGCCAGAGCCGCCGCCCATCGCCAGCCACCGCTAGGTCGTCCAGGGCCCATCGCGGCTGCGGGTGGAACTCGCCGAGCGGCAGGACCGGCAAGAGTTCGGGTGCCCGCGCGACCGTGGTCAGGCGGGCGTCCAGCGGCGGCCCGGACAGCTGCACGAGATCCGCACCCGGTAGGGCGGTGGGCAGCTGCTGGTAGACCCGCTGAAACGAGGCGAGCTCGGCTGGGTTGAGCAGGTGCAGGAACCGGGCGGCGCCGACGCCGGCGTGGCGGGCGCCGCTGGTCACCGTGAGCGTGAACGCGCCGCGGTCCAGGTCGCGCAGGGTGTCGGCGGCGAGGGTGAACCGCAGTTCGCTGTGCGGGGCAAGTGGCCGGTCGTCGTCGCCGCGGAGCTGGGCGATGAGCGGGTCGTCGAGGACGACCTCGGCGCAGCCGTCCAGCGCGGCCTGCTGGGCGAGGCATCCGAGGAGCCGGTCCCGGGCGGTGAACGTCGCAGGGACGCGGCGGGTCGAGCCTCGGTAGCCGGCTGGGAACCCCAGGACGGTGAGCACGTGGCGGATCGGCACGGCCGCGCCCGGGCCCCACCGCTCGATGAACGCGTGGTGGTATTCGGCCCATCCGGGCAACGGCGGCGTTAGCGCGACGAGCGTCGACGCGGCCCGGCCCGCCTCGTGCAGCACTGCGGGGGGCATCGTCACCGTGGCGTCGACCCGAAGGTCAACCGCGACCCGACTTGCAGGATCCGGCATCGGCTGGGAACGGGAGGTGCGCGGGGCGGGGTCGGTGACGGTCATCGCCGGGCGCAGCGACGACAGCAGCACCCCGGCCCGGACCAGGTCGGCCAGCAGCTGCTCGGCGTGGCGCAGCTGGTCAGGGCCGGCGATCTTCGCGGCGAGTTCGGCGAACCCGACCGGGGCGGTCGCCGCCTGGATCGCGGTCCGGACCGGGCCGGTCAACCGGACCTCGGCATCCCAGCGTCGGCCGTCCTCAGCGCGAGCGCACGGCACCACCCAGGTCCCTCCGCGTTCATACCCGAGCGAGTTCGTCACCACCGCGGCGGTGCGCAAGACAGTGAGGTCCTGTTCGGCGCGTGCGGTGTGCTCGGCGATGGCCTCGCCGTCGGGGCGGGCGACCGCGTGGTGTGCCTCGCCGAGGCGCACGGCCGCGTGGGCACCGAACTGGACCGGAGCGATGCCGGCGAAGGTCCCGAACGGGGTGGCGCGGGTGGTCCAGCGCAGCAGGTAGCGCAACGCGGACTCGGTCAGCCGGCGAAGCCGCTGCTGCGGGAGAGGTTCACCCGTCACCGCCCGGGTGATCCGTCCGGCCAGGTCGGGCGCGGCGACGGTGACGGCCGTGGCGAACCCGGGCAACTGCCACACCTTGCCCAGCCACTGTCGAAGATCCTCGTGCCGGGCGGCAGCGAGGTCGGGCGAGGCGGGCAGGGCCAGGTCGCGCGGATACGCGGCCAATCGGATCAGCGCCGCTCCAGCCGCGGGAATCATGACGCACCACCGAATCCGACGGGCCCGGCGCGCATGGCGCCGGGCCCGTCACCTGAGGTACAGCGGATAGGGGTCAGCTACCGGCGTTGCAGTTCGTCGTGCAGGCGTTGGAGCCCGTGTTGCCCGAGCCGCAGCCGTCGCCGGTGCCGGTGGCGTAGCCGGTCGCCGCGGGACCGGCGTCCACGAGCGTGACGTCCAGCTGGAACTCCTGGTTCTCCGTGTCGTTCACGTGCGTGTCCCTTCCTGTGCGGGGGTGGTGGCGAAGGTGAGGACGATGCGGCTGTGCCGCTTGTCCAGCACCGTCCCGGCCGGCAGGTCGCCGTCGGGAGTCCCAGCGGGCACGACGTGCAGCACCGGCGACGGGCTGCCGGCGTCGACCCACGCGCGCATGTGCTTCACCATCCGGGCGGCGGCCGCGGCGGCGTCGGGCCCGTGCGCGCACGCGCCCAGGTCGAACAGGTCGTCGGTCCAGCGCAGTGCGGAGCGGTAGGCGAACGTGCCGTCGTCCAGGACGGCGGGGGTGCCGAAGCGCCAGGCCGGTGCGACGATCCCGGCGTCGACGGCCTCCTGCTGGGCCGTGAGGAGGAAGAACAGGTCCGTCTCGCCGGCGAGGCGGCCGGCCAGCCACAGGTCCAGATCCGCCAGCACGGTCCTGCCGGGCAGGCTGACGTCGGCCCACGCCTGCTCCCGCGGCTGGGGCAGCAGTCCGCCGATGATGCCCGGGTCGACCTGCTGGCCCTCGTCGAGGCGCAGGTGGACACCGTCTGCGATGTCGACGTAGCGCATCTCGAACGCCCCGGCGCCGCGCATCGACACGAACCCGCACAGCCGCTGGCTGCAGCTGACCAGCCGGTCACCGATCCGGCGCAACGCCCATGACCGGGTCATGCCGAACGTCCGCAACGGCACGACCATGACGCCGTCCGGGGCGAGCTGCCCCGTCCACGCGGGCGGGATGTCCCACGCCCCGACCGTCACGATGATCACGTCGAAGGTGCCGCCCGGGTCGAGTGGCTGCTCCGCGTCCGCGCACACCACGACGACGTCGCTGTAGCCCGCCGCCGCGAGGCACGCCGAGGCCCGGTCGGTCACCTCCGGGTCGATGTCGACGGTCGTGACCGAACCGCTCGGGCCCACCAGCTCACGCAGCAGCGCCGCGTTGTAACCACCGGAGCCGATCTCCAGCACCCGCCGGCCAACCAGGCCGCCGTCGATGGCGTCGGCCGCCTGGCCGAGCATCTCCGCGATTAGCCACGGCGCCGAGACCGAGCTGACCGGCTCATCGCCGATCTGCTTCGTGATCACCGGATCGTTGGCGTTGTACGCCGCCTCTAGCGGCACGCCCGGCGTGAAGAGGTGGCGCGGAACCGCCCGCAGCGCCGCCTCGACCTCGGGCCGCATCGTCAGCCCCTTCGCCGCATGATCAGCAAGCAGCTGATCGACCATCGCAGCGTGGAGACCCTCGCTGCTCACGGTCTCGACACTCATGTCAGCCCCACTCTCCCTTCCATCGGCATCGACCAAACTTGATCGGCTACGGCGCTCACATCGAACTCGAACTGGCCATGCCCGCGTGATCCGCCAACCCACCGCCTTCTCTTCGGCGGTTGGTACCTGAGCCGACGTGGGGCGTAGGCATGCTTCTCGAGCTGAACATTGTGGCCCCGCTGAGCACGCTCCAACGCCTTCGATCAGCGGCAAAGAGTCCAGTGTCGGGCCACGCAGATCATCGCGCGGGCGATCGGCAGCGGCCATGCACAATCGCGCATAGTGATCATGCGTAGGCGCCGCGAGGCCATCGACTACGGAGCCGGCCAACGGAACATGCAGACGCAGTTGATCAACGCTCTGGACAGCCATCCGCGCCAACATCGGTGCACGGCTGTCGGCGCCCAGATGCCGTAGCTGGTCCGACTCGTACGAGTCGAGCACCACACTGTCCCTGAAGCCTGGTCAGCTACCGGGCGAGGAGTAGTGCCCATCCAGCCCTATCCGGGCCCTGTTCTACAGCCAGCCCTTCCCGGGCATCATGACCTCCGAGCACCACTTTCGTGCCGTCGACGCCAGCTACACCGGTGCACCCGCCGACTTCTTCGAACCCGACAAGATCGACTGGATGTCGCTCGACGGAATCCGATCACTCATCGACGAACGGGGAATCGTCGCCGCCACGCTCGACGCGCTGCCGTACCTGCTCGCCGAGCGAGGCGGTACAGGAACAACGTGCCACGGACACCGAAATCGTCGACGCCGTCCTGAACTACCTGACGTCGCGCGCCGCCGTGGTGCGCACCGGCACCTTCACCGCGCGCGCTTGTGGTCCTCGGAGTTGTTCAGTCGCAGGTGAGTTCTTTCAGGCGCGCTGGTAGGTCCTCAAGGGATTCGATCCGAAGGTGCGCTTGTTGCGCCTCCGGCTGGTTGGCGTAGAAGTAGCCCCATGGGCCGCGCCGGATGAACACGGTCACGAGGCCGGCGTTTGCTGCGGGGAGGATGTCGTTGTCGAGCCGGTCGCCGACGTAGGCGATTTCGGATGGTGCGCAGCCGGCCGAGGCGATCAGGGCGTCGAAAAACGCCTGCGAGGGCTTCTCGGCGCCCCAGTCGTCGGAGGTGGCGATGAGATCGGCGTCCAGGTGGAGCTCGCGCAGGAGGCGGCCGGCGCGTGCGGTCTGGTTCCCGGCGATGCCGACGAAGTAGCCTGCTGCCTTGAGGGCGGTGAGGCAGCCGCGGACGTCGGGGTAGAGGTCGCGGCCGTTGAAGTGTTCGGCGAGCCCGGCCTCCTCGCGTCGCCGGCGCTCCGTTGCCAGATCGAAGCCGGGGCGGAAGTGCTGGAACGTTTCGCGGTAGTCGCGTCCCTGGGCGATGGTCTGCCCGAAGACGGCTGAGAAGGTGTGGCGGGGCACGCCGAGCCAGTCGGCCCAGGTGCCGTACTCCGTGGATTCGTCGACCAGGGTCTCGCCGACGTCGAAGTAGACGGCACGGATCGGGCCAGATGGGATGCGGTCGTTCATGCGCTCAGGGCAGCCAATCGCTCGTCGAGAAGTTGTACGGCCGGGTCACTGTCCCAGGGATGCAACCGACTTGTCGCCGTATCGTCTCCGGTTGCCGGACTGGATATTCCGAAATGGGTATCGAGCAGGCTACTGCGTGGACAAGGCAGCGAGGGCGAGATGCCAGGGAAACGCGGCGATCTGCTCGTCGCCGGTGCCAGGTGGATGCGGTTCCCATTGCCCCGGGCCGAGCAGAACGCGCACACCTTCGGTACGCAGTAACCTGACCGCGTTGCTGAACGGCAGGCGTGAAGCTAGAGCCGAGTTGACGAACGGCAGGATGACGACCGGCACCTGTCGGCCGATAGCCTCGGCGACGACGTTGAGCGCGTAGGTGTCGTTGATTCCCAGCGCGAGCTTGTTGATCGTGTTGTAGGTGGCCGGCGCCAGGATGATCGCATCAATGGGTGCCGATCGTGCGGTCCGTGAGCCGCTCGGTTGGAAGTCCCAGCGCACTTCGGTTTTAGTGAGGTCGGCCAAGCGTGCAACGTCGAGGAATCCGACGCCTGCCGGAGTCGCTACAATTCGAACCGTCCAGCCAGCTTCGATGGCCAGTGCAACGAGCCGGCCGACCTGCGGCGCGGGCCCGGCGCCGCAGACAACGATGCACAGTGACCGCTGACGTTCGTTGTCGGTCACGAGTCGATGCCTATCGAACAGGAATAGTCACGAGCGCGGCGCTGCACGGGGGCCGGGGCACGTTGCGCAAGAGTATTGATCAGCGAGTGGGCCGGCCGCCGGCTACGGACCTCCTCCGGGGCATGCCGCTCAGCCGCCTGGATCGCGTCCAACGCTCGTTCGTATTTGCCCCACTGCGTCAGTGCGCGTGCAGTGTCGAGCAGCACCACTGCGCGCCGTTCCGGCGCAGCCAGTTCGCGAAGGTTGATCGTGGACGCGACGTCGACCGCGGCACCGGCGTCACCGAGTTCCACGGCGACCGCTACTCGATGGGCGAGGACGTTGGCTGGACCGAACGCCGTCCAGTTTGCGTTACCGTCGCCGCCGCCGACGCGTTCGGCGGTAGCGGACGCTTCGTCGAGAAGCACGCCGGCACGAGCTCGGTCCTCGGCGTGCGCGGCGGCGACCGCTCCGCGCAGGAGAAGCGCTCCATACACCGCGGCCTCATCGTCTGACGGGGTTCCTACATCCCGCATCATCTGAGTGGCTGCCGTGGAGGCGAGGTTGGCAGCCTGGATGAAGTGTCCTGCCGCCATCAGGCCGTGCACAACGGCGCGCATGCTGCTGGCGATGATGATCGGCGAACCGTGCGCCTGTGCTGCGACGATGCTTCGTTCGGCCGCAACGGCAGCGAGTGTCGGCTGGTCTGACTTGAGCAGGAGACCGCTGGCGACTTGGTATGCCTCGGCGGCAAGACGGTCGACAGGCTTGTCCAGCGCGGGGTTCGCTAGGTCGGACAAGATCGACGGCAGCTCCTGCAACGCCTGCCCGTAGGAGCTGTGCTGATAGGCCGATCGCACTCTTCGGACGCGTGCAGCGAGCACACGCGCATTCGCGGGCGGGTTCGCGGTGGCCGCCACATGCGAGAAGGGTGAGGCAACGACAGTGATCAGCGTTGCAAGCAGGGCGCGCCGTCGCAAGTCGTCGCCCTCCTCTACAGGTCCGCCATTGGATGCAGGCAGTTGGCTCGGTGCTAGTGCACAGCGGGCTGACGTCTGTGGCGTGCCCAATCGCGCATGGTTTTCGGTGCGGTGCCGGACTGATGGCTCCTGGTCGTGTGCTGCATCTTCACCGTAGGTGGATGCAGGTGGCGAAGCCAATCCGTCCGGAAATATTGGGGTATGCCTATCGGTAGCCGTTGGTGCCGTGCGTGATGCGGCGTCTCGACCGTTCGTGATCGGGAGATCGAACCACAGCAGGTGAGCGGGAATACCGAGCAGTCGCGCCCAGAACGCCAAGCGGGCGATGTGGAGCTCGGGTCGGCGAGTCTCGATCTTGCTGATCTGACCTTGAGACATGTTCACCCAATGCCCGACGGTCTCCTGTGAGATCGGGACGCCATGGTGAGGATGGTGACGGTATGCGGCGATCAGTTGCCCCATGTGCTGAGCTGCCGCAGCTGCCTGTATCGCAGGGTGCTCCCAGAAGCTGGCCGGTACCGTCGGCGGCCGTTGACGGAGCTGGCGAACGACAGGCTCGCACGACGCGCAAAAGTCAGCGGTGTTGTCCCGGGCCAGCGAAGCTCGGCACCGCGCGCACCGACGGTGAGCTACCGGCGGCATGGATGACCCCTCACCCCATGTCCATGTGCACGATGCGGTGAGTGTACCTGCGCCTATGCGTGGTGCGGAATGATCCATATGTGTCGCCACCATCCCCGGAAGGCGGCTCGACGGAGCCTGCTCGGCGGTCGGTCGGCGGACAGTTCAAATGGCTCCGGCGCGAAGCGGCAGGAGTAGTGCGTCGTAGTTCGGCGAGTCCGGATATGGCTGGAGTTTGCCAAGCTTGGTCCAGCCCCATTTTGCGTATGCGGTTTGGGCGGCGGTGTTGTCGTCTCGGACGAGGAGGGTTGCGCGATCTTCTGGGCGGTTGCGCAGAAGTTCGTCGTGGATGGCGCGGGCGATTCCCAGGCGTTGTAGCTTGGGGTGCACCATCAGTTCGCAAAGCGCGAACGTGCGGTGCCCGTTCTCAGCGATGGCGTCGGGATCTACCTCTGTGGTCAGCCCCTGCCACCAGCGGGCGCCTGCGGGTAGCGCGTAGCCGAGAGCGAGACCGGCAGGCTCGGACTTGACCGTTGCAGTGACCAGTTCGAACCCCGGCGAGCGCATGTATCCGCGCACGCGTTGCAGAAAGCGGTCCGGGTCGTAGAAGACGCTCGAGATGACGTCTGCGTGTGTGGCCGCATAGATCGGCGCGACGACCGATTCGAGGATCTGTTCGGCGTCATCGGCTGAGAAGTGGGCAAACGTCAGGTTCTGCGAGTCAGTCATGTGAAGCCGCGATCGAAGTGAGCATGTGACGAGCTTCGCAGACGGCGGGGTCGTTCGCCGCCTTCGCGGGTACTGCTTCGACCACGTGTTGAGCTGAGCGGCGGATCAGGGCGTCGTGTCGCAGTGGGGAGGGCAGGCTGGTAAGCGTCCGGGTGGTGTGGCGCGCGCCTTCGATCGGATCGCCGGCCATGACCAGGCACGTGGCTCGATGGAGTTCGATTTGTGCGCGTCCTTGATAGAGCTGCGTGGGGTAGAGCGCAAGCGCGGCCTCTTGGGCCTGGGTTGCGCGGGAGGCGTCGCCAGCATGGGCGTAAACGAAGCTCGCGACGTGCAGCAGGCGCTGCTGACTCCAGCCCCACTGCGATCGCCGATCGTCAACGGTCGCTGCCCCGAGGCGCTCGAACGTCGCCTCGAGGTCGCCGAGGGCTCGGCGGGCTTCGTTGTGCTTTCCCAACTGGGCGAATCCTTGAGCGCGTGCGGCGTAGCCGCTGGCGGCGCCGGCGGTGGCGTGTCCGTCCGAGACGGTCACCGCATCTTCAGCCATCGAGAGCGCAGTCGACACGGGCAGGTCGTCGTACAACGCGAACACCGCACGTCTGCCGCGGATGCGGGCCTGCAACGCGTGGTCCGTCGTCTGGTCGGCGGCGCGTACTGCAGTGCGCCAGAAACGCCGGGCCGGTCCGGGTGAGTCGGAAGCGATGAGTGCGATGGCCGTGAGCGCGCTGAGTTCTGCGCACACCCGCACCAGACGGTTACGGAGTTTGTCGTCGGCCTCGGTCAGTCGTGCGTGCGCCTCATCGAGGTCGACGAGGAGTTCCGGAAGTACCGTTGCCGGAGGCACGACGCCTACCTCGCGGGCGTATTGCCAGGCGGTGCGTTCCCATTCCTCGACATCGCTGGGAGTGACCGGCGCCCGCAATCCCCGATCGACATTCCGGCGCACCGCCTCCATGCGATCGTCCACGGGGAGCGCACCGCGGGCAACGCCGAGCGCCCCGACGATGCCGTACAGGACTGTTCGTCGGTACAACGGCTCCTCCTCGTCATGGGAGCCCGCACGGCCAACACCGTCGGAGGACTTGGCGGCATCGAGGCCGGACGCCAGGCCTGGCGGGTTTGGCTCTACGACGATCGAGGCGTCCAAGGTCGGCTGCGTGAACCAGAGCAGGTGGGTGGGGATGGTGAGGAGTCGTGCCCAGTGGATGAGGCGGTCGATGTTGTGTTCGGGTTGGCCGGTCTCCATGCGGCTGATCTGGCCTTGCGTGACTCCTACCCACCCGCCGACGATCTCTTGGGAGATGGGGATGCCGTGGTGCGGGTGCCGGCGGTACGCCGCGATCAGGCGGCCCATGTGGCGGCGGCGGGCAGCGTCGAGAATGGTCGGGTGGGACCAGAAGTCTGCAGGGACGGCTGGTGGGTGCTGGCGCAGGCGGTCCACGATGCTGTCGCACGGGGCGCAGTAGGCGCCGTGGTTGTCGCTGGCCAGCGTTGATCGGCACCTTCCGCAGCGGCGCCGTTCGTTTGCCACGAGTCGACCTCACCATCCGTCAACGTCGCTGATGCGGTGAGTGTAACTAATTCCAGAAGGCTCCGCGGCAACGCCGATCGCGATCTGTTCGAGACTCGCGCGGTGCGGTGGTCGGCCGCGACAGGCTCAACGTTGTGTGTTTGCCCAGGTAGCGGCGGCGGTCACGAGGTCAGGAAGCTCCGCGGGGGCGGGCAGGCTGGCAAGTTCGGTGAGGGGGACCCAACGGGCGCCGCTGACCTCTTCGAGCTGGGCGGTGACTTCGTTGCTGACGGCGCGGCAGACGTAGACGAAGTCGATGTGGTGGTGCTCGCCGATCTTGCGGTCGCGGACCGGCATCTCGATGATCGCCCACGGCGCGGCATGCGACGTGACGGCTGGGTGCTGGAACGTGGGCGCGCCGAGCACGACCGCTTTGACGCCGGTCTCTTCAAGGACTTCGCGGACGGCGGCCTCGGCGGGGTCCTCGTTGTCGTCGATGTGGCCGCCGGGGTAGAGCCAGAGACCGACCTTGTTGTGGTGTACGAGCAGGACGCGGTCGCGGTCGTCGAGGACGACGGCGGATGCGGTGTTGTGCCGGATTCCGCTCGTGGTGGTCGTGCCGGTGTCGGTCATGAACGCTGCCCTTCGGCGAGGTTCCGGATGCGGTCAGCAACCCACCCTAGTGTCTGGTCGGTCATGGCCGGGTGTACCGGAAGGTGGAATGTCGTGGCGGTGAGCTGTTCGGCGTTCGGGCACGGCGTGGCGTAGGCGGCGAACCGCGGGCGCTGGTAGAGCGGGCCGTAGCCGAACCGGATCGAGTCGGGCGGCAGACCCGCCGCGGTGAAGCCTTCCGCGATACCCGCGGTGTGGTCGGGCGCGGCGGTGAGGACGAGGGCGTAGTAGTTCGGGGCGTCGTCGGCGCCGTAGCCCAGCTCGCGCAGTCGGCCGTCCGGCGGGAGGGCGTTCAGCAGCCGGGCGGCGTTGCGGCGCCGGGTGGTCAGCTGGTCGTTGAGCTGGCCGAGGCGCCGGTGCCCGATCGTGGCCAGGGGTGCGGCGAGCTTGTAGTTGACGCCGTGGTGATCGCCGCGGAGGTGGTCGAGATGGGTGTAGAAGTCGATGCGGTCGGCGAGGTCTTCGTCGTCGGTGAGGATGAAGCCGCCTTCGCCGGTGGGCAGGAGCTTGCGGTCGTGGGTGGAGAAGCAGCCGATGCGGTGCTGGGTGCCGGCGTAGCGGCCGCGGACGCGGGTGCCGTGGGCCTGGCAGGCGTCCTCGATGATCGGCACGCCGGCGGCGGCGAGAATCGCGGCGGCGGCAGTGTCGTCGGCGGGGTAGCCCCACATCGGCAGGGTGAGCGCTGCTCGGGTGCGGTTGGTGACCTTCCGCGCGACGTCCTGCGGATCAACGGCGAGCGAGCCGGGGACGGTATCGACGATGACCGGGGTGGCGTGGCAGGTGAGGATCGGCATGGCGGTGGCGATCGGCGCGGTCGCCGGTACGAGGACCTCGTCGTCGGGGCCGACGCCGACGGCGACGAGGGCGGCGTGCAGGGCGGCGCTGCCGGAGCTGACGGCGATCGCCCGCGCGACGCCGAACCAGGCGGCCAGGGCCTGCTCGTACTCGGCCAGGATCGGCGCGCCGCCGGAGAGCCGGCCGTCGCCGAGCACGGCGGCGAGCGCGTCGAGCTCCCCGTTCGCCGGCGGGGTGTATCGGTCGTCGACCGGGTGAGCGGCGTCGTAGTGCAGGTCAGTGGTCATAGGTGAGCACCACCTTGATCGTGTCCTGGGGCCGGTCGAGCAGCAGTCGGTAGGCGTCCGGCGCGTCGGTGAACGGGATGCGGTGGCTGATCAGCCCGTCAGTGCGGACGCGCCCGTCGGTGATCTGGGCGCGGGCGGTGGCGTCGAGCCGGTCACGCGTCCACAGCGGGTGGGAGCGGGCCGGGCAGTCGTTGATCGTCATCGAGGAGAGGATGGTGATCCGGTTGCGGTGGTACTCCTCGCCGAGCCGGAGGCCGGCCTGGTCACCGTGGTAGGACGCAACGGTCGCGACCCGGCCGCCCTTGCGCAGGCAGCGGATCGCCTCGTGCAGCCCCTGCAGAGAGCCGGACGCCTCGATCGCAGCGTCAGCGCCGTCGGGTCCGACACGATCACGGACCTGCGCGGCGATGTCGGTGCCGTCAGCGAGCAGCGCATGAATGCCGAGTGTTTCGGCGGCCTGGACGCGCAGCGGGTACCGGTCGACGCCGATCACCGCGGCGCCGCCGAGCTGGGCCTGCTGGGCGGCGAGCAGCCCGACCGTGCCCAGGCCCATCACCACGACGGACTCGCCGAGGAGCAGGCTGGCGTCGTGGACGCCGCCGAGCGCGACCCGGGCAAGGATGAAGAACACTGCCTGTTCCGCCGTCACCCCGGCCGGCAGGCGCCCCGCGACGGCGGAGCGTTCGTGCAGGACGTGGCCGCTGGCGTGCGGGCCGTCGACCGCGATCAGCTCGCCGACCCGAACGCCGGAGACGTCCCGGCCGATGGCGGCGACTTCGGCGATCGACTCATACCCGGGCGCCACCGGGTATGCCCGGCCCGGCCCGTCGAGGTAGAGGCGCCGCTGGGGATCCCAGGTCCGGTGCAGGGCGGCGGCGGTACCACGCAACCAGGCGAGCTCGGTGCCGTGGCTGATGCCGGACAGCACCGTGGTCGCGTACACATCATGGTCAAACAGCGGAGGCAGCTCGTCGTCGAGCAGCTCGACGGCGCCGGGCTCGGTGATGAACAGGCGTCGGCAGCGCAGGATGGTCGCCCCGGCGGCCGGGGCGAGGATGGGACGGGTCATCGGGTCTCCACGAGGGTCAGGACGTCGCGGACCTGGTGGGCGAGGTCACGGACGGCGCGGTCGTCGAAGGTGTCGAAGCGGTCGGCCGCGATCGGCAGTTGTCGGCCCGGCCAAGCGGCGAACGCCGCGTCGAAGGCGGCCGAGAGGCCGCTGAGGTAGTCGTCGGTGAGGCCGGCCTCGAACACCCGGCCTCGGGCGCGGATCCGAGTCTGCAGCGTGCCGGTCGGTGCGGACATGCCGATCAGCAGGTCTGGCGTCGGGACGCTGGTGGCCCACACGTCGACGGTCGCCGCGACCCGGACGGTATCGCTCGCGTCGAGTACCGTCGCGGCGAAGATTGTCTGCTTCAGCAACGCCCAGTCGGCGACCACGGCACGCCCCCCGTCCAGGAGGACGGCGATCTGCCGCAGCTGCGCGACGCGCAACGCGACGAACGTCAACTCCACCTGCAGGGCCAGCGCCGGGTTGGGGTCGCCTGCGGCGAGTTCGGGCAGCAGCTGATTCGACTCGTAGGGGTCCAGCACCGCTACGGCGTCAAGCGCGGCGGCCAGCCGCGTGGCAAGGGTGGTCTTGCCCACGCCGGTCGGGCCCTCGACCGCCACAAATCCTCCAGCGAACACGACATCCTCCGGTCAACGAAGTGGTCGACGGGCCTCGATGGAACCGAATCATGTCTCCGCAATGCCGCTGCCGCCATGACAAGTTGCGCATGGTCACTATGCATCGACACGCGTCCCGTTCGGCCGGATCGCGTAACGGCGTCGGTTGAGATCTATGGAACCGAGCGGACCCGAGTTGCAGCAGCGTGCAACCGCTCGGGATCGTGGTCCGCATTCACACAGGGTGCTGCTCGAAGCAGCCCGCGCGGGACTGCCCACCGCCGGGCTCGCCAAGCGGCTCAACCCCCGCCGAATGCCTAGGCACCACCGTTACGCCGAAGACATCGGTGTGCTTCGTGACGTTGCTGGCCGCGAACCGACGCCTAGCGTCGCGGTCGAACGCGCCGCCGGGCTGTGGCCCGCAGGCATCCGCGGCCGCGCCGCCGGACCGCCACTCACCGGGGCGAACGCTGCCGTGCCGGTCTGGCAACGGGCCCGCTCACCCCAACGATGATCATGTCTCCCGGGCAGGGTCGAGCGCGTCGCCGCCATCCGCAGACATCTCGAGGGCGGTCGCTACGACGCCGCGGCCATCGCTACCCGGCTTTCCTGTCTTCCGGGCCGCACGCACGCTCGGCTGGGAGTGGGGCGGCCGGGCGGGGCAGATCGCCGAACGCCGTCCACCGCAAGCTGATGTCGCCGGTGCGGACCGACCGTAGCCGTAGCTGGAACTCTTCAGCCACACCTGGAGCGCTGGCCAACAGTGGTACAGCGGCAGCGATCATCTTCAGTTCGCGTGCTTCTTGGAGCAGGGGCCAGGCTGGGTCCTGGGTGATGTCGTAGCCGTAGGAGGCGGCCAGCTTGCGGTGTCCGCCGGTAGGGCCAAAGCGGATTTCGTTGGCTGGTGGCGGAACGAGGTCGACCTGCCATGGTCCGATGCAGGTCGCGTCGAAGTCGCACAACAGCACCCTGCCGGAGGCATCGCGGAGCAAGTTTCCCTCGTGCGCGTCGCCGTGTACGAGTCCTGGTTTGACGTTTGCCGCGAACTGCTGCAGGCGAGGCTCGAGCCGGTCGCACCAGGCGAGCAGATAGTCCCGGTCGCTTTCGGCGAGTCCCTCCGCGTCGTCAAGTCGGTTTCGGGCGTCGCCGATCGGATCCCACGCCGGTAAATGCAGTGGCGGGGTGCCGAGGTGATGGAACGCACGCAGTGCGACGCCGAGGTCGCCTGCGTTAGGGCGAGGCTCGTGCGGTGCGACGTAGCGCCACACGGTGGCGAGTAATTCCCCGTCGGCAACAGGTTGCTCAACACCTGCGGCGAGCCGGATCGCCGGCGCGTCAACCTCCTCGAACCAGACGCCGAGCGCCGCGACCTTGTGCACACGCGCGTGCAATCGATGGGTGCGGGTGATCCGTACGACCAGACCGGCGGCCGGCAGGGCGAAGACGGCGTTGTTCGTCAGGCGCAGCAGGTGTGCGTCCGCGTCGTGGACGTGGAGCTGGTCGCAAATGTTCGCGAGGGCTTGCCGCATGGCCGTCTCGGTGAAGCGGCCGTCTGTGCCCGTCATCCGACGGAGGTGGGCTGCGGGAGAGCCCGTACGAAATCGGCGACCTCCCGCCGAAACGGGCGAGCGAGCGGTTTGTAGTTGGAAATGGTCATATCAGGCCGAGGTGGTGGGTCGTGTTGGACGGTAGGCTCGGTATGCGTCGCGGAGGTCGTTGGCCTCGGGTATGCCCGCTTGTTCAACGCCGTGGAGTACTTCGGTTGCGCGCCACCAGTTCGAGGGCACGATGCGGCCGGAGGTTACTGCGGTGAGGGCCTCTGCGGTGGCTTCGTCGGGTTTGTTGGCGGCGATGAGGGCCAGGCCGAGGTCGAGGCGTGCTGACGCGATTCGGCGGGGTCTGGGTACGCCGCCCGGATCGTTGACAAGTTCCTTGATTGCGGTGCGTGCGAACTCTTCGGCTGCTGGGTCGCCTACCCATGCAAGCGTTGTTGCTGTGTAGGAGATCGCCTTGGCGGGATCGTAGCGGTAGTGGTGTTCGGGATTCTCTGGCGTCGGCAGGTTGTTGACGAGTTGGGCTACCCGGGTGAGGGCGTCACGCGTTTCGACGGGGCGTTTCATCCGCGCCCATGCACGGCCTTCTTGGGCGGTGGCCTGGATTAGTGCGGAGGAACCGACCGGTGCAATTGCTTGTGCTCGCTGTGACAGTTCCAGTGCATCGCGGTAGCGGCCGATGGTCAGGACGTTCCATGCACGTGTCTCGTAGCACCATGCAGTGATCTCGTCGTAGTTGGCATGTCCGGCCATCTGCTCGGCGGTGACGAGCCATGCGTCGGCGGCGTCGCCTTGGCGCAGGTCGACGTGCAGGGTTGCGGCAAGTAGAGCCAGCCCGCCGCCGGTGATCAGCAGGGTGCGCCGCTGGGAGAGCGTCATACGGGCGTCGGTCAGGCTGGTGACGTAGCCGAGATGTCGCCTCACCCGCGAGAGGAGTTCGGCTGGCGGCGTTGCCGCGTAGGCCATGGCCATGCGATCAGCTACGTGCTGAAGTCGTGTCAGCGTTCCGCTGCTGACGTCGCTCGCTTCGATTCTTCGGGCGAGTTCGATCGCTTCGCTCTCCGCATCGAGGGCCAGCGGCCGTGGGTCGTTTCTGGCATACGCCCGGTCCATATCCTGCTCGTGGTCGGCTGGCTTCGCCGCTGCGTGAGTGAGTACGGGTGGCGTCGTGCCGGGCGCTGGCTCGAACCACAGCAGGTCGTGCGGGATGTGTAGGAGTGTCGCCCAGAACCGCAGTCGGTCGATGTGTTGTTCCGGCGGTCCGGTCTCCATGCGGCTGACCTGCGTCTGCGACATGCCGGCCCATTCGCCGACGATCTCTTGCGCAATGGGAGAGCCGTGATGGGGATTGCGGCGGTAGGCGGCTACGAGGTTTCCCATGTGCTGCCTGTGCGCTGCCGCCTGGATCGGCGGATGATTCCAAAATTCGGGCGGCAGCACCACCGGTGGATGCCGGCGCAATGCGGCGACGAGTGATTCACACGACGTGCAGTAGCCACCCCCGTTGTCCATGGCGAGTGGCGCTCGGCAGCGCGCGCAACGGCGGCGATCCATGGCCGACATGGGACGGCTCCTCACTCTCCGCCTATCCGTGAGATGCGGCGAGTGTACCCTTGGGCGTACGCGAAGGCACGTCGGTCTTCCGGGTTGCCTGTCGGTGAACTCTCCAGACGAACGCAGCGGCGGTGGGTTCCGGCGAAGCAGTTGCTACGGTGTGCCGAGCGGCGTCGTGTGGATGGTTTCCCACTGGTACGCGCGCCCTGGCCGGCGAAGCTCGATCAACTGTACGGCGGTGATCCGCGCCTTCGCAGGTGGTTCGTTTCGTAACGGCTTGATCGCCGCGACTGCCTCAGCTGTAGGCACGTCGGCGCCGCTGTAGGCGACGGTGACGTGCGGCCTGAACCCGGTCCCAGGTTCGGGAACCGTTGGCCACACGGCTGCGATGCCAGCTCGGATGGCCGTGCGAAGTGCCGTGACCGGCGCCCACGGGTCGATCAGCAATCCGACGCCCTCGGCGTCTGGATCGACCGGGCCCAGGCTGAGGTCGAACGGAGCGAGCCGCGCGCATTCACGGGTGACCGCGGCAATGATGGCCGTGAGGTCGCCGTCTGAAATCTCGTCCGTGAATCCGACGCCCTGCGTCGTGAGGTGAAGCCCTTCCAGCGGCACGAGGTCGAGGCCGGGGAGGCGGAGATGCTGCTGGACGGTGTGGACGAGCTGGATGACTTCGTCCTGCCCGGCGAACGTGATGTGCCAGGTGTAGAACTGGCGGTTAGCGTTCCAACCGGGGCGCCAGTACCAGTGATTGCGCAGGGAGCTCAGAGCCTGGTATGCGAGCCACCGTTGCTCGAAGCTTTCTCGCTCCGGTGATGTCATGACGTCGATGGTAAGGCGGGCAGTGCCCGCTGGCCCTGTTGCTGGCCAGCCTCGATCGGCGCCTTCCGCAGCGGCGCCGTTCGTTTGCCACGAGCCGGCGTCACCATGGGCGATGCGGTGAGTGTATCTGGTTCATCTAGGTCTGGTCGGCCCTTGTCAATGCGATCGTGGACTGTTGAAGGCTAAATCTAGCTGCGAGTGGCGGCCGTCGTGGACAACAGGCCAGCCGCTTGGGACGGACGTAGGGTGATAGTGACCTTGGATGCGTGCAGTTGGAGGCTTACGTGCTTGGTGGAAATGCGGCTGCTGCCGGAGCGTCGCAGTCGACCGCGTTCCGGAGCCTTGACGGGCTTCGGCTCGCGGGTACGTTTGTGGCCCCTGGCGGAGCGTTCGGTTCGGTCGCTGTGCTGGTGCATGGTGGCGGTGTGACCCGCGAGGAGGGCGGCTTTTTCGGTCGCTTGGCAGAGGGTCTCGCCGCGAGCGGTGTGGCGTCGTTGCGCTTCGATCTTCGAGGCCACGGTGAAAGCGAGGGCCGTCAGGAGGATCTCACGATCTCCGGTGTGCTCAACGACATCCGCGCTGCGGTCGGTCATGCCAAGACGCTCGCGCGTACAGAACAAGTACGGCTGTTGGGAGCGAGCTTCGGTGGCGGGATCTGCAGCTTCTTCGCGGCCCGGCATCCTGAGGAGCTTGCATCCCTAGTCTTGATCAACCCGCTGATCAACTACAAGCGACGATTCGTGGACGATAAGCCGTACTGGAGCAACGACCAGATCGACGAGAGCGCCGGCCACGAGTTGCTCGTCCAGGGCTTCTTGCCGCATTCGCCCACGTTCAAACTGGGGCGCCCGCTGCTCAACGAGGTCTTCTACCTCCGACCCGATCAAGCCGTCGAAGAGATCGCTACGCCGACACTGGTCCTGCACGGGACCGGGGACACGTTCATCCCGGTCCAGAGTTCGCGAGACCTCGTCGCCAAGATCGGCGCGCATGCACGTCTGATCGAGATCGAAGGCGCGCAGCATGGCATCGCGGTGCACGACGATCCGAAGTATGCCGATCCGCAGACGCAAGCCTGGCAAGCGGCGGCGATTCGGTCGATCGCCGAATGGTTCGTTGACTAGCCTAGGCAGGCTGCAGCAGGCGGAGGAAGTTGTGGACGGGCGGACGCGATCGACGCGGTTCGAGGCTGTCGCCCAATCGGGCGAGTTCGCGGAGCGTGCGTGCGGATCCGGTGGCCAGGGCGCCGGCCAGCGCCGCGGTGCCGGTCGTTGCCGCATCGTCTACCCGGCTTGCTTCGGCCAGCGTCTGCGCCTTCAAGGCAGAGAAGTATGCAAGATCGCGGGCGGAGAACATGTCGGGCGTGAGCGTCGCATCGTAGATCGCAACCGCCTCTTCGGGACGGCCAGACTCGCTGTAACAGATCGCCGTCTGCAGCCGGAACAAGGCGGCGTCATAGTGGGCCGCCAGCTGCGTCTGTTCATGAGCGCTGGCGCTGAGGAGTTCGCCGGCTCGCTCAAGGGCGTCGTCGACGTCCTTCCGTGGGGCGCCGAGCATCGCGAGCCCTCTGGCCTGCTGTTGCACCGCTTCGGCCATGACCCTGGCCGGTAGTTGCCATGGCCCTTCCTGGACGGCTTGGGCCAGACCGAGCATGCGTCCCGCGTCACGCGCATCCCAGGCCGATTGACTCTTCTTGACCAGCACATAGCCCGGCATGGCGAATTCTGCGGCTTCCATTGCCCACTCGGACGCTCGGTCACGCCAGTAGTCCGCCGCGGCTGGCTGGCCACAATCCCGATACAGCCAACCCGCGAACTCGGCGGCCCGCGCGCCTACGGCGAGCAGGGGACGCCGGAAGGCCGGCTTGGCCTGACGCACTGCGTGTTCGACCAGAGCGGCGATACCCAGCACGCCGGGTAGCGCATATCGGGGGCCGCGCAGGCCATCGTCGGTTGCGGATCGACTCAGGCGCCGGTCGAGGTAATCGACGAGGGCGGCATCAGCGTAGCGGCGAGCGTCGCGGGCGACAGCGCCGATCCGGTCCAGGTCGTCAAGCGTCGGCGACGTCAGATCGGCCGCCCGGACGGCGGCGAGCCAGCCACCTCGCGGTGCTGCCGGTCCTTCCCCGGTGCCGGCGATGGCATCGTCGACCGAGGACTCGGCATCGCCGATCGATCGTGCCGAGGATTGCCGGGCTGGCTCGGTGGCGATGTTCGGCGTGGGGTGCGTGAACCAGAGCAGGTGGGCGGGGATGGCGAGGAGTCGTGCCCAGTGGATGAGGCGGTCGATGTTGTGTTCGGGTTGGCCGTTTTCCATGCGGCTGATCTGGCCTTGTGTAACGCCTATCCATGCGCCGGCGATCTCTTGGGAGATGGGGATGCCGTGGTGTGGGTGCCGGCGGTACGCGGCGATGAGGCGGCCCATGTGGCGGCGTTGGGCAGCGTCGCGGATGGTCGGGTGGGACCAGAAGTCTGCGGGGACGGCTGGTGGGTGCTGGCGTAGGCGGTCAACAGTGGCGTCGCATGGCGCGCAGTAGGCGCCGTGGTTGTCGCTGGCCAGCGTTGATCGGCACCTTCCGCATCGGCGCCGTTCGTTTGCCACGAGCCGACCTCACCATCCGTCAACGTTGCCGACGCAGTGAGTGTAGCGGCACTTGAATGCCTGGCTGCCGTCCGATCAAGCGCCGGATCGAGCGCAGGGATACCTCGCCGTCGTAGCGGCTCACGCCGGCATGGACTTGGAGACCAGGAGGTTTCCCAGCTGGAGGTGGGTGAGGTCGGAGTGTTGCAGGACGTGGACGGCGTCGGTGGCGGTTCGGGCGATCGGGTGGCCGTGGAGGTTGAGGGAGGTGTTGAGCAGGACCGGGCGGCCGGTCAGGTGCTGGTATCTGGTGAGGATCGCTGCGAGGCCCGAGGTGTCGTTGTCGTCGATGATCTGGGGTCGGCTGGTCAGGTCGGCGGGATGGAGGGCGGCGATCATGTCCCGTTCGGCGCCGGGGATGGTTTCGAAGCCGAGCATCATGTAGGGGCTCGTCAGGGTCTTCGGGTTGTAGAGGTACTGGTCGGCGGCGCTGGCCAGGATCGCGGGCGCGAAGGGCATCCAGAAGTCGCGGTGTTTGATGGTCCGGTTGAGGCGGCGTGGGATGTCCGCGTCCGCGGGGTCGGCGAGGATGGATCGGTTGCCCAGGGCGCGGGCGCCGTATTCCATGCGGCCGGCGCAGCGGGCGACGATGACGCCGCGAGCGAGGAGTTGTGCCACTGCCTGGTGGACGTCGCTCGGTCGGGTGATGTGCAGGCCGGTGCCGGTGACAGCGGCGAGGGCGGCGTCGTCGGTGATGTCGTCGCCGAGGTAGCAGGATGCGAGCGGTGCGACGTGCTGGTGGCCGTGTTGGTCGGCGAGCTGGAGGTAGAGGGCGCCGAGGGCGAGGCTTTCGTCGCTGCAGGACGGGAACGCGGCGAAGCTGTGCACGGTGTCGAGGGCGGCTATGCGCTGGTTGCTCTTGATGTTCATGAAGACGCCGCCGCCGGCGAGGACGTCGTGGATGCCGGTGGCGGCGATGGCGTTCGCGATCCAGGTGGTGAGCAGCTCGTCGGTGAACATTTGGAGCCCGGCGAAGAGGTCGTCGAATCGGAGGCCTTGGAGTTCGGCGTGGATGCGAGGCCAGGACCGTTCGATGCTCGACTTTGGGTTGGCTCGTTGGAACCGCAGCCCGGTCTCGTCGAGCCGCAGGTGGCGGCGCAGGATGCCGGCGGCGTGGGCGGCCCGGCCGGGGTCGGCGTAGGGGGCCATGCCCATGAGCTTGAACTCGTCTTCGTGGGGGGTGAAGCCGGAGGCGTAGGTGAGCCAGAACCACAGCAGGCCGAGGGAGTTGCGCATGTCGGTGCGGGCGATCTCCACGCGGTGGCCGTGGTGCCAGATGGTGGCGGTGGCGCAGGCGCCGTCGCCGAATCCGTCGCAGGTGACGACCAGGTACGGCTGGTCGGGTGTGGCGCGTAGGCCGTAGTAGGCGGCGGCGCCGTGCGTGGTGTGGTGGTCGTGGAAGGTGACGTTGGCGTTGCGGATGCCGGCCTCGTGCAGCAGTTCGCGGACGCGGCGGTCCATGCCGGCGGGGACAGCCGAGACGAGCTGGGCTTCGGCTTTGGCGAGCATCGGCCGGCGGTGGAAGCCGCGGAGCCGGCGCAGCCACTCATCGCGTGGGCAGTGCTCGACCGGACCGGAGACGCTGCCGTAGGCGACGGCGCCGAGGTCGGCGGGGTCAGCGCCGACGGCGGCCAGGCAGGCGGCGATCGCGCGGTGCGGGAAGCCCATGTAGCCCTTGATCCCGGTGAGGCGTTCCTCCTGCACGCACCAGGCGAGCTCGCCGTCGACGGCGATGGCGGCGGTGCTGTTGGCGCCGCCGTGGATGCCGAGGATGAGCTCAGCCATGGGTGGCCGTCTGGAGCCGGTCGGTGACCTGGCCTGTGAGCCACGCCCACTCGGCGGTCTTGAGCGCGCCGATCTGGTGGAACACCTCGGGCTGCCGTTCGTGGAGCCCGTCGATGACCGGTGCGGCGTTGGTGGTGAACCAGTGCTGCAGGTCGGCGTTGAGGGCGGCGGCGGCCGGGTCGGCGATGCGGAACGCGCGGTGGAAGGGGCGTTCGTCGAGCAGGCCGGCGTTGCGGATCTGCCGTTCGATGACAGTGCCTGGGACGACGTGCAGCCGGCTGCGGGCCATGAACTGCGGCACCCGGTAGCGGCCGAACTCGTCCAGCGCCGCGATCTCGGCGGCCAGGCCCGGCAAGGTCTGCCACGGGTGCCAGAGGATGTAGCTGCCGACCACGGTCACGCCGGCTGCGTCCGCGACGGCGACCACGTGCTGGAGGTGGGCGAGGTCTTGGCGTTTGCCGTACAGCCGGTGCAGGGTGTCCGGGTTGAACGACTCGACACCGATGAGCATCGTGCGGACACCAGCCTCGGCGAGCATCTCGATGCTGGCCGCGGTGAGGGTTTCGGGCCGGACGCTGATCGCGAAGGTCACGGCGCCGGACAGGCCGGCGTCGCGGACGGCGGCGCGCAGTTCGGCTGCGCGGCGGGTGCAGTCGGGCTGGGTGCCGCCGAAGTCGGAGTCGGTGAACGCAAACGCGGTCGCGCCGAGCCGTTGGTGCAGGAAGGCGATGTCGGCGACGGCGGCGCGGATGGGCAGGTCGACCCAGCCGCCGCCGGGCAGGTCGGCGTTGTAGGCACAGAACTTGCACCGTGAGCGGCAGCCGCGGCTGGCCGTGACCGAGACGACGGCGTCGGGCCGGTAGCCGAGGTCGGCTTCGCCCAGGTTGTCCAGCGGGGTGTGCACCGCCAGGTGCCGGCCGAGATGGTCGACCAGTGCCTGGACCGGATCGTCGCTGCGGCGCCTTGCAACGCTGAGCTGGCCCGGCAACGCGGTGGCGTAGGCGGCTGCGGCGACGATCTCGTCGACGGCGCCGTGCGCGGCCAGGTCATCGGCGGCGCTGACCGCGAGCGGCCCGAAGCCGATGACCGTGACCCCGTGCCCGCGGCGGGCATCACGCAGTTCGTCGGCGATGGCGCGCAGCCTGGGGCCGTAGGTGTCAGAGGTGAACAGGTGCGCCACCACGACGTCGAACGGCTCGCCATCGGCGAGGGCGGCGGCCAGCGATGCGGCCGGGCGGCCGCGATAGTAGGCGTCGAGCAGGACGCTGTCGTAGCCGGCTGCCTGCAGCGATGCCTGCACGGCGAGGGCCTCGCCGTCGATGTGGTGCTGTTTGAACCCCAACTCGTACAGGGTCGGCGTCCAGACCAGCACCCGCGGGTACGTCATCGGCATGGCTGCTCGCAGCGCCGGCAGACGGTGCCCACCTCGCCGCGGAACGGGGCGAAGACCGGCGAGCCGAACCACACGGTGTCGAGGTCGTCGGTGCGCAGGTTCCCGGCGACCAGGTCGGGGTTCTCGACGCCGAAGATGCACGGGTGGATGTCGGCGCGCTGGTCGACGGCGAAGCCGATACTGCCGCTGCCACAACTCGCCTTCGGGTCGATCGACTCGATGTCCACCTCGTAGCGTGCGGCGAGTTCCGCGCAGCGCGGCAGCAGGGTCTGCACGATGGTGGTGTCGTCGAGGGTGACGGCCGGGTTGGCCCGGCCGACCGGCTTCTGCGGGAAGAACTTGAACCGGCGCACCCCGAGCCCGATGCCGACCTGCACGACCTGTTCGAGCTCGGCGAGGTTCATCCGGTTCACGACGGTGTTGATCACAACCTTGGCGAACGCGCCGATCGCCCGGATCCCCGCGAGGGTCTTCGGCCAACAGCCCGGGACGCCGCGGATCAGCTCGTGGGTGGCGGCGGTTCCACCGTCGAGGGACACCTGGACCGGGCTGAATTGCAGGGCCTGGAGCCGTTCGAGCCGGCCGCCGCCGAGCACGGTGGCGTTCGTGGACAACCCGAACCCCATGCCTTTGCCCAGGATGTGCTCGGCGAGGTCGAAGAACTCGAGGTAGAGCAGGCTTTCCCCGCCGGTGATGTAGACGTCCAGAACGCCGTACGCGTCGAGCTTGTCGATCATCGACTTCCACTGCTCGACCGGGTGCAGGAACGGGTCCGCTTTCGGGCCGCCGGAGCAGTAGCAGGTGACGCAGTGCTGGTTGCAGCGCGTGAACGGCTGCAGGTGCACCCAGAACGGCTTAAGGACCTTGACCTCGGGCCGGGTGGCGGCCGCCGCGTCGGCGGCGGCGTGCACGTCGATCGGGTCGAGAGGACACGCCGGCGCGTCCGACGCAACAAGGACACCCTGCTGCCACAGCTCCTGCACGGTCGCTGCGACCGCCTCGTCGGTGATCCCGAACCGGAGCCGCACCGCCTCGGACACAACCGCGTCCAACCGCGCATCAAGCGGCTGTGCGTACAGGGTGGTCAGGACGGTCGCGACCGGTCCGAGGTCGTGGATGCGCCGCGGGCGCGTCGTCCAGGCGAGCGCCCCGAAGTGCTCGATCCGTATCCGCAGCCGCGGCGCTGCACGCAAGACGGCAGGCAAGCTGGGCATATGTGCTCCTCGCGGGTTGCCGGCCCGAGGGCGGGTCAAGCCGGGATCGGCGCGGCCTGACCCGCCCTCGGCGACCGGCGGAAGCCGGCGGTCTGGGTGGTGTGCTGTTACTCGGCGTGGACCGGCGGGGCGGTGTCCCCGCCCCCACCGGCGACGGTGCCGGTGTAGGTCTTGCTGCCCAGCGCGAGCGTGGCTGCGGTGACCGACTCGTACGAGCCGACCTGGTCGGCCGTGTCGGCCTCGGCGGGTGTGTTCATGGACGTCTCCTTCGCCGTTCGTTCGGCGGGCCACTCGACAGCCCGCCGCTGTGCTCATTGAGCGGCTCACGTGCGCAGGCGGGCTAGATGGTCGCGTTGGACAACAAGGCGCCCGTGGCTGTTGTCCAAAATGCCGCTCGGCGGCGTTGACGGCATCTGCCCCGGTCGGGACGTGGCGAAGTCGCACAGCGGGCGGGAGGGGCGCCGCGCTGAGTGCGACCCGGACTCGCATCGACGTGGGCAGCACCGCCTCAATGCTGTCGATCAGCGCACGGAGCACCGGGGGATCGCTGCGCGCGGATGCCGGATTGGACGTGTTGGCGGTGGAGGTGCCGCGGCGGTCGTGGGCGAGACGGAGCCGCTCCAGTTCCGGCATCATCGCCGCCAGCACACCCCTGGTGCCCAGCGCCGCGTCGCAGCGCTCGGCGAAGTCTGGACTCGGCCAGCGCAGCGCGCGTTCGATCTTGTGCACCAGCGACAAACTCACGTTCGCTGCGGCGCCCAGCTGGGCCAGCGTCATGCGGTGCGCGCGGCGCCGCTGGCGTAGTTCTTCGGCGAACCGGATCAGCAGGGGCGGCGGGTCGCCGATCACCGCTGGCGCTCTGTGGCTGGTCTGAACGACTCAGGCACACCGCGCCGTTTCGGGTGGGCTGATGGACATGCTGGCACGGTTTCGCCCATGTCGACGGTCCTCCCGCTGCCTGCGTCCTGCCGGTGGTGTCCTGCCTGCCGCCCCTGTTCGTCAGCAGGCGGCAGGCAGGAGGAGCACGGTCGCGCCTGGCGGTACGTGCTCGCCAGGCCGCCACCTGTTCCGAATCATGTCCGGAGGGTTACACGGTCGCCATGACAACCTACGCATGATCGATATGCATGCGGCGCCACTGAACGGCTGACGCGGTCTTCAATGAACCCGGGCAGCATCTCCCCGGCAGTGGCCGGAGCAGGGGGCCGAGGTAGGTGGCCGCCGGGGGGTGGCGAGTGGCGGTGCCGTTCAGGTGCGGATCGACAGTCCGAGGCTTTCGGCGAGGTCGACGGCTTGGTCGGCGGTGATGATCGCCTCGTGCAGGTCGACGGCGCGCGGGTCGAAGGCGGTCAGGACGCTGCCGCGCAGGTCGGCGCGGCGGAAGTCGGCGCTGGCGAGGTTCGCGTTGGCGAAGTCGATGTTGGTGAACACGCCGTCGTGGCCGCGGGCGGCGCTGAGATCGACGTTGTGCATGCGCACGCCTCGGAACTCGGCCGTGGTGAGGTCCGCGCCGGCCAGGCGCGCGCCGGTCCAGTTGCCGCCGGTGACCTCGAGGCCGCTGAACGAGCACCGGTCGAACACGCAGTCCTGGAACGCGCAGTCGTTGATGGTGGCGTCGAAGAAGTTGCAGCCGGCGAAGCGGCACTCGATGAACTCGACGGCGGTCAGTTGCGCGCAGTTGAAGCGGGCGTTGACGAATTCGCACCGGCGGAACACGGAGTTGGTCAGGGCTGTTTCGGTGGCGTCGGCTCCGCTGAACCGGACATCGGTGTGGTCGAGGCCGGCCACCGGTCGGGCGGTCCAGTCGACGGCATGTTCCTGTCGTGACCGCGTCGGCCGGGCCGGCGTCATTCGCCGCCGCCTTCGATGACGATGCTCAGCGCGCCCGCGAGCGCGTCGGCGAGCTCGATCAGGTCGTCGCGGTGTACGACGGCGCCGCTCCAGCTCGCGATCCCGCCGATGCCGTCGAGCTCGCAGGCGCGGAATCGGGCCCCGTGCATGTCGGCGTTGCTGAACTGGGCTGCGGTGAGCCTGCAGCGGGTGAAGGACGCGCCGCGCAGGTCCGCGTTGGTGAAGTCCGCCCCGGTGAGGTTGCACTCGTCGAAGGTCACCGCGTCGAAGTGGGTGAACCGCCAGCTGCTGAGGTCGAGTTTGCAGTCCCGGAACGCCGTGTTGCGCAGCCGGCCGTTGGTGCAGGCCATGCCGGTCAGCCGGGACGTCGCGAACGCGACCCGGTCGATGCCTGCGGCCTCGGCGCGCAGGTTCGACCAGTCCGACGTCTCGATCCGGCAGTCGGTGAGCCGCAGCCGGTCGAGGTGCGAGCCGGCGAACCTGGCCGCCGTGAACTGGCATTCCTCGAACTCGACGGCGACGGCACGCCGGCCGGTGAGGTCGATGTCGGCGAAGACGAGCGCCTCGAAGGACGCATCAGGCTCGAGGTCGTGCTCGTTGAGCGTCGCCGCCTGGAGGGCTTCGCGGATGCGCGGCGGGTGCGGCTGAACGGCGCGGCCCCCGGGCCGCTGACGGGCGGGCGTGGTGCTCCGGCGAGTTGGCACCCGACCACCCTACGAACGCGGCCAGATCCGTAGCCACGCCGACACCCCCGGATTTTTGGACAACTATGAAAGGGGCGCCAGGAAAGGCTGCCTGGGCGCGATGTGACGCCACGTTCGCCGCATTGCCACAGGTTCGCGAACTCGCGGCGCGCCCCGAGGGCGATGCATATCGGTCGCATGGTGATCATGCACCGCTTGTTATGGCCGGCCCGGACATGGCTGTCAATGATGCATGCATTCAGGGCATTGATCGTAGTCACCGCTGCCGGCATCGTCCCGATGCCAGTCGCGAGCACAGCGCGAGACGACCTTTCCGGGAGTACAGATGTCAGTCCTTATCGGCGTCGCAACCGCGCTGTCGCACGCGCTGCGGATGCGCTCCGCGGCACCCGTCGACCTGCCCGGTGACGGGTTCGCGGTCCGGATCGATTGGCCGGCCTGCGGCGGTGATCCGATCGGGCATGACTTCGCGCAGTTCACCCGGAGGTTGGATGTCGCGCGGCGCCGAGCTGCGCGTGCTACGGCCGCTTGGCGACGTGGTCCGCTCCGGCCATTGGCGGTGACGGTGGTGCTGATCGGTCAGGCGGTATTCCGGGCGCATCCGCGCGATTGCGTCTCGTTGACCTGTCCTACTGCGGCGCCGCTGTACGGGATGCGCGCGGACGGCCGCGGATGAACGGCAGGCAGGGCCGCCGCCGACTGACTCGGAGGCGCCGGTGGGCGCCCGAGCACACGTGAGGGTGGATCGCTCGCAGCAGCTGCATCGTGGTGGGCCCGGCCTCGGCGGTGCGCAGCAGAACAGGTCGTTCGAGGAGGCATTGGGGTGAGCATGTCCACGGTTGGTACGGCGTCCGGTCGATCGTCGCTCAGCCTCGCCGAGACTCGGCGCGGGCAGGACCAGGCAGCGGCTGGCACGCAGCCGGGCACCGCCCGCACGAGTGACGTGATGATGCCGGCCGGCGCCGACGACGAGCCGAATGTTGACCGAAAGCTGGTGGGTATCGGCTCGGCGTTGCAGCGGCTGCACCGTCACGACGGCGATGAGCAGCGCTGCGCCGCGGGATGCGACGGACCGCAGCCGTGCCGTGGCCATCGTCTCGGGTCCCATGTGCTGGAAGCCGCGAACGGTCCGTGGCATGCCCGGCTCACCGTGTGGGCGGACCTGGTGTCCAGCGGAGCGCTCACGCCGAGCGGGACGGGCGTGAAGGTTCCGCCCGCCGCCTCGCCCGGCGGTCGGGGGACCAGGAACGCCGCGCGGGTCCGTGCCGGTCGTGTTGCTGGAGTCGATGGGCTGGTGGACGGCGTGTCGCCGGTCCGCCCCGGTGCGGCGATACGTCGTCCGATGTCGATGGCGGTGACCATCTGATGCCGGTGACACGATCGCAGCGGTCCGAGCGTTCGGCGGCTGGGCAGGTGCGTCGCCGCTGGTGGCGGCCGAGCGATGTGCCCATTCGAGTCCAGGCGCTGTGGATCTTGACGGTGCCAGCGTTGGCGCTGGTCGTGGTGGCCGGCGTCGGGTTGTACGCGACAGCGAATGCGGCGGTCCGGGCTGGCGAAACGCGGGCGATGGCCGAGGTCAGCGCCGGCGCGTCGGAGCTGACTGATGCGTTGCAGGCCGAGCGGGTCGCCGTGGCGACGGTGCTGAGCCGTGGTGGGGATGCGGCTGCCCGGACGGCGTATGAGGAGCAGATTGCCCGGACGGCCGCGGCGGCGGATCGGTTCGGGCAGCTGCGGGCGCAGTTGCCGCCGGTGCAGGGCCGCATGCGGGAGGTGCTGGACCGGATCGATGGGGCGTTGCGGGATGTGGCGGGGCAGCGGGTGCGGGTACGAGCGGGGCAGCCGGTGGCGTTGTCGACGTCGACGTTCTCCTACCGGATCGCGATCGCGGCGCTGATCGACTACCGCGAGGCGGTGGCGCAGGGTGCGGTGGCGCCGGATCTGGCGGGGTTGATCAGTGCGGGGGCGGCGTTGTCCCGGGCGAAGGAAGCGGTGGGCCTGGAGCAGGTCGCGGTGTTGCAGGCGTTGGCGTCGGGGGTGATGTCGCCGGCGTTGGCGCAGAACGTGGTGGCCGCGCGGGCGTCGTTCACCGGTGAGGTGGAGACGTTCCAGCAGCTGGCCGACCCGGCGTGGGTGCCGTTGCTGCAGCGCAGTCTCAGCGGCGGCGAGGTCCTCGACGCGACGGTGCTGGCCGGCGGGGTCGCGCGGACGGGCGCGTCCGCTGCGGTGGTGCTCCCGGGCGGGGCGGCGGCGTGGAACCGGGTGATGGGTGGCCGGGTGTCGCGGCTGCGGACGGTGGAGCAGCGTGTCGACGCCGACGTGGTGGCCGCGGCTGCGGCGGCACGCTCTGCTCAACTGCGGCAGGCGGCGGTCCAGGCGGGTCTGGTGCTGCTGGCGTTGCTGCTGGCGCTCGGGGTGACGGCGTTGGTGACCCGGTCGCTTGTGCGGCGGGTCCGGGCCCTGCAGGCCGGGGCGTTGCGGATCGGTCAGCAGCATCTACCGGCGGTCACGTCGAAGCTGCGGACCGTGACGACGCTTGATGAGGCGCAGGAGGTTGCTGCACAGGCGGCGGCGACGGCGATGATCGGGGTGACCGGCCGGGACGAAATCGGGGAATTCGCGGCCGCGTTCGACACGCTCGTCGGTGAGGTGCTGCGGCGCAGTTCGGATCTGGCGGTCGAGCGGATCACCGCCGCGGGCCGGGTGCTGTCGCTGTCGAGGCGGGTGCAGGGCCTCATCGAGCGGCTGCTCGGTCATGTCGACGAGCTCGAACGTGAGACCGTCGACGCGGACGAGCTGGCGCGGATTTTCCTGATCGACAACAACGCGGCGCAGCTGCGGCGGCTGGTCGGCAACCTGCTGGTGTTGTCCGGCGGCGGTCACGGTACCGCGCATCGGCGTGCCGAGCCTTTGCTGGATCTCGTCCGGGGCGCCCAGTCGCAGATCGGAGACTATCAGCGGGTCCAGGTCGGTGAGCTTCCTGACGTGCTGGTGGATCCCCGGGCGGTGCTGGCGGTGGTGCACATCCTGGCGGAGCTGATGGATAACGCCGCCGTGTACTCGGCCCCCGAGCATGAGGTGTACGTGTCCGGGTCCCGGCAGGCGGGGATGCTGTTCCTGCAGGTCCAGGACCGGGGTGTGGGGATGTCGCAGGAGGCCCTGGCCCGGACGAATGCGCTGCTGGGTGAGCCGGCCGGTGACCTCGGCATCCTGCACAAGATGGGCCTGGCCGTGGTCGCACGTCTGGCCGGTCAGCTGGGCATCGAGGTCCGGCTCGAGCCGGCGCCAGCACGGTCGGGGCTGATCGCCCTGGTCCGGGTCCCGGCCATGCTGGTCCGTGACCCGTGGGCGTCCCCGGCGGACCGCGGGGCCACATCCGCTCCTCCGCCGGCTCAGCCCGCGCTGCCCGCTGGTCCGCGGGCGACGGTTGCGAGTACGTCCGCGTCGACCTGGGCACCGGTGCCGGCGCCCCGGTCTGGAGGCGGGCGGCACGCGAAGCCAGACGACGATGAGTACTT
This sequence comes from Dactylosporangium sp. CA-233914, assembly GCF_050942935.1. Classification (NCBI taxonomy): domain Bacteria; kingdom Bacillati; phylum Actinomycetota; class Actinomycetes; order Micromonosporales; family Micromonosporaceae; genus Dactylosporangium; species Dactylosporangium sp. CA-233914. Next base: position 140,443 of record NZ_CP192030.1, on the reverse strand, counting down.
CGTTCGGGCAGGCGCACCGAGACGTCCATCTCCGGCGCAGCCTCGCGAAGATGAGACGCCGACAGCGGTCCAGCCGGCGCTGACCGGCATCCGTGAGCAACCATCCCCGTGGATGTCCGGGCAACCGCTGGGCGGTACGAACGCGTCAGGCCCGGACCTTGTCTCGACGACGGTGGAATCCGCCCCCGTGCAATACACCGCGACGGGGTTGCCGCGCCGTCCCCGCGACGCCGAGAGCCGCGGCCCGGCCGCCGCCATAATCCCGGCTCCGAGGACCCCCGAACCGCCGTTGCGGCGTGATCCTGCGGTGGTCGGGGCGCAGGTCACCGCCACCGTCCGGGCGCTGCGCGCGCAACGCTCGCTGACGACCATCAACGGAAGATCCGGAGGAACCGCATGAACGTGCTGCACGGCTACGACGGTGAGAACCTGCGGGCCGGTATCGACGAGAGCCAGGTGTCGATCCTGCTCAACGATCTGCCGCGGCGGATGCCCGGCGTTGTGCACGCGATCGCCTTGGCCGCCGACGGGATGAAGGTGGCCTGGACCGACCTGCTGGATGCCACCCACGCCGACAAACTGTCCGCGGCCGTGTCCAGCCTGAGTACCCTCGCCACGACCGTGAGCTTCGAGCTGGGCACCGGCGCACCGTCCTACACCATGATCGTCATGGAGGGCGGGACCCTGCTGATCATGCCGGTCGGGAACCGGCTATGCCTGGCGGCGCTCGCCCGGCCGGATGCCGATATCGGCGGCGTCGCCGGTGAACTCGCCGCCACGGTCGAGCGCGTCGGCGAGCTCATCACCCCCGCCCAGCGCCAACCGGCGGCCGTCAGCCGCTAACACACCCCGGCCCTCTTCGCTGCCGGCTGCTATCGCCGCGCGGCCAGTCCTCCATGCCCATGTGCAGGCGCCGGCGGCAACCACCGGCACCCCATGGCAGCACCACGCACCCCGCTTCGACCCGCAATCCCTCAACCAAAGGACACACCGATGACTCGACATTCCCTGCGCCGCCTGGCTGCTGCGTCCACCGCGGCGGCCCTGCTCGCGGTGAGCGGGTGCAGCAACTCCAGCATGGACTCGCAACCGGCCACCGGCAGCAGCGGCGGTGAGGTGAAGATCGGGCTGATCATCCCGAAGACGGGCGACTACAAAGCTGTCGGCGATGATCTGCGCGAGGGTTGGCAGCTGTACCTCGACCAGCACGGCGGCATGCTCGGCGGGCGGAAGGTCACCGTCGTGGAGGCCGACGAAGGTGACGGCGGGGAGACCGCGCGGACCGCGGCGAAGAAGATGCTCGAGCAGGACCGGGTCGTGGCGATCGTCGGCGGCGCGACCGCGCCGACCACGGCGACGCTGCAGCCCCTGGTCACCGCGGCGGGGGTGCCGTTCATCGGCACCGGCGGCCGGCCGTCGACGGTCTCCGACGTCTCGCACGTGTGGCACACCTCGTGGTTGTCGGAGGAGACCGGCGCGGCCGCTGCGGACTACGTCCGCACGACGGTGAACGGGCCGGTGTTCGCGATCGGCCCGAACTACATCGGCGGCAAGGACAACATCAACGGCTTCGTGAAGCCGTTCACCGCCGCGGGGGGCAAGCTCGCCAACGCCGGCGGTGAGCCGGAGTGGACGCCGTGGACGCCGCCGACGGCGGAGTTCGCCCCGTACCTGACGAAGATCAAGAACAGTGGCGCGAAAGCGGTCTACGCGTTCTACGGCGGCAAGAGCGCCGCGGAGTTCATCAAGCAGTACAAGGAGTTCGGCCTCACGATCCCGCTGTACGGGCCGGGGTTCCTGACCGAGGGGCTGCTGCCGGTGCTGGGTGATGCCGGGGTCGGGGTGTGGACCTGCCTGAACTACGCCTCCACGTTGGACAACACGGCGAACCGGCAGTTCGTGGCCGCGTTCCAGTCGAAGTATCAGGGCAAGGCCCCGAACCTGTACGACGTTACGGCCTGGGATGCCGCGCTCGTTCTCGACCGGGCCATCGCCGCCGCCACCCAGACCAGCACCGCCAGCCCGTCCGCGACCGCGTCCACCGCGGCGTCGCCGACCGGCACGGTGGGCGCGCCGGCGGTCACGGGTTCGCCGGTGGCCGGTTCCGCGACCCCGACCGGGTCGCCTCGCACCGGCAGCACGGGTGGGGTGGGTGTGGACCCGGCGGCGGTGAACACGGCGATCGGGACGCTCGGGCAGATCGACAGCCCGCGCGGGCCGTGGCAGTTCGGGCAGCGTAACCACACGCCGGTGCAGAAGTGGTACCTGCGGCGAGTCCAGGCCGACGGCACCACCTTCAGCAACGTCGTCGTGCAGGAACTGGCCACCCTCGGCGCCTGAACCTCTCACCCGTCAGCTCGCGGCGGCGGGGTACGCCTCCCTGCCCCGCCGCCGTGCCCCCACCCCTTGAACGGAGACCCGCGATGCCGAAACCGGCGTACATGTTCGACAACACCACCGCCCAGGCCCAGGTCCAGGTGCCGCTGCTGGCCGAGCTCCTCGACGGGCACACATCCGGCGTCCTGGGCGATCTGGCCGAGCCGGGGGACAGCTGGCTGGACCTCGGCGCGGGCGCGTGCACGGTCAGTACCTGGCTCGCCGACCGGGTCGGCTCGGACGGGATGGTGACCGCGGTCGACCTCAACCCGATGCCGGCCGGCCCGGTGCGCAACAACCTCACCATCCACGCCGGCGACCTGCACGAGCTGCACGTGCCGCCGAACTGCCTGCAAGGCGTGCACGCCCGGCTGGTGTTCATGCACCTGCCGGACCGTCTCGACCTGCTCCAGCAGTGCATCGAGGCACTCGCGCCGGGCGGCTGGCTCGTGCTGTCGGACTGGGCGGTCTGGGACCGCATGATCGTAGACAGCCCGTCGGGCGACGCGACGGTGCTGCTGGGCCGGTTCCAGTCGCACCTGCTGCAGCTCGGCGAGGCCGCCGGGATGGACATCGGCTGGGCCGGCGACGCCAACCGCGCGTTCCGGCATGCCGGCCTCGTCGAGGTGCAGACCACCACGTTCGCCCGGACCTGGCAGGGCGGGACCGGGATCTGCCGGCTGCACGACTCCAACTCCCGCCAGAAGGAGGCCGAGCTGATCGCCTCCGGGTTCAGCCTCGACGAGCTCGAGGCGCTGCGCGAGGTGCTCGCCGACCCGCGGCTGGTGCTGTCGGACTACCTGCTGCACACCACCGTGGGCCGCAAACCGCTGCCCGGCCAGGCGTAGACGGGGTTCGCAGCTGTGGAAGGGGTGTGAGCGTGGTGGCGGCGTATCTGCTGCTGGCCGTGGACGGGATTGCGTCCGGGCTGCTGCTGTTCTGCGTGGCGGCGGGCCTGACCGTGCTGTTCGGCGTGTTCGGCGTGTTCAACATGGCGCATGGCACCGGCTGTCTGCTCGGCGCCTATATCGCCGCCATCACCTTCCCTCACGGCCCGGCCGGCATGGCCGCCGGTGTCGCCGCTGCGGTCGCGGGTGGCCTGGTGTTCGGTGGGCTGCTGCAGGTCGTCCTGGCGCCGCTGCGGGACCGGCCGATGCAGCAGAGCCTGGCCACGCTCGGCATCGCCTTCCTTGCTGCCGACCTGCTCACCGAACAGTTCGGGGCGCTGCCGCTGCGGGTCGAGGCCCCGGGCCGCCTCGGTGGGTCGGTGACGGTCGCCGGGCAGGTGTATCCGCTGTGGCGGCTGGTGTTCATCGCCGTCGCCCTGCTGCTGGCTATGACGCTGTTCTGGGTCGTGGCCCGGACCCGGGCGGGGGCGATCGTGCGGGCGGTCGCCGTCGACCCGGCGATGGCCGCCGCGTGCGGGATCAACCCGCGCACCGTGCGGTGGGTCGTGTTCGCGGTCGCCGGGGCGCTGACGGTCGCCGTTGGCGCGCTCGGCGCGCCGATCGTCGGCGCCGCGCCGGGCGTGGATGAGCAGTTGTTGTTGCGGTCGCTGGTCGTGGTCGTCGTCGGTGGCCTCGGCTCGATCCGCGGCGCGTTCATCGCCGCGCTCGGCGTCGGCGTACTCACCCCGTTCGCCGCGATGACCGCCTCCGGCCTGTCCCCGATCGTGCTCACCGTGACGCTGATGCTCGCCCTCGCGCTGCGCCGCACCCAGCCCGGCACCACCGCCACCCCGGCGGCATCCGCTGTCCAGCCCTCGACCACACGCCCCGACCACGTTGCAGGAGCATTCTCGTGACCACCACCGAGCCCCCGATCCCACCGGAGGCTGCCCGCGACGGCGGATCGGCGGACCCGGCCCCGCGTTGGCGGCGTTTCGTGCCGCTGCTGGCCGGGCTCGTGGTGCTGGTCCTGGCCAGCGTCGCTGCCGTCGGCGTCGCCGCGGTGCGGCGCCAGCCGGACACCGCGCCACTGTGGTACCCGGCCGCAACGTCCGCATCCGCCCCCTCGGCCGGCCCGTGCACCAGCGCGGGCACCTCGCCGCCCGACATGCCCGCGGTCGGCGGGGACGCGGCGGGGTGGCGGGCGACGGCCGCCCGGCTCGGCCCCGCCGACGCGGACACCACCACCGGCCGGTACGCCCACATCCGCCGGCATGCCTGGTACGGCGACATGGGTCCGGGCTCGGACGGGCTGGGGCACACGCAGCTGCGGGTGGAGACGGTCGAAGGCTGGTACGCCGAGGACGGCACCGGCGCCACGATCACCACCACCTACCCGCGCGGCAGCACCCAACCTGCCCCGGGCGTGGCCGGCGCCACGGTCGAGCGGGAGGTCACCGACGCCGGGCACGAGCACTACCACCACCTGTCCTTCACCGGCCTGCCCAGCAGCGACCCGCACCAGCTGGCCGGCCAGTTGCACCGGATGCAACCACCCCAGGTCGGCGAACAGGCCATGATCCGGGCGATCGCCCGCCTCGCCCAGGAGTACACGCTGCCGTGCCCGGTCCGCGGCGCGGTGCTGCAGGTCCTGGCCGGCAGCCGGGTGGTGTGGCGGGGCCCGGTGACCGACCGGGCCGGGCGGCCCGCGGTCGCGGTGAGCGTCGACAGCGCGGACGGCGTCGAACGCGACACCCTGCTGCTCGACCCCGGCACCGGCGTGGTCCGCGGCTACGAGGAGCTCATCCTGCGCAACCCCGGCAAGCTCGCCGGTCCGTTCCCGCTGCTGTTCGAGGCCCTGGTCTACCTGACCACCGACTGGCAGCAGGCGATCGGCCCCGCCGCAACCAGCTGATCCCGGCCACCACCACCGACGAGGAAGCAGTCCGATGCCGCACCCGATCCGCTGGCCGAAGCCGCGGACAGCCGCGATGACCGGCCCGGCCCGCCGCTGGGCCACTGTCCTGGTCATAGCTGGCCTGCTCGCCGTGCTCGCCGCGTTGCCGTGGCTGGTCAACGGCTACGTGATCACCGTGGCCACCGCAGCGCTCACCTTCGGCCTGCTCGCCGTGAGCACGCAGTGGCTGGCGGCGACCGCGGGGCTGCACACCATCGGTCAGGGCGCATACCTGGGTATCGGCGCCTACACCGCCGCCGCCTTCGCCCAGCACGTCACTACGTCCGGGCCGGTGCAACTGGCCGCTGCCGCGACAGCGGCGGCGAGTGTCGGGGCGCTGGTCGGCGCGGTCGCCGTGCGGGCCCGCGCCGTCACCTACCTGATGATCACCCTCGCCGTCGGGGAGCTTGCCGGCACGGTCGCGGTCCAGGCCCGGGCGGTGACCGGCGGCAGCGACGGCCTGCCCGTCCCGCCGGTGGTTCCGCTGCCGGGTCTGGGGCCGGTGGTCCGGGACGGCTGGGCCTACCTGTATGTCCTCGTGTGGGCGGTGCTGATCACCGCCGGGGTGGTCGTGGCGCACCGGTCCCGGTTCGGGCTGATCCTGCGCGGGATCGCCGGGCACGAGCTGCGGATGCGCGCGAACGGCCATCCCGTCGCCCGGCAGCTCATCGCCGCTCAGGCATTGGCCGCCGCCGTGGCCGGGTCGGCGGGCGCGCTCGTCGCCGCCGCCCACCACTTTCTGTCCCCGGCCGATCTGGCCTTCGACGTGTCCGCGCTCGCGCTCGTCGCCGCGATCGTCGGCGGCCGGTCCATCATCGTGACGCTGCTCGCCGCCGGCGGTCTGATCGTGGTCCGGGACTGGGCCGCACCGGTCACTGGGGCACACGCGCCGCTGCTGCTCGGCGTGGTGTTCCTGCTGGTGGCGTTCGAACCGCTGCGCCGTGCCCGCCGCCGGGCCCGTGCCGCCGGGACCGGCACCGTAGCTGCGGCGCCGCCGGAACCTGCCGATGCCACGGCGGCAGACGATCCGGCGGCGCCGCGCACCGACCCGGTCCAGGAGCCGGCCCGATGAGCGGCCTGCACGCGCAGGGGCTGACCGTCCGGTACGGCAGCGTGACCGCCCTGCACGACGTCACCCTCACTGCCGGGCCGGGCTGCAGTGCGGTCATCGGCCCCAACGGCGCCGGGAAAAGCACCCTGCTGGCCCTGCTCGCTGGCACCCGGCGCCCTGACGCCGGCACGATCAGCCTCGACGGGCGGGACATCACCAGGCTGCCCGACCACCGCCGCGCCCGGCTGGGCATCGCCCGGACCTTCCAGCACCCGGCCATCGCGGCCGAACTTAGCGTCGCCGACAACCTCGCTCTCACCCACACCGCCGCCCGCACGAGCGGCCGCGGTGCGCAGGCGGTCGACGTGACCGGGCTCGCCGAGGCGGCCGGGCTCCTCACCGCCGCGTACGTCCCGGCGGGGCTGCTGCCCTACGGGCAGCAGCGGCTCCTGGAACTGCTCATCGCCGTCGTGGCCCGGCCGCGGGTGCTGCTGCTGGACGAGCCGACCGCCGGCCTCGACACGACCGGCACCGCGGCGCTCGCCGCCCTCCTGCGCGCCCTGCCCAACGATGTCGCGGTCGTGCTCGTCGACCACGACACCCGCTTCGTGTTCGACCTCGCCGACCACGTCACCGTCCTCGCCCGTGGCACCGTCATCGCCACCGGCCCACCAAGAGCCGTCCAGGCCGACCCGCAGGTCCGCCGCGTCTACCTGGGCGACGAGGCCGCCGCCGGCCTGTCCGGCGGACGGGCCGTGCCAGCAGCAGCGTCGGCGGTCGGTGGCGAGCGGCCCGGTACGGCCGGGGCGCTGCTGGAGGTGCGGGGCCTGCACGTGCGTCGCGGTGCCGCCACCGTCCTGCACGACATCGAACTGACGGTCCGGGCCGGGGCCGTCACGGCGGTCGTCGGCCGCAACGGCGCCGGGAAATCCACCCTGCTCGGCGCCATCGCCTCCGGGGACCTGGAGGCCGGGACCATCACCTTCCACGGCACGCCCGGGCGCGGCAGCGAGATCGTCGACGGCAAGCCGGCCCGGCTTCAGCCGCTCCAGCCGGTGCGGGCAGTCCGCGAGTGGCAGCGCGCGGGGATCGGTCTCGTGCCGCAGGACCGGCGGCTGTTCACCACGCTCACCGTTGCCGAACACCTGGCCGTTACGAGCCGCGGCCGGCCCCTGCGGGGCTGGCGCGTCAGCATGCCCGACCGGATCGCGGTGCTGTTCCCCGAACTGGCCGGCCGGCTGCGGCACCTGCCGCACCAGCTGTCCGGCGGCGAGCAGCAGATGGTCGCCATCGCCCGGGCCCTCGTCGGACACCCCGACGTGCTGCTGCTCGACGAACCCGCCGAAGGGCTCGCCCCCCAAGTCATCAACCGGCTCGCCACGCTCGTGACCGGGCTCGCCGCCGACGGCATCGGCGTGCTGCTCGCCGAGCAGCACCTCGGTCTCGTCACGGCTACCGCCGATGATGTCGTGGCCCTCGACGGCGGCAGGATCGCCGACCGCCTCGACGGTGCGGCGGTGCACGCCGATCCGGACCGGCTGCATCGGCTGCTGCTCGCCTCGACCACCCCCGGCGATCCCGGGCTTGGGGTGCGGCGATGACCCGGCACGGACTACGGCGGTGGCCGCTGTGGCGGCGGGTGCACTGCGCCGATTGCCGCTCCCCCCTCGTCCCCGATGTGATGCCCGACCTTGGCGGTCACGTTCGCGGCTACATGTGCCGGTGCGGGCTGCGCCGCGACGCTGGCGTGCTCGAGCGTCGGGTGCTCGCCGCGTGCCGCGCCGCCGAGACGGCCAGGACGGGCGGCCGGGTCCGGCCGTATGTCATCGCCGCGGCACGGGGCCGCCGCACCGCGGCCGACTTCGCCGGACTGACGGCGCTGGTGTGGAGCTCGGCGTGCACGGCGATCGAGGTGCTGCAGCTGCCCACCGTTGTGCACCCCGGACCCGCCGAAGCGCTGACGGTACCGCGCCGCACCTTCGCGACCCGCCCGATCACCCGACGACAGCAACCCGATGCGTTGCCTAGCCCGAAGGGGACGCCATGCCGATCCGCCAGCCTGCGCACCCCGGCCAGGACATGGCATGACCAGTGACCAACGCCGAGGCCGCCGCGTCAGGCGGCAGCTGCGCCCCGGCACGTCCGCCGGTGTGGTGCCGGACTCGGCGGTGCTGCAACGTATCGCCGACACGCTGATGGACCCCCGACGGCGACGGCCCGCCACCGGCAGCGACGCGCACCACGGCGGCGGCCCGGACCCGCTCATCGTGGACGGCCGGCAGGTCGGCACGGTCCGGGCGGTGCGCCGCAGCCGGCTGCTGGAAGCCGACCGCGTCGAACTCGCTGACGGCGGCACCCTGTTCTGGAAACGGCTCACCGGTCCGCTACGCACCGAGGCTGCTACCCTCGCTGCGCTCCACGCCGCCGCCCCGCCCGGCCCTGCGGCCTCGGCGGTCTCCGGGCAGCGGACCGGCAGCACCGCTCCTGTCGCCGTGCCGGCGATCCTGGCCACGGCACACGAATCCCTGGCTGATGGGCTGCTGCTGCAGGACCTCGGGCCGGCGCCGTTGCCGTTGCCGAGCGATGCCTGGCCCCGCACGGTGCACGCCATCCACACCACCCCGGCACCGGCCTGGCTGCCGGTGCTCGACGCGGCCCACCTGGCGTCGCTGCCGGCGCGGGCCTTGGCGCATCTGGACGCGTTGCGCGCCGAAGGGGTGGGCCGCTGGCCGGACAGTGACCGCATCGCCGCCGATCTGGCCTACCTGCGAAGCCTCGGCCAGCATCGCAGCAGCGGTGCCACCACAGACCCCTACGGCCTGTGCCACAGCCGCCTCGACCCCAGCGCCTTGTTCCCCACCGCGGACGGCACCGTCTATGTCCTCGGCTGGGGCTGGGCCTGCCGAGGCCCCGGCCTGCTCGACCTGCTCGGCTGCCTGCCGCTGGGCGGCGACAGCTATAGCACCGCGTTCGACGCCCACGACGAGGTCCTCGACACCTACCTCGCCGCCGGCGGCGACCGGGCCGCCGAACACGACCGCGGCGGGCTGCCCGCCACCCGATGGGCGGCCGGCTGGCACCGCGTCGTCCAAGCCGAACGCCTGCTGCACATCGTCGCCGCCTGGCTCGACGAACCCGACGACGCCGACGCCCAGCACGAGGTCGGCATCCTGCTGCACGAGGCGATCCAATGTCTGCGCTGAACCCGCCACCACACCGGCACGGCGCGGGCCCGGCCATACGACGGCCGGATGCGCCATCCGCGGCGTCGGGCCCGCTCCTGGCGGGAGCTGCGGGGGTGACTGCTGTCCGCCGGTCGCAGCTGCCGCCACCGACGATTCCGCATCGCTCGCGCATCCGCTGGCTCGCGGCTGCGCACCCGGCCGACGTCGCCGACGTCGCGTCCGTGCTGGCCACGGCGTGCGTTGCGCAGCTGCGCCCACTGCTGGCAGAAGACAGGGACGACGGGCACGCGGTGGCGCTGCACCGCTGGTTCGCCGCGGTGACGGCCCAAGCCGTCGTCCACGGCGCGGTGTACCTCTACGCGGACGATCTCGCAGCGGCCATCTGGCTGCCCGCCGACGCGGCGGCCCTGAACCTGGATGGCGACATTCGAAGCGTTCCCGAACTGGACACGCTCAGCGCGCTGCTGCGCCGAAGCCCCGCGGCCGCGGAGCCGGCGACGGTGCCCGCGTACCTGGTCGCGGTCGGCACGGACCCGGGCAGACGCGGCAGGGGCGCGGCCCGGCAGCTGCTGGAGGCTCATCACCGCAAGCTCGACGCGGCCGGGGAGGCCGCGTACGCGATCGCTGTCGACCCGATCGGCAAGCGGCTGCTGGCCGCAGCCGGGTATCAGCCGGACCACGTCGACCACGCTGGTGTGCTGGCCCTGCAGCGGATGCGGCGGCTGCCGCGTACCAGGCCGGGTGGTGGGGCGTGGTGACCGCGACGGCGCAGCGCGGGGCGGGGGAAGGCCTGACCGGTACGAGCTGGCTCGTCCCCGGCCGGACACCGATCTCGGCGCAGCACATTCTGATCGCCGCCGGTCCGGCCCCGCACACCGCGGCGGACGCTCGATGAGCGTCGCAGCGCGGACGCGCACCACGACGAGGACATCGGCGTTGGGCGCTGGTCGAGGGTTGCCGGGGCTGCGCGGGTATCAGGCTGACGCGGTCGCCGCGATCGTGGCTGGTCTGGCCGGCGGCAGCCGGGGGCAGCTGATCGCGGCGTGTGGCTCGGGCAAAACGCTCGTGGCCGCGCATGCGGCGGTTCGGCTGGTCCCGGCCGGGCTGGTGGTCATCGCCTGCCCGTCGCTGGCGTTGGTCGCGCAGACGCTGGCGGTGTGGAGCACGGGTGGCGCGGCCGGTGATGTGCTGGCGGTGTGCAGCGACGACAGTGTCGCCGACGCCTCGATGCACGCCTCGGAGCTGGATTGCCCGGTCACCACTGATCCGGACGTGATTGCCGCGTGGCTGCGGCAGGGCGTCGGCGGCGGGCTGCGGCTGATGCTGACCACGCATCAGTCGGCCGGTACCGCCGGTCGCGGGCTGGCCGCTGCCAGGGTGATCGCGGAACTGCTGGTCGTCGACGAGGCGCACCGCACTGCCGGGCGGGCGGGGAAACACGGCGCGTTGGTGCACCACGACGCGTCGCTGCCGGCCCGGCGCCGGCTGTACCTCACCGCAACACCCCGGATGCTGTCGCCGCGCCGCAACGCCCGCACCACCGACGACATCGTCTCGATGGACGATGCCACGATCTTCGGCGAGCGCCTCTACAGCTATCCCTTCGCGCGGGCCATCGATGAGGGCTGGCTGGACGACTATCGCGTGCTCGTGGTCGGCGTCACTCGCACCGAGGTCCTGACCCTGCTGCAGGGCATGTCCGGTGACACCGTCGTCGGTTCCCACCAAGCTCCACTGCGCACCGCGGTCGTGCAGACCGCGCTGGCCGGCGCGGCGGTCGAGTTCGGGCTGCGCCGGATCATGGTGTTCTGCCCCCGCGTCGAAGACTCCGCCGAGTTCACCCGGACCCTGCGTGGGACCGTGAGCGCCCTGCCAGAGGACCGGCGTCCGAAAGGGCATCTCACCCCGGTCCACGTCGACGGCACCCAGAACGCGGCGCAGCGCCGCATTGCCCTGGCCGCGCTGGCCGACCCGCCCCAGAGCGGCTGGACGGTCCTGTCGAATGTCCGCTGCCTCGCCGAAGGCGTCGACGTGCCCGCCGTCGACGCGGTCACCTTCACCCACCCCAAACACTCCGAAGCCGACATCATCCAGGCGGTCGGACGGGCGCTGCGCCGCAACCCCGAAGGTTCCGGCATCGCCACGATTCTGGTCCCGGTCCTGCTGCCCGACGACCCGGACCACATCCCCGACAACCTCGACGAGTGGACCACCCTGTGCAAGATCGTGCAGGCGCTACGGGCCCATGACCATGCGCTCGCCGCCGACCTGGACACCCAGCGCACCACCCTGGCGGCCGGCGGTCCTGCGACGCTGCCGCCCCGCGTCGTGATGCGGCTGCCCGACGGATACGACCTGCAGAACGTCCTGCACCACATCACCGTCCGGGTGCTCGAGCACAGCACGTCCGACTGGCTGGTCGGGTACGCCGCGCTGCAGGCGTTCCAGCAGCGCCACGGCCACACCCGGGCCCCCGTCGGACACCGGGAACAGGGCGTCAACGTCGACCGGTGGATCAAACACCAGCGCACGCTGCAGAACAAGGGGCGGCTGCTGCCCGAGCGGTACACGGCGCTGTGCGCGCTCGGGCTTGAGTTCGACGTGTTCGAGGCGGATTGGCAGCGGATGTTCGCGGCCGTGCAGGCGTTCCATGCCGAGCACGGGCATCTCGCCGTCCCGGAAGATTTCCGGCCCGACGGCATCAACGCGTCCGGATGGCTCACCCGGCAGCGGACCCAGCAGAAACGCGGCAAACTCGCCCCCCACCGCGTCGAGCTGCTGGAACGCCTCGGCATCGTGTGGGATCCCAACGCCAGCTGGGACGACGGCCTGGCCGCGACGCGTGTCTTCTACGCCGAGCACGGCCACCTCAACATGGCCCCCGGCACCACCGTCAACGACATCAACGTCTACCACTGGCTTTCGTGCCGACGCATCGAACTGGCGGCTGGCCGGCTTGCCGATTCGACCAAGGCGACCCTCGACGCGATGGGCATGGTCTGGTCCTTGCGGGAGCAGCAGTGGTGGAAACGGTTCGCCGCCGTGCGCCGCTACGCCGAACGGACCGGGAACACGCAACCGCCACGGACGCTGCGGGAAGACGGCGTGAATCTCAGCGTCTTCCTGTCACGGCTCCACAGCGATCACCAGGCGGGCCGGCTGGCCGCGGACCAGATCGCCGCCGCCGAGGCCATCGGCATCCGATGGAACACCACCGGCACCGGCACAGACCCCGAGGATTCGGCATGAGCCTCGAACTCCCACACCGGCGACGGCGGGCGTCGCCCGCGCCCACCGCAACGACGCTCCACGCAGGGGCATCACCTGAGCCGGTCCGTGGACCGGCCACGAGCCCACCGCGAACCCCTCTTGGGCCAGATCTCCAGCCTCTGCCGGCCCCGCGAGGACGAACCCGTCCGTCATCATCGTCAAGCAGCCCGCCACCGGACCCGCAAAGCCCGGCCACCGCCGGAACCCTCATGGCCGATCGTTCGGGTTCGAATGATCTAGTGGACGACGACCGGCAGGTGTTCGCCGGCATCCTGCACGCGCTGCGGCTGATCATCGAGCCGTACGCCGCCGCCAACCCTCGCATCGAGGTGTTCCGGATGGCGTACGCGCTGGTCGACGGCCTGCCGCGAGTGACGTTGCTGGGCCTTGCCGCTGAGGCGACCCGCCAGCGGCAGATGCTGCCCGGCCGCCCCGGTCGCCCTGGGCAGGCGCTCGCCGCCGCTGGGCTGCACGGTCACAGCCCCTGCGGGAATCTCGCCGCGCAGATCGCGCTGCTGTACGTCGAGCGCCTCAACGGACCGTTCCCGTCGCACTCCGTGGGTGCGGGCCGGCGCACCGCGCCGCTGCACGACTACCGCACCGGCGCCGGCGACCCGCATTGCCCTGCCACCGGACACTGCGTCGCTACCGCTACGCAGGTCGGCGTGGTGGAGGTTACCGCCTCGCCCCGGGCCGGCCGATCGCTGTTCAGGAAACCCGGCGCGACCGCGCGCCGGGTCCGCACCACCCCTCGCACGCACCACGACACGCATCACGGAAGGAACCGATGAACCTCGCACCACGACGGCTGGCCCTGGCGACGACCGCGCTCGCCGTCGCCGCCACGATCGGCGCCGTCGCGCCGGCCGCACCCGCCGCGGCGATTGTCGGCGGCGGTGACGCCGCCCGCCCCTACGACGGCGTGGCTGCCGTCCAGATCGTCTTCCCCGGCCTCGGCACCGCGCTGTGCGGCGGGACCCTGATCCGCCCGGACTGGGTCCTCACCGCCGCGCACTGCGTCAGCGACGAGGCCGTCGCGCCGGCCGCGGTCGCGGTCCCGGCCGGCAACGTCACGGTCCGGGTCGGCAGCCTCGACCGCACCAGCGGCGGGGAGCTCGTCACCGGCAAGGCGGTCTACCTGGCGCCGCAGTGGGCCTGGGCGGCGAACTGGCCGGCGTCGCCGGTCGCCGACTACGCGCTCGTCGAGCTCACCCGCCCGGTGTCGACGCCGCCCATGCAGCTGGACGTGCAGCCGGTTCCCGAGGCCGGTGGCGTCCGGCTCGTCGGCTGGGGCCTCACCGCCTACCCGCCCACCGCGGGTCCGCCGGCGATGCTGCAGCAGGAGGACACGGTGCGCCGCCCGGCCGGCGACTGCACCGGCGGGTTCCTCGGCCTCGGTGAGGTCTGCCTCGGCGGCGGCGCCTGCTACGGCGACTCCGGTTCCCCGAGCCTCCACCAGCTCACCTCCGAGCCTGCAAGCACCCCGCCGGGTCAGCGTCCGGTGTGGGCGGCGGTGGGCATGGCGAGCCGGGAGACCAGCGCGGACAGCCCATGCACGGCGCCGACCGTCTACACGGACCTGACCTGGATGCCCTTGCGGCTCTGGGTGTGGACCACGATCCGGGACCGCCGGCAGCAGCTATGCCTGTGCGTGCCGGCCCGGCCGCTCGACACCGCAGCACAGGACCGCATCCGCCGGCTCCGCCCAGCATTCACCCGATGACCGCCTAGCACCACCACCCGGCGCACGCTGAGGCAGGCCGGGCCCGCCCGCCTCAGCGTGCGACTGTCGCTCGTGCACGACCAGCCGCAGGAGACCCCCGATGACGCTGCTCCCCAACCAGGACCCGACTCGGGCACACCCACGGTCGGGACCACACGTCGCGGCCGGACGTGACCAACGCGCGGGCGCACCCCGTGGATCAGCGGCCGTGGCCGGTGCCGGTGCGGGCGGGGCAGTGCCGACCGGCACCGGCGGGTGGCGCAGTGCGCAGTTGCAGCAGCTGCGGGATCAGGTCCTGGCCATGCTGCCAGGACCTGATCAGCCGCCCGCATCGACAACCGACCTCGCCGCCGCGTTGCGGCTCACCCCGTACGAGCAGAGCGTGCGGCTGTGGCCCGTCCTGGATCGGCTCGTCAAAGACGGGGTCGCCGAACGGATCGTCCGCGAGGGGCACAACGTCCGGTACTGGCGCTGCACCGCCACGACCGGCGAGCCGTGCGCCGCAACCGCCGCGGCCGGGGGCCTACCACCCTCGTCCACCACAACGACCTTTGACGCGGCGGCACCACCTGACCAGGTCCCGGCTCCGCTCGGTCCCAACACCTTATGACCCAATCACAGCGCTTCCGCCGCCGCGCAGATCGGGGGATACGACGCTGTCGCCGGCACCCCGCGGCGCCCACTACGACACGACGCGCCAGCAGCACCGAGCCAGAGTGGAGGAAGAACGCATGTTTACCGCACCGCTGAGCAGCACACTGCGGGCCCTGCCCGGCGTGGGCGAGCACGCGACGGTACTGGTGCTGCCGCTGCTGGAACCGTTCCTCGACCGGTGCCTGACGTCGCTGGCCGCGCGGACGGTGAAGATCGCCCGCCATGGTGGGCGGGATCATCTGCACCTGGCGGTGTGCGGCGCCTGCACCGGCTGCGACACCTATGCCGCCTCGGTCCGCATCGCGGCCCGGACGGCCGGCATGGACCTCACGATCTTCCTGCCCACCGGCACCGAGCCGACCAGCGCCGGACCGTCCGGCCCGGCCGATCCGTCGACTGGCCTGGTGCCGGGCAACCCGGAGATGCTGGCGTTTCCGGAGTCCGGCGAGACGATCGTGACCGGCACCTACGCCGACGCCGTCGCAGCCAGCAAACGCCACGCGGCCCGGATCGGCGCCGCCGACGTCACCCCGCCCGGCCCACACGGCAACCACGGGCACTTCGCCGTCGCGACCCTGCTCGTCGAAGTCCTCGACACGCTGCCGGGCCCGCCGGCGCAGTTGTGGATGCCGCTAGGCGACCTGTGTGTCGGCGTCGACACCGCGCTGCGGCTGCTGGGCTGGCCCACCGCCCTGACCGCCGTCACCGGCCCGCCCTCCAGCGGATGGCCAACTAACCGCGACCCCGGCCGTAGCCCCGCCACCGGCCCAGCCGCCAGCGACGCGCTGCCCGACCCAGCCGCCGCATTCCCGGACCTGGCCCTGCCCGCGAACGCCGTCCTGCCCCGCGGCCACCGTCACGTCGTCCGCGCCGGCACGGCACACATCGATCAGGCCCGCCACCAACTCGCCGCGCTCGGGGTGACCGCCACCGCCCGAGCCGCGTTCGGCCTCGCCGGACTCCTGCACCACAACCACACCCCGGCCGACGCCACACGCACCCCGACCAGCACGCACGGCGGCCACGTCGTGCTCACCGTGGCAGCGCCCACACCACAACGGGACGAACGCCGCTGACCACGCCATCCCCGAAACACCAGGGCCGGCCGCCCACACCCGGTACACCCATCAACCGCAGCTTCCCCCGGACCCACGAGGAACAATGATGGCCGTCAAAATCGCCGACCAGCTCGACAGCGAACACCGCGAGACCGCCTGGACGCTCTACAGCGCAGCGTTCGCCGAACTCAACGCCCTCGCCGTGCAGCGCCACCTCATGTACCGCCACGAGTTCGACGACGTGATGGACGACCCACGGGTCAGCAAATACCTGTACCTGGACGACGACGGCACCATCCGCGGGCTGTCGACCTACACCAACGACCTGGACGCGGTGCCGCTGATCTCACCGCCCTACTTCGCCCGGCGCTGGCCGCTCCACTACGCCGAACGGCGCATCTGGTACTGCGGGTTCGTCGCCGCCCAAGCCGACGCCCGGGCGGCCACCGCCTTCGGCGAGCTCGTCACCGCGATGTACCACACCGCCGCGACGCAGAACGGCCTCATCGCGCTGGACTTCTGCGCCCGCACCGACGAGGTACGGCACATGGCCCGCGTGGTCCGGCTCATGCTGCACCGCCTCTCCGGCGACGTACACGCACAGCGCATCGACGAACAGCAGTACTGGCTGTACGAGTTCCCGGCCACCGCGGACAAGACCGGATGAAGCCCGCAACGACTGGACCCGCCACGCGGGCCTCATCGCGGTTGTCGCCGGGGCCGGCTGACGATCCGACGCCGCTGGCTGCTGCGACGCCGTTCCAGCAGCCAGCGTCACCGCGGCCGCCACAACCCCGGCCCGCGGCAGTCCAGAGCCCTGATCGCGACAAGCCCAGCCGCAGGAGATCCACCAGATGATGCAGCCCCCGAACCGAGCCGCGGCTCAGACGCCGCCGTCGTCGAGGCCGTCCCTGACGGCCGGGCACGACCAAGGCGGTCGTCCGCCACACCGGACCGACCCGGTACCGCGAACGGTCGACCGGCACACCACGCTGGCTCCCCAGGGCAGCCAGCGCCGTACCGACCAGACCGCCGAGGTGGTCAAACGCTATGTCGACAGGCAGCTGCCGATCCGGACGGTCGCCGCCGAGCTCGGCCTGTCGTACGGCAAGGTCCATGCGCTCCTCGTCGAGTCCGCAACGCCGAGACGGCCAGTTGGCGGATCCCGCATCCGCGTCCAGCGGGCCGCCGACCTCTGCATCGCCTGACTGACCATCGCACGCGCTTGCCGCCGGTGGCGGCATGGCCAGCGCCGATCAAACCCGCGTGGCTGGCTGAAGGTGACCAGCCCACTCGCGGTGATAAACCACCGCACCCTTGGGCGCCAGCTCAGCCACACCAGCTGATGCCTTCACCGCACGACCTGCTCGCGGAACCACCAGCTGAACCGTCAATCCCATCGTCTCGAAGGAGCCGCACCCCTCATGACCGTGTCCCGCACACGCCGATGGCTCACCCCGGCCGCAGCCGCTGTGCTCGTCGTCGCGCTCCTGGCTGCCGGGATCGCCCTACGCTGGCAGGCCGCCGACACCCGCCCCACACCGCAGGCGGCCAATCGGCCCCAACCGGCCGGGACACCCGCGTCGAGTCCGCCACCGGGCTCCGCCAGCCCGTCAGCGGCGGCGCCGGTCGCAGACTCGCGGAGCTTCTTGACCGGGTGGGCCGGTCGGCTCCAGGCTGCGGCCACCGACGGGCAGCACGGCGCCTACGAGTACATCGCCACCCGATCCGCCGAGCGTGACGGCGACCTCACCCCGACCGGGCCTGCCGGTCCGCTCGTGCACCGGCTGCTGACCACGTGGACGAAGCCGAGCAGCGGCCGGGCAATGCTGCACACGCTCACCGGCGCCGAGCCGCTCTGCCCGGCCCTGTCCGACCAGACCTGGGACGAACCCGGCCGGTGGGACGGCCCGCTCGGCACCGACCCGGCAGCGGAACTGCACCGCCTCACCGGCACGGGCGCAACCCTGGCAACCCGCACCGACCCCTACGGCATCGATCTGTTCGGCCAGATCGGCGAGGAAGCCATCAACCGGATCCTCTCCCGCGCCGCACGCGCCGCGCTGCTGCGGATGCTCGCCGACCAGCCCGACATCGAGGTCCGCACCGGCGTCCGCGACCCGCTCGGCCGGCCCGGCATCGCGGTCAGCACCGTGCTGCTCACCCCGCTCGGCCCGAACCTGCTGCGCCGCACCCTCATCTTCAACCCCGACACCGGCGAACTCCTCGCCACGCAACGACAGTTCCAGACCGCCACAGGCGTGCCGGCGCCAGATCCGACAGCCGCACCCGACGAAGGAGTGCTGTTCTTCGCCCGCGCCTACACCGCCGACATCCGCACCCCCGCACCGCCGTGTACCGGCCCGGCCTAGCCGGCATTGGCCCGCTGTCGCCGCAGCACCTCGGGCCGCATCCGTCTCGGACGCATCGGCGTGCCGCACAACACCGGCCGACGCAGACCTGGCCGGCTGTCCGCCGCGACCGGGCTTGCTGGACCGCGGTCACGCCGCCGTCGGCGCGGGTCGCTGCCGCCGTCGCCGACCACAGCCACGCAAACCCTTCCGCCGGTACGCAGCCGGCTCGGCCCTGTCCCGATGACCGGCGCGCGAAAGGCTGACGCATGAGCCCAACGACCATCCTCGCCGCTGCCCGGACGGTGTTGGCGAACCAGTTCAGCGTTCGCGTTGCACGGATGCGATGCCCGGCGCCGTCAGCAGCGGTCGGCGACGACGATGACCTGGGCGAGGTCGTCGCCGCATACACCGCCGCCTCTGTCGACGAGGCTATGCAGCTGCTGCGGCTCGATCCCGCCACGGCAGCTGACGATGCACAGGTCGTCCGCTTGGCGGTGCGGCTTGGCCGCGCCTACCTGGTCGGCGTGTACGGTACGGCCGCCAGCCCGCCCGACCTGGACCCGGTTCTGGCCTGGGCCGGCTGGGCCGTCGCTGCGAGCGAACGGCTGTACGGGCCCGGCAGCACCGCCGCGCTCGACGCGGCGAGCCTCCTCGTGCGGCTGCTGCGCCGCGGCCGCCGGGTCGCTGAGGCCGCCGATCTGCAGCGTGGCATCGCAGCAAGCACATTCGCCCGCGCCGGCTTCCGCATCGCCGGATCGGACCTGCTCGCCTACGCGGACCTGCTCCAAGACGCCCGACAGTGCGCGGAGGCCGCCGACCAACTGGACCGCTACGCGCGCCGATGGCAGCGGCAATGGCGCACACGCCGTGCCGACCGATTGCACGTCGCCATGTCGCTGGCCGTCCGCCACGCCGTGTGCGGCCGTGCCGGCACCGCCCGGCAGCACCTCGCCGCCGCAGCGCCGTACCGGCCCAGGAACCGCGACCGTGACTACGTCGAGGTCCAGCTGTACTACGGCGTGCTCTTCGCCGACCGCCGGGGAGCGCATCGCACCGACTGCACCTGGCCCGCTCCCGATCACGACTTCGACTTCAACGCCGCGATGCGCCGATGAGCCAGCCCCAGCGACCGCAGCCCGGTCTGGTACTGCCGGAATGGGTGCCGGATGGCATCGACGTCACCACACCCACCGTCGCCTGCGTCTACGACTCCGCTCTCGGCGGATTCCACAACTTCGTCGTGGACCGGGAACTCGCCGAACAAGCCGGCCGAATCTGGCCGGACTTCACCCAGGCGGCGCATGAGCATCGAGCCTTTCTCGGACGGGCCGTGCAGTGGCTGCTCGACCGCGGCATACGCCAGTTCCTCGACATCGGCTCAGGGCTGTCGGCCCGGGGCGGCGTCCCCGAACTGCTGCAGCACACCGCGCACAGCACCCGGGCCGTCCACGTCGACCTGGACCCGGTCGTGGTCGCGCACAACGCCCACCTGTTCGACCGCACGCCGGGGGTCCGGGTCATTCGCGGGGATCTTCGCGATCCGCAGACGATCCTGTGCCATCCGGCTGTCGCCGAGGTGCTCGACTTCGCCAGCCCGGTCGCGGTCGTGGTCACCGGCGTGCTGCACTTCGTCGCCGACGAAGACGACCCCGCCGGGATCCTCCAGCAGCTCGCCGACGCCACCGTCACCGGCAGCTACCTCATGCTGTCCCACGCAACCGCCCTCGCCGGCGACGCCACCCGGCTGGGACTGGTTCGGAAACTCTTCGACCGCACCCCAACCCCGATGCACTGCCGCACCCCCGAACAGATCGCCCGGCTCCTCGAAGGCTGGGACCTGCTCGAACCGGGCCTCGTGCCGGTCACCGCCTGGCACCCCGATCCGGACGACGAAGACGTGCCGGCCCAACCCGCCCTGCTCGCCGCCGTCGCCGACAAGCCGCCGCTTCGGCCCGGCGGACGCCATGGCGGCGGACCTGGCGAAGGACCGCACCGTGAAGGCCAGCGCGATCCAGACCGCGGCTCGTAACAGCCCACGGCATCGAGTCCGGGCCGCAGGGCGAGACCGGCCGCGGCATCGAGCAAATCCGCTCGCCACACCCCTCAGGCATCCGACGATCGCAGCATCGAAATGCGCCACCGCACTCGGCTCACGACAGCGGCACCACCGCGACCGCCTCCTACCAGTCGTAGCACCAGCATCGCGTCTCGAACCGATCGACACCACCGAACGTCACTCCCTGAAGAATGCGAGGCACACGTATGCGTATTCGTGTCGTGGTGCAGAACCTATGCCGGGGTGGCCTGCGCGACGGCGACGGCAACCCCCAGGACCGGTGGCCGGCCCTCGCCGCCCGGATCCGCGCCGCCCAGCCGGATGTGCTGCTGCTCAACGAGGCGAATGAGTGGGACCTGCACGGCCACCGGCAGCTCGGCCGGGCCATGGCCGACCTCGACCTGGACGTAGCCCCGCTGCCACCCTCCAAGAGCGGCTGCCGCTCAGCCATCCTGTACCGCACCGCCACCCTCGGCCGCTGGACCCACACCAGCTTCGACCTGGCCCAGGAGACCACCCACGGCTTCGTCGTCACCGCGTTCACCGTGCCCGGACTACCAGCACCGCTGACGTTCGCCGCCGGGCACCTCGACCCCTACAGCGGCGACCGCGCGATCTACGAAGCGAAACTCCTGGCGACTCGCGCCTACCGGTACGGCCCCTTCGCCGTGGTCGGCGGCGACATGAACTACCCACCCGAAGCCGGCCCCGACCCCGACTACAGCCGGATGCGCCCGTACAACCTCGCCGCCCGCACCCTCCTGCACGACCCCGCCGACACCGACGCCGACATCCAACCGGACCGGCGCTCGGCATGGATGCTCCGCAAAGCGGGCTACCACGACGTCGCCTGGCATCTCTCCCAACGCCTCGGCGATGAGACACTGCTGCGCCGCACCGCCAGCGACGACCGCATCGACCGCATCCACGTCACCGGCCCCCTCGCCGACGCGGTCAGCAACTACCAGGTGCTCGAGGAACCCGCCGACGCCAGCGACCACCACGGCATCGCCGCCGACCTCGACACCGACGTGATCGACCACACGAACCTGTGGACCTACCGCACGGGCTCGCCCTGCCGCCGACGTACGTGACTGGAACCCCTATCTCGCCGGCCGCGCTTCCCGGCGGCCGGTTGCCGCGCCGGGAGCCGAGCGGCCCTCTTGGTCTGACGGTTTCCCGAGACCGTGCGGCGAGGGACTCCGTTGCCATCGAGGCGTGCCCGCGTGCTGCCCGAAGCTTGTCCTCGGTCGTCCGAAAAGGTGAACATCCAGGCGATCGACGGGCCTCTTTCGGCCGGACTTTTGCGGAGCGTGACGAGCATGCCCCCGATAAACTGCCCTCCGCAGAGATCTCTACTGGAAAGGCAGGCCGCTTCATGGACATCGGTGGCGAGGACGAGGCCAAGCGGCTACTGGGCGTTACCGACCGGCGCGGACTTTCCAGGAAGAAGTTCCTCCAGTTCGTCGCGATGATGCCGGACATGGACAAGGAAACGCGGATCAAACTGATCGAGCAGCTTCCCGAAGTCATGCGGTTCGCCGCCGAGGCCGTGGCCGGTATGACCAAGGTGCATGATGCGACCCTCGTAGCCAATGAGCAGAGCCAGGCCCGCGTTCAGCAGACCTGGGACGAGATCAGGGCGACGATCAGTGCTCAGCTCGACCGCGACGACCTCGACCCGACCGGGCGCGTTGCCTTGGTCGACCGGCTCATCCTGACTGGTGAGCGGCAAGCTGCGGCCGACGCCAGGAACAAGACGTATCTGGACCGGTGGGACAGCAAGAGGACGTTCGGGATCCTCGCTGCTGCCGTCGTCCTGACGACCCTCGCCGCCAGCGGCAAAACAGCACTTCAGAACGGCTCACTGCTGCGCCGGTAATACGGAGACCGCGCGGGCGTGCGGCGTCCCCACGTCCCCACAATCTTGGAGGGTGTGTCCTGACCGCCCCGCAGGTGCACCAGCGAGGCCGCGCAATCCCTGAACGGAGCACGGTTGCCCAGTGATGGGCAGACCGGAAATGTCAAGCATGGCAACTCTAGTGGCCCATGCTGATGCCGCCGTCGACGGGGAGAATTGCACCGGTGATGTATGCGGCGTCGTCGCTGGCGAGGAATGCGATGGCAGCGGCAACCTCTTCTGGCCGGCCGATGCGGGGGACCGGCACTTCGGCGGCCTTGGCGGCGGCCTTTTCGGCACCGATGGTTTCGTTGAGCATCTTAGTGTCGGTCAGGCCGGGCGCCACGACATTGACCGTGATGCCTCGCGAGCCGAGTTCCCTCGCCATGGATCGTGCTGCGCCGGTGAGCCCGGACTTGGATGCGGCGTAGTTGACCTGGCCTGCCTCGCCGCGCATCCCAACTGCGGAGCTTACGAAGATGATTCGGCCGAACTGCTTCATCATCATCTTTCGTGCGGCAAGCCGGGCCGCCAGGATGGGCGCGACGAGATTTGTGGTGAGAGTGCGCTCAACCAGATCTGGTGTGAGCCGGATGAGGAGTTTGTCCGCGGTGATGCCGGCGCTGCACACCAGCACTTCCACGGGTCCGTGGGCTGCTTCGGCTTCGGCGAAGGCCGCTTCCAGCGACTCGGGTTGCGTCACGTCGCACTTGACCCCCAGGATGCCCTCCGGCGGGGTCGAAGTGTGGAAGGTCACAGCAACACGATGACCCGCGTCTGCGAGCCGCAACGCCGTAGCGCGGCCGATACCAGAACTTCCACCTGTGATCAATACCGATCGCTCGTTCATCTGACTCACCCTCTTGAATGTAGCTGTTTCGCCGGATGTCGTCCGTTTTGGGTGTCCGGATTGCGGGTGCTCGCATTGATTCGCACCCTGCGCGCAGCCGGACCGGCGGACCAGTAGAGCGTGGGGGACGCGAACCCGAGGGCGCCAGGAACGCTGCACTTCATGAACGGATCACTTCCGGAACTCGCATCGCCGAGTGGGTCCAAATTGTGCTGTTTGTACCTTACGCATAGTGATCTTGATTGACAAGCTGGAATGCGACGACTAGAACCGTTGACCTGGGAGGTGAATGGTTCTCTGCTTTGTGGCTGAGGTGCCACGGAAGTGAACGGGCATGCGAGCGTCAGGCTCGCGGGGTCCAGTTAACGCGGCATATTCGCCGCGCTTGTCCAACACACGTCGGGGGAATGTGTGGATACAGCGACAGAGTCCGCGGCCCAGCTCACGGCCGGGGAACAACTACGAAGGCTGCTGCCAACCTGGCGCAGGCGACTCGATCCGAGTGCGATTCCTGGTCTGCTGTACAGCAGGAACAGCCCGCAGAAGAAGAATGTCAGCCAGGAAGATGTAGCGCATCTGGTCGGCGTTTCAACCCGCTGGTACGCCAACCTTGAACGCGGCGGTCCCGGGCCCTATTCGGCAGATTTCCTGGACCAAGTCACGGTCGCCCTGCGCCTGTCGCAGGAAGAGCGTGCGGTCCTGTATTTGCTGGCGACCGGGCAGGAGCCCGATCCGCCCCGGGCCGTACCGGTCGGCGAGAACTTCGTCGCGCTGCGGGCCATCGTGAACGCGCAGCCGTGGCCGGCCTACGTCTCCGATGACGCCTGGGATTGTCTGTTCAGCAACGAGCACCATCGGAGCTGGTTCCCACACTTGAAGTATGAGCCGAACATCATGTTGTGGCCGTTCCTGTACGCCGAGAGCCGACTCCAGCTCATCAACTGGGAGAGAGACTGGGCGCGCCCGATGCTGGCGCAGCTTCGGGCGGCCAGTGCCCGCCATCCGGACAACGCCCGGCTGCAGGGGATCATTCAGCGCATCCTGAACGGAAGTGCAGACGCCCGCCGGATCTGGGAGGAGAAAGCGGAGGTTCATCTGCACCCAGACGGCGACCGGCGACTCATGCATGTTCCGCACTTTGACGGACCTCGAGTCGTCGAGATCGTGGCCCTGACCACGCTCCGGGCGGTCGGATTCCGGGTCATGATGCTCATCCCGGTCGATGAGATCGATGCCCGTGTCTAGGGCGGTGGCTGCCTCAGGCCGTGTCGAAGTGCGCTTGAGCCATGCGTTCGAGTACCTCGGCCGCCGGGACCGGCGGGTTGCCGAGGTGCCGGTAGGTGGCCGCTGCAGTCGCCACGAGCCGCTCGCGCATGGGAAGGTGCCGAAAGGGGCCAAGCGGGATGTCCATCGCGGCTTCCCAGTACGGCATTCCCTCGTACAGACGCGGGGTCAGCTCGTCGCGGACGAGCGCGAGGTACTGCTGGAACTCCCTGACTCCGTCCGGGTCGACGATCGGCCCATGGCCAGGCACGATCCGTGTGGCGCCGGTTTGCAGGATCTCATCGCAGGCGCTGATCCAGTTGTCGAGTGGACCGGTCCACATGACTGGGTGGTCGCCGAACAGGATGTCGCCGGCGAAGACGACTCCGGCGTCTGGGATGTGGACGATGACGTCGCCGTCGGAGTGTGCGGGTCCCACCTCGTGCAGGACAACGCGCCGCCCGCCGACGGTCAGGGTGGTGGTGCCGGAGAACGTCGTGGTCGGTGGCGTCACGACGACGCCGTCGAAGTCAAACGCGCCGAAGTGCAGTTTCGTGTATCGACCCGCGGCAGACCCGGCGAGCTCCGGGCTGAGCAGCCTGCGCATCAGCGCCGGGGGGAAGTCGTGCGGCATCGACGCGGCCGTGGCCGCCGACGCGACGATGTTGGCATTGGGGAACAACTGGTTGCCCCAGCAGTGATCGCCGTTGGCGTGGGTGTTGACAACGGTCGTTACCGCGGGCAGCCCGGCCTGCCGGAGGGTCTCGATCAGCTGCTGGGTCATTGGCAGCGTGTACTGCGTGTCGATGAGGAGCGTCTTGCCGTCGGCGTAGACCGCGCCGGCGTTGCTGTGTCCCCAGCCGCTGTCGGAGTGCAGGAAGGCGTAAATGCCTTGCCCGAGCTCTGCCAGCGACGTACATCCCCCGTCGCTCAATTGCATGACGGCATGGTGTCAGCCCGACAGTGCAGTGACAACCGCCAATCAGATGAGTGTGGAGGGCATCGGTCTGCCGGCCGACAACGTTCGGGGCACTCATTCCGCACACCCGTCAACGATGGTCACCAAAGTCTCTTATAGATCAACAGAAGTCAACGGGGAGATCGATGAAGCAGACACGTAAGCCCGTTCTGGCCGCGGCCGCGGCCATGTTCATCGCCGCCGTGCTCGCAGGCTGCTCGGGCTCGAGCCTCGGACAGGACGAGCCCGCCGCGGCTACGCACGAGCTGGTCATCGGAGTGGTCGTTCCGAAGTCAGGGCCGTACCAACCCATCGGCCAGGACATGCTGCGAGGCTGGACCCACTATCTCGCCGAGCACGGAGGCAAACTTGGCGGCCGACCGGTGCGGGTTGTCGAGGCCGATGAAGGCGATGGCGGCCCCACCGCTCGCGCCACCGCCGACAAACTCATTGCCGCCGACCACGTCGACGCGATCGTCGGTGTCGCCAACGCCGATGCGGTCGTCAACATCGCCGCGCCGGCGACCGCCGCCCACGTGCCGTTCATCGGGACCGGCGGCAGGCCCAGCAGCCTGACAGACCTCTCGTACACCTGGCATACGTCGTTCGCGTCCACCGACTACGGCACAGCAGCAGGCCCCTACCTCAAGTCAGCCGTTGACGGCCCGGTGTACGTACTCGGACCGGACTACCAGGGCGGCAAGGACCAGATCGGCGGGTTCGTCGCCGCATACACCGCTGCCGGGGGCAAACTGGCGAACCCAGGTGGGCAACCGGTCTTCACTCCGTGGCCGGGCGACGGGAACTTCGGACCGTGGCTGGCCAAAATCAAGGAATCCGGCGCAAAGGCGGTCTACGCCTTCTACGCCGGAGCTCCGGCGGTCTCGTTCGTGAAGCAGTACGCCCAGTTCGGCGTCGGTCTGCCGCTGTATGCGCCGGCGTTCCTCACCGAAGGGTCGGCGCTGGCCGCGCAGGGCCAGGCCGCAACCGGCATCACCACGATCGCCACCTACGATCCGACTCTGACCAGCCCCGGCAACGCCGAGTTCGTCGCGGCATACAAGGCCAAACACGACGGCGCCGTACCGAACCTGTACGTCGAGACCATGTACGCCGCCGGAGCGCTACTCGACAAGGCCGTGACCGGCGCCGAGGGCAATGCCACACCCGAGGCGATCAACGCCGCCATCGGCAAGCTCGGTGAGGTCGCCAGCCCGCGCGGCACGTGGAAGCTCAGCCCGACCACCCACACGCCGGTCCAACGCTGGTGCGTCCGACGCGTACAGACATCCGAGGGTGGCCTCGCCAACACGGTCATCGCCGCAGACCTGGCCACGGTTGGCGGCTGAGCAGGATGCGGCGCGGCGGAGGAGCCGCTGATGGGCGGTGACCTGATCGTGGCGCTGGACGGCGTCGCGTTCGGATTGCTGCTGTACTGCGTCGCAGCCGGGCTGAGTTTGTCTCTGGGCGTAGCCGGGGTCTTCCAGCTGAGCCACGGAGCTCTGTACCTCACGGGTACCTGCGTGGCCTGGTGGCTCGCGGCCGACGGCACCTGGATCGGCTTTACTGCGGCACTGCTCATAGGGCTCGTCACCGGCGCGGCTGCCGGTGGCGGGCTCGCCGAGCTCCTCCGCCACCTCCCTGACCATCTGGACCAGGCGTTGGCCACCATCGGCATCGGCCTGATCTTCGTCGACGCCCTCACCGCGGGCTACGGCGCGCAGCCGAGGTCGGTCACGGCACCGCCGGGTCTCGCCGGGTCGCTCACGATCTTCGGACAGTCGTATCCGACGTACCGGCTGGCCCTGATCGCCGCGGCCACGGCCGTGGCCGTGACGCTGTACATGACCGTGGAACGCAGCCGGTCCGGGATCCTCGTCCGTGCGGTCGCCGCCGACCCCCGGTACGTCGCCACGCTCGGTGTCGAACCGCGCCGGGTCCGCCTCGCGGTCATGATGGCCGGGGGTGCGCTCGCTGCCGTCGCCGGCGTCCTCGGAGCTCCCGTCCTCGGTCCCGCCGCAGGGCTCGACACGACGATGCTGACGCTGTCGCTGATCATCATCGTGGCCGGCGGTCTCGGCTCCATGCGCGGCACGCTGGTCGCGGCCCTCGTCGTCGGGCAGATCCAGACCACCGTCGTCGTCGCCTGGCCGGCCGCCGCACCGTTCCTGCTGGCCGTGCTGCTGCTGGTCGGGCTCTCGTGGCGAGCCGGTCGGCAGCGGGCAAAGGCGCGGATCACATGACCGTCGCACAAGCCGGAGCCCGGACCAGCACCACGACCTCCGTGACGGCCCGCCGGGCGGCGCTGCCGCTCATCGTGGTGGGCGCGATCGCCGCCCCATGGCTGCTGGACGCATACACCATCTCGCTCGGCTCCTACGCCCTTGTGCTCGGCCTGCTCGCCACCTCCACCCACCTGCTCACGACCGTGGCGGGTTTGCCGACCCTCGGCCAGGGTGCCTACCTGAGCATCGGCGGCTACGCGGCCGCCACCGTCAGCCGCACCCTTACCACCAACGGCCCGGCGCAACTCCTGGTCGCCGCGACCGTCGCCGCGGCCGCTGCGGCCATTGTCGGCGTGTTCGCCACTCGTACCCGAGGCACCACATTCCTGATCACCACCGTGGCCGTCGGGGTGCTCACCCAGACCCTCGCCAGCCGTGCAGCGCCGATCACCGGCGGCGACGCCGGGCGCTCGGTCAGCCCGGTCACCCTGTGGCCAGACACCGAACCCGTCACCCGCAACGGCTACCTCTACCTGTACGCGCTCACCTGCACCGTTGCCGTCACCGCCGCCATCGCGCTTCTCCTGCGGACCCGCTTCGGCCTCGCGCTGCGAGGCGCCGCCGAGCACGAACCACGAACCCGCGCCACCGGCCACCCGACCGGCCGGCACCTCATGCTCGCCTACGTCATCGCGGCCGCGATCGCCGGTGCCGCCGGGGCGCTCCTCGTCGCGACCCGCCACACCATCGCCCCCAGCGACGGTGGCTTCGTCGTTTCCGCCCTCGCGCTGCTCGCCGCGCTGCTCACCACCCGAACCCAGACCGGCGCCATACTCGGCGCAGCGGTCATCGTCGCCACCCGAGACCTCCTCGCCCCGGCCGTCCTCGCCGGGCACGCCGCGACACTGCTCGGCTGCCTCTTTCTGACGGCCGCTGTCGGCCGAGCTGCGATCCGCCACCGTCGGACGGCTCGACCAGGTGCCGGCGCTGCGGTCGGGACGCGGCAGTGAACGGCATCACCGTCGATGTGCGCGGCGTGACGCACCGGTACGGTCGCGCGGCCGTGCTCGACGACGTCGACCTGCACATCGCCGCTGGCTCCAGACACGGCATCGTCGGCGCGAACGGTGCCGGCAAAACCACACTGCTCGGCCTCGTCGCCGGCACCGGACGGCCCACCGCCGGGCAAATCCTCTTCGACGGCCGCGACGTCACCCACCTGCCGTTGCACCGTCGCGCGAAGCTCGGCATGAGCCGCACGTGGCAATATCCCGCCGTCATCGACTCGCTCACCGCAGCGGACAACATCGCACTCGCGCTGCACGGTGTACGCCTCAGCACCGCCCGGACGGTAGCGGCCGATCTGCTCGACGATGCCGGCATCGCCGGGCAGCACCTCGCCGGTCAACTGCCGTACGGGCGGCGTCGCATCCTAGAACTGCTGATCGCGCTCGCACCCGGCCCGCGCCTGATCGTCCTGGACGAGCCGAGCGCCGGCCTCGACGATCGGGAGACGACAGACCTCCTGCAGCGGCTGCTTGGTATGGCCGCCGACACGACGGTCGTCTTCACCGACCACAGCGACAGACTCGTGACCGCCATCGCCGACACGGTCACCGTCCTGGACCGGGGCAGTCACATGGTCACGAGCCCGCCGGCCGCGGTGATGGCCGCGACGACAGCTGCCCAGCACGCCGTGCCCGCGACCGCATCGTGGGCTGGCGTGCCAGTTCCGCCCACCGCGCACGAGCCCCTCGACAAACCGGCTGGTAAGCCGGCCCTACGCCTCGTGGACCTGCACGCCGGTTACCAAAACCATCCCGTGCTCCATGGTCTGAACCTCCGCGTCTTCGCTGGTGAGGTCGTCGCCGTGTCAGGCGTCGACGGTGCCGGGCGTACCACGCTCATCGATGCGGTAGCCGGCACCCTGCGCGCATGGCCGCCGTCAGGGATTCAGCTGGCCGGCGACGACATCACCGCATCGACCGCAGCCAAGCGCGCCCGCGCGGGACTCGGCACGGTACCCCAGGGGCGGATGCCGATACCGTCGATCACGGTCGCTGACCAGCTCCGCCTTGCCGGCGCTGAACCATCGCAGCTCACGGCCGACGTCGCCATGCTGGCGCCATGGCTGCACCACCGCGCGCACCAACGCGTTGACACCCTGTCCGGCGGCGAGCGACAGATCCTCGCAGTGGCCTGTGCCGCAGCTCGGCATCCGCGAGTGCTGCTGCTGGACGAGTGCACTGAGGGGATGGCACCTTCGGTCATCGCGACGGTTCGGCAGCTGATTCGGGCACTCGCCGCAACGGGCACCGCGGTCTTGTTCACCGACAGCCCGGATGGGCCCTTGCTCGACACCGCAGATCGGGTGCTGCGCCTACGGCACGGTCACATCGAACCGACACCGTGACGACCGCACGTCCGTGCCACCAGACTTGAACGGTCTCGGGTCGGCACCCGGCGGAGGTCGACACGGATCCGACCCTGCGTCGCCAGCGGCTCAACATCTGGCGCAGCCGTCCACTCCAGGCCGACCGCTCATGGCCGAGGCGTACGGCACGCTATCTGAAGTAGGGGTTCGGCGAGAGGCCCAGATCGGTGACAGTGACGCCCAATGCCTCTGCGAGCAGATGACGGCTGTACGGATCCGGGGTGTGGGTACCGTTCTCCCACCGGGAAATCTGCCGCCGGTCGACGCCGCATCTGCGATGCCGCGCGGCGACCAGCCGCATGCGGCCCACCAGGTCGGCTTGGGAGTATCCGCGCAGACTGCGGAAGTGAAAGATCCGTTGCCCAGGTGTCATCGCGCCGACCTCCTCGAGAGTCGGCAACCGCTCGGGCAGCTGGCGGCCGGTCATGCGGCACCACCATCCGAACCCGGCGCTTCGTGCACTGCCATGAGACGCACCCCCCGATCTGCTCCTCCACGCGCGATGCGACGCGTGTCTTTCCCGCGCTTCCTCACAACTCGTTGCGCCCCATGTGGAGGAGCGGCTGCCAGCGTTGCGAGTGGCCCTCCCACCGGCGTCGTTGCTGCTGGTGGGGTAAGCATCAGTCTCAAGAGAGATCATGCGTCATCTACATGCATGTCCACCATGAACAGACCTGTTCATGAACCATGGGGTACCGGCACACAGAGTGCCGATCATGCTCAATCATCAGGGGCTGCGCTTGACGTGCCGCAACCGTGCAGCGGCGCAGCTCTGACAGCGCTTGGCAGTTTCAACCGCCTCCGCATGCGTCACCGGCTGCAGAGCACCAGAACCGCGTGCAGCAGCATGAAGCTGGCCACGATCCGCGCTCGTCGACCCGATCGACGTCGGGCATGGTTCTGGCTTTACGGGTTCCCGATGATTCGGCGCGGGTGAAGGTTTCGTTGACGAGCGACACGGAGGCCCGCGCCGACATCCACACTTCAAGCGCTCACGGGCGTGTTCTGCGACGCGCCTCGTACCGGGGGTGGACCGGTTCGTCAATACGGCGTCACCGCGCGGATCGCCGCCGCCCGCGGTCGTCCTGGGACGGACCCCGTCCGAGCAGGTCGGCGAAGATGTGGATGACTCGCTCTACGTGGTGTTCCGTGACGTCGAGATGCGTGACCAGCCGTACCCGGCGAGGGGCGATGGCGACGCCGAGGACGCCTTGTGCGGCGGCTGCGGCGACGAGGGTAGCTGCGGTCCACCGGGTTTCGTGGAGGTCGAGCACGACGATGTTGCTGTGTACTTGGTCGGGCTCGACCACGCCGGTGTGCGCGAGTTCCGCGGCGAGGTGTTGTGCGCGGCGGTGGTCGTCGCTGAGCCGGCCGACGTGGTGGTCGAGAGCGTACAGCCCCGCCGCGGCGAGGACACCGGCTTGACGCATGGCTCCGCCGGCGCGTTGCCGGAGGCGCCGGGCTTCGGCGACGAGCCAGCTGGAGCCGACCATGACGGAGCCGACGGGAGCGCCAAGTCCTTTGGACAGGCAGACCGAGAGGGTGTCGAACAGCCGTCCGTAGGCAGGCAGGGGCGTGCCGGTCGCGATGTGGGCGTGCCAGAGCCGGGCGCCGTCGCAGTGCAGGGCGATGCCGGTGCTGGTGGCGAGCTGGTGCAGGGCGGTGAGCCGTGGCAGCGGGTGGATGAGCCCGCCGGGCAGGTTCGCGGTCTGCTCGACGACGACTGCGGACGTCTGGTTCGCGAAGGACCCGGCCAGGTGGATCATGCCCGTGATGGTGTCGACGTCGATGAGGCCGTCGTGGGTGGTCCAGGTGCGGGTGGAGATGCCGCCGTGTGCGGCGGCGGCTCCGGCCTCGTAGCTGACGAAGTGGGCGTCGGCGGCGCACAGGACCTCGCCACCGCGGGGGACGAGGGCCTGGACGGCGACCTGGTTGGCCATGGTGCCGCTGGGCAGGAACAGGCCGGCTTCGTGGCCGAGCATGCCGGCGACGCGTTCCTCCAAGGCCCGGACGGTGCGGTCTTCGCCGTAGACGTCGTCGCCGACGTCCGCCCGGGCCATCGCAGCGCGCATGCCGCGGGTCGGCTTGGTGACGGTGTCGCTGCGCAGGTCCGCGACGGTGCCGGGTCCGCTGCGCTTCGCGGTGCTCATGCGGACATCCGAGCGCCCACGGCCGGTACAGCAAGCGTGGCGTGTTCGAGGAGGTCGAGGATCGCGTCGGCGACCCGGTGCGGTTGTTCGAGCGGCAGGTCATGCCCTCCGTCGATCCACCGTTCGGTGACGGTGCGCCCGGCGCCGTCGAGGGTATGGTGCAGCGCCCGGCGTCGGACAGCCGCCGCGGCCCGGTCGGCGGTGCGGGCCAGCACGGCCGTGACCGGGACGTCGACGCGGGCGAGCAGGTCGGCGGGCCGCTGCGACCATAGGCTGTAGGCGAGCGGCCCCTCGTGCTCGGCGGGCAGCCTCAGCCGGACCCGGCGTGGATCGCTCGGGTCGGGTTGGTAGTTGGCGAGCAGTGCGGGGACCGCTGCGGCCGGCAGGCCGATGCCGTGCGCCCAGGCGGTCAGCATGGCCTCGGTGGGCGCGATGCGCCGGTCGAGGCGCATCGCCGGTTGGGCGTCCCACCAGCTGCGGCCGAACATGGTCTGCGGGTCGTAGAGCCCTCCGTCGACACAGCACAGCGCGGCGACCAGGTCGGGCCGGTCGGCGGCGAGCCGGAGTCCGACGGCGGCGCCGAGACTGTGTCCGGCAACGATGCACTGCTGCAGCCCGGCGGCGTCGAGGACGGCCGCAGCGTCGCGGGCTAGGTCCTCGACGCTGTGACGGCCGGTGGGGATGGTGGACAGGCCGTGGCCGCGGTGGTCCCAGCGGACCACCCGCCGCCCGGGCAGGAGCTCGGTGACGAGGTCCCACCAGTGGTGGGTGCTGGCCAGCCCGTGCAGGAGCACCGTGGCGGGTTCCTGCCCTGGACTCTCCTGCACCGCGAGGCGGACACCAGGCGCCACGGGCAACGACGTGGTCGGGTCTGCTAGCCGCGTGTCGATGACGCACCTCCGATGGCCGGGTGGGGGTGGACGGGGCCGGTCGTCGCGTCGATCGCGGCCGCCAAGGCGGCCGGCGTCCGGTTCATCGCGACGGTCAGGTAGGGCACTTCCCGGCCGAAGGTCTCGCTGAGCGCGACACACAACTGCGCCACGAGCAGCGAATGGCCACCGGCGTCGATGAAGTCGGTGCCGGGGCCCACGGGCAGGCCCAGCACATCGGAGACGACCTGCAGCACCATGCGCAGCGTGGCCTCCGCTGCCGGGGCGGCGTCGGCCGCGACAGCGGACGGGGCGGCGATGCGGGCGGCGGCCCAGGCGGTCAGCGCGTCGCGGTCGAGCTTGCCGTTGCCGGTGAGCGGCAGCGCCGGCACCACGATCGCGGTGCTCGGCACGGCGAATGCGGCCAGCTGGGTCCGCGCGTGCGCCAGCACGAGGTCCGGCAGGTGATCGGGATCGGCTGCCGGACCAGTTGACAGTCCCGCAACCGGGTCTGCGCCGGCGGCGACGACGAACGCGACGAGCTGGTCGGCGACGGTCGTGACGGCGCAGGAACGGACCGCCGGAAGCTCGGCGATCACGTGTTCGATCTCGCCGAACTCGATCCGGTGCCCGCGGATCTTGATCTGGTCGTCGGACCGCCCGACGTAGTCGAGCGCGCCGTCCGGGCGGCGCGCGACGAGGTCGCCGGTGTGGTACCAGCGGCGGCCGAGTCCATCGGTGGTGAACCGGGCGGCCGTCGCCGCGACGCTTCCGGCGTAGCCACGGGCGACGCCGATCCCACCGATCAGCAGCTCACCGGCCTTCCCGGCCACGAGCTCGTGACCGTGCTCGTCGACGACCCGCGTCGTGACGTTGGGCAGCGGGGTGCCGATGTGGACATCCGCGCCGGGCGTGCAGGCCGCGACCGTCGCAGCCACGGTGGTCTCGGTCGGGCCGTACCCGTTGAACACCTGGCGGTCCGGGGTGCTCCAGCGGGCGACGAGCGCGGGGTGGCACGGCTCGCCGACGGCCACCACCGTCCGCAGGGCCGGCAGGTCCGCTGTGGGAAGCGCGTCGAGGACGGAGGGGGTGAGTGTGACGACGTTGACGGCGTGCCGGCGGAGCAGGGCGGCCAGGCCGGGGCCGCCGCCCCGGACCGCTGGTGGGGCGAGCATCAGCGTGCCGCCGGCGGTGAGGGTCATCAGGATCTCGCACATCGCCGCGTCCCAGGACCAGTTCGCGAACTGCAGCACGGTGGTGCCGGGTCCGATCCGGAAGATCCGGGCGAGTTCAACCGCCATGTTGAGCACGCCGGGGTGTTCGACGAGGACCCCTTTCGGGGTGCCGGTCGAGCCGGAGGTGAACACGGCGTAGCACAGCGGCCCGTGCACCATCGGCAGGACCGCGGCCGCGGGCGGCTGCTGGACATCGAGGACGCGCAGGCCGTACCAGCGGTCGAGCACCAGCTGCACCGTGCAGGCGGCCGTCATGTGGCGAAGGCGCTGCTCCGGCCAGTCGGGGTCCAGGTAGAGCAGCGCGGCGCCAGCGCGCAGGACGCCGAGCACCCGGACCAGGCCGTCGACCGACCGGGGCCAACAGACCCCGACGACCTGCTCGGTGGCGACGTCGAGCCATCCCAGGTCCCGGGCCACGGCATCGGCGCGGTCGGTCAGCTCCCGGTAGGTGAGCGCGGCGCCGTCGTCATCAACGACCGCGACCGCGTCCGGTGCACGCTGCGCCTGCTGCCAGATCCGGTGGTGGACCGTGCCGGACACCGTGGAGGACTGTGGCGGCGGGGTCATCGGCCGGCTCCTGACCGCGTGGGGGTGAGCGTGATCGGCAGGCTGGCGAGGCCGCGGAGGTTCGCGTTCAGCCGCCAATGCCTCCCTGACACCGGGCTCAGCTGCTCGTACCCGGCCGTCAGGTGATGTAGCACGGCGACGACCTCCTGCTGGGCGAGCGGCGCACCGAGGCAATGGTGCGGGCCGTGGCCGAAGGTGACCGGCCGGGCCCTGGCTCGGTCCAGTTGCAGCTGGTCGGGCGCATCGAATGCGGCGGGGTCGCGGTTGGCCGCGGCCAGCATGAGCGCGACGCTCGCGCCGGCTGGCAGCACGTCGCCGGTGGATAACTCGACCGGTTCCAGGAGCCGGCGGGCCGTGTACTGCGTCGGTGGATGGAGCCGGCCGAGTTCCTCGACGACGTCGCGGATTCGGTCAGGTTCGTCCTTGAGCATGTACCAGAGGCCCGGGTCGTCGGCGAGCGCCATCACTGCGGCGGAGATCAGGTTGGTGGTGGTCTCGTTTCCGGCAGTGATCAACATGAGTACGTTGGCGAGCAGCTCGTCGCGGCTGAGCTCACCGCCGTGGACTGCTGCGATGAGCGCGTCGATCATCGTGTCGCCCGGGCGCTGCTTGCGCATGGTGACCAGCCGCTGCAGGTGTTCCATGAGCTCGGCGACGGTGCGCAGGACGGTGTCGCGGTCGCGGGTGGGCACGTGGCCGGGGGCGGCGACGATGTCGCCCCAGGCGAGGGACCATCGGCGGATGGTGGCGGTGTCCACGTCGTCGGGGATGCCGAGCAGCTGCCGGGTGACGTCGATGGGCACCCGGGCGGCGATCGCCGGCACGACGTCGATCAGCTCGAGGCCGGCGAGGTCAGTGAAGGCGGCGCCGACCGCGCGGTCGATGAGGCCTGCGAGGTGGGTGCGGACGTGGCGGACCTGGACGGGCTCGCTCAGGGTCCGGCGGATACGGCTGTGCTGGGCGCCGTCGACGAACGACACGTGCAGGTCAAGGGCGGCGAACGCTGCCTCCAATCCGGTACCGGGGAATCGGGCCAGGGCTGCGGTGTGGTCCATCCGCACCGACGCCGCCGGGTGTGCGAGGAGGAGCTGGACGTCGGTGTGCCGGGATACCAGCCACGTGTGGGCGACCGGGTCGAACAGCACCGGCTGCTCAGCCACGAGCTGTGCGTAGAAGCCGGTGGGATCGGCGATGATCTCCGGTCGGTGCAAGTGGAACAGGCCGGGTTGACGGCTGGCGATGCCTGACAATGGTGTCCTCCGGTGGGAGTGCGCGTGATCAGGTGGAAGTGGTCAGTGACGGGGGAGGTCGGTGGCCCAGGGTCGGCGCCGTTCGATGGCGTAGGCGAGGTTGAGCAGTGCGGCGTCGTGGCCGCGGCGACCGATGAGCTGCATCCCGACCGGGAAGTGCCCGTGCTGCCCGGCGGGGATGGAGATTGCCGGGTGGCCGGAGAAGTTCGCCGGGTACGTCAGGCACCAGCCGATCTGCGGGTCGACCGCGACACCGCCGATGTCCGCTGGGCCGAGGGTGCCGCCGTCGGCGGCGTTGGGGACGGCGAGCGTGGCGACGGTCGGGGAGAGGATCGCGTCGTAGCGGGCCAGGGTCCGTTCGAAGGCGGCGTGGACCGCGATGCGCAGGAAGTCGCCGTGCCGGTATGCCGCGGCGCTGGTGGCGTCACCGCGGCGGATCATCTCGGCGAACTCTGGCGCGAGCTGCTCGGCGATGTCGTCGGCGAGCAGGTCGACGCCGACGCCTTCGACGAGGAACAGGTCGCGGCCGTGGGCGTAGAGCACCGACTGTTGCATGAGCCACAGGTCGGCCAGGTCCCGCTGCGTCGCCGGGCGGCCGGTGCCGGAGTGCAGCGGATGGACCTGCAGTTGGTCCAGTCCGAGAGAGACGGTGTCGATGTGGACGCCGGCGGAGCGGATGGTGTCGAGCGCGGCGTCGACCGTCTGCCGGACCCGCGGATCGAGCGGGAACACGTCGAGATCGGGGCAGTAGGCGATGCGGACGTTGCGGACCCGGCCGGTGAGCGCGCGCAGGTACTGCTCGGCGTCCAGGAGGCTGAACGCATCCAGCGGGCTCGGGCCGGCCATCACCTGCATCAGCAACGCGGTGTCGGTGATGGTCCGGGCGATCGGCCCGGGGGTGAGCATCGGGGTGTGCGGCAGCGGCGGCGCGTCCTGCGGTATGCGCCCCTGGCTGGGCTTGAACCCCACGACGCCGCACAGTGCGGCGGGGATGCGGACGCTGCCGCCGGCGTCGGACCCCTGCGCCAGCGGGACCAGGTACGCGGCGACCGCGGCGGCGGAGCCGCCGCTGGACCCGCCCGCGTTGTAGTTCAGGTCCCACGGCGTGGAGGTGGGCCCGTACGCCAGGCTGTCGGTCGTGCCTTTGTGCCCGAACTCCGCGGTTGCGGTCTTGCCGACCACGATCGCGCCTGCGTCGAGCAGCCGCTGCACGTAGACGCTGGTAACCGGTGGGATGAACGCGAGATCGCGGAACGGTTTGGACCCGAACGAGTTCGGCATGCCGGCGACGTAGTCGAACAGGTCCTTGATCCCGATCAGCAGCCCTTCCAGGGGGCGCTGCGTGCCGCGCCGGTAGCGCTGGTCGGCGGCGGCCGCAGCCGCGAGGACCTGCTCGGCGGGCACGAGGTAGACGAACGCGTTGATGGCCGGGTTGATCCGGGTGATCCTGGCCAGGTGTGCCCGGGTGAGCTCGACGGCGCTGACCTTGCGCCGGCGCAGCAGCTCCAGCTGGACCGTTGCGGGCAGGAAGCACAGGTCCTCACCGGCTGGCGGCTGCCCGGTGTACGGCAACGGCGGATCAATGGGCGGTGGTACCGCGTACGCCGGCGTGGCGGACAGCCCGAGCAGGCTTGGCGCGGTGCCCAACAGCCCGCCAGGAACGGCAGCGGTTAGGGCGGCGGCACCGCTTGAGACGAGAAGTTGGCGTCTGGACATGAGCATGTGAACATCCCCCCGTGGACGGTTTCGGTGTACTGGGACCGCCGCGCTGCGTGCCACGGCCGGTCAGGGCATGGACTACCGGGCCCGCCGGGCGTCGGCCGGCCGGCCGGGATCGACGGATGAGCCGGGCGGAGCGGTGGCGCGCTGCTGCGGCGGCTGGTCCCGGGCGAGTTCTGCGAGGAACTGGTCGATGTGGGCCTCGGTGCGGCCGGGCATGCACACGATCCGGGCCCAGCCGTC
Organism: Dactylosporangium sp. CA-233914; assembly: GCF_050942935.1. NCBI lineage: Bacteria > Bacillati > Actinomycetota > Actinomycetes > Micromonosporales > Micromonosporaceae > Dactylosporangium > Dactylosporangium sp. CA-233914. Next base: position 102,209 of record NZ_CP192030.1, on the reverse strand, counting down.
ATCGACCGGCATTGACCATCGCTGCCGCAGTGCCGCTGACGGTGGCTGCAACAGCACCGTCACCGCGTCCGGGTGTGCCCACGCCGACCACTTGGTCTCCTGGAGCCGGCGCAGCGTGTACCGGGCCAAGGCGCGGGCGCGACGGGCCCGCGATGCGTGCCCGTCGACACCGATGACGTTGATGGCGTGCCACAGCTGCACGACGGCCGCTGCCCCGTCCGTCCCGACCGAGGTGCCGAGCCGACTGGGCGCTGCATCGACTCCACGGGCGCGCCGGTCCGAGTGGGTTTCGTTGGTGAAGGTGAGCTGCGCGCGGTGCAGCAGGATGGCCGAGGGCCGTGGGGTGCCGAGGAACTGCCCGGCGAGGACGACGCTGTCAGCGCCGTCGATCAGGTCGAACCGCGCCCGGGTCGCCGCCTCTGCGTCGAGGAGCCCTCGATGCCAACCGGCGAGCGGCGCGTCGGCATGGACGTGCACCGCCGCCGGGTGCGTGGCCGTGGCAGCGCGGACCTCGACGACGTCGTCGACGGCTTCGGTCGCCGGGGTGCCGACGGACGCGACGATCATGGCGGGTGCCGTGGTCCTGGCGTTTCGGCGTAGCGTCGCCGTCAGGTGCAGCAGGTTCATCGCGCCGCTCGTGCTGTGCCGGACGATCTGCACCGGCAGGCCGAGCGTCGTCACGGCCTGCCGCACGTGACCGTGACCCGTCCGGGTCAGATACACCACGAGGTCTGGATGGCGCGCACGGACCTGCGCCAGCATGTCCACCGTTGCGGCAAGCGGACCACCGTGCACCGCACCCGCCCAGCCGTGCATCGGTGCACGCATCACCCCAGCCACCACCGACAGGACGTGCCGTGCCAACCGGGCCACCGAGGCGGTCTGCGGTGCATCCGGGCCGGGTGTGTCGAGTTGGTGGTGCAGCAGCGGGTCGAGCGCGGCGAAGTCCATGTCGGTCGCGGCCGGCTGACCGAGCGCCGTCTGCGCGATGCCGTCGTACTCGGCGAGGAGGTCGCGCAGCGGCCCGGTCAAGACTGTCCGGCCGGTCACCGCGGTCGCTCCGGTGGAGACAGGGTCGCGGCAGCCGAGGCGCCGCGGGCGGGGCCGGCATGATCGATCGCGCCAGCGGCGTCTACGGGCGTGGTGCCTGGGCCGTCATTGACGACGTCGTCGCGTGTGTCGGCGATCAGCGCGTCTACCGATACGACCAGCCGGCGCAGCTCGGCGGGAATCGCCGACCGGGTCAGCAGGGTCGCCTCAGCCGCAGCCGCCTCGCGGCGCAGCTGCCGCAGCACCGCGCGTCCGTCCGGCGTGACGCCGAGCTGGACGACGCGCTTGTCCTGAGCCGGGCGCCGCGCGATGAGCCCACGGGCCTCGAGCCGGCCGACGATACCGTTGAGCGTCGCCTTCGCCATCCCCGCCCGGCGGCCGACGTCCAACGTCCTTGCCCCCGGAGCGGCGCCCACCAGTTGCAGGACGACGTAATCCGGCAGGCTCAGCCCGGCGGGACCGAGCACCGTGCGCTCCAGGTGGCGGCGCACCACTCGGGTGATCTGCCACAACGACACCGTCACCGGCACTGTCGTGCTGTCGGCTTGAACGTTAACGACAGCGGCGCGACCCGATTGCGACACCGTCGTCATCGGTGGCCACCGGCAAACGGCCACCCGAACCGCCACAGGCGGCGGCGTGGCCGCCGGTGCCTGCCCCGGCCAGCTTCGGCACTGCGATGCCTCGACATCGCCGCCTCCCCCGAGTGGTGAACCGGCGTCTCATCAGTAGGCGGTGTCGCCTCGGTCGCCTTGTGCTCCATCGTTCCCCCGTCGCGTCGAACAGACCTCGCCCTCGACTGCGTCTGCGCGCAGCCCTGCCGGCGGCGCCGGCAGGCGATACACCGCGAACGAACCAGCGGTGATCACCTGCTCGACCCTGCCGTGGCCGCACCACGACGTGAACGCGCCAACCGGTGCCAACCGGTGCCAAGCCGCAGCGTCCTGACGCACACGAGCGCTGGAAACGCGACCGTGTCGCGGCTGCTGCCGGCGGCGACGCCCGATGCCAGCGCATGACGGTGGTGATCACGCCATCGTCGTGAAGGGAACGGCCGGGCCGATACCGTCTGCGGTGCCGCTGATGGTCATCGCGCATTGTTCGCGCCCGGCTCTGCAGCTGGCGTACACGACCGACGCCGGCGATGCCGTGACCGCGTTAACGGTGCGCCAGCCCGAACAACTGTCGAGGTCCGGGGCCGTGTGGCGCGATGCCGTTCGTGACGCTGTCGTCAACGCCTACAGTCGATCCGCGCTTCAGCGTGACGGGGGTGTGGACCCTTCGATCACAACTGAGCGCCTCGGGCCTGGCGGCCACCGGGCCCACCTATCGGGCAGCCGAAGGTCCTATGCCACCTCGGCCAAGTTGAGCCGAAGGTTCACTCGGGATGCGGCGTCGCGTGTAGCGCTATGCACGCGGTGTCGACGACCCGCTCTGCGACGGCAGGCCTGCCGCCGAACGGCAGGCGCTACCGGCGAGATGAAGCAACGGCCGGAGGCACGAACTGGACCCCGCACCGCTGGCAGTAGAACTGCCGCTCCCAGGCGGCACGGCGGCGCGACCACGCCGGAAGCGCCGCCCGCTGACTCCGGTACAGCGCGAGGGTGGCAACGCCAGCACCGCCCAACGCGCAGATGAGCACGACGAACAGCAACAGCAGGGCAGGGATCGGTGCCGTGGACAGATCGGCGGTCAACAGCAGCCCAGCACTGCACAGCAGCGTCAGCCCCAGTAGACCGGCCGCTGCCGCCGTCACGGCGAACCAGGGAAGCGGCTTCGGCGGCGGCGCGAGCTTCGCCGTGAGGTGCGTGGTCGTGGTTGCCCGGCCACTGATCACGCCGGCGTCTCGGGAGTCCCTGTACCGAGCATGGACCGTCGTCGTCGTCCTGCTCGCAGCGTAAAGCTCGGCGGTCCTGCCGACGGCGTCTGTTTCCTGGCATGTCGGGCACCGCAGGTCCAGGCGTGCGGCGGTCGGAGCTGAGCGACGCATCTGCGGAGCACCGGTCATGGCATTAACCCCCGTTTCACCAACGATATTGATGCACATGTACGCGGTTGTCCACCTCGATGCGCGGCCAGCCGACGCCTCGGACCTCGATCACGCGGCTGGTTGACGCTGGCGAGGCCGCTTCCGCCCGCTCACGGCAGCCTGATACTGCTCCACCGTGATCCGCTCGGCGTCCAGCCACTTCTTCAGCACCTTGCTGGCGTAGTTGACAGGTTTGTCGTGGCGTACCGCCCGATCCAGTTCGGCTGCGATAGGCACTGGACCCCCCTCGTTGAGCCGTCGTTGCCAGAAGGCCCACATCACATCCTGCACCTGCAACGCTGCCGGCAGTTCGTCAGCCTGCGGCGACGACTCCGCCACCGCGTCGCAGTGCACTGGCGAACCGCTGCCCACCGGTGAGTCACCGCATCTCTCGACGTCGGCCGTTACCTGTGGCCCGGCGCCAACGAGCCGCGCAACGGCCAGGTCGGCGTCGATGAGGGCGGTGAGACCGTCGTAGTCGGCGCCGTCGGCGAGGCGGACGGCGATCTCGTCCAGGTCGTACACGGCGACCGCGATGTCGGCCGTCGTCGGGTCGACCGCCGCGCGGATCTTGCGGTGCAGCACCTTGGCGATCGCCTTGGTGCGCACCTCCTTGCGCTTCTCGGCGCGGGCCGCGGCGAGGGAGCTGTAGAGGCCGAGGCGGGCGTCGGCCTTCGCCAGATTCTTCGCGCGCAGGGTGATCCACGGATGCCGGATCCAGTGCCCGACCACCTCGTAGGCCGGGGTGGTCGGCGGCAGGTCGCCGGTGGCCCGCAGCCGGTCGCGGCGCTGGTTCTCCGTGTGCATCAGCCACACCAGGTAGCCCAGCGCGGACATGCCGGCGAAGAAGCCGGCGAGGAGCTTGTTGTCATGCGCCATCCAGTTGAACGTGACCGCGAACGCGGCGATGGCGGCCGAGAGCACCCGCGACGCGGTCGCCCGCTCACCCAGGCTGCGCCGCACGTCGGCGTTGGCGAGCACGACGACGCCGCCGAGCTCCAGCGCGCCGACCGCCGGCACCGCCCAGAGCAGCGGGATACCGAGCGCCTCGACCGCGCCGGACACCTGCCCGGCCAAGGCCACGAGCAGGACCACCACATAGAACAGCTGCCGCATGACCGCGGTGTTGCGCATAGCCCGCGCGAGGTCCGCGTCCAGCCCGGCTACCGCAACTAAGCCTCCGTCGTGACGCGCGTCGGCGATCTTCGCGCCGGTATCGCCAGCGCTCGGGCCGGGATCGAAAGCAGGCCCGGTCGGTGGGGGCAAGACGGCAGCGCGCCTGGTCGGCCAGTCCGCGGCCGGTGGCCAGCTGGCCACCGGCGCGGAACTCGTCGTGTGCATGCCACCAGAATTTCATAGGTTTCATAGTTTTCATAGTTTTTACTGTGCGGTGCCGTGTTGGCACAATGGGTAACTCTCGGGCTGGCCATAGCGGCTGGCTGTCTTCTTCCGGCAGCCTGCGAAAATGACTGCGCCGGTGACGAAAGCGACGTAGAGGTGGACTGTGACCCAGGATGACGAGCCGCGGTGGCTGAAGCTCGGCGAGGCATTCGAGCGGCTCAAGGTCATGGGGATCACGGACCAGACCGTGCGGGCATGGGGCGACGCGGGGCGGCACGGCCTCGTGATCCAGCGAGTCGGGAGCCATCGCGTCTTCCGCGAGGACACGGTTGACGAGGTAGTCCGGCGCTTCCACGCGGGCGAGTTGCAGGACGACTGACGGCTGCCACGGCAACCGCTGGACACGGTCGAGTCAGCACCTCGTGGCGCGTCGTTCGTCCAGGTCGTCGGCCTGCAGCCCGGAGGTGCCGAACATAAGCAGAATTATGTTCGGCATCGCCTCGATGGGCCGTTACGGTCCCGGTCACGCCCACCACCGGGCGCCATAGCCGAGGAGCGTCTCCATGAACCGCCCGTACAGCGTGACCCTGACCTGCCGTGCCGCCGCTCACCGCGTCGGACGGCACCTGACCGCCGTCCACACCGCCGCCGCCCGCCACGCACGCATCGCCAGCCGACTGGTCATCACCAACGACCACCACACTCTGGCCGAAGCCGCCCGCTCGGCCACCGACCTGCTGATCATGGACGGACACGGCTACAACCACCCGGAGCCCCGCATCGGCATGCTGCCCCTTGCCGGACTCCGCAGCCCCACCACCGGCCTTCGCGCCGCCGGCGTCGTACTCGGCTGCTGCGACGGCGCCACCGAGCCGTTCCCCGCAGCCCTCCGCGCGGCGCTCGACCGACCTGCCGCAGTCCTGGCCTGCACAGGCCGGGCCGACTACGACGACGCCGAGATGCTCTACCCCACCGTGCTCGACACCCTGCAAACCATCGCACCGGCCGACGTCGCACCGTCGGCGATGGCGGAAATCCTGGAACTGGCGCTCAACACCGTCGCAGCGCGCTGGCCGGGGCACAACTGGCGCCGCTGGTCCGTACTCCCCCCAGCGGAAGCATGCCGCCCGGTTGCGTGGACGCGACGCTGAAACCAGTGCCCGTGGTTGGCACACTACGATGCAGCTCGATGACTGGCACGGCAACCGGTGAGCGGTCCGACCTCGCAGTGAACAACGGCCGCATCCCGACCACGGACTTCTTCGCCGACCCGCGGCTGAACACGCTGACCGACGCCTGGCTACGCAGCCAACGCTCGCCGAACACCGCATCGGCGTACCGCACTGACGTGCGCCACTGGGCGGCGTGGTGCGCCCAGCGACAGATCGACCCGACCGCGGCAAGCCGGACCCACGCAGATGACTACCTGCACGACCTGTTGCACACGCCCAGGCCCGCGACGCGAGCACAGCGCCGCAATGAGGCTCGCGCCGCCGAGCTGGAGCATCGACAACCCCGTATGGTCGTCGGTCGACCGCTCGCCCCGTCGACCGTCGCCCGCCGTGCAGCGGCCCTGTCGAACTGGTACGAATACCTCCAGGACGCACGTCCACTAGCAAGCCCTGACGACCCGTTCCGGCGCGCGCGCCGACCGGCGGTCGAGCGGCGCTTCACCGTGACGGTTAGCCCAGCTCACGAGGACGTCAACGAGCTCCTTCTAGCCGCGCGGCACGACACCAGAAACGACGATGCTGGGCTCGGACCCGCCGACGGGGACGAGTTTCTCGGCCCGTGCGCGTATCCCGTGATCCTCATGCTGGTCATCCTGGGCGCACGCGCGTCGGAGGTCTGCCAGCTGGACCAGACGGACCGTGAACAGAACCGACACGGTGCAACCGTCGTCCTGCACGCGAAGGGGAATCAACGCCGCCGCCGGGCAGTCCCGCCAGTGGTCGACGAAGCGATCAACGAGTATCTGCAGCATCGGCGGCTAACTGAACGACGAGAGCGTCGAGCTTCCAGCGCCGCGCTCTTCGTCGGCCGCGACGGGAAACGACTCAACCGCCTGCAGATCTACCGGCTCGTGCGCCGCGTCGCGCGGCGCGCTGGCCTACCATCCAGCGACAAAGTCACCCCGCACTCCCTGCGCCACGCCTTCAACACCGTCGCGAAGGAGGCTGGCGTCTCCCTGGAGGACCGCCAGGATGCCCTCGGACACGCCGACCCGCGTACCACTCAGCTCTACGACCACGCCCGGATGAGCGTGCTGACCGACCCGTCACTGCGTATCGAACACGCACTCGGCCTCGCCCGATCACGCACCTCATCAGGGGCGTGAGATTTCACTGCGCCAGCCAAAAACGACAGAGTGTCGGTGATAGCGCTCGGCATGCTCGATCAAGGCGCGATCAGGACGGGTTCGCGCTCGGCACCTCGGTGATCTCGCCAGTGCAACCCGAGAGACATCCGTCTGTCCGCGCCGGGTGCACGACGGACGGCAACGAGGGACGTTGACGACAACACCGCGCTCGGTGAGTACAGGATCGCCGGACCGGCGCGGCACCGTCTCCAGCATCGGTCGCACCGGTACTGTCGGCGTGTGGATCAGGTCAGCTGGACTGCGCCCCGTGGGCACGCGGCGCTGCATGACCTGGCCATGTTTCAGGTCGGGTCGTACGGACCAGGCCTTACCGACATTGGCCAAGATGCGCTCCACGTGCATGACCTGGTCATATTTCACGTCGGGTCGTACGGACCAGGTCGCGGCCAAAATGCGTTCCACGTGATCGACGGTCAGCAGCGACTGGTAGTGCTCACCGAGTCGAAGCATGAGTTGGCCCACTTCTCCGCCTCTGCGCGCGAACTCACCCGCGCGGCCGCGCGGCGCGCCAGCCGACAACGTTTCACAGCGGTTCACGAACTGGGACAGCCGCTCCTGACTTTGGACGCGTCTGCGTCGGTGGCCGTTGGCGAGTCTTGGACGAGCGCAGATCCGTTCTGTTTCGCTGCGACCGAATCGGAATCGACCTACGCCGGCCCCCGTCCAGTGCTCGGCACTTATGTGGGCGGCCTGTATGACACCACAACGGCGTACGCCCGTATAAGCACGACTCGACTCGCAATTCGGCGCCAGGCCGAACGAGCCCAGATTCTCGTACGGCAGGTGCTGCATGCACTAGCCATGGTTGCACAGTCGCGCACCGGCGTCGCAACGATGCCGTCGCCTACTCAGCCGCCAGGAGAAATAGTTCGATCACATCCGCGGGTTCCGCGTGGGCCTGGTCGCGGCGTGAGCTTCGACCTTTGGCCGACCGGCGGGAAGTGGACTGTGGTGTAGCTATACGCGCCCAGCGCTCCCGCTGACGTTCTTTCGTTGGATGGGAGACAGGACTTGTCTGTGCGCATTCTTTGGATGGCGATTTTCCTCATTGTCGGTGTTATTGCAGGCGGAATTGCTGGAATCCTGACGTGGTTGGCGGGAGCAAAGCCGGCAGCAGCTATGGTGGCCGGTGGTGGCGGTCTGGTTGCCACCGTCACGCTTCTGATAATCGCCGCTGGTTTCGTGGCCGGCTAGCGGTCATTGTTTCTGGCGCCCCCTAGATCGGCAGGAGTCCTTGCGGGCGGGCCGGGTACGCCCAGATTGTGCGTTACCGGCCGCTGCAGGGGCCCTATCCGGGAAGGTCAAGATCGTCGGTGTTCCCGCGGGAACACCGACGGGATCACCGGTGGAGCTAGGTGTCACTAGATGAGTCTGTAGACAAGGACAAACCAGGGCAGTTAGTCTTTGGGCAGGTCAACAGGGGTGGTGGAGGACGGGTTCGATTCCCTTCACCCGCTCCACTCCGAAACACCTGGTCACGGCAGATGGCCTGGCCAGGCGTTTGTTGTTCCGGGACTGTCAGCTGCCCAGCGTGCCACTAGCTGATGTCCGGATGCATACAAGCTGCGAGTGTTGCCGCGGGCTGCAGCGGGACAGCGGTGCCGGGTGGATCCTTATAGCATCGATGCTATGTCGTGGGGTACCGTCGAGTTGGAGCCCGAAGTTCAGGAGTGGCTCAAAGAGCTGGGGACTGCGCAGTTCGCGCGGGTGGCCTTCTACATCGACCTGCTGGCCGATGAGGGTCCGCTGCTGGGCGAACCGTACACGAAGCAGCTCGACGGCAAGCTTCGTGAGCTGCGGTTTCATCTGGAGCGTGACGCGGTGCGGATCATGTACTGGATCGCTTCTGGAGAGCGGATCGTTCTCCTGACGGTGTTCCGGAAGACCCGCGACCGCGAGACCCGCGAGGTTGACCGGGCACGGCGAGCATTCGCGCGGTGCATTGCTGAGATGCACACCGTTGACGAAGGGATGGAGCAATGACCAGTCGCGGCGATTGGACCGAACTGCGCAGCCGGCGCATGGCCGAACCCGGGGCTGCCGAGGCCTACGAGTCGACGAAGCTGGCCTTCGAGTTGGGTCGGGCGGTTCGGGAACTCCGTGAACGCCGTGGTTGGAGCCAGAGCGAGCTCGCCGAGGCGGCTTCGATGACGCAGTCGGCGGTCGCGCGCTTCGAGGCGGGCGGAACGGTGCCGACGCTGCCGGTCCTGGAGCGGTTGGCGCGCGCACTTGATGTTGAGTTGGCGGTCGGGTTCAACGCAAGGCCGGACGCGGCGTGACCACATCGGCGTGCCATTAGCGTGCCATTACGACAGGCTCAGGGAGGGCACTACAGGCCACTCAGTGCGAAGCTGTAGAGCACTTCACCTGGGAGCCTTGGCCTGACTTGTACGGTTCCCAAGCTGACATTGAGGGTTCGATTCCCTTCACCCGCTCCATGATGAAAGGCCCTGGTCAGGACAGATGTCCCGCCAGGGCCGTTCGGTCGTCAGGGCACTCGTGTGGGCTGGGGTGTCGATGACCGAGACGGTGCCGTTGCCGTTGTTGGCGACGTAGGCGGTGAACCGCACCGGGGCCGGTGATCGTGTTCAGGTTGGCCCGGTCGCCGCGTCGAGGGCCACCCCGTTCGTCATAGCTGCGGCAGCCACGATGGCCAGCAATCTATTCGTTGATCCTCACCGCCGTGCGCCGCCCTGCTTGCATCAATCCGGCGTCAGTACATCAAATAGAACTGCTCCCACGCCCCCATGGTTGTGCGGTTGGCGATCAGCGGCTGGGTGCCGCCCGCCTCGGCCGTAACGTACCTGCCGTTGGCGCCCGCCAGCAGCGAGTTCGTGCCCATGTTCGACAGCTTGGAGTCGAGCTTGAACCGCTCCCAGTCGCCGACGGTGGTGCGGTTGGCGATCAGCGGCTGGGTGCCGCCGGCCTCCGCCGTAACGAAGCGGAAGTTGGCATGCGAGAACAGCGCCAGCCAGCCATCACCGGCGTCGATGACGTCGAAGGTCTCCCAGGAGCCGATCGCGTCGCCTGTGGCGATGAGCGGCTTAGAGCCGCCCGGGTCCGCCGTGACGAAGCGGTTGTTGGCCGTGGCGCGCAGGAAGGTGTTCGCGCTGTGCTCGTAGTACGCCAGCTGGTAGAAGCGTTCCCATGAGCCGATCGCGGCGCGGTCGGCGGTGAGCGGGCCGGCGCCGTCGTTGCCGCTGAGGTACTTGCCGGTGCGCCGGGACCGCAGCGCGAAGGCGCCGTGGTCGATGGCCACGAGCTCGAACGCGTCGGCGACGGTGCCGTTGGCCGTCAGCCGCCCGGTGCCCGGGTCGACCGTCACGTACTTGCCGTTGGCGAGCGAGCGCAGGCCCACGTCACCACCGACGTCGACCAGGTCGAACCGCTCCCAGGTGCCACCGACGCCAGTGCGGTTGGCGACGAGCGGCTGGTTGCCGCCGTCCTCCGCGGTGACGTACCGCATATTGCTCCCCAGCAGCGAGATCGGCTTGAGCTTCGGGTAGGCCGAAATCTGCCGGCTGGTGGAGCTGGTCGCCCCGTAATTGTCGGTGATGGTGAGCGTCACGGTGTAGGTGCCGCCGTGCTGGTAGGCGTGGCCGTTGTTCGGCCCGGAGACGGTCTCGACGATGCCGTCGCCGAAGTCCCATGTGTACTTGCCGAAGCCGCCGGTGCCGGGCAGCGAGGCCGACGTGTCGCTGTTGAAGCCGCCGAGGACCGGGTTCAGGGTGAAGCTCGCGACGGGCGCGACCGGCTCCACGGTGCCGACCGCGAGGCCGATCCCGAGCCCGCCACCCCAGGCGAGGAACGAGGACGCCACAGTGCCGGTGGTCGTGTCGATAACCGAGACGGTGTGATCGGTTGAGTTGGTGACGTAGGCCCGCACGCCATCCGGGGTGGTGGCCACGGACAGCGGCCCGCCGCCCACGGTGACGGTTGCGACCGCGTTCGTCGCGGTGTTGATGACCGAGACCGTGTTCCCGCCACGGTTGGCGACGTAGGCGTACTCGCCGTCCGGCGTGATCGCCATGCCGCCCGGGTTCTGACCGACGGTGACTGCCCCGGTGACCGTGTTGGTCGCGGTGTCCAGCTCGTTGACCCCGTCGACCGTCGTGACATAGAGGCGCCGGCCGTCCGGGGTCACCGCGACGTCTTGCGGGCCGCGGCCGACGGTGACGGTCGCCGCGATGGTGAAGGTGGTGAGGTCGATGACCGAGACTGAGTTACCGCCGTAGTTGGCGACGTAGGCATGCCGGCGGTCCGCCGCGATCGCGACGCCGCGCGGGGACATGCCGACGGGGATGCGGAACGTGTCAAGGGATTGAGGCCAACGGGAGTTATGCGGCTTGTGGTGCGGGCTCGGTTTGCTGGTCGGGCTGGTTGATCCAGACCTGTTCGGGCAGGTCGAGGATCTTGGGGAGGGATCGGGCTGCGCTGAATCGTTCCGGGTGCGCGGCGCGGGCCCCGGCCAGAGTGTCCAGGCGGCCGGCGCGTACTTGGTGGTGGTGGCCGTGGTGGACGTTGGGGGGGTGTGCAGGCCGATCCCGGAGTGCCGGTGGGCGTGGTTGTACCAGGTGACGAAGTCGTTCATGAACGTCCGTGCGTGAGTGAGGGACGCGAACCGGTCCGGGAAGACCGGCGCGTACTTGAGCGTCTTGAACCAGGCTTCGCTGTACGGGTTGTCGTTGGAGGTCTTCGGCCGCGAGTGTGAGCGGGTCACGTTCAGGTCTTCGAGCAGGTCGGCGACGGATTTCGAGGTCATCGAGGTGCCCCGGTCGGCGTGCACCACGTGCGGCACGCCGTGGGCGTCGAACACCTCGCGCATCATGCTCTCAGCGAGGGGCCCGGACTCGCGGGCGTGCACCCGGACGCCGACGATGTACCGGGAGTAGATGTCGATCATCACGTAGGCGTCGTAGTAGACCCCCTTGGCCGGGCCTGCCAGCTTCGTGATGTCCCAGGTGTAGACCTGCAGCGGCGCGTCGGCGACCAGCTCGGGGCGCTGACGGGCCGGGTGCCGGGCCTGCCGGCGCCGTTCCCGGACCTGCTCATGCTCACGCAGCAGCCGATACATGGTGGCGATCGAGCCGACGTACACGCCCTGGTCCAGCAGCGCTGCATAGATCTGCGCCGGGGCGGCGTCGACGAACTCGGGGCTGTTGAGCAGACGCAGGACCTGCTCGCGTTCGGTGCCGGTGAGCGCGTTCGCCGGCACCCGCCGCGCCGGGCGTGCCGGCGTCGGCCGGCGCCGGTCCCGCTCGGCGCTGGCCCGGGCGATCCCGGTCAGCCGCTTCGCGTCCCGCGTCGTGATTTTTGCGCCGGTCAGCTCGTGGTAGGCGGCCATCAGCGCCTGCCGAGCCCGAACACGTCCGGATCGTCCGGCTCGCTCCCGGAGATGTCCTCCAAGAGCTCTCGCGCTGATCCGAAAATGAAGGGTGAGTGGGCAGGCGGCAGCATCCCGGCGGAGCCGGGATGGGTTTTGGCTGCGGATCGGTCAGGCGGCTTGAGTGAGGGTGACGGTGTAGCCGAGGGCTTCGAGCTGGCGGATGTGGTTGCGTTTGCGGCGTTCGGGGTTGACGCGGGTGTCGTAGAAGTCGGCTCCGAGGTCGGTGAATCGGGTGGCCGGGTCGGACAGCAGGTGCCACACGATGGTCAGAATGGACCGGCCGACCGCGACGATGGCGCGCCGGTTCCCGCGGCGTCTGGCGATGCGTCGATATCGTTCACCTAGAAAGGTGTCGGTCTTGCCGGCGGCGACCGCGGCCTCGCCGAGGACTCTGGCCAGGTAGGAGTTGCCGTGACCGGTGGAGCCGGAGCCTTTGCTCTTGCCGGCTGACTCCTTGACTCCTGGAGCGAACCGCGCCCAGGAGGCCAGATGCGCGGGCGTGGGGAACCTGCTCATGTCCACACCGACCTCGGCGATGATCACGTGGGCGGTGGCCGGTCCGACGCCGGGGACCTCGTCCAGGCGCTGCGCCGCAGCGAGGAACGGGCCGATCTGCTCCTCGATACGCTGGTGCACCTCAGCGATGTCCGCGGTGATCGCGTCGACGCGGGCCAGCATCTTGGCCAGCAGGAACCCGTGATGCTCGCTGAACCGTCCGACGAACGCGTCTTCCAGCTGTGTGAGTTTCAGACGCAGCCGGCTGCGGGCCATCTGCGCCAGTACCTTCGGGTCCCGTGTCCCGGCGATCAGCGCGGCCATCATGTCCCGCCCGGAGGTGCCGAAGATGTCACTGGCGACCACGCTCAGCTTGATCTGGGCGTCTTCGAGAAGTTTCTCGACCCGGCTGCGTTCCGCGGTCCGGGCAGCGATCAGATCGACCCGGTAACGGGTCAGGTCCCGCAACTCACGGATCGGCGGCGGCGGCACGAAACTCGGCCGGATCATCTGCCGTTCAGCGACCTTGCACAACCAGACCGCGTCGAGCCGGTCGGTTTTCGGACGGCCAGGCAGATGTCCTTGGCATTGACCAGCCACGCATCCATACCAGCAGCCTCAAGCAGGTAGAACACCGGTTTCCAGTAGTCGGAGGTCGACTCCATCACAACCCGGGTGACGCCCAGCTCCCGAAGCCGGTCCACCATCGTCAGCAACGACCGCGTCATCGTGGAGTACGTCGCCACCTCCTGCCGCCGACGGCCCCCAGGCCCTTGACCTGGGACGCGCACGCAACACACCAGGGTGGCCTTGCCGATGTCGAGCGCGGCGACCCGCTCGATGATCTCCTCGTTGTCCTGGCTCGACTCCAGCACTGCGGTCCTTCCACCCGAACGGTCACAGGGCGGCCGCCCGCGGGAGCTGCTGGAGACGAAAGCGAAGCTGATCCGCGTGCTCGAAGCAACAATGAAGGGCCCATGACGCAGCTCCCCACACCCGACTTTTCCACGGCCTCGAAGACCAAGCGCACACGGCGTCAGCGAGCGGCCGTGATCATTTTCAGCCCGGAACGGGCCCGCTCAAAAGAGCAGCGAAGGAACTTTTCCCATGATCGTCAACGCCGTCTCGGTCCGCGCCAGCTTCGCCTGCGCCTGTTGCAGCTCACGGCGTAACCGGGCGATCTCGGCCTGCTCGGCACTGGGCCGCCCGACCGTCTCCCCGGCCGGCTTGCCCTGCAACAGCCCGGCGTCACGAGCCCGACGCCACTCCGACATCAACGACGAGTACAAGCCCTCCCGCCGCAGGAACGCCCCGCCCTCACCGGCCGTGACGGCCCGCTCATACGCGGCCAGCAGTTCCAGTTTCTGCCCCGGCGTGAACGACCGGCGTGCCCGCGGACCGCCCGAACGCGGACCCTTCTTGCGACTCATGACCCCATCCTGGGCCGTCACGACGTCAACAGCAGTATTCAACGACTCTCGATCCTGAACTCGCCCCGTCCGGCGGACTTGCTATGAACCGCTGGCCTCAACTCACCCTGACAGACAGGGATGCGCCGCTGGACGGTGCCCCGGCTGAGGCTGGCCACGACTACCGCGTCGTGGTTCGAGTCTGCGATGAGGGCGAGCCCGGCGTCGGGGGCGACGGCCACCTCGCCAGTCCCGCTACCAGCCTCAGCGGCGTTGACGTACCTGCCGAAGGCTGGGTCGACGACAAATGTGGTGGGGCTGTTGGCGGCCGCAACGTAGAGGAGCTCGATGGGGGCTGCCGCGGCGGCGGCGGGATAAACGCCGGACAGCAGTACGAGGCCGGCAGCCACGAACGTCGTCGTAAGGCCGGCCACGATTCGAATGCGCACGGCGCGCATTATGCGTGACCGACAGAGCTCATCGCAGCCCCGCGAACTCCTCCGAGGGCCGGTGAACGCCCGCTGGCTCTGGGCCCCTGGGTTCTGCCGAGGGTCCGGGCTGCGGTTGATTCGCGAGCCTGGGCAACTCGACGTGTGTGGCGGGTTACCTTTCGAGGCCCACGGCAACAAGACGTTGAGGGAGAGCGCGCGCACTACTGTGCTACACCGACTTCCACCTCGTCTCCAGTACGACCTGGTTTCGCCGTTTCGTCTCCGTAGGAATCGCATCGAGACGGCCGAGCCGGAGGCGACCGGTGTAGGCGCGGACGGCACGGCTTTTGCGTGTGGCCGCAGATCAGCAACGGTCACCGATGACCGCATCGGTGCCAGCACCGGTCAGCCCGTTGCATTGGTGGCTCACTCTGATGTGGAACGGTGTCTGAGGACGCCGGCCTGTGACCCGCCGAAGCTCGAACGCCGGCGGCCGTCGTGGCGGCTTACCACGACGGCCGCCGGCGGTGCTTACAGGTAGCCGAACAGCTCCCAGGCACCGACCTGGGTGCGGTTGGCGATCAGCGGCTGGGTGCCGGCCGCCTCGGCGCTGACGTAGCGGTTGTTGGCGCCGGCCAGCAGGGATCGCGTGCCGTCGGCGTTGGTGGTCAGCTTGAACCGCTCCCAGCCGCCCACCGTCGTGCGGTTGGCGATCAGGGGCCGGTTGCCGCCGTCCTCCGCCGTTACGAAGCGGTAGTTGGCGTGGGAGAGCAGGGCGATCCAGCCGTCGCCGGCGTCGATGACGTCGAAGGTCTCCCAGGGGCCGAAGGAGTAGCGGTTGGCGATCAGCGGCTGCGCGCCGCCCGCCTCAGCAGTGATGTAGTTATACGTACGGATCTTCGCGGTGAACGGGCGGTTCGTGGACACGGCGCCGGCGAACTGCTCCCACGGGCCGGCCGCAGTACGGTCGGCGGTGAGCGGGCCGGCGCCGTTGTTGGTGCTCACGTATCTGCCCTGGTAGCGCAGGCTGAAGACGCCGTTCGCGCCGGGGACCAGGTCGAACGCCACCGGCTCGTAGCTGGTGGCGGCCAGGCGCGCGCTGCCGTCCACGGTTACGTAGCGGTTGTTGGCCCGGGCCCGGAGGGCCACCTGGCCCGCGCCGTAGTCGAGCAGGTCGTAGCTCTCCCAGGAGCCGCCGGACGCACGGTTCGCGACGAGCGGCTGCTCGCCCTGGGCTTCGGCGCTGACGTACCGCATATTGGACAGCGACAGCAGCGAGAACGTCTTCAGGAACGGGTGGACGAAGGCGGTCTTGCTGGCGGTTCTCGTCACGCCGGCGGCGTCAGTCAGGGTGACGGACACGGTGTAGCGGCCGCCGTGGGCGTAGACGTGCTGGGTGACGGGCTCCGGCGACGTACGGGTCTCCGTCGTGCCGTCGCCGTAGTCATAGGTGTACGAGACGGCGCGGGCCAGGCCGGGCGTCGATCCGCGGGCATCCACGCCGATCGAGTTCTGGTCGGTTTGCTCCGGGACCCACAGGCTCACGTACGGCGCCGACGGGCTCACCACGACGCCGACAGCGATGCCGAGCGCGCCGTGGCCGATCGGGATGGGGGTCGCTGCGGTGTTCGTGGTCAGGTCGATCGGGCGTACGTTGTTGTCGGCGAGGCCGGTGACGTAGGCGTGCTTGCCATCCGGCGCGATGTCGATGCCGCACGGGTGTGCGCCGGCCGGGATGGTCGCGATAACCGCGTTCGTGGCCGTGTCGACGGCGACGACCGCGCCCAGGGTGTTGCTGGTGACGTAGACGTACTTGCCATCCGGCGTGACGGCCACGTCGTAGGGCTTGCCACCGACGGTGACCGTCGCGGTCACTGTGTTCGTCGCGAGGTCGAGCACCGACACCGAGTCCGCGCCCCAGTTGGTGACGTAGGCGCGCTTGCCGTCGGGGGCGATGGTGATGCCGTACGGCCGGGTGCCGACCGCGACGGTCGTGGAGACCTTGTTTGCCGCCGTGTCGATGACCTGCACGCCGGCCTCGGTGGTGACGTACACGTGCTTGCCGTCGGGCGCGACCGCGACGCCGTGCGGGTTGTGGGCGACGGAGATGGTCGCGGCCACCGCGTTGGTGTCGTTGATGAACGACACGGTGTCGGAGCCCCAGTTGGCGACGTAGAGCGCGGTGGCGTCGGGCAGGAAGACCAGGCCGTGCGGCTGGTGTCCGACGGCGATGGCGTCACCGCGCCGGCTGTTGTAGGTGCCGATCGGGATCACCCGGTCGAAGGCCTCGTCGCTGATGAAGGCTCCGTCCCAGGAGCCGGGCGTGAAGGCGATCTCGCCCGCGCCGCCGCCGGCCTCGATGGTGTTGAGGTCCTTGCCGGTGGCCTCGTCGAGGACCGTCGTGGTGCTCGGCGTGACGCCGGCAACGTAGATGACCGTCCGCGGAATCATCGCCGCGGCGCCGGGCTGCGCGCCGACCGTCAGAGCCGCGCCGACCGTCACCACCGTGGTCGTGACGGCGGTCAGGATTCGATTGTGCACGATGGGCATTCTGGCCGATCAAGACAGGCCTTCGCTGCCCCGAATCGGCGCCGCAAGGGTCTGTCAACCTTGACGGTTCTGGCACACAGAGACGCGGCGAGTCTGTTGATCGATGAGGTTGAGCAGGATTCGGTACTGCTGGTGCGGGCCCGGGGTATGGTCGTTGAGGCGCGGGTCGACTCGGGGTATCGATCTCCCCGTTACGCGGCAACAACCTCCTCAACGGCCCTGGTTGCGCAAGCAAGCAGGCGCCGTCGGGCGGTAGTTGACTCTGCAACTACCGTTCGTGGTTACCATTCGCCGACATGCCTACCCGGACACCTGAACGACGTCGCGGGATTCACCGACATTCGACGTCGTCGCAGTCCACCGTGGACCGCGCGCCAGTTCGGCGTCGAAACAACCGGCGGAGGGCAACCACAGTTGGCAATGCCTGGCATAGTGCCAGCCATGGCCGTGACCTCCCGTCATCGCATCGCACTCGGCCTGGCGCTCGCTGCGCCAGCGCCTTTCGCCATCGGCCTTTTTGCCTCAGTGAATTCGGGCGGCTACATCAGCCTCGAGAAGCTTGCGCATCCAGGGCTGGCCTTCGCCTTGTCCATGGGCCTGCTCGGCGCGGCCGGAACGCTAAGCCTCCGACGCCGATGGTTACGCATCACCACCTCCAGCCCGCCCGCAACGAGATCATCGCGTCATCCGCCGACTACCGCGTGGTGACGTACACGGGAGGCGTGAGCGAGCTGTTAACCCTGCGCGTGCAGACCAGAGCCGGTCTTCTAAGCCGCGAGGCCACCAAGGACCTGGCCTGCTTCTGGTCGTCAGGCTCCTCATCAAACCCACCAGCAAGCCGCATCTTCGCCAACGCAACCTTCGTAGCGACCAACGAGCTGGAGATAATCACCCAGGACACCCAAAGATGGCGAGTCCGCTTCAGCAGCACGACGCTGGCCCCAGAGACCAAGCTGGACAAATGCACCTTCACCTGACCCGCACGACGGGTCCGCGACAAGAGCCGCCAAGGGCCTACGGGCAAAGGACAAAGGATGCGGTTGGAGGGCGCCCACCCACCGTGGGGTCCAGGAGAAGTGATGCCATCCCTTGGTCTGCGCACTCAGCGGACAGAGGGATGGCACGCCGAATCGATCATGTTCGACATCGAGGGCTCGCGCCAGACGCTCCAGAACCGGCAATGTCGGTACGGTGGCGCCGGCCTCGAAGCGCGCGACTGCGGACTGCGTCATCGTGGCCGCCTCGGCCAGCTCGGTTTGGCTCCAGCCGTGGCGTTCGCGAAGCTCCCGAACCGCCCGCCCCAGCTCGAACGCGAGCTTGGTCGCAGGTTTTCCGGAACACCGTCGCGATCCAGCAAGTGATCCGTACCGCGTCACACTCAAGGTGAAACCGCAGCTCACGGAACTTGCCGTCGAGCTGTTTGTGTACGGCTCGCCGTATGGACCTCCCACAGGCTCCGGCGTGCCGCGATCCCGGAGGGTTGACCGCGCAGCGGGTTGAGCGCGGCGGCGTCGTAGGCGTTGATCGCCTTCCAGCAGGCATGAGACAAGCGGTTATGGGAAATGCCCGCTGGCCTGGCCGGGTTGGAGTTGTCTACGCTTCCGCCGCTCTTTGGTAGCGGAAGTGGGAGACCAGGGCCCGGAGATTGCCAGACATGGCGGCCAGCTCCGCGGTCGCCTGTTGGGACTGGCTGACGCCCTCGGTGGTCTGCTGAGCGGCCAGCGCGACCATAGATACGTTGGCGGCGATCTGTTCGGCGTTCTGGGCCGTGTCGGCGACGCTGCGGTTGATCTCTGCCGTGGTGGCGGTCTGCTCTTCGACCGCCGAGGCGATCGTGGTCTGATAGTCGTTGACCCGGCCGATGATCGCGGCGATCTGGGCGATGGCCGCTACCGCGCTACTCGTGCCGGTCTGGATCGCGTCGACCCGGCGAACGATGTCGTCGGTCGCTCGGGCCGTCTCTTGCGCCAGTTCCTTCACCTCACCGGCCACGACGGCGAAGCCCTTGCCGGCCTCGCCGGCCCGGGCCGACTCGATGGTCGCATTGAGCGCCAGCAGGTTGGTCTGCTCGGCGATCGCGGTGATCACCTTGACGACCTCGCTGATCTGGCGCGACGACTCGCCGAGCGAGGCGACCGTGGCGTTGGCTGTCTCAGCGGCCTGCACGGCCGTGCCCGCGACGGCGGCGGCATCGTTGGTCGAGCGTGCGATCTCGCGGATTGCCGTTCCCATCTGCTCGCTGCCCGCCGAGACCGTCTGCACGTTGGTCGACACCTGGCTGGCCGCGTCAGCCACTGCCTGCGCCTGGGCGGCCGACTCCTCGGCCGAGGTCGCGATCTGGGTGGAGGTGGCCGACATTTCCTCGGCCGCCGCGGCCAGCGAGGCCGACGACTCATCGATCGTGCGCATCACCGTGCCGAGCGAATCCAGGCTCCGGCCGAGCGCGCCCGCCATGGCCGCCACCTCGTCGCGGCCGCTCACCTCGACCGGCGTGGCCAGGTCGCCGTCGGCGAGCAGCATCAGCCGTTTACGCACGAGCTCGACCGGTCGGGTCACCGAGCGCGTGACCAGCAGGGCCAGCAGTACGGCGAGGACCGCTGCCCCGGCACCCACACCCCACACCAGGTTGGAGCCGGCCCGGTGCGCTGCCGCGGCGTCGCGTTGAGCTGCGGCGAATTCGTTGTCGGCCGTGTTCGATGCCGAATCCAGCAGGTGCCCGATCTGCTGGAACAGGGCAATTTCCTTGCCCATCACGAGCGAGTTGGCGTCGTTGTCGGAGCCGATGACGTAGAGCTGAGCGACCTGCCGGTCAACCGTCATGAACTCATCGAGCACCGCGGTGATCTGCTGCAGGTCCCGCCGGGCGGACCCATCCGGGGCCAGCTGGACCCCCGCCTGCACCCGCGTCCGGAACGTCTGAACAGAGTTCAGGAACGCCTTCCGTGATGATCCGCTGTCCTGGGCGGCGCCCGCCACTCCGCGCAGGGCGTCGAAGGCATACGCCGTCTGCCAGCCGTTGAAGTCGGCAGCGGAGAACTTCGCGTCCTTCACCGTCGCGACGAACTGCTGCGCCTGCTCCATCCGGCCGGCCGCGGTCTGCTGACGCGACGACGTCGTCAGGGCCACCACCATCACCACCAGCAGAAGCCCGACGACGACAGCGAAGACCACGGCCAGACGCACACCAAGACGCATACGGGTCAAAATCGTCACACCGACGTCATCGGCCCACCGACCATCCACTTGAGCCCGCGCAAAGCTCGTACCGGCGTCACCCTTGTCCCGGCGTCCCGTCCTCTCGCGAGCGGCGGACCGGCTGCGTGACCGAGCGCTGGCCGCTTCGGCGCGCGTCTGTGGCGGCAAGGATGGGCTTGCCGCGGCTAACGCCGAGACATTCGGGACACCAGAGCAGCTGTCCCCGAGCAGCCTTCGAGGCACTTCAACGCACGCCGGGTGTCCCAGGGGCCAAGGTTCTGCCCGACCAGCACCTTGTCGTCGCTGACGTCAAGGCCGTCGACCAAAGCCTGGTGCCACGTTCCGGATGCGGGCGGCAGTCCGGGATAGATCGTGGTCGTCAGGTTAGGCGAGGGTCTGGATCGGGTTGAGGGTGACGGTGTAGCCGAGTTTGTTCAGGGCGGTGATGGCGCGGCGGCGTTCGCGGCGTAGGAAGTCGCCGGCGAGGCCAGCGGTCAGCCCGTGGTTGCCTTTGCGGGTCTTCCCAGACTTGCGGCGTCCGCCGGACTCGTGGTTGCCGGGACAGACGCCAGCCCAGGATGCCAGATGTCCGGGGTGGGGAACCGGGACAGGTCGGCGCCTGTCTCGGCGATGATGACTTCGGCGACCTGTTGGTTGGCGTCTTACGACGTCGTGAAACGGGGCCCTCAGCCCCCCGATTCGGGTGGACAGGGTGGTGATGTCGCGGGTCATCGGCGCGAGCAACGCCGCGACCAGTTCGCTGGACGGCACGTCGATGGCGAGGCTACAACCCACACCCGTAACCGCACGACCCAACGGTGCTGACGACGAGCGGTTCAAGCGGCGTTTGGGCCGTGCGGGCGCGCGCATCGAGCCGGCATCCGAAGGGGTGTGGTCCGCGGTACCCCGCCTAAATCCGGCCGGGCGTCGGGACCGGCGCTTCGGGTGCGAATCCGGCGGAATATCACAAAAGCGCTCATACTTGATCTACGTTCGGGGAGAACGAGCGACACAAGGTGCCGCTCCAACACCTGTACGGGGGGAAAGTGTTCGCAACGACGAACATCCGCAGGGGACCGGCATCCCGCGGACGAACCTGGGCCGGCACGGCGCTGGCCCTCGCCCTCACCGCGGCGACTGTCGCGGTGGCCACGCCGGCATACGCAGCAGTACCAACCGTGACGGATGTGTCACCGGCGGCCGGCCCGCTGGCCGGCGGTACCGAGGTGACCATCACCGGCACCAACCTGGCCGGTGCCACCGGGGTTACCTTCGACGGCACGGCCGGCACCAACCCGACGGTGGTCAGCGCCACCAGCCTCAAGGTGACCACCCCGGCGCACGCCGCCGGCAACGCCGCGATCGTGGTGACGACGACGTCGGACGGCTCGTCCGACGGCACTCTGGAGTACACCTATGTGGCCGCGCCGACGGTGACGGCCGTGTCACCGGCGGACGGCCCGGTGGCCGGTGGTACCGAGGTGACCATCACCGGCACCGATCTGACCGGTGCCACCAAGGTCACCTTCGACGGCACGGCCGGCACCGGCCTGACGGTGGTCAGCGCCACCAGCCTCAAGGTGACCACCCCGGCGCACGCCGCCGGCGACGCCCCGATCGTGGTCACCGCACCGGGTGGCACGTCCAACAACACCGAGGAGTTCGCCTACCAGGCGGCTCCGGCGGTAACAACGCAGCCGCTCGCGCAGTCGCGCAGCGTCGGCGCCACCGCCTCGTTCACGGCGGCGGCCTCGGGCTACCCGGCCCCGACGGTCAAGTGGCAGGAGAAGCTCCTGGGCGGCAGCTGGACGGACATCAACGCCCAGACGAACACGACGCTGTCGTTCGCCGCGACGGCACAGCAGAACGGCGCACAGTACCGTGCGGTGTTCCAGAACTCGCTGGGCAGCGCGACCACCGGCCCGGCGACGCTGACCGTGACCCCCGCGCCGGGGACCGCCCCGAACGCACCGGCGGCACCGACGGTGACGGCCGGCGTGTCGTCGATCGCGGTGACGTGGACGGCACCGACCGAGAACGGCTCGCCGGTCACCGGGTACACGGTGACGGCGAACCCGGGCCCGGCCACCTGCTCCACAACGGCCAAGACCGAGGTCAGCTGCGTCCTCGGCGCGAACGCGGGCGTTTCCTACACCGTCACGGTGGTGGCCCACTCGGCCGCCGGCGACTCGGCGGCGAGCTCGGCGTCCAGCCCTGTCACGCCCACGGCACCGACGACGCCGGCGACGGCACCGACGGCGGACGCGTCGCTCACCACCGACGCCGGCCCGATCAACGCCGCCGAACCGGGACAGCAGATCACGATCGAGGGGTCCGGCTACGCGCCGTACTCCACGGTGATCATCGCGCTGTACTCGAACCCGATCCAACTGGGCAGCGTCATCACCGATGGCAGCGGTGACTTCACCCAGACGGTCACCATCCCGAGTGATCTCGACGCGACAAGCCACGCGCTGGTCGCGGCGGGTGTGGCCCCGGGCGGCACCGCCCGGAACCTGCGTCTCGACCTTTATGTTGCGCCGGGCGCGACGACGAAGATGTCGGGTCCGATCGTGCGTAACGGCGACAGCCGCCCGCAGATGTTCGCGCGCGGCGCGGACAACAACCTGTACACCAGCGTCCAGGCCGTCGACGGCACCTGGAGCGCCTGGACGAACCTGGGCGGACTCATCTACAGCGAGCCGGTCGCCGTTCTGGACAACAACGGCCGGCTGCAGGTGTTCGTCGTCGGCGGTGACCACTCGATCTGGTACCGCCTGCAGAAGAGCGACGGCTCGTTCGCCTGGTGGGTCCCGGTGGGCTCGCCGAAGTACCTGCACTCGCTGGCGCTGACCCAGAACGACGACGGCACGGTCGTCATCATGGGCCGCGGCCAGGACGACAACCTGTGGTCGATCAAGCAGTCCTCGACGTCCGACCCGGGCTCGTGGACCGCATGGGAGAACCTGAGCGGCCTCATCTACAGCAACCCGACGCTCTTCAAGCGCGAGGACGGGCTGATCGAGGTCTTTGCCATCGGTGGCGACGGCCAGATCTGGCACCGAGTCCAGACCACCAAAAACACAAACAACTTCGAATGGTGGTCCCGTGTCGGGATGTCGGTGACCAACCGGATCGGCCTGTGACCGCACCGGCCTGAACACCACAACCAAACAACGGGCGCCCCGGGAACCTCCCGGGGCGCTCGCGTTCCATCGGCCCGACCTGGTCGAGGCGACCCGCCGAAGCACGGCCTGTCCGGTCCACAGGTCGCGCAGGGTCCGGCTGGGCGGGATCCCGCACCGCCGTCCATGATGCGGGATCCCCGGTGACCGGGCTCAGCTGACGTTGACGGTGATGTCCGAGGTGACCGCCGGCGCCGTGGTCACAGACCAGAACCGCTGGCCCTTGGGCGACACCCAACCATTCGCGCTGCGGCTGCGGACCTCGATCTGGAACGATCCGGCCCGATCGGCCGTGACCTCGACGGACGCCGTGCCGTTGGGGGTCGCCGGGACCGTCTGCTCGGCGCCGCCGTTCACCGTGTAGACGTAGTCGGTGATGGCGCCCGTGTTCGGCCCGGGCGTGAAGTCGACCTGGAACGGTACGCCGATGACCGGATCGGCCGGGCCGTTCACCGACGGTGCGGTGTTGGCGATGATCAGCCGATATGACGTGACCGGCGAGAGGTTGAACGCCCGGTCGAAGCTGCGCACACTGAGAATCACGAACCCGCTGTTCGGCGGCGACACGGTAAGCGTCGCCCCGCCGCCGGCCTGGTCGGCGTGCACGACGCCCGGCGTCGAGAACGGGTCGGCGAACTCGGGCACGCCGTAGGGCCCGATGTAGGCGCCGAACACCGAGAACACGCCGTTCCAGCTGTACTGGTAGCCGTACACGTCATCGACGCCGTTCGGGCCCAGGTTGTAGACGATCGGATCGCCGCCCGGGTAGCGCGTGGTGTTGCTGGGATAATTGGGCGAGTTCACCGTGGGCGCGTTGGCCGGCGCCGTGGCATCGGTGGTGAAGTAGCACGTCTGCGACCACGGCGAGTCGTCGGTGCCGTCGTTGACCCGCGCCTGCCACGCGTAGGTCGTGTTGTCGGCGAGCGCGTCGGCCGGCGGGGTGACCGATTCGACATGGCCGTTCTGCATGGACTGCTGGGTGACCGTCGTCCGCTGGTCGGGACGGTCGACCGGCCAGATCGCGAATTCGCCGGTGAGCCGCGCATCGTCCGGGTCGGCGTCGTGCACCTGGGCTCCCAGCACCGGCGTGAGGCTGTTCAGGTACGGGTAGGGCGCGCCGGTCGCGCACGGCCGCAAGCCGTTGAACAGCGGGCCCGGCGCGGGTGGCCGCGTGTTGTAGCCGAGATACAGGATCGGCGCGTCGATGCGCCGGCCGAGCGATACCTGATGCTCGAACGCCCCGGGCAGCCGCACCTCGAACGAGACGTGCGACGGCAGCTTGATGCCCGCCGCGACAGCCCGGTTGACCAGGTCGACGAGGTCGAGCAGCGGGTAGTTGGCCGGGCACTGGCCGACCGGGCCGAGGGTGCCCAGCTTGACCAGCTCGCGCGGCGGGTTGCGCCACGTCGGCTGGGCCTTCTCGGCGGTCGCCCAGACCTCGATCTGACGGTGCGCGCAGTCGGTGGCCTGGGTCTCCGGCACGGCGAGCTTCGCCGAGAGGATGTGCTTGCTCAATACCGCCGCCACGTCGAAGGTGGCGTATACGCGCGACACGTGCAGCCGGTTGTTGGCGTCCCGCCAGGCGCCGAGCGGCGCGTTGCCGGTGGGGTTGAGGTAGGTGGTGTCGGGATGCGCCGAATCCGTATAGGCCCACGAGATTCGGGGCGCGTCGAGGTTGGTTTGGCCGGCTCGCGCCGGCGTAGCGGTGCCGAACAAACCGGCAACCGCGGACAGCACCACGGTGGACAACAACACACCGAGGCGCGGACGCCGTAACACAGGACCACGTCCTCCCGTTACCGCAGGCGGTGGACTCCGCCCGTGGATAGTGGTGACGATAAATCGATCTGCCGATCCCACGCCGTCCCGTTGCGCGTTACCGACGTTCGGCGTGAATCGGGTACAGACCGACCAAACGAACAGTCCTGGGCATGTCGGCGTCGTAGTGCAGCACGGTCGCTCCGTGCAGTTCGGCGGTGGCCGCGATGATCCCGCGGCATCGCGGTGAACAGATTTCATTTCTGGGCGATACATTGCCGCCATGCCGAAACCGAGCCCCGACAGATACGTGCTCGTCACCGCCGCTCGGGACGAGGCCGCTCGGTTGCCGCAGACCGTCAGCGGGATGCTGGCGCAGACCGTCAAGCCCGTTCGGTGGGTCGTCGTCGACGACGGGTCCGTCGATGACACGGCCTCGGTCGTACGGCGGCTCGTCGAGGGCGTCGAGTGGGTCACCCTCGTGCGGCGGGACGACGCCGCGCCGGCCGACTTCGCGTCCAAGGTGCATGCCGTGCGGGCCGGCATTGAGCAACTCGACGGGCTGCAGTACGACTTCATCGGGACCCTCGACGCGGACATCGTGCTCGAAACCGACTATTTCGAGCGGCTGCTGCGCGTCTTCGACGGCTCGCCGCGGCTCGGACTGGCCGGGGGGCAGATCGTCGAGGAGTACGGCGGGCGGGCCGTTCGGCAGCGGATCAGCGCCAACAGCGTGTCCGGGGCCGTGCAGCTCTTCCGGCGCGAGGTGTTCGAGGCCATCGGAGGGCTGCGGCCGGCCCGGCTCGGCGGGGAGGACTCGGCGGCGGAGATCATGGCGCGAATGCTCGGGTGGGACGTGCAGACGCGGTTCGAGCTGCCCGTGCGGCATCAGGGGCGGGTGCTCTCGCGAAATCGGGGGGCGCTCCGGGCCTGGTTCGCCCGGGGGCAGGTCAGCCGCAGTCTCGGGTACGACCCGGTCTTCCTGCTCGCCATGAGCGCCTATCGCAGCCTCGTCCAGCCGCCGTACCTCGTCAGCGGGGCGCTCATGTTCGCGGGATACCTCGCCGGGGCCGAGGCCGTGCTCGAGCCGGATGCCGTCGCGTTTCTGCGGCGGGAGCAGCGGCAGCGGCTGTGGGGCATGTTCGGCCACCGCGGCTGGCGCGCCCAGCTGGCCTGGCGGGCGGGGCGGTAGGCGTGGACGACTGGCTCGCGGACACCCGCACCTCGTACGACACCGTCGCCGAAAGCTACGCCGACGTCGTCCGCGACGCGCTCGGCCACGACCCCTACCTCGCCGGCAGCCTCCGGCTCTTCGCCGGACTCGTCCAGGGCGGCCCGGCGAAGAGCGGGAGGCCCCTCGCCCAGGGCGGCCCAGCGGAGAGCGGGAGGCCCCTTGTCCAGGGCGGCCCGGTCGCGGACGTCGGCTGCGGTCCGGGCCACGTCACGGCGTTTCTGGACGGGCTGGGGCTGGACGCGTTCGGGCTCGATCTGTCGCCGGGCATGATCGAGGTGGCCCGGCGCGAGCATCCCGGCCTGCGCTTCGAGGTCGGGTCGATGACCGACCTGCCGCTGCCGGACGCCTCGCTCGGCGGGCTGGTCGCGTTCTGGTCGTTGATTCACATCCCGGACGACGAGCTGGGCGGCGTGCTCGGCCACTTCCGGCGGGTGCTGCGGCCCGGCGCGCCGCTGCTGGCCGGGTTTCACGTCGGGGACACGGACACGCTCAAGACACAGGGGTACGGCGGGCACCCGATGCGCGTCCGCGTCCGCCGGCGCGAGCCCGAGCGGATGGCGGAGCATCTGCGCTCGGCCGGCTTCGCGGTCGAGGCGTGCCTGCTGATGGACGTGGACACGCCGACGCCGGGCGCCGCGATGTTCGGCCGAAGGCCCTAGACGGGCTGGGGCACCGGCTCGCCGACGACCGCGGTCAGGACGTCGTCCAGCGTCACCACGCCCAGGGGGGTCCGGCCGTCGCTGACCAGGACGATGTGCTGGCGTTCGCGGCGCATGGCCAGCAGCAGCTCGGCCAGCGTGCGGGTGGGTGGCACGATGCCCAGCGGGCGGATCAGCTCGGCCGGGATCGGGGCGCGGCGCTGCGGGCCGACGAAGCCCAGCACGTCCTTGACGTGGACGAAGCCCAGGACCCGGCGGCTCGCGCGCTCGACGACCGGGAAGCGGGAACGGTTCGTCCGGGTGGCCAGGACCTCCAGCGACGCCGGGGAGACGTCCTCGGCGATCGTCGTCACTTCCGACCAGGGGCGGAGGGCGTCGCGGGCCGTGCGGTGGGACAGGGCCAGCGCGCCGGCGATGCGGGCGTGCTCCTCCGGGGCCAGCAGGCCCTCCGTCGTGGCCTGGGCGGCGAGGCCGGCCAGCTCCTCGGCGGTGAACACGGTCTTGACCGAGCCGGTGGCCTCGATGCGCCAGAGCGACAGGATGGTGCGCGACGCCCACTTCATGGCGACCAGGACCGGCTTGGTGGCCATGCAGAAGGCGTACATCGGCGGGCCGAGCCACAGCACCGCGCGCTCGGGGTTGGCCAGGGTCAGGTTCTTCGGCACCATCTCGCCGACGACCGTGTGGGCGAAGACCACCACCGCGAGGGCCAGGGCGAAGGCGACCGGGTGGACCAGGTTCTGCGGCAGGTGCAGCAGCTCGAACGGGTGGTGCAGGCCGTGGGCGAGGGCCGGCTCGGCCAGGGCGCCCAGGCCGAGCGTGCAGATCGTGACGCCCAGCTGGGCGCCGGCGATCATCAGCGGGATCTCGTTCATGGCGCGCATGGCGGTGCGGGCGCGGCGGGACGTGTGCGCCATCGGCTCGATGACCGTGCGGCGGGAGGCGATCAGCGAGAACTCGCCCGCCACGAAGAAGCCGTTGCCGAGCAGCAGCAGGACGGTGATGAGCAGCTCAGTCATCTTCGGGGACCTCCGGGCGCACCACGCGCACCTGCTCGATGCGGCGGCGGTCGACCTCGACCACGGTGAACTCCCAGCCGTTCTCGTTCCACGTCTCGCCGACCGCCGGGATGTGGCCCAGGCGCGCCATCAGGAAGCCCGCCAGCGTCTCGTAGGGCCCCGGGGGCACGTGGAACCCGGTCAGCTCGGCCAGCTCGTCCTCGCGCAGCACGCCGTCGACGAGCACGGTGCGCTCGGCGCCGGGGGCGGTCAGGTCGGGCATGCCGTGGGCGGTGGTCGGCTCCTCCTCGACGTCGTGCTCGTCGGCGATCTCGCCGACCAACTCCTCGACGAGGTCCTCGACGGTGACGACGCCGTCGGTGCCGCCGTATTCGTCCACGACGATCGCCACGTCCGAGTTGCCCTTGCGCAGGGCCTCGAGGACGCCGTCGAGGTCGAGGCTCTCCGGCACGAAGACGGGCTCGCGGGCGACCGCGGAGACCTTGGTGGTGGGGCGGCGCACCGGGGGGACGCTCAGCGCGTCGGTAACCGTGACGACGCCTGTGACCTGGTCGAGGGTCTGCTCGTAGATCGGGAAGCGGCTGTAGCCGGTCTGGACCGAGGTGGCGAGCAGGTCGGCGACGGTGGCGTCGGCGCGCAGGGAGACGACGTCGACGCGCGGGGTCATCGCCTCCGCGGCACGCTTGTCGCCGAAGCGGATCGTGCGCTGCAGCAGGACCGCGGTCTCCTTCGGCAGTGCGCCGGCCTGGGCCGAGATCGCGGCGAGCAGGCCGAGCTCCTCGGGCGAGCGGGCGCTGGCCAGCTCCTCCTGGGGCTCGATGCCGAAGCGCCGGACGACCCAGTTGGCGGTGCCGTTGAGCAGCGTGATCAGCCAGGAGAAGAACCTGGAGAAGCCGCGCTGCGGTCCGGCGGTGGCGCGGGCCAGCGGCATCGGCTTGGCCAGTGCGGCGTTCTTCGGCACGAGCTCACCGAAGAGCATCGACAGCAGGGTGGCGACGATGAGGCCGCAGACGTGCGCGGCGGTGTCGGTCACCGAGCCGAAGATCGGGTGCAGGACCGGCTCGAGCAACCGCGAGATCGCCGGCTCGGCGAGGTAGCCGGTCAGCAGACCCGCGAGAGTGATGCCGAGCTGAGCGCCGGAGAGCTGGAACGACAGCTCGCGCAGTGCCTGGCGGACGGTGCGGGCCTTGCGGTCGCCCGCGTTGGCGCGCTGCTCGATCTCCGCGCGGTCGACGGTGACGAGCGAGAACTCAGCGGCGACGAAGCCTGCGTTCGCGGCGGTGAGCAGCACGAACGCCAGCAGGGGCAACAGTGTGGTCAACACGCTCGCGCGACGATCCCTTCAGGTGTGACCCGATTGTTCCACGTGAACCCAAGCCGCGCCGAAGCCGCCCTTGAGGCCCTGTCAAACGAGCCACCTGAAGATCGAGATACGTAGATCACCTTCCCTCTTTCGAGGGCTTTGCCCCGCGCTGAACAGCGCCGATGCTGATGCCAGCGGGGTCAGGGCAAGCATCGAGGGGGACTTGATGGGCGCGGCGATGATCGGCGCTTGTATCGCGCTCGCGGCCGGCGTGGCCATGGGCAACGCCGGCGCGAAGGCGAAGCGGGCCCGCATGGACTACATGCGTACGAAGGCGCTGGTCCCGGGCGCCCGCAAGACGGCCTGGGCCGAGGGCCTCAAGGGGCTACGCGTCATCGCGACCTGCACCGCCGTGCTGATCGCGCTGGGCCTGGCCATGAACGTCATTGGGCAGCGATAGCTGCCCAACCAAACGCGGACCTGGAGTCTGACGGGAGCAGCGGTCGTGCCCACGACGGACCGGAGCAAGAAGCTTTTATTTCTGTACGGCCCTGAGCAGGACCGACGCCACATCCACGACCTCGACGTCCTCCGGCGCGGCCCCCGCGGACTTCTTCCCGGTCACGCCGTCGCCGAGCATGGTCAGGCAGAACGGGCACGCCACCGCGACCGTCTTCGCGCCGGTCGACAGCGCCTCCTCCACCCGCTCCACGTTGATCCGCTTGCCGATGCGCTCCTCCATCCACATGCGCGCGCCGCCGGCGCCGCAGCAGAAGGAGCGCTCCGCGAACCGGTCCATCTCCACCAGGCCCTTGTCCTCGCCCGCCGGGCCCGCGACCGCGCCCAGCACCTCGCGGGGCGGGGTGAAGACGCGGTTGTGCCGGCCCAGGTAGCAGGGGTCGTGGTAGGTGACCGCGCCGTCGAGCGGCTGGACCGGGGTCAGCTTGCCGGCCGCGACGAGCTGGGCGAGCAGCTGCGTGTGGTGCATGACCTCGTAGTGCCCGCCGAGCTGGCCATACTCGTTCGACAGCGTGTTGAAGCAGTGCGGGCAGGTCGCGACGATCTTCTTGACGCCGGCCTCGTTGAGCGTCTCGACGTTCTGCTGGGCGAGCATCTGGAAGACGAACTCGTTGCCGATGCGGCGGGCCGGGTCGCCGGTGCAGGTCTCGCCCTGGCCGAGGATCGCGAACTTGACGCCGGCCTCGTGCAGCAGCGTGGCCACGGCGCGGGTGGTCTTCTTGGCGCGGTCCTCGAAGGCGCCGGCGCAGCCTACCCAGAAGAGGTACTCGAAGTCGCCCTCCTCCAGCTCGGCGACGTTGGGGACCTCGAAGCCCAGCCCCTTGGTCCAGTCGTCGCGGGTGGACTGCGCCGCGCCCCACGGGTTGCCCTTGTTCTCCAGGTTGCGCAGCATGACGCCGGCCTCGGTCGGGAAGTTCGACTCGATGAGGACCTGGTAGCGGCGCATGTCGACGATGTGGTCGACGTGCTCGATGTCGACCGGGCACTGCTCGACGCACGCGCCGCAGGTGGTGCACGACCACAGCACGTCGGGGTCGATGATGCCGTTCTCCTCGGCGGTGCCGATGAGCGGGCGCTCCTTCTCGGCGAGCGCGAGGACGTCGACCTTCGCCAGCGCCTCCTCGGCGGCGGTGTCGCCGCCGGCGAGCAGGTAGGGCGCCTTGGCGTAGGCGTGGTCGCGCAGGTTGAGGATCAGCAGCTTCGGCGAGAGCGGCTTGCCGGTGTTCCAGGCCGGGCACTGCGACTGGCACCGCCCGCACTCGGTGCAGGTGGTGAAGTCCAGCATGCCCTTCCAGCTGAACTGCTCGACGGTGGCCACGCCGAACTGGTCCTTTTCCGGGTCGGCCTCCTCGAAGTCCAGCGGCTTGCCCTGGCTGGTCATCGGGCGCAGCGCGCCGAGGCCGGAGCCGGTGCGCCTCGGCGCGCGCTTGAAGAAGATGTTGAAGAACGCGAGGAAGCGGTGCCAGGCCACGCCCATGGTCACGTTGCTGGCGATCACGATGACCCAGGCCATCGAGACGATGATCTTCGCCATCGCGATCAGGCTGACCGCGGCCGGCCAGGCCGGCAGGATCGAGCCGAGCGCGTGGCTGACCGGGGCGGCCCACGCGGGCCACTCCAGCTCGTCGTTGGCGGCCTTGAAGCCGCGGATGAAGAAGCCGCAGAGCAGGACCGCGAGGATCGTGTACTCGACGTAGTACGCCTGCCACATGGTCGAGCCGGTGAAGCGGGACCGGCGCTCCGGTTTGCCCGGCAGGTTGCGCAGCCGGATGCCCATCAGCACCAGGATGCCGATGAAGCCGAAGACGCCGATCCACTCGGTGACCAGGCCGTAGAGGTTCCAGGCGCCGATCAGCGGCAGGCCCAGGCCGGGCTTGACGACCTCGAAGTAGGCCTCGACGACCAGCAGCGAGAGCGCGATGAACGCGATCATGACGAACCAGTGCGCGGCGCCGACGACGGTCCAGCGCAGCATGCGGGTGTGGCCGAGGGTCTCGGCGAGCATGTTGCGCAGGCGCAGGCCCTTGTCGCCGCTGCGGGTCGGATCGGGCTGGCCCAGCCGGATCACCGCGAGCATGCGCCGGATGGTGCGCACGACAAGGACCGCCGCGACGATCGTGATCGCCGCGGCGACGCAGGTCGTCACGATCTGCACTGCACCCATGCCGAAGCCTCCCAGGGGTCCTCGCCGGAACCGTATACCTCAGAAGGACCTTAGTCCTCCTTGTTACCCGTGGGTAACGTGAAGTAGGTCGCAGCACACGCTAGGACACCGGGAGGCAAAGATGACCTCCGACACCGCAGGTTGTGACGCATTCGCCCCCTCGGCGGGCCGAGGGGGCGACAGTTCAATCGATCAACGCCACTTGGAGAAGACCGCGAGCGATGCGACGAGGAAGCCGAAGCCGATGGCCAGGTTCCAGTACTTGAGGTCCGCCAGCGTCGAGAGCCAGTCGACGTCGAAGAACCCCTGGGTCAGGTAATACGACACCAGCCACGCGATGCCGATCACCACCAGCGCCACGGCGAGTGCGGGCACCCACACCGGGCTCGGGCGGCGCTTCACCGCGGCGGTTTCCTGCGGCCGCAGCTCCGCCGGGGCGGTGTAGACCTTCTTCTTGCGAACTGTCGACTTCGGCACGGCGCTCTCCTGGAGGGGTCGTCTGGCCAACACTATCCACGTGACGCCGCCACCTCCGCCAGCGTCGGCCGGAATAATGTTCTGTGACTAGCGTAGTCAAGTCGGCACGCTCGCGCGGGGAGGGGTCGTGGTGGAGTACACATCCGGCGGCTCCTCGTGGACCGCGGCCCTGCGTCGGCTGGGCCGCGCTATGCTGCCGCGCCGCCGCCCAAAACGGACTTTCGGCTGGTCAGTGCTGACGCCCGTGGTGCTCGCGGTGGCCGGGATGCTGTTCTCCCTCAGCGCCGCGACCGCCCAGGGCACCGATCTTCGCGACGACCGCCGCCCGGAATTGACCAACCTCATCGCCGAACGCAAGCAGGAGATCGCGAGCTCGCGGGAGCGGGCCGCGCGGCTGCGCGCCGAGATCGACGCCCAGCAGCAGCGCCAGGCCGGCACCGACG
Source organism: Dactylosporangium sp. CA-233914 (assembly GCF_050942935.1). NCBI lineage: Bacteria > Bacillati > Actinomycetota > Actinomycetes > Micromonosporales > Micromonosporaceae > Dactylosporangium > Dactylosporangium sp. CA-233914. The sequence goes on along the minus strand of NZ_CP192030.1, from coordinate 69,182 downwards.
GGCAGGTCGACAGCCAGCGCCGGCGCGGCGACGCCGAGCAGGCCGCCGCCGGGCTGACCGCCGTGCACGGGCCCGGGCTGGTGGTCTCCCTCGACGATGCCCCGCGGCGCGCCGACGGCACCCGCCCGACCGGCGCCACCCCCGACGACCTGGTCGTTCACCAGCAGGACGTGCAGGCGGTCGTCAATGCCCTGTGGGCCGGCGGGGCCGAGGCGATGACGTTGATGGGCGTCCGGGTGATCGCCACGAGCGCGGTACGCTGCGTGGGTAACACGCTGCTGCTCGACGGTCAGGTCTACTCGCCGCCGTTCGTGGTCGCGGCCATCGGTGATCAGGCAAGACTGCAGCGGGCGCTCAACGCCTCCGAGGGGGTCCGGTTGTTCAGCGAGGCCGCCGAGACCTTCGGGCTTGGCTACGAGGTGAGGATGGAGGCGGACGTGCAGGCCAAGGCCTACGACGGCTCCACGGCGCTGCGCGCGGCCCAGGCCGGGTCCTAGCCCGCCATGGAGAACCGTCCCCGTCACCGCGCACTGGACCAGGACGACATCGCGACCACGGTCCTGCCGCGCCTCCCCGAGCGGGATCCGGGCGACGCGACCGCGGTAATCGCGAAATTCGCCCCGGACGCGTCCGAAACCGCCTATATTCCTAGACTCAGCGACGCTTCTGCGGCCAACCCCACCGCCGAGGCCAAGAAACTTCCACCGACGCCCACCCCCGAGGAACCGCCGGTCGCAGCCGAGGCGCCGCCGAGAGGCGCCATCGTGGTACCGCTGCGCCCGATCCGTACCGAGGAAGGGTACCGGAGCGTGTACTCCGAATACACCAGGACCACGTTCGGCTCGGTGGCCCGCGCCATCAGCCGCGCGACGGGCGAGGTGCTGATCACGTTCGGCCTCATCGTGCTGCTGTTCGCCGGCTACGAGGTCTGGGGCAAGTCCGCGATCGTCGACGCGCACCAGGACGAGCTCAACCGCCGGCTCGAGCAGCAGTGGGCCCAGCAGCCGACCGTCGGCCCGAGCGCCGGGCCGTCACCGGCGGTGGTGAAGCCGGCCAACGGCGCCGTCATCGCCTCCGTGCACATCCCGCGGCTGAACAAGAAGTGGGCGGTCGTGCAGGGCGTGACCCCGGCCGACATCCGCTACGCGCCCGGGCACTACCCGGACACCGCGCTGCCGGGGCAGATCGGCAACTTCTCCATGGCCGGGCACCGCACCCCGGCCATCTGGTGGGACCTCGACCAGCTCAAGCCCGGCGACCCGGTGCTGGTCAAGACCGCCGACACCTGGTATGTCTACACCGTCACCGGCCACGAGATCGTGCTGCCGACCGCCGTGCAGGTGGTGGCGCCCGTGCCGGACAAGCCCGGCGAGGTGCCGACCAGGGCGGTGCTCACCATGACCACCTGCAACCCGAAGTTCAACAACTACCAGCGGCTCGTGGTCCACGCCGATCTCACCCGCTCCCAGCCCGTCGCCGACGGCGACCCCGCCGAGCTGAAGGGCTGAGCGCGTGTACTCCTGGATCTGGCGGCACATCCCGTTCAAGCAGTGGCAGCTCAAGGCGCTCTTCTCCGCGGTGCTGGTCCTCGGCGTCGGCGCGGTGCTGTGGTACGAGGTCTTCCCGGCTGTCGAGCCGATCCTGCCGTTCGACGACGTGCAGGTCGAGAGCAACGACCCCGGCGCGGACATCACCGTCGAGAGCCCCGCCCCCTCGGCACCGGCGCCGGGACCGACCAAGACCAGCAGCCCCGCCCCCCAGGTGGTCCTCCCCAGTTAGGAGCGCCGTGCGCGTCCTCGTCATCGACAACTACGACTCCTTCGTCTTCAACCTGGTCCAGTACCTGGGCCAGCTCGGCGTGGAGTGCGACGTCCGCCGCAACGACGAGATCACGGTCGACGAGGTCGGCCAGGCCGCACCCGCCGGCGTACTGCTCTCCCCGGGGCCGGGCACGCCGCAGCGCGCGGGGATCTGCATGGCGGTCATCGAGCAATACGCGGGCAAGCTGCCCATCTTCGGCGTCTGCCTGGGCCACCAGGCGTTCGGCGCGGCCTTCGGCGCCACGGTGACCCGCGCGCCGGAGCTGCTGCACGGCAAGACCTCGCTGGTCTCCCACACCGGCCAGGGCGTGCTGGCCGGGCTGCCGGACCCGTTCATCGCGACGAGGTACCACTCCCTCGCCGTGGTCGAGTCGACGCTCCCCCCGGAGATCGAGGTGACCGGCCGGACCGAGTCGGGCGTGGTGATGGCGATGCGCCACCGGGAGCTCATGATCGAGGGCGTGCAGTTCCACCCCGAGTCGGTGCTCACCCAGGGCGGGCACCTGATGCTCGCCAACTGGCTCGCCGTCTGCGGGCTGCCGGACGCGCTGGAGCGCGCGCCGGAGCTGGTGGCCGAGGTCGAGGCGCGGCGGATCGCCGCATTTGCCTAGGCAAGCTGTGGATAACCCTGTGGATAACTAGCCAGTTATCCACAGGGTGCGCACGCTGATACGGGCGGGTGACCCGGCGGCCGCCGAGCGGCTGCTCCCCTCGGTGCTCGGCACGGCGCCGAGGGCTCGCGGGCCGGCAAGGTGGCCAAAGATCAACCAACCGCTCGAGCGGTTCCATACACCTCGATCAGGCGACCACCGCACATGCCTCGTCGGGCTGGGGCAAGGCCCCGTCAGTTGTTGGGCGAGGCACTGCCGCTCGGCTTGACCGACCCCGACGGGTTCGCGGTCGGCCCGCCGTCGTCGAATTGGCCGATGCGCAGCACGATCGAAACGCTCTTGGGGCAGATCTGGTTGGTCTGCTTGTTCGCCCCGACCACGAGCCCGTCCTTCGACTGGTCGGTGATCGTGACGGTCTGCGTGCTGACGTTGGTGAAACCGGCCTGCCCGAGCAGCGTCTGGGCCGCCGCCGGGGTCTTGTCCAGCACGTTGGGCATGACCGCCTGGTTGAACTTCGACACGAAGATGGTGACCGTCGAGCCGGGCCTGACCGGGGTGCCGGCCGCCGGGTCGGTGGCCACGACCTCGTCCTTGGCCTCGACGCCGTCGCGCTCCTCGACCTTCACCTGCAGCTTGAGCTGCCCGAGCTGCAGGCTGGCAGCATCCTTGCTCTGCCGGGTCAGCGCCGGAACGTTGACCAGGCTCGGCGCGCCGCAGACCTCGTAGTCGATCTGGGAGCCCTGCTTGACCTGGGTGCCGGGCTTCGGGTCCTGCACGGTCACCACGCCCTCCTGGCAGCCGTCGGTCGAGCCGGTGCGGGGATCGCCGGTCAGGCCCAGCTGGCGCAGCGCGGCGTCGGCCTCGCTCGACTTGCGCCCGGTGATGGTGGGCACCCGGACCAGCGGGTCCTTGTTGGCCAGGTAGAAGCCGATCGACAGGGCGGCCACGGCCAGCAGGCTCAGGATCGTCAGCGAGACGATGACGCCGGTGGAGCTCTTGCGCTTCTGCCGCTGGTTGGCCCGGGCGGGCTGGCGGGAGGCCGGCGGCGGGCGGTAGGCGGTCGTCTGCGCCGCCATGACCGAGGCCATCTCCTCCTCGGTCATCACCGGCGGCGCGGAGACCGGACGGCCGGCGGCGGCGCGCATGACGTCCGCGCGCATCTCGCCGGCCGACTGGTAGCGGTTGAGCGGGTTCTTGGCCAGCGCCTTGAGCACCACCGCGTCGATATCGGGCGTGACGTCGCGGTTGCTGCTGCTCGGCGGGCGCGGGTCCTCCCGGACATGCTGATACGCCACCGACACCGGGTTGTCCCCGACGAACGGCGGGTGGCCACAGACCAGCTCGAAGAGCACGCAGCCGGTCGCGTAGACGTCGCTGCGGGCGTCGACGGGCTCGCCGCGGGCCTGCTCGGGCGAGAGATACTGCGCGGTGCCGATGACCGCCGACGTCTGCGTCATCGTCGTGGCCCCGCTGGCCAGGGCCCGGGCGATGCCGAAGTCCATCACCTTGACCTGGCCGGTCTGCGTGAGCATCACGTTGCCCGGCTTGATGTCGCGGTGGATGATCCCGTGCCGGTGGCTGAACTCGAGGGCGGCGCAGATGTCCGCCGTGATCTCCAGAGCCCGCCGGGGCATGAGCCGCCCCTCGGCCGCGAGCACCTCCTTGAGGGTGCGGCCGTTGACGAACTCCATGACGATGTAGGGCAGTTCCTCGCCCGCCGGCCCGCGCTCCTCGCCGGTGTCATAGACGGCGACGATCGCGGGGTGGTTGAGGGAGGCGGCGTTCTGCGCCTCCCGGCGGAACCGCAGCTGGAAGGTCGCGTCACGAGCAAGGTCGGTGCGCAGCGTCTTGATCGCGACATCGCGGCCGAGCCGCAGGTCGCGACCCCGATGGACCTCGGCCATGCCGCCATAGCCGAGCAGCTCCCCGACCTGGTATCGGCCGCCGAGGAGTCGCGGCTGCGCGGTCATGTCGTGCCGTCCTTCGGTCATCGGCTATTACCTTGCCACGTCTTGCGACGAGAACCCATTCGGGCGGGTGCGACCGTTGCCCCGGTCACGGCTCGCGGCACACGCCGTTCACGATGATCTTCGGAAGCCCGCACGTCGGGCTCGCCCCCGGCCCTGCGGCCGACTTCGACGAGCCCGGGTTGGCGGGCGCGTCGCTCGTCGGGGCGGTGGTCGTCGGCTCGTCGTCGATGGTGCCGCGGTTGACGTACAGGGTGATGGTGCTGCCCTCCGCGACCTCGCCGCACGGCTCGATCTTGACGATCCCGTTCAGAGCCACGCCCTTGGTCGGCTGGTCGACCTGATTCACCGTCATGTGCTTGCGCTCGAGGTCGCGGGCGACGAATTCGGCGGGCAGGATCGACTTGCAGTCCACCTTGACCGGCCGGCCGGTCCCCTTCGGCGGCGTGGGCGACGGGGCCGACGACGGTGGCGCGGCCGAGGCGGGGTTGTCGCCCTGCTGGGTCTTGTTGTCGTCGCCGCTCTGGGAGGCCAGGTAGATGCCGCCGATGCCGACCAGCACCAGCAGCACGACCGCGGCCACGCCGACGAGGAGCAGGTTGTTGTTCCGGCGGCCGCCCGAGGACGAGCCCCCGCCGGAGCCGGACATGGCGGGCGGCGGCGGCTGGTAGCCGCCGGTCGAGCCCAGGAAGGTCGCGGTTTCGTTCGACGGCGGCGGGGGCACGCCGGCCGCGCCGCGCGCCTGGTGGCCGCCGAGGCCCGCGGCCGCGCCGCCGGCCCCGCCGGGGACGGCTCCGGGCATGATCCGCGTGCCGGCGGCGCCCGAGGTGGGCGGGCCGGACATCGGCGAACCAGAGGTCGGCTGGCCGCCGTAGCCGGGCGAGACGGGGCCGCCGGAGACCGGGCCGCCGGAGACGGGGTTGCGCCCCATCGGCGAGCCGGGCGGGCCTATCGGGGCGCCCATGGGCGCGCCCATCGGCGGAACCGCCGGGCCGGTGGCCGTGCCGCCGGAGAGCTGGGCGGAGACGCGTCGGGCGGCCTGGGCCAGCGCTGCGGCGCTCGGCCAGCGGGCGGCCGGGTCCTTGGCCATGGCCCGCTCGACGAGCTGGGCCACCGGCGGCGGGATGTCGCTCGGCAGCGGCGGCGGCATGTCCCGGACGTGCCGCATCGCGATCTCGAGCGGGTTCTCCCCCTCGAACGGCCGTACGCCGGAGAGGCACTGGTAGGCCACGACGCCGAGCGCGTAGACGTCCGACAGGGGCGTGGCCTGGGCGCCCGAGGCCTGCTCGGGCGAGATGTAGGAGGCGGTGCCGAGCACCGAGCCGGCCGCGGTGAGCTGCGCGACCGCCGCGGAGCGGGCGATGCCGAAGTCGGTGAGCACCAGCGTGCCGTTGGGGCGCACGAGCAGGTTGCCGGGCTTCACGTCGCGGTGGACGATGCCCTTCTCGTGCGCCGCGTGCAGCGCGTCCGCGGCCTGGGCGATGAGCGCCATGGCGCGGGCCGGGGTGAGCCGGCCGACCCGGGACAGGGTGCGGGAGAGCGCGTCGCCCTCCACGTACTCCATGATCAGGAAGGCGGTGCCGTTCTCGCTGCCGTAGTCGTAGATGTCGACGACGCCCGGGTGGTTGATCGTGGCCATCGTGCGGGCCTCGCCGCGGAAGCGCTCGGCGAAGCCGGGCTCCTCCAGCAGCGCCGGGAGCAGGACCTTGATCGCGACCGTGCGGCCCAGCACCTCGTCGGTGCCGCGCCAGACGTCGCCCATGCCGCCGCCGGCGATGCGTTCGTCCAGGCGGTAGCGTCCGCCCAGGGTGGTGCCCGGGCTCAACATGTCGCGCACCTCATTTTATCTGATGCCCTTTTCGTCCGCGTATGCCTTCATGATCAGGCCGGCGATCCGAGCCGCCTCGCCGCTGCCGCCCTTGCCAGCGTTCTCGAGGAAGACCGCGACCGAGATGATCGGCTTGCCGTCCTTGAGCGCGAAGCCGATGAACCAGCCGTGGTCCTCCTGCTCCTCGCCGTTCTCCGCCGTTCCGGTCTTACCACCCACCTGCAAACCCGAGATGCGGGCGCTGCGACCCGTGCCGTCGTTGGACGTCACGACGCTGAACATCATGTCCTGCAGTTCGTGCGCCACATCGGCGGTGATCGGGGTGCGCAGCTCCTTCGGGTCCGTGCGGTTGGCGTTGGACAGATCGGCGTTCTGCAGACGGTCGACAATGTAGGGGCGCATCTGCTTGCCGTTGTTGGCAACCGTCGCCGCAATCATGGCGCCTTGCAGCGGCGACATCTTCACCTCGCGCTGTCCGATGCTCGACTGAGCGACGGCGGGCGGGTCGACGCGGTTGTCCGTCCCGGCGGTCATCGGGCCCGTGTGGCTGGCCACGATGCCGCAGTAGTTGCGGTCCTGGTCCTCGATCAGGCGCGGCTCCTGCTCGAAGCCGAAGGCCTGGGCCATCGACTTGAGCTTGTCGGCACCCACGCGCTCGACGCCCATGCGGGCGAAGACCGTGTTGCAGGAGACCGTCAGCGCCTGCTTCATCGTGATGCTGTCGGGGCAGATGCCTTCGTGCGCGTTCTTGATGCGGAACGAGGAGGTCTCCGGCGGCTGGTAGAACTCGCCGCCCTGGACCACCGAGTCGGGGGTCAGCGACGAGTCGGCGGACATGGCCGCCGCCGAAGTGATGACCTTGAAGGTCGAGCCGGGCGGGTACACCTCGGAGGTCGCCCGGTTCAGCAGCGGCTTGTTCGGGTCGTTGTTGAGCGTGTTGTAGTTCGCCTGGGCCGCTTTGGTGTCGTGGGTGCTGAGCAGGTTGGGGTCGTAGCTGGGCAGCGAGACCTCGGCGAGGATCGCTCCGGTGGCCGGGTCGAGCGCGATGGCCGCGCCCTTCTTGATGCCGAGCTTGTTGTTCCCGAGCGCCTGGTAGGCGGTGTCCTGCGCGCCCTTGGACAGGGTCAGCAGCACGTTGCCGCCGGCCGGCTTCTTGCCGGTGAAGAGCCCGGTGATCCGGTCGGCCGCCTGCTTGTCCGAGGTGCCGGTGAGGAAGTCGTTGTTGAGCTTCTCGAGCTTGGTCGAGCTCAGGTTGACCGGCTTGTAGCCCAGGACCGCGGCGTACTCCTCCTTGAGCGGGTACGTCCGCTGGTACTTCAGCGAGTCCCCGGGGGTCGCCGTGGAGTCGGCCAGCACCGTGCCCTTGGCGTCGGCGATCTTGCCGCGCGGCCGCTCGTACTCCGTCGACTGCACCCGCGCGTTGTGCGCGTCGGTGCGGTAGGCGTCGGCCTTGACCACCTGCCGGTAGTTCAGGTTGAGAAACAGCAGGGCGAACAGGACCATCACCACGACGCCGACCCGGCGCAGCGGGGCGTTCATCGCACGACCTCCGTGGGCATCTCTTTGATCTGGACCGGCGCGCCGCCGCCTCCGCCGGGCGCGGTGCCCCCGAGGCCGGCCGACGGAGCACCACCGGCGGGCCGGCGGGCCGCGTCGGAGATGCGCAGCAGCAGGCCGATCAGCAGCCAGTTGGCCACCAGCGACGAGCCGCCCGCCGAGAGGAACGGCGTGGTCTGCCCGGTCAGCGGGATGAGCTGGCTGATGCCACCCACGATGACGAACACCTGCAACCCCAGCGTGAACGCGAGGCCGCCGGCGAACAGCTTGCCGAAGGAGTCCCGGACGTTGATCGCGGCCCGCAGGCCCCGCTCGACGAGCAGCAGATAGGTCACGAGCAGCGCGGTCAGGCCGAAGAGCCCGATCTCCTCGCCCATGCCGGAGAAGATGAAGTCCGTCCAGACCTCGGGCACCTTGGTCGGCTGCCCGGCGCCGGGGCCGGTGCCGGTGAGCCCGCCGGTGCCGAGCCCGAGCAGCGACTGGACCAGCTGGTAGCCCTTGTCGTTGGCGTCGCCGAACGGGTCGAGCCAGGTCGTCGCGCGCTCCGAGAAGTTCAGGAACGGCCCGCCGACGCTCTTGCCGAGGAAGTACGCGAGGAACGCGCCGCCGAGGAACAGCCCGAGACCGATGATCAGCCAGCTGACCCGCTCGGTGGCGACGTAGAGCGTCACGACGAAGAGGCCGAAGTACATCAGCGAGGTGCCGAGGTCCTTCTCGAAGATGAGCACCATCAGCGACATCAGCCAGACGAGCACGACCGGCCCGAGGTCGCGGCCGCGCGGGAAGTCGATGCCGAGGAAGCGCTTGCTCGCCAGGGACAGCACCTCGCGCTTGCGCACCAGGTAGTAGGCGAAGAAGACCAGCAGCGCGATCTTGGCGAACTCGCCCGGCTGGATCGTGAAGCCCGGCAGCTTGATCCACAGCTTGGCGCCGTGGATCGCCGAGTACTTCGACGGCAGCACCGCCGGGATGAGCACCAGCACGATGCCGGCGAGGCCGAGCGTGTAGGCGTAGCGCGACAGCGACCGGTGGTCCCGCACGACCGCCATGAGCACGATCGCGCCGACCACCGCGGCGGCGGTCCAGCCCAGCTGGCGGAAGCCGTCACCACCGAAGACGCTGAGGTCGGCCCGGTCGGCCGCCTTCGTGGTGGCGTAGTCCAGCCGGCGCAGGAACGCCACGCCGAGGCCGTTGATCAGGGCCACGCAGGGCAGGAACACCGGGTCGGCGTAGGGCGCCAGGAACCGGATCGCGACGTGCGCGGCGCCGAAGATCGCCGCGATGATCGCCGTCTGGACCCAGAAGTCGCTCGTGACCTCCTTGACGGCGTTGCCCTCGACCACCGCCGCGTAGATCGTCAGGATGCCGATCACGAACAGCAGCAGCCCCAGCTCGACGTTGCGCCGGTTTCTGGGGCGGGCGGGCGCGGGCGCGCCCGCCCCGCCGCCCGCAGGCGACGGAGCCGGGATGGCGGTGGCTGTCACGACTGGCTTCCTTTACGCCTCGGCACGTCAGCAGCTGGTCCCGGGTTCCGGGGTCGGCGTGGCGGACACGGTCGGCTCGGTGCTCGGCGACGGCGGAACGGCCGGGTCACCGGCCGGCGCCGAGGCGCCGATGCTGGCCGCGGCGGAGTCGGTCACCGTGGGAGACGCCGAGCCTGGGTCGGAAGGTTGCCCCGTCGGACACGTCTGCTTGCGCGAGGGGTTGGTCGGGTCCTCCAGCTGCGTCAGCTTGTCCTGGGCCTGCTGGAGGGTGTCGACCTGGATGCCGGCCTTGACGCTGCCCTGCGCGGTCGGGGTCAGGTCGTCGAGGGTCAGCGTGGAGCTTTCGAGGTAGACGTCGTTGAGCTTCAGCCAGGCGATCTTGCCGGGAACACCCTTGAAGATCGCGATGCGGCCGCTGTCCGTGACGCCGACGAAGTACTTCGACTGGGTGACGTTCCAGCCGTACCAGAGCCCGCCGCCGAGCAGGCCGAGCAGCACCACGAGGAGGATCGCGGTGCGCACCGGGTGGCGGCGGGAGCGCGGCTCCCCGTCGTCCTCGGACTGCTGCGCCGCGGCGGAGCCGCGCGGGTCGGCGTCCCCGTCCGGCACCGGCGGGCGCGGCGCGGCCAGCGCGGCGCCCCGGGCCGAGGACATGGACTGGTCGGCCGAGGTCGCCATGCCCCGGTCCTGCGCCGCCGCGCCGCCCACGATCGGCCGCTCCTCGACGATGTCCTCGTCGGTCACGTCGGCGACGATCACGGTGATGTTGTCGGGCCCGCCGCCGCGCAGCGCCAGCTCGATGAGCCGGCCGGCGCACTGGTTGGGATCGACGTACTCACGCAGCGTGGCCTCGATCGTCTCCGCGCTCACCACGCCGGAGAGCCCGTCGCTGCACAGCAGGTAACGGTCACCGGGCTTGACCTGGCGGACGGAGTACTCCGGGTCGGCGTCGCGGCCGTCCAGCGCCCTGGTCAGCAGCGAGCGCTGGGGATGGCTGTTGGCCTCCTCAAGGCTGATGCGGCCCTCGTCGACGAGCATCTGGACGTAGGTGTCGTCCTTGGTGACCTGGGCGAACTCGCCGTCACGGACGAGATACGCCCGCGAGTCGCCGATGTGCACCATGCCCATCTTGGATCCGGAGAACAGCATGGCGGTCAGGGTCGTGCCCATGCCCTCCATGGCCGGGTTCTCCTCGACCGCATCCCGGATCTGCTGGTTGGCCAGGTCGACGGCGCCCCGGAGGGTGTCGATCATGGCGTTGCCGGGCACGTCTTCGTCGAGCGGCGCCATGGTGGCGATGACGATGTTGCTGGCGACGTCACCGGCGGCCATGCCGCCCATGCCGTCGGCCACAGCCAGCAGCCGCGGTCCGGCGTAGACGGAGTCCTGGTTCCCACTCCGGATCAGACCGCGGTCACTGCGGGCCGCATAGCGCAAGGTGAGGGTCATGGCCGTAACTCGAGAGAAGTGCGGCCGATGCGAATCGGCACGCCGAGGGGGACGGGGGTAGGTGCGCCGACCTTGGTCTTGTCGAGGTAGGTCCCGTTGGTCGAGCCCAGGTCCTCGAGATACCACTGGCTGGCGCGCGGCACGAGTCGAGCGTGCCGTGACGAGGCGTAGTCATCGGTGATTACCAGCGTCGAGTCTTCGGCGCGACCGATGGTGATGGGTGCGTCGCCGAGCGTGATGCGAGTGCCGGCCAGCGCCCCTGCGGTGACGAAGAGCTGGTTGGCGGTCTTGCCCCGCTTCACCTTCGCCGGACGGCCGGGAGCCGTCACCGCACCAACCCCCCGAGGTGCGGCGACGATCCGGCTCGAACGCGAGCCCGCGAACAGGTCCCGGCGGATCACCCCCACCACCGTGAACACGAAGATCCACAGCAGCACGAGCAGCCCGTATCGGGCAACCGTGATGACGAATTCCATCTACGACGCGCTCATTCAGATCCGCCTACGTGAAGTACGGTCATCCATCCACGCGGTAGGTCAGCGTGGTCGTGCCGAGCTGGATCATGTCACCCGGGTTCAACGCGACGGCAGAGACGCGTTGACCGTTGACCATCGTGCCGTTGGTGGAGCCGAGATCGGTCAGCACGACCTGGGCGCCGTCGAAGTCGAGCCGCGCGTGGCGACGCGAGATCCCGACGTCCGGGAGTCGCATGTTGGCCTGATCGCCCCGGCCGATCACGGTCGAACCGATCGACAGAGGGTAGCTTCGCCCGTCGCCGGACACCAGTCGGACATTGCGAGCCGGACCACCGGGCCCGCCGGGCGGGGGGCCGTAACCGCCGGCCGCCTGCTGGTTGTAGCCGCCATACGGGTCCGGGGTCGGCGGCGGCGCGACCTCGGCGCCGGTGTAGACCTCCGCGGTCACCCGGAACATGCCGGTGTCGAGCCCGTCACCGCGTTCGATCTCCACGATGACGTCGCCGTAGACCGTCCAGCCCTGCTCGCCGATGAACTCGGCCTGCGACTGGGCCAGCTCCTGCGCGAGCGCGGCGGCATAGGGCGCCAGCCGGCTGTGATCGTAGGGCGACAGGTCGATCACGTAGCGATTCGGCACGAGCGTGCGCCCGCCAGCCAGAATCGCCTTGTGGGCTTCCGCCTCCCGTTGCATGGCGTTGAGGATCTCCACGGGGTGGACGACCCCCTTGAAGACCTTGGCGAAGGCCCCCTCGACCAGGCCCTCAAGGCGCTTCTCGAAGCGCTGCAGCACACTCACCGGTTCCTCCTCGGGTTCCGAGGTCATGATGGTATCCGGACGTCGCACGCCCGTATGCAGGCTGACCGGTCGGCCCGTGCTACTCTTCCGTGGCGCCCAGGGAAGCCTAGTGCCTACCCGGTGATTCTGCCGAGTGGGACCTAGGTTATGCTCTAGCGCGCAAGGCCACGGGGAAGTGGCGGAATGGCAGACGCGCACGGTTCAGGTCCGTGTGCCCGAAAGGGCGTGGGGGTTCAACTCCCCCCTTCCCCACCGGTCGAAGGCGGCCCCTGCTCAGCGGCGGGGCCGCTTTCGCGTATTCGCCGGTGGATCCTTCGCGCTCGCTTCGCTCGCTCCCCAGTGGGGGGCTTCGCCCACCCACAACCCCCCTATCCTGGGTTGCGGTTCGTCGGGTCCTTGCGGGTTCCGCTTGCGCGTTCTTGAATTCGCCTCGCTTCGCCTCGGGCTTTTCGGCTTGGCTGGTTTGGGGCGTCGGGTTCGTGACTTTGGGGCGCTGGGCTTGCGACTGTTGCTTTTGTCAATGCCTGGTGTGGGGCGGTCTCCGCTAAGCACACCGAGCCGGACTGGTGAAACGGCCGGGGGCCGGCGTTTGATGGGGCTTTGTCTGGCGGGTCTGCCGTCCGCTGGCGCACTGTGTGCGCGGGTATGCTGCCGTCTCGTGAGCGTTGCACTTGTCACCGGGTCGGCCGGACTCATCGGATCTGAAGCCGTGCGCCACTTCGCCTCGCTGGGGCTGGACGTGGTCGGCATCGACAACGACATGCGCAAACGGTTCTTCGGCGCCGAGGCGTCCACCGCGTGGAACGTGGTCCGCCTGACGAGTGACCTGGCCGAGAGCTACACCCACCAAGACGTGGACATCCGGGACCGGGACGCGCTCGCGGCGATCTTCAAGAAGTACGGCAAGGACATCGCCGTCGTCATTCACACGGCGGCCCAGCCGTCCCACGACTGGGCGCTACGCGACCCCTTCACCGACTTCGACGTCAACGCCGGCGGCACGCTCAACCTGCTGCAGAACGTCCGCGAGCACTGCATCGAGGCGCCGTTCATCCACTGCTCGACCAACAAGGTCTACGGCGACCGCCCCAACTCGCTGCCCTACGACGAGCTCGAGACCCGCTGGGAGATCGTCGCCGGCCACGAGTACGAGAACGGCATCAAGGAGGACATGTCGATCGACGCCTGCCTGCACTCCGTCTTCGGCGCCTCCAAGGTCGCCGCGGACGTGATGGTGCAGGAGTACGGGCGCTACTTCGACATGAAGACGGCCTGCTTCCGCGGCGGCACGCTCACCGGCCCCGCGCACTCCGCGACCGAGCTGCACGGCTTCCTCGCCTACGTCATGCGGTGCAACATGGAGCGCCGCACCTACAAGATCTTTGGGTACAAGGGCAAAATGGTCCGCGATGCGATCCACTCGCACGACGTCGTGTCGGCCTTCGAGGCGTTCTTCCGCAACCCGCGCTCCGCGGCCGTCTACAACCTCGGCGGCGGCCGGCACTCCAACACTTCGCACCTCGAGGTCTTCAAGCTCGCCGAGCGGATCACCGGCAACGAGATGATCACCGAGTACCACGAGGCCAACCGAGTCGGCGACCACATCTGGTGGATCGGCTCCAACGAGCGGTTCCAGCTGGACTACCCCGACTGGAAGCAGGTCTACGACGTGCCGATGATCTGCCAGGAGATCTACGAGGCCAACGTCGGCAAGTGGACCCCGGCAGCCTGACGTGATCGACCAGGGCAAGCGCAACGTTCTCGGGGTCGAGGTCAGCGCCGTCGACTACGACGGCGCGGTGGACAAGGTGATGAGCGCCGCCCGCGAGGGCCGCCCGCTGGCCGTCACCGCCCTCGCCGTGCACGGTGTCATGACCGGCGTGCAGGACAAGGCCCATGGGGCCCGGCTGAACTCCTTCGACCTGGTCACGCCCGACGGGCAGCCGGTGCGGTGGGCGCTCAACCTGCTCCACCACGCCCGGCTGGCCGACCGCGTGTACGGTCCCGACCTCACCCTCAAGGTGCTGGAGGAGAGCGCCCGCGAGGGCCTGCCGGTGTACTTCTACGGCTCCACCCAGCAGACCCTGGACCGGCTCGCCGCCAAGCTGCACGAACGCTTCCCCGACCTCAAGATCGCCGGGATGGAGCCCTCCAAGTTCCGCACCGCCACCGCCGGCGAGCCGGAGGAGATCGCGGCCCGGATCAAGTCCTCGGGCGCACGGGTCGTCATGGTCGGCCTCGGCTGCCCTCGCCAGGAGATCTTCGTCTACGCGATGAGACCCTTGATCGACGCGCCGATGCTAGCCGTCGGCGCCGCCTTCGACTACCACGCCGGCGGCCTGAAGAACCCACCACCGTGGATGCAGAAGTACGCTCTGGAGTGGCTGTGGCGCCTAGGCCTGGAGCCGAAGCGCCTCTGGCGCCGATACATCCTGCTCAACCCCAACTACCTGGCCCGCCTGGGCGCCCAGAAGGCCCACCTGTGGAGGGCCGCACCACCAGCTCCAGCCACAGAGCCACTGAGAACCTTCGCGGTCTAGGCCGGGCCAGGCCCCACGGCACCCGCTGGCCGGCCACCATCACCAAGCCGGTCCGGAACCGCCCTCGGGCTGGTCCTCAGCGGCTGGATCGCGAACCCGTCCCGCTCACCGCTTCTTGCCGCCAGCGCCAGGGCCGCCAGCTTTCGAGACAAGCCAGTCCCGGAACCGCCCCTCGGGCTGGTCGCCGGCGACTCGGTCACGAACCCCGCCACGATCTGCTCCGCACCGCTGCTTGGTGCGGGCGCCGGTCCGGCTGCCTTCAAAGAAGGTCGGTCCGGTCCTGCTCAGGTTGGCCCGGTCGTTCGGCCCTGTGCGAACACTGGCATCCCCTCGACGGGCGGCCGCCATCCGCCGCCACGCCCAACCCGTCGGCTGGGCCGCGCGGCTTCTCACCGGCCGGGCGTCTGGGCGTTTGGTCACGGACATGCCGATGGGCGCTCTTGAGGCGGCCATTCGCGTTATCCCGGAAATTTTGGGATATCTCACACTTACGACAGATTGTCCGATCAAGCCGGTTCAGCGGCCGGTGAGGGCGTCCACCTTGGCCGTGCGGCGCTTGAACGTGCCCCGCTTGTCGAAGGCGCGCTCGGCCGGCCACAGCATCAGGGCCAGCGGCGCGGCGATGTACCAGCGGTCGAGCAGCACGTAGGCGACGATGTTGGCCACCACGCCCAGGGCGTACAGACCGATGAGCCAGTCGACCCGCTTCTCGCCGAGCCCGCGCTTGTTGTACGCATCCAGCACACCGAAAGCGCCGATGCTCAGGGCCAGCAGGCCGCCACCGCTCACAAAAGCGAAGATCAGATCGGTCACGTCACTCACCCTTGCTCCCCGCTACACCGGCAAACTCCGACCCAAGCTAAGCGGACATTTCACGATCGACCATCAACTTTGCGACACGCCGATCAACCGAAGGTGGCGCGACCAATCGGACATTCAGCCGATATCACTGATCTTGCGCTTGGTCAGGATCGGGCTGGTCAGGATCGGGAAGCGCCGGAGCGGGTGCTCATGACGGGCCCCGGCCACGCGGCCCGCGCATCCGGAGCCCGTCCGACCTCCCCAGGTCGAGTCCTCCCTGCGTTTCTACAGGGTGTGAATCGACCTGTCGATAGACAGGCGGGATGCGCTCGGCGCACTACTTGAGCTGACGGGACTCCTGGGAGTAGATGAGCTCCAGGATGCTGCGAGCCGCCTCGAACCAGCGGTCCAGCCACTCCTGCTGCGGCAGGGTGCCCTTCGGCGGCAGCTCCATGAGCAGGCCGCGCAGCAGCGGGTGGTCGGCCATCGAGCCGCTCGGCGTGTCCAGCCAGGAGTCGCGGCCGAACATCGGCTCGGTCAGCGGGTTGGTGTTCAGCGAACTGCTGCTGAGCGAACTGCTGCTGAGCGATCCCCCCGTGAGCGGGCCGAGGTCCGCGACCAGTGAGGACTCGGGGAGCTTGGGCGGCGTCATGTCCAGCGGCATCGACGCCCGGTCCAGCGGCGAGCCGTTGCGCGGGGACAGGTCGTCGAGGGGCCCGTCGCCGATGCCGTCCCGGCGACCGCCCGGACGGTAGCTACCCAGTTGCCCGGAGAAACGGTCGTCGGTCTTCGACGATCCGTTGCCGAAGTTGTCGGGGCCAATGTTCACGGTAGGAAGCCTTATCTCACTCGGGGGAAGTGCCCGTAATACGGTGGATTCGCGGCACTCATACCTATAACGACGGTCCTGGTGGAAGGGCCACGCTCCCCCGACGAAAACGGCCGGCCCGCCCCGCAGGCATTACACCGCGGAAACGGGCCGGCCGGCCGTGCCCGGCGTGTCGTCACGCCAGGTCGAATTCCCCGCCCTTGGTGCCGTCGACGAACGCGGTCCACTCCTGCGGAGTGAACAGCAGCACCGCACCGGCCTTGTCCTTCGAGTCGCGGAGGGCCACCGCTCCGCCGGCGAACGCCACCTCAACGCAGTTGTCCGAGTACGGACCGCTGCGAGTGCTCTTGCGCCACGCGGCACCCTCGAGGTCGACGATGAAGCCCTTGGCTTCGATTTCCACTACAGCTCCTTTGTCAGTTTCACGAACATGGACACTGACTCGTCCGGACGGAGTGCGTTGGCGCGCAAGTAGTCAAAGATGAATCCGTAGCGCTGAAGCTCGTCGTCCTTCTCGAGAAAGAGACCGCCGGCCGCGTGCGAGGCGAACACGAAGTTCTGCCCGGCAGACTCGTCGTACAGCAACATCGTGAATGCCCCGTCCATCCCGGCGTGCGCGCCGGCGGAGAAGGGCAGGACCTGCAGCGTCACGTTCGGCCAGCCGGCCGCCGTGCTCAGGTGCTCAAGCTGGCGACGCATGACCGCCCTCCCACCGACCGGGCGGCGGAGGACTGCCTCGTCCAGCACCACCCAGAGATCGATCGGGTCATCCTGAGTGAGTAACGATTGTCGGCCCATCCGGACACGCACCCTTTTCTCGACATCTGTGGCACCGATGTCGGGGCGGGCGGCATGGATCATGGCCTGGGCGTACTCCTCGGTCTGCAGCAGGCCGGGAACGACGAGAGCTTCGTACGAGCGGATGTGGTCGGCGGCGGCCTCGAGCCCTACGTAGGCGCCTGTGAGCACGTCGCCGTACAGCTGCCACCAGCCCTTCTGCCGCGCCTCCCGCGCGATCTTGAGCAGCTGGTCGGCGTATTCCGGATCGACGCCGTAGATGTCCAGCATGTCGCGCACGTCGCGCGGCGTGACGCCGGTCTGGCCCGTCTCGATCCGGGAGATCTTCGAGCCGGAGCATTCGAGCCGCTCGGCGACCTGGTCGATGGTCACGTGCGCCGCATCACGCAGCCGGCGCAGTTCCATCCCCAGCTGACGGCGCCGGAGGGTCGGGCTGCCTCGTCGACTTGCCACGGTTTGTCGCACCTCCGCGCCGCAGACCTACGTAGATAACTTACGTATTGATCAGCGCTACATCGTAGAGCCGCGCAGGGCGACTCGGTACGAGAATCTGCGACTCATACGCGCGGTGGAACCTTCTTCTTGCAAGTTGCATAACTGACCGCCGTGGTGCAACCTGTCCGTACTGCTGGGATCACGGACTGTTCACGTAGCGGAGCAACCCGCCCCTAGGTGGACGCGACGACCAACGATTCGGACCAATCGGCGGTTACGGACCGCACCCCCGCGAAGGTGCCCCGTTGCCGGCCTTCCCCCCAACAAGCCGAGACGGAAGACGGGAGTCCCACCGTGTTACCGAGGACCGGTGATGTGCTGCGCGTGACGAAGACCGCGAGCGTGCAGTTCAAGCAGCCCATGCTGTTCCGGGTGATCCGAGTGCACGACTGGCAGACGTACGACGGCTGGGCCTGGCTGGACGGCTACCAGCTCAACGCCGCGGGCGACGCGGTCGAACGCCGCTCGATCTTCGTCCAGCTCCAGGGCCTGCAGCCGGGCTTCGTTTCCCGCAGCCAGCGCGCCGTCACCCCGTTGCGGGCCGGTCTGCCGGTCCCCGTCGGCTGAGTCGCGGCTCGACCGACAGGGCGCAAGCCGGCTCGTCGAGGACCTCGCTGCCGCTCAGCCGGCTCGTCGAGGGCCCCGCTGCCGCTCAGCCGGCCGCCGAGGCACTCGGGCCCGGGCTCGACGGGACGGTCGAGGGCGCGGCGGCCGCGACGATGAGCGTGACGGTGTCCCCCGGGTCGACCGTCTCGCCCTCCCCCGGCTCCGACGCCAGCACTTCGCCCGGCGGCAGCGAATCGTCGGCGCGCCGCTCGACCTTCACGTTGAGCCCCAGCACCTGCAGCTTCACCGTAGCCTCGGCCAGGCTGTCGCCCCGCAGCGGCGGGATGACGACCGGCGCGGGGGCGGGGGCGCTGGACGAGGGGGGCGCCTCCGAGGACGGCGCCGCCGACGACGGAGCCTCGCTGGAGGCCGGCGGGGGCAACGGCGAGGCGGTCGCCGCGGTCGACTCCACCCCGCCGGGCGCGTTCTGCCCGTTCTCCGTCGCGCGATAGATGAGGTACAGCCCGAAGCTCAGCGCCGCCACCAGCACCAGGGCGACGATGCCGACGATGACCGGGGTGAACCAGGACCGCCCCTGGTACGGATCCTCTTCCTCGTCCACCCACTCCTGGGGCGCGGGCCGGCGCAGGCCGGGATCGCCGGGCGCGGGCACCCCGGCCCGGGCCGACCACCGCTCCCGCTCCTCGACGGGCGGCTGAACCCCAGTGGCGTCGATCGGTCGCTGGGCCCGGGTTTCGTCCGCGGCTCGGGGGTGCACCTGGGTGGCGTCGGCGTCCTGTTCCTCCTCCACCGCGTCGCCGCCGGCGAAGGGCCAGAACGGCTGCGTCGAGGACTCGTCGGAAGGATCGCCGGCACGGTTCACCATGTCTCCCAGTTCACCACCTTGTCCGACTTGTCCGGCGGTTCGCCGCTACGGCGCCACCCATCTACTCTCTCCCGACACGCTACGCGTCCGGAAAACGGCGGAAAGTGGCAGGCGCTACGAGGCCGGACGGCGATCCGGTGACGGCAAGGCAGACGCTGCGGGGCGAGGACCATGACGGGAGGCCGGCCACCGCGCGTGCGAGGTCGCCGCGCGATGGCCGGTATGGCGCCGGGAAGACGCTGCGTGGCCGGTCGGCGGCGGGGTGAGAGCGCCCGTTGACGTTCCCACGACACCGACTCGCCGGGGTGGACGGCTGGGCGTACGCTGCGCGGCATGGCGGCGAGAAGCTGGGCTACCTCAATATTCACGGCGATCGGCGTGTCGGCCGGCGCAGGTGCCGCGCAGCTCGGTCTCGGCTACGGCCTGGGCATCATCTCCTGGCAGCCGACGGGCGACAGCGCGACGGTCTGGGTGAGCGGCCTCGCCTGGGTGACCTGGCTCGCCGCCTCGTCGACGGTCATCGGCGCCGTCTGCGCCGACCGGCTCGCCGGCGGCGGCACCCCTGTCCCGGCCAACCCGGACAGTGTCGGCGGCCGGGCCCTGATCGTGGCCTGGCGGGTGGTGATCGCGCTCGCCGCCGCTGTCGGCTCGCTGATCATCGTGCCGCTGGTCGCCATCCCGGCGCGCACGCCGCGGCCGGACAACGCCGTGCCGTACTTCACCGCCGGCGGCTACGCCATCGCCGGGCTCATCGTCGGTCTGCTCGTGGCGGTCGGCGCCGTCGCCGCCCGGGCGGTCGCCGCGAACGTCATCGCCTCGTCGGCCTGGCTGTGGACCCTGGCCGTGGTCGCCGTCGCCGATGTCGTGCACGCCGACGGCGACACCGCGACCGCGGCGCAGCTCGGCACCTGGCAGTTCACCGACGCGACGTGGATCCGCGGGATGGTGAACCTCCCCAGCGCCCTGCTCATGATCGTTGCCGCGCTCGTCATCGGCGCCCTGGCCGCCTGGCCGGCCACCCGCCGCGGCGAGAACCGCGTCGGCGTCGCCATCTCCGGCTTGACCGGCCCGTTGCTGGTCGCGATCGCATACCTGCTGGCCGTCCCCGCCCTCGGCGAGCACGACCAGCACCTGTCGGCCTTCGTCATCGCCCCCTACGCCATGTTCGCCGGCCTGGCGGGGTCGATCATCGTCTCGTCGATCGGCCCGAGCGGCTCCCGGGCCCGCTCCCGCGCCGAGCGCCGCCGCGCCACCGAGGAGCGCGACGCCCGCTCCGCCGCCGACTACTCCGAGTGGACCGCCGCCCTGGCCGAGGCCGACGCCGCCGACAACCGCCGCCGCGGCTCGTCGCCCGACAGCGACGAGTCCCCGACCGACCCGCTGCGCCCGTCGGACTCCGCCCGCCCGTCCTGGTCGCGGGAGCCGGTCGCGGTCGGCGCGGCCCCGGAGCTCGACTCGGCCGTGGACCTGGAGTCGGACGCCTACGCGCCGTCGCGGGCCTACGGCAGCACGTACACCTCCGACTCCGCCAAGCGCGCCTACGCCGAGGACACCGTCGCGGAGGAGCCCGCCACCCCGCCCAGCTCCAAGGGTTCGACGCCGACCGGCACCGCCCGCGCCTCCGCCGCCCCGCTGTGGCCGACCGAGGCGACCACCGAGGCGACCACCGAGGAGGCACCGGCCAAGCCGCCGCGGGGCCGGGGCCGGGGCCGCGGCAAGTCCGCGGAGTAACCGGGGGCACCAAGCGACCCTGACGGGCCGGACGGATCGGGGGATGTCGGGGCGTACGCGAGGCGTGCTTGCATATCTCGATGTTCGCGAAACTCGGCGCGCTCATGGCCCGCGGGCGCTGGGTGGTGGTCGGCGTCTGGCTGGCGGTGACGATCGCCGGCGCGGTGTTCGGTGGCGGGCTGTTCGATCGCCTGGTCACGACGGGGACCAACCGGGCCGACAGCGAGTCCGCCGCCGGGCAGCGGCGCATCGACGAGGTGGCGCCGACCGGGTCGATCGTGTTCGCGGTGATCGAGGGCGTCGCGCCGTACGACCCGGCGCTCGTGGCCACCGTCAGCGACGCGGCCAAGGAGATTCGCGGCTGGCCCGGGGTCAAGGAGGTCCACGACCTCTACACCGGCGTCGGCGGGCGCATCGGCGCGGACAACCGCAGCGTCAGCGTCCAGGTCGAGCTCGAACCCGGCCTCGCGGATGCCCCGCGCGAGGCGCTCGAGGATCGGGTACGTGACCGGCTCGAGCGCATCGCGGCGCCGAGCGTGGCGGTCGGCGGTACGAAATTGGCGGAACGGGCCTTTGCCGACCAGTCCGTGCACGACCTCGCGATCGGTGAGAGCATCGCGTTCGCGGCGCTGCTCGTGGCGCTCTTCCTATTCTTCGGCGGGCTGCTCGCCGCCACGCTGCCGCTGGCCGTCGCGGTTGCCGGGGTCACCGGGTCGCTGCTGGTGCTGCTCGGGCTGAGTCACGTCACGCGGGTGAGCGAGTATTCACTGAACGTGGTGAGCCTGCTCGGCATCGGGCTCGCGGTGGACTACTCGCTGCTGATCGTCGCGCGGTACCGCGAGGAGCTGGCGCGTCACGAGCCCGCCGAGGCGCTGAGCGTGGCCATGGGCCGGGCCGGGCGCGCGGTGGCGATCTCCGGGCTGGCGGTGACGTTGACGCTGGCCGGGCTGACCGCGTTCGCCGAACCGCTGCTCGCCGCGGTCGCCCTGGGCGGGGCGGCGGTGGTGGCGCTGGCGACGGTGGCCGCGCTGACGCTGGTACCGGCGATGATCGCGCTGTGCGGATCGCGAATCCGGCCGAGGCGAGCGACCGGAACAGCGCGAGACCGGGCGGGTCTGCTGGCCCGGCTGGCAGCCCGGGCGCAGCGGGACCCCGCGCGGGTCGCGCTCGGGGCGACCGTCGGGCTGCTGGTGCTGGCCGCGCCGCTGCTCGGGGCGAATCTGGCCAACTCCGATGCCCGGGCGCTGCCGGGGTCGAACGAGGCGCGGCGGGCGTACGACATCTGGGAATCAAAGTTCTCCAACAGCGAGCCACCGGCGGTCACGGTGCTCCTGCGGGCCGGGCCTGAGCGGGCCGACGTCCGCGATCTGATGAACCGAATCGGCAACGAGCTGCACGGTGAGGTGCTGCGGCAGGACGTGCGCGGCGACGTGCCCGACGGGTGGACCATCCTCGACCTGACGCCCAAGGGCGGGGTCGGCGACGCGCAGGGGTACGACCTCGTGCGCCACGTGCGCGCCATGCCCACGCCGTTCGCGAAGTGGGTGACCGGGCCGGCCGCCGAGGTGGTCGACTATCGCGACTCGCTCGCCGGGCGCCTGCCCGCGGCGGCGCTCATCGTGCTGGTCGTGACCGTGGTACTGCTCTTCGCGCTGACCGGTTCGCTGGTCATCCCGGTCAAGGCCGTCCTCATGAACCTGCTGACCCTGGCCGCGACGCTCGGGGTGCTGGTCGTGGTGTTCCAGTGGGGCTGGGGGCAGATCCCCCTGTTCTTCGACTCCTGGGGCGGGCTCGACCTGACCACGCCGGTGCTGCTGTTCGTGTTCATCTTCGGTCTGTCGATGGACTACGAGGTGTTCCTGCTGGCGCGGATCAAGGAGGAGTACGACCGGCGGCCGGACACCGATCGCGCCGTGCTGCGCGGCATCGCCCGCTCGGGGCCGGTCGTCACCGCGGCGGCCGTGTGCATCGGGATCGTGTTCCTCGGCTTCGCCGCCGGCGGCCTGGTCGCGGTGAAGGAGATCGGGGTCGGCATGACCGTCGCGCTCCTCATCGACGTGACGGTCGTGCGCGGGCTGCTCCTGCCGTCCCTCATGAGCATGCTGGACCGGTGGAACTGGTGGGCGCCGCGGCTCCGGCGCCGACGTCTGTCATAATTGAGATATTGACAGGGGTCGCGGTCCAGTCGCTCGAGTACCCTTCCTCAACATGTCTCCAGTAGCGGAGGGCTTCGCCGCGGCGCTCCGAGCCGGCCGTCTGGCCAGGGGACTCACCCAGGATGAACTGGCGGCGCGGGCCCACCTCGGCGTCCGCACCCTCCGCGAGCTCGAGCGCGGCCGCGTCGCCCGCCCGCAGCGCAACACCCTGTCGCTGCTGGCCGACGCCCTGAACCTGACCGGCGCCGACCGCGACGCCTTCCTCAGCGCCGCGATGAACCGCCCCCAACTTTCGCCGCCGGGCGCCCCGGACCCCAGCGGCGACGACTCCCCGAACGGCGGCCGGCACCGCGCGAGCGCCCGCCCGGGCCGGGGCACGCTGCCGCTGCCCACCATCCCACCCATGTTCGGCCGCGACGCCGACATCACCGAACTGCTGGCCTTGCTCGCAAGCGACCGGCAGGAGCCCGGATCGGCCGCGGAGGTCGTCGCGCTGATCGGGATGGCGGGCGTCGGCAAGTCCGGGCTCGCGCTGGCGGTGGCCCACGCGATGGCGGCGGCCGGCCGGACCGCCGTCGCGGTGACCGTCACGAACATATCCCAGCCCACCGACATTTTCTCCGCCGTCGCCTCCGTCTTCGGGGTGGCCAGGGCCGAGGAGCTGACCGAGCGGTACGGCTCCCGAAGCGCGCCCCCGGCGTTGTTGGTGATCGACGGCGTCGACCGGGCCCCGAGCGCGTCGATCGAGGCGATCGCCTGGCTGCGCGCCCGGGTCCCGGCCATCCGGATTGTCGTGACGAGCCGGAGACCACTCGCCGCCGAGGTGCCGGGCGCCGTCGACTGGCAGGTCCAGCCGCTCGAGGTGCCGGCGACCCGGCCGCAGGACCCGGCGGCGCTGCGCCGGCTGCCGGCGGTGGCGCTGTTCGTGGAGCGGCTGCGCGCCGTGCGCCGGGAGCCCGCCCGCGACGACGAGATCCCCACGATCGGGGAGCTGGTGCGCCGGCTCGACGGGCTGCCGCTGGCGATCGAGCTGGCCGCGGCGCGGGGGCGGGTGCTGGAGCTGGGGGAGCTGCTCTCGCGATACGGCAACCGGATCCTGGACCTCGCGCCCACGGACCCGGCGGGGCGCCGGCTGCGTGACACCGTCGCGGACAGCTATCAACTGCTCGCCGATCGCGAGCAGGCGGCGCTGCGCCGGCTATCGGTGTTCCGCGGGAAATGGTCCGTCGAGCTGGCCGAGGCCCTGCTCGAAGGGGTGGTCGAGGACGTCGAGGCGGTCCTCGACCGGCTGGTCAGCCTGGGGCTGGTGAGCGTGCGCGGGCCGGGCGACCTGCGGTTCCGCCTGCTCGACGTGGTGTTCGACTTCGCCTCGGAGCGGTGCGCGGAGGCCGGTGAGCTGCGCGCCGCGCGGCAGCGGCACGCCGACGTCGTCACGCGGGCCGTGGTGCGCGTCTCGGCGGAGCTGACCGGGGCCGGCAGCGCGGCGGCGGTCCTGCGGCTGGACTACCTCAACAGCGACATCCGCGCCGCGCTGCGATACTCCGCGGTGCGTGACCCCGAGCTCGCGCTCCGCCTCGCCGGAGCCCTTCCGAGGTGGTGCCGGCTGCGCGGACGCGACGTCGAGGGGTACCACCTGCTACGCCGCCTCCTCGACGACCGCCGCACGCAGGCCTGTGATCCGGG
This sequence comes from Dactylosporangium sp. CA-233914, assembly GCF_050942935.1. Classification (NCBI taxonomy): domain Bacteria; kingdom Bacillati; phylum Actinomycetota; class Actinomycetes; order Micromonosporales; family Micromonosporaceae; genus Dactylosporangium; species Dactylosporangium sp. CA-233914. The sequence continues at coordinate 44,729 of NZ_CP192030.1, read as the reverse complement.
CACGCGCGCGTGGGCCCAGGTCGGCGCGGCCATGCTCGCCTCCGCGCACGGGCGCGGGGCCGGCGAGCTGTGCGCGACCGAGTCGGCGCTGGGGGTACTCACCGATCGCGGCGACGTCACCGGCGAGCTCACCGCGCGGGCGCTGCTCGCCGGGGTCTGGCAGGCGCTCGGCGGCCCGGACGAGGCGCGCCACCACAACGAGGCCGCGCTCGGCCTGGCCATCCGCACCGGGCGGGCCCGCGAGATCGCCGTCGCGCAGAACAACCTCGCGTGGCTCGACGTCCTGGTCGGCGACCTGGGCACGGCGGCCTGGCGGCTCGAGGGCGCCGGCCGGCGCGCGGCCGAGGCCGGCGACGCCCGCCTGCGGGCCGTGATCGAGGCCAATCTCGCCGAGATCGCACGGCTGGACGGGCGCTTCGACGAGGCCGTCGCCCTGGCCCGCCGCGCCGCGACCGCGATCGCCGAGGTGGGCGACCCGGCCCATCGTGTGCGCGTCCTGGGCACGCTCGGCCAGACCTTCGCCGAGACCGGGCGCCACACCGAGGCGTTGCCGGTGCTGGCGGAACTGGCGTCAGTACCCGACAGTGCCGGCACATCCGCCCTGGTCAACGGCTACCTGGCGCTGTCGCGCGGGGAACGAGCCCAAGCGGCGAGCGCGTTCGAGGTCGCCGCGAACCTCCTGGCCGGCCGCGACGATGCCCGTGACGTGCTCGAGGCCCTGGTCGGCCTGGCCGTGACCGCCGGACCCGCCCGGCGCGACCGCGCCCTGCAAGAGCTGTCGGGCCTGCGTGAGCGAGCCCGCATCCGGCTCCTCCCCCGCGAACATCGCCTGCTCGACACCCTGGTGGGCACGGACGAAGACCCCCTGGGTGCGTGGACACGCCTACCCACCTAACTTCGCCCGTGCCCGCGGAAGGCTAGCCCGATTCCGAGTTGTACCGCACGCGCCGCCCAGACCTGCCGGTAATCCTGCCGGTAGGCGCCCGCTGACGCAGCGTCGCCAACGAAGGTGGAAGGTGTGATCGCTCAGGCGGCCGCGGAACGCATCGACGGCACACCCGAGGTCGCCTCCGGCCGGACCGCGTCGCGGATCTTGCGCAGGCCGCCCAGCAGGGCGTCCAGCTCTGCGGCCGAGAGCGGGCCGGTGAACCACGCGTCGATCAGCGTCAGGTGCCCCGGCAGGACCTCGCGCATCTTGGCCAGCCCGACCGGCGTGATCACCGTGAAGGAGCCCCGCCGGTCCGTCGGGCAGGCGCGCCGCGTCGCCAGGCCGTCCCGCTCCAGGCGATCGACGACCCGGGTCACGCCGCTGGTGGAGAGCCCGGTCTGGGCGGCCAGGTCCGTCATGCGCAGTTCGCCGCCCGGCGAGCGCGCCAGCCGCACCAGCACCTCGAAATCGACGTTACCGAGCCCGTGCTCGGCCAGCTGGACGTTGAGCCGCGCGTTGACACCGGAGAAGGCCTCCATGAACAGGCCGATGGCGGTGATTCGCGGATCTTCCAGCATTTCGTCGGTCACAGTGCAAGCCTAACAGAGAGCTTGACGCACGAGAGTCTGTCGAGTGTATATTTGCCGCGACAATCTTCTTCGTCACCGCACAACTGAGGGAGTCACCATGACGGCACCCGCCAACACCCGCGAGTACAACGGTCTCACCATCCCCACGCCCGGCAAGTTCGAGATCGACCCGGCCCACACGCGCGTCGGCTTCGTCGCCCGGCACATGATGGTGAGCAAGGTGCGCGGCGGCTTCACCAGCGCCAGCGGCAGCATCGTCGTCGCCGAGAACCCGCTGGAGTCAAGCGTCGAGGTGAGCATCGACGCGGCCAGCATCGACACCGGCGTGGCGGACCGTGACGGCCACCTGCGCAGCCCCGACTTCCTCAACGTCGAGCAGTGGCCGGCGCTGACCTTCAAGAGCAAGCGCGTCACGGGCCTGTCCGGCAACGAGTTCAAGCTGGTCGGCGACCTGACGATCCGCGACGTCACCCGCGAGGTCGAGCTCGATGTCGAGTTCGAGGGCCACGCCAAGAGCCCGTGGGGCCAGGAGGTCATCGGCTTCTCCGCCACGACCGAGATCGACCGCGAGGAGTTCGGCATCACCTGGAACCAGGCGCTGGAGACCGGCGGCGTGCTCGTCGGCAAGAAGGTCAAGATCGAGATCGGCGCCGAGGCCGTCCGCCAGGGCTGAAATCTCACGGCATATCCGATAAAACGCCAACGTCGGAGTTTGGCCATCGTGCAGAGGGTGGGCGAAATCTCCCACCCTCTGCAAGGTTTCGCTCACCCTCGGCTGACTTCATGTCCGCTTTGTCCCTAGCGGTACATCTGGACTGCTCCTAACGTGAGGGGTCCAAGATGGGCCAGGGGGCATGCATGGGCCAGGACGTCACACGGGGATCCTTCTCGCGTGAGGACCGCGCTCGCTACAGACGTAAGGTGCGCCGCTGCCTCGACGTCTTCGCGCTCATGCTCAACGACTTCCGCTTCGACTCCGACCGGCCGATGACCGGCCTGGAGATCGAGGTCAACCTCATCGACCCGGACGCGCAGCCCGCCATGCGCAACGCCGAGGTCCTCGCCGACCTGGCCGACCCGACGTTCCAGACCGAGCTCGGCCAGTTCAACCTCGAGATCAACGTGGCGCCGCGGGTCATCGAGGGCGACGGCCTGGAGGTGTACGAGCGCGAGGTCCTCGCGAGCCTCGTGCACGCCGACGAGCGGGCCCGCAAGTCCGACGCCCGGCTCGTGCTGATCGGCATCCTCCCCACGCTGCGGCCGGAGCACCTGGTGCTCGCGAACATGTCCAACGAGCCGCGATACCGGCTGCTCAACGACCAGATCATCAACGCGCGGGGCGAGTACATCGCGCTGGACATCCGCGGCGAGGAGCGCCTCGAGGCGCAGTCCGACTCGATCGCCGGCGAGTCCGCCTGCACGAGCATCCAGTTCCACCTGCAGGTGGCGCCGGAGGATTTCGCGATGTACTGGAACGCCTCCCAGGCCATCGCGGGCGTCCAGGTCGCCGTCGGCGCCAACTCGCCCTTCCTGTTCGGGCGGCGCCTGTGGGCCGAGACCCGCATCGCGCTGTTCGAGCAGGCCACCGACACGCGGCCGGAGGAGCTCAAGGCGCAGGGCGTGCGGCCGCGGGTCTGGTTCGGGGAGCGCTGGATCACCTCGATCTTCGACCTGTTCGAGGAGAACGTGCGCTACTTCCCGCCGCTGCTGCCGATCACCGAGGACGAGGACCCGGTGGCGGTGCTCGAGGCCGGCGGAGTGCCGCGGCTGGGCGAGCTCCGGCTGCACAACGGCACCATCTACCGATGGAACCGGCCGGTGTACGACATCATGAACAACCGTCCTCACCTGCGCGTCGAGAACCGGGTCCTGCCGGCCGGCCCGACCGTCGTCGACCAGCTCGCCAACGCCGCGTTCTACTTCGGCCTGGTCCGGGAGCTGTGCGAGCAGGACCGTCCGATCTGGACGCAGATGTCGTTCTCGGCGGCCGAGGAGAACTTTCACATCGCCGCCCGCGAGGGGCTCGACGCGCGGGTCTGGTGGCCCGAGCTCGGCGAGGTGGCGGTCCCCGACCTCGTGCTGCGCGAGCTGCTGCCGCTGGCCGAGGCCGGGCTGGACCGCTTCGGGGTGCGGGCGGCGATCCGCGACCGGCTCCTCGGCGTCATCGAGGGCCGGTGCCGCACCGGGATCAACGGCGCCGCCTGGCAGACCCGGGTCGTGCACGGGCTGGAGGAGCGCGGCCTGGACCGGTCCGCGGCCCTCCGGCAGATGCTGCAGCGATACGCCGAGGGCCTGCACGAGAACGTCCCTGTCCACACCTGGCCGATCTAGAGCCCCATCGACCGCGAGATGATCATCCGCTGGACCTCGGACGTGCCCTCCCCGATCTCCAGGACCTTGGCGTCGCGATACATGCGCCCGACCGGCGTCTCGTTCATGAACCCGTAGCCGCCGTGCACCTGTGTCGCCTCGCGCGCGTTGATCATCGCCGCATCGCTGGAGGCGAGCTTCGCGATCGCCGCCTGGCGCTTGAAGTCACGCCCACTGACCAGCCGGCTCGCCGCGTCGTAGTACGCCAGCCGGGCCATGTGCGCCCGGCTCTCCATATCCGCGATCTTGAACTGGATCGCCTGGAAGTCCCCGATCGCGTGGCCGAACGCCTGCCGCTGCCGGGCATAGGCGACCGACTCGTCCACGCAGCCCTGGGCGAGCCCGACCCCGAGCGCGGCGAACGCGACCCGGCCCTCGTCGAGGATGCGCAGGAACTGGGCGTAGCCGCGGCCCCGCTCGCCGAGCAGGTTCTCGGCCGGCACGCGCACGTCCTCGAAGGTCAGCTCGTGGGTGTCGGAGGCGCACCAGCCGACCTTGGAGTACGCGGGCTGAACGGTGAAGCCCGGCGTGCCGCTCGGCACGATGATCGCCGAGAGCTCCTTGCTGCCGTCGGGGTTGACGCCGGTGACCGCGGTGACCGTGACCAGCGCGGTGATGTCGGTGCCGGAGTTGGTGATGAAGGCCTTCGACCCGTTGATCACCCACTCGCCGCTCGCCTCGTCGAGCACCGCGCGGGTCCGGGTGCCGCCCGCGTCGCTGCCGGCGCCCGGCTCGGTCAGGCCGAACGCGGCCAGCGCCTCGCCCGAGGTGAGACGGGGCAGCCACCGCTCCTTCTGGGCCGGCGTGCCGTAACGGTAGATGGGCATCGCACCGAGCGAGATCCCGGCCTCGAGGGTCACGGCGATCGACGAGTCGACGCGCGCGAGCTCCTCCAGGGCGACGCAGAGCGCGAAGTAGTCGCCGCCCATCCCGCCGTACTCCTCCGGGAAGGGCAGCCCGAACAGCCCCATCTTCCCCATCTGGCGGACCAGGTCGTAGGGGAACGCGTGCCGCTCGTAGTAGTCGCCGATCACGGGGGCGACCACGTCGTGGGCGAACTCCCGGACGCTGTCGCGCAGCGCCTCGAGCTCCTCGCCGAGAGAGAAGTCGACCATGATTTTCCACCCTCCTCAGACCGGTGTGACGCCGTGCCGGCGGCGGGAGAACGCGCGGTCCTTGCCCCGGGCCGCGGCGAAACGGCGCACCAGTTCGCCGCGCAGCGCCGCCGGTTCCACGACGGTGTCGACGACGAGCTCGCCGGCCAGCCGCATGATGTCGATGTCGCGCTCGTAGTCGGCGCGTCTGGCCGCCACGAACTCGGCCCGCGCGCCCTCGTCCTCCATCGCGGCGATCTTGTTGGCGTAGACCGCGTTGACCGCGGCCTCGGCGCCCATGACCGCGATCTTCGCGGTGGGCAGCGCGATGGTGGCGTCGGGCTCGAAGCCGGGGCCGGCCATCGCGTAGAGGCCGGCACCATACGCCTTGCGGAGCACGACGCAGATCTTGGCCACGGTCGCCTCGGAGATCGCGGTGATCATCTTGGCGCCGTGACGGATGATGCCCTGCTTCTCCACCGCGGAGCCGACCATGAAGCCGGGGACGTCGGCGAGGAAGAGCAGCGGGACGTTGAAGGCGTCGCAGAGCTGGACGAACCGGGTCGCCTTGTCGGCGGAGTCGACGAAGAGCACGCCGCCCTTGAACATCGAGTTGTTGGCGACGACGCCGACGGCCTGGCCGTCGAGGCGGCCGAAGCCGACCGTGAGCTCGCGCGCCCACAGCGCCTGGATCTCGAAGAACGAGTCCTCGTCGAGCAGGCCGCGCACGACCTTGCGCATGTCGAAGGCCTGCCGCTCGCTGGCCGGGATCTCGGGCATACCGGTCTCGGCCCGCGCCGGCGCCGCCGGGGGCTCGGCGGTCCAGTTCGACGGGAGGTACGACAGGTAGCGCCGGACGGTCTCGATGGCGTCCTGCTCGGTCTTGCACAGGAAGTGCCCGACCCCGCTCTCGGCGCAGTGCACGCGGGCGCCGCCCATGGCCTCGAGCGTCGTCTTCTCGCCGGTGACCATCTCGACCATGCGGTCGGATCCGAGATACATCGACGCGTTGCCCTCGACCATCGCCACGACGTCGCAGAACGCCGGGATGTAGGCACCGCCGGCGGCCGAGGGGCCGAAGAGCGCGCAGGCCTGCGGGATGCTGCCGCTGGCCCGGACCTGCGTGTGGAAGATCTTGCCGGCGCCGCGGCGGCCGGGGAAGAGCTCGACCTGGTCGGTGATCCGCGCGCCGGCGGAGTCCACGAGGTACACCATCGGCACACCGGTCGCGTAGGCCTGTTCGATGCTCCGGATGATCTTCTCGACCGTCCGGGCGCCCCAGGAGCCCGCCTTGACGGTGGAGTCGTTGGCCATGAGGCAGATCGGCCGCCCGTCGACGGTGGCCGAGCCGGTTATCACGCCGTCGGCCGGGAGCCCGTCGGCCAGGGCGTTGGCGAACAGCCCGTCCTCGACGAAGGAGCCCTCGTCGACGAGCAAGGCGACCCGCTCCCGGGCGAAGAGCTTGCCCCGGGCGGCGTTGGCCGCATGATACTTCTCCGCGCCGCCGGCCTCGACCCGCTTGCGCGTCTGGCTGAGGGCATCACCCTCCATGGTGCGACCTCCGCGTCGGCTGCCTGAACGATCGTTCATACCTAACGATCGTTCAGGCTAGCCGACGCGGAGGTGAAGTACCAACAGTGCGGAGACGGACCTTTTCCGGACACGGGTCGGCTTGTGCCATAGGGTCCTGGTACCCCCTGTGGATCAGGGGGTACCGCTACCGCGTCAGCAGGAGAGCGCGACCGCCCCGCCCGAGCTCTGGGCCTGCGAGAAGCCCAGGATCGAGACCGCGTTGCCGCTGATGTTGATCGGCAGCTGCAGCGTGGTGTCCAGCTGGTTGCCGTTGAGCAGGCCCGCGTTGAACCCGGTGGTCCAGTCGCTGCAGCCGCCCTTCACCGCGGTGGCGCCGCCGTTGCCCATGCCGTTGCCGTTGCCCCGGCCGTCGTGGTGACGGTGGTGACGACGGCCGCCGTTGTCGTCGCCGTTGCCGTTCCCGTTGCCGTTGCCGTTGCCGTCGTACCCGTTGTCGTCGCCGACCCCGTTGCTGTTGCCGTTGCCGTAGCCCGGGTTGCTGGCGGGCGACAGGCCCGCGCCGGTGCCGGTGTGGTGCTTCTTGCCGGTGTTCTTCTTCTTGGCGTGCTCGCCCAGGTCGATCGACTTGTGCGACTTGTGCGACTTGTTGCTCACCTTGTGCGTCGTCGAGGCGTTGCCGTTGCTGTTGGCGTAGGCGCCGTTGTCCGAGCCGTTGTCGTCGCCGTAGCCGCCGTTGGCGTTGGCGTCGCCGCCGTAGCCGCCGTTCGCGCCGCCGTCGCCGTCGTACCCGCCGTTGCCGTTGCCCTGGCCGTTGCCGTTGCCGTGCCCGTGCCCGTGGCCGTGGCCGCCGTTGTCGGAGCCGTTGCCGTTGCCCCAGCCGTCACCCTTGACCGCGGTCGCCCCGCCGCCGCAGCTGGCGCTGGAGAAGCCGAGGATCGCAATCGAGTTGCCGCAGAGGTTGATCGGCAGCTGCAGCGTGGTGTCCAGCTGGTTGCCGTTGAGCAGGCCCGCGTTGTAGCCGGTGGTGTGGCTCGCCTCGGTGCGCGCGCTCTCGGTGGCCTGGGCGCTCTCGCCCTTGACCGCCCAGGCGCCGCCCTGGCTGGACGCGCTGGAGAAGCCGAGGATCGCGATCGAGTTGCCGCTGACGTTGACCGGCAGCTGCAGCGTGGTGTCGAGCTGGTTGCCGTTGAGCAGGCCCGCGTTGTAGCCCGAGGTCCAGTCCTCGGTGCGGTTCGCGGCGCTCTCGGTGTAGTCGCCGTTGGCATCGCCCGCGTAGGAGCCGTTGCTGCCCGCGTTGTAGTTGCCGTTGCCGTTGCCCCGGCCGTCGCCGCCGTGGCGGTGGTGGCGGCGCCCGCCGTTGTCCGAGCCGCCCAGGTCGCCCTTGACCGCGGTGGCACCGCCGGCCGAGGAGGCGCTGGAGAAGCCGAGCACCGAGATGGCGTTGCCGCTGACGTTGACCGGCACCTGCAGCGTGGTGTCGAGCTGATTGCCGTTGAGCACGCCGGCGTTGTAGCCGGTCGTCCAGTCCTCGGTGGTGGCGCTCTCGGTGGCGCTGGCGCTCTCGGCCTTGACCGCGGTCGCGCCGCCACCGCAGTGCGCGTCGGCGAAGCCGAGCACGGCGATGGAGTTGCCGCAGACGTTGACCGGCACCTGCAGCGTGGTGTCGAGCTGATTGCCGTTGAGCAGGCCGGCGTTGTACCCCGTCGTCCAGTCAGCGGCGTGCGCGGCCCCGCCCGAGACGAGCAGGAAGCCCGCGGAAAGCACGCCCACATTGAGCGACTTACGAACCCACGTCTTCATGTGGAAGTGAGACCCTTCGGTAGTTATCGATCCTCGGTACTGCATAGGTGGGCGCGGTACGGAGCCCGAGACCTGCGTGCGGGCAGGCCCGGACCGGCTCCGCCCTGTCGACGTGCGCCCGATGGTGTTGCGTGTTGCGTGTTACGAGATGCCGCGGTGGTCGATGCGGGTCCGCTGGGACCAAGGCTTGCGTTCCGTCGGCCCGCAGCGCGTCGCGTCGGCTGGCCGGAACGGCCTCAGTCGGGTGAGACTGTCGGCATTTCGGCTGCGAGCAGCCGCAGTTCGACGTCCTCGACCGCTTCCGGCCGGAAGGTGAGCACCTCCGCGCCGGCCGGTGCGGCGGGCAGGTCGGCGGCGCCCCCGTCCTGCTTGACGCCCGAGCCGGTGCTCGGCGCCCCCGAGGCGAGACCCGCCGCCGGTGACGCCGGAACGGGCGCCGGGCGGGGCAGCAGCGGCACGTGGTGCGTACCCTGCGCTTCGGTCCGGTCCGCGACCGGCTTGACGTGCGCGCCGGTGAGCGCCGCCTCGGCGGCCCGCAGGGCGCGGAGACGGTCGGCCGCACGGGCGGCGACGGCCGGGTCGACGCTGGCACGAACGGTGCCGGTCGCCGCGACGGTCGCGTCGCCGGCGAACCCTGCGCGGACCGGCACGGCCTGGACGGCCGGCTCCTGCGTCCGCTTCGCGTGGTTCCGCTTGATACCGGCCTTTGCCGGCCTCTTGATACTCGCGTGCTTGGCGCTCGACGCGTCTGCCGCCGCCGAGCGGGCCGCGCGGTCCACGGTTTGGACCGGCGCCTTGGTCAGTGTCACCGTCCGGTGCACGGTCCCGGTCACGGGTGCGGCGGCCTTCACCACCGTGAGCACTGTGGTGGTAACCAGATCACCACGCTGGTTGTTGAGAGCCCGGTGCTGGTCGCCGCTCATGCCGGTGTGCCGCGCGCCGCCGTCGCCTCCGCCGTCGCCTCCGCCGTCGCCGATGAGCAGGCTGGTCACCGGCGAGAGCAGTGTCGGCTGCTGGTCGAAGCCATCCGAGCCGCTGGAGGCATGTGCCGCGGCGGCCGACAGCAGCCAGGCGACGCCGGCGAAACTGGCGACGATCAGGCCGCGGGCGGCATATCCACCCAGCCCGAGTCCGCGGCGCTTCGCAGATGCCGATTCGGCCCCGGGCCCGGACTTCGCGCAGCGGGAAACGGCCGGCAGCGAAGCCGTGCGCGGGTTGCGCGCGCTCCTCGACTGGGCCATCTCCGCCTCTCAGTACGGCTCAATGTCGGGCATACACCCCACATGTGACTGTTTCCGTACTGAGCAACGAACCGTCGAGGCCGGGGACACGCCACAACACCGGGCGAATCGGACACAAGCCTCAGAGGGGGATTCTCGGGCCCGCCTTGAGCACTCCCGACGGCAGTTCCCGCCCCACGATCTCCTGGGCGAGGCGTGCGGCCTCGATCAGCGCCCCGAGGTCGATTCCGGTGTCGTACCCCATGTCGTGCAGCATGTGCACCACCTCCTCGGTGGCCACGTTGCCGGTGGCGCCCGGTGCGTAGGGGCACCCGCCGAGCCCGCCGACGCTCGCGTCGAACTCGGTCACCCCCAGGCGCAACGCGGTCAGGACGTTCGCCAGCGCCGTCCCGCGGGTGTTGTGGAAGTGCAGCAGCAGCGGTACGTCCGGATGCCGGTCGCGGACCAGCCCGACGACCTCCTCCACCCGGCGCGGGGTGCCCATCCCCGTGGTGTCGCCGAACGCGACCCGGTCCGCTCCGTCGGCGATCACCCGGTCGACGATCCCGGCGACCCGCTTCGGGTCGACATCACCCTCGAACGGGCAGCCGAAGCTGGTCGCGATGATCACCTCGGCGCTCGCGCCGGCCCCGTGCAGCAGGTCGATCAGCCCGGCGATGTCGTCCAGCGACTCGGCCGTGGACCGGTTGACGTTGCGCCGGTTGTGCGTGTCCGACGCGGAGACGACGACCTCGATCTCGCAGAAGCCGGCGGCCAGGGCGCGCTCGGCGCCCTTGGTGTTGGGCACCAGCGCGGAGTACTGAATCGAGGGGTTCTTGGTGGCTCGCTGCCACACCTCATCGGCGTCGGCCATCTGCGGAATCGCCTTGGGGTGCACGAACGAGACCGCCTCGATCCGGCCCGCCCCGGTCCCGGACAGCGCGTCGAGCAGCCGCACCTTGGCGTCGGCCGGCACCGGGTCCTCGTTCTGCAGCCCGTCGCGCGGCCCGACCTCGCGTATCGATACGAAACTCACTTCTTCACCTCGCGCATCCGGGCGACGATGCCGGTGTCATAGTCACCGGAGACGAACTCGGGATTGTCGAGCAGCTCGGCGAAGAACGGCAGGTTGACCTTGGGCCCGGCGACCTCGAACCCGGCGACCGCGGTGCGCAGTTTCGCCAGCGCGCCGGCCCGGTCGGCGCCGTGCACGATCAGCTTCGCCATCAGCGAGTCGTAGTTCGGGGTCACGGTGTTGCCGGCCGTGTATCCGGAGTCGACCCGCACACCCGCCCCGCCCGGCTCGACCCACGTGGTGATCGCGCCCGGCCCCGGCAGGAACCGCTTCGGGTCCTCGGCGTTGACCCGCACCTCCATCGCGTGCCCGGTGACCGCGAGCGCGTCGGGGTCGAACGTCGGCTCGAGCCCGGAGGCGACCCGCAGCTGCTGCTCGACCAGGTCGATCCCGAACACGGCCTCGGTGACCGGGTGCTCGACCTGCAGCCGGGTGTTCATCTCCAGGAAGTAGAACCGGCCGGCGCCCGGGTCGAACAGGCACTCGACGGTCCCCGCGTTGCGGTAGCCGACCGCCTCGCCGGCCCGCACGGCCGCCGCGAGCAGCTCGGCGCGCTGCGCGGCGGTCAGCGCGGGCGACGGCGTCTCCTCGACGAGCTTCTGGTTGCGCCGCTGCACGGAGCACTCGCGTTCGCCGAGCGCGACGACCCGCCCGTCCGCCAATCCCAGAATTTGTACTTCGATGTGCCTGACGCGCGGAAAGTAGCGCTCGATCAACACGGCGCCGTCGCCGAACATCCGCTCCGCGAACGCGCGCACCTTGTCGTATTCGGCCCGGAGCCGCTCGGCGTCGTCGGCGACCGCCATGCCCATGCCCCCGCCGCCGGCCGCCGCCTTGACCATGACCGGGAACCCGATCTCCTCCGCCGCCCGCAGCGCCGCGTCCGCGCTCGTCGCCGGATCGGTCGTGCCGGGCGCCACGGGCACTCCCGCGGCCGCCATCAGGTTGCGCGCGTTGATCTTGTCGCCCATCGCGGCGATCGCCTCGGCGCCGGGCCCCACCCAGGCCAGCCCGTTGTCCACGACGGCCCGCGCGAACCCGGCATTCTCCGACAGGAAGCCGTATCCCGGGTGGATCGCCTCGGCGCCGGTCGACTTCGCGGCGGCCAGGATCGCCTCGATGTTGCGATACGACTGCGCCGGGTTCGCCGGCCCGATGAGCACCGCCTCGTCCGCCTCGGCGACGAACGGCAGCCCAACGTCCGCCTCCGAATAGACCGCCACCGTCCGTATCCCCAGGCGACGCCCGGTCCGGATCACTCGGCGAGCGATCTCTCCACGGTTCGCGACAAGCAGCGAGCGCAGCATCATTGCGGCGGATCTCCTGTGGAAAACTCTGTGGATAGAAGGGCGAGCGGCCTGTGGATAACTCCCGTTATCCCTGCAAGGCGGAGAGGGTCGCGGCCCGGAGCAGCTCTGCCCGCCGGGTCCGGTCGACCTCACCCCCGAGGAACGGCGTCGAGTTCATGAGACCGAACGCGGCATGCGCGAGGACGCGGGCCTCCCCGTCGGTGAGCTCGCCCCGGCGCAGCGCGGTAAGCGTGCTTACCCACTCCTCGACATACAACCGCTGGAGCCGGCGAATCTGCCGCCGCGGCTCCTCGGGCAGCCGGTCGAGCTCGTGCAGGTGCAGCGCGATGACCGCCGGGTTGGCCAGCGCAAACTCGACGTGGAAGTCCACGAGCGCGGCGAGCGCGGCCCGCGGGTCGTCCCCGGCCTCGGCGATGTGCGCCTGCCCGCCGGCAAGCAGTTGCTCGCTCACGGGGATGAGCGCCGCCGCGAGCATGGCCTCCTTGCCCGCGAAGTGGTGGTACAGCGCCGGCCCGGTGACGCCCGCGGCCGCCCCGATATCGTCCATGGACACGCCGTGGTATCCACGCGCGGCGAAGAGCCCGACGGCGATCTCAAGAATCTCCTCCCGCCGCGACCGCCGCCGCGGCACCTGCCCACCCTGCTGACCAGCGGGCCCGGCACCCCGAGTCTGCGCGGGCGGTCGTACAGCTTGCCGTTCCAGCGTCATGAAGAAAGCCTATCCTGGTGTCAAGCCGCCAGCTGAACGCTCGTTAAGCACATTACGCCCCATCATTGCCCCCACCAAACCCCACCCGCTCCAGCACCACATGACACCGCCCAACCGGACACACACGTCGCGGTGGCGCACGCTGATGCGTAGCGTTCCGAATACAGCGCATGACGACACCGCCCACGCCGCTCACTGATGTCCGCAGGCCCTCCGCGGACGCACGAACAGCACAGGCAAACAACCCGCGCCCACCACCGCGCCGCTCGCCAACGTCCCTGCACCGAGATCCCGACGCGGGATCGCCACCCGGAGTCGCTGCGCCAGACCGCCAGCCGGAATCGCCACCCAGACCGCCGCGCCAGACCGCCGCCGGAATCGCCGTGCCAGGCCGCCAGCCGGAATCGCCGCCGGAATCGCCGCGCCAGACCGCCAGCCGGAATCGCCACCCAGACCGCCGCGCCGGACCGCCGCCCGGGATCGCCGTGATGTCGACCGCTCGGTGGCGTCTCGAACGGCTCGTGCAGTGAGGCCATGGCCATCCGGTCGCCTGCGGTCCGCTCCCGGGCGGCCAAGCATGCCCTCACCGACGTCGGACGCCTCGACCGGCGCCGGTCGACCCCCGAGCCGTCGATCCACGCCCTGCAGCAGCTGCTCCAGCTCTAGGGCTTCGATCTCCGCGTCGAGGTCCGTCGCCGACCGGGGCTGGGCGACTCGCCCCGGCAGCTAGGACAGGACCACCAGCTCAACCCGGCAGCCAGGATCGCCGGTTCGCCGCCCGCGCCGAATGCCTCACCAGCCGCCGCGCGAGGTCCGGGCGTGGGCGGCGTCCGTCCCGGCGGCCGGGTCGTCCACGCGGGTCTCGTCGCGGCGCACAGATCGTGCATGCGGGTCTTCCCGGGGTGGACAGGTCGTGCATGCGGGTCTCGTGGCGGCGGACGTTCGCCGCGACGGCCCGTCGCGAAAGGGGCCAACGCGAAAGGGGCCAGCGCGAAAGGCCGCCTGCTGGGTGGGTTCGCAGCAGGCGGCCGGCAACCCGCGGGCGGCCTCGGGCGTCGTCACCGTTCCAGCGGGTGCGACAGGCACCGCCTTCACTGGGAGAGATAGGTGCTGCGGATCTCTTCGGCCTCCTCGGGGCGGCCCTGCGCTTCCAGGGATTCGGCGAGCATCCAGGCCGCGTTCTGTTCGAGCTGGGAGCCCTTCGGGGCGGCGCCCAGCACCGAGCGGAGGCGGACCTCCGCGGCCGCAGGGGCGCCCGCGCGCATCTGGATCTCCGCGTGCAGGAAGTCGGCCTCCAGCGCGTCGCTCAGGGAGCCGATCTCGTGCAGGGCCGCCGCGGCCCGCGCGGAGCGGTCTGCGGCCTCGTCCAGGCGCTCCGCGCCGATGTAGATGCGCGCCGCGTCCGTGTCCAGCTTCGCGTGCTGCCAGATCAGCCAGGGCTCGCCCGCATCGGCGGTGGCGTCCAGCGAGCCGACCAGGGCGTCGGCCTCGGCCAGGGCGGTCAGGGCGGCCGGGATGTTGTCGGCCCAGCGCAGGGCCAGGGCGCGCATGCGGCGGCAGAACATCTCCGCCTGGACGATGCCCGCAGCGCGGAAGGCCTCCGCGGCCCCGGCGAAGCGTTCGGCGGCCTGGGCGTCGCGGTCGGCCTCGTAGAGCAGTTGGCCCGCCTCCTGCAGCATGCGGCCGCGGGCGGGCAGGTTGTCGAAGCCGTCGAGGTTGGTCGCGAGGGTCTCCAGCAGGCCGAGCGCCAGGTCGATCTCGCCGAGCTCGTGGTAGATCTGCGACAGCAGGTATCGCGTCTGGTCGGCCTGCTCCTGGGCGCCCGAGCGGTCCAGGGCGTCGACCGCGCTCTCCGCCGCCTCGGCCGCGTCCAGGGGCTGGCCGGCATGGTGGTAGGCGGCGGCGAGGTCGTAGCGCAGCAGCGCGGCGGGGCCGTCCTCGCCGTGGGCCACGTGGTCGGCGACCGCCTCGACGAGGTCGTCGATCGCGTCGGCCGGGCGCTCGGCGGCCAGGCGGGCGCGGGCCCGGCCGACCAGGGCGGAGAGGCGCTGGGAGCGGTCGGTGGCGAGGGCGAGCGCGGCGGTGAAGCCGGACATGGCCTCGTCGAAGCGCTCCAGGTTGCCCAGCGCGTGGGCGCGGATCAGTGCGGTGATGCCGGCGGCCGGCGGGGTGCCGAGCGCCTCGTACTCCGCCAGCGCCTCGTCCGCGGCGGCCACCACCTCCTCGTGCCGCTCCAGGATCAGCAGGTCGCGGGCGCGGCGGGTGATGAGCTCGGCCCGCAGCGACGGGCGCTGCGGCTTCTCGGCGAGGGCCGCGTCGACGGCGGCCAGCGCCTCCTCGATCCGCTCCAGCCGCAGCAGGACGGACTCGGCGCGCAGCCGGGCCTCGGCGCGCCGGTCGGGGTCGGCGTCGGGGTGGGCGATGATCCGCTCGGTCAACGACGTCAGCTGGGCCAGCGTCTCCTCGTCGGCGGGGCGGGAGAGCATCGCCCGGGACTCGGCGGCCAGGGCGGCCAGGTCCTGACCGAGGACCCGGTGGGCCGCGGCGACCTCCACGAACAGGGCCTCGGCGGCCGGGCCGCCGTCGTCGCGGACGGCGATCAGCCGGGCGCGGCCGTCGAGGCGGCGCACGGCCTGCTCGGGTGCTGGGTGCGGGTGCAGCTCGTCGAAGCGCCCGAACGCGGCCGCGGCGGCGTCGATGCGGTGCTCGTCGTAGAGCTGCCAGGCCCGGTCCAGCAGCTCCGTCGCGTCGGTGGGCAGCTCCTCGGCCGGGACCGGGGCGGCCGCGGTGGCCGGCGGGGTCGCGGACTCGGTGCGGCGGGCGACGGCGCTCAGCGGCAGATACTCGACCAGCGGCGGGGCGGCGAGCGTCGCCTCGACGCCGCTGGAGATCGCCGTCGTGTCGTTGCGCTCGTCGAACTTGGCCGCCCAGTCGCGGGCGCGCGCGGCGAGGCGGGCGGCGAGCGCGCCGGCCGTGGTGGCGCCGAGGGCCAGGGCCGGGTCGAGCCGGCCGAGCAGGAGTGCCCCCGCGGCCGAGAACCACATGTCGGCCTGCGGGCTGGGGGAGCGCTCGAGCCACGGCAGGTGGCGCTGCAGGATCTCCAGGCCCCGGGTCTCGTTGCCGGTGCGGGCGCAGAACTCGATGTGGTCGGCGATGCTCTGCATGTCGGCGAGGTTGCCGCGCAGCCGCCGGTAGGCCTGCCGGTGCGCGTCCGCCGCCTCGCTCAGCCGCCCGGTGCGCGCATATGGCACCAGCAGCGACGTCAGGATCGACTGCGGCTGCTCGACGCAGGTCAGCCGGCCAGCGAGCACCGGCGCGGCCATCGCCACGGCCTCCTCGTCCAGGCCGCGGGTCACCAGGTGGTCGACCTTCTCGCCCGGGTCGCAGCCGGCGCAGTCGGAGTTGCGGTCCCGGGGCGCGGCGCACCACTTGGCATACCAGTCGTCGGCCGCCGGATCGCCGACGTGGGCGGCGACCTGGTAGCGATACGCATACACGGCGTGCAGGCTGTGCCCGCCGGCCCGGAACCGGCGCTCCATGTCGTCGAGCACGTCGTAGGTGCGCCCGAGCGGCACGGCCGGGAACTTCAGCAGCCCGTTGACCATGTACTTGAAGTGCCACAGCAGCGTGTGCTCGTCATGCTCGTCGAAGCGCTCCGGATGCGCGTCATACTCCGCGCGGCACCACGAGAACGTCACGAACGACTTGGCCGGCTCGCCGCCGTGCACGTAGGCGGACGTCGCGAACAGCCGCGAGGCCAGGCGCAGCTCGTCGTGGCTACCCGCGTCGGCGTGCTGCATGACCTGCTCGACCAGCGCGATCTGGGCACCGCCGTAGGGCATCCGGTGCGCCTCGCGCAGCAACGACCACAGCTCTTCTTCAGTCTTCACGTCCGACCGCCTTGTTGAGCAGGCCCAGGAACGAGCCGTTGAGCAGCGCGGCGTCAGCCGGCCGCAGCGGATGGTGGCCCAGCAGCAGGGCCTGGCCGTAGAGCCCCTCGACCGCGAGGCGGACCAGCTCCTCGTCGGGCAGCTCGGTAACCCGCCGCACGAGCGGGTTGCGGTAGTTGAGGACCAGCTGGGAGCGGTCCTGCTCATCGGTGCGGGCGAGCGCGTCGAGCACGTCGGCCCAGACCTCGTCGACCCGCTCGCGGGTGGCGCGCAGCTCCGCGGCGAAGTTGGCCGAGCGGCTGGTCAGATACATCGCCGGGACGCCCGCCGGGTCGTAGGCGCGCAGCACGACCTCGCAGCCGAGCCGGTCCAGGGCCCGCTGGGCCAGCTGCACGAACGGGCGCTTGGCCAGCTCGACCTCCGGCTCCAGCGCGTCGAAGGCGGTGCTGAGGTCGCCGGGCTCGACCCGCTCGATGAGCGCGCCCGGCTCGACCTGCGGCAGCCGCTCGATGATCTCGGTGTCGTAGCTGTATCCGGCGTTGACCAGCGGCAGGCCCTGGGCGGCGGCGACCGCGCCGATCTGGCGGAACTCGTCGACCTGGGCCGCGTAGCGCACCAGGCCGTGCTGGGCCCGGAAGTCCGCGAGCGTCATCCGCCCGGTGTTGGTCTCCATCGGCCACCAGCGCTCGACCAGGCGCAGCATCTCGTCGTCGTGCAGCGCGAGCGCCTTGACGCCGAGGTGGTGCACGTCGAGGAACTCGCCGAGCCGGCGCGGGTTGCGCCCGGCCAGCTGCATGAGCCAGCCGCGCAGCTGGTCGCCGAGGGCCTCGCGGACCGCCTCCAGCAGCGAGTCCTCGTAAAGCGCCTCGCGGCTCGCGGTCGGGCGCAGCTCGCTGGTGTCCACAACGCAGCGGGCGAAGAACGCCCAGGGCGGCAGCACGCCCTCGGCCCCCTCGGCGAGCAGCATCCGCTTGAGATAGACCCGGTGGCCGGCGCGGGCCGCGGGGTTGGCCGGGGTCGGCAGGACGAACGCCACGCCCGTCAGCCCGGCCGCGGGCACCCGCAGGTCGATCACGTCGAACGGCACGAAGCCGAAGATCTCGCGACAGTACTCACTGAGCCTCTCCCGCCGCCCCGCCGCCCCCGACAGCCACGGCAGCCCGTCGCCGCTGACCGGCACCCCGGCGACCTCGACCCGGAACGGCAGGATCGAGCCGTAGAGCCCGGCGAGCTCGACCACGGCCGGGCGCCGCAGCCACTCCTCGGCGTCGCGGCGGGGCACCAGCGTGACCGTCGTGCCCACCTCGGCGCGATGGTGACCCGGGCCGGTCTCCACGCTGTAGCGGCCGTCGCCGTAGCCGCGCCAGAGCACCGCCGGGCCGTCCGCGGCGCGGGTCAGCACCCGGATCTCGTCGGCGACGAGGAAGCAGGACAGCAGGCCGATGCCGAACTGCCCGAGGAAGTCGTGGCGGGCGAAGCCGAGGTCGTCACGCTTGGAGCTGCGCCCGATGGTGGCGAGGAACTGATGGACCTGCTCCTCGGTGAGCCCGACGCCGGTGTCGAGCACCCGCAGGGTGCCGTCGCCGGTGACGTCGGGCGGCTCGATGCGGATCATCGCGGGCGCCGCCGGGTCGGCGGCGCGGCGCGCGGTGATCGCGTCGACGGCATTCTGCAGCAGCTCCCGGACATAGACCCGGGGGCTCGCGTAGAGGTGGTGGCTGAGCAGGTCGACGATGCCGCGTAGGTCCACTTGGAACGTCCGGTCCACGCGGGCACGCTACCGCGTGGGTCTGACATTTCCCGCCCCGGTTTCCCCGGGGAAGATCCGCAAGCGCCGTCCGGGCCGGTCGTCGACTATCTTCGGCGGGTGAATCTTCAAGCAGCGGCCGACAGCCTGACCGGTCTCTCCGTCGGGGACGCGCTCGGCGCGCCGTTCGAGATGAAGCCGGCGCTGCCCGACGGCGCGGCGTTCGAGCTGCCACCGGCGCCGTGGCGGTGGACCGACGACACCGAGATGGCGTGCTCGCTGCTGCAGGGGCTGCAGCGCGACGGCCGGGTCGACCAGGACCGGCTGGCGCTCGCCTTCGCGCTGCGGTGCAGCGCCGACCGCGGCTACGGTCGCGGCGCCGTCTCGCTGCTGGCGAGCCTGCGCGACGGGGTGCCGTGGCGCTCGGCGGCGGCCGCGCTGTTCTCAGGGCGCGGCTCGGCCGGCAACGGCGCCGCCATGCGGGTCGCGCCGCTGGGCGCTTTCTTCTGCGCCGACCCGGACCTCGCCGCCCGGCAGGCAGTGCTCTCCGCGGAGGTGACCCACCAGCATCCGGAGGGCGTGGCCGGCGCGGTCGCGGTGGCCCTGGCGGCCGCCCACGCCGCCGCGGCGCCGAGAACGGGCGGGCCCGGCCTGCTCAGGGAGGTACTGCATCATCTGCCGCCCTCGGACGTGCGCGACGGCCTCGGCCGGGCCGTGCGCATCGCCCCGGCCACCGACCCGCGCGAGGCCGCCGCGGACCTCGGCAACGGCTCCCACGCCCTGGCCCAGGACACGGTGCCGTTCGCACTGTGGGTGGCGGCGACGCGCCTCGACGACTACCCCGCGGCGATGGAGGCCTGCGTGCGGGCCGGCGGCGACGTCGACTCGGTCTGCGCGATCGCGGGCGGGGTCGTCGGGGCCCGGGTCGGGGCGGCCGGGATTCCCGCGGAATGGATCGGCGCCCGTGAACCGCTGCCGGAATGGTTCCAGAGGCCACAGTAACAGTAGGTTACGAATACCGGATCGCGCAGGCGAATGCATAGATTGACGAAAGCCCATTGGATCCTGTGGGTGATTCTGGGCATGAGCTGCAGTACCGTGTGATCCAACCACGCCCCTCATCCGGCCGTATGAAGGTTTTTCGGGGTCGCCGGGGGTAACAATGTGCTCATGTCAGACCCTGCCGCGACCTATCGACTCGGTATCGTGTCGACCTATCTGCCGCGCCGATGCGGTCTCGCGACCTACACCGCGGACCTGCGCGAGGCACTGGGTGTCGCCACCGACGATCTGGAAACAGTCGTCGTGGCCATCGACCGTGACGGGCTCACCTACGGCGACGAGGTCGTCGCCACCATCAACCAGGACCGCATCGAGGACTACTCCGCGGCGGCCCGCGTCCTGCGCG
The DNA here is from genome assembly GCF_050942935.1 of Dactylosporangium sp. CA-233914. Taxonomy (NCBI): domain Bacteria; kingdom Bacillati; phylum Actinomycetota; class Actinomycetes; order Micromonosporales; family Micromonosporaceae; genus Dactylosporangium; species Dactylosporangium sp. CA-233914. The sequence goes on along the minus strand of NZ_CP192030.1, from coordinate 25,055 downwards.
AGGCCGGCGTCCAGGTCGTGCTCATCCAGCACGAATACGGGATCTTCGGCGGGCCGGACGGCTCCCACCTGCTGGAGCTCACCCGGGCGCTCAACGCCTGTGGCATCCCGTACCTGCTGACGCTCCACACGGTCCTGACCCGCCCGTCGCCGGGGCAGGCCGCCACGCTGCGCGCCCTGTGCGCCCGGGCGGCCCGGGTCACGGTGTTCACCGAGACGGCGCGCCGGGTGGCCATCCGCACCGGGATCGCCGCCGGCCACCAGCTCGTGGTCGTGCCACACGGCGCGCCCGAGGCGATGCGCCGCCCGCCGGCGCCGGCGACGCTGCGCCCGGAGCTGCGCGAGCTGCTCGACACCGTGCGGGGCAAGCCGACGCTCACCACGTTCGGCCTGCTCGGCAAGGGCAAGGGCATCGACATCGCGATCGACTCGCTCGCCGAGGTGGTCAAGAAGCACCCCGACGTGCAGTACATTGTCGCCGGCACGACCCACCCCGAGATCAAGCGCCAGGAGGGTGAGGTCTACCGCGACGGGCTGCGGGCGCAGGTCTCACGGCTGGGTCTCACCCGCAACGTGCACTTCGTCGACGCCTTCCTGGCCCTCGACGAGCTCTCCGCGATCCTGCACGCGAGCACCCTGTTCGTCACGCCGTACCGCCAGCCGGAGCAGATCTGCTCGGGCGCGCTCACGTTCGCGCTGGGCGCCGGCCTGCCGGCGGTGTCGACGTCGTACAGCTACGCCGAGGACATGCTCGCCGGCGGGGCCGGCCGCGTGGTGCCGATCGGCGATGGGGCCGCGCTCGCCGCCGAGATCATCGACCTGCTCAGCGACTCCCGGGCCCTCGCCGCGGCCAAGACGGTCGCCGAGGCGTGCGCGGCCTGGCTGCCGTGGCCGGCGGTGGCGGCCCGCGAGGCGGATCTGTTCGCCGACGTCGTACGCCAGGCCCAAGCCGCCACGGCCCGCCCCGGCCACGCGACCGCGGCCGTGCCGCCGCTCAACCTCGACCACCTCACCCGGCTCACCGACGAGATCGGCATCCTGCAGTTCTCCCGCGGCCCGAACCCGGACGCGGCCTCCGGCTACTGCGTGGACGACGTGGCCCGGCTCGCGATCGTCGCCGCGGACCTGCTGGCGGTCGGCACCGACATGAAGCAGACGGCCCTGGCGACGCGCTGGCTGCGCCAGTCGATACGGTTCCTCACCGCCGCCTACGACCCGTCCGGCGGGATGCACAACGTGCTCAGCTACGGCGGGACCTGGCAGGACTGGCCTCACATGGGCGACCACGTCGGCCGTACGGTCTGGGCACTCGGCGTGCTCGTGGGCACCCCGGCGGTGCCGGACGACATCCGGCGCCCGGCCGCGGCGCTGCTGGACGAGCTCGGCCCCCGAACCGAGGGGCTGGCGGGGCTGGGGCTGCGCTCGGCGGCGTACGCGCTGATGGGCCTGGCCCGGGCCGGCCGGGTGGAGCAGGCCGCACCGCTGCTGGCCCGGCTCGACGACGCCCTGGTGGAGACGTCGTCGGCCGACCCGGCCTGGCGCTGGTTCGAGCCGGAGCTGACCTACGACAACGCCCGCCTGCCGCAGGCGATGCTGCTCGGGGCGGCGCTGCTGGAAGACGACGACGCGGCCGCGCGGGCCATCGCCGCGCTGGACTGGTACGCCCAGCACGTCGGCCTGGTCGACGGCACCCTGCGCTGCGTGGGCAACAAGTGGCACCACCGCGGCGAGGCGGCCTCGGTGTGGGTGGCCGACGACGGCGACGAGCAGCCGATCGACGCCGCCGCGATCACCGAGGCGCTGGTGGACACGTGGCAGCACACCGCCGACCCGCACCTCGCGCGGCTGGCCGGCTGGGCCTTCGCCTGGTTCCTCGGCCGCAACCGGGCCGGTGCGCGACTCTACGTCGACGCCACCGGTGCCTGTCAGGACGGTTTGTCTGCTACTGAGCCAAATGGGAACCAAGGCGCCGAGTCCACGCTAGCCTATTACCAAGCGCTCTTCAGCCTGCTCAGGGCCGGCCTGGCCGCATTGCCGCATCCGGTGGCGCCCACGGTCCCGGTCCCGACCTCGCTGCCGACAACTACGCTCACGAAGTCCACGAAGCCCACCAACAAGGGCCGCGTGGTCGGACGGGCATCGGCCGGCTTCAGCGCGACCGCCACACCGCCCCGTCTGCGCTCCACAGAGGACCATTCCGATGCACTTTGACGCGGAGCTCTTCCACCGGGAAGCCACCAACCCCGTGCTCACCGCGCGGGACTGGCCGTATCCGATCAACAGCGTCTTCAACCCGGGCGCGTGCCTGCACAACGGCGACACGGTCCTGCTCTGCCGGATCGAGGACCGCCGGGGCATCTCGCACCTCACCGTCGCCCGCAGCAAGGACGGGCGCACGGGCTGGGTCGTCGAGGGCAAGCCGCTCATCGCCGACGATCCGACCGACGCCAGCAGCTGCTGGGGCGTGGAGGACCCACGGGTCACCTACGTCGAGGAGCTGGGCGGATACGTGATCGCCTACACGGCGTACGGCCCCGGCGGCCCCTGCGTCGCGCTCGCCCGGACCGAGGACTTCATCACGGTCGAATCCCTCGGCATCGTCATGCCACCCGAGGACAAGAACGCATCCCTGCTGCCCCGCAAGATCGACGGCCGATACGTGCTGTTCCACCGGCCGGTGTCGGTCCTGTCGGCCCGCGCCGACGTGTGGCTGTCCAAGTCGGAGGACCTGCGCTCGTGGACGACGCCCGAGCCGGTCATGCAGTCGCGCTCCGGCCCCTGGTGGGACGCCACCCGGATCGGGATGGGGCCGCCGCCGATCGAGACGCCGCACGGCTGGCTCGCGGTGTACCACGGCGTCAAGCAGATGGTCGCGACGTCGATCTACCGCGTCGGGCTGGTCATGCTCGACCTGGACGACCCGACCAAGGTCATCCGGCGTACCCCGAGCTGGGTCCTCGGCCCCGACACCGAGTACGAGCGGGTCGGCGACGTGCCCAACGTGGTCTTTCCGACCGGCCTCGTGCACGACGAGACACGTGACGAGCTGCGCCTGTACTACGGCGCGGCGGACCTCACCGTGGCGATGGCGAGCGCCCGGTACTCCGAGGTCGTCGACTATCTGATCTCGCTGCCACCCGAGGACGAGTAGCAGCCGGAGGGGGCCCGTCGCCGGGCCCCCTTCGCGCTATCTGGGCTCGGGCCCCTTCGCCACGGGCACGCGGACCAGGTTGCCCCACTCCGTCCACGAGCCGTCGTAGTTGCGCACGCGCTGGTAGCCGAGCAGGTGGGTCAGCACGAACCAGGTGTGGGACGAGCGCTCTCCGATTCGGCAGTACGCCACGATGTCGTCGTCCGCCGCCAGCCCCAGCTCGTCGGTGTAGATCCCGCGCAGCTCGTCGACCGGCTTGAACGTCCCGTCGTCGCGGGCCGCCTGCTTCCACGGCTTGCTGACCGCGCCCGGGATGTGGCCGCCCCGCAGGGCGCCCTCCTGCGGATAGTCCGGCATGTGCAGCAGTTCGCCGGTGTACTCCCCCGGCGAGCGGACGTCGACCAGCGGGCGGCCGGCCTCGATGTGCTCGAACACGTCCTCGCGGAAGGCGCGGATCCGGGCGTCATCACGGGGTACGGCCGGATAGATCTCGGCTTCCCGGGCGGCCACGTCCCTGGTCATCGGGCGCCCCTCGGCCACCCACTTCGCCCGGCCGCCGTCGAGGATGCGCACGTCGCGGTGGCCGAAGAGCGAGAAGACCCACAGCGCGTAGGTCGCCCACCAGTTGAAGTTGTCGCCGTAGAAGACGATCGTGTCGTCGGGGCCGATGCCCTTGGCCCCGCAGAGCGCGGCGAAGCCCTCGCTGTCGACGTAGTCGCGGGTGACCTGGTCGTTGAGCTCGGTGTGCCAGTCGACCTTGACCGCTCCCGGGATGTGACCGGTGCCGTAGAGCAGCACGTCCTCGTCGGACTCGACGACGACGAGGCCCGGGTCGCCGAGGTGTTCGGCGAGCCAGGCGGTGGTGACGAGCCGGCCCGGATGCGCGTACGCCCCGAGCTCCGGCGCTGGATCGGAAGCAACAGCCATATCTGCGACCCTAGCCCCGGTGCGAGCCGTTCCCCGGTGCGTTTCCGTTCCCGTCCCGACCGGGCTCACCCGCGCCGTTTCAGCTTTCGCTGAGCGGTGCCAGTTCCGGGCGCTTCGCCGTCACCATGTCGCCCGACGACCGGCCCGTCAGCCGCCGCTTCACCCACGGCGCCAGGTGCTGGGTCGCCCACTTGGCGTCGGCCGCCTTGCGCGACATCCACGACAGCTCCTCGGGCGGCGCCGGCGCGACCAGCCAGTCCGGGTCGCACTCGACCCCGATCCGCGTCAGCACCTGGGCGGCGACCCGCCGGTGCCCGGCCGGCGACAGGTGCAGCCGGTCGATCCCCCACAGCCGCGGGTTGGCGAACTCGGGGTCGTCCCAGAGGCTCACGACGTGCGCGCCGTGCTTGCACCCGACCTCGCCGATCGCGTTGTTGAACAGGTCCACCCGCGGCCGCAGCATCTTGGCGCCCGGCATCCGCCCCGACATGTCCGCCCACCGGAACAGCACGACGTCCGCCCCGGTCCCCCGCATCTTCTCGATCGTCTTGTCGAGCCGCGCGATGATCGTCTCGTGGTCGAACGTGCGCCGCAGCGCGTCGTTTCCGCCCCCGGCGAAGCTGACGAGGCCCGGCTTCATCGCGATCGCGAGCGGCACCTGCTCGGCCACGATGTTGTCGAACAGCCGCCCGCGGACGGCCAGGTTCGCGTATCGGAACTCCGGCCGGTCGGCGGCGAGCACGCCGGCCACGAGGTCGGCCCAGCCGCGGTAGCCCTTCCCGTCGGGCCGCGGATCGTCCAGGCCCTCGGTAAAGCTGTCGCCGACCGCTACGAAACTCGCATATTGCCCCACCACTGCCTGTTCCTCCCCGTTTCCTCTGCCCGTCTCGCATCCTGTCAGGGGCATTTGGACGGCGGAAGCGACTTTGCCGCAGACCACACCCGGCCGCTGCAGCTGTGGATAAAGCCTGTGGATAACACCTGTGGGGTTGTGGAAAACCTTGTGTGTAACCCGGTGGCCGTCTGTGGACAACCGGCGGTTCCCGGCGGAGCCACTCGTAGCATGGAGCCGTGAACGCCTGCCGAGCACATCAGCTGAGCTGGGTTTACTGGTAAGCGAAAGTAGGGTGACCCATGATCTTTGTGCCGTACCACCTCGACGAGCGGCTCTTCGGGCTCGAGGCCGACCTGCCCGGCGCGCCCGAGACCGTGGTGACCGTCGAGCTTCCGGACGGGGACATCTGGGCGCGGCTCGCGTCGCTGTATGACCGGGTGGCCAACGCGGTGGCGGGCGAGGTCGAGCAGGGGCGGCGGCCCGTCGTGCTGTCCGGGGACTGCGCGGTTTCGCTCGGCGTGGTGGCCGGTCTGCAGCGGGGCGGCGAGGACGTCGGGGTTGTCTGGTTCGATGCTCACGGGGACGTGCAGACGCTGGAGACCACCACGTCCGGCTACATCGGGGGCATGCCGCTGCGGCTGCTCGTCGGGTATCGGCCCGGGCTCATCGCCGAGCGGATCGGGCTGCGCGCCGTGAGCGAGGAGCGTGCGGTGCTCGTCGATGCGAGGGATCTCGATCCCGCGGAGGAGGAGTATCTGGCCGGGGCTACGCTCATGCGGTACAACATCAATGAAATTCGACCCCCGGACGGTAAGTTTCTGATCCACGTCGATCTGGACGTCGTGGATCCGGCGGAGCTGCCGGGGTTGATGTTCCCGGTCGGCGGCGGGCCCTCCGGCGGCGCGTTGCTCGCCGCGGTCGGCGAGCTCGTAGCGACCGGGCGGGTGGCCGGAATCGACGTCGCCTGCACCTGGCGGCCCGATGGCGGCGACGCTCGGCGGCGGAACTTGGTCGAGGCACTAACTAAGAGTCTCTAAAGCAAACCCACAGAGTTTCCAACCCGCAGTAATCGCGCTCCTGCGGACCGTGAAGACGGAGCGCGAAACTGCTTCACGATTGGCCGAACGCGTGACCCGAGAATCGCTTGTCTAGGGAATATTGGTACCCGTGAGAGGACGGCATCGGGCAGCGGACCTGCGCAGCAACGGGTTCGTCGCCCTCGCGGCCGGCATGATCCTTCCCCTCGTCGCCATCGGTGCCGTCTACGGCGGATATCGGGTCATGTCGACGTCGGGCTGCACGGGGACGGTTCGCCTGTCCGTCGCCGCCAGCCCGGAGATCGCGCCGGTGATCAAGGACGCGGCGGCCCAATGGGTGAAGACCGGGCCGCGCGTCGACAACGAATGCGTCGCGGTCGACGTGGTCTCGGTCGCCTCCGCCGAGGTCGCCGCGGCGATCTCCGGTGAGGGCGGGGCGACCGTGCCCGGCATCGGCCAGGCCGACGGCAAGACGCAGGTGCCCCAGATCTGGATCCCCGACTCGTCGATCTGGCTGCAGCGCATGCGTTCGGCCCGCGGTGACCTGGTGCCGCTCGCGGCGCCGTCGCTCGCCCGCAGCCCGATCGTCCTGGCCGTGCCTCAGCCGACCGCGAAGCAGCTCGGCTGGGACGAGAACAAGGTCACCTGGAAGCAGGTGCTGCAGCAGATCGTCGGCGACAGCCGGATCATCCCCGGCATCGTCGACCCCAACCGCGACTCGGTCGGCGTGTCGATGATGGTGGCCATGGCCTCGGTGAAGGACCAGTTCGGGCCGGAGGGCGACGCGCTCACGGTCGGGGCGGTGAAGTCGCTGATGTCGGGCAAGTCGGAGGAGCAGTCCGGCCTCGTCGCGCGCTTCCCCCGCGACGCCGACCCCAAGACGCTCTCCACCGCGGTGACCCTCGCCCCGCTGTCCGAGCAGGCGCTGCACGCCTACAACGCGGCCGGGCCGGCGGTGCCGCTCATCGCCGTCTACCCCGACCCCGCGCCGATCGCCCTGGACTTCCCGTTCGCCGCGATGCCGCGCCTGTCACCCAACCGCGCGGCGGCCGCCGAGCAGTTCCGCACCCAGCTCGCCGGCACCGCGTTCCGCAACCTGCTGGCCCAGCACAAGCTGCGCGCCAACGACGGCACGGTCGGCACGGGCATGACGCTCAGCCCGAGCGCGCCGCCCGGCGGGCAGGTGACTCCGGTGCCCGAGACCTCGGTGGTCTCCAAGGCCCTGCAGATGTGGGTCGAGATCAACCAGCCCTCGCGCATGCTCGCCGTCGTGGACGTGTCCGCGGCGATGAAGACGCCGGTGCCGAGCGCCGGCGGGATGACGAAGGAGCAGGTCGCCGTCCAGGCCGCCCAGGGCGGCCTGGACCTGTTCCCCGATTCGTGGGCCGTCGGGCTGTGGTGCTTCGCCACGGCGATGCCCGGCGGCCATGACTATCAGGAGCTCGTCCCGATCGGCCCGCTGACCTCGCAGCGCGACCAACTGCGCGGCGCGATCGGTGGCCTCAAGGCCACCGCCAAGGGCGGCAGTGGGCTCTATGACACGATCTACGCCGCCTACCAGACGGTGCTGCAGGGCTGGGACCCCTCTCGCGGCAACTCCGTCGTCGTGGTGACCGGCGGCAGCAACAACGACCCGAGCGGCCTGTCGCTCGACGGGCTGGTGAGCGCGTTACAGCGGGCCGAGCGCCAGGACCAGCCGGTGCAGATCATCATCATCGGCGTCGGGGCCGAGGTGAACCAGGCCGAGATGCAGCGTATCGTCGATGCCACGGGCGGCGCGGTCTTCGTCGCGCCCGACCCCTCGAAGATCGCCGAGATCTTCATGAAGGCCCTCGCACTCGACGACGGACGCTGACCTTGCGACTTGATCTCTCTCCGGCGCTCGACGCGCCGTCCCTGCTCGCCCTGCCCGTCCGCGACGCGCTGCCCAAGATCTCCGACGTCGACTCCGTGCGGGTCGCGCCGATCGACCCGGATCTTGCCGACACGGCGGCGTTCTGCGCGGCGTACGACGTCACCCTCGAGCAATCCGCGAACTGCGTGATCGTCGTGGGCAAGCCCGCCGGCATCTACGCGGCCTGCGTCATCCTGGCGACCACCCGTGCCGACGTGAACGGCACCGTGCGCAAGCTGCTGGGCACCCGCAAGGCGAGCTTCGCGCCGATGGACGACGCGGTCGGGCTCTCCGGGATGGAATACGGCGGGATCACGCCCATCGGACTGCCCGCCGACTGGCCGGTCTACATCGACTCCCGCGTCCCGGGCGTCGAGCAGGCCGTCATCGGCAGCGGCATCCGCGCCAGCAAGATCGTCCTGCCCGGCTCGGTGCTGGCCTCGATCCCGGGCGCCACCGTGGTCGAGGGGCTAGCCCTCTGAGACTTGGCGCTTGAGGCGCTGCAGGATCGCCGTCCCGCCCCGCACCCGCAGCGGGCTGATCGCGTTGGCCAGCCCCATCCGCTGGTAGAGGTCGTTCGGCACCGCCAGCACCTGCTCCACCGTGGCGCCCTCGAGCCCCTCGGCGAGGATGCCGGCGAAGGCGCGCGTGGTCGGGGCCTCCGGCGGGCAGTCGAAGTACAGCTGCACGGTCTTCGCCCCGGTGACCTCCGCCTTGAGGAAGAACGGCGTCTGGCACTCCGGGACCTGCTCCATGCCGGCATGCCCCTCGAACTCGGCCGGCAGCGGCTTCACGGCGTCGGAGTATTCCAGCAGCATCTCGAGGACCACGTCGCGCGGCGCGGACGCGAACTCGTCGACGATCGCGGCCAGCTTGTCGGGCATCTCCACCCTGTTAACGTACCGCTGTGCCGATGCTGATCGCGGATGTGATTTCGCCCGGAACGCTCACCGGGACGCGGCAGCCAACGCTGGCCGGCGACGGCGTGACGCTGCGCCCGTGGCGGCTCGCGGACCAGCCCGCGGTCGTCGAGGCGTATTCGGACCCGGGCATCCAGCAGTGGCACTGCCGCTCGATGACCCCCGACGAGGCGGCCGCCTGGCTCGCGGCGTGGCCGGAGCGCTGGACGACCGAGGCGCGGGCCGGCTGGGCGGTCACGACGGGGAACGACGAGGTGGCGGGCCAGATCAGCCTGCGGAACCTGATGCTCGCCGACGGGCAGGCCGAGGTGTCGTACTGGGTGCTGCCCGCCTTCCGCGGCCACCGGATCGCCCCGCGGGCCCTGGCCGCGCTGACCGGCTGGTGCTTCGCCACCCTAGGCCTGCACCGCCTCGAGGTCCGGCATTCGGTGCGGAATCCGGCGTCCTGCCGCGTCGCGCTGAGGTCGGGTTTCACGGCCGAGGGCGTGCAGCGCGGTGCGGTACTGCACGCCGACGGCTGGCATGACATGCACCTGCACGCGCGCCTTGCCACGGACTCCTAATTGTTAGGCTGCGCCTTGCTGATGCCGCCGAGCACCGAGTCAGGGTCGATCTCCTCGGCCAGGTCACCGATCGACACGATGCCGACGAGGCCGTTATTGTCGTCGCACACCAGCACGCGCCGGACCGCCTGATCCCGCATCAGCAGCGCGGCGGAGTGGATCGAGTCCTCCGGGCGTACGGTAACCAGCTCCTTGGTGAGGATCTCGCCGATCGTCGTCGCGGCCGGGTCGCACCGCTCCGCCACCGCGCGCACGACGATGTCGCGGTCCGTGACCAGCCCGGTGAGCTCCGGCCCGTCCGCCACCACCACGTCGCCGATATCCTGCTCACGCATGGTCCGCGCCGCCTCGGCCAGCGTCGTCTCGCTCGGCAGGTAGACCACGTTGGTGGTCATCACGTCCCGGACTGTCTGCATCGTCATGAGATTGCCCTCCCGACCGTCAATGCAGATCTGTTACCCACCCCGCGATTCGTTTAACGAACCCTACGATCGTCAATATGCCGCCGTCCCCAGCGTTCACACGACCGCCCGGCGTACGCCACCCGATCACCCTGGCCCCGGTGGCGCCAAGGCCGGCGGCCACGGCGCCTGCCGGGGCCGATCGCCCCTGAGCGGAAGCTCATCGACGAGTTCGACCCGGACGCGCTGCCGCCCCTCAGCTAACAAGCTCCGCCATGCGGTCAATGACGAAGTCGGCACCGGCGAGCTGAAGGCGTTCCCGCTTACCGCCCTTGTTCGCGAATCCAACGGTCACAACGCCGGCGCCCCGCCCAGCCTCGATGTCGCTGATCGAGTCACCGACGAACAGCACCTGATCGGACGCGACCGAGTTTGAGCAGCGCCAGATCCATGCCGTCGCAACGCCCCACCACCAGGTCAACGTGGTCGAAGAGCCCACGCCGGCGCCGATAGACCTCGACAGCCTCGACAGCGTTGTTGCTGACAATGCCTCCCCGCCGCCCCGATGCCCGCACGGCCGCGAGCACATCGTCCAGTCCGGGCGTGGCGCCGGCGGTCTCGGCAGCCGAAACCTCGGCCTCACGCACAGCGGCAGCAATCAGCCGAACCAACTGCTCATCGCCGAGCAAGACGGCTCCCTGCAGCACCTCCAACGGCCCCCGACCGCCAACGCGATGACCCGAGCGGCCGCAAGCGCACTCAGTTCCGCAGCGATGACCGGAGCCGGAGAGCACGCAAAGAGGTCGGCAACGGGCCCGTCAAAATCAAGACAACTCAGCACCCCGCACGACGTCGGCAAGCAATTCCGTCACTCCTCCGGACTACTTCCTGGTCACGCTGGCGAACAAGAATTTCGGATCAATCCGAGTGTCGCCACGAGCATCATGTCTTGGCCGCCATCGACCCAGTACACCTTTGCCTGGTAGATGCGGCCGCTGCGATCGAGCGTCGACCAGTCCTCCTGAAAGGCGACGTCAAGCCCCGAGGCGAGCTGATCTGCGCACTCGCGCCGCTGCACGCCGAACAGATCGACGCGAGTGCACCGCGGGGTTCATGCGCAACGGCACTTCGCGATGATGCTCATCGCCAGAACGTGGAGCCGCTGTACGGGTGGTCGAGGCGGACCGGAGCGCGACATCTCCGGCGAGGCTCTGATGGCCGTTCGCCGGAATGGGGAGCTGCGGTGAGGCTTCCCGGGTGCCTACCGGGCGGGCGCGCAACCGCAGGGCGCGCCGCGCCAGGCAGAACGCTGCGTCCGGATCTGGTCCCGACGATGTCGCAGTTTGACGCCTCCCGGGCGACGGGATGCTCAGCTTCGGCTGCCTGGTGTTGGCCATTGCCGCAGGTTGCGGCGAGATCGATACTGTGCGTGTGAGGCAGCGGATCTCATGATTTGGTTGCGCTGGCGGCGGGGTGAACGTTTCGTGGTGTCTTCGCCCCGGTCAGTGGACGACGCGCATGCCGACTGGACGACGGCCTCGCAGCTCATCGGGGCCAATTCGGGGCGAGCTTCGGACCCGCCGGGGTTGTGCGGGGCAGCGTCAGAGACAACACCATCGAGCTAGTGGCAATGCACGCTGGTCTGGGAATCACGTCGCCGACGGTTCTGCGGGGTCGGCTGGTGGCGACGAGCACCGGATCTCAACTGGACTACCGGCTGGGCTGGAACTTGCCCTTCCGTGTGCTCAGCACGTTCGTCATCGGCGTGTTCGTGCTGGCCTTCCTCATCAGTGCGGCAGCCGCGGTGTACCGCATCGTGACGGGCCATGTCGAAGCCGCAGGCGGTCCCGCCGTGGCTGCCGGGATCACGATCGCTATCGTTCTGCTCTTCCTCGGTCTCACGACAGTGGCACGATGGTTGAGCCGCGGCCAGGTGGCCCTCCTTCATTCCTGGGTGGCCGAGCGGCTTCAGCCGCAGAGCTGACCTTCTCGATTTCCGTCCACCCGACCAACGCATCAAAGAGAAGGCAGCACGACGAGCCGCAAAAGGTTCAGCGGGCGTCGCGGCACAAGACGCCGACCATCACGCTGGAGACCTATGTGCACTGGTGGCCGAAGCGCACCAGGCAGCGCGGGCTCATCGGCGCCGCACTCAGACAGGCGCCGGGGCGCAAATGGACACAGATCAGACCGGGCTGGTCCAACTTGGTCCGGGCGATCTTGGCGTCTGCGGAACTGCAGGTCAGACGCCGTTAAGGGTGGAAGCGAGGGGACTCGAACCCCTAACCCCCGCCTTGCAAAGGCGGTGCTCTGCCAGTTGAGCTACGCCCCCGCTCGCCGGGGTGGTGCGGGCGTGTGCCCGCGCCGGGCTACAGACTAGCGCAGGTCCGGGGCAGTCGTCGCCTCGTGCCAGAGGGCGCGCTCTTCGCTGGCGGCCTTGACGCGCTTCGCGACGTAGGCGGCGGCGCCGACGACGGCGACTACCAGAAGCACCTTTTTCCACATGTGGGGCTAGCTGGAATCGAACCAGCGACCTCAGAGTTATCAGCTCTGCGCTCTAACCGACTGAGCTATAGCCCCGCTAACACCGGTTTCGCATCCCTCGTCTGAAGGCGCGCCTCGCGGTGCGAACAGAAGGTTACCGTACCCCATGCGCCCGCCTCAAACCGGTTCCCCCCTGGCGCGGCGTGCCGGGCGCCAGGGGTGGAAAACCGCTGGTCAGTCCTTTTCGGCGAGAGTGAGCTCGATGCCGCCCACCAGGTCGGCGCACACGTTGTAGATGAACGAGCCCAGCGTTGCCAGGGCCGTGAAGAGGACCACGTTGACGACGCCCAGGAGGGCGGCGCCGCCGATGACGCCCTTCGCGGTGATGCGGAACGTGTCCTGGCCCGAGCCGCCGGTCGAGTTGACCAGGTCAGCCAGGAGTTTGTTGATGCTCTTGAAGACGTCCATCGCGTCCAGGGCGAGGTAGAGCACCGAGGTCGCGACGATCAGGACGACGAAGAGGACGAAGCTCACGGCGAAGGCGAACTTCATCACCGACCACGGGTCGATGCGCTTGAGGTGCAGCCGGGCGCGGCGCGGGCCGCGGCCGACGGCGGAGCTGACGGTCTTGCGGGCCGCTCGGACGGCCTCCGTGACGCGGGCCGAGCCGCTGACCGCGGGGGCCGGCGTGTTGATGGCCTGGGTGGCCGCAGCGGCCGGAGTTCGCACCGCGGCGCGGGCGATCGCGGACACGCTCGCGGTGCCGGTGGCCGAGCCGCTGGTCGGCGCGGTGCCCGGCATGGACACCGGTGGCGGCGTCGGGCCGGAACCGGGCGTCTGGATCGGCACGGTGAGCGAGTCCGGCGGCGGGGCCATGCCCGGGGCACGCATGAACTTCGGCGTGCCGCCGGTCGTGGTCTCGCCGGCCGGGCCGGCTCCGTTGATCGAGCCAGGCTCTCCACCGGCGGCAGGCGCCCCCGAGTCAGATCCCGTCATGGCAGCCTCTCCGGCCTGCTTGGCCTCATCGGTTGCCGAGGCGGTCCCCGACTTCGCCTGTGTGTCAGTCATCAACTAGTCCTGTTCGTCGGGCTCATCGGCGTTGCGGGCGATCGCGACGATGGTCACACCCTCAGGAAGGTCCATTAGCTTGACCCCCATTGTGTTCCGATCCCTCGTACGCCGTACAGGCTTCACGGGAGTCCGGATCACGCCACCATTCGAGGTGATGGCGAACAGCTCGTCATCCGGACTGATCACCACCGCGCCGACGAGACCACCGCGCCGCGACGTGATTTTAGCGGTGAGGACGCCCTTGCCGCCGCGCCCTTGCACCGGATATTCCTCGATGGGAGTCCGCTTGGCAAAACCACCGTCGGTGGCCACCAAAACGTCCAGATCCATCCCCTCGCGCACAACCTCCATGGCGAGCAGCTCGTCGCCGTCGGTGAACCGCATCCCGATCACACCCGAAGTCGCCCGGCCCATGGGCCGAAGCGCGTCGTCGTTGGCGGTGAAGCGGATCGCCTGCGCCTGCTTGCTCACCAGGAGCAGGTCGTCGGCCGGGCCGAGCAGGGCGGCACCAACCAGCTCGTCTTCGTCGCGCAGGTTGATCCCGATGATGCCACCAGACCGGTTGGAGTCGAACTCCTCCAGCTTGGTCTTCTTCACCAAACCATCCTTCGTCGCCAGGACGAGGTACGGCGCCACCTGGTAGTTCGGGATCTCGATCACCTGCGCGATGTGCTCGTCGGGCTGGAAGGCGAGCAGGTTGGCGACATGCTGACCCTTGGCCGCCCGGCTCGCCTCGGGCAGCTCGTAGGCCTTTGCCCGGTAGACCCGACCTTTATTCGTGAAGAACAGCATCCAATCGTGCGTGGAGCACACGAAGAAGTGGCTGACGATGTCGTCCTGTCTGAGTGTCGCACCCGAGACGCCCTTTCCGCCGCGCTTCTGCGAGCGGTAGAGGTCGACCTTCGTGCGCTTCGCGTAGCCGGTCCGCGTGATGGTCACCACAACGTCCTCGCGGACGATGAGGTCCTCCATCGAGACCTCGCCGTCGAACGGGATGACCTGCGTGCGGCGGTCGTCGCCGCGGCGGGCCACGATCTCGGCGAGCTCCTCGGAGATGATCTGCCGCTGCCGCTCGGGCTTGGCCAGGATGTCCTTGTAGTCCGCGATCTCGATCTCGATCTTCGCCAGCTCGTCGAAGATGCGCTGGCGCTCCAACGCCGCGAGGCGGCGCAGCTGCATGTCGAGGATCGCGGTGGCCTGGATGTCGTCGATCTCGAGCAGGTTCATCAGGCCGGTCTTGGAGTCCTCGGCGCTCGGCGAGCGCCGGATCAGGGCGATGACCTCGTCGAGCATGTCGAGGGCCTTGACCAGACCGCGCAGGATGTGCGCGCGCTCCTCGGCCTTGCGCAGCCGGTAGCGGGTCCGCCGCACGATGACGTCGATCTGGTGGGCGACGTAGTAGCGGACGAACTGAGCCAGGTTGAGCGTGCGGGGCACGCCGTCGACCAGCGCCAGCATGTTGGCGCCGAACGTCTCCTGCAGCTGCGTCTGCTTGTAGAGGTTGTTGAGCACCACCTTGGCGACCGCGTCACGCTTGAGCACGATCACCAGGCGCATGCCGGTGCGGCCGGAGGACTCCTCGCGGATGTCGGCGATGCCGGCGAGCTTGCCCTCCTTGACCAGGTCGGCGATGCGCTCGGCGAGGTTGTCGGGGTTGACCGCGTAGGGCAGCTCGGTCACCACGAGGATGGTCCGGCCGCGGACGTCCTCCTCGACCTCGACGACGGCGCGCATGCGGATCGAGCCGCGGCCGGTCCGGTAGGCGTCGATGATGCCGGCCGTGCCGACGATGAGGCCCTTCGTGGGGAAGTCGGGACCCTTGACGATCTTGATCAGCTCGTCGAGCGTCTCGGCCTCGTCGGCGTCGGGGTGGTCCAGGCACCACTGCACCGCCGCGGCGATCTCGCGCAGGTTGTGCGGCGGGATGTTGGTCGCCATGCCGACCGCGATGCCGGTGCTGCCGTTGACCAGCAGGTTGGGGATGCGCGACGGCAGGATGGTGGGCTCCTGGGCCCGGCCGTCGTAGTTGGGGACGAAGTCGACGGTCTCCTCGTCGATGTCCCGCAGCATCTCCATCGCGAGCGGGTCGAGGCGGGCCTCGGTGTAACGCATGGCCGCGGCCGGGTCGTTGCCCGGCGAGCCGAAGTTGCCGTTGCCGTCGATCAGCGGGTAGCGCAGCGACCAGTTCTGGGCCATGCGTACGAGCGCGTCGTAGATCGAGGCGTCGCCGTGGGGGTGGTAGTTGCCCATCACGTCGCCGACGACGCGGGCGCACTTCACGTAGCCGCGGTCGGGGCGGTAGCCGCCGTCGAACATCGCGTAGAGGATCTTGCGATGCACCGGCTTGAGGCCGTCGCGCACGTCGGGGAGGGCCCGGCCCACGATCACGCTCATCGCGTAGTCGAGGTACGACCGCTGCATCTCGACTTCGATGCCGACCGGCTCGATTCGACTGGCGACCGCAGAACCACCCTCGGCCGGAGTCTCTTCCGGGTTCTCAGGGGTGGGAGTCGGTTCCGTCACGCTGAATATTCCTTCTCTTTAGCCAGGTCTTCTCGCCGGAAGATCAGATGTCGAGGAACCGGACGTCCTTGGCGTTCCGCTGGATGAACGAGCGGCGGGCTTCCACGTCTTCGCCCATGAGGACGCTGAAGAGCTCGTCGGCGGTTGCCGCGTCGTCCAATGTCACTTGGCGCAGCATCCGGGTCTCCGGGTTCATCGTGGTCTCCCACAGCTCCGGGTAGTTCATCTCGCCCAGACCCTTGAACCGCTGGATGTCGTCCGGCTTGGCGTTGGGCTTGGACCGCTGCCGCAGCTCGATCAGGCCGTCGCGCTCGCGGTCGGTGTACGCGTATTGCGCGTCGTCACCCTTCTTGTTCCACTTGATCTTGTACAGCGGGGGCGCCGCGAGATACACGTGCCCGAGCTCGATCAGTGGCCGCATGAACCGGAACACCAGCGTCAGCAGCAGGGTCTGGATGTGCTGGCCGTCCACGTCGGCGTCGGCCATCAGGATCAGCTTGTGGTAGCGCAGCTTCTCGATGTCGAACTCGTCGTGGATGCCGGTGCCGAGCGCGGTGATGAGCGCCTGGACCTCGTTGTTCTTCAGCACGCGGTCGATGCGCGCCTTCTCGACGTTGAGGATCTTGCCGCGGATCGGCAGGATGGCCTGCACGCGCGGGTCGCGGCCCTGCTTGGCCGAGCCGCCGGCCGAGTCGCCCTCGACGATGAACAGCTCGCAGTTGCGCGGGTCGTTGGACTGGCAGTCGGCCAGCTTGCCCGGCATCGAGCCGGACTCGAGCAGCGACTTGCGCCGCGCCAGCTTGCGCGCCTGCGAGGCGGCCAGGCGCGCCCGGGCGGCCTGCGAGGCCTTGGTGATGATGGTCTTGACCTCGGCCGGGTTGCGGTCGAACCAGTCGACGAGCCACTCGTTGCACACCTTCTGCACGAAGCTGCGCGCCTCGGTGTTGCCGAGCTTGGTCTTCGTCTGACCCTCGAACTGCGGGTTGGACAGCTTCACCGAGATGATCGCCGCGAGCCCCTCGCGGATGTCCTCGCCGGTGAGCTTCTCGTCGCCCTTGAGCAGCTTCTTGTCCGCGCCGTACTTGTTCACCACGGAGGTGAGCGCGCTGCGGAAGCCCTCCTCGTGGGTGCCGCCCTCGTGGGTGTTGATCGTGTTGGCGAACGTGTAGACGCTCTCGCCATACGACTCGTTCCACTGCATCGCGATCTCCGCCGCGATGCCCTCGCCCTCGGCGCCGAACTCGATCACGGAGCGGTGGATCGGAGTCTTGGTCGCGTTGAGGTGCCGCACGAAGTCGGCGATGCCGCCCTTGTAGCAGAAGACGACCTCGCGTTTCTCGTCCGGCACGTCCGGGCGCTCGTCGCGCAGCGCGATGGTCAGGCCCCGGTTGAGGAAGGCGTACTCCTGGATGCGCCGGTAGATCGTCTCGTAGACGAAGACGGTCGTCTCGAAGATCGTCGCGTCCGGCCAGAACGTGACGCTGGTGCCGGTGCGGTCGGTCGGCTCGCCCTTCTGCAGCGGGTCGGGCTTGGAGTTGTTGTACCGCTGGCGCCAGACGAAGCCGTCCTTGTGGATCTCCAGGTCGATGCGGGTGGACAGCGCGTTGACGACCGAAATGCCGACGCCGTGCAGACCGCCGGAGACGGCGTAGGCCTTACCGTCGAACTTGCCGCCGGCGTGCAGCACGGTCAAGGCGACCTCGACACCCGGCTTCTTCAGCTTCGGGTGCAGGTCGACCGGGAAGCCGCGGCCGTTGTCCACGACCCGAACGCCGCCGTCCGCCAGCAGCGTGACCTCGATGGTGTCGCAATAGCCGGCCAGCGCCTCGTCGACCGAGTTGTCCACGACCTCCCACACCAGGTGGTGCAGGCCGCGCTCGCCGGTCGAGCCGATATACATACCGGGCCGCTTACGGACCGCCTCGAGCCCCTCGAGGACGGTGATCGAAGAGGAGCCGTAGGACTGTTCGGGCTTGTTAGCTACCACCCTCGGTCGCTTTCTCGCACTGGCCGGCCGCGCGGTGGGCGCCCCGGGTCTCGTGCGGAGTCGGTGCGGGCGCGCCCGGGGGCGGCAGAAGGCACGCCGAAGGCCGGCGCCGCTGCGGCAGCGGCCTGACCATGGCGGGCCGACCACCGCTGTGACGCACACGCGGGATGTGATCGACTGTTCTGTGAGCCGATGCAATCTTACTGTGTCGGTACGACATTTTCGCATCGGGACGGCGCCTGTAATGGTCGTAGGGGCCCGAACGATGCAGGGCGAAGGTCCCCCTATGCAGGAGGGGTCCTGGCGCCTGGTGGCGGGCGGCACAGGCAGTACGGCATCCGGATCCGGCTTTTGGAGCTTCCGGGGGTCGCGCAAGGGGCCGTTCGTGCCGTATGTTCCCCGCCGCGGGGGCGGGCGAAAGATGAGGGGTGCGATGGGGCTGGACAACGTCGCCGTGCAGTGGCCGCGCACCGGTCGGTTCTACGACCCGGTCGCGCCGGCCGAGTTCGTCGACTTCGCGGACCTGGCCGAGAAGCTGCCACTGCACGCCGGGCCGGCCGCCGCGCTCGCCGACCACGTGGCGAAGACGGGCACCGTCCGCGTCACGGGATACACCGAGCTGGTCGACCTGCTCTTCGGGCTCAACGGCGTGCTCTTCGCCACAGATGCGGCCGCCGAGGATGAGGATCCGGTCATCAGCCCGGACGACTGCGCCTGGATCGCCGGCGGGCTGGAGCGGTTCGTCAACGGCCACCAGGAGCACGGCGACGAGATCACCTTCGAGACCGTGAGCGCGGTGCTGCGCAAGGCGCTGGAGGGCTCCCGCCTCGCCGAGCAGCAGCTGCGGTGGCTGCAGAGCCGGCTCGACGCGCTGCGGGACGACGCCGGCAACGCGCCGCAGTGGTCGTACTCCATCTCCGAGCTCGACGTGCTGGCCAAGTTCTACCGCCGCTGCGCCAACCGCGGCTTCGCGGTCTACGCGGACTTTTAGCCGTACGTGTCCCGGGGCCCTCGCCCCCGGATGCGCCGCGGCCCGCTGCTCCACGACGGCGTGCTCGGGCCGTGGATGTGCAGCCGCTTCACCACGTTGTGGCCGACCTCACGCGCGATGCCGGCCAGCATGCGGGCGGCCAGCATGCGCAGCTGGGTGGCCCACGCCGTCGACTCGGCCTCGATGGTCAGCTCGCCGTCCTCCAGCTTGAGCGGGCGGCTGTGGGCGGCGATGTCGGCGCCGACCACCTTGTCCCACTCGCCGAAGATGCGCGCCTCGGCCTTCGGCCGCGCCCAGCCGCGCTGCTTGACCAGGCGCTCGAGGACGTTGCCGAACAGCTGCGGATCGCGGGGGTCCGGGCCCGGTCCGGTGTACCCGCCCCGCCGGCGCGTCTGCCCGTCGACAACGGGCTTCCGGCGCGGCTTCGCGCGGTGCTTCGCCAGCGCGGCCTCAACCGCGGCCCGGGCCAGCTCCGGCCCGGTCTGTTCGGAATTATCGGAATTGTTAGACACGTCGCACCTCACCCCCGCCGACCTCGAAGCGCGCCCCGCGCAGGGCCGACGGCACATCATTCTCCACCGCGCAGGTCACGATCACCTGGCTCGCCCCGCCGACCAGCCCGGCGAGCCGGTCCCGCCGTCCGGCGTCGAGCTCGGCGAACACGTCGTCGAGGATCAGGACCGGCTCGACGCCGTCGTCGCGCAGCAGCTCGTACGCCGCCAGCCGCAGCGACAGCGCGAACGACCAGGACTCCCCGTGGCTCGCGTAGCCCTTCGCCGGCAGCTCGCCGAGGGTCAGCGTGAGCTCGTCGCGGTGCGGCCCGGCCAGCGTCACGCCACGCTCGATCTCCTGTTGCCGCGCCTGCGTCAGCGCCTCCAGCAGCGCCGCCTCGAGGTCGTCACCGAGCGGGAACGACGCGTTGTAGGCGATCCGCGCGTCGGAGCGGCTGGCGCTGACCGCGGAGTACCCCTTGGCCACGTGCGGCGCGAGCGCCTCGACGAGATCGAGCCGGGCGCGCACCAGCGTGGCCCCGTGGCGCGCCAGGTGCGTGTCCCACACGTTCAGGGTCGACAGGTCGCCGCCGCGGCTGCCGCCGGTCTTGCGGGCCAGGTACGAGCTGCGCAGGAGCGCGTTGCGCTGCTTGAGCACCCGGTCATAGTCGGAGCGCACGCCCGCGAAGCGGGGCTGGCGGGCGACGAGCAGCTCATCGAGGTACTGCCGCCGCTCTGAAGGGTCTCCGCGAACCAGCGAGAGATCCTCGGGGGCGAAGAGCACCAGGCGCAGCGCGCCGAGAATGTCGCGCGTCCGGGTGACGGGCGAGCGGCCCAGGCGCGCCTTGTTCGCGCGCCCCGGCTCGATCGAGAGCTCGATCAGCAGCTCGCGCTCGTCGTGGACGACGGCGCAGCGGACGACGGCGCGGCCGGCGCCGAAGCGCACCAGCGGCGCGTCGGTGGCGACCCGGTGCGACTCCAGGGTCGCCACGTAGGCGAGGGCCTCGACGAGGTTGGTCTTGCCGACGCCGTTTGGCCCGACGAGCACGCACGGCCCGGGGCCGAACTCGACGACCACCCGCTCGTAGCTGCGGAAATCGACGAGCTCCAGGCCCCGGACGTACAAAACTCAGTCCTTCTTGACCGCGTGGCCGCCGAACTGGTTGCGCAGCGCGGCGACGGCCTTCATGGCCGGCGAGTCGTCCTGGCGCGAGGCGAAGCGGGCGAACAGCGAGGCGGCGATCACGTTCATGGGCACGGCGAGGCGGATGGCCTCCTCGACGGTCCAGCGGCCCTCGCCCGTGTCGTCGGCGTAGCCCTTGATGCCGGCGAGGTCCGGGTCCTCGTCCAGCGCGCGGTCGAGCAGGTCCAGCAGCCACGACTGCACGACCGAGCCGGCCCGCCAGCTCTTGATGACCTCGGGGATGTTGTCGACGTACTCCGACGCCTCGAGCAGCTCGTAGCCCTCGGCGAAGGCGTGCATCATGCCGTACTCGATGCCGTTGTGGACCATCTTCGCGTAGTGCCCGGCACCCGGGCCGCCGGCGTGGGCGAAGCCGAACTCGCCGGCCGGCTTGAGGCCCTCGAAGATCGGCATGCAGTGTTCGACGTACTTCTTCTCGCCGCCGACCATGAGCGCGTAGCCGTTGGTCCGGCCCCAGATGCCGCCGGAGACGCCCACGTCGAGATAGCCGATGCCCTTGGCGCCGAGCCGCTCCGCCCGCGGCTTGTCGTTGCTGAATCGCGAGTTGCCGCCGTCGATCACGATGTCACCGGACGACAGCAGGCCCGCGAGCTCGTCGATGGTGGGCTCGGTGAACTGCACCGGGACCATGATCCACACCACGCGCGGCGCGGCGAGCTTCTCGACGAGTTCGTTCAGGGACGCCACATCGGTGACGTCCGGGTGGTGGTCGTAACCGATGACCTCATGCCCGGCGGCGCGCAGCCGTTCGCGCATGTTGAAGCCCATCCTGCCCAGGCCGATGAGACCGAGCTGCATTTGTGGTGCCTCCGAATCAGCTGCCGATGCGAACCGGCATGATCAAGTACCAGTACCCAGGGATGATTTCTCCATCATCCTTGGCCGGGGACATGACCGCAGGCTTCTTCGGGTCGGTGAACGACAGAACGGCGATCGGGGCATCGAGGGCCTTGAGGCCGTCGAGCAGGTACTGGTGATTGAAGGCGATCGTCATCGGCTCGCCCTCGTACTGGCAGTCCATCGCCTCGCTGGCCTTCGCGTCCTCGCTGCCGCTCGCCTCGACGACCAGACCGTCGGTGCTGAAGGACAGCCGCACCGGCGTCTGGCGCTCGGCCACCAGGCCGACGCGCCGGACCACCTCGTTGAGTGCCGCGACCGGGACCCGTGCCTGCGCGTTGTGAGTGTCCGGCAGCAGGGCCCGGACCTTCGGGAAGTCGCCGTCGAGCAGGCGCGACGTCGTGCGGCGGGACCCGCCGGCGAAGCCGATCATGCCCTCGCCGATCTTGCCCCGCGACAGCGCGACCGACACCTGGCCACCGAGCGGGCCGAGGGTCTTCGCGGTGTCGTCCAGGGTGCGGGCGGGCACCAGGGCGGCGAGGCTCATGTCGGGCTCGTCCGGGTGCCACATCAGCTCGCGTACGGCCAGCCGGTAGCGGTCGGTCGCCAGCAGCGTGAGCTTGGTGCCCTCGATCTCGATCCGCACGCCGGTCAGCATCGGCAGGGTGTCGTCGCGACCGGCGGCGATGGCGACCTGGGCCACGGCGCCGGCGAACACGGCCGACTCGACACTGCCCGCGGACTCGGGCATCTCCGGCAGGGTCGGGTAGTCCTCGACGGGCATCGTCGGCAGCGTGAAGCGCGCGCTGCCGCAGGTGATCTCGACGTGCGCCCCGACCGCGGCGACGTCGACCGGCTTGGCCGGCAGCGCCTTGGTGATCTCGGCGAGCAATCGGCCAGACACCAGCGTGGCGCCGTCGGCATCGGCCTGGACCTCGACGGTGACCTGGCTGGAGACCTCGTAGTCAAAGCCGGACACCTGCAGACGGCCGTCGGCGACGCGCAGCAGGACGCCGGCGAGAACTGGCACCGAGGGGCGGCTGGGCAGGCTCTTGGCCGTCCAGGCGACGGCATCGGCGAGCGCGTCGCGCTCGACTCGGAACTTCATCGCGGTCCTCCCGCATTCTCTTCGGTACTACATGTTCGCCGCTCGTCGCGCGCCAGGTCCCGCAGCCGCCGGGTTTTCGCTCCGGGGCGTACGTCCTGGCGGCAGGCGCCGATGCCGCGTCGGGTGCTGTGGGTCCGATTCTCGCCGATGTGCATGGGAGCTTCGTCGAGCGGTGGCCTGCGGTCTCGGCTCGTCCGGTCAGGCTCGCTCATCGAACCTTAGGGCCTCCCGGCACGGATCGTGCACCGACCCCGCCGAGTCCGGCGGCCCGAACTTGTCCACCAACCGATGATTGCTTTTTCTCTCTTCTTAAAAGAACTTACCTTCGTAATCATAGGTGGTGTGGAAACTGTGGATATCCCTCGTTTTCGCAGCTCAAGGCACTTGTCACCCTTTGGATGAGCTGTGCATGGAGCGGTGGATACAACCCTGTGGATTGTGGACAACGGGTTATCCACAGGCGTTGTCCACAGGCTGTCCACCGGTAATCCCCAGGGTTTTTCCACTTCTGTGGATAACGTATGGCCCGAAGTTTGCTCACGTTAAGTAGCTGTCGAGTCACTCTTCGGATACATCCACATGTCTTCCACACGAAATCCCCAGAAGTTATCCACAGCCTGTGGGTAACGCTTGTGGGCAATCCGTAGTCACCCGGTCACTCACCCTCGGAATTTGGCACAAACGAAGTTATCCACAGGTTTTCTGTGGACAGCGTGTGGATACTGTGGACAACCATCGCCGCCGGGATTGCCCGAGCCTGTGGATCGCCTGTGTACAGCGTGTGGATAACTTGGGGCCACATGGCGACTAGTACCAGGTCAGGCTAGCTGTGACACCGGTGGAAAACCCGTTGTCCACACCCTGTGATCAACGCCGGTGGACGAACGGATCCTGTGGAAAAGGCTCGGGTTCGCGCCCGTCAGGTCGTCTGCTTGATGCGGTTCGTCAGCTCGGCGATCTGGTTGTAGAGCGAACGCCGCTCGGCCATCTGCTGCCTGATCTTGCGGTCGGCGTGCATGACGGTGGTGTGGTCGCGGCCGCCGAAGGCCTGCCCGATGCGGGGCAGGGAGAGTTCGGTCAGCTCGCGGCAGAGGTACATCGCCACCTGGCGCGCGTTCACCAGCACCCGCGAGCGGCTGTGCCCGCGCAGGTCCTCCAGGCTCACCCCGAAGTAGTCCGCTGTCGAGGCCATGATCTGGTCCGCGGTGATCTCCGGCCCGGAGCCGTCCGGGATGAAGTCACGCAGGACCTCCTCGGCGAGGCTGAGCTCGACCGGCGAGCGGGTCAGGTTGGCGAACGCCGTGACCCGGATGAGCGCACCCTCCAGCTCGCGGATGGACGAGGCGATTCGCGACGCGATGAACTCCAGCACGTCCGGCGGCGCGAACAGCCGCTCCTGGGCCGCTTTCTTCTGCAGGATCGCGATGCGCGTCTCGAGGTCCGGCGGCTGGATGTCGGCGAGCAGGCCCCACTCGAACCGCGTGCGGAGCCGGTCCTCGAGCGTGGCCAGCTGCCGCGGCGAGCGGTCGGAGCTGATGACGATCTGCTTGTTCGCGTTGTGCAGCGTGTTGAAGGTGTGGAAGAACTCCTCCTGCGTGCGCTCGCGGGTCTCCAGGAACTGGATGTCGTCGATCAGCAGGATGTCGACGTCGCGGTAGCGGCGCTGGAAGGCCTGCGTCTTGTCGTCGCGCAGGGAGTTGATGAAGTCGTTGGTGAACTCCTCCGTCGACACGTACCGCACGAACCGCGCGTTGCCCAGCATCGTGGCGTACTGCCCGATCGCATGCAGCAGGTGCGTCTTGCCCAGCCCCGAGCCGCCGTAGATGAACAGCGGGTTGTAGGCCTTGGCCGGCGACTCGGCGACGGCGACCGACGCGGCGTGCGCGAAACGGTTGGACGCGCCGATGACGAAGGTCTCAAAGGTGTACTTCGGGTTGAGCCGGTTTCCCGCCGAGTCCCCGGCCGGCGTGGTCGCGCCCCGGCGGTCCTCGCGGCCGGTGCCCGGCGTCGACGGGCGCGGCGGCGGCAACTCGTCCAGGGGCGGGTCGTTGCGGTCGTACTGCTTGAAGCGGCCGGCCTCGGACGCGGCCGCCTCCACCGCGGTCCCGGAGTATTCGCTCCGCCAGGAGTCTGGAGGCTTGCTCTCGGACCGCCAGGAGTCGGCCGGCTTGTTGTTGTCGCCCGGAAGGTCGAACAGGCGGTCGTGCTCCGGACGGTGTACCTCGGCGTGCCCGCGGTACACCTCATGGCCTCGGGTGTCCGCCGGCAGCTCGAGCGATGTCTGCTCCATCGGGCTCGGGCCCGGCTCGCGCAGCGACGCCGACGCGCCGTTGGACCAGTGGGAGGCGGACGGGGCCGGCAGCGAGGGCGCGTCCTCGGGCGGGCGGACGGTCACGGCGACCTGGATGGGCCGGCCGAGCAGGTGTGAGAGCGCCTCGGTGATGACCGGGCGGAGCCGGCTCTCGATCATGTCGCGCGAGTACGGGTCGGGCACGGACAGCAGCGCGGTGTCCTCGACGATCGCCCGCAGCCGGGTCATGCGCAGGTACGCCCGCTGCTGCGCCGAGTCGAGCCCGTCGGCGAGCTGGTTCGTCGCTGCATGCCAGATCGCTGCGAGGTCGGTGTCCGTCAC